>NZ_OZ186760.1:3740000-7874837 GCF_964272335.1 Streptomyces sp. SudanB5_2050
TGCTGATGCCCAGCTCGGCGGTCTGCCGGCCGTACGCGACGTTCATACGGCGGTTCAGCCGGGAGAGCGCCGAGACGATCTTCTCGACCTGGGGGTCGAGGTCCTGGAACTCGCGCTGATAGGCGGCGATCTGTTCTTCGAGTGTCGGCTCGCCGGCGCCGGAGGTGTCGCCCATGGCCGCAGTATGGCATGGCACTGCTTTGCCTTGAAGTCCTTCGCTGTGTACTCTTTACCTTCGAACTTTAGCTTCTAAGTCTTCAGCCTTAACGGCTGGGGCGATCGATCCGGAGAGGGTGAACGTGACCAGGGCGATGGGCGCAGCGATGCGCCGGATTCATGTGGGCAACGCACTCAGCGCGTTCGGGCTCGGCTTCACGGTCCCCTACCTGTACGTCTATGTGGCGCAGGTACGGGGACTGGGTTCTGTGACGGCGGGTCTCGTGCTCGCCGTCTTCGCCGTGGCCGCGCTGATCGTGCTGCCGTTCGCCGGGCGGGCCATCGTCCGGCGCGGCCCGCTGCCGGTTCTGCTGGTCGCCCTGGTCACCGCCGCGCTCGGAGCGCTGAGCCTCGGGCTGTCGGCCTCGGCGGCCACCGTGCTGCTGTCCGCCGCCGCGCTGGGCGCCGGGCAGGCCGTGATGCAGCCGGCGCTGGCGACGATGATCGTGGACTGCTCCACGGCCGAGACGCGGTCGCGGGCGTTCGCGATGCAGTTCTTCCTGCAGAACCTGGGGCTCGGTGTCGGCGGGCTCATCGGCGGTCATCTGGTCGACACCACGAAGGCGTCCTCGTTCACGCTGCTCTTCGCGATCGAGGCGGCGATGTTCCTGGTGCTGGTCGCGGTGATGGCGACGGTGCGGACGCCGCGGGCGCCGCACGTCGGGGAGGCGCCCGGGCAGTCCGCCGGGGGCAGCTGGAAGCAGCTGCTCGGCAACCGGGCCATGGTGCAGCTGTGCGTGCTGGGCTTCGTCCTCTTCTTCGCCTGCTACGGCCAGTTCGAGTCGGGGCTGAGCGCCTACGGTGTCGAGGCGGCGGGCATCTCCACCTCCGCGCTGGGGACCGCGCTGGCGGCGAACACGCTGATGATCGTGATCGCGCAGTTCGCGGTGCTGAAGTTCGTGGAGCGCCGCAAGCGGTCGCGCGTGATCGCGGCCGTGGGACTGATCTGGGCCGTGGCATGGGCCGTGGCCGGATACGCCGGGCTGGGGCACGGCAGTCAGGCGATGGCGACGGCCGCGTTCATCTCGACGTACGCCCTGTTCGGGCTGGGTGAGGCCATGCTGTCGCCGACGCTGGCGCCGCTGGTCGCCGACCTGGCGCCGACCGGTCTCGCCGGGCAGTACAACTCCGCCTTCGCCCTGGTGAAGCAGCTCGCGCTGGCCATCGGCCCGGCGGTGGGCGGGCCGCTCGGGGCCTCGCTGCACGCGCCGTACATCGTGGTGTTCACGCTCTTCTCGCTGGGGATCACGGTGCTGGCGGTGCGGCTGGGGCGGCAGCTCACGGACGTACAGAACCAGCCGTCGCTCGCGCGCAGCCGGGTGGTCACCCAGGGCGGGACGCCCGCCGACGCGGTGGCGGCGGCGGAGGCGTGACCCGGGCCGGAGCGTGAGGTCGTGGTCGTGAGGCCGTGGCGGGCAGGTGCCCCGTCACGGCCTCACGGCTTGGGCAGGAGGAATTCGCACCAGACCGCCTTGCCGCCGCCGGGTGTGCGCCGGGAGCCCCAGTTGGAGGCGATCGTCGCGACGATGGCGATGCCCCGGCCCGACTCGTCGCCCGGTTCCGCGCGGCGGCGTCTGGGCAGGTGGTCGTCGCCGTCGGTGACCTCGATGATCAGGCGGCGGTCGGTGCGGCGCAGCCGCAGCCGCATGGGGGGCGTGCCGTGCTGGAGGGAGTTGGCGACCAGTTCGCTGGTGGCGAGGACGCCCAGGTCGTGCAGGTCGGTGGGGAAGCGCCAGCTGGTGAGGACGCCCGAGGCGAAGGCACGCGCGCGGGGGGCCGCTTCGACGCCGCCGAGCAGCTCCAGGGCGGCGTTGCGGAAGCGCTCGGCCTCGGCGCCCTTGCGGGCGGGGTGCTGGAGGACGAGGACGGCGACGTCGTCGTCGTGGTCCGGGGTGACGCCGGCCGAGCGGACCAGGCGGTCGCAGATCACCTGGGGGCTGCCGGTGGCGCCGGACAGGGCGCGTTCCAGGGCGGCGATGCCCTCGTCCAGGTCCTCGTCGCGGCGCTCCACCAGGCCGTCGGTGTAGAGGACGGCGGTGGAACCGGGGGCCAGGGCGATCGAGCCGGAGGTGTGGATCCAGCCGCCGGTGCCGAGCGGGGGGCCGGTGGGTTCGTCGGCGCGCTGGACGGTGCCCTCGTGGTCGCGGACCAGGATGGGCAGATGGCCCGCGGACGCGTAGACCAGCCGGCCCTCGTTGGGGTCGTGGATGGCGTAGACGCAGGTGGCGATCTGGTTGGCGTCGATCTCGGTGGCGAGGCCGTCGAGGAGCTGGAGCACCTCGTGCGGGGGCAGGTCGAGACGGGCGTAGGCCCTCACCGCCGTACGGAGCTGGCCCATGACGGCCGCCGCGCGGACGCCGCGTCCCATGACGTCGCCGATGACGAGGGCGGTGCGGCCGCCGCCGAGGGTGATCACGTCGTACCAGTCGCCGCCGACGGCGGCCTCGGTGCCGCCCGGGTGGTAGGTGGCGGCGACGCGCAGGTCGTCGGGCTCCTCCAGCTCCTGCGGGAGCAGGGAGCGCTGGAGGGTGACGGCGGTCTCCCGCTGGCGGCGTTCGCTGGCGCGCAGGCGGGCGGCGGCCTCGGCGTGGTCGGTGACGTCGGTGGCGAAGACGAGGACACCGCGGTCGCCGTCGCCGTCGTGGGGCTCGGTGACCGGGGTGCAGGTGAAGGTGTAGGAGCGGCCGTCGGGGGCCTTGCGGGACTTCAGGGTGCGGGGTCTGCCGCTGCGCTGGACCTGGTCGAGGAGGGGGAAGAGGCCGAGTTCGGCGAGTTCCGGGAGGGCCTCGCGGGCCCGTTCGCCCAGGGGGCGGGGGCCGAAGGCGCCGGCGTAGGCGTCGTTGACGTAGGCGAGACGGTGGTCGGGGCCGTGGACCAGGGCCACGAGCGCCGGGACGCGGTCGAGGACGTCGCGTACGGGCAGGTCGTCGACGGCGGGGACGGGCGGGGCCTCGTCGGTCAGCTGTTCGGCGCGGGCGGCGGGTACGGAGCCGTCCGGCCGGCGGTCCGGGGTGAGCGGCGGGTCGGTCCGCGCTGCGGCGCGGCGCTGCGTTCCGGGGAGCCGGGCGCTCCAGCGCGTGAAGTTCACGAATCCTTGCCTCGTGTCCTTGCCTCGTGTAGTTGTCGGCGGCCCGAGGACCGGAGGGACCGGGACCGGCCGGAGTCCCGGGGCCGCACCGCGCGAACGGCGGCGCGCCCGCGGTGGTGGACCAGTCTGGCAGGGTGCGGACGGGCCGGCATCCGTCAGACGCCGGACCTGCCGGGGGAGTTCCTGAGTCCGGTCAGGACTACCCCTTCGGGTTCTTCGGAGGTTCCTGAGGAGGCTTTCCACCGGCCGCGAGTTCGAACTCCGCTCGCGGATGTTCGAGTGAGCCCAGCGAGACGATCTCCCGCTTGAAGAGTCCGGCGAGGGCCCATTCGGCCAGCACGCGCGCCTTGCGGTTGACGGTGGGGACGCGGCTGAGGTGGTAGGCGCGGTGCATGAACCAGGCGGGGTAGCCCTTCAGCCGGCGCCCGTAGACGTGGGCGACGCCCTTGTGGAAGCCGAGGGAGGCGACGGAACCGGCGTACTTGTGCTCGTACGTCTCCAGGGGCTCGCCGCGCAGGGCGTGGGTGACGTTGTCGCCGAGGACCCTGGCCTGGCGGACGGCGTGCTGGGCGTTGGGGGCGCACTCCGCGCCGGGCGCGGCGGCGGTGACGTCGGGGACGGCGGCGGCGTCCCCCGCGGCCCACGCGTGCGGGACGCCGTCGACGGACAGCTGGGCGGTGCACCTGAGCCGTCCGCGCTCGGTGCGGGGCAGGTCGGTGGCGGCGAGGACCGGGTGGGGTTTGACCCCGGCCGTCCACACGACCGTACGGGTGGGGAAACGGGAGCCGTCGCTGAGGACGGCGACGCGGTCCGCGCAGGACTCCAGGCGGGTGTGCAGGCGTACGTCGATGTTGCGGCGGCGCAGCTCGGTGACCGTGTAGCGGCCCAGTTCCTCGCCGACCTCGGGGAGGATGCGCCCGGATGCCTCGACGAGGATCCACTTCATGTCGTCGGGAGTGACGTTGTGGTAGTACCGCGCGGCGTAGCGGGCCATGTCCTCCAGCTCGCCGAGCGCCTCGACGCCCGCGTAGCCGCCGCCGACGAAGACGAAGGTGAGGGCGGCGTCGCGCAGGGCGGGATCGCGGGTGGAGGAGGCGATGTCCATCTGTTCGAGGACGTGGTTGCGCAGGCCGATGGCCTCCTCGACGGTCTTGAAGCCGACGCCGTGGTCGGCGAGGCCGGGGACGGGCAGGGTGCGCGAGACCGAGCCGGGCGCGAGGACGAGTTCGTCGTACGTCAGTCCGCGGGCGCCCGCGCCCTCCTCGGTGGCGAGGGTGGTGACGGTGGCGGTGCGCGCCGCATGGTCGATGGAGCGGACCTCGCCGATGACGACGTCGCACTGGTCGAGGACGCGGCGCAGCGGCACGACGACGTGCCGCGGGGAGATGGAGCCGGCCGCGGCTTCCGGGAGGAACGGCTGGTACGTCATGTAGGGGTCGGGGGTGACGACGGTGATCTCCGCGTCGCCGCGCCGCAGTTCGCCTCTGAGGTTCCGCTGGAGGCGCAGGGCCGTGTACATCCCGACGTAGCCGCCGCCGACAACGAGAATGCGCGCACGTTCCTTCACCATCCCATGACGCACCCGCCGCTTGCGTTTGTCCACAGGCTCGGCGATTTGTGTGACCGCGGAGGGCGGCGGCGGGCGGTGCGCCCGGGCGCCGCGGCGCGGGGTGGACCCGCAGGTCAGTGGGGGTGGCGGCGGAGCCGGAGGGCGGCACATTCCGGGCGTATACGATCCGTACTCCGATCGAGGGGCGCAGCGTGCGGAACCTGCCCCTTCTGAATTGACCCCCTCTCAACTATGTTCTTCCCCACGGAGCGTAGGGGGATGTGCTCACCGGGTCCGCGACAGACGGACCGGGACCGGGTCTGTTCCGCGCACTCCGGCTTTCGATGGCGGGGAGAGTCTCCGGGGGGAGACGTCATTACCGGGGGATTGTCTATGCATGTTCAGGGCTCTCATTGGTCGTCCGCGTCCACCGTCGCGCCCGGTGGCGCGATGAGCGCGGCACCGGGCGGCGCACGCGGGGACGGAGCGCGGACCGCGCCGCTGCGCGTGGACGCCCAGCGCAATCTGGAGCACGTGCTGCGCGCGGCGCGCGAGGTCTTCGGCGAGCTGGGGTACGGCGCGCCGATGGAGGACGTGGCCCGGCGCGCGCGGGTCGGTGTCGGCACCGTGTACCGGCGCTTCCCCAGCAAGGACGTGCTGGTGCGGCGAATAGCCGAGGAGGAGACGGCCCGGCTCACCGATCAGGCCAGGGCCGCGCTCGGTCAGGAGGACGAGCCGTGGTCGGCGCTGTCGCGCTTCCTGCGGACGTCGGTGGCCTCGGGCGCCGGCCGGCTGCTGCCGCCGCAGGTGCTGCGCGTCGGGGTGTCCGACGGCGGTGACGACGAGGCCGTGGGGGGCGAGACGGTCGCGGGCGAAGCGAGGGTGCCGCAGCAGCGGGTCCAGCCGGGCGTCGGCGAGCTGCGGCTGGTGTCCGAGGCCACCGGTCCCGCGGGCGCCGGGTCCGTCGGCGCGCCGGTGTCCGTGACGGACGACGACGGCGTCGCGGCGCTGCTGGAGGTCGTGGGCCGGCTCGTCGAGCGGGCACGGGCGGCGGGTGAGCTGCGGCCGGACGTCTCGGTGTCGGACGTGCTGCTGGTGATCGCGACGGCGGCGCCCTCGCTGCCGGACGCGGCGCATCAGGCGGCGGCCTCGGCCCGGCTGCTGGACATCCTGCTGGAAGGACTGCGGTCCCGCCCGGCCACGTGAGGGGGCCTGCGGGCGGTCGGGCGGTGCGCGCGGGCTTTCCGCGTGACCCGCTCGGCTCGGGGCGACGCCTTCTCCTTCCCCGAACGGCTGAGCGTTATTGCCGGGAGCCGGGAAGTCCGCACAGACGAGTGATGGTGCGCACGCTGCTGTCCTCACCAAAAGCCCCTGTGGCACGCTGACCCGGTGTTCGAGACTGGCCGGGCAGGTGGCGGGGGCTATCCGCGATGAGCGTTGACGAGCGGGACGGATCACTCGGCGAGGACGGCACGGGCCGCGGTGATCCACCGCAGGTGCCGGGCCAGGGCGGCCCCGGCGACCGCGCCGTCCCCGCCGAGGGCGCCGTCCCCCTACAGCGCGGGCTGCACGAGGACAGCGCCCTGCCGCCACGGCTCGACGCGGACGACGGGGGAATCCTTCCTCCACCGCGTGAGCTGCCGGAGTCCGACGCGGAGCTGATCGGGCGGATGCGCTCGGGCGACGACTCGGCCTACGAGGAGCTGTACCGGCGCCACGCGGACGCGGTGCGCCGGTACGCGCGTACCTGCTGCCGCGACGCCCACACCGCGGACGACCTCACGGCCGAGGTCTTCGCCCGCATGCTCCAGGCGGTGCGCGGCGGCTCGGGCCCGGAGCACGCCGTACGCGCCTACCTGCTCACCGCCGTCCGCCGGGTCGCCGCCGGCTGGACCCGGTCGGCCGGGCGGGAGCAGCTGGTCGACGACTTCGCGGTGTTCGCCGCGCAGGCCGCGCAGACCGCCAAGGTGCCGGACGACGACACGCTGGAGCTGGGCGCCGACGTCCGGGCGATGCACGACGCCGAGCGGTCCATGGCCATGCGGGCCTTCCGGTCGCTGCCGGAGCGGTGGCAGGCCGTGCTGTGGCACACCGAGGTCGAGGACGAGTCGCCGAGCGAGGTGGCCGTGCTCTTCGGGCTGGACGCCAACGGCACCCGGGTGCTCGCCAGCCGCGCCCGGGAGGGCCTGAAGCAGGCGTACCTCCAGGCCCACGTGAGCGAGACGCTCGCCTCCGACGAGGAGTGCGCCCGCTATGCCGACCAGCTCGGCACCTACGCGCGCGGCCGTCTGCGCATCCGGGCCGAACGAGGGCTGCGCAAGCACCTCGAGGAGTGCGCCCGGTGCCGGCTGGCGGCCAGTCAGATTCAGGAAGTCGCGAGCGGCATCCCGGCCGTGGTGCCCGTCGCCGTCATCGGCTGGTTCGGCGCCGCCGGGTACGCCAAGGCAGCGGGGCTCATCGCCGGCGGCGCGGGCGCGGGTGCCGCGGGCGCGGCGGCCGCGTCGGGTTCGGGAGCGGGGGGCGGTACCGCCGCCTCCGAGGGGCTGGGCGCACCGGTGAAGGCCGGCATAGCGGCCGGTGTGGTGGCGGTGGCCGCCGCGGCGGCGCTGGTCTTCGCCCTGGTCGGCGACGACACCCCGGCCGAACAGCCCCCGAAGGCGGCCCCGCCCGCCTCCTCCCCGGTGGCCCAGCCGGCCCCGGACACCCCCACCCCTGCACCTCCACCGCGCCCACGCCCACCCGTGGCCGCTCCCGAGCCACCCCCGACCCCCACCCCCGAGCCCAAGTCCCCCACACCGACCCCCACCCCGACACCGGAACCGACCCCCACGCCGACCCCCACCCCCACGCCGACTCCCAGCCCGACACCGACGCCGACACCGACCCCACCGCCCGCCCCGGCCGTCTACCAGTGGAGCGAGCTGGCGTACGACGTCACCGGCGACGGCACCGGCCCCGAGATGCGGCTGTCCGACAGCACCTGGGTATGGCAGCGCTCGGCGCTCTCGATCGGCGGTGAGCAGTACGCGCACGGCGTCACGGTGCACGGCCGCTCCACCGCCGTCATCGACCTGAACCGCTCCTGCTCGTCCTACGACGCGCTGGCCGGCATCGACGACGTGACCCTGAAGCTCGGCAAGGTCTACTTCTCCGTGTACGCCGACGGCGACCTGCTGTGGAAGTCCGACATGGTCAAGGGCGGGGACCCGGCCGTGCCCGTCCACGTCGACCTCACGGGACGCGACAGCGTGTCGCTGGTCGTGGAACCCCACAACCACCTCGACGACATCGCCCTCGCCGACTGGGCGGAGTCACGGTTCACCTGCGCGTAGCACCGCGGACGGGTAGCCGCGTACGGCGGGAAGGGGACGTGTCGGGGGGTGTCCGCCCGCAGCGGTTGGCGCGTCCGCGCCGATCACCCCCGTAGCCCACCGATTCCGCGCCGTTCCGAGGACGGACACCCCCCGACGCGGCCCCGCACCACCACCCACCGCACGCGCTACGCGCACCCCCACCGAACCCGCAGCGGCGCCGCAGGCACCCCACCACGAACCCGCACAGGCCGCCGCAGGCACCCCACCCACACACCCGCACGCACCCACGCACCCGCACCACGCACCGCACAGACCACCGCAGGCCCCCCACGAACCCGCCGGAGGCCCCGTCACCCCCGCCGCACCACGGCCCCCGCCCCACCCAACGCCCCCCGCTGCGGCGCGATACCCGCCGGCACCGCCCGCTGCCGGGCCGGCGTCCCCGTCCAACAGGTCCCGCGGCGGGCGAGCAGACGACGGAGCCACAGCTCCAGCGAGACCAGATCGGCCAGCCCGTCCAACGGCAGCGCCTCACCCGCCGCGGCCGACCGCACCGCCTTGCGCACGACCCGCGCCTCCACCAGCCCCGCCTCCGCGAGCAGCGGCGTGTCGAACAGGCTCATCAGGGAGTCCGCCGCGACCCGCAGCCCCGCCCGCGCCGCCGACGCGGCCACCGCCTGCGTCGGCGCCCCCCACCCGCCGGGCAGTTCGCTGACCCCGGCGCCCTCCAGCACCGTCCGCAGGATCGACGCCCGCGCCCCCGGCTGCACCCGCAGCGCCTCCGGCAGGGCCCGGCACGCGCGGACCACCTGGTTGTCGAGGAACGGCGTGTGCAGCCGCTGGAAGCGGATCTCGGCCGCCTGCTCCAGCACCCGCACGTCCGCCGCCAGCCGCGCCAGCGCCGCCCGGGCGCGGAAGTCACCCGGCCGCTGCCCCGGCCCCACCCCGGACCGCTGCGAGGACGTCTGCAGGCGAACCGATACTTCAGCCAGTGCCTCTCCCGTCAGCCACCGCGCGGCCGGCCCGGGCCCCGCCCAGGTCAGCACGGCCAGCGACGCGTCGGTGGCCCCGTCGCCGGGCTCGTCGAAGCGACGCCGCAGCAGCCGCTCGGAGAGCACCTCGAGACCGGTCCGGTACGGCGTCCGGGCCAGCCGGCGCGCCGCGGCGTACACGCGCGCGGGGACCAGCACCGAACCGTCCGCCTTGGCCATCGCGGCGACCGGCCGTACGAGATGGCGCCGCTTGCGGTCCATGAGCAGGTCGGCGAGGCGCGCCGGGTGCGCGTCCAGCACCTGCCGCGCCCCGTACCCCGTGAAGTGGTCCGCGCTGCCCGCGGCGAGCCGCGCCCGGTGCCGGGCCGCGGCGACCAGGGAGGAGCCGGGTTCGTCGGTCAGCGGCCCGTCGAGCACGCCGTACGGCAGCGTCTCCTCGCCGCCGGTGACGACGACGTGGTGCAGCCGCGGGTTGGCCGCGAGCGCCCCGGCCCGCGCCACCTCGGCCTCCTGTCCGCCCACCGCGAGGTCGTTGAAGGTGACGGCCAGCAGCCGCTCCCCCGCGCCGGTGCCGTGCCCCAGCACGGTCCCGGGCATCCCGGGCAGCCCGGCGGCCAGCAGCGCCAGCGTCCCCGAGGCCGGTCCGCCGGACAGGTCGGCGCCGATCCCCGGCACCGGCATCCCGCGCGCGGCACGCCGTTCCGCGGGCCCCATGCCCGGGACCGGGCCGGGATCGATGCCGTCGCCGGGGACGTGTCGGGGCGCGGCGAGACGGGTGCGCACCGCCTCCACCAGGGCGTCCCGCACGGCGTCCACCGCACGGTCCGGGTCGGCGGCGGGCGCGGCCACGGCGAGCGAGGCCACCGGCTCGTACCCGGCGACCTCGCGCGACCCGGCGCGCAGGATCAGGGCGTGCCCGGGCGGTACGCGCTTCACGCCGTCGTACGGGGTGGAGTCGTCCAGCGCGGCGGGCACGTCGGGCGCGGCCAGCAGCGCGGCCAGGTGCCCGAAGTCGAGGTTGGCCTCGACGAGGTCGGCCAGCGGCAGCGCCGCCGTCGCGTACGCGGTGCCGCCCGCCCACGGGGCGTGGAAGACCGGCCGGGCGCCCGCGAGGTCACCGCAGACGGTGATCCGCCGACCGACCTGGACGACGGCCGTGTAACTCCCCGGCCACGCCGTCAGATGCCGCAACGCGCCCCCGCGCGCCGCGAACAGCCCTACCCGCAACTGCTCGTCGCTCGCACCGCAGATGCCGAGGACCGCGATCCGGGTCTGGGGGTCCGCCGTGACGACGCGCACCTCGTCGGGGCGCCAGTCGCCGACCGCCCACAGGGGGTCGGGATCGCCCCACAACAGCTGGGATCCGACCGGCTGCACGGTCTCGCCGTCGTACCCGGTGGCGCCGGCGGAGCCGGCCGCGCCGGCCGCGCCGGCGATCCCGGCTGCCCCCACGGCGGCGCTGCTCCACCCCACCAACCACCGCATCGACGCCTCCACAGGCTGGGGACAACCAGTGCACCGTACGAACTGGTCCCATGCTGCCATGAAGGGCGCGCCGCGGAGCAGCGGCGGAGCCGCATGTGCTCCCATGAATGCGCCCCCGCGGGTGTTCACCCGCGAAGGCCGACTGCCTGCCCGGCAGGCGTGAAGTCGACGCGAATGCGCCCCCGCAACGCGCCCCTTGGCCACCCAACGCGCCCTCAACTCCCATGGTGAGGGCGTCGGCACCCGGAAACACCGGGGACGATTTTCAGCCAATTCGACGTTACGAGAACACGCTCGAACACGCTCCGTACAGGCTTTGCGCACCGACCCGCGGCGCGCGGCCCGGGAGGCGAGGCACACCCCCCGGACCGGTCCGCCGCCCGCGGGGATGTAGGCGGCGGTGTTCCCCCAGCCCACTGGATCCAGTACAGCGGGCCGACCCACGCACCGCCCATGGAACCGCTCCCGGTGTGGCCGGAGAAGAGCGCACGGCCGGGCGCACGGCCACACACCGGGAGCACGCGGCAACGGACAGTACAGACACCGCACTTGAGTACGGACCACAATCCCGCCATCCGGAACAATGCCTCTTAACGCATGGGATGCGGCGAACTACGCTGGGTTTACGAATGCCGCGTGGTTATGCCAGCGCGGCAGCCGTCTGTGTCGAGGGGTGGCGCATGTCCAGGGAGCAACGCGGGCCGAACGAAAAACTCGGCGCCGTTCTCGCCCTCGCGGGAATCAGCAACGCCGGCCTCGCCCGGCGGGTCAACGACCTAGGTGCTCAGCGCGGTCTGACGCTCCGCTACGACAAGACGTCGGTGGCGCGCTGGGTGTCGAAGGGCATGGTGCCGCAGGGTGCGGCTCCGCACCTCATCGCCGCGGCCATCGGCCAGAAGCTCGGCCGCCCGGTGCCGCTGCACGAGATCGGCCTGGCTGACGCGGACCCCGCCCCCGAGGTGGGCCTCGCCTTCCCCCGGGACGTCGGCCAGGCGGTCCGGTCCGCCACCGAGCTGTACCGGCTCGACCTCGCCGGACGCCGGGCCGGCGGCGGCATCTGGCAGTCCCTGGCCGGCTCGTTCGCCGTGAGCGCGTACGCGACGCCCGCCTCCCGATGGCTGATAACCCCGGCCGACAGCTCGGTGGCGCGCGAGGCGAGCCCGGCCGAGGGCTCCGGCGCACCGCTCAAAGTCGGCCACAGCGATGTGCAGAAACTGCGGGAGGCCGCCGAGGACGCGCGGCGCTGGGACTCCAAGTACGGGGGCGGCGACTGGCGTTCGTCGATGGTCCCCGAGTGCTTACGCGTCGAGGCGGCGCCCCTGCTCCTCGGCTCCTACTCCGACGAGGTGGGCCGCGCCCTGTTCGGCGCCTCGGCCGAACTGACGCGCCTGGCGGGCTGGATGGCCTTCGACACCGGCCAGCAGGAGGCGGCCCAGCGGTACTACATCCAGGCGCTGCGCCTGGCCCGCGCCGCGGCCGACGTGCCGCTCGGCGGCTATGTGCTCGCCTCCATGTCGCTCCAGGCGACCTACCGCGGCTTCGGCGACGAGGGCGTCGACCTCGCCCAGGCCGCACTCGAACGCAACCGCGGACTGGCCACGGCCCGCACCATGAGCTTCTTCCGCCTGGTCGAGGCGCGCGCGCACGCGCGCGCGGGCGACGCCCCGGCGGCGGGCGCCGCCCTGAAGGCCGCCGAGAGCTGGCTGGAGCGCGCCCGTCCCGGCGACAGCGACCCGACGTGGCTGGGTTTCTACTCCTACGACCGGTTCGCCGCCGACGCGGCCGAGTGCTACCGCGACCTGAAGGCCCCGCGCCAGGTCCGCCGCTTCACCGAGCAGGCCCTGTCGAAGCCGACGGAGGAGTTCGTCCGCTCGCACGGCCTCAGGCTCGTCGTCTCGGCGGTGGCCGAGCTGGAGTCCGGCAACCTGGACGCGGCCTGCGAGCAGGGCGTGCGGGCGGTGGAGGTCGCCGGCCGCATCTCCTCGGCCCGCACCACCGAGTACGTCAGGGACCTCCTGCACCGCCTGGAGCCGTACGGCGACGAGCCGCGCGTGGCCGAGCTGCGCGAGCGCGCCCGACCGCTGCTGATGACCACGGCGTGAGCGACCGCGTTCCGAGACGCCGCTCCCGGGTTTGAAGGCATTGTCAGTGGCGCAGTGCACTATCGGAACCGGGAGGTGGGCCGGGAGATGGCACAGGTGAGGACCGCGAGCGCGCGCGGCGCCGGACACGACTGCGACGTGCTGGTGGTGGGCGGCGGGATCGTCGGCCTGTCGACGGCGTACGCGATCACGCGCGCCGCTCCGGGCACCAGGGTGACGGTGCTGGAGAAGGAGCCGGGTCCGGCCCGTCACCAGACCGGCCGCAACAGCGGCGTCATCCACAGCGGCGTCTACTACCGGCCGGGCTCCCTCAAGGCGCGGTACGCGGTGCGGGGCGCGGCGGAGATGGTGAAGTTCTGCGCCGAGTACGGCATCCCCCACGCCGTCACCGGCAAGCTGATCGTCGCCACCGAGCGGGCCGAGCTGCCCCGCCTGCACGCCCTGGTCCAGCGCGCCCGGGAGAACGGCATACCGGTGCGCGAGCTGGGCGCCGCCCAGATCCCGGAGCACGAGCCGGAGGTCAGGGGCCTGGCCGCCATCCACGTCGGCACCACCGGCGTCTGCGACTACGTGGCCGTGGCCCGGCAGCTGGCGCACGCCTCCGGCGCGGAGATCCGCTACGGCGCCGAGGTGCGGCACGTCGACCGCCGCCCCGGCCTCGGGGTCGCCGTCCGCACCCGCTCCGGGGACGTGCTCCGCGCCCGCGTCATGGTCAACTGCGCCGGGCTGCACTGCGACGAGATCGCCCGCCTCACCGGCGACGACCCCGGCATGCGGATCGTCCCCTTCCGGGGCGAGTACTACGAGCTGGCGCGACCGGAGCTGGTCCGGGGCCTGGTGTACCCGGTGCCGGACCCGGCGTTCCCCTTCCTCGGGGTGCATCTGACCCGGGGGATCGACGGGGGCGTGCACATCGGGCCCAACGCGGTGCCGGCCCTCGCCCGGGAGGGGTACGGCTGGGGCGTGGTGCGGCCCCGCGAGCTGGGCGGGACGCTGGCCTGGCCGGGTTCGTGGCGGATCGCGCGGCGGCACTGGAGGTACGGGGCGGGCGAGCTGCGGCGATCGCTGTCCAAGGCCGCGTTCACCACGGCCGTGCGCCGGCTGCTGCCCGCGGTGACGGAGGACGACCTGGTGGCGGCGCCCGCCGGGGTGCGGGCGCAGGCGGTGCTGGCGGACGGGACGCTGGTGGACGACTTCCTGATCCGCGAGGCCGCCCACACGGTGCACGTCCTGAACGCCCCGTCGCCCGCCGCGACGGCCTCCCTCCCCATCGGCCGGGAGGTGGGCCGGCGGGCCCTGGCCATGCTGGAGGAGACCGTGCGGCCGTAAAATCGGGAGCACTGTGTCTGATTTCCGCAGCGCCTCCGACGCTCCCCAGCCAGCCCCGCATCCCGGTGACCCCGGTGACTCCCTGAGGCACGCCCGCGCCAAGGGCGAGCCCCGGTTCCCCGACGGCCCGAAGGCCGATCCCGCCGGCTCGCACTTCGAGCGGCGGATCCGGAGTTTCCAGCCCCGCCGGAGCCGGGTGACCACCGGGCAGGCGGACGCCCTGCAGCGGTTGTGGCCGCTGTGGGGACTGGACATCGACGGGCAGCGGGTCATCGACCTCGGCGAGCTGTTCGGCAACGGCCGCCCCGTCGTCCTGGAGATCGGCTTCGGCATGGGCGAGGCCACCGCCCAGATGGCCGCCGCCGACCCGGAGACCAACATCCTCGCCGTGGACGTCCACACCCCCGGCCAGGGCAACCTGCTCGGTCTCGCGGAGCGGAACGGGCTGTCCAACATCCGGGTGGGCAACGGCGACGCGATCATCCTCCTGCGGGAGATGCTCGCCCCCGACTCCCTCGCCGGACTGCGCGTCTACTTCCCCGACCCCTGGCCCAAGAAGCGGCACCACAAGCGCCGCCTCATCCAGCCGGAGTTCCTCACCCTGGCCGCGACCCGGCTCGCTCCGGGGGCCGTCCTGCACTGCGCCACCGACTGGGAGCCGTACGCCGAGCAGATGCTCGAGGTGCTCACCGCGCACCCCGACTTCGAGAACACCGTGCCCGGCGGCGGATTCGCGCCGCGCCCGGCCCACCGCCCGCTGACCCGTTTCGAGGGCCAGGGACTGGACAAGGGTCATGTGGTGAACGACTTGCTCTTCCGCCGCGTACAGCACGGCGATCGTCATCAGGAGCAGCCCCCCACCGGTTAGGGTCCATGCCGTGGCCACCTGTCCCCCGTATCCGACGAATCCACCGCGTCCGCACTGGTGGCAGCGCGGCTGGGTGCGTTACGGGGCCCTGACCACGCTGCTGGCCATCTCCGGCCTGGTGATCCTGGCCCTGGTGCGCGAACAGACCGGCACCCAGGGCTTCCTGGTGGGACTCGGCCTCGCGGTGCTGCCCGTGCCGCTGCTCATAGCCGCGTTCCGCTGGCTCGACCGGGTGGAGCCGGGCCCCTGGCGGAACCTGGTCTTCTGCTTCGCCTGGGGCGCCTGCGCCGCCGCCCTGATAGCGATCATCGCCAACAGCTTCGCGACGCGCTGGATAGCCACGGCCACCGCCGACCCGGCCGGCGCGGACACCCTGGGCGCCACGGTGATAGCGCCGGTCGTCGAGGAGTCCGCGAAGGCCGCCGCCGTCCTCCTGGTCTTCCTCTTCCGCCGGCGGGACTTCACCGGCATCGTCGACGGCGTCGTCACGGCGGGCGTCACCGCCACCGGCTTCGCCTTCACCGAGAACATCCTCTACCTGGGCAACGCTTTCGGCACCGACCAGCTCACCGGGGACAGCGGCTTCGCCTCCGTGACCGCGGCGACCTTCTTCGTCCGCGTCGTCATGTCACCCTTCGCCCACCCGCTCTTCACCGTGCTCACCGGCATCGGCTTCGGCATCGCCGCGCTGTCCACCGGCCGGCACCACCTGCGGCGCGCCCTGCTCCCGCTGGCCGGCCTGCTGCTCGCGATGGGCATGCACGCGCTGTGGAACGGTTCGGCCGCGTTCGGCGAGTACGGCTTCCTCGCCGTGTACGGCGCGTTCATGGTGCCCTGCTTCGGCCTGCTGACCTGGCTGGTGATCTGGACGCGGCAGCGCGAACTGCGCACCGTGCGCGAGGAGCTTCCCGCCTACGTCATGGCCGGCTGGCTGGCACCGGCGGAGCCGCACACGCTCGCCTCGATGCACGCCCGCCGCCTCGCCCGGCAGTACGCCCGCCGGCACGCCGGGAAGCAGGCGGCGCGGGCGGTGGCGCAGTACGAGGCGTACGCGACCTCACTGGCGTTCCTGCGGCAGCGGGGTCGCAAGGGCCGGGCGGGCCCCGACTTCGCCGTACGGGAGCGGGAGTTGCTGGACGCGCTGTGGCACCGCCGCGACGTGGCCCGCCCGGCGCTGGACCACGCCGCACGGGCGACGGCACCACCGCCCGTCACCCCCTGGCCGGGGTACGGGACGCCCGGCTCCCACGCCGGGTACGGATACGGGTACGGGTACGCGGCGGCCGCGTACGCCGGATACGGGTACGCGGCCCGGCCGGGCGGATTCGCACCCGTGGCCCCGTACGGCGGGTACGGCCACGGCCACCCGGCTCCCGCGGCCCCGGCGTTCACCCCGGCCTGGGTACCGGCGCCCTTCCCCGCTCACGTCCGTAACCGGCCCGCGTACCCGTCGGCTCACCCGGCCCACCGCCAGCCGCTGCCCCGCCGGCCGTGACCTCACCGGCCCCGGCCCGCCGGGGGCCGACGGCGGGTCCTCAGGCCGAGGCCTGCGTCAGCCGCCGGACCTCGTCCTCCGACAGGGTCAGTTCCGCCACCCCGAGCAGCGCCGGCAGCTGCTCCACCGTGCGCGCGGACGCGATCGGCGCGGCCACCGTCGGCTGAGCGGCCAGCCAGGCCAGGGCGACCGTGGCGACGGGGGCGTCGTGGGCCCCGGCGATCTCGTCCAGGGCGGCGAGGACCCGGCGGCCCCGCTCGGTCTCCAGGTGCCGGGCGGCACCGCCCGCGCGCGGGCTGTCGACGGTGGCACCGGGCCGGTACTTGCCGGTGAGGAAGCCGGCCGCGAGGGCGTAGTAGGGCACGGCGGCCAGCCCGGCCCGCTCGGCGAGGTCGCGCAGCCCGCCCTCGTAGGTGTCCCGCGAGACCAGGTTGTAGTGCGGCTGGATCGCCACGTACCGGGCGAGGCCCTCACGGTCGGAGAAGTCCAGGGAGGCGGCGAGCCGCTCGGCGGAGATGTTGGAGGCGGCGATGTGCCGGACCTTGCCCGCCCGCACCAGCTCGTCGAGCGCGCCGACGATCTCCTCGACCGGCACCTCGGGCTTGTCGAAGTGGGTGTAGTAGAGGTCGATGTGGTCGGTGCCCAGGCGGCGCAGCGAGGCGTCGGCGGCGGCCTTGATGTTCGCGGCGCTCAGCCCGGGGTACTCGGGGTGCTGGCTGACCTTGGTGGCGAGGACGACGTCATCCCGGTTGCCGCGGGCCGCGAGCCACTTGCCGAGGACGGTCTCGGACTCGCCGCCGCTGTTGCCGTCGACCCAGGCGGAGTAGGAGTCGGCGGTGTCGATGAAGTTGCCGCCCGCCGCCGTGTAGGCGTCCAGGACGGCGAAGGAGGTGTCCTGGTCCGCGGTCCATCCGAAGACGTTGCCGCCGAGGGCGAGGGGGAAGACCTCCAGGTCGGAGGAGCCGAGCTTGCGCAGAGAAGTCATGTACCGCGTCAACGAGCCCGGCGGACCCCGCGATTCCGTAAGCGGGGCAAAGTTCCCGTAAACCGGCAGCCCTGACGTCGGGGGGTCGCCGTCAGGACCGCCGGGGATCAGGAGGGGCGATCGGCGTGTGCGGCGTGGCTCAGGGGGTGAGGCCCTTGCTCTGCAGCCATGCCAACGGGTCGAGGCTGCCGCCGCCGGCCGTGTGGACCTCCATGTGGAGGTGGGCGCCGGTGACGTTGCCGGTGGCGCCGACGCGGCCGATGACGTCGCCGGTGGTGACCTTCTGGCCGACGCTGACGTTGATGGAGGACTGGTGGGCGTACCAGATCTCGGTGCCGTCGTCGAGGGTGAGCACGGTCTTGTAGCCGTAGGAGCCCTCGTAGCCGGCCGACGTGATGGTGCCGCTGTGCACCGCCTTGAGCAGCGTGCCCGTGGGGGCGGCGAAGTCGAGGCCGGTGTGGTGGCCGGAGGCCCAGTAGGGGCCTGCCTGGCCGAAGGTCGAGGAGATCGTGTACGAGGAGGTCGGCAGCGTGAACTGCTTGGCCAGCTTCGCGAGACGCTCGGCCTCGGCCTTCTTCGCGGCCTCCTCCTCCGCCTTCTTCTTGGCGGCGGCGGCCTTGGCCTTGGCCTCCTTCTCCGCCTTGGCGGCCGCTTCCGCGGCGGCCTTCTCGGCGGCGGCCTGCGCCTGGGCGGCGGCCTTGCTCTCGACCTGGGCCTGCTGCTGCTCGGCCTGCGCCATGATGCGGGCGCGCAGCGACTCGCCGGCGTCGGCGCCGCTCTCCTGCCCGGTGCCGGCGGAGGCCGCGGCGATGCCGCTGAGCGGGGTGGCGGACCCCTCGGGCTCGGGCTCCTCGTCGGAGATGAGCGAGCCGACGTTGGGCAGGTCCGGCATGGAGATCGACACCGGCGGCTTGCCGGTCTGCGCGCTGGCCATCCCGCCCGCGCCGACGGCGGCTATGACACCGACGCCGAGGACGGTGGAGCTGCGGGCGAGTCCGCCGCGCTGCTTGGCGACGCGGTGCCGGCCGCGCACGGGGCGGATGGACTCCGCGGTGGGGTTCCACTCCTCCCAGGGGCCCTCTTCGGCGCGGTGGACGTCGTAGCCGAAGGTGTCGGTGTCGTGCCGGCTGGGCACGAACGGGGCCTCGGGGGCAGGCCGGTTGGACGCCACGTGGGCGTACTCCTTTCCTTCCTTTCGCCTACCGGGTTAGCTGACGGGTTCGGAGCAGGAAGGTCTCCTACGCGCGTGATCAGCCGTGGAGACACGGCGGGTCACGCCCGATTCACCCCAAGTGGTGGTTCCCCGGTTCCCTTACGGGATTCGGCGCGTGCGCACGGAGCCGCCTTCTGTGACGGCTGGGACGACCGCGCTGCGTTATCGAACGTTAATAGACGCGGGGCTCGGATTCCAAGCCGTTCCGCTTGATCATTAACGAAATCCGGGCGGACACACGCCTCACGCACGGTGAAAACCGGGCGAGTTGACCGACCTTCAGCATCACTTTCCGCATCCGCCCCACCTGACGGTGTGTCAGTTGTTATGCGGAGGGCGCTTGCTCCGTCACCGGGCGTGATCAGGGGCGCCGTACGGCGAGCAGCGCCATGTCGTCGGCCATGCCGCCGCCGGAATGCCGGCGCACGTCCTCGGCGAGCGCGTCGAGCAGGTCCGCCGGATGCCGGAACACGTGGCCGGCCAGCCGCTCGTGCGGATCGTAGAACTCGCCCTCGGCGTCCCGGGCTTCCGACAGCCCGTCGGTGTAGAGCAGCAGCGTCGCCCCGGCGGGGAACGGCGCCTGCTCCGCCCGGTCGGGCCACACGCCCAGTTCCCCCATCCCGAGCGGCAGCGCGGACTCCCGGGCGGGCAGCGGGTGCAGGGTGCCGTCGGCGTACAGCAGAAGGGGCGGCGGATGTCCCCGGTTGAGGATGCGCACCACCCCGTCGCCGTGCGGGAGTTCGGCGAGCACGGCGGTGGTGAAGCCCTCGAAGGCGTCCAGGCCGTCGCGCCGGGTGCCCTCACGGGCCAGCGCCCGCTCCAGGCGCTGCGCCACCGCCTCCAGCGTCGCCTCCTGCTCGGCGGCCTCCCGGAACGCGCCGATCACGACGGCGACGGCGGCCACCGCGCCCATGCCCTTGCCCCGCACGTCACCGACGACGAGCCGGACCCCGCGCGGGCTGTCCTGCACCGCGTAGAGGTCGCCGCCGATGAACGCGTCGGCCTGCGCGGCCTCGTAGCAGGCGGCGATCTCGAACCCGCCGATCCGCTCGGCGGGTTCGGGCAGCACCGCCCGCTGGGCGGCCTCGGCGATCTCGCGGACGGAGACGAGCTGCTCGCCGGCGCGGCGGACGAAGGCGTTGACGAAGACGGCGAGCACGGCCACCGTCGCGATGGTGATCAGCTCCGTGAGGGAGTCGACGTAGTGGATGACCTCCTTGCGCAGCTGGAGTCCGACGACGACGGCGACCACGGTGATCCCGGTGAGGACCGTCCCACGCCGGGAGTAGACGGCCGCGGCGACCAGTGGCGCCGCCGTGTAGAGGGGACCGGCGGTGAAGTACCGGGGGGTGAAGCTGTCGTACAGGACGGCGATGACGATCAGCAGCGCCGGCAGCAGGCGCACCAGGACGCGCCCGTACCGGTTCCGGCGGCGCCGTCCGGCCGCGGCCGGCGGGACCTCCGAGGCGTCGCCCAGGCCGGGGTCGGGCACGGGATCGCCGGGGAGCCGGCCGCCGGCCCTGGCGTGCGCTCCCTCGCCGTCCACGTCACCTGGCCGCACCACTCGTCTCCCGCCACCCCGCACGTCCACGCCGCCTGTCGTCCCGTGCTCCAGGTTTCCCGGGGCGCTCGGGGGCGGCGAGCCGTGCGGACCGAACGGGTGAACGCACGGAGGTGAGGACACGGGAGGGGACGCGGACGCACCGAAGGCCGGAACCCTTTCGGATTCCGGCCTTCGGCCTTCAGTAGCGGGGACAGGATTTGAACCTGCGACCTCTGGGTTATGAGCCCAGCGAGCTACCGAGCTGCTCCACCCCGCGTCGTTGTGTCTCCAGTGTACGTCATCCCGGGGGTCCGGCGCACACGCGTATGCGCCTACCCCTCCAGATGGCGGTTCGGCGCCTTCGCCCGCTCCTCGTACTCCGGCAGTACGACGACGACGGCACCCCCCGCGGCGAGCACTCCGCTGCCGTTCGCCCCCGGCACGAAGGTGTCCGGCTCGCGCCAGGCCGTGACCACGCGGCGCGCCCCCGCGTCGAGGATCAGCCGGGCGCACGGGACCGGCCGGGAGGCGCGGCGGGCGCACGGCTCCAGGCTGGAGTACACGGTGGCCCCGGCGAGCCGGGGGTCGTCCGGGGTGATCTTGGCGAGCGCGGCCTCCTCCGCGTGCACGGCGGGGTCGCCGCCCTCCCGGGAGTACCCGCGCGCCAGCTCCGTCCCGTCGGCGGCGACCACGACCGCCCCCACGCTGAAGGCGGTCCGCGAGGGCGGGCACAGCTCGGCCAGCTCGCAGGCGAGCGCCAGCCAGTGCCGGTCGGCGGCGGCCACCCGGTCGCCGGTGCCGGGCGCCGTCGGCAGGTACCGCGCCAGTACGACGTCCTCGATGCGCCGCGACTCCACCAGCCTGAGCCGGCCGCTCTGGTACCCGCCGGGCCCGAACAGCCGGGGCGCGTCCGGGTCGCCCACGAGCAGCGGCGCGAGGACGAGCTGCAGTTCGTCGGCGAGTCCCCGGCGCAGCAGCTGGGTGTGCACGGTCCCCCCGCCCTCGACCATCAGCCGCCGCACGCCCCGCCGGTCGTGCAGGTGCTCCAGCGCCGCGCGCCAGTCGAACGCCGCTCCGAGCGGCACGACGTCGGCGGCGAGACCGAGGGTCCGGGCCCGCCGGGCGCCCTCGTCCGTGGTGAGCAGCACCTTGTCCCCGCCCGTGTGCCAGAACCGTGCCGCCGGGTCCAGCTCGCCGGTGGCGCTGACGGTGACCTTGAGGGGGTACTCCGTCCGCCCCGCCGCGACCCGGGCGGCCCGCCGCTCGGCGGAGTTCACCAGCAGCCGCGGGTTGTCGGCGCGGATCGTGCCGGCACCGACGAGGATCGCGTCGACGGACGCGCGCACCTCGTCGACGCGGTCGAAGTCGGCCGGGGAGGAGAGCAGGAGCCGTTCGGGGCCGGTGTCGTCCAGGTACCCGTCGAGGGAGACGGCGGCGGAGAGGAGGACGTACGGCAGGGGCATGGGCGAACTCCGCTGAGGCGGGCGGGCGGCAGGTCGGCGCGCCCCCGGAAACGACGACGGGACCGCCGTCCGACGGTCCCGTCCGCACGGGTAGGCCCTGTGGGACTCGAACCCACAACCAATGGATTAAAAGTCCACTGCTCTGCCAATTGAGCTAAGGGCCCAGGGGGTGTTGCGCGGTGTTGCGTGATGTTGCCACACCGAGCATAGCCCGACGCGGCCGGGACGCCGATCGGGTATCCGGGTCACGGCCGCGTCGTGGACGCGTCGGCCGGCGGTGCTACGGGTCCACCGGCTCGGGGGCGTTCGCGCGGGCCGCCGCGCGGGCCCGGGTGCGTTCGTGGTCGGGGTTGAGGAACCAGTGGCGGGCCGAGGCCAGCCACCAGGTCGCCGCGAAGCCGAGGACGACGAGGACGGCGACGGGGGCGTAGTTGAAGGTCTCCGGGGTGACCGGGGAGACCTGCGGCAGTATGAACAGGACCGTGATGACGCAGACCCAGCTGACCGCGATCACGCCCACCGGCTGCGACCAGCGGCCCAGGTGCCACGGTCCCCGCTCGAAGGCGGCCCCCTTGCGCACCCGCAGCAGGGTCGGGATGACGTAGGCGATGTAGAGGCCGATGACGGCGATCGAGGTCACCGCCGCGTACGCGGTGACGTTGATCAGGTAGGGCAGGCCCAGGGCGAGTGCGCCGAGTGCGGCCAGCCAGACGGCGGCGACCGGGGTGCGGGTGCGCGGGTTCACGGTGTGCCAGACGTGCGAGAAGGGCAGCGCGCCGTCGCGGGAGAAGGCGTAGATCATGCGGCTGTTGGCCGTCACCGACGCCATCCCGCAGAACAGCTGGGCTCCGATGACGACGAGGAGGAGCAGCTTGCCGGCGGTGGCGCCGAGCGCGTCGAGCAGGATCTGCGCGGGCGGCGCGCCGGTGGGCGACGTCAGGGCGCCCTCGTAGGACTGGATGGCGAAGGTGAAACCGAGGAGGAGGACGAAGCCGGCGATCCAGGAGGTCCAGATGGAGCGGACGATTCCCTGGGGGCCGGCCGTGGACGCGTCGTGCGTCTCCTCGGTCATGTGGGCGGACGCGTCGTAGCCGGTGAAGGTGTACTGGGCCATCAGGAGCCCGATGAGGACCACGTAGACGCCGCTGCCCCAGCCGGTGTTGTTGACGAACTCGCCGAAGACGAAGGACGCCGACTGGTGGTGGTCCGGCGCGAAGGTCAGCGCGCCGACGATCACCGCGACGCCGACCACGTGCCACCAGACGCTGATGCTGTTGAGGAGGCCGACGATGCGGACGCCGAAGGTGTTCAGCAAGCCGTGCAGGACCAGGATGGCCGCGAAGAGCAGGATCGTGCGGCCCGGGGTGACCTCGAAGCCGAACTGGAGGTTCAGGTAGGCGCCGAGGAAGGACGCGGCGCCGAAGTCGATGCCGGCGGTGACCGCGACCTGGCCCAGCACGTTGAACCAGCCCGTGAACCAGGCCCAGGCGGCGGCCGTCCGGGCCGGTGCCAGGCGGTGGGCCCAGAAGTACAGGCCCGCCGAGGTCGGGTACGCCGAGCAGATCTCGGCCATCGCCAGGCCGACGAAGAGGGTCATCAGGCCCACGGCGACCCAGCCCCAGGTGATGACGGCGGGACCGCCCGTGTTCATGCCGAAGAGATAGAGGGTCAGGCAGCCCGAGAGCACCGAGATGATGGTGAAGGAGACCGCGTAGTTGGAGAACGCCGACATGCGGCGGGCCAGAACCTGGGTGTAGCCGAGCTGGGCCAGCCGTTCCTCGTCCGAGAGCCCGCTCGCCTTGGCGTCATCTGTCATGCCCCCAGCAATTCCCAGAGAGTCGACGTGACATGCGTCACTCTGTGGCCGGAAATCGGTGCGACGCACGGGCAGACGGAAGCGCCGTGGCCCCCACCCGGTGAGGGTGGGGGCCACGGCGCTCGGTACTACCGCTCGGCGTCGGCCGGAGGATCAGCCGTTGCGCTTCCAGCGCGGCTTGTCGTCACGACGACCGAAGGACGAGCCACGGTGGTCGTCGCGGCGACCGTACGGGCGGTCGTGACCGCCGGAGCGGAAGCCGGGACGGTCGCCCTGGCGGTCACGGTTGAACGGACGGTCGCTGCCGCGGTGGCCACCGCGGTCGTCACGACGCTCGAAGGAGCGGCCGCCACGGTCGTCGCGGCGCTCGAAGGAACGGCCGCCACGGTCGTCACGGCGGTCGTTGCGGTCGTCACGGCGGAAGCCGCCACGGTCACCGCGGTCGTCACGACGGTCATCGCGGCGGAAGCCACCGCGGTCGTCACGGCGCTCGAACGAACGGCCGCCACGGTCGTCACGGCGCTCGAACGAACGGCCACCGCGGTCGTCACGACGGTCGTCCCGACGGAAGCCACCGCGGTCGTCACGGCGCTCGAACGAACGGCCGCCACGGTCGTCACGACGGTCGTTGCGGTCGTCACGGCGGAAGCCGCCACGGTCACCGCGGTCGTCACGACGGTCATCGCGGCGGAAACCGCCACGGTCGTCACGGCGCTCGAAGGAACGGCCGCCACGGTCGTCACGGCGCTCGTTGCGGTCGTCACGGCGGTCGAAGGAACGGTCCCGGCCGCCGCTCCGCTCGGCCTTCTCCACGTCCCGGGCGCCGGGCTGCTCGGGCACCACGACCTCGGCCTGAGCCTCGGTCGCGGCGGCGGCGACCTCGGCCAGCACCGCCTCGGGGTCCTCGCCCCGCTCGCGCGCGACCCTGGCGACCAGTCGGTCCGCCTCCTCACGCAGCTCGCCGGCGCGGCGCTGGGCCCGCTCCAGCTCCTTGGTGAGCTGGGCGACCTCGCGCTCGGCCTGCTGGGCCGCGTTGCCCGCGGACTCGGCCTGGACCTCGGTCATCGACCGGGCGCCGGTGATCTCGGCGACCTCCGGGTCGAAGGCCGCGCCGCCCTGGATGATGTGGCGCGTGGCGTCGACGCCCGCGTCCTCCATCAGCCGGAAGATCTGACGGCGCTGGTGCGGCAGGGAGAGGGAGACGACGGTGCCGGTGCGGCCCGCGCGCGCCGTACGGCCGGCGCGGTGCAGGTAGTCCTTGTGGTCGCCGGCCGGGTCCACGTTCAGGACCAGGTCGATGCCGTCGACGTGGATGCCGCGGGCGGCGACGTCGGTGGCGACCAGGACGTTGACGTAACCGTCCTTGAAGTCGGCCAGCGTGCGGGTGCGCGCGCCCTGGGTCATGCCGCCGTGCAGGGCGTCCGCCTTCACGCCGGACTCGCGCAGCTGGTCGGCGACGCGGTCGGCGCCCAGCTGGGTGCGGACGAAGATGATGGTGCGGCCCTTGCGGGAGGCGATGGCCGCGGTGACCGGCGCCTTGTCCTTGGGCTTCACGACCAGGATGTGGTGCGACATGGTCGTCACGGCGCCCTGGGCGGCGTCGACCTCGTGGAGGGCCGGGTCCTTCAGGTACCGGTCGACCAGGGTCTTGATCTCGTTCTCCATGGTCGCGGAGAACAGCATCCGCTGACCGCCCGCCGGGACCTGGTCGAGCAGCTCGGTGACCTCGGGCAGGAAGCCCAGGTCGGACATCTGGTCGGCCTCGTCGAGGACCGCGATCTCCACGTTCTCCAGGGAGCAGGCGCCGCGGTTGATGATGTCGCGCAGCCGGCCCGGGGTGGCGACCAGGATGTCGACGCCCTTCTCCAGGGCGTAGATCTGGTTGCCCATCGAGGTGCCGCCGCAGACGACCTTCATCCGCAGGCCGACGACGTCGCCGTACGGCTGGAGCGCGTCGGCCACCTGCATGGCCAGCTCGCGGGTCGGGGTGAGGATGACGGCGCGGGGCTTGTGCTTCTCGGTGCGGCCGCCGGCCAGCTGCGCCAGGGTCGGCAGACCGAAGGAGAGGGTCTTGCCGGAGCCGGTGCGACCCCGGCCGAGGATGTCCTTGCCGGCCAGGGCGTCCGGGATGGTCGCGGCCTGGATCGGGAAGGGGGTGGTCACGCCGTTCTGCGCGAGCTTGCGCACGATGCCCTCGGGCAGGCCCAGGTCGGCGAAGGTCGTCTCGGGAGCGGCCTCGACGGCCTCGGTCCCGGCGTTCTCGACGGCCTCGGGGATGTCGGCGTTCTCGGGCACGACGACGTGATCAGTACTGATGATGGACATGCGAATGCGAAACCTTCCGGAGTCTCTCGTCGGCACGCGCCCGTCAACTCCGTGAATCGCGATTCGCAATACGACCGCCTCGATGCGGTCCACCACGGCAAAGGAGAGTACGCGCCACACGGCGCGCTCTGCGGTGGCGCCGGGCAAATGGGATCAAACGATCTACCACCATACGCACCCCACACCCCGGAAGGCAAACCGAGCGACGCACGGCCGGCACATGCCCAGCTCAGCGCCATTGTCCGGTGATCGCCTACACCGGCGCCCCGGCCGTCGGCGCCGGCTCCCGCCAGGCCAGTTGTGTGCCCGGGGGCTCGTGCGCCGACGAGGAGGGCTCCGCGGTCGTCGGCTCCGGCGTCGGCGTGGGGGGTGGCTCCTCGGTCGGCGTCGGCTCCGGCTCGGCCGTCCGCGTCGGCTGCTGCGGGGGCGGTGTCCGGGTCGGCGCGGGTTCGCCGCCCCCGCCCTGCGCCGGCGGCGTCCGGGTCGCGCCGGCGGGCGGCCCGACGGACGGCGACGCGTCCGGACCCGCGCCGTCCTCGCGGTCGCCCCGGCCCTCGTCGTCCCCGCCCTTGCCCTTGCCCTTGCCCCCGCCCGTCTTGTCCTTGCCGCGCCCGCGCCCCTCGTCGGCCGCGGCCGCGCCGTACCCGGCGTTGCCGCCCACCGCGGAAGCGCCGTCCGGGGCCGCACCGCCACGCTCACCGGCGGAGTGCGACGGCGTGGCGCCCCCGCCGGACGCGTCGTCGCCGACGCTCATGCAGCCGGCGGCGGCGACGACGGCCACGGCGGTGGCGGCCAGACGAACGGGTACGTACAAGGGGCGCACGGGCGGCCACCTCCGGGGGTCAAGGAGTCGCCGTGCCCAACTCCCCTCACCCACAAGAGGACACGCGTCCGGCGAGTCGGACTTGACCCGAGCGCGTCACACCGGCACGGGGGCACCCCCCGTACCCGGACGCGTCACACCCGCACGGATGCGCTCCCCGTACCCGGACGCGTCACGCCCCCACGGACCCGCTCACCCGTACCCGAGCGCGTGCAGCCGCGCGTCGTCGATCCCGAAGTGGTGCGCGATCTCGTGCACCACGGTGACCTCGGTCTCCGCGACGACGTCGTCCCGCGTCTCGCAGAACCGCAGGGTCGGCCCCCGGTAGATGGTGATCCGGTCCGGCAGCACGCCCGCGTACCACTCCCCGCGCTCCGTCAGCGGCGTCCCCTCGTACAGCCCGAGCAGCTCGGGATCGTCGGCCGGCGGCTCGTCCTCGACGAACACCGCGACGTTGTCCATCAGCCGCGTCAGCTCCGGCGGAATCCGGTCCAGCGCCTCGGCGACCAGTTCCTCGAACTCCTCGCGCGTCATCTCCAGCACAGGCCCATTGTCGGGTACGACCGTGAGGTACGACACGGGCCACCCCGAAGCCGCACGCCGGGCGCCGCCGGTGCCCCGCGCCGCGGCGCCCGCCCGCATACCCGCGCCGGGCCTTGGGCATACGGGACCAATGGCTCGCGTCTCCGCCGCAGTCCCGCACGTCCTGGCCGAGGTGATGAACAGCATCCGCAACGCGCCGCGCGCCCTCGTCCGCCGCCACCGCGCCCGCCGCCGGGCGGCCGCGACGCCCGGGCTCACCCCGCGGTCCCGCCCCTGGACCCGTGCCGTCGGCCTCGTCGCCGTCGTCCTGCTGGGCGCCTGGCTGGGCCTGCTGGTCGTGGGCGACGTCCGCGTACCCGTCGGCCCCATGAACACCACGATGACGCTGCGCCCCTCCATCAGCGGCGGCACGAAGATCAACGTCTCACCGTTGGGCGCCCTGCAACTCGACAGCCACGTCGCCCCCGTCCGTCTCGACGTCAACGTCGACCAGCTCGACCCCGACCGCGCCCAGGCCCTGGTCGACCACCCCGAGCGCCTCTCCGGCCTCCAGGACGAGGTCGCCCAGGACGTCGAGCACGGCACGCTCGACCTCGCCGTCCGCTCCTGCGTCGCCGTCGTCAGCGGCGCCACCGCCCTCGGCCTCGTCGTCTACCGCCGCCCCCGGCGCGCCCTGGCCGCCGGCGGGCTCGCCCTCACCCTCCTGGTCGCCTCCGGCGGCACCGCCTACGCGACCTGGAACCCCGACTCGGTCCTGGAGCCCAGGTTCTCCGGCCTGCTCTCCTCCGCGCCCTCCCTGGTCGGCGACGCGCGCAGCATCGTCACCGAGTTCGACGTCTACCAGAAGGAACTGGCCCGCCTGGTGACGAACGTGACCAAGCTCTACGACGTCACCTCGACGCTCCCCGCCTACCAGCCCGACCCGACCACGATCCGCGTCCTGCACGTCTCCGACATCCATCTGAACCCGGCGAGCTGGAAGATCATCGCCTCGCTGGTGGAGCAGTACAAGGTCGATGTGATCGTCGACTCCGGCGACACCATGGACCACGGCACGGCCGCCGAGAACGGCTTCCTGGACCCCATCGAGGACCTCGACGCCCCCTACGTCTGGGTCCGCGGCAACCACGACTCCCGCGTCACCCAGAAGTACCTCGAGGGCCTGAAGAACGTGCACGTGCTGGACGACGGCCGCGCCCGGACCGTCGCCGGCCTGCGCTTCGCCGGCATCGGCGACCCGCAGTACACCCCCGACCGCTCCCAGTCGGACGGCGCCGAGGCGTCCCAGGAACTGGCCGGTGCCCGCCTCGCCTCCGCCCTGCGCGACCAGCACGCGGCCGGCACCCCCGTCGACGTCGCCGTCGCCCACGAGCCGTCGGCCGCCCGGGAGGTCGACGGCGAGGTGCCGCTGGTGCTCGCCGGCCACCTGCACCGCGAGGACATGGAGGTCATGAAGTACGGCACCCGGTTGCGCATCGAGGGCTCCACCGGCGGCAGCGGCCTGCGCGCGGTCGAGGGCGAGTACCCCGACCCCATCCAGGCGTCGATCCTCTACTTCGACCGCGACAGCCGGCGCCTCCAGGCCTGGGACGAGATCAAGCTCGGCGGTCTGGGGCTGACGACGGCCGAGGTCAGCCGCCACCTCCCCAAGGAGAACCAGCCCGGAGCGACCCCGTCCCCGACCGGAACCGGGCCCTCGCCCACCGGGAGGAGCCGCACGCCCGCGGCCCCTTCCCCGGCCTCTCCGTAAACCGTTTTGGCGATAGCTCCCGCCATCCCATATGCTTCTCACGTCCCCGACGCGCTGCGAAGCGCCCAGGCGGGCCGATAGCCCTCATCGTCTAGCGGCCTAGGACGCCGCCCTTTCAAGGCGGTAGCACGGGTTCGAATCCCGTTGGGGGCACGCAGTACATGTGCGACACTGTCGTACGAAGCTTGGTCCTGTGGAGCAGTTTGGAGTGCTCGCCACCCTGTCAAGGTGGAGGCCGCGGGTTCAAATCCCGTCAGGACCGCTGAGGTTTCACGTGAAACCTCGCGGCTGGGTAGCTCAGTTGGTACGAGCGATCGCCTGAAAAGCGATAGGTCGCCGGTTCGACCCCGGCCCCAGCCACAGCAAAGGCCCCGATCTTCGGATCGGGGCCTTGTTGTGTCCGGTCTGCCGTGTCCGGCCCGAGCCCTGCCCGTACCGGCCCGCGCCCGGCGTTGCGTCCGGCGGACAAAAGCGTTCGCCAGGTTTTTCCGTGTGATGAGATCCTGGAACCCGTATGTCTACGCATCCCGCCCCCACTCTCGGCACTCTCGCCCCCCGGCTGACCGAGCTGTCGCTGCGCGACGCGCATCGGCTCGGTCGGAGGCTGGAGGGTGCACGGAAGATCCGTAAGCCGGAGGCCCGGGCCGCCGTTCTCGCCGAGATCGAGGCGGAGGTGGCCAAGGCCGAGCAGCGCATCGGTGAGCGCCGGGCGCGCGTGCCCGCCGTCACCTACCCCGAGCAGCTGCCCGTCAGCCAGAAGAAGGACGAGATCGCGGCCGCCATCCGTGATCATCAGGTCGTCATCGTCGCCGGCGAGACCGGGTCCGGGAAGACCACGCAGATCCCGAAGATCTGCGTGGAGCTGGGACGCGGCGTGCGCGGCATGATCGGGCACACCCAGCCCCGGCGGATCGCCGCTCGCACCGTCGCCGAGCGGGTCGCGGACGAGCTGGACACCCCGCTGGGTGAGGCCGTGGGCTGGAAGGTGCGGTTCACCGATCAGGTGAACCCGGACGCCACCTTCATCAAGCTGATGACGGACGGCATCCTGCTCGCCGAGATCCAGACCGATCGCGAGCTGCGCGCCTACGACACGATCATCATCGACGAGGCGCACGAGCGGTCCCTCAACATCGACTTCCTGCTCGGGTACCTGGCGCAGCTCCTGCCCAAGCGCCCGGACCTCAAGGTCGTCATCACCTCGGCGACCATCGACCCCGAGCGCTTCTCCCGGCACTTCGGCGACGCCCCGATCATCGAGGTCAGCGGGCGGACCTACCCCGTGGAGGTGCGGTACCGGCCGCTACTGGAGGAGGACGGCGACGACGCCGACCGGGACCAGATCACCGCGATCACCGATGCCGTCGAGGAGCTGATGGCGGAGGGCAAGGGCGACATCCTCGTCTTCCTCTCCGGCGAGCGGGAGATCCGGGACACGGCCGACGCGCTGGAGAAGAAGAAGTACAGATTCACCGAGGTGCTGCCCCTGTACGCGCGGCTCTCGCACGCCGAGCAGCACCGCGTCTTCCAGCAGCACACCGGCCGCAGGATCGTTCTGGCGACCAACGTCGCCGAGACCTCGCTGACCGTGCCGGGCATCAAGTACGTCATCGACCCCGGCTTCGCCCGGATCTCCCGGTACAGCCACCGCACCAAGGTGCAGCGGCTGCCGATCGAGCCGATCTCGCAGGCCAGCGCCAACCAGCGCAAGGGCCGCTGCGGACGAACCTCCGACGGCATCTGCATCCGGCTGTACAGCGAGGACGACTTCCACGCCCGCCCGGAGTTCACGGACGCGGAGATCCTCCGCACCAACCTCGCCTCCGTCATCCTGCAGATGACCGCGGCCGGCCTCGGCGACATCGAGAAGTTCCCCTTCATCGACCCGCCGGACCACCGCAACATCCGTGACGGTGTGCAGCTCCTCCAGGAGCTGGGCGCGCTCGACCCCGCGCAGAAGGACGTACGCAAGCGGCTCACGGAGACCGGGCGCAAGCTGGCGCAGCTGCCCGTGGACCCGAGGCTGGCCCGGATGGTGCTGGAGGCCGACAAGAACGGCTGTGTCCGCGAGGTCATGGTCATAGCGGCGGCCCTGTCCATCCAGGACCCGCGCGAGCGGCCGGCCGAGAAGCAGGCGCAGGCGGACCAGCAGCACGCCCGCTTCAAGGACGAGACCAGCGACTTCCTCGCCTTCCTCAACTTGTGGCGGTACGTCCGCGAGCAGCAGAAGGAGCGCGGTTCGTCGTCCTTCCGCCGGATGTGCAAGCAGGAGTACCTCAACTTCCTGCGCATCCGCGAGTGGCAGGACATCTACACGCAGCTGCGCACGGTCGCCAAGCAGATGGGCATCCACCTCAACGACGAGGACGCCCCCGAGGACCGCGTCCATGTGTCGCTGCTGGCGGGCCTGCTCTCCCACGTCGGCATGAAGGACGTGAAGGAGGGCGCGAAGAACGAGTACCTGGGCGCGCGGAACGCCAAGTTCGCGATCTTCCCGGGCTCGGCGCTCTTCAAGAAGCCCCCGCGGTTCGTGATGTCCGCCGAGCTGGTGGAGACCTCGCGGCTCTGGGCCCGCGTCAACGCGAAAATCGAGCCCGAGTGGGTCGAGCCGCTCGCCGGGCACCTGCTCAAGCGCACCTACAGCGAGCCGCACTGGGAGAAGGACCAGGCGGCCGTGATGGCGTACGAGAAGGTCACGCTGTACGGCGTGCCGATCGTGGCGCAGCGCAAGGTGAACTACGGGCGGATCGACCCGGAGGTCAGCCGCGAGCTGTTCATCCGCAACGCCCTGGTGGAGGGCGACTGGCGCACGCACCACAAGTTCTTCGCGGACAACCGCAAGCTGCTGACCGAGGTCGAGGAGCTGGAGCACCGCGCCCGGCGCCGGGACATCCTGGTCGACGACGAGACGCTGTACGACTTCTACGACCAGCGGGTGCCCGAACACGTCGTCTCGGGCGCCCACTTCGACTCGTGGTGGAAGCACAAGCGGCACGAGCAGCCCGACTTCCTCGACTTCGAGCGCGAGATGCTCATCAACGAGAAGGCGGGGGCGGTCACCAAGGACGACTATCCGGACTCCTGGCGCCAGGGGCCGCTGAAGTTCCGGGTGACGTACCAGTTCGAGCCGGGCGCGGACGCGGACGGCGTGACCGTCCACATTCCGCTCCAGGTGCTCAACCAGGTCACGGACGAGGGCTTCGACTGGCAGATCCCGGGCCTCAGGGAGCAGGTGGTCACGGAGCTGATCCGGTCCCTGCCCAAGCCGATCCGCCGCAACTACGTACCGGCCCCGAACTTCGCGCAGAAGTTCCTGGAGCGGGCGGTGCCGCTGCAGGAACCACTGACGGTGACCATGGCGCGGGAGCTGAAGCGCATGGTGGGGGTGCCGTTCGAGGCGGAGGACTTCGACTGGGCCAAGGTCCCGGACCACCTCAAGATCACGTTCCGGATCGTCGACGAGCGGCGCCGCAAGCTGGCCGAGGACAAGGACCTGGAGGCGCTGCGGCTGCGGCTGCGGCCGAAGGCGCGCAAGGCGCTGTCGCAGGCCGCGGCGGCCACCGCCGTACGCAGCGGCGGCGAGTCGCTGGAGCGCTCCGGTCTGACGGACTGGACGATCGGCACGCTGTCCCGGGTCTTCGAGACGCGCCGGGCGGGCCAGCCGGTGAAGGCGTATCCGGCGCTGGTCGACGACGGCGACACGGTGTCCGTACGGCTCTTCGACACCGAGGCCGAGCAGGCCCAGGCGATGTGGAAGGGCACACGCCGGCTGATCTTGCGCAACATCCCGGTCAACCCGGCGAAGTTCGCGTCCGAGAAGCTGACCAACCAGCAGAAGCTGAACCTGTCCGCCAATCCCCACGGTTCCGTCCAGGCGCTGTTCGACGACTGCGCCATGGCCGCGGCCGACAAGCTGATCGCCGACTTCGGCGGTCCGGCGTGGGACGAGGAGTCCTACCGCAAGCTCTACGACAAGGTCCGCGCGGAGATCGTCGACACGACCGTCCGCGCCGTGGGGCAGGTGCAGCAGGTGCTGGCCGCCTGGCAGGCCTGTGAGCGCCGTCTGAAGGCCGTACGGAGCCCCGCGCTGCTGGCTAACCTCCAGGACGTGCGGGGGCAGCTGGACGCGCTGGTGAAGCCGGGCTTCGTCACGGAGGCGGGGATCAGGCGGCTGCCGGACCTGATGCGCTATCTGGTCGCCGCCGACCGGCGGTTGCAGCAGATGCCGACGGCCGTCCAGCGGGACACGTCCCGGATGGAGAAGGTCCACGAGATGCGGGACGAGTACGCCTGGCTGCTGGAGCAGATGCCGCAGGGCCGGCCCGTTCCGCAGCAGGTCCTGGACGTGCGCTGGATGATCGAGGAGCTGCGGGTCAGCTACTTCGCGCACGCGCTGGGCACGGCGTACCCCGTCTCCGACAAGCGGATCGTGAAGGCGATCGACGCGCTGGCACCGTAGGCCGCCACCGGTGACGAGAGGTGCACGGAGGGTGAGTTCGACCCGGGGGCCACCCTCCTGTAAAGTCTCTTCTCGCAGCGCAACGCAGCAGAATCCCTGAGCGACTTTGTCGCGTGGGCGCCGCGAAACCTGGTCCTGTGGAGCAGTTTGGAGTGCTCGCCACCCTGTCAAGGTGGAGGCCGCGGGTTCAAATCCCGTCAGGACCGCAGAAAAAGAGGCTCGCACCGATCGGTGCGGGCCTCTTCTCGTGCTCCCTCCACGCTCTTCCGTCCCCTGCGCCCCGGAAAGCTCTCAGCGCCTCTCTCGCGGCCTTGACGGCGTCACATTCGCTCGGTACTCCAAAGACAGGGAACGTCCCTGTACGGCCCCGGAGGTGGCGTATGGCGGCATCGGTCAGGCACGAGACGCGCGCGCTGCTCCGCGCGCACCTGGCGGCCGCGTCGTCGTACCGTCATCTGACCCGCCACTGTCCGATCTGCCACCGGCTGCTGCGACTGGCGCTGGACTCACCCGCCCCGCAGTTCCCGGCGGACCGTCAAGAGGACGTCGAGGAGGAGACCGCGTCCCCCGCGTGAACCCCGCCGGCCTCAACGCCCTTGCATCGAGGGCCTCCTGGAACGCGACCCTCCATTAGCGCACCCGTGCCGCGCCCAACAAGCGCCGCGTCCTGTGACGGGTGTCACCGCATGAGTTTTTGAAACAGTGGCACTTACGGCTCCCCTACAACTGGTCAATTTAATATGTGCAATTGCACCAGCTTCCCCAGGGGTCCCCCAGCCTGCGCACAGCCGTTCCGACACCCCTCCCCAGAGTCCGACAAGGCCGCGCACAGAGGGCCGCCCAGGGCCCCTCACCAGGCACAGGACCGCACACAAAAAAGATCGCGCTGGACCCGGCGGAGTCCAGCGCGATCGACGACGCACCCTGTTGGGGCAGGAACGGCGCCGTGTGGAGCTGTGATCACGAGCGGCTCGGCGGGTTGGGGGACCAGCCGTTCTGCCCGGTTATGCGGTTGTTCAGGCCTCGCTGCGCTGCTGCGGAATGCCCGCGAGCAGAGCGCGGACCTCGGCCTCGCGGTAGCGGCGATGCCCGCCGAGCGTGCGGATCGACGTGAGCTTGCCGGCCTTCGCCCAGCGCGTGACCGTCTTCGGGTCGACGCGGAACATGGTGGCGACCTCAGCCGGGGTCAGCAGCGGCTCGGCATCAGGGGTGCGAGCGGTCATGAGCGGCCTCCTCGGGAGAACCGAACCTTCTCGGTTCTTTCCTCTAAATTCTGCACCTTGACCCGCGTTGCCCGAAATGGCGGACGCGAGTCGAGTCGGTTATAGGACGAACGGCTTGTCCTCGGCACTACAACTACACCATCTGTCCAGCCGCGTCGGCCAAACCGATGGAATTGCCCTCCCAGGTGTTCATCAGCGACGGAAGCCGATGGACCATGCCATAGCGGACAGTCACGCCACTGTGACGATCAGTCACAGGACGATCAGGCGTCACCAGACCCCCCAAAGCGTGCAAACCCAGGATTCCGCCCACAGTGCATCACAACGGGACGGAACGAGCCCTCCCCGGGCTCCTTGTCCTATTTTGGCATGAGGAGGGGGAACGGGCGCAAGAGTGATGTACGTGCGGTCCGTCACGCTTGACACTTACGCCCGGATCGGGACCTACGTCCCTTGTTGACGAAACATCAGCCCACACCGGGCGCGTGTCGGATCGGAAGACGAAACCTCACATCGGGCGGTACGTCAAACGTCAGTTCGCCGACCGGCGGTCCCGGACCGCCCGCCAGCGCTCCACCAGCCGCCCGTACGCCGCCCCCGCCGCGGCCCCGTCCCCGTGCCGCAGCGCCTCGATCCCCTCGGCCACGTCCGCCGCGGAGTGGTCGTCCTCCAACTCGCCGGCGGGCAGGGCGTGCACGAGCCCGCCGTAGTCGAGTTCGACCAGGGAGCGCGGATGGAACTCCTCCAGCCAGCGCCCCACGTCCACCAGGCCGTCGATGAGCGGCCCCTCGTCCACGGCCTCCTTGAGCGCCCTCAGGCCCCGCGCCACCCGTCGGCGCGCCTGCACCATCGGCGTCCGGTAGCGCAGCATCGGCGCTGCGGTCCCCTCGCCGTCGCCGCCCCGGTCGTACTCCCGCTCGCCGTCGGAGACCAGCACGAACCAGTTGATCGGCACCTGCCAGGTCGCGGTGCGGATCCAGGGCCGGGCGTCCGGGTTGCGCTCCCGCCACCGTTCGTAGTCGAGCGCGCTCTGGCGGCGGACGACCGGGGGGATCAGGGCGTCCAGCACCGGCTCCGGGAAGTCCTCGGCCAGCTCGCCCAGGGCCTGCCAGCCGCGCAGCCGGGTCCGCCAGGGGCAGACGCAGACCACGCCGTCCACCTCGGTCACGAAGGCGTCGGCGCTCTCGTGCACCGGGACCGCCACGGGCGGGGTGGGCAGCAGGTCGGCCAGGGAACGCCGCAGCTCGTCCTGGTAGGAGGGCAGGTCGGTGCGGCGCGCGTAACGGGTCCAGTGGGCGCGCTCGTCGTCGGGGAACGCGGCCAGCGGCTCGTACACGCGCAGGTACGCCGCGTAGGGGACGATCACCGAGGACACCTTGGGCACGCCTGCTCCCTCCCCCGCGCACCGCCCCGAAAACCTGCCGGAACCGATCACAAACGCGCGGGAACCTCGGCAAATCGTCGCACGCCCGTACTCCGTGCGGAGGTGATCCTGAGCACTGTGCGGCGGGGGGACGCCGACAGGCTCTAATCTCGTGCCACAGTCCCCGCCACCCCTTGGGGACAGGTCTCCACCCGCCGCACCTACACAGGAGTCACCACCGTGACCGACGTAACCGGCGCACCTGCTGATGTACTGCACACCCTGTTCCACTCGGACCAGGGGGGTCATGAGCAAGTCGTGCTCTGCCAGGACCGGGCCAGCGGTCTCAAGGCCGTCATCGCCCTCCACTCCACCGCCCTGGGCCCCGCGCTCGGCGGTACGCGCTTCTACCCGTACGCGAACGAGGCGGAAGCGGTCGCCGACGCGCTGAACCTCGCGCGCGGCATGTCGTACAAGAACGCCATGGCCGGCCTCGAGCACGGCGGCGGCAAGGCCGTGATCATCGGCGACCCGGAGCAGATCAAGAGCGAGGAGCTGCTGCTCGCCTACGGCCGGTTCGTCGCCTCCCTCGGCGGCCGGTACGTCACCGCCTGCGACGTCGGCACCTACGTCGCCGACATGGACGTCGTGGCCCGCGAGTGCCGCTGGACGACCGGCCGCTCCCCCGAGAACGGCGGCGCCGGCGACTCCTCCGTCCTCACCTCCTTCGGCGTCTACCAGGGCATGCGGGCCGCCGCCCAGCACCTGTGGGGCGACCCGACGCTGCGCGACCGCACCGTCGGCATCGCGGGCGTCGGCAAGGTCGGCCACCACCTGGTCGAGCACCTGCTCGCCGAGGGCGCCCACGTCGTCGTCACCGATGTGCGCAAGGACGTGGTGCGCTCCCTCACCGAGCGCCACCCGTCGGTGGTCGCGGTCGCCGACACGGACGCGCTGATCCGGGTGGAGAACCTGGACATCTACGCCCCGTGCGCGCTCGGCGGCGCCCTGAACGACGAGACCGTGCCGGTGCTGACCGCCAAGGTGGTCTGCGGCGCGGCCAACAACCAGCTCGCCCACCCGGGCGTGGAGAAGGACCTCGCCGACCGCGGCATCCTCTACGCGCCGGACTACGTGGTGAACGCCGGCGGGGTCATCCAGGTCGCCGACGAGCTGCACGGCTTCGACTTCGACCGGTGCAAGGCGAAGGCCGCGAAGATCTACGACACCACGCTGGCCATATTCGCACGTGCGAAGGAGGACGGTATCCCGCCGGCCGCCGCGGCCGACCGGATCGCCGAGCAGCGGATGGCGGAGGCACGCGCCCGGCGGTGATCCGTGCCGCCGCCGAGGTCTTCGGCGGACGCCTTCGAAGGTTTGAGCGGTACCCGCCGGGGGGCGGTTGGAGAGAACTCTCACTTATCCCGGCGGGTCGACCGTCGAAAGGTGGTTAAAATCGCCTTTGACCAGCGAGGACGGGGCGCCTCGACGGTCTCGGAAGTGTCCACGTCCTGCGGGCGACGTACCGTATGGGCGTGGGCTCAGGTACCGTGGGAGCCCTACGGACCGGTCTCTCCACGGAGAGCCCGTTCCGGACCATGAACGCGTGTCAAGACTCTGGGGCCGTCGAGCCCCGTCGTTGAGGGGGTCGAGCCATGGGGCGCGGCCGGGCCAAGGCCAAGCAGACGAAGGTCGCCCGCCAGCTGAAGTACAACAGCGGTGGGACTGATCTCTCCCGCCTGGCCGAGGAGCTGGGCGCATCGACGTCGAGTCCGCAACCGCCTAACGGCGAGCGGTTCGAAGACGATGAGCAGGACGACGACGTGTACGCACGGTACGCCGACCTTTACGAGGACGACGACGAGGACGAGGACGGCCAGTCCCCGCAACAACGTCGCGGCGCTTGACCTCGCACTGAACACCCGCCCGGTCGGTGACTCATGTCACCGACCGGGTTCTGTGCTACCCGCGGGTACCGCGGTCGCTCAGGCGGCGTAGTCGCCGACGAGGGCGGCGCCGGTCCCGTGGTCGCCACGGTCGGTGATCTCACCGGCCACCCAGGCGTCCACACCGCGGTCGGCCAGGGTCGCCAGCGCCACGTCCGTCGACTCCTCGGGCACGATCGCGATCATGCCCACACCCATGTTCAGGGTCTTCTCCAGCTCCAGGCGCTCCACGTTGCCCGTCGTACCGACGAGGTCGAAGATCGCGCCCGGGGTCCAGGTGGAGCGGTCGACGGTCGCGTGCAGGCCGTCGGGGATCACGCGGGCCAGGTTGGCCGCGAGGCCGCCGCCGGTGACGTGGCTGAAGGCGTGGACCTCGGTGGTGCGGGTGAGGGCCAGGCAGTCCAGGGAGTAGATCTTGGTCGGCTCCAGCAGCTCCTCGCCCAGGGTGCGGCCGAGGCCGTCCAGGTGGGCGTCGAGCGACAGGCCGGCCTCGTTCAGCAGGACGTGGCGGACGAGCGAGTACCCGTTCGAGTGAAGACCGGAGGCGGCCATGGCGACGACCGCGTCACCCTTGCGGATACGGTCGGGGCCCAGCAGCCGGTCGGCCTCCACGACGCCCGTACCGGCGCCGGCGACGTCGAAGTCGTCCGCGCCCAGCAGGCCCGGGTGCTCGGCCGTCTCGCCGCCGACCAGGGCGCACCCGGCCAGCACGCAGCCCTCGGCGATGCCCTTCACGATCGCGGCGACGCGCTCGGGGTGGACCTTGCCGACGCAGATGTAGTCGGTCATGAACAGCGGCTCGGCGCCGCAGACCACGATGTCGTCCATGACCATGGCGACCAGGTCGTGGCCGATGGTGTCGTAGACGCCCAGCTGCCGGGCGATGTCGACCTTGGTGCCGACGCCGTCGGTGGCGGAGGCGAGCAGGGGACGCTCGTAGTTCTTGAGGGCGGAGGCGTCGAAGAGGCCGGCGAAGCCGCCGAGGCCGCCGAGGACCTCGGGGCGGCGCGTCTTCTTCACCCACTCCTTCATGAGCTCGACGGCGCGGTCGCCCGCCTCGATGTCGACGCCCGCGGCTGCGTAGCTGGCACCAGTTGTGTCAGACATGACGATGAGAACCTTTGTGTCGTACGGCAGGTGGTGCGGGCGGCGCTACGGGCGACGGATGGCGTCGGCGGCGGCCGTCGCGGCGGGCCCGGCGGCCAGCTCGGTCTCCAGGAGCTGCTTGCCGAGCAGCTCGGGGTCGGGGAGCTCCATCGGGTACTCGCCGTCGAAGCAGGCGCGGCACAGGTTCGGCTTGGCGATGGTGGTCGCCTCGATCATGCCGTCGATGGAGATGTACGCCAGGGAGTCGGCGCCGAGCGAGGTGCCGATCTCGTCGATGCTCATGCCGTTGGCGATGAGCTCGGCGCGGGTGGCGAAGTCGATGCCGAAGAAGCAGGGCCACTTCACCGGCGGGGAGGAGATCCGGATGTGGACCTCGGCGGCGCCGGCCTCGCGGAGCATGCGGACCAGGGCCCGCTGGGTGTTGCCGCGGACGATGGAGTCGTCGACGACGACCAGCCGCTTGCCCTTGATGACTTCCTTCAGCGGGTTCAGCTTCAGGCGGATGCCGAGCTGGCGGATGGTCTGCGAGGGCTGGATGAAGGTCCGGCCGACGTAGGCGTTCTTCACCAGGCCGTTGCCGAAGGGGATGCCGGAGGCCTCGGCGTACCCGATCGCGGCGGGCGTGCCGGACTCCGGGGTCGCTATGACCAGATCGGCGTCGGCGGGGGCTTCCTTTGCCAGCTTGCGGCCCATCTCGACGCGCGAGAGGTACACGTTCCGGCCGGCGATGTCGGTGTCCGGGCGGGCCAGGTACACGTACTCGAAGACACAGCCCTTGGGCTTCGCTTCCGCGAATCGGGAAGTGCGCAGGCCGTTCTCGTCGATGGCGACGAACTCGCCCGGCTCGATCTCGCGGACGTAGGAGGCGCCGCAGATGTCGAGGGCGGCGGACTCGGAGGCGACCACCCAGCCGCGCTCCAGGCGGCCGAGGACCAGCGGGCGGATGCCCTGCGGGTCACGGGCCGCGTAGAGGGTGTGCTCGTCCATGAAGACGAGGGAGAAGGCACCGCGCACCTGGGGCAGCACCTTGCCGGCCGCCTCCTCGATGGTCAGCGGCTTGCCGTCCTCGTCGACCTGGCCCGCGAGCAGCGCGGTGACCAGGTCGGTGTCGTTGGTCGCCGCGACCCGCGTGGAGCGGCCGTCCTGCTTGGGCAGGTCGGCGACCAGCTCGGCGAGCTGGGCGGTGTTGACGAGGTTGCCGTTGTGCCCGAGCGCGATGGAGCCCTGCGCGGTGGCACGGAACGTCGGCTGGGCGTTCTCCCACACGGAGGCGCCGGTGGTCGAGTAGCGGGCGTGTCCGACCGCGATGTGACCCTGGAGCGAACCGAGCGAGGTCTCGTCGAAGACCTGGGAAACGAGGCCCATGTCCTTGAAGACGAGGATCTGGGAGCCGTTGCTGACCGCGATTCCCGCGGATTCCTGACCCCGATGCTGGAGGGCGTAGAGCCCGAAGTACGTGAGCTTTGCGACCTCTTCGCCCGGGGCCCAGACACCGAAGACGCCGCAAGCGTCCTGGGGGCCCTTCTCGCCGGGAAGCAGATCGTGATTGAGTCGACCGTCACCACGTGGCACGCCTCCGAGTGTAGGCGAGGTCGACCACTGGTCCGAATTGGGGACAACGGCTCACCCGCGGGTCACCGATCGGCGTAGGCCCGCAGGGTCTCGCCGTCTTCGCTGGTCAGCGTGAGGGTTTCATGATCGATGCGGTAGTTGACCCGGCCCTCGAAGAAGCCCAGCATCCGCTTCTCGACGTCCATGAGTGAGCCTTCGCACATCATTCGGGTCGTCGCCGGGGTGCCCAGGGTGAGGTGGCCGTCGCCGACCGTGGCCTTCGCGTTGACGTGGTTGCAGGGGAGGCGGCCCGTGACCGTCTTCGCGTCCTTGTCGAAGGTGAGCCGGGCGCGGGCCTTGCCCTCGGCCTGCGTGATGGTCCACTCCGTGCCGTACAAGGAGGCGTCCTTCGGCTTGCTGAGTTCGACGGTGTCGCCGTCGGAGGTGGTGAGGGTGAGGCGGTCGCCCTCGGTCCTGGCGGTGAGCGAGGTGGCGAGGGTCCGCCCCAGGGACTTCTCGAAGTCCGGGGGCGTGTCCGCGCAGCCCTTCTCGGTGAACATGGGGTCGCTGAGCCGGACGCGTTCGCCGTCGACCTCGGCGCGGGCGCTGAAGGTGTTGCACCCGGTGCTGCCGGACGCCTCCCCGCTCTCGTGGATCACGACCCGGGCGGAGCCGGGCGCCTTGTGGGTGGTGCCGTCCACGGTGACGGAGTCGATGCTCCACGGCACGCCGGTGACGGGTTCACCGGCGCCGACGGAGCCGCTGCCGCCGTCGGCCTTCTCGGTGCCGCAGGCCGCGGCGAGCGGCGCCAGCGCGGCGACGGCGACGAGGGCCAGGGGCCTCACGCGGCCGGTCCGGTGTCCGGTCGGGGGAACGCTTCGCTGCTGCTTCTGCCTGTACATGCCGATTCGACGGAGGTGCGGAGCATCTGGTTCCCCTCCTCCGCACCTCCCCTCCCGCCCCCCTCCCTTCCCCCTTGCCGCCCTTTTCTTTTTCCCCCGCCCGCTCAGCCGAGCAGCGGCAGCAGGCCCCCGAGGTCGGCCCGTTCGCCGCTCGCGCTCACCTTCGCCTCGGCCACGGCGTCCTTCCAGGCCAGCCGTCCGGCCGCCAGCCGGACCCAGGTCAGCGGGTCGGTCTCGACGACGTTGGGCGGGGTGCCCCGGGTGTGCCGGGGCCCCTCGACGCACTGCACCACGGCGTACGGCGGGACGCGCACCTCCGTCGAACCGCCGGGCGCCTTCACGGCGAGGGCGTCGGCCAGCAGCCGGGTCGCGGCCGCCAGCGCCTGCCGGTCGCAGGGGATGTCGAGGCCGGGCACGGCGGCGTTCAGGTCGTCGGTGTGGACGACCAGTTCGACGGTGCGGGTGACGATGTAGTCGGCCAGCGGGAGGGCGCCGGCGCTGGTGGGCAGCAGGCGGGTGCCGGGGTGGGCGTCGAGGCGGTCGGTGAAGCGCCGCTCGACCTCGGCGAGGTGGGCGTCGAGGTCGGGGTGCTCGGCCGCCAGACGCCGGGCGGTGGCGGCGATGGCGTCCGCGTCGGCGGCGATCGCGAACGGCCAGTCGAGCAGCCGCCCGTCCTGCCGCGCGGGCTCGGGCTCGCCGAGCAGCCGGTCCACGGCCGTCAGGGCCATCCCGACGTGCGCGACCAGCTCCCGCACGGTCCAGTCGCCGAGCCGGGTCGGCAGGGCGAGCTGTTCGGGCGTGAGGGTGCGGACGGCGGCCCGTACGTTGCCGAACTGGGCCAGTACGGCGGTGCGCGTGCGGGCGGGGTCGTAGGCGCGGGGGCGTTTCCTGGCGGGCGGCATGGCGGTGAGCCTAGCGACCCCGCGCGGGCCGCCGGGGGTCCGGTCAGCAGGCCCTACGCCTGGTCCCGGTCGGCGCGGAACGTGGAGTGGTCGGGGAGGACGACGTCCGTGCAGCCACGGCGGGTGGTCACGTCGTCGACGTAGGCGCGGAAGAGGTCCTCCGTCCGGGGTTCCACCAGCTCGGCGTAGCCGCGGGCGAGGGTCATGGTGTGGATCTGGGGGCGGCCGTCGCAGACGGAGGAAGCCCACCAGACCGGGTCCGTGGCGCTGCGGCCCGCCTTCCCGGGGGTGGCCGGCTCCACGGGCTCGCCGTCGTCGGTGGCGGTGAGACGGAGGTCCTCGGCGACCGGACCGGCGTAGGTGTGGAGGGAGACGAACCACTCGCCCGGTGTGTCCGGGCTGCTGACCCGGCGGTGCTCGCCGTCCTCGCCGTCCTCGTCGGCTTCGTCGGCTTCGTCGGCTTCGTCGTAGTAGACCGCGTCCGCGCGGCCGAAGCCGAGGACGAGGCCGCAGTGCTCGTCCCACACCCGGTCGTCCGTACGGCTCTCCAGGACCTCGTCCGGGTACGGCGACCGGTCGGCGAGGCCGCTCTTCCCGTACCAGGCGCACGTGCCCTCGGCCCGCGTCGCCGGGACGGGCCCCGCGGGCGGGGCGGGCACGTCGTCCGGAGCGTCCGGCAGGCGGTCGGCGCAGCCGAGCCGGTCGGCGAGGTTGTTGGCGGTGAGCACGGCCGTCTCGGCGAGGATGCCGCGGTCCCGACCGCCCGCCCGGCTTCCGCCGCGCGTGTTGAGTTCGGCCCGCGCCCACAGGGCCCGCACGGGCCGGTCCCCGGCCTTCCCCTCCTCGCACGGCAGCTGCACGGTGACCGAGGAACCGGTCACCCGGCCGGCGATGCCGCCGCCCAGGGGCTGCGGTGGGTAGGTGGTCCCGCCGAGCAGGTCGAGCAGGTTCTCGTGCGGGGAGTCGGCGACCTGGGGCCGGTCGGCCGGCAGGACGCCCATCCGGGCGGTGAAGAACCAGCGGATACCGGTGTCGGTGCCCGCCCGTTCGCCCGCCTCCGTGCTGAAGATCTCGCAGTCGTGCGCGATCCCGGTGTCCGGGTCGAAGCTGTCCTCGTCCAGGGCGCGGTGGGTTATGGTGCCGCCCGCTTCGGAGAGGGCCAGCACCCGGCCCGCCGGGACGAGCCCGGCGCAGGCCGCGTCGATCTGCCGGCGGCCGTCCCACACCAGCCAGATCTCCCGGCCGCTCCAGCCGACGGCCACCACGGCGGCCAGGCAGAGCACGACGTTGACCGTCCTGCGCACCCCGTCCGGTATTCGCACCCGTTTCCCCCGTCCCCGTCCCCCGTCGGCCCCGTCGCCGCCGCGACCGCCGACGAAACTAACAGGTGCCTAGGCGCCGGAAGGCCGGGACACCGGCGACGCCGGGGAGCCGGAGGGCGCGGTGGCCGCCGGTTCCGGCACGTCGAAGACCTCGCCGTTGCGCGGGACGCCGACGCCGCGCCAGGTGAAGGGGACGCCCCGGGCGGTGTCCGGGTCGGGACCGTCCATCAGCTGGAAGTGGACGTGCGGCTCGGTGGAGTTGCCCGAGTTGCCGCACCGGGCGAGCAGCTGGCCGGCGCGGACCCGGTCGCCTTCGCGGACGGCGAACGAACCCCGCCGCACATGGGCGTACATCGCGTACGTGCCGCCGCCGAGGTCGAGGACGAGGTGGTTGCCGACGATGCGCCGGGCACCGGCCAGCTCGCGCGCCGAGCCCTCGACGAGCATCAGGTACAGCAGTGCGGGCAGCGAGGTGCGGCTCAGGTGGTCGCGCTGGCCGTCGTCGGCCCGTACCACCGTGCCGTCGGCGACCGCGAGGAGCGGGGCCCCGAACGCCGGGAAGTGGTGGTTGCGCCGGGCGAGCGGCCACAGGGCGCGAAAGCCGGGGCGGGCGCCGGGCTCCGGCTCGGCGACGAGGTCGATGGCGAAGGTCTGGCCGTAGGCGTGGACGCCGTGGCTCGGGGTGCGGTCGGCGGGGCTGTTCAGCGCGGACCAGCGGCCGGTGACGGGCGGGCCGGTCTCGACGGGTTCGCGGGCGACGCCCGGGGCGTCGGGTGCGCCGCCGCCCCAGCGGTTGACCACGGCGACCAGGACGTACGCCAGGACCAGCGGCAGGAAGTTCAGCCAGAACGGATGGGTCAGGTCGAGGACGACATCGGCGGCCACCAGGGCCAGGAAGGCGAGTTGCAGCACCCGGAAGGCGGTCATGGCGATCTTGCGTACGGACATCGTTCCCCCTTGCTCGTGACGGTCCCGGTCAGTTCCGCGCGAGCGACAGCGCCACCAGCAGCGGCACGACCCGCCCCGCCGGCACCTCGTGGCGGCCCCGGCCGGTGGTGTGCAGCCAGCCGGCGCCGGTGAGCTGGCGGAGGTGGTGGTAGATCTGGCCGGTCGTGCCCATCCCCTCCAGCTCGGCCAGCTCGGTGGCGGTGCGCCGGCCGCCGAGGATCTCGCGCAGCAGCCGCAGCCGGACGGGGTGCCCGAGCGCGGCGAACACGTCGGCGGACTCGGCCCAGTCGGCGTCCATCAGGCCGTCGGTGAGCGCGCCGTGCTGCCAGGCGTACTGCTCGCCGGACGGCAGGCGTACCGAGCCGGTGAACAGGACGCCGCCTGCCTCCGCCCCCAGCTCGGTGAGCTGCTCCTTCAGCCCTTCCAGGGCCCAGAGGTCACCCTCCTCGGTGCGGGGTACGGGCCGGCCGGCGGCCTCCAGGGCGGCGAGGCGCCGTTCGAGGTCGGCCACGCGTTGTTCCAGTCGCTCCACGCGTACGAGATTACGTAGCTACGTAATCTCGCGCAAGAGTCACCCGTACGTGTGTCTGGCTGCGAAAGGCAGTCCGGGACGCCGCAGCCCCGGAAACACTGGTCCGCACCTGGAAGGGGGTGCAACATGACGGTTATGGCCGAGCACACGTCTCAGATGTCGGTGGATGAGTTCGAAACGATCGCTTCCGCCGCCCCCGAGACCGTCACGTTGGAGTTCATCGACGGACGGATCGAGGTCAAGCCGGTGACGGACGGGGACCACAACACCATCGTGTCCTGGCTGGCCAAGCGCTGTATGCAGGCCCGGCCCGACTTGGATCTGTACGCCACACAAGGCCTGCGGGTCGACGCGTACCGGCAGAGCAGGGCACGGCCGGACGCCGTGCTCGCGCCCGAGGCCCACTTCGCGGGACACGGCGAGTGGGCCGAGCCGGACGGGGCACTGATGGTCGTCGAGGTCACCTCGTACGACTCGGACACCGACCGACGGGACCGGCACGAGAAGCCGGCGGCGTACGGGCAGGCCGGCATCCCCCTGTACCTGCTGATCGACCGGGACAACGGCACCGTCACCGTGCACAGCAGCCCCGACCGGCGGGTCGGCGGCTACCGGGACGCCCGCGTCACGAAGTTCGGCGAGACGTTGGTGCTCCCGGACCCGGTCGGCATCGAACTCGACACCGAGATCCTCAAGAGCTACGTGCGCTGAAGCGCCGGGAACGCCGAGGTCCCGCCCGGAACCGGACGGGACCTCGGGCTCTCGGGGACCTGCGACTACGCCAGCAGCCCCGGGATCGTCGCCTCGTGGGCCTCGCGCAGCTCGGTCAGGGGCAGCGTGAACTCGCCCTGGACCTCGACCGCGTCGCCGTCCACGACACCGATGCGGGTGGCCGGCAGGCCCCGCGCACCGCACATGTCGTTGAAGCGGACCTCCTCCGAGCGCGGGACGGCGACGACCGCGCGGCCCGCCGACTCCGAGAACAGGAAGGTGAAGGCGTCCAGCCCGTCCGGTACGACCAGACGCGCGCCCTTGCCGCCCAGCAGCGCCGACTCGACGACCGCCTGGACCAGGCCGCCGTCGGACAGGTCGTGCGCGGAGTCGATCATGCCGTCGCGAGAAGCGGAGATCAGGATCTCGCCCAGCAGGCGCTCGCGCTCCAGGTCGACCTTCGGGGGCAGTCCGCCGAGGTGGTCGTGGATCACCTGGGACCAGGCCGAACCGCCGAACTCCTCGCGGGTGTCGCCGAGGAGGTACAGCAGCTGGCCCTCCTCCTGGAAGGCGACCGGCGTGCGGCGGGCCACGTCGTCGATGACGCCGAGGACCGCGACCACCGGGGTCGGGTGGATGGCGGCCTCGCCGGTCTGGTTGTAGAGCGAGACGTTGCCGCCCGTGACCGGGGTGCCGAGCTGCTGACAGCCGTCGGCCAGGCCGCGCACGGCCTCCGCGAACTGCCACATGACCGCCGGGTCCTCCGGCGAGCCGAAGTTCAGGCAGTCGGAGACGGCCAGCGGCTTCGCGCCGGTCGTCGCCACGTTGCGGTAGGCCTCCGCCAGGGCCAGCTGCGCGCCCGTGTACGGGTCGAGCTTGGCGTAGCGGCCGTTGCCGTCGGTGGCGATGGCGACGCCGAGGCCGGACTCCTCGTCGATGCGGATCATGCCCGAGTCCTCGGGCTGGGCGAGCACGGTGTTGCCCTGCACGAAGTGGTCGTACTGCTGGGTGATCCACTGCTTGGACGCCTGGTTCGGGGACCCGACCAGCTTCAGGACCTGCTCCTTGAGCTGCTCGCCCGTCTCCGGCCGGGGCAGCTTGTTCGCGTCGTCGGCCTGGAGGGCGTCCTGCCACTCGGGGCGCGCGTAAGGGCGCTCGTAGACCGGGCCCTCGTGCGCGACCGTGCGCGGGTCGACGTCGACGATCTTGCCGCCGTGCCAGTAGATCTCCAGGCGGTCGCCGTCGGTCACCTCACCGATGACGGTGGCGATGACGTCCCACTTCTCGCAGATCTCCAGGAAGCGGTCGACCTTGCCGGGCTCGACCACCGCGCACATGCGCTCCTGCGACTCGCTCATGAGGATTTCCTCCGGCGAGAGCGTGGAGTCGCGCAGGGGGACGTCGTCCAGGGTGACGCGCATGCCGCCGGAGCCGTTGGAGGCCAGCTCGCTGGTGGCGCAGGACAGGCCCGCGGCGCCCAGGTCCTGGATGCCGACGACCAGCTTCTCGGCGAACGCCTCCAGGGTGCACTCGATGAGGAGCTTCTCCTGGAAGGGGTCGCCGACCTGGACGGCGGGGCGCTTGGAGGGCTTGGCGTCGTCGAAGGTCTCGGAGGCGAGGATCGACGCGCCGCCGATGCCGTCGCCGCCGGTGCGGGCGCCGTAGAGGATGACCTTGTTGCCGGCGCCGGACGCCTTGGCGAGGTGGATGTCCTCGTGCCGCATCACGCCGATGGCACCGGCGTTGACCAGCGGGTTGCCCTGGTAGCAGGCGTCGAAGACGACCTCGCCGCCGATGTTGGGCAGGCCCAGGCAGTTGCCGTAGCCGCCGATGCCGGCGACGACGCCGGGCAGGACGCGCTTGGTGTCGGGGTGGTCGGCGGCGCCGAAGCGCAGGGGGTCCACGACGGCGACGGGACGGGCGCCCATCGCGATGATGTCGCGGACGATGCCGCCGACGCCCGTGGCCGCGCCCTGGTAGGGCTCGACGTACGAGGGGTGGTTGTGCGACTCGACCTTGAAGGTGACCGCGTAGCCCTGGCCGACGTCGACGACACCGGCGTTCTCGCCGATGCCGACGAGCATCGCGTCGGACTCGGGGGCCTTCTCGCCGAACTGGCGCAGATGGACCTTGCTGCTCTTGTACGAGCAGTGCTCGGACCACATCACCGAGTACATGGCCAGCTCCGCGCCGGTGGGGCGGCGGCCGAGGATCTCCACGACCCTCTCGTACTCGTCCTTCTTCAGGCCCAGCTCGGCCCAGGGCAGCTCGACGTCGGGGGTCGCGGCCGCGTGCTCGACCGTGTCCAGAGGCGTCCGGCTCATGCGTTGACCAGCTTCTTGAGGATCGAGGTGAAGAACGGGAGGCCGTCGGTGCGGCCGGTGCCGATCAGCGGCTCGACGGCGTGCTCGGGGTGCGGCATCAGGCCGACGACGTTGCCGGCGGCGTTGGTGATGCCGGCGATGTCGTTGAGCGAACCGTTGGGGTTGACGTCCAGGTAGCGGAAGGCGACCCGGCCCTCGCCCTCCAGCTCGTCCAGCGTCCGCCGGTCGGCGACGTAGCGGCCGTCCATGTTCTTCAGCGGGATGTGGATCTCCTGGCCGGCGGTGTAGTCGCCGGTCCAGGCGGTGTCCGCGTTCTCCACCCGCAGCTTCTGGTCGCGGCAGATGAAGTGCAGGTGGTCGTTGCCCAGCATGCCGCCGGGGAGCAGGTGCGCCTCGGTGAGGATCTGGAAGCCGTTGCAGATACCGAGGACCGGGAGCCCGGCCTTGGCCTGGTCGATGACGGTGTCCATCACCGGCGAGAAGCGCGCGATGGCACCGGCCCGCAGATAGTCGCCGTAGGAGAAACCGCCGCAGAGCACCACGGCGTCGACCTGCTTGAGGTCCTTGTCCTTGTGCCAGAGGGCGACGGGTTCCGCGCCGGCGACGCGGATCGCGCGCTGGGTGTCGCGGTCGTCGAGAGAGCCGGGGAAAGTGACGACGCCAATACGAGCGGTCACTTCGCGGCCCCCGCGACCACGTCCTCGGACTCGACCTTGACGGTGAAGTCCTCGATCACGGTGTTGGCGAGGAAGGATTCCGCAAGATCATGGATGCGGGCGAGGGCGGCGTCGTCGACCGGCCCGTCCACTTCCAGTTCGAATCGCTTTCCCTGACGGACGTCCGAGATCCCTTCGAAACCCAGCCGCGGCAGTGCGCGCTGCACCGCCTGGCCCTGGGGGTCGAGGATCTCCGGCTTGAGCATGACGTCGACTACGACGCGTGCCACTGGCACTCCCGGTGTGTGGTGCTGAGCAGGTTCCTTCAGACTACCCGTACAAAATTTCTACGCGCGTAGCCTTGGAGGAAACTACGTGAGCCCTGTCACGATCGGGCATCGGAAGGAGGTGACTGCGAAAAGCTTCGGGAAAGATCCCGGATCAACCCCCACCTCCTATTGCGCGCGGACACGCGGGCAGATTTAGTCGGTCTTCCCATTGCAATGCCGGGCACTGTACAAATGAAATGTCATTAGCCGATACTTTGCCCAATTACAGACGAACAGTCGGCATCATCGAGGCGTCTCGGCACGTCATCGCGGAGATGCCGCACGAAGGGACCGATATTCGTGGCGCAGCGTGTCGTGGTCACTCTCTTTGACGACATCGACGGCTCGGAAGCGGCGGAGACGATCGCCTTCGGAGTCGACGGACGGATGTACGAGATCGACCTGAACGAAGCCAACGCGCGGAAACTGCGCAAGGCCCTCGAGCCGTACGTGTCGGCCGGCCGCAAGCGGTCGCGGTCCGGCAAGGCGTACCGGCAGACGGAGGTCGCCCCCGACCCGGCGGCGGTCCGCGCGTGGGCCCAGGCGAACAAGATGGACGTGCCCGCGCGGGGCCGCATCCCGAAGAAGGTGTACGAGGCGTTCGCCGCGGCGCAGTGAGCCGCGTCCCGGTCCGGGAGGGACCGACGGACGCTCAGCCGCCCCTCCCGGCAACCGACTTGCGCGACACCCCGGGTGATCAGCTAAAGTCTGGAGCACGCCGAGGGGCGAGGCCGAAAAGCCCAGCTCACGGAACATGCGGGTGTAGTTCAGTAGTAGAACATCCCCCTTCCAGGGGGAAGGCGCAGTGTGCAATTCCTGTCACCCGCTCTGCACCGCCGTACCGACCACTCGATTGGATCAGGTAGGCTGGTGCTCGCACCGATCGGTGAAGGCCGGTCGGCGGCAATGCGGACGTAGCTCAGTTGGTAGAGCGCAACCTTGCCAAGGTTGAGGTCGCGAGTTCGAGCCTCGTCGTCCGCTCGGGAATCAGACCCCGGTCCTCCACGGACCGGGGTCTTTTCGTGCGCCCCGGCGGTCTCCGTCCGATGCCGCCGCGGGCCGGCCCCGTCTGACATTTGTCATGGCCGGTGATGACGGCCCGCACTGTTCCCCGGTCCGGAACACCGGAATGCTGGGGGCATGCAATCGAACGGACACGAACACGTGATTGAGGTCACCGACCTGCGACGTGTGTACGGGGGCGGGTTCGAGGCCGTGCGGGGGATCGACTTCTCGGTGCGCCGCGGAGAGATCTTCGCCCTGCTCGGCACCAACGGCGCCGGCAAGACGTCCACGGTCGAACTGCTGGAGGGCCTCGCCGCTCCGGCCGGCGGGCGGGTGCGCGTCCTCGGGCACGACCCGTACACCGAGCGGGCCGCCGTACGCCCCCGCACCGGGGTCATGCTCCAGGAGGGCGGCTTCCCGTCCGAGCTGACCGTGGCGGAGACGGCGCGGATGTGGGCCGGCTGTGTGAGCGGGGCCCGCCCGCCGGCCGAGGTACTGGCCCTGGTCGGGCTGGAGGCGAAGGCCGGTGTCCGCGTGAAACAGCTGTCCGGGGGCCAGCGGCGCCGCCTGGACCTGGCGCTCGCGCTGCTCGGCGACCCCGAGGTGCTCTTCCTGGACGAGCCCAGCACCGGCCTGGACGCCGAAGGGCGCCGGGACACCTGGGAGTTGGTGAGCGCGCTGCGCGACGGTGGCACGACGGTGCTGCTGACCACGCACTACCTGGAGGAGGCCGAGAACCTCGCCGACCGGCTCGCGATCATGCACGAGGGCCGGATCGCCGCCACCGGGACCCCGGCCGAGGTGACCGCCGCCCAGCCCTCCCGGATCACCTTCGAGCTGCCCGAGGGCTACTTCGTGGGTGATCTGCCGCCGCTCGACGAACTGGGCGTCGGCGACCACGAGGTCGACGGGCGGCTGGTCCGGCTCCGCACCCGCGATCTCCAGCGCGCCGCCACCGGACTGCTGGTGTGGGCCGCGCAGGCCGGGGTGGAACTGCGCCGCCTGGACGTGCGGTCGGCGTCCCTGGAGGAGGCGTTCCTGGGGATCGCGAAGGAGGCGTCCGCGAAGGAAGCGACCGCCGGCCCCGGTGCCGCCGGGCGGGCTTCGGCCGGGCGGGCTTCGGCCGGTGCGGACGAGGCGACGACGAACAAGGAGCACGCGGCATGAGCGCCACCGGATCCCCGGCCCGCACGGCGGGCACCGCCAAGGGCACGGTCACCACACCGATGAGCCGGATGGCCGCCCTCGCCCGTGCCGAACTGACCCTGCTGGGACGGAACAAGGGCACCGTCTTCGCGGCGCTGTTCGTGCCGCTGGTGCTGCCGTTCAGCGTCTACTCGGCGTCCCAGGAGATGGACCTCGCCGAGGCCGGACTGACCACCGGGACGATGGTCCTGCCCGCCGCGATCGGCTTCTCGCTGCTGTTCGCCGTCTACTCCGCCCTCGTCGGCGTCTTCGTCGTGCGGCGCGAGGAACTCGTCCTCAAGCGGCTGCGCACCGGTGAGCTGCGGGACGCCGAGATCCTGAGCGGCTCCGCGTTCCCGGCGGTGCTCAGCGGGCTCGTGCAGAGCGTGGTCCTCGCCGTGGGCTGCGCCGTGCTGCTGGACCTGTCCGTGCCGTCCGCACCCCACCTCGCCGTCGTCGGCCTGCTGCTGGGCCTCGTGATGTGCGCCGCGCTCGCCGCGGTCACCGCCGGCTTCACCCGCACCGGGGAGAGCGCCCAGATCACGCCCCTGCCGTTCACGTTCGTCTCGATGCTCGGCTCCGGGATGTTCGTGCCGCTGGACCTCTTCCCCGACCGGCTGGCCTCCGTCTGCGAGCTGCTGCCGCTCACGCCCGTCGTCACGCTCGTGCGCGGCGGCTGGACCGGCGACCTGTCGGCGTACGAGGCGCTCGGTGCCATGATGACGGCGGTGGCCTGGACCGTGGTCGCGGTGTTTGCTGTACGGCGGTGGTTCCGCTGGGAGCCACGGCACTGACGAGCGGGGCGAGCGGGGACGGCGGGCAGATGCGCAGGCCAGGCGGATGGTGGCGGCGGAAGGACACGCCGGAGAAGGTGGAGACGTACACCCGGTGGTCGTTCCACTTCTTCGCGTTGAGCGAGATCGCCGGCATCGGGCTGTCGACCTACGGCCAGGTCGGGCCGCGGCTGGCGACGGTGCTGTCCCTCATGGTGGTCACGCATGCCGTGGTGTGCATGGTGACCGCCTCCCGGGCGCTGGACTGGGTGCGCGGACGCCGTGCGCAGCCCGTGCGGGAGCTGTGGACGCTCGTCACCGTCACGGCGGTCCTCGGGGTCCCCGCGGTCGCCGTCGCGGAGCACGGCCCGGGCGGCGCGGACGTCGACGCCGCCGCCCTCGGCGTCTTCGTGGGCATCCACGGCTTCGGCATCGGCGTCATGACCCTGTGCGTGCCCCACCGAAGGCGCCGGGTCACCGGCCTGGTCTGCGGTTTCGCGGTCGGCGCGGGGGTCGTGTCGTACCTCGTGGGCATGGAGTGGCTCGCCGCGCTGATCGTGGCCTGCGTCCTGTTGGCGGCCGGGGGCTTCCTCTCCTTCACCGCCGTGCTCTCCGTCTGGCTCCTCAACGTGGTCTACACGCTCGACGAGGCGAAGGAGACCCGGGCCCGGCTCGCCGTCGCCGAGGAACGGCTGCGCTTCGGCCGGGACCTGCACGACGTGATGGGGCGCAACCTGGCCGTGATCGCCCTCAAGAGCGAACTGGCCGTCCAGCTGTCCCGGCGCGGACGGCCCGAGGCGGTGGAGCAGATGATCGAGGTGCAGCGCATCGCGCAGGAGTCGCAGCGGGAGGTGCGCGACGTCGTACGCGGCTACCGGGAGGCCGCGCTCGAGGTGGAACTGGCCGGCGCCCGTGGCGTGCTGTCGGCGGCGGGCATCGCCGCGGAGGTCCGCGACGAGACGGCGGGACTGCCCGCCGAGGTGCAGTCGGCGCTCGGCTGGGTGGTGCGGGAGGCGACCACGAACGTGCTGCGGCACGGGGACGCGAAGAGGGTCGCCGTACAGGTGCTGATGGCGGAAGGACATGTGGTGCTGACGGTGGAGAACGACGGGGTCGCCGAGGCGGCCGGCCCCTCGGCCGGCGCGCAGGCGCCCGCCCCGGCGACCGGGGGCTCCGGGCTCGCGGGGCTGCGGGAGCGGCTCTCCGCGGTGGGCGGGACGCTGGAGGCGGGGGCCGCCGGCAAGGGCCTGTTCCGGCTCAGGGCCGAGGTGCCGCTGCCGTCGCCCGCCCGGGACGGCCTGGAGGTCGCCTCGTGACGACGGCCGTACGGGTCCTGCTCGCCGACGACGAGCATCTGATCCGGGGAGCGCTCGCCGCCCTGCTGTCCCTGGAGGAGGACCTCGTCGTGGTCGCCGAGGCGGCCACCGGACCGGAGGCGCTGGCGATGGCACGCGCGCACGCGCCGGACGTCGCCGTGCTGGATCTGCAGATGCCCGGCGCGGACGGTGTGAAGGTCGCCACATCGCTGCGGACCGAGCTGCCCGGCTGCAAGGTGCTGATCGTGACCAGTCACGGGCGGCCCGGCCATCTGAAGCGGGCGCTCGCGGCGGGGGTGCGCGGGTTCGTGCCCAAGACGGTCAGCGCCCAGCGGCTCGCCGAGCTGATCCGCACCGTGCACGCCGGAAACCGCTATGTCGACCCGGAGTTGGCGGCCGACGCGATCTCCGCCGGGGACTCGCCGCTGACCGCGCGGGAGGCCGAGGTGCTGGAGCACGCGGCCGACGGGGCGCCCGTGGCGGAGATCGCCGAGCGGGCCGCGCTCGCCGAGGGAACCGTGCGGAACTACCTGTCGTCGGCCGCGACCAAGCTCGGCGCGGAGAACCGGCACGCGGCGGTGCGGCTCGCGAGGGAGCGCGGTTGGGTATAGTGGCTGTCGCGCCACGGAGAAATCCACGGCGCGGAGTGCGAACGTAGCTCAGTTGGTAGAGCGCAACCTTGCCAAGGTTGAGGTCGCGAGTTCGAACCTCGTCGTTCGCTCCATATGAGGAAGCCCCCGGTTCCGGCCGGGGGCTTCTTCGTGTCCGCGCTGGTCTAGGACCAGCTCAGGCCGGTCAGACGCTCGTACGCCTCGATGTACTTGGCGCGGGTGGCGTCCACGACGTGCTGGGGCAGCGGGGGCGGGGGCTGCTCGCTCTTCCGGTCCCAGCCGGACTCCGCCGAGGTCAGCCAGTCCCGGACGAACTGCTTGTCGTACGACGGCTGGGCGCGTCCCGGCTCCCACTGGTCGGCCGGCCAGAAGCGGGAGGAGTCCGGGGTGAGCACCTCGTCGGCGAGGACCAGGTCGTCGCCGTCGAAGCCGAACTCGAACTTGGTGTCGGCCAGCACGATGCCGCGGTCGCGGGCGACGTCCCGGGCCCGGGAGTAGACGGCGAGGGTGGCCTGGCGCAGGCGGGCGGCGGTGTCCGCGCCGACCTGGCGGGCGACCTCCTCGTAGGAGACGTTCTCGTCGTGCTCGCCGACCTCGGCCTTGGTGGCCGGGGTGAAGATCGGGGCGGGCAGCTCCGAGCCGTCGACCAGGCCCTCGGGCAGGGCGAGGCCGCAGACGGTACGGCTCCGGTCGTACTCGGCCAGCCCCGAGCCGGTGAGGTAGCCGCGGGCCACGCACTCGACGGGGACCATCCGCAGGGACTTGCAGACCAGGGCGCGGCCCTCCCAGTCGGCGGGGGCGCCGGGGGGCAGCTCGGTGCTGAGCACGTGGTTGGGGGCCAGGTCGGCGAGCTGGTCGAACCACCACAGGGAGAGCTGGGTGAGGACCCGGCCCTTGTCGGGGATCTCGGTCGGCAGCACCCAGTCGTAGGCGGAGATGCGGTCACTGGCGACCATCACGAGGTCGCCCGCCTCGTTCCGGTACAGCTCGCGCACCTTGCCGGTGTGCAGATGCACCAGGCCCGGAACCTGGATCGGCTCGGGCTTTTCGACGAATCCGGACACGGTTCCTCCCCGTGGTTTGGTCCAATGCTCCGATTGTCCCGTACGGGCGGGTCGTCGGGGACGGCGGGTCGGGCCGGGGTGCGGGTCCGTGCGCGGGTCAGTCCCGTTTGCAGATGCGGTCCAGGAGGTTGGCGGTGGCCCGCTGGACGCGCGGGTCGACGTGGCCCGGACGGTCCAGGGCCGGGGACCAGGCGAACGTGCCGGACGCGAAGACCCACGCGCCCGACGGCGCCCGGTACAGCGACGTCTCCTGGTGGCGGCGGGCGCCGTCCGCGTCGGTGTACGGGCTGTGCGCGAGCAGGACCCGTTCGTCGTGCGCGGGGAGCGCGGTGCGCGGGAAGTAGCGGTCGGCCTCGCCCGCCACCAGGTCCTCGATCTCGTCGCCCTCGTGGGCTCCGGTGGCCTCCCACAGCCAGTGGCCAGCGTTGCGGACGATCAGCGGGTGCGGTTCGGGGACGCGTCCCGCGTACTGGATGCCGAGGAGCTGCTGCTCGGGGCGGTCGATCTCCCGCCACAGCACCGGCTTGCCGGGGCCTTTGCGCTTGCGGCAGGTCAGGAGGCGGTCGGGGGTCCCGGAGGGGGACGGGCCCAGCTCGACCTGCCAGTACATGGTGTTGGCGGAGAGGAAGACCAGGGAGGTGCCGTGCTCGCGGGCGAGTTCCGTGGTGCGGCGCATGGGGACCGACCAGTACTCGTCGTGGCCGGGGAAGACCAGGCCGCGGTAGCGGGTGGGGTCGATGCGGCCGGAGTGCAGGTCGCGGGCGTCGGCGTAGGCCAGGTCGTAGCCGTAGCGCTCGGCGAAGCGGATGAAGTCGTAGGCGTGCCCGACGTGCAGGGGCAGGCCGGCGCCCGCGTACGGCCGGTCGAAGGAGACGGTCGTCGCGGCGTCCGCCTCGCCGAGCAGGCGGCCCTCCTCGTCCCAGGCGTGGTAGAGGCTGGCGCCGGTGCGGCCGTCCTCCGGGTACAGGTTGTACGCCTGCCAGGTCACGTCCGGCAGGAGGAGGAGCAGGTCGGCGGGGTGGTCGTCGCGGACCGTGAAGGGGACGTGGGAGCGGTAGCCGTCGGCGGTGGTGAGGACGGCGACGTACGCGCCGATGTTCCAGTACGACGGGATCTGCAGCCGCCAGGAGAGCCACCAGTGGTGGCAGGAGACGGTGCGGTCGGCGGTCAGGGGCGGGGGCTGGACGATGCCGGACAGCCGGGGGCTGGTGGTGATCTTGGCGGCGCCGTCACCGCCGTAGTGGCCGATGCGGTAGACGTCGACGCTGAACTCCTGCGGTGGGTCGACGGTGATGTGGAAGTCGATGGCCTCGCCGGGGGCGGCGGCTCCGGTGGCGGTGAAGCCCTTGATCTGGCGGCGGACGTCGTCGGCGGCGCGGGGGCCGACGACGTCGGTGCGCCGGTCGCGGGTCCGCGCCCCGGGGGCGCCGCCGCGGCGGGTGCCCGGGGTGCCGTCCGGGTCGGCCGCGTCCGGGTCCGCGTACCAGGCGACGACCTGGCCGGTGTCGCCGAAGTAGGTCTCACCGCCGCGCAGCCAGGGGACGGGCCCCTGGCCGAAGGGATCCGTCACGGCGTGCGCGAGTGCGCCCGACTCCCAGCGGCGAATCTGCTCGGGCCCCATGGGACAGTCCCCTCCCTCGTGCCCCCGTGGTCGTGCGTATGACGAACGCCTTTGCCATGTGCGCGATCGGTCCCAGCACATCACATTTCGCGCGCGTGCTGTCACTGTTCGTCGCGAAGTGGCCGAAAGTGGAATTCAGACCTCCGCTTCATGGTGGGGCGGTACGGTCCCCGGTGCGGCTCGGTGTCCGCCCTCGGGTCAGACGAGACGCACCGGCTTCTCGGGGCGCACGCCGAGGTCGGACAGCCAGGCGCGCAGCGGGGCCGGGTCGCCGGTCTCCACCAGGCTGCGGACGTGCGGGGCCAGGTCGGCGCGGCGGGCGCCGTCGACCAGGAGGGTCGGTCCGTCGAGCCAGTCGAGGCCGGGGGTCGCGCCGGCAGTGTCCATCGCCGCGCAGCACACCATCGCGGTGATGTGGGCGGTGAGGATCTCGCGGCCGGTGCGCGGGGGCTGCAGCGGGAGGAGGGGGAGGGCCCGGTCGTCCCAGAGGGCGGTGCCGGTGGCGGCCGGTCCGCTCGCCGTCCCGGGGGGCGGGGGCGCGGTCCCGGAGGCCAGGGCCTGCGTCCGCGCCTCCTCGCGGGCCAGCTGGGCACTGAGGCCGGCGGCGAGGGCGGCGCCCCGGGGGGTGGTGCCGGCTAGGTCGTCGTCGTCGTCATCCTCGGTGCCGTTCCCGTCGTTGCTGTGGTCAGCGCTGCCGGGGGTGGCGGGGGCGTCGGCGGGCTGGTCGTCGGGGGTGGTGAGGGGCTGGGGGTCTGGGGTGGTGGCGGCCTGGGGGTCGGGGGCAGTGGCTGCCTGGGGGTCCGAGGCGGTGGCGGCCTGGGGGTCCGAGGCGGTGGCGGCCTGGGGGTGGGAGGTGGCCTGGTCGTCAGGGGTGGCGGTACCGGTGCCCGGGGTGGCGTGGTGGGCGGTGCCCGGGGTGGCGTCGGTGTCCGGGGTGGCGTCGGGGTCCGCGTCGGCTGCCGGGTCGCGGGCGGGGACGGGGGCTTCGGCGGGCGTGGTCGTGAGGTGGTCGAGGACCCGGGACAGGGTCGGGCCGTCCGTGCCGGGCGCGGCGCCCTCGGCGGCACGGCGGACGCCCAGGGTGTCCAGGACCCGGTGGAGACGGGCCGCGTCCGTGCGCCAGGCGCGGTCGACGACCTCCTCGGGATACTCCTCCCACCCGACCGGCGCCCAGTCCGGGCCGGTCTCGGCGGGCCCACCGTGGAAGAGACGCGCGGCGAGGAGCGAGACCGCCTCGTCCATCAGCCCGGGCTCCTCCAGCAGGTCGCACGCGGGACGCTCACCCAGCCGGGAGGCGAAGCCCTCGGCCAGGCGGTCGCGGCGGGACAGCTCCGTGAGCGCGGCGACGACGCCCACGTCCAGCCGGGAGGGCCACCGGCCCATCCGCCAGGCGGGCAGGGCCACCCGGGTCAGCAGCCGGTCCCAGCCCGCGTAGGCGAGCCCCACCTGTTCCTGCGCGACGATCCGCAGACCGTAGTCCACAGCCTGTGCACGCTCGGCGGCGGCCGCCGCGACCCCGCGCTCCATCTCGGCGGCGTGCACGCGGCAGCCGCGCAGCAGGAGCCGGGACACCCCGCCGATGCCTCCGCGCGCCGCGCGGGCCAGCGGCCCGCGCCCGTCCGTCGAGGTCGCCGCCACCGCGGCGTCCAGGCCGCGTATGAAGCGACGGGCCGCGGCTATGTCGGGGTGCGCGGCGGGTCCCGTGCCCGCGACGACCGGGGCGAGGACGGCGCGCAGCTCCCCGACCCGCATCCACCACAGGAAGGGCGATCCGATGACTAGGACCGGCGCGGCGGCGCTGCGGCGCCGGGCGGGTCCGACCGGGTCGGACAGGTCGTCGTCGTCCCGGGCGGGCGGCGGGCCGTGCGCCGGATGGGTGCGGTCCTCCAGCCAGCTGTCGCAGTCCGGCGTGAGGGCTATCGCGGAGGGAGCGGGGACGTCGAGCCGGTCGGCCAGGTCACGGACCATCCGGTAGAGATCCGGGGCGGACTCCTCGGCGACCGCGACCGTCGGGGTGACCGCGGGCCGGGCGCGGGCGACCACCAGGGCGACCGCGGCGGTGGCCGCCAGGACCAGGAGCGCGAGCACGGACACGGCCCAGCGGGCGGCGTCCCAGCCCCCGCCCACCAGGTGCCCGGTCGAGCCGCCCGCGAGCAGGATCACGGCGGCGGCGGCGGGCAACAGGGCGACGGCGAGCGCCCGGCTGCGGACGCGCAGCACGGCGAGCGCCCGGGAACGCGCGGCCTGCGCGCCCAGCTCCACTCCACCACCGATACCGGTCACGGCCGGACCTCACCCCCTCCTCGCTGGTCTGTCCGTCCAGGGCTGTCCTGCTGCTCTCCCGCTCTTGCTCACCCACCCCACTGTGGCACCCGCCACTGACATCGCAATGCCGGTGGGCCAAGTGCCGGAACGCTTGCGCGGCACCCTAGTTGGGGGCGGGGCACCCGTCAGCCGTATGGCCCATCGGTCACTCGATGGAATGGCTTTGGGGAAAGGTGGATGACGGACAGCAAGGATCAGGCCCCGGCTTCTGGGACGGAGCCGGGGCCTGTCGGGTTCGTGCGAGTGCGGTGCGGGCGCGGTGGGGGTGCGGTGGCGGCTGCGGTGTGTCGCGCGGGTCTCCCCGGTTACGCGTCCGCCGCCTTCGCCGCGATGTCCGTGCGGTGCTGGGAGCCGTCGAGGCCGATGCGGGCGACGGCCCGGTAGGCGCGGTCGCGGGCCTCGGTGAGGTCGGTCCCGGTGGCGGTGACGGACAGGACGCGGCCGCCGGCGCTGACCACGGCGTCGCCCTCGCGCCGGGTGCCGGCGTGCAGGACGTAGGCGTGCGGGGCGTCCTGGGCGGCGACCTCGTCGAGGCCGGTGATCGGGTCACCGGTGCGCGGGGTGCCGGGGTAGTTGTGGGAGGCGACGACCACGGTGACGGCCGCGTCGTCGCTCCAGCGCAGCGGCTCCAGGTCCGCGAGGTTGCCGGTGGCGGCGGCCATCAGCAGGCCGGCCAGCGGCGTCCGGAGCCGGGCCAGTACGACCTGGGTCTCGGGGTCGCCGAAACGGGCGTTGAACTCGATCACGCGGACACCGCGGGACGTGATCGCCAGACCCGCGTACAGGAGCCCGGAGAACGGGGTGCCGCGGCGGCGCATCTCGTCGACGGTCGGCTGGAGGACGCTCTCCACGACCTCGTCGACCAGCTTGGGGTCGGCCCACGGCAGGGGCGAGTACGCGCCCATGCCGCCGGTGTTGGGGCCCTGGTCGCCGTCGAGGGCGCGCTTGAAGTCCTGGGCGGGCTGGAGCGGGCGGACGTTCTCGCCGTCGGTGATGGCGAAGAGGGAGACCTCGGGGCCGTCCAGGTACTCCTCGATGACGACGCGGTCGCAGGCCGCCGCGTGGGCGCGGGCCGCCTCCAGGTCGTCGGTGACGACGACGCCCTTGCCGGCGGCCAGTCCGTCGTCCTTGACGACGTAGGGGGCGCCGAAGGCGTCGAGGGCCGCGTCGACCTCGTCCGCGTTCGTGCAGACGTACGAACGGGCGGTGGGTACGCCGGCGGCGGCCATGACGTCCTTGGCGAAGGCCTTGGAGCCTTCCAGCTGCGCGGCCTCCCCGGACGGGCCGAAGACCGGGATGCCCGCGTCGCGCACGGCGTCGGCGACCCCGGCGACGAGGGGCGCCTCGGGGCCTACGACGACCAGTTCGGCGCCGAGCCGGGTGGCCAGCGCGGTGACGGCCGCGCCGTCGAGGGCGTCGACCTGGTGCAGTTCGGCGACCTCGGCGATGCCGGCGTTGCCGGGTGCGCAGTGCAGCGCGGTGACGTCGGGGTCGAGGGACAGGGAACGGCACAGGGCGTGTTCGCGGGCGCCGCCGCCGATGACAAGGACCTTCACGGGGTCAGCCTAATGGGAACGCGCGGGTGCGCTTTGTGCGGGCTTCCGAAGGGGCGGGACGCGAGCCCTTGTGTGTTCCTCCAGGCACCGCCCGCAGGACCCGGGCCGTTCGTCGCCCGCTCCCCGGTCCCGCTCTCGTGTCCCGCTCCCCGGTCCCGCTACTCGTTCGCGATCTCCTCGAGCACGGTCGCACCCAGCTCCCGTACCAGCAGCTCCTTGCCGGAGAGTGCCGACTCGTCCAGGTCCGGGTCGTCGTCCTCGGGGATGTCGTCCTCCGGGGAGACCGGGCGCGGCTCCGGGGCCGGGGGTCTGGGCGCGGGTGCGGGGGCGGCGGGTGCGGGCGCGGCGGCGCTGGAGGCGGGGGCAGGGCCGGAGGCCGGAGGGTGGGCGGCGGGTGCGGGTGCCGACGGGCGCTGCGCGGGCGCGCCACCGCCGAAGCCGCCGCCTCCGCCGAAGCCGCCGTTCCCCTGGCCGCCCGGTCCGCCACCGGGGCCGCCGTAACCACCGGCGGGGCCGGCCGGGGGCGGGGCCGAGCCGCCGGAGGGGTCGACGACCGCCTCGATCTTCCACTGCACGTTGAACTGCTCGGCCAGGGCCTGCCGCAGCACGTCCTCGCTGCCGCTGCTCAGGAAGTTGTCCCGGGCGCCGCCGTTGACGAAGCCGATCTGCAGGGTGGTGCCGTCGAAGCCGGTCACCTGCGCGTTCTGGCTGAGCAGGATCCAGGTGAACCGGCGGCGGTTCTTCACCGCCTCCAGGATGTTGGGCCACAGCTGACGGGGGTCGACTCCGGACCCAGGCGGCGGACCGGCGGGTGCGGCGGCGGCAGGCGCGGGAGCGGGAGCGGCGGCCGGAGGCGCGGCGGGACCGGCCGCCGGACCGGAGGCGGCCGGGTTACGGGGCTGTCCGCTGCCCGCGGGCGCCGCCGTGGGCCACCCTCCGGGCCGCCGCCCGCCGCCGGCGGGGGTCGCGGTCGGCCAGGCACCGGGCGCGGGCGCCGAGGCGGCCGGAGCCGCGTCGGGCACGGGAGCGGGCGTGGCCGCGGGGGCGGGGGCGGTGGGAGGCGCCGCAGGGGTGACGGGCGCGGGCGGGGTCTGAGGCGAGCCCCCACCGACCTGGCCACCGCCCTCCCCGAGACCGGAACCGGAACCGGAACCAGCACCGACGCCGGCACCGGCACCGGCACCGGGAGCCGACTCCGGAGCCGCACCACCCCGGCCGGCCGGCGTGGGGGCGCCACCGGCCCCGGGCCCCCGTACCGCCGCCCGCGCGGCGGCGGGCCCGCCGCCCGGCGGAACCGGAGCGGCGGACGAGGGAGCCGGAGCCGCGGCGCCGGCATGCGTCTCGGGCCCGGGGACGTATCCCATGGCGGGCGCGCCCGCACCCGCCGAGAACTGCACACCACGCTCGATCCGGTCGAGGCGCGCCATCACCGCACGCTCGTCTCCGTACGCGGCGGGCAGGAGCACGCGCGCGCAGATCAGCTCCAGCTGGAGGCGGGGCGAGTGGGCGCCCCGCATCTCGGTGAGCCCCTCGTTGACGATGTCGGCGGCGCGGCTCAGCTCGGCGGCGCCGAACGACCGCGCCTGCTCCTGCATCCGCTCGACGACGTCGGCGGGGGCGTCGATCAGCCCCTTCTCGGCGGCGTCGGGCACGGCGGCGAGGATCACCAGGTCACGCAGGCGCTCCAGCAGGTCGGTGACGAAGCGCCGCGGGTCGTTGCCGCTCTCGATCACCCGGTCCACGACCTCGAAGGCGGCCGAGCCGTCCCCTGTGACGAACGCCTCGACGACGGAGTCCAGCAGCGAGCCGTCCGTGTAGCCGAGCAGGGCGGTCGTCATGTCGTACGTCACACCGTCGGCGCCGGCGCCCGCGAGCAGCTGGTCCATGACCGACATGGAGTCACGGACGGAACCCGCGCCGGCCCGCACCACCAGGGGAAGCACGCCGTCCTCGATCGCGATCCCCTCCTTGCCGCAGACCTCGCCGAGGTAGTCGCGCAGGGTGCCGGGCGGCACCAGGCGGAAGGGGTAGTGGTGGGTCCGCGAACGGATGGTGCCGATGACCTTCTCGGGCTCGGTGGTCGCGAAGATGAACTTGAGGTGCTCCGGGGGCTCCTCGACGACCTTCAGCAGAGCGTTGAAGCCCTGCGGCGAGACCATGTGGGCCTCGTCGATGATGTAGATCTTGTACCGGCTGGAGGCGGGCCCGAAGAACGCCTTCTCGCGCAGGTCACGGGCGTCGTCCACACCTCCGTGGGAGGCGGCGTCGATCTCGATGACGTCGATGGAGCCCGGCCCGTTCCTCGCCAGGTCCCGGCAGGACTGGCACTCGCCGCACGGGGTCGGGGTGGGGCCCTGCTCGCAGTTCAGACAGCGCGCCAGGATGCGGGCGCTGGTCGTCTTGCCGCAGCCGCGCGGACCACTGAAGAGGTACGCGTGATTGACCCGGTTGTTCCGCAGCGCCTGCTGCAGCGGGTCGGTGACATGCCCCTGACCGATGACCTCGGCGAAGGACTCCGGGCGGTAACGGCGGTAGAGCGCGAGAGACGACACGCATACGAGGTTATAGGCGCCCACCGACAACCGGACCGCCCGCGAAGCCGCCGCCCCGGTGACCCCGGCCACCCCCGCGAACGCAAGCGCCCCCCACGCACCCGCCAGAGCCAACCTACCCTTGCTGCCTTCCGGCCCTGGGGGAGTTCAGTCAGATAGCGCCGCGTGAGGGGCTGTGCCACAGGTTACCCGATCCGGGCGCCGGAGAACGAGTTCGCGAGCACTCCCCGACGTCATGTAATGTTCTCGGCGGAGGATTCGCCTAGAGGCCTAGGGCGCACGCTTGGAAAGCGTGTTGGGGGCAACCCCTCACGAGTTCGAATCTCGTATCCTCCGCCAGTGCCTCACCGGGCACGATGTCGAAGGGCCCCACCGTTCGCGGTGGGGCCCTTCGACGTGTGTGGTGCCGGCGCCCGCGCGTCTCGGGTGACCTCCCCGGTGGCACCGGCACAGCGCAGTGGCCCCAGCGACCACCGACGGACGGCGACAGCGACAGCACGCGGCAGCGACAGCGACAGCGACAGCGACAGCGACAGCGACAGCGCCGGTATAGGGATTTCCTATGCCCCCCGCTCACATTTCGTCTTTGCCTCCCTTTCTTTTTCGGTCGTAGCGTGAAGCCGACCGACGAGGTGATCGCCTCGATTCACGCTCACGACGGTAGGGAATGCGGCATGGCCGAGAACGAGAACCCGAGCGGGACCGGATATGGAGAGAAAGAATTCGCGGGGAAGCGAGTGCTGGTCACGGGTGGCACCCGGGGGATCGGGGCGGCCGTCGTGCGGCAGTTCCTCGACGCGGGCGCGAAGGTGCTGACGGCCGCCAGGTCGGCGGCGGGCACGGCGCCGGAGGGGGCCGCGTTCGTCACGGCCGACGTGGGGACCCCGGCCGGCGCGGAGGTGCTCGCGCAGGCGGCGCGGGACGTGCTCGGAGGCGTGGACGTCCTGGTCCACAACGCGGGCGGTGCCCAGCCGTACCGGAGCGCGCTGGACATCCCCGACGAGGAGTGGCGGGCGGCGCTGGAGCTGAACTTCCTGGCGGCGGTGCGCTTGGACGCGCTGCTGGCACCGGGGATGCGGGAGCGGCGTTCGGGCGTGATCGTGCACGTCTCCTCGGCCGCGGTCCCCGCCGCGCTGCCGCCGTTCCTGCACTACGAGGCGGCGAAGGCGGCGCTGGAGAACTACAGCCGGGGCATGGCCGCGGAGCTGGCCCCGGCCGGCGTCCGGGTCAACACGGTGAGCCCCGGCCGGGTCACCACGCCCGGGGGCGAGGCGACGCGTGCGCAGTGGGCGCGGCTGTCCGAGGGCCCGGGACCGGGCACCACCACACCGCTGGGGCGCGACGGCCGGCCCGGCGACATCGCCGACGCGGTGCTGTTCCTCGCGTCCGACCGGGCGGGCTGGCTCACCGGAAGCAACATCTTCGTGGACGGCGGAGAATTCCCCAGGGGCTGACACCGGATCTCCGTCGAGAATTTCATGCAGTGATTTCGAGAAGTGGTTTCGCGGAATTAATGCGTGGGTGATGTCTGTGCTCGCCTCGGTTGTCAGGGAAAGGACGGGAAGGGAACGGCGTCGGCAGGAAGGTGAGCAGGGCCTGTTCCGCCGGGCCCGCGCCCTGGCGGAGCACGGCGATGACGGGCTGGGACACGGCCGGGAGGACCGGGCGGACGAGGTGCCGGTGGTCACGGGGCACCACCGAGGCGGGCACCAGCGCCACCCCCAGTCCGTGGGCGGCCCAGCGCACGGCCGTCGCCGTCTGGGAGACGCGGGCGGCCGTGACGGGCGCCGGGTCGGTGTCGCGCAGCACGTTCAGCAGTACGCCGTCCAGGACGCTGTCGCGGTCGAACCGCACCCACGGTTCCCCCTTCAGCGCGCTCAGCTCGACCCGGTCCGCGGCGAGCTGCGGGTGTCCGGCGCCCAGCACCGCGACGAACTCCTCGTCGCCGAGGTGGTGGGCGTCGGCGGGGCTCCGCTCGCACGCCGCCATCAGGGCGAGGTCCAGGACGCCCCGGCGGCACAGGCGCTCCAGCTCGGCGGAGTTCGGTTCCTCGAAGACGGTGACCTCGAGGCGTGGGAAGCGGCGGCGCAGGGCGCCCAGCGCACCCGGCAGCTGCCGCGTGCCCAGGCCCAGCTGTGCGGAGACCACCAGCTCGCCCACCAGTTCCTCGGCCCCGGCCCGTGCCGTGGCCCGGGCCCGCCGGGCGGCGCTCACCGCGGCCTCGGCGTCCCGCAGGAACGCCCGGCCGACGGCGGTGGGCACCAGCCCGGTCGGCGTACGGGCGAACAGTTCCACACCCAGCTCCCGCTCCAGTCCGCGGATCTGCTGGGACACCGAGGGCTGGGCGACGCGCAGCGCCTCCGCCGCCGCGGTCACCGAGCCCTTCTCGGCCACGGCCAGGGCGTACTCGAACTGACGAAGGCTCATCGGTTCTCCTCTCCTCTCCCGCGGGCCGTGGCCCGCCCGGTCGTCGTCCCTGGAGGGAAGAAGCCGTTCGCGGCCGTCGTTCATCCCGGCCCTCGTGAGGGGCGCCCCCTCCCCCTTCACCGCGCCGGCGCCGGCTCCGAACCGGACTCCGACTCAAGCCGTACCTTCGGCAGGTGCCGGGCCAGGGGCGACGGGAGCCACCAGGCGCGGTCGCCCAGGAGGTGCATGACCGCGGGGACCACCAGGCAGCGGATCAGCGCGGCGTCCAGGAGGATCGCCGTCGCCAGGCCCGGGCCGAACTGCTGGAGCATCCGGCTCGGACTGAGGACGAAGGCGGCGAAGACGACGATCATGACCGGGATGACCGCCTCCACCGGGCCGGGCTGCACCCCGAACCAGCCGTGCTGGAAGACCAGGGTGATCACGCCGAGGGCCGCCGCGATGGAGAGGAGGTCTATCTCTCGATGCGTATCCGCCTCGACTCGCTCACCTGGTCGATCTCCGACACCCGGACCGTCGTCCTCATCGTCCAGGTGCCGGGGAGCGGGAGGGTGAGGGAGTTGGCGCTCCAGTAGCCGCCCCGGTCGACGAGCCGGGCGTCGATCGGCCCGACGTCCTGGTCGGGCAGAGTGAAGGAGAGGCGCAGTTCGGGTACGGCGGCCAGGCTGCCGTCCGGCCCGAAGACGACGGCCTGCACCGCGTTGTCGCCGGTGCGGCCGGGGTCCAGGGTGATCTGGACGGAGCCCCGGCCCGAGGCGCCGATCTCGAACGGGATCGTGGTGACGGACGCGGGCAGCACCCCGCCCGCCGGTGCGGTGCGCGCCGCCTCGGCCGCCGCGCGGCCCGGCACGGTGCTGGTGAGCACGGTGGTGAGGCCCAGCACGACCGCCGCGACGCCGGCCTCGACGAGGACGGACCTGCGCAGGCCCCGGCGGTGTGCGTCCCCGGCGGTTCCTGGCGGTGGCACCGGCCCGGACGGCTCCGGGGCGGGCTCCCCGACCCCGGCCTCCGGGGTCCCGGGGTCGGGAAAGCCGGGGCCCCCGACTCCGGGCGGCCCGCCCACTGGTTCCGGCACCCTCTCGGGCGCGCGCTCCCGTTCCCGTACGGCCGTCCCGGAGGCCGCCAGTGCCGCCGTCCACCGTCGCGAGACCGCCGCCGCGGTCAGCAGCACCGCGACCGCCGCCAGCTTGGCCAGCAGCAGCCTGCCGTACGGCGATCCGGTGAGCGCCTGCCACGAGCCGAGGCCGCGCCAGGACTGGTAGACGCCGGTGACGACCAGGACGGTGACGGCGGTGAGGGCGACGCGGGAGAAGCGGGCGACCGTGGCGGCGTCGGCGGCGCAGCGCAGGGTCAGCAGGAGGGCGACGAGGCCGCCGAGCCAGACGGCGGTGGCCAGCAGGTGCAGCACGGACGAGGTCATCGCGACCGGGACCTGGAGGCCGGTGGAGGCGTGCTCGGCCGCGGCCCAGGTCAGGGCGAGACCGGCGGCGAGCGCGGCGCCCACCGCGACGGAACCGGGGGAGCGTTCGCGGTGCCGGCCCGCGCGGACGGTCCGGGTGAGGAAGAACGCCACGGCCACCAGCAGCGCCAGTCTGGCCAGCAGCAGCGCGCCCGGCCGGGTCGACACCGTGTCGCCGAGGGCCCGGACGTCGAGGGCCGCCGACGGTCCCGTCCCCGCCTCGTACGGGGCCCTGAGCAGCAGCAGGGCGGTGGTGGAGGCCAGCAGGGTCCACCAGGACGCCACCAGCGGACGGCGCAGCGCGGCGGGGTCCGGCGGGCGGCACAGGGCGACGAAGGCGGCTGCGCCGATGAGCAGGGCGGCGGCGAGGTAGGCGAGATAGCGGGCGAGGTGGTGGAGGGCCGCGGTCGCGGGGTCCTCGGCGGGGCCGGGGTCCACCGCCGCGGACGTCGCGGAGGGCTTGCCGACCGAGAAGGTGAAGGCGCCGGAGACGGGGTGGCTGTCGGCCGACACCACCCGCCAGGCCACGGTGTACGTACCCTCGCCGAGGTCGCCCGCCAACGTGACGCGGGCCGTGTCGGAACGGCCCTCCGCGCGGCCGGCCGCTCCCGTGCGCACCCGGTGGCCGCCGGGGTCGAGGACGCGGAAGGAGTCGTCGCGCAGGCCGACCGACTCGGTGAAGGTCAGGGTGACGTGGCGCGGGGCCGACCGGAAGATGCTGCCGTCCCCGGGGTCCGTGGAGCGGAGGGCGGCGTGCGCGGACGCCGGTCCGGCGCCGGCGACGCCGAGGACGAACAGGAGCGCGAGGAGGCCCGGGAGCGCCGCGCGGCGCGGCGCTCGAGATCCCCACGCCCGGCGCCGGGTCCACGCCGCGCGCCGGGCCCACGCCCACGCCCCGCGCCTCGCCCACGCCCCGCGCCGCGTCCACGGGTCCCGTGTCCGGTGCGGGCCCCGTGCTGCCCACCGTCGCCGTAGCCGGTGTCCGGTACGCGCTCCGCCGCCACGCCTCACGTCGCATCTCCGTCGTCGGGACCCACTGCCTCGGGGATACGTACGGACGCGGCGGCCGTGCCGCTCAGCGGACGCCCGACCGTTCGGCGACGTGCGGGCCCGCTCGCCCGGGCCCGGCCCGCACCTCGCCGACGTACCGGTGGCCTCAGCGCGTCGTGGGCCAGTTCCTCACCACGACGGACGTGCCGTCACCCCGCCGTCCACCACGAGGTCGTGGCCGGTGATCCACGACGCCAGCCGTGACGCGAGGAACACGCACGCGTCGCCCACGTCCTCGGGTCGGCCCAGCCGTCCCGTCGGCGCCGCCCGCCGCCACCGCCGCACGCCCTCCGGCCAGGACTCGGCGAGACCGTCCCGGTCGACGAGGCCGGGCGAGACGGAGTTGACCCTGATCCCCCACGGCCCGTACTCCAGGGCCGCCGAACGGGCGTGCATCACGACCGCCGCCTTGGAGGCGCTGTAGTGCGCGTGGGAGGGGGCGGGGGCGCCCGCCTCGATGGACGCGATGTGAGTGACGGAGCCGCCGCCGTCCTGGCCCCGCATGATCCCGGCGGCGGCCTGGGTGCACGCGAAGACGCCGGTGAGGTTGGTGTCGACGACCTCCCGCCACTCGGCGGCCGTCATGCCGGGCAGTTCCCGCAGCGGCTGCACGCCCGCGTTGTTGACCAGCGCGGTGAGCCGCCCGCCGCCCCAGTCGGCGGCTTCCTCGACCAGGCGCCGGCAAGCGTCCTCGTCGGTGAGGTCGGCGCGCAGGACGACGGCGCGTCCGCCGCGCTCCCGGACGCGTTCCGCCACGTCCCGCGCCGCCGCCACGGAGGTACGGCAGTGCACCGCCACCGCCGCGCCCTCCTCGGCGAGGCGCAGCGCGATCCCCCGGCCGATGCCGCCGCCCGCACCGGTGACCAGGGCGACCTGACCGTCGAGGAGAGGGGTGGAGGGCGTCATGGGCGGCACAGTGCCACGATCCGCCCGGCCTCGGCCGGGTAGCGCGCCGTCAGGTCGGCCGCGTCGCCGTGCTCGTAGTCCCCGTAGGTGAAACCAGGAGCCATCGTGCAGCCGAACAACGACCACGCGCCGCCCGCCCCCACCCGGCCGCCCATCCAGGTCCCGGCCTCCACGGTGAACTGCACGTGCTGTCCGCCCAGCACGTCCGGCCCGAGCACCACCGTGCGGGTGCCGCCGTCCGGGCCGAGGAGCAGCAGTTCCAGCGGGTCGCCGAGGTAGAAGTGCCAGGTCTCGTCGGACGGCAGGCGGTGCAGCGCGGAGAAGTCGCCCGGGCGGGCGGTCAGCAGCGCGACGATGGCGGTGCCGGCGGGGCGCCCGTCCGGGCGTTCGGGGCCGGCCCAGGTGCGGCGGAACAGGCCGCCCTCCCGGGGGATGGGCTCCAGCCCGTAGTGCGTGATCAGATCCTCGGCGGTCGGCGGGGGCGTCACGCCGGGAAGGCTACCTCCCGGCGGAGGAAGGCCAGTTGCGCCTTCTTCTCCGGCAGGTACACCTCCGGCAGGTCCACCTCGGGCAGCACGACGGCCGGGCCGGCGGTGAAGCCCTGCTTGAGGAAGCGGGCGATGGCCTTCTCGTTGTCCACGTCGGGGTCGACCACGATCCGCTGCCGGTCCAGGCCCACCAGGACGTACGCCATGAGGGCTGAGGCGAGCGCGGCCGTCCAGCCGGGACGCGCGCCCTCCGGACCCGCCGGCGCGAGCAGCAGGTGGACGCCGATGTCGCCGGGCTGGACCGGGTAGCACTCGCTCACCCGGTCGGCCTCGGGTTCGTAGGTCTGGAACAGCGCGACCGGATCGCCGTCCTTCACCACCAGGTAGGCGTGGTGGGTGTCGAGCGTGTCCATGTGGGCGTAGACGTCGGCGACCTGACCGGGCGTGAGGCCGGTCATGCCCCAGAAGGCCGCGCGTTCCTCGCTCACCCAGCGGTGGATCACCCCGGCGTCCGCGGCGGGGTCGAGGGGGAGGACGCGGACGGTCCCGAAGCCGTCGAGTCCCTGCTCGTGGACGGCGGTGCGCGCGGTGTACGGCGACGGGGCGGGGGCCGGGTGCGGGTCAGTCATCGGTTTCCTTCGTGAGCCGGTCGAAGTCGGTGACCACCGGGGCGAGTTCGCCGCCGAGCCACAGGGGCTGCTGGTCACGGTGGTGGGGTGAGCCGGGGACGCCGGAGGCGCCGTGGGGCACCACCCAGCCGCTGCGCCGCCGGTCGGCCAGGTCCCAGACGTAGCGGGCGGCCGGGCCGCGGGCGGCACGGTCGGTGAGTCCGGGCACCGCGGAGGTGCACAGCACGCAGTCGTGGTCGCCGGAGAGGCCGGGCTCCGGGCTGCCGGAGGTGTCCGGCAGGGCCCGCCAGGGGGCGAGGCGGTGGGTGTCGCCCCAGGTGCCGGCGGGGGGCTCGGCGGCCACCTCCTCCAGCGCGGCGCGGACGGCTTCGGCGCGGTCGATGCCGTACGGGTCCTCCGCGCGCAGCAGGTGTTCGAGGGCGTACGCGATGCGCGGCACGAGCGCGAGCCACGGCTGGAGCACCTCGGGGTAGGCGGGCGGCACGGCCGCGGGGGCGAGGGCCGGGTGGGCCGCGAGGTGTCGTACGACGGCCCCGCGGACCGCCGCGTACGCCGCCGCGTCCGCGCTGTCGGCGTCCATGTGCCGGTCCCAGGCGAGGAGACGGTCGCGCAGGGCGGCGGCTCCGGGGCTCAGGCCGTCCAGGGCGGTGACGAGGTCCAGGAGCGGGCCGGCCGAGGCGAGGTGGGTGTCCGTGTGGAGCGCGGGCATGTCCGCCGCCGACCAGCGCTCCTTGCCGGCGAGCAGGGCGGCGATGCGGTCGGCGCGGTGCGGCGGGGCGAACTCGACGCCGAGCGGGGTGGCCGGGCCGCGCTGGTTGGCCATCACGGCGACGCCGTCGGTGAGGCCGGCGCGGGGCGGGGTGTGCCAGCCGGTCCACTCGTGGCCGGGTTCCCAGGCGGGCACCGGACGCAGGCGGTTCGCGGTCGCCCGCACCGGGACGCGGCCCGCGACCCGGTGCAGCAGCCCGCCCTCGGTGTCGGCGGCCTGCACCACGTTGACCGGTTCGGCCCACGCGTCCAGGGCGCGGTCCACGTCGGCGACCCGGCGGGCCCGCAGCAGCGGCAGCAGGGCGCCGAAGCCGAGGTCGGCGGTGACGCGGGGCGGGTAGCGCAGGCTGAGGGCGGCCGGGGTGCCGTCGTCGAGGCCCTCGGGGCCGCCGGCGATCACCGGGCCGCGGTCGGTCTCGATGACCTCGACCTCCACGGAGTCCTCACCCGCGACGTGGATGGTCTCCGTGTGCCGGGCGGCGCGGTGCCAGGTGCCGTCGGGGCCGAGCGCCTCGACGCCGGCGCCGGTGCGGCGCAGCCGTTCCCGGTAGAGGTCCTGGTAGTCGGCCATGGCGTTGGTGATGGCCCAGGCGACGGTGCCGGTGTGGCCGAAGTGGGCGATGCCGGGGACGCCGGGCACGGCGAGGCCGACGACGTCGAACTCCGGGCAGGACAGGTGGATCTGCTGGTAGACGCCGGGGTCCTCGATGAAGCGGTGCGGGTCGCCGGCGACGATCGCGTGTCCGGTGACGGTGCGTTCGCCGGAGACCAGCCAGCCGTTGCTGCCGGCGGTGCCGGGGCCGTCGGTGGCGAAGAGGGCCACGGCGTCCGGGCCGAGGTGGGCGGTGATGTGCTCGCGCCAGAGCTTGGCCGGGAAGCCGGCGAAGAGGATGTGCGTGGCGAGCCAGACGGCGAGCGGGGTCCAGGGCTCCCAGCGGCCGGGGGCGAGGCCCGTCCGCGCGAACTCGGGGGCGTCGCAGGCGGCGAGTCCCTCGTTGACGCCGTCGGTGTACTCCCGTACCCAGGCGGCGGTCTCCGGGTCCTTGTCCTCCAGGGCGGCGAAGCAGCGGCGGGCGGTGTCGGCGAGGCGGGCACGGCGGGCGAGGCGGTCCCAGGACAGGGCCCCGGGGCCGAGGAAGGACGCGGAGGTGCCCTGGGCGCGGTGGCGCTCGACCTCCAGCTGCCAGGCGCGGTCGCGGGCGGTCACCCGGCCCTGGGCACGGGCGAGTTCGCCCGCGGTGGCCGCGCGCAGATGCGGGATTCCCCAGGCGTCGCGGTAGGTCTCGGCGCTCACCCCTGTGCCTCTACTTTCCTTTAGGTTAGGCTCACCTAAGTCTGTCGTCGTGGCCGAATAGTACGTGAAGGGTGAAGAAACGATGGGGCAGGGGCGGGGTTGGGAGGGCGCGGTCCTCAAGCTGATGCGCGGCAAGGACTTCGAGTTCACCGTGACCGACGTGGAGGACGTGACGCCGGACTACCGGCGGCTGCGCCTGAGTGACGGCGGCATGCTGGCGGCGACCGGTGTGCACCCGACGATGTGGGTGCGGCTGTGGTTCGACAACGCGGGCAAGCCGCACCAGCGGGCGTACACGCTGGTCGACCCGGACCCGGTGGCCGGCACCTTCGGCATGGAGTTCGCGCTGCACGAGGGGTGCGCGAGTGACTGGGCGCGGGCGGCGAAGCCGGGGGACACCGTCGAGGCGACGGTCCAGGGCACGGGGTTCGAGGTCCCGCGGCCCCTTCCCTCCCGGGTCTTCGCGGTCGCGGACCCGGCCTCGCTGCCCGCGCTCAACTCGCTGCTCGACGCGATGGGGGACACGCCCGCGACCGTCTGGTTCGAGGGCGGCGGCGCGGAGGACGGCCTGCCGATGCGCACCGACCCCGGCCGGCACGACGTCCGCACGGTGCCGCGCCGGGAGGCGGGCGCGCATCTGGTCGCGCGGGTGAAGGAGGAGCTGCCGGAGCTGCTGCGGGCCACCCCCGAGCCGTACGTGTGGATCGCCTGCGACACGGTGACGACCCGGGCGCTGTCCGCGTACGCCCGTAAGGAGCTGGGTGTGCCCAAGCAGCGGGTGAACGCGCTGGGGTACTGGCGCGCGACCTGAGGCGTTGCTTGCGATCATCGGGGGCATGGACGTCACACTGCACCTCGCCCAGGACCCGGAGGCCGACGAGCTGCTCGGCCGCAGTCCGCTCGCCGCGCTGGTGGGCATGCTGCTCGATCAGCAAGTGCCCATGGAGTGGGCGTTCAAGGGGCCGTCGACCATCGCCCGGCGCATGGGCGCGGAGGACCTGGACGCGCACGACATCGCCGCGTACGACCCGGACGCCTTCGCGGCGCTGCTCTCGGAGAAGCCGGCGGTGCACCGCTACCCCGGGTCGATGGCGGGCCGGGTGCAGCAGCTGTGCCGGTACCTCGTCGACACGTACGACGGTGACGCCGAGGCGGTGTGGCGGGGCGTCGACAGCGGCAAGGAGCTGCTGAAGCGGCTCCAGGAGCTGCCGGGCTTCGGCAAGCAGAAGGCCCAGATCTTCCTCGCCCTGCTGGGCAAGCAGCTCGGTGTCCGGCCGGAGGGCTGGCGCGAGGCCGCGGGGGCGTACGGGGAGGCGGACTCCTTCCGGTCGGTGGCCGACATCACCGGGCCGGAGTCGCTGACGAAGGTGCGGGCGTACAAGCAGGAGGCCAAGGCTGCGGCGAAGGCGAAGGCCTCCGGCGGTTGAGCGGGTGGGGTGCCTGCGGCGGCCTGTGCGGGTGTGTGGGTGGGATGCCTGCGGCGCCGCTGCGGGTTCGGTGGGGGTGCGCGTAGCGCGATCCGTTGGGGGGTGGGACGGGGCCGCGCCGGGGGGTGTCCGTCCTCGGAACGGCGCGAAATCGGTCGGCCACAGAAGCCGGGGGCGTTGACGCGCCAACCGCTGCGGGCGGACACCCCCCGACACGTCCCCTCCCCGCCGTACGCGGCTACCCCGCCGTGCAGCCTGAGCCGACTGTCCACGCTGAGCTGCGGGCAGTCGTGCCGCTGGGGCGGCACGGGTGGGCGGTGGGGGCACCTCCCGCTCGAGCGAAGCCGAGAGTGGGGGAGGCACCCCGTAGCGCCGGGCTGCGCACCCACCCCCGGCCCACACCCGCGCCGGGCGCGAAGAAGACGCCGGTCCCCGGCGGACGCCCGTGCCGTCAGCCTGTCAGCCCCGCTCGAGTGGCACGGCTCGCGTGGCCGTTCCCAGCATGGAGCATGACCGAGCCACCGAGCGGCGCTCCCGGTAGCCAGCCGTACGACGATCGCGGGGTGCACACCCGCACCGCCGGCCGGCACGAGCGCGACCACGAGCCGGAGCCGCCCTTCGAGGGCCCCCTGCACCTGCTGTCCCGCACCGCCTGGCAGACCGTGCTGCTGACGGGAGCCGCCTCCCTGGTCCTGGGCGTGCTGGTCCTGGTCTGGCCGGGCGCCTCCCTGCTCGCCGCCGGCGTGCTCTTCGGCCTCTACCTCGTCATCAGCGGCGTGCTCCAGCTGGCCGCCGCCTTCGGCACACACCGCACGACCTCCCTGCGGGTCCTGGCCTTCATCAGCGGTGCCGTGTCGATCCTGCTCGGTCTGTTCTGCTTCCGCGGACCCCTGCAGTCGGTGCTGCTGCTCGCGCTGTGGATCGGCATCGGCTGGCTGTTCCGGGGCGTCACGCAGATCGTCGCCGCCGTCCACGACCCCGCGATGCCCGCGCGCGGCTGGCACGTCTTCCTCGGTGTCGTCACCGTCGTCGCCGGCATCGTGCTGATCGACTCCCCGGTCGAGTCGGCCACCGTCCTGATGCTGGTCGGCGGCTGGTGGCTGGTGGTCGTCGGCGTGGTCGAGATCGTCACGGCCGTGGGCCTGCGCCGGCGCGCCCGCCGGGTCCCGCACGAGCTGTGACCGTGCGGAGGGACGGACCGGCGTGAGCGCCGCACGGCACGCCGTCGGGCGCCGTGGCGCGTGGCTGCGGGTCCTCGTCCTGCTGCTCGTCCTCGTCGTGCCCTGCGCCCACGCCACGGCCCGGACGGCACTCCCCGCGCCGACGGCGGGCGTGAGCGGTGGCGCCGGCGGCGAGTACGACCACCTCGACACCGTGTCCCGCACCCCTGTGCGCGGTGCCCACCGCGCCGTCGGTCCGCAGGGTGCGGCGGCGCCGGTGACCGGTCCGCGCGCTCCCGTGCTCGTGCCCGCCGTGGCGAGCGGGCCCCCGCCCTCCCGCCGTTCCGTCGTCCTGCGCTGCTGAGCCGACCCGGCCGCACCCACCGCAGGAACCACCGACCCACGGAACGAGGGAACACCCATGCCCCACGACCCCTACGCCGTCCTGCGCGCCCTTCTGCGCGCCGAGGGCGCCCGCCGCTCCCCGAAGTCCGACACCGGCAGACCGCAGGCCCCGGGGGAACCCCGGCCACCGGCCCGTGAGGGGAGGCGGGACTGACCCAGGGCCCGCCGAGAGGGGCGGAGGCGGCTCCGCCGTCTCCGCCCGGCACCCTTTGACCCTGTTTACGGCGTCATTTCCAGCGCCGCACTCCGCCGCCATGGCTGCGCCCTCGACGTTCCGGCCGGTAGGCTTTCCGTGTGATCTTCAAGCGCATCGGAAACGGCCGGCCGTACCCCGACCACGGCCGGGAGAGCACCCGGCAGTGGGCGGACGTCGCGCCGCGCCCGGTCCGCCTCGATCAGCTCGTGACGACCAAGGGCCAGCTCGACCTGGAAACGCTCCTCGCCGAGGACTCCACCTTCTACGGCGACCTCTTCGCGCACGTCGTGAAGTGGCAGGGCGACCTGTACCTGGAGGACGGGCTGCACCGCGCGGTGCGCGCGGCGCTCCAGCAGCGTCAGGTGCTGCACGCGCGGGTGCTGGAACTCGACTGACGGGCCCCGTGCCGCCGCGGTTTGACCCTTTCGGGTTGCATCGCGCCGAACGGCGGAACGTCGACTGATCATCTAATAGGCATCGCCGCCGCAGCGCACTACGCTGCGCCCATGAGCATGCTCACTCCCCCTGGCATGGGCGGCCAGTACAAGATCACGGGGGACCGGTACCCACGGATGCGACCGGCCCGGCGTCGCGGCCGGCTCGCGGTCGTCGCCGTCGCCTGTGTCACCGTCCTCGGGGTGCTCGGCTGGGGCACGCTCCAGCTGATCGACGTCTTCACCGGCGGGGACAAGGCCACCGCCGTCGGCGCCGCCGCGGACTGTCCCACCGCCAGGGCGAGCGCCGTGCCCGCGGCCGTGAAGCCGCCGAAGCCGGCCCAGGTGACGGTCAACGTGTTCAACGCGACGACCCGCGGCGGCCTCGCCCAGAAGACCGCCGACGAGCTGAAGAAGCGCGGCTTCCGCGTCGGCGAGGTGAGCAACGCGCCCAAGGAGTACGACAAGAAGATCAAGGGGGCCGGGCTCCTGCTCGGCCCGGCCGCCTCCGCGAAGGGCTCGCTGGCCGTGCTCGGCACCCAGCTGCCCGGCGCCGAACGCCGTACCGAGGCGGCGCGCGAGGGCGCCGAGGTCGATCTGCTGATCGGCGACGGCTTCAAGGGGCTCGCGAAGCCCGCGGACGCCGACGCGGCGCTGACCGCACTGGCCGCGCCGCAGCCGACGCCCGCCGCGGAGAAGAAGGGCTGCTGAGGGACGGCTTATTCGGCCGCGCCGTACATGCGGTCGCCCGCGTCGCCGAGGCCCGGGACGATGTAGCCCAACTCGTTGAGACGCTCGTCGACCGAGGCCGTCACCACCGTCACCGGGGTGCCGGCCAGCTCGCGCTCCATCAGCTCGACGCCCTCGGGAGCGGCGAGCAGCACCACGGCCGTCACGTCGTCGGCGCCGCGCTTGATCAGCTCCTGGATCGACGCGACCAGGGTGCCGCCCGTGGCCAGCATCGGGTCCAGGACGTACACCTGACGGCCGGAGAGGTCGTCCGGCATGCGGGTGGCGTAGGTGGAGGCCTGCAGCGTCTCCTCGTTGCGCACCATGCCCAGGAAGCCGACCTCGGCGGTCGGCAGCAGCCGGACCATGCCGTCCAGCATGCCGAGACCGGCGCGCAGGATCGGCACCACCAGCGGGCGCGGGTGGGAGAGCTTGACGCCGGTGGTCTGCGCGACCGGCGTGTGGATGTCGACCTGTTCGGTGCGCACGTCCCGCGTGGCCTCGTAGGCGAGCAGGGTGACCAGTTCGTCGGCGAGGCGGCGGAAGGTCGCGGAGTCGGTGCGCTGGTCGCGCAGCGTGGTGAGCTTGTGGGCGACCAGGGGGTGGTCGACGACGTGGAGACGCATGTCCACCACAGTAACCGGGCCCCCGGGCGGGCGCGTCACTCGCTCGCTGGAGTCAAACCGGCCGGTCGGGGGAAGGTGGGAGGGACGGACGCTGGGTGGTGAGACTGTGCCTGACCGGAACTTCCACGAGACACCGTCCCGCGGCGAGGAGCCGGGGACGGGACGGGGTACGGAGCGGAGTGCGGAGCTGGAGCGGGAGGGCGAGCGCCGACGACGGCGGGCCCAGTTCCTGCGGGACCTGGCGGAGGCCCGGGAGCTGCGGGACCGCGTGCAGCCGCGCCGCGCCAAGACCGCCCGGCTGCGCCACGCGATGCGCATGCGCACCTTCCGCTGGTAGATCCGCCGCCCGGCGGGGGAAGATCGCGCGCCGCGCCGGTGTTGGCCGGATGGGCGTACGCGGGTGACGGGAGAAATCCGCGTACGATCCGCACGTGGTGGCGACCAGCCGGGGTCCCCGGTCAAAACAGCCGGACACAGGGCGTCGAAGACGTCCCCTGACGGCCGCGTTTCTGCCACGATTCCGAGTGGGTGGGGCTCGGAGCACCGCTCCCCCGCCCACAGCCTCCGCCGGGGGGACCCCCAACCGGCACGCCTATGACCAGTGGGAGAGTCACGGTGTACTTCGCCGCACTGCTCGCGCGCACCGAAGACGGATGGGTAGCGAGCGACACGGAGCTCGACGATGTGGAGACCCTGTCGGATCTGGCCGACCTGGCCCGGGAAGCCTCTCCCGACGAGGACACGGTGCTCGTGCTGATCGAGCAGGAGGACGCGTGGTTCGGAGTCGTCCGGGTGGACGGCGAGGACGACCCCCGTATCTATGTGTCGGACGCCGCCGCTGCCGCCCGCAGCAGCTACGGCGAGATCCTGCTCACCGACGAGCTGCTCGGCCGGGAACCCGGTGACGACGACGTCCTCGACGCCCTCGACCTCGACGGCACCGAGGACGGCGATGCCGACGACGACGAGGACGCCGCCGACGGCGGTGACGCGGCCGCCGGTGCCGGCGAGGCCGTGCCGCACGGACCGGTCGGCGACGCCGAGGTGCTGGACGACCTGGGCCTGAGCGAGAAGGAGCTGCGCTCGATGTCCGGGGACGCGGTCGGTGAGATCGCCGAGGCGCTGGGCGCCTCCGAGGTGCTGGAGACCGTGCGCTGACGGGACGGGACGTGGAAGAGGAACGGGCGGGGCTCCCCGGGCCGCCCGACCCGGTGCGCGATCCGTGGCAGGCGGCGATGCGGCTCGCCCTGGCCGAGGCCGGGCGGGCGGCACGCGGCGGTGACGTGCCCGTCGGCGCGGTCGTGCTGGCGCCGGACGGACGGACGGTGCTGGCCGCCGGGCACAACGAGCGCGAGGCCGGCGGTGATCCCACGGCCCACGCCGAGGTGCTCGCCATTCGCCGGGCGGCCGAAGCGCTCGGGGAGTGGCGGCTGGCCGGGTGCACCCTCGTCGTCACCCTGGAGCCCTGCACGATGTGCGCGGGCGCCCTGGTGCAGTCCCGGGTGGACCGCGTCGTCTACGGCGCCCGCGACGACAAGGCGGGCGCCGCCGGCTCCCTGTGGGACGTCGTGCGCGACCGGCGGCTCAACCACCGGCCCGAGGTGATCGAGGGCGTCCTCGCGGACGACTGCGCCCGGCTGCTCACCGAGTTCTTCCGCGACCGCTGACCGCCCCGAATACCGATTTCGAACCATGCGCCACTGTGCTGTAAGGTCTGTCTCGGTAGCGTGTCCGAGCGGCCGAAGGAGCTCGCCTCGAAAGCGAGTGTGGCGCAAGTCACCGAGGGTTCAAATCCCTCCGCTACCGCTGGTTCCCGAGGGGCCCGGTCCAATGGACCGGGCCCCTCGGGGCGTTCCGCACGCCGGGCCGCGACAGAGGCCGCTACGGTGTCCGGCGGGGGTGGGGGACGTGATCCGTACGAGGCGGTGCTTGCAGTGCAACCGACCGCTGGACAGGCGCCGGTGGAGGCGCCCGAAGCGGTTCTGCCGACGGCGGCACCAGGTGCGGCACTGGTGCGAGACCGTGGGCGAGATCCTCTTCGGCTAGCCGTCCCGCCGCCCGCGCACTGCCCGGACCCGTCGAAAGACGGGACCCTTCGTGCGATCATGTGCGATCGAAAGGCGTGCAACAAGGGACAGGGGAGGCCGCGGTGGCGGTGAACGCGAAGAAGATCGCCGTCTACGCACTCGTGGTTTTCGTGCTGTATGTGATCATCACGGATCCGGCCAAGGCCGCCGACTACGTCCAGATAGGTTTCCAGGGCATCTCCGACGCGGCGGGCGCCGTGGGCGACTTCATGACCTGGGCCGCCAACGGAGGAAAGTGATGATCCGCCACCTGGTGCTGTTCAAGCTCGACGACGGCGTGGAGCGCGACGACCCGCGCGTCGTGGAGGGCGTCGAGGCGTTCCGCGCGCTCGGCGACCGGATCGAGGAGCTGCGTTTCTGGGAGTGCGCCTGGAACATCAGCGACCGGCCCATCGCCTACGACTTCGCCATCAACTCGGCCGTGGACGACGCCGACGCCCTCAAGCGCTACCTGGAGCACCCCGCGCACCAGGCGGGCGTCGCGCTGTGGCGGGAGTTCGCCACCTGGGTGATCGCCGACTACGAGTTCTAGATCCTGTCGCGCAGATCGGCCCCGCACCTGTTCGGTGCGGGGCCGATCTGCGTTCGTTCACTCAACACGACGTTATGAGGTGCTTGCACACAGTGCACATGTCTTGTGATGCTATGACCGCTTTTGACGGATGAGTGACGGAAGAGTTGACGATCACGAGGTGGAGTTGACCGTGCCGGCCAGTACTGCGCCTCAAGCACCGCCCGCGCCGCCCGCCCAGGCCACGGAGGCGCCCGCGCGGGAGACCACGCAGCAGCGCAGCCGGGGCGCCGACACCCGGGCCCTGACCCAGGTGCTCTTCGGCCAGCTGAAGGGGCTCACGCCGGGCTCACCGGAGCACGACCGGGTGCGCGCGGCGCTCATCGAGGCGAATCTGCCGCTGGTGCGCTACGCCGCCGCCCGCTTCCGCTCCCGCAACGAGCCGATGGAGGACGTGGTCCAGGTCGGCACCATCGGGCTCATCAACGCCATCGACCGCTTCGACCCCGAACGCGGCGTGCAGTTCCCGACCTTCGCCATGCCGACCGTCGTCGGCGAGATCAAGCGGTACTTCCGGGACAACGTCCGCACGGTGCACGTACCGCGTCGGCTGCACGAGCTGTGGGTGCAGGTCAACAGCGCCACCGAGGACCTGACGACCGCCTTCGGGCGCTCCCCGACCACCGCCGAGATCGCCGAACGGCTGCGCATCACCGAGGAGGAGGTGCTGTCCTGCATCGAGGCGGGACGGTCGTACCACGCCACCTCGCTGGAGGCGGCCCAGGAGGGCGACGGGCTGCCCGGGCTGCTCGACCGGCTCGGGTACGAGGACCCCGCCCTGGACGGGGTCGAGCACCGCGATCTGGTCCGACACCTGCTCGTCCAGCTCCCGGAACGGGAGCAGCGGATCCTGCTGCTGCGCTACTACAGCAATCTGACCCAGTCCCAGATCAGCGCGGAACTCGGCGTCTCGCAGATGCACGTCTCGCGGCTGCTGGCGCGCAGTTTCCAGCGGTTGAGGTCTGCCAACCGCATCGAGGCGTAGTCTCCCGACAGCGCGGGAAGCATTCGAAGGCGCGAGCGAACAGTCACCGGGGCGAGCGAATCGCCCAGCAGGGCCGTTGCGGGCGGAATCGGGCCGAAAGCCCGTCAGACCCCCTGTTTCCAGGGGGAATTCGCGTCTCGGATGTCGACATGTCACTACAGCGCGTTGCCGACATGTGACATTCTGCCGGAGACGCGTTTGCCGGGGCTCGGGCTCCGGTATTCAGGTGAAGGCTGCGTTCCCGTCCCGGGAGCGTGCGCCGTGACCGTCCCGCGACCCAAAGGGGGTGGCATGTCCGCAGACCAGGGCAGCTCGAAGGTGCTCGCGCTCGCGGAGAGCGAGACCGCGCCCGACACGCTCGAGGCGCTCGGCCCCGTCGGCTCCATCGACTCGATCGACGATGGTCAGGCCGTCGACGCCGTACCGACGCTCGACGCCGTGCCGGCCCAGGCCCTCGCGGCCCCGGAGGCCATCGACACCCGCACCCTGTCCCGCTCCCTGTTCCTGCGGCTCGCCGCCCTCGACGAGGACAGCCCCGAGCGTGCCTACGTCCGGGACACCCTGATCGAACTCAACCTCCCGCTGGTGCGCTACGCGGCGGCCCGCTTCCGCTCGCGCAACGAGCCGATGGAGGACATCGTCCAGGTCGGCACCATCGGCCTGATCAAGGCGATCGACCGCTTCGACTGCGAGCGGGGCGTGGAGTTCCCGACCTTCGCCATGCCGACCGTCGTCGGCGAGATCAAGCGGTTCTTCCGGGACACCTCGTGGTCGGTGCGCGTCCCGCGCCGGCTCCAGGAGCTGCGCCTGGCCCTGACGAAGGCCAGCGACGAGCTGTCGCAGAAGCTGGACCGCTCCCCGACCGTCGGCGAGCTGGCCGCGGTGCTCGGCGTCTCCGAGGAGGACGTCGTCGACGGCCTCGCGGTGGGCAACGCCTACACCGCCTCCTCGCTGGACTCCCCGGCCCCTGAGGACGACGGCGGCGAGGGCTCGCTGGCCGACCGCCTCGGCTACGAGGACACGGCGCTGGAGGGCGTGGAGTACCGCGAGTCCCTCAAGCCGCTGCTGGCCAAGCTGCCGCCCCGGGAGCGGCGGATCATCATGCTGCGCTTCTTCGCCAACATGACCCAGTCGCAGATCGGCGAGGAGGTCGGCATCTCGCAGATGCACGTCTCCCGGCTGCTGACGCGCACCCTCGCCCAGCTGCGCGAGGGCCTCATCTCCGACTGAGTCCCCTCCGGCGCGCTTCGGCTGCCGGGGCGGACCCCGGACACTCCGGCGACCGCCGCGTCCCCTCGGGGGGTGCGCGGCGGTCGCCGTCCTGTGTGCGCGCCCGCCCGGGGCGCCGGTTGTGCTCCGGGCGCTACGCCAGCGCCAGCCAGGCCACGGCCGCGACGACCGCCACGGCGACCACGACACCGACGATCAGGCCGATGCGGGGGCCGGAGGAGGCTGCGGCGGCCGCCTGCCGGGACTGGGGGGCGTCGTCGACGAACGCGCGGAACATCTGAGTGCTGCCGGCGGGGTCGTGGTTGCCCTGGGGGCCCTGGTTGTTAGCCATGGCCCGAGACACTAGCGAATGCGTCGGCGAGGCCCAAGTGCGGGGCTCCACACACCCTTTGACCCCGCGCACCGCCCGCCACCTGCACGTTTACTTTCGCAATACTTGCCTTTGCCAACTTTTTATGGCGGCATGACCGTTTTTGTTTGCCTGTAGCAACCAACCGCTTCTATGGTTGCCCTAAGCAACAAATGCGGGAGGTGCGCATGGCCGAGAGGGCGCAGTACGAGGAGCTGATCCGACAGTTCAGCGCCTTCGGCGCCGTCAAACGGGAGATGGGCCGCATCCTGCCGGCCGACTGCCCCGGCGGATCCGCCGCCGTACTGACCCTCCTCGGCCGCCACGGGGACATGCGCATCAGCAAGCTCGCCGAGCTGCTGGCCGTGGACATGTCGGTGACCAGCCGCCACGTCGCGCACATCGCCGACCGGGGCTGGATCGAACGCTCCCCCGACCCCGCGGACAAGCGCTCGCGCATCCTGCGCCTGACGCCCGCGGGCCAGGCGCAGCTCGACGAGCTGTCGGAGCGGACGACCCAGCTGCTGGCCCACCGGCTGAGCGACTGGACCGACGACGAGGTCGGTCAGCTCACCCGGCTGATGACCAGGCTCAGGGCGAGCTTCGACGACTGCCGGTCCGCACCGGCCCGGCCCCCCGCACCACCCGAGGTCGAACAGACCACCCGTACACCCGCGACCACCACCAAGTAAGCAAAGGAAGTCCATGGCAACGACCACACCAGCCGGTGTGCGGGCTCATGCCAAGCACGGGGGAGGCTCCGCCGGAGACGCTCCGATGTCGCACCGGCAGATCATGGAGGCGCTGTCCGGGCTGCTGCTCGGCATGTTCTGCGCCATCCTGTCCTCGACCATCGTCACCAACGCCCTGCCCGAGATCATCGGTGACCTGGGCGGCGGTCAGAGCGCCTACACCTGGGTGGTCACCGCCTCGCTGCTGACGATGACCGCCTCCACTCCCCTGTGGGGCAAGCTCGCGGACCTGGTCAGCAAGAAGGCCCTGGTCCAGATAGCCCTGATCGTCTACGTCGTCGGCTCCGTCGTGGCCGGTCTGTCGCAGAACCCCGCGATGCTGATCACCGCGCGGGCCATCCAGGGCCTGGGCGCCGGCGGTCTGTCCGCCCTGGCGCAGATCATCATGGCCGCGATGATCTCCCCGCGTGAGCGCGGGCGCTACTCCGGCTACCTGGGCGCCACCTTCGCCGTAGCGACCGTCGGCGGTCCGCTGCTCGGCGGCGTCATCACCGACACCAGCTGGCTCGGCTGGCGCTGGTGCCTCTACGTCGGCGTGCCCTTCGCGATCCTCGCGCTGATCGTGCTGCAGAAGACGCTGCACCTGCCCGTGGTCAAGCGGAAGGTCAAGGTCGACTGGGCCGGCGCCTTCTTCGTCACCGCGGCCGTCTGCCTGCTGCTCGTCTGGGTCACCTTCGCGGACGACAAGTACGACTGGATGTCGTGGCAGACCGGCGCCATGGTCGGCGGCGCGATCGTGCTGACGCTGATCTTCCTGTTCGTCGAGTCCAAGGCCAGCGAGCCGATCATCCCGCTGCGCCTGTTCCGCAACCGCACCATCACCCTGGCCTCGCTGGCCTCGCTGTTCGTCGGTATCGCGATGTTCGCGGGCACCGTCTACTTCAGCCAGTACTTCCAGCTGGCCCGGGACAAGTCCCCGACCATGTCGGGCGTCATGACCATCCCGATGATCGGCGGCCTGTTCGTCTCCTCCACCGTCTCCGGTCAGATCATCACCAAGACCGGCAAGTGGAAGGGCTGGCTGCTGGCCGGCGGTGTGCTGCTGACGGCGGGCCTGGGCCTGCTGGGCACCATGCGGTACGACACCCCCTACTGGCACATCGCCGTCTACATGGCGCTGATGGGCCTCGGCGTCGGCATGATGATGCAGAACCTGGTGCTCTGCACGCAGAACCAGGTGGCCCCGAGCGACCTGGGTGCCGCGTCCTCCGTCGTCACCTTCTTCCGGTCCCTCGGCGGCGCGGTGGGCGTCTCGGTGCTCGGCTCCGTGATGTCGACCCGGATCAGCCACTACGCCTCGGACACCATCGGTTCGCTCAGCCCGCAGGAGCAGGCGGCGGCCGCCAAGGCCGCGGGCGGCAGCTCGATCCCCGACATGGACCTGCTGCCCCCCGGCATCCGCGAGTGGCTGGAGAGCGCCTACGGGCACGGCATCGCCGACATCTTCCTGATCGTCGCGCCGATCGCCCTGATCGCGTTCCTCATCACCCTCTTCATCAAGGAGGTCCCGTTGCGCACGTCCGGCGCCCTGGCGCAGGCGGCGGAGGCCACCGCAGAGACCGCGTCCCCCGCCGCCCCGGCCCCGGCCGAGGCCGCCCGGGCCACCGCCGAGCCGGTCCCGGCCGGTGTCGCGGCCGCCGCCCCGGGCACGTCCGCCACCGACTCCGGCGCCCAGCCCGAGGCCACGCAGCGGCTCGCCGCCGTCGCCACCGCGGCCGGCACCGGTGAGCCCACGGCACCCGTCTCGGGCGGCGTCCCGGTCCGCGGCTTCGTCCGCGGCGCCGAGTCCGCGCCGGTCCCGCAGGCCGCGGTGACCCTGATCTCGCTGGGCGGCCGGCAGCTGGGCCGCTCGGTCGCCCAGGCCGACGGCTCCTACGCGGTCGACGCACCCGGCGCGGGCTCGTACGTCCTGATCGCCTCCGCCGACGGCTTCCAGCCGCAGGCGTCGACGATCGTCGTCAACGACGAGCCGGTGGCGTACGACATCCTGCTCAGCGGCACCAGCGGGCTCACCGGCCTGGTGCGGGCCGTGGAGAGCGGGCTGCCGGTCAAGGACGCGATGGTGATCGTCACCGACGTGCGCGGTGACCTGCTGGCCACCGCCGCCACCGGCGAGGCGGGCGACTTCGCCTTCACCGAGCTGGTGCCGGGCACGGTGACCGTCGCGGTGAACGCCGCCGGTTACCGGCCGCGCGCCCTGCCCGTCGAGGTGGGCGGCGCCGGTGTCACCCGCGTGGAGGTCGACCTCCAGGCCGGAGCGCAGGTCCAGGGCGTCGTGCGGGCGCCGCACGGTCCGCTGGCCGACGCCCGCGTCACGCTGGTCGACGCGGCGGGCAACGTGGTCGGCACGGCCACCACCGGCGCGGACGGGGCGTACGCCTTCACCGACCTGGACGCCGGTGAGTACACCGTGATCGCAACCGGCTACCCGCCGGTGGCGACGTCCCTGACGGTCGCCGGCCCCGGTGCCGACGGCCACGACATCGAACTCGCCCACCCCGGCGAGTGACCCGACCCCGGCCCGTGGTGGCGTGCGCGCTCTGAGCGGAGGTGCGCCCGCCCACCACGGGCCGGTTTCTTCATGACCACTTTCTGAGCCTTTGCAGGGAGAAAACGGGATGGGACTGACCGCGAGGATCCGAACGCGGGACGGATGGGCCGTGTCGCACGCGGTCGTCACGGTGACCGACATGACCGGCACGCAGGTGCTGCGCGCCGAGGCGGACACCGAGGGCACCGTGCGGGACACCACCGCGCTGGCGCCCGGGGCGTACACCGTGATCGTCACCGCCGTCGGCTACGCGCCGGCCGCCTCCAGCGCGATCGTCACCGCGAGCGGCCGGGCCGAGGTCGGCACGGTGACGCTGGCCCGCCAGGGCGGTACCGAACTGCCGCCGCCGGGGCCGTGGACCATCGACCCGGCGCACTCCAGCGTCGCCGCGGTCGCCCAGCACCTGGGCATCTCCAGCGTGCACGGCCGCTTCACGGACTTCGCCGGCACGGTCGAGATCGCTCCGGACGACGTGACCAAGTCCCGGGTGGAGGCGGTGATCAGGGCGGCCTCCATCGATACCGGCAACGGCATGCGCGACACCCACCTGCGCTCCGCCGACTTCCTGGACACCGAGCGGTTCCCGGAGATCACCTACCGCTCCACCGGCGTCACCGAGGCCGGCCCCGACCGCTGGACCGTCCACGGCGAGCTGGGCCTGCACGGCGTGGTCCGCGCGGTCGACCTGGACCTGTCCTACCTCGGCACCGGCGCCGACCCGTGGGGCGGCACCCGGGCCGCGTTCCGCGCCACCACGGAGCTGCGGCGCGAGGACTTCGCCATGAACTACAACCAGGTCCTCCAGGCCGGCATCGCCGCGATCGGCACGACCCTCAGGGTCGAGCTGGACATCCAGGCGGTGCAGGGGGAGTCACTGCCGGCGGCGTGAGGCACCGCCGGAGGCCCGGGCGACCAGTTCGTCGCACAGGTCGCGGAGCTTGACGTTGGTGTGCTGCGAGGCCCGGCGCAGCCGCTCCATGGCCAGGTGGGCGTCGATCCGCTCCCGGGCCATGAGGATGCCCACCGCCTGGTCGATGACGCTGCGGGAGAGCAGCGCGGTACGCACGTCGGCGGCCGACGCCTGCCGCCGTTCCACGCGCAGGGCCTCGTTCACCGCGTCCGCGGCCCGCTCGGCGAAGACGCGGGCTTCCTCCCGCCCGTCGGCCAGGCAGTGCGGCCGCAGACCGTAGAAGTTGAGCGCGGCGCCCGTCTCGCCGTCGATGGCCAGCGGCAGGGCCAGCACGCAGCGCACGCCGGTGGCCAGCGCGTACTCCGTGTACGCGGGCCAGCGGGTCTCCTCCGCCAGGTCCGCGGAGTACCGGGGGCTCCCCGTCTCGGCGGCGTCCACACAGGGCCCCGAGCCGTTCTCGTACTGCCTGAGGTCCAGGCCGCTGGGGAGCCCGGAGCTGCCGGCCAGGGTCATCAGCCGGTCGGCGCGGCGCACGGTGACCGAACATGCGGCGGCTCCCGGGACCCGGCCGACAGCGCGGTCGGTCAGGTCCCGCAGCAGGGTGTCGAGCCCCTGGCTACGGGCCATCGCCTGGTCGAGCGTCTCAGAGGTCTCCGAGGTCATGCCCGTACGGATAACCCGTCACCGCTCTCCCACGCCTCGGCCGCTCGCACCGCTGTTCGCGTCGACGATGCGGCGGGCGAGATCGCGCAGTTTCACGTTCTCCCGCTGGGACGCCTTCACCAGGGAGTCGAAGGCGCCGGCCGCGTCGATGTTCAGGCGCTCCATGAGGATGCCGGTGGCCTGGCCGATCAGGTCCCGGGTGCGCATCGCCTCGGTCAGCTGCTCCCGTACGGTCGCCGAGTCGAGCGCGAGGCTGACGTGCGCGGTGAACAGCCTGCCGATGCGGGTGGCCTCGTCGTCGAACGCCTGCGGTTTGCGGGCGTAGACCGTCAGCACGGTCAGGCGCCGCCGGTCGGCGCGCAGCCTCAGCGACAGGGCCGAGCGCAGGCCGAGTCCGGACAGGGCGTCGGCGCCGCCGTCGGCCTCGCTGTCGTCCGTCCGCACCACGGGGGTGGTCCACAGGCGGTCCCGGTCCGGGATCGGCTCGCGGCTCCCGTGCCGGGAGTCGGCGTCGAAGCGTACGACCTCGTCGGTCCAGGCGAGGGTGCGCAGCCGGCCGCGCTGGATCTCGGAGATGGCGGCGTGCTCGGCCTCGGGCAGCAGTCGTACCGCGAGCTGGACGGCCGCGTTCATGGCGTCGTGCGGGGAGCCGGTTCCGTGCAGTTGCCGAGCCGCCGACGTCAGGGCCTCGGCCAGCTCGAAGCCCGCCGGAAAACGCGGCAAATCAGTAAATTCGGACGCAGCCACCACGAACCTCTTCGGCGTGCACGACCGGGCGGCCGTGCGCAGGAGAGCTCCGCAGCACATTCCTGACTGCGAGCACAGGACGTACAGAACTCTAGCTGCTCGGTTGCGCCCCGGTGACGCCCGGTCGACGCACCGACCGGCCGCCTTCCGCATCCGGACGCGGGCGTGGTGGAATAGGGACGGGTCAGGAAGCGGCCTTGCCGGAAGCCGGACGGACGTCTGCCAGGTGAGAGCCTTGACCTTCCTTCCCCGACCGTGCGAGCCGTGTGATCCACCCGGCTACGCCGTACTCGCGCTGCCCCAGGAGATCGACTTCTGCAATGCCGCGGGGCTGCTCCCGCTGATCATGACCGCCGTGGACCACCACGCGAGCGGCCTGCGCTTCCTCGTCCTGGACCTGTCCGGGACCCGCTTCATGGACTCCCAGGGCGTCCGCCTGCTCGACGAGGTGCGCCGCCGCCTGCCCGGCCACGCCCGGCTGCGGGTGGTGGCCGCGCCGCACGGCGTGGCCAGTCGCGTCCTGGAACTGTCCGGCCTGCGCCGGGACGTGCCGGTCTACGACGACCTGGCGGAGGCGCTGCGGGAGGAGAGCGGTACGGCGACCGGACCCGGCGGCGGGGCGGGCGGCGAGGCGGCGGCCTAGGTCCTGTCGTCACACTCCCGTCGTCCGCCCGCGAGGCAGACGGGAGTGTGGCAACAGGACCTAGGCTGGCCGCATGGCACCGAACATCGCGACGAACACCCGTGTCTCCCTGGACGAGTTGTTGGACTTCGTGCGCCCCCGGCACCGGGCGGTCCTGCTGACCCGCCGGGCCGACGGCAGCCCTCAGGGGTCACCGCTGACCTGCGGGGTCGACGACTCGGGCCGGATCGTGGTCTCCACGTACCCCGAACGGGCCAAGACCCGCAACGCGCGGCGCGACCCGCGGGTCAGCCTCATCGTGCTCAGCGACGAGTGGAACGGCCCCTGGGTCCAGGTCGACGGCACGGCGGAGGTCGTCGACAGCCCCGACTCGGTGGAGCCGCTCGTGGAGTACTACCGCAACATCGCCGGTGAGCACCCCGACTGGGACGAGTACCGGCAGGCCATGGTCACGCAGGGCAAGTCGATCATCCGCGTGACACCGGAGCGGTGGGGTCCGGTGGCGACGGGCGGCTTCCCGGCCCGGCTGGCGTCGGACGACTGACGCCCGGAGGCGGGACCGGGGGCCGGGTCAGTCCCGTGCCACCATCGCCTCGATGCCCGCCACCAGCAGGTCCAGGGCGAACTCGAAGTCCCGGTCCAGCATCTCGGCGACCGTCTCACCGCCGCGGGCCGACATGATGGCCCGGGACTCCGCGATGACGTCCGGTGCGGTGTCCGACGACTCGGCCACCGCCCTCATGGAGTCCTGGAAGTACTCGTCCGGGCTCATCCCGCTCCCGGCCGCCCGCGCGAAGAGATGGCCCTCGATCGTGCCGTAGCCGTACACGAACTGGAAGACCGCGGAGATGGCGCCGGTCAGCCGGTACGCGGGCAGTCCGCTGCGCCGCATCACGCGCTGCACCGCACGGGAGAACTCCATCGAGCGCGGCCCGATGTTGAGGTAGGTGCCGACCAGCGGGGACATCCAGGGGTGGCGCACCAGCAGCGAGCGGTGCTCCCGGGCCAGGGCGCGCAGTTGCTCCCGCCAGTCACCGGTGTCCGGGTCGGGGCGGCGCAGCTCGCCGAAGACGGCGTCCAGGGCGAGTTCGAGCAGTTCGTCCTTGGTGTCCACGTACCAGTAGACGGACATGGCAGTGACGTTCAGCTCGGCGGCCAGGCGGCGCATGGAGAACTTGGCCAGGCCCTCGGCGTCCAGCAGCCGGACCGTGGCCTCGGTGATCCGCTCCCGGTCCAGCCCGGACGGCTGCCCACCGCGCCGACCACCGCGCCGCCCCTCGTCGACCAGCCACACGCTGGCCCGCGCCCCCCGGCCCGCCTTCGTCATACGCACCTACCTCGCTCACCGATGCCGGTCATGCTAGGCGCCCGTGCGGGGGCGCACGGCAGGGTCGACGCCCGGCCCGGCCGTGCGGACGCACCCGGCCGGCACGCGCCGGCGACCGCGCGGGCGCCCGGCCCCCGGGCCCTCACACGCCCGCCCGTTCCGCCCTGCGCAGCAGCAGCGCGGCGACGGCCCCGCCAGCCAGTACGGCCACCGCCCCCACCAACTGGCTGCTCTCCAGCCCGGAGGAGAACGCCCCGATCACCCGCTCACGCTCGGCCGCCCCGTCCGCCGAGGCCAGCGCGGCCGGCAGCGAGGTCGCCGCGACCGGCACCAGCGCCGCGAACCGCGAGTTCAGGACTGCGCCCAGCACGGCCACGCCGAGACCGTTGCCGAACTCCGCCAGCGTCCCGTTGATCCCCGCGCCGACCCCGGCCTTGGCCGGCGGGATCGAGCTCATGATGGCGTGCGCCATGGCCGGGTTGCCGAGGGCGCATCCCACGCCGATCAGCAGCAGCCCCAGCAGCGTGCCCGGGTAGCCCGTGCCGGTCAGGGTGGCGATGGCCACCAGGCCCGCCGACATCAACACCATGCTCAGCATCACCGCCACCGGCGTACCGAGCTTGACCAGCCATTTCGCCGCGATGCCGGAGAAGTTCAGGACCACCACGGTCCCGGCGAGCGGCGCGGTCGCCAGCCCCGCCCGCAGCGGGTCGTAGCCGAGCACGAACTGCAGGTGCTGGGTGAGCAGGAACAGCGCACCGCCCATGCCGAAGGTGATCAGCATCAGCCCGGCGACCGCGCCCGTGAACCGCTGGTTACGGAAGAAGGAGAGGTCGAGCATGGGATACGGGACGCGGCTCTCCCAGTAGGCGAAGAGCGCGAGCACGCCGACCGCGACGGCCGCCGTGGCCAGGACCCGGCCCGAGGTCCAGCCGTGCTCGGGACCGGAGATGATCGCGTAGACCAGCGCGGCCATGCCGATCGTGGAGAGCAGGGCGCCCAGCAGGTCGGGGCGGTCGCCCTGCCGGTTCTTCGACTCGGGGACCAGGGTCACGACCGCGACCAGGCCCAGCGCGACGACCGGCAGGTTGATCAGGAAGATGGCGCCCCACCAGAAGTGGTCGAGCATGAAGCCGCCGATCAGCGGCCCGCAGGCGAAGCCGAGCGCGCTCACGGCGCTCCAGATGCCGATCGCCTTGGCGTGCTCCTCCGGCGCGAAGATCTGCATCACCACGGCGAGCGTGGTCGTCAGCAGCAGCGCGCCGCCGACCCCCATGCCGGCCCGCGCCGCGATCAACTGGCCCGTGCTGTCCGCGAGGCCGGCCGCCAGCGAGCCCAGACCGAACAGCGCCAGTCCCGCCGTCAGCATCTTCTTGCGGCCGTAGCGGTCGGCCGCGCTGCCCGCCGTGAGCAGCAGGCCGGACTGCACCAGCGAGTAGGCGTTGATCATCCACTGGATGTCGGAGGTGGCCGCTCCCAGTTCGTCGGTGAGGGAGGGGATGGCCACGTTCAGCACGGTGTTGTCCAGCACCACGGTCAGCTGGGCGAGGCTGATCACAGCGAGGATCAGCCAGCGCTGGGGGTGGCCCTGGACGGTGGGCTCGGTCCGCGCCGCGCCCGGCTCCTGCTCCTGTCCCTGTTCGGGTGAGGACGTCGTCATGCTGTACAGCGTATAGGCAGCCCTATACGCTGTACAGCGGACGTTGTTCCGGTCGGTCGGGTGGTCGGTCGGTCAGGTGGTCGGGGGGTCAGGTGGTCGGCCGGGTCAGGTCGTAGAAGGTGGCCGAACCGACCGTGACCTTCTCGAAGTTGGCCTCGACCCAGGAGGAGATCCGGGACGCGGTGCCGGAGTCGCCGCCCATGCCGCCTCCCGTTCCTCCACCGATGAAGTAGTGGATGCGGCCGTCCGCCACGTACTCCTTGAACCGGGCGAGCGTCGGGGCGGGGTCGGTGCCGTTGAAGCCGCCGATCGCCATCACGGGCTCCCCGGTGCTGAGCTGGTAGCTCGCGGCGTTCTGGGCGCCGACCGCGGCGGCGGCCCAGGTGTAGTCGTCGGCGTCGGTCTCCAGCAGCTTCTTCGCCTCGGAGCCGACCTGGGCACCGTTGAGCAGCCCGCCCATGCCGGCGCCTGCGCCGGGCCCTGCGCCGGGGCCGCCCTCGCCGGTCAGGCCGTTCTGGCCGGGGCGACCGTTCTGGCCGTCCTGACCGTCCTGGCCGTTCTGGCCGTCGGGGGCTGTCCGGCCGTCGGGTGGTGCCTGACCGTTGCCGCCCGGTGCGCCGCCGGGGAATCCGCCGGTGGCGGGGCCGCCTTGGCCCTGACCGGGAGCGTTCCCGCCGCCGGGGAAGCCGCCTCCCCGGCCGCCGCCTCCGCCCGGACCGCCCATCATGCTCGCGCCGGACGGACCGGCTGTGACGATGGAGCCGCTGTGGCCCTCCCGCACGGTGCTCAGCGTGTAGGCCGTCGGCGCGGCCAGCGACGCCAGGACTCCGAGCCCCGCCGCCGCGAGCGCGGCCCGCCGTCCCAGCCGCCCGGCGAAGACCAGCCCGAGCGCGGCGACCAGGCCGCCGACGAGGACCGGCCACTTCAGCCAGGGCAGATAGTCGGGCGTGCGGTTCAGCAGCACGTATCCCCAGGCCGCGGTCGCCGTGACGGCCGCGGCGAGGGCGAGGCAGGCCCAGGCCCGCTCCCGCCGCTCCCACAGCGTGGCCGCGCCCATGCCGACCACGGCCGCCAGGTACGGCGCGAGCGCCACCGTGTAGTACTGGTGGAAGATGCCCGCCATGTAGCTGAAGACGACCGTGGTCATCAGCAGCGAGCCGCCCCAGACCAGGAGGGACGCACGGGCGGCGTCGGTACGGCCGCCGCGGCGCACCGCGACCAGTGCCGCGACCAGCAGGATCAGGGCCGCCGGGAGCAGCCAGGAGATCTGGCCGCCGATCTCGGAGTTGAACATCCGGTCCCAGCCGGTCTCGCCCCACTGGCCACCGCTCCCGCCGCCGGGGCCGCCCCCGCCGACGCTGCCGGTCTCCTCGCCGTTGAGCCGGCCGAGGCCGTTGTAGCCGAAGGTCAGCTCCAGGAAGCTGTTGTTCTGCGAGCCGCCGATGTACGGGCGGGACGACGCCGGCCACAGCTCCACGACCGCCACCCACCAGCCGCCGGAGACCACGAGGGCGACGGTGGCCAGCGCGAGCTGCCCGAGCCGCTTCCTCAGCCGCACCGGCGCGCAGACGCCGTGGACGGCGGCCAGGGCGGGCAGGATCAGGAAGGCCTGGAGGGTCTTGGCCAGGAAGGCGAAGCCGATCGCGACGCCCGCCCACACCAGCCACTTGGTCCGGCCGTCCTCCAGCGCGCGCCCGACCAGGTAGCAGGCCACGGACATCAGCAGCGCCAGCAGCGCGTCCGGGTTGTTGAACCGGAACATCAGCGCGGCGACGGGCGTCAGGGCCAGCACCGCACCGGCGATCAGGCCGGCCGCGGGGCTGAAGCGGCGGCGTACGGCCGCGTACACGACGGCGACCGTCGCGACCCCCATCAGCACCTCGGGGACGAGGATCGACCACGAGCTGAGCCCGAAGATCCGCACTGCCAGCGCCATCGGCCACAGCGCGGCCGGGGGCTTGTCGACGGTGATGGCGTTCGCCGCGTCGAGCGAGCCGAAGAAGAACGCCTTCCAGGACTGGCTGCCCGCCTGCACGGCCGCCGAGTAGAAGGAGTTGGCGTATCCGGAGGCGCTCAGGTTGTACAGGTAGAGCACGGCGGTGGCGAGCAGCAGGCCGAGGAAGGCCGGGCGCACCCAGCGGGGGTCCTCGGGACGGCCGCGCCACAGACGGGGTCCGGTCATCGTCCGTTCCCCGGTTCGCCGTCGGCGGGGCTCACCGGCTGGAGCCGTACCGTCTCGTCACCGCGGGTGCGGTGGACGTCCGGATGCCGCCGGGGTCCGGCCGTCGCCGGCGCCGAGGGCGCGGTGTCCGGGAACACCCAGGCGCGGAAGAGCAGGAAGCGCAGCACGGTGGCCGCGAGGTTGGCGGCGATCAGCACCGCCAGCTCGGTGGAGTGGTCCGGGTCGGCGGTCGCCGCGTTCAGGGCGGCCAGCGAACCGCTGGTCAGCACGAGGCCGATGCCGAACACCACCAGTCCCTGCGCCTGGTGCCGCACGGCACCGCCCCGACCGCGCACGCCGAAGGTTAGCCGCCGGTTGGCCGCGGTGTTGGCGACCGCCGAGACCAGCAGGGCGAGCGCGTTGGCGAGCTGCGCGCCGGCGAAGAGACGGAAGCCGCTGTAGAGCAGCAGGTAGAAGAGGGTGGACAGGGCGCCGACGACGCAGAAGCCGACGAGTTGCCGGGCCAGGCCCTGCGGTACGCCGGTCAGCTCCCGGTCGCGCGGGTCGTCACCGAACGGCCGGGCCAGCCGGTCCAGCGGCAGCGAACCGGTGGCCAGCGCCTTGCCGACCCGCCACACGCCCTTGAGGTCCTCGGTCGCCGTCCTCACGATGTGCACGGTCGAGTCGGGGTCGTCGACCCAGTCGACCGGCACCTCGTGGATGCGGCACCCGGCGCGTTCGGCGAGCACCAGCATCTCGGTGTCGAAGAACCACCCGGTGTCCTCCACCAGCGGCAGCAGCACCCGGGCCACGTCCCGGCGGATCGCCTTGAAGCCGCACTGGGCGTCGGAGAAGCGGGCCTGGAGGGAGCCGCGCAGGATGAGGTTGTAGGAGCGGGAGATGAACTCCCGCTTGGCCCCGCGCACCACGCGTGAGCTGCGGGCGAGCCGGGAGCCGATCGCCAGGTCCGAGTGACCGGATATCAACGGTGCCACCAGCGGCAGCAGGGCGTTGAGGTCGGTGGACAGGTCGACGTCCATGTAGGCGAGGACGGGGGCGTCCGAGGCCGACCAGACGGTGCGCAGGGCCCGGCCCCGGCCCTTCTGCTCCAGTCGGCGCGAGACGACCCGGGGCAGTTCCGCCGCCAGCCGGGCGGCCACGTGCGGGGTGGCGTCGGTGGAGGCGTTGTCCGCGACGGTGATGCGGAACCCGTACGGGAAGGTCCGGGTGAGGTGGTCGTGCAGCCGCAGCACGCACGGCCGGAGGTCCTTCTCCTCGTTGTAGACGGGGATCACTACGTCCAGGACAGGCGTACCGGCTCCTGCGGCCGGGAGATGCTCCCGCGCCGGCAGGGAGCCGGGAGAAGAGTCGGTTCGCATGCGACCGACTCTTCTCAACTCCCCTGTCGCGCCCGTGTGGTGACGCTGTGCTGTGCCTGTGAGGGCGCCGGGGCGCTCGCCGGGGCCGGCAGGTGCAGGGTGAAGACGGTGCGTCCGGGCACGCTGCCGACGGTCACGGCGCCGCCGTGCGCGGCCGCCACGGCCTGCACGATGGCCAGGCCGAGGCCGGTCGACCCGGTCGCGCGGGACCGCGCGGAATCACCGCGCGCGAACCGTTCGAAGACGTGCGGCAGCAACTCGGCGGGGATGCCCTGCCCGTTGTCCTCCACGTCCACGCACAGCCAGGCGCCGTCGCGTCGTACACGCGCGGTGACGGTGGTGCCGGGCGGGGTGTGGGTGCGGGCGTTGGCCAGCAGGTTGACCAGCACCTGCTGGAGCCGGGCGGCGTCCGCCGAGACGATCGCCGGTTCGTCGGGCAGGTCCAGGCGCCAGAGGTGGTCGAGCCCGGCCGCGCGGGCGTCGCTGACGGTGTCCACGACGAGCGGTACGAGGTCGGTCTGCCCGAACTCCAGCGGCCGTCCGGCGTCCAGGCGGGCCAGCAGGAGCAGGTCCTCGACCAGCAGGGTCATCCGCCCGGCCTCGGACTCGATGCGGCCCAGCGCGTGCCGGGTGTCGGGGCCGACCTGCTCCCGCCCCCTGCGGGTGAGTTCGGCGTAGCCGCGGATGGAGGCGAGGGGCGTGCGCAGTTCGTGGCTGGCGTCGGCGACGAACCGCCGTACCCGCGTCTCGCTCTCCTGGCGGGCGTGCAGGGCCCCGTGCACGTGGTTGAGCATCCGGTTGAGCGCGGCCCCGACCCGGCCGACCTCGGTGTGCGGGTCGCACTCGGACTCCGGGACGCGTTCGTCGAGGTTCACCTCGCCGGTGTGCAGGGGGAGTTCCGAGACCCGGGTGGCGGTGGCGGCGACCCTGCGCAGGGGGCGGGTGGCGACGCCGACGATGACCGTCCCGGCGAGGGAGGCGGCGACGAGGCCGGCGGCGGTGACGCTGGCCTCGACGATGATCAGGGTGCTGATGGTGCCGGTGACCTCGGAGGTCGGGACCGCGGCGTAGTAGCCGTCCCGGTACTCCACACGGTAGTCGCCGAGGTCGCCGATCTCGACGGTGTGCGGGTCGCCGTCGCGCGGGACGGAGGCCAGCGCGGCGCGCTCCGCCTCGGTGAGGGAGACCGCGGTGGTGCCGCTGAAGTCGGTGCTCTCGTCGTCCTTCATGCCGTACTTGGCGTCGAGGACGGCGCCGTCGCGCACCTCGGCGACGATCGTGCGGCGCGGCTGCGGTCCGTGCGTGACGAACTCGTCCAGGTCCATCCGCTGCGGGCCCCCGCCGCCCACCTCGGGCTCGCCCGGCGGCCCGAAGCCGGACACCCGCATCGCGACCTCGTGCAGCTGCTTGTCCAACTGGTCGTACAGATGCGAGCGCAGCGCCACCGTCGTCACCGTGCCGATCACCGCGCACACCACCGCGATCAGTGCCACGGAGGCGACGACGAGCCGCGTCCGCAGGGTCCGCGGCCGCGGTCGTCGCCGTCCGCTCATGACGCGGCGGGCTTGATCAGGTAGCCGGCGCCGCGCCGGGTGTGGATCATCGGCTCGCGTCCGGCGTCGATCTTCCGGCGCAGGTAGGAGATGTACAGCTCGACCACGTTGGCCTGCCCGCCGAAGTCGTACGACCACACGCGGTCCAGGATCTGCGCCTTGCTCAGCACGCGCCGCGGGTTGCGCATCAGGAAGCGCAGCAGCTCGAACTCGGTGGCGGTGAGGTGGATGCCGTCGCCGCCCCGCGTCACCTCGTGGCTGTCCTCGTCGAGGGTGAGGTCGCCGACGACCAGGACGGAGTCGGAGCGCCGGTCGGCGGCACCGGTGCGGCGGATGAGTCCGCGCAGCCGGGCGACGACCTCCTCCAGGCTGAACGGCTTGGTGACGTAGTCGTCCCCGCCGGCCGTCAGCCCCGCGATGCGGTCCTCGACCGCGTCCTTCGCGGTCAGGAACAGCACCGGCACGTCCGGCAGGTCGCGGCGCAGCCGCCCCAGCACGCTCAGCCCGTCCATGTCCGGCAGCATCATGTCCAGCACGACGGCGTCGGGCCGGAACTCGCGGGCGGTCCGGAGGGCGCCGTGCCCGTCCCCGGCGCTGCGGATCTGCCAGCCCTCGTAGCGCAGGGCCATGGACAGCAGTTCGGTGATGGACAGCTCGTCGTCCACTACAAGCACCCGGACGGGGCTCCCGTCCGGCCTCAGCAGTTCGGTGCGCCCCTGGGGCGAGGTCGTGGTCATACCGGACACCCTGGCGGGGCGCTCTGAGAGGGTCCTTTCCCCAAGCTGTGATTTCTCTGAGAAACCCACAGCGGCCTCACGGGCACGGCCGGCCGCCGTCGGCACCCGGGGCCGCCGTCGGCACCCGGGGCGCCGTCATCACCCGGCGGCCGCCGTCAGCGCCCGGGCAGGCCGAACAGCCGGGCCGCGTTGTCGTGGCACACCCCGCGCAGCCATTCGTCCCCCAGCTCCAGCCGTTCCAGGGCGTGCAGCTGGTGCAGATAGGGATAGGGGATGTTGGGGAAGTCGGAGCCGAGCAGGACGCGGTCGCCGAGGTCCGCCAGCCGGGGCAGCGCCCGGCGGGGGAAGGGGGCGAGCCGCTCGCTGAAGTCCGTGAACGCCATGGTCGTGTCCAGCCGCACCTCGCCGTACCGCTCGGCGAGGTCCAGGAAGTCCTCGTACTCGGGCATGCCGAGGTGCGCGACGACCAGCCGCAGCCGGGGGTGGCGGGCCAGGACGCGGGCGACGGGCTCGGGCCCGGTGTGCTTGCCGGGCGCCGGTCCCGAACCGCAGTGGATCACCACCGGTGTCCCCGCCTCGGCGAGCACGCCCCACGCCGGGTCGAGCAGCTCGTCGGCCGGGTCGTACGCCCCCACCTGCACATGCGCCTTGAAGACCCGCGCCCCCGCCTCGACGGCCTCGCGGACGTACGACTCGACGCCCGGCTCGGGGAAGAGGGTGGAGGTGTGCAGGCAGTCGGGTGTCCGGCGGGCGAAGTCCACCGCCCAGTCGTTCAGCCACCGGGCCATGCCCGCCTTGTGCGGGTAGAGCATGGCCGTGAAGGCCCGTACCCCGAACTCCCGGAGCAGCCCGGCGCGTTCGTCCTCCTCCTGCCGGTAGGTGATCGGCCATGCGACGCCGCCGGTCAGCGGCCCGAGCGCGTCGAAGTAGGCCCAGACCTTGCGCAGCACCCGCTCGGGCATGAAATGCGTGTGCACGTCGACCAGCCCGGGCAGCCCGAGCCCCTCCCAGAACCGGCGGACCCGCCCGGCCTCGTGATCACTCATGACGCCACGATCGCGCCCGGCGCGCCCCGGGGACAAGGGGTCAGAACAGACCGTCCTGCACCCCGGCCGCCGCGTCCCTGAACTCCCGCACGGGCACGGCGCACGGCTCCCCCTCGGTCGGCACCAGCTCCCACCCGGTCATCAGCCGCGTGTCGAGCACGACCACCCCGCGCTCCGTCGCCAGGTGCAGATCGGGCCCCGCGGCGGCCACCAGCTCGCCCCCGATCGCACCGCCCGCCACCAGCCCGGTCACCTCCCCGACGGCGCCCGGGCCGCCTGCCCCCTCCTCCGCCAGGCCGAAGACGGCCGCGTGGTCCACGCCCCGGAACGGCGCCGGCGTCAACGACTCCGGCCGGCCGCCGAGCGCCACCGCCCGCGCGTGCAGCTCCGCGATCTCGGCCGCCCGCTCCCGCGGCGACCGGGGCAGCCCGGCCCGCACCGCCCGCTTGTGCGCGTACGGGATGCGGTCCGGCACCCCCAGCGCGGCCCGCAGCAGCTCCTCGGTCCGCCGGGCGGCCATCAGCGGCCCGTGACCCAGCCAGCTGAAGCAGACGGCACCCTGCTCCAGCAGCCGGGCGGCACCCCGCTCGTACGCGGTGATCCCGACCTTGACGAGGCCCGGGCCGAACCACGCCAGATAGACGCGGTACGGCCGCGGATCGTCCGCCCTGGTGTCGGCGGCCACGGAGTGCGCCCGGTCCAGCCGCGCGCACTCCTCGCACCGCGCCCCGGTGCTCCGCCCCGACACGCCGGCCCGCAGCGGACACGGGTGCCCCCGCGCCCCCACACAGGTGCGCACACCCCCCTCGGCGACGCCGAAGGCCACCCTCCCGCCCCGGACGAGCGCGCTGTGCCGCCCCCCGACCCACGTCAGCACGGGGCCGTCCGCCGCCCACCGCAGCCCCGAGCACTTCCACGTCTGTGCCATCCCTGCCGAGCGTAGGGGGCACCACTGACAACACGGCCGAGCCCGGACGCACCCGGGCGCCCCCGGGCGACGCCGAGGCGGGCACTCACCAGAGGTCAGTGCCCGCCTCGACGTACGGTATGAGCATGATGGGAAGCGACGCGGCCTGCCCGGAGCGCCTGGTCATGGAGCATGTGACCAGCCGCTGGGGCACCCTGGTCCTGATCGCCCTGCTGGACCGGCCCTACCGGTTCGGCGCGCTGCGCCGGGAGATCGGCGGGGTCAGCGAGAAGATGCTGGCGCAGACCCTGCGGACCCTGGAGCGCGACGGCCTGGTCCACCGGGACGCCCGGCCCGTCATCCCGCCCCGCGTGGACTACTCCCTCACCGGCCTCGGCCGGGAGGCCGCCGAACAGGTCCGCGGCCTCGCCCGCTGGACGGAGCGCCGGATGGCGGCGGTGGAGCGGTCACGCGAGGCGTACGACGCCGCCCGGTCCTGACCGCCCCGCCTTCCCGCCTCACGGCTTCAGGACCGCCTCCATCACCTTGCGGGCGATGGGCGCGCCGAGGCGGCCACCGGAGATGTCCGCACGGGAGATGTCCATGTCGGTCGGGTCGATGAAGACGGCCACGGCGACGGAGGACCCGTCGTCCTTCTTGCCGTAGGAGACGAACCAGCCGTACGGCACCTCGTCGTCCACGTCGACACCGCGCTGCGCGGTACCCGTCTTGCCGCCGACCGTGATGCCGTCGATCAGGGCGCGCTTGGCGCTGCCCTCCTTGGCGGTGAACTCCATCATCTGCTGGACCTTCTGCGCGGTCTCGGCGGACACCGCCTCGCTCATCACCGCGGGCTCGGTCTTCTCCAGCGTGCCGAGGTCCGGTCCCTTGACCTCGTCGACGATGTAGGGCTGCATCAGCTTGCCGTCGTTGGCCAGCGCGGCGGTGACCATCGCCATCTGCATCGGCGTGCTGGTCAGGCTGCCCTGTCCCATGCCGGTGAGCGCGGTGCCCGGCTTGTCGAGGTCCTCGGGGTAGAGGCTCTTGGTGGCGAGCAGGTCGCCGAACTCCTCGGAGTAGACGTCCTCGTTGAAGCCGAACTTCTCGGCCGTCTCGCGCATCTTGTCCTGGCCCAGCTCGGCCGCGGCGTCGAGGAAGACGTTGTTGCAGGAGTGCTGCATCGCGACCTTCATCGAGGCCTTGTTGCAGACCGCGTCACCGGCCTCGCTGCCGATCTTGTTGGTCGACTGCGGCAGCTTGTACGGCGATTCGGCGTCCGAGCGCGCGTCGACGTCGCTGACCACGCCGTGCTCCAGCGCGGCCGCCGCGGTGAGGATCTTGAAGGTGGAGCCCGGCGGGTAGGTCTCGCGCAGGGCGCGGTTGGCGAGCGGCTTGCTCTTGTCCTTGCCGAGCGCGACGAAGCGGTCGGACTCGTTGAAGGTGCCGCCGGAGAACGTCGACGCGTCGTAGGAGGGCGCCGACACCAGCGCCAGCACCTTGCCCGTACGGGGGTCCAGCGCGACGACCGCTCCCCGCGCGCCCTTCAGGTCGGTCAGCCCGTCCCAGGCGGCCTTCTGCGCCTTCGGGTCGATGGTGGTGACCACGGAACCGGCCCGCCGGCCCTCGCCGCTGACGATGTCGGCGAACCGCTGGAACGCCAGCCGGTCGTCCTTGCCGGTCAGGATGCCGTCGTAGGTCTTCTCCAGCAGCGTCATGCCCTGGGCCTGCGAGGCGTATCCGGTCACCGGCGCGTACATCGGCCCGTTGACGTAGGTGCGCTTGTACTTGAGGTCGCCCTCGGTCTCGGTGGAGCCCGTGACGGCCCGTCCGCCGACGATGATGTCGCCGCGCGGGGTGGAGAACTGCTCGATCTGCACCCGCCGGTTCTTGGTGTCGGAGGCGAGTTCCGGCGCCCGGACGTACTGCAGCCAGTTCGCGCGGATCAGCAGGCCGAGCACCAGCAGCCCGCAGAAGATCGCCACGGCCCTCAGCGGCTTGTTCACCGGATGCCTCCGTCGAGGCTCGGCCGGGTGGCGGTCGGCCTGTCGGATATGGAGACGCGTCGTCGCAACATGGGCACACCCTAGACACAGTCGGGGCGGACATCACCGCGCGGTGCGGCCTTGCGACGAGCCTGCAACAGACCTGTGCCGCCGTATTCCCCGGCACGCGCACGCCTGTTGATCATAGACTCGTCACATGTTCAGGCTGCCCTCTGCACATTTCCTCCGGCAGCCGGCCCCCACTGTCACTGCCCCATGAAAGGCAATCCGTGAGGCTCCGCCGTTCCCTCGCCGTGGCCGTCGCCGTCGCGGTGACCACGCCCGTCGCCCTGTTCACCGCCGCTCCGGCACTCGCCGCCGGGGCACCCGCAGCCCAGACGCAGAACCAGCCGACGTACGCGGAGTTGAAGAAGGCCGCCGCCGACGCGCAGAAGGCGTACGAGAAGGCCCTGGCCGCCAAGGAGGAGGGCCAGGAGAAGGTCAAGGCCACGCTGGAGGCGCTGGACTCCGACACCCACCCGCTCAAGGCGGCGACGATCACCGCCGACAAGGCGGCCGAGGAGGCCGCCGCCGCCGAGACCGCCGCCGAGAAGGCCGTCCGGGACGCCGAGGCCGCGGTCGAGGCCGCCCAGGGCGAGACCGAGAAGGCCGAGGCCGAGAAGGCCCTCGAGACGGCCGAGGCCGACCTCGCGAAGGCGGTCGAGGCCAAGGAGAAGGCCGACGCCGCGGCCGAGGCGGCCCGGACCGCGCTGGACGACGCCAGGGTGGCGGCGGTGCGCGAGTACAGCGTGCTCAAGAAGGCCCTCGACGACGCGCTCGCGGCCAAGGAGGCCGCCGAGGAAGCGCTGGGCACCGCCGAGGAGTGCGTCCGCGAGACCGGGCTGACCTCACTGGCGGTGGGACTGCCGTCCGAGGTCGTCGCCGGTACGACCGTCGACTTCACCCTGCGCGTCACCAACGGGACCGAGCGCACGTTGACCGTGGACCCGCTGGCCTTCGTCCACGTGGACGGCGAGCGCGGCGGCGAGAAGAGCCGGCTGGCGGTCGAGTGGTCCAACGGCTCGGGCTGGCACGCCCTGAACGGCGACGAGCCGGAGCACATCGCCCACATCGACACCATGGCGCCGGGCGAGCGCAGCGACGTGAAGCTGCGCATGACCGTCGCCCCCGATGCCGCGTCCGCCGGCGCCTTCGCCCTGTTCGCCGCCGACGCCTCCAGCGCGTACCGGCCCTGCGTCCTGGGCCCGATGAAGCGCTACGACTTCGAACTCCTGCCCGCCGGCAGCGACCCCGGCCCGGTCGACGACGCCGACCCCGGGCAGACCGGCAAGGACGACGACCAGCGACCGGCCACCGCCGGGCCGGGCACCACCCCCCAGGGCGGCGCCGCCGGACAGCCGGTGACGACGGCACGGACGACGCCGACGACACCGACGACCCGGACGGCCGGCACCGGCACCTACGGCACCACCGCCGCCACCGGGGGCACCCTCGCCCAGACCGGCACCTCCCCGGCGCTGGCCCCGCTCGGCGCCGCGAGCGCCGTGGCCGTGGCACTGGGCGCGGGCGCGGTCCTCGCCGCACGCCGCCGCATGACTGCAGACCGCTGACCGTTGGCTGCTGATCGCCCGGACCGAGCCACCGCAGGTGCGCCCGGTCCGGGCGCCGTCGTCGGCGGCCATCGGAACACCTGTCACGGGAACGCCAGAGGCCCCGGATTTCTCCGGGGCCTCTGGCTCACTGTGCACTCGGCAGGATTCGAACCTGCAACCTTCTGATCCGTAGTCAGATGCTCTATCCGTTAAGCTACGAGTGCTTGTCTTTTCAGTTCTACCGCCGCTCCCGGCCCTTCCGGCCCGCTCGCGGCGACAGGAAGAACATTACATGACTGCCGCCGTCATGTGAAATCCATTGGCCACACCCCTTGTGACCTGCGAAAACACCGAAGCCCCGGCCGAGTGGGCCGGGGCTTCGGTGTTCGGTGCGGAGGCGGAGGGATTTGAACCCTCGATGGGCTTTAAAACCCAAACCGCATTAGCAGTGCGGCGCCATAGACCGGACTAGGCGACGCCTCCAGACAACCTCACCCCTCGCGTGCGAGCGCGAGTGGTGCGTGCCGATGATGACACAGTAGAGCGCGCTGTCACCAATCGACCCCTACGGTACTAGGCGGGCGGGCCGCAGGGCAAAGCCTTACGACGCCTCACGGCGTGTGCGCGGGCGCCCGGCCGGCCGGCCGCGCAACGTCCGGCGGGCCGGCGCGTTAGTCAGGTCATGTTGCAGGTCACCCGACTCCCCGCCGCGCGCCTCCTCGGCGCCGCCGCCCTGTCCGTCGCGAGCCTCGCCGCCCTGTCCGCGCACCCGGCCGCGGCAGCCGGCCCGCACCTCCCGTCCCCGGCACCGGCCGTCGGCCCGGGCGCCCCGGCCACGGACCACCTGACCGTCACCGTCCGGGACGCCGGCGCGGACCTGGACGGGACGTACGAGCTGTCCTGCGCCCCCGCCGGCGGCACCCACCCCGACCCGGCCGGCGCGTGTGCCGTCGTCGAGCGGGACACCCGCTGGGGACAGGACGCCTTCGCGCCGGTGCCCGAGGGCAGCGTCTGCACCATGCAGTACGGCGGCCCGGCCACCGCGCACGTCACGGGCACCTGGGCCGGCCGCCCGGTCGACGTCACCTACGACCGCCGCGACGGCTGCGAGATCTCCCGCTGGGACCGCATGGTGCCGCTGCTGCCCGAGGTGACGGCGCCGGGAGGGTCGTAGCCGGCCCCGCCCCGGGCGACGGACGAGGGCGGAGCGCGGGGACCTCGGTCACACGTTCTACGTCAGTCCCGCGTGCGACCTCCGTCCCGTCCCGCACCGCCCGCCGGGCCCCAACCCTTAGACTCCCTCGCGTGACACGTCGCGGGCCGGTTGGCAAGATGGCCCAGGCGGTCGGCAAGGTGCGGTAACAGGAGGGAAGCGTCTCGTGAGCAGCAGGCCATCCCGAGGCGCTGCTCGCCTCGCAGCCATACTGGACGCGCTGCCCGACGCGTTGGTCCTGGTCAACGCCAACGGCACCGTGGTCAACGCCAACACCATCGCGCTGGAGGCGTTCGAGACGCCGGGCACCGCGCTGGTCGGGCGCGGGCTGCTGGACCTCCTGCCGGAGTTCGACTCCCGGCTCATCCCCGGGTCGATGCGCCGGCCGGACCACATCGACCCGCGGGCCCGCACCAAGCCCCGGCGCATGATCGCCCGCCGCACCGACGGCTCCGAGTTCCCGGTCGAGGTCACCAGCGCCAACCTGGAGACCGGCCAGCAGGCCTACGACAACTACGGCTACACCGGCGACGAACTGCTGATGCTCGTCGTCCGCGACCTCTCCGGCACCGTCGACACCGAGGCCGAACTCGCCCGTTCGCAGCGGCAGACCGAGATGATCCTGCGGGCCGCCGCCGAGGGCGTCGTCGGCACCGACACCGACGGGCGGATCGTCCTCGTCAACCCGGCCGCCGCCCAGATACTCGGCTACCGCGCCAGTGACCTCGGCGGCCGCGAGCTGCACACCCTCGTCCTGCACTCGCGGGCCGACGGCTCCCCCTTCCCGTACGACGAGTCGCCGCTCGCCGACACGCTGCGCTCCGGGCGCAAGCACCGGGTGCGCGGGCAGGTGCTGTTCTCCAAGAGCGGCGACCAGGTGCCGGTCGACCTGACGACCGCTCCCGTGCGCGACGGCGACCAGCTCGTCGGCGCCGTGATGACCTTCACCGACCGGCGCCCCTACGACGCGCTCGTCAAGGAGCACGAGGAGGCGGAGCGGCGGCACGCCGAGGAACTGGAGCGCCTCGCCGAGGAGCACGCCTCCGAGCTGACCGCGCTGCGCCAGCAGCACGTCACGGAGCTGGAGGAGCTGCGGGAGAAGCACGCGGAGGAGGTGGCCGCCGACGCGGACCGCTACGCCGCGCTCGGTGAACGGGAGAAGGACCGCTACGAGGCCCTCGCCGCCCGGCACGAGCAGCTGCTCACCCTCCTCGGCGGCTCGCTGCGCGGCCCCCTGGACGAACTGCGCCGGGAGCTGGCCGCGCTGGCGGCGGACGACGCCGGGCAGTTGTGGCCGGAGGCCAATCAGGTGCTGCACCACCTGTCGGCCGGTTACTCGCGCATCACCACGCTCATCGACAACGTCCTCGGCTACCAGCGCCTCGACGTGGGCAACGAGAACGTCGCCCGCACCAAGGTCATGCTCGACGCGGTCGTCGCCTCCGGTGTCGACGGCGCCGTCGAACTGATCGGTCCGGGCCGGGTGCAGTTCGCCGTGCACGCGCCGCCCATCGAGGCGGAGGTCGACCACCGGCTGCTCGCCATCGCCCTCGCGCACCTCGTCGCGGACGTCGCGGGCGTCGACGCCACCGGCAACTCGCCCGTGTCGGCGACCGGCGGCTACCTGGACAACACCGTCGTGGTCGCGGCGGCGCAGCGCGGCGAGGTCGTACGCATCGAGGTGCGCGGGCCGTACTCCGGGGGAGACCCGGTGCACGAGCCGATCGTGCGCGGGATCGTGCGGGCGCACGGCGGTGTGCTGCAGACCCACGAGGTGCCGGGGATGAGCGGCAGCGCGTACGTGCTGGAGGTGCCGATCGGGGGCGGGGCGGGGGCCGTCACGGACCCGGGTCCGGCGTCCGAGCCGGCGCCGGCGCCGGGCCCCGAGGGCGCGGGTGCCGAAGCGGCTTCCGGTGGCGGACGACGGCGTGCGCGGCGGTCGTCCGTCGACGCGTTCCTGGAGAGCGAGGTCACGGGCGCGGCGCCCGAGGACGCCGGGCCGGGTGCCGGTCCCGAGGGCACGGCGACCGCTCCCACGGGACGGCGCAGGCGGCGTGCGGCCCAGGCGCCGGACCAGGGCGCGCAGCCGTCCTCGGCACCGGCGGGACAGGAGCCGGCCGCCCAGGTCTCCTCCGCGCCGCTGCCGGTCCCGGCACAGGCCGGTCCCGGTGAGGGGTCCGGCGGCACGGGGCGCCGACGCGGTCGCCCGGCGGAGGACGCGGGAGCCGACGCGGACGTCGCGCAGCGGCCGGTGCCGCCCGCCGGGGTCTCCGAGGGCGCCGTCGTCATGGCCGGCGAACACGGTGGAGGGGCCGCCGCCTCCAACACCGGTCTGGGCGGGACCGTACCGCCGCAGGGCGTGCCCGCGCCGTCCGGGCGGCGTGCCCGGCGCGACGGTGCCGCGCAGCAGGCGTTGCCCCCGGCCCTGCCCGCGCAGGCCGGTGAGACGGACCCGCCCGGCGAGGACCGGCCGACCGGGCGTCGGCGGCGTGCCCTGGCCTCCGCCAACGAGCGCGCCGCCGCGCAGGAGGCGGCACCGCGCCAGGTGTTCGCCCTGCCGCCCGCCGACGCCGACCGCCCGTCCGACGCCCCGGCCCAGCCGCACGGCGTGACGGGAGCGACGGAGCCCGTGGGCGCCACGGCGCCGCCGCCGGCGTCGTCGGCACCTGCCTCGGCACCGGCACCGGAGGGGCAGGTCCGGGTGCCCGCGCAGGTCCCTGGGCACGGGCCCGCACCGGCGCCGGCCGGTGACGCCCTCGTCGACGACGGCCGGCACGACGCCGTGCCGCACGACCAGGCCGACGACCACACTCCGCCGCAGCCGCACCCGGCCGAGGCGCCCACCGGACGGCGCCGCCGGGCCGGGGCTGCCGCGCAGACGGAGGCGACGATGAGCGGGGCGCCGCAGGGCGGGCCAGTACAGGGGGGTCCGACGCAGAGCGGTCCGGTACAGGGCGGCCCGGTACAGGGCGGTCCGGCGCCGGCGGCTCCCGCCCAGGCGGGGCACCCGCTTCCGCAGGCCGGGCCCCCTCCGCAGGTTCCGCAGACCGGACCCCCGACGCAGGTTCCGCAGGGCGGCCCGGCGCCGACGGCTGCCGCCCAGGGTGTCCAGAGCGCGCCCCCGCTTGCGCAGGACGCCCCCGGTCAGGGGACCCCCGCATCGGCCGACGCCGCCCGTGCCGGGGTGCCCGGGACCGCCGGCGCGCGTGCCGAGGGTGCCCCTCCCGTCCCCGGGCCGCCCGCCCCCGGGCAGACCCCCGCCGGTCACCCCGCCCCCGGGCAGCCCCACCCCGCCCAGCCGATCCCTGCCCCGCCGGCCCCGCAGCCCTGGCCCGCGGCCGCCGCGGACGTGCCGGGCGCCGGTGCGAACGCCGCCGCGCCGGCACCCGGCACCCCCGTGCCGTCCCCTGCCGCGCCGGGCGCGAGCACGCCCGCACCGTCCGACGGCGCCACCGGCCCCGGGACTCCCCCCGTGCCCCCGGCACCGGCGCCGACGCCGACGCAGGACGTCCCGGTGTCCACGCCGAGCCGGGGCACCCCGCTGCCGCCCGAGAACCCTCCCGCCCCGCGCACCGCACAACCGCTGCCCGCCGAGGCGTCCGCCCCGGTCGACCCGAACTCGACCCAGGGACGGGCGATCAGCGTGCGGACGCTGGGCCAGGGCGTGCCCTTCAACCGGCAGGCCGTCCAGGTGCAGCAGCCCTCGGCCACCCCCGCCCCGCACCAGCCGGGCGGCTCCGGCCGGCGCCGCAAGCTGGGTACGCCGCCCGAACCGGCGGCCGCCCGCGCGGACCAGACGGCCCGGCCCCACCCGTCCCCCGACCAGCCCGCCGCCGCGCAGTCGCCGAACCGGCCGGAGCCCCAGCCCCAGCCGCAGGGCCCGGAGCAGTCCCCGGGCGCGGGACGCCCCCAGCCCCAGGAGCAGCCGACCCTGACCGGTGGTCAGCCGCGGCGGGCGCCGGGGACGGAGGGCGTCGGACGGTCCTACGCCATAGGCGCCCCGGACCGGAACGCCGCCGAGGGCCCCGAGCCGCTGGACGGTCCCGGCGGCGCCGTGGAGGTCGCCGACCCGCCGCGTCCGCAGCCGATGGACGACGAGCTGCCCCCGGAGCCGCTGGACAACCCGCGCCGGCTGCTGGTGTGGCCCGCACCGGACGTCTCCACGCAGCAGGCGCTCAGCGACCGCGGCTACCGGCCGGTGATCGTGAACTCGCGCGAGGAGGTCGACGCGCAGATCGCGGCGTTCCCCGCCGCGCTGTTCGTGGACCCGCTGACCGGGCCGATCACCCGTACGGCGCTCCAGTCGCTGCGCCAGGCCGCGGTGGCCGCCGAGGTGCCGGTGCTGGTCACGGCCGGGCTCGGACAGGCCTCGCGCGACGCGGCCTACGGCGCCGACCCCGCCGTACTGCTGAAGGCGCTCGCCCCGCGCGACAGCGAGCAGCACCCGCCGCGCGTCCTGCTGATCGAGGAGCACGCGGAGATCGCGCTGGCGCTGACCTCGACGCTGGAGCGGCGCGGGATGCAGGTGGCGCGGGCGGCGAGCGACGCCGACGCGGTGGCGCTGGCGGGACAGTTCCGGCCCAACCTCGTCGTGATGGACCTGATGCAGATCGAGCGGCGCCAGGAGGGACACGCCGGGATCATCGACTGGCTGCGCGCGAACGGGCAGCTCAACCGCACCCCGCTCGTCGTCTACACCGCGGCCGTCGACCAGGCCGACCTGCCGCGGCTGGCCTCGGGCGAGACCGTGCTGTTCCTGGCGGAGCGCTCCACCAGCGGAGAGGTGCAGTCCCGGATCGTCGAGCTGCTGGCGCGGATCGGGACCAACTGAGGCCCCCGGTCCCGGCCCGTTCGCGCGGGAGGGCCGCCCTAGCCGTCGACGATCAGGCGGGCCGCCCTCTTGATCGAGGAGCGCAGGCGGTCGGCGTCGGCGTCCTCCCCGCCGACCAGGATGCGTTTCATCTGCGGCATCACCGAGGCCCAGTTGGCCATCGCGACCAGCAGGAAGAGCAGGTCGGGCGCCGGGACGGCGTCGGTGACCACGCCGCGCCGCTGCCCGTCCCGCACGGCGGCGACCTTGCGGGCGTAGTGGTCCTGGCGTTCGGCCTCGTGGGGCAGCTCGGCGGTGCCGTACTCCATGCCCTCCCAGAACAGGAGGCGCAGCAGCTCGGGGTGGGCGGCGTGGTAGTCCAGCAGCCGGTCGATCCAGCCCTCGATGTCGTCCGGGTCGACGGGGACCGAGATCGCGAGGTCGACCATCTTCTTCTCGAGGACGGACGCGAACAGCTCGGCCTTGTTGCCGTAGTAGGCGTAGATCAGCTGCTTGTTGGCCTTGGCCTCGGCCGCGATGCGGTCGACGCGGGCGCCGGCGATGCCGTGGCGGGCGAACTCGGCGACCGCCGCCTCGAAGATCCGGGCCTTGGTCGCCTCGGGGTCCCTTGCTGCCATAGGGACAGGGTAGCGGGGCTCGAGCCATAACCAACCGTTTGGTTGACAGCATGCGGGAATGTCGAGCAGACTCCACGAGTTGTCTGCAACCAACTAGTTGGTTATTACTTGGCGCACGCTCTAGGGAGTAGCTCCGCTCATGTCGTCACCGTCAGCCGCCACCGGGACCACGCCGCAGAGCACGACCCGCGGCGCACCGGAGGGACCCGCCGCCCGCGTCTCCCGTCTCTTCCTCCCCCTGATCGCGGTGTGCACCGCCGTCACGGCCGCCAACATCTACCTCGCGGCACCGCTGCTCCCCCTCATCGCCCACGACTTCGGCTCCACCCCCTCGGCGGTGGCCTGGCTGGCCTCCGTCGCGCAGCTCGGGTACGCCGCCGGGCTGCTGTTCTTCGCCCCGCTCGGGGACAGCGTGAACCGGCGCCGTCTGGTCGGCGTCCTGGCGCTGGTGGCGGCGGCCGCCCTGGTCGCCGGTGCCGCGTCGGCCGGGACCGGCGCGCTCGCGGCGGCGGTCCTGGTCGCCTCGGCGGCGACCGTCGTACCGCAGCTCCTGGTGCCGCTGGTCGCCGAGCGCGCCCCCGCGGACCGGCGGGCCCGCCACGTCGCGGCCGTCGTCGCGGGCCTGTTCACCGGCGTCGTGGCGGCCCGGGTGCTGGGCGGACTGGCCGGGCAGGCCTTCGGCTGGCGCTCGGTGTTCGTGGGCGCCGCCGTCCTGACGGCCGTCCTGGGACTGGCGACCGCGTACGTCCTGCCCGTGGAGCGCCCGCGGCGACGGGGCCCGCTGTTCGCGGGTCTGGCCGCGCTGCCCGGGGTGGTGCGGCACTCGCCGGACCTGTGGCGGGCGTGTGTGCGGCAGGCGGGGATGTACGGCGCGTGGAGCGCTCTGTGGACCTCGCTGGCGCTGCTCCTCGCCGGTGACGACGGGTACGGCATGACCACGGCGGCGGCCGGGCTGTTCGGCCTGTTCGGGCTGGCGGCGAGCGTCGTCGCACCGCTCGCGGGCGGCCTGGTCGACCGGTTCGGGGCCGCCAAGGTCGTGCGGTCCGCGTATTTGGTCGCGGCCGTGTCGGTGCCGTTGTTCTGGCTGGGCGGGCAGGTGATGGCGGCCCTGTGCGCGGCGGCGGTCCTGGTGCACGCCGCGCTGGTCGCCTCCCACGTCGCCAACCAGACCCTCGCCCTGACCACCACCTCCGCCCCGGCCACCGCCAACACCGCGTACGTCGTCTCCGGCTTCGCGGGCGGCGCCCTCGCCTCGGCCCTCGCGGGCCCCGCGTACGGCCACTGGGGCTGGGGCGGGGTCTGCGCGGTGGCGGGGGTCTGGCTGGTGCTGGGGTGGGCGGTGACGGCGGTCCGGCGTGAGCGGTGAGGTGTGACCGCCGGGCGGGGAGAGAGACCTGCGGCCCGGCAGCGCGTGGAGGCCCGCGGCCCGGCGACGGGTGGGAGGCCCGCGACCCGGCAGGGAGCGGGAGCCGCGCGGCCCGGCAGGCGGCGGGAGCCCCCGGCCCAGCAGCGGGCCGGGAGACGCGCGGCCGGCGAGCGGCGAACGGCGGCCGGCGGGCGACGGGCGGCCGGGAGACGCACGGCAGCCCGCCGGCCTCGCGCCGGGGGCGCCCCCGGCGGCCGCCCCCGGCGGCCGCCCCCGGCGTGAAGCCGTCCGCGCCGGTCAGAGCCGGGTGACGTCCAGCCCGCCCTCGGCGTACTGCCTGCGCAGCACCTTCTTGTCGAACTTGCCGACGCTGGTCTTCGGCACCGCCTCGATCACCGTCCAGCGCTCCGGGAGCTGCCACTTGGCGATCTTGCCGTCCTCGGCGAGGAAGGCGCGCAGCTCCTCGAAGCCGACGCGCGCGCCCTCCTTGAGGACCACGGTGGCCAGCGGACGCTCGCCCCACTTGTCGTCGGGGACGGCGACGACGGCGGCCTCGGCGACGTCCGGGTGGGACATCAGCGCGTTCTCCAGCTCGACGGACGAGATCCACTCGCCGCCGGACTTGATGACGTCCTTGGCGCGGTCGGTGAGGGTGAGGAAGCCGTCGGGGGAGATGGTGCCGACGTCGCCGGTCTTCAGCCAGCCGTCCTCGCTGAACTTGTCGTCCGGACGCAGCGGCTCGGCGCCCGGGCCGTTGTAGTAGGCGCCGGCGATCCAGTTGCCGCGCACCTCCAGCTCACCGGCGGACTCGCCGTCCCAGGGCAGGCGCTCGCCGCCGGGGCCGGTGAGGCGGGCCTCGACGCCGGCCGGGAAGCGGCCCTGGGTGAGGCGGTAGGCGAACTCCTCGTCGGTGCCGATCGCGTGGGCCGGCGGGCGGGCGACCGTGCCGAGCGGGGAGGTCTCCGTCATGCCCCAGGCGTGACAGACCCGCATGCCCAGCGCGTCGAACGCCTCCATCAGGGAGGGCGGGCACGCGGAGCCGCCGATGGTGACCTGGGTGAGCGAGGACACGTCCTGCGGCTTGGCGGTCAGCTCGGCGAGCAGTCCCTGCCAGATGGTGGGGACGGCGGCGGCGTGGGTCGGCTTCTCGCCCTCGATCATCTCGGCGAGCGGGGCGGGCTGCAGGAAGCGGTCCGGCATCAGCATGTTCACGCCGGTCATGAAGGTGGCGTGCGGCAGTCCCCAGGCGTTGACGTGGAACTGCGGGACCACGACCAGCGAGGTGTCCTCGTCGGTCAGGCCCATCGACTGGGCCATGTTGACCTGCATGGAGTGCAGGTAGATGGAACGGTGGCTGTAGACGACGCCCTTGGGGTCGCCGGTGGTGCCGGAGGTGTAGCACATGGCGGCGGCGGCCCGCTCGTCCAGCTCGGGCCAGTCGTAGGCCGTCGGCTTCCCGGCGATCAGGTCTTCGTACTCGTGCACCCGGACCGAGGCCCCCTCCAGCAGGGAGCGGTCGCCCGGGCCGCTGACGACGACGTGCTCGACCGTCTTCAGGTGCGGGAGCAGCGGGGCCAGCAGCGGGAGCAGGGAGCCGTTGGCGATCACGACGCGGTCGGCGGCGTGGTTGACGATCCAGGCCAGCTGCTCGGGCGGGAGGCGCAGATTGAGGGTGTGCAGGATCGCGCCCATCGAGGGGATCGCGAAGTACGCCTCGACGTGCTCGGCGTTGTTCCACATGAGGGTCGCCACGCGCTCGTCGTCGCCGACGGCGAGGTCCTCGCGCAGGGCGTGCGCCAGCTGTGCGGCACGCGCGCCGATCTCGGCGAAGGAGCGGCGGTGCGGCTCGCCCTCACCGGTCCAGGTGGTCACCTGAGAGCTGCCGTGGATGGTCGACCCGTGGGCCAGGATCCTGGAAATCAGCAGCGGTACGTCCTGCATCGTGCTCAGCACGGTGTCCTCCCGGGGCGACATTGCCTACGCGGCGGCAAGGGTTGCGCTGATTCTGCGCACATACCACGCGGTATGTCACTACTCCCGGGTGATCGATCAGTGGGCGCCGCTCCGCGGGGGTCGTCCCGCGGAGCGCTCAGGACCGGACGAAACCCAGCTCGGGGTCCTCGCGCAGCTTGCCCAGCGCCCGGGACACCGCCGACTTCACCGTGCCCACCGAGACACCGAGCACTTCGGCCGTCCGGGCCTCGCTGAGGTCCTCGTAGTACCTGAGGACGACCATCGCGCGCTGCCGGGCGGGCAGCTTCATGATCGCCCGCCACATCGCGTCGTGCAGGGCCTGGCGCTCGGCCTGGTCGTCCCCGGCCGGCACGGGCTCCGGCTCGGGCAGCTCGTCGCAGGCGAACTCGTCGACCTTGCGCTTGCGCCACTGCGACGTCCGGGTGTTCACCAGCGCCCGGCGCACATAGCCGTCGAGGGCGCGGTGGTCCTCGATGCGCTCCCAGGCCACGTAGGTCTTGGTCAGCGCGGTCTGCAGCAGGTCCTCCGCGTCGCTCGGGTTCGCGGTGAGCGACCGGGCGGTGCGCAGCAGCACCGGCCGGCGGGCCTTCACGTACGACGAGAAGGACGGGTACGGGAAGGTCTGCGTCCGTGCCGTGGCCCTGGCCGGAACCCTGGCCGGGGCCGTGGCGGTGGCGGCGTTCGAAGCGCTGGTGCAGACGGGTGTGGTCATGACTCAACGCTATGAGCGAGGGGCCGCCCCGCGGATCGGCCGCAGGTCCCGAAGCCGCGTCCGCCTCAGGTTGTAGGGGTGGTGCCGGGTGCACCTCCTGTAGGTGGACGAGGGGAGGAGGGGTACTGCGGGTTCACCCCTGGGGGAGCCCCGCCGCCCCGGGCCGTCCGAGGACCCCGCACACGTGAAAACGCCTGGGCGGCGGTACCGGAAGAACCGGTCCACCGCCGCCCAGACGCCTTGCGACCCCATGAAGCACACCCGCACGGTCACTGAGGGGCCGGGCTCGGGAGCGCACCCGCTCCCGGCCCCTCAGCTCACCACCACAGCGGGGAGAAGCTGACGGCCACGTTCTCGTTGCCCTGGTTGATCGCCGTGAACGCGGAACCGTCGACCTGCGCGGTGTTGCTCTGGTTCGAGGCCCCCGAGCCGACCGCCTGCTGCTGGGTGGTGGACGAGTTGCCGTTGTTGTCCCCACCGACGCCGCTGCCGAGGATGCCGGCGAAGGCCTCCGAAGCGGTCGCGTTCGATCCGTCGTCCGCGAGGGCGCCGTTGTCCGCCGTCGCGATGCCACCGAAGAGAGCGGCGGCGAGCGGGAGGGCGGCGACGGCGGCGACGACGCGGGCGGTACGGATGCTTGCCATGTTTTTCCTCCAGAACACGTGCGCACCGGCTGTCAGCCGAAGGCGCGATAAGTACGTGAAGCTGCCTGGACCTGCGTGAAGTTGCGTGAAGCGGTTCTGAACTCGATCCGGTGCCGAGGCAGTTGGCCGACCGCCTCGACGCTGTGCACGACGTCGCGTGATCAGAATTGCCCACCGAACCCCGGCGAACCACCCCGGAAGATCCGATTCGCTCTCAAGCGTGATGACAAGTCGATAAACCCCTTTGCTTCCCTTCCCTCCCAGGCCAGGGCAGCTACGGACATCTCCACCCCAAGCGCCGCAAGAGGTGAAGCGTTCCGGCACTTTTTCCGCCCACGCCCGGCCCTCCGGCGCGTCGCTCCCGCCCACCCTTCCCTTTTTCGAACGCACGTACGAAACTAGACCCATGGCCACCACCGACCGGCAGGCCACGACGCTGGCCCTCGCACACGCCCTGTCAGCCGCCGAACGCGGTCTGGCCGTCATCCCCCTGTCCCGGACGAAGCTCCCGGCCCTCCGCTCCCCCCACCGCGACGCCCCGGCCCCGGCCCCCTGCCACGGCGAGTGCGGCCGCCCCGGCCACGGGGTCTACGACGCCTCCACCGACCCGGCCCGCATCCGCGAGCTGTTCGCCGCCGCCCCCTGGGCCACCGGCTACGGCATCGCCTGCGGTCTGCCCCCGCACCACCTCATCGGCGTGGACCTCGACACCACGTCGGAGACGGACTCCCCGACCGCCCTGCGCGAACTGGCCCTGCGCCACCTGTTCACCATCCCGCCCACGGTCGTCGTCCTCACCCCGAGCGGCGGCCGCCACCTGTGGCTGAGTGGCCCGCCCGACGTCGTCGTCCCGAACTCCGCGGGCCGCCTGGCCCCCGGCATCGACATCCGCGGCGCCGGCGGCTACCTGGTCGGTCCGGGCTCACGCACCCGGCACGGCGCGTACACCGCCGCCCCCGGCACGGACCACCTCGCCCCCGCGGCCTGCCCGCCCGCCCTCCTGCGCCTGCTGCTCCCGCCGCCACGCCGCCCGCACCGGCCCGCCCCCGCCCACACCGCGACCGACGCGCACGGTCGCGGACTTGTCCAGTTCGTCCGCTCCGCCCACGAGGGCCAGCGCAACACCCGCCTGTTCTGGGCGGCCTGCCGCGCCTACGAGGACGGCCTCGGGGCGGCCCTGGTCGACCCCCTGGTCGAGGCGGCCCTCGACACCGGCCTGACCGAACGCGAGGCCCGCGCCACCATCGCCTCCGCGGCCCGCCTCACCGGCCACCGCCCCTGACGGCCCCCGCCCCGCCCGACCCGGACACACCGACGGCCCCCGACCGTCGTACCTGGTCGGGGGCCGTCAACTCACTGCGGTGGGTGTGGGATTTGAACCCACGGTGACTTGCGCCACGACGGTTTTCAAGACCGTTCCCTTAGGCCGCTCGGGCAACCCACCCCGCGCCGCTCGTGATCGGCGGCGCGGGACCAGGGTAGCGGGTCGGCGCGTGGGGGGTGGGGTCAGTCGTCGCCGACCTTGGAGCCCAGGGTGAGTTGGGTGGTGCGTTCCTTGCCGCCGCGCTCGTAGGTGACGGTGACCTCGTCGCCGGGCTTGTGGGTCCAGATCTCGCCGATCAGGGTCGGGCCGCTGTCGATCACGCGGTCGTCGAGCTTGGTGATGACGTCGCCGGGCTTGAGGCCGGCGTCGGCGGCGGGGCCGCCCGGCTCGACGGGCTCCGAGCCGTTCACGCCCTGCTCGGTGAGCTTGGCGCCGTTCGCCGTCTCCTCCAGGGAGACGGAGGCGCCGATCTTGGCATACACCGGCTTGCCGGTCTTGATCAGCTGCTTGGCGACGAACTCGGCCTGGTTGATGGGGATGGCGAAGCCCAGGCCGATCGAACCGGCCTGGCCGGTGCCGAAGCCGCCGTTGCTCGTGGACTGGATGGCGGAGTTGATGCCGATGACGTTGCCCTGGGCGTCGAGGAGCGGGCCGCCGGAGTTGCCCGGGTTGATCGACGCGTCGGTCTGCAGGGCGCTCATGTAGGAGGCCTTGCTGCTGCCGCTGCCGTCGCTGGAGGCCACGGGGCGGTTCTTGGCGCTGATGATGCCCGTGGTCACCGTGTTGGACAGCCCGAAGGGGGCGCCGATGGCGATCGTGGAGTCGCCGACGGCCACCTTGTCGGAGTTGCCGAGGGGGAGGGGCTTGAGGTCCGAGGGGGCGCTCTCGAGCTTGATGACCGCCACGTCGTAGCCCTGGGCGTGACCGACGACCTTCGCCTCGTACTTCTTGCCGTCCGGGAAGGTCGCGCTGAGCTTGCCGCCGTCGACCGCCTCCGCCACCACGTGGTTGTTGGTGACGATGTGGCCCTGCTTGTCGAAGACGAAGCCGGTGCCGGTGCCGCCCTCGCCGTTGCTGCCCTCGGCCTGGATGGTGACCGTGCTGGGCAGCGCCCCGGCGGCCACGCCGGCCACCGTGCCCGCGTCGCGCTTGACGGAGCCGCCGGTGTCGGAGGCGGAGACCGTGGTGGAGCCGGACTCGTCGTTGTTCTTCGCCAGCGTGTACCCGAGGCCGCCGCCGAGCCCGCCCGCCACCAGCGCGGCGATCAGGAGCGCGGCGACCAGTCCGCCGCGGCCGCGGCCCGCCTTCGGAGCGGGCGGCTGGTACGAGGCGCCCCAGCCACCGCCGCCGTACTGACCCCCGCTGCCGCCGTACTGACCACCGCCGTACTGGCCGTCACCGTACTGAGCGCCGCCGTGACCGCCGTCGCCGTAGGAGGGAGTGCCCGGCGGCGGGGGCGGCGGCCAGGAGGCGTCCGGGGCGCTGTGCGTCACGCCGGGCCCCTGGGGAGCCGCCGGATCGTGGGCGGCAGCGGACGACGGGTGGGGCGGGTGCGGCGCCCCGGCGTCGGCGGTGGACGCCTGACCGTCCTGCGGCGCCGGGGAGGCCGGGGCCGACGGCGGCCGGGCGTCCGGGTGGTGCGCGGGCGGCTGCGGGGAGGCTGCGGGAGAGTCCACCGGCACGGGAGGCGCGGACGGGGCCGGGGGTACCGCGGTGCCCTCGTTCTCGGTGCTCACAGCTTCTCTCCTCGTTCCACGGCGGTCTTCCGGCCCACGGCTGCTTCCCGACCGGAGCAGCGCGGATGTGCGGTGTTTTCGTATGCCATCAGCTTTTCCCACGGGCCGTCAGAGCACCATAAGCGGTTGCTGTGGGTCCGGGGACGGCCTTTATGTCAGACATCTCAGACTAAACGGATGTGGTGGCGATGACCTCGACGGCTCCGTGGCACGTATACCCGCGCGCGGTGGCACCATGACGCGGTGACCCACGCACGACAGCACCGGATTCAGGTCGTCGCCCACCGGGGCGCCTCCGAGGATGCTCCCGAGCACACCCTGGCCGCCTACCGGAAGGCGATCGAGGACGGAGCGGACGCCCTCGAGTGCGATGTCCGCCTGACCGCGGACGGCCATCTGGTCTGCGTGCACGACTGGCGCGTCAACCGTACGTCCAACGGACGCGGCGCGGTCTCCGCGCTGGAGCTCGCCGACCTGGCCGCCCTCGACTTCGGCGCCCGCCGGACCCGGGAGTTCTGGCGCACGCGCGACGAGCAGCCCGACTGGGAACACCGGCCCGAGGACCGGGAGGAGACCTCCGTGCTGACCCTGGAGCGGCTGCTCCAGCTGGTGGCCGACGCCGGGCGGCGCGTGGAGCTGGCCATCGAGACCAAGCACCCCACGCGCTGGGCGGGTCAGGTGGAGGAGCGGCTGCTGCTGCTCCTGAAGCGGTTCGGGCTGGACGCCCCCGCCTCGGCCGCCGAGTCCCCGGTGCGCGTGATGAGTTTCTCGGCCCGCTCGCTGCACCGGGTGCGGGCAGCGTCGCCGACGCTGCCGACCGTCTACCTGATGCAGTTCGTCTCGCCCCGGCTGCGCGACGGCCGGCTGCCCGCCGGTGTCCGGATCGCGGGCCCCTCGATCCGCATCGTGCGCAATCACCCCGCCTACGTGGAGCGCCTGAAACGAGCCGGCCATCAGGTGCACGTGTGGACCGTGAACGAGCCCGAGGACGTCGATCTCTGCGCCGACCTGGGAGTCGACGCCATCATCACCAACCGGCCGCGCGCGGTGCTGGACCACCTCGGCCGCTGATTCGTCCGGGAACCTTGACCCGGCGCCCCCGCTGCCCCATCCTCCGGTGTCGGCCACACCGACGAAATCCAGCCACACGATTACGGGGAGTGCTCCGGCGCGTTCGGTGCGTGTTCGACCGTGTCGAATGCGTCACTGGACGGCGACCGGCCGGTTTCCGGTTCAGGCCAGAAGGGCATCCACACCGTGGCGTGGGGCGAAGGAGGTCTCGGGGGTGGCGTTGGTGGTGGCACAGGAAGTGCCCACGTCGTCGAGCATGGCCGTTCCCCATGGCCCTGCGGGCGTGGGGAAGGCACGGCGCCGGATGCGCGAGCAGTTGCGCGGCGGCGGTGTGGCGGAATCGGTCATCGACGACGCCGTACTGGTCCTTTCGGAGCTTTTGAGCAACGCGTGCAAGCACGGCCGGCCGCTGGGCGACGCCCTGGCCGGGGACGGCGACGTGCGCGCCGCCTGGCAGGTGGACGCCGCCGGGCGGCTCCTCGTGGAGGTCACGGACGGCGGCGGGCCGACCCGTCCCGCGCCGGCGACCCCCTCGGTCACCGCGCACGGCGGACGCGGGCTGAACATCATCACCGCGCTGGCCGACGACTGGGGTGTGCGGGACGACGCCCGCGGAGAGGTGACGGTCTGGGTCGTCGTCCACGAGGACGTGTACGACCCCGACGCCGGGCACCGGCGGGACGACTTCGCCTCCCGGATCGCGGCACCGGCGGTGTCGGAGATCCCCGGGCTGGACTTCGCGGACGCCTTCGACGACGTGGGCTGACCGGCGGCCGTCGCGGGGTCGCCGTGGGGCCGCCGTGGGGCCGTCGCGGGGTCGCCGTGGGGCCACCGCTGGGCCGTCGCGGGGTCGCCGCCGTCCGCGCGCCGGCCTCGGCGTACGCCGGTGCCGGTGACCGCCCTGGGGCCCCGCCGGGCCGCGCCCCGGCGCGCACGGGCCCCCGGGACCCCCCTCCGGGGCCATCCGGGGCCGTCGCCCGAAGCCCGGCGCCGCCCGCGCCCTCCACAGTCGGCCCCTTGTCCACAGGGTCCCGTGAGCCGCGGCGGGAACGGCTAGGCTCGCGCCCGTACGAGATGGAGCCGCAACCGGGAGACACCCACGATGGCCAAGAAGCGACCCCAGACGAAGGCCAGGCGGCCGCAGCTCACCGACGGTGAACTCCCGGTGGTCGGCGCCCGCGAGCCCTGCCCGTGCGGCAGTGGCCGCCGCTACAAGGCCTGCCACGGCCGTGCCGCCGCACAGGCCACCACCGAGCTGGTGCAGCGCCCGTTCGAAGGGCTTCCCGGCGAGTGCGACTGGGTGGCCCTGCGCGAGCTGGTCCCGGCGGCCACCGTCGAGCTGACCCTGAAGGACGGCCTGCCCGAGGGCGTCCCCTCCGTCACCCTGGCCACGGTGCTGCCGATGGCCTGGCCGGCCCTGCGCCGCGACGACGGCTCCGTCCTGCTCGGCCTGCAGAACGACACGGCGTCCGGCGACCTCAGCCGCGACCTCGCCGACACCCTCCGGCGGGCGCTGACGGCCCAGCCGGGCACCCCGGTGCAGGGGCGTCGCGCGCCGGCCGACGGTCCCCGGCTGCAGGACCTGCTCGATCCCGAGGGCGCGTTCCGGCCGGAGGTGCACGCGGGCTTCGAGTTCTGGGTGCCGGACCCGGAGAACGCCACCCCGGAGGTGACCGCCTCCCTGGAGCGGGCCAACGCCGCGGCCATCCCGACCGTCCGGCTCCAGGGCGTGGACAGCGCCTACTGGTGCGAGACGCCGGAGAAGAACCACCTGCGCTGGGTCATGCCGCACGAGGAGGAGCGGCTTCTGGACGCTCTCGCCCGGCTGCACGCGGCCGGCCGGTCGTCGCTCGGCGAGGGCACCCGTCTCGTCGGCTCCTTCCGGGCGCACGGGCTCACCGTCCCGGTGTGGGACCTGCCCAGCGAGGTCACGGCGCAGGACATCGAGAAGCCGGCGGCCGAGTTCGCCGAGCGCCTCGCCGAGGCCCTGGCGACGGACGCCCCGCTCAGCGCCGACGAGCGCCGGGCACGCGGCGGCCTGACCAACCGGCAGGTCACCCTCAGCTGACCCGCTCGCGCCCCGGTCCGCCCGGCTGACCGACCGGTCAGCCGGGGTCCCGGCCCGACCGGCGCGTGACTCCGGTCACAACTCCCGCCGCGAACAGGCCAGTCGATGACCGGAAAACAGGAGATCGAATTTGCTAACCGCCGATCTCTTGTTACCGTTCGAGTAGCCCGGTTGCTGGTGCATCCCCCGTCGCCAGCAACCGGGTCTTTCCATGCGGCCGGCCGCACACGCACCGCGACCGCCCGCCAACTCCCCGTTCCGTACGGTCAGTTGCCCGGACCGCCGTCGGCGTCACCGGCTCCGGTACGGGTACCGGCACCGCCGTCGGCCGCCCCGCCGCCCCCGTTACTCCCGGTACGCAGCAGCAGCGGCCCGTACCCGGCCCGGCCCGCGAACTCGGCGACCGCCGCGTACGCCGCGGGACGGCCCCGCACCGGTTTCCTGGGCGTCTCGCAGGTGCCCGGCGCGTCCTCCGCACCGACCGCGCAGCGCATCCGCACACTGCCCCCGTCGGGCGCCAAGAGGCTGAGCACGGCCTCCAGGGGGTCTCCGGTCGCGTTGCGGTAGTAGGTCCGCGCCCAGGTCCGTGTGCCGGTGCGGGTGCCCTGGGTGAGGACACAGGTCTGGGCCTCGACGCCCTCGGGGGAGGTCAGTTCGGGTCCGCAGCGCACCGCGGTGGCCGGTCCCGCGGGCAACGGGGAGCGGTGGGGTTCGGCCCCGTCGGACGCCGGACCGGTGTGCGCGTCCGTCCCGCGCCGCCCGGCCCCGGCGGCTCCGGCCGCACGGTCCTCGTCGGGCGCCTCGCCGTCGCCGCCGCGCGCGAGGAGGGGTACCGCCGCCGGTGCTTCCGCCGCGTCGTCCGAGGGGCCCGCGGACGCCACCGCGAACGGCAGTACGACCGCGCACACCACGACACCGACGAGTCCGTACAACCGCAGTCGCAGACGGTCCGGCGCGCCCCGGCCCGCCCACGGGCGGTGGGCCCCGGCCGGCCGGTGCCGCCCGCCGGCGCGCCGTCGCCCGGCGAAGCGGTACGGACCGGCGGCGCGGTACCTCCGGTCCGGCACGCGTCGCCGGCCGGCGCGGTGCTCCCCTGCGTGAAGCGGCATGGGCGGACGATAGCGACGGCGAGCGGGCCCGGCCCTCCGCGCGCGCCGGACACCCCTACAACTCGGGCGCGCTCACACCCGTACGAGTGAGGGCGTCGACCACCGCGTCGACCACGGCCTCCACATCGGGCACCCAGGGCGAGGAAGAGCCGGGCAGCGGCGCCCGCTCCCAGCGGACGGCGCCCGGGCCGGTCTCGGAGGGCGGCAGCGCGATGTAGCCGCCCTCCCCGTGGAACCTCAGGGAGCCGGGGACGAAGTCCTTGGCGTACAGCAGCTCGCCGAGCTGCTCCATGGTGTACGGCCGCACCAGCAGCGACCAGCGGGTGGGCGAGGCGACGACCGGACCGAGCCGGATGCCGGCGCGGTCGAGCGCGGCCAGCGCCCGGGCGGCCGGCAGGGCGGGCAGGGAGACGGCGCACGGGGCGCTGCCCCCGGTGGCCAGGACGATCGGCGCGGCCGGCCGGTTGGCCCACCACCAGCGCACCATGCGCGCGTCGGTGGTGGCCGCGAGCAGCCCGGGGTCGAAGGGGTGCGCGCCCGGCACCGTGCACTCGGGGTCGGGACAGCCGCAGCGCGAGCGCGCCCGTGGGTCCGCCGCCACGCCCGGGAGCACGGGCCATCGCCATCGCGTCGCGTAGGTCAGGGCCGCTTCGATGAGCTCAGGCCGCCCGTCGTCGTGCTGGGACAAGAGCCTGCGTCGCCTTCCGAGGATCTCGCGCATGAGCGCTCGTTCCTTTCCGTTGCACGCCTGGCAACACCGAGGTCACATCACCATGTGTCGATCTCTTCGCTGTGCGTAGCTGGTGGCGCATCACACCCCTGTCGAGGGGCCATCTTCCGCCGACGACGTCTCCGCCGAGGGCAAGGAGAAGCCCTGAGGGCCGAGCACTGACTGCGTCCGGGACGGTACGTCCGCACTGCGTCCATCAAAAGCATGGGCGTGGCGCGGGGGTGGCGAAGTCTGGCGTTTTGCCGTCGCGCGTATTTCTCTCCGCCTCCGCCACGGGAGGATGGGGCACGGTCGTCGGTGGATAGGACGCCCGGGTCCGTCGCCAGGTTCCGGGTGGTCCCAACCACCCCTGGCCTTCCCGGAGTACGTACCCATCACGACCGCTGTGACGCTCCGTAAAGCACCCCCAGTCGACCGCAACAAGGCGTCCTCTGGGGCAGTTTCAAGCCAATTTCACATTTCCGCAAGAGGTCGGACAGGAGGACACTCCCGCCCCACGGACACCAGGAATCCCAGCAGGACAATGCTGGACATCTCCTTACGAGTGCGTGTACATGTGGAGACACTGCTGGCGGCGCAGAATGACATGGGGGTTTGCGATGCTTTTGAGCAGTAAGCGCCGGTCGGAAAGCCGGACGCCATGAACGCCCCGCACCCTGCGAAAGTGGCCGGAATCGATTCAACGGTTCCGTCCCCCGCACACACTGTCGCGTCCGCCGCCGCGAGCACGTCGCCGACCGCGCCGCACAACGCCCCGGACGCGGCCGACGTCACGGACGCCCCGGGCACCCCCTGCGCCCCCGGCATGCTGCTCCAGGACCGGCTCGCCGGCTGGGTCTCGGACCTCACCACCCTGCACGAACTGACCGAACGACTGATCCGTACGGACTCCCTGGCCGACGGACTCCAGGAACTGCTGCGCGCCGGAGCCGCCCTGGTGGGCGCCCGGCGCGGACTCGTCGCGCTGGAACCGGCCGACGGACTCGGCCCGGAGACCACCGTCGGGCTCGGGCTCGCCCGCGCCGACCTCGGCCACATCGAGACGGTGCCCCGCAGCGCCCTGTCCCACGGGCGGATCCTGGACGGGCTGCCGGTCGGCGAGGAAGGACTCGCCCGGCCCGACCTGTTCGCCGAGGAGAATCTCGACCCCCGCCACCGCGAGGTCGCCGCCCGCCTCGGCTACGCCGCCAGTTACGCGCTGGCCCTGACCTCCGAGGCCGGGGACGGCGCCGGAGGCACCGAGGCCGTTCGGCGCGCCGAGGGCTCCGGGAGCGCCGACGCCGGCCGCCTGGGCGCGGCCGTATGGCTCTACGACGAGCCGGCCGAGCCGGACGACCGGCAGCGCCATCTCGCCGGCCTCTACACCCGCAGCGCCGTCCCGCACCTGACCCGGCTCCTGGAGGTCGAGCGCACCAGGGCCTCCATGGCGACCCTGGCCGAGGAGTTGCTCCCCTCCCGCCTCCCGAGGGTGCCCGGTGTGCGGCTCGCCGCCCGGCACCGCACCGGGCCGCGCGGCGGCGGCGACTGGTACGACGCCCTGCCGCTGCCGGACGCCGCCCTCGGACTCGCCGTCGGGTCCGTCACCGGGTCCGGGCCCAGCGCCGTCGCCGCGATGGGCCGGCTGCGCGCCTCCCTGCGGGCGTACGCCGTGATGGAGGGCGAGGACCCGGTCGCGGTCCTCTCCGACCTGGAGCTGCTGCTGCGGCTCACCGAGCCCGCCCGTTCGGCCACCGCCCTGTTCGGCTACTGCGAGCCCGCGCTGCGCCGGATCACCCTGGCCGGCGCCGGACACAGCCCGCCGCTGCTGATCGGGGAACGGCGCACCGAGTACGTCGAGACCTCCGTCTCCGCGCCGCTGGGCATGCTCGCCTGCTGGGAGGCGCCGAGCGTGGAGGTGCAGGCCGAGCCCGGAGAGACGGTTCTGCTGTACACCGACGGACTGCTGCGCCGCACCGGCGACACGGCCGACCGCGCGTTCGCCCGCCTGCACGCGGCGGCGGCCGGGGTCCCCCGGGCCGCGCGGCAGGACCCGGACGCCGTGGCCGAACACGTCCTGCGCACCGTGCTGCCGGACGGGAAGGCCGAGGCGGAGTCCGCGGAGGACGTGGTCCTGCTCGCGGTGCGGTTCGATTGACGAACACGGTTCGATTAACGGACACCTACGCCGGGTCCGTCACGCATAACGGACGGTAGCGCCTCCGTGTAACAGGCCCTTCGGCCCTGGGCCCCCTTCCGTACGACCGTACGATGGGGGATGGTCCAGTGCCGTATCTAGGAGGATGACCGTGGCGGAGGAGCTCACCCCGGAGAACCCGGAGAACCCGGAGAACCCGGACGAGACCGAGGAGCCGATCAAGCAGCGCAAGAACGGCCTGTACCCGGGCGTGTCCGACGAGCTGGCCGAGAACATGAAGTCCGGCTGGGCCGACACCGAGCTGCGCGACCTGGAGCCGATCCCCCAGGCCGCCGAGACCGCCGCCCGCCGCGCCGCGCTGTCCGCCCGCTTCCCCGGCGAGCGCCTGGTGATCCCCGCGGGCAATCTGAAGACCCGCTCCAACGACACGGAGTACGCCTTCCGCGCCTCGGTCGAGTACGCGTACCTCACGGGCAACCAGACCGAGGACGGCGTCCTGGTCCTGGAGCCCGAGGGCGACGGCCACCGGGCCACGATCTACCTCCTGCCCCGCTCGGACCGCGAGAACGGCGAGTTCTGGCTGGACGGCCAGGGCGAGCTGTGGGTCGGCCGCCGCCACTCCCTCACCGAGGCCGAGAAGCTGTACGGCATCCCCGCCTCCGACGTGCGCGAGCTGGCCGGCGCCCTGCGCGAGGCCACCGGCCCCGTGCGGGTCGTGCGCGGCCACGACGCCGGCATCGAGGCCGCGCTGACCGACAAGGTCACCGCCGAGCGCGACGAGGAGCTGCGCGTCTTCCTCTCCGAGGCCCGCCTGGTCAAGGACGAGTTCGAGATCGGCGAGCTGCAGAAGGCCGTCGACTCCACCGTGCGCGGCTTCGAGGACGTCGTGAAGGTCCTCGACAAGGCGGAGGCGACCAGCGAGCGTTACATCGAGGGCACCTTCTTCCTCCGCGCCCGCGTCGAGGGCAACGACGTCGGCTACGGCTCCATCTGCGCCGCCGGCCCGCACGCCTGCACCCTGCACTGGGTGCGCAACGACGGCCCGGTCCGCTCCGGCGACCTGCTGCTGCTCGACGCCGGCGTGGAGACGCACACGTACTACACGGCCGACGTCACCCGCACGCTGCCGATCAACGGCCGCTACAGCGAGCTGCAGAAGAAGATCTACGACGCCGTGTACGACGCCCAGGAGGCGGGCATCGCGGCGGTCAAGCCGGGCGCCAAGTACCGCGACTTCCACGACGCCGCCCAGCGGGTGCTCGCCGAGCGGCTCGTCGAGTGGGGTCTGGTCGAGGGCCCGGTCGAGCGCGTGCTGGAGCTGGGTCTGCAGCGCCGCTGGACGCTGCACGGCACCGGTCACATGCTCGGCATGGACGTCCACGACTGCGCCGCCGCGCGCGTGGAGACCTACGTCGACGGCACGCTGGAGCCCGGCATGGTCCTCACCGTCGAGCCGGGCCTGTACTTCCAGGCCGACGACCTGACCGTGCCCGAGGAGTACCGGGGCATCGGCGTCCGCATCGAGGACGACATCCTCGTCACCGAGGACGGCAACCGGAACCTGTCCGCCGGGCTGCCGCGCCGGTCGGACGAGGTCGAGGAGTGGATGGCGGCCCTGAAGGGCTGAGGCGAGCCGCACACGACCGACGGCCGGGCACCCCTGAGGTGCCCGGCCGTCGGTCGTGCGGACGAGGTCATACCGCCACCAGAGGCGCGTCCTCCCGCCACTTGAGGACCTTGTCGAAGCTCACCACGGACCCCGACCGGCCCGGCGTGCTCCCGATGTGGACGTGGTCGGCGAGTTCCCGGATGAGGCACAGTCCCCGTCCGCTCTCCGCCTCCTCCGGCGGCGCCGGAGGCAGCCCGCCCGCCCCGGCGCCGCCGGCGGGAAAGCCCGGGCCGGTGTCGGAGACCTCGATGCGGCAGCGTTCGCCGTCCAGGTAGGCCGTGACGCGGTACGCCTCGCAGGGGCCGCCCGGCTCCTCGGCACCGCCGTGCTCCACGGCGTTGGCGCAGGCCTCGCTCAGCGCGACGGACAGGTCGAAGGAGATGTCCGGGTCGACGCCCGCGGTCTCCATGGTGCCGATCAGCAGGCGGCGGGCCAGGGGCACGCTCGCAGCCTCGCGCCGCAGATGGAGTGACCACCAGATGCTCATGCTCCAGCCTCCCGGCCGCGGCTCGACATACCGTTACGTATTGCCCCGGGTACCCGGCCGTAAGCGCGGTGTACACGCCGGACCGCCCGTACGGCGGATGCGTCACCCCCGCCGATCGGTGTATGTGGGGCGACATCGCACCCAAGAGTGATCTTCCCGGTCGCTTCAGGTCGCTTCCGGCCCCTTCAGGTCGTACGGCATCTTGTGGACCTGCCGTACGGAGCGGGGGGCACCAGTGCGATGATGAGGCCGCCATGACTGCCCCCCACCCGCCAACGGCGCGCTCCGGAAACGATCTCCGGTTCCTGCGGGCCGCGGTGTTCGCCGCGGTCTGCGTCGTGCTGGCCGCGGCGGGGCACACCCTGGCCTCCTGCGCCGGCGTGCCGCTGTGGTCGCTGGCCGCGGGATTCCTCGGGGTGGTCGTGGTCGCCGTACCCCTCGCCGGACGCGAACGCTCACTGCCCGGCATCGCCGTACTGCTCGCCGTCGGCCAGACCGCCCTGCACAGCCTCTTCGGGCTGGGCCAGCACGGCACCGCCGCGACGACGACGGCCGGCACGGCCGCGGGCGGTACCGGTGCGCTGTCCGACGCCTCTCTCGTCCAGCAGGCCGCACGGCTGGTCTGCGGGACCACCGCGGCGGCCATCAGCCCGGCCGAGGCCCAGCGCATCCTCACCGACGCCCGGGTCGCCCCGGTCGCCGACGCGCACGCGGGCGGCGCTCACCCCGCCGACGCCCTGTCCGGCTCGTCGGCCTCCCTGCTGCCGTCCCTGCCGATGCTGCTGGGTCACCTCCTCGCCGCCCTGGCCGCCGGATGGCTGCTGCGCCGCGGCGACCTGGCGCTGGCGCGACTGGTCGAACTGTCGGCGCAGTCCGCCCACTCCATGGCCGAGGCGGCGTTCGTCCGCGCCCTGCGCGCGGCGCTCCGTCTGGTGCGCGCCCTGCACACCGGACTCGCCGCGGCCCCGGGGACGGGCCCGCGCCCGGCGCGCTCCGCCCGGTCCGAGCCGCCGCGACCGCGTACCGCCGCGCTCCAGCACACGGTGATCAGGCGCGGTCCGCCGAGCGGCGTGTTCGCCCTCGCCGCCTGACACGACGCGACCACCGCCACCGCTCGCCGCCGCGGGCCGCCGCCCGGAGGGGTCTTCACCTCGCGGGCCGCGCCCCCACGGGTCTCCGCCCGTCGGCCGGAGCACGGAGGGGCCGCCGTCGTGCGGCACACACGCGCGTGCGCGCGTCCTCCCGTGGTCCGACATCCGTCACCGCCTCCGTAGCGGTGGCCCATTCGAAGCGGAGTACCCGTCCATGAAGGCTTCCCGTATCGCCGCCGCCGGCGCCGTCTCCGGCATCGCCGTCCTCGCCCTGTCCGCCCCCGCCTTCGCGCACGTCAGCGTGCAGCCGGAGGGCACGGCCGCCAAGGGCGGCTACGCGACCGTCGGCTTCAAGGTCCCCAACGAGCGCGACAACGCCTCCACCACCAAGCTGGAGATCAACTTCCCCGCCGACCACCCGCTGGCGTCCGTGATGCCGCAGCCGGTGCCCGGCTGGAAGGCCGAGGTCACCAAGTCCAAGCTCGACAAGCCCCTGGAGTCGCACGGCAAGCAGCTCACCGAGGTCGTCACCAAGGTGACCTGGACGGCCGAGGGCAAGGGCATCGAGCCCGGCTACTTCCAGAAGTTCTCCGTCTCCCTCGGCGCGCTGCCCGAGAACACCGACCAGCTGGTGTTCAAGGCGATCCAGACGTACTCCAACAAGGAGGTCGTGCGCTGGATCGAGGTGCCGCAGGAGGGCCAGGAGGAGCCCGAGACCCCGGCTCCCGTCCTCGAACTGTCCGCCGCCGAGGACGACGCCCACGGCGCGTCGGACGCCAAGGCCGGCGACGACACCGAGGCGGCCGCGCAGAACACGGCCGCCGACTCCGCCGCGTCCGGCTCCGGCTCGGGCGACAGCAGTGACACCACCGCCCGCGTCCTGGGCATCGTCGGCATCGTCGTCGGCGCCGCGGGCGTCGCCTACGGCGTGCTGGCGGGCCGCCGGCGCGACAGCGGTGCCGCGGCGTAACCACGCCCGCACCGGTGTGCCGACGTGACCGCGCCGGCACATCCTCTCGTCCGGTGCGCGCCGGGCACCCGTCACCGCGACGGGCCCGGCGCGCATCCGAGCACCTCACATCTGGGACATTTTCCTATGCGCAAGAAGAAGTTCGCCGCGGCCGCCCTGCTCGCCGCCACCGCCCTGACCCTGTCCGCGTGCGGCAGCGGCGCCGAGAGCGACAAGCCGGTCACCATGGTGTCCGAGGACAGCAGCCGGCAGGCCGCCACCGTCCTCGACAAGCCGTTCGAGAAGCCCGACCTGGTCCTCACCGACACCCAGGGCAAGGAGTACGACCTCCGCGAGCGGACCGCCGGCAGCCCCACCCTGATCTACTTCGGCTACACCCACTGCCCCGACGTCTGCCCGCTGACCATGAACAACATCGCGGTCGCCAAGAAGCAGCTGCCCCAGGCCGAGCAGGACAAGCTCCGCGTCGTGTTCGTCACCACCGACCCGGAGCGGGACACCCCGGCCGCACTCGGCAAGTGGCTCAAGGGCATCGACCCGCAGATCGTCGGCCTCACCGGTGACTTCGACACCGTCCAGGCCGGCGCCCGCACCCTCGGCATCTCCATCGACCCGCCGACCAAGGACAAGGACGGCAAGATCGTCTCGACGCACGGCACCCAGGTCGTCGCCTTCTCCCCGAAGTCCGACGCGGGCTATGTGCTCTACGGCGAGGACGCCACCGTCGAGGACTACACCAAGGACCTCCCCAAGCTCATCAAGGGGGAGAACCCGTGAGGCGCGTCAGGGCCGCGAGGGGACGAGGGGGCCGCCCCGGCCTCGCCGCCGCCACGGTGATCGGCGCGCTGGTCCTGGCGGGCTGCGGCGGTTCCGACTCGGGTTCGTCGGGCGCCGAACTCTCCGTCGGCGCCGCCTACATACCTCAGCCGGTCTCGGACTCGATGGCGGCGGGCTTCCTCACCATCGCCAACGACGGTGACACCGAGGACCAACTGACCTCCGTGACGAGCGAAGCCGGTGACGTCACCGTGCACGAGACCGTCGACGGGACGATGAAGGAGGTCGACCGCCTCCCCGTCCCCGCCCACGGCGAACTCGTGCTGGAGAGCGGCGGCAACCACCTGATGTTCGAGAAGCTGACGCAGCGGCTCGAAGAGGGTGAGACGGTCTCCGTCGAACTGCACTTCGCCCACTCCGACCCCGTGACGGTCGAGGTCCCCGTGAAGGCGGCCACGTACCGGCCCACCAGCGCACACTCCGAGCACACCGAGGGCTCAGGGCACTCCGAGGGCTCCGAGCACTCCGCACCATCCGAACACGCCGGACACTGAGGGAGGGACCACCTTGACGCAGACCATCGCCCCGCGCGTCCGGACCGTGGTGCTGCTGCTCCTGGCCGCGGCCTGCGCGCTGCTCGCCGCCGCCGGGCCGGCCTCCGCGCACGCCGCGCTCACCGGCAGCGATCCCCAGCAGGGGGCGGTGGTCGACACGGCGCCGGCCCAGGTGTCGCTGACGTTCTCCGAGTCGGTCTCCCTGGACGACGACTCACTGCGCGTCCTGGACCCCAAGGGCAAGCGCGTCGACGAGGGCAGGCCGTCCGGCACGGGCGGCACCACGTACTCCGTGAGGCTGCACTCCGGGCTCCCCGACGGCACGTACACGGTGACCTACCAGGTCGTCTCCGCGGACAGCCATCCCGTCGCCGGGGCCTACACCTTCTCCATCGGCGCCCCGTCCGACACCTCCGTCTCCGTCTACGGCACGGACCCGGGCGGTGGGGCCGTCGGCTGGCTGTACGGGCTCGGCCGGTACGTGTCGTACGCCGGTTTCGTGGTGCTGGTGGGCGGTGCCGCCTTCGTCCTCGCCTGCTGGCCGCGCGCCTCGGGAGTACGGGCCGTGCAACGGCTCGTCGTCTCCGGATGGCTGGCGCTCACCTCCGCCACCCTGCTGCTGCTCCTGCTGCGCGGCTCCTACACCGGCTCCGGGACGTTCGGCGACGTCTTCGACCTGGGCCTGCTCGGCGAGGTGCTGCAGACCAAGTCCGGCGCGGCGCTGGTCTCCAGGCTGCTGCTGCTCGCGGCGGCCGCCCTGTTCGTCGCGGTGCTCTTCGGGGCCTACGACAAGCGGGAGGACGAGGAGAAGCGGGACCTCACCTTCGGGCTCGCGGTCGGCGGGACCGTGGTGGCGGCGGGCCTCGCGGCGACGTGGGCCATGTCCGAGCACGCCTCCGTCGGCCTCCAGGCGGGCATCGCCATGCCGGTCGACGTCGTCCACCTGCTCGCGGTCGCCGCCTGGCTCGGCGGCCTCGTCTCCCTGCTGGTCGCCCTGTACCGGGCGTCCGCCGAGTCACCGGTCCCGGCCGGCGCCGTACGCCGGTTCTCCCGGGTGGCCTTCGGCAGTGTGGTGGCGCTGGTCGCGACCGGCACCTACCAGTCCTGGCGCCAGCTCGGCTCCTGGAGCGCCTTCACCGACACCCGGTACGGGCAGTGGCTCCTCGCCAAGATCGGGCTGGTGGTCGTACTGGTAGGCATCGCGTACCTCTCGCGGCGCTGGACGGCGCGGCTGGCGGAGGCCGGGCCGGCGGTGGTCCGTCAGCGGGAGGGGGCCCGGAAGGACGAGCGGGGGCAGTCGGCGCGGAAGGCCGCCGTCGGGGGGACCTCCGGCACGGCGAAGGCATCCGCGGCGACCGTCGGGACAACCGGGACGGCCGAGGCGGGTGACTCCCGGCGTGCCGCCCAGCTCGCCCGGCAGCGTGCCGCCATGGACGCGGCCCGGCAGAAGAAGGAACGCGACGCCGACCCCCAGCGCTCCGGACTGCGGCGCTCCGTACTCGCCGAGGCCGGGGTCGCCGTCGTCCTGCTCGCCGTGACCACCGTACTGACCCAGACCGAACCGGGCCGGACGGAGCAGGAGGCCAAGGCCGCCGGCGCCTCCTCCACCGCCCCCGCCGCCCCTTCCACCGGTGCGGTGACCCTGGACATGCCCTTCGACACCGGCGGCCGGAACGGCAAGGGCGTCGTACGCGTGGAACTCGACCCCGCCCGCGTCGGCGCCAACGCCCTGCACCTCTACGTGGAGCGTCCCGACGGCAGCGCCTTCGACGTCCCCGAGGTGAAGGTCGCCTTCACCCAGCAGGCCAAGGACATCGGGCCGCTGCCCGTCGTCCCCGACCACATCACCACCGGACACTGGTCGGCGAGCGGAGTACAGATCCCGATCGCCGGTGACTGGGAGGTCACCGTGACCGTACGGACCTCCGACATCGACCAGGTGACCGTCTCCAAGAACGCGCAGATCGGCTGAACCGCACCATGGCTGACAAGTCCAAGCCGGAGGCCCGTGTCTCCGGCGCCCCCCGTGGGACGTCCGGCGGGACCGGGCCCACCGACCTCCAGGACACCACCCGCGAGGGCATCTCACGACGACGGCTGCTCGGCACCGCCGGCGCCACCGGGCTGGTGCTGGGCACGGCGGGTGCCGCCGCCGGATACGCCGCCGCTCCCTCCTCCGCGGCCACCCCCCTCACCTCGGTGGGCAGCGAGCAGGTGATGTTTCACGGGAAACATCAGCCCGGCATCACCACGCCGATGCAGGCCCGTGGCCATCTGATCGCGTTCGACCTGGCGGCGGGCGCCGACCGCAAGGAGGCCGCGGCGCTGCTGCGTCGCTGGTCGGACACCGCGCGGCGGCTGATGGCGGGGGAACCGGCCGGGTCGGGCGACACGGACGTGGCCCGGGACGCGGGGCCCTCCTCGCTGACGGTCACCTTCGGTTTCGGGCACAGCTTCTTCGCACGGACCGGCCTGGAGAAGCAGCGCCCGGTGGCCCTCGACCCGCTCCCCGACTTCTCCTCCGACCACCTCGACAAGAACCGCAGCAACGGCGACCTCTGGGTGCAGATCGGCGCCGACGACGCCCTGGTCGCCTTCCACGCCCTGCGCGCGATCCAGAAGGACGCCGGGTCGGTCGCCCGCGTCCGCTGGCAGATGAACGGCTTCAACCGCTCGCCGGGAGCCACCGCCCACCCCATGACGGCCCGCAACCTCATGGGCCAGGTCGACGGCACCCGCAACCCGAAGCCGTCCGACACCGACTTCGAGAAGCGCGTTTTCGTCCCCGGCGACCCCGGTGCGGACGGCGGGAACCAGCCGGCCTGGATGGCGAACGGCTCCTACGCCGTCGTACGCCGCATCCGCATGCTCCTCGACGACTGGGAGAAGCTCTCGCTCCAGGCGCAGGAGGAGGTCATCGGGCGCCGCAAGTCCGACGGGGCTCCGCTGACCGGGGGCACCGAGACGACCGAGATGGACCTGGAGAAGACGGACGCCGCGGGGAAGCTGGTCGTCCCGATCAACGCCCACGCCCGGATCACCCGCCCCGACCAGAACGGTGGCGCGGCCATGGTCCGGCGCCCCTTCTCCTACCACGACGGTTTCGACGCGGACGGCGTCCCGGACGCCGGTCTGCTCTTCATCTGCTGGCAGGCCGACCCGCTGCGCGGCTTCGTGCCGGTGCAGCGCAAGCTGGACCGGGGGGACGCCCTATCGCAGTTCATCCGGCACGAGGCGAGCGGCCTGTTCGCGGTGCCGGGCGGGGCCGCGGAGGGAGAGTACGTGGGCCAGCGGCTGCTGGAGGGGTGAAACCGGGGGCGCTTCACCCCGGGGAGGGGCTTGTACGAGACGGGTGAGCCGCCTCTCCCGGGGCCCATTAGGGTGAGGACATGCCAGCCAGTTACGCGTATCTCGGTCCCGAAGGCACCTTCACCGAAGTCGCCCTGCGCACACTCCCGGAGACGGCCACCCGCGAGCTGGTCCCGTACGTGTCCGTCCAGTCCGCACTCGACGCGGTGCGCACCGGTGAGGCCGAGGCCGCGTTCGTGCCGATCGAGAACTCCGTCGAGGGCGGCATCACCACGACCCTCGACGAGCTGGTCGCCGGCCAGCCGCTGATGATCTACCGCGAGGTGCTGCTCTCCATCACCTTCGCGCTGCTGGTCCGGCCCGGCACCAAGCTCTCCGACATCAAGACGGTCACCGCCCACCCGGCGGCCCAGCCCCAGGTGCGCAACTGGCTCAAGGCCCACCTCCCGGACGCCGCCTGGGAGTCCGCCGCGTCCAACGCGGACGGCGCCCGCCTGGTGCAGGAGGGCCGGTACGACGCGGCCTTCGCCGGCGAGTTCGCCGCGGGCCCCTACGGCCTGGAGGTGCTGGAGTCCGACATCCACGACGCGGAGAACGCCCAGACGCGCTTCGTACTGGTCGGCCGTCCGGCCCGGCCCGCGGCACCGACCGGCGCCGACAAGACGTCCGTCGTGCTGTGGCAGCGTGACGACCACCCCGGTGGCCTGCGCGATCTGCTGGGCGAGTTCGCCACCCGGGGCATCAACCTGATGCTGCTCCAGTCCCGCCCCACCGGTGCCGGCATCGGCAACTACTGCTTCTGCATCGACGCCGAGGGGCACATCTCCGACCGTCGGGTCGCCGATGCCCTGATGGGTCTCAAGCGGTCCTGCCTCCAGGTGCGGTACCTCGGGTCGTATCCCCGTGCGGAGGTCACGCCGGCGGACGTGGACCCGCTGCGGCCCGGTACGTCGGACGAGGAGTTCGTCGCGGCGGCCGACTGGGTGGCGCGCTGCCAGGACGGCCGTTTCTGACCGGCGAGAATCGGTCAGCCGAACGTCGTACCTGCTGATTTTCGTTATCCACAGGAGTTATCCACAGGTCCGCTTCTCGACCTGGGGACAAGTCGACAACGAACCACCACGCAGTCGACAAATCCCCCTACAGCCCCCTACCTCGTCCACAGAGCCGCAGGTCACCCTTCGTCCACCTGTTTCTTGCCCGCCATCCTCCGGAGTGACACCGTGCGCCCGGTTTCCACTCGAAAGTGGGCCCGGAGAGGGTTTGGACCAACGCCTTCCCGGAATTTGGAATGATCAATTCCGAGCATCCACAGATCTTTCGCACAGCCTGTGGATAACTTTCCCGGGCTGTGGATCGCGGTGGACACCGAGTCCCCAAGTCCCGTTCTCCACAAGGAAATCCAGTCAACCAGCCGTCCCTCGCATGGCACTTTCCAGGGAGGGCCGCACCTTTTATTGACTCGCGGCCCCACGGGGCGCGAGGCGCGTACACACCGGGCAATACCCGCATAAGGGAACGCGGGGCCCGCGATCGGCAAGAGTGAGTCGAGACCCGTCACCGCACACCGGTAGCCTTGACCGCGTGATTGACCTTCGCCTGCTCCGTGAGGACCCCGACCGTGTGCGCGCGTCCCAGCGCGCCCGTGGAGAGGACGTCGCGCTCGTCGACTCCCTCCTCTCTGCCGACGAGCGGCGCAGGTCGTCCGGCGTGCGCTTCGACGAGCTGCGCGCCGAGCAGAAGGGCCTCGGCAAGCTCATCGGCAAAGCCACCGGGGACGAGAAGGCCGAGCTGCTGAAGCGCGCGAGCCAGCTCGCGGCCGACGTCAAGACCGCCGACGCCGAGCGCGACAAGGCCGACGCCGAGACCCAGGAGCTGCTCCAGCGGCTCGGCAACCTCGTCCACCCCGACGTCCCCGTCGGCGGCGAGGAGGACTTCGTCACCCTGGAGACGCACGGCACGCACCGCGACTTCGCGGCCGAGGGCTTCGAGCCCCGGGACCACCTGGAGCTGGGCCAGCTGCTCGGCGCCATCGACGTCGAGCGCGGCGCCAAGGTCTCCGGCTCCCGCTTCTACTTCCTCACCGGTGTCGGCGCGCTCCTGGAGCTGGCCCTGGTGAACGCGGCGATCGCGCAGGCCACGGCGGCCGGCTTCACGCCGATGCTGACCCCGGCTCTGGTCCGCCCCCAGTCGATGGCCGGCACCGGCTTCCTCGGCCAGGCGGCGCAGGACGTCTACCACCTCGACAAGGACGACCTGTATCTGGTGGGCACGTCCGAGGTCCCGCTGGCGGCGTACCACATGGACGAGATCATCGACGCCGAGCGCCTGCCGCTGCGCTACGCCGGCTTCTCGCCCTGCTTCCGCCGCGAGGCGGGCTCGCACGGCAAGGACACCCGCGGCATCTTCCGTGTGCACCAGTTCGACAAGGTCGAGATGTTCTCCTACGTCCTCCCCGAGGACTCGCAGGCCGAGCACCAGCGCCTGCTGGAGTGGGAGAAGCAGTGGCTGACCTCCCTCGAGCTGCCCTTCCGGGTCATCGACGTGGCCTCCGCCGACCTGGGCGCCTCGGCCTCGCGCAAGTACGACTGCGAGGCGTGGATCCCGACCCAGGGCAAGTACCGCGAGCTGACCTCGACCTCGGACTGCACCGAGTTCCAGTCCCGCCGGCTGTCGATCCGCGTCCGCGAGGACAAGAAGGTGCGCCCGCTGGCCACGCTCAACGGCACCCTGTGCGCCGTGCCGCGCACCATCGTGGCGATCCTGGAGAACCACCAGCAGGCCGACGGTTCGGTGCGCGTACCCGAGGTGCTGCGCCCGTACCTGGGCGGCCGGGAGGTCCTGGAACCGGTGGCCAAGTGAGCGACACCGGCTCCGTCACGGCGGCTTCCGGCAGCGGCACCCCGGCGGGTTTCCCGTACCGGCTGATCGCCACCGACCTCGACGGCACCCTGCTGCGCAGTGACGACACCGTCTCGCGGCGCACCCGGGACGCGCTCGCCGCGGCCACCGCGGCGGGCGCCGCCCACATCGTGGTCACCGGCCGCGCCGTCCCGTGGACCCGGCACATCCTCGACGACCTCGGCTACGACGGACTGGCCGTCTGCGGTCAGGGCGCACAGGTCTACCACGCCGGGGAGCACCGCCTGCTCACCTCGGTCACCCTGGACCGTCAGCTGGCCGGGGTGGCGCTGGCCAAGATCGAGGCGGAGACCGGTCCGCTCTACCTGGCGGCGAGCCGTGACGGCCTGGACGGCGACGTCCTGGTCGGCCCGGGCTACTCGGTCGGGGGCAACCTCCCGGCGGTGCCCTTCACCGACGCCTCGGACCTGTGGTCGGCGCCGCTCAACAAGATCTACATCCAGCACCCGACCCTGTCGGACGACGAGCTGGCCGAGGCCGCCCGGCGCACCGCGGGCGGCTTCGTCACGGTGACCATGGCGGGCGCCGGCATCGTCGAGCTGCTCCCCCTGGGGCTGTCCAAGGCCACCGGGCTGTCGCTGGCCGCCCGTCGGCTCGGTCTGAAGGCCGCGGACACGATCGCCTTCGGTGACATGCCCAACGACGTCCCCATGTTCGGCTGGGCCGCCCGGGGCGTGGCGATGGCCAACGCCCACGAGGAGCTGAAGGCGGTGGCCGACGAGGTGACGTCCTCCAACGACGAGGACGGCATCGCGGCGGTGCTGGAGCGGCTGTCGGCCTGACGTGGCCGTCGGTGGTCTCCGGCTCGGTGCCCGGCTCGCTTCCCGGCCCTGTCTCGACCGCGGTCGGGCCGGTCGGCGGCCGGGCCGCCGTCTCCGAGTACTTCGCCGGCGGTGGCGGCAGGGGTCTCGCGGTGTGCGGTGGGCGGCCCCGCGTGCGGCGAGCAGCCAGGCACACGGTCCGGACGGCGCCGGCGTCCCCGTCCGGGCGGCCCACGCCAGGTCTCCCGTGAGACGGCTGGCGTGCTCGAAGCGGCCACCCGGTTCGTCGGCGCCGTCCGGCCTCGTGCACGCACCACAGTGCCGGTACGGAAAGCCGGGCGCCACCTATTAAAAGCGGACGTACGGCGCCTTACCGCCGACGCCGTGTCCCCCGGCTCGCCCCCGCTCCCGCCTCTCCTCGCCCCGGCCCCTGCGCCCGGGCCGAGGACAAGGCACCGTCAGGGCCGTCGGCCGATCACTCCTCCCCGGCGAGCGTCAACGACCGCAGCTTCTGACCGGCGTACCAGGTGGCGGCCACGGTGACCGCGACCAGCAGCACCGTCGCGGTCGGCAGACCGACGTCGGAGGTGACCAGGTTGCCCTCGGCCACCTTCTGCGCCACCGCCAGCGACCACTGCTGGACGCTCAGCGTGCGGGCCCCGGGGACCAGCGAACCGAACAGGGCCTCCCAGACGAGGGCGTAGACCAGCCCGAACACCACGGCGTGCCGGGAGACGGTGCCCAGCAGCAGGAAGAGCGCCGCGTAGGCGATCGAGGCGACGAGCGCGGCGATGGTGTAGGCGACGGCCACCTGCTGGCCGTTGCCGTTGAGGATCAGGCCGGCGAGGAGGGTGGGCACGGCGGAGAAGACCATCGTCACCGCGACGGCGACGATCAGCTTGGTGAAGATGATCGTCGGCCGCTTGATGGGCTTGGACAGCAGATACACCACCGAGCCGTCGTCGATCTCCGGACCGATGGCTCCGGTGCCGGCGATGACGCCGATGATCGGCACCATGGTGGCGAGCGCGAACCCGCCCAGCACGTCGGCCGTGGTCTGGTCGTCGGCTCCGGCCAGGGCGCGCACCGCCACGGCGATGACGAGGAGCAGCAGCGGCAGGGCGCCCAGGATGAGGGCCCGGCGTCGGCCGAGCAGGGCCCGGTAGGTGAGCCGGGCGACTGTGGGGTCGTACATTCTTCGGCCTCCTACGCCGCGACGAGATACGAGAAGACGGACTCGAGGGACTCGTCGGACGGCGAGACCGTCAGCAGCCGGATGCCGTGGTCGCGCGCGACCCTCGGCAGCAGCGCCGTGAACCGGCCGAAGTCGACGGCCTGGATGCGCAGGGCACCCTCGGACAGGTCGACCTCGATGCCGGACGTCGACGGGTCGGCGATCAGCGCCGCGGCGAGTGCCCGGTCGTCGCTGGAGCGCACCAGGTAGCGGTGCGGCCGGTCCGTCATCAGGCGGCGGATCTTGCGGAAGTCGCCACTGGCCGCGTGCCGGCCGGCGACGATCACCTCGATGTGCCAGGCGAGCTGTTCGACCTCTTCGAGGATGTGCGAGGAGAACAGCACCGTGCGGCCCTCGTCACCCATGCGCCGCAACAGGTCCATCAGCTGCATCCGCTGGCGCGGGTCCATGCCGTTGAACGGCTCGTCGAGCAGCAGCAGGGAGGGGTTGTGCACGAGAGCGCTGGCCATCTTCACGCGCTGCCGCATGCCCTTGGAGTACGTGGCGATCTTCCGGTCCTGCGCGTACTCCATCTGCACGGTGGCGAGTGCCTCCTGGGCCGCCTTCGCCCCGAGGCCGTGCAGCTCGGCGTTGGCGAGGACGAACTCGCGGCCGGTGAGGAAGTCGTACATCGCCTCACGCTCGGGGACGATCCCGATGTGCCGGTAGATGGCCTCGTTGCGCCAGACCGGCTGTCCGTCGAGTGTGACGGTGCCGGTGGACGGGGCGAGGAAGCCGCCCATCATGTTGATGAGAGTGGACTTCCCCGCGCCGTTGGGACCGAGGAGGCCGGTGACCCCGGGGCCGATCGTCATGGTGATGTCGTTGACGGCGACCACGTTGCCGAACCAGCGGGAGACGTGGTCGATGCTGAGGGTGCTCACAGTCCCACCTTCTTGTAGCGGCGCACCAGCAGGCCGTAGGCGCCGGCGATCAGGCCCAGGGTGACGAGGACGTAGACCGCGCCCTCGGCGTTGCTCGGGCCGATCCCGCCGGGGAAGGCCGAGGTGGCGCCCAGGAAGGCGGACTGCACGCCGTCGATGAGGGTGATCGGCGAGAAGAGCCCGATCCAGGCGACGGCGCCCGTGCTGCCCTGGACGTCCGCGATGGCCTGGAGCGTGGAGACCGCGCCGTAGGTGATGGTCAGGACGGCGATGACGGCCGCGATGCCGAAGCCGCGGCGCGGGGTCACCGACGCGACGACCAGGCCGAGGCCGGCGAAGAGGAGCGAGAGCAGTGCCACGGAGACGAGTCCCTGTGCGAATCCCTTGGTCTGGTCCGTGAAGTCGAGCTTGGCGAGCAGCGCGCCCACGTACAGCACCACGAGCGGTGCCGCGGTGAGGATGAACAGGGCCGACGCCAGCGAGGCGTACTTGGCGCGGACGTAGTCGGTGGTCTCGATGGGCCGCGAGAAGTACAGCGGCACGGTCTTGAAGCGCAGGTCGCGGGAGACGGACTGGGGGGCCTGCGAGGCGACGTAGAGACTGATGACGGCCTGGAGGACGATGGCGTAGCGCGTGTAGTCCAGCGGCAGCTCCTTCGCCTTGGTGGCGACGGCCACGGCGACCATGATGGCCGCGGGCAGGCACATCACCACGAACAGCAGCATCGGCAGGACCTTGGACTTGGCCGAGCGGCCGAGGCCGTAGGCACCGCGCAGGGACTGCGAGTACAGCGAGCGGCGGGCGTAGGCCCGGCCGAGGCGGGGGCCGTCGTAGTTTCGGTAGCCGATGTTGTGGATGCGGGTCTGGTCACCCGCCGCAGGGGCTACGGACTGCTCAGTTGCCATGGCCGACCGCCTCCTTCCGTTCCGCGTCGCTGTCCTTGAAGACCTCCGAGATGTGGTGCCGCCGCTGCTCCATGCGCACCAGGCCGAGGCCGAGGTCGGCGATGACGTCCCGGACCAGGTCGTAGGTCTCCTCGCCCTCCGCGGTGAGCAGCAGGACGTGGCCGGCGCCGGGCAGGCCGCTGCCGTCCTGGACCGTCACGCCCCGGGCGTGGAGCGCGTCGCGGACCGCGCGGGTGCCGTCGGGGTGCGCGTCGGTGTCGGTGACCTCGATCGCGAGGGTGGTCGTGGTCTGGGTGAAGTCCGTGGTGGAGCTGGAGCGCAGCAGCTTGCCGCCGTCCACGACCACGACGTGGTCGCAGGTGCGTTCCAGCTCGCCCAGCAGGTGCGAGGTGACCAGGACCGAGATGCCGAAGTCGGTGTGGATACGGCGGATGAGGCCGAGCATCTCGTCGCGGCCGACCGGGTCGAGGCCGTTGGTCGGCTCGTCGAGGAAGACCAGCTGGGGGTCGTGGACGAGGGCCTGCGCGAGCTTCACGCGCTGCTTCATGCCGGTCGAGTAGCCACCGATGGGCCGGTACCGCTCCTCGTACAGTCCGACGTGTCGCAGGGTGTCGGCGGTGCGCTCGCGGGCGGCGGTGGGCGGCAGGCCGGACATGCGTGCCATGTGGACGACGAACTCGGTGGCGGAGACGTCGGGCGGCAGGCAGTCGTGTTCCGGCATGTAGCCGACCCGCTCGCGGATGTCGGCGCCCTTGGTGGCCACGTCGAGTCCGAGCACTTCCGCCCGGCCCTCGGTGGCGGGGGACAGACCCAGCAGGATCTTGATCAGGGTGGACTTGCCGGCGCCGTTGGCACCGACGAGTCCGGTCACACCGGGTCCGACGTCCACGGACAGCCGGTCGAGCGCGGTCACCCGGGGGAACCGCTTGCTCAGGCTTTCGGTCGCGATCACAGTCACATCCACGACAGTAGTGACGGGCGCCACTGCGGTCGTCAGACCGGAGAGCCGTCTTCGCGTCAGACTCGAGTAGTACGGGCCCGTAGGGGATGCCGTGCCTGAGAGCTACGGAACGCAGGGCCGGGCCCCGCCCGGCACGACCTATTGACGCTGGGTCTAACAACTGGGAGATTCGGCGACGTCGGCGGGCGAGGGGAGTTCACGGTGCTGGACGGTGCGCGGGAGCGCTGGGTGCGCTCGGGCGGGGTCGAACTGTGTGTGGCCGAACTGGGGGACCCGCTGCGCCCCACGGTCGTCCTGGTGCACGGTTATCCGGACAGCAAGGAGGTCTGGTCCGAGGTGGCCGCCCGCCTCGTCGACCGCTTCCACGTGGTCCTCTACGACGTGCGGGGCCACGGCCGGTCCACCGCGCCGAGCCCGCTGCGCGGCGGGTTCACCCTGGAGAAGCTGACGGACGACTTCCTGGCCGTCGCGGACACCGTCAGTCCCGACCGGCCCGTGCACCTGGTGGGCCACGACTGGGGATCGGTGCAGTCCTGGGAGTTCGTCACGGTCGAACGGACCCGTGGCCGCATCGCGTCCTTCACCTCGATGTCCGGGCCGTCGCTGGACCACTTCGGGCACTGGATCGACAAGCGCCTGAGGCGCCCCACCCCGCTCCGGGTCGGCCAGCTCCTCGGACAGGGCGCCAAGTCCTGGTACGTGTACCTGCTGCACACGCCGGTCCTGCCCGAACTGGCCTGGCGCGGTCCGCTCGGCAAGCGCTGGCCGGGCATCCTGCGGCGCGTCGAGAAGGTACCCGGCGACGACTACCCGACCTCCTCGCTGCCCACGGACGCGGCACACGGGGCGTGGCTGTACCGGGACAACGTCCGGCGCCGGCTGCGCCGCCCGCGCGGGGACGCACACGCACACGCCCCCGTGCAGCTCATCACCCCGCTGGAGGACGCTTTCCTCTCCGAGCGGCTCTACGACGGACTGGAACAGTGGGCGCCGCGGCTGACCCGTCGCACGCTGCCCGCCAAGCACTGGGTGCCGAGGACCCGGCCGGACCGGCTGGCGGACTGGATCGCGGAGTTCGTCACCGCCGTCGACCGCGGTCGCCCCGGAACCGCGGCAAGCGGCAGACACGCCGACCGCTTCACCGGGCAGCTGGTGCTGGTCACGGGTGCGGGCGGCGGCATCGGACGGGCGACGGCGCTGGCGTTCGCCGAGGCCGGCGCGCGCGTGGTGGCGGTCGACCGGGACGCCGGTGCGGCCGCTCACACCGCGGAGCTGGCCCGGCTGGTCGGTGCGACGGCCGCCTGGGCGGAGACGACCGACGTCTCCGACGAACAGGCCATGGAGAAGCTCGCCGCCAGGGTCGACGCCGAGTACGGCGTGGTGGACGTCCTGGTGAACAACGCCGGGATCGGTCTGTCCGGGTCCTTCTTCGACACCACCCCGCAGGACTGGAAGAAGGTCCTCGACGTCAATCTCTGGGGCGTGATCCACGGCTGCCGGCTGTTCGGCGGCCGGATGGTCGCTCGCGGGCAGGGCGGCCACATCGTCAACATCGCGTCGGCGGCGGCGTTCCAGCCCTCCCGGGCGCTGCCCGCCTACGGCACCTCCAAGGCGGCCGTGCTGATGCTGAGCGAGTGCCTGCGCGCCGAGCTGGCCGAGCAGGGGATCGGGGTCACGGCGATCTGCCCGGGTCTCGTCAACACCGGCATCACGTCGACGGCGCACTTCGCCGGCGTGGACGCCGACGAGGAGAAGCGGCGGCAGCGGCGCGCGGCACGACTCTACGGGCTGCGCAACTACCCGCCGGAGAAGGTCGCCGCCGCCGTCCTGGAGGCGGTGGTGCACAACCGGCCCGTGGTGCCGGTGACTCCGGAGGCACGCGGCGCCCACTTCATCTCCCGTGTCCTCCCAGGGGCGTTGAGGAGGCTCGCGCGGGTGAAGCCGCCGCTCTAGTTTCCACAGGGAGGCCCAATCCGCCTGTGGATAACCGCACTTGACTGTGGATCAAACCTACGGAACGCAATCTTTCGCGTGATGCGCGTCTCTCGGTGGACCGCGAGTCGGGGACCCCGAGTCGGTGTATCCCGAGTCGGCGGACTCCGAATCGGCGGTCCGCGAGTCGGCGGCCCGGGCAGGCGCCCGCCGCACCTGCGTTTTCCCCCACGGCGTCCCTCCCTCAAGATCGGTGGCATGGAGCAGTTGCCCACCACGCAGGCCGCCGTCACCGCCCTCCGCGCCATCGCCGAGGAGTACGCGCTGGAGATCGAGGTCACCGACGACATCGGCGCGGACCAGACTTCCCGCCACAGCGCCGCGGGCGTCGGTGTGGTCGTCGACGCCGACGGCTCCCTCCCCCACGAGGCCTTCGTCGAATTCGGCGGAGGGCCCCGGGTGAGCGTGCGGCTCTTCCACGAGGGCGATGCCCTGATCGATGTCGAGGGTGTGGAGTGCCCCGACATCCCTCGCGAGGACGTTCCGGCTTTCCTGCACTCCGTGTTCGGCGGCCTCGCCCACGTCCGGGCGCGCCGCTTCCCGCCCGGCTATCGACTGATCGTGCCGCTGCCGGGCGACCGCGCACACAAGGAGTTCGTACCGATCTTCCTTCTCACCCCGTGGTTGAGCAGCCGCGTACGGTGACGCCCGCGGAGGTTTCACGTGAAACGCGGTCCGGGCGCATAGGCTCGAAGGCATGAGTCTGCGCCTGAGCACCGTGATCCTGCCGTACCGCCGCTGGCACGAGGGTGGCCGTTCGGCCTGGACGCGTGCCGAGCAGCTCGGCTTCCACACCGCGTACACCTACGACCACCTCTCCTGGCGGAGCTTCCGGGACGGCCCGTGGTTCGGCGCGGTCCCCACCCTCACCGCCGCCGCGGCCGTCACGGAGCGACTGCGGCTCGGCACCCTGGTCACCTCGCCGAACTTCCGGCACCCGGTCACGCTCGCCAAGGAGCTGATCTCCCTGGACGACATCTCCGGCGGCCGGATCACGCTCGGCATAGGAGCGGGCGGCACCGGTTTCGACGCCACCGCGCTCGGCCAGGAGCCGTGGACGCCGCGCGAGCGGGCCGACCGGTTCGCCGAGTTCCTTCCGCTGTTGGACCGGTTGCTCACCGAGGACGCCGTGTCCTACGAGGGCGACTTCTACTCGGCTCATGAAGCCCGGAACATTCCGGGGTGTGTGCAGCGGCCCCGACTGCCGTTCGCGGTGGCCGCGACCGGGCCCCGCGGGCTGCGGCTCGCCGCGCAGTACGGGCAGGCCTGGGTGACCACCGGTGACCCGAAGCTCTTCGAGCACGGCACCCCCGAGCAGTCGGACCGGGCCCTGCGGGCACAGGCCGACAAGCTCGCGGACGCCTGTGCCGCGATCGGCCGGGACGTGAGCGAGCTGCACAGGGTGCTGCTCACCGGCTTCACGCCGGACCGCAGCCGGCCGCTCGAGTCCGTGGACGCCTTCGTCGACTTCGCCGGACGCCACCGTGATCTGGGCTTCGACGAACTCGTCGTCCACTGGCCGATCCCGGACTCGGACTTCACGGCCGACGAGAAGGTCTTCGAGCGGATCGCCATGGAGGCCCTGGCACAGCTGCGGGCATGAGAGCCGTGGCTCACATATGTGCGGAGTCGCGCACGGGCGTGCAGGCATATGCGGAACAATGACCGGGTGACCTCAGCGACCCGACAGCCCGAGCCCCCTGCCGCCGTGCTCCGTCCGCGGCTGATCGCCACCGACCTCGACGGCACCCTGCTGCGGGACGACAAGTCGGTCTCCCCTCGCACGGTCGCGGCGCTGGCCGCCGCGGAGAAGGCGGGGATCGAGGTCTTCTTCGTCACCGGCCGGCCCGCCCGCTGGATGGACGTCGTGAGTGCCCATGTCCATGGGCACGGGCTCGCCATCTGCGGGAACGGCGCCGCCGTGGTCGACCTCCACGGCGGGCCCGGTGCGCACCGGTTCGTGAAGGTCCGGGAGCTGGCCCCGGAGAACGCGCTGGACGCCGTACGGCTGCTGCGCGAGGCGGCCCCCGGCACCGTGTACGCGGTCGAGCAGACGTACGGCTTCCACCAGGAGCCGGCCTATCCCAAGCTGCACATGGAGGTCCCCGACGACCTCCTGCCCGCCGAGGAGATCCTGGCGCCGGGTGGTCGTGCCGCCACCGAGCCCATCCTCAAGATCCTGGCCTTCCACCCCGAGCTGGACCCCGACGGCTTCCTCGCCGTCGCCCGCCTCGCCATCGGCGACCGCGCCAACGTCACCCGGTCCAGCCCCAGCGCCCTCCTGGAGATCAGCGGTCCGGACGTCTCCAAGGCCAGCACCCTGGCGCTGTGCTGCGCCGAGCGGGGCATCTCGCGCGAGGAGGTCGTCGCCTTCGGTGACATGCCCAACGACGTCGAGATGCTCACCTGGGCGGGACGGTCGTACGCCATGGGCAACGCGCATCCGGACGTGATCGCCGCCGCCTCCGGGCGGACGGTCGCCAACAACGACGACGGGGTGGCCGTGGTCATCGAGCGGATCCTGGCGGAGCTGCCCTAGCGCTCCGCCCGCGCGCACCCGGCGCCGTCAGAGCGACACACCGCGCTCGGACAGCCACCGGACCGGATCCAGGGCCGAGCCCATCTCCGGTGTCACCCGCACCTCGAAATGCAGGTGCGGACCGGTGGAGTTGCCGGTGCTCCCCGACTGTCCGACCCACTGACCGGCACGGACCCGGTCGCCCTGGTCGACGGCGACCGCCGCGAGATGGGCGTACTGCGTGTAGTAGCCGCCGGCGTGCTGGACCACGACCTGGATGCCGAACGCCCCACCGCAGGACACCTTCACCACTCGCCCCGACCCGACCGACCGCACCGGCGTCCCCACCGGCACCGCGAAATCCTGACCGGTGTGCCCGTTCGCCCACCGGCTGCCGCCACTGCCGAAGGCCGCCGAGAGGTCGTACGTCTGCACCGGTGCGACCCAGGACCGGTCGAGACCCTCGTCGGATCGGTCCAGGCGGACCGCGCCGGGGCAGGAGCCGGCCGCGACCGAGGCGTCCGCTTCCCCCTCCAGGCGTGACCGCGCGGACTCGAGCTTGGCCTCGATCTCCTTCTTCAGCGCGGCCAGACGGTCGTTGCGTTCCTCCAGCGCCCGCCAGGCGGCCTGCGCCTTCGCCTCGTCGGCGGCGAGCCGGGCCTCGGCCCGCAGGCTCCGGCCGATGGCGTTGTTCACGGCCAGGTCCGCCCGGGCGAGCGCTCGCTGACCGCGCATCAGTTCCTCGGGGTCGTCGGCCAGGATCATCTGCGCGGTGAGCGGCAGACCTCCCGCGCCCCGATACTGCGCGCTCGCGATCCGGCCCAGGTCCTCGTGCATGGCGTCGATCTTCTGTCGCTGCCGGTCGAGCCGCTTCTCGTAGTCCAGGGCCTTCGACCGCTGCGCCTCGGCCGCGCGCCGCCCGTCCTCGTACTGCCGGGTGGCCTTGGCCGCCTCCGCGTACAGCCGCGCCACATCGGTGCCGGCGCCGGCACCGCCGTTCTCGTCGGTGGTGTCCGTGGGGCGGGCGGCCAGCACGGCCAGCGCGCACAACAGCACCGGAATCAGCAGAGGACGGCGGCGAGGTGAGCGCATGGCAGCGATCGTGGACCGGACAGGGGCGCGGGGTCTCGTTCACGTCGTACGACTGGGGGACCGGTTGCTGCACACGGCGCAGTGCCGCTGCTGCACATGGGGCAACACGGCGGTGACGGGGGTCGGTACGGGAGCCGGTACGGGAGTCAGTACGGGGCCTCCCACAGCACCGTCGTGCCGCCGCCGTCCGCCCCGATGCCCGGCCCGGTACCGCTGGTGCCGCCGACGGTCTCGGCCCGGCGCTCCAGGTTGCGCAGTCCGCTGCGCCGACCGCCCCGAGGAAGGCCCACACCGTCGTCCGCGACGGTCAGCCGCACGCCCGGACGACCGTCCGCGAGCGTCACCGTGGCATCGACGACCACCTCGATCCGGGTGGCGTGGGCGTGCCGGAAGGCGTTGGAGAGGGTCTCGCGCAGCGCGGCGATGAGATTCTTGCCGGTCAGGTCGCCGACGGCGGTGTCGACGGGGCCGACGAAGCGGTGCGAGGGCGTGAACCCGAGAGGGACGGCCGCCATGGTGATCTCGCGCAGCACGCGGGTGCGCAGCCCTTCGGGCGCCTCGTCGGGCCGGCGCAGCGCGAAGATCGCGGAGCGGATCTCCTGGATGGTGACGTCGAGTTCGTCGACCGCGCCGCCCACGCCGTCCCGCACCTCGGGCACCGAGGTCCTGCGCTGGGCGCTCTCCAGCATCATCCCCGTGGCGAAGAGCCGCTGGATGACGAGGTCGTGCAGGTCCCGGGCGATGCGGTCGCGATCCTCGTACACCGCGAGCCGCTCCCGGTCCCGCTGGGCGTCGGCCATCATCAGGGCCAGCGCGGCCTGCGAGGCGAACCGGTCGCCGAGCGCGCGCTCCGCCCGGGTGAACGGGCGATCACCGCGTGCGCGGGGCATGACGAGACCTCCGAGGACGCGTCCGTCCCGGCACAGGGGCAGCAGCATGATCGGCCCGTAGCCGCGCACCGGCCCGGCCTCCATGCGCGGATCGGTGGCGGCGTCGTCCACGAACACCGCTCGCCCCGCCAGCAGTTCGGCGACGATGCCGTTGTCCGACGGGATGACCTTGCCGAGGGCGCCGGTGGGGTGGTGGGCGGCGACGGCCACGATCTCCAGGCCGCCTCCCTCGGCCGGCAGCAGCACGATGCCCGCTCTCGCCCCGGAGAGCCGGCGGGCCTGTTCGGCGACGACTTGGAGCGCCTCGTCCATGTCACCGCCGGAGAGCAGCGCCGTGGTGACGGCGACCGACCCGTCGATCCAGCGCTCGCGCTGCTGGGCGGCCTCGTACAGCCGCGCGTTGCCGATCGCGATACCGGCCTCGGTGGCCAGCACCCGGACCATCGCGAGGTCGTACTCGTCGAACGGTTCCCCGGCGCGCTTGTCGGTCAGGTAGAGGTTGCCGAAGACCTCCCCCTGTACGTGGATGGGGACGCCGAGGAAGCTCCGCATCGGCGGGTGGTGCTCGGGGAAGCCGCAGGACCGCGGGTCCTCGGTCAGATCCGTGAGGCGGACCGGCCCCGGGTCCCGGACGAGGGAGCCCAGCAGCCCCTTGCGTCCGTCGGGCAGGTGCCCGATCCGGCGGGCGGTCGCCTCGTCGACGCCGTGGTGCACGAACTCGGCGAGGCCGTCGCCCTCCGCGTCGATCACGCCGATGGCCGCGTACCGGGCGTGCGCGAGGTCGGCCGCCGTCCGGCAGATCCGGTTCAGCGTGTCGCGCAGCTCCAGTCCGCTGCCGACGGAACGCATCGCGTCCAGCAGCTTCGGCACCCGGGCCAGGAGCTCGGCCGAGGCTCCCCGGCGGGGCGGCGGTGGTCCGGACGGCGGTACTGGGGGCATGGCCCGAGCCTAATGAGACCCTTTTGAACAGGAAAGTCGGAATTCAAGATCTTCGGCGATCTCGGGCCCCGGTCCCGCGGCATCCCGGTGAGTCGGGGCCGGTCTGCCGGTCATCGGGCCCCCACCAGCAGCTCCGACGCCTTCTCCCGTTCGGCCATGGCCCGCAGCGGACCCGGCACGGCGGCCAGTTCCGCGTAGGTCCCCCGCTGCACGACCCGGCCCTCGTCCAGCACGATCACTTCGTCCACGGCCTCGAGACCCGCCAGCCGGTGCGTGATCAGCAGAGTCGTACGGCCCTCGGTGGCGGCCAGCAGATCGGCGGTGAGCGCGTCGGCGGTCGGCAGGTCCAGGTGCTCGGCGGGCTCGTCCAGCACCAGAACCGGGAAGTCGGCGAGCAGCGCCCGGGCGAGAGCGAGCCGCTGGCGCTGGCCGCCGGAGAGCCGGGCCCCGTGTTCGCCGACCAGGGTGTCCAGCCCGTCGGGGAGGCCGTCGGCCCACTCCAGCAGCCGGGCCCGTTCCAGCGCGTCGCGCAGTTCGCCGTCGGTGGCTTCCCTCCTGGCCAGGAGCAGGTTCTCCCGCACCGAACTGTCGAAGAGGTGCGCGTCCTGGGCGCACAGCCCGACGAGCCGCCGCACGTCGTCACCGGCCAGGGCGTAGGCGTCCACACCGGCCAGGGAGTAGGAACCGGCGTCCGCGTCGAGGAACCTCAGCAGGACCTGGGCCAGCGTCGTCTTGCCGGACCCGGACGGGCCGACCACGGCGACACGGCGGCCCTGCGCCAGGGTCAGGTCGAAGCCTGCCAGCGCGTCCCGGCCCTGCCCGGCGTGCCGGGCGGCCAGTCCCTCGAGGACGACCGGGAACGGCGACGCGGGTGCCTGCCGGGGCGTCTCCGGCTCCCGCACGGGCTCGGGGGCGTCGAGCACCTCGTACACGCGCTCCGCGCTCCTGCGGACGCGCTGGCGGTACTGCACGGCCAGCGGCAGTCCGAGTACGGCCTCGAAGGCGGCCAGCGGAGTGAGCACCACGACGGCCACGGCCACGCCGGTGAGCCTGCCGTCGGCGACCGCCTGGACGCCGACGAGGGCGGCGCCGGCGACGGTCAGGCCGGAGATCAGCGCGGTGAGGCCGTCGCCCAGAGCCGTGGCGGTGGCGGCGCGCGAGGCGATCCGGGTGAGCACGCCGTCGGCCCGGCGCGCCTCGGCGGCGCGTGCGGGCAGAGCACCGGCGACGGTCAGTTCGGCGGTGCCGGTCAGCAGGTCGGTCACCCGGGTGGCGAGCACCCCGCGGGCGGGCGCCAGCCTGTGCTCGGCCCGTCGCGCCACGGCTCCGGTGAGCAGCGGGACCCCGGCCCCGGCCGCCAGCAGGCCGACGGCGAGCACGGCGCCCGCCTCCGGCAGCAGCCAGGCGGTGAAGCCGACGGAGGCGGCGGAGACCACCACGGCGGAGCCGGCGGGCAGCAGCCAGCGCAGCCAGTAGTCCTGCAGGGCGTCGACATCGGAGACCAGCCGGGAGAGCAGGTCGCCACGGCGGGTAAGACGCAGACCGGCGGGGGCCAGCCGCTCCAGTCGCCGGTACACGGCGACGCGGGTGTCGGCCAACATCCGCAGCACCGCGTCGTGGGACACGAGACGCTCCGCGTAACGGAACACGGCGCGCCCGATCCCGAAGGCACGCGTCGCCGTCACGGCCACCATCAGGTACAGCACCGGTGGCTGTTCGGACGCCCGCGAGATCAGGTAGCCGGAGGTGGCCATCAGACCGACGGCGCTGCCCAGGGCCAGGCTGCTGAGCAGCAACGCGAGCCCCAGCCGCCCGCGCCGGGCCGCCGACATGGCGCGCACCCTGGCGAGGACGCCGCCCCCGCTCTCCGCACCGTCGGACGGATCACCCGGCACCGCCCCCGCAGGCGCGTGAGCGGTCTCGGTCCGAGGCAGCGAGACCGGTGACACGTCGGGGACGCCGCGGACCGTTGCGGAGCCGGTGGGCTCTTCCAGCCGCACCACTCGGTCGGCCACCTCCAGCAGAGCCGGCCGGTGCACGACCAGCAGCACCGTCCGGCCCTCCGCCAGCCGGCGCACGGCGGTCACGACCTCGGCCTCGGTGGCACCGTCCAGGGCGGCCGTCGGCTCGTCCAGCAGCAGCACGGGCCGGTCGGCGAGGAACGCCCGGGCCAGGGCCAGCCGCTGACGCTGACCGGCGGACAGACCACTGCCGCCCTCCCCGAGCACGGTCGCCGTACCCTCGGGCAGCGCCTCCACGAACGCCAGCGCGCCCGCGTCCCGCAGCGCCCGCCGTACGGCCTCGTCGTCGGCTTCGGGCCGCGCCAGCCGTACGTTCTCGGCGATGGTGCCGGCGTACAGGTGCGGATGCTGCGGCACCCAGGCGACACGGGCGTGCCACTGCTCCAGGTCGAGGTCGTGGAGGTCGCGGCCCCCGACGCGGACGCGTCCCCCGGTGGGGCTCACGAATCCGAGCAGGGTGTTGAGAAGCGTGGACTTGCCCGCTCCGCTCGGACCGACCAGGGCGACCGTCTCCCCGGGTTCGACGGTGAAGCTCACGTCCGTCACGGCATCCGTGGCACGTCCGGGATAGCGGACAGTCACGCCTTCGTACGCCAGGGCGCCGCCGGTCGGCACGGTGCCGGTCCCCGTGGCCGGTACCGGCCGCTCCAGCACGGAGAAGATCTCCTCCGCGGCGGCGAGTCCCTCGGCCGCCGCGTGGTACTGGGCGCCCACCTGCCGCAGTGGCAGATATGCCTCGGGCGCGAGCACCAGCACGACCAAGCCGTCGTATAGGGCCATGTCGCCGTGGACGAGCCGCATGCCGATGGTGACGGCGACGAGCGCCACGGAGAGTGTGGCCAGCAGTTCGAGCGCGAACGACGACAGGAAGGCGATCCGCAGGGTCCGCATGGTCGCCTGCCGGTACTCACCGGTGATGCGCCTGATCGACTCGGCCTGCGCCTTGGCCCGGCCGAAGACCTTCAGCGTCGGCAGTCCGGCGACCACGTCCAGGAAGTGCCCGGACAGCCGGGACAGCAGCCGCCACTGGCGGTCCATCCGGGACTGCGTCGCCCAGCCGATCAGCACCATGAAGATCGGAATGAGGGGCAGGGTGCCGACGATGATGGCCGCCGAGACCCAGTCCTCCGTGACGATGCGGGCGAGCACCGCGACGGGGACGACCACCGCGAGTCCCAGCTGGGGGAGGTAGCGCGAGAAGTAGTCGTCGAGGGCGTCGACTCCACGCGTGGCCAGGGCGACCAGCGACCCCGTCCGCTGTCCGCCCAGCCATCCCGGGCCGAGCGCGGTGGCCCGCTCCAGCAGTCGGCCGCGCAGCTCGGACTTCACCGCGGCGCTCGCCCGGTGCGCCGCCAGTTCGGTGAGCCAGCCGACCAGTGCGCGACCGCAGGCCACGACCACCAGGAGCAGCAGAGGGGTGCGGAGTTCGGCTGCCGACATGTCCCGCTGGAAGGCGCCCACCACCACCTCGGCGATGAGCATCGCCTGGGCGACGAGCAGGCCCGCCCCGAGGGCGCCCAGCGCGACGACCGCCAACAGGAAGAGGCGGGTGGCGCGGGCGTAGCGCAGCAGACGTGGATCGATGGGTTTCACGTGAAACATGCCCTCCCGTCCGGAGGGGGTGTTTCACGTGGAACGGGACACCGTGTCACGTGAAACACCCCTCGGACTCAGTGCGCGGGTTCGGCGATGTGCTGGGTGCCGATCCGCTTGCGGAACACCCAGTACGTCCAGCCCTGGTAGAGCAGAACGAGAGGCGTGGCGACCGCGGCGAGCCAGGTCATGATCTTCAGGGTGTAGGGGCTGGACGACGCGTTGGTGACGGTGAGGCTCCAGTCCGCGTCGAGCGTGGACGGCATGACGTTCGGGAAGAGCGTCAGGAAGAACATCGCCACGGTCGCCACGATGGTGACGCCCGACAGGGTGAACGCCCAGCCCTCTCGCCCGGCCTGAGTCGCCGACAGCGCGACGACCAGGGCGGCCACGGCCACCACGAGCGCCACCAGGCTCTTGCCGTCCCCGCTGGCGAACTGCGTCCAGAGCAGGAAGGCGAGAGCGAGCACGGCCGTGACGACACCGACGCGCAGGGCCAGGGTGCGGGCCCGCTCCCGGATCTCACCGACGGTCTTGAGCGCCGTGAACACCGTTCCGTGGAAGGTGAACAGGGTCAGGGTGACCAGACCGCCGAGGAGCGCGTACGGGTTGAGCAGGTCCCACACCGACCCGACGTACTCCAGCTCCCGGTCGATCTTCACGCCGCGGACGATGTTGCCGAAGGCGACGCCCCAGAGGAACGCCGGGATCAGCGAGGTCCAGAAGATGGCGGTCTCCCAGTTCCGCTGCCAGCGCTCCTCGGGGCGCTTCACCCGGTACTCGAAGGCGACGCCCCGGACGATCAGACAGACCAGGATGGCCAGCAAGGGGAGGTAGAAGCCGGAGAAGAGCGTGGCGTACCACTCCGGGAAGGCGGCGAAGGTCGCGCCGCCGGCCGTGAGCAGCCACACCTCGTTGCCGTCCCAGACGGGACCGATGGTGTTGATCAGCACCCGCTTCTCGGCCCGGTTCCGGGCGAGCAGCCTGGTGAGCACGCCGACCCCGAAGTCGAAGCCCTCCAGGAAGAAGTAGCCGGTCCACAGGACCGCGATGAGAACGAACCAGACGTCGTGCAGTTCCATGACAGTGCGGCTCCCTCGGCCTAGTACGAGAAGGCCATCGGCTTGTCGGCGTCACGGAGGTCGCCGCCGATCTTCGTGGGCGGGTTGAGGTCGGCCTCGGTGAGCTCCGGCGGGCCGGCCTTGACGTACTTGGCGAGCAGCTTGACCTCGATGACGGCGAGGATGGCGTACAGGAGGGTGAAGACGGACATCGACGTGATGACCTCGGCCGTGGAGACACCGGGGGAGACCGCGTCGCGGGTCTGCATGACGCCGTAGACCACCCAGGGCTGACGGCCCATCTCGGTGAAGATCCAGCCCCAGGAGTTGGCGATCAGCGGGAACGCCATCGTCCACAGCGCCAGGAGCCAGTACATCCGGCTGAGCCTGGTGCCGAGCGGCTTGCGCAGCAGGACCAGATGCGGCACCTCGTCCTCCCCCGTCCGCAGGGCGTCCGGCAGCAGGAACCTCTTCCGCGTCAGCCACAGGCCCAGCAGGCCGAGGGAGAAGGAGGCCATGCCGAAGCCGATCATCCAGCGGAAGCCCCAGTAGGCGACGGGGACGATGGGCTTGTAGTCCCCGGGGCCGAACTGCTCCTGGAGGGCCTTGTTGGTGTCGTTGATGCCGGGCACGTACGAGTCGAAGTCACTGTGGGCGAGGAAGGACAGCAACCCGGGAATCTCCAGGGCGACCTTGTTGTGCCCCTCGTCGACGTCCCCATAGGCGAAGACGGAGAAGGGCGCCGGCTCCTCGCCGTCCCACAGCGCCTCGGCGGCGGCCATCTTCATCGGCTGCTGCTCGTACATGACCTTGCCGAGGGTGTCGCCGCTGACCGCGGTGAGGATTCCACCGACCGCCAGGGTGACGAGGCCGAGGCGGAGCGAGGTCCGCATCACCGGGATGTGCTTCTTACGCATCAGGTGGAAGGCGGCGATGCCCACCATGAAGGCGCCGCCCGTCAGGAAGGCCGCGGAGAAGCTGTGGAAGACCTGGTTGAGGGTGGTGTTCTGGGTCAGGACGGCCCAGAAGTCGGTGAGCTCGGCCCGGCCCTTCTCCTCGTTGATCCGGTAGCCGACCGGGTGCTGCATCCAGGAGTTGGCCGCCAGGATGAAGTACGCCGACAGCAGGGTGCCGATCGAGACCATCCAGATGCACGCCAGATGGATCTTCTTGGGCAGCTTGTCCCAGCCGAAGATCCACAGGCCGATGAAGGTCGACTCGAAGAAGAAGGCGATCAGCGCCTCGAAGGCGAGCGGAGCGCCGAAGACATCGCCGACGAAGCGGGAGTAGTCGGACCAGTTCATGCCGAACTGGAACTCCTGCACGATGCCGGTGACGACACCCATGGCGATGTTGATCAGAAAGAGCTTGCCCCAGAACTTGGTCGCTCTGAGGTACTTCTCCTTCTCGGTACGCACCCAGGCGGTCTGCAGTCCGGCCGTCAGAGCGGCCAGCGAGATCGTCAGGGGGACGAACAGGAAGTGGTAGACGGTCGTGATGCCGAACTGCCAGCGCGCCAGCGTCTCCGGCGCCAGAGCCATGTCCACGTCGTCACTCTCCTTGCATCGCCACTCGCCGTGGTCGGCGGCAGTTTGTGCGTGTATGTCACACCTAACTCGGGCGCAACCGGGACACGCTTGTGAACGCGTTCACATTCACAAGCAATTATGACGTACAGCTTTTCGACACCGGAAGGGGGGTCCCCTGTGACGTCAACCCCTTGGCGGGAACTTCAACATCTTGTTGAATTCGCCCTCATGGACATACGGATCTCATGGCCTGCGGGTCACCTCACCGCGGCCCTCGACGACACCCCGACGGCGCAGGCACTCCTCGAGGCCCTGCCGCTCACCGCCTCCGCCCACACCTGGGGTGAGGAGGTGTACTTCGACACAGGTGTGTCGGTTTCACGTGAAACGGACGCCCGGCAGGTCGTCGATCCCGGCACGGTCGCCTTCTGGACCGACGGCGACGCCCTGGCCCTGCCGTACGGGCCCACGCCCCTCTCGCGAGGCGACGAATGCCGCCTCGCGAGTCCTTGCAACGTCCTGGGCCGCCTCGATGGCGATCCCCGCCTCCTGGCTACGGTGCGCGACGGCGACCCGATACGCGTCGAAGTCATCGACCACGTAGGCCAGTAAGGCCGGAACGACGCGCGCCGGCCGCCGCTGTGACGGACGCGCCACAGCCGTCCTACAGCTCCTTGCGGAACTCCTCCGCGACCTTCAGGAAGATGTCGTTCGCCTCGCTCTCCCCGACCGTCACCCGCACACCCTCGCCCGGGAACGGCCGGATGACCGCACCGGCCTGCTCGCACGCCTCCGCGAAGGCGACCGTGCGCTCCCCCAGCCGCAGCCACACGAAGTTCGCCTGGGTCTCCGGCACGGTCCAGCCCTGCGAGCGCAGCGCGCCGACCACGCGCGTGCGCTCGCACACGAGCGAACCGACCCGCCCGATCAGCTCGTCCTCGGCACGCAGCGACGCGATGGCCGCTTCCTGGGCGATCTGGCTCACTCCGAAGGGCACCGCCGTCTTCCGCAGCGCAGCCGCCACCGGCTCGTGGGCGATGGCGAATCCCACGCGCAGGCCGGCGAGGCCGTACGCCTTGGAGAAGGTCCGCAGCACGCAGACGTTGGGACGCTCGCGGTACAGCTCGCAGCCGTCCGGCACCTCGGGATCGCGGATGAACTCGCGGTACGCCTCGTCGAGGACCACCAGGACATCGCTGGGCACCCGGTCCAGGAACCGCTCCAGTTCGGCCCGCCGCACCACCGTGCCCGTCGGGTTGTTGGGGTTGCAGACGAAGATCAGCCGGGTGCGGTCGGTGATCGCGGCCGCCATCGCGTCCAGGTCGTGCACGTCGCCCGGCGTCAGCGGCACCTTCACGGAGGTCGCGCCACTGATCTGCGTGATGATCGGGTACGCCTCGAACGAACGCCAGGCGTAGATCACCTCGTCGCCCGGGCCGGAGGTCGCCTGGATCAGCTGCTGGGCCACACCGACCGATCCGGTGCCGGTGGCCAGGTGCGAGAGGGGGACTCCGAACCGGTCCGACAGCTCGCTCATCAAGGAGGTGCAGGCCATGTCCGGGTACCGGTTGAAGGACGAGGCCGCCGCCGTCACCGTCTCCATCACACCCGGCAAGGGCGGGTACGGATTCTCGTTGGAGGAGAGCTTGTAGGCCACCGGCCCACCGGCCGCGGCGGGCTTGCCCGGCTTGTAGGTGGGAATACCCTCCAGCTCGGCGCGCAGCTTGGGGCTCGTCTCGCTCACCGCAGTCCTCCTCATGTCCACCACCGGCATCGAATACTTCTCACCTTAAGAGGATTGGGCGCCGCTGCGTATAGGTGAGGCCAGACCTCATCCGTCACACTGGCAACAAGGGCATCAGGACACGAAGGCGCACGTTTCGGGGGGCGCGCCGCACATATATCTACGCGCCGGTGGCTCGCGCCGTGGCGCGCATCCCTCGTGCAGGTGAGTTGAGACCTCTTCGCAACATCGACCACGCGGCAGGCCCTCACAGGTCGACACGTCAGATACTGGGGTGTCAGTCGCCAACTGGCTTGCAATCAGAGGCTATTACCGCTTAATGATCTTGCAGAAACGTGACTGTCAACGCGTGCATATGCGTCCGCACTACCCCACCCCATGAGCCCTACTATCGGCTCGCCATGACAGCAGCAGGGAAGCATCAGGTGAGCCGCGCGGAAACCTCACGTCGAGGCAGCCGGCCGGGCCGGGCGGGCATCAGGGACGTGGCCGCCGCCGCCGGCGTATCCATCACGACCGTCTCCGACGCCCTCAACGGCAAGGGCCGACTCCCGGATGCCACCCGGCGCCATGTGCGCGAGGTCGCGGACCGACTGGGCTACCGGCCCTCGGCCGCCGCCCGCACGCTCCGCACCGGCAAGTCCGGACTCATCGGCCTGACCGTGACGACGTACGGGGATGAACCTTTCACCTTCACCGAGTTCGCGTACTTCGCCGAGATGGCGCGCGCCGCCACGTCCGCCGCGCTCGCCCGGGGCTACGCCCTCGTCATCCTCCCGGCGACCTCCCGTCACGACGTGTGGTCCAACGTCGCCCTCGACGGCACGGTCGTCATCGACCCCTCGGACCACGACCCGGTCGTCAGCGAGCTGGTGCGCCAGGGCTTACCGGTGGTCTCCGACGGCCGTCCGGCCGGCACCCTCCCCGTCACCGCCTGGGTCGACAACGACCACGAGGCCGCCGTCCTGGGCATCCTCGACCACCTCGCCGACGCGGGCGCCCGCCGGATCGGCCTGCTCACCGGCACCACCACCGACACGTACACCCATCTGTCGACCACCGCCTACCTGCGCTGGTGCGAACGCGTCGGCCAGGACCCCGTCTACGAGGCCTATCCGGCCCATGACCCGTGCGCCGGAGCCGTCGCCGCCGACCGGCTGCTCGCCCGCCCCGACCGGCCCGACGCCGTCTACGGCCTCTTCGACCCGAACGGCACCGACCTGCTCGCCGCCGCCCGTCGCTACGGACTGCGCGTCCCGGAGGACCTGCTGCTGGTCTGCTGCAGCGAGTCCACCGTGTACGCCAGCACCGAGCCGCCCATCACCACGCTCTCACTGAAGCCCCGCCGTATCGGTACGGCGGTGATCCAGGTACTGATCGACGCCATCGAGGGGCTCGGCCCGGACCAGCCGGTCGAGCAGGTGATACCGACCGAGTTGATCGTGCGTACGTCCTCGCAGCGCCGTCCGCCTCGGACGACGGTCAGCCCGCCGCGTTCTCCCGAGCGCGAGTAGGTCGCCGTCCGGCGCGTCCGGAGGACGGCCGTGCCACCGTTGCGGACGGGCGAAGCCGGGCCCAATCGGGGCGAAAGCCGCGGTGAACCGGAGTCCTGTTCTGATTCACCACCCCTGGGTCATCACACAGCGCGATCCGCATTCCTATGATGGGCCCACACACCGCGGGCCGCTGCGACCAGGCAGTCCGAAGCGGTGCAGATGCGGCGCGATGGTGGAGGGGTCGATGACTCAGGGGGCCGGTCAGGGACCCGAGGTGCAGCGGACGGCGACGGTGCGCGACTTCCGGGTACCCGCGTACGTCCATGAGGCCGCTCCGTACGCCGCCCCCGGGCCGCAGGCGAGCGAGACCGTACCGCCGTCCGAGGAGGGGTACGACGAGGCCCTTCCGGAGGGGTACACGCCCACTCAGCGCGACCTTCCCGTCATCCGTCGGGGTGACACGGTCCAGGTGAGCGTCGATCCCGGCCCGGTCCAGGTGACGCAGTCCGCCACGGGCCAGGGCCCGCTCTTCGTGGTCGGCGACGTGCACGGATACCTCGACGAGCTGGTGGCCGCCCTGCAGGAGAAGGGCCTCATCGACGCGAACGGCCAGTGGTGCGCCGGCACCACGCGGCTGTGGTTCCTCGGCGACTTCACGGACCGCGGCCCCGACGGCATCGGCGTCATCGACCTGGTGATGCGGCTGTCCGCCGAGGCGGCCGCGGCCGGCGGCTACTGCAAGGCCCTGATGGGCAACCACGAGCTGCTGCTCCTCGGCGCCAAGCGGTTCGGCGACACGCCGGTCAACTCCGGCGCGGGCACCGCCACCTTCCAGGCCGCCTGGCTGCTGAACGGCGGCCAGAAGACCGACATGGACCGCCTGCAGGACCACCATCTGCAGTGGATGGCCCGGCTCGACGCCATGGAAGAGGTCGACGACCACCTCCTGGTCCACTCGGACGCCACCACCTACCTCGACTACGGCCGCTCCATCGAAGAGGTCAACGACACCGTCCGCGAGACGCTCACGCGCAACGACGCGGAAGAGGTGTGGGACCTGTTCCGCAAGTTCACCAAGCGCTTCTCCTTCCGCGACGAGGGCGGCGCCGACGCCGTCCGGCACCTGCTGGACACCTACGGCGGCACCCGGATCGTGCACGGCCACAGCCCCATCCCCTACCTGCTGGGCGAGGTCGGCTCCGAGGACGGCGAGGACGACACCCGCACCGTGGTCGAAGGACCGCACGTCTACGCGGACGGGCTGGCCATCGCGATGGACGGCGGCGTGACCATGGCCGGAAAGCTGCTGGTCCAGCAACTGCCGCTGGACGCCTGACCGTTCGCCGGACGCTTCTTTCGGCGGCGGTGTCCGTACAGGTCGGCACCCAATTTCTGGAAACCCCCTGTCACCGCGCACCGTCACCGCTCTACCATCGGCTTATCCGTAGCAGGCTCCCCTCCGTTTCTGCCCGACGGCTCGTTGGCATGCGAGCCCCAAGCCCTACGGAGCATCGGGGGATGCACATGAACAGCGTTCCGCAGCACCTGCCGCACGAGGACCGCCAGGAGTACGAGCGGCTCCTCGACGAGGCGCTGCGCTCCGCACCACACCGCCCGGAGCTGGCCGCCGTCGGACGGCGGCTCAACTCCGAACAACTGCGCACCATGGCGCTCAACGCCACCGCTCTGATCACCGGGGCGGCCGCCACCGAGTACCAGCACTACGTCAAGGTCCGCGAGGAACTGCGCCACCCGGCGCCGTCCGACCGGGCACCGGCCGCGCGCGGGTCCGGCTCCGAGGAGCAGGGCACGGGCGGGACGGGCCTCGCCGCCACCATGGGCGAGGTCGCCGAGGCGACCGGCGCGGGGGCCGTCGCCGTCGTCGCCGTCCTGGCACCCGTCCTGGCCGGCACCGCCGCGGCGATCTTCCTGCTCGTCGGTTACCTCCTGAAGATGCTCGACCCGGGGCAGACCTTCGCGCAGACCATGCTCACCACCGGGTGGGTGTTCGGCGCCGTGACCGCGGTGGCGATCCTCGTCGCCGCCGTCGGCCTGCTGCTCACCGCACTGCGCAACCGCCCCTTCGCCGAATCCGCCTTCTACGGCGAACTCGACGAGGAGGTGGCCCGGGCGCGGGACGCCTGGCACAACGCCCTGCTGGAGCGCGGCATCCTGCCGTTCCTGCGGGAGGCACTGGCCGATCCGGGCGCCACGGCGCTGCATCCGACGGGACCGTCGGCACCGACGAGCCGGATGCCGCACCTCGGCTACGGCCGTCCGGGGTTCACGAGTCCCGGCGAAGGCCCCGCGACGGGACCGCGGCCGAGCTACTCGAGTCCGGACTACAGCAGCCCGGACTTCGGCGGCCCGGAGCACCGGCCCGAGTAGCCGCCTCCGGGCGGGCGACGGCAACGGGCGCCCGCCCGCGCGGCGGCAGTGGTCCGCGCCACGGCTGCGCGGCGGCGCGGACGCCTGCCGGGCGCGATGTCCCGTGCCGTGGGCACGGGGATCGCGCCGGTCGAGGTCAGTCGGCGATCGGCAGGTACACCCGGTTGCCGCTCGCCGCGAACTCCCGCGACTTCTGGAGCATCCCCTCGGCGACCTCCTCGGGCGAGGCTCCTTCGGCGGCCGCGCCGCCGAACCGCTCCGTGATGCTCTGGCTGATCTTCATCGAGCAGAACTTCGGCCCGCACATGGAGCAGAAGTGGGCCGTCTTGGCAGGCTCGGCCGGCAGCGTCTCGTCGTGGAACTCCCTTGCCGTGTCCGGGTCGAGGGCCAGGTTGAACTGGTCCTCCCACCGGAACTCGAACCGGGCGTCCGACAGCGCGTCATCCCACTCCTGGGCACCCGGATGCCCCTTGGCGAGGTCGGCGGCATGGGCGGCGATCTTGTAGGTGATGACGCCGGTCTTGACGTCGTCGCGGTTGGGCAGGCCCAGGTGCTCCTTGGGCGTGACGTAGCAGAGCATGGCCGTGCCCCACCAGGCGATCATCGCGGCGCCGATGCCGGAGGTGATGTGGTCGTAGGCGGGCGCGATGTCGGTCGTCAACGGACCGAGCGTGTAGAACGGAGCCTCCTCGCAGATCTCCTGCTGGAGGTCGATGTTCTCCTTGATCTTGTGCATCGGGACGTGGCCCGGGCCCTCGATCATGGTCTGCACGTTGTGGCGCTTGGCGATCGTGTTGAGTTCCCCGAGCGTGCGCAACTCCGCGAACTGCGCCTGGTCGTTGGCGTCCGCGATGGAGCCCGGCCGCAGTCCGTCACCGAGCGAGTAGGTGACGTCGTAGGAGGCGAGGATCTCGCAGAGTTCCTCGAAGTTCTCGTACAGGAAGGACTCCTTGTGGTGCGCCAGGCACCACGCCGCCATGATCGAACCACCGCGCGAGACGATGCCCGTCTTGCGGTTCGCGGTCAGCGGTACGTACGCCAGACGCACCCCGGCGTGGACCGTCATGTAGTCCACACCCTGCTCGGCCTGCTCGATGACCGTGTCCTTGTAGATCTCCCAGGTCAGCTCCTCGGCCCGGCCGTCGACTTTTTCCAGTGCCTGGTAGAGCGGCACCGTGCCGATGGGGACGGGGGAGTTGCGCAGCACCCACTCGCGCGTGGTGTGGATGTTGCGGCCGGTGGACAGATCCATCACCGTGTCGGCGCCCCAGCGGGTCGCCCAGGTCATCTTCTCGACCTCCTCCTCGATGGAGGAGGTCACCGCCGAGTTGCCGATGTTGGCGTTGACCTTCACCAGGAACCGCTTGCCGATGATCATCGGCTCGATCTCCGGGTGGTTGACGTTGGCCGGCAGCACGGCACGGCCCGCCGCGATCTCCTCGCGGACCACCTCCGGCGCCACGTTCTCCCGGAGGGCGACGTACTCCATCTCCGGCGTGATCTCTCCGCGGCGCGCGTACGCGAGCTGCGTGACCGCGGTGCCGCCGCGCCCGCGGCGCGGCTGGCGGGGGCGGCCGGGGAAGACCGCGTCGAGATTGCGCAGGCCGCCACGCGGCGAGGTGTGCTTGATCCCGTCGTCCTCGGGGCGGACGGGACGGCCCGCGTACTCCTCGGTGTCGCCGCGGGCGATGATCCAGTTCTCCCGCAGCGGCGGCAGTCCCCGGCGGACGTCGGTGTCGACGTGCGGGTCGGTGTACGGGCCCGAGGTGTCGTACAGCGTGACCGACCGCCCGTTGGTGAGGTGCACCTGACGGACCGGCACGCGCAGGTCGGGGCGTGAGCCCTCGACGTACGCCTTGTGCCAGCCGATGGACTTCCCGACCTCAGCGGTCTCCTCCTGGGCGGAGTTCTGCGTGGAGGCAGGCGTGCGTGTGTCCTTGATGGTCATGAGACCTACTCCCTACGCCGGCATTACCCGGTAACAGGTTCGGCGGTCGACGCAGCGGCTTCCGTCTGCGAACGCTTCGTGGGGAACATCACTCGGCTTCGGTGATGTTTCCCGTGAAACATTGCTGGGACGGAGGTCAGCGCCCTCTCAGCCCGGTGCTCCGAGCTCCCGCGTGTACAAAGGTGCCTCCACGCTAGCGTCAATTCGGGCGCGGTGAACAGAGGGCCCCCCTGGTTCTTGCGATGATCGGCCGGTGACCACACCGCAGCAGCCCCCCTTCCCCCCGCACGATCCCCGCCGAGGAGCGGGCACCGGGCACGGCGACGGCCGTGAATCCGGCCCGGCCTCACCCGGTGCTCACGGCACGGGCGCCGGCGGTCACGGACACGCGCACGCGCACAGCCACGGCCCGGCGGCACCCGTCTCCCGCCATCTGCGGAAGGTCATCGCCGCGGTCCTCATCCCGTTCGCGGCGGCCGTGCTGGTCGGGCTCGCGGTGTTGTGGCCGGGCGGAGCCCCGCCGCACGAACGCACGGGGGTCGGTTTCGACCGGCAGACCCAACAGGGCACGGTCACCAAGGTGGTCGAGCTGAGCTGCCAGTCCGTCAACGCCTCCGGCGTACCGCCGACCGGCGACACGTCCACCGCCGAGGGCTCCTCCGCGGTGCAGCAGGCGAACGGCGAGTGCAAGCGGGCGACGATCCGGGTCGACAGCGGCAAGGACAAGGGCCGCACGTTCGACGAGATCGTGCAGCCGGACCAGTCACGGCAACTGAGCGAGGGGCAGAAGGTCGTCGTCGCCTACGAGCCCTCCGCACCCGAGGACCTGCAGTACTCGGTGACCGACATCAACCGCCGGGTCCCCATGGCGCTGCTCGCCGGCATCTTCGCCCTCGCGGTCGTGGTCGTCGGGCGGCTGCGGGGTCTCATGGCCCTGATCTCGCTGGCCGTCAGCTTCCTGCTGCTGAACTTCTTCATCCTGCCCGCCATCCTGCAGGGCTCCAACCCGCTGCTGGTGGCGGTGATCGGGTCCAGCGCCATCATGCTGATCGCGCTGTATCTGTGCCATGGTCTGTCGGCCCGCACATCGGTGGCCGTACTGGGCACGCTCATCTCCCTGGTGCTGATCGGCGTGCTCGGGTCGCTGTTCATCGGCTGGGCCGCGCTGACCGGCAACACGGACGACAACACCGGCCTCATCCACGGTCTGTATCCGACGATCGACATGAGCGGTCTGCTGCTGGCCGGAGTCATCATCGGTTCGCTCGGCGTGCTCGACGACGTGACCGTCACCCAGACGTCGGCGGTCTGGGAACTGCACGAGGCCAACCCCACGCTGGGCCGACGGGGGCTGTACCGCGCCGGCATCCGTATCGGCCGCGACCACATCGCCTCGGTCGTCAACACCCTGGTGCTCGCCTACGCGGGCGCCGCCCTGCCGCTGCTGCTCCTGTTCTCCATCGCGCAGAGCGGCGTCGGGACGGTGGCCAACAGCGAGCTGGTCGCGGAGGAGATCGTCCGCACTCTGGTGGGGTCGATCGGCCTGGTGGCCTCCGTCCCGGTCACCACCGCGCTCGCGGCGCTGGTCGTGTCGGCCGACCGGCCCGCGGACCGCCCGGCAGCACAGCCGACGGGCGTGGCGCCCGCACGCGGCGGGCGGGGCCGGCGCCGCAAGCGCTGAACCAGCGGCGCCCGCAGCGGTGAAGCGTTACGGCACGCACAGGAGCTGCTGCCGTAACGGTTCAGCCCGCGCTCTGCTCTTCCGCCAGGATGCGGTCCAGAGCCTCGTCGAGGTGGGTGTCGAAGTCGGCGAGTGCCCCCTCCTGCCCCAGTGGCACCAGCTTGTCGGTGCGGTCGAGGAACGCCACCAGGGGAGCCGCCGAGGAGCGGAACAGCGCCTGGTCGTGGCCGACCTGAAGGCGGATCAGCACCTCGGCGAGCGGCTCCGGGTCGACGGGCGCGATGCGGACATCACCGTCACCGCACGGCCGGCCCACCCCGTCGACCAGCAGCTCTCGACCGAAGGCCCAGGTCACCGGCGCGTCCCCGGGCAGATGGAAGGTCAGTCGCACGGCATAGGGATCACAGGTCTCGTAACGCAGCTCCACGGGGATGCGGAACGAGAGCTCCTCGGACACGAGAAAGCTCATCATGACCTCTGCCTGTACGGACTCGCCCATCGCACACCCGTCATTCGCCGTCGACTGTCCGGGAATCAAACCTCTAACACTGGTGGCATCTTGCTCAACGTACACACCAGATCACAAGGAGTGAGTTTTCAGATACTGATAGAGAGCGTCAGCGATCCCAGGAGCCGTCCCACTTCGTCCTGCAACCGCTGCGCCGCGGGCAGCAGCCGATCGGCCTGGTGGAGGGGCAGGGAAATGGCCATGGTGGCGGCCGTGGTGCCGACCGTGAGGGGGATCGCCGCGCAGACCGTCCCCAGGGCGTACTCCTGGCGTTCGATCACCGGAGCCATCCGGCGCATGCGTTCCAGCCGTTTCAGCAGGGCATTGCCATCACGCACCGTGTACGGCGTGACGGGGCGCACCGGGTAGCGGTCCAGGTGATCGCGGCGGGCCTCCTCGTCCAGCTGCGAGAGCAGGCACTGCCCGATGGCGTGCGCGTGTCCGGTCTCGCGGAAGTCCGCCCACTCCTCCACGGCCGGATTGCCCGGGGTGTCGGAGACGCACATGACCTCGATCTCGCCGTCGCGGTACATGGCGTAGTACACGGGAACGCCGATCGCGTCGCGCCAGCGGGCCAACGCGTCGACCACCGTGCTGCGACGTTTCTGCTGGGCCCCTCTGCTGCTCAGCCGTTCGGCGGCCTCGCCGAGGAAGAACAGCCCCTTCTCCCGGCGCAGGTAGCCCTCGTGCACCAGGGTGCGCAGCAGGTGGTACGCCGTGGGCAGCGCCAGCCCGGTCTCCCGGGCCAGCTGTTTGGCCGGGGCTCCGTACTCGTGGCCGGCGACGCACTCCAGCAGGCGCATCGCCCGCTGCACGGATCCGATGAGCGTGGCCGAGGGAGGGTCCGCGGAGGCGGGTGGGGACGGCGCCCGGGGCGTCGCTCGGGGCTGCGCGGGCAAGGCGTGCAGCGGGACAAATGCGGTGTCAGCCGTGGCCAAGGGTCACTCCCGGAACGCGAGGGGGCAGCCCCGTGCGGGGAACACGGGTGGGGGGGTACGCCGCTCGCGGGGTCGCCCCCGCGTCGAGATCCGGACTCTAATCGCCGGTCACCGCCCGCAGACGGTCCCCGCGGCAAACTTCCCTCGCGCGAGGGAACCGGCGATTCCTGTTACCGCCACCGGTGTCCCACAGACCTCACCAGTCGCTGCGGGACGATGAATTCGACATGAACTTGCGTACGACGTAGATCAGTCCGCCGACGAGCGCGACGAAGAGCAGCAGCTTGAACAGCAGTCCGATCACGAAGCCGACCACGCTGGCGATCAATCCGCCGAACACCACCAGGGCGATGACCGGCACCGCGATCCACTTCACCCACCACGGCAGTCCTGTGAAGATCTCTCGCATCGCCCTCGTCCTTACCTCTCCGCCCGATCGGGTGCGGGCCCCTCGGCTGCCGGGGAGCCCGGGGTCCGCCGGGAAGCACCTGAATGTCCTGCACCCGATGCTAGGGCCGCGCGGGCCCCGGCAGGGTGCCCGCGCCCCTTGTCTCCCCCTGACCGATCCCCTAGGGATCCCGGAGACGCCGCTCAGCTCTCGGGCGGAGAGAACACCACCAGAACCCGCAGGTCCTCGCTGATGTGATGGAACTTGTGGGCGACGCCGGCCGGCACGTAGACCACACTGCCGCGGGCGACCTGGGTGGTCTCCATGCCCACGGTGATCGCGGCCCGGCCGCTCACCACGAAGTACACCTCGTCCTGGTTGTGCGGCTGCTGGGGGTCGGACGTGCCCGCGTCGAGGGCGTACAGACCGACCGACATGTTCCGCTCACGCAGGAACTGCAGGTAGGCACCGTCGTTGGCGGCGCGCTCCGCCTCCAGTTCGTCCAGCCGGAATGCCTTCATCGCCTCGTCCGCCCCTGCCTCACCGTTCGTTTCCGATCGCGTCTGCCACGATCAGACACATGAAGAATTTCCTAGTCAAGACGATCGCCAACGCGGCGGCCCTGGCGGTCGCCGTGTGGCTGCTCGACAAGATCACGCTGACCGGGGGCAGCACCGGCGAGAAGACCCTCACCCTGATCGTCGTCGCCCTCGTGTTCGGCCTGGTCAACATGCTGGTCAAGCCCATCGTGCAGGTGCTGACCTTCCCCCTGTTCATCCTGACCCTCGGCCTGTTCACCCTCGTGGTCAACGCGCTGATGCTGTTGCTCACCTCGTGGCTGGCCGACAAGCTCGACCTGAGCTTCCACGTCGACGGGTTCTGGACCGCCGTCCTCGGCGGACTGATCGTCTCGGTCGTCTCCTGGGCCCTCAACGCGTTCCTGCCCGACAAGGACTGATCCCATGACCTACCGCGTCTGCTTCGTGTGCACGGGCAACATCTGCCGCTCCCCGATGGCCGAGGCCGTCTTCCGCGCCCACGTGGCGGAGGCAGGGCTGGACGGCCTGGTCCAGGTCGACAGCGCGGGCACCGACGGCTGGCACGACGGCGAGGGCGCCGACCCTCGCACCATGGCCGTCCTCGAGGAGAACGGTCACTCCCTGGACCACACGGCCCGCCGGTTCGATCCCTCCTGGTTCGCCCGGCTCGATCTCGTCATCGCCCTGGACGCGGGTCATCTGCGGACGCTGCGCCGCCTGGCGCCGACCGAGCGGGACGCGGACAAGGTGCGGCTGCTGCGCTCCTACGACCCGGCCGCCGACCACGGCGACCTCGACGTGCCGGATCCGTACTACGGGGGCGCGGACGGCTTCGAGGAGTGCCTTGAGATGGTGGAGGCGGCGAGCGCCGGACTGCTCGCCGCAGTGCGCGAGCAGGTGAGAGGACGAGCGGCATGAGCGATTCCGCGACCAGCGACCAGAACGTGGCGGACACGGACGGAAGCCACCCGGGCGTCGGCGACGGCACCCGCGCGGTGCGGGCCGGGCTGCCGGAACCCGTCAAGCACGAGCCGACGCTGCCCGGTCCCGTCTTCGCCGCCCACTTCCACCTGCCGGGGGAGCCGACCGGCCCGTACACCTACGGACGCGACGAGAACCCGACCTGGACCCATCTCGAGCGTGCCATCGGGGAACTGGAGGCACCCGGGCAGGACGACGTCGAGACGCTGGTGTTCGCCTCCGGCATGGCCGCGATCTCCTCGGTGCTCTTCTCACAGCTTCGTACCGGGGACGCGGTCGTCCTGCCCGACGACGGCTACCAGGCGCTGCCCCTGGTCCGCGCCCAGCTGGAGGCGTACGGCATCGAGGTGCGCACCGCCCCCACCGCCGAGGACGCCCAGCTCGACGTGCTGGACGGGGCGAGGCTGCTGTGGATCGAGACACCGTCCAACCCCGGGCTGGACGTCTGCGACGTCCGGCGGCTCGCCGAGGCGGCGCACGCGCGCGGCGCCCTGGTGGCCGTCGACAACACGCTCGCCACGCCCCTCGGGCAGCGCCCCCTGGACCTGGGGGCGGACTTCTCGGTGGCCAGCGGCACCAAGCAGCTCACCGGGCACGGCGACGTCCTGCTGGGCTACGTCGCCGGTCGCGACGCCGGAGCGATGGCAGCCGTACGGCGCTGGCGCAAGATCGTCGGCGCGATCCCGGGGCCGATGGAGGCGTGGCTCGCGCACCGCTCGATCGCCACCCTCCAGCTGCGTGCGGACCGGCAGAACGCGACCGCGCTCAAGGTGGCCGAGGCGCTGCGTGCGCGGCCCGAGATCAGCGGCCTGCGCTACCCGGGGCTGCCCGACGACCCCTCGCACAAGGTCGCCTCGCAGCAGATGCGGCGCTTCGGGTGCGTCGTCTCCTTCACGCTGCCGACGCGTGAGCGTGCCGATCGCTTCCTCGACGCGCTGCGGCTCGTCGAGGGCGCGACGAGCTTCGGCGGGGTGCGCTCCACGGCCGAGCGGCGCGGGCGCTGGGGCGGCGACGCGGTGCCGGAGGGCTTCGTCCGGCTCTCGGTGGGCGCCGAGGACCCCGAGGACCTGGTGTCCGACCTGCTGCGCGCGCTCGAGGAATCGGCCGGCTGACCGCATCGCGGCCCGCCGACGGGCGGACGCGACGGACGGTCCGAGCCTCCCCCCTCGTGGCTCGGACCGTCCTCCGGTTCTCGCGCGCGAAGAACCGCGCGATTCAGGCTAGTTGACTGTCTGTCAGTGTCCAATCACAGTAGCGACAGCGACCTATCGACATATTTATAGTTGAGCGCGGCCGGGGGGTCGCCGGAGAACAGAAGAGGGGGGCTCTGGTGGATCTGGCCTTGCTTCGCACGTTCGTGACCGTGCACCGGGCCGGTTCCTTCACGCGCGCCGCGGCCCTGCTCGGCCTCTCCCAGCCGGCGGTCACCTCTCAGATCCGCACCTTGGAGCGGCAGCTCGGGCGCCCTTTGTTCCTCCGCCAGGCCCGCGGTGTGACCCCGACGACCATCGGCGACGAACTCGCCCACAAGGCCGCCCCGCATCTCGACGCGCTGGTCGAGATCACCGAGACCGGGCTGGACGACGGCTCCTCGCTGCGCACCCTGCATCTGGCCGGGCCTCCGGAGTTCACCGCCGAGCGGGCGCTGCCCGCGCTCACGAGGCTCACCGGTGAGGACGGGCAGGGCTTCGCCCTGCGCGCCTCGTTCGGGACCGCCGAGGAGACGCTGGAGGGCCTGGCGGCCGGGCATCACGATCTGGCCATCGGGACGGCCCGGCCGCGCGGCGCACTGCTCACGGCGACCCCGCTCTGCGACGAGGAGCACATCCTGGTCGCCGCGCCCCACTGGGCGGAGGGGACCGGCGCCGTACGGCCCCACCGCACCGGCGCACCCGACCTGGAGCACATCCCCGTGGTCGAGGTGCACGAGTCGCTGCCCTTCGTCGCCCGTTACTGGGCGACCGTCTTCGACGCCCGCCCGGCGGCCTCGGGCACGGTCGTGGCCTCCGACCTGCGCGCGGTGCTCGCCTGCACCGTCGCGGGCGCCGGGCTCGCCGTGCTGCCCCGGTATCTGTGCGCCGAGGCGCTGGCGCGGGGCGAAGTCGTCGCCCTTCACGACCCCGCGGTGCCACCGCTGCGGACGTACTTCCTGGTGGTCCGCACCGGCACGCTGGCGATGCCGCACATCGCCCGAGCCCACGAATGGCTGCTGCGCGCGGCCGCGGACTGGGGCTGAGCGCCCCTTGGAACACCTGGCACCCGTGATGTTTCACGTGGAACCAGCCGGGCCACATTTCTCCCATGACCGTCCGACCCGTGGTCAAGCGCACCGCCCGCGCCGTTCTCCTGGACGGTGCCCACCTGATCCTGATCAAGCGCACCAAGCCGGGTGTCGATCCTTACTGGGTCACGCCCGGAGGCGGGGTCGAGCCGGACGATGCCACCGTCGTGGACGCCCTGCACCGCGAGGTGTACGAGGAACTCGGCGCCAAGATCACTGATGTGGTCCCCTGCTTCGTGGACACGGTGGAGCACATCGGTGAGGACGGCGGGGCCACCGGCGTGAAGGTGCAGCACTTCTTCGTCTGCCGCCTGGAGTCCATGGACCCGTCCCTGCGGCACGGCCCCGAAGTCGAGGAACCCGCCGGTGAGTACGAGATCGTCCGGGTGCCCTTCACTCGCGTCGGGATCGCCTCGGTCCACCTCGTGCCGCTCTCCCTGCGGCACTATCTGGACGGCAACATCGAGGGCGTGCGAGCGATGCACGCACCCGACCTGGGCTGACCCGGCCGTCGCCCGCGGTGGCCAAAAGCTCGCGCGTTCCGCGGAAAGCGGTGGACGCCGGGGGCCGGCGTCGGACAGCCTGACCTGCGTGTCGACACCTTCCCTCGCCTCGCTGCCGATCCGCCGTCTGACGCTCCGCGACCTCACCGCCTGCGCCGACCTGTCCGAGGACCGTGGGTGGCCTCGTGAGGAGCACAAGTGGGGCTTCCTCCTCACCGCCGGAAAGGGCTACGGCATCGACGACCCCGACGGCGGACTCGTCACCGCGTGCACCGTCACGGAGTACGGACCGCACGGCCGTCCCTCCCTCGCCGCCATCGGCATGGTGCTGGTCGCCGAGCGACACGCCCGCCGGGGTGTGGGACGCCGGCTGATGCGCCACATCGTCGGTGCGCTGGGTCCCACTCCGCTCACCCTGCACGCCACCCCGTACGGCCAGCCCCTCTACGAGGAGCTGGGGTTCAAGACCACCGGCCGGGCCGAGATGGTGCGCGGTCGTTTCGTCCCCGACGGGCGGGAGCCCGCGGTCGCCACCCGCCCGGCCACGGCGGAGGACCTCACCGCGATCCTCCGGCTCGACGAGGAGGTGTTCGGCACCGACCGCACCCACGTCATCACACGGCTGCCCGCGTTCGCCGATCAGCTCCGGGTCGCCGAGGAAGGCGGGGAGATCATCGGGTACGCCGCTGCCTGGCCCAACATGGACACCCATGTCGTGGGCCCTCTCATCGCCCGTGACACCACGACGGCCAAGGCGCTCGTCGCCTCCCTGGCCGACCGCACCGACCGGCCGCTCCGCACGGACATCGACGTACGGCACGAGGAGCTGCTGGCCTGGGTGCGGGAGCGTGGGCTGTCCTCCGTCGCCACCAACGCGGTCATGACGTACGGCACCACGGAGCTGCCGGGCGACTGGCAGCGGCGGTTCGCTCCGCTGACGGTGGCAGCGGGCTGACCCGTCCCGTACGTCGCGACACGCGTGAGGCCGGTTCCCGGTGACGTCCCGGGGAACCGGCCTCGTGTGCGCGGGCTGCCGTCAGCCGAGCTTCTCCACGGCGGTCGTGGCGAAGGCGTGGTCCTGCTCGGGCGCGCCGCCACCGACCCCGATCGCGCCGATCAGCCGGCCGTCGCGGTGTACGGGCACGCCGCCCGCGATGAACAGCAACGGCCGGTCGAGCGCGGTGGGCAGGGTGTGGAAAAGCCCTCCAGGCTGCACGGCGTCGACGAGGTCGGCGGTGGGGGCGTCCAGCTGGAGCGCCGTGTAGGCCTTGCGGGTGCTGGTCTCCCCGGAGATCAGCACCGCCCGGTCGTCGCGCCGGAAGGCCAGCAGGTGGCCGCCGGCGTCCAGGACGGTGACGCTGACCGCGACCCCGGCGGCCTCGGCGGCACGGTGGGCGGTGGTGACGAGGGCTTCGGCGTCCTGGACGGTCAGGGGGGCGACAGCGGTGGTGGTCATGAGGGGTTCTCCTTGGCTGGTGCTGAGCTGGTGCGATGCCTCGGTGAGGTCGAGGCGGGATCGACCGCAGGGGCACGGGGACGGCCCTGGCCCCGGCCCGGCGGCCGGGTCGTTCAGTGGTGGACGGTGGTGGTCGGCCGTTCGACGGGCAGGGAGCCCGCGACGGTCCTGCTCGCGGCGGTCTCGCGCCGTTCGAGGGCGGCCGAGAGGAAGGCGAGAACCAGAGCGGCGGCGGCGAGCACGGCACCGACCCAGTTCGGGGCGGTGTAGCCGAAGCCGGCGCCGATGACGACGCCCCCGAGCCAGGCGGCGAGCGCGTTGCCGAGGTTGAAGGCGCCGATGTTCACGGCCGACGCCAGCGTCGGGGCGCCGTGGGCGTGGTCCAGGACCCGCTTCTGCAGCGGCGGGACGGTGGCGAAACCGAGGGCGCCGATCAGGAAGACGGTCACGGCCGAGGCGATCTTGTCGTGCGCGGTGAGCGTGAAGAGCGCGAGGACGACGGCGAGGGCGCCCAGGGAGACGTACAGCATGGGCATCAGAGCCCGGTCGGCGAACTTGCCGCCCACCAGGTTGCCGCCGACCATACCGAGGCCGAAGAGGACCAGCAGCCAGGTGACCGAACCGTCGGCGAATCCCGCGACGTGGGTCATCATCGGCGCGATGTAGGTGATGGCCGCGAAGACACCGCCGAAGCCGAGAACGGTCATGGCCATCGCGAGCAGCACCTGGACGTTCTTGAACGCGGCCAGTTCGTGGCGCAGCCGCACGCCCTCCGCCTTGGGGAGGTCGGGGACCAGCTTGGCGACACCGGCCAGGCCGACGACACCGATCGCGGCGACGACGGCGAAGGTGACGCGCCAGCCGACGGACTGCCCGACGAGCGTGCCCAGGGGCACACCGACGACGTTGGCGACGGTCAGGCCCGTGAACATCATCGCGATCGCTCCGGCCCGCTTGTGCGGGGCGACCAGATCGGCCGCGACGACCGAGCCGATGCCGAAGAAGGCTCCGTGCGCCAGGGAGGCGACGACGCGGCCGGCCAGCATGACGGCGAAGGCGGGTGCCAGGGCGGAGAGCAGGTTGCCGACGATGAAGAGGCCCATCAGCAGCATCAGCATCCGCTTGCGCGGGACCTTGGTGCCGAGAACGGTCATCAGTGGGGCGCCGAACATCACGCCGAGGGCGTACCCGGTCACCAGGAAGCCGGCGGTGGGGATGGAGACCCCGTAGTCGTTCGCGACCTCGGGCAGCAAGCCCATGATCACGAATTCGGTGGTTCCGATACCGAAGGCCCCGATCGCGAGGGCCAGAAGCGCGAGAGGCATGGAGGGGGACACCTTCCCAGACGATTGCAGGAGCGCTTTGCGTGCGTTCACAATAGTTGCATGCGCGGGCTAATTGCAACCGGGGGCAATTGCGGCCTTGGTCTACCCTGGTGTCAGCCGCTCCGGGACGGAGGAACACATGACAGCGACGGATCCCGCGCTCACCGCCCTCTCCCAGGGCTGGTGCGCCCTCTCCCTGCTGCACGGGAGGATCGAGGCCCACATCGAGCGGGCCCTGCAGGCCGGCCACGATCTGAGCGTGCGCGAGTACTCCCTGCTCGACGTGCTCAGCCGCCAGCACGACGGCGACGGCGGGCATCTGCAGATGAAGCAGGTCGCGGACGCCGTCGTCCTCAGCCAGAGCGCCACCACGCGCCTGGTCACCCGCCTCGAGGACCGGGGGCTGCTCGAGCGGTACCTGTGCCCCACCGACCGCCGCGGCATCTACACCAACGTCACCGCGGCCGGCCTCAAGCTGCTGGACGAGGCCCGGCCCACCAATGAGGCCGCCCTGCGCGAGGCCCTCGACGAAGCCGCCGCCAATCCTGACCTGGCTCCGCTGGTCCGGGTCGTCGAGACCCTCAAGACGCCGGTGCCCGCGTGAACCTCCCTGCATAGGGTGCGGCCATGACAGATCTTGAGATACGGCCCCTCACGGAGAACGACCTCCCCGCGGTGGTCGCGATGCTCGCCGACGATCCTCTGGGAGCCCAGCGCGAGTCCCCGGACGATCTGAGTCCATACCTGGCCGCCTTGGAACGGCTCAGCGGTGACCCGAACCAGCACCTCGTCGTCGCCGTCCGCGGCAGCCGTGTGGTCGGCACCCTCCAACTGACGATCGTGCCCGGACTGTCCCGGCGCGGAGCCGTCCGGTCGATCATCGAAGGGGTGCGCATCCACGCCGACGAGCGCGGCAGTGGTCTGGGCACCCAGCTCATCGAGTGGGCGGTCGACGAGTCACGTCGACAGGGATGCCACCTGGTGCAGCTCACCTCCGACAAGACACGCAGCGATGCTCACCGCTTCTACGAGCGTCTTGGCTTCTCTGCCTCGCACACGGGCTTCAAGCTTCAACTGTGAGGAGACACCGGGCCCTGTTTCACGTGAAACAGGGCCCGGTTCCCCGGCTGGACGAGAGACCTAGCCGATCCCGCGCCATCCCTGCGGGTCCACCCCGCCCGGCACGGGAGCGCCCTCGTCGTACGGCTGTCGTGTGAACACGAAGGACCCCAGGTCCAGATGGCTCACGGCTCCGTCCGGGCGCCGCACGGCTTGCAGCAGTTCCCCGGCGTAGTAGCCCTCCAACCCGGTCCATGTGCCGTCGCCGTTCGCCCGGAACCGCGAGCGGCGACCGGCACCGGACAGCGGCTCCAGCGAAACCCCTTGGTCGGCCGTCAGCCGCAGCGCGAAGGCGTGGGTGCCCCAGTACCACTGACCGGTCAGCTCCAGGCAGGAGGGATCGGCCTCCGTCAGCGGAGTCCACGGCGCGGGGATTCTGGGTTCCGCCTCGGCGACGATCCGGACGAGGTCGGCGCCGACGCCCGCCAGCAGCGGACCGGACGTGCAGTTGGCCAGCACTACGGCGGCGACGTCGTCCTCCACGCTGATCGTGAGGTTGGCCAGGAAACCGGGCAGCGATCCGGAGTGACCCACGAGCAGCCGGCCGTCCCGGTGCTGGATCTGCAGCCCCAGCCCGTACGCCGATCCGTCGGCGATGTCCGCTGCCTCCATGGCCGCCGCCGGCGCCCGCATCTCCCGTACGGACGCGGCACTCAGCACCCTGTCGTCCCCCTGCGTCAGGAAGACGGCGAACCGGGCCAGGTCCCCCGTGGTGGACCAGAGCTGACCGGCCGGGGCCATCCGCCCGAGGTCCTCGATCGGCTCGGGCAGCATCACGTCGGCCCAGGGGTGCACCGCCCAGCCGCCGGCGTGCGGTGACCGCGGTTGCCCGGACGTACGGTCCAGGCCCAGCGGGTCCAGCACCTCCTGCCGCAGCACGTCCTCCCAGGCCGCGCCGCGCACCTTCTCGACCAGCGCCCCGAGCACGGTGTAGCCGGGGTTCGAGTAGTGGTGGCGACGCCCCACCGGGTGGAGGAGCGGCTGCTTGCCCAGCACGTCGGCCAGCTCGGGCCGCAGCGACCCCGGCGTCCGCTCCCACCACGGCGCGGGCGACTCCGCGGCCAGACCGCCGGAGTGGGCCAACAACTCGGCGATGGTGGCCTCCCCCGCCCCCGTACCCGGCAGGTGCTTCTCCAGCGGGTCGCCGAGGTCGATCGCGCCCTCGTCGCGCAGCCGGAGCACCAGCACGGCGGTGAACGTCTTGGTGATCGAGCCGATCCGGTACTGCACGTGCTCGTCCGGTCCGTGACCCTCCACCGAGGTCCGCGCACCGTGCCAGACGGCCCGGCCGTCACGCACGACCGCCGCGACGAGCGACGGCGCCCGTCCTTCCGTCTGGGCCACGGCGATCCGGTGCAGCAGGGCCCGGCGCGTGGCGGGGAGCAGCGTTTCCTGAGATGTCGTCATGCCCCCAGTCCAGCGGCCGACGCTCCCCGCGTCGAGCTGATTTCCCCCGGCCGCCGCGGGGATCAGGTCTGGGCCATGTCCACGAAACGTGAGTAGTGGCCCTGGAAGGCGACCGTGATCGTCGCCGTCGGACCGTTACGGTGCTTCGCCACGATCAGGTCGGCTTCGCCGGCCCGCGGCGACTCCTTCTCGTAGGCGTCCTCACGGTGAAGCAGGATGACCATGTCGGCGTCCTGCTCGATGGAACCGGACTCACGCAGGTCGGAGACCATCGGCTTCTTGTCGGTGCGCTGCTCGGGTCCACGGTTCAGCTGGGAGAGCGCGATGACCGGGATCTCCAGCTCCTTGGCCAGGAGCTTGAGGTTCCGGGACATGTCCGAGACCTCTTGCTGACGGCTCTCGGCGCGCTTGGATCCACCGGACTGCATCAGCTGGAGGTAGTCGATGACGACCAGCTTGAGGTCGTTGCGCTGCTTGAGCCGACGGCACTTGGCGCGGATCTCCATCATCGACAGGTTCGGCGAGTCGTCGATGTAGAGCGGGGCGGCCGACACATCGGGCATCCGGCGGGCCAGACGGGTCCAATCGTCGTCCGTCATGGTGCCGGAGCGCATGTGGTGAAGGGCGACGCGGGCCTCGGCGGACAGCAGACGCATCGCGATCTCGTTGCGCCCCATCTCGAGCGAGAAGATCACGCTCGGCAGGTTGTTCTTGATCGACGCGGCCCGTGCGAAGTCCAGCGCCAGGGTCGACTTTCCCATCGCGGGACGCGCGGCGATGACGATCATCTGGCCCGGGTGCAGACCGTTGGTCAGGGAGTCGAAGTCCGTGAAGCCCGTCGGTACGCCGGTCATCTCGCCGCTGCGCGAGCCGATCGCCTCGATCTCGTCGAGCGCGCCCTCCATGATGTCGCCGAGGGGCAGGTAGTCCTCGCTGGTGCGCTGCTCGGTGACGGCGTAGATCTCGGCCTGGGCACGGTTGACGATCTCGTCGACATCGTCGTCGGCCGCGTATCCCATCTGGGTGATCCGGGTACCGGCCTCGACCAGGCGGCGCAGCACGGCACGCTCGTGCACGATCTCCGCGTAGTACGCGGCGTTCGCCGCCGTCGGTACGGTCTGGACGAGAGTGTGCAGGTACGAGGCGCCGCCGACCTTGTTGATCTCACCGCGTTTGGTGAGTTCGGCCGCGATCGTGATGGGGTCGGCGGGCTCGCCCTTGGCGTAGACGTCGAGGATGGCCTGGTAGACCGTCTCGTGAGCCGGCTTGTAGAAGTCGTGGCCTTTGAGGATCTCGACGACGTCGGCGATGGCGTCCTTGGACAGGAGCATGCCACCGAGCACGGACTGTTCGGCGTCCAGGTCCTGCGGCGGCACCCGCTCGAACGACGGCCCGCCGCCGTCCCACCCACCGCTGTCCGGACCGCGCTCGTGCTGCTCGTCGCGGCCGCGTCCACTGTCACCGCGACGGCGGGAAGCGGGCAGACGATCGCTGGGACCGCTGTCGGCCCACGGGTCGTCCAAGGGCTCGGAAATGCTCACCGAGCCACCTCCTCCCGTCCGCCGAGCGGACCTCGCCGTGCCTCTCATTTCTACGGCACGACACTGACAAATAAGACGCCCAACTCCGGTTCTGGCGCGTCGGTTTTGTGAGGGTTCACAAGCCGGCGGACGGAGCAGGCGCCGGACAACCGTAGGCCCGCGGGCACCGTCAGCCAATCTGGTTATCCACAGGCCATGTGGACGACGGGCCAGATGCTGTGGAGAACTCGCCGAAACCTGTGCACGACCCGGTGGACAGCCCTGTGAACAAGCCCTCGCGTCGATCCAAGAAACCGCTCTGATCTGCTCTTTTGTCGTCCACGCCCTGTGCAGAAGAAAAACTTTTCCGGTCGGGCCAAGATCACTTCGAACTGTGTCCGGACGTGCGCGCGACGAGAGGGTAAGTAAGGGTCTCAAAAGCTTTGCATGTCTTACCTGTGGACGATTAGATTGGTGCTCATGACACAGGCACCCGAGCGCTCCCGAACCGCCCGGCGCCGGCACGACCGAGAGATCATCGCGTTGGCCGTGCCGGCCTTCGGCGCGCTCGTCGCCGAACCCCTCTTCGTGCTCGCCGACAGTGCGATCGTCGGCCACCTCGGCACCGCACAACTCGCCGGACTCGGCATCGCCTCCGCCCTGCTGACCACGGCCGTCAGCGTCTTCGTCTTCCTCGCCTACGCCACCACGGCGGCAGTCTCCCGCCGTGTCGGCGCGGGCGACCTGCAGTCCGCCATCCGACAGGGCATGGACGGTATCTGGCTGGCACTGCTGCTCGGCGCCGCGGTCATCGCCGTCGTCCTGCCCACCGCACCCTGGCTCGTGGATCTCTTCGGCGCCTCCGACACGGCGGCCCCGTACGCCATCACCTATCTGCGGATCTCCGCCCTCGGCATCCCCGCCATGCTCGTGGTGCTGGCCGCCACCGGTGTCCTGCGCGGGCTGCAGAACACCCGGACCCCGCTCTATGTGGCCGTAGCCGGATTCATGGCCAACGCCGTCCTCAACGTCGTGCTCGTCTACGGTGCCGACCTGGGAATCGCCGGCTCCGCGTGGGGCACGGTCATCGCCCAGTGCGGTATGGCGGCGGTCTACCTCTGGGTGGTGGTCCGCGGCGCGCACCGGCACGGAGCCTCCCTGCGTCCCGACATCGCCGGGATCAGGGCCTCCGCTCAGGCCGGGGTGCCGTTGCTCGTGCGTACCCTCTCCCTGCGGGCGATCCTGATGATCGCCACGGCCGTCGCGGCTCGCCTCGGCGACGCGGACATCGCGGCCCACCAGATCATCCTGTCGCTGTGGAGCCTGCTCGCCTTCGCTCTCGACGCCATCGCGATCGCGGGACAGGCCATCATCGGGCGCTACCTGGGAGCGGGTGACGCCCAGGGCGCCCGCGATGCCTGCCGACGGATGGTCGAGTGGGGTGTCGCGGTCGGCCTGGCGCTCGGACTGCTGGTGGTGCTGTCCCGTCCCGCGTTCCTGCCCCTTTTCACGGGCGACGCGGCGGTCAAGGACGCCGCCCTGCCCGCGCTGGTGATCGTGGCCGTCTCCCAACCGATCTGCGGAGTGGTGTACGTCCTGGACGGTGTCCTGATGGGCGCCGGAGACGGCCCCTACCTCGCCTGGGCCATGCTGCTCACCCTGGCGGTCTTCACTCCTGCGGCCCTGCTCGTTCCGGCCCTCGGCGGTGGGCTCACCGCGTTGTGGGCCGCCATGACGCTCATGATGGCGATGCGCCTGGTCACCCTCTGGCTGCGGACCCGCTCGGGCCGCTGGGTCGTCACAGGTGCGACGCGCTGAGCGTTTCCTTGTGCGGCAGCGACCGTTTCACGTGAAACATGGCTGCCTGTGAAACGCGCCCGAACAAAGATGGGGCCGCACCCCCGACCGGGGGTGCGGCCCCATCTCATCGCGTCAGCGTGAGCGAAGCTCAGGCAGCGACGACCTCGATGCTGACCTTGGCGTCAACCTCGGGGTGCAGACGCACGGACGTCTCGTGAGCGCCCAGGGTCTTGATCGGCGAGCCCAGCTCGATGCGGCGCTTGTCGACCTCGGGACCACCGGCGGCCTTGATCGCCGAAGCGACGTCGGCCGGGGTGACGGAACCGAAGAGACGACCGGCGTCGCCGGAGCGGACGGCCAGACGGACCTTCACACCCTCGAGCTGGGCCTTGACCTGGTTGGCCTGCTCGATGGTCTGGATCTCGTGGATCTTGCGAGCACGACGGATCTGCTCGACGTCCTTCTCGCCACCCTTGGTCCAGCGGATGGCGAACTTCCGCGGGATCAGGTAGTTGCGAGCGTAACCGTCCTTGACGTCGACGACGTCGCCCGCGGCACCGAGGCCGGAGACCTCGTGGGTGAGGATGATCTTCATGAGTCGGTCACCCTTCCCTTATCGCGCGGTGGAGGTGTAGGGCAGCAGCGCCATCTCACGGCTGTTCTTCACGGCCGTGGCGACGTCACGCTGGTGCTGGGTGCAGTTGCCGGTCACGCGGCGGGCACGGATCTTGCCGCGGTCGGAAATGAACTTCCGCAGCATGTTCGTGTCCTTGTAGTCCACGTACGTGACCTTGTCCTTGCAGAACGCGCAGACCTTCTTCTTCGGCTTGCGCACAGGCGGCTTAGCCATGATGTTTCTCCTGTGTGATCAAGAAGTGTGGGTGGAGCCCCTAGAAGGGGGGCTCGTCCGAGTAGCCGCCACCGCCGCCGGAGCCACCGCCCCAGCCGCCGCCACCCTGGCCGCCGCCCTGCGGGCCGCCGGCGGGAGCGCCGGTCGCCCAGGGGTCGTCGGCCGGAGCGCCGCCGCCCTGCTGGCCGCCGCCGGGGCCGCCGCCCCAGCCGCCGCCACCCTGGCCGCCACCGCCGCCGTAACCGCCCTGGCCGCCCCGGCCCTGGCCGGAGGTCTTGGTGACCTTGGCCGTGGCGTTGCGCAGGCTGGCGCCGACCTCGTCGACGTCCAGCTCATAGACCGTGCGCTTGACGCCCTCGCGGTCCTCGTAGGACCGCTGCTTCAGCCGGCCCTGCACGATGACGCGCATGCCTCGCTGGAGCGACTCGGCGACGTTCTCCGCCGCCTGGCGCCAGACCGAGCAGGTCAGGAAGAGGCTCTCGCCGTCCTTCCACTCGTTGGTCTGGCGGTCGAAGGTGCGGGGGGTCGACGCGACACGGAACTTCGCGACGGCCGCACCGGACGGGGTGAAGCGCAGCTCGGGGTCGTCGACAAGATTGCCGACGACCGTGATGACGGTCTCGCCTGCCATGGGGGAACCTCTCGGCGGGTTTGCTCTGGCTGCTTGGTTGCTGCTACTCGGATCCCGGGATCAGCTGAGCCGAGGGCTCAGTGGGTCTCGGGACGGAGGACCTTGGTCCGGAGGACCGACTCGTTCAGGTTCATCTGGCGGTCGAGCTCCTTGACGACCGCAGGCTCGGCCTGCAGGTCGATGACCGAGTAGATGCCCTCGGGCTTCTTCTTGATCTCGTACGAGAGACGACGACGGCCCCAGGTGTCGACCTTCTCGACCTTTCCGCCGCCGTCACGGACGACGGAGAGGAAGTTCTCGATCAGCGGGGAGACAGAGCGCTCCTCGAGATCGGGGTCGAGGATGACCATCACCTCGTAGTGACGCATGTGGAACCCACCTCCTTTGGACTCAGCGGCCACGGTCGTTCCGTGGCAGGAGGGTTGCGATGCGTTGGCACCGGCATCAACGAGTAAACCAGTACCCACTGACAATCGGGCTTCCTCCGAGGAGGCGCCCGGCCGTGGACGGCAGAAGACACCAGTGCAGAAGGTACAGAGTACCCGCCCACCCGCCTGCGGTTGAAATCCGGCGGTGAGGGGACACAATCGGTACTCAGCGGATGTGAGGGCGAAAACACACTGCCTTCGGCAGGAGGTTCCCCATGGCACAGATCATGCGACCCGCCAAGCCCCGGACCGGCCTGCTGGCCACCGACGGCAAACCGCACCCCCTCCAGGACACCCTGCTGGCCGTGGGCCTGGTCCTGGCCGTGCTCGCCCTGGCCACCGCGAGCTTCCGCGGGCTCCACGTCCTGACCTCCTGGGCAGGACTGCTGGGCGTCCTGACCGCGGGGTACGGGCAGCTCATCTCGGTGACGACGCGTGAGCGCTTCGGCCTGGTCCTGGCACTGGGAGGCTCCGCGCTCGGTCTGTTCTTCGGCATCAACCACGGTGGCTTCTTCGGCTGAGCCCGTCTCGGCCCGTCCACCGAAGACCCTCCGACACCCGTACGCCGGACGGGGCGCTCACAGGGCGCAGTAGGCTTCGCGCGAGAGCCGGAGCCCCTGTACCCATGGGGACACACCAGCCCGAGGAGCGCCCCGAATGAGCCTGACCCTGAGGACCATCAGCCGCGAGCAGCATCTGGCGTACATCCAGAGCCTTCCGGCGGCGAGTCACATGCAGGTCCCGGCCTGGGCAGACGTGAAGGCGGAATGGCGCTCGGAGAACCTCGGCTGGTTCGACGACCGGACCGGTCAGCTGGTCGGTGTCGGCCTGGTCCTCTACCGGCAGCTCCCCAAGATCAAGCGCTACCTCGCCTACCTCCCCGAGGGACCGGTCATCAACTGGTACGCGCCGAACCTCCAGGAGTGGATGGAGCCGATGCTGGCGCACCTGAAGCAGCAGGGCGCCTTCTCGGTGAAGATGGGACCGCCGGTGATCATCCGGCGCTGGGACGCGGCCTCCATCAAGAAGGGCATCCAGGACCCGGACGTCAAGCGCCTGCGTGACATAGAGGCCGACCACATCGAGCCCCGCGCGTTCGAGGTGGCCGACAAGCTGCGCCGCATGGGCTGGCAGCAGGGCGAGGACGGCGGCGCCGGCTTCGGCGACGTCCAGCCCCGCTACGTCTTCCAGGTGCCGCTGGCCAACCGCTCCCTGGAAGAGGTCCACAAGAACTTCAACCAGCTGTGGCGCCGCAACATCAAGAAGGCCGAGAAGGCCGGTGTCGAGGTGGTCCAGGGCGGCTACCACGACCTCGAGGAATGGCAGCGCCTGTACGAGATCACGGCCGTGCGCGACCGCTTCCGGCCGCGTCCGCTGTCGTACTTCCAGCGCATGTGGGCGGCCCTCAACAACGAGGACCCCAACCGCATGCGGTTGTACTTCGCCCGGCACAACGGGGTGAACCTGTCGGCGGCGACCATGCTGGTCGTCGGCGGGCACGTCTGGTACTCCTACGGCGCCTCCGACAACATCGGCCGCGAGGTCCGCCCGTCGAACGCCATGCAGTGGGCGATGCTCCGCGACGCCTACGCGCTCGGCGCCACCGTCTACGACCTGCGCGGCATCTCCGACTCGCTCGACGAGAGCGACCACCTCTTCGGCCTGATCCAGTTCAAGGTCGGCACGGGCGGGCAGGCGGCCGAGTACCTCGGTGAGTGGGACTTCCCGCTGAACAAGCTGCTCCACAAGGCGCTCGACATCTACATGTCGCGCCGCTGATCCACCGCACATCCCCACCCGCACCTCTGACAGCCACGAGAAAGGTTCCAGGTCCGGCCATGGCGCTCACCCTCTACGTCGACACCGCGCGCTGGCGGGCGCACCACAAGCACGTGCAGGAGCAGTTCCCCGGGCTGGTCCCGGTCTGCAAGGGCAACGGCTACGGCTTCGGGCACGAGCGGCTGGCGGAGGAGGCCACGCGGCTGGGCTCGGACGTACTGGCCGTGGGCACCACGTACGAGGCAGCCCGGATCAAGGACTTCTTCGGCGGCGATCTGCTGGTGCTCACGCCCTACCGGCGGGGCGAGGAGCCGGTGCCGCTGCCCGACCGGGTCGTGCGCTCGGTGTCGTCCGTGGACGGCGTGTACGGCCTCGTGGGCGCACGTGTGGTCATCGAGGTGATGTCCTCGATGAAGCGGCACGGCATCAGCGAGCAGGACCTGCCGCAGCTGCACGCCGCCATAGAGAACGTCCGGCTGGAGGGTTTCGCCATCCACCTGCCCCTGGACCGCACCGACGGCTCGGACGCCGTCGAGGAGGTCATCGGCTGGATGGACCGGCTGCGTGCGGCGCGGCTCCCGCTGCACACGATGTTCGTCAGCCACCTCAAGGCGGACGAGCTGGCGCGCCTCCAGCAGCAGTTCCCGCAGACCCGCTTCCGGGCCCGGATCGGCACCCGGCTGTGGCTGGGGGACCACGAGGCCACCGAGTACCGGGGCGCCGTCCTCGACGTCACGCGCGTCGCCAAGGGGGAGCGCTTCGGCTACCGGCAGCAGAAGGCGGCCTCCGACGGATTCCTGGTGGTCGTGGCGGGCGGTACCTCGCACGGCGTGGGCCTGGAGGCTCCGAAGGCGCTGCACGGCGTCATGCCGCGGGCCAAGGGCGTCGCCCGGGCCGGCCTGGCGACGGTCAACCGGAATCTCTCGCCGTTCGTCTGGGGCGGCAAGCAGCGCTGGTTCGCGGAGCCGCCGCACATGCAGGTCTCCATCCTGTTCGTTCCCTCGGACGCGCCCGAGCCGACGGTCGGCGACGAACTGGTGGCCCACCTGCGCCACACCACCACGCAGTTCGACCGCATCCTCGACCGCTAGCGGGAAGAGCGAAAAGGCCGTGCACGGGGGCTCCCGTGCACGGCCTTTTAGCGTCCTGCCCGTCCGTCGGCGGTTACTCGTTCGCCGAGAGCGAACCGCCCGTCTGTCGGCCCGCGCCCCATCGCACCAGCGGCCCCTCGAAGTGGGCCGAGTGCTGTCCGGTTCGAGCCGCGGGGCCCAGGACGAACACGTCCCGCGCGCCGTCGAGCACCCCTCCGGAGGGGTCGTCGTCGCCGGTCTGGCGGACCGGGTCCCGGTCCGGCATCAGGATGTCCCGCACGACCATCACGCACAGGAACAGCGTGCCCAGCAGATGCACGCCGATGGCCCAGTGGTAGCCGTCCGTCGGCAGCCCCTTGTGGGCGTCGCCGCTGGTCGTGTAGGCGAGGTACATCCAGATGCCGAGGAAGTACGCGACCTCGCACGCCTGCCAGATCAGGAAGTCACGCCACTTCGGCCGGGCCAGCACGGCCAACGGCACCAGCCAGAGCACGTACTGCGGTGAGTAGACCTTGTTGGTGAGGATGAAGGCCGCGATGATCAGGAAGGCGAGCTGGGCGAACCGCGGCCGGCGCGGTGCGATGAGGGTGAGTGCGGCGATGGCGCCGCAGCACAGCAGCATCAGCAGCGTGGCGAGGGTGTTGACGGTCTCCGTGCTGGGCGGGTTGTCGGTGTTGTGGACCAGGATCAGCCAGAAGGACCCGAAGTCGACGCCCCGTTCCTGGCTGAAGGTGTAGAACTTCGACCAGCCGTCGAAGGCGAAGAGCATCACCGGCAGATTCACCACCAGCCAGGCGACCGCCGCGCCTCCCAGCGCCTTCCCGAACTCTCGCCATCTGCCGGCCCGCCAGCACAGCACCAGCAGTGGTCCCAGGATCAGGAAGGGATAGAGCTTGGCCGCCGTGGCCAGGCCCAGGAGGACGCCGAAGGCCACCGGACGCATCCGCGACCACATCAGGACGGCGGCGGACGTCAGGGCGACCGCCAGCAGGTCCCAGTTGATGGTGGCGGTCAACGCGAAGGCGGGGGCGAGGGCGACCAGGAGGCCGTCCCAGGGGCGCCGCGCATGGGTGCGGGTCACACAGACGGCGATGACGACCGCGCACACCATGAGCATCCCGGCATTGACCATCCAGTACCACTGCTCCTGGTGCTGGATGCTGCCGCTGCCGGTCGTGAGCCAGGACGCGACCTCCATGAACACACCGGTCAGCACCGGGTATTCGAGGTACTCCATGTCACCGGGGAGCTTGTCGAAGTACGGCACCAGGTCATCGACGAACCCCCGCCCCTGGTACAGGTGCGGGATGTCCGAGTAGCACGCGTGCGTGTACTGGGAACTGGCGCCGAAGAACCAGGCGCCGTTGTAGCAGGGCGCCTTCTGGACCAGGCCGAGGGCGAACATGCCGATCGCCACGAGCGCGATCACCCGCACAGGCGTCCACCAGGACGTCCCGAGGAGGGCCCGGCGGCCGAGGGGACCGCCGATCAGCTCACTACCGGCTGCGGCGACCGCATCCTCCCTGGTCGGCCACACCGAATCCGGCTCGCGCACGCTCGCTGGCGTCGATTCTGCACTGGGCATGGGGCACATCCTGCCGTACGCGTCTGGGAAAAGGCCGGGGCCGCCGCACCCTCGCGGGTGCGGCGGCCCCTGTTTCACGTGAAACATGCGGGTGTTTCACGTGAAACGCCCATGCGGTGCTTTTCTGCGCCTAGCCGTTCGGCCCGGCGAAGAGTCCGCCGTTCTGATTGCCTCTGCTGTCGTCCTCTTCACCTCCTGTAGGACTGGACGAGGGCGAGGGGGACGGACTGGTCTCCGAGCCACCCGAATCGTTCCCGGCACTGTCATTGCCACCGTTGTTCCCGTTGTCGCAATTCCAATCCCAGACGCCACAGGTGTCACTCGGTGAGGGCGAGGGACTGGTGGTCTCGCTCTGGCTCGGCGACGGAGACGGCGACGGGCTCGTCTCTTCCTCGCTCTGAGAGGGCGAGGGAGACGGACTCGGCGGCGGGGCGTCGTTGACGACCTCTCCGATGGGCTCCGGCTTCGGGAACTTCAGCGGCTTGGTGCCCTTCAGCGCGTCCTCCATGTAGTCCTTCCAGATGATGGAGGGGAACGAGGCACCGTGGATCTGCTTCTGGCCGCCCGTTCCGTACATCTCCAGGAACGTGCGGTTCTTGATGGTCTCGTCGTCCGGGTAACGGAACATGCTGATGGCGGTCGACAGCTGCGGGGTGTAGCCGACGAACCACGCGGACTTGTTTCCGTCGGTGGTACCGGTCTTGCCGGCCACCTCACGACCGGGCAGCTGGGCGTTCGTACCCGTACCGTCCTCGACGACGGTCTTCAGAACGTCGGTCACGTTGTCCGCGACCTGCGCGGTGAAGGCCTGCTTGGTCTCGACCTTGTGCGTGTAGATCGTGCCGTCCTTGCTCGTCACCTTGGTGACCGAGAAGGGATCACGCTGCTTGCCGCTGTCCGCGAAGGTGGCGTACGAGCCCGCCATGCGGATCGCGCTGGGGTCGGAGATACCGAGGGAGAAGGACGGGTAGGACGTACCCGCCAGGCTGTCCTTGAGAAGTCCGGAGTCGACAGCCGCCTCCTCGACCTTGTCGAGGCCGACATCCATGCCGAGCTGCACGTAGGCCGAGTTGACCGACTCCCGCATGGCCTCCCTGAGGTCGATCATGTAGTCGGGCGCCTCACCGACCGACAGCTCGCCGTCATTCTCCTGGAGCCACTGCTCGCCCTTCTCGTTCTTCCAGACCGTCCCGTCGTATTCCTTGACCTTGAAGTCGTTCTCGCCGCTGTAGAGGCTCCGCGGGGAGACGACGGTTCGTTCGTCCTGCGCCTGGGTCGGGGGGCCTTCGGGGTCCCGCACGCCCCACTTCATCGCCGCCGCGAGCACATAGGGCTTGAACGTCGAACCGACCTGGGCACCGGTCACGTCCGCGTTGTTGGTGAAGTGCTTGGTCGCGTCCTCACCGCCGTAGATGGCCCGGATGGCCCCGGTCTCGGGGTCGACGGAGGCCCCGCCGAACTGGACGTGGGTGTCCTTCTCAGGCCGCTTCTCGGGGTCGATGTTCTCCTTGTAGACCTTCTGGACCGCCTTCTCGAGGTCCTCGACCTTCTTCTTGTCGAAGGTCGTGTAGATCGAGTAGCCGCCCTTCTCCAGCTGCTGCTCCGTGACCACGCCGTTCTTGACCACGGAGGACTTGGCGAGCCTGACGAGATAGCCGATCTGGCCGCCCAGCTGCGAGTTCGACTGCGGGTTCTTGACCTCGGGGAGGTCGGGGTACTTCGCCCGCTCCTCCTGGCTCAGATGCCCGTACTCAACCATCTTGTCGAGCGTGTCCTGCATCTGCCGCTGAGCCCGCCCGCGGTTGGCCTCCGGAGTCGCGGCCGGGTCGATCGCGGTCGCTCCCGCGGGGTCGTAGTAGGTGGCGCCCTTGAGGGTCGCCGCCAGGAAGGCGCACTGGCCGGGATTGAGGTCGACCGCGTCCACGTTGAAGTAGGCACGGGCCGCCGCCTGGATACCGTAGGCGCCGCGGCCGTAGTACGCCGAGTTCAGGTAGCCCTCGAGGATGGTGTCCTTCGGCTCCTCGGCGCCGACCTTGATCGAGACGAAGATCTCCTTGACCTTGCGGGAGATGGTCTGCGACTGGTCGTTCAGCATCGCGTTCTTCACGTACTGCTGGGTGATGGTGGAGCCACCCTGCGTGTCGCCGCCCTTGGCCATGTTGAACACGGCCCGGGCGATGCCCTTGGGATCGATGCCGCTGTCGGAGTAGAAGGTCTTGTTCTCCTGGGAGATGACGGCGTTGCGCATCGCCTCGGGAATCTGCGGGAGACTCACGATCTGGCGGTTCCGTTCACCGCCCGTGGCGACCATCTGCGAGCCGTCGGCCCAGTAGTAGACGTTGTTCTGCGCCGTGGCTGTCTTGGCCAGGTCGGGAACCTGCACCATGGCGTAGGCGAGCCCCGCGGCGGCCACCCCGGCGCCGAAGAAGCCGATGCACAGCCCGGCGACGAGCTTCCAGGAGGGCATCCAGCGGCGCCACCCGTCCTTGTCGTGGCGCGGGTAGTCGATCAACCGCTTCTTGCCGCTCGCGGCCGCCCGGCCCCGCCCGGGGCCCGCGCCGCCGGGAGCGGCCCGCCGGCCACCTCGACCGGGCTCGGCCGCTCTGCGTCGGCCGCCTCCGCTCCGCTGTGCCGCGCGCCGGGCCTCGGCACGGCTGCCGTACGGACGCTCCTCGCCGTCCTGACCGTACGAGCCGGACGGAGACCCTGTGGCGCCCCGCGGTGCCGCGCGGCGGCCGGAGGACGAGCCGGACTGGCCGCGTCGGGCCGCGGCACGTCCGCCTCCCTGCGGCTGCGGCGGTTTGCGACGGTGCTCGCTCATCGAACGACTACTCCTCGGGCAGGCGCACCTTTGCGCGCCTGGTAAAGGCGGCTGGTTTCCGGTCCCCCCGAAGTACGGATGCGGTCCCTTCCGCATTCACCCGTACTGCACCAGGGACAGGGACGCCCCCAGGCGTCACTCGGTTCCCGGTGGTCTGCATGGCGCACAGACTACGCACCGTCAAAACCCCCGAGCCCCGAAGTTCATCTCAAATCAGGCAACTTGCTCGTGATGAAACCCTGATGTGATCCCGTTCACCGATCCCCCTCTTGTCGCGCACGGAAGCTCGTTCTATCGTGCTGATGTATCGAGTCGATACATCAGCGCGGCATAAGGGCGAGAGGAGGCGACGATGAGCCGGCGTTCCGGCATCCTCGAGTTCGCCGTACTCGGCCTGCTCCGCGAATCCCCGATGCACGGCTATGAGCTGCGCAAACGACTCAACACATCACTGGGTGTGTTCCGGGCGTTCAGCTACGGGACGCTCTACCCCTGCCTCAAGACGCTGGTCGCCAACGGCTGGTTGATCGAGGAGCCGGGGAACGTCGGCGAGGCCGCGGCCTCCCTCACGGGGCGGCGCGCCAAGATCGTCTACCGGTTGACGGCCGACGGCAAGGAACACTTCGAGCAGCTCCTGTCACAGACGGGCCCGGACGCGTACGAGGACGAGACCTTCGCCGCTCGCTTCGCGTTCTTCGGCCAGACGTCGCGTGACGTGCGCATGCGCGTTCTCGAGGGCCGGCGCAGCCGGCTGGAGGAGCGCCTGGAGAAGATGCGGGCCTCCTTGGCCCGCACCCGGGAGCGACTCGACGACTACACGCTCGAGCTCCAGCGCCACGGAATGGAGTCCGTGGAGCGCGAGGTGCGCTGGCTGAACGAGCTCATCGAGAGCGAGCGGGCGGGGCGGGACCTGAGGGGTTCCGCCGCGGAGGGGACCGCTCAACAGGACACGACATCTGGAGCGACGGGCGGCCTGCCCCGGCCCGGGGACGACCCCCGGCCGGATACGCCCGGCGACACCGCCACGTGAGCGCCCAGTCAGGGCCTCACTCGTACACACAGGGAGCAACCGGAATGGGTTCGGTTCGCGTAGCCATCGTCGGTGTGGGCAACTGCGCCGCATCGCTGGTGCAGGGCGTCGAGTACTACAAGGACGCCGACCCGGCGTCCAAGGTCCCGGGCCTGATGCACGTCCAGTTCGGCGACTACCACGTCCGTGACATCGAGTTCGTCGCCGCCTTCGACGTGGACGCCAAGAAGGTCGGCCTGGACCTGGCGGACGCCATCGGCGCCTCCGAGAACAACACGATCAAGATCTGCGACGTGCCGAACAGCGGCGTCCAGGTCCAGCGCGGCCACACCCTCGACGGTCTCGGCAAGTACTACCGCGAGACCATCGAGGAGTCCGCCGAGGAGCCGGTCGACATCGTCCAGGTCCTCAAGGACAAGCAGGTCGACGTCCTCGTCTGCTACCTGCCCGTCGGCTCCGAGGACGCGGCGAAGTACTACGCCCAGTGCGCCATCGACGCCAAGGTCGCCTTCGTCAACGCCCTCCCGGTCTTCATCGCCGGCACCAAGGAGTGGGCGGACAAGTTCACCGAGGCGGGCGTCCCGATCGTCGGCGACGACATCAAGTCGCAGGTCGGCGCCACCATCACGCACCGCGTCATGGCGAAGCTGTTCGAGGACCGGGGTGTCATCCTGGACCGCACGATGCAGCTGAACGTCGGCGGCAACATGGACTTCAAGAACATGCTCGAGCGCGACCGCCTCGAGTCGAAGAAGATCTCCAAGACGCAGGCCGTCACCTCGCAGATCCCCGACCGGGACCTCGGCGAGAAGAACGTCCACATCGGCCCGTCCGACTACGTCGCGTGGCTCGACGACCGCAAGTGGGCCTACGTCCGCCTCGAGGGCCGCGCCTTCGGTGACGTCCCGCTGAACCTGGAGTACAAGCTCGAGGTCTGGGACTCCCCGAACTCCGCGGGTGTCATCATCGACGCCCTGCGCGCCGCGAAGATCGCCAAGGACCGCGGCATCGGCGGCCCGATCCTGTCGGCGTCGAGCTACTTCATGAAGTCCCCGCCGGTCCAGTACTTCGACGACGAGGCCCGCGCCAACGTCGAGAAGTTCATCGCCGGCGAGGTCGAGCGCTGACGAGCGCCGGCTCCGGCACGTCGGAGGTCCCCGGGTCGCGTGACCCGGGGACCTTTCCCGTATGTGAGGCTGTGCCCCATGGCCGTCGTCCGTGACCTGCGCGTCCTGCTGCGCCTGAAGGGCTTCCGGCGCCTGCTCGCCGTGCGCCTGCTCTCCCAGGGCGCCGACGGCGTCTATCAGGTCGCGCTCGCCACCTATGTCGTCTTCTCCCCGGAGAAGCAGACCTCGCCCGCCGCGATCGCCTCGGCCATGGCGGTCCTGCTCCTGCCCTACTCCCTGGTGGGCCCCTTCGCCGGCGCCCTCCTGGACCGCTGGCGCCGCCGGCAGGTCTTCCTCTACGGCAACCTGCTGCGCGCCGTACTGGCCTCGGCGACGGCCGTCCTGATGGTCGCCTCCGTGCCCGACTGGCTCTTCTACGTCTCCGCGCTCTGCGTCACCGCCGTCAACCGCTTCGTCCTCGCGGGCCTGTCCGCGGCGCTGCCGCGGGTGGTCGACGCCGAACGTCTGGTGATCGCCAACTCGCTCTCCCCGACCGCCGGCACCCTGGCCGCCACGGCGGGCGGCGGCCTCGCCTTCGTCGTGCGCCTGGTGGTGGCGGACTCCGACGCCGCCGTGGTGCTGCTCGGGGCCGCCCTGTACCTCTGCGGCGCCCTGGCGTCGCTCAGCATCGCCGTGGAGTTGCTGGGCCCCGACCGTACGCGGGCGCCGCGCCTGGCGTCGGCGCTCGCCGTCACCGCCCGCGATCTGGTGGCCGGGGTACGTCATCTCGCCGCGCCCGCGCGCCGGGAGGCCGCCTGGTCGCTCGCGGGCATGACGCTGATGCGGTTCTGCTACGGCGCCCTGCTGGTCATGCTGCTGATGCTGTGCCGGTACGCCCTGACCTCGGACACGGACGACGGGCTGGCCCTGCTCGGGCTCGCGCTGGGTGTCTCCGGCGCGGGATTCTTCGCTGCCGCCGTGATCACTCCCTGGGCCGCGGGGCGGCTCGGGCCCGGCCGCTGGATGGCCGTGTGCGCGGGTATCGCCACGGTGCTGGTGCCGGCGCTCGGCCTGCCGTTCGCCACCGCGCCCCTGCTCGTCGCGGCGTTCGTCCTCGGGCTGACGACCCAGGGGGCGAAGATCGCCACGGACACGGTGGTGCAGTCCTCGGTCGACGACGCCTTCCGTGGCCGGATCTTTTCCGTCTACGACGTCCTGTTCAACGTCGCCTTCGTCGGCGCCGCCGGGGTGGCCGCCCTGATGCTGCCCCCGGACGGCCGCTCGGTCACGCTGATCGTGACAGTCACCGTGATCTACGGAGCGGTTGCTGCGGCTATGACCCGCTTTGATCGCCAGTAAGTGTCACATCAGTGCCACGAAGCCCCACTGGGCTACGGAGATGTCAGTGGGGAGCGATAGCTTACGTGCGTCTTATTCGCGACATGTTCGCGACACGCACCTATCTCTTCAGGGGGAACCCAGTGACCACTCCGCCGCCCCAGGGCAACCCGTTCGCACAGGGCCAGCCGACCGCTCCGCAGCAGACGCAGGGCATGAACCCCTACGCGCAGGGCCAGCAGGGCTTCCCGCAGCAGGCCGGCCAGCCGGGTTTCCCCCCGCCCGGCGCGCCCGTGCCGCCGCCCTCCCGCTCCAACGGGTTCAAGAAGAAGCTGCTGAGCATCGTCGGCGTCATCGTGGTGGCGCTCGCGATCGGCGGGGTCAAGTGGTACCTGGGGCAGTCGGACGCCGAGACCACCGCGGTGGGCGACTGCATGCACAACGAGGGCACGCAGATCAGCCCGGACCTCAAGACCGTCGACTGCTCCTCGAGTGACGCCGAGTTCGAGGTGGTCGAGAAGTTCGACAACACCAGCGACGACAGCAAGTGCAAGGCGGTCAAGGAGGCGACGATCTCCTACTACCAGACGGGTAGCAGCAGCCACCGGGTGGTTCTCTGCCTCAAGGAAGTGAAGTAGGTCCGTCACCGGGCGCACAAACGGAAGAGGGGTCATGTTTCACGTGAAACATGACCCCTCTTCCGTTTCTTCGCATACTCACCGCTGCTGGGTGTCCCACCATTCCCTGAGTGCGGCCACCGCGGCGTCGTGCTCCATCGGCCCGTTCTCCAGGCGCAGCTCCAGCAGGTGCTTGTACGCCTGTCCCACGGCCGGCCCGGGTCGGATGCCGAGGATCTCCATGATCTGGTTGCCGTCCAGGTCCGGACGGATCGCGTCCAGCTCCTCCTGCTCCTGGAGCTGCGCGATCCGCTCCTCCAGTCCGTCGTAGGCACGCGAGAGCGCCGAGGCCTTGCGCTTGTTGCGGGTCGTGCAGTCCGAGCGGGTCAGTTTGTGCAGCCGGTCCAGCAGCGGACCGGCGTCCCGGACGTACCGGCGGACCGCGGAGTCCGTCCACTCGCCGGTGCCGTAACCGTGGAAGCGCAGGTGCAGCTCGACCAGGCGCGAGACGTCCTTCACCAGCTCGTTGGAGTACTTGAGCGCGGTCATGCGCTTCTTCGTCATCTTCGCCCCGACCACCTCGTGTGGTGGAACGAGACCCGGCCGTCCTTCTCGAAGCGACGCGTGCGGGGCTTGCCGATGTCGTGCAGCAGCGCGGCCAGCCGCAGGGTGAGGTCGGGTCCCTCCTCCTCCAGCGCCATCGCCTGCTCCAGGACGATCAGCGTGTGGTCGTAGACGTCCTTGTGCCGGTGGTGCTCGTCCCGCTCCAGTCGCAGGGCCGGCAGCTCGGGAAGGACGCGCTCGGCCAACCCGGTCTCCACCAGCAGGGACAGTCCCTTGCGCGGGTGGGGGGAGAGGATCAGTTTGTTCAGCTCGTCCCGGACCCGCTCGGCGGAGACGATGTCGATGCGCCCGGCCATGTCCGTCATGGCCTTCACGACCTCCGGCGCCACCTCGAAGTCGAGCTGCGCGGCGAAGCGGGCGGCCCGCATCATCCGGAGCGGATCGTCCGAGAAGGACTCCTCGGGCGTGCCGGGGGTGCGCAGGACACGGGCGGCGAGGTCGTCCAGGCCACCGTGCGGGTCGATGAACTTCTTCTCCGGCAGCGCGACGGCCATCGCGTTCACCGTGAAGTCCCGGCGGACCAGATCGTCCTCGATCGAGTCGCCGTACGACACCTCCGGCTTGCGCGAGGTGCGGTCGTACGCCTCCGACCGGTACGTGGTCACCTCGATCTGGTAACCGTCCTTCTGCGCGCCGACCGTGCCGAAGGCGATCCCCACCTCCCAGAGCGCGTCCGCCCAGGGCCGCACGATCTTCAGCACGTCCTGTGGGCGGGCGTCGGTCGTGAAGTCCAGATCGTTGCCGAGCCGGCCGAGCAACGCGTCCCGGACCGAGCCGCCGACCAGGGCGAGGGAGAACCCGGCCTCCTGGAAACGGCGGGCGAGCTCGTCGGCGACTGGCGCGACCCGCAGCAGCTCGCTGACCGCGCGGCGCTGCTCCTGGGCGGGGGCACTGAGGTTGGCTTCGTTGGCGTTCGGCACAACAGAACAGGGTACGTGGCTCGCGCGGACCGCCGCGCCCCCATGGAGCGCGCACCGAACCCCGCTCCTCAGCGCCCCTCCCTCCATACGCGCATATACAGGACGGCCGTGCTCCGCCGCCGATCTTGTGGCGTACGCCGCGGCACTTACCCTCAGCGCGCATCGTTACCATGCGTGGACGCACATTCCGACGACCACTGACGACGACGAGGGACGGGCGAGCGCGTGGCCGAGGCGGCAGACTTCCAGGGGAGCGGTCCCTCACCTGCCCGCCGGTGGCTACGGCGCACCACGGCGCTGGTCGCGGGTGCGCCACTGCTGGCCGGCCTGGTCCAGCTGCCGACCGCGGGCCCGGCGCACGCAGACGGGCAGCCCACCGCGAAGGCCGACGGCGACGCGGGCTCCGTGGCCGTCGCCGTCGACTCGCTCACCCCTTCGGCGCCCACCGACGGCGACACGGTGACCGTGTCCGGCACCGTGACCAACAACGGCAAGCAGACCGTCACCGACGCCCATGTGGGCCTGCGCCTGGGTGCCGAGATCAACACCCGCTCCTCCATCGACGCGATCGCCAGGGACGGCGACGACCTCCAGGGCACCGTCGCGCCGGAGATCGACGACAAGTACTCCGAGAAGTTCTCCAAGCTCACCCCCGGTGTCGCCGAGCACTTCAACATCTCCGTGCCGGTCGACGACCTCGACCTCGGAGACGACGGCGTCTACGAGTTCGCCGTGTCCCTCTCCGGACAGACCTCCTCGCAGCCGTGGGAGCAGATCCTCGGCATCCAGCGGACCTTCCTCCCCTGGCAGCCCGACGAGGCCGGCACCACGACGAAGACGACCGCTCTGTGGCCGCTCGTCTCGACCACACACATGGCCGCCGAGACCGGCGCGAACGAGGAACAGACACCCGTCTTCCTCAACGACGACCTGGCCAAGGAGATCTCCCCGGGGGGTCGCCTCAACCAGATGGTGACGCTCGGCAAGGACCTCGACGTGACTTGGGTCGTCGATCCCGACCTGCTGGCGTCCGTCGACGCGATGACGGGGAACTACAGCGTCCGCGACGGCGACAGGACGGTCGCCGGCACCCACCAGGACGTGGCCAAGCAGTGGCTCGCGGACCTGCAGGACGCGGTGGCGGACAAGGAGGTGGTCTCCCTCCCGTTCGCCGACCCGGATCTGGCGTCACTGGCGCACAACGGCACCGACGTGACCGGCTCCCTGAATCAGCTCAAGAGCGCCACGGACGTCATCCACAACACGGTCGACCCGATCCTCCACGTGAAGCCGAGCACCGACTTCGCCTGGCCCGTGGACGGCGCGATCGACCGCTCGATCGTCAAGGTCGCCACCTCCGCGGGAGCCGACAAGGTGATCGCCCGCAGTGACAGCCTCCAGGAGACCAGCGGTCTGCCGTACACGCCCTCGGCGGCCCGGCCCATCGGCGGTGGCACGACGGCCGTCGTCGCGGACGACCGGCTGTCCACGGCGTTCGAGGGCGACCTGGCCAAGGCGTCCTCCTCCACGCTCGCGGTCCAGCGCTTCCTCGCCCAGAGCCTCGCGCTGAACCACCAGACGAGCGAGCAGCGCAGCGTCGTCGTCGCCCCGCAGCGGATGCCCTCCGGCAGCCAGGCCCGCGCGATGGCCGAGGCGCTGCGGGCACTGCAGGGCGGCACCTGGTCCGAGTCCCAGAAGCTGTCGGCGGCCGCCGCGGCCAAGCCGGACCCGGAGGCGACCACCAAGGTCCCGTCGGCCTCCTCCTACCCCTCGGCCCTGCGCAGGAAGGAGCTTCCCCGGTCGGCGTTCGTGCAGATCGCGCGGACCCAGGACACCCTCGACAACTTCAAGGTCGTCCTGTCGGACCCGTCCCGGGTGGCGACCCCCTTCGGACGCGCGCTCAACCGGGAGATGTCGGCTTCCTGGCGCGGCCGGGCCGACGAGGCGGCGTCCTTCCGCTCGGGGGTGAAGTCCTACCTCGACGGGCTGACCGGCCGGGTCAGACTGATCGACAAGTCGGAGACGAAGCTCTCCGGCCGCAGCGCCACGATTCCCGTGACGGTTCAGAACAACCTGGTGCAGGATGTCGGACCGCTGGTCCTTCGGCTCACTTCCACGAACCCCACCCGTCTGGAGATCGACGGCGCCGACTACGAGGAGCAGCCGATCTCGGTCTCCGGCGGCCACAGCCAGTCGGTGAAGTTCACCACGTCGGCCAACGCCAACGGACGGGCGACGGTGATCGCCCAGCTGTACACGGCGGACGGGCGCAAGTACGGCGATCCCGTCACCTTCGACGTGAAGGTCACCGAGATCACGGCCACCGTGATGCTCGTCATCGGCGGCGGTGTCCTGCTGCTTGTCCTCGCCGGTTTCCGGATGTACACCCAGCGCAAGCGGGCCGCTGCCCGCGAGGCCGAGAACGCCGAGAAGGCTGAGAAGGCTGAGAAGGCTGAGAACAACGGAAGCGACGGCTCGGACGCGGCGGCCGAGGCCCCCGAAGACTCCGAGGACGGGCCGGAGAACCAGGAGGGCACCGACGGGCGTCCCGAGGAGGAGTCCGGGGCACGCTCCCGGGCAGGCGACCCGGAGCAGCCGAGTGACCCGACACCGGACACCCCAGCGGAAAGCGCCGACCCGTCCGGCACGGGTGAGAGAGTGGACCGTTGAGGATGTCGTGGCCGGCCGGCCCGGGACGATGAGGTGGGGTAACCATGAACGCGCCGTACGACGGTGACCGCGGTCGGACCGCGGACGGCTCGGGTCACCCCGAGGGTCCGCCTTCCGACCCCGGACAGACACCGCCGCAGCCGCACGCGGACATGTACCTCCAGGACGCCTACGACCAGGATCCCTACCGGGCGCAGGACCTCTCCGCCCAGGACCCGGTCTCCGAGGCACTCTACGACCGCGCTGCACACCCTCCACCGCCGCCGGGCGCCCACCCGCAGCAGCCGCTGTACTCCCAGCCCGCCCAGTCGCCCTACGCCCCCGACCCCCGCGTCTGGGCCCAGACCCCGGCCCCCGAGCCGGAGGGCCCGACGCAGTACCTGCCGTACGGGGACGACCCGCGCACCACCCAGTTCGTCGGTGTCGACGACCTGGTCACCCAGGCAGGCGAGCAGCGCCACGAGCCGGACGCCTTCGCCCACCTCTTCCGCGACCAGCAGCAGGGCGGCGGCCACCCGTCGTACGACGACCACGCCTCCGTACCCGCGCCGGCGCCCGCACCGGGCCAGTACGGCGGTGCGCCCCAGCAGCCCGGCCAGTACGGCACCCCGCAGGGGCCCGCCCCGTACGGGAACGCCCCGGCACCCGGCCAGTACGGCGGACAGCCACCGGTGTACGGGCAGCAGCACGCGGCGCCCGCGCCGGGCCAGTACGCGGTGGCGCCCACCCCGGAAGCGGCCGAGGCTCCTCTCCAGGAGCCCGAGCCCGCCCCGGCGCCCCCGCCGGCCGCGGCGCCCAAGAAGGGCGGACGCGCGGGGGGCCTGCTGAAGTCGAGCGCCGTGATGGCGGCGGGCACCATGGTGTCGCGGCTGACCGGGTTCATCCGGTCGGCGATGATCGTCTCGGCTCTGGGCCTCGCGCTGCTGGGTGAGTCGTTCCAGATCGCCTACCAGCTGCCGACGATGATCTACATCCTGACGGTCGGCGGCGGACTCAACTCGGTCTTCGTCCCCCAGCTCGTCCGTGCCATGAAGGAGGACGACGACGGCGGCGAGGCCTACGCCAACCGGCTCCTGACCCTCGTCATGGTCGCCCTGGGGCTCCTGACCGCGCTCGGCATGCTCGCGGCTCCCCTGCTGGTGCGCGCCCTGTCCAACCCGGTCGCCTCGAACGCCGCGGCCAACGAGACGGCCGTCACCTTCACCCGTTACTTCCTGCCGTCCATCTTCTTCATGGGCGTCCATGTGGTGATGGGGCAGATCCTCAACGCCCGCGGCCGGTTCGGCGCGATGATGTGGACCCCGGTCCTGAACAACATCGTCATCATCGTCACGCTCGGCATGTTCCTCTGGGTCTACGGCACCGCCGCCGACTCCGGCATGACCGTCGAGTCCATCCCGCCGGAGGGCGAGCGCCTCCTCGGCATCGGTATCCTCCTCGGCCTCGTGGTCCAAGCCCTGGCGATGATCCCGTACCTGCGCGAGACCGGTTTCAAGCTGCGGCTGCGCTTCGACTGGAAGGGCCACGGCCTCGGCAAGGCCGCGATGCTCGCCAAGTGGACGATCCTCTTCGTCCTCGCCAACCAGGCGGGCGCCCTCGTCGTCATCCAGCTGGCCACGGCCTCGGTGACGGACACCGACCTCGCCGGCACCGGCTACAGCGCCTACGCCAACGCCCAGCTGATCTGGGGCCTGCCGCAGGCCATCATCACCGTGTCCCTGATGGCCGCCCTGCTGCCCCGCATCTCCCGCTCGGCGGCCGAGGAGGACGGCGGCGCGGTACGGGACGACATCTCCCAGGGTCTGCGCACGACGGCCGTCGCGATCGTCCCGGTCTCCTTCGGCTTCGTCGCCCTCGGCATCCCGATGTGCACCCTGATCTTCGGTTCCTCGGGCACGGGCGCCGCCACCAACATGGGGTACATGCTGATGGCCTTCGGCCTCGGCCTCATCCCGTACTCCGTCCAGTACGTCGTCCTGCGCGCCTTCTACGCCTACGAGGACACCCGGACGCCCTTCTACAACACCGTCATCGTGGCCGTGGTCAACGCCGCCGCCTCCGGACTCTGTTACCTGCTGCTGCCCTCGCGCTGGGCCGTCGTCGGCATGGCCGCCTCCTACGGCCTCGCCTACGTGATCGGCGTGGGCGTCGCCTGGCGCAGGCTGCGCAAGCGGCTCGGCGGGGACCTGGACGGCGCACGGGTGCTGCGGACCTACGCCCGGCTGTGCATCGCGTCCGTGCCGGCCGCCCTGATCAGCGGCGCGGCCTGCTACGGGATCAGCCGTACGCTCGGCCTGGGCGTGCTGGGATCGTTCGCCGCGCTGCTGGCCGGCGGTGTGCTGCTCTTCGGCGTCTTCTTCGTCGCGGCCCGGCGCATGCGGATCGAGGAAGTCAACTCGCTGGTCGGCATGGTGCGCGGCCGCCTGGGACGTTGAGAGCGGGGGTAGGCGCACAACCATCGTTCGCCCCCGTGTGTCGTGCATAGCGGCGGACTGTGGGCACAATTGGGTTCGGCGTCGGACCGCGCGCATCGGGAGCCGGTCGGCGCGCAGCGAATGGGGAGGCAGAACGACGGTGGCGGAACGGAGCACAGCTGCCGTCGACGTGGCAGACAACAGCGGTGACGAGCCGCTGACCGCACAGGCGGACCAGTCCACGGCCGACGGGGTGGCCAACAACCGGGAGCGGGACACGGACAGCGACGAGGCACAGGGGAACCCGACGAGCGAGGAACCCGGCAAGGCCTCGCCTCCCGAACTGCACAGCGGGCACAAGCTCGCCAGACGCTACCGCCTCGAGGAGTGCGTCACCCGTCTGGACGGCTTCAGCAGTTGGCGGGCCGTCGACGAGAAGCTCCGCCGCGCCGTCGGGGTCCACATCCTCCCCTCGGACCACACGCGCGCCCGCTCCGTGCTGGCCGCGGCGCGTTCCTCCGCGCTGCTCGGCGATCCCCGCTTCGTCCAGGTCCTCGACGCCGTCGAGGAGAACGACCTCGTCTACGTGGTCCACGAGTGGCTCCCCGACGCCACCGAGCTGACCGCGCTGCTCGCCTCCGGCCCGCTGGAGGTGTACGACGCCTACCAGATGGTCAGTCAGGTCGCGTCGGCCATGGCGGCGGCCCACCGCGAGGGCCTCGCCCATCTGCGCCTGAGCCCCAACGCGGTCCTGCGGACGTCGACGGGCCAGTGGCGGATCCGCGGGCTCGCCGTCAACGCCGCACTGCGCGGCATCAGTTCCGACACCCCTCAGCGCACCGACACCGAGGCCATCGGTGCCCTGCTGTACGCCGCGCTCACCCAGCGCTGGCCGTACGAGAGCGACGCCCACGGTCTCGCGGGGCTGCCCAAGGACATCGGGCTCATCCCGCCGGACCAGGTACGCGCGGGCGTCCACCGCGGGCTGTCCGAGCTGGCCATGCGGGCGCTCGCCAACGACGGCGCCACCGCCTCCCGCCACGAGTCCCCGTGCACCACGCCGGAGGAGCTGGTGAAGGCGATCGGCGAGATGCCCCGCATCCGGCCGCCGGAGCCCGTGTACACCACCCCGCCCGAGTACCAGCGCACCGCGTACCAGCAGGGCGCCTACGGACGTCCGGCGCCGCGTCCCGGTGCCACCCAGCCGGTTCCGACCCCGCCGCCCCCGCTGCAGAGCCGTACAGGCAAGGCGCTGAAGTGGAGCGTCTCGGCCCTGCTGATCGCCGCGCTCGGTCTGGGCAGCTGGCAGCTGGCGGACGCGCTCATGGAGCGGGGCGGCAAGGCCGACGACCAGAACCAGACGCAGACGACGGACGGCGGCGACAAGGGACCCAAGGCACCGGTGGCCGGCAAGCCGGTCTCCATCGTCGGCGCCCGCGACTTCGACCCCTTCGGCGATCAGTCCGAGAAGCCGTCCCAGATAAAGAACGTCTACGACGACAGTCCGTCGACCTATTGGCAGACCGACTACTACTACAGCTCCGACTTCGGCCGCCTCAAGTCAGGGGTCGGCGTGATCGTGGACCTCGGCAAGGTCCAGCAGGTCGGGAAGGTGACCGTCTCCTTCGTCGGGAGCACGTCCGTCGAGCTGCGCAGCGCGGGCAAGGACGCCACCACGGAGCCGGCCTCCTTCGACGCGTACAGCAAGGTCGCCGAAGGCTCGGGGACGACGGTGGAACTCAAGCCGGGCAAGGCTCTGCAGAGCCGGTACCTCCTGGTGTGGCTCACCGACCTGCCGATGCAATCGGACGGTCAGTGGCGCGGCCGCCTGGCGGACATCAAGGTGACCAGCTGAGGGGCCTGCCGTGCGAAGGGGGGTGTGATGGCGGACAGCGCGAACCATGACGACGTCAGCGATCAGGACCTCCTGGCTCGCCATGTCGCCGGGGACCCCGACGCCTTCGGGGAGATCGTCCGCCGTCACCGCGACCGTCTGTGGGCCGTGGCCCTGCGGACGCTGGGAGACCGCGAGGAGGCCGCCGACGCCGTCCAGGACGCGCTCGTCTCCGCCTACCGGGCCGCCCACACCTTCCGCGGCCAGGCGGCCGTCACCACCTGGCTGCACCGGATCACCGTCAACGCCTGTCTGGACCGCGCCCGCAAGGCCGCCTCGCGCAAAACCGCTCCCGTCGACGACACCGAACGGCTCGACCAGCTCCTGGAGCCGCACGAATCGGCATCCGCCCCGGCCGAACGCAACGACCTGCACCGTCAGCTGCTGGAGGCGCTGGGCACCCTGCCGGCCGACCAGCGGGCTGCTCTCGTCCTGGTGGACATGCAGGGTTATCCCGTCGCGGAGGCGGCCCGCATCCTCGACGTGCCCACCGGCACGGTCAAGAGCCGCTGCGCCCGCGGCAGAGCCAGACTCCTCCCGCTGCTGACCCACCTGCGCCCGGACGGCAGTGGCGGGGCCGGGAAGGCCGGCCGGGGCGGGAAAGCCGACGACGAACGGAACCGGACTCCGGGGCCATCCGTCCCACCGGCAGCGGGGCCGCACCGGGCGGGCACGCAGGACACGGGACCGAGCGATTCAGCCGCAGTGAAGGGCGGAGGTGGACGAGCGTGACGTCGTCGACGACAGATATGACCGGGCACCCGGACGTCGCGGAGATCTCCGACCTCGCCGAGGGCCTGCTCCCACCGTCCCGGACCACGGGCCTGCGACGGCACCTGGAGAGCTGCGAGCAGTGCGCGGAGGTGTACGCGTCCCTGGAGGAGATCCAGGGACTGCTCGGCACACTGCCGGTGCCGTCGCGGATGCCCGACGACGTGGTCGCCCGGATCGACGCCGCCCTCGCCGCCGAAGCACCGCCGATCGTGCCGGGCGACGACAGCGGCGGCGCGCATGTTTCACGTGAAACACCGCCCCCCGCGGACCGTCCGACCGGCAGCGCCCGTCCCTCCACCACCGGACCCGGGCGCAAGGAACGGCGGCGAGGGGGACGCCGCAGGGTCGCCGTACTCGGCGCCGTGGCCGCCGCTGCCACGCTCGGACTCGGCTCCGTCATCGTCTCGTCCCTCACCGCCGGCGACCCGGCCGACGACACGGCCCACGGACAGCAGACCGCGCTCGCGGACACCTTCTCCGAGGCGAAACTCAAGGAGCAGGTCGCCGGACTCGTCTCCGACGACCCGAGCACCCGCAACGGTCCGCGCACTCCGCGCAGCTTCGGCATGGAGTCCGAGACCGGCGCCGAGAACCACGTCTTCACACAGCCGACGGTTCCCGAGTGCGTCCAGCGGGGAATCGGCCGGGACGACGCGGCGATCGCCACCCAGGAAGGCGTCTACAAGGGCAAGGAAGCGCTGCTCGTGGTGGTGCCGGACGCCACGAACGACAGCCGGGTCACCGCCTACATCGTCGAGTCGGCGTGTGTGGACCAGCCCGCGGTCGGCAAGGCCAAGGTGCTGCTGAAGCAGTCCTACACCCGTTCCTGAACACGCGCTCGGTCCTCGTCTCTCGTGTGATGCCGTGTGCCCGGACACAGCGGGAATGCGCGCCCCTTAGGATCCGTTGGGTGGGGTGAGAGCACCGAGAGGGCTCCACCCGGCCCTGAAGACGCAGTCCAGAGACGAGGAATGAAGCCGTGAGCGACGTCCGAAACGTGATCATCATCGGCTCCGGGCCCGCCGGCTACACGGCGGCGCTCTACACCGCGCGCGCGTCGCTGAAGCCGCTGGTGTTCGAGGGCGCCGTCACCGCGGGCGGCGCGCTGATGAACACCACCGAGGTGGAGAACTTCCCGGGCTTCCAGGACGGCATCATGGGCCCCGAGCTCATGGACAACATGCGCGCCCAGGCGGAGCGCTTCGGCGCCGAGCTGGTGCCGGACGACGTCGTCGCCGTCGACCTGACCGGCGAGATCAAGACCGTCACCGACACCGCGGGGACGGTCCACCGGGCCAAGGCCGTCATCGTCACCACCGGCTCCCAGCACCGCAAGCTCGGTCTACCGAACGAGGACGCGCTCTCCGGACGCGGCGTCTCGTGGTGCGCGACCTGCGACGGCTTCTTCTTCAAGGACCAGGACATCGCCGTGATCGGTGGCGGTGACACCGCGATGGAGGAGGCCACGTTCCTCTCCCGTTTCGCCAAGTCCGTGACGATCGTCCACCGCCGTGACACCCTGCGCGCCTCCAAGGCGATGCAGGAGCGCGCCTTCGCCGACCCCAAGATCACCTTCGTCTGGGACAGCGAGGTCGCCGAGGTCCAGGGCGACCAGAAGCTGTCCGGCCTGAAGCTGCGCAATGTGAAGACCGGCGAGCTGTCGGACCTGCCCGTGACCGGTCTGTTCATCGCGATCGGCCACGACCCGCGCACCGAGCTCTTCAAGGGCCAGCTGGACCTGGACCCGGAGGGCTACCTCAAGGTCGACTCCCCGTCGACCCGCACCAACCTCACCGGTGTCTTCGCCGCCGGTGACGTGGTCGACCACACCTACCGCCAGGCGATCACCGCCGCAGGCACCGGCTGCTCCGCCGCCCTCGACGCCGAGCGCTTCCTCGCCGCGCTCACCGACGAGGACAAGGCCGAGCCCGAGAAGACCGCCGCCGTCTGACCCACCCACCCCACGCACCAACCAGTTAAGGAGCCCGCCGTGGCCGGCACCCTGAAGCAAGTGACCGACGACTCCTTCGAGCAGGACGTCCTCAAGAGCGACAAGCCCGTCCTGGTGGACTTCTGGGCCGCCTGGTGCGGTCCGTGCCGCCAGATCGCGCCGTCCCTCGAGGCGATCGCCGCCGAGTACGGCGACAAGATCGAGGTCGTCAAGCTCAACATCGACGAGAACCCGGGTACGGCGGCCAAGTACGGCGTCATGTCCATCCCGACGCTGAACGTCTACCAGGGTGGCGAGGTCGCCAAGACCATCGTCGGCGCCAAGCCGAAGGCCGCGATCGTCCGCGACCTCGAGGACTTCATCGCCGAGTAACGTTTCACGTGAAACACCAAGGGGCCGACCCGTGCGGGTCGGCCCCTTCGCTGTGCCTGCGCGCCCGGCACTGCGCCTCTGTCACAGCGGCCGCAGCGCCGGTTCCTTCTGTACGGCCCCCAGAAGACGGTCGAGAGCCAGCTCCACGTCTTCCTTCCAGGAGAGCGTGGAGCGCAGATCCAGTCGTAGCCGCGGATGGCTGGGATGCGGGCGTACGGTCTTGAAGCCCACGGCCAGCAGATGGTCTGCGGGCAGGAGGCAGGCCGGCTCCTTCCAGCGGGCGTCGCCGAACGCCTCGATCGCCTTGAAGCCTCGACGCAACAGATCCTTGGCGACCGTCTGCACCATCACGCGGCCCAGCCCCTGACCCTGATAGCCGGGCATCACGAAGGCGGTCATCAGCTGCACCGCGTCCGGCGAGACGGGACTGGTGGGGAAAGCCATGGAACGCGGCACATAAGCAGGCGGCGCATAGAGGACGAAGCCCACCGGCACATCGTCGACATAGACCACGCGACCGCATGACCCCCAGTCCAGCAGGACGGCGGAGATCCAGGACTCCTTCTCCAGACCGGGCGTGCCCGCCTTTACCGCGGCTTCGCCGCTGACGGGGTCCAGCTCCCAGAAGACGCACGAGCGACAGCGCTGGGGGAGGTCCTGAAGGTTGTCCAGCGTGAGCGGTACGAGCCGGCGCCCCATGAAGGCTGTTCCTCGCTTCCTTCGCCCGCCGCGTCGCGGGCGGCTGTCAAAGCGCTCCGTTCCCTGAGCAGGCTGCCGATGAACCCACCGACCGCGCCCAGCCCCAAGCCCGCGCTCACCAGTCCGGTCCGGCCCATGGTTCGCATGGCCCCTGCCTTCCTCTCAGAGGTGCTGCCCGGTGCTTGCGCCATCCCGTTCGCATCGTATCCACGAAGGGCTGCGCTCGGCACGGGCGGACCGCAAAGGGCGGGTCGTGTTCCGGTCTGCACCGGGACACGACCCGCCCTGTGGGTGAGTGGAGCACCACGCGGCGCGCCACTCACCGATGACTCAGGAGCCGGACTCTTCGGCTTCGTCGTCCTCGAGGCCCTTCTGCAGCACGGGCCCCTCACCGGGAGCGAGACTTCCGAGAATCCGCTCCAGGTCCTCCATGGAGGCGAACTCGACGGTGATCTTGCCCTTCTTCTGCCCGAGATCGACCTTCACACGGGTCTCGAAGCGGTCCGAAAGCCTGGTCGCCAGCTCCGAGAGCGCCGGGGAGACCAGCGAGCCGGCCCGCGGCCCCTTGGCCCGCTGGGGCTTCTGCGGGCGGGAGCCCATCAGGGTAACGATCTCCTCGACCGAGCGCACCGAAAGCCCCTCGGCGACGATCCGGTGGGCCAGCCGGTCCTGCTCCTCGGGGTCCTCCACGGAGAGCAGCGCCCGGGCATGACCGGCCGAGAGCACCCCGGCGGCCACCCGGTTCTGCACCTTCGGAGACAGCTTCAGCAGACGCAGGGTGTTCGAGACCTGGGGGCGGGAGCGCCCGATGCGGTCGGCCAGCTGATCGTGGGTGCAGTTGAAGTCCTTGAGGAGCTGGTCGTAGGCGGCAGCCTCTTCGAGGGGATTCAGCTGAGCCCGGTGCAGGTTCTCCAGCAGGGCGTCCAGGAGAAGCTTCTCGTCGTCCGTGGCACGGACGATGGCCGGGATGCTCTCCATCTCCAGCTCGCGACAGGCCCGGAAGCGCCGCTCACCCATGATGAGCTCGTAGCGGCTGGGGCCGGTCTGACGTACCACGACCGGCTGAAGGAGACCGACCTCCCTGATGGAGGTGACGAGCTCGGACAGCGCGTCGTCGTCGAAGTCCTTACGCGGCTGCTTCGGGTTCGGCGTGATGGCGTCGAGAGGGACCTCCGCGAAGTGAGCCCCCACGGGCACCCTGAGCCCGTCTCCTCCGCCCGGCTCCGAACCGGCCGCCGCTGCCCCGTCTGTTTCACGTGAAACCGGCGGCAGGGTGGTCACCTTCGCCGCGGCGACTCCCCGGTCGTTCGGCACCAGGGGCATCGCGGCCGGGGACGCGAGACCCGCGTTCCCCAGCGCTGCCGACGCCACCGACTTCTCCGTCGGAGCATTGGGGATCAGTGCGCCCAGACCACGGCCCAGCCCCCTCCGTCGCTCACTCACTGGATCCCCTCCACCATGTTCGGGTCATTCTGTGCGCCGATGTGGGCGTGCGTCGCGTCATAGCCGACGCCCACCCCCTTGAGCGCGATCTCTCGCGCCGCCTCCAGATAGGAGAGGGCACCACTCGATCCTGGATCGTAGGTCAGGACCGTCTGTCCATAGCTGGGGGCCTCGGAAATGCGGACCGAGCGGGGAATGCTCGTCCGGAGCACCTCATCGCCGAAGTGGCTGCGCACCTCGTCGGCGACCTGGGACGCGAGCCGCGTCCGGCCGTCGTACATGGTGAGCAGGATCGTCGACACGTGCAGGGTGGGGTTGAGGTGCCCCCGGACCAGGTCGACGTTGCGCAGCAGCTGGCCCAGTCCTTCGAGCGCGTAGTACTCACACTGGATCGGGATCAGGACTTCCTGCCCTGCGACCAGCGCATTGACCGTCAGCAGACCGAGCGACGGCGGGCAGTCGATCAGGATGTAGTCCAGCGGCTGCTCGTACGCCTGGATCGCCCGCTGGAGCCGGCTCTCACGTGCCACCAGGGACACCAGCTCGATCTCCGCACCGGCGAGATCGATCGTGGCGGGCGCACAGAAGAGTCCCTCGACGTCGGGGACCGGCTGAACCACTTCCGAGAGCGGCCTGCTCTCGACCAGGACGTCATAGATGGACGGAACCTCGGCGTGGTGATCGATGCCGAGGGCGGTGGAGGCATTGCCCTGCGGGTCGAGGTCCACGACCAGGACCCGAGCCCCATGCAGCGCGAGCGACGCGGCAAGATTGACGGTCGTCGTCGTCTTGCCCACACCGCCCTTCTGGTTGGCGACCACCATGACCCTGGTCTGCTCAGGCCGCGGCAGTCCCTCGCCGGCGCGGCCCAGAGCCTCCACCGCCAATTGGGCAGCACGACCGATCGGAGTGTCGTCCATCGGCGGCGGTGTTTCACGTGAAACATCCGCCCCCGTCGACTCGACACGGGGACCGGGGACCGGATCGGTCATCGGTCCCGCGATATTGGCGTCGGACCGCAAGGATTCACTCTCCTCGACTTCAGGCTCGCAATGAACAGAGCCTCCCATGTCTTCGGTGCCATGAACCAGTGAGGCCTGTTGTTCTGTGGAGAAATCCACCTCTGTGGACAACTCCGTGCCCTCTCCGAGCGACCCGAGAGGCTTTCGGTCGCGAGGGTCGGCCGCAGCGCGGCCGCGACTGATGATGCCGTGCAGCAGTGAGCGACGTTTCACGTGAAACACGATGCAGCGCCGCCGAAGCCGATCAGCCGCGACACTCCGGATCGCGCAGGGAGGGCAGCTTGTGTGGAGTACCGCTACCCGCGACGTCGCCGTGCTCGACCGGTCCGCGCCGCCTTGGCGCGCTTGGCGGCGAAACGCACGCCACCCGGGCTCTCACCGACCTCGACACGCACCACGGTGGACATGGGATCCACGACTCCCTCGCCCACGTGCAGGATCGAGGTTTCCACGGCGCCCAGCTTGCTGAGCGCCGTGGCCGAGGCTTTCAGCTCCTCCTCGGCCGTGTCGCCCTTGAGGGCGAGCATCTCGCCGTACGGGCGCAGCAGGGGAATGCCCCAGGTGGCCAGGCGGTCCAGCGGAGCAACGGCGCGGGCCGTCACCACATGGACCGGCGGCAGCTTGCCCATGACTTCCTCGGCCCGGCCGCGCACCACGGTCACATGGTCCAGGCCCAGAAGCTCCACGACCTCGGTCAGGAAGTTGGTGCGCCGCAGGAGGGGCTCCAGCAGGGTGATCTTCAGGTCGTCCCGGACGAGCGCCAGCGGGATTCCGGGCAGTCCCGCGCCGGACCCGACGTCGCACACCGTCACCCCCTCGGGCACGACCTCCGAGAGCACCGCGCAGTTCAGCAGGTGCCGCTCCCACAGGCGGGGAACCTCACGTGGGCCGATCAGGCCGCGCTTCACACCCGCTTCGGCGAGCAGCTCCGCGTAGCGGATCGCGTCCGCGTACCGAGCCCCGAACACGTCGCGTGCCTGCTCGGGCACAGGGGGAAGCTCCGCTGCCTCCGTCACGAGGGGACCGTCCTTCCGTACGGCACCGGCGCGCTGTGCGCCGCTGCCAGAACCACCAGAACTATCAGGCTGACAAAATTCGGCCCCGTCTGCGCAACAGACGGGGCCGGAGAACGTGGGGGCCGATCAGGCGGGAAGCACGACGACGAAGCGCTCCGGCTCCTCGCCCTCGGACTCGCTGCGCAGCCCCGCGGCCTTGACCGCGTCGTGCACGACCTTGCGCTCGAACGGGGTCATCGGCTTCATCCGCACGGGCTCGCCGCTGCTCTTGGCCTCGGCGGCGGCCTTGGCACCCAGCTCGGAGAGCTCGGTGCGCTTCTTGGCCCGGTAATCCGCGATGTCGAGCATCAGCCGGCTGCGGTCGCCGGTCTCCCGGTGCACGGCCAGACGCGTGAGCTCCTGCAGAGCCTCCAGCACCTCACCGTCCCGGCCGACCAGCTTCTGCAGGTCCCGGCTGTTGGTGTCACTGATGATCGAGACGGAGGCGCGGTCGGCCTCGACGTCCATGTCGATGTCGCCGTCGAGGTCGGCGATGTCGAGCAGACCCTCCAGGTAGTCCGCGGCGATCTCGCCCTCCTGCTCGAGGCGGGTCAGGGTGTCTGCGCCCTCGGCAGCGGCGGAGGTGGTGCCTTCCGTCACGGGATGGACTCCTTCTTACTTCTTCGACGGGGACTTGGGCCGCTGCGGGCCCTTGCGCTGTCCGGACTGGGCCTTGCTGCGGCCACCGCCGCCGGGCTTCTGCGCGGGCTTCTTGTTGGCGGAACCGGCGGGCTTGGCGCCCTGCTGGCCGCCCTCCGGCTCGTCGGACTTGCTGAGGGAGGTCTTGGCCTCCGCGTCACCGGCGGACTCACCGGCCGGCTTCGCGGACTGGCGCTGTGCCTTGCTCTGCCGCTTGGGCTGCTGGCGCTTGGGTGCGCCGGCGGTGCCGGGGGTGCCGCCGTCCGTGCTCTGGGCGGCGACGGCGGCCTCGCTCTTCACCACGGTGCCGTCGTTCTGGGCGGCGAGGCCCGCCTTGTTCAGACCGTTGATGAACTTGCGCTCGAACTCGTTGCGGTCCCGGCCCTTGGCGACGATGGCCTTGACGATGGACCGCTGACCGCGGCCGCGGGTCTTGCCGGTGGCCGTGACGTGCTTGAGCAGGCGCTCCAGGTAGGCGGACTGGGCCTTGGAACCCGGCGTCGGATTGTTGCGGATGACGTACATCTGCTGACCCATGGTCCACACGTTGGTGGTCAGCCAGTAGACGAGGACACCGACGGGGAAGTTCACACCGAAGACGGCGAACATGATGGGGAAGACGTACATCAGCATCTTCTGCTGCTGCATGAACGGCGTCTTCACCGTGGTGTCGACGTTCTTCGTCATCAGCTGGCGCTGGGTGAAGAACTGCGACGCGGACATCAGCACGATCATGATCGCGGTGACGACCCGGACGTCGGTCAGCGAGGCGTTGAGAGCGGCGACCTCGCTCTCGCTGCTGAAGAACTTGGAGGCCAGCGGGGCCCCGAAGATGTGCGCCTGCTGGGCGCTCTGCAGCAGGTCCTTGTTGATCACGCCGATGGTGTCGTTCGACGCGATCGAGTTGAGGACGTGGTACAGGGCGAAGAAGAACGGGGACTGCGCCAGGATGGGAAGGCACGAGGAGAGCGGGTTGGTGCCCGTCTCCTTGTACAGCTTCATCATCTCTTCGGACTGACGCTGCTTGTCGTTCTTGTAGCGCTCCTGGATCTTCTTCATCTCCGGCTGGAGCGTCTGCATCCCACGCGTCGCCTTGATCTGCTTCACGAAGAGCGGGATCAGGCAGATGCGGATGAGGATCACCAGGGACACGATGGACAGGCCCCAGGCCCATCCGGTGTCAGGGCCGAAGATGGCGCCGTACACCTTGTGGAACTGGACGATGACCCAGGAGACGGGCCAGGTGATGAAACTGAAGAGGCTGGCAATCGTGTCCACTAATCATGCTCCTTGGGCATGGGACGGTGTCTCTGCGGCCGGACTCGAGGGACTGGGCTGACTCGCGGGAGAAGCCTGCCCCTCGTTGGCCGGTTCGGCGGCGGAGGTCCCGCCCCTGCGTGCACGCCATGCGTCACGCAGCATTTCGTGCCACCGCGGGCGTTTGCGCGGCGGAACATGGTCCACGCCACCCAGCGACCACGGATTGCATCGCAGGATGCGCCAAGCGGTGAGCGCCGTGCCTTTGAGAGCACCGTGCCGGTCGATGGCCGTGTAGCCGTAGTGGGAACACGACGGGTAGTACTTGCACACCGGCCCCAGCAGAGGACTGATCGTCCACTGGTACAGCTTGATCAGAGCCAGCAGCGGGTACTTCATCGCGCGCCCCCTCCCATCAGCCGCGCGAGGGCGGCGTCCAGGTCTCGGGCCAGATGTACATGGTCGGCGTCACCCGCACCGGGCAGCGCTCGTACGACTACCAGGCTACCGGGGGGAAACAGGTCGATCCGGTCGCGCATCAGATGGCGAAGCCTGCGCTTCACCTTGTTGCGGACCACCGCGCCACCCACGGCTTTGCTCACGACGAAACCCGCACGTGTCGGGGGAGCGCTCTCCCCAGGCGCGTGCGGGTCCGTGGCACCGCTTCGAAGGTGGACGACCAGGGCCGGGCGTCCGGCCCGGCGACCTCGTCGTACCGCGGTCGCGAAGTCCTCGCGCCGCCTCAGCCGGTTCTCGGTGGGCAGCACGATGTCATGACCTGACCGGATCAGGCGGACAGACGGGCGCGACCCTTGCTGCGGCGGGACGCGAGAATCGCGCGGCCGGCACGGGTGCGCATCCGCAGCCGGAAGCCGTGGGTCTTGGCGCGACGGCGGTTGTTCGGCTGGAAGGTGCGCTTGCTCACTCGGGGGCTCCAGAAAGAATCGTGGTTGGCGGGGTGCCGTCCTGGCTGTCACCGTGCGCCCACGAGTAGCTCGCGTTACGCCCGAGTGCACCGCTTTTCGATCACCTTGGACGTGACCTGTGCCCATCGGAGGCAGGCGGCAGCAGCCATCGACAACTCGACCTGGTTACGGTACGTGGGACTGCGCCATTCGGTCAAACCAACGGTGACCGGGAGACACTTGTCCACAGGCTGGGGACAACAACTTGAACCCTACCGGCCACGCTGACTACCGTGACTGGACTCCGATTCGTTCCCTTATCCCTGCCCCACCCGAGTTTCATCCCGACCCGTCCCCGAATCACACCTTCGAGGGACTCGTGAGAGAGCGTGCCCTGTGGCTGACGTACCTGCCGATCTTGCCGCAGTGTGGCCACGCGTATTGGAGCAACTCCTCGGGGAGGGGCGCGGCCAGGGCGTCGAGTCGAAGGACGAGCACTGGATCCGGCGCTGCCAGCCCCTCGCGCTGGTCGCCGACACCGCGCTGCTCGCCGTGCCGAACGAATTCGCGAAGGGCGTACTGGAGGGCCGCCTGGCCCCGGTCGTCAGCGAGACCCTGAGCCGCGAGTGCGGCCGCCCCATCCGCATCGCGATCACCGTCGACGACACCGCCGGCGAGCCCGCGCCCCCCGCTCCCGCACCGCAGGCGCCGCCCGCCCGCCCCCAGCCCCGCTACGAGGAGCCCGAGCTCCCCGCTCCGGGCCAGGGCCAGGGCGGCCAGGGCGGCCGGGACGACTACGAGGGGTACGGCCGCCACCGCGCCGAGCAGCTCCCCACCGCGCGCCCCGCCTATCCGCAGGAGTACCAGCGCCCCGAGCCCGGCTCCTGGCCGCGGCCGGCGCAGCAGGACGACTACGGCTGGCAGCAGCAGCGCCTCGGTTTCCCGGAGCGGGACCCGTACGCCTCGCCGCCCCAGGAGGGCTACGACCAGGAGCCGTACCCGCAGGACTCGTACGGGCAGAACTACCGCCCGCAGTCGCCGGAGCGCCCCTCGGAACGCCCGTCGTACGACTCGCAGCACGGTGACTACAAGCGGAGCGAGTACGACCGCGGCGGCGAGTACGAGGCCCGCGACTACGAACAGTCGCGCGGCGACCACGGCCAGCCCCGGCCGGACTACGACAAGCCGCGCGGCGACTACGAGCCGCAGCGGGGCGACTACGACCAGCGCGGCCCCCGCCGGGACCTGCCCGAGCCGCCGTCCGGCTCCGGCCACGTGCACCGCGGCGGTCCGGTCGGCCCCGGCCCGGCCACCGGCGCCCCCGGCCCGCTGGCCGCGCAGCCCGCGCCGGCGACCGGTCCGGGCGAGCCGACGGCACGGCTGAACCCGAAGTACCTCTTCGACACCTTCGTCATCGGTGCCTCCAACCGCTTCGCGCACGCGGCGGCCGTCGCCGTCGCCGAGGCCCCCGCGAAGGCGTACAACCCGCTCTTCATCTACGGCGAGTCCGGGCTCGGCAAGACGCACCTCCTGCACGCGATCGGGCACTACGCCCGCAGCCTCTACCCCGGCACGCGCGTGCGGTACGTGAGCTCCGAGGAGTTCACCAACGAGTTCATCAACTCCATCCGCGACGGCAAGGGCGACAGCTTCCGCAAGCGCTACCGCGAGATGGACATCCTGCTCGTCGACGACATCCAGTTCCTCGCGGACAAGGAGTCGACGCAGGAGGAGTTCTTCCACACCTTCAACACCCTCCACAACGCCAACAAGCAGATCGTGCTCTCCAGCGACCGGCCGCCGAAGCAGCTGGTCACGCTGGAGGACCGGCTGCGGAACCGTTTCGAGTGGGGCCTGATCACCGACGTCCAGCCGCCCGAGCTGGAGACGCGCATCGCGATCCTGCGTAAGAAGGCGGTGCAGGAGCAGCTCAACGCCCCACCCGAGGTCCTGGAGTTCATCGCCTCGCGGATCTCGCGCAACATCCGCGAGCTGGAGGGCGCGCTGATCCGGGTGACGGCCTTCGCGTCGCTCAACCGGCAGCCGGTCGACCTCGGACTGACGGAGATCGTCCTCAAGGACCTGATCCCCGGCGGTGAGGACTCGACGCCGGAGATCACCTCGACGGCCATCATGAGCGAGACGGCCGACTACTTCGGCCTCACGGTGGAGGACCTGTGCGGCAGCTCGCGCGGCCGCCAGCTGGTGACGGCGCGGCAGATCGCCATGTACCTGTGCCGTGAGCTGACGGACCTGTCCCTGCCGAAGATCGGCGCGCTGTTCGGCGGCCGGGACCACACGACGGTGATGCACGCCGACCGCAAGATCCGCAATCTGATGGCCGAGCGGCGCTCCATCTACAACCAGGTGACCGAGCTGACCAACCGCATCAAGAACGGCTGAGCACCTCCGGCACCGGCCCCTGGCCCCCTAGGCGCCCCAGGACCCCTGGGGCGCCTTTCCCGTGCCCGCGGCCGCCCGCTGTGCGCGGCGTGGCCCGCCGTGCCGCGCCAGGGCCTCCGTGCTCGCATCGGCCCGCCGTGCCCGCGCCGGCCCCGTGCCCGCGTCGTGCTCCGGCGCCCGCAACGCCCTCCGTACCGGCCTCCGCGACGGCCACCGCCGCCCCACGGACGCGTGACGGACGCGCGACGGCCGTGCGACGGCCACCCGACCCGGCCGCCCGCTGTTCGATTACCTGCCGGGTTACGGCCGCCCTCCACAGATTCGGTGACTTTTTTCCGTCCACACCTTGGGGACTGGGAAGTTGTCCCGATCCTGTCCACAGGCCAGGGTGGTGAGGAACCATCAGGGCAGGTCAACCGCCTGTGGATTCGTGGACGAACGATCTCCACAGCCTGTGGACGAAGCGGTCTTCCACAAGCTGTGCATCGAGTTGTCCACGAACAACCCACAGGCTGGAGCCGGTTGTCCCCAGTGATCCCCAGCTTCTCCACATGGCTGTCCACTGTTCGGCAACGCGACGCGCCCTCTCACCGCGTCGAGTGAAAGGCGTCACACAGAGGTGCCGCAGGGGGCTGTGGGAAAGACGGGCAAAGCTGGGGACGGCCCTGGGGAGAAGTCGGCCCTCCCTGTGCACGGAGTGTGCAGAACTTTCTGTTCTCCACAGATACGCCCGGTTGTCCACGGGCGCCGCCCACAGGCCCGGTGGACAAAATTCGTGCTCTGACCTGGGAAAACGAGGTTATCCACGGTATCCACAGGCCCTACTACTACTCCCGACTAGAGAGAGAGCGGAATTCGTTTCGAAGCGGGTCCTGTGCACAACTCGCCCTCTCGAGCCCGACCGCCCCTCGTCACGACTTGACCCCGAAGGGCACCTACTGTCAGTGGGGTGCGTCAGACTGTTCTCCGGTGTCCTGCCCCGCAGAGGGGCCGACGACACCGAGTCAGACGACGAAAGCCAGGCAGGGCGAGAAGCGCCGGCAACAGCAGGAGGCGGCAACAGTGAAGATCCGGGTGGAACGCGACGTACTCGCGGAGGCAGTGGCCTGGGCGGCTCGCAGCCTCCCGGCCCGTCCGCCGGCGCCGGTCCTCGCGGGCCTGCTGCTGAAGGCCGAGGAGGGGCAGCTGAGCCTGTCCAGCTTCGACTACGAGGTCTCCGCGCGAGTGTCGGTGGAGGCCGAGATCGAGGAGGAGGGCACGGTCCTCGTCTCCGGCCGGCTGCTCGCCGACATCTCCCGCGCCCTCCCCAACCGGCCGGTGGAGATTTCCACAGACGGTGTACGGGCGACGGTGGTCTGCGGCTCCTCGCGGTTCACCCTCCACACCCTGCCGGTGGAGGAGTACCCGGCGCTGCCGCAGATGCCGGAGGCCACCGGCACGGTCCCCGGCGAGGTCTTCGCCGCGGCCGTGCAGCAGGTCGCCATCGCCGCGGGCCGCGACGACACGCTGCCCGTGCTCACCGGTGTGCGCATCGAGATCGAGGGCGACTCGGTCACCCTGGCCTCCACCGACCGCTACCGCTTCGCGGTCCGCGAGTTCCTGTGGAAGCCGGAGAACCCGGAGGTCTCCGCGGTCGCCCTGGTGCCCGCCAAGACCCTCCAGGACACCGCCAAGGCGCTGACCAGCGGTGACCAGGTGATCCTGGCGCTGTCCGGCTCGGGCGCGGGCGAGGGCCTGATCGGTTTCGAGGGCGCGGGCCGCCGGACGACCACGCGCCTGCTGGAGGGCGACCTCCCGAAGTACAAGACGCTCTTCCCGACGGAGTTCAACAGCGTCGCCGTGATCGAGACCGCCCCCTTCGTGGAGGCCGTCAAGCGCGTGGCCCTGGTCGCGGAGCGCAACACCCCGGTGCGGCTCAGCTTCGAGCAGGGCGTGCTGATCCTGGAGGCCGGCTCCAGCGACGACGCACAGGCTGTGGAAAGGGTCGACGCCCAGCTGGAGGGCGACGACATCTCGATCGCCTTCAACCCGACGTTCCTGCTGGACGGCCTCAGCGCGATCGACTCGCCGGTGGCCCAGCTCTCCTTCACGACGTCCACGAAGCCGGCGCTGCTCAGCGGCAAGCCGGCCCTGGACGCCGAGGCGGACGAGGCGTACAAGTACCTGATCATGCCGGTGCGGCTGAGCGGCTGATCCCTCGGCGACGGCAAGGGGCCGACGCCCGGTTGTCCACAGGCTGAGGACAACCCGAGGACAAACCCGCAGGTGAGGGCGTACGCATGAGCGCGTATGCCCACAGCTGTGCACGGACGTCCGGGTTTAGGCTCGGGGCGGGTACGAAAGTGCCGCGGCACGCATCCGGCCGGTCCGGAGGGTGCCGCCCCGCCACCTCGCACACCTAAGGAACGCAACTGATGGAGCTCGGTCTCGTCGGCCTCGGCAAGATGGGCGGCAACATGCGCGAGCGGATCCGCCGCGCGGGCCACACCGTCGTCGGATACGACCGCAACCCCGACCTCGCCGACGTCCACAGCCTGGAAGAGCTGGTGGGCAAGCTCGAGGGCCCGCGCGTGGTCTGGGTGATGGTCCCGGCCGGTGAGGCCACCCAGGCCACCATCGACCGGCTCGGCGAGCTGCTGGAGCCCGGCGACATCGTCGTGGACGGCGGCAACTCCCGCTGGACGGACGACGAGAAGCACGCCGAGGAGCTGGCCGCCAAGGGCATAGGCTTCGTCGACTGCGGCGTCTCCGGCGGCGTGTGGGGCCTGGAGAACGGCTACGCGCTGATGTACGGCGGCGACGCGGAGCACGTCGCCCGGGTGCAGCCGGTCTTCGACGCCCTCAAGCCGGAGGGCGACTTCGGCGCCGTGCACGCCGGCAAGGTCGGCGCGGGCCACTTCGCCAAGATGGTCCACAACGGCATCGAGTACGCCATGATGCAGGCCTACGCGGAGGGCTGGGAGCTGCTGGAGAAGGTCGACTCCGTGGACAACGTCCGCGAGGTCTTCCGCTCCTGGCAGGAGGGCACCGTGATCCGCTCCTGGCTGCTCGACCTGGCCGTCAACGCCCTCGACGACGACGAGCACCTGGACGGGCTCCGGGGTTATGCACAGGACTCCGGTGAGGGACGCTGGACTGTGGAGGCGGCGATCGACAACGCCGTGCCGCTGCCCGCGATCACGGCCTCGCTCTTCGCGCGGTTCGCGTCCCGGCAGGACGACTCGCCGCAGATGAAGATGATCGCCGCGCTGCGCAACCAGTTCGGCGGCCACGCGGTCGAGAAGAAGTAGGCAGGAGTCCCGAGGGCCACCGCCCGAGGGACGGTATCCGAAGGTAGGGAGGTCGGCGCACGCTCATGCACGTCACGCACCTGTCGCTGGCCGACTTCCGTTCGTACGCCCGGGTCGAGGTCCCGCTGGACCCGGGCGTCACCGCCTTCGTCGGCCCCAACGGGCAGGGCAAGACCAACCTCGTCGAGGCCGTCGGCTACCTGGCCACCCTCGGCAGCCACCGGGTCTCCTCCGACGCCCCCCTGGTGCGCATGGGCGCCGAGCGCGCCGTGATCCGCGCGCAGGTCAGACAGGGCGAGCGGCAGCAGCTGATCGAGCTGGAGCTGAACCCGGGCAAGGCCAACCGCGCCCGCATCAACAGGTCCTCGCAGGTCAGACCACGCGACGTGCTCGGCATCGTCCGCACCGTCCTGTTCGCGCCCGAGGACCTCGCCCTGGTGAAGGGCGACCCCGGGGAGCGGCGCCGCTTCCTGGACGAGCTGATCACCGCCCGCTCCCCGCGCATGGCGGGCGTGCGCTCCGACTACGACCGCGTCCTCAAGCAGCGCAACACCCTGCTGAAGTCGGCCGCGCTGGCCCGCCGGCACGGCGGCCGCACGATGGACCTGTCCACCCTGGACGTCTGGGACCAGCACCTCGCGCGCGCCGGCGCCGAACTGCTCGCCCAGCGCCTCGACCTGATCGCCGCCGTGCAGCCGCTGGCCGACAAGGCGTACGAGCAGCTGGCCCCCGGCGGCGGACCCCTCGCCCTGGAGTACAAGCCGTCGGCGCCCGGCGAGGCGCACACCCGCGAGGACCTGTACGCGCAGCTGATGACCGCGCTCGGCGAGGCCCGCAAGCAGGAGATCGAGCGGGGCGTCACGCTGGTCGGGCCGCACCGGGACGACCTGCTGCTGAAGCTCGGGTCGCTGCCCGCCAAGGGCTACGCGTCCCACGGCGAGTCGTGGTCCTACGCGCTGGCGCTCCGGCTGGCCTCCTTCGACCTGCTGCGGGCGGAGGGCAACGAGCCGGTCCTGGTCCTGGACGACGTCTTCGCCGAGCTGGACGCGCGGCGCCGGGAACGGTTGGCCGAGCTGGTGGCGCCGGGCGAACAGGTGCTGGTGACGGCCGCGGTCGACGACGACGTGCCGGACGTACTGGCGGGCGCGCGGTTCTCGGTGGCGGAGGGCACGGTGGAGCGCGCATGAGCGCGGACGGACCGACCCCGGCGGAGCCTTCGCCTTCCGGGCAGGGCCCCGGACAGCCGCCCGGCGGCCCGGGCCGGGGCGGTGGCGCCGAGCCGTCCGGCGTCGACCTCGCGCGCGTCGCGCTGCGGGCGGCGCGCGAGGCGGCACGCGCGCGCGGGGACGCGGCGCAGCAGAAGAAGCAGGCCCGCCGCGGCGGGCTGCGCTCGGGGGCGCGCGCCGACGGCCGTGACCCGATGGCGCTGGGTTCGGCGATCAACCGCCTGATCACCGAGCGAGGCTGGGAGACGCCGGCCGCGGTGGGCGGGGTCATGGGCCGCTGGCCGCAGATCGTCGGCGAGGACGTCGCCAAGCACTGTGTGCCGGAGCGGTACGACGAGGACGAGCGGGTGCTGGTCATCCGCTGCGACTCGACGGCCTGGGCGACGAACCTGCGGCTGCTCGCGCCGACGCTGGTGGCCCGCCTCAACGAGGACCTCGGCCACGGGTCGGTACGGCTGATCAAGGTGCTCGGACCCGGTGGCCCGGGCGGTGCCGCCCGCCGGTACGGCCCGCTGCGCGCGCCCGGCAGCCAGGGACCGGGCGACACCTACGGGTGACGCCGGGGGCCGGCCAGCGGTCTGGCGGCCCGTCAGAAGCGGGTGACGCGGCAGTGATGTACCTCACATAAATGGGCGTCAACGGCCGGTGTGAGCCGTTGGCGCCCGCTTCGTCGTACCACCGCACGCGGTTGCGAATCGGGTCCTGACTCCCAAGTAGCAAAGGGTTGACGCCCGGAAGCGCTGAGTGCCGTCGTGAGCCTCCTGGGGCCCCCATCCGCATATCGGGAGTCGGACGAGGCCGGTTGAGGGCGGCACATGCGGACTCAGGTACCGGCAAACCCCCATCAGTGTCAGTGCTACCGGTAGAATGGAAGACAATCCCGCCCCGACCGTGGGGACCGTCCGGGACTAGCTGAGCAACGCTGATCAAGGCTTACCAACGCAACATGCCGCAGCCGCTCCGGCAACCCGCCGACGAGCCTGGCTCGTGCTGTGCCAGAAAGGGCGCTTCGTGGCCGATTCCGGCAACCCCAACGAGAACAACCCGTCCACCGACACCGGCGTGAACGACGTGGTGAGCGCCTCGGGCGACGAGGCCGCCGCCTCGTACGACGCCAGTGCCATCACCGTCCTCGAGGGATTGGACGCGGTCCGCAAGCGACCCGGTATGTACATCGGCTCGACCGGTGAACGCGGCCTGCACCACCTGGTGCAGGAGGTCGTGGACAACTCCGTCGACGAGGCGCTGGCCGGTCACGCGGACACGATCGACGTCACGATCCTCGCCGACGGCGGTGTCCGCGTCGTCGACAACGGCCGCGGCATCCCGGTGGGCATCGTCCCCTCCGAGGGCAAGCCCGCCGTCGAGGTCGTGCTGACCGTGCTGCACGCGGGCGGCAAGTTCGGCGGCGGCGGCTACGCGGTCTCCGGTGGTCTGCACGGTGTGGGCGTCTCCGTCGTCAACGCCCTCTCCACGAGGGTCGCGGTGGAGGTCAAGACCGACGGCTACCGCTGGACCCAGGACTACAAGCTGGGTGTCCCCACGGCGTCGCTCGCCCGGCACGAGGCCACCGAGGAGACCGGCACGTCGGTCACCTTCTGGGCCGACGGCGACATCTTCGAGACCACCGACTACTCCTTCGAGACGCTCTCCCGGCGCTTCCAGGAGATGGCCTTCCTCAACAAGGGCCTGAGGATCAACCTCACCGACGAGCGCGAGTCGGCCAAGGCCACCGCCGGTGCGGACGAGGCCGGTGAGGACGAGAAGCACGAGGTCAAGAGCGTCTCGTACCACTACGAGGGCGGCATCGTCGACTTCGTGAAGTACCTCAACTCCCGCAAGGGAGAGCTGGTGCACCCCACCGTGATCGACCTCGAGGCCGAGGACAAGGACAAGAACCTGTCCCTCGAGGTCGCCATGCAGTGGAACGGCGGCTACACCGAGGGTGTCTACTCCTTCGCCAACATCATCCACACCCACGAGGGCGGCACCCACGAGGAGGGCTTCCGCGCGGCGCTCACCTCGCTGATCAACAAGTACGCGCGCGACAAGAAGCTGCTGCGCGAGAAGGACGACAACCTCACGGGCGACGACATCCGCGAGGGTCTGACCGCGATCATCTCGGTGAAGCTGAGCGAGCCCCAGTTCGAGGGCCAGACCAAGACGAAGCTCGGCAACACCGAGGTGAAGACCTTCGTCCAGAAGGTCGTCTACGAGCACCTGACCGACTGGCTCGACCGCAATCCGAACGAGGCCGCGGACATCATCCGCAAGGGCATCCAGGCGGCCCACGCGCGCGTGGCGGCCCGCAAGGCCCGCGACCTGACGCGCCGCAAGGGCCTGCTGGAGACGGCGTCGCTGCCGGGCAAGCTGTCCGACTGCCAGTCGAACGACCCGACCAAGTGCGAGATCTTCATCGTCGAGGGCGACTCCGCCGGCGGCTCGGCCAAGTCTGGCCGCAACCCGCAGTACCAGGCGATCCTCCCGATCCGCGGCAAGATCCTCAACGTCGAGAAGGCGCGCATCGACCGCATCCTGCAGAACCAGGAGATCCAGGCGATGATCTCCGCGTTCGGCACGGGCGTGCACGAGGACTTCGACATCGAGAAGCTCCGCTATCACAAGATCATCCTGATGGCGGACGCCGACGTCGACGGCCAGCACATCAACACCCTGCTGCTGACCTTCCTCTTCCGCTTCATGCGGCCGCTGGTCGAGGCCGGGCACGTGTACCTGTCCCGCCCGCCGCTCTACAAGATCAAGTGGGGCCGGGACGACTTCGAGTACGCGTACTCCGACCGCGAGCGCGACGCGCTGATCGAGATGGGCCGCAACGCCGGCAAGCGCATCCGCGAGGACTCCGTGCAGCGCTTCAAGGGTCTCGGCGAGATGAACGCCGAGGAGCTGCGCATCACGACCATGGACCAGGAGCACCGCGTCCTCGGCCAGGTCACCCTCGACGACGCCGCGCAGGCCGACGACCTGTTCTCGGTGCTGATGGGCGAGGACGTCGAGGCCCGGCGCGCGTTCATCCAGCGCAACGCCAAGGACGTCCGCTTCCTCGACATCTGAGTCGGTCTCAGCTGACCGCACCAGGAAGGACCTTCACCAGCAATGACCGACGAGAACACCCCTGTGACGACGCCCGAGGGTGACGCCCTCGCCATGCGTGTCGAGCCCGTCGGGCTCGAGACGGAGATGCAGCGCTCGTACCTCGACTACGCGATGTCCGTCATCGTCTCGCGCGCGCTGCCCGACGTCCGCGACGGCCTCAAGCCCGTCCACCGCCGGGTGCTGTACGCGATGTACGACGGCGGCTACCGGCCCGAGCGCGGCTTCTACAAGTGCGCCCGCGTCGTCGGCGACGTCATGGGCAACTACCACCCGCACGGTGACTCCTCCATCTACGACGCCCTGGTCCGCCTGGCCCAGCCGTGGTCGATGCGGATGCCGCTCGTCGACTCCAACGGCAACTTCGGCTCGCCGGGCAACGACCCGGCGGCGGCCATGCGCTACACCGAGTGCAAGATGGCGCCGCTGTCGATGGAGATGGTCCGCGACATCGACGAGGAGACCGTCGACTTCACGGACAACTACGACGGCCGCTCCCAGGAGCCGACCGTCCTGCCGGCCCGCTTCCCGAACCTGCTGATCAACGGCTCGGCCGGTATCGCGGTCGGCATGGCGACCAACATCCCGCCGCACAACCTGCGCGAGGTCGCGGCCGGCGCCCAGTGGTACCTGGACCACTACGAGTCCTCGCACGAGGAGCTGCTGGACGCGCTGATCGAGCGCATCAAGGGCCCCGACTTCCCGACCGGCGCCCTGGTGGTGGGCCGCAAGGGCATCGAGGAGGCCTACCGCACCGGGCGCGGCTCCATCACCATGCGGGCGGTCGTCGAGGTCGAGGAGATCCAGAACCGCCAGTGCCTGGTGGTCACCGAGCTGCCCTACCAGACCAACCCGGACAACCTCGCGCAGAAGATCGCCGACCTGGTGAAGGACGGCAAGATCGGCGGCATCGCCGACGTCCGCGACGAGACCTCCTCGCGCACCGGCCAGCGTCTGGTGATCGTCCTCAAGCGGGACGCGGTCGCCAAGGTCGTCCTGAACAACCTGTACAAGCACACCGACCTGCAGACCAACTTCGGCGCCAACATGCTGGCCCTGGTCGACGGCGTGCCGCGCACCCTCTCCCTGGACGCGTTCATCCGCCACTGGGTGAACCACCAGATCGAGGTCATCGTCCGCCGCACGCGCTTCCGGCTGCGCAAGGCGGAGGAGCGCGCGCACATCCTGCGCGGTCTGCTGAAGGCCCTGGACGCCATCGACGAGGTCATCGCGCTGATCCGGCGCAGCGACACCGTCGAGATCGCCCGCGGCGGCCTGATGGACCTCCTGGAGATCGACGAGATCCAGGCCAACGCGATCCTCGAGATGCAGCTGCGGCGCCTGGCGGCCCTGGAGCGGCAGAAGATCGTCCAGGAGCACGACGAACTCCAGGCGAAGATCAACGAGTACAACGAGATCCTGGCCTCCCCGGTCCGCCAGCGCGGCATCGTCAGCGCGGAGCTGGCGGCGCTGGTCGAGAAGTACGGCGACGACCGCAAGACCAAGCTGGTGCCGTACGAGGGCGACATGTCCATCGAGGACCTGATCGCCGAGGAGGACATCGTCGTCACGGTCACCCGGGGCGGCTACATCAAGCGCACCAAGACCGACGACTACCGCGCCCAGAAGCGCGGCGGCAAGGGCGTGCGCGGCGCGAAGCTCAAGGAAGACGACATCGTCAACCACTTCTTCGTGTCGACCACGCACCACTGGCTGCTGTTCTTCACCAACAAGGGCCGCGTCTACCGGGCGAAGGCGTACGAGCTGCCCGACGCCGGCCGGGACGCGCGCGGTCAGCACGTGGCCAACCTGCTGGCCTTCCAGCCGGACGAGTCCATCGCCGAGATCCTCGCGATCCGCGACTACGAGGCGATGCCCTACCTGGTCCTGGCCACCAAGGCGGGTCTGGTGAAGAAGACGCCGCTGAAGGACTACGACTCGCCGCGCTCCGGCGGTGTCATCGCCATCAACCTGCGCGAGCAGGAGGACGGAACCGATGACGAACTGATCGGCGCCGAACTCGTCTCGGCCGAGGACGATCTGCTGCTGATCAGCAAGAAGGCACAGTCGATCCGGTTCACCGCCTCGGACGACACGCTGCGTCCGATGGGACGTGCCACCTCGGGCGTCAAGGGCATGAGTTTCCGCGAAGGGGACGAGCTGCTCTCGATGAATGTTGTTCGAGCCGGTACGTTCGTGTTCACTGCCACCGACGGCGGTTACGCGAAGCGGACCTCCGTCGACGAGTACCGCGTCCAGGGTCGCGGCGGCCTCGGCATCAAGGCTGCCAAGATCGTCGAGGACCGCGGATCGCTCGTGGGGGCGCTGGTGGTCGAGGAGCACGACGAGATCCTCGCCATCACACTCTCGGGCGGTGTGATTCGCACGCGAGTCAGCGGGGTCAGGGAGACGGGCCGTGACACCATGGGCGTCCAACTGATCAATCTGGGCAAGCGCGATGCCGTCGTGGGCATCGCACGCAACGCCGAGGCGGGACGCGAGGCGGAGGAGGTCGACGGCGACGTGGCCGTCGACGAGTCCGCCGAGGGTGCCGCGACCACCGGCACGGACGAGGGTGAGGCGCCCTCGGCCGAGTAGCACGAGGAGAGAGTCATCGTGAGCGGAGCCACGGGCGCCGGATCGGCCGGTACCTCCAGGGGTACGGAAACGGACGGGGGCGGCCGTGGCTCCGCCACGCGTGCGGCGGATCCGCACACGACTCAACTGCGCAAGATCGAAGACGGAGCGGCCGACTCGCACTCGGGCAGCTCGTCCCAGACGCATTCCCAGGGGGGAAATGTGACGGACACCCGGGGCCGGCAGACCCAGCAGGCGGCCTCGCCGCTGCCGGGGGAGCGGCAGCCCCAGCAGCCCGGCGGGCCGTACCACCCGCCGCAGGCCTACCAGACCCAGGGCGGCAACGCCGCCGCCGTGCGCCGCCCGCGCACCGGCGCCCGCACCACGCCCCGCGTCCGCAAGGCGCGCCTGCGGGTGGCCAAGGCCGACCCGTGGTCGGTGATGAAGGTCAGCTTCCTGCTCTCCATCGCCCTCGGCATCTGCACCATCGTCGCCGCGGCCGTGCTGTGGATGGTCATGGACGCCATGGGCGTCTTCTCGACCGTCGGCGGCACCATCTCCGAGGCGACCGGCTCCAACGAGTCCAACGGCTTCGACCTGCAGTCCTTCCTGTCGCTGCCCAACGTGCTGCTCTTCACCACGGTCATCGCCGTCATCGACGTCGTCCTCGCCACCGCCCTGGCGACCCTCGGCGCGTTCATCTACAACCTGTCGGCCGGCTTCGTCGGCGGTGTGGAGCTGACGCTCGCCGAGGACGAGTGATCCTCGCCCACCGGCCCCGCGCCAACCGATTTTGGGACTGCCCGCCTCGTGCGCTAATCTTCAGGAGTCAGCGCGCGGGACACACACCGCAGAGCGCGGCGGGGCTATAGCTCAGTTGGTTAGAGCGCATCCCTGATAAGGATGAGGCCACAGGTTCAAATCCTGTTAGCCCCACCAGCGAGAAGACCCCCAGTCGGAAACGGCTGGGGGTCTTCTTCGTGTGCGCCCGGCCGCCGGCGACGGGGGATGCACCGGCGACCGGGCTGTGGCCAGGCTAACAAGGACGGGTGGAGGGCGGGAAGGAGTCACGGGTCGCACGGTGGCTCGTACGACAGGCGCGGCAGGTACTCGTGCCACTTCTCCTCGGTCAGTACGCCCCGGGTCGCCGAGCAGATGCGGTCGATGGCGTCGTCCACGTCCAGGTTCCACAGGCGGACGCTGTCCGTGCCGCTGGACACCCCGAGCATGTGCCGCACGGGGCTGAAGGAGAGGAAGCCGCCCGCCTTGGCGTTGGGGCTCATCGCCTCGCCGATCGGGGAGGCGTCGGCGGGCGCGCTGACGTCCCACAGGCGCACGGTGTTGTCGTTGGCGCCGCTGGCGAGGGTGGCTCCGTCCCGGCTGAACGTCAGTGACACGACCGAGTCGGTGTGCCCCGTCAGCGGCTCGCCGGTCGGCGAGGGGCGGCCCGGTCCGGCGAGGGTCCACAGCCGGACGGTGCCGTCGTCGCTGCCGCTGGCCAGGGTGGTGCCGTCCGGGCTGAAGGCGAGGGTGTTGACGGGTCCGAGGTGGCCCGTGCCCACGGTGTCGGAACCGGTGGCGTGGGCCGGGTCGGTGACGTCCCACAGCCGTACGGTGTCGTCGGCGGCGCCGCTGGCGAGGGTGCGGCCGTCGGGGCTGAAGGCGAGGGTGTTGACGTAGCCGGTGTGGCCGGTGAGCGGCTCGCCGAGAGGGCGGGGGCGGGCCGGGTCCGCGGTGTCCCAGAGCTGGACGCTGCGGTCGTCCTGGGCGGTGGCCACCGTGCGGCCGTCGGGGCTGAAGGCCAGGGTGTCGGGGCCCGCGTACCGGGTGCGCAGTTCCACCGGGGGGCCGTGGGCGGTGGGCCGGGCCGGGTCCGTGACGTCCCACAGCTGCATCGCGCGGCTGCCCGCCAGCACGGCGAGGGTGGCGCCGTCCGGGGAGAACACCAGCGACCGGATGTCGCCCTCCCCCGGCCTGAAGGGTTCGCCCAGCGGCACGGGCCGCGTGGGGTCGGCGACGTTCCACAGCCGCACCCGCCCGTCGCGGGCGGCGGTGGCCAGCACGTGACCGTCCGGGCGGAACGCGCCGATGCGGCCGATCATGTCCGAGGTCGGCAGGGACCACAGGCGGACCTTGCTGTCCCCGCTGCCGGTGGCGAGGGTGCGGCCGTCCGGGCTGAATCCCAGCGCGTACATCTCCCCGCTGCTGCCGGCCAGCTCCACGCCGATCTGCGAGGGGTAGGCCGGGTCGCTGACGTTCCACAGGCTCGCCGTGCTGTCCGCGCTGCTCGCGGCGAGCATGTCGCCGTCGGGGCTGAAGGCCACGGACCAGACGGGACCGGTGTGGCCGGTGAGCGGCGAGCCGATCCGCGAGGCGTCGTGCGGGTCGGTGACGTCCCACAGCCGTACGGTGTCGTCGGCGGCGCCGCTGGCGAGGGTGCGGCCGTCGGGGCTGAAGGCGACGGAGTGGATCAGTCCGGTGTGGCCGGTCAGCGGATCGCCGACGGTCCGCGGCCGGTCCCGGTCGGTGACGTCCCAGAGCCGGACCGTCTCGTCGTCGCCGCCGGCCGCCAGCGTCCGCCCGTCGGGGCTGAAGGCCACCGAACGCACCGCCGCGGTGGCACCCGTCAGGGCACCCAGCTCCCGGGGCCGGTCCGGGGCGGCCACGTCCCACAGGCGTACGGCGTGATCGTCGTGGGCGGAGGCGAGGGTGCGCCCGTCCGGGCTGAACGCGAGCAGGTAGACGGTGCCGCCGTGACCGGGCAGGGGATCACCGAGCGGGCGCGGGGCGGCGGGATCCGACACGTCCCACAGCCGGATCGTGCCGTCGTCCGAGGCACTGGCCAGGGTGCGGCCGTCGGGGCTGAACACCGCGGTGCTCACCCAGCTGGTGTGACCGGTGAGGGGCTTGCCCAGCGGTTCGGGGCGGGCGGGGTCCGAGACGTCCCACAGCCGGACGGTCCGGTCGTAGCTGGCCGTCGCCAGGGTCCGGCCGTCCGGGCTGAAGGTGGTCAGGTAGACGGCTCCCGAGTGGCCGAGGAGCGGCGTGGCCAGGGGCGCGTTCACGATCGAGATCAGCCGGTTGCGCACGTCCTCGTCGTCGGGCCGCAGGCGGTGCGCCGCCAGGTCGAGCTGGGCGGACAGCGACGGGTCGGTGTACTGGACGCGGTCCGCCTCGGCGACCACCTGTTCGAACACCGCGTCGTTGCGCTGCTGCCAGGCGAGCACCGCCGAACCGACCGCGAGCAGCGCGAGGACGACCAGGGACGCGACCGCGGCCCGCCTGATCAGGACGGTGCGCCGGCGCAGCCTGCCCGCGGCGGCCAGGAAGTCCACCGCGCCGCGGGTCAGGAAGGTGCCGGCGGCGGATTCCGCCCAGCCGCGGGCCTGCTCCAGCCGGGAGCCCCGGTAGAGCAGTGAGGAGTCGCGGCCCGACTCCTCCCAGGCCCGGCCGTCCTCCTCCAGCCGCTGCCGCAGCAGGTTGCCGGCGCGGTCCTCCTCGATCCAGTCGCGCAGCCGCGGCCAGGCGTGCAGCAGTGCCTCGTGGGTGATCTCCACGGTGTCCGCGTCCAGGGTCACCAGCCGGGCGCGGACCAGTGCCTCCAGGGACTCCTCGGTCTTGGCCGGGTCCCGGGACTCCTCCGCCAGCCGGCGCCGGGTGCCCCGCCTGCGGGTGGCCTGGGTGTCCTCGCTCACCCGGACCAGCCGCAGCAGCAGCAGCCGGGCGGCGTCGCGGGCCGCCGGGTCCAGGCCCGACCAGGCCCGCTCGGCGGTGGCGGCCACCGCGCCCTGGATGCCGCCGGCCGCGCGGTAGCCGGCCAGCGTCAGCCGGCCCGCCTTGCGGCGCTGCCAGGTGGCGAGCAGGGCGTGGGACAGCAGCGGCAGGACGCCCGCGTCGTGGGTGCCGTGCGGGCCGTCGGTACCGACCTCCCGGACGATCAGTTCCGCCAGTCCCGGTTCCAGCTCCATGCCCACGGCCCTGGCCGGGCCGGTCACCGCCTCGCGCAGTTCCGCGGCGGTCAGCGGCCCGAGCACCATGTGCCGGTGCTGCAGGGCGTCGGCCAGTTCGGGGTGGCGCAGACACTGTTCGTAGAAGTCGGCGCGCAGGCCGAGGGCGATCTGGACGGGCGCCGGGTCGTCGGGGTCGGCGCCGGGTGTGCAGGCGGCCTGGAGGACGCGGATGAACGCGCGCCGGGCCCACTCGTCCGCGCAGAGGGTGAAGACCTCCTCGAACTGGTCCACGATCAGGACCGGCCGGGCCGCCGCGATGGCCTCGGTGACCTCGGTGACCTCGGTGACCTCGGTGACCTCGGTGACCTCGGTGGCCTCGGCGGGTTCCGCGGGCGGTGACGCGGAGGGGCCGGGCGGAGGTGACGTGGACGGACCGGGCGAAGGCGACGCGGGGCCGGGAGACGGGGCAGCGGGGCCGGGAGGTGGGGAAGCGGCGGGGACCGGGGCCGCCGTCGTGTCCCGGGCCCAGGCCGTGAACGCCGCGCGGACCGCGCGCTCGAACTCCGCGCCGCCCGGCTCCGCCCCGTCCCTGCGGCCGGCGGCGACCACGGACGCGAGCCCGGGTATGCGGCCGGACAGCTCCCCGAGCGGATCGGCGCCCGGGACCAGTGGGAGCACCGTCCTCGGCGGTCCCGTGCCCCCGTCCGGCGAACGGTCGCGCAGGGCGGGCACCAGTCCGGCGTTGAGCAGGGAGGACTTCCCCGCTCCCGAGGCGCCCACGAGCATCACCAGGCCGCCGGTGTTCTCGGCCGCGCGCAGCTGGGCGACGAAGGCGGCCGTGCTCCGCTCCCGCCCGAAGAACCAGCCGGCGTCCTGCTGCCGGTAGGCGGCCAGTCCCCGGTAGGGGCAGACGCCGCCCGGGGCCCGGTCCGGCGGGTGCTCCTCCTCGCCGGGAGCCGGCGTCGCGCGCTCGCCGGTCGGGTCGGCCACCGCCCGCTCCCACAGGCGCTGCCACTGGGCCAGGTCGTACAGCCCCGGGGTGATCGGATCGGGCCGCGCGCGCCGGGCCTGGGGGATGAGGACGTGCAGCACCGCGGCGAGGGCGGGGAACTGGGCGGGGACGTTCTTGGCCCGCCGCCAGTCGCTGATCCGCTGGGCGGAGACCCGGACCGGCCGCCCGCGCTCGTCGACGCGCTGGAGCCGGACGACCGCTTCGGAGACGCGTTTGAGGGGAGGGTTGCCGGCCTCCCTGTACAGCAGTGCGAGACGTTCGGCGAAGGCCGTGCGTGCCCCTGAGTCGAAACTCAAGGTCTCCACTCCTTACTTCCCCCGCACCTGGACGTCCGGACCGGAAAACTCACTCTATACGCCTGACCTGCGGCTACGTCACTGTCACGGCTCCGGACCCTCCTCGTGGGCGACCTCAACTGGCAGGATCGCGTCGCAGTGGCGAGGCGATCGGCCGGCACCAGGACAGGTCAGCGGCCCGCGGTTCCCGGAGCCGTTGCGTACCGCCGCACGTTCTCGGTCAGCTTTCGACGGCCCTGCCCATTCCGTTCGGTACGGCGTTCAGCACGCCGCCGGCATGGTTGGGCACCGGTCCCCACGAGGGGAGGGACCGGTGCCGAAGCATGCCGGTGGTCGCGCGGTCCGGGCGGCTGCGGTCAGTCCCCGGCGGACGCCTGCCGGTCGGAAGTGCGCCGGGCGGGCACCTGGCGGGCGGACGGCAGCAGCAGGTCGCGCTCGGGGTGCCGGTCGCCGGTGACGCTGCCCCGGATGCCGAGGTCGGTGCGGGCCTCCTCGTGGAAGGCGTTGATCGCCCGGAACGCGGCCCGGTGCCGCTCCCGCCACTCCTCCAGGGTGCCGGTGATGCGGCCGGTGGCCTGCCAGTCGATCTCGGCGACCAGCTTGTTCAGCTCGTGCCCGGCTTCGATGGCCTCGTCACCGCCGAGCAGCATGACCCGCTCGAAGGCCGATCCCCAGCGCCGGCCGGCCTCGGCCAGGTCCTCGCGGAGTTCCTCCTCCGGGCGGTGGTCCTCGCGCAGGTTCTCCCTGGCCTCGTACAGCCGTACGGACGCGGCGATCCGCATCTTGGCGGCGTCCACGTACTCCCCGTAGGCGTCGACCTTCTTGTCGTCCCAGCGGGTCAGCAGCCGGTGGCGGTTCCTGCTCCGCTCCATCAGGTGGTTGGTGAGGTGCGTGGTCAGCGCGCCGACCAGCACGGCCGCGATCGTCACGAGTTGCCCGCCGGTCCCCACACCGTCCCCCAGTCGCCGTGTCACGGGATTGCCGGTCGATCTTATGATCCCCTGCTCAACAGGCAAGCGAGGCAGGCGGATTCGGAAGGCCGGCGGGCGGGCAGGCACGTCGTGTTGGCTTCGCATCCGACCGCCGCTGGAGGGCGTATGAGGATTTCCGTCGATCCCGAGCAGTGTTACGGCTCCGGCGACTGCGTCCACCGGGCCCCGTCCGTGTTCACCCAGGTGGACGGGCTCGGTGCCGTGATACCGGGGCGGGAGCGCGCCCTCGACGTGCCGCGGGTGCGCGAGGCGGTCGAGGGGTGCCCCGCCGCCGCGATCACCGTCGTGCGGGAGGACTGATCACCGCGGGCGGGCCGGGTGGGCCGGGTGGCCCGGGGAACATCGTCTCCCGGACGCTGGTCACCCTGGGCAGCCGGTACGTGCGCGGCGCCCCCGGCACGGTCGGGAAGGCGGTGCTCGCCGGACGGGTGCTGAACCCGTGGTTGCGCGAGCATCCGCGCCGGCGCGTGGTCCGGGTGCGTTCCGGTGACCGGTTCGCCGTGGACACGCAGGACCTGATCCAGCGGTACCTCTATCTCTTCGGCGTCTGGGAACCGCACCTGACGGCGTGGCTGCGGCGCCGGCTGCGGCCGGGGGACGCCTTCGTCGACGTGGGGGCCAACATCGGCGTCTTCAGCGTCCTCGCGTCACGGCTGGTCGGCGACGCGGGCCGGGTCGTGGCGATCGAGGCGTCCCCCGTCCTCCACCGGCGGTTGGCGCAGCACGTCCGGCTGAACGACTGCGCGAACGTGCGGGCGGTCAACGCCGCCGTCTCCGACAGCCGCGGGACCCTCACCTTCGTCCTGGCCAGCTCCCGCAACACGGGGGCGAACAGCATCGTTCCGTACGACGGTCCGGCCGAGTCCACGTTCGAGATCGGGGCCCGTCCGCTGCCGGAGCTGCTCGATCCGGCGGAGATCGCGAGCGCCCGGGTGATCAAGATCGACGTCGAGGGGGCGGAGGGCGGCGTCGTGCGCGGGCTGGCGCCGATGCTGCGGGGACTGCGGCCGGACGCGGAGATCTGCGTCGAGGTGACGCCCGAGCGCATGGCCCGGCTCGGGGACCGCGTCGACGACCTGCTGGCGGTGATGCGCGACGCGGGCTTCCACGTGTACCGGCTGGCCAACGACTACGCCCCCGAGAGCTACCCCTCGGCCCGCGGCACCGCCCTGGGCGTCCCGGTGCGGTGGCGGGGGCCGGTGGTGGAGGAGAGCGATCTGGTCTTCTCCCGGGTCGACGCGGAGACGCTTCCCTGATCAGGGGCGCGGTCGGTTACCGCGCGGCGGGGATGTCCGGGGGGAAGTGCCAGCTGAGGGAGGCCAGGGCCCGGGCCCTGGCTTCGACCACCGCCATGCGGGCGTCACGCTCGTCCGGGGCGACGTGGGCCGCCTGGCCGGTCACCTGGCCCTCCCACTTGCGGTAGAGGAGGCCCACCTCCTGGGAGAACCATCCCCGGCTCACGCAGTTGAGCGCCAGCAGCAGGCCGGTGTCCTCGGAGGCCGGCAGGGCCATCCAGCCCCCCAGCGCGAGCAGCAGGTCGCGCCGTACCAGGAGCGTCGCCGGGTGGACCTGGGCGCGGTAGCCGTTGGCCTTCCAGAAGTCGAGGACCTCCCCGCGTTCGATCGGCCCGTGCTCGGGATCGCCCGGGAAGCCGGCCGTCGAGCCGTCGGGCAGCAGGTCCAGCACCCGGGACGTGGCCCACCCGAGCGTCGGGTCGGCCTGCAGGGCGGCCAGGTCGCGGGCCAGGGCCCCCGGAGGGAGCTGGTCGTCAGCGTCCAGGATCTTCACGTACGGCCCGTCCGCGTGGGACAGGGCGAGGGTGCGCGCCACACCGGGGCCGCCCTGCATGCCCGCCCTGCCCTGCCGGAAGACGACGCGCGGGTCGTCGGGCACGTGCGGCCGTACGTCGTCGGTCCGCCCGTCCTCCTGGATCACCCAGCGCCATTCCCAGCCCTCGGGCAACTCCTGTGCGCACAGGGAGCGGTGGGCCTCGGGGAGGAAGGGGGCCGAGGGGCCGTGGACGGCGGTGACGATGATGACGCGCCTGCTCACGGCGGCACTCACCACCTTTCCAGTCGAGTGGTGAACAGAAGTTCCGTGCGGTCGCCGGGCAGCGTGACGTAGGAGACGTCCACCACGCGGCCGTCGACGTCGTACGAGGTCTTGCGGAGCAGGATCACCGAGGTCCCCGGCGGCAGGTCCAGGGCCGCGGCCTCCTCCGGCGTGGGCGGGCGGGCGGTGAAGCGCTCCTCGACACGGTCCACTTCGATGCCCACGGTGTGGAGCTGGTTCTGGGTGCCGCCCGGCCAGGGTTCCCTGGACTCGTCCAGCAGGTCGGGGTTGGCGGCGATCATGTCGCGGACCAGGTAGGAGGTCACGAGGCTGAAGGGGGCGGACTCGGCCGCGTAGCGCGTCCGGTAGGTGCGCCGCAGCAGCACGGTCCCCTCGGGGACGCCGAAGGCCCCGGCCAGTTCGGCGGACGCCCCGATCTCCCGGTACTCCGCGTGGAAGACGAGGTCGTCGGGGTGCAGGCCGGTGTCGCGTTCGGTGGCGCCGGTCGCGGCCCGGGTGGCGAGGGGGGTGCGGGCGCGGTCCTTCTCCCACTGGTGCCGGCTGTTGTCCCGGACCGCCGGGGTGCGGGGGCGGCGCACGAAGGTGCCCCGGCCGTGGTGCTTGTCGATCAGGCCCTCGTCGCTCAGCAGCCGCAGCGCGTTCTGCACGGTCGGCACGCTGCGCCCGTAGTGCCGGGCGAGGTCCGTCTCCGAGGGCAGGCGGTCGCCGGGCTTCCGCTCTCCCTCGCGGAGGGAGCGCCGCAGGTCGTCCGCGATGACTTCGTACGCCTTGGGCACGGGCACTCACCGGTTCCGGGTGCGGGGTTGGTGCCGCCCAGCGTACGACTCCTCAAGAGGACTTGATGAGTCGGGGTCGTGAGCCGGGTCTCTCCCGGTGGCCGTCGCCCGGAACGGCGGCGGCCCGGCTGCTCCGAGGAGCGGCCGGGCCGTTTCTGGCGTGTGGTGCGGTACGCAGATCGCCGGTCGGTTCGGTGGTGCGCGGGGCGGATCAGCGTTGGATCGGGGCGGTGTGCTGGAGGGCGGGGTGCCGGGTCTCGGACTCGGCGGTGTCGTCGTCGCAGAGGAGACCGGTGGCGGTGGCCGTGGCGTCGCCGGCGGGGCGGTGGCGGCAACTGGGGGCCTTGCCGTGGGCCTCGGCGCGGATGCGCTGTTTCATCGTGGGGGGCAGGGAGCCGGTGCGGGACCGGGGCCGTGGGATCGCCACCGTGGGTGCCGTCTCGGGCGAGGCGCTCTCCGTGTTGCTGTGCGTGCCGCTCTGCGGTACGGCGGCCGAGGCCGTCGTCGTGACGAATCCGAGCGCCGTGCACAGCGCGAGGAAGGCGGTGACGATGGTGGTCCACAGCGTCATGACCTTGTTCCGGGCCATAACCCCTCACTTTCGGGTTGGGCGATTTGCGTACTTTCCTCATGATGTGTATGAGCCCCGCGAAGTGATGGACCGACGCCCGTGGCGCGGCGATGTTCTGATGAACACCACCCGGATGGCCGCAAAGAGGCTGAAAAGGTCGAAAACCGGGAGGAAAGGGGGCGGATGTGGCTGTCCGTGAGGACGTGATCATGTTCCGCCGGGCCGTCTCCGCCCGCTTCTCCGAGGCTCCGGAGACCCGGAGTCGGCCGCCGACGCAGGTAACCGATCGGTATCGGCCGGTGTGTATAGTCGGGCGCCAGAGGTCCCCTACGTCAAGGAAAGACGAGGTCGCGCGGTGAAGAAGCTTCTCCTGGTCGCACTGGCCGCCATCGGCGGGCTCCTCGTGTACCGCCAGATCCAGGCGGATCGCGCCGAGCAGGATCTGTGGACGGAGGCGACTGACTCCGTGCCCACGGGTTCGTGAGTACGACCGACATCCGGTTCTGAACAGACCCCGGCCGTCCAGCGGTCGGGGTTTTGTGTTGCCCGGAACTCCCCGAATTCCCGGCGGGGGCGCGGGAGTACGGGCGCGCGCGGCAGGATGGACTCCGGTCCGGTCCGAAGCGGCGGCGACAGCGCCGACGAGCGCGAGGGGTGGCGGGTGAGGGGACGGCGGTGCGGTGGCCGACGGCGGCAGCGTGCGGGGGCGCGGAGCGGGCGGACGACGCGGGTGACCGCGGTCTCCGCCGTCCTGGCCACGACCGCCGCCCTGCTCACCACGGCCGTACTGCCCGGCTCCACGGCGTCGGCGGCCGGTGCCCCCGCCGGATACGCCTTCGACGGCGACGCCCGGCGCGTCGAGGGCGCGAGCGGCCCCTCGGACGCCGTACCGCTGGAACCGGGGGCCACGTACCGCAGTTCCCTGCCGCGCGACGGCACCCTCTACTACCGGCTCGACCTGGACGCCGCCTCGGACGCCTATGTCGCCGTCACCGCCGTACCCGGCACCGGTGAGGTCACCGCGGTCGACGGCGTCCGGGTGTCGGTCCAGGACGCCGACGGCACCTCCTGCTCCTCGGACAGCGCGACCTTCGGCGCGGCCCGCAGTCCCCGGCCGGTCACCGCCTGGGCGGTGCGCGAGACCGATCCCGGCGGGACCCGGTGCCAGGAGCCCGGGACGTACTACGTGACCGTCGAGCGGAGCCGGCCCGAGGACTCGCCGCCGCAGGACTGGGACCTGGAGCTGAGCGCCGTCACCGAGCCCCGCCCCCGCGAGGCCGGCGCGAGCGAGGCGCCGGAGTCCTGGGACTCCGCCTCCCCCGAACCCGTGGCCGGTGAAGCGGAACGCCGGGCGGGCGGTGACGGCTTCGCCGACGCGACCCCGATGGGACCGGGCGCCTGGCGCGACGACATCCGTCCCGGACAGACCCTCTTCTACCGGGTGCCGGTCGACTGGGGCCGCCGGCTGCACGCCACGGCCGAACTCGGCGGTTCCGGCGACCGTTCCGGCTATGCCACGGCCGCCCTGCGCCTGGCCCTCCACAATCCCGTGCGCGGCGAGGTCGACGACGCCGCCAAGGGCTACACCGGCCGGGAGACCGCGGTCGGCCTCGCTCCCCTGCCGCCGGTCGCCTACGCCAACCGGTACGCGGCCGACGGACAGGTCGCCGCGATGCGGTTCGCCGGGGCGTACTACCTGGTGGTGCACCTCGCCGCCCAGGTGGCCGACGACTTCGGCGAGGGCCCCTTCGCCCTGACCCTGCGCGTACGGCTGGAGGGAGCCTCGCGGACCGGGCCCGAGTACGCGGGGGAGCCGCGGCCCCGGGGCGTCTTCGAGGTCCCGGTGACGGAGCGGGCGGCGGCACCGGGGGCCGGGGGCACGGACGACGACCTCGCCCTGAAGGCGGTCGCCGTGGGCGGGATCGGCACGGGCAGCGCCCTGCTGCTGGGCCTCGGGGTGTGGACGGCGGTGGCCCGGCGCGGGGCCCGCGGGGTCCGCGGGCCCGGCGGGGCGTAGGCGGGCCGGGTCAGAGCCGGGCCAGGGCCCAGAAGCCCACGGCGTAACAGACCAGCGCGAGCAGCAGCACGGGCACCGCGACGCGGGTCGGCGGCCCGCCGCTCCGGCGGCGCCGACGCCGGGCGGCTCGGTGCTGCGGTCGCGCGGGGACGGGGGTCGGGGCAGGGGCGTGTGCCGGTGGGGGCGTGGACACCGGCGCGGTCTCCCGGGGGTTCCGGGCGGTGTACGGGGCGGTCACGGTGTCGGGGTCGCGCTGCGGTGCGGGGTCGAGGTCGCGCTGACGTGCGGGCGGGTGCGGCGGGTGCGGGTCCGCGAGCGGCGCGCCGTGGTGCGGAGGCGCGGGCGGGGCGGCGGCCGAGGCCCGCGGGGGCGGCAGCCGGAAGCTGCCCGTCTCCGACATGGCGGCCTCGGCGGGCCGGGCCGGGGAGTCCGGCGAGGACGAAGGCGTGGCGGCGGGGTGCGGGGCGCCCGGTGTGCCGGGCCGCCGGGGTGAGGGTCCGCCGCCGAGGGCGCTGGGGGCGCCCTGGTCCGCTGCCGGTGTGTGCGGCGGGTGCGCCCGAGTCGATGGCGTGGGGTCCGGGGGCGCCGGGGTGCGGGCGGGGGGAGGGGCCGCGCCACCGGAGGCGGGCGGTGCGGCGTCGACGCCGGGCGCTGTGCTCGGCGGGGGCGGCGGGGTGGCGCGTACGGCCCGCGGGGTGACCGGCTCCCGGTCGGACAGCGGTGGCGTCCCGGTCGGGACCGGGGAAGGGGGGAGGCCGCCCGGGGACGGTACGGACGCCGAGGAGGGGGGTGCGAGGGGGCCCGGCGAGGACCATGGCGTGCCGGGTGGCGGTGTTCCGGTGTGTGCCGGGCTGTTCGGAGGCTCGGGGGCGGGGTCTGTGCCCGGTGATGGGGTGCCGGGGCCGGTCGGGTTGCCGGGTGGGGGTGCCGGCCGCCCGTCGGAGGAGGGTGTGAGGGGGGTGGGTGAGGGCGACGGCGTGCCGGGTGGCGGTGTCGGGGTGTGGGCCGAGCCGGTCGACGGCTCGGGGGCGCGGTCTGTGGCCGGTGGGGCGGTACCGGACGGGTCGCCGTCCCCGGGTGCCGATCGGCGGCCGGAAGGGGGAGCCGGCGGAGGGGCCGCGAGGGGCGGGGAGTCGGAACGGGGCGCCGGTGGCGTGCCCGGACCGTGGGCGGAGGGCGGCGTGACCGGACCGAGGGGGGAGGGTGGCGTGGCCGGGCCGTGGGGGGAGGGCGGCGTGGCCGGGCCGTGGGCGGAGGGTGGCGTGCGGTTCAGGCCGGTGGCCCGGACGAGGGGGCCGTCGGCGGTGAACCCGGGGGGCAGCGGGCCGACTTGGTCGAAGATCTCGATCAGCTCGTCGTCGGGGCCGGGCTCCGGCAGCAGTTCCGCCGCCGCGGCCAGCGCCTTGCGCGCCCCCGTCGCCGTACGGAACCGCGCCGCCGGGTCCGGCTGCACCAGCGCCGCCACGACCTGCCACAGCGGCTCGGGAATCCCCTGCGGCGCCGGCGGCGTCCCGTGTTCGGCGAAATACTGCACCAGCGCCTTGGCGTCCGGCTTGGCCCCCTCCAGCAGGTACAGCGCGACCAGCCCCACCGCGAACAGGTCGGCCGGGAAGTCCGGCTCCGCGCCCATCATCTGCTCCGGGGCCAGGTAACCCGGCGTCCCCACCACGAGGTTGGTCTCGGTCAGCCGGGGCTCGCCCAGCCGCATCGCGATGCCGAAGTCGGACAGCCGCAGCCGGGGCCGGCCGGTCCCGGTCGCCTCCAGCAGCAGGTTGGCCGGTTTGATGTCCCGGTGCACGACGCCCTCGGCGTGCACGGCGGCCAGACCCGCCAGGAGCTGGTCGAGGAGCGTGCACACGAACGCCGGCGGCAGGGGGCCGTAGTCCCCGACCAGGTGGACCAGCGAACCGCCCGCCACCAGGTCCATGGTGAACAGGACCTGGTCGTCGTCGGCGGCCCAGCTCGCGGGCGCGAGCACGTTGGGGTGATCGATCCGCAGGGCCTGTTCCCGCACGAACCTCAGCAGCGCGTGCGCGTCCCGCTGCTGGAGCACCTTTGCGGCAACGTACCGCCGGCGCCGGTGGTCCCAGGCACGCCAGACGGCGCCCACCCCGCCCCGGCCGACCGGATCGACCAGCTCGTACCGGCCCGCGAAGACCTCACCCATGGCCGTGCGCCGCTCCTCCCCTGGGACCTGTCGCCGCCACTCCCCGGCCCGGCCGCCGCACCCCCGAGCGGCGGCCGGGACCCGGGGTCAGTTCTGGTGGGACTGGTAGTGCGCGACCGCATCCGAGGTGCGGCCCGCGCCGTACACCCGCAGGAACTCCGCCAGCTCGGGGTGGGTCGGCGTGAGCGCGTCCGCCGCCTCGATGATGTCCCCGGCCGCCGCCACCGAGCGCAGCAGCGACTGGATCTCGCGCACCACCCGCTTGACCGTGGGCGCCCCCGAACCGCTCGTCGTCTGCGTGGTGTTGTTCAGCACCGACCCCCCCTGCGACTTCTTGATCTCGTCCATCCGCTCCGTCGCCTCGGCCGCGCTCACGCTGCCGTCCGCGACCTGCCCCGCCAGGTCCTGCAGCAGCTGCACCCGCTGGACCACCGCGGGATTCCCGATCTTCGCCCGCTGGCCGCTCATCAGCTGCGACAGCATCGGCGCGGACAGTCCCAGAACCCCCGCGAGACGAGCCTGGTTGAGGCCAAGATCGTCGATGAGCCTACGGAAGAGCGCCCCCAGTGGCTCCCCGTACCAGTTCCGCTGCAGTTCCCGCGCTCTTGCGGTGGCTTCCTGCTGTGCGGCGTCCATTGCGTCTCCCCATCGCTTCCCCAAAAACCGCAGTTCGCTCCAGCGAACCACGCCGAGCATCTTACGGAGCGTGGTCGTTTCCGGGGACCCCCAATCATTTGTGAGATACGGGGGGCGACCCGGTACTCTTGTCTGCGGCACCCACCGGTGCGTGCGCGTTCCGGTCGGAAGCCGCTCCAGGGGCCTTAGCTCAGTTGGTAGAGCGCTGTCTTTGCATGGCAGATGTCAGGGGTTCGACTCCCCTAGGCTCCACAGCAGGCCGAACGCCCTCCGGGACATCCTCCCGGAGGGCGTTTCGTCGTGCGGGGCCCGGCTCAGAGCGTCGGCAGCATCACCTCGCGGACGCGCGCCGCCAACTCCCCCACACCCTCCTCCTTCAGCACTCCGTAGTGGTCGCCGGCGAGGTCGACGACGGTCGGGGGCGCCGTCGAGTAGCCGGAGCTGCCCTCCAGGAAGGAGTAGTCGTCGCCGCGTGCCTTGAAGACGGTCACCGGCGCGGAGACGGTGCGCTCGGCCAGCTCGCGGAAGGTGTAGTCGAACTCGTACGTCGTGGCGACGATGCGGGTGATGCGGCGGATCGTCGCCTCGTCCAGCGCGGGCACGAGCCGGTGGACGTACGCCACGAAACCGTCCTCGTCGCGGGTGGCGGCGAGGCAGGCGTCGAGGTCCGGGCCCTCGATGGTGCCGGTGAAGACGGAGAAGAGGATCGTCACGTACGCCGGGTCGGTGTAGGAGACCTCCCGGCCGCGGGCGGTCCCGCCGCGCACCTTCGGGTTGCCCGGGCAGATGAGGAGCAGGTTCTCCACCTTCTCCCCCGCCTCCTCCAGCTGCCAGGCCGCCTCGAAGGCGACGCGGGCGCCGAAGGAGTACCCCCACAGCGTGTACGGGCCGTAGGGCTGGACCCGGCGGATCTCGGCGATGTCGGCCCGCGCCGTCTCCCGGATCGTGCCGTACGGGGTCTCGTCCGCGTTGATGCCGTGCGCCTGGATGCCGAGGACGGGGCGGTCGACGCCCGCCGTGCGGCCCAGCAGCCGCAGGTTCATCGGGTAGCCGCCGAGGCCGGGCCAGCAGAAGACGGGGCTGAAGCCGCCCTCGCGGGCGAGCGGGACGAGACGGGAGGCGGGGGCCGGCGCGTCGTCGTCGATGCGGGCCGCCAGATCCCTGAGCCGCGGCGCCTCGAAGATCACCTGGAGGGCGAGGCGGGTGCCGAAGTGCCGGTTGATCCTGTTGATCAGCGCCACCGAGACCAGGGAGTTGCCGCCGCAGGCGAAGAAGTCGTCCTCCGCCGACACCTGCGACACGTCCGGGTACTTCAGTGCCGTGCCCCACGCCTCGGCCAGCCACTCCTCGGTCGGTCCGGCGGGAGCCACGTACGGACCGGCGGGCCGGGCGGCGGCCACCTCGGGCGAGGCGGCGAGGGCCTTGGTGTCGACCTTGCCGTTGGCCGTCAGCGGCAGGGAGTCCAGCACGAGGACCCGGCCCGGGACCATGAAGTCCGGCAGGAAGCGGGCCAGTTCGTCGCGGATCATCTCGGCCGGGCCCTTGGTGTGCACGGAGTCCTCGTACATGCCCTCGCTCGCGGCCTGCCGCTCGCTGACCCGGCCGCCGACGAAGAAGTACGAGGCCCCGCCCGCCCGGCCCGCGGCGGCGAGCAGGTCGTCGAGGCGGCGGGCGGCCGGCAGCGGGTGACCGGACCGGGAGGAGTAGCCGGAGGACATGAGGCCGAAGCCCGGGACGCGCTGGAGGTGGTGCAGGCGGGTGCCGAGGGCGATGTACTCCAGCCAGGGCTCGGCGGCGCGGCTGACGGCGCTGATGCCGAACGCCGCCCGCCCGTACACGCCCTGGTTGATCGCGATGACGTGCCGGGCCTCGACCACCTCGTCGCCGAGGCGTTCCAGCGTGCCGTCCGCGTACCGGTACAGGCCGTGCGGCAGCCCCGCCACGCGGTCCCCGTGCGCCTGCACGTACAGCTCGGTCGGGTCCTGGGGCGGGCGGCCGTCGGCGGCGGTGATCGTGAAGGTGCCGAGGTAGTGGTCCTCCTCGGCGACGTCCAGGGCCGAGTGGACGGCGGGGAAGTGGCCGAGCGGCGCGATGGCCAGGCCGTGACCGGGGAGCATCTCCTCGAAGACGCCCAGCATGTGACCGGCCTCGAACTCCAGGACCTCCCGGATGTTGTTCTTGTAGACGGGCTCGATGGCCCGGGTCCGGCCGAGGAAGTGCACCAGGAGACCGTCCGCCGGGCAGTGGCCGGTGCCCTCGCCGACGCGCACCAGGGTGTGGTCGACGGGGTGGTGGTAGTACACGCCGGCCGCGAGGCCCGCGGCGCCGCCCGACTCCACGTACAGCTGGGTCGCGTAGAGGGCGCCCGGTGAGGCGTACGCGTACTTGGGCAGCAGTCGCTCCTCGCTGCGGTACTGGCCGAACCAGCGCAGCAGCACCCCCAGTTCGGTCAGGGTCAGGTCGGCCAGGGGGCGGGAGCGCCCGTGCCGGGGGCGGGGCGCGAGCAGGGCCAGGAGGTCGTCGCGGGTGACCGGGCCGCCCTCGTAGAAGCGGTAGGTCTTGCGGGCGAAGACCTCGCGCCGCTGCTCGGGCGTCGGGGTGCGGCCGGGCAGCTTGACGACGGGGCGGCCGGCGAGGCGGTCGGCGGGACGCAGCCCCGGGTTGGACAGCTGCGCCTTGACCTGGAGCTTCGACGCCTTCGACTGGTGGTGGGCGCCGCGCTCGCCGCGTACGTCCTGGTCCATGACCGCCGCCGTCCTCGGGTTCAGCTCGACGCAGGCGACCAGGGAGGGACGGCCGGTGCGGGGGTCGTCGGTGACGACCGCGGCGGCCCGGCGCACCCAGGTGTGCTCCTCGACGCGGGAGGCGACCTCCTCCAGCTCGATGCGGTGGCCCCGCAGCTTCACCTGGCTGTCGGTGCGGCCCGCGAACTGCAGGGTGCCGTCCGGGTTCCACCGGCACACGTCACCGGTGCGGTACAGCCGCCCGCCCGGTTCGAGGGGGGAGCGCACGAAGGCGCGGGCGGTCTGGTCGGGGCGGTCCAGATAGCCCCGGGCCACCTGGACGCCGCCCAGGTACAGCTCGCCGGTCTCGCCGACGCCGACCGGGGCCATCTCCTCGTCCAGGACGTACGCGGTGACGCCGTCGACGGGGAGCCCGATGGGGACGGTGCAGTCGTCGCCGTTGCCGAGCCGGGCCGGGTCGACCCGGTGGGCGGTGGCGTTGATGGTGGTCTCGGTCGGGCCGTAGAGGTTGACGAGGGCGACGCCGGGCAGCTGCTCGCAAAAGGCGCGGGCCAGGCGGTGGGTGAGGGCCTCGCCGCCGGAGTAGACCCTGGTCAGGGAGGTGCAGGAGGAGAAGCCCTCGGTGTCGAGGAGGGCCTGGAGCAGCGTCGGCACGCACTGCAGGGCGGTGACGCCGTGCGTCCTGACCGCCTCGGTGATCGCCTCCGGGTCGCGGTACGTGCCGGGAGCGCCCATGACGACACGGGCGCCGGTCGCCGGGGCGAGGATCTCCCACTGGGCGGCGTCGAAGCTCATCGGCGTCTTCTGGAGCACGGTGACGTCCGGGCCGAGGTGGCCCTCGGCGGCGAGCCAGCGCAGCTGGTTCACGACCGACCGGTGCTCGATCAGCACCCCCTTGGGCCTGCCGGTGCTGCCCGAGGTGTAGATGACGTACGCCAGGTGGTCGGGCGACGGGGCGGCGGGACCGGCGAGGGCCGCGGTGGCCGCGGTGGGGTGCGCGGCGGCGGTCCCGGTCACCGGGGCGTCGGCCGGGGTGACGATGACGGTGCCCGCGGGGGCCAGGGCGGCGAGCCGGTCCCGCAGCCGGTCCTGGGTCACGATCACCCTCGTACCGGAGTCCTCGATCATGTAGCGGAGCCGGTCCTCCGGATAGTCGGGGGAGAGCGGCAGGTAGGCGGCGCCCGCGGTGAGGATGCCCCAGACCCCGGTCATCAGCTCGGTGGACGGCTCCGTGAACAGGCCGACGCGGTCCTCGGCGCCGACCCCGAGGCCGGCCAGCCGGGCGGCCAGACGCCGGCTCGCGTCGAACAGGTCGCGGTAGGAGAGCCGTTCGGCACCGAAGGCGACGGCCGTCTCCCCGGGCCGCAGCCGGGCCTGGTGGGCCAGGAGTCCGGGCAGGCCGGTGTCCGCGGCCTCCGGGACCGGCTCCGGGCCCGGTATGAGCGCACTCTCGGTGTTCATGTGCATTGCCCCCCGCAATGTGGTGATCAATGGGTGGCGGACCAGGAAAGTCGTGCGTCCGAGATCACCGACTGTGGTGCGGGGGCGTACCCGATTCCTTCCGGTCCTGTTCCGCACCGGCACGGGACCGGGCCGGGACCGGAGCGGTATCGCGGGCGGTCACGCTGGCGGCAGTCGAGACCCGCAGAGGATGAGCCGCCGTGACCAAGATCGTTCTCGTATCGGGGAGTCTGCGCCGGGACTCCCTGAACACCACCGCCCTGCGCACCGTGCGACGCCTGGTGCGGGAGCGGCCCGCCGGCCCCGACGGGCCGCACGAGGTGGCGATGCTCTCCGTGGGGCTGCTGCCGCTGTACGACGGTGACGTCGAGCGGTGCGACGGCTCGGCCGCCGTACGGGAGGCCAAGGAGCTGGTGCGCGGCGCGGACGCGCTGATCGTCAGCACCCCCTCGTACAACGGCGAGATGTCCGGCGCCCTGAAGAACGCCCTGGACTGGCTGTCGCGGCCCGGTGGCGCCAGCCCGCTCACCGGCAGGGTCGTCGCCCTGCTCAGCGCCTCGCCCGGCGCGCGCGGCGGGGTGGACGCGCAGCCCGCGCTGCGGGGTGTGCTGAGCCGCTGCGGAGCCCTCGTGGTGGACCACGAGCCGGTCGCGCTCGGCCGGGCGGGCGAGCTGCCCGTGACCGACGGGGAGTTCACCGATCCGGCCGCCGTCGGGGCGCTCGGCGGCCTGCTCGACGCGGTCTTCGCCGCGGTGCGGCAGCCGGTCGACGTGCCCGCCTGAGCCGCCGCCCGCGCACCGACGCGTCCGCGCACCGACCCGCCCGCGCACCGATCCGCACTCGCCCACCGACCAGCCCTCGCCCCCGCAACGACTACGGAGCCCTCATGCCGGAACGAGAACAGCCGGGCCTCCTGCGCACGATGCGCGAGGACCTCGGTGTGGTCGTCGAGCGTGACCCGTCCGTCCGCAACCGCCGCGAAGCGCTGCTGCACCCGGCGCTGCCCGCCCTGTGGACGCACCGCGTCGCGCACCGGCTGCACCGTCGCGGCCGGCGTCTGACGGCCCGTCTGCTCGCCCGCGCCGCCCGGCGCGCCACCGGGGTCGAGATCCACCCCGGCGCCGAACTGGGCCGCCGGGTCTTCATCGACCACGGTGCGGCCGTGGTCATCGGCGAGACCGCGCAGGTCGGTGCCGACGTGACGATCTACCACCAGGTGACCCTCGGCGCCGTCGGCTGGTGGACCGACGTACGGCGCCCCGCGGGGGAGCGCAGGCACCCCCGGGTGGGCGACGGCGTCGTCCTCGGCACGGGCGCCACCGTGCTCGGCCCGGTGACCGTCGCCGACCACGCGGTCGTCGGCGCCCAGGCCCTGGTGGTCAGGGACGTGCCCGCGTACGCGAAGGTCCTGGCGCCCACCGCGCGGGTGCGTCCGGCGGGCAGCCCCCCGCTCCTCGACGAGGACCTGTTCGCGGCCACGGCCTCGGCGGGGTCGTGGTGAGCGGGCGCCGTCCCCCGGGCGATGCCCCGCCCGGACCGGCACCCGTGCCGGCTCCGTCCGGACCGGCACCCGGACCGGCCCCGTCCGGACCGGCCACGTCCGGACCGGCTCCCGTGCCGGTGCCGAGCGGCGCCGCGCCCCGGCTCCCGAGGGCGCCCGGACGTCCCACCGCGCCCCGGCGCACCCCCTCCGTACCGCCCCATGCCCCGACCCCGAGGACGACACCGTGACCGCGGCCATCGCCGAGAACGCCACCGACCGCTCCACCGACAGCCCCGCCGCCGGCCCGGCCGAGAACATCGCGGACGGCATCGAAGGGCTGGTCGGCTCGACGCCGCTGGTGCGGTTGCGGCCGGCCGGTGTCCCCGACGACGTACGGGTGCTGGCGAAGCTGGAGTCGGCCAATCCGCTCTCCAGCATCAAGGACCGGGCGGCCCTGTTCATGCTGCGGGCCGCCGAGGAGCGCGGGGAGCTGGGGCCGGGCGGGACGGTCGTCGAGTCCACGTCCGGCAACACCGGCATCGCGCTGGCCGCGCTGTCCGCCGCGCGCGGTTACCGCTGTGTGATCGTGCTGCCGGACAACGCCACCCGGGAACGGGTCGCCACCCTGCGCCTGCTGGGCGCCCGCGTCGAGTTCACCGACCACACCCTCGGCTTCGCGGGCTGCGTCGAGCACGCCGAGCGGCTGGCCGCCCGGACGCCGGGCGCCTGGTACGCGAGCCAGCACACCAACGCCGACAACGTCCGCGCCCACCGCACGACGACCGGCCCCGAGATCTGGCGGGACACCGGCGGCCGCGTCGACGTCCTGGTCTGCTCGGTCGGGACCGGCGGCACCCTCACCGGCATCGGCCACCACCTGCGGGAACACAACCCGGACCTCCGGATCGTCGCCGTGGAGCCGTCCGGTTCGGCACTGCTGTCCGGCGGCGAGCCCGGCCCGCACCGCATCCCCGGTCTCAACGGCGGCTTCATCAGCCCCGTCACCGACACCGCCCTGATCGACGAGGTCGTCGCCGTCGACGACGCGGACGCCGCGGCCGCCACCCGGGACATCGCCGCCCGCAGCGGACTGCTGGTCGGCGTCTCCTCCGGCGCCGCCGCCCACGCCTGCGCCGTGCTGGCCCGCCGGCACGACCTCGCGGGCGCCACCGTCGTGGCCGTCTTCCCCGACACCGGCGAGCGCTACCTGAGCTGGTGGCCCGACGCGGCGGACGAGGAGGCCGAGCGGTGAGGTTCAGGGAGCTGCACCGCACGCTGCGGCTGCGCATCGTCATCGCGTTCGTCCAGCGGTTCTTCGACATCATGCTGGTCCCGCTGATGGTGATCCACTTCGCGAAGCTGTACGGCGTCGCCACGGCCGGTCTGATGACCCTGGCCGTCTCCGCCGCGGCCATCACCTGCAACCTCGTCGGCGGTCACCTCTCCGACACCTACGGCCGCCGCCCCGTCCTGCTCGCCGGCGAGCTGGGCGCGGGCCTGTCCTACGCGGGCCTCGCCCTCGTCGCCTCCCCCGTGGGGAACGGCGACGGCGTCGTCATGTACGTCCTGTACCTGGCCGCCGCCTCCTGCGCGGGCGTGGCGCTGCCCGCGAACGACGCCATGCTGGTCGACCTCACCACCCCCGAGACCCGCACCGGCGTCTACACCATCAACTACTGGTGCACCAACGTCGCCTTCATGCTCGGTTCGCTCGTCGGCGGCTTCCTCTACCACGGCTACTTCTTCCACCTCCTGACCGCCGCCGCCGTGATGCTGTGCGCGGTCACCGCGGTGACCTGGTTCGGCGTCTCGGAGACGGCGCCCGCCGGCGGCGTCGCCCACCCCCGGGGCGTGAAGTCCGCTCTGACCGGCTACGTCTCGGTCGTACGCGACCGGCTCTTCCTGCGCCTGGCCCTGGCCGCGCTGCTGGTCCGCTCCGTGGAGGTGCAGATCTCGTCGTCCATCGCGGTGCGGCTCGGCGAGGACTTCACGCCGCAGGAGCTGTTCCACGTCGGCTCCTGGCGGGTGGACGTCAACGGCGTGAACATGCTCGGCATCATGCGGGCCGTCAACACCCTGCTGATCGTCTGCTGCGCCCTGTGGGTGGGGCGGCTGCTGGGCAGGACCGACGAGCGGCGGCGCCTGGTGACCGGCGTCGCCGTGTTCACGGCGGGCTACATGGTCTGGGCGGTCAGCGGCGACGCCTGGACGCTGATCGCCGCGACCTTCGTGGTGACGGCGGGCGAGCTGATGAGCGCCCCGGTCAAGCAGACCCTGCTGGCCAACTCGGTGCCCGACGAGTCGCGCACCAAGTACATGGCGGCGTACGGCCTCCAGGTCCGCCTCGGACTGCTGGTCGGCTCGCTGTGCGTGACGGTCAGCGCCGTCGTCCCCGACTGGGGGATGGCCGGCCTCTTCGGCGTCTTCGGTGCCGGCGCCATCGTGCTCTACCGGTCGCTGTTCCGGGCCCAGGACGCCCGGGCCGCGGCCGCCGCGATCCCCGAACTCCCGGAAAAGGACAACGCACAGTGACCGAGAACCGCCGGATCCTCATGGTCCAGCCCTACCGGCAGCTGGTGGAGAAGGCCGTCGCCGCGGGATTCGAGGTGTGGTCCGTCTGGGACCCGGCGCTCCAGTCGGAGGACTACCTGCGGGACGTGGCCCGGCACTCCGCCGAGCTGCTCCTGACCGACTTCGACGACGAGGCCGCCCTGCGCGCCCTGGTCCGCGAGACCGCCCTCGCCCACGACGTGGCGCACGTGCTGCACCTGGGCCGCGAGTCCACGATGCTGCCCGCCGCCGAGGAGGCGCACGCCCTCGGGCTCGCCCTCAACCCGCCCGACGCCGTGCGCGCGCTCAACGACAAGGCGGCCATGCGCCGCCTGCTCGCCGAGCACGGGCTCTCCCCGGTCCGCACCGCCGTCGCCGGACACCCGGACGAGGTGCCCGGCATCCTCGACGGCTTCGGTTACCCGGCCGTCGCCAAGCCGACCCGGCTCCAGGGCAGCGCGGGCGTGCGCCGGCTGTCCGGCCCGCGGGAGCTGGAGCAGTGGCGGCGGGAGCTGGCCGCCTTCGGCTACGACGGTCCGGTGATCGTCGAGGAGTTCCTGTCCGGTCCGGAGTTCAGCGTGGAGACGCTCAGCGCCGACGGCGTCCACCACGTGGTCGGCATCACCGAGAAGCAGGTCACCGAGGGACCGCTGTTCGTGGAGACCGGGCAGCTCTTCCCGGCGCCGCTGCCGGCGGAGACGGCCCGCGCGGCCGCAGAGCTGGTCACCTCGCTCCTGGACGCCGCCGGGCACCGCTTCGGACCGGCCCACACCGAGATCATCCTCACCGCCGACGGACCCCGCGTCGTCGAGTCCCAGGCCCGGCTGGGCGGCGACCGCATCCCCCACCTGATCCGCCTCGCCACCGGCTACGACATCGAGGCGGCCGTCTTCGAGGCCCTGGCCGGCCGGCCCTGCGCACCCCGCCCCGCCGGGCGGACCGGCGCGATCTCCTTCTTCCAGCTGGAGCCGGGGACGGTCGAGCGGGTCGAGGGACTGGACGCCGTCGAGGAGCTGGACCACGTCCACGACCTGCACTTCCCGTTCGGTCCCGGCGACGAACTCCCCGTCACGGTGCACTCCGGCAGCAGGCACGGCTTCGTCGTCGTCACGGGCGCCGACGCGGACCAGGCCCGGCGGCGGGCCCGCGAGGCCCAGGCCCTCCTGCGGGTGACGCGCCGGTCGGAGCTGGTCAACGCCGTGCACAAGGAGCCCGACCGGCCGATGGTGCCCGAGCGGACGCTGCTGGTCCTCGGCCACCTCACCGAACCCCTGCGCATCGCCAGGGACCTCGGCCTGAACGTGATCCTCATCCAGCACAAGGACAAGTTCGACCCCGAGCAGGTCCGTCTCGCCGACGTCACCTTCATCGCCGACTTCACCGACTGGACGGTCGTGGAGCCGCTGGCCAGGGCCGCCCACCAGCTGTGGAACTTCAGCGCCGCGATCTCGCTGACCGAACCGGGTCTGGAGATCGCCGGACGGGTCAACGACCTGTTCGGCCTCGGCGGCACCGGGTACGAGACGGCCCGGCTGCTGCGGGACAAGCTGGCGATGCGCCGTCACCTGGCGGCGGTCGCGCCGCGGTTCGCCATCGGCGCCGAGCCGCTGACCGGCCGGGACAGCCTCGCCGCCTTCGGCCGCGCGCACGGCTACCCCTTCGTGGTCAAGCCGGTCGACCTCACGGCGGGCTTCGGGATCTTCAAGGTGTCCGGGCCCGAGGACGTGGACGCGGTGTGGGAGCGGGTGGGCGCCGTGCGCGACGCGGGCGTCGACCGGGGCACCACGCTCTACGAGGTCCACGACTACCTCATCGAGGAGTACATCCCGGGCCCCGAGTTCAGCGTCGAGACCTTCAGCTTCGCCGGCCGCCACGTCGTCGTCGCCATCACCGAGAAACTGGTCGACGAGACGCACTTCGCCGAACTCGGCCACGCCCTGCCGGCCCGGCTCGACCCGGACGACGAGCGGGCCGTCGAGGAGGCCGTCGCCGCGTTCCTCGACGCGATGGGCGTCCAGGACGGGCCCGGCCACACCGAGATACGGCTCTCCCCGCGCGGGCCGCTCGTCATCGAGGGCCACAACCGCAACGGCGGCGGCCACATCCAGACCCTCGTCGAGGCCGCGTACGGCATCGACCTCACGCGGTACGCGATCGCCTGGCCGTTCGGGCTCGTCGACCCGCTCGACGGGCGGCCCGAGGCCCGCGCCGCCGGTTGCGCGCGCGGCGTCACCGGCCGGCCCGGCACCGTCGCCGAGGTCACGGGCGTCGCCGAACTGCGCGCCCACCCCGACGTGCTGGTCGTGGACATCGCGGCGCGCAAGGGCTCCGTGGTCCGGGCGGCGCGGGACAACTGGGACCGCCTCGGGATGGTCGCCGTGACCGCCGAGGACACCGCCAAGGCGGTCCTGCTCTGCGAGGAGCTGGTCGCCACCCGGCTGACCGTGCGGATGGAGGGGGACCGGTGAGCGCCACGCGGACCGTGCCCGCCGGGCGCCCGGCCGTCGCGGACGGCATCGACGATCTGGTCGGCTCGACGCCGCTGGTGCGGCTGCGGCCGGCCGGTGTCCCCGACGACGTACGGGTGCTGGCGAAGCTGGAGTCGGCCAATCCGCTCTCCAGCATCAAGGACCGGGCGGCCCTGTTCATGCTGCGTGCCGCCGAGGAGCGCGGGGAGCTGCCGCCCGGCGGGACGGTCGTCGAGGCGACCTCCGGCAACACCGGCATCGCGCTGGCCGCGCTGTCCGCCGCGCGCGGCTACCGCTGTGTGATCGTGCTGCCCGACAGCGCCACCGCCGAGCGGATCGCCCTGCTCGGCGCGCTCGGCGCCGAGGTGGTGCGCACGCCGCGGGACGCGGGCTACCCCGGCGCGATCGCCAGGGCCGAGGAGATCCACGCGGCCACCCCCGGCTCCTGGTTCTGCCGCCAGCACGAGAACCCGGACAACGTGCGGGCCCACTACGCGTCCACCGGCCCGGAGATCTGGGCGGCCACCGCGGGCGAGATCGACGTCCTGGTCTGCGGCGTCGGCACCGGCGGCACGCTGACCGGCATCGCCCGGTACCTCAAGGAACGCGACCCCGCGGTGCGGATCGTCGCCGTGGAGCCGGAGAACTCGCCGGTGCTCTCGCGCGGCACGGCCGGACAGCACCGCATCCCCGGCCTCAACGGCGGTTTCGTCGCCGCCGCCACCGACGTGTCGCTCATCGACCGGATCGTCACCGTCTCCGACGAGGACGCGATGGCGGCGGCCCGCGCCCTCGCGCGCCGCCAGGGCGTCCTCGCCGGGGTGTCCTCCGGCGCCGCCGTGCACGCCTGCGCGGAGCTGGCCGCCAAGCCCGAGTACGCCGGGAAGACCCTCGTGACGGTGCTGCCCGACACCGGCGAGCGCTACCTCAGCGAGTGGGGCTCCCCCGCCCCCGCACCACCGTCCGCCCCCGTGGAACAAGGAGAAACGCCATGCCGGTGATCACCGTCGACTGGTGGCAGGGCAACGACCGCGCCGCCCGCGCCGAGCTGGTGGCCGAACTGACCCGGACCACCGCCCGCGTCGCCGGCTGCCCGCGGGAGGCCGTCACCGTCCTCGTGCGGGACGTGCCACGCGGCCACTGGGCCACCGGCGGCGTCCTCGCGGACGAACCGGCCGACCGGCCCGCCGGCACCCGATAAGGACCCTCGACTTTCCCACCCTCCCCACCTCACAGACGGGCGCTCCCATGCAACGTCCCGGTGACTCCCGGCGGCTGCTCCTCGTCGGCGCCCGAGCCGAGACGGCGGCCAAGGCCCGGGCCGCCGGATTCCGTGTCTGGCGGCTGCCGGACTCCGCCTCCGGCCACCCGGCCGACCCCGCCGCCGAGGTGCGGAGCCTGACCCACCGCCACCGCATCGGCCGGGTCCTGCACACCGGGGACGGCCGGGCCCGGCTGGCGGCGCTGGAGGACGCCGACGCGACCGGACTCGCCCTGACCAGCGCGCGGTCCGTGCGGCGGCTGACGGACCCGGTCGCGCTGCGCCGGCTGCTGCGGGAGGACGGCCGGTTCGCCGCCCGCAGCAGGGAGACGGCGTCGGCCGCCCAGGCCGCCGAAGCCGTACGGGAGACGGGACTCCCGGCGGTCGTACGGCACTGCGGCTCCCCGGACGGCCGCACCGCCCTGCTGTCGGAACCCGGCGACCTGACGGAGTGGCGGGCCGCCACCCGCGACGGGGACGGTCCCTTCCTGGTCGAGGAGTTCGTCGAGGGCCCGCTCTTCGTCGTGTACGCCCTCACGGTCGACGGCCTCCACCACATGCTCGCCGTCACCAACCGCCGGTCCGCCGGCGCCCTCGTCACCGAGGTCTGCCCGGCGCCCGTGGGCAACCGGCAGGTCGCCGAACTCCGTTCGGCCGCCGGCGCGCTGCTCGACCTGGCCGACTTCCAGTGCGGCCTCGCCCACGTCACGCTGGTGCTCGGCGCGGACGGGCCCCGCATCGTGGGGTCCGGCACCGGCACCGGCCGCCACGGCGGCGAACTCCTGCGGGCGGCGGCCGGTTTCGACCCGGAGACCTGGCTGTTCCGCGCGCTCGCCGGAGAGCGGGTCACCCGCCCGGAGCCCTGGCGCACGGCCACCATCGCCCACCGCCTCCCGCCCCGGCGGTCCCCGGCGGCGGTCCCCTGAGAACCGGCCGCCCCCGCGCCCGACGGCGACCCGCCCCGCCCCCGCACCCCGCCCCCGCGCCCGACGGCGACCCGCCCCGCCCCCGCACCCCGCCCGCCCCGACGGGCCCCGCACGCCCCCAGCACCCCGGAGGTGACGCGTGAGCGTCCTCGTACTGCACCGGTTCCCGCTCGACCCCTTCCCCTACGACCGCTGGCTCGCCGACCACGACGGCGGCGTCGTGATGATCGCCGCCCGGGACTGCGTCGAACGCGGCGGCGAACAGGTGCCGGAAGGACACGGCGGCTACCGGCACCTGGAGATCGTCGACAGCTTCGACGACGACGAGGACATCACCCGCCGCGCCCTCGCCCTCGCCCGGCGGCACGGGGTCACCCGGGTCATCGCCCACCACGAGGCCGAGCTGCTGCGCGCCGCCCTGCTGCGCGAGCGGCTGGGCCTGCCGGGGCCGCGCCGCGAGGACGTGCTGCCCTTCCGCGACAAGGTGCTGATGAAGCGCCTGGCCGCCGAGGCCGGCATCGAGGTGGCCGCGCACACCGTGCCCGGCACCGCGGACGACGTCCGCGCCTTCGCCCGCCTCCACGGCCTGCCCCTGGTCTTCAAGGCCCGTGACGGCTTCGGCTCGATCGGCCTGCGCATCGTGCGCACCGAGGAGGAACTGGCCGACCACCTCCGGCGGGAGTTCCCGGCCGGCGCGGCACCGCGCGAGGACGTGCTCCTGGAGGCGTACGTGCCGGGCCGGATGTGCCATGTGGACGGCCTGGTCGCGGGCGGGCGCACGGTGCTGTCCTGCCCCTCGCAGTACCAGTACGACCTCGCGTCCTACCGGACCGACCGGGGCGCCCGCATCGACCTGACCCTCGACCCGGACGACCCGGTCGCCACGCGGCTCGTCGCCCTGACCGACCGACTGCTGCGCGTGCTCGGCGCACCCGCCGACACCGCCTTCCACGCCGAGATCTTCCACACCCCGGACGACCGGCTGGTCCTGTGCGAGATCGCCTGCCGGCCCCCCGGCGGCCGCATCCGCGACGTACTGAAGGCCGTGTACGAGGTCCACCCCGTGGAGTACGCGGCCCGCGCCGAGGCCGGGCTGCCGCTGCCCGCCCTGGACGGGCTCCCGCCCGGCGCGCTGCTCCGCCCGCTGCGCATGGCCGGCCAGGCCCTGATCATGAAGCGGCCGGGCGAGGTCCGCGCCGTACCGCGGCCCCCGAGCGAGCCGTACGTGGAGTTCTACGGGGTCTTCGCGCGGCCCGGCCAGCGCCTCGGTCCCGCCGAGATCTCCTCCGACTTCCTGGCCGCCGCCGTGCTGACCGGGGACACCCGCGCGGTGTGCGAGGAACGCCTGCGGGCGGTCGGCCGGCGCTTCGAGCGGGAGATCGTCATCACCTGACCGGCGGGTCGGGGAGCGCGGCCGGGACCGGGGCGGACACGCAGCGTGTTCGGGCGGTATCCGCTCGGTATCGGTTCGGGAGCGGCGCTCGCCACCATGGTCATGTCGCCGACGGGGCCGGGAACGGAGCCCGCCGGGGACGCGACCTCGCACGTCAGCCGCCACAGGGAGTCACGCACATGCGCAGCAAGCCGGCCGCCCTCATCGCCATCGGCGCGGCGCTTTTCGCCGTCATACTCGCCCAGGGCCAGGCCCACCAGGACGTCCGCGACGGCTCCGCGCCGCGCACGGTCCAGGCCACCAACCACAACGGTCCGGACGCCCCGGCCCCCGTCGCGCCGATCGACTAACGCGCCGGCTCCGGCATCCCCATCTCGTCGAACAGCAGGTCCGCCCGCTCACGGTGACGCGCCGCCCCGGCCGCGTCACCGAGCGCCTTCATGGTCCTGGCCATGCCGTCGAAGGCCCGCGCCAGTTCCACCCGGTACTCGATGGCCTCCGCCCAGTGCGCGGCGTGCTCGTGCAGGGCCAGGGCCTGCGCGTACGCGCCTCGATGGCGGTGCAGCCGGCCGACGATGTTCTCGATCTGGCAGCGCCGCAGCGTCGTGCCCCGGGTCCGCACCAGGGCCAGGGCCCGCTCCTCGTACGCGGGCGTGGCCCGGCCCAGACGCTGCCCGGCGTCGGCGGCCAGCGCCAGCGACAGCGCGATCTCCTCGGGCAGCGCCGACTCGTCACCGCGGTCGAGCGCCCGCTCCACACAGCGGGCGGCCGCCTCGGGCGCGCCCAGCCCGAGGTGGGCGACGGCCAGGTCGTTGAGGGCCATGACGTGCACGGCCGGATCACCGTCCGAGCGGTGCAGGGAAATGGCCTCCTCGGCCACCTCGGCCGCCTTCTCGTACTGCCCGAGCCACGCGTACACGGTGCTCAGATTGCACAGCGCCATCTCCTTGCGCATCGCGTTCTCGTGCAGGGCGATGCTGCGGATCAGGTGGTCCCGCCCCTCGGCCAGATGACCGAGGCTGCTGTGCAGCAGCCCCAGCTGGTCGAGGCTGACGGCCTCCCCGTGCCGGTCGCCGCAGGAACGCGCGAGCCCCAGCGCCTCCTCGGCCGCCGCCAGACCGTCCCGGAAGCGGCCGGTCTTCCAGTGCGAGGACACCAGATTGGACAGCCCGGCCCGCAGCGCCCACGGCTCGCCCAGCCGCCGCGCGGACTCCACCGCGTACCGGGCGACCGTCTCGTACTCCTCGAAGTAGCTGCGCAGATGCAGATGGAAGAGGACATTGCGGGCCAGGAACCCGGTCTGCCGGTCCAGTCCCCGCTCGTGGCAGAGCCCCACCGCCGACAGCAGCGCCCGGTGCTCCCGCGCGAACCACGCCCGTGCCTCGGCCGCGTCCTTCGGCGCGGGCAGCTCGGCCGTCGTCGGCGGCAGCCCCGGGGCGTGCCGGGCCCGGCCCGGGAACAGCACGGTGCAGGCCTGCTCGGAGGCGGCGACGTAGTAGTCGACGACCCGCTCGACCGCGGCCCGGTCGGCCTCGGCGGTGCCCTCCGTGCGCAGCGTCTGCGCGAAGCTGCGCACCAGGTCGTGCAGGCCGTAGCGCCCCATCTTCTGCTGCTGCACCAGGTGCACGTCGAGCAGCCGCTCCAGGATGTCCTCCGCGTCCCACCGGTCCGTGCCCAGGAGGGCGGCCACCGACTGCACGTCCACGTCCGTGCCCGGGTGCAGCCCGATCAGCCGGAACGCCGTGCGGTGCCGCTCCTCCATCATCTGGTACGACAGCTGGATCGTGGCCGCCACGCTCCGGTCCCCGGCGCTCAGCTCGCCCAGCCGCCGCCGCTCGTCCCGCAGCCGGTCCACCAGGTACTGCACGGTCCAGCGGGAGCGGTTGCACAGCCGGGCGCTGGCGATCCGCAGCGCCAGCGGCAGTTGCCCGCACAGCTCGGCCAGTTCGGCGACGGCCTCCGGCTCGGCCGCCGCCCGCTCGTCGCCCAGCGTCTCCGCGAGCAGCGTCGTGCTGTCCTCCGGCCGCATCACCCCGATGTGGATCCACTCCGCGCCGTCCAGCTCCACCAGCCGGGCCCGGCTGGTGACGATGACCAGGCACCCCGGTGAGGCCGGCAGCAGCGGCAGCACCTGCGCGGCGTCGAGCGCGTTGTCGAGCAGGAGCAGGACCCGCCGCTCGGCCAGGGTGGCCCGCCACAGGGCGGTGCGGCCGGACTCGTCCTCCGGCACGCGCTGGTCCGGCACGCCCAGTGTGCGCAGCAGCGCGCCGAGCGCGGCGGACGGCTGCACGGGCTTCTCGACCGGCGAGTAGCCGCGCAGGTTGATGAAGAGCCGCCCGTCCGGATACGCCTCCGCCAGCTGGTGCGAGGCCCGCACCGCCAGGGAGGTCTTGCCGCTGCCGCCCATGCCGTCCAGGGCCACGATCCGGGTCCCGTCCGAGGGCCGTTGCGCGCCCGCGAGCAGTTGCCCCAGCTCCCGCTCCCGACCGGTGAAGTCGGTCAGGTCGTACGGGAGCGTGGACGGGGACAGCGGCGCCGGCGGCTGCGGCGCGGCGGGCGGCGCGGGCGCCGGGGCGGCGGGCTGCTCGGGGGCGGCCAGCTCCTCGGCGTCGCGCAGGATCGCCTCGTACAGCCTGGTCAGGCGCGGCCCCGGGTCCATGCCCAGCTCCTCGACGAGCAGGGCGCGGGCCCTGCCGTACTCCTCCAGCGCCTCCGCGGCCCGCCCGGAGCGGTACAGGGCGAGCATCAGCTGGCCCCGCAGGTTCTCGCAGAGCGGGTGCTCCGCGACCAGGGCGCGCAGGTCGCCGATGAGTTCACCGGCCTCGCCCCGGTCCAGCCGCAGTTGGTAGAGCTGCTCGGTCGCGGTCAGCCGCCGCTCGTCCAGGGCGGTGGCCGCCGCCGTGAGCGCCGTGCCCCCGCGTCCCGCCATGACGGAGCCCCGCCACAGGGCGAGCGCCTCGCACAGCCGGTCGGCCGCCTGGTCCGTCAGACCGGCGGCGACGTCCCGCCGGGCCTGGGCGGTCAGCCGGTGGAAGCGGCTCAGGTCGAGCTGGTCGTCGTCCACGACGGCGCGGTAACCGGGGCCGTCGGTGACGACCAGGGAGGCCCCCTCCGGGATGCGGCGGCGCAGATCGGCGACGGCCTTGCGGATCTGGTGGACGGCCGTCGCCGGCGGATCGTCGTCCCAGACGGTCTGGACGAGCCGGGTGACCGGCACCACCCGCCCGGGCTCCAGCAGCAGAGTGACCAGAACGCGTTCCTGGATGGGCCCCCCGAGCCGTATCCGGTGCCGGTCGGCCCAGATCTCCAGTGTCCCGAGAATGTTGCAGCGCACCGTGTGCGGCGCGGTCGTCGTCATACGAGCTCCCCCTGGCTCATGTCACGCAAAAGCCCTGGTAGGGCTCGCCACCAAGGGAAGATAACCGGCCGCCGCCCGTGACGGTACGACTTCGGGCAGTGACGGGGGACACCCGCCCGCACGCGCCGTCGCCCCGGCGCGGCGCAGGTCGGCAACCTCCTTGCCGGGTACCGCAGTTGGTCGACCGGCCCCGCCGGGGCCCGTGCGCGGAACGGACGCGGTCCGGAAACCCGCACCGACCTCCCGGCGCCCCGCCGAGCACCCGGGGGCGCTGTCTGCTCTTGATATCGTCACCCCACAGGGCACCAGCGCCACACCCCTGCGGGGCGGTGCCACGTGGCTCATCGCCGTCGCAGCTGTCCGGTCGCTGCCGACGAGGTGGAAGGGGTAGACCATGCGGGCGAAGGTACGGGCCGCTCTCGACGCGCTCTATATGAAGCGGCTGGTCAGAGAGCTGGAGGGCCGCCCACGCCCCCAGCACATCGGCATCATGCTCGACGGCAACCGCCGCTGGGCCAAGATGTCGGGCATCGACGACCCGCGCGAGGGCTACCGCGCCGGCGCCGCGAAGGTGCTGGACTTCCTGCGCTGGTGCGACTCCGCGCAGATCGAGCACGTCACTCTGTTCATGCTCTCCGACGACAACCTGCACCGGCCCGAGGAGCAGCTGACCCCGCTCATCGACATCATCGCCGAGGTCGTCGAGCGGCTGGCCGCACCCGGCAACCCCTGGCCCGTCGAGGCGGTCGGTGCCCTGGACCTGCTGCCCGCTGAGTCCGCGAGCCGCCTCAAGACCGCCACCGCCGCCACCCAGGGCCGCAAGGGCGGCACCAAGGTCGACGTCGCCGTGGGGTACGGCGGCCGCCGGGAGATCGTCGACGCCGTACGGTCCGCGCTCACGGAGCACAGCGCCCAGGGCGGGGACATCGACGAGTTCATCGAGACCTTCACCATGGAGCACATCTCCAAGCACCTGTACTCCAAGACGCGGTCCGAGTCCGACCTCATCATCCGCACCTCCGGCGAGCAGCGCCTCTCCGGCTTCCTGCTCTGGCAGTCCGCCTACGCGGAGGTCCACTTCTGCGAGACCTACTGGCCGGACTTCCGCGAGATCGACTTCCTGCGGGCCCTGCGTTCCTACTCCCTGAGGGAACGCCGCTACGGCCGCTGAGTCGCCGTTTCACGTGAAACATCGCCGCGGGGCGGGAGACCATGAAGTTCCCCGCCCCGCGGCGATGTCGGTCCGCGCCGGGACCGTCCGGCGAACGTCAGCGGGTCTCCCCGCCCTCCTCCGCCTCGTCCTGCGCCTGCTTGGCCTGGACCTCGGGGTCGAGGACGGTGTCACCGGTGCCGTCCACGGAGGTCAGCCGTCCCGACTCGGCGACCTCGGTCGCCTCCGGCGGCTCCACCAGCCAGTCGGGGTTGGCCTGCTTGTCCCACCACTTCCACGCGGCGAAGGCGCCGCCGGCGACGACCCCCACCACCGCCAGGACCTTGGCGACGCGGCCGGCCCGAGCGCGGCGCTGGTGCTTGCGCGTCAGCTTCTGGATCTCCTTGGCCGTCACCTGGCCCCGCAGCGCGGCGAGCGCGGCGGCACCCCGCGCGGCGGCCTCGTCCCGGACGGGCCCGGCCGCGGCCACCGCCTGCTCGATCCTGGGCCTGGAATAGTCCGCCGCCTGCCGGGCGGCGAGACGCGTACGGACGGCGGCTTCCTGCGCGGCCGCGTCCACCTTCGGCGGCACATGCGTGCGGGCCTGCTCCAGCCGCGGCGCGACATGCGTGCCGTACTGAAGTCGCGCCTGGCACGCGGCCTGCGACACCTTGGGCGCCAGCCGTACGCGCGCCTCCTGTGCGTAGTGGGCGGCCCTGTCCTTGGCCGTGTCGGCGTAGGGCGCCACCACTTCCGCGGCGTGCAGCACGCTGTCCTTCGCCGAACCGGTCGCGGCGCGCACGCTGTCGATGCGGGTCACGGGTTCCTCCTCCTCGGTGGCGTACGGTAATTCGACTTTCCACCCTTTTACGGATCATGCCTGCGCCCGCACCGCCGGGCATGTGAGGGCGGGCATCCGGGTCACGGGCGGTGTCTTCGTGACGTCCGGAGCGCGTGGTGATGAAGTTGCCGACAAGCGTCGATCAACCTCAATAACGGATGAATACCGGGCAACATGAGCCTGCCGACGACAATGCCACGAATCGGCGCCCCGCGCGCGCGACCCGGGAACACTCGCCGGAGTGCCCGCCCGGGTTCCCGCAACCGGTATCGCCGAATCGGAGCAGGAACCACCCGCCCGACGGCGTCCACGGCCGTCGCCGTGCGAGGATCGGGGCGCACGACAAGACGACGGAAGGCACATCGTGGCCGAGCAGCTCTACGCCACCCTGAAGACCAACCAGGGCGACATCCAGGTCCGGCTCCTGCCGAACCACGCCCCGAAGACGGTCAGGAACTTCGTCGAGCTCGCCCAGGGCGAGCGGGAGTGGACCAACCCCGAGACCGGTGAGAAGTCCACGAACCGGCTCTACGACGGCACGGTCTTCCACCGGGTGATCAGCGGCTTCATGATCCAGGGCGGCGACCCGCTGGGCAACGGCACCGGCGGCCCCGGCTACCAGTTCGAGGACGAGTTCCACCCCGACCTCGCCTTCGACAGGCCCTACCTGCTGGCCATGGCCAACGCGGGCCCGGGCACCAACGGCTCGCAGTTCTTCGTCACCGTCGCCCCCACGACGTGGCTGAACCGCAAGCACACGATCTTCGGTGAGGTGGCCGACGCGGCGAGCCAGAAGGTCGTCGACGCGATCGCCGCCACCCCGACCAACCCCCGCACCGACCGACCCGTCAACGACGTGGTCATCGAGTCGGTCGTGATCGAGACCCGCGAGGGCTGACCGGCCCGGCCGGAAGGAACCAAACGCCCCGCTCATCCGTAAAGATGGGCGGGGCGGTGCGTTGCCGCACAGCGACAGGGCAGCGACGGGACACCGCTCGCAGGACGACCGAGGGGAAGCCATGGACCACGCGGCAGCCGGCCCACCGGAAGCGCGGAGCCTGCCGGGCTGCTACCGCCACCCGGACCGCGAGACGGGCATCCGCTGCACCCGCTGCGAACGCCCCATCTGCACGGACTGCATGGTCAACGCCTCGGTCGGCTTCCACTGCCCGGACTGCGCGAGCGGGCGCACCGGCGGTGGACCGGCGCCGGCCGCGTCCCGGCCGCGCACCCTGGCCGGCGGCACCATCGCCGCCGACCCGCGCCTTCTCACCAAGATCCTCATCGGCGTCAATCTGGCCCTCTTCCTGGTCCAGCTCTCCGTCGGCGATCGCTTCACCCAGCAGTTCGAGATGCTCGGACGGGCCTACATCACGTTCCCGGGCCCGGTGGAGGGCGTCGCCGAGGGCCAGTGGTACCGGCTGCTGACCGCGATGTTCCTGCACGGCAGCTCTATGCACATCCTGTTCAACATGCTCAGCCTCTGGTGGCTGGGCGGCCCCCTCGAAGGCGCCCTGGGGCGGGCCCGCTACCTCGCCCTCTACTTCTGCTCCGGACTGGCGGGCAGCGCCCTGACCTACCTGATCGCCGAGCCGAACCAGCCGTCGCTCGGTGCCTCCGGCGCGATCTTCGGGCTCTTCGGTGCCACCGCCGCACTGGTCCGCCGTCTCAACGCGGACATGCGCCCGGTCGTCATCCTGCTGGCGATCAACCTGGTCTTCACCTTCACCTGGGCCGACATCGCCTGGGAGGCCCACGTCGGCGGTCTGGTCGCCGGCGCCGCGATCGGCTTCGCCATGCTCCACGCCCCGCGCGAGCGGCGGACGCTGGTGCAGTACGGCACCTGTGCGCTGGTCCTGGTGGTCGTCGTCGGACTGACCCTGTTGAGGACCGCCCAGCTCACCTGAGCGCCAGTTGTCCACAGTCGGTGGCGGATCTTGTGCACAGTGTGCGGGAACAGGTGTGCCCCCTGTCACTGACCCGTGTTTCCGCAGGTCAGGCAGGGGGCGAACGTGTTTTCGGGTGCCGGTACTTCCGTCACACCGGCGTCAATGCCCAGGGGGTTATCCACAGATCGTCTTTCTTTTCCCCACCGTGTGGACAGCGCCTGTGGATAACTCAGTGGATAGCCCTGGGGAGAGCTGTTCCGCGCGGGTCGCGGACTACTTCCACTGCGTGGAGACACCGAATCCGGCGGCGATGAAACCGAAGCCCACCACGATGTTCCAGTTGCCCAGGGAGTCGATCGGCAGTGAACCGTCGGTGACGTAGAAGACGACGATCCAGGCGAGACCGATGACGAACATGGCCAGCATGACCGGGGCGACCCAGCTGCGGTTCGTCAGTTTGATGCTGGTCGCCTGCTTCGAGGGCGGCGGCGTGTAATCGGCCTTCTTGCGGATACGTGACTTCGGCACGAGGGTCTCTCCTGTCGATGCGCTGCGTGGCCGCGCAGGGAACGGGGTCGGGGACTTGGAGCGCTCCCCCGGGCGTCCGTTAGCGTAGTGCTTCCGTGGCGCCGAAGGAGATAAGGGTACGTTGAGCAATTCTGCCGACTCCCCCCAGGCGGGATCCAGCCCCGCCCGCAGGCCGCGTTTCCGGCCCGTGCGGGTCTTGACGGCGGCCGTCTTCGCGCTCGCGGGCCTTATTTTCTTCACCAGCTTCGATACCGCGAAGGGCACCAATATCCGTACGGATGCCTCTTTGCTCAAGTTGTCCGATCTCATCCACGAGCGCAGCCGGGACAACGGCGCACTGGAGGAGTCCAACGCCGCCCTGCGCGAGGACATCGAATCGCTCGCCGAACGCGACGACGGACGCACGAAGTCGCAGGACGACGAACTCGCGGCGCTGGAGAAGAAGGCGGGCACACAGGAACTGAAGGGCGAGGCGATATCCGTCACGCTCGACGACGCCCCGCCGGACGCCACCGCCAAGCTCCCGGGTTACCCGGAGCCCCAGCCGGACTACCTGGTGATCCACCAGCAGGACCTCCAGGCGGTGGTGAACGCCCTGTGGCAGGGCGGCGCCGAGGGCATCAAGGTCATGGACCAGCGGCTGATCTCCACCAGCGCGGTGCGGTGCGTGGGCAACACCCTGATCCTCCAGGGCCGCGTCTACTCGCCGCCGTACAAGATCCAGGCGGTCGGCGACCCGGAGAAGCTGAAGAAGGCGCTGGCCGCGTCCCCCGCGATCCAGAACTACATGGTCTACGTCAACGTCTACGGGCTCGGCTGGAAGGTCGAGGACGACGGGACGGCGACGCTGCCGGGCTACTCGGGCACGGCGGACCTGCACTACGCCCAGCCTGTGGATTGACGCCTTTCCGGAGGGCCCCGCGCCGTTAGTCTGGTGCGGTGCGGCGTGAGTGCGGTGCCGCGGTGCGACGGAAGGGACGGCATGTACGGCTGGATCTGGCGGCATCTGCCGGGGAACGCGTGGGTGAAGGCGCTGCTCTCGCTCGTCCTGGTGGTGGCCGTGGTCTACGTCCTCTTCCAGTACGTCTTCCCGTGGGCCGAACCGCTGCTTCCCTTCAACGATGTGACGGTGGACAACCAGTGAGCGCGCGCATCCTCGTCGTCGACAACTACGACAGCTTCGTCTTCAATCTGGTCCAGTACCTCTACCAGCTCGGTGCCGAGTGCGAGGTGCTGCGCAACGACGAGGTGTCGACGGCCCACGCCCAGGACGGTTTCGACGGCGTGCTGCTGTCCCCCGGGCCGGGCGCGCCCGAGCAGGCCGGGGTCTGCGTCGACATGGTCCGGCACTGCGCGGCGACCGGCGTCCCCGTCTTCGGCGTCTGCCTCGGCATGCAGTCGATGCAGGTGGCCTACGGCGGTGTGGTGGACCGGGCGCCGGAGCTGCTGCACGGCAAGACCTCGCCGGTCGAGCACGCGGGCAAGGGCGTCTTCGCCGGCCTGCCCTCGCCCTTCACGGCGACCCGATACCACTCGCTGGCGGCCGAGCCGGCCACGGTCCCGGCGGAGCTGGAGGTGACGGCCCGCACCCACGACGGCATCGTGATGGGCCTGCGTCACCGGGAACTCCCCGTCGAGGGCGTGCAGTTCCACCCGGAGTCGGTGCTCACCGAGCACGGGCACCGGATGCTGGCCAACTGGCTGGCGGAGTGCGGCGACCAGGACGCGGTGGCGAGGTCGGCGGGGCTCGCCCCGGTGGTGGGCAGGGCCACGGCGTGACCGCGCTGCGCCCCGAGCGCGACTCCGGCAGGGCCGGTGACCAGGGATCCTCGTACGGGCAGCCGTACGGGGATTCCGGTGCGTTCGGGGGCGGTTGGGACGGCTGGTACGAGGGCCCGGGCCCGGCTCCCGGCCCGACGCCCCGGCCGCCGCTGGACGACGAGACGGTGGCGCTGCGGGTTCCGCCTCCGGCGACGGCACCGGACCCGGCACCGTCGTCCGACCCGACACCGGCGGGCGCCTCCGCCGTGCCACCGCCGACCGGCGGGCGCGCGGCCCGCAGAAAGGCCGCCAAACGGCGTCACGGGCGCCGTGCCGCCCCGCGGGGCACGGGAGTGGCTCCCGGGACGGACGAGGCGCCGAAGGCCCCTCTGTCGCGCGTGGAGGCGCGCCGCCGGGCCCGGGCCCGCAGACCGAGCGCCGCGGTGATCGCCAGCCGGGTGATGGGAGAGCTGTTCATCACCACCGGCGTGCTGATGCTGCTGTTCGTCACGTACCAGCTGTGGTGGACCAACGTCCGTGCCCAGGCGCAGGCGGACAAGGCGGCCAGCAACCTCCAGGAGGACTGGGCGAACGGCAAGCGCAGCCCGGGCGCCTTCGAGCCGGGGCAGGGCTTCGCGCTGCTGCACATCCCCAAGCTGGACGTCGTGGTGCCGATCGCGGAGGGCATCGACGAGAAGAAGGTCCTGGACCGGGGCATGGTCGGGCACTACGCCGAGGGCGCGCTGAAGACCGCGATGCCGGACGCGAAGACGGGCAACTTCGGCCTGGCCGGCCACCGCAACACACACGGCGAGCCCTTCCGGTACATCAACAGGCTCCAGCCGGGCGACCCGATCGTCGTGGAGACGCAGGACGAGTACTTCGTCTACAAGATGGCGTCGATCCTGCCGGTGACGTCCCCGAGCAACATCAGCGTCCTCGACCCGGTCCCGAAGCAGTCCGGTTTCACCGGTCCCGGCCGCTACATCACCCTCACGACCTGCACGCCGGAGTTCACGAGCAAGTACCGGATGATCGTCTGGGGCAAGATGGTCGAGGAACGGCCGCGCAGCAAGGGCAAGCCGGATGCGCTCGTCAGTTAAGGGCGGATGACCAGTGGCAGCGACCACCGACACCGAGCACGAAGAGCAGTCCGGCACGGACGGCCCACCGGAGCCCGCGGCACGCCGCCGCGGACGCGCCGGGCGGATCGTCGCCCGGACCGTCAGCGTCTTCGGCGAACTCCTCATCACCGCGGGCCTGGTGCTGGGCCTGTTCGTCGTCTACTCCCTGTGGTGGACGAACGTGGTCGCCGACCGCGCCGCGGACAAGCAGGCCGACCGGGTCAGGGACGACTGGGCCCAGGACCGGGTCGGCGCGGACGGCCCGGGGGCCCTGGACACCAAGGCGGGCATCGGCTTCCTGCACGTCCCCGCCATGGGCGACGGCGACATCCTGGTGGAGAAGGGCACGTCGATGAAGGTCCTCAACGACGGCGTCGCCGGCTACTACACCGACCCGGTGAAGTCCGCGCTCCCCACCTCCGGCGAGAAGGGCAACTTCTCCCTGGCGGCGCACCGGGACGGCCACGGCGCCAAGTTCCACAACATTCACAAGATCGAGAAGGGTGACCCGATCGTCTTCGAGACGAAGGACACCTGGTACGTCTACAAGACCTACGCGGTCCTGCCGGAGACCTCGAAGTACAACGTCAGGGTCCTCGACCCGATCCCCAAGGAGTCCGGCAAGGAGAAGGCCGGCCACTACATCACCCTGACGACCTGCACGCCGGTCTACACGAGCCGGTACCGGTACGTGGTGTGGGGCGAGCTGGTCCGCACGGAGAAGGTGGACGGGGAGCGGACCCCGCCGAAGGAACTGCGATAGGCGCCGTACCGCCGCAGCGAGAACGCCGGAGCCCCGGTCCCTCCCTCGAGGGCCCGGGGCTCCGGCGTTCGTGGTCCCGCGGGCGGGTCAGTCGTCGCCGCGCAGGCCGCCGATGAAGCCGCCGTTGTCGCCACCGCCGTTGTTGCCGCCGTTGTTGCCGCCGCCGCCCAACGTGGTGAGCGTGATCTGCGTGGCGGCCGGGTCGTCGACCTCGGTGCCGGGCTGCGGGTTCATGGCGACGACCGTCGCGTTGTCGTCACCGGGCGCGCCCGGCTGGACCTGGACGTTCGTGAAGCCGGCCTGCTGGAGGGTCTGCCGGGCCTGGGCGAGCGTACCGCCGCGGACCTCCGGCACCTTGGTCTTCTCCACGGCCTTGCCCACGACGATCGTCACCTGCGAGCCCTTGTCGACCTGCTGCCCGCCCTGCGGCGTGGTGGAGATCACCTTGCCGACCTGGTTGGGGTCGTTGGTCGGCTGCTCGGTGCAGGTGGCCTGGAGGTCGTTGTTCTCCATCTGCGACGTGGCCTCGTCGCAGGACCGGCCCACGACGTCCGGCACCGTCGCCCGCTCCTCGGCCTTGGCGACCTCCAGGGTCACCGTGGAGCCCTTCTCCAGCTCACTGCCCGGGTCGGGGTCCTGGCTGAGGACCGTGCCCTCGTCCTGCGAGGACTCGGTCTGCTTGGTCTCGACCTCGAAGCCCTTCTCCTCCAGCTGCTGCTTGGCCTCGTCGACGTTCTTGTCGATCACGTTCGGCACGGCGATCTTCGGCGCGCCGGTGGAGACCACCAGTTCGACGCTGGACTGCTTCTGCACGGAGGTGCCCTGCGTCGGGTTCTGCGAGCAGACGTTGCCCTTGGGCTGGTCCTCGCAGGGCTGCTGCTTGAAGGACAGTTCCAGGTCGGCGTTGTCCGCCAGTTGCTGGGCGTCCGCCTTGGTCTGGCCGACGAAGGCGGGCACCTCGACCTTGTCGTTGCTCGGCCCCCCGTCCTCGCCGAAGAGCTGCATGCCGATGAGGATCGCGCCGACCAGGACCAGGACGCCGGCCAGGACCAGGAAGATCGTGGAGGCGTTGGACTTGCGGGGCTGCTGGCGCCGCCGGTCGGGGCGCTCGTCGTAGCCGTAGCCGCCGTCGTCCGGGTTCGTCGGCGGCAGCATGGTCGTGGCGCCCGCGCCCGCGTCGGAGCGCAGGGCGGTCGTCGGCTGGTCGTCGGGGTAGGCGCCGTAGCCGCCGGCGGCCATGGCGCCCATCGCGGCGGTGGCGCCGACGGGCTGGCCGTCGAGGCAGGCCTCGATGTCGGCGCGCATCTCGTCGGCCGACTGGTAGCGGTAGTCGGGGTCCTTGACCAGCGCCTTCAGCACGATCGCGTCCATCTCGGGCGTGATCTCGGGGTCGAAGACGCTCGGCGCCTGCGGTTCCTCGCGCACATGCTGGTAGGCGACCGCCACCGGGGAGTCGCCGACGAACGGCGGCCGCACCGTCAGCAGCTCGTAGAGCAGGCAGCCGGTGGAGTACAGGTCGGAACGCGCGTCGACCTGCTCGCCCTTGGCCTGCTCGGGGGAGAGGTACTGGGCGGTGCCGATGACCGCGGCCGTCTGCGTCATGGTCATGCCGGAATCGCCCATGGCGCGGGCGATGCCGAAGTCCATGACCTTGACCTGGCCGTTGCGGGTCAGCATGACGTTGGCGGGCTTGATGTCGCGGTGGACGATGCCTGCGCGGTGCGAGTACTCCAGCGCCTGGAGGATGCCGATGGTCATCTCCAGCGTCCGCTCCGGCAGCAGCTTGCGGCCGGAGTGGAGCAGCTCACGGAGCGTGGAGCCGTCGACGTACTCCATGACGATGTACGGGATCGACACGTTGTCGATGTAGTCCTCGCCCGTGTCGTAGACCGCCACGATCGCGGGATGGTTGAGCGAGGCGGCCGACTGGGCCTCCCGGCGGAAGCGGGCCTGGAAGGACGGGTCGCGCGCGAGGTCCGCGCGCAGTGTCTTCACCGCCACCTGGCGTCCGAGCCGGGTGTCATGAGCGTGGTAAACCTCCGCCATGCCACCACGGCCGAGCACTGGGCCCAGCTCGTACCGGCCGCCGAGGCGACGCGGCTCTTCCATGGTTACCTACCAGCCCTCTCCGTCGGTCCCGACCGGCATGCTTGTACGGTCGGTGGCTGCCGTCCGGCCTACCGTACCCGGCTCACTCCGGGTGACCTGGCCAAGCCCGATACCCGATACAGGACCGGTATCGCAACGTGCGCCAATGTGAAGGGGACGTGACCGGAGTCACGTCGTGTTCAACCCGTCGTCACTTCTTGCTCTCCAGCACGGCCTCCATCACGTTCCGCGCGATCGGCGCCGCGAGTCCGCCACCGGAGATGTCGTCGCGGTTGGCGTTCTCGTCCTCGACGACCACGGCGACGGCGACGGGCGAGCTGCCGTCCTCGCCCTTGGCGTAGGAGATGAACCAGGCGTAGGGGTTCTCGCTGTTGTCGACGCCGTGCTGTGCGGTGCCGGTCTTGCCGCCTACGGTGACGCCGTCGATCTTCGCGTTGGTTCCCGTGCCGTCCTCGACGACGGTCTCCATCATGTCCTGGAGGATCTGGGCGTTGTCCGCGGACAGCGGCTCGCTCATCTTCTCCGGGTCGGTCTTCTCGATGGTGTCGAGGTTGGGCGCCTGGAGCTCGTCGACCATGTACGGCTTCATCAGGGTGCCGTTGTTGGCGATGGCGGAGGTGACCATGGCCATCTGCAGCGGGGTGGCGGCGGTGTTGTACTGGCCGATCGCCGACAGCGCGGTCTGGGACGCGTTCATGTCGTCGGAGAAGACCGAGGCGCTGGAGCGGACGGGGACGAACTGCTCCTCGGTGAAGCCGAACTTCTTCGCCGTCTCCAGCATCTCGTCGTTGCCGAGGTCGGCGCCGATCTTGCCGAAGACGGTGTTGCAGGAGACCCGCAGCGCCTCGCGCAGACTGGCGTCCTCGCACGGGAGGTCGCCCTCGTTGGGCAGCTCGGTGGTGGTGCCGGGCATGGTCCACGGCAGCGGGGAGTCGGTCTTCCCGTCGGCCGAGTCGTACAGGCCGTGCTCCAGGGCCGCCGCCGCGGTGAGCACCTTGAAGGTGGAGCCGGGCGGGTAGACCTCGCGCAGGGCCCGGTTGAGCATCGGGTCGTCGGGGTTGTTCTTCTTCTGCAGCCTGTTCCAGGCCTCGCCGTCCGCCTCGCCGCCGCCGGCGATCGCGGAGGGGTCGTACGAGGGGTAGGAGGCCATCGACAGGATCTTGCCGGTGGACGGCTCGATCGCGACGACGGCTCCCTTGCCGCCCTGCTTCTTCAGGCCGTCGTAGGCGGCCTTCTGGGCGGCGGCGTTGAGGGTGGTGACGACGTTGCCGCCCTCGCGCTTCTTGCCGGTGATCATGTCGAGGGTGTTGCGGAAGAAGAGCCGGTCGTCGTTGCCGGTGAGGATGCCGTCGTCGATCGCCTCGAGCTGGGTGGCGCCGTAGGCCTGGGAGACGTAGCCGGTGACGGGCGCCCACATGGCGCCGTCCTTGTAGGTGCGCTTGTACTTGAAGTCGCCCTCGGTGGTGGCGTGTCCGGTGATGGCCTTGCCGTCGACGATGATGTCGCCGCGGGGGGTCGCGTACCGCTCGATGGCGACACGGCGGTTGTGCTCGTCCTCCTTGAGGTCGTCCGCCTGCACGTACTGGAGCCAGTTGTCCCGGACGAGCAGGGTGAGGACGAGGAGGCCGCAGAAGATCGCGATGCGGCGCAGCGGCTTGTTCACGGGCGGACCACCTGGGTCATCTCGGCGTCAGGGTTCGCGGGGGCCGAGGGTGCGGGTCTGCGGGCCGTGTCGCTGATGCGCAGCAGGATGCCGATCAGCGCCCAGTTGGCGATGACGGACGAACCGCCGTACGCCAGGAACGGCATCGTCATACCGGTGAGCGGGATGAGCCCCATCACACCGCCGGCGACGACGAACACCTGGAGGGCGAAGGCGCCGGACAGACCGATGGCGAGCAGCTTGCCGAAGGGGTCGCGGGCGGCGAGGGCGGTGCGCACGCCGCGCTCGACGATCAGCGCGTAGAGCAGGAGCAGCGCCATGAGGCCGGCCAGGCCCAGCTCCTCGCCGAAGGTGGCGAGGATGAAGTCGGAGTTGGCGGCGAACCGGATCAGCTCGGAGTGGCCCTGGCCCCAGCCGGTGCCGAGGGTGCCGCCGGACCCGAAGGCCCACAGGGCCTGCATCGCCTGCTCGGAGTGGCCGACCTGGCCCGCGCGGGAGAGCGTGTACTCGCGCATCGGGTCGAGCCAGGCGTCGACGCGCTGCTGGATGTGCGGCTCGAAGGTGGCCACGCCGACGGCGCCGACGGCGGACATCAGCAGACCGAAGACGATCCAGCTGGTCCGCTCGGTGGCCACGTACAGCATGATCACGAACATGCCGAAGAACAGCAGCGAGGTGCCGAGGTCGGTCTCGAAGACCAGGATGAGGATGGAGACCATCCACACGACCAGGATCGGGCCGAGGTCGCGTCCGCGGGGCAGGTAGAGGCCCATGAAGCGGCGGCTGGCGAGGGCCAGCGCGTCGCGTTTCACCATCAGGTAGCCGGCGAAGAAGATCGCGAGGACGATCTTGGCGAACTCGCCGGGCTGGATGGAGAAGGAGCCGACCTGGATCCAGATCTTGGCGCCGTAGATGTTCTTGCCGAGGCCCGGCACCAGCGGGAGCAGCAGCAGGAACAGCGCGGTGACCATGGAGATGTAGGTGTAGCGCTGCAGGACGCGGTGGTCCTTGAGGAAGATCATCACGGCGACGAACAGGGCGATGCCCATCGCGGTGTACATCAGCTGGCGGGGCGCCGCGGTGCCGGCCTGCTTGATGCTCTGGAGGAGTTCGGACTGGTCCAGGCGCCAGATGGCGACCAGGCCGAGTCCGTTGAGCAGGGTGGCCAGCGGCAGCAGCAGCGGGTCCGCGTACGGCGCGAACTTGCGCACGACCAGGTGGCCGACGCCGGCCAGCAGGCCGAGGCCGAGGCCGTAGCTCAGCAGGCCCGCGGGCACCTCGTCGTTGATGGCCAGCCCCACGTTGGCGTAGGCGAAGACCGGGATGAGGACGGCGAAGACCAGGAGTGCCAGTTCGGTGTTGCGCCGGCTCGGCGCGCCGATGGCGCCGATCGTTGACGTGTGGTGCGTCGGCGAGTTGCTAGTGCTGCTCATCGTGTGACAGGGCCTCTCACTGCTTGCCTACTGCTTACCGCACAGCGAGACGACCTTCTGCTCTTCCTCCGAGAGGGTCGGGCCGGGGCCTGGGGTGGGTGCGGTGGTGGACGGGGACTCGGACGATTCGGGCGACTTGGGCGTACCCGACGTGCTCGGGCTCGGTGTGGCCCTGGTGAAGGCCGCGGGGCTCGCCCCCGTGGTCCCTCCGGCCTGGCCCTCGTCGCCCGTCTTGGCGTCGCTCTCGGTCTGCGCCGAGCGTCGCTCGGCCTGCTTCTTGCAGGCCGAGGCCTGGACCGCCAGCTCCTCGATCTTGGCCCGGGCATCGGCGAGGTCGCCCTCGACGATGGTGTCCTCGACCAGTTTCTGCTGGTAGGGCGGCAGGTACTTGAGTTCGATCTCGGGGTGTTCCTTCTGGACCTTCGACAGGGAGACCCAGGCGAGGTCCTGGCTGATGCCCCGGTACAGCGCGAGGTGGTCGCCCTTGGTGCCCACGTAGTACTGGGTCTGGGTCCAGCGCCAGCCGCCGTACACGCCGCCGCCGATCACGGCGAGGGCGAGGGCGGTGTAGAGGGATCTCTTCAGCCACCTGCGGTTCTTGCGGGGCTTGGTGAAGTCGTCGGGGCCGTACTCGTCGAAGTCGCCGACCGGGACGAAGCCGGTGGTGTCGCCGCTGCCGGGCGGGCCGAACTCCCCGCCGCCGTGCCGGCCGCCCTGGCGGCCGAGGCCGGCGGCGCGGCCGGCCGGGGTCTGCATGATGCCGTTGTCGCCGAACTGCGCCTGGTTCTCGGCGACGGCGCCGACCACGACCGGGGTGTCGGACAGCTGCCCGGCGAGGGTGTCGCCGGTGTCCAGGTCGAGGACGTCGGCGACGATGACGGTGATGTTGTCGGGGCCGCCGCCGCGCAGCGCGAGCTGGATCAGCTCCTGCACGGTCTCCTGCGGCCCCTGGTAGCTGGCGAGGGTGTCCTCCATCGTCTGGTGGGAGACGACGCCGGAGAGCCCGTCGGAGCAGATCAGGTAGCGGTCGCCGGCCCGCACCTCGCGGATGGACAGGTCGGGTTCGACGTGGTCGCCGCTGCCGAGCGCCCGCATCAGCAGGGAGCGCTGCGGGTGGGTGCCCGCCTCCTCCTCGGTGATCCGGCCTTCGTCGACGAGGCGCTGCACCCAGGTGTGGTCCTGGGTGATCTGGGTCAGGACGCCGTCGCGCAGCAGGTAGGCGCGGGAGTCGCCGACGTGGACGAGGCCGAGGCGCTGGCCGGTCCACAGCAGGGCGGTGAGGGTGGTGCCCATGCCCTCCAGGGCCGGGTCCTCCTCGACCATCTGCCGCAGCTGGTCGTTGGCGCGCTGGACGGCGTGGCCGAGGGAGGTGAGCACGTCGGAGCCGGGCACGTCGTCGTCGAGGGCGACGATGGTGGAGATCACCTCGGAGGAGGCGACCTCACCGGCGGCCTGGCCGCCCATGCCGTCGGCGATGGCGAGCAGGCGGGGGCCGGCGTAACCGGAGTCCTCGTTGCCCTCCCGGATCATGCCCTTGTGCGATCCGGCGGCGAAGCGCAGTGACAGACTCATGCCCACCTCGCCCGTCGGCTGCTCCGGGTACAGCCGGTCGTGTCGAGCCACACTGCCCACCCTCCGGTCGGGAGCGCGCCGGGGCCCGGGGTGCCGGCCGCCGCTGCGTGCTCGCTCCGCTCGCGCTCAATCATTGGTGTAGCACTACTTCCGCAGCTCGATGACGGTCTTGCCGATGCGGATCGGCGCACCCAGCGAAATCGGTGTGGGGGTCGTCAGCCGGGACCGGTCCAGGTACGTGCCGTTGGTGGAGCCCAGGTCCTCGACGATCCACTGGCCGTTCTGGTCCGGGTAGATCCTGGCATGGCGGCTGGAGGCGTAGTCGTCGTCCAGCACGATCGTCGAGTCGTGTGCCCGGCCGAGCGTGATGGTCTGGCCCTGGAGGGCAACGGTGGTGCCGGTGAGGGTGCCCTCCGTGACGACCAGCTTGGTGGGGGCGCCCCGGCGTCCCCGGCCGCCGCTCTGCTGCTGGCGCTGCGGCGGAGGCGCCTGTCCCTGGCGTGCGGCGGTCTGCTGCGGCCGGTCGGCGCCGCGTCGTGCTCCGCGCTGGGTGACCCGCGTACCGAACAGGTCGCTGCGGATGACCTGCACGGCCACGATCACGAACAGCCACAGTACGGCGAGAAAACCCAGCCGCATGACCGTGAGGGTCAGCTCTGACATTGCCCCCGGATCACCCTTCGGCTTGCCTGTAGATAACGGTGGTGCTGCCCACGACGATCCGCGAGCCGTCGCGGAGCGTAGCGCGGGTGGTGTGCTGCCCGTCCACCACGATGCCGTTGGTGGACCCGAGATCCTGGATCGTCGAGGGCGTTCCGGTCCGGATCTCGCAGTGCCGGCGGGAGACGCCGGGGTCGTCGATCCGCACGTCGGCCTCGGTGCTGCGGCCGAGGACGAGCGTCGCGCGGGAGATCTGATGGCGGGTGCCGTTGATCTCGATCCAGTGGCGGGTGCGTCCGCCGGCCGCGGGTGCGGCCGGGGGCTGCTGGCCGCCCGCGGGCTGCGGGTAGCCGTAACCGCCGGGGCGGCCGCCGGGCGGCGGCGCGGAGGGCATGGGCGGGGCGCCCGCGGGCGCGGCCGGCGGGTAGCCGTAGCCGCCGCCGGGTGCGCCGGGACGTCCGGTCGGGGCGGGAGGCGCGGCGGGGCCGGCCGGGGCCGGTCCGCCCTGGTGGCTGCTGGAGGAGGCGAGCGTGCGGCTGCGGACCCGGTACAGGCCGGTGTCGAGGTCGTCCGCCTTCTCCAGGTGGACCTTGATCGGCCCCATGAAGGTGTAGCGCTGCTGCTTGGCGTAGTCGCGGACCATGCCGGCGAGCTCGTCGCCGAGCTGGCCGGAGTAGGGGCTGAGCCGCTCGAAGTCGGGCGTGCTCAGCTCCACGATGAAGTCGTTGGGGACGACGGTGCGGTCCCGGTTCCAGATGGTCGCGTTGTTGTCGCACTCGCGCTGCAGTGCTCCCGCGATCTCCACGGGCTGCACCTCGGACTTGAACACCTTCGCGAAGGTGCCGTTGACCAGACCTTCGAGACGCTGCTCGAACTTCTTCAGGACTCCCATGGGGCACCTCCTCCGTCGCTGCCGTCCTGTCCGCTGCCTTGCGTACTGCTTTCCTGCGTACTTCCCGCGTGCGCATCGCTCACGCGCGCACTGTCCACCTGGTACTGCTTACTGATCGTATCCACGCGCCGGTCGATCGGCTGGTTCCCCCTGTCGGCCCGGTCGACGGGTGTCGACGCCTCCCGGTACTCATGCCCAGGATCGTAGAGGCGGCCGCGGACCAGTGTCCCGCACCGGACCGTGGACCCCCACCGGCTCCTGGGGAGATGCGCCGGACCGGTACGAGGTTGATACGTGAACGGACCGGGGCCGGGACGAGTGCCCGAAGGAGGGCGGGCGTCCCGGTTCCCCCCGGTCGTCCCGCGGGGGAAGGGATGTGAATCCACCCCGTACAGCGTGCTAATGTTCTCGTGTCGGAAGGCGCCGGACCGCAAGGAAAGGCCCGGAAGACACACCCAATGCGCGGGTGGCGGAATAGGCAGACGCGCTGGATTCAGGTTCCAGTGCCCGCAAGGGCGTGGGGGTTCAACTCCCCCCTCGCGCACCAGCCGGAAGCCCCCCAGGTCTCGGACCTGGGGGGCTTCCGCATGCTCGGGCGCGCTCGGTGCGGTGTGGTGCGCCGTGCTGTGAGGAAGGTCTCAGGGCTCGCGGCGCCACAGGGCGGGCACGTGGGGCGGCTCCCAGCCCGCCATCGAGGTGTGCGCCTGGAGGCAGAGGTAGGCGCTCCCGCCGTACGTCACGCGGTCGCCCGCCGTGTAGGAGCGGCCGGCCGTCCAGGTGCCGCCCGGCGGCTCGGTGGGCGGGTCGGTCGGGTCGGGGCCCGGGCCGCCGTCCACGTTCAGGACGAAGTCGAAGGTGGCCTCCTTGCCGCCGCCGGCGCCGCGGACGTTCATCAGCAGCGCGGGGTCGAAGAGGGCGTCCGTGCTGTTGCGGGGCTCGCCGGGGAAGTAGAGCTGGGTGGTCAGCACGGGTTCGCCGGGGGCCTGCGCCTTGACGTGGATGTGCCGGGTGCGGCCCGGGTAGAGGCCCGGGACGATCGTGCGCAGGGTGAAGGCGCCGGTGGCGCCGGTGAACTGGTGGCCGCGGAAGCGGTACCCGGCCATGTCGTAGGCGCCGGCGTCGTCGGCCTGCCAGAAGTCGAGGAGCACGCCGGACAGCGGGACGCAGTTGCGGCCGAAGACGTAGCCGCTGACGGTCAGCCTCGTGCCGGGGGCTCCCGCGGGCACCAGATCGGTGCGCAGCGGGGAGTTCGGTTTGAAGTAGGGGCCCTCCATCTGGTCGGGCGTCGGATCGTCGCCGTCGTCGCAGAACGGGGTCGGCGGCAGGGTGCGGCCGGCCGAGGTGCGGGCGGCGTCCCGGGCCAGCGCGATCGAGCCGGTGGCGATCAGCGGGACGGCGGCGCCGGCGGCCACGGCCGCCCGCAGCAGCGTCTTGCGGCTGACGCCGTGCTCGGGGGCGGGGCCGGGCCCGTCCGGGGCGGCGGGGGAGGTGGGGGTGTCGGAGGTCATGGCGGTTCCTCGGTCTCCTCGGTGGGGCGTCCCCGGGAGGTGCCGACGGGGACGTGCGGAATCCGGGACGTCGGGGACGGGGGCGCCCGCCGGCGCGGGGCAGGCTGTTGTCGTTGCTCCGGCGGGCGCGCTCCGTGGTGATCGCTGGAAACCGTAGGCGCCGAGGTGGGTGCCGGGGCACCTCCTGTTTCGCCCTCTCCTCGGCGTTATGCGGGGCGGGCGGCCCGCACGAGCGGCCTTTCCAGGGGCCGCGTCCCGCCGGGGAGGCGGCGTGTACGGGCGGTTCGTACCGGAGTACGGTCGTGGCGCGTCGACGCCGGGCGGACCGGGCCGGGCGGCGCCGGGCCCGGTCGCGCCGGGCTTCCGGCGCGGTCGGTTCCGGGCGCGGTCGGGCCCCGCGCAGCCGTGCCGGTGGGCGGCGCGAGGCGCGGGCGTGGACGTGGCCCGGGGTGCGGCGGCGGGTGTGGCTCGGGTGTGCGCTCGGGGTGCGGCGTGGTCGTGGTTCGGGTGTGTGCCCGGGGTGCGGCGTGGTCGTGGTTCGGGCGGGCGGGATGGCTCAGGTACGAGGACGGGGAGGGTGGCCGGGATGGCCGAGGTGATGACGGGGACGCGCGGGGCGGCGTACGCGGGGGACGCGGGGGACGCGGTGGACGGGGCCGGTGCGGCGGAAGGGGCCGGTGCGGTGGAAGGGCGCCCGGGCACCGCCCGGGTACCGGTCGTGCCCGGGTTCGCGCGGTGGCCCGTCGGCGGTTCGCCGAAGGCGGAGGGCAAGGCGCTGCGCACCCGCGTCCCGCGCTCCGCGCACGCCGCGCTCGACCTGGACGGCTCCCGCCCGGACGCGGTGACCGCCGTGGAGGAGTCCAACCGGGGCCGGATACCCGGCCTCGCCCCGATCCGGGCCGGGCGGATGGCGGCCACACCGTTCGCCTTCCTGCGCGGCTCGGCCGGGCTGATGGCGTACGACCTGGCCCGCACGCCGGCGACCGGCATCGGCGCCCAGATCTGCGGTGACGCGCACGCCGCCAACTTCGGCCTCTACGGCGACGCCCGCGGCGGACTCGTCATCGACCTGAACGACTTCGACGAGACCGTCCACGGCCCCTGGGAGTGGGACCTCAAGCGGCTCGCCGCCTCGCTCGTCCTGGCGGGCCGGGAGGCCGGCGCCGACGAGGACACCTGCCGCGCCGCCGCCCACGACGCGGCCGGCGCCTACCGCCGCACCATGCGGCTGCTGGCCAGGCTCCCCGCGCTGGACGCCTGGAACGCCATCGCCGACGAGGAACTGGTCTCCCACACCGACGCCCACGACCTGCTCGGCACCCTGGAGCGGGTCTCGGAGAAGGCCCGCGCCAACACCAGCGGACGCTTCGCCGCCAGGTCGACCGAGCCCACCGAGGACGGCGGGCGGCGCTTCGTGGACGCCCCGCCGGTGCTGCGCCGGGTGCCGGACGAGGAGGCCGCCACCGTCGCCGGCGCCCTGGAGCCCTACCTGGCGACCCTCTCCGAGGACCGGCTCCCGCTGCTGGCCCGGTACGCCGTGCACGACGTCGCCTTCCGGGTCGTCGGCACCGGCAGCGTCGGCACGCGGTCGTACGTCGTGCTGCTGCTGGACCACCGGGGCGAACCGCTGGTGCTCCAGGTGAAGGAGGCCCGGCCCTCCGCGCTGCTGCCCCATCTGGCGACCGCCGGGTTCGACGCCCCCGAGGTCGCGCACGAGGGCCGCCGGGTGGTCATGGGGCAGAAGCGGATGCAGGTCGTGAGCGACATCCTGCTGGGCTGGACCACGGTCGACGGGCGGCCCTTCCAGGTCCGGCAGTTCCGCAACCGCAAGGGCAGCGTCGACGCCACCGCCCTGGCCGCCGACCAGATGGACGACTACGGCCGCATGACCGGAGCCCTGCTGGCCCGTGCCCACGCGCACAGCGCCGACCCGCGGCTGATCGCCGGCTACTGCGGCAAGAACGGCGAACTGGACGAGGCGGTGGCCGCCTTCGCCGTGGCCTACGCCGACCGCACCGAGGCCGACCACGCCGCGCTGGTCGCCGCGGTGCGGACGGGCCGGGTCGCGGCGGAACTCGGGGTGTGAGCGAAGGGGCCGGGGGCGCGCGGGCGGCCCCCGGTGCCCGCAGGCCCTAGGCTGGACGGGTGACGACGCCGGAAGCTGAGCCCGAGCAGGGGGGTGCGCCGCGTCCCGAGGAACGGCTGGAGAAGGCCGTACGGGCCGCCGAGCAGGCACTCATCGAGTACGAGATCGCGCTGGAGACCTTCCGGGTGGAGGTCGAGAACTTCTCGCGCCTGCACGAACAGCGCCTCGGCCCGGTGTACGCCCGCCTGGAGGAGCTGGAGGCGCAGATCCTGGAGGCGCGGGCGGCCCGCACGGGCGACGCCGAGGACCGGCGGCGGGCCGACGAGGCGCGGGCCCGGCTGATGCCGATCCCGGGCGTCGAGGAGCTGCTGAACGGCTGGATGGACGGGGACGGCCTGTTCCCGGAGGCCACGGCGATGCTCACGGACCAGCCGGTGCGCCCGCCGCAGCGGGTGCGGCCCGGCGAGGAGGCCCGCAGGCTCTACCGCGACCTGGCCCGCAAGGCCCACCCGGACCTGGCGCAGGAGGAGGACGAGCGGGTGCGGCGCGAGGCGTTCCTCACCCGCGTCAACGCCGCCTACGCGCGCGGCGACGAGGCCCAGTTGCGCGAGCTGGCCGAGGAGTGGGCCGCGGGCCCCGTGCCCCAGCGGCGCCCGAGCCCGGCCGAGGAGCTGTACGCCCGCCTCGAATGGCTCGACCGGCGCAAGGAGATGCTCACGCTGCTCGCCAAGGAGCTGGAGGAGAGCGCGATCGGCGCCATGCTCCGGCTGGCCCCGGAGGACCCCGACCGCTTGCTGGAGGAGATCGCCGAGCAGCTGGCGACCCAGGTGCGGGAGCGGGAGACCGAGCTGGCGGGGCTGCTGGGGCAGTAGCGGGGTCCCAGGGGGTCGCGGACCGACCGGCCGGGCGCACCGGTTCCGGTAGCGTCTGGGACATGAGTTTCGGAGCTGGTGTGCCCACGGTCGAGGTCGCGGATCTCAAGGACGACGACTTCCTGCTGGACGTCCGCGAGGACGACGAGTGGCAGGCGGGCCATGCCGCCGGGGCGCTGCACATTCCCCTCAGCGATTTCGTGGCCCGGTACGGTGAGCTGACCGAAGCCGCGCCGCAGGACGGCCGGGTCCACGTCATCTGCCGCTCCGGCGGCCGCTCGGCGCAGGTCACCATGTATCTGGTCCAGCAGGGCGTCGACGCGGTGAACGTCGACGGCGGCATGCAGGTGTGGGCCGCGTCCGGACGCCCCGTCGTCGACGGCAAGGGCGAGCCGGGGCACGTCCTCTAGGACGAGTCCCGGCCTGTCCCGCCGGTGTGGCGACGGCCACGGTGCGGCCGGTCCGCCGGGGGCTGTGCGGGCGGCCGGTCCTGAGTACCGTTCCCGTTCGAACGTCGCCGGGCAGCCGCACGAGTGGTGCGCGGACGCCCCGGCGGGGCGGGCGGATTGAGGATCGGGACCGGAACGGGGCGGAATGGACGCGTACGACACAGGCTCGGGCGCCCGGCAGGGGCCGGGCGGGCGGGAGCACCCGGCCGGACCGGGCGGCGGGGGCACCGGGGACGGCACCGGTGGGGCCTCCGGGGCGCCCGAGGAGGCGGCGGGACCGGGAGCCGTGCGCGGTGCCTCCGGGGAGACCGCCGAGCCCCCTCCCGCGAGCGGGCCGGCCGGCCCCCGTTCCCCGAGCGAGACGGCCGAGCCCCCTCCCGTGAGCGGACCGGCCGAGTCCGGTCCGGTGCGGGACGCGGCCGAGTCCGGTCCCTCGGCGGGGACCGCGGAGCCCGCGTCCGCGTCCGGGACCGCGCCGGCCACGGCCGCCACCGCGGAGCAGGTGAAGCCCGTGGAGCCGGTGGAACTCCCGACCGGTGTCGCCGCGCTCTCCCCGCGCTACCAGGTCGGTGCCCTGGTCGCCCTCGCGGTCGTCGCCGTCGCCGTCTGCGCCCACCTGGGGCTGGTCTTCCTGCACGTGGCGCCGTCGAACACCCTCACCAAGCAGCACGGCGCCGCGGTGGACGAGTGGGTCTTCCCGGAGTTCGAGCAGAACTGGAAGCTCTTCGCCCCCAACCCCCTCCAGCAGAACATCTCCGTCCAGGTCCGCGCCGAGGTGAGCACGGCGGACGGCGAGATACGCACGACCGGCTGGTACGACCTGTCCGCCGAGGACGGCCGGGCCATCGACGGCAATCCGGTGCCCAGCCACACCCAGCAGAACGAACTGCGGCGCGCCTGGGACTTCTTCGTCGCCACCCACGACTCCGACGACCGCGCGGTGGGCCTGCGCGGCACGCTCTCCGAGTCCTATCTGCGGCGCATCGCGGTCCTGCGCCTGGAACGCAACGACGCCGCCGGACCCGGCGGAGTGGTCGAGCGCGTCCAGTACCGCTCCCGGACCACCAACGTGGAGCCGCCCTCGTGGAGCGGCGAGAAGGTCTCCGACCGGCCCACCGTGCGCGAGCTGCCCTGGTGGACGGTGTCCGGCTCCGGCGACCCGCGGGAGGGCGCCGCGTGAACCGCGTTCTCCCGGCCGTCACCCGCGGCATCGCCCGCGTCACCGGCGCGGCCCTCGGTCCCTTCCAGACGGCCGTGATCCGCATCGGCTTCAGCGCCACCTGGCTGCTGTTCCTGCTGCGCGAACTGCCCCACCGGCACGAGCTGTACGGCCCGGAGAGCCCCTGGGGCCACGACCTCGCCGAGCAGCTGATCGCGGACAACGGCGCCTTCACGGCGCTGATGTGGTCGGACGGGCGGGCCTGGTTCGAGATCGTCTACGCGCTGGCCGTCCTCAGCAGCGTGCTGCTCCTGCTGGGCTGGCGCACCCGGACGATGTCCGTCCTCTTCATGGTCGGCGTGCTCTCGCTGCAGAACCGCAGCGTCTTCATGGGGGACGGCGGCGACAACGTCCTGCACCTGATGAGCATCTACCTCGTCCTCACCCGCTGCGGCCGGGTCTGGTCGCTGGACGCCCGCCGGGCGCGGCGCGCGGACGAGGCCCGGGCGCGCGGCGAGCGGGTCGCCGACCGGGTGGGGCCGGTGCTGTGGTGCGTGTTCGGGTTCCTGCTGCTCACGGTGACCCTGGCGGGCGGGCTGGACGGAGACTGGTTCGTCCCGGCGCTGCTGTGGACGGTGTGGGTGGCGCAGGGCCTGTGGTGGGCCGTGGGGCGCGGCACCGGGAACGGTGTGGGCGACGGCCAGCCGCGCATCCTCCTCGACGTGGTCGCCAACGTGGTGCACAACGGCGCCCTGGTCGTGATCATGGCCGAGGCCTGTCTGATCTACGCGACGGCGGGCTGGTACAAGATCCAGGGCTCGCGCTGGCAGGACGGCACCGCGGTCTATTACCCGCTGCACCTGGACTACTTCTCGCCGTGGCCCGCGCTCTCCGACGCCCTGTCGTCCAGCGGCACGATGGTCATGCTCATCACCTACGGCACGGTCGTCGTGCAGGTCGCCTTCCCGTTCACGCTGTTCAACCGGCGGGTCAAGAACGTGCTGCTGGCCGTGATGATGACCGAGCACGCGGTGATCGCCGTGGTGCTGGGGCTGCCGTTCTTCTCACTGGCGATGATCGCCGCCGACGCGGTCTTCCTGCCGACCTCCTTCCTGCGCCGGCTGGGCGGCTGGGCGGCACGCGGGCGGGACCGGCTGCCGGGCCGCCTGGCGGGCCGGCGGGCGCGGGGGAAGCAGGACGGAGCCGGCGGCGCGGCCGCGGTGCCCGGTCCGCGGGCCGGCTCCGACGGGGCCGCCGGTGCGGGGGCCGGGGACGAGGGGGACCCCCGGCGCGCGCACGTAGGCTTCCGGGCATGACCGATCCCGATCCGCTCGCCGTCTGGCGCCGGTACGCCGGCCCGTGCGTGCTGCTCGACGGCTTCCACGCCCTCAAGCACGCGCTGCGCTTCGGCGCGGAGGTCCCCGTGGCCGTCACGGCCGACCGCACGGCGGCCCTGGCCCTCGCCGACGAACTGGCGCCCGACGTGCGGGGCGTCCTGGACGGGCTGCTGACCGAGGTGACGCGGGAGGCGTACGCCTCGCTCGTGCCGCGCCCGCACCCCACCGCGGTGGCCGCCCTCGCCGTACGGCCCCCGCGAGAGGCGGGACTGCGGGCGCTGGCGCACACGCCCCGCCGGTCGCCCGTCGTGGTGCTGGACCAGCCGCGCAACCTGGGCAACGCCGGGGCGGTGATCCGGCTGGCCGCCGGCTTCGGGGTCACCGGTGTCGTCACGACCGGGACGCTCGACCCGTGGCACCCCACCGTGGTGCGCGGCGGGGCGGGGCTGCACTTCGCGACCGCCGTGGAGCGACTGGAGGTGGCCGAGCTGCCGTCCGGGCCGCTGTTCGCGCTGGACCCCGAGGGCGAGGACCTCCGCGGGCTGAAGCTGCCGGACGACGCGCTGCTCGCCTTCGGCTCCGAGCGCAGCGGGCTGTCGCGGGAGCTGCGCGCGCGGGCGGACCACCTGGTGGCGCTGCCGATGCGCCCCCAGGTCTCCAGTTACAACCTGGCGACCAGTGTCGCCATGACGCTGTACCACTGGAGCGCCCAGGAGGGCGCACCGCGTGTGTCCTGACCGGCGGTCCTAGGCGGGCCGGCGGACCTCCACCACCCGGAAGCGGCTCGCGACGAACGCGCCGTCGCACAGGGCGGCGTTGGCCGCCGGGTTGCCGCCCGAGCCGTGGAAGTCGGAGAAGGCGGCCGTCTGGTTGACGTACACCCCGCCGGTGAGGTTGAGGGAGAGCTGGGCCGCCTCCTCCAGGCAGGCCTCCCGCACGGACTCCTCGACCTCCGGGTCGGTCGTGTACGCGCCCACCGTCATCGCGCCCTTCTCGCGGACGCTGTGGCGCAGCATCTCCACGGCGTGGGCGGCGGAGTCGACGGCGACGGCGAAGGAGACGGGGCCGAAGCACTCGCTGGTCCAGGCGGCCTCGTCGGCGGGCTTGGCGCCGTCCAGCTTGACGATCACCGGGGTGCGCACGACCGCGTCCGGGAACTCCGGGTTGGCCACCTCGCGGGAGGCGAGGGCGACCTCGCCGAGTCCGGCGGCGGCCTCCAGGCGGGCCTTGACGTCCGGGTTGACGAGGGCGCCGAGCAGCGCGTTCGCGCGGGCGTCGTCGCCGAGGAGGCCGTCGACGGCGCGGGCGAGGTCGGCGGTCACCTCGTCGTAGGTCTTGGCCCCCTGGTCGGTGCGGATGCCGTCGCGGGGGATCAGCAGGTTCTGCGGGGTGGTGCACATCTGGCCGCTGTAGAGGGAGAGCGAGAACGCCAGGTTGGCGAGCATGCCCCGGTAGTCGTCGGTCGACTCGATGATCACCGTGTTGACGCCGGCCTTCTCGGTGAAGACCTGGGCCTGGCGGGCGTTGGCCTCCAGCCAGTCGCCGAAGGAGGTGGAGCCGGTGTAGTCGATGATCCGGATCTCGGGGCGGGTGGCCAGGGTCTTGGCGATGCCCTCACCGGGGCGCTCGGCGGCCAGCGCGACCAGATTCGGGTCGAAGCCGGCCTCGGCGAGCACGTCGCGGGCGACCTGGACGGTGAGCGCGAGCGGCAGCACCGCGCGGGGGTGCGGCTTGACCAGGACCGCGTTGCCGGTGGCGAGGGAGGCGAACAGGCCCGGGTAGCCGTTCCACGTCGGGAAGGTGTTGCAGCCGATCACCAGGCCGATACCGCGCGGGACCGGCGTGAACCGCTTGGTCAGCGCCAGCGGGTCGCGCTTGCCCTGCGGCTTGGTCCACTCGGCCGTGTCGGGCGTGCGGGACTGCTCCGCGTACGCGTACGCCACGGCCTCCAGGCCGCGGTCCTGGGCGTGCGGGCCGCCCGCCTGGAACGCCATCATGAACGCCTGCCCGGAGGTGTGCATGACCGCCTGGGCGAACTCCATCGTGCGGTCCGCGATCCGCTTCAGGATCTCCAGGCAGACCATCGCGCGGGCCTCCGCTCCCGCGTCCCGCCACGCCCGCTGCCCGGCCCTCATCGCGGGCAGCAGCACGTCGAGGTCCGCGTGCGGGTACTCCACGCCCAGCTCGATCCCGTACGGGGAGACCTCGCCGCCGACCCAGCCGTCGGTGCCGGGCTGGCCGAGGTCGAGGCGGGTGCCGAGCAGGGCGTCGAAGGCCGCCTTGCCCGCGGCCGTGTCCAGGCTGCCGTTCTCCCCGTAGGCCTTGGGGTGCTCGGGGTGGGGGGACCAGTACGCGCGGGTGCGGATCGTCTCCAGCGCCTGGTCCAGGGTCGGCCGGTGCCGGTCGATCAGCTGGTGCGCGGTGAGTTCGGCGGCCATGCGGGACCAACTCCTCGTCTCTTCCGGACGCGCTGTCGACTCCGTGTCGAATGTCCGGGACCTGGGGGAAACCTGGGCGGAAACAGGCGGACACGGCTAGAGTAACCGAACGATCGGTCGGGACAAGGGGGACCGCCGCATCTGTGGAAAACCCCGTGCGGGAGGATCGCGCACATGACAGCACTCGACCTCAGCAGCCCCGTCGCCGTCGTCGGCACCGGCACCATGGGTCAGGGCATCGCCCAGGTGGCGCTGGTCGCGGGCCACCCCGTGCGGTTGTACGACGCCGCTGCCGGCCGGGCCCGGGAGGCGGCCGACGCGATCGGCGCCCGGCTCGACCGGCTCGTGGAGAAGGAACGCCTGACCGGCGCCGAGCGGGACGCGGCCCGCGCCCGGCTCCGGCCCGCCGAGGACCTGGCCGAGCTGGCCGACTGCGCCCTGGTCGTCGAGGCGGTGCTGGAGCGGCTGGACGTCAAGCAGGAGCTGTTCCGGGCGCTGGAGGACGTCGTCGGCGACGACTGCCTGCTCGCCACCAACACCTCCTCCCTGTCCGTCACCGCCATCGGCGGCGCGCTCCGCGTCCCGGGCCGCTTCGTCGGCCTGCACTTCTTCAACCCGGCTCCCCTGCTGCCGCTGGTGGAGGTGGTCTCCGGCTTCGCCACCGACGTCGCCTGCGCCACCCGCGCGTACGAGACGGCCCGCGCCTGGGGCAAGACCCCGGTCGCCTGCGCCGACACCCCCGGCTTCATCGTCAACCGCGTCGCCCGCCCCTTCTACGCCGAGGCCTTCGCGATCCACGAGGACCAGGGCGCCGACCCGGCCACCATCGACGCCGTGCTGCGCGAGTCGGGCGGCTTCCGGATGGGCGCCTTCGAGCTGACCGACCTCATCGGGCAGGACGTCAACGAGTCCGTCACCCACTCCGTGTGGCAGGCGTTCTTCCAGGACGTGCGCTTCACGCCGTCGCTGGCCCAGCGGCGCCTGGTGGAGTCCGGCAGGCTCGGCCGCAAGAGCGGACAGGGCTGGTACGACTACCGCGACGGCGCCCGGCGGCCCGAGCCGCACACCGCCGAGCCCGCCGACCCGCCCGCGTACGTCGTCGTCGAGGGCGGCCTGGGGCCGGCCGCCGAGCTGGTCGCGATGGTCCGCGAGGCGGGGATCGAGGTGCGCCACGAGGACGAGGACAAGGGCACCCGCTTCGTCCTGCCGAGCGGGGGACAGCTGGTGCTCGCCGACGGGCAGACCTCCGTCGAGTTCCGGGACGTCGTCTACTTCGACCTGGCGCTGGACTACCGCGCGGCGACCCGCGTCGCCCTGTCCGCCGCGCACTCCACCTCACCGGAGACCGTCGCCCAGGCCACCGGCCTGTTCCAGGCGCTCGGCAAGAAGGTCAGCGTCATCGGCGACGTACCCGGGATGATCGTGGCGCGCACGGTGGCGCGGATCATCGACCTCGCCGTGGAGGCGGTCGCCAAGGGCGTGGCCACCGAGGAGGACATCGACACCGCGATGCGCCTGGGCGTCAACTACCCGCTCGGCCCGCTGGAATGGAGCCGCAGACTCGGCGGCGGCTGGGCCTGCGAACTCCTCGACAACCTGCACGCGTGCGCGCCCACGGGCCGGTACGCGCCCTCCCTGGCGCTCTACCGTCACGCGTACGCCTGCGACAAGCAGGAGGGCGGCACCTCATGACCACCGCCAAGCGCGACACCTACACGCCCGAGACGCTGCTCTCCGTCGCCGTGCAGGTCTTCATCGAACGCGGCTACGACGGCACCTCCATGGAGCACCTGTCCAAGGCGGCCGGCATCTCCAAGTCGTCGATCTACCACCACGTCACCGGCAAGGAGGAGCTGCTGCGCCGGGCCGTGAGCCGGGCCCTGGACGAGCTTTTCGGCATCCTCGACGAGGAGCAGGCGCGCGTGGGGCCCGCCGCCGAGCGGCTGGAGTACGTCGTGCGGCGCATGGTCGAGGTGCTGATGGCCGAACTGCCGTACGTGACGCTGCTGCTGCGGGTGCGGGGCAACACCGGCACCGAGCGGTGGGCGCTGGAGCGGCGGCGCGAGTTCGACCACCGGGTGGCCGATCTGCTGAGGGCGGCGGCGGCCGAGGGGGACGTGCGCGCCGACGTGGAGGTGCGGCTGGCGACCCGCCTGGTCTTCGGCATGATCAACTCGATCGTCGAGTGGTACCGGCCCGACGGTCCCGACGGCCGGGGCGGCAGCGGCGGCGCGGGCGAGCGCGAGGTGGTCGACGCGGTGGCGCGGCTGGTGTTCGGGGGGCTGCGCAAGGCGACCTGAGGCGGCCACCCGTCCGTGGCCGCGACGGTCAGCCCTGCGGCTCCAGGTCCTCGGTCTCGAACACCAGCAGGGTGCGGGTGCTGAGCACCTCCGGGATGGCCTGGAGGCGGGTGAGCACCAGCTCGCGCAGGGCCCGGTTGTCGGGGGTGTGCACCAGGAGCAGGACGTCGAAGTCGCCCCCCACCAGGGCGATGTGGGAGGCGCCGGGGAGCTGCCGCAGCTCGGCGCGGACCGTGCGCCAGGTGTTCTGGACGATCTTCAGGGTGATGTACGCCGAGGTGCCGTGCCCCGCCCGCTCGTGGTCGACGCGGGCGCCGAAGCCTCGGATGACGCCGTCCTCGACGAGGCGGTTGATGCGGGCGTAGGCGTTGGCGCGCGAGACGTGGACCCGCTCGGCGACCGACCGTATCGAGGCGCGGCCGTCCGCCTGGAGCATGCGCAGGATGTCCTGGTCGATGGCGTCCAGCGGGCGCGGGGGCGGGGCGGCCGGGTCCTCGGGGGCGCCGTCGCCGTCCGGGCGTTCGGCCATTTGTTCAGCTGCCATGTCCCCCCGCCTTCCCACGATGGACGTACTGCGTCCATCTCAGGCTGTGGAGAACCGTTTGTCCACAGCCTGGGGTCGCGTGTAGCCAAAATGTGCCGGCGACCGAACAATCGGTAGGTGAGGCCCGTCACACCCGTGGCGAGTCCGAAGCCGCTCCCACGAGGAGGTGCCGTCATGACGGTCATGGAGCAGCGGGGCGCGTACCGGCCCACACCGCCGCCCGCCTGGCAGCCCCGTACCGACCCCGCGCCGCTGCTGCCCGACGCGGAGCCGTACCGCGTCCTCGGCACGAAGGCCGCCGAGCAGGCCGACCCCGAGCTGCTGCGCACGCTGTACGCCCGGCTGGTCCACGGCCGCCGCTACAACGCGCAGGCCACGGCGCTGACCAAGCAGGGCCGGCTGGCCGTCTACCCCTCCAGCACCGGTCAGGAGGCATGCGAGGTCGCCGCCGCGCTGGCCCTCGAGGAGCGCGACTGGCTCTTCCCGAGCTACCGCGACACGCTCGCCGTCGTCTCCCGCGGCGTCGACCCCGTCGAGGCCCTCACCCTGCTGCGCGGCGACTGGCACACCGGCTACGACCCCTACGAGCACCGGGTCGCGCCGCTGTCCACGCCGCTGGCCACCCAGCTGCCGCACGCCGTGGGCCTCGCCCACGCCGCCCGCCTCAAGGGCGACGACGTGGTCGCGCTGGCCATGGTCGGCGACGGCGGCACCAGCGAGGGCGACTTCCACGAGGCGCTGAACTTCGCCGCCGTCTGGCAGGCGCCGGTCGTCTTCCTGGTGCAGAACAACGGCTTCGCGATCTCCGTCCCGCTCGCCAAGCAGACCGCCGCCCCGTCGCTGGCCCACAAGGCCGTCGGCTACGGGATGCCGGGCCGCCTGGTCGACGGCAACGACGCGGCCGCGGTGCACGAGGTCCTGTCCGACGCCGTGCGGCGCGCCCGCGCGGGCGGCGGCCCCACGCTGGTCGAGGCGATCACGTACCGCGTGGAGGCCCACACCAACGCCGACGACGCGACGCGCTACCGGGGCGACGCCGAGGTGGAGACCTGGCGCCGGCACGACCCGATCGAGCTGCTGGAGCGGGAGCTGACCGAGCGCGGCCTGCTCGACGAGGAGGGCGTCGCCGCCGTCCGCGAGGGCGCCGAGGCGATGGCCGCCGACCTGCGCGCCCGCATGAACCAGGACCCCGAGCTGGACCCGATGGACCTGTTCGACCACGTCTACGCCGAGCCCACCCCGCAACTGCGCGAGCAGCGGGAGCTGCTGCGGGCGGAGCTGGCGGCGGAGGCCGAGGCGGAGACCGGCGCCGCGTCCGGGGCGCCCGAAGGGGGACACCGATGACCACCGTCGCCGTCAAGCCGGCCACCATGGCGCAGGCCCTCACCCGCGCGCTGCGCGACGCCATGGCCGCCGACCCGAGCGTCCACGTCATGGGCGAGGACGTGGGCACCCTCGGCGGCGTCTTCCGGGTCACCGACGGACTCGCCAAGGAGTTCGGCGACGACCGCTGCACCGACACCCCGCTCGCCGAGGCCGGCATCCTCGGCACCGCCGTGGGCATGGCGATGTACGGGCTGCGGCCGGTCGTGGAGATGCAGTTCGACGCCTTCGCCTACCCGGCGTTCGAGCAGGTCGTCAGCCATGTCACCAAGATGCGCAACCGCACGCGCGGCAGGATGCCCCTGCCGCTGACCATCCGCGTCCCCTACGGCGGCGGCATCGGCGGCGTCGAGCACCACAGCGACTCGTCCGAGGCGTACTACATGGCGACTCCGGGGCTCCATGTCGTCACGCCCGCGACCGTCGCCGACGCCTACGGGCTGCTGCGCGAGTCCATCGCCTCCGACGACCCGGTGGTCTTCCTGGAACCCAAGCGGCTGTACTGGTCGAAGGACGCCTGGAACCCCGAGGAGCCGACGCCCGTTGAACCGACAGGCCGCGCGGTGGTGCGTCGCTCCGGCCGGAGCGCCACACTCATCACGTACGGGCCGTCGCTGGCCGTCTGCATGGAGGCGGCCGAGGCGGCCCGGGCCGAGGGCTGGGACCTCGAAGTCGTCGATCTGCGCTCCCTGGTGCCGTTCGACGACGAGACGGTGTGCGCCTCGGTGCGGCGGACGGGACGCGCGGTCGTCGTCCACGAGTCGGGTTCCTTCGGGGGCCCGGGCGGGGAGATCGCGGCCCGGGTCACGGAGCGCTGCTTCCACCATCTGGAGGCGCCGGTGCTGCGGGTGGCCGGGTTCGACGTCCCGTATCCGCCGCCCATGCTGGAGCGTCACCACCTGCCCGGTGTGGACCGGATCCTGGACGCCGTGGGGCGCCTGCAGTGGGAGGCCGAAAGCTGATGGCACAGGTGCTGGAGTTCAAGCTCCCGGACCTCGGTGAGGGGCTCACCGAGGCCGAGATCGTGCGCTGGCTGGTCCAGGTCGGCGACGTCGTCGCCGTCGACCAGCCGGTCGTCGAGGTCGAGACGGCCAAGGCGATGGTGGAGGTGCCCTGTCCCTACGGCGGCGTGGTCACCGCCCGCTTCGGCGAGGAGGGCGCGGAGCTGCCGGTCGGGGCGCCGCTGCTGACGGTGGCGGTGGGCGAGGGCGCCGAGGGCCACCGCCCGGCGGCGGACCCGGGCACCGACGGCGGTGCGGCGCGGGCCGGGGAACAGCCCGGCGCGGGGGAGCGGCGGTCCGAGGGCTCGGGCAACGTCCTGGTCGGGTACGGCACCTCGGAGGCACCCGCCCGTCGGCGCCGGGTGCGTCCGCAGGGGCGCGCGTCCGGGGCGACGGCCGGGTCGGGGACGGCGGGTTCGGGGACGGCCGGTTCGGGGACGGCGGGCGCGGGGTCGTCCGGTGCGGGGGTGCCCGGGCGGGCCAACGGCCGGGTGCGTGCCGCCGAGCCGGTGGACGGACCGGTTCCGGTGATCTCCCCGCTGGTGCGCAGGCTCGCCCGGGAGAACGACCTGGATCTGCGTGAGCTGACCGGCTCCGGACCGGACGGACTGATCCTGCGGGCGGACGTGGAGTACGCCCTGCGCGCCGCCGCGGCCCAGGGCGGCCGTGCGGCGCGGGAGGCCGGCGCGCACCCGGACGGAACGGTCCGCGAGCAGGCCCTCGCGGCCACCGCGGGTGCCGTGGCCACCGGGGCCACCGGGTCAGCCGGGTCCGCGGTGCCGCCGGGTGACGTCCGCATCCCGCTCAAGGGGGTGCGCGGCGCCGTCGCCGACAAGCTCGCGCGCAGCCGGCGCGAGATCCCGGACGCCACCTGCTGGGTGGACGCCGACGCGACCGAGCTGATGCGTGCCCGCGCCGCCATGAACGCGGCGAGCGGACCGAAGATCTCCCTGGTCGCCCTGCTGGCCCGCATCTGCACGGCCGCCCTGGCCCGCTTCCCCGAGCTGAACTCCACGGTCGACACCCAGGCCCGGGAGATCGTCCGGTTCGACCACGTCCACCTCGGCTTCGCGGCGCAGACGGACCGGGGACTGGTCGTCCCGGTGGTGCGGGACGCGCACGCGCGGGACGCCGAGGCACTGACCTCGGAGTTCGCCCGGCTGACCGAGGCCGCCCGCGCGGGACGGCTGACCCCCGGCGAACTGACCGGCGGCACCTTCACCCTGAACAACTACGGGGTCTTCGGCGTCGACGGCTCCACACCGATCGTCAACCACCCCGAGGCCGCCATGCTCGGCGTCGGCCGCATCGTCCCCAAACCCTGGGTGCACGAGGGCGAGCTGGCGGTGCGTCAGGTCGTGCAGCTGTCGTTGACCTTCGACCACCGGGTGTGCGACGGCGGCACCGCGGGCGGTTTCCTGCGGTACGTGGCGGACTGCGTGGAACAACCGGCGGTGCTCCTGCGGACACTGTGACGCCGGTGGCAGCGGCGCCGTCGGTGGTGCCGCCGCCCCCACACTGATCGCGCGGGCTCCCCCACGTTCCCTGTGATCGCGCAGGGACGCATACTCGGGGGGTGACCGCGTACGAGCCCTCCGGTGCCCCCGGCGCCGGCACCGAGCCCGCGCCGGGCGCCCACGGCGCCGGGTACGACGCCGTCGTGCTCGCCGGTGGCGCCGCCCGGCGGCTCGGCGGTGCCGACAAACCCGGCCTGAGCGTGGGCGGGCGGGCGCTGCTGGACCGGGTGCTCGCCGCCTGCGCCGGAGCGCGCACCACCGTCGTCGTGTCCGACCCGCGGTCCACCGCCCGCCCGGTGACCTGGGCGCGAGAGGACCCGCCCGGCGGCGGACCGCTGGCCGCCCTCGCCGCCGGCCTCGCCCGCACCACGGCCGAGCACGTCGTGGTCCTCTCCGCCGACCTTCCGTTCCTGGCCGGGACCACCGTCGGCCGCCTGCTGTCGGCCCTCGCCGCGAGCGACGCCGACGGCGCGCTGGTCACCGACGCCGACGGCCGGGACCAGCCCCTCGTCGCCGCCTACCGCGCGACCGCGCTGCGCCGCGCACTGGCCGCGCTCACCCGGGAGCGGGCAGACGGGGCGAGCCGGGCGGACCTCGCCGGGCTGCCCCTGCGCCGGCTCACCGGCGCACTCCGCATCGTCCGGGTCCCCGACGCCGTCGCCTCCTTCGACTGCGACACCTGGGACGACATCGCCGCCGCAAGGGCACGCATCAGGGAGCATGGTCACGTGTTGGATGAATGGATCTCCGCAGCCAAGGACGAGTTGGGCATCGACCTCGACGTCGACACCCGCCTCCTGCTCGACCTCGCCCGGGACGCCGCGCACGGGGTGGCCAGGCCCGCGGCACCGCTGACCACCTTCCTCGTCGGCTATGCGGCCGGCCGCGCCGGGGGCGGCACCGAGGCCGTCGCCGAGACCGCCCGCAAGGCGGCCGCCCTCGCCCAGCGCTGGGCGCAGGAGGCGGCGGCCGCCGAAAGCCCGGCGGGCGAGCCCGACGTGGCTCCCGACGCCACCCCCGACACCCGCCCGGACGCCTGATGTCCTCCCCCGGCACCCGGACCGGCGAGGAAGCCGAAGACCTCGACGTCGAGGAGGCGCTCGCCCTCGTGAAGGAGAACGGCGGCCCCGCGCGCGGCGCCCCCGACGGGCCGGCCGCGCCCGCGCAGACCCCGCCCTCGGGCGACCCGCGCCGCCAAAGTCCCCGCGACTCCGGTGCCCCCCACCGCACCGGCGACTCCCGCCACCGCGCGACCCCGTGGCCACAAGCCCGCGCGATCGCCGAGCGGGCGGGCCGCGCCGCCGTCCGGGCCGCCCGCCGCGACCCCGTCCACGCGCCCCTCGACGCGGCCCTCGGCCTCACCCTGGCCGCCCCGCTCACCGCCCTGACCGACCTGCCTTCCTTCGACACCTCCGCGATGGACGGCTGGGCGGTCTCCGGTCCCGCCCCCTGGACGGTGCGTGACGAGGGCGCCTTGGCGGGCCACGCCGAGCCCGACCCCCTGACCGACGGAGAGGCCGTCCGCATCGCCACCGGCGCCCGTGTCCCCGCGGAGACCACCGCGGTGCTGCGCAGCGAGCACGGCCGCACCGACGAACGAGGACGTCTGCACCCGACCCGCGAGGTGGTGCACGGCCAGGACATCCGCCCGCGCGCCCAGGAGTGCCGCGGCGGCGACCACCTGCTGCCCGTCGGCACCGTGGTGACGCCCGCCGTGCTGGGCCTCGCGGCGGCCGCCGGGTACGACACCCTCACCGCGGTCCCCCGGCCCCGCGTCGACGTCCTGGTCCTCGGCGACGAGCTGCTCACCGGGGGGCTGCCGCACGACGGCCTCATCCGGGACGCGCTCGGCCCGATGCTGCCGCCCTGGCTGCGCGCCCTGGGCGCCGACGTCCGCACGGTCTGCCGGATCGGGGACGACGCCGGGGCCCTGCACCGCGCCGTCACGGCCTCCGACGCCGACCTGATCGTCACCACCGGCGGCACCGCCGCGGGCCCCGTCGACCATGTGCACCCCGTCCTGGAGCGCGTCGGAGCCGACCTCCTGGTGGACGGCGTCAAGGTGCGCCCCGGCCACCCCATGCTGCTGGCGCGCCTCAAGGAGGACCAGCACCTCGTCGGCCTGCCCGGCAACCCCCTCGCCGCGGTCTCCGGACTGCTCACCCTCGCCGAGCCGCTGCTGCGCACCCTCGCCGCCCGCCCGGCGCCCGAGCCCTACACGCTGCCGCTGGACGACGGCGTGCACGGGCACCCGCACGACACGCGGCTCGTCCCCGTGGTCCTGCGCGGTGACCGGGCCGCGCCCCTGCACTACAACGGCCCGGCCATGCTGCGCGGCATGGCCGCCGCCGACGCCCTGGCCGTCGTGCCCCCGGGCGGTGCGCGGAGCGGCCAGGAGACCGAAGTGCTCGACCTGCCCTGGACCACCGGCGGAATCGGAGTGTGTTTCACGTGAAACTTCCGGGCCAGGACGCGATCGCCCGCCAGGCGGACGAACACCTCGTGACCCACCGGGTGAAACTCCCGAGGAAGCTGGTCGAGCACCCGATCCGCCAGGTCGGCAAGCGGCTCTCCCTGGCCCTGGTGGTCCTGGTGGTGACGGCCTTCATCGTCTACGCCGACGCCGACGGCTACAACGACAACTCCGACGGTTCCGTCGACCTCCTCGACTCCTTCTACTACGCCACCGTCACCCTCTCCACCACGGGCTACGGCGACATCACCCCCGTCAGCGACGCCGCCCGGCTGACCAACATCTTCGTCATCACGCCCCTGCGCGTGCTGTTCCTGATCATCCTGGTCGGCACCACGCTGGAAGCCCTCACCGAGCGCACTCGGGAGGAGTGGCGCCTGAACCGCTGGAGGTCCACCTTGCGCGATCACACCGTCGTCGTCGGCTTCGGGACCAAGGGACGGTCGGCCATCCAGACCGTCTGCGCGACCGGGCTGCGCAAGGAGCAGGTCGTCGTGGTCGACCCCAGCGGCAAGGCCATCGAGGCCGCGACGGCCCACGGCTACGCGGGCGTGGTCGGCGACGCCACGCGCAGTGACGTGCTCAACCGGGCGGAGCTGTACCGGGCCAAGCAGGTCATCATCGCCACACAGCGCGACGACACGGCCGTCCTGGTCACGCTCACCGCCCGGCAGCTCAACCGCGCCGCGAAGATCGTGGTCGCGGTCCGTGAGGAGGAGAACGCGCCGCTGCTGAAGCAGTCCGGCGCCGACGCCGTGATCACCAGCGCCAGCGCCGCGGGCCGCCTCCTCGGTCTCTCGGTGCTCAGCCCCGCCGCCGGCATGGTCATGGAGGACCTGATCAGCCAGGGCAGCGGCCTCGACCTCGTCGAGCGGCCGGTCATAAAGTCCGAGGCGGGCAAGAAACCGCGGGACGTGGCCGATCTGGTCGTCAGCGTCCTGCGCGGGCACCGGGTGCTCGGCTACGACGACCCGGCCGTCGGCGAACTGCAGCTGACCGACCGTCTGATCACCATCGTGCGGGCGACGCCGGCCACCCACGTGGCCCCGGACGCCCGTCCGCTGCCCCGCGACTGACAGGACCCCAGGTGCGCGGCGCCCCGCGAGCCACCGGGCTCGCGGGGCGCCGACGTCGTACCGGACGGGCTGCTCACGGTGGCTACTTGCGGTTGTACAGCCGCATGGTGACGGGGCCGAAGACCAGCAGCAGGGCACCGGCCCAGCCCAGCGTCCAGGCGATCTCGGTGCCGGGCCAGTCGCCCGCCATCAGCCCGCGCACGGCGGACGCCAGGTGGGTGATCGGGCTGTTGTTGACGAACGCCTGCAGCCAGCCCGGCATCGTCTTCGGGTCGACGAAGACATTGGACAGGAAGGTGAGCGGGAAGATCACCATCATGCTGACGCTCATCACCGACTTCTCGGTGCGCAGCATCAGCCCGAACATCGTCCAGATCCACGAGAACGCGAACGAGAAGACCAGCAGCAGCGCGATCCCGGCGACCACCCCGCCGAAGCCGCCGTCCGGCCGGTAGCCGAGGAGCAGTCCGACGACCAGCATGACCACGGACGCGATCGTGTAGCGCAGCGCGTCGCCGAGCAGGTACCCGACCATCGCCGAGGGCCGCCAGATGGGCAGGGAGCGGAAGCGGTCGAAGACGCCCTTCTCGATGTCGATGTTCACCGACACCCCGGTGTACATCGTGATCATCACCACCGACATCACGAGGATGCCCGGCAGCACGAACTGGATGTAGTCGCCGGGCGAGCCCGCCAGCGCACCGCCGAAGAGGTACGTGAACATCAGCAGGTTCATGATCGGGAAGGCGGTGACGTCGAAGAGCTGCTCCGGCACGTGCTTGATCTTGAGGATCGCGCGCCAGCCGAACGTCAGCGACGTGGACAGGGCACTGGGCCGCGGCGGCCGCTCCTTGGCGACCAGCAGGGCCGCCAGCGACTCGGTGCTGACCGCGGACAGCTCCTTGCTCTCGGTGCTCGTGGCCGTGCTCATGCCGCCACCTCGTCCTTCGTGTCGCTGTCGGTGTCGGGCCCGGAGCCGGAGCCGGTGCCCTGGCCGGTGTCGTGTCCGGTCAGGGCCAGGAAGACCTCGTCCAGGCTGGGCTGCCCCAGGGAGAAGCTGTCGACGGTGATGCCGGCCCGGGCCAGCTCGCCGAGGGCCTTGGCGGCCTGGTCGGCGGCCGTGTCGCTCGCCGCCACCCCGAGCCGGGCGGTCAGCGCCACCGGGTCGTGCTCCGGCTGCACCTCGGCGATCAGCAGGTCCCGCAGCAGCCGCTCGGCCTCGGGCCGCTGGTCCGCGTCCCGCAACCGCAGATGCACGGAGCCGGCCCCGACGGACGCCTTCAGCTCGCCCTTGGTGCCCTCGGCGATCACCCGGCCCTTGTCGATGACGGCGATCCGCGAGGCCAACTGGTCGGCCTCGTCCAGGTACTGCGTGGTCAGCAGCACGGTCGTGCCCTGGGCGACGACCGCGCGCACGATGTCCCACACCTGGTTGCGGCTGCGCGGGTCGAGTCCGGTGGTCGGCTCGTCGAGGAAGAGCAGGTCCGGGGTGTTCAGGATGGAGGCGGCGATGTCGATGCGCCGCCGCATCCCGCCGGAGTAGTGCTTGACCTGCTTGGCCGCCGCCTCCGTCAGTCCGAAGGCCTCCAGCAGCTGATCGCCCCGCTGCCGCGCGGCCGTCTTGCCGTGACCGAGGAGCCGGCCCAGCAGGATCAGGTTCTCGGCGCCCGTGAGGTCCTCGTCCACGGAGGCGTACTGCCCGGTGAGGCTCACCCGGCCGCGCACCTCGTCCGCCTCGCGCACGACGTCGTGGCCGAAGACATGGGCCTGGCCGCCGTCCGGCCGCAGGAGGGTGGCGAGCATCTTCACCGTGGTGGTCTTGCCGGCGCCGTTGGGGCCGAGGACGCCGTAGACCGTGCCGGCGGGCACGGCGAGGTCGACACCGTCCACGGCCCTGGTCTCGCCGAACGTCTTCACCAGCCCCGCCGTCTCGATCGCGAGTCCGGACGTGTGCGTACTCATGCGTGGAGGTCCTTCCGCGTTCTTCGACGTTCTTCGACTGCGCGTTCTTGGGCTACGCATGGGGAGACCTTTACCGTCGCGCAAACTCATCGGTGACGCACGCGCATTTCGAGCGGATGGTCCCGAAGTCCGAGGGCGTCCCGGCCGAGAGGCGGAGAGGGCTCGGTCCCGGGACCCGGGTCCGGCCGGGTGCGGGGGCCGGAACCACGGCCGGGGAGTAGCGTCGCCCCCATGCATGCGATCACGATTTCCGAACCCGGCGGCCCCGAGGCACTGGCCTGGGCCGAGGTCCCCGACCCGGTGCCCGGCGAGGGCGAGGTCCTGGTCGAGGTGGCGGCCAGCGCCGTCAACCGCGCCGACATCATGCAGCGCCAGGGCTTCTACGACCCCCCGCCGGGCGCCTCCCCCTACCCCGGTCTGGAGTGCTCGGGGCGCGTCGCCGCGCTCGGTCCCGGCGTCTCCGGCTGGTCCGTCGGCGACGAGGTCTGCGCGCTGCTGTCCGGCGGCGGTTACGCGGAGAAGGTCGCCGTGCCGGCCGGTCAGCTGCTGCCGGTGCCGGAAGGCGTCGGCCTGCGGGAGGCGGCGGCGCTGCCCGAGGTGGTCTGCACCGTCTGGTCCAACGTCTTCATGGTCTCCCACCTCCGTCCGGGCGAGACGCTCCTCGTGCACGGCGGCTCCAGCGGCATCGGCACCATGGCGATCCAGCTGGCCAAGGCCGTCGGCGCGAAGGTCGCCGTGACGGCGGGCACCGGGGAGAAGCTGGCGCGCTGCGCCGAACTGGGCGCCGACATCCTGATCAACTACCGCGAACAGGACTTCGTCGCCGAGATCAAGGACGCCACCGCGGGCGCGGGCGCGGACGTCATCCTCGACAACATGGGCGCCAAGTACCTGGACCGCAACGTCCAGGCCCTCGCCGTCAACGGCCGGCTCGCGATCATCGGGATGCAGGGCGGCCGGAAGGGCGAGCTGAACATCGGCGCGCTCCTCGCCAAGCGCGCCGCCGTCAGCGCGACCTCGCTGCGTGCCCGCCCCCTGGAGGAGAAGGCGGCGATCGTGGCGGCCGTCCGCGAGCACGTCTGGCCGCTGCTGGCCGGGGGTCATGTCCGCCCGATCGTGGACCGTGAGCTGCCGATGAGCGAGGCCCCCGACGCCCACCGGGTCGTGGAGGAGAGCGGGCACATCGGAAAGGTCCTGCTGGTCACCCCGTAGGGCGGCCGGCTCAGCCGCGCCGCAGCCGGAGACCGACGAAGGCCAGGGCCAGTCCCAGGCCGACCAGGACCAGGCCGGTGCCGAGCGGCAGCACCTGCGGCACGCCGGCGGTCTGCTCGGCGTGCGTGCCGGCCTGCGGCCGGGACGGGGTGGCGGAGGGTGCCGGGGCGGTGTTCCGGGACGGCACGGCGCCGGCCGGCTCGTCGGCCGGGTCCCCGCCCTCGTCCCCGGCCCGGTGAGCGGCGTTCCCGGCCGTCTCGTCGTGCTCGGCGCCGGGCTCTTCGGCCCGTCCCGGCCGTTGCCGTCCCTCCCCCGGCCTGCTGCCGGCCCGGGAGGGCTCCGGGTCGGCCGTGCCCTCGCCGGACGCCGAGGGCGACGCGGAGGGTGTAGCGGTACCGCGCCCGGCGCTGCCCGTCGGGGCGGGGGACGGCCGGTCGCCGGGCCGTGGGTCCTCGGGGCCGTCGGCGCCCGGACCGCCGCCGTCGCCCTCTCCCCGGGGCCGCGTCTGCCCCTTCGCCCCGTCGTCCCGGGGCCCGCCCTCCTCGGCCTCGCCCTTCTTCGACCCGTTTCCCCCGGGGCCGTCGTCCTCGGAGTCCCCGGAACCGTGGTCCCCGGAGCCGTGGTCCCCGGAGCCGTCCGGGCCGGACGGCCTCCCCGAGGCGGCGGCCGGCCCCGAGGGGAGAGGCGCCACGGCGGACCCCGCCGCGTGTCCGGCTCCGTACGCCGCACTCGCCCCGTACGCCGCCGCCGGAACCCCCGCCAGCAGTCCCGCCCCCATTACTCCCGCCAGCCCCGTCGCTCGCAGGGTGCGCAGCCATGGAGTCACGCGCGTGACCCCCTCCCGGTGAGGACCGGTCGCAGTATCGCCAGTCGCGGAAATCGACGGAACAAGCCTCACATCAACTGATCCTCCCGGCATTCCGGGCGCCGCCGAAAGCGGTGGGACGGCAGAGGCGGGAGAACTTCCGGAGGGTGGATCAACACCCGGCGGGGGCACCACCACGGGAAGGCCCACGGGTACGAGAGAATGGCGGCATGGAGATGCCGAGGAACGACAGGTCGCCGGAGAACCCCCAGATCCTGGTCGTCGGCCAGGACGGAATGGCGCTCAGCGGCGGCGGGGGAGACGACGACTCCCGGGAGATTCCGGTGACCGAGCAGGTGGAGCAGCCCGCCAAGGTCATGCGGATCGGCAGCATGATCAAGCAGCTGCTGGAGGAGGTGCGCGTCGCGCCCCTGGACGAGGCGAGCCGGGCCCGGCTCAAGGAGATCCACGCCAGTTCGGTGAAGGAGCTGGAGGACGGGCTGGCCCCCGAGCTGGTCGAGGAGCTGGAGCGGCTCTCGCTGCCCTTCACGGACGACGTGACCCCGACCGACGCGGAGCTGCGGATCGCCCAGGCGCAGCTGGTCGGCTGGCTGGAGGGCCTGTTCCACGGCATCCAGACCACGCTGTTCGCCCAGCAGATGGCCGCACGGGCCCAGCTGGAGCAGATGCGCCGGGCGCTGCCGCCGGGCGTCGGCCAGGAGGGCGAGGAGCCGCACCCGGGCGGCCGCTCCGGCGGCCCCTACCTCTAGAACCTAGGGACCGCTGACGCGTCCCTCGACGTCCCGGACGACACGAAGGGCCCGGCGGCATCGGCCGCCGGGCCCTTCGTCGTGGCGCGTGATCAGGAGGACGGCGGGTTGCCCGTCGACACCTTGAGCTGGATCGTCGGCATCTTGTCGGGGTCGACGTCCGTGCCGGCCACCGGGAACTGGTCCCGGACCGAGCCCTCGCCGTAGGTGTTCTCGTCGACGTCGACGACCTCCATCGTCCAGCCGGCGGCCTGGAAGCACTCCTTGACCGAGCCGATGTACTTGAAGGTGAAGTCCGGCACCTTGATCTTGTCAGGGTCGTTGTACGACTCCTGGGGCTCCGTGCACTCGTCCTTCTCGATCGTCTTCGTCGTGTCCGGCCCGCGGTAGCCCGCCGCCTTCGACGGCGACGCCGACCCGCCGGCGGTGGGGTCCCCGCCCTTGGGGTCGTCCCCGCCGTCGTTCATGGTCAGCGCGCCGATCAGGCCGCCGACGACCAGGACGGCGACCGTGATCGCGCCGATGACCAGCGCCTTGCCGGACTTGCGGCCGCCCCCGGAACCGCCGGCGGGGGCGGAGGGCGTGAGGTTGTACGGCGGCGGTGTCTGCGCGCCCTGGTGCTGCGACGCGTAGGGCGAGGCGGCGGGCGTCGGGTAGCCGCCCTGCTGCGGGTACCCGTACGCCGGCGAGGGCGCGGGGGTGGGGCTGCCGTACGGGTTCGGCGTCGGCTGGTAGGGCGTCTGGACCGGGCCGGTGGGCGCCGGGGCGCTCTGGTCGACCGGCGGGAACACCGCGGAGCCGACGCCCGCGCCGCTGGAGGTCTGCGCGCCGGGCACGATGCTCGGCGGGGCCGCCTGGAAGGAGGCCGCCACCCGCAGGCACTCGTCGCGCATGGCCTCGGCGCTCGGGAAGCGCTCGTTGGGGTTCTTCTTCAGCGCGCGGGCCACCAGCGCGTCGACGGCCGGGGGCAGCGAGCGGTTGACCGACGAAGGAGCCACCGGCTCCTCCTGGACGTGCGCGTACGCGATGGCCAGCGGGGAGTCCGCGTCGAACGGGAGGCGCCCGGTGGTCAGTTGGAACAGCATGATGCCGACCGAGTACAGGTCGGAGCGGGCGTCCACACCGCGGCCGAGGGCCTGCTCCGGCGACAGGTACTGCGGGGTGCCGACGACCATGCCGGTCTGCGTCATCGAGGTCACGCCGGACTGCATGGCGCGGGCGATGCCGAAGTCCATGACCTTGACCACGCCGCGCTTGGTCATCATCACGTTGCCCGGCTTGATGTCGCGGTGGACCAGGCCCATCTCGTGGCTGATCTCCAGCGCCGCCAGCACGTCCGCGGTGATCTTCAGCGCCTTGTCGGCGGGCATCGCGCCCTGCTGCCGGACGTCCTCGTCGAGCACCGAGCCGAGCGGCCGTCCCTCGACGTACTCCATGACGATGTACGGCGTCGTCATGCCGCCGAGGTCGTCCTCGCCGGTGTCGAAGACCGAGACGATGTTGGTGTGCGTGAGCTTGGCCACTGCCTGGGCCTCGCGGCGGAAACGCTCGCGGAAGGCCTGCTCGCGGCCCAGCTCGGTGTGGAGCGTCTTGATCGCGACCTGCCGGTCCAGCACCGAGTCGTACGCCAGGTGCACCGAGGCCATGCCGCCCTCGCCGAGCAAGTCGCGCAGCTGGTAGCGGCCGCCGGCTAGTGCCTGCCCCGCGTACCGGCCCTGTCCGGCGTCCTGGCTCATGTCTCCGCGTCCCCCATTGGCGTCGGCGCCGTTGGCGGCGGCACGCACGCTCGTGATCGAAAGTGCTATTCCCGGCCAAGTCTGCCCCAGGGCACCGACACGTCAAGCGCGGTGCCCGTTCCGTGACCGTACGCGAAAGAAGCGTCGCGGAAGCGTTACAGCCGGCGTACCGCCGGTACACGGAATTTGCACGGCAGTACGGAACCAGGGTTTCATGACCGGTCCGTCTCGATGCCGGTCCCGGCAGCCCATCTCGGACCGGAGGCTTGCGCGGAGGCTGTAGCGTGGCCGACGGAGACCGTAACAACACCGCGCGTACCGCGGGCAGAAACGACGGCGAGGACTGATGGCACAGCAGCAGCGCGCCCAGGGCCCGTCCGAACCCGAGGCATCTGGCGGCGGTATGTCTGACGCGCCGGAGAACTGGGGCAACGGCGGCCTGGTCGGCGACGGCCGGTACCGGCTGACCCGCAGACTCGGGCGGGGCGGCATGGCCGAGGTGTTCGCCGCCGAGGACGTCCGGCTCGGACGCACCGTGGCGGTCAAGCTGCTGCGCGCCGACCTCGCCGAGGACCCGGTCTCCAAGGCCCGCTTCACGCGCGAGGCCCAGTCGGTGGCCGGGCTCAACCACCACGCCATCGTGGCCGTGTACGACTCCGGCGAGGACTTCGTCGGCGGTCAGTCCGTGCCGTACATCGTGATGGAGATCGTCGAGGGCCGCACCATCCGCGACCTCCTCCTCAACGCGGAGGCGCCCGGCCCCGAGCAGGCGCTGATCATCGTCTCCGGCGTCCTGGAGGCGCTGGCCTACTCGCACCAGCACGGCATCGTGCACCGCGACATCAAGCCGGCCAACGTCATCATCACCAACAACGGCGCCGTGAAGGTGATGGACTTCGGCATCGCCCGCGCCCTGCACGGCGCGTCGACCACGATGACGCAGACCGGCATGGTCATGGGCACCCCGCAGTACCTCTCCCCGGAGCAGGCCCTCGGCAAGGCCGTCGACCACCGCTCCGACCTGTACGCGACGGGCTGCCTGCTCTACGAACTGCTCGCGCTGCGCCCGCCCTTCACCGGCGAGACCCCGCTGTCGGTGGTCTACCAGCACGTCCAGGACATCCCGACCCCGCCGTCCGAGGCCTCCGACGCCTGCCCGCCGGAGCTGGACGGCCTGGTGATGCGCTCGCTGGCCAAGGAGCCCGACGACCGCTTCCAGACCGCCGAGGAGATGCGCGGGCTGGTCCAGTACGGGCTCCAGATGCTCTACGAGCAGGGCGGCCACACCGGCACCTGGAACACCGGCCCGGTCGCCGCGCACGACGGCCGGCACACGCCCGCCGCCGGTCTCGCGGGCACGACGGTGATGCCGCACCCCGAGCACGGCGCCTCCGGCACCCAGCAGATCCCCCAGCCGATCCTGCCGGGCGGCTACCGCGCGGGCGACGACGGCGGCTTCGAGAACCACGGCAACAAGGGCAGCGGCCGGGGCAAGCTGTGGATACTGGCCGTCCTCGCGGTGATCGCCATCGCCGCCGGTGTGGCGCTGGCCATGAACAACGACGACGGCGGCAAGGGCGGCCCCGACACGGACAAGAGTCCGACGGCGACGACCTCGCAGAGCCCCGGTTCCGAGTCGCCCAGCTCCTCGCCCAGCGACGAGGAGACGCAGGAGACGACCGACCCGGGCACGGGCCAGAACAACGGCAACGGCGGGACCGGCGGGGACTGGGACCAGCCGTACACGCCGTCGTACACGCCCTCCTACACGGCGACGGACGAGCCGACCGGCGAGCCGACCGACGGCCAGACGGACCCGTCCACGCCGACCGACGGCGGTGAGCCGACGGACGGTGGTGAGCCCACGGACGGCGGTGAGCCGACCGGCGGCACCGGCGGTGGTGAGCCGACCGGCGGCGCCGGTGGCGGCGAGCCGACCGGTGGCGCCACCGCACCGGGCGGCGAAGGCGGCGGCTGACCGGAACCACTCCCCGCGCGCGCGTGCGGCCCCGCAGGGGGCCTCACGCGCGCGCGGCGTTTCACACCGCCCCGCCGGCCGTCACAGCGCGCCCGCGCCCTCCTCCGTCATGGACACCGACCCGAACCGCGGCTCGATCCGCAGATAGACCGGCTCGAACGGCTCACCGTCCACCCGGCCCGGTGCCGGGCCGAACCGGTCGATCTCGGCGGGACTGGGTTCGTACGTCTCGCACCGGCCCACGACCTGCACCGTCCACAGGCTCTCCCCGGGCGCCGCGGAGGCGAGGTTGTCCGCGCCGTACGCGACGACGCTCCCCGCGCACACCCGGTGGTACCCGCAGCTCCTCGGCATGCGCAGCAGGACCCGGCCGTCGGCCACGATGTGGCGCGCGAAGGCGAGGAAGGGCAGGGCGCGCAGGGTGGTGGCCGCCCGGCCGTAGGCGGTGCGGCCGAGCAGGCCGACGGCGAGCTGTGCGTCGGAGGGCATGCCCCCACTGTGCGCGGGCGGACGGGCGAGGGACAGAGTCGGCCGCCCCGGCAGGAGGGGACGTAAGTCCCGAATAAGAGTCCGCCTCCCGGTCCGCGTGGCCTCAGCGGTTCTCGGCCTGCAGCCGGGCCACGAAAGCCGCCGCCTGGGAACGCCGCTGCATTCCGAGTTTGGCGAGCAGGCTCGACACGTAATTCTTGATCGTCTTTTCGGCGAGGTGCAGCCGTTCACCGATCGCGCGGTTGGTCATTCCCTCGCCGATCAGATCCAGGATGCGCCGCTCCTGCTCGGTGAGGCCGGCCAGCCGGTCGTCCGTCCGGGTGCCGCCGTCGCGCAGCCGCTCCAGCACCCGCGCGGTGGCCGCCGGGTCGAGCAGCGACTTGCCCGCGGCCACCTCCCGGACGGCGCCCAGCAGCTCGGCGCCCCGGATGTCCTTGAGCACGTATCCGGAGGCACCCGCCATGATCGCGTCGAAGAGGGCCTCGTCGTCGGCGAAGGAGGTCAGCATCAGGCAGCGGACGGACTCGTCCCGGGAGCGGATCTCGCGGCACACCTCCACGCCGCTGCCGTCCGGCAGCCGCACGTCCAGCACCGCGACGTCGGGCCGGGCGGCCGGGACCCGGGCCAGCGCGTCGGCCGCCGTGCCGGCCTCGCCCACCACCTCGATGTCGGGCTCGCCCGAGAGCAGATCGTGCACACCGCGGCGGACGACCTCGTGGTCGTCGAGCAGGAATACCCGGATTTTTCCGTCTTCGCGCACGCGCTCAGTGTCACACACCGACTCTTCCCGTGCCCGGGGTGGCCGGGATAACGTGCCGTTGTTCCGGCCCCCTGCGAGGCTGTGACCAGTAAAACTCCCGCACTTCGCCGATTTACTTGGAAATCCGAGTAAAAACGCAGGTCAGGAGGGGTTTCACAGAAATGTGGAGCACTGGGTAACGTGCTGTTCGCAGGGCGCTCGCCGGGGCACCTGTCACGCCTGTTCCCGAACGGGCCGCACCCACCCTTGTGCGTCCGCCGGGCCGCAGGTGAGCCGCACTGGCTTCCGGCGAACCCGGGGGCCGGACCGACGGAGGAGCACACGTGACCGAGAGCACTGCCGCGCGCAAGCCGCGACGCAGCGCCGGAAGCAAGGCGGCCGGTACGACCGGCGGCAAGGCCGGCACCACCGGCGCCAAGCGCACCACTCGCAAGACCAGCACCACTGCCGCGAAGGGCTCCGAGACGGAGCTGGTGCAGCTGCTGACGCCCGAGGGCGAACGGATCGAGCCCGCCGCGGACTCCGCCTACGCCGAGTACGCCCGGTACGTCGCCGACATCACCCCCGACGAGCTGCGCGGCCTGTACCGCGACATGGTGCTCACCCGGCGCTTCGACGCCGAGGCCACCGCCCTGCAGCGCCAGGGCGAGCTGGGCCTGTGGGCCTCGCTGCTGGGCCAGGAGGCCGCCCAGATCGGCTCCGGCCGGGCCACCCGCGAGGACGACTACGTCTTCCCCACCTACCGGGAGCACGGCGTCGCCTGGTGCCGCGGGGTCGACCCGACCAACCTCCTCGGCATGTTCCGCGGCGTGAACAACGGCGGCTGGGACCCCAACGGCAACAACTTCCACCTCTACACCATCGTCATCGGCTCGCAGGCGCTGCACGCCACGGGCTACGCGATGGGCGTGGCCAAGGACGGCGCGGACTCGGGCGTGATCGCCTACTTCGGCGACGGCGCCTCCAGCCAGGGCGACGTGAGCGAGGCGTTCAACTTCGCGGCCGTCTACAACGCCCCGGTGGTGTTCTTCTGCCAGAACAACCAGTGGGCGATCTCCGAGTCCAACGAGAAGCAGACCCGGGTGCCGCTCTACCAGCGCGCCCAGGGCTTCGGCTTCCCCGGCGTGCGCGTCGACGGCAACGACGTCCTCGCCTCCCTCGCGGTCACCCGCTGGGCCCTGGACCGCGCCCGGCGCGGTGAGGGCCCGGCGCTGATCGAGGCGTACACCTACCGGATGGGCGCCCACACCACCTCGGACGACCCCTCCCGCTACCGGCACGACGACGAGCGCGCCGCCTGGGAGGCGAAGGACCCGATCCTGCGCCTTCGCCGCTTCCTGGAGTCCGCACACCACGCGGACGAGGGATTCTTCGCGGAACTGGAGGCGGAGAGCGAGGCGTTGGGCAAACGAGTGCGCGAAGTGGTCCGTGCCATGCCGGACCCGGACCGGTTCGCCATCTTCGAGAACGTGTACGCGGACGGGCACGCGCTCGTCGACGAGGAGCGGGCCCAGTTCGCCGCCTACCAGGCGTCGTTCGCAGAGGCCGAGGGGGTCTGACATGGCAGCCGAAAAGATGGCGCTGGCCAAGGCGATCAACGAGTCGCTGCGCCGCGCGCTGGAGTCGGACCCCAAGGTCCTGATCATGGGCGAGGACGTCGGCAAGCTCGGCGGCGTCTTCCGGGTCACCGACGGCCTGCACAAGGACTTCGGCGAGGACCGGGTCATCGACACCCCGCTGGCCGAGTCCGGCATCGTCGGCACCGCCATCGGCCTCGCCCTGCGCGGGTACCGGCCGGTGGTGGAGATCCAGTTCGACGGGTTCGTCTTCCCGGCCTACGACCAGATCGTCACGCAGCTGGCCAAGATGCACGCCCGCTCGCTGGGCAAGGTCAAGCTGCCGGTCGTCATCCGCATCCCCTACGGCGGCGGCATCGGCGCGGTCGAGCACCACTCCGAGTCCCCGGAGGCGCTGTTCGCGCACGTGGCGGGCCTCAAGGTGGTCTCCCCGTCGAACGCGGCGGACGCGTACTGGATGATGCAGCAGGCCATCCAGAGCGACGACCCGGTGATCTACTTCGAGCCCAAGCGCCGGTACTGGGACAAGGCCGAGGTCGACACCGAGGCGATCCCGGGCCCGCTGCACGGGGCGCGCGTGGTGCGCGAGGGGACCGACCTCACGCTGGCCGCGTACGGCCCGATGGTCAAGCTCTGCCAGGAGGTCGCCGACGCGGCGGCCGAGGAGGGCCGCTCGCTGGAGGTCGTCGACCTGCGGTCCCTCTCCCCGGTCGACTTCGACACGATCCAGACCTCGGTGGAGAAGACCCGCCGTCTGGTCGTGGTCCACGAGGCGCCGGTGTTCCTGGGGTCGGGCGCGGAGATCGCGGCCCGGATCACGGAGCGCTGCTTCTACCACCTGGAGGCCCCGGTGCTGAGGGTCGGCGGCTACCACGCGCCGTACCCGCCGGCGCGGCTGGAGGAGGAGTACCTGCCCGACCTGGACCGGGTGCTGGACGCCGTCGACCGCTCGCTGGCGTACTGAGGAGAGGGTCGTGACGACGATGACGGAAGCGTCCGTGCGCGAGTTCAAGATGCCCGACGTGGGCGAGGGACTCACCGAGGCCGAGATCCTCAAGTGGTACGTGCAGCCCGGTGACACGGTCACCGACGGCCAGGTGGTGTGCGAGGTCGAGACGGCGAAGGCCGCCGTCGAACTGCCCATCCCCTACGACGGTGTGGTGCGCGAGCTGCACTTCCCCGAGGGCACCACGGTCGACGTGGGCACGTCGATCATCGCGGTGGCCGTCGGGGACGGCGCCGCGGCGGAGCCGGTGCGCGAGGCCGAGGCCCCGGCCGCACCGGAGGCGGAAGCCGCAGCCGAGGGCCGCCAGCCGGTCCTGGTCGGGTACGGGGTCGCCACCTCCTCGACCCGCCGCCGCCCCCGCAAGGGCGCCCAGGCCCCGGCCCAGGCGGCACCGCCGGCGGCCGCCGCGATCCAGGCCGAGATGAACGGCCACGGGCCGGCCGCACCGGTCACCCGTGAGCGTCCGCTCGCCAAGCCCCCGGTGCGCAAGCTGGCCAAGGACCTCGGCGTCGACCTGGCCACGGTCACCCCGACCGGCCCGGACGGCATCATCACCCGCGAGGACGTGCACGCGGCCGTGACCGCCGCGCAGGCCCCCGAGCCGTCGGCGGCGCCGGCGGCCCAGGCGCCCGCCCCCGCCCCCGCCGCGCCGTCCTCGGCACCGGTGTCGTACGACACGGCGCGCGAGACCCGCGTCCCGGTCAAGGGCGTGCGCAAGGCGACGGCGGCGGCGATGGTCGGCTCGGCGTTCACCGCGCCGCACGTGACGGAGTTCGTGACCGTCGACGTGACGCGCACGATGAAGCTGGTCGAGGAACTGAAGCAGGACAAGGAGTTCGCGGGGCTGCGGGTGAATCCGCTGCTCCTGATCGCCAAGGCGCTGCTGGTGGCGATCAGGCGCAACCCCGACATCAACGCCTCCTGGGACGAGGCGGCGCAGGAGATCGTGGTCAAGCACTACGTCAACCTGGGCATCGCCGCCGCGACGCCGCGTGGCCTGATCGTCCCGAACATCAAGGACGCCCACGCCAAGACGCTGCCGCAACTGGCCGAGTCCCTGGGCGAGCTGGTCTCGACGGCCCGGGAGGGCAAGACCTCCCCGGCCGCCATGCAGGGCGGCACGGTGACCATCACCAACGTCGGCGTCTTCGGCGTCGACACCGGCACCCCGATCCTCAACCCGGGCGAGTCGGCGATCCTCGCGGTCGGCGCGATCAAGCTCCAGCCGTGGGTGCACAAGGGCAAGGTGAAGCCGCGTCAGGTGACCACCCTGGCGCTCAGCTTCGACCACCGCCTGGTCGACGGCGAGCTGGGCTCCAAGGTCCTCGCCGACGTCGCGGCGATCCTGGAACAGCCGAAGCGACTGCTCACCTGGGCCTGACACCCCGCCGGCACCAGGCGACACGGAGGAACGGAGCCGCGCGTCCCACCCGGGACGCGCGGCTCCGTCGTTCCCCAAGGCAGCCCTAGGCGCTCCGGTCCGTGCGCAGTGCGTTGAGCAGGGCCGCGCCCCGCCCCGCGTCGTCGACGCTCACCGCGAAGTCCGTGCGGCGACCGCGGGGGCGTATCACCAGGCACTCCCCGGCGCGCAGCATGACGGTGGTGCCGAGGCCGCTGACGCGGTAGCCCCAGCCGCCGACCTGGGCGGGTCCGCGGGTCTCGGCGCGCGCGGTGTCGATGTCGCCGGGTGCCCAGCGCCGGGTGGGCCAGCCGAGCGGGCCGAAGGACACCTCCAGGCCCCGCTCCGAGACGCGGGCCTGCACCGACGAGAACAGGGCGCAGGACAGGGAGGCGACGGCGCAGGCGGCGAACGCCGCCCACAGCCCGCCGGGGTCGGCGAGGCCGCCGACGACGGCGACGAGGATGCCCACGGCCACCAGGCCGGTCACGGCGGCCACCAGCTGCATCCACGGGTTGACGGTCCGGGAGAACCAGGCCACCCGCCGGTCGTCGGGGATGCGCAGGGCCGGGGCACCGGAATCGGGCGAGCCGGTGCCGCCCTCGGCCGCCGCGCGCCGGGTGGCGACGAACCAGGCGGCCACCGCGGCGAGCACGGCCGCGACGAGGACCACGACGATCCACGCGCCGGGCTGCCGGGCCTCGCGCCAGTCCGCGCGGTCCAGGTTGGCGCGGACGACGGCGGCCTGGGAGCCGGCCAGGACGATGCCGGTGGGCAGCAGCACCGCGGCGGTCCACGGACGGGCCGCCGTCGCGCGGGCCCGCAGCAGCGGGACGGTGGCCCCGGCCGCCGTGACCAGCCAGAGCAGCGCCGGGACCAGGGACGCCGCCCACAACGGCATCGACCCGTCCGCCACCTCGGAGCCGAGTCCCCAGTGGGTCGCCAGCCGGTCGGGCAGCCGCTCCCGCACCACGAACGGCATCCCGGCCAGTACGGCCGTGACGCCGACCGTCCAGAGCACCGCCGTCGTCCGTACCGCCACCGTCGCGTCTCTCACGGCAACCCCCTGATCATGTCGATGACATCGGTCCTGCTGTAGCCCAGCCGGGCCGCCTCGGCGACCAGCTCCCGCACGCGGATCTGCAGCCCCGAGTGGGGCCCGGCCCCCTCCGCCACGGTCACTCCCCGCCCTCGGCGGAACTCCAGCAGTCCTTCGTCCCGCAGTCCGCGCAGGGCGCGCAGCACGGTGTTGACGTTGACGTCCAGCGCCGCGGAGAGGTCGCGTGCGGAGGGCAGGCGGTCCCCGGGACCGCACTCCCCCTCGGCGATGGCGCGTCGGACGGCGCCGGCGACCTGTTCGTGCAGCGGGCGGGTGTCGCTCTTGTCCAGACTCAGCAGCATGGTGCTAATGACACTATCACCATCAGCTCCAAAAGGGCGGGGCGGGAAACGGGAAGGGGCCCGCCGCGTGGTGCGACGGGCCCCGGAGGCGGGCGGACCGGCTCAGCTCAGCCTGGCGAAGCCGTAGTTCATCAGCTTCGTCGCGTCCTTGGCGCGCTGGTCGGAGGAGGTGGACGCCAGGACGGTGCCCACGACGGTCTTCCCCTTCCGCGTCGCGGCGAAGACCAGGCAGTACTTGGCCTCCGGCCCGGACCCGGTCTTCACGCCGATCGCGCCGCTGTAACTGCTCAGCAGCGTGTTGGTGTTGACCCAGGGCGCCATCGTGCGGGTGCCGCCCTTCCTGGTGACCGTTCTGGCGGTGTACTTCTTCGTCTTCACGATCGTGCGGAAGGTCGAACTCTTCATCGCGCTGCTCGTGAGCTTCGTCAGGTCGCGCGGCGTGGAGTAGTTCTTGCCGTTGCCGATGCCGTCGAACGAGTCGAAGTGGGTGTTCTTCAGCCCCAGTTTCCTCGCCTCGGCGTTCATCTTGCCGATGAAGGACTTCACCCGGGCCGCCCGCGTCTTCCCCGAGCCGAACCGGTCGGCGAGCGCGTACGCCGCGTCGCAGCCCGAGGGCAGCATCAGGCCGTACAGCAGCTGCCGCACCGTCACCTTGTCACCGACGATGAGCCGCGCGGACGACGCGTTCTTCGACACGATGTAGTCGCTGTACGCCATCTGGATCGTGACCTTGGCGTCCAGGTTCAGCTTGGGCTGGGCGAGCACCACCTTGGCCGTCATGATCTTGGTCGTCGACCCGGTGGAGCGCTTGGTGTCCGCGGCCTTGGTGTAGAGCGCCCCGCCGCTCGCGTCGTTCATGACGAAGCCGCCCTTGGCGGCGATCGACGGCGTGGCGGCGGCCGGCGCGAGCGGCGCCCGCGCGGACGCCTCCCGGACGAGCGGGACCTGTGCGGGTGCCGCCTGTGCGGGTGACGCCTGCGCGGACGTGGTGGAGAGGGCGCCGGTCGCGAGGACGGCGCCGCTGGTCAGTGCGACGGCCGCGGCCCTGCGAAGGCGGGCGCCCGGAATGACGTTTATCAAGTTGACTACCCCGATTGTGGTGAAATCCCTGATTCCCCTGAGACGCGGCCGAGTTGTGGTCGGTGCGGGAACGGCCGCATCTGTGCGACTTGTGAATAGCACGGATGGTTGCCCTGCGGAGGGGCGGGACCGCCGGGTCCCCCCGAAGGGTGGCCGGCGTCCGCATGGTGGACGGCGTCCCCCTTGCGTCCCTGTTGTATCTATCCTGTCGGCATGACCACGGCAGTGAAGCGGCCCCCGGCGGCCGACCGCGTCTACACCCACGTCAAGCAAGCCGTCCTGGAGCGCCGCTACGAGGGCGGGACCCTGCTCACCGAGGGGGAGCTGGCGGAGGCGGTCGGCGTCTCCCGCACACCGGTGCGCGAGGCGCTGCTGCGGCTGGAGGTCGAGGGCCTGATCCGGCTCTACCCGAAGAAGGGCGCCCTGGTGCTGCCCGTCTCCGCGCAGGAGATCGCCGACGTGGTGGAGACCCGGCTGCTGGTCGAGGAGCACGCCGCGCGCAAGGCCGTGCCCGCGCCGCCGGGGCTGGTGGAACGGCTGGAGGAACTGCTCGCCCGGCAGAAGGAGCAGGCCGCCGCCGGCGACTTCGCCGCCGCCTCGGTCACCGACCGCTGCTTCCACGCCGAGATCGTCCGCAGCGGCGGCAACGAGATCCTCTCCCGCCTCTACGACCAGCTCCGCGACCGGCAGCTGCGCATGGGCGTCGCCGTCATGCACTCCCACCCCGACCGGATCGCCAAGACCCTCGCCGAGCACGAGGAGATCCTGGACGCGCTGCGCTCCGGCGACGCGGAGGCGGCGGTCGGCGTGGTCCACCGGCACGTGGGCTGGTTCTCCCACCTGGCCCGGGGGGAGGTCCGATGAGTTCGGCCACCTCGGCCGGGAAGATCCTGCCGGGCGATCCGCCGGGCGGCCGGCGCGCGGTCGCCGTCTGGAGCATCGGCGTCGCCGTCTACTTCGTCGCCGTCATCTTCCGTACCTCGCTGGGCGTGGCCGGCCTCGACGCCGTCGACCGCTTCCACGTCAACGCCTCCGCGCTGTCCACCTTCTCCATCCTCCAGCTGCTCGTCTACGCCGGCATGCAGATACCCGTGGGCCTGCTGGTGGACCGGCTCGGCACCAAGAAGGTGCTGGGCATCGGCGTCGTGCTCTTCACGGTCGGGCAGCTGGGCTTCGCCTTCTCCCCGTCGTACGGCATGGCGCTCGCCTCCCGGGCGCTGCTCGGCTGCGGTGACGCGATGACCTTCATCAGCGTGCTGCGGCTGGGCAACCGCTGGTTCCCGGCCCGGCGCGGGCCGATGGTCGCCCAGCTCGCCGGACTGGTCGGCATGGCGGGCAATCTGGTCTCCACCCTGGTCCTGGCCCGGCTGCTGCACGGCATCGGCTGGACGGCGGCGTTCGCGGGCAGCGCGCTGGCCGGGGTGGTCGTCTTCGTGCTGTTGCTGCTGTTCCTCAAGGATCACCCCGAGGGGCACGAGCCGGAGCCGGCACCGCATCAGGGCGCCGCGTACGTACGGCGGCAGATCGCCCTGTCCTGGCGCGAGCCGGGGACGCGCCTCGGGCTGTGGGTGCACTTCACGACCCAGTTCCCGGCGATGGTGTTCCTGCTGCTGTGGGGCATGCCCTTCCTGGTGGAGGCGCAGGGCCTGTCCCGGGGCACGGCGGGCGGACTGCTCACCCTGGTCGTGCTCTCCAACATGGCCGTCGGCCTGGTCTACGGCCAGATCATCGCCCGGCACCACGCGGCGCGGCTGCCGCTGGCGCTCGGCACGGTGGGGGCGACGGCGGTCCTGTGGGCGGCGACGCTGGCCTATCCGGCCGACCGGGCGCCCATGTGGCTGCTGGTCGTGCTGTGCGCGGTGCTGGGCGCCTGCGGGCCGGCGTCGATGATCGGCTTCGACTTCGCGCGGCCGGCGAATCCGCCGGAGCGGCAGGGGACGGCGTCCGGCATCACCAACATGGGCGGCTTCGTGGCGTCGATGACGACGTTGTTCGCGGTGGGGGTGCTGCTGGACGCCACCGGGGACGACTACGCCGTCGCGTTCTCCTCGGTGTTCGTGCTCCAGGCGGTCGGGGTGTCGCAGATCCTGCGGTTGCGCAGGCGGGCCGCGCTGCGGGAGCGGGAGCGGCTGGTGGCCAGCCGGGTGGAGACGGTGCACGTGCCCGTGTAGGCACCCGGGGCGGAGTGGGCCGGGGACGGGAGCTGCCGCCCCCGGCCCCCGCTTCGGCCGGACGGCCTCGTCCTCGGGCGCCGGACGGGCCGCGGACCTACGGCGTCACCACGAAGTTGCGCAGGATCGCCGCCGTCAGGTCCGGGTCGCCCTCCGCCTTGATGCGGTCCGCCGCCGCCTCCGGCGTCACACGGCCGCAGGCCAGGCGGACGTACGTCTCCCAGTCGAGGGCGAGGGTGGCGGCGGGGCCGAGCGCGGGGGCCGTCTCCAGGGTGCCGCGGCCCTGGATGTCGACGCGGACGGTGCGCAGGAACTCGACCGGCCCGTGGACGTCGAAGACGACGGCGGAGCTGCGCGGCGCGTCCGCGCGCTCGGCGACCACGGCGGGCAGTTCGGCGAGCAGCACGTCACGGGTGACGTGCGCGCCGGGGGAGTCCAGGTTGCCGGGGCGGCCGAGGGCCGTGCGCAGGTCCTGCTCGTGCACCCACACGTCGAAGGCGTGCCGGCGCATGGACTCGGCCAGGGTCAGCTCGGAGCCGAGCGGTCCGCGCACCTTCGTACCGGGGTCCCGCGACTCGTTCCGCAGCTGGCGGTTGCGCCGGATGATCATGTACTCCAGCTCGGAGGTCATCTCCGGCGCCGTGTGGTGGCGGCGGACGTCGACCTGCATCTCCATGTAACGCTGGTGGTCGTTGGTGACGTGGAAGAGGTCGCGCGGCAGGGTGTGGATGGGGCGCGGGTCGCCCAGCATCTCGGAGTCCAGGCCCATCACGTGGGAGACCACGTCGCGCACCGACCAGGCCGGGCAGGGTGTGCGACGGTTCCACTCTGCTTCCACAAGCGGCTGTACCAGCTCGGATATCGCCTCGATGGAGTGAGTCCAGGCGTCGGCGTAGGGCTGGAGGGTGGGATGCAGACTCACGGAACGGGACCCCTCGGCGGTCGGTACACGGGCAGGTTGTGGCGGCGGTGCCAGTGGGAGGTGGCTGCGGTCGGCGGGCGTCTTGGCTCCCCCGGCTCTCGGCTGCGCTCGAGCCGGGAGGGACCCCCAAGTTACGCTGCTGTGCGGCACCCCGGCAGTGCTTTCGTGTGACGATCGTAGGCCCGTGTGGACGGCTCGAATGCCAGGACGGTGGTAGTGTGCGCGCCTCATTGATCCAAATCGCCGTGAACGAGGGCGAATCGGTGGAAGCGCGCCGTCGGCGCGCGGCGTCTTTGGTACGGGATCGGGCGGGAGCCGCCGATCTGGTCGTGCTGCCCGAGTTGTGGACCACGGGCGCGTTCGCCTTCGAGGAGTTCGGTACGGCGGCCGAGCCGCTTCGGGGCCCGACGTACGAGGCGATGGCGAAGGCGGCGAGCGACGCGGGCGTGTGGCTGCACGCGGGCTCGGTGCCGGAACGGGACCGGGACGGGACGCTCTACAACACCTCCCTCGTCTTCTCCCCCGACGGCGACCTGGCCGCCGCCTACCGCAAGATCCACCGCTTCGGCTTCGACAAGGGCGAGGCCGTGCTGATGGGCGCGGGGCGTGACCTGGTGACGGTCCGGCTGCCGGAGACCACGCTCGGCGTGGCGACCTGCTACGACCTCCGTTTCCCCGAACTCTTCCGCGGCCTGGTCGACGCCGGTGCCGAGACCTTCGTCGTCCCGGCGGGCTGGCCGGAGCGCCGCCGGTCCCACTGGACGCTCCTGGCCCGGGCGCGGGCGGTGGAGAACCAGGCGTTCGTCCTCGCCTGCGCGACGGCCGGCACGCACGCCGGGGTGCCACAGGCGGGTCACTCGATCGTGGTCGACCCCTGGGGCGAGGTGCTGGCGCGGGCCGGTGCGGACGAGGAGGTGCTCACGGTGGAGTTCGACCCGGCGAAGGTGGCGCGGACCCGGGAGCAGTTCCCGGCGCTGAAGGACCGCGTGCTGGGGGTGGAGGTCCCCCGGCGCTGACGGGCAGGACACGACCGGGGGACGGGGGTGACGTTCCGTCACCGGGCCGCCGCGGGGGCGTCCTAGAATCCCGCCCATGGCACCGACCGGTACCGGTACCCCCGCCGTCCGCCGCGTCCGGGTCGATCCCGCCGGCTTCCCCTTCGCGACGGCGTTCGAGCTGCCGGCCGCCGGGCTGCCCCGGCTGACGCCCGAGGAGTGGGTGCGCGCCAGCTACGAGGACGTCCCGGTGGCCCTGCGCGAGCTGATCCGGACGGGCTGGGCGGGCGTGCTGGGGCTGCGGCTGGGACCGCGCGCCTCGCCCCGGCACGTGGTGGGGTGGCGCAGGGTGGAGGCCGGGCCGCGCCGGATCGTCCTGGAGGCGCGCGCGCCGTCGCTGACCCTGCGCAACGTCGTCACCCTCGACGACACGCGGCTGCTCTGGGCGACGTACGCGCGCTACGAGCGACCGGCCGGCCGGGCGCTGTGGTCCCTGGCCGCGCCGGTGCACCACCTGGCGGTGCCGGTGCTCCTCACCCGTGCCGTGCGCCGCATGGGGTGAGTTCTCGCCGGCCGGGCACCGCGGGCCCGCTACTCCTCTTCCCGCTCCTTCTCCGCCAGGTGGATCACGCACACCGTCAGCGCGATCAGCAGCGCCGGGTCGGCGTCGTCCCGGACGACGTCCACGCCGTAGGTGTCGCGGAGGGTGAGCCACCGCCGGGAGACCACGGCCAGCAGCTCGCCGTCGTACTCGATGGCGAACTCCCGGTCGAGGATCTTGCCGCTGACGTCCAGCTCGTTGCCGTCGGCCAGCGAGACCCGGTAGTGGTTGCGCAGCAGGGACAGCCGTTTGCGCTTGATGCGTGCCAGCGGCTCGCCGTCCCGCTCGATCACCATCGTGTCGCGCAGGGCGAGCATCTTCTGGTGGATGTCGACGAGGACCTGCCCCTGGGCGTCCTTCAGCTCCCAGGTGTCCCGCAGCCGCATGGCCTTGCCGTCGACCAGGAACACCTTGTTGCCGTCGTCGTCCTCGATCCAGTAGTCGTCGCCGAAGCCGAGGAGCCGGTCGTACACGAGGAATCTCATGCTGTGACCGCTTCCCCGCCGGGCGCCGTCGGACGCGGCCGGTAGGCCGACAGGACGACGGCGGCCGGCGCCCGGCGGGCGGTGTGCCCGGGGATCAGGCGCCGTAGCCGTTGTGGTAGCCGTCCCGCGTGTGGGTGTGGGGCCGTTCCTCGACGACCGGTGTGGTCGGCGGCATCACGACGCGGCGGCGCCGGGCGATGCTGCTGAACGTCGCGACACCGATCAGGCCGACGATCATGAAGATGACACCCACCAGGTCGAGGTTGACGCCCTGCATGTCCCAGTCGGTCGCGAACGTGAGGATGGCTCCCACGGCGATGAGGATGATGCACCCGCCGAGGCCCATGAGTGTTGCCTCCCTGTCAGATCCGGTCGGTTCCGGGTTTCCGGTCGATCCGGTTCCGTTCGGGTACCCCGGGCCTCAACCCCCATGCCGTGGGGCGGTCTTCGGCCCGCGGTCTACGGCTGGAGGAACGCCACCAGTGCGTTGGCCAGCAGGTGCGGGTCCTCGGCGCCGCACAACTCCCGTGCGCTGTGCATGGAGAGGATCGCCGCGCCGATGTCGACGGTGCTGATGCCGTGCCGGGCGGCGGTGATCGGGCCGATGGTGGTGCCGCAGGGCATGGCGTTGTTGGAGACGAAGGTCTGGAAGGGGACGTCCGCCTTCTCGCAGGCGGCGGCGAACACCGCGCGGCCCGAACCGTCCGTGGCGTAGCGGTTGTTGACGTTGACCTTGAGGATGGGGCCGCCGTTGACGCGCGGGTGGTGGGTGGGGTCGTGCCGTTCGGCGTAGTTGGGGTGGACGGCGTGGCCGGTGTCGGAGGACAGGCAGACGGTGCCGGCGAAGGCGCGGGCCCGGTCCTCGTACGTGCCGCCGCGCGCGAACACCGAGCGCTCCAGGACGCCGCCGAGGAGCGGGCCGTCGGCGCCCGTGTCCGACTGGGAGCCGGTCTCCTCGTGGTCGAAGGCGGCCAGCACGGGGATGTACGACAGGCCGGCGCCGGAGGCGGCGACGGCGGCCAGGGCGGCCGTACCGGCGTGCACGGACAGCAGGTTGTCCATGCGGGGCCCGGCCACCAGCTCCTCGTCGCGGCCCAGGTACGCCGGGGCCTCCACGGAGTGGGTCATCAGGTCCCAGCCGGTGACCTCGCCGCGGGTCAGGCCGGCCTCGTCCTCCAGGAAGGCGATCAGGTCGCCGTCGCGGACCGGGTCGCCTAGTCCCCAGACGGGCTGGAGGTGGCGCTGCTTGTCGAGCTTGAGGCCCTCCGCCGAGACGTTGCGGTCCATGTGGATGGCGAGCTGGGGGACGCGCAGCAGGGGGCGGTCGACGTTCACCAGCCGGGTCGAGCCGTCGCGCAGGGTGAGGCGGCCGGCCAGGCCCAGGTCGCGGTCGAGCCAGGAGTTCATCAGCGGTCCGCCGTAGATCTCCACGGCGACCTGGCGCCAGCCGTGCGCGCCGGTGTCCGGGCGGGGCTTCACCCGCAGGTTGGGGGAGTCGGTGTGGGCGCCGACGATGCGGAAGGGGGTGTGCGGCTCGGCGCCCTCGGGGACGTACCAGGCCACGATCGCGCCGCCGCGCAGCACGTACTTGCCGCCCGCCGTCCCGTCCCAGGCGTCCGTCTCCGCGACCTGCCGGAAGCCCGCCTTCTCCAGCCGCTCGGCGGCGTTCGCCACGGCGTGGTACGGCGTGGGGCTCGCCGCCAGGAAGGTCATGAGGTCGTCGGTGTGGCCGCGGTCGAAGCGGGAAGGTGCGCTCATGGGTTCACCTTAACGACGTGCGAGGGCCCGCTTCCCGTGGAGCGGGAGCGGGCCCTCGTCAGGGTGTGTGGAAACGGTGGAGGTGCCGGGCCGGACCTAGAAGGCGGCCTCGTCCAGCTCCATCAGGTCCAGCTCGACGCCCTGCGCGACCTTGCGGGCCAGGGTGAGACCGGGCAGGACGTTCGCGGCGAAGAACTTCGCGGCGGCGATCTTGCCGGTGTAGAACGCCTTGTCCTTGGCGGACGCGGTCGGCAGCTTCTCGGCGGCGACGGCGGCGCCCTTGAGGAGCAGGTAGCCGACGATCACGTCGCCGGAGGCGAGCAGCAGGCGGGTGGTGTTGAGGCCCACCTTGTAGATGTTCTTGACGTCCTGCTCGGTGGCGGCGAGGTCGGTCAGCATGACGCCGACGATGGCCTCCAGCTCGACGGCCGCCTTGGCCAGGTGCTCGCGGGCGCCGGCCAGCTCCTCGCCGCCGGTGCCGAGGGCGAGGAACTTCTTGATGTCCTCGGCGAGCGAGTTCAGCGCGGCGCCCTGGTTGCGGACGATCTTCCGGAAGAAGTAGTCCTGGCCCTGAATCGCCGTGGTGCCCTCGTAGAGGGTGTCGATCTTGGCGTCCCGGATGTACTGCTCGATCGGGTACTCCTGGAGGAACCCGGAGCCGCCGAAGGTCTGCAGGGACTGGGCGAGCTGCTCGTAGGCCTTCTCCGAGCCGTAGCCCTTGACGATCGGCAGGAGCAGGTCGTTGAGGGCGTGGTCGGCCGAGGCGTCCTCGCCGTTCGCCTCCTTGACCTGGATCTCGTCCTGGACGGAGGCGGTGTACATGACGAGGGCGCGCATGCCCTCGGCGTACGCCTTCTGCGTCATCAGGGAGCGGCGGACGTCCGGGTGGTGCGTGATGGTGACCTTGGGGGCCGTCTTGTCCATGAAGTTGGCCAGGTCGGGACCCTGGACGCGCTCCTTGGCGTACTCCAGGGCGTTGAGGTAGCCCGTGGAGAGGGTGGAGATCGCCTTCGTGCCGACCATCATGCGGGCGAACTCGATGATGCGGAACATCTGGCGGATGCCGTCGTGCTTGTCGCCGATCAGCCAGCCCTTGGCGGGGTGGCGGTCGCCGAAGGTCATCTCGCAGGTGTTGGAGGCCTTCAGGCCCATCTTGTGCTCGACGTTGGTGGCGTAGACGCCGTTGCGCTCGCCCAGCTCGCCGGTCTCGAAGTCGAACTCGTACTTCGGGACCAGGAAGAGGGACAGGCCCTTGGTGCCGGGGCCGGCGCCCTCGGGGCGGGCGAGGACGTAGTGGAGGATGTTCTCCGACATGTCGTGCTCGCCGGACGTGATGAAGCGCTTCACGCCCTCGATGTGCCAGGAGCCGTCCTCCTGCTGCACGGCCTTGGTGCGGCCGGCGCCGACGTCCGAGCCGGCGTCCGGCTCGGTGAGGACCATCGTCGAGCCCCACTGCTTCTCGACGGCGATCTTGGCGATGTGCTTCTGGACCTCGTTGCCCTCCTCGAAGAGGATGCCCGCGAAGGCCGGGCCGGAGGAGTACATCCACACGGCCGGGTTGGCGCCGAGGATCAGCTCCGCGTAGGCCCAGATGAGGGAGCGCGGCGAGGTGGTGCCGCCGATCTCCTCGGGCAGGCCGAGCCGCCAGTACTCGGAGTCCATGAAGGCCTGGTAGCTCTTCTTGAAGGACGCGGGGACCGGCGCGGTGTTGGTCTCCGGGTCGAAGACCGGCGGGTTGCGGTCGGCGTCGGCGAAGGACTCGGCCAGCTCGTTCTCCGAGAGGCGGGTCAGCTCCTCCAGCACGCTCTTGGCGGTGTCCGTGTCCATCTCCGCGAACGGGCCCGTGCCGTACACCTTGTCACGGCCGAGCACCTCGAAGAGGTTGAACTCGATGTCCCGGAGATTCGGCTTGTAGTGCCCCATGGCGACGGCTCCGTTGAGAGATCGGCGAGGCACTGAATCCTCGCATCTGTACACATACCGACTGCGCGTACCAAGCAGTAGCTACGATGATGCTACCCGTCGGTAATAAGAAGCAACCCCGAGCCGGTCATCTGTGACCCGTCACTCGCTAGTCTTTGCGGCATGTACGGCTACGACCAGACCGCTGGCCAACAGCAGCAGCAGTACGCCCCGCCGCAGCAGCCGATGTCCGGCGGGATGTCCGGTGGGTACGGACAGCAGCCGCCGCTGTACCCCGAGCCGTCCCCGCCCTCGCTCGCGGACGCGGTGCGCGCCTTCACCACCGGTCAGATGTCCGCCGAGGACTTCCAGCAGATCTTCGCGACGTCGAAGGTCTACTGCCCCCGCGGCGACAACCCCGGCTTCCTGGCGCTGCACAACACCCAGCAGCCGGTGATCCCGATGTTCACCGGCCTCAAGGAGTTGCGCCGGTACGCGGGCAAGGAGTCCAAGTACTTCGTGATCACCGGCGCCGAGGTGATCGACCTGCTGCCGACCGGCTACGGCTTCGTGCTGGACATGGAGGGCGAGCACCGGATGGTCTTCGACGCCAAGGCTGTCGAACAGATGGTCGATTTTGCGATGCGCCGGATGTACGGCTAGGCGGCGCCGACGGCGCCGTGCGAGCCCGGAGGGAATGCCCTCCGGGCTTTCTCGGTTCTGGGTGGCAAGAAGTTCAACGCTCAACTAAAGTGGGGCGCACGCCGCCCGAGGAGGTCGACATGCCTGCCGTGACCGTCGAGAACCCGCTGACGCTGCCCCGCGTATCCGCGTCCGCCGACGCCGTCGCACGTCCCGTGCTCACCGTCACGACCGCGCCCAGCGGTTTCGAGGGGGAGGGCTTCCCGGTGCGCCGCGCGTTCGCCGGGATCAACTACCGTCACCTGGACCCGTTCATCATGATGGACCAGATGGGCGAGGTGGAGTACGCGCCCGGGGAGCCCAAGGGCACGCCCTGGCACCCGCACCGCGGCTTCGAGACCGTCACCTACATCATCGACGGGATCTTCGACCACCAGGACTCCAACGGCGGTGGCGGCACCATCACCAACGGCGACACCCAGTGGATGACGGCGGGCTCCGGCCTGCTGCACATCGAGGCGCCGCCGGAGCAGCTGGTCATGTCCGGCGGGCTCTTCCACGGCCTCCAGCTGTGGGTGAACCTGCCGGCCAAGGACAAGATGATGGCCCCCCGCTACCAGGACATCCGCAGTGGCAGCGTCCAGCTGCTCACCTCCCCGGACGGCGGCGCGCTGCTGCGCGTCATCGCCGGTGAGCTGGGCGGTCACGAGGGCCCCGGCATCACGCACACGCCGATCACGATGGTCCACGCGACCCTCGCGCCGGGCGCCGAGGTCACCCTGCCCTGGCGGGAGGACTTCAACGGCCTGGCGTACGTGATGGCCGGGCGCGGATCGGTGGGCGCCGAGCGGCGTCCGGTCCGCCTGGGCCAGACGGCCGTCTTCGGAGCGGGAGGCTCGCTGACCGTCCGCGCGGACGAGAAGCAGGACTCGCACACGCCGGACCTGGAGATCGTGCTGCTGGGCGGCCGGCCGATCCGGGAGCCCATGGCCCACTACGGCCCGTTCGTCATGAACACCAAGGACGAGTTGATGCAGGCCTTCGAGGACTTCCAGAAGGGCCGCCTGGGCACCGTCCCGGCCGTGCACGGCATGTCGGAGGCGGGACCGGACGCCTGACGCCTGACGCCGGCCGCGGGGGACGCCCGCCCCCGCGGACCGGCACCGGTGATCCGTCACCCGGGCGGGCCGTCCACGCAGGACAGCCCGCCCGGCGCGTGATCGGCTGGGAGGCGTGCAGCTGCTCCCCGCCCCGGTGCGCCGGTTCGCCGCCTGGTGCGTCGTCATCCTGCTCGCCAGCGGTGTCGTCTACGTCGCCATCCGGCTGTGCGTCGAGTTCCGCACCGCGGTGACGCCGGCGCTGCTCGCGCTGCTCGGCACCGCGCTGCTGCGGCCGCTCCACCGGCGGCTGGTCAAGGCGCACGTGCAGCGGTCGCTGGCGGCCGGCCTCACCTGTGTCGCCGTGGTGGCCGTGGTCGGCGGGGCCGTGTACATCGTGGTGTCCGCGCTGATCGAGACCGGGGACCAGATCGTCGCCTCGCTGCGGAACGCGGCACGGGACATCGCCGACCACTTCGGCGCCGCCGGGACCTCGCTGGACGACCTGGCTTCCAACGCGCGTGAGCTGCTGGGCAAGTTCGGCGGCACCGCCGCCTCCGGGGTGGTCACCGGGATCAGCGTCGTCGGGGAGATGCTGGCCATGGCCGTGCTCGCCCTGCTGCTCGTCTTCTTCTTCCTGCGCGACTCCGACCGGGCCGTGGGCACGGTGCGCGCCCTCGCCCCGCGCACCGGGGCGGACATGGCCGAGGCGATGGCGCGGCGGGCCTTCGGCGCCGTCGAGGGGTTCATGCGGGGCACCACCCTCATCGCCCTGATCGACGCCGTCTGCATCACGGTGGGGCTGCTGGTCCTGCGGGTGCCCGGCGCGGTCGGACTCGGCGCGCTGGTCTTCGTCGGCGCCTACATCCCCTACCTCGGCGCCTTCATCTCGGGGGCGGTCGCCGTGCTGGTCGCGCTCGCCGACCGGGGATTCGCCATCGCGCTGTGGGCGCTCGGGGTGGTGCTGGCCGTGCAGGTGCTGGAGGGGCATGTGCTCCAGCCGATGATCCAGAGCCGGACCGTCCAGATGCATCCGGCGATCGTGCTGCTGGCGCTCACCGCGGGGGCGTCGGTGGCGGGCATCCTGGGGATGCTCCTCGCCGTCCCGCTGACCGCGGCGGCCTTCGGCATCGTGCACGAACTCCAGGGGCGCTACGCGGGCTCGAAGTCGCCCTCCGGCGCGCCGCCGCGGCCCGCGTCCGGGTCCGGGTCCGTGGACTCGTAGACCTCGTACCAGATGCTCTTGCCCTCGCCGCGCGGGGCGACGCCCCAGGCGTCGGCGAGCATCTCGACCAGCATCAGTCCGCGCCCCGAGGAGGCCATCTCGCCCGGCCGGCGCTTGTGCGGCAGGTCGTCGCCGCTGTCGGTGACCTCCACCCGGATGCGGCGCTCGCCCGGCTCCCCGGTGACCTCGGCGACCAGCAGGGCGTCGGCGTCGGTGTGGACCAGGACGTTCGTCAGCATCTCGGAGAGCAGGAGCACCGCCGCGTCCAGCTGGTCCGCGCTGGGCCAGTCGTGCAGCAGGTCGCGCAGGTGCTGCCGGGCGGTGGCGATCCGCTCCGGTTCGGCCTGGGCGACGGTCAGCATGGTGCGGCGCACCGGCGTCCGGATCACCGGGCTGTCGCCGCAGCCGCAGCCCTCGCCCTGCCGGCACAGCAGGAGCAGGGCGATGTCGTCCTCCCGCCGATCGGCCAGCGGGCCGGTGGTGTGGTGCGAGGAGGGCCCGTGGACGGCCTGCACCAGTGCGTCGGCCAGCTCCTCCAGATCGCCCTCGTGCCGCTCCAGGATCACGCGGAGGCGGTCCCAGCCGGAGTGCAGGTCGTGGCCCCCGGTCTCGACCAGGCCGTCCGTGCACAGCATCAGGGTGTCCCCGGGCTCCAGGGCCAGCCGGGTGGTCGGGTAGTCGGAGTCCGGGTCGATGCCCAGCGGCAGCCCGCCCGCGGTGGCCCGGATCAGCGCCGTCCCGTCCGCCATCCGGACGACGGGGTCGAGGTGTCCGGCGCGGGCGCTCTCCACGGTGCCGGTCGTCGGGTCCACCTCGGCGTAGTAGCAGGTCGCGAAGCGCATCGCGCCGGGGTCGTCCTCGGAGGCGGTGAGGCCGTGGAAGAAGTGGGAGGCACGGGCCAGCACCGCGTCCGGCCGGTGCCCCTCGGCGGCGTAGGCGCGCAGCGCGATGCGCAGCTGGCCCATCAGCCCGGCGGCGCGTACGTCGTGCCCCTGGACGTCACCGATGACCAGGGCGAAGCGCCCTCCGGGCAGCGGGATCATGTCGTACCAGTCGCCGCCGACCTGGAGGCCGCCGCCGGTGGGGACGTAGCGGGCGGCGATGCCCATGCCGGGGATCTCCGGGCCGAGCACGGGCAGCATGCTGCGCTGGAGCCCGTCGGTCAGCTCCCGCTGGGTCTCGGCGGCGCCCGCCCGGGAGAGGGCCTGGGCCAGCATTCGCGCCACGGTGGTCAGCACCGAGCGCTCGTCCGGGGTGAAGGCCACCGGGTAGGCGAAGGCGGCCATCCACGCGCCCATCGGGCGGCCGGCCACCGTCAGCGGCAGGAAGGCCCAGGAGCGGCGGCCGTAGCGCTCGGCGAGCGGCCAGGTGAGGGGATAGCGGGACCGGTACTGCTCGGGGGAGGACAGATAGACGGCGCGGCCGGTGCGGACCACCTCGGCGGCCGGGTAGTCCGTGTCCAGCGGCATGTTCACGAACGAGTTCATGTCGCTGTGCGGCTGACCGTGGTGGCCGACGACCGTCAGACGGTCCCCCGAGACGCCGAAGACCGCCAGTCCGTCGGGGGAGAAGCCCGGCATCGACAGGCCCGCGGCGACGCGCAGGACCTCCTCCGTGGACCGCGCCTCGGCCAGCGCCCGGCCCGCGTCCAGCAGGAACGCCTCGCGCGAGCGGCGCCACTCGCCGGTGACCGCGCTGCGTCCGGCGGGTGTCCCCGGGGTGGGCTCGGCGACCTCCTGGAGCGTGCCGGTCAGCTCGTAGGTCTTGCGTACGGGGTCGAAGGACGGCTTGGAGCGGCTGCGCACCACGCGGACCAGGTGGCCCTGCTCGTCCATGATCCGGATGCGGACCTCGGCGAGGGTGCCCTCGGCGACGGCGAGCTGGACCACACCGGTGATCTCGTTCCAGTCCACGGGGTGCAGCCGGGCCCGTACCTGGGCCTCGGTGAGCAGCGCGCGCTCGGCGGGCAGCCCGAGCAGCCGGGCCGCCTCCGCGTCCACCCTGACCTCTCCGGTGGCGGTGTTCCAGTGCCACAGGCCGGTCGCCAGGGCGGTGAGGACGTCCCCCACCTCGGGCAGGGGGTCACCAGTGCGCATTGCCCCACTTTAAGAAGATCTGATCGCACGCTGCCACCGCTCGCCCGGAGACAAGGGGGAGGAGCGCAGGGGTGGCCGCCCGGTACGCTGGGGTTGTTTCAACGCTGGGGTCGTTTCACGTGAAACACCACTCCCGATCCGCGAAGGCTGGATGAACGACGATGCATCGGTACAGGTCCCACACCTGCGGCGAGCTCCGCTCCACTGACGTCGGCAGCGACGTCCGGCTGAGTGGCTGGCTGCACAATCGGCGCGACCTGGGCGGCATCCTCTTCATCGATCTGCGCGATCACTACGGCATCACGCAGCTGGTCGCCCGTCCGGGCACGGAGGCGTACGAGGCGCTCGACAAGCTGACCAAGGAGTCGACCGTTCGGGTCGACGGCAAGGTCGTCTCCCGCGGCGCCGAGAACATCAACCCCGACCTGCCGACCGGCGAGGTCGAGGTCGAGGTGGGCGAGGTCGAGCTGCTCGGTGCCGCCCAGCCGCTGCCCTTCACCATCAACACCGAGGACGGGGTCAACGAGGAGCGGCGCCTGGAGTACCGCTTCCTCGACCTGCGCCGCGAGCGCATGCACCGCAACATCATGCTGCGCACCTCGGTCATCTCCGCCATCCGCAGCAAGATGGTGGCCCTCGGCTTCAACGAGATGGCGACGCCCATCCTCACCGCGACGTCCCCCGAGGGCGCCCGCGACTTCGTCGTCCCCTCGCGCCTCCACGCGGGCCGGTTCTACGCCCTCCCGCAGGCGCCGCAGCAGTTCAAGCAGCTGCTGATGATCTCCGGCTTCGACCGGTACTTCCAGATCGCGCCCTGCTTCCGCGACGAGGACGCCCGCGCCGACCGTTCGCCGGGCGAGTTCTACCAGCTCGACGTCGAGATGAGCTTCGTCGAGCAGGAGGACGTCTTCCGCCCGATCGAGCAGCTGATGACGGAGCTGTTCACGGAGTTCGGCAACGGCCGTGAGGTCACCTCCCCGTTCCCGCGCATCCCGTTCCGCGAGGCGATGCTGAAGTACGGCTCCGACAAGCCGGACCTGCGCGCCAAGCTGGAGCTCGTCGACATCACCGACGTCTTCGAGGGCTCGGAGTTCAAGGCCTTCGCCGGCAAGCACGTGCGCGCGCTGCCGGTACCGGACGTCTCCGCCCAGCCCCGCAAGTTCTTCGACCAGCTCGGCGACTACGCCGTCTCGCAGGGCGCCAAGGGCCTGGCCTGGGTCCGCGTCGGCGAGGACGGCACGCTCTCCGGCCCGATCGCGAAGTTCCTCACCGAGGAGAACGTCGCGGAGCTGACCAAGCGGCTCTCCCTGGCCCCCGGTCACGCGGTGTTCTTCGGCGCCGGCGAGTTCGACGAGGTCTCGAAGATCATGGGCGCGGTGCGGGTCGAGGCCGCCCGGCGCGCCGGGCACTTCGAGGAGAACGTCTTCCGGTTCTGCTGGATCGTGGACTTCCCGATGTACGAGAAGGACGAGGAGACGGGGAAGATCGACTTCTCCCACAACCCCTTCTCGATGCCGCAGGGCGGCATGGACGCGCTGCAGAACCAGGACCCGCTGGACATCCTCGCCTGGCAGTACGACATCGTCTGCAACGGTGTGGAGCTGTCCTCCGGCGCCATCCGGAACCACGAGCCGGACATCATGCTCAAGGCCTTCGAGATCGCGGGCTACGACGCGGAGACCGTGGAGCGCGAGTTCGCGGGCATGCTGCGCGCGTTCCGCTTCGGCGCTCCGCCGCACGGCGGCATCGCCCCCGGCGTCGACCGCATCGTGATGCTGCTGGCCGACGAGCCCAACATCCGCGAGACCATCGCCTTCCCGCTCAACGGCAACGCCCAGGACCTGATGATGGGCGCGCCGACCGAGCTGGACGAGTCCCGGCTGCGGGAGCTGCACCTGACGGTGCGCAAGCCGCAGCCGAAGTAGGCAGGACCGACGCAGGGCCCGCCGGAGGAGCGACTCCCCCGGCGGGCCCTTCGCCGTCCCCAGGGGGCTGGGACGCCGGCTGCGGCGGGGACTGTCCCAGGGGGCGGGGCGGGATCTGTCCGGTGGTGTCCAGGCTTGTCAGGGCGTTGTGCACGGGTAGGGCGTGGCTGGTACGAGGCGGTACGACGGAGGGGCGCGCGTATGTCGGTGGACGGCGAGGTTCGCCAGCTCAGGACCGAGGCCGACGAGCCGGGGTGGGAGGTGGACCCGGACGACGAGTGGGGCGTGGCGGTGATCGCCACCGTGGGGCGGCAGTTGAAACTGCGGCGCGAGGCGGTGGGGATGCGGGCCGGTGACTTCGGGAAGGCCGTGGGGTACGGCGAGGACCTCGTCTACAAGATCGAGGGCGGCAAGCGGATTCCCCGTCCGGAGTACCTGGAGCGGGCGGACGAGGTGCTGGGGGCGGGGGGACTGCTCGCGGCGATGAAGGAGGACGTGGCCAAGGTCCGGTATCCGAAGAAGGTGCGGGACCTGGCGCAGATGGAGGCGCGGGCGGTCGAGATCGGGGTGTACGAGAACAGCAACATCGCCGGTCTGTTGCAGACCGAGGAGCACATGAGGGCGCTCTTCGGCGTGTGGCTCCCCGCCTACTCCGACGAGGAGACGGAGCGCATGGTGGCGGCGCGCATGGCCCGCCGCTCCGTGTTCGAGCGGTCGCCCGCGCCGACGCTCAGCTTCGTTCAGGAAGAGGCGACGCTCAGGCGGCCGACCGGAGGCAGAATGGTGTGGCGTCGCCAGCTCGAACGTCTGCTGGAGCTGGGAGAGTTGCGGGGCGTGTCGATCCAGGTGATGCCGACAGACGTCGAGGAACACTTCGGCACGGGTGGCTCGATCGAGGTGCTGAAGTTCTCGGACGGTACGGCTGTAGGACGCTCTGAGGGAGCGTTCAACGGTCGGCCCGTGACCGATCCGAAGCAGATCCGGATTCTTGACCTGCGCTATAGCATGATCCGGGCCCAGGCGCTCACGCCCCGGGAGTCGCGGGCCTTCATTGAGCAGAGGCTGGGAGAGACATGAGCGGCAACCCCACCAGGGACGGTTCCACGCTGGCCTGGTTCAAGAGCAGCTACAGCAGCAGCGGCGACGGGAACTCCTGCGTCGAGGTCGCCACCACCCCCGGCACCGTCCACGTCCGTGACTCCAAGTACCGCGATGCCGGCCCGCGCCTCATGCTGGCGCCGGAGGCGTGGGCGGGCTTCGTGACGTACGCGTCCGGGAGCTGACGCCTAGCGGGCCACGAACTGGGTCAGGATCGCCTGGACCTCGTAGATGTCCACGCCCTTGGTGAAGGTCTTCTGGATCGGCATCTGGGTGCCGGAGAGCCAGATCTTCAGTTCGGCGTCGAGGTCGAAGTGGCCGGCCGTCTCGACCGAGAAGTGCGTGATGCTGCGGTACGGGATCGAGTGGTACTCGGTCTTCTTGCCCGTGATGCCCTGCTTGTCGACCAGGATCAGACGCCGGTCGGTGAACAGGATGGTGTCGCGGATCAGCAGGTAGGCGGCGTGGATCTGCTCGCCGTGCCCCAGCAGCCGGGCGTAGTCCTGCTGCGCCTTGGCCGGGTCGACGGTGTGCGCGTTGCCGAAGAGTGCCATGGATGATCCCCCCACGTGTGGCGGCCGGGCCCTCCGCCCGCTTTTACCGCGATCCTCGCAGAGCGACGAGCCCCGGGAGGGGGCCGTACACTCCCGGTCCCGTGCTGTAGCGACCGTGTTACGCGGCGGGCCTCAGCTGGTCGGCGGTCGGCGGAAGCGGTAGCCGGGGACGGGGCCGAGGCTCTCGTCGTCCACGTCGATGCTGTCCGACCAGTCGCGCCGTTCCAGCGGAGCCAGGAGGGACTCCAGCGAGCAGGACCAGGTCTCGCACAGGGCGCGCACGAACAGTCCGTACAGGTCGTCCGACATGCGCCACCAGTGCTTCTGCCAGGTGAGCGTGGTGTGGTCGCGGGCGAACTCGTAGGCGGTGTCCCGGTGGACGGTGGAGGGAAACACCTCCGACAGCGGTGAGGCGAAGCCGTACTGGCAGATGAAGACGCAGTTGTCGGGAATCCGGACCCGTTCCCCGGACAGCCGGTGGTTCAGCTCGGGCGGACGTGTCCGCCAGGTGAGGGGCCAGCCGAACCCCACGAAGACCTCGTCGCGCTGCCTCGCCCACTCGCGCACCTCCGGCAGGCGCAGGACCCCCTGCGACGTCAGCGCGAAGGCGATGTCGTCGGCCAGCGGATGGCAGGCGCAGTGCAGGGTGTAGGCGAGTTCCAGCTGGAGCGAGTCGTCGAAGAGCCCGGCGTCGCGCAGCCGCTGTTCCTGGGTGCGCATCCACTCCCGCATCTGGTCCCGGCCGGCGACCAGCACGGCCTTGTCCCGCGAGGCCCGGCTGGGCTGTCCGGCGAGGTAACCGGCGAAGGAGACCGAGATGTCGGAGAGGAAACCGTTGACCGTCACCGTGCCCGGGAAGTCACGCTGGCCCTGGTGCAGCATGCTGCTCCACAGCATGGCGAGCCCGATGCGCCGCCCCTTGTCGTCCCGCACTTCCGTGGCCCTGCTGACGAAGTCGTCCCGCATCCGCAGGCGGAACTTCTCCTCCCCGGCGCGCCCCTTCGCCGCCTGGGGCGGGTAGAGGCGGTCGAACACCTCCTCCGGTGACCCGGTCGCCAGGGAGAACGGCGGAAGGATCTCGGGCTCGGCCGCCCCCGGCTCCCAGGTGTGGATCGGCACCGCGTTCTCCAGGACCAGACGCTGGGCGAGCTGGGCCAGCCGTTCGTCGTCGGTCCGGTTGAACAAGCCCTTGAACGCGTAGGGGCTGATCCTGAGCCTGACCCGCACCGTGGTGCCTTCGGGCACCCAGCCCTGTCCGGTGACGGGGGTGAGCAGGGGGCGGTGGGAGGGGCCGTCGAAGGTGAGGCGACGGGCGTCCGCGAGCGAGGCGTCGTAGCGGCGGGTGATCAGTTCCACCTGGTCACCGAGGAGGAAGACGGAGAAGAAGCCGATACCGAAACGGCCGCTGGGCCGGAAACCGCCGTCGGCCAGCCCGGGGAGCCGGTTGCGGACGCTCGTGGCACTCCAGCCGCTGGTGCCGAAGTCGAGCAGCCCGTGGACCAACGTGTCCTCGTCCATGCCGGTGCCGTAGTCACGCACCTCCAGGAACCAGTCCCCGTCGGTCCTGGTCAGACGGATCTCCACCCGCCCGAGCGGGAAGTCGGGCTGCAGCGTCTGCCGGGCCAGCACGGCGTCCTGGGCGTTCTGGATCAGCTCCCGCAGGGCGACCTCGGGCTCGTCCCCGTACAGCTGCTGCCCGCCGAGCGTGCCGACCAGCGCGGGGATGTCGGAGACCTTGACGGAGGCGTCGATGGGGCGCCAGTCCTGCGCGCGGAACAGTTCCGCGAAGCGTTCCGGGGAGTCGACACCGGCGACGGCGCGCGCCGCGAGCCTGTCCCTGCCGAGGTCGTGCAGAAGGGCGTCGACGGCCTTCAGCTCGCGGTCGATGCCGCGCAGATACTCCAGCGCCAGCCACCAGGCGGTGGCGTCCTGCGGAGGGAAGGGACGCAGTGAGCTGTACGTGACCCGGTCGCCCTTCCGGTAGGGGCGGCTGATGTGTTCCTGGAACCGCCAGTGCTCGCGGGAGACACCACGGGGCCGTCGCAGGGAGAACAGATAGCTGGGCGCTCGCCGGCTGTCGACCTGGGTGGCGTCGGCGAGCCGCAGGATGCAGGCCAGCCGGAGCGGTTCGATGATCCATTCGCTGGGCTGCCAGGGCAGGGACCCGATCGGGTGCCGGAACTCTCCGGCGAGGCGGTCCACGGGCCACCAGTGACTGGCCGCGAGTTCGCCGATCAGCGGCCCGTACCACTCCCGGAGCTGGACTTCCTCGATGAGGAAGATCTCGTTGCCCGCGCTCGACCGCCAGGGCTGGTCCACCAGCCGCTTCGCCTGTTCCGCGTGGGTCTCGCGGATGGCGGTCGCCACGCAGGCTTCGGCGATCTCCGCGGACGGGGCGTCCAGCTCCTCCCGGTCCGGCCAGCACCCCTCTCGTTCGTAGTGGGCCAGCGACACCAGATCGTGCCAGCGCCGCTCACCCAGTGCCTCGGGCACGGTCGTCCCGTAGGCGGCCGCCCCCATCGCCGCGTCGTGCAGCACGAACGCGCAGCCCAGGACGTAGGCCTCGGCCGGATTCAGGGTGACCTCGTCGCCGCAGACGAGGTCGGCCGTCTCCCACAACGCGTCCACGTGGCTGATGTCGTGCACGGTGAAGTCGGGCATGCTCCGGGCGTTCTCCTCCAGGAGGACGCCCGCCTTCCTCCGCAACTCCGTGTACGACGTGCGCAACCGCTCCCGCTCTCCGGCGTGCGGGTCCAGGCCCGGACGCGCGGCCAGGGTGTTCCGCCACAGAGGCGTGCTCGTGTGGGCGTGCTCGGTCACGGGGGACGGTCACCTCATCGCTGGTAGGAGGAACACGGCAGCGAGCACCCACATGGTGATCACCGACACGAGGATGAAGAGCACCACATACGTCTCGTACCAGCGGAAGAAGTTGCCGGGGCGGGGACGCGTGCGGAAGCCGGGCCCGACGATCTCGTCGGTGATGTCGCACTCCTCGTTGCGGTAGTCGAGCCAGGCGAGTGCCCCGACCACGATCAGCGTGCCCGTGAAGGCGGCGACGACCGTGGCCAGCGTCAGCAGGCCGATCACTCCGCCCCGGGCGGTGGACGCCGCCAGCTCCCACTTGCGGTAACCGACGAAGAGGGCGAGCGCCGCGGTGACGAGGGCGGTGGCGAGGGTCTGGTAGATGGCGAGGAAACGGTGCGCGTTCTCGTTCACCGTCTGGATCTGCTGCAGGAGGTACCGATAACGCTCCAGCGCGAACTCGTCACGGATCGTGGCGGCGTCCGTGGCCGTGTCCGGCCGCGTCTGTTCCGATTCCCCCATTGCCCCCACCCGTAGGCATGCCGTCCACGGACCTATACCCACCCGCCGATCGATCCACCCGGCCGGGAACGCGACGGTGGCCGGGCCGGGGGAGCCGGCGAAGGCGCAGCACACAGGCCCGGGAACGTGGACGTTCCCGGGCCTGTGGACGTGCGGTGTCCGCTGCTCGCTTCTACGCGGGCCGCTTCTACGCGGTCGGCTTCTCCTCGAGACGCGGGAAGAGCACCGCGCCCTTGGTGATGGTCGAACCGGCCGGCAGCCGGCCCCAGTCCGCCGCCTCCTGGACCCGCTGGTCCGCGAGGGCGCCCAGGGAGGCTTCGGCGCCGAGGGAGTCCCAGAGCTTCTGGGAGGTGTCCGGCATGATCGGGTTGAGCAGGACGGCCATGGCACGGAGGGATTCCGCGGCCGTGTAGAGGATCGTCGCCAGACGGGCCTTGCCCTCGTCGGAGGTGTCCTTGGCGACCTTCCAGGGCTCCTGCTCGGTGATGTAGCCGTTGACCTGCTTGACGAAGTCGAAGACGGCCAGGATGCCGCCCTGGAAGTCCAGCTCCTCGCCGATCTTCCGGTCCGCCTCCGCGACCGCCTTGGCCAGGCCCTCGTGGACGGCCCGCTCCGCCTCGCCGTCGGCCGCCGAGGCCGGCAGCTCGCCGCCGAAGTACTTGTTGACCATGGCCGCCACGCGGGAGGCGAGGTTGCCGTAGTCGTTGGCCAGCTCGCTGGTGTAGCGGGCGGAGAAGTCCTCCCAGGAGAAGGAGCCGTCCTGGCCGAAGGCGATGGCCCGCAGGAAGTACCAGCGGTACGCGTCCACGCCGAAGTGCGAGGTCAGGTCCTGCGGCTTGATGCCGGTCAGGTTGGACTTCGACATCTTCTCGCCGCCGACCATCAGCCAGCCGTTCGCGGCGATCTTGCCGGGCAGGGGCAGGCCCTGCGCCATCAGCATGGCCGGCCAGATGATCGCGTGGAAGCGGAGGATGTCCTTGCCGACGAGGTGGACGTCGGCGGGGAAGGTGGCCTCGAACTTCTCCGGGTTCTCGTTGTAGCCGACCGCCGTGGCGTAGTTCAGCAGAGCGTCGACCCACACGTAGATGACGTGCTTCTCGTCCCACGGGACGGGCACGCCCCAGTCGAAGGTCGAGCGGGAGATGGAGAGGTCCTGGAGGCCCTGGCGGACGAAGTTCACGACCTCGTTGCGCGCGGACTCGGGCTGGATGAAGCCCGGGTTGGCCTCGTAGTGGGCGAGCAGCTTCTCGCTGTACTCGCTCAGCTTGAAGAAGTAGTTCTCCTCGCTGAGGATCTCCACCGGCTTCTTGTGGATCGGGCAGAGCTTCTGGCCCGCGTACTCGCCCTCGCCGTCGAGCAGCTCACCGGGGAGCTTGTACTCCTCGCAGCCCACGCAGTACGGGCCCTCGTAGCCGCCCTTGTAGATCTCGCCCTTGTCGTACAGGTCCTGCACGAACTCCTGGACGCGGTCGGTGTGCCGCTTCTGCGTGGTGCGGATGAAATCGTCGTTGGCGATGTCGAGGTGCTCCCACAGGGGCTTCCATGCCTCCGTGACGAGCTTGTCGGCCCAGGCCTGGGGAGTGACCCCGTTCGCCTCGGCCGTACGCATGATCTTCTGACCGTGCTCGTCCGTGCCGGTGAGGTACCACACCTTCTCGCCGCGCTGGCGGTGCCAGCGGGTGAGCACGTCGCCTGCGACGGTCGTATAGGCGTGGCCCAGGTGAGGAGCGTCGTTGACGTAGTAGATGGGGGTCGAGACGTAGTACGCCTTCGCCCCCTGCTTCTCGGTTCCAGTGGCCGCCATGGGCGAAATCCTACTGGTCCGGTGGAGGTCGGCTCACACGCGTTTCGGCGGGCGGACAGGGGGCCCGGCCGGGTGGGCGTCCCTGTCCGCCGCCGTGGGCCCTACGGTCGCCAGGCGGCCAGTACGCCCTCGTAGAGCTCCTTGTCGGTCAGCTCCTTCGGGGTCTCGCCGGCCAGGAAGTGGGAGGCGTTGCCGGTCTTGAGCTTGCGGAGGTAGTCGAACGCCTTGTTCTCGGGGTCGCCGAACGCGACGAAGGAGAAGTGGACGTGCGGGTGGTTCTCCGCCGCGTCGGTGAGGGCCCGGGTGGCCGGGGTCTTGGCGTCCGGGGCGCCGTCGGTCTGGAAGACCACCAGGGCGGGGGTGCCGGGGTCCGCCTCCTCGGCGTGGTGGGCGAGGACGGCCTCGACGGCGGCGTGGTAGCTGGTGCGGCCCATGCGGCCGAGCGCTGCGTGCAGCTCGTCGATCTTGTTCTCGTGGTCGGTGAGGGTGAGGTCGCCGGTGCCGTCCACTTCCGTGGAGAAGAAGGTGACGTGGACCGTGGCCTCGGGGTCCAGGTGGGCGGCGAGGGCGAGGGTCTGCTCGGCGAGGGCCTGGGCGGAGCCGTCCTTGTAGTACGGGCGCATGGAGGCGGAGCGGTCGAGGACGAGGTGGACCTTGGCGCGGGCGCCGGTGAGGTCGTGCTTCTTGAGGGCGGCGGCGGCGGCCTTGTAGGCGGAGGTGAGGCCGGGGGCGTGGGTGCGGATGCGGGCCGCGGGGGTGGCGGGCTTGGGGGCCTCGGCTTCGCCTTCGGCCTTCGTGGTCCCACCCGCACCACCCGTGCTGCTTTCGTCGTCGGGTGCGGGTGGCCCCTGCGGGGGCTGCCCGCCGTCGGCGGCCGCGGGCTCGGGGGTGGCAGGGACGGGGGCGGGAGCAGGGGCGGGGGCAGCTTCCGGTTCCGGCTTCGCCTCGGCTTCCGGCGCCGGTGCCGGTGCCGGTGCCGGTGCCGGTTCGGCTTCCGGCTTGGCCTCCGGCTTCGGCAGGGTCTTCGGCTCCGCCTCGGCCTCCGACGCCGCTTCGCCTTGCGGCTCAGGCTCCGGCTTGGCCTCCGGGGCCGCTACGGACTCCGGCGCCGGCTTCGTCTCCGGCTCCGGGGTCGCTTCGGCCTCCGGTTCCGGGTTTGGCTCCGGCTCCGGGGTCGCTTCGGCCTCCGGCTCAGGCTCCGGCTTCGCTTCCGGCGTCGCTACGGACTCCGGTTCCGGCTTCGGCTCCGGGGTCGGTTCGGGCTCCGGCTCCGGCCGGGGGTCCGGCTGGGTTTCGGCGTTCGGGTTCGGGTGTGCCTCGGGCTCCGCGTTCGGCTCGGTGTCCGGCTTCGTGGCGGCTTCGGGTTCCGGTTCCGGCCTGGGCTCGGCCGCGGTCTCGGCTGCGGCCTGCGGTTCCTGCGGGGGCTCGGGCTGTGGTGTCGCTTCCGGCTTCCGCGAGGGCTCCGGCTCGGTCGCGGCCTGCGGTGTCGGTTCCGGCTTCGGTTCCGGTTCCGGGGTCGGCTCGGGTTCCGGCTTCGGTTCCGGGGTCGGCTCGGTGGCCGGCTCGCGGGCGGGGGTCGGCTCGGTCCGGGAGTCGGAGGTCGGGGGCTCCGTCGGTTTCGGGACCGTGACGTTGGCGAAGGCGGCCTTGACGAGTTCGTGCTCGTCGGGGGCGGCCGGTGCCGGCTCCTGGCGCGGCTCGGGGACCTGGGCGGCCTCCGGCGCGGCCGGTTCCGCGGGTGCGGTGGGCTGGGACGGGAGCTTCGGCTCCGCCGCGATCGCCGACGGTGCCGTCTCCTGAGCCGCACCCTCCGCCTGGGCGGCCCGTTCTTTGCGTGACCGGCCGAACGCGTTCCGCAGGAGAGTGAGAATGCCCATGTGCGCAACCCTTCGCGTGAGTTGATGCCCGTAGATCCCTGGCCAGGACGGACACGTAAGGTTAGCGGCCCCGACTTGTGATCTTGTGCAGGGTCTGCCACGGAAGGGCGGGCGCGTCAAGGAGGGATCGAGACGCCGCGGCAATTCCCTTCCGGCTTCCACGGGTTCACCCGCCGTTCACCGCGGCGCCCGTCTCCCGCACGTATGTGCACCTACGGTCACGCTGACACCAGGGCATCCAGGGATTCTCAAGGGGAGAACACAGTGCGCAAGCTGCTGCCGTTGATCGGAACGCCGTCCGGTTCGCACCCCGGCGGCCGGTCCGCCATGACCTGCCGTTTCCGGTGTGGTGACGCCTGCTTCCACGAGGTGCCCAACACCAGCTCCAACGAGTACGTCGGTGACGTCATCGCCGGCGCGCTCAGCCGCCGTTCCATGATGCGTGCCGCCGCCGTCGTCACCGTGGCCGCCGCGGGCGCCGGGGCCGTGGGCGTGGCGGGGGCGCCGTCGGCGCAGGCCGCGCCGGCGGCCGGGAAGGGACACGGGCACGGGAAACCGTCGAGGGCGGACGGTGCGCGCGGGCTGCGGTTCACGCCCGTCGCGCCCAACACCGACGACGTCGTGACCGTCCCGGAGGGGTACCGGCAGGACGTGGTGATCCGCTGGGGCGAGCCGATCCTGCGCGGCGCGCCCGCCTTCGACCCGGAGAAGCAGAGCGCGAAGGCGCAGGCCGGGCAGTTCGGCTACAACAACGACTTCCTCGCGCTGCTGCCGCTGCGCGGTGAGCACGGCCGCCAGGTCCTCGTCGCCAACCACGAGTACACCGACGAGGTGCTCATGTTCCGCGACTACGACCCCGAGAACCCGACCCGCGAGCAGGTCGAGATCGCCTGGGCGGCGCACGGCCTGTCCGCCGTGGTCGTGGAGGAGGAGCGCGGGAGCGGCCGGCTGAAGCCCGTCACGCGGCACCGGCTCAACCGGCGGGTCACCGCGACCACCGAGTTCCGGCTGACCGGCCCGGCCGCCGGCTCCGACCTGGTCAAGACCTCCGCCGACCGCACCGGCCGCAAGGTCCTCGGCACCCTCAACAACTGCTCCGGCGGCACCACCCCGTGGGGCACCACGCTGCACGGCGAGGAGAACTTCAACCAGTACTTCGCCAACGGCAGCCGGGCCACCGACAAGCGTTACGGCCTCGGCACCGGCGCCACCGAGCGCAAGTGGGAGCGTTTCGACAAGCGGTTCGACGTCGCCCAGGAGCCGAACGAGCCGCACCGCTTCGGGTACGTCGTCGAGCTGGACCCGTACGACCCCGACTCCACCCCGCGCAAGCACACGCTGCTCGGCCGCTTCAAGCACGAGGCCGCGACCGTGCGGCTGACCCACGACGGGCGCCCGGTCGTCTACACCGGCGACGACGAGCGCTTCGACTACTTCTACAAGTTCGTCGGCAGCAAGCGGATGCGGCACGGGAACTCCCGCTGGGCGCGCGAGCACAACCTGTCGCTGCTCGACGAGGGCACGCTCTACGTCGCCAAGCTCTCCGGCGACTCCCCGGAGATCGAGATCGACGGCACGGGCAAGCTGCCGGGCGACGGCGAGTTCGACGGCAGCGGCACCTGGATCCCGCTGGTCACCGCCACCGAGGACGGCGCCGTCTCGCACGTCGAGGGGATGACCGCCGAAGAGGTGTGCGTGTTCACGCGGCTCGCCGGTGACAAGGTCGGCGCGACGAAGATGGACCGGCCCGAGGACATCGAGCCGTCGCCGAAGACCGGCAAGGTCTACGTCGCCCTCACCAACAACTCCAACCGCGGCAAGGCCGGTTACGCCGGTCCCGACGAGGCGAACCCGCGCAACTCCAACAAGCACGGCCACGTGCTGGAGCTGACCGAGCGCTGGAACCGGGCCGACGCCACCCGCTTCGCCTGGTCGCTGTTCCTGGTCGCCGGTGACCCGGAGGACCCGGCGACGTACTTCGCGGGCTTCCCCAAGGACCGGGTCAGCCCGATCTCCTGCCCGGACAACGTCGCCTTCGACGACCACGGCAACCTGTGGCTGTCCACCGACGGCAACGCCCTCGGCAGCCACGACGGCCTCTTCGGCGTGGCCACCAAGGGCGACCGGCGCGGCGAGCTGAAGCAGTTCCTGACCGTGCCGACCGGCGCGGAGACCTGCGGTCCGCTGATCCAGGACCGGCGGGTGCTGGTCGCCGTGCAGCACCCGGGCGAGGTCGACGGCGCCTCCGTGGAGCAGCCGGCCAGCACCTGGCCCGACGGACCCGGCACCTACGTGCGCCCGGCGGTCGTGGCGGTGTGGCGCGCGGACGGCCGCGGCATCGGCGTCTGAGCCGGCCGGAGCGGTACGGGGCCGGTGTCAGCCGGCCCCGTGCAGCGTCAGGTCGACGACCAGCGCCCGGTGGTCGGTGTCGGCCAGGTCCAGGAACCGGGCGCGGTGCGCGGCGAACTCCTGGGAGACCAGGACGTGGTCGATCTGCACGCCGAACGCCGGGGCGGTCCGGGCCGGCCAGGTGACCGTACGGTCGGCCCCGGCCAGCCGGGCCGCGTCGCTCAGCCCCGTGTCGAGGATGCGGCGGAAGGCGGCGTGGTCCTGGGAGGCGTTGAAGTCCCCGGCGAGGACGGTGGGGGTGCCGCGGTCCTCGGCGACGGCGTCGCGCAGCGCGTCCAGCTCCTCGCGCCACAGGCCGACCTGGTCCGGCAGCGGCGGCATCGGGTGGGCCAGCTGGAGCCGTACGGCGTGGCCGCGGACGTCGGCGACGGCGCCGGGCATGCCCATGGTGGCCCGGACGCCCGGCGCGGGTTCCAGGGGGAAGGCGCTCAGGATGACGGAGCCCTCGGAGCCGCCGCCCTCCACGGCCTGCCGGTGGGGGTAGTCGGCGGCGAGTTCGCGCCGCAGCGCCGCGTCGCACGTGTACTCGCACTCCTGGACGAACACGAGGTCGGGCCTCTCGCGCCGGACGGCGGAGATCAGTTCGTCGGTGCCCCGGCCGAACTCCACGTTGGACGTGAGCACCCGCAGCTCGGCGAGCGGCGGTCCGGAGGGGTCGGCGGTCTTGCCGTAGGGCTCGATGAACCAGGCCAGCAGCCCGAGCAGCGCCACCCCCCACACCGCGCCGGTCCACCACCGGGCGAGCAGGGTCAGCAGCAGTCCGGCACCGGTCGGCAGCAGCAGCCAGGGCAGGAAGGCGAGCAGCTGCGGCACGGGGGTGACGCCGTCGGTGTCGGCGGCGCGGCAGCCGGCCACCACGCTCACCGCGGCGAACAGCAGACCCGCGCACCAGGCCCCGAACCGCCGTCCGCCGGTGCGGCGGGCCGCCGTCCGGTCGCGGGGGTCCGTCCACTCGCCGGTCGCCGTGTCGGTGTCCAAGTCCGGCCCTTCGCTCGAGGGTGCGGTGCCTGCCCGTTCTCTTCGCGCGCTGTCGGGTCCCCGGAGGCGGGGGAACCCTCTCTCGCACTCGAAGACGGCGACGGCGGGCGGAAAGTTGCGCCCCGCCGTTCAGAGCCGGGCGCGGCTCGGCCGGGTCGGCGCCGGGTCCGCCGTGGCCCGGGCGGGGGGCCGCCGGCGGCGCAGCAGGTGCGCGTAGCGGCCGCCGAGCCAGGAGGCCAGGGCGACCGTGAGGCCGAGGCCGACCAGCAGCCAGGCGGCGGTGCGCAGGGTCTCGGTGAGGGCGTCGTAGACGGCGAGCGCGGCCGGGCCGTCCACCGCGCCGGGCAGTTCGGCGAGGGTGGCCCGGCGGCCCGCCACGACCGCGAGGGCCAGCAGCGCCCCGCCGAGCGCGGTGCCGATCCCGACGGCCGTGACGGCGCGCCGGCGGCACGCGGCGACGGCGATGCCGGTGAGCGCGAAGACGACGGACGCGAGCGGCAGCCAGAAGGCCGCGACGTCGAGCACCCGGTAGCCCTTCCTGAGCCGGTCCGCCTCGTGGGCCGGGAGCACGGTGACCGCGGTGTGCCGGACCGGGATGCGCCGTGCGAAGGGCACGTGGTCCTCGGTGAGCCGTTCCTTGACGCGGGCGGTGACGGGGGCGAGGTCGGCGGTGACCGGACGTCCGGCGGCCCGGTCGTCGCGCAGGGCGCGCACCAGGGCCCGGTGGACGGTCCGGTTCGCCTCGTTCCAGCCCTCGCGGAAGGCATCGGTCCGCGTGAACGACCGTGCCGCGTCCCGCACGAAGTCCCGGACGGTCCCGTGCAGCGGCCCGGCCGCGACCTCGCCGGCCACGCCGTCGCCCACCGCGTCGGCGACCGCCTCGCGCACGTCCGGGTCACCGGCGAGCGGCGCCATGACGGCGACGTACCGCCCGGTGTCGGCCAGCCCGTACGCCGCCCAGCCGGCCAGCGTGCCGCACGGCGCGAGCAGGCAGGCGAGGACGATCAGGACGGCCGACAGCGCGGTGCGAGGACGTGGGGACACCCTTCCAGGCAAGGCCGCGGGGGCGGCGGGAGCGAGCCGGGTGACTGCATTCGGGCGCCCCCGGCGCCCCGAACGTGCGCGGTGGCGGCGCCTTGCCCGCGCGTCGCACCGGCGCACCGAGAGCGCGTCGCACCGGCGCACCGGACGCGCGCCGTGCCTGCGCCCGGTTCACCCGTGGCGCGTGGCGCGCCCTCCACCGCCCCCGGTCCCGGGCGGTCGCTCAGAGGACGCGGTGGCCCTCCGCGTCCTCGCAGGTGTAATGGCGGTAGAAGTTCGCGCCGGTCACCGCCGCCGCGACCAGCAAGGACACCAGGACGCAGGTGAACATGGCCACACCGCTGCGGGAGTACAGGAAGCCGACCGCGCTGCCCGTGAACGCGCCCCAGAGCACCGCGTGGCCCTCGCGGGGCAGCCGCTGCGCCACGGCGCGGACCACGGCGTACAGGACGACGAACGCGAGCGCCGTCATGAAGCCGAACAGCAGGTTCCAGCCGGTGACGGGGCCGCCTCGGCGGCTGATGGACGCCGCCCAGTACCCGTAGAGCAGTCCGGCCAGGACGGGTACCGCCCACTTCGCCACCAGATGGGTGCGCTCGCCGAACACGTCGGGCAGGGCGTCCGGCGCCCGGCCGCGCCGTTCCGCTCCGGCGGAGGTCTTGCGTGTGGGTACCGCGTGAGCCATGAGAGCACTCCTCTCGCCTCGCCCCCGCCTACCAGCGCACACCTGCCCGCGCCGACTGGCAAGTCAGGATGCGGGCCGCGTGGGGGCGTGCTTCGCTGACACGCGTGAGGGGTCGCGTCCGCAGGCCGGTGCGTGGCCGGTGGCGGCTGCTCGGCCGGCTCGTCCAGGCCGCCGGCCGGGGCGACGCCGTGTCCCGGCACGAGCTGCTCAGCGTGCGCGGCCGCAGCGTGGCCTGGCTGTTCCCGCTGCTGATGCTCGTCGCCATCGCGGCGATCGACGTCGCCACCGGCGCGTTCCACATCGTCTCCTGGACCGTCCTGGTGCCCGGCGTGGCCGCGGCGATCTGCGGGGTCCGGGCCACCGCCGTGTTCGCGGTGGCCGCCGTCGCCGTCTACGTGCTCGCCGACACCACCTGGCAGCACCGCGATCAGACCGGGCTGCCCGGTCTGATCCTGGTCTCCCTCGGCGGGGCCATCGCCGTGGTGGCCGCCGGGGTCCGGGTCGGCGGCGAGCGGCGGATGCTGCACATGCGGGACATCGCCGAGACCACCCGGCGCACCGTGCTCCGTCCGATCCCGGAGGGTTGGGGCGGCCTCGACCACGCCGCCGTCTACCTCTCCTCGGACAGCGAGGCCCGGGTCGGCGGCGACTTCTACGACGTCCAGCCCGGACCGCACGGCACCCGGGTCCTCGTCGGCGACGTGCAGGGCAAGGGGCTGGGCGCGGTGGAGACGGCCGCCGCGCTGCTCGGCACGTTCCGCGAGGCCGCCTACCACGAGGCGGACCTCGCCACGGTCGCCGAACGCCTGGAGGTCCGCATCCGGCGCCACCGCGGGCACACCGCGGCCCTCGGCCGGGCCGACGGCGACCGCTTCGCCACCGCGGTGCTGATCGGGTTTCCCCCCGACCGGCCGGACGTGGTCGAGGCCGTCGTCTTCGGCCACGAACCGCCGCTGGCCGCCGGACCCGGCGGCGTGCGGTACCTGCCGGTCACCGGCGGGCTGCCGCTGGGCATGGGCGACCTCGTGCCCGGTCCGCAGGCGCCGCCGGTCACCCGGCACACCCTCGCCCCGGAGGAGACGCTGCTCGTGGTCACCGACGGGGTGACCGAGGCGCGGGACGCCGAGGGCCGCTTCTACCGACACGCCGACGACGTCGCCCGCGCCGTCACCGCCGACGCCTCGAACGCCGCTCCGTCCCGGCTGGTGGCGCTCGTGCGGGACGGCACGCTGCGGCACTGCCGGGGACGGCTGTCGGACGACACCACGGTCTTCGCGGTACGGCGCCTGCCCGGGCCGGCGTACGGCTGAGTGCCCCGCTTCGCAGCCGCAGCGGTTAACGTGCTGCCGTACTGATCGACAGGGGGAGGGGACATGCCCGGAACCGTGCTGCTGCTCGCGGCGTCGCCCGTGGGCAAGGGGTGCCTGGTGGACGCCGCCTCCGTGCTCCCGGTGCTGGCGGCGGTGCCGCCCGCCGTGCTCTCCGGCACCGACACGGCGAACGTCGTCGAACTCGCCGACCCGCTGGAGCCGCAGGCCGTCCTCACCCGGCTGCGCGCCGCCGCCGCGGCCCCGGGACCGCTGACCGTCTACGTCGCCGGGCAGCTCCAGCTGGACCGGCGCCAGCGGCTGCCGCACCTCGCGCTGGCCCGCACCACCCCGGCGACCGTCCGCTACACCGCCCTGCCCTGGCACTGGATCAAGGAGGAACTGCGGCTGCGGCCGAGCGGCGCGACGACGCTGCTCCTCGATCTGCACGCCGACCAGGAGACCTGGCAGTGGCTGCGGGCCAACCCGCTGGACTGCGGGCGCAACAACGCCGTGCTCGGGCGCGTCGCGCCGCCGCCCGCGCGGCGGACGGTGGCCGCCCCGGCGTACATGCGCGCCGTGGCCACGATCCTGCGCAGCGGGCACCGGCCGCCGGCCGACCAGCTGCACCAGCAGGCGCTGGCCCGGCTCGCCGCCGAGGCCGCGGCGAACGGCACCCCGGCCGGCGCCGATCTGGTGCTGACGGCGCCCGGACCGGTCGCGGGCGACCCGCACGCCGTCATCGCCGACGCCGTGCGCTCGGGGCGGCACGCGGACGCCGACGCGCTCGCCGCCCGGCACGAACGGGCCGCCGCCCAGGCGGGCGGGCCCGCCTCCGAGGAGGCGCTGCACTGGGCCGAGGTCCGGGCCGACCTGGCGATGTTCGCGGGCGACCCGGCGCGCAGCTGCCGGGCCTGGCTGACGGTCGCCCAGACCCGCCTGGGCGCCGGCCAGCCGCCCGGCGCACCGGCCGTGGAGGCGGCCGTCGACCGGGCCCACCACCAGTGGGGGCGGGTCCGCGACGCCGACGCCGCCCGTGAACTGGGCACGGCGCTGGCCGCGTTGCGGGGCCGGGTGCCGGGCCGGCGCGAGGGCGCGCTGGACCATGTGCAGCGGGAGCTGAGCCGGTTGCAGACGCAAGGCTGACGCCGGCCGGGCACGGCGGGCCGTCGGTGGCGGCCCGGGTCGGGCGCGAGCGGACGCGCCGTCGGCCCCGCGCGCGCCCGCGTGCGCGGCACGAGAGCGGCGTACGGACCCTCCCCTGCGCGCAACAGCGGTGCCATGATGGTGAGTTATGGCTGAGGGGGACGGGGTGGTGACGCGTGGTATCCGGATCCGGCTGGGTCAGGCCGCGCGCGAGAGCGACATCGGGGCCCTGCACAAATGGCTCGAACGGGAGAAACCGCTCGCCGAGCTGATCCGGACCGACCAGCTCCGCATCGATGAGCGGAGCCGGACCGACGAGGCCGGCGCGCCGATGGGCATCGGCATGGACATCGTCGTGGCGGTGACCGGGGGAGCGGCGGGCGCGATCTTCCAGGGGGTGGTGGACCAGGTCAGGCGGTCCGTGGACGCCTGGCGGGCCAACCGCCGCCAGGTGGAGGACGGCGAGCCGCCCGAGGCGGACGTCGAGCCGGTGCGTCCCGACGACAGGTAGGCGGCCGGTGACCGGTGACGACCCGCGGGGGAAGGCGAACCGGGCGCTGTTGGTCGGGGTGTCCGAGTACGACAACACGGCGCCGCCGGACGGCGTGCCCGGCGACCTGCCGGCGGTCAAGCACAACCTGAGCCGGCTGGCGGAGGCGCTGCGGCACGGCGGCGTCTTCGGCGAGCACGAGATCACGGTCTGCCGCTCTCCCGACCAGGGCGCCTTCAACCGGGAGCTGTGGAAGGCCGCCCAGGAGGCCGAGGGCGTCCTGCTGCTGTACTTCGCCGGGCACGGGGCGATACCGAACGCGGGCGACGAGCTGTTCCTCCAGATGCGCGACGCACGCGTGGTCGCGGGCGGGCACGCGGTCTTCCCGGGCGCGCAGATGTTCAGCGTCGCGCAGGCGATGCTGGTCGCCGGCAAGGCCCGGCGGATCGTGATCGTCCTCGACTGCTGCTTCGCCGGGAACGCCGCCTGGATCCGTCCCGAGCCCCGCGACAAGCGGTTGCTGCTGCTGATGAGCGTGCAGGCCAACCACCGCATCGACGCGGGCGGTCCCGACAGCCCGACGCCGTTCACCGCCGAGCTGGTCCGGTCGCTGGAGGCGGGCGGCGACGTGTCGTTCCGCACCCTCGCGGACGACCTGCGGGCCCGGATGGCCGCCGCCGGTCACCGGACCGTGCGGGGCGACGCCTGGGAGCCGGAGAGCCGTGCGGAACCCGGGGAGGACGTGCTCCTCGCCGCCCGCCCGGCGCACACCCCGCCGCCCCCGCCACCACCGCCCCCGCCACCGCCGCCCCCGCCGGGGCGGGAGCTGACGGCCCTGATCCGGGCGGCGCTGGCCGGGCTGCCGGGCCGGGTGGGCCGGGCCCGTGGAGCGCTGGCCCGCGGCGTCCGCCGCGCCCTCGCCCCCCTGCTGCCGGGGTCGGGTCCCGGCGGCAGGACCCGGCGGCTGGTCGTCGCGGGCACGGCGCTGCTGATCGTGGCCGTGACCGGGATCGGCTTCGGCTTCCACCGATTCGCCGGGAGCGCCGGCGACCCGTCCTCCTGCGCCCCGCCCCTGGAGTTGCGCGTCCTCACCGACCCCGACCTGGAGCCGACCGTGCGGGCCGCCGCCGACGCCTATCTGACCTCCGCCGGGAACACCACCGACGACGGCTGCCGGCGCAGCGGCATCACCGTCTACAGCGCGGGCGCCGCCGACGCGGTCACCGCGCTGCGCAAGCAGACCCGTGCCTGGCAGGAGCCCCCGGACGACGACACCAACCCGCAGCGGGACGTCGGCCCGCAGCCCGACGTGTGGATACCCGCCTCCCCCGCCGACGCCGCCCGGGTCACCGCCGGTCAGGACACCGACGCCGTCGCCGAACTCGACGCCGACGAGGAGCCCCTGGCGTACTCCCCGGTCGTGCTCGCCGTCCCCCAGGAGCTGGCCGCCGACGCCCGCGACGAGCGCTCCGGCCCGGCGCTCACCCGCATGATCGACGCCCTGCGCGCCCGGCACCCGGCCGCCGGGGTGCGCCGCCCCGACCCCGAGCACACCGGCACGGGGCTGCTCGCGACGATCGGCCTGTACCGCGACGCCGGCGACGCCACCCCCTCGGAGCTGCGCCGCGCCGAGGACCGGGTCGCCCAGCCCGGCCCGCCCTCGCCGACCGCCGCCGAGCTGCTGTGCACGCTGCCCGACGACGACGGCGTCGACAGCCGCACCGCGGCCCTCGTCCCCGAGTTCCTGCTGAAGAGCGGGGTGGGCTGCGACAGCGCCCGCCGCACCCCGCGCATGGCGCAGTACCCCGGTGACGTGCCGGGCCTGGAGCCCCTCTTCGTCCGCGTCCGCTGGCAGGGCGCCGACCGCGACGCGGCGGACCGGGACCGCGCGGCGGACGGATTCCGGCGCTGGCTCACCGGCGAGGGGGGACGGCAGGCGTTCGCCCGGGACGGCTTCCGCTCCGCCACCGGCGACCGGGCCCTGCTGGACGGCGACAAGGCCGACGGAGCGCTGCACGCGCCGTCGCCGCTGACCGAGTCCGCCGGACGGGACGCCATGGAGGCGGCCCTGGAGGGCTACAAGGGAGCCAACGGCCCCGGCCGGGTGCTGTTCCTGCTGGACGCCTCCGGCTCGATGGCCGGCCAGTGGGAAGGGCCCAGCGGCGGCCCCGGCCTGCTGAAGCAGTCCCTGAGCGGCCTCGGCGACCGGGACGAGTACGAGGTGTGGGAGGTCTCGGGCACCGGCGGGGACACCCACGACACCGTGCTCCGCTTCGGCCCGCACACCCGCCGGGAGGCCGAGCGCGTCATCGACCGCGAGGTCCGGGTCCGGGACGCCGAGGCCGACCCGCTCGACGCGCTGCTGGACGCGCTCGAGGCCATGGAGCAGCGGGGGGCCGGCGACGAGCGTCCGGGGCTGATCGTCTTCGTCACGGACGACGAGGACGCGGGCGCGCTGAGCGGCGAACGCTTCGACGACCTGCTGGCCCTCGCCCGCGCGGTGGACGTGCCGGTCACGATGGTCTCCCTCAAGGGCGGCGCCTGCGACGACGGCAAACCGGACGCGCGGGTCTCGGGGGCGAGCGGCGGCCGCTGCGTGGACGCCGACGACGATCTCGGCACCGCCCTGCACGACGAGGTCGCGCGGATCGGCACGGGGGAGGGCTGATGGTCGTACGGCAGCGGAGGCTCGGGTCCGGGCGGGCGGGGCCGGCGGGGCGGGCACGGTGGGCGCGCGGACGGGGGTCCCGGTGGCTCGCCGTGCTCCCCGCCGCGCTGCTCCTGCTGCTGCCGACCGCCTGCGCCGGCGGCGACGGCGCGGGCGGCGGGAGCGGACGGGACGCGGCGACCCCCACCGCCGGGGTGCCCGGCGACATCGTGGTCGCCAGCGGCCGGGACGTCACCGGCAAGAACGGCATCCGCCAGCGCCTCATCGACGCCTGGAACGCGGAGCAGGAGAAGGCCGGCACCGGCTACCATGCCCGGCTGGTCGAGCTGCCCGGCAACGCCGACGAGCAGCGCAGCCAATTGCTCGGCGCGCTCCAGTCCGGCAGCGCCGCCTACGACGTGGTCAACCTCGACGTCACCTGGGTCCCGGAGTTCGCCGCTGCGGACCTGATCAGCCCGCTGCCCGAGTCGCTGCTCGACGAGGACGTCATCCCGGCCGTGGCCAGTACGGCCCGCTGGCGGGGCGAGGTGTACGCGGCGCCCTTCAACAGCGACGTCGGCCTGCTCTACTACCGGCGCGACCACCTGCGGCAGGCGGGCGTCGAGCGCTACGACCTGACGGGCGGGCTGGACTGGCCGCAGCTGAAGCGGCTGATCGCCACCCTGAACGACCACAAGCCCCCGGGGTACGAGAAGGGCTGGACGACCCAGCTCGCCGGGTACGAGGGGCGTACGGTCAACGCCGTGGAGGCGTTCGCGTCCGCCGCGGGGGACGGCTTCGCGCTCACCGACGAGGACGGCCGCTACGACGCCACCGTCGAGGAGCTGACCGAGGGCATCACCGAGCTGCGCCGCCGCACCGAGGCGGCCACCGTCCTGCCGGGCGCCTTCATCTCCGACGAGGCGGCCTCGCTCGGCGACTTCGCGGCCGGCCGCACCGCCTTCCTGCGGCACTGGCCGTACGTGTACCCCGCGCTGCACCAGTCGTTCCCCGGCGACGACCGGCTGGGCGTGACCGCGCTGCCGGGGCGGGCCGTGCTCGGCGGCCAGAACCTCGCCGTGACGGCCGGGTCCCCGCGCGCGACCAAGGCGACCGACCTGATCAGGTTCCTGACCGGCAGACAGAGCGAACGCTGCCTGCTGGACGCCGGTTTCGCGGCGACGCGCGCCTCGGCGTACACGGACGACTCGGTGACCTGCGCGGTGGCCGCCGCGACGCCGTCGGCGGCCCCGACCGGCGAGGGCGCCGACACCGTGCCCCGCGACGCCGCCGGGCGCCCGCGGTACGCCCGCGACGTCCTGCTGCCCGCGCTCCGGGAGGCGGTGCACCGTCCGCGCACCCCGCTCTACGGCGCCTTCACCCAGACCTTCACCACCGAGCTGGGGGCGCTGTTCTCCGAGAATCCGCCGGGCGACGCGGAGCTGGCGCGACGGCTGGACGAGGCGCTGCGGCGCGCCCTGCCGGACTGACCGGCGGGGCGGTGGGGCGGTGGGGCGGTGGGGCGGTGGAGCTGCGGAGCGGCGGGGCGGTGGAGCTGCGGGGCGGTGGAGCTGCGGGGCGGTGGAGCTGCGGAGCGGTGGGGCGGGCGCGGCCCACGGGCGCGGCCCCGCAGGCGGCTCCCGGCGGGCCGGTCAGTGGCCCACGGTGACCACGGACTCGGGGCCGGATTCCGGGACCGGTTCCGCGACCGGCGCGACCTCCTGCTCCACGGCGGGGGCCGGGGGCCGTGCCGGGCCCGCGTTCGCGGCCAGCAGCAGGCAGGCCGCGGCGGCGAAGGCGGCGGCCACGGCCCTGGTGTGCCTCTCCCAGTGCCGGGAGAGCCTGGGAGGTGCGCCCAGGGCGGTGCGGATACGTACGAGCACGGTGTCCTCTGCCGAGCGTGTCCAGTGCGGTTAAGCGCGCTTAATCCGCGGTTTAACCTAGAGCCGCCGGGGCAGAACGGCAAGGGCCGCAGGGGGAGTTGGCAGTGGGCGACCGAGACGACCGGGGGACCATCGGGCGCCGGGTGCAGCGCCTGCGGACCGAGCGCGGGATGACCCAGCGCCAGCTCGCGGAGCCGGCGTACACCCCCGCCTACATATCCACCCTGGAGGCGGGCCGGGTCCGTCCCTCCGAGGAGGCCCTGCGGCACCTGGCCGGACGGCTCGGCGTGGGGTACGAGGAGCTGGCCACCGGACGCCCGGCACGCCTCGCCACCGACCTGCGGCTCCGGCTCACCGAGGCGCGGCGCGCGCTCGCCGTCGAGGGCGCCGAGGAGGCGGCCGGGCAGTACACCGCGCTGCTCGCCGAGGCCGAGGCGCACGACCTGCCCGAGGAGCGGGCCGCCGCCCTGCTCGGGCTCGGCGAGTGCGCGGTGGAGACCGGCGAACTCGCCCGCGGCCGCGACTGTTTCGAGCGGGCCGAACGGTGTCTCGCCGACGCGGGCGCCCCGTTGCCCGCCCGCGTCCCCGCCCTGCGCGGTCGCGCCCTGGCCCACTATCTCGCCGGGGAACTCCGCTACGCCGTCTACCTCCTGGAGACCACCCTCGACGAGCTGAACCGCGGCGGCCTGCACGACCCGGACGCGCTGCTGCTGCTCTACGCCAGCGCCATCGGCCCCTACATGGACATGGGAGCACACGCGCGCGCCGCGCAGGCCGCCGAGATCGCCCTCTCCCTGGCGCCCGGCGTCGGCGACCCCGCGCTGGTCGCCCGCATGCACCGTTCGGTGGCCCGCACCCTGCTCGCCGAGGGCCGTCTCGCCGAGGCGGACGCCTCCCTCGCCAAGGCGGCCGAGCTGTACCGCACGCTGCAACTGCGCACCGAGCTGGCCAACTGCCACTGGATGCGCGGCTACGTCTGCGCCCAGAACGGCGAACTCCCCCGCGCCGAGGCGGAGATGCGCCAGGCCCTGGACATGCTCTCGGCCACCCGCGCCGCCCTCTACAGCAGCCAGGTCGCCGTGGAACTGGCTGACGTGCTGCACCGGCGCGGCAAGTCGGCCGAGGCCGCCGAACTGCTGCACGGGGTGCTGGACGACCTCTCCTCCGAACGCGGCGCCGTGCATGCCGCGGGCGCGCACCGGCTGCTCGGCATCATCGCCGAGGACGCCCGCGACACCGAGGCGGCCGAGGAGCACTACGTCCGTGCGCTGAGCCTGCTGGAGCGGGCGGGCGCCGCCGGGGACCTGGCCGACCTCTGCCGGCTCCTGGGCGACCTGCTGCGCCGCACCGGCCGGGTGGAGGCGGCCCTGGACGCGTACCGCACCGGGCTGGGGCACCGGACGGCGCCCGGCACCACCACCCTGGGCCCGGCGCCCGCCCAGCCGCCCCTCTAGGTCCTGTCGTCACACTCCCGTCTGCCCCGCGCGCCGAGAGCACGCACCTGACGCCGCGAGGCCCGCCCTCCGGGCGGACGGCGGGAGGGTGACGACAGGACCTGGGCCCGGGTTTCCCCACGTCGGGCTCGGGTAGCCGACCTGCGGCCGCGTCGGAGAAGGAGGCGGTACGGGTGCGGCCCAGCGAAGACCCCGGGGGGCCACCGGAGGCGAGAGGTGCCGCCGAGGCGATCGCCGCCGAGGTGCGCGGCGTGGCGCCCGGCGAGGTGCCGGGCCGCCTGTGCCGGCTGGCGGTGCGGCTGCTGCCGGTGGCGGACGCGGGGGCGTCCCTGCGCGGCGACGGCGTGCCGGTGCCGCTGTGCGCGGGCGGGGACCGGGCTTCGTACCTGGCCGAGATCCAGGCCACCCTGGGCGACGGCCCGTGTGTGAGCGCCGCCGAGGCGGGTGCCGTCGTGCTCGCGCGCGACCTGACCTCCGGCGCGGACGCCGGACGGTGGCCCGTCTTCGCCCAGCAGGCGACGGCGGTCGGCGTACGGGCGGTGTACGCGCTGCCGCTGGGCAGCGGCGCGGTGTGCCTGGGCACCCTCGACCTCTACCGCGATACGCCCGGCGGCCTGACCGGCCCGCAGTTGCGCACGGCCCGGCTGGTGGCCGGGGTGATGACGCGCGCGCTGATGGAGCTGCCCCACGGTGGGGACGCCTGGCTGGACGAGCTGGCCGGCGGTCACGACGAGGTGTACCGCGCCGTCGGCATGATCATGGCCCAGCTGGGCGTGGGCGCCGACGAGGCCCTGGCCCGTCTGCGCGCCGACGCCTTCGCCCACGGCCGCAGTGCCTACGCCGTCGCCCGCGACGTCCTCGCCCACCGCCGGCGCTTCGACCCCGACCGCTGAGCCCGACCGCCGGCCCCGGCCGCTGACCCGAGCGCTGACTCCGGGCCTGCCGCGGACGCGTCGCCGGGCCGGTCTTAGACCTGGGCCCGCCCCTGTCGCCGCACCTCCGCCAGGCGCTCGGCGCCCGTCCCGACGGCCGTCCGGGTGGCGTCGTCGGCGGGTTCGGCGAGGGTGCCGTTGGTGAGGCTGATCGCGTCGTCGCCGAGGCGTACGGCGACGAGGTCCACGGTGAGGACGGCGTCCTCGGCCCGCACCGTCACCCGCAGGCCCTGCCGGGCGTCCCCCGCCTCCGGCAGCGTCAGGCCGGTGACCCGGACGTCCCGGACGGCACCGCGGTCGGCCCGCGCCGTGAACCGGCCGCACGCGTCCGGCAGGGTGCCGAGCCAGGCCAGCGCGGTGTCGATGTCGGCGGGGCGGTGGGAGGTGATCCGGTAGTGGATCTGGGCGCCGCCGGCCACCTCGTCGAGGGCGGTGGCGGCGCGCGGCGCGGTCTCGGCGCCGAACAGGTCCTCGGTGTAGAGGACGTCCAGCAGCCGACCGCAGTCGGGCGGCTCCGCGCCGGCCTTCAGCAGCCCGTCGCGCCAGGTCGCCGCGCCCCGGGTCGGTTCCCACCCCGCTCCCAGGTCGGCCTCCGTGATCAGGGCCGCCCGCGCCTGTGCCCGGGTCAGCAGGGGCCCCGCGGTGGCCTGCGGCAGCGCGGCCGGGGACCGGACGGTGGCCGGTGCGGTCGCGGCCGGCCGGTCCGCCTCCCGCCCGCCGGTGGAGCAGGCGGCCGCCGTCAGCGCCAGCAGCGCCGAGAGCGCGGCGGCGGGCAGGGGGCGGGCGGGCGCGGCGTGCTGCATCGGGGTGCCTCCTGGGGGCCGGGGCGAACGGCGCCGTTCAGGGCCGGTCGCACCCTCCACGGCACCACCGCCCCCGTCCCGCCACCAGCGTGCGGGGCCGTCCGGGTGAGCCGGCGCGGAGCGGGGTGTGCGCGGGCTACAGCGCCAGCCACACCGTCGTGTCGGGACCCAGCCGGCCGCCCTCCAGCGGCGCGCTGCTCAGCAGCACCTCACCGGCGGGCCGGTCCACCGTCCGGCCGGAGAGGTTGGTGACGCAGCGCCAGCCGGGCGAGCGGTCGAAGAGGAGCACCCCCTCCGGGGCGTCCTCCGCCCAGGTCAGCGCCTCCCCGTCGATCAGCTTGCGGCGCAGGCGCAGGGCCGTGCGGTACAGCTCCAGGGTCGAGCCCTCGACCCCGTCCTGGGCCTGGACGGCGTACGCCGCGAAGCCGGGCGGCTGCGGCAGCCAGGCCGCGCCCGCGCCGAAGCCGTACGACGGCCCGTCCGTCGTCCAGGGCAGCGGCACCCGGCACCCGTCGCGGCCCTTGCGGACGTGCCCGGTCTGCTCCCAGATCGGGTCCTGGAGCACCTCGGTGGGCAGGTCGGCCACCTCGGGCAGCCCCAGCTCCTCGCCCTGGTAGAGGTAGGCGGAGCCGGGCAGCGCCAGCATCAGCAGCGTCGCCGCGCGGGCCCGGCGCAGTCCCGCCGCCTCGTCGAGGGCCGGGGCCCGTCCGCCGGACAGCAGCCAGGCGTCGGTGTCGGTGCCCGGGGGCAGCACCAGGCGGGAGGCGTGGCGGACCACGTCGTGGTTGGAGAGCACCCAGGTCGCCGAGGCGCCCGCGGCGCGGGCGTCGGCCAGCGAACCGGTGATGATCTCGCGCAGCTCCGCCGCGTCCCAGCCGGCCTGGAGGTACTCGAAGTTGAACGCCTGGCCCAGTTCGTCCGGGCGGGCGTACAGCGCGCGCCGGGCGCCCGGGACCCACGCCTCGGCGACCGCCATCCGGGGCGGCGTGTAGGTGTCGAAGATCTTCCGCCAGTCCCGGTAGACCTCGTGGACGTCGTCCCGGTCGTAGAAGGGGTGGGTGCCGGGGGCGAAGTCCGCGAGCGCCGCCTCGCTGCTCAGCTCGGGCGCGCCGAGGTCGCGCAACGGCTCGGTCAGGTCCTTGACCAGCGCGTGCGCCACGTCGATCCGGAAGCCGTCGACGCCGCGGTCGGACCAGAACTTGAGCGTGGTGCGGAAGTCGGCGCGGACCTGCTCGTTCTCCCAGTTCAGGTCGGGCTGCTGGGGCGCGAACAGGTGGAGGTACCACTGCCCGTCCGGCACCCGCTCCCAGGCGCTGCCGCCGAAGACGGACTGCCAGTCGGTGGGCGGCAGTTCGCCCCGCGCGCCGCGGCCGTCGCGGAAGACGTAGCGGTCGCGGGCGGCCGAACCCGGGCCCGCCTCCAGGGCCTCGCGGAACCACGGGTGCCGGTGCGAGGTGTGGTTGGGGACCAGGTCGACGATCACCTTCAGGCCCAGGCGGTGGGCCTCGGCGGCCATGGCGTCGAAGTCGTCCAGGGTCCCCAGGCGCGGGTCGACGTCGCGGTAGTCCTCGACGTCGTAGCCGCCGTCGGCCAGTTCGGAGGGGTAGAACGGGCTGAGCCACAGGGCGTCGACGCCCAGGGCGGCCAGGTGGGTCAGGCGCTGGGTGATGCCGCGCAGGTCACCGAGCCCGTCGCCGTCGGCGTCGGCGAAGCTGCGGGGGTAGATCTGGTAGATGACGGCCTGCCGCCACCAGTTGGGGTCCTTGGACGACAGGTCGGGCGCGCTGGCGGTGCTGCGTACGGTCACGCGGTCTCCTTCGCGGTGCGTGCGGGCGACATGACATAGATCTGTCCACATCACCCGAAAAGCGAACCCGCGGGGCGGTCGACGCGCCGTTTCCTATGCGTCCGTGTATGCGCCCTTGTGTTCGACCGCGCTCAGGTACAGGTCCACGTACCGGGGTACGTCCACGTCCAGTCCCACGTCGATCAGCGGCTGTTCGCGGGTGTCGCCGTGGAGTTCGGCCTCGCCGACGCGGGCCCGGCGGTCGACGAGGGTCTGGCCGCGGGCCGGGCCGGGGGCCAGGCAGACTTCCACGGGCAGCCGGTGCGTGGTCAGGCCCGCCGGGTCGATCACCGCGCAGACCGCGCCCGCGTCGCCGAGACCGCCGCCGGGGTCTCTCTCGTCGGTGGCCGGGCCGCGGTGGGCGAGCAGCTCGCCGGCGAGCCGGGTGCCGGGCTCGTCGCTCGCGCGCAGCCGCCGTACGTCCGGGCCGGGCACGATCACCCGCTGGAACACGTCCAGCCCGTACATCGTGATCGGCACCCCCGCGCTCAGCAGGATCGCGGCGGCCTCCGGGTCGTGCCAGACGTTGAACTCGGCGACCGGCGTCGCGTTCCCGGTGGCCACCGCGCCGCCCATGAAGACGATCCGCTCGATGTTGCCGGTGACCTCGGGGTGGGTGCGCAGCAGCAGGGCGATGTTGGTCGCGGGTGCGGTGGGGATCAGGGTGACCGGGCGCGGGGAGGCCAGGATCTCCCGGCGCAGCAGCGTCACGGCGTCCACGTCGACGGGGCGGCGGGAGGGCGCGGGCAGGCCCAGGTCGCCCATGCCGTCGTGACCGTGGACGTGACGGGCGGTGCGGACGGCCTCGATCAGCGGGCGCTCGGCGCCCCGGGCGACGGGGACGTCGGGGGCGCCGGCCCGCTCCAGCACGGTCAGGGTGTTGCGGACGACCCCCGCCACGTCGGTGTTGCCGGCCACGCAGGTGACCGCCCGCAGGTCGAGCCCCGGGTGACGGACCGCCAGCAGCAGGGCCAGGGCGTCGTCGATGCCGGTGTCGCAGTCGATGATCACCGGGACGGGGGCCTGCGGGGCGGGGGCGTGCGTCACGGCGGGGCTCCTCGGGCTGCGTGGGGGTGCCGGTGCCGGTGACCCTACGCGGACCCGGCCGGATCACCGCGCGCGGGACGCACCGTCCCGGGGGGCCGGTGCGTGGAGGCCGGTGCCGGGCTCGACGGACGAGCGTGCCCCCACCCGCGAGCGGCCGTTCCCTCACGGGTGGGGACGGCCGCTCACGGGCGGGGGCGCCGGCGGCCGGGGCGCGCCCGCCCTGCCGCCGGCGTGCGCGCCGTCAGACGTGTCCCGGGCCTCCGCCGCCGAAGGAGCCGCTCGACCCCGGCAGCCAGCGGCGCCGGTTCTGGTCCGTGCCCCGGCGGCTGCCGGAGTGGTGCAGCTCGTACGGCATGAGCCGTGGGCTGCCGTCCGCCGCCAGCGGAATCTCGTCGGGCTCCCGCATCTCCCGTTCCTCGTGGACGGGTCCGGTGGCGGGGAGCTTGCCGTGCTCGTCGGCGTGCGGGCGCTCGGATTCCCGTTCCATGACCCGCAGGCCCATGCGTACGGCCCAGATCAGCGCGCCGGCGATCACCAGCCCGCCGATGAAGGCGATGGTCAGGTTGAGCGCGTGCGAGGACGCGGCCAGCAGTTCATACGTTGCCGTACTCATGTTCTGATTATGTACCCCCAAATGAGATAAAGCGCCAGGAATGTCCGAATGCGCCGGTGGGCGGTACGGCAGCCCGCCCCGTCGTGATTGAGGACCGCCGCGGGCTGGTACCCGGGCGGCGGCGCGGCGGTGTCCGGACCGGAGGCGCCGCACCGCGCAGCCGGTGGAAGGAGTGCCCCATGACCGTGCCGCTGACGGCCGACGCCCACGCGTACGGCCTGGTCGGGGACGGCACCGCCGACGACGGGCCGGCGCTGCAGAAGCTGGTGGACACGCTCGGCGACGCCACCGCCGAGGACGGACGGCCGCGCACCGTGCGGGTGCCCGCCGGGCGGTACGTGATCCGGGACCGCCCGGTGCTCTGGCGCAGCGGCGTCTCGCTGATCGGCGCCGGACGCGGCGCCACCTGCTTCGCCCTCGCCAACCCGGGCGCCCCCGACCGGCCGGTGCCGCTGGCCTGGTTCACCACCGCCCAGCACGGTGCCGGGCGGGACCACCACATCGCCGACGTCACCTTCGCGCACTTCGAGATCGACGGCTCGGGGGTGCGGACCGAGGAGTACGAGGTGCTGGCCAAGGGGCTCGGCCTCCAGTACGTGCTGCGCGGGCGCTTCAGCGACCTGTACATCCACGACACCGCCGCCACCGGTTTCGGCTGCGACTTCCTCCAGGACACCGTCGTCGAGGGCGTGCTCGCCGAGCGGTGCGGACGGCAGGACCCCGGCGAGGAGATGGGCGGCGCCGGCATCGGCATCGGGATCGGCGGCTGGGGACCCGTCGAACGGCTGGCGGTGACGGACTGCACGGCCAACGGCAACGGCACCAACGGCATCTTCCTCGAACTCCAGCAGGACCACTGGGCCCCGCCCCGCGGCATCCGCCTCACCGCCTGCCACACCGAGGACAACCGCTACGGCATCTCCGACTGGGGCGCCGACGGCCTCCTGGTCACCGCCTGCACGATGATCGGCAACCACGTCGCCGGATTCGACGTGTCGGCGCAGGGCACGACCAGCGTCGGCGGACGCGGCGGCATCGTCACCGGGTGCCTGATCGACGGCAACGCGCGCGACGGCGTCGCCCTCGGCAACACGCCGGGGCCGTACGCCTTCCGCGGCAACCGGATCGGCGGCAACGGCCGGTACGGCTACTGGCAGCACAACCTGGCCGGCGGCGACCAGGAGCCCGCCGTCGACATCGTCCTGGAGTCCAACGACATCCACGACAACGGCCTGGACGGCATCCGCCTCGACGCCCCGCTGCACGAGCCGGCGATCTTCGGCAACCGGATACGCGGCAACGGCCGGCGCGCGGCGCCCGGGGCCCGCGGCGGCCAGGACGTGACCTGCGGGCCGCTGTCCCTGACCGACCCGCACGCCGACTGGCTCCCCGGCGGCCACCGGGGCAAGACGCTGACGGCCGGCACCGGGGACACCGAGGTCACCGCCGTCGTCACCGACAACACCGCGACCCGGCTCACCCTCGCCCCCCGGCGCCCCGGCGCGCGGACCGCCTGGCCCCACGACGCCGTCCCCGCGCCCGGCACCGCCTACCGCCTGCCGGACGCCCCGACGCCGCGCACCGGCCTCACCGCCGCCGCGGCCGTCACCCACCCCTACGTCCACGGCAACCGGATCCGGGACGACGGGCACCCGCGCACCCAGACCCACGCCCTGTGGCTCGCGCACGAGGCCACCTGGACCGCCGGCCGGGTCTCCGGCAACGACTTCAGCGGCAACGCCTCGGCGGCCACCCGCTTCGACACGGCACCGAGCGGCGGACGTTGGCGGGACAACGACGGCTGACGCGGCCCGCCGTCTCAGGGCGCCCGCAGCGCGTCCACCGCGATCCGCGCCGCCGTGCCGATCACCGCGTCCGCCGCCGGGAGCGTGGCCGCCGGGTTGGCGGTGCGGGTGAAGACGGCCACGGCGTAGCGCCCGCCGTCGGGGTACTCGACGACGCCGACCTCGTTGCGCAGGGTGGGCAGGGTGCCGGTCTTGCCGGCCACGTGGACGTCGTCGAAGGGGAACCCCGAGGCCAGGCGGTGCGGCCAGACCTGGAGGCCCATGACCCGGCGCATCGCGGCGCCGTACTGCGGCGGGCACGCCTCGTCCCGCCACAGGGCGGTGAGCAGGCGCGTCATGTCCCGCGGGGTGCTGCGGTTGGTGCGGGCCGGGTCCAGGGCCCGGAGCCGGGTGAGGACGTGCGGGTCGGTCAGCGCCCGGGTGCCGGCCGGTCCGGCGTCCTCCCGCATGGTGGCCAGCATCTCCCCGAAGCCGTACACCGCCCGCGTGCGGGTGAGGCCGAGCCGGGCCGTGGTGCGGTTGACGGCGTCCAGTCCCACCCGGCGCAGCAGCAGGTCGGCGGCGGTGTTGTCGCTGACGGACATCATCAGCAGCGCCGCGTCGCGCAGCGACAGCCGCACCGGGTCCAGCATGGCCGCCAGCCCCGTGGGCCCGGGGGTGCGCCCGGCGGGCGGGCACTCCACCTGCTCGGTCAGGTCGATCTCCCCGGCCGCCGCCAGCTCGTGCAGCGTCACCAGCACGCACACCTTGTGGACGCTGGCCGTGCACACCGGCTGGTCCGCCCCGGCCCCGACCTGCGCACCGGAGTCGATGTCCACGGCGTGCAGCAGGCCGGTGACCCCGGCGTCGGCGAAGGCGGCGTGCAGCCGCCCGGCGGTGGTCGTGTCGCTCACAGCCAGAACTCCGATGCCGGACGAAGGTGCAGGGGCCGGGCGGCCGTCTCGGCGCGGGCGTCGGCGGTGGTGCGCAGCGCGTGGGTGGCGGCCTCGGCGAAGGCGTCGACGGCGGCGTCACCGCGCCCCTTGGGCCAGGCCACGGAGTGCCGCCAGGCCAGCGGGGCCCCGGCCAGCGGACGCCAGACCAGGTCCGGGTCGGCCGGGTCCGCGAGCTGGGTGTCGCGCGGACCGAGGGCGACGGCCCCGGACGACAGCACCAGACCGCGTACGAAGCTGGCGCCCTGGCCGTGCCGCACGGCGGCGGGGGTGTAGCCGCCCCGGGCGCAGGCGGTGAGCAGGTCGTCGTAGACCGCGGGCGCGTGGGCGCGCGGGAAGAGCACCAGGTCGTATCCGGTGAGCGAGGCCAGCGGCACCTCCGCGCGCGCCGCCTGCGCGGACCCGCGCGGCAGCAGCACGCCGAGGTCCCGGCGCAGCACCGGGCCCAGTTCCAGGCCGGTGACGTCACAGGGGTGGTGGATGACGCCGACGTCCAGCCGGTGGGCGGCGAAGGCGGCCAGCTGCTCCGCCGTGGACAGCTCGTGCAGCTCCAGCTCCAGGCCGGAGTGCCGGCGCCGGAAGTCCGACAACAGCGCGGCGACGGTCCGGCCGGAGAACTCGGGGGAGAGCGCGGCGCGCAGCAGGCCCGTCTCGCCGTCCCGGATGCGGCGCGCGGTGGCCAGCAGCGCATCGGAGCGGGCCAGCAGCTCGCGGGCCTCGGCGAGGAGCAGGGTGCCCGCCTCGGTGATCGTCACCCGGCGGCTGGAACGCTCGAAGAGCCGCACGCCCAGTTCCTTCTCCAGCCGCGCGATGCGCTGCGACAGGGGCGGCTGGGCCATGCCGAGCCGGGCCGCGGCACGCCCGAAGTGTGACTCTTCTGCAACAGCCACGAAGCACTCCAGGTGCCGCACCAGGTCCACGACCAGTAATCATATCGGGGATTGATCGATCCGACATCCATATCAATCTTGGACAGGCGGACCGTGCGGTTGCTCTCCTCGGGGCATGCGCTCCCTCCACGACCTCACCCTGCGTCCCCGCCGGTGGTCCCGCGCGCTCGCGCTCGCCCTCGTCCTCCCGCTGGCCGGCTGTGCCACCGGGGACGGGCAACCGGACGCGTCGCCCCCGGCGGGCGCCCCGACCCGGGCCGGCGGCACCGCCTCGGCGGCCGCGGACGTCCGCGCCGAACTGCGCGTGGACGGCCGCAGCCGCACGTACCTGCTGCACCGGCCCGCCTCCGCCGACGGGCCCAGGCCCCTCGTCATCGCCTTCCACGGCCGCGGTTCGCACGCCGCCGAACTGCGCGAACAGAGCGCGCTGGAGAAGGCCGCCGGTGCGCGCGGCATGCTGGTCGTCTATCCGGAGGGCATCGACGCCGGGTGGGGCGCCGGCACGGCGAAGACCCCGCGGCGTCCCGACCCCGGCCTCGACGTGCGGTTCACCGAGGCGCTGATCGAGCACCTGGTCCGCACCGAACAGGCCGATCCCGAGCGCGTCTACGTGGCCGGCTTCTCCAACGGCGGCTCCATGGCCCTGCGCATGGCCGCCGAGCGGCCCGGCCTGGTGGCCGCGGCGGCCTCGGTCGCCGGTCAGCTGCCCACCGGCGCGGCCGCCGTGGAGCCCACCGGCGCCGTCCCGGTGATGGTCGTCTACGGCGCCGACGACCCCGTGCGCCCGATCGGGGGCTGGCCCTCGCCGCCGCCGGACCCGAAGGAGCCGATCCTGCCGAGCCGGTCGGCCCGGGAGACGGCGCAGGCGTTCGCCGAGGCGGGCGGCGCGGGCGCACCGGTCACGGAGAAGGAGAAGGGGTACGACCGCACGGTCTGGCGTCCGCGGAACGCCTCCGGCCCGGGTGCCGGTGCCGGTGCCGTCCAGCTCCTCGTCGTCCACGGCGGCGGCCACACCTGGCCGGGTTCCTCCTTCGTCCCGGACAAGCGGCTCGGCCCCACCAGCGACGCCCTGGACGCCACCGACACGATCCTCGACTTCTTCGCCGCCGGCTGACCGGCGCGGCGGCGACCTCGGCCCACGACAGGAAGAGACCCTGATGCCGGACACCGACCACCTCGTCCCTCCCGCCCCGTCCCGCCGCGGGCCCCGCAAGGGCGTGCGCGCGGTCGCCGCGGCCGGGGTCGTGCTCGCCCTCGTCGCGGGCGGCTGCTACGCCGCCGGGTTCGGCCCCTTCGCGCGCGGCGACGACGGCCCCGACCCCGCCGCGATGAAGCAGGCGCGGGCCTTCCTGGCCGACTGGGCCGCCGGGCGCCTGCCCAGCGCCGCCGGCCGCACCACCAGCCCCGGCACGGCCCAGAAGGTGCTGCAGAGCTTCACGGCGGGCCTGGACATCGACAAGCCCCGGCTGACGGCGGCCGGGGACGCCCGGGAGGCCGAGGACGGCACCCTCGCCGTGCCCTTCACCGCGAAGATGCCGATCACCGGCCTCGGCACCTGGACGTACGAGTCCGAGCTGCCGCTGCGCGAGCAGGAGGACGGCGACTGGAAGGTCGACTGGCGGCTGTCGCTGGTGCACCCGCGGCTGAGCGACGCGGAGAAGTTCCGCCTGGAACGCGAGGAGACGACCCCGCCGCGGGTCACCGACCGGCACGGGACCTCGGTCGCGGACGGCTCGTACCCGTCCGTGACCCCGCTCCTGGGCCGGCTCGCCGGCGGTGACGGCGGCGGACCGCGCGGCACCGTGGAACTCGTCGACCGGGCCACCGGCGAGACCGTGCGGACCGAGGCGTCCTTCGGCAAGGAGCCCGACCCGGCGACCGCCGACGAGCCCGTGCGCACCACCCTGGACGCCACCTGGCAGGCGGCGGCCGAGAAGGCCCTCGGCCGGGCCGACGGCAAGAACGCCGCGCTCGTCGCCCTGCGCGTCGACAACGGCGAGATCCTCGCCCTCGCCAACTCCCCCTCGGCCGGCTTCAACCGCGCCGCCTCCGGCACCTACGCCCCCGGCTCCACCTGGAAGATCGTCACCAGCAGCGCCCTGCTGCTCAAGGGCGCGGTGAAGCCCGACGACGTCGTGGACTGCCCCAAGTACCTGACCGTGGGCAAGGAGTTCCACAACGTGGAGACCTCCGAGTTCCCCGGTGCCACCTTCCGCAAGGACTTCACCGAGTCCTGCAACACCGCCTTCATCAGCCTGCGCGGCAAGCTCGACGAGGGGGAGCTGGGCGAGGTCGCGCGCACGTACTTCGGGGTCGGCCAGGAGTGGCACATCGGCATCCCGACCTACGACGGGTCGGTGCCGGTGCCCAAGGACGAGACGGAGAAGGCCGCGTCGATGATCGGGCAGGGGCGGATCCAGGCCAACCCGCTGATCATGGCGTCGGTGACGGCCACGGCGGTCTCCGGCGAGTTCCACCAGCCGTCGATCACCGCCGGGAACGAGGACGGCACCCGCACCGAGCCGCTGCCCGACGAGGTCGTCACCCAGCTGCGGGAGCTGATGCGGGCCACCGTCACCGACGGCACCGCGCACGTCCTGGCCGACCTGCCCGGTGAGATCGGCGCCAAGACCGGCACCGCCGAGGTCTCCGACGACCAGGACAACAACGGCTGGATGGTCGCCCACCGCGGCAATGTGGCGGTCGCCGTGGTCGTCGAGGAGGGCGTCACCGGCGGCGGATCGGCCGGGCCGATCCTGCACAGCCTGCTGTCCGCCGTGCCGGAGGACCCGTCCTGAGGTCCGGCCTGAACCCCGTACTGAGCCCCGGCAGGGGTCCGGCAGGGGCTCAGGCCAGGTCCGGCCGTTCCGGGGAGGGGCAAGCCGGGACCGACCGGTCAGCCCCGGTCGCCGCCGCCCCGGCCGCCCGCGGTGCCGTCGGTCTCCTCGCGCCGGACCGCCTCGCCCTGGATCACGCGGGGTGCCCCGCGCTCCTCGGCCGGTGTCCGCTCCTCGTCCTTCATCGCACGGGCCTCGGCCTTGAGGATGCGCGCCGACTTGCCCGCCGAGCGGGTCAGCTCGGGGAGCTTCTTCGCGGCGAGGACGGCTATGACGACGATGAGAATGATCGCGAGTTCGCTCAGTCCGAACACGGCGCTCCCCTGGTGACGTACGGCGGTGCGGACCCGAGGTGGGGGTCCGCACGGAATCTACGGCATGGACGGCCCGCGGCGGGGCCGTACCGGCCGAAAACTTCTACACTTCTGTAGAAGACGCGGAGGGGGTGGACGGCGGGGAAGGCGCGGGAGACTCGTGGCCGAACACCGCGTGGCAGTCGTACGACTCCCGGTGCTCGACCGACTCCCTGATCCAGCCGTCGACGAGGTCGTCCCAGTCCTGCGGCCCGGCCGGTCCCGTGTGGGGCACGGTGAAGCGGCTGAGGGCGTCGTGGCCGCCCCCGGCGGACGGGCCGCCGCGCTTGTCGGTCTCCAGCACCACCTCCAGGGCGTCCGGGACGGCCAGGAAGGTCAGCTCGATCTCGTCGAGCTGGTGGGCGTAGCGCGCGGACGGGGTCAGTCCGATCTCCTGGCGGAAGGGGAGCCGCTGTCCGGTGCCGCCGATGCGACCGTGCTCCAGAGCGGCGGAGCGCAGGCCGAAGCCGAGCTGCTCGAACGCCTCCAGCACGGCCTCCTGCGCGGGCAGCGGCGCCACCCTCAGCGGGGCCGGGTCGCTCCGGTCCCCGTCGCCGCCCGCCGCCGGCTCGGCGCGCACGCCGAGCGTGAGGCCCAGCGGCCGTCCCCGCAGCTCGGTCACCGGTGTCTCCCAGGGCAGCCGCACCGAGAAGGGCACCTCGCGCCGTTCCCCCGCCGCCAGCCGGAAGGCACCGCCGACGGGGTACCGGCCGAAGGCGACGACACCCGCGCCGTCCCCTGGCTCCCCGCTCCCCGGCTCCCCGTCCCCGGGCTCCCCGGGCGCGGTCTCCACGCGGGCCACCAGCTCCAGCACCACCTGCTCGACGTCGTGGCCGGCGGTGCCGCCGGCCAGCTCCACGCGGCCGGACAGCGTGCCCCCGGGCCGCACGGCCCCCGCGTCCAGCACCGTGTCCACCGTGGGCCCGCCCACGCCGAGGGAACCTGGCTGCCGCTTGAACACCATCGAGGCGTCCACTCCTTACGTGCGTACGGGGAACTCGGTACGGGAATCCCGTGCGGGGAACGAATCCGTGCGGGGAACGGGACCGTGCGGGGAACAACCGGAGTCGTCCGGCCGTTCTCTACAGGCGAGTAGAAGCATAGGGGCCGCAGGACTCCCCTTGTCTTTGCTCGTCCTTTACCATGAGGTGTGACCCCAGGGCGGCCGGCAGGCACCGGCGCCCGTCGACCCCGTTAAGGAGTCCCGTTCCGTAATGGAGCCTCCCAGTACCGGCCGTGCCACGGCCGGCCCGCCAGTCCCCCCGAATGCGCGTGAGGGAAGCGGGGTGGCACGGTGACCGAGGTCCTGCTGCTCCTGCTGGCCCTCCTCCTCACCCTGGCCTGCGCCCTCTTCGTCGCGGCCGAGTTCTCCCTCACCACCGTCGAGCGCTCCGACCTGGAGCGTGCCGCCGAGTCCGGTGAGCGCGGCGCCGACGGCGCCCTGAAGGCGGTACGGTCGCTGACCCTCCAGCTCTCCGGAGCCCAGCTCGGCATCACCGTGACCTCCCTGGTCATCGGCATGCTGGCCGAGCCGTCGGTCGCCGTGCTGCTGCGCGGCCCGCTGACGGCGATCGGCCTGGGCGGTGCCGCCTCGACGGTGGCGACCGTGCTCGGCGTGGTCGTCTCCACCGTCGTCCTGATGGTCGTCGGCGAGCTGGTCCCCAAGAACTGGGCGATCTCCCGGCCGCTGGCCGTCGCGAAGGTCGTCGCGGGCCCGCAGCGCGGCTTCACCACCGCCTTCGGCCCCTTCATCCGCCACCTGAACAACACGGCCAACCGCTTCGTGCGCCGCTTCGGCCTGGAACCGGCCGAGGAGCTGGCCTCCGCCCGCAGCGCCGAGGAACTGGTCGCCCTGGCCCAGCACTCGGCCGCCGAGGGCGCCCTGGAGGCGGACTCGGCCGAGCTGTTCGTGCGCACCCTGCACCTGAGCGAGCTGACCGCGGAGAACGTCATGACCCCGCGCGTGGACGTCAAGGCCCTGGAGGCCCACGCCACCGCCGCCGACGCCGCGAACCTCTCGCACGCCACCGGCCTGTCCCGCTTCCCGGTCTACCGGGACAGCCTGGACGAGGTCATCGGCACCGTCCACATCCGCGACGTGCTGGCCCTGGAGCCGGACCGGCGCCGGGCCACCCCCGTCACCGAGCTGGCCACCGCGCCGCTGCTGGTGCCGGACAGCCTGCCCGCCGACCGCCTCCTGGAGCGCATGCGCTCCACCCGCACCATGGCCGTCGTCATCGACGAGTACGGCGGCACGGCGGGCGTGGCCACGGTCGAGGACATCGTGGAGGAGGTCGTCGGCGAGGTGCGCGACGAGCACGACCCGGTCGAGATACCGGACCTGCTCCCCGCCCCCGCCGAGTCCGACGGCCGCGCCGCCTGGGAGGCCGACGGCTCGCTGCGCCTGGACCACCTGGAGCGCATCGGCCTGACCGCCCCCGAGGGCCCGTACGAGACCCTGGCCGGCCTGGTCGCCACCCACCTGGCCCGCATCCCCGCCAAGGGGGACGTCGTCGACCTCGACGGCTGGCGCGTCGACGTCCTGGACGTCGACCACCACCGTGCCGACCGCCTGCGGATCACCGCGCCCGCGCCGGTCACGTCGGCCGACCGGGAGCCGGAGGCCGCCCGATGACCGTCGTACAGCTTCTGATCGGCGCCCTGACGCTGCTGACCAACGCCTTCTTCGTCGGCGCCGAGTTCGCCCTGATCTCGGTGCGCCGCAGCCAGATCGAGCCGCGCGCGAAGGCGGGCGACAAGCGCGCCCGGATGACCCTGTGGGGCCTGGAGCACATCTCCCAGATGATGGCCACGGCCCAGCTCGGCATCACCGTCTCCTCCCTGGTGCTCGGCGCCGTGGCGGAGCCCGCCATCGCGCACCTGATGGAGCCGGCGTTCGAGGCGGTCCACATGCCGCACGCGCTGGTCCACCCGGTCGCCTTCGCGATCGCCCTGACCCTCGCCACGTATCTGCACATGCTGATCGGCGAGATGATCCCGAAGAACATCGCGCTGGCCGCCCCGGCGACCACCGCGCTGGTCCTCGGCCCGCCGCTGGTCGCCCTCACCCGGGCGCTGAAGCCGGTCGTCTTCGGCATCAACGCCTTCGCCAACACGCTCCTCAAGCTGCTGCGGGTGGAGCCGAAGGACGAGGTCGAGGCCGTCTTCACCGACGACCAGCTGGCCCGCATGGTGGTGGACGCCAGCGAGGCCGGACTGCTCACCCCGGCCGACGGCGAGCGGCTGCGCGACGCCCTGGAGCTGGGCACCCGCCCGGTCGGCGAGATCCTGGTCCCGGTCCCGAAGATGCGCACCGTCGGCCACACGGTCACCCCGGCCCAGCTGGAGCGCCTGGCCGCCGAGGCGGGCTACTCCCGCTTCCCGGTCACCGGCCCCGGGGGCACCGTCCTCGGCTACCTGCACATCAAGGACACCCTGGGCCTCACCGAGCGCGACGCCCCCTTCCCGCGCTCGGCGCTCCACCGGGTGACCCGGGTCCGCATCGACACCCCGCTGGACGACACCCTCACCGCCCTGCGCGCCGAGGGCAGCCACCTGGCCGCCGTCACCGGCGAGACGGGCGCGGTCCTGGGCTTCGTGACGATGGAGGACGTCCTGACGGAGCTGGTGGGCCCGGCGCCGGTGTCCTGACCCTCTGGGACCGGTCCCCCCGGGACCGGTCCCCGTTCGTGGTCCCCCCGCCGACCACGGGCCGCACCGGCGACATCGCCCGGGCGGCCCGTGGTCGGCGTCGTCCCGCCCCCTCCCCGGCGACTTTGCCGTCTCTTTACAACCCGCCCCTTCGCCGCCTCGTCTCTCCGACCGATCCGCACACACGCGACACCCGTGCCGAACGACGAGAGAGAGCGACCCGATGCGCCGCACCATCCTCAGTGCCGTGGCCCTGGCCTGCACCGCCGTCCTGGCGGGCACCGCGCCCGCGTTCGCCGACGACCCCACCCCGGCCCCCGCCGCCCCGGCCACCGCCACCCCCACCCCCAGCGCGGAACCGTCCCGGGCGCCGAGCCCCGGCACCGTGCCGTCCGAGGCGCCGGCCCCCTCCGTCAGCGTGCCGGCCCCGGCGGCCGATCCCTCCGAGGCGCCCGCCGACGGCCAGGTCTCCGTCGTGCCCGAGGGCGCGCCCGACACCGGGGTGGCGGACGCGCCGTCCTCCTCCGGCGGCGCCGGGCTCGTCGGCGCGGGGACCGGTGCCGGGCTCCTCGCGGGCGGCGCGGTCCTCTTCGTCGTACGCCGTCGGCGGGCGGCGACCGGGGCATGACCCCGCTCACCGGGCGCGCCCTCGCCGCCGTCGTGCTGGCCGCGCTTCTCGCGGGCTGCGGCGCCGGGAGCGGCGCGGACGGTGGCCGGGAGCGTGGCGCCGGCGCCCCCGCCCGGTCCGCGACGACCGCGCCGCCCGCCGAGGGTGCGGGCGGCGCGGTGCGGCCCCTGGCCCGTTCGGTGCCGGTCGGCCTGCGCATCCCGGCCATCGGCGTGGACACCCCGGTGATGCGGCTGGGGCTGGCGGCCGACGGCACGGTGGAGGTCCCGCCGGTCACCGAGGACGACGTCGCGGGCTGGTACCGGCACTCGCCGACCCCGGGCCGGACCGGGCCGTCAGTCCTCCTCGGCCACGTCACCGTCGGCAGCCACGGGGACGGCGTCTTCCGCCGGCTCGCGCGCCTGCACCGGGGCGACCGGGTCGAGGCGCGTCTGGCGAACGGCACGGTGGCCGGGTTCGCCGTCACCGAGGTGCGGACGGTGGCCAAGGCGGACTTCCCGACCGACGACGTGTACGGAGACGTGGACCGTCCGGAGCTGCGGCTCATCACCTGCGGCGGGCCGCGCAGCGGCGAGGAGTACCGGGACAACGTGATCGTCTTCGCCGAGCTGATCGCGACCGCGACCGCGACCACGAGTGGAGAGCGTTGAAACGGTCCCGTGACAGGGCGGCGTCCGAGCTGTTCGCCGCCCTGTATCCGCGCCTCGCCGGCTGGTGCCGCCGGCTCGTCGACGACGACGAGACGGCCCACGAGATCGCCTCGGAGGCGTTCACCCGGCTCTGGGCCCGCTGGACGGCCGTGGAGGAGCCCCGGGGCTTCCTCTACGTCACCGCCGCCAACCTCGTCCGCGACCACTGGCGCAAGCTGGAGCGCGAGCGCCGGGCGGTGCGCCGGGTGACGGCGGAGGTCGCCGTCCGCCCGCACCCGGAGCAGGCCGACCCCTCGGTGCGGCTGCTCGTACAGTCCTTGCCGGAGCGGCTGCGCGTGCCGATCCTGCTGCACTACTACGCCGACATGCCGATCCGGGAGGTGTCCGTGCTGACCGGGCGCAAGGAGGGGACCGTCAAGGCCGACCTGCACGCGGCCCGTGAACTGCTCCGCGTCCACCTGAGGAGAAGCGTTGACCACACGTCTTGACGACGGACAGGACGGTCCGGACCACCGGGACGACCCGGGGTTCGCGCGGGACGACGCCGATCCGCTGCTGGTCGTGCTGCGCCCCGGCGCCGACTACCTGGGTCCGCCGCCCGGCCGCTACGAGGCGATCCGCCGGGCGGCGTCCCGCCGGCGTCTGCTGCGCACGGCGGTGGGCGCCGCCGCGACCGCAGCCGCCGCGGCGCTGATCGTGCTGCCGCTGAACCGCGCGGCCCCGTCACCGCCCGCCCGCCCGACGGTGCCGCTGGCCCCGGCGCCCGCCGATCCCGCTCCGGTGCCGTCCGCTCCGGCCCCGTCGCGGGCACCCTCGGACGCCCCTGCGGAGGGGCCCACGCCCGAGGTGTCGACACCCGGGGTCTCGATGCCCGGGGCCTCGACGGACGCGGCGACGCGGGCGCCGTCGGCGGCCGTGCCGAGCGAACCGCCCGCCGGGCGTCAGGCGTCGCCGAGCGAACCCGGGGCCGAGCCGTCGGCCCGGCCGAGCGCCGTGCCCACGCCGTCGGAGTGAGCCGGCGCGGCCGGGGACCGGTCCTGTCCGTAGTGGACGTCGGCGCCGCCGAGCAGCGCCGAGGCCGTCTGCACCGGCGTGGCGTCGGGCGACGGCGCGGGCGTGGCGCCCGGGGCGGCGTGGCAGGTGAAGCCGAGGCGGGCCATGGCCCGGACGACCTCACCGGCGGAGAAGTCGCGGCGGTCCTGCCGGGTGACGACCTCGCCCACCTGCTTGACGGGGTAGCGGCGGCGGCCGATGGTGACGGACTCCCCGGTGACGGTTTCGGGCTTGACGCCCTTCATCGTGGCCACCACCCCGTCCTTGGTGAGGTCGAACGGGTACCGGGCGATGACACAGCGCATGATGCCTCCACGAGAGGGACGGGGCGGGCGGGTTCGCCGACCCGGGCCGGCGGACGGTCCGGGCCCCATGGGGCCCGTCCGGCGTGATCGTGCCGCGGACGCGAGCCGGTCCGCCCGTCCGCGGCGTTGTGGTCGGTTGTCGATTCCCCCCACACTCCGGCGTCCGGACCCTAGGCCGACGCGCCTCCGGAGGGACGGCGCCGGGGCCCGCGGCGCGGGGCGTCACCGGCGGGCCGACCCTGGCCGCCGCGACCCTGGGCACCGGTGGCCTGGCCGCCGGGAGCCTGAGCGCCGCGGCGCCGGCCGGCGGCCTCCTGCCGGGTGCGGCTCTGCCCGGTGGCGCCGCCCTGACCGCCGGTCTTCTGCCCGGTGCGGTCCTGAGCGCCCGCGCCGCCACCGCCACCACGGCGGCGACCGCGGCCCCGGGACGGGGCGGAACCGCCCGACGCCGTGCGGCGCGCGGGCTCGGCGACGGGCACGGTGATGACGACCGGAACACCGGACGGGGTCTGCGCGCCGGTGATGCGGGACAGTTCCGCCTCGCCCGAGCGCACCGGCGTGACCAGGGGCGTGATGCCGGCCGAGGCCATGAGACGGGCCATGTCGCGCCGCTGGTCCGGCGTCACCAGGGTGACGACGCTGCCGGACTCGCCCGCGCGTGCCGTACGGCCGCCCCGGTGCAGGTAGTCCTTGTGGTCGCCGGGCGGGTCCACGTTGACGACGAGGTCGAGGTTGTCGACGTGGATGCCGCGCGCCGCGACGTTGGTCGCGACCAGCGCCGTCACGTGCCCGTCCTTGAACTGGGCGAGCGTGCGGGTGCGCTGCGGCTGGGACTTGCCGCCGTGCAGGCCCGCCGCGCGCACGCCGCTCTTCAGCAGCTGCTTCACCAGCCGGTCCACCCGGTGCTTGGTGTCGAGGAACATGATCACCCGGCCGTCGCGCGCCGCGATCTCGACGGTCGTGCGCTGCTTGTCCTCCTCGTGGACGTGCAGCACGTGGTGCTCCATCGTGGTCACGGCACCGGCCGAGGGGTCGACGGAGTGGACGACCGGGTCGGTCAGGTAGCGGCGGACCAGCCGGTCGACGTTGCGGTCCAGGGTGGCCGAGAACAGCATCCGCTGCCCGTCCGGGCGCACCTGGTCCAGGAGCGCGGTGACCTGCGGCATGAAGCCCATGTCGGTCATCTGGTCGGCCTCGTCCAGGACGGTGATCGTGACGTCGTCCAGCAGGCAGTCGCCCCGGTCGATGAGGTCCTTGAGCCGTCCGGGCGTCGCGACCACGATCTCCGCGCCGCCCCGCAGCGCACCGGCCTGCCGGCCGATCGACATGCCGCCGACGACGGTCGCCGAGCGCAGGCCCACGGAGCGGGCGTAGGGCGCCAGCGCGTCGGTGACCTGCTGGGCGAGTTCCCGGGTGGGGACCAGGACGAGACCGAGCGGGCGCTTGGACTCGGCGCGCCGGCCCGCCGTGCGGGCCAGCAGGGCGAGGCCGAAGGCGAGGGTCTTGCCCGAGCCGGTACGGCCCCGGCCGAGCACGTCGCGGCCGGCCAGGGAGTTCGGCAGGGTCGCCGCCTGGATCGGGAAGGGCACGGTGACGCCCTCGTCGCCGAGGGCGGTCAGCAGCCGCGCCGGGAGGTCGAGTTCGGCGAAGGACTCGACGGGGGGCAGTGCCGGGGTGACGGTCTTCGGCAGCGCGAACTCCCCCTGCGGGGCGGCGGGCCGGCGACCGGTGGACTGGGAGCGGCGGGGACCGCCGCCGGAGCGCCGGCGGTCATGGGTGCGTACACGGTTCATGGGGAACCTTCCTTGATACGGCACGTATCAAGGGAGTCCCGCAGCGAGTGGACCGCGCGGTGAATCGCAAGAACGAGCCGGCCTCGGCCGCTGTCGGCGCGTACTTCACGCGGACGCGGACCGGGAAACGAGAAACAGAGAATGAAGCGGAACGCGGCGGAACGGAGGGAAACGCATCGAGGTGCTCCGAAGCGATCCGGGTGATCCGAGAGCTTCGGAGGGGTGCGAAGCGCATCGCGGGGTCCCGCGGCGAGGAAATGCGAAACGAAACGCGAGCGGGGGCCCGCACCCCACGGTGCGGGCCCCGGCTGCGATGTCTGCGAGTTCGTCAGGCGACGACGATGTTCTCGGCGGTCGGGCCCTTCTGACCCTGCGCGATGTCGAACGTCACCTTCTGGCCCTCGAGCAGCTCACGGAAGCCCTGGGCGGCGATGTTCGAGTAGTGGGCGAACACGTCGGGGCCGCCGCCGTCCTGCTCGATGAAGCCGAAGCCCTTTTCCGAGTTGAACCACTTGACGGTGCCGGAAGCCATTTTTTCTCCTTCGGTACGGTGCTCGGAGTCCACCCTGTGCGGACTCCGGTCGCCGTGATGATCACCCCGTCGGAAAAAACCTTCAGGCAACCACAACTGCAACTTCCTACGACAGTAGCACGCCGCCTTCGCCGGGGCTGTGGCGAAAAAGGCCGTTCCGGTGACCCGATCCGGGAATATTTCGGGGGCGGGCCGCCCTCGCCCGGCCCCGGTCCGGGCCGCGTGGACGCGGTGGCCGCCGCCCCGGCACGGGCCGCGCGGACCGGTCAGTTTTCGAGAAGCACCGGCGACCCGGCGGTCCGTACGGTCGACGACATGAACGCCATCGACTCCCTCACCCTGGAAGTGGCCGACCCCGAGGCGGCCGCCCGGTTCTACTCCGAGGCCTTCGCGCTGGACCCGTCGACGGTGCGCCTGCGCGCCGGTGACGCCCCGACGGCCGGTTTCCGCGGCTTCACGCTGTCGCTCGTGGCGTCCCAGCCGGGCGACGTCGACGCGCTGTTCACCGCCGCCGTGGACGCCGGGGCGACCGTCCTCAAGCCCGCCGCCAAGTCGCTGTGGGGCTACGGCGGCGTGGTGCGGGCGCCCGACGGCACGATCTGGCAGCTCGCCACGTCCGCGAAGAAGGACACCGCCCCGGTCACCCGGGCCTTCGACGAACTCGTGCTGCTGCTGGGCGTCGAGGACGTCAGGGCCAGCAAGCGCTTCTACGCCGGCCAGGGCTTCACCGTCGCCAAGAGCTTCGGCGGCAAGTACGTGGAGTTCGACACCGGTGCCGGCGCCGTCAAGCTGTCCCTGTACAAGCGGCGCGGGCTGGCCAAGGTCGCCGGTGTCCCCGCCGACGGCTCCGGCTCGCACCGGCTCGTCCTCTCCGGCGCCGGCCGGCCGTTCAACGACCCCGACGGATTCGTCTGGGAGACGGAGCCGGCCAGGGCGTGACGTGCTTCGCGTTCCGCGCCGCACCCGCCGCGGAACCCGATTCGTCATCCCCCCGTCTTCTTCTGTCGGCGGGCCCGTACATTTCCCTTCGACAGGAAGACGACAGCCCCAGCTCACCGCCCGTCGTTTTCGCCGGATTCCTTGCTATTGAGCCGTATTGATAGCAAACAGAATAAAGATTGAGATTCATGCCACCGCGGGTGTTTTCACGAATATGCCGCCAACCACGGGCGAGACTCTGGGCCGTGGCGGGTGTGGCGGCTCTCGCATTCCTCGTCGTGCTGGAGATCGCCGCGCGCCGCTACGGCGAGCGGGGACCGCTCACCAACCAGGCGAGGGAGGCGGTGTTCGCCCCCGCGTCGGGGCCCCTGCTGTACGCGGGTCTGGCCCTGACGATGGTGGTGCTCACCTGGCGGCAGCGGTTCGTGGCGGCCGGCGCCGCGATCGGCATCGACCTCGCCTTCGCGCTGGTGCGGTGGGCGGCCGGAGCGACGGTGACCGAGGGGCACTCCTTCGGCAACGGCGCGCTGTGGGTGATCCTGGGGTGCGCGGTGGTCGCCCTCACCCGCCGCACCGGCCCGGACCGGGTGCTGCTGCTGAAGGGCGTCGGACTGGGGCTGCTGCTGGTGGCCGGCCGCAAGACGGGCGACGCCTGGCTGCTGATCACCTCCAGGACCCGCCCGGACGTCCTCGACCCCTACGTGGCGACCGCCGACCGCGCGCTCGGCAACCCGTCCTGGGTGATGGGACGCCTGGTCGAGGCCACCGCACCGGTCGGCCCCCACCTGCTCGACTGGGTCTACGCCCAGCTCGCGGTGGCCGCGGCCGTGGCCGCCCTGTACCAGCTGCGCAACGTGGCCGACGAGCGCCGCTTCCCCCGGCACCACCTGGTGCGCACCTTCTTGCTGATCGGCCTGCTCGGTCCGGCCGTCTACATGATCTTCCCGGTGGTCGGGCCGGTCTTCCTCTACGGCACCGGCGCCTTCGGCACCGGCGGCGAGGAGTGGGCGGTGGCCACCATCTGGCCGGACGCCCTGCCGCCGCTCGCCCCGCCCCACCCGGTGACCTACGACGGGGTCACGCCCCGCAACTGCATGCCGAGCCTGCACACGGCGTGGGCCGTCACCATCTTCATCCACACCCGCCGCAGCCCGCGTCTCCTGCGCTACGCAGGAACGTTTTGGCTGGTCGCCACGCTGACCGCGACCCTCGGGTTCGGCTACCACTACGGTATCGACCTCCTCGCCGGCGTGGTGTTCGCCGTCACCATCGAGGCGGCGCTGCGCTCGTTCGACCGCGGCTGGGACCGGTCGGGGACCGTGCTGGTCGCCCACGGGACGGCGGTGTTCGCGGCGATCCTGGCGTCGTCCCGCTACCTGTCGCTGGAGATGGCCCGCGACCCGTGGGTCTTCGGTCCGCTGCTCCTGCTCGCCACGGCCTCGGTGGTCCACGGCTACGTGCGCGCCACCCGGCGGTGGGAGCCGGCCCCGGCGGCACCGGCCCCGCAGGCGGAACCCCGGCTCGAACCCGCCTGAACCCCTGCGGCTCAGGGGCCCGTCGGCGTGAAGTCGACGACGGTCCACTCCGCGACCGGACGGTAACCGAGGCGCTGGTAGAGGGCGTTGCTGGTCGGGTTGGCCGCGTTCGTGTACAGCACCACCTCCTCGGCGCCCGCGGCCCGCGCGGCCCGGCTCACCGCGACCGTCACGGCACCGGCGTAGCCGCGGCCGCGCAGCCGGGCGGGGGTGTAGACGGGGTCCACCTGGACCACCCCCGCGATCATCGGGTTGGCGCCGGCCATCGAGACGGGCGTGCCGTCCGGGGTCTCCCAGAAGGTGTAGCCCTTGTCGGCGAAGCGGGTGCCGGCCCAGGAGCCGGCGTCGACGGTGACGTCCTCGCCCACGTCCGCGGCGAACTCCGCGCACCAGCGCACCAGCTGCTCCCGGTCCTCCTCGCCCACCGCCCGCTCCCGGCCCGCGGGGACGGGCCGCGGCGGGGTGAGCGTGCCGAGGCGGTGCAGGCGCATCCGCACGCGCGTGGTGGGCACGGCCCCGGTGCGCCGCTGCCACGCCTCGGCGAAGGCGGCGGCGGTACGGGCCTCCGCGCTGACGTAGGGGAGGCGGTGGCCGAGGTCCGCCAGGCGCGCGGCCAGGACGTCCGCCTGCCCCTCGGTGAGGGGGGTCGGGGCCAGGCCGCGCGACGGGAGGCGGTGGAAGGCGGCGCGTACCCCGCCGCCGTCCTCCAGCCGGCCGAAGAGCGGTGCCTCGGGCCCGTACGCGGCCGCTCCGCGGGCCCGCAGCCGCGCGAGGGCCGTCAGCGCCGCGATGTGCAGGCCGGGGCGCGAGCGCAGGAAGTCCCCGGCACGGTCCATGAAGTCGTCGACGTCCTCGGTGAGCCGCCAGTCGTCGGTTCGCATGCCGCATGGTCCCCGCCGGGCCCGGCCGACGGGAAGGGGGCGTGCCCCGCCGGCCCTGACCTCAGGGCTACTTGCTGACCGCGAACCGCATCAGGGCGTGCTCGTCGCCCTGCTTGATCTTCCCCGTCTCGTTGACGACCTCCAGCTTCCAGGAGCCGCCCACCCGCACGGCCTTGGCCACGGCACAGCCGTTGTCCTGGCTGAGCAGGCTGGGCCAGATGTCGGCGACCTGCTGGGTGCTGCCGCCGGTGGCGTCGTACACCTTGAAGCTGATGTTGCGGGCCTTCTGGAAGGAACTGCCCTTCTTGTAGGCGGCGGCGACGAACACGATCGACGTGATGGGGGCGGGCAGCCGGGCGAACTCGACGGTCACCGTCTCGTCGTCCCCGTCCCCGTGCCCGGTCTGGTTGTCGCCGCTGTGCACGAGCGAGCCGTTGCCCATCGGGTCGAGGGAGTCCAGACCGGCGAGGCGCACCGGGTCCCCGCCCTGCAGGGCGACGGCGATCAGGTCGAGGTCGGTGCCGGTCCTGCGGCGCAGCTTGCCGAGCACCCCGCCGCTGCTGCCGGCGGTCGGGTCCCAGGAGACGCCGATGGACAGGTGGGTCACCCCGTCCAGGTCCGCCGGGCCGTCTTCCTTCGTCAGCGTGATCATGTGTCGCTCTTCCTTGATGTCGTGCCGGACACGGCCGGGGCGCGGATCGCGGTCGCTCGCCCGGACGGGCGGTCAGCGCCGGGAGTTGCCGAACAGCAGGCGGTAGCCGATCAGCAGGACGAGGGCGCCGACGACGGCGGACGCCCAGGTCGCGGCGTCGAAGAACTCCCGTTGCACCGGGCGGTCGAGGAACTCGGCCGACAGCCAGCCGCCCAGGAAGGCGCCGGCGATGCCGATCACCGTCGTGCCGACGCAGCCCCCGGGGTCCCGTCCGGGCAGGATCGCCTTGGCGATCGCTCCGGCGAGCAGACCCAGTACCAGCCAGGCGATGACACCCATCGTCCCCGTGCTCCCTTCCCTGTACGTCCGAGCGCACCGCCCGTGCGGGGGCGGTGCCCGGACAGCTTAACTTCTACATAGTTGTAGAAGTCGAGTCGGTGCGAAAAGCCGGGGAGGACGGGCCCGGTTCGGGGGAGACTGCGGCGCATGACGACACCACCACCGCGCCCCGCGGAGCCCCGGCCCGCACCGGCGCCCCTCCGGATAGGCGCCCTCGCACCGCTGACCCGGCCCGGCTGGACCGAGGCGGGCCGGCATCTGCTCGCCGGGCTCGAACTGGCCGCCGCCGAGGTCGAGGAGGCCGGCGGCGTCGACGGACGGCCGCTGGAGCTGGTGGTCCGGGACACCGCCGCCGATCCGGTGCGGGCGACGGCGGCCGTGGACGAGCTGGCCGGCCTCGGGGTGGCCGCGCTGGCCGGCGAGTACCACAGCGTCGTCGCCCGCGCCGTCGCCACCAGGGCCGACGCCCTCGGTCTGCCGTACCTCTGCTCCTCGGCGGTGCTCGACGACCTCACCGACGGGCCGACCGCATGGGTCGCGCGCATCCCGCCGCCCCAGTCGCACGGCTGGCGGGTCTACGCCGACTTCCTCCTCGACGCGGGCCACACCCGGGTCGCGGTGGCGGCCGAACCGAGCGCGTACTGGACCGCCGGAACCCGCGTCCTGCGGGAGCGTCTCGCACCGCGCGGCGCCACCGTGACCGTGCTCGACGTCCGCGCGCTCACCCCCGCGGGCGTCTGCGACGCGCTCGCCGCCGACGGCGCGAGCGCCCTCCTCGTGCTGACCGGCTTCCCGGACCCGGCCGTGCCGCTGGTCCGCGCCGTCCGCGGTGACGCGCGCCTGGCCGGACTGCTGATCGGCGCACCGGCCGGGCAGCCGGAGTTCGCCGGGTGGGCGGCGCTGCTGGGCGACGACGGAGCCGGGGTCCCGTTCCTGCGCTACCTGCCCGGGCGACTCGGCCCGCTCGGCACACGGGTCGCGGCGGCCCTGCGGGACCGGTTGGGCGAGGAGCCCTCCTTCGTCGCCTTCGAGGGCTACGACACCGTCACGGTCCTGGCCGGCCTGCTGCGCGCCCACGGAGCCGACCGGGCGCGCCTCGCCGCGGCCTGGCCGCAGGTCGCCGTAGACGGCACCCGCGGCCCCATCCGCTTCCGTCGCCCGCCCGGCACCGGGGTGTGGCAGTGGGACCGGCCGCCGCTCCAGGTCGTGGACCGGGACCCGGCGGCACCCGGCCGGTTCCGGGTTCTGCGCGCCGGCTGAAGGGCCGGGGGGCCGCCCCCGGTGCTCGGGGGACGGGCGGCGTCCGTCACGGCGTCACTCGTCGGCGAGGTCCGCGACGTCGAACAGGTCCGTCGCGTCCGGGCGTTCACCGTCCAGGCGCTGCTCGGACCAGATCGTCTTGTCCCGGCGCCCGTGCCGCACCCCCCAGTGGGAGCTGAGCCGCATCACGATGAACAGGCCCCGGCCGCCCTCGTCGCTCGCGCGGGCGTGACGCAGGTGCGGGCTGGCGCTGTTGGTGTCCGTGACCTCGCACAGCAGCCGCCCCCGGTCGCGGACGAGCCGCAGCCGGACCGGCCCCCGGCCGTAGCGGATGGCGTTGGTGACCAGCTCGCTGACGATCAGTTCGGTCGTGGGGACCGCTTCGTCCAGTTCCCACACGGCGAGTTGCTGGCCGACGAGCCGGCGGGCCGTGCCCACCACGGAGGGGTCGGCGGGCAGCGTCCAGTCCGCGACCTGCTCCGGTGCCAGGGCGTGGGTGCGCGCGAGGAGGAGGACGGCGTCGTCGCGGGGGGAGGGCGCCATGCGGTACACGGCGGTGTCGCACAGCTCCTGCAGGGGCCGGCCGGCGGGCGCGAGGACGTGCTCCAGGTGGAGCCGGGCAGCCGCCCCGTCCTCGCCGGCGGCGGCGAGGAGACCGCTGGTGAAGTGGGCGAGCAGGCTGCCCGGCTCCACCTCGAACACGGCCGGGGTGAAGGCCCGTCCGCCGCCCGTGCCCAGGGGCGGGCCCTCGGGGACGTCCACGGTGAGCGGCGAACCCTCGGGATCGACGACCACCGGGGCGGGGTGCCCCGCCCGGATCGCGGTGCACTGCCGGGAGACGGGGTCGTAGACGGTGATCGCGCAGGTCGCCACGTGCGTCGTGGCGGTCGGCGCGCCGGCCGCCGTGAGCTGGGCGGCGACCTCGTCCAGATGGGTCAGCAGCTCGTCGGTCTCCAGGTCCTGCAGGGCCAGTGTGCGCAGGGCGACGCGCAGCTGGCCCATCGTCGCGGCGGCCTCGATGCCGTGTCCGGCGACGTCCCCGACGACGAGCGCGACCCGGGTGCCGGACAGGGGCACGACGTCGAACCAGCCGCCGCCCGCCCCCTCGGGCAGGTACACGTGGGCGGTCTCCACCGCCGACAGGCGCGGGGTCACGCCGGGTTGCAGCCGGCGCTGCAGCGCGGCGGCCACGGTGTGCTCGCGACAGTAGCTGTTCGCGTTGTCCAGGTGGGCCGCCGCGGTGGTGGCCGCCTGCCGGGCGACGTCCAGATCGGCCTCCTCGAAGGGGTCGGGCCGGTCGCGGTAGAGGGTCAGCAGACCGAGTACGGAGTCCCGGGCCGTGAGCGGCGCGACGATCATCGAGTGGACGTGCTCGGCGAGCAGCGGCGCGAACCCGTCCGGGTCGGCCGCCAGCCACGACTCGTCCGGGGAGACGGGCACGAGCCGGGCCTGTCCGTCGTTGAGCGCCTGCGTGAAGGGGGTGGGGAAGGGGAAGGGACGGCTGTCGCCGTTCTTCCGGCTCAGCCGGGCGTCGGCGGGGGCGGAGGACACCCGGCGCAGCGGCACCGCCGAGGGCACGGGCCCGGTGCGGCGCACGGCCCCGTCCGGACCGTCGTCGAGCAGGTCCACGCAGGCCACGTCGGCGAAGCCGGGCACCAGGGCCCGCACCAGCTCGTCCGCCGTGGTCCTGGCCTCCAGCGTGGACCCGACGGTCGCGTGCACGGCGCTGAGCACGGCGAGGCGGTCCGCGGCGGCCTGCCGCTCGGTCACGTCCTCGACCACGCCGACCAGGCCGGGGACGCCGTCCCCCGGGCCGCGCAGCGGGAACAGGGACACCTCGACGGCGAGGGTCCGGTGCGGCTCCGAGGGCGAGCGGCCCCGGACCAGGCGGCTGCGCAGCGGCTCGCCGCTCGCCAGGACCTCGTCGATCAGCGCCCTCAGCTCGCCCCCCTCGAAGCCGGGTGCGAACTCCTCGACCCCGTGCCCGACGACCTCCTCGGCCGGCAGGTTCCGCACCCCGCGCCCGGCGGGGTTGTAGCGGGTGACCTTCTGTTCGGCGTCGAAGACGAACAGGCCCTGGGGCGAGTCGGCGAACAGCGCGCTGAGCACCGCAGCGTCGTCGACCGGACCGCCCGTCACGCCAAGCTCCCTTCGCGCGCCTTCGTCCCCACCTTCTCGCATCGGGCGGGCACGGCAACTCGGCCGCGACGCCGGGCAGCGCGGGCGTTCACCACGCCTCGGCGTCGTCGGCCGTCCGTCCCGCCGTCCGTCCGTCCGACCTCCCGCCCGTCCCGCCGCGCGGGGACCGCAGCCGTCCCGCGAGCAGCGGCAGGACCAGTACGGAGATCATCGCGGCGCCCACCAGGGCCGCCGCCCGCTCCGTGCCGAGCAGCTCCTGGTCCACACCGATGGTGGTGATCGCCACGACGAGGGGCAGACACGTCGAGGCGAACAGGGCCAGCGCCCCCCGGTCGGCGCGGCGCAGGTCCTTCGGGGCGAGCACGTACACCGGGGCACCGCGCACCAGCACGAACAGCGCCAGGAAGACCGGCACCAGCAGCAGGGCGGCGGGGGAGTCCAGCAGGGCGTCCAGGTCGAACTCGATCCCGGTGACCACGTAGAACAGCGGCACCAGGAAGCCGAAGCCCATGGCCTCCACCTTGCCGAGGACGGCGTCGCTGCCCGCCGGCACGGCCCGGTGCAGCACGATCCGGGTCAGCACCCCGGCCGCGAAGGCGCCCAGCAGCACGTCCAGGCCGAACACCTCGGCGAGGCCGAGCATGCAGGCGAGCAGCAGCATGACGAACCGCACCGCGAACTGGCCGCTGCTGTGCAGGGTCCGCTCGGCCAGCTCGCCGAACCACGGCGGCCGCGGGCGCAGCGCCCAGAACACGGCCGCCGCGGTGACCACCCCGAAGGCGACGAGCAGGACCGCCGACTCGGCCGGGCGGCGACCGCTGAGGAGCAGCGCCGTCGCCACCACGGGACCGAACTCGCCGACCGCGCCGAACGCGGACACCACCGTCCCGAACCGCCCGCGCAGCTCCCCCCGGTCCCGCAGCATCGGCAGCACGGTCCCCAGCGCCGTGCTGGTCAGCGCCGTACCGACGACGAACGCCTCGAACACCTCGCCCCCGCTGAACAGGAGGCCCACCCCGATGCCGAGCAGCAGCGAGACCGGCCAGGCCCACAGCGCCCGGCGCAGCGTGTCACCGCGGACCGCCGCGAACTCGATCTCGTAACCGGCCAGGAAGATCAGCATCGACAGCCCGAGGTCGGCCAGCGTGTCGACGACCTCGTCGGGGTGCGCCCAGCCCAGCACCTGAGGACCGATCACGATGCCCAGGACGATCTCGAAGACGACCAGCGGCACCCGGACCCGGCCCCCGGTGGCGTGCACCAGCAGCGGAGCCAGCACGGCCGCGGCCATGATCAGGACCAGGGTGCCGGGGTGGGTCATCGGCGTCCTCGCGGCAGGCGGTGTGCACGGGCCGCCGGTCGCCCGCGGCCGCTGCCACTCTCACCGGCCGGCCCGCTCCGGGCCACCGCGCGTACGCCGTCCGGGGGAGGGCGCATCGGGCCCCGAACGGTCACGGCGTCCGAGCCCGGCACGGTCACGGTGACAACCGCTTCCCGGTGTCTGTCTGCCCGGCGCCGCAGAAGGTACTTTGGTGGTGAAGGCCCCTGAAGGAGGGCGATTCGATGCCGTGGTACGTATGGCTGCTCGCCGCCGCGGCACTGGGTGCCGCGGAGTTCTTCACCCTGACCCTGGTCCTCGGTCTGCTGGCCGGTGCCGCGCTGGTCGCCGCCGTGGTCGCCGGGGTGGGCGTCGGTCTCCTCGGCCAGCTCCTGGCCCTCACGGCGGTGGCGACGGCCGGCCTCGTCCTCGTCCGCCCCGTCGCGCTGCGGCACATGGCCCAGCAGCCCCTGACCCGTGAGGGCAGCGACGCGCTGATCGGCAGGCGGGCCGAGGTCGTGCGGGAGGTGACCGCGACGCACGGCCTGATCAAGCTCTCCGGCGAGGAGTGGTCCGCCCGCGCCTACGACGAGAGCCTGGTGATACCGGTGGGCGCGCTGGTGGACGTGATGGAGATCGAGGGCGCCACGGCCGTGGTCTACCCCCGCGAACTCCTCCCGTGAGGCCCGATGACCGCATGAGCGCATGACCGCATGAGCGCCTGACCACATGACCCGATGAGCGCACGACCGCACGACCGCACGAACGTCACGGACACCGTGCACGACTGACGAAGAGCGACGGAGGCACTGTGGACCCGCTTGTCATCCCCATCCTCGTGGCGGCCCTGGTCGTCGTCTTCCTCGTGGCCTCCACCGTGCGGATCGTCCCGCAGGCGCGCCGCTACAACGTCGAGCGGTTCGGCCGCTACCGGCGGACGCTGCAGCCCGGCCTGAACCTGGTCGTGCCGGTGGCGGACCGCATCAACACCAAACTCGACGTGCGCGAGCAGGTCTACTCGTCCGACCCCAGGCCGGTGATCACCGAGGACAACCTCGTGGTGAACATCGACACGGTGCTCTACTACCAGATCACGGACCCGCGGGCGGCGGCCTACGAGGTCGCCGACTACCTCCAGGCGATCGACCAGCTCACCGTGACGACCCTGCGCAACGTCATCGGCTCCATGGACCTGGAGGAGACCCTCACCTCCCGCGAGGAGATCAACTCGCGGCTGCGCGCCGTCCTCGACGACGCCACCGGCAAGTGGGGCATCCGGGTCAACCGCGTCGAGATCAAGGCCATCGACCCGCCGCACACCATCAAGGAGGCCATGGAGAAGCAGATGCGGGCCGAGCGCGACAAGCGCGCGGCCATCCTGCACGCCGAGGGCGAGCGGCAGGCCAAGATCCTCACCGCGGAGGGCACGCGGCAGAAGGACATCCTGGAGGCCCAGGGCACCCAGCAGGCCATGATCCTGCGGGCGGACGGCGAGGCGAAGGCGGTGGAGCTGGTCTTCCAGGCCGTCCACCGCAACAACGCCGACCCGAAGGTCCTGGCCTACAAGTACCTGGAGACCCTCCCGCACCTGGCGAGCAGCGACAACAACACCTTCTGGGTGATCCCGGGCGAGCTGACCGAGGCGGTACGGACCGTCACGCGCGCCTTCGGGGACGAGTCGCCCGCCGCATCGCCCGAGCCGGAGCGCCCCGGGGAGACGGGCGCCGGGGACGGCGAGGGGACGGCCGCCCCGGCCGCACCGACCCCGCAGCTCGGTCCGGCGGGACGGTCGGTCTCGCTGGACGCGGCGACGGCCGCCGACGAGGCCGGGAAGCAGGCCGCCGCCGCGGTGGACGACGCCAGGGCCGAGGCGGAGGCGGCCCAGTCGCCCCAGACGTCCCACCGCACCCGGACGTCCGGCGACTGAGCCCCGCCCCGGGCCCCGACGAGACCCCCGACGAGGCCCGGACGCTCAGTCCGCGACGACGTCGACCACGACCGAGCCGTAGGCGTACGCGTGCCGCGCGTCGCCGTAGTACTGGACGGTGTACTGGACCTGGCCCTTGGCCCGCGGCCGGTCGGTGTACGTGAACGTGCCGTCCGCGGCGACGCTCGCGGAGCCGATGAGCATGCCCTCGCCGGCCGTGGGGTCGTCGATCCGCCAGATGTCGACGGTGTTCCCGGCGCCGAAGCCCACGGGCGCCTCGAGCTTCCCGGTGAGGGTGAGGTCCTGGTTGCGCGGCGAGGAGGCCGGCGCCCGCACCGTGACGGCGGTGGCGACCCGCGGGTGGTCCAGGACCCGCAGGGAGAGGGTGGAGGTGCCGCTGGTCTCGGTGACCGCGAAGATCCGGCTGCCGTCGGGCGACCAGGCCAGTCCGCCGGGGACGAGGGTGGTGTCGGCGTAGTCGGAGGGCGCCGGGAAGTCCCAGTCGGTGTAGGCGGTGGGGGAGCCCTGCGCGAACAGCCGCACGTCGGGCCCGGACGGCCCGTAGACGCCCGCGGCCACCGTGCCGGCGGGGTCGACGGCCACCGCGTCGGGCGACCAACTGGTGGTCAGGACGCCGTCGTCCGCCAGGTCGGCCGTGCGCAGCACCTGGTGGCGGTGGGCCCCGGCGCAGGCGATGACGACCTGCCGGCCGTCCGGGGTCAAGGCGAGGTCCTGGAGGCTGGAGCATCCGTCGGGCCCGGGGTCGACGCGCCTCGCCTGGGCGTCGGCCCGTCCGGCACTCACGTCGTACACCGCCACGGCGGCCGTGTTGCCGTCGGACTCGGCCGCCACGAGGGTGTCCGGGGCCTGCGGCGTGACGGTCAGGTGGGGCGAGCCCCGGAAGGTGTCGAGGCCCTGGTCGCGGGTGACGACCGGCTGGGCGCCGCCGAGGTCCAGGGAGCCGATGGCACCCCGCCAGGTGTCGAGGCTGTAACCGAACCAGAGCTTGTCCCCGGCCAGTGCCAGGGAGGTCGGGCCGGCGTAGGCGCCGGCGCCGGTGCCCGTGTCGTACCGGGCGGTCTCCTCGAGGGTGGCGGTGTCGATCGCGGCGATCGCGCCGGCGTCGCGGAGGGCCACGTACAGCGTCCCGGAATCGGCGGACAGGGCGAATCCCCAGGCGCCGTCCGTTCCGCCGATCTGCTTCACCACCTGGCCCGTCCAGTCGGTCACCAGGACGCTGTCACCGAACGGGTCGCTGAGGAAGACCTGCTGGTGTACGGCGTCGACGGCCATGTCCCGGTACGAGCCGATCGGCAGCGGGCTCACGGTGTCGGCGGCGGCCGGATCGGCTCGGAGGCCGAGGAGCGAGAGGCCCACCGCGGCGGAGAGCGCGGCTCTTGCTACGAACTGTCTTGTACGCACCTGGTCGTTCGCTTCCTTCATGAGGAGGTCGATGGCGGTGATCACCGCACTTACCCAGCGCGGACACCGACCGGGACGTCACACGGGAGGATCACCCGGCACGGCGACCAGCCCGGCCCGGTGGTGAGCCGGGCGACGACGCTCGGGTAGCTCAGGCCGACCGCCAGGAGCGGCAGGCGAGCGCCGGCAGCACCGTGCCCGCCTGCGCGGCGCCGGGCGGGGGCCGCCCGGCGAGAGCGCGGTCAGGCGCAGTCCGGTCGCCGCCGTCCGTACCGACATCCGCGCGAACCGGCAGATCACAGGAGGCGACGACGGGCGTGGCCGGGCGGGCTACCGGACCGGGCTACCGGACGGCCAGCAGCTGCCCCATCGCCGCCAGCACCGACGGCTCGACCCGGTAGTAGACCCAGGTGCCGCGCCGCTCGGAGGTCAGCAGGCCGGCTTCCTTGAGCTTCTTCAGATGGTGGGAGACGGTCGGCTGGGAGACGCCGACGTCGGAGATGTCGCACACGCACGCCTCGCCGCCCTCGTGCGAGGCGACGGCCGAGAAGAGCCGCAGCCGTACCGGGTCCCCGAGCGCCTTGAACATCCGCGCCGTCCGCTCGGCCTCCTCGGCGGTGAAGGGGCGCTCGCTCAACGGCGGGCAGCACGGCACCACGGCGTCGGGGGCATCGGACTCCGGACGCGCCTTGACGTTCGACATCCATCTATGTTGACACACATCGAACCAAAGGCGCCGGGGCCTACTTCGAAGTGTGTCTATCTTGACGTTCATCAAAACAAGGTCCATGCTGGCCACAGCTCATCCATAGACGTCGAATCAATAACCGAAAACAAGCCCTGCCCGACAGCACCCGCCCGGCCGGTGCCCGCCGAGCCGCCCTCCCGCCCCCGGGCCGGGCAACCGATCGAAGATCGAAGGAAGCGCCGCCATGGAGAAGCAGAACCCGCCCGTCGTGATCGTCGGAGCCGGCCCGGTCGGTCTGGCCGCCGCCGCCCACCTCGTGGAGCGCGGTATCGAACCGCTGGTGCTGGAGGCCGGCCCGTCGGCCGCGACGGCCGTACGGGACTGGGCGCACGTCCGCCTCTTCTCGCCCTGGGCCGAGGTCACCGACCCCGCCGCCGAGAAGCTGCTGGCCCCGACCGGCTGGACGCGCCCCGACGGCACGACGTACCCGACCGGCCGCGACTGGGCCGAGCGGTACCTCCAGCCGCTCGCCGACGCCCTCGGCGACAAGGTCCGCTACGGCGCCACCGTCACCGGCGTGGCCCGGGCCGGCCGTGACCGCATCGTCGACTCCGGCCGCGCGGACCAGCCCTTCACCGTGCACCTCGAGACGGCCGACGGCGGCGAGGAGCGAATCACCGCCCGCGCCGTCATCGACGCCTCCGGCACCTGGTCCACCCCCGGCCCGATGGGTGCCGACGGCCTCCCCGCCCTCGGCGAGAGGAGGGCGGCCGACCGCATCACCCACCGCGTCCCCGACCTCACCGACCCGGCCGTCCGAGCCCGCTACGCCGGCAAGCGCACGGCGGTCGTCGGCTCCGGCGCCTCCGCCTTCACCGCCCTCGCCCTCCTCGCCGACCTGGCCGGGAAGGAGGCGGACACGCACGCGGTGTGGATCCTGCGCCGGGGCATCGGCGACGCCACCTACGGCGGCGGCGAGGCCGACCAGCTCCCGGCCCGCGGCGCCCTCGGCCTGCGCGCCACGGCGGCGGTGGAGGCGGGGTACGCCAGTGCCGTCACCGGATTCCGTACCGAGGCCGTCGAACGGGACGGCGACCGGCTGGTCCTCGTCGCCGAGGACGGCCGCCGTTCGGACCCGGTCGACGAGGTCATCGCCTTGACCGGCTTCCGCCCCGACCTCTCCTTCCTCTCCGAACTCCGCCTCGGCCTCGACGAACGCCTCCAGGCCCCCACCGCACTGGCCCCGCTGATCGACCCGAACGTCCACTCCTGCGGCACGGTCTACCCGCACGGCGTCAAGGAACTGTCCCACCCGGAGCAGGACATCTACCTGGTCGGCATGAAGTCCTACGGCCGCGCCCCCACCTTCCTCGCCCTGACCGGCTACGAGCAGGTCCGCTCCATCGCCGCCGCCCTGGCCGGCGACCACGAGGCCGCCGAACGTGTCGAGCTGACCCTGCCCGAGACCGGCGTCTGCGGCGGCGCCGGCCTCTACGACGACCCCGACACCGCGCGCAACGACGACAGCGGCGGCTGCTGCACACCCCCGACCACACTCCAGATCGGCCCCACCGCCCCACCCACCTCGGGTGCCTGCTGAGACACCCCCCGCTCCGGGCCCCCTACCCGCTCACGGCCCGGCCCGCCCACACCCACCGCGCTGTGCCATAACAAATCGCATACTCGACACGTGACTGATGACGACGTTGACTTCCCACCCGGCGACGGCCCCACCAGCGGCATCTCCGTCACGCTCACCGCCGGCACGCTTCAGGCGATCCGTGAACGGGTCGGCAAGCGAGGCGTCTCGGCCTACCTGGAGAAGGCCGCCCAGCGGCAGATCGAGCGCGACAACTTGGACGAGCTGATCGCGGACTTCGACAAGGTGCACGGTCCCGCCGATCCCGAGGCCGTGGCGGCCAAGCGTGCCCGGCTGACCGGAGGCGCGCCGAACGCCGGGGCGACCGCGTGAGCGGTGCCCTGGTCCTGGACAGCGAGGATCTGGCAAAGGCCGTACGGCGTGATCGGGAACTCCACGAGTGGCTGACGGCGGCTCGCGACGCGGACCTGCCCGTGATCACCTCGGCGGCTGTGCTGGTCGAGGTGATCCACCCGAAGCTCAATGACGCCGCACTGAAGTGGACCCTGTCCCGGCTGAGCGTGGAGCCGGTGACCCGAACCGTCGCGCAGTCCGCTGCCGACTTGCTGCGTGCGGCAGGGCTGCAAGGCCACAAGTACGCCATCGACGCCATGCTGTGCGCGACCGCCTTGCAGCATCCCGGCCGGGTGACGATCCTGACTTCGGACGTGGAGGACATCGGACTGCTCACGGCCGAGCACCCGCGCCTGAGCGCGGAGAAGGTCTGAGCCGCGACGCCTTGCGGAGACGGCGCTCGCCACCTAGGTCACCGACCTGAGCACCCGATGGGGCTTCAACGCAGGGCGTGGCGGATCTTCAGGCGCCCGTAGCCCATGGCCCCGGAGATTCGAATCGTCGGCCCGCCGGGCCGGGGGTGCCGCGGGGCCTTGTAGCGCAGGTCCTTCCATCCCGTGCTCAAGCCTTTGACGTCGACCACCGCGTCACGAGGCACCGTGATCCTGGCCCCGCCGGTTCCCAGTTGCAGCTCGATGTCGACGACCGGGTGCTCGATGATCGCCCGGGACAGGTCCAGGCGCACCCTTCCATATGCTGACCCGACCTTGAGAACCCGAGGCACCCGCCACGCGCCACGCCGCTTGATCCGTCCACCGGCGGCGGCGATCGTGGCCGTGCTTCCCGGTTGCTCCTCCGGGAGCGAGACCAACGCGGACGCGAGTTCGCTCTGCGTCATTGCGCTGAGCACCTGGTGAAGGTGCTCGTCCAACACCTCGTGTGCGATGAGCCCTTCCGCGTACGCCTCCCGCAGGCGTCGCACGGCTGCCTCGCGGTCGTCTTCGCCGATCAGTGACGGCGATTCTTCCGGTAAGGAGGTCACGGGTTCACCGTACTGCCGAGTCGATGAGGTGAACCCGTGGACTGGACGACAAGTAAGGCCCAGGTCGACAACCTGGGCCTTCTTCGTGGAGCGGGTGAAGAGAATCGAACTCGCGCTCTCAGCTTGGGAAGCGACGGCGCTTGGGGTGCCAGATGGCCCTGGACTATGCCGACCCCGAACACCGAACAGGTCACGATCAGAACGTCCAGGATGCCCGCCACAGCCGACAGTGGCCCAAAGTGTGGGGAGGCCGTCCGGTCGATGGCTCCCTTATGCCTTGAGCGTTAGCGGTACCACAGGAATGACGCGTAGCCCGGTGCCGCGCGCACCTGCAGGCGGCATAACAGCCGATATGCGCGAGACACGACATGTACACGCTTAAGGCTAGGGTCGCGCGAAACCACGAGCGGGAACAGCTCCATCAGCTCGCGCATGCGGACATCACCTCGCACGAATACGGCTCAGGGGTACATTCACCCTTCCGATGCACGCCGTTCGCCCTGGGGCGCCAGGCGACGCCGAAGGCCGGGGCGGGACACCACAGAGGAGACCAACCGCATGGAGCGCACCACCCACGTCAGCAGTGACGGCCGCCGCCGTGTCGATGCTCTCGGTCCGTCTGTGATCCCGGGATGGGACCTGGTCTACGACCACCCCGAGGAACACGCCCAGGTCATCCGGAGGGAAGAGAGCACCTATGCGCTGGCCTGCACACTGCACCGACACGCCAAGGCGCTGTCCACACAGAACGAAGAACGCCCGTGGCGCGACAGCGGCGGCTGGTGCCCCGGGTGCGTGGCCGGGCTCCCCCCAGGAGCTGGCGAGACGGCGTGACCGTGCGGCAGCCGTCTCGGCGCGGCCGCAGTCGTGGGAACGGTAGGGAAGGCGGATCATGCGCGACTGGTTGTTCATCGTGAAGCCGACGGACACCACCATGGACGGTGACTACTCCAGCAAGGAGCGAGTGCTGGACCTTGCCAAGACCGCTCCCCGGCGGGAGTGGTGGCTGGCTAGGCGACGCCACATGTCGCCCGGTGATCGCATCTGGGTCTACTTCGCCACTCCGGTGAAGGAAGTGGCCGCCGTCGCGGAGGTCGTGGGCGAGCCCTACGAGGTGCTGGGAGATGCCAAGTACCCATGGCGGTTCCCAGCGGTGCTCAACCTGGGCGCCACGCGCGCTCTGTACCGCTCGCCGGTACCACTCTCGGCGTTGGCGAACCAGCACCCGCAAGGGATTCCCCTGGTGCGTGACAGCGATCTCCAAATCTTGCTGAAGCACGCGAAGCTGTAACCCGCCCTGGCGCCTCGCAGGCGGGCCGGTTGGGGCGGCAGCCTTGGCGCGGGGCGCTGGCGCGCTCCAGGCAGGCGCATGCTCCTGCCTGACGGGTGCTGTAGTGCCAAGTATTCTGCCGCCGAAGCCTTCCTGATGCTGCGCAACGTTGCTGCTCACGAAGACGAGGTGGCGTGGTCCGAGCAGGAGGCGCTGGAGCACTGGCGACCCTGAGCGTTGTCGCCCGCTGGGTCGAGGAACGCACGGTGGAGTCCGCCACTTGACATAGGCCGGGCTAGGGATGCCACCGACGTGGCACTGTCACGCGGCGAGCGCCGTCGCGTTGAAACAGGCGTGAACTCGATCTTCTCGTCTGCCGAGCGCCCGCTCTCGGCCGAACATGTCTGCATCCTTCAGTCACTGCGCGTCGCGCAGTTCACGCGTGGTTGCGCCCTGGATGTCACTGCGGCCGACCTTGTGCAAGTCGCGGCTCCGGTTGACGCGGCGCGCCGACTGTGGGCCGGCCGCGGCGACCTCGGTGGTACTGAGGCCAACAGGGGACTGGCGCGGATGCTGGAGGGTCGGCCATGGACTCCCTGTCGTCTGCTTCCGCGTACATCACGTCATGCTCGACACCGAGCAGGTTGAGCCGGGCCAGAGCCGGTAGGGGCCCAGTCCAATCAGCAGTTCAGCGATTTGCTGGATGGCCAAAGCTGGGATTCGCAACAGAGGAGGTGACCTATCGACGCCCTGCTGTTCGCCGACCATTTGCGCGACCTGGCAGAGGAGTGGGGCAGAAGCAGCGATGGACGGCCTCAGCACATTGCCTGCGACAGGGCTCTATCGTGACATCCCTCATAACCTCACGGCCACGTTCTACCTTCAGAGATTTACCTAGACCCCTCGGTCGGTGGGGCATCCGGCGGATTCGATGTCCCAGCCGTGTGCAACGAGGCGGCGAGGACTCGACAAACCTCAGCTCGCTGCCCCTGGTCGCAGCCCTCCAGAAGTCGCTCCAGGCGGCGAAGCACTGCCAGGTCTCGCCCGCAACGTGCGACCACACCCAGGACCACGCAAGCCGGCACTACCAGCACCAACGCAGACAAGGTCATGAGTCGTAGCCCTTCTTGATGTAGTCCACGACATCCCAAGCCTTGTTGCCGTAGAGGCATGAACCGTGACGGTTCAAGATCACTGTGCGATCGCCGAGGTGAGCCGAGTGAGGAGAGAGCAACTCGAAAGCATTTTCCCGTGGCAGGCCGTCAGCGATGCCGTGAGCTAAAAGGTTTGCGCAGAGTGTCTCCACGGTGTCGCCGCAGCACCACTCGATGACAAGATCGCCGGAGTGATGCGTGTAGCAGTTGGCGTACCCGTGCGGCTTGGCTGTTCTGTTCACCAACCGTGGGCAACGCAGAATTCGACTCATCAACAGATCGCGCACCCGTAGGTTCGCGCTGCCTTCCGAGTCGGCCCACTCCTCGGCCTCCTGCCTTTCGTCGCGAGAGAGGTCGTCAGGGCTACGCTTCCAAAGAAGCACTTCATCCTCGCGCGCAGACGGCAGGCGCATGCGACCGCGATCGGAGCGGGTCACGGTGACTTGCGCCGGGCCGCGGGCGTCGTGGAGAACGACGCGGTCCTCGTTCCCTCGGATGCGAAGCCCGGGGACTCCGCGGATGCCTCCGTAGATGTGATCGAACCGCGGCAGGAGCTCTCGCAGAACCTCGTCCGCCATGTCGGACTCCAGGGCCAGATCCAAGCTCTCACCATCTGGCCGCGCTTCACGCACTCCAAGAAGAGCACCGTTGAGTTGACGGTCCTTGAAGCTGCTTGCCAACACATGGGCCATGTGTGCTTCTAGTCGACGCTGATGAAGATCGGCGGCGTCTGCGACAAAGGAACCAAGGTAGATGTTGGCCTGCCGAGCGAGCCTGGAAGCAGTCGAGAGTCTGAGTGACGTCTGGTTGCGGATCTTCTTGGCCAGACGGTTCGTGTTGCCTGAGCTGGACATGCGTCGGCCCTCCTTGTTTGCCGCCCGGCGACGACAAGAAGAGACAGATCGGATGCCCAAAGGCGTACTGACTGTTAACTGCGGGTGACTCTCAAAAGCCCATTGCTCGCTCCGACGCCGGGACCGGATGTAGCGAGACACGTTGCCGCAGCAGCGCCGCACACAATGTACACCGGGATCTTGCACTCCGTCCGGGGAATGGACAGCTCTTCGGTGCAGGGCACGGCACCCCTAATTGGTCTAGACGACAACAAACCCCAGGCCACTGACCTGGAGTTTCATTATGGAGCGGGTGACGAGAATCGAACTCGCGCTCTCAGCTTGACAGCTAAGGTGATCTACGCCCGGTTGCTTGGCTGATCTGCCGTGACGCGCCCTCGGGGCTTGCTTGGCACTGGGCTGGTCCCCGGTGTTCCCCGTGGTTCCCGCACGATCAGGCACGCATATGGCACGCTCCTCCGCCCTAACCCCGGGAGTCGTCCGAGTCGCCCAGGATGTGCGGTAGTCAGTTACGACTAGCGACACACGTGAAGTACCGTGCAGCATGCCGGAGTTGCTCGCTAAGATCGATTCACTGGGCCCAAACGGGGAGGAAAGCTGGTGGAGCCGACGCTGATCGCCTTGGCCAGCGCAGGCGGTGCGGCCGTCGTATCGGCCATGGCGACGGACGGCTGGCAGACACTTCGATCAGGCGTCGTTGATCTGTGGCGCCGATTCCGCCCAGACTCCGCTGCCGAGCTGGAACGAGACCTTGATACGTCGCGTTCTGCGCTGCTCGCCGCTCCTGACACGGAGATCCAACCCATACGTCAGGCTCTTCAGTCAGCCTGGCAGGGGCGCATGCTGACACTCTTCCTGGAGGACCGGGCCGCTGCGACAGAGTTCGAAAGCTTGCTATCCAGATTCACGGAAGCCGGCTCGCACAGAACGAACATCACCTTCAACGCCGAGGCCCGTGATCACGGCCGGGTGTACCAAGCAGGCGGGAACCAGTTCATCAGCGAGTGATGAGCGCCAGGTGGGGACGATGATGATGGCCCCGGGCCAGCGTGACGAGGAAGGCTCTCGGCGGCAGATGTATGGCCATGCCGAGGGCGACGGGCGTGTGTACCAGGCTGGACGTGATCAGCATCTGACAGTGCACGTGCATGGGGAGCAATCACGGCCTCAGTCGTATGGGAGTGTCCGCAACACGCTTACATCGCTCTACGTTCTGCTTCAACTCGTGGGCACACTTGCGTTTGTAGTGGGCTGCCTCATAGTTGCTATGACCCTCCGGGAGGCACTATTCAGCACCCTGTTCTTTCAGGGCTGCGGCATGGTGGGCACGAGCTTGGTACTGATGATGATCGTTGAGCGGCTCTTCACAGGCCGCTGGCACAGGTGGTCACGCCCACGCAAGCGATCATCGCGAACATAGGGAACCGTGCGCGCATCAGGTCCCTCATCTGTAGGGATGCAGGTAGACAGCAGAGTCTGATCCACTCGGGCCACTTCCTTTTGCCCTGGGTCTCGCCGGGGATCTTGGTGAGCTGGGTTCTCGCTGCTTAGGAGTCGTGGACCCGTGCGCCTGGTGGTCGTCATGGGCCACTTTCTAGCGACCTCGGACGGCTCAGGGACGGCCTAGCTCTGCCACACCCGACTGACGGCCGGCACCCCTCGATGCACCCCGTCTGAGGCTCGGCCGACGACAGTCAACCACGACGGCGGGCGCGCCGACCGACCACGCACGCGTATGCCTTGCTGCACCCCCACTGGCCTCAACCACGCTATATGTGCCGTCGACAAGAGTCAGTGCGCTCCCGGCGAGACGAAGTCAGATGCGGGCGTGCGGGCCGTAGTCCTCCCGGCTTTCCTCCGCAAGGAGGTGCGGCAACATCTCGCCTGGTTTGCTGAGAAGGGCCGGACGGGTTGGTCTTCGTCGGTGAGAAGGGGGGGCGCCCTTCCGGCGCACTCGTTCGGGCGGAAGTGGCGGCGGGCGCGTACGGTCGCCGGTCTCCCCGACGGCTTCCGCTTCTACGACCTCCGGCACACCGAACACACGCTCTCGACACGCTCCGGGGCCATCCTCAAGGACACGATGGTGCGCGCAGGGCAGTCCTCCGAGAAGACCGCGCTGATCTACCAGCACTCCGACGAGGAGCGGCAGGAGGAGGTCGCCGCCGGCCTCGACGCGACGGTCCGGAAGGTCCGCGAAGAGGCTGCCCGGGAGGCCGACGAGAAGCGTTCTGGCACGGATCTGGCACGCGACGAGTGATCACCATGAACAGCAGAAAGGCCCAGGTCGCTGACCTGGGCCTTCTTCGTGGAGCGGGTGACGAGAATCGAACTCGCGCTCTCAGCTTGGGAAGCTGATGTTCTACCATTAAACTACACCCGCACGAGACGCCGACCGAGGTCGGTGCCTGGATGCTTCGTCACTCTACCTCATCGCTGGCCCCCGGTGTTCGCGCCGTGGGGCCAGTGGTCGTTCGGGTGGGGTGATGCGGCTGCGGGGGCGTCGAGTTGGGGCGTACCGTGGGGGCCCCGAAGAGGGTGTGCGGGGGGCCGGAGTGCCGCCTGGAGAGTCGTCTCTTTCATCCCGTACTGTGGCTTTTGTCGTCAGGGTAGTAGCAAGCCAGACGCGGCTCTTGGGGAAGGGACTTGAAGGACTTGATGGAGCGCACCGTCGTCCGCTGTGCCGATGGGCACGTGTTCACCGCCGCCTCGTTCCCGATGCAGCAGGCCGAGCGACTCGGCCCCGGCCGGCTCGTCCGATGTCCGCGGTGTGCGCGGCTGCGGAGTGCCGTGCCCGTGGTTGCGCAGAAGCAGTAGCGCGGCAGCGGCAGCGGAGCAGCGGTAGCACAGACGCAGAGCGGTTCGGGCGCGCGGCGTGGCGGCGGTTGTCGCTGCTCCGCGCGCCTTGCGTATCCTCGGTGCGTGCTTCTCTCAGACAAGGACATCCGGGCCGAGATCGACTCCGGGCGGGTCCGCATCGATCCCTTCGACGACTCCATGGTGCAGCCGTCGAGCATCGACGTGCGCCTCGACCGCTACTTCCGGGTGTTCGAGAATCACCGGTACCCGCACATCGACCCCTCCGTGGAGCAGGCGGATCTGACTCGCCTCGTGGAGCCGGAGGGCGACGAGCCGTTCATCCTGCACCCCGGCGAGTTCGTGCTGGCCAGCACGTACGAGGTCGTCACCCTGCCCGACGACCTCGCCTCGCGGCTGGAGGGGAAGAGCTCGCTCGGGCGGCTCGGGCTGGTCACGCACTCCACCGCGGGGTTCATCGACCCGGGGTTCTCCGGACACGTGACGCTCGAACTCAGCAACCTCGCGACGCTGCCCATCAAGCTGTGGCCGGGGATGAAGATCGGGCAGCTGTGCATGTTCCGGCTCACCTCGCCGGCCGAGCACCCCTACGGGAGCGAGCGGTACGGGTCCCGTTACCAGGGCCAGCGGGGGCCGACCGCCTCCCGGTCCTTCCTCAACTTCCATCGGACCCAGGTATGAGCAGGACGCGCGCATGAGTGATGTTCGGGAGAATCTGACCTACGAGCGGTTCGGGGTCGCCGTGCGCGAACTCGCGCAGGCCGTCGCCGACGACGGGTACGAGCCGGACATAGTGCTGTCCATCGCGCGGGGCGGGGTGTTCGTGGCGGGTGGGCTGGCGTACGCGCTGGACTGCAAGAACATCCACCTCGTGAACGTGGAGTTCTACACCGGCGTGGGGACCACGCTCGAGATGCCGGTCATGCTCGCGCCCGTGCCCAACGTCATCGACTTCTCCGACAAGAAGGTCCTGATCACCGACGACGTCGCCGACACCGGCAAGACGCTCAAGCTGGTCCGGGACTTCTGCCTGGACACGGTCGCCGAGGTGCGCAGCGCCGTGATCTATGAGAAGTCCCACTCGCTGGTCAAGTGCGAGTACGTGTGGAAGCGGACCGACGACTGGATCAACTTCCCGTGGAGCGTGGAGCCGCCGGTGGTGCGGCGGGACGGGCAGGTGCTCGACGCCTGAGCGCTTCGCGGCGCGCGGTACGAGAAGGGCCCCCGGCGGCGTGCCGGGGGCCCTTCGTGCGTGTGTGACGGCGTCAGAACGTGCCGAGCTTCACGATCGACAGCAGGGCGATCAGCTGGATCGCGGACGCGCCGAGCGCCTTGGGCCAGGGCAGGTCGTGGGAGCGGCCGACCATGAGGGTCAGCAGGGCGCCGCCCGCCACCCAGGTGGCCCAGCCGAGGACCTGGACGAAGGACGCGTCGCCGCCGAGGAACATCGCGAAGACCAGGCGCGGGGCGTCGGTGAGCGACATGATCAGCATGGAGAGGCCGACCGTGGGCTGCCACGCGCCGTCGCCGCCGAGCTGGCGGGCCAGGGTGTGGGTGACCACGCCCAGGACGAAGGCGCTCAGCACCATCGCGACGGCCGTCGTCAGGACGATCGGGATCGCGTTGGAGAGGGTGGCGTTGATCGCCTCCTCGCGGGCGTTGTCGAAGCCGAAGACCGCCAACAGGCCGTAGAGGAAGGTCACGATGAGCGCCGGCGCCCACATCGCGTAGTCCCGCATCTGGAGGAAGGTCTGGTTGGGGGCGAGGATCACGCCCTTCAGCAGTGCCTTCCAGTGCAGGCGCGGGCCGATCGGGCCGGGCGGCGGGGCCGAGCCGGCGCGGTAGGTCTCGCCCTGGTTGTAGGGGTCCTCGCCGACCGTGAACGCCTGGGTGTGACCCGGGTTGTTGGCCGCGTACGGGTCGTGCGGGACGTGGCCCGCGTGGCCGCCTTGGCCGTAGCCGCCGTCGCCGAAGTACTCGGGCTCACCGTGCCCGCCGCCGTGCCCGCCGTGCTGCGGCTGCGGCCACGGTGCGCCGCCCGGGCCCGGTGCGCCGCCTCCGTACTGCTGCTGCGGGTACGGCGGCTGAGGCGTCGCGGGACCGCCGTACGACGGTCCCTGGGGCGCCTGCTGTCCGTACGGTGGGTTGTGCGGTCGCGCGTGTGGAGCGCCGTTGTCCCGGCCGCGTCCGATCCTGAATCCAGCCACGCCTTCGAACGTACCTGTTCCCGGAGAGTGACGTGCGGGGCCCGGCCTTTACGGGTGACCTTTGCGGCCGAGCTGTGACATCCCCTACGGGTGCTCCCCGACGGCACCCTGACCCCTCGCACGACGACACCCCCGGGCCCGTGCGGGTCCCGGGGGTGTCGGTCACGGACCGAAGGAGCGGTTACTTCACCGGCTCCGGCGTCGGCTCGGTCTCCGGCTCCGCGTCCCCGGCCGGGTCGGCCGGGGTCTTGACGGAGTCCAGCAGGAGCTGGGCGACGTCCACGACCTGGATGGACTCCTTGGCCTTGCCGTCGTTCTTCTTGCCGTTCACGGAGTCCGTGAGCATGACGAGGCAGAAGGGGCAGGCGGTGGAGACGATGTCCGGGTTGACGGAGAGGGCTTCGTCGACGCGCTCGTTGTTGATGCGCTTGCCGATCCGCTCCTCCATCCACATCCGGGCACCGCCGGCGCCGCAGCAGAAGCCGCGTTCCTTGTGGCGGTGCATCTCCTCGTTGCGGACGCCGGGGACGGCGGCGATGATCTCGCGCGGGGGCGTGTAGATCTTGTTGTGGCGGCCCAGGTAGCAGGGGTCGTGGTACGTGATGATGCCCTCGACCGGGGTGACCGGGACCAGCTTGCCCTCGTCCACCAGGTGCTGGAGCAGCTGGGTGTGGTGGATGACCTCGTAGTCGCCGCCGAGCTGCGGGTACTCGTTGCCGAGGGTGTTGAGGCAGTGCGGGCAGGTGGCGACGATCTTCTTCGCCGACCTGGGCTTGCGGGACTCCTCGGTCACCTTGCCGTCGTCGTCCATCTCCTCGCCGAAGGCGGCGTTGAGGGACATGACGTTCTCCATGCCGAGCTCCTGGAAGAGGGGCTCGTTGCCGAGGCGGCGGGCGGAGTCACCGGTGCACTTCTCGTCGCCGCCCATGATGGCGAACTTGACGCCCGCCATGTGGAGGAGTTCGGCGAAGGCCTTGGTGGTCTTCTTGGCGCGGTCCTCCAGGGCGCCGGCGCAGCCGACCCAGTAGAGGTATTCGACCTCGGTGAGGTCCTCGATGTCCTTGCCGACGACCGGGACCTCGAAGTCGACCTCCTTGAGCCACTCCAGGCGCTGCTTCTTGGCCAGGCCCCAGGGGTTGCCCTTCTTCTCCAGGTTCTTGAGCATCGTGCCCGCCTCGGACGGGAACGCGGACTCGATCATGACCTGGTAGCGGCGCATGTCGACGATGTGGTCGATGTGCTCGATGTCGACCGGGCACTGCTCGACGCAGGCGCCGCAGGTGGTGCAGGACCACAGGACGTCCGGGTCGATGACGCCGTTCTCCTCGAGGGTGCCGATCAGCGGCCGCTCGGCCTCGGCGAGGGCGGCGGCGGGAACGCCCTTGAGCTGCTCCTCGGACGCCTTCTCCTCGCCCTCCATGGTCTTGCCGCCGCCGGCCAGCAGGTAGGGGGCCTTGGCGTGCGCGTGGTCGCGCAGGGACATGATCAGGAGCTTGGGGGAGAGCGGCTTGCCGGTGTTCCACGCGGGGCACTGCGACTGGCAGCGGCCGCACTCGGTGCAGGTGGAGAAGTCCAGCAGGCCCTTCCAGGAGAAGTGCTCGACCTGGGAGACACCGAAGACGTCGTCCTCACCGGGGTCGGTGAAGTCGATCGGCTTGCCGCCCGAGGTCATCGGCAGCAGCGCGCCGAGCGCGGTGCCGCCCTTCGCGTCGCGCTTGAACCAGATGTTCGGGAAGGCCAGGAAGCGGTGCCAGGCCACGCCCATGTCGGTCTTCAGGGCGACCGTGATCATCCAGATGAAGGAGGTGGCGATCTTCAGGCCGGCGAAGAAGTAGACCAGGTTCTGCAGCGTCGACGGGTCCAGGTCCTGGAGCGCGGAGACGACCGGGTACGAGATGAAGAACGACGCCTCGTAGCCGTCCACGTGGTGCAGGGCGCCCTCGAGGGCGTGCAGCATGAAGATGCAGACGCCGACGATGAGGATGACGGCCTCGACGAAGTACGCCTGGCCGAAGTTGGAGCCCGTGAAGCGGGACTTGCGGCCCGGCTTGCGCGGGTGGCTGAGCTGCCGGATCACGATCAGCGCGAGGATGCCGAGCACCGTCATGGTGCCGATGAACTCGACGAAGACGTTGTACGGCGCCCAGTCGCCGATGACCGGCAGGATCCAGTCGGCCTGGAAGAGCTGGCCGATGGCGTTGACGATCGTCAGCAGCAGGGAGAAGAAGCCCACCGCCACGAACCAGTGCGCCACCCCGACGATGCCCCAGCGGTTCATCCGGGTGTGGCCGAGGAACTCCCGGACCACGGTGAGGGTGCGCTGAACGGGTTCGTCGGTCCGCGTCCCGGCAGGCACGGACTGGCCCAGCCGCATCGAGTTGTAGATCTGCAGGACGGCGCGGCCGAACAGTGCCACGCCGACCACGATCAGGACCAGCGACACAATGATCGCGGCGAGTTGCATTTGGGGGCTCCTCGGGCCTGCGAGGTTGCGAAGGGGCGGTATTGCGTTCAGCACCGCTCGGTATCGGTATTACTAAGCGGTAACTTAATCAGTCTGTCTGAGACTACCCCCGTCCTTCGCCGCACTGTAGTCGGACGTGCGGTGATCTGCGTCGCTGAGGCAACCCTGACCGGCGGTGCGGCGTCCCGCGCGGGTGCCCTCCGCCGGGTCAGGCGTCCGGCGCCACGCCGTACCGAACGGGCAATTCATAGCAATTCGTGATAGTCGGCATAGTTTATGCCCGTGCTCTACGGGATCACCGCCGCCACCGCCTCCTTCCTCCTCGCCGCCCTGCTCGCCGGGCTGCTGAGGGCGCCGGCCCTGCGCCTCGCCCTCCTCGACCGGCGTCGCCGCCGGCCCGTGCCCCTGCTCGGCGGGGTCGCCGTCGTCCTGGTGACCGGGCTGGTCGCATGGGTGGGCGATGGGACGGGGGTGGTGCCGCTCGGTCCGGCGGTGGGCCGGCTGCTGGTGGCGGCCACCGCCGTGGGCGCGCTCGGCCTCGCCGCCGACGTGTGGCGGCTGCGGCGGCGCTGGGTGGTGGCCGGCAGCGCCGTCGCGGCGGCGTGCGTGGTGCCGTACGAGGTGACCGGGCCGGTGGCCGGCGGGCTGGCCGTGGTCTGGATCGCGCTGGTCGCCGCCGCCTTCCAGGGGCTCGACCACGCCGACGGGGTGGCCGGCACGGTGGGGGTGGTGACCGCCTTCGGGGTCGCCGCCTGCGCCGCCGCCGAGGTGATGGACGCGCTCGCGGTGCTGCTGAGTGTGCTGGCGGCCGCGCTGACCGGGTTCCTGCTGCACAACTGGCATCCCGCGCGGGTCGCGCTGGGCGCCTGCGGGTCGCTCTTCGCGGGCTTCCTGCTGGCGGGGGCGGCCGTCTTCACCCGGGCGGGGCACGAGCCCGGTACGGGCGCGGGGGTGCTGTTCGCGCTGACCGCGGTGGCGGGCGCCGACGCCGTCCTCGTCCTCCTCTCCCGCCGGCTGGCGCGGCGGCCCCCGCTGCGGAGCGGTCCCGACCATCTCGCCCACCGGCTGCGGCGGCTCGGGCTGACCCCGCCGGGCGCCGCGGTGACGCTCGGCCTGGCCTCGTTCTGCGGGGTACTCGTGGGTGTCCTCGTGCACACCGGATGGGCCGGCCGGGTGGCGGTGCTGTGGGTGGCGGGCGGGGTGGTCGTCGCGGTGGCGGCGCTGTCGCGGGTGCGGGTGTACGGGCCGGCGGGCCGGGCGCGGACCGTCGACCGGGAGCCGTCGAGGGCAACCGAAGTGGGGCCTGCGGCGTCCTCCCGAGGGGCGATTTTTCCGGTTCGCCAGACTCGAAACAGCGAAAAAGTGCAGGTCAGCGCGCCATTGCGTGTAAGGAACGGATAAGAGTTGAGTCCGCTCGACTCACCTCTGTTGACCCAGCCGATGGCGTCGTGCACACTTGAGCCTGTTCCACTCAAGTCGCTGGAGGTTATTCACCATGGCACGTGCGGTCGGCATCGACCTGGGCACGACTAACTCCGTCGTCAGCGTTCTGGAGGGCGGCGAGCCCACCGTCATCACCAACGCCGAGGGCGCCAGGACCACGCCGTCCGTCGTCGCCTTCGCCAAGAACGGTGAGGTGCTGGTCGGCGAGGTGGCCAAGCGCCAGGCGGTCACGAACGTCGACAGGACCATCCGGTCGGTCAAGCGCCACATGGGCACCGACTGGAAGATCAACCTGGACGGCAAGGACTTCAACCCGCAGCAGATCAGCGCCTTCGTGCTGCAGAAGCTGAAGCGGGACGCCGAGTCCTACCTGGGCGAGAAGGTGACCGACGCGGTCATCACCGTCCCCGCGTACTTCAACGACGCCGAGCGCCAGGCCACCAAGGAGGCCGGCGAGATCGCGGGCCTGAACGTCCTGCGCATCGTCAACGAGCCGACGGCCGCCGCCCTGGCGTACGGCCTCGACAAGGACGAGCAGATCATCCTCGTCTTCGACCTCGGTGGCGGTACCTTCGACGTCTCGCTGCTGGAGATCGGCGACGGCGTCGTCGAGGTGAAGGCCACCAACGGTGACAACCACCTCGGTGGTGACGACTGGGACCAGCGCGTCGTCGACTACCTGGTCAAGCAGTTCCAGTCCGGCCACGGTGTGGACCTCTCCAAGGACAAGATGGCGCTCCAGCGCCTGCGCGAGGCCGCCGAGAAGGCGAAGATCGAGCTGTCCTCGTCCACCGAGACCTCGATCAACCTCCCGTACATCACGGCCTCCGCCGAGGGCCCGCTGCACCTGGACGAGAAGCTCACCCGCGCCCAGTTCCAGCAGCTGACCGCCGACCTGCTGGAGCGCTGCAAGACGCCGTTCCACAACGTCATCAAGGACGCCGGCATCCAGCTGTCCGAGATCGACCACGTCGTCCTCGTCGGTGGCTCCACCCGCATGCCCGCCGTCGCCGAGCTGGTCAAGGAGCTGACCGGCGGCAAGGAGGCCAACAAGGGCGTCAACCCGGACGAGGTCGTCGCCATCGGCGCCTCGCTCCAGGCCGGTGTCCTCAAGGGTGAGGTCAAGGACGTCCTGCTGCTCGACGTCACCCCGCTGTCCCTCGGCATCGAGACCAAGGGCGGCATCATGACCAAGCTGATCGAGCGGAACACGACGATCCCGACCAAGCGCTCGGAGATCTTCACCACCGCCGAGGACAACCAGCCCTCCGTGCAGATCCAGGTCTACCAGGGCGAGCGCGAGATCGCGGCGTACAACAAGAAGCTCGGTATGTTCGAGCTGACCGGTCTGCCCCCGGCGCCCCGCGGCGTCCCGCAGATCGAGGTCTCCTTCGACATCGACGCCAACGGCATCATGCACGTCACGGCGAAGGACCTCGGCACCGGCAAGGAGCAGAAGATGACCGTCACCGGCGGCTCCTCGCTGCCGAAGGACGAGGTCGACCGGATGCGCCAGGAGGCCGAGAAGTACGCGGAGGAGGACCACGCCCGCCGCGAGGCCGCCGAGACCCGCAACCAGGGCGAGCAGCTCGTCTACCAGACGGAGAAGTTCCTCAAGGACAACGAGGACAAGGTCCCGGGCGAGGTGAAGACCGAGGTCGAGTCCGCCGTCGCCGAGCTGAAGGAGAAGCTCAAGGGCGAGGACACCGCCGAGATCCGCACCGCCACCGAGAAGGTCGCCGCCGTCTCGCAGAAGCTGGGCCAGGCGATGTACGCCGACGCCCAGGGCGCGCAGGCCGCCGGCGGCGAGGCCCCCGGCGCGGGCGCCCAGGCCGGTGACAAGGGTGCCGACGACGACGTCGTCGACGCCGAGATCGTGGACGACGAGCGCAAGGACGGTGCCGCGTGACGGAGGAGACCCCGGGTTTCGACGAGAAGCCCGACGTCCCCTCCGGCGCCACCCCCGAAGACGCCGAGCCGCAGGCCGCCTCCGATGAGGGGGCGGCCCCGGCCGGGGACGCGAGCGAGAACGTGGGCCTGGTGGCCCAGCTGGACCAGGCGCGCTCGGCGCTCAACGAGCGCACGGCCGACCTCCAGCGCCTCCAGGCCGAGTACCAGAACTACCGCCGCCGGGTGGAGCGGGACCGCGTCGCGGTCAAGGAGATCGCCGTGGCGAACCTCCTGTCCGAGCTGCTTCCCGTGCTCGACGACATCGGCCGCGCCCGTGAGCACGGCGAGGTCGTGGGCGGCTTCAAGTCCGTCGCGGAGTCGCTGGAGTCGGTCATCGCCAAGATGGGCCTCCAGCAGTTCGGCAAGGAGGGCGAGCCCTTCGACCCGACGATCCACGAGGCCCTGATGCACTCCTATGCCCCGGACGTCACGGAGACGACGTGCGTGGCGATCCTGCAGCCCGGGTACCGGATCGGCGAGCGCACCATCCGCCCCGCGCGGGTGGCGGTGGCCGAGCCGCAGCCCGGCGCCCAGCCGGCCAAGCAGGCCGAGGAGGGCGCCGAGGCCAAGGACGGTTCCGACCCCGCGGACACCGGCGGGGACGGCGGCACCAAGGAGAGCGGTGGCCCGGACGAGGGCTGAGCTCGAAGTGACGGACAAGGCGCGAGAGGAGGGACGTCGGGGATGAGTACCAAGGACTTCATCGAGAAGGACTACTACAAGGTTCTCGGCGTCCCCAAGGACGCCACCGAGGCCGAGATCAAGAAGGCGTACCGGAAGCTCGCCCGCGAGAACCACCCGGACGCCAACAAGGGAAACGTCAAGGCGGAGGAGCGCTTCAAGGAGATCTCCGAGGCCAACGACATCCTCGGTGACCCCAAGAAGCGCAAGGAGTACGACGAGGCCCGCGCGCTGTTCGGCAACGGCGGCTTCCGCCCGGGGCCGGGCGCGGGCGGCGGCGGCACCTTCAACTTCGACCTGGGCGACCTCTTCGGAGGCGGCGCCCAGGGCGGAGGACAGGGTGGCTTCGGCGGCGGCCTCGGCGACGTCTTCGGCGGCCTGTTCAACCGCACCGGTGGCGGGCCGGGCGCCGGCACGCGCACCCAGCCGCGCCGGGGCCAGGACATCGAGTCCGAGGTCACCCTCAGCTTCACCGAGGCCATCGAGGGCGCCACGGTCCCGCTCAGGATGTCCTCGCAGGCGCCCTGCAAGGCCTGTTCGGGCACCGGCGACAAGAACGGCACGCCGCGCGTGTGCCCGACCTGCGTCGGCACCGGGCAGGTCGCCCGGGGCTCGGGCGGCGGCTTCTCGCTCACCGACCCGTGCCCGGACTGCAAGGGCCGCGGCCTGATCGCCGAGGACCCCTGCGACGTCTGCAAGGGCTCCGGGCGCGCCAAGTCGTCCCGCACCATGCAGGTCCGCATCCCGGCCGGGGTCTCCGACGGGCAGCGCATCCGGCTGCGCGGCAAGGGCACCCCGGGCGAGCGGGGCGGACCGGCGGGCGACCTGTACGTGGTCGTGCACGTCAAGGAGCACCCGGTCTTCGGACGCCGGGGCGACAACCTCACCGTCACCGTCCCGGTGACGTACGCCGAGGCGGCCCTCGGCGGCGAGGTGCGGGTCCCGACCCTGGGCGGCCCGCCCGTCACGCTGAAGCTGCCGGCGGGCACGCCCAACGGGCGCACCATGCGCGCCCGGGGCAAGGGCGCGGTCCGCAAGGACGGCACCCGCGGCGACCTCCTGGTCACCGTCGAGGTGAGTGTTCCGAAGGACCTGACGGGGAAGGCTCGTGACGCGCTCGAGGCGTATCGCGAGGCGACCGCGGACGAGGATCCGCGGGCGGAGCTGTTCAAGGCCGCGAAGGGAGCTTGACGGGAATGGACGGTCGTCGACGCAACCCGTACGAACTGACCGAGGACACCCCGGTCTACGTCATCTCGGTGGCGGCCCAGCTCTCCGGTCTGCACCCGCAGACACTGCGCCAGTACGACCGCCTCGGCCTGGTCTCCCCGGACCGCACGGCCGGGCGCGGCCGGCGCTACTCGGCCCGCGACATCGAACTGCTCCGCCAGGTGCAGCAGTTGTCGCAGGACGAGGGCATCAACCTGGCCGGCATCAAGCGCATCATCGAACTGGAGAACCAGGTCGCCGCGCTCCAGGCGCGCCTGGCCGAGATGCAGGACGCCCTCGACGGCGCCGCCACGGCGATGCGCCAGCGCGAGGCGGCGGTGCACGCCTCGTACCGCCGGGACCTGGTGCCGTACCAGGAGGTCCAGCAGACCAGCGCGCTGGTGGTGTGGCGTCCCAAGCGGCAGCAGGCCGACTGACGGCGACGCGTCGCCGGGGGCCCGGGAGTTCTCAGGAACTCCCGGGCCCCCGTGCGTGTGCGCGGCGCCCGGGCTGACAGCAAGTGCCTGGTGGCGTGCAGCATCCTGACAGCGAGCCGTCTGGAGGGGACGCCCGTCCGCTGGCAGAGTCGGGGGCATGAACGACAGGGGGACAACGCGCATGGGCAAGATCTTCGGAACCGGACTGACGACCTTCGTGCTGGCTCTGCTCGTGGCACTGCCGCTGGGCACGTCGCTGACCGCGGGCGGCGGGCCCTCGGTCAGAGCGTCGGTCAACGGCTGGCAGTGAGACGGAAGAGATGACGCAGACGGAGTTCCAGGACCTGGTGCTGGTGTGCAGGCGACCGGGCACCGCGCCCGCCGCGACCGCCGTGGTCAGACTCCTGGGCAAGTTGCCCGGGGAGTGGGAGCGTTCCTGGCGACTCGATGAGACGGGGGGCCGGATCCGGCTGCGGATCCGGCCCCCCGCCGGTTCGCCCCCCGCCGCGGTGCGGGCGTGGGCGGACGGTGCCCTTCAGGACCCCGCCCTGCGCGCCTGGTGCGCCGAGGAGAGCGGGGCGACCTGACGGAGCCGGCGGTCAGACCCAGCCGCGCTCCCGGGCCAGCAGGGCCGCGTGCGGGCGGTTGCTGGCGTCCAGGACGCGCAGCACGTCGGCCACGTGCCGGCGGTAGGTGCGCAGGGAGACGCCCAGTTCGCGCGCGCCGATCTCGTCCTTGGTGACCCGGCACATGGACCGCAGGACGTCCAGTTCGACCGGGGAGAGGGTCACCTCGTCCTCGGGCGGGGCGCCGAGCACCCGGTCCAGGTCCGTGGCCTGCTCCCAGATCTTCTCGAAGAGGGACAACAGCCCGGCGACCAGCCCCGGTTCCCGGGCGATGAGGGCGCCGCGCGAGGTGTCCCCGGGATCGGTCGGCACCAGGGCGGTGTGCCGGTCGTAGACGAGGACGCGTTCGGCTATGTCCGGGGCGACCCGTATCTCGGCGCCGAGCGAGCCGAGTTCGCGCAGGTAGGCCGCCGTGCCGGGGTCGTCGAGCGCCTCCCGCAGGACGACGTTGCGGATGCGTACGCCCCGGCGCAGGCAGCGGGCGTCCAGGGGACGCGCGTGCTCGATGTTCTCGGGGGTGAGCGCCTGGTAGGGCTCGACCGAGAGGATCTCCCGGCGGGCGAAGAAGGCGAGGTCGTCGATCCGGTGCCGGATCTGCGCGAGGTCCGTCATCCGTTCCACGCCGCCGCCCGCCGGCGGGCGCGCGCCCTGTTCCGCCCGTAGTTCGTCGACCAGGTGGCGTGGTCTGGTCACCTGCTGCAACTCGTGGTGCAGCTCGCTCAGCCGACGGTCGGTGAGCAGACCGACCGCGATCTCCGGGTCCGCCGCCGTCAGGGTGTCGTCCCCGGCGCTCGGTCTGAGCAGGCTCAGCTCGATCAGGTGGTCCAGCACCGCGCGCACGTCCTGCTGCGGTGCGTCGAAGAGCAGGTGGATGTCCTCGGCCGTGGTCCCCGGGTACCTCAGGAAGTGGCGGTAGACCCGCTCCTCCATGGCGTCGAGCCCCAACAGGCCCATGCTGCCCTCATTCTTCATCCTTCCCCCGTGATCGTCGCGTACTGGCCGGGCCGGTGGACTCGTCGCCGGGTGCGGTTGGTCAGGCCCGCGGCGAAGCGGAATCCACCGAAATGATCGCCACCCAGAGTAATGCGTTGGTCAAGACCCGGCGCGTGGGTCGGCAGGATGGTGCCGTGCCGGTGCAGCAAGCTGCTGTGTCCGGGGCGTGTCCCGGGCCCCGGCTCTTGGCAGGCTGAGAGCCGTCGGACATCAACCGACGTCCTACGCCGGTCAAGAGCCGACGGAATGCGACACGTCCGAACACAATCAGGGGGAACGACATGGCTGTTGCCGTACAGGACAAGGCGCACGACATCTCCACGAGTGGAGCCTCCGCGGGCGTCTCCGCGCTCGACGTCTCCGCACCCCGCCTCTCCGGGCTCGACTTCTCCGCGCTCACCGGGCGGGAGCTGGAGGTCCTGCTGCTGCTCGCCACGGGGGAGCAGAACCGCCGGCTCGCCCGGCGGCTGGGGATCGCGGAGCGCACGGTGCGGGCCCACACCGCGAGCATCGTGCGCAAGCTCGGCCTCACCACGCGGTTCGAGGCGGCGATCGTCGCGCACCTGTACGCGGACGACATCCGCGGGGCCCGCGGCTGACCTCCGGGGCCACGACGCGGCGCAGCCCCTCCGGTGCGGGACCGGAGGGGCTGCGCGCGGTGCGGCGGGGCGGGCCTCAGCCCGGGAGCATGTCGCCGACCGCCTCCATGGCCAGCATCCACATGGGCTGGGCGCCGGTGCCGAACGCGGCGGCCAGCGCGTAGCCGAGGGCCGCGTCCAGCGCCTCGGGTTCCACGCCCTCGCGCCACTCGGCCAGCACCTGGCCGTCGCCGTCGGAGGAGAAGTCCCCGACGTGCTCCTCGCCGCGCAGCAGGCGGCTGCCCGGGATCGAGTCGGGCACCAGACGCCAGCTGCGGTCCGCGTACCGGACGTCCACGGCGAACGAACGCCGGGTCAGCCGCCCCTTCGACGGGCTGATCACCGCCTCCTCGCCGTCGACGGTCAGCGTGAGCCGGTCCCCGTCGCGGGTGCCGACGGGGGTGTGGTCGTCGGTCTCCGTGCCCTCCTCGCGGTACAGCTCGACGCGGGGCACCGCGTCGCCCTCCACGGTGACCTCGCCCAGCCGGGTGTCCAGGCGGACGGTTATGGTCCCGAAGCGGTCGTCCTCGGCGACGGACTCCAGGACGGGCTTGCCCTCCGTCTCCTCGTCGTCGTCACCGTCGTAGGTGTCGTGGTCGTCGTACGCGGATGCCGGGTCCTGCCCCATGCGGTCTTCCTTTGCTGTGCGGTTCTGACGGTTGGTCAGTACGTCAGTGCGGGGTCCTCTCAGGCTCCCGCGGCCGTCAGTTGGGTGGCCGCGAGGTCCCGGTACAGCTCGTCCCTGCCCAGGAGTTCCCCGTGGCGTCCATGGTCGCGCACCCGCCCGCCGGCGAGCAGCACCATGTGGTCGGCGGAGGTCACCGTCGACAGGCGGTGGGCGATGAGGATCACCGTGCAGTGCTCGGCGGCCCGTTCGACGGTGTGGCGCAGCGCGGTCTCGCTCAGGCCGTCCAGGTGTGCGGTCGCCTCGTCGAGCAGCAGCACCTGCGGGCGGCGCAGCAGTGCGCGGGCGATGGCCAGGCGCTGGCGTTCGCCGCCGGACAGCGCGAGGCCCCGGGCGCCGACCTGGGTGTCCAGGCCCTGCGGGAGCCGGGCGGCCAGCGCGTCCAGCAGGGTGTCCCGCAGCACCCGCTCGACCTCCTCGTCGGTCGCGTCGGGCGCGGCGTACAGCAGGTTCTCCCGCAGGGTGCCGGCCAGCATCGGGGTGTCCTGCTCCACGTACGCGATCCTGCGGCGGACCTCGGCGCGGCTGAGGGTGGAGACGTCGGTGTCGTCCAGCAGCACGCGGCCGGAGTCGACGTCGTAGAACCGCTGGAGGAGGGAGAAGACGGTGGTCTTGCCGCTGCCGGACGGGCCGACCAGCGCGGTGACGCCGCCGGCCGGGGCGGTGAGGCTGACGTCGTCGAGGGTGGTGGCGCGGTCCGGGTAGGCGAAGGTGACGTGCTCCAGGGTGACCCGGGGCGGCGGGCCGACGGGGCGGGCGGGGGTCTCGTCGACGTCCGTCTCGATCTCCATCCGCTCGACCTCCTCGATCCGGGTGAGCGCGCCCAGACCCTGCTGGAGGGAGGTGGTGCCGCCGACCAGGGAGAGCACCGGGCCGCCGAGGTTGAACAGGTAGAGCAGGAAGGCGATCAGCGCCGCCAGGTCCAGGGTGCCGGTGGCGACCAGGGCGCCGCCGAAGCCGATGACGGCCAGGAAGGACGCCTGCACCACCAGCGCGGAGAGCACCGCGATGGTGGCGTGGTAGCGGGCGCCGGCCAGGCCGGCCCGGTAGGCGTCCTCGGCGGCGGCCACCGCCCGCGCGGTCTCCGTCGCCTCGCCGCCGTTCGCCTTCACGGTGCGGGCGGCGCCGAGCGAGCGGTCCAGGGCGGCGCCGATCTCGCCGACCGAGGTCTGCGCGCGCGTGGTGACCTTGCGGATGCGCGGCATCACCACGCCCATGGCGACACCGACCGTCACCAGGACGCCCGAGGTGATGCCGAGCAACGGCAGGCTGGTGATGCCCATCATCACGATGGTGGCCAGCAGGTGGAGCGCGCCGTCGACGAGCTGGATGACACCGCTGGTGGCCGCGTGCTGCACCAGGGTGCTGTCCGAGGTCACCCGGGTGGTCAGCCCGCCGGGCTCGGTCTTGTCCAGCTCACCGGTGCGCAGCCGGATCAGACGGTGGATCAGGCCCCGGCGCACGTCCAGCACGACCTTCTCGGCGGTGCGCTCGCTGACCAGGGCCTGGGACCAGGTGAGCAGGATCGAGCCGGCCAGCAGGGCCAGCATCAGCAGCATCTCGTCGCGCAGACCGGTGCCGGTCATCAGCGCGGTGAGCGCCGACTCGACGACCATCGGCTGGGCCAGCCCCGCCGCGCTGCCCGCGAGGGTCAGCACCAGGACCAGCAGGAGAACGCGCCGGTGCGGGCGCGCGTGGGCGAGCAGGGCCCGCAGCGGCGGCCGGGGCGCGGGCCGCGGGGCCTGGGTGGTTGATGAGTCAGGTGTCTTCACCCTGTTCTTTCTACGTGGGCGGGCGCGCCCGCGGTATTGACGCTTGCGGCAATGCCGATGCGGCAATGCCGGTTCGGTAATGCCGATGCGGTCATGCCGGACGCGGTCATGCCGCAATTGCCAATGGCGGACGCCTTTTCCGGTGCGCCATATTTCTCTCGTCCGCAGCGAACGGCGGCGGACACCTTTCACAAGGGAGAGAAAAATGCAGACCACGCAGAACGAGAAGGACCTGTTCGAGGGTTACACCGCCTACACCTCCGCCGAGGAGCTGGGCCTGTACGACGGCAAGGACGCCGCGCCGGCGTTCAGCCCGACCATCCCGTGGGCGATCCGCGCGACCATCATCACGGCCCGCTCCTCGCAGCAGTGCGCCGCGGCCCTGGGCTCGCTGACCGCCAAGACCATCGAGAAGAAGTGCTGACCGGGCTCCCCGTTCAGTGACCCGCGGGGAGGGGCCGGTGCCGGCCACCGGTCCCTCCCCGGGCAACACACCACCTGATTCCCGTCACTTCCAGGAGGACAGTGTCATGGAGGCCCCGGACCCCACGGGCGTCGCGGACCCCGGATTCCGGCGGGTTCTCCTCGTCGGTACTGGAGCGCTCGGCGTGGCATTCCTGCCCTTCTGGACCAACTGGCTGGGCAACACCTTTCCGGAAATGGAGAAACGGGTCGTGCTGACCCGTTCCGCCCGTCGCTTCGTCTCGGCGGACGCGATATCCGCGCTGTGCGGAAAGGACGTCGTCACGGACGACTGGAACGAGGCCGGCCCCGGTGCCGCCCCGCACGTGGAACTGGCCCGCTGGCCCGACCTCGTCCTCGTCCACCCGGCCACGATGCACTTCGTCGCGCGTTACGCGCTGGGCCTGACCGACACCCCGCTGCTGTGCGCCCTGCAGTCCACCTCCGCGCTGGTCGGCGTGGCGCCCTCGCTGCCGCCCGGCGCCCAGCTCAGCCCCGTGGTCCAGGGGCACCTGGAGACCCTGCGGGCCCGCCCCGGCGTCGTCGTCGCGCCGACCGTGCCCGCGGTCAGCGCGAGCACCGGCGAGACCGAGGACGGGGGCGCGGCCCCGCTGTCCGAACTGATGGGCCTGTGCGTCGGGGCGTACGCGAGGGCGCGGCGGGACGAGGAGGAGGCGTGACGGCGGCCACCGCGGGCCCGGTCGAGGAGTTCGCGACCGGGCTGCGCACCACCCGCGTACGGCGGACCCCCGACGGGCGTCACGAGTGGTGGCACGGGCCCGGCACGGGCCGCCACGACCCGCCGGCCGCACCGCTCGCGCCGGCCGTTCCCGCGCACACCGCGGGCGCCCGCCTGGTCGTGCCGCGCCCCGTCGAGGGCGGCCTCGCCTACCTCGCCGACGGCCCGTACTCCGCCGCCGCCTGGCTGCGCGACCCCCGCCCCGCGGTCCGGCTGCTGCTGGCGCACGCGCTGGCCGGTGCGGGAGAGGCGCTGCGCGACCTGCACGCGAGCGCCGTGCCGGACGGGGCGGGCGTGCCCCCGGCCCTCGCCCGGCTGCGGTCGTTCCTCGACCGGGGCGCCGAGGGCGGCGTGGCCGGCCCGCACACCCCCCGCACGGCGTCGTACGCGCCCGCCACGGCACCGCACGTCCCCGCCGCAGCCCCGCACGCCCCCGCCGTCGTGCGGCTGCGCGAGCACGCCGCGCGCGTCTGGGGCCCGGCCCGCCTGGAGCGGCTGCGCTCCTGGTGCGCCGAGCTGACGGAACCCGGCGGCACGGTCCTCGTCCACGGCTTCGCCTCCCTCGGCGCGCTGATCCCGCCCCTGCGCCGGGGACCGGTGGCGCTGCTGACCGGCGAGGACCTCGGCGCCGCCCGGCCCGAACTGGACCTGGGCTGGCTGCTGGGGGACCTGGCCGAACTGGACTGGGCGGTACCGGTGTCGGCGCACCTGGACGGCCCGGAGCTGCCGAGGGTGCTGCTCGACGCCTACGGCTCCGGCGCGGACCGGGAACTGACGGGCCGGGCCGCCGTCGTACGGATCGCCGCGCACACGCGGGACTTCGCCGCGTACTGCGGCTGGAGCGACGAACTCGCCGACTACACCGCCTTCATCGCTGACCTGATCGACGAGGAGGGCCGCCGCGCGGTCCTCGGGGGAGCCACACCATGACCACCACCACGGCCGAACGGCCGCGCACGCGGCAGCGCTACCGGCCCACCGAACTGGACACCGTCCCGGCCGTGAACGCCCTGCTGCGGCGGCTCGGTCTGGGCCGGCTCGACGCGGCGGCGACCACCGCGTTCGGCGGGCGCAACGACAACTGGGCGGGCCCCACCACCACCGGTGAGCAGGTCTTCGTCAAGACGGTCACCCCGCTGCCGGACGGCACCGGCTGCCCCGAACTCGACCGGTCGCTGAGCTTCGAGGACCTGGCCGTCCGCCTGACGCCCGCCTCGCCGCTGCGCTCGCCCGGGCTGCTCGGCGCCGACCCCGCCGCAGGCGTCATGGTCCACCGGCTGGTGCCCGGCGCCCGCTCCGGTGCCGAACTGGCGCTGGACGGCGACTTCGACGACGACCTGTGCCGGAGCGCCGGACGGGCCGTCGGCACCCTGCACGGCCTGGGGCCCGTCGACGGCCTCGACACCGGCGAGGCGCCGCTGCCTCCGCTGTCCTGGCTGAAGGCCCTGCCGTGGAGCGCCGTCCAGGAGCGGAGCATGGCCCAGATCGCCGCCTGGCAGCTCGTCCAGGACGACACCGAGGTGGTCGACGCCCTGCACCGGCTGCGTGACCTGGAGCGGACCGTGCCGCTCGCCCCGGCCCACTGCGACCTGCGCTTCGACCAGTTCATCCGGGCCGACGAGGGCGCGGGGGAGCTGTACCTCGTCGACTGGGAGGAGTTCCGGCTCGCCGACCCCGCGCGGGACGTGGGCGCCTTCGCCGGGGAGTGGCTCTTCCACGCCACGTACTCGGTCTTCGCGCCGACGGAGGCGGGAGCCGGGCGGCCCGAGGAGAGCACCGCCGGCTTCGGGCTGACGCACGAGGAGATCGTCGCGCGCGGCTCGGCGAGCCTGCGCCGCCACCTGCCCCGGATCGCCGCCTTCTGGCAGGGCTATCTGGAGTGCCGCCCCCAGGCCCTGGCGCTCGACGCCGGACTGCCCGAGCGGGCCGCCGCGTACGCCGGGTGGCACATGTACGACCGGCTGATCGCCACCGCCGAGTCGCACGCCACCCTCAACCCGGTCGCCCGCGCCGCCGCCGGCATCGGCCGCACCGTCCTGCTCGGTCCGTCCGCCGCCGCGCGCACGCTCGGCCTGTCCGCGGAACGGACCCCGCACACGCCGCACGCCTCGAACGGGAGCGACCACCGATGACCACCGCCCTGCTGAACTCCCCGGTGCCGGACGCCTCCCCCGTCGCCCGGCACCGGGGGCTCGCTCCCCGGCTGGCCGAGGCGCTGGACGCCGTCTCCGTCGCGCCGGGTGCCCGCCGGGCCTCGGTGGCCGGCCGTACGGTCACCGCCGACAGCCCCCGCGACCTGCGCGGCCGACTCACCAACGCGCTGTACGAGGAACTGCACGCGGGCCGCCACCGCGGCGGTGCGGTCCCCGACGGGCCGCCCCCTCGCCGCACCCTGCGCGATCCGGCCCTGGAGGCTCGGCTCGCGGCCGCCGTGCCGCACCGCACCACCCCCACCCGGGGCCGCCTCGTCGAGGTGCTCCGCCGGCCCGACGGCGACCAGCTCGTCGTCCGCCTCCCGGAGGTCACTGCCCGTGTCCCCGCCGACCGCCTGCTGAGCCCGTCCGTCCCGCCCGCGCCCGGTGAGACGGTCGAACTCGCCCTGGAGGCCGCCCGGCCCGCACTGTCGCCCGGCTTCTTCTACGTCATGGGCTCCCGCCCGCTGCCCCGCCCCGCCGGCGCCGTACGCCGGATCTTCCTGCACGCGCGGGACGCCGACGCGGCGGTCGTGCTGTGGGGCGCCGCGCTCGGCGCGCTGGAGGGGGCGGCCGCGCTCTACCACGCCAAGGTGCTCTCCGACCCGCAGGACTTCCCGCGCCGGGACGCCGTCGTCCTCTACCTGCACGGCGACCACCGTCCCGGCGAACGCGCCGTCACGGAGGCGGTCTCCCGGTACGCGGGGACGCTCACCGGGCCCGACACCTCGGTGTTCACCGAGGAGTTGGCGCCGGGCGTCGCCGCCGCCTGGGACCCGCAGGACCCGCGCCCCGGCCAGAGCGGCATGAGCTTCGGCCAGCACCGCGCGTTCGCGCTGGCGTCCGGGCTGATCGACTGCGCCCTGGCCGACGGCTCGGAAGCCTCCGACGCTTCCGAAGCGTCCGGAGCCTCCGAAGCAACCGAAGCAGCCGACGCCCCCCGGCCCTCCGACGCTCCCGTCGGACCCGGGAGTGCGGAGCACGTCGTACGCGCCCTGCGCGAGGCGGGCATCGACCCGCTGCACCCCCAGAACAACCTCGACCCCAGCCCGGGAGCGGCACGATGACGACCACGGCCCCCGCCACCGAGACCAACGAGACCGCCGAGATCCCCGAGACCACCGAGGCCGGCGAGACCCCCGAGACCGCCGCCGGTGGCGGTCTCGGCACCGCCCTGACCACCGCCTACAGCGACGCCCTCGCCGAGGTGTACGACGAGATCTACCCCGCCACCCCGGACCTCGAGGACATCGCCGACTTCCTGCTCACCCTCACCGCGTCCGGCGCGAGCGTGCTCGAACTCGGCGTCGGTACCGGCCGGGTGGCGCTGCCGCTGGCCGACAAGGGCTTCCGGGTGCACGGCGTCGACTCCTCCGAGGGCATGCTCGCCCGCCTCGCCGAGAAGGACCCCGAGGGCCGGATCACCCCCGTGCACGCCGACTTCGCCGCCCTCGACCTCGGCCGGACCTTCGACGTGGTCCTCGCGCCCTTCAACTCGCTGTGCTGCGCGGTCGCCCCGGACGAGCAGATCGCCCTGATGCACGCGGTGGCCCGGCACACCGCGCCCGACGGGCACGTCGTCGTCGAGACCTTCGACCCCAGCGACTACCACGTCCAGAAGAAGAACGAGATCAGCACCTACCCCGTGCCCGGGCGCGGAGCCATGATCGAGTCCATCGGCGTGCTGCCCGCCTCGCAGAACATGATGGTCCACAACACCCTGTTCCTGGACGGGGAGCCGCCGAAGTCCGCGACCACGGTGATGCGGTACCTGTGGCCCAGCGAACTCGACCTGCTGGCCGGCATCGCCCGTCTGGAGCTGTCCGCCCGCTACTCCGGCTGGCGCGAGCAGCCCTTCGACGGCGGCGACAGCCGCAAGATGTGCGTCTCCGTGTACCGGCCGCTGTCGTGACCCTCCCGCTGACGGTCGAGGAGGTGCCGGGGCGGGGGCTCGTGGCCGTGGCGCTGACGGTGCGGGCGGGCGGCGACGACGATCCGCCGGGCCGGCACGGGACGGCCCACCTCGTCGAGCACCTGATGTTCCCGCGCGGCGCCGGGGAGGACTCCGGCCACGTCGCCCTGGTCGAGGAGGCGGGCGGCATGTGCAACGCGGAGACCCACCGCGACCACACTGTCTTCCACACCGTCGCCCCCGCCGACGCGCTCCCCGAGATCCTGGCCTGGGAGGCCCGGCGGCTGCGGCGCTTCGCCCCGGCGCCCGCGACCGTGCGCTCCGAGAACGCGATCGTCGCCGAGGAGATACGCGCGTCGGACGCCGGGACCCGGCTGTGGGACACGGTCCTCGCCGCCCTGCACCCCGGTGCGCGCGACGCCTACGGCACGGTGGCGGAGCTGCGCGACCTGACGCCGGAGGAGGCGGAGGCGTTCTTCCGGCGCCACTACCGGCCCGAGCGGGCGGTGCTCTCGGTGGCCGGGGACGTGGACGCGGGGCGGACGGCGGAACTGGTGGAGCGGGAGTTCGGTGGCTGGACACCACTGCCGGTCCCGTGCCCGGCCGACCGGACCGCCCCTGATCCCTCCCCCGCCCCTGCCTCCGCATCCCCGTCCCCGTCCTTGTCCGTGCCCTCGTCCCCGTCCCCGTCCGCCCGGCCCCACGGTGCGACGCCCCGGCACCAGGCCCCCGTGCCCTACCACCGCGACGGTGTGGCCATCGGGCACGCCCTGGCCGACCCCCGCCGGGACCGGGGCACGTACTTCGCGCAGGCCGTCCTGTGCGAGGTCCTGCGCCGTTCCCGGCTCCCCGGGCTGCTCACCCGGACGGCCCGGCTGGACGCGGCGACCGTGCGCTGCGGCTACCAGGGCCAGTGGCTCGCCTCCGCCGCCCCCGACCTCGCGCTCGTCCTGCTCGGCCGGGCGCCGGGCACCGGCACCGACGAGGCGGTCGGCCTGTGGCGGGACACCCTGGCCGAGCTGGCCGCCGAACCGCCCGGCCAGGAGGAGCTGCGGCCCGCGCTGGCCGTGCTGCGAGCCGCCTGCCACCGCCAGGCCGACTCGCTCACCGCCCGTGCCGTCACCCACGGCCGCGCCGCACTGCTCTTCCCGGGCCTGGACGGCACCGGCCCCGACACCGTCCCCGAGCACCTGGCCGCCGTGACCGCCCCCGAGGTGGCGGCCGCCGCGCGCGCCCTGCTCACCGCACCCAGCACCGTCCGGACCCTGGAGAGGGCCACCCCATGAAGGCCACGACCGCCCCGCGCCGCCCGGCACCGACCGGCCGGGAGACCCTGCGCACGGTCCTCCCCAACGGCCTGGACACCGTCGTCGTCACCGTGCCAGGCGCGCCCCTGGCCGAGCTGCGCCTGGTCCTGCCGTACGCCCGCACCGAACCCACCCTCGCCGTCGCCCAGGAACTGCTCGCCACCGGGCTCGGCACCGCCTCGACCACCCGCGACCGGCGGTCCGTGGCCGATCTGGCGGCCGGACTCGGCGCCGAGCTGAGCACCGTGGTCACCGCCGAGCACCTGGTCTGGTCGGCCGGCGTGCTGGCGGAAGGGCTGCCGGCCGCGCTGGAACTCCTGGCCGACCTGCTGCTGCGCCCGGCCTACGACCGGCCGGCCGCCGCCGGCACCCGGCTGCCCCCGCCCCCGCCCGGCCCCGGCGCCCGCCTGCGCCGCGCCCAGCTCCGCCACGCCTTCGGCGGCCCCCACCCGCTGTCCGACGACGCCCCCGGCGGCACCGTCCCCACCGCGGCGGAGCTGCTCGCCCTGCACCACCGGGCGGTCGTCCCGCGGGGCGCCGTCCTCCTGCTGATGACCGGTGAGGAACCGGACCGGGTCCTGGACCGCGTCCACGCGGAGCTGGGGGCCTGGACGGGCGGCCCCTCCGGGCTGTCCCTGCCCCCCTTCCCCCGGAGCGCCCCCGCCCCCGGGCGCCTCGCCCTGCACGACCCGGCGGCCGAGCAGGCGCTGCTGCTGACCGCGGGCCCCGCCGTCCCGGCCCCCGGCCCCGGCCACCCCGCGCTGCACCTGGCCCAGCTGGTGCTGGGCGGCCACGCCTCCTCCCGGCTCACCCGGCGGCTCAGGGAGCGCCACGGACTGGCGTACGCCGTGGACGCCCGCATCCGGCAGAACCGGGCCGGCTGCTGGCTGGAGATCGACTGCGCCGGTGCCCCCGGCACCGCCGACCGGCTGGCCGAGGAGGTCACCGCCTGCCTCGCGGAACTGGCCGCGACCGGCCCCACTCCCGAGGAGACCCGGCGGGCCCGGCGCTACGCCGCCGGCTTCACCCGGTTCGCCCTCGCCACGCGCGCGGAGGAGGCGAGCGCGCTGGCGGGCTTCGCGGCGGCCGGCCTCGACCCGCACTGGCTGACCGAGTACCCGCACGCCCTCGCCGAGGTGACACACCGGCAGGTCGCCGAGGCCGCCGCCCGCTTCCTGGACCCGGAGCGCGCCCTGGTGGCGACCCTCGACCGCCCCGGCCCCGCGCCCGCGGCCACCACGGACGTCACGGCGGCGGCCGACCAGGACACGAAGGAAGCGACCGAAGCCGCGGAAGCGTCCGAAGCCGCGAAAGCCCCAGGAGCCCGACCGTGACGACACCCGCCCCCGACCAGCCGCCCGCCGGGCAGCCGCCCGCCCCCGACCAGCCGCCCGGCACCGGCCTCCCGGCGGTCCTCTACCCCCTCCAGCCCGACCACCCCGAACTCGTCGCCCCCTTCGCCGCGCTGGTGGCCCGCACCGGCGCCCGGCGCCTGTGGCTGTGCCAGTCCTTCCGGGCGGAACCGCACCAGGTGCTGGCCCACCTGGCCGGCATGGGCCACACCGTCCCCGTGGGCACGGCGGTCACCCTCCTCCCGCTGCGCCACCCCTACGAGGCCGCGCTCCAGGCCCGTTCCCTCGCCCTGCTCACCGACCGGCCGGTGGTCGCCGGGTACGGCATCGGCACCCCCGAGTTCGCCGAGGGGCTCGCGCCCGAGCCGTACCGCAGCCCCCGCACGGCGGTGGGGGAGTACGTGACGTCGGTACGCGCCCTGCTGGACGGCCGGAGCGTCGCCCACGACGGCGCCTACCACCGGTTGCACGGCGCGCTGCCGCCGGTCGGGCCGCACGCTCCGGTCGAGGTCGGCGCCGGGGTGCTGCGGCCGGGCATGGCCCGGACGGCCGGCGCGACCGCGGACGTGGCCATCACCTGGATGACCCCGCCGCCCTACGTACGCGACGTCCTCGTCCCGCGGCTGGCCGCCGGCGCCGCCGGGGCGGGCCGCGCCGCACGCCCGCGCGTCGCCACCGCCGTCCACGTGGCGGTGCGCCGGCCGGGCCGCGACCCGCGCCGCCTCGCCGAGGCCGCTGCCGGCACCCATCTGCGCGTTCCGCACTACGCCGACATGCTGCGCCGCGCGGGCGTGGACCCGGACGCGGCCGACCCGGCCGCCGAGCTGCTGCGCGCCGACGTCGTCGTCACCGGCACCCCCGGCGAGATCGCCGCCACCCTCGCCCGCTACCGGTCGGCCGGCGTCGACGAGATCCTGCTCAACCCGACGGCGACCCTCCTCACCGAGGGCGTCCACGCGGCCGTCGACGACCTGGAGGAGATCCTCGCGGCCGTCGCGGCCGGCGGCGGCTGACCGATCGTCACCGTCGCCCGCCGCGTGGGCCGGAGACGCGGCCGGACACATCCGTGACCGGCCCGTGCGCACGCCTCCAAGGGATCTCCGCACCGGCTCCCCAGGACGTCCGCGAGATGGGCGGAGCGTACTGTTCCCATCTCGTTAAGTGGTATCCCTTGACGCCGATGGCGGGGGAAGCGTTGGCTTTTCAGTCACATGGGCCGCACTGCTGTGCCCACGTCCCGATTCGCACATGAAGTGAGCCCTCGCATGCGTCGTCGTATCGCCATATCCGTGGCCGCCGCCTCCATGTCCCTCATGCTCGCCGGCTGCGGCATGCTCGGCGCCTCGGAGAGCAGCGACGGGGCGAGCCCCACGAAGGGCGACGACATCACGGTGGCGCTGCTCCTCCCGGAGAAGGCCAACACCCGCTACGAGCAGTTCGACTACCCCTTCTTCAAGGCGAAGGTCGCCGACCTCACGCGGGACCAGGGCAACGTCAAGTACGCCAACGCGGAGGCCAGCTCGTCCAAGCAGGCCGAACAGATGCAGCAGATGATCGACGAGAAGGTCGACGTCATCGTCCTGGACGCGGTCGACGCCAAGGCGATCGGGGACAGCGTGCAGAAGGCCAAGGACGCCGGCATTCCGGTCATCGCCTACGACCGGCTGGCCGAGGGCCCCATCGACGCGTACATCTCCTTCGACAACGAGCTGGTCGGCGAGGTCCAGGGCCGCTCCCTCGTCGAGGCGCTCGGCGACGGCGCCGACAGCTCCGACAAGATCGTCATGATGAACGGCTCGCCCACCGACCCCAACGCCAAGCAGTTCAAGGCCGGTGCGCTGTCCGAGCTGAACGGCAAGGTGACGATCGCCGAGTCCTTCGACACCGAGGACTGGAAGCCGGAGAACGCCCAGGCGAACATGGCCGAGGCGATCGAGAAGATCGGCAAGAACAACATCGCGGGCGTCTACTCCGCCAACGACGGCATGGCCGGCGGCATCATCAAGGCCCTGGAGAGCGCGGGCGTCACCGACCTGCCGCCCATCACCGGCCAGGACGCGGAACTGGCGGCGGTGCAGCGGATCGTCACCGGCGAGCAGTACATGAGCGTGTACAAGTCCTACCCGCAGGAGGCGGAGCACGCCGCGGAGATGGCCGTGGCACGGGTCCAGGGCCGGGACATCCAGTTCGACGCCCTCGCCCGCGACAAGGTCGACAGCCCCACCACCAAGGCCATCCCCGCCCAGCTGGTCCCCGTCGTCGCCCTGACCCAGGACAACATCAAGGAGACGGTCGTCGCGGACGGCTTCTACAAGGTCTCCGACATCTGCACGGCCAAGTACGAGGCGGACTGTGCGGAGATCGGGCTGAAGTAACCCCCGGTACGGGGCCGGCCGCACCTCTCGGCGCACCGGCCCCGACCCGCCTTCCGGGCCGCCGTCCCGCCCCGAGCCGTGTTGCGGACCGGGTCCGGGCCGCGCATAGTTGCGCTGCGGAAAGAGCCGGAACCGGGGGTGGGATGGGCGATGGCCGGGCACGGGGCTGAGGAGCATCCACACGGTGCCGACCGGCTGTGCGCGGCCGGGGACCGCGTGTACTCCAGGGCCGTACGGCGCGGGCGGGTGCCGCGCCGGGACGCCGAGCCCGTCCCCTGCCTCCTCGAACTGGCCCTGCTGCACCCGGACCCCGACGACATGGACTGGCTGGTGCCGACCTCTCCGCAGGAGGTCATGACCCGGCTGCTGCGCGGGGTGTACGACGAGGTCAGCGCGAGCCAGCGGCGGGTGGGCTCGGCCGTGGAAGCGTTCGAGTGGTACGCCGGTCTGGGCGGGCGGACCGCGCCGCCCGCCGGCACCGAGGGCACGGCGATCCGGGTCCTCGACGGCCTGGCCCGCATCCAGGCCGCCATGGACGAGGCGACGCAGGTCTGCACGACGGAGGTCCTGACCGTGCAGCCCGGCGGCATCCGGCGGGAGGCGGAGCTGTCCGAGGGCCTGCACCGGGCGCTGGCCCTGCGAGGGCGCGGGGTGCGGATGCGGGACCTGTACACGCACGTCGCCCGGCACGGGCAGGGGCTGCTCAACTACCTGGAGCTGATGGGCGACGCGGTGGAGGCCCGCACCCTCGACGAGGTCGTGGACCGGCTCATCCTCTTCGACCGCACGGTCGCCTTCATCCCCGCCAACTCCGACCGCACGATGGCCCTGGAGCTGCGCCACCCCGCCCTCGTCGCCTATCTGGGCACGGTCTTCGAACGCCTCTGGCGCCTCGCGATCCCGTTGACCGCACCGCTCCCCGACACGGGCATCGAGGGCATCTCCCACCGCGAGCAGTCCATCGCGGCGCTGCTCGCGGAGGGCCACCAGGACGCGGTGATCGCCGAGCGCCTCGGCATCAGCGTCCGCACGGCCCGCGCCCACATCGCCCGCCTCTCGGAGACCCTGGGCGCGGCGAGCCGCACCCAGTTGGGGGTGCGCATCGCCCAGGCGGGCCTGGACGGCTCCCGGCACACGGTGGCCTCTCCCGTCATCCGTCCCGGTCGAGGATCCCCGACTGCCCGATGAGGTAACCGAGCTGCGCCCGGCTCTCACTGCCGAGCGTGGCGGCGAGTTTGGCGATGTGGACCCGGGCGGTGCGGACGTTCATGCCGAGGCGTTCGGCGATGACGTTGTCGGTGTGGCCCTCGATGAGGAGGGCGGCTATGGCCCGCTGCCGGGGGGTGATGCCGTTGAGGGTGGGCTGCTGGACGGCACGGGGGTGCATGGGGGTGGCGAGGTGCCAGAGGCGGTCGAAGGTGTTGACGAAGTAGGCGACCAGCGCCGGGTGGCGGACCTCGAGGGCGAGTGAGCGGTCGGCGTTGGCGGGGATGAAGGCCACGGTGTGATCGACGATGATGAGGCGTTCGGTGACCTGGTCGAGGGTGCGTGCCTCGACGTCCCCTCTGAGGCGTTCGTAGCGTCCGATGACCAACGGAGCGTGGCGGACGGTGTGCTGGTACAGGGCCCGGACCCGCCCGCCCTGGTCGAGGAACGCCTGGTCCCGCTCCAACGCCGCCTCGTGGTAGTGGAAGGGGGGTGCGACGAGGCCGTCGTGCGGCTGGATGGCGAGGAGTTGCTCCGTGCCCTCGGCCATGGCTTCGGCGATGGCCCGGCCCACGCGCTCCTTGGTGCTGAGGAGCCTGAGGGACGACGCGTCCTCACCGCCGACGGCACGCCGGTCGAGGCGCATGAGAGGTTCGAAGGCGTCCGCGAGCCGCTGTCCGCGGCGGCGTTCGACGGTGATGCGCTCCTCCGAGGAACGCAGCAGGCGTTGCAGGGCGACGGCTGGAGGAACGGGCTCCAGTCTGCTCGGGTCCTCGATCGCCGGGTGGAGTATGCCCTTGTCGAGCAGGCAAGGAGCTGCTGTCGCCTCGACGCCGGGGAGGTGCCCCTCGCGCAGTGCGCGGGCATAGAGACTCAGACCCGCCTCACACAGTTCCTCCGCTCCATGGTGATGTGCTCTTGGGGTCACGTGCGGCTCTCTTCATCGCTGGCGATCAGTGATCCTTCTCCAGGATCCCGGACTGGGCTATGAGGAAACCGAGCTGGGCTCGGCTGCCGCTGCCCAAGGCCAAGGCCAATTTGGCGATGTGTGCTCGACAGGTCCGGACGTTCATGCCGAGACGGCGTGCGATGGCCTCGTCGACGTGTCCTTCCACCAGGAGCTTGGCGATCGAGTGCTGGATGTCCGTGATGCCGTCGGGGGCGGTTTCGTAGGGCGTACCCACCTTGAGCGGCACCGCGCGGGACCACATGAACTCGAAGACTTTGATCAGATACCTGACCAGCCCGGGGTGGCGCAGTTCCAGAGCTACTTGGCGGTCTTCGCGGGTGGGGATGAAGGCCACGGACTCGTCGCAGATGATGAGCCGTTCGACCAGTTCGTCGATGGTGCGGACCTCCACCTTGCCGTTGGCGATCTGGTCCACGTAGGCGAGGGTCTCGGGACTGTGCCGGGCGGTGTGCTGGTACAGGGTCCGGAACCGGACGCCTCGCTCGATCAGTGGCCTGTCCCGCTCAAGGCCCTTGAGGAGGTTGCTTTCCAGCCGTCGGCCACCGGGCTGCACGGTGAGCACTTCCGTACGGCACTCGGAGGTGGCGAGATTCAACGCCGAGTTGATGCGGTCCCTGCCCTCCAGAACGGTGATGGCATGGGTCGACGCGGTGTCCTGGGAGCTCGCGGCCATGAACGGCTCGAAGGCGTCCGCCAACTGGACCGACAGGCGCCGACGCTCCGTGATCTCCCGTTCGATCGGATGGAGTCGTTGAGCGAGGGCCACCGTGGGCGGGACGGGGCGCAACCACGTGGCATCGTCGGGGTCGGGGTGGAGGAGCGCGAACTCCATCAGGCAGGGGGCCGACTCGACGTCCGCCCGTGCGATGCGGCCGGCGCGCAGCGCGCTGAAGTAAATTCGACTGCCTTCGTCACACAGTTCGGTTATGGCGTGGGGATGTGTCGCATCTGTCTCATTTGTCCCCATTTTTCCACCCCCCAGGGTCCTGAACATGCAGGAACATGATGCACCGATTGTGTGGCCATGACGTGCCTGAATGAGCCATCGTCTTATCCGACGGGGGAAGAGGAGACCATCGAGTGAGGACGAAGCCGACTATGAGTAAGAGAATGCTTCGCTCGGTACTTGCCGCTGCTCTTTCCGCCGTTGTGGTGTTTGGGGCCGCGAGCGGCCTGGCCGGCAAGTCCAGTGACGTGCGTGCGGGTGCCGGAGCGACTGCGGTGACGGTCGGTGTCGACCGTACCGACGACACCTCCTGGAACTGATCGCGATGTCGACGCCACCTGACGACCGCTCCTTCCGCCGGGAGATGGCCACCGCCTACCGATCCGGCTGGCACTTCATCGACCTGGTCACCGCGATCCCCCACCCCGGTGACTCCCTGATGGTGACCGTCTTCGGTGAGCCGGTCGTCGTCACGCTGGACGAGGACGGTGACGTACGGGCGTACCGGTGTCTGCGGCGGCCTCGGGGGGCGCCGCAGCCCGTGCGGTGTGCCATCCGCTACGGAATGATCTTTGTGAACCTGGACCAGAGGGACCACCGGCTCGCGCAGCCGGAGGATCCCGGAGTGAGGACCATCTCGGCCACCCCCCGCAGTGCCTGACGCGATTCCCCCGTCGTAACAGATCGCCTCAGGTGCTTCCCCCCGGCAGCGGCGTCACCGTGACCTGAACACGGTGACGCCGCTGTCGTTGTGCGGGGACATTTCCTGGTATCCGCCACTGTCGCCCCCCTCTCGGCCTGGCCGAAACTTCCTGCTGCCCTTGAGTGGAATAGACTCAACTTTGTGTACGTTGGATGAGTCAGCACTGGGAGACACGGCCGACCGCCACGGCCGACGCTAGGAGGAGAGCCAGAACGTGGACGCCGAGCTGACCAACCGGAGCCGGGACGCGATCAACGCGGCGAGCAACCGGGCCGTGACCGAGGGGCACGCCGACCTCACCCCCGCCCACCTGCTCCTGGCCCTGCTCCAGGGACAGGACAACGAGAACATCACCGACCTGCTCGCCGCCGTCGAGGCCGACCTCGCCGCCGTGCGCTCCGGCGCCGAGCGCATCCTCGCCGCGCTGCCCAGCGTCACCGGGGCCACGGTCGCACCGCCGCAGCCCAACCGTGAGATGCTCGCCGTGGTCGCCGACGCCCAGGCCCGCGCCAAGGAACTCGGGGACGAGTACCTCTCCACCGAGCACCTGCTCCTCGGCATCGCCGCGAAGGGCGGCGCGGCCGGTGAGGTACTGGAGGGGCAGGGAGCCAGTGCGAAGAAGCTGCAGGAGGCCTTCCGCAAGGCGAGGGGAGGGCGCCGCGTGACCACCGCGGACCCCGAGGGCCAGTACAAGGCGCTGGAGAAGTTCGGCACCGACCTCACCGCGTCCGCCCGCGAGGGCAGGCTCGACCCCGTCATCGGGCGGGACCAGGAGATCCGGCGCGTCGTGCAGGTGCTCAGCCGGCGGACCAAGAACAACCCCGTCCTCATCGGCGAGCCGGGTGTCGGCAAGACCGCCGTGGTCGAAGGGCTCGCCCAGCGGATCGTCAAGGGGGACGTGCCCGAGTCGCTGAAGGACAAGCGGCTGGTCGCGCTGGACCTGGGGGCGATGGTCGCCGGGGCCAAGTACCGGGGTGAGTTCGAGGAGCGGCTGAAGACCGTCCTCGCCGAGATCAAGGACTCCGACGGCCAGGTCATCACCTTCATCGACGAGCTGCACACCGTGGTGGGGGCGGGCGCCGGCGGGGACTCCGCCATGGACGCCGGGAACATGCTGAAGCCCATGCTCGCCCGCGGTGAGCTGCGCATGGTCGGTGCGACCACCCTCGACGAGTACCGGGAGCGGATCGAGAAGGACCCCGCCCTGGAGCGGCGCTTCCAGCAGGTGCTGGTGGCCGAGCCGACCGTCGAGGACTCCATCGCGATCCTGCGCGGGCTCAAGGGCCGCTACGAGGCCCACCACAAGGTGCAGATCGCGGACAGCGCGCTGGTGGCCGCCGCCAGTCTGTCCGACCGGTACATCACCTCCCGCTTCCTGCCCGACAAGGCCATCGACCTCGTCGACGAGGCCGCGTCCCGGCTGCGTATGGAGATCGACTCCTCGCCCGTCGAGATCGACGAACTCCAGCGTGCCGTCGACCGGCTGAAGATGGAGGAGCTGGCGATCGGCAAGGAGACCGACGCCGCCTCCCTGGAGCGTCTGGAGCGGCTGCGGCGCGACCTCGCCGACAAGGAGGAGGAGCTGCGCGGCCTCACCGCCCGCTGGGAGAAGGAGAAGCAGTCCCTCAACCGCGTCGGTGAGCTGAAGGAGAAGCTGGACGAGCTGCGCGGGCAGGCCGAGCGCGCCCAGCGCGACGGCGACTTCGACACCGCCAGCAAGCTGCTGTACGGGGAGATCCCGGCCCTGGAGCGCGACCTGGAGGCCGCCTCCGAGGCGGAGGAGGAGGTCGCCCGCGACACCATGGTCAAGGAGGAGGTCGGCGCCGACGACATCGCCGACGTCGTCGCCTCCTGGACCGGCATCCCCGCCGGGCGGCTGATGGAGGGCGAGACCCAGAAGCTGCTGCGGATGGAGGACGAGCTGGGCAGGCGGCTGATCGGGCAGACCGAGGCCGTACGGGCCGTCTCCGACGCCGTGCGGCGGAGCAGGGCCGGGATCGCCGACCCGGACCGGCCGACCGGTTCGTTCCTCTTCCTGGGGCCCACCGGTGTCGGCAAGACCGAGCTGGCCAAGGCGCTCGCCGACTTCCTCTTCGACGACGAGCGGGCGATGGTCCGCATCGACATGAGCGAGTACAGCGAGAAGCACAGCGTCGCGCGGCTGGTCGGCGCCCCGCCCGGATACGTCGGGTACGAGGAGGGCGGCCAGCTCACCGAGGCGGTGCGGCGGCGGCCGTACTCCGTCGTGCTGCTGGACGAGGTGGAGAAGGCGCACCCCGAGGTCTTCGACATCCTGCTCCAGGTGCTGGACGACGGGCGCCTCACCGACGGGCAGGGCCGCACCGTCGACTTCCGCAACACCATCCTGGTGCTGACCTCCAACCTCGGCAGCCAGTACCTGGTCGACCCGCTGACCACCGAGACCGAGAAGAAGGAGCAGGTCCTGGAGGTGGTCCGGGCGTCCTTCAAGCCGGAGTTCCTGAACCGGCTCGACGACCTCGTGGTCTTCTCGGCGCTGAGCAAGGAGGAGCTGAGCCGGATCGCGCGGCTCCAGATCGACGCGCTCGCCCGTCGCCTCGCCGAGCGCCGCCTCACCCTGGACGTCACCGACGACGCCCTGGCCTGGCTGGCCGACGAGGGCATGGACCCGGCCTACGGAGCCCGGCCGCTGCGCCGCCTGGTCCAGACCGCGATCGGCGACCGGCTCGCCCGGGAGATCCTCTCCGGCGAGATCAAGGACGGCGACACGGTCCGCGTGGACCGCTTCGGCGACGAGCTGATCGTGGGGCCGGCGGCGGGTGGCAAGACGCTGTAGCCCCCATGCGCGCGGCCCCGCACCCCCTCGGGGCCGCGCGTGTCACAGGGTGAACGCGGCGAACCGCACCAAGGCGGTGCCGGTGTCCTCGTACTCGACGCTCACCTGGACGGCGTGGGCGTCCACACCGTCCGGCAGGCCCTGCGCGTAGTCCAGATCCAGACACAGGTCCACGGCGGCGTCTCCGCAGAACTCCGTCTCGGGCGCGGGGGCGTCCGGGTAGGTGTGCGCGAGCCACTCGGCGACCCCGGCGCGCGGCATCCGGAAGGCCGCGCTGTAGTGGACGTCCTGCCATCCCTGCATCGTGCAGGCCCCCACCGGCTCGGCGCCGTCCGGCAGCGCCGCCCCGCCGAAGCCCAGCGCCTCCGCGCAGGGACGCTGTTCGGGGCCGCCGCCGAGCGGGTACTCGGAATCGGACGCCACGAATGACACGAGGACGATGAGGACGGGAAGCAGCACCAGCGCGGCCAGGGCCACGAGGACCGCGGTCGGCCACCATCCGGTCCGCCCGCGCGGCACCTCCTCGCCCCCGCCGGTGTTCCCCGCCGTGCCCCGTGCCGGTCTCATTTCCCCGCCTCCGTCCGCCACGCGACCCACCCGTCCACCCGACCGGCCGGATCATGTCAGCCCACGGCTGACAGGCCCCCGGCGGGCTTGCCACCCCCCTCCCCGCATGGGGGAGGATGACCGGATCCGTACGAAGGGAAAATCACGGTGAGCATCGACCCGTCCTCGATTCCGAACTTCGGGGGCAAGCAGCCCGAGCCGCAGCCCCAAGGACCGGCGGGCCCCGTCGTCCCGGATCAGGATCTTGTGAAGCAGCTCCTCGAGCAGATGGAGCTGAAGTACGTCGTCGACGACGAGGGTGACCTCGCGGCGCCGTGGGAGCAGTTCCGTACGTACTTCATGTTCCGCGGCGAGGGCGACCAGCAGGTCTTCTCGGTGCGGACGTTCTACGACCGGCCCCACCAGATCGACGAGAAGCCGCAGCTGCTCGAGTCGATCGACGACTGGAACCGGCGCACCCTGTGGCCGAAGGTGTACTCCCACACCCACGACGACGGCACCGTCCGCCTGATCGGCGAGGCGCAGATGCTGATCGGCATGGGCGTCAGCCTGGAGCACTTCGTCTCCTCGACGGTCAGCTGGGTACGCGCCGCCATCGAGTTCGACCGGTGGCTGGTGGAGCAGCTCGGCCTGGAGCAGGAGGTCAACGAGGCCGAGAAGCCCAAGGACGAGGGCGACGAGTAGTCCGTCCCGTCCCCAGCGGAGCCCGGCCCGGACGGTGACGTCCGGGGCCGGGCTCCCGCCGTTCAGGAAGAGGTGCCGGCCGCCCGTCCCCCCAGCGCCTTCAGCCGGCCCACCGCCTCCTCCAGCACCGTGATCCGCTTGCAGAACGCGAAGCGCACGAAGGGGGCGCCCGCCTCCCGGTGGTCGTAGAAGACGGCGTTGGGGACGGCGACGACGCCCGCGCGCTCGGGCAGGGCGCGGCAGAAGGCGACGCCGTCCTCCTCGCCGAGGGGGCGGATGTCGGTGGTGACGAAGTACGTGCCGGCGGGACGGTAGACGCCGAATCCCGCTTCCTCCAGCCCCGCCGCCAGCAGGTCCCGCTTGGCCCGCATGTCCTCCCGGTAGGCGGTGAAGTAGGAGTCGGGGAGGGCGAGCGCCTCGGCGACGGCGTACTGGAAGGGGCCCGCGGACACGTACGTCAGGTACTGCTTGGCCGAGCGGACCGCCGTGATCAGGGCGGGCGCCGCGGTGATCCAGCCGACCTTCCAGCCGGTGAACGAGAAGGTCTTGCCGGCCGACCCGATGGTGACCGTGCGCTCGCGCATGCCCGGGAAGGAGGCGAGCGGGACGTGCTCGGCCTCGTCGAAGACCAGGTGCTCGTAGACCTCGTCGGTCACCACCAGCAGGTCCCGTTCGACGGCCAGTTCCGCGATCGCCGTCAGCTCCGCGCGGGTGAGGACCGTGCCCGTCGGGTTGTGCGGGGTGTTCAGCAGCAGCAGACGGGTGCGGTCGGTGACCGCCCCGCGCAGCTCGTCCAGGTCCAGGCGGAACGCGCCCTCGTGCGGGCGCAGGGTCACCGGTACGCGGGTGCCGCCCGCCATGGCGACACAGGCCGCGTACGAGTCGTAGTACGGCTCCAGCGCGACGACCTCGTCGCCGGGCTCCAGCAGGGCCAGCAGCGAGGCGGCGATGGCCTCCGTGGCGCCGGCGGTGACCAGGACCTCGGTGTCGGGATCGTAGGACAGGCCGTACCGGCGGTGCTGGTGGGCGGCGACCGCAGTGCGCAGCTCCGGGACGCCGGGGCCGGGCGGGTACTGGTTGCCGCGTCCGTCGCGCAGCGCCCGCACGGCGGCCTCCCGGACCTCCTCGGGGCCGTCGGTGTCCGGGAAGCCCTGGCCCAGATTGATCGCCCCGGTCCGCACGGCCAGGGCGGACATCTCGGCGAAGATCGTCGTCCCGAACTCGGCGAGCCGGCGATTGAGGAAGGGACGGGCGCTGGAGCCCGGGGGCGGCGTGGAGGTCATGGCGGCCATCCTGCGCCGAAGCTCTGAGCTTCCTCAACTCTGCTTTGGCGCGTGGCGGCGAGGGGCATCTCCCGAACACGCAACGAGAGCTTCACGCCGACGACGCTTCTCGAACGTCGCGGGCGCAGACAGCGAGGCACCCACGGGGGGTTGCTTCGGGGGACCTTCCGGGCGCGAGCCCGGCATCGGAAGGAGGGTGACGCCATGGTCATCGGCCTCATCCTGATCGTGTTCGCCGCCCTGGTGGTCGGCGGACTGCTGGCCGGAGCGCGCGGCGGTTCGCCGGCCCGCCGGACGCGGAGCCGCGGTTCGCGGTCGTCCGACGGGGGCGGCGGGAACAGCTGGTGGGCGGGGGACGGTGGTTCGTCCTCCAGCGGACACCACCCGAGCCACTCCTGCGGTGGCGGCTCGTCCTGCGGAGGCGGGTCGTCCTGCGGAGGCGGGTCGTCCTGCGGGGGCGGGGGAGGAGGCGGCGGCGGATGCGGTGGAGGCAGCTGACACGGGGCAGCTGAGCTCCCGCAGGGGGAACCGCATCCCCGCCACGGGGCCCGCTCCTGGGCCGGGCCCCGCCTTCTCTCCCTCTCACGAGCGCCCGCCGGGTGACACACCCGGCGGGCGCTCCCACGCACCGGCGCGCGCCGCGCGGGCGGGGTGTACGCCCTGGTTGAACAGTTGAGCTGAGGAGCCCCCTGAGGGATGGAAACCCCACGAAGTTGGGTAAAAACGCTGTGGCGGCGCCACAGTTCATGATTCGCTCTCCCTCACCAACGCAGCTCCTCGGACGACCTGTTGACCCCCCTCCTGACCGGCCGACTGGGCTGAGCGGGCCGCATACCCGGCCATGACCGGGATGCGCAGGCCCCACACCTTCCTCTCCTTGTGTGCTTGCGGAGCCGATCCATGCTCACGACCCTGAAAACCGCCTACACCGACACGCGCGCCGCAGACCTGGCCTGGGCCCTGGGGCGCGAACCGCTGCCCGCGCTCGCCAGTCTGGACCTCGAACTGACGGGCGCGAAACTGCAGTTGAGACTGCTGGGCGCCTCCCACCAAGTGCTGCTCGAGGAGGAGCGGGGCAGCTGCTCGGAGACGGTGGCGTGCATTCCGGGCAGCAGCACCCCCCTCCCGCTGGGCGTCGCCAAGCGGGTGGGCGACTGGGAGTACGAGTTCGCCGCCCGGGTGGAGATGCTGACGCCGGGCTCCTTCGCGGGGCGGGCCCAGGAGCTGCTGGCCCTGGTCTCCGACCATCCGCACGGCCTGGCCGGGGTCTTCCCCGGCAGCCCGCACGCCTTCACCGCGCTGCTGGCCCACCAGCACGAGGGGCAGGTGCACTGGCGGACCTGGCACGCGTACCCGCAGGACGGACAACTGGTGGCGACCCGCACCCGGGTGGGCGTGCGGGTGCCGGCGGCCCGGCTCAGCCCGACCCCGGGGTGAGCGGCGACGGGCCGGGCGGGCGTCGGGGATAAACCTGTGGCGCCCCGGAGGGCACTGGTTTCACACGTGTGGGTGACGAAGCGCAGTGCGGGAGTGACGTAACGTCACCCCGTGATCGAACCGCACGTGCCCGCCCCGCCCGGCTCCCGGCCGTCCTGGGGCGGTTCCGGCGGTTCCGGCGGCTCCGGCACGCCTCCGCCGGGCGGCCGGGGGACCGCCGCGCGGCTGCCGGTCCGGCCGGGCGTCGGGCGGTTCCTGGTCCTGGCGGGCGTGTTCGTCTGCGCCGCCTGCGGGCTCGTGTACGAACTCGAACTCGTCGCCCTCGCCTCGTACCTGATCGGCGACTCGGTCACGCAGGCGTCCGTCGTGCTGTCCGTCATGGTCTTCGCCATGGGCCTCGGCTCGCTGGCCGCCAAGCGGCTGCGCCGGTTCGCGGCGGCCGGCTTCGGCGCGGTCGAGGCCGTCCTGGCCCTGGTCGGAGGCTCCAGCGCGATGGTCCTGTACGCCGTCTTCGCCTGGACCGGCGCCTGGACCGGCGGCTGGGGCGGCCTGGGGGCCGACGGTCCGCGGCTGCTGCTGGTCGCCTTCTCCCTGGCCATCGGGGTGCTGATCGGCGCCGAGGTGCCGCTGCTGATGGAGCTGATCCAGCGGGTCCGCCGGCAGGACGCGGGCGGCGCGGTCGCCGACCTGTTCGCCGCGGACTACGTCGGCGCGCTCGTCGGCGGCCTGGCCTTTCCCTTCGTACTGCTGCCCTTCCTCGGCCAGTTGACGGGCGCGCTGCTCACCGGCACCGTCAACGCGGTGGTCGGCGCCGCCCTGGTCCTCGGCCTGTTCCGGCGGGACATGACCCGCCGGGCCCGCCGGCTGCTGCTGGCCGCCAACGCCGCCGTGCTGGCGCTCCTCGCCACGGCGACCGTCCTCGCCGACGACTTCGAGCGCGCCGCCCGGCACGCCGTCTACGGCCAGGACGTCCGGGTGGCCGTCCGGACCGGCGCGCAGGAGGTGATCCTCACCGGTGACACCGACGGCCGTCCCCTCGCCCTGTTCCTCGACGGCCGCCTGCGGGTCCGCGCCGACGACGAGCGGCGTCGCCACGAGGCGCTGGTGCACCCCGCCATGAGCGGCCCGCACGCCCGCGTCCTGATCCTCGGCGGCGGCGACGGGCTCGCCCTGCGGGAGGTGCTGCGCCACCCGGACGTGCGCCGCGTCGACGTCGTCGAATCCGACCCCGGGCTCACCCGGCTAGCCCGGCACGACCCCGGCCTGTCCGCGCTGAACGAGCACGCCTTCGGCGACGCCCGCGTCCGGGTCGTCGCGGACGACGCCTTCCGCCGGCTGCGCACGACGCCCACCGGCGCGTACGACGTGGTGATCTCGGACCTGCCCGACCCGGGCGTCACGGCCGGTACCAAGTTCTACTCCCAGGAGTTCTACGGGCTGCTGCGGCGGGTGCTCGCCCCCGAAGGGCGGCTCGTCGTGCACGCCGGGCCCGTCCTCGCGCAGCCCCGGACCTTCTGGACGGTGGACGCGACGCTGCGCGCGGCCGGGCTGCGCACCGTCCCCTACCGCGTCGGCGCCCGGGACACCGGCCGTGCGCCCGGCCCGGACCGGACGGCCGCCGGCACCGGGCGGGCGCCGCGCGACTGGGGTTTCCTCCTGGCCTCCCGCGGTGCCCCAGCGCTCCGTCTCGACCCGGCGGGCCCCCGCCCGCGCACCGTCACGGCCGGGTCCCTGGAGCGGGACGCGCGCGCCACCGCCCGCACCCGGATCGACGGCCTGCCGCCGTCCACACTGGTGCACCCGCGCTACTGATCCCCCCGCGCGCCCCCGAGGCGCATCGCCCCCCCCGAGGCGCATCGCCCCCCCGAGGCGCATCGCCCCCCCGAGGCGCGTACGCCCCAGGGGCATCCCCCCGTGGTGCATCCCCCCGTGGTGCATCCCCCCGAGGTGCATCCCCCGCCCCGCGAACGCCGCCGTGCGGCGGCCCGCCCTCCCCCCACGCCCGGGGCGGACCGCCGCATCCCCCGGCGGATCGTTCGCACCGAGAACCTACGGCCGTCCCGCCCGGCCCGGAATCCCGCAGCGGGTGGAGACGGGAGCCAACCCGGCGCGGTAGACGCCCGGTTCCTACAACTTCCGCGGTACGGCGGAAGGATGACGCCGTCTCCGTGCGGGTGGACTTACCCTGCGGCAATGCGTCCGCACTCCCTGGCGGCCGACGGCCTGATCGCCGCGGCGCTGACGACCGTCGCCGTACTGCTCGGCACCGAGGCCGTCGCCCAGGGGTGGCCCCCGCTCGACCCGCTCGCCTGGACGCTCGTCGCCCTGCTGCACCTCCCGCTGACCCTGCGCACCCGGGCCCCCGTCACCGTCTGCCTCGCCGTCCACGCCTGCTGGACGGTCTACGTCACCCTCGGCTACTGGCCCGTGGTCGGCTCCTTCGGCCCCATGCTCGCCGTCTACACCGTCGCCTCCCTGCGCCCCACCCGCACCGCCGCCGCCTGTGCCGCGCTGCTCGCCGGCGTCTGGATCTACGCCGGGGTGGTCAGCGACGCCGAGGCGATGGCGTCGGTGGTGGGACAGGCGGTCGGTTTCCCGCTGGTGCTGTGGCGGTTCGGCCACGTCGCCCGCCGCACCGGGGAACTCACCCGGCAGCTCCGCGCCGAACAGGCCGAACGGGCCCGGCGCGAGGTGGCCGGGGAACGCGTGCGCATCGCCCGGGAACTCCACGACGTGGTCGCCCACCACATCGCCGTCATCAACGTCCAGGCGGGACTGGCCCGCTTCGTCTTCGACTCCGACGCCCGCACCGCGCGCGACGCGCTCGACACCATCGAGGGCGCCAGCGGCGAGGCCCTGGCCGAACTGCGCCGCATGCTGGGCCTGCTGCGCGCCGACGGCGTCCAGGGCGCGGACGGCGCCCCCGCGCCCGGCCTCGACCAGCTCGACGACATGGTCGCCCGGGTGCGCGGAGGCGGAGTCGGCGTGGAGCTGCGGATCACCGGCACGCCCCGTCCGCTGCCGCCCGGCGTCCAGCTCTGCGTCTACCGGGTGGTGCAGGAGGCCCTGACCAACGTGCTCAAGCACGCGCCGGGCGCGCGGGCCGCCGTGGAACTCGCCTACCGCGCGGGGGAGGTGACGGTGTCGGTGACCGACGACGGGCACGGCACGGGCGGCCGGGAGGGGGTGGATCCGGCCACAATCCCCGAGCGCGGCGGCCACGGCTTGATCGGGATGCGGGAGCGGGCCAAGCTCTACGGCGGGACGATCGCCGTCGGCCCGCGCAGCGAGGGGGGATTCGGCGTGCGCCTGACCCTGCCGACGCCGGTACAGACCGCACGCCGGGGAGACGCCGTCCGCGAATGACCGAACCGGACCCCACGGCCGACCGCGTGCCGGACGCGGCGCCGGGACGACCGATCAGGCTGCTCGTCGTCGACGACCAGTTCCTCGTCCGCAGCGGGCTCGCCGCACTGCTGCGCGCCGCCCCCGGCATGGAGGTGGTCGGCGAGGCGTCCGACGGGGCCGAGGCGGTGGAGCTGGCCGCGCGGACCCGGCCGGACGTCGTCCTGATGGACATCCGCATGCCCGGCATGACCGGCATCCAGGCCACCGAGCGCATCCTCGCCGAGGCGGTGGACCCCGCGCCCCGCGTCCTGGTCCTGACCACCTTCGACCTCGACGAGTACGTGTACGGTGCCCTGCGCGCCGGGGCCTCCGGTTTCCTGCTCAAGGACGCGGGCCCCGAGCGGCTGCTGGCCGCGGTCACCGCGGTGCACGGCGGCGACGCGCTGTTCGCGCCCGCGGTCACCCGGCGGCTGGTGGAGGCGTTCACGCGGGCGTCGGACGCGGGTGCGCCCGCCCGGTCGGAGGCCGGTCCACCGCCCGGACTGACGGCGCTGACCGGCCGCGAGGCCGAGGTGCTGAGACTGGTCGCCCGCGGCCTGAGCAACGCCGAGGCCGCCGAGCGCCTGTTCATCAGCGAGGCCACGGTGAAGACCCACCTCAACCGGACGATGACCAAGCTGGGCCTGACCAGCCGGGCCCAGGCGGTGGTGGTGGCCTACGAGACGGGACTGGTGACGCCGGGGAGCGCGGGAGGGGCCGCCTGAGGCGGCGGACGACTTCGCGCCGACGGGGGGTGCGCGGGGCGCCCGCTGGGTAGGGTGCCGTGACATGGAGCATGAGGTGTTCGTTCCGGTTCCGGCCGAGCGGCTCGGGGACGTGCTGGCCGACCCCGTCCGGGTCGCGCGGGCCGTTCCGGGGCTCCAGCAGGACGCCGGCGCCGAGCCCGTCGCGGGGCGGCTGAAGGTGCGCGTCGGCAGCCACTCCATCACCTACCGCGGCACGCTGCGCCTGACCGCCCGGGACGACGGCACGTACGCCGTCGAGGGCGAGGCGACCGAGTCGCGCGGTACCGGGACGGTCGCGCTGGCGCTGACCCTCCGGGTGGTCGACGCGGACGGCGGCTGCACCCTCGTGATCTCCGGGACCGCCACGGCGGACGGCCGCGTCAGCGAACTGCCGGCCGACGCGGTGACGGCGTCGGCGACCCGGCTGCTGACCCGCTTCGCGGAGAACCTGGGCGTGGCGGCGGAACGGGGGGCGGAGCCCGGGGCTGGGTCCGGGGCCGGCGCCGGGGCTGGGTCGGAGGCCGGGCAAGGGCCCGAGACCGCGCCGGGGTCCGAGACCGGGCCGGAGTCCGAGACCGGGCCGGGCGCCGAGACCGAGACCGAGCCGGGCGCCGAGTCCGAGCCGGAGTCCGAGACCGGACCCGCGCGGGAACCCGGGGCCGAGCACGTCTCCGTCTTCGACACCGAGGTCCCCCCGTCCTCCCTCGCGGACGAGGAGGAGGGGACCGGCGACGAGCCCCGCGCACCGGGCGAGCCGGACGTCCCGGTGGTCCCCGACCTCCCGGAGCCGCCCGCCGAGGCCGCGCACGCGCGCCGCACGATGATCGGCCGCAGCGCCGAGGAGGTGGACCACGCCCCGCCCCGCGGCCGGTACGCCCCCGTCCCCGCACCCCAGGGGGGCGCGGCCGGCGCCCCCCTGCGCTGGGCCGCGCCGGCGGCGGCACTGGTCGTGGCGTCGGCGATCGTCGTGGGCCGCGCCCTGCGCAGGCGCCGCTGAGCCGGAGCGGGACGGCGACCGCGCGCCCGCCGTACGCCGTGCCGCCACCGCACCGGCGCGCCCTTGATCGTCCCAGTAGGGTCATGGCGTGAGCAACGAACCCATCACGCTGACCGCGGGTGACGCGGAGGCGACCGTGCTGCCGGGCAACGGCGGCCGCATCGGCGGGCTGCGCGTCGGCGGCACGGAACTGCTCCGCCAGGGCGAGCGCTACGGCTGCTTCCCGATGGTGCCCTGGTGCGGCCGCATCCGCGAGGGCCGTTTCCGGGACGGCGCCGTCGTCCACCGGATGCCGCTCAACTCCCCGCCGCACGCCATCCACGGCACCGCCCGCGACGCCGCCTGGCGCACCGCCCGGGCCACCGCCGACGAGGCCGTCCTCACCTACGACCTCACCGACCCGTGGCCCTACTCCGGCCGCGTCACCCAGGTGATCGCGCTGACCGGGGACGCGCTGACGCTGACGATGTCCGTCGAGACGTACGAGTCGTCCTTCCCGGCGCAGATCGGCTGGCACCCCTGGTTCAACCGCACCCTCGACGGCACCGCCGTGGAGATCGCCTTCGACCCCGCCTGGCAGGAGGAGCGCGGCGACGACCACCTGCCCACCGGCAACCGGATCGACCCGAAGCCGGGCCCCTGGGACGACTGCTTCGGCATGCCGGACGGCGTCGACGTCACCCTCACCTGGCCGGAGCGCCTGGAGCTGAAGGTGACCAGCCGGGAGGAGTGGGTCGTCGTCTACGACGAGCAGGAGGCCGCCGTCTGCGTGGAGCCGCAGACCGGGCCGCCCGACGGCCTGAACACCCTCCCGCGCCTGGTCACGCCCCTGGAGCCGCTGGAGGCCACGACGACCTGGCGCTGGACCCGCCTCTAAGCTGGGGGGCATGACGGACGTACGCGCGGCGCTGCTGCAGCAGATCAAGGACAAGGCCGTGGTGCACGGCAAGGTGACCCTCTCCTCGGGTCTCGAGGCCGACTACTACGTGGACCTGCGCCGCATCACCCTGGACGGCGAGGCCGCGCCGCTGGTCGGGCAGGTGCTGCTGGACCTGACGGCCGACCTGGAGTTCGACGCGGTGGGCGGGCTGACCATGGGCGCCGACCCGGTCGCCGCGAGCATGCTGCACGCCGCCGCCGCGCGCGGCCGGAAGCTGGACGCGTTCGTCGTCCGCAAGGCCGCCAAGGCGCACGGGCTGCAGCGCCGCGTCGAGGGCCCGGACATCGAGGGCCGCCGCGTCCTGGTCGTCGAGGACACCTCGACCACCGGCGGCTCCCCGCTCACCGCCGTCGAGGCCGTGCGCGAGGCCGGTGCCGAGGTCGTCGCCGTGGCCACGATCGTCGACCGGGCGACGGGCGCCGCCGAGAAGATCGAGCAGGGCGCGGGGGTGCCGTACCGCTACGCGTACGACAAGGACGAGCTGGGCCTGGACTGAGGCCCCGCCCGGACGGGGGAGGTCCGGGGGACGGACGTCCACTCGGAGTATCCCGGTTCGTCTGGAAGGATGGGGCCGACGATGACGTCGCCCCCCATGGTCTAGGTCAGGGCCTAAGCACGTACCACGCCCACCCGCACATACAAGGAGCGGACAGATGCCCATCGCAACTCCCGAGGTCTACAACGAGATGCTGGACCGGGCGAAGGCAGGAAAGTTCGCCTACCCGGCCATCAACGTGACCTCCTCCCAGACGCTGCACGCGGCCCTGCGCGGTTTCGCGGAGGCGGAGAGCGACGGCATCGTCCAGATCTCCACCGGCGGCGCCGAGTTCCTGGGCGGCCAGCACAACAAGGACATGGTGACCGGCGCCGTCGCGCTCGCCGAGTTCGCGCACATCGTCGCCGAGAAGTACGACGTGACCGTCGCCCTGCACACCGACCACTGCCCGAAGGACAAGCTCGACGGGTACGTGCGTCCGCTGCTCGCGGTCTCCGAGGAGCGCGTCAAGGCCGGCCGGAACCCGCTCTTCCAGTCGCACATGTGGGACGGCTCCGCCGAGACCCTCTCCGACAACCTCGCCATCGCCCAGGAGCTGCTGGAGCGCGCCCGCGCCGCCAGGATCATCCTGGAGGTCGAGATCACCCCGACCGGCGGTGAGGAGGACGGCGTCTCCCACGAGATCAACGACTCCCTCTACACCACGGTCGACGACGCGGTCCGCACCGTCGAGGCCCTGGGCCTGGGCGAGAAGGGTCGCTACCTGCTCGCCGCCTCCTTCGGCAACGTGCACGGCGTGTACAAGCCGGGCAACGTCGTGCTCCGCCCCGAACTGCTCAAGGAGCTGAACGAGGGCGTCGCCTCGAAGTACGGCCAGCCGGCCGGCAGCAAGCCGTTCAACTTCGTCTTCCACGGCGGCTCCGGCTCCACGGCCGAGGAGATCGCGACCGCGCTGGAGAACGGCGTGGTCAAGATGAACATCGACACCGACACCCAGTACGCCTTCACGCGTCCGGTAGCCGACCACATGTTCCGCAACTACGACGGCGTCCTGAAGGTCGACGGCGAGGTCGGCAACAAGAAGACCTACGACCCGCGCACCTGGGGCAAGCTGGCCGAGGCCGGCATGGCCGCGCGCGTCGTGGAGGCCTGCGGCCACCTGCGCTCGGCGGGCCAGAAGATCAAGTAACACCCGGCCGGCCGGCCCCCTGTGGCCGGCCCCTCCGGCCTGCACCGCACAGCCGGCCCCGTCCGGTCGGCACGGCCGGCCGATTCGGCCGTACGCACGAGCCCGGCGCCCTGAGCGCCGGGCTCGCTGTATACCTGGGACATGCCCGACGTCCGGCTGGCCTCGCCGCGAGGCAAGTGGATCCTGCTGACCACCGTCCTCGGCTCCGGCATGGCCCTGCTGGACTCGACCGTCGTCAACGTCGCGCTGCCCCGCATCGGCCGCGACCTCGACACGGACCTCGCCGCCCTCCAGTGGACCGTCAACGCCTACATGGTCACGCTGGCCGGTCTGATCCTCCTCGGCGGCGCGCTCGGCGACCGCTTCGGGCGGCGCCGGATCTTCGTGCTCGGCGTGTTCTGGTTCGCCGCCGCGTCCCTGCTGTGCGGGCTAGCTCCGAACGCCGGCGTCCTGATCGCCGCCCGCGCCCTCCAGGGCATCGGGGGAGCCCTGCTCACGCCCGGGTCGCTGGCCCTCATCCAGGCGTCCTTCCATCCGGACGACCGGGGCCGGGCGGTGGGCCTGTGGTCGGGGCTCGGGGGAGTGGGCGCGGCGGTGGGGCCGTTCGTCGGGGGCTGGCTGGTGGACGGGCCGGGCTGGCGCTGGGTCTTCCTCCTCAACGTGCCGCTGGCCCTGCTCTGCGCGCCGGTCGCCGTGCGCCACGTTCCCGAGTCGTCGGACGAGCGCGCCCACGGCCGCTTCGACGTGCTCGGCGCCGTCCTCGGCGCGGCGGCCCTCGGGCTGCTCACGTACGCGCTGATCGAGGCGCGCACGGCGTCCTGGACGGTGGCGGCCGGTGCCGTGGCCGGGGTGGCCGCGGCGGTGGCCTTCGTCGTCGTCGAGCGGCGCCGGCCCGATCCGATGATGCCGCCGGACATCTTCGCCTCCCGCCAGTTCACCGCGGTCAACCTGGTCACCCTGTGCGTCTACGCGGCCTTCGGCGGCTTCTTCTTCCTGGCCGCCCTCCAGTTCCAGGTCGTCGTCGGCTGGTCGGCCCTGGCCGCCGGTACGGCGCTGCTGCCGACCACCGTGCTGATGCTGCTGCTGTCCGCGCGCTCGGGCGACCTCGGCGAGCGCATCGGCCCGCGTCTCCAGCTCAGCGTCGGCCCGCTGCTGTGCGCGGCCGGGATGCTGCTGATGCTGCGGGTCGGGCCGGGCGCCTCGTACACGGCCGACGTGCTGCCGGCGCTGCTGGTGCTGGGCCTGGGCATGGTCACGCTGGTGGCGCCGCTGACGGCGACCGTGCTGGCGTCCGTGGACACCGCCCGCGCGGGGCTGGCCAGCGGGATCAACAACGCGGCGGCCCGCGCGGCCGGGCTCGTCGCGGTGGCCGCGCTGCCGCTGCTCACGGGCATGGGGGAGGAGGCGTACCGGAGTCCGGAGGCGTTCGACGCCGCGTTCGGTCCGGCCATGCTGATCTGCGCGGGCGTGCTGGTGGCGGGGTCCCTCGTCGCCGTCACCACCGTGCGCCGCCCGGCCCCGGACTGCCGCAGGCCCCAGTGCCGCACGCACGGCTCGGTGGCGGTGCCCCCGCTGGAGGGGGAGCGGGACGTTCCCGACCGGGAAGGCGCGTGACCCGCTCCGGCGTACCGGGGCCCATGCCGCCGGTGTACCCGGGCCCGTGCCGCAGGCGTACCGGGGCCCATGCCGCAGACTTGTGCCATGGCCATTCACGAGAACCTCCTCGGGGGACCGCCCCCGACCCACCTCCCCGACGACCCGGGCCCGCGCGAGCTGCTGGCCGGCGGGACCTCCGCCGCCGACGTCGCGGCCAAGTACCCGACGTCCTCGCTGGCCTGGGCCCGGCTGGCCGACGAGGCGTTCGAGCGGGGCAGCGTCGTGGAGTCGTACGCGTACGCCCGCACCGGCTACCACCGCGGCCTGGACGCCCTGCGCCGCAACGGCTGGAAGGGCCACGGCCCGGTGCCGTGGGAGCACGAGCCGAACCGCGGCTTCCTGCGCGCCCTGCACGCCCTCGCCCGCGCCGCCCAGGCGATCGGCGAGAAGGAGGAGTACGAGCGCTGCAGCCAGTTCCTGAAGGACTCCTCGCCGGAGGCGGCCGAGGTGCTGGGCTGAGATCCGGTACGTCCCGTATGTACCCCGGCCCGTCCGCCGTGCGCGGGCGGGCCTTGCGGTTTCCTGCGACCATTGCGGAGGATGCCGAGTGGGGACCGGGGCCCCGTGCCGGTAACGGCAGGGCGGACCGCTACCCGGAGTGCCATCAGGAGACAGAAATGTCCCACGACGCCCCGAATCTCGACTTCGCGGGCAGTACGCCGTACGAGGACTATGTCAAGGCGGACGTGCTCACCCATCTCCAGCACACCCTCTCCGACGATCCCGGAGAGATGGTCTTCCTGGTCACGACCCAGGTCATGGAGCTGTGGTTCACCGTCATCGTCCACGAGTGGGAGACCGCGGCCCGTGCCCTGCGCGAGGACCGGACCGACGTGGCGAGGGACGCGCTGAAGCGTTCCGTGCGGGAGCTGGAGGCGCTGAACGCCTCCTGGACGCCGCTCGCGGGCCTCACGCCCGCCCAGTTCAACTCCTACCGCGGCGCCCTCGGCGAGGGCTCCGGCTTCCAGTCGGCGATGTACCGCCGCCTGGAGTTCCTGCTCGGTGACAAGTCCGCGTCCATGCTCGTCCCGCACCGCGGCTCCCCGCGCGTCCACGCCGAGCTGGAGAAGGCGCTGCACGAGCCGAGCCTGTACGACGAGGTGGTCCGGCTGCTCGCCCGGCGCGGCTACGACATCCCGGACGCCGTGCTCCAGCGCGACGTCACCCGGAAGTACGAGCCGGCGCCCGAGGTGGAGGCCGCCTGGACGGCCGTCTACTCCGGTGACCAGAACGGCGACCTGGCCCGCCTCGGCGAGGCCCTCACCGACGTCGCCGAGCTGGTGTGGCGCTGGCGCAACGACCATCTGGTCGCCACCCGCCGCGCGATGGGCTCGAAGACGGGCACGGGCGGCTCCGCCGGCGTGGCCTGGCTGGAGAAGCGGGCCCGCGGCAACGTGTTCCCCGAGCTGTGGACGGCGCGATCGTATGTCTGAACTGAAGAGTGCCGCGGAGGAACTGGACGCGGCGGACGGGCTGGCGGCGCTGCGCGGACGCTTCGTCCTCGACGACGTGGTCTACCTGGACGGGAACTCGCTGGGCGCCCTCCCGGCGCACGTCCCCGGGCGGGTGCAGGACGTCGTCCGCCGGCAGTGGGGCGAGCTGCGCATCCGGTCCTGGGAGGAGAGCGGCTGGTGGACCGCGCCCGAGCGGATCGGCGACCGCATCGCCCCGCTGGTGGGAGCGGCGGCCGGGCAGATCGTCGTGGGCGACTCGACGAGCGTGAACGTCTTCAAGGCACTGGTGGCCGCGGTGCGGATGGCGGCGGAGGACGGGGCGGGCGGTCCCGGGCGGGACGAGATCCTCGTGGACGCCACCACCTTCCCGACGGACGGGTACATCGCCGAGTCGGCGGCCCGGATGACGGGGTGCGCCCTGCGGCCGGTCGCCCCGGCCGAGGTGCCGTCGGCACTGGGGGAGCGCACGGCCGCCGTCCTCCTCAACCACGTCGACTACCGCACCGGACGGCTGCACGACCTGCCCGGGCTCACGGCCGCCGTGCACGCGGCGGGCGCCTACGCCGTCTGGGACCTGTGCCACAGCGCGGGCGCCCTGCCGGTCGGGCTGGACGAGCACGGCGTGGACCTGGCGGTCGGCTGCACCTACAAGTACCTCAACGGCGGCCCCGGCTCGCCCGCGTACCTGTACGTGCGCCGCGACCTCCAGCCGCGTTTCGACTCCCCGCTGCCGGGCTGGAACTCGCACGCCGAGCCCTTCGGCATGCGGCCGGGGTACGAGCCGGCGTCCGGCGCGCCGCGCGGCCGGGTCGGCACGCCGGACATCCTCTCCCTGCTCGCCCTGGAGGCGGCGCTGGACGTGTGGGACGAGGACGCGGTCTCGGTGGAGGCGGTGCGGGCGAAGTCCCTCGCGCTGACGGACTTCTTCCTGCGCTGCGTGGCGGAGTACGTGCCGGACGGCCGGGTGGAGTCGGTGACCCCGGTGGCGCACGCCGAGCGGGGCAGCCAGGTGGCGCTGCGCTGCGACGACGCGGGGGACGTGATGAAGCGGCTGATCGAGCGCGGGGTGGTCGGGGACTTCCGGGCGCCCGACGTCCTGCGCTTCGGCTTCACCCCGCTGTACGTCGGGTTCGCGGACGTGGAGCGGGCGGCGCGGGTGCTGGCGCGGACCCTGGGCGAGGCCGGCTGAGGAACCGCCGGCGGCCTCCGGCGCGTGAACGCGGGCATGGACGATGTGGATCACCGGACCCGTGGCTGCGCCGGATGCCTGGCCGCCGGCGTGGTCGGCGCCCCGGCGGCGCTGCTCGCCTGGGCGCCGAACGCCCGCGTCAGCGTGACCGGCGGCTTCGAGCAGCAGCACCGCGACCTGAGCGTGCTCTTCGTCGACCTGCCGCTGGTCGCCTTCGGGGGCGCGCTGGTGCCGGCCCTCGCGTGGCTGCTGGGGCTGCGTCTGCTGGGCGGCCGGGCCTGGGCGGCGGCGCTCGTGGCGGTGGCCGCGCTGGGGCTCGGGGTGTGGGGGCTGACGTCCTGGTGGACGCCGTACGAGCAGCCCGAGTTCGTGGGGTAGGTGCCGGGCGGCTCGGGGGTCGGTGCCGGGTGGCTCAGGGCCGGTTCCGCGGGTGGCTCAGGGCTGGTCCCGTGGGTGGCCCAGGGCCGGTCCCGGGTGGCCGAGGGCCGGTCCCGCCGCACCGGTTTCTCCTTCACCCAGCGTCACATCCCCGTGTTCGCGCACGTCACCGGCCTGATACCGTCCCGCCAACGGCCGAATCCCCATCCCCGGTCCGCCAACACCGTGTCGTCGCTGAGAGGTTGGAGCATGCCGGACGCCGCCGCAGAACCGGGCACCGCTGCCGGGCGGGCCGCCGCGGAGGAGACATCGGCCCTCTCGCATCCGGCGGTCGACCCCGACGCCACCGCGGGGTACGGCGACCACCCCGACCAGGTGATCGACTTCTACGCGCCGCGGGGGGCCGGGGGCCCGGGGGGTCCCGTCCCCGTGGTGGTGGTGCTGCACGGAGGGTCGTGGCGGGCGCCGTACGACCGTCGCCACGTCAGCCCGTTCGCGGACTTCCTGGCCCACCGGGGGTTCGCCGTGGCGAGCGTGGAGTACCGGCGCGGGGCGCAGGAGGGAACCGGCGGCAGCGGCGGGGGCGGACCGGTCGCCGGGCGCTGGCCCGACACCTTCGCCGACGTGGCCGCCGCGCTCGACGCGCTGCCCGCGCTCGTACGACGGCACCTCCCGGGGGCGGACCCGCGGCGGACGGTGCTCACCGGCCACTCCGCGGGCGGCCATCTCGCCCTGTGGGCGGCGGCTCGGCACCTGCTGCCCGCCGACGCCGCCTGGCGCCTGGACCGTCCGGCGCCCCTGCGCGGAGTGGTCGCCCTCGCGCCGATCGCCGACCTCGAGGTCGCCCGGGAGCTGCGTGTGTGCGGCGGCGCCGCGCTCGAACTGCTCGGCGGCGAGGAGCACTTCGAGGAGCGGCGGCCCTATGTCGACCCCGCCCTGCTGCTGCCCACCGGTATCGCGACGACCCTCGTCCAGGGGCGCGCCGACGTGGACGTCCCGCAGGCGGTCGCCGAGGCGTACGCCGACGCGGCGGCGAAGGCCGGTGAAGTGGTGGGCCTGACGCTGCTGGAGGACGTCGGCCACTTCCCGCTGATCGATCCGGCGGCGGACGCGTGCGCGGTGGTGGCGGAGGAGATCGCGCAGTTGGCCTGGTGAGTCGGTTTGGTGGGCCGGCCTGGTGGGTCGGCCCGGTTAGTCGGTCTGGCGAGCTGGCCTGGTGGGCCGGTCTGGTGAACCGGCCTGGTGGGTCGGTCTCGTGGGCCGGTGGGTCGAGGCGGACCGTCGATCCGGGTCCCGGGGCGTACCCGTAGTACCTGAGAGCTACCCGACAGGTGAGCTCCGGAGCGGGACGCGGGTTACCCGCGACGATTCATAACTTCCCTTGCAGAGGCGCCCGATGGACGGGCGCGCTGGAGGGGAGGGGCCATGGAGCCCGGGACGAGGGTCCGTTGGCGGCGGCGCGCGAGCAGGTGGCGCCGCACCGTCCTCGCCGCGTTCATCTGCGGTGCCGTGGTCCTCCCGCTGTCCGGTGCCGCCCGCCCCGAGATCCCCGCCCCGCCGCCCGCCGCGCTCGCGGCCCCGACGGCCGGCACGCTGGAGCAGACCTACTCCGCCCACCGGGCCAATGCCGCCGAGGCGTCCCGGATGGCCGCCGCCCACGGCGACCACCACCGCGCGGCGGCCGACCGCGCGCTGGCCGACCCGTCCCGGCGGCTGCTCGCCTTCGACGGCCGGGGTGCCGGGCTGGCCACGGAGGTCTTCGGCGACCTCGCCCGCGCCGACCGCGTCGCCGTCCTCGTCCCGGGCTCCGACACCAGCCTCGACACCTACGGCAGATTCCGCGCCGCCGCCCTCGCCCTGCACCGGCAGCTCGCCGCAGGGGCTCCCGCCGGCACCGGCACGGCGGTCGTGGCCTGGCTGGGGTACGAGACGCCGGACACCGTCAGCGGCGCGGTCGTCACGACCGACCGTGCCGACGACGCCGCCCCGAGGCTGCGCTCCCTGGTCGCCGACCTGCGCCGGATCACCGGCCCCGACGCCCGTCTCTCCCTCCTCTGCCACTCCTACGGCTCGGTGGTCTGCGCCCGCGCCGCCGCCGGTCTCGACGTCGCCGACATCGCCCTGGTCGGCAGCCCCGGCACCGGCGCCGACTCCGCCGCGGCGCTGCGCCCGTCGGCCCGGATATGGGCGGCACGCGGTGCCGAGGACTGGGTCGAGCACGTCCCGCACCTGAGCGCGGATCTCTTCGGCACCACCGTCGGTTTCGGCACCGACCCGCTCTCCCCGGACTTCGGGGCCCGGGTCTTCGCGGCCGGCGACGGCGGCCACAGCGACTACTTCGACCCCGGCTCCCTCTCCCTGACGAATCTGGCCCGGATCGCCCTGGGCGAGACCGCGGAGGTGACGCATGACTGACCTGATACGGGCACCACGGACCACGATCACCCCGCCACCGGCATCACCACACGCACCGCGACGGGACGCCTCCTCCGGCGTCGCGCGCATCCCCCGAGCCCTCCGTCGCACCGCCGAGCGCATCGACGCCGCCACCCCCGCGGAGCGGGACCGGGCCGTGGACGCCCTGCGCGCCCTCGCCGTCCTCGGCGTGGTCCTCGGGCACTGGCTCGTCACGGCTCTGGTCGCCGACGGCGCGAGCCTGCGCGCGGCCAGCCCGCTGGGGGAGATGCCCTGGCTGGCCCCGGTCTCCTGGGTCTTCCAGACGCTCGCCGTCTTCTTCCTGGTGGGCGGCCATGTGGCCACCCGGGGCTATGAGTCGGCCCGCGCCCGGGGCGTGTCCTACGGCCGCTGGCTCGGCGCCCGCCTGGCCCGGCTCTTCCGCCCGGTCGCGGCCGTCCTCACCCTGTGGACGGTGACGGCGGGACTGCTGCTCCTGACGGGGGCGGAGTTCGGGACCGTCCACACCCTGGTGAAGCTGGCGCTGTCTCCGCTGTGGTTCCTCCTGGTCTTCGCCGCGCTGACCGCGGCGACCCCGCTCCTGGCCCGGCTGCACCCCCTGTGGCCCCTGGCCGTCGTCCTCCACGTGGATCTGCTGCGCTTCGGGCTCGGCGCCCCCGCCTGGCTCGGCTGGGTCAACCTGGCCGCCGGCTGGCTGGTCCCCTACACCCTCGGAGCCGCCTGGACCCGCGGCGAGCTGGACCACCGCCGCGCCGGCCGGCTCCTGCTCGTCGGCGGCGCGGCGGCGACCTCGGCGCTCGTCGCCTGGGCGGGCTACCCGGCGTCGATGGTCGGCGTTCCGGGTGCCGAGGTGTCGAATCTGAACCCGCCGACGCTGGCCGCCGTCACCTTCGGCCTGGCCCAGTGCGGTCTCGCCCTGCTGCTGCGCGAGCGGCTGCGCCGGGCGATGCGCGGGCCCGTGGTGTGGGCCGCGGTCGCGCTGGTCAACCTCTCCGCGATGACGATCTTCCTCTGGCACCAGACGGCACTGATGGCGACCACGGCCACCGGCCTCCTCGCGGGCCGGCTCCCCGGCCTGCACACCCTTCCCGACGGCCTGGGCTGGGTCGCCGCGCGGCTCATGTGGCTCCCGCTGTTCACGCTCGCCCTGGCGGGCTGCTGGGCCGCCTTCCGCGCCTGCGAGCGCGGCGGCGGGCGGCGTCGCGGCCGGGTCGTCCGCACGCACCGCCCATCGGAATCGGCCGCGACGGAGGGTCCTCGTCATGTCTAGGGTGGGCCAGGTGAGACGAAGGGGGAGCCGGCCGCGGGGCACGGGCCGGATCGGGCGCCTGCTGACGGTGCTCCACGACGACCTGTGGACCTGGCGGGCGGACCCGCTGCCGCCGTCGGTGTGGCTGCGCTGGTTCCCGCACGGAGTGGTCTGTCTGGCCGCGCTCGGCGTGCTGCTCGGGGACGCCGCCCAGCTCAGTGACAACGGCGGGGTCGAGCCGGGACTGGGTTTCGTGATCGCCCTCTCCCAGGCCGGCGCGATGGTGGGCGCGCTGTGGCGGCCGGTCGCGTCGTGGTGGCTGTCGCTGGCCGCCATGCTGGTGGGCGCCTTCGCGGTGCGGGCCGAGATGATCGTGGACGGTGCGAAGTTCACCTGGCCCTGGCCGGCCGCCGGGATCATCGGCCACATGTTCGTCCTGCTGCTGCTCTCCCTGCGGGTCCGCACCCGGGTGTCCATGGAGGCGCTGGGCCTGACCGCGCTCGCCACCTACCTGGTCCAGGGGGTGGTGGGCGCTTCGAACTACCAGCCGACCGGGCAGCTCGCCGTCATCCTGTTCGCGGTCGTCGTCGTCCTCGGCACCGCCCTGCGCGGCCGACGCGAGGCGCGTGCCGAGCTGGTGCAGCAGACGTCGCTCACCGCCGAGGAGCGGGCCCGCCGCACCGTGCTGGAGGAGCGCAGCCGCATCGCGCGCGAGCTGCACGACGTGGTCGCCCACCACATGTCCGTGATCTCCATCCAGGCGCAGGTCGCCCCGCACCTCGTCCAGGACCCGCCGGACGAGCTGAAGGAGAATCTCGCGGGCATCCGGGAGAACGCGCTGGAGGCACTCACCGAGCTGCGCCGGGTCCTGGGCGTGCTGCGGTCCGAGGACCCGGAGACGGGCGCGCCGCTCGACGCGCCCGGCAAGCCCGGCGCGGGCACCGCGCCGCACGCCCCGCAGCCGACCCTCGACCGGGTCGACGCGCTGGTGGAGAACACCAGGGCGGCGGGCCTGACGGTGAGCGTCGAGGTCAGCGGTATTCGCCGGGCGCTGCCACCGGGCGTGGAGCTGTCGGCGTACCGGATCGTGCAGGAGGCGCTGAGCAATGTGCTGCGGCACGCGCCGGGCGCCCGCGCCTGGGTCCACCTCACCCACCTGCCGACCGGAGTGCGGGTGGAGGTCGTCAACTCGTCGCCGGTGCGGCGCGCCTCGCCGTCGCAGGGGGCCGGTCACGGACTGCTCGGCATGCGGGAGCGGGTGGCGATGCTCGGCGGCACCCTGACGGCGCACTCGCTGCCGGACGGCGGCTACCAGGTCTCCGCCTTCCTGCCCGCGGACGGCACCGACCAGCCGCCCCCCGACGACCCGAACATCCACTACTACCCGAAGGACGGCAGCGCATGACGAGCGGCAGCCCCGGTGTGATCCGCGTGGTGATCGCCGACGACCAGCAGATGGTCCGGCAGGGATTCACCGTGCTGCTCAACACCCAGTCCGACATCGAGGTGATCGGGCAGGCGGTGGACGGCCTGGACGCGGTGTCCAAGGTCGCCGAACTCTCCCCGGACGTGGTCCTCATGGACATCCGCATGCCGGAGCTGGGCGGGATCGAGGCCACCCGCCGCATCGTCGGGGCGAGCCCGGACATCAGGGTGCTGGTGCTGACCACCTTCGACCTCGACGAGTACGTGTACGAGGCGCTGGTCGCCGGTGCCTCCGGGTTCCTGCTCAAGGACGCCTCCGCCGACCAACTCGCCGAGGCGGTCCGGGTGGTGGCGGCCGGGGACGCGCTGCTGGCCCCCGGAGTGACCCGGCGGCTGATCACCGAGTTCTCCCGGATGCGGGACAGACCGCGCACCCCGCTGAAGGAACGCGTCGGCGACCTGACCGAGCGGGAGACGGAAGTGCTCGCCCTGATCGCCCAGGGGCTGTCGAACGCGGAGATCGCCGGGCGCCTGGTGGTCGCCGAGCAGACGGTGAAGACCCACGTGGGCCGCATCCTGGTGAAGCTCGGCCTGCGCGACCGCACGCAGGCGGCGGTGTACGCGTACGAGTGCGGCCTGGTCCGCCCGTCGGGTTACTGACCCGGTGCCGGCGTCCGGCGCGGGCGTCCTGGGCCGATCGTCCGGTGAGGGCGCCCTGGGCCGACCGTCCAGGGGCGGCCACCCTCGGCCGGCCACCCTCGGCCGGCCACCCTCGGCCGGGCGCCCTCGGTCGGCCGCCCCGGCACGGTCTCGTCCGTCGTCCATGTAGTACCTGAGGCGGATGCCGAAGGACCCCTCTCACTGGTGACGACCGGGCACCCCGCCGGCGCCTACCGTGACAACGTGACCGAGACGACCCAGACGCGGACCGTGCCCTCCGGAGACGGAAGCGGGTCCCGCAGCCCCGAGTACCGGCTGGCCATGGACGCCCTGCGCGGCCTGCGCGAGGACCTGTTCCACGACGCGTTCGCCTACCGCCCCCTGCCCCGCGTGTCCCCGGACGGCCCGGTGACGCGTCGTCTCCCGGCCCGGCTCCGGCAGTACGCGACCCGCATCCCGTACGCGGTGGTGGGCTTCGCCGCGCTGCTCTGCTTCTGGGGCGGCTCGGTGGCCAACGGCCAGAGCGAGGGCCTCCTCGCCATGCTGAGCGGCCTCGCGTGCGCCCTGCCGGTGCTGGCCACGCTGGTCCGCCCGGTCGGTGCCTTCTGGATGTCGATGGCGGCGACCCCGCTGACCGGGTTCCTCGGCAGCAGCTTCGGCGACTGGCCGTGGCTGCCCGGCGCCTTCATGTGCCACCTGACGGTGCTGGTCCTCGTGGCGATACGCACCCGCCCCCGCACGGCCGCGTGGATGTGGGCGCTGACCGCGGCCTACGCCTTCGTCACGGAGACCCTGTTCGGCGGCGGCCACTTCAGCACCAACTCGGCGCCGCTGCTGACCCTCGCCGCGCTCGCCCTGCTGGTGGTCTCCGTCTGGCACATCCGCCGCGACGCCCGGCGGCAGGTGACCGCGCAGCAGACGGTCACCGCGCACGAGCGGTCCCGGCGCACCCTGCTGGAGGAGCGCACCACCATCGCCCGCGAGCTGCACGATGTGGTCGCCCACCACATGTCGGTGGTCGCCATCCAGGCCGAGGCCGCCCCCTACCGGGTGGAGAATCCGCCGCCGGAGCTGGAGCGCGCCTTCGCCACCATCCGGGAGAACGCGGTGGCGGCCCTCACCGAGCTGCGCCGCGTCCTCGGCGTCGTCCGCGCCGAGGACTACGAGGCACCGGACGCCCCCCAGCCCACCCTCGCCGACCTGGACGCCCTGCTCGGCAATGTGCGCGACGCCGGACTGAGCGTGGACAAGGCGGTGACCGGCGCGGTGCGCGAGCTGCCCCCGGGGGTGGAGCTGTCGGCGTACCGGATCGTGCAGGAGGCGCTGAGCAACAGCCTGCGGCACGCGCCCGGCGCCACGGCCCGCGTCGAGGTCTCCTACGTCCTGGGCGGACTGGGCCTGAGAATCGTCAACGGGCCGATGCCCGAGCCCTCGCTGGTGAAGCCCTCGCCCGGCGCCGGGCACGGCATCACCGGCATGCGCGAGCGGGTGTCGATGCTGAACGGCGAGATGACGGCCGGCCCCACCGACGACGGGGGATACGAGGTCGCGGTGTTCCTGCCGGTCACCGCGCCGAGCGAGGGTGACGCATGACCGACCGCACGATCCGCGTACTGATCGCCGACGACCAGATGATGGTGCGTGAGGGCTTCTCGGTGCTGCTCAACGCGATGCCGGACATCGAGGTCGTCGGTGAGGCGGTCAACGGCCGGGAGGCCGTGGCCAAGGTCCGCGAACTCGGCCCCGACGTCGTCCTGATGGACATCCGCATGCCGGAGCTGAACGGTATCGAGGCGACCCGGGAGATCGTCGCCGCCGACGGGACGGCGAAGGTGCTCGTCCTCACCACCTTCGACCTCGACGAGTACGTGTACCAGGCGCTGCGGGCGGGCGCCTCCGGCTTCCTGCTCAAGGACGCCTCGGCCCGGCAGCTCGCCGACGGCGTCCGGGTGGTGGCCGCCGGTGAGGCCCTGCTCGCCCCCTCGATCACCCGACGTCTGATCACCGAGTTCTCGAAGCTGTCCGACGGCCCGCGTCTGATGCCCCAGGCGCAGGCGGCCTACGGCGATCTGACCGAGCGGGAGACGGAGGTGCTGGTGCTGATCGCGCAGGGCCTGTCGAACGCGGAGATCGCCGGGCGCCTGGTGGTCGCCGAGTCGACGATCAAGACCCACGTCAGTCGCATCCTGGTGAAGCTCGGCCTGCGCGACCGTACGCAGGCGGCGGTGTTCGCGTACGAGGCGCGGCTGGTGACGCCGGGGTGAGGAGACCGCAGGGAGGGGCCTGACGCGGCGCTCGGAGCGGCTCCGCGTGCCCCCCCCGGCGGGCCGGCGTCCCGTCCCCGCTCACCCCCCTGTTCAGCGGGGACGTCACCGGCTAGCGTCCGTCCATGGCAGTCTTCGACAGCTTCGACCCGTGGGACCCGGCGTTCGTCGCCGACCCGTACCCCGCCTACGCCGAGCTGCGGGCACGGGGCCGCGTGCTCTACTACGAGCCGAGCGACCAGTGGCTGGTGCCGCACCACGCGGACGTCTCGGCGCTGCTGCGCGACCGCCGCCTGGGCCGGACCTACGTGCACCGGTTCACGCACGAGGAGTTCGGCCGCACCCCGCCGCCCCCGGAGCACGAGCCCTTCCACACGCTCAACGACCACGGGATGCTCGACCTGGAGCCGCCGGACCACACCCGCATCCGGCGCCTGGTGTCGAAGGCGTTCACGCCCCGGACGGTGGAGCGGCTGAAGCCGTACGTCCGCTCCCTCGCCGACGAGCTGGTCGGCGATCTCGTCGCGGCCGGCGGCGGTGACCTGCTGACCGACGTCGCCGAACCGCTGCCGGTCGCCGTGATCGCCGAGATGCTGGGCATCCCGGAGTCCGACCGCGCCCCGCTGCGGCCCTGGTCGGCGGACATCTGCGGGATGTACGAGCTGAACCCGTCCGAGGAGACGGCGGCCCGGGCGGTGCGCGCGTCGCTCGAGTTCTCGGAGTATCTGCGCACACTGATCGCGGCCCGCCGGAAGACGCCCGGCGACGATCTGGTCTCGGCCCTGATCGCCGCCCACGACGAGGACGACCGCCTCACCGAGCAGGAGATGGTCTCCACCTGCGCCCTGCTGCTGAACGCCGGTCACGAGGCCACGGTGAACACCACGGTCAACGGCTGGTGGGCGCTGTTCCGCGACCCGGCCCAGCTCGCCGCCCTGCGCGCGGACCACTCCCTGGTCCCGACCGCCGTGGAGGAGCTGATGCGCTACGACACCCCGCTCCAGCTCTTCGAACGCTGGGTGCTGGACGAGATCGAGATCGACGGGACGACGATCCCGCGGGGCGCGGAGGTGGCGATGCTCTTCGGCTCCGCCAACCACGACCCGGCGGTCTTCACCGCGCCGGACCGCCTCGACCTCGCCCGCCGCGACAACCCGCACATCTCGTTCAGCGCCGGTATCCACTACTGCATCGGCGCGCCGCTGGCCCGCATCGAACTGGCCGCGTCCATGACCGCCCTGCTGGAGCACGCGCCGACGCTCCGGCCCACCGCCGAGCCGGAGCGCACACCGAACTTCGTCATCCGGGGCCTGAAGGGGCTGGCCGTCGAGGTCTGACCGGACGGCGTGACCGCACGGCCTGACCGCACGGCCCGGGCCCTACTTCGTCTCCAGGTCCCGGCGCCTCAAGCCCGCCAGCCCCAGCCACACCAGACCGGCCGCGATGAGGGTCAGCACCAGCAGCGGGGTCCAGTCCAGGTCGGCCGCGGGGAGCCGGGGGACGTGGCCGAAGGGGGAGAGGTTGTTCATCCAGCCGGGGAACCGCAGGATCTGGCCGAGGTAGCCGACGACGAAGGCGTACACCGGCACGATCCAGGCCGCCGCGCTCGCCCGCGGGAGCCAGCCGAACAGCACCGCGGCCACCCCGACCGTGACCCACAGGGCGGGTGCGTAGGCGAGGGCGGCGCCGACCAGCCTGGGCACCAGGGCGCCGTCGCCCGTGGAGGCGGCGCCCGCGATGCCGAAGCCGAGGCCCGCCACCAGCAGGGCGAGCGTGCCGCCGCCCATGGCCACGGCCAGATGACTGCCGGCCCAGCGGCCACGCGACAGTCCGGTGGCGAGCAGCGGTTCGGCCCGGCCCGCCGTCTCCTCGGCGCGGGCCCGCAGCGCGGCCATGACCACGTACACCGCGGCGACCACGGCGACGACCACCATCACCATCGAGGCGAACGCCTCGGCGATGCCGGTGCCGCCGATGCGTTCCAGGGCCTCCTGGAGCTGGTCGATGTCCTTCAGCATGTCCTCGGCCTGTCCGAGGATCGACCCGTACATCGCGCCCATCAGGAACAGGCCCGCGCCGAAACCGGCCAGCATGCCGCGGTGCAGCCGCAGGGCGAGACCGAGCGGGGTGCCGAGCGCGGGGGAGGCGACCGGCCGGCCCGGCTTCTGCGGCCGGATGCCCGCGCCCACGTCCCGCCGGGTGGAGAGCGCGAAGCCCGTCGCCGCGCACCCCGCCGCCAGGGCGAGGCAGAGCAGCAGCGGCCACCAGTCGTCGTCGACGTAGACGTAGGTGCGCTGCGCCCAGCCGATCGGGGAGAGCCAGGACAGGGCGCCGCTCTCGCCGCTGTCACCGGCGGCGCGCAGCACGTAGGCGGCGCCGATGACCGCGAGGGCCGTGCCGGTGGCGCCGCGGGCGTGCGCGGTGAGCTGGGCGGTGACGGCGGCCACGCCGGCGAAGACGAGGCCGGCGGCGGCATGGGCCGCGCCGTACAGCAGCGATCCGCCCGCGTCGACGCCGTCGATGCCGAGGCCGCCCAGGCCGAGCGCCAGCAGCAGGCCGAGGACGAGGTTGGCCAGGGCCGCGACCGAGAGGGCGGCGGCGAGGTGGGCGTGCCGGCCGACGACCGTGGAGCGCAGCAGTTCGGCCCTGCCGGTCTCCTCCTCGGCGCGGGTGTGGCGGGTGATCACCAGGACGCTCATCAGGCCGACCAGGACGACCGTGAAGCCGAGCATCTGGTGGCCGAGCATGGCGCCGGAGGTGTAGTCGTCGAGGTAGTGACGCGGGCCGGACATGGCGAGTCCGGCCGGGCTGCCCATGGTCTCCACGGCGTTCGCCCGGTCCTCGGGCGTGCCGTACAGCTCGGCGTAGCTGTTCGCGGTCGACAGGGTGCCCAGCAGCAGCGCGAGGATCCACACCGGGAGCCGGACGCGGTCGCGGCGCAGGGCGAAGCGGACGAGCGTGCCGGTGCCGGCCAGCGCGCCGCCGCCCGCGGTGGTCCCGGGACGCGCCGGGGCCCCGACGCCGGCGGTCTTGGTCGCGGAGGTCATCGCACGCCTCCCCGCGCCACGCCGTCCGAGCCGCCCGCGCCGCGGGCATCGCGCTCGCCGCCCGTGCCGTGCCGGTCGGCGGCCGGCAGGGCGTCGTCGTAGTGGCGGAGCATCAGCTCCTCCAGCGTCGGCGGGTGGCTGACCAGGCTGCGGATGCCGAACTCGGTGAGCTTGCGGACCGCGCCGTCCACCTCGCCGCCGTCGACCGCGAAGTGCACGCGTCCGTCCCCGGTCCGCACGTCGTGGACGCCGGGCAGGGCGTCCAGGCCGGTGGCGGGGCGTTCGGTCTCCGCCTCGATGGTGGTGCGGGTCAGGTGGCGCAGCTCGCCGAGGGTGCCGGACTGGACGATCCGCCCGCGCCGGACGATGCTCACCCGGTCGGCGAGCTTCTCCACCTGGGCCAGGATGTGACTGGAGAGCAGCACCGTCCTGCCCGCCGCCTTGGCCTCGCCGATGACGTCCTGGAAGACGACCTCCATCAGCGGGTCCAGGCCCGCGGTCGGCTCGTCCAGGAGCAGCAGCTCGGCGTCGGAGGCGAGCGCGGCCACGATGGCGACCTTCTGCCGGTTGCCCTTGGAGTACGCCCGGCCCTTCTTCGTCGGGTCCAGGCCGAAGCGCTCGATCAGCTCGGCCCGGCGCCGCACGTCCAGCCCGCCGCGCAGCCGCGCCAGCAGGTCGATGGCCTCGCCGCCGGTCAGGTTGGGCCACAGTTCGACGTCGCCGGGGACGTAGGCGAGACGGCGGTGCAGCTCGACCGCCCGCGCCCACGGGTCCATGCCCAGGACCTGGGCCGCGCCGGAGTCGGCCCGCAGCAGGCCGAGCAGGACGCGGATGGTGGTGGACTTTCCGGCGCCGTTGGGGCCGAGGAACCCGTGCACCTCACCGGCCTCGACGGCCAGATCGAGGCCGTCCAGCGCGCGCGTGGGGCCGAACGACTTGTGGAGTCCCGAGACGCTGATTGCCTTCGTCATACTTTGGAACGTACGGTACTTTCAGAAATTTGTGAAGTTAAGAAAGCGTCAGGATGTGAGGGATGATCGAGGCATGAGGGAAGCCGCGGAGCCGACGGAGCGGGAGCGTGACCCGCGGGCGGTGTCGAAGTTCGTGGAGGGCTTCGCCGCCCAGCTCGTCGAGGCCGGGATGCAGCGCATGCCGGCCCGGGTCTTCGCCGCGCTGCTCTCCTCCGACTCGGGCGCCCTGACCTCGGCCGAACTCGGCGAACGGCTCCAGGTCAGCCCGGCCGCCGTCTCCGGCGCCGTGCGGTACCTCGCCCAGCAGCACATGGTCTCGCGCGAGCGTGAGCCGGGCTCGCGCCGGGAGCGGTACCGGGTGCACAGCGACCAGTGGTACGAGGCGCTGACCAACCGGGAGGCGATCATCAAGCGGTGGGAGAGCGCCCTGCGCGAGGGCGTGACCAGCCTCGGCGCGGACACCCCGGCGGGCCGCCGCCTGGCCGAGACGCTGGCCTTCTTCGAGTTCGTCGACGAGGAGATCGCCGCGATGATGGAACGCTGGCGGATCCACCGGGAGAAGCGGTTCGGGCACGGCTGACCCCGCGCCCCCGACCGAACCGACCCGAGCCGCCGAGTCCACCCCGCGCCGCCGGACCCTGCCCCGCGCCGAGCCCGAGCCGACCCGCGCCACCGACCCCGCCCCGCGCCGCCGGGCCCGAGCCCACCCCGTGCAGCCGGATGCCGAGCCGACCCGAGCCCGCCCCCACCCCCCGCCGCCGGACCCGAGCCCACCCCGCCCCCCGTCCCCTACCCGGCCGGCAGCGTCAGCCCCCAGGCCCCCTCCCGCACCACCCACGTCCGTGTCCCCACCGGCCCGGACACCACCGCGTCCGCCCGGTACCGGAAGTGCGCCCCCGACACGGTCACCGTCCGCCCCCGCGCCGTCAGCGGTGGCTCCTGCGCGACGCCCACCGGCACCGGCCGCACCTCCACCTCCGCCACCCCGCCGGCGCCCGGCACCACCGAGACCCCCTGGACCGGCCGGTCCAGGTCCACCAGCGTCACCCCGTCGACCTCCACCCGCAGCCGGGCGGGACCGGCCGACCCCGGTGCCGCCGCGCCCCGCACCGGCCGCGAGGACGCCAGCGTCCGTACGAGCGACCTGCAGGTCCGCAGCCAGGGCCTCACCGCCGCGGACGCTTGGTGCGGCGCCCCGGGCGGGGCGTCGCCGTGCGCGCCCGCCGGAGCGCCCTCGTCCCCGTGCCCGGCGACCGGCGGAATCCCCACCGCCCCCAGCACCACCCCGTCGCTGTCGTCGACGAGCAGGTCCAGCCGCCGCTCGGCCCCGTCCAGCACCGCACGCGCCGCCGCCACCGCCCCCGACGGCAGTCCCAGCGACCGGGTGAGACCCAGCACCGGCCCCACCGGCACCACGGACAGCGCGCACTCCGCCAGCTCCCGGTGCCGGTGCAGCAGGCCCACGGCGCGCAGCAGCGCACGGTCGTCGCCGACCACCACGGGCCGCCGCGACCCCCGCCGCCGCAGCGCCCGCGCGAACTCCTCCCCGTCGTCCGGCAGGCACACCTTGGTGCTCGACGCACCCGCGCTGAGCACGTCTTTCGCGATCCGGACGGACTCCCCGTCCGTCCGCCGGGCGACCGGATCGACGACCACCAGAAGCTGATCGGACCTCGCGGAAGAGTTCGCGGAAGAGCTCGCGGAAGTCGCCACCTCGGCCATGCCTCGCTTCCTCGGGTAGCATCTTTGTGCAAGAGCCCCTTGCGCTATTGCGCCAGGGGCTTCGTCTATTCCGGGGCATCCGGTCCGACGGTTGGCGGCCAACGACGGTCGCGGTGTACGTGGCGGAAACCCACCTCATACGCCCTCGACCATGGACATGCCCCGCCCGGAAGGGGTGTACGCGCGTGCCCGCACTTGTGCTGCTCGGTGCTCAGTGGGGTGACGAAGGCAAGGGAAAGGCGACGGACCTGCTCGGTGGCTCCGTCGACTATGTGGTGCGCTACCAGGGCGGCAACAACGCCGGCCACACGGTAGTCGTGGGCGATCAGAAGTACGCCCTCCACCTGCTCCCTTCCGGGATTCTCTCCCCCGGCTGCACGCCGGTCATCGGTAACGGCGTCGTCGTCGACCCGTCGGTCCTGTTCTCCGAGCTGAGCGGGCTGAACGAGCGAGGCGTCGACACGTCCAAGCTCCTGATCAGCGGAAACGCGCACATCATCACGCCGTACAACGTGACCGTCGACAAGGTGACGGAACGCTTCCTCGGCAAGCGCAAGATCGGCACGACCGGTCGCGGCATCGGCCCGACCTACGCCGACAAGATCAACCGCGTCGGCATCCGCGTCCAGGACCTCTACGACGAGTCGATCCTCACCCAGAAGGTCGAAGCGGCGCTGGACGTCAAGAACCAGATGCTCACCAAGCTCTACAACCGGCGCGCGATCGCCGTCGACCAGGTGGTCGAGGAGCTGCTGGGCTACGCGGACAAGCTCGCCCCGTACGTCGCCGACACCGTCCTGGTCCTCAACCAGGCCCTCGACGACGACAAGGTGGTCCTCTTCGAGGGCGGCCAGGGCACGCTGCTCGACATCGACCACGGCACGTACCCCTTCGTCACCTCGTCGAACCCGACCGCGGGCGGCGCCTGCACCGGCGCCGGCGTGGGCCCGACGAAGATCAGCCGGGTCATCGGCATCCTCAAGGCGTACACGACCCGCGTCGGCGCCGGCCCGTTCCCGACCGAGCTGTTCGACGAGGACGGCGAGGCCCTGCGGCGCATCGGCGGCGAGCGCGGCGTCACCACCGGCCGCGACCGGCGCTGCGGCTGGTTCGACGCGGTGATCGCCCGCTACGCCACCCGCGTCAACGGCCTCACCGACTTCTTCCTCACCAAGCTCGACGTCCTCACCGGCTGGGAGCAGATCCCGGTCTGTGTGGCGTACGAGATCGACGGCAAGCGCGTCGAGGAGCTGCCGTACTCGCAGTCCGACTTCCACCACGCGAAGCCGGTCTACGAGATGCTGCCGGGCTGGAGCGAGGACATCAGCAAGGCGAAGTCCTTCTCCGAGCTGCCGAAGAACGCCCAGGCGTACGTCAAGGCGCTGGAGGAGATGTCCGGCGCCCCGATCTCCGCGATCGGCGTCGGCCCGGGCCGGGACGAGACGATCGAGATCAACTCGTTCCTGTAGGGGACCGGGAGGCAGACCGGTGGCCGGGGACCCGTTCGGGGCCCCGGCCACCGGCTTTCGGACGGCGGATACGCTGGCCGGTGTCAGCGGCGGACGGACAGCACGGCCGGCAGGGCCGGCACGGAACGGATCGGAACATGCGGAAGCCCACCACCCGGATGTGGATCTGGACGGCCGTCGCGGCCGTCGCCGTCACCGGCGGGCTCCTCTACGTCGACAGCCACCGCGTCTCCGCCGCCCCGCACGCGGACGACGCCAAGTGCGGCAAGGTGGTCGACCGCCTCCCCGACGACATACCCGGCGCCTCGCGCGACTGGGCCCTCGGGGACGGCGTCGCCTCCTGGGGCGGCCAGAAGGCGGTGTTCCGCTGCGGTGCCGAGGAGCTGCCGCCCAACATCAACCTCTGCGTCACGGCCGACGGCGTCGACTGGGTGCTGGACGAGAAGCGGCTCAAGGCCGACGGTGTGAGCGTCCTGCGGACCTACGGCCGCTCCCCGGCCGTCGAGCTGACCTACACCGGGCCGCGCGAGGAGGTGGGCGGTGTCCTGGCCGTGCTGGACCCCGCCGTGAAGTGGATCCCGCAGGAGCGTAAGTGCGTCGGCCTCCAGGACGCCGAGATCGCTCCCTAGGCCGCACCCCAGCCGTTCGGCCCCCTTCCCCGGGCGTCGGCGCGGGGCCTGGTGTCGGATCGTGGGCATGACCGACCGCGACCGCGCCGCTTCCTGCCGGGGCCCGTACGGCGGCGAGGGCGTCCCGGAGGACTGCGGCGACCCGGCCCGTTTCGAGGTCGCCCGGCACCGCAGGACGCCGCTGCGGGTGTGCCCGGTGCACCTGGGCCCGTCCCTGCTGCTGGCGGACGGGGTGCTGTGGCCGCCGGGAATCTCCTTGATCCGCTGAGGGCACCGGGCGCCCGGTGATTCACTGGGTCCACACCCCGAGGACCCGGAGGGAAGCCGCACGTGCCCGGACGACCCGACGCGATGACCGAGCACTTCGAGCGGGACCGCCCCCGGCTGCGGGCCGTCGCGTACCGCATCCTCGGTTCCCTGAGCGAGGCCGACGACGCCCTCCAGGACGCCTGGCTGCGGGCCGACCGCGCGGACACCTCCGAGGTGGAGAATCCCTCCGGCTGGCTCACCACCGTCGTCGCCCGCGTCTGCCTCAACATGCTCCGCGCCCGCGACACCCGCCGCGAGGAGCCGCTGGACGAGGGGCCGCGGACGGGCACCACCGGTCCCGACCCCGCCGCGGAGGCCCAGCTCGCCGACGAGGTCGGCGTGGCGCTGCTGATCGTCCTGGACACCCTGGGCCCCGCGGAACGGCTCGCGTTCGTCCTGCACGACATGTTCGACGTGCCCTTCGACGACATCGCCGCGATGCTCGACAAGACCCCCGCCGCCACCCGCCAGCTGGCCAGCCGCGCCCGTCGCCGGGTCCGGGGCGTGCCCGCGCCCGAGGCGGACCCGCCCCGCCGGCGCCGCGCGGTCGACGCGTATCTGGCGGCCACCCGCGGCGGCCACTTCGAGGCGCTGGTCTCCCTGCTCCACCCGGACGTCGTCCTGCGCGCCGACGCCGCGGTCGTCCCGACGCCCGAGCCCTTCGTCGTCACCGGCGTCGAGCCGGTCGCCCGGGGAGCGATGGCCTCGATGGCGCGGGCGCGGTTCACCGGCGTGGTACTGGTCGACGGCCGGATCGGCCTGGCCATGGCCGAGCGGGGCAGGCTGCGCGTCGTACTCCGCTTCACCTTCGCGGACGACGGCCTCATCACCGGCATCGACGTGATCGCGGAACCGGACCGACTGGGCGAACTGCGCATCTCGGTCATGGACGCATAGGCTGAGGCTGTACACGTCGCGTCGGCAGAAGAAGGTGAGTGCGATGCGCGTGCTGCTCAAGGCGACGCTGGACACCGAGAAGTCGAACGAGGTGATCCGCAGCGGCAAGATGGCGGATCTCATGAAGGAGACCATCGACCACATCAAGCCGGAGGCCGCCTACTTCGGCACCATCGACGGACGGCGGACGGCCCTGCTCTTCTTCGACATGCAGGACAGTTCGCAGATGCCGCCGATCGGCGAACCGTTCTTCATGGAGCTGAACGCCGAGGTCGACGTCTGCCCGATCATGAACGGCGACGACCTGGCGAAGGGGCTCTCCCAGCTGGGCTGACCGCCCGCCGCGCCCTCGGCGTGCGTCGGTGGATCAGCTGAACACGATCATCGACCCCTGGGCCAGGCTCCGGGTGGCCGCCGCGTGCAGTCCCAGCCAGACGTGCCGCTCGCGGGAGAAGGGACTCGCGTCGTACGGCACGGGAGCGGCGGGTTCCTCCAGCTCCGTCGGGGCGAGCGGTGCCGCCGGTGGCGCCGGGGGGTTGGCCGGGTCGATGCCGAGGGCCGGGGCGACGGCCTCCAGTTCCCGCAGCAGGGTGTGCGAGGAGCCCAGGGGGCCGCCTCCGGCCAGGAGTTCGTCGCTGGAGAGGGGGTGCGGGAAGTCCACCGGGACGTAGGCGCCCGCGTGGTCGTAGTGCCAGACCAGATGCGACTGCTGGGCCGTGGACTCGAACATCTCCAGCAACTGCTCGTAGTCGCCGCCCAGTTCGTCCACGGGGCTCACCGGCAGTCCGCAGACCTGGAGCAGGTACGCCCGGCGCAGGAAGTGCAGCGCGTCGTAGTCGAACCCGGCCACCGGCGCGACCTCGCCGGACAGGCCCGGCATGTACGGGTACACCGGCACCGGCGGCAGCCCGGCCTCGGCCAGCACCTTGTCGTATTGCGCGAGTTCCTCGGCGAACGGGTTGTCCGGCGTGTGGCACAAGATGTCGACGAGCGGTACCAGCCACAGGTCACAGGCCAAAAGAGGCTCCTCACACAGCACGGTGGGCGGGCGGGTCGGTCAGGAAGCGTAGTCGGTGCGCGGTGCGTGCAGATCCCATACCCATTCGGGGGCGGGCCACGACACGTCAGGCGTCCGTCATCGCCGGGCGATCCGCTCGATCAGCTCCAGGGAGTGGGCGTTGTACGCGTCGATCAGCGCCCGCGCGGCCGGTGCGTCGCGGCGGGCGAGGGCGTCGACCAGCTCGGTGTGCCCGGACCACAGCGCGCCGCGCAGCTCGCTGAGCCGGCGCAGGTGCTGCACCGTGCACACCCAGCTCTGCACGCGCAGCCGGTGCAGGAAGTCGGCGAGGTAGGGGTTGCCGAAGAGCACGGCCAGCTCGCGCCAGTAGCGCAGGTCGTAGCCGATGAGGACGGTCAGGTCCCCGGCGGTGGCGGCGCGCTGGGCCTCCTCGCCGCGCCGGCGGACCCCGGCGAGCGCGGCGGCGATCCGCACGTCCGCGGGGTCCGGTCCGCCCAGCCGGTCGCCCTCCAGGGCGAGGAACATCCCGCCGATGACGAGACTGCGGGCCTCGACCATGCCGCGGAAGTCGTCGACCGAGTACTCGTGGACGCGGAAGCCGCGGTGGTGGTCGGCGTCGAGCAGCCCCTGCGCGGACAGGTCGACCAGCGCCTCGCGCACGGGCGTCGCGGAGACCCCGTACTGCTCGGCGATCTCCTTGACGGTGAACTCCTGCCCCGGCTGGAGGCGTCCGGCCAGCACCTCGTCGCGGAGCGCGTCGGCGATCTGCTGCCGCAGGGTGCTGCGTGTGACGGCACCGGTGCGGCTGGGGCCGGGCATGGTCGGGCGATCTCCTCGTCGCGTACGGGGGGCGACCATCCGCGTCGCAGGCGCGCGGGCGGCCGTACACACGCCGGTGGCGTGCTCGCACACCTGTCCGCGGTGCACGGGCACGCCACCTTACGCGCTCGGGCCGTCTTCCTGCCCGCAGGCGGGCAGGACCCTCACTCCGTGTACTCGTCCGCCACGGACAGTGCGGTGTCCAGCGCCGCGAGGCCCTCCTTCAGCTCGGCCTCGGAGACGGTGCACGGCGGGACGACGTGGGTCCGGTTCATGTTCACGAACGGCCACACGCCGTGCGCCTTGGCGGACGCGGCGAAGGCGGACATCGGGGTGGCCGCCTGACCGGTCGCGTTGTACGGCACCAGCGGTTCCCGGGTCTCTCGGTTCTTCACCAGCTCCAGCGCCCAGAACATGCCGGTACCGCGCACGTCGCCGACGCTCGGGTGCCGTTCGGCCAGCTCCCGCAGCGCGGGCTCGACGACCTCGGCGCCGAGGCGGGCGGCGTTCTCCACGACGCCCTCCTCCTCCATCACGCCGATGGTGGCGACGGCGGCGGCGCAGGCCAGCGGGTGCCCGGAGTACGTCAGGCCGCCCGGGTAGGGCCGCTCGGCGAAGGTCGCGGCGATCTCACCGGAGATCGCGACGCCGCCCAGCGGGACGTAGCCCGAGTTCACCCCCTTGGCGAAGGTCATCAGGTCGGGCACCACGTCGTACAGGTCGGCGGCGAACCACGTGCCGGTCCGCCCGAAGCCGGCCATGACCTCGTCCAGGACGAAGACGATCCCGTACTTGTCGCAGATCTCGCGCACCCCGGCCAGGTAACCGGCCGGCGGCATCATGATCCCGGCCGTGCCCGGGATCGTCTCCAGGATGATCGCGGCGACGGTCCCGGGGCCCTCGAAGGCGATCGTCGTCTCCAGGTGCTCCAGCGCCCGCGCGCACTCCTGCTCCTCGGTCTCGGCGTAGAAGCGCGAGCGGTACAGGAAGGGCGCCCAGAAGTGCACGACCCCGGCGGTGCCGCTGTCCGAGGCCCAGCGGCGCGGGTCGCCGGTGATGTTGACCGCCTGCTGGGTGCCGCCGTGGTAGGAGCGGTACGCCGACAGCACCTTCGGCCGGCCGGTGTGCAGCCGCGCCATGCGCACGGCGTGCTCGACGGCGTCCGCGCCGCCGTTGGTGAAGAAGATCTTGTCGAGGTCTCCGGGCGTCCGCTCGGCGATCAGCCGGGCCGCCTCCGAGCGCGCCTCGACGGCGAACGCGGGCGCGAACGTCGCCAGCTTCGCCGCCTGCTCCTGGATCGCGGCGACGACCTTGGGGTGCTGGTAGCCGATGTTGGTGTAGACGAGGCCGCTGGAGAGGTCGAGGTAGCGCTTGCCTTCGTAGTCCCAGAAGTACGACCCCTCGGCGCCGGCGACGGCGAGCGGGTCGATGAGCTCCTGCGCGGACCAGGAGTGGAAGACGTGCGCGCGGTCCGCCGCCTTCACGGCGGCGCCGGCCTGAGGATCGGGCTGAGGGGTCATGCGGCCGAGGGTAGATGTCCGCGATGCGGAAACGGAATCGGCGTCCTGTCTGTGGACGCGGGCTTTCCACGACAGGTTGTCGACGGGCGGTGGTGACGGGCGGCGGCCCGGTGCCGCACGGAACGGTCTATTGACAGCACTCTGTCGAAATGACAGTCTTCTGTCATAGGGCATCGCGCCCGCCGATCCGCTCCGGACCCGTTCCGGACCCGCGTCGGATCCCTCCGAGGAGACGTCATGAACGGCACCCGCAAGCCCGTCCACCTCGCCGTGTACGACACGCTGGCCGACTGGGAGACCGGCCACGCGACGGCCCACCTCGCCCGCGCCGGGTACACCGTCCGCACCGTCGCCCCGACCACCGCCCCCGTCACCAGCATCGGCGGCCTGCGCGTCCAGCCCGACCTGGCCCTCGCCGACCTGCGCCCCGAGGACAGCTCGCTGCTGGTCCTCCCGGGCGCCGACCTCTGGGACACCGGGGACGACCTCGCCCCCTTCGCCCGCACCGCCCGCGCCTTCCTGGCCGCCGGCGTCCCCGTCGCCGCCATCTGCGGCGCCACCGCCGGGCTCGCCCGCGAGGGCCTGCTCGACGACCGCCGGCACACCAGCGCCGTCTCCTTCTACCTGGCCGCCACCGGTTACGCGGGCGGCGAGCGGTACGTGGAGGCCGACGCCGTCACCGACCGCGGCCTGATCACCGCCGGCCCCACCGAGCCGGTCGCCTTCGCCCGCGAGATCCTCGGCCTGCTCGGCGTGTACGAGGGCGAGGTGGTGGACGCCTGGTACCGGCTGTTCCACGACTCCGACCCGGAGGCCTACGCGGTGCTGGAGAAGGCGGGCGCCGCGTGAGCGGCCGGGAGCGGCAGGACCTGCTCAGCCGCGCCGCGGTCGGCGTCTTCCGGCTCAACGGCCGGTTCCTCGCGGTCGCCGAGGAACTGGCCCGCCCCGCCGGGCTCACCGCCGCCCGGTGGCAGGTGCTCGGCGCGGTGCTGTCCGAGCCGCTGCCCGTCTCCGGCATCGCGCGGGAGATGGGCATCACCCGGCAGAGCGTGCAGCGCGTCGCCGACCTGCTGGTGGAACGCGGCCTCGCCGAGTACCGGCCGAACCCGGCCCACCGCCGCGCCAAGCTCCTCGCGCCGACCGAGGCGGGCCGCGCGGCCGTCTCCCGCATCGGCCCCGGGCACGCCGCGCTCGCCGACCGGCTGGCCGAGGCGTGCGGGTCCGACGCGGAGCTGGCGGAGGCGGTCGAGGCCGTCGAACGGCTGTCGAAGGCGCTGGACGGCATCGGCGGTCCGCCCGTTACGGAACCGTAGACAACAGGCGCGGCAGACGGGCTCACCGCGGCGCCGCCCCGCACTATCCTCGATCCGTTGCTCACGTTCGGGGGGAAGGCGGCGCAACATGCAGAAGCTCGGGGACGGGGACCCGCGGCACATCGGGGCCTACCGGCTGCTGGGAAGACTGGGCGCGGGCGGCATGGGCCACGTCTATCTGGCCCGCTCGGACCGCGGCCGCACGGTCGCCGTGAAGCTGGTCCGCGAGGAACTGGCCGCCCAGGAGGAGTTCCGGGAGCGGTTCCGCAAGGAGGTCGAGTCCGCCCGGCGGGTCGGCGGCCACTGGACGGCACCCGTGCTGGACGCCGACACCGAGGCCGCCGTGCCCTGGGTCGCCACCGGGTATGTGGCCGGGCCCAGCCTCCAGCAGGTCGTCGGCCACGACCACGGCGCCCTGCCGGAACGCTCGGTGCGGACCCTGGCGGCCGGGCTCGCCCACGCCCTCCAGGACATCCACGCCGCCGGGATCATCCACCGCGACCTCAAGCCGTCCAACGTCCTCGTCACCATCGACGGCCCCCGCGTCATCGACTTCGGCATCGCACGCGCCCTGCAGACGGTGACCGACGGTGGACTCACCCGCACCGGCGCGCTGGTCGGCTCGCCCGGCTTCATGGCGCCCGAGCAGGTGCGCGGCGACCGCATCACGCCCGCCTGCGACGTCTTCTGCCTCGGTTCCGTCATCGCCTACGCCGCCACCGGCGGCCTGCCCTTCGGCACCGCCAACAGCGGCGTGCACGCCCTGATGTTCCGCATCGCCCAGGAGGAGCCCGACCTCGACCGGGTGCCCGAGGGCATCGCCGACCTCGTGCGCGACTGCCTGAAGAAGGACCCCGCCGCCCGCCCGTCCCTGGCCGAGGTGCTGGCCCGCACGGGCGCCCAGGACACCGTCGCCGACGGCCGCTCCCGCGACCCCTGGCTGCCCGGCGCGCTGGTCGCCCAGCTCGGCCGGCACGCGGTGCGGCTGCTGGACACGGAGAACCCGGAGGCACCGGCGCCGGCGGACCCGCGGCAGGGTACGCCGGACCCGGACCCGGTCCCGGACCGTCCCGCGCCCCCGGCCGGAGAACCGTCTGGCCCCCCGCCCCCACGCGAACCGGGCAGCGGCGGCGCCCCGCTGAACCACCTGCCCACCCTCGTCGCGGGCCCGGGCGCTCCGGCACCCCCGCCCGTCTCCCACGGCCACGCACCGGCCCAAGGCGCACCGCAGCCCGCGCAGCACCCGTACGGCGCTCTCGGCTCGACCCCGCCCTACGGTCCGCCGCCGCACGGGACCCCGCCCTACGGCCCGCCGCCCTACGGGACCCCGCCGTACGGGCCGCCCCACGAGCCGTCCCGCAGAGGGCGCTCGACCGCGTTCATGGTCGTGGTCGCCCTGGTGGTGGCCCTGGGCGCCGGCGGCTCGGTCTACGCGCTGATGAGCGGCGGGGACGGCGCCGACCGGGCCGGCGGCGACCCCGCCACCACCGCGACGGCCGCCGCGTCGCAGGGGCCGGACCGGGGCCAGGACCCGACACCGGACGGCTCCTCCCCGACGACCGACGCCGACCGTCCCACGACCCCGACGCCCGAGGGCGGCACCATCCCGACGGCGTACCTGGGCACGTGGACCACGACCATCGACAACGCGTCGGGCGTCCACACCCGGCGACTGACCATCCAGCAGGGCGAGGTGGGCGACACCGTGCTCTCGCTGGTCGCCGACGGCCCGGCGGGCGGCAGCAGTTACCACTGCGTCTTCGAGGCCGACCTGTCCGCCGCCCCGGACTCCGACGGCCCCCTGAGCATCGGCCCCTCGACGGTGACGACGGGCCCCGCCGCGTCCTGCGCACCGGGTGAGCCCACCACGGTCACCCTGCTGCCCGACGGCACCCTGCGGCGGGTCAACAACGACAGCGGAGAGGCCCTGACCTACACCCGGCAATGAGCGACGGGCCGAGGCCGGCGGGGCGTCACCCGGACGGGCAGGGCGGCGTGCTCCTCGCCACGTCGAGTTCCGGGCGGTCGCGCTGGGCCCGGCTGTTGGGCCCCTCCAGGGCGCCGCAGAGGGTGTCGTACCAGGCGTCGGGCGACAGCCGCAGGGCACGGGTGCCCTTGTCGGAGACCAGGTGCAGGGTGTCGCCGCTGACCCGGGCGGCGTGCAGGCCGTAGCCGGAGCCCTTCAGGACACCCAGCGGCTCGGCGTCGTCGGGGGAGTACAGCCCGGCCTCGGCACCCGCCTGAGCGGTGACGAGCGTGCCGTCGGGGGTGAGGCCGAGCAGTCCGGAGGCATCGGCGATGAATCGGGTCGGGGCCTGCCGGCGCCCGTCGGCCACACTCCACCAGACCACCCGCCGCTCCGCGTCGAATGTCGCCAGCCGGTCTCCGTCGGGTGTGAAGACCAGCCACCGGGCAACGCCCTGGTGCTGTTCGGAGCCCGGCCCGTAGCTCAGGGACCCGCCTTCCAGCCGGGCCACGCGGGTGCCGTCGCGGACGTTCCACACCTCGATCCGGCCCTCTGCCTGCCACCGCCCCGTGACGACGGCCACCTGATGGGGGTGGCCCGGCCTGGCGGTCAGCTGACCGGTCGGCGCGAAGGGGCCTCGCTGCGCGGGCTCGCGCTCCAGGGGGACCGGACGCCCGCTCGGCACCCCGGACCGCGGGTCGACCCGGGCCAGGCTGTCGCCCAGGCACAGCACCGCGAGGTCGCCGTCGCCGGTCTGGGTGATGTCCTGCGGCCGGTTCCAGGTCTCGTCGCCGGGCCTGCCGCAGTCCCAGGTCACCGGCGTACCGGTGCCCGGGTCGTCGACGTCGTACAGCCGCGCGTCGACGGACTGACCGGACCAGGCCAGCACGGCGTCGCCGCCTTTGCGTGTGACCCAGAGCAGACGCAGGTTCAGGTCCTGCTGCTGCCGGCGGATCTCCTCCGGGAGGGCGGTGCTCCGGGTGCGGTTCCCGGGGCCGATGATCTCCAGCCGTCCGGCGTGCAGCCGCGCGGTGCGCGAGCCGTCCGGCGAGACCGCGGCGGTGCCGCCCGGCTCGGAGGAGTCCCCGGGCGGCTTTCCGGGCAGGGGCGTGGGACGCGCCCGCAGGAGTGTGTCGCCCTCGGTGGCCAGGACCGTGCGGGGCCCGGAGCCGCTTCCGACGACGCCGAGCGCTTGGGAGCTGTCGTCACCCGGCAGGGCGAGGGAGAAGTACCGGGGCTCACCCCCGCGGGGGTCGACGACGGTCATGCTCCGGTACTCGCCGGTCTCCGACAGCGTCTCCTCCTTCTCGTCGTACATGTGGGTGCCCGTTAGCTCGACGAAACCCGCGGTCCCGCCGCGGACGACGCCCGGCCGGCCGGCGCCGGGAACGAGCGGGTACCAGCGCAGGCCGTCCTGCCCGTTGAACCACACCCCCCGCCCACGCTCGCCTGGCATCGGGTTCGACCCCGGCTCCGGCCCGTACACGCGTCGTACCCGCTCGCCCGAGGCGGCCGAGTGGACGTCGAGGTACCTGTTCGTGCCCTCGCCGCTACTTTCCGTGGCCGCGACGGCCATTCGATCTCCGTCGCCGAGCAGCCATGCCATGACGGGCTCTCGCTGGGCCACGGACTTCTGTGACACCGGCAGGGTCCGGCCGCCGTCGGTGTCCCACAGCCGCAGCAGCGCCCTGCGCCCGTCGTCCTCCGGGCGCGGCCTCTCGTAGGTGAGGAAGTGGAGCAGGCGTGCGCCGTCCTCGGAGAAGTCCAGGGAGGACTCGTAGGCGTCCCCGCGGTCGGGCAGTTCGCCGGACAGCCGCCGGGGCGGGGCCCCGGGGGCGGTCAGGTCCCACAGCAGTACCGTGCCCCTGGTGGTGATCAGCGCGTAGCGCCGTCCGTCGTCGCTGACCGCGTCGCGGAAGGTCTGAAGGCGCAGACCGGAGGGAACGCCCGCCAGCCGGGTCGCCCGGGGCTTTCCGGCGACCGCCCCGGTCACCGCCGTCACCGTCAGATCCGCCCTGCCGTCGGGCCGGGAGAGCACCACCAGGGTCCCGCCGTCCGGCGACATCGACGTCCACTCCGCCGTGCCCGGCCACAGCCCGCCGTACGAGGCCACCACGTCCTGGGCGCGCACGTACTGCCCGAGCAGCGCCCGCCGTGCCTGCGGGGTGTGGCGCACCGCCCAGGCCCCGGCGGCGTACCGGAAGGCGCTGTCCGGGGAGCGGTCGGCCAGATCGGTGGCGAGCGTGCCCAGCTCCGTCGCGGCGGCCGTGCGCAGTTGCGCGAGGTCCCGTTCCCGGGCCCGGTAGGTGCTCACGGCCAGGGTGGACGCCAGTACCGCGAGCACGGTCACCAGGCCGATGACGGCCCACAGCCGTCGCAGTCCGCGCCGCTGGCGCCGGCGTCCGGCCTCCAGGTAGGCGCGTTCCGCGGGGGCGATGTCCTCGGGCCGGTCGGCGAGCCACTGGAGGCCCTCGGCCAGCCGGGCGCCGTGCGCGAGCAGACCGTCGGAACGGCCGGCGGCCTCCCACTCGGCCGCGTCCCGGGCCGTGCGCTCCTGCCACTCGCGGAACTCCACGCCGTCCCGCAGCCAGTCCCGCACCTGCTCCCACTCCCGCAGCAGCGCCTCGTGCACGACCTGGACGGTGCCGACCGCTTCGGCGGAGTCCGGCTGATCGCGTACGTCCCACACCAGCAGCCTGCGCGCCGCCAGCGCCTCGGCCAGCGCGGCCTGCCGCGGTTCCAGGCGCCCGGTCGGCAGGGTGCGGCGGGTCCACCCGCCCTGCCCGTCCGGGCTGGCGAGCTGCTGGAACAGCCGCCGCGCCGTCTCGGGGCCGGTCCCGGTCTCGGTGAGGCACTCCGCCAGCGCCTCGTCGGCGTAGTCGGCCAGTGCCTCGAGCACGCCGCCGGAACGCTCGTAGGCGGCGAGCGTCATGGTGTGCGCCTTGCGCTCCTCCCACAGCCGGGTCAGCGCGAACTGCAGGAGCGGCAGACAGCCCGGTTCGCCCACCGCGTCGGCCACCAGGCGCCGGGCCAGCCCGCGCTCCAGGCGGAGGCCGGGGACGGCGCGCACCGGCCGTTCGACGGCCCGGGTCAGCGCCTCCTCGGTCATGGGCGGCAGGAACACGACGGCGTCGCCCAGCGGGGCCGAGGTGTCGGCGGCCGACAGGACCTCCGTCGTCGCCGACCGCGCGGTCAGCACGACACGCAGTCCGCCGCCCTGCGCCGGGTCGGGCGCCTGGGCCAGCGCCGACAGGCGGCGGAAGGCGCGCAGCGCGCCGTCCGGCGAGGCACCGGCGTACTCCTCGAACTGGTCGAGGAGCAGTACGCCGCCCGCCGCGCCGAGTTCCCGGGTGAGCCGCCCGCGCAGCGCGAGCCGGTCGGCGTCGCTCCCGGCACACGCCTGCCGTACGGCGTCGAAGCGGGCGTCCCAGGCGTCACCGTCGGGCGCGGCGTCCTGCCAGACGGCCGTGACCGCCTCGGCGACCCAGCCGTCGGCGTCCTCGGCCGCGCTCCCGCCGCCGGAGGAGGACTTGGGGACGCGCAGGGCCCACGGCGTGCCCCGCTCCTTGACGGCGGTCAGCAGGCCCGCCCGCAGCAGTGAGGACTTCCCGCTGCCCGAGGGGCCCACCAGGACGGTGACGGGCCGGGACTCCAGCGCGCCCACCAGCGCGGTGATCTCGTCCTCGCGGCCGTGGAAGTACCGGGCGTCCTCGGTCTCGAACCGGCTCAGGCCGCGGAACGGGCAGCGCAGCAGGTCGGGGTCGGTCAGCCGGTCCGCGGTCACCAGGTACGCGGTGTCGGCGATGACGCCCTTGCCGCGGGTGACGAGCATGCCGACGACCACGTCGTCCCGCGGGTCCCACACGGCGGCGCCGCTGAATCCCGGGCCGATGCGTACGCCCTCGCCCTCGGCCCGCAGGTCCACCTGGAGGCGGTCGGCGCGCTGGCGTCCGCGGAGCCTGCCGGTGGCGTTCACGCCCCGGAAGGCCCCGACGGGGAAGCCGAACGCCCGGATGTCCCGGTCCCACTCCTCGCCGTCCTCACCCGCCAGGGGCAGCGGCTCGGTCCCCGCCACCTCCTGCTCCAGCCGCAGTACGGCGATGTCGTCCTCGGGCCGCCAGGACGTCACCCGGGCCCGGACCCGGGGGCCCGGCCGGGCGCCGGCGAGGAGCGGGAAGTCGACCTCGACCGGGTCCTCGGGGCGCTTCCCGTCCGCCGTGGCGACGACGTGGGCGCAGGTGCAGAGCAGGTCCTCGGCCACGAGGAACCCGGCGCCGGCCGGTTTCCCGTCCGGACCGAACACCCGGGCCGCGCCCCGCTCGTAGCGCGCGCGGGGCGGCGGGGGGCTAACCGGCATCGGGGGTGCCGGCGTCAGGGGCGCCGGAAGCGGTGGCGCCGGAAGCGGGTGCGGCGGAAGCGGGGGTGCCGGTCGCGGTGGTGCCGGAAACCGTGGTGCCGGAATCGGGTGCGGTCTCCCACTCGACACCGACCGTGAAGTGCGCCTCGGCCGTGCTGCGCGCGACGACGACACCGGCCTCGGCGGTGACCTTGACCCCGAACTCCAGGGTGATCCGGTCCGGGCGGCGGGGCATGGAGCGCAGGGAGTCGACGATGTCCGAGACCGCCGGTCGCACCCGGTCGACGGCACCGCGCAGGGTGTCCGCCGCCCCGGAGACGCCGTCGGCCGGCCGGCGCCGCCGGATGGGCTCGTACTCGTCCTCGTACTCGTCCTCGTAGGGGTCCTCGGGGACGGGGACGGCCGCGGGCGCGGGGTCGGAGGTCTCCACGCGCAGCAGCGAGCCGTCGTCGAGCCGGATGCTGGTGAACGCTGTCATCGAACGCCGCCTGTTCTCTCGGGTGCGGAGGGGACCCGCGACCACAGAAGGTATCCGCACCGCAGCACTCTGTACCAGATCAACTGCTCGTCCCACAGGCCCAGTTGCGCCTCTCTCGCCCACCCGCGCCGGGCACCGGGGGCGTCGGCGGGACGCCCCGCCCGGACGTCCACCGCGGGCCCCGCGTCACCGCGGCTCCGGCGGCCGCTGCCTCGGCATGTTCGGCCGGGCCCCGTTCGGCGCCACGGAGAACCGCCCCGCTCCGGCACCCCCCGCCTCCGCACGCCCCCCGGCCCCGCCGGCCGGCCCCCACTGCAGCCCCAGCGGAGCGACCCCGCTGCGGAAGTCCACCATCCAGTCCGCCGTCTCCGCCCGCACCAGCTCCGTGACGTCCTCCGAGAACCGCCGCAGCACCCCCAGGCACCGCTCGGCCGCCTCGCTCGCCGTCCCGTCGGCCGGTCCCAGCACCTCCCGCACGCTCTCCGACGCCCAGTCGAACTGGAGGGCCTGGAGCCTCCGCTGCACCGCCTGCGCCGTGGCCACGTCCCGCATCCATCCGGACGTCACCCCGAAGTACCGGTCCGCGGCCACGCACGCCACCGCGCACAGCAGCGCCAGATACCCCCAGGGCGCGGCCCCGCCCACCATCCCGGACATGTCCAGCAGCGGCAGCGCCGCACCGGCGAGCGCCCCCGCCGCGGCCCCGCTCCGCAGCGCCACGGCGCCCCGCCGCTTCCCCACGCGGTCCGCGAGGTACCAGGCCACCGTGTCCAGCGCACCCCGCTCCACCCACCGGTACAGGTCGTCCAGCCGCTCCGCCGGCAGCGCCCAGTCCCCCTGCGGGAACGCCCGGCCGACCAGATCGCCCGGCCGGAGCCCGGCCGCCCCCTCGCCACCCCGCCCGTCGTGCGACGGCCCCTCGGGCTGCATCTCCGGCTGACCCACCCGGTACTCCCTACTGCTCACCGTCCGTGACGGCCTGAAGACTGAAGAGACCCGCGGACCTCGTACGCCGGAACCTTCCTACCGCCCAATGGGTGGCCCGGGCCGGACTTCGGCCGCTTTTCCGCCCGGAAGAGGGCGTTGATCAGGTATAGGGCTCCCGCGGTGTCACCCGAAAGAGTGCTGGGGCGAGGGCCGCCCGGACCACGTAGGCTCGTGCCGAACGGCAAAACCCGCGGTGACCCCGCGGCGACAGCGGCGACAGGAGCTGAACGTGATCCCCGGTGGTGGCCAGCCCAACATGCAGCAGCTGCTCCAGCAGGCCCAGAAGATGCAGCAGGACCTGGCGAAGGCCCAGGAGGAACTGGCGCAGACGGAGGTCGACGGCCAGGCCGGCGGCGGCCTGGTGAAGGCCACGGTCACCGGCTCGGGCGAGCTGCGCGGCCTCGTGATCGACCCGAAGGCGGTGGACCCGGAGGACACCGAGACCCTCGCCGACCTGGTCGTGGCGGCGGTCCAGGCGGCCAACGAGAACGCGCAGAACCTCCAGCAGCAGAAACTGGGCCCCCTCGCCCAGGGTCTCGGCGGCGGCAGCGGCATTCCCGGCCTGCCTTTCTGAGTTCGCCTTTCTCGAAGCGGCCGAAGCCCTCTACCGTACGTAGTGCACGAACCCCAGGAAGGACGGCAGTCCGTTGTACGAAGGCGTGGTCCAGGACCTCATCGACGAACTCGGGCGGCTGCCCGGCGTCGGTCCCAAGAGCGCGCAGCGGATCGCCTTCCACGTCCTCCAGGCGGAACCGACCGACGTACGGCGGCTCGCCCAGGCCCTCATGGAAGTGAAGGCCAAGGTCCGATTCTGCGCCGTCTGCGGGAACGTCGCGCAGGAGGAACAGTGCAACATCTGCCGCGACCCCCGGCGCGACCCTTCCGTCATCTGCGTGGTGGAGGAGCCGAAGGACGTCGTCGCCATCGAGCGCACCCGTGAGTTCCGCGGGCGGTACCACGTGCTCGGTGGCGCGATCAGCCCGATCGACGGAGTCGGCCCCGACGACCTCCGCATCCGTGAACTGCTCGCCCGCCTCGCGGACGGCACGGTCACGGAACTCATCCTGGCCACGGACCCGAATCTGGAGGGCGAGGCGACGGCCACGTACCTCGCCCGCATGATCAAGCCCATGGGCCTCAAGGTCACCCGCCTGGCCAGCGGCCTCCCGGTGGGCGGCGACCTGGAATACGCGGACGAGGTGACCCTCGGCCGCGCCTTCGAGGGGAGACGACTCCTAGATGTCTGACGCCACGCTGCACGCGACCAACCAGAACCCGGACGACTTCGCGGTCCAGATCGCCGACCAGATCGAGAGCTTCCTGGTCGCCGTCACCGAGGTCGCCAAGGGCGACGAGCCGGACTCGGCCGTCCCCTTCCTCCTCCTGGAGGTCTCCCAGCTCATGCTGGCCGGCGGCCGGCTGGGCGCCCACGAGGACATCGTCCCGGACGAGCGCTACGAGCCCGATCCGGGCCCCGAGCTGGACGTGGACGAGCTGCGCGAGAACCTGGCCCGGCTCCTCGACCCGATCGACGTCTACTCCGAGGTCTTCGACCCGTACGAGCCCCGCAAGGCGCCCGTGCCGGCCCGCATCTCCGACGACCTCACCGACGTCATCACCGACCTGCGCCACGGCATGGCCCACTACAAGGCGGGCCGCACCACGGAGGCGCTGTGGTGGTGGCAGTTCTCCTACTTCTCCAACTGGGGCTCCACCGCCTCCGCGACCCTGCGCGCCCTCCAGTCCGTCGTCGCCCACGTCCGCCTCAACCAGCCCCTGGAGGAGCTGGACGGCCTCGACACCGACCAGGACCTCGGCGACGAGACCCTGGAGACGGAGGCCGGCCGGGTCATGGTGGAGGAGATCGCGGGCCCGCTGGGCCTGCGGCCGGTCACGTGACGGGGCCGGCGGACCGCGCCGTCTCACTTGTGAACGTGTGACACGGGGCACTTTCCGAGTGACCCGCGTCCATATGGGCATGAGCCAGCCTGAGCGAGCGGTCTCACCATGCGATACCGCAGGGGTGAAACTCGGACGCTCGGTAAAATGAGCCGACCGCAGTACATATACGTACGTGCGGAAAGAGACGGATTGAGCGAGGAGCGCACGTGGGCCTTGTCGTGCAGAAGTACGGAGGCTCCTCCGTAGCCGATGCCGAAGGCATCAAGCGCGTCGCCAAGCGGATCGTGGAAGCGAAGAAGAACGGCAACCAGGTGGTCGCCGTCGTTTCCGCGATGGGCGACACGACGGACGAGCTGATCGATCTCGCCGAGCAGGTTTCCCCGATCCCTGCCGGGCGCGAACTCGACATGCTGCTGACCGCCGGAGAGCGTATCTCCATGGCGCTGCTGGCCATGGCGATCAAAAACCTGGGCCACGAGGCCCAGTCGTTCACCGGCAGCCAGGCCGGAGTGATCACCGACTCGGTCCACAACAAGGCCCGGATCATCGATGTCACGCCGGGCCGCATCCGCACCTCGGTGGACGAGGGCAACGTCGCCATCGTGGCCGGCTTCCAGGGCGTCAGCCAGGACAGCAAGGACATCACCACGCTGGGCCGCGGCGGCTCCGACACCACGGCCGTCGCCCTCGCCGCCGCGCTCGACGCGGACGTCTGCGAGATCTACACCGACGTCGACGGCGTCTTCACCGCCGACCCGCGCGTGGTGAAGAAGGCGAAGAAGATCGACTGGATCTCCTTCGAGGACATGCTGGAGCTCGCCGCCTCCGGTTCCAAGGTGCTGCTCCACCGCTGTGTGGAGTACGCCCGCCGGTACAACATCCCGATCCACGTCCGGTCCAGCTTCAGCGGACTCCAGGGCACGTGGGTCAGCAGCGAGCCGATCAAGCAAGGGGAAAAGCACGTGGAGCAGGCCATGATCTCCGGTGTCGCGCACGACACCTCCGAGGCCAAGGTCACCGTCGTCGGTGTCCCGGACAAGCCGGGCGAGGCCGCCGCGATCTTCCGGGCGATCGCCGACGCCCAGGTCAACATCGACATGGTCGTGCAGAACGTGTCCGCCGCCTCCACCGGTCTGACGGACATCTCCTTCACCCTGCCGAAGACCGAGGGCCGCAAGGCCATCGACGCGCTGGAGAAGAACCGCGCGGGCATCGGCTTCGACTCGCTGCGCTACGACGACCAGATCGGCAAGATCTCCCTGGTCGGCGCGGGCATGAAGAGCAACCCGGGCGTCACCGCCGACTTCTTCACCGCGCTGTCCGACGCGGGGGTGAACATCGAGCTGATCTCGACCTCCGAGATCCGCATCTCGGTCGTCACCCGCAAGGACGACGTGAACGAGGCCGTCCGCGCCGTGCACACCGCCTTCGGGCTGGACTCCGACAGCGACGAGGCCGTGGTCTACGGAGGCACCGGGCGCTGATGTCCGACATCCAAGGCGCCGGGCGCACCGGACGGCCGACCCTGGCCGTCGTCGGAGCGACCGGCGCCGTCGGTGCGGTCATGCTCCAGATCCTGTCCCAGCACGCGGACGTCTGGGGAGACATCCGCCTGGTCGCCTCGCCCCGCTCGGCCGGCCGCAAGCTGACCGTGCGCGGCGAGGAGGTCGAGGTGCTCGCGCTGAGCGAGGAGGTCTTCGACGGGGTCGACGTCGCCATGTTCGACGTGCCCGACGAGATCGCCGCGCGGTGGGCGCCGATCGCCGCCGCCAAGGGCGTGGTGGTGGTCGACAACTCGGGCGCGTTCCGGATGGACCCGGACGTGCCGCTCGTCGTGCCCGAGGTCAATCCGCACGCGGTGCGGATGCGATCGCGGGGCATCGTCGCCAACCCCAACTGCACGACGCTGTCCATGATCGTGGCGCTGGGTGCGCTGCACGCCGAGTTCGGGCTGCGCGAACTGGTCGTCTCCTCCTACCAGGCGGTGAGCGGAGCCGGACGGGACGGTGTGGACACGCTGCGCCGGCAGCTCTCGCTGGTGGCCGGGACCGAGCTGGGGACCCACCCCGGCGACGTGCGGCGGGCCGTCGGCGACGACACCGGGCCCTTCCCGGAGCCGGTCGCGCTGAACGTCGTACCGTGGGCCGGGTCGCCGCGCGAGGACGGCTGGTCCTCGGAGGAGATGAAGGTGCGGGACGAGTCCCGCAAGATCCTCGGGCTGCCGAACCTCCCGGTCGCGGTGACCTGCGTACGGGTCCCGGTCGTCACCACGCACTCCCTGACCGTGCACGCCCGCTTCGAGGGTGAGGTGACGGTCGACAGGGCCAGGGAGATCCTGGCCACCGCGCCCGGTGTTGTCCTGTTCGACAACCCCGCCGCGGGCGAGTTCCCGACCCCCGCCGACGTCGTCGGCACCGATCCGACCTGGGTCGGGCGGGTGCGGCGGGCGCTGGACGACCCGACGGCGCTCGAACTCTTCGTCTGCGGGGACAACCTGCGCAAGGGCGCCGCGCTGAACACCGCGCAGATCGCGGAGTTGGTCGCGGCCGAGTTCGACTGAGCGCGGACCGGGCCGGGTCCGGCTGGACGCGGAGCGCGGAACCGGCCGCTGTGGGGTTCCTTTGTAGGATCCGTGGACGAGATGTGATCCGGAAGTAGGTCCGGACTACTTGTATCCGGCACCTGTGGCATCAGAGGATTTCCTCCCCGCCCTCCGCAACCGTGCGGAGGGCGGGGAGCGTCTTTGCGGTCACCCATCAGGGCGCGGAGACGCGTGAGTCGGCGTGGGGACGCCGAGGGCGGGCGTGGGGACGCTCGTTCACATGGGACATAGGGGAAGAGCGGGACGATGAGGGCCTATGACGCACCGTCGGCCGGGCAGCCGCCCGGGGGGCGCGGGAACGTGACGCCCGGCACGTACAACCCTCACGGGGGTGGACGTGTCCAACTGGCGTGGCAGAGGTACTCGATTTCCCCGCGGCGACGCGTGGCCCCGCCGTGCGGCCACCCGTCCGGCCCGTCCGTCCCCGTGTGGCCGGTCCGGCCGGTGGCATGCCGGTGATCGCGCCCATGCCCGCAGCGCGGCCGGCCCGCATATCGAACCAGCGTGACGGCGCGGAGGACGCCGTGGCGGCGGGCACGACCGTCGACCACCTCACCGAGACCTACCGGACGCACTACCGGTCGCTCCTCGGCCTCGCCGCCCTCCTCCTCGACGACACCGCCTCCTGCGAGGACGTCGTCCAGGAGGCGTTCATCCGGGTCCACTCGGCACGCAAACGCGTCCGCGACCCGGAGAAGACCCTGGCGTACCTGCGCCAGACGGTCGTCAACCTCTCGCGCTCGGCCCTGCGCCGCCGCATCCTCGGCCTCAAGCTGCTGTCGAAGCCGATGCCGGACATGGCGAGCGCGGAGGAGGGCGCCTACGACCAGTTGGAGCGCGACTCGCTGATCAAGGCGATGAAGGGGCTCCAGCGCCGCCAGCGCGAGGTACTGGTCCTGCGCTACTTCGCCGACATGACCGAGGCGCAGGTCGCCGAGACGCTCGGCATATCCCTCGGCTCGGTCAAGGCATACGGCTCGCGCGGCATCGCGGCGCTCAGGGTCGCCATGGAGGCACCGGCATGAGCGACGGCCACGATGCGCGGCGCGACGCCCCGGACGAGCACAAGCACACGCACGCAGGGAACGGAACTGTGAACCACGGCCCCGCCGACCAGGGCCCCGACCCTCGAAGCCCCGAGCCTCGAAGCCCCGAGCCCCCGGAAGAGGGGCCCCCGCGGGGAGACGGCCTCGCCCTCGCCGCGTCCGAGCCCGACGGCCTGGACTCCGAGGAGCTGGTCCTGCGCAGGATGCTGCACCAGGCCGTCCGGGACGTCGAGCCGAGCGACGGCACCCTGGAACACCTGCGCCGGGCGGTGCCCGCCCGCAGGGCCCGCAAGCGTCAGGCCGCCGTCGGCATGGCGGCCGCCGCCCTCTTCATCGGCACCGCGGTCCCGGCCCTCGTCCACGTCTCCAAGACCACCGGCCCGGGGGCCGACCCCTCCGTCGCCGGGCACGCCTCGCAGGCCCAGGGCGGCGCCTCCCAGGGCAAGGACCCGGCCGGCGGCCAGAGCGGCATCGCCGGCTCCGCGGGCACGGCCGAGGGCAAGGACGAGGACGACCCGACGAAGCAGCCCGAGGACAAGGAGAGCGGCGCCGCCACCGGCGCGGCGCCCGGCACCGGCCCCTCCGCGAGCGCCGCCGCCGACGTCCCCGCGTGCACCGCGAAGCAGCTCGGCCCGGCCGTCGCGAGCAGTTCGGGCCCCGACTCCACCGGCGTGGTCTACGGCTCGTTCCGCGTCACCAACGTCTCCGCGGAAGGCTGCGTCGTGGTCGGCCCCGGCAGTGTCGTGGCCACCCCGCAGGGCGCCGCGGACGCCACCAGGATCGGCACCGCGCGGCACGCGGCCGGGGACGCGGCGGCCGGCCTGCCCGACCCGTCCCTGGAGGCCGCCTCGCTGACCCTGGCGCCGGCCTCCGCGTACGAGGTGCAGTTCGCCTGGGTGCCCTCGGAGACCTGTCCGACCACCGGCGGCAGCACGGGCGGTGCCACCGGCGGCCCCTCGCCCGAGCCCTCGCCCAGTGGTGACACGACCGCCGCGGGCGGCGCCTCCACCGGCGGCGGCGGAGAGGGCGGCGAGCCGGGCACCACGACCCAGCTGGTCACCGGGGAGGGCCCGGCCGCGGGGAGCGTCGCGGTGACGTACACCCCGGAGGGCGGCTCGGGCTCGGCGACGGCGACGGTGTCCGACGCGTGCGCGGGCACCGTGTACTGGACGGGCGTGCTGGCCGCGTCGTAGCCGTCGGCGGCCCGTCCGGAGTCAGACGCCGGACGGGCTGGCCTGCCGGCCGGTCTTCTCCCGGTCCGGGTCCTCGCCCCGCTCGTCGTCCCCGTCCTCCGGGGCCAGGCCCAGCTCGGCGTCCCGGGCGAGTTCGACCTCGCGGCGCAGCAGCCGGAACCACATGAAGATCACGAAGCCCACGAACGCGAACCACTCGGCGGTGTACCCGAGGTTCTGGAACGCCTTCAGGTCCAGCCCCGTGTTCTGCGGCGCGCTCACCGGCACGGCCCGCATCCCGGAGTCGCCCTCGTTGAGGGTGATCCACGCGTCGTACACGTCGTACGGCACCAGGTTCAGCAGGGTCGCGGCGCTGATCGCGCCGGTCTGTCCGTCCGGCCAGCCGGTGCGCGGGCTCACGCCGTTGCTGCCGACGGACTCGGCCGCCTGGAGGGCTCCGGTGACGGTCACCTCGCCGGTGGGCGGCGCCGGTGCCTTCGCCGCGTCGGGCTCGCCCGGCAGCCAGCCGCGCACGACCGGCAGTGCCTTGCCCCCGTCGGTGCGCAGCAGCGTGAGGACGTAGTAGCCGTCCCGGCCGTCCAGCTGCCGCTCGGGGACCAGCAACTGGTCCGCGTACCGGCCGCTCACCGTCGTCTGGTCGCCGACGGTCGCCTTGTCCACGGGCAGCAGCTCCGCCAGCGGGCGGGCCGTCTCCCGGCGGTCCGAGTCCTGCTGGGTGGTGGCCGTCTCGTGGTCCTGGACCCGGTCCTCGAACCGGCCCAGCTGCCACGAACCCATGAAGATGCAGAAGGGGATGGCCAGGACGACGAAGACGTTGATCCCCCACCAGCGGGGCGTCAGCAGAAACCGGTACACGCCCTCCACGGTACGGGGCGCGGCCGGGCGACCCGCTCGCGGGGCTGTGGAAAAGGGGGGCGCGGCTCCGCCGGCGCGCGGAGTTTTCCACAGGCTGGGGATCTGATCTGCGCGTTGTCCGCGGGGGAAGGCAGTATGGGGCCATGACTGAGAGCAACGGGTCCGTTCCGTCGGACGTGGACGCGGACGAGCGGCGGCAGACGCAGGGCGAGCAGATGCCCGACTGGGAGAAGCGGTTCCGGGCGCCGAGGGTGTCGCTGCCCGACTGGGCGGAGGACGCGCCGGACCGCTCCCTGTTCGTGTCCAACGCGACGGGGACGTACGAGCTGTACGCCTGGGACCGGTCGACCGGTGAGCAGCGCCAGGTCACCGACCGGCCCAACGGCACCACGGACGGCGTGCTCTCGCCCGACGGCGCGTGGATCTGGTGGTTCGACGACAAGGACGGCGACGAGTTCGGCGTCTGGCGCCGCCAGCCCTTCACGGGCGGTGAGGACGAGCCGGCGGTGCCGGGCCTCGACCCCTCCTATCCGGCGGGTCTCGCCCTCGGCCGGGACGGGCGCACGGCGGTGATCGGCCGCTCCACCGACGAGGACGGTACGACGATCCACCTCGCGCGCGAGGGCGGCGCCCCCGTGGAGATCTACCGGCACCGCGAGTCCGCGGGCGTCGGCGACCTCTCCCACGACGGCTCGCTGATCGCCATCGAGCACACCGAGCACGGCGACGCGATGCACTCGGCGCTGCGCGTGCTCAGGCCCGACGGCACCACGGTCGCCGAGCTGGACGACACCCGGGGCGGCGAGGAGGAGCTGGGCCTGGAGGTCCTCGGTTTCGCGCCGGTCGACGGCGACACCCGCCTGCTCATCGGCCACCAGCGCCGGGGCCGCTGGGAGCCCCTGGTGTGGGACGTGGCGACGGGGGAGCAGACCGACCTCGCCCTGGAGCTGCCCGGTGACGTCAGCGCCGAGTGGTACCCGGACGGTAGCGGTCTGTTGATCGTGCACGGCTTCGAGGCCCGCAGCGAGCTGTTCCGGTACGACTTCGCCGAGCGCGAGCTGGTGGAGATCGAGACCCCGGCCGGGACGGTGTCCGGGGCGACGGCCCGCCCCGACGGCACCGTCGAGTACCTGTGGTCCTCGGCCGCCGAGCCGTCGGCCGTCCGCTCCACCAGCGGCCGGGTCGTCCTGGACCCGCCCGGCATGAAGTCGCCCGGCTCGGTCCCGGTCGAGGACGTGTGGGTGGAGGGCCCGGGCGGCCGCATCCACGCCCTGGTCCAGAAGCCGGCCGGCGCGAGCGGCCCGCTCCCGACGGTCTTCGACATCCACGGCGGCCCCACCTGGCACGACAGCGACTCCTTCGCCGCGGGCCCCGCCGCCTGGGTCGACCACGGGTACGCGGTGGTCCGGGTCAACTACCGCGGTTCCACCGGCTACGGCCGCGCCTGGACCGACGCCCTCAAGCACCGGGTGGGCCTCATCGAGCTGGAGGACATCGCGGCGGTGCGCGAGTGGGCGGTGACCTCGGGTCTCGCCGATCCGGAGCGCCTGGTCCTCACCGGTGGCTCTTGGGGCGGATACCTCACGCTGCTCGGCCTCGGCACCCAGCCGGAGGCATGGACCCTGGGCATCGCCGCCGTCCCGGTCGCGGACTACGTCACCGCGTACCACGACGAGATGGAGGGCCTGAAGGCGCTCGACCGCACCCTGCTGGGCGGCACCCCCGAAGAGGTCCCCGACCGCTTCGAGGCGTCCTCCCCGCTGACCTACGTCGACCAGGTCAAGGCCCCGGTCTACATCTCCGCCGGGGTCAACGACCCGCGCTGCCCGATCCGCCAGGTCGAGAACTACGTCGAGCGCCTTCAGGCCAGGGGAGCGGTCCACGAGGTCTACCGGTACGACGCGGGCCACGGCTCGCTGGTGGTGGACGAGCGCATCAAGCAGGTGAGGCTGGAACTGGACTTCGCGGCGCGGCACTTGCCGCAGCGCTAGCCGCCCGCGGGGCCATCCGTCGGGCCGGCCATCCGCCGGGCCGGTCTCCCGCCGGGCCGGTCTCCTGCTGGGCCGGTCTCCTGCTGGGCCGGTCTCCCGCCGGGCCGGTCTCCCGCCGGGGCAGTCACCCGCCGGGCCAGTCACCCGCCGGTCGGGCGGTCGGCTCGGGGGCGACGGGGTCGTAGGGGCGGTGCCCTTACGACCCCGTCCCCCGCCTCGCCCGCCGCCCCAGCAACTCCGCCAACCCCCGCCGCGTGGCCGCCAGCACCACCCGGTCCTCGCCCCGCAGGACATACGTGTCGGGCAGGTCCCAGACCAGCCTGGACCCCCCTCCCACCTCGACGGCGGCCTCCTCGCGAGGAGTCTCGTCCAGCACCTCCAGCGCCAGCACCCGCCACGCCCCGGCCCGGAACGCCTCGCCGACCGTCCGCCCCTCCAGCTGCGGATGCCCCGCCACCCGCACCGCCGCGAACAGCAGCACCCGTCGTTCGACGGGGATCGCCCCCAGGATCTGGCGGCCCATCATCGCCCCGGCGAACGCCGGCGCGGACAGGTGCGTCACGCTGCGGCTGCGGGTCAGCGCCCCGGGGTGCGCCGCGCGCAGGGTGCGGTACACGGCGGTCGCGAAGTCGTCGTCGTACAGCCGCAGCACCACCCGCAGCCGCGACCGCACGGAGCGGGCGTACAGCACCGCCTCCAGATTGGTGGTGTCGACGCTGGTCAGCGCGAGCAGGGAGTGCGCCCGGTGGATCTTGGCGGCCTCCAGGACCCCCTCCTGTGTGACGTCCCCGAGCACCACCGGCACCCGCAGCCGCCGCGCTGTCGCCATGCCCCGCGCCTCGGGATCGGCCTCGACGCACACCACGGGGATGTCCATCTCCCGCAGCCGGGTCAGCACCCGCGTGCCGATCTTGCCGAGACCCAGCAGGACCACGTGTCCGCCCAGCCCGCGCGGCGGCTTGCGCAGGGCGGTCGCGCTGCGGAAGGTCCCCAGGGCCTCCAGCACGGCGGCGAGCAGCACCGGCAGCAGCAGCAGACCGACGAAACCGGAGAGCAGTTGCAGCACCTGCCGCCCGGTGTCCTCGTTGTGCGCGGGCTCGTTGATGGCGAACAGGTCGAGCAGCGTCACGTACGTGGCGTGCAGCGGATGGTCCCCGGTGACCACCATCAGCGCCACGGCGAGCGCGACCACGCACGCCCCCAGGCCCGCCAGCGACCACCGCAGCCGCCGCGAGAACAGCTCGCCGAACGGCGGTACACCGGCCCGAGCGGCGGGCAGCGGCGGACCGGAGTACGACACCTGCTCCAGGACGACCGTGCCGCGCCCGGTGGCCGCCTCCACCGCCGCCGCGTCCGGCAGCAGTTGCGGAGCCTGGTCGCCGCTGCCCTCCGAACCGTCCGCGCCGGCCGGGTCGTTGCTCGTCGCGGACAGCAGGGCCAGCGTGCACAGCCCGGGGTCGGCGACCTCGCCGGGACGCGGCGGCTGCCGCTCCACCGCGCGCAGCAGCAGCCCGTCCGTCTCCACGACCTTGCTGGTGCCGACGAGCGCCGTCGCCGCCAGCGCGGGCGCGGCCGTGTCCGCGTCCGACAGCACGGTCGTGGACGTCCCGGCACCGTCCAGCCCGGCGTCCCGCGCGTCACCGGTGGCCAGCGCGGCGCTCTGGTCGAGCAGTTCCTCGATGTGCCGGCCCAGCCGTCGGTTGTACAGGCGCAGCACCAGGCGCAGGCGCGGGTTGAGCCGGCGCGCGGCCAGGGCGGCGCGGATGTTGGTCTCGTCGTCGTCGTACACCAGGGCCAGCGCGGCGGCCCGGTCGACACCGGCCCGCGTGAGCACCTCGTCGGTCGGCTCGGCGGCCTCCAGCTCACGGCCGCCGTCCGGTTCGCCTCCGCCCGGGTCGCCGGTGCCGGAGCGGCTGACGGCCGCGCTGACCCTGTCCAGCAGCGCCGCCGAGGCCGCGCGGGCCCGCCCGACCGCCGGTCGGGACACGCCGCGCCCGGAGGGCGGGACGACGAGCGTGACCTGCTCGCGGTAGACACCGCGCAGTTCGGCGGCGAGGCGGTGCGCCAGCCCGTCGTCCCCGCACACCACCATGTGCGCGTACGTGCCGTCCCGCCCGGCCTGGTTCGGAACGCTTCCCGACGTCCGGGTCGCGGACCGGGGCGCGGCCCGGGTGGAAGTACCGGCCGATGTACGGGTCGAAGCCCCGGTCGAGGTCCCGCTCGACGCCCCCGTTGAAGTCCCCATTTGAAGAAGGACAATACCGACACGACCCCCGGTTCCGGGAGCGGCCGAGGAGATCGCGGTGGGCCGGAGGGCGGCATAAAAGACGCGTTAAGACTGCCGGAACACGGCAATGACAGCGGCGTCCGCCGAATGTGAACATCTGTCTCACCGAAGCTCAGCGACGGGCGAGAGGGGGAAGCGCGATGGCCTGGTTTCTCGGGCTGGGTATCACGGGGGTCGTGCTGCTCGCCCTGTCGCTGGTCTTCGACGGAGTGCTGGAAGGCGCGTTCGGGGGAGCGCTGGACGGTCTCCTGGAGGGGTGGCTGTCGCTGCCGGTCATCGCCGGGTTCACGGCGATGACCGGCTTCGCCGGCACCATCGCCCTCGGCACCGGCTGGACCGGCCCCGCGGGCGCCGCCGGGGTCGGTGCCGTCGCCGGCGTGGGGGCCGGCTGGCTCACGTACCGCTTCAGCCGTGCGCTGATGCGCGACCGGACCGCCGTCACACCCCGTACGGACGATCTGCTCGGCACGTCCGGCAAGGTCGTGACCGCCATTCCCGCCGACGGCTTCGGCGAGGTGCTGCTCCGGCTGGCGGGCCAGCCGCTGAAGTGCGCGGCGCGCAGCGCGGAGCCGGTGGCGCGGGGCACCGAGGTGTGGGTCGAGGCGGTGCCGACCGGTACGTCGGTCGTGGTCCGCCCCGTGGACCGCTGAACGGTCCCGCACACCCTCCTCCCCGTCCCTGTACCTGTCCCTGCACTTGCTCTTGCCGTTGCACCTGTTCCTGTTCGTCCGTTCCTCTCTGTTCCTCTCTGTGATTCGGGGGCGTTGCCATGAGTCCTGTCGTCATCGCGGTGCTGGGAGTCGTCGTACTCCTGGTGCTGCTCGCGCTGGTGGTGGTCAGCCGGTACAAGGTGGCCGGCCCGAGCGAGGCGTTCATCGTCACGGGGCGGCGCGGCAAGAAGTCCACCGATCCGGAGACGGGCCGCGTCTTCACCGACAACAGCGGCCAGAAGGTCGTGGTCGGCGGCGGCGTGTTCGTCGTGCCGTTCGTGCAGCAGCGGTTCACGCTCGACCTTTCCTCCCGCCACATCCCGGTCGCCGTGCGCGGCGCGGTGACGCTGCGCGGGGTGAAGGCCAACCTCGAAGGCGTCGCCATCGTCAAGGTCGGCGGCACGGAGGACGCGATCCGCGCGGCGGCGCAGCGGTTCCTGATGCAGCAGGACGGCATCGTCGGCTTCACCCAGGAGGTGCTGTCCGGCGCGCTGCGCGCGATCGTCGGCCGGATGTCCGTGGAGGACGTGATCCGGGACCGGGCCGCCTTCGCCGGCCAGGTCGCCGAGGAGGCGGAGGCGAGCCTGTCCGGGCAGGGCCTGGTCCTCGACGCCTTCCAGATCCAGGACATCACCACCGAGGGCTCCTACCTGGAGGACCTGGGACGTCCCGAGGCGGCGCGGGCCAAGCAGGAGGCCGACATCGCCGAGGCGGTGGCCCGGCGGGCGGCCGAGCAGGCGCGGCTGAAGGCCGAGGAGGAGATCGCGGTCGCGCAGCGGACCCTCTACCTGAAGCAGGCCGAGATCAAGGCCGAGACCGACCAGGCCGCGGCGCGCGCCAACGCGGCCGGACCGCTCGCCGAGGCCGCCCGCCAGCAGGACATCCTCGCCGAGCAGGAGAAGGTCGCCGAGCGGCAGGCCGCGCTGAAGGACCGCCAGCTCGACACCGAGGTCCGCAAGCCGGCCGACGCCAAGCGGTACGAGGCCGAGCAGGAGGCGGAGGCCCGCCGGGTGGCGCGGGTCAAGCAGGCGGAGGCCGACCGGGCGGCCGAGATCGCGGGCGCCCAGGCCGAGGCCGAGCGGGCGCGGCTCACCGGTGAGGGCGAGAAGCAGCGGCGCGGCGCGCTGGCCGAGGCGGGGGCCATCGAGGGCCTCAAGCAGGGTGAGGCCGAGCGGTCCCGGCGTGCGGCGATCGCCGAGGCGGTACGGCTGGAGGGCGAGGCGGAGGCCGCCGCGATCGCTGCCAAGGGCGCGGCCGAGGCCGAGGCGATGGAGAAGAAGGCCGACGCCTTCGAGCGGTACGGCGACGCCGCCGTGATCCAGATGCTGGTCGAGGCGCTGCCGCAGGTGGTCGCCAAGGCGTCCGAGCCGCTGTCGGCCGTGGACAAGATGACCGTCATCTCCACGGACGGCGCGAGCCGCCTGTCCCGCACGGTCGCCGACAACGTGGCGCAGGGCATGGAACTGCTCGGCTCGACCACGGGCGTCGACCTGGCGGCCCTGCTGAAGAACCTCACGGCGAAGGGCGCCGAGGAGCCGCGTCCCGCTCCCGACCAGCGCAACGGCAAGGTCGAGATCACCGGCTGACCCGAGGCCGGGACGATACGGCGGGCCCGCTCAGATCTCCTGGGCGGGCCAGCCCAGCAGCCGGGCACCGATGACCGCGGTCTGCAGGGTGTAGCGGTGCACGGGGTCGGCCGGATTGGCCCCGGTCAGCTGGTGGATGCGGTCCAGCCGGTAGGTGAGCGCCCGGACGCTGAGCGTCAGGCGCCGGGCGGCCTCGGCGGCGGTGCAGCCGGCGTCGAAGTACGCCTCCAGGGTCCGCAGCAGCGGTTCGGCCCCGCCGCGGGCCCCGCGCAGCGGCCCCAGCACGCTCAGCACCAGGTCGGCCATGGCCTGCCGGTCGCGGGTGAGCACCGGGTAGACGAGCAGGTCGGCGGCGCGCAGCACCGGCTCGTCCAGCTCCAGCCGCTCGGCGAGTTCCAGGGTGCTCAGTGCCTCCTCGTAGCTGTGCACCACGCCGCCCGCGCCGCTCTGGGGGCGCCCGATGGCCACCCGGCTGCCGTCCGTGGCGGCGTACGCCTGCTTGGCGAAGAAGGCGAGGATCTCGTCCTGGTCGCCGGGCGCGATGCAGATGAGCTGCCCGTTCTTGGTGGTGATCAGGATGCGGCGGTCGCCGAAGCGGGAGATGAGCGCGCTCTCCACGAGCCGGGTGACCGGGGCGGTGTCGTCGTACGCCTCGGGCCCCTCGGCCACCGCGACGGCGTGGGCGCGGGAGAGGACCAGCCCGAAGCGTTCGGCGCGTTCCGCGAGGCGGCCCAGGTCGCTGCGGCCGTAGAGCAGGTCGTCGATGAACTCGCGCCGCGCGGCCTCCTCCTGCCGTACCGCGAGTCGCTGCGCGCGCTCGTACCCCTCGGCGAAGGCGTCGACGGCCTGGGCGACGGCGGCCAGCACGCTGTCGGCGACGCCGGCGCCGGACGTGCCGCCGGGCCAGGAGGCGCGGGTGGCGTCCAGGTGCAGCCGCACCAGAGCGCGCAGGCTGTGCCCCGCCTCCGCGGCCCGTTCCCCGAGGAGCCGCCGTTCCTCCAACTCGTCGCGGGTCAGCCGGCGTCCGGTGCCGGCGACCTGGGCGAGTATCGCGGCGTACCCGTCCAGGTAGGTCTCCTGCGGCTCCGCCTGCTGCTCGGTCTGCTGGTCCGTCACCCCGTGCCTCCCCCCGCCGGTCACGCCCGGTGCGCGGTCTCGGCAACGTGAGGGTAGTCAGGGCTGCCGGGACCCGGCAACGCGGCCGAGCGGTACCGCGGTTCGGGGGCGCGGTCGGGTCTCAGGGCCGCTGGTAGGGGTGCTGCGGCGACTGCCCGTACGGCTGTGCGCCGGAACTGCCCGGGCCACCGCTCACGGCCTGCCTCTGCATCTGGTCCGCCTGTTCCTTGCTCACCTGCTGCTCCGCGCCGCAGAAGGTGCACTGGGTCAGGTACTTCGTCGAGAAGGGGAACAGCGGCACGAAGAACAGCGTGAACTTGTTGACCCGCTTCCTGAGCGTGTGCGCGGAGGGATTGCCGCACCGGCCGCACACCAGCGTCAGTATCGCGAGCTGGTAGAGGTATCCCTTGGTGCCGAAGATGATCACGAGCGGGTCCTTCCGGGTCGGCGCCCGAGGGCGCGCGTGGCACGCAGATCTTCTCCCAGACTGCGCCCGGAAGGGGGCTCGGAGCCACTCGCGCCCGGCACCGGCCCGGCGTCACTCCTCGTCGTCCGCGTCCCCGGCCTCGTGGCGCAGCAGGTCACCGGGCTGGCACTCGAGGACGACGCAGAGCGCGGCGAGCGTGGTGAAGCGGACCGCCTTCGCGCGGCCGTTCTTGAGCACCGCCAGGTTGGCGGGGGTGATGCCGACGCGCTCGGCCAGCTCGCCCACGGACATCTTGCGCTTGGCCAGCATCACGTCGATGTCCACGACGATCGGCATCAGATCACCTCGGCCAGCTCGGCCCGCATCCGCGCCGCCTCGATGTCGCGCGCGACGGCCTGGGCGAGCAGCATCCGCAGGACGAGCACGACCAGCGCGACGCCCAGGACGGCCACGACGACCCCGCCCAGCATGAGCACGATGCCCGGGGCGACGGCCTCGCCCGGCGCGAGGACGACCCCGAGGGCGCACACCAGGAGCGCGGCCGCGACGAAGGCGCCGATCACGATGTGCACGTAGCGGAAGGCCCCGAGCGAGAAGACGGTGCCCCGCCGCACCATGGTCACCAGCCGCCACACGCAGACCAGCACCACCTCGGCCGCCGCGGCCCCGGCCACGACGATCAGGAACACCGGCGTCCGCACCGACGCCAGCGCGGCGTCGGGGTCGGGGGTCCCGGCCACCAGCAGCCAGATCAGCACCCCCTGGAGGCACGCCGCCCCGGCGAGCAACACCACCAGCACACCGCGCAGCGCGAGCGTCATCAGTTGCCCCATCACCCCTCCTGCAATCGAACCACGATGGAAATCTATCGAGAAACGATAGCTCAGGCAAGCCGTGCGGGGTCCGCGGTGTCGTCGGCCCGGTTCGGGGCACCGAGTACGTCACGGAGCCGTGTCGAGCGGGAGCGGTCAGTCATGGCGGTGGCGCAGGAACCCGGTGTCGGTGTCACGAAGGCGGCGGAACCCGTCGTGCCGCCGGTCGGTTCCCACAACGAGTGGGACCCGCTGGAGGAGGTCGTCGTCGGACGGCTGGAGGGCGCGACGATCCCCTCCGACCATCCGGTCGTGTCCTGCAACGTCCCCCCGTGGGCGGCCCGCCTGCAGGGGCTGGCCGCCGGGTTCCGCTACCCGCGCTTCCTGATCGAGCGGGCCCAGGAGGAGCTGGACGGGTTCATCGCCCTGCTGGAGTCCCTCGGCGTCACGGTCACCCGCCCCGAGGCGGTCGACCACCGGCGGCGCTTCGGCACCCCGGACTGGTCGTCCCGGGGCTTCTGCAACACCTGCCCGCGCGACTGCCTCCTGGTGATCGGCGACGAGATCATCGAGACCCCGATGGCCTGGCCGTGCCGCTACTTCGAGACCCACTCCTACCGTCCGCTCCTCAAGGACTGGTTCCGCCGCGGCGGACGCTGGACCGCCGCCCCCAAGCCCCAGCTCACCGACGAGCTGTTCGACCCGGACTTCCGCATCCCGAAGCCGGGCGAGCCGATCCGCCACATCCTCACCGAGTTCGAGCCGGTCTTCGACGCCGCGGACTTCGTCCGCGCCGGACGCGATCTCTTCGTCACCCGCAGCAACGTCACCAACCGCACGGGCGTCGAGTGGCTGCGCCGCCACCTCGGCCCCGGCTACCGCGTCCACGAGATCGAGAGCCGCTGCCGCACGCCCATGCACATCGACACGACGTTCATGCCGCTGGCGCCCGGCAAGGTGCTGATCAACCCGGAGTACGTCGACCCCGACCGGCTGCCCGACGCCCTCGCCTCCTGGGACGTCCTGACCGCCCCGGAGCCCGACCCGATCCCCGACCGCATGCTCAGGGTCACCTCGATGTGCGGGAAGTGGCTCAGCATGAACGTCCTCGTGATCGACGGCGAGCGGGTGATCGCCGACCGGCACCACACCGGCATGCTGCGCGCCCTGGAACGCTGGGGCTTCGAGCCGGTCCCCTGCGACCTCCTCCACTACGCGCCGTTCGGCGGCTCGTTCCACTGCGCGACCCTCGACGTCCGGCGCCGCGGCACGCTGCAGTCGTACTGCGACTGACCTCCCCTCCGGGAGCCTTCCCGCGGCCACGGGCTACAGGTCCCGTACGCCCGCATCTGGGTGCCGTACCGGATGGTGCGCGCCGCCGTGACCCGGCGACCCTGGAACGGAGCCGCTTCCCCGGACCGGTCCGGGGAGAACCGGCCACGCATACGCGGCGGCGCCCCTTCGCCCTGGTGCGACCGTGGCGTTCCCACCCCGCGAGGAGAGCAGATGGCCCGCCCGACCGACCGCGTCGCCCGTACCGGGCCCCGCGCCGGGAGGAGGACACCGTGCCCGGATCCGACGACCACCGACTCACCGAGATCGAGCACCACCTGCACCGCGACGACCCCCGTTTCGCCGAGGCCCTGGACGCGGGACTTCCCCGCCGGCCGCGCGAGTACCACCCCCCGCGTGTCTGGCTGCTGCTCGCCGTCGCACTGGCGGTGCTGGGCACGGGCCTGTTCCTCGCCCACGGCCTGCTCATCGCCACCGGCCTGGTCCTGGCCGGCATCGCCGCGGAACTCCTCGACCCCCACCGCCGCAGCCGCCCGCCCCGCCACCCGCCGCCCCGCTCCTGGCCCCGCTGACCGCCGCGCCGCCCGCCGCGTCCCGGGCTCCTGGCTCTCGCCGGGACCCTGGCTCTCGCCGCGCCCCTCGCCCTCCCCGGGGCCCGGACGATGACACTGCCCGATCTCTACCTGGCGCTTCTCGTCGGCGGCACCGTGCTGCTGGCCAGCATCGCCGCGGCCCGTGCCGCGCACCGCCTGGGCCTGCCCAGCCTGCTCCTCTTCCTCGCGGTCGGGGTGATCGCGGGCGAGGACGGACTGGGCCTGGACTTCGACGACGCCCAACTGGCCCAGGCGCTGGGCACCGCCGCGCTGGCCGTCATCCTCGTCGAGGGCGGTCTGACCACCCGGTGGGGCGACGTCCGGCGCCTGCTCGCCCCGGCCGGGGTGCTGGCCACCGCCGGGGTGGCCTTCTCCGTCGCGGTGACCGCGGCGGGCGCGCACTGGCTCCTCGGCATGGACTGGCACCTGGCCCTGCTGCTCGGCGCCATCGTCTCCTCGACCGACGCCGCCGCCGTCTTCGCCGTACTGCGCTCACTGCCGCTGCCGCAGAAGGTGACCGGCCTGGTGGAGGCCGAATCCGGCTTCAACGACGCCCCCACCATCATCCTGGTCCTGATCTTCGCCACGACCTCCGCCGGCGACCTCCCCGGCCCCGCCCCCGTCCTGGGCAACCTCCTCTACCAGCTCCTGGTCGGCGGCACCCTCGGCGTGCTGATCGGCCGCCTGGGCGCCGCCGCCCTGCGCCACATCGCCCTCCCGGCCACCGGTCTCTACCCGCTCGCCACGGTCGGCTTCGGCATCGTCGCCTTCGCCGCGGCCGGCGCCGCGGGCGCCAGCGGCATCATCGCCGCCTACCTGTCCGGCCTGGTCCTCGGCAACGCCGAACTGCCCCACCGCGCCGCCACCCGCTCCTTCGCCGAGGGCGCCGGCTGGCTGGCCCAGATCGGGCTGTTCGTGATGCTGGGCCTGCTCGTCGACCCCAGCGAACTGCCCGCCGCGATCCTCCCCGCCCTCCTCGTCGGCCTGGTCCTCCTGCTGGCCGCCCGCCCGGTCTCCGTCGCCCTGTGCCTCCTCCCCTTCCGCGTCCCGTGGCGCGAGCAGGCGTTCATCTCCTGGGCGGGCCTGCGCGGCGCGGTCCCCATCGTCCTGGCGACCTTCCCGATCGTCGAAGGGGTCACCGGCGCCGACGACGTACTGAACATCGTCTTCGTCCTCGTCGTCCTCTTCACCCTCATCCAGGGCCCGGCCCTGCCCGCCGTCGCCCGCCGCCTCGGCCTGACCCGCCCGGACACCCTCCGCGAGATCCAGGTCGAGACGGCGCCGCTCGACGTCCTGGACGCCGACCTGCTCACCGTCTCGGTCCCCCCGGGCTCCCGTCTGCACGGCGTCACCGTCGCCGAACTGCGCCTGCCGCGCCCGACCGTCCTCACCCTGATCGTCCGCGCCGGCGTCACCCTCGTCCCCGACCGCGACACGGTCCTGCGCGCCGGCGACGAACTGCTCCTCATCACCACACCGCCCGTCCGCGAGGCCGCGGAACGCCGGCTGCGCGCCCTCGGCCGGCGCGGCAGACTGGCCCGCTGGCTGGGCGAGCACGGCGTGCCCGAGGACGACGCCCGGACGGGCTGAACGCCGGCCCCCTCCACCGAACATGGGCGCGTCCTCGCACTCGGCGCGTCGCGCCCCGTTGCGTATCCTCGCCTGTGGGGTGGCAGGGGGACACCTCATGAGGGGGGACATGGGGGAGGAAGGGAACAGCCCGCGGGTCGCGCGGGTCATCGTCTGTCTGGTCTCCGTCGGTTTCTTCGTCGCCTCGGTGGCGGCGACGGCCGCCAACCGCGACGGGGTCCGGGACCTCGTGGTGGCGTCGGTCATCCTGACGGCGACCCTGGGCCTGCATCTGCGCCACTCCGCCCGGGCGGCGGTGCGCCGACGCCGGCCGTGGTGGCCGTGGTCGCTCGTCGCGCACGCGGCCGTGACCTACCTGCCGTACTGCTTCTTCCAGGACACCTGGGTCGGCATCCCGGGTTCGCTCGCCGCCGCGGTGCTGCTGACCACGCCCGCGCCGCAGGCGTGGGTCGCCTTCGCCGCGCTGGCCGGCCTCCAGGTGCCCCTGGCCGTGGCCATCGGCGAGACGACGGGGCAGGGGCTCAACTCCGCGGTGTCCCACGCCGTGGGCGGGCTGGCCCTCTTCGGCGTCGTGCGCCTCGCGGACCTCGCCGAGGAACTCCAGGCGGCCCGCGCCGAACTGGCCCAGCGCGCGGTCGACCGCGAACGGCTGCGCTTCGCCCGCGACCTGCACGATCTGTGCGGCTACTCGCTGACCGCGGTGGCCCTGCACTGCGAGGGGATCCAGCGCCTCGTACGCAGTGATCCGCAGCGCGTCGAGGAGGAGCTGGGCCGGACACAGGACCTGGCCCGGCACGCGCTGTCGGAGGTGCGGGCCGTGTCCGCCGGGTACCGGGTGCTGTCCCTGGAGCGGGAGGCACGGTCCACCGCCGCGCTGCTGAAGTCCCTCGGGGTCACCGTCGACGTCCGGCTCTCCGGGGCACCGCTGCCGGGACCCGTCGACGAGACCCTGGCCATCGTGGTCAGGGAGGGGGTCACCAACGCCCTGCGGCACAGCAAGGCCCGGCACTGCGCGATCCGGCTCACCGTGGACGAGGCCCACCCCGGCGGCGGCCGGGCACACCTGGAGGTGACCAACGACGGGGTCGGCCCGGGCGACGTGGCGATGGACCGGGAGGACGGCACCGGTCCGGGCGGCCTGGGCGGCAGCGGCCTGCGCAATCTCCGCGAGCGGGTCGCGGAACGCGGCGGCCGCATCAGCACCGGCCCGGACGGCGAGGGCGGCTTCCGCATCGCCGTGACGCTGCCCTGCGCGGGACAGGACCCGCCGGGTGCGGCGACCCCGGTGCCGGCCTCGTCCGGCACGGTCCTGCGGCAGGGGTCCGGCCGGCGGTGACCGGGCCCCGCGTCCCGCCCTCCGGGCCCCGCGCGCCCCATGTCCCGCCCTCCGGTCCCCGCGTGCCACGCGCCCCGCACACCGGTCCCTCCTCCCGTCACCGCCGCTGCCGGGGCCCCGGGCCGACGGTTCAGGAGACGGCCTCCGCCCAGCCCCCCGGCGCCGCCGCGGTCCGGCGCATGACCGTCCGGCCGACCAGGGTGACCGTCGTGACGGTCACCAGGAAGGCCGCGACGACCAGCACGGTCAACGACCCCGCCGCCAGGGCGGGAACGGCCGAGCCGGTGAGCGCCGTACTGAGCGTCGTCAGTACCGCCGCGCAGACCGCGGCGGCCAGCGACAGGGCGATCACGCAGGTGAGCACGGCCTCCCACACCAGCATCCGCAGCACCTGCGACGACTGCGCACCCGCCAGCCGCAGCAGCGCGAACTCGCGCCGGCGGCCGGCCGTGGCCGTCCCCAGGGTGTTGACGACGGCGATGGCCGTGAACGCGTTGATCATGAGCAGGAGCAGCAGGACGAACAGGCCGGCCGCGTCCCCGCCCCCGGAGGCGCCCCGGGCACCCTCGTCCGCGCCCGCCACCCGCGTACCGGGGAACTCCGCCGCCAGGGCGGTCAGTTCACGCCCCACGGCGGCCGGGTCGGCCCCGGGCGCGGCCCGTACGAGCACGGAGTCCTGGAAGGGATCCGCCGCGTGCCGGGCCGCCGTGGCACTCGGCAGCACCGCGTCGGCGAACCCCTCGTCGCGGGAGTAGACGGCGGCGACGCGGAACGTGTCCCGGCCCCCGTCGTCCCAGTCGACCCGCACCCGGTCGCCCACCGCCGCTCCCAGCTCCCGGGCCGCGTCGGCGCCCAGGGCGAGGGAGGCCGCGCCGAGCCGGTCGAGCGACCCCGCGCGGACACCGAGGTCGAGCAGGTGCGGTACGGCGTCGGCGCGCAGGGCGACCAGGCCGGCGCCGACGACCGCCGCCGCGTCGCCTTCCGCGGCGTCCGCCCGCCGCAACTCGCCGTCCACACCGAGCTGTCCGGAGGCCGCCGCCACCCCGGGCAGCCGGGCGGCCCTCTCCGCGTAACGCGGCGCGACGCCGGGGCCGGCCGAGGTCACCACGTGGTCGGCGAGCAGCCGCTGCCGTTCCGACTGCCGCGCGCCCTCCGCCGTGATCAGCGGCACGGACAGCAACGTGCCGGTGAGGGAGACGGCGAGCACGAGCGGGGTCACGGTGGAGGCCAGCCGCGCGTTCTGCCCCCGGAGGTTGCGGACGGCCAGGGCGCCCTCCCTCGGCAGCAGCCCGCGCAGGGGGGCCAGCAGGAGGACGGCGGCGCGGCAGACCGGCGGGGCCAGCAGCGCCACCCCGGCGATCAGCACCAGCACCATGCTCTCGGCCGTCCCCCCGCCCCCGTCCAGGCGGCCCGAGGCCACCGCGCCCAGGCAGACGCCGGCCCCCGCGAGCACGCACACCCCGAGCAGGACCCGCCCCCATCCAACCCTCGGCGCGGGTGCCGCCGCCTCGCGCAGCACCTCCACCGGCCGTACCCGGGAGGCGCGCCGGGCCGCCGCGAACGATGCCACCTGGGCGACGGCCGCGGCCAGCACGACGGTCAGCCAGGGGGCGACCGGCCCCACCGACAGGGTGAACGACGGCGGCAGGACCTCCCCGTCCACCAGCACCCCGTGCAGCGCCAGCGCCACCCCGATGCCGCCCGGCACACCCACCAGCGCCGCCACCGCGGTCACCAGCAGGGCCTCCACGGCGATCATCCGGCGGACCTGGCCCCGGGTGGCCGCGACGGCCCGCAGCAGGCCGATCTCGGTCAGCCGCCCGGCGACCGCGAGCGACAGTGTGCCCGAGACGACGAAGCCCGCCACGAACAGCGAGAGCACCCCGAAGGTGCCGACCAGCGAGGAGAGGACCGACGCCGGGGACGGCACGTTCCAGAACTCCGCGTCGGCCCGCTCGCCGCCGGAGGCGACCACGACCGGCGCACCGCCGTCGCCGTACACGTCCGAGACCCGCCGTTCCACCTCCCGGCGCAGCGCGGCCGGATCGGCGGCCGCCGCGGCGAGGACCCCGACGGCCCGCACCGGCTGGGCGGAGGCCGCCAGGCGCTCCGCCTCCCGCGGGGTGTGGAACACCGCGTACTGACGGGTCAGCCGCCGGGGCGGGTCGGCGACACCGGAGACGCGGTAGGCGCGGGTCCCGTCCGGGCCGGCCAGCCGCACGGTGTCGCCCGTGCCCTTGCCCAGGCGTGCGGCGAGGGCGCCGTCCAGCACCACCTCCGCGTCACCGCCGGGCGCGCGGCCCCGCCGGAGCGTGAAGGGGGCGAGGACGGCGCTCTCCCAGGAGTGCCCGAGGGACGGCCCGTCCCACGGCGCCTCGACCGGTTCCCCGGAGGCGTCCACCGCCGTCGTCGGGAAGGACAGCTCGACAACCACCCGGTCCACGGACGGCAGATCCTCCAGCGCCGCGCGCAGTTCCCGGGCCCGGGGCACGAAGGGCTGCCCGCCGACGACCACGTCCGTCCCCGCGTACCGCTCGACGGGGGACGCGGCCCGGGTGCCGGACTCCAGCAGCACGGCGCACGCCGTCGTCATGACCAGTGCCAGGACGAGCGCGACCAGGCTCGCCGCCCAGCCGGCCCTGCGGCCCGCGAGGGACCGCCATGCGAGTCGTATCACGGGTGCCTCTCGAACGGACCGGATCCCCTGGAACGGGCGTCGAAAGCGTATCGAAGGACCGGCCGGAGAAAGTCGAATCTCCAGCGTGGGACGCACTTTGGCCGATTCGCCGACCCTGAACCATGTGTTTTTCACGGTTCAACTTGGGCGTTGTGTACTGGTGCACCTGTTCGGGGTGTGAAAGGTTTCCTCACGTTCGGGGAAAGCAGAGTGCGGAGTACGGGTATTCGGGGGGACACAGGGATGCGGTACGACGCGTATTGTGTGGCCGATCACACGTTCTTCGACTCGCCGTGGGAGGCGGGCGAAGCGGAGTACGCCTTCGCCGCGGTGCACCGGGACCTCCCCGCGGGCTGGAAGAAGACGCGCCAGGACGACTGGCTGGTCTGCTCCCCCGAGGACACGCGCCGGCCGGCGCAGGGCTGGAAGATCCACGCCTCCGGGTGTCAGGACAACGCCGAGAAGATACTTGACGCCGTCTGGGATTTCTGCGTCCCCCGGGGAATACCGTTCAAGTTCCTGCGCGGCCGGCACCTCCTGCAGCTGCGGAACATGAAATACGCGCCGCGGGGCGCCAGTGGAAAATTCGTCACCGTATATCCGGCGGACGAGGCGGAACTGCGCGAGGTCCTCGAAGGCGTCGACGCGGCCGTCGGGGGAGAGCCCGGCGCCTACATTCTCAGCGATCTGCGCTGGAACCGGGGACCGTTGTACGTGCGCTACGGCGGTTTCGTCGAACGCCACGTCGTCTCGGAGAAGGGCGTGCTGGAACCGGCCGTCGAGCGGCCCGACGGCACCCTCGTGCCCGACCGGCGCAGACCCGGCTTCCACGTCCCCGACTGGGTGACACTGCCGCCGTTCCTCGAGCCGCACGCCGAGGCCCGGCGCGCCCACTCCCTGACCGATCTCCCCTACGTCGTGCGCCGCCCGGTGCACTTCTCCAACGGGGGCGGGGTCTACGTCGCCGAGGACACCCGCACCGGCCGGGAGGTGATCCTCAAGGAGGCCCGCCCGCACGCGGGGCTGACGGCCGACGGACGGGACGCGGTCAGCCGGCTCCAGTGGGAGCGGGACATCCTCGACCGGCTCGCCGGACTGGACTGCGTCCCCTCGGTGGTCGACTACTTCACCGTCGGCGACCACCACTTCCTCGCCCAGGAACTCATCGACGGCAAGCCGCTGAGCAAGTACTTCGGCCAGAAGTACCCGGAAACCGGCCCGCGGGCCGACCCGGACGAGATCGCCGCGTACACGCGGTGGGCCCTCGGCGTCTGCGACGCGGTGGAGCGCGCGGTGGGCTCGTTGCACGAGCGCGGGATCGTCTTCGGCGACCTGCACCCCTACAACGTCATGGTGGGCGACGACGGCCGGATCGGCCTGATCGACTTCGAGGTCGCGGCGCCGGCCGGGACGGACGGGGTGCGCATGCTGGGGCACCCCGCCTACGCCGCGCCCCGGGACCGCACCGGCTTCGCCGCGGACGACTACGCGCTGGGCTGCGTCAAGCTGGCGGTCTTCCTGCCGCTGACGGCGCTGCTGCGACTGGACCTGCGCAAGGCGGTGGAACTGGCCGACGAGATCGCCGCGCGGTTCCCCGTGCCGCGCGCGTTCCTGGACTCGGCGGTCCGCGCCGTCCTCGGCGGGGACTCCGCCTCGGACGTGGCCCCGGCCGGCCGCGACGGCGCGGGACCGCACACCGCCGCCGGTGAGCCCCGGGGGCGGGACGGCCGGCCGCCCCGCCCCCGGTCCGACCGGGCGGCATGGCCCCGCGTGCGCGACTCGCTGGCCGACGGGATTCGGGCCAGTGCCACGCCGCACCGCGACGACCGGCTCTTTCCCGGCGACATCGAGCAGTTCAGCACCGGAGCGCTCAACATCGCCCACGGTGCGGCGGGCGTCCTGTACGCCCTGGACGTCACCGGAGCGGGCCGGCGGCCCGAGCACGAGCGGTGGCTGCTGGAACGCGCGCTGCGCCGGGAGCAGCGGGCCCGGATCGGCTTCTACGACGGGCTCCACGGGGTGGCGTACGTACTGGAGCACCTGGGGTACCGCGAGGAGGCCCGGCGGGTCCTCGACCGCTGCATGGGCGAGCGGTGGCAGCGCCTCGGCACTGACCTGCACGGCGGGCTGGCCGGGGTCGGCCTCAACCTGCTCCACTTCGCCGGGAGGACGGGCGACGACGCCCTGTGCGACTCGGCGCTCGACGTCGCCCGGACGGTCGCGGAGCGGCTGGGCACCGAGACCGACGTGCCGGAGCTGAGCGGCGGCCCCCACCCGAAGGCCGGGCTCATGCACGGCTCGTCGGGCCCGGCGCTGCTGTTCCTGCGCTGCTACGAGGCCACCGGCGACGACACGTTCCTGGACCTCGCGGCGACGGCACTCCGCCAGGACCTCCGCCGCTGCGTCCTGCGGGACGACGGGGCCCTGCACGTCAACGAGGGCTGGCGCTCCCTGCCGTACCTCGCCGAAGGCGGCGCCGGGGTGGCCGTGGTCCTGGACCTCTACCGCGCCCACCGCGACGACGAACGCTTCCGCACGGCGGCCTCGGGCCTGCTGGTCTCGTCCAGCTCCCAGTTCTACGTCCAGTCCGGACTGTTCAACGGCCGGGCGGGCATCCTGGCCCACCTCACCGCCGTGTCACCGGTGCGCCCGACGTCCGACGACCCGCTCGTCGCCGCGCAGATCGACGCGCTGTCCTGGCACGCGATGGAGTACCAGGGGCATCTCGCCTTCCCGGGCGAGCAGTTGCTGAGGCTGTCGATGGATCTCGCGACCGGTTCCGCCGGCGTCCTGCTGGCCCTCGGCTCCGCCCTGCACACGGGGCCGGCCCGCCTGCCGTTCCTGTGACCGCACGCCCCGCCCCCGGCCGCTGACCCCGGCCCACGACCTGCCCGCCGACCACGGAGGGCGCCCGCACCGCGGGCACGCGCATCCGCGCCCGAAGGAGGTGAATCACCATGTCCCTGCTCGACCTTCAGGAGATGGAGCTGTCCACCGACTCCGCCGAGGAGACGGTGCTCGGCAGCGGCCAGAGCCAGCACTGCTCGGACGCCAGCTGGGTCTTCTGCTGATCCGGACCGGCTCAGCGGACCCATCAGCACACCGGCCACACCGGCCACCGGCCACCGGCCACACCGGCCACCGGCCACATCGACCACATCGACGAAAGGACACCGCATGTCCCTGCTCGACCTTCAGGAGATGGAACTGCCCACCGACTCCGCCGAGGAGACGGTGCTCGGCAGCGGCAAGAGCCAGCACTGCTCGGACGCCAGCTGGGTCTTCTGCTGATCCGGCCAGGTGAACCCCGCCCCCGGTCACCGCGGGGCGAGAACACCTGACGCGGCTGACAAGCCGTGAACGAACCGGTCGGCGGGTGCGGCAATCACCCGCCGGCCGGACCGTGTCGGGTCCGGGCCGCCCGTGGCACCTCGCACAAGGAGCAGCACATGACCGCGGACCAGCCGCTGAAAAGCGTAACCCGGCACCCGGGGCGCGCGGCAGACCGCATTCTGCTGCGCACCGCGCGCGCGGGCGGCGCCTGGACCGTACTGCTGCTCGTCACGGCGACCCTGTCGACCGTGGCGCAGATCCTCTTCCCCGCCCTCCTCGGCAAGGCCCTCGACGCCGTGCTCGACGGCGCCGGCGGCAGCCGGTGGGTGATCGGCTGCCTCGTGGCCGTGGCCGCCATGGCCGCCGCCGACGCCCTGTTCGAGCTGGCCGCCGGTGTCGGCGCCGCACGCGGAGTCGCCCTCCTGCGCCACTCGATGCTCGGCTCCCTGCTCTCCTGGACCGGCCCCGGCGCGGCCCGCTCCGCCACCGGTGACCTGGTGAGCCGCCTGGTGGGCGCGGCGGGCGAGGCGGGCGCCGTGGCCGCCGTACTGGTCCGCGCGGCGCTCTCGGTGGTGCCCGCCGTCGGCAGCGTCATCGCCCTCGCGCTGATCGACCCCTGGCTCGCCGGTACGTTCCTGCTCGGCTTCCCCGCCGTCGTCGTGGTCCTGCGCACGTTCACCCGGCGCATGTCCGACGTGTCCACCCGGTACCAGGAGGCGCAGGGACGCCTGGCGACCGCCCTGCTGGAGGCCCTCTCCGGGCGCCGCACCATCGCCGCCGCGGGGACGGCCGAGGCCGAGACCCGCCGGATCCTGCGGACGCTGCCCGAACTGAGCCGGCTGGGCCACGGCATGTGGCAGGCGCAGACCGGCGTCGCCGGCCGGTCCGCCCTGCTCACCCCGCTCCTGGAGATCGGCGTGCTGTCCGTGGCGGGCTTCGCGCTCTCCGCCGGGCGCATCACCGCGGGCGAGATGCTGGCCGCCGCCCAGTACGTCGCCATCGGCAGCGGAGTCGGCATGACGACGATGCTCCTCGGCCGCCTGGCCAGGGCACGGGCCGGCGCCGAGCGGGTGCGCGGCGCCCTGTCCCGCCCCGCCCTGGAGTACGGCGCGCGGACGCTCCCTCCGGGTCCGGGCACCCTGGAACTCCGTGACGTCCGCGTGGTCGCCGGGGGCGGGACCGTCCTCGACGGAGTCGATCTGACGGTCCCCGGCGGCTCGTGCGTGGCGCTCGTCGGCGCGTCGGGCTCGGGTAAATCGCTGCTCGCCGCGGTCGCCGGCCGGCTGGCCGACCCCGACGCCGGGACGGTCGCCCTGGACGGCGTGCCGCTGCGCCGGCTGACCCGCGAGGACCTGCGGTCCGCGGTCGCCCACGCCTTCGAACGCCCGGTGCTCTTCGGCGAGACCCTCGGCGAGGCGATCGCCTGGGGGACCGGCCGGGCGGCGGACGAGGTCCCGGCCGAGCGGATCGAGCGCGCGGCCCGCGCCGCCGACGCCGACGGATTCGTACGACGCCTGCCCGAGGACTACCGGACCCCGCCGTCGGAGGCGGCCCTGTCCGGTGGCGAGGTCCAACGCCTCGGTCTGGCCCGCGCGTTCGTGCACCGCGGCCGACTGCTCGTCCTCGACGACGCCACGTCCAGCCTGGACACCGTCACCGAACACCGCGTCGGCGCCGTCCTCACCGGGGCGTTGCGCGACCGGACCCGCGTCGTCGTCGCCCACCGGGCGGCCACGGCGGCCCGCGCGGACACCGTCGCCTGGCTCGACGGCGGCCGGGTCCGCCGGGTCGGCCCGCACCGCGAACTCTGGCGCACGGAACCCGCGTACCGACGGGTCTTCCGCGGCGCCGCGGACGCGGACGCGGATGCCGCCGCCGACGTGGACGCGGACGCCGCCGACGCCGACGCGGACGCCGGCGCGGAGGTGGCGCCGTGAACGTCCGAACCCCCCGGGACCCGCTCCCCCTCCTCCCCCTCCTCGTCGCCCCCCTGCGGGCCCGGCCCGGGCTCCTCCTCCGCCTGATCCTGTGGTCCCTGGTCGAAGCCGTCCCCGCGCTGCTCGCCGGCCACCTCGTGGCCCGCGCCGTCGATCACGGCTTCGCGGCGGGGCACCCGCTGCGCGGACTGGGCTGGCTCGCCCTGATGGGGCTCGGCGTCTTCGCCGGGGCCTGGGGGACGCGGCAGGCGTACCCGCTGCTCGCCCGCGTGGTCGAACCCTTCCGCGACGACCTCGTGCGCCGGGTCGCCGCGGGGGCGCTGCACCAGGCCGTGGCGGGACATCCCGTGGACGCCTCGGGCGTCTCCCGCCTGACCCTCCAGGTCGAGATGGTGCGCGAGGCGTACGCCGGCGTGCTCATGGTCGTACGCGGCTTCCTGCTCACCGTCGGCGGAGCCCTGCTCGGCATGGTGTTCCTGGCGCCGTCCGTCCTGCCGCTCGTCCTGCCGCCCCTCCTGGCGGGCCTCGGCCTCTTCCTGGCCCTGCTCCGCCGGATGGCCGGCGCGCAGCGGGACGTCATCGTCGCGGACGAACGCGTCGCCGAGGCGGCCGGCGCCGCGTGCGCGGCCGCCCGGGACATCACGGCGTGCGGTGCGGAGGACGGCGTACGGGACCGGCTCGCGGAGCGGATCGACGCCCAGGCGGCCGCCGCACGGCGCCTCGCGGTCCTCATGCCCGCCCGGGTGCTGTGCCTCGCGGTCGCCGGCTGGCTGCCGCTGCTTCTGCTGCTGGTGGCCGCCCCCGGGCTGCGCTCGGGCGGTCTGACCACGGGCGCCGTGCTGGGAGCGGCGACCTATGTGACGGGTGGCCTGCAGCCGGCGGTCCGCTCGCTCATCCAGGGGCTGGGCGGCAGCGGCCTGCGTCTCGCGGTGGCGCTGCGCCGCATCCTCGAGGCCCACCCGCTCCCCGCCCCTCCTCCCGCGCCGAGCACCCGGCCCCGGGCGAGCGCGTCCGCCCGTCCCGCCCACGACGTCGTCCTGACCGCCGTCACCTTCGCCTACGGAGCACACGCGGCCCCGGTCCTGCGGGACCTCGACCTCACCGTGCCGGAGGGCGCGCACCTCGCGGTCGTGGGGCCGAGCGGCATCGGCAAGTCCACCCTGGCCGGGCTGATCTGCGGCACCCTGCGGCCGGACCGTGGCCGGATCCTGGTCGCGGGCCGCCCGCCGGCCGCCCTGAGCCCGGCCGACCGCTCCGCCGTGCGCGTCCTCGTCCCCCAGGAGGCGTACGTCTTCTCGGGCGGCCTCATGGAGAACCTGTGCCTCCTGCGCCCCGACGCCGGCGAGGACGAGGTGACGACGGCCGTGGCCGCGGTGGGGGCGGCCCCGCTCGTCACCCGGCTCGGCGGCCTCGGCGCCCAGGTCGACCCGGCCGCCCTGTCGTCGGGCGAGCGCCAGCAGATCGCCCTGGCCCGCGCCTATCTGTCGCCGGCCCCCCTCGTCGTGCTGGACGAGGCCACCTGCCACCTCGACCCGGCGGCGGAGGCCCGCGCGGAGGAGGCGTTCGCCCGGCGGCCGGGATCGCTGGTCGTCATCGCCCACCGCATCAGCTCCGCGCTCCGCGCCCGGCACGTCCTCGTCCTGGACGGCGACCGGGCGGTCGGCGGCGCACACCACGAGGTGCTGCGGCGCTCCCCCCTCTACCGCGACCTGGTCGGCCACTGGAGCGACGAGGCGCCGCCCGAGGCCCCGCCGGACGGCGCGGCCGGTGACGACCCCGGCGCCCCCGCCGCGCGGGGCGGCACGGTCAGAGCCACCCTGCCTCGGTCGCGATCCTGATCGCGTCCACCCGGCTGCGGGCCTGGGTCTTGGCCACGGCGGACGCCAGATGGTTGCGGACCGTGCCGACCGAGATGTAGAGCTGCGCGGCGACGTCCCGCGTCGACGCGCCCTGCGCCGTCAGCCGGAGCACCGAGACCTCACGGGGGGTCAGCGGATTCTCCGACGCCGTCGCCGCCGCGAGCGCCAGTTCGGGATCGACCACCCGGTGCCCCCGGGCCACCTGCCGGATGTCCTCCGCCAACCGGGCGGTCGGCGCGTCCTTGCGGATGAACCCGACCACCCGGGCCGTGAGCGCCCGCCGCACGTGCTCCGGTCGCGCCACGCTGGTCAGCAGCAGGGAACGGCAGGAGGGCAGCTTGGCCTGCAGCTCCACGGCGGCGGTGATCCCGTCCATGCCGGGCAGGTCGATGTCGAGCACGGCCACGTCCGGCCGCGTGCGCAGCGCGGTGGGGACGATGAGGTCCCCGTGCTCGACCGCCGCCACGATGTCGAGGTCGGGTTCCTGGGACAGCAGCGCGGTCAGCGCCTGCCGGATCAACGGCGCGTCCTCGGCCAGCAGCACCCGGATACGGGCGTCCCCCTCGACCCGGTCCCGGTCCGGTCTGCCGTCGTGCACGTCCGCGCCCCCGTCCGCTGATCGATCAGACTCCCCCTCACATGACATGTGAACCCGCAGAAAGGAACAAGGAGCAAACCGGCCACGCCCCCGGCCACCCGTGGACGCACAGGCACGGACGGGCCCGTGCTCACCAAGGCGCGAGGTGGGCACGGGCCCGTTCAGGAGCCGGTCCGCGTGAGGCGGGTCAGACGGTGGTCTTCACCGACTCCTGGTCTTCGCCGTCCCCGGTCTCCCCAGCGTCGCGGGCGCGGACGTACTCCAGGAAGGAGTTGAGTTCACGCTTGACGACGGGGGCGAGGAGGTAGAGGCCGATGATGTTGATGACGGCGAGCGAGAAGAGGACCGCGTCGGCCAGGTCGATCAGGGTCTGCAGCGTCAGCAGCGAGCCGGCGATGGCGAAGACGGTGTAGAGGACCTTGTACGTCACCTCGCTGGTCCGGCTGCGGCCGAAGAGGTACGTCCACGCCTTGAGGCCGTAGTAGCCCCAGGTCAGCACGGTGGAGATGGCGAACAGCATCACCGCGACGGTCAGGATGTACGGGAACCAGGGCAGCACCGTCTCGAAGGCGTCGGAGGTGATGGTGACGCCGCCGATGTCCTCGCCGAGCGTGGCCGGGTTGGCGATGACGATGGTCAGCGCGGTCATGGTGCAGATGACGACGGTGTCGATGAACGGCTCCAGCAGGGCGACCAGACCCTCGCTCGCGGGGTGCTTGGTCTTGACCGCGGAGTGGGCGATCGGGGCGGAGCCCAGGCCCGCCTCGTTGGAGAAGGCGGCCCGCTTGAAGCCGATGATCAGCGCGCCGAGCACACCGCCGGCGACGCCCTCGGGGTTGAACGCGCCCTCGACGATGGCGGTGACGGCGTCCGGGACGGCACTGACGTTGACCAGGATCACGATCAGACAGGCGACGATGTAGATGCCGGCCATGGCGGGCACCAGCCGGCTGGTGACGTTGGCGATGGAGCGGATGCCGCCGAGCAGCACGATGCCGACCAGCGCGGCGACCAGGATGCCGAAGAACAGGGCGCCGGCGGAGGAGCCGATGGCGCCGTCCTCGCCGCCGGTGACGGAGACCAGCTGCGCGTAGGACTGGTTGACCTGGAAGAGGTTGCCGCCGAAGAGGCCGAAGAAGAGGATCATGAACGAGGCGAGGACCGCGAGGACCTTGCCCAGGGTCTTGCCGTTCTTGCCGAAGCGTTCGGCGAGCCCCTTGGGCAGGTAGTGCATCGGGCCGCCGGACACGGTGCCGTCGGCGTGCACCTCGCGGTACTTCACGCCGAGGGTGACCTCGACGAACTTGGTGGCCATGCCGAGCAGGCCGCACAGGATCATCCAGAACGTGGCGCCGGGGCCGCCGATGGAGACGGCGACGGCCACACCGGCGATGTTGCCGAGACCGACCGTGCCGGAGACGGCGGCGGTCAGCGCCTGGAAGTGGTTGACCTCGCCGGCCGAGCCCTTCTCGTCGTACTTCCCCCTCACCACGTCGACGGCGAGCCGGAACTTGCGGACCTGGACGAACCCGAACCAGCCGGTGAAGACCAGGCCGGCGACGACGAGCCAGGCGACGATGAGGGGCAGGTCGGTGCCGCCGACGGGAACGGCGTAGAAGACGACCTCTCCCAGCCACTTGGCTATGGGTTCGAAGAATCCGCTGACGGCTTCGTCGACGGACTGGGTGACGGATTCGAGTGACACGGTGGCTACCTCGATGACGCGGGGCTGGCGGGCTGGGGAATCTCGCCGGGTGAGCGGTCTCTGAGCGAACGTCGTTGTCCGGTGATCGAACCCGTGCGCACGGTCCGGTTTCGGACCGTGATCGTTCAGGGTCGTGGTGCGCGTACAGGCCGACCCTCCGCGGATCGGCAGCTGTCCGATCCACCTGCGGAGTTGCGCAGTTCTACCACGAGTTTGCCGTTTCTTTAGTGACGTACATCACATAACTGTTCGTCACCGACGGAAGTCCCAGCCCGTGAGACCGGACCGTTATCCCGCGCCCGGGATGGGTGTCAGGGGCACCTATATCCCGCTGGGCCGGCCCTCGCAGGGGCCCACCGACGGCACCCACCGCTTCCGACGCCTCCTTGACGCCCACCGGCATGAAGGGCCTGCCGAAGACTGCCGGAAGCGGGCAATGCGGAGCGTGCTCCGTATCGGCACGATGGAACCGAGGGGAGCAAGCGCCAGGTCCCGATGCCGGACACCACCAGGCAACGGCACCGGGACCCTGCCGCACCACATGCCGAGCCGAGCCCCCGATCCCGCTCCGCACGCCGCCCGCCCCAGCGGCCTACATCCCCGCGCCCGTCCTCGCGCGGGCGGTGCCCTGGCCGTCGGCCGCTTCCTGCGGAATGGGTTGCGCCGCCGCCCAAGTCGCCCCGTCCCTCGACACGTTGAGCGCCGCTCGTTCTGCCAAACGACCTCAGAAAGACCCCTCCGGGACCCGCCCCACGCTGCGGATCAGGCTCCTGACCTGGTAACTCACTGTCCGGGAGGCAGGACTTGAACCCATGAACTCTTCGTCCGAAGCAACGTTGATGGGTGCTCGGCCTTGGGCTGATGTGTCCCTCACCTGCGGCGATGGTCCAAGGGCGTCCGCGCTTTCCGCCGCTGTCCGTCGGCGTTGTCACGCAGTTAGACACGCACCTCTTCAACGCGGCGTTTCAGCCTGGGACTGCCGCAACCCACTTCTAAGCGGATCCCTTCTGACCTGCTTCAAGGGCACGGTAAGCCGCCCAGCCTGCCTCAGTGAGTGCCCACGGATCACCGCGCTTCTCGTACGGCTTGAGAAGCCCTGCCTTGACCATCCGGTTCCGCTGCCAAGCGGTTCGGTTCTCCCACTTGACTTCTCCATTGGACGGCTGCGGCAGGTGGTCGGTTGCCGTGAGTTGGGGCCCGTACCGCTCTTGAATTCTCCGAAGCACCGCTTGCTTGGAGCCCGCGCCGCCCATCTCGCCAAGCGTTGTGAGGAGCCAACGGCCGAGTACCTCGTGGGGTGTCAGCTGCATGCTGGGGATCGTATGACTCCGCTCTGACTCGCGTGGCGCCCTCTGCTGAGAGCGTGGCCAGGTTCCATGAGGTGCTTGCCGTCGTGGCTTCGCGTGTGGGGTCCAGGGCGTCCAAGAGCCTGATCGCGTAGACCTCGGCCATGCGCTCGCTGACCTCGTCGAGCCACGAGACAGCCGTCGACTCGCTGGACGTGCGCTCGTCCCCGCCGGACGGCTTGCACCGGAAGTCCCCGGCCACGATGCCTCGGGTCGTGTTGTTGTAGACGCCGGTGAGCTCGTCGCCCTCGACGTGGATGCCTGTCTCTTCCCAGACTTCGCGGGCTACGCCGGCCTCCGGGGTCTCGATCTCCAAGCGCACTCCGGAGCGGTAGCCGCGGAGTTAGACACGCATACGAAACAGGTGAGGCACCTACTCTAGTACCGCCAGAACAACAAGCATGGCGGCTTGGTTGGCCTTGGCACCGCCATCGCCACCGTATGTGCGGCGCTTCCTCACGCCTTGGCCGAGCTGGAGGAGGCGGATGGCCAGCGACTCATCTCCCTCACGGCTGTCGATCCCTCCCGACGCAGCCGATTGCAGGTCACCGACCCCGCTGTGGAGCCACCGAAGCACTGGCCAGGTCGCTGAGCACGACGTCTACGACGGCTGCACCGCCGACATCAGCCGGGCCGACATCTTGGCTCGATGCGTAGCGCCCGTGATTGAGCGGATTCCTCACCGTCGCCTGGGATATCCCTGCCAGGATCGGACGCGTGACATACGTAGTGACTGTGGACGCCCACATCCCGGAGGGCACTCCGGAGATGGACCCACTTCAGCGCGCCGGCGCCGTGGCGCTCATTGAGGACGGCTTCGACTCGGTCGAGGCCATCGAGGGCCCCGACGGCATGGAAGTCGACCTCCTCGACAGCATCGTGGCCGTCTACCCGGGCGGAGCGCTTCTGAAGGTGTTCGTGGATGCTCCGGCTCTGGAATTCGCCGAGGAGGCTGTGCGGTCGATCGTGGGTGAACTGCTTGAACGGTCTGAGCTGCTGGCTGACTGGCAGATCGAGCGATGCCAGGTCGAACTGCACCCGGATCTCGCCCAGGAGAGTCTCGCCGCCGCCGAGGGTCCCGATGCCCCGCCCGATGATCCGGCTGACCGTAAGGCCCGGCATGCCGAGCGTCCCACGGTCGAGGGCGGCAGCGAGGGCTATGACGCCAAGGCGGAAGCTGAGGCAGTACGCGGTCAGATGCTGGCACTGGCAGACGAGCTGCGCTCCTTCCCGCCCGTGATGTTTGGCGTCCTGGACGACGAAGACGGTGAGGAAGAACACTGTGACAGCGAGTTCGCCGTCTCGCTGGAGGACGCCAAACTCGCCGCCGGTGCCTTGGTGTACGCGACGGAAGTCTTGGTGGGCGAGCTGTTCCAAGACGTGCAGACCCTGACGGAGGAGGACACCACCGCTGCGGAATGCGACGGTCCCCTCTGGCACTTCGAGGACCTTCCCGAGCGATACGCCCTCCAGTACGACGCCCGCTTCGCCCGCCGCTTCCTGGTGACGGTGATCGCCATGACCACCCGCTTCACAGACGGCAGCTTCCAGCAGCTGAGCTGTGTCGCCGAGGAACTCGCCTTGAGGCTACTGCTGAATGCGACGAACGTGACCCTGGAGACCTTCGGGCTGCTCGACGACGGTGTCTCGGCCGCTCTCGACGCGTTCACGAACAATGTCTACGAGGACATGGACCACGAGTGGCTCTACGACGACTCCATGGACGGTGCCGACGAGAGCGCCGTCGGATCGGCTCTCGGCGTCGCACCGATGGCGTTCAAGGCGTGGTTCACGCCGTTCAACGAGGGCAGGTACGTCCACCCGTCCGCGGCTAATGAACCGGAGGGGGCAGCGCAGTGAGTTGTCCCGCTACCCGCCCTTTACACAGCCAGGTTCTGCCGAAGCCAGGGCGTGACATCCAAGACGAGCCGCTGCTTCACTCACAGGTCGAACAGTGCGTCGCCCGCATCCGATGTCGCCTTCAACGCCTTGGTCGCCTCTATGGGCACGGGAAGGGTTCCCGCTGTGGTCAGGTCCGCCACCGTGATCAGTGGGCCCGCGCACACCTCATTGAAGAGGTCGGCCTGTGCCGGCTCCTCGCGCACGAGCAGGCCGAGGACATTCAGCAGCTCCAGCAATTCCGTGGTCCATGAGGGAAGCCAGTGCCGAGCGAACTCATGGTCCAGTTCGAGGCGCCGCTTGCCGGCGGGATTCTTTCGACGGTAGCCAAACCACTTGTCGAGAACGTTCATCCCGGACACTTCGTACTCCCGGACCGCGCGAGGCACCGGACTGATCCGTCCACTGCCGACCCACAGGTCCTGTGTCACGGGGTCGTACGCCAGCTTCTCCGGCATGGCTTCCGCATGGTCCGGAATCTCCGCGACGCATCGGGGGCGCTCGCGTGGTAGCAACACCCTGCCGTACGGCCTCCCGGCCGTCTCATCGGCGTACCGCTCGCCGTAGGTGTGCAGCCACAGGACTCGCTGGCCGATGGCAACCGCCCGTTCCCACAGGTAACGGTCAGCGGTGAGGGGTATCCGGGCGCCCGGGACTTCCAGGTCTTCCTGGAACCGAGCTGTGTACTCCGGGTGGGACGCCATCGCGGCGATGTAGGCCAACAGGTCTTCGGCGACGACCGGTACGCCGAGTCGCCCGGAGATGAGGGGGAGCAGACCGGGCGCGACGTTGGGCAGCGTACCGGCGGCGTTGCGGTAGAGAGGACGGGCGCAACCGCTGCGGTTGTTGAAGTAGTGCATGTCGGGGATGAGGGCGCTGAAGACCAGTGCTGGCCCGTTGACCACCGGGTGGGCGTTCTGCTCGATGGTGTAGATCTGGCGGTCGCTGCGGACTCGCCAGAGGTCTGCTCTGCCGCGTTCCATCAATCGGCTGTCCGGCAGGACATATTGCCGGTCGAACGACCGGAATCCGATGCGCACCGTTTGAGCGTTTGCCCTGTGCTCGGTGGCGAGTGTTGTACGTCCATGAGATTCGACCCCCGGCAGGGGCGGGACCTTGTCATCAGGCGTTCGCTCTCCCGAGTTTCCGAGCATCTCGGCACGCCGCTCAGTGTCCGCAGCGACAAAGCGCCGCCACCGTTTGTGGAGCGTCTCCTCGTCCGGTGCATAGACCCACATGCGCCCCGGGGTGACGCCACGGGACGACCACGGCATCAGGTCTCTCAACTGCGGGCAGGACTCCCACAGATCGCTGCCGGGTGGCAGGAAGGCATCCGTCCCGCCGGTGGCACACTCGCGCCATTCGGGGTCGTCGAGCCTGAGGGTCGTCAGACGTTCGATCTTCTCGTCGCGGCGCCCGCCGACCTTGAGGTGTCTTACCTTTGCGGCCTGCCGGTCTGTCCGCGGCCTGGGGCTGTCCCGCCATCGTACAAAGATCGCGATGCACAGCTCCTGGGCGACCTCGGGGAAGATGCGGGTCGCGACATCCGCGCGGTGGCCCTCCGGTGACAGGTCGATGATCCAGCCCTCGTCGGCGGTTTCCCGCAAGTAGCGCCGCATTCCGGCGAACGCCCGCCCCTTGAGCCATGCCTTCGGTGTGATCAGGGCGACGACACCGAATGGAGCGTCGTCGTGTGCGTCGAAGACCTTCCAGGTGGCCCAGCGCCAGAAGTAGACGTAGAGATTGGCGATCTTCGACTCGTACCTGCCATTACCAGGTTCCCGGAAGGCCCCCAGCGGGGCGGGGATGTCCGCCTCGGGCTCGCCTCGTTCCACCCACTTGCCGGCGCCCCGGCTCACGGCGTCGTGAGGCGGGTTGCCCATGACGACCATGACACGCTCGTCCCGCTTGACCTGGTTGGCCTGGCGGCGGGATTCGGCGAGCGCCCGGTAGGTATGGGGGATCCAGTTGAACTCGGCTGTCGGACTGTCCAGGGCATCAGCCACCAGCAGCCTGAGGCCCTGGGAGGGGGCCGCGGACCCGTACTGCTTGAGCATGGCGTGCATGCGCAGTTCTGCGACTGCGAACGGACCGACCTGCATCTCGAAGCCGACCAGTCGACGCCCCACCATGTCTCGCAGACGCGGTCCCACCGCGCCCGGGCCCTCTTCTTCGGCGATCGTCTCGGCAGCGAGCTCCAGTGCCGACAGCAGGAAAGTGCCGGTGCCCATGGCCGGATCGACAAGGACCACATCGGGAGAAGCGAAGCCGGACGGAATACGGAATCCCTCCCGTCTCAGGACGTCCTCGACCAGCCTGGCCATGGCCGAGACGACACCACGCGGTGTGTAGTACGAGCCGGTGCGTATCCGCAGCTCAGGGTCGTAGATATGAAGGAAGTGCTCGTAGAGCAGGAAATAGGCGTCGCCCGTTCCGTCGTCGAGCAGGTCCCATCTGACCGCGCCGATGACACGGAGCAGTGTGTTGAGTGTGGTGGACAGTCCAGCGACTGAGTCTCCGGCGAGGGCGTCAAGTGCCTGGCCCATCAGCGAGTGTTTCTTGCCCAGCTTCGTGGCGATGCTGTGCATAGTCTCGCCCTCGAAGGTGATTTCCTCCACCCGAGCGAGCAGAAGGGCGAACACGACGGCTTGACCGTACTGTTCGACGAACTCGGTGTCGGTCGCCTCCGGGAACAGCAAGTGCCGCCAGTCCTTGGCCAGCTTTGTGAAGGCCGGCAGACGGCGTTGGCTCTTCTCCTGCGCGATCGCCTCACCGACCTCTTCCGACAGAAGTTGGCAGAGGCCGGCGACTGCTCGGATGAGCTGGCTCGTGGTGCGGGGTGTCTGCGGCTCCCAGGTAAGGAAGTCGTACAGCACTCGGGCAAGCGCGCCGTCGGCGGGAGCAAGCCGGGCTCCGGAAGTGAGGACCGAGCCGCGCAGGTAGGCCACGTCGCCAACCTGCTCGCCCTGCTGGTGGACAGAGAACTCGTTACCGTCACAGAGCAGTACGTTGTTGAGCAGCCGCAGTTTCGCCCACTGCTCGGCGTTGCGGCGTGTGTAGACGGACGGGTCGGCCTGAGTGCCCGGCTTCTTGAGCTCGATGTAACCGACGAGAGCGCCGCCGACCTCGACCACATAGTCAGGGCGGGCTCCCATGTCGACGAGGGGAACTTCGCCGATGAGGGTGACGTCCAGACCAAGGCCACGGCACACAGACCGGATCATGTTCTCCAGCGGTCCCCGGAGCTGGTCCTCCTGCCACCCGCTGCCTCTCAGCTTTGGCGTGACCTCCGCTCCAAACGCGGACACAGAGGCGCGGACTGCCTGTTCGAAGCTGTCATGGATCCTCCGTCGGGCACTCATACCGCCCCATCCCCCAAGGCGGGCAGATCCGGCCGACGTCAGGTCGGTGCGGCTATCTGCCGCACCTTGCTCCCGTCGGGGTCGGACTTCATTCCGGCCCTCGCTGTTCCATGACCGTAGGAGGGGAGCGCGGGGCGCAAGGAGGGTGCATGCGAGGGCGCACGGAGGCGCGTATGCGCGCAATATGCGCCCATGTCGGATTGGAGCTGAGACGTTGGATGCGCCGGGTCAAGGCCGTCGCGAGGCGGCGGGCGCTGTCCAGAAACCCGTCAGGGGCCTGATCCACTTGGTGGATCAGGCCCCTGACCTGGTACTTCACTGTCGGGGTGGCGGGATTTGAACCCACGACCTCTTCGTCCCGAACGAAGCGCGCTACCAAGCTGCGCCACACCCCGATCGTCGCTGCTCTCGCGGCGACGTCGTTTACTTTAGCCCACCCGGAGCCGGAGACGAAATCCGGTTTTACCAGCGGCGGCGCAGGGGGTTCGGGCGGATGTGGTCGAGGGCCACGAGGAGGACGCCGAGGGCGTAGAGGGAGAGGCCCAGGAGGAGGGCGTTGCCGAGGACGCCCTTGTAGCCGTGCTGGTCGACGTCGAGGAAGGGGTAGAGGTACCGGTCCTGGGTGCCGGGGAGGAGGAGTTCGCCGCGGGCCAGGGAGAAGGCCAGGTAGGCCAGGGGGTAGAGGAGCCACGCGGCGGCCTGGCGCAGGTGGAGGCGGCCGGGGGCGGTGAGGAGGAGCCAGTCCAGGGCGGCGGCCGCGGGGACGGCGGTGTTCAGGAGATGGCTCGCGGTCGCCTGCCAGCCGGTGCCCGCGGTCGCCGCCTCGGTCGCGAAGGGGCTCGACGCGTTGACCAGGAGCAGGTGGTGGATGAGGCCGGCGGCGACGACGTAGAGCAGGGCCGCTCCGGTGAGGGCGCCCGGCAGGGGGCGGCGGGCGGACCACGCGCGACGGGCCGAGGCGAGCATGACCAGGGCCAGCAGGACGCTGCTCTGGAGCGTGAAGTGGCTGACCGTCCTGGTGGCCGGGCCGCCCGTCGCCAGTTCGAGCGCCACGCCGGTGGCGGCCAGGAGTGCCGTCAGGAGTCGGAAGACGGCGACCAGCGGGCGGCGTACGGGCGTGATCACGGCCGTCGCCGGGACGGGGGAGGGCAGCAGGGTCGGCGGGCCGGGGACCGCGGGGAGGTCCGGGATGTCCCTGGGTATCGGGGCTGTCATGGCCTCAAGCTAGGCATGCCGGACATAGCGGGCTATGCGGGTGGGCCGTGTGGGTGACTTCCGACTCGTGACCCCCGGCTCAGGGCTCTGCGCTTCCATGCGCTGGGCCCGGCGCCGGGCCCAGCGCATGGCCCGGTCCTCGGATTCGGCCCGGCCTTAGTGCCCCGCCCCCGGCTCCCCCCGGGCCCCAGCCCCCGGCCCCAGCCCCCGGCCCCGGCCGCCGGCCCCGGCCTTCGCGGCCCTGCCCCGGCCTCCGGCCTCCGCCCCCCCCGCTACTCCCGCCCCACCAGCGTCAGCAACGTCGCCTCCGGGGGACAGGCGAAGCGGACCGGCGTGTAGCGGTTGGTGCCGCAGCCCGCCGAGACGTGGAGGTAGGCCGTCCGGCCCTCGGCCGTGTGGGTGGACAGGCCCTTCACGCGGTCCGTGTCGAGGTCGCAGTTGGTGACCAGGGCGCCGTAGAAGGGGATGCAGAGCTGGCCGCCGTGGGTGTGGCCGGCCAGGATCAGCGGGTAGCCGTCCGCCGTGTAGGAGTCCAGGACGCGCAGGTACGGGGCGTGCACGACGCCCATCGAGAAGTCGGCCGTGCCGGACGGGCCGCCGGCCACTTCCGCGTACCGGTCGCGCTTGATGTGCGGGTCGTCCAGCCCCGTCAGCTCGACGGAGACGCCCTCGACCTTGAGGGTGCCGCGGGTGTTGGTGAGGTTCTGCCAGCCGGCGGCGTCGAAGCCGTCGCGCAGGTCCTCCCACGGGTTGTGGACGGCGCCCACGGCGGGCGCGTTGCCGTTCAGACCGTGGCGGCCCTGGGCCTTCTCGATCAGGTACCGGGCGGGATTGCGCAGCTTGGGGCCGTAGTAGTCGTTGGAGCCGAAGACGTAGGCGCCGGGGAACTCCATCAGGGGCCCGAGGGCGTCCAGGACCTCCGGGACACCGTCCGGGTCGGACAGGTTGTCGCCGGTGTTGATCACGAAGTCGGGGCGCAGGCCGGCCAGCGAGCGCAGCCAGCGCTGCTTCTTGCGCTGGCCGCCGACCATGTGGATGTCGGAGACCTGGAGCACGCGCAGCGGGCGCATCCCGGAGGGCAGGACGGGGATCGTCACCCGTCGCAGGCGGAAGGAGCGGGCCTCGAAGCCCGCCGCGTAGACCAGTCCGGCGGCGCCAACCGCCGTGATTCCCAGGGGTACTCCGTATCGCGCGCGCATGTGTCCATCGTCGCAGAAGCGGGGGAGTGAGCCGGCCGCGCGTCCGTTCGCCGGGGCACCCTTTAATCGGCAGGCGCCCCTTCCCCGGCACCTGCGACAATCGTCACCATGACCACGCTCAAGTCGAAGCTGCAGGACGACCTCAACGCCGCGATCAAGGAGCGCGACGAGCTCCGCTCCTCGACGCTCCGGCTGACGCTCGCCGCGATCACCAAGGAGGAGGTCGCGGGGAAGGAGAAGCGGGAGCTCTCCGACGACGAGGTGCAGAAGGTGATCACCCGCGAGGCCAAGAAGCGCCGTGAGGCCGCCGAGGCCTTCGCGCAGGGCGGCCGTGCCGAGAGCGCCGAGCGCGAGAAGGCGGAGGGCGAGGTGCTCGCGGCCTACCTGCCCAAGCAGCTCTCCGACGACGAGCTGAACGCGATCGTCGCGCAGGCCGTCGAGGAGGCGAAGGCGGCGGGCGCCGAGGGGCCGCGGGCCATGGGTGCCGTCATGAAGATCGTCAACCCGAAGGTGGCCGGACAGGCCGAGGGCGGCCGGGTCGCCGCCGCGGTGAAGAAGCTGCTCGCGGGCTGACCCGCCCGGGCGCTCGCCCGGCGCCGGCACGAGCGAGGCCGGTGGCGCCTCCGGGAGGAGGAGCCACCGGCCTTCGTCGTCGTATTACGGAGTACGGGGCACGGGGCACGGGGCACGGACTATGGCGTACGGCTACAGGAGTACGCGTCGCGGTACCGGTCGCGCGTACGACCTCAGTCGCGCCGTCCGCCGGGCCCGTTCCCGCCGTTGCCCTGGCCCTGGATGAAGTTGCCCCAGCCGCCGTCGTTGCCGCCGTTGCCCGTGCCGCCGTCGATCAGGCCGCCGATGACGCCGCCGGCGTCGTCGCCGTTGCCCCCGTCGTCCCGGCCGCCGCCGTCGTTCCCCCGGCCGTTGTCCCGGTCCCGGCCCTTGTCCTTGTCGGCCGCGTCCGGGATGTCGACGAGGTTGAAGTCGTCGGCGGGCTTGCCCTCCAGGGCGCCCGACATCATGTCCCGCCAGATCGGGCCGGGGACCGCGCCACCGAAGACCTTGTCGTGCGGGACGCCGCCGATGGTGATGTTGACCATCTTCCGCTCGTGCTTCGGGTCACCGACCCACACGGCGCCCGCCAGGTTCGGCGTGTAGCCCACGAACCATGCCGCGTAGCGCTCGTCGGTCGTACCGGTCTTGCCCGCGCTGTCCCGGCTGTCCAGGCCGGCCTGGGTACCCGTGCCGTCCTCGACGACGCCCCGCAGGAGCGTGTTGATGGTGTCGGCCGTGGTCTCGGACATGGCCCGCGAGCAGGTGGACTTCGGGACCTCGAGCGACTTGCTCTTGTTGCCGATCCGCTGGCTGATCGACTCGATGGCGATCGGCGTGCAGTACATGCCGCGCGAGGCGAAGGCCGCGTAGGCGCTCGCCATGGTCAGCGGGGAGACCTCGGTGACGCCGAGGGCGATGGACGGGGTCTGCTCCAGCTTGTTGCCGTTGGCGCGCTCGACGCCCATCTTGTCCGCCATCTGCGTCACCGGGCAGATGCCGATGTCGCTGATCAGCTGCACGTAGTAGGTGTTGACCGAGAGGGCGGTCGCCTCCTTCATGTCGTACGGGCCGACCTCGGTCTCGTTCTCGTTGGCGAGCTTCGCGCCCTCGTTGTTCACCCAGTTCTTGCCGCCGCAGGCCGCGACCGGGCTCGGGTACTCCATCTCGTACGGCGAGGAGTACGACTTCGTCGCGGGCATGCCGCCCTCGAGCGCGGCGGCGGCCACGATCGGCTTGAAGGTCGAGCCGGGCTGGTAGCCGGCGCCTCCGCCCATGTCGTTGTTGACCGACAGGTTGAGCGTCGTCTCGCCCTGCTTGATGTCGACGCCGTAGGGGCGCGACTGGCCCATCGCCACGATCTTCCCGGTGCCGGGCTCGACGATGGTGGCCGCGGTCGCCACGTCGTCGCTCGTGTAGACGTGGTCCTTGATCGACTGCTGCGCCGACTCCTGGGCCTGCGGGTCGAGGGTGGTGCGGATCGTCAGGCCGCCCTGGTTCCAGATCTTGGCCCGGTCCTCCTTGGTCTTGCCGAAGACCGGGTCGCTCAGGAAGACCTCGCGCACGTAGTCGCAGAAGAAGCCGGCGCCCTTGACGGCCGTGATGCAGCCGTTCTTGGGACGGCTGACCTTCAGCCCGAGCGGCGCGGCCTGCGCCTTGTCGGCCTCCGCCTGGGAGATGTCGCCGACCTGGGCCATGCGCTCCAGGACGACGTTGCGCCGCTTGGTGGCCTCGGCCTCGTCGTTGACCGGGTCGTACCGGCTGGGCGACTGGACGATGCCGGCCAGGAGCGCGGCCTCCTGCACGTTGAGGTCCTTGGCGGACTTCGAGAAGTAGCGCTGGGAGGCGGCCTCGACGCCGTACGCCTGCTGGCCGAAGAACGTGATGTTCAGGTAGTTCTCGAGGATCTTCTTCTTGCCCAGCTCCTCCTCGACCTGGATCGCCAGCTTCAGCTCGCGGATCTTGCGGCCGATGGTCTGCTGGGTGGCCTGGGCGACCTTCGTCGGGTCGTCGCCGGCCTCCTCCACGAAGACGTTCTTCACGTACTGCTGCGTGAGCGTGGACGCGCCCTCGGACACCTCGCCGCTGCGCGCGTTCTTGTTGAGCGCGCGCAGGACGCCCTTCAGGTCGACCGCGCCGTGCTCGTAGAAGCGGGAATCCTCGATCGCGACGATCGCCTTCTGCATGTACGGCGAGATCTCCTTGAGGGGGACCACCGTGCGGTCGCGCGAGTACACCGTGGCGATCGTGCCGCCCTCGGCGTCGAGGATGGAGGTGCGCTGGCTGAGCGGGGGAGTCTTCAGGTTGGCCGGGAGGGCGTCGAAGCTCTCCACCGACCCCTTGGCCGCCAGCCCCAGCGCGCCCACCGCGGGCAACGCGATGCCGGCCAGCACGGCTCCCGCGAGGACACTGACACCGAGGAACTTGGCGGCCTGCTGCGTGGGAGACAGACCACCGCCCGAGCGCTTCTTTGGCATGGAGGCAGCCTACGTTCTCATTCGCCGGACACGCGTATATGCCTTGGCCTAAGCTGCACTCAACTGTCACAGCAGTGAGGCCACGTATCAATACGTCCGGCGACCCCGAATCGTTCCGGATCCGCTCGACTTTCTTCCGAGGGGCCCCGCTGGGGGGCGCGTTGGTGTGTACCGGCGTGCGTCACGGCGTGGGGGGTGCGTGTCCGAATCCGCCTCGTGTGTCAATCGGTGTCCGTTGTGACGCAGCAAGAATGACCCGTATGCCGGGATAATCACGCATGTCGCCAGCTCACTCCCCCGGGTGATCTGCCGCTTACCCATAGTCCGTTCGGGCCATTCAAGATTGGGCCCGAAGGGGGTGTTGCGCTGTGCCCACCTTCCGTAACGTCCTCAACTGGCGGCGGTGAATATGCCGCTGCCGCCGTGGGGGAGCCTCGATTCGGGAGAGGACGGCGCCGGTATGGGCTGGGTAACCGACTGGAGTGCGCAGGCCGCCTGCCGCACTACCGATCCGGACGAACTGTTCGTTCAAGGAGCAGCGCAGAACAGGGCCAAGGCGGTGTGCACCGGATGTCCGGTGCGGACCGAGTGCCTGGCCGACGCGCTCGACAACCGCGTGGAGTTCGGCGTGTGGGGAGGCATGACGGAGAGGGAGCGCCGCGCACTGCTGCGCCGGCGGCCCACCGTGACCTCCTGGCGCCGGCTCCTGGAGACGGCGCGGACGGAGTACGAGCGAGGGGCCGGCATCGTGCCCCTCGACGACGAAGAGGTCTACGAGAACTACGCGGCCGTGGGCTGAGCGGGGCAGGACGCCCCCTCGGCCGCGGGTGCCCAGGCCGGCTCAGGCCCTCGGCTCGGGCGCTCGGATCAGGCGCCCGGCTCGGGCAGCTCCGGACGGCCCGCCGCGAGACGGGCCCCGATGTCCCGTAGCCCCGCGAGGTCGTGCACGTCGCCGGGGAGCGCGGCCACTTCGGTGACCGCCACCTCGGGATGACGCGCGGTGAAGCGGTCCCGCGTGCGCTGCTCGCGGGCGAGCAGGTGCATGCGCTCCGCGTGCAGCCGCAGCAGACCCGCGGCGAGCCGGTCGGCGGACCGCTCCGGCGTGTCCTCCGCGGTGCCGGGAGCCTCGGTGCGCTGGGACGTCTCGGTGGGCCGGGAAGCCTCGGGTTCCTCGGGAGCGGACTCGGGAGAGCCTGAACTGTCTTGTGTGTCGGGGGAGTTACGAAGTCCAGCTTTCCCGTCGTCCTGATCCACAATGCGGGGATCCTCAAGATTTTCCGCGGCGGCGAGCGCCCGCTCGGCCGACAGCCGGTCGGCGCCGCTGCCGTGGACCCGGTTGAGCACCAGACCCGCGAGCGGCATGTCCTCGGCGGCCAGCCGCTCCACGAAGTACGCGGCCTCGCGCAGGGCGTCCCGCTCCGGGGCCGCGACCACCAGGAACGCCGTCCCGGGCGCCTGGAGCAGCTTGTACGTGGCGTCCGCGCGGGTGCGGAAGCCGCCGAACATCGAGTCCATCGCGGCCACGAAGGTCTGCACGTCCTTCAGGAACTGCCCGCCCAGCACCTTCCCCAGGACGCCGGTCATCATCGACATCCCGACGTTCAGGAACTTCATGCCGGCGCGCCCGCCGACCTTCGCCGGGGCCAGCAGGACGCGGATCAGCTTGCCGTCCAGGAAGGAACCGAGACGCTTGGGGGCGTCCAGGAAGTCCAGCGCCGAACGGGACGGCGGGGTGTCCACGACGATGAGGTCCCAGTCGTCCCGGGCCCGCAGCTGCCCCAGCTTCTCCATCGCCATGTACTCCTGCGTGCCCGCGAAGCCCGCCGAGAGCGACTGGTAGAAGGGGTTGCCCAGGATCGCCGCCGCCCGGTCGGGATCCGCGTGCGCCTCGACGATCTCGTCGAAGGTGCGCTTCATGTCGAGCATCATGGCGTGCAGCTCGCCGCCCGCCGAGTCGTCGACGCCCTTGACCCGGCGCGGGGTGTTGTCCAGCGAGTCGATGCCCATCGACTGGGCGAGCCGCCGGGCCGGGTCGATGGTGAGGACGACCACCTTGCGACCGCGCTCGGCCGCGCGCAGGCCCAGGGCCGCCGCCGTGGTCGTCTTGCCGACCCCGCCGGAGCCGCAGCACACCACGATGCGGGTCTTCGGATCCTCCAGCAGCGGGTCGACGTCGAGCACCCGCGCGGGGGACAGATGCCGCGCGCCCTCCTGGTGGCGCGCGGCCGGGTCCGGGCTCGGGCTCATGCGATCCCCTGCTTCCGCAGCTCGGTGGCCAGTTCGTACAGGCCCGCCAGGTCCATGCCCTCGGCGAGCAACGGCAGTTCGTGCAGCGGCAGGCCGAGATCGGTCAGGACGGCCCGCTGCTCCTCCTCCAGCGCGTACCGCTCGGCGTACTCCTCGGCCTGCGCCAGCAGCGGGTCCACCAGCCGCTCGGCGTGCCCGCCGCGCCGCGCCCCGCCGAGCCCGGCACCGGACAGGGAACGGGCCAGTGCCGCCCGCGGTGTGTCGCGTACGAGGTCCAGGTCGGCGGCGTCCAGCACCGCCGGCCGGACCATGTTGACGATGACCCGCCCCACCGGGAGCTGCGCCGCCCGCAGCTCGGCGATGCCGTCCGCGGTCTCCTGGACCGGCATCTCCTCCAGCAGCGTCACCAGGTGCACGGCGGTCTCCCGCGACTTCAGCACCCGCATCACCGCCTGCGCCTGATTGTGTATCGGGCCCACCTTCGCGAGCCCGGCCACCTCGTCGTTGACGTTGAGGAAGCGGGTGATGCGTCCGGTGGGCGGGGCGTCCATGACGACGTAGTCGTAGACGAAGCGTCCGCTCCTGTCCTTGCGCCGCACCGCCTCGCACGCCTTGCCGGTCAGCAGGACGTCCCGGACCCCGGGCGCGATGGTGGTCGCGAAGTCGATGGCGCCGAGCTTCTTCAGGGCCCGGCCGGCGCTGCCCAGCTTGTAGAACATCTGGAGGTAGTCCAGCAGGGCCAGTTCGGGGTCGATGGCGAGGGCGTACACCTCCCCGCCCCCGGGAGCGACGGCGATCTTCCGCTCCTCGTAAGGCAGCGCCTCCGTTTCGAAGAGCTGCGCGATGCCCTGGCGACCCTCGACCTCGACGAGAAGCGCGCGCTTCCCCTCGGTGGCCAGGGCCAGCGCGAGGGCCGCGGCCACCGTGGTCTTGCCGGTTCCGCCCTTGCCACTGACGACCTGGAGCCTGCTCACGTATTCGAGCGTAACCAGTCCGCGCGCCGAGTACGCCGGAGGCTGTGGACAACGTCGTACGGATCTCGTGCGGATCGACGTCCTCCGGGGCGCCGGCCGGCCGCCGCAGCGGTGCCGGAGGGCGGCCGGGCAACGGCTAGAGTCGGCCACATGACCAAGTGGGAATACGCAACCGTGCCGCTGCTCGTCCATGCCACGAAGCAGATTCTGGACACCTGGGGCGAGGACGGCTGGGAGCTCGTCCAGGTCGTGCCCGGGCCGAACAACCCCGAGCAGCTCGTGGCCTACCTGAAGCGGGAGAAGCAGGCGTGAGCGCCGTCGAGGCCAAGCTGGCCGAGCTGGGTCTGACGCTGCCCGAGGTGGTCCCGCCGCTGGCCGCCTACCAGCCGGCCGTGCGGTCCGGGCCGTACGTCTACACCTCCGGCCAGCTCCCGATGATCGACGGCAAGCTCGCGGTCACCGGCAAGGTGGGCGGCGAGGTCACGCCGGAGGAGGCCAAGGAGCTGGCCCGCACCTGCGCGCTGAACGCCCTGGCCGCCGTCAAGTCCGTCGCCGGCGACCTGGACCGCGTCGCGCGTGTCGTGAAGGTCGTCGGCTTCGTCGCCTCCGCGAGCGACTTCACCGGCCAGCCCGGCGTGATCAACGGCGCCAGCGAGCTGCTCGGCGAGGTCCTGGGCGACAAGGGCGTCCACGCCCGCAGCGCGGTCGGCGTGGCGGTCCTGCCGCTGGACGCGCCGGTCGAGGTCGAGGTCCAGGTCGAGCTGACCGAGGCGTAGGGCACCACCGCGTCGGTGATCGGTGGGCTGCCGGAGGCGCAGGGCGCAGGGCCCGGGGCTGCGGCTGCGGGCCGTCCCTCGGTACGGCGCACCGGCGCGGTCGTCGGCGCTTTGCCGGCCCGGCAACAAACCTCGCCTTCCCCGCGCGCGGCGCCGCAGGATCGGTGCCGGTGCCGGGCGGTGCCGGGACCGGCCCGACGCGGGTCCCGTCCCCGCCCGGCGCCGACCGACCGCACGCGCCAGGAGGAACCATGCCGCAGACGTCCGCGACCGACCGTCACCGTCCCGTCCACCGTCTGGTGCCGTCCCCGGCCGGCCGGATCCACCTGGTGGAACAGGGCAGCGGGCCGCTCGTCCTGCTCGTCCACGGCTTCCCGGAGTCCTGGTACTCCTGGCGCCGCCAGCTCCCCGCGCTCGCCGCCGCCGGATACCGCGCGGTCGCCGTCGACGTACGCGGCTACGGGCGTTCCTCCCGGCCGCAGGCGGTCGAGGCGTACCGGATGCTCGACCTGGTGGCGGACAACGTCGCCGTGGTCGAGGCCCTGGGGGAGCGGTCCGCGGTGGTCGTCGGCCACGACTGGGGCGCGACCGTCGCCGCGCACTCCGCGCTGCTGCGGCCCGACGTGTTCCGCGCGGTGGGCCTGCTCAGCGTGCCGTACACCCCGCCGGGCGGTCCGCGGCCGAGCGAGGTCTTCGCCGGGATGAGCGACCCCGCCGGGCCGTTCGCCGGGCAGGAGTTCTACGTCTCCTACTTCCAGGAGCCCGGCCGGGCCGAGGCGGAGATCGAGCCGGACGTACGCGGCTGGCTCGCCGGTTTCTACTCCGCCCTGTCCGCCGACACGATGCCCGGCCCCGAGGCGCCCGACCCGCACTTCGTCGCCCCCGGCGGCACGCTGCGCGACCGGTTCCCGGCCCACGGGCGGCTGCCCTCCTGGCTGAGCGAGGAGGAGCTGGACGTGTACGCGGGGGAGTTCGAGCGCACCGGTCTGACCGGCGCCCTCAACCGCTACCGCAACATGGACCGCGACTGGGCCGACCTGGCCGCTCACCGGGGCGCCCCGATCACCCAGCCGTCCCTCTTCCTGGGCGGCGGCATGGACGCCTCCACCACCTGGCTCTCCGACGCGATCGAGGCGTACCCCGACACCCTCCCCGGCCTGTCCGCCTCGCACCTCCTCGACGGCTGCGGCCACTGGCTCCAGCAGGAGCGGCCCGAGGAGACGAACCGGCTGCTCACCGAGTGGCTGGTCGGCCTTCCCGGCTGACGCCCGCCCCGCCCCGGGGACCACTCGAACATCCGCCCGTCACCGGATAGCCTCCGCCCATGGCGAACGGTCAGGCGAACGAGCAGGCGAACGGCCAGTGGTATCCACCGGAGTGGCCGGACCGCATCCGCGCGCTGGCGGCCGGCACCCTCACGCCGGTCGCCCCCAAGCGCGCGGCCACGGTGATGCTCCTGAAGGACACCGCCACCGGTCCGGCCGTCCACATGCTGCGCCGCCGCACCTCCATGGCGTTCGCCGGGGGCGCGTACGCCTATCCGGGCGGCGGTGTCGACCCGCGCGACGACGACCGTGACATCGGCTGGGCGGGCCCCGCGCGCGCGTGGTGGGCGGACCGGCTCGGCGTCGACGAGGCGGGCGCCCAGGCGATCGTCTGCGCGGCCGTGCGGGAGACCTTCGAGGAGGCCGGCGTGCTGCTGGCCGGCCCGACCGGCGACTCGGTGGTCGGCGACACGACCGGCGCCGACTGGGAGGCGGACCGGGCCGCCCTGGTCGCCCGTGAGCTGTCCTTCGCGGAATTCCTGGACCGCCGGGGCCTCGTCCTGCGCTCCGACCTGCTGGGCGCCTGGGCCCGGTGGATCACCCCGGAGTTCGAGTCCCGCCGCTACGACACGTGGTTCTTCGTGGCCGCCCTGCCCGAGGGCCAGCGCACCCGCAACGCCTCCACGGAGGCCGACCGCACCGTCTGGATCACCCCGGCCGACGCGGCGGCCGGGTACGACCGGGGCGAGCTGCTGATGATGCCGCCGACCATCGCGACCCTGCGCGGCCTGGCGGAGTGCGCCACGGCGGCCGGGGCGCTCGCCTCGGCCCCGGGCCGCGACATGACGCCGGTCCTGGCGCGGGCGCGGCTGGACGGCGAGGAGATTGTGCTCTCCTGGCCGGGGCACGACGAGTTCACCAAGCACGTCCCGCACACCGCCTCGAACGCGACACCGAGCACAGCGCCGCACACGGCACCGGTGTCGCCGGCGACACCCTCCGACCCGACCCCGGGAGCCCCCGCATGACGGACGCAGCAGCACTGCCGGGCCGGCCGAGGGGCGGTGTCCTGTCGGGGCCCGCCACCGCGCGCGCGGTGAACGTCCTGGCGCCCAACGCCTCCGCGATGACCCTGGACGGCACGAACACCTGGATCCTCGCCGAGCCCGACTCCGACCTGGCCGTGGTGGTGGACCCGGGCCCGTTGGACGAGACCCACCTCCGGCGCGTGATCGACACGGCCGAGCGGGCGGGCAAGCGCGTCGCCCTGACCCTGCTGACGCACGGTCACCCGGACCACGCGGAGGGCGCCGCGCGCTTCGCCGAGCTGACGCGGACGAACGTGCGGGCCCTGGACCCGGCGCTGCGGCTGGGCGACGAGGGTCTGGGCGCCGGTGACGTGGTCGGGGTGGGCGGCCTGGAACTGAGGGTCGTACCGACCCCCGGGCACACGGCCGACTCCCTGTGCTTCCACATCCCTGCCGACCGGGCGGTCCTGACCGGCGACACCGTACTGGGGCGCGGCACGACGGTGGTGGCCCATCCCGACGGGCGGCTCGGCGACTACCTGGACTCCCTGCGCAGGCTCAGGTCGCTCACGACCGACGACGGGGTCCACACGGTGCTTCCGGGGCACGGGCCGGTCCTGGACGACGCGCAGGGCGCCGTCGAGTTCTACCTCGCCCATCGCGCCCACCGCCTCGCCCAGGTCGAGACGGCGGTGGAGGACGGCTGTCGGACGCCCGAGGAGGTCGTCGCCCACGTGTACGCGGACGTCGACCGCTCACTGTGGCCCGCGGCGGAGCTGTCGGTGCGGGCGCAGCTGGACTACCTGGGCGAGCACGGCATCGTCCAGCTGCCCGAGCAGGGACAGCTGCCCGAGTAGGGACGGCTGCCCGAGTAGGGACGGCTGCCCGAGTAGGGACGGTCGCCCGAGTGGGGACGGCTGGACGGCTGCCCGCGCAGGGGCCGGGTGCTCGCGCTCAGCGGGAGCGCTTGGCGAGCCGCTCCACGTCCAGGAGGATCACCGCACGGGCCTCCAGGCGGAGCCAGCCGCGCTGGGCGAAGTCCGCCAGCGCCTTGTTGACCGTCTCGCGGGACGCGCCGACCAGCTGGGCCAGCTCCTCCTGCGTGAGGTCGTGCACGACGTGGATGCCCTCCTCGGACTGCACGCCGAAGCGGCGCGAGAGGTCCAGCAGGGCGCGGGCGACACGGCCGGGGACGTCCGAGAAGACCAGGTCCGACATGGCGTCGTTGGTCTTGCGCAGGCGGCGCGCGACGGCGCGCAGCAGGGCGGTGGCCACCTCGGGCCGGACGTTCAGCCAGGGCTGGAGGTCACCGTGGCCGAGGGCGAGCAACTTGACCTCGGTCAGCGCGGTGGCGGTCGCGGTGCGCGGGCCCGGGTCGAAGAGCGACAGCTCGCCGATCAGCTCGCTGGGGCCGACCACGGCCAGCATGTTCTCGCGGCCGTCGGGGGACGTGCGGTGGAGCTTGACCTTGCCTTCCGTGACCACGTAGAGGCGGTCTCCGGGGTCGCCCTCGTGGAACAGCGAGTCGCCCCGGGCGAGGGTCACCTCACTCATGGAGGCGCGGAGCTCCGCGGATTGCTCGTCGTCGAGCGCCGCGAAGAGCGGGTTGCGCCGCAGAACGTCGTCCACGAGTTCTCTCCTTGTCGACCGGCTCAGAGGATCTTGTTCCCCCGGTGTACCAGGGGTCCGTGGTGCCCATTTTGCCGGACAGTCCAAACAGTGTGATCTGTCACAAGGATGCCGCACTGGTGTCCCGGGGTACGCGGCAGGGGTCCAATTGGGCGCCGATCTTCGGGGTCCGGGGCGGATGTCGGTGCCGGGTCGTAGGCTGGCCGGGTGTCCAAATCGCCGGTGAGAGCACAGGCCGAGGGGGCTGCGCGGGTGGGTGTACGTCGCGATTCCGCTGTGGGCGAACAGGGCCCCGATGGCGGTAGGAAAACGGCGAAAGCGACAAAAGGGGCGGCACCTGCCAAGAGGGTGACCGCGAAGAAGGGTGCCGTGAAGAAGTCCGCCGAGAAGAGCGTGAAGAAGCAGGCGGCCGTCAAGAAGCAGGCGCCCGCCAAGAAGCCCGCCGTGGTCCCCGGGAAGGCCGCCGCCGCCGTCAAGGGCGTCGGCCCGGCGAAGACGGTCGCCGCGAAGCCGGTGCGCGAGGAGTCCCGCACCGCGCTGGTCCGCCGCGCCCGGCGCATCAACCGCGAGCTGGCCGAGGTCTACCCGTACGCCCACCCGGAGCTGGACTTCGAGAACCCGTTCCAGCTGGTGGTGGCCACCGTGCTCTCCGCCCAGACCACCGACCTGCGCGTCAACCAGACGACGCCCGCGCTCTTCGCGAAGTACCCGACCCCCGAGGACCTGGCCGCGGCCGTCCCCGAGGAGGTCGAGGAGATCCTGCGCCCCACCGGCTTCTTCCGGGCCAAGACCAAGTCGGTCATAGGGCTGTCCAAGGCGCTGGTGGAGGACTTCGGCGGTGAGGTCCCCGGCCGCCTGGAAGACCTCGTCAAGCTGCCCGGGGTGGGCCGCAAGACCGCCTTCGTCGTGCTGGGCAACGCCTTCGGCCGCCCCGGCATCACCGTGGACACGCACTTCCAGCGCCTGGTGCGCCGCTGGCAGTGGACCGCGGAGACCGACCCGGACAAGATCGAGGCCGCCGTCGGCGCGCTCTTCCCCAAGAGCGACTGGACCGACCTCTCCCACCACGTGATCTGGCACGGCCGCCGGATCTGCCACGCCCGCAAGCCCGCCTGCGGCGCCTGCCCCATCGCCCCGCTCTGCCCGGCGTACGGCGAGGGCGAGACGGACCCCGAGAAGGCGAAGAAGCTCCTGAAGTACGAGAAGGGCGGCTTCCCGGGCCAGCGGCTGAATCCGCCGCGGGCCTACCTGGACGCCGGCGGGAAGCCGGCGCCGCCGCTGGGGGCCGGATGACGGAACGATCCCGGGGGCGCAGGGCGTTGGAAACGGCAGGACGGGGGTGGCGATGACGAGGGCGAGCGACACGCAGGGAGACACGCGCGGCGCGCTGCTGAGCACGGAGGGCCTGCCCGACTGGCTGGACCCGGTGGTGCGGGCCGTCGCGACGGTGCGGCCCACCCAGCTGAGCCGTTTCCTGCCCCCGGCGGACGGCGCCGGACGCCAGTCCGCCGTGCTGATCCTGTTCGGGGAGGGCGAGGCCGGGCGGGGCCCGGAGCTGCTGCTGATGGAGCGGGCCGGCACCCTGCGCTCGCACGCCGGGCAGCCCGCCTTCCCCGGCGGAGCCCTCGATCCGGAGGACGGCGACCCGCAGGGCGAGGGGCCGCTGCGGGCCGCGCTGCGCGAGGCCGAGGAGGAGACCGGCCTCGACCCGTCGGGCGTGCAGCTCTTCGGCGTCCTGCCCAAGCTCTACATCCCGGTCAGCGGGTTCGTCGTCACCCCGGTCCTCGCCTGGTGGCGCGAGCCCACCCCCGTGGGCGTGGTCGATCCCAACGAGACGGCGCGGGTCTTCACCGTCCCCGTGGCCGATCTCACGGACCCCGCCAACCGGGTCACCACCCTCCACCCCAGCGGCCACAAAGGCCCGGCATTCCTGGTCGAATCGGCGCTCGTATGGGGCTTCACGGCCGGCATCATCGACCGGTTGCTGCACTTCGCGGGCTGGGAGCGGCCCTGGGACAGGGACAAGCAGGTCCCGCTGGACTGGCGGTCATGACAGGGTGACCGGTGTGAGCGTAGGACGACGAGGCGGGGCCTGAATCGGTGAACGTGCTGGACATCCTCTTGCTGCTGGCCGCCGTCTGGTTCGCGATCGTCGGCTTCCGCCAGGCTTCGTCGTCGGCATCCTGTCCGTGATCGGCTTCCTCGGCGGCGGTCTCGTCGCCGTCTATCTGCTGCCGGTGATCTGGGACGCCCTGACGGACAACGCGGAGGTGAGCACGACCGCCGCCGTCGTCGCGGTCGTCGTCGTCATCGTCTGCGCCTCCGTCGGCCAGGCCCTGACCACGCACCTGGGCAACAAGCTGCGCCGCTACATCACCTGGTCCCCGGCCCGCGCCCTGGACGCCACCGGCGGCGCGCTGGTCAACGTGGTGGCGATGCTGCTGGTCGCCTGGCTGATCGGCTCCGCCCTCGCCCAGACGACCATGCCGACCATAGGCAAGGAGGTCCGGCAGTCCCAGGTGCTGCTGGGCGTGCAGGAGGTGCTGCCGAGGAAGGCCGACACCTGGTTCGACGACTTCACCTCCGTCCTCGCGCGCAACGGCTTCCCGCAGGTCTTCAGCCCGTTCGCCAACGAGCCGATCACCGAGGTCCAGCCGCCCGACCCGGCGCTGGTGAACAGCCCGGTCGCCACCCGCGCCAAGCGCTCCATCGTCAAGGTCATGGGCACCGCCCCGGACTGCGGCAAGGTCCTGGAGGGCACCGGCTTCGTCTTCGCCGAGCGCCGCGTCATGACCAACGCCCATGTGGTGGGCGGCGTCGACGAGCCGACGGTGCAGATCGGCGGCGAGGGCAGGAAGTACGACGCCACGGTCGTCCTCTACGACTGGCGGCGCGACATCGCCGTACTGGACGTGCCGGAACTGGAGGCGCCCGCGCTGCGGTTCAGCGAGGACGACGCGGCCCGCGACGACGACGCGATCGTGGCCGGCTTCCCGGAGAACGGGGCGTACGACGTCCGCGCCGCGCGCGTGCGGGGGCGCATCACGGCCAACGGCCCGGACATCTACCACCGCGACACCGTCGGCCGCGACGTGTACTCGCTGTACGCGACCGTCCGTCAGGGCAACTCCGGCGGACCGCTCCTGACGCCGGAGGGCGAGGTCTACGGGGTGGTCTTCGCCAAGTCCCTGGACGACGCCCAGACCGGTTACGCGCTCACCGCGGACGAGATCCGGGAGGACATCGCCGAGGGCCGCACCGCCGCCCAGCAGGTGGACAGCGACAGCTGCGCGCTCTAGGCCCTGTCGTGGAAGGGCCCGTGCGGAGGTCGTGGGTGTCGCGCTCCTCGGGCGGGGTCAGCCCTCGCCGCGTGGATGGCGCAGGCGTACGGAGACCCAGCGGGCCCGGCGGCGCAGGATGTGCGGAATGCCCACCCGGAGGTCGGCCGCCGCGAGTTGCGGGGTGCCTCCTCGCCGGTGGGTGCTGCTCACGCCGCTCGTGGAGCGGCCGTCGCGTGCTACGTCACTGTAGTCGTGCGTCCAGCCCATACCCCGACGTGTGCCCCCGCCCCAAGGTCGATAACCGTTCCGAGGGCGTCCAATTGGCCTATGCGCCGGGCAAGTGGCCGTTCATATGACAAGTGTTCGGGTTCGGATACCGGGCGCGCTCACTCGGTCACCGGTCGGGTTCGGGGTCTTTCAGCCAATTGATCAGTTCGGTGGAAAAAGTGACCGGGTCCTCTTCGTGCGGGAAGTGTCCCAGCCCGTCGAACAGCCGCCAGCGGTAGGGCGCTTCGACGTACTGCCCGGAACCGGCCGCGCTCCGGGTGCGCAGCACCGGGTCCAGCGAGCCGTGCAGGTGCAGCGTCGGCACCCGCACCGGCCGTTTCATGCGGCGGTAGAACTGGATGCCGTCCGGACGGGCGAGCGAGCGCACCAGCCAGCGGTACGGCTCGACGGAGCAGTGCGCCGTGGAGGGGATGCACATGGCACGGCGGTAGGCCGTCACCGCCTCCTCGTCGAGCTGCCGGGGGCCGGACCAGTCGTCGAGCAGCCGGCCGACCAGCGCGCCGTCGTCGGCCGTCAGTTGGCGCTCCGGGATCCAGGGGCGCTGGAAGCCCCAGATGTAGGAGCCCGCCCTGCTCTGGCGGACGTCCCCGAGCATGGCCGAGCGCCAGCGCCTCGGGTGCGGCATCGAGGAGACCGCGAGCCGGCGTACGAGCTTGGGCCGCATCGCGGCGGCCGTCCAGGCCAGGTAGCCGCCGAGGTCGTGGCCGACCAGCGCGGCGTCCGGCTCGCCGAGCGAGCGGATCACTCCGGTGACGTCGAGGGCGAGACCGGCCGGGTCGTAGCCGCGCGGGGTGCGGTCGCTGCCGCCGACACCGCGCAGGTCCATGGCGACGGCGCGGAAACCGGCGTCCGCGAGCGCCGTCAGCTGGTGCCGCCAGGTCCACCAGAACTGCGGGAAGCCGTGCAGCAGCAGCACCAGCGGCCCGTCGCCCAGCTCCGCGATGTGGAAGCGGGCGCCGTTGGCCGCGACGTCCCGGTGGGTCACCTCGCGTCCGCCGGGGATGCCGAGGCGTACGACCGAGGCGGGGTTCTGCGCCGACGGGGGTTGCCCCATCGGGGTGGCGGGATCCGTCATGAGGACGAGCGTGCCACAGCCTCGATGGCTTCGGGGGACCGGTCCGCGGGCAGCTCGGGACGCGGGTGCGGCTTGGCGTTCTGCAGCACGCCCGCCGACTGCTTCACCGAGGCGGCGACCTTCTGCGGGCCCTTGCCCTTCTTGGCCTTCTTGGCGAAGACGACGCCGATCAGCGCGAGCACGCCCGCGACCAGGACGTTCGCCGCGAAGGACAGCAGGAAGCAGACGGCCATGTTCCAGCCGCTCCAGGTCCGGATGCCGTAGGCGAGCGCGAAGCTCAGCATCGGCAGCGAGAACACCAGCAGCAGGCCCGCCAGCGAGAACGCGCCGCCGCTCGTCGCCCCGCGCTTGACGTCCTGCCTCAGCTGCGCCTTGGCCAGGGCGATCTCGTCGTGCACGAGCGCCGACAATTCGGTGGTCGCCGAGGCGAACAGCTGGCCGATGCTGCGTTCGGTGCCGACCGGGCTGCCGTCGGGTGCGCTCATCGCGTCTCTCCCTCTTCTGCTGGCTGATCTGCGTACGGTTCCGTGGCTGTCGGGTGCCCGCCTGTCTGCTGCGGGACGACGGCGTACGGTCCGTCTTTTGTACCGTCTCGTCAGATCATGCCGGACCGTCGCCCTCGTCGCCTGCCCCGCCCGGCACTTCGGCAAGCCACGCCGCCTCCATCTCCTCGGCGATCCGGCGGTGCTCGGCGGCCTTCTTCTCGTAGATCGCGGCCACCCGCAGGTGGTACGCGGGGTCGTCCTCCTCGTAGACGTCCGGTACGCCGCTGAGGTCCTCGTCGCGCTCCTCGGCCTCGGTCAGCTTGCGGTACTTGGCGTTCCGGATCTTCAGCAGCACGGTGGCCAGCAGCGCCGCGACGACCGAGCCGGTCAGGACGGCGGCCTTGACCTCGTCGGTCATCGCGGCGTCACCCTCGAAGGCCAGCTCCCCGATGAGCAGCGACACGGTGAAGCCGATGCCGGCCAGCGTCGCCACCGCGAACACGTCGGCCCACTCCAGGTCGTCGCTGAGCGAGGCCCGGGTGAAGCGCGCGGTCAGCCAGGTGCCGCCGAAGATGCCGAACGTCTTGCCGACGACGAGCCCGAGGACCACGCCCAGGGTCTCCGGCTTGGTGAACACGTCGGCCAGCGCCCCGCCGGAGATCGACACACCCGCGCTGAACAGCGCGAACAGGGGCACGGCCAGGCCCGCCGACAAGGGGCGGACGAGGTGTTCGATGTGCTGGCCCGGGGAGTGCTCCTCACCCTCACGGGTGTGGCAGCGCAGCATCAGGCCCATCGCGACACCGGCGATGGTGGCGTGGACGCCGCTGTTGTACATCAGCCCCCAGATCACGAGGCCGAGCGGGACGTACACGTACCAGCCGCGCACCCCCTGGCGCAGCAGCAGCCAGAAGACGACGAGGCCGACGACGGCGCCGCCGAGCGCGGCGAAGTTCAGGCTGTCGGTGAAGAAGACCGCGATGATCAGGATCGCGAAGAGGTCGTCGACGACGGCGAGCGTCAGCAGGAAGGCGCGCAGGGCGCTCGGCAGGGAGGTGCCGATGACGGCGAGCACGGCGAGCGCGAAGGCGATGTCGGTGGCGGTGGGTACCGCCCAGCCGGCCAGGGAACCGCCGCCGGCGGTGTTGGTGACCGTGTACACGAGCGCCGGTACGGCCATGCCGCACAGGGCCGCCACGACCGGGAGCGCGGCGGCCTTGGGGTCCTTCAGGTCCCCGGCGACCAGTTCGCGCTTCAGCTCGATGCCGGCGACGAAGAAGAAGATCGCGAGCAGGCCGTCGGCGGCCCAGTGCGCGACCGACAGGTTCAGTCCGAGGGCCTCGGGGCCGAAGTGGAAGTGGCTGACGCTCTCGTAGCTGTCGCCGAACGCCGGTATGTTCGCCCACGCCAGTGCGGCGATCGCGGCGAGGAGCAGCAGCACGCCGCCGACGGTCTCGGTGCGCAGCGCTTCGGCGACGTAGTTCCGCTCGGGGAGCGAGAGCCGTCCGAAGACTTTGCGGGGGGTGCGGGGCGCGGTCACGAGGGGAGTCCTCCGGTGGATGGGCAGCACGGAACGCTTGCCGACCAGACTTCCCGGCACACCATGAGGATCTTGTTGACTCTTTTACGCTTTCCTTAGCCTACCTAAACTGCCGTGGTGCTGCCGAGTGACCTTCGTGACGGTACGTAACTGGCGGTAGCGCACGAAAAGGGCACCCGGCGGGTCTCGCACCGGGTGCCCTTCGTGTGGGCGTCTCAGTCCTCGCTGGGTGCCGCGGGGAGCTTGGACTGGATGAGGTCCATGACCGTGGAGTCCGCCAGCGTCGTGACGTCGCCGACCTGCCGGTTCTCCGCCACGTCGCGCAGCAGGCGGCGCATGATCTTGCCGGAGCGGGTCTTGGGCAGCTCGGCCACCGGCAGGATCCGCTTGGGCTTGGCGATCGGGCCGAGCGTGGCACCGACGTGGTTGCGCAGCTCGGTGACGAGGTCCTCGGACTCCGCCGCCGCACCGCGCAGGATCACGAAGGCCACGATGGCCTGCCCGGTCGTCTCGTCCGCCGCGCCGACCACGGCCGCCTCGGCGACCGACGGGTGCGAGACGAGGGCCGACTCGACCTCGGTGGTGGAGATGTTGTGGCCGGAGACCAGCATCACGTCGTCGACGCGGCCCAGCAGCCAGATGTCGCCGTCCTGGTCCTTCTTGGCGCCGTCGCCGGCGAAGTACTTGCCCTCGAAACGCGACCAGTACGTGTCGATGAAGCGCTGGTCGTCGCCCCAGATGGTGCGCAGCATCGACGGCCACGGCTCGGTGAGGACCAGGTAGCCGCCCCCGCCGTCGGGCACCTCGTTGGCCTCGTCGTCCACCACGGTGGCGGAGATGCCGGGCAGCGGGCGCTGGGCGGAGCCCGGCTTGGCGTGGGTGACGCCCGGCAGCGGCGTGATCATCATCGCGCCGGTCTCGGTCTGCCACCAGGTGTCGACGACCGGGGTGGCGTCCGCGCCGATGTTCTTGCGGTACCAGATCCACGCCTCGGGGTTGATCGGCTCGCCGACCGACCCGAGGACCCGCAGCGAGGACAGGTCGAACTTGGCGGGGATGTCGTCGCCCCACTTCATGAACGTCCGGATCGCGGTGGGCGCGGTGTAGAGGATGGAGACCTTGTACTTCTGCACGATCTCCCAGAAGCGGCCCTGGTGCGGGGTGTCCGGGGTGCCCTCGTACATGACCTGCGTCGCGCCGTTGGCGAGCGGGCCGTAGACGATGTAGGAGTGGCCGGTGACCCAGCCGACGTCGGCGGTGCACCAGTAGACGTCGGTCTCCGGCTTGAGGTCGAAGACGGCCCAGTGCGTGTAGGCGGTCTGCGTGAGGTAGCCGCCGGAGGTGTGCAGGATGCCCTTGGGCTTGCCCGTCGTGCCGGACGTGTACAGGATGAACAGCGGGTGCTCGGCGTCGAACGCCTCCGGCGTGTGCTCGGCGGACTGCCGGTCGACGGTCTCGTGCCACCACTTGTCGCGGGAGTCGTCCCAGGCCACCTCCTGGCCGGTGCGGCGGACGACGAGGACGTGCTCCACGGTGCCGGCGCGCTCGACCGCCTCGTCGACGGCGGGCTTGAGGGCGGACGGCTTGCCGCGCCGGTAGCCGCCGTCGGAGGTGATGACGACCTTGGCGTCGGCGTCCTGGATGCGGGTCGCGAGCGCGTCGGAGGAGAAGCCGCCGAAGACCACCGAGTGGGCCGCGCCGATCCGGGCGCAGGCCAGCATCGCGATCGCCGTCTCCGGGATCATCGGCATGTAGACGGCGACCCGGTCGCCCTTCTGCACGCCCAGCTCCAGCAGGGCGTTGGCGGCCTTGGAGACCTCGTCCTTGAGCTGGGCGTAGGTGAGGGAGCGGCTGTCGCCGGGCTCGCCCTCGAAGTGGATGGCGACGCGGTCGCCGTTGCCGGCCTCCACATGGCGGTCGACGCAGTTGTAGGCGACGTTGAGCTTGCCGTCCTTGAACCACTTGGCGAACGGGGGGTTCGACCAGTCGAGGGTCTCGGTCGGCTCCTCGGCCCAGGTCAGCCGGCGGGCCTGCTCGGCCCAGAAGCCGAGCCGGTCGGCCTTGGCCCTTTCGTACGCCTCCGCCGTGACGTTGGCGTTCGCGGCCAGGTCGGCGGGGGGCGCGAACCTGCGCTCTTCCTTGAGCAGGTTGGCCAAGGATTCGTTGCTCACGACATCTCCCATTCTCAGGGTTGTCCGTTGTGTCCCAGGCCACAGCTCATCAGACCCGGGGGGGCGATGACAAGGGTCGACGGGCAACTGGTTTAGACCTATGTGGCGGTCAGCCGTCCTGGTGGCCAGTGGTCATCAGTACCCACGGACGCCGACGGCGCGGGGTTCAGCGTCTGTAACGACGCTCACATCCCCGCGCCTCGGCCCCTGTGCCGCTCAGGCGGTCAGGTCGGTCTCCAGGACCAGCTCGAACACGCCGTCCCCGGCGTCGCCCGTGTCGGGGGAGAGCAGGTACGCCTGGGCCTCGCCCACGTGGAAGTACATGCCGTGCAGCTCCAGGTCCCCGGCCCGCAGGGCGCGGGCGACCGCGTCGTGGGCGCGCAGGTGCTCCAGTTGCTGGACCACGTTGGCCAGGCAGAGCCGCTCGGCGGCGTCGGCGGGCGGGCGTCCGGCCAGCAGGGGCCGGCCCCCGGCGTCGGCGGACGGGTCCGCCGGGTCACGGAGCAGGCGTTCCAGGCTCGGCAGCCCGTGCCGCAGCCACCGCTTCAGTGGCGTCTGGGCGCCGCCGGGCTCGGCGCTGAGCAGCGCCTGCATGGCACCGCACCCGGAGTGCCCGCACACGGTGATGGACCGCACCTTCAGCACGTCCACGGCGTACTCGATGGCGGCGGCCACCGAGTCGTCGCCGCTCTCCTCGCCGGGCAGCGGGACGAGGTTGCCCACGTTGCGCACGACGAAGAGGTCGCCGGGGCCGCTGGAGGTGATCATCGAGGTGACCACGCGCGAGTCGGCGCAGGTGAGGAAGAGCTGGGAGGGCTGTTGCCCCTCACGGGCCAGCCGGGCCAGCTCGCCGCGGACCAAGGGGGCGGTGTTGCGCTGGAAGGCGCTGATGCCGCGCGCCAGTTCCCGTCCGCTGGGTCCGCCGGGGGTGCCCATGGCACCCGTGCCGGTCGCCTTGCCGAAGCGGCCCGGTCCGCCGGGTCCGCCCGGCCCCTCCGGTCCGCCCGGTGTGCCCGGATCGCCGGGCCCGGTCGCCGTGGCCGCGTCCGCACCGGGCCCGTCCCGCCGGTCGCCGGCGGGCGGGGGCGTCGGCTGCGCGGGCTCGCACTGGTGGTTGCGCCAGGGGGTCCAGGGACGGCAGCGGCAGCCCTCCGTGTCGGCCGGCTCGGAGATACGGGTGCCGGGGCGGCGCCCGGTGACGTCGACCCGGCCCCCTTGTGTGGTGTGGGTCTTCTGCCAGTCCTGCAGCGTCTCGTACGCCGCGTGGTCCATGAACGACCCGTCCAGCTCCACGACGGTGTCCGCACCCGGGGGCACCTGGTGCAGGACCCGGCTGAGGCGCGGCACCGCGAGGAAGGTCAACTGGCCCCTCACGTGGACGTGGTGGACCCCTCCCGTCTCCTCGTGGGTGATCCGGGTGCGGGTCAGGCGGTGCAGGGCGACACCGACGGCCACGGCGATGCCCAGCGCGACGCCCTCCAGGACGCCGAAGAACACCACGCCGCCGGTGGTGACGGCGTAGACGAGCACCTCGCGGTGGCGGGTCACCGTGCGGATGTGGTTCAGCGAGACCATCTTCAGGCCGACGGCCATGACCAGGGCGGCGAGCGAGGCGAGCGGGATCAGCTCCAGGGCCGGGACCAGCAGCAGGGTGGCGACCAGCACGAGAAGGCCGTGCAGCATCGTGGAGTTCCGGCTGACGGCACCGGCGGACACGTTGGCGGTGCTGCGCACGGCCACACCGGCGATGGGCAGTCCGCCGAGGGCGCCGGAGACGATGTTGCCCGCGCCCTGGCCGAGCAGTTCCCGGTCGAGGTCGGACCGCTTGACCCGGCCGGTCAGGCCCGGCCGGGCGGAGACCAGCTTGTCCACGGCGACCGCGCCGAGCAGCGACTGCACGCTGCACACCAGCGTGGTGGTGAGTACGGCGGCGACGAGGCCGAGCACCGGCCCGTCGGGCAGCGCCGCCAGGGCGTGGCTGCTCCAGGAGGGCAGGTCCACTTTGGGCAGGCGCAGTCCGGCGAGGGCCGCGACCGCGGTGGCCCCGGCGACGGCGATGAGGGCGGCGGGGAGCTTGCCCAGCACGCGACCGACCCGGCCGGGGACACGCGGCCAGAGCAGCAGCAGGGTCAGGGTCAGCACGCTCGCGGCCACGTCGGCCGGGCGCAGGTTCGCCAACTGGGCCGGCAACGCCAGCAGGTTGTCCGGCACGGAGCTCTGCGGGGTGCCGCCGAGGACGATGTGCAGCTGGGCGACGGCGATGGTGACGCCGATGCCGGCGAGCATGCCGTGCACGATGGCGGGGCTGACGGCGAGCGCGGAGCGGGCCACGCGCAGGCAGCCGAGGCCCAGTTGGGCGATCCCGGCGAGCACGGTGATGGCGCAGGTCGTGCGCCAGCCGTACTGCTGGATGAGGTCGGCGGTGACCACGGTGAGGCCGGCGGCGGGTCCGCTCACCTGGAGGGGGCAGCCGCCGAGCCGTCCGACGACGATGCCGCCCACCGCGGCGGCGACGAGGCCGGCCTGGAGGGGGGCGCCGGTGGCGAGGGCGATGCCCAGGGAGAGGGGCAGGGCGATCAGGAAGACCGCGATCGAGGCGGATACGTCGGCGCCCGCGAGGCGGAAGCGCCGGGGTCCGCCGGGCGGCGGACTGTGGGGTGGGTGGATGTGCTCGGTCCGGGCCGAATCGGCGTGGGCGGGGACGCAGGCTGACATTTCCCGTCTCCTACAGCGGCGGGACCCGAGCACCCGGCGGGCGCTCGGTACGTACGAGATGAGCGCTGGTGAACGCTCTCGCGGTCGCGCTCAGTAAACGGATCGTAATTCAGAGTAAAGACGAGGCATAGACTTTTCGCGCAAATGGAGTAATGCACTGCTCAAGTGGGTGAATCAATGAATTTCATCGGCTTGTCGTACTAATTCCCTCTCGCGTACGTGCCACCTTGACGGCGCTGACGTCGACACCCCCGGCGCAGCACCCGATGCACCCGACATCGCCCTCGTCGGCGTTGGCCCGAGAGAAGGAAGAAGGTGGGCGGAACATGGCCGCCACCCGCAGGATCGCCACGCGCACCGTGGTCGCGGCCGCGCTCTGCGCCGCGTCGCTCGCCGGTTGCGCGCTCGGCAGTGGTACCGGTTCCGGTGACGGGCCCCAGGGCTCGAAGGAGAAGGAGAAGGGGAAGGCGGCGCCGGCCCCCAGGAACGCGGTCCGGCTGATCGGCGACGGCTCCACCGCCTACACCGGGGCCCAGCCGCACCTGCCCCGGCCCGAGCGCCTCAAGCCCGGTCAGAAGCCCCCGCAGTTCGTGGTGTTCTCCTGGGACGGGGCGGGCGAGGACAGCCAGAAGCTGTTCTCCCACTTCCGTGAGGTGGCCAAGGAGAACAACGCCACGATGACGTACTTCCTGAGCGGCGTGTACATGCTGCCCGAGGAGAAGCGGGACCTGTACCGGCCGCCGCAGCACTCACCGGGCCGCTCCGACATCGGCTTCAACGACGAGCAGGGCATCGCCGATACCGTCGAGCAGCTGCGGCTGGCCTGGCAGGAGGGCAACGAGATCGGCACCCACTTCAACGGGCACTTCTGCGGCCCCGGCGGCGGGGTCGGCGAGTGGTCCGTCGAGGAGTGGAAGAACGAGATCCGGCAGGCCAAGCAGTTCGTGAAGACCTGGAAGTCCAACACCGGGTCGAAGAACGCGGCGCCGCTGCCCTTCGACTACGACAAGGAGCTGATCGGCGCCCGCACCCCCTGCCTCGAAGGGCAGGAGAACTTCGTCAAGGCCGCCACTGACATGGGCTTCCGCTACGACAGCAGCGGCGTGAACAACCAGGTCTGGCCGAAGAAGAAGGAGGGCGGCCTGTGGGACCTGTCGATGCAGCTCGTCCCCTTCCCGGGGCACACCTTCGAACAGCTCACCATGGACTACAACTTCATGGTCAACCAGTCGGGCACCACCACCCAGGGCGACCCGGCCAAGCACGAGTTCTGGGGCGACCAGATGCGCGACGGCCTGCTCCAGGGCTTCCAGCGCGCCTACGACGGCAACCGGGCGCCGCTGATCATCGGCAACCACTTCGAGTCCTGGAACGGCGGCACCTACATGCGCGCGGTCGAGGAGGTCATCGAGACGGTGTGCACCAAGGAGGAGGTGCGCTGCGTCTCCTTCCGGCAGCTGGTGGACTGGCTGGACGCCCAGGACCCGAAGGTCCTGAAGAAGCTGCGCACCCTGGGCGTCGGTGAGGCGCCGAAGAAGGGCTGGGCCTCCCTCCTGTCGGCCGACCCCGCACCGGCGCCGAAGGGAGTGCCCGGGGCCCCGGCCGCCAAGGGGTAGCGTCCGGCGCGGACGCCGGCCTCACGCCGGGGCGGCGACCGTCTCGCCGAGCACGAATCCGGGGTCGACCTGCGCCGCCAGGTCGGCCCCGGTGCGCTCGTTGCCCCAGCTGCGGGCGTTCTTGAGGTGGAAGTGGACCATCTGGCGCGTGTAGCGCGCCCAGTCCCGTGCCCCGTACGCGGCGTCGGCGGCCGCCGTCAGGGTGCGCAGCGCCTCGCGGTTGGCCTCCTCCAGAAGCTCGAACCGGGGCGGGCGGCCCTTCTCCATGGCGCGCACCCAGTCCGAGTGGCCGACGGTCGTCAGGAGGTCGTCCCCCACTTCGTCGCGGAGGAAGTCGAGGTCGTCCGGCCCCTGCACCTTGTTCCCGACGACCTTCAGGGTGACGCCGAAGTCGCGGGCGTACTCCTTGTACTGCCGGTAGACCGACACCCCCTTCCGGGTCGGCTCGGCGACGAGGAAGGTGACGTCGAAGCGGGTGAACATGCCGGAGGCGAACGAGTCCGAGCCCGCGGTCATGTCGACCACGACGTACTCGTCGCGTCCGTCGACCAGGTGGTTCAGGCACAGCTCCACCGCTCCCGTCTTGGAGTGGTAGCAGGCGACGCCGAGGTCGTCCTCCGTGAAGCGCCCGGTGACCATCAGGCGGACGGCACCCGGGTCGAGCCGCACCGGCCGGGCGCAGGCGTCGTAGACCGGGTTGTCCTCGCGTACCCGCAGCAGGCGCGAACCCTCGCCGGGCGGGGTCGTCTTGATCATTTCCGCGGCGGAGGCGATGCGCGGATTGGTCCCGCGCAGGTGGTCCTTGATCAGGGGCAGGTGCTCGCCCATCGCGGGCAGCCCCGCCGCCTCCGCCTCGTCGAGGCCCAGCGCGGCCCCCAGGTGCTGGTTGATGTCGGCGTCGATGGCGACGACGGGCGCCCCGGTGGCGGCGAGGTGGCGGACGAACAGGGAGGACAGGGTGGTCTTGCCGCTGCCGCCCTTCCCGACGAAAGCAATTTTCATGTTCACGAAGCGTAGTGGGGCGCTGCCTGTGCGTGGCGCGCGAGTCCTCGGGCGCGTGAAGAAGACCACTCATTCGTGGGGCGCGGCGCCGGGGTGCGTAGGGTCGTACTCATGAGTACGACAGGCGCGACCGCCGATCCGCTCGCGGCCCTGGGCGAACTGCCCGGCGTGGCCGAGTCCGTGGAGTCCGTACGCAAGGCCGTGGACCGCGTCTACGGCCACCGGATCATGCGGCGCCGCAGCAACGAGATCACCTCCGAGGCCGCACTGCGCGGCGCGCGGGGCTCGGCGGCGCTGTCCGGGGCGGACTGGGCCCTGGAGGAGGTGCGCAGGCGGACCGACTTCAGCGGCGACGACGAGGCGCGCGTGGTGGGCGCGGCGCTGCGGCTGACCGCCGAGGCCGGTCAGCTGCTGTCCATCTGGCGGCAGTCCCCGCTGCGGGTGCTGGCCCGGCTGCACCTGGTGGCGGCGGCGGACAAGGCCGACCAGGTGGGGCGGCCCCGCCAGGCGGGTGAGCGGGTGGACGAGCCGCTCGTCGAGCTGCCCCTGCCCGGCGCCGAGGAGGCGCACGGCCGGCTGGACGGCCTGGCCGGTCTGGTCATGGCGGGCGGTTCCGCGCCGGCGCTGGTGACGGCGGCCGTCGTGCACGGCGAGCTGCTGGCGCTGCGGCCCTTCACCTCGCACAACGGCCTGGTCGCGCGGGCGGCCGAACGCATCGTGCTGGTCGGCAGCGGCCTCGACCCGAAGTCGGTCTGCGCCGCCGAGGTCGGCCACGCGGAGCTGGGCCGGGCGGCCTATCTCGCGGCCCTCGACGGGTACGTGTCCGGCACCCCGGAGGGGATGGCCGCGTGGATCGCCCACTGCGGGCGCGCGGTCGAGCTGGGCGCACGCGAGTCGACGGCGGTGTGCGAGGCACTGCAGCGCGGGGCGGCGTGACGCTACGGGCGCCCGCCCGTGGGACAAAGAGATGCGGCGGTACGGGAATCCGTACCGCCGCTGGCATGACCACCGGGTTACCAAGCGTCCTCGATATGTTGCCCATCAGGTCGGGTACTTTGCCCGTCACCTGGTGCGGCTGGCCCGTAATCGACGGGTCGACGTCGCGTGGGTGCCCGATGTTCATGCTTCGGTCCGTGGGGCCAAATGCGTTTTAAGGTGATCCTTTCGGATGTCCTTGGTCTCGCGGGCCGTTGACTCCTTTGTACTCCTGGGTCGCAACAAGCGGAAGTGCGCACCGCACTTCTTTACTTTCACGCTCATACGCCCATAAAAGGGCGCGGCGGGCCGATGACGGGGCGCCGACGCGTCGCGGTGTCCGGGGACGCGCCGGGGTCAGGCCGCGGCCGTGGCCGAGGAGCGGCGGCGGCTCGCGAACCAGACGAGCCCCGCGGTGGCCGCCGCGGCTCCCAGGGCGGCGGCGGCGACGAGCGCCGGCCGCGGCGGCACGGAGATTCCCCTGATCCGCTGCTTCAGCCGTACCGGACGGTGGAAATCGAGGATCGGCCACTCGCGGGCGAGGGCCTCTCGGCGCAGGGCCCGGTCCGGGTTGACCGCGTGGGGGTGGCCGACGGACTCGAGCATGGGCAGGTCCGTCGCCGAGTCGCTGTAGGCGTAGCAGCGGCTCAGGTCGTACCCCTCGGACTCGGCCAGCTCCCGGACGGCCTCCGCCTTGGTGGGGCCGTAGGCGTAGTACTCCACCTCCCCGGTGAAGCGGCCGTCCTCGCCCACGACCATGCGCGTGGCCACCACCCGGTCCGCGCCGAGCAACTCGCCGATGGGCTCGACGACCTCGGCGCCCGACGTGGAGACGATCACGACGTCACGGCCGGCGGTGTGGTGCTCCTCGATCAGCGAGGCGGCCTCGTCGTAGATGATCGGGTCGATCAGGTCGTGCAGTGTCTCGGCGACGAGTTCCTTGACCAACTGGACGTCCCAGCCGCGGCACAGGGCGGAGAGGTACTTGCGCATCCGCTCCATCTGGTCGTGGTCGGCTCCGCCCGCGAGGAAGACGAACTGGGCATATGCCGTACGCAGGACGGCCCTGCGGTTGATCAGTCCGCCTTGGTAGAACGACTTGCTGAAGGTGAGCGTGCTCGACTTCGCGATGACCGTCTTGTCCAGGTCGAAGAAGGCCGCCGTGCGGGGCCGGGAGTGCGCCTTGGAGTGGGGCGAGGAGTGGTTTTCCACGCCCCCGAGCATAGGCGCAGCCCATTCGGCGTAAGGTGGGGCGCGTGGGTTTGCCTGAGAAGGCTCTCGGGTACACCATGGAAGTCACGGATCGTTCGCGACCGTGCTAACCCGGTCCGACTCCTCCCCCCCCGAGTCGGCCGTGGAGACGACCCCCGCTCTCCCCCCCGGCGGGGGTCGTCGCATGTCCGGACGGGTTTTCCGCTCTCCGGCCGCCCTGTGGACCGTTCAGCGGTGAGGTCGGCCGCCCTTGATGTCATGTTCATGACTAGTGACATAGGGTAATCGTCGGGCTGCTCTCCGGGTGTCGCGCGCGGGGCGGATCGGGGGTGTCCGGGAACGGTGCGGGGCTCACCGGTTCGGGTGACGGCGATATTCACAGCCGTCGGGTTGTCCACAGTTTTGGACCAAGATCCACACGATTTCCCGGAACGCCGCACCGTGATTCCCAGACGTCCGGGCCGCGCCGAGTTCCGACGCCGGTTCCCTTTGCCGGACGCGTAGGGCCGGCCGGTCCTCGGACGGCCGAAAGGCGGCACCGGAAGGGCCGCGCGAGACACGGGACACCGACCGCGACACCGACCGCGACACGACAGTCGCGGCGAAGGGGGACGCAGCCATGACCGGGACCATCGACCACGAACCGACGCACACCGCCGCGGCGCGACGCGGCGGGCCGCTCATCGTCACCGAGGACACCGAACTCCTCGACGACCTGCTGCGCCTGTGCGCGGCGGCCGGCGCGACACCCGAAGTGCACCACTCGGTGCCGACGACGCGCCCGGCACCCCCCTCACCGCTGACGTCCCGGCCACCAGCGCCGCCACCGGGGCCCGGGACGGCCCCGGGCGGCTGGGAGGCCGCGCCGCTCGTCCTCGTCGGCGACGACGCCGCACGACGCGTGCGCGGCGCCGCGCGCAGGCGGGGAGTGGTGCTGGTGAGCCGCGATCAGGATGATCCGGGAGTCTGGCAGCGGGCCGTCGAGATCGGCGCCGACCACGTCCTGGTCCTGCCCGACGGCGAGCAGTGGCTCGTCGACCGCATCGCCGACGTCGCCGAGGGCGTCGGCCGGCCCGCTCTCACCGTCGGCGTCATCGGCGGCCGGGGCGGCGCCGGGGCCTCCACCCTGGCCTGCGCGCTCGCCGTCACCGCCGCGCGCGAGGGGCTGCGCAGCCTCCTGGTGGACGCCGATCCGCTGGGCGGCGGCCTCGACGTCCTGCTCGGGGGAGAGACCGCCGAGGGACTGAGGTGGCCCGCGTTCGCGGCCTCGCGCGGCAGGGTCGGCGGGGGCGCCCTGGAGGAGTCACTGCCCGAGCTGCACGGGCTGCGGGTCCTCAGCTGGGACCGCGGTGACCGTGTCGCCGTCCCGCCCCAGGCCGTCCGCGCGGTGCTCGCCGCGGCCCGGCGCGGGGGCGGCACGGTCGTCGTCGACCTGCCGCGCCGCATCGACGACGGGACCGCCGAGGTACTGGCCCAGCTCGACCTCGGACTCCTCGTCGTCCCGGCCGAGCTGCGGGCCGTCGCGGCGTCCGGCCGGGTGGCGGCCGCGGTCGGCATGGTCCTGCGCGACCTGCGTGTCGTGGCACGCGGTCCGTACGACTCCGGCCTCGACGACCGCGAGGTCGCCCGGCTGCTCGGGCTGCCGCTGGCCGGCGAGGTGCCCGTCGAGGCCGGCCTCCTGCGCGCCACCGACGGCAGGCGTCCGCCGGGCGCGCCCGCCCGCGGACCGCTGGCGCGGTTCTGCCGGGAGTTCTGGGACCGGGCGCTGGTGGAGACGGGGGGCGGGGCCGCGTGAGGGCGTCGGTGGGGTACGAGGAGACGCCGGTGCGGGCCGTGGAGGCACCGGTGGGGATCGCGGGGGCGGCCGGGCGGCCGGCCGCCCGGGTGACCGTTCCCGGCTGGGCCGGGAGGGGTACGCAAGGGCCGGCTCAGCGGCTCGGCCCGGGACGGTCGCCGGGCACCGCCTTCGACGGGGCGTCGGACGCGGGGCCTCCCGCCGGTGCCGGGCCGGTGTCCGGGATGCTCGACGGGGTGCGGCGACGGCTCGCCGCGAGCGGGGCGGAGCCCACGCCCGCGCGGGTGGCGCAGGCCCTGCGGGAGCAGGGACGGGTGCTCGGGGACGCCGAGATCCTGGCGGCCGCCGATCAGCTGAGGTCGGAGCTGGTCGGCAGCGGACCGCTGGAGCCGCTGCTCGCCGACCCCTCGGTCACCGACGTACTGGTCTCCGCCCCGGACCGGGTCTGGGTGGACCGGGGCGGCGGCCTGGAGCTGACGTCCGTGTCCTTCCCGGACGCGGGCGCCGTGCGGCGGCTGGCACAGCGCCTCGCCACGGTCGCCGGGCGTCGGCTGGACGACGCCCGGCCCTGGGTGGACGCCCGGCTGCCCGACGGCACCCGGCTGCACGCGGTGCTGCCGCCGGTCGCCGTCGGCTGCACCTGCCTGTCGCTGCGGGTGGTGCGCCCGCGGGCGTTCACCCTCGACGAACTGGCGGCCGCGGGTACCGTCCCGCCCGGCGGCGACCGCGTGCTGCGCGCGCTGCTGCGGGCCCGCCTGTCGTTCCTCGTCAGCGGAGGCACGGGCAGTGGCAAGACGACGTTGCTGAGCGCGCTGCTCGGGCTGGTCCGCCCGGACGAGCGCATCGTGCTCGCCGAGGACTCGGCGGAGCTTCGGCCCGACCATCCGCACGTCGTCCGCCTGGAGACCAGACCCGCCAACCAGGAGGCGGCCGGCCTGGTCACCCTGGAGGACCTGGTGCGGCAGGCACTGCGCATGCGGCCCGACCGGCTGGTGGTCGGCGAGGTGCGCGGCCCCGAGGTGACCCATCTGCTGGCCGCGCTGAACACCGGTCACAGCGGCTGCGGGACGGTGCACGCCAACGCCGCCGCCGACGTACCGGCCCGGCTGGAGGCCCTCGGCACGGCCGCCGGCCTGGACCGCGCGGCGCTGCACAGCCAGCTCGCCGCCGCCCTCTCCGTCGTCCTCCACCTGGTCCGGGACCGGACGGGCAGACGCCGGATCGCCGAGGTGCACGTGCTGGAACGCGATCCGTCGGGGCTGGTGCGGACCGTGCCCGCGCTGCGGTGGGAGGCGGAGGCGTTCGCCGCCGAGCGCGGTTGGGAGCGGCTGCGCGGGCTGCTGCGCGCCGACGGGCTCGGACGCGAGGACGCGGTGAGGGGGCGTACGGGTGACGCTGATGGATGAGGTGTCGACGGGGGTCGCCCTGGGGTTCCTCGGGGCGGCGTCATGGCTGGCGGTGAGCGGGCGGCAGGCCGCGCTGAGGCGCGCGCGGACGGTGCTCGCCGGCGGTGGGACGGCCGGCACGGGACCACCGCCGGGGCGGCGCCTGGCGGACGGACTGCGGTGCGTGCGCGGCCGGGTGAGGCCCGAGTGGTCGGCGTTGGCGGCCGGGCTGGTGCTCGCGGTACTGGGCGGCTCGGTGCTGCCGGTCGTCGCGGGGGCGGCGGGGGTGCCGCTGCTGCGGCGGACGCGCCGGGCCGCCCGGGCGCGGCGGCACCGGGGGCGCCGGCAGGACGCGGTGATCGCCCTGTGCGGGGCGCTCGCCGGTGAGGTGCGCGCGGGACGGCAACCCGGTGAGGCGTTGCTGTGCGCCGCGCACGACTCGGGCGGGCTCGGCGACGGGCAGGCCGCCGTACTGGCGGCGGCCCGCTTCGGCGGGGACGTGCCGGACGCGCTCGCGGTGGCCGCGCGGCAGCCCGGTGCCGAAGGGCTGCGCGGCCTGGCGGCGTGCTGGCGGGTCGCCGTCGACCAGGGCGCCGGCCTGGCGGCCGGACTCGACCGGCTGGAGGGCGCCCTGCGCGCGGAACGGGACCGGCGTTCCGATCTGCGGGCCCAGTTGGCGGGCGCGCGTGCCACGGCGGTGATGCTCGCCGGTCTGCCGGTGTTCGGCCTGCTCCTCGGTGCCGCCCTCGGCGCCGACCCGCTGCGGGTCCTGCTGCACACCGGAGCCGGACTGATGTGTCTGCTCGCGGGTGGGGTCCTGGAGGGGCTGGGCGTGTGGTGGGTGACGCGGATCGTGCGCGGGGCGGAGGCCGAGTCGTGACCGGGGACTTCGTCCACAGGCTGGGGGCGGTGCTGGGGACGCTGCTGGCCGCCGGATGGCTGGCGCGGGGCTGCGTGGCCCTGGGGCGGGAGCGGACGGTGCGCAGACGGCTCACCGGCCTCCTGGCCCCGACGACCGCCCGTACGGCCCCACGACGCGCCGAAGTCCCTGACGCGCTTCGCCGACGGCTGCCGCTGGTGGCCGTGGTGGGTGCCGGATGGGCCCTCGTCGGAGGTGCCGCCGGTGTGGTGGTGGGGCTGGCGGGTGCGGTGATGCTCTGGCGCCTGCACGCCGGACGCAGGGCCGCCGCCACGGCCGCGCGGGAGGCCGCTGCCGCCGAGGCCGCTCGCCAACTTCCGCTGGTCGCTGACCTGCTGGCGGCGTGCGTCGCGGCGGGCGCCGGGCCGGTCGCCGCTGCCCGCGCGGTGGGCGACGCCCTCGGCGGGCCCGTCGGGGAGGCGTTGGGCCGCGGCGCCGCGGAGGTGCGGCTCGGGGGCGAACCGGACGGTGCCTGGCGCGGCCTGGCCGCACTGCCCGGTGCCGCACCCCTCGCACGGCTGCTGGAGCGGGCCGACGTGTCCGGTCTGCCCGCGGCCGGCCCGGTCACCCGCCTCGCCGCTCAGGCGCGCGCCGACTGGGCCCGCACCACGACGGCACGGGCCCGCCGTGCGGCCGTCCTGGTCACCGCGCCGGTGGGCTTGTGCTTCCTGCCCGCGTTCATCGCGGTGGGCGTACTGCCCGTGGTGATCGGCCTCGCGGGCGGGGTGCTGGGCGGCGGGGGAGGAGGCGGCGGCTGACACCGGGAACGGGCGAGACGGACGAACGGACGCCCACGAACGAACGACACGAACGGACGACCACGAGTGAGCGACCAGCGGTGAACGAACCGCTGGTGAACAACGACAGCGAACCTTACGGGGGTTGAGATGTATCAGGTGGTGCGGGCACGGTTGAGTGCCCTGATGCGTGCGGTGGGTGCGGCACGACGCCGACGGGCCGCGGGGCGGGACTCGGGGATGGTGACGTCCGAGTACGCGATGGGAATCGTCGCGGCGGTGGCGTTCGCGGTGGTCCTGTACAAGGTGGTGACGAGCGGGGCGGTCAGCGCCGAACTGCAGGGCATCGTGAAGCGGGCCCTCGATGCGCGGATGTGAGTGGGGCCCGGCGGTGCGGTCCCGTCGTTCGGACCGGGGCTTCGTGACGGCGGAGACCGCCGTGGTGCTGCCCGTGCTGGTGGCGTTCGTCATGACACTGGTGTGGGGGCTCCTCCTGGTGGCCGCGCAGATCCAGTGCGTGGACGCGGCCCGGACGGGCGCCCGTGCGGCGGCCCGGCACGACCCCGCCGACGCGGTCGTGGAGGCCGCCCGGGAGGCGGCACCCCGCGGCGCACGGGTCTCGGTCAGCCGGGAGGGCGACAGGTTCCGAGTGGTCGTGGTGGCCGAGCCGCCGGTGCTGCGCGGCCTGCCCTTCGAGGTGCGGGAGGAGGCCGTGGCGTCGGTGGAGCGGGCGGCGGGAGGCGGGCCGTGAGGGCCCGGAAGGCGGGCGCCGACCAGGGCTCGGCCACTGTCTGGAGCGTCGGCGCGGTCGCCGTTCTGTGCCTGGTGTTCGGTGTCGTGCTGGCCCTGGGCCAGGCGGTCGTGGCCCGGCACCGTGCGGCCGGCGGAGCGGATCTGGCGGCGCTCGCGGCGGCGGAGCACTGGGCTCGGGGCGCTACGGCCGCCTGCGCCCGGGCGGAGCGGATCGCGGCGGCCCAGGAGACGCGGCTGGTCAGATGCGCGCTCACCGGCCAGGTCTCCGACGTGAGGGTGGCTTCCGGTCGGGGGCCCTTCACCGCGGAGGTCAGGGCGAGGGCGGGACCCGCGCCGGAGCGCCCTCCGGCGGGGGCCGTCCCGGAGGGTGCCGCATCCGGCCGGGCCGTCCCGGAGGATGCCGCTTCCGCCGGGGCCGTCCCGGAGGGTGCCGCTTCCGCGGGGGCTCTCCCGGAGGGGGTCCTTCGAGCGGGTGCTGCTGCGGAAGGGGCTGCTGCGGAGGGTGCCGTTGCGAAGAGGGCGCCTTGAGCGGGTGCTCTCCCCTCTCGGCGGGCGCTCCCCGGGTGGACGCTGCCTTGGTGGGCTCGGCCTTGGTGGGCTCGGCCTTGGTGGGCTCCGCCTTGGTGGGCTCGGCCTTGGTGGGCTCCGCCCGGTGCGGCGGCCGTCGGCGGCGCCCCGGGCGGAGCCCACCGGCTGCCCGCCGTTCCGGCCGCCCGCCGTTCCGTACGACTGTCGTTCCGCCCGCGAACCGGCGGTGTCCCCTCCCGGCTGCCCCGGCTGTGCTTCCCTCGGCCAGCCCCCTTCGACCAGCCCCCTTCGGCTAGCCCCGCTGTGCTCTTCCCTGCGACCCTTCCTGCGCTGCCCCGGCCGCCCCGGCGCCGCTCCCCTCCCAGCCCTCGGCTGGGTCCCGCTCCGAGTCCTCTTGCGGGGCTCCCCGCAGCAGCTCCGTGAGCAGGCGTACGGCGCCCCGTTTGTGCAGCGGGTCGTTGCCGTTGCCGCACTTGGGGGACTGGATGCAGGACGGGCAGCCGGCGTCGCACTCGCAGGAGGCGATGGCCTCCCGGGTGGCGGTGAGCCAGGCGCGCGCCGTGTGGAAGGCGCGCTCGGCGAAGCCGGCCCCGCCGGGGTGGCCGTCGTACACGAAGACGGTCGGCAGCAGCGTGTCGGGGTGGAGGGGGACGGAGACGCCGCCGATGTCCCAGCGGTCGCACGTTGCGAAGAGGGGCAGCATGCCGATCGAGGCGTGCTCGGCGGCGTGCAGGGCCCCGCCGAGGATCTCCGGGTTGATCCGGGCCGCGTCCAGCTGGTCCTCGGTGACCGTCCACCACACCGCCCGCGTGCGCAGCGTCCGCGGGGGCAGGTCGAGCTTCGTCTCGCCCAGGACCTCGCCGGTGATCAGACGCCGGCGCAGGAAGGAGACCACTTGGTTGGTGACCTCCACCGAGCCGTAGCACAGGCGCCCGTCGCCCCAGGGGATCTCGGTGTCGGTCTCCAGGACGGAGATCGCCGTCGTGTCGCGGGCGACCGTCGAGTACGTCGGCGTCGCCTGCTCGACCAGCGCGACGGAGTCCTCCAGGTCCAGCGAACGCACGAGATAGGTACGGCCCTGGTGGAGGTGGACCGCGCCCTCGTGGACCGTCGTGTGCGCGGCGCCGGCGTCCACCGTGCCCAGCAGCCGGCCCGTCCCGGCCTCCACGACCTGCACCGGCCGTCCGCCCTCGCCGCGGATGTCGGTCAGGTCGGCGGCCCGCTCCCGGCGTGTCCAGTGCCAGGCCCGGGTCCGGCGGCGCAGCAGCTTCGCCGCCTCCAACTGGGGGAGCAGTTCCTCGCAGGCGGGACCGAAGAGGGGCAGGTCCTCCTCGGTCAGCGGAAGCTCGGCCGCCGCCGCGCAGAGGTGGGGCGCGAGGACGTACGGGTTGTCCGGATCGAGGACCGTGGTCTCCACGGGCTGGTCGAACAGGGCCTCCGGATGGTGGACCAGGAAGGTGTCCAGCGGGTCGTCGCGCGCGACCAGCACCGCCAGCGCCCCCTGCCCGGACCGTCCCGCCCGGCCCGCCTGCTGCCACAGCGACGCCCGGGTGCCCGGATAGCCGGCGATCACCACGGCGTCCAGACCGGAGATGTCGAGGCCGAGTTCCAGGGCGTTGGTCGCGGCGAGGCCGAGGAGTTCACCCGAGTGCAGGGCACGTTCCAGCGCGCGGCGCTCCTCGGGGAGGTAGCCGCCGCGATAGGCCGCCACCCGCCCGGCCAGCGAGCGGTCGACCTCGGCCAGCCGTTCCTGCGCGATCACCGAGATCAGCTCCGCGCCGCGCCGGGAGCGCACGAAGGTGATCGAGCGCATCCCCTGCACGGTGAGGTCGGTGAGCAGGTCGGCGGCCTCGGCGGTGGCCGTGCGGCGGACCGGCGCGCCCTTCTCGCCCTCCAGTTCGGTCAGCGGCGGCTCCCAGAGCGCGAACACCAGTTCACCGCGGGGCGAGGCGTCGTCGGCGACCTCGACCACCGGCAGCCCGGTGAGCCGGCGGGCGGCCACCGCGGGCTCGGCGGCGGTCGCGGAGGCGAGCAGGAACACCGGCGACGCGCCGTAGCGCGCGCACAGTCTGCGCAGTCTTCGCAGCACCTGGGCGACGTGGGAGCCGAAGACCCCGCGATAGGTGTGGCACTCGTCGACGACGACGTATTTCAGCGCCTTCAGGAAGGAGGACCAGCGGGGGTGGGAGGGCAGGATGCCGCGGTGCAGCATGTCCGGGTTGGTCAGCACGTAGGTGCCGTACTGGCGGATCCACTCGCGCTCCTCGAACGGCGTGTCGCCGTCGTACACCGCCGCTCGAACGGACGTGCCGAGAGGTTGTGAAAGTTCCTTCACGGATCGGCACTGATCGGCCGCCAGAGCCTTCGTGGGAGCGAGGTACAGGGCGGTGGCACCGCGCCCGTTCGGGGCCTCGGAGCCGTCCAGCAGCGTCGAGAGCACCGGCACCAGATAGGCCAGGGACTTGCCGGAGGCGGTGCCGGTGGCGACGACCACCGAGTCGCCGTCGAGGGCGTGCTCGGCGGCGCGTGCCTGGTGGGCCCAGGGATGTTCGATTCCCGCCGCGCGCACGGCCGCGACGACCTCCGGGCGAATCCGCTCCGGCCAGACGGCATGACGACCCGCACGCGGGGGCAAGTGCTCCGTATGAGTGATGCGCGCAGCCCGGCTCGGTCCCGCGGCGAGCCGGTGCAGGACCGCGCCCGGTTCCGGCCGGGAGCCGGGCTCCGCCGGGGGTCGATCGGGTCGGTGATTGTTGGCCATCGGCACCGAGTCTGTCACTGGCGTGACGGACAATGGGACCAAGGCGTCGTGCACGCCTGCCGGTAAGTGATTGAATGCCATCGCGGCTGGCGAACCGTCCTGGGGGCTTCAAGCCGAGGTGTCCCGAGGGACGACCGCTCGATAGCAAGGTGCTGGAGGATCCGTGGACCTGTCCCTGTCGACCCGTACCGTCGGCGATCGTACGGTCGTCGAGGTCGGTGGCGAAATTGACGTATACACCGCGCCCAAGCTGCGTGAGCAGCTGGTCGAGCTCGTGAACGACGGGAGTTTCCACCTCGTCGTCGACATGGAGGGCGTGGACTTCCTCGACTCCACCGGGCTCGGCGTGCTGGTCGGCGGCCTGAAGCGTGTGCGTGCCCACGAGGGCTCGCTGCGCCTGGTCTGCAACCAGGAGCGCATTCTCAAGATCTTCCGTATCACCGGCCTCACCAAGGTGTTCCCCATTCACACCTCGGTCGAGGAAGCGGTGGCGGCCACCGACTGACGACCGGTCCCGGGCCTTCGGGCCCGGGGCGGCAGTAGAGAACGACGGAGGTCCGGGCTGTCGGCGGCCCGGACCCCCGACAGCACGCCCGTAGTTCAAAGGGGGATGCATGGCCACCGTCGAACTCCGCTTCAGCGCGCTGCCCGAGCATGTCCGCACCGCCCGTCTGGTGGCGGCCGCGGTGGCACGCAGGGCCGGAGTGGACGAGGCCGTCCTCGACGAGGTCAGGCTGGCCGTCGGTGAGGCGTGCACCCGGGCTGTGGGCCTGCACCAGCACGTCGGCATCACGGCGCCCGTCAAGGTGTCGCTGATCGAGGAGGAGAAGCAGTTCTCCATCGAGGTCGGCGACGAGGCGCCGCACGCGCCTTCCGGGGCCGGGGCCCCGGGGAGCGCCGTCGACGACGCGGAGGCCGAGGAGGACGAGATGGGCCTCGCGGTCATCAGCGGACTCGTCGACGACGTGGAGGTCACGGCCGGCGAGGACGGCGGACTCATCCGCATGACCTGGCCGACGGCCCCGGCGGTACTGCCGCAGGTCTGACCCACCCCGTTTCACCCGAAGGGCCCCACCCGGTGGGGCCCTTCGTCGTGTGCGCGCATAGATTGGTTCCGTGCGGGATCCACGTGAATTCATTCACGATCAACGCCGTGAAAACGGTCGTGAATCGGATCACCGGAATGGATCACGAAATGGATCACCGGAATCGGTCGCGAACGGATCACGGGACGGATCTCGCAATAATGCCGGAGGGGCATTACTACTTCCGGCCTCCGTGTGGTTGACACGGTAATTCTATTTGTCGTGCACTGTTTTGATCGGGTTCCGGTACCTACAATCCCGTCCACATCTTGAGCTCAGCCCAAGCGTCAAGGAGGACGAATGGCGGAGCTTTCCACCCCTCTTCGGTCGGGCGATCCCTTCCCCCTCGCGGCCGCCGTGCTGACCGACGGAAACCGCGTCCTGGTCGCGGTCATCGCGGTCGTGGCACTGGCCGCGCTGGTGCTCGCGGGCATCCTGGTGCGCCAGGTGCTCGCGGCGGGCGAGGGAACCGACAGCATGAAGAAGATCGCGGCGGCCGTCCAGGAAGGCGCCAACGCCTATCTGGCCAGGCAGTTGCGCACGCTCGGCGTATTCGCCGCCGTCGTGTTCTTCCTTCTCATGCTGCTGCCCGCGGACGACTGGAATCAACGTGCCGGGCGATCGATCTTCTTCCTGATCGGCGCGGCGTTCTCGGCGGCCACCGGCTATATCGGCATGTGGCTCGCGGTGCGCAGCAATGTGCGCGTCGCCGCGGCGGCGCGGGAGGCGACACCGGCACCGGGTGAACCGGAAAAGGATCTCACCGACGTCTCGCACAAGGCGACGAAGATCGCTTTCCGTACGGGCGGCGTGGTCGGCATGTTCACGGTGGGGCTCGGCCTGCTGGGCGCCTGCTGCGTGGTGCTGGTCTACGCGGCCGACGCGCCGAAGGTCCTGGAGGGCTTCGGTCTCGGCGCCGCGCTGATCGCGATGTTCATGCGGGTCGGCGGCGGCATCTTCACCAAGGCCGCCGACGTCGGCGCCGACCTCGTCGGCAAGGTCGAGCAGGGCATCCCGGAGGACGACCCGCGCAACGCCGCGACCATCGCCGACAACGTGGGCGACAACGTCGGCGACTGCGCGGGCATGGCGGCCGACCTCTTCGAGTCGTACGCCGTGACCCTGGTCGCCGCGCTGATCCTCGGCAAGGTGGCCTTCGGCGACTCCGGCCTGGCCTTCCCGCTGCTGGTGCCGGCGATCGGCGTGATCACCGCCATGATCGGCATCTTCGCGGTGGCACCCCGGCGGTCCGACCGCAGCGGCATGAGCGCGATCAACCGGGGATTCTTCGTCTCCGCCGTGATCTCGCTGGTGCTGGTGGCGGTGGCCGTCTTCGTCTACCTGCCCGGGAAGTACTCGGAGCTGGACGGCGTCACCGACGCGGCGATCGCGGGCCGGGACGGCGACCCGCGCGTCCTGGCGCTCGTCGCGGTGGCCGTCGGCATCGTGCTCGCGGCCCTGATCCAGCAGCTCACCGGCTACTTCACCGAGACCACCCGACGCCCCGTCAGGGACATCGGCAAGACCTCGCTGACGGGCCCCGCGACCGTCGTCCTCGCCGGCATCTCGATCGGGCTCGAGTCCGCCGTCTACACCGCCCTGCTGATCGGCCTCGGCGTCTACGGGGCGTTCCTGCTCGGCGGCACGTCCATCATGCTGGCGCTCTTCGCGGTGGCGCTGGCCGGTACCGGTCTGCTCACCACCGTCGGTGTCATCGTCGCGATGGACACCTTCGGGCCGGTCTCCGACAACGCGCAGGGCATCGCCGAGATGTCCGGTGACGTCGAGGGCGCCGGCGCCCAGGTCCTCACCGACCTGGACGCGGTCGGCAACACCACCAAGGCCATCACCAAGGGCATCGCCATCGCCACGGCCGTCCTCGCGGCGGCGGCCCTCTTCGGGTCGTACCGCGACGCCATCACCACCGGCGCCGCGGACGTGGGCGAGAAACTCAGCGGCGAGGGCGCGCCGATGAGTCTGATGATGGACATCTCGCAGCCCAACAACCTCGTCGGGCTCATCGCGGGCGCGGCGGTCGTCTTCCTCTTCTCGGGGCTGGCGATCAACGCGGTGTCGCGGTCGGCGGGCGCGGTCGTCTTCGAGGTGCGGCGGCAGTTCCGGGAGAGGCCCGGGATCATGGACCACAGCGAGAAACCCGAGTACGGCAAGGTCGTCGACATTTGCACCCGGGACGCCCTGCGGGAACTCGCCACGCCCGGACTGCTCGCCGTGATGGCACCCATCTTCATCGGGTTCACGCTCGGCGTGGGCGCGCTCGGCGCGTTCCTGGCCGGCGCGATCGGCGCGGGCACCCTGATGGCGGTCTTCCTCGCCAACTCCGGTGGCGCCTGGGACAACGCCAAGAAGCTCGTCGAGGACGGCCACCACGGCGGCAAGGGCAGCGAGGCGCACGCCGCCACCGTCATCGGCGACACGGTCGGCGACCCGTTCAAGGACACCGCCGGCCCGGCGATCAACCCGCTGCTGAAGGTGATGAACCTGGTGGCGCTGCTCATCGCGCCCGCGGTCATCAAGTTCTCCTACGGCGCCGACGAGAGCATCGTCGTGCGGGTGCTGATCGCCGTCGTCGCGTTCCTCGTCATCGCGGGCGCCGTCTACGTCTCCAAACGGCGCGGCATCGCCATGGGTGACGAGGACGACGCCGATCGCGATCCCAAGTCGGCCGATCCGGCGGTGGTTTCGTAGCCCCGGCCGTCGGATCACCGCGGAACCGCAGCTCAAAGGGCGGGCGGACGGCGCGTGTTGACGCCTCGTCCGCCCCGTCCCGCGCGGCCGCGCATCGCTCACCGTGAGCCTTCTCTCTCTTGGTGCAAATGGCTTCAATACGTTCATAACGGATGTTCGTCCTGCGGGTGTCCTCCATCCGGCGTGTATGTTCCGGGGCCGAGAGCCATGGAAGGGACCAATCCGGTGAACAAGAAGCTCGCGGCCGCACTGTCCGGCGGTGCGGTACTGGTACTGGCGCTGACGGGATGCAGCAGCAGCGACGACAACGAGAAGCTGGACGGCTGGGCGAAGGAGGTCTGCGACGCGGTGAAGCCGCAGGCCACGAAGATCGAGTCCGCCAACGCCGCGATCCAGAAGGAGACGTCGGACAACAGCACGCCCGCCGAGGTCCAGAAGACCGACGCGCAGGCGTTCCAGGACATGTCCGACGCCTACAAGGCCATGGGCAGCGCCGTCCAGAAGGCCGGGGCCCCGGACGTCGAGGACGGTGAGAAGAAGCAGAAGGACGCCGTCACCGAGCTCAACGGCCTCGCCTCGTCGTACGCCTCCCTGAAGAAGCAGGTCGAGGCCCTGGACACCAAGGACCAGGCGAAGTTCGCCGACGGCCTCAAGGACATCGCCACCGAGCTGAACAAGCTCAGCAAGAGCGGCAGCGACGCGCTGAAGACGCTGGAGGAGGGCGAGGTCGGCCAGGCGATGGCCAAGCAGGCCAGCTGCAAGTCCGCCTCGGTGACGCCGTCGGCGACCAACGGCTGACGTCCGCTGCGCAGGCGTGGGGCGGGGCGCGGGCCACAATGGTGGTGTGAGTAACACCGGCCTGTCCCCCCTGCCCTCCGCCGACCGCCCCGACGTCACCGCACGGCTGCGGGACGCCCTGCTCGGCGCGTCCTTCACCGCCGACGGACTGCTGGAGCTGCTCGGCGCCCCCGCCTACGCGGCGCTGTCGCGCAGCGAGACCGTGCCCGCGCTGCGGGCCACCCGCGGCGACACGCCGCTCGAACGGCTCGTCAGGCTCTTCCTGCTCCAGCAGCCCGTGCCCCGCGCGCGCGTGGCGGACGTCCTGCCCGTCGACGCCCTGCTGGAGAGCGGCTGGCTGGTGCGCGCGGGCGACGACCAGGTGGCCGCCACCGTGGACGTACGGCCGTACGGGGGGCCCGGCGGCGAGGACTGGTTCATCGTCTCCGACCTCGGCTGCGCGGTGGGCGGCGCCGGCGGCATCGGCAACCACGCCGAGGGCGTCGTCCTCGGCGTCGGCGGCGCCTCCATGACGCTGGCCGGCCTCACCGTCCGCACGCCCGTCTCCGCCGCCCTGGACCTCGGCACCGGCTCCGGCATCCAGGCCCTGCACGCCTCCCGCCACGCCACCCGCGTGACGGCGACGGACGTGAACCCGCGCGCGCTGCACATCACCGCGCTCACCCTCGCCCTCTCCGGAGCCCAGGCCGCCGACCTGCGCGAGGGCTCCCTGTACGAGCCGGTGCGCGAGGACGAGACGTACGACCTGATCGTCTCCAACCCGCCCTTCGTGATCTCCCCCGGCGCCCGGCTCACCTACCGCGACGGAGGCATGAGCGGGGACGATCTGTGCCGGTCGCTCGTTCAGGAGACGGGGGAGCGGCTGAACGAGGGCGGGTTCGCGCACTTCCTCGCCAACTGGCAGCACGTCGAGGGGGAGGAGTGGACCGACCGGCTGCGCTCCTGGGTGCCGCGCGGCTGCGACGCCTGGATCGTGCAGCGCGAGGTGCAGGACGTCACGCAGTACGCCGAGCTGTGGCTCAGGGACGCCGGTGACCACCGCGCCGACCCGGCCGAGTACCAGGCGCGGTACGACGCGTGGCTGGACGAGTTCGAGGCGCGCAAGGTCAAGGCCGTCGGCTTCGGCTGGATCACCCTGCGCCGCACCGCGGCCGCGGAGCCCTCGATCACCGTCGAGGAGTGGCCGCACCCCGTCGAGCAGCCGCTGGGCGAGACGGTCCGCGCGCACTTCGACCGCGTCGACTACCTGCGCGCCCACGACGACGCGGCCCTCCTGGAGGCGAGTTTCACGCTGGCCGGCGAGGTCGTCCAGGAGCAGGTCGGCCTGCCCGGCGCCGAGGACCCCGAGCACGTGGTGCTGCGCCAGAACCGCGGCATGCGCCGCGCCACCCGCGTCGACACGGTCGGCGCCGGCTTCGCGGGCGTCTGCGACGGCACCATGAGCGCGGGCCGCATCCTGGACGCCATCGCCCAGCTGGTGGGCGAGGACCCGGTGGCGCTGCGCGACCGCACGCCCGCTCAGATCCGGCTGCTGGTGGAGCAGGGCTTCATCGAACCGGCGTAGCCGACGGCCGGGCGGCCCCCTCCCGTCCTCCCGAGGGGCGGGCGGGGGAAACGAGCCACGGACGGCGAGCCGCCTCACTCGTCGGCCCCGCGTTCACCTCGGGTTCGCCTGCCCGCCGCCCGTGCGTGACAGCCTCCCCGAGGCTGGACACGCGCGGGCTGGAGAAAAGGGGCACGGGGACCATGGAGAGCGGGCCGGCGATCTTCGCGGGAATGGTGTTCGCCCTGTTCGGGGCCGGTCTGCTGGTGTGGACCGCGACACGGGTGCGGCACAGCCGGCCCGTCGCGCTCGGTGTGAGCCCCGTCGCATCGGCGGCCGTCGCGAGCCTCGCCGGAGTCGTCGCGCTCGCCCTCGGGGCATGGTGCCTGACCCGCGTGTGAGGGGCCGGTTCCGGACCCCGGCCGCACCCCCGCGCGGGTAACCGGGGGGTCGCGCTCCGGATACGCGCGTCAGGGCCGGTCAGCACTCCGGGCGGCAGGAACGGGGTTCGTCGGGTTACCGTTCGAGTGGCCGTTGCGGGCTTTTCCCGTTTGACACGGGGGCGGGAGGTACCGTCACACTCCGCAGCGTCACGACCGAAACGCAGCACGACCCGACCCCGGGAGCACTGCCTGGGGAGGCCCCAGCGTCGACCGGAGAGAAGAGCGAAGTTGTCCCCGACCAGCGAGACCGCGAACGGCGGCCGCCGACTCGTCATCGTCGAGTCGCCTGCCAAGGCGAAGACGATCAAGGGCTATCTCGGCCCTGGTTACGTCGTCGAGGCGAGCGTCGGGCACATCCGCGACCTTCCCAGCGGCGCGGCGGAGGTGCCGGAGAAGTACACCGGCGAGGTCCGTCGCCTCGGTGTGGACGTCGAACACGACTTCCAGCCGATCTATGTGGTCAATGCCGACAAGAAGGCCCAGGTCAAGAAGCTCAAGGACCTGCTGAAGGACTCCGACGAACTCTTCCTCGCCACCGATGAGGACCGCGAGGGCGAGGCCATCGCGTGGCACCTCCAGGAAGTCCTCAAGCCGAAGATCCCGGTCAAGCGCATGGTGTTCCACGAGATCACCAAGGACGCGATCCGGGCCGCCGTCGCCAACCCGCGCCAGCTCAACCAGAAGCTCGTCGACGCCCAGGAGACCCGCCGCATCCTCGACCGCCTCTACGGCTACGAGGTCTCGCCGGTCCTGTGGAAGAAGGTCATGCCGCGCCTGTCGGCCGGCCGCGTCCAGTCCGTCGCGACGCGCCTGGTGGTCGAGCGGGAGCGCGAGCGCATGGCGTTCCGCTCCGCCGAGTACTGGGACCTCACCGGCACCTTCGCCACCGGCCGCGCGGGCGACGCCTCCGACCCGTCCTCGCTGGTCGCCCGCCTCCAGACGGTCGACGGGCGCCGGGTCGCGCAGGGCCGCGACTTCGACTCCCTGGGCCAGCTGAAGAGCGCGAACACCCTCCACCTCGACGAGGCGAACGCCCGCGCGCTCGCCGCCGCCCTGGAGGACACGCGCTTCGCGGTCCGCTCCGTCGAGTCCAAGCCGTACCGCCGCTCGCCGTACGCCCCGTTCCGTACGACGACGCTGCAGCAGGAGGCGAGCCGCAAGCTCGGCTTCGGCGCCAAGGCGACCATGCAGATCGCCCAGAAGCTGTACGAGAACGGCTACATCACCTACATGCGTACGGACTCGACGACGCTGAGCGACACGGCGGTCGCCGCCGCCCGCGCCCAGGTCACGCAGCTGTACGGCGCCGACTACCTGCCCGCCCAGCCGCGGACGTACGCCGGCAAGGTCAAGAACGCGCAGGAGGCGCACGAGGCGATCCGCCCCTCCGGCGACCGCTTCCGCACGCCCGCCGAGACCGGTCTGACCGGCGACCAGTTCAAGCTGTACGAGCTGATCTGGAAGCGGACCGTTGCCTCCCAGATGAAGGACGCGACCGGCAACAGCGTCACCGTGAAGATCGGCGGCGCCGCCTCCGACGGCCGGGACGTCGAGTTCAGCGCCTCCGGCAAGACCATCACCTTCCACGGCTTCCTCAAGGCGTACGTCGAGGGCGCCGACGACCCGAACGCCGAGCTGGACGACCGCGAGCGCCGGCTGCCGCAGGTCGCCGAGGGCGACGCGCTGACGGCCGAGGAGATCACGGTCGACGGCCACGCCACCAAGCCCCCGGCCCGCTACACCGAGGCGTCGCTGGTCAAGGAGCTGGAAGAGCGCGAGATCGGCCGTCCGTCGACGTACGCGTCGATCATCGGCACCATCCTGGACCGCGGCTACGTCTTCAAGAAGGGCACGGCGCTCGTCCCGTCCTTCCTCTCCTTCGCCGTGGTCAACCTCCTGGAGAAGCACTTCGGGCGGCTCGTCGACTACGACTTCACCGCCAAGATGGAGGACGACCTCGACCGCATCGCGCGGGGCGAGGCGCAGGCCGTGCCGTGGCTGAAGCGGTTCTACTTCGGTGAAGGCACCGGCACCGGCGGCGCCGCCGACGCCGGCAACGGCGACGGGGACCACCTCGGCGGCCTCAAGGAACTGGTGACCGACCTCGGCGCGATCGACGCCCGCGAGGTGTCCTCCTTCCCCGTCGGCAACGACATCGTGCTGCGCGTCGGCCGCTACGGCCCGTACGTCGAGCGCGGCGAGAAGGACGCCGAGAACCACCAGCGCGCCGACGTCCCCGAGGACCTGGCGCCCGACGAGCTGTCCGTCGAGCTGGCGGAGGAACTGCTCGCCAAGCCGAGCGGCGACTTCGAGCTGGGCACCGACCCGGCCACCGGCCACGCCATCGTCGCCAAGGACGGCCGCTACGGCCCGTACGTCACCGAGGTGCTGCCCGAGGGCACCCCGAAGACCGGCAAGAACGCCGTGAAGCCGCGCACCGCCTCGCTGTTCAAGTCGATGTCCCTGGACACGGTGACCCTCGACGACGCCCTGAAGCTCATGTCGCTGCCGCGCGTCGTCGGCACCGACGCCGAGGGCGTCGAGATCACCGCCCAGAACGGCCGCTACGGCCCGTACCTGAAGAAGGGCACGGACTCGCGGTCCCTCACCTCCGAGGAGCAGCTCTTCACGATCACGCTGGAGGAGGCGCTGGCGATCTACGCCCAGCCCAAGCAGCGTGGTCGGGCCGCGGCCAAGCCGCCGCTGAAGGAGCTGGGCACCGACCCGGTCAGCGAGAAGCCCGTCGTGGTCAAGGACGGCCGCTTCGGACCGTACGTCACCGACGGCGAGACCAACGCGACCCTGCGCTCCGGCGACAGCGTCGAGGAGATCACGCCGGAGCGCGGCTACGAGCTGCTCGCCGAGAAGCGGGCCAAGGGCCCCGCCAAGAAGACGGCGAAGAAGGCCACGAAGAAGACGGCCGCCAAGAAGGCTCCCGCCAAGAAGACCGCCGCCAAGAAGACGGCGGCGGCCAAGACGACGGCCGCGAAGAAGACCACGGCCAAGACCGCGGCGAAGAAGACGGCCACCAAGACGGCCGCCAAGAAGGCGACCGCCGCCAAGGGTTCGGAGGACTGAGCCCGCCCGGCACGTCCCGCGCGGCGGCTTCCGTCGTCCGCCGGGCGCCCGCCCCGGCACCGCTTCGGTGCCGGGGCGGGCGTACGTTCGGCCGGGAACTCCGGACTGTCCGCGTCGACCGATAGGCTGAACGCATGACGCGAGCCGAGCAGCCAACGGCCCCTCACCCCGCCCCGGACGACGCCCTCGTCGCGGACTCCCGCGAGCGCGCCGTCCGCGCCCTGCTGCGCCGTCCGCAGTTGAGGCGGTTGTGGAGCGCACAGCTCGTGGGGGGTGTCGGCGACATCCTCGCCCTCCTGGTGCTGGTCCTCCTCGTGGTGCAGGCCGCGATCGGCGCGGGCTCCTTCGGCGGCGGTTACCGGGGCGTCGCGTTCGCAGTGGCGACCGTTTTCGGGCTGCGCATCCTCGCGACGCTGCTCTTCGGCGCCGTACTGCTCGGTCCCCTCACCTCGCTCACCTCACCCGACGGTCCGCTCGACCGGCGCTGGACCATGGTCGGCGCCGACGGGCTGCGGACGGCGCTGCTGATCGTGGCGCCGCTGTGGATCGACTGGACGCCGGACGACGCGCCCGCCTACCTCCTGGTGACCGTCTTCGTCACCGGGGTCGCCGAGCGCTTCTGGACGGTGTGCCGGGAGAGCGCGGCGCCCGCGCTGCTGCCCGCGCCGCCTCCGGAGGGCGCGACGGTACGCCCGCTGCCGGACCACATGGACACGCTGCGCCGCCTGTCGCTGCGCACGGGCTTCGTGGCGGTCCCGCTCGCCGGCGCCGCCCTGGTGATCGCGGGCCTGCTCAACAACCTGCTGGGCGCCGGCGTGGACTGGTTCGCCGAGCACCAGGCGGCGCTCGCCTCGTACGTGGCGGCCGGGCTGTTCGCCGCGTCGCTGTCCGTGGTGACCTTCCTGGAGCTGCCGTCGGTGCGCACCCCGCGCGCGCGGTCGCCGCTGGAGGGCATGCGCCGCCCGAAGAGCGGCACGGGCGTCGACAAGGGCCGCACCGGCGCCCTGCCCCTGCTGGTCCTCGCCTGCGCCGCGGTCGCCGCGGTGGTGGCCGCCGCGGTCGCCGTGGCGGTGCTGCACGCCAAGGACCTCGGCGGCGGCCCGGTGCTGTACGGGCTGATGGTCGGCGCGCTGACCGGCGGCGTCGTCGTCGGCATCCGCACGGCCCCCGCGCTGCTGCCGTCGCTGTCACGCAGGCGGCTGCTGGCGCTGGCGATCGCCTCCGCCGGCCTCGCCCTGCTGGCCGCCGGCCTCGTCCCGGACGACACCACCGTCCTGCTGCTCCTGACGCTGACCGGCGTGGCCGCGGGTGTGGCCGCCAACACCGGGCACACGCTGCTCGACCACGAGACCGAGGACGGCCGCCGGGCGCGGACCACGGAGCATCTGCACGCCGTGGTCCGGGTGTGCGTGGCGCTCGGCGCGGTCGTCGCTCCGGTGATCGCGGCGGCGATCGGGCCGCACCGGCTGGAGAACGGCAAGTTCGTCTTCGCGCACGGCGGCGCCGCCTTCACCCTGATGCTGGCCGGCGCGCTGCTGCTGCCGGTGGCCGCGCTGGTGCTGGCCAAGGTCGACGACCGCTCCGGGGTGCCGCTGCGGCAGGACCTGAGGGACGCGCTGCTCGGCGGCGACGACCCGGTGCCGACGCCCGCGGCGAACGGCTTCTTCATCGCCCTGGAGGGCGGCGACGGCGCCGGCAAGTCCACCCAGGCCGAGGCCCTCGCCGAGTGGATCAGGGGCAAGGGGCACGAGGTCGTGCTGACCCGCGAGCCGGGGGCGACCCCGGTGGGCAAGCGCCTGCGCTCCATCCTGCTCGACGTGTCGAGCGCGGGCCTGTCGCACCGCGCGGAGGCGCTGCTGTACGCGGCCGACCGCGCGGAGCACGTCGACACCGTGGTCCGGCCCGCCCTGGAGCGCGGCGCCGTGGTCATCTCCGACCGCTACATCGACTCCTCGGTCGCCTACCAGGGCGCCGGGCGCGACCTGTCGCCGACCGAGATCGCCCGTATCAACCGCTGGGCGACCAACGGGCTGGTGCCGCACCTGACCGTCCTGCTGGACGTCCTGCCGGAGGCCGCGCGCGAGCGGTTCACCGAGGCGCCGGACCGTCTGGAGTCGGAGCCCGCCGAGTTCCACGCGCGCGTGCGCTCCGGGTTCCTCGCGCTGGCCGCCGCCGACCCCGGCCGCTACCTCGTCGTGGACGCCGGCCAGGAACCCGAGGCCGTCACCACCGTCGTACGCCGCCGGCTCGACCAGGTGCTGCCGCTGTCCGAGGCCGAGATCGAGGCCCGGGAGGAGGCGCGCCGCAAGGCCGAGGAGGAAGCGCGGCGCAGGGCCGAGGAGGAGGCCGCGCGCAAGGCCGAGGAGGAGCGCCTGGAGCGCGAGCGCCTCGAGCAGTTGGAGCGGCTGCGCGCCGAGGAGGAGGAGCGCAAGCGGCGCGAGCTGGAGGAGGCCCAGCGGCGCGAGGCCGAGCGGCAGGCCGAGGAGGCCAGGCAGCGGGCCGAGGAAGCACGCCGCAAGGCCGAGGAGGAGCGGGCCCGGCTCCTCGCCGAGGAGAAGGCGCGGGCCGAGGAGGAGGCGCGTCGCCGGGCCGAGGAGGAGCGGCGGCGCAAGCAGGCCGAGGAGGAGGAGCGGCTGCGCGCCGAGGCCGAGGCCCGGCGCCTGGAGAAGCAGCGCAAGGCCGAGGAGGCCCTGCTGCGGGCGGAGGAGGCGCGCCGGGCGGCGGAGCAGGCGGCGGCAGCGGCGGCGACCGGGCCGAAGCCTACGGCGCCGGCCGCGGCGGACGCGCCCCGTCCGGCACCGGCCGCACCGCGCCCCTCGGACGCGGCGACCGTCCCGACCCCGATCGTGACCCCGACGAACGCGTCCGGTGGCCCGGTGGAGGACACGGCGGTACTGCGCCCGGTGCGGGACACGGAGGACCGGCCGGGCACCACCGGCGGGGACGAGGCCGGTGCCGGCGCCGGGGTCGGGGACAGCGGGGAGTCCGAGTCCGAGATCACGGCCGAGCTGCCCAGGCCGCCGGCCCCGGCCGGCGCGGCGGACGAGACGGCGGTCCTCCCGGCGGTGCAGCCGCCGGCCGAGGACGAGACGGCGGTCCTGCCGCCCGTCCCGCCCGGGGCCGCCGACGAGACGGCCGTGCTGCCGCCCGTGCGCGCGGAGGACCCCGCCGACCGGGTGCCGTCGGACTACTTCCGCAAGGAGGAGCCCGCCGCCCGCTCCGACCGCTCCGACCGGTCCGCGGAGCCCCAGGACCGCACCCGGGAACTGCCCCGGATCGACCCGGACCAGGCACCGCCCCGCCGGCGGCGCTCCGACTGGGCCGAGGAGACCCCGCTGGACGACCTGCCGACGCTGGCCGACGAGCTGCTCGGCCCGCGTGAGGGCGACGAGCCCGACGCGGGCGGCCGCGGCCACGACGGCCGGGGCGGGCCGGATGGGGACGACGGGCAGGACGGCGACGGGGGCCGCCGGGGCAGGAGCGGCCGAAGGCGGCGCTGAGCCGCCGTGGTCCGGCCGGCGCCCGCCGACCACAGGGTGCCCGGTCCGGTCCGGCGCCCGCCGACGACGGTGTCCGGTCCGGTCCGGCGCCTGGCCGACGACGGTGTCCGGTCCGGTCCGGCGCCTGGCCGACGACGGTGTCCGGTCCGGCCCGGCGCCCGTTGTCGGTGCCGCCCCGCACAATGGATGACGCGCCGCGACGTGCGGGACGTGCGTGCGGCGCGGTACGACCGCGGAGTGTGACGGAAGGACGGCGTGACCCATGACCGTGTGGGACGACCTCGTCGGGCAGGAGAAGGTGAGCGAGCAGCTCGCCGCCGCGGCCCGGGACGCCGACGCCTTCGTCACTGCCGCCGCGGCCGACGGACCGCTGCCCGAGGCGTCGAGCATGACGCACGCCTGGCTGTTCACCGGGCCCCCCGGCTCCGGAGTGACGCAGACCGCGCGGGCCTTCGCCGCCGCCCTCCAGTGCGTGAGTCCGGACCGGGCGCTCGGCGGGGCCCCCGGCTGCGGCTTCTGCGACGGTTGCCACACCGCCCTCGTCGGCACCCACGCGGACGTCAGCACGGTGACCGCCGTGGGCGCGGAGATCCGCGTCGGCGACATGCGGGACACCGTCCGCAAGTCCTTCACCTCACCGGCGAACGGCCGCTGGCAGATCATCCTCGTCGAGGACGCCGAGCGGCTGAACGAGAAATCCGCCAACGCCGTCCTCAAGGCGGTCGAGGAGCCCGCCCCCCGGACGGTGTGGCTGCTGTGCGCCCCGTCCATCGAGGACGTGCTGCCCACCATCCGCTCCCGCTGCCGCCACCTCAATCTGCGCACGCCCTCGGTGGAAGCCGTGGCCGACATGCTCGTACGCCGGGAGGGCATCGAGCCGGCCGTCGCCGCGGCGGCGGCCCGGGCCACCCAGGGCCACGTCGACCGCGCCCGGCGCCTGGCCACCGACCCCGCCGCCCGCGAGCGCCGGGCCGCCGTGCTGAAGCTGCCGCTGCGGGTCGAGGACATCGGCGGCGCGCTCAAGGCGGCCCAGGAGCTGGTGGACGCCGCGGCAGCGGACGCCAAGCAGCTCGCCGAGGAGATGGACACCAAGGAGACCGAGGAGCTGAAGGCGGCCCTCGGCGCCGCCCAGGGCGGCCGGCTGCCACGCGGCACGGCGGGCGTGGTCAAGGAGCTGGAGGACAACCAGAAGCGCCGCCGCACCCGCACCCAGCGCGACAGCCTCGACCTCGCCCTCGGCGACCTCACCTCCTTCTACCGCGACGTCCTCGCCCTCCAGCTCGGCTCCCGCGTGGCGATCGCCAACGCCGATGCCGAGGACACCCTGGAGCGCGTCGCCCGAGCCGGCACCCCGGAGGCCACGCTCCGCCGCATCGAGGCGATCGCGGCCTGCGGCGAGGCCCTGGACCGCAATGTGCCGCCGCTGCTGGCGGTGGAGGCCATGACGATGGCGCTGCGAGCGGGCTGAGCCCGTTGACGAGGTAACTCGTACGTGGCACGTCCAGCACGCTGAGCGCCCACGCGGTCGCGGAGAGTTACGCTCGCTGAATGCACACTAGGCGCACCCACCGCAGGACCCGCATCGGCAGGACCCGTACCGGAGCCACGCTGCTCGCCGCCGCGCTGCTCGCCACCGCCTGCTCGGCCGGTGGCGCGTCGACGTCCGCCGGCCCGGCGGCGGCCGAGGCCGCGGGGGCGACGAAGGCGGCGCGGACCGCGCTGGCCGCGCTGCCGCAGGCCACGCCTTCCGCGCTGACGCCGTACTACGAGCAGAAGCTGAAGTGGCGCGACTGCGGGGTCCCGGGCTTCCAGTGCGCCACCATGAAGGCCCCGCTCGACTACGCGAAGCCCTCCGAGGGGGACGTCCGCCTCGCCGTGGCCCGGAAGAAGGCCACCGGCCCGGGCAAACGGCTGGGCTCCCTGCTGGTGAACCCGGGCGGCCCGGGAGGCTCGGCGATCGGCTACCTCCAGCAGTACGCGGGCATCGGCTACCCGGAGGAGGTCCGCGCCCGGTACGACATGGTGGCGGTCGACCCTCGGGGTGTCGCCCGCAGTGAGCCCATCGAGTGCCTCGACGGCCGCGAGATGGACGCGTACACGCAGACGGACGTCACGCCGGACGACCAGGGCGAGACGGACGAGCTGGTCGGGGCGTACCAGAAGTTCGCCGAGGGCTGCGGGGCGGACGCGCCGAAGCTGCTGCGGCACGTGTCGACCGTCGAGGCGGCCCGGGACATGGACATCCTGCGGGCGGTGCTCGGCGACGAGAAGCTGACCTACGTCGGCGCCTCGTACGGCACGTTCCTCGGGGCGACCTACGCCGGCCTGTTCCCGGACCGGGCGGGCCGCCTGGTCCTGGACGGCGCGATGGACCCCTCCCTGCCCGCGCGCCGCCTGAACCTGGAGCAGACGGCCGGCTTCGAGACGGCCTTCCAGTCCTTCGCCAAGGACTGCGTGAAACAGCCCGACTGCCCCCTCGGCGACAAGAACACCACCCCCGACCAGGTCGGCAAGAACCTCAAGGCGTTCTTCGACGACCTGGACGCCGAGCCGATCCCCACCGGGGACGCCGACGGCCGCAGGCTCACCGAATCCCTCGCCACCACCGGCGTGATCGCCGCGATGTACGACGAGGGCGCCTGGCAGCAGCTGCGCGAGTCCCTGACCTCGGCGATGAAGGAGAAGGACGGCGCCGGTCTGCTGGTGCTCTCCGACAGCTACTACGAGCGCGAGGCCGACGGCGTCTACAGCAACCTGATGTTCGCCAACGCCTCCGTGAACTGCCTCGACCTCCCGGCCGCCTTCTCCACCCCGGACGAGGTGCGCGAGGCGCTCCCCGAGTTCGAGAAGGCGTCCCCGGTCTTCGGCGAGGGGCTGGCCTGGTCCTCCCTGAACTGCGCCTACTGGCCGGTGGAGCCCACGGGCGAGCCGCACCGCATCGAGGCCGCCGGGGCCACCCCGATCGTCGTGGTCGGCACCACCCGCGACCCGGCCACCCCCTACCGCTGGGCCGAGGCCCTGGCCGGCCAGCTCTCCTCCGGCCGCCTCCTCACCTACGAGGGCGACGGCCACACCGCCTACGGCCGGGGCAGCGCCTGCATCGACTCCGCGATCAACACCTACCTGCTGCGGGGCACGGCCCCCGAGGACGGCACACGCTGCTCCTGACCACCCGGAAGCGCTCGTACCGGCCCCGGGACCCGGGCCCGTGGGGCCGGTACGAAGCACCCCCGGAAACTGTGTAGACTTACCGACGTCGCTGATCGCACCATGGTGCACACGGCACGCCGCCTTAGCTCAGATGGCCAGAGCAACGCACTCGTAATGCGTAGGTCTCGGGTTCGAATCCCGAAGGCGGCTCCACGATGAACCGCAGGTCAGGTTTCTGATCTGCGGTTCTTTTTGTTCGCTTCCTCCGGGCGCCGGTGCGTCGTAGCGCGGGTGTCCGGGACCTGAACGGCTAGCATCGCGCGGGCACAGGGTCGGGCCTCGGGTCGGGAGGGACGGGCAGGGTATGGGCGACAGCGCGGCGGAAGGGGCCGGCGTCCCGGCGGGGTCCGGGAGGCTCGCGGGCGGTGCCGTGCCGCGGATCGCGGTCGCCGTGGTGACCATGGGCAACCGGCCCGCCGAGATCGACGCCCTGCTGACGTCCGTGGCCCGGCAGGACGCGCCGCCCGCCCGCATCGTGATCGTCGGCAACGGCTGTCCGCTGCCCGAGTTCGCCGAACGGCTGTCGCTGCCCGGCGAGGTCACCACGGTCGAGACCGACGAGAACCTCGGCTGCCCCGGCGGCCGGAACGTGGCGCTCGCCCGGCTGCGGGAGTTCGGCGACACCGATGTGGTGGTGGAACTGGACGACGACGGCCTCCTCGTGGACACCGACGTGCTGCGCCGCGTCGGTGAACTCTTCGCGGCCGACGACCGGCTCGGCATCGTCGGCTTCCGCATCGCCGACGAGAACGGCGAGACCCAGCAACGCCACGTCCCCCGGGTCGGCGCCTCCGATCCCCTGCGGGGCGGGTACGTCACCGGCTTCCTCGGCGGCGGGCACGCCCTGCGGTCGGCGATGCTCGACGAGGTCGGCGACTGGCCCGCGGAGTTCTTCTTCGCCCACGAGGAGACCGACCTGGCCTGGCGGGCGGCCGACGCCGGCTGGCGCATCCTCTACGCGCCCGAACTGCTGCTCCAGCACCCGAAGACCTCGCCCGCCCGGCACGCCGTCTACTTCCGGGTCAACGCCCGCAACCGCGTCTGGCTGGCCCGGCGCCGGCTGCCGCTGCCGTTGATCCCCGTCCACCTGGGCGTGTGGGTGCTGCTGACGCTGGCGCGCAACCGCTCGCTCGGCGGGCTGCGGGCCTGGTTCGGCGGATTCCTGGAGGGTGTGCGCAGACCGGCGGGGGAGCGGCGGCCGATGCGCTGGCGCACGGTGGGGCGGCTCACGCGGCTGGGACGGCCACCCGTCATCTGAGGGAGCACGCGGTCCCGGACAGGACGAGAGCCCCGTTCGCTCACCTCTGACGAACGGGGCTCCACACGTCCCCGGACCCGGCCGCGGCGGCGACACTCCCCCGAGCAACGCGTTGCACGCGCGCACCCCCGGGCCAGATCCGATGTTGTGATCACATCAGCTCCGGCCAACGGATCGCTAACATGAGGCCAACGGTTTTCCGTTGGAGGGCCGCCGTGCGGAAGGTGGTTGGGCGGAGTGGAGCGAGACCGCCTGCGGTTCGGGTTGCTGGGACCACCGGTTCTGTACGACGCCCGGTCCGAGGCCGTTGCCGTTGCGAGTCCGAAGACGCGCGCCCTGCTCGCCGCGCTGCTGCTGGAGGCGGGGCGGCCGGTCTCCGTCGGTGCCTTGCGGGACGCGTTGTGGGACGGGTCCCCGCCCCCGTCCGCGCGGGCCTCGCTGCACAATCACGTCACCCGGCTGCGCCGGCTGATCGGTGAGCCCGACCGGCTGCGCACCGTGCCGTCCGGGTACCTCCTGCGGGTCGCGGAGGGCGAGGTGGACGTGCACCTCTTCGAGGCCCGGGCGGCCGCGGCGCGTGTCGCGTACGCCGCCGGTGACTGGGCCCGGGTCGTCGGCGCGGCCTCGGACGGGCTGGCGCTGTGGCGTGGGGCGCCGCTGGCCGGGCTGCCGGACGGGGTGGGCGGGTACGCGTTCGCCCAACGGCTGGAGGAGACGCGGCTGCTGCTCACCGAGTGGTGCCACGACGCCGAACTGGCGCTGGGCGGCGCACGGGTGGAGAGCCTCGTACCGGAACTCGCGGCGCTGGCGGCCGAGTACCCGCTGCGGGAGGCGTACCACCGTCAGCTGATGCTGGCGCTGCACCGCACCGGGCGGCGGGCCGAGGCGCTGGCCGTCCACCGCGACCTGCGCGCCCGCCTCGCCGAGGAACTCGGCATCGAACCGGGCCCCGCCGTGCGGGAGGCGCACGTCGAGGTGTTGCGGGGAGCGGGGGCGTCCGCCGCTCCCGAACGGGGCGGTTCGCGGGGGACCGCGGACCGGGCGGCCCCAGCCGGCGGAGCCGTGGGTGTCGACGACGCCGTACGTGAGGACGACGCGGCGTCCCGTGGTGCCGCGGCCGGGCGCGGTGACGTCACCGGCCTCCCGCCGGAGCCGGAGAACGGGGGCGCCCTCGGACGCGACCCGGAGACCGGAACCCCTCCGGAGACCGGCGCCCTCCCGGCGGCGACCGCCTCGGACTCCCGCCCCGAGCCGGAACCGGGGTCGGAACCGGAATCGGGAACGGAATCGGGACCGGAGTCGACGCCGGTCCGCCCCGTGGCGCCGCCCCGTCCCGCCCAACTTCCGCCCTCGCCGCCCTACTTCACCGGCCGTACCGTCGTGCGCGACGCCCTGGCCCGGGCACTCACCCCCGGCCCGCAGCCGAGTGTCGCCGTCGTCAGCGGGATGGCGGGCGTCGGCAAGAGCGCCCTCGCGCTCCACGTCGCACACCGGGTGAAGGAACGTTTCCCCGACGGCCAGCTCTACCTCAACCTGCACGGCGCCACCCCGGGCATGCCCCCGCTGACCCCGGAACAGGCACTCACCGCCCTGCTGCGCGACGTCGGTGCCGAACCGCGTCTCATCCCCGAACGGCCCGACGCGGCGGCCGCGCTGCTGAGGTCGTTGCTCGCGCCGACGCGCACGCTGCTGCTCCTGGACGACGCGGAGAACGCCGCGCAGGTGCGTCCGCTGCTGCCGGCCGGTGCCGGCTGCGCGGTGATCGTCACCAGCCGGTCCCCGCTCGCCGCCCTCGACGGGGCCCGCCGCTTCCCGCTCACCCCGCTGACCGGCGCGGAGAGCGCGGCACTGCTGCGCGCGGCCTCCGGACGCGACGGCACGAGCGGCCACGCCGCCCCGACCGGCGCCCCCGGCACACCGGGTGCCTCCCGCGCCCCCGACGGTCTGGACGGGCTGGACGCCGACCACCCCCTCGTCGAGCTGACCGGCCGCCTGCCCCTGGCCCTGCGCGTGGTTGCCGCCCGGCTGGCCGCCCGCCGTGCCCTCACCCCCGATGTGCTCGCCGGTCAACTGGCTGCCACCGAGGGGCGGCTGAACCACCTCGAGTACGACGACCTGAGCGTGCGCCGCCCGCTGGCCGTCGCCCACGACGCTCTCGCCGCCTCCGACCGCGAGGCCGACCGGGACGCGGCCCTCGCCCTGCGCCGCATCGGGGCCCTCGACCTGCCCGCGTACGGCGTCCCGCTCCTGGCCCGCCTGCTCGGTACCGACGAGCGCCGCGCCGAGGCCGCCCTCGACCGCCTCGTGGACGTGGCCCTGCTGGAGGAGACCGCGTACGGCCGCTACGCCCCCCACGACCTGGTGCGCGAGTTCGCCCGGGAGATCGCGCGCGGTGACGTCGACGCGCACGGCGTGGCGCGGACCGCCGTGCGCTGGTACGCCGCCGTCGCCGAGCGCGTCCTCACCGCGATCGTCGAACCCGGCATCGACCAGGACGACCGCCGCCGCCCCACCGCCGCGCAGCCGCCCGGGCACGCCGCGGAGGTCGCCTCCGTCCCGCCCTTCACACGCCCCGAGGACGCCTTCGCCTGGGGCGACCTGGAACTGGAGAACGTGATCGCGCTCACCGAGCGCCACTGCGCCGGCGACGAGGGGTGCACCCGCCACCTCGCCGTCCTCCTCCGTCTCCTCTTCCCCTACGCCCAGCGCAGCGGCCGGGTCGCCGAGATGGAGGTGATGGGCAAGGCCGCCCTCGCCCTCGCGGAGCGGCACGGTGACGCGGCCGCCGAGGCGTACGCGCTGGGCGACCTGGCGGGCGGGCACTTCATGTTCCGCCGGCTGGGCGAGGCGCTGGCCCTCAACGACCGTTCGCTCGCGGTCTGGCGGAAGCTCGGCGCCGTCCCCCGCATCCGCCGCTGCCTGAACAACCGCGGGTTGCTCCTGGAGAACCTCGGCAGGCTCGAGGAGTCGGCCGAGGCGCTGCGTCAGAGCCTCGCCTACTCCCAGCAGCTGAACGACCCCTGGGGCGAGGCGATCACCCACCAGCACCTCGGCAACCTCTACGAGCACACCGACCCGCGCGCCGCCATCGAGCAGCACCGGCGCTCGCTGGCCATCGGGGACGAGATCGGTGACGTGATCGTGCGGCACTCGGCGCACTGCAACATCGGCTACGCGCACCTCACCCTCGGCGAACCCGCGGCCGCCGTGGGCCACTTCGAGGAGAGCCTGCGCATCCTCGGCGGTCACGGCGACTGGCACGGCGAGTCCCAGAGCCGGCTCGGCCTCGTCCGGGCCCTGCGCACGCTGGGCGGGGTGGAACGGGCCGTGGAGGAGTGCGAGGAACTGCTGCGCCGGGCGGACGCCCGCGCCGACCGCTACACCGGTGGCCTCGCCCGCCACCAGCAGGGGCTGCTGCTGCGGGAGCGGGGGCAGGGCCGGGAGGCGTACGAACGGTGGCGGTCGGCGCTGGCCGCGCTGGACGGGACGGACGCGCGGTCGGTGGTGGCGGAGCTGCGGGAACTGCTGGCCGAGGCGCCGCGGAGCTGAGCCCCCGGCCGTCTCCCGGGCCCTTCCCCCAGCTCCTTGCAGCCCTTGGTCCCGTTTCCTCCTCCCGTCCCGCGCTCGCCGCAGCCCTTGACCCCGCTTCCTCCTCCCGTCCCCCCCGCTCGCTCACTTGGCGTCCGCGTAGCACTCCACCACCGCCGTGGTGAACGGAAACCGCACCGGCGTCGGGCCGAACGTGAGCCGCCCCGCCAGCTCCGCGGCCTCCCGGATCGCCGCGACCACGGCGTCCGCCTCCTGCCGGGGGCAGTGCACGATCACCTCGTCGTGCTGGAAGAACACCAGCTCCGCCGCCTTGTCGGCGCACGCCCGCCGCAGCGCGGCGAGCATCAGCAGGGCCCAGTCGGCGGCGCTGCCCTGGACCACGAAGTTGCGGGCGAAGCGGCCCCGGGCCCGGGCGTTGGTGGAGGCGTATCCGGGCACCCACTCCTGCGACCGCGACTGCGACTGCGACCCGGGGGCGTCCGGCAGCTCCTCCTGGGGGATGCCGGCCTCCTCGGCGGGCTCGTCGGACGCCCCGGCGGCCGGCGGACAGGTGCGCCCCAGCCAGGTCCGCACCAGCCGTCCCTCCTCGCCGGCGCGGGCCGCGTCGTCGACGTACGCCACCGCTCGGGGGAAGCGGCGTCTGAGCGCGGCGAGGTTCTTCAGGCCGTCGCCGGAGGTCTGCCCGTACACCGCGCCGAGCACGGCGAGCTTGGCCTGGGCGCGGTCACCGGAGAAGGCACGGTCGGAGACGGACTGGTAGAGGTCGGTCTCCCGGCCGGCCACCTCCATCAGGCCGGGGTCCCGGGAGATCGCCGCCAGCACGCGCGGCTCCATCTGGTCGGCGTCGGCCACGACCAGGACCCAGCCCGGATCGGCGACGACCGCCCGCCGGATCACCTTGGGGATCTGGAGGCCGCCCCCGCCGTTGGTCACCCAGCGCCCGGTGACGGTGCCGCCGGCCAGGAACTCGGGGCGGAAGCGTCCCTCGCGCACCCAGTCCTGGAGCCAGGACCAGCCGTGGGCGACCCAGATCCGGTACAGCCTCTTGTACTCGATCAGCGGCTTCACGGCGGGATGGTCGACGGACTCGATCTCCCACCGGCGGGTGGAGGCGACCTTGATCCCGGCCCGCGCGAACGCCTTGATGACGTCCCCGGGCAGGTCCGGCCGCACCCGGTGCCCGAAGGCGGCGGAGACCTCCTCGGCCAGCTCGGCCAGGCGGCGCGGCTCGCCGCCGCCCGCGTACCGCTCGCCGAGCAGGTCGTGCAGGACCTCGCGGTGCACGTCGGCGCGCCAGGGCAGCCCCGCGTGGTTCATCTCGGCGGCCACGAGTGTGCCCGCCGACTCGGCGGCCGTGAGCAGCCGCATCCGGTCGGGGTGCGCCGACCGCTCGTGTCTGCGCTGCTGCTCGGCGTAGACGGAGAGCAGGTCTGCCAGGGGCAGGTGGACCGCCTGGGGCTCGAAGAGCGGGGACTGCGCGCCGGGCTCGGCCGAGCGCTGCGGCGGGTCGGGCGGCACCGGGTCGCCCCGCAGCCGGGCCAGGGCGGCCGCGGCCGAGCGCGGCTGCCCGTGGTGGCCCTCATGGCCCAGCAGGAGGGTCTCGGCGACCTCCACGTCGTAGCACCGCTCCACTCGCACCCCCGCGGCGAGCAGGCGCGGACAGACCTCGGCGGTGGACCGCCACACCCAGCGCGAGACGTCCGGCCGGGCGCGGACGGCCTCCGCCGGGCCCGGCTCCCGCCGCACCGGTCCCACGGGCATCCCGTCGGGGCCGAGGGGGGCGACCTCCACGCCACCGTCCTCGGCCACGGCGAGTGCCCACCGGTCGGCCATGTCGCGAGTGTCGCAGCCGGGACTGACAACGGCCCCTCGCCGTGAGGCGACCGGGACCGCGACCGGCACCGCGACCGCAGCCGAAACCCTGACCGGCACCGGCACCGGCACCCGCCCAGACCCCCCTCACTCCTCCCGCTGACCGGTCTCCGTCTCCTCGGTCACCGCGATGAACTGCTTCAGTGCCTCGGTGACGAACCGCTCGGTGGCCTCCTTGTCGAGTCCGAGCCCGCTGAGCACGCCCTCGCCGTGTTCGTGCTCCAGCAGGGCGAGCAGGATGTGCTCGGTGCCGATGTAGTTGTGACCGAGGCGCAGGGCCTCGCGGAAGGTGAGTTCGAGGACCTTCTTGGCGGCGGGGCCGTAGGGCACCAGCTCGGGGACCTCGGTGCTCGCGGCCGGGAGCGCGGCGAGCGCGGCCTCCCGGACCGCGTCCGGGGTCACGCCCTGCGCGGCGATCGCCTTGGCGGAGAGGCTCTCGTTCTCCGTGAGCAGGCCGAGGACGAGGTGCTCGGGCAGCCCCTCGGCGTTGCCGGCGGTCTTGGCCGCGTTGTGGGCGGCCATCACGACGTTGCGCGCCCGGGGCGTGTAGCGGCTGAAGCCCTGGCTCGCGTCCAGGTCGGCGGACTCCTTCGGCACGAACCGCTTCTGCGCCGCCTGACGGGTGACGCCCATGCTCTTGCCGATGTCCGTCCAGGACGCGCCCGAACGCCGGGCCTGGTCCACGAAGTGGCCGATGAGGTGGTCGGCCACCTCACCGAGGTGCTCACCGGCGAGGACGGCGTCCTGGAGCTGTTCGAGCGGCTCCGCGTGCACCTTCTTGATCGCGGTGATGAGTTCGTCGAGACGTACGGAGGACGTGATGCTCGGGTTCGTCGTCATGTGTCAACCGTAGGTTGCGCCCACAGGGCTGTCAACCGATGGTTGACAGTGCCACGGGATTCCGGCGGCCGTGGCACCATCGCCGGGTGAGTACGCCCCGCACCGTCGACCGTGCCTTCGAGACCGCCCTGTACGACACCGACGACACCGCCCTCGACACCGCCGCCTCGCTGCTGGCGGCCGACCCGGCGGCGGACGCGGAACTGGCCCGGCGGGGCGAGGAGTTCGTCGCGACCGCCTGGCGGCGCGGCTGGCAGCCCGCCGACCTGGTGCGGATCGTGCGGCGTGAGCTGGACGAGGCGCACGTGCGGCTGGTGGCGGCGCTCATCCGGGCCCAGGCGCCCGGTGACCGACCGCGCGGTCCCCGCTGGGCGGCCCAGCTCGACGCCGTACCCGAGCAGGCATCGCCCCGCACCGACCGGTTCTCGCACGCCACCGCCGTACTGGAGCTGTACCGCCTGCTGCTGCGGCTGCCCGTGCTCGAACCGCTGGAGCCGGGGACGCCCCGCGGCGAGGCGCGGCCGGAGTCCCGTGCCCTCGCCCGCATCCGGGCGCTGCTCGCCAAGGCGGAGGCGACCGGGTACCCGCAGGAGGCGGAGGCGCTGAGCGCCAAGGCGCAGGAGCTGATGGCCCGGCACAGCGTCGACGAGGCGCTGCTGGCGGCCGGCGCCCCCTCGCCCGACGCGCCGGGGGCCTGCCGGATCGGCGTGGAGCCGCCCTACGAGCAGGCCAAGGCGGTGCTGCTGGACGCGGTGGCCGACGCCAACCACTGCCGCGCGGTGTGGAACGAGCCCTTGGGGTTCTCCACCGTCGTCGGCTTCGAGGGCGACCTGGAGGCGGTCGAACTCCTCTACACCTCGCTGCTGGTGCAGGCCGAGACCGCGATGGCGAAGGCGGAGGCGGCGCAGCGGGCCGGCGGCCGCAAGCGGACCAAGACCTTCCGTCAGTCGTTCCTCGCCGCGTACGCGCACCGCGCGGGCACCCGGCTCCGGGCGGCGGCCGAGGCGGCCACCGCCGAGGGCGGTGCGGCGGCGGGGGTGGACCTCCTGCCGGTGCTGGCCTCCCGGCAGGTCGCGGTCACCGACCGGCTGGAGCGCCTGTTCCCGCAGACCACCACGACCCGGCTGCGCGGTGCCTCCGACGCGGCGGGCTGGACGGAGGGCACCCGCGCGGCCGACGACGCCCGCGTCGAACGCCGGCGGCCGCTGCGGTAGCCCGCCCCGGGGTGCGGGCGCCGATCAGGAGCCGAGCCCCTCGGTCGGCAGCCCGGGCGGCAGCGAACCGCCCTCGGACCTGGTGTACGTCTCCTCGCCGACGCCGCCCTCCCACGTCACCCTGAGCGTGGTGTCGTCGACCGACTCGACGGTGCCGGTCGCCCGGTCGTCCCCGCCGGCGGTGCACTTCAGGCGGATCGTCCGGGTGCCGGAGACGTCGTCGGCGGTGCCGCTGCACACGGTCCCGCCGGTGGCGAAGAGGGCGGCCTTGTCGCCGGTGACCATCAGGGCGACCGCCTGGCCGTCGGCGGTGGCGAGCCAGCTGCCCTCCAGCTCCCCGGCGGCGGAGGGTGATCCGCCCGTGGCGCCGCCGGTCTCCGCGCTCGCGGAGGCGCTGGGGGCCGCCGACGCCTTGTCGCCGCCGGAGCCGCCGGAGCCGCCGTCGTCCGAGTCACCGCCGTCGGTGCACGCGGTCAGCGCCAGCGCGCCCACCAGCCCGACGGCGACCGCCACGGCCCGCGCCGGGCGCCGTCCCGGCCGCCCCCGCCGGCGCCGGGCGCCCCCGGGCGGGTTCGCGGCCCCGCCCTCGGCCGGGCTCGTCGCGTTCGCCGTGCTCGCCGTACTGTCCACAGTCACCCATGTCACCGGAAGCTCCAAGCTGTTGCCGGACGGCCGTTCGGCCCCGAGTCAGCCGCAAGCTACCAGGACGCCTTGCGCACTCCGGGAAGATGACCGGCGTGTGCCTGCTCGCGCAGGTTCACCCGGGACAGTCCGAAGGTGCGCAGGTAACCGCGGGGCCGTCCGTCGACCTGATCGCGGTTGCGCACCCGCGTGGGGCTGGCGTCGCGCGGCTGCCTGCGCAGTTCCCGCTGGGCGGCGAGCCGTTCGGCCTCCGTGGAGGACGGCCGGCGGACGATCTCCTTCAGCTCGGCCCGGCGCGCGGCGTACCGGGCGACGACGAGCCGGCGCTGCTCGTTCTTCGCGATCTTGCTCTTCTTCGCCATCAGATCCTCACTCCCCGGGCACGGATGCGCGCCACGGCCGCCTCGACGCCGATCGCGTCGACGGTCTTGATCCCCTTCGTGCTCAGCCGCAGCCGGACGTGCCGGTTCTCGCTCGGCAGCCAGTAGCGCTTGGTCTGGACGTTGGGGTCGAAGCGGCGGGAGGTCCGCCGGTGGGAGTGCGAGATGCGGTTGCCGAAACCGGGCCGGGCGCCGGTCAGCATGCAGTGGGCGGACACGGTGACGTACCTCTCCTTCGGGTCGGACGACCCCTAGCTGTTAATGGAATTCATTTTCAGTAAGATAGCAGCCATGGCACGCAACGAACTCCGCCCGGTCATCAAACTCCGGTCCACCGCCGGGACCGGTTTCACCTACGTCACCCGCAAGAACCGCCGCAACGACCCGGACCGGCTGGTCCTGCGCAAGTACGACCCGGTCGCCGGCCGGCACGTCGACTTCCGAGAGGAGCGCTGATCCGTCATGCGCAAGGGCATCCACCCCGCCTACCGCCCGGTCGTCTTCCGTGACCGCGCCGCCGACTACGCCTTCCTCACCCGCTCGACCATGACGAGCGAGCGCACGATCGAGTGGGAGGACGGCAACACCTACCCGGTCGTCGACGTGGAGATCTCGAACGTCAGCCACCCCTTCTACACCGGCACCGCCCGCGTCCTGGACACCGCCGGCCGCGTGGAGCGCTTCGAGCGCCGGTACGGGAAGCGGGGCGGGGCGTGAGCGGGCACGGGCGCCCGGACCTGCCCGTGGTGATCGTCGGCGGTCTGCACGCCGACGCGCGCAGGGCGGCCGTGGCCCGGCTCCTCGCCGATGTGCCCGGCAGCGTCGTCCTCCACCACGACCTCGCCACGGCCGCGGCGGGCACGGTCGTGCGGACCGTGCGCGACGCCACCGGCGTCCTCTCCTCCGGTGAGGCGCCCCTGGTCAACGACTGCGCCTGCTGCGCCCTGCGCGAGGACCTCGTCCCCGAGCTGGAGCGGCTCGCCCGGGCCGGGGGCACCCCGCTGGCCGTCGTCGAGCTGTGGGACTCCGTCGAGCCCAAGGCCATGGCGGAGGTGGTGACCGCCGGCGGCTTCACCGTCACCGGCGTGATCACCGCCGTCGACCCGGCCCTGGTGCTGCCGTACCTCGGCAACGGCGACGACCTCGCCGAGGGCGGCCTCGCCGCCGCTGCCACCGACCAGCGCACCGTCGCGGACACCTTCGCGCGCCAGCTGGAGTACGCCCCCGTCCTCGCCCTCGCCGACTCCCCGGAGGCCGACGACGAGGACCGCGAGCTGCTGGCCCAGCTCCACCCGACGGCCCGCCGGGTCCCGATCGGCCACGGCGACCCGGCGGGCTCCTCCCCGCTGGCGCGGGCGGCGCGGGCGGGCTTCGATGTGGAGGCCGCGGCCGCCGCCCAGCACCCGGCCTGCGCCCTGCTGCCGGCCGAGGCCGACGCGCACGGCGTCGCCACCCTGGTGTGGCACAGCCGCCGGCCCTTCCACCCGGAGCGGCTCTACGCGGCGCTGGAGGACCTGACCTGCGCGGCGGCCCGCAGCCGCGGCCGGTTCTGGCTCGCCGACAAGGCGGACACGCTGCTGCACTGGGACGCCGCCGGGGGAGCGCTGTGCGTCGAGAGCGCGGGGCCCTGGCTCGCCTCACTGCCCGACGCCGCGTGGGAGATGGTCCCGCCGGTGCGCCGCGCCGCCGCCGCGCTGGACTGGCACCCCGAACACGGCGACCGCTGTCAGCACCTGGTCTTCACCTCGCCCGGCCTCGACCGCGACGGCCTGGAACGGCTCCTGGAGTCCTGCCTGCTGACCGACGCCGAGTACGCCGCGGGCCGGGCCGCCTGGGAGCGCCTGCCGTCCGCCTTCGACACCCTCCTGGAGGTCTGACCCCCATGCCCCGCAAGAACGACCGCAAGCCCGCCAAGCAGCGGCCCAACCCGCTGGACCAGGCCGGAGTGACGTACATCGACTACAAGGACACCGAGCTGCTGCGGAAGTTCATCTCCGACCGCGGCAAGATCCGCAGCCGCCGCGTCACCCGGGTGACCTCCCAGCAGCAGCGGCAGCTGGCCAGGGCGATCAAGAACGCGCGGGAGATGGCGCTGCTGCCGTACTCCACGCGCTGACCCGCGCCGCCGGCCGTCCACCGGCGCCGGGACCCGGGGGCCCGCTCGACCGAGCGGGCCCCCGGCGCTGTTGAATGTTGTTGCATGTTCATCTGATTCGGGGGCATACGGGGGAACGAGTTCGCCGGAGCGGGCGTCAAAGAATGCAGGACTCGGTAAAGCGGTCGTCGCTGTAACCGCGGGACCACCGCGCGTGCACGTGCATTTGCTCATGCATCTGCACGTGAACAAGGTTATGATCCGGATCAGTTGACCACTGCATCAATGGCCACATCAGCCAGTGCACCACCGGGGAGCGACCTGTGGACCACGACGTGTACGACGTGTACGCCGCTGACGACGCCCCCGGCGTGTACAACGGCATGGCCGCCACGCAGTTGCACGACGTGGCCTGGCAGAAGAGCCGGCACAGCAACTCGCAGGGCTCCTGCGTGGAGTTCGCGCGGCTGCCCGACGGCGCGGTGGCGGTGCGCAACTCCCGCTTCCCCGACGGCCCGGCGCTCGTCTACACCCGTGCCGAGATCGAGGCCATGCTGCTGGGCGTCAAGGACGGCGAGTTCGACCACCTGGTCGCCGGCTGACACGCGTAGACCCGCGGCGCGCGAAGGCGCCGGGGCGCGTCACGCGCCGGGCTGCGGCAGCCGGAACAGCGCCCACACCACCTTGCCGTCGAGCGTCCCGGCGAGCGGGTGCCATCCCCAGCTGTCGCTGAAGGAGTCGACGAGGAACAGTCCCCGGCCCGACTCCGCCGAGAAGTCGTCGGTGTCGCGGGCCACCGGGCTGTCGTGGCTGGGGTCGCGCACCGCGCACACCAGCCGCTCGGGCCAGCGCATCAGGTGCAGCCGGACGGGGCCGTTGTGCTCCCCGGTACGCGGGGTGCAGGCGGGCAGCGCGTGACGCAGGGCGTTGGTGACGAGTTCGGAGACCACCAGACAGACGTCGTCGAAGCGGTCGCCCATGTCCCACCCGTCGAGCGTCCTGCGGGTGAACCCCCGGGCCTCGCGCACCGCCTCGAATCTCGGCGGCAGGGCGCAGGAGGCGGCGTTGGAGACGGCCGCGGGGTCGAGTGGCGGAAGGCCCTGCCGTAACGGCTCGAGCATGGTCGATCCATTCGTCCCCATGCGAGGCACTCCCGAAATTCGCGGTCCGTAGCGATGCGGCGCGGTGGTGCGGGACCATGGTTTCGGATGCGTACCGCAGATGCAAGGGCAGATGCACGTGCACGTGACCGAAATGGACCTGCCCGTACCGCTTGTTGGTCAATTTTTCCGCCCTCTTCGCCTCCTCTTCACCTCCCTCGGCGGCCGGTTCCGAGCGGTCCCGTGCATGATCCTGTGCGTTTCCTTTGGCTCGATTCCGTTTCCGTAACCGGACGAGTACTGCTCGAAGTGTTTTAGTGGCAGACTTCGGCCCCTGAAGACGGTTGGGGAGGCTGGCGAACGTGAGCGCGGGAGAGCCCGGATCGGTGGTGCGGCGCATGCTGCTCGGATCACAACTCAGGCGACTGCGTGAGACGCGGGGGATCACGCGAGAGGCGGCGGGCTACTCGATCCGCGCCTCCGAATCGAAGATCAGCCGGATGGAGTTGGGCCGGGTGAGCTTCAAGACCAGGGACGTCGAGGACCTGCTGACGCTGTACGGCATCACGGACGAGCAGGAGCGCGCCTCGCTGCTCTCCCTCGCCAAGGAGGCCAACGTCGCGGGCTGGTGGCACAGTTACTCCGACGTGCTGCCCAGCTGGTTCCCCACCTATGTGGGCCTGGAGGGCGCCGCCTCCCTGCTCCGGGTCTACGAGGTGCAGTTCGTGCACGGACTGCTGCAGACCGAGGAGTACGCCCGCGCGGTCGTCCGGCGCGGCATGAAGGGCGCCGGCGAGGCGGACGTCGAGCGGCGGGTGGCGCTGCGCCTGGAGCGGCAGAAGCACCTCGTCGCCGAGAACGCGCCCGAGTTCCACATCGTCCTCGACGAGGCCGCGCTGCGCCGCCCCTACGGCGACCGCGCGGTGATGCGCGGACAGCTCCAGCACCTCATCGAGATGTCCGAACGCCCCAACATCCGCCTCCAGGTGATGCCGTTCGGCTTCGGCGGGCACTCCGGCGAGAGTGGCGCGTTCACGATCCTCAGCTTCCCGGAGTCCGACCTCTCCGACGTCGTCTACCTGGAGCAGCTGACCAGCGCCCTGTACCTGGACAAGCGCGAGGACGTCACCCAGTACGAGACCGCGCTGAAGGAACTCCAGCACGACAGCCCCGGCCCGGACGAGAGCCGGGACCTTCTGCGCGGGCTTCTCCAACTCTCCTGAAACGTCAGTACGATGACGCTCAATCAGGCCGTCGGCTCGCGGATGTGGCGGCCGGCGGCAGCTATGGGGATTGAGGGATCACATGTCGTCGTACTTCACCGACCTCGCCCAGCAGTACATCGACGGCGAGTGGCGCCCGGGCACCGGCTCCTGGGACATCATCGACTTCAACCCGTACGACAACGAGAAGCTGGCCTCGATCACCATAGCCACGGTCGACGAGGTCGACGCCGCCTACCGGTCCGCCGAGCGCGCGCAGAAGCAGTGGGCGGCGACCAACCCGTACGCCCGCCGCGCGGTGTTCGAGAAGGTGCTGCGCCTGGTGGAGGAGCGCGAGGCCGAGATCAGTGAGGCGATCGTCGCCGAGCTGGGCGGCACCCGCCTGAAGGCCGCCTTCGAACTGCACCTCGCCAAGGAGTTCCTGCGCGAGGCCGTCCACCTGGCGCTGGCCCCCGAGGGCCGGATCATCCCCTCGCCGGTCGACGGCAAGGAGAACCGCGTCTACCGGGTGCCGGTCGGTGTCGTGGGCGTCATCAGCCCCTTCAACTTCCCCTTCCTCCTCTCCCTGAAGTCCGTCGCCCCGGCCCTCGCCCTCGGCAACGGCGTCGTCCTCAAGCCGCACCAGAACACGCCGATCGTGGGCGGCACCCTGGTGGCGAAGCTCTTCGAGGACGCCGGGCTGCCGGGCGGCCTGCTGAACGTGGTCGTCACCGACATCGCGGAGATCGGCGACGCCTTCCTGGAGCACCCCGTCCCCAAGGTCATCTCCTTCACCGGCTCGGACAAGGTCGGCCGCCACGTGGCCACCGTCTGCGCGGCGAACTTCAAGCGCTCGGTACTGGAACTCGGCGGCAACAGCGCGCTGGTGGTCCTCGACGACGCCGACGTCGACTACGCGGTCGACGCCGCCGTCTTCAGCCGGTTCGTGCACCAGGGGCAGGTCTGCATGGCGGCCAACCGCGTCCTGGTCGACCGGGCGGTCGCCGACGAGTTCACCGAGAAGTTCGTCGCCAAGGTCGCCGGCCTCAAGGCGGGCGACCCCCGCGACCCGTCGACGGTCATCGGCCCGGTGATCAACTCCTCGCAGGCGGACGCCCTCTCGGGCGTCGTCGAGCAGGCCCTGGCCGAGGGCGCCACCGCCCTGGTCCGCGGCTCGGTCACGGACAATCTGGTCGAGCCGTCGGTCCTCACCGGCCTGCCCGCCGACTCCGCCCTGCTCCGGCAGGAGGTCTTCGGTCCGGTCGTCTTCCTTGTCACCTTCGACGGCGAGGAGGAGGCCGTGCGCCTGGTCAACGACACCCCGTACGGGCTCAGCGGCGCCGTGCACACCGGGGACGTCGAGCGCGGCGTCGGCTTCGCCAAGCGGATCGACACCGGCATGTTCCACGTGAACGACGGCACCGTGCACGACGAGCCGATCGTGCCCTTCGGCGGCGAGAAGCACTCCGGCATCGGCCGCCTCAACGGCGACACCATGCTGGACGCCTTCACCACCCAGAAGTGGATCTCGGTGCAGCACGGGCGCAGCGGGTTCCCGTTCTAGTCCCGATCCCGGGTCGGCCTAGGCTGGTCCCATGTCAGTGATCCGACTCCTGGTGCTCGGCGCGGTCCGCCAGCACGGGCGGGCCCACGGCTACCAGGTGCGCAACGACCTGGAGTACTGGGGCGCGCACGAGTGGTCCAACGCCAAGCCCGGCTCGATCTACCACGCGCTCAAGCAGATGGCCAAGCAGGGCCTGCTGCTCGCGCACGAGATCGCCCCGTCGCCCGCCGGCGGCCCGCCGCGCACCGAGTACGAGATCACCGAGCAGGGCACCGAGGAGTACTTCACGCTGCTGCGGGAGTCCCTGACCGCGTACGACCAGAAGCCCGACGTGCTCTCCGCCGGGCTCGGCCTCATGGTCGACCTCGGGCGCGAGGAGGTGCTCGGCCTCCTGGAGGAGCGGATCCGTGCCATCGAGAAGTGGCGCAGGTCCGTCACCGAGTACTACACGCCCGAGGAGGGCCCCGGGCAGCTCGGCCACATCGGCGAGATCATGAACTTCTGGGTGCACTCCGCCGACACCGGCGCGCAGTGGACCCGGGAGCTGGTCGAGCGCATCCGGGGCGGTGCGTACACCTTCGCGGGGGAGGGGGAGCCGTTCGTCGGCGTCCTGGGCGAGGGCGAGGAGAACCCCTTCGGAACGGGTGAGCCCCACCCCGGGGACCGCGGCTGAGGAATCCCTCAGCTAATCAAGTTTGACTAATCGAGTCGACGGGCATACGCTCCTTCGCTGGTAGTCAAGTTTGACTAATTGGGGAGTCTCAGTGACCGACGCGGCGATCACCGTCGAAGGAGCACGCAAGAGGTACGGCGACAAACACGCGCTGGACGGACTCGACCTCACGGTCGCGCGGGGCACGGTGCACGGCGTGCTGGGGCCGAACGGCGCGGGCAAGACCACCCTGGTCCGCGTCCTGTCCACCCTGCTCCGCCCGGACGCGGGCCGCGTCGAGGTGGCCGGCCACGACGTCGTCACCCGGGCGTACGACGTACGGCAGCGCATCGGCCTGCTCGGCCAGCACGCGGCGCTCGACGAGGAACTGGGCGGCCGGCAGAACCTGGAGATGTTCGGCCGCCTGCACCACCTGGGCGCCCGGCGGGCACGCGCGCGGGCCGACGAACTCCTGGCCCGCTTCGGACTCGCCGACACCGGCCGCAAACCGGTCAGCGCCTACAGCGGAGGCATGCGGCGCCGGCTGGACCTGGCCGCGTCCCTCATCACCGAACCGGAGGTGCTCTTCCTGGACGAACCGACCACCGGCCTCGACCCGCGGGGCCGCGCCGAGGTGTGGTCCTCCGTCCGCACCCTGGTCGGCGGCGGCACCACGGTCCTGCTCACCACCCAGTACCTGGAGGAGGCCGACCAGCTCGCCGACCGCATCTCGGTCGTGGACGCCGGCCGGGTCGTCGCCGACGGCACGGCGGACGAGCTGAAGGCCGCCACCGGCGGCGACCGCGTCGACGTCGTCCTGCGCGACGCCGGTCAGCTCGGCGCCGCCCTCGCCCTGCTGCCGCTCACCGGCGCCCGCGTCGACGCCGACCGCCGGCTGCTCAGCGCGCCGGTCACCGACCGGATGGCGGCGCTCTCCGGTGTCGTACGGGCACTGGAGGAGGCCGGTCTGGAGGCCGAGGACGTGGCGCTGCGCCGCCCGACCCTGGACGAGGTCTTCCTGCACCTCACCGACCGCGCCGAGGAGGCCGTATGAGCGACACCGCGCACGCCGCGTCCTACGCCCTGACCGACTCCTGGACCATGACCCGCCGCGAGCTGGCCCGCTGGGCGCGGCAGCCGGTCGCGGTGGCCGTCAATCTGGCCTTCCCGGTCATGATGCTGCTGATGTTCGGCTACCTGGTCGGCGGCGGCCGGGGGGTGAGCGGGGACTACCTCGACTACCTGATCCCCGGAATGCTGGCCCTCACCATGGCCTTCGGCCTGGAGGGCACCATGGTCGCCGTCACCCGTGACCTGGAGAGGGGCGTCGTCGACCGCTTCCGCTCGCTGCCCATGACCAACGGCGCGGTACTGGTGGGTCGCTCGGCCGCCGACATGCTCCAGTCGGTGCTCGGCCTCGCGGTCCTGCTCGCCGTCGGGTACGCGCTCGGCTGGCGGGCGCACGGGAGCGCCGGTGCCTTCCTGGGCGCGGTGGGCCTGCTCCTGCTCTTCCGGTTCGCGATGCTGTGGGTCGGCATCCACCTGGCGCTGGTCGCCGGGAAGCCGGAGATGGTGCAGGCGGTGCAGATCCTGGTCTGGCCGGTCGGCTTCCTCTCCAACGCCTTCGCCGCCCCCGAGGCGATGCCGGGCTGGCTGGGCACGCTCGTCCAGTGGAACCCGATGTCCCAGACCGCCACCGCCGTGCGCGACCTGTTCGGCAGCCCCGGCGGCGAGAGCGGCCACGTGGGGGCGGCGGTGGTGTGGCCGCTGGTCATCCTGGCGGTGTTCTTCCCGCTGGCGGTGCGCCGCTTCGCCCGGCTGAGCCGGTGATCGCGGCCTCAGTGGTGGAAACCGGTGGCCGCGCCCTTGTCCCGGGTCAGCGGGTGCGGCTGCCGGCGCAGCTCCGGCAGCAGCCGCTCCAGCTCCTGGACCAGCAGGTCCGCCATGTCGGCCGAGAAGCCGTTGCGGCACACCACACGCAGCACGGACAGGTCCTGGCGGTGCGGCGGGAAGGTGTACGCGGGCACCAGCCAGCCGCCCTCCCGCAACCGCCGTGAGACGTCGAACACGTCGTACGCCGTCACGTCGTCCGCCGTGGTGAACGCGAACACCGGCAGCTGGTCGCCGCGGGTCAGCAGCCGGAAGTCGCCGAGCGCCGCCACCCGCTCGGCGAGCCCCCGCGCGATGTCCCGCGACGCCTGCTGCACCGCCCGGTAGCCCTCCCGGCCCAGCCGCAGGAAGGTGTAGTACTGCGCGACCACCTGCGCGCCGGGCCGGGAGAAGTTCAGCGCGAAGGTCGGCATGTCGCCGCCCAGGTAGTTGACCCGGAAGACCAGCTCCTCGGGGAGCGCGTCCGCGTCCCGCCACAGGGCCCAGCCGACGCCCGGGTAGACGAGCCCGTACTTGTGCCCCGAGGTGTTGATGGAGGCGACCCGCGGCAGCCGGAAGTCCCACACCAGGTCCTCGTCCAGGAAGGGCGCGACCATGCCGCCGGAGGCCCCGTCGACGTGCACCGGGACGTCGAGGCCGGTCCGGTCCTGGAGGGCGTCCAGGGCGGCGCACAGGTCGGCGATCGGCTCGTAGGACCCGTCGAAGGTGGAGCCGAGGATGCCGACGACCCCGATCGTGTTCTCGTCGCACAGCTCGGCGGCGGCCTGCGGGTCGAGGTGGAAGCGGTCGCCCTCCATGGGGACCTGCCGCGCCTCCACCTCCCAGAAGTTGCAGAACTTCTCCCAGCAGACCTGGACGTTGACGCCCATCACCAGATTGGGCCGGGCGTCCTTCGCCGGGTACCGGTCGGCGTTGCGCAGCGCCCAGCGCCGCTTCAGCGCCATCCCGGCCAGCATGCACGCCTCGCTCGACCCGGTCGTCGAGCAGCCCACGGCCGCCGACGGGTCCGGCGCGTGCCACAGATCGGCGAGCATCGCCACACAGCGCCGCTCCAGCTCGGCGGTGCGCGGGTACTCGTCCTTGTCGATCATGTTCTTGTCGCGGCACTCGCTCATCAGGACCCCGGCCTGGGGCTCCATCCAGGTGGTGACGAAGGTGGCCAGGTTGAGGCGCGCGTTGCCGTCCAGCATCAGCTCGTCGTGGACCAGCCGGTACGCGGTCTGGGGCGGCAGCGGGGCGTCGGGGAGGCGGTGCGTGGGCGGGGCCTCGGTCATGCCGCCGAGGGGATTGGTCGCGCCGTGGAACGGGTTGACGGCGAGCCGCCGCCGGTCATGGTCGTCCTGGGACGCGTGGGGGCCCTGGTGCAGTGGCATGCAGTCGACGGTAGGTCCGGGTACCGGCCCCCGCACTCGGGCTTGCACCTCACGTCGCGTGAGGCGGCAGCGTGGAGGGCGTCAGAGAAGGGAGCGGAAGTGAGCTACTCCGTGGGACAGGTGGCCGGCTTCGCCGGAGTGACGGTGCGCACCCTGCACCACTACGACGACATCGGCCTGCTCGTACCCAGCGAGCGCAGCCGCGCGGGCCACCGGCGCTACAACGACGCCGACCTCGACCGGCTGCAGCAGATCCTGTTCTACCGGGAGCTGGGCTTCCCGCTCGACGAGGTCGCCGTCCTGCTCGACGACCCGGACGCGGACCCGCGTGCGCACCTGCGACGCCAGCACGAGCTGCTGACCGCCCGGATCGAGAAGCTGGAGAAGATGGCGGCGGCCGTGGAGCACGCCATGGAGGCACGCAGCATGGGCATCAACCTCACGCCCGAGGAGAAGTTCGAGGTCTTCGGCGACTTCGACCCCGATCAGTACGAGGAGGAGGTCCGGGAGCGCTGGGGCGACACCGACGCCTACCGCCAGTCCAAGGAGAAGACCGCCTCGTACACCAAGGAGGACTGGCAGCGCGTCCAGGACGAGGCCGACGCCCTCACCCGGCGCTTCGTCGCCCTGATGGAGGCCGGCGAGCCCGCCGACTCCGAGGCGGCCATGGACGTCGCCGAGGACCACCGGCAGGGCATCGCCCGCAACCACTACGACTGCGGCTACGAGATGCACACGTGCCTGGGCGAGATGTACGTCTCGGACGAACGTTTCACGCGAAACATCGACGCCGCCAAGCCGGGGCTCGCCGCCTACATGCGCGACGCGATCCTCGCCAACGCCGTCCGGCACACCTCCTGAGCGGTGGTCGTGGCCCGGGTCTCACTCCCGGGCCACGACCACCGCCGTCCCGTACGCGCACACCTCGGTGCCCACGTCCGCCGCCTCCGTCACGTCGAAGCGGAACGCCAGCACGGCGTTGGCCCCGCGCGCACGGGCCTGCTCGACCAGCCGCTCCATCGCCTGGTTCCGGGTCTCCACCAGCGTCTTCGTGAGTCCGCGCAGCTCACCGCCGACCAGTGACTTCAGCCCGGCGCCGATCTGGCTCCCCAGGTGCCGGGAGCGCACGGTCAGCCCGAAGACCTCCCCGAGCACCTCCTGCACCCGGTGGCCCGGCAGGTCGTTCGTGGTCACGACGAGCACCTCGGGTCGAGGCCCCTGTCCGCCGCCGTATTCTTCAATACCCATGGTTCTCAGGCTTCCCCGGGCGAGGGCACAGTGCACCCCGAGGAACCCCTTGGAACCTGGAACCCGACGGCTGCGTTGTACGTTTGGGCAGCCAGGTCCCGCCCGCCCCCCAGCAGCAGGAGCCACAATCCCGTGACCACGCTTGCGCTCGGCCCCGAGTGGCTGAGCCCGGACTACCTGATCGAGACGTTCGCTCTGCCGGGCATCCTGCTCATCGTCTTCGCCGAGTCCGGACTCTTCGCGTTCCTGCCCGGTGACTCGCTGCTGTTCACCGCGGGGCTCTTCGTCGCCCAGGGCGAGTACATCAGCCAGCCGCTGTGGCTGGTGTGCACCCTGATCGTGCTGGCCGCCGTCATCGGCGACCAAGTGGGCTACATGATCGGGAAGTTCCTCGGCCCCAAGCTCTTCAACCGCCCGAACTCCAAGCTCTTCAAACAGGAGAACCTGGACAAGGCCCACGAGTTCATGGAGAAGTACGGGCCCAAGGCGATCGTCCTGGCCCGCTTCGTGCCGATCGTGCGCACCTTCGCCCCCATCGTGGCGGGCGCCGGCCGCATGCAGTACCGCACCTTCCTCACGTACAACGTCATCGGTGGTGTGGCCTGGGGCACGGGCGTCACCCTGGCGGGCTACTGGCTCGGCCAGATCGAGTTCATCCGGACCAACGTCGAGCCCATCCTCGTCCTGATCGTCGTCGTCTCGGTCGTCCCGATCGCCGTCGAGTACCTGCGCGAGCGCAGGAAGAAGAAGCAGGCCCCGGCGGGCCGGCCCCCGGCGCCCCAGGTCCAGCAGCCGCAGCCCTCGTACCCGGTGATGGACGACGCCACCACCCAGCTCCGCAGGGTGGACCCGTACCAGCAGCCGCAGCAGTACCAGCCGCAGCCGCAGTCGCCGCAGCAGTACCAGCCGCAGCCGCAGTCGCCGCAGCAGTACCAGCAGCCCCCGCAGTACCAGGAGCCGTACGCCCCGCAGTACCCGCAGCAGGATTACGGCCGGCAGGGCGGCCAGTACCCGTACAACCAGGGGAACTGAGCCACCCCGGCTCGCCGGCCCGGCGCTAGAACCCTCGCGTCCGCTTGGCCGCCCGCCTGCCCGCCGCACTCGCCGCGCCGGGCACCCGCAGGAAGAGCCGCGAGATCTCCCCACCGAGATTCACCCCGATGGCGATGGCCATGGCGAGGGCCACCGCCGTCGACAGGTACACCAGCCCCCGGTCGACCTCGCTCTGCGCGATCGCCAGCAGGCCGAAGTACGTCGCCGAACCGGGCAGCAGCGGCCCGATCGCCGCGGTCGTGTACGGCAGCGCCGACGCGAACCGGTACCGGGACATCAGCTGCCCGAAGAGCCCCACCAGCCCCGCCGCGGCGGCCGTGGAGGCCACCGGCGAGATGTCGCCGACGAGGTGCATGGCGCCGTACACGCTCCAGGCGACACCCCCGTTCAGGGTCACCGCCAGCACGGTGGACCGTTCCTGCTGGAGCAGGATCGCGAAGGCCAGCGACAGCAGCATCGACGCGCCGATCTGCACGAGCGGCTCGTCGCCGGTGCCCAGCTGGGCGTCCGGGTTCAGTTCGGCGCCCAGCTGGACGCCGAAGTACAGCACCACCAGCACCCCGGCGACGATGCTGACGAAGAAGTACATGACCTCCAGCAGGCGTGCCGCGGCGGTGATGTAGAAGCCGGTCAGGCCGTCCTGCACCCCGGCGACCAGCGCCCGCCCGGGCAGCAGCGCGAAGAGACCACCGGTGATCACCGCCGACGCCTTCACGTCGACGTGGATCAGCGTGAGCACGATCCCCATCGCGGCCGGCGGCATGGCGGCCACCGCGAACTGGTAGAACTCCGGCAGCCCGCGCCCGGCGCAGAGCCAGGCGAGCCGGTCGCCCAGCATCGAGCCCAGCATGGCCGCGACGAACACCGTCAGACCGCCGCCGACCAGCACCGACGCCGCGCCCGCCAGCAGGCCGCTGGCCGTGGTCAGCACCCAGGTGGGGTACGGATGCCGGTTGCGGCGGATCTCCGCGAGGCGCCGGTACGCCTCCTCCAGGGAGATGTGCGTGTCCGGGTCGCTGAGGTCGTCCACCAGATGGAACACGGCCGCGAGCCGGGTGTAGTCGGTGCCCCGGCGGCGTACCGTCCGCGAGGCCGTCACCGGGTCCTCGACCAGGGACGGCTGGTGGGAGATCGACAGCAGGGTGAAGGTGACGTTCGGCTCGCAGCGGTCCAGGCCGTAGGAGCGGCAGACCGCGAACATCGCCGCCTCCACGTCCTCGGCGCCCTCGCCGCCCGCCAGCAGCAGCTCCCCGATGCGCAGCGTCAGGTCGAGCACGCGCGGCACGGCGGGGCCGGTGTCGTCGTCGTGCTTCTGGGAGGGTTCGGGCGCGGGCCGGTCGGCCACCGGCATGCGCAGCATGGCGCGCATCCGGTCCTGCCAGGGCACGTCCGTCAGGTTCACCGCCGGGAAGCCGCTCGCCGGGGTGAAGGCGGCCGGCGACCACGCGTGGTGCGTGCTCGGCATGCTGAACGCCGAACCCTCGGTCTCCGCGGGCGCCCCCGTCGGCGCGTCCAGCCCCTCGGGCAGTGCGAACTCCGAGGTCGTCTCGGACTCCGAGCCGGTGCTCCGGGGGACCGCCAGGCCCTGCGGGATCTCGAACTCGGACGTCGTCGACGACTCACCGTCGATCGACGCCGCGACCCCGCTGGGCGGCCGGAAGGCACTGCGCGCCTCGTCCGACTGCGGCTTGCGGTCCTCCGCCTCCGTCACCTGCGCAACGCTCCCTGAGCCCTCGTACGACACACCCTCCTGTAGCCCTCAGTATGCGCACCCAAACGTGAACGGGCCGCACGCGTGCGCGTGCGGCCCGTTCACGTTCGGGACTCAGGAGGCGTGCTCAGTGGCCGCCCTGCTCCTTGAAACGCTTGTAGGAGCGCTCGATCTCGGCCTCGGCGTCGGTGCGGCCGACCCAGTTGGCGCCCTCGACGGACTTGCCGGGCTCCAGGTCCTTGTAGACCTCGAAGAAGTGCTGGATCTCCAGACGGTCGAACTCCGAGACGTGGTGGATGTCACGCAGGTGCTCCACACGCGGGTCGGTCGACGGGACGCACAGCAGCTTGTCGTCGCCGCCGGCCTCGTCCGTCATCCGGAACATGCCGATCGCGCGGCAGCGGATCAGGCAGCCCGGGAACGTCGGCTCGTCCAGGATGACCAGCGCGTCCAGCGGGTCGCCGTCCTCGCCGAGGGTGTTCTCGACGAAGCCGTAGTCGGTCGGGTAGGCGGTCGAGGTGAACAGGCGGCGGTCCAGGCGGATACGACCGGTCTCGTGGTCCACCTCGTACTTGTTCCGCGAACCCTTCGGGATCTCGATCGTGACGTCGAACTCCACCGGACGCTCCTCCATGATCAGCACATAGTTCTGGTGGTTAAGTGTCCCTCACGCAGGTGTGTGATCGCGAAAGGGGCTGGTGACGGTGCCGGAGCTGAGGCCTTGGCGGGCCGCGGGACCGCGTGTGGCGCGGGCCGCGGGTGCCGTCCGACCGCGTCTCGCACGCGCCGCGCGGGCCGTCCGACCGCGGGTCGCACGGTTCGCACGGGCCACGGCGCCGCGGCTCGACCGGGTCACCCGGCCGAAGACCTGGCAGTACACCGCCGGTGCCGCCACGGCCGGACTGGCGCTCGCCGCCGGTGCGGTGACCGCCGCCGGACCCTGGGACTCCACGGGTCAGCGTACGGCCGAGCGGGACCGGGCCGTCGCACTGGAGCACACGGGTGGCGCAGATCACGGCGGACCGGGCGGCTCCGGCGCGGCGGCCGGTTCGCCCCGCCCGGCACCCAGCGCCCCGTCCGTCCTCACCGGCCTGGGCGGCACCGACGGCGGGGTCCCGAGGGGAGCCGACGCCGCGCCCGGCGGCACCGCCCTGGCCGACCTCCTCGGCCCCCTCCTGGACGACCCGGCGCTCGGCGGCACCCGCGGGGCGGCCGTCGTCGACCTCACCACCGGCAAGCGCCTGCACGCCCTCGACGCCGACGCGGCCCTCACCCCCGCCTCCACCACCAAGGTCGCCACCGCCGTCGCCGCGCTCACCGCCCTCGGCCCCGACCACCGCCTCACCACCCGCACGGCCCTGGAGGCCGACACCGGGGAACTCGTCCTGGTCGGCGGCGGCGACCCCACCCTCACCGCCCGAGAGGACGCCCAGGGCCTCGCGAGCCTGCGCACCCTCGCCGAGAGGACCGCCACCGCCCTGAAGAAGCGGGACGTGCGCCGGGTGACGCTGTCGTACGACACCACGCTCTACGCCGGCGACGAGGCGCACCCGATCGGGGTCAACGAGAACCTCGCCCCCGTCACCGCCCTGATGGCCGACGAGGGCCGCACGGACGACTCCACCGCCGGCCCCGCCCCGCGCGTGCCGGACCCGGCCGCCGACGCCGCCCGCGCCTTCGCCGGGTTCCTGGAACAGCACGGCGTCACCGCTTCGGCCCCCGGCCCCTCCAAGGCCACCGACCGCGCGGACACCCTCGCCACGGTCTCCTCACCCCCGCTGTGGGCGCTGGTCGAGCGCATGCTGACCCACAGCGACAACGACCTCGCCGAGGCCCTGGCCCGCCACACCGCCGTGGCGAGCGGAGAGCCCGCCGACTTCGAGGGCGTCGCGGCGGCGATCACGGCCCGCCTGAAGCAGCTGGGCCTGCCCGTGCGCGGCGCCCGTTTCCACGACGGCAGCGGCCTGGACCGCACCGACCGCATCACCGCCGGCCTGCTCACCGCGCTGCTCGCCGAGGCCGCCGACCCGGCCCGGCCGGAGCTGCGCCCGGTCCTCACCGGCCTGCCCGTCGCCGGCTTCACCGGCACGCTCAGCGGCCGCTACACGGATGGCGCGGCCGGCGTCGTACGCGCCAAGACCGGCACCCTGACCGGCGTCAACACCCTCGCCGGCACGGTGGCCACCCCCGACGGGCGCCTCCTGGGCTTCGCCTTCCTGGCCTCGGACACGACGAACGCGTGGGAGGCCCAGACGGCCCTGGACAGACTGGCCACGACCTTGGCGTCCTCGGCGCCGTAGCCGCGCGCCACCGCCGGGCCGCGCCCCCGTCCCCGCCGCGCGCCACCGCCGGGCCGCGGACCCCTCCCCGCCGCGCGCCACCGCCGGCCGCCGCCCGGCCCTCCACCCCACCGCCCGCCACAGCCTGCCCCCAGCGGCAGCGCTCACGTACGGTTGAGGAATGACGAGCATCGGCGCATCTTCCGGCATGGTCGACTGGAATCTCGCGGTGGCCACCGCGACCCGGCTCGTACGGCCGGGCCCCGAGGTGAGCCGCGACGAGGCCAGGGCCGTCGTCGCGGAACTCCGCCGCCACGCCAAGTCCTCGGAGGAGCACGTCCGCGGCTTCACCCGCCTGGCCACCGAGGAGACCCACGACACCCCCGTCCTCGTCGTCGACCGCCCCGGCTGGGTCCGGGCGAACGTCGCCGGCTTCCGGGAGATCCTCAAGCCGCTGCTGGAGAAGATGGAGGAGCGCCGCGGCGGCGGCGCGGGCAACGCGGTCCTCGGCGCCGTCGGCGGCAAGGTCACCGGCGTGGAGCTGGGCATGCTGCTGTCGTTCCTGTCCTCCCGGGTCCTCGGCCAGTACGAGACCTTCGCTCCGGCCACCCGCGAGCTGCCCGCAGGCGCCCACGGCGGCGGCCGGCTCCTCCTCGTCGCGCCGAACATCGTGCACGTCGAGCGCGAACTCGACGTCGACCCCCACGACTTCCGCCTCTGGGTGTGCCTGCACGAGGAGACGCACCGCACCCAGTTCACGGCCGTGCCCTGGCTGCGCGACCACCTGGAGGGCGAGATCCAGTCGTTCCTCGCGGAGACCGACGTCGACCCCATGACCGTGCTGGAGCGGGTCCGCGAGGCCGCCCAGACCCTCGCCGGGGGACGCCCCGAGGGCGAGGAGGACGACGGCGGCCGGTCGCTGGTCGAGCTGGTGCAGACCCCGGCCCAGCGCGAGGTCCTCGGCCGGCTCACCGCCGTGATGTCGCTCCTGGAGGGGCACGCCGACTTCGTGATGGACGGCGTCGGGCCGTCCGTCGTGCCGAGCGTCGGGGAGATCCGCGAGAAGTTCCAGCAGCGCCGCGCCAAGGGCGCCTCCCGCCTCGATCTGGCGCTGCGCAAGCTGCTCGGCCTGGACGCCAAGCTGCGCCAGTACCGGGACGGCGAGCGCTTCGTGCGGGCCGTCGTCGAGGAGTGCGGCATGGACGGCTTCAACCGCGTCTGGACCTCGCCCAACACCCTCCCGACCAAGTCGGAGATCTCCAAACCGGCGGACTGGATCGCGCGGGTGCACCGCAAGACGGAGTCGTGAGCCCCGCGGATCGGGCGTGAACGAATCCGGCCGACGGCAGTCGAACGCCCCTCCAATCACCCGTCCGAGGGACCGTGGGCCCTCGACAGGCGTGCGATGCTCGGGGAACGGCCCGCTTCTGTCACCATCTACACACTCTGCGTGACCGAACTCGGGCTCACCCCCCGACAACTTCATGAAGGGCACCGGACATGGGTCCCCATCCTGCGGTCGCGGCGATACGCCTGGCGGTCCGCCGCGTCCTCCACGACATCCTCACCGAACTGAACACCACGGCCGGCGTTCCCGCCGCGACGGCCGCCGAGCGCCTGCCCGAGCGCCCGCCCGCGCCGCTCGTGCTGGTGGCCTGCTCCGGCGGCGCCGACTCCATGGCGCTCGCCTCCGCCCTCGCCTTCGAGGCCCCCCGCCTCGGCATCCGGGCCGGCGGCGTCACCGTCGACCACGGCCTGCAGAGCGGCTCCGACCTGCGCGCCGAAGAGGTCGTCCTGCGCCTGCGCGAACTCGGCCTGGACCCCGTCGAGGCCACCGCCGTGACCGTCGGCCGCGAAGGCGGGCCCGAAGCCGCCGCCCGCGACGCGCGCTACGCCGCGCTGGACGCCGCCGCCGCCCGGCACGGGGCCGCCGCCGTCCTGCTCGGCCACACCCGCGACGACCAGGCCGAGACCGTCCTGCTGGGCCTCGCCCGCGGCTCCGGCATCCGCTCCCTGTCGGGCATGGCCGCGGTCTCGGGGGCCGGCGGCCGTTACCGGCGGCCTTTCCTCCAGGTCGACCGGCAGACCGCCCGCAAGGCCTGCATGGTCCAGTCCCTGCCCGTCTGGGACGACCCGCACAACGCCGACCCCGCCTACACCCGCTCCCGGCTGCGCCACGAGGGCCTGCCCGCCCTGGAGAAGGCGCTCGGCAAGGGCGTAGTCGAAGCCCTCGCCCGTACGGCCCAGCTCTCCCGGGACGACGCCGACGCCCTCGACACCTGGGCCCGCCAGGCCGAGGCCGGCGTCCGTGACGCCTCCGGCGTACTGGAGTGCGCCAAGCTCTACGCCCTGCCGCCCGCCGTACGCCGCCGCATCCTGCGCCGTGCCGCCATCGAGGCCGGTGCTCCCGCGGGCGCGTTGTTCGCCCGCCACATCGAGGAAGTCGACCGGCTGATCACCGGCTGGCGCGGTCAGGGGGCCATCAACCTCCCCGGCAAAGTCGTCGCCCGGCGCCAGGGTGGCAGACTGGTGATTCGGCAAGGCTGAATCCGGACCCTCCCACCGATCCGCGCACGGATCGCCGGGGCGCTCCGGAGTGGCCGGTGGGACGACCGAAAGTGATGCGGGTGGACGCGAACGACATGGGTGCCGACCTCGAGAAGGTACTCATCACCAAGGAAGAGATCGACGCGAAGCTGGCCGAGCTGGCCGCGAAGATCGACGCGGAGTACGCGGGCAAGGACCTGCTCATCGTCGGCGTGCTCAAGGGCGCCGTGATGGTCATGGCCGACCTGGCGCGCACGCTGTCCACCCCCGTCACGATGGACTGGATGGCGGTGTCCTCGTACGGCGCGGGCACCCAGTCCTCCGGCGTGGTGCGGATCCTCAAGGACCTCGACACCGACATCAAGGGCAAGCACGTCCTGATCGTCGAGGACATCATCGACTCCGGCCTGACCCTGTCCTGGCTGATCTCCAACCTCGGCTCGCGCGAGCCCGCCTCCCTCAAGGTGTGCACGCTGCTGCGCAAGCCCGACGCCGCGAAGGTCGCCATCGACGTGGAGTGGGTCGGTTTCGACATCCCCAACGAGTTCGTCGTCGGCTACGGCCTCGACTACGCCGAGAAGTACCGCAACCTGCCGTTCGTCGGTACGCTCGCGCCCCACGTCTACGGCGGCTGACACGGCCCCGTAGCGCGCTCCGCGGCGTTTCGGGGGACGGCCGGGAACCCCGGAGGCCCCCGCGCCGTTGGAGCATGCAGACGTGACGTCAGCGGTCCCGTGCGGCTGGAGGCCGCCCCGCTGGGGTACCGTCAGAAGAACTGTCTTATCAAACTCACTATGGCAGGAGGGACGGGGCGCCACCGCTCCGTGTGGATGGACGTGAAGCGATACTTCCGTGGGCCAATCATGTGGATCGTGCTGGCCGTCCTTGCCGTGGTCGTGTTGATGCAGGTCGTCGGCTCGTCCGGCGGCTACAAGACGGTGGACACGGGCCAGGTCGTCCAGGCGATCAACGAGAACAGGGTCGAGTCGGCCAAGCTGACCACCGGCGACGAGCAGAAGATCCAGGTTCAGCTCAAGGACGGCCAGAAGGTCGAGGGCAGCTCGAAGATCCAGGCGAGCTACATCGGCGACCAGGGCGAGACCCTCGCCGGCACCCTGCAGAACAAGTACCAGGACAAGCAGATCCCCGACGGCTACACCGTGTCGCCGTCGAAGCAGAACCCGTTCGTCGGGATCCTGCTCTCGCTGCTGCCGTTCGTCCTGATCGTGGTCGTCTTCCTGTTCCTGATGAATCAGATGCAGGGCGGCGGCTCCCGGGTCATGAACTTCGGCAAGTCCAAGGCGAAGCTCATCACCAAGGACACCCCGAAGACGACGTTCTCGGACGTCGCCGGTTCGGACGAGGCCGTCGAGGAGCTCCACGAGATCAAGGAGTTCCTCCAGGAGCCGGCCAAGTTCCAGGCCGTCGGCGCCAAGATCCCCAAGGGTGTGCTGCTGTACGGCCCGCCCGGTACCGGCAAGACGCTGCTCGCGCGCGCCGTCGCGGGCGAGGCGGGCGTGCCGTTCTACTCGATCTCCGGTTCCGACTTCGTCGAGATGTTCGTCGGTGTCGGTGCCTCCCGAGTCCGTGACCTGTTCGAGCAGGCCAAGGCGAACGCCCCGGCGATCGTCTTCGTCGACGAGATCGACGCGGTCGGCCGCCACCGCGGCGCCGGCCTCGGCGGCGGTCACGACGAGCGCGAGCAGACCCTGAACCAGCTCCTCGTCGAGATGGACGGCTTCGACGTCAAGGGCGGCGTGATCCTCATCGCCGCGACGAACCGGCCCGACATCCTCGACCCGGCGCTGCTGCGCCCCGGCCGCTTCGACCGCCAGATCGCCGTCGACCGCCCGGACATGCAGGGCCGGCTGGAGATCCTCAAGGTCCACCAGAAGGGCAAGCCGGTCGCCCCGGACGTCGACCTCTCGGCCGTCGCCCGCCGTACGCCCGGCATGACCGGTGCCGATCTCGCCAACGTGCTGAACGAGGCCGCCCTGCTGACGGCCCGCAGCGACCAGAAGCTGATCGACAACCACATGCTGGACGAGGCGATCGACCGTGTGGTCGCGGGCCCGCAGAAGCGGACCCGGATCATGTCGGACAAGGAGAAGAAGATCACCGCGTACCACGAGGGCGGTCACGCCCTGGTCGCGGCGGCCTCACCGAACTCCGACCCGGTCCACAAGATCACCATCCTGTCCCGCGGGCGCGCCCTCGGCTACACGATGGTGCTCCCGGACGAGGACAAGTACTCGACCACGCGCAACGAGATGCTCGACCAGCTCGCCTACATGCTGGGCGGGCGCGCGGCCGAGGAGCTGGTCTTCCACGACCCGACGACCGGTGCCGCCAACGACATCGAGAAGGCCACCGGCCTGGCCCGCGCGATGGTCACGCAGTACGGCATGACCGAGCGCCTCGGCGCCATCAAGTTCGGCGGCGACAACACCGAGCCCTTCCTCGGCCGTGAGATGGCCCACCAGCGCGACTACTCGGAAGAGGTCGCCGCGCTGGTCGACGAGGAGGTCAAGAAGCTCATCGAGACGGCGCACAACGAGGCCTGGGAGATCCTGGTCGAGAACCGCGACGTCCTCGACAACCTCGTCCTCGCGCTGCTGGAGAAGGAGACGCTGGGCAAGGAGGAGATCGCGGAGATCTTCTCGCAGATCGTCAAGCGTCCCTCCCGGCCCGCCTGGACCGGCTCCTCGCGCCGCACGCCGTCGACCCGTCCGCCGGTGCTCTCCCCCAAGGAGCTGGCCCTGACGAACGGAGCCAACGGCGCCACGGCGGCGATCTCCACCGCCAAGAGCACTACGGCGGAGCCCGCCCCGGCCCCGGAGCGGGCCCCGGAGGACCGTCCGGAGAGCTGATCCGGCCCTCCCTGCGGCCCCACCAGGGCCGGAATGCATGCCGCGCCCCCCAGGTTCTAGCCTTGGGGGGCGCGGCATTCCCGTATGCCGACCGCAGTAGAGGATCAGGAACGAGGCACCAGATGACCGACCCCGTGACGCTGGACGGCGAGGGCCAGATCGGCGAGTTCGACGAGAAGCGGGCCGAGAACGCCGTACGCGAACTGCTGATCGCGGTCGGCGAGGACCCGGACCGCGAAGGGCTGAAGGAGACGCCGGCACGGGTGGCGCGGGCGTACAAGGAGATATTCGCGGGGCTGTGGCAGCAGCCCGAGGACGTGCTGACGACGACGTTCGACCTCGGGCACGACGAGATGGTGCTGGTGAAGGACATCGAGGTGTTCAGCACCTGCGAGCACCACCTCGTCCCGTTCCGCGGGGTCGCGCACGTCGGTTACATCCCGTCGAACAACGGCAAGATCACCGGGCTGTCCAAGCTGGCCCGTCTGGTGGACGTCTACGCCCGCCGCCCGCAGGTGCAGGAACGTCTCACCACGCAGATCGCCGACTCGCTGATGGAGATCCTCGAGCCGAGGGGCGTGATCGTCGTGGTGGAGTGCGAGCACATGTGCATGTCGATGCGCGGCATCCGCAAGCCCGGCGCGAAGACCATCACCTCGGCGGTGCGGGGGCAGCTGCGCGACCTCGCCACGCGCAACGAGGCGATGAGCCTGATCATGGCTCGCTGACACCGGCTCGGCTTGCCCGGAGTCGCGGGCGGCGGTGTGCGCGGGGCGCCTCAGGCCGCCGCGGCCGTGCCCGGGTGGTCGTCGTCCTCGTCCTCCGGGAGGCGGCAGACGCGCTCCAGGAAGAGGGCGGCCGCTATCACGCCGATGCCCGCCACGACCGAGAAGCCGGCGTAGACGGCCTGATCGCGGCGGGCCGGGACGTCGAGATATTCGAGCAGGAAGACGCCGGTGCCGCCGTACATCCCGGCGACCAGGGCGGCCACCAGGGCACTGGCCTGGCCGAAGACGACCGCGCGGGCCGCCATCATCGGGTCGACGCCCTTGGCGCCCGGCACCCGCTCCCGCTGGGCCTTCAGACGGGCCCGCAGCGAGAGCGCGGTGGCCAGCAGGATCACCGCGATCAGCGCGAGGACGACGGGGGCGGCCAGGGGGACGCTCGGCAGGCTCCCGACCGAGTTCCACAGGCGGGCGCCCGCCCAGGACAGGATTCCGGCGACGAAGAACACACCGGCCAGCACCCTGATGCGCAGCTCTTTCACGGTGTCCCGGTGTCCCTTCGGTTCCCCAGCGTGGTCGTCCTGACCTCGTCGACCTTAACGACTACTCGGGCAGCCTGAGTTCCAGGTCGGCGCGGGGCGCGACGCCGTCACGGGTGACGGCCTCCAGGAGACCGGCGACCGGGCCGTGCCCGGGCAGCTGGGCGTCGGGGTCCACGTCGTGCCAGGGGGCGAGGACGAAGGCGCGCTCGTGGGCCCGCGGATGCGGGAGGGTGAGGTGCGGGTCGTCGGAGACGACGTCCGCGTAGGCGACGATGTCGACGTCCAGGGTGCGCGGGCCCCAGCGCTCGTCGCGGACGCGGTGGAACGCCTCCTCGACCGCGTGCGCCCGCTCCAGCAGGGAGGACGGGGGCAGGGTGGTCTTGAGGATCACGACCGCGTTGAAGTACGAGGGCTGGCTGTCCGGGGCCACGCCCCAGGGCTCCGTCTCGTAGACCGGCGAGACCCCTTTGACGCGGACGCCCGGGGTGTCCTCCAGGGCGTCGATGGCGCCCTGGAGGGTCTCCAGCCGGTTGCCGAGGTTGGCGCCGAGGGCGACCACGGCGCGCTTGGGGTTGGACAGCGTGGTGTCGGCCGCGTCCACCTGCTCGATGACCGAGGCGGGCACCGGCTGTACGGTCGGGTCGCTGGGACCCTCGGCGAAGGGGACGCTCATACACGGCTCCGGATGATGGTGACGGTCACGTCGTCGAAGGGGACGGTGATCGGCGCGTCCGGCTTGTGGACGCAGACCTCGACCTCCTCGACCCCTTCGTGCTTCAGACAGACCTGGGCGATGCGCTCGGCGAGCGTCTCGACGAGGTTGACGGGCTCACCCTCGACGACGGCCACGACCTCCTCGGCGACGATGCCGTAGTGCACGGTCTTCGCCAGGTCGTCGTCGGCCGCGGCCGGCCGGGTGTCCAGGCCCAGGACGATGTCCACGAGGAAGGTCTGGCCGTCCTCGCGCTCCTTGGGGAACACACCGTGGTGCCCGCGGGCCTTCAGGCCGCGCAGCGCGACACGATCCACGCGAATCACTCCTGCAGTCGTCGGTCTCGGCCGGCCGCGCCGCGTGCGGGCGGAACGGCGGCCTCAGTCGAATCTACCCGTGGACACCGACAGCGCCGGGCCACGGGGTGTGCGGCGGCGGGCGGGCACCGGGAGGTTTCATCCAGCGTTTGCCCTGGCGGCCCCGGTCGATCACGGCTCGGTAGCCGCCCCTACCCGGCGGTCCGTGATTCCAACCACTTCTTGGTTCGGGCGGGTCAGGGGGTGGGGTCCTCGCCCTCCTCGCCCTCGGTCTCGGCGAGCACCGGTGAGGCGTGGTGCGACCAGAGTTTCCAGCCGGAGGGCGTGCGCCGGTACGTGTTGGTGGCGACGACGAGCTGGCCGACGAGCGGGCCCAGCTCGTCGTCGCCCTCGGGGGCGGGGCCGCCGCTGAGGATGTTCTCGGTGCAGGTCACCAGGGCGGTGTCGCCGGTCACGGAGATGTGCACGTCGGTGAGGAAGAACTGGATGTAGTCGGTGTTCGCCATGATCAGGGCGTAGGAGCGCAGGACCTCGCCGCGGCCGGTGAGGACCGGCCAGCCGGGGTGCACACAGGAGACGACGCCGACGTCGGCCGGGTCGTGGTACGACTCGTCGACGCCCAGGTCGGAGGGGGTGAGCCAGAACTCGGAGACCTTCTCGAAGTCACCCTGCTCCACCGCCTCGTAGAAGGCGGTGTTGGCCGCCTCCACCTGCTCGACGTCGGTGTGCGGGGCGTTCACCGGGCTCCTTCGACGGCGCGGGCGACCCGTACGGCGTCGGCGGTGGCGCGGACCTCGTGCACGCGTACGGCCCATGCGCCGGCGTGCGCGGCGAGGGCGGAGACGGCGGCGGTGGCCGCGTCGCGCTCCCGGGCGGGGGGCGGGGTGGCGTCGGGGCCGGCGAGGACCCGGCCGAGGAAGCGCTTGCGGGAGGCGGCGACGAGGAGGGGGTGGCCGAGGGCGTGCAGACGGTCGAGGTGGGCGAGGAGGACGAGGTCGTGCTCGGCGTCCTTGGAGAAGCCGAGGCCGGGGTCGACGACGATGCGCTCGGGGGAGACGCCGCCCGCCAGGACGGCCTCCACGCGCGCGTGGAGTTCGTCGACGACCTCGGTGACGACGTCGGTGTAGGTGCCCTTGACGTTGCCGCCCTCCAGGAGGCCGCGCCAGTGCATGACGACGAAGGGGGCGCCGGCGTCGGCGACGACGGGGATCATGCGGGGGTCGGCGAGGCCGCCGCTGACGTCGTTGACCAGGGCGGCGCCGGCGGCGAGGGCCTGTTCGGCGACGGAGGCGCGCATGGTGTCGACGGAGATGGTGACGCCCTCGGAGGCCAGTCCGCGCACGACGGGGACGACGCGGCGCAGCTCCTCGTCCTCGTCGACGCGGGTCGCGCCGGGGCGGGTGGACTCGCCGCCGACGTCCACGAGGTCGGCGCCTTCGGCCACCAGGTCGAGGCCGTGCTTGATGGCGGCCGTGGTGTCGAAGAAGCGGCCGCCGTCGGAGAAGGAGTCGGGGGTCACGTTCACGACCCCCATGACCGCGCAGCGGTCCCATGCGGTCAGTCCCGCGAGGTGGCGGCGGGCGGTCTGCTTGCTCATGTGTTCAGCGTAGGCCCATGGGCGGGGATGTCTGCGGGTGCCTCCGGCGGTGGTGCGGGGATGCTTGCGGCGGCCTGTGCGGGTGTGTGGGTGGGGTGCCTGCGGCGGCCTGTGCGGGTTCGGGGTGGGGGTGCCTGCGGCGCCGGTGCGGGTTCGGTGGGGGTGCGCGTAGCGCGTTCGGTTGTCTGGGGGGCGGGGCCGCGCCGGGGGGTGTCCGTCCTCGGAACGGCGCGGAATCGGTCGGCCACAGATCTGAACGGCGCGGACGCGCCAACCGCTGCGGGCGGACACCCCCCGACACGTCCCCTTCCCGCCGTACGCGGCTACCCCGCCATGCCACCTGAGCTGCGGGCAGTCGTGCCGCTGGGGCGGCACGGGTGGGCGCAGCGGCACCCCGTCGGCGCCGGGCTGCGCACCCACCCCCGCGCCCGCACCCGCGCCGGGCGCGAAGCAGGTGCCGGGCGGGGAGCCCGCCGCTACGCCGCTCTCGCCCCCCGCTCCGACACCCCGTGCGCGCACGGTCGCCGTGCCGGTGCCCCCCGGCGCAGGAAGCGCGGGAGCGTCAGCGTGACGAAGCCCTCGGCCTGCATCGCGGCGAAGCCGATGCGGGGCAGGTCCGCCGAGGCGCGGTAGACGACGAAGCGCGGTTCCCAGCGGGGACGGAACTTGGCGTTGAACTTGTACAGCGACTCGATCTGGAACCAGCGGGAGAGGAACACCAGCAGCCCCCGCCAGACACGGAGCACCGGGCCCGCCCCGATCTTCTCGCCGCGCGCCAGCGCCGCGCGGAACATCGCGAAGTTCAGGGACACGCGGGCGATGCCCAGCCGCGGCGCGGCCTGGAGCGCGGCCACGATCAGGAGTTCGTTCATGCCGGGGTCGGCCGCGCGGTCGCGGCGCATCAGGTCGAGGGACACCCCGTCGGTGCCCCACGGCACGAAGTGCAGGATCGCCTTGAGGTCGCCGAACTCGCCGGGTTCGGGGTCCTGCTTGTGGGCCGTCGCTATCAGGCAGTCCCCGTCGGAAGGGTCGCCGATGCGGCCCAGGGCCATGGAGAAGCCGCGCTCGGTGTCCGTGCCGCGCCACGCGTCGGCGGCGCGGCGGACCCGGTCCAGTTCCGCGTCGGAGAGGTCAGCCACGCGCCGTACGCGGGTCTCGTAACCGGCGCGCTCGATGCGCTTGACCATCTGGCGCACGTTGCGCATCGCGCGGCCGGCCAGGGAGAAATCCGCTACGTCCACCACCGCCTCGTCGCCGAGTTCGAGGGCGTCGAGCCCGGTCTCGCGGGTCCAGACCTCGCCGCCGGTCTCGGAGCAGCCCATGACGGCCGGGGTCCAGGAGTGGGCGCGGGCCTCGTCCATGAAGCGTTCGATGGCGCCCGGCCACGCCTCCACGTCACCGATCGGGTCCCCGCTGGCCAGCATCACGCCGGAGACGACGCGGTAGGTGACGGCGGCCTTGCCGCTGGGGGAGAAGACGACGGCCTTGTCGCGGCGGAGTGCGAAGTGGCCGAGGGAGTCCCGGCCGCCGTGCCGGGCGAGCAGGGCGCGCAGCCGGGTCTCGTCGTCCTCGGTGAGACGGGCCGCCGGGTGCTCGGGGCGGAAGGCCAGGTAGACGGTGGTGACGGCGGTCAGCAGGCCGAGGGCGCCGAGGGAGAAGGCGACCGTCCAGGAGGTGTTGCCGCGGTAGTCGACCGGGCCCTCGACGCCGAAGAGGCCGTACAGGACGTGTGTGATGCGGTCGGCCAGGCTCGGATCGCCGATCATGCGGTGCGGGTGGGCGTTGACCACCAGCAGTCCGAGGGTGAGGGAGCCGGCGGACATGAGGACGAAGTTGGCCAGCGCCCGCCAGCGGCTGCGCGGGTCGGGGAGCGCCGCGAACTGGTCGCGGTGGCGCAGGAGCGGCGCGAGCAGGGCGAGGGAGATGACTACGCCGAGCAGGGAGTGGCGGTAGGAGAACTGGGCGACGGCGCCGAGGGGGAGCAGGGCCACGGCCGCTCGCCAGGCCCGGCGCTTGCGGCGCTTGAGGCCGTGGGCGAGCAGGAGGAGCAGGACGCCGGCGCTGAGGGAGAGGGCCGCGGCGAAGGGGCCGAAGGAGCCGGGGAGCACCTCGGCGAGGGCGTGCATGCGGCTGTGCCGGAAGCGGGGGAAGACGCCGGCGGCGATGTCGAGCAGGCCCACGAGTGCGCAGGCCCGGCCGACGAGGAGGGGGACGTTCTCCGGACGGGGGCCGCGCAGTACGCGTCGTAGGCCGCTGTGCTTGGCCGGAACCTCGCCCGACATTTCCTCATCTGTCCTGACAGACATCGCACCTGTGGTTCTGCGAGAGATCGTGGATCCGGGCCCGTTCCGGGCATCCGGCGATATTGCGCCCTCTAGGACGGTGTCTCAGGTGGAGAGGTTCACTCCGCCTGTCGAAAGCCTCACGGAAAGCGCGGGCAGGTAGCAACGCATGGGTCTCACGAGCGACAAGGTGCTGGCGCTGGCGGTTCTGTCCGGCGTGCTGCTGTTCGCCGGCACGGTGTGGCTGTGGCCGCGGCTGGGGCGGCGGAGCGTGCGCGCCGTGCTGGGGAGGGTGGGGCTGCTGTTGGCCACCCAGGTGGCGGTGTTCGCGGCGGTGGGACTCGCCGCCAACCAGGCCTTCGGGTTCTACGGCAGCTGGGCCGACCTGTTCGGGCGGGAGGACGGCCAGGGGGTCGTCGTGGACCACTCCGCCGGTGGCGGGGGCCCGTTGAAGGTCGTCGGCGAGCGGCGGGTGACGCCGGCGGGCGCGGGGCGGCCGGAGGTCGCCGGGCGGGTGCAGGAGATCCAGGTCGTCGGCCGTACGACGCGGATAGCGTCACCCGCGTACGTCTATCTGCCGCCCGAGTACTTCCAGGCGGCGCACCGCGCCCGTACGTTTCCCGCGGCCGTCGTGCTGACGGGTTATCCGGGGACCGCCTCGGCGCTGGTGGACAAGCTCCGCTATCCGCGTACGGCGCACGATCTGGCCGGGGCGGGACGGATGCGGCCGATGATCCTGGTGATGCTCCGGCCGACGGTGGCGCCGCCGCGCGACACGGAGTGCGTGGACGTGCCGGGCGGTCCGCAGACGGAGTCCTTCTTCGCCAAGGACCTTCCGGAAGCGGTGAGTTCCCACTATCGCGTGAAGAAGGGGAGGGGCAGCTGGGGCGTGGTGGGCAATTCCACCGGTGGCTACTGCGCGCTGAAGCTCGCCATGCATCATCCCGAGGTGTTCGGAGCGGGTGCCGGGCTGTCCGCGTACTACGACGCGCCCACCGATCCCACCACGGGTGATCTCTTCCAGGGGGACGCGGAGACGGAAAACCGGGCCAGCCTGTGGTGGTGCCTCAAGAACCTTCCCGCGCCTGACACTTCGCTGCTGGTCAGCAGCAGCAAGTCCGGTGAGACGAACTACCGGGACACGGTGAAGTTCATCGATCTGGTGAAGGAACGCGAGCCGACCCGGATCTCGTCGATCATCCTGGAAAGCGGCGGTCACAACTTCAATACCTGGCGGCGGGAGATCCCGGCGACGCTGGAGTGGCTGAGCGGGCGGATCGGCGGGCGGTCCTGAAATGATCTTGAGGTAATTCGGCCGTCGGCGGCCTTGTGGAATGCCGGTGGAGTGTGAACACCTCGGAGACGGCTGTGTTTTTGCGGGGCGGGGCGCCATGAAACGCCTACGCGCGGTAAGTTTCTGGCCATGCCACGTGGACGTCACCGCCATTCCCCGCCCCTGCACAGGCTGCTTCCTCCGTCGGCGATCGCAGGCGTCTCCGTCGTCTGCGCCCTCGGGCCCTGGGTGTTCAGCGAAGCGACGGTCCTGCGCGCACTGGCCGCGGCCGCCGCGGTGACGGCCGTCGTCGGCGCGGTCGTCATGCGCCACTGGGACGCGCAGGCGGGCAAGCGCGTCGCGGACCTGACGCGCGCCCGGGCGAGCGACGAATGGCGCTACGAGGAACGGGTCGCCGAACTGGAGTCCGACCTGGAGGAGTCGCGCGAGCTGCGCCAGAAGCTGGAGCACCGGCTGCGGGCCAAGCGCACCGAACTGGCCGGGCTGCGCAACGAACACGCCGCCCTGCTGCGGCGCTACGCCACGGCCGAGACCGAGCGGGCCAGCGCGCTGGAGGGACGCCGGCTGCTGGAGATCGAGGCCGTGCCGCAGACGCCCGCGCTGCCCGCCGCCCGGCCCGCCCCGGCGCAGGAGACGCCCGCCGCGGACCCGCCGGCCGAGGAGGCGCCGGTCGAGGAGACCGCGGACGGGGGCACCGAGAGCGTTCCCGCCGTGTTCTCTGCCGAGGGCTCCCGTCTGTTCCTGCGGGCCGACGCGGCGCTGGCGCGCCTGGCCGGGGACGCGTCCACCCGTGACGCCCGCTCCGGCGAGCGCGACTCCGGTGACGGCGGCGGTGACGACGGGAACGGCGGCGGCGAGCGGGCCGCCGAGGCCGAGAGCGTCCCGGACGGCGGCGCCGCGCGGGAGGACGAGGCGCAGGGGAAGCCCGAGGCGGCCGACGGGCACGGGCACACCGCCGCCGCCTCCCCGACGGACCGGCCCGACGAGGGGCCCGCGCAGCCCACCAGGCCCACCGGACAGGGCACCGGTCACTTCACGGTGCCGCCCGCGGTGGCCGTCGTACCGTCGGCCCCGGCGCGGCGCCCCGCGGTCGAGGGCGGCTTCGACTTCTTCGGCACCAAGAACGACCAGGAGGACTCCTCGCCGTTCCAGGCCCTGGAGACCGTCCAGAACGAGGACCTCGCCGACGTGGTCGGCCAGGAGGCCCTCGCCCTGCACAAGGCGGAGGAGGAAGCCGCCTTCAAGCAGGCCGGCGCGGAGTCCGAGGGCGTCAGCCAGGTCATCGACCTGACGGCCCACGACGAGACGGAGCAGATCGACGTGCAGGGCCTGCGCAGCGCCGTGTCCTGACCGCGCGGACCGGGGGAGCGCTCAGGCCATCCAGCGGTCCGGCAGGGCGTCCCGGCGGCCGGTCCGGGAGCGCTCCGCCTGGGCCCGCAGCAGCCCGGCCGCCTCGTCGGCGTCGCGCAGGCGCGCGGTCACCGTCTTGTTCGCCCCCGTGTCCACCCGTACGTCGGCCAGCCGCAGCGCCCGCTGCCACGGCCCCTGGGTGCGGCGGACGCTCTGCACCTTGGCGTGCGGCACCAGGGCCAGGCTGCGGCGCAGCAGCCCGTACCGGGCGGCGAAGACCGTGTCGGTGACGGCGAGCCCGTACCCCCGCCACCACAGCGGCCGGCACCGTGCGGCCCGGCGCGGCGGGCGGGACAGCGCCGGGCCCGCCGGCACGGTCACCCCGGGCAGCACCCGCGCCACGACCGACTCCGCGATCTCGCGCGGGGCGACCGGGAGCAGCACGGAGTTCGACGACCCGGCCACGTCCAGCTCCACCCGCACCCAGCCCCGGCGCCGCCACAGCAGCGGTTCCACGATCCGCACGGTCTGCACCCGGCCCGGCGGCACCGTCTCGTGCGCCCGGTCCAGCAGCCCGTGGTCGAGGCGGAGCCCGTCCGGGGACTCGGCCACTGTCCAGTCGTACTCCCCGACGAACCGGCCCGCGCTGCTCGCGCCCGCGGCGCCCAGCAGGGGCAGGGCGGTCGCCAGGACCGTCCACAGGTTGTGGGTGGCGAGCCACAGCAGGGTGGGTACGAGGACGGCGGCGATCAGCGTGCCCCAGGTCGCGCCGGTCAGCAGCAGGGAGACGGCCAGCACGCCCGGCGGTACGCGCAGCAGGTGCCGGGAGGGCGCCTCGCCGACCTCGTGCGCGGTCTCCGGGGCGAGGCCGGCCGCGCGGGCGAGCAGTTCGGCCCGCAGCGCCCGGGCGTCGTCGGCGCCCAGGAAGGCCAGCTCGTCCTTCTTGCCGGTGCCTATGACGTCGAGTTTGAGCTTGGCGACCCCCGCGACGCGGGCGAGCAGGGGCTGGGTGACGTCGATCGCCTGGACGCGTTCGAGCCGGATGTGGGCGGTGCGGCGGAACAGCAGCCCGGTCCGGATGCGCAGCTCGGTGTCGGTCACTGCGTAGTGGGTGAACCACCAGGTCAAGAAGCCGTACAGGGCGGCGGCCGGGATCAGTACGGCGAGGCCGATCAGCAGGTGGGTGGTGGTCAGCCGGGACAGCTGGCGCTGCGCCTGGTCGGGATCGTGCACGGCCCAGCCCACCAGCACCGCCACCGGCGCCCACGCCCGCCGCAGGGGTGTGATCGGGTGCAGCCGGCGCTCGACGACTCCGTCCGCGGGGCGCGGGCCGGGCCCGTCGGTCCCGGTGGCCGCCGGAGCCGTGCCGGGCGCCTGCGGTCCGGGGGCCGGGGCGCCGCCCCGGGCCGTCTCGTCCTTCCCGGGCGTCGTCACAGCCCCGCCGATCGGGCCTCGCCCAGCTCGGTGAGCCGGTCGCGCAGCCGTTCCGCCTCCGCCGGGTCGAGGCCCGGGATGGTCGCGTCGGTCGCGGCGGCGGCCGTGTGCAGCTGGACGCTGGCCAGGCCGAAGTGCCGTTCGACCGGACCGGACGTCACCTCGACCAGCTGCATGCGCCCGTACGGGACGACGGTCTCCTCCCGCCACAGCACGCCCCGGCTGATCAGCAGGTCGTCGGCGCGCTCGGCGTACCGCCAGGAACGCCAGTTGCGTTCCAGCATCACCCAGCCCCACACCGCCAGGCCCAGGGGCGGCAGCGCGAGCAACGCCCAGGCCGGCCCCAGGAACAGACCGGGCAGCAGGCCCGCGGCGAGCGCGAGCAGCCCCAGCCACACCACCAGCAGCAGGCGCCGCATGCGCAGCAGTCCCGGTGGCAGGCCGGACCACACCGGCTCCGCGCGCGCCGCTTCCGTCGCCCCCGCCGTGCCCGTGTCGTCCGGGCTCCCCGTCTCCATGGGGCCAGCGTACGTAGGGGAGACTGTGTCCATGACTCCTACGACGGAGACCATGGTCGGCATCGGCGGCGCCGCGGAGAGCACCGACATGGTGCTCAACATCGGGCCGCAGCACCCGTCCACGCACGGCGTGCTGCGTCTGCGGCTCGTCCTGGACGGCGAACGCATCGTCCGCGCGGAGCCCGTGATCGGCTACATGCACCGCGGCGCGGAGAAGCTGTTCGAGGCCCGCGACTACCGCCAGATCATCGTGCTCGCCAACCGCCACGACTGGCTGTCGGCCTTCTCCAACGAGCTGGGCGTGGTCCTCGCCGTGGAGCGCATGCTCGGCATGGAGGTCCCCACGCGCGCGGTGTGGACGCGCACGCTGCTCGCCGAGCTGAACCGGGTGCTCAACCACCTGATGTTCCTCGGGTCGTACCCGCTGGAGCTGGGCGGCATCACCCCGGTCTTCTACGCCTTCCGGGAGCGCGAGGTCCTCCAGAACGTCATGGAGGAGGTCTCCGGCGGGCGCATGCACTACATGTTCAACCGCGTCGGCGGCCTCAAGGAAGACCTGCCGGCGGGCTGGACCGCACGCGCGCGCGGTGCCGTCGCCGCCGTGCGCTCCCGCATGGACGTCTTCGACGAGCTGGTGCTCGGCAACGAGATCTTCCGGGGCCGCACGCGCGGGGTGGGCGCCCTGAGCCCCGAGGCCGTGCACGCCTACGGCGTCAGCGGCCCGATCGCCCGCGCCTCCGGCGTCGACTTCGACCTGCGCCGCGACGAGCCGTACCTGGCCTACGGCGAACTCCAGGAGACCCTGAAGGTCGTCACCCGCACCGACGGCGACTGCCTGGCCCGCTTCGAATGCCTGCTGGAGCAGACGCACAACGCCCTCGACCTCGCCGACGCCTGCCTGGACCGCCTGGCCGAGCTGGCGCCCGGCCCGGTCAACCAGCGGCTTCCGAAGGTGCTGAAGGCGCCCGAGGGCCACACCTACGCCTGGACCGAGAACCCGCTCGGCATCAACGGCTACTACCTCGTCAGCAAGGGCGAGAAGACGCCGTACCGGCTGAAGCTGCGGTCCGCCTCGTACAACAACATCCAGGCGCTGACCGAGCTGCTGCCCGGGACGCTGGTCGCGGACATGGTGGCGATCCTCGGGTCACTGTTCTTCGTGGTCGGGGACATCGACAAGTAGCGCGCCGGCGTCCACCGCGCCCACCGGCTGGAGCAGCCACAGGAAGTCGCCGAGACCGCCCGCCGCGGTCAGTTCGGCGGCCTCGGAGGCGCTCGCCAGGGCGCGCACGTACGCCGCCGGGTCGGTGGAGGCCAGCGTGAGCGGGGGGCGTACGCCGGTGAGGCCGAGGGCGTGCAGGGCCGCCCGCTGGGGGCGCAGCAGCGCGTCCGGGGGCGTGTGCACCGGAGCACGACTCCCGGCGGACGCGCACGCGTCCAGTGCCACGTGCGCGGTGATGTCGCAGGACCCGTCCGGCACCGGCGGCGTCTCACGGCCCTCCCGGAAGCCGGTGAGCGTCCCGAACGGCGGGCGGGCGCCGAGGGTGTGCGCGTAGTCGGCGGCCACGGCGAGCCCCGCGTCCAGCGTCGCGACGGCGGACGCCCAGGCGGTGTCGCGGGGCAGCCCGATCTCCGCCCGCAGCCCTTCCTCGCCGCCGAGCGGCCACCACCGGGCCAGCCACTCGGCCTCCGCGCCGGACACCGGCTCCCCGAGCCGTTCGGACCCGTCGTCCCGGACGAGCACCCGCCTGGCCAGGCCCGCGGCGTCCACCTCGGCCACGTCCACCGGCACGTTGTCCAGCCACTCGTTGGCGAACAGCAGCCCCGTCACCCCGGCCGGCGGCTCGGCCAGCCACTCGATCCGGTGGTCCAGCCCCGCCGGGCGCCCGGCCACCTCGACGGCGTACGCGCGGGTCCGGGCGGCCACGTCGGCGGGCAGCGCCGCCAGCACCCCGGTGACCAGCTCGCCGCGGCCGGCCGCCATGTCCACGAAGGCCAGCGACGCGGGCCGCCCCAGCGCCTCGTCGAGACGGCACAGCAGCCGCGCCACCGCCCCGGCGAACAACGGCGACGCGTGCACCGACGTCCGGAAATGCCCGGCCGGTCCCTCGGGCCGGGCGCGGTAGAAACCGGCCGGCCCGTAGAGCGCTTCCTCGGTCGCCTCCCGCCAGCCCCGCCAGCCCTCATGCGCCTCGCGAGCCCCTTCGGCACCGCTTGTCCCTGCTGTCACAGACCCAGGCTAGGGGCACAGGGGAACGGAGCCTCCACCTTGCGGAGTATGCGCGGGCGCTGCGGATCGGCCCTTCGGTTGACCCCTGCACCTATCGCACTTCCCTACGCTGGGTTACGTGCAGCGCCTCTACGATTTCCTCCGCAGACACCCGACCGGGGTCGACTGTTTCTGGGCCCTCGTCCTGCTCGGCATCTCGCTCGTGTCCCTGGCGGCGCCGCAGTCGAGGAGCGAGGGCACGGACAGCACGGCGCTGCTCCTCCTCTTCACCGTCCCGCTGTGCCTGGTGATCGCGCTGCGCCAGCGCATGCCGGAGAAGATGCTGCTGCTCGCCCTGGCCCTGGGCGCGGGGCAGCTGGTGCTGGACGTCCCGCAGCTCCCGGCCGACTTCGCCTTCCTGGTGATCGTCTACACCGTCGCCGCGACCGGCGCCCGCTGGGCCTCCCGGACCGCGCTGGCCGTGGGCCTGTGCGCGGCTCCCCTCGCCCAGCTGCGCTGGGCCGACGGGACCCTGGGCATAGGGGCCAACATCGCCATAACGGTCTTCCAGGCGGTGCCCTTCGCCCTGGCCTGGGTGCTCGGCGACTCGATCCGCGTGCGCCGCGCCTACTTCGCGCAGCTGGAGGAGCGGGCCGCCCGGCTGGAGAAGGAGCGCGAGGCGCAGGCCAAGGTCGCCGTCGCCGCCGAGCGCGCCCGCATCGCGCGCGAGCTGCACGACGTCGTCGCGCACAACGTCTCCGTGATGGTCGTCCAGGCCGACGGCGCCGCCTACGTCCTGGACGCCGCCCCCGACCAGGCGAAGAAGGCGTTGGAGACCATCTCCTCGACCGGCCGCCAGGCCCTGGCCGAGATGCGGCGCCTGCTCGGCGTGCTGCGCACCGGCGAGCACCAGGAGGCCGGGGAGTACGTCCCGCAGCCCGACGTCCAGCAGATCGAGGACCTCGTCGAGCAGTGCCGCAGCTCCGGGCTGCCCGTCGACTTCAAGGTCGAGGGCACCCCGCGCGAGCTGCCCAGCGGTGTGGAGCTGACCGCGTACCGCATCGTGCAGGAGGCGCTGACCAACACCCGCAAGCACGGCGGCCCCAACGCGGGCGCCAGCGTGCGGCTGGTCTACTTCGACGACGGGCTCGGGCTGCTCATCGAGGACGACGGCAAGGGCGCCCCGCACGAGCTGTACGAGGAGGGCGGCTTCGACGGCCAGGGCCACGGCATGATCGGCATGCGGGAGCGGGTCGGCATGGTCGGCGGCACCCTGGACGCCGGCCCGCGGCCGGGCGGAGGATTCCGCATCAGTGCGCTGCTGCCGCTGAAACCCGCACACTGAACCACCGCGCCCTTACGCGCGTACCGCGTTGACACCTGTAAGACCCGCACGGACCCGCATGGAAGAGGCCCCGATGACGATCCGCGTAATGCTCGTCGACGACCAGGTGCTGCTGCGCACCGGGTTCCGGATGGTGCTCGCCGCCCAGCCGGACATGGAGGTCGTCGCGGAGGCGGGCGACGGCGTCGAGGCCCTTCAGGTGCTGCGCTCGACCGCCGTGGACGTCGTCCTGATGGACGTCCGCATGCCCAAGCTCGACGGCGTCGAGACCACCAGCCGGATCTGCGTGGACCCGAACGCGCCGAAGGTACTGATCCTGACCACCTTCGACCTCGACGAGTACGCCTTCTCGGGGCTGAAGGCGGGTGCCTCCGGCTTCATGCTCAAGGACGTGCCGCCCGGCGAGCTGCTGGCCGCGATCCGTTCCGTGCACAGCGGTGACGCGGTGGTCGCGCCCTCGACCACCCGCCGGCTCCTGGACCGCTTCGCGCCGATGCTGCCGACCACCGGGCAGGAGCCCCGCCACAAGGAACTCCAGCGGCTCACCGAGCGGGAGCGCGAGGTGATGGTGCTGGTCGCCCAGGGCCTGTCCAACGGGGAGATCGCGGCCCGGCTGGTGCTGTCCGAGGCGACCGTGAAGACCCACGTGGGCCGCATCCTGACCAAGCTGGGCCTGCGCGACCGGGTGCAGGTGGTGGTCCTCGCCTACGAGACGGGACTGGTGCGGGCGGGCGGCACCCAGGGCTGAGGGACGGGCGGCACCCAGGGCTGAGGGACGGGCGGGACGGGCAGGACTGATCGCGCCCCGCCGCGGGCCGGGCGTCGGTAGGGTCTGCGCATGCTGCTGTGGATCAACGGCCCGTTCGGGGGCGGCAAGACACAGACCGCGCACGAGATACGACGCCGGCTGCCCGGGAGCGTGATCTGCGACCCGGAGCACGTCGGCTTCGGCCTGCACCGGATGCTTCCGCCCGGACTGCGCGGGGACTTCCAGGAGCTGGCCTCCTGGCGGCAGGGCGTGGTGGAGGTGCTCGACCTCGCCCTCACCGAACACGACGGCGTGGTGATCGCGCCCATGACGGTCACCGACTCCGACTGCTTCGCCGAGACCGTCGGCCGGCTGCGCGACCTGGGCCACGACGTCCGCCACTTCACCCTCCTCGCCGAGCGCGAGACGGTCCTGCGGCGGCTGCGCGAGCGCGGCGTCGGGAACCTCCTCGGGTACGTCGTGGGGAAGGGCGCCCGGCCGCACCGCGAGAGCTGGGCGGTACGGCGGCTCGACCACTGCCTGGAGCGGCTGGGCGAGCCGGAGTTCGCCGAGCACCTGTGGACGGACCGCACGACCGTCCCGAAGACGGCGGACCGCATCGCGGTGCTGGCCGGGCTGACGCTGGAGCCCCACACCGAGGGCGCGCTGCGGACCCGGCTGCGCCAGGCGGGCGTGGGGCTGCGGCACATCCGCTTCGACTGATCCGCCCCGCGCCGATCAGCGCAGTATGCCCTCCAGGAAGTCGCTGCCCAGCCGGGCCACCACCGTCACGTCGAGCTGGTGCAGCACGTACCGGCCGCGGCGGCGGGTGGTGATCAGACCGGCCTTCTTCAGCACCCCGAGGTGCCGGGATATCTCGGGCGCCGTCATCCCGTGCGCCTGCGCCAGCTCGCTCGTGGTGTACGCGCTGCGGGCCAGGTGGCGGCAGATCCGCATCCGCACCGGGTGGGACAGCGCGGTCATCCGGAGGGTGAGCTGCTCGACCGACGGAGGGGAGGCCAGCTCGGGGGAGCCCACCGGGTAGTGCAGCACCGGCTGCCACTCGTGCCGGTGCAGGACCATCAGGTGCGGCCAGCCCAGGCTGGTCGGGACCAGCAGCAGCCCGCCCTCCCCGGTCGCCGAGCGGCCGTCGCCCAGCTTGTCCACGGTGATCCGCGCGGCGCCCTCGTCCAGCGTGACCGCCGGGGACACCGCGGCCAGCGCCTCGGCCAGGCCCTTGCGGCGCAGCAGGTCCGTCTTGTGCCGGGCGTCGGCCGCGAGCTGGTGGCGCAGCCGGGACCACGCCTCCGCGAAGAAGGCCTCGTCGCAGTCCTGCGCGAACTGCCGCAGCCAGTCGCGGATGCGCGGCGGGTCGGCCAGCAGCCGCTCGCTGAACCGCAGCTGCTGCGGGCCCCTCGCGGCGGCCAGGTCCAGCGCACGGCGGCGCGCCTCGGCGTCCTCCAGGGCGGAGGCCCCTTTGGTGCTGTAGGGCAGGGCGCAGGTGAACTCCAGCGCCGCGTCCACGAACTGCTCGTCGGAGAGCTTGTCGAGCAGCTCCAGGTCCTCGGCGAGGGTGGCCCCGGGCAGCGTGCCACCGCCCGGCACCCCGGCGAAGGGCATGAACAGGTCCGAGAACGTCGTCCGCCACAGGAAGTCGGCCTCGCACATCCGGTCGGCCAGGTGCGAGTCGAGCCGCGCCGTCACGCCCGTCACCCAGCCCTGGAGGCCCGGGTGGTGCCCCGGCTCGGAGAGGGCGTGCAGCGCCATGCCCAGCTCGGCCAGGGGCGAGGGCACGACGGCGACCCTCTCGGGCCGCAGCCCCGCGATGTCGATGCGCACGCTCATGCCTTCATGGTGCACCCCGCCGCCGACAACACCGCCGCCGATTGACCGCGGGCGTCAATCCACGCGACCGGGGCCCGGCGGCAGGCGCAGTGTGGAGCCACGGGGCAGCCGCGGAGCCCGACTTCCCACCCCTACGTCCCCTGCGGAAGGCGGTCCGTCATGGACATCACCCAGCAGTACCTCCTCGACACCTATCGCGCCCGGCAGCACGGCGAGCCCGTGCCGCCCGCGCCCGGCAGCCGGGACCTCCAGGTGGTCCGCGCGTGGCGGGACCGCCGTCGGTTCCGGGCGGTGCTCGCCGGCCGCCCGGCGACGGGACGGCTCCGCCGGGCCCTGCGCCGCCGGTCGCCCTCGGCACGCCCGCGCGCGACCGGCTGACGACGGCGGGCCCGGCGGAGGTCAGCCCTTCAGGCGGGCGGCGAAGTCGGCCGCCGCCGCCCGGACGTCGTCGGCCGTCCACCGCAGGCCCGCCGCCTCCACCCCGACCTCGGTCACGGCGAGCCCCGGGCCGGGGGTCTGCCAGCCGCGGGAGAAGAGCAGCGTCCCCGTCTCCTCGCCCTGCCGGACGGCCGCCTCGCCGACCACCTCGGCGTCGTACGGCAGCCAGACCTGGAACTCGTGGGTGTGCGGCGTCTCCGGACGCACCCGCGCCCAGGGCAGCCCGGCCGCCGCGAACCCCTCCCTCAGCGCGGCGGCCACCACGCGCGCGTGGGCGACGTACTCCGGCAGCCGGGGCAGCTCGTGCTCCAGGCCGGCCAGTGCCGACAGCACCGTCGGGAACTGCTGGAACACCGCGCCGCCGTACCGGTGCCGCCAGGCCCTCGCCTCCTCGACCAGCGTCCGCGGGCCGGCCAGGGCGGCGCCCCCGTAGCCCTTGAGGGACTTGTAGAACGAGACGTACACACTGTCGGCCAGCCCCGCGATCTCGGCCGGCGTCCGGCCGAAGTGGACGGTGGTCTCCCACAGGCGGGCCCCGTCGAAGTGGACCACCGCGTCGCGCTCCCGCGCGGCCTCGACGGTCTCGGTGAGCTGTTCCCAGGTGGGCAGCACGAAACCGGCGTCCCTGAGGGGAAGCTCCAGCATCAGCGCCCCGAAGGGCTCCTCGAAGTCGCGCACCTCCTCGGCCGTCGGCTGCCGGGGCTCGTCGGTCAGCCGTACCGGGCGCAGTCCGCTCACCCGGCTGAAGGCGCCCCGCTCGTGCAGCTCCGGGTGGCTGAGCCCGTGCAGGGCGACCACCGGGTTGCCGGTGCGGCCGGCCCAGCAGCGCAGGGCCACCTGCTGGGCCATCGTCCCGGTCGGGAAGAAGGCGGCGGCCTCGGTGCCGAGCAGGCCGGCGACCTTCTCCTCCAGCGCCGCGACGATCCCGTCGCCGTACATGTCGGACGCCTCGTCCAGGTCGTACAGCCCGTCCGCCCGGTCCAGCAGGGCGAGCCGCTCGCGCAGGCTCGTGCTGAACCCCGGCCCGGCGAGGACGCGCCGCGCCCCGCGATGGGCGGCCACCCGCCGCTCCCGCAGCCGCCTCGCCCGCTCGCCCGGCGGCTCCGTCCCCTCGCCCTGTGCCGCCTCTTCCGGCTGTTCCGGCTCTTCCGCCCGCTCGTTCCGCCCCGCCGCATCGCTCATGCCCCGGATCATGCCCTGCGGCGCCTGCGCGGGCACCGGGCTTTTCCGTCCCCGGCCGTGCGGAAACCCACAGCCTGTGGACGACGGGACGCGCCCCGAACCAATCGCGTTAACATGACGAGAAATCGTCCGGTACCCCGAGCGGACTGGAACGGGAAGGCCCCCGTCGCGTGAACACAACCCCACAGCCAGACCCCAAGGACCGCCCCGCGCGGCTCACCGTAGGCGTCGTCGGCGCCGGACGCGTGGGCCCCGCGCTGGCCGCGTCGCTCCAGCTCGCCGGGCACCGCCCGGTGGCCGTCTCCGGGGTCTCCGACGCCTCCAGACGGCGCGCCGCGGCTCTCCTGCCCGACGTGCCGCTCGTGGCGCCCGCCGAAGTCCTCCAGCGCGCCGAACTGGTCCTCCTGACCGTCCCCGACGACGCCCTGCCCGGCCTGGTCACCGGGCTCGCCGAGACGGGGTCGGTGCGTCCGGGCCAGCTGCTCGTGCACACCTCCGGGCGGTACGGCGCCAAGGTGCTGGACCCCGCCCTGCGCGCCGGCGCCCTGCCGCTCGCCCTGCACCCGGCGATGACCTTCACCGGCACCCCCGTGGACGTCCAGCGGCTGGCCGGCTGCTCCTTCGGCGTCACCGCCCCCGAGGAGCTGCGGCTGGCCGCCGAGGCCCTGGTCATCGAGATGGGCGGCGAGCCCGAGTGGATCGCCGAGGAGCGGCGCCCGCTGTACCACGCGGCGCTCGCCCTGGGCGCCAACCACCTGGTCACCCTGGTCGCCCAGTCCATGGAGCTGCTGCGCACGGCCGGTGTCGCGGCCCCCGACCGGATGCTCGGCCCCCTGCTGGGCGCCGCCCTCGACAACGCCCTGCGCTCCGGCGACGCGGCCCTCACCGGCCCCGTCGCGCGCGGGGACGCGGGCACGGTCGCCGCCCACATCGAGGAGCTGCGCGCACACGCCCCGCAGGCGGTCGCCGGCTACGTCGCGATGGCCCGCGCGACCGCCGACCGGGCCCTGGACCACGGCCTGCTCAAGGCCGAACTCGCCGAGGACCTCCTCGGGGTACTCGCCGAGACGCCGGGCCCCTCCGAAAAGCCCGGCCCCGCCGACACCGACGGCCCCGACGACACCGACGGCCCCGAGGGAGACGCCCGATGACGCCCACCACCCCGCCGCCCGTCCTGCTGCGCACCGCCGCCGAGCTGCACGGGCGCGAGAGGCATGGCCGCCGGGCCGTCGTCATGACCATGGGCGCCCTGCACGAGGGCCACGCCACGCTGATCCGCACCGCACGCGACCTGGTCGGCCCGAGCGGCGAGGTCGTCGTCACCGTCTTCGTCAACCCGCTGCAGTTCGGCGCCGGCGAGGACCTCGACCGCTACCCGCGCACCCTCGACGCCGACCTGGAGATCGCCGGGCAGGCGGGCGCCGACGCCGTCTTCGCCCCCTCCGTCGACGAGGTCTACCCGGGCGGCGAACCCCAGGTGCGCGTCACCGCCGGCCCCATGGGCGAACGCCTGGAGGGCGCCTCCCGCCCCGGCCACTTCGACGGCATGCTCACCGTCGTGGCCAAGCTGCTCCACCTCACCCGCCCGGACCTCGCCCTCTACGGCCAGAAGGACGCCCAGCAGCTCGCCCTGATCCGCCGCATGGTCCGCGACCTGAACTTCGGCGTCGAGATCGTCGGCGTCCCCACCGTCCGCGAGGACGACGGCCTGGCCCTCTCCAGCCGCAACCGCTACCTCTCCCCCCGGGAGCGCCGCACCGCCCTCGCCCTCTCCCGGGCCCTCTTCGCCGGCCTCGACCGGCACGCCGCCCAGGAGGCGCTGCGCGCCCGGGCCCGCGAGGTGCCCGCCCCGCACGCGCGGGCCGAGGCGCTCAGCGCCCTGGGCGAGTCCCGCGCGGCGGCCGACGCCCACGCCGTCTCGCACGCGGCCCCGGGCACCCCCGACGCCGTACGCGCCGCCGCCCGCCTGGTGCTCGACGACGCCGCCCGCCTCGACCCTCCGCTGGAGCTGGACTACCTCGCCCTGGTCGACCCCGCCGACTTCACCGAGGTCGGCGGCGACCACACCGGCGAGGCGGTCCTCGCCGTCGCCGCCCGGGTCGGCGCGACCCGGCTGATCGACAACGTACCCCTCACCTTCGGAGCGGCCTCGTGACCAGCACAGGCATACGACTGCACGCCCCCGCGCCCGGCTGGGCCCTGGACGCGGACGTGGTGGTCGTCGGCTCCGGCGTCGCCGGCCTCACCGCGGCCCTGCGCTGCGAGGCGGCGGGCCTCAGGACGGTCGTCGTCACCAAGGCCCGCCTCGACGACGGCTCCACCCGCTGGGCCCAGGGCGGCATCGCCGCGGCCCTCGGCGAGGGCGACACCCCCGAGCAGCACCTGGACGACACCCTGGTCGCCGGCGCGGGCCTGTGCGACCGGGAGGCGGTCCGCCTCCTGGTCACCGAGGGCCCGGACGCCGTACGCCGTCTCATCGCGACCGGCGCGCACTTCGACGAGTCCACCGAGGGCGGCCTCGCCCTCACCCGCGAGGGCGGCCACCACCGCCGCCGCATCGCCCACGCCGGCGGCGACGCCACGGGCGCGGAGATCTCCCGCGCGCTGGTCGAGGCGGTCCGCGCGCGCGGCGTCCGCACCGTCGAGAACGCCCTCGTCCTGGACCTCCTCACCGACGCCGAAGGCCGCACGGCCGGTGTCACCCTGCACGTCATGGGCGAGGGCCAGCACGACGGCGTGGGAGCGGTCCACGCCCCCGCCGTGGTCCTCGCCACCGGCGGCATGGGCCAGGTCTTCTCGGCCACGACGAACCCGGCCGTCTCCACGGGCGACGGCGTGGCCCTCGCCCTCCGGGCGGGCGCCGAGGTCAGCGACCTGGAGTTCGTCCAGTTCCACCCCACGGTCCTCTTCCTCGGCCCGGACGCCGAGGGCCAGCAGCCCCTGGTCTCGGAGGCGGTACGCGGAGAGGGCGCCCACCTGGTGGACGCCGACGGCGCGCGCTTCATGGTGGGACAGCACGAGCTGGCGGAACTCGCCCCCCGGGACATCGTCGCCAAGGGCATCACGCGCCGCATGCAGGAACAGGGCGCCGAGCACATGTACCTGGACGCCCGCCACTTCGGCGCCGAGATGTGGGAGAACCGCTTCCCCACGATCCTCGCCGCCTGCCGCGCCCACGGCATCGACCCGGTCACCGAACCGATCCCGGTCGCCCCGGCCGCCCACTACGCCTCCGGCGGCGTCCGCACCGACGCCTCGGGCCGCACCACGGTCCCCGGCCTGTACGCGTGCGGAGAGGTCGCCTGCACGGGCGTGCACGGCGCCAACCGGCTGGCCTCCAACTCCCTCCTGGAGGGCCTGGTCTACGCTGAGCGCATCGCCGCCCACATCGCCGCGGCCCGCGCGGAGGGCACCCTGCGCCCGCGCGTACCCGCCCCCCTCCCGCGCCGCGACGACCCCGTCCACCCCCTCCTCCCGCCCGAGTCCCGGACGGCCATCCAGCGGATCATGACCCAGGGCGCGGGCGTGCTGCGCTCGGCCGACTCGCTCTCCCGCGCGGCGCGGCGGCTCGACGACCTCCACGCCGAGGCCCGCGACGCCCTGCACGAGAACGGCAAGACCTCCGAACCGGGCGTCGACACCTGGGAGGCCACCAACCTCCTCTGCGTGGCCCGCGTCCTGGTGGCGGCGGCGGCCCGGCGCGAGGAGACGCGCGGCTGTCACTGGCGGGAGGACCGCGCCGACCGCGACGACACCGCGTGGCGCCGCCACATCGTCGTACGCCTGAACCCGGACCGCACCCTCGCCGTGCACACCACGGACACGCCAGAATTCCCCCCGACCATCCCCACTCCCCAGCCGACGCGGCGTCCCCAGGAGCAGTGACAGCAGTGAACACCCCCGACCTTCCCCTCGCCTCCGGCGGAGGCTGCGGCGACGGCTGCGCCTGCGGCGCGGACACCGACGAAGACACCTACATGGAGTGCGGCCTCGACCCGGCCCTCGCGGCGCTCCTGCTGGACTCCGGCCTCGACCCGATCGAGGTCGAGGACCTGGCCAACCTGGCGATCCAGGAGGACCTGGCGGGCGGCGTGGACGTCACGACGGTCGCGACCATCCCCGAGGACGCCGTCGCGACCGCCGACTTCACGGCCCGCGAGCCCGGCGTCGTGGCGGGCCTCAGGGTCGCCGAGGCGGTCCTCTCGGTCGTCTGCACGGACGAGTTCGAGGTGGAACGCCACGTCGAGGACGGCGACCGCGTCGACGAAGGCGACAAGCTCCTCTCCGTCACCACCCGCACCCGCGACATCCTCACCGCCGAACGCAGCGCGCTGAACCTCCTGTGCCGCCTGTCGGGCATCGCGACCGCCACGCGCGCGTGGGCGGACGTCCTGGACGGCACGAAGGCCGAGGTCCGCGACACCCGCAAGACGACCCCCGGCCTGCGCAGCCTGGAGAAGTTCGCGGTCCGCTGCGGCGGCGGCGTCAACCACCGCATGTCCCTCTCGGACGCGGCGCTGGTCAAGGACAACCACGTGGTCGCGGCCGGCGGCGTGGCGGCGGCCTTCGAAGCCGTCCGCGAGCGCTTCCCCGACGTCCCCATCGAGGTCGAGGTCGACACCCTGCACCAGCTGCGCGAAGTCCTCGACGCGGGCGCCGACCTGATCCTCCTGGACAACTTCACCCCCGCCGAGTGCGAGGAGGCCGTCGCCCTGGTCGCCGGCCGGGCCGCCCTGGAGGCGTCCGGCCGCCTCACCCTCGACAACGCCAAGGCGTACGCCACCACCGGCGTCGACTACCTGGCCGTGGGAGCCCTGACCCACAGCTCCCGCATCCTGGACATCGGCCTGGACCTGCGAGCGGCGGAGTAGAGCCCATGCTGCTGACGATCGACGTAGGAAACACCCACACCGTCCTGGGCCTCTTCGACGGCGAGGACATCGTCGAGCACTGGCGCATCTCCACGGACTCGCGCCGCACCGCCGACGAGCTGGCGGTCCTCCTCCAGGGCCTGATGGGCATGCACCCGCTCCTCGGCGACGAGCTGGGCGACGGCATCGACGGCATCGCCATCTGCGCGACGGTCCCCTCCGTCCTCCACGAACTCCGCGAGGTCACGCGCCGCTACTACGGCGACGTCCCCGCGGTCCTCGTGGAGCCGGGCGTGAAGACGGGCGTCCCCATCCTCACCGACCACCCCAAGGAGGTCGGCGCCGACCGCATCATCAACGCGGTCGCCGCGGTCGAGCTGTACGGCGGCCCGGCGATCGTCGTGGACTTCGGCACGGCGACGACCTTCGACGCGGTCAGCGCGCGCGGGGAGTACGTCGGCGGGGTGATCGCGCCCGGCATCGAGATCTCGGTCGAGGCGCTGGGCGTCAAGGGCGCCCAGCTCCGCAAGATCGAGGTCGCCCGGCCCCGCAGCGTGATCGGCAAGAACACGGTCGAGGCGATGCAGTCCGGGATCATCTACGGCTTCGCCGGCCAGGTCGACGGCGTCGTCAACCGCATGGCCCGCGAGCTGGCGGACGACCCCGACGACGTCACGGTCATCGCGACGGGCGGGCTGGCGCCGATGGTGCTGGGCGAGTCCTCGGTCATCGACGAACACGAGCCGTGGCTGACCCTGATGGGGCTCCGCCTGGTCTACGAACGAAACGTGTCCCGCCTGTAGACCGAGCCCGGCGTGAGTGGGGTGGGTGTCGCGGCCCGGCGCCGACGGGGTGCCGCTGCGCCCACCCGTGCCGCCCCAGCGGCACGACTGCCCGCAGCTCAGCGTGGACAGCCGGCTCAGGCTGCACGGCGGGATAGCCGCGTACGGCGGGAAGGGGTCGTGTCGGGGGGTGTCCGCCCGCAGCGGTTGGCGCGTCAACGCCCCCGGCTTCTGTGGCCGACCGATTTCGCGCCGTTCCGAGGACGGACACCCCCCGGCGCGGCCCCGTCCCAGCCCACAACGGATCGCGCTACGCGCACCCCCACCGAACCCGCAGCGGCGCCGCAGGCACCCCCACCACGAACCCGCACAGGCCGCCGCAGGCATCCCCACCCACGAACCCGCGCAGGCCGCCGCAGGCATCCCCACCCACGAACCCGCACAGGCCGCCGCAGGCACCCCCCGCCCAACCGCCGGAGGCACCCGCATACGAGTGGCCCCCACGCCACACCCCATCCCCTATGCCGAGTTTGTCTGATTAGCGCGTATCGTCACGGCATGCCCACGCCCTACGGATCCCGCGGCGGCATGGCGTTCGGTGCTCAGGAGCTGCGTGTGCTCCGGCGCGCCCTCGCCCTCGCCCTCAAGCCCAGCCCCGTCTCGGCCCAGGAGGCCCGGGACTGCCTCCGCCTCGCGGAGTCGCTAGACGAGGCGATGCGGGAGAGCGCCAGAATGCGCGCCTTCCTGGTGGCCGACCTCGCCCGGTACCGCGCCGCCCTCCCCGGCACCGCCACCGGCTACCTCGCGCTCCTGGACGAGGCGCTGGCCGCCGGACACCGCCCGGGCGCGGACGACCTCGCCGCCCTCGGCGCCCTGCGCGGCAACCCCGCCGCGGCCGCCCTCCTGGCCCGCTGCGCGCCCCAGCCGCCCACCGCGAAGCCCACCCTGCCCGCGGCCCGCACCCCCAGGCCCGCCCCCACCATCACCCTCGCCGACGCAGCCGGAGGCACCGGCACCGGCACCGGCAACGCCACCGCCCCCACCGCCAGCTCCGGCACCCGCCTCCTCCTCGCCCTCCCCGGCGGCCGGCAGGCCGACGAGAGGCCCGCACAGGACCCGCCGCGGGAGCCCGCCCGCAAACCCGCCCAGGAGCCCGCCCGGAAGCCGGCCACCCCCAAGCGCCCCGTCCCCACCCCGGGCGAGGTCTTCCCCCGCCGCAAGCCGGCCCCGCCCGCCCCAGAGTCCCGGCACCACCTCGCGGCCGGCTGACGGGGCCTGGCTACCCTGGATCCATGGACTACGTCTCCGCGCTCCTGCCCCCGGCCGTGATGGCCGTCTTCTTCATCGGCGTGATCAGGGTGATCGTGAAGACCCAGGGCGGCGCCAACAAGGCCAAGGAGGACGCGGCCGTCGACGCCGCCCTCGCGCGAGCGGAGGGCGCCCGTCAGCCGTCCGCCCAGCCCGAGGCCTGACCTCCCCCGCCCACGACTCCCCGCATCCACCGCGGGGAGTCGTACGCATGCCCCCGCTCCTCCCTAGGCGGCCGCCCTCCCCTCTCGCGCCTACCGCGCCCGTTTGGCGCCAAAAGCGCACGTCCGGCATGTTCCCGCACGTTCCGGCACGCCATGTCCAGGATTCCCCACTATCGTTCGAAGCGTGCCTCGCCCCTTGGGAGAACTCGAAGACGCGGTCATGACGCGGGTGTGGAAGTGGAACCGCCCGGTGACCGTTCGAGAAGTCCTGGAAGATCTGCAACAGGAACGGTCGATCGCCTACACCACGGTGATGACCGTTTTGGACAATCTCCATCAGAAGGGCTGGGTGCGCCGCGAGGCGGAAGGCCGGGCCTATCGATATGAGGCGGTCTCCACCCGCGCCGCCTACGCCGCCGCGCTGATGAACGACGCGTGGTCCCAGAGCGACAACCCCGCCGCCGCCCTCATCGCCTTCTTCGGCATGATGAGCGAGGAACAGCGCCAGGCACTCAGAGACGCCATCCGCATCGTGCAGGGACCGGATACCTCGCCGGATACCCCTACGCCCAACCCCGGTTCGGTACCGGACGCGGGCGAGCGATAGCGTCCCCACATGTCAAAAGCCATCACCGTCCGGCGGGCCCGCACCAGCGATGTCCCGGACGTGCGCCGGCTGCTCGACGCCTACGTTCGCGACCGCATCCTGCTCGACAAAGCGATGGTGACGCTTTACGAGAGCATCCAGGAGTTCTGGGTCGCGGAACGGGACGACAACGCCGAGGTGGTCGGCTGCGGCGCCCTGCACGTCATGTGGGAAGACCTCGCGGAAGTGCGCACTCTCGCGGTCAAGCCCGGCCTGAAGGGCTACGGCGTCGGCCACCAGCTGCTGGAGAAGTTGCTGGACACCGCACGCTGGCTCGGTGTTCGCCGAGTTTTCTGCCTGACCTTCGAAGTGGACTTCTTCGGCAAGCACGGCTTCGTGGAGATCGGGGAGACGCCCGTCGACACGGATGTCTACGCGGAGCTCCTGCGTTCCTATGACGAGGGCGTCGCGGAGTTCCTCGGTCTCGAACGAGTGAAACCGAACACCCTCGGCAACAGCCGCATGCTTCTGCACCTGTGATCGCCGGGCCGCGCCAGGTTTATTCGGCCGACGGACCGCGCGCGGGTTCCCTATGTCCGAAACGCGCATCTTTCCGTCCCGGGGCCGGGCTACCGGCCTCTGCCGGGGGTTTGTGTTTTTCCGGCAAAAGCGGTTTGCTTTCCGACGTACTGCAGTACTGCATATAACAAGGGACGGCGATACGGCGGACGCCGACGGACCTCCGGCCCTCAAGTTATCGATGAAAGGAAATCCGGTGGCACAGAAGGTTCAGGTCCTTCTTGTCGACGACCTCGACGGCGGCGAGGCAGACGAGACCGTGACGTTCGCGCTGGACGGCAAGACGTACGAGATCGACCTCACCACCGCCAACGCCGACAAGCTCCGGGGTCTTCTCGAGCCTTACGTCAAGGGCGGGCGCCGCACCGGCGGCCGGGCTTCCGGAGGTCGCGGCAAGACGCGCGCTTCGTCGGGCGGCAGCCAGGACACCGCGGCGATCCGCGCCTGGGCCAAGGAGAACGGCTACGACGTGAACGACCGCGGCCGTGTCCCCGCGATCATCCGCGAGGCCTACGAGAAGGCCAACGGCTGATCACCCCGCCGCGCCACCCGCCACAGGCTCCGCCCCGTACGCCCTCATCGCGTCGCCCGGGCGAGCCGCGGGCTTGCGCACCGGGACGAGAGCCGGAACCGGTGGCACTCCGTAGCGAGGGTGTGCACCAGCCGGGCGAGGTCGGGGGCGGCCGCGGTGCCCCCCACGGCCGACAGCGCCGGCAACGAGATCTCGGCCCCGCCCTCCTGCTCCGGGGGGCGCAGCCACACGGCGGCACCCCGCCGGGCCCGGCCGTCGTGGTCCCGGGAACGCGGCGGCGGGAGGGCCGATCCGCGGCCGACCCGGCCCACGTCGGCCGAACCAGCCGCGGCCGCGGAACCGGCCACGTCGGTCGCGCCGGCCGACCCGGTCGCCCCAGCGGCGCCGGTCGCCGGAAGCAGGGGCGCCTCCACGAGGCCGCCGGCGCCGACCGCCGTCAGGTCCAGCGGCAGGGAACCCCACTCCAGCCACTCCAGCAGCCCGGGCAGCTCCTCCGCACCGCCCGGGGCCACGAGCAGGAGCATCCGCCCGCCCCGCAGGGCCACCGGGAAGCCCGGCCGTCGCGGAGTCGCGCCAGGCGACCCGAGCCGCCGCAGTGCCGCGTGACCGACCTGGACCGGGACGTCCAGGACGTCGAAGCGGACACCCGTGCGCAGCAGTACCGGCGTACCGGGCGCCGTGGGCCAGCCGAGCACACTCTCGTACCACCACCGCACCCGGGCCCCGGGCCCGGCCGCCTCGGCGGGCCGGCGGGGCACGGGCACCAAGGAGCCGGGGACCGCCGGGACCGCCGGGACTGCCGGGACTGCCGGGACCGGAATCCGGGACGGTGCCGCGGGTGGGGTGCCAACCATGCCAAGTGCAACAGTCTCCAGGGCGTCCGAGTTACGCTGAGTGGTGTCACAACTGCGGAGGGTGCCGGAAAAGGGGGCGCGCGGGGGTGCGGGAAGGCGCAAGGTTGTTCGCCCGTAGCGGAGGGAACCGGGCCGCGCGGCATGGAGTGTCAGTCCCAGCGGGTAAGACATCCCTAGTGGGAGGGGGCGACGCGCGGATCGGGCCGCCTCACGTTCGCCATCGGCGTAGTGGCGAGTGGGGTAAGTGCCTGGCCTGCGGGAACATCGTCTCGCACCATCGGGTTGTGGCAGATGTCGGCGTCAGGGGTCAGGAGGCCATCGACGGTGTCGGCAGTTGGAATGAGCGGTCCCCGCTTGCGGGACTAAGCTGCGGAAGGACAGGGAGGGGAAGTTCCCCTTACTGCCTGACCGCTCTGAGGAGCGATTAACGATGTTCGAGAGGTTCACCGACCGCGCGCGGCGGGTTGTCGTCCTGGCTCAGGAAGAAGCCCGGATGCTCAACCACAACTACATCGGCACCGAGCACATCCTCCTGGGCCTGATCCACGAGGGTGAGGGTGTCGCCGCCAAGGCCCTTGAGAGCCTCGGGATTTCGCTCGAGGCGGTCCGCCAGCAGGTGGAGGAGATCATCGGGCAGGGCCAGCAGGCCCCGTCGGGTCACATCCCCTTCACCCCCCGTGCCAAGAAGGTCCTGGAGCTGTCGCTCCGCGAGGCCCTTCAGCTCGGTCACAACTACATCGGCACGGAGCACATCCTGCTCGGCCTGATCCGTGAGGGCGAGGGCGTCGCCGCCCAGGTCCTGGTCAAGCTGGGCGCCGATCTCAACCGGGTGCGGCAGCAGGTCATCCAGCTGCTCTCCGGTTACCAGGGCAAGGAGACCGCCACCGCCGGCGGTCCTGCGGAGGGCACGCCCTCCACGTCCCTGGTCCTCGACCAGTTCGGCCGGAATCTCACCCAGGCCGCTCGTGAGTCCAAGCTCGACCCGGTCATCGGGCGCGAGAAGGAGATCGAGCGGGTCATGCAGGTGCTCTCCCGCCGTACCAAGAACAACCCGGTGCTCATCGGTGAGCCCGGCGTCGGCAAGACCGCCGTCGTCGAGGGCCTCGCGCAGGCCATCGTCAAGGGCGAGGTGCCCGAGACCCTCAAGGACAAGCACCTCTACACCCTGGACCTCGGCGCCCTGGTCGCCGGCTCCCGCTACCGCGGTGACTTCGAGGAGCGCCTGAAGAAGGTGCTCAAGGAGATCCGCACCCGCGGCGACATCATCCTGTTCATCGACGAGCTGCACACGCTGGTCGGTGCGGGTGCCGCCGAGGGCGCCATCGACGCCGCGAGCATCCTCAAGCCGATGCTGGCCCGCGGTGAGCTGCAGACCATCGGTGCGACCACGCTGGACGAGTACCGCAAGCACCTGGAGAAGGACGCGGCCCTCGAGCGCCGCTTCCAGCCCATCCAGGTCGCGGAGCCGTCGCTGCCGCACACGATCGAGATCCTCAAGGGGCTGCGCGACCGGTACGAGGCGCACCACCGCGTCTCCATCACGGACGAGGCCCTGGTCCAGGCGGCGACGCTCGCCGACCGCTACATCTCGGACCGCTTCCTGCCGGACAAGGCGATCGACCTGATCGACGAGGCCGGTTCCCGGATGCGCATCCGCCGGATGACCGCGCCGCCGGACCTGCGCGAGTTCGACGAGAAGATCGCCGGCGTCCGCCGCGACAAGGAGTCCGCGATCGACTCGCAGGACTTCGAGAAGGCCGCCTCCCTGCGCGACAAGGAGAAGCAGCTCCTCGCCGCCAAGGCCAAGCGGGAGAAGGAGTGGAAGGCCGGCGACATGGACGTCGTCGCCGAGGTCGACGGCGAGCTGATCGCCGAGGTCCTGGCGACCGCCACCGGCATCCCGGTCTTCAAGCTCACGGAGGAGGAGTCGTCCCGCCTGCTGCGCATGGAGGACGAGCTCCACAAGCGGGTCATCGGCCAGAAGGACGCCGTCAAGGCGCTCTCCAAGGCGATCCGCCGTACCCGTGCCGGTCTGAAGGACCCGAAGCGCCCGGGTGGCTCGTTCATCTTCGCCGGCCCGTCCGGTGTCGGTAAGACCGAGCTGTCCAAGGCCCTCGCCGAGTTCCTCTTCGGTGACGAGGACGCGCTGATCTCCCTCGACATGTCGGAGTTCAGCGAGAAGCACACGGTCTCGCGTCTCTTCGGTTCGCCCCCCGGCTACGTGGGCTACGAAGAGGGCGGCCAGCTGACCGAGAAGGTCCGCCGCAAGCCGTTCTCCGTCGTCCTCTTCGACGAGGTCGAGAAGGCCCACCCGGACATCTTCAACTCGCTGCTGCAGATCCTGGAGGACGGTCGCCTGACCGACTCCCAGGGCCGGGTCGTGGACTTCAAGAACACGGTCATCATCATGACGACCAACCTCGGCACCCGGGACATCTCCAAGGGCTTCAACCTCGGCTTCGCCGCCGCGGGCGACACGAAGACCAACTACGAGCGCATGAAGAACAAGGTCTCGGACGAGCTGAAGCAGCACTTCCGGCCCGAGTTCCTCAACCGCGTCGACGACGTGGTCGTCTTCCCGCAGCTCAGCCAGGACGACATCCTCCAGATCGTCGACCTGATGATCGGCAAGGTCGACGAGCGCCTCAAGGACCGGGACATGGGCATCGAGCTGTCCCAGTCCGCCAAGGAGCTGCTGTCCAAGAAGGGCTACGACCCGGTGCTGGGCGCGCGTCCGCTGCGTCGCACGATCCAGCGCGAGGTCGAGGACACGCTGTCGGAGAAGATCCTCTTCGGCGAGCTGCGCCCCGGTCACATCGTGGTCGTGGACACCGAGGGCGAGGGCGACGCCAAGACCTTCACCTTCCGGGGTGAGGAGAAGTCGGCCCTCCCCGACGTCCCGCCGATCGAGCAGGCGGCCGGCGGCGCCGGCCCGAACCTGAGCAAGGAGGCGTAGCCCTCCGGGGGTGAGCCTGGAAAGGGGCTGCCCGGGACTCCGGTCCCGGGCAGCCCCTTTCGCGTGCGCGGTCAGAGCTGGAAGATGCGGGCCCCGGGGAAGAGACCGGTGATCCCCGTGGTGTCCCGTCCGCGGGAATTCAGCAGCTGGACGGTGCGCACGCCGGGAAGGGCCGGCAGCGGGCCCGGGTCGACCTCGAGGACCGACGTGTCCAGCAGCAGATACGTCAGCTGGGGCAGCCGGGACAGCTCCGTCCAGGCGTCGGGAGTGACGCGGAAGCCGGGCAGGCTGAGTTCGCGCAGCGTGGACCAGTGGGACAGGCCGCGAAGACCGGTGTCCACGGTGGCCCCGCGACCGAGATAGAGCTGCTCCAGGCGCGCCGCGACGGGGAGGGAGTCGGTCAGACGGGTGCCCGGGAGCCGTTGCATCACGGACAGTTGCCGGAGCGTGGCCAGCTCGTCCACGCCGGTGAGATCGGCACCGCCGACGATCGTCAGGCTCTCCAGGGGGAGGGCGGCGAGGCGCCCGATGCCCCGGGCGGGCCCGCAGTCGAACAGGGACAGGTGCCGGAGAGAGCTGAGCGCCACCAGCGCTTCCAGGTCGCTCACCTCCGGGTTGTCGAGCATGGACAGCTCCTCGACCACGCCCGGATCCGGTACACAGGCGAGGATGTCGTCCAGTGGGTGCGCGCCCCGGAACTGGAGCTTGCGCCACGGCCGCATCTCCGAGAGGACCGCGCGCTGCGCCGCTGTCGTGCAGGCCAGGAACAGCTGTGCCGGATCCAGGTGGTCCAGGACCTCCACCGCGTACCCCCGGGCGTCGAACCGCTCCCACGTCCCTACCAGCTGCCGTCGCACCCGGAGAGCCGGGTGATCCCGGAACCGGCGCAGCACCGCGAGCGCGCCCTCCGGTCCTCGTTCCGCCAGCAGCGAGGCCGTCACCGTCACCCCGTGCGCCTCCGCGTCCGTCAGGCCCTCCGGACCCGGCAGCAGCTCCAGGACCAGTGGCCCGGCCTCCGCCAGCGCCTTCGCGTCCTCCGTCGTTGCCGGAGGGATCAGTGCCCCCGCCCGCGCCTCCACCTGGGCCCGCACCGTCGGATCGAGGGCCGTCGCGTGCTCCAGGCAGGCCAGGGCGAGCAGCGTCAGCCGAGGGGTGTCCTCGGCCAGCAGCCGCCGCAGCAGCATCGCCCGCTCGCCGGGGCGGGCGTGGGCCACCGCCATGCGGATCACGTCCTCCCACTGCGTGTCGCCCGCGTGGCCGGCGATGACGTCGAGGTGGCCCTCCTCGACCGCGTACCGCGCGCCCAGGTAGTCCTGGAAGGTGCGGTGGACGAAATCCAGGGTTCCCTCGCCGGGGCGCCGGAGCAGCCCGCTGCGCAGGACCAGCGCCCGCAGGACCGTCGCCGCGTCCCCCTGCCCCGCCGCCGAGGCGACCGACGGCAGGGCACGCTCCACGATGCCCTCGGCCGTCTCCACGTCCATCTCCGTACGTCCGCTCAGCACCAGCGCGTACGCCAGCCGCTGGAGCAGTTCCAGCTGTGCCTCCTCGCCCAGGTCGACGGCCTCCATCCCCCGCTCCCGGTCCCGGCGGGCCAGCAGCATCGTCAGGGCGGCGTCGTACAGCTCCTTGCGGCCCGTGGGGAGGTAACCGCGCCGTTCCCGGTGCAGGGCGCAGATCAGGCCGCACATCAGCGGGTTGGTGGCGAGCCGGGCCAGGTCCCGCTTGGTGCGCAGGGCGTCCAGCAGCTTCGCCTCGTACTCGGGGGCGTCGGCCGCCGCGTGCCAGCGCCGTACGAAGGTGGTGACGTCGTCCCGGCGCATCGGGGTGAGGGTCAGTTCCCGGAAGCCCTCCGCGGCCAGCCAGTCGGGGCGTACGGCGGTGGGGCGGGAGGTGAGCAGCCAGCGGTTGCCCGGGAAGGCGCGGATGAGGGCGAGGAGCCAGTCACGGGTGCGGTGCCGGTCGGCGGCGGGGATCTCGTCCAGGCCGTCGACGAGGACCAGGCCCCGGCCGGCGCTCAGCACCCGCTCCGCCCAGCCCTCCGGCGGGGTGAGCGGGCAGCCCACGGCGGTGAGGAAGGCCGCCGGGGCGGGCAGTGCCCCCGCCCGGACCAAGGTGCGCAGCGGCAGGACGTACGGGACACGGTCCCCGTCCCGTGCGGCGGTCACCGCCAGCCACTGCACCAGGGTCGTCTTGCCGGAGCCCGCGTCGCCGCGCAGCAGCACGCGGTCGTCGCCGCGCAGCGCCTCGTCGGCGGAGAGGTGGACGGTGCGTTCGGGCTCGGGGGGTTCCCCGGGCAGGGCGGCCCGCTCCTCGGTGCCGGTCGCCTCCAGGCTCAGATAGGCGACTTCGAGGGGCCAGCGGTCGGGGGAGTCGCGCAGGTCGATGCCGTAGATGGTGATGCGGTTGTGCTGGTCGGCGACGTAGGGCAGGTAGCGGCGCTCGAACGCCGTGTCCCGGGCGTCCGGCCTGGGAGTGCGGGCGATCAGCTCGTCGACCTTGGCGATCAGCTCGGCCTGGCCGCGGGTCTGGGCCACCAGGGTCCGGGCGACGAAGGTGGAGCGCCGGGTGAAGAACTCCAGGATGTGCAGGCAGGCCCACTCCGTCACCGAGTCGAGGAAGTGGCAGGCGTCGGCGGACAGGCCCCCGGTGGCCGAGGGCGTCCGGCGCCGCAGTTGCGCGGCCAGCTCCCGGTGACCCAGCCGCACCGCCTGGACGTCGTCCATGTCCAGGTCGCCGAGGGCGAGCAGACGGGCCGTCAGCGCATGGGTGACGGCCTCCGTCTCGTCCGGTGGGAAGGGCGGCTCGCCGGGGGAGTCCAGGGACGCCCCGACCAGCCGCCCGGCGAGCCTGCCCACCTCCGCCTCACCGAGGTGGCGCTGCTCGCCCCGGAAGGAGACCAGGCGGGTGAGCCGGACCGGCCGGTCGACGAGTCCGGCGCCGGGACCGCCCGTGACGAACAGCTTCTTCACCAGGGGGGCGACCAGAGCGGACGCCAACTTCCCACCCAGTACCGCCGGTTCCATGCGCCACCCCCGTGATGGTTCGACCAGGGGAGGAGCCTATCGGCCGGCGTCAGGACAACTGGCCGTCGTAGTCCGGGAGCTTGAACGTCTTCTCGGCGTGGCCGCCCGACAGGTCGGTGGCGCTGTTGCCGATGTTCGCGATGATCGTGTAGCCCTTGGACTCGATCTCGGCGCGCTGTTCCGTCTTGTACTCGGCGACGTTCCGGAACAGGTCGATGAAGCCGCGGACGTACAGGCCGGAGGACTCGTAGCCGGCGTGGTCGAGGTTCCACTCGGTGGGCGCCTCGATGATGCCCGGGCGGGCGGTCACGAAGAACAGGGCGACGCCGTGCTCCTGGGCGTACCGGGCGGCCTCCAGGACCGGCCGGTTGGCGGGCTGCGGGTAGCTGAAGCCGAAGTCGGTCTCCAGCGCGGTGTTGTCGATGTCGAGGACGATCGCCTGCTTCTCGCCGGGCGCGGCGTCGGCGATGCGCTCCTTCAGATAGGGCAGCGCCTGGTCCATCACGGCCCGGCAGTCCCGCTGCCAGGTGTCGTAGTCGACGTCCGCCGCGGCCGCGGCCACCGGGGCGGCGGCGGGACGGGTCTCGACCGGGGCGGCGGCGGACGGCGTGACCGTCGCGGTGAGGGCGGCCGCGGTGACGGCGGCCGTGCCCGCCGCCCGCTTCCAGGTGCGCCGGGTCTGTCTGGTCTGTCCGTTCTGTTCGGTCATGGGGGGTTGGGGTCCTCTCATGCCTGCGCGGATGCCTGACGGCACCCAAGTTGTCGCGAGCATGCTCACGTGGACAAGTGGCCGTACGGCAACGATTGGGTTACCGGCCGGTAGGTGGCTGATCCGCGCGCCGGAGAGGGGGTGGAGCGGCCGTTTCGCGTGACGCCGACCACTGTCAGGGGCCCTCTTAACCCCCTTGCGGTGCGGGCGGGTTAGGTCGGAGCGGGGTAGCCCGGGTCACATTCGGGGGGTCCTCGGGTGCCGCCGCCGGTGATGTGCCGCACAGGGGTTTTGGGGCGTACTACGAGGAATAGTGGATGCCGCAAGAACTACGAAAACGGACATACCTCCGTGAACCGATGGTCGCTTTGCAGGGCTCTGGCCTGGTTTTGTCCTGAATGGGAGTTGTGTCGTGAGCTGGGAAGTATCGTGCTGAAGTACTACATGGGGTCGTAGGTCACACCTTTGTGCACTTTGGGCCGGTCGGGTTACCAAGGTTGAGCCCGCCCGGTGAGCGCCTCGAGCGTCCCGCCGGAGGGGCTTTCCTCTGTTCCCGTCCCCATGAGGTTCGAATGTTCCCGCGTGTCACGTCCCGTTCTTCCCGTACGACCCTCCGCACCCGCGCCGCGGTGATGGCCGCCGGCCTCGGAGCCTCGGTCGCACTGGGAGCCGGGGTCGCGGCCGCCACCGGCACCACGGCGGCTTCCAGCACCTCCACCGCGGCGAGCGCCGTCGAGGCCCAGGCCGCGGCGCAGGCCAAGGCGGCGAAGGCCGAGAAGGCCGCCACCAAGACCGTCACCGCCAAGAAGACGGCCACCAAGAAGAAGGCCGCCTCCTGGGTGGACCCGGTGAAGAACTACAAGCTCACCGCCAGCTTCGCCCAGAACGGCGGCATGTGGGCCAGCAAGCACAGCGGCCAGGACTTCGCCGTGCCGATCGGCACCAACGTCGTCGCCACCCACGGCGGCACCGTCGTCAAGGCCGGCGGCAACGGCGCCGGTGACGGCCCCGCCTACGGCAACGCGATCGTGATCAAGCACGGCAACGGCACGTACTCCCAGTACGCGCACCTGTCCAAGATCAACGTGAAGATCGGCCAGATCGTGAAGACCGGCCAGTCCATCGCGAAGTCCGGCAACACCGGTAACTCCAGCGGCCCCCACCTGCACTTCGAGATCCGCACCACCCCGAACTACGGCTCGGCCGTGGACCCGGTCTCCTTCCTGCGCTCCAAGGGCGTGACCGTCTGACGGACGCCGGCTAGGAGCCGCCGGCTCCCCGGTGCGCCTGGGTGACCAGATCGGTGGCGACCTCGAGGACGGCCGCGCGCTTCTCCTCGGGGTCGCCCGCCAGGTCGTTCAGGACGAACATCCCGGCGTGCAGCGTGAAGAGTGCACTCACACAGCGGACCTGGTCGGCCAGGTCCGCTTCGGGGTCTATCAGGATGTCCCGCAGACCGAGCATGCGGATCTTGAACATCTCGCCGATGCGCAGGTCCCGCACCGTCGCCTGGTTCTCCTGCATGAAGCGGAAGAGCGGGGCCGCTGCCGCCAGCGCTTCGCTGTAGCGGCGGATGATCTCCTGCTTCGTCTCCAGGGTGTGCGGCTGCTCCCGCCCCCACTCGATCAGCTCCTCCACCGGCCTGACCAGGCCCTCGAAGATGCTGACCAGGATCTCTTCCTTGGTCTTGAAGTGGTAGTAGAGGGCGGCCTTGGTGACGTCCAGCCGCTCCGCGATCTCGCGCAGTGAGGTCTTCTCGTACCCCTGCTCGGCGAAGAGCGCGAGCGCCACGTCCTGGATGCGCCGACGGGTGTCCCCGCGGCGCCGCTGCTGCTTGGTGCTGTCCATCGTGCCGCCCATCCTCCTACGCACCTCCCGCTCCGCGCACTTTCCAAAATACTTACTTGACGCCCGGCTAGTTACGCGTCTACTTTCCGAGTGTAGTCAACTTGCCGGTCGGCAAGTAAGTAGGCGAGTGACAGCGGTGGCTGGGGGAGTGAAGGTTCATGGCGGACGCACCGGCGGCGGGGACCGTCGACACGGATGGCGGCAAACAGCCGAGGAGCGTGCGGGTGGTCCTGCTCGCTCTCATGATCGCGATGATGCTCGCGATGCTCGACAACATGATCATCGGTACGGCGATGCCGACGATCGTGGGTGAGCTGGGCGGCCTGGAGCACCTCTCCTGGGTGGTCACCGCCTACACGCTCGCGACCGCGGCCTCCACCCCGCTGTGGGGCAAGCTCGGCGACATGTACGGGCGCAAGGGCGTCTTCATGACGTCCATCGTCGTCTTCCTGATCGGCTCCGCGCTCAGCGGCATGGCGCAGGACATGGGCCAGCTCATCGGCTTCCGTGCCGTCCAGGGCCTGGGCGCGGGCGGTCTGATGGTGGGCGTGATGGCCATCATCGGCGACCTGATACCGCCCCGGGAGCGCGGCAAGTACCAGGGCATGATGGCCGGCGTCATGGCGCTGGCCATGATCGGCGGACCGCTGGTCGGCGGCACCATCACCGACCACTGGGGCTGGCGCTGGTCCTTCTACATCAACCTGCCGCTCGGCGCGGTCGCGCTCGTCGCCGTCAGCGCCGTGCTCCACCTGCCGAAGAAGCGCAGCCAGGCCCGGATCGACTACCTCGGCGCCGCGCTGCTGACCGTCGGCATCACCGCGATCGTGCTGGTCACCACCTGGGGCGGCACCGAGTACGCCTGGACCTCCGCGCGGATCATGGAGCTGATCGGCATCGGCGTCGCCGCGCTGGTCGGCTTCGTCTTCTGGCAGACCAAGGCCGCCGAGCCGGTCGTGCCGCTGCACATCTTCCGCAGCCGCAACTTCACGCTGATGTCCCTGATCGGCTTCATCACCGGCTTCGTGATGTTCGGCGCCACCCTCTTCCTGCCGCTCTACCAGCAGGCGGTGCAGGGCGCCTCGGCCACCAACTCCGGGCTGCTGCTCCTGCCGATGCTCGGCGCGATGCTCGTCACGTCGATGGTCGCCGGCCGGATCACCACCAGCACCGGCCGCTACAAGGTCTTCCCGCTGGCGGGCGGCGCGCTGATGACGGTGGGGCTGTTCCTGCTCTCCCTCATGGACACCGACACCAGCCGCCTCACCTCCGGGCTGTACATGGCCGTGGTCGGGCTCGGCATGGGCTGTCTGATGCAGATCACCATGCTGGTGGCGCAGAACAGCGTGGAGATGAAGGACATGGGCGTCGCCTCCTCGTCCACCACCCTCTTCCGCACCCTCGGCTCCTCCTTCGGCGTGGCGATCATGGGCGCGATCTTCAACCACCGGGTCCAGGACGTCATGTCCGAGCGGGCCGGAGCGGCCGGCTCCCAGGCGACGGAGCAGACGGCGACGCTGACCAAGGAGGCGCTGGACCTCCTGCCGGCCACGGCCCGCGAGGCCTACCAGCACGCGGTCTCCTCCGGCACCCACGGCGCGTTCCTGCTGGGCGCGGCGGTGGCGGTCCTCGCGCTGGTCGCGGCGGTCTTCGTCAAGGAGGTCCCGCTGAAGGGCGCGGGCCCGCAGGCGGCGGACGGCCCCTCCGACGGGGACGACGACACGGCGACGGCGAAGGCACGGGTGAGCGAGGCGGTGTGACCCCGGGGCCACCCGCCCCCCCCAGGCCCCCAGGCGGCTCCTGCCGTCCGGGGGCCTTCGCCGTCTACCGGGTCACCGGCCTCGATCCGTCCTCGACACCGACCGGGACCGGGCCTGCTAGGACCCGCCTGCCACCCGGTCCGGCAGCATCGGGTAGCTCCCGGTGTTGGTCGGCGCGTGTTCCGGGAGCCAGAGCACGGCGACCGCGCCCTCGGCCGGCACGTGCGCGGGCGCCCCGGCGGGCCGTACGTTGCGGAAGGTGAGCCGGGCCCCCAGGACCCGGGCCTGACCGGCCGCGATCGTCAGGCCCAGCCCGTGCCCGCGCCCGGCCCGGTCCGCGGCGCCGGTGCGGAAACGGCTCGGCCCCTCGGCGAGCAGGTCCTCGGGGAAACCCGGCCCGTGGTCGCGGACCCGGATCACTCGCCCCTCGACACTGACCTCGACGGGCGGCCGGCCGTGCCGGGCGGCGTTGGCGAGCAGGTTGAACAGCACGCGCTCCAGACGCCGCGGGTCGGTGGTGACCTCCGACTCGTGCACCACGTGGACGGTGACGTCCGGGTCCTTGGCCGCCACCCGCCGGGTCACGAAGGCGCCCAGCATGATGTCCTGCAGCTCGGCCCGCTCGGAGGCACCGTCGAGCCGGGCCACCTCCAGCACGTCCTCCACCAGCGTGCGCATCGCCTTCGCCCGGTCCAGCACCAGCTCGGTCGGCCGCCCCGGCGGCAGCAGCTCGGCCGCCGTCAGCAGTCCGGTCACCGGCGTGCGCAGCTCGTGCGCGATGTCGGCGGTGACCCGGCGCTCGGCGTCCAGCCGCTTCTGCAGGGCGTCCGCCATCGCGTCGACCGCGCTCGCCAGGTCGTCGGTCTCGTCCCGGACGACCCCGCCGATGGCGTCCCGCACGCGCACGTCGGGCTCGCCGTTGGCGACCCGGTGCGCGGCGGCGGCGGCCTTGCGCAGCCGGCGCGAGAGCTGCCCGCCGATGAGCACGCCGAGGGCGCTGCCGCCGAGGACGACCGCGATGGAGCCGATGACCAGGGCCTGGTCCAGGTCCTCGAGGATGTCGGCGCTGCGGTCGGTGAACCCGGAGTGCAGCGACATGACGTGCCCGTCCTTGAGCGGCACGGCGGCCCAGATGTCCGTCACCCCGTCGGCCCGCTCCGAGACGTACGTCGCCCGCCGCCCCGCCTCGACCTTGCGGCGCAGCTCCGGCGGCAGCTCCGGGTCGTCGATCTTGGCGTTGGGGAAGTTCTGCCGTCCGGACAGCTCGTAGTTGCGCTGGGCGATCAGGACCCGGTCGTCCGCGAGGTCGCGCGCGTTGTCCAGCATCGAGACCCGCGCCGCGTTGTGCACGACCAGGCTCAGCGCGATCGCGACCAGCGCGCCGACCAGCGCGATGGCCGCGCTGAGCTTCCAGCGCAGCCCGCTGCGGATGCCGAGCGTGCGGATGCCGAGCACGCGGACGCCGGGCCGCGCCGCCGGGCGTTCCGGTGCCGTGTGTCCCGCCTCCGGGCGTCCCGGTGCCGTGTGTCCCGCCTCCGGGCGTCCCGGTGTCGGGCGTCCCGCCTCGGGGCGTCCCGGTGTCGGCGTGGCTCCGCGTCGGAAGAACCCCCGCATGTCCTGTGTCCCGCCGTCCCCGCTCAGGCCTTCAACTTGTAGCCGAAGCCGCGGACCGTCTCGATCCGGTCCTGGCCGATCTTGGTGCGCAGCCGCTGCACATGGACGTCGACGACGCGGGTGTCCCCGCCCCAGCCGTAGTCCCACACGCGTTCCAGCAGCCGGTCCCGGGAGAACACCGTGCCCGGCGCGGAGGAGAACTCCAGCAGCAGCCGCATCTCGGTCGGGGTGAGCGCCACCGGCCGCCCGGCCCGCCGCACCTCCATGCCCTCGGTGTCCACTTCCAGCTCGCCGAAGGTGAGCACGCCCCCGGTGTCCGCGGCGCTCCCCGCGTCCGCCCGGTCGCCGCCGCCCGCGTGTCCGAAGCGGCGCAGCACCGCACGGATCCGGGCGACCAGCACGGCACCGTCGAACGGCTTGGTCACGTAGTCGTCGGCGCCCGCCTCCAGGCCGAGCACCACGTCGATGGAGTCCGCCCGCGCCGACAGCATGATCACCGGCACGGTGGACTCGTCCCGGATGCGCCGGCACAGGCTGACGCCGTCCAGGCCGGGGAGCATGACGTCGAGGAGCGCGATGTCGGGCCGGTCGGCCCGGAACGCCTCCAGCCCCGACAGTCCGTCGGGCATCGCGGTGACCGCGAAGCCGTCCCGCTCCAGGGCGAGCTGCGTGGCCTCGCGGATGACGTCGTCGTCCTCGACGAACAGGACGTGGGTCTGGTCTGCCATCCCGGTGCTCTCAGTCCTCGTGTGCGGTCACTCGGTAGACGCGACGATCGCGCCACGCGTTCATTCCCCCGCGGTGTTCATGTCCTCATCGGTCCGGGCGGCCCGATCGGTTCACCCGCCGGGCACGCCGGCTCCCCGGGTCAGTTCTCCGGTTCCGGAGCCGGGGAGGGCATGCCTCCGACGGCGTTGCTGTAGTCGTTGTGGGTGCGGTACTCCTCGGCGAACCGGTCCGACGCCCAGCGGTACGTGATCACGATGGAGCTGGACGGGCTCGACACCGAGTCGCCCTTCTCGTACACCTGCTTGGACACCACCAGATCGCCGCGGTCGATCTCCGCGTAGACCGGGGGCTCCTCGGCCTGGAAGACATTCTGGTACGCGCCGTCCTCCTCGCGGTACACGTAACTGCCCACCCCCACCCCGTCGCCGCACGTCAGCACGTTGACGACGACGTCCTCGGCCGATTGGCCGGTCAGCTTCCCGTACGACACGTCGACGGGGTACTGGTCGCCCACGCACGGCTTGAGTTCGCGCTTGACCTCGGCGGAGACCTTCGGGTCGGTCTTGACGAGCCGCACCGCGTCCACCCGCTCGGGAACCTTCGAGGGGGAGGCCACGGGGGAGGGGGAGGCGGCGCCCTCCACCGCCTCGGCGTGGGCGGGCCCCTCGTCACGGGCGCCGGTGCCGCCGGCCCCGCAGCCGGAGAGGGAAACGCCGAGGGCGACGAACGCGGCCACCGCCGCACTCGTCGCCTGCGTGCCGTTCTTCCCCCTGCCGGGTGATCGACCGTTGGTCAGGCCGCGCAACGCTCCCGCTCCTCACGCTCCAGCGCCCGCGCGTCCAGATCGCGGGCGACCAGCTCCTCGCGGAGCCGGGCGAGCGCCCGGTGCAGCGTGCTCTTGACCGTTCCCGCCGACATGCCGAGGGCGGCGGCGGTCTCCTCCGTTGACATCTGCTCCCAGTGTCGCAGCACCACGACACTGCGCTGCTTCGGGGCGAGCACCTTCATGACGTCCATCAGCAGGGCGCGGTCGGCGTGCTGTTCGGTGGAGTCGTCCACGCAGGACTCCGGGAGCTGCTCGGTCGGCACCTCCTCCAGCTTCCGCGCCCGCCACCACTCGGTCCGCGTGTTGATCATCACCCGGCGCAGGTAGGCGTCCGCGAGGCGCTTGTCCTCGATGGTCTCCCAGCGGCCGTAGGTCCGGGCCAGCGCGGTCTGCAGCAGGTCCTGGGCATCGACGGGGTCCGGGACCAGGCGCCGGGCGCTGCGCAGCAGCGCGTCCTGCCGGGTGCGGACGTACTCCTCGAACTCGAGCACCTCGCCCATGTCAACCGCCTTCCGATCCCCGTACTCCGACGGTGGTCACCGCCGGCCCACTGCCTGTGGTCCGTAGTCCTCTGTGCCTGCGGGGCACGGAAACGAAGGTAGGGAAGCGTTGTCACGGCGCTGTGCGAAGCACCCTGCGGCAAACCCTCGGCTGTCCGTCGGTTGTGTAACGGAAGAATGAAACGGGCATATCGCCGCGCCGCTTGGGGGTGTTATGGGGGATTCGCCCGGTTGTTCGGGGGCGGGCGGTGGCCGGGGGAAGGCCGGGCGGATGTCACGGACGACGTCCTGCGAGCGGTGCCCCGCCCACTGTCGCCGCTCTCCCTGTGCCCGGCCTGTGCCCGCGCCGTGGTTCAGCCCAGCGGCAGCCGGTACAGCCCGTCCGCCAGCGGCTCCACCAGGCCGTCGGCCACCAGGCCGTCCAGGGCGCGGGCGCGCTGCACCGGCTCGTGCCACACCTGATCGAGGGCAGCCTGCGGCACCGGGCCCGGCTGCTCGCGCAGCACCGCGAGCAGCCGCCCGCGCACCTGCCGGTCGGTGCCGGCGTACGTCTGCCCGCGCCTCGGCGGCCCGTCGTGCGCGGGCTTCCCGGCCAGCCGCCAGGCGCACCGGCCGGCGATCGGGCAGCGGTGGCACGACTCGTTCTTCGCCGTGCACACCAGCGCGCCCAGCTCCATCGAGGCGGCGGCCCAGCGGGCGGCCTCGGCCTCGTCGTCGGGCAGCAGGGCGCGGGCGAGCTTCCGTTCGGCCGCGGTGGTCGCGTTCGGCGGATACTGCACCCCGGTGACCGCGCGGGCGAGGACCCGGCGGACATTGGTGTCCAGTACGGCGTGGCGCTGGCCGTAGGCGAAGGAGGCGACCGCGGCGGCCGTGTACTCGCCGATGCCGGGCAGCGCCAGCAACTGCGCGTGGTCCGACGGCACGTCACCGCCGTGCCGTTCCGTTATGGCCGCGGCGGCGCCGTGCAGGCGCAGGGCGCGACGCGGGTAACCGAGCCGACCCCAGGCCCGGACGGCCTCGCCGGGCGCCTCGGCGGCGAGGTCGGCGGGGCGGGGCCAGCGGGCCAGCCACTGTTCGTAGACGGGCAGGACGCGGCTCACCGGCGTCTGCTGGAGCATGAACTCACTGACCATCACACCCCACGCACCGGCTTCCGGCCGCCGCCACGGCAGGTCACGGGCGTGCTCGGCGAACCAGTCGACGACGGGAGCGTGCAGCGGCACACCGGAGGCGGGCGCGCCGGTGTCGGCGCCGGTGCCGGACGTACCGGGGCCGCCGGGGGACGCCGCGGTCCGGGCGGGGTCGGAGGGGCCGTTGTGCGGGGGCTTCGTGGCGCAGTCATGACCCTCCGATCCTGCCACGGGAGGACCGCCGCACGGGCGCACCGCCACCCGGTGGCGGCCACGGCACCTGACGATCGGCAGGGGCGCCGGCCCGTCCGCCGCTTGTAGCGTCGGGTCCATGGAAGGTCCCCGTCCGGCCGACGACACGGCACCCGCCCACGACCTCGCCCGGTACGGGCACCCCGCCCTGGCCACGGAACACGAGGCCGTCACCGGCGGCGCCGCCGCCACCGGCAGGGCATCCGCCGGCGTTGCTGCCGCCGCCACCGGTACGGCATCCGCCGAGGTGGCTGCCTCCGCCAACGCCACCGCTGCCGCTGCCTCGGCTGCCGACGGCGCTTCCGCCACCGGAACGGCCACCGGGGCCGCCGCGGCCTCCACCGGGTCTGGCGCTCCCGCCGGGTCTGGCCCCGCCACCGGGTCTGGCGCTCCCGCCGGGTCTGGGCCGCCACCGCGTCTGGTGCCCCCGCCGGGGCCGCTCCCGAGCCCGGCGGCCCGGCCCGGTGTGCGCCTCACCGCGACGCTCCCACCCCGGGTACGGGCCCCGGCGCCGCTACGGAGGGCGCTTCCGGCGGGGACGCCCTGGCCGGTACTGCCGCCGGCCCCGCCCCCGCCACCGGTCCCGCCCCCGCCACCGGGGCAGCCGTCGCCGACCTCGCTCCCGCCTCCGGCACCCAGGGCGCCCCTGCGGCCGGCACCGGCCCCGCCTCCACCCTCGGCGACGAGGACGCCCCCGGCCCCGCTGCCCGTACCGCCCCCGCCCCGGGCGGCGACGCTGCCCCCGGCCCTCCTCCCGGCCCCGCCGCCCTCGGCAGGGGAGTGCTCCTCTGGGCGGTGCTGGCGTTGCCCGCCGTCACCGCCGACCGGCTCGGGATGAACGAGCCGCGGCCCCTGTGGCAGCAGCTGGCCGGACTTGCGGTGCTCGCCGCTGCCGCCGCGCTCTCCCGGCGGCAGCCGCTCGCCTCCTTCGCCCTCACGGCAGCCCTGGGCCTGGCCGCCACCCCCGCGCTGTTCAGCGTCTCCTACGGCCCCGCCCTCGGCGTCTTCGCCGTGCTGCTGGGCCTGCGCGCACCGCGCTCCCGCCCCGCGGTGGCCGCCTTCGTGGCCATCGCCCTCGTCGGTACGGCGCGGATCGCGCTGGTCGGGGTGGACCCGCCGCCGGAGTGGCTGGTCCTGACGGGCACGCTGCTCTTCGGCTGCGTCTTCCCCTGGCTCTGCGGACGCTACTGGCGTCAGAGCCGGGCGCTGGCGGAGGCCGGCTGGCTGAAGGCGGCCCGGCTGGAGGACGAGCAGCGGCACGCCGAGGAACGGGCCAGGCTGCGCGAGCGGGCCCGGATCGCCCAGGACATGCACGACTCGCTCGGTCACGAGCTGAGCCTGCTCGCCCTGCGCGCCGCCGCCCTCCAGGTCTCGCCGGGTCTCGCCACCGACCACCGCGCCGCCGCGGCCGACCTGCGCGCGGCCGCCGCCGACGCCACCGACCACCTGCACCGCATCATCGGCGTACTGCGCGAGGACGACGAACCCGTCCCGCTCGCCCCCGCCGGGGAGAGCGTCCGACAACTCGTCGCCCGTGCCGCCGAGTCCGGGCTCCCCGTCCGCTGGGAGGAACCGAGCGACACCACCGCCGCCGAGGCGCCGGAACCCGGCGGCGTCACCGCGCGCCTCCTGCACCGCGTGGTGCGCGAGGCACTCACCAACGCGGCCCGGCACGCACCGGGCGCCCCGGTCGTCGTGGCGGTCCGGAACCATGCCCACGGCACGACCGTCACCGTCACCAACGGCCCGCCGACCCAGGAGGCGACCGCGACGCGCGGCGGTTCGGGCCTGCTCGGGCTGCGCGCCGCCGTCACCTCGGTCGGCGGCGACTTCCGGGCCGGCCCGCACGGCGAGGGGTTCCGCGTCCGGGCGTACGTCCCCGCACAGCGGTCCACCACCTCCGCCCGGCAACCGGCCGGGTCCCCCGCCGGCACCCTCACGGCCGTCACCGCGCCCTTCACCCGCGCCCGCCGCCGCGTCGCCCTCGGCCTGGGCGCCGCCGCCGGTGCGGGCGCCGTCCTGGTCGGCGCGGCCTTCGGCTGGTACGCGTACACGGAGACGCACTCGGTGCTCACCCCGGCCGCGTACGCGAAGCTGCGCCCGGGAACGCCGTACGACGAGGTCGCCCCCGTACTCCCGGACCGCGAGGCGCACGACCCGCCCACCGACCGTGCCCCCGCACCGCCGGCGGGCGCCCACTGCCGCTACTACCGGGCCAGCGGCGAACTGCTCGTCTCCATCGACCACTTCCGGCTCTGCTTCGACACACCGGATCGGCAGGGGAGACTGATCAGCAAGGACGTGGTCCCCGGCGTCGGCCGGCCGGACCCCGACCGCGAGGAGAGCACGGAGAACGGGGGGCCCACACGGTGATCCGGGTACTGCTGGCCGACGACGAGGCGATGGTGCGGGCCGGTGTGAGCGCCATCCTGGCGAGCGGCGGCGAGAGCGAGGTCGTCGCCGAGGCGGGCGACGGCCGCGAGGCGGTCGAACTCGCCCGCGCGCACCGCCCCGACGTGGCCCTGCTGGACATCCGCATGCCCCGCCTGGACGGCCTGACGGCCGCCGAGGAGATCGTCCGGACCGTCCCCGGAACGGCCGTCGCCATGCTGACCACCTTCTCCGAACAGTCCTACGTGGCCCGCGCGTTGGCGGCCGGAGCCACCGGCTTCCTGCTCAAGTCCGGTGACCCCTACGAACTGATGGCGGGCGTACGGGCCGTGGCGGAGGGCGCGGCCTTCCTGTCCCCGAAGGTCGCCCGGTACGTGGTCGAGGACCTCGGCCGGGACGGCGGCCGCCTCGCCCGCCAGGAACGGGCCCGCGCCCGCGTGGCCCTCCTCAGTCCCCGCGAGCGCGAGGTCCTCGGCCTCGTCGGTGCCGGCCTGTCCAACCCGGAGATCGCCGCCCGGCTGCACCTCGTCGAGGGCACCGTGAAGGCGTACGTGAGCGCGGTCCTGGACCGGCTGGAGGTACGCAACCGGGTCCGGGCGGCGATCGTGGCGTACGAGGCGGGCCTGGTCGAAGCGGACGGCTGAGCCGCCTCAACGCCGCCGGTCGAAAGCGGCACGCGGCCCCGTGCCGGTCAGCCACCGCACCCCCGGCGCCGACGACGTCCGCAACGCCTCGGCCAGCCGCGTCGCCGGACGCGTACCGGCACGCACGGCCACGGCGGCGACCAGCGCGCCGAACACCAGCCCGGCGACGACGTCGTGCGGATAGTGCACGCCGACGAAGACCCGGGAGAAGGCCATCAGCAGGGCCAGCGGGGCCGTCAGCCACACCAGCGCCCGCCGCACCAGCACCAGCGTCACCGCCGAAGCGCCCGCTATCGTCGCGTGGTTGCTGGGGAAGGACCAGTCACCGGTCGGCGGGCACTCGGCCAGGGACGGCACCGCTCCGGCGACCGCCCGGCACGGACGCTCCTGCGAGAAACCGGACTTGACCACCTCACTGCAGACGTACGCCACAGCCGTGGCCACGGGTGCAAGGACCGCGATCGCGAACGCGCGGGGGCTACCGCTCCTCGACCGCCACCAGGCGACGACGAACATCGCCCCGAACAACAGGATTCCGGCCTCCGTCCACACTTCCGCCGTGTGCTGTACCCACGTTGGGGTGTCGTGGGCGAAGCCGGTGATGTCGCGGTACAGCTCGTCGTCGAAGTTCATGCTCACGGACGGTAGGCAACGGCCCGTCACCGTCACACCCTGCGATCGACACGTGCCGCCCCTGACGATCGGCAGGGGGTCCGGGGCCGTCTCCGGAATGATGATCCGCAAAAGATACGGTCCTGAACGGCGGGTGGGACGAGGGAACGCACCGATCTCTCGTACAGTTTGCGCCGTGGGATCTCTGCGCAATCCGGTCGGGCCGCTTCCCTCCTCCATCTACTGGCGACGGAGGGCCGTACTGCTGTCCCTGCTCGCCCTGTTGGCACTTCTGATCACCTGGATCGTGGTCGCCGGCGGCGGAGACGGCGGCAAGGACCGCGAGGACGGCGCCAACGGCAAGAACCCGGCCCCGTCGATCACTCCCGGACCCTCGGGTTCCGGCCCGGCGATCAGTGAGGCGCCGGGCGGACGCGACGAGTCGGACGGCGGGGACTCCGACGGGTCGGGTTCGGGCACGGGCAGCGGGGGAGCGGGCGGCGAAGGCTCCGGTGGCTCCGGTGGCGCCGGCGGTGGCGCCGGGAGCGGCTCCGGCGGCGGTGCGGGCACGGGCGGCTCCGCGGGCGGTGCGGCGACCGGAGTCGGCGCGGGCGACGCGCTGCCCGGCGGCTCGAGCTTGGCCGATTGCACGCCGGGCGCCGTGAAGCTGAGCCTGCGCAGCGTCCGCAACACCTACACGCCCGGCCAGACCCCCACCTTCGAACTGACCGCGCGCAACACGTCCGCCGCCGACTGCAAGGTCGATCTCGGCCCGGAGCACGCGGTGTTCACGATCACGCCGGCCGAGGGGGAGGACGCGTACTGGTCCTCCGACGACTGTGTGAAGGGCGCGGGCAGCCTGCGGTACCGGGTGGCCGCGGGCAGCGGCATCACCTACACGGTGAAGTGGGACCGCAAGCCGAGCGCCCCCGAGTGCGGGACGCCGCCGGCCGGTTCGGCCAAGGCGGGGACGTACCTGGTGGAGGCGAAGGCCGAAGGGTTCGAGAAGGTGCGGACGTCCTTCGTCCTGAAGAACGACTGAGCCGGGCCCGGCGGCGCCGGCTCAGACGTACCGCTCCAGGATCGACGACTCCGCCAGGCGCGACAGTCCCTCCCGCACGCTGCGCGCCCGCGCCTCGCCGACACCGTCCACCGTCTGCAGATCGTCCACGCTCGCGGCGAGCAGCTTCTGCAGACCACCGAAGTGCTCCACCAACCGGTCGATGATCGCGCCCGGCAGCCGCGGCACCTTCGCCAGCAGCCGGAACCCGCGCGGCGACACCGCGGAGTCCAGCGTCTCGGGCGACCCGGTGTACCCCAACGCCCGCGCCACGGTCGAGAGTTCGAGCAGCTCCGCGTGGCTGAGCTTGTCCAGCTCGGCCAGCGCCTCGTCGACCGTGCGGGACCGCTTGGCGGTCGGCTCGGGCACGTAGTCCCGAACGACCAGCTCACGCTCGGGCTCGACCCCGGCGATCAACTCGTCCAGCTGGAGCGCGAGCAGCCGCCCGTCCGTGCCCAACTCGACGACGTACTCGGCGATCTCGGTGGCGATCCGGCGCACCATCTCCAGCCGCTGCGCGACCGCCGAGACGTCCCGGACGGTCACCAGATCCTCGATCTCCAGCGCCGACAGGGTGCCCGCGACCTCGTCCAGCCGCAGCTTGTAGCGCTCCAGGGTCGCCAGCGCCTGATTGGCCCGCGACAGGATAGCGGCCGAGTCCTCCAGCACCCTGCGCTGCCCGTCCACGTACAGCGCGATCAGTCGCATCGACTGCGAGACCGACACGACGGGGAACCCGACCTGCTTGCTCACCCGGTCCGCCGTGCGGTGCCGCGTACCGGTCTCCTCGGTCGGAATGGTCGGGTCCGGCAGCAGCTGCACCCCCGCCCGCAGGATCTTCGACAGGTCCGACGAGAGCACGATGCCGCCGTCGAGCTTGCACAGCTCCCGCAGCCGCGTCGCGGTGAACTCCACGTCCAGCACGAAGCCACCGGTACACATCGACTCGACGGTCTTGTCCGAGCCCAGCACGATCAGACCGCCGGTGTTGCCGCGAAGGACCCGCTCCAGGCCGTCCCGCAGCAGTGTGCCGGGCGCCACCGCGCTCAGCGAGGCGCGCATCAGGCCATCGGCACCGGCACTCCCACCGGACTTTCCGGGAGCTGCTGCCCGGTCGTTGGCTGCCACTGCACTCCTCCGGTCGCAGGTTCTTCTGGCGCTCCCGTGTCGCACACTCGGTCGTACGGACGGGCGAGACCAGGGCAAAGTCTACCGGCGGTCCTCCTCCTCCCGTGGGGCCTCTCGGCGACGCGAGCGCGGAAGCACCCGCAGGGCGTCACCCATGTCCGCGACTTCCAGGACCTTCATGCCGTCCGGGACCCTGCCGGGATCGGTCGGCACCAGGGCGTGCGTGAAGCCCAGGCGGTGCGCCTCGGCGAGCCTGCGCTGCACCCCCGTGACCCGTCTCACCTCACCGGCGAGACCGACCTCGCCGATCGCGACGAGGTTCTTGGGCAGCGGGGTGTCGCTCGCGGCGCTCGCCAGCGCGAGCGCCACCGCCAGGTCGGCGGCCGGTTCGGACAGCTTCACACCGCCGACCGTCGCCGAGTAGATGTCCCGCTTCCCCAGCGCGCTGATCCGCCCGCGCTGCTCCAGCACGGCCAGCATCATCGACACGCGCGAGGTCTCCAGCCCGGACGTCGTGCGCCGCGGGGAGGGGATCTGCGAGTCGACGGTCAGCGCCTGCACCTCGGCCACCAGTGGCCGGCGCCCCTCCAGGGTGACCGTCAGACAGGTCCCGGGCACCGGCTCGGCACGCCGCGTCAGGAACAGCCCGCTGGGATCGGCCAGCCCCGTGATCCCCTCGTCGTGCAGCTCGAAGCAGCCGACCTCGTCCGTCGTCCCGTACCGGTTCTTGACACCCCGCACCAGTCGCAGCCGCGCGTGCCGGTCCCCTTCGAAATGCAGCACCACGTCCACCAGGTGCTCCAGCAGCCGGGGCCCGGCGATGGCCCCGTCCTTGGTGACGTGGCCCACCAGCAGCGTCGACATCCCCCGTTCCTTCGACGCCCGGATCAGCGCCCCCGCGACCTCCCGCACCTGCGCCATGCCGCCGGGCGCCCCGTCGATCTCGGGAGAGGCGACCGTCTGCACGGAATCGAGGATCAACAGCGACGGCTTCACGGCGTCCAGATGCCCGAGCACCGCCGCGAGGTCGGTCTCGGCCGCGAGATACAGATGGTCGTCGATGGCGTTGATCCGGTCGGCCCGCAGCCGCACCTGGCTCGCCGACTCCTCACCCGTGACGTACAGCGTCCGGTGCTCGTCACTGGCCGACTTGGCCGCGACGTCCAGCAGCAGCGTGGACTTCCCGACGCCGGGCTCACCCGCGACGAGCACCACGGCCCCGGGCACCAGCCCCCCGCCGAGCACCCGGTCCAGCTCGGGCACACCGGTGGGGCGGGCGGTGGCCTGCCGTCCGTCGACCTGCCCGATCGGCAGCGCGGACGTGGTGACACGCCCCGGCGTGGTCGTCCGCACGGCGGGCGCGCCGTACTCCTCGACCGTGCCCCACGCCTGACATTCGGGACAGCGGCCGAGCCACTTGGCCGTCTGCCAGCCGCACTCGGTGCAGCGGTAGGACGGCCGTTCCTTGCTGGTCTTCGCACGGGCAGCCATGCACGAACCGTAACCGGCCCCACTGACATCCCCACCGCGCGGCCCATCCGGCAGCCCCGGCGCGAGGGGGGTGGGTGCGCAGCCCGGCGCCGACGGGGTGCCGCTGCGCCCACCCGTGCCGCCCCAGCGGCACGACTGCCCGCAGCTGCGGGGGGAGGGGATGGCCGCAGCTGGGTGGGATGACTGCCCGCAGCGGCGGCGGCTATGGCAGCTGCGGTGGGACGTACGGGTAGCCGCGTACGGCGGGGAGGGGACGTGTCGGGGGGTGTCCGCCCGCAGCGGTTGGCGCGTCCGCGCCGTTCACCCCCGTAGCCCACCGATTTCGCGCCGTTCCGAGGACGGACACCCCCCGGCGCGGCCCCGTCCCATCCCACAACGGATCGCGCTACGCGCACCCCCACCGAACCCGCAGCGGCGCCGCAGGCACCCCACCCACCAACCCGCAGACAACCGCCCCCGCCACCCCGAACGGACCACCCCCCACCCCGCCCCATCCGCGGAACAACGGCTTCCTGTCCCCTTATGAGGGATCGTTTCACCCGTACGGATTAAAAGTGCCCAACGCGCCAGTTCGCGCCACCCATAGCCCCCTACGGTCGCCGAGTGATGAGCAGCAGTACGGAGACCACGACCCGCACGACCGGCGCACACCGGGCGCACCGGGAGTCGCGTGACCGCACCGCGGCGCGCACGCTGGCGGAGCGACCCCCCGCGCGCTACGACGCCTACCTGGACGGCCTGTTCACGTACTGTCTGTCCGTCCTCTGCGACCACGACGCGGCGACCGCCGCCCTGGGCGACGCCCTGGCCCTCGCCGAGCGCAGGGGCCGGGGCAACCGCGGCCCGGGCCCCGGCTCCGCCGCCGACCGCAGGGCCTGGCTGTACGCGCTGGCCCGCTGGGCCTGCCTGCGCAGGCTCGCCGAAGCCAAGCAGAAACGTCCGAGCAGCCACGCCGCAGGCCGCTCCACCCCCCGAGCCCACCCCCAGGACCCGCGTTCCCGCACCGCTCAGACCGCGCACACCGCTCAGACCGGGCACACCGCCCACACCCCCCGCACCGAGCAGCAACAACGCGAACTCGCCCTCCTCGCCTGGCCGGAGGCCGCCGGCACCACCCCCGAGCAGCGCGAGGCCCTCGAACTCGCCGTGCGCCACCACCTCGCCGCCCACGAGGTCGCCGCCGTCCTCGGCCTGGACCTGGCCACCGCCAGGGAACTGCTCGCCTCCGCCGCCTGCGAGGTGGAACGCACCCGCGCCGCCCTCGCCGTGGTCGAGACCGGCACCTGCCCCGGCGTCGCCCGCCTCACCGGCGACAACCAGTACGTACTGAGCGCGGCCCTCCGCCGCGAACTGGTCCGGCACGTGGACGACTGCCCCCGCTGCCGCCGCACCGCCGAACGCGCGATCCCGGGCCGCTGGCCCGGCACCAGCGTGACCCCGGCCGAACTGCCCGTACTGGAAGCCCCCCGCGCGGCGCTGCACCTGGCGATGGCGCACCTCCCGCGCGCACGGAGCGCAGCCCCCCGCTTCGACCGGCGCGGCTTCCCCATGGACCCCAAGGACCGCGCGGCCCGCCGGGACCGCCTGCGCGCGCGTGCCGTCACCACGACCGTCGTCGCCACCGTCGTGGCGGCCCCCGTCCTCGCCCTGTGGGCGGCCTACCGAGGCACCCCGGTCGTCGAGGGCGAGGACGGCCGCTCGGCCAGCGCCACCGAGGCGCAGGACCCCGGCGGCCTGGACGGCGAGTCCGCGCACGACGGCCACGGCTACGAGAACGCCGGCAACGCCAGCACCACCCCGGGCCCCCGCTTCGGCAAGAACGGCAAGGCCGACGTCTCCGTCGAGGTCGTGAGCGTCCCGGGCGCCGGCGAGCGGAACGGGCACCTGGGGGTGACGGCCGGCCACGACGGCGACACCACGCTGATCACCCTCTCCGCGACCGGCGACGCACCGGTGCGCTGGTCCGCGACCACCGCCGCCCCCTGGCTCTACTTCAGCCAGTCCTCGGGCACCCTGCACCCCGGCGAGTCCCTGACGATCAAGGTGTACGTCGACCACTTGCGCGAACCCTCGGGCCACTGGCGCGCACGTGTGGCCGTCGCACCCGCCGGTGCCGTCGTCTCGATCCAGGGCTACGGCACCGCCCCCAGCCCGTCCCACCCGGGCCCGCACCCCAGCACACCCGGCGGCTCCCCGCCCCCGTCGGACCCCGGGCCGGGCCCGGACCCCTCCACCTCGCAGCCCTCCGACCCGTCCCCCACGGACGACCCGCCGCCCACCTCACCCGGCCCCGACCCGGACCCGACCCCGACCGACGACCCGTCGCCCACCGACGGCTCGGGCGAAACGGGCGGCCCCGGCGACCCGGACGGCTCCTCACCGCCCCCGAGCGACACCGGCGACCCGAGCCCCACCACCCCTTAGGAGCCGTCCGACGAGCCTCGCCGACTTGAGGAGCTGCCCGACGAGCCCCGCCGGCCCCCGGCCCCCTCGGCCCCGCCCGACCTCAGCGGCCACCCACCCCCGGGTCCGCCGGATGAGGCGCCAGCACCGGCAACTGCGACGCCAGCCGCTCCTCGCACAGTTCGACCAGCCGGTCGTACCCCGCCTTGCCCATCAGCTCGATCAACTCCGGCCGGTAGGAGACGTACACCGGTTCCCCCGCGCCGTGCGCCGAGGTCGCCGAGGTGCACCACCAGTGCAGGTCGTGACCGCCCGGCCCCCACCCCCGGCGGTCGTACTCACCGATCGACACCTGGAGCACACGCGTGTCGTCGGGCCGGTCGATCCACTCGTACGTCCGCCGCACCGGGAGCTGCCAGCACACGTCCGGCTTGGTCTCCAGCGGCTCCCGGCCCTCCCTCAGCGCCAGGATGTGCAGCGAGCACCCCGCCCCGCCCGCGAAACCGGGCCGGTTCTGGAAGATGCAGGACCCCTGGAACGGCCGGGTCTGCCGGGAGCCCTCGTCGTCCTCGGAGACCCACCCGCCCCGCGTGCCCTCGGCGTGGTGCTGCCAGATGTCCGGCGTGAGCCGCGCCACGTGCTCGGCGACCCGCTTCTCGTCGTCCTCGTCGGAGAAGTGCGCGCCCAGCGAGCAGCACCCGTCGTCCGCGCGGCCGGCCTGGATGCCCTGGCAGCCGCTGCCGAAGATGCAGTTCCAACGAGAGGTCAGCCATGTCAGATCGCAGCGGAAGACCTGCTCGTCGTCCGCGGGATCGGGAAACTCCACCCACGCGCGTGCGAAGTCGAGCCCCTTCTCGTCGCCCATTTCGTGCTTCTTTACCCGCTTCTTTTCCTGCTTGGCCGACTTGTCGTCCTTCGCCTTCTTCGTCTTTGGCACGGCTCCAGGGTAAGTCGCCCGAGCGCGAACACGGTGCCGCCGTCCGCCCCGTCGGCAGTAGCGTTCCGTACATGAGACTCGGTGTCCTCGACGTGGGTTCGAACACGGTGCATCTGCTGGTGGTGGACGCCCACCCCGGCGCCCGCCCGCTGCCCGCGCACTCCCACAAGGCCGACCTGCGCCTCGCCCAGCTCCTGGACGAGGACGGCGCGATCGGCCCCGACGGCGTCGACCGCCTGATCGCGGTCGTCCACGACGCCCTGCGCGCCGCCGAGGACCAGGGTGTCGAGGATCTGCTGCCGTTCGCCACCTCCGCCGTGCGCGAGGCGACCAACGCCGACGACGTCCTCGCACGCGTGCGCGCCGAGACCGGCGTCGAGCTGACCGTCCTCAGCGGTGAGGAGGAGGCGCGGCTCACCTTCCTCGCCGTCCGCCGCTGGTTCGGCTGGTCCGCGGGCAAGTTGCTCGTCCTCGACATCGGCGGCGGCTCCCTGGAGATCGCCTACGGCATGGACGAGGAGCCCGACACCGCCGTGTCGCTGCCCCTCGGCGCGGGTCGGCTCACCGCCGCCCGGCTGCCCGGCGACCCGCCCCACCCGGACGACGTCAGGGCGCTGCGCCGCCATGTACGTACGGAGATCGCCCGGACGGTCGGCGAGTTCAGCCGCTTCGGCGCCCCCGACCACGTGGTCGCCACCAGCAAGACCTTCCGGCAGCTGGCCCGCATCGCGGGCGCCGCCCGCTCCGCCGAGGGCCTGTACGTCCAGCGCGAGCTGAAACGCGCCTCCCTGGAGGTGTGGGTGCCCCGCCTGGGCGCCATGACCACCGCCGAGCGCGCCGAGCTGCCCGGCGTCTCCGAGGGCCGCGCGAACCAGCTGCTGGCCGGCGCCCTGGTCGCGGAGGCCGCGATGGACCTCTTCCACGTGGAGAGCCTGGAGATCTGCCCGTGGGCCCTGAGGGAGGGCGTGATTCTCCGGCGTCTGGACCACATGGGCCAGGGATGACCCGCCCCGAAAGGGCCCGGCACCGTGTCGACGCGGGACCACCCGAGCAGGCACCCACGCGACCACCTGCACCCGCCCCGTACGCCCGCCCCACACCACCGCCCGCGCCGGCCCCGTACGCCCGCCCCACACCACCGCCCGCACCCGCCCCGTACGCCTGCCCACACCACCGCCCGCGCCCGCCCCGCACCGCCCCGGCGAGCCCCCACGCACCCGCCTCCGCGCTATGTCACTCACCACAACGACGCCCAGGCACCCCGCGGCCCCCGATCCCCACCCCGTAACCTGGCCCCCGTGGCAGAACCAAGGGACGTAGTCCGCATCCCGGATGCGAAGGTCGCCCTGTCGACCGCCTCCGTCTACCCGGAGTCGACGGCGACGGCCTTCGAGATCGCCGCGCGCCTCGGCTACGACGGCGTGGAGGTCATGGTCTGGACCGACCCGGTCAGTCAGGACATCGACGCCCTGCGCCGGCTCAGCGACTACCACCACATGCCGATCCTGGCCGTGCACGCCCCGTGCCTGCTCATCACCCAGCGGGTCTGGTCCACCGACCCCTGGGTCAAGCTCCAGCGCGCCCGCGCCGCCGCCGAGAAGCTCGGCGCGAGCACGGTGGTCGTGCACCCCCCGTTCCGCTGGCAGCGCCAGTACGCCCGGGACTTCGTGAACGGCGTCTGGCGGATGGCGGACGAGACGGACGTACGGTTCGCCGTCGAGAACATGTACCCCTGGCGCTACCGCGACCGCGAGATGCAGGCGTACGCCCCCGACTGGGACGTGACGAAGGACGACTACCGCCACTTCACGATCGACCTCAGCCACGCCGCGACCTCCCGCACCGACGCCCTCGCCATGGTCGAGCGCATGGGCGACCGCCTCGGTCACGTCCACCTCGCCGACGGCAAGGGCTCCGCCAAGGACGAGCACCTGGTCCCCGGCCGGGGCAACATGCCCTGCGCCGAGGTGCTGGAGAGCCTCGCGCACACCGGCTTCGACGGCCACGTCGTCATCGAGGTCAACACCCGTCGCGCGATGTCCAGCGCCGAACGTGAGGCCGACCTCGCCGAGGCGCTGGCCTTCACCCGCCTGCACCTGGCGTCGTCGTCGGCGGCGAAGGCGCGGGGGCGGTGACCGGTACCCCGGAGGGGACCCGCCGCCGCGGCCGGCCCCCGGGCGCGGAGTCCGCCGGCACCCGGGCCCGCATCCTCACCGCCGCCCGCGAGGAGTTCTCCGAGCGCGGTTACGAGAAGACCTCGGTACGCGGCATCGGCAAGGCGGCGGGCGTCGACGCCGCGCTGGTGCACCACTACTTCGGCACCAAGGAACAGATCTTCGAGGCGGCCATCGAGGTCGCCTTCGCGCCCGCCCTCCAGGCCCCGGACGCGATCGGCGACGGCCCCCTCGACGACGTCGGCGAGCGGCTGACCAGGTTCATCATCGGCGTGTGGGAGAACCCGTCCACCCGCAAGCCGGTGCTGGCCATCGTCCGCTCCGCCGTGAACAACGAGACCGCCGCCGCCGTCTTCCGCCGGCTGATCGCCGCCCAGGTGATGCGCCGCGTCGCCGCCCGGCTGGAGCGGCCCGACGCGGAGCTGCGCGTCGAACTGGCGGCGGCGCAGCTGGTGGGCTGCGCGATGCTCCGCTACGTGATCAAGGTGGAGCCGCTGGCCTCGGCCGACCCGGAGGAGCTGGTCGCCCGCCTCGCACCGGTCGTACAAGGCCATCTCACCGGCCCCTGAGGTCACTCCCGGCACCCGCCGGGGCAGCCGCCGGCGAGACGGGCATCCCGCATTCCGGACACCCCGTCCCGACCCCTGGAAGACGGGCGTACGCTCGACGGCAGTCATAACTCTCCGAAGGAGCGAGCGACGATGCCCGAACTGAGGTCCCGCACTGTCACCCACGGCCGCAACATGGCGGGCGCCCGCGCCCTTATGCGTGCCTCCGGTGTACCCGGCGCGGACATCGGGCGGAAGCCGATCATCGCCGTCGCCAACAGCTTCACGGAGTTCGTGCCGGGCCACACCCACCTCGCCCCCGTCGGCCGGATCGTCAGCGAGGCGGTCGTCGCGGCCGGCGGCATCCCGCGCGAGTTCAACACGATCGCCGTGGACGACGGCATCGCCATGGGCCACGGCGGCATGCTCTACTCCCTCCCCTCCCGCGACCTGATCGCGGACAGCGTGGAGTACATGGTCGAGGCCCACTGCGCCGACGCCCTGATCTGCATCTCCAACTGCGACAAGATCACCCCGGGCATGCTCAACGCGGCGCTGCGCCTGAACATCCCGACGGTCTTCGTCTCCGGCGGCCCGATGGAGTCCGGCCGCGCCACCCTGGTCGACGGCACGGTCCGCACCCTGGACCTGGTCGACGCGATGTCGGAGGCGGTCAACGAGAAGATCTCCGACGAGGACATCCTCCGCATCGAGGAGAACGCCTGTCCGACCTGCGGCTCCTGCTCCGGCATGTTCACCGCCAACTCGATGAACTGCCTCACCGAGGCCATCGGGCTCTCCCTCCCCGGCAACGGCTCGGTCCTCGCCACCCACACCGCCCGCAAGGCGCTCTACGAGAACGCCGCCCGCACGGTGCTGGACCTGACCCGCCGCTACTACGAGCAGGACGACGACTCGGTCCTGCCCCGCAGCATCGCCACCCCCGCGGCCTTCGAGAACGCCATGGCGCTCGACATCGCGATGGGCGGCTCCACCAACACGATCCTGCACCTGCTGGCCGCCGCCCAGGAGGCGGAGGTCGCCTACGGCCTCACCGAGATGGACGCACTCTCGCGCCGCGTCCCGTGCCTCGCCAAGGTCGCGCCGAACGTCGCCAAGGACCGCACGTACTACATGGAGGACGTGCACCGCGCGGGCGGCATCCCCGCCCTCCTCGGCGAACTGCACCGCGGTGGCCTGCTCAACGAGGACGTGCACTCCGTCCACAGCCCGTCCCTGGCCGACTGGCTGAAGACCTGGGACATCCGCGGCGGCTCGCCCTCCCAGGAGGCCGTCGAGCTGTGGCACGCGGCCCCCGGCTGCGTCCGCTCCGCCGAGGCATTCTCCCAGTCCGAGCGCTGGGACTCCCTGGACGACGACGCCGAGAACGGCTGCATCCGCTCCGTCGAGCACGCCTACTCCAAGGACGGCGGCCTCGCCGTACTGCGCGGCAACCTCGCCGTCGACGGCTGCGTCGTCAAGACCGCCGGCGTCGACGAGTCGATCTGGACCTTCGAGGGCCCGGCCGTCGTCTGCGAGTCGCAGGAGGAGGCCGTGCAGAAGATCCTCACCCAGCAGGTCAAGGAGGGCGACGTCGTCGTCATCCGCTACGAGGGTCCCAAGGGCGGCCCCGGCATGCAGGAGATGCTCTACCCGACCTCGTACCTGAAGGGGCGCGGCCTCGGAAAGACCTGCGCGCTGGTCACCGACGGCCGCTTCTCCGGCGGCACGTCCGGCCTCTCCATCGGCCACGCCTCGCCCGAGGCGGCGGCCGGCGGCACCATCGCCCTCGTCGAGGACGGCGACCGCATCCGCATCGACATCCCGAACCGCTCCATCGAGCTGCTCGTGGACGACGCCGAGCTGACCCGCCGCGAGCAGGCGCTGGGCGGCCGGTACGCCCCGAAGAACCGCGACCGCAAGGTCTCCGCGGCCCTGAAGGCGTACGCCGCGATGGCGACCAGCGCCGACAAGGGCGCCGTGCGCGACGTGAGCAAGCTGGGCTGAGGTCCCACCGGGGGACCCGGGACCCGGCCGCCTACCAGGCCCCCGGGTCCCGCCCCGCCACCCCGAACACCGTCCCGTCCGGCGCCCCGGCGTACACGTACCCGCCCGCGAGCAGCGGGGCCGGCAGTGACGCGGGCACCTTGTCGGAGTCGGGGCCGAGCCGGGGCCGGGTCTGCCCGAGGAGCCTGCCCGCGCGGGCGTCCACACCGAGGAGCCGCCCGTCGGGTGCGGTGACGTACACGTGCCGACCGTCGGAGACCGGCGTCGAGCCCCGGCTCACACCCGTCTCCAGCCGCCACGCCTGCTTCCCCGCCGCCATGTCGGCGGCCACCAGCGAGCCGCCCGCGCCCATGAGGTACACCGTGTCCCCGTGCACCCCGGCCTGGGCCTGCTCCACCGGGATCGGCAGCACCACCCGCCGGGTCGCCCCGGTGGCGGGCGTGTAGCGGACCACGCTCCTGACGTCGCCGTAGGTCGCCCCTTCGGCGACGAGGAACACGGAGCCGTCCGCGGCCCCCACGGGCTTCAGCGCCCCCGCCAGCTCCGTGTCCCAGCGCACGTCCCCGCTCGCCGGGTCCACCGCGGTGACCCGGGTCCGCCGTCCGTCCGCGCTCGGGCTCGTCGCGTACGCCGCAGGCCGCCGCTCCCCGGCGAACGAGGTGAAGTACGGCACCGCCTGCCCGGGGATCCGGCGCGCCCACTCGGTCCGCCCCGTGGCGCTGTCGACGCCGGTGACCATGCCGTCGGCCCGGGTGAGCAGCAGCATGTCGCCGACGGTACGCAGTCCGTCGTACGCGGGCATCTCCTCCTGCCACGCGGGCTCGCCGGTGGCGGGGTCGAGCGCCTCCAGCGGGCCCAGCAGGCCGACCTCGGGCTGCACGAGCCCGCCCGACACGACCGGCGGTTCGTCGCGCACGGCCTCCTCGACGGGGTGCCGCCACAGGGTGCCGCCGTCGGCCGGGTCGAGGGCGAAGACCAGACCGGGCCGCGCGCACAGCAGTCGCCGGGCCGCGTACGAGCACTGCGGCATCCCGCCGCCGCTCGCCGCGGGCACCACCTCCCACGCCCCGAACCCGCCCGACGCACTCCGCGCGGTGGGCGTGCCCGCGGGCTCGGCACCGCCGAACGAGTGCACGGCCACGAGGCTCCCGGTCACCGCGAGCCCCACCGCCCCGGCGACGAGCGCCGACCGCTTCCCCAGCCGCCGCGCGACCCGCCCGGACCGTCCGGACCGCGCGACCGGCCCGGACCGTCCGGACCGCTGGGACGGGTCCGACGGGTCCGACGGGTCCGACGGTTCGACGGGAGCCCCAGGGGCGGGTTCCGGACCGGCCTCCCGCGGGGTCTCGGTCCGTTCCCGCTGTGCCGGTATGAACACCTGGGTGTCGTAAGCCGCCGCCGCCGACCGCAGCTCCCGCATCAGCTCGTCCGGCGTGGGCCGGTCGCCGGGCTCCTTGGCGAGGCACCGCAGCACCAGCGGCGCGAGTGTCTCCGGTACGCCGGTCAGGTCCGGTTCGTCGTGCACGACCTGGTAGGCGACGACGTACGGGCTGTCCGAGTCGAACGGCCCACGCCCGGTCGCCGCGTGCACCATGAGCGACCCGAGCGCGAACACGTCAGCCGCGGGCCCCACTTCCCGGGGCCGCCGGAACTGCTCGGGCGCCATGAACGGCGGCGTGCCGATCAGCTTCCCCGTCTCCGTGCGCAACTCGCTGTCCTTCGGCCGGGAGATGCCGAAGTCGATGACCTTCGGTCCGTCCTCGGCGAGCAGCACGTTGCTCGGCTTCAGGTCCCGGTGCACGACCCCCACCCGGTGGATGTCGCGCAGCGCCTCCGCGAGCCCGGCCATCAGCCGGCGCAACTGGTCGGGCTCCATGGGGCCGTTCCGCTTGACCTGCTCGGAGAGCGTCGGGCCGGGGATGTACAGCGTGGCCATCCAGGGCCGCCCGGCATCCGGATCGGCATCGACGACCGGCGCCGTGAAGGCCCCGCTCACCCGCCGCGCCGCGGCCACCTCCTGCCGGAAGCGTCCCCGGAACTCGGGGTCCCTGGCGTACGAGGCGTGCACCACCTTCACCGCGACCCGCATCCCGGAGGTGCTCCGGGCCAGGTGCACGACGCCCATGCCGCCCGAGCCGAGACGGGACTCCAGGCGGTAGTGACCGGCGTACTCCGGAAGTTCCGCTTCCGCGCCCGCTCCGGCGTTCGGCTGCGGCGCCATGGAACCACCCCCGTGCTGTTCGTTCGCGCGCGCGACGCTCGGAGCCTAGTCGATGGTGCGGACGGGGCCGAGGAGGCTTGCTAGCCTCCGCGTGCGAGTTGCGAACTGGTGTTTCGTAGCTTGTTCCAGGGGAATCAAGGTGACCCCACGAGACGCGTGGGGTGAACGGGGGAGGTTTTCCATGTCTGTCGACCAGCTCACGGACGCCGCGGGCGAGGACGAGAACACGATCGCGCAGGCCGTCACCACGACCGCCGCTGCCGCCGGCTCCTACCCGGTGGCGCCCGGTTACCGGTTGAACGTGCGCAGCGGTCCCGGCACCGGCTACGCCGTCGTGCGGGTCCTGCCCGAGGGGTCGAGGGTCCAGATCGTCTGCCAGACGTCGGGCACCCGGGTCTCGGGCCCGTACGGCACGTCGAGCGTCTGGGACAACATCGGCAGCGGCCAGTACGTCTCCGACGCGTACGTCCGCACCGGCAGCGACGGCTATGTGGCCCCGCGCTGCTGACCTTGTAACAGGGCTGTCCTGAGGGCGTATTAGGAGGTTGCCGAGAGGAACGGCGTGCCGGGCCGAACGGGTCTTGGTGGTCAGCAACGCCCGCTCGCACCGATGGGTACGGGCGGACCGGCACGCCAACCGACTCTGAGGTAGACAACGATGCGCGTTCACAAGCTGACCATCGCCGCCATGGCCCTCGCCGCCGGTCTCTCGCTCACGGCCTGCCAGAACGACGACGACGGCACCGACCGGGGCGCCGCGTCGCCGGCCGCGTCCGCCGCCTCCTCGACCGGCGGCTCCGGCTCGACCGGCTCCGACCAGCAGGGCGGCACGGAAGCCGACGGGAAGAGCCCCGCCGGCACCGGCGGCGGCGACGGCACGACCGCCACGGGCGGCTCCGGCGGCTCCGGCGGCTCCGTCGAGAACGGCAAGGCCGCCAAGTGCCGCACCGACGAGCTGGAGATCACCGCGATCGACGCCACGGTCGGCGGCGACGACCGGGGCACGGTCGCGGTGGACCTGAAGAACGGCGGCGGCCGGGACTGCTCCCTCGCGGGCCACGCGGGCGTCGACCTGAAGACGGACTCCGGCACCCTGTCCGCCGAGCGCACGGGCGAACCGGCCCCCTCGGTGGTGCTGAAGGACGGGGAGCGGATCACCTTCGGCATCACCTACCCGATCAACGACTCGGGCGGCTCCGGCGTCCGCATCACGGGGCTCGTGGTGACCCCGCCGGACGAGACCAAGTCGGTCACCCTCGACTGGCCGGGCGGCGCCACGCTGCCCGTCACGGACGGCTCCGGCACCCCGGTGCAGGTCGGCCCGCTCGGCAGCGCCGGCCAGGGCGGCTGACGCACGCCGGCTCCCAGGAGCCCCGTCCGGTGTGCCGGGCCCGCCCGGGGCCCGCGCCGCACCGGCGCCATAATCGACCCGTGAGCGCAGAGAACGGCAAGACCGGCAGCCCGGACACCCCCGCGGGTCCCCGCCCCGAACCCCTCCGGTTCTACGGCACGACCTGGGTGCACCACGACAACGGCTACACCGCCCGCCGGATCGGCCTCGCCGTCGGCTCCCTGGCCGCGGCGGCCGCCGCCTGCTTCGTCCTCCGCATCGCCTACCAGGGCCTCCAGATCGCCGACATCGGCAGCTTCGTCTCGCTGCTGATGATCGTGATGTTCGCGATCTGCAGCGCCCTGGCCTTCCGCCACACCTGGTCCGCCTTCGGCACCCGCCCCGACCCCGACCGCCAGTCCTCCCTGCGCGGTCTGCTGGCCATCGGCTTCGTGGGCTCGCTCCTCGCCTACTTCTTCCGCACCCTCACCGAGGCCCCCGGCGAGAAACTGCACCGCGCCGAGTACGAGAAGGCCCGCGAGGAGTACGAGAAGCGCACCACCCGCCGCTCGGGCAACCCGTCGAAGAAGCGCCGCCGCCGCTAGCGAGGAACCGCCCCGCTCCCCACCGCGCCCCGGGCCACCATGGCCGTATGACGACACACGGCGCCATCCCACCGTCGGCGCGGTCCGCCGCCCACACCGCCCGGGCCCACTCCTTCAACTCGGCCGCGGCCCAGTACGCCGCCAACCGCCCCTCCTACCCGCCCGCCCTCTTCGACGCCCTGGAGGAGCACGCGGGCCGCCCCCTGGCCGGCTCCCGCGTCGTGGACGTCGGCGCCGGTACGGGCATCGCCACCGCCCGGCTGCACGCGCGCGGCGCCGACGTGATCGCCGTCGAACCCGGCGCCGGCATGGCCGTCGAGTTCCGCCGCGCACTGCCCGGCGTGCCGATCGTCCGGGGCGACGGCAACGCCCTGCCCCTCGCCGACCACAGCGCCGACTTCCTCACCTACGCCCAGGCGTGGCACTGGACCGACCCCGCGCTCTCCGTCCCGGAGGCGCTCCGCGTGCTGCGTCCGGGCGGCACGCTGGCGCTGTGGTGGAACACCGAGGCCCTCGACGTGCCGTGGATCGCCGAGGCGGCCCGGCGCGTCGACCGGCACTTCGACCACGAGCTGTCCGCCGAGCGACGGGACCTCGGCCCGGGCATCGCCGACCCCACCGACCGCCTCGGACTCGTCCGCCGGGAGATCCGGTGGAGCCGGCGCGTCCCCGTCGACACCCACCTGGCCAACCTCACCAGCCACTCCGTCTTCCTGACCGACACCGCCGAACGCCGCGCGGCCTTCCTGGCCGACGAGCGCCGGCACCTCCTGGCCGCCTTCCCGGACGGAGTCGTCGAGGAGACGTACGTCGTCGTCCTGCTGCTCGCCAGGACCCCCGTGACCGCTTGACGGCACCTGGGACCGGGAGGAGTATTCATCACATGGTGAATTACTCCTCCGTCCCACCCCCCGACGAAGCCGGAGCACCGGGCAACGAGCCCGCACCACCAGGCGCATCCGCCGCTTCCGCACCACCCGCAGCCGCCGAACCACCCGCAGCCGCCGCAGCCGCCGCAACGGCCGCAGAACGAGGCGACACCCCCGCAGGCCCCGCCGCCCCCGCCCCCGCCCCACCCGCGGTCCGCGCCGAGGGCCTCACCGTCGTCCGCGGCCCCCGCACCGTCCTGCGCGGCCTCGACTTCACCGTCCCCCGCGGCCGGATCACCGGCCTCCTCGGCCCCTCCGGCTGCGGCAAGTCGACCCTCATGCGCGCCGTCGCCGGCACCCAGGCCAAGGTCACCGGCACCCTCCAGGTCCTCGGCCGCCCGGCCGGCCACCCCGCCCTCCGCACCCGCATCGGCTACGTCACCCAGGCCCCGTCCGTCTTCGACGACCTGACCGTCCGCCAGAACCTCGACTACTTCGCCGCGATACTCGCCCCGGGCCGAGCCGCCTCCGACCGCCGCCGGGAGGACGTCACCCGCGCCATCGCCGACGTCGACCTCACCGCCCACACCGACGCCCTCGCCGGCCACCTCTCCGGCGGCCAGCGCAGCCGCGTCTCCCTCGCCGTCGCCCTCCTCGGCGACCCGGAGCTGCTGGTCCTCGACGAACCGACGGTCGGCCTGGACCCCGTACTCCGCCGCGACCTGTGGACCCTCTTCCACTCCCTCGCCGCCGACCGCGGCACCACCCTCCTCGTCTCCTCCCACGTCATGGACGAGGCCGAGCGCTGTCACCGCCTCCTCCTCATGCGCGAGGGCCGGATCCTCGCCCAGGACACCCCCGACGCCCTGCGCACCCGCACCGGCGCCGAGACGGTCGAGGAGGCGTTCCTGCGCCTGGTCGACGAGGCGGCAGCGGCGGCCCGCACCACCCGCCCGAAGGAGACCGCCCGATGACCACCCCGACACCCCACCCCGCCTCCGCCCACGCCACCTCCGCCCAGCCCGGGCCCTCGACCATCCGCCCCCTGACCGCCTCCCGCACCACGGCCACCGCCGCCCGGGTCCTGCGCCAGCTCGCCCACGACCCCCGCACCATCGCCCTGCTGCTCGTCATCCCGTGCCTGATGCTGTTCCTCCTCCGCTACGTCTTCGACGGCAGCCCGCGCACCTTCGACACCATCGGCGCCTCCCTCCTCGGGATCTTCCCGCTGATCACGATGTTCCTGGTCACGTCCATCGCGACCCTGCGCGAGCGCACCTCCGGCACCCTGGAACGCCTCCTCGCCATGCCCCTGGGCAAGGGCGACCTGATCGCCGGCTACGCCCTGGCCTTCGGCTCCCTCGCCATCGTCCAGTCGGCCCTCGCCACCGGCCTGGCGGTCTGGTTCCTGGGCCTCGACGTGACCGGCAGCCCCTGGCTCCTGCTCCTGGTCGCGCTGCTCGACGCCCTCCTCGGCACGGCACTCGGCCTCTTCGTCTCGGCCTTCGCGGCCTCCGAGTTCCAGGCGGTGCAGTTCATGCCGGCCGTGATCTTCCCCCAGCTCCTCCTCTGCGGCCTCTTCACCCCGCGCGACGACATGCACCCGGCCCTGGAGGCGATCTCCGACGTCCTGCCCATGTCCTACGCGGTCGACGGCATGAACGAGGTCCTCCGCCACACCGACATGACCGCGGCCTTCGTCCGCGACGCCCTGATCGTCGCCGGCTGCGCGCTCCTGGTCCTGGCCCTGGGCGCCGCCACCCTCAAGCGCCGCACGGCCTAGCGCCCCCGGCCCCCACCGGCGTCCCGCCCACCGGACGCGGCACCCCCGTCCGCCCCCGGAATGCGAGGATGACGACGACGGACGACGCACCCCAGACAGGGCACCGGAGGGCACCGAAAGCCATGACCCAGAAAGTCGCAGTCCTCGGCACCGGCAAGATCGGCGAAGCCCTGCTCAGCGGGATGATCGGAGCCGGCTGGTCCCCCGCCGACCTCCTGGTCACCGCCCGCCGCCCGGAACGGGCCGACGAACTCCGCGCCCGCCACGGAGTCGTCCCCGTCACCAACGCCGAGGCGGCCAAGACCGCCGACACCCTGATCCTCACGGTCAAGCCGCAGGACATGGGCACCCTCCTCGACGAACTCGCCCCGCACGTCCCCGCCGACCGCCTGGTCATCAGCGGCGCCGCGGGCATCCCCACCGCCTTCTTCGAGGAACGCCTCGCCCCCGGCACCCCCGTGGTCCGCGTCATGACGAACACCCCGGCCCTGGTCGACGAGGCCATGTCGGTCATCTCCGCCGGCACCCACGCCACCGCCGAGCACCTCGCCCACACCGAGGAGATCTTCGGCGCCGTCGGCAAGACCCTGCGCGTCCCCGAGTCCCAGCAGGACGCCTGCACCGCCCTCTCCGGCTCCGGCCCGGCGTACTTCTTCTACCTGGTCGAGGCCATGACCGACGCCGGCATCCTCCTCGGTCTGCCCCGCGACAAGGCCCATGACCTGATCGTCCAGTCCGCGATCGGCGCCGCGAAGATGCTCCGCGACAGCGGTGAGCACCCGGTCAAGCTCCGCGAGAACGTCACGTCCCCCGCCGGCACCACCATCAACGCCATCCGCGAGCTGGAGAACCACGGCGTCCGCGCCGCCCTCATCGCCGCCCTGGAGGCCGCCCGCGACCGCAGCCGCGAACTGGCCTCCGGCACCAAGGACTGATCCTCCGCCCGCCCTCCCAAATGCCTTGACGCTGTACGAGCAGGGGAGATTGAATCCGTGCTCATGTCAAGATCGTGAAGAAAGTGGGGGCAATTCGTGTCGCTGGGGTGGGGACGAACCGAGGGGAACGGGCGCAACCGAGGACGGCGCGGGGGAGCGGTGGCCACGGCCACCATGCTCGCCGTGGCAGCCGCCGCGCTGACGCTGCCGGCGACGACGGCACATGCGGCATCCACTGCGCCGCTGGCTCCGCGCATCACACTGGCCGCTCCGTACACGGAGTGCCTGGCCGACGACTGCCGTAAAGCCGGTGGTCCAGGAGTGGCGGCGACGTTCACGTTCGCCCCGAACGAGGCCGACAGCGAAATCGTCGCCTACCAGTACATTCTCTCCTCGGATCCCACCTGGTCATCGGTCGCCGGTGAGACCGCGACCGTCACCCGCATCCCGCAGGAGGCGGGGCTCTACCGTCTCAAGGTGCGGGCAGTGGACGGGACCGGTTGGCCCGGGCAGAGCGCCTACCTCGACTTCATGGTCGCGTCCGGTGAGGGAGCGATCGGTCGCTGGCACTTCGACGAGGCGGACGGTGCCGCACTCGACACCGGCACCGTGGAGGGGAAAACGCGCCACCACGCGACGCTGACCGGCGGTGCCACTCGCGACGAGCGAGGGCGGCGCGGAGTGCGGACCCACGACTCCGAGGGCGTTCCGCTGCCCTCACCGGCCACGGACCGAGGCCTGTCCCTGGACGGCAGCACAGGTCATGCGGCGACGAGCGGCCCCGTGGTGAACACCCGCGCGTCCTACACACTGTCGGCCTGGGTACGCCCGGACACACTGGGCAGCACCGACCGGACCGTGCTGGCACAGGACGGCGGCTTCCGCCTCTCCTACGACGCGGCCGAGGACGCCTGGACGCTGCTGACGTCCGCGCCCGGCACCACCGATCACCGCACGCTGGTAGCCGAGCAGCCGGCGACGCCGAAGGCGTGGACCCATCTCGCCGCGACGTACGACGCACCGGCCGACGTAGCCCGGCTGTACGTCAACGGCCGTTTGCAGGCCGTCGACACCGCGCCCGGCACAGGTGCGACGGACGGGCCGCTGCAGTTCGGCCGAGCGCTGTCCAACGAGTCACCTGCGGAGTACACCGACTACTTCGACGGTTCCATCGACGAGGTGGCGGTCTGGCAGCGGGCCCTGATCGACAAGGAGATCGCCGACGAGGCCCGGCTCATGCTCGGCGACGGTCGCAACGCGGTCGAGTCGGTCGGGGACTGGTCGGCCGACGGGGCGTCCGGCCCCGTGCTCACCGACACAGCCTCCGGTTACGGACACGAACTGGCGCTTTCCGGAGGTGCGGCCCTGAACGGCGACAACCTCGAACTGGACGGCGTGAACGGCGCGGCGACAGCGGACGGGCCGCTGCTGGACGGCGCCGGCTCGTTCACGGTGAACACCGACGTCACGCTGGACGGAGCAGCGGTTTCGACCTGGGACGTGGGCCGCGCCGGCCAGGTCTTTGCCCGGCGTACGGCCGACGGTTCCACCTGGGGGCTGTGGTACGAAGCCGCCCCCATGCGGACGGTCTTCGACCCGGAAACCTTCGAGGAGAAACTGGTTCCGGTCGGCTACTGGCACTTCGGCCGGATGAACGCCGACGGCACCTACGACGCGGTCGTGTCCGACGAGGCCGCCCGCACGGACGTACCCGTCGAGCTGACCGGCGTCTACGACGCACAGGACGGGACGATCGAGCTCTACGTCGGCAACCGCCGCAACGGCGGTGCGCTCACCGTCGCGAACGCCCCCGGCCCGGGCGAGTTCACCGTCGGCGCGACGACGGACGGAGACACCCGCACGCGTCACCTGCCCGCTCGTATCAACGACATCCGGGTCTGGGCCGGAGCAGCGGGCTCGTCGCAGCAGGTCCTCGAGATGACCGCAGACTGATCGAGACGGCCGACCGGTTCGCCTGCGCCCCGCCCCACATCGGGGGCGGGGCGCCCTCCGACACCCGCTACCGCATCGCGTTCACCGGAGGCAACAGTCCGATGGCCCGGTAGGCCGCGTCCACGGTCGGCCTGGCCATCGCCCGGGCCTTCCGCGCCCCCTCCCGCAGCACACCCTACACGTACCCGGGATCGGCGCACAGCTCCTTGTGCCGCTCCCGCAAGGGACGCAGCACCTCCACGACGGCCTCCGCGGTGTCCTTCTTCAACGCGCCGTACGAGTCGTAGTCACCCGCCAGCTCCGCAGGCTCCCCGCCCGCGCAGGCGGCGAGGATCTCCAGCAGGTTCGCGAGCCCCGGCCGCGCCTCCCTGTCGTACACGACCTCCCGGCCGCTGTCGGTCACGGCCCGCATGACCTTCTTCCGCACCACGTCCGGCTCGTCCAGCAGATAGACGATCCCGGGCCCGACGTCGTCGCTCTTCCCCATCTTCGACGCCGGTTCCTGAAGGTTCATGACTCGGGCCGCCACCCCCGGCAGGGTCGCCCGGGGCACCACGAACGTGTGTCCGTACCGCTGGTTGAACCGCACCGCGAGATCCCGCGCCAGCTCCACGTGCTGCGCCTGGTCGTCGCCGACCGGTACCTCGTCCGCCCCGTACGCCAGGATGTCCGCCGCCATCAGCACGGGATACGTCAGCAGTGACAGCCGCACGCTCCCGCCCCGCACCCGCTCCCGCGCCGCCTTCTCCTTGTACTGGATCATCCGCCGCATCTCACCGTCGGTGGCGACGCACTCCAGCAGGTACGACAGCCGCGCGTGCTCGTCCACATGACTCTGCACGAACACCGTGCACAGCCCGGGATCCAGCCCCGCCGCCAGCAGCAGCGACGCCGCCTGTCGGCTCAGCCTGCGCACCCGCGCCGGATCGTGGTCCACGGTCAGCGCGTGCAGGTCGACCACGCAGAACAACGCGTCCGACCGGTGCTGGTCCACCGCGACCCACTGCCGCATGGCGCCCAGATAGTTCCCCAGCGTCAGGTGCCCGGTCGGCTTGACCCCACTGAAGACCCGAGTCATCTCTCCACCTCCTGGTCAGGACCACCGCCACCGGCCGGCCGCCCCTCCCGGAGGGAGATACGAGAACGGCCGCCGTAGCGGCGGCCGTCGAGTGCATACGTGTGTACGGCCGCCGTCAGGCGGCCCACCAGAGCTGAGTACACGTACGCGTCATCACGTCCCCGACCTTACGCCCCCGCCGACCGTCCCGCCCGGCATTTGACACACCCCGCCCGCACTCGTAGTGTTCTCCGAGTTGTCCGACGTGAGCGCCGACTCCGGTCGGTCCCCGGACAGCGATTCCGCAAGTACCAACCACCACTCGACGGACTGTCGCGTTGTCGACGTCGTCGTGTCGTTCGGTTTGTGTATTCACGGAATGAGGAATCCACGTTCGAGAGGACGCGGCCCCTGATTAGCTCGGAGGCCGGGAATCCGCTAAAGTCTCACTCCGTCGGAACGGCCCAACAGCCGGGAAGACAACCCCCTCTGACGGGGAATCAGAGCCCGAAAGGATCTGATAGAGTCGGAACCGCCGGAAAGGGAAACGCGAAAGCGGGAACCTGGAAAGCACCGAGGAAATCGGATCGGAAAGATCTGATAGAGTCAGAAACGCAAGACCGAAGGGAAGCGCCCGGAGGAAAGCCCGAGAGGGTGAGTACAAAGGAAGCGTCCGTTCCTTGAGAACTCAACAGCGTGCCAAAAGTCAACGCCAGATATGTTGATACCCCGACCTGATCGGTTCGATCGGGTTGAGGTTCCTTTGAAAAAACACAGCGAGGACGCTGTGAACGTCGGGACTATTCCTCCCGGCGTTCCGCTCTCGTGGTGTCAACCGGATTACCGGTAAACATTCACGGAGAGTTTGATCCTGGCTCAGGACGAACGCTGGCGGCGTGCTTAACACATGCAAGTCGAACGATGAACCACTTCGGTGGGGATTAGTGGCGAACGGGTGAGTAACACGTGGGCAATCTGCCCTGCACTCTGGGACAAGCCCTGGAAACGGGGTCTAATACCGGATACTGATCCTCGCAGGCATCTGCGAGGTTCGAAAGCTCCGGCGGTGCAGGATGAGCCCGCGGCCTATCAGCTAGTTGGTGAGGTAACGGCTCACCAAGGCGACGACGGGTAGCCGGCCTGAGAGGGCGACCGGCCACACTGGGACTGAGACACGGCCCAGACTCCTACGGGAGGCAGCAGTGGGGAATATTGCACAATGGGCGAAAGCCTGATGCAGCGACGCCGCGTGAGGGATGACGGCCTTCGGGTTGTAAACCTCTTTCAGCAGGGAAGAAGCGAAAGTGACGGTACCTGCAGAAGAAGCGCCGGCTAACTACGTGCCAGCAGCCGCGGTAATACGTAGGGCGCAAGCGTTGTCCGGAATTATTGGGCGTAAAGAGCTCGTAGGCGGCTTGTCACGTCGGTTGTGAAAGCCCGGGGCTTAACCCCGGGTCTGCAGTCGATACGGGCAGGCTAGAGTTCGGTAGGGGAGATCGGAATTCCTGGTGTAGCGGTGAAATGCGCAGATATCAGGAGGAACACCGGTGGCGAAGGCGGATCTCTGGGCCGATACTGACGCTGAGGAGCGAAAGCGTGGGGAGCGAACAGGATTAGATACCCTGGTAGTCCACGCCGTAAACGGTGGGCACTAGGTGTGGGCAACATTCCACGTTGTCCGTGCCGCAGCTAACGCATTAAGTGCCCCGCCTGGGGAGTACGGCCGCAAGGCTAAAACTCAAAGGAATTGACGGGGGCCCGCACAAGCGGCGGAGCATGTGGCTTAATTCGACGCAACGCGAAGAACCTTACCAAGGCTTGACATACACCGGAAAACCCTGGAGACAGGGTCCCCCTTGTGGTCGGTGTACAGGTGGTGCATGGCTGTCGTCAGCTCGTGTCGTGAGATGTTGGGTTAAGTCCCGCAACGAGCGCAACCCTTGTCCCGTGTTGCCAGCAGGCCCTTGTGGTGCTGGGGACTCACGGGAGACCGCCGGGGTCAACTCGGAGGAAGGTGGGGACGACGTCAAGTCATCATGCCCCTTATGTCTTGGGCTGCACACGTGCTACAATGGCCGGTACAATGAGCTGCGATACCGCGAGGTGGAGCGAATCTCAAAAAGCCGGTCTCAGTTCGGATTGGGGTCTGCAACTCGACCCCATGAAGTCGGAGTCGCTAGTAATCGCAGATCAGCATTGCTGCGGTGAATACGTTCCCGGGCCTTGTACACACCGCCCGTCACGTCACGAAAGTCGGTAACACCCGAAGCCGGTGGCCCAACCCCTTGTGGGAGGGAGCTGTCGAAGGTGGGACTGGCGATTGGGACGAAGTCGTAACAAGGTAGCCGTACCGGAAGGTGCGGCTGGATCACCTCCTTTCTAAGGAGCACTTCTAAGCCAAGCTTGCTTGGTTCAGAGGCCAGCATGCGAGCGAACGTCTCGCACTGGTTGCTCATGGGTGGAACGTTGACTACTCGGTTCAGACCACGGGTCGGTGGCTGCTAGTACTGCTCTTCGGAGCGTGGAACGCATGATCACCGGACGGGACTGGGCCGGGCACGCTGTTGGGTGTCTGAAGGTACGGCCGCGAGGTCGCCTTCAGTGCCGGCCCCAGTGCACTCGGGATGTTGTCCCGGGGTGATGGGTGGTTGGTCGTTGTTTGAGAACTGCACAGTGGACGCGAGCATCTGTGGCCAAGTTTTTAAGGGCGCACGGTGGATGCCTTGGCACCAGGAACCGATGAAGGACGTGGGAGGCCACGATAGGCCCCGGGGAGTCGTCAACCAGGCTTTGATCCGGGGGTGTCCGAATGGGGAAACCCGGCAGTCGTCATGGGCTGTCACCCGCTGCTGAACACATAGGCAGTGTGGAGGGAACGCGGGGAAGTGAAACATCTCAGTACCCGCAGGAAGAGAAAACAACCGTGATTCCGGGAGTAGTGGCGAGCGAAACTGGATGAGGCCAAACCGTATACGTGTGAGACCCGGCAGGGGTTGCGTGTGCGGGGTTGTGGGATCTCTCTTCCACGGTCTGCCGGCCGTGGGGCGAGTCAGAAACCGTTGATGTAGGCGAAGGACATGCGAAAGGTCCGGCGTAGAGGGTAAGACCCCCGTAGTCGAAACGTCAGCGGCTTGCTTGAGAGACACCCAAGTAGCACGGGGCCCGAGAAATCCCGTGTGAATCTGGCGGGACCACCCGCTAAGCCTAAATATTCCCTGGTGACCGATAGCGGATAGTACCGTGAGGGAATGGTGAAAAGTACCGCGGGAGCGGAGTGAAATAGTACCTGAAACCGTGTGCCTACAAGCCGTGGGAGCGTCGGAGCAAGGCTTGCCTTGCTCTCGTGACTGCGTGCCTTTTGAAGAATGAGCCTGCGAGTTTGCGGTGTGTTGCGAGGTTAACCCGGGTGGGGTAGCCGTAGCGAAAGCGAGTCCGAACAGGGCGATTCAGTAGCACGCTCAAGACCCGAAGCGGAGTGATCTAGCCATGGGCAGGTTGAAGCGGAGGTAAGACTTCGTGGAGGACCGAACCCACCAGGGTTGAAAACCTGGGGGATGACCTGTGGTTAGGGGTGAAAGGCCAATCAAACTCCGTGATAGCTGGTTCTCCCCGAAATGCATTTAGGTGCAGCGTCGTGTGTTTCTTGCCGGAGGTAGAGCACTGGATAGGCGATGGGCCCTACCGGGTTACTGACCTTAGCCAAACTCCGAATGCCGGTAAGTGAGAGCGCGGCAGTGAGACTGTGGGGGATAAGCTCCATGGTCGAGAGGGAAACAGCCCAGAGCATCGACTAAGGCCCCTAAGCGTACGCTAAGTGGGAAAGGATGTGGAGTCGCACAGACAACCAGGAGGTTGGCTTAGAAGCAGCCACCCTTGAAAGAGTGCGTAATAGCTCACTGGTCTAGTGATTCCGCGCCGACAATGTAGCGGGGCTCAAGCGTACCGCCGAAGTCGTGTCATTGCGATATATACCCCCAACGGGGATCGTGATGGGTAGGGGAGCGTCGTGTGCCGGGTGAAGCAGCCGCGTAAGCGAGTTGTGGACGGTTCACGAGTGAGAATGCAGGCATGAGTAGCGATACAAACGTGAGAAACGTTTGCGCCGATTGACTAAGGGTTCCTGGGTCAAGCTGATCTGCCCAGGGTAAGTCGGGACCTAAGGCGAGGCCGACAGGCGTAGTCGATGGATAACCGGTTGATATTCCGGTACCCGCTGTGAAGCGTCAAACATCGAGCATCGTGATGCTAAGGCCGTGAAACCGCCCGCTGCCGGCTTTGCCGTCAGTGGGAGTGGTGGAGCCGCTGAACCAAGCGGTTAGTAGGTGAGTGATGGGGTGACGCAGGAAGGTAGTCCATCCCGGGCGGTGGTTGTCCCGGGGTAAGGGTGTAGGACGTCAGGTAGGTAAATCCGCCTGGCAATAGTCTGAGACCTGATGCCGAGCCGATTGTGGTGAAGTGGATGATCCTATGCTGTCGAGAAAAGCCTCTAGCGAGTTTCATGGCGGCCCGTACCCTAAACCGACTCAGGTGGTCAGGTAGAGAATACCGAGGCGTTCGGGTGAACTATGGTTAAGGAACTCGGCAAAATGCCCCCGTAACTTCGGGAGAAGGGGGGCCATTCTTGGTGATCGGATTTACTCCGTGAGCTGGGGGTGGCCGCAGAGACCAGCGAGAAGCGACTGTTTACTAAAAACACAGGTCCGTGCGAAGCCGTAAGGCGATGTATACGGACTGACGCCTGCCCGGTGCTGGAACGTTAAGGGGACCGGTTAGCTCCATTTCGGTGGGGCGAAGCTGAGAACTTAAGCGCCAGTAAACGGCGGTGGTAACTATAACCATCCTAAGGTAGCGAAATTCCTTGTCGGGTAAGTTCCGACCTGCACGAATGGCGTAACGACTTCTCGACTGTCTCAACCATAGGCCCGGTGAAATTGCACTACGAGTAAAGATGCTCGTTTCGCGCAGCAGGACGGAAAGACCCCGGGACCTTTACTACAGTTTGATATTGGTGTTCGGTTCGGCTTGTGTAGGATAGCTGGGAGACTTTGAAGCTCGCACGCCAGTGTGGGTGGAGTCGTCGTTGAAATACCAGTCTGGTCGTGCTGGATGTCTAACCTGGGTCCGTGATCCGGATCAGGGACAGTGTCTGATGGGTAGTTTAACTGGGGCGGTTGCCTCCTAAAGGGTAACGGAGGCGCCCAAAGGTTCCCTCAGCCTGGTTGGCAATCAGGTGTTGAGTGTAAGTGCACAAGGGAGCTTGACTGTGAGACCGACGGGTCGAGCAGGGACGAAAGTCGGGACTAGTGATCCGGCGGTGGCTTGTGGAAGCGCCGTCGCTCAACGGATAAAAGGTACCCCGGGGATAACAGGCTGATCTTCCCCAAGAGTCCATATCGACGGGATGGTTTGGCACCTCGATGTCGGCTCGTCGCATCCTGGGGCTGGAGTCGGTCCCAAGGGTTGGGCTGTTCGCCCATTAAAGCGGTACGCGAGCTGGGTTTAGAACGTCGTGAGACAGTTCGGTCCCTATCCGCTGTGCGCGTAGGAGTCTTGAGAAGGGCTGTCCCTAGTACGAGAGGACCGGGACGGACGAACCTCTGGTGTGCCAGTTGTTCTGCCAAGGGCATGGCTGGTTGGCTACGTTCGGGAGGGATAACCGCTGAAAGCATCTAAGCGGGAAGCCTGCTTCGAGATGAGGACTCCCACCTCCTAGAGAGGGTAAGGCTCCCAGTAGACGACTGGGTTGATAGGCCAGATATGGAAGCCGGGTAACCGGTGGAGTTGACTGGTACTAATAGGCCGAGGGCTTGTCCTCAGTTGCTCGCGTCCACTGTGTTGGTTCTGAAACCACGAACAACCCCGTCCATGGTCACGGACGGTGCGGTTGTCAGTTTCATAGTGTTTCGGTGGTCATAGCGTAGGGGAAACGCCCGGTTACATTCCGAACCCGGAAGCTAAGCCTTACAGCGCCGATGGTACTGCAGGGGGGACCCTGTGGGAGAGTAGGACGCCGCCGAACAATTTTTGCGAGAATGCCCCGCACCGGGAACGGTGCGGGGCATTCTGCGTTTAGGGTCTTTGTATGCGTTATGACTTGGTGGTCTTCGACAACGACGGTGTGCTCGTCGACAGTGAGCCGATCTCGAATCGTCTGCTGGCCGGCTACCTGACCGAGCTGGGGCACCCGACGACGTACGAGGACTCCCTGCGGGACTACATGGGTGCCGCGATGCACCGGGTGCATGACCTCGTGCGGGAGCGGACCGGGCGCCGGCTGCCCGCCGACTTCGACGACGTGTTCCACCGGCGGGTGTTCGCCGCCTTCGAGGAGGACCTGGAGGCCGTGCCGGGGGTGGCGGCCCTGCTCGAGAAGCTCGCCCTGGACGGGATTCCGTACTGTGTGGCGTCCTCGGGAAGCCATGAGCGGATCCGGGTCGGGCACCGCAGGACCGGGCTCGACCGGTGGTTCGACGACGGGCGGATCTTCAGCTCCGAGGACGTGGGGCGGGGGAAGCCGGCGCCGGACCTGTTCCTCCACGCCGCGGAGCGGATGGGGGTGGCTCCGGAGCGGTGCGTCGTGGTGGAGGACAGTCCACTGGGAGTGCGGGCGGCCGTCGCGGCCGGGATGGACGTGTACGGGTTCACGGCGATGACACCCGCCGGGAAGCTGGCGGGAGCCACCCGGCTCTTCCAGGACATGGGAGAACTGGCCGACCTGCTGTCGCACTGACATTTGTCCCGGGTGGTTCCGGACGCTTGTTTCTACTGGGGGTGCCCTCCCGGCCGCCAGGCTGAGGGCATGACGACGTACACGGGACATGGGCAGCGGCAGGGCGGCAAGGGCCGTACCTCGGTATCGCTCCTCCTGGACGTGGGAGTGCCCATCGGGTCGTACTACCTGCTGAAGGACGCGTTCGGGACGAGTGCCGTGGCGGCGCTCGCCTGGAGCGGTGTCGTGCCCGTGCTCCGGACGGGGTGGGGGCTGCTGCGGGAGCGCGAGGTGAACGGGCTCCCGTTGCTCATCCTCCTGGTGAATCTGGTCGGGGTGCTCCTCGGCTTCGAGACGGGTGACGCCCGGCTGCTGCTGGTCAAGGACAGTGCGATCAGCAGCGTCGTCGGGATCGTGCTGCTGGTCTCCGTGCTGTTGCGGAGGCCGATGATGACGGCCACGCTCAAGCCGTGGCTCACCAAGGGCGACGTCGGGCGGGAGGCGGCCTGGACGAGGCTGCGGCGGGAGTCCCCGGCGTTCCGGCGGGCGGAGCTGATGTTCACCGGGGTGTGGGGCGTGGCGTTCGTCGGGGAGTGCGCGGTGCGGGCCGTCGGGGCGTACACCGTGCCGGTGGACACGATGGTCTGGCTGGGAACGGTCGTCATGGCCCTCACGATGGGGGTGGCGTTCGTCGTCAGCGGTGCCCTGGGAGCCGTCCCGATGGCACGCATGATCGCCGGCGAGGTCCGGGGCGCGGAGCCCGGGAAAGCTGAGCAGAATTCATCTCTGGCTGGATCTACCCACCGGTAGACGGGAGCTCTACGCTCGCCGCCATGACTGATGTGCTGCGGCGCGGCAGGGTCTCGTTGGCGTTCGGCTTCTTCGCCCAGGGCGTCGCCTTCGCTCTGCTGGTGACGCGCATCCCGGCCGTTCAGGACCGGTACGGGGTCTCCGACGCGCTGCTGCCGGTCTTCCTGGCCGCCGTGCCGATCCTGGCGGGGATCGGCAGTGTCGTGACCGAGCGCCTGGTACGGCGGGTGCGGCCGAGTCGGCTGCTGCGCTGGTCGCAGCCCGTGGTGCTGCTGGCGCTGCTCGGGGTCGGGGCGGGGGACCGGATGGCGGTGCTGGCCGTGGCGCTCGGTGTCTTCGGGCTCGCCGTGGGGGCGCTGGACGCGTCGATGAACATGCTCGGGGTGAGTCTGCAGCGGGCGTACCGGCGCAGCATCATGCTCGGCTTCCACGCCGCGTACAGCCTAGGCGGGATTCTGGGGGCCTCGCTGGCCTGGGCGGGGGCGCACTGGGACCTGGCGTTGTGGGTGTCGTACCTGCCGGTCGTGGTGGTGCTGGTGCCGGCCGCGCTGGTGGGGAGCAGGTGGTACGTCGACGGGGAGAGTGCCGCCGGGGACGGTGCTGCCGGGGACGGCGGGGGCGGGGCCGAGCGGGCGGGCGGGGCGCCGGGGGCGGGCGTCGGGTTCAAGGTGCTGTTGCCGCTGTGTCTCGTGATGACGTTCGCGTACATCGGGGACTCGACCGTGTCCAACTGGAGCGCCAAGTACCTCCAGGACGTCCTGGGGAGTTCGGAGCAGCTCGCCACCGTGCCGTACAACGTGTACATGGTGACCACGCTGGTGGGGCGGGCCGTCGGGGACTTCGGGGTGCGGCGGTTCGGGGCCGTGGCGGTGGTCCGGGGCGGGGCCGTCGTCGCCGCGGGTGGGTTCGCGGTGGTGGCGGGGGCGCCGGGGGCGTGGGTGGGGATGCTCGGGTTCACGCTGCTGGGGCTGGGGTTGTGCGTGCTGGTGCCGCAGACCTTCGCCGCGGCGGGGCGGCTGGCCGAGGAGAGGGACGGCCGTCCGGGGGCGTCGGACGCGGCGGTGGCGCGGCTCAATGTGTTCAACTACGTCGGTTTCCTGATCGGTTCGCCGTTGGTGGGGGCGCTCGGGGACGCCTGGAGCTATCGCGGGGCGATGCTCGTGCCGATGGTGTTGGTGCTGGTGACGGTCGTGTACGCCCGGTCGTTCGAGGCTCGACCGGACCGATACGGTGGCGGGCATGAGCGGCCGCGCACAGCTGATGTGGGACGAGGCAGTAACGGGCTATGACTTCGGTCCGGAGCATCCGATGGATCCGGTCCGGCTCGCCCTGACGCGAAGTCTGGTCGGTGCCCTGGGGCTCGACCGGGAGGTGGAGGTCGTCGCGGCGCGGGCGGCCGGGGAGTCGACGCTGCGGCTCGTGCACCGGCAGGACTACATCGACGCGGTGAAGGCGGCGTCGGTGGAGCCGGGGAGGGCGGACCTGTCGTACGGGCTCGGGACGGTCGACGACCCGGCCTTCGCGGGGATGCACGAGGTGTCCGCGTTGATCGCGGGGCAGTCGGTGGGCGCGGCGGAGGCGGTGTGGCGCGGGGACGCGCTGCACGCGGTGAACTTCGCGGGCGGGCTGCATCACGCGATGCCGGGGGCGGCGTCCGGGTTCTGCGTGTACAACGACGCGGCGCTGGCCATCGCGCGGCTGCTGGAGCTGGGCGCGGAGCGGGTGGCGTACGTCGATGTGGACGTGCACCACGGGGACGGGGTGCAGGCGGCGTTCTGGGAGGACCCGCGGGTGCTGACGGTGTCCCTGCACGAGCACCCCCGGACGCTGTTCCCGCAGACCGGGTGGCCGGAGGAGACCGGGGCGGAGTGCGCCGAGGGGACGGCGGTGAACGTCGCGCTGCCCGCGGGGACCGGGGACGCGGGGTGGTTGCGGGCGTTCCACGCGGTGGTGCCGGAGGTGATCGCGGACTTCCGGCCGCAGGTGCTGGTGACCCAGCACGGGGCGGACACGCACTTCGAGGACCCGCTGGCGCATCTGGCGGTGTCGTTGGACGCCCAGCGGGCGGTGCAGGTGGCGTGCCACGAGCTGGCGCACGAGCACGCCGGGGGGCGGTGGGTGGCGCTGGGCGGTGGCGGTTACGCCGTGGTGGACGTGGTGCCGCGGTCGTGGACGCATCTGGTGGGGATCGCGGCGGGTCGGGCGGTGGAGCCCGAGACGGTGATTCCGGAGGGGTGGCGGCAGGAGGTCTTCGCGCGGACGCGGCAGTTGGGGCCGATGCGGATGACCGACGGGCGGTGGCCGGTGTCGTGGGCCTCGTGGGAGGCGGGGTACGACCCTGCGGACCGGTTGGACCAGGCGGTGGTGGCGGCTCGGCGGGCGGTGTTTCCGCTGCGGGGGTTGCTGGCGTGAGGTGAGGGCGCCCGGCGCGGGTGCCGGCGGGGAGGGGTGTCGACCGGGGTTGGCGCCGGCCGGGATGGGTGTCGCAGCCCGGCGCTGGGGGAGGCACGACGGCGCCCGCGGCCACGGCGGTGTAGGAACGTTACGCCGACCGTGGGGGGATTGGTGCGTTTCCGGGGTCGGGAGCCGGCGGAAGCGGCAGCATCGGGGCTGTGCTGACCCGTCGAGCTCTTCGGGCTCATCTTCTGGACGTTCGTCTTGCCGGGGTCGTGGCGACCTCCCGGGAGGTGAGTCTGCGGAGTTACCGGTTGTTCGCGGCGCGGGACCCGCGGGTGCTGATCGGGATCGATCCGGAGCGGGACTGGGGCCCGCGTGAGCTGCTCGCGCTGATGGCGGAGAGGTGCGGGGTCTCGGCCGATCCGCGGCGGACCGCGGGCCAGGACGTGATCGACCCGGACCGGACGCTGGCGGCGCTGGACGCGTTCGCCGACCGGCTCGCGGCCGTCGCTCAGCGTCGCGGACCGGTGCTCCTGGGCACCGGGCACCCGCACCGGCTGCTCGGTTTCTACGTCGCCTTGGCCGAGGCGTTGTCGGCGGCGGGATGTGCTGTCCTCACCCCCGCGCAGGGTCGCCGTGTCGACATAACGACCCGGTTCGGTCTACGCACGTACAACCTCGACTACGTCCGGGGAGTCGCGTTGGTGCGGGAAGCCGACTCCGGGCGCGCCGGTGGTGAGCCGGGCGCACACACGCATTCACCGCTCCCGGTTCGTACCGCGCTGGCGGCCGCCGCCGAGGCCGGCGGGCCGCTTCCCGAGCTGGTGATCGGGGACCACGGTTGGGTCTGCGGTGCAGGTCAGCTGGGGTTCGAGGCGATCGGGCCGGCCGATACGGACGATCCCGCGCTCTTCGTGGGGGAGGCGGAGGGGACGGTGTCCGTGGCCGTTCCACTTGATGACGCCGTGCGGTCCGAGTACTACCGGCCGCTTACCCGCTACGTACTCAATCGGGCGTGTCTGTCATGGTAGGGAAGCGATGGGTGCAACTCTTCCCCATTCGCATCACCCGCCCCTACATTGGGGAGTGAGCACGCAGCGACGAAGAGTCACCGGAAGGGGAAGCCGGTGGCCGTCGAGTGCGGAAGGTTCAGGTGTGTCATGGCTGCAGCTGGCGAAAGGCCTCTGAACGAGGTTCAGTTCCTTACCGTGGCGGAGGTCGCCTCGGTGATGCGCGTGTCCAAGATGACCGTGTACCGGCTGGTGCACAGTGGTCATCTGCCCGCGATCCGGGTGGGGCGGTCGTTCCGCGTTCCGGAGCAAGCGGTTCACGAGTACCTCCGCGAGAGTTACGTGGGGGTGGAAACGGCCTGACGACCTCGATTACGACCTCAGCGCTCGGGCGGGTAGGCTGGCCCCTCGTAGGTCGTGTGGGCCCATGGCGCCCAACAACCGAGTGATGAGAAGTGAGCGAGGGTAGTCGTGGGCTCTGTTATCAAGAAGCGGCGCAAGCGGATGGCCAAGAAGAAGCACCGCAAGCTGCTCAAGCGCACGCGCGTTCAGCGTCGCAACAAGAAGTAAGCGACGCTGCGCCGTCAGCGTGGTCTGTGGCCCCCACCGCATCCGGTGGGGGCCACAGCCGTTTCCGGAGCCCGGACGGGTCGTGACCCACGAAATCTCGTCACGTACCGCGTCCGACGGTCATCACGGCGCAACACCGACCGGCTAAGTTGGCCCGCGGGCGGGGAAGGCGGCAGGGTACGCAGTAGGGCGGAAGGAAGGCGCTGATCTTGGGCAAGGTCGTGCTCGTGACCGGAGTGGCCCGCCAGCTGGGCGGCCGGTTCGTCCGGCGCATCCAGCGTGACCCCGACGTGGACCGGGTCGTCGGCGTGGACGCCGTCGCGCCGGAGCACCATCTGGGCGGCGCGGAGTTCGTCCAGGCCGACATCCGGCAGTCGGCGATCGGGCGCATCCTCGCCGAGACGGGGGCCGACACCGTCGTCCACCTGGACGTCACGGGCACCCCGCTGGGCAGCGGCAGCCGCACGTCGGTCAAGGAGACCAACGTCATCGGCACGATGCAGCTGCTCGGTGCCTGCCAGAAGTCGCCGGCGGTGCAGCGGCTCGTGGTGAAGTCCAGTACGAACGTCTACGGGTCCGCGCCGCGCGACCCGGCCGTCTGCACCGAGACCACCGCGCCCAAGTCGCTGCCCAGCGGCGGCTTCGCCAAGGACGCGGTCGAGGTCGAGGGGTATGTGCGGGGCTTCGCCCGGCGCCGTCCCGACGTCGCGGTGACCGTGCTGCGGTTCGCCAACATCCTGGGTCCGGCCGCGGACACACCGCTTGCCTCGTACTTCGGGCTGCCGGTCCTGCCGACGGTGTTCGGTTACGACCCGCGGCTGCAGTTCGTCCACGAGGACGACGTGATCGAGGTGCTGCGGATCTCCTCGCACGAGCCGCGGCGGGGCACGCTGAACAGCGGCACCTTCAACATCGCCGGCGACGGTGTCCTGACGCTGTCGCAGTGCTCGCGCCGGCTGGGCCGCCCCACCGTGCCGCTGCTGCTGCCGGCGGTCACCTGGGCGGGGTCGCTCGTGCGTACGCTGGGGATGACGGACTTCTCCCCCGAGCAGATCCGGCTGCTCACCCACGGGCGGGTGGTGGACACCACACAGATGCGCGAGACCCTGGGTTTCCGGCCGAAGTACTCGACGGCCGCGGCGTTCGCGGACTTCGCGCGCGGCCGCGGTGCGGGCCTGCTGCCGCCCGAGGCCCTCGCGGGGGCCGTGGACCGGATCGCGGAGCTGTCCCTGCGGGGCAGCGGCCACCTCCCGACGCAGAGCGCCAACTGAGGAGCGCAGCAACGATGGCGGACGCCAAGGTCATTCCGTTCGACGACGACCGGTCGCGGGGCAGCGGCAGCGGGAACGCGGCTCAGCGCCCGGCCCGGCGCCGGGGTACGGGGAGCCGGCGCACGGGCTCGGCGGAGTCCGTGCCGGTACGGGAGGTGCAGCCGCTGCCGGTGCGGGGCGCCGCCGAGGACGACGACGCCGCGACGCGGCGGGCGACCGCGCCGCACTCCTCCGAGGACGCGGACGCGGGCGCGGGTGCGGACGGAGGGCTGGAGCGGCGTATCGCGGGTGGGCTGGCCTTCCTGCGCCGCCGCCTCACCGGTGACTACGAGGTCGACGACTTCGGCTATGACGCGGAACTGACCGATCAGGTGCTGATGTCCCTGCTGCGGCCGGTGTACGAGAAGTACTTCCGGGTCGAGGTGAAGGGCGTGGAGAACATCCCCGCCGAGGGCGGGGCGCTGATCGTCGCCAACCACTCCGGGACGCTGCCGCTGGACGGCCTGATGATGCAGGTCGCCGTGCACGACCATCACCCGGCCGACCGGCATCTGCGGCTGCTGGCCGCGGATCTGGTGTTCGTGCTGCCGGTCGTCAATGAGCTGGCCCGCAAGCTGGGTCACACGCTGGCCTGCGCCGAGGACGCGGAGCGGCTGCTGGCCCAGGGCGAGCTGGTCGGGGTGATGCCGGAAGGGTTCAAGGGCATCGGCAAGCCGTTCAGCGAGCGCTACAAGCTGCAGCGCTTCGGGCGGGGCGGCTTCGTGTCGACGGCGCTGCGGCAGGGGGCGCCCATCGTTCCGTGCTCGATCGTGGGCGCGGAGGAGATCTACCCGATGATCGGCAACGCGAAGACGCTGGCGCGGTTGCTGGGTTTCCCGTACTTCCCGCTGACGCCGACCTTCCCGTGGCTGGGGCCGTTGGGCGCGGTGCCGCTGCCGACGAAGTGGACGATCCAGTTCGGTGAGCCGATTCCGACGGACGGTTATCCGCCGGAGGCGGCGGAGGACCCGATGCTGATGTTCAACCTCACCGACCAGGTGCGGGAGCAGATCCAGCACACGCTCTACAAGCTGCTGGTGCAGCGGCGGTCGGTGTTCTTCTGAGGTGACGACCGGGGTGTCGACCTGAGTGACGGCGGGGGCGCCCCTTCGTGTCGGGGCGCCCCCGCTCGGTCACTCCGCGTCGTCCGCCTCGATGCCCAGGCCGGGCAGGAGGCCGGGGAGGAGGGGCGGGAGGGTGACGTCCGGCTCCGCGGGCGGGGTGTTGCCGCCCGTGGACGGGGAGGCGGGGCTGCTGTCCTTGGGCGGGTCGAGCAGGCCGCCGGTGCCGCCGCCGAGCAGTCCGTCGTTCTCCTGGCCGGTGTCGGTCGACTCGCTGGGCCGGCCGCTGTCCGTGCGTCCGCGCTCGGAGGTGCCGCCGTCGCCGGTGCTGGGCGCCGACGAGTGCCCGGAGCCGGGGGTGTCCCTGGTCGCGGACTCGGAGCTGCCCGGGCGGCTGTCCTCCGTGCCGCCGGTCTCCTGGTCCGGCGGCGTCGGCAGCAGGGACTGCAGCGGCGCCACGTCGTCCTCTATGGCGTCGAACACCGACGACACCTGCTCGCTGACGTCCCCGAGCTGCACGGGCAGCCGGTCGCGCAGTGCTCCCCAGCTCTCCCGGTGGGAGCGGGAGAAGGCGGAGAGCGCCTGCATGGGGGCGATCGAGTCGGGGTCGCGGGCGTAGACGGCGCTGAGCAGGCGGTGGCCCTCGGACGCGTCGTGACGCATGCCGGACAGGGCGCGGCGGATCTCGGTGAGGGACTCGTGGTCCAGCGGGCCGCTGCGACCGCGCTCCATCAGCCGGCGCGCCTCGCTGAGCCGGGTGGACGCCAGGTCGAGGTAGGCCCGGCCGCGCTCGTCGTCCCCGTCGGCGAGGCCGAGGCGGAAGTCCTCTATGCCGCGCTTGAGGCCGTAGAGCGAATCGCCGGGCAGGGCGTCCGAACTGGCGGCGGCGACGCCGCCGAAGGCCCCGGCTGCCACGCTCACGCTCAGCCCGCCCGCGGTGAGACCCTTGGCCAGGCGCGAGCGCGGCCGGAACCTGCTCAGCGGGGCCGCCCGGTGAGTGCCGCGCGCCCGGCGCTGCTCGGGTACCGCGGGGTCCGCCGCCCCGCCCGCGGTGCCCTCCTGGAGCATGGCCTCGAACGCGGCCACCAACTGGGCCCGCTGGACGACCTTGACCTCGGGATCAAGCTCGGGCCGGGGCAGTGTCTCCAGGCCGGTGGCGAGGGTCAACAGGCGACCCTGCTCGGTCGGTTCCCCGGCGGGCCCGGCGGCTGCCGGTCCTCCGGACTGCTCGGCCGCCGCCCCGGGATCGGACTGCTCCTCCAGAGCCTGGGCGAAGGCGTTCGCCCGCCGGTGTGCCGATACGTTCGCGATCACTGGCGGCACCTCCTCTCGTCATGACGGTCGACTCCCCAGGGGGTCCTGAGGGTTGCACACCCTGATCGGAACCACTCGATCGTGTGATCGGAGTAGGCCGGAGTGTGACCACAGGGAGCCTGCATCCCGCACAACGAGCGGCGCGGCACTTGGGTTACGGACGGTGGATGATCGGACCGCTGTCTCAACAGACTTTCACCGAGGGTGACTTGGGGTACGCGAAGGGTGAACGTCGCCGGGTGTTCTCAGCGCGCGTCGTCCGGGAGGAGCCGGGCGAGGGTGCGCACGGCCCGGTACTGGAGCGTCTTGATGGCGCCTTCGTTCTTGCCCATGACGCGGGCGGTCTCGGCGACCGAGAGTCCTTGCAGGAAGCGCAGGGTCACGCACTCCTGCTGCTGCGGGTTGAGCCGCCGCACGGCCTCCAGCAGGGCGGCGTTGGAGAGCGACTCGAGGACGGAGTCCTCGGGGGAGCGTTCGACCTCGTTGGCGTCGAGCATCTCGCCGGTGGTGACCTCCAGCCGGAAGCGGCTGGACTTGAAGTGGTCGGCGACCAGGTTGCGGGCGATGGTCACCAGCCAGGCGCCGAAGTCGCGGCCCTGCCAGGTGAAGGTGCCGATGCGCCTGAGGGCCCGCAGAAAGGTCTCGCTGGTGAGGTCCTCGGCGGTCGCCTTGCCGCCGACGCGGTAGTAGATGTAGCGGTACACGGTGTCGCTGTACTGGTCGTACAGCCGCCCGAAGGCTTCGGCCTCGCCGGCCTGGGCGCGCTCGACCAGGTCCATCATGCGGGCGCTGTCGCTGTCCGCGGCGGGGCGCCGGTGGGTGGCGGCGGCTCCGGACGAGGACGACCGAGCGCGTCTGCCGACGGCGGCGCCCGAGTCGGCCAGTGCGTAGCACGGGCCTGCGGGGGCGGTGGCCGTGGCGAGGGCGGGGACGGCGTACGCGGTGGGGACGAAGCCGCGCAACAGCTCTTGGGCTGTTTTGACCGTTGCGCGCAGCGTAGCCAGGCCCGAGGCGTCAACCCCGACGTGTGGGTACACGGGACTCCCAGAGGCAGAGCTTCCATCACGTGCAGTACGGAACCATTCACCCGTCGTAGCGAAGGTGGGGTGCCGGAATGCGTCTGAGGAGAATAACGCTTCGTGCAGGGACTGCTACGCCCAGTTGCTCAAATCATCGATTACGTCGCTTCCGTGCCCGATTGACGCTCGATCAGATGCGACAGAGTGATCGGTTGATGACCGGAACGGTTCGAATTCCGTGTTGCTACAGAGCGTGTTGTGGTCGATGTGAGGAAGGGGGACTGGAGGGGGCGTCCCGGGGGTACGTCACATCGATTGGGGGTCGACCCGGCGCCGGTCGACGGACGACGAACGGCGGCCGACGCCGTCAGCGCCGTCAGCGCCGGCGGCGGTGCAGCGCGATGGCCGCCGCGGTGCCGCCGGCCACGGCGCCGACGCCCGCGGCCGCCGGGATGCCGACTTTGGCCGCCTTGCGCCCGGTGCGGTAGTCCCGCAGGCGCCACTCCAGCTCCCGGGCGTGCTTGCGCAGCTTGGAGTCCGGGTTGATGGCGTACGGGTGGCCGACCAGGGACAGCATCGGGATGTCGTTGTGGGAGTCGCTGTAGGCCGCGCAGCGGGACAGGTCCAGGCCCTCCGCCGCCGCCAGGGCGCGCACCGCCTCCGCCTTCGCGGGGCCGTGCAGGGGCTCGCCGACGAGCTTGCCCGTGTAGACGCCGCCGACGGACTCGGCCACCGTGCCCAGCGCGCCGGTCAGGCCCAGGCGGCGGGCGATCACCTGGGCGATCTCCACCGGGGCCGCGGTGACCAGCCAGACCTTCTGTCCGGCGTCCAGGTGGGCCTGGGCGAGGGCGCGGGTGCCCGGCCAGATCCGCTCGGCCATGTACTCGTCGTAGATCTCCTCGCCGATGGACCTCAGCTCGGAGACGCGGTGGCCCTTGACGATGGACAGCGCCGAGTCGCGGGCGTCCTGCATGTGCTCCGGGTCCTCGAACCCGGCGAGCCGGAACCACGCCTGCTGCCAGGCGAACCGGGCGAGGTCGCGGGTCTCGAAGAACTTCCGCTTGTACAGGCCCCGCCCGAAGTGGAAGATCGCGGCGCCCTGCATCACGGTGTTGTCCAGGTCGAAGAAGGCGGCCGCCCGCTCGTCGCCGTGGACCGGGAACTCGGGTTCCGTGCCCGTGTCGGGGGCGGCCTCCTGCGCCGACTGCGCGGATTTGCGGGCTGCCTCCGCCGAGGCCTCGCCTGCCAACACGCTCCGCGCCGTGGCGGAGCGCCTCCGGGGAGTGAGCCATCGAAGAGCGGCCATGTCCGTGAGCATAGCCAGTTTGTTCGGGGGCTTCGGAGCCGAGAGGTTCGGAGGCTGTGAACTCTGGGTGACCGCGGCGTCGAACGGGTGGCCGGGCGGGCGAGAATGGCGGGCATGAGTCCCCTCTTCCGCCGCAAGCCCGCGCCGCGCCCGCAGGCCCCGCAGACGCCTGGGGCCCCGCAGCCCGCTCAGTCCCCCGAGCACTCCGAGAACCATCTCGTCACCCTCATCCGCAAACCCGGCTGTCATCTGTGTGATGACGCACAGCTCGTCGTCGAGAAGGTGTGCGGCGACCTCGGTGTCCCCTGGGAGGAGAAGGACATCACCCAGGACCAACGGCTCCACGACGCGTACTGGGAGCAGATCCCGGTCGTCCTGGTCGACGGCAGGCAGCACACCTTCTGGCGTGTGAACGAGGAACGGCTCCGCAAGGCACTGACCGACCAGTACAAGTAGTCCGGATGGTCGCTTAGGATCGATGGTGACTTGGTCTCGGGGGCGTTGATCGTGAGGAGCGTGTGCGGCTTTGCCCCCGATGGGAGAGGAACGCGTGCGCGTATGCGCCGGTTCCCGGTTCGTGCGCCGGGCACGCGTGAGCCCGGTCACGTTGGCCGGGCAAATCGGACACCATCTTTGTGCACGCGTTCACAAAGACATAGCCTGCATTCGACGGGGCGGTCATGTAGGGACGTATGACCGCCTACAGCCCCGCTCTACCCGCAGGAGCACCGTGGCAACTGGCCGAACACACCGACCGGCGACCCGCAGCCGAGGGATTCCCGAGGCCACCGTCGCCAGGCTTCCGCTGTACCTCCGCGCGCTGACCGCGCTCTCCGAGCGCTCGGTGCCCACGGTCTCCTCCGAGGAGCTGGCCGCGGCGGCGGGAGTCAACTCCGCGAAGCTGCGCAAGGACTTCTCCTACCTCGGCTCCTACGGGACCCGGGGCGTCGGCTACGACGTCGAGTATCTCGTCTACCAGATCTCCCGCGAACTGGGGCTCACCCAGGACTGGCCGGTCGTGATCGTCGGTATCGGTAACCTCGGCGCCGCGCTCGCCAACTACGGCGGTTTCGCCTCCCGCGGTTTCCGGGTCGCCGCGCTGATCGACGCCGACCCGTCGATGGCCGGGAAGCCCGTCGCGGGCATCCCGGTGCAGCACACCGACGAACTGGAGAAGATCATCCAGGACGACGGTGTCTCCATCGGTGTGATCGCGACCCCCGCCGGCGCCGCCCAGCAGGTCTGCGACCGGCTCGTGGCCGCCGGTGTCACCTCCATCCTGAACTTCGCGCCGACGGTGCTGAACGTCCCCGAGGGCGTCGACGTGCGCAAGGTCGACCTCTCCATCGAGCTGCAGATCCTCGCCTTCCACGAGCAGCGCAAGGCCGGCGAGGAGGCCGTGGCCGACGCGGGCGTCGTGCCGCCCGCCGCCCGCAAGCAGCAGCCCTCCACCGACCAGGGACCCGACGGGGACGTGCCCGCCGTGATGCCGGCATGAGCCTCCTCGTCGTCGGACTGAGCCACCGCAGCGCGCCGGTCAGCGTGCTGGAGCGGGCCTCCCTGAACGCGGACGCGCAGCTCAAGCTGGTCCAGGACACGGTCGCCGCCGAACCGGCCGCCGAGGCCGCGGTGCTGGCCACCTGCAACCGCATCGAGCTCTACGCCGACGTGGACAAGTTCCACGCCGGTGTCGCCGAGCTGTCCACGCTGCTCGCCCAGCACAGCGGGGTCGGCCTGGAGGAACTCACTCCTTATCTTTATGTGCACTACGAGGACCGGGCCGTCCACCACCTCTTCTCGGTGGCCTGCGGGCTGGACTCGATGGTGGTGGGCGAGGGCCAGATCCTCGGCCAGATCAAGGACGCCCTGGCCCGCGCGCAGGACCTGCACACCGCCGGACGGCTGCTGAACGACCTGTTCCAGCAGGCGCTCCGGGTCGGCAAGCGGGCCCACTCGGAGACCGGCATCGACCGCGCCGGGCAGTCCCTGGTCACCTTCGGCCTGGAGCAGCTGGCCGCGGGCGCCGACGTGCGGACGTGGGCCGAGGGGAAGAAGGCCCTGGTCATCGGCGCCGGTTCGATGTCCTCGCTGGCCGCCGCGACGCTGGCGCGGTCCGGGGTCGCCGAGATCGTGGTCGCCAACCGGACCTTCGAGCGGGCCGAGCGGCTCGCCCAGATCCTCTCCGAGGGCGACGACACGGACGTGCTGGCCCGCGCGGTACCGATGGACGCGGTGCCGGCCGAGCTGACACGTGCCGACGTGGCCGTCTCCTGCACCGGCGCGACCGGGCTGGTCCTCACGGCGGACGCCGTGGCGGCGGCGGTGGAGGGCCGCACCGGCGTGCCCGCCGCCGAGCCGGCCGGCGTACGCGCCGGGGAGGGCGCGGGTCCCACCGGCGTACCGGAGGCAGCCGAAACGCCTCTGCAGGGCGCCGGCGCCGACGAGAACTGCCCGCTGGACCTGTCCTCCGTCCCGTCCGGCTTCTCCGTCATGGGCGAGGCCGCCGTGGCCGGCATGGACGCGGCGACGCTGGAGCAGCACGGGGCCTGGGCCGCGAGCGGTACGACGGTGGACCGGCCGCGCGAGACGGGCCGGCCGGGCGCCGAGGCGGACGCCGAGCTGATCACCGCGCTCGCCGCGACGGCGACGCGGGTCGGCCGCATCCCCGAGCGCCGCCGCCCGGAGCCGGTCGCCGAGGTGCCGCGTCCGCAGCCCGTGCTCTTCCTGCTCGACCTCGCGATGCCGCGCGACGTCGACGCCGCCGTGCACCGGCTGGCCGGGGTGCGCCTGGTGGACATCGAGTCGCTCGCCGACGCCTCCGCCGACGCGCCCATGGCCGCCGACGTCGACATGGTCCGCCGGATCGTCGCCGACGAGGTCGCGGCGTTCGGCGCCGCCCAGCGGGCCGCGCACATCACGCCGACCGTCGTGGCGCTGCGCAGCATGGCCGCCGACGTGGTGGCCGGCGAGATCGCCCGCCTGGAGGGGCGGCTGCCCGGGCTCGACGACAAGCACCGCGCCGAGATCACCCAGACCGTCAAGCGTGTGGTCGACAAGCTGCTGCACGCGCCGACGGTGCGGGTCAAGCAGCTCGCCGCCGAGCCCGGCGGCGCCGGGTACGCGGACGCGCTGCGCACCCTGTTCGACCTCGACCCCGAGACGGTGGCCTCCGTCTCCCGCGCCGAGAACAGCACTGAGAAGAACCGAGGGCCGGCATGACTGAGAAGGCACTGAGGCTGGGGACCAGGCGCAGCAAGCTCGCCATGGCCCAGTCCGGGCAGGTGGCGGACGCCGTGAGCCAGGTGACCGGTCGGCCCGTTGAGCTGGTCGAGATCACCACGTACGGCGATGTGTCGCGCGAGCATCTGGCGCAGATCGGCGGCACGGGCGTGTTCGTGGCCGCGCTGCGCGAGGCGCTGCTGCGGGGTGAGGTGGACTTCGCGGTTCACTCGCTGAAGGACCTCCCCACCGCGCAGCACGAGGGCCTGGTGGTGGCGGCGATCCCCGAGCGCGAGGACCCGCGGGACGTGGTCGTCGCCCGGGACGCGCGCAAGCTGACCGACCTGCCGCGCGGCGCCCGCATAGGAACGGGCGCGCCGCGCCGCATGGCGCAGCTGAACGCGTACGCCCGCACCCACGGCATGGAGATCGAGACGGTCCCGATCCGGGGCAACGTCGACACCCGCATCGGATACGTCCGCAGCGGTGAACTGGACGCCGTCGTACTGGCCGCCGCCGGGCTGAACCGGGTGGGCCGCATCGACGAGGTGACCGACTTCCTGTCGGTCGACACGGTTCTGCCGGCTCCCGGCCAGGGGGCCCTGGCGATCGAGTGCACCGCGGACAACGCGGACCTGATCGCCGCGCTCGCCGAACTCGACGACCCGTTCACGCGGGCCGCCGTAACGGCCGAGCGGTCACTGCTCGCCGCCCTGGAGGCCGGCTGCAGCGCACCCGTCGGGGCGCTGGCCGACCTTCTGGCCGACGGGCAGACTGTCAAGGAAATGCGCCTGCGCGGCGTCGTCGGCACGACCGACGGCTCGACGCTGGTGCAGCTGTCCACCACCGGTCCCGTGCCTGAAACGCACGAGGCGGCCATGGCACTCGGTCGCGAACTCGCCACCGAGATGCTCGCCCAGGGCGCGGCCGGTCTGATGGGGGAGCGAGCACATTGAGCCCCACCACCTTTCCCGCCGGTCCGGAACAAGGGCACGTCACCTTCCTCGGTGCCGGACCCGGAGATCCGGGACTGCTGACTCTGCGCGCCGTCGAGGCGCTGGCGCACGCGGACGTCCTCGTCGCCGAGCACGAGGTGCTCGACGTCGTACGCACGCATGCGAGGCGGGGCGTGTCGGAAGTGCACACGGACGCCGATCCGTCGGATCCGGGCACAGGCGCGCCCCAGCTGACGGTTGTTGACGGTGCGTCAACCTCCGTCGGCACCCCCGCTGTGCGGGATGCCGCACATCTTGTCATGGAGGCCGCGCGGGGCGGCAGGCGGGTCGTGCGTGCGGTGACCGGGGACCCCGGGCTCGACGCGTACGCCGCCGAGGAGATGCTGGCGTGCGCCGCGGCCGGGGTGCCCTTCGAGGTCGTCCCCGGTATCGCGAACGCCGTCGGTGTGCCCGCGTACGCCGGTGTGCCGCTGCGGGACGCCGAGGGCGCCGACGTGCGGTTCGTGGACGCCCGTACGGCGTCGGCCCGGTGCTGGACGGAGGTGGGTGCCTCCGACGGGACGGTCGTGGTCTCGACGACGCTCGACTCGGTGGCCGCGGCCGCCGGTGAGCTGGTGTCGGCGGGCCGCAAGCCGGACACCCCGCTGACGGTGACGATCGCCGGTACGACGACCCGCCAGCGGACCTGGACGGCGACGCTCGGCACGGTCGCCCAGACGCTGAAGCAGGCGAAGGTGCTGCCGTCCCCGGACGGGGGCCGCCCGGTGATAGCCGTGGTCGGCGAGCGTTCCTCGTCCGCCCGGCGCGACCAGCTGTCGTGGTTCGAGTCCAAGCCGCTGTTCGGCTGGAAGGTCCTCGTGCCGCGTACGAAGGAGCAGGCGGCGTCGCTCTCCGACCAGCTGCGGTCCTACGGGGCCGTCCCCAGCGAGGTCCCGACCATCGCCGTCGAGCCCCCGCGTACTCCGCAGCAGATGGAGCGGGCGGTCAAGGGCCTGGTGACGGGCCGCTACGAGTGGATCGCCTTCACGTCGGTCAACGCGGTGAAGGCGGTCCGGGAGAAGTTCGAGGAGTACGGTCTCGACGCCCGTGCCTTCGCGGGCATCAAGGTCGCGGCGGTCGGCGAGCAGACCGCCAAGGCGCTCATCGCCTTCGGCGTGAAGCCGGACCTGGTCCCGAGCGGGGAGCAGTCGGCGGCGGGCCTCCTGGAGGACTGGCCGCCCTACGACCCGGTCTTCGACCCGATCGACCGCGTCTTCCTGCCGCGCGCGGACATCGCCACGGAGACCCTGGTCGCCGGTCTGATCGAGCTGGGCTGGGAGGTCGACGACGTCACCGCCTACCGCACGGTGCGCGCCTCGCCGCCCCCGGCCACCACCCGGGAGGCGATCAAGGGCGGTGGCTTCGACGCGGTGCTCTTCACCTCGTCGTCCACGGTCCGCAACCTGGTGGGCATCGCGGGCAAGCCGCACAACGTGACGGTGATCGCCTGCATCGGTCCGGCGACCGCCAAGACGGCCGAGGAGCACGGGCTGCGGGTCGACGTCATGTCCCCCGAGCCGTCCGTCACCAAGCTGGCGGAGGCCCTGGCCGACTTCGGCGCCCGCCGGCGCGCGGCGGCCGTGGAGGCCGGCGACCCGGTGACGCGGCCGAGCGAGCGGCGTCCGGGGGCGCGGAGGCGGCGGACCTCCACGTGAGGTGACGTGAGGTGAGACGAGGCGGGGCGCTCCCGGAAGGGGGCGCCCCGCTTCGCGTTGACAGCCGCCGGGCGGCTGCGTGTAATGAGGGTGGTGCCGCGTGGCGCCGGTCAAAGAGCAGTGGGCCGGCCGGCGATCGGGCGAGCACCCTGACCCCAGGGATACGCGATGAGTCGATTCTCCGCGCCCTGACACGACGTAGCGCTTCCGCACGTCGTCGTCCTCTCTCTTCCTCTTCTCGCCCTTTCCGGCACCGCCGCACGCCGCGGCCTGCCGTCATGGAGACACAGAACCGTATGCCCACGTCTTCCCAGTCCTTCTCCTTCCACCAGTCCGTCATCGACGAGTTCCGCGCCAACGAGGGGAAGGTCGGCGGTCCCTTCGAAGGCGGGGACCTGCTGCTGCTCACGACCACCGGCGCCCGTTCGGGGGCCTCGCGGACCACGCCGCTCGGATACGTCCGCCACGGGGACTCCCTCGTCGTCGTCGGGTCCAACCTCGGTGGCCCACGGCACCCCGGTTGGTACTACAACCTGCTCGCCCATCCCGTGGTCCGGGTGGAGGTGGGCACGTCGAGTTTCGAGGCGCTCGCGGTCCCTGCCGAGGGAGCGCGGCGCGAGGAGTTGTTCGTGCACGTCGTGCGGGCCGTGCCCGGTTACGGCGACTACCAGGACCGGACCCGGCGGCCGCTGCCGGTGGTGGTGCTGGGGAGGGCCGAGCCCGAGCAGTGGTCGGGGCCCGGGGAGGTCCGCACCCTCGCCGACAAGCTGCTGGAGGTCCATACCTGGCTGCGCGGGCAGTTGCGTCAGGTGCGGGCGGAGGTGGAGGCGCACTTCGCCGCGCGGGACGCGCACTGCGGGCCCGGCGAGCCGCCGGCACCGGGGCTGGGGCTGCAGATCCGCCAGCGGTGCCTGGCGTTCTGCCAGGCGCTGGAGTTCCACCACACGAGCGAGGACGGGCACCTGTTCCCCGGGATCGCCCGGCACCACCCCCACCTGTCCGACGTCTTCGACCGGCTGGCCGAGGAACACCGCACCGTGGCCCGGCTCCAGGACGGTCTGGCCGCGCTGCTGGCCGGCGTCCACATCGCCGACCCGGACCGCTTCCGCGCGGAGCTGGCGGCGATGTCGGCCGAGCTGAACGCCCACCTCGACCACGAGGAGGAGGCGCTGCTCCCGCTGCTGGCCGACGTGCCGTGGCCGCCGCAGAGGCCCCGGCCGACGCCCTAGTGGTGCCAGGCCCTGCCGCCGGTGTTGTGGATGAAGCGCTGGAGCACCTTCATGGTGGTCAGGTACTCGTCGTCGGAGATGCCGGCGTGGCGTTCCGTCCACAGGTCGTCCTGGAGGGCGGCGGCCTTCTCGAAGAAGGCGCTGCCCTCGGGGGTGAGGAGCAGGTGGCCGTCGGGGGTCTGGGTGGTCCAGCCGTGGGCGACGGTCGCGTCGATCTCCGCCTCCATGGTCTCCGGGCCGGTGTCCAGGTAGTTCCGCAGGGTGCGGGCGATCTCGTCGCGCGTCTTCGGGGAGTCCGCGCGGGCGACCTGGGCCAGGGTCCACCACTGGGGCTGGGTCGTGCCGATCTCGGCGAGGGCGTCGCGGGTGCGGGTGACGACCGCCTTGTACGCCGCCCAGCTCCAGTAGCCGATGGGCTGGCGGATCAGTTCGGCGTCGTCGTGGGAGTAGTCCATGGCCTCGACCGTAGAAACTCAAGCTCGGTCGAGGTCAAGCGTCGCCCCCGGGGGGCGTCCCGGGCCGACTCGGCGTCGGCAAAGGCACGGGTGGGGCGGGCGTAGCGTAGGTGGTATGACGACGTACGGATCCTTCCCCGGCACCCGGCCCCGGCGGCTGCGGACCACCCCCGTGATGCGTCGGATGGTCGCCGAGACCCGGCTGCACCCCGCCGACTTCATCCTCCCGGCCTTCGTGCGCGAGGGCGTGAGCGAGCCGGTGCCGATCGCGGCGATGCCCGGGGTCGTCCAGCACACCCGGGACACGCTGAAGAAGGCCGCCGCGGAGGCGGTCGAGGCGGGGATCTCCGGGATCATGCTCTTCGGCGTGCCGGAGGAGGAGAAGAAGGACGCCGCCGGGACGGCGGGCACCGATCCGGACGGAATCCTCCAGGTCGCGCTGCGGGACGTGCGGGCCGAGGTCGGGGACGAACTGCTCGTCATGTCCGACCTGTGCCTCGACGAGTTCACCGATCACGGCCACTGCGGGGTGCTCGACGCCGAGGGGCGGGTCGACAACGACGCCACCCTGGAGCGGTACGCCGAGATGGCGCAGGTGCAGGCCGACGCGGGTGCCCATGTGGTGGGGCCGAGCGGGATGATGGACGGCCAGATCGGCGTCGTCCGCGACGCCCTCGACCAGATCGGGCGGGAGGACGTCGCGATCCTCGCCTACACCGCGAAGTACGCCTCCGCCTTCTACGGCCCCTTCCGGGAGGCCGTCGGGTCCTCGCTGCGGGGCGACCGGAAGACCTACCAGCAGGACGCCGCCAACGCGCGCGAGTCCCTGCGCGAGCTGGCCCTCGACCTCGAGGAGGGCGCCGACATGGTGATGGTCAAGCCGGCCGGCCCCTACCTCGACATCCTCGCCAAGGTCGCCGAGGCCGTGGACGTGCCCGTCGCCGCCTACCAGATCTCCGGCGAGTACTCGATGATCGAGGCCGCCGCCGAGAAGGGCTGGATCGACCGCGACCGGGCCATCCTGGAGACGCTCACCGGCATCAAGCGGGCCGGTGCGCGCAACATCCTGACCTACTGGGCCACCGAGGCCGCTCGCACGCTGCGCTGAGCGGCGGCCTCGGCCGGTGCCGCGCACAAGGGGGGTGGGCACCCCTTCAGTGGGCGAGGGCGGCGTCCATGTCGGTCTGCCAGTAGGTGACCGTCAGCGCGGTGTCGACGTACACGCCGCCGGCGGGCAGGGCGACCGTGGCGATGGAGCCGTCCTCGAAGGGGATCGTGAGGGTGTCGGTCTCGTAGCCGTTCTCGCCGCTGCCGTCGCCCGAGGACAGCAGCACTCCGGCGTAGCCGGACTTGCCGGGCTCGACACCGGTCAGGGACTGCGGCTTGGTCGCCTGCGCGACCGGCGGCACCGACTGGGCCTCGCCGAAGCGCGCCGCCGGGTACGGCGGCAGCATGCAGGTCTTCGAGCCGGTGTTGGTGGCGGTCAGCAGAAGGTGGTTGAGGGGGCGGGTGACCTTCGTCGCAGTGATCTTGACGTCGGCGGCGGAGCACTTGCCGGGCAGGTCCGAGTCGTCGTCGCCGGTGCCGCCCGTCGACTTGCCGGCGGAGCCCGAGGAACCCGAGGAACCCGAGGAGCCGGAACCGGAAGAGTCCGCTCCGGAGGAATCCTTCGCGCCGGACGCGCCGGCGGAACCGTTGGTGCCCTTCGAGCCGTTGGCCTCGGTGGCGTTGCCCGACTCCTTCCCGCCGGCGGGCGGCTGCTCGCTGCTCCCGCCGGCCGGAGCGGAGGAGGACGGGGCCGCGGCGCCCGTGTCGGAGCCGTCGCCGCTCTCGCACGCCGTCAGGGAGAGTGCGGCCAGGGCGACCGTGGTGGCGGCGAAAAGGCGGGTGCGGCGGGCGGTGCGTGTGGACATGGGTAAGCCCCTTCGGGTGGAGTTGAGGTGAGCCGCTCGACCGTTCGCCGGGAGCGGCTGCTTGGATGACCACAGCTTGTGGCCGGGTCCGTCCCGGCCGCCAGTGATGCCGGGGCATGCGGGACACTGGGATGCCCAGAACGGCTTTGACCTGCGGGAACGGCATTCCTCTGGGATGCGGTACAGGGATGCGGTACGGGGATGCGGGAGAGGGAGAGACGGTGGCGGGGGACGACTTCGCGGGACTGCTGGGTGAACTCAAGGATCGGTCCGGGCTGAGTTACGGGGCCCTGGGCAAGCGGCTGCACATGAGCGCGTCCACCCTCCACCGGTACGTCAGCGGGGAGGTGGTGCCCGTCGAGTTCGCGCCCGTCGAGCGCCTCGCCCGCGTGTGCCGGGCCACACCGGAGGAGCTGCTCGAACTGCACCGCCGCTGGATCAGGGCGGACGCCCTGCGCGGCGTGAAGAAGAACGAGGGCGCGAGCGCGAGTGCGGCGGCGGGGGAGGAGGGCCGGCCGGAGGGGGAGCGGGAGCGGTCCCAAGGCCCCGCGGAGCCGGCCGCTCCCGTCGCGGAGCCGGCCGCTCCCGCTCCGGAGCCCGCCCCTCCCGTCGTGGAGGCCGGCGTTCCGGTCGCCGCCGGACCCGCGTCGTCCGAGCCCGCGTCCGCCGAACCCGAGCCGGTGTCCGCCGAGCCCGGGTCGCCCGAGCCCGCGTCGTCCGTGTCCGGCCCCGCCGTGTCCGGTCCGGTCGCGTCCGGTCCGGTCGCGTCCGTGCCGAAAGCCCCCCGTCGTCGCGTCCCCCGCGCCGCCCTCTACGCGGCCTCCGGTGTCGTCGCCGTCAGCATCGCCGTGGCGCTGGTGGCGAACCTCGTGTCCGGCACGGGTGAGGACGGGCGCCGGGGCCCGGCCGCGGCCGCCGGGGCCGTGCCGCCCTCCCTGTCGGCGTCCGGGAGCGTCACCCCGTCGACGACCACGAGCCGCAGCGCCTCCGCGTCGCCCTCCGCCTCGCCGTCGCCGTCCGGCGGTACGCCCTCCGCGTCCGCCTCCCGGCGGGACACCGCCGTCCCGCCGAGCCGCCCCGCGCCGGCGTCCGGCCCGCCGTTCACCGTCTCGACCACCCCGTACTACTGGGACTCCCCCTGCGACCACGCCTTCCTGGTCGACCGCAGCCCGAAGAACGTGCTGAAGCCGCCCGCCCAGCAGGACGCGGTCGGCTGGGCCACCGCCTACGGCGCGGTCTCCGCGAACCGGCAGACCGTCGTGCTCACCGTGCAGGGCACCGGCCCGGAGACCGTCGTCCTGAAGGACCTGCACGTGCGCGTGGTGAGCAGCGAGCAGCCGCTGGACTGGGACCAGTACGTGATGGGCAACGGCTGCGGCGGCAAGGTGGACGTCGCGGCCTTCGACGTCGCCCTCGACCTGGGCGACCCCCTGGCGATGCCGATCGGCGGCCAGCGGGACTTCCCGTACTCGGTCACCGAGTCCGACCTCGAGGTGTTCCACGTCAACGCGCACACCAGCGAGCACGACGTGAGCTGGTACCTGGAGCTGGAGTGGTCGAGCGGCGGCCGGGAGGGCACCCTGCGGGTCGACGACCACGGCCGGCCGTTCCGCACCAGCGCCTCCAAGGACGACTCCTACTACGCGTACCCGCTCGGCAGCGACCACTGGGAGCTGGTCGAGGAGGGCTGAGGGAAGGCGGGAGGGGACGTCGGGCACCGGCAACTGGCCCGGGACGTTACGTTGTTGACCACACAACGGTTCTCTCGTCAGGAGACGCCCATGCCCGGTGACGCCCTCAGCCAGGACCCCGCGGAGCTGAGAAGGAGGATCGACAGCAGCAAGGCGCACCCGGCCCGCGTCTACGACGTCTTCCTCGGCGGCAAGGACCACTACCCCGCCGACCGCGACGCGGCCGCCGCCGGGCTCGCCGCCAACCCGCGCGGCTACCTCGACGTACGCCACAACCGCGACTTCCTGCGCCGCGCCGTCACCGCGCTGGCCGGGCAGGACGGCATCCGCCAGTTCCTCGACATCGGCACCGGCCTGCCGACCGCCGAGAACGTGCACCAGATCGCCCAGCGCATCGCCCCGGAGTCCCGGGTGGTCTACGTCGACAACGACCCGGTCGTCCTCGCCCACGCCCGCGCCCTGCTCACCAGCGGACCCGAGGGACGTACGGACTACATCGACGCCGACCTGAAGAGCCCGGAGCGGATCCTCGAACTGGCCTCCGCGACCCTCGACTTCAGCCGCCCCGTCGCGCTCTGCCTCGTCGCCATCCTGCACTTCGTCGAGGACGAGGAGGCGTACCCGATCGTCCGCGGGCTGATGGACGCGCTGCCCGCCGGCAGCCGGCTCGTCCTCAGCCACCTCACCGAGGACCTCAACCCGGAGAACATCCGCGCGGTCCAGCGGACGTACACCGAGCGGGGGTTCACCTTCGTGCTGCGGTCGCACAAGGACGTCGAGCGCTTCTTCACCGAGGCCGGGCTGGACGTCGCCGAGCCGGGGGTCGTTCCGGTGCACCACTGGCGCCCGGACCACGCGGCCCCCGTGCCCGAGCAGCCCGAGGAGTCCTACCTGGCGAGCCTGGAGGACATCGAGAAGGTCCGGTACAAGGACATCAACGACGTCACGGACGCCGACATCAACGTGTACGGCGGGCTGGGCACCAAGGGCTGACCGGGCCGAGCGCCGCGTGGACGTCCGGATCGCGGAAAGGCGCTTGTAGGCGCCACGTATTTCTCTAGGGTGCGGGCATGACCGTGACCGAGAACGTGACCGCCCCCGCCGCTCCCCTCCCGCCGCTCGCCGCGCGGACCCGTTCGATCGGCGGTTCGCCCGTACGGGACATCCTCGCCGTCACCGCCCGCCCCGAAGTGATCAACTTCGCGGGCGGGCTGCCGGCCCCGGTGCTGTTCGACGCGGAGGGCATCGCCGCCGCCTACCGGGCGGTCCTCACCGAGGAGCCCGCGCGGGCACTCCAGTACTCCACCACCGAGGGCGAGCCCGCCCTGCGCGCCGCGCTCGCCGCCCGGACCACCGCGCGCGGGCTCGACACCGACCCCGACGACCTCCTCGTCACCACCGGCTCCCAGCAGGCGCTGTCCCTGCTCGCCACCGCCCTGATCGAACCGGGCGACACCGTCCTCGTCGAGGACCCCTGCTACCTCGCCGCCCTCCAGGCCTTCGGCTTCGCGGGCGCCCGGGTCGTGGCGGTGCCGGGGGACGAGCACGGGATCGACCCGGTGGCCCTGGAGGAACTGGTGGTGCGCGAGCGGCCCAAGCTGCTCTACACCGTCCCCACCTTCTCCAACCCCACCGGCCGCACCCTGCCCGCCGACCGCCGGGCCGCCGTCGCGGAGATCGCCGGCCGCCGGGGCGTGTGGATCGTCGAGGACGACCCGTACGGCGAGTTGCGCTTCGAGGGCGAACGGGTGCCGTGGATCGCCTCCTACGACGGCGCCCGGGACCGCACCGTGCTGCTGGGCTCTTTCTCCAAGGTCATGGCGCCCGGCCTGCGCCTGGGCTGGCTGCGGGCGCCCGCCGAACTGCGCCGGGCCTGCGCGGTCGCCAAGCAGGCCGCCGACCTGCACACCCCGACCGTCAACCAGCTCGCCGCCGCCCGGTACCTGGCCGACCGCGACCTGGACGCCCACGTCACCCGTGTCGCCGCCGCCTACGGCGCCCGCCGGGACGCCATGCTGGCCGGCCTCGCGGACGCCCTCCCGGCGGGGTCGGCGTGGACCCGTCCCGAGGGCGGCATGTTCGTGTGGGCGCGGCTGCCGGAGGGGTACGACACCACGGCTCTGCTGCCCGAGGTGGTCCGCCACCGTGTGGCCTACGTCCCCGGCGCCCCCTTCCACGCCGGCGAGCCCGACCGGGCCACGCTGCGGCTGTGCTTCGTCACGCAGACGCCGGACGAGATCGCGGAGGGGCTGCGGCGGCTGGGGGAGGGGCTGCGGGCCGCGTCGGACCGGTCGTAGGTCCGGGGGCCCAGGTCCAAGAGCCGAGGACGCGGGGCGTCCCCGCACGTACGGTGAAGCCATGCCTGAGACCGTACGGGCGACGACGCCCTTCGACCTGGACGCGTACCTCGGCCGGATCGGCTGGGACGGGGAACGGCGGCCGGACGCCGGCACCCTCCGCGGCATCCACCTCGCCCATCTGAGGGCCGTCGCGTTCGAGAACCTCGACCCCCTCGGCGGCACCGCCCCCTCCCTCGACCTCGCCGACCTCATGGCCAAGCTGGTCCACGGCCGCCGGCGCGGCGGCTACTGCTACGAGCACAACACGCTGTTCGCGGCGGCCCTGGAGGCCCTGGGCTTCCGGGTGACCCGGCTGGCCGCGCGGGTCGTCGTCGGCGCCGACCGGTTCGAGGACCGGCCCCGCAGCCACATGGCCCTCCTCGTCGAGGTGCCCGGCGACCCGCGGCCCCACCTGGCCGACGTCGGCTTCGGCGCCATCGGCTCCCTGCTGGAGCCGGTGCCGCTGCTGGCGGACACCGAGTTCCACGACGCCGGGCGCCGGCACCGGCTGGTGCACGGCCCGCACCGGGGGCCGCTGGAGACGTGGGTGCTGGAGTCGTACGAGGACCGGGGGGAGCGGGCGGAGGGCGGCTGGGTCGCGCAGTACGCCTTCACCCTGGAGCCCTTCGAGCCGTCCGACTACGAGATGATCAACTGGCACGTCGCGACCAACCCGCGCTCCCCCTTCTCCCGGCGCCTCTACGCCCAGCGCCTCGTCCCGGCCGGGCACCTGCTGCTCGACGGCGACCGCGTGGTCGAGACCCGCGACGACGGCACGGTCACCGAGCGCAAGCTCGCGGACGAGGCGGAGGTCCGCCGGGTGCTGTCCGCGGACCTCGGGCTCGACGTGCCCGAGGGGCTGACGCTACCGGGGTGAGGGAGGCCGGGTGGTGGCTTCGGTCCCGCCCACCCGGCCCTCGAAGCACTCCCGTCGGCCGTCGGCGGCCGCCGCGGGCCGGAAACAGGCCCGCAGGACGGCACCGGAACGGGCCGCGGTCATGGAGGTGTAGACGTACGACTCCGTGTCGACCTCGTCCTCGACGCGCGCCCGGCGGGTCGGGCCGCCCGCCGTCACCTCCAGCCGGTCGCCGACGCGCGTCCCCCACATCCGGGCCCAGCCGGCGCCGCACTTGCCGCTGTGGCGCAGCTCCACCCTGGCCCCGGTCGTGGTGCGGTGGGCGGTGAGCGTGTCCGGTCCCCCTCCGCACAGCATGTGCATCGGGTCCTGGCCCTCACAGGCGCCGCCGTGGCAGCGCGGGCCGGCGGGGGCGGAGGCCGCACGGGGCTCGGCGTCGGGGCGGGGGAGCAGGAGCGCCGCGGCGCCGCCGGTCACGGCCACGACGCCCACGGCCGCGAGGACCACCAGGAGCCGTCCCCCGGCCCGGGGACGGGACCGTCCCCGGGAACCGGCCGGCGGCGGCGCTACCCCCGGTTCCGATGCCGATGCCGATGCCTGTGTCGGTGCCGATGCCGGTGCGGACGGGGGCGCGGGCCGTGCCGCGCGGCCGCTCCACTCCGCCTCCGCCATCTCCCACAGCGCCAGCACCCGCCCGTCGGGCTCCCGGGCGAGCCGGCACAGGTCCTGCACCGCCCGGCGCGGGGGCAGCGTCTTGCCGTTGAGGTACCGCTCCCAGGACGACTTGCTGTACGCCGTGCGCTCCGCCAGCGCCGCCAGGCTCAGCCCCGTACGGGACCTCAACTCCCGCAGCGCGGCGGTCATCCGGGTACGCGCCGGGGTCATGGCGCGGTCGCGTTCCGCAGGGCCTTCCAGGTGTGCGGGCCGACGATGCCGTCGACGACCAGTCCGTGGCGCTGCTGGACGCGCTTGACGGCGCGCTGGGTGTTCGGGCCGTAGATCCCGTCGACCTCCCCCGGCGAGATGCCCGCCCGCGCCAGCAGGCACTGCGCCTCCGCCACCTCCGGACCGGCGTGCCCGTACGCCAGGATGGCGTCCCGCGTACGGCTGTTGCCCGCGTACCAGAGCCCGTCGCTCCGCTCCACCCGGCAGGTGTACGTCGCCGGTGACGACCGGGCCGCCGGTGCGGCGGGCGAGGACGCCGTGGCCGCGGCCGCGCCGCCGTGACCGCCGTCGTCGGGTCCGTCGGTGAGCCGTACCGCCAGCAGGACGGCCGCGGAGCCGGCCAGCACCAGGGCCACCGCCGCCGCCACGGCCACGGCGCGCCGCGAGCGTCCGCGGGGCGGTTCCCCGGGCGTCGCCTCCGGCTCGGCGGGCGCGGTCGCGCGCGCCCTCCCCCAGTGCTCCGAGGCCACCTCGTGCAGGGCCAGCAGCCGGGTCGGCTCCTCACCGGCGACCCGGGCGATCGCCTCGACGGCCTCCCGGGGCGGCAGCGAACGGCCGTTGAGGTAGCGCTCCCAGGACTTCGCGCTGTACCCGGTCTTGGCGGACAGGTGCCGCATGCTCAGTTCGCCGTGGTCCTTGAGCCTGCGTAATCGCACCACCAACTGATGGACGTGCGGGTGCAGTTCCGCGGGCAGCTCTTTCCAACGCGACATGTTCCCCCACTCGCGTTCGGGCTCGCCGGTCCAGGTCCCCGTTCCCCCGGCCTCATTCTGCATCAGCGACCACGCGGCACACCCGGAAGCGGTTCCCGCACCCGTGGGAATCGGCCACCGCCCGCCGGGCCGTCCCGCGCATCCGACGCTTCGGCCGGCGTCCCCGCAGGTCAGCGCGTGGGACGTCCCGTGTCGGCGTCAGTTCGGCGGCAGCCGTGGAGACCCGTGCCGCGGGTCCCGCATGCTCGGTGCCGAGCCGGTCCGCCGGGCCGGCCCGCCCGGACCTCGAAGGGGGAACACCATGAACATCACCCGCAAGCTCGCCGTCGTGGCCACCGGTGTCGCGATGACCGGTGGACTGCTGGCCACCAGCGCGGGCGCCGCCCAGGCCGCGCCGGCCGCGCCGGCCGCCGCGAAGGACTGCCCGTCGGGCTGGTTCTGCGTCTGGTCCGGGCAGAACTACACCGGCCGGATGCAGAAGGTCGCCGGCACCAACAGGGACCTGACCGGGTTCGTGGTCTTCCAGGGCTTCAAGTCCTGGTACAACCACGGCGCGTCCTGCGACTTCAAGTGGTACTCGGCGAAGAACCACGGCGGGTCCAGCGGCATCGTCCCGCGGAACTACAAGAAGTCCGACAACGCGTACCACTACATCAAGTCGAACACGTGGGTGAACTGCCGCTGACCCACGGCCGCGCACGACCGCCGGCACCACCGCGGCCCGTCCTCCCACGGGGGAGAGGACGGGCCGCGTGACGTGTGCCGGGGGGGGTCAGAGCCGCTCGGGCGTCCGGATGCCCAGCAGGGCCATGCCCCGGTGCAGGGTGCGGGCGGTGACGTCGCACAGGAACAGCCGGTTGGCCACCTGCTCGGGCGTCTCGGCCTTCAGCACCGGGCACTTGTCGTAGAACGACGTGTACAGGGAGGCCAGCTGGTACAGGTACGCGGTCAGCTTGTGCGGGGCGTACTCCGCGGCCGCCTCGAAGACCGTGTCCCCGAACGCGTCCAGGTGCAGGCCCAGCGCCCGCTCCGCCTCGTGCAGCTCCAGCTCCGGGTGGGCGGCGGGGCGGACCTCGCCGGCCTTGCGGAGGATGGACTGGATCCGGGCGTAGGCGTACTGGAGGTACACGCTGGTGTCGCCGTTGAGCGAGACCATCTGGTCCAGGTCGAACTTGTAGTCACGGCTCGGCGACGTCGACAGGTCCGCGTACTTCACGGCGCCGATGCCGACCTGCGCGGCCCGCTCCTGGATCTCCTCCTCGGTGAGGTCCCGCGCCTTCTCCCGCACGACCTCGGCGGCCCGCTGCACCGCCTCGTCCAGCAGGTCCTCCAGCCGCACCGTCTCGCCCTCACGGGTCTTGAACGGCTTGCCGTCCGCGCCGAGCACCGTGCCGTAGCCCATGTTGTGCGCGGTGACGTCGTCGTTCAGCCAGCCCGCCCGGCGGGCCGTCTCGAAGACCATCTTGAAGTGCAGCGACTGGCGCACGTCGACCACGTACAGCAGCGTCGTCGCGTGCAGGTCGGACACCCGGTTGCGGATCGCGGTGAGGTCGGAGGCCGCGTAGCCGAAGCCGCCGTCGGCCTTCTGCACGATCAGCGGCACCGGCTGGTCGTCCTTGCCGCGGATGTCGTCGAAGAACACCACGAGCGCGCCCTCGGAGCGGACCGCGACGCCCATCTCCTCCAGGAGCCGGGCGGTCTCGGGCATGCCCTCGTTGTACGCGGACTCGCCGACGATCTCCTCGTCGCGGATCTCCATGTCGAGCTTCTCGAAGACGGAGTAGAAGTACACCTTCGACTCGTCCACGAACTGCTGCCACAGCTCGAGCGTCTCCTTGTCGCCGGACTGCAGGGCGACGACCCGCCTGCGGGCCCGCTCCTTGAACTCCTCGTCCGCGTCGAAGAGGGCACGCGACGCCTTGTACACCCGGTTCAGGTTCGACATGGCCTGCTCGCCGTCGACCTCGTCGGCCGGGGCCAGCTCGCCCGGGTGCTCGAACAGGTACTGGATGAGCATGCCGAACTGGGTGCCCCAGTCGCCGATGTGGTGCCGGCCGATCGTCTTCTCGCCGGTGAAGTCGAGCATGGAGCGCAGGGCGTCGCCGATGACCGCGGACCGCAGGTGGCCGACGTGCATCTCCTTCGCCACGTTCGGCTGGGCGTAGTCGACGACCGTGGTGCCCGCGTCCGCCTTCAGCGGCACGCCGAGGCGCTCGCCGTCCGCGTACCGCGCGGCCAGGTTCTCGGTGATCGCCCGGTCCGCGACGGTGATGTTGAGGAAGCCGGGCCCGGAGACCTCGACGTCCTTGATCAGGTCGCCGGTGGTGATCCGCGCGACGACCTCGGCCGCCAGCTCCCGCGGGTTGGCCTTGGCCTTCTTGGCCAGGGCGAGGATGCCGTTGGCCTGGTAGTCCGCCCGGTCGCTGCGTCGCAGCAGCGGGTCCGCGCCGGCGGCCTCCGGCCGGGTGGCCGTGAGGGCGGACGCGAGGTGCTGCTGGACGGAGTCGCTGAGGGACGTGACCGAGGCCATGGAGTGGTTCGCCGTTCTGCTCGGGGTTCCGGGAGTGTGGCTTTCCGCGGCTGCGTCCGCAGCCACAGGAACCGAGTATCCCACGCGGTGAAAAGCGGTTTTCGCGGATGCGGGCCGGGCTGGGAGAATGGAGCGGTCAGTCGTGTGACCGTACCGGCTGTCTCAGCAGCATCCAGAGAAGTTCCAGGAAAGAGGACGTGCCGATCGTGGCTCAGAGCACAGAGACCACCGACTGGGTCTCCCGTTTCGCGGACGAGGTCATCGCCGAGTCGGAGCGCCGTGCCCCGGGCAAACCGGTCGTCGTCGCCTCCGGACTCTCCCCGTCCGGCCCCATCCACCTGGGCAACCTGCGCGAGGTCATGACCCCGCACCTGGTCGCCGACGAGGTGCGCCGCCGGGGCCACGAGGTCCGGCACCTGATCTCCTGGGACGACTACGACCGGTACCGCAAGGTGCCCGCGGGGATCGCGGGCGTCGACGAGAGCTGGGCCGAGCACATCGGCAAGCCGCTGACGTCCGTCCCCGCCCCGGCGGGCTCCCCGTACCCGAACTGGGCCGAGCACTTCAAGGCCGCCATGGTCGCCTCGCTCGCCGAGCTGGGCGTCGAGTTCGACGGGATCAGCCAGACCGAGCAGTACACCTCCGGTGTCTACCGCGAGCAGATCCTGCACGCCATGCGGCACCGGCAGGACATCGACGCGATCCTCGCCCAGTACCGCACCAAGAAGGCGCCCGCGAAGAAGTCGCAGAAGCCGGTCGACGAGGCCGAGCTGGAGGCCGCCGAGGGCTCCGGCGCCGCCGCCGAGGACGACGGCAGCTCCGGCTCCGCCGGGTACTTCCCGTACAAGCCGTACTGCGGCAACTGCGAGAAGGACCTGACCACCGTCACCGCCTACGACGACGACTCGACCGAGCTGACCTACGCCTGCACCGCCTGCGGTTTCTCCGAGACGGTGCGGCTGAGCGAGTTCAACCGCGGCAAGCTGGTCTGGAAGGTCGACTGGCCGATGCGCTGGGCCTACGAGGGCGTGATCTTCGAGCCCAGCGGCGTCGACCACTCCTCGCCCGGCTCGTCCTTCCAGGTCGGCGGGCAGATCGTCGGGATCTTCGGCGGGCAGCAGCCCATCGGCCCGATGTACGCGTTCGTCGGCATCAGCGGCATGGCGAAGATGTCCTCGTCCAAGGGCGGGGTGCCCACCCCGGCCGACGCGCTCCAGATCATGGAGCCGCAGCTGCTGCGCTGGCTCTACGCCCGCCGTCGCCCCAACCAGTCCTTCAAGATCGCCTTCGACCAGGAGATCCAGCGGCTCTACGACGAGTGGGACCGCCTCGACGCCAAGGTCGCCGACGGCAGCGCGCTGCCCGCCGACGCCGCCGCCCACTCCCGCGCCGTCCGCACGGCCGCCGGTGAGCTGCCGCGCACGCCCAGGCCGCTTCCGTACCGCACCCTCGCCTCCGTCGCCGACATCACCGCCGGCCACGAGGACCAGGCGCTGCGCATCCTCAGCGAGCTGGACCCCGCCGACCCGCTGACGGAGCTGGCGGAGGCCCGCCCGCGGTACGACAAGGCCGAGGCGTGGATCAACACCCACGTCCCCGCCGACCAGCGCACCATCGTGCGCCGGGAGCCGGACGCCGAGCTGCTGAAGTCGCTGGACGAGCAGGGCCGGGCCTCGCTGCGGCTGCTGCTCGACGGGCTCGCCGACCACTGGTCCCTGGACGGGCTGACCCACCTCGTCTACGGCGTGCCCAAGGTCCAGGCCGGTTTCTCCGCCGACGCCACGCCCAAGGAGCTGCCGCCGGAGATCAAGACCGCCCAGCGGTCGTTCTTCGCGCTGCTCTACCACCTGCTCGTCGGCCGCGACACCGGCCCGCGCCTGCCCACGCTGCTGCTCGCGGTGGGCCAGGAGCGGGTGCGGACCCTGCTCGGGGAGTAGGAACCGGGTGCCACGGTGAAGGGGCCCTCCGTCGACGACGGAGGGCCCCTTCACGTCTTTCCTTCTCGTCTCGTCTCCCCGGCGGGTTACGCGATGTGCTCTTCCTGCAGCTCGCGCATGTGCCGTTCGCTGAACGCCTTCACCATGCGATCGGCCTCACGCGGAGCCAGCGGCACCCCGAAGGTCGCCTCCACGTCGTCCCTGAACTGGAAGGCGGTGGGGTAGCTGCCGTCGATCGACTTCCGGAAGACCGTGTAGTAGTCCTCCTCGGTCGGCGCCGGCTCGGGTGTGCCGCCGCCCTCGCCCAGCTCGCGGGTGCGGGTCGGTCCGACCGGGATCGGGAAGCTGCCGGTCTCCTCGGGGCCCGGCTCCTGCGGCGGCGGCTCCTCTTCGAACTGCTCCCGGTACTGCTCCGCCTGCCGCTGCTCCTCCGCCCAGTGGGCGTACTCCTCGGGGTCGAAGTCCGGGTCGTAGTCCCCGTGGTACTCCACGGTCTGCGGATCACGGGCGTGCAGCCACGGGTTCCGCTCCTCGACGGGCGCCTCCGGCCCCGGCCGCCGCTCCTGCTCCGGGGCGCCGGCCAGCTCGGGGCGCTGCTCCGGCGCGTCCACGGCGGCCTGCGGTTCCTCGGTCTGCTGCCGGGGTGCCGGCGGCAGCAGCGCCGGCTCGATGCCCGCCGCCGCCAGACCGGCCGGGGCCGTCTGCGCCAGGGGGACGCCGTAGCGGGCCAGGCGCAGCGGCATCAGCGACTCCACGGGCGCCTTGCGGCGCCAGCCGCGGCCGAAGCGCGAGCGCAGCCGCGCCTGGTACACCAGCCGCTCCTGCTCCAGCTTGATCACCTGCTCGTAGGAGCGCAGCTCCCACAGCTTCATGCGCCGCCACAGCAGGAAGGTCGGCACCGGGGAGAGCATCCAGCGGGTGAGGCGTACGCCCTCCATGTGCTTGTCGGCGGTGATGTCCGCGATCCGCCCGATCGCGTGCCGGGCGGCCTCGACGGACACCACGAAGAGCACCGGGATCACGCCGTGCATGCCCACGCCCAGCGGGTCGGGCCAGGCGGCCGCGCCGTTGAAGGCGATCGTCGCGGCCGTCAGCAGCCAGGCCGTCTGCCGCAGCAGCGGGAAGGGGATGCGGATCCAGGTCAGCAGCAGGTCCAGCGCCAGCAGCACGCAGATGCCCGCGTCGATGCCGATCGGGAAGACGTAGCTGAAGTTCCCGAAGCCCTTCTGCAGGGCCAGTTCGCGCACCGCCGCGTACGAACCCGCGAAGCCGATGCCGGCGATGATGACGGCGCCGAAGACGACCATGCCGATGAGAACGCGATGCGTCCGGGTCAGCTGTAGTGGCGCGGCCACCCGTACTCCCCTCCCAGTGCCAGTTGTTGCGCGCAACAGGGTGGCACATGTGTGCGGGGAACGGGTGGCCGGTGGGTGATACGGGCCGTCAGCCGGTCTTCGACGACGACTTGGACGACTTGCCGGACGACTTCGAGTCCGAGTCGGAGTCGTCGTCGGAGTCGAGGCCCGAGCCCGATCCGGAGCCCGCGCCCGAACCCGAGCCGGAGACCGACTGGGACGGGGACGACGAGGTGCCCGACGCGCTGCCGTTGGCCTTCGCCACCGCGTCCACCGCCTCCTTGGCCGCCTTCTGGGCGTCCTTGATGAGGTCGGCGGCGTCCGGCGTCTCGTCGCCCGCCAGGCCCGCGCCGTTGTAGTCGACCGTGACGACGACGTTCTCGACGCGTGCGACGACCGTCTGCTGCTTGAAGGTGCCTTCCTTCTTCTTCAGGTCGTAGCTGACGACGGCGGCCTCGTCGCCCGTCCCGCCGACCGGCGTCGTCTTGACGCTCTTGGCGCCCTCGGCGCTCTGGGCGTCCTGCAGCTGCTTCGTGTAGTAGTCACGAGCCAGCTTGTCGCCCGGGCCGCGCGTCTGGTCCGACTCGAAGCGCAGCATCGACACGCTCAGCCAGCGGAACTGGGAGCCGTCCACACCGTTGTCGTCGAGGCTGTCCCAGGAGCAACCGCCGCGCGTCGCCGTGTCGTTCGAGGCGCCTTCCTTGCCCTTGTCGGCCTTGGGCACCAGGTCTTCCAGCGTCTTCTTCGTCACCACCGAACACGGCTCCGGAAGCTTTCCGTACGCCGCCGCCTGGACCGTCGGGGACGGCTTCGCGGACTTCGTCGCGGCCGTCTTCTCCGACGCCTTGTCCTTGCCGTCGTCGGAGCCGGAGTCCGAGGAGCAGCCGGCTGCCACCAGCATCACGGGGACGGCGGCCGCGCAGACAAGGGCGCGGGTGAGTCGCTTCGCACGCTGATCCTGCTGGTCACGCTGGGCTCGTCGCTGCATGGTTCCTTCACTCATGGCACTCGTGGTTCCTGCGTTCGGAACGGGTCCGAGGGGTCACGGTACGCGGTGAGGAAACCGTGTGGCTCCTCTTCAGGTGCTTCACGCGCGGTCACCGGGAACCCCGCGACGGGCTCAACCACCCAGCGAATCGGCCAGCTGGGACGCGAGTTTCCGCGCCTTGTCCTGCATTTCCTCGCTGTCCGGCACGACTCCGAGCGTCGCCGACTGCTCCGCGTACTCGACGGTCACCATCACGTTCGACGTGCGGAACGCCACAGTCACCGTGCGCCGCTTCGCCGTGGAACCGGAGCTGCTCAGCTCGTCGTCCACGAACGCCTCGTCACCCAGGTCGTCGAGGAGCCGGGGCTGGAGTTCGGTGGACGCGGCACCGTCGGACGCGCTCGACGAGGGCGTGGCGGACGACGAACCGGAGCCCGAGGCGGCGGGGGCGGAGGGGGTGCCGCTCGGTCCCGCGGTCGGCTCCCCGGACGAGGGGGTGCCGGAGGCGGACGAGGACCCCGAGGCGGAGGCGGACTCGGAGATCACCGGCTCGGGCAGGTCGGCCGCCTCCACCCGCTCGGCGAAGAGCCGCTCGGCCTCGCTGTCGTCGCTCACGGCCTTGTCGTAGGAGACGACCCGCTCGAAGTCGACGAACAGGTGGTCGGTGGCGTCCGCCGACTCCACCTTCCAACGGCAGCCGACCTTGCGGTCCGTGTCGTAGGCGAGCGTCGGCTCGCCCGCGTACGCCTTCTCGCGCTGCTCCTCGTCGGCGATCTCCTGCAGACCCGGCAGGAGCGAGCCGAGGGCCTTGTCGCCGACCGCGCCGCACGGTTCGGGCAGGGTGCGGTACTTCCCGGGCTCGGCGGCCTCGGTCGCGACGCCGGGCTGCCCCGGGTTGGAGTTGTCGGACGTGGCTCCGTCGTCCGAGCCGCCGGTGCAGCCGGCCAGCAGCGCCGCCAGAAGGGCGGCGACGCCGGGTACATAGGCCTTCCGCTGCACGGTGCGGCTCCTCTCGCCGGTGTGGCTGTGGTCGGTACTCCAGTGTCCCCGCTGGTTATTCGCTTGCCGCACGGGGGCGTTCCCAGCAGACAATGTGTATCGCACGCGCCGCCGTGAACGCCGGTCAGTCGTCCCATTGACTGCCCTTGGCGCCGGTTCTGCGCTTCGAGACTTCTGTGTGCTTTCCGGGGGAATGAGGACGATATGTCGTACGTGGAGATGCCGGGCGCGAAGGTGCCGATCCGGATGTGGGCCGATCCGGCGACGGTCGAGGAGGGCGCGCTCCAGCAGCTGCGCAACGTCGCGACCCTGCCGTGGATCAAGGGCCTGGCGGTCATGCCGGACGTGCACTACGGCAAGGGCGCGACGGTCGGCTCCGTGATCGCGATGCGGGGCGCGGTGTGTCCGGCGGCGGTGGGCGTGGACATCGGCTGCGGGATGTCGGCGGTGCGGACGTCCCTGACGGCGAACGACCTCCCCGGCGACCTGTCGCGGCTGCGGTCGAAGATCGAGCAGGTGATCCCGGTGGGGCGGGGGATGCACGACAGCCCCGTCGACCCGGGGCGCCTCCACGGGCTGGCGACGGCCGGGTGGGACGACTTCTGGGGGCGGTTCGACGGGGTCGCGGAGGCGGTCCGGTTCCGGCAGGAGCGGGCGGCCAAGCAGATGGGCACGCTCGGCGGCGGCAACCACTTCGTGGAGGTGTGCGTCGACACCTCCGACGCGGTCTGGCTCATGCTCCACTCCGGTTCCCGCAACATCGGCAAGGAGCTGGCCGAGCACCACATCGGCATCGCCCAGAAGCTCCCGCACAACCAGGGCCTGGTCGACCGCGACCTCGCGGTGTTCGTCGCCGACACCCCGCAGATGGCGGCGTACCGCAACGACCTGTTCTGGGCGCAGGAGTACGCCAAGTACAACCGCACCCTGATGATGGCGCTCCTCAAGGACGTGGTCCGCAAGGAGTTCAAGAAGGCCAGGCCGGTCTTCGAGCCGGAGATCAGCGCCCACCACAACTACGTGGCCGAGGAGCGCTACGACGGGATGGACCTGCTCGTCACCCGCAAGGGCGCGATCCGGGCCGGTTCCGGCGAGTACGGGATCATCCCCGGCTCCATGGGCACGGGTTCGTACATCGTGAAGGGCCTCGGCAACGCCAAGTCCTTCAACTCCGCCTCGCACGGCGCCGGCCGGCGCATGAGCCGCAACGCCGCCAAGCGCCGCTTCTCCACCAAGGACCTGGAGGAGCAGACGCGGGGCGTGGAGTGCCGCAAGGACTCCGGCGTCGTGGACGAGATCCCGGGCGCGTACAAGCCGATCGAGCAGGTCATCGACCAGCAGCGCGACCTCGTGGAGGTCGTGGCCAAGCTCAAGCAGGTCGTCTGCGTGAAGGGCTGACGCGCCGGTGCGCCGGGGGGCCTACGCCTCCCGGTGCACCTTCGTGTTCGACGCCTGGGCGCGGGGGCGGACGACCAGGAGGTCGATGTTGACGTGGGCGGGGCGGGTGACCGCCCAGGTGATGGTGTCGGCGACGTCGTCGGCGGTCAGGGGGGCCGGGACCCCGGCGTAGACCTTGGCCGCCTTCTCCTCGTCGCCGCTGAAGCGGGTCAGGGCGAATTCGTCGGTCTTCACCATGCCGGGCGCGATCTCGACGACGCGGACCGGGCGGCCGACGATCTCCAGGCGCAGCGTCTCGGCGAGGACGTGCTCGGCGTGCTTGGCGGCGACATAGCCCGCGCCGCCCTCGTAGGTGGCGAAGCCGGCGGTGGAGGAGACGACGACCACCGTGCCGTCGCCGCTCGCCTCCAGCTTGGGCAGCAGGGCCTGGGTGAGGTTGAGGGTGCCGAGGACGTTCGTCTCGTACATCCGGCGCCAGTCCTCGGGGTCGCCGGTGGCCACCGGGTCGGCGCCGAGCGCTCCGCCCGCGTTGTTGACCAGGACGCCGATCGTCCTGAAGGCGGTGGCGAACTCGTCGACGGCCGCGCGGTCGGTGACGTCCAGGGGGTACGCCGTCGCCTGGTGCCCGGCCGCCTGGATCTCCTCCGCCAGCGCCTCGATGCGGTCCTTGCGGCGGGCGGTGAGGACGACGCGGTAGCCGGCGGCGGCGAGCTGCCGGGCCGTGGCGGCGCCGATGCCGCTGCTCGCACCGGTGACGACGGCGATGCGGGAGGCGGCGGACGGGGCGGCTGCGGTGGCCATGGGCTGCTCCTGGTTCGAGGACGACACGTGCGGTCGCCGCCCAGGGTAGTCAGCCGCCGTCACGCGGCGCCCACATGATCACGGCCATCCCCGCCAGGCAGACCAGGGCCCCGGTGATGTCCCAGCGGTCGGGTCGGTAGCCGTCCGCGACCATGCCCCACAGGATCGAGCCGGCCACGAAGATCCCGCCGTACGCGGCGAGGATGCGGCCGAAGTGGGCGTCGGGCTGGAAGGTGGCGACGAAGCCGTAGGCGCCCAGGGCGAGGACCCCGCCGGTGGCCCAGAGCCAGCCGCGCTGCTCGCGCACCCCCTGCCAGACCAGCCACGCGCCGCCGATCTCGAAGAGTGCGGCGACGACGAAGAGGGCGGCGGAGCGCAGGACCAGCATGAGGGCAGCTTCGCACGGGGAGGAGCGGGGGGCGGAATAACGTCCGGGGGTCCTCCGTTCCACGGGTATAGTTGAACCGTCAACAACTCGGAGGTTGAGCGACCATGCAGTTCGGCATCTTCACCGTCGGTGACGTCACCCCGGACCCGACCACGGGCCGGACGCCGACCGAGCGGGAGCGCATCAAGGCCATGGTCGCCATCGCGCTGAAGGCCGAGGAGGTCGGCCTGGACGTCTTCGCGACCGGCGAGCACCACAACCCGCCCTTCGTGCCGTCGTCCCCGACCACGATGCTCGGCTACGTCGCGGCCCGCACCGAGCGGCTGATCCTGTCCACCTCCACCACCCTGATCACCACGAACGACCCGGTGAAGATCGCCGAGGACTTCGCGATGCTCCAGCACCTGGCCGACGGCCGGGTGGACCTGATGATGGGGCGCGGCAACACCGGCCCGGTCTACCCCTGGTTCGGCAAGGACATCCGCGAGGGCATCAACCTCGCGGTCGAGAACTACGCCCTGCTCCACCGCCTGTGGCGCGAGGACGTGGTGAACTGGGAAGGGAAGTTCCGCACCCCGTTGCAGGGCTTCACCTCCACGCCCCGGCCGCTGGACGGCGTCGCGCCCTTCGTCTGGCACGGCTCGATCCGTTCGCCGGAGATCGCCGAGCAGGCCGCGTACTACGGCGACGGCTTCTTCCACAACAACATCTTCTGGCCGGCCGACCACACCAAGCGGATGATCGAGCTGTACCGCAACCGCTACGCCCACTACGGGCACGGCACCCCCGAGCAGGCGATCGTCGGCCTGGGCGGCCAGGTGTTCATGCGGAAGAACAGCCAGGACGCGGTGCGCGAGTTCCGCCCCTACTTCGACGTCGCCCCCGTCTACGGGCACGGGCCGTCGCTGGAGGACTTCACCGCGCAGACGCCGCTGACGGTGGGCTCGCCGCAGCAGGTGATCGAGAAGACGCTCGCCTTCCGCGACTACGCCGGTGACTACCAGCGCCAGCTGTTCCTGATGGACCACGCCGGGCTGCCCCTGAAGACCGTCCTGGAACAGCTCGACCTGCTCGGCGAGGAGGTCGTGCCGGTCCTGCGCGAGGAGTTCGCCAAGAACCGCCCGGCCGAGGTGCCGGACGCCCCCACCCACGCCTCCCTGCTGGCCGCCGCCCGCAAGGAGCGCGAGGACCGTCAGGAAGGAGCACGGGCATGAAGCTCGTCGTCGTCTCGGCGGGACTGAGCGTCCCGTCCTCCACCCGGCTGCTCGCCGACCGCCTGGCCGCCGCCACCGCCGAGCGGACCCCGGCCGAGGTCCAGGTCGTCGAGCTGCGCGACCTCGCGGTGGAGATCGCGCACACCTTCACCAACGGCTTCCCCGGCCGGAACCTGGCCGCCGCCTTCGACGCGGTGGCGGCGGCCGACGGCCTGATCGTCGTCACGCCGGTGTTCTCCGCGTCGTACAGCGGGCTCTTCAAGTCGTTCTTCGACGCCCTGAGCGTCACCGACGAGGACGCCCTCGCCGGGAAGCCGGTGCTCCTCGGCGCGACCGGCGGCACGGCGCGCCACTCCCTGGTCCTCGACCACGCCCTGCGCCCCCTCTTCGCCTACCTCAAGGCCGTCGTCGTCCCCACCGGGGTCTACGCCGCCTCCGAGGACTGGGGCGCCGAGGGGCTGGACGGCCGGATCGCCCGGGCCGCGGGTGAGCTGGCCGCGCTGACGGGCGGACCGTCGGCGGCCCGGGAAACCGCCCCGGAGGCCGGGAAGCCGGCGGACGACGCCTTCGAGGTCGTGCCCTTCGAGGAACGGCTCGCCGCGCTGCGCCCCGCCGGGTGAGACCCGGCGGGGAGACCCGCCGGCGCGGATCCGCGGGGTGAGATCCCGGTGATAGGCCCGGCCGCCCGGTCGCGGGCGCGCCCGCCTTGGCAGACTGGACGCGTGGCCCGGACTGTTCTGCTCGCCGAAGACGACCGCGCGATCCGGCACGCCCTGGAGCGTGCCCTCACTCTGGAGGGCTACCGGGTCACCGCGGTCGCCGACGGCACCGAGGCGCTGGCGCGGGCGCGCGGCGGCCGGCCCGACGTGCTCGTGCTCGACGTGATGATGCCGGGCCTCGACGGCCTCCAGGTCTGCCGCGAGCTGCGCGCCGAGGGCGACGACACGCCCATCCTGATGCTGACCGCGCTGGTGGAGACCGCCGACCGGATCGCCGGCCTGGACGCGGGCGCCGACGACTACGTGGTGAAGCCCTTCGACGTCGAGGAGGTCTTCGCCCGGCTGCGCGCGCTGCTGCGCCGCACCGCCCGCGAGGAGGCGGCGGGCCAGGACGGCGCCCTGCCGGCACCCGAGCCGGAGGCGGGCCGCTTCCTGGAGGCGGCCGGGCTGCGCGTGGACCCGCAGGCCCGCCGCGTGTGGCGCGGGGGGCGCGAGCTGGAGCTGACCCGCACCGAGTTCGAGCTGCTGGAACTGCTGGTGCGCAACGCGGGCATCGTCCTCGACCACTCCACCATCTACGACCGCATCTGGGGCTACGACTTCGGTCCCGGCTCCAAGAACCTCGCCGTCTACGTCGGCTACCTGCGCCGCAAGCTCGACCAGCCGGGGGCCCCGCAGCCGATCCAGACCGTGCGCGGGGTGGGTTACGTGCTGCGGGAGGACTGAGTGGGTCCCTCCCCGCTGGGGCGCCGGCCCCGGCTGCTGTCGTTGCGGACGACGTTCGCGGTGTCCTTCGCGACGGTCACCGCCGTGGTCACGGTCCTCGTCGGGGTGCTGTCGTACAACGCGGCGGCCCGGCTGGTGCGGGTGGACCAGGAGACCGTCTTCGCGCAGGTCGTGCAGGACCTGCGGGCCGAGGTGCGGGAGCGGCGGATGTCGCCCGGCGACTTCGCCTCCTCCGCGCCGGGCCACGAGATCGTGCGCCCGGCCCGCACCGACGTCCAGGTGCTGGGGCCGCGGGGGGAGATCTCCGACCCGGCCGGTCCGCGGCTGCCGGTCACCGACGCGGACCGGCGGATCGCGCACGCCGCCACGGCCGGGCGGACGGTCGAGCACGAGGACGTCGGCGTCGGCGACGACGTGTTCCGGGTCGCCACCGTGTCCCTGGGCGGGGGCCGGGGCGCGGTGCAGGTGGCGCAGGAGTTCAGCGACACCGAGGACCTGCTGCGGGCGCTGCAGCGGCGGACGCTGCTGCTGATGGCCGCGGTGGTGACCGCCGCCGGTCTCTTCGGCTGGTGGCTGGCGCGGCGGATGACCCGGCGGCTGGTGCTCCTCACCTCGGCCGCCGAGGACGTCGCCCGCACCCGTCGGCTGGGCGTCGAGGTGCCGGTCACCGGCCCCGACGAGGTGGGCCGCCTCGGCCGTGCCATCGACCTGATGCTGGTCCGTCTCGCCCAGTCGGAGGAGGACCAGCGGCGCCTGGTCCAGGACGCGGGGCACGAGCTGCGGACGCCGCTGACCTCGCTGCGGACCAACATCTCGCTGCTGCGCCGGATCGACGAGCTGCCGCCGGCCGCCCGCCGGGAGCTGGTCGCCGACCTCGGCCAGGAGGCCCGGGAGCTGACCGACCTGGTCAACGAACTGGTCGAGCTGGCGGCCGGGCAGTCCTCCGGTGAGCCCCCGCAGCGGGTGGACCTGGCCCGGATCGCCCGCGACGTGGCGAGCCTGGCCCGGCGCCGCACCGGGCGGGAGATCGCGGTGAGCGTCCGCGGCGAGACGGTGACGGAGGGCCGGCCGGCCCTGCTGACCCGGGCGCTGACGAACCTGGTCGAGAACGCCGCGAAGTTCGACCCGGGCGGCACCGGGCCCATCGAGGTCGCCGTCGCCGGGCCCGCCCTGGAGGGCCCGATCCGGGTCGAGGTCCGCGATCGCGGCCCGGGGATCGCCGAAGCCGACCTGACCCGGGTCTTCGACCGCTTCTTCCGCACCGCCGGCGCCCGCTCCCGCTCCGGTTCCGGCCTCGGCCTGTCCATCGTGCGGGAGGTGGCGCTGGCGCACGGGGGAGCGACGTTCGCCTTCCGGCGGGACGGGGGCGGGTCGGTGATCGGCTTCACGGTGGGCGGGGGACCGGCCGGGGGCGGGGGAGCGGGCGGCGACTGAGGGCGCGGGCGCGGGGTCCCGAGGGACCGGGGCACCGGCCGGGGGTCACCGGCCGGGGGTCACCGGGGGCCGGAGCGCCGGGTGGTGTCGGCGGGCGCCGGGACGTCGGCGGGGTCGGCAGCGTCGGCCGCGTCGGCGGGGCGGCGCGGGGCGCCGACGGCGTACGGCGCGGTGTCGTGCGGCGCGGTGTCGTGCGGTGCGGTGTCGTGCGGCGCGGTGTCGTGCGGCGCTTTGTCGTGCGGTGCGGTGTCGTGCGGTGCGGTCCGCAGATACGTGCCCAGCGCGGACAGGTCGGTCCGCTCCAGATCGGCCGGGCGGATCACGACGCGCAGCTCCGGCGCGGTCGCCGGGTCCCGTCGGCAGTGGGCGGCGAAGCTCTCGACGATCATCAGCAGCAGCTGGGTGCGGTCCAGCTCCACGACTCGGGCCAGCCCGGAGCCGATCAGCGGAATGGCCACCGGCTTGTACATGCCGTACCGGGCGACGGCGGCCCAGAGCTGGTCCAGACTCGCCCGCAGATCGGCCGGTGAGGAGCGGGCGACGAGGTCGTTGCCGAGGCGGGAGTAGGCCACGGCGAAGACCCGGCGGCCGTCCACCGGCAGCGGGACGGTGGTGCCGACCGGGTAACGGACGCGCCGGCCGCGGGGCTTGTCCTGCGGGCGTTCCGTACGCAGCGGGGTGAACGCCCGCAGCCCGGCCTGGACGCGGTCGTCCAGCAGCCTGCGCTCGCCCCCGAACAGCCGGTCCACCAGCTGGCCCTGCACGCTCTCCCGGCTGATCACCAGATCCTGCTCGGTGGCGGTGTCGAAGGTGTCGGTGAAACCGACGACCAGATTGGCGTCCTCCTGACCGAACAGGTCGCCGCGCACCACCACGAGTTCGCCGCCGCCCGCGCCGGGGACCGGCTGACGCAGCAGTTCCCGCCCGTGCCGCTCCCGCAGCCGGGCCCGCAGAGAGCCGAGGAGTTCGGCCGTGGCGGGGTCGTCCGGCCGCTCCCGGGCCAGCCGTTCGGCGACGGGGAGGGCGAGGTCGTGGCGGCCCAGGTCCATGCGGCTGCGGATCAGCTGCCGGCGGGCCGTCTCGTGCAGTGCGGTGAGCCGGCGGATCAGCGGCAGCGCGAACGCGTCGTCGGCGGCGTCGGCGAGGGGACGCCCGCGGACGAGGTCGAGAGCCGCGGCCAGCCGGTCGGCGGCCGACGCGGGGGCCGCGAGCAGCGCGGAGTGCACGAGGTCGGTGAACTCCGCGCAGTCCAGTTCGTCGGCGGTGAGCACCAGCCGGTACGCCGTCTCGGGCGCCGCCGAGGTCAGCAGTTGCTCGGTGCGCAGGATGCGGGCCCCGTCGCCGCGCTGGGCGGGGTCGAGGGCGCGGCGCAGTTCGAGGACGCGCTTGTGCACGTCGTTGCGGTGTCGCGCGGCCTGGCGCGGTAACGCGCCGGGGACCGCCCACACCTCCCGGTGGAGCCGGCGGATCGGTACGGGCTCACCCTCCGCCGCCACCAGCCGGACCAGCAGCCGTGTCGTCAACGGGGTCAACCGGACGTCTTCGCCGTCGACTCGGAGTCTCGCCGGGCCCAGCACGCTGACACGGATACGCGCCATACAAGTGGTCTCCACTCGTTCCACGCCCTCCCGCCGGGCGGTGGTGGGAGAGGTGTCGGCAGCGTAGCAATCGCCCGTCGGGGGCAGCCGGTGTTTCGGCGGACGGGACGAGGGCGGCCCCCGGGCGCGCGCGCCGCGTTCGCGGAACGCACCCGGGGGCCGGTCGCGCCGGTCCCCCGATCGGCGCCGGATCCGCCGGGCTACGGCCGGCGGTGGTAGGCGGACAGGTGCTGGAACGGGTAGGTCTGGCGCCAGTCCGAGCCGGTGTCGTTGACCGTGCACCCGGCCAGCTTCAGCCGCTCCACGATCTTGCCGACGGCCGTGGCGGAGCCGTCGAAGCGGATGACGTTGCGCCCGGCGATGTCGGCGATCGGCCGGAGGCCGCCGACCTCGACGATCAGCGTGCGCTCCGGGTACGCCATCAGCACCATGCCCAGCTCGATCAGGACGTTCGGACGTGCCTGGCAGACGGGCCGCGTCTCGTACTCGGGCTCGGCGTGTCCGCGCAGGTCGGGGTGGAGCGTCACGACGTCGTCCGGCGTGAGCAGCACCAGTGCCGCCTGGGCCTGCGCGGGGGCGCCCGCGACCACGTCCCCGAGGAAGGGGGAGGACTGGCCGGTCGCCCTGACCAGGTCCTCCCACTCCTTGGGGCGCAGGTCGAGTCGGCGCAGCAGCTCGTACATCTCGCGCCGTACCTGTTCGTCGCGGCCGTGGACGACGAACACGCTGCGCGCCCGGTCGCTGTCGCCGGGCGCCGGGGCCACGTCGTGGCGCCGGGTGCCGGCTCCGGCGTACGGCTGTCCGGGCGGGCCCGCGGGCGCGGGCACGACCGGGGAGTGGTCGCCGAAGCTCTGGGTGCCGCTGTTGCCGACGCTCTGGTTGCCGCCGTAGTTGGTGTTGCCGCCCTGGCCGTGGTCGCGGTACTGCTGGCCGCTCATGCGGGTCGTGCCTCCCTGGTGACGCCGGAGTTGTTGCCGAAGGTCTGGGTGCCGCTGTTGCCGACGCTCTGGTTGCCGCCGAAGTTGTTGGTGCTGTTCGCGCCGAAGTTCTGCTGGAGGATGTTGGTCTGGTTGGCCTCGTGGTCGCGGGTGTCGACGTCGTGCTCGCGCAGGAAGTCGCCGACGATCTGCAGGAGATGGCGCTCCACGATCTGGGTGTACTTGCGGGCGTCGGTCTCCTGGAAGAAGTGGTGGAACTCGCTGCTGGCGGCCATCTCCCGGACGCTGGTGCGCGCGCCGCAGTCCACGACGGCGTCCGCGTAGCGGCCGAGCCGGAACTCGCTGCGGTCGGCCGGCTGGGGGACCGTCACCTTGACGGTGCCGGAGCGGCTGGGCAGCCGTTCCTGGAGCGGGTTGGTGAGCAGGCGCAGCAGTTCGCCGGGCATGCCGCGGGTCACGTCCCACGCGATGCGGGCCATCAGCCGGCCGTCGATGGTGGCGGGGAGCCGGTCGACCAGGTGGAAGCTCTCGGCCACCGGGGCGAGGACGTAGGTGTAGAACTCGGTGTGCAGGGTGGCGCCCTTGATGTCGAAGCCGACGAACACCGTGGTCACCAGCTCCTGGTTCCAGGAGCCGATGCGGATGCACAGGTACTCGCGGTCGGCGTCGTAAGCCTCGCGCCAGTGCTCGTCCGTGCCCCGGCCGTGGTGCCGGGCGTCGACCGGCACCCGCAGGGTCGGCCCGTCGAGGGTGCGGACGGCGGTGGTGAAGCGGCGCCGGTCGACGGAGAGCATCCGGACGCTGTCGGCCGGCCTGGGCCGGTCGCGCAGTTCGGCGAGCATCCGGTCGCGGACCTCGCAGGTGATCTCCTCGGCCGTGAAGGGGACGATCGGTCTGCGTTCGGGGTGCGCGGCTGCGCCGGGCGCCTGCGGCGAGCCGTTCACGGCGCCGTCCGCCGGGCCGCCCGGGTGCGGGACGCGGCCGTTGAACGGGCCGTGGTCGAAGGGGCCGGACGAGGCGACCGGCGCCCCGATCAGCAGCTCGGCGTTGGACCAGCGGCGCCACAGCACACCGGCACCGATGAAGGGCTTGTACCCGCCGTAGCGCACCGTCTCGGAGTTCTGCTCGTCGGTGATCTTGCCGACGAGTTCCGGTGTGAGCCGTTCGGTCCGGGGGTAGCGGCCGTCGAAGGCGGCTCCGGCGGCGGGCGGCGCGAGGTGGGCGGCGAGCGTCCGCAGGACGGCGATGCGGCGCAGGAACATGGTGGCCCACGCCAGCCAGCCGAAGAGGAGCGCGGCGCCGAGGGTGTCCAGGACGCCGGCGACCATGAGGAAGGCGATGAGGGCGGCACCGGCGAGCAGCGTGCGCAGCTGCTGGAGCCGGAGGTGGTGGGCGGCGAGCGCGTGGGCCAGTACGGGGACGGCGTCGTAGCCGTACGAGGGGGCCACCACCCGGAAGCGCTCGGTGAGCAGTTCGCGGATCACGGCCTTGCGGTACACCGGGTCCAGGTAGGTGCCCGCGCACAGCAGGCGGGTGGCGTTGCTCGTGGCGTCGGGCGGCGGCGGCGCGTCCGGGGGCGGGGGCGGGGGTGCGGTGTGGGTGGTCATGGCGGTTGCCTCAGCCCCTCTCCTGGACGACCGCCGAGACGATGAGCCCGTCGCGCACGGTGTAGCTGCCGTCGTAGGTCTGCTCGGAACCGTCCGTCTGCCGTGCCGTGAAGGTGACGTACACGGTCTCCCCCGCCGTGCCGTGGACGGTCAGCTCGTCGCTCTCGGTCGTGTCGAAGCCCGCGACGAAGTGGTCGTAGTCCTGGTCGAGGTTCTTGCCGCCCAGGTCCCACGCGGTCGTGAAGTCACGGTCGTTGATGGCCTCGAAGTACGCCGTCACGGTCGCCTCCGGTCCGGCCGCCGGCGTGGTGTCCGAGGCGTCGGCCTCCTGGGACTCCGCGGGCTCGTCGGTGTACGGGGTATCCGTGTACGGGTCCTCCGTGGACGGCTGGTCCGTGTACGGGTCGTCCGTGTAGGGCTGGTCGGTGTACGGGTCGTCCGTGTACGGCTCGTCGCCGTCCGTGCCGTCGTCGTTCGTCCCGTCGCCGAAGGGGTCGCCGGTGAAGGCACCGCCCAGCGTGCCCCCGTCGAAGCCGCCGGAGGGCGATACGGAGTCGCTGCCGCCGGCCGTGCCGAGCACGACGATCAGGGCCACGACGAGCAGGAACGGGGCGCCGATGACGATCAGCGCCTGGTTGCGTATCCGGCCCGGCGCGGGCGCGAGGCCGGGAGCGGGGTAGGAGCCGGTGCCGCGGGGCGGGACATGTGTGTCGCTCATTCGTCACCTCATTGCCTCCGGCATCCGCCCGAGCGGATTCCGGCCGACCCCGGGGGGCCGAAGTGCCTTGTGCTTCGCCCGATCCGACCAGTGCCGGCGCTTCCGAAACCAGATTTCGGGGCTTCCGATGCGCTTCCGATCGGCTTCCGGTAGGACGCGGCGGGTCGTCACCGCTGCTCAGACTTCCGCAGGTACCCCCTGGGGGTATATATTCGAGGCGGTAAGAGTACCCCCACGGGGTACCCGTCCGATCGTTTGTCCAGGAGGAACCATGTCCTGCTGCACCCCTGACGGCAGCTGCTCCACCACCGCCACCCCGGCCACCGCCGCGGTCGCCGAGGGCGTCACCACCGTCTACGCCGTCGCCGGCATGACCTGCGGACACTGCGAGGCCACGCTCACCAGGGAGATCGGCGCCGTGGACGGCGTGCGCTCGGTCGAGGTCGACCGCGCGGCCGGCCGCGTCTCCGTCACCACCGACGGGGAGCCCGACGACGCGGTCCTGGCCAAGGTCGTCGACGAGGCCGGCTACGAGCTGACCGGCCGCGCCTCCTGAGGGCGGTCACCCCGCACACCCGCGTACGAGCCGGGCCCCGGACGGGGCCCGGCTCCCGCTGTTCCGCGACGGTCGTTTGCGGGCGCGCGGCGGGGTGCACCCGGTTCCCAGCGCGGTGACGGTGCCGGCCGGTGCCCCGCCCTCCGGGCCGTCACCGGGAGAGCGAGGGAGTACTCATGACCACGACCGTCGAAGACATGCTCCGTACCTACCCCGCCGACCTGGGAGGCGTAGACCGGCAGGCGATGGCCACCTGCATCGAGGAGTGTCTGGCGTGCGCCCAGGCCTGCACCGCCTGCGCGGACGCCTGTCTGTCGGAGGGCATGGTCGGCGAGCTGACCAAGTGCATCCGGACCGACATGGACTGCGCCGACGTCTGCACCACCACCGCGTCGGTGCTGTCCCGGCACACCGGCTACGACGCCAACGTCACCCATGCCGTCCTGCGGGCCTGCGCGACCGTGTGCCGGGCGTGCGGGGACGAGTGCGCGAGCCACGCGGACATGCACGAACACTGCCGGGTCTGCGCGGAGGCGTGCCGGCGCTGCGAGCAGGCGTGCGAGGAACTGCTCGCCAGTCTGGGCTGAGGCGCGCGGCGCCCCGCGCACGCACCGCGCCGGGCGGCCCCCGATCGGAGAGGGCCGCCCGGCGTCGGTCGGTGCGCGGGCGCGTCAGTGGTAGGCGTGGACCACGGCGTGGCCCTTGCCGCGGCCGATCATCCACTTGTTGACCGGCGTGGTGATCAGGAACGCCACGGCGAACCCGCCGAGCAGCGCGTACCAGAACAGTCCGTCCGACAGGTGCGCGTCCATCGCCCCCGGCGTCAGCGCGATGATGCCGTTGTCCACCAGCTCCATCACCGCGATGGACACGGTGTCGGCCGCCAGCGCCACCTTCACCGCGGCCTTCAGGGAGACCCCGGCGCGCACCACCGCGAAGAGGGTGAAGGAGTAGCCGAAGACGAAGGCGAGGCCGATCGCCAGGGCCATCGTCGGTACGTTGCCCCACATCAGGGCGGTGCCGATGACCATGCCGAGGATCTCGCCGATGGCGCACCCGGTGAGGCAGTGCAGGGTCGCGCGCACCGCCGTGGCCCAGGTCGCACCGTGCTGCTCCCGCTGCTGGTGCCCTTGGTGCCCTTGGTGTGCCTGGCCGTGCCCGTGGTGCTCCTGGTGCGTGTGGTGGTGATGCTCCATGACGGTTCAACCCCGTTCGACGTCCCCGTGGGAGCCCGGGCCGGGCCCCCACGGTGGGGAACCATATACCCCCTGGGGGTATTCCGGTACCCGTGAGGACGCCGAAAGGCGCCGTTGTCCTATCCCTTGCCGAGGAGCCCGTTCATGCGCTCGATCTCGGCGCTCTGGGACGTGATGATCTGGGCGGCCATCTTCCTGGCCGGCGCGAAGGCGCCGTCGGCCCGCTCGGTCTCGGCCATCGCGAGCGCGCCTTCGTGGTGCTTGACCATCAGCTCCAGGAAGGCGGTGTCGAACGCCTCGCCCGAGGCGTCCTCGAGCCCGCGCATCTCCTGGTCGGTCATCATGCCGTCCATGCCGTCCATGCCGTGCGACGAGTGGTCCATGGCGGCGCCCTCGGCGGGCACCTCCTCGCCCCACGCCGTGAGCCAGCCGGACAGCGTCCTGATCTCCGGGTCCTGGGCCTTCTTGATCTCCGCGGCCAGCTTCTCGACCTCGGGCGAACCCGCCCGTCCGGGCGCGAGGTCGGCCATCTCGACGGCCTGACGGTGGTGGGGGATCATCCCCTTCGCGAACGCCACGTCGGCGGCGTTGTGCCCGCCCCGCGCGTCCGACGCGGAGGCCGACGGCGTGGGCGAGGCCGTGGCCGACGCCGCGGCGCTGTGTCCGCCGTGCCCGGCGGAGCCGTCCGACCCGCCGTCGTCGGCTCCGCCGCAGGCGGCCAGGACGAGGGCCGTCGCACCGGCGGCGGCCACGGCGACGGTACGGCGGACGAGGGAACGCTCGATCTTCATGCGGGGTGCAACTCCTTCGCGCGCGCCTGTTCGCGGCGCGCGGTGGATGTGTCGACTGGATGCGTCGAGTGGAGGTGAGGGCGCGCGAGGGCACGGCACCCGGCACCGGGGACCGGTGCGTGGGATGCCGTGCGGGCGGCTCTATATCCGCAGGAGTTGCAGTTCGGAGAGGTCGGGCGGCGCCCGGCCGTCCCGGGAGGCTCCGGTGGCCGCCGCCGAGGGCACGGTGACGGCGGGGGCGTCGGTGGCGGCGCCGGTCAGGGCCGGCGGGGTGTAGGCGGAGGCGGTCCCGGCGGCGGCGCAGGTGCCGTCGGCGTGATCGAGGTGCCCCGGCCCGCCGTCCGTGTGACCACAGGCCCGGTCCGCGCCGGCGTCCGCGTACGCCGTACCTTGCGCGTGCGACGCGCCTTCCGCGTACATCCCGCGTTCCGCGTACGCCCCACCCTCCGCGTGGGGTGCCCCGGTCGTGGAGCCCGTCGCCCGCTCGTGTCCGGCGCCCGCGTGGGCCGTCGGCACCCCGGGGGCCAGGCCGTGCATACCGAGCACGCCGGCCAGTACCGCCAGTACCAGCAGCGTGAGCAACCGCCCGGCCGGGCGGCTGATCGGCGGCATGCTCCTGGTCACGCGCACCATGCTACGGGCCGGCCCCGGGAGTTCACCTCGACGTCGCCCCGCTGCTCTATCGTCACCCGATATCGGTATCCGTAAACGGTGCGCGGGGCGCGAGGAGTGAGCTGAGCTGATGGGCGAGTCGTCGAACACCACGGGGGCGCCGGACCGGCTGCGGCGTCGGCTGGGCGTCGGCGACGCCGTGACCATCGGGCTGGGCTCGATGATCGGCGCGGGGATCTTCGCGGCCCTCGCCCCGGCCGCCCGCGCCGCCGGTTCCGGGCTCCTGCTCGGGCTGGCGGTGGCCGCCGTGGTGGCGTACTGCAACGCCACCTCCTCCGCGCGGCTCGCCGCCCGGTACCCGGCCTCCGGCGGCACCTACGTCTACGGCAGGGAACGGCTCGGCGACTTCTGGGGCCACCTGGCCGGCTGGGCCTTCGTCGTCGGCAAGACCGCCTCGTGCGCGGCCATGGCGCTCACCGTCGGCGCCTACGTCTGGCCCGGCCAGGCACACGCCGTCGCGGTGGCCGCGGTCGTGGCGCTCACCGCGGTGAACTACGCCGGGGTGCAGAAGTCGGCGTGGCTGACCCGCGTGATCGTCACCGTGGTCCTGGCGGTGCTGGCCGCGGTGGTGGTCGCGGCCCTGGGCTCCGGGGCGGCGGACCCGGCCCGCTGGGACATCGGGGGCGACGCCACCGCCGGCGGGGTGCTGGAGGCGGCGGGCCTGCTGTTCTTCGCGTTCGCCGGGTACGCGCGCATCGCCACCCTGGGCGAGGAGGTCCGCGATCCGGCCCGCACCATCCCCCGCGCGATCCCGCTCGCCCTGGGCATCACCCTGGCCGTCTACGCCGCCGTGGCACTGGCCGTGCTCGCGGTGCTCGGCCCGCGCGGGCTGGCGGAGTCCGCCGCGCCGCTCTCGGACGCGGTGCGGGCCGCGGGCGCCGACGGCCTGTCACCGGTGGTGCGGGCGGGAGCGGCGGTCGCCGCGCTCGGCTCGCTGCTGGCGCTGATCCTCGGCGTCTCGCGCACCACCCTGGCCATGGCCCGGGACCGGCACCTGCCGCACGCCCTGGCCGCCGTCCATCCGCGCTTCGAGGTGCCGCACCGCGCCGAACTGCTCGTCGGTGCCGTGGTGGCCGTGCTCGCCGCGACGGCGGACCTGCGCGGCGCGATCGGCTTCTCCTCCTTCGCGGTCCTGGTCTACTACGCCGTCGCCAACGCCTCCGCCTGGACGCTCCGCCCCGAGGAGGGCCGGCCACCGCGCCTCGTCCCGGTGGTCGGACTCGCGGGCTGCCTGCTGCTGGCCTTCACCCTGCCGGTCGCCTCCGTCCTCTCGGGCGCGGCCGTGCTCGCCGCCGGCGTCCTCGCGTACGGCGTCCGCCGCCGGCTCGCCTCCCGCGGCGCCTGACCGCGCGGCGCGGTCGCCTCACGGCCGCTCGTCGCCCAGCACCTCGCGGGCCAGCTCCTCGAGGGCCCGGCGGTCGTCGGCGAGGGCCTGCCGCCCCGCCTCCGTCGCCCGGTAGACGCGGCGCGTACGGCCGTCCACCACCCGCTGCTCCGAGGCGAGCAACCCGTCCGCCTCCAGGCGGTGCAGCGTCGGATACAGGGTGCCGGGGCTGATCCGGTACCCGTGCCGGGCCAGCTCCGCGGTCATCCAGGCGCCGTGGATCTCCTCCTGGGCCGCGTGGTGCAGGATGTGCAGCCGCACCGCGGCCCGCTGGAACTCCCGCACCCGGTCCACCTCCGCCGGTGACGAAACCGATATCGGCCGTCGAGTCTACGAGGTCGGGGGCGCCCGGCCCCGATGTCCGTACGGGGCGCTCGGTTACCCTGGGGGAGCGGCCGGCCCCGTCCGGGCGGGTCGCGCGGCGGTGGGGCTCGCCGCACCCGAACCGCGGCACCGACGCCGCCGACAGTCCCTACTGGTGATCAGAGCCGTCCGCCTGCCCGGACGGCCGCACGAGTAGGAGACCCGCGTTGACCGAAGCCCCCCGCGAACCCCGCGCCGGGAGCGCCGCGCACCCCGAAGTCCCCGCAGCCCCCGAGCCCGTCGACCCGGACCTCGACCCCGGCCCCCGCCCGCCGGCGCCCGCCACCCGCCCCGCGCTCACCCACGGCGAGGCTCCCGTCCTCGCGGTGGTCGCGGCCGGCGGCGCCCTGGGGGCCGCGGCCCGCTACGGCGCCGCACTGCTGTGGCCCACGGCGGCCGGCGGTTTCCCCTGGACCACCCTGCTGGTCAACGCGGTCGGCTGCGCGGTGATCGGCGTCTTCATGGTGGTCGTCACCGACGTGTGGGCCGCCCACCGCTTGGTGCGCCCCTTCTTCGGCACCGGCGTCCTGGGCGGCTTCACCACCTTCTCGACCTACGCCGTCGACATCCAGCACCTGCTCCGCTCCGGGGAGGCCGGCACCGGCCTGGCCTACCTGGCCGTCACCGTCGTCGCGGCCCTCGCGGCGGTGTGGTGCTCGGCGAGCCTCACCCGGCGCCTGGTCTCCGGGAGGCGGAGGTGAACTGGCTGCTCGTCATGGCCGGAGCCATGGTCGGGGCGCCCCTGCGCTATCTGACCGACCGGGCGGTCCAGGCCCGGCACGGCACCGTCTTCCCCTGGGGCACCTTCACCGTCAACGTCGTCGGCTGCCTGGTCCTCGGCACCCTCGCCGGCGCGGCCGCCCACGGCGCCGCCTCCGCATCGGTGCAGCTGCTGGTCGGCACGGGCCTGTGCGGAGCCCTGACCACCTACTCCACCTTCTCCTACGAGACCCTGCGGCTGGCCGAGAACGGCGCGAGGCTCCTCGCCGCCGCCAACGTCCTCGCCGGCGTCGTCGCCGGCCTGGGCGCGGCCTTCCTCGGCACCGCCCTCGCGGACGCGCTGTGGTCCTGACCCGCACCGCACCGCCGTAGCGGCGGCCCCGCTCCGAGGCGACCTGCTCAGACGCCAAGGTGTCCGGGCGTCGTGCCCGCTGGTCCGCGCGGCAGCCGTCAGCGGTGCGCTGTGCACGGTCGCCCGCTGAGCGGACCCGGACGGCGCGCCTCCGTCCGAGGCCGGGGAGCAGGTGAGCCGGGGCGCGCTGGGTACTCGGCGCCGCATGATGAAGCGCGCACTGTGGCAGGGGCTGCTGGCCGGTACGACCGGAGTGCTGGCGATGACGCTGGGCGAGAAGGCGGAGCAACGGCTGACCGGCCGGCCCGACTCCCACGTCCCCGCCCGCACACTGGAACGCCTGACCGGGATGCGGGAGCACTCCGGGCGTCAGCCGGTGCCGGTGAACCTGGCCATGCACGCGGGGCAGGGCGCCCTCCTCGGGGTCCTGCGGTCGGTGATGGCGCACGCCGGGCTGCGCGGGCCCTGGTCCTCGGGGAAGTTCGCCGTCGTCCGGGTCACCTCCGACCAGATCCTGGAGAACGCCACCGGCGTCGGCGCCCCGCCCCCGACCTGGCCCCGCCGCGAACTCGCCGTCGACCTGCTGCACAAGACGGTGTACGCCTTCGTCACCGGCGCCGTCGCCGACGCCCTGGCCGCCCGGTCGGGCCCCGGTCCGGGGCAGCGGCACGCCGCGATGCGCCCCGGCCGCCACTCCGACGTAGGGCCTCTGCCCCGGCGCCGGTGACCACCGGGCCGGGCCCGCGCGGCGTGGTCACTCGTCGGTCGTCCTGGCCACCAGCGCGCTGTACGTGAGTTGCAGGGCGTCCGCGCCGGCCAGCGCGGTGAGCGCGCCCATGGCGGTGCGGGTGGCGCGCGGCCAGAGCAGCTGTCCGGCGGTGAGGGTCGAGGCCACCCAGACGCTCATGCAGAACGGGCACGTCAGCAGCTCGCCGACCGTGTCCTTGGCGCCCTCGGTGCGCGCCTCCTCGTGCAGCTCGGCCGGGCCCTGGGGACCCTGGAACGTGGTGAAGGGGGCCCGTAGCGGGCTGGTCACCGACGCCTTGCTGAGCAGCCGGCTCAGCCGGAACGTCGCCACCGCCGTCAGTGCAACGTCCCAGGGCTCGGGCCGGTCCGGGAGCGGACGACCGCGCGTGCCGACCACCGCCGCCCACCCCGCCGTGTAGACGCCGAAGGCCGCCATGGCCGCCGCGTAGCCGCGCAGCGGGCGGTCCTCTCCCGCCGAGTAGGTGCGTTCGGTGCGGCGCAGCCGTCCCCTCAGCCGCGCCACGACACCGCCGTCAGACGCCGTGCCCATGACCCTCGTCCTCCCCTGCCCGCTCCGCTGCCCCGGCCGTTCGGTCCTCGTCCGCGTCCTCCGTGCCGTCCGCGCGGCGCAGCCTGATCTCCACGTGTCCGTCGACGACGCGGGTGTCGAAGGCGGGCTGGGGCGCGGTGGCGGGGCCGCGGACGTTCCAGCCGTCCGAGAGCCGGAAGACGCTGCCGTGCCAGGGGCACTCCACGCACCCGTCGGCGACCGTGCCCTCGGACAGCGGGCCCGCCAGGTGGCTGCACCGGTCCGCCAGCGCGTGGAAGGTGCCGCCGGTCTCGCGCACCACCAGGACCGGAACGTCGTCCACGGCGCGCCGCACGGGCCGGCCGGCGGGGAACTCGTCCACGGTGCCGATCCGGTGCCAGCCTTCGCCGACGACATGGGGTACTTCCTCGGCGTGGTTGGCTCCGGAAGCCTGTCGGTAGGCGAGGTGGCCGCCGAGCATGCCGCCCAGGCCGACCGCCGTCAGCCCGAGGAAGCCGTACGCGCGGCCCGCTGTGGCCCGTCCGGTGAGGCGGCACAGGAGTGAGGCGCCGTACAGCCCCACGGCCGCCGTGTTGGCCACGGCGTGCACCAGTCCCACCCGGGTCTGCTGCCGGTGGAGTTCGGCCCAGTCGACCGCGCCCGCCAGCGCGGCGGGGCCGGCCGCGGCCAGTCCGACGCCCACGAGGAGGCCGGCCTCCCGGGTGCGGCCGGGCAGCAGGTCGAGGACGGCGGCGGACATCCAGCTGCCGATCGGCACCTGGACCATCAGAGGGTGCACGGGGTGTCCCAGCCACCTGCCGTGCAGCGCGTCCCGCGCGCGGCCCAACGGGAGGGCCCGCACGCTCCCGGTGAGCTTGTCGATCACCGCGTCAGCCCTGGGATCACGTTCCAGGGCGTCGAGCAGCCACAGCATCCGGTTCTGGCCCATGAGGCGGCGACCTGCCTTTTTGCTCATGCGCGCTGGGTCCCCCGGAGGGTAGGGGACAAACAGCCGGCTCACGGGGCCGGTACCGCGCCCCGGCCGACCGGGCGGATGCCCCGGCCGGCCAGGAGGACGCGGAGTCGACGCGGGATCGACGCGGAGTCGACGCGGACTCAGCCCTTGCCCATGGCCTGACGCACCGCGTCCTTGGTGCGGTCCATCAGCGCGGCGACCGGTCCCAGCGCCATGTTCTTCGCCCCGGACTCGACACCCGGGTGGGGCCGGGTCGGCGCCATGGCCTCGGCGGCCTTGATCGCCTTGGCCATCGCGGCGAGGCCGGTGACGTCGGTGCTGCGCCGGATGTGGGTGAACTCGTAGCGTTCCTCGGCCCGCGCGTGCTCCTGGACGTCCTTGCGCAGCTTGAGCAGCCGGGGCATGAACTTCGGGTCGTCGGTGTCCATGTCGTCCAGCGCGGACAGGGTCTCCTTGGCCGCCTTCTCCTCGGCGAGCCGGTCCTTCACCACCTGCTCGCCACCGGGGAAGCCCTTGCGGGCGAAGGGATGGACGACCTCCTCCTCGGCGGTCTCGTGCACCGCGAGCAGGCGCACCAGGCGGCGGAAGGCGTCCCGGCGTTCCTCGCCCTTGGCGGCCTCGACCTCGTCGAAGAGGTTGCGGATGTCGCCGTGCTGGCGCATCAGCAGGGAGACGACGTCGTCGTCCTCGGCCATGTCGTCCCCGGCGTGCGGGGTGTGCAGCTCGGACATGTCGGCCTCCCCTACTTCTCGCGCTGCGTGGGGTCGGGGTGCTCGCCCTCGGTCTGGACGCGGTACTCGCGGCCGAACATCTCGTCGTGCTGGGTCATCACCCGGTCGCTCGGGGGCGCCTCGCCGCCGTGGATCTGTTCCTGCATCTTCTCGAACCGCTCGTGAGCCTCCCGCACGTATCCGGCACCGAGAGTCGTCAGGTCCATCTGGGTGTCCAGCAACTCGCGCAGATAGCCCTTGTTCGGCTCGAAGGTGAGCACGTTGGGCAGCTCGGGGGCCAGCACGGAGGCGGGGTCGCGGCCGTCGTGCCGGCGCATCAGGTCGCAGGCGGCGTGCAGGTGCTCCAGCTCCATGTTCAGGTGCAGCTCCCAGATCGCCTTGACCTTGGGGTCGCTCTCCTGCTCCATGAAGGAGTAGTACAGGTAGCACTCGTTGTACTCGTGGTTGACCAACTGCTCCCACCACGTCTCACCCGGGTCCACCAGGGACTCGTAGTGGGTGACGTGCTCCTCCTCGATCAGCCCGATCTCCTGGTAGAGCTGGCGGGCGATCGGCTCCATGTAGGTGGGGCCGGTGTTCATGTAGAAGTTCATGGTCTGCTGCTCCGCCGACATGATCGTCAGGGCGTGCAGCTTGGAGAGCGGGTCCGTCTCGTCCTTGGCGTACGGGTCGCGGACGTTGTCGACCGGATCGCGGTGGTGGAACCGGGTGGGCCGGCCGGGCATGACCTCGGTCAGGTTGTCGACGATCGACTCCGCCTTGCGGTGCTCGATCATCTCGTACAGGTTCGCGTACCGGTACAGGTGGTCGAAGTCCTCCAGCACACCGAACTGGTACGCCTGCTTCAGGTACGGGTCCGGCTCCATCCGCGCCACCCACGCCGTCAGGTCCACCGCCACCTGCTCGTAGGCGATCGTCGTCTCCAGCACCGAGGAGACACCCGGGAGCAGCCAGTTCACGACCTTCTGCTGCTGCGCCTCGATGTAGCGGACCCGGGCCAGCTGCCGCTTGACCTCAGGATCGACCGTGTTCCGGGCGAGCTGGTGGCTGAAGAGGATCGCCTCCACCTCGATGCCGTTCATCGTGATGATCCGGCAGCGGGTGTACGGGTCGCAGTGGTCCGGGTCGATCGGGTCCACGTTCAGCTCGCGCCAGCTCCGTAGCTGGCGGTCCAGCGGGATACCCCGCTGCTCCAACGGATTGAACGTCATGGGCCGTGCCTCCTGACGACGAGGGGGATCCGCGCGCCGTCGGAGTACCCCGTGTCGGGCGACGAGCACAGACGGGTTCCTCAGTCTGTTCACGACGGGCGACTTCCAGCCACCGCACACACCCGCAGGGCCGCGCGGTCCCCCTGGTGGGCCAACCGAGCGGGCGGATGCCGTGCGCATCGGCGATCGTGTCCTCGCCTCGCCTCGCCTCGCCTCGCCTCACCGGACCCGGCACGGCGGCCCCGGCACGGCGGTCGGCGACGGGCGACGTGCCCTGCCCGCCTGACGGCCCCTCCCCGGCAAGCAAAAGGGCGAGGCCCGAAGACCCCGCCCGCCACCGCCGAGGCTCCGAGCCTCAGGGCCACACCAGGCAATACGGCTGATGCCCCGCCTCATGCAGCCGGTGCGAGAAGTCCTGCCACTCGTGCAGCAGCTGGTACACGTTGAACGCGTCCCGCGGTCCGCCCCGGTCCGGGACCGTCGACCAGATGAAGGCCGCCGCGCCGACCGCCTCCTCGCCGATGCCGCGCAGGGGGTCGACGACCGTCATGGGGAGCTTGACGACCGCGTAGTCGGGGTGCAGGACGACCAGTTCGAGGGGCGGGACCTTGTGCAGGGGCACGCCCTCGATGCCGGTGAGGACCATCGCGGCCATGGTCTCCGGCTTGATCTTGGTGAACATGCCGTTCATCCCCAGCTCGTCGCCGCCCAGTTCCTCGGGGCGCATCGAGATCGGGACGCGGGCCGCGGTCGCGCCGTCGGGCGCGCCGAAGTACTTGTAGGTCACCCCCACCCGACCACCATTCCTGCTCCCCGCCCCCAGCCGGTCGGCCTGCCCGGCGAGCCGGTCGGGCTCGCCCGGGGTGCCGTGTGCCTGACGTGCTTCGGTCGATTCCGCCGCCTCGCGCCGGTGCCTTCCCCGCCGGGCACGTCGAGGACCCAGGTCGTCGGTCCCCTCGCCCAGTCCGCCACCGCGATGCATATCTCCACCCGACTGCTTTTCTAGGACGCGTGGCCCCAGCCGCGCAACCCGATCATCGTGTCAGTGACCTCCCCCACGGCCGCTCGCCGAAACGTGCGGTCGGACATATGCCCGTCGTATGCCCGTCGCATGTCCGACACGCGTCCGCGGCACGGCCGGCGGCCCCTCTCCGCGCCGCCCGCGTGAGCTGCGTGGATGGGCTCCAGTCTGGCAGACGGTACGGCGGTCGGGCGGGTTGTCTACCCTGATTGAGGTCACCCTGGGCAACCAGAGGCCGAGCGGGAGCCGGACAGGGGCCGGTCGAGGCCCGCGCAGGGTCCGAGAAGTCGGAGAAGGACGAGAAGGTCGGAGAAGTCGCAGGTCATGAGCGAACTGGCATATCCATACGAAGCACCGGCCTCGCAGGCTCTGTTCGACCGCGCGGCGGCCGTCACGCCCGGCGGTGTGAACTCGCCGGTGCGGGCCTTCCGCGCCGTCGGCGGCACGCCCCGGTTCATGGTGTCCGGCTCCGGGCCGTACCTGACCGACGCGGACGGGCGCGAGTACGTCGACCTCGTCTGCTCCTGGGGGCCGATGATCCTCGGGCACGCCCACCCCGAGGTGGTCGCCGCCGTGCAGGAGGCGGTCGCGCGCGGCACCTCCTTCGGTACGCCCGCCGAGGGTGAGGTCGCCCTCGCCGAGGCCATGGTGGAGCGGGTCGCGCCGCTGGAGGAGGTGCGGCTCGTGTCGAGCGGCACCGAGGCGACCATGTCCGCCATCCGGCTCGCCCGCGGCTTCACGCAGCGCACCAAGGTGATCAAGTTCGCCGGCTGCTACCACGGTCACGTCGACTCGCTCCTCGCCGCCGCCGGCTCCGGCGTCGCCACCTTCGCGCTGCCCGACACCCCCGGGGTCACGGGCGCCCAGGCGAGCGACACGATCGTGCTGCCGTACAACGACCTCGACGCCGTGCACGCCGCCTTCGCCGCCCACCCCGGCGAGATCGCCTGCGTGATCACCGAGGCGTCGCCCGGCAACATGGGCGTCGTGCCGCCGCTGCCCGGGTTCAACCAGGGGCTGAAGGACGCGTGCGCGGCCAACGGCGCGCTGTTCGTGTCCGACGAGGTGATGACCGGCTTCCGGACCAGCCGCGCCGGGTGGTACGGGGTGGAGGGCGTCGTCCCCGACCTGATGACCTTCGGGAAGGTCATGGGCGGTGGGTTCCCCGCCGCCGCGTTCGGCGGGCGCGCCGACGTCATGGCGCACCTCGCGCCCGCCGGGCCCGTCTACCAGGCCGGCACCCTCTCCGGCAATCCGGTCGCCACCGCCGCCGGGCTCGCCCAGCTGCGGCTGCTCGACGATGCCGCGTACGCCAAGGTCAACGCCGTGTCGGAGCAGATCCAGGGCCTGGTCACCGAGGCGCTGAGCAAGGAGGGCGTCGCGCACACGCTGCAGACCGCCTCCAACATGTTCTCCGTGTTCTTCACCGACGGCCCGGTGCGCGACTACGAGGACGCCAAGGCGCAGGAGTCCTTCCGCTACACCGCCTTCTTCCACGCGCTGCTCGCGAACGGCGTCTACCTGCCGCCGTCCTCCTTCGAGTCCTGGTTCGTGTCCACCGCCCACGACGAGCGGGCCGTCCAGCGCATCGCCGACGCCCTCCCGGCGGCGGCCCGCGCGGCTGCGGAGGCGACGGCGTGAGCCACGACACCGACGAGGAACTGACCGTCGTCCACGTCATGCGGCACGGCGAGGTGGAGAACCCCACGGGCGTCCTCTACGGCCGTCTGCCCGGCTACCACCTCTCCGACCTGGGCCGGCGCATGGCCGACCGGGTCGCCGAGCACCTGGCCGAGCGGGACGTGACGTATGTCGTGGCCTCCCCGCTGGAGCGGGCGCAGGAGACGGCGACGCCGATCGCCAAGGCGCACGGGCTGGACCTCGCCACCGACGCGCGGCTCATCGAGGCGGACAACGTCTTCCAGGGCAAGACCTTCGGCATCGGCGACGGCGCGCTGCGCCGGCCCGGCAACTGGAAGCACGTGGTCAACCCGTTCAAGCCGTCCTGGGGCGAGCCGTACGTCGACCAGGTGGTGCGCATGATGGGCGCGCTGGACGCGGCCAAGGAGCGGGCGCGGGGGCACGAGGCCGTGATGGTCAGCCATCAGCTGCCGATCTGGATCCTGCGGTCCTACGTCGAGCGGCGGCGCCTGTGGCACGACCCGCGCAAGCGGCAGTGCACCCTGGCGTCCCTGACGACGTTCACGTACCGGGGCGACCGCATCGTCTCCGTCGGCTACACCGAGCCGGCCCGCGACCTCGTCCCCGCCCACCTCCTCGCCGGCGCCAAGCCGGTCAAGGGGCAGGGCAAGGCGTACGGGGCCTGAGGGGCCGGCACGGCCGACCCCGCGGTATGTGACTCCCCGTCACGTGATCCGCACAAATTTCCGGAACCCGCACGTTCGTCACGTCCTCTGACCTAGTGACCACCAGAGGACGTGACGAACGAGGTTGCGATGCGCACTTCCACCCGCACTCTCACCCGCAGGGGGATGCTCCGACTCGGCGCGGGCGCCGCGGCCGCCGTCGGGGTCGCGGGCTGCGGTACCGGCTCCCACCCGGCGTCGGACGGCTCGCACCGGGCCGACGGCTCCGGGAAGCCCTCGCCTTCGGGCAGCGAGACGGCTCCCGCCAAGCCCATCGGGGACGGCTCGACGTCGTACACCGGCAAGCAGCCCCACCAGCCGGACGCCCCCGTGCCGCTGGAGCCGGGCGAGACTCCGCCGCAGTTCGTCGTCTTCTCCTGGGACGGGGCGGGCGAGGTCGGCAACGGGCTCTTCCCGCGCTTCCTGGACCTCGCGAAGGAGCACGGCGCGCACATGACCTTCTTCCTCTCCGGGCTGTACCTGCTGCCCGAGTCGAAGAAGCGCCTCTACGACCCGCCGAACAACCCGCGCGGCGCCTCCGACATCGGCTACCTCACCGACGCCCACATCAAGGACACGCTCGCGGGCGTGCGCCGGGCCTGGCTGGACGGCCACGAGATCGGCACCCACTTCAACGGCCACTTCTGCGGCGGCAGCGGCACGGTCGGCAACTGGACCCCGGCGCAGTGGCGCAGCGAGATCGACCAGGCGAAGTCCTTCGTCAAGGAGTGGCGGACCAACACCGGCTGGACCGACCTGCCCTCGCTGCCCTTCGACTACGACAAGGAGCTGGTCGGCGGCCGCACGCCCTGTCTGCTCGGCCAGGACAACCTGCTGCCCACCGCCCGCGAGCTGGGCTGGCGCTACGACGCCTCCTCGCCCGGCGGCCGTCAGGTGTGGCCGGTGAAGAAGGACGGCATCTGGGACCTGCCGCTCCAGCAGATACCTTTCCCCGGCCACTCCTTCGAAGTGCTCTCGATGGACTACAACATCCTGGCCAACCAGTCCGTCAACTCCACCAAGGCGCCCGCCCACAACTACCCCGGGTGGCGCGAACAAGCCACCAACGCCTACATATCCGGCTTCAAACGGGCATACGAGACGAATCGGGCGCCGTTCTTCATCGGCAACCACTTCGAGGAGTGGAACGGCGGCATCTACATGGACGCCGTCGAGAACGTCCTCCGGCACATCGCCCGGGAGAAGGAGAAGAGCGGGCAGGACATCCGGCTGGTCTCCTTCCGCCAGTTCACCGACTGGCTGGACGTGCAGAAGCCGGAGGTGCTCGCCGCCCTGCGCACCGTCGAGGTCGGGCAGCGGCCGGCCGGCGGCTGGGGCGCCTTCCTCAAGGACGCCGCCACCGGCTCCGCGACACCCAGCGGAAACGCCGCCTGAAATGCGGGTTTCCGCCCGTGAGGGGGGTGCCCAAGATCCCCGGAACGGACATGCGAAACTTTTCACATGAGTGCCGCCAGCCGCGCCCCCCTGCGCTCGTCCAGCACAGCCGTCCGCGTCCGCCGCCGCGCCGCCCTCGCCGCCGGCGCGGCCGTCTCGGCGCTGCTCGTGTCCGCGTGCAGCTCGGGCGGCACCTCGGGCGGGGGCGGGCAGACCGGCTTCGTCACCGGCTCGGACGGCATCTCCACCGTCAAGGAGGGTGAGCGGGCCGACGCCCCCGACCTGTCCGGCAAGACGGTCGACGGCGGACAGATCGACGTCGACGACTACCGGGGCAAGGTCGTCGTCCTCAACGTGTGGGGCTCCTGGTGCCCGCCCTGCCGGGCCGAGGCCAAGAACTTCGAGAAGGTCTACCAGGACGTCAAGGACCAGGGCGTCCAGTTCGTCGGCATCAACACCCGCGACACCTCCGTCGGTCCGGCCAGGGCCTTCGAGGAGGAGTTCGGCGTCAGCTACCCGAGCCTGTACGACCCGGCCGGCAAGCTGATGCTCCGCTTCGAGAAGGGCACCCTCAACCCGCAGGCCATCCCCTCGACGCTGATCATCGACCGCGAGGGCAAGGTCGCCGCCCGCACCCTCCAGGCGCTGAGCGAGGAGAAGCTCCGCAAGATGCTGGAGCCGTACCTGAAGGACACCTCCGGCGGGTCGGGGAAGTGACGTGAGCGCACTGTCCACGCTCGCCGTGGCGGGCAGCAACGGCACGGTGCTCAACGGCGCCCTGCTGGTGGCCCTCCCCGTCGCGCTGCTCGGCGGCCTCGTCTCCTTCTTCTCGCCCTGCGTCCTGCCGCTCGTCCCCGGCTACCTCTCCTATGTGACCGGCGTCACCGGCACCGACCTCCAGGAGGCCCGGCGCGGGCGGATGGTCGTCGGCGCCTCCCTCTTCGTCCTCGGCTTCACGGCCGTCTTCGTCTCCAGCGGCGCGCTGTTCGGCTACTTCGGCCAGACCCTCCAGGAGAACCAGGGCGTCCTGACCAAGGTGCTGGGCGTCTTCATGATCCTCATGGGCGTCTTCTTCATGGGTCTGATGCCCTGGCTCACCCAGCGCGAGTTCCGCTTCCACCGGAAGCCGGTCAGCGGCCTGATCGGTGCCCCCGTGCTCGGCGCCCTGTTCGGTATCGGCTGGACGCCCTGCATCGGACCGACCCTCTCCTCCGTGCTGATCCTCTCCTCCCAGCAGGGGACCGCCGGCCGCGGCGCGATACTGACCGTCGCCTACTGCCTGGGCCTCGGCCTGCCCTTCGTGCTGGCCGCGGTCGCCTTCCGCAAGGCGCTCGGCGCCTTCGGCTGGATCAAGCGCCACTATGTGTGGGTGCTGCGGATCGGCGGCGGCATGATGATCGCGACCGGCCTCCTCCTGCTGACCGGCGCCTGGGACAGCATCGTGCAGGACATGCAGACCTGGTCCAACGGCTTCACTGTAGGGATCTGAACCGATGAGCGGCACTTCGAAAACGGCGCCCGGCAAGACGCCGGCGAACGGGGCCCCGGCGCCCGGCGAGGACCAGGACCTCGGCGCCGCCGGCTCCCAGCTGACCACCGCCCCCAAGGAGGAGACCCCGAACCTCCCCTCCCTCGGCGTCATCGGCTGGGCCCGCTGGTTCTGGCGGCAGCTCACCTCGATGCGGGTGGCGCTGCTGCTGCTCCTGCTGCTGTCGCTGGGCGCCATCCCGGGGTCGCTGATCCCGCAGGAGGGCGTCGACGCCATGAAGGTCGAGGAGTTCCGCGGCAAGCACGACGTCCTCGGGCCCCTCTACGACAAGCTCGGCCTCTTCCACGTGTACAGCTCGGTGTGGTTCTCCGCGATCTACATCCTGCTGTTCGTCTCCCTCATCGGCTGCATCGTGCCGCGCACCTGGCAGTTCGTGGGCCAGCTGCGCGGCCGTCCGCCGGGCGCCCCCCGGCGCCTGAGCCGGCTGCCCGCGTACACCACCTGGCGCACCGGGGCGGAGCCGGAGGAGGTCCGCGAGGCCGCGCTGAAGCTGCTGCGGAAGCGCCGCTTCCGCGCCCACGCGGTCGGTGACGCCGTCGCCGCCGAGAAGGGCTATCTGCGCGAGGCGGGGAACCTCGCCTTCCACGTCGCCCTGATCGTGATGCTGATCGCCTTCGCCTGGGGCCAGCTCTTCAAGTACGAGGGCAACAAGCTGATCCTGGAGGGCGACGGCTTCTCCAACACGCTCACCCAGTACGACGACTTCAAGTCCGGCAACCTCTTCGACCCGGACCACGACCTGACCCCCTTCAGCTTCAGCCTGAAGGACTTCCACGGCACCTACGAGGCGACCGGCCCCAACCGCGGCACCCCCCGCGTCTACGAGGCCCAGGTCACCTACAGCGAGGGCGCCTACGGCGACGAGAAGTCGAAGGTCATCGAGGTCAACAAGCCGCTGGAGATCGACGGCTCGAAGGTCTACCTCACCGCCCACGGCTACGCGCCGATCCTCACCGTCAAGGACGCGAAGGGCAACGTCGTCATGGACAAGGAGGCGACGGCCCTGCTGCCGCTGGACTCCAACGTCACCTCCTCCGGCGCCGTCATGGTCCGCGACGGCTACCGCAACGCGAAGGGCGAGAAGGAGCAGCTCGGCTTCAACGCCTTCTTCCTGCCGACCTACGGCGGCGAGGGCAGCACGATGCTCTCCACCTTCCCCGCGCTGCTCAACCCGATGCTGGCGCTCTCCGCCTACCACGGCGACCTCGGCGTCGACGCGGGCTTCGCCAAGAGCATCTACCAGCTCGACAAGACCAACCTGGAGGAGTTCAAGGACTCCGACGGGGAGCTGTTCAAGAAGCAGCTGAAGATCGGCGAGACCATGACCCTCCCGAACGGCGCCGGCACCGTCACCTTCGACGGCGTCCAGGAGTGGGCCAACTTCCAGGTGACCCGGCAGCCCGCCAGCGGCTGGGCGCTGGCCGGCTCCGTCGCCGCCATCCTCGGTCTCGCCGGCTCCCTGTTCATCCAGCGCCGCCGGGTCTGGGTGCGGGCCGTCAAGGGCGACGACGGCGTCACGGTCGTCGAGATGGCCGGCCTCGGACGCAGCGAGTCCGCGAAGGTCCCCGAGGAACTCGGCGACCTCGCCGCGGTCCTGTACGAGCCGACGAACGACGACGACACCCCCGATTCACCCGACACCCACGTCGTACCTGCCGAAGGGCCTGAGAAGTGACTCTCGCCGCCGCAACCAACGAGAACCTCGCGAACATCAGCAACACGCTGATCTACTCCGCGATGGCCGTCTACACGCTGGCGTTCTTCGCCTACATCGCCGAGTGGCTCTTCGGCAGCCGCAGCAAGGTCGGTCGCACCGCCGCCGCGCTCACCGCGTCCGGCGAGGACAAGGCCAAGGCCAAGTCCAAGGCGGCGCCGGCCGTCACCGTCAAGAAGGCCGGCGGCACCGCCGTGCTGGAGCGGCCGGAGGTCGTGGTGCGCGCCGCCACCGGCTCCCGTGACGTGCCCGACGGCCCCGGCGCGCACGGCGGCACCGAGAAGGGCGACCTCTACGGCCGGATCGCCATCTCCCTCACCGTGCTGGCCTTCGCCATCGAGGCGGGCGGGGTGCTCACCCGCGCGCTGTCGGTGAAGCGGGCGCCGTGGGGCAACATGTACGAGTTCAACATCACCTTCACGACGACCGCCGTCGGCGTGTACCTCGTCCTGCTGGCCCTGAAGAAGAACGTCCGCTGGCTCGGCCTCCCGCTGATCACCACGGTCCTGCTCGACCTCGGCCTCGCCGTCACGGTCCTCTACACGGCCAGCGACCAGCTCGTCCCCGCGCTGCACTCGTACTGGCTGTACATCCACGTCTCCACCGCGATCTTCTGCGGCGCGGTCTTCTACGTCGGCGCGGTCTCCACGATCCTGTACCTGTTCAAGGACGGCTACGAGAACAAGCTCGCCTCCGGCGGGACCCCCGGCCGCTTCGCCGACTCCGTCCTGGACCGCCTGCCCTCCGCCGCGTCCCTCGACAAGTTCGCCTACCGCGTCAACGCCGCCGTCTTCCCGCTGTGGACGTTCACGATCATCGCGGGCGCCATCTGGGCGGGCGACGCCTGGGGCCGCTACTGGGGCTGGGACCCCAAGGAGACCTGGTCCTTCATCACCTGGGTCGCCTACGCCGGCTACCTGCACGCCCGCGCCACCGCCGGCTGGAAGGGCCGCAAGGCCGCCTACCTGGCCCTGGCCGCCTTCGCCTGCTGGCTGTTCAACTACTACGGCGTGAACATCTTCGTCTCCGGCAAGCACTCCTACGCGGACGTGGGCCTGGGCGCCCTCCAGTCCGTGGGCTTCTGACCCGCCGACGCCCGTACGCCGAAGGCCGGTTCGCGTGACCCACGTCACGGGAGCCGGCCTTCGGCGTACGGACGGGCCGGAGACGCGGGGACGCATCGTGCCTAGGGACGGCCGCGGGCGACGCCCGTGACGACGTCCCGCAGCCGCTCCACGTACAGGCTCAGGTTCTTGTGGGCGACGTCGGTGTCCGGGTAGCGGGCGGCGAACCACAGGCCCTCCGGGAGCCGGGTGACCCAGGCGCACACCTGGTCGCCGTAGGAGACCCGGAGCAGGGCGTACGCCGTGCGGTCCGGCCAGCCGTCGGCGCCGGGGACACCGCGGGCGTCGACGTAGGACACGATCGAGTACAGGTCGGGCGAGGTCGGCCGGAAGTCCGTGCCGAGCAGGCGCAGCACCCGGTCGATCGGCATGCGGGACATCCGCCGGTTGGCCTGGAGCTGGGCGCGGACGGTGCGCAGGGCACCGGTGAAGTCGCCGGCCCCGGTCACCGGGACCTCGATCGGCGCGCCGCCCACGTACCAGCCCACCGACTCCGACCACTGGGACCGCGACCGGGTGTGGAACGGGACGACGGTGCGGTAGACGGACTCCCCGCCGATCTCGTGGACGGCCAGCGCGGTGGCGGCCAGGACCCCGACCAGGCTGCCGCCGTAGGGACGGCAGTACGCCTCGAAGGCGGCGGCGTCGGCCGCGTCCACCAGCGGCTCGCGCAGCAGCTTCTGCTCGGGCAGCGGGCCGCCCGGCTCCAGGCCGAGGTCGACGGGGAAGGACGGCAGCCGCCCGTCGCACCGCCGGATGAACTCCCGCCAGCGGCCCACGATGTCGTGGTCGCCGTCGATCCGGTCGGCGTCGGCCCGTTCGGCCTCGCAGAAGTCGACGTAGCTGCCGACCCGGGGCCGCGGCACGCTCCGGCCCGCGACACCGGCCGCGTACAGCTCCTCGACCTCGGCGGGGATGCGGTAGATGGAGTAGGCGTCGACGTTGCTGTGGTCGAAGGCCATGTAGACGCTGACCCCGTCGTCGCGGACGACCGCCGTGTAGATGAGGTTGGGCCAGCGCAGGGCGTCGGCGACCCGGTCGAAGCGGTCCTGGAGGTGGCGCGCCAGTTCCGTCGCGTCCGGGAAGTCGCCGACGTCCTCGCGGTGCAGGGAGACGGCGTCCGCGTCGAGGGTGAACCTGCGCATGGGGGCGCCGGGGACGCCGTCCCAGCGGAAGCCGCTGCGCAGCGTCTCGTGCCGCAGGGTCCAGGTGCGCAGCGCCTCCTGGAGCACGTCGAGGTCGACGGGGCCCGGGAGGTCGAAGGCCGCGCCCAGCCAGGTCGGCACGAACAGGCCGTCGTCGCGCACCGACCGGGCCGTCCGGATGTGCGACTCCTGGATGTACGCCGGTGGCCGCGCGTCCTCCGGCAGCGCCGCCGCGACCTCGACGGTCGCCGGACTGAGCGTCCACTCGACGAGGCGCCCGGGCCGGATCTCGCAGCGGTGGATGTCGGTCAGTCGCACGAGGGGTCTCCGTTCGCAGATGTAACAGACCCGACCAAGGGAATGCCGTGCCCGCGACCGCGTACACGGTGTGTCGGCACTCTTCAACGGAACGGATGGCCCCTCGAACGGCGGTACGCCCTCGCCGCCGGGCCGCCGTCACGGGTCCTCCACATCCTCCAGGTAGGCGTGGAGCGCGCCCGCTCCCGCCAGCATCGCCCGGGTCCGCGCGGTGAGGAGCCGCCCGCGCTCCTCGACCGCCGCGCGCAGCGCCGCACTGCCCCCCTCCCGCCGCAGGCCGTCCAGGACGGGACGGATCTGGTCGAACAGGTAGTGGCTGCGGCGCAGCGTGTGCACCACCCGGGCGTCGCGCACGTCGGCGGGCCGGTACACGCGGTACCCGGTGCCCCGTTCCCGGTCGGGCGCGAGCAGCCCCGCCGCCTCCCACACCCGCAGCGCGGACGTCCGTACGCCGATCAGCGCGGCCACCTCGCCGATGCGCAGCCCCCCGGAGCCGGGCGGCGGCCCGGTCTCCCGCCCGGCGAGCGCGGCCAGCGCCTCCTTCGCCGCCCGCAGCGAGACCCGCTCCTCGTGCAGCGCGGCGTGCGCGGCGTCCACGCGGGCGAGCGCGCCGGGCACGTCCCCGGCGTGCACGGTCCGCATGACCGCCGTGGCCACCACCGGCCCGTACCCCTGGAGCAGCCGCCGGTACGTCAGCAGCGCCCGGCGGTGCCGTTCGCCGAAGACCCGGTGGCCGGAGTCGGTGCGCCCGGCCGGCGGCAGGACACCGGCGTCCTCGTAGTTGCGGATCTGCTGGGTCGAGAGGCCGGCGAGGCGGGCCAGGTCGACGGTGCGCAGACGGCGGTCGTTCGTCATCGCGTCGAGGGTATGGCCCGCGCCCGGGACCGGAGCTTCCCGATGGGCGCCCCGCACGGCTCCGAGATCCGCTACGTCCTCGGCGGCGTGTCGGGCACCCCCGCCCACGTTCCCCCGGGACCACCGGTGCGATCTGTGGCTCCGGCAGAGCCCGTCCGGCTCATGACCGGCTCCAGCACGGCGTAGTCCGCGAAGAGGCGCCGGTAGCGCAGGTGCCGGGTCTCCCGGGTGTGCCCGCGCTGCCACTCCTCCACCTCCTCCGGGCCACGGCACGGCCCGGAGGAGGCGCCGCAGTCGGCCTCGTCCCCGGAGACGCAGCGCGCCTCGTACTCGGGCAGCGCGGACGGGTCCTGGGCGATCACGAACGGCACGTACCGGAAGACGCGGCGCGTCCGCTCGTGCGCCTGCCGCCGGTGCCGGGCGAGCAGTACGTCGGCGTCGGTCTCGGCGCTGCCGTCACCGACGGCCCGGGCGTGGGAGCGCAGCGCGGCCAACTGCGCGCAGGCGGCGCAGCCGGCGACCGGTTCGGGCGGCGGCGGCAGGGCGACCAGCGCCCGTGCCGTCGACGCGTCCGCGAACGACCGGTCGTTGGCCGCGCGCACCGCCGCGCTCAGTCGTCCCTCACGATCCATCGTGCAACCTCCGTGACTGTGGGTGTATCGAGCGTCGCCCAGGGGAATCGTCGGGAGCAATGCTCGACGCGTGACACTCGCGCACTGTCACGAAGGGGAGGCGCGATCGTGGGGCGACGCAACGCCGAGGGGCCGGGGGCGAGTACGGCCGCCGTGTTCGGGGAGGTGTTGCGCCACTTCAGGGAGGCCGCCGGGCTCACCCAGGAAGGGCTCGCGGTCCGCATCCCGTGCGACCGCTCGCACGTGGCGCGGGTGGAGGCGGGGTCGCGGGTGCCGCAGGACACGTTCGCGAAGTCGTGCGACGAACTGCTGGGCACGGGCGGGGTGCTGGGGCGGTTGTGGGGCCGGATCGACTGGTATCCGGAGGTGGAGCATCCGGACTGGTTCCGGCGGCGGGCGGAGATGGACGCGGTCGCGGTGGCGCTGCGGGAGTACCAGGAGCGCGTGATCCCGGGGTTGTTGCAGACGGAGGAGTACGCGCGGGCGTTGTTCTCGCGGGTGGCCGATCCCGATGAGGCGGAGGAACGCGTGCGGGCCCGCATGAGTCGTCAGCGGCGGTTCCTGGACGCAGGCGGTCCGGCCTACCACGTGGTGCTGGACGAGAGTTGTCTGCGCACGGTCGTCGGAGGTCCGGCGGTCATGCGCGGTCAGTGCGCACACCTGCTGGACGTCGGACGCCGCCCGAACATCCGCGTCCAGATCGCTCCCGCGGGCCTCGCGGTTCTGATCCGGCCCAACGCCTCCATGTCGTTGATCGAACTTCCCGACGGGCAGCGGTGGGTGTACTCGGAGTCGCTGGACCGAGGCCACTTCAGCGACGATCCGGCCCTCTTCAGGCGACACAGCCAGACGTACGATGTGCTCAGGGCGGATGCTCCGTCGGCTCCTGATTCCGCCGCTCTGATCAGTGACGCGTTGGAGGGGTTCCAGCAGGATGGACAAGCACGAGTTCGGCGCGGCGACCTGGATCAAGAGCAGCTACAGCGGCGACAACGGCGGCAACTGCGTAGAAGTGGCCCCCCGTTTCCCCGGCGCCGTCCCCGTGCGTGACAGCAAGGACCCCGACGGCCCGGTCCTGGTCGTCGGCCGTTCCGCCTGGACGGTGTTCATCGCGGCCCTCCGGTGACCTACATGGCTCCTAGGGTCCGGGCACGACAGCCCCGATCACCAGGAGCCCGCCCATGAACCTCGTCTCGATCCGCGTCATCACGGCCGACGTCGCCCGCCTCGTCGAGTTCTACGAACGCGTCACCTCGCTCCGCGCGACCTGGGCCACCGAGGACTTCGCCGAGATCCGCACCGGCTCCGGCACCCTCGCGATCGGCAGCACCCGGACGGTGCCGCTCTTCGCCCCCGGCTCCGCCCGCCCGGCCGACAACCGCAGCGCCGTCATCGAGTTCCGCGTCGACGACGTGGACGCCGTCCACCGCGACCTGGCCGGCTCCGTGGACGACATCGTCAAGGAACCCACGACGATGCCCTGGGGCAACCGCGCCTTCCTCTTCCGCGACCCGGACGGCAATCTGGTCAACTTCTTCACCCCGGTGACACCGGAAGCCGTCGAGCGGGCCGGGTGACGATCTTCGCTGACGGAGTCTCACCAGACGTATACGGCACCGTACTTGGGGGGCGTCGTGCTAAAGATGTAGCTTCCCGTGAGCGCCGTGGCGGCCCCACGGGCGCTCGCGGCGACAGGTGAACGGGGACAGAGTTGAGCGGGGAAGCCGTATCCGGCCTCACGGGCAGTGGCGCCGAGCCGTTGGAGGACGAGGACCCGCGCCGGATCGGGCCGATCCCGCTGCTGGGCCGGCTCGGGGCCGGTGGCATGGGCCGGGTCTACCTCGGCGTCCACGAGGGCCGCTACGCGGCCGTCAAGCAGGTGCTGCCCTCGGTCGTCGCCGAGGACAAGGACTTCCTGCGCCGCTTCGGGCACGAGCTGGACAACCTCGCGCGCCTGCCCGAGGAGGCGACCGCGCCGCTGCTCGCGGGGGACCGGGACGCCCGTCCCCCGTGGTTCGCCACCGCCTACGTCCCCGGCATCACCCTGCGCGAGGCCGTCGACCTGCACGGTCCGCTGCCCGCCGGGGCACTGTGGCTGCTGCTGCGCGAGGCCGCCGCCGGGCTGGCGGCCGTGCACGCGCTGGACATGGTGCACCGGGACCTGAAGCCGTCCAACGTGATGCTCACGCTCGACGGTGCCACCCTCATCGACTTCGGTGTGGCCCGGGCCGCCGAGCAGAGCCAGCTGACCCGGACCGGCATGGTGGTGGGCACGCCCGCCTACATGTCGCCCGAGCAGGCGTCCGGGAAACGGGCGTCCAGCGGCGTGGTCGACGTCTTCGCGCTGGGCTCGGTCCTCGCCTACGCCGCCTCCGGCCGGCCCCCCTTCGGGGACGAGTCGGGGCACGCGGTGCTCTACCGCATCGTGCACGAGGAGCCCGACCTCCAGCCGCTGCGCGAGCTGGACGCCGAACTCGCCGACGTCGTCGCCGCCTGCCTGGACAAGGACCACGAGGGCCGGCCGACGGCGGCCGAGCTGGTGGAGACCGCGCAGCGGCACGGGCCGTTCACCGAGCCGCTGTGGCCCGAGGCGGTGAACGGCCCGCTGGCCGAGCGGGCGGCCTTCGCCTCGACGGTCCCGGAGCCCGGGGAACCGCCCGAGCCGCAGGAGCGGGAACCGTCCCTGCCGGCCGTGGTCCCGGACGGACGGCCCGCCCCGCGCGAGCGGCGCGGCCGTACCAAGGTCCTGGCGTTCGTGATCCCGGTCGTCGTCACCGGGACGACGCTCGGCGTCACCTTGCTGCCGTACGCGATGGACGACGGGGACCAGGGCGCGAACGCGGGCGCGCCGCCCACGGCGACCGGTTCCGCGGTCCCGGGTCCCGAGGGCTCCGCCACCGCCACGTCCAGTCCGAGCGCTTCCGCTTCCGGCAGTCCCGAGGGCGGGGAGAAGGAGAAGGCGGACAAGGGCGGGGGCGGCGAGAAGGGCGCGGGTGACGGCGGCGCCGCGCCCGCCGGCGACGGGGACGCGGGGACCTCCGGAGGAGCGCTGGGCGAGGGCTCCGGCTCCGGCGGCTCCTCGGCGTCGGGCGGGTCCTCCGGTGCGGACGGATCGTCGGGTGCCGGCGGTTCGTCCGGTTCGGGTGCGGGCTCCGGGAGCGGGTCCGGCGCGGGCGGTTCCGAGGAGGGCGGTTCGGACGGCGGCGGGTCCGTGCCGGACACCTTCATGCTGAAGAACGGGTCGAGCGGGAAGTGCGTGTACATGGGCACCCCCGTCGACGACGGCACCTGCGGGGGCGACATCGCCGTCTTCCGCTTCCAGGGCACCTCGGGCGGGGCCTTCAGAATCCTCAACGTGGGCACGGCCGAGTGCCTCCACTCCAGGACCGCGAACGCCTGGCTGGTCAAGGACACCTGCGGCTCGTTCGGCGGGGAGTGGCAGCAGGGGGCGAACGGCTCGCTCAAGAACCTCAACACCGGCGGCTGCCTCGACCTCAACCGCCGGGCGTCCAGGATCGGCCTGACCACCACGACCTGCACCGGCTCCGCCTCCCAGCGCTGGACCAGGATCTGACGGAGGGGGGCGCGGCGAGGGTCAGGCCCCGTCGCGCTTGCCGCCCCTGCGGTCCTCGTCGTCCTCGGGACCGCCGCGGCCGGTGTCCCGGGGACCGTCCTCGGCCCGGTCCTCGTCCGCGGCACCGGGCCGGTCGCCCAGCGACTTCAGGAAGTCGGGATTGTCGTCCGGCGCGACCCACTGCCGGCGTCCGCCGCCGCCCTGCCACGGCGACGAGCCGGCCGGCTGCCGCTTCTTGCCCGCGATGATCCAGGAGATCGACCCGACCAGCGGGAAGAGCAGCACGAGGATCGCCCACAGCGGCTTGGGCATGTGCCGGATGTCGTCGTCCTTGGTGCTGATGCAGTCGATGAACGCATAGACGCTCAATGCCAGTGGGATCAGGAACATCAGCACCCGAAGCATGGAGCCTCTCCAGCGAAAGCGGTGGGAGTACAGGGTCGGTACAGGGCCAGGGTAGCCGCTCGGGGATACTGGACCGCATGGCTTACGACGATCTTCGCTCCCTGCTCAGGGCGCTGGAGCGCGAGGGCGACCTCAAGCGCATCAAGGCCGAGGTGGACCCGTACCTGGAGGTCGGGGAGATCGTCGACCGGGTGAACAAGGCCGGCGGCCCCGCCCTGCTCTTCGAGAACGTGAAGGGCTCCGACATGCCCCTCGCGATGAACGTGTTCGGCACCGACCGGCGCCTGCTCAAGGCCCTCGGCCTGAAGTCGTACTCCGAGATCTCGGAGAAGATCGGCGGGCTGCTCAAGCCCGAGCTGCCCCAGGGCTTCGTCGGCATCCGCGAGGCCTTCGGGAAGCTCGGCGCGATGACGCACGTGCCGCCGAAGAAGGTGAAGCCGGGCACCGCGCCCGTCCAGGAGGTCGTCCTGCACGGGGACGACGTGGACCTCGACCGCCTCCCCGCGCTCTTCACCTGGCCCGACGACGGCGGCTCCTTCTTCAACCTGGGCCTCACCCACACCAAGGACCCGGAGACGGGCGTCCGCAACCTGGGCCTGTACCGCCTCCAGCGCCACGACAAGCGCACCATCGGCATGCACTGGCAGATCCACAAGGACAGCCGCAACCACTACCAGGTCGCGGCCCGGCGCGGGGAGCGCCTGCCGGTCGCCATCGCCTTCGGCTGCCCGCCCGCCGTGACGTACGCCTCCACCGCCCCCCTGCCCGGCGACATCGACGAGTACCTGTTCGCCGGGTTCCTCCAGGGCAAGCGGATCGAGATGGTCGACTGCAAGACGGTCCCGCTCCAGGTCCCCGCGCAGGCGGAGGTCGTCATCGAGGGCTGGCTGGAGCCCGGCGAGATGCTTCCCGAGGGCCCCTTCGGCGACCACACCGGCTTCTACACCCCGCAGGAGCCCTTCCCCGCCCTGAAGATCGACTGCGTGACGATGCGGAAGCGTCCGCTGCTCCAGTCGATCGTGGTCGGGCGGCCCCCGACGGAGGACGGCCCGCTGGGGAGGGCCACGGAGCGCTTCTTCCTGCCGCTCCTCAAGATCATCGTCCCGGACATCGTGGACTACCACCTCCCCGAGGCCGGCGGCTTCCACAACTGCGCGATCGTCTCGATCGACAAGAAGTACCCCAAGCACGCCCAGAAGGTGATGCACGCCATCTGGGGCGCCCACATGATGTCCCTGACCAAGCTGATCGTGGTCGTCGACTCCGACTGCGACGTCCACGACCTGCACGAGGTCGCCTGGCGGGCGCTCGGCAACACCGACTACGCCCGCGACCTCACCGTCGTCGAAGGCCCGGTCGACCACCTCGACCACGCCTCCTACCAGCAGTTCTGGGGCGGCAAGGCCGGCATCGACGCCACGAAGAAGCTGCCCGAGGAGGGGTACACGCGAGACGGGGGCTGGCCGGACATGGTGCTGTCCGACCCGGAGACGGCGGCGAAGGTCGACCGCCGCTGGAAGGAGTACGGACTGTGACGTCGGCTTCCGCCGCGCTGCCGCAGCAGCCGGGGCGCACCAAGGCGTTCCTGCGCCTGGTGATGATCGAGCACTCGGTCTTCGCCCTGCCCTTCGCGTACATCGCCGCGCTGACCGCGATGTACGAGTGGGACGAGAACATCCACTGGGGCCGGCTGCTCCTGGTCACCGTCGCGATGGTGGGCCTGCGCACCTTCGCCATGGCGGTCAACCGGATCATCGACCGCGAGATCGACGCCCGCAATCCGCGCACCGCCCACCGCGAGCTGGTCACCGGCGCGATGTCGGTCAAGCACGCCTGGACCGGCGCGCTGATCGCCCTGGTCGTCTTCCTGGGCGCCGCGGCCCTGCTCAACCCGCTCTGCCTGGCCCTCGCCCCCGTCGCCGTGATCCCGATGGTGGTCTACCCCTACGGCAAGCGGTTCACGAACTTCCCGCAGGCCATCCTCGGTCTCGCCCAGGCGATGGGCCCGATCGGCGGCTGGCTGGCGATCAGCGGCGAGTGGTCCTGGGAGGCCGTGATCCTCGGCCTCGCCGTCGGCGTCTGGATCGGCGGCTTCGACCTGATCTACGCCTGCCAGGACGTCGAGACCGACCGGCAGGTCGGCGTGAAGTCCGTCCCGGCCCGCTTCGGCATCCCGGCCGCGATCTGGGGCGCCCGCGCCTGCCACACCGTCACCACGGCCCTGTTCGTCTGGTACGCCGTCGCCACCGACGCCGGTGTCTTCTTCTGGCTGGGCCTGCTGATCGTCGCCGGCGCCTTCGTCTACGAGCACACCCTCGTGCGCCCCCACGACCTGACCCGTCTGAACAGGGCGTTCTTCAGCGTCAACGGCTTCATCGGCATCGCGCTCTTCGTGTGCGCGCTGCTCGACCTGCTGGTGCGGGGGCTCACCGTCTGAAAACCCTGAGCCTGCGACTAGGCTCAGCATCATGAAGCCAGGACAGACCCAGCGCACGCCTTGGATCGTGGGGGTGTCGGGGGCATCCGGTACGCCTTACGCGGCAGCGGTGCTGCGCGCGCTGCTCGCCGCCGGCGAGAGCGTCGACCTGGTGGTCAGCCGGGCCTCGCGGCTCACCCTGCTCGACGAGACCGGCATCTCCTTCCGCGACGCCCACTGGCGGGACGACCTGCGCGCCTGGCTGGCGCGCGGGGCCGACGGGAAGCCGGACACCTTCGACGTGGACCTCTCCGGCGACCGGGTGCGGCACTGGAGCGCGGGCGACCTCGCGGCCGGGCCGTCCTCCGGGTCGTACCCGGTCAAGGGCATGCTGATCGTGCCCGCGTCGACGGCCTGCGTGGCGGGCGTCGCCCTCGGGCTGTCGAAGGACCTGCTGCAGCGGTCGGCGAGCGTGACCCTGAAGGAGCGCCGCAAGCTGGTCGTGGCCGTCCGGGAGACCCCGCTGGACGGCCGGACCCTCAGGCACCTGGTGACCCTGGACGACGCGGGCGCGACCGTGGTGCCCGCCTCGCCGGCCTTCTACGCGGGGGCGACGCACATCCAGGACCTGGTCGACTTCGTCGCCGGACGCGTCCTCGACGCGGCCGGTGTCGGGCACGGCCTGTACCGCCGCTGGAGCGGCGACCTCGGCGGGGCGCGCCCCGCCGGCTGAGCACCACCTCCCCCCACACGTTTGTTACCCACATCGTCAGACCTCTTCAGTGGAAGGCTTCGATCGCATGGACGCGGTGGACAGGCAGCTCATCCAGGCCCTGAGGGAGAACGGCCGGGCCTCGTACGCGGAGCTGGGGCGCCTCGTCGGACTGTCGGGACCCAGCGTCACCGACCGCATCAACCGGCTGGAGGCGGCCGGAGTCATCACCGGGTACCGCGCCACCGTGGACTCCGCCTCGCTCGGCCTCGGCGTCACCGCGCTGATCGGCGTCTCGCTCTCCGACGCCGCCGACCACGAGGACGTGGCGCAGCGGCTGCGGGACCTCCAGGAGATCGAGGACTGCTGGTTCATCGCCGGCGACGACTCCTACATGCTCAAGGTGCGCGCGGCCGACGTGGACGGCCTGGAGAGCATCATCCGGCGCCTGTCGGGGACGAAGGGCGTCTCCCGGACCCGTACCACCATCGTCCTGTCCACCAAGTGGGAGAACCGGGTGGGCGAGCTGCCCGAAGAGGTGTAGGGCGCGGGGCGTACGGTTTACGGGGTCTGACGGACCCTGTCGGAGAAAGAGGTAACGCATGGACGCCGGGCTCAAGCGGGAGCTGGAGCAGAAGGTCCGCTCCGGTGAGCGGCTGACCCGCGAGGACGGCATCGCGCTGTACGAGTCGGACGACCTGGCCTGGCTCGGCGGCCTCGCGCACGAGGTGCGGACGCGCAAGAACGGCGACGTCGTCCACTTCAACGTCAACCGCCACCTCAACATGACCAACGTGTGCACCGCGTCCTGCGCGTACTGCTCCTTCCAGCGCAAGCCGGGGGAGAAGGACGCGTACACGATGCGCATCGAGGAGGCGGTGAGGCTCGCCAAGGAGATGGAGGGCGAGAACCTCACCGAGCTGCACATCGTCAACGGCCTGCACCCCAACCTGCCCTGGCGCTACTACCCGCGCTCGCTGCGGGAGCTGAAGGCCGCGCTGCCGGACGTGTCGCTCAAGGCGTTCACCGCCACCGAGATCCACCACTTCGAGACCATCTCCGGGATGTCCGCCTCCGACATCCTCGACGAGCTGATCGACGCCGGTCTGGAGTCCCTGACCGGCGGCGGCGCCGAGATCTTCGACTGGGAGGTGCGTCAGCACATCGTCGACCACCGCACCCACTGGGAGGACTGGTCGCGCATCCACCGCCTGGCGCACGAGAAGGGCCTGAAGACCCCGTGCACCATGCTCTACGGCCACATCGAGGAGCCCCGCCACCGCGTGGACCACGTGCTGCGCCTGCGTGAGCTGCAGGACGAGACCGACGGCTTCCAGGTCTTCATCCCGCTGCGCTACCAGCACGACTTCGTGGACATGAAGGACGGCAAGGTCAGGAACCGGCTCCAGGCGCGGACGCAGATGGCGACCGGTGCCGAGGCCCTGAAGACCTTCGCGGTCTCCCGGCTGCTGTTCGACAACGTCCCGCACGTCAAGGTCTTCTGGGTCATGCACGGCGTCCAGACCGCGCAGCTCGCCCTCCAGCACGGCGCCGACGACATGGACGGCTCGGTGGTCGAGTACAAGATCACGCACGACGCGGACGACTTCGGCACGCCGAACAAGCTGACGCGGGAGGATCTGCTCGACCTGATCCGCGACGCCGGGTTCCGGCCGGTGGAGCGGAACACGCGGTACGAGATCATCCGGGAGTACGACGGTCCCGACCCGGCGCGCCGGGAGTCGCCGCAGCCGATGCGGGTGTGACGGGGCGGTTCGTCCGTCCGCCGGGTGCGAGCCGGTGGGAGCCGCGCGAGCGGCCACCCACCCACCCGCACCCGGCAGGGGTCCGCGCCCCCACGGCGGGTACCCGACCCGCATGTCCGGCACCCGTGCACCCGAAGACGCCTACACGGCGGAGCCCTTCGTGCCGAAGCGCGGCGGCCTCCCCGCCCTGCGCCGGGCGGCGGCCGACTGCCGCGGCTGCCCCCTGCACAGGGAGGCCACCCAGACCGTCTTCGGCGCCGGCGAGGCGACCGCCCGCCTCATGCTCGTCGGCGAACAGCCCGGCGACCAGGAGGACCGGCAGGGCGAGCCCTTCGTCGGCCCCGCCGGCAGGCTCCTCGACCGGGCGCTGGCGGAGGCCGGCCTCGACCCGGCGGACACGTACGTGACCAACGCCGTCAAGCACTTCAAGTTCACGCGGGCCGAGCCCCGCAAGCGCCGTATCCACAAGTCGCCCACCCTGCGCGAGACGACCGCGTGCGGTCCCTGGCTGGCAGCCGAACTGGCCCGGGTGGAACCCGAGCTGATCGTGGTGCTCGGCGCCACGGCGGGCAAGGCGCTGCTCGGCTCCTCGTTCCGGGTCACTCAGGTGCGCGGCACCGTGCTGGAGGAGGAGATCCACGGCCGCCCCGAGCGCCTGGTGCCCACCGTGCACCCCTCGTCGGTGCTGCGGGCCGAGGACCGGGACGGCGCGTTCCGGGGGCTGGTCTCGGATCTGCGGGTGGCGGCCCAAGCCCTCGGGTAATGGTTACGATGGGGTGGTGTCCCTTACTTTCACACTCGACCCCGCCCTCACCCCGGACCTGCGCGACGGCGTACTCGACCTGTGGACCGACGTCAGCAACGCGGGCGGTTCCGTGGGCTTCGTCCCGCCGGTGACGAGGGAGGACATCCGCCCCGAGCTGGTCAAGCACATGGTCGCGATGGCCGAGGGCCGTACCCGGCTCCTCGTCGGGCGGGACGGGAGCGGCAGGGTGGCCGCCACCGCGTTCCTCACGCTGAACACCCACCGTCTGATGACCCACTGGCTGTGGCTCTACACGGTGATGGTCCACCCCAGCCACCAGGGCCGGGGCTACGGCCGGGACCTGATGGCCGCCGCGGCGGACGCGGCCCGCGGCCTCGACGGCATCGAGGCGATCCGCCTCACCTGCCGGGGCGGCCTCGGTCTGGAGCGGTTCTACGAGTCCTGCGGCTACAAGGAGGTCGGCCGGGTGCCCGGCGCGATCCGGGTGGCGCCCGGCGACGACCGGGACGACGTCTTCATGCTGCTGCCGCTGACCTGAGCCGACGGCCGGACCCCACCCCGCCGCGGACGCGACGAGGCGGCATGCTTCACTGGACAGTGCCTCTTTGTGCCAGAAACGGAAGAGTGGATTGAGATGCTCCGCTACACGCTGATGCGCCTCGGGATCTTCGTGGGCTGCCTCGTGGCCGTCTGGGGGCTCGTCTACGTCGGCGTGTTCCCGCGCGGACTCGGCGACTCCAACGGCATGTGGATCATCCTGCTCGCCCTGCTGATCTCCGCCCCCATCAGCTATGTGGCGCTGCGCAAGGAGCGGGACCGCGCCTCGGAGCAGGTCGTCGGCCGCGTGGACCGCATGAAGGCCAACCTCGAGGCCAACCGCGGCCAGGAGGACCTCGCCGACGACACGGCACGGGCGCAGGGCCAGACTTCCTAGCCCCGTTCCGGCGTAACGTCCGTCACACCCGCGTACGCCCCGGTTTCCTCATTTCCCAGGAAACCGGGGCGATCTGCGTTTTGCGGGCAGTAGTCGCCTCCCGCCTCTCAAAGAAAGGCTTTGGGGGTCTCAAAGTACGGGTGTTAAAGTCGTGTGCATGAAGCACGCAGCCGCGCCCCCCACACCCCCGAGCCTCGCGCTCGTGGCGCGCCTGCACGTGGACCTCTGTCGGTGCGCGTCCGCGAACTGTCGCTCCTGACGTTCCCCCTCATCCCGTCGTTCTCCACGTCAGCCCCGCGCGTCCGTCCTCGCGTCCCGTCCCCCTACGGAGCATGTCCGTGTCCTCCCTGACGAAGTCTTCTGCCGAGTCCCCGGCCAAGAAGTCGTTCAAGGCGCCCTTCTGGGCCCAGATACTCGCCGGTCTCGTCCTCGGTGTCCTGCTGGGCTGGCTGGCCCGCAGCCAGGACATATCCTGGCTGGTCACCACCCTGGAGAAGGTCGGTGACATCTTCATCGGCCTGCTGAAGCTGGCCGTCGCACCGCTCGTCTTCTTCGCCATCCTGGTGTCGATCACCAACCTGCGGAAGGTCAACAACGCGGCCCGCCTGGCGTCCCGCACCCTTCTCTGGTTCATGATCACCTCGCTGATCGCGGTGGCCATCGGCCTCGTCATCGGCCTGGTCACCAACCCGGGCGCCGGCACCGGCCTCACCCCGGCCGACGGCGCGAAGCCCGAGAACACCGGGTCCTGGATCGACTTCCTGACCGGCATCGTGCCGACCGACGTCATCACGCCGTTCACCGAGCTGAACGTGCTCCAGATCGTCTTCATGGCCGCCGTCGCCGGTATCGCCGCCCTCCAGCTCGGCGAGAAGGCCCAGCCCATCCTCCAGCTGAGCGAGTCCGTCCTCGAACTCCTCCAGAAGGCCCTGTGGTGGGTCATCCGCCTCGCCCCGCTCGGCACCGTCGGCCTCATCGGCAACGCCATCGCCACCTACGGCTGGGACCTGATCGGCAAGTACGCCACCTTCACCGCGGACATCTACGTCGGCTGCGCCATCGTGATGTTCGTGGTCTACCCGGTGCTGCTCGCCACCGTCGCCAAGGCCAACCCGCTGCAGTTCTTCAAGGGCGCCTGGCCCGCGATCCAGCTGGCCTTCGTCTCCCGCTCGTCCGTCGGCACCATGCCGCTGACCCAGAAGGTCACCGAGCGCCTCGGCGTCCCGAAGGAGTACGCGTCCTTCGCCGTGCCGTTCGGCGCGACGACCAAGATGGACGGCTGCGCCGCGATCTACCCGGCGATCGCCGCGATCTTCGTCGCGCAGATCTTCGGCATCGACCTCGGGGTCGGCGACTACCTGCTGATCGCCTTCGTCTCGGTGGTCGGCTCCGCCGCCACGGCCGGTCTCACCGGCGCCACGGTGATGCTGACCCTGACCCTGTCCACGCTGGGCCTGCCCATGGAGGGCGTCGGCCTGCTCCTCGCGATCGACCCGATCCTGGACATGATGCGCACGGCGACGAACGTCGCCGGCCAGGCCCTCGTCCCGGTCATCGTCGCGGCCCGCGAGGGACTGCTCGACCGCAAGGCCTACGACGAGGCGCACAGCTCGCCGATCGACGAGCCGGAGCGTGAGCAGGAGAAGCAGACGTCGGAGCCGGTTCCGGCCGCCGCCTGACCACCCCTCGGCACACCGACGGGCCGGCCCCCTCCCGAGCACATCGGGAGGGGGCCGGCCCGTTCACGTGCCCCCGCTCGACCCGGGCACCCCGGCCGGTCCACACGCGCCCGCCCGGGGCGCGGACGGACTGATCGCCGCCGCGCGGACCGTACGCTGATGCGTATGGGTGCTGGGAAGACCAAGCGGATGCCGAGGGCGGTCCGTGAGCAGCAGATGCTGGACGCCGCCGTGCGGATCTTCGGGCAACGCGGGTACATGGCGGCGTCGATGGACGAGATCGCCGAACTGGCGGGTGTCTCCAAGCCGCTGGTGTACCTCTACCTGAACTCCAAGGACGACCTCTTCAGCGCCTGCGTCCGCCGCGAGGCCCGGGCCCTCACCCAGGCCGTGCGGGCGGGTGTGCGGCCGGGACTGCCGCCCGACGGGCAACTCTGGTCCGGGCTGCGGGCCTTCTTCACGCACACCGCGCGCAACCCGGACGCCTGGCGGGTGCTGCACCTGCACGCCCGCACCCACGGCGAGCGGTTCGCCGCCGAGGTCGCGGCGATGCGGGCGGACATCGTCGCGTTCGTGACCCAGCTGATCGCGGCCGCGGCGCGGGACGCGCACCGCCGCCCGCACCTGCCCGAGGAGGAGGTCGCCGGGCTGGCCGAGGCACTGGTCGGCGCCGCCGAGTCGCTCGCCGACTGGGCGGGCGCCACCGAGGGCGTCACGGCCAAGCAGGCGGCGGCGACCCTGATGAACTTCGCCTGGGCGGGCCTGGGCGACCTGATGACGGGCCGGCCCTGGGTGCCGCCGGAGGAGCCCGACCCGGAGCCCGCGCCGGCGCCGGAGGGCGCGGCGGTGCCGGTTCAGGCCGGGTAGGGGTCCACCGTCCCGGACAGGTGCAGGCGCCGCCCGTCCCGGCCGCGCAGTTCGAAGCGCCCGTCCGCCGCCCCGTACGCCACCGTCCCGGGCAGCGGCACCGGCGCGCGGAACTCCGCTCGCACCACCGCCGCGTCCGGCGTCCCGTGCGCGGCGAGGCAGCGGGCCACGGTCCACATGCCGTGCGCGATGGCCCGCGGGAAGCCGAACAGGCGGGCGGTGAGCGGGTGCAGGTGGATCGGGTTGCGGTCGCCGGAGGCGGCACCGTAGCGCCGTCCGACGTCACCGGCGAGGCGCCACTGGGCCCGCACGGGCAGCGGCTCGGCCTCCGCCGCGGCCGGCCCGCCCTCCTGTCGCGGTGCCGCGCCGCCGTCCACCCGGTGCCGCGCCAGGTAGGTGCTGCGCGACTCCCAGACGGGCTCGGCCCCGCCGTCGGCCCGCAGCTCCGTCACCACCGCGGCCTCCGTGCCGCGCCGGTGCCGGGCCAGGCCCTCCACGTACACGGTGAGTTCGTAGGCGGCGGTCGCGGGCGTGGCGGCCCGCCGGGTGACGCCGATGGAGGTGTGGACGAGCCCGAGCAGCGGCAGCGGGAAGTCCCGGCCGCTCATCAGCCGCATCGCCACGGGGAAGCCCAGCACGTGCGGATACGTCACGGGCAGCGCGTCCGCGCCCGTCGGGAAGCCGCACACTCTCTCGTACGCCGCCAGCCGCGCCAGGTCCACGCGCAGGCCGGGCAGCACCAGCCGGGTGCGGGGGAAGTCCGCGTCCGGGCGGGGACGCTTGAGCGGGGAGCGCAGGGCGCCGCGCAGGAGGAGCGGCGGGAGGGAGGGCAGGCCGGTGAGGGTGCCGGTCGGGGCGGCCGGGGTGGTCATCACGCCCCCAGCAGGCTCTGGCCGCAGACCCGGACGACCTGGCCGTTGACCGCGCCGGAGGCCGGGTGGGCGAGCCAGGCGGTGGTCCGGGCGACGTCCACCGGGAGGCCGCCCTGGGCGAGGGAGTTCATGCGGCGGCCGGCCTCGCGGATGAACAGCGGGACCGCCGCCGTCATCCTCGTCTCGATGAAGCCCGGCGCCACCGCGTTCACCGTCACCCCGTGCTCGGCGAGCGCGCGGGGCGCGAGGGAGCGGACCAGCCCGGCGATCCCCGCCTTGCTCGCGCCGTAGTTGGTCTGACCCGCGTTGCCCGCGAGGCCCGCGATCGAGGCCGTCGCCACGATCCGGCCGCCCCGGTTGACCGCCCCCGACCCGAGCAGCGCGTCCGTGGTGCGCAGGACGCTGGCGAGGTTGACGTCGAGGACGGAACTCCAGCGCTCGGCGGGCATGTTGGCCAGGCGCCGGTCGCGGGTGACGCCCGCGTTGTGGATGAGGACGTCCAGCCCGCCGGGCACGGCCGCGGCGATGCGCTCGCCCGCGTCGGCGGCCGTGATGTCCAGGGCGAGGGCGGTGCCGCCGAGGCGTTCGGCGAGCCGGCGTGCCTCCTGCTCGGCCTGCGGCACGTCGAGGACGACGACCCGGGCGCCCTGCCCGGCCAGGGTCTCGGCGACCGCCGCACCGATGCCGCGCGCGGCGCCGGTGACCAGCGCGGTGCGTCCGGCGAGGGGCAGTTCGGGGGCGTCGGGCGGGGCGGCGGAGCCGTCCGCGGGCCCGACCTCGATCACCTGGCCGCTGACGTAGGCGGAGGCGGGGGAGAGGAGGAAGCACAGGGTGGACCCGGCGGCGGCCGCGTCGGTGAGCCGCACCAGGTTGACCGTCCTGCCGCCTCCGATCTCCTTGCCGAGCGAGCGGGTGAAGCCCTCCAACGCCTGCTGCGCGGCGGCCTGGTGGTGGTCGTCGGCGTCGAGCGGGGCGCCGAGCACCACGACCCGGCCGCTCGTGGCGACGGACCGTACGACGGGGTGCAGGGCGGCGTGCACCTCGGCCAGCGCGTCGACGTCGCGGACGCCGGTGGCGTCGAGGACGACGGCGGCGGGGCGGCCGTCCGTGTCGGGGGCGAGTCCCGTGCGCTCCAGTACGGGGGCCAGGTCGAGGTCCGTCTTGCCGGCCGTGAGGTGCAGCAGGCCGCCGTCGAGCGCGTCGCGCCGCAGCTTCGCGGGCTGCGGCAGCCCGAGGCGGCGGGTGAGGAAGCGGCCGGGTGCGGTGCCGGTGAAGCTGAGATAGCGGTCGGCCATGTCCTTGTCTCCCCAACGAGTCCGACGGAGTCCAACGGCGGTGAGCGTGTCACTGTGCTTACTCTGGAGTAAGGTTACCGGAGGTAAGCCTATGTCACGGGTGAGGAGCAGGTCGAGATGAGCCCCCTGAAGCCGCCCCGGGCGCGCCGCGTCGCGGTCGTCGGCGGCGCACGCGTCCCCTTCGCCCGCTCCGACGGGCCGTACGCCACCGCCTCCAACCAGGAGATGCTCACCGCGGCCCTCGACGGCCTGGTCGAGCGGCACGGGCTCCAGGGGCCCGGCGCGGTCGGCGAGTTCGTGGCCGGCGCGGTCCTCAAGCACAGCCGCGACTTCAACCTCGCCCGCGAGACGGTCCTCGGCTCGACGCTCGACCCGCGCACCCCCGCCTACGACGTCCAGCAGGCCTGCGGCACGGGACTCCAGGCCGTGATCGCCGCCGCCAACAAGATCGCCCTCGGCCAGACCGAGTCGGCGGTCGCGGGCGGCGCCGACACCGCCAGCGACGCGCCGCTCGGCGTCAACGACCGGCTGCGCCGCATCCTCCTGGAGGCCCGCCGGGCGAAGTCCCCGGGCGCCCGGGTCAAGGCGCTGGCGAAGATCCGCCCGGCCCACCTCGTCCCCGACATCCCGCGCAACGCCGAGCCCCGCACCGGCCTGTCGATGGGCGAGCACGCGGCCGTGACCGCCCGCGCCTGGGGCATCACCCGCGAGGCCCAGGACGAGCTGGCGGCCACCAGCCATCAGCGGCTGGCGGCGGCCTACGAACGGGGCTTCTTCCAGGACCTGGTGGTCCCCTTCCGGGGGCTCGCCCGCGACCAGAACCTGCGGCCGGGCTCGACGGTGGAGAAACTGGCCGCGCTGCAGCCGGTGTTCGGCCTCGACGCCCCCGACCCGACGATGACGGCCGGCAACTCGACGCCGCTGACGGACGGCGCGGCGACGGTCCTGCTGGCGAGCGAGGAGTGGGCCGAGGCGCGCGGGCTGGAGCCGCTGGCGTACCTGACGGCGTACGAGACGGCGGCCGTGGACTTCGTCGGCGGTGATGTCGCGGGCGGCGAGGACGGCCTGCTGATGGCACCGGCGTACGCGGTCCCGCGCATGCTGGAGCGTGCCGGGCTCGGCATCGAGGACTTCGACCTGGTCGAGATCCACGAGGCGTTCGCCTCGCAGGTGCTGGCCACGCTCGCCGCCTGGGAGAAGCGGGGCCTGGCCCCGGTGGACCGGGCCCGCCTGAACACGGCCGGCTCCTCCCTGGCCACCGGCCACCCCTTCGCGGCGACCGGCGCCCGCGTCGTCGCCACGCTGGCCAAGCTGCTCGCCGAACGCGGGGGGCCGGGACGCGGACTGATCTCGGTCTGCGCGGCGGGCGGTCAGGGCGTCACGGCCATACTGGAGCGAACCTGACACCCCGGGGCGGACCGTGCCCTACTGGCAGGTAACCCCCAAGACTGCACACCTCCGGCGCAGAGCCGTCCCGGAACCCGCACCAACTCCCCACGCGAGAACCGTACGATCCCCATCCTGACCGCCGGTGACCCAGTCCGCGGACCGGCGATGAACGCCTCGGAGGGCGAGGCGCGTACGTCATGCAGCAGAGCACCGCCGACCGCGCGGTCGCCCGCAACGCAGTGTCGCCGCTGCACGTTCCAGGAGCCGCCCGTGTCCACCCCGCTTCCCTCCTTCGCCGCGTCCGCCGCCTACGCCGACTCGCCCGGCCCCACCCTGGTGGCGCCCGAGACACGGCGGCTGGACGGGGCGGTACGGGAGGCGTACGTCCCTCCCTTCGCACCGCCGGTGCGGCGCGGCTCCCTGGCCGACCTGCCCTTCGACAACGCGGCGGCCGTCCCGGACCAGGTGGTCCTCAGCCGCAGGTCGCCGCAGGGGGAGTGGTCCGAGGTGACGGCGGCCGAGTTCGCCGCCCAGGTGCTGGCGGTGGCCAAGGGCATGATCTCCGAGGGCCTGACGCCGGGCGACCGCATCGCGATCATGGCCCGGACCACGTACGAGTGGACACTGCTGGACTTCGCCGCCTGGGCGGCCGGCCTGGTCACCGTCCCCGTCTACCCGACCTCCTCCCTCTTCCAGACCCGCTGGATCCTCCAGGACTCCGGCGCGGTCACCCTGGTCACCGAGACCACCGCGCAGGCCGCGGCCCTCGGCCCCGAACTGGACCGCATCCCCGACCTCAAGCACCTGTGGACCATGGACAAGGGGCATGTGGAGCGGCTGGCGGAGCTGGGCGAGCGGGTGCCGGACGCGGAGGTCGACGTACGCCGCGGCATGCTCGGCCCGTCCACCCTCGCCACCCTGATCTACACCTCGGGCACCACCGGCCGCCCCAAGGGCTGCGCGCTCACCCACGGCAACTTCTTCGCCGAGGTCGACAACGCCATCGAGCTGCTCTACCCCGTCTTCAAGGCCAAGACGGGCGAGGAGCCCTCGATCCTGCTCTTCCTGCCGATGTCCCACGTCTTCGGCCGCATGGTCGCCGTGGCCTGCGTCCGCGCCCGGGTCCGCCTCGGCCACGCCCCGAGCCTGAAGCCCGAGGACCTGCTCCCGGACCTGGCCGCCTTCCGCCCGACCTGCCTGCTGACCATCCCGTACATGCTGGAGAAGGTCTTCAACAGCGCCCGCGCCAAGGCCGAGTCCGGCGGCCGGGCCACCGCCTTCGACCGCGCCGTCTCGGTGGCGGTGCGGTACGGGGAGGCCATGGAGGCCCGGCAGACCGGCGAGGGCGGCGGCCCCGGCCGCGGTCTGAGGACCGCCCGCTCCTTCTACGACCCGCTCGTCTACCGCAAGATCCGCAACGCCATGGGCGGCCGGGTCAAGTACGCCATCTGCGGCGGCTCCCCGCTCGGCCGTCGCCTGGCCGCCTTCTACGCCGGGGCCGGCATCGAGATCTTCGAGGGCTACGGGCTCACCGAGACCACCGCCGCGGCGACGGTGACGCCGCCGCTCAAGCCGCGCCTCGGCACGGTCGGCTGGCCGTTGCCCGGCACCCGCGTCCGGATAGCCGCCGACGGCGAGATCCTGGTCGCCGGCGAGCAGGTCCTGCACGGCTACTGGGACCCCGGGGCGGGCGGCGTCGTCCCGGCCGCCCCCGACGGCTGGTTCGCCACCGGCGACCTCGGCAGCCTGGACGACGAGGGCTACCTGACCATCACCGGCCGCAAGAAGGAGCTGCTGATCACCGCGGGCGGCAAGAGCGTGGCCCCGGCTCCCCTGGAGAACTGGCTGCGCTCCCACCCCCTGATCTCCCAGTGCCTCGTGCTGGGCGACCGCCGCCCCTACGTCTCCGCCCTCTTCACGCTCGACCCCCAGGGCGTCGACCACTGGCGCCGGATGAACGGCAAGCACCCGGTGCCGCCGGAGCTGCTCGTCGACGACGAGGAGTTGCACGCCGTCCTCCAGCGCGCCGTCGACGAGGCGAACAAACTCGTCTCCCGCCCCGAGTCCATCCGCCGCTTCGCCGTCCTGCCGAGGGACTTCACGGAGTGGGAGGGCCATCTGACCCCCTCGATGAAGCTGCGCCGCGACGTGATCATGCGGGACTTCGCGGCCGCGGTGGAGGGGCTCTACGAGGGCTAGGTCACGCGCGGGTGCTCAGCGGCGGGCGATCAGACAGGCCTGCGGCACCTTGGCGGAGGTGTCCTCCTCCTGGATCCGCACGGTCCGCGACAGCACCGTGAAACCGGCCTCCTCCAGCAGCCGCGCCACCGGTTCGGGCCGCCGCCGCTCGAAGTCCAGGGCGACCGGACGGCCGAAGGGGCGGTCGAGGCGCACCGGCTCGTCGCCGACCTGGAAGCCGAGGAGGAAGTGCCCGCCCGGGGCCAGCACCCGCCGCACCTCCCCGAAGAGGTCCGGCAGCCGCTCCCACGGCGTGTGGATCGACGAGTACCAGGAGACGGCCCCGGCGAGCGAGCCGTCGGGCAGGTCCAGCTCCAGCATGGAGCCCTGCTCGAACCGCAGCCCCGGGTGCTCCCGGCGCGCGATCTCCAGCATCGAGGCGGAGAGGTCCAGGCCGAAGACGCGCAGGCCGAGCGAGGCGAGGTGCGCGGTGACCCGGCCGGGCCCGCAGCCCAGGTCGGCCACCTCCCCCCGCGGCCCCACCAGCTCGGCGAAGGCGCCCATCAGGGCCCGGTCGAGCGGGGTGCCGGCGCCCGTGGAGCGGTGCAGGTCGGCGTAGTCCTCGGCGATGGCGTCGTAGAAGGTGCGGGTGGTGTCCAGGAAACCGGTGCCGTGCGCGTCGCGGCTGTCGTGGGTGTCGTGGGTCATGGCGGGACCCTAGGGCCTGCCACCGACAACGCCGGCAGCCGGCGGCATCCGCCGAACCGTCGTCGGCAGCCGCCGACAGCCGCCGACGGCCAGGGGCGGCCACGGGCGGCGGTCACGGGAATTCACCGGGAATTCACGGGGGTGCCGGAAAGGGCAGGAGCCCCGTCGCCGAAACCGGCGCGGGGCTCCTTGGGTACTGCTGTCGATCAGACAGGAGTGACATTCTCCGCCTGCGGGCCCTTCGGACCCTGCGTGACGTCGAAGGACACCTGCTGGTTCTCCTCGAGGGACCGGAAGCCGGTCGCGTTGATCGCGGAGTAGTGGACGAAGACGTCGGGGCCGCCGCCTTCCTGGGCGATGAAACCAAAGCCCTTTTCGGCGTTGAACCACTTCACGGTTCCGGTAGCCATAAGCCCTCCTTGGGCCCAAAGGGTTGCCCTGCTCCAGAACCAGCAAATGTGAAGACTTTGAATGCCGCACAACTGCATACGTCTGAGAACGACGAGAGCCCGCGGTCACATGCTCCGCAGGCTCTGTACTGCAAGGGAAACCAAACTGCAACTTGCTGTGAGCCTAGCACGCAGGCCCCCCGACGCAACAGAGGCCAAGATCACTTCACCCGAATGTTTGAACCGAACCGCCGTTCGGCTGACGCCGGGGGGCGGCGACGGGCGGAAACCGGGGGAGGGCTAGCCTCGCGATGTGGACAATTCTCGCACCCGGCCGCGCGTCGGCCACATCCAGTTCCTGAACTGCCTGCCCCTGTACTGGGGGCTCGCGAGAACAGGCACGCTCCTCGACTTCGAGCTCACGAAGGACACCCCGGAGAAGCTCAGCGAGCAGCTGGTGCAGGGCGACCTCGACATCGGTCCCGTCACCCTGGTCGAATTCCTCAAGAACGCCGACGATCTCGTCGCCTTCCCCGACATCGCCGTCGGCTGCGACGGCCCGGTGATGTCCTGCGTGATCGTCTCGCAGGTGCCGCTGGAGAAGCTGGACGGCGCCCGCGTCGCCCTCGGCTCCACCTCGCGCACCTCCGTCCGCCTCGCCCAGCTCCTGCTCGCCGAGCGCTTCGGGGTCCGGCCCGACTACTACACCTGCCCGCCCGACCTGAGCCTGATGATGCAGGAGGCCGACGCGGCCGTCCTCATCGGCGACGCGGCGCTGCGCGCGAACATGATCGACGGCCCGCGCTACGGCCTGGCCGTGCACGACCTGGGCGCGCTGTGGAAGGAGTGGACGGGCCTGCCGTTCGTCTTCGCGGTCTGGGCGGCGCGCAAGGAGTACGCGGAGCGCGAGCCGCAGCTCACCCGCAAGGTCCACGAGGCCTTCCTCGCCTCCCGCAACCTCTCCCTGGAGGAGGTCGACAAGGTCGCCGAGCAGGCCGCCCGCTGGGAGGCCTTCGACGAGGAGACCCTCGCGAAGTACTTCACCACCCTCGACTTCCGCTTCGGCGGCCCGCAGCTCGAGGCGGTCACCGAGTTCGCCCGCCGGGTGGGCCCGACGACCGGCTTCCCGGCGGACGTACGGGTGGAGCTGCTCCAGCCCTGACCCGCCCGCCCTCCGCCCGGGGGGCGTTCCCCGGGCGGCCCACTACCCTGCTGGCAGGTACCGGCGTACGGGGGAGGGGTGGACGCCATGCAGCCGCTCGACGTCGACGAGCCCACGGCCGTGGGGCCCTACCGGCTGCTCGGCCGGCTGGGCTCCGGCGGCATGGGCCGGGTCTACCTCGGCCGCAGCGCCGGCGGCCGCACGGTCGCCGTGAAGATCGTGCACCCGCACTTCGCGCTGGACGAGGAGTTCCGCGCCCGCTTCCGGCGCGAGGTCGACGCCGCCCGGCGGGTCGGCGGCGCCTGGACGGCCCCCGTGCTCGACGCGGACCCGGACGCCCGCGTCCCGTGGGTCGCCACGGCCTACGCCGCCGGCCCCTCCCTCACCGCCGCGGTCACGGACGGCGGCCCGCTGCCGGACCGCTCGGTACGCGCGCTCGGCGCCGGTCTGGGCGAGGCGCTGGCGGCCGTGCACGACCTGGGCCTCGTCCACCGGGACGTGAAACCGTCCAACGTCCTGCTCACCCTCGACGGGCCCCTCCTCATCGACTTCGGCATCGCCCGCGCCACGGACGGCACCGCGTCCCTGACCTCGACGGGCGTCTCGATCGGCTCCCCCGGCTACATGTCCCCGGAGCAGATCCTCGGCAAGGGCGTCACGGGCGCGGCGGACGTCTTCTCGCTGGGCGCGGTCCTGGCGTACGCGGCCACGGGCGAGCCGCCCTTCCCCGGGGACTCCTCGGCCGCCCTGCTCTACAAGGTCGTCCACGAGGAGCCGTCGCTCGGCACCCTCGACGGGGAGCTGCGGGAGCTGGTCGCCGCGTGCCTGGCCAAGGACCCGTCCGCCCGCCCGGCCCCCGGCGAGGTCGCCCGGCGCCTCGCCCCCGAGGGCGCGGCCCGCCTGGTCTCCGGCGGGTGGCTGCCGGGACCGCTGGTGGAACGGGTCAGCCGGGGCGCCGTACGGCTGCTGAACCTGGAGGCGGCCGGGGAGCCGCCGGGCGGGACGTCGGGCCCGGTGGGGTTCAGCAGGCCGTCGGTCACGGCGGAGGCGGCGGAGGCGGGCGGTGCGGCCGAGGGGGCGGACGGGGCCGATGCGCCCGGTGCCCCGGCCCCCGGTGCTCCGGCCCCCGGTGTCTTCGGGCCGCCGCCGGTGATGCCCGCGCCCGCGTCCACGCCGCCGCCCGTACCGCTGTCCGCGCCGCCGCCCGCGCCGCTGTCCGCGCCGACACCGATACCGACGGCGCCCGGCACCGGAGTACCGGCCCCGCGCGAGGGCGACCGTCCTCCCGGCCGGCTCTCCGTCTCGGTCGCGGCCACCTCCACCCGGGCCGGCGAGGGCGGCCGGGGCCGCCGGCTCAGCTGCACGGTGGCGCTGGCGGTGGCCGGGGCGATGGCGGCGGTGACGGTCGGCTCGGTGCTCGTGTTCGACCTGCTGCCGGGCGGGGAACGCGGCGACAACGCCGGCGACGGGGGCCGCACCCCCTCGGCGACCGCGCCGTCCGACCCGGGAGCCGGCGGGGGCGCCGAGTCCGTCCCCGACCGCTACGTCGGCACCTGGGAGGGCCAGGCCGTCGCCGTCGAGGGCAACCTGCCCCTGGGCACCTTCCGCCTGACCGTCCGCGAGGCCGCGGTGGGCGAGCAGGTGGGCACGCTGCGCCACACCGACCTCTTCGGCGGCACCTGCGACGACGTACTGACCCTGAAGAAGGTGACGGAGAAGGAGATCGTCACCGGTGCCGTGGGCGCCGAGGGCAACCGGAAGGTCTGCAACCAGGCCCTCCACACCGTCCGCCTCACCCCGGTCGGCGACGACCTCCGGTACGCCTCCGACAGCGAGGACTCGGGGCGGCCGAGGGCGCGGTTGTCGAAGGTCGAGTAGCGGGGAGTAGCGGGCCGCCCGCGCACGGTCCGCCGGCCGTCCCCGGCCCCGGTCGCCGGTCGTCCCGGGCCGGTCCGCCGGTCGTCCCCAGCGACCGCCTCGGACACCCCTGTCACTACTGTGTCTGCGACAGCGAACACCGGCGAAGGAGAGAGGTGTTCGCCGAGGCGTCACGACGGGGAAGGCCGGCCATGGACACACTGCGAGCGGACGACCCGCGGGAGTTGGGTCCCTACCGCCTCCTGCGCAGGCTGGGCGCCGGTGGCATGGGCCGCGTCTACCTCGCCCGGTCGCCCGGCGGCCGCACCGTCGCCGTGAAGGTGGTCCGCCCCGACCTCGCGGCGGACGGCGACTTCCGGGCCCGCTTCCGGCACGAGGTCGAGATCGCGAGGGCGGTCTCCGGCCGGTTCACCGCGCCCGTCGTGGACGCCGACCCGGACGCGCCGCTGCCGTGGCTCGCCACCTCGTACGTCCTCGGGCCCGACCTGACGGACGTGGTCGCCGCCCACGGAGCGCTGCCGGAGCGCACGGTCCGCGCGCTGGCCGCCGGCCTCGCCGCCGCCCTCCGAGACATTCACGCGGCGGGCCTGATCCACCGCGACCTCAAGCCGTCCAACGTCCTGCTGGCGGCCGACGGACCGCGCCTCATCGACTTCGGCATCGCGCGGGCCGTGGACGGCAGCCGGATGACGCAGACCGGCGTGGTGGTCGGCTCTCCCGGTTACATGTCGCCGGAGCAGGCGACGGGCAAGGACGTCGGCACGGCGGGCGACGTGTTCTCGCTGGGCTCCGTGCTCGCCTTCGCGGCGACCGGGCGCAGCGTCTTCGGGGACGGCACGGCCTCGCACGCCGCGCTGCTCTACCGGGTCGTGCACGGCGAGGCCGACCTGACCGGCGTACCCACGTCCCTGCTGGGGCTGATCCGCGCCTGTCTCATCAAGGACCCGGCGCGGCGTCCGGCGCCCGCCGAGATCGTGACCGCGCTGGCCGGGCAGGGCATCGACGCCGCCCTGCACGACTGGCTGCCGTCGGCGGTGGCCTCGACGATCGCGACCCACGCCGCGGGCATCCTGGACCTGGAGGCGCCCGAGACCTCCCCGGACACCCCGCCGACGCGGGCCGCGTTCGGCCCGGCGCCGACGATGACCGGTACGCCGTCCGCCGGTACGCCGTCCGCCGGTACGCCGCCGCACGGGGCACCGCCGGCCGGGACGCCCCACGCCGGGTACGGCACGCCGCCCGCGGGAACGCCGGCACCGGCGCCCGGACACGGCACCCCCCTCCCCGGCACGGTGCGGGTCGGGGCGGGCGGCCCACCCGCGCCGGTCCGCTCCCGGCGCCGGGTGCTCGCCATGGCGCTCGGCGGCGCGGCGGCCGTCGCGGTGGCCGGAGGCGGCACCGCGTGGATGCTCGCCTCCGGGGACGGCGGCTCGGACGGGGCGACGGGCGCCCCGGGCAAGGGCCGTTCGGCCGAGCCCGTGGACGGGACGTTCACGACGCCGCCCGCCGGGGTGGCCCCGCAGCCGCTGTGGCACAAGTCGGCGAAGGAGGACGGCACCAGCCCGGGCGTACCGCTGCTCACCCACGACGGACTGCTCCTGGTCAGCGGCGACCCGCTCGTCGCCTACGACGTCCGCACCGGCAAGGCCCGCTGGAGCAAGCCGGGCATCTGCCGGCCCGGAGCCCAGCTCCTCTTCCACGACGGCAAGGTGTTCCTCGCCGACGGCGACTACGAGGGCGCCCTGGTCGCCTACGACGTCAGGACCGGCGAAGAGACCTGGCGCAGCCGTCTCGGCAAGCAACTGTCCGTCGAGGACACGATCGCCATCGACGACAGGAACGTCTACGTCACGGCGAAGGACCACGGTCAGTCGAAGAGCGCCACCGAGTACCGCACGGCCGTCGCGGCCGTCAGCCACACCACGGGAAGGACCGCGTGGGTCCAGCACCGGGACTGGGGCACCAGGGACTACGACGTCCAGGGCACCGCCTCGGGCACGTACCTGGTCTACGCCGACTCGAACCTCAACCTGACCGTCCGCGACACCGCCACCGGCGGCCAGGTGTGGACCCGGAAGATCGGCGAGGAGTGGTCCTGGCGGCCCACCGTCGCCGGCGGCCTCGTCTTCCTCCCGGGCGACGAACTCCAGGCCCTCGACGTGGAGAACGGCAGCACCGTCTGGACACTCGCCCCGGCCGGCCGCCGCGGCTTCGACAACCCGACGGCCGTCGACGGCGTGCTCTACGTCAGCGACCACGACGACGGCGTATGGGCCGTCGGCGTCAAGACCGGCAAGCGGAACTGGCTCTGCGACGAACTCGACGTCGCGGGCCCCGAGTCGTTCCTGCGCGTGGGCTCGACCCTGTACGGCGCCACCGGCTCCCTCGACGGCGGCATCGTGGCCCTGGAGACACGGACGGGCAGGCTCCGCTGGACGTACACCGACAGCAAGGCCGTCGGCGAGCCCTGGCGGCTCGCCGTCGCGGGCAACCGGCTGATGGCGACGCACGGCCACGAGATCTACGCGCTGCCGGCGGTGTAGCGACGACGACGGGCCGCGGGAACCCTCGTTCCCGCGGCCCGTCGTCGCTCCCGGGCGGCCGGCGCCCGTCACATCGGCGTCGTGACCGTCATGTGCTCCCCACTGCCCAGGTGCAGCATGCCCTTGCCCGGGGTGATCTGGCCGCCGACCATGCTCCGGTTGGTGCGGATGCCGATCAGCTCGCCCGCGGAGCTGTCCTGCGGAGACAGCAGGATGCCGCGGCGGGCCTTCTTCATGTCGACCTGCCAGCCGGAGAAGCCGTCACAGATCTCCTCCTCGTCACCGGCGATGACGACGGCCAGGCCCTCCTCCACACCGCGCTCGACGATGCGCTTGAAGATGTCCTCGGCGTCGCAGTCGTCGTGCACCTCGGCGTCGTCGACCAGGACGACGATCGGCTGCTCGGGAGCGGCCGACTCGATCAGCTCCTCCATCTCGTCCTCGTCGATGTCCCGGCCGGTGAAGACCTTCAGGACGCCTTCCGTCCCCTCCAGCTCGCGCAGGGGGGACGGGCGGGGCGCCGCCAGGATCAGCCGCACGCCCTGCGCGAGGCAGGAGCGCGCGATGTTCAGCAGCACCGTGCTGCGACCGGACTTCGCGGGTCCGCCGATCACGAACGCCGGGACACCCTGGGCGAGGTCGGGACCGAAGGCGGTCAACTCGTCGCCGCCGACGCCCACCAGCGCCCACAGCGGGGAGGCGCTCGCCACCGGGTCGCGCATGGCCCAGGCATCGGCGAAGGAGATCCGGCTGGGCAGGACGTCGACGCGGAAGGGGCGCCGGGAGCGCGGCAGCCCGGCGTCCCGGGCGGTCGCCGCCTCGCCGATCGCGCCGAGCGCGGCGGCCTGACCCTGACCGGTGGTGTCCTCGGCGAGCACGGCGAACTGCGTCTCGGTCGCCGTGCCGCTCGCGAAACCGCGGCCGGGCGGGATCTCCTCGGGGATCTTGCGCGCGTTGATGTCCAGCAACGAGAAGTCGCCGCGGTCCGCGAGGCGCAGACCGTACTTGTCCTCGGTGAGGGAGGAGATCCGCCCCGTCAGCAGCTGACGGTCACCGGTGATCACCAGGTGCAGGCCGACGCTCGCGCCCTCGCGCATCATCGCCATCACCTGGTCGGTGAGGTCACCGTGGTTGTACTCGCCGAGCGTGGGCAGCCAGCCCTCCCACCGGTCCAGGAGGACCACGAGGTGGGGCAGCCGCTCGTCCTCGGCCGCGGCGGCCCGCTGCTCCCCGATGTCGGCATAGCCCTTCTCCGCCAGCAGGTCCTGGCGCCGGTTGAGTTCGCCGGTGAGCCGGTTGAAGAGCCGGATGACCCGCTCCTGCTGGTTACGGCTGACGACCGCGCCGCAGTGCGGCAGCCGGGTCAGCGCGTTCAGGGCGCCGTTGCCGCAGTCGATGCCGTACAGATGGACGTCGGCGCTCGACAGGGTGCGGGCCAGGGAGCCCGCGATGGTGCGCAGCACCTGGGAGCGGCCGCTGCGCGGGGCACCGGCGATGAGCAGGTGCCCGAAGGTGGCGAAGTCGACGGCGACCGGGCGGCGGGCCTGGTCGGCCGGCAGGTCCGCGACGCCGTACGGAGCCGCCGGCAGCGCCCCTTGGCCGCGCACCGGCGGGACGTCGTCCAGCAGCAGCGACTCGTCCAGGGCGGGCAGCCACGGGGAGTGCTGGGCGGGAATGCCGAGGGCCGTGTTGGCCTCCCGGATGGCGTCCACCAGGACCTTGAGGTCGGTGATCTCGTCGTCCTCCCGCGCCTCGGACTTGGGCTTGGCGAGACCGGCCCGTCCCAGGTCCGTCCAGGAGAGCGGCCCCGCCCACGGGGCGAGCGCCGCCGGATCGGCGGCACCGGGCCTGCGGCCACCCACGCGGCCGGACTGGAAGGGGATGAGGGAGGCGTGGCCGAGACGGACGTAGGCGCGGCCCGGCGTGCTCTTGGCGATGTGACCGGCGTCGGGGGCGTCGATGACGTCGGTCGACTCACCGGCGTCGGTCACGCGCAGCGCGATCCGGAGGTTGGTGTTGGCGCGGATCTCGGGCGACACGACACCGCTCGGCCGCTGCGTGGCCAGCAGCAGGTGGATGCCGAGGGAGCGGCCCCGCTGGGCGATGTTGACGAGACCCGTCACGAAGTCGGGCAGGTCGCGCACCATGGACGCGAACTCGTCGATGACGATGAGCAGCCGTGGCATGGGCGCGTGCGAGGGGTCCCGGCGCACCAGATCCTGATAGTCCTCGATGTCCTTGGCGTCGGCGGCGGCGAGGATGTGCTCGCGCCGCTTCAGCTCCGCGCCCAGCGACTCCAGGGCGCGCTCGACCAGGTGCGCGTCGAGGTCGGTGACCATGCCGACGGTGTGCGGGAGTTTGACGCAGTCCTTGAAGGCGGAACCGCCCTTGTAGTCGACGAGGACGAACGTCATGTTCTCGGGCGTGTTGGCGACGGCCAGCGCCGCCACGATGGTCTGGAGCAGTTCCGACTTACCCGAACCGGTCGTACCGGCGATCAGACCGTGCGGGCCGTCGCGCCGCAGGTCGATGCCGAAGGGACCGTCGTACGACTCACCGATGACCGCCATGGTCGACTGACCGCCCATGCGCCAGCGCGCGGCGACGTCGTCCCGCGTCGGGGGCTCCAGCTGGAGCACGTCGAGGAGCCGGCTCGAGGACGGGAGCGCGGAGTCCTCGGTCTCGCCGCTGATGTCGCGCAGCGGCGACAGCGCCCGGGACAGCCGGGCGCACCAGGCGGGGGAGACGAGGTCGGGCCGCACCCCGGACCTGCGCCGGGCGCCGGTCTGCTCGACGCGCAGCCGCAGCTCCAGTGCCCGCTCGGCGGCCTGCTGGGTCTGCTGGGCGCCCTGGTGCCAGGCATGGAAGGAGGGAAAACCGCCGGCGGCGGCCTGCGGCCCGGACTCGCTCGGCCGCGCGGCGACGGTGTCGTCGCGGCGCAGCGGCTCGGCGACGACGAAGGCCTGGCACTCGCCGGGCAGGAAGCGCTCCTCCTCGTCCAGGCAGATCGCGTACATGGCGACCGCCGGCCCTTCCCGCAGCAGTCGGACGACACCCGGCAGCGACCTCAGCCGACGCGACCCGTCCCAGACGACGACGATGTCCGGGTCGGAGAAGGCGGGACCGGCGCCGCCGCGGTTGTTCTCCTTGAGGGCCTTCTGCCGGGCGTCGAGCAGTTGCGTCAGCTCGCCGATCCGGGCGCTCACGGTCTCGGAGTCCGTCCCGACCAGCACGTTGACGTCCTGGCCGCTCACCGGGCGGGCGTGCGGCAGCCAGCGGACCCAGTCCCAGCGCGGCTGTGCGTGGTTCTCGGTGAGCACGTAGAACTGCACGTCCATCGGGCTGTGCAGCACCGCGGTCTGCGCCACGGCCCACCGGGCGAGGGCCTGTGCCGAGTCGCCGGGACCCGCGATACCGACGACGCCCAGGTCCTTCAGGGGCAGCGCGACGGGCGAGTCCTCGATCTCCCAGGTGACCTGGCGCTTGTGATCGTCCTGCTCGGGGTCGTCGAGGACGACTTCGGACGGTACGCGTCCGGTGCCGACCCGCAGGAGCAGGTGGTCGGCGTCCGTGCGCCGCCTCTCCCACAACCGGGTACGGGGGCCGGTGCCGAAGGCGAGCACCGAGGCGGGGTCGGGGATGGCGCTGCGCCGGTCGAGCCGCTCCAGGCGCAGCGCGTCCTGGGCGTCCTTCTCGATCCGCTCCTTGGTCTCCTTGTACTCCTTGACCTGCTTGGCATGGGACTTGCGCCCGTGCTTCTTGTCCATGAAGTAGTTGCCGAAGAGCATGACCGGGCTCAGCAGAGCCATGATCATGTAGTACCAGCGCCCGAAGATCATCACGGACACGACCGCGCCGACCAGCGGGAACAGGGCCATCAGCCAGGGCAGCGGCCGGGCTTCGTACTCGTTGGGCGGAGAGGGCAGCCGAAAGTGCGTCTCGCGCTCCGCCGGCCGCAGGCGCGGAGGCCGGTTGTAGTCGAGCCCGACCCCGTCCTCCGACCACTTCAGTGCGGCGTTGGGAGGGGTGTAGCCGTCGATCTCCAGCAACGTGTTCCCGAGGGCCAGTTGGGACCCGAGGGGCCAGGACCCGCCGTCGAAGTCCTCCCCGTCGAGCCGAGGGTGACCACGGTCGCCCCCTTCCTTCTGCTCCCTCTCCTTCCCCCCTTCGCTCCCCTTCCGCTGACGCCCCTTCTTCCCCTTCCCCTTCTCCTTCTCTCTCTCCTTTTCCTTCTCCCTGTCCCCGGTGCTCTTCTTCTCGACGCCGTGGAGGGTGACGTCGCAGGTGCCGTCCATGGCGATGGACAACGTGGCGGCCCGTGCGGCGAGTTCGGGGTCGTCGATGCGGATGTGAGCGGCGGGGCCGCTGCCGATGTCGTACCGACCGACACCCAGCCGGTGTACGACCCCGGCGGCGGGACCCCCCGCCACCCGGAACTCCACGACACCGGTCGGCTCCCCGGGCACGCAGCCGGCCGGATCGTGCAGGCTGACGACGGCGCCCTCGCGCAGCGGCGAGCCGACGATGTTGGCGTCGGGATCGAGGGCGTAGCCGTCGACGAACGCCTGCGGTGCGCCGCCGGGGCCGGTACGCCCGCCGATGGGGATGATCTCCGCACCACCGGCGACACCGACATGGCGTGCCAACTCCCGAGTGATGTCGCCGACCGACGACTCCGGATCGGCGTCGAGCACCACATCGGCGCTGGCTCCGCCGACCGGGTCGACGACGGTCAGACTCAGGCGCACGTTCGTCCTCCTCGCTGGGCTGAGGCCGCCCCCGGAACGCTGAACACAGTGCAGCGACCTTAGCCGCCGCACCTTTCCCCTGTGCAACGGGATGCACACCGTCACCGCCGTCGCGGACCCGTCCGGGACGCGCACTGGTTCACGCTTCCCTTGCCGGGCATCCCTGTCATCCCAACAGCCCCACCCGTAAGATCTTTGCTCATGCGGACCGTCGGCGGACGTCCGGACGGATCGCGTCAGTCAAGCCACGGGGGAAGGCCCTGCGGCGACCAACGGGAGGGAGAGCCGTCATGGCCAAGGACGCAGACCTTACATACGCCGAGATGGAGAAGAAGGCCACCGACCTCATCAAGGCGATGGGCGACATGGAAGACATGTTGAAGGCCATCGAGAAGGGCGTCGAGGAGCTGGTGGCCAACGGCTTCACCACGCAGAAGGCCTCCGGCGCCTACGACGAGTCCATCAAGGACTTCACCAAGGGCGCGGCCAAGACCGTGAAGGGCCTCGAGGGCCTGTCCAAGTTCCTCACCAACGCGAAGAAGGCGTACGAGGACCTGGACGACCAGCTGGCGAAGAGCGCCAAGGGCTGAACTTCCGGTACCAGCCCGCCGAGTGAGTCGGGGGTGCGAGGTAAGCATCAGCTTCGCTCGCACCCCCGTCTTCAAGATCCGGTGCTCTTCGTCTCGTGGTTCGCAGCATCGAGCGCCAGGTGCTTGTGGAGGCTGCTGCCCATTTCCTCGGTCGTCAGGACGATCCATGAGCCGTCCTTGAAGCGGAGGAGCAGCTTGTTGCTCTCGAACTCGGGGAGCGGATCTGTCAGTTCGCCTACGTCACCAGGGATCTCGGCGACGACTACCATGCGGCTTTCCGCGCGGAAGGAGACCCGCTTGGGCGGAGCGGCCAGTAGGACCCGGCCCTCGGAGAGCGCGACATACCGCTTGTGATGGGAGGAATGGCCATACCACCGCAGTAGGAACTGGCCGGCTGCGCCGTTCCAGTCTCCGTCGAAGGTCTGGTTCAAGCCGAGTTCGACTATGGCGGTGTCTCGCCGCTTGGCGTCGAGGTCTTCGGTACGCAGACGTTCGCGTTCCTCCCCAGTGGCCAGCCACTTCTTGAGTACCTCCTCACCGGAAGCGAGCAGGAGCAGGAAACCAAGAATGAGTAGGAACGGGGAAGCAAGTACGAGAGTGAGCAACCTCAGGGGTCGGATGAAGCCCGGCCTGAGCGCTCCGTTTCCGGCGTTGCGATGGACATCCGGGGGAGGCTTGGGAATTTTGCCGATCTCGCACCAAGATCCGGCGTCCGGGGTGATGCCGAGGCGGCTCTGGAGCAGGTGGTCCTTGCTGCTGGACAAGTCACTTCCCTCCGCGCTGTGTACGTGGCCGTGCCCTGCCATATTCTCTCATGTCTCACGCTGGAGGTAGCAATGGCCGACAGAACAGCATTCGACCTGGACATAATCAAGGACTGCTCTCGGAGTCTGAAAAAGATTCATCGCGAGTTCGAAGAACACGGAAACCCGGCCGATGAGTACGAGGATGAACTGGGTCATAGCGGCCTGAAGGACGCTTTTGACGAATTCGGCAGTACTTGGAAGAAGACGCGCAAGAAGCTCGCGAAGGAACTTGAGAAGCTCGCCGAGTACACGGCCGCAGCAGCCAAGAGCTACGAAGACATCGACCACGAACTGGCCAAGGCCCTCGCCGAGGCCCGAGGGAAGGGGAAGAAGTGAGCAGGCGCTCCAGTGACTGGCCGCCCCTGTGGGACAACGACCCGACACCGGGAGATCCCGAGGAGGTCGCGGCTCTGGGCAGGAAGTTGCGGAAGATGGCAGACATGATTGATGAGCAGGCTGGTGCCATCAAAGCGCTGTCTTCCGTCGACGGCTGGGACAGTGACGCAGGACGCGCGTTCAATGAGATCGCCGACGGAGCGGGCGATCGCCTCAAAAAAGCCTTTGAGCGTTATGACGAAGCGGCCAAGGCGCTGGGCACTAAAGTTGCCGATGGTGAATCAAATGAATACGCCGGTGAGCTCTACAGGGCTCAGCGCAAGGCCGACAAAGCGCTGAAGGACTACAGAGAAGCAGAATCCGATCACGACATCGCTGATCGTGAGGTGAAGAAATTCACCGAAAAATACCCTCTGGTCAGTGACATACCGGAGAAGGATCGTGCGGAATATGAAAGGTGGAAAGAGAAACGCGCTGACGCCCTCTCGCGGATTGGCGGCGCACGAAAAGATGTGAAAGATGCGCGAGATATATATGACGACGCCGGTGATCGTGCGGCCCGTCGGATCAGATACGTGGCGCATCATGACGACGTCCGAGACCCGGGGGGTTTTATGAATCTCCTTGCCGACTGGGCGGACGGCCTTTCCAACCTGTCGGCGGCGTTGTCAATTCTGACAGTAATTTGCGCTTTCGTTCCTCCTCTGCAGGTCCTCGTACCCGCGCTTGCGACTCTCGCGGTGATTACCAGTGCATTGGCATTGGCAGGGCACGCGTATGACATGAAAGTTCGTGGAGGGAAGGTGGATTGGCTCAGGCTTGGAACTGACCTCCTCGGGGTTCTTCCAGGTCTGGGAGCCCTTAAGGGGTTCACGGCCCTCAAGGGACTTAAAGGCCTCTCGAAGCTCAAGGGGTTCGGAAAGGGTTTTGAGGGAGGCGCAGCGCTACGTGGAGTGGGAGACAACTTCCTTAACGGGTTCAGCGTCAAGCTGACTAATAAGACCCTCGATTATGGTCTCAAGCTGGGCAACAAGCTCAAGGTACCCAGCCTTCCGGCCGCTATGATCCCCATCGAGGGCAGACGGATCACCGGAATCGTGAAGGGTATTGGTTTCGCCAGCGCGTTGAATCGGTTTCTCGATGGGGAGAATGGCGAAAGAACTGGGTATGTGCCTCCGGCGGGAGAGAAATCGCCCACTCCCACTCCGGGGCCCACTCCCTCAGCGCCTCCCAAGCAGCCGGAGTCGCCCGTCACGACGCCACCTGCTCCCTCCCCCGGGCCGTTTCATGCAGCCTTGGCTGCATGAACGAAAATGCTGCAATTGAATCACGCGATCGCAGGGAGGATCTGTGGACGATTCCACTGAGCTTGGTGAGTGGGAGTTCATCGGCCGGCGAGGAGGGGCAGTCTCGCGGCTCGTACCAGGTGAGGTTCTCTATGCGGACCCACAGGTCAAGGTGCGTGCCCAGACAGCGGCGCAGGAACTCCTGTTCGACTTCACTGATGACCGGGCTGTGCTGAGCATGCTCCGATCTCGGCACGACGACGAAGAGGCGATGTTTGCCACCGGGGCGAGGTGGGGGGTCCCGCTCGCGGTGATCGGCCTGTTCGCGGTCATTTACTGGGCTGGAGTGGCCAGATATTGGGAATCGAGTGCGGCAAGAAGCGGATATCTCGCAGTCGCATCGCTTCTTATTCTCCTCCTGGCCTTCTTCTTCGTTCGCGGTGCGGTCAAGATCTGGGGGGACAGGTCTCGCCAGAACTTGCGAGCCCGTGCCCACAAGTATCGCGAGTTGACGCACGCTGCGCGTAGGGCCGGAGTGGATCTGCCCAGCCATTATCCACACTACGGACCGTATCCTTTCGCGGCCAACTTTCATCGACAAACGGCTCTTGCTGAATCAGACGAAGAGGGGGAGCGTTGACCGCTGCCGAGTTGGAGAGAGAGATTGGGGCGTCGAATGTGGGTAGTGGGATCAACGTCCGATGGATCATGCCGGAAGGGATGTTTGAATTTCCGGTAGACGCTGAGGACCTGGACGAGACCGCCGAGCGCCTGGTCGAGCTGGCCCGCACGGTCATGCCGGAGGCGAGTTTTGAGATGCAGCTCGAGTGGGCGCTGATGGTGGCCGCTCATTACGATTCCTTTGTAGAGGCCGGGGTCCAGTATTCAGGCTTCGTCATCACGGACGTGGAGGGTGCCCGATGCACCGCCACGGTGACCGTGTGCCTTTCTGACCTCGACGAAAGTGCGGGCCTGAGGCCTGTCGGTTTTATCGGGTCGGCAATGCGGCATCTCGACATCGGTCAAGTCAGCGAGATAGAGCTGCCCTGCGGTCCTGCGGTCTCCTGCATCGGCACACGCAAGGCCAACCTCGACGGGAGTCTGACGCTTTCCGGGCAGGGTGAGCCTGTATGGACGTCCTTCATTCAGGTTCAGGTTCCCTTGAGCAACGGCACTCTGTTGACGCTGGAAATGAGCACCCCGAACCGAGAGGGCTGGGACGTCTTCTCGTCCATGTTCGCCGGTGTTGTAAAGAGCGTCCGGTTCTTTGACGATGCAGGTAACCCTATGGTGATGCCTGGATGAAGCCCAGGTTCGAGGGTGTCCACCTGTTCCATGCCGGCGGAGTGATGCTCGTAACCCCCAAGGTGGCGGCATGACCGCGTCCGCACCCGAAACCCCGCCGTCGGACTACCGCATTCTTGTTCCTCGCGAGTGGTTTCATGTCGACCTCACGCAGGATCGCTGGCGGGGACAGTTGAAAACCTATGTGGACCGAGAGTTCGCCGGGAGCCGCACTGCCTCTGATGTGTCCCGCAATGTCTGGGTCAGTCTTCGCAACATGGTCGAGAAAGGTCTGGCGCGCGGAGCGCTAGAGTTCTTTCTCTGCACAGAAGTTCCCGGGGGAGCGGGCCTCGAACCAGCATCCCTGTTGATTTCGTGGCCGCCGGTTCGTCGCGGTGCGGCTCCGACGGCGGAGGAATTCGCAAGCGTCTTCAGTGAACGCAAGGGTCCAGGGTGTGATGTCGACGTGATCGACATGTCGGCAGGACGTACGGTACGCATCCGAACCGTGACCACTATCGACTATCACGTTCAGATCCCTGGCGAAGCGGGCTTCCTGCACCTGGCCTTCTCCATCCCGCTGAGTGGTACGGAAAGCCCCATGGGCAATCTCTGTGACGCCATGGCTCATTCTCTGAGATGGGTCCCAGGTCGGTGACCGTGGGGGTCGGCCTGTCAAGCGCTGCCTCCGCTCACCCTCGACTACCGATTTCCGGTCCAGGGACCGAGGCTGACTTGGACATGGATGGGCGGTGAGGGCAATGGCGACTGATATCAGCGGCTGTGGCATCGTGCTCCCGGCCGACTGGGTGTCGCTCCCGGTCGAGCCGTCGGACGATGTCCGGGGCTGGTCGAAGACCACTGCGGTGGAGCTTCGGGATCGAAGCAGGGCAGCGGGTTACGACATCGACAAGGCGACTCTGCGGAAGGATCTGCGGTCCCGGGCCGAGGACAGCCGAAGTCGCGAACCCGTCCACGCCTTCGCTCTTTACCCCGACGGTTTCGACTTTGCCCTCGCGATCCTGGAGGTCTCCCTGATCTATCCCGACGACACAGTCCCTGAGATCACTCTGGACTGGCTGGCAGAGACCTTCAGCGCCGACGATTTCGGTCCCCCGGAGATCTCCCGCGCTGACCTGCCGATCGGCCCTGCCGTGCGCATCAGACAGAACTTCGCCTCCGGTACTCGTTCACGGCGCCGCCCGGGGATCCTTATGGAAACACTGACATACGGGGTTCTGCCGACCGGTGCCGAGTCTGCGCTGATGATGCTCATGTCGTGGACTCTGCCGGGATTGTCGGAGGAGATGGAGACAGCCGCAGACAGTATTGCGGAGACGTTGGCAGTGGACATCTGAGCCCTGCACCGCGTCGGCATGCCGAGCGGCCGGACTCATGGGGGGGCGGGGCGTGGGGTTTCGCCGTCCGCAGCCGTGCATACGTCTGCGGACGGTTCCGGGATGCGGCTGGCCATGCTCCAGATGGCACAGCCGGCCTCAGGTACGAGTCGTCACTGTGGGGTGCTTCGCGAGGCAGGTGCAGCTCATCAGCGATTGACTGCCTGGATTTCTTGGACAGTGACGGCCTGCGTGGTGCCGAAGGTCCCGTCCGGCAGGTCACCCCCCGTGCCGCCGGAACCGGTCCAGGCGACCTCCCAGGTGACCGTGGCCTGCAGGTCGAAGGTGCTGTCTCCGGAGGAGCGGAGGTACTTGATGCCACAAGGCGGGTCCTGGTTCGCCTTGCCCGTGGCGTAGGGCTCTCCGATGGAACCGTCGTCGTTGATCGTGCACTCGCCGGAGGCGGGGTACAGCTCGGCGTCGGGCGTGCCGGGTTCGATCTTGAGGGAGACCGGCTTGGCGGTGGTGGTCGCCTGGATGTGCACGCCTCCGACGTCGAGCGAGGCCGTGACCGACACCTCGTCGAACTTCGCCTTGTCGAGCCATGCCCAGGTGGGCAGGTTGACCTTCGTCGCGTTCGCGGGGGCCAGGGTGACCGCGGTGTCGGGGACCTTGATCCGTGCGTAGGCGAGTTGAGCGAGAACCTCCGGGGTGACGGCGTTCTCCACGTTCGGCGGCTCACCGTTCTCGACCCAGAACGTCTTGGTGTCACAGGCGAAGGCCGCCGGGTCGCCTGCTTCGGCGCGTGTCTCGTCCCGGACCGCGTCCCACCAGAGGCCCTTGCCGGCTTCCTTCTTGTTGAAGTCCTCGTACGGCTTTCCGTTGATGTAGTGGTCCTGGGAGAGCCGGTACGCCTCTCCCACTCCACTCGCGTGCGGTATGTCCCAGCGTTCACGGAACTCGTCGGCGAATTGGTCCGGAGTCCACTTGGGCTCGTACCAGCAGGCGGGTGGGGACCAGTCAGCAGCCGGCGTGAAGGTGCCGGAGGCTTCTCCTCCGCTCCCTCCGGTGGCACCGGTGAAGACGATGCGCGACTCCAGTGTCCGGCCGCCGTCCTTGTCGTTGTTTCCTTCGACATCGAACTGGGAGCCGCCGGGGTCCTTGGCGGCCGCATCGCCGGCCGTGGCGAGGACGCAGGCGCAGGCGAGCACCGCCACCGACGTCAGGAAGCCGCCCTTCCTCACTGAACGCATGTCTCACTCCCCCGGACGGAGGTGCCGTCGGTGGTCTGCCAGACACCCTGTTCGTTCTTCTCCAGCCTGGTGTTGTACAGCACGTAGGAATCGGCCGAGGCCGGACTCTTGTCGACCTTTCCGGTCTTGCGATCCTTGTTGTAGGCCTTGGTCTCATCGGCGCAGAAGGAGACGCCGGCCGACTTGTCGTCGAAGAGCTCGACCTTGGGGTCGAAGTACCGGGTCGTGCCGGTGTAGGTGATCCCGGCGTCGAGCCACTTCTGCACCCACTTCACGGACGTGGTGAGCGCCTTGCCCTCGTAGTAGAACGTCAGACCGGGCGTGTCCGTCTTGCCCTGCGTGATGGCGTCGTTCATCGCGGTCTGCGCTCGTGCGGCGTCGGAGAGAACGGCGTCCTTGGCCGTGTCACCCGTCTCCCACTTCTCGAAGACGTCCTCGACGCCCTTCGGGAGAGTGATCTCAGGACGGTTCGCCGGGTCCGACGCCGTAGGGCTCGGCGCTGCGGCAGAGGACGAGCTTCCGGTGTCCGCACCGGCGATTTTCTCGTCCTTGGATGCGTCGTCCCCGCCGCCGCAGGCGGTCAGGAGCAGCGCTGCCGTTGCAGCGACCGTGGTGGCAACGGGCAAGGAACGGCGCTTCACAGTGGACTCCCCGTGAGACAAAGTGTGGGTCAAGAGGTCTGACGGTAGTAGTGGGGTCACTGGTTTCGCCAGCGCGAACTTCGTCGAGAACCTGGACATTGCCGGGCGTATCGCCGATCGGTCGGTCTGCCGTGCCCGGTCCGTGCCCGGTCCGTGTCCGGATCTGTGGCCGGTCACGGCCATCAACAGAAAGTGGCGTCGGCAGCACGCTCGTTAGGGTGTCCCGGGTCAGGTGGTGTGACGGAGGGGCGAGGGCACGTGGCAGTGGGCACAGCCAGGGATGAGCCGACCGCGCCGGTCTGGTGGCGTACCGATGTCGTCCGCTGGTTGCTGTTCAGCCTCGTATGCGCCGGTGGCTCGTTGGGCTTGTCCTGGGTGGGGCCGGTTGTTCCGCTGCCGGCTCCCTTGAGGGGGACAGCGCTGCTCCTGGCGTTCCTCGTGCTGCCGCTGGCCTCGTCGCTGGTGCCGGTGCTGTTTCTGCGGCGGGTGCCGCGCAGGCAGCGCAAGATGGCGTGGCAGCTGATCGTGCCGCTCATGGCCGGGGTGGCCATGGGGATCTTCGGGAAGGCCGCGGGTGATGAGGTGGCGCTGGCGGACCGGGGTGTGTGGACCGAGGCGGTGGTCGTCCGCATGGACGACAGCGGCACCAACCATTGCGACCTGCGTGCGGTCGACGGCGGTGAGATCACACCCTCGCTTTCCGAGGGCGACGGTTGTCATGACTGGGTGTCGAAGGGCGACCGGCTGCGCGTGCGGTACGACCCCGCAGGCATCGCAAGTCCGACGGACGATCCGCACGGCGGCTCGGACGGAGCGTTCCTCGGGACCCTGTTCGCCGTGGCCGTGGTGATGGGCACCTGGGGCGGGGTGCGGCAGAGTCGATGGGACCGGGCGTATGACGGGAGGTGAGCGGGTGTCGGGAGAGACAGAGGGCGACGTCGTCCGGCTGCGGAAGCGGGACGTGGTCGGGCTGCTGGGGTGCCTCGTGGTGGGCGGAGCGGTGCTGGTCTTCGCCATCGGGGGCACGCGGTGGTACTCGCGGCACATCGCGCCGGTTGTGTATGACCTGCCCGGTGGCTCCTGGACGGTCGGGGCGGGGCTGGGGCTGCTCAGCCTCGTCGGGTGGGCCGGTCTTCTCGCGGACCGGTTCGGCGACGCGGTCGGCACGAGTGGGGCGTCGCGGGCGGCCGATGTCGTGGCCCGAGTGGGGTGCGGCGCGGCCGCGGTGGCGCCGATCGTGTTTCTGGTCAGTGGCCTCCAGGGGAGGAACTGCCGGTCGTACGAGTCAGGTTGCGCGTACATCTCCGGGACCGGTCCGGCAGTGCTCGTGTACGTCGCCGTCACGGGTGGACTGGGCTGGCTCTTCTACCGTCGGCGGCGCGCCGTCCTCGACGAGCGCCGTGCGCGGGAGCGGGATCGTCTGCGGAAGCTGCGCAAGAAGGGCAAGGGAAAGAGCCGCCGCGCTGCCGCCGGGCGGTAAGCGGTGATCGGCTCCGGGCTCTCGTCTCTCCTCGGATCGGCGTCAGACGCGATGCGGGGCAGCGGTCCGGAGCTCACTCGGCAGGCGCATTCTCCCTGACCTTGTCCGCCAGGCGGTTGATCCCGTCGCGAAGCGCGGACAGGGGAATGCCCTCCGCCTCGTCGTACGGCACCCGGGTGCCCGCCGGGCTGCCCGGCAGGGTCAGCTTGCGCTCGCGCAGTTCGTGCGGGGCGGCGGTGGCCGCGTCCAGGCAGAGGGGGCAGAGCGAGAGCATGCGCCTGCGGTTGCCCTGGGCGGAGACGCGGACGTGGCGGCGGCCGGCCGCGGGGCCGTGGAGCGGGTTGACGGAGCAGCAGCGGTCGTTGGTGTCGCCGTCGAGGGCGTTGCGGGACGCGCGGGCGAGGACGATGACGGCCAGGAGCGTGGCCGGGTCGGTACGCGGCCCACCCGGTGATCCCAGGCCTTCGATGTCACCGTCGACGAGGAACATCGCGGCGTCGAAGCGTTCCCAGGCGAGGGCGAGAGCCTGCCACCCGGCGTCGTTGGTCTCTGCGAGGGCGTCCGCCGCCGCCGAGAGTTCCGTACCAGCTGTACGGCGCAGGTACGCCTCGGACGGCTTGCTCGGTGCCGCAAGCTTCAGCGCCTGCGTCCGCAGCACCGGCGGGGTGCGCCGACGCAGGACCGCAGCGACGATCCCCAGGACGCCCGCCACCAGGCCGAGCAGCAGCAGGGCGGCCACGCCGCCGACGAACAGGCCCGGCCAGAAGTCGGTGGCGAAGAGCGGCGGGAGGCTGTTCTCCGCCTCGGGGCTGAGGGCGCGCGCGGGCTCGCCGGTGGTGGTCGGCTCCTCGGTGCGCGGGGACTTGTCGAGGTAGGTCATGAGCGCGTCGAGGCGCTCGCCCAGGAGGTGGTCGTCGGCCTCGTCCGCCCGGTCGTCGCCGTAGGAGATGGATTCGGGGAGGTCGAAGAGGAGGCGGAGGCTCTCCAGGCGCAGGCCGTGGTTGAAGACGTCGAGGTAGCCGTCCAGCGGATCGGCGACGACGTACACGCCGTTCGCTTCGCCGAACCCGTCCGCCTTGCTCAGCTGCGCCCGCACCGCGGCCGCGAACAGTTCCTCGTCCCCGGCGGACTCGTCCTCCGGCAGGTGCGGCACGACGGTGACGTACACCGGGCCGCCGCCCTCCGAGCGCGCGAACCGCTCGATGCGGTCGTGCAGCCGGGTCAGCCGGGCCTCGTCCAGCACTCGTGGGCTTTCCGGGTCGACGTAGACCGGATCCTGGGTCAGGCCCTTGGCGACCCGTTCGACCCGAGCCGTCATGTCGCCGCTGGTGGGCAACGGAGCGGGGCCGCGTTTCGTCTGGTCGAAGATGAGCGGAGCGGTGAGGGCGATCGCGGCCGCGGTGGCGAGGGCGAGACCCGGGGCGAGCAGACGCCGCCACATCGGTCGGGTCGCGGCGGTCGGGTGGCGGCGGGTCGCGGACGGGGTGGTGCGGCCGGCCGTCCGGCGAGGCGGCGCCGCGCGCGGGAAGCGGCGCCGCGCCCGACGCACGTACCACGCCACCAGCAGGATCGTCAGCGGTACGCCGGTGAGCGCGATGCCCGTGACGAAGGACTGGTTCCGGCGGTCGGACGGGCCGATGTACATGTCCTCCGGCTCGTTGCCGTCCCGGTACTTCTCGCGGGCCGCGTCCGCCCGCGCCTCGGCCCTCCCGGTGCCTTGCGCCACGACGTCCACGAAGAGTTCGAAGCTGCGCAGCGGGCCCGCGTCATAGGGAAGTTCGAAGGTGGTGGTCGTCCGGGCCGCCTCCGCGGGGGCGCTCACGCCGTAGGCCGCCGCCTGGCTCACTCCCGATTCGTCGAGGAGCACGAAGAGCCCGTCACGTCCGAGCCGGTCGTGCACCGCGCCCAGCAGATCCTCGTCGGAGCCGCCCTGGTGCGGCAGCACCAGCACGTACGTCGGTACGCCGGTGCGCTCGGCGAGCCGGGCGAAGTCGGGCGCCATGGAGCGCGGGACCTCGCGGGGGAGCTGGTCGGTGATGTGGACCGGGTTCTCGCGGAGGCGGTCGGCCAGGTAGGCGGCCTGGGCGGGCGGCCGGTTCGCTGCGGGGGCGTCGGCGGCTCGGGCCGGGGCGGGTGCCAGGGTCGCGGAGGTGAGGAGCAGCGCGGTGAGGCCGCAGAGGGTGAGCAGCAGGCGGAGCACGCCGACTTCGGCGCCGGTGGCCGGCGGTCGTTCGTCCGTCATGAGTGTGCTCACCGCTCGCACTGCCCCGTGCCCCCGTCCTCGTTCGTGCATCCGCCCGCGGCACTGTACTGACGGCTTCGCCGCTGCGAAACCGGCGTTTCTCAGCCGAGCTTGGCGTTCTGGGCCTTCACGACCGCGGCGGGCAGCTTCGCGTCGCTCGGCCGCGCGTTCGCGATGGCCAGGCCGTCGACGGAGAAGTACACGGCGACGACGTCACCGCTGCGAACCGCCTGGCCGTGCACGGTGTGAGTGGCGCCCCGGAAGGTCAGGGTCGACCGGAAGGCGAGCGACTGGTCACCGGCCTCCGCCACGGGCTGCTCGGCGGTCACGGAGTCGTAGGCGCTGGTGTTGCCGTTGGCCTTGGCGGTGAAACCGCCGGTGCAGGCGTCCACGGCCTCGGACAGGCCGGCCAGGGCGGAGGCGGCCTTGCCGGGCTCGTACGCCGTGAGCATCACGTAGGTGAAGGGCTCGCTGGGCGACGAGCTGAGGGAACGCGTGACGTCGGCTTGCGGCTCGCCGAGGGGGAGCTGGTTCATGGCGTAGGCCAGCGGGGCGCAGACGGGCTTCTCGACCGTGACCTCTTGCGGGGACTTGGCGAAGGCGAACTCGCTGTTGTCGGAACTCACCACGTCCGCGTCGGACACGTTCATGCCGGAGACGTCCGCCTCGGTGATCACCATCTGCTTCAGCCGGTCCTCCGGCGACTGCTGCTTCTCCCGGGCCTGCTCCGAGGCGGTCGCCGCCGGTTCGCCCGCCGAGTCCGCCTCCGAACCGGAGTCCCCGCCGCAGGCGGTGAGCGAGGCGAGGCAGAGAGTGGACAGGACGGCGAGGGCGGCCGGGGCGGCACGCTTCATGGGGGGCTCCTCGATGTGGGGGGCAGACGTCTTGTGAGTGGGGGAGAGACTGTTGGTCAGACGTCTTGTGTCTCTGCGAGTTTCCGCAGCTCGGGGGAGAGTTCGGGCACCTTGGCCCCGGCCGCCTGCGCTGCCGCGACCTCGCGGACGTAGGCCAGCGCCGCCTCCCGCAACCGCTCCTTCTCCCGGCCCTGCCGACGGCCGATCAACCAGACGTAACCGGCGAGGGGGACCAGGAGGAGGGCGCCGTAGCCGACGGGTTCGGCCGAGGTCGCGGCCCATATCGCGCCACCCCCGCCGGCCAGGAACAGCAGGCAGCCCGTCTCGTCGTGCCAGCCGCCGACGTCCGCCATCGTCTCGTACGACCTGACGGCCTCGGGCTTCGGCGGCACCGCCACGGGTGCGGCGGCGGACGCGGCACTCGGCGCGCTGGCGGACGCGGCGACCGGTGTGGTGGAGGGGGCGCCCGTCGCGTGGGACGGGGGCGTATCCGGCAGCGGCTCGACCGTCGCGTACGTCGGAATCGGCGCCGCGCCCTTGCCGCCTCCGGTCGACGACCGGCCCTCCAGCCACGCCGGTACGTGGGTCAGCGGAACGCCGTGCGCGCGGGCCAGGCCGAGCACCTCGCGGTAGCCGGCGAGCGGCCCCCGGGTCAGCGCGCGCTTCCAGCGGGTGCGCGCGTGTACGACCAACGCCACGCCGACAACGAGCAGGCACCCGGCGGCGCCGAGTGCGGCGAAGAGACGGTCGGTCAGCGCCGGGACCATCGGAACGACGAACGGCAGGAGCAGGCCGGCCGTCAGCGCCAGCACCCCCAACCACGCCGCCGGCTGCCGCTGCTCCGCCTCCAGGGCGCGCTTCCGCTCGGCGAGGAGCGCGGTCACCGCCGCGTCGTCGGTGTAGTCGAAGCCGTACCGCAGGCCGACGGCGCGGACCGCCTCCAGGGCCCGTGGGTCGTCGGCCAGCGCCGCTCCGTTCACCGGAAGCAGGTCCATGGTCTTCCCCCCTGTGCCGTCCAGTCCTTCATCAGTCCGAGCGAAGATCATGGCACGGGCCGGGTGGGCTCTCGTGAGTGAATCGTGCAGGCATCATGGCCGCAGCGTGACGAACAGCACGCGGACGGTGTTCGTCCGGGACGGGTGGGGATTCGCGCGCGCACAGTCGGGACGGGTGACTGTGGGGCGGCTTTCAACGGGGCTGTGGCGGCGCGAAGTTGCAGACGGGTAACGGTGGTGGGGGTGAGGGGTGAGGGGGCGGGCGTGCCTTGAGGGGCTTATGTGCGGCTGATACGGTGCGATGGCTTGACACCCGCCTCGCTGCTGGCTATTCGCCCAGGTCAGGCGGGTGCGTCAGGGGTTGTCCCGGGACGCCACCGGTCGGGCGGACACGCGTGAAGTGTCCGAATTTGGAGACGATCGCGCTTACTTGAGCGGTGGACGCTGCTCGAGCGAGTACGCGGCAGACAATTTCTTGGGTGTACGGGGAGCGGTTGCGTGAAGATCCAGGAGCGTACGGGGGCGGGCGCGGGACGTTCCGCGGCTCCGGCTCAGCAGTCGGTCGGCGACCGGCTTCCCAGCCCTCCTCGCGAGCGTAAACCCGCGCTGGCCGCGCTGGCGGTCCTGCTCATCCTGCTGGGCGCGTTGGGCGCGACCATGCTGGTGCTCAGGGCCGGGGACCGGGTCGAGGCGATCCAGGTGACGGCGGACGTCAAGGCCGGTGACTCGATCAGCGAGGACAACATCAAGGTCGTCATGGTGAACGACGACTCCGGTGCGGACTTCGTGCCGTGGGAACAGCGCGCGGGTCTCATGAAGCTCCAGGCCAAGTCCACCATCTACAAGGGCACCGTCGTGGTCGGCCAGATGTTCGCCAAGAAGTCCGCCATGGAGCAGGGCAAGGCGACGGTCGGCGTGTCCCTCAAGGAGGGCCAGTACCCGGCCGGGCTGGGCGAGGGCGACAACGTCGCCGTCTACCGGGTCGGCACCAGGGCATCCAGCACCGACCAGGGCAGCTCGTCCGGGTCGTCCGGCTCCTCCGGTGCCGACAACTCCCTGCTGGTCGAGCGCGCCGTGGTCGAGTCCGCCCCGGCGAGCGGCGGCGACGGCATCAGCGGCACCAACAAGGCCTACACCCTGACCGTCGACGCCGCCGACGCCCCCGCCGTGGCGCAGGCCGCGTCCGCGGGCGAGGTGGCCCTCGTTCTGGTCCCCGGCAAGTAGAAGGCGACCACACCACCCATGGCCCTCATCGCCCTCGCCGCCGACAAGGGTTCCCCCGGCGTCACCACCGCGGCCGTCGCCCTCGCGGCGGTCTGGCCGCGCCGCGTCCTGCTGGCCGAGACCGACCCGGCCGGCGGCGATCTGGTGTACCGGTCCGCCGCCGCGCACGGCGGGCCGCTCAACCCCAACACCGGCATGCTGTCGATCGCCGCGACCGCGCGCCGCGGCCTCGTCCCCGACCAGCTCTGGGACCACGTACAGCCCCTCAGCGGCGGCCTCGAGGTCCTCGTCGGTCTCGGCATCTCCGAGCAGGCCGCCGGTCTCGCGGGCCTGTGGCCGACCCTGGGCCGGGCCTTCGCCTCCCTCGGCGACTCCCCGAACGCGCCCGCCGACGTCATCGCCGACTGCGGCCGCATCAGCGGCGACTCCCCGGCGACCGAGCTGTTCCCGCACGCCGCGTTGGTCCTCCTGCTCTCCCGCACCGAGCCGGAGGCCATCGCCCGCGTCCGCGACCGCGCCGCCGCCCTCGGCAACAAGCTGCACGGCGGCCCGCGCGGCGCCGCGAGCCTCGGCATGCCGCTGATCGGCGTCGTCTTGGTCGCCGACACCAACAACGCCGCCAAGCTGTCGGGCCAGGTGAACGACATGCTGGTGGCCGCCCAGACCGGCGCCCGCGTGGTCGGCACCATCGCCGACGACCCGGCCGGCGCCGAGCAACTGGCCGGACGCCGGCGCGGCCGGCTGGAGAAGTCGCTGCTCATCCGCTCCGCCCGCAAGGTCACCTCGGACCTGTACCAGCAGTTCGGCGCCGCCTGGTCCATGCCCACCGGCCCCGCCGGCACCGACATGAACGGCCACGCGGGGGCCGGCCGATGACCGCTGTCGACCACTCGTTGGTCAAGCGGTTCCGGCAGGACGCCGGCGACCGCATCGCCGAGCAGCGCCGCCAGGACCAGATCAGCGGCGTCACGCCGATGTCCACCGAGGACGAGCGGCAGTACGCGCGCGCCGTGATCGCGCAGATCCTGGAGGAGTACGCCCGCGCCGAGATCAACGCCGGGCGCACACCGCTGGACGCGGAGACGGAGGAGGCGTACGCCGCCGCCGTGCACGCCGCGCTGTTCGGCGTCGGGCGGCTCCAGCCGCTGCTGGACGACCCCGAGGTCGAGAACATCGACATCAACGGCTGCGACCAGGTCTTCGTCGGCTACTCCGACGGACGGGAGGAGCGCGGCGAGCCGGTCGCCGAGACCGACGAGGAGCTGATCGAGCTGATCCAGATCCTCGGTGCCTACTCGGGTCTGTCGTCCCGCCCGTTCGACTCCGCCAACCCGCAGCTGGACCTGCGGCTGCCGGACGGTTCGCGTCTGTCGGCGGTCATGGACGTCGCCCGGCGCCCCGCGCTCTCCATCCGCCGCGCCCGCATGGGCAAGGTCTTCATCTCCGACCTGGTCGGCAACGGCACCCTCACCCCCGAGCTGGGCCACTTCCTGGCCTGCGCGGTCCGGGCCCGCAAGAACATCATGATCGCGGGCGCGACCAACGCCGGAAAGACGACGCTGCTGCGTGCCCTCGCCAACGAGATCCCGCCCAACGAGCGTCTGATCACCGTGGAGCGGGCGCTGGAGCTGGGCCTCGACACCTTCCCCGACCTGCACCCCAACGTCGTCGCCTTCGAGGAGCGGCTGCCGAACTCCGAGGGTCAGGGCGCCATCAGCATGGCGGAGCTGGTCCGCCGGTCCCTCCGTATGAACCCCTCCCGCGTCATCGTCGGTGAGGTGCTCGGCGACGAGATCGTGACCATGCTCAACGCGATGTCGCAGGGCAACGACGGCTCCCTCTCCACGATCCACGCCAACAGCTCGCACGAGGTCTTCAACCGCATCTCGACGTACGCCCTCCAGGCCGCCGAACGGCTGCCGATCGAGGCCAGCCAGATGCTGGTGGCCGGCGCCGTCAACTTCGTCGTCTTCATCCAGCGGCGCAACAACTTCCTCAGCGGCGGGCGACTCCAGCGCATGGTCACCTCCGTCCGCGAGGTGAACGGCGTCGACGGACGCGTGCTCTCCAGCGAGGTCTTCGCCGAGGCCCCCGACGGCCGGGTCGTCCCGCACGCCCCCATAGCCTGCCTGGAGGAACTCATCGCCTACGGCTACCGGCCCAACGGAACGTGGGGGTGAGGGACATGGCCACGCAGACCACAGGCACCACAGTCACCACAGACACCGCGGGCACCACGCTCGCCGCGCTCGACTCCCTCGGCTCCATGGGCGGCCTGTTCTCCACCACCGTCCTGTACGCGCTCGGCTGCGGCGTCGCCGTCGGCGGCGGCATCGCGCTGCTCCTGCTCGCCGTACGCGGCCTGCCCGCCAAGCCCGAGCACGAGAAGCGCCAGGCCACCGAGCGGGCCAACGAGCTGATCCGCTGGGCGGGTCAGCGCGGTTCCCTCGCGGCCATCGTCGGCCTCGTCGTCCTCCTCGTCACCCGCTGGGCGGTGCTGGGCATCGCCGCCGGCGTCCTCGTCTTCTTCTGGGACCGCCTCTTCGGCGGTGCCGCCGAGGAACGCGCCGCCATGAAGCGGGTGGAGGCCCTGGCCTCCTGGACCGAGTCCCTGCGCGACACCATCGCCGGCGCCGTCGGCCTCGAGCAGGCCATCCCCGCCTCCGCCCGCGCCGCCGCGCCCGTGCTCCGCCCGCACCTGGACGCCCTGGTCGACCGGCTGCGCTCGCGCACCCCGCTGCCCGACGCGCTCCAGCACCTCGCCGACGAGATCGACGACGCGTCCGCGGACATCATCGTCGCCGCCCTGATCCTCAACGCGCGGCTGCGCGGCCCGGGTCTGCGGCAGGTTCTCGGCGCGCTCGCCAAGTCGGCGCGCGAGGAGGTCGACATGCGCCAGCGCGTGATGGCCCAGCGCGCCTCGACCCGCCGCTCGGTGCAGATCGTCGTGGCGGTGTCGGTGCTGTTCGTCCTCGGTCTGTCCATCTTCAACCGGGACTTCGTCGAGCCGTACGGCTCGCCCGTCGGCCAGCTCGTCCTGGCCTGCGTGTGCGGGCTGTTCGCGCTGGGCTTCTGGTGGCTGCGCAAGCTGTCGACCATCGAGACCCCGGAGCGCTTCCTGGTCCGGGACGGCTCGGACGTCCAGTTCGTGCGCCCCCGCACGCCGGGCCAGCCGGCGCAGGGCACCGCTCACCCGATGGCCCAGACCGCGCAGCGCCTGCCGCAACCGTCCCAGCCGTCGCAGGCGTCTGGGGACGAGGGGGTACGACGATGAACCTGACGATGCCGGTCCTGGTCGGCGCGGTCATCGGCCTGGGCATCTACGCCCTGGTCCGCGCCCTGATGCCGAGCAGGCGCAGCCCGATCCAGCAGGTCGCCCGCATCGACGCGATGCGGGCCCGCGGGACGGCGTACGCCTCGTCGTCGCGCACGGCGAACGACACCGGCCGCTTCGGCACCCTGCGCGCCCAGGTCGGCGCCCGCGTCGCGGAGCTGTACCTGCAGCAGGGCTGGGAGCAGCGCTCGCTGCGCGCGGACCTGGCGGTGCTGGACCGCAGCTGGGAGAAGTTCCTGGCGACCAAGGCGCTGCTGGCGGTGGGCGGCCTGTTCTTCGGGCCGTTCCTGTTCGCGATCGTGTGGACCCTCGGCTTCGGCGACAGCCCCGTCATCCCCGTCTGGCTGGCCCTGCTCTGCGCCGTGATCTTCTTCTTCCTCCCCGACCTGGAGGTACGCCGGGACGCCGCCGAGAAGCGCCGTGACCTACGGCGCGTGATCGGCGCGTACCTGGACCTGGTCTCGATGAGCCTGGCCGGCGGCCGGGGTCTGCCCGAGGCGCTGATGGCGGCGGCGGAGGTGTCCGACGGCTGGGCCACCCACCGCATCCGCAACGCCCTGGCCGACGCCCGCATCACCGGCATCAGCCAGTGGCAGGCGCTGGGGCAGCTCGGCGAGGACCTGGGCGTCGAGGAGCTGAAGGACCTCTCCGCCTCCCTCGCCCTGGTGGCCGACGACGGCGCCAAGGTCCGCGAGTCCCTCGCCTCCCGCGCCGAGACCATGCGGCACCGCGAACTCGCCGAGATCGAGGGCAGCGCGGGCGAGAAGTCCCAGTCGATGCTCGTGGCCCAGCTCCTGCTGTGCGCCGGGTTCCTGGTGTTCCTGATCTACCCGGCGGCGATGCGGGTGTTTCAGGTGTGACGCGGCTTATCGGCTCCGGAGGCTCCAGGGGCTGCACAACGCTCCAGAGGCCCCCGAGCGGCTTCGCTTCCAGAAACTGATACGAGAGGACAGAACCCACCATGAACGGACGGAACTTCCGCACCGGCACAACGGGCATCGTGCCCGTGGACTTCCTGATCACCTTCCTGCGGGCCCGCGTGGACCGCGCTCGCTCCGGCGAACTGGACCGCGGCGCGTCCGCCGTCGAGTGGGTCATCATCTCGGCGGTCGTCGTGGCGATCGTCGGCGTGGTGGCCGCCATCATCAACGCCGCCCTGAGCGAGGGCGCCAACAAGGTCGGCGACTGCATCAAGGGCGCGGACGCGGGCAGCACCTGCTGATCGCACGACGCGACGAACGGGGATGACGGGATGCCGGGGATGCCGGGGCGGGGGATGCCGGGAGGCATGCTGAGACGGGTGCGCCACAGGGTGTCGGCCGCGCGTGAGGCGGCGGCCACCCGCGGCGATTCCGGCATGACCGCGATCGAGTTCGTCCTGCTCACCCCGGTCCTGTTCTTCATGATCTTCGCGACGGTGCAGTTCGGGCTGTACTTCTTCGCCGACCACGTGGCACAGGCGGCGGCCCAGGCCGGTGCCCGCAAGGCCCGCGCGACGGCCGACGCCCAGCCCGGCGGCTGGCGCGGCGAGGCGCGGAACGTGGTCGACAGCTACATCAGCCAACTGGGCCCGCAGCTCGTCATCGCGCCCGACGTGAAGATGCTCCAGCCGGAACAGGACACGGTCGGCGTGGAGATCACGGCCCGCATCCCGACGGTGTTCCCGGGGCTGGACCTGACGGTGCACGCGGAGTCGATGGGCCCGGTGGAGCGCTTCGTCGAGGACGGGGGGAACTAGATGCGGGCCTCCCTGCGGACCCTCGTACCGACGGCGCTCGAAGACCGCCGTCCGGTGTCGACGGACGGCGGACGTCCGGCGTCGGCGGACGATGCCGGCCTGTCCACCATCGAGGTGGTCATCCTCGCCCCGGTGATGATCCTGTTCATCCTCGTCCTGGTCGGTTTCGGCCAGCTGGTCGACGGTCGCGGCGCGCTCGACGGCGCGGCCCGGGACGCGGCCCGCGCGGGCTCGATCCAGAAGGACCACGGCACGGCGATCGCCGAGGCGAAGCGGGCCGCCGAGGCCAACCTCGCGGACGTCTGCTCCGGCCCGGTCTCCGTCGTCCAGAAGAGCGCGGGCTTCGAGCCCGACACCCTCTTCACGGTGGAGGTCAGCTGCGAGGTGCGCGGCCTGGCGATGATCGGCCTCGACATCCCCACCACCCTCTCGGCGACCTTCAGCTCCCCGCTGGATCCGTACCGGAGGACGGCGTGAGATCCCTCGTACGCGACCGGCTGACACACCTGCGCGCCCGCCTGGACGACCGCGGCTCGGGCGCCGGCGCGGTGATCATCTTCGCACTGGTCTTCCTCGCCCTCTCGGCCTTCGTCATCGACGGCGGCATGTCCATCTCCAAGCGGGAGCGCGCCGCGGACATCGCCGAGCAGGCCGCCCGCTACGCCGCCCAGGACATCGACCGCGAGGCGCTCTACGACGACGTGGGCGGCCCCGCCCCCATCAACTACGAGAACTGCGACGCGAGGGTCAAAGCCTTCGCCGCCGAGATGAACATGACCGGCGCGGACATCGCCGGGACGCACTGCGTGGTGGCCGACGCCGCGCAGGTGCAGGTCGAGGTCCAGCTCACCTACTCCCCGGTCTTCACGGGGCTGTTCTACGGCGGCGACGTGGTCGTCCACGGGCAGGCGGTGGCGGAGAACGAGGTGGGCTGACCGCACGCCGCTCCCGCTTCCGCCCCTCGCTTCCATCCCCCCACCAACGGAGGTACGACTCCCATGCGCACACGCCCGACCATCGCCGCCGCCGCCCTGACGGCAGCGGTCACCCTGCTCCTCTCCGGCTGCGGAGGCTCGGACTCCGAGGACTCCGGCAAGGACGAGATCGCGGGGGCGGACACGGGGGCTTCGGCGTCCGCGTCACCGTCGCCGTCGGCGAGCGAGGACGGCGTCGACCGTCCGGAGGTGAGCCTGCCGGAGGGCGACAGCCTGGTCTTCGCACCGGAGACGACAGGGGACGCCAAGGCGGACGCCGTACTGAAGGACAACGCGGAGTACCTACGTTCCATCGACGAGGCGATCGGTAAGCAGGACCCCAAGTCCGAGGCGGTGGCCTTCTACAGCAAGGACTCGGCCTACCTCGGCTCCGTGGAGTGGATCAGTGGCTTCGTCAAGGACGGTGTCACGGTCACGGGGACGGTCCGCTATTTCGATCGCAAGGTGAGCTTCAGCAAGGACGGCTCGGCCGGGCTGGTCTACTGCGCGGACGAGTCCAAGGGCTACACCAAGGACGTCAAGACCGGCAAGGTCAACGTGACCGAGGCGAGCAAGGACTCGTACGTCCTCTACAACGACCGCCTGAGGAAGAACGACAAGGGGGTCTGGCAGACGACCAAGAGCACCTCCGAGCGCGGAAGCGAGGTCTGCCAGCCGTGAACCGCATCGCAAGGTCGACCATTCTGAGCACGGCCGTCGCACTGCTGCTCACCTTGCAGGCTGCGCCCCTCGCCTGGGCCGACCGCACCACCACGAGCGGTGAGAGCAAGGACGCCGACGGCGGCCGCAGCGGCCGCACCATGTACGTCCAGACCAAGGTGCAGACAACGGTCAACGGCAGCAGTAACACCACCGAGACCGGCACGCTCTCGTCCGCCGACACGAACTGGACGCCCCCCGCTTGCTGGTATGAACCCGCCTTCTCTCCCAAGGAGATCCAGGAGACCGTCAAGTTGTGGCGTGGCCTGGACGGACTGCCGCTCATCGGCGGCGTCGGGGAACTCGTCGGCGACCTGCTGGACCAGCGGTACAAGAACGGCCACCCGTACAAGGACTACAACCTCGACAAGCAGGGTGAGGGTATGTTCTGGGCAGCCGCGGTCAACCCCAATCGCAAGGACGATCCCGAGGCCAGCGCCTGCGACAAGCCCCCGTTCTGGGTGGACAACGGCGCAACACCCGACGAGCCCCTCGCTGTGACTCCCCAAGTCCTCGCCGAGTACGCCTACGACGAACTCCCGGTCCCCGGCACGGAAATCGAAATGAAGCCGGCCGGAGCCACGAAGGTGAACCTCCCCACCTGGATCTGGCTCGACAAGGCCAAGTTCAAGAAGATCTCCGTCACCGCGAGCCTCCCCGGTACGGGACTGTCCGCCACCACCACCGCCGAGCCCGTCTCCCTCCACATCGACCCGGGCACGAGCGACGCCCAGACGTATCCAGCCTCCGGGGACTGCCAGATCAACGCCGACGGCAGCATCGGCGAGCCGTACGCGGACGGCAAGGCGAACGACACCCCGCCCTGCGGCGTCACCTACCTCCGAGCCTCCGGCTCCGACGGCGCGTACGCCTTGCAGGCGACCGTCACCTGGAAGATCTCGTGGACCAGCACCACGGGCGAGGGCGGCGACCTCCCGGACGGCACGTTCGGCGCCACGCAGGACGTGACGGTGCAGGAGATCCAGTCCGTGAACCGCTGAGGGGTCAGGCCATCAAGCCGAGCGACTACGCCTGGTCCATGGATATCCCGAGATTCCGGGTCGCTATCTCGAAGAGCCGGCTCTCCGGGACCACCGGAGGCGAATAGGCCAGCTCCCGGACCCGAGCGACGAAGGCGTCGGGCAGCGCCAGGTGTTACGTGGCCAGGTAGTACGACAGGTCCTCCCGCCAGACCCAGGCCCCGTCCGTGCAGAGCGACCCGGCGCTGACCAGCGTCGGGCCCTCGGGGTCCAGCACGTCGCGTTCCGCCCCCATCTCGGCCCAGATCCAGGTACCTCCCCGAAGGTACGAGACGACTCGGCTGTCGTCCGCTTCCCCGAACTCCCTCACCGCTTCCGCGAGGGAGCCCTCGGCCGGAAACCCCCAACCGGGCGCGAGTTCGGTGAAGAAGCCGACAGAGCGGACCGTCCGTCCGCCCCGGGCGAGTTCCATGGCCACTGAGGGCTCCTCAGGTCAGTTCAGTTCGTCAGCCGATGTACGCGAACGGACCTACTTCTCGCCACCGCCCTTGCCACTCTTCCCTCCCCGCTCGTCCTCCGTCTTGACGGAGCCGCTGACCTTCTTGGTGAGGTCGTCGTCGAGCTTCTTGAACTCCCGGACCACGGCGTCCGACATGTCGGCGAGGGCGTCGAGCTGCTGGGTGATGTCCTCGCGGCCGTCCTCCCAGTTGGACTCGAAGTCGCCGAGGGCGTCGTTGACGCTGCCGTCGCCGATGTCGTCCTTGTACGACTCGAAGAGCTTCTTGGTGTGGTTCAGCCGCGTCTTCAGCGACCGCAGCCGGCGCCCGTAGTCCTCCATCTCGGAGAGCGGCAGCGCGAGGTCGCTCTTGCCCTTGCCCATGGCCCGAAGCCCCCAACTGTCAGACGAAACGGAAGGTGCTGGTGACCGCGTCGAAGATGTCGTGGAACGCCTCGGCGAGATCCAGCACCGGGCTGGCCCCGGAGACGAGGACGACCTGGTCGCTGGTTCCCGGGACGGGAATGTACGTCTGGGTCAGCACCATGCGCAGCGTACGACTGTCGCCTTGGGCCACGGGCACGTCCTCGACGCCGTACGTCCGCGCGGCCGCGCCCACGTCCGGGATGTCCACAGTGGTGACCTTGCGCCAGGCGTCTCCGTCGCGGCGAGGGGTGATCGTGCGCAGGTTCTCGGCTATGGCGCGGGGGTCGGTGGACAGGGCGACGCCCTGCTTGTTCTTCGCGCCGAGCACGGTGACGGTGACGGTGGCGGAGAGCGGGACGCCGTCGAAGTTCTCGGCCATGCAGCCCAGGTAGATCGCACCGGAGTCGTAGGCGTCCTTGGCCATCTTGCGGAGCATGGTGCTCAACTCTGCGCGGTATGGTGCGATCTCCGGTGTCTCTTGACGCGTTCGTCCACCAAGCCACGAACGGTTGCCTCCCGGCCTTCAGGGCGAATGCCGAACTCCCACCAAGATTCGGGAACGGATAGCGAGAAGCCGACAGGGTTGACGTCCACGAGCTAGTGCTCCAGTTGATCTCGAGTTCGTATCTGTTTGCTCATCAGGGGGCGGCCGTCGCTAGGTAACTACGTGTTTTGGTGACGATGACTGAAGGAGACCGAAATGCGATGCCGGAGCCGGAAGCTCCGAGCCCGATCCTGGTCCAGCCCTGTGCGTCCCTACTGAACTCGACATGCATGGCCTGCGTGGAGTCCCAGCCTGCAACCTTGAGCTCGGCTACCTGCGAGCAGCGTACGTAAAATTCGACGGTATTGAATTCTGTGCCCATCCACTCTGGGGGGGGATTGGTCGGCATGGCTTGTGTGCTGAACCCCAGGGTCACCGAGTCCTCCCTCTCGTCAATGTGCACGTACATGAGCTTGCACTGCTCCAGTGCGGGGAGGTGGCTGTACAACGCCGCCAGCTTGTCGACGCTGTGGAGACAACGGTGCCAGTCAGAGTCGCTCATAAAAGGTCTTTTCGTCAGTCTGGGGGAGTGAGGTGTGTCGACGGGAATCGACCCTGCTCACATACATGTGAGGCCCGTCGTCCGAGCCGTCGGGGTGACTGCGGAAGGCGCTCAGATGGCCGACCAGTACGGAGTCGCTGCTGTCGAAGGACAGATCGACTCCGGTCCCGACGGCGCTGACGTGCATGCCCTGTCGCACTGTCAGGCGTTCGGTTTCGAACCGTGCGTCGGTCGGAGGATCCCATCGTCGAAGTGACAGATTGTGTACTGCCAGGAATTGGAAGTGACACTGCACAGTATCCATCCCGGCGTCAATCCATTCCTGGGGGGCGCGCTGCGGAAATCCAGGGAGATCGACTCGCAGTGTGACCGTGGGGCCGCGCCAATTGAGGTTGATCGACCGTAGGCGAGTCTCCGTTACTTCGGGGATTTCACCAAACAAGGCCGAGATTTTTTCCGGGTTCATCAGATATCGGCTATAGGTCATAGTAGTAATGCTCCTCGCATCCCGGTATCTGGCCATTTCTCGTGTCGTCGAAGGGGCGTACATGGACGTGTGGTCCTTGGTATCCAGCTTCGCCGGGCTTTTGATGGCCGAACCAATGGTCCTGGAAGACTACTAGATCCTGGCCGTTCGGGTGTTCGTAAACTTCCTCCCTGTAAGTGATCGGCTTGTAGTCATCGGTCATGAGCTGCTTGGATCCCTGCCACTCAGGCGTCGTCGCAGGTACATGAGTATTCACTTCAAGTGGCTCTGCGCCTTCCGGGATGCCGGCATCCTTGAGCGCTTTCGCTTTGGCCTCGTCCAGGGTTCGGCCGACGGGCTCGCCGCAGCCCGGCGTGAGGCCGAGCGGATCAATCCACGTGTGAGGGTTGTGTACATAGGTGACAGGGTTTGGTGAGGGCGCAAGGCCCAGCGGGTCGGGGGTTAGGTAGCGAGCGGTTTCGGGATCGTAGTTCCGGAAGTAGTTGTGGTGAAGGCCTGATTCTTGGTCGTAGTACTGGCCGGGGAAGCGGAGGGGGGTGTAAGCGGTGGCGTCGCGGTTCCAGGTAGTGGCGCCCCACAGTGTTGTTCGTGTACGCCAAGCAATCTCGCCTTTTTGGTCGATCAGCTCGGTCGGAGTACCGACCAGATCGGTGACGATGGCGAAGAAGCGTTCGTCCACCACCTCTTGCGGCGTGTCAGAGCCCGTGGCGAGGATGCGTTCCGCTTGGGTGATGGGGCGCCGGCCGTCATAGTCCCAGGTGATACTCACGGAGTGGGCGCGTGTCGCTGCCGCCGACGTTTGTTCGCAGAGTGTGTGGCCGTCCCATGTGAAGAGAACCTCCTCCATGACGCTGCGACCATCGATCGCCAGTTGCCGCTTGGCGGTGCGGCGACCGAGGGGGTCGTACTGGTAGCACCATCGTGTGCCGTCAGGGAGAGTCACCTCCGTCAAACGGTCTTCTGCATCCCAGGTGTACTTCCAACTTGCGGACTTCCCGGACAGATGCCTCTTTCGGCGCTCGATGACTCGACCCTGGTCATCATGTCGGTACTGAACACGTCCCGCTCGGGAGATGCGGGTCCCCTGGTAGACGCGGTCGCCCGTGGCTTCGTGCCCGGCGTGGGAGACGGGCCATGATGCCTCCGTCTGGTTACCGGACTCGTCATAGGCGTAATTTTCCGTCCACCCCCTGGCTCGGACGGCGGTGACGCGGCCGACGGCGTCCAACGTGAATCGACGGGTGTCACCGTAGGGATCCGTCACAGCAGTCAGGAGTCCGTCCCGGCGATAGGCATATTCTCGGGTCTGGATCGCTACTGAATTCGGACCCAACACGTCCTGCCGGGCCAGTCGTCCCATCGCATCGAAGGTGTTCTCCAATGTGAGGGTTCCGGCCACCCTGCGAACGATTTCCCTGCCGGTGTCGTCCCGCTCGTAGACGAGTGGGTGACCGGCCGCGAGCCGGTTGGCCAGTTGCCCTGCGGCGTCGTAACACCACGTACTTGTTGCGCCGGTCGGAGTGGTACGTCGTGACCTACGCCCCAACTCGTCGTATGCGTAAGTCATGGTGCGGCCATTGACCGTCTCGGACCGGCGCAAGCCGTTCTCGTCCAGGCTCACCGAAACGGAGGTCTCCGGTCCGGCCGCGTGTACCAACTGGCCGGATGGAGCGTATTCGTAGGTGGTGACGCGCCCGTCAGCGTCTTTGCTGACCATCTGTCCGAGCGCATTGCGTTCGTAGCGCACGCTCTGGCCGAGGGCGTTCGTACGGCTGGTCAGACGGCCCGCGGCGTCGTAGGTGTAGGTCTGCGTGCGGTCATCGAAATCGGTCTCGGACGTGAGTCTGCCCGCGGCGTCGTAGCGATACCTCCAGGTCAGTCCTTGCGGGTTGGTGACGCTGACGAGGCGGAGCTCAGTATCGTGAGTGAATTCGTAGCGTGCGCCATCCGGGCCGGTGCGCGCAGCCAGCTGATCGAAGTGGGTGTACTCGAAGGTGGTGACCGCGCCGGTCGCGCCGGTGTATCGGGTGCAGTTTCCTTCACCGTCGTAGACCCACGACTCCTCAGAGCCGTCGGCGTCGGTGCGTCCCACCAACTGGCCCTCCACACTCCACGCCAAGCGAGTGGTAGCGCCGAGCGGATCGGTGATGCGAGTGGTGCGGCCGAACATATCCCGTTCGTATCGGGTGCGGTGGCCCAAAGGGTTGGTGACCACGACGGGCAGCCCGGCGGCATTTGGCTGAATCGTGGTTGTGTGACCGAGAGCGTTGGTCACCGATACAAGGGCACCGCGATCGTCGTAGTGGAAGTGGGAGGTGCCTCCGCCGGGGGTGACCACGGTAGTGCGGTTACCTCGGTCGTCATACATCTGGTGCCACGTGCCACCGTCCGGATTGGTGACCTGGACCGGCTGACCGAGCCCGTCGTAGACCGCGGTGACCTGGTGTCCGTCCGGTTGAGTGATCGATGACAGGTTGCCGTCCACGTCATAGGCAAAGCAGGTCTTGTGACCCAACGGGTCGGTACGGGAGAGCAGGCGATTGCGACGGTCTCGCTCGTAACGCGTGGTGTTGCCCAGTGGATCGATCTCGGCGACAACCTGATGAGCGTCATTGATCAGGTAACGGCTGGTATGTCCCTCGCCGGTGGTAGCGGCGGTGACTCTGTACCCGGTGGCTTCGTCGACGTTGTCGTAGGTCAGGCTCAGGGCCAGGTGCCCGTCAGGGCTTCCCTCGCTGATGCAGCGGTGACGATGGTCGTAGGAATAGGCATAACTACGGTCGTTCGTGTCGCTCCAGGAAGTGACTCGACCTGCCGCGTCGTACGTGAAACGCAGTGGCCGTCCAGAAGAGTTGATTACGGCCGTCAGGTGACCTCGTGAGTACGAGTACCGGAGCAGCTCCTGGTCGCCACCGTCTGCGGTGGCGCCGACCAGGTGTAGCGCCACGATGCGTTCTTCCCAGGTGGAGACCCGCAGCCGGTACCCGCCGCTGTGAACGATCGACTCCGGCCTGCCGTTCTCGTCGTAGAGGAAGGAGATGGTGTTGCCATTACGGTCTTCCAGCCGGTGCAGGCTCGCCGTGTCGCCGTCACGGATGAACGTGCGAGCGTGGCCGCTCTTGCGGTCCCTGACTGTGTATGTGACGTCGTCCACCTGCTCCAGTGGCCACAGTGGGCCCTGTGCCGGCAGGACAGGCTCTCCCGGCTCGCACATCGGGTAGGCCAGTATCAACCCTTCGTCATCAACGAACACGATGCCTTCGGCGTCGAACTCGAGTCGCTGGTCGATGGTTGATGACCAGGATGGACCGAACCAACGGCCCATCCGGTAACCGGACTCGGCGCGACGCCGGAATACCAGCGGTAGCGTGGCCGGTAGGGTCACGTCCGTCTGAGGGAGGTACATACGACCGGTGGCCAGGTCGATGGGGTCAGTCCCGTTCGAGCAGACGCTGTCCTTGGTGCGGCTAGTTCCGGTGGGGGAATCCCTGACACTTCTACGGCCCAGGCCCTTCACCCAATCGGTCACGCCTCGTACCTTGTTTGCGACGTTCTTGAGATCACGGACGCCGTTGGCAAGGTCTTTGAGGCCACCCCCGATGCCGCTCACCGCTCCGGCGCCGAGCGCCTTCAGCCCGCCCGCCTTCCACAGCTTGCCGAGCTTCGCCAGGCTCGTGATGCCCTTGGTCGCGGGTATGCAGTCCAGTGCTGCCCATAGGAGGTCGCCCCAGCCAGCCTCGCCTTTGATGACTTTTCTTATCGTGTCGGCCATCACGACCAGGGCCGCCGCGAACACCAGCCACCCCAGCGGGCCGCCCACGATCATCACGATGATCCCGACGACGGCGACGACCCACTTGCAGACGGTGACGATCTCGTCCCAGTGGTCGGAGACCCAGTCGCCGATCTCCTCCCACCAGTGCCGGTTCGGGATACCGGCGTCCGACGCCTCCTGGAGCTTGGTCACCGTCCGGCGCGCGGCGTCCTCGCGCAGCCCCTTGGCCTGGGCGGCGAGCTTCCTGGCAGCGTCCAGGGCGTCCTTCGCGCTCTCGACGTTCCGCTCGGCCGTCGCCTGTCGGGCCTTCGCGTGCTGGGCGTCGCGGGTGGCACGCCGTACGTCGGCCTCGTCGGGCTTGGGAATGTCCTTGCCGCCGTTCTTGGCGGGGTCGTAGGAGTCCACCTTCTCGGTAGCGGTGCGGACCCAGTCGTTCGCTCCCGACAACGCCGTCTGGGCGGTGGTGAGTTCGTCGCGCGCCTTGCGGCCGTCGCGCAGGGCCTTGTCGGCCTTCTCCTGGGCGTCCTGGAGGTCGGGCCAGAAGCTCGCCAGCGCGTCGCCTGCCAGGTCGTACGACTTCTTCAGTTTCCGGAGCTTCTTCGGGAGGTCCTCGAACTCCTCGGCGAACACGTCCGCCGTCTTGCCCGCCCAAGAGAGGATCTCGTCCTCCTTGGCTATGCCCTTGAGGCCGCGGAGGGCCTCCGCCACGTCGTCGGCGAAGTCGTGCAGCGTGCCGGCGAGTTTGCGTATGCGTTGCGGGTCGCCCGGGGTCGGGTCCTTCTCCAGGTCGAGTACGTGCCAGTCCGTCGGCCTGTGGGACACCGTGTTCTCCCCCGTACACGTGCGAATGCCTATCGCTTAGAACGCGCGTATGAACCTATCGCACGAGAGGATCGTCGTGGAGTAGGCGGACAGGGGGTCAGGGAGCGGCTGTCCTGAAGCTCCGGACGAGCGCGGTGAAGGCTTCGAGCGGGACGGTCACTGTGCCCTGGGAGGGGTCCTTGGAGTCACGTATCGCGACGCGGGTGGCGAGTGGGGCTATCTCCACGCAGGTGTTGCCGTCGCCGCCGCCGGAGAACGAGGACTTCCGCCAACGCAGGGTTTCGGTCATGGTTCGTCTCACAGTTCCTTTGCCAAGCGGTGGATGAAGTCCCGCGACGCCGGGGGTGCCAGCGACGCCTTCTCCACCCTACGGAACAGTGTTCGAAGCTGATTCAACTGCGGTTCGGCGTCGATGAACGCAGTGCCGGTGGGGAAGTCGCGCAGAACCGTGTCCAGTTGGGGCACGGGTCCACAGGCGTGCACCATCGAGGCGTCCGCGCCGGCGAAGTCGTCCTGGTCGATCGGGATGACGCGCACGCTCGCGTGACCGTCCTCGATCTGCTCCAAAATCCGCCGGAGCTGGGCCTGAGTCACACGTCGGTCGGCCACGCGGACGCGAAGGGCGAATTCATGAATGATCGTCTCGTACGGTGTCGGGTTGTCACCCTCGATGACCGCGCGCCGACGCAACCGGTGTTCCACTCGGGGACTCACTTCGCTTTCGGGTAGCCCCGGCATCATGTACGTGTAGACCGCGCGAGCGTAGTCGGCAGTCTGGAGTAGGCCGGGAACGTGCGTGATCACAATCTCGCGCAGGGCCGTCGCGTGGTGTTCGACCTCAGCGGTGTCCATGAACACCGGAGGCAGTACGCCCCGGTACTCCTCCCACCATCCACGGGTGCGGTCGGTCGCCATGGCCACCAGGGCTTCGACCAACCCCTCGTCCGTGCAGGCGTAGTGAGCGGCGAGCCTGCGCACGCGATTGGCGCTCACACCCGCGACGCCGGACTCGATCTGACTCATCTGAACCGAGTCGGCGCCCAGTAGTTCTGCGGCTTCCTTGGACTTCATGCCCATTGCCTCGCGCAGTTTGCGCAACTCAGCGCCCAGACGCACCCGGCGGGCCGTGAGGTGCCTTTTGGGTGGCAAGCGATGCCTCCTGAGTTCAACGACCTGACCCACGTCCCTCGTTCGAGGGTGAGGATACGGCAGCCGCTTGCGGTTTCCTAAAACTAGGAAATACCGTCAGTGACGCACCGTGCGCGGTGCGACGTCACCCGGTGTCGGAAGTGCACCGCGTCGTCATGCCTGGACGATGCGGCGATGCCACCGGCCCACCTTCCCCCCACCCGACCGGAGTTCACCCATGCCCGAAACCCGACCGGCCGACCCAGTCGCCCCCTGGGAGTACACCCTCTACATCCCGAACGACCTGCGCGCAGTCACCGTCTCCCGCCGCACCCTCCGGCTCATCCTCACCATGCACGGTCTCATCCGCCTCGTGGACACCGCCGAACTGATCGCCGCCGAGCTGGTCTCCAACGCCGTACGCCACACCAAGGGACCCGCCGCGCTGCGGGTGCGGTGGGCGGCCGGCGTGCTGCGAGTGGGGGCGTGGGACGCCGACCCCGAACCGCCCGAGCCGCCGGGGAAGTGGGCGTCGCTCGCGGAGGCGGAGGAGGGGCGGGGGCTCGCGCTGGTGCGGGCGTGCGCCGACGTATGGGGGTGGCAGCCGCTGGCCAGGGGAGCCAACCGGGGCAAGTACGTGTGGTGTGACCTCGTCGCGGCGTAGGGCGTTGAGCCGTTGGCTTTCGCTCTGTGGACTGTCGATGCCGAGAGTGCGGCGGTGTTCGGGCAGCTCATCGAATCGTGCCTGGCGGATTCCCGGGCCAAGGGGATGACCGCGGAGCGGGCCGAGGAGCCGTTCAGCGGTTGATGGACTGGATCTCCTGGACCTGCATGTCCTGCGTCGTCTCGAAGGTGCCATCCGGGAGGTCGCCCGCGGTGCCGCCGGAACCCTCCCAGGAGATCTCCCAGGTGACCGATGCCTTCAGCTGGTACGGCTCGCCGTTCGAGGCACGGAGGTAGCGGATGCCGCAGGGCGGGGTCTGGTCGGCCTTGCCCTTCGTGTACGGCGTGCCGATGGAGCCGTCGGCGTTGATCTCGCAGTCGCCGGAGGCGGGGAAGGTCTGCGCGTCGTCCGTGCCGGGCTCCAGGTGGAGGGCGACCGGCTTGGCGGTGGTCTCGGCCCACAGGCCCGTGTTCGGGAGTTCGGCGCGGACCTTGACCTCCTTGAAGGTGCCCTTGTCGAGCCACACCCAGGTGGGGAGGTTCACGGTGGACTTGGTTTGAGGTTTCAGATCCACCTCTGTCTTCGGGATCTTCACCTTGTTGTACGCGTAGTCGGCGAGCATCTCCGGGGTGGGTGCGTGCGGGTCGTCCGGGATCTGATTCGCGTCGACCCAGAACATGATGCGGCCGCAGTCCCAGGACTCAGGGTCCGAGTCGTCGGGCGCGACGCCTCGCCAGAAGTAGCCCTTCTTGCCGAGGTTGTAGTCCTTGTAGCCGTCGGCGACGCTGTTCGTGGGCTTGTGCAGGTCGAAGTTGTCCGCCGGCTTGCCGTCGCGATAGTGGTCGGTCCACAACTCCTCGCCGAACCACGATTCATGGATACCGACGTCGCCCCCACCGTCCGTTTCGACGAACTTCTTGAGCTGCTCGGGCGTGAATGCGGGTTCGTACCAGCAAGCGGGAGGCTCCCAGTCGGGATCGATGGCGGTGAGGTTGCCCTGCTCGCCGCCGCCGTCCCCACCGCTGACGTACGTGATGCGAATGCTGGAGACGGAGGACGACAGCGACCCCTTGCCGTCCGTATTGCCGCTGGTCTCGTCCTTGGTGCCGCCGCCACCGAAGGCCTGCGCAGACGTACTGGTGAGAACGAGGGTGATGACCGGAGCCAGCGTTCCCGCCAGGAACTTCGTCTGCCACCGCATCAGGAGCACCCGCCCCTCTTCGACTCCGTGGACACCGCCTGCCACACGCCCTGGTCGTTCTTCTGCATCGTCACCGTGTAGGCGACCTTCGGGTCGGTGCCGGGAGGGTTGGCTTCGACCTTGCCCGTCTTGCGGTTCTTGGTGCGTGCTTCGCTCTCGTCCGTGCAGTACCTCAGCTGCGCCTTGGTCTCCTTCGCGAAGAGCGTCGCCTCCGGTTCGAACACCGGCAGCTCACCGATGACGGTCAGTCCCTTGTCCGTGTACGACTTGATCCACTCGCGGTCCTGGGAGAGGCCGGCTTCGGTGTCGTAGAAGGCGAGCGCCTCGCTGTCCGGGTTGTCGGCGATGATGGCCGCGTAGCCCGCCCGGAGTTGTTCCTTGCCATCGTTCAGGACTGCCTGCCGGGCGGGGTCGTCGGCCGTCCAGTTCTCGAAGGTGAGCCGGAAGCTGCTCGGAAGCGTGATTTCCGGACGCCCGGCGCCTGCCGCCGCAGACGCGGACGCCGACGGCGAGGAACTGCCCGCCCCCGTGTCCGCCCCCTTGATGTCCTCCGACGACGAGTCGCCCCCACCCCCGCCGCACGCGGTCAGGAGCAGTGCCGCCGTCGCGGTGAAGGTGGCTGCGGTGATGGTGAGGGCGCTGCGGGCCACGGTTGTTCCCCCCGGGGTACGGCGTTGCGAGAGGGAACGAAGCTATCAGGGGGCGGTGCAGGGGACCTGGGCGGATTCTGGGGATTGTGTGGGGGCGGTGAAGGGGGCAACGGCGTTACGGGGCAAAAGGTGTTAAGGGGATGGATGTCGCGGTGGCCTGCTCACGCGGGCCTTCGACGGTGTCGGCGGTAGTCCATAAGATCTCTGTAGGCTCAGCACATCCCTCATACCGGACGCTTCCGCGTCCTCCCCGACACGGCCCACGACCCAGGACACCGCCCATGCCGCGACGCCGCACCTCAAGCTCCGCAAGCTCGACGGCTCCCTCGGCGGCACCGAGGAACCGGACGCCGCAGCCGGTGCGGGTGCGGCGGCGGTCGTTCGGGGACTTCGTCAAGGCGTTCCTCGCCTTCGTCGTGCTGCTCGTCCTGGTCGTCGGGGTGCCCCTCGCGCTGGCCACGCAGATCGGCTGGCCGCTGCCGGACGGGGCGCCGGGTCTGGACTGGCTGCAGCGTGAGATCACCGTCAAGACCTTCCTCAACATCCTGACCGTCGTCGTCTGGTTCGCCTGGGCGCAGTTCACCGCCTGCGTGCTCGTCGAGGTCAAGGCCGCGCTGTCCGGCGTCGGGGTGCCGGGGCGGGTGCCGGGGTCCGGGCCCAGTCAGCTGCTCGCCCGGCAACTCGTCGCCGCGCTGCTGCTGGTCGGCGCCACCGCGGCCAGCCTCACGCCCGGGCTGTCGCAGCTCGGGCAGAGCATGGAGGGGAACCAGAAGCCCTCTGTGGCGGCGGCGCAGCAGACGCCGGGGATCTTCGCCCAGCAGCAGGAGCAGGCCGCCGGGACGGCGAGCGCCCTCGCCGAGCAGGCCGGTCAGGCAGCCGCCCGCGCCGACGGCGGCTCGGCCGCGCACGGCGACACGAAGTACTACCGGATCCAGCCTCCCGAAGGCCGTCACCACGACTCCCTCTGGGAGATCGCCGACCGGCACCTCGGCGACGGGCGCCGGTACAAGGAGATCTTCGAGCTCAACAAGGACCGCGTGCAGCCGGACGGCTCCAAGCTGTCCGAGGCCAGCCTCATCCGGCCCGGCTGGATCATGGAGATGCCCGGCGACGCCCGCGGCGGCGAGCTGGTCGAGATGCCCGACGAGGCGCCGAACGTCTCCGAGCAGGTGCGGCAGCAGATCAGCGACTACGCCCGGACCGGCGACCACGCGCAGGGCGGTGGCGGTTCCGGGGCCCAGGGCGGCGGTTCCGGTGCCCACGGAGGCGGCGGCGACAACGCCCAGGTCTCCCTCCCCGATCAGCGACCCGCGCCCGCCACTCCCGCCACTCCCGCGACGCCCGCCCCCAGTGCCGGGCAGGAGCACGCCGCCCCGGCGGCGGCCGACCACTCCTTCGGTCTCCCCGAGGCCCTCCTCACCGCCCCGCTCCTCGCCGCCGGCCTCCTCGGCGCCCTCGGACGCCGGCGCCGGCAGGCGCTGTGGCAGTCGGCGCTCGGCAGCGTCGGCGGGCGGCGCGGCATGGAGCCGCCCACACCGACCGGGGACGCCCAGGACGTGCAGGACGCGCTGCTCGTCGGCGCCGACCCGGAGGGCGTACGCCTGCTGGACCGGGCGCTGCGCGGGCTCGCCGCCGCGCTCACCGCCGAGTCGCGGCCCCTGCCCGTCGTGTACGCGGCCTGGATGGGCGGCAACGGCGATCTGCACCTCCAGCTCGCCCAGCCCGCCGGGAAGCCGCCGGCGCCCTGGCAGCTCGGGCAGGACCAGACCTTCTGGATGCTGGCCCGCGCCGACGCCGAGCGGTACGAGGACGCCGACACCGCCGCCCCGTACCCCGGGCTCGTCAGCCTCGGCACCATGGACGACTCGCGCCTGCTGCTGAACCTGGAGTCGGTGCCCGGCATCGTCTCGCTCGGCGGCACCGAGGCCGACCGGACCGCCGTCTTCGCGTCGGTCGCCGCCGAACTGGCCACCAACGGCTGGTCGGACCGCATGACCATCACGCTCGTCGGCTTCGGGGAGGACCTGACGCCGCTCGCGCCCAACCGCATCCGCCACCTCGACGGCTTCGAGGACCTCTTCGAGACCATGTCGGCCGAGACCCGGCAGCGGCGCGGCGCGCTCGGCGCCGCCGGCCACGACTCCGTGCTCACCGGCCGCACCGGGCCCGCCCAGCACACGCGGTGGGCCCCGCACCTGGTCCTGCTCGCGACCCAGCCCTCCGACGAGGACGCCCTGCGCCTCGCCGAACTCGCCGCCGACGCCGGTCGGCTCGGCATCGGCTACCTCGTCGGCACCGAGGGCACCGACCTGCCGGGTGCCGCCTGGGAGATGCGGATCACCGGCGAGGGCAAACTGCTCGCGCCGCTCCTCGGACTGGAGCTGGAGGCCCAGACGCTGCCGGCCGCCCAGCGGCGGGCCGTCGTCGAGCTGTTCACGGACGCCGACCCGGAGCACGGGCCGGGTGGGTCCGACGGGCCCGGCGGTGCGTCCGGGACGGCCAACACCCCGCCCTTCCTCGTCGACATCAGCGAGCAGGGACGGCCCGCGGTGTACGCCCGCCTCGTCGGGTCGTACGAGATCATCGGTCTGGACGCGCCCGACGACGACCGCAGCGCCCTGCTCCACGAGGCGCTGGCGCTGCTGCTGCTCCACCGCGAGGGCGTCCACCCGCGCGTGCTGTCCTCCGCGCTGTGGCCGCGCGGCGTGACGGCGGACGTGCGCGACGCCCTGCTGGAGCGGCTGCGGGCCTGGCTCGGCACCGACCCCGACGGCACCCCGCGGCTCACCACCGACGCCACCGGACGGCTCACCCTCGCCAAGTCCGTCGTCTCCGACCTCGACGTCCTGCGCTCCCTCTACTACGAGGCCACGCAAGGGCGGGGCGTCGGCAGCCGGCAGGTGCGCGGGCGGCTGCTCACCGACGCGCTGGTCCTGGTGCGCGGGCCGCTGCTCGCCGACCGGCCCGAGGGGCGTTACCGCTGGCTCACCCACGAGATCATCGACGCCCAGCTCCCGCTGCTCGTCGCGGACACCGGCCTCGCGCTCTCCGAGTTCCACCTGGAGAAGGACCGCGCGGAGAAGGCCATCGAGGCGTTGAACGCGGCCCTGCGCACCGCCCCCGCCGACGAGCGCCTGTGGCACGAGCTGCTGCGCGCCACGCACGCCACCGGCGACCCCGACCGGCTGCGCGCCCTCGCCGCCGACCTCGTCGGCCGCAGCGGAGCGCGCGGCGTGCCGCCGCGCACCGAGGCGCTGCTGGACGAACTGCTGCCCACCTGGCGCGACGGCGTCGCGGCGGCGGGATGAGTCTCGACCTCCTGGTCGTCCTCGTCGCCGTGGTCTGGGGCGCGGTGACGGGGGCGCTGCTGCCGCGGGCCGCGTACCGCTTCTCCGCCCCTTCGGGGGAGGCGTGGCGTGACCGGTGTCCACGGGACCACGCGGTCCCGGGCTGGCTCGGGCGGGCCCGGTGCGGGCAGTGCCCGGCCGGACAGGCGCCCTACGGCCCCCGCGCCGTCTCCCTCGCCGCCGTCACCGCCCTCGTCTGCGCCGCCCTCGCCGCCGCCACCGGCACCCGTCCGGAGGTGGCGGTCTGGCTGCTGCTCGCCCCGGTCGGCGTGCTGCTCGCCGTCGTCGACCTGCGCGTACGGCGGCTGCCCGACCCCCTCACCCTGCCGCTCGCCGGCGCCGCGCTCGTCCTCCTCGGCCTCACCGCGCTGGTGCCCGAGCACGCGGGGGAGTGGACCACCGCCCTGCTGGGCGCCCTCGCCCTCGGCGGCGGCTACGGCGTGCTGTTCCTCATCAACCCGGCCGGCATGGGCTTCGGCGACGTGAAGCTGGCCCTCGGCGCCGGTGCCGCCCTCGGCTGGTACGGCTGGCCGACGCTGATGCTCGGCACCTTCGCCGGGTTCCTGCTCGGAGCGCTTTACGGTGGTGCCCTCGTCGTGGCCCGCCGGGCGGGGCGCAAGACGGCCATCCCGTTCGGGCCGTTCCTGATCGCGGGCGCCTTCCTCGGCATCCTCGCGGGGGCCTACGCGGCCTGAGGATCAGCGCCGGGAAGGGCTGGCGTAGGCTGGCCTGGTCCGTCCACAACCCTTACGAACCTTGCGAAAGGGACGCCGGTGACCGAGAAGGCCGACCTTCAGCCCATCCTCGACCGCGCCGCCGCCGGTGGGCGGATCACCCCCGAAGAGGCGCTCGACCTCTACCGGGACGCCCCGCTGCACGCGCTGGGCGCCGCCGCCGACGCCGTACGCCGGCGCAGGTACGCCGGTACCGAGCACATCGCGACGTACATCATCGAGCGCAACATCAACTACACGAACGTGTGCGTCACGGCGTGCAAGTTCTGCGCCTTCTACGCGGCCCCCAAGGACACCAAGAAGGGCTGGACCCGCGACCTCGACGACATCCTGCGCCGCTGCGCGGAGACGGTCGAGCTGGGCGGCACGCAGATCATGTTCCAGGGCGGCCACCACCCGGACTACGGCGTCGAGTACTACGAGAAGCACTTCGCCGCCATCAAGAAGGAGTTCCCCGAGCTGGTCATCCACAGCCTGGGGGCGAGCGAGGTCGAGCACATGGCGCGGATCTCGAAGGTGTCGGTCGAGGAGGCGATCCAGCGCATCCACGCGGCCGGGCTGGACTCCTTCGCCGGGGCCGGGGCGGAGCTGCTGCCCGAGCGTCCGCGCAAGGCCATCGCGCCGCTCAAGGAGTCCGGCGAGCGCTGGCTGGAGATCATGGAGATCGCCCACAACCTGGGCGTGGAGTCCACGTCGACCATGCTCATGGGTACCGGCGAGACCAACGCCGAGCGCATCGAGCACCTGCGCATGATCCGGGACGTGCAGGACCGCACCGGCGGCTTCCGCGCCTTCATCCCGTACACGTACCAGCCGGAGAACAACCACCTGAAGGGCCGCACGCAGGCCACGCTCTTCGAGTACCTGCGGATGATCGCCATCGCCCGGATCTTCCTCGACAACGTCGCCCACATCCAGGGTTCCTGGCTCACTACCGGCAAGGAGGTCGGCCAGCTCTCCCTGCACTACGGTGCCGACGACCTCGGCTCGATCATGCTGGAGGAGAACGTCGTCTCCTCCGCGGGCGCCAAGCACCGGTCCAACCGGCTGGAGATCATCGACCTGATCCGCAAGGCGGGGCGCGTCCCGGCGCAGCGGGCGACGACGTACGAGCACCTGGTCGTGCACGACGACCCGGCGAACGACCCCGTCGACGAGCGCGTCGTCTCCCACATCTCGTCCACGGCCATCGCGGGCGGCACGGCGCATCCCGAGCTGAAGCTGCTCGCCTCCAACTGAGGCCGTCGTGCTGACGATCCACGTCTGTGACGCCTCGCCCGAGACGGCCGTGCTGGTCGACGGCGCGCTGCTCGCCGCCGTCGGCCCGTACGAGGCACTGGCCGCCGACCACCCGCGGGCGCGGGTGCGCCGGTGGCCCGGCATCCTGACGCCCGGACTGCTCAACCCGTACGGCCCGGAACTGCTGGAGCGGGCGTACCACCCGGACCCGCGCGAGGCGGACCGGCTGGGCACCGAGCCGATCTTCGGGGAGCGCGCGCTCGCCCTCCTCGGTGCGAACCCGTCCGCGCGGGGCGCCAGCGCGCGCCGAGGGGTACAGCGCCTGCTGGCGCACGGAACGGTCGCCGTCGCCGGTGAGCTGCGCGGGCGCGCGGCGCTGGACGCGGTGCGCGGGGCGGGGCTCGCCCTGGCGGCGCGTCCGGCCGCGCTGCCCGGGCCCGCGTCCTTCTCGCCGGTGCCGCTGGTGCTGCTGCCCGGGCTCGCTGCGGGAAGTCCCGCCCGGTTCGCGGTGTTCGACGTACCCGACCGGGCCGCGCTCGTCCGGGACGGCGCGGCCACGTGCGTGGCCACCGTCGTGGGCGGTCGTCTGGTGTACCGGGGGCGCTGAGCGCGCACGCAGGACGCGGCCCGGTCCGGCCGGCTCTCCCCGGACGCCGCCGGGACGCCGCCCGGAGGCCGCCGGGACGCTAGGACGGGACGCCGCCCGGAGGCTAGGAACCGAACGCCTCCCCGAACGCCCCGTCCTCCTGCTCCACGCCGCTGCACGTGGTGAGTTCGTCCCCGGCCGCGGCGTCGTCATCGCACTGCCGGTCCCGGAAGGCCGCCCACACCGACACCCACGCGATGCCCTTCTCGTCGGCGAAGGCCCGGACCTCGGCGGCGTCCGCGAGGGTGAAGGTCTCGCCGGCGACGTCGTTGACGCCGAGCATCGAGGTGAGCGCCATGCCCCGCCAGGCGTCCGCGTCCGAGGTGCCGAAGACGTCCATGAGCTGCGTGTGCGCCGCTTCGGCCGAGGCGAGGGCGTACGCGCCCATGTCACCGTCGTAGGACTCGCCGTAGTTCATGGTCATGAGGTTGACCGTGGAGACGTGCACGCCGTGGTCGTTGGCGGACGCCAGGAGGGACAGGGAGTCGGCGTCCAGGCCCGTCGGCATCACCGGCAGGGTGAAGGAGACCTCCAGGTCGTCGCGCTCCTCCCGCAGCAGCGCGATCGCCTCCGAGCGCAGGGCGACGGAGTCCGAGTCGGTCAGGTCGTCGCCCTCGATGTCGAAGTCGGCCCGGGTGGCACCGGCCGCGTCCAGGGCCGCGCCGTACGCGTCCGCCAGGGAGGAGGCGCTGTCGCAGACCGCCGCCAGCTCCGTGCCGGAGGCCCCGCCGAAGGACACGCGGACCTCGGCACCCGACGCCCTCAGCTCGGTGAGGCGCGAGGCGACGGAGGCGTCGTCGATGTCCTGGACGCCGTTCCAGCGGGGGACGCAGTCCTCGCCGGAGGAGATGACGAACGCCAGGTTGTACGTCGCCGGGGAGCCGGCCGCGTCGGTCGCGGAGGCGGTGGTGGCGCTGACGTAGGGGGCGTAGGCGGTGGCCGGCGCGGACGACCCGGACGACCCGGACGGCGGGGAGGCGGTCTCGTCCACCGTGCCGCCGTGGTCCTGCCCGGCACAGCCCGCGGTGGTCAGGGCGAGCAACAGGGCGCACCCGGCCGCCGCCTTCCGGTATGCCCTCATGTGCGACACGCTCCCGTTCTCGTCGTCGGACGAGTGAACCTGTCACGCGTTGCTGGGTCTTTCCTGAGGAAAGGGGCCGGGATACCGCCGTCTCACAGGGCGCGGACAGGCTGCGCCGCGTTTCACCGGAATCTCATACCGAGGTCCGAGTTCGCGGCAGGCAAGGCTCCCTAACGTCCGGGGAATGCATTCCGAGCCTGCCTTCGAATCCCGCGCCGCCGTCGGCGAGAGGCCCCCGCGCGGACGCCGTCGCACACGCGGCCACGGGTCCGGGGAAGGGCCCGTGTTCGTCGACAACTCCGGCCGCCGGGCCCGGCTGCTGCGCCGGCTGGGCCTCCTGCTCGGGGCGGTCTGCGTCGGCTACGCGGCCGTCCTCGGCCTCGCCTTCCTGGGCATCGGCACCTCGCTCAACCCGTCGTCGCTGCTGCCCTTCGGCGGCGGACAGGACGGCGGCGGCCCGGCGCCCGGAGGCGGCACGGGCCCCCAGGGCGGCGCCCTGCCCACTGGTGCCCCGCCCACGGGTGCCGCGCCCACCGGTGCCCCGCCCACCGGCGCCCCGCCCTCCGGCGCCCCCACGGCACCCGGCCCCACCGCGTCCTCCACCCTCACCGCCCCCTCGGGCGCCTCCACCCCCACCGCCCCCGCCGCCGACTGACCCGGGACACCCCCACCGCCATGACCACGCCCCCGCCCCCCTCCCCACCCGCCCGCGGACGCCGTCGCGCGCCCACCCGCATCGAGCGGGCCGCCGGCCGGGCCGCCGCGCTCCAGCGCCCCCGGGTGCTGCTCGCCCTCCTGCTCCTGCTCGCCCTGACCTGCGTGATGCTCCTCGACGGCTACCTGCGCGCGGAGGTCGGCGGCGACCAGCGCGTGCGCACCGGCGCGAGCGCGAACGACGTGCCCGAGGACGTCCTCGACGGTGGGCCGATCCTCACCTTCCCCGGCGGTCGGGCCACCACGGTCTCCGTCCCGGACAAGACCATCGCCCTGACCTTCGACGACGGCCCGGACGCCACCTGGACGCCACAGGTGCTGGAGATCCTGGAGGAGTACGACGTGCCCGGCACGTTCTTCCTGGTCGGGTCGATGGTCGCGCGCCACCCGGACATCGTCCGGGACCTGGTGGAGCAGGGCAACGAGGTGGGTGTCCACACCTTCACGCACGTCGACCTCTCCTACCAGAGCGAGGCCCGCGTCACCCGGGAGATCGAGCAGACCCAGCTCGCCCTCGCCGGGGCGGCCGGCATCACCACCACGCTGTTCCGGGCGCCGTACTCCTCCGAGACCGACGCCATCGACGACTACAGCTGGCCCGTGTACAAGAAGCTCGGCGAGGAGGGCTACACCAGCGTCTTCATCGACACCGACAGCGACGACTGGAAGCGGCCCGGCGTCTCGAAGATCGTCGAGTGGGCGACGCCGGAGGACGGCGAAGGCGCCTCCGTGCTGTTCCACGACGCGGGCGGCGAGCGCTCCCAGACGATCGAGGCGCTGCCGAAGTACATCGAGAAGATGAAGGCGAAGGGCTACACCTTCACCACCGTCAGCGGCGCCATGGCCGCCCAGCAGCCCACCGGCGGACCGGCCGCCGCCCGGACGTCCGGTGCCGAGGGGACCGCCGCCCGGGCGGCGGACTCCGACGACGCCCTCCAGGCCGCCCACCACCGGGCGACCGGCGCCACCCTCTGGGAGGGCAGGGCGCTCGTCGCGGCCGTCGCCGTCGCCGAGTGGACGGTGCCCGCGCTCTCCGTCGGGCTGCTGGTCGTGGGCGTGGCCGTGATGGGGCGGTTCGGCCTGATGCTGATCCTCGCCCGCCGCCACCACCGGCAGCGCAACAGACGCCGCTTCGGCTGGGGGCCGCCCGTCACCGGCCCGGTGAGCGTGGTCGTCCCGGCGTACAACGAGAAGGAGTGCATCGCCAACACGCTGCGGTCGCTGGCGCGCAGCACCCACCCGATCGAGATCATCGTCGTGGACGACGGTTCGACGGACGGCACGGCCGAGATCGCCGAGTCGCTGGGCCTGCCCGGCGTCCGCGTGATCCGGCAGGCCAACGCGGGCAAGCCCGCCGCCCTCGACAACGGCGTCCGGCACGCCCGGTACGACATCGTCGTGATGATGGACGGCGACACCGTCTTCGAGCCCGACACCGTACGGCACCTGGTGCAGCCCTTCGCCGACCCCGCCGTCGGCGCGGTCGCGGGCAACGCCAAGGTCGGCAACCGGCGCACCCTGATCGGCGCCTGGCAGCACATCGAGTACGTGATGGGCTTCAACCTCGACCGGCGCATGTACGACCTGCTGCGCTGCATGCCGACCATCCCCGGCGCGATCGGGGCGTTCCGTCGCGAGGCGGTCCTCCAGGTCGGCGGCATGAGCGACGACACCCTCGCCGAGGACACCGACATCACCATCGCCCTGCACCGCGCCGGATGGCGGGTGGTCTACCAGGAGCACGCGCGGGCCTGGACGGAGGCGCCGGGTTCGCTCAAGCAGCTCTGGTCGCAGCGCTACCGCTGGTCCTACGGCACCATGCAGGCGCTGTGGAAGCACCGCGGCTCCCTGAAGGACAAGGGGCCCTCGGGACGCTTCGGGCGGGTCGGCATGCCGCTGGTGGTGCTCTTCCAGGTCGTGACGCCGCTCTTCGCGCCGCTGATCGACGTGTTCACCCTCTACTCGATGATCTTCATCGACTTCCGCTCGGCGCTGCTGGCCTGGCTGGCGGTGCTCGGCGTGCAGCTGCTGTGCGCGGCGTACGCCTTCCGGCTCGACCGGGAGAAGTACCGGTACCTGCTGATGATGCCGCTCCAGCAGCTCGCGTACCGGCAGATGATGTACCTCGTCCTCATCCACTCCTGCGTCACCGCCCTCACCGGCGGCCGGCTGCGCTGGCAGAAGCTGAAGCGGACGGGCGAGGTGGGGACGCCGGCGGGGGCCGGGTGATGGGGGCGCACCGCAAGGGGGGCCCGCCGCCGGCCCGGGCGTCGGCGCCGGGGGCGGGCTCCGTCTCGGCTGCGGGCTCGGTCTCGGCTGCGGGATCTGTCTCGGCTCCGGGCACCGACTCGACGCCGGGCGCCGCGGCGGGCGGCCGGGACCGCTACTTCGACGCCCTCCGCGCCCTCGCCCTGGTCCGGGTCGTCGCGTACCACGCCTTCGGCTGGCCCTGGGCCGGGCTGGTCTTCCCGTCCATGGGCATCATGTTCGGCCTCGCCGGGACGCTGATGGCCAAGTCGCTCGACAGCCGGCCGGCCCTCGCGGTGGTCCGGGGCCGGCTGCGGCGCCTGCTCCCGCCGCTGTGGTGCTGGGGTCTGTTCGTGGTGGGCGCGATGCTGGTGCGCGGCTGGATGCCGGGCTGGCAGCTCGTCTTCTGGATCGTGCCGCTCGGTGATCCGCCGGGCAGTGCGTGGGGCGAGCAGGCGTGGGAGATCCTCTGGTACCTGCGGACGTACCTGTGGTTCGTCCTGCTCTCGCCGCTGCTGCTGCGGGTCTTCCGGCGCGCCCCGGTGCCGGTGCTGCTGCTGTCCCTGGCCCCGGTCGTGGTCCTGAGCCACGTCTGGCAGCCGCCGGACGACCGCTTCGGGACCGGGCTGCTGGACCTGGCGACGTACCTCTTCTGCTGGATGCTCGGCTTCGCCCACCGCGACGGCGTTCTGGCCCGCCTCACGGCGGCACCGGTCGTCGCCCTGTCGCTCGCGGCCCTCGCGTACGGAGCCTGGTACGCGTGCGCGCACCGGGGCGAGTACGGGACCTACGACCTCGACGACATCCCGCTCGCCCAGGCGTTCTGGTCGGCCGGGTTCGTGACGCCGCTGATGTACGCCAAGGCGCGGTTCGGCCTCCGCCTGCCGTGGCTCGCCCGCCGGCGGCGGCTGGACCGGCTGGTGACCGTCCTCAACGCCCGAGCGGTGACCGTCTACCTCTGGCACGAGGTCGCCCTCGTCCTGGCCGTGGTGCTGATCGACCGGTTCTGGGAGGTGCCCGCCTTCGAGGCGTACCTGCCGCTGGACAGCCAGTGGTTCCTGCTGGCGGTCGGCTGGGCCCTGGTCGCGGTGGCCGTGGTGCTCTTCGGGTGGGTGGAGGACGTGGCCGCGCGCAGGAGGCCGCGCCTGCTGCCGTGAGCCCGTCCGCGCCGGAAGGGACACGTGCTGCAACAATGGGCCCGTGACCCGCGCTTCCCTGAACAAGCAGCCGCACGAAGTCGCCTCGATGTTCGACCACGTCGCGGAACGGTACGACCTGACGAACGCCGTGCTCTCGCTCGGCCAGGACCGGGCGTGGCGCAAGGCGGTCGCCCGGGCCGTCGACGCCCGCCCGGCGCAGAAGGTCCTGGACCTCGCGGCGGGCACGGCGACCTCCTCCCTGCCCTTCGCCCGCACCGGCGCCTACGTCGTCCCCTGCGACTTCTCCCTCGGCATGCTCCAGGTCGGCAAGGAGCGGCACTCCTGGCTGCCGTTCACCGCGGGCGACGCGACCCGGCTGCCGTTCCGGGACGACACCTTCGACGCCGTCACCATCTCCTTCGGGCTGCGCAACGTGCAGGACACCGACGCCGCGCTGCGCGAGATGTACCGGGTGACGCGGCCCGGCGGCCGGGTCGTCATCTGCGAGTTCTCGCACCCGACCTGGGCGCCGTTCCGCACCGTCTACACCGAGTACCTGATGCGCGCCCTGCCGCCGGTGGCCCGCGCGGTGTCGTCCAACCCCGACGCCTACGTGTACCTCGCGGAGTCCATCCGCGCCTGGCCCGACCAGCCGGCGCTCGCGGAGCGGCTGGGCAAGGCCGGCTGGACCAGGGTGGCGTGGCGGAACCTGACGGGCGGCGTCGTCGCGCTGCACCGGGGCTTCAAGGAGGGCTGAGCGCCCGGTCGGCCCCGTCGCGCAGGTCGGCCCCGCGCGACGGGCGGCTCACCGCGACGGGCGCCCGCGGAGCGTCACCGTGCGTGCAGCGGGAGGCGGTAGCAGTGCCCCTGCTGTCGCGAGGCCGGGGTGGTGAAGACCTCGGCGAGGCGCATGCCCAGCCGCTCCGTCACCGCGATGGAGCGCGTGTTGCGGGCGTTGACCATCGCGACCACCTCCGCGACCCCGGCGGCACGGACCCGCTCCAGCGTCTGCCGGGCCGCCGCCGTGACGTACCCCTTGCCCCAGTACGCCCGTCCCAGGCGCCAGCCGATCTCGATCTCGCCCTTGGGCCCCCAGTCCTGCGGCCACGGCTGGGCGCCGGTGAAGCCGATGACCGTGCCCGCCTCGTCCACCATGGTCCACAGACAGAAGCCGCGCTCCGCGTCGTGCCGGCGCTGGCGGGCGGTCAGCTCCTCGTAGACGGACAGCTCCGCGGACCTCCCGCCGTGGAACTCCATGACGTCCGGGTCGTCGAAGATCCGGTGCCAGGCGACCGCGTCCTCGTCGGTGGGAACGCGCAACCGTACAACGGGCAGAGCTCGGTTCACGGGGCAGCCCTTCAGCCGGGTGATCGGTGTCGCTGAATAGACTGCCCATGACCAGTGCCGGTCGGCACGCAGATTTCGAACTTGGGGAGATCCCGCCGTGACCGTCGAGACTGAGCCACTCTCCGAGAACACCGCCGACGTGATCGTCGTGGGCGCGGGGCCGGCCGGCTCCACGACCGCGTACCACCTGGCCAAGGCCGGGCTCGACGTCCTGCTGCTGGAGAAGACCGCCTTTCCCCGGGAGAAGGTCTGCGGCGACGGCCTGACGCCCCGCGCGGTCAAGCAGCTCGTCGCCATGGGCATCGACATCTCCGAGGAAGCCGGCTGGCTGCGCAACAAGGGCCTGCGGATCATCGGCGGCGGCTCCCGCCTCCAGCTCGACTGGCCGGATCTCGCCTCCTTCCCCGACTACGGACTCGTCCGCAAGCGCGACGACTTCGACGAGCAGCTCGCCCGGCAGGCCCAGAAGGCGGGCGCCCGCCTGTACGAGCGCTGCAACGTCGGCGCGCCGATCGTCGACGACCGCACCGGCCGCATCACCGGCGTCCACGCCAAGCTGGGCGAGGACAAGCGCGAGGTCACCTTCCACGCCCCGCTGGTGGTGGCCGCCGACGGCAACTCCACGCGGCTGTCCCTGGCGATGGGCCTGCACCGCCGCGAGGACCGCCCGATGGGCGTCGCGGTCCGCACGTACTTCACCTCGCCCCGCCACGACGACGACTACCTGGAGTCCTGGCTGGAGCTGTGGGACCGCCGCGGCGCCCAGGACCGCCTGCTGCCGGGCTACGGCTGGATCTTCGGCATGGGCGACGGCACCTCGAACGTCGGGCTCGGGGTGCTGAACACCTCGGACTCCTTCAAGGAGCTGGACTGGCGCGAGGTGCTGAAGGCCTGGTGCGCCTCCATGCCGGAGGACTGGGGCTACACCCCCGACAACATGACCGGCCCGATCCGCGGCGCCGCCCTGCCCATGGCCTTCAACCGCCAGCCCCACTACACCAAGGGCCTGCTGCTGGTCGGCGACGCCGGCGGCCTGGTCAACCCCTTCAACGGCGAGGGCATCGCCTACGCCATGGAGTCCGGCCAGATCGCCGCCGACGTCATCGTCCAGGCCCACGCGCGGGCCACGCCGGCCCAGCGGGAGACCGCGCTCCAGCGCTACCCGCGCGTCCTGAAGGACACCTACGGCGGCTACTACACGCTGGGCCGCGCCTTCGTGAAGCTCATCGGCAACCCGAAGGTCATGCAGATCGCGACCCAGCGCGGCCTCACCCACCCGCTGCTGATGAAGTTCACCCTGAAGATGCTCGCCAACCTCACGGACCCGACGGGCGGCGACGCGATGGACCGCATCATCAACGGACTGAGCAAGGTCGCGCCGAAGGCCTGATCAGCTCCCGGTCGCGGTCCCGGTGCCGGTCGCGGTTCCGGTCCCCGCCCCGGTCGCGGTCCCGGTTCCGGTGTCGGACCCGGTCCCGGTCCCGGTCCCGGTCTCCGCGAGCGCCTCGGCGAGCGCCTCGGCGTTGGCCGCCCGGCGCGCGAACACCTCGTCGCGCCGGTCGGCCGACTGCCGCAGCGCCCGCTTGCGGTCGCGCGCGGAGAGCCGGTCCAGGTACACCTGACCGTTCACGTGGTCGGTCTCGTGGGCGAGGCAGCGCGCGAAGTAGCCGGTGCCCTCGACGACGAGCGGCTCGCCGTCCTTGTCGAGGCCGCGTACGACGGCCCGGTCGGGCCGCGGCACGGCCATGACGGCCCCCGGCACCGACAGACACCCCTCGCCCTCGTCCAGCAGACGGCGCCCGGCGGGGTCGAGGGCGTCCAGCACCGGGTTCACAATGTGCCCGACATGTCGGACACCGTCGTCGTCGGGGCAGTCGTACACGAACAGGCGGAGGTCGACCCCCACCTGATTGGCCGCCAGGCCGCAGCCCTCGGCGACGTACATCGTGCGGAACATGTCGTCGATGAGCGCGGCGAGGTCGGGCCCGAACTCGGTGACGTCCCGGCAGGGCTTGTGCAGCACCTCTTCGCCGGCCTCGGTGACCCGCCGCACCGACCCGCGCCGGGCCTCGGGTGCGAGCGGGGGGTAGGCGGCGGTGGGCCGCCCCTGTACGAACACGCTGGGCATGGTCTCTCCTTCGGCTCGTGGACGGGCCGGTGGAGGTCCGGCCCGCGCCGAGCATGCCAGGAGCGAGTGCGGGGCCGCAGCCCTCGAGTGGCTGCGGCCCCGCGCGCGGACGTGTCCGCGTCGTTCGTTCTCGTGATGTGCCGGAGTTACAGCACGCGCACCGCGCCGCTCGGCGGGTCGTAGGACAGCGGCGCCTGGACGACACCGGTGGAGGAGTTCTGCGCGCCGACGAACATGCCGTCGCCGACGTAGACGCCCACGTGGTACGCGCTTCCCGCGCCGCCCCAGTACAGGATGTCGCCCGGCTGGAGGTTGTCGAGGCCCACCTGGGTGCCGGCGGTCGACTGGGCCTGGGAGACGCGCGGCAGGTCGATGTTGACCTGCTTGAAGGCCGCCTGGACGAGACCGGAGCAGTCCCAGGAGTTGGGGCCGGTGCCGCCGGAGACGTAGGCGTCGCCCACCTGGGCCTGCACGAAGGCGATGACCGCGGCGGCCGAACCGGTGGCCGACGACGACGAGGACGACGACGAGGAGGAGCTGCTGACGCTGCCCGAGCCCTCGGAGGACCCGGTGTCCGCGGAGGCGCTCAGGGTGGCGCGCTCGGCGGTGCGCGAGGCACGCTCGGCGGCCGCCTTGCGCGCGGCCTCCTCGGCCTTCTTCTTCTCCTCCGCGGCCTTCTTCTTGGCCTCGGCGAGGTCCGCCTTGGCCTGCTTCGCGGCCTTGGCGGCGGCAGCGTCACGCTCCGCCTGCAGCTCGTAGCTCGCGGCCGCCTGCTGCGTGACGTCCGCGGACTGGGCGACCTGAGCGGCCAGGTCGGCCGTCAGGGTGGGCAGTTCGAGGGTCTGCGTCACCGGCTCGGCCGCGACGGCCGAACCCGACGCCCCGGCCACTGCCAGGGTGCTGAGGACGCCACCGGCAACTCCGGCCCGCATCGCGATGGTCGACGCGCTGCGGCGGGGCTTCCGGTGGCTGCGTATGTGAGCGGTGTGGGACATAGGGACAACCGGTATCAGGAGCTCCTCCATACCTTCAAGAAACGTGTGCTGCGCCACAGTTGTTCAATCGGGCCCCGAATCCCGGGCGTGTCGCTCCTTATTGACGCCCTAACGGACATTGCGGGCGGGCCGTAACCACCCTGTGATCACGGACTTTGATCGTTACGCCCGAATTGCCCCGCGCTTACCACTTGTTGGGGCAGTTGGCCAAGCCCGGTTCTCAGACGCCTCTCATCGATGTGGCGCAGGTCACGGAACGGTTGCCCCGCGGGGCGCGTCCGCGACGCGTGTCCGGCGCCGGCGGCCGTCGGCGGACGTTCGTGAACGCGCGCACGTGTCCACATCGCGCCCCGCCCCTCCCTCCGAGGTGTGAACGGGCCCTCTATCAAGTGATCGCGTCCAGCGCCAGTTTGCATGCAGGGGAAGCATCTTGATATGGAGACGCCCGCCGAGCACCCCCTCTGGCCAGCGGTGACGATCGAAATTGTCACCTCTGGTGATCAGCTGAACGCTTCTTGTGTGAAGATCACCGCTCATCCGACTTCATGATCCTTCGTCAGGTGGTGGAGATCACAAAGCTTGTGCAATACCCCGTGTCGCAGATCACAGAGCGGCGGGCATAAGATGCGAGGCAGTTGGGCTTGTGACCTGCTTCACATGTTCGCGATCTTCGCCGGGACGAGCGGGGTTCGTGGGACTGCCGGGGCGGAAGTGAGCCCAGTGCAACCGCCAGCAGTCAGTGCCGACTGAGAGGAGCGAGGAGCGGTGAACGCGTATGCGCCCATCCTCGTACTGGGAGCCCTCGGGGCAGGCTTTGCGATCTTCTCCGTGGTGATGGCCACGCTGATCGGTCCGAAGCGGTACAACCGGGCGAAGCTCGAGGCCTACGAGTGCGGCATCGAGCCGACCCCCACGCCGGCCGGCGGCGGGCGCTTCCCCATCAAGTACTACCTGACGGCGATGCTCTTCATCATCTTCGATATCGAGATCGTCTTCCTCTACCCCTGGGCCGTCACCTTCGACGCCCTGGGGATTTTCGGGCTCGTGGAGATGCTGCTCTTCGTGCTCACCGTCTTCGTCGCGTACGCGTACGTATGGCGGCGCGGCGGCCTGGAATGGGACTGAGGGGCCTTTGACATGGGACTCGAAGAAAAACTGCCGAGCGGCTTCCTGCTGACCACCGTCGAGCAGGCCGCGGGCTGGGTGCGCAAGTCGTCCGTCTTCCCCGCCACGTTCGGCCTCGCCTGCTGTGCCATCGAGATGATGACCACCGGCGCGGGCCGCTACGACCTGGCGCGCTTCGGCATGGAGGTCTTCCGCGGATCGCCGCGGCAGGCGGACCTGATGATCGTCGCGGGCCGGGTGAGCCAGAAGATGGCGCCGGTGCTGCGGCAGGTCTACGACCAGATGCCGAACCCGAAATGGGTGATCTCCATGGGGGTCTGCGCCTCCTCGGGCGGCATGTTCAACAACTACGCGATCGTCCAGGGCGTCGACCACATCGTCCCGGTCGACATCTACCTCCCCGGCTGTCCGCCGCGGCCCGAGATGCTGATGGACGCCATCCTCAAGCTCCACCAGAAGATCCAGACCTCCAAGCTCGGCGTGAACGCCGAGGAGGCCGCCCGCGAGGCGGAGGAGGCGGCGCTCAAGGCCCTGCCCACGATCGAGATGAAGGGGCTGCTGCGGTGAGCGACGCGAACAACACCGCGGGTGACAAGAACAACGCCGCGGGCGACGCGAACGGGGTGAACCCCGAGAAGGACCTGTCCGCGGAGAACCTCCCCGGCCAGCGCGGCCGGGGCGGCGAGGAGATCCGCGTCCAGCGCGGCATGTTCGGCGCGAACAACGGCGGCGACACCTCCGGATACGGCGGCCTGGTCCGCTCCGTCCGGCTCCCCGGCCCGGCGGCCCGGCCCTACGGCGGCTGGTTCGACGAGGTCGCCGACGAACTCGAGGGCGCGCTGGAGGAGCAGGGGCTCCTGCCGGAGAACGCCATCGAGAAGACGGTCGTCGACCGCGACGAGCTGACCTTCCACATCGAGCGCGAGCACCTGGTCCGCGTCGCCCGCACCCTGCGCGACGACCCGGCCCTGCGCTTCGAACTGTGCACCGGCGTCAGCGGCGTCCACTACCCGAACGACAAGGGCCGCGAGCTGCACGCCGTCTACCACCTGCGCTCGATCACCCACAACCGGCTGATCCGCCTGGAGGTCAGCGCCCCCGACAGCGACCCGCACATCCCGTCGCTCTTCTCGGTCTACCCGACCAACGACTGGCACGAGCGCGAGACGTACGACTTCTTCGGCATCGTCTTCGACGGCCACCCGGCGCTGACGCGGATCATGATGCCGGACGACTGGCAGGGCTTTCCGCAGCGCAAGGACTACCCCCTCGGCGGCATCCCCGTCGAGTACAAGGGCGCCCAGATCCCGGCTCCGGACCAGCGGAGGTCGTACTCATGAGCACTTCGCACGCCTCCCCTCGCGAGACCACCGAGGGCACCGTCTACACGGTCACCGGCGGGGACTGGGACGAGGTCGTCCAGGCCGCGGCCCGCGCCGACGACGAGCGCATCGTCGTCAACATGGGCCCGCAGCACCCGTCCACCCACGGTGTGCTCCGGCTGATCCTGGAGATCGACGGCGAGACCGTCACCGAGGCCCGCTGCGGCATCGGCTACCTGCACACCGGCATCGAGAAGAACCTCGAGTACCGGACGTGGACGCAGGGCACCACCTTCGTGACGCGCATGGACTACCTGACGCCGTTCTTCAACGAGACGGCGTACTGCCTGGGCGTCGAGAAGCTCCTCGGCATCGAGGACCAGATCCCGGACCGGGCCTCGGTCATCCGGGTCCTGCTGATGGAGCTGAACCGGCTCTCCTCGCACCTGGTGTGCGTCGCCACCGGCGGCATGGAGCTGGGCGCCACCACCGTCATGATCTACGGCTTCCGCGATCGTGAACTGATTCTCGACGTCTACGAGCTGATCACCGGCCTGCGGATGAACCACGCGTACATCCGCCCGGGCGGACTCGCCCAGGACCTGCCGCCGGGCGCGGTGGACCAGATCCGCGAGCTGGTGAAGAAGCTGAAGAAGAACCTCCCGGAGTACGACAAGCTCTTCACCGGGAACCCCATCTTCAAGGCCCGCATGCAGGACGTCGGCTACCTCGACCTGGCCGGCTGCATGGCGCTGGGCGCCACCGGCCCGGTCCTGCGCTCCACCGGCCTCCCGCACGACCTGCGCAAGACCCAGCCGTACTGCGGCTACGAGACGTACGACTTCGACGTCCCGACCGCCGACACCTGCGACTCCTACGGCCGCTTCCTGATCCGGCTGGAGGAGATGCGCCAGTCGCTGCGGATCGTCGAGCAGTGTCTGGACCGGCTGGAGCCCGGCCCGGTCATGGTCGCCGACAAGAAGATCGCCTGGCCCGCCCAGCTCGCCCTGGGACCGGACGGACTGGGCAACTCCCTCGACCACATCAAGAAGATCATGGGCACCTCCATGGAGGCCCTGATCCACCACTTCAAGCTGGTCACCGAGGGCTTCCGGGTACCGCCGGGCCAGGCGTACACGGCGGTCGAGTCGCCCAAGGGCGAGCTGGGCGTGCACGTGGTGTCCGACGGCGGCACCCGCCCCTACCGGGTCCACTTCCGCGACCCGTCCTTCACCAACCTTCAGGCCATGGCGGCGATGTGCGAGGGCGGCCAGGTCGCCGACGTCATCGTGGCTGTGGCGTCCATCGACCCCGTGATGGGAGGCGTCGACCGGTGACCACCTCTTCTTCGGAGCGGGGCGTCAGCCTGGGCATGCCGGAACTGCCCGCGCCCGCCTACCCGGACGACGTCCGGGCCCGGCTGGAGACCGACGCGCGCGAGGTCATCGCCCGCTACCCGGACTCCCGGTCCGCCCTCCTGCCCCTGCTGCACCTCGTGCAGTCGGAGGAGGGACACGTCACGCGCACCGGGATGCAGTTCTGCGCGGACGTGCTGGGCCTCACCACGGCCGAGGTGACCGCGGTCGCGACCTTCTACACCATGTACCGGCGCCGGCCGAGCGGCGACTACCAGGTGGGCGTGTGCACCAACACGCTCTGCGCGGTCATGGGCGGCGACGCCATCTTCGAGTCCCTCCAGGAGCACCTGGGCGTCGGCAACGGCGAGACCACCGAGGACGGCAAGGTCACCCTGGAGCACATCGAGTGCAACGCGGCCTGCGACTTCGCGCCGGTCGTGATGGTCAACTGGGAGTTCTTCGACAACCAGACCCCGGGGAGCGCCAAGGCCCTCGTCGACGACCTGCGCGCGGGACGGCCGGTGACGCCCACGCGCGGTGCGCCGCTGTGCACCTTCAAGGAGACCGCCCGCATCCTGGCCGGCTTCCCCGACGAGCGGGACGGCGCGGTCGCGGCCGGCGGCAGCGCGGGCCCCGCCTCGCTGGTGGGTCTGCGCCTGGCCAAGGGGGAGACCGCGCCCGCGCGCGTGGTGCACCCCCGGGACGGCGGACCGCACGACGCGCCGCAGGACCGGGCCGTGCACGACCCGTCCCCGACGCAGCACCTCAGCTCGCACGACGCGCCGCAGGACACATCGGCATCCGACCCTTCCCACCCGGCAGGGCCTACCGCCGAGGAGGGGGAGTGATGACCGTGGCAGCCGAGATCAAGGGCAGCAGCCCGGAGAAGCTGCTCGCACCCGTGCTGTCGGCCTTCTGGGACGAGGACGAGTCCTGGACTCTCGACGTCTACCGGAGGCACGAGGGGTACGAAGGGCTCCGCAAGGCGCTGGCGATGTCGCCGGACGACCTGATCGCGTACGTCAAGGACTCCGGTCTGCGCGGACGCGGCGGCGCCGGCTTCCCGACGGGGATGAAGTGGCAGTTCATCCCCCAGGGGGACGGCAAGCCTCACTATCTTGTTGTCAACGCCGACGAGTCGGAGCCGGGGACCTGCAAGGACATCCCGCTCCTCTTCGCCAACCCGCACAGCCTCATCGAGGGCATCGTCATCGCGTGCTACGCCATCAGGTCCTCGCACGCCTTCATCTACCTGCGGGGTGAAGTCGTCCCGGTGCTGCGGCGGTTGCACGAGGCCGTGCGCGAGGCCTACGCGGCCGGCTTCCTCGGCGAGAACATCCTGGGCAGCGGACTCGACCTCGAACTCACCGTGCACGCGGGCGCGGGCGCGTACATCTGCGGTGAGGAGACCGCGCTGCTCGACTCGCTCGAAGGCCGCCGGGGTCAACCGCGGCTCCGACCCCCCTTCCCCGCTGTGGCCGGCCTCTACGCCTGCCCCACTGTGGTGAACAACGTCGAATCCATCGCGTCGGTTCCCGCGATCCTGAACAAGGGCAAGGACTGGTTCAGGTCGATGGGCAGCGAGAAGTCCCCGGGCTTCACGCTCTACTCGCTCAGCGGCCACGTCGCGAGCCCCGGCCAGTACGAGGCGCCGCTCGGCATCACGCTGCGCCAGCTCCTCGACATGAGCGGCGGGATGCGTCCCGGCCACCGTCTGAAGTTCTGGACGCCGGGCGGCTCCTCGACGCCGATGTTCACCGACGAGCACCTAGACGTGCCCCTCGACTACGAGGGAGTGGGCGCCGCCGGTTCCATGCTGGGCACCAAGGCGCTCCAGTGCTTCGACGAGACGACCTGCGTCGTACGCGCCGTCACCCGCTGGACCGAGTTCTACGCCCACGAGTCCTGCGGCAAGTGCACGCCCTGCCGCGAGGGCACCTACTGGCTCGTGCAGCTGCTGCGCGACATCGAGGCCGGCAAGGGCGTCCTGTCCGACCTCGACAAGCTGAACGACATCGCCGACAACATCAACGGCAAGTCCTTCTGCGCCCTCGGCGACGGCGCCGCCTCGCCGATCTTCTCCTCGCTCAAGTACTTCCGCGAGGAGTACGAGGAGCACATCACGGGCCGCGGCTGTCCCTTCGACCCGGCCAAGTCGACGGCCTGGGCCGACCGCACGGAGGTGAAGGCATGACCGTGACCACCAATGCTCCCTCGGGAGGGGGAGAGGCGGCGGTCCCGCCGGAGGACCTCGTATCGCTGACGATCGACGGCGCCGAGATCAGCGTGCCCAAGGGCACCCTGGTCATCCGGGCCGCCGAACAGCTGGGCATCGAGATCCCCCGGTTCTGCGACCACCCCCTCCTCGACCCGGCCGGCGCCTGCCGCCAGTGCATCGTCGAGGTCGAGGGCCAGCGCAAGCCCATGGCCTCCTGCACCATCACCTGCACGGACGGGATGGTGGTGAAGACCCACCTCACCTCGCCCGTCGCCGAGAAGGCCCAGCACGGTGTGATGGAGCTGCTGCTCATCAACCACCCCCTGGACTGCCCGGTCTGCGACAAGGGCGGCGAGTGCCCGCTGCAGAACCAGGCGATGTCGCACGGCCAGGCGGAGTCCCGCTTCGAGGGCAGGAAGCGGACCTACGAGAAGCCCGTGCCGATCTCCACGCAGGTGCTGCTCGACCGCGAGCGGTGCGTGCTGTGCGCCCGCTGCACCCGGTTCTCCAACCAGGTCGCGGGCGACCCGATGATCGAGCTGATCGAGCGGGGCGCGCTCCAGCAGGTCGGCACCGGCGAGGGCGACCCCTTCGAGTCGTACTTCTCCGGCAACACCATCCAGATCTGCCCGGTCGGCGCGCTCACCTCGGCGGCGTACCGGTTCCGCTCCCGCCCCTTCGACCTGATCTCCTCACCGTCGGTGTGCGAGCACTGCTCCGGCGGCTGCGCCACCCGCACCGACCACCGGCGCGGCAAGGTCATGCGGCGCCTGGCGGCCGACGACCCCGAGGTCAACGAGGAGTGGATCTGCGACAAGGGCCGCTTCGGCTTCCGGTACGCCCAGCAGCGCGACCGGCTCACCACACCCCTGGTGCGGGACGCCGAGGGCGAGCTGCAGCCCGCCTCCTGGCCGGAGGCGCTGCAGATCGCCGCGCAGGGGCTGCTCGCCTCCAGGGGCCGCACCGGCGTCCTGGCCGGCGGACGGCTCACCGTGGAGGACGCCTACGCGTACAGCAAGTTCGCGCGCGTGGCGCTCGGCACCAACGACATCGACTTCCGGGCGCGCGTGCACAGCACCGAGGAGGCCGACTTCCTGGCCTCCCACGTCGCCGGTCGCGGCCGTGACCTCGACGGCAGCGGCGTCACGTACACGTCGCTGGAGAAGGCGCCCGCCGTCCTGCTGGTCGGGTTCGAGGCCGAGGAGGAGGCGCCCGGCGTCTTCCTCAGGCTGCGCAAGGCGTGGCGCAAGCACGGACAGCGCGTCTTCTCGCTGGCCACGCACGCCACGCGGGGCCTGGAGAAGGCCGGCGGCACCCTGCTGCCGGCCGCCCCCGGCACCGAGACCGAGTGGCTGGACGCCCTGGCGAGCGGCGTCGGCCTGGAGACCGACGGGGCCCGGGCCGCCGAGGCCCTGCGCGCCGAGGGCGCCGTGATCGTCGTCGGCGAGCGGCTCGCGTCCGTGGCCGGCGGCCTCACCGCCGCCGTACGGACCGCCTCCGCGACCGGCGCCCGGCTGGTGTGGATCCCGCGGCGGGCCGGGGAGCGCGGCGCGATCGAGGCGGGGGCGCTGCCCTCGCTGCTGCCCGGCGGACGCCCGGCGACCGACCCGCGCGCGCGTGAGGAGGTCGCCGCGGTCTGGGGCCTGGCCGACCTCCCGCACCGCTACGGCCGCGACACCGGTGAGATCGTCGAGGCCGCCGCCCGGGGCGAGTTGCAGGCGCTGCTGGTGGCCGGGGTGGAGGTCGCCGACCTGCCCGACCCGGCGCGTGCGCGGGCGGCACTCGCCGAGGCGGGTTTCGTGGTCTCCCTGGAGCTGCGGCCCAGCGAGGTCACCGCACTGGCCGACGTCGTCCTGCCGGTCGCCGCGGTCGCCGAGAAGGCCGGCACCTTCCTCAACTGGGAGGGCCGGGCGCGTTCCTTCGAGGCCGCGCTCAAGCCCGACCAGATGACCCGCCGCCTCGCGCCCGCCGACGCCCGTGTCCTGCAGATGCTGGCCGACGCCATGGACGTCCACCTGGGGCTGCCGGACCTGCGCACCACCCGTGCGGAGATCGACCGGCTCGGCGCCTGGGACGGGCCGCGGGCCGGCGAACCGCTGTACACCGCGGGCGCGCTGCCCCGGCCGGCCGCCGGTGAGGCGGTGCTGGCCGGACACCGGCTGCTGCTCGACCAGGGGCTGCTCCAGCAGGGCGACGAGGCGCTGGCCGGCACCCGGCACGCCGCACGGGCACGCCTGTCGGCCGCGACCGCCGCCGAGGCGGGCGTCAAGGACGGCGACCTCCTGGCCGTCACCGGGCCCTGCGGTGCCGTCGAATTCCCGCTCCAGGTCACCGAGATGCCCGACCGGGTGGTCTGGCTCCCGCTGAACTCGGCCGGCACCGGCGTCGCCTCCGACGCCGGGGTGCTGCCCGGAACCCTCGTCCGCATCGGCCCGGCCACGCTCGCGGGCGAGGCCCCCAAGGAGGTGGAGGCATGAGCCCGTACCTCGCCGCTGAAGACCTCTCGATGTTCGGCACCGATCCCTGGTGGCTGGTCGTCGTCAAGGCGGTCTTCTGCTTCGCCTTCCTGATGGTGACCGTGCTGTTCTCCATCGTGTGGGAGCGCAAGGTCGTCGCCTGGATGCAGCTGCGCATCGGCCCCAACCGGCACGGCCCCTGGGGCATGCTCCAGTCGCTCGCCGACGGCATCAAGCTGATGCTCAAGGAAGACGTCGTCGTCAAGCGCGCCGACAAGGCGGTGTACGTCCTCGCGCCGATCGTCGCGGCCATCCCCGCCTTCATGGCGATCGCGGTGATCCCCTTCGGCCCGGCCGGCAACGAGGTGTCGATCTTCGGCCACCGCACCGCGATGCAGCTCACCGACCTGCCGATCGCGATGCTGTTCATCCTGGCGGTCGCCTCGGTCGGCATCTACGGCATCGTCCTCGCCGGGTGGAGCTCCGGATCGACGTACCCGCTCCTGGGCGGTCTGCGCTCCTGCGCGCAGATGATCTCCTACGAGATCGCCATGGGCGCCGCGTTCGCCTCGGTCTTCCTCTACTCGGGGTCGATGTCGACCTCGGAGATCGTCGCCCAGCAGACCGACCGCTGGTACATCGTGCTGCTGCCGGTCTCCTTCATCCTCTACATCGTCACCATGGTCGGCGAGACCAACCGCGCCCCCTTCGACATGCCGGAGTCCGAGGGCGACCTGGTCGGCGGCTTCAACACCGAGTACTCGTCGATCAAGTTCGCGATGTTCATGCTCGCCGAGTACGTGAACATGGTGACGGTCTCGGCGGTCGCCACCACGCTCTTCCTCGGCGGCTGGCGGGCGCCCTGGCCGGTCAGCACCTTCTGGGAGGGCGCCAACCACGGCTGGTGGCCGCTGCTCTGGTTCGTGGTCAAGGTCCAGTTGCTGCTGTTCTTCTTCATCTGGCTGCGCGGCACGCTCCCGCGCGTCCGCTACGACCAGCTGATGAAGCTCGGCTGGAAGGTCCTCATCCCGGTCTCCCTGGTCTGGCTGATGCTCGTGGCGACCGTACGGGCCCTCAGGAACGAGAACTACGAGTTCACCGACATCGCCCTCTACATCGGCGGCGGCGTCCTGGTCCTGCTGGTGCTGTCCTTCGTCGTCGACATGTACCGCGAGAAGGGCAAGCGGGCCGAGGAACCGGCCGAGGAACCGGCCGCCTTCGACCCGATGGCCGGCGGCTTCCCCGTACCGCCGCTGCCCGGGCAGGAGCTGCCTCCGGTGCCCAGGCGCCGCCCGCGCCGGGAGCGGGAGCTGATTGTCAGTGGCGGGCCCGATACTCACAGTGACGGATCTACGGGTGGATCCGCGGGTGGATCTACGGATGGAAAGGAGGCGTCCGATGGCTGAAGAACCGAAGGGGACCGACCCCGGTTTCCTGAACCCCGTGGCCGGCTTCGGCGTGACCTTCAAGGCCATGTTCAAGAAGCGGCTCACCGAGCAGTACCCGGAGCAGCAGAAGACCACCGCTCCCCGATTCCACGGACGGCACCAGCTCAACCGCCATCCGGACGGCCTGGAGAAGTGCGTCGGCTGCGAGCTGTGCGCCTGGGCGTGTCCCGCCGACGCCATCTACGTGGAGGGCGCGGACAACACGGACGAGGAGCGCTACTCGCCGGGCGAGCGGTACGGCCGCGTCTACCAGATCAACTACGCCCGCTGCATCCTGTGCGGCCTGTGCATCGAGGCGTGCCCCACGCGCGCGCTGACGATGACCAACGAGTTCGAGCTGGCCGACTCCAGCCGGGCCAACCTCATCTTCACCAAGGACCAGCTCCTCGCCGGCCTGGAGGAGGGGATGGTCGACTCGCCCCACGCCATCTACCCGGGCACGGACGAGCAGGACTACTACCGGGGCCTGGTCACCGAGGCCGCGCCCGGCACCGTCCAGCAGGTCGCCCACTCCCAGGGCGAGGTCGTCCAGGAGGGCGACTCGACCTTCGGCGGGACCGAGCCGGCCTCCGAGGAGGTGATCCGCCGATGAGCGCGCAGCTGGCCGCCGCGGCGACGCTGTCCGCCGGCACCTCGACCGGGGAGGCCGTCCAGTTCTGGATCCTCGGCACCGTCGCGGTGATCGGTGCCCTGTGCACCGTCTTCATGAAGAAGGCCGTGCACAGCGCCCTCTGCCTCGCCGGGACCATGATCGTCCTGGCGGTGTTCTACCTCGCCAACGGCGCCTACTTCCTCGGCATCGTGCAGATCGTCGTCTACACCGGCGCGGTCATGATGCTGTTCCTCTTCGTGGTGATGCTCGTCGGCGTCACCGCGGCGGACTCCCTGAAGGAGACCATCAAGGGCCAGCGCTGGCTGGCCCTGGCGTCCGGGCTCGGCTTCGGCATCCTGCTGATCGGCGGCATCGGCAACGCCTCGGTCAGCGAGTTCACCGGCCTCGGCCAGGCGAACGCGAACGGCAACGTGGAGGGCATCGCCTCCCTCATCTTCACCAAGTACGTCTTCGCCTTCGAGATCACCGGCGCCCTGCTCATCACGGCCGCCGTCGGCGCCATGGTCCTCACCCACCGCGAGCGCACCGAGCGGGCGGCGACCCAGCGGGAGCTGGCCGAGAAGCGCGTCCGCGAGGGCACGTACCTGCCGCCGCTGCCCGCGCCCGGTGTCTACGCCCGGCACAACGCGGTCGACATCGCGGGCCTGCTGCCCGACGGCACCCCCTCCGAGCTGACCGTCAGCAAGACGCTGCGCGACCGGGGGCAGATCCGCGACGTGTCGACGGACGCGCTCAACGACCTCAAGGCGCTGGAACAGCGGGCCGAGGAGCGCCTGGAGCGCGCGGCGGTCGAGCCGGCCACCTTCAAGCGGTCCGAGGAGGCGTCGAAGTGAACCCCGTGAACTACCTCTACCTCGCGGCCCTGTTGTTCACGATCGGCGCCACCGGTGTGCTGATCCGGCGCAACGCGATCGTGGTGTTCATGTGCGTCGAGCTGATGCTCAACGCCTGCAACCTCGCCTTCGTCGCCTTCTCCCGGATGCACGGCAACCTCGACGGCCAGATCATCGCCTTCTTCACGATGGTCGTCGCCGCCGCGGAGGTCGTGGTCGGGCTCGCGATCATCGTGTCCCTGTTCCGTTCCCGCCACTCGGCCTCGGTCGACGACGCCAGCCTGATGAAGCTGTGAGGGGTCGCTAGAACCGTGACTAACGCAGAGAATCTGATTGCGCTGCTGGTGGCGGCGCCCTTGCTCGGAGCGGCGGTCCTGCTGTGCGGCGGACGCCGGCTGGACGCCGTCGGCCACTGGATCGGCACGGTGCTGGCGGCCGCCTCGTTCGTGATCGGCGTGGTCCTCTTCGCCGACATGCTCGGCGCCGGCGCCGAGGACCGCACCCTGACGCAGCACCTGTTCAGCTGGATCCCGGTCGAGGGCTTCCAGGCCGACGTCGCCTTCCGGCTCGACCAGCTGTCGATGACGTTCGTGCTGCTGATCACCGGCGTCGGCTCGCTCATCCACCTGTACTCGATCGGGTACATGGAGCACGACGAGCGCCGCCGCCGCTTCTTCGGCTATCTGAACCTGTTCCTCGCGGCGATGCTGATCCTCGTCCTCGCCGACAACTACCTGCTGCTGTACGTCGGCTGGGAGGGCGTCGGTCTCGCCTCCTACCTGCTGATCGGCTTCTGGCAGCACAAGCCCAGCGCCGCCACCGCAGCGAAGAAGGCCTTCCTGGTCAACCGCGTCGGCGACATGGGCCTGTCCATCGCGATCATGCTGATGTTCCTGTGGTTCGGCACCTTCGCCTTCGGGCCGGTGCTCGGCGGCCACGGGGAGGCCGGGCTCGCGGGCTCGGCCGACGAGGGCAAGCTCACCGCGATCGCCCTGATGTTGCTCCTCGCCGCCTGCGGCAAGTCCGCCCAGGTGCCGCTGCAGTCCTGGCTCGGGGACGCGATGGAGGGCCCGACCCCGGTCTCGGCCCTCATCCACGCGGCGACCATGGTGACGGCGGGCGTGTACCTGATCGTCCGGTCGGGAGCCGTCTTCAACGGCGCGCCCGACGCGCAACTGGTCGTCACCATCGTCGGCGCGGTCACGCTGCTGTTCGGTGCGATCGTCGGTTGCGCCAAGGACGACATCAAGAAGGCGCTGGCCGGCTCGACCATGTCGCAGATCGGCTACATGGTGCTGGCGGCCGGTCTCGGTCCCATCGGCTATGTCTTCGCGATCATGCACCTGGTGACCCACGGCTTCTTCAAGGCCGGGCTGTTCCTCGGCGCCGGCTCCGTCATGCACGGCATGAACGACGAGGTCGACATGCGCCGCTACGGCGGACTGCGGAAGTACATGCCGGTCACCTTCATCACCTTCGGCCTCGGCTACCTCGCCATCATCGGCTTCCCGGGTCTGTCCGGCTTCTTCTCCAAGGACAAGATCATCGAGGCGGCCTTCGCCAAGGGCGGCACCGAGGGCTGGATCCTCGGCGCCTGCGCCCTGCTGGGCGCCGCCATCACCGCGTACTACATGACGCGCGTGATGCTGATGACCTTCTTCGGCGAGGAGCGCTGGCGGAACGCGCCGACGCCGTCGCCCGCGAAGCCCGATGTCGAGCCGGCGGCCGAGACGCGCGGCGAGTACACCCCGCCGCACCCGCACGAGTCGCCGAAGAGCATGACGATCCCGATGATCGTGCTGGCCGTCGGCTCGGTGTTCGGCGGTGCGTTCTTCAGCATCGGCGACCGCTTCGTGCACTGGCTGGAGCCCATCACCGGGCACGACCACGGCCACCCGCCGATCAGCGCCCTGACGGTCACGATCTCCACGGTCGCCGTGATGGTGATCGGCGTGGCGGTGGCCTGGGCGCAGTACGGACGGCGCCCGGTCCCGGCCGTCGCCCCCCGCGGTTCGCTGCTCACCCGGGCCGCCCGGCGCGACCTGCTCCAGGACGACTTCAACCACGTCGTCCTGGTCCGCGGCGGCGAGCACCTGACGCGCTCCCTGGTCTACGTCGACCACACCCTGGTCGACGGCGTCGTCAACGGCACGGCGGCCTCGGTCGGCGGCCTGTCCGGGCGGATGCGCAAGCTGCAGAACGGGTTCGCGCGCAGTTACGCGGTCTCGATGTTCGGCGGTGCGGCGGTCCTCGTCGCCGCGACCCTGCTGATGAGGGCGGTCTGATACCGATGTCCTTTCCCCTGCTGACAGCCACGGCGGTGCTCCCGGCCGTCGGGGCCATCGCCACCGCCGCCGTACCGGCCGCGAAACGCACCGCGGCCAAGTGGCTGGCGCTGATGTTCTCGCTGGCCACCCTGGCGCTGGCGGTCGCGGTGCTGGTCCGCTTCGACCCCGGCGGCGACCGCTACCAGCTCACCGAGTCGCACTCCTGGATCGCGGACTTCGGCGTCCGGTACGAGCTGGGCGTGGACGGCATCGCGGTGGCGCTGATCGCGCTGACCGCGCTGCTCATCCCGTTCATCATCCTGGCGGGCTGGCACGACGCCGACCCGCTGGAGACCGGCAGCAGCCGGTGGCGGCCGACCCAGGGCTTCTTCGCCCTGATCCTGCTGGTCGAGGCGATGGTGATCCTCTCCTTCGAGGCCACCGACGTCTTCCTGTTCTACATCTTCTTCGAAGCCATGCTCATCCCGATGTACTTCCTCATCGGCGGCTTCGGGGACCGGGCCCACCAGCACGGCGAGAAGACGGCGGCGACCCAGCGGTCGTACGCCGCGGTGAAGTTCCTCCTCTACAACCTGGCCGGCGGTCTGATCATGCTGGCCGCGGTGATCGGCCTCTACGTGGTCGCCGGGAACTTCTCCCTCACCGAGATCGCCGAGGCCCGGGCGAGCGGTGAGCTGGAGATGGCGACCGGCACCGAGCGCTGGCTGTTCCTCGGCTTCTTCTTCGCCTTCGCGGTGAAGGCGCCGCTGTGGCCGCTGCACACCTGGCTGCCCAACGCCATGCAGGAGTCGACCGCGCCGGTCGCCGTGCTGATCACGGCCGTCGTCGACAAGGTCGGCACCTTCGCGATGCTCCGCTTCTGCCTCCAGCTCTTCCCGGAGGCCAGCAAGTGGGCGACGCCGGTGATCCTGGTGCTGGCACTGGTCAGCATCATCTACGGGGCGCTGCTCGCGGTCGGCCAGCGCGACATCAAGCGGCTGATCGCCTACGCGTCCATCTCGCACTTCGGCTTCATCATCATGGGCATCTTCGCGATGACCAGCCAGGGCCAGTCCGGCGCGACGCTCTACATGGTCAACCACGGCATCTCGACCGCCGTCCTGATGCTGATCGCCGGTTTCCTGATCTCCCGGCGCGGCTCGCGGCTCATCGCCGACTACGGGGGAGTGCAGAAGGTCGCCCCGGTGCTCGCCGGCACCTTCCTGATCGGCGGCCTGGCGACCCTCTCGCTGCCGGGCCTGGCACCGTTCATCAGTGAGTTCCTGGTCCTGGTCGGCACCTTCACGCGGTATCCGGTGATCGGCATCATCGCCACCTTCGGCATCGTGCTCGCCGCGCTCTACACCCTCGTCCTCTACCAGCGGACGATGACGGGCCCGGTGAAGCCGGAGGTGTCGGCCATGCCCGACCTGCGGGTGCGGGAGCTGGTGGTGGTGGCTCCCCTGGTCGCGTTGTTGATCTTCCTGGGCGTCTTCCCGAAGCCCCTCACGGACATCGTCAACCCGGCGGTGGAGCAGACCATGTCCGACGTACAGAAGAAGGACCCCCAGCCTGAGGTGGAGGCGGCCAAGTGAGCGCAACAGCCGTCCACAGCCTGTGGACAACGGCGGCGACGGCGGCCGACCCGATCGGGAAGATCGACGCGCCGAAGATCGAGTACGGGCAGCTGTCGCCCACCCTGATCATCATCGGCGCGGCGATCATCGGCATCCTGATCGAGGCCTTCGTGCCGCGCAGGTCCCGCTACTACGTGCAGATGTTCCTGTCCGTCGTCGCGCTCGTCGCCGCCTTCGCCGCGGTCGTCGCGCTGGCGGCGGGCGGATACGGGACGACCAAGGCCGGCATCGCGGCGATGGGCGCCATCGCCGTCGACGGCCCGGCCCTCTTCCTCCAGGGCACGATCCTGCTGGCGGCGCTGGTGGGCCTGTTCACCTTCGCCGAGCGGCGGCTCGACCCTCAGGCGCACGGCAACCGCGTCGACTCCTTCGCCGCGCAGGCGGCGGCCGTGCCGGGCAGCGAGAGCGAGCAGAAGGCGGTCAAGGCCGGCTTCACCACGACGGAGGTCTTCCCGCTCCTCCTCTTCGCCGTCGCCGGCATGCTGATCTTCCCGGCGGCCAACGATCTCCTGACGCTCTTCGTGGCCCTCGAGGTCTTCTCCCTCCCGCTGTACCTGCTGTGCGCGCTGGCCCGCCGCAAGCGGCTGATGTCGCAGGAGGCGGCGGTCAAGTACTTCCTGCTCGGCGCGTTCGCCTCCGCGTTCACCCTGTTCGGCATCGCCCTGCTCTACGGCTACGCGGGCTCCATGTCGTACGGCACGATCGCCTCGGTCGTCGACGGCACCGTGCAGAACGTCACCCCGGCGCTCGCCGACACCATGGGCAACGACGCGCTGCTGCTCGTCGGGTCCGCGCTGATCGTCATGGGCCTGCTCTTCAAGGTGGGCGCGGTGCCGTTCCACATGTGGACGCCGGACGTGTACCAGGGCGCGCCGACACCGGTGACCGGCTTCATGGCGGCGGCGACCAAGGTGGCCGCCTTCGGCGCCCTGCTCCGCATCCTCTACGTCGTCCTGCCCGGCCTGCGCTGGGACTGGCGGCCGGTGATGTGGGCGGTGGCGATCGTCACCATGCTGGCCGGCGCCATCGTCGCCATCACGCAGACCGACATCAAGCGGCTGCTGGCGTACTCGTCGATCGCGCACGCCGGCTTCATCCTCGCCGGTGTCATCGCGACCACCCCGGAGGGCATCTCGTCCGTCCTCTTTTACCTGGCCGCGTACTCCTTCGTCACCATCGGCGCCTTCGCGGTCGTGACACTGGTGCGCGACGCGGGCGGCGAGGCGACCCACCTGTCGAAGTGGGCGGGTCTCGGACGCAGGTCGCCGCTGGTGGCGGCCGTGTTCGCGGTGTTCCTGCTGGCCTTCGCGGGCATCCCGCTGACCTCGGGATTTTCCGGCAAGTTCGCCGTCTTCAAGGCGGCGGCGGAGGGCGGGGCGGCCCCGCTGGTCGTGATCGGCGTGATCTCGTCGGCGATCGCGGCGTTCTTCTACATCCGCGTGATCGTGCTGATGTTCTTCAGCGAGCCGCGTCCGGAGGGCCCGACCGTCGCGGTGCCGTCACCGCTGACGATGACGGCGATCGGCGTCGGCGTCGCGGTCACGGTGGTGCTCGGTGTGGCGCCGCAGTACTTCCTGGACCTGGCGGGACAGGCGGGGGTGTTCGTGCGCTGACGCGGCGCCCGCCTGTGTGTGGAGCGGTGGCCCGGCACCCCCCGAGGGTGCCGGGCCACCGCTGCGGTGTGCGCGGGTCACTCGCCGCCGCGGCGGGCCCTGATGGCGGTCAGGTCCAGGTCCAACGGGAAGGGAGCGCTCAGCTTCATCCGCTCACGGAAGATGCCGACGGCGACATACGCCCCGGTGGCGGGCTCCAGCTCGAAGGCGTGGACGACGGCGAGCCCCTTCTCGTTCTCCACGCGCCAGTAGTGGGTGATGCCCGCCCGGGCGTACTTCAGGGGCTTGGTCTCGCGGTCGCGGGAGACGGACTCGGCGGAGACGACTTCGATGGCCAGGGTGACGGCGTCGGCGGGATAGCGAGTCTGCTCCGGGTCGTCGACGACGTCGCCGCGCACGACGATGACGTCCGGTTCGGGCCGGTTCTGCCGGTCGATGTCGATGGTGAACTCGCGGATGACCTCGAACTCCGCCGGGGCGAGGGACTGCAACTGCCAGTTGAAGAAGTCGACAGCGCGTGAGTGGAAGAGGGTCTGCGGACTCACGAAGACGAGGCTCCCGTCGATCAGCTCCGTGTGCGGAGGCAGGTTCGGAAGCCGGTCCAGGTCGTCCGCGGTCCAGCCGCCTTCCGGCGGGACGGGCCAGTCGGGCGTGGACGCCTTCGGTGCGACGCTCATCAGTGCTCCCATGGGACGGAGTCTCGCGGGTGCAATCAGACTATCCGCCGGAAACGGGCGGGTCTCCCGCGAACGTGTGAACGATCGTCGTGTCCTTGACGCGGTACGCGTCGGACAGCCTGTGGACAACTCCTGGGCTGTCGGCGCGGCCCCCTATCGTTGAGGCAGTGGTCGGGGCAGGGCGGACCAGACGGACGGGACGGGACGAGAAGGCCCGGGCAGGCAAGGCAGGACGTACGGGGGACCAGGCGATGGGCGGGACGGGCGTGATCGGCGAGATGACAGAGACAGCACAGGCGAGGGAGCTGGACAGCGAGGCGCTGGCCACGCTGCACCGGGTCTTCGGGTACGAGACCTTCCGCGGCGAGCAGGAAGCGGTCGTCGAGCACGTGATCGCGGGCGGCGACGCCGTCGTGCTCATGCCGACCGGCGGCGGCAAGTCGCTGTGCTACCAGATTCCGTCCCTGGTCCGCCCCGGCACCGGCATCGTGGTCTCGCCGCTGATCGCGCTGATGCAGGACCAGGTGGACGCGCTGCGGGCGCTGGGCGTGCGGGCCGGGTTCATGAACTCCACGCAGGACTTCGACGAGCGGCGCGTGGTCGAGGCCGAGTTCCTCGCCGGCGAGCTGGACCTGCTGTACCTGGCGCCGGAGCGGCTGCGGCTGGAGGGCACCCTCGACCTGCTCTCCCGGGGCAAGATCTCCCTCTTCGCGATCGACGAGGCGCACTGCGTCTCGCAGTGGGGCCACGACTTCCGGCCCGACTACCTCGCCCTGTCCCTGCTCGGCGAGCGCTGGCCGGACGTGCCCCGCCTCGCGCTCACGGCGACGGCCACGCACGCCACACACCGTGAGATCACCGAGCGGCTGAACATGCCGACGGCCCGGCACTTCGTGGCCAGCTTCGACCGGCCCAACATCCAGTACCGGATCGTGCCGAAGACGGACCCCAAGAAGCAGCTCCTGAGCTTCCTGCGGGAGGAGCACCCGGGCGACGCGGGCATCGTCTACTGCCTCTCGCGCAACTCCGTCGAGAAGACCGCCGAGTTCCTCTCCCGCAACGGCATCGAGGCGGTGCCGTACCACGCGGGCCTGGACGCGGGCACCCGCGCGGCGCACCAGTCCAGGTTCCTGCGCGAGGAGGGCCTGGTGGTGGTGGCGACCATCGCCTTCGGCATGGGCATCGACAAGCCGGACGTGCGGTTCGTCGCCCACCTGGACCTGCCCAAGTCGGTCGAGGGCTACTACCAGGAGACCGGCCGCGCGGGTCGCGACGGCCTGCCCTCCACGGCCTGGATGGCGTACGGCCTCAACGACGTCATCCAGCAGCGCAAGCTGATCCAGTCCGGCGAGGGCGACGAGGCGTTCCGGCGCCGGGCGCAGTCCCACCTGGACGCGATGCTCGCGCTGTGCGAGACCGCCCGGTGCCGCCGCGGCCAGCTCCTCGCCTACTTCGGACAGGAGCCCGACCCGGCCGGCTGCGGCAACTGCGACACCTGCCTCACCCCGCCGGAGACCTGGGACGGCACGGTCGCGGCGCAGAAGGTGCTGTCGACGGTGGTGCGGCTGAAGCGGGAGCGCGGGCAGAAGTTCGGTGCGGGTCAGATCATCGACATCCTGCTGGGCAAGCGCACCGCCAAGGTGATCCAGTTCGACCACGACCAGCTCTCCGTGTTCGGCATCGGCGAGGAGCTGACCGAGGGCGAGTGGCGCGGCGTCGCCCGGCAGCTGCTGGCCCAGGGCCTGCTCGCCGTCGAGGGCGAGTACGGCACGCTGGTGCTGACCGAGGCCAGCGGGGAGGTCCTGCGCCGGGAGCGCGAGGTGCCGCTGCGCAAGGAGCCCAAGAAGCCCGCTTCGACACGGGCGTCGGGCGGCGGGCGCGGCGACCGCAAGGCCAAGGCGGCCGCCGCCGAACTGCCGGCGGAGCTGGTCCCCGCCTTCGAGGCGCTGCGCACCTGGCGCGCCGAGCAGGCCAGGGAGCAGGGCGTTCCGGCGTACGTCATCTTCCACGACGCGACCCTCCGGGAGATCGCCACCGCGTGGCCCACCTCGATCGGGCAGCTCGGCGGCATCAGCGGCGTCGGCGAGAAGAAGCTGGCGACGTACGGGGAGGGAGTGCTGGCGGTGCTGGCCGCGCTGGAGGGACCGGCCGCCGCGGCGGACCCCGCCCCGGGCGGCTCGTCGGCCGGTTCCGTCTCCGGCCCGGGTGCGGACGACTGGCCGGACATGGAGCCCGAGCCCGAGCCGGACGACTGGATATAGCGGTACGGCGGTATACAGCGGCACACAGCGGCGGACGGCCGCGACCGGACGCCGGGCGGCTTGTCGCACCCGGGGAGGCAGGCCCTACGCCAGCGCGGTCAGTCCCGGAGCGAAGGTGATCAGCAGGGGGACGAGGGGGACGAGAGCGGCCGTCGCCGTGGTGAGGGCCCGGTGACGCGGCGTCAGGCGGGGCGGCGGTTCGAGGAGGCGGTCGACCCGCTCGCCGAGGAGGCGGTGGCTGGAGGCGCAGGACAGGACGCCCCGGTGCTGGTTCAGCTCGATCAGGGCCAGCGCCGTGGTCAGGTGGCCGCAGCGGCGGGAGGCCGTGTCGTCGGCGGCCAGTTCGACCAGGCGGTGGGTCTGGTCGCAGAAGTGCGCGAAGAGCGGGACCCGGGGGAAGCCGGTGGCCAGCGCGGAGGACAGGTGCAGCAGCCAGTCGTGGCGGGCGCGGGCGTGGCCGCGCTCATGGGTGAGGACCGCGTCGAGCTGGTGGTCGGTGAGGCGTCGCAGGGCGCCGGTGGTGACGATCAGCTGCGGGGGACTGCCGGGCATCCACCAGGCGTCCGGGTACTCGTCCTCCAGGACCAGCAGGGGGCCGCGTTCGGCGGGGAGCCCGGCGGGCAGATCGGGGGCGCGCTCGCGCAGGTGGGCGCGGGACCGGGCCCGACGCCGGCGTGCCTCGACCAGCTCGCGGGCGAGCATGGCGGTGGTCCAGGCGGCGCCACCGGCCAGCAGCAGGGTGAGGGCGGCGGCCCACGGCGGGCCGGCGGAGAGGTTGTAGGCCGCGGTCACCGCGGGCGGCGCCGGGGCGAAGAGCTGGGCGCGGACGGTGCCGAAGACGGCGGCGGCCCCGAGGACGAGAGCGGTCAGGCAGCACAGCAGGACGGTGGCGACCAGGCACTGCCACACCCACAGCGCGACCACCGGATCACGTTCGGGCCAGGCGGAACGGGTCAGCGCGCGCGGTACCGGTACCGCGGCGGTCACGGCGACGACGAACAGCAGGAGCAGGCAGAAGGTCATGCCACGGGCTCCGGATCCTGGTCGGAAGGGGCGGCTCTGGCTGTGGTGCGGTTGTGGTGGGCGGTGCCGGGCCGACGTCGACGGGCCCGGCGGCTGCCCGGCGAGAGCGCCCCGACGCGGGCGCGGACGTGCCGGGCACACCCCCCGACGCCAGTATGACGGTGTCGGGCGGCGTGAGTCAGGCCCTGGCGGGCGCCGGTTCCCCCGGGGCGGGGATTTCCCGGCCGGCGGGAGAGCGGGACCGCCGGCAGATCCGGACCGGTGACGGGCGGCCCGGGCCGCCCGGCACATCAGGGCCCGGCGCATCGGGGCCCGGCGCATCGGGGCCGGGCCCCGGCACATCCCGGCCCCGGCACATCCCGGCCCCGGGCAGATCCGAGTCCCGCCCCCGCCACTCCCGGCGGGCGCGGCGGGGGCCGCCGGTCGTGCGGCCCGCGTCGGCTACCGCCCGGTGCGCGGTGCGGTGATCCGGCCGGTCACCTCGCCCAGACCCACCCGGACGCCGTCCGGGCCGGGAGCCCAGGCCGACAGGGTCACCACGTCACCGTCCTCCAGGAACGTCCGCTTGCCGTCGGGGAGTTCCAGCGGGTCGCGGCCGTTCCAGGTCAGCTCCAGCAGGGACCCGCGTTCGCGCTCGGCCGGCCCGCTCACCGTGCCGGAGCCGTAGAGGTCACCGGTGCGCAGGGAGGCGCCGTTGACCGTCATGTGGGCCAGTTGCTGGGCGGCCGTCCAGTACATGGTGGAGAACGGCGGCTCGGAGACCACGTGCCCGTTGATCGCGACGGAGATCCGCAGGTCGTAGCCGCCGGGCTCGTCCTGCTCGGGGTCCGTGTCGTCGAGGTAGGGCAGCAGTGCGTGGGTGCGCTCCGGAGGCGCCACCCGCGCCTCGTCCAGGGCGTCCAGCGGCGTGATCCACGCCGACACCGACGTGGCGAACGACTTGCCGAGGAACGGGCCGAGGGGGACGTACTCCCATGCCTGGACGTCGCGCGCGGACCAGTCGTTGAGCAGGCACAGCCCGAAGACGTGCTCGCGGAAGTCGCCCAGCGGCACCGGGCTGCCCGCCTCGGACGGCACGCCCACCACGAAGCCGACCTCGGCCTCGATGTCCAGGCGGACGGACGGGCCGAAGACGGGAGCGGCGTCGGCGGGCCCCTTGCGCTGCCCGCACGGGCGCACGACGTCCGTCCCGGACACCACGACCGTGCCGGACCGGCCGTGGTAGCCGATCGGCAGGTGCTTCCAGTTCGGGGTGAGGGAGTCGGCGGCGTCGGGGCGGAAGATCCGGCCGACGTTCCGCGCGTGGTTCTCGGAGGCGTAGAAGTCGACGTAGTCGGCGACCTCGAAGGGCAGGTGCAGGGTCACCGAGGACAGGGGGTGGAAGAGCGGTTCGAGCGTCGCGCGGTGGGAGGGGACCGTCACCCAGGCGGTCAGGGCCCGCCGCACGTCGGACCAGGCCGTGCGGCCGGCCGCCAGCAGCGGGTTGAGGGTGGGCCGTGCGAGCAGGGAGGCGTACGGCGAGCCCAGCGCGTGGGCCGCCGCGCCGGCGTCGAGGACGTGGTCGCCGAGCCGGACGCCCACCGTCCGGTCCTGCGTGCCGGGGATCGAGAACACGCCGTACGGAAGGTTGTGCGGGCCGAAGGGGTCGCCCTCGGGGACATCGAAGGGGGGCATCGGGTGCTGCCTCGCTTTCGTGCTCGCCATGTGCGCCGTGCGCGCCGGGTGTGCCACATGGTCCGTGGCACGGCCACACGTTACGGGTGACGTACCGGTCTTGGGCAGTGTGTCGAGTGGGGGCGGTGGGTGGCGGGGAGGGTGCGCGCAGGGCTGCTGACGTGCGGGGAGTGGACCGGCGGTCGGTGCGGGGACGGGGGGAGACGGGGAGAGGGCACGGTGGGACGGTGCCCGCGTGGTCGGCGTACGCCCGCGTGAAGACGGGGATTCGTTGCGCTCCGCTTCCGTTCGAGTGCGGGAAGTTGTCCACAGGCCGGTACGCAATCTTGACGGAGCGGTGCGAACGGGGCGACTCTGGGCGGGTGCCGGAGGGCCTCGGGGAGGGGGCCTTCGACGGCACACCAGGGGGGCGGATGGCCATTGGGGAGGCCGGTCCGGGTGCGGCGCGGGATGGTTCGCGGCCGGAGAAGCGGCTGGAAGAGACCATGCGCGGCCGGCTCGGCCGGGAATGCGTGTACGTACCGTCGTGCCGTTTCGGGCTGTACGCGGCACTGCGGCACTGGTGCCCGCCGGGCGGCCGGGTGCTGATGTCGCCGGTCAACGACGACGTGATTTTCTTCGTCGTGCTCGCGGCCGGACTGCGGCCGGTGCAGGCGCCGTTGGATCCGCGGGACGCGTCCATCGACATCGACGCCGTGCCCGAGGACGTGTGGGGCTCCCTGTCCGCCGTGGTGACGACGAACCTGTACGGCAATCCGGACCCTGCGCCCGCCCTGCGGGCCCGCTGCGACGCGCTGGGCATCCCGTTGCTGGAGGACGCGGCGCACGCCATCGGCAGCGAGGTGGGCGGGCGGCCGGTCGGCTCCTGGGGCGACGCCTCCGTCTTCAGTCTGTCCAAGCACGTCGGGGCCAAGGCCGGGGGCATCCTCGCGGTCGCCGACCCGGGACTGCGCGAGGCCCTGGAGAAGGCCGGCGACGACCTGCTGCTGCCGCGCCGCGCCACCGCCGAACTCGCCTATCTGGTCCGTCCGTACGCGGAGGCCGCCGTGCGCGGTCTGCGGCTGCGGCGGGCCGCCTGGGCCACGATGCGGCTGCTGGGACTGATGGAGCGCGAGGAGATCCGGATGCCGCTGCGGCCGCGGGAGCTGGCCCGCGCGGTCGCCTCGGCGCCCGGCCTGGACGCGCACGACCCCTGGGTCCGCGTCGACATGCACGACTACCGGTTGCGGTCCGGCCGGCTGCGGCTGCGGCGTATCGAGCGCAGGCTCGACCGGCTGGACGACGTCCTCGACGCCTGCCGGTCGGGGACACAACTGCTGCGGTCGACCCGCTGGGGGCAGCCCGCCGGCGGACGACCGGACGCTCCGGCGCAGCCGCTGTTCCGGGTGCCGCTGCTCGTGGCCGACCGGGACGCCGCGATGCGTGCGCTGGCCCGGCGCGGCATCGTCGTCGGCTACCTCTACGACCCACCGCTGGACGACTACGCCGGCGCGGCCTTCACCGACCCGTCCCCGTCGCCCGAGGGGGCGCGCTGGTTCGCGCGGCACGCGCTGCCCGTGGACCCGCTGCGGGCCCGTGCGGTGATCGCGGCGCTGGAGGAGTCCGGGGTGGGGCCGGCCGAGGCACCGGAAGGGCTGGTTCCGTCCGGTGGCTGAGACCCAGGTGCACGAGACGGCCGCGGCGCCCGCGAGCGACGGTCCGACGCCGGCCGCCGACGGGCGCGGCGGTGACTCGCTCTTCAAGAACGCCTACTTCCTCATGCTCAGCACCGGTGTGTCCGCCGTGCTCGGCCTCGGCTTCTGGCTCGTGGCCGCCCGCTACTACTCGGAGGAGGCCGTCGGGCAGGGCTCCGCCGCCATCGCCGCGATGCGGCTGCTGGCCAGCATCACGGCGACCACGATGATCGGCGCCGTCGTCCGCTTCGTGCCGCGGGCCGGCCGTGCGACCGGGGGGCTGGTATGGCGCGCGTACGCGGCCAGTTCGGTGGTCGTCGCCCTGGCCGCCGTCGTCTTCCTGCTCACCCTCGACCTGTGGGGCGCGTCGTACGCCCCGCTGGGCTCGGCGGGGGCGGGCGCCCTGTTCGTCGCGGCCTGTGTGGCCTGGGCGCTGCTCACCCTCCAGGACGGTGTGCTGACCGGGCTGCGCAAGGCGGAGTGGGTGCCCGCCGGGAACGCGGTGTTCTCGGTCGGCAAGCTGGTCCTGCTCGCCGTCTTCGCCACCACGCTGCCGGTGCTCGGCATCTTCGTCTCCTGGGCCGTGGCCATCGCCTTCTCCACGCTGCCGCTCGGCTGGCTGATCTTCCGGCGCCTCATCCCGCGTCAGGCCGCCGCCGACCACGACGTGGAGCCGCCCAAGGTCCGCGAGATGGGGCGCTTCCTGGCCGGGGACTCGCTGGGGGCGCTCTTCAGCCTCGCGATGATCAACCTGCTGCCGGTGATGGTCGCGGTCAACTTCACCGCCGCGGAGAACGGCTACTTCTACGTCGCCTACACCGTCGGCGGCACCATGGAGTTCATGGCCATCAACATGGCCTCCTCCCTCACCGCCCACGCCTCGCACGACCCGCGCCGCCTCGCCGACGGCGTCCGCGGGGCGCTGCGCCGCATGACGCTGCTGCTGGTGCCGGTCGTCCTGGTGCTGATCGTCCTCGCCCCGCAGATCCTGGCGCCCTTCGACGAGGACTACGCCGAGCACGGTTCCACGGTGCTGCGGCTGCTGGCCCTCGGGGCGCTGCCGCGCATCGTGGTCGAGCTGTACATCGGCGTGCTCCGCGTCCAGGGGCGCACCGGCGTGCTCGCCGCGGTGCAGGGCACCATGTGCGTCCTCGTCCTGGGCAGCGCGGCGATGCTGTTCACGCCGGCCGGGATCGCCGGCGCCGGATGGGCGGTGCTGGGCGGTATGACCGTGGTCGCCGTCGGCTGCGTTCCCGGGCTGCGCGCGGTCCTGCGGGGCGGCGACGGCGGCGGGCCCGGGGCCGGGCCCACACGCTCCGGACCGTCCGAGGGCGCCGGTGTGGGGGCCGGCCACGAGAGCGGACCCGACGCCGCCTACGGCACCCGGTGGGCCCGGTTGAACGCCACCGCCGGGTACGGCACGAGCTGGGCGCGGCGGGCGGCGTACGAGCACGGCTCCCCGGAGGATGCGGCGCGGGAGGACACGGTCACGCTGTTCATAGGGCGCCCGGGGTACGAGCGGGAGGCCCTGGAGGCGGACCCCCTCGCGGTGATCGTCCGGCGGCCCCGGGACCGGGACACCGGGGTGACGCCCGGGGCGGAGACCGACGCGGTCCACGACGACGCCACGGCCGCGCGGCGCGCCGAGCCTTCCGAGCCGGCTGAGCCAACTGAGTCCGCTGAGTCCGCCGTCCCGGCCGGAGGAGCAGCGGCGGGCGGGGCCGAGGCCGGTGGGATCGGCCCGGTTCCCGAGCGGCTGCTGCGCCCCGCCCTGTGGCTGCTGCTCGGCATCGCCGCGGTCGTCCTCCTGGTGGCCGCGCGTGAACTGCCGTGGCTGGGCGGCGGCGTGACCGAGACCCAGCTGACCGGACGGGAACTGCTGCGGGGGCTGCCCCTGCCGGCACTGGTCGCGGGCGCCCTGCTCCTCGTGGTGTTCGTGGCGTCCGTGACGCTGTGCGTCGCGACCGATGCCCGGTTGCCCGGCGCCGCGTTGGGGGCCGCCGTCCTGACCCTGTACGCGGCACCCGTCGCCCTCGGCCGGGAACCGGAGGCAGTCGGTGGGGCGTTCTACACCGGGACGGCCGGTTTTCTGGCGGAAGCGGCGGGTCTGGACGGTCCCGGCCCCCTGCTGCGCTGGGCGCCGCTCGTCCTGCAGTTGCTCTGTCTCGTACCGCTGTGGACGCTGCTCGCGAAGGCGGCCGGCGACCGGGTGTCGTGGCAGGGGCGCTGGGGGGTTCTGTATCTCGCCGCGGTGGCGGGCTGGGTCTGGCGTGCGGAGCTGGCGCCCCTGGCGCCGCCGCTCCTCCTGCTGCTGGGCCTCGCCGCCCTGCTCCTGTCGCTGCGCCGCCCGGTGCCGGCGGGCACCCCGGACGGCACGGAGCACCACCCGCACCGCACCAGACCGAACGGCACATCCAGGGACTGATCGAGCACAGAGCCGAATCGTCAGGGGGGAACCGTCGTGCGTCCGCCAGCAACACCACGGGAGAGATCCGTACCAGAGCCCGCGCCCGGGCCGGAAGCCACGGACGGGTCGCACCGGGCCGCACCGACGCCTCCGGACGCCACGGAAACCGCCGACGGGACCGGCGCCACGAGCGACCCGGCACCCCGCGCGGCGCAGGAGACGCCGACACCGGCGACCTCGCCGGACCCGACCACCGGGCGCTCACCGCAGCCGCCCACCGCGACCGCGACCCAGCCGCCCGCCGCGACCGCGACCCAGCCGCCCACCGCGACCGCCTCGGACCCGGTCACCGCGGCCTCGCAGGAGTCGGCCGCCACAGCCTCGGAGGAGGCGTCCGTCCGGCCCGGCCGGGCGGCCACCGCGCGCGCCCACCACCCCACCGCCCGGGAGCCCTCCACCGCCCCGGCACCCACCACCACCCCGGAGCCCTCCGGCTCCGCCCCCGAGCCGTCCGTGACGGATCTGTCCGACCTCGCCCCCGCCGCCTGGCCGGCCCGCGCGGCCGCCGCCTGGCCCGCGCTGCCGCTGCTCGTCGCACTCGCCCTGTGGGTCTACGCGACACGGCACACCGACGTGTCCGCCCTGGACGACTTCGGCCTGGTCAGCGCCCTGCACCCCACCTTCTGGGCCGGTCTCGCCGTCCTCACCGCGGGTTTCTGGTTCACGGTCCGCGACCGGCGCCGCCCGGGCGCCTGGTCGCTCGCGTACGTCCTGGTCCTGCTGGTGATGGAACGGGCCACCCAGGCCCTCCTCTACCCGACCCCGCTCTACGCGTGGGCGTGGAAGCACGACGCCGTCATCGACCACCTGCTGACCTCCGGCGGCCTCCAGGGCGCGGACCGGCTCGGCGACATGGCGGTCTACGACCAGTGGCCCGGCTTCTTCGCCGCCCAGGCCGCGCTGGTGCGGCTGCTGGGCGTGGACAACGCGGCGATGTACATGGCCTGGTGGCCGCTGGTCTCCAGCGTCCTGCTGCTGCTCCCGCTGCTGCTGATCTACCGGACCTTCACCGAGGACCGGCGGCTGATCTGGACCGCCGTCTGGCTGTTCTGCGTCGGCAACTGGGTCGGCCAGGACTACTTCTCCCCGCAGTCCGTCGCCTTCGCCCTGCACCTGGGCGTCCTCGCGGTCGTGCTGCGCCGCTACGGCCGCTCCGGCGGGCCGCACGGCCGGCAGGGGCAGGCGGTGTGGACCGTGCTGCTCAGCGTGCTGGTCACCGCCATCGTCGTCTCCCACCAGCTGACGCCCGGCATGCTCGTCGTCACCCTCGTCGCCCTGGCCCTCACCCGCCGGTACCGGGACTGGGTCCCGGCGGTGACCACCGTGGTGATCTTCCTGGCCTGGTGCCTCACGGCCGCGCTGCCCTTCCTGTCCGCCGCCATGCCGGACATGATCCGCTCCATCGGCGACATCGGCGCCAACGTGGAGACCGGGTACGGGACCACGCCCACCGGCACCGGTGCGGTGGCGACCTCCTGGGCGGCCCGGCTGCTGTCGGGTTCGGTCCTGCTGCTCGCGCTGGCCGGTGTGGTGCGCCAGCGGGTGCTGCGGCACCGCGCGCTGCCCCTGCTGCTGATCGCCGCGGCGCCGCTGCCGATGTTCGCGGCGAGCAGCTACGGCAGCGAGATGATCTTCCGGGTGCTGATGTTCATGCTGCCCGGCGCCGCCTTCTTCGCCGCCGCCGCGCTGCTGCCCAAGGTCCGCACCCTGGCCGCCGACGCCGCGGCGCGGGACACGGCCCCGCCTTCGCCGGCCACGCGGGCCCGGCCGCGCCGCGTCCCGCTGCCCGCCCTGTCCCGGCCGCGGTTCGGCGTGTGGGTGCCGTTGCTCGTGCTGCTCGCCGGGACCCTGGCGTTCGTGCCGAGCTACTCCGGCAAGGACCGCGTCAACTACTTCCCGCCCCGTGAGGTCGCCCTGGTCCAGCAGCTCTTCGACCAGGCACCGGACGACTCCCTGGTCGTCGCCGCCAACCGGAACTATCCCCTCGCCTACGAGCAGTACTGGCGGGTCGACCACTACTGGTTCCTCGACGACGACCGGCGCCACGTCGACGAGATCGTGCGCGACCCGGCCACCGTCCTGGCCCGCGACATGGCGGCCGTGGAGCCACCGGCCCGCGCCTACTTCCTGCTCACGCGGGGACAGACGGCCAACTCGGAGATGAACGGCCAGCTCGACAGGGCCCAGTTGGACCGCATCCGGGAGTCCGTGGCGTCCTCACCCGCGTTCGAGCTGGTCGCCGAGAACGACGGCGGCGTGCTCTACGTCCTGACACCGGCGAGCTGAGGAGGGACGCGAGCCATGACACCGCAGGACCTCGTGATCCGCATGCTGCCCCCGTTCGGCGGCTGGCTGGCGCTGGCCGCGCTCGCCCTGCCCGGCGGTTCGCCGTTGCGCGGCGCGGCCGTCGCCACCTTCCTGGCCGTCGGCCCGGGCGCGGCCCTGGTCGGCGTCTGCGGCCCGGCGCTGCGGTCCCGTCGCGCGCGGGGCCCCGTCGAGCACCGGGACGACCACTTCGCACGCGACTCCGATCGGCTGGAACGCGTGATGCTGGCCGTCCTGCTGAGCCTGTGCGCCGCGATGCTCGTCGCCACGGTGCTGATCGCCGCTCGGGCCTTCAGCGGCGACCGCGTCCTGCTGACGCTCACCCTGCTCACCACGCTGGCCGCGTTCTGCCCGCGCCTGCGTGCCTCCCCGATGCCCAGCACGGCGCCGGGCGCGGCGCCGAGGACACGGAAGGGTTCCGCTCTGTGAGGTTCGCCCGTCCCGCTCGCCGTACACGCGGGGACTCGACGACGACCGGACAGCACCGCCGGCCCAGGACCCCGGAGGAACGCCGGGCCAGGGGCCGGCGCCGGCTGCTGCTCACCTCCGTCACGGCCACCTGCGCGGTCCTGGTCGCGGTGCTCGCCCTGCGCGACGCCTCCGGCCCGGCCGGCCCGGCCGACGATCCGAAGTGCCGCCCCACCGAACTGCTGGAGCCGCCCTGCGGGGCCTGGTTCGGCGCCTTCGTGCCGCACGACAAGACGAACCTCGCCGACAAGGTGCGGGCCTACGAGAAGAACGTCGGCCGCAGACTCGACATCGTGTACACGTACCACGACATGTCCGCGGTCACGGACACCCGCCTGGAGGGGCAGCTGCTCACCGAGCAGGAGCAGCGCGTGGGCGAGGACCGGATGCTGCTGCTGTCCTGGGAGAGCAAGTGGTGGGGCGGCACGAAGGCGCAGCAGCCCACCTGGAGGCGGATAGCCGCCGGGGACCTGGACGACTCCGTGATCGACGTCCAGGCGCGGCGCGTCAAGGAGTACGGGGAGCGCACGGGGAAGAAGGTGTTCCTCTCCTTCGACCTGGAGATGGACACCCGCACCCCCGGCAACGGCTCCCCGGCCGACTACGTCCGGGCCTACCGGCACATCCACGACCGCTTCCGCGAGCTGGGCGTCGACAACGTGGTGTGGACCTGGATCATCACCGGCTACCTGGACCACGCCGACCTCTTCGAGCAGATGTACCCGGGGGACGAGTACGTCGACTGGATCGGCTACAACCAGTACAACTACTACCTCTGCCACAAGACGGACTGGCTCAGCTTCGCGCAGACCCAGTACGCCACCCACGACTGGGTCCGGGCCAACATCTCCGACGACAAGCCCCTGATGCTGTCGGAGTTCGGCAGCGCCTCCGACCCGGAGCGGCCGGACCGGCAGGCGGAGTGGTACGCGCAGGTGCCCGCGGTGCTCAAGGACCTGGAGGGCGTCAAGGCGGCCCTCCAGTGGAACTACCGCGACCCGGGACCGCACTGCGATCTCGCCGTCGCGGGCGACCGGGCGTGGGCCAGCCTGCGCGAGGTGGCCGCCGACCCGCACCTCAACCAGCCGCTCCGCTGACCCGCGCCCTCACCCCGCGAACTCGGGCCCCCGGAGCACCGCCCGGCCCCGCCGGTACCAGCGCCAGGCGACCGTCCGGGGGCCGTCGCGGTAGGGGGCGATCCGGGCGCCCCCTCCGTCCAGCCACGCCGTCACATCGGCGAGGGTGTGGCTCTGCCGCACGATGAGCCGCGCGATGCGGTACCGCTCGTCGCGGTCCGAGCTGAGCGCGTGCCGCACCGCGGTCGCCGTCTCGTACCCGGCGCGGGCCGACAGCGACCGCACCTTCGCGCTGTTGTAGCCGTGCGGATAGGCGAGGTGGCGCACCGGGTGCCCGAGGGCGTCCTCCAGCACCGCCTTGGACTCGCGCAGTTCGTACGTCAGCTCCCTGGCGGACAGGGTGTCGAGCTGGGCGTGGGTGACGGTGTGGCTGCCGATCTCCATGCCGGAACGTTCCAGCTCCGCCGCCTCGCCCAGCGTCATCATCGGCGCGGGCGGCAACAGGCTCCGGCCGCCCGGGGCGATGGCCCCGGTGGTGAGGTAGGCGGTGGCGGGCAGCGCCCGCTCGGCCAGCGCCTCGGCCGTGGGACCGGGCAGGTCGGCGAAGCCGTCGTCGAAGGTGAGCAGCACCGGCCTGGGCGGCAGCGGTGCCCGCCCGGCGAGGTGGTCGGCGAGCACACTGATCGTGACGGGGGTGCGCCCGCTGTCGACGATCGCGTCGAGATGCGCGGCGAACTCCTTGGGGGAGACGGTGAACTCGGCGATCCACGCGGGCGGGTCGTCCGTCACCGCGTGGTAGAGGAAGACGGGTATGTGCCCGTCCGCCCCGTCGGACGTGTGCGCGGCGCCCTCGTTCATCTCGCCTCCAGCCCGACCGTGCGCAGCGCCCGGCGGGCGCGCAGATAGCCGACCGGGCCGTACAGCATGCCCCGGCGTTGCAGCCGGGACAGCCGGCGTGGCCAGGGATGCGTACGGGAGTCGTGCCCACCGGGCACCCCGGCGCCCGCGCCCCCGCCCGGCACCCCGGCGCCCGCACCCCCGTCCGCCGCACCGGCACCGGCACCGGCTTCCGGGCCGCGCACGGCGGTCAGTCCCCGTGCGTGCGCCAGCCCGCCCGGCACCCGGGCGAGGAAGGCAGGCAGCAGCGCGGGCCGGTTCACGAGGATCGCCGTGAGGTAGGCGGTGAGGCCGGCGCCGTAGCCGTACGCCTGGGTCTCCAGGTCGTGCCAGGTCTCCCGGTGGTGGTGCCACACCAGAGCGCTCGGCGTGTAGCGCAGCCGCCGGCCCTCGGCGAGGACGCGGACGAACCCGTAGAGGTCGTCGCCGCCCCGCGCCCGCGTGCCCGCGCCGGTCGCCGGGTCGAAGCCGCCCACCGCGCGCAGCACCGACGTACGGAAGGCCATGTTGGCGCCGGAGCCGAAGCGGCCCGCGGTGAACGGGAACAGCGGCTCGTCGGCGGGCGGACGCGCCGGGTCGTACGTGCGCGGGACGAAGCCCTTCGCGAAGCCGCCGTGGCTCTCCAGCAGCACCTGGGCGGGGGTGCGCAGCCGCGCGGGCAGGATCAGGCCCGTGGCGCAGCCCAGCCCCGGATCGGCGGCGAAGGGCGCGGTCAGTTCGGTGAGCCAGCGCGGGTCGGCGACCACGTCGTCGTCGGTGAAGGCGACCACCCGGCCGTGCACGGCGGCCAGGCCCCGGTTGTGCGCGATCGCCAGCCCCGGCACCGGTTCGCACACGTACCGCACCCGCTCGCCGTACTTCCGCTCGACCAGCTCCCGCGTCTCCTCGGTCACGGGCGCGTTGTCGACGACGACGATCTCGAAGTCCGGGTGGTCCTGGGCGAGCAGCGAGTCCAGGGCGCGGGCGAGCCGCCCGGCGCGTTCCCGGGTGGCGACCACCACACTGGCGCTCGGCGGCACGGGCAGCGGCTCCGGCGGCGCCTGCGGGGGCAGCTCCCGGGCGAGCCCGGCCAGCACCGCCACGGGATCCGCGCCGTCGGGCACCTGCCCGAGGAGGGTGCCGACGGGCCGCCCCGCCCGCCTGACCAGGACGAACACCGAGCCGGACGTGATCGGTGCGCCGCCCGGCCCCGGTCTCAGCTCCACGCCTTCCGTGTCCGCTGCCCCCCTGCCCTCCGCGCCCCGGGCGCCGGGCAGATCCAGCTCGGCGACCTGCACCGGCCCGATGCTCAGGAACTGCTCGATCTCCCGCCGTGTCTCCTGCCGCGCACGCCGCCCACCGGCCATGCGCCCACCCCCTCGTGGTTGCCCTCCGTGGTGCCCGTCGTCAGGACCGGCGCAGCCGGGCCGCGCCCCGCAGTGTCCGTACCGCCAGCGACGCCAGCCGCGGCCTCGCGCGCACGAAGCCGTGCGCGCGGCGCACCGGTTCGCGGCCGAGCCACTGCAGCGCGGCGCCCGCCCCCGGACGCGTCGCCGCGCCCTCGTAGACGGGGAGTTCGCCGGTCTTCAGCGAGTCCTTGTACTCCGCCGGGCCCCGCCCCATGTCGAGCATGCCGATGCCCTCGGCGGCGGCGGCCTCGGCCATCCGCAGGTGCAGGATCAGCCCCGGCGAGTACTTGGCGAAGTCCGGGTCGTACGCCGGGAACCAGCACGCCAGGACCGTCGTCGAGCGCAGCCCGAAGTGGGCGGCCAGGGGACGGCCGCCGGCGTAGAGCACCGACAGGGTGCCGGTGCACTCCGGCGCCCGGGTCCCGGCCAGCCGTCCGACGAGCCGGGTGATCCACTCCTGGGCGAACCGGTCCCGGCGCCCCGTCCTGCGGTACTGCGCCGACTTCCACGCCATGAGCGTGCGCAGCGCGGCCGGATCGCGCTCGTCGAAGACGAAGCGCACGTCCCCGACCTGGCGGCCGAGCCTCCGCTCCTTGGCCAGGGTGGTCTTCAGGAACTTCGGCGACCGCGCGCGCAGCGCCTTCTCGTACGCCTCGTACCCCTGCTCCACGTCGATGACGTAGGTGGTGTGCTCCTCGACGGCGTGCGGCACGAACAGCCCCTGCTCCGCCTCCAGGTTGTCGAAGGCGAAGCTGGACAGGGAGCAGGCCCGCAGCAGCCGGCGGGTGTCCGGGGCGAGGTCCTGGCGCAGCACCGCGCCCTGGCAGTCGGACACCCCGAGCCCGATCGCGCGGCCCTGCCCCAGGGGTCCGCGTTCGTGCGGCAGGAAACCCGCCGCCTCGCCGCCGTCGTAGACCACCGCCACCCGCGCGCGGGGCCGCACCCGGCCCACGACGTCGGTGAACTCCGGTTCCATGAACGGATTGCGCGGAGCCGTCGACTTGGCGCGCAGCTCGCGCCAGCGTTCCCGTTCCCCCTCGCCCAGCTCCTCCGGCCTGAGCACGCGCACACGTCCGCTGTTCAACCCGACCCCCCGATCAAGTCCCCCCTGGACACAAGGAAGGTACCCCCGGGGCCGTCCGGCCGGTAGGTAGCGGGCCATGTTGTTGCCAACCGGTGCACAGGCCCTTAACCGGCTTTAGCCGATGATGTGCCAGGTTTCGGACACGATCGGGCGTCGTCGTGCGTACTCGGACGTACTCGCCGCCACCTCGTTCGGAAGCGGTCGCCGGTGAGTCGGGCAGGTGCCGCGTCCGTATTCTCTGATCATGGACCGCACCGCATATTCACTCGTCGCCACCGACCTCGACGGCACGCTGCTCCGCGGCGACGACACCGTCTCCGACCGGTCGCTGGCCGCGCTGGCCCGGGTGGCCGGCGCCGGTGCGCGGCACCTGGTGGTGACCGGGCGCCCGGCACCCCGGGTGCGGTCCCTGCTGGAACGCCTCGGCTGCACCGGGCTCGCGGTGTGCGGGCAGGGCGCGCAGGTGTACGACGCGGGGGCGCACCGGATGCTGTGGTCGGTCACCCTGGACCGGGAGCTGGCCGAGACCGCGCTCGGCAAGATCGAGGCGGAGGTCGGGCAGGTGCACGCCGCGGTCGACCAGGACGGCGTCGACGGCCTCACCCTCATCGAGCCGGGATACCTGATGCCCCACCCGACGCTGCCCGCGGTGCGCGTCGACCGGCGCGACGAGTTGTGGGCCACGCCGATCAGCAAGGTGCTGCTGCGCCACCCCGAGCTGTCCGACGACGAGCTGGCGGCGACGGCGCGCGCGGTGGTGGGCTCCCTCGCCACCGTCACCATGTCGGGGCCGGGGACGGTGGAGCTGCAGCCCTGCGGCATCACCAAGGCGACCGGGCTGGCGCTGGCCGCCGAGCGCCTGGGGGTGAGCCGGCGGCGGACGATCGCCTTCGGGGACATGCCCAACGACATCCCCATGTTCCAGTGGGCGGCCCACGGCGTCGCCATGGCCGACGCCCACCCCGAGCTGAAGGCGGTCGCCGACGAGGTCACCACGACGAACGAGGACGACGGCGTGGCCGTCGTCCTCGAGCGGATCTTCCCTACGTCCCCGTGCGGCGCGCCGCGGCGCGCCGCGGCTCAGTAAGCGCCGAAGACGTTGTCGATCGAGCCGTACCGGTCGGCCGCGTAGTTGCAGGCGGCGGTGATGTTGGCGACCGGGTCGTACGGGTCCCAGGAGGTGCCCTCGACGTGGTACGCCTGGAAGGTCGGGTCGATCACCTGGAGCAGGCCCTTGGACGGGGTGCCGTTGACGGCGTTGATGTCCCAGTTGTTGATGGCGAGCGGGTTGCCGGACGACTCCCGCAGGATGTTGCGGTGGATGCCCTCGTACGTGCCGGGGATGCCGTGCTGCGCCATGATGTCGAGCGACTCCCGGATCCACCCGTCGAGGGTGTTCGAGTACGTGGTCGTCGCGGTGGCGGCGGCCGGCGCGGCGGCCGGGGTGGCCGCGGAGGCGCTGGTGGCGCCGATGAGCGGCAGGGCGAGCACGGCGGCGCCGGTGCCGGCCACGGCGAGCTTGCGGGCGAGGCGGGCGGTGCGGGCGTGACGGTTCTGACCGTTGGCAGACATGCTTGAGTCCCTCTCCTTACGCCTGCGAGGTGAGCTGTCGGGTTCGGGCGGGGAGGTGCCCGGCCGGGCCCTCGCGGGCACGGCTTCACCCCTAGCCGTTCCGGTGGTGACCGGTACGGCGACTTACCTGGGTCCCCCGCTCCTGCCGGCGAGTGTGTTGGCGGATGACTGTGCGTCCGGGCGGTGGCAGGATTCGGCGTCCGCCCGACAGGCCGGGAACGTATGCGAGAGCACATGTCCGGAACAAGTGCAGGAATCACCCAACGCGCATGTTGACCTTGGTCTGGGGGGTTTGGGGTGCTTGATCCTTTGCGGCTGCCAAGCGTCAACTCGCTTGCGGGGCAAAGGGAGGGCACAGTCGGCGGCCGGGTTGCCTACAGGTGGCGTGAAGTGAGCCAACTCACGGGCTCCAACAAGACGCCCAAATCGGGCATTCAGGCTAAGTGTGAGTCAATCGGCCGCAGGGCGGGAGGGCTTCACGGAGGGAGGGCGGGAGGGCTTCACGGAGGCAGGGTGCGAGGGCTTTACGGAGCGGGGTGTCGGGCCGGGGGTCTCGCCGGGCGGGCTCCGGAATCGGCCGTTGTCCCGTCTCGTGTTCGTCCGTGCGCCGTGCGGGCATGCGTTCGGGACGGAGGGGAGGGCCGGGTGGGTGACGTACTCGGAGTGCGGGCCGTTGGGAGGGGTGATGTGATCTTCGGTGGCGGCTTTCGGCTCCGAGGATGTCGATCAATATCTGCTCATATCTCCTGATCAAAAACATACCGCGCATGATCCGATACCGACCGGCCTGTAACGGTGGGCGCTAGCGGTGATCGAAACGTGACCGGATACGCTGACTTGAGTGGTGGCAGCGACCTATCGACAAACCAGGTAATCGCCAGTAGACACCAGCAGACAGGAGACCCCTCGTGACCGTCGTCGGGCCGTTCGGGCTGAGCGTGCGGGACCAGGCTCTGGAAGCCGATGTCCAGGCCGGATTGGTCGCGGTCGAGGAAGGGTTGCTTGAGGCAACCAAAAGCGAGGTGCCCTTCATCACGGAGGCCGCCCAGCACCTGGTGCGGGCCGGCGGCAAACGGTTCCGGCCACTGCTGGTGATGCTCTCGGCCCAGTTCGGCGACCCCTACGCCCCGGGCATCGTGCCCTCGGCGGTCGTGGTGGAGCTGACCCACCTCGCCACGCTGTACCACGACGACGTGATGGACGAGGCGTCCGTGCGGCGCGGCGTGCCCAGTGCGAACACCCGCTGGGGCAACTCCGTCGCGGTCCTCACCGGCGACTTCCTCTTCGCCCGCGCCTCCCAGATCCTCGCCGACCTCGGTCCCGAGGCGGTCCGCGTGCAGGCCCTCGCCTTCGAGCGGCTGGTCACCGGCCAGATCCTGGAGACGGCGGGCCCCCAGGACGGGCGGGACCCGGTCGACCACTACCTGGACGTGCTCGGCGGCAAGACGGGATCGCTGGTGGCGGTCTCCTGCCGGTTCGGCGCGATGATGTCCGGCGCCGACGAGACGGTCGTCGACGTCCTCACCCAGTACGGCGAGCGGCTCGGCGTCGCCTTCCAGCTGGCGGACGACGTCCTGGACATCGCCTCCGACTCCCACGAGTCCGGCAAGACCCCCGGGACCGACCTGCGCGAGGGCATCCCGACCCTCCCGGTGCTGCGGCTGCGCGAGCGGGCGGCCCGGCTGGGGCTGGCCGAGGACGTCGCCCTGTGCGAGCTGCTGGACTCCGACCTGTCCGACGACGCGCGGCACGCGGAGGCCCTGCGGCTGCTGCGCGCCCACCCCGCGCTGGAGCAGGCGCGCAAGGACACCGTGCGCTACGCCAAGGACGCCCGGGCGGCGCTGGCCCCGCTGCGGGAGTGCGAGGCGAAGTCGGCGCTGGTGGAGCTGTGCGACGCCGTGGTGCACCGGGCCGGCTGAACCTCCCACCGCACCCGCGGCCGAAGTGACCTGGGTCACGGCCGACGGGTGCGTTCGCGCGCCCGGGGTGCGCCACCCCCTACGGGCGGGGGGAGGCGGGGCCCCTCCGTGTCATCCCGCAGGAGTACGCGGAGTTGAGCCCGCGGTCTGACGCTTCTTCCCGGCCGATTTGGTCAGATGGACACCACGGAAAACACCAATCCTCACCGATTCGGGTGAGAATGGCGGCTCACGGGTGAGACAGCGAGTGCGAGGTCGCGAGACAGCCGCCGCCGACGACGGAGGTAGGGCACAGATGGCACCGATCGATTCCGACGACAACAGGACCGCCGAAGAGGGCGAGGGCCTGCGCGCCGGACGGCGCAAGGCCGCGCGCTACGTCGTCCCGGTCGCGGTGATGGGGGTGGCGGCCGTGACGATCGGGCTGGTCCCCGCGATCGCCGACTCCGGGGACCCCGACCTCCCGAAGGTCACGGCGGAGCAACTCATAGAGAAGATCGCCAAGTCGGACGTCCAGCAGCTGTCCGGCACGGTCAAGATCAGCACGGACCTGGGCCTGCCGGACCTCGGCGGCCTGGAGAGCGGGCTGATGTCCGGCATGTCCGGAAAGCCGGGTGCGTCCGGCGGCGAGGACGGCTCCGCCGCCGACCCGTCGGCCAAGCTCACCGAGCTGGTCTCCGGCACCCACACGCTGCGGGTCGCGGCGGACGGCCCCGACCGGCAGAAGCTGTCGCTGCTGGAGAACGCCGCCGAGTACAGCCTGATCCACGACGGCAAGGACGTCTGGGGCTACGACAGCGCGTCCAACGAGGTCTACCACGCGACCACGTCCGAGGCGCCCGGGCAGCCGGAGAAGCAGGCGAAGCCGGAGAAGGACGTGCCGGCCACGCCGAAGGACTTCGCCGACCAGGCACTCAAGGCGGTCGACGACACCACCTCGGTCACCGTCGACGGCACCGCCCAGGTGGCCGGCCGGGACGCGTACCGGCTGGTGATCGAGCCCAAGCAGGAGGACTCCACGGTCGGCGCGGTCAGCATTGCGGTGGACGCGAAGACGGGCATGCCGCTGAAGTTCACGCTCACTCCGGCGAGCGGCGGCGCCGCCGTCGTGGACGCGGGCTTCACCCAGGTCAGCTTCGCGAAGCCGGACGCGTCGACCTTCGACTTCACCCCGCCCGAGGGTGCGAAGGTGACCGAGGCCGACGAGACGGCCGGTGCCCCGGAGCACGGGCGCGAGCCGGTCGGCGGCGACGCCGCCGAGGGGCTGGACGGGCTGAAGGTCATCGGCGAGGGCTGGAACTCGATCGCCGCCTTCGACACCGGCGGCCAGGGCCTGCCCACCGCCTCCGCGGGCGGTGACGCCGGTGCCCTCTCCGGCTTCCTCGGCTCCTTCGGCGACCAGGTCAAGGGCGACTTCGGTTCCGGCACGGTCTTCAAGACCCGTCTGGTCAACGCCCTGATCACGGACGACGGCAAGGTCTACGCCGGCGCGGTCACCAAGGAGGCGCTGGTGAAGGCGGCCGACGCGGCCGAGTAGCCTCCCCGCCCGCGGCGGCGGACGGCAGCGGCACGCCGCAGTACGAGGCAGCCCGAGGCGGTCCGAGGCAGCACGAGGCAGTACGGACGGTGTGGAGCGGGAGCGAGGAGGAGAGGGAGCCGATGGCCGAAGCGTCCACCGCGGAGCCGGAGCGCACGGAGCACCCGCGGCGGGAAGGTGACGCCGAGGCCGTCATCGCCACCCGCGCGCTCACCAAGCGCTACCGCGGCGGACAGCTCGCCGTGGACGGTCTCGACCTGACCGTCCCGGCGGGCAGCGTCTTCGGCTTCCTCGGCCCCAACGGATCCGGCAAGACCACCACCATCCGCATGCTGATGGGCCTGATCGAGCCGACCTCGGGCACCGCCGCCGTCCTCGGCAGACCGGTGCCGCGCGACACCCGCGCCGTACTGCCCCAGGTCGGCGCCCTCATCGAGGGACCGGCCCTGTACGGCTTCCTCTCCGGCCGGGACAACCTGCTGCGCTACGACGCGGCCGACCCGACCGCCGACCCGCGCACCCGGCGCGAGCGGGTCGGGGCCGCGCTGGACCGGGTGGGCCTGGCGGCCGCCGCCGGCAAGAAGGCGAGGGCGTACTCGCTCGGCATGAAGCAGCGCCTCGGACTCGCCGCGGCGCTGCTCCAGCCGCGCCGCCTGCTCGTCCTGGACGAGCCCACCAACGGACTGGACCCCCAGGGCATGCGGGAGATCCGCACCCTGGTGCGCGAACTCGCCTCCGACGGCACCACCGTCTTCCTCTCCTCCCACCTGCTGGACGAGATCGAGCAGGTGTGCACCCACGCCGCCGTGATGGCGCGGGGGCGGCTGATCACCCAGGGCCCGGTCGCCGAGCTGTCGGCCGGTGCCCGCGGCCGGCTGGTGGTGACCACCCCGGACGTGGGGGAGGCGGCCCGGGTGCTGAAGGAGCAGGGGGCCGGTGACGTGGTCGTCGCCGAGGACCGGGTGACCGCCGAGCCACCCGGCCGGGACCTGGCCGATCTGAACGCCGCGCTCGTCACGGCCGGCGTCCGGGTCCGCGGGTTCGGAGTGGAACGGGCGTCCCTGGAGGACGCGTTCGTGGCGCTGACCGGGGAGGGTTTCGATGTCGCGGGCTGAGGCGCGGCTGCCGGTGCGGGTTCCCGGCCCGCTGTGGTCCCTCGGGCTGCTCCGCAGCGAACTGTCCGTCACCTTCCGGCGCTGGCGCACCCTCGCCCTGCTGGGCGTGCTGGCCGCCGTGCCGGTCCTGGTGGGCATCGCCGTGAGGATCGAGACCAGCGACGGTTCGTCCCTGGGACCGGGGGGCGGCGGCGGTGGTGGGGGACCCGCCTTCATCTCGCAGATCAGCAACAACGGCCTGTTCCTGGTCTTCACCGCGCTCGCCGCGACCCTCCCGTTCTTCCTGCCGATGGCCGTGGGCGTCGTCGCGGGCGACGCGATCGCCGGCGAGGCGAGCGCGGGCACCCTGCGCTATCTGCTCGTGGCCCCGGCCGGCCGGACCCGGCTGCTGCTCACCAAGTACGCCACGGTGATCGCCTTCTGCCTCGCCGCCACCCTGGTCGTCGCCGTCTCCGCGCTGCTGGTCGGCGCGCTGCTGTTCCCGGTCGGCGATCTGATCACCATCTCCGGCACCCGGATCTCCTACGCCGAGGGCCTGGGACGCGCCCTCCTGATCGCCCTCGTCGTCGCCGCCTCACTGATCGGGGTCGCGGCCCTCGGCCTGTTCGTCTCCACGCTGACCGGCAGCGGCATCGCGGCGATGGCGACCACCGTGGGACTGCTGATCACCGTCCAGATCCTCGACCAGATCCCGCAGCTCGACGCGGTCCAGCCGTACTTCTTCTCGCACTACTGGCTGTCCTTCGCCGACCTGATGCGCGAACCGGTCTACTGGGACGACCTGACCCGGAACCTCGGCCTCCAGGCCCTCTACGCGGCGGTCTTCGGCTCGGCGGCGTGGGCGCGGTTCACGACGAAGGACATCACGGCCTGACGCCGCTCGGCACCCGCTGCCCCAGGCGCCATCCGCTCCCCCTGCCGGCACCCCCTGCCCCGGGCGCCACCCTCCGCCCCCGCCCCCCGGGCGACGGCCGTCTCAGCCCGCCGCGGGGCCGACGTCCAGCAGCAGCGCCATGACACCGACCAGCGTGGCACTGCTGACGATCTCCCGGCGGGCGATCATGCCGCCGATCCGGGAGAGGGGGATCCACTCCAGCCGGTCGGACTCGTTGCGCTCGGTCGGGTCGCCGGCCCGTGCGGCGTCGTCCGTGCGGAAGACGAAGTGGCGGGCGTCGGTGATGCCGGCCGCGGGCTCCGCGTAGACCAGTTCACGCAGCGTGCCCGGGCGCCGGCCCGTCTCCTCCTCCAGCTCGCGCGCGGCGGCCCGCGCGGGCTCCTCGCCGTCCTCGACCAGCCCCATCGGCAGCTCCCACGCCCAGGTGTCCGTGACGAAGCGGTGGCGCCACATCATCAGGACGCGCCGCCCGTCGTCGGCCCCCTCGTCGACGGCCGCCGTCACGGCCACGTCGCGCAGCCGCACGACGTGGTAGTCCGTGCGGGTGCCGTCCGGCTGCTCCACGTCCAGCGACCGCAGCCGGACCCACGGGGTGTCGTGGATCTCGCGTTCGGTGTGGACGGTCCAGCGCATCGCGGTCTCCTCCTCCACCGGCAGGGGCGCCGGGCTGCGTGGAGGGTACCTTCGGGGCGCTCGCGCGGGCGCGTTCCGCCGGCGCGCGAGCCGCGCGCAAGGCGCCGCCCAGCAGCTGGAACGAGCCTGTGACACCCCGGTGACGCGAGGATCGCCAGGGAGCGGCGAAACTCGACGGTAGGTGTACGACGGGCATGACAGGCTCTGGACGGACGGGCACGGAAGCCGCCGACGGAAGCCGCCGATGAGTGGGGGAACGATGTCTCGACTCGGCCGCGACAGGCAACGGGGACGCGAGGACGCCGAGCGTCCGCCCGGCCCTGCGGCGGCGCCGATCGACGTCCGGGTGCCGGCGGACGCGTCGGCCGGGTCCGGCGCGCGCAGCGCCTCGGTCGACGGCGCGCTCGTCGTCGCCGCGCCCGGCGAGGAGATCCAGAACGTCGTCCTGGACCGCCTCCACCGCCTCGCCGTCGCAGCCGGTCACCCCGTCCACGCCACGATCCACGACGAGCGCATCGGCTGCTCGGTCCCGCTCCGGATCGACCCGGACGGCTCCAGCCACCTCGCCGGGGACCCGACGCCGGCGGCTCCCGTGCGGCAGGACCGGGCCACGGCGCCCACGACCCCCGTGCGGCAGGACCGGGCCACGCACGTCCTGCGCGCGGTGGAACCGGCACGGGACGGCACCCCCACCTTCCGCCTGTCGTCGGTGGCCGAGCCCCGGCCGACGCCGGTCGCCGGGGACGGCGCGCCGACCTTCACGCTCCGGACCCTGCCGGGAGCCGCGCCCGGCACGGTGGCGCCGCCGACGGGCGAGTTCGGGCCACCGCCCCGGATGGACGGCGGCGCCGCGAACGACGACGTGGTGAACGGGGGCTCCGGGAGCGGGGGCGGGGCTGCGGCCGGTGCCGCCGACACGTCCGCGGAGACGTCCGGGGGCCAGAGCCGTGACGAGGCCGCGACCGGGACCACGGCCGGCGGCACCCCGGCGGCCCGCAGGCCGCTGCTGGTCGTACCCGACACGGACCCCGAGCCCGACCCCAAGCGGACGCCCACCCCCGCGCGCGGCTTCGACGCCGTCGCCGAGGCCGTGCTGGGGGACGGGCCGGTCACCGCCCCCGGTGACGCCACCGCCCCCGCGCTCCTGGCGGAGCCGACGGGGCGCATCAACGAGGCCGTCAAGGAGGGACGTACCCAGGAGGCGGCGCGGCTGGCGGAGCAGACCGTGACGGACGCCTCCGGGACGCTGGGGCCGGAGCACCCCGAGGTACTCCGGCTCCGTGAACTGACCGCCTACATCGCCTACTTGTCCGGCGACCCCGGCCGGGCGTTCCGTCTCTCGCTGGAGCTGGCCCGGATACACCGCCGGGCGGGCGACGCGGAGGCCGCCTACGGCAACGTGCAGAGCGCGGCCACCGCCTGGCGCGCGGTGCGCGATCCGGCCCGCGGACTGGAACTCGGGCGGGACCTGGTGGACCTGTGGGACGAACTCGCCGCCGAGGACGGTCCGGCCGCCCAGGACGCCGAGGAACTGGAGGTGGCCCGCACCCGCATGGGCCGCCTCACCGAGCGCGCCGCGCGCGCCCAGGTCGGCTGACGCGCGTCCGGGCCGGCCGACGTGCGCCCGGGCCGGCTGACGTGCGCCCGGGTCGGCCGAAGTGCACCCGGGCCGGCTGACGTGGGGCCGGGACGGCCGACCGGCCCGGGCTCACCCGCCGCGCGCGGCTACCGCGACAGTTCCCACATCGCGTAGGCGATGGCGTCGCTGTTGCGGTCCAGGGCGGTGTCGTCGATGTTGGCCGTCGTGTCGCACGACGAGTGGTAGCACCGGTCGAACGGCTGGCCCACCGTGCCGCCCCACTTGGCCGCCTGGGCGGACGTCTTCCGGTAGTCGGCGCCGCTGAAGAGGCCCCCGACGGGCACGCCCGCGTTCTTGAAGGGCGCGTGGTCGGAGCGGCCGTCGCCCTCGGTCTCGATCTCGGTGGCGATGCCGAGCCCGGCGAAGTAGTCCTTGAAGGTCTTCTCGATCACGGGATCGTCGTCGTAGACGAAGTAGCCGGGGTTCGGCGAGCCGATCATGTCGAAGTTCAGATAGCCGCTGATCTTCGCGCGGCCGGTGGAGCCGAGGCTGCTGACGTAGTGGCGCGAGCCGACCAGGCCCAGCTCCTCGGCGCCCCACCAGGCGAAGCGCAGGTGCTTGGCGGGCTGGTGGCCCGAGCGGGCCACGGCGAGGGCGGTCTCCAGGACGGCCGCCGAGCCGGAGCCGTTGTCGTTGATGCCGGGACCGGAGGAGACGCTGTCCAGATGTGACCCGGCCATGACAACCTGATTGGCGTCGCCGCCGGGCCAGTCGGCTATCAGGTTGTAGCCGGTGCGGCCGGAAGCGGTGAACCGCTGGACGGTGGTGGTGAACCCGGCCGCGTCCAGCTTGGCCTTCACGTAGTCGAGCGACGCCTGGTAGCCGGGGCGGCCGTGGGCGCGGTTGCCGCCGTTCGCCTGGGCGATGGACTGGAACCGCGCCAGGTGCGCCTTGACGTTGGCTATCGGTATGTCGGGCGCGGCGGCTGCCGCGGAAGCGGGCGCGGGAGCGGTGGCGGGGGCCGCGCCGGCCACCGCTCCGCCGGTCATCAGGGTGGCCACGGCGACGGCACCGGCCGTCAGCGCACGCCCGGAAAGGGGGAGCTTCATGTGGGGGGCTCCGGATTCCTGGGGGGTCCCTGGGGAGGGGACTCCGCTGTGAATGGGGTGCCTGGATGGTGTGGCCGGGACTGACTGCGCGTCAAGACCGGTATCCGGCCATGGTGTCGCGCATATCGGAAGTCCCGGTCGGTCACCTGTGCCGACGCGCGGGCCCCCTCTGCCCCCTAGTGCACGCAGAACTCGTTCCCCTCGGGGTCCGCCATCACGACCCACTCCCCGCCGGGCTCCTTCACCTGGCGCAGCACGCTCGCCCCCAGGGCCTCCAGCCGGGCCACCTCCTCCGCGCGCCGCCCCTCGGCCGCGTGCACATCGAGGTGGACGCGGTTCTTCCCGGTCTTGGCCTCCGGCACCCGCTGGAACAGCAGCCGCCGCCCCAGCCCGGTGCCGCTCTCCTCCTGGTACGGGTCGTCGGGGTGTCGTACGGCGGCCAGGTCCCGCCAGGCGCGGCGGCCGTGGGACTCGACGGTCAGCTCGGGCGGCACGGCCCCGAAGCCCAGCAGCTTCTCGATGAGCGCGCTGTGGTCCTCCACCGTGTAGTGCAGGGCGGCGGCCCAGAAGTCCGCCTGTGCGTGCGGCGCGGTGGCATCAATGACGATCTTGAAGTGGAGGGGTGCGTGCCCCGGGGTCGATGTCATGTAACCAGTTATAGTGGTTACGTGATCGAGCGGGCAATGGAATCGCCGAAACCGTCCCCCGGACTGACGCTGCTGACGCGCGAGGGCAAGCCGTACCGCTTCGACCCGGGTGCGCTGTGCCTGGAGTTGCTGACGACGGGCGGGCCGGGCGCCTACGCGCGGTGGGAGGTGCTGCACCGCCCCGAGGACCTGGTCGACTGGGTCGGCCGCAGCCGGCTGCCGGGCGGGCTGGAGCTGACCGTGGAGCAGGCCGACGTGCGGCGGGCCCGGACCTTGCGGGACGCCCTGTTCCTGCTCACCGCCGACCGGGCCCACGGGCGCCCGCTGCGCCCCGAGCACGTTGCCGTGGTCAACGCGGCGGCCGCCGAAGCGCCGCTCGCCGCCCGCATCGAGGCGGACGGCACCCGCGGCTGGGCTCCCGGTGCCACGGGGGCGCGGCTGCTGTCGACGGTCGCGCGGGACGCGATCGACCTGTTCACCGGACCGTACGCCGACCGTGTGCGGGAATGCGGCGCCGACGACTGCCGGCTGCTCTTCGTCGACACCTCGCGCCCGGGCCGCCGCCGCTGGTGCGCGATGGAACACTGCGGCAACCGCGAGAAGGCCAGGGCGCACCGCGCCCGGCAGGCGCCCGGCACGGGGTGAGGCGGCACGACCGGGGCGCGGAGAGGGCGAGAAGAGGGGGTTAAGGCTTCGCCGCCGGGGCGTCGATCTGTTCGCTCCCGGTCGTGTCCTGGGCCGGGACGCCGGAGGCCACGATCCCCTTCTCCCGGTCGGCGCCGTCCTTGGCCGGCGGTACGCCGCCGCCCGCCCGGTCCAGCTGGGCCCGCAGCGTGCGGGCGTTGCGGTGGGCCGTGCGCAGGGCGTCCCAGGTCAGCAGCGAGAGCGCCAGCCAGACCAGGGCGAAGCCGGCCCAGCGCTCGGGCGGCATGGCCTCGCCGAAGTAGAGGATGCCGAGCAGGAACTGGAAGACCGGGGCCAGGTACTGCAGCAGCCCCAGCGTGGACAGCGGCACGCGGATCGCCGCCGCGCCGAAGCAGACCAGGGGGATGGCGGTCACCAGGCCGGTGGCGGCCAGCAGCGCCGAGTGGCCGAGACCCTCGGTGGTGAAGGTCGACTCGCCCTGCGCGCTCAGCCAGAGCACATAGCCGAGCGCGGGCAGGAACTGGATGGCGGTCTCGGCGGCCAGCGACTCGACGCCGCCGAGGTTGACCTTCTTCTTGACCAGGCCGTACGTGGCGAAGGAGAAGGCGAGGCAGAGCGAGATCCACGGCGGCCGGCCGTAGCCGACGGTGAGGACCAGCACGGCCGCGAAGCCCGTTCCGACCGCCGCCCACTGCACGGGCCGCAGCCGCTCCTTGAGCAGCAGTACGCCCATCGCGATGGTGACCAGCGGGTTGATGAAGTACCCGAGCGAGGCTTCGACGACGTGGCCGCTGTTCACGGCCCAGATGTAGACGCCCCAGTTCACGGTGATGACCGCGGCGGCCACGGCGACCAGGGCGAGTCTGCGCGGCTGGCGCAGCAGCTGACCGGCCCAGGCCCAGCGCCGTACGACGAGCAGGGCGACGGCGACGAAGGCGAGCGACCAGACCATCCGGTGGGCGAGGATCTCCCCGGCGCCCGCGGGCTTGAGCAGCGGCCAGAACAGCGGGACCAGGCCCCACATCCCGTACGCGGCGAAGCCGTTCAGCAGACCTATGCGCTGCTCGCTCCTGGACGACCCGGCCACAGGCACCTCCTTCTCACACCTGGCATGCGGGACGGAAGCATGCCAGGACGAAGGTAACGCCGTACCCGGCACCCTGTCATGCCCGTATCGGCATACGGTCATGACAGCCGTCCTCCGCGGTCCTCAGCCGGCGAGTGCCGCGGCGACGGCCTCGGCGAGCGGCGTGGTGGGGCGGCCGGCCAGCCGTGCGAGGTCGCCGGTGGTGACGACCAGCTCGCCCTTCTCGATGGCGGTGTCCACGCCCGCGAGGACGTCGGCCAGCGGGCCGGGCACCCCGGCGCCGGTGAGGATGCCGGTGTACGCCTCCGTCGAGACGGGGGTGTAGACGATCTCCTTGCCGGTCTGCCGGCTCAGCTCGGCGGCGTACTCGGCGAAGCTCCACGCCTCGTCGCCGCCCAGCTCGTACGCCTTGTTCTCGTGGCCCTCACCGGTCAGTACGGCGACGGCGGCGGCCGCGTAGTCGGCGCGGGAGGCGGAGGAGACGCGTCCGTCGCCCGCCGCCTGGACCACGGCGCCGTGCTCCAGGACGGGGGCGAGCTGTTCGGTGTAGTTCTCGTGGTACCAGCCGTTGCGCAGCAGCACGTACGGCACGCCCGAGCCGACCAGCACCTCCTCGGTGGCGCGGTGGTCGTCGGCGAGCGCGGCCGTGAGGCTGCTGGGGGCGCTGGTGTAGGCGAGCAGGGCGGCGCCGGCCTTCTTCGCCGCGTCGATGACGACGGTGTGCTGTCGGACGCGGCCCTTGTCGAACTCGTTCCCGGAGATCAGCAGCACCCGGTCGCCGGGCGCGAACACGCCGTCGAAGGACTCGGGGGCGTTGTAGTCGGCGACCGCGATGCGTACGCCGAGCGCGGCGAGGTCGGCGGCCCGGTCGCGGTCGCGGACGACCGCGGTGACCCGGTCGGCCGGCACCTTCTCCAGCAGCTGCCGCACGACGTGGCGGCCGAGGTGTCCGGTGGCTCCGGTGACGACGATGCTCATGGGTTCAGCACTCCTTGTGGGGGTCGATGCAACTAACCCTAGGACGTGCGCTTTCTATTGGAAAGCGCCCACTTTGGAGTAAGGTACTTACGTCTTGGTAAGTATCCAGGTCGCGAGCGTGAAGCGGTCGTGAAGCGGTCGTGAAACAGGGAGAGGCCCGGGCAGATCGCTGCCCGGGCCTCTCCCTGTGCCGTCGCAATGGCCGGACTCAGCCGACGACCGTCCAGGTGTCGCCGCCGGCGAACAGGGCGGCGAGGTCGCCCTTGCCGTTCTGCTCGACGGCGGTGTCGAGCTGGTCGGACATCAGCGTGTCGTAGACCGGCCGGTCGACGGAGCGCAGCACCCCGATGGGGGTGTGGTGCAGCGTGTCGGGGTCGGCGAGACGGGAGAGCGCGAAGGCGGTGGTGGGGGAGGCGGCGTGGGCGTCGTGGACGAGGACGTCCGCCTCGTTGTCCGCGGTCACGGTGACGATCCTCAGGTCGCCGGTCTGCCGGTCCCGCACGACTCCCTTGGCGCCGTCCGCGCCGAAACGGATCGGCTGCCCGTGCTCGAGGCGGATCACCGCCTCCTCGGCCTGCTGCTTGTCCTTCAGGGCGTCGAAGGCGCCGTCGTTGAAGATGTTGCAGTTCTGGTAGATCTCGATCAGGGCGGTGCCGGGGTGGTCGGCGGCTTGGCGCAGGACCTCGGTGAGGTGCTTGCGGTCCGAGTCGACGGTCCGGGCGACGAAGGACGCCTCGGCTCCCAGGGCGAGGGAGACCGGGTTGAAGGGGGCGTCCAGCGAACCCATCGGCGTCGACTTGGTGATCTTGCCGACCTCGGAGGTGGGGGAGTACTGCCCCTTCGTCAGGCCGTAGATCCGGTTGTTGAAGAGGAGGATCTTCAGGTTGACGTTGCGGCGCAGGGCGTGGATGAGGTGGTTGCCGCCGATGGACAGGGCGTCGCCGTCACCGGTGACGACCCAGACGGACAGGTCCCGGCGGGAGGCGGCGAGCCCGGTGGCGATGGCGGGGGCGCGGCCGTGGATGGAGTGCATCCCGTACGTGTTCATGTAGTACGGGAAGCGGGAGGAGCACCCGATGCCGGAGACGAAGACGATGTTCTCCTTCGCCAGGCCGAGCTGGGGCATGAAGCCCTGCACGGCGGCGAGGATGGCGTAGTCACCGCAGCCGGGGCACCAGCGCACTTCCTGATCGGACTTGAAGTCCTTCATGGACTGCTTGCCCTCGGCCCTCGGGACGAGCTGGAGCAGTGCGTTGGCGTCAGCCATCGATGGCCTCCTTCAGCACGGTGGCGAGCTGTTCCGCCTTGAACGGCATGCCGTTGACCTGGTTGTAGGACTGGGCGTCCACCAGGAACTTCGCCCGGACCAGGGTGGCGAGCTGGCCGAGGTTCATCTCGGGGATCACGACCTTGTCGTACCGCCGCAGCACGTCCCCCAGGTTGTGCGGGAAGGGGTTGAGGTGGCGCAGATGGGCCTGGGCGATCGCGTCCCCGGCCGCGCGCAGCCGGCGCACCGCGGCGGTGATCGGGCCGTAGGTCGAGCCCCAGCCCAGCACCAGGGTCCTCGCGCCGTCGGGGTCGTCGACCTCGAGGTCCGGGACGTCGATGCCGTCGACCTTGGCCTGGCGGGTGCGGACCATGAAGTCGTGGTTGGCCGGGTCGTAGGAGATGTTCCCGGTGCCGTCCTGCTTCTCGATGCCGCCGACGCGGTGCTCAAGGCCGGGGGTGCCGGGCACGGCCCAGGGGCGGGCGAGGGTGTGCGGGTCGCGCTTGTAGGGCCAGAACACCTCGGTGCCGTCGTCCAGGGTGTGGTTGGGTCCCTGGGCGAACTGCACCGTCAGGTCCGGAAGTTCACCGGTCTCCGGGATGCGCCACGGCTCGCTGCCGTTGGCCAGGTAGCCGTCGGAGAGCAGGAAGACCGGGGTGCGGTAGGTGAGCGCGATCCGTGCCGCCTCCAGGGCGGCGTCGAAGCAGTCGGCCGGGGTGCGGGGGGCGACCACGGGGACCGGCGCCTCGCCGTTGCGCCCGTACATCGCCTGCAGCAGGTCCGCCTGCTCGGTCTTGGTCGGCAGGCCGGTGGACGGGCCGCCGCGCTGGATGTCCACGACCAGCAGCGGCAGCTCCAGGGAGACCGCGAGCCCGATCGTCTCGCTCTTGAGCGCCACGCCCGGACCGGAGGTGGTGGTGACGGCGAGCGAACCGCCGAACGCCGCGCCCAGCGCCGCCCCGATCCCGGCGATCTCGTCCTCGGCCTGGAAGGTCCGCACACCGAAGTTCTTGTGGCGGCTCAGCTCGTGCAGGATGTCCGAGGCCGGGGTGATCGGGTACGAGCCGAGGAAGAGCGGCAGGTCGGCCTGGCGGGAGGCGGCGACCAGGCCGTACGACAGGGCCAGGTTCCCGGAGATGTTGCGGTAGGTGCCCGGCGGGAACGCCTTCGCCGCCGGCGCCACCTCGTAGGAGACCGCGAAGTCCTCCGTGGTCTCGCCGAAGTTCCACCCCGCCCGGTAGGCGGCGATGTTCGCGGCGGCGATGTCCGGCTTCTTCGCGAACTTCGACTTCAGGAACTTCTCCGTGCCCTCCGTCGGCCGGTGGTACATCCAGCTCAGCAGCCCGAGCGCGAACATGTTCTTGCTGCGCTCGGCCTCCTTGCGGGTGAGGTCGAACTCCTTGAGGGCCTCGACGGTCAGCGTCGTCAGCGGTACCGGGTGCAGGTGGTAGCCGTCGAGGGAACCGTCCTCCAGGGGGGAGGTGTCGTAGCCGACCTTCTGCATCGCCCGCTTGGTGAACTCGTCCGTGTTGACGATGATCTCCGTGCCGCGGGGCATGTCGCCGATGTTCGCCTTCAGCGCCGCCGGGTTCATCGCCACCAGGACGTTCGGGGCGTCGCCGGGGGTGAGGATGTCGTGGTCGGCGAAGTGCAGCTGGAAGGACGAGACACCCGGCAGCGTGCCGGCGGGCGCCCGGATCTCGGCCGGGAAGTTCGGCAGCGTCGACAGGTCGTTGCCGAACGACGCGGTCTCCGAGGTGAAGCGGTCGCCGGTGAGCTGCATCCCGTCGCCCGAGTCCCCCGCGAACCGGATGATCACCCGGTTCAGCCGGCGGACGTCCTTCGCCCCGGCCGGTTTGCGCTGCTCTCCCACGACGGTTCCGTCGGCCTGCTCCGCTGGGCTGCTGACCTGGCTGGTCACTGAACTGGACCTCCCTCGAGGCGGCTGTCCGGCCGTGGTCTCCCACCGGCCATCCCAGATCAACCCTACGTCCGCAAGGGTTGGCTTCCGGTGGACATTCGCATGATGGACACGACCTCGAGACGGCCGGCCGCCCCGTCGGCCCACGGATTTCCCGCCCCCTTCCGCCTGTGGGGACGCCTGTGGGCCGCGCTCCGGTTTCTCATTCGTTCGGATGAGCGGCGGCCGCCGGACCGTCGGGCCGACGCGCTGTCGGGCCGCGGGTCCGGCGGGGACGGGAGGCACGCGGCCTTCCGGGATGTGACCTTCCGGTGTCAGGAATTGAGATAGGTGAGGACGGCGAGCACCCGCCGGTGGTCCCCGTCGCTGGGGGAGAGCCCCAGCTTCAGGAAGATGTTGCTGACGTGCTTCTCCACGGCCCCGTCGCTCACCACCAGCTGCCTGGCGATCGCCGAGTTCGTCCGGCCCTCGGCCATGAGCCCCAGGACCTCCCGCTCGCGCGGGGTGAGCCCCGCCAGCACGTCCTGCTTGCGGCTGCGCCCGAGCAACTGGGCCACCACCTCGGGGTCCAGGGCCGTGCCGCCCTCGGCCACCCGCACCACCGCGTCCACGAACTCCCGCACCTCGGCCACCCGGTCCTTGAGCAGATAGCCGACGCCCCGGCTGGAGCCGGCCAGCAGCTCCGTCGCGTACCGCTCCTCCACGTACTGGGAGAGCACCAGCACGCCGAGACCGGGGTGCGCCTTGCGCAGTTGCACGGAGGCCCGCACGCCCTCGTCGGTGTGCGTCGGCGGCATCCGCACGTCCGCCACCACCACGTCCGGAAGCTCGCCCTGCGCGTCCAGCTCGGTGATGGTCTTGATCAGTGCCTCACCGTCGCCGACCCCGGCCACGACATCGTGCCCCCGGTCGGTCAGCAACCGGGTCAGCCCCTCTCTGAGCAGCACTGAATCCTCGGCGATGACCACCCGCACCCTGTCCTCCACGATCCTCGGCCCCCCACAGCCCGTCCACCGAGCGGTCCGCGCGGCCCGCGCCGCGTCCACGAACCCGCCCGTGTGACAGGGCCAGCATCCCAGCATCGGAGACCGAATGCGCTCGGGCCGGGGGAAGAGGACGCGAAGCACGGGCCCCCGGCGCGATGTCGCCGGGGGCCCGCTCCGCCGCGACGGGCAGCGTGCGCCTCAGTGGCCCGCCGCCGCCGGCTCGCTCCGCCACGGCAGTTCCGCCGTCACCCGCGTCGGCCCCCCGGCGGGCGAGTCCACCACGAGGATGCCGTCCACGGCGTCGAGCCGCTCCGCCAGCCCGGCCAGACCCGACCCGGCCGACACGTCCGCACCGCCCACGCCGTTGTCCACGACCTGGAGCATCAGCCGGTTCTCCACGCGCCACACCTCCACGGACGCCGACGTGGCCCGCGCGTGCTTGCTGACGTTCTGCAGCAGCTCCGAGACGGTGAAGTAGGCGATGCCCTCGATCGCCGACGCCGGGCGCTCCGCCAGATCGACCTCCACCCGCACCGGCACGGTGCAGCGCGAGGCGACCGAGGAGAGCGCCGCGTCCAGGCCGCGGTCGGTCAGCACCGCGGGGTGGATGCCGCGTGCCAGGTCCCGCAGCTCCTGCAGCGCCGTCTTCACCTCGCCGTGCGCCTCGTCCACCATGATCGCGGCCGCCCGCGGGTCCTCCTTCAGCTTCTCCTTGGCCAGCCCGAGATCCATCGCCAGGTTGACCAGGCGGGCCTGGGCGCCGTCGTGCAGGTCGCGCTCGATGCGCCGCAGATCGGCCGCCGCCGTGTCGACCACGACCCCGCGGTCCGACTCCAGCTCCACCACCCGGGTGGCCAGCCGCGACGGACCCAGCAGCCCGTGCACCATCACCCGGTCCACCGTCGTCAGCGCCCGGACGATCCACGGCGTCGCCAGCGTGAACAACAGGCCGACCAGCGCGGTCATGGTGATCTCGAAGGGGTTGTCCAGATAGACCCGGTGCGTCTCGTCGCCGTAGAGCTGGAGCCCGTCCTGGCCGGCGTACATCGGGAACACCCAGAACCACAGCGGGTACGTCAGCATCGCCCAGCCGAACGCCCAGACGTTCACGGCGACGACGAACGAGAACACCGACCAGGGGAACTGGAGCACCGCGTACAGCAGGCTCCGCCAGGACGCGCCGCTCTTCAGGACGGCCCCCATCCAGCCCATCGCGCCCTGCTTCCTCGCCCGCAGCGGCTCCGGGTCGGACACCCGCAGACCCAGCAGCGCGCGGGCCCGCGCCCGCTCCATGGCGCCGAACCCCCGGCAGCCGGCGAGCGCCGCCGCCAGGACCGGCACGCCGAGGAAGGTCACCAGCAGGCCCGCCCCCAGCGACACCATCGTGACGGCGTAGGTGAACAGGAGGATGCCGACCGGCAGGCCCAGCAGCACATAGCCGAACTCCCGCCAGCTGCGCCCCTCGAACGGCGCCCGCAGCCCCGCCGGCAGCCGGTGGCGGCGCGCGGCGGTGTCCTCGGGGAAGCCGGGCCCGCTCCCGAACCCGTAGCTGTGTCCGTAATCCGTGGCCATCGGTGCCGTCCTTCTCCTCGTCCTACGGCTGTGCTCTCGTAACACCACCCTCCTCGACCGCGCGCCTGCGGGCCATGGAGCCCGTCGGCGTCTGGAGAGGGGGGTTTTCCCCACCCCCTGGGCGGGTGGGGAGCCCCGCGCCCGGGCCGGTCAGCGCCCGGGGGAGGTGCCGGCGGCGTCGGCGGCGGTGCGGTCGCGCCAGGGCAGCTCGGCGGTGATCGCCGTCGGGCCGCCCTCCGGCGAGTCGACGACGAAGAGTCCGTCGACGGCGGCCAGCCGGTCGGCCAGGCCCTTCATCCCCGTACCGCCGTCGAGGCGCGCGCCCCCGCGGCCGTCGTCGCCCACCTGTATGAGCAGCCGGTCGGAGGACCGCCACACCTCCACGGTGGCGGACTTGGCCCGGCTGTGCTTGCTCACGTTCTGCAGCAGCTCGGAGACGGTGAAATAGGCGATGCCCTCGATGGCCGCGGCGGGACGCTCCGCGAGGTCGACGGTCACCTTGACCGGCACGGTGCAGCGCGAGGCGACCGAGGAGAGCGCCGCGTCCAGGCCGCGGTCGGTCAGCACCGCGGGGTGGATGCCGCGTGCCAGGTCCCGCAGCTCCTGGAGGGCCAGCTTCACCTCGCCGTGCGCCTCGTCGACCATGGCCGCCGCCGCGTCCGGGTCCTCCAGCAGCTTCTCCTTGGCCAGGCCCAGTCCCATCGCCAGGTTGACCAGGCGGGCCTGGGCGCCGTCGTGCAGGTCGCGCTCGATGCGCCGCAGATCGGCGGCCGCCGTGTCGACCACGACGCCCCGGTCCGACTCCAGCTCCGCGATCCGCCGCTCCAGCTCGTCCGAGGGGGAGAGCAGGCCGCGCACCATCGCCCGGTCCGCGTTGGCCAGGCCCCGGGCGATGAACGGCAGTACCGGCCACAGCACGAACAGCGACACCAGCGTGACGACGAAGGTCAGGATGCCCCAGGGGAGCCGTATGAAGTCGTACAGGACCGTGCGCCAGCCCACCGGGTCCTTCAGCGCCATCCACAACTGGGCGAAGAAGCCGCCCCGGCCGCGCAACGGCAGCGGACTCGGCTCGTCCACCCGCACCCCGAGCAGCGCCCGGGCCCTGCCCCGCTCCAGCTTGCCCAACTGCCGCGCGCCCATCAGCCCCGCGGCGAGCAGCGGGAACCCGATCACCGTGACCGTGAGCATGGCGCCGGTGAACAGCATCGTGATCACGTAGAGGAAGCCGAGCAGCGACGCCGGGAGATTCGCCAGCAGGTGGGCGATCTCCTTCCAGGTGTGCCGGTCGTAGGCGAAACGGGCCGGCGGCGGACGGTCGCCGGGCGCTGCGCCGGCCTGCCCGCGGGGGCTCGGTGTCGAGAGGCGTTCGGTCATACGAGTCAGCGTGCCGTGCGGCGCGACGCCGCGCCATGAGGTGGACCGCCAGGACGCACTGAGGAAAACCCCACCCCGCGGCCCGCCCGCGTCCCAAGGTGTGACGGGCTGCTTACCGTCTCTTTATCAGGCCCTAGACTCCCGTGCGTACAGATCGTCGAACCGCGGCGCCCACGACCGGGAGCGCGGCCAGCGCAGGGAGCGAGGGACGGACGTGCCGGAACCGACCGCCGGTGCCGTGACCGCCGGTGCCGTGACCGCCGGTGCCGTGAGCGCCGGCGACGTGCCCGTGGGGCCCGCCGCCCACGGCACCGCCCCCACCGCCGCCGACGCGACCGTCGGCCTCGCCGCGGACTACTTCCAGACGTACTCGGTCGTCGGGCTGCTCGCCGTCGTCGGCGTGCTCTTCGTCGCCGTGGCCTTCGGAGCCGGCCGTCTGCTGCGGCCCGTGGTCCCGACCCCCGAGAAGCTGCTGACGTACGAGTGCGGTGTCGACCCGGTCGGCGAGGGCTGGGCCCACACCCAGGTCCGCTACTACGTCTACGCGTTCCTCTACGTCATCTTCGCGGTCGACTCGATCTTCCTCTTCCCCTGGGCGACGGTCTTCGCCGATCCTGGTTACGGAGCGACGACCCTGGTGGAGATGTTCGTCTTCCTCGGCTTCCTCGCCGTGGGCCTGCTCTACGCATACAAGAAGGGCGTCCTGTCGTGGACGTGAACCCCGCCGAAAGCCCCGCGGAGCCGGTGCTGCTCCCCGAGCCCAAGCGGCTCGGCGCCCTCGCACGCCTCGCCCCCGAGCCGATGAAGGTCGTCCTGAACTGGGGCCGGCGGTACTCGCTGTGGGTCTTCAACTTCGGCCTCGCCTGCTGCGCGATCGAGTTCATCGCCGCGTCGATGGCCCGCCACGACTTCATCAGGCTCGGCGTCATCCCCTTCGCGCCCGGCCCGCGCCAGGCCGACCTGATGGTCGTGTCCGGCACGGTCACGGACAAGATGGCGCCGGCCGTCAAGCGCCTCTACGAGCAGATGCCCGAGCCCAAGTACGTCATCTCCTTCGGCGCCTGCTCCAACTGCGGCGGCCCCTACTGGGACTCCTACTCCGTGACGAAGGGCGTCGACCAGATCATCCCCGTCGACGTCTACGTCCCCGGCTGCCCGCCCCGGCCCGAGGCGCTGCTCCAGGGCATCCTGAAGCTTCAGGAGAAGATCGCGCGGGAGTCGCTGGAGGAGCGGTACGGCACGTCGCACCGGCCGTCGGCGGCGGCACTGCAGAGCGGCCTGGTACGTCCGCCGGCGCCTGACGTCCGCCCGGGCACCGGCCCGGGCACCGGCACGGGGGCGGACACGGGCGTGGGTTCGGACCCGGGCGTGGAGTCGAATCCGGGCGTGGATTCGGACCCGGGCGCGGGGGAGGGCCGATGACCGCCGCCGGGTGGCTGCCCGCCGACCCCACCGAGCTCTTCGGTCCGCAGGCCACGGCCGACGAGTCGTACGACGTCCTGACCGTGGACGTACCGCCGGCGTCCTGGATCCCCGCCCTGGAGACCGCGCGGGACCGGCTGGGCTGCACCTACTTCGACTGGCTGAGCGCGGTCGACGAACCGGGCACGGGCTTCCGCGTCGCCGCGCACGTCGTGGCGCTGGGACCCGTGCGCCGGCTGCTGCTGCGCACCACGGTCCCGCACGAGTCCCCGGTGCTGCCCACCGCCGTCGCGGTCTACGCGGGCGCGGCCTGGCACGAGCGCGAGACCCACGAGATGTTCGGCGTCGCCTTCGAGAACCACCCGGCGCTGGACCACCTGCTCCTGCCGGAGGGCTTCGAGGGCCACCCGCTGCGGAAGGACTTCGTCCTCGCCGCGCGCGTCGCCAAGGCCTGGCCCGGCGCGAAGGAGCCGGGCGAGTCCGAGCACGGCGGTCCCCGGCGCCGCCAGATGCTGCCGCCCGGCGTCCCCGACCCCAACGAGTGGGGCCCGCTCAAGGGCCAGCTGCCGCCCGCCCCGGCCCGTCCGGCGCGCGGAGCGGGACGCCCGGCGGGGGAGCGCCCGACCCGCACGGCCGGCGACCGCCCGGTCCGCCGCTCCCGTACGGCGGCGGAGGGCTCCGCCAGTCAGGCCGCCGCGGCGCCGGGCACGCCCCGGCGGGCGCGCAGCGCGAGCCAGGGCTCCGCGTCCCAGCGGACGGGGGCCGCGGAAGCCGCGCCCACCGCCGGGACGGACACCGGTGCGGGGAGCGGCCGAGCGGCCGCCGCCCCGAACGCCCCGGCGCGGCGCGCACGCACCGCCGGTGAGGGCTCGGCGTCGCAGCGCGCCGCCTCCGGCACCCCCGCGCCCGACACGGGTACGCGGGCCCCCGGCCCCGAGGGACCCGCCGACCGCGACACGGGCACGTCCGCGAGCGCCGGGACAACGGCGCCGAAGCCGGCGGCCCCGGCCGCACCGCGCAGCCCGGACGCCCCGTGGCACCACGCCCGCCCCGCCTTCGACGACACCGAGCCGGAGCGGCGCGACGACGGCACGGAACGAGGCCCGGACACACCCTCGGAGACGCCGACGACGAAGGACACGCAGGACACAGAGAGCCCGGAGACCACGGACACCGCGGCGTCCACGGAGACCGCGGCGTCCACCGAGACCACCGAGACCGCGGCGTCCACGGAGACCACGGAGGCCGCCGAGGACCACGACAACCGGCAGAACCGCCCGGACCCCCAAGGAGGCGAGCAGTGAACGACGCGCTCGACGTCACCCTGCGCCTCCTGATCGTCTTCGTCGTCTTCCTCGCCTTTCCGCTGATCGTCGGTCAGACCGAGCACAAGGTGATGGCCCACATGCAGGGCCGTCTCGGCCCGATGTACGCCGGTGGCTTCCACGGCTGGGCCCAGCTCGTCGCCGACGGCGTGAAGTTCGCGCAGAAGGAGGACGTGGTCCCGGCCGACGCGGACCGCCGGATCTTCCAGCTCGCCCCCGCCGTGGCCCTGCTGCCGTACCTGCTGGTCCTCCTGGCCGTCCCGGTCGGCCCCGGAGAGGGCGCGGTCGGCCAGGTGGTCGACGCGGGGATCTTCTTCGTCCTCGCCGTCATGGGCGTGGGCGTCCTCGGCTCGCTCATGGCCGGCTGGGCCTCCGCCAACAAGTTCTCCCTCCTCGGCGGCCTGCGCACCGCCGCACAGCTCCTCGCCTACGAGCTGCCGATGCTGCTCACCGCCGCCTCGGTGGCCATGGCGGCCGGCACCGTCTCGCTCGTCGGCATCCTCGACGCCTTCGAGTGGTGGTGGCTGCCCTGGCAGATCGTGGGCGCGATCGTCTTCTTCGTCGCCGGTCTCGCCGAACTCCAGCGTCCCCCGTTCGACATGCCGGTCGCCGACTCGGAGATCATCTTCGGCGCCTACACCGAGTACACCGGCCTGCGCTTCGCGCTGTTCCTCCTCGCGGAGTACGCCGGCATCGTCGTGCTGTGCGGCCTGACCACCGTCCTGTTCCTGGGCGGCTGGCACGGCCCCTGGGGCGCCGACGGCCTCGGCTGGGTGTGGACCCTGCTGAAGACGGCCGTCCTCGCCTTCGTGGTGATCTGGCTGCGGGTGACCTACCCGCGCCTGCGCGAGGACCAGCTCCAGAAACTCTCCTGGACCCTCCTCGTCCCCCTCTCCCTCGCCCAGATCGCCCTCACCGGCATCGTCAAGGTGGTGATCCAGTAACCATGCCCCCCATCCCCGGCTCGGGTCTGGCCAAGGGCCTGGCCGTCACCCTGCGCACGATGACCAAGAAGACCGTCACCGAGCAGTACCCCGACGTCCAGCCCGAACTCCCGCCCCGCACCCGAGGCGTGATCGGCCTGTTCGAGGAGAACTGCACGGTCTGCATGCTGTGCGCCCGCGAGTGCCCGGACTGGTGCATCTACATCGACTCCCACAAGGAGACGGTCCCGGCGGCCGCCCCCGGCGGGCGCGAGCGCAGCCGCAACGTCCTCGACCGCTTCGCCATCGACTTCTCGCTGTGCATGTACTGCGGCATCTGCATCGAGGTCTGTCCTTTCGACGCCCTGTTCTGGTCCCCGGAGTTCGAGTACTCCGAGACCGACATCCGCGACCTCACCCACGAGCGCGACAAGCTCCGCGAGTGGATGTGGACGGTGCCGGCCCCGCCCGCCCTGGACCCCGGGGCGGAGGAGCCGAAGGAACTCGCCGCCGCCCGCAAGACCGCCGACAAGCTGGCCGCCCAGCGGGAGGCCGCAGAGCAGGAGGCCGCAGAGCGGGAGGCCGGAGAGCGGGAAGCCGCCCCGCGGGACGCGGCCCGCCCCGAGCAGGAGGGCCGGGAATGACCCTCGCAGCGACCGCCGGGCACCTCGCCGCGGGCCCGACGCCCCTGGCCGCCGCAACGCACGGCTTCCTCTCCCCGACCGGCGTGGAGATCGCCTTCGTCCTCGTCGGCCTGGTCACCCTGGGCGCCGCCGTCGTCACCGTCACCACCCGCCAGCTGGTCCACGCCGCCCTCTGGCTCGTGGTGGCCCTCGGGGGCCTCGCCGTCGAATACCTCCTCCTCACCGCCGAGTTCATCGCCTGGGTGCAGGTCCTCATCTACGTCGGCGCCGTCGTCGTCCTCCTCCTGTTCGGCCTGATGCTCACCAGAGCCCCCATCGGCCGCTCCCCTGACGCCGACTCCGGCAACCGCTGGGCCGCCCTCACGGTGGCCGTGGCCGCCGCCGCGTCCCTCGTGTGGGTCGTCGTCGACGCCTTCCGCACCACCTGGATCGACCTGGACGGCCCGGCGGCGGGCTCCACCGCCGTCACCGGGGCGAGCCTGTTCCAGAACTGGGTCCTCCCCTTCGAGGCCCTCTCGGTCCTCCTCCTCGCCGCCCTGGTCGGCGCCATCGTCCTCTCCCGCAGGGCGAAGGCGGACCGCGCGACCGACACCGGCCGGCCCACCACCCCGAACGGCTCCGACAAGGGCGGTGTCCGCTGATGCACCTCGCCTATCCCGCCGTTCTCTCCGTCCTCCTCTTCTGCACGGGCCTGTACGGCGTCCTCGCCCGCCGCAACGCGATCCTGGTCCTGATGTCGGTCGAGCTGATGCTCAACGCCGTCAATCTCAACCTGGTCGCCTTCGACGTCTGGCTCAGCAAGGCGGCCGAGGAGACCCTGCACTCCGGGCAGGCCCTGACCCTGTTCACCATCGCCATCGCGGCCGCCGAGATCGGCATCGGCCTGGCGATCGTGCTCGCCGTCCACCGCAACCGCGGCACCTCGGACATCGACAAGCTCCGCGACACCGCCGAGGGCCCCGACGAAGACGGCCCCGACGACGACGGACCCGGCACCGGTACTCCCGCGGCCGGGCCGGCCGCCGAGAAGGCTGAGGCCACCGCGTGACCACGACCACCCTCGCCGTACTCGTCCCCGTCCTCCCGTTCCTCGGGGCAGCCGCCGGTCTCCTGCTGGGCCGCGCCGCGCCCGGCTTCGTCCGGCCCCTCGCCGTACTGCCGACCCTGGCGTCCCTCGTCCTCGCCGTACTCGTGGCGGCCCGCCAGGGCGGCGGCCGTGCCGTGGACGCCGTCACCGAGCTGACCCCCACCGGATCGGTCCCCGTCGAACTCGCCCTGCACATCGACGGCTTCGCCGCCCTGGTCGCCGTCCTGGTCGGCTCCGTCGCCACCTGCGTGCAGATCTACTCGACGGGCTACCTGCGCGACGACCCGCGCTACCCCTCGTACGCCGCTCTCGTCTCCCTGTTCACCTCCGCCATGTTCCTCGTCGTCTACTCGGGCGACCTCATGGTGCTGCTGGTCGGCTGGGAGATCATGGGCATCTGCTCGTACTTCCTGGTCGGCCACTACTGGGAGACCCCGCAGGCCCGCGCCGCCTCCCTCAAAGCCTTCCTGGTGACCAAGCTCGGTGACGTCCCCTTCCTGATCGGTCTGCTGGCGCTGGCCACCGAGGCCGGCTCCTTCCGCATCATCAAGATCCTCGGCGCGGTCGCGAGCGGCTCGCTCGACCACCCGACGCTGATCGCGCTGCTGCTCCTGGCCGGTGTGGCGGGCAAGTCGGCGCAGTTCCCGCTGCACACCTGGCTCCCCGACGCGATGGCGGGCCCGACACCCGTCTCCGCGCTCATCCACGCCGCGACGATGGTCGCCGCCGGCGTCTACTTCGTCGCCCGGCTCCTCCCGCTCTTCCAGACCTCGCACGCCGCGATGGTCGTCCTCGCCGTGATGGCGGCCGTCACGATGGTCGGCTCGGCGCTCGCCGCGCTCGCCCAGGACGACATCAAGCGCGTCCTCGCCTACTCGACCATCGGTCAGCTCGGCTACATGACCGGCGCCCTCGCCGTCGGCGACCGCGGTGCCGCCGTCTTCCACCTCCTCACCCACGGCGCCTTCAAGGCCCTGCTGTTCCTCGCCGCCGGCGTGATCATCCACGCCGCCGGCACCAACTCGCTGGCCGCCATGTCCCGCATGCGGGGCCTGCGCGACCGCGTCCCGGACGCCTACTGGACGATGACCGTGGCGCTGCTCGCCCTCGCCGCGATCCCGCCCTTCAGCGGCTTCTTCTCCAAGGAGTCCGTCCTCGTCGCCGCTGAACACGCCGCCACCGGCCACACCGGGCAGGCGCCCGGCGCCGCGGGCTGGACCGTCCTCCTGGCCGGCCTGGTCACGGCCCTGCTCACCGCCGCCTACGCGACGCGCCTGTGGCTCCTGGCCTTCCGCGGACGGGGCGCCGAAGCCCCCGACCACGGCCGGCAGCCCGTGGCCATGAACGCCGTGCTCTGGGTCCTCGCGATCCCGTCACTCGCCCTCGGCGGGCTCGCCTTCCGCCTCCTGCCCGACTGGTTCGACGGCCACGACCTCACGCCGACCCTCACCACCTCCGTGCTCGGCACGGGCGTGGCCCTGGTCGGCGGCATCGTCACCTACGCCGCCTGGCGCCACACCACGTCGCTCGCCGCCCGCCCGCCGCTCGGCGCGGTCGCGGCCCACCCGGAGGGCGACGCCGCGCTAGTGGAGGCCGAGGCCATCGCCAGTCATGAACCGGCCTACGGAGACATCGCCCACGCCCCCGACCCGTCCGACCCCGGCCGGCTCCTGCTGGGCCCGCTGCACCGGCACGCGGCCGTCGGCTTCCACCTGGACGCGGTGTACACGACCCTCTTCGTCCGCCCGGTCCAGGCCGGCGCGCGTCTCGTGCGGTTCCTCGACCGGGAGGTCGTCGACACCTACGTCCGCGGGGCGGGAGCCCTGCCGCGGGTCCTGGGAACCGCCGTACGCCGGGCCCAGACCGGCAATGTGCAGACCTATGTGAGCGCGCTGCTCGCCGGCACCGTCGTCCTCGCGGTCGCCGCCGTCCTCGTCGCCACGGGAGCGTGAGCAGGCGTGATCGATATCAACGAGTCCGTGATGCAGTTCCTTCTGGCGTTGGTCGTCGTCGGCCCGCTCATCGGTGCCGCCGCCGCTCTCCTGCCCGCCCCTCCGGGGCTGAAGGGGAAGTCACCCGACCAGGCCGTCCTGCGGCACGGCGTCACCGTCACCGGTGCCGTCCTCGTCGCCGCGATCGTCCTCGTGCTCGGCTTCGACCACGACCACCCGTCGAGGATGCAGGCCGGCACGGACATCAGCTGGATCCCCGCACTCGACGTGCGCATCCACCTCGGCATCGACGGCATCTCCCTCCCCCTGCTGGTCCTGACCGCGCTGCTGACCTTCCTCTGCGCGCTCTACTCGTACTTCAACATGCCGTCGGGCCCGTCCCCGAAGGCTTTCGTCGCGCTGCTGCTCGTCCTCGAGTCCGGCACCCTCGCGACCTTCGCCGTCCTCGACCTGATCCTGTTCTTCCTCGCCTTCGAGATGGTCCTGATCCCGATGTACTTCCTCATCGCCCGCTGGGGCGGCGAGGGACGGGCCGGGGCGGCCTGGAAATTCATCCTCTACACCCTCCTCGGCTCCGTCGTCATGCTGCTCGGCCTGCTCCTGGTCGGACTCAGCGCGGGCACGTTCGACATGGTGGCACTCGCCACTGACAACGGCCGGTCGCTCACCGCGTCCGTGCAGGTCATCGCCGTATTGGCGATCGGGATCGGGCTCGCGGTCAAGACCCCGATGTGGCCGCTGCACAGCTGGCTGCCCGACGCCCACACAGCCGCCCCGACCGTCGGCTCGGTCCTGCTGGCCGGCGTCCTGCTGAAGATGGGCACATACGGGTTCGTGCGCATCCTCCTCCCCGTCGCACCGGAGGGCTTCCGCACCTTCGCGCCCTACCTCGCCGCCTTCGCCGTCGTCGGCATCGTCTACGGCTCCCTCGCCTGCCTGGCCCTCGCCAAGAAGGGAGCGAGGGGCGACCTCAAGCGCCTCATCGCCTACTCCTCCGTCGGCCACATGGGCTTCGTCCTGCTGGGCATCGCCACCATGACCCCGACCGGCGTCAACGGCGCCCTGTTCGCCAACATCGCCCACGGCCTCATCACCGGCCTGCTCTTCTTCGTCGTAGGCGCACTCAAGGACCGCACCGGCACCACCGACCTCGACACCCTGGCCGAGGAGACCGGCGCGGCCCTGTACGGCAAGGCGCCCCGCCTCGGCGGCCTCCTCGCCTTCGCCGCGGTCGCCTCCCTCGGCCTGCCCGGCCTGGCCGGCTTCTGGGGCGAGATGCTGGCCCTGTTCGGCGCCTTCGACCCGCACGAGGACCTCAGCCGCCCCGCCTTCCTCACCTTCATGGCGATCGCCGCGTTCGGCACGCTGCTGACCGCCGCGTACATGCTGATCGTGGTCCGCCGCGTCTGCATGGGCGCCGTACCGCGCGAGGCCCCGAAGCTCACCGACGTACGCACCTACGAGTTCGCCGCCTGGACGCCGCTCGTCGCCCTCACCGTCGTCGCCGGACTCTGGCCCAGGACCCTCCTCGGGCTGACCGACCCGGCCGTGCAGCAGCTCCTCTCAGGAGGCACCCGATGAGCACCCCGGCCCAGCCCCTCGCCGAGGCCCTGTCGCAGCCCCTGGCCCAGAACCTCGTCCAGTCCGTCGACTGGCTCGCCATCGCGCCGCCGACCGTCACGGCGGTCGTCGGACTCGTCGTCCTCGTCACCGACCTGTTCGTCCCGGACGCCCGCAAGTCCCTGCTCGGCTGGATCTCGGTCGCCGGACTCGCCGCCGCCGCGCTCACGCTGCTGCCCCTGGTGAACGACGACCGCTCGACGTTCTGCCTGACCGGCGACGCCGACGTGTGCAGCTACACCGCCGACACCTTCACCCTCGCCCTCCAGTTCCTGGTCCTCGGCGGCGCCCTGGTGACCGCCCTGCTCTCGGTCACCGCCGTCAAGGACGCCGACCGCGGACTCCCCGAGGGCGAGTTCTGGTTCCTGCTGCTCTCCTCCGCGGCCGGCGCCGCGCTGCTGCCCGCCTCCCGCGACCTCGCCACCCTGATCGTCGCCCTGGAGGTCGCCTCCCTGCCCGCCTTCGCCCTCGTGGGCCTGCGCCAGGGCGACCGACGGTCCTCCGAAGCGGCCCTGAAGTTCTTCCTGTCCTCGGTCACCGCGACCGCGGTCAGCCTCATGGGCATCAGCTTCGTCTACGCCTCCACCGGCACCCTCTACCTCACCCAGGTGGCCGAACGCGTCCAGGACGTCGACGGGCAGCTCGCCACGCTCGCCCAGACCGGCGTCGTCCTCACCCTCGTCGGCTTCGCCTTCAAGACGGCCGCCGTGCCCTTCCACTTCTGGGTGCCCGACACCTATGTGGGCGCGCCCCTGCCGATCGCCGCCTACCTGTCCGTGATCGGCAAGGCGGTCGGCTTCTCCGGCCTGATCCTCGTCACCGTCATCGCCCTCCCGTCCTACGCCGACGTCTGGGGTCCCGCCCTCGCGGTCCTGGCCGCCCTCACCATGACCGTCGGCAACGTCGGCGCCCTGCGCCAGCGGGCGACGCGCGCGTACAGCGCGGTACGGCTGCTCGCCTGGTCGTCCGTCGGGCAGGCCGGCTACCTCCTGGTGCCGATCGCCGCCGCCGCGTACTCCGACGACCCGGAACGCTCGATCGGCTCCACCGTCGCCTACGCCCTCATGTACGCCGCCGTGAACCTCGGCGCTTTCGCGGTGGCCGCCCTGGTGGGCCGTACCCGGGCCCGCAACCGCGTCGCCGACTACCGCGGCCTGTACGCCTCCAACCCGCTCACCGCGCTGCTCCTGGCCTTCTTCCTGCTCTGTCTGGCCGGGCTGCCGCCGGGCGTCATCGGCCTCTTCGCCAAGGTCACGGTCTTCTCCGCGGCCGTGGACGCCGGGCTCGGCTGGCTGGCCGTCGTCATGGCGGCCAACGTCGTGATCGCGCTCGTCTACTACCTCCAGTGGACGGCCCTGCTGTTCCGGGCGCCCGAGGAGGCGGCCGCGACCGCCCGGCACCGCGCCCCGGCGCCCCTCACCGCCGCGATCGGCGTGACCGCAGTCCTCGCCGTCGCCGTTTCGGGCGCCCCGCAGCTGATCCTGCGCTTCGCCGCCACCGGTCTCTTCTGAGCCGCCGCGTCCCCGGCACGCCCGCGCACCGCCCGCCGCGCCCGTCACCCGTACGGACCACACGCGCCGCCGTGGGCGCCGGGGAACTGGGCGCCCTCGCCTGGCGTTGACCAGTACGGAAGGGTCCACTGGTCGTGATGCCACGGCACCGGTGGCTTCGGAGACCAGGAAGCAACCACAGCGAGCGACACCAGCAAGCAAAGGGTTCCCCTGCTGCACCACTTGGAGGGCGTACCGTGCACCGCCGGCACAACGGGCTCAGGACCGCGATCCTCCTCGGGGGACTGTCCGCGCTCATCATCGTCATCGGCAGTTTCTTCGGCCGAGCGGGGCTCGTCGTCGCCGTCCTCGTCGCGCTCGGGACGAACGCGTACGCGTACTGGAACAGCGACAAGCTCGCCCTGCGCGCGATGCGCGCCCGCCCGGTCAGCGAGTTCGAGGCCCCGGCGCTGTACCGCATGGTGCGCGAGCTTTCCACCCAGGCCCGCCAGCCCATGCCCCGCCTGTACATCTCGCCGACGGAGGCGCCGAACGCCTTCGCGACCGGCCGCAACCCGCGCAACGCGGCCGTCTGCTGCACCGAGGGCATCCTGCGCCTGCTCGACGAGCGGGAGCTGCGCGGCGTCATCGGCCACGAGCTGAGCCACGTCTACAACCGCGACATCCTGATCTCGTCCGTCGCCGGCGCCCTCGCCTCCGTGATCATGTTCCTGGTCAACTTCGCCTGGCTCATCCCGATCGGCCGCTCCAACGACGATGACGGACCCGGTCTGCTGGGCATGCTCCTCATCATGCTCCTCGGACCGCTCGCCGCCACCGTCATCCAACTGGCGATCAGCCGCTCCCGGGAGTACGAGGCCGACGCCTCCGGGGCCCAGCTCACCGGAGACCCGATCGCCCTCGCCGGAGCCCTGCGCAAGCTCGAACACGGCACCAAGCAGCTCCCGCTGCCTCCGGAGCCCCGGATCGAGACCGCGAGCCACATGATGATCGCGAACCCGTTCCGTCCCGGGCAGGGCCTCTCGAAGATGTTCTCCACCCATCCACCGATGGCGGAGCGCATCGCCCGACTCGAAAAGATGGCAGGTCGTCAGCAGTGAAGACCATTCTGAACGTCATTTGGCTCGTGCTCAGCGGCTTCTGGCTGTTCCTCGGCTACGTCGTCGCGGGCGCGCTGCTCTGCGTCACGATCATCGGCATCCCGTTCGGCATAGCCGCCTTCCGCATCGGCGTGTACGCCCTGTGGCCCTTCGGGTACACGGCGGTCGAGCGGCGGGACGCGGGAGCCCCCTCCTGCATCGGCAACGTCCTGTGGCTGATCCTCGCCGGCTGGTGGCTCGCCATCGGCCACATCGTCACCGGCCTCGCGCTGTGCGTGACGATCATCGGCATCCCGCTCGGCATCGCCAACTTCAAGCTGATCCCGGTCTCCCTGCTCCCGATGGGGCGCGAGATCGTACGGACGGACCAGCCGTTCACCGCCACCGCCGGCACCCAGCGGACCGGCTGGTAGGAGCCGCCGCCGCGCAACCGCCGGACGGCTCGGCGGCGTCTTCTCGATCAAGACGTCAGGAACACGCGCGGAGGAAAGAGCCCACAGCACCGGGACGGCGCGGACACAGCGAGAAGGGGCAGGGTCGGGTCATGACCGTCATCAGCTGGATCATCCTGGGACTGCTGGCCGGGGCCGTCGCCAAGTTCCTGCTGCCGGGCCGCGACCCGGGAGGGCTCGTCGGCACGACCCTGATCGGCATCGCGGGCGCCTTCATCGGCGGCTGGATATCGGCCCGCTGGCTGGACCACCCGATCAGCAAGGACTTCTACGACGGGGCCACCTGGGCGGCCGCCATCGGCGGTTCCCTGGTCCTCTTGATCGGCTACCGGCTCCTCTTCGGCCACTCGCGCGACTGACGAGGGCCCGGGCGCCCCCGACGACGACCGGAGCCACGGAGCCACGGCACACGGAAGGGCGGGCCCGCACCGGCACCCGCCCTCTGCGCGGATTACCGGTAGTTCACGAACTGCAGCGCGAAGTCGAAGTCCTGGTTCTTCAGCAGGGCGATCACGGCCTGCAGGTCGTCCCGGCTCTTGGAGGAGACCCGCAGTTCGTCACCCTGCACCTGGGCCTTCACGCCCTTGGGGCCCTCGTCACGGATGAGCTTGGCCACCTTCTTCGCGTTCTCCTGGGAGATGCCCTCCTGGATCGACGCGAAGATCTTGTACTCCTTGCCGGAGAGCTGGGGCTCGCCCGCGTCCAGCGCCTTCAGCGAGATGCCGCGCTTGATCAGCTTGGACTGGAAGACGTCGAGGACGGCGTTGACCCGGTCCTCGGAGTTGGCCTCCATGAGGATCTTCTCCCCGGACCACGCGATCGAGGCGCCCACGCCCCGGAAGTCGTAGCGCTGCGAGATCTCCTTGGCGGCCTGGTTGAGGGCGTTGTCGACCTCCTGCCGCTCGACCTTCGAGACGATGTCGAAACTGGAGTCGGCCATGTCCTGTGGCTCCTTGTATCTGGGTGCGTGTCGGGCCGCGTATCGGCTCCGTACCGGCATGCAGCGGCGGCCGCCGAACTCCGCAGAGGTCCCCGGCCGCATCCGGACAAGCCTAGCCACCCGCCGTCCCCCGGGCGGCGATCAATCGGGTGGCGAAGCACCCCTCCACATCGGGTATTGTTTACGTCGTTGCCACGGAGCACCGCCGAAAAGCGGTTCGAAGGGCAGCGACCCCCGGCGGTGTGCCCGAGCGGCCAAAGGGAGCAGACTGTAAATCTGCCGGCTCAGCCTTCCCAGGTTCGAATCCTGGCGCCGCCACACGGGATCGAAGGGCCCCGTGACCTGTCCGAACAGCAGGTCACGGGGCCCTTCGTCGTGTGCGGGGACCGGCGCCGGGTGCGTTGGGGGCAGACTGGGGGCATGGCCCTGTCGTCCCGCCGCAGAAACTGCCCCGAGTGCCGTCGCGAGATCGCCGTCGTCGCGGGCCGCTACGCGCGCCACGATCCTCCCGGCGCGCGGGGGAGCGGGGAGCTGGTCTCCTGCCCGGGGTCACGTCGGCCGGCCCAACTCGGTGCCGTGCAGCCGTCCCTGGACGGGTACGCCGTCCCCGACTTCCCCGGGCAACTGCCCCTGTTCTGACCGGTGTACGACGGGCCCGGCGTCCAGGGCCTCGTATCCAGGGCCCCGCACCCCCGGGCACCGGCTCCTCAGTTGCCTGCCACCGACTTCACCGCCACCGACACCGGCGCCGAGCCCGAGATCAGCTCCAGGGTCAGGCCGGCCGTGGCCGGGGTGTCGACCAGCTCCGCCAGCACGGCGGCGACGTCGTCGCGCGGCACGGGCCCGCGGCCGGTGTGGGCCTCCAGGCGGACCAGGCCGGTACCGGCGTCGTCCGTCAGCTGTCCCGGCCGCAGGATCGTCCAGTCCAGCCCGTCCAGCGCGCGCACGTGTGCGTCGGCCTCGCCCTTGGCGCGCAGATAGGCGTCGAAGATCTCGTCGCCCCGATGTTCCGGATCGGCGCCCATCGACGAGACGACCACGAAGCGCCGGACGCCCGCCCGGACCGCCGCGTCCGCGAAGAGGACCGCCGCCGCCTTGTCCACCGTCTCCTTGCGGGCCGCCCCGCTCCCGGGCCCGGCGCCCGCCGCGAAGACCGCCGCGTCCGCGCCCCGCAGCCGCTCCGCGACCTCGTCCACCGAGGCCGACTCCAGGTCCAGGACGACCGGTTCGGCGCCGGCCGCCCGCAGATCGTCGGCCTGCTCGGCCTTGCGGATGATGCCCGCCACCTCGTCACCGCGCGCGGCGAGCAACCGCTCCAGCCGCAGCGCGATCTGACCATGACCACCAGCGATGACAATGCGCATGCCTTCGACCGTACGCCGCACAGGCCGCCCGCGCCGAACGACGTGCGCCGCCTCCCGTCGGCCGCCCGCGCCGCACGACTCCCGTCGCCTCCCACCGCTCGCCCCACGGGCGCTTCAGCCGCTGCCGATCACCGAGAGAAGCCGAGAGAAGCCGAGAAGAGCCGAGAAGCGCCGAGAGTCGCGGGAGCGGCCGTCTCCGGCTCCCCGCGACCCTCAACCCCGCACCTCCTGTCGGCTGCTGAGCCCTTCAGCCCCGGGGCCGCCCCTCACCCCCGCCCCGCCTCCCCGCGCCCCTGCCGCGGCAGGCCCAGGTCCGTCGCGGTCGCCGAGTCGCCGTACTCGCGTACCGCGCTCGTCCGCGCCACCACCCGACCCCGGTGCACCACGATCCGGCTGTACGCCAGGGAGAGCGCCCCCGCCAGCCGGTCCCCGCGCACCGCGAGGAGTTCGGCCGGGAAGCCCGCCTCCACGCGTACCTCGGGCAGGCCGAGGGCCTTGCGGGCCGCCGCGCTCACCGCCTCGTAGGCGTCCTCGGGGCGCAGCCCGTGGCGCGAGGCCAGCAGGTACGCCGCCTCCAGGGGGTCGCCGCGCCCGACCGGGTTCGAGACGTCCCGCAGGGCGCCGCTCCCGGCGGTCACCGGCACCCCGGCCGCCCGCAGCAGCCGTACCGGCGTGGTGCCGTCACCGCCCTCCACGGCCCCGCAGGCGCCCTGCGGCAGGCACACCACGGTCACCCCGGCCGCCGCGAGACGGTCCGCCGTCCGGGCGGCCACCTCGGACGGAAGCCGGCCCAGGCCGTCGCAGGGGCCGATGGTCACCCCGGGGCGCAGCCCGCCCGCCATCGCCGCCAGCCGGGCCAGCCGCGCCGGGTCGGCGGCGTCCGTGTGCAGGTCGACCGGGAGGCCGTGCTCGGCGGCGACCTCGAGGACCGCCTCCACGTACCCCGCCGGATCGGGGTCCAGGTCGGGACACCCGCCCACCACGTCGGCGCCCATCTTGACCGCGTCCCGCAGCAGCGCCAGCCCCTCGGCGCCGGCCGCCCCGGTCAGCACCCGCGGCATCGCCACCGCGGTCACGTCCGTCAGCCCGTGCAGGGAACGCCGGGCGCGCAGGACGCCCGTCAGCGCGCCGAGCCCCGGAACGTCGCCCACGCGCACGTGCGCGCGCAGCGCGGTCGCCCCGTGCCCCAGCTGGAGCAGGGCGGCCTCGGTGGCCCGGCGCTGGACGTCCGGGGGGTCACAGGAGGCGGGGCCGGGCGCGTCGGCCGTCAGCGCGGTGTCGCCGTGCACGTGGGGGTCGGCGGGGGCGGGCAGGAGCAGGTAGCCGGCGAGGTCGACGCGGGCGCCGGGGACGCGGGAACGGGCCGGCGTCAGACTGCCGGCCGTGCCGACCGCCTCGATGCGTCCGCCGCGCAGCCGTACGTCCACGGTCCGGCCGTCGGTCAGGCGGGCCCCGGCCAGCAGCAGCGAGCCGGGGCCCGCCGGGCCCGAAGGGGAGGGCGAGGGGGACGGCTGCGGCTGGCTGTCGGGCATCGCGCTCCTCTGGGCTCGGGACTGCGCAGTGGGGGACGCAAGATCACGCAGAGTGAGTCGAGCCTAGGACGGTGATCAGTCCCTGGCGCGGAGGAGCGGAATAGTCGTACCGGTGCGGCCGCCCCAGGGGGGTGCTCGGGACGGGCCGGGGCAGGGGCGGCGAAACGGATTTGGGCGAACGGCGGGCGACCGTGTAATGTCTTCATCGCTCGCCCCAATAGCTCAGTCGGCAGAGCGTCTCCATGGTAAGGAGAAGGTCAACGGTTCGATTCCGTTTTGGGGCTCTGGTGTGAGAGGTTCCCGCCGCAAGGCGGGGCCCGATCGCATCGCAGCGGTGTAGCTCAGTCGGTAGAGCAAGCGGCTCATAATCGCTGTGTCACCGGTTCAAGTCCGGTCACCGCTACTCTCAGTAGCCGATTGCGGGGTCGGTCCTTCAGTCGGCTACTCTTTCTTGCGTTAATACCATCAATCCGTTCGTCAAGGAGTGCACTCACGTGGCTGCCACCGACGTCCGCCCGAAGATCACGCTGGCCTGCGTGGAGTGCAAGGAGCGGAACTACATCACCAAGAAGAACCGGCGTAACAACCCGGACCGACTGGAGATGAAGAAGCACTGCCCGCGTTGCAACGCGCACACCGCGCACCGCGAAACGCGATAAATCAGGCTCGTACGTGAGGCCGTCCCCGAAACACCGGGGGCGGCCTCACGTCGTTTCGCCAACCGCAGCACACGGCAGCAGGCCGACAGACACAGCAGGAGGTGCCGAGCCCATGGCGCTCGACCAGTCCTTCGTCGGGCGGACCTATCCGCCCACCGAGCCCTACGAGGTGGGGCGGGAGAAGATCCGCGAATTCGCGGAGGCGGTGGGGGACGCCCACCCCGCGTACACGGACGCGGAAGCCGCGAAGGCGCTCGGTCACCCGGACGTGATCGCGCCGCCGACCTTCGTGTTCTCCGTCACCTTCCGGGCGGCCGGGCAGGTCATCGCGGACCCGCAGCTCGGTCTGGACTACAGCCGGGTGGTCCACGGCGACCAGAAGTTCGCCTACTCGCGCCCCGTGCGCGCCGGGGACCGGCTGAGCGTCACCTCGTCCATCGAGGCGATCAAGTCGATGGCGGGCAACGACATCCTGGACATCCGCGGTGAGGTCCACGACGAGGCCGGCGAGCACGTCGTGACCACCTGGATCAAGCTGGTGGCCCGAGCGGCCGAGGGGGCGTGAGCATTCCGATGACGGCGAAGATCGCTTACTCCGACGTCGAGGTCGGCACCGAACTGCCCGCCCAGAGCTTCCCCGTGGACCGCGCCACACTCGTCCGGTACGCGGGGGCCTCCGGCGACTTCAACCCCATCCACTGGAACGAGAGGTTCGCCAAGGAGGTCGGCCTGCCGGACGTCATCGCGCACGGCATGTTCACCATGGCCGAGGCGATCCGCGTGGTCACCGACTGGACCGGCGACCCCGGCTCGGTCGTGGAGTACGGCGTCCGCTTCACCAAGCCCGTCGTCGTCCCTGACGACGACAAGGGCGCCCTCATCGAGGTGAGCGCCAAGGTCGCGGCCAAGCTCGACGACAACACCGTCCGCGTCGACCTCACGGCCACCAGCGCCGGGCAGAAGGTGCTGGGCATGTCCCGCGCGGTCGTGCGGCTCGCCTGACGGACCCGAGGAAAGAGGGGCGCCCTCCGGGGGAGGCGCGCCCCTCACGCGTATCCACGTCGGTGTGACCCTTGACGTAGTTAGTGATTGAGTACTAACTTACCTTCATGGTCAGGATGAGCGCAGAGGAGCGGCGCGAGAGCGTCATCCGCGCGGCGATGAGCGAGTTCTCCCGGGGCGGCTACTACGGCACGTCCACGGAGGCCATCGCCAAGCGGGTGGGGGTCTCCCAGCCGTATCTCTTCCGGCTCTTCCCGGGCAAGAAGGCGATCTTCCTGGCGGCCTCGCAGCGATGCCTGCGGGAGACGCGCGAGGTCTTCCTGGAAGCCTCGAAGGGGCTCCACGGCGAAGAGGCGCTGCACGCCATGGCGGACGCCTACACGCGGCTGATCGCCGAGCAGCCCGAAAAGCTCCAGATGCAGTTGCAGACCTATGTGGCGGTGTCGGCGGCCGAGGCCGCCGGGGACCACGAGTTCGGCGAGATGGTGCGCAAGGGCTGGATGGAGATCTTCGACGCCGTCCACGTGCCGCTCGGCGGCGACGTGAACGAGACGACGACCTTCATGGCGTACGGCATGCTCGTCAACGCCCTGGCCGGCATGGGCTTCCCGCCGGGGCACCGGGTCTGGGAGGGCTTCTACCTCTCGGCGCGGGCGAAGCCGGGCCAGGGCGACGAAGCCTAGGCCCGCGGTGCCGCGCGGGAGTGGCCCTTCCGTATGCCCGCAAAAGTTAGTCAGCAATAACTAAATAACTCATCGAAGAACGTCCGACGCAGCAGTGCACACCCTCTGGGGGAGAGATGTCACAGCAAGGCGCACGACCGGGCACCCGCCGTGGGGGAACGGCCTGGGCCCTCGTCATCACCAGCGTCGCCGGATTCATGGCGGCCCTGGACAACCTCGTCGTCACCACCGCCCTGCCCTCCATCCGCGAGGACCTGGGCGGGGCGCTGCACGACCTCGAATGGACCGTGAGCGCCTACACGCTCACCTTCGCCGTCCTGCTGATGTTCGGCGCGGCCCTCGGCGACCGCTTCGGCCGCCGCAGGCTCTTCCTGGTCGGCATCACCGTCTTCACCGCCGCCTCCGCCGCCGCGGCCCTGGCCCCCGGCCTCGACTCCCTGATCGCCGCCCGCGCGGTGCAGGGCGTGGGCGCGGCGATCATGATGCCGCTGACACTGACCCTGCTGACGGCCGCCGTGCCCGCCGAACGACGCGGGATGGCGTACGGCATCTGGGGCGCCGTCAACGGGCTCGCCGTCGCCTCCGGGCCGCTGGTCGGCGGCAGCCTCACCGAGCACATCTCCTGGCAGTGGATCTTCTGGCTGAACGTTCCGCTGGGCCTGGCCCTGCTGCCGCTCGCCCGTCTCCGCCTCGCCGAGTCGCACGGCACCGGCGCGCCACTGGACGTGCCCGGCACCCTGCTCGCCAGCGGCGGACTCTTCGGCATCGTCTACGGGCTGGTCCGCGGGCCGGTCGACGGCTGGACCGGCCCGGTCGTGCTGACCAGCCTGTTCGCCGGCGCCGCGCTGCTCGTCGGCTTCGTCCTCTACAGCACCCGGGCGAAGAACCCCATGCTCCCGATGCGCCTCTTCCGCTCCCGCGCCTTCGCCGGCGTCAACGCGGCGAGCCTGCTGATGTTCCTGGGGATGTTCGGCTCGATCTTCCTGCTCGCCCAGTACATGCAGGGCGTGCTCGGCTACACGCCCACCGAGGCGGGGCTGCGCATGCTGCCCTGGACCGGCATGCCGATGCTGGTCGCACCGATCGCCGGCCTCCTCTCGGACCGGATCGGGGGGCGCCCGGTCGTCGCCACCGGCCTCTTCCTCCAAGCGGCCGGCCTCGGCTACCTCGCCTCCGTGGTCACGGCCGACGCCTCCTACGCCGTCCAGCTGCCCGGCCTGATCATCAGCGGCATCGGCATGGCCCTGTTCTTCGCCCCGGCCTCCGCCCTGGTGATGTCCAGCGTCGTCGCCAAGGAGCAGGGGATCGCCTCGGGCGCCAACAACGCCCTGCGGGAGGTGGGCGGGGCGCTCGGCATCGCGGTCATGTCCTCGATCTTCGCCGCCCGGGGCAGCTACGAGTCCGCGCAGACCTTCGTCGACGGGCTGCGGCCGGCCGTGGCGGTGGGCGCCGCGGTCGTGGCCCTCGCCGGTGTCGCGGCCCTGCTGATCCCGGCCCGCCGACGCGACGCGGACACGCCCACGGGCCACCCCGCGAGCCTGCCGCCCGCCGAACAGGCGCCCCTCCCCGCCGCCGCGCCGGCCACCCGCTGACCCGCCCGCCCGACGCGAAAGGAGCCCGACATGCCCACCCTGCCCTGGACCGTGCCCAACCAGCCGCCGCCGGGGACGGAGGTCCACGTCTTCGCCTCCCGCTTCGAGACGCGCACCCTGTGGGGAGCGCTGAAGTTCCTGGCCCGCACGCCGGGCGTGTGGCGGCAGATCAAGGCCGCGCCCGGTGCGTACGGCGCCTCGCTCAAGGCCGAACCGTTCAAACGCACCTTCTGGACCCTGTCCGCCTGGGAGTCGCCGGCGGCCCTCAGGGACTTCGCCCGCTCCGGAACCCACGCGCCCGCCTCCCGCGGCCTGTCCGCACAGATGCGGGACTCCGCGTTCGCCTCCTGGGCGGCGTCGAGCGACGACCTGCCCGTGGACTGGACCGACGTACGAAAGCGCCTGGCCTGAACCGAGGAACGCCCCGGCCCGCCGGCCGGGGCGTTTCCCGCTGCCGGACCCCGTCGGTGCCGTCTCGTACTCTTGACCGCGTGCAGGAACTCCACGACGCGCCCCTCGCCCCGCTGACCACCTTCCGGCTGGGCGGCCCAGCGACCCGGCTGATCACGGCCACCACCGACGCCGAGCTGATCGCCGCCGTCCGCGAGGCCGACGACGCCGGCACGCCGCTGCTGCTCATCGGCGGCGGTTCCAATCTGGTCATCGGCGACAAGGGCTTCGACGGCACCGCCGTGCACATCGCCACCCGCGGCCTCTCCCTCGACGGCACGACGCTCACGGTGGCGGCGGGCGAGATCTGGACCGACGCCGTCGCCCGCACCGTCGAGGCCGGACTCGCCGGCGTCGAGTGCCTGGCCGGCATCCCCGGCTCGGCCGGCGCGACCCCCATCCAGAACGTGGGCGCGTACGGCCAGGAAGTCTCCTCGACGATCACCGAGGTCACCGCCTACGACCGCCGGAACCGCGAGACGGTCACGCTCACCGGCGCCGACTGCGCCTTCTCCTACCGCCACAGCCGCTTCAAGGCGGAGCCCGAGCGGTACGTCGTCCTCGGCGTCCGCTTCGAGCTGGAGGACGCCGACGGTCTCTCCGCGCCCCTCCGCTACGCCGAGACCGCCCGCGCCCTGGGCGTCGAAGCCGGCGACCGGGTCCCGCTGGCCGCCGCCCGCGACACCGTGCTGAAGCTCCGCGCGGGCAAGGGCATGGTCCTCGACCCCGAGGACCACGACACCTGGTCGGCCGGGTCGTTCTTCACCAACCCGATCCTCACCGACACCGAGTTCACCGCGTTCCGCGCCCGCGTGGCCGAACGCCTGGGCGACGCCGTGGAACCGCCCGCCTTCCCCGCGGGCGAGGGCCGCATCAAGACCTCCGCCGCCTGGCTGATCGACAAGGCGGGCTTCACCAAGGGGTACGGCACCGGCCCCGCCCGCATCTCCACCAAGCACACCCTCGCCCTCACCAACCGCGGCGAGGCGACCACCGAGGACCTCCTCGCCCTGGCCCGCGAGGTCGTCGCCGGGGTCCGGGACGCCTTCGGCGTCACGCTGGTCAACGAGCCGGTGACGGTCGGCGTGACCCTGTGACCCCTCAGTAGGCGACGCCGACCCCCTGCCGCACGGTCGCCGGGTCCTCGGTCATCGCCAGCATCGCGTGGGCGACGTCGGCGCGGCCCACGAAACGCCCCTTGGCCGGGGAGCCGCCGACCACCGTCCGGTAGCGGCCGGAGAGCGGCTTGTCCTGCAGCCGCGGCGGCCGCACGACCGTCCAGTCCAGGCCGCTGCGGGCCAGCTCCTCCTCCATGGCGCGCAGGTCGGCGTAGGTGTCCTTCAGCACGGCGGAGACGATGCCGCGCACCGCGCGGTCCAGGGCGCCGTCACCCTGCGGGGCGGGGCCCACCGGGGCGGCGCTGACCACCAGCAGCCGGCGCACGTCCTCCGCCCGCATCGCGGCGAGCACCGTCCGGGTCAGCCGGGTCGCGACTCCCGCGTCCTTGCGGGTGCGGGCGCCGAGTCCGGACAGCACGGCGTCCCGCCCGGCCACCGCCGGACGCACCGACTCCGGCTCGCTCAGATCCGCACGGAACACCTCCAGGCCCTCGCCGGTCACCGACAGCCGTGCCGGGTCCCGTACGACAGCCGTGACCTGGTGACCCGCGCCGAGCGCCTGCCGGACGACCTCCTGGCCTATGCCCCCCGTGGCGCCGAAGACGGTCAGTTTCATGGCGATCCCCATCCGAAGCTGCGGTGGGTGAGTACTCACTCACCCCTCTCTCCTCTATGGTGAGTAAGTACTCACACGCCGGTCAAGCCCGACTGGAGAACGCATGCCGTCCGCCAAGCCGGCCCGGGAGCGCATCCTGGACGCCGCCCACGAGCTGATGCTCACCGTCGGGCTCGCCCGCGCCACGACCAAGGAGATCGCCAAGGGGGCGGACTGCTCCGAGGCGGCGCTGTACAAGCACTTCGCGAGCAAGGAGGAGCTGTTCATCCGGGTCCTCTCCGAGCGGCTGCCCCGGCTGGGACCCCTGCTGCGGAGCCTCGCCGCCGAGCCGGACCGGGCGCCGCTGGAGGAGAACCTCACGGAGATCGTCCGCCAGGCCGCGCTCTTCTACGAACAGAGCTTCCCGATCGCCGCGTCGCTGTACGCCCAGACGGAACTGAAGCGACGGCACGACGAGGCCATGCGGGAGCTGGGCACCGGCCCGCACCTGCCGATCGAGGGCCTGGCCGCCTATCTCCGTGCCGAGCAGGAGGCGGGGCGGGTGAGGGAGGACGCGGACGCCTTCGCGGCGGCGTCGCTGCTGCTGGGGGCGTGTGCGCAGCGGGCGTTCGCGTACGACGTGCTGGGGGAGGGTGGGCTGCCGCCCGCCGACGCGTTCGCGCGACGCCTGGTCCGGACGGTGCTGGTGGGGATCGGCGGGGTGAGTGGATGACGGCACCCGACGCCTACTTCGCGCCCGGCGTGGGTGCGGGCCGGGGGGTGGGTGCGCAGCCCGGCGCTACCGGGGTGCCGCTGCGCCCACCCGTGCCGCCCCAGCGGCACGACTGCCCGCAGCTGGGTGGGAGGACTGCCCGCAGCTCAGGCGGCATGGCGGGGTAGCCGCGTACGGCGGGAGGGGACGTGTCGGGGGGTGTCCGCCCGCAGCGGTTGGCGCGTCCGCGCCGTTCAGATCTGTGGCCGACCGATTTCGCGCCGTTCCGAGGACGGACACCCCCCGGCGCGGCCCCGTCCCACCCCACAACGGATCGCGCTACGCGTACCCCCACCGAAGCCGCAGCGGCGCCGCAGGCATCCCACCCACGAACCCGCACAGGCCGCCGCAGGCATCCCCGCACCACCGCCGGAGGCACCCGCAGGCACCCCCGCCCAACCGCCGGAGGCACCCGTAGGCGGCGCCTACCCCGCCAGCCACGCGTCCACCCCGGCCAGCAGCTTCCCCTTCACGTCCTCCGGCGCGGCCGACCCCCGCACCGACTGCCGCGCCAGTTCCGCCAGTTCCGCGTCCGTGAACCCATGGTGCTCGCGCGCGATCTCGTACTGCGCCGCCAGCCGCGCCCCGAACAGCAACGGATCGTCCGCGCCCAGCGCCATCGGCACCCCCGCCTCGAACAGCGTCCGCAGCGGCACGTCCTCCGGCTTCTCGTACACCCCCAGCGCGACGTTCGACGCCGGACACACCTCGCACGTCACCTGCCGGTCGGCAAGCCGCTTCAGCAGCCGCGGGTCCTCCGCCGCCCGCACCCCGTGCCCGATCCGGTCCGCCTCCAGGTCGTCCAGACAGTCCCGCACCGACGCCGGCCCGGTCAGCTCACCCCCGTGCGGAGCCGACAGCAGCCCGCCCTCCCGCGCGATGGCGAACGCCCGGTCGAAGTCCCGGGCCATGCCCCGCCGCTCGTCGTTGGACAGCCCGAACCCCACCACCCCCCGGTCCGCGTACCGCACCGCCAGCCGCGCCAGCGTCCGCGCGTCCAGCGGATGCTTCATCCGGTTCGCGGCCACCAGCACCCGCATCCCGATCCCGGTGTCCCGCACGGTCGTCTCCACCGCGTCCAGGATGATCTCCAGCGCCGGAATCAGCCCGCCCAGCCGCGGCGCGTACGACGTCGGGTCCACCTGGATCTCCAGCCACCCCGACCCGTCCCGCAGATCCTCCTCCGCCGCCTCCCGCACCAGCCGCTGGATGTCCTCCGGCTCCTGCAGACACGACCGCGCCGCGTCGTACAGCCGCTGGAAACGGAACCAGCCCCGTTCGTCCGTCGCCCGCAGCTTCGGCGACTCCCCGCGCTCCAGCGCCTCGGTCAGCGAATCGGGCAGCCGCACGCCGTGCTTGTCGGCCAGCTCCAGCAGGGTCGTGGGCCGCATCGACCCGGTGAAGTGCAGGTGCAGATGGGCCTTCGGCAGTTCAGAGAGATCACGTACACGCTCCATTCCGTGATCCTGCCGCACGACACGCCCGACCCGACAGCACTTTCCCCGTACGTGGTCTTGCTCGCACAAACAAACAGGGCACCCCGTGACGTCACGGGGTGCCCTGTCGCGGCGGGCGGGATCAGTCCCGCGCCTCCGCCAGCAGCTTCTGGATCCGGGAGACACCCTCGACGAGGTCCTCGTCCCCGAGCGCGTACGACAGCCGCAGGTACCCGGGCGTACCGAACGCCTCACCCGGCACCACCGCGACCTCCGCCTCCTCCAGGATCAGCGCGGCCAGCTCCACCGTGTCCTGCGGGCGCTTGCCCCGGATCTCCTTGCCGAGCAGCGCCTTCACCGACGGGTAGGCGTAGAACGCCCCCTCCGGCTCCGGGCACAGCACGCCGTCGATCTCGTTGAGCATCCGCACGATCGTCCTGCGGCGCCGGTCGAACGCCTCCCGCATCTTCGCCACGGCGTCCAGGTCACCGGAGACCGCGGCCAGCGCCGCCGCCTGGGCGACGTTGGACACGTTGGACGTGGCGTGCGACTGGAGGTTCGTCGCGGCCTTGACGACGTCCTTCGGGCCGATGACCCACCCGACCCGCCAGCCGGTCATCGCGTAGGTCTTGGCGACGCCGTTGACCACGATGCACTTGTCGCGCAGCTCGGGCAGGACCGCCGGCATGGAGACCGCGGTCGCGTCGCCGTAGACGAGGTGCTCGTAGATCTCGTCCGTCAGCACCCACAGCCCGTGCTCGACGGCCCACTTGCCGATCGCCTCGGTCTCGGACTCGCTGTACACGGCGCCCGTCGGGTTGGACGGCGACACGAACAGGACGACCTTCGTCTTCTCGGTGCGCGCGGCCTCCAGCTGCTCCACGCTCACGCGGTAGCCGGTGGTCTCGTCGGCGACGACCTCGACGGGGACACCGCCGGCCAGCCGGATCGACTCCGGGTACGTCGTCCAGTACGGGGCCGGGACGATGACCTCGTCGCCCGGGTCGAGGATCGCGGCGAACGCCTCGTAGATGGCCTGCTTGCCGCCGTTGGTGACCAGGATCTGCGACGGGTCGACCTCGTAGCCGGAGTCGCGCAGCGTCTTCGCGGCGATCGCGGCCTTCAGCTCCGGCAGACCGCCGGCCGGCGTGTAGCGGTGGAACTTCGGGTTCTTGCACGCCTCGACGGCGGCCTCGACGATGTAGTCCGGCGTCGGGAAGTCGGGCTCACCGGCGCCGAAGCCGATCACCGGTCGCCCGGCGGCCTTGAGGGCCTTGGCCTTGGCGTCCACGGCGAGGGTGGCGGACTCGGAGATCGCGCCGACTCGGGCGGAGACCCGGCGCTCGGTGGGAGGGGTTGCAGCGCTCATGGCCCCCATCGTTCCAGACCGGAAACCTCCCGGGCACAGGGGTTTCACGGACTGAACAAACCGGACCGGCCCCCGCACCGCCCCCGGACCGGACCCCGCACCTTCCCTGGACCGGGCCCCGCACCACCCCCGTCACCACACCCGCCCCGGCCCGGCACCGCACCCGCCCCCGGCCCATCACCACCCCCGCCCCCGACCCGGCACCGCACCGGGCGGAGCCCTGAACATCAGTCCGGACGCGCTTTCTGTTCGACGCCCGGCCGTTGAGCACGTACACTCTCACCTCGTTGGCCTTCAGCGGCCCGCACTCATCCGGTGCACACCGAGCACTCGGGCGGATGCGGTACGTTGGGGACACACAAAGGGTCGTAGCTCAATTGGTAGAGCACTGGTCTCCAAAACCAGCGGTTGGGGGTTCAAGTCCCTCCGGCCCTGCTACACACACCTTCGCCAGGATGTGTGCGCATGTACGTACAGCAATGCACCGCCGTGCGGCTCAGACCGGGCGCGGCACGGCCACGACCCGGAATCAGGTGAGGACGAGTGACGGACGCCGTGGGCTCCATCGACATGCCTGATGCCGAGGACGAGGCTCCGGACTCCAAGAAGAAGTCCCGCAAGGGCGGCAAGCGCGCCAAGAAGGGCCCGCTGAAGCGCCTCGCGCTCTTCTACCGCCAGATCGTCGCGGAACTCCGCAAGGTCGTCTGGCCGAGCCGGAGCCAGCTGTCGACGTACACCACCGTGGTGATCATCTTCGTGGTCATCATGATCGGCCTGGTGACTCTGATTGACTATGGCTTCTCTCACGCCGCCAAGTACATCTTCGGCTGAGTCGAGAGCGAAGGGCGCCGAGGTACCCGGCGCCCCTTTCGCGTGTTCCACCCCTATGTATCCAGGAAGAAGCAGCCACCGTGTCTGACCCGAACGTGAACGACGCCATCGAGCCGGTCGAGTCCGTCGAGGACGAGCTCGGCACCGTCGAGGGCGCCGACAACGAGGACACCCAGGTCTCCGCCGAGACCGAGGCTGCCGACGACGCCGCCGCGGACGCGGACGAGAGCGCCGAGGACCAGGACGAGAGCGCCGAGGACCAGGACGAGGCCGGCGAGGACGAGGCCGCCGACGGCGAGGCCGGGGAGTCCGCCGAGGCGGAGGAGGCCGCGGCCGAGGAGCCCGAGCTGGACCCGATCGAGGCGCTCCGCCGCGAGCTGCGCGTCCTCCCCGGCGAGTGGTACGTCATCCACACCTACGCCGGTTACGAGAACCGCGTGAAGACCAACCTCGAGCAGCGCGCCGTCTCGCTCAACGTCGAGGACTACATCTTCCAGGCCGAGGTGCCGCAGGAAGAGGTCGTCCAGATCAAGAACGGCGACCGCAAGACGATCCGCCAGAACAAGCTGCCGGGTTACGTCCTGGTCCGCATGGACCTGACCAACGAGTCGTGGGGCGTCGTCCGCAACACCCCCGGCGTCACCGGCTTCGTCGGCAACGCCTACGACCCGTACCCGCTGACGCTGGACGAGATCGTCAAGATGCTCGCCCCGGAGGCCGAGGAGAAGGCCGCCCGCGAGGCCGCCGAGGCCGAGGGCAAGCCGGCTCCGCAGCGCAAGGTCGAGGTCCAGGTGCTGGACTTCGAGGTCGGCGACTCGGTCACCGTCACCGACGGCCCGTTCGCGACGCTGCAGGCCACGATCAACGAGATCAACGCCGACTCGAAGAAGGTCAAGGGCCTCGTCGAGATCTTCGGCCGCGAGACCCCGGTCGAGCTGAGCTTCGACCAGATCCAGAAGAACTAGTTCTTCTCGGACGTACGCTTCCGCGCAGGTCAGGCAGGACCCTCGGGGACTGCCTGACCTGCTCGGTTTTTGGCCGCGCATCCATACCCGTTATCGTTGTGCGGTATGCCTGTCTCCGGGTGGTTCCCCGGAGGTGGGCAGGACCCGAATCGAAAGGACCCGGAGAGCTATGCCTCCCAAGAAGAAGAAGGTCACGGGGCTCATCAAGCTCCAGATCCAGGCCGGTGCCGCCAACCCGGCTCCGCCGGTCGGCCCCGCGCTGGGTCAGCACGGCGTCAACATCATGGAGTTCTGCAAGGCCTACAACGCCGCGACCGAGTCGCAGCGTGGCTGGGTCATCCCGGTGGAGATCACGGTCTACGAGGACCGCTCCTTCACCTTCATCACCAAGACCCCGCCGGCCGCGAAGATGATCCTCAAGGCCGCGGGTGTGGAGAAGGGCTCCGGCGAGCCGCACAAGACCAAGGTCGCGAAGATCACGCGTGACCAGGTCCGTGAGATCGCCACCACCAAGATGCCCGACCTCAACGCCAACGACCTGGACGCCGCCGAGAAGATCATCGCCGGCACCGCCCGTTCCATGGGCGTCACGGTCGAGGGCTGACCTCCACCCCCGTAAGCACGCCACGCGGCGGTAGCCGCATGGTCAGGACAGTGTGGCAGGGCCTGCTCGGCCCGGACCACGACTCCTAAGAAGCCAACAGGAGCAGTAGTGAGCAAGCGCAGCAAGTCTCTCCGCGCTGCGGACGCCAAGATCGACCGGGACAAGCTCTACGCCCCGCTCGAGGCCGTCCGTCTCGCCAAGGAGACCTCCACGACCAAGTTCGACGGCACCGTCGAGGTCGCCTTCCGCCTGGGTGTCGACCCGCGCAAGGCCGACCAGATGGTCCGTGGCACCGTGAACCTCCCGCACGGCACCGGCAAGACCGCCCGGGTCCTGGTCTTCGCGACCGGTGACCGTGCCGAGGCCGCGCGTGCCGCGGGCGCCGACATCGTCGGCGCCGACGAGCTGATCGACGAGGTGTCGAAGGGCCGTCTGGACTTCGACGCCGTCGTCGCCACCCCGGACCTCATGGGCAAGGTCGGCCGCCTCGGCCGCGTGCTCGGTCCCCGTGGTCTCATGCCGAACCCGAAGACCGGCACCGTGACCCCGGACGTCGCCAAGGCTGTCAACGACATCAAGGGCGGCAAGATCGAGTTCCGCGTCGACAAGCACTCGAACCTGCACTTCATCATCGGCAAGACGTCGTTCGACGACACCAAGCTGGTGGAGAACTACGGCGCGGCCCTGGAGGAGATCCTCCGCCTGAAGCCGTCCGCCGCCAAGGGTCGCTACATCAAGAAGGCCGCCATCAGCACCACGATGGGCCCCGGCATCCCGGTCGACTCCAACCGCACCCGCAACCTCCTCGTCGAGGAGGACCCGGCCGCGGTCTGAGCCCACGGCTCGCCCCACCGGTTCACGGGCCCCGCACCTTTCGAGGTGCGGGGCCCGTTCCCTTTCCCGTACAGGTGTCGCAGCACTGCGTTAACGTGCGGGCAGGGGGTGGCGCATGAGGGGCGCGAGGAGCAGCGGAGCACGCCGTACGGTCGTGGTGATCGCGGTGACGGTCGCGCTGGCGTGCGGCACGGCCTGCACGTCCTCGGGCGGGACCGCCGACCCCGCGCCGTCCGCCGACCCGTCGACCCAGCCGCTGCGCGCCGTGGAGCGGGCCACCGCGCGGGCGGGGTCCGCGAGGGTCGAGTCCACGACCGTCATGGGCGACGAACTCTCCCTGGACGCCACGGGGACCCTCGGCTGGAAGAACGGCCTCACCGGCACCCTGAAGATCACCTATACGGGCGGGACGACCGCCGCGACCATGCGCGAGCTGGGCACCACGGCCATGGAGGCCCGGTACCTGCCCGACGCGTACTACGCCCGGATGGGCGACGGCTTCGCCGCCCGGGTGGGCGGCAGGCACTGGATCAAGTACGGCTACGCCGACCTGGAGGGCCTCGGCAGCGGCGCGGCCGGCGTCGCGGACGGGATGCGCGAGACCACGCCCGACCGGACGGTGAAGCGGCTCCTGGCCTCCGACGACGTACGCAGGGTGGGGGAGGCGACGACCCGCGGCCGGCGCACCACGCACTGGACCGGCACCGTGGGCGGAACGGCCGGGAAGACCGAGCAGACCGTCGACATCTGGGTCGACGACCGGGACCTGCTGGTCAAGAAGGTCGAGCGGGGACGGACGGAGAGCGGGGAGCTGACCCAGACGGCGTACTACAGCGACTACGGGGCCGCGGTCTCCGCCGAGCGCCCGCCGGCCGCCGACACCGCGGACTTCACGGAGCTGCTGGGCCGGACGAGGGACCAGGGCTGAGCCACCCGTGTGAGGACCACGGCTGAGCCACCCCTGTCACGGCACATCCCGTAAATCACAAGATCGTTCGAACCATTCCGGATACGCTCGCGTCCTTGCTGTGGAGCAGCGATCTCCGTGCTGTGGAGAAGCCGTTGGTCTCCTGTGCTCATCGATTCCCGTGGGGGGAAAGCATGAAGACTTCCGTACGCATGCCCGTCGGCGCCGGCCTGGCCGCCCTGCTGCTCGCCGCCGGAGCGGTGGGCTGCTCCAAGGAGGACAAGGCCGAGGAGTCCCCGGAGATGACGCCGGCGGCGGCCGTCGCCGAGGCGGCGAAGAACACCGAGGAGATCGACTCCCTTCACTACCGCCTGACCGGGCGGGCGCCCGAAGAGGGGCGCGTCGAGGCCGAGGCCCGGATGCGGATGAAGCCGACCCTCGCGATGAGCATGAAGATGACGGCGCTCGACCAGGGTCCCGACGCCCAGGCGGAGATCCGGATCGTCGACAAGGCCATGTACATCGGCGGGGGAGCCGAAGCGGCCAAGGAGATGGACGGCAAGAGCTGGCTCAAGTTCGACCTGGCCGCGATGGGCGCCGGCGACGAGCTGAACCAGCTCGGCGGCGCCTCCCAGGCCGACAAGAACCCGGCGACCGAGTCCACCTTCCTCACCGGGGCCGAGGACGTCGAGAAGGTCGGCACCGAGACCGTCGAGGGCGTCGAGACCACCCACTACAAGGGCACCGTCTCCCTCGCCGCCCTGGAGAAGTCCCTCGCGGACGAGGACAAGGCCACCCGGGACAAGCGCCAGAAGAGCATCGAGCAGTACGAGCAGATGGGCGTCGACAAACTCACGATGGACATGTGGGTCGACGGCGACGACCGGACCAAGCAGTTCCGGATGCGCGGTGACGCCGAGAAGGGCCCGCTGGACATGACCATCACCTTCCTCGGCGTCAACGAGCCCGTGAAGGTCACCGCTCCGCCGGCCAAGGACACCATGGACCTGGCCGAGATGATGGAGTCCCAGCAGGGCTGAGCCGCGGGCCGCCCGGGCCGGGTTCGCCCGGGTCGGGTCGCCGTACGGGCGGATTTGCTTGACACTGACCCGTTCGCGTACGCTCTCCGACGAAGCCAAAGACCGCTGGTCGTTGCCGTGTGCTCGCAAGAGTCACGGTGGCCGAAGGATCCGCTGAACTGCGGACGACCCGCGCAGGTGACTGTGGATGAGCTCCCGGAGCGCACGCCTCACGCGTGTGCCGACCGGTCGAGTCACGCCCCGTGCGCCTGCGCCGGGGCGTTTCGTTTTCCCCAGTCCTCCTTCGGGTCCGCGCGGTCCGAATCACCCGGAAGGAGGCCGAGGCTCTATGGCGACGCCCGAAAAGGCTGCCGCGGTTGCCGAGCTGACGGACAAGTTCCGCAGCTCCAACGCCGCCGTGCTGACCGAGTACCGCGGTCTCACCGTGGCGCAGCTCAAGACGCTGCGCCGGTCGCTCGGTGAGAACGCCCAGTACGCCGTGGTGAAGAACACGCTGACCAAGATTGCGGCCAACGAGGCCGGGATCACGCTCGACGACCAGCTCTTCGCTGGTCCGACGGCCGTCGCCTTCGTCACCGGTGACCCGGTGGAGTCGGCGAAGGGTCTGCGCGACTTCGCCAAGGAAAACCCGAACCTCGTCATCAAGGGCGGTGTCCTTGACGGCAAGGCGCTGTCCGCCGACGAGATCAAGAAGCTTGCGGACCTCGAGTCCCGCGAGGTTCTGCTCTCCAAGCTGGCCGGTGCCATGAAGGGCAAGCAGTCCCAGGCTGCCTCTGTCTTCCAGGCGCTGCCGTCGAAGCTCGTCCGCACCGTGGACGCGCTCCGTGCCAAGCAGGACGAGCAGGGCGGTGCCGAGTAATTCGGCTCGCTTTCTGACCCACGCCGCCTAGCGGCACGGGTCGCAGCGGGCCCGACGTACGCCCGCCTCACCCCGTACATCCGGCACCTGCCGAATTAGTGGAAGGACCGCCATCATGGCGAAGCTCAGCCAGGAAGACCTCCTCGCCCAGTTCGAGGAGATGACCCTCATCGAGCTCTCCGAGTTCGTGAAGGCCTTCGAGGAGAAGTTCGACGTCACCGCCGCCGCTGCCGCGCCGGTCGTCGTCGCCGGTGGCGGTGCCGCCGCCGGTGGCGCCGAGGCCGCCGAGGAGAAGGACGAGTTCGACGTCATCCTCACCGGCGCCGGCGACAAGAAGATCCAGGTCATCAAGGTCGTGCGTGAGCTGACCTCCCTGGGTCTGAAGGAGGCCAAGGACCTCGTCGACGGCACCCCGAAGCCGGTCCTCGAGAAGGTCAACAAGGAGACCGCCGACAAGGCCGCCGAGTCCCTCAAGGGCGCCGGCGCCTCCGTCGAGGTCAAGTAAGACCGCACCGGCACCACGGATCCTCCGGGGTCTGTAACGCCGTAGCACCGAAGAGCGATCATCCATCCGGGTGGTCGCTCTTCGGCGTGCCGGGGGTCCGGCGGCGGCTGCCTTGCGCGCGTCGCGGCGAAGAGTATGGTGATCTTCGTCGTGCCGTCTCCGGGGCCCTGAGAGCCGCTGGAGGCAACCGGTTCGGGCCAAGGGGGGCCTTGACGAACCGCACGCAGCGCGCAATTCTCAGGGCGTCGTCAAAGGATCCGAATCCGAGGCATGGATCGACGGCGAAGAGGGCAGTATCTGGGTGCGTTGAGGGCGAGGCCTTGCCGCACAGGTGGTGAGAACAACGAGGAGCGAACACGGTCCCCGAGAACCGCACTGGACATCAGTGTGCCAAGTGGCTACACTGACCCTTTGCGCTGCCTGTTAGCTGCCCCCTGCCCGTCACCAGGGGTCTGCCCTCGCCCGAGCACTGACGACCAGAGCATGTCTGACCTGGCACTTCAGCCACATCAGACACCCCCTGTCTCCGTGTGAGGAAGAGGGGCCGGTACGCGCGTAGTGAGTCCGAGCCCTCGGAAGGACCCCCTCTTGGCCGCCTCGCGCAATGCCTCGACCGCGAATACGAACAACGCTGCCAGCACCGCCCCGCTGCGCATCTCCTTTGCAAAGATCAAGGAGCCCCTCGAGGTTCCGAACCTTCTCGCGCTGCAAACCGAGAGCTTCGACTGGCTCCTCGGCAACGACGCCTGGAAGGCTCGCGTCGAGTCGGCTCTGGAGTCCGGTCAGGACGTCCCCACCAAGTCCGGTCTGGAGGAGATCTTCGAGGAGATCTCGCCGATCGAGGACTTCTCCGGGTCGATGTCGCTGACGTTCCGCGACCACCGCTTCGAGCCCCCCAAGAACAGCATCGACGAGTGCAAGGACCGCGACTTCACGTACGCGGCGCCGCTCTTCGTCACCGCCGAGTTCACCAACAACGAGACCGGCGAGATCAAGTCCCAGACGGTCTTCATGGGCGACTTCCCGCTCATGACCAACAAGGGCACCTTCGTCATCAACGGCACCGAGCGTATCGTCGTGTCGCAGCTCGTCCGCTCGCCGGGCGTCTACTTCGACTCCTCGATCGACAAGACGTCCGACAAGGACATCTTCTCCGCCAAGATCATCCCGTCCCGGGGTGCCTGGCTGGAGATGGAGATCGACAAGCGCGACATGGTCGGTGTCCGCATCGACCGCAAGCGCAAGCAGTCCGTGACCGTCCTCCTCAAGGCGCTCGGCTGGACCACCGAGCAGATCCTCGAGGAGTTCGGCGAGTACGAGTCCATGCGCGCCACCCTGGAGAAGGACCACACCCAGGGCCAGGACGACGCGCTGCTCGACATCTACCGCAAGCTGCGTCCGGGCGAGCCCCCCACGCGTGAGGCCGCGCAGACGCTGCTGGAGAACCTGTACTTCAACCCGAAGCGCTACGACCTGGCCAAGGTCGGCCGCTACAAGGTCAACAAGAAGCTCGGCGCGGACGAGCCGCTGGACGCCGGCGTGCTCACCACCGACGACATCATCGCCACCATCAAGTACCTGGTGAAGCTGCACGCCGGTGAGACCGAGACGGTCGGCGAGTCGGGCCGGGAGATCGTCGTCGAGACCGACGACATCGACCACTTCGGCAACCGCCGCATCCGCAACGTCGGCGAGCTGATCCAGAACCAGGTCCGTACGGGTCTCGCCCGTATGGAGCGCGTCGTGCGCGAGCGCATGACGACCCAGGACGTCGAGGCGATCACGCCGCAGACCCTGATCAACATCCGGCCGGTCGTCGCCTCCATCAAGGAGTTCTTCGGCACCAGCCAGCTGTCCCAGTTCATGGACCAGAACAACCCGCTGTCGGGGCTGACGCACAAGCGTCGTCTGAACGCCCTCGGCCCGGGTGGTCTCTCCCGTGAGCGGGCCGGCTTCGAGGTCCGTGACGTCCACCCGTCGCACTACGGCCGCATGTGCCCGATCGAGACGCCCGAAGGCCCGAACATCGGTCTGATCGGCTCGCTCGCCTCGTACGGCCGGATCAACCCGTTCGGTTTCATCGAGACGCCTTACCGCAAGGTCGTCGACGGCCAGGTCACCGACGAGGTGGACTACCTGACCGCCGACGAGGAGGACCGCTTCGTCATCGCGCAGGCCAACGCCACGCTCAACGACGACATGCGGTTCGCCGAGGCCCGCGTCCTGGTCCGCCGTCGTGGCGGCGAGGTCGACTACGTCCCCGGTGACGACGTCGACTACATGGACGTCTCGCCGCGCCAGATGGTGTCGGTCGCGACCGCCATGATCCCGTTCCTCGAGCACGACGACGCCAACCGTGCCCTCATGGGCGCGAACATGATGCGTCAGGCGGTGCCGCTCATCAAGAGCGAGTCCCCGCTGGTCGGCACCGGCATGGAGTACCGCTCCGCCGCCGACGCCGGCGACGTGGTCAAGGCCGAGAAGGCGGGTGTGGTCCAGGAGGTCTCCGCGGACTACATCACCACCACCAACGACGACGGCACGTACATCACGTACCGCCTGGCCAAGTTCGCCCGCTCCAACCAGGGCACCTCGGTCAACCAGAAGGTCATCGTCAACGAGGGCGACCGGGTCATCGAGGGCCAGGTCCTCGCCGACGGTCCGGCCACCGAGAACGGCGAGATGGCGCTCGGCAAGAACCTGCTGGTCGCCTTCATGCCGTGGGAGGGTCACAACTACGAGGACGCGATCATCCTGTCGCAGCGCCTCGTGCAGGACGACGTCCTCTCCTCGATCCACATCGAGGAGCACGAGGTCGACGCCCGTGACACCAAGCTCGGCCCCGAGGAGATCACCCGGGACATCCCGAACGTCTCCGAGGAGGTCCTCGCCGACCTCGACGAGCGCGGCATCATCCGCATCGGTGCCGAGGTCGTCGCCGGCGACATCCTCGTCGGCAAGGTCACGCCCAAGGGTGAGACCGAGCTGACCCCGGAGGAGCGCCTGCTCCGCGCGATCTTCGGTGAGAAGGCGCGCGAGGTGCGCGACACCTCCCTGAAGGTGCCGCACGGTGAGATCGGCAAGGTCATCGGCGTCCGCGTCTTCGACCGCGAAGAGGGCGACGAGCTGCCCCCGGGCGTGAACCAGCTGGTCCGCGTCTACGTCGCGCAGAAGCGCAAGATCACCGACGGTGACAAGCTCGCCGGCCGTCACGGCAACAAGGGCGTCATCTCCAAGATCAACCCGATCGAGGACATGCCGTTCCTGGAGGACGGCACCCCGGTCGACATCATCCTCAACCCGCTGGGTGTCCCGTCCCGAATGAACCCGGGACAGGTCCTGGAGATCCACCTCGGCTGGCTCGCCAGCCAGGGCTGGGACGTCTCCGGCCTCGCGGACGAGTGGGCGCAGCGCCTCCAGAACATCGGCGCCGACAAGGTGGAGCCGCGTACCAACGTGGCCACGCCGGTCTTCGACGGTGCGCGCGAGGACGAGCTGGCCGGTCTGCTGGAGCACACCATCCCGAACCGCGACGGCGAGCGCATGGTGCTCCCGTCCGGCAAGGCCCGGCTGTTCGACGGCCGCAGCGGTGAGCCGTTCCCGGACCCGATCTCGGTCGGGTACATGTACATCCTCAAGCTGCACCACCTGGTCGACGACAAGCTGCACGCCCGGTCGACCGGCCCGTACTCGATGATCACCCAGCAGCCGCTGGGTGGTAAGGCCCAGTTCGGTGGCCAGCGCTTCGGTGAGATGGAGGTGTGGGCGCTGGAGGCTTACGGCGCCGCGTACGCCCTCCAGGAGCTGCTGACCATCAAGTCCGACGACGTCACCGGCCGCGTGAAGGTCTACGAGGCCATCGTCAAGGGCGAGAACATCCCTGAGCCCGGCATCCCCGAGTCCTTCAAGGTGCTCATCAAGGAGATGCAGTCCCTGTGCCTCAACGTGGAGGTGCTGTCCAGCGACGGTATGTCCATCGAGATGCGTGACACCGACGAGGACGTCTTCCGCGCAGCGGAGGAGCTCGGCATCGACCTGTCCCGGCGCGAGCCGAGCAGCGTCGAAGAGGTCTGACGGGAGTCCGGTCCGGAGGTTCAGCGATGAAGATCCCTGAGCCTCCGGCCGGCCCCAGGACCCCCGTATCAGACCCCAAGACTTACAACCCTGAGAGGGATTGACGCATAGTGCTCGACGTCAACTTCTTCGACGAGCTCCGGATCGGTCTGGCCACCGCTGACGACATCCGTCAGTGGAGCCACGGCGAGGTCAAGAAGCCCGAGACCATCAACTACCGCACCCTCAAGCCCGAAAAGGACGGACTCTTCTGCGAGAAGATCTTCGGTCCGACCCGGGACTGGGAGTGCTACTGCGGCAAGTACAAGCGCGTCCGCTTCAAGGGCATCATCTGTGAGCGCTGTGGCGTCGAGGTCACGCGCGCCAAGGTGCGCCGTGAGCGGATGGGCCACATCGAGCTGGCCGCTCCCGTCACCCACATCTGGTACTTCAAGGGCGTTCCGTCGCGGCTGGGCTACCTGCTCGACCTCGCCCCGAAGGACCTCGAGAAGGTCATCTACTTCGCCGCGTACATGATCACGTACGTGGACGAGGAGCGCCGCACGCGTGACCTGCCCTCGCTGGAGGCCCACGTCTCCGTCGAGCGTCAGCAGATCGAGAACCGTCGCGACGCCGACCTGGAGGCCCGCGCCAAGAAGCTCGAGACGGACCTCGCCGAGCTGGAGGCCGAGGGCGCCAAGGCCGACGTGCGCCGCAAGGTGCGCGAGGGTGCCGAGCGTGAGATGAAGCAGCTGCGCGACCGTGCGCAGCGCGAGATCGACCGCCTCGACGAGGTGTGGAACCGGTTCAAGAACCTCAAGGTCCAGGACCTCGAGGGCGACGAGCTGCTCTACCGCGAGCTGCGCGACCGCTTCGGCACCTACTTCGACGGTTCGATGGGCGCCGCCGCGCTGCAGAAGCGCCTGGAGTCCTTCGACCTCGACGAGGAGGCCGAGCGCCTCCGCGAGATCATCCGCACCGGCAAGGGCCAGAAGAAGACCCGTGCGCTCAAGCGCCTCAAGGTCGTCTCCGCGTTCCTGCAGACCAGCAACAGCCCCAAGGGCATGGTGCTGGACTGCGTGCCGGTCATCCCGCCGGACCTGCGTCCGATGGTGCAGCTGGACGGTGGCCGCTTCGCGACCTCCGACCTGAACGACCTGTACCGCCGTGTGATCAACCGCAACAACCGCCTGAAGCGGCTTCTCGACCTCGGCGCGCCCGAGATCATCGTGAACAACGAGAAGCGCATGCTCCAGGAGGCCGTGGACGCCCTCTTCGACAACGGTCGTCGTGGTCGCCCGGTGACCGGTCCGGGCAACCGCCCGCTGAAGTCCCTGAGCGACATGCTCAAGGGCAAGCAGGGTCGTTTCCGTCAGAACCTGCTCGGTAAGCGAGTCGACTACTCGGCGCGTTCCGTCATCGTCGTCGGCCCGCAGCTGAAGCTGCACCAGTGCGGTCTGCCCAAGGCCATGGCGCTGGAGCTCTTCAAGCCGTTCGTGATGAAGCGCCTGGTCGACCTGAACCACGCGCAGAACATCAAGAGCGCCAAGCGCATGGTCGAGCGCGGCCGCACGGTCGTGTACGACGTGCTGGAAGAGGTCATCGCGGAGCACCCGGTTCTGCTGAACCGTGCGCCCACGCTGCACCGCCTCGGCATCCAGGCCTTCGAGCCCCAGCTGGTCGAGGGCAAGGCCATCCAGATCCACCCGCTCGTCTGCACCGCGTTCAACGCGGACTTCGACGGTGACCAGATGGCCGTCCACCTGCCGCTCTCCGCGGAGGCGCAGGCCGAGGCCCGCATCCTGATGCTGTCCTCGAACAACATCCTCAAGCCGGCCGACGGCCGTCCGGTGACGATGCCGACCCAGGACATGGTCCTCGGTCTGTTCTTCCTCACCACCGACGGCGAGGGCCGCGACCTCAAGGGCGAGGGTCGTGCCTTCGGTTCCGCCGCCGAGGCGATCATGGCGTTCGACGCGGGCGATCTGTCGCTCCAGTCGAAGGTCGACATCCGCTTCCCGGTGGGCACCATCCCGCCCCGCGGCTGGGAGCCCCCGGCCCGCGAGGAGGGTGAGCCGGAGTGGCAGCAGGGTGACACCTTCACCCTGAAGACCACGCTGGGCCGCGCGCTCTTCAACGAGCTGCTGCCCGAGGACTACCCCTTCGTCGACTACGAGGTCGGCAAGAAGCAGCTCTCCGAGATCGTCAACGACCTCGCCGAGCGCTACCCGAAGGTCATCGTGGCGGCGACGCTCGACAACCTGAAGGCGGCCGGCTTCTACTGGGCGACCCGTTCCGGCGTCACCGTGGCCATCTCCGACGTCGTCGTTCCCGAGGCGAAGAAGGAGATCGTCCGCGGGTACGAGGCGCAGGACGAGAAGGTCCAGAAGCAGTACGAGCGCGGTCTGATCACCAAGGACGAGCGCACGCAGGAGCTCATCGCGATCTGGACCAAGGCGACCAACGAGGTCGCCGAGGCGATGAACGACAACTTCCCGAAGACCAACCCGATCTTCATGATGGTGAACTCGGGTGCACGAGGCAACATGATGCAGATGCGTCAGATCGCCGGTATGCGTGGTCTGGTGTCGAACGCGAAGAACGAGACGATCCCGCGTCCGATCAAGGCGTCGTTCCGTGAGGGCCTGTCCGTGCTGGAGTACTTCATCTCCACGCACGGTGCCCGTAAGGGTCTGGCGGACACCGCTCTGCGTACCGCCGACTCGGGTTACCTCACGCGTCGTCTGGTCGACGTCTCCCAGGACGTCATCATTCGCGAGGAGGACTGCGGCACCGAGCGCGGTCTGCGGCTGCGGATCGCCGAGCGCGGCGAGGACGGTGTCCTGCGCAAGACGGACGACGTCGAGACCAGCGTCTACGCCCGCATGCTCGCCGAGGACGTCGTCATCGACGGCAAGGTCATCGCGCCGGCCAACGTCGACCTCGGTGACGTGCTCATCGACCAGCTGGTGCGCCACGGTGTCGAGGAGGTCAAGACCCGTTCGATCCTGACCTGCGAGTCCCAGGTCGGCACCTGCGCCATGTGCTACGGCCGCTCGCTGGCCACCGGCAAGCTGGTCGACATCGGTGAGGCGGTCGGCATCATCGCCGCCCAGTCCATCGGTGAGCCCGGCACCCAGCTGACGATGCGTACCTTCCACACCGGTGGTGTGGCCGGTGACGACATCACCCAGGGTCTGCCGCGTGTCGTCGAGCTCTTCGAGGCCCGCACCCCGAAGGGTGTCGCCCCGATCTCCGAGGCCTCCGGCCGCGTCCGGATCGAGGAGACCGAGAAGACCAAGAAGATCGTCGTCACCCCGGACGACGGCAGCGACGAGACGGCGTTCCCGATCTCGAAGCGTGCCCGTCTGCTGGTCTCCGAGGGCGACCACGTCGAGGTGGGCCAGAAGCTCACCGTGGGTGCCACCAACCCGCACGACGTGCTGCGCATCCTGGGTCAGCGTGCCGTCCAGGTCCACCTGGTCGGCGAGGTCCAGAAGGTCTACAACTCGCAGGGCGTGTCGATCCACGACAAGCACATCGAGATCATCATCCGGCAGATGCTGCGCCGCGTGACGATCATCGAGTCCGGCGACGCCGAGCTGCTGCCCGGCGAGCTGGTCGAGCGGTCGAAGTTCGAGACCGAGAACCGTCGTGTGGTCCAGGAGGGCGGTCACCCGGCCTCCGGTCGTCCGCAGCTGATGGGTATCACCAAGGCCTCGCTGGCGACGGAATCCTGGCTGTCGGCCGCCTCCTTCCAGGAGACGACCCGAGTCCTGACGGACGCGGCGATCAACGCCAAGTCCGACAGCCTCATCGGCCTCAAGGAGAACGTCATCATCGGTAAGCTCATCCCGGCCGGTACGGGCCTGTCCCGCTACCGCAACATCCGGGTCGAGCCGACCGAGGAGGCCAAGGCCGCGATGTACTCGGCCGTCGGCTACGACGACATCGACTACTCGCCGTTCGGCACCGGCTCCGGCCAGGCCGTTCCGCTGGAGGACTACGACTACGGTCCGTACAACCAGTAAGCGAGCGGCTTGATACGACCGAAGGGCGGTCACCCCGAGTGGGTGGCCGCCCTTCGGCGTTCTCGGACCGGGGGTTCTACGGCACGCCCAACTCGAAGATGACGTAGTGCGCGTACCAGCCGGAGGCGAGCGCGGCCGTGGTGAAGAAGACCGCCAGGCTCGGGAGCTTCAGCCGGGCCAGGGCCGCGGCCGGGGCGAGGAGCAGCGGGAAGGCCGGCAGCAGATAGCGCATGGTGTTGCCGAACATCTGCTGGGTGCCGAGGACCGTGATGATCGTGGCCAGCGTGTAGGCGACCAGGACCAGCGGGGGCTTCTTGCGCAGCATCAGGGCGATGAGGAAGGGCAGCGCCAGGACCAGCTGGACGGAGAGCAGGTCCGGGGTGGAGAACGCGAAGACGTAGTCGCCCTTGCCCACCGCGAGGTTGCGCAGCACGTCCAGGGTGTAGGCGCCGTAGTCGAAGAAGTGCGCCCAGCCCTCGCGCTGGAGGGTGAAGTAGGCGGTGGCCTCGCCGGTGCTGTAGCCGACCCAGGCGATGTAGGAGAGCAGGCCCAGGGGCGCCACGACCATGGCGTAGACCGGGCCCCGTATCCCGTGTTCGCGGCGGGACGCCGGGCGGGCCAGCGTCACCAGGGCGGCGAGGCCCACGGCGCCGATGAGGACGGCGGAGGTGGGGCGGTTCAGGCCCGCGGTGAAGGCGAGGAGGCCGGCCGCGACCCAGCGCTTGGTCATCACGGCGTAGCAGGCCCAGGCGGCGATGGCGACGAAGAGGGACTCGGAGTAGACCGCCCACTCGACGCCGGCGCCGGGGGCCACGGCCCACAGGCCGGCCGCGACGGTGCCGGCGCGGGCCCCGGCGACCAGGCGCACCACGGCGAAGATGCCCGCCGCCGCGACGAACGAGAAGACGACGGAGACGAGGATGCCCGAGCCGTACAGGCCGAGGCCCGTGGTCTCCGAGACCATGCGGATCAGCGCCGGATAGAGCGGGAAGAAGGCGACCGAGTTCTGCTGGACGGTGAACAGCCCGTCGCCGCCGAGCCGCACCAGGGAGGGGCTGTAGCCGTGCTCGGCGACCTGGAGGTACCACCAGCCGTCCCAGGTGCCCAGGACGTCCCACCAGTGGGCGCCGCCGCCGAAGCGCGGGTTCTTGCCCTTGTAGTCCCCGGCGTACTCCAGCAGGGAGGCGAAGACCGCGAGGCCGACCAGCTTGGTGACGCCGTACAGGGCGAGCGCGGGCAGGTACGGGCGGGCGCCGTCCGGGAGGGTGGGGAGCCGGGTCCACCGGTCCCGTGGCGGGCGCTTCGTGCGGGAGTCGTCGGGCGGCCCGTCCGGGGCGCCGCGCGACCCGTCGGTCACGGTGTCGTCGGCAGCCGTGTCCATGGCTGTCATCCCCCTCGGTCCGCCCTCAAGCGTCAATTGCTGCCATAAGATCGCACAAGAGTCGCACATCTGTGCTCAGTGTTCGGGGGAGGGGAGGCGCGGTGCCCGAGGAACCGGACGCGGAACGGCGCGAGACGGTCGTGCTGTCGGTCGTCATCCCGATGTACAACGAGGAAGAGGTCCTGCCCGCGCTGGTCAGCAGGTTGCGGCCGGTCCTGGACGGGCTGGGCGCGGCCCACGAGGTCGTCGCCGTGGACGACGGCAGCACGGACCGTACGGCGGAGCTGCTGGCGGCGTTCCGGCTGGGCTGGCCGGAGCTGCGGGTGGTGGCGCTGCGGCGCAATTCCGGCCACCAGGCGGCGCTGACCGCCGGTCTGGACCGGGCGGTGGGTTCCTTCGTGGTCAGCCTCGACGCGGACCTCCAGGACCCGCCGGAGAAGATCCCCGAGATGCTGGCGCTGGCCCGCGGCGAGGGCCTGGACATCGTCTACGGGGTCCGCGTCGACCGCAGCAGCGACACCGGTTTCAAGCGCTGGACGGCCGGCGTCTACTACCGGCTGATGCGGCGCCTGGCGGGCCCCTCGGTCACCGCGCAGGCCGGGGACTTCCGGCTACTCAGCCGCGCCGCCGTGGACGCCCTGAAGGCGCTGCCGGACCAGCAGCGGGTCTACCGCCTCCTCGTGCCCTGGCTGGGCTTCCCCAGCGGGCAGGTGACGTACGAGCGCGCCCCGCGCGTCGCCGGCCGCACCAAGTACCCGCTGGGCCGGATGATCCGCCTCGCGGTCGACAGCGTCACCGGCTTCTCCGCGGCCCCGCTGCGCATCGCCACCTGGCTGGGCGCCGGTGCCTTCGTGGTCTGCCTGGGCCTGCTGGTCTACACCCTGACCGCCTTCGCGCTGGGCCGTACGGTGCCCGGGTGGACGTCGCTGTTCACCGGCATCGTGTTCATCGGGGCCGTGCAGCTGATCTGCGTGGGTCTGCTCGGGGAGTACGTCGGCCGCATCTACACGGCCGTGCAGAACCGGCCGACGTACTTCGTCCGGCACGACACGGCGGCGCCCGGGGCGCCCGCGGCGGGGGACGCCGGCGAGGGGGCGGGGAGCGAGGCGCGGGTCCCTGCTCCGAGGGCCTGAGATCCCGAGCCGGACGCCGGAGCCGACCGGGCGGAAAGGCGCATTCCGGGCGCCGCTGTCGGTCCCGCCCATTTGTTTTGACCGCAGCGAGTGCGGTAGGTACGCTCAGACCTTGTGCCTGGGGTGTGCCCTGGCCTCCGCGCGTGTCTACAGCCGCAGCGGAGGTCGTGACCGGCCACCGCAATCCGCGCTGTTCTTCCGCCTTGCGGCAGGGGTTCGCGGCTTCGACACACCCGACCGCGTGGGTCGGTGACGTTCCAGGTTAGCTTCACCATTCGGCACACAGAAACCGGAGAAGTAGTGCCTACGATCCAGCAGCTGGTCCGCAAGGGCCGGCAGGACAAGGTCGAGAAGAACAAGACGCCCGCACTCGAGGGTTCCCCTCAGCGTCGCGGCGTCTGCACGCGTGTGTTCACGACTACCCCGAAGAAGCCGAACTCGGCCCTGCGTAAGGTCGCGCGTGTGCGTCTGACCAGCGGGATCGAGGTCACCGCTTACATTCCGGGTGAGGGGCACAACCTGCAGGAGCACTCCATCGTGCTCGTGCGCGGCGGCCGTGTGAAGGACCTGCCGGGTGTTCGCTACAAGATCATCCGCGGTTCGCTTGACACCCAGGGTGTGAAGAACCGCAAGCAGGCTCGCAGCCGCTACGGCGCCAAGAAGGAGAAGTAAGAATGCCTCGTAAGGGCCCCGCCCCGAAGCGCCCGGTCATCATCGACCCGGTCTACGGTTCTCCTCTGGTGACCTCCCTGATCAACAAGGTGCTGCTGAACGGCAAGCGCTCCACCGCCGAGCGCATCGTCTACGGCGCCATGGAGGGTCTGCGCGAGAAGACCGGCAACGACCCGGTCATCACGCTCAAGCGCGCTCTCGAGAACATCAAGCCGACCCTCGAGGTCAAGTCCCGCCGTGTCGGTGGTGCGACCTACCAGGTCCCGATCGAGGTCAAGCCGGGCCGTGCGAACACGCTCGCCCTGCGCTGGCTGGTCGGTTACTCCCGCGCCCGTCGCGAGAAGACCATGACCGAGCGTCTGCTCAACGAGCTCCTCGACGCCTCCAACGGCCTGGGTGCCGCTGTGAAGAAGCGCGAGGACACGCACAAGATGGCCGAGTCCAACAAGGCCTTCGCGCACTACCGCTGGTAGTCGCTACCCACATCGAGACCGAGAGAAGACTGAAGCCTTATGGCTACCACTTCACTTGACCTGGCCAAGGTCCGCAACATCGGGATCATGGCCCACATCGACGCGGGCAAGACGACCACCACCGAGCGGATCCTGTTCTACACGGGTGTGTCGTACAAGATCGGTGAGGTCCACGACGGCGCCGCCACGATGGACTGGATGGAGCAGGAGCAGGAGCGTGGCATCACGATCACGTCCGCTGCCACCACCTGCCACTGGCCGCTCGAGAACGACGACTACACGATCAACATCATCGACACCCCGGGGCACGTCGACTTCACCGTCGAGGTGGAGCGTTCCCTGCGTGTGCTCGACGGTGCCGTGACCGTGTTCGACGGTGTCGCCGGTGTGGAGCCGCAGTCCGAGACGGTGTGGCGTCAGGCCGACCGTTACGGCGTGCCCCGCATCTGCTTCGTCAACAAGCTGGACCGCACCGGCGCCGAGTTCCACCGCTGCGTGGACATGATCTCGGACCGCCTGGGTGCCCAGCCGCTGGTGATGCAGCTCCCGATCGGCGCCGAGGCCGACTTCCAGGGCGTCGTGGACCTCGTCCGCATGAAGGCGCTCGTGTGGTCCGCCGACGCGGCCAAGGGCGAGATGTACGACACCGTCGACATCCCGGCCACGCACACCGAGGCCGCCGAGGAGTGGCGCGGCAAGCTGGTCGAGGCCGTCGCGGAGAACGACGAAGAGATCATGGAGCTGTTCCTGGAGGGCCAGGAGCCCACCGAGGAGCAGCTGTACGCCGCGATCCGTCGTATCACCATCGCCTCCGGCAAGTCCGACGACACCACCGTCACCCCGGTGTTCTGCGGCACCGCGTTCAAGAACAAGGGCGTCCAGCCCCTGCTCGACGCGGTCGTGCGCTACCTGCCGACCCCGCTCGACGTCGAGGCCATCGAGGGCCAGGACGTCAAGGACCCCGAGGTCGTCATCAAGCGCAAGCCGTCCGAGGACGAGCCGCTGGCCGCGCTGGCGTTCAAGATCATGAGCGACCCGCACCTCGGCAAGCTCACCTTCGTCCGGGTCTACTCGGGCCGCCTGGAGTCCGGCACCGCGGTGCTGAACTCCGTCAAGGGCAAGAAGGAGCGCATCGGCAAGATCTACCGCATGCACGCCAACAAGCGTGAGGAGATCGAGTCGGTGGGCGCCGGCGACATCGTCGCCGTCATGGGCCTGAAGCAGACCACCACCGGTGAGACGCTGTCCGACGAGAAGAACCCGGTGATCCTGGAGTCCATGGACTTCCCGGCGCCGGTCATCGAGGTCGCGATCGAGCCCAAGTCCAAGGGCGACCAGGAGAAGCTGGGTGTCGCCATCCAGCGTCTCGCGGAGGAGGACCCCTCCTTCCAGGTGCACACCAACGAGGAGACCGGCCAGACCGTCATCGGCGGTATGGGCGAGCTTCACCTCGAGGTGCTGGTCGACCGGATGAAGCGCGAGTTCAAGGTCGAGGCCAACGTCGGCAAGCCGCAGGTCGCGTACCGTGAGACGATCCGCAAGACCGTCGAGCGCGTGGACTACACCCACAAGAAGCAGACCGGTGGTACCGGTCAGTTCGCCAAGGTGCAGATCGCGATCGAGCCGATCGAGGGCGGCGACGCCTCGTACGAGTTCGTGAACAAGGTGACCGGTGGCCGCATCCCGAAGGAGTACATCCCTTCGGTGGACGCCGGTGCCCAGGAGGCCATGCAGTTCGGCATCCTGGCCGGCTACGAGATGACGGGCGTCCGCGTCACGCTCATCGACGGTGGCTACCACGAGGTCGACTCCTCCGAGCTCGCCTTCAAGATCGCCGGTTCGCAGGCCTTCAAGGAGGCCGCGCGCAAGGCTTCGCCCGTGCTCCTGGAGCCGATGATGGCCGTCGAGGTCACCACGCCCGAGGACTACATGGGTGAGGTCATCGGCGACATCAACTCCCGCCGTGGCCAGATCCAGGCCATGGAGGAGCGTGCGGGCGCCCGCGTCGTCAAGGGCCTCGTGCCCCTGTCGGAGATGTTCGGCTACGTCGGCGACCTCCGCAGCAAGACGTCGGGTCGCGCAAGCTACTCGATGCAGTTCGACTCCTACGCCGAGGTTCCCCGGAACGTCGCCGAGGAGATCATCGCGAAGGCCAAGGGCGAGTAACGGGCTACTCCGTTTAACGGACCCCGTTCTCACGCTTTAGGCTTGACCCCGGAGCCTGCATGGGGCATTCCGTCGTGAACCCGGCGGAATGCCCCCGGCACCCGGGCTTTCCAGCAAAGATCACCTGGCGCCGATGAGTAAGGCGTACAGAACCACTCCACAGGAGGACCCCAGTGGCGAAGGCGAAGTTCGAGCGGACTAAGCCGCACGTCAACATCGGCACCATCGGTCACATCGACCACGGTAAGACGACCCTCACGGCCGCCATTACCAAGGTGCTGCACGACGCGTACCCCGACCTGAACGAGGCCTCGGCCTTCGACCAGATCGACAAGGCTCCCGAGGAGCGCCAGCGCGGTATCACCATCTCCATCGCGCACGTCGAGTACCAGACGGAGACGCGTCACTACGCCCACGTCGACTGCCCCGGTCACGCGGACTACATCAAGAACATGATCACGGGTGCGGCGCAGATGGACGGCGCCATCCTCGTGGTCGCCGCCACCGACGGCCCGATGCCGCAGACCAAGGAGCACGTGCTCCTGGCCCGCCAGGTCGGCGTTCCGTACATCGTCGTCGCCCTGAACAAGGCCGACATGGTGGACGACGAGGAGATCCTGGAGCTCGTCGAGCTCGAGGTGCGTGAGCTCCTCTCCGAGTACGAGTTCCCGGGCGACGACGTTCCGGTCGTCAAGGTCTCCGCTCTGAAGGCCCTCGAGGGCGACAAGGAGTGGGGCAACTCGGTCCTCGAGCTCATGAAGGCCGTGGACGAGGCCATCCCGGAGCCCGAGCGCGACGTCGACAAGCCGTTCCTGATGCCGATCGAGGACGTCTTCACCATCACCGGTCGCGGTACGGTCGTCACCGGCCGCATCGAGCGTGGTGTCCTCAAGGTCAACGAGACCGTCGACATCATCGGCATCAAGCAGGAGAAGACCACCACCACGGTCACCGGCATCGAGATGTTCCGGAAGCTCCTCGACGAGGGCCAGGCCGGTGAGAACGTCGGTCTGCTCCTCCGCGGCATCAAGCGCGAGGACGTCGAGCGCGGCCAGGTCATCATCAAGCCGGGCTCGGTCACCCCGCACACCGAGTTCGAGGCCCAGGCCTACATCCTGTCCAAGGACGAGGGTGGCCGCCACACGCCGTTCTTCAACAACTACCGTCCGCAGTTCTACTTCCGTACGACGGACGTGACCGGCGTCGTGACCCTCCCCGAGGGCACCGAGATGGTCATGCCGGGTGACAACACCGAGATGAAGGTGGAGCTCATCCAGCCCGTCGCCATGGAAGAGGGCCTGAAGTTCGCCATCCGCGAGGGTGGCCGGACGGTCGGCGCCGGCCAGGTCACCAAGATCAACAAGTAAGTTCCGCTTGCTTGTCGGTCACCTGACCTGACATGGGCTGATGCCTGAGGAGGGGCCCGCACGACTTCGGTCGTGCGGGCCCCTTCCGCATGCCCGGGGACGCCGCGCTCGGGTGGCTCGGGCGTCAGCTGCGGGCCGTCACGGCCTCGTCGGTGGCTGAGGTGTTCGGGCCCGAAGGGGACTGAGGCGTCGTGGGGGAGTGGAGGGTCACTTGCGTGATCCTGGCTGGTCCACCGCGCGGGGGCGTAGGGACAGGGTCGTTGTCAGCAGGGATGTGGTCACCGTCAGTGCTGCGCAGGTGACGATGATGCCGGTGAGGGCCGTCCACGGTACGTCGGGGGTGGTGGGGACGGAGAGCAGGCGCAGGGCCCAGCCCAGGCCGGCGAGTTCGAGGCCGGCCACGACCAGTCCGAGTACCGCCCCGACCACGACCACCGTCAGCGACTCCGCGCCGATCAGCCGCAGGATCTGCGCCCTGGTGGCGCCCGCCAGCCGCAGCGCCGCCAGGTCGCGCACCCGGTCGGAGGCGGCCATCACCGTGGTGTTGACCAGGGAGATCCCGGTGTAGAGCAGGGCGATGCCGAGGACCAGGAGGATGCCCGCCCGGCTCGTGGGCGTGGTCCCGGGGTGCGTGGACGCCAGCCACGCGTCCCGGTCCGACACCTGACCGCCGGCCGGTCCCGCCGCCGCGCGCAGCGCCTCGGCCACCGCACCGGCGTCCGCGCCCACCGCCACGGTGACGTCCACCCGGTCGACCGGCGCGCCCGGCGCGTTGGCGGAGGTGACGTAGACGCCGTTGTCGCCGGTGCCGGTGGCCATGACGGCGGCGATGCGCAGCGTCCGCTCCGTGCCGTCGCCGAGCCACACGCGTACGCGCTCGCCGACGGAGTGCCGCTCCCACTCCTCGTTGACGATGATCGAGCCGTCGTCGAGGCCGGACGCCTTGCCCGCCGTGAGCGGCAACCGGGTGGTGGCCGCGAGGGCGGCGGGGTCGGTGACGGCGCGGGCGTCGGACCGGATGAGCGCCACGCCCTCCTCCAGGACGTACACGGCGGTGGAGGAGGACGGGGCGACGGCCGCCGTCCCCGGCACCGCGCGCAGCCGGTCCACGGTCCGCGCGTCGAAGCCGCCCTCGTCCGCCGCCGTGATCACGAAGTCGGAGGCGGTCCGCTCACGGGTCTCGGCGGCGCCGGCCTCGTTCAGTGTCGCGGTGGCGCCGAGGAGGGAGCCCGCGAGGGCGACCGTCACCAGGACCGGTGCCGCCACGGCCGCCGTGCGGCGGGTCCCGGCGGCGGCGTTCTCCCGCACCAGCAGGCCCGCCGCGCCGGGGAGCCGGGCCGGCAGCCAGGTCAGCATCCGGGTCAGGGGACGCACCGCGACGGGGGCGAGCAGCGCCGCCGCGCTGATCAGCAGCATCGGACGGCTCACGTACGTCTTGCGGTGCAGGAGGTCTCCGGGGTCGCCGGCCAGGGCGACGGCGAGCGTCACCAGCGCGGTCAGCAGCAGGCCCCCGCCGCACAGCCACCGCCCTGGGGTCATGGCCCGTGTTTCCACGGACGCCTCGCGCAGCGCCTGCGTCGGGGCGGTCCGCCCTGCCCGCCAGGAGGCCGCGACCACGCCGGCCAGGGCGACGCACAGGCCCGTCCAGAAGGCCAGGTGGTACGGCCAGGTGTGGGCGCCGATGGTGAACCAGGCCGGTGCCAGGCCCTCGTCGACGACCCACGCCGCCAGGTGCGGGGCGCCGTACGCGCCGAGCAGGCACCCGGCCGCGGAGGCGAGCACGCCCACCACCAGCCCTTCGGCCAGTACGGTCCGGCGCACCTGCCCGGGGGTCGCCCCGGCGGTGCGCAGCAGCCCGAACTCCCGCCGCCGCTGGGCCACCGCGAAGGCGAAGGTGGACGCCACGACGAACACCGACACGAAGGCGGAGACGCCACCGGCCGTGCCGAACAGGGCGTTCATCGCGGTCAGCGCCTCGCCGTCCCGCTCGGGGTCGGCATCGGCGTACCGGCGGTCGTCGCCGGTGAGCACCCGCACGCCCGTGGTGCCGCGCACCGCGTCCCGTACCGCCGACGCGTCCGCGTCGACCGCGAGTTGGACGCTGACGGGGGAGAGCCGGGCGGCCTCGGTGTCGGCGTAGAAGACGGCGTTCTCGAAGCCCCGGTCGGGCACGGTGCCCACGACCCGCACGACACCCCGGTCCGTGCGCACCCGTTGGCCGGGCGCGGCCCAGTCGCCGCTGACGACGACCTCGCCGGCGGCGCGCGGCGCCCGGCCCGCGTCGATCCGGTACGGGGCGAAGGCCGCGGTCGACCACGGGTGGCCCACCAGATCGGCGGGACCGCCCTCGGCGCGGACCGCGAAGGAACGGTCCTCCACCACCCGTCCGAGGCGCCTCAGCCCGGCGACCGTCGCGGCGGGCACGGCGCGCGGACGGGCGAGCCGCTCCGTGCGGTCGCCGACCGGTGTCGGCACCCGCAGCGCGTCCTGTCCCCGGACCACGACCGGCGCGGCGGCGAACCGCTCCGGCACCCGGTCCGGCGCGTCCCGCGAGGAGGCGAGCGCCAGCCCGGTCGCCGCGAGCAGCGCGACCCCCAGGGACAGGGCGACGAAGCTGCCGGTGAAGGTGGCCCAGCGGGTGCGCAGGGTCTGCAGGGTGACGGTCAGCACGGGGCGGCCTCCAGCCGGGTCACCCGGGTGGCGATGGCGTCGGCGCCGGCGCCGGTCAGCTCGCCGGCCGGCCGTCCGTCGACGAGGAAGACCACACGGTCGGCGCAGGAGGCGGCCACCGGGTCGTGCGTGACCATGACGACCGTCTGGCCCTCGCCGTCGACCATGGAGCGCAGCAGGGCCAGCACCTCCCGGCCGGTCCGCGTGTCGAGGGCGCCGGTCGGTTCGTCGCCGAACAGGACCTCGGGGCGGGTGATCAGGGCGCGGGCCAGGGCGACGCGTTGCTGCTGGCCGCCCGACAGCTCGGTGGGCCGGTGTCCCGCGCGGTCGGCCAGGCCGACCCGGGCCAGCGCCTCGCGCACCCGGGACCGGGAGGGGCGGCGGCCGGCCAGGCGCAGGGGGAGCGCCACGTTCTGCGCTGCGGTCAGGGACGGCAGCAGGTTGAACGCCTGGAAGACGAAGCCGACGCGCTCGCGGCGCAGCAGGGTCAGCCGCCGTTCGCTGAGCCCCGTCAGCTCCGTGCCGCCGACGACGACCGACCCCGAGGTGGGCCGGTCCAGGCCGGCGGCGCACTGGAGCAGCGTCGACTTGCCCGAGCCGGAGGGGCCCATGACGGCGGTGAAGGTGCCCCGCGGGAAGTCCAGGGAGACGCCGTCCAGGGCGGTGACGGCGCTGTCGCCCGCGCCGTACCGCCTGCTGACGGAGCGCAGTCGGATCGCGTGGCTCGTGTGGTCGGTCATCTGTCCCCACTCGTCGGGCACCGGTCCGCCCGGTGTCGTGATCGGTGCCCTCACGAAACCGCGCGGGGCCGCCCCGGCGCAGTGCGGCAGGGGCGAGAACGGGGGTAGGGCAGGCCCTACCCCCGTTCCTCCGCCCAGGCCGATGGCCGCGCCGCGCACCGGAGTCCTACGGTGATCGCCATGCATCCCCGAAACGTGTGGCAGGCCATGTCCGCCCCCGGCTTCCTGCGGTCGGCGTGGCCCTGGCGCGCGGTCGCCTACCTGCTGACCGGCGCGGTCGCCGGGGCGGTGACGCTGGTGGGGCTTGTGGTCGCGGTCACCGTCGGGGCGGTGCTCTCCGTCGTCGTGGTGGGACTTCCGCTCCTGCTGTTCACCGCCCTCGCGGGCCTGCCGGTGGCCCGGCTGGAAAGGCTCCGGCTGCGCCTGGCCGACCGCGCCCCCGCACCCGACCGGCCCCGGCGGCAGCCCACCGCCTACGGCCCCTGGCCCTGGCTCACCACCCGGCTGCGCGAGCCCGCGACCTGGCGGGACCTGGGCCACGCCCTGCTGCTGGCCTTCGTGCTCTGGCCGCTGGACGCCCTCCTCGTCACCGCCGCCCTCGCCTTCCCGCTGGCCACCGCCGCCACGCCCCTGGTGATGGCCACGGCCGGGGGCGGCGAGGAGGCCAAGGTCCTCAAGCTGTGGACGGTCACCACCTGGCCGACGGCTTTCGGCGTGGCGGTCCTCGGGCTGCTGCTGCTCGCCGCGGGCGCCTACGCGCTGGCCCTGGCGGCGGGCGCCCGCGCCGCCCTCGCCCGCGTGCTGCTGGGCACCGGGCGCGAGCCGGACCTGGACGCCCGCGTCGTCGAACTCACCCGTTCCCGCGTCCGGTTGGTGGACGCCTTCGAGGCCGAGCGCCGCCGCATCGAACGCGACCTGCACGACGGCGCCCAGCAGCGCCTGGTGTCGCTGACGATGACCCTGGGCCTGGCCCGCCTCGACGCGCCGCCCGGCCCGCTCGCCGACCAGCTGGCCAAGGCCCACGGGGAGGCGGGCCGGGCCTTGGAGGAGCTGCGCGAGCTGATCCACGGCATCCACCCCAAGGTGCTCGCCGACCACGGTCTGGCGGCGGCGGTGGAGGACGCCGCCGACCGTTCCGCCGTCCCCGTGGACGTGCGCCTGGAGCTGCCCGGTCGGCTGCCCCAGGCCGTAGAGGCCGCCGCCTACTTCGTGGTCTGCGAGGCCCTCGCCAACGTCGCCAGGCACAGCGGCGCCGACCGCGCCGAGGTGACCGGCGGGCACCGCGACGGACGGCTGCGCCTGGAGATCCGCGACGACGGCCGGGGCGGTGCCGAGGCCGGTACCGGCACGCGGGCTCGTGGGGGCAGCGGCCTGACCGGGCTCGCCGACCGGGTGTCGGTGCTGGATGGCAGAATCTCGCTGTCCAGCCCACCGGGCGGCCCGACCCTGTTGCGCGTGGAGATTCCTTGCGAGTGGACCGAACGCTTCGCGTAGTGCTGGCCGAGGACAGCGTCCTGCTGCGGGACGGTCTCACGGGTCTGCTCGCCCGCTTCGGCCACGAGGTCGTGGCGTCCGTGGGCGACGCGGAGGCGCTGGTCGCGGCCGTCGCGGAGCACGCCCCGGACGTCGTCGTCACCGATGTGCGGATGCCGCCCGGCTTCCAGGACGAGGGTCTGCGCGCCGCGGTGGGGCTGCGGGAGCGGAGCCCCGGTCTGCCGGTGCTCGTCCTCAGCCAGTACGTGCAGCGTTCCTACGCCGCCGAGTTGCTGGACTCAGGCGACGGCACGGGCGTCGGCTACCTGCTCAAGGACCGCGTCGGCCAGGTCGAGGAGTTCGTCGAGGCGCTGGCCGAGGTGGCGGACGGCGGCACGGTCGTCGACCCGGAGGTGGTACGCCAGTTGCTGCGCCGCCGCCGGGACCCCCTGGAGCGGCTCAGTCCGCGCGAGCGGGAGGTGCTGGCGCTGGTCGCGGAGGGGAAGTCCAACGGGGCCGTCGCCCGCCAGCTCGTCGTCTCCGAGGCGGCCGTGGGCAAGCACATCGGCAGCATCTTCACCAAGCTCGACCTGCCCCCGGCGGACGACACGCACCGCAGGGTGCTGGCGGTCCTGGCCTTCCTGCGGGCGTGACGCGTCCGTCCGCGCGTACGGGAGCACCGCTCGCGGCGAGGCCGCCCGCGCCCGACCGCGGCATGCGGACGACGTGAGCGGGCCCGGGCGCTCTCCCTTCGCGCGCCCGGGCCCGTCCCCGTCGTCCCCGTGGGCCGTACCCCCCGCGGGCCGTCCCAGGGGCCGTCCCCCGTGGGTCATTCAGCCGTTCACACGCGCTGCCACAGCGCCGGAACGTTCGGCGGCTCCCAGCCCGCGTGGGCCTGGTGGCCCTGGAGGCAGCGGTAGGTGGCGCCGCCGTAGGTCACGGTGTCGCCCGGCTGGTAGACGGTGCCGGCCGCCCAGGTGCCGCCCTCGCCGGGCGGCGGCTCCTCGCCGCCGTCACCGGTCGTCTTCAGGGTGAGGCCGTAGGTCTGCAGCAGCGGGTTGATCGGCTGGAAGAACGTCGTGCCGCCGCTGCGGCAGTCACCGGAGCCGCCCGAGGTGACGCCCTGCGCCTGGCTGCCGGAGATGTACGAACCGCCCGAGTCGCCGGGCTCGGCGCACACCGTGGTGCGGGTGACGCCGCTGATCGTGCCCTCGGGGTAGGTCACGCTGGTGTTGTGCTGCTGGACGGTGCCGCAGTGCCAGCCGGTGGTGGAACCGGAGCGGCACACGGAGGCGCCGACCGGGGCCTGGGTGGACCCGGTGACCTGGACGTTCTGACCGCCGGCGCCGCTGACGTACGGGGTGGCCCGCCAGTTGGAGTTCACCGCCACCCATGCCATGTCCCGGCCCGGGAAGGTCGAGCCCTGGAAGGTGCCCTGCGCCACGCGGTTGTACCCGGTGGTGCTCGCCCCGGTGCGCCCGCAGTGGCCGGCCGTGGCGAAGCCCTCCTGGCTGCCCTTGGTGACGGGGAAGCCGATCGAGCAGCGCCCGCTGTTGTTGATGTAGTACGCCTCACCACCGCGCAGGTCGTACAGCGGGCGCGGCTTCTCGGCCGCCTTCTCGACGCGCGCGGCTGAGGCGTCGACCCCGGCCGCGGCGACCAGGGCACGGGCGACGGAGGGCCGCACGGCCTGCACGGTGACCGTGTTCGTCCGTACGTCGACGTACCGGACGGCCGCGTCGGCGGCGTCCGCGCCCCGCTCGGCGGCGGCCCGGTCGATGCGGGCCTTGGCCGCGTCGAGGTCGGCGAGCGAGTGCCGTACGACCTGCGCCACGGCGCCCTGGGCCTCGATCGCCGCGACGTCGGCCGCGTCGGTCGTCGCCACCGTCAGCGTGCCGGACTCGGCGCCCCGCACCCACGCGCCCGCGAAGTCGGCGCCCAGCGCGGCGCGGAGCCGGCCCGCGACGGCACCCGCGTCGGCCTCGTTGACGAGCCGGCGCTCGGCCTGCCGCCGGTCGAGGCCGAGGTCGCGCTCCATGGCCCGGAGCAGGGCGGGCGGCGCGGCGTCGGTGCGCAGGGTCTCGGCCGCGGTGGAGGCGGAGTCGGCGGGTGCCGTCCCGGCGCTCGCGGAGCCGCTGAGCCCGGCCACGAGCAGGGCGGCCGTCGCCGCGGCGGCGGCCGCCACGGCTCTGGTGTGTCGGTGACGGTGGGGCATGGGGGATCTCCTCGGTTTCGGTGGGGAGGTGCCGAAACCGTAGGGAGGGCCGGCCGGGCGCCGTAAGACGTCGGTCGGCCCTCCCCCCGGCGTTATGGGAGGCGTGCGGGGGTGTCAGGGCACCCGGTGCGCGGCCATCCACTCGGTGTAGCTGTCGCTGCTCGCCGCCACCCCCGCGTGCGCCATGCGGGCCTGTGCCAGCACCGTCTCGGCGGTGTCCGGCCGACCGGTCAGCGCGTGCCAGCCCAGCAGGTGCCGCCAGGCCAGTGGCGTCCCGGTCAGCGGCCGGGTGGCGATGCCGGGCGTGGTCGGGAAGGTCGCCCGGCACAGCCCCACCGCCCGCCCCACCTGCACGAGGTGCACCAGTGAGGCGGTGTCCGTCTCGTACATGCGGCGCGGTGTGAACCCGGCGCGGGCGCAGGCGGCGGTGAAGCAGTCGCCGAAGCAGCCGTCGCCGGGCACGCAGGCCCACTCCTCTCCCGCCAGCTCCGTCAGGTCCACCTCCGCCCGCCGGGCGACCGGGTGGACCTCGGGCACCATCACGAACACCGGATCGACGGCGACCTCCCGCCACACCAGCCCCGCCGCGCCCGGCGGCTCGGCGGATCCGCACGTCCCGGCCAGCGCGAAGTCCAGTCTCCCGTCCGCCAGTTGCTCGGCCAGCTCACGCTCCGACCACGAGGTGCAGGTCGTCATCCGGGCGTCCGGCGCCACGTCCGCCAGCCGGTCCACCAGGGCGCCCAGCAAGGGCCCGTGGGTCCCGCCCAGCCGCAGGTGCCGCGCCGTACGCGGTGCCCGCGCGAACCGTGCCGCCTCCTGCTGCAGCTCGGTCACCGCGGGCAGCACGATCCTGCTCCGTTCCAGCACCAGTTCCCCGAGCGCGGTCGCCCGCACCCCGTGCCGTCCCCGCTCGAACAGCGCCCCGCCCAGGGCCCGTTCGATCCGCTTGAGCTGTGCGCTCAACGCGGGCTGCGCTAGGCCGAGCACCGTCGCCGCCCTGGTGAGGCTGCCGGCGTCGGCGATGGCCCGGACCGTCTTGAGATGCCGCAACTCCAGCTCCATACGGGGAGCTTGCGTCGGGGGAGGGCCAGGGGCAAGAGGTTGGTCCGGACCTGTGACGGTCAGGCCGCGCGAGGCTTCAGAAGCCCAGGTGGGTGATCTGCACGACGTAGACGCGTTGCCCAGCTCAAGCGTGAACAGCCTTCATCGCTTCGTCCAGTACGGCACTCAGCTCTCGCAGCGCCTCCCGGGCAACGTCCGCGTCCTCGTGTTCCAGGTTGTTCTTGGCATGGGCGTGTCGGGCGGCGAGGTCGGGACGTCGCGCGATCTCGATGTCGCGGGCCCAGGTCAGCACCCAGCTCCGCACGGGGCTGAGCGACTGCCACTCCACGGCCTTGGCGAAGGCTTCGTCCTTGGTCCGCTGCATCTCCGGAAGGCGCTTCGGGTCGACGGCGGCGAGCGCGGCCCGCAAAGCGTCCGGCGTCTGCTCGGGGCGGGGGACCAACCCGTGCCCGTGATCGGCCTGTGTGCTCATGGAGACCTCCCGGGAGTGCACTGGCCAGGGTAGCCGTCCGGGGCGGTCGGGGTACTGAGACGCGAACATCGTGAGGTGTTTCTCCTGGTCAGCGAGGAGGAGAGGGGGGTATCAGGCGGGGACGCACCCGCCCGGGCCCGTCGTCGGACGGCAGTCGCGGCACAGGCCCGGCTCCGGGGCGCGGAAGCCGCGGTCGCAGCCGTCGCAGTTGTGGAGCGGGAGCCTGACAGGAGGTGGCGGGGCCGGGGCGCGGAAGGGCGCCGGGGGCGGGAGCCGGTCGGACAGGCGGTGGGCCAGGAGCGCGGCCGGGCGGCGCAGGGGCTCGTCCGGCAGGTCGGCGGTCAGGACGCGGCGTACGGCGGAGGGGAGGACGTCCCGTTCCAGCCAGGCGGCGACGCCGGGCGCCAGGTGGGCGGTGTCGGCGGCGGAGAGCAGCAGCCGGGAGTCGTGTCGGCGCAGGTCGGTCAGGAGGTCGACGGCCGTCCGCAGCAGGCCGGGGAGCGTGCAGTCGGGCTGCGGGACGGCGGGCAGCGCCTTGCGCGGACGCGGCTCACGGGGCCGGGAGGGGCGGTCCGTCGCCGCCGGTCGTGCGGGCCGGCGGTCGGGGCACCCGGTGTCGGCCGCCTCACGGAGGGGTGCCTTCGGCGGGTTGCCCGGCCGGTTGGCCGGTCGGCTGCCCGGCTGGTTGCAGGAGATCGTGCGGGTGATGATGCGGCCGGTGGGCGTGCGCACCCGTTCGCGGCGCAGGTAGCCGTGGGCCTCCAGCTCGCGCAGGGCGGCGGCGATACGGGTCGGGCCCTCGGGGAAGCGGGCGGTGAGCGACTTGATGTCGGCGCCCGCGCCCGTGGGCAGCGACTGGAGGTGGCAGCCGAGGCCGATCGCGAGGAGCGACAGCTCCTTGTGCTGGACCAGATGGTTGCCGATCACCACGAAGCGGGTGGTGTGGCGGGTGTTCTCGTGGACGATGCCGCCGCCGTGGTGACGCGTACGGGTCGGGTTGGCGGCAGAGGCTGACCGGGCGCGCGAGGGCGCGCTAGGGTTTTGGGTATCCATCGGGAAGCTGCGTTCTTCCTTGGTGGTCAGGCCCTCGCACTGGGATTGCCGTCCCGGCGGGGGCCGATGTCTTTCTTCGGTTGTGTGCGCTGAGCGTAGGGGAGCCGGGGGCACGGAAATCCAGCCGAGGCGGTGATGTTCACCCGCGTGAGTGATCGCCGGCCTCGGGCGGAGGGGTGGGGCTCGGTGGGGTGCTTTCTCCCCGGGTTCTTGTGTGGAAGGGCACCGGAGCCACCGGAACCTCAGATCGTGGGTCCCGGTGGCGCGCACCGCAGTTCCGCCCACACCGTCTTGCGCGGGAAGCGTCCCTCGGTCACGCCCCAGCGGTGCGCCAGCGCCTCGACGAGCAGCAGGCCCCGGCCGTGTTCGGCGTCGGGGGCGGGTGTCTGCGGGCGGGGGAGGGCTTCACCTCGGGTGTCGGTGACCTCGATGCGGAGGGTCGTGCCGACGACGTAGAGCGTGAGCCGGAAATCGCGGCCGGGGACGCGTCCGTGGGCCGCCGCGTTGCTCGCCAGCTCGGCGATGAGCTGACGAGCGGGGTCCAGGGGGAGGCCCCACGCGCGGAGCTGTTCCGTCGCCAGCAGGCGGGCGAGCCGGGCGCCGCGCGGAGTGGGGGAGAGCTGCACGCTGAAGTTGCGCAGGCAGGCGGGGAGTTCGGCGGATTTCTGGTTCACGTCACTCAGCGTGGCGGCGTGTGCGTACCGTGAGAAGTGACTCAGCGGGTACGTACGGTGACTGTCCGGATGTTGTCCGGCGGTGTCGGTGCTGTCGGGAGGGGCCCGGGGGTAAGGCGCTGGGGCGACGGTGGGAGTGCGACGAAGGGGCGCGGGATGACGGTCGAGACGGACGAGCCGGGGTGGGAGGTCGACCCCGACGACGAGTGGGGCGTCGCGGTCATCGCCACGGTGGGGCGGCAGTTGAAGCTCCGGCGCGAGGCGGTGGGCATGCGGGCGGCCGACTTCGGCGTGGCGGTCGGGTACGGGGAGGACCTCGTCTACAAGGTCGAGGGAGGCAAGCGGATTCCCCGGCAGGAGTATCTGGACAGGGCCGACGAGGTGCTGGGCGCGGGCGGACTCATCGCGGCGACCTGGGAGGACGCGAAGAAGGTCCGGTACCCGAAGAAGGTGCGGGAGCTGGGGAAGCTGGAGGCGAAGGCGGTCGAGATCGGCATCTATGAGTGCAACAGCGTGCATGGGCTGCTGCAGACACAGGACCACGCGCGCGCACTGATGGAGGCGGCTCAGCCGCCGTACTCCTCAAGTGACGTGGAGCGCATGGTGGCCGCCCGCGTGGCTCGCCAGACAGTGCTGGAACGTGATCCGGCCCCATCGATCCACTTCGTGCTGGAAGAGGCGCCGTTGCGTCGGCCGGTTGGCGGCACAATGGTCTGGCAGCGCCAGCTCGAACGTCTGCTGGAGGTGGGGAGGTTGAACCACGTCACACTTCAGGTGATGCCGACCCACACCGATGCCCATCCAGGGGTGGACGGCAAGATCGAGCTTCTGAAGTTCCCGGACGGCACGGCAGTCGGGCGGTCCGATGGCGCGTTCAACGGGCGGCCGATCACCGAGCCGAAAGACCTGCGCATCCTTGAGCTGCGATATGGCACCATCCGGGCGCAGGCTCTCCCGCCGAGAGCGTCGCTCGCCTTCATCGAACAACTGCTGGGAGAGACATGATTCGCAAGGCTTCCACCACGGACGCCTCGGAACTGGCGTGGTTCAAGAGCAGCTACAGCAGCGGCACGGACGGCAACTCCTGCGTCGAGATCGCGACGACCCCCGGCACCGTTCACGTCCGCGACTCCAAGCACGTGGAAGGCGGCCCCCGCCTGGCCGTCACCCCGACCGCGTGGGCGAGCTTCCTCCCGTACGCCTCGGAGAACTGACCACCTCCTGCGTCCCCACCACCCCCAGCAACTCCAGCAGCCCCGCGCTCTCCGTCCCCACGGCCGGTGTGAACCAGAGCAACCGCTGCCGTCCGTCCTCGCTGAAGAGGTTGAGGCAGTTGACCTCGATGAGACCGATCGTGGGGTGGACGATCCGCTTGCGGTCGTCCCGTCGGAAGGCCACGTCGTGGTCGGCCCACAGCGCGGCGAACTCGGGGGAGACGGCGAGCAGCGTGCGGATCATCGACCCGGCCTCGGGGTCCTTCGCGTCCCTCCGTGCCGCCGCGGCCCGCAGGTCGGCGACGAAGGCGCGGGACTGGCCCTCGTGGTCGGCCTCGGGGTACAGGAGCCGCGTGTCGGGCTCGGTGAACCACCGGTGGACGAAGCTGGCCCGCGGCCCCCGGAACCCGGTCTGGTCTCCGACCAGCGCGACGGCCAGCGGATTCTGCACCAGCGTGACGTGCAGGTCGGTGATCACCTGCGCCGGGGTCGAGGGCATCCGCCCGAGCAGGTCGAGCATGCCCGGGTGCACGTGCGAGGCGGCCCCGCCCTGCACGGGCACCGGACGGTCCGCGAGCCGGTACAGGTAGTCCCGCTCGTCGGCGGAGAGCCGCAGCGCCCTCGCCAGCGCGGCGATCATCTGCTCGGAGGGCTGCGATCCGGCCCCGCGCTCCAGCTCGTTGTAGTAGTCCACCGACGCGCCCGCGAGCTGGGCGACCTCCTCGCGGCGCAGCCCCGGGACCCGGCGGCGCGGCCCGGCCGGGAGCCCGACGTCGGCCGGGCGGATGCGCTCCCGCCGCGACCGCAGGAACGCTCCCAGCTCGGCGTACTTCACAGCGCTCATGCCGTCCATTGTGTGCCGGGCGGGGGCCGTGACCCAGGGGATGGCATCCCCTGGTTGCGCAGGGCGGCCGGGCGCATCGTGGACGCATGACCACGCACCAGAACACACCCGACACACCCGCGCCGGCGGACCCGCGCGTCGCCGTCGTCACCGGTGGATCACGCGGCATCGGCCGCGCCGTCTCGGAGAAGCTCGCCCGGGACGGCCTGGCCGTCGTCGTGAACTACGCCCGCGACGCCGCGTCGGCCGAGGAGACCGTGGCGGCGATCACCGGGGCCGGCGGCCGGGCGGTCGCCGTACCGGCGGACGTGGCGGAGGAGAAGGAGGTCGCCGCCCTGTTCGACCGGGCGGAGGCGGAGTACGGCGGCGTCGACGTCGTCGTGAACTCGGCCGGGCGCATGGCCCTGTCCCCGATCGCCGACCTGGACCTGGACGCCCTGGACGCCATGCACCGCACCAACATCCGGGGGACCTTCGTGGTCGCCCGGGAGGCGGCCCGGCGGCTGCGCACCGGCGGCTCCTTCGTGGGCTTCTCGACCTCCGTCGTCGGCACGCAGTTCCCGACCTACGGGGCGTACGCGGCGAGCAAGGGAGCGGTGGAGGCGATGACCCTGATCCTCGCCCGGGAGCTGCGCGGACGGGACATCACCGTGAACACGGTCGCCCCCGGCCCCACGGCCACGGACCTGTTCCTCACCGGCAAGACCGAGGAAGAGATCGACCGGCTCGCCAAGACGCCGCCCCTGGAACGGCTGGGCACCCCCGAGGACATCGCCGAGGTGGTCGCCTTTCTGAGCGGCCCCGCCGGACACTGGGTGAACGGCCAGATCCTGCGCGCCAACGGAGGGATGATCTGAGATGCCCTTCGCCCACTTCAAGGTCCCCGAGGGCACGCTCACCCCGGAGGACAAGCGGAAGATCGTCGAACGCACCACCGACCTCTACGCCGAGATCTACGGGGAGCGCGCCCGCCCCACCACCGTCGTCCTCGTCGACGAGATCCCCGACGGCGGCTGGGGTGTCGCCGGGAACGTCCTGACGGCCGCGATGCTCAACGGCGACGGCTGACGGAGCCGCCCGGGTCGCCCGGGACGCCCGGGTGACCTTCGTCTCATACATCATGAAAACCCCCGATATACGAAAGCGCGGTCTCACATAGTGGTCGCGCGGGGCACCGAGTGCTGGCCAGGACGTTTACATGGGCGTAACACTGAAGTGTCCCGCGCGCGGCAACGGCGCCGAGCGCCCACCACCGGACCGACCGGATCCAGGCCCCACCCCTCCTCCGGGGGCATCGCCGGTCTCCGGTGTCAGCCGTGCCAGAAAGGGCCCCCGTGACGACGCGTAGCGAGACCAGGACCGCGCTCGACCACCTGCTCACCGAGATCGAACACCGCAATCCGGCCCAGCCCGAGTTCCACCAGGCCGCCCACGAGGTCCTGGAAACGCTCGCGCCGGTGATCGCGGCCCGCCCCGAGTACGCGGAGCCGGGCCTCATCGAGCGGCTGGTCGAGCCCGAGCGCCAGGTCATCTTCCGGGTGCCGTGGCAGGACGACCAGGGCCGCGTCCACGTCAACCGGGGCTTCCGGGTGGAGTTCAACAGCGCGCTGGGCCCGTACAAGGGCGGTCTGCGCTTCCACCCGTCCGTGAACCTGGGCGTCATCAAGTTCCTGGGCTTCGAGCAGATCTTCAAGAACGCCCTGACCGGCCTCGGCATCGGCGGCGGCAAGGGCGGCAGCGACTTCGACCCGCACGGGCGCAGCGACGCGGAGGTCATGCGGTTCTGCCAGTCCTTCATGACGGAGCTGTACCGGCACATCGGCGAGCACACCGACGTCCCGGCCGGTGACATCGGCGTCGGCGGCCGGGAGATCGGCTACCTCTTCGGCCAGTACCGCCGCATCACCAACCGCTGGGAGGCCGGCGTCCTCACCGGCAAGGGCCAGGGCTGGGGCGGCTCGCTGATCCGCCCCGAGGCGACGGGCTACGGCAACGTCCTCTTCGCGGCGGCGATGCTGCGCGAGCGCGGTGAGGACCTGGAGGGCCAGACCGCGGTCGTCTCGGGCTCCGGCAACGTGGCGATCTACACCATCGAGAAGCTGGCCGCCCTCGGCGCCAACGCCGTCACCTGCTCGGACTCCTCGGGCTACGTCGTCGACGAGAAGGGCATCGACCTCGACCTGCTCAAGCAGATCAAGGAGGTCGAGCGCGGTCGGGTCGACGCGTACGCGGAGCGCCGGGGCGCCTCGGCCCGCTTCGTGCCCGGCGGCCGCGTCTGGGACGTCCCGGCCGACATCGCCCTCCCCTCCGCCACGCAGAACGAACTCGACGAGAACGACGCCGCCACCCTGATCCGCAACGGCGTCAAGGCGGTCTCCGAGGGCGCCAACATGCCGGCGACCCCCGAGGCCGTCCACCTGCTCCAGAAGGCCGGCGTCGCCTTCGGCCCCGGCAAGGCGGCCAACGCGGGCGGTGTCGCGGTCAGCGCCCTGGAGATGGCGCAGAACCACGCCCGTACCTCCTGGTCGGCGGCGCGCGTCGAGGAGGAGCTGACGCACATCATGAACGACATCCACACCACCTGCCACGAGACCGCCGAGCGCTACGACGCCCCCGGCGACTACGTCACCGGCGCGAACATCGCGGGCTTCGAGCGCGTGGCGGACGCGATGCTGGCGCAGGGTGTCATCTGACGAATCCGTCGAATTCCGGGACCCGAAATCTGCAGCCGCGAGGTGAGGATTTCACGGAACGGGCGGACAGTTTCCCTGCCGCCCGCACCGGAGTGTAATTACGGAGCATGCACGGGCCGCCGCAACGTGCTACTGTCGATATCAGTTGCAGTTGTGGTTCCCGAAGTTTTTTGACACCGGTCTTTCTTTTCCGGTCGGGGTAATCATCGCGGCGACACGGCGTCCGTAAAGTGCGGGCGCCGATGCACTGCCCCGAAGGAGAGCAAGACATGGCTACTGGCACCGTGAAGTGGTTCAACGCGGAAAAGGGCTTCGGCTTCATCGAGCAGGACGGTGGCGGCGCCGATGTGTTCGCCCACTACTCGAACATCGCCGCCCAGGGCTTCCGCGAGCTGCTCGAAGGCCAGAAGGTGAGCTTCGACATCGCGCAGGGCCAGAAGGGCCCGACGGCCGAGAACATCGTCGTCGCCTGATTTTCCGGCGTGCCTCCGGGCGCGCCTCGCAGCTGGGGCCCGCATCCTTCGGGGTGCGGGCCCCAGCTGTATTCATGTTCCGTGGTGAATCCCACTGCGGAGCGACAGCGCGGAATCCATTGACTCGTGAAGAGGGATTCCCGTTCCATTCGGTTCGTTCTTGCGTTTCCCCCTGCGCTCCTGCTGCGGGAATTCCTTGATACGTGCCGTATCGAGGAAGGTTCAGCATGAACCGCACACGCACGAACGACCGTTACGCCCGCACCCGGAACGGCGCCGCCGTCCCGGGCCGGAACGGCGGGCGATTCGGCTCCCCGCCCCCGAGCCGTACCGGCGGGCCGAACCGCGCACAGGGCGGCCGGGGCCGCCGGCCCGCACCCCAGGGCGAGTTCGCCCTCCCCGAGACCGTCACCCCGGCGCTGCCCGCCGCGGCGGACTTCGCCGAGCTGGACATGCCCGCGGAGCTGCTGGCCGCACTCGGCGCCCAGGGCGTGACCGTGCCGTTCCCGATCCAGGCCGCGACCCTGCCGAACTCCCTCGCCGGCCGCGACGTCCTCGGCCGGGGCCGCACCGGATCCGGGAAGACCCTCGCCTTCGGGCTGGCCCTGCTGGCCCGTACGGCCGGGCGACGGGCCGAACCCCGGCAGCCGCTGGGACTGGTCCTCGTACCGACGCGTGAGCTGGCGCAGCAGGTCACCGACGCGCTCACCCCGTACGCCCGCTCCGTGCGGCTGCGGCTGGCCACGGTGGTCGGCGGAATGTCGATCGGCCGGCAGGCGTCGGCGCTGCGCGGCGGCGCCGAGATCGTCGTCGCCACCCCCGGACGCCTCAAGGACCTCATCGAGCGCGGCGACTGCCGACTGGACCAGGTGCGGGTCACCGTCCTGGACGAGGCCGACCAGATGGCCGACATGGGCTTCATGCCGCAGGTCACCGAACTCCTCGACCAGGTGCGCCGCGACGGCCAGCGGATGCTGTTCTCCGCCACCCTCGACCGCAACGTCGACCTGCTCGTGCGCCGCTACCTGAGCGACCCCGTCGTGCACTCCGTCGACCCCTCGGCGGGCGCGGTCACGACGATGGAGCACCATGTGCTGCACGTCCACGGCGCCGACAAGCACGCGGCCACCACCGAGATCGCCGCCCGCGACGGCCGGGTGCTCATGTTCCTGGACACCAAGCACGCGGTCGACCGCCTCACCGAGCACCTCCTGAACAGCGGGGTGCGGGCCGCCGCACTGCACGGCGGCAAGTCGCAGCCGCAGCGCACCCGTACGCTGACGCAGTTCAAGACCGGGCACGTCACCGTGCTGGTGGCGACCAACGTCGCGGCGCGCGGCATCCACGTCGACAGCCTGGACCTCGTCGTCAACGTCGACCCCCCGACCGACCACAAGGACTACCTCCACCGCGGCGGCCGCACGGCCCGCGCCGGCGAGTCGGGGAGCGTCGTCACCCTGGTCACCCCGAACCAGCGCCGCGCCATGACGCGCCTCATGGCGACGGCCGGCATCGTGCCGCAGATCACCCAGGTCCGCGCCGGCGCGGAGGCCCTGCACCGCATCACCGGCGCCCAGACCCCCTCCGGCGTCCCGGTCGTCATCACCGCGCCGGTCGTGGAGCGCCCCAAGCGGCGCGCCGCCTCACGCGGCCGACGCGGCCCCGCGGCGGCCCGCCGGGTACCCGCCCGGCGCACCGCCACCGACTCCGCGGCCTAGGGCCCGCCCGACCGGCCCGCCGACCCGCTCACCGCAGGAGGAACTTCTTGACGCTGCTCCAGACGCACCCCGGCTCCCCGCGCGCCCACGGCGCGCCCAGGACGGTCGCCGACACCGTGGACGTGACCGGGCCACAGGTCTGGGCCGACATGACCGTCGAGGTGGCCCTGTCCGTCATGGCCGCCGCCCGCACGGCCCACCTCGCCGTCTGTGACGAGGACGGCCGGCGCACCGGCCTGGTCACCCGGGACCGGCTCACCGCCGTGCGCGCCGGTGTCGGATACACGGACCGGCTCCGCCTGCGCGACGTCGCCGGGACCTGCGCCGGCCTCTGAGCGGCAGGACGAAACAGTGAGGGCCCACCGGTCTGCCGGTGGGCCCTCACCGCGTTCCGCGCCGCTATCGGGCGCGGGGACGGGTCACTGGTCGGAGTAGCTGAAATCGCCGACGGTCCAGGCGCTGACGTCCTCGATCGCCACGCGGTACATACCGCCGGTCTCGGGGATGCCCATCGTCCCCTGGAGAATGCGGGCGACGTGGAAGTGCAGGTGGGTGGGTGGCCCGTCCTTGCGCGCGGGACCGTCGAAGACGGCGGAGAACTCGGCCAGGTCCGTGGAGCCCGTCAGTACTTCGGACACCCGCTGCCGCCACACGGCCTCGGGGGCCAGGCGACCGGTGATCACGGCACCGTCGGTGACCACGGTCAGGGACATCCGGCTGCTCCGCCCGGACTCCACGAGGGCGGCGATGTCAACGATCAGCTCGTCAGGCTTCGGCATGAAACCGCAATGTACCGGTCCACGCGGTCCGACCGAGAGGCGGCGGGCTACTCGGCGGTACGGTCTTTCCCCGTCCCGCCCCCCGAGGCCCCTGCCTTCCCGCGTCGCAGTTCCTCGTTGATGCGCCGGGCCTCTTCCAGCTGGTCCTCCAGGATGATGATGCGGCAAGCCGCCTCGATGGCGGTCCCCTGGTCGACCATCTCCCGGGCGCGGGCGGCGATACGGAGCTGGTAGCGGGAGTAGCGGCGGTGCCCGCCCTCCGAGCGCAGCGGCGTGATCAGCCGGGCTTCGCCGAGCGCCCGCAGGAAGGCCGGGGTGGTGCCCAGCATCTCGGCCGCCCGTCCCATGGTGTAGGCGGGGTAGTCGTCGTCATCGATGCGGTCGAGCGGTGTGTCTGCGGTCATCTGCACCTTCGTCGGGGAACTGCGTAGGGGAGCCGGGTCGGAGGAATGCGTCGAGGGGCCTTGGTGCCGTACGGCACCAAGGCCCCGAGGGATTTCTAACACCATCCGTCGGCCTACTGCACGGCCGACCTTCCTGCATGCGGGCAGTCCGTCTCTGCCACGCCTCACGGACTTCTCGTCTACATCTCCACGGTAACCCCGACGACCGCCGAATGTCTACAGCGACCACTGTAGATTTCTCTCCCGCCGGGTGAACGATTGTCTGTACTCACCTCTCCCGTACCGGGTCCGTGCGACCGGCCCCGCGCCCGCCGCACCGGGCCAATGGGACGATGGCCCGCATGGCCCGTTACACGGAGGCACTGACCGTCGAGCGCGGCGGATTCCGGATCAAGGTCCCGGAGACCTGGTGGGAGTTCGACGTACGCCCGGAGTCCCGCGACGACTCGATCCGCCGCATGGTCGACGACCGCATACGCCAACACCCCGAGCTGCGGCCCTCCCGCTCCGCCTACGTCACCTTCCTCCAGAAGGCGGCGTCCGACGCGTGGAAGTCGGGCGCGCTGTACTGCGGCTGCATGGCGGAGAGCTTCGGCGGCGACACCCCGATCACCGGCTCGGTGACGGTGTCGCTGGTCGGCGGCCGCACGTCCACCGGCGACCCCCTCCCCACCGACCCGGCCGCGATCGCCGCCCGGCTCGCCGTCAAGGAGGCGAAGAAGCCCGGCGACTCCTGGCGCAAGGTGACGACGGTCGACATCCCCGGCGTGGGCCCGGCCGCCCGCACCCAGGGCATCGAGGACGTCCCCGTCCCCGGCGACGCCCTCAACCGCACGGTCCGCGCCGTCCTGATGCAGACGTACATCCCCGTCCCCGGCCAGGAGGGCAAGGTCGCCCTGGTCGCCGGCAGCAGCCAGGTCCTCGACCTCGCCGACTCCTTCTTCGACATCTTCGACGCGATCACGTCGACGTTCCGCTTCGTGGACTGAGGAGAGGGGCGAAGCCCGTGACCGAGGAGTTCGTACTCGACCTGGACGAGGGCATGCTGGGGTACTTCCGGGAGATGGCGGACGTACTCGTCGAACGCTGCGGCATCTCCCGCGCGGAGGCCGTCGCGAGGATCAACCGGCAGTACGCGAAGCTGGAGATCGGCCCGTACCCGGACCTCATGTGCCACGAACACCCGGAATTCTGGGCCCTGCCCGCCTACTACGGCCGGGACGAGCACGGCCGTCTCCCGACCGGCGACCCGGACGCCGACGCGCACATCGACTTCTCCCGACTGCCGGTCCACCCGGCCCCCGCGAAGGACTCGCCGTTCTGGACGTCGGCGGATCACTGCGCCTGCGCGGTGACGGACGCCCGGCGGGCGGCGCGCAGACGATGAGCTCGCGTACTCCACGCACCCGTCCCGCGGTGTCCCGCCCAGCGCCCTTCGTGGTCTTCGGCCCCACCGGCGCACGTTCGTTCCGCGCGAGGGCCGCGGACCTGGAAGCCGCAGGAGGACGCGTCCACCATCTCGACTCCGGCACCCTGGTGACCGAGCAGGGGATCCACCGATCCTTCGCGGAGACTCTCGGATTCCCCGGCTACTACGGCGCCAACTGGGACGCCCTGGTCGACTGCCTGAGCGACCTGTGCGGAGCGGTCACGGGTGGTGTCGGGGTCGTGGTCGTCCTCCACGACGCCGATCTGATCCTGGACGCGGAGCACTTCCCCCTCTTCGTCTCGGTCCTCTGCCAGGGCGCGGACCGTGCCAACGCGCCGGCGGACCTCGACGGAATCCCTGCGGACCGCCCCGCCCTCTCCGAGCACTTCCACTTCGAGTTCCGCGACTTCGATTCCGACAGGATCGCGCACCGTGTACGCCGACCCGACCTGACCGTCACCACGGGAGCCGACCGGGTCGCGGCGGCCCTGAACCCGGACGTGTGGCACTGACCGACTCCGCCGCGCCTGCATCGGCGGCGTTCTCATCGAACGTCCGTGCCTTGTAAGTTCACCTGTGCGTACGGAGAGGCGTGAGCTGACGGGGGTTGCGGAATGGCGGGCCACAGGCCGAGTGACTGGCATGTCCTGGACCTGGACAAGGACCCGACCCCCGGTGATCCGCAGCGGGTGCGCACGCTCGCGAAGACGTTGCACGACTTCGCCGACGACGTGTCCGAGGCGCTGCGTCTGGTGAAGGGCATGGCGGGGGATGGCGCGCTCGAGGAGTGGGCGGGCAAGTCGGCCACCGTCTTCAAGGAGGAGTTCTCCGGCGTACCGAAGAACCTGAAGAAGCTCGAGAAGTCCTACGGCATGTGCGGCGACGCCCTCGCCGACTTCTGGCCGAAGCTGGAGCGGGCGCAGGCCCTGGCGGACAAGGCGCTGCGCAAGGCGCGTGAGGCCCGCGAGGACCTCACCTCCGCCCAGTCGAGGCTGTCCTCGGCCGAGTCCTGGGTGACGCGGGCGTCGAAGGAGGCCGACAAGTACAAGGACGACCCGACCGGCAGCAAGTCGGACGCCGACAAGCCCGACGAGGCGAAGGTCCGCGCCGCCACCCGCGACGTCCAGCACGCCAAGACCGCCCAGACCAACGCCCAGTCGGCCGTGAACGACGCGCAGAGCGCGCTGGACGCGGCGAAGAAGATGGCCGAGGACGCGCGCAAGATGCGCGAGGACGCGGCCCGCGAGGCCAAGACGAAGATCGACGAGGCGTCGGACGCCGGCATCCAGAACCGCTCCTGGTGGGAGGAGGTCGGCGACTGGTTCACCGACAACTGGGACGAGATCGTCGCCGTCTGCAAGGTCGTCGTCGCGGTCGTCGGCATCGTCGCGATGATCATCGGCGGCCCGATCCTCGGCGCGATCGTGCTGGTCGCCGCCCTCGTCGTCCTGGCCGACACGCTCTACAAATACAGCAAGGGGCAAGCGTCCCTGTGGGACGTGGGGCTCGCTGCCCTGGACTGCATACCCGGCATGAAGGGCCTGACCACGCTGGGCGGACTCGCCAAGGGCGCGAAGGCACTGGGCAAGACCGGGCTCAAAGGCATGGCTCTCGGTGTGAAGGGGCTGGGCAGGAGCACTCGGTCGCTCGGCCGGCAGATGAAGAAGCTGCTGACGCGCGGCGACCCGGTCGACATGGCCACCGGCGAGATGGTCATGTCGGCGACCGATGTGTCCTTGGACGGGATGCTGCCGCTGCTCTTCGAACGGCACTACCGCACCGGCACTCAGGGTGGGCGGCTGCTCGGACGGACCTGGACCACGACACTCGACCAGCGTCTCGTCCTGGACCCGTCCGGGGTGCGCTACGTGGCCGAGGACGGAATGATCCTTACCTACCCGGTTCCGGAGCCCGACGTGCCCGTACTCCCGGTCGAGGGCCCGCCGTGGCCCATGGCCTGGGACGGCACTCCCGAGGGCGAGGTCACCGTGCACCGTCCCGAGGACGGGCGGACCATGGTCTTCCGGCCCCTGCCGCAGTGCCCGCCCGCCGAACTCCCGCTCATGGCCATCAGGGACCGCAACGACAACACGATCAGGGTCTCGTACACGGCCGACGGCACTCCGGAGGAGATCGCACACCACGGCGGATACCGCATCGGCGTGACCTGTGAAAGCGGCAGGATCACAGCGTTGTCCCTGGACAGCGATCCGGAACGGCCCGTTCTGATCCGCTACGGTTACGACACGGTCGGCAACCTCGCCTCGGTCATCAACTCCTCGGGTCTCCCGCTGCGCTTCTACTACGACGAGCGTCGCCGCATGACGCGCTGGGAGGACCGGAACGGAGCCTGGTACCGCTTCGCCTACGACGACGCCGGACGCTGCACCGCCGGCCAGGGGACCAACGGGTTCCTGGACTACACGTTCACCTATGACGACGAGGCGCACCGCACCACCGCCGTCGACTCGCTGGGCCACATCACGGTCTACCAGTTCAACGATGCCTTCCAACTGGTCGCCGAGACGGATTCGCTGGGGCACGTGGTCCGGCAGGAATGGAACCGGCGCGATCAACTCGTCTCCCGTACCGACCCGCTGGGCCGGACCACCCGGATGGAGTGGGACGCGGCCGGGAATCTCGAAGCCATCCACCTGCCCGACGGCTCCACCTCCACCGCGCGATTCAACGAGCTCAACCTTCTCGTCGAGCTGACCGGCTACGACGGGTCAGTGGTCCGCCAGGAGTGGGACGACCGGGGCAACTGCACGGCCGTGACCCAACCCGACGGATCGACCGTGACGTTCACCCACGACAGGACGGGTGCCCTCACCTCTCTCACCGACCAACTGGGAGCGGTGCAGTCCTTCACCAACAACGCGGCCGGGCAGCCACTGTCCGCGACGGACCCGCTCGGATCCGTCTGGCACTACACCTACGACACCTTCGGCCGCAGTGCCACCGTCACCGATCCCCTGGGTTCGACCACCGTGACGACCTGGACCATCGAGGGCCATCAGGCATCCCGGCGCGACCCGGACGGCAACGGTGAACACTGGACCTACGACGGCGAGGGAAACTGCGTCGCCCACACCGACGCGCTGGGCCAGGTCACCCGCTTCACCTATGGCCCGTTCGACCTGCTGACGTCCCGGACGACATCCGACGGCGCCCGGTACGACTTCGTCCACGACACCGAGCTGCGTCTCGTCCAGGTCGGTGGTCCGCGAGGAGCCACCTGGGACTACGTGCACGATGCGGCAGGCCGACTGGTCGCGGAGACGGACTTCGAGGGCCGGACGCTGACGTACGTGTACGACGCGGCCGGGCAACTGCTCAGCCGTACCAACCCGCTGGGTCAGACGACGGCCTTCCGCTACGACAGCGTGGGCAACCAGGTGGAGAAGACGGTCGACGACTCGGCCACGACCGTCTTCACCCACGACGCCGCCGGTCGGCTCCTCGGCGCCACCGGAGCGGACGCCACGCTCGGCTACGTCTACGACGCCGCCGGACGCATCACGAGCGAATCGATCGACGGGCGCGCGACTACGACGGAGTACGACGGGCTCGGCCGGCGGACGCGCCGTACGACGCCGAGCGGAGTCACCACCCGCTACGCATACGACGCGGCGGGCAACCGCACCGTTCTCACCGCCTCCGGACGGGCCCTGGTCTCCTCGTACGACGCCGCCGGACGGGAGACCACGCGGCGGCTGGGACGGTCCGGCCTCGTCCTCGCGCAGTCCTGGGACACCGAGGACCGTCTCACGGGCCAGACGGTGTCCGGCGCGCCGCCGGCCAGGCCCCTCAAGCAGCAGACGTACACCTACCGGGCCGACGGCTGCGTGACGGCGCTGGACGAACAGGGAGCCGGACGGCGCACGTTCGACGTCGACACGATGGGACGCGTCACCGCCGTCCGCGCGCCGGACTGGACCGAGACCTACGCGTACGACGAGGCGGGCAACCAGACCTGGGCGTCGTGGCCCGAGGGGCAGCCCGTCCCGGAAGAGCGCGGGGAGCGCGAACACTCGGGTCACCGGGTCTTGCGAGCCGGTTCGGTCCGCTACGAGTACGACGCGGCGGGCCGCGTGACCATTCGCCGTAAGATCCGTCTCTCCCGCAAACCCGACGTCTGGCGTTACACCTGGGACGCCGAGGACCGCCTGATCTCCGTAGTCACGCCCGACGGGACGCTGTGGCGCTACCGATACGACTCCCTCGGGCGCCGCGTCGCGAAGTTCCGCATGGACACCGACGGAACGACGGTGGTGGAGGAGACCCGCTTCACCTGGGACGGCCCGCACCTGGTGGAGCAGAGCACGCGCACGCACGACGGTCCGGAGGAGCACTCGCTCACCTGGGACCGCGAAGGAGTGCGCCCCGTCGCGCAGACCGAACGCGTCACACTGGCCCACGCCCCTCAGGAAGTCGTCGACGAACGGTTCTTTGCCGTCGTCACCGATCTCGTCGGTACGCCGACTGAGCTCGTCTCCGAAGAGGGCGACCTCGTGTGGCGCTCCAAGGGCACACTCTGGGGACTCACTGCCCCCGACCCGGACGCCACGGCGTACACGCCGCTGCGCTTTCCCGGGCAGTACTTCGACGAGGAGACAGGGCTCCACCACAACTATTTCCGGCTGTACGACCCGGCGACGGGGGCCTATATCAGTCCCGACCCCTTGGGGACGGAGGCCGGCCCGAATCCGTACCGCTACGCCCTGAACCCGCTGCTCTGGATCGACTACCTGGGCCTTCTCACGTGTCGGCAGAACGCACGGAGACTGCGGAGGAACATGAGGCTCGAGGGGCGCCAGGTTCCGCGCGGCCATGCCGCTGCCCATATCGTTCCGTCCGGAGGCACTGCGGGCCACTGGGTACCCGGAGCCCGCAGTCGTGCACTGCTGGAGAGGTATGGAGTCGATGTCAACGACGCGGCCAACGGAATCCCGCTCGGTCACCCGTCGCCCCACAACTACACCCACCGTGAGCCCTTCCTGCGCCGAGTCAACCAACACCTCGAACAGGTCGTGCGTGATGGCGTGGACCAGGGAATGGGTGTCCGTGCCATCCGCGCCCAGCTCCGTCGGGAGCTGCGCGGCATCGGTCGCCAGGTCGAGGGGGAGCTGGCCACCGGCGCACCGGGGCCTGGCGCGGTTTGGACGGCGTGATGACCACTGACCGCCTCGGTGGGCCCCTCGCGGTCTACCGTCTGATGCCGAGCCTGGGAGACTTCCGGGCCCTGTCCCTGGAGGAGTACGCCCACCGCGGGCTGATCCGCTGGCTGCGCACCGGGGACCGCGCGGACCTCCCGGAGTCGTTCACCGCGGAGTGGGTCGGCAATCCGCGGCTGCGGCCGGCGGAGTTCCCGTGCGCGTATCCCGGAGCCCCCGTGTTCAGCCATCGCGTCGCCATGCTCCTCGCGGACGAGTTGTCGACGGCGGGACGGTACCTTCCGGTCTTCCCGGAAGGCAGCGACCCGGATGCCGAGCCCGACTACCTCCTGTTCCTGGCGGAGAAGGTCATCGACTGTGTCGATCGGCGCCGGTCGTCCAAGCCGAAGAGGGGGACGGGCCAGATGAAGACGACGATCTTCCTGCCCGAAGCCGTGCCCGCCGCGCTACCCGCTTTTCGGGTGCCGGAGTTCCCAGGAGCCGTGCAGTGGAACGGGTGGGCCGTCGAACGCCTTCGGGAGATCTTGGGCGCGGACCTGGAAGCCCGCCTCATCTGGTCGGAGGACCCCTCACACAAGCCCCATCCCGACCCTTGGGGCTTCTGACATGCCTCCCGAAACGGCCGCGGCATGCTTCCAGGAGCATGTCGTCCGTGGCGTGCGGCACCTGGTCGAAGCGTTTCCGGCTGGACTTCGTCCCGACATCTACGTCGTGTCCCTCCGCGTCGACCACGTCGACCAGGACCCCCGGTTTCCCTACGTCGCCGTCGGTTACAACACGCGTCGTGAGGTCCGTCGGGTGCTGGCCCACGAGTGCTCGCACGAGGGAACGGCCGCCTGGGAGTACGCGTACTGGCCGCTGGAGGGGTTCGCGAGGGTCGGCCACGTCCCCGAGGACCGGACCGGCAGCGCACTCCACCTGGCCGAGGCCGAGGCGGAGGGACTCTGGTACGAGGAGGACGAGGAGGAGGACGAGGAACGTGGCGATCGGCTCGTACACGCGTTCGACATCGCCTGTGCCGCCGCCGCCCGTAGCCTGCACGCCGACGGCTGCCTGCGTCGAGTCTTCGGCAGGGCGCTGCCCGTCGTCCTCTTCGACATGGACCGCCCCGGCTGGGAGGTGGAGGCCACCGAGGCCGTCAACCCGCCCGGCGTGATCGACGGCTTCCTGGAGCACCACCGCCCCTGAGTCGACCGATTCGCCGCCAGATCACTACGAGAGGATGCCGTCGGTGCCCCGGCAAGCTGATCCCGCACAGTCCCTTGAACAGCTCGAAGGGCAGCGCTGCCCTGACCCGTCGCAGGCCGCCGGAGGCTGGTACGACGACGACTTGCTGTACGCCGTCGTGACCCGGAGGCCGCAGGTGTGGGAACAGTCGCCCGAACTGGCTCATGAGGTGAAGGCGGCCGTTGGGGCGCTCGGCGACCCCTCACGCTACGTCCGGGACGAGGTGGAGTCCTTCCTGTCTTCGCTTCCCGAGTGGCGCCCATGCTCGACGTAGGCGCGGAAGTGCGGCAGCTGGCCGAGCTCGACCGGCTCACGGGACTGGCGGCGGCGGCCGTTCTCGACGCCGCGGGCTGGACGGGTGAGCGCAAGAATCCGGCGAAGGAGTGGGCGACGACATGGCGGCGAGCCGATGCTCATGCATGGATCCAGGGCCCGGGGCCCGTGGTGCAGCTGGAGTTCACCGTCTGGCACCGAGACGTCGATGAGGAGTGGTCGGATCCGGACACTTACATCGACGAGCTCTACGACGCGGCCACCGCGGAGCTTCCCGGGCTTGTCGCCCAGTTGGAAGCCGGTGTACCCGGAGATCGGCTGCAGCGCGTCGACGACGACCTGACCGACGGCGCGGACTACATCGACCACACCGCGTGGCGGATCTCCGGCAAGGTCGTCCTGGCCGGAGTCAAGCACGACGACACGGACGCGCCCGTGCAACTGGTCGTGGTGGTGCGCGACAGCTCAGCCGAAGCGGAGGACGACGGCGGGGAGTGGTTGTAGCGGCGGTGGGGCCGCCGAAGGAGGAGGACGCATCCGCAAGGGCCCGGGTTTGATCTCCGTCACCCCCGGGGTATTCTCTCCGGCTCGATTGGCCAGCGGCACGCCCCGTATGGCAGACTAGCGGGGTTGCTCGGTCGAGTGCCGATGCTGCGCGCCTCCCGCCGGGGGGACCGGAAGCGAGTCCCACAGTACTCGTCGCTCCTGATCAGGGGCGGACGTACGGGAATCTTCCGGGAAGTGTCAGCGGGGTACCGGCCAGGCGCCCGGTGGGCCTCTCGCTCCCGGTCCGCGGTTCCGGAAGGGCCCGCACTTCCCCCAGCAGGGATGTTCGAACAAGGGGCATCTGTGTCAGCGGGAGTGCGACACGCCCGACCGCGTGGGTCGGAGGGGGAGGGCAGCAGCAAGGAACTGCCGGGTTCCAGAGCGTTACGAGAGACAGGACTACGAAGTAGCCATGGCGGGACAGAAGATCCGCATCCGGCTCAAGGCCTACGACCACGAGGTCATCGACAGCTCGGCGAAGAAGATCGTCGAGACGGTGACCCGTACTGGTGCGTCGGTCGCGGGCCCGGTGCCGCTGCCCACTGAGAAGAACGTGTACTGCGTCATCAAGTCGCCGCACAAGTACAAGGACTCGCGCGAGCACTTCGAGATGCGCACGCACAAGCGCCTGATCGACATCCTCGACCCGACCCCCAAGACCGTTGACTCTCTGATGCGACTCGACCTCCCGGCCGGTGTCGACATCGAGATCAAGCTCTGAGGCCGGTGATCTGAGAGATGACCAAGCAGATCAAGGGCATCCTGGGCGAGAAGCTCGGCATGACGCAGGTGTGGGACGAGAACAACCGTGTTGTTCCGGTCACCGTCGTCAAGGCCGGCCCCAACGTCGTCACCCAGGTCCGTACGAACGACGTCGACGGCTACGAGTCCGTCCAGATCGCGTTCGGCGAGATCGACCCGCGCAAGGTGAACAAGCCCCTCAAGGGTCACTTCGCCAAGGCCGACGTCACCCCCCGCCGCCACCTCGTCGAGATCCGCACGGCCGACGCCTCCGAGTACACGCTCGGCCAGGAAGTCACCGCCGAGGTCTTCGAGGCCGGCATCAAGGTCGACGTGACCGGCAAGAGCAAGGGCAAGGGCTTCGCCGGTGTCATGAAGCGTCACAACTTCAAGGGCCTCGGCGCCGGACACGGCACCCAGCGCAAGCACCGCTCGCCCGGTTCCATCGGTGGCTGCGCCACCCCGGGCCGCGTGTTCAAGGGCCTCCGCATGGCCGGCCGTATGGGCAACGAGCGGGTCACCACCCAGAACCTGACCGTCCACGCCGTTGACGCGGAGAAGGGTCTGCTGCTCATCAAGGGCGCGGTTCCCGGTCCGAACGGCGGCCTCGTCCTGGTCCGCACCGCGGCCAAGGGGGCCTGAGGTAACCGATGAGCACTGTTGACATCCTTTCGCCGGCGGGCGACAAGGCCGGTACCGTCGAGCTCCCCGCGGAGATCTTCGACGTCGAGAAGGTCAGCATCCCGCTGATCCACCAGGTCGTCGTCGCACAGCTGGCCGCTGCCCGCCAGGGCACGCACAAGACCAAGACCCGTGGCGAAGTCCGCGGCGGTGGCAAGAAGCCGTACCGCCAGAAGGGCACCGGCCGCGCCCGTCAGGGCTCGACCCGCGCGCCGCAGTTCGCCGGTGGTGGCGTCGTGCACGGTCCCGTGCCGCGCGACTACTCGCAGCGCACCCCGAAGAAGATGAAGGCTGCCGCTCTGCGTCACGCCCTCACCGACCGGGCGCGTCACAACCGCATCCACGTCGTCTCCGGCGTGGTCGAGGGCGAGACCCCCAGCACCAAGGCCGCCAAGGGCCTGTTCGGCAAGATCAGCGAGCGCAAGAACCTGCTCCTGGTCGTCGAGCGCGCCGACGAGGCCGCGTGGCTGTCCGCCCGCAACCTGCCCCAGGTCCACATCCTGGAGCCGGGCCAGCTGAACACGTACGACGTTCTCGTCTCGGACGACGTGGTCTTCACCCAGGCCGCCTTCGAGTCCTTCGTGTCCGGCCCGAAGGCCAATGACACCGAAGGGAGCGAGGCCTGATGGCTATCCGTCACCCCGCTATCGCCTCCAAGGCCGCGAAGAAGGCCAAGGAAGCGCGCGTCAAGAAGGCGCGTCGGCACGCCGCCGAAGGCAAGAACACCGTCGTCACCCCGGCGAGCAAGGCGTTCACGGACCCCCGTGACGTGCTGCTGAAGCCGGTCGTGTCCGAGAAGAGCTACGCGCTCCTCGACGAGAACAAGTACACGTTCATCGTCGCGCCGGGCTCCAACAAGACCGAGATCAAGGAGGCCGTCCAGGCGGTCTTCTCGGTCAAGGTCACCGGGGTCAACACGATCAACCGCCAGGGCAAGCGCAAGCGGACCCGCACGGGCTTCGGCAAGCGTGCCGACAGCAAGCGCGCGATCGTGACCCTTGCCGAGGGCGACCGTATCGACATCTTCGGCGGTCCGACCTCCTGACGGAGGTCCGGATCGTCCGAATATCGGACGAGGACTGAGAAATGGGAATCCGCAAGTACAAGCCGACGACGCCGGGCCGCCGTGGCTCCTCCGTCGCCGACTTCGTCGAGGTCACGCGGTCCACGCCGGAGAAGTCGCTGGTCCGCCCGCTGCACAGCAAGGGCGGCCGTAACAACGCCGGTCGTGTGACCGTTCGCCACCAGGGTGGCGGACACAAGCGCGCCTACCGCGTGATCGACTTCCGTCGTCACGACAAGGACGGCGTGCCGGCGAAGGTCGCGCACATCGAGTACGACCCCAACCGCACCGCGCGCATCGCGCTGCTGCACTACGCCGACGGCGAGAAGCGCTACATCCTCGCCCCGCGCAACCTGCAGCAGGGTGACCGCGTCGAGAACGGTCCCGGGGCCGACATCAAGCCGGGCAACAACCTGGCCCTCCGCAACATCCCGGTCGGTACCACGATCCACGCGATCGAGCTCCGTCCCGGTGGCGGTGCCAAGTTCGCCCGCTCCGCCGGCGCCTCCGTGCAGCTGCTCGCGAAGGAGGGCCAGATGGCCCACCTGCGCATGCCGTCCGGAGAGATCCGCCTGGTCGACGTGCGCTGCCGCGCCACCGTCGGCGAGGTCGGCAACGCCGAGCAGTCGAACATCAACTGGGGCAAGGCGGGCCGCAAGCGGTGGCTGGGCGTTCGCCCGACCGTCCGTGGTGTGGTCATGAACCCGGTGGACCACCCGCACGGTGGTGGTGAGGGCCGGACCTCCGGTGGTCGTCACCCCGTGTCACCGTGGGGCAAGAAGGAAGGCCGTACTCGTTCGCCCAAGAAGGCGTCGAACAAGTACATCGTCCGCCGCCGCAAGACGAACAAGAAGCGCTAAGGACGGGTTGAGATGCCTCGTAGCTTGAAGAAGGGGCCCTTCGTCGACGACCACCTGATCAAGAAGGTGGACGCCCAGAACGAAGCGGGCACCAAGAACGTCATCAAGACCTGGTCCCGTCGCTCGATGATCGTCCCGGCGATGCTCGGCCACACGATCGCGGTGCACAACGGCAAGACCCACATCCCGGTGTTTGTCACCGAGTCCATGGTCGGCCACAAGCTCGGCGAGTTCTCGCCGACGCGCACCTTCCGGGGTCACGTCAAGGACGACCGGAAGTCGAAGCGCCGCTAGTCAGCGGGGTGTGAAAGACCATGACAAACACTGAAGGGACAACCATGGAAGCCAGGGCCCAGGCGCGGTACATCCGCGTCACGCCCATGAAGGCCCGCCGCGTGGTGGACCTCATCCGTGGCATGGATGCCACGGAGGCTCAGGCGGTCCTGCGTTTCGCCCCGCAGGCCGCGAGCGTGCCGGTCGGCAAGGTGCTGGACAGCGCCATCGCCAACGCCGCGCACAACTACGACCACACCGACGCCGACAGCCTCTACATCTCCGAGGCGTACGTCGACGAGGGTCCGACCCTGAAGCGGTTCCGGCCGCGCGCGCAGGGCCGTGCCTACCGGATCCGCAAGCGGACCAGCCACATCACCGTGGTCGTCAGCAGCAAGGAAGGAACCCGGTAATGGGCCAGAAGGTAAACCCGCACGGGTTCCGGCTCGGTGTCACGACCGACTTCAAGTCGCGTTGGTACGCCGACAAGCTGTACAAGGACTACGTCAAGGAAGACGTCGCCATCCGTCGGATGATGACGTCCGGCATGGAGCGCGCCGGCATCTCCAAGGTCGAGATCGAGCGCACCCGTGACCGCGTGCGTGTGGACATCCACACCGCTCGTCCGGGCATCGTCATCGGCCGCCGCGGCGCCGAGGCCGACCGCATCCGCGGTGACCTCGAGAAGCTCACGGGCAAGCAGGTCCAGCTGAACATCCTCGAGGTCAAGAACCCCGAGACGGACGCTCAGCTGGTCGCCCAGGCCGTCGCCGAGCAGCTCTCCTCCCGCGTCTCCTTCCGCCGTGCCATGCGCAAGAGCATGCAGTCGGCGATGAAGGCCGGCGCCAAGGGCATCAAGATCCAGTGCGGTGGCCGCCTCGGCGGCGCCGAGATGTCCCGCTCGGAGTTCTACCGCGAGGGCCGTGTGCCCCTGCACACGCTCCGCGCGAACGTGGACTACGGCTTCTTCGAGGCCAAGACGACCTTCGGCCGCATCGGTGTGAAGGTCTGGATCTACAAGGGCGACGTCAAGAACATCGCCGAGGTCCGCGCCGAGAACGCCGCCGCCCGTGCGGGCAACCGCCCGGCACGTGGTGGCAACGACCGCCCGGCCCGTGGTGGCCGCGGTGGCGAGCGTCGCGGGCGCAAGCCGCAGCAGCAGTCGGCTCCGGCCGCCGAGGCCCCCAAGGCCGAGGCGCCCGCCGCTGCCGCTCCGGCTGAGAGCACCGGAACGGAGGCCTGACCGTCATGCTGATCCCCCGTAGGGTCAAGCACCGCAAGCAGCACCACCCGAAGCGCCGTGGTCTGGCCAAGGGCGGTACGCAGGTTGCGTTCGGCGAGTACGGCATCCAGGCCCTCACGCCGGCGTACGTGACCAACCGCCAGATCGAGGCGGCCCGTATCGCGATGACCCGCCACATCAAGCGTGGCGGCAAGGTCTGGATCAACATCTACCCGGACCGCCCGCTCACGAAGAAGCCGGCCGAGACCCGCATGGGTTCCGGTAAGGGTTCTCCGGAGTGGTGGATCGCGAACGTGCACCCGGGTCGGGTCATGTTCGAGCTGTCCTACCCCAACGAGAAGATCGCCCGTGAGGCGCTGACCCGTGCGGCCCACAAGCTGCCGATGAAGTGCCGGATCGTCAAGCGCGAGGCAGGTGAAGCGTGATGTCGGCCGGTACCAAGGCGTCCGAGCTGCGCGAGCTGGGCAACGAGGAGCTTCTCGCGAAGCTCCGCGAGGCCAAGGAAGAGCTGTTCAACCTCCGCTTCCAGGCGGCCACGGGTCAGCTCGAGAACCACGGCCGGCTGAAGGCCGTCCGTAAGGACATCGCGCGGATCTACACCCTGATGCGTGAGCGCGAGCTGGGCATCGAGACGGTGGAGAGCGCCTGATGAGCGAGAGCAACGTGACTGAAGAGACGAAGGCCGCCCGCGGCTTCCGCAAGACCCGTGAGGGTCTGGTCGTCAGCGACAAGATGGACAAGACCGTCGTCGTCGCCGTCGAGGACCGCGTCAAGCACGCGCTGTACGGCAAGGTCATCCGCCGTACCGAGAAGCTCAAGGCCCACGACGAGCAGAACGCCGCCGGTGTCGGCGACCGCGTCCTCCTGATGGAGACCCGGCCGCTGTCCGCGACGAAGCGCTGGCGCGTCGTCGAGATCCTCGAGAAGGCCAAGTAATTCCTGCGGGGCAAACCCACGCAGGTCAGTTCCGCCAGGCTCGGCAGGGGTCCTCGTACTGAGGCCCCTGCCGGGAACCGGCAGACAATCAGGAGATAGACGTGATCCAGCAGGAGTCGCGACTGCGCGTCGCCGACAACACTGGTGCGAAGGAAATCCTTTGCATCCGTGTGCTCGGTGGCTCCGGTCGCCGCTACGCGGGCATCGGTGACGTCATCGTCGCCACCGTCAAGGACGCGATCCCCGGTGGCAACGTGAAGAAGGGTGACGTCGTCAAGGCGGTCATCGTTCGCACCGTCAAGGAGCGTCGCCGTCCGGATGGCTCGTACATCCGCTTCGACGAGAACGCCGCCGTCATTCTGAAGAACGACGGCGACCCCCGCGGCACCCGTATCTTCGGCCCCGTCGGCCGTGAGCTGCGCGAGAAGAAGTTCATGAAGATCATCTCCCTCGCGCCGGAGGTGCTGTGAGCATGAAGATCAAGAAGGGCGACCTGGTTCAGGTCATCACCGGTAAGGACAAGGGCAAGCAGGGCAAGGTCATCGCGGCCTTCCCCCGCGAGGACCGCGTCCTGGTCGAGGGTGTCAACCGGGTCAAGAAGCACACCAAGGCCGGGCCGACCGCTCGCGGTTCGCAGGCCGGCGGCATCGTGACCACCGAGGCCCCGATCCACGTCTCCAACGTCCAGCTGGTCGTGGAGAAGGACGGCAACAAGGTCGTCACGCGCGTCGGTTACCGCTTCGACGACGAGGGCAACAAGATCCGCGTTGCCAAGCGGACGGGTGAGGACATCTGATGGCTACCACCACGACTCCGCGTCTGAAGACGAAGTACCGCGAGGAGATCGCCGGCAAGCTGCGTGAGGAGTTCTCCTACGAGAACGTCATGCAGGTTCCGGGCCTCGTCAAGATCGTGGTCAACATGGGTGTGGGCGACGCCGCCCGCGACTCCAAGCTGATCGAGGGCGCCATCCGCGACCTCACCACGATCACCGGTCAGAAGCCGGCCGTCACCAAGGCCCGCAAGTCCATCGCGCAGTTCAAGCTGCGCGAGGGTCAGCCGATCGGTGCCCACGTCACGCTCCGTGGCGACCGCATGTGGGAGTTCCTGGACCGCACCCTGTCGCTGGCGCTCCCGCGCATCCGCGACTTCCGCGGCCTGTCCCCCAAGCAGTTCGACGGCCGTGGCAACTACACCTTCGGTCTCACGGAGCAGGTCATGTTCCACGAGATCGACCAGGACAAGATCGACCGCGTCCGGGGTATGGACATCACCGTGGTCACCACGGCGACCAACGACGCTGAGGGCCGCGCGCTCCTTCGTCACCTCGGCTTCCCGTTCAAGGAGGCGTGAGCGAGATGGCGAAGAAGGCTCTGATCGCTAAGGCTGCTCGCAAGCCCAAGTTCGGTGTGCGTGGCTACACCCGCTGCCAGCGCTGCGGCCGTCCGCACTCCGTCTACCGCAAGTTCGGCCTGTGCCGCGTGTGCCTTCGTGAGATGGCTCACCGCGGCGAGCTGCCGGGCGTGACCAAGAGCTCCTGGTAATCCGGTAATCCCGGGTTACTCAGACTCTCGGTAAGCATCTGGGTCGGCAGAGGCCCGTCCTCACATGCCTTAGGCTTGTGGGGTTGGGCGTCTGCCGCCCGTACGACTTACTACGCCGTAGGTCCACCGCGCCGCACCCGTCCCGTCTCGGATCGGGGAGAGGGATGGCGCACCAGGAAACCCCGGCGAGAGAGGCCGAAGGCCAATTCATGACCATGACTGATCCGATCGCAGACATGCTTACGCGTCTGCGGAACGCGAACTCGGCGTACCACGACTCCGTGACGATGCCGGCGTCCAAGATCAAGTCTCACATCGCGGAGATCCTCCAGCAGGAGGGCTTCATCACGGGCTGGAAGGTCGAGGACGCCGAGGTCGGCAAGAACCTCGTTCTCGAGCTGAAGTTCGGCCCGAACCGTGAGCGCTCCATCGCGGGCATCAAGCGGATCTCCAAGCCCGGTCTCCGGGTGTACGCGAAGTCCACCAACCTGCCGAAGGTGCTGGGCGGCCTCGGCGTGGCGATCATCTCCACGTCGCACGGGCTCCTCACCGACAAGCAGGCCGGCAAGAAGGGCGTGGGTGGGGAAGTCCTCGCCTACGTCTGGTAGCGGAAGGGAACGGAGGAAACAGCTATGTCGCGCATCGGCAAGCTCCCCATCGCGGTTCCCGCCGGCGTGGACGTCACCATCGACGGCCGTACGGTCTCGGTCAAGGGCCCCAAGGGTTCGCTGACTCACACCGTCGTGGCGCCGATCGACATCGCCAAGGGTGAGGACGGCGTTCTGAACGTCACCCGCCCCAACGACGAGCGTCAGAGCAAGGCCCTGCACGGCCTGTCCCGCACGCTGGTGGCGAACATGATCACCGGCGTGACCCAGGGTTACGTGAAGAAGCTCGAGATCAGCGGTGTCGGTTACCGCGTTGTCGCCAAGGGTTCGAACCTGGAGTTCTCCCTCGGTTACAGCCACCCGATCACCGTCGAGGCCCCCGAGGGCATCACCTTCAAGGTGGAGTCCCCGACCCGCTTCTCGGTCGAGGGCATCGACAAGCAGAAGGTCGGCGAGGTTGCGGCCAACATCCGCAAGCTGCGCAAGCCCGACCCGTACAAGGCCAAGGGCGTCAAGTACGAGGGCGAAGTCATCCGCCGCAAGGTCGGAAAGGCGGGTAAGTAAGCCATGGCATACGGGCAGAAGATCCTCAAGGGCGACGCCTACAAGCGCGCCGCGATCAAGCGCCGTCACATCCGGATCCGCAAGCGGATCGCCGGTACGGCGGAGCGTCCCCGTCTGGTCGTTACTCGCTCGAACCGCCACATCGTGGCCCAGGTGATCGACGACCTGAAGGGTCACACCCTCGCGTCGGCGTCCACCCTGGACTCCTCGATCCGCGGTGGCGAGGCCGACAAGTCCGCGCAGGCCAAGCAGGTCGGTGCCCTGGTCGCCGAGCGCGCCAAGGCCGCCGGTGTCGAGGCCGTCGTGTTCGACCGTGGTGGTAACCAGTACGCCGGGCGCATCGCCGCCCTGGCGGACGCCGCCCGCGAAGCCGGACTGAAGTTCTGAGCCGGTTCCGTATCGCTAGCGGAAACAGAGAGAGGTAATTCCAATGGCTGGACCCCAGCGCCGCGGTGGCGGTGCCGGTGGCGGCGAGCGGCGGGACCGGAAGGGCCGTGACGGCGGCGCAGCTGCCGCCGAGAAGACCGCTTACGTTGAGCGCGTCGTCGCGATCAACCGTGTCGCCAAGGTTGTGAAGGGTGGTCGTCGCTTCAGCTTCACCGCGCTGGTCGTGGTGGGCGACGGTGACGGCACCGTGGGTGTCGGATACGGCAAGGCCAAGGAGGTGCCGGCCGCCATCGCCAAGGGCGTTGAGGAGGCCAAGAAGCACTTCTTCAAGGTCCCCCGCATCCAGGGCACCATCCCGCACCCCATCCAGGGTGAGAAGGCTGCCGGCGTCGTGCTGCTCAAGCCCGCGTCCCCCGGTACCGGTGTTATCGCCGGTGGTCCGGTGCGCGCCGTGCTCGAGTGCGCCGGTATCCACGACGTGCTGTCGAAGTCGCTCGGCTCCGACAACCAGATCAACATCGTGCACGCGACCGTGGAGGCCCTCAAGGGCCTGCAGCGTCCCGAGGAGATCGCGGCCCGCCGTGGTCTGCCGCTCGAGGACGTCGCCCCCGCGGCTCTTCTCCGTGCGCGTGCCGGGGCGGGTGCGTAATCATGGCGCAGCTCAAGATTACGCAGGTCAAGTCCTACATCGGCAGCAAGCAGAACCACCGTGACACCCTGCGCTCCCTTGGTCTCAAGGGCATCAACACGCAGGTCGTCAAGGAGGACCGCCCCGAGTTCCGCGGCATGGTGCACACCGTCCGCCACCTCGTGACGGTCGAGGAGGTCGACTGATCATGGGTGAGCAGAACCCGCTCAAGATCCACAACCTCCGTCCCGCCCCGGGCGCCAAGACCGCCAAGACCCGTGTCGGTCGTGGTGAGGCGTCGAAGGGTAAGACGGCCGGTCGTGGTACGAAGGGTACGAAGGCCCGTTACCAGGTTCCGGAGCGCTTCGAGGGTGGCCAGATGCCCCTCCACATGCGTCTTCCGAAGCTGAAGGGCTTCAAGAACCCGTTCAAGACCGAGTACCAGGTCGTGAACCTCGACAAGCTGGCCGCGCTGTACCCCGAGGGTGGCGAGGTCACCGTCGAGGGCCTGGTGGCCAAGGGTGCCGTTCGCAAGAACAGCCTCGTCAAGGTCCTCGGCCAGGGCGAGATCTCCGTGGCGCTGCAGGTGACGGTCGACGCCGTCTCCGGCTCCGCCAAGGAGAAGATCACCGCCGCCGGCGGTACCGTCACCGAGCTCGTCTGAACCCATCAGGCGTCTCGATGACTTGAGCGATCCCGACCGGGGATGCCCCACAAAAGGGGTATCCCCGGTTGGTCGTTCCAAGGGCATAGGTCCCGCCGGTAAGGTGGCCTGCGCTGCCCTCTTTCACGGGTGCGTCACATGAGGCACCCTGAGCGGCAGTTGACCGTTACTTACTTTGTCGTCAGTCGAACCTCAAGACCGTCACCCTTGACGCAGTAGCGCGGGGGTCGCAGGAGGCACCGTGCTCACCGCGTTCGCCCGGGCGTTCAAGACGCCCGACCTGCGCAAGAAGCTGATCTTCACGCTCGGCATCATCGTGGTGTACCGCCTCGGTACCCACATCCCCATTCCAGGCGTCGACTACAAGAGCGTCCAGGAGTGCGTGGACCAGGCGTCCGGCAGCCAGGGTCCCCTCGGCCTGGTCAACATGTTCAGCGGTGGCGCGCTGCTGCAGATCACGGTCTTCGCGCTCGGCATCATGCCGTACATCACGGCGAGCATCATTCTGCAGCTGCTCACCGTCGTGATCCCGCGTCTGGAGGCCCTGAAGAAGGAGGGTCAGGCGGGTACGGCGAAGATCACGCAGTACACCCGTTACCTGACCATCGCCCTGGCCATCCTCCAGGGCACCGGCCTGGTGGCCACCGCCCGCAGCGGCGCGCTCTTCCCCAACTGCACCGTCGCCGGTCAGATCGTGCCCGACCAGGCCATCTTCACCACCATCGTCATGGTCATCACCATGACCGCCGGTACGGCCGTCGTCATGTGGCTCGGCGAGCTGATCACCGACCGCGGCATCGGCAACGGCATGTCGATCCTGATGTTCATCTCGATCGCCGCGACCTTCCCCTCCGCGCTGTGGGCCATCAAGCAGGAGGGCACCCTGGCCGACGGCTGGATCGAGTTCGGCACGGTCATGCTGGTCGGCTTCGTCATGGTCGGCCTGGTGGTCTTCGTGGAGCAGGCCCAGCGCCGCATCCCGGTGCAGTACGCGAAGCGCATGATCGGCCGGCGTTCCTACGGCGGCACCTCGACCTACATCCCGCTCAAGGTGAACCAGGCGGGCGTCATCCCCGTCATCTTCGCCTCGTCGCTCCTCTACATCCCGGCGCTGGTCGTCCAGTTCTCGAACTCGACGTCGGGCTGGGCCACCTGGATCAACAAGAACCTCGCGGACACCGGGGCGACGCCGCACATCATCCTGTACTTCTTCCTGATCGTCTTCTTCGCCTTCTTCTACGTGGCCATCTCGTTCAACCCCGAGGAAGTCGCGGACAACATGAAGAAGTATGGTGGGTTCATCCCGGGCATCCGGGCTGGCCGACCGACCGCTGAGTATCTGAGCTACGTACTCAACCGGATCACCTGGCCGGGTTCGCTGTATCTGGGCCTGATCTCTCTCGTACCGACAATGGCGTTGGCCGGTTTCGGGGCAAACCAGAACTTCCCGTTCGGCGGGACCAGCATCCTGATCATCGTGGGTGTCGGACTCGAGACGGTGAAGCAGATCGAGAGCCAGCTCCAGCAGCGCAATTACGAAGGGTTCCTCCGCTGATGCGAATCGTCCTCGTCGGGCCACCGGGTGCCGGAAAGGGAACGCAGGCCACCCGCCTTGCCGAGACGCTGCAGATCCCGCACATCTCCACCGGCGACCTGTTCCGGGCCAACATCAGCCAGGGCACAGAGCTCGGGCTGCGTGCGAAGTCGTACATGGACGCGGGACAGCTGGTGCCCGACAAGGTCACCATCGGCATGGCGCAGGACCGCATGGAGCAGCCGGACGCCGCCGGGGGCTTCCTCCTCGACGGCTTCCCGCGGAACGTGGCCCAGGCGGAAGCGCTCGACGAGATGCTCCGTGAAGCGGACATGAAGATCGACGCGGTGCTGGACCTGGAGGTCCCCGAGGACGAGGTCGTCAAGCGGATCGCCGGCCGGCGGATCTGCCGCAACGACTCGGCGCACGTCTTCCACCTCACCTACAACCCGCCCGCGGCGGAGGGTGTGTGCGATGTGTGCGGTGGCGAGCTCTACCAGCGTGACGACGACAGCGAGGCCACGGTGCGCCGGCGCCTGGAGGTCTACCACACGCAGACCGAGCCGATCATCGACTACTACCGGGCCCAGGGCCTGGTGACCACCGTCTCCGCGATGGGGAAGGTGGCGGACGTCACGAAGCGGGCCATGGCGGCACTGCCCGGTTCGTAACAGCTTGCTCAGAAAGGCAGCGGCCCCCCGCCGGGGGGCCGCTGCCTTGCTTCTTGGGGACCCCGAAGTGCTCTGGAGGTACGGCCATCAAGCGCGAACAGTTGTCATGTCCCGATGAATCCAGCGAGCGGGAGCAGCCGTCGTCGCTCCGCCGCCGGGGCCGCGCCCTCGCGGTCGCCGCGGTCGTCGTGGTCGCTGCGGCCATCGGGGTGTCCCTGGCCGTGACGGGCGGTGATCCGGAGGAAGAGCGGCAGCCCGAGGTCGCGGACGTCATGGCCCGTCCGGACCAGTCCCCGCCGCGCGAGCTGATAGCCGCCGGAGAGGTCGCCGTCTCGGCGTACTACACGACGAAGCTGGTCCAGAAGCCGGGCGGGGACGCGGTGAACGCGCGGGAGTGGAGTCTGTACGACGCCGGGACCGAGCGGTACGAGAAGACCGACTGGGCCTGGCTCGACGTCGCTCCCGGGATGAAGACGGCCGCGGTACTGGAGGGCGATCTGCCCGTCAACCGCATCGGCCTGCTGAACCTGTCGACGGGCAAGGTCCAGCGCTGGATCGAGGTCGACAAGAGCGTGGGCGGCGTGCAGTTCTCGCCGGACGGCGAGCGCCTGGTGGCGACGGCGTACAGCCACCACCCGGACGGCCTCTTCCGGGACGCGCCGGTGCGGGTGGAAGGCGACGCGTCCAAGGGCGTCGATGCTCAGGAGGTGCCGGGGCCGAAGCAGAGCCGTACCGGCTTCTACGTCATCGACGTCGACTCCGGCCGGGCCGAATTCGCCGAGCGCCCGGCCGAGAAGGACAGTCTCGCGGCCATGGCCGGCACCGGGCGTCAGGACTTCGGCTGGAGCCATGACGGCGAGCTGCTGTGGGAGCAGAGGCTCGACCAGCCGGGCAGGAACTACTACGACCTGAACGGCAGGCCGAAGCCGCTGCAGCGGCAGAAGACCGACTCGATCTTCCCGCCGGTGGTCGCCTCCCCGGACGGGAAGCTGGTGACCGGTGGCTTCGCGGGCGGCAAGGACGGCCGGATCGTCTCGGCGGTCCTGGACGCGAAGACCGGCGAGCGGAGCGCGGTCGTCCCCGGACAGCAGCTGCTCGCGTGGGCGGACGACACCCACCTCATCGCCTGGCGGTGCGACCCGGACCAGTGCCGGCCGGGCAAGGGGGAGTTCCGCAACCAGCTGATCCTGGTCGGCCTGGACAGCGACGAGGTGACCCCGCTCTCGGGCTTCCGCAAGGCCGAGGCCGACTACGCCGGCCGCTGGAACCCGGTCTTCACCAAGCGCTGACGGTGTGCGCGGTCCCGGGCGGACGCGCGCCCGGGACCGCGCACACCAACAGCTCCGGCCGGTACGGACGAATCGTTCGTCCGTACCGGCCGGAGCGTCAGGGTCTACGTGTCCGCGTAGAGACGTGGAGACCTCGCACCACTCGGTGCCGGGTGGGCCTACTCGTCGAAGTACCAGTTCGAGCGGACGCAGGAGCCGGTGCCGTGCCAGCAGATGGCCAGGCCGTGCGAGATGTTGCCTATCATGTCGTAACCGTTGTCGGACCGGTCACAGCCGGCGTCCCCGCCGTCGTCTTCCTTGATGACGTAGACCAGGCCGGTGCCCGTGCTGTTGAGCCGCTCCAGGTACCCGGTGACGCCGTAGCCGTCCGCCAGTTCGTCGCAGACCGTGATGTCGTCACCGTCGTCCTTGAACGTCACCGTGCCCCGGTTGCCGTACCAGAGGGGCCCTTCGTCGGCGGCCAGGGCGGGCGAGGCGGCGGTGATGCCGACCAGAGCGGCGGCGGCACCGGTCACGGCCAGGCGGGACAGAGTCTTCCTGATCACTTGTACCTCTGTTTCTGGGGACCGTGTGACCGGCCCACGTAGGGAGGTGCGTGCTGCCGGCCGGCGTCGCCGGATGGCAACTGCGAGGCTAGAGTGGCCAGTTAGGCTCGTCAACGAATTTAGTTGCCCAGGGTGCAGGCGTGGCTACAGCTTCGGCGGCCCCGGCGGGCAGGGCGGAGACCGGCCGCGCGAGGCCGTTCGGGGTGCCTCCGCCCCGACTTCGGTGCGCGCGGACGCGTATCGTGGAGGGGATCGACGTAAACCCGCGGCAGGAGGCGGCAGCACAGATGGTGCAGATCAAGAGCCCCGAGCAGATCGCCAAGATGCGTGAGGCGGGGCTGGTCGTCGCGGCCATCCACGCTGCCACGCGCGAGGCGGCCGTGCCCGGCGCGACCACCAGGGACCTGGACCAGGTCGCCCGCAAGGTCCTCGCGGAGCACGACGCCAAGCCGAACTTCCTCGGGTACGGCGGCTTTCCCGCCACCATCTGCACCTCGGTGAACGAGGTCGTGGTCCACGGCATCCCCTCCGACGACGTGGTCCTCAAGGACGGCGACGTCATCTCCATCGACTGCGGCGCCATCATCGACGGCTGGCACGGCGACGCCGCGTACACGGCCTTCGTCGGCTCCGGTCACTCCCCGGAGCTGGTCGAGCTGTCCCGGGTGACCGAGGAGTCGATGTGGGCGGGCATCGCGGCGATGAAGCAGGGCAACCGCCTCGTGGACGTCTCCCGCGCCATCGAGACCTACATCCGCCGCCAGCCCAAGCCCGGCGGCGGCAAGTACGGGATCATCGAGGACTACGGCGGCCACGGCATCGGCACCGAGATGCACATGGACCCGCACCTGCTGAACTACGTCGACCGCAAGCGCGGCAAGGGCCCCAAGCTGGTCCCCGGCTTCTGCCTGGCCATCGAGCCGATGGTCTCCCTCGGCACCCCGCGCACGGAGGTCCTCGAGGACGAGTGGACGGTCGTGACGACCGACGGCACCTGGTCCTCGCACTGGGAGCACTCCGTGGCCCTGACGGAGCAGGGCCCGCTGGTCCTGACGGCGGTCGACGGCGGCAAGGCGAAGCTGGCCGAACTGGGGATCACGGCGGCGCCGGACCCGCTCGCATAACGATCAGGTATCCGGGGCAGACTTCCCCGTTTCGCCTTTCCGGGTTCGCTGACGTAGACTGACTCGTCGGCTCTGGTGCACCCGCATGTCCGCGTGCGAACGCTACAACGCACGGGAGTCGATCAAGGTAGTCGATTCGAAGGGCGAAGCGTGGCCAAGAAGCAAGGTGCCATCGAGATCGAGGGCACTGTCGTCGAGTCTCTTCCGAACGCCATGTTCAAGGTCGAGCTCCAGAACGGCCACCAGGTCCTGGCACACATCAGCGGCAAGATGCGCATGCACTACATCCGCATCCTCCCTGACGACCGGGTCGTGGTGGAGCTGTCTCCGTACGACCTGACGCGTGGCCGGATCGTCTACCGGTACAAGTAGATCTTGCCCACGTCCTGCGCACCCCGTGCGCGGGACCGCCGGCAACTGACCCGGAGAACCTCACATCCCATGAAGGTCAAGCCGAGCGTCAAGAAGATCTGCGACAAGTGCAGGGTGATCCGCCGTCACGGTCGGGTCATGGTCATCTGCGACAACCCGCGCCACAAGCAGCGCCAGGGCTGACGCCTGACCGTTCCCTCCGCGATTCGCATGACTTCGCGCGACGCGAGCTGAATATGTTCATACGCAGGACCCGGACGCCAGACGTCCGACACCCCCGGTTCGGAGGCCGGGGACCCGTTCCGTACCTCATACGGCGGCCGGGAGCCGGTCCTGTGGAAGACCTCCGATCAACCAACTGGAGCCATTGAATGGCACGCGTTTCCGGTGTTGACATCCCGCGCGAAAAGCGCGTGGAGATCGCCCTCACCTACGTGTTCGGCATCGGCCGGACCCTCTCGCAGCAGACGCTCGCTGCCACCGGCGTGGACCCGAACACCCGTGTTCGCGACCTCTCCGAGGAGCAGCTCGTCGCGATCCGCGAGTACGTCGACAACAACATCAAGACCGAGGGTGACCTCCGTCGCGAGATCCAGGCCGACATCCGCCGCAAGGTCGAGATCGGTACCTACCAGGGTCTCCGTCACCGTCGCGGTCTGCCCGTCCGCGGTCAGCGCACCAGCACGAACGCTCGCACCCGCAAGGGCCCGCGTCGCGCCATCGCCGGCAAGAAGAAGCCGGGCAAGAAGTAGTCCGCAGCGGACTCGCCGTCCAGCGGTCTTCGCTGTAGGACCGACCACCTCCCGTAGGAGTTATAGATGCCCCCCAAGGGTCGTCAGGGCGCTGCCAAGAAGGTGCGCCGCAAGGAAAAGAAGAACGTCGCTCACGGCCACGCGCACATCAAGAGCACGTTCAACAACACGATCGTGTCCATCACGGACCCGACCGGCAACGTGATCTCCTGGGCCTCCGCCGGCCACGTCGGCTTCAAGGGCTCCCGGAAGTCCACGCCGTTCGCCGCGCAGATGGCCGCCGAGTCGGCCGCCCGCCGCGCCCAGGAGCACGGCATGCGCAAGGTCGACGTCTTCGTCAAGGGCCCGGGTTCCGGTCGTGAGACCGCCATCCGCTCCCTGCAGGCGACCGGCCTCGAGGTCGGCTCCATCCAGGACGTCACGCCCACCCCGCACAACGGCTGCCGTCCGCCGAAGCGCCGCCGCGTCTGACCCTCGCGGTCCGTCCAGGCATCGCTTCACCAGGGTTTTCCGGGCGGTACGGCTCTTTCGGGCCGTATCGCCCGTACCCTTGCAGTACTAGTCGGGCGTCAAATAGCGGGCGCCCCTGACTGAAGGATCACCACATGCTGATCGCTCAGCGTCCCTCGTTGACCGAAGAGGTCGTCGACGAGTTCCGCTCCCGGTTCGTCATCGAGCCGCTGGAGCCGGGCTTCGGCTACACCCTCGGCAACTCCCTCCGCCGCACCCTCCTCTCGTCGATCCCCGGCGCTGCTGTCACCAGCATCCGCATCGACGGTGTCCTGCACGAGTTCACCACCGTGCCGGGCGTCAAGGAGGACGTCACCGACCTGATCCTCAACATCAAGCAGCTGGTCGTCTCCTCGGAGCACGACGAGCCGGTCGTGATGTACCTGCGCAAGCAGGGCCCGGGTCTGGTCACCGCCGCCGACATCGCGCCGCCGGCCGGTGTCGAGGTGCACAACCCCGACCTCGTCCTCGCCACGCTCAACGGCAAGGGCAAGCTGGAGATGGAGCTGACCGTCGAGCGCGGTCGCGGCTACGTCTCCGCCGTGCAGAACAAGCAGGTCGGTCAGGAGATCGGGCGCATCCCGGTCGACTCGATCTACTCGCCGGTTCTCAAGGTCACGTACAAGGTCGAGGCCACGCGTGTCGAGCAGCGCACCGACTTCGACAAGCTGATCGTCGACGTCGAGACCAAGCAGGCGATGCGTCCGCGTGACGCCATGGCCTCCGCCGGTAAGACCCTGGTCGAGCTGTTCGGTCTCGCCCGCGAGCTGAACATCGACGCCGAGGGCATCGACATGGGTCCGTCCCCGACGGACGCCGCGCTCGCCGCCGACCTGGCGCTGCCGATCGAGGAGCTGGAGCTCACCGTTCGGTCGTACAACTGCCTCAAGCGCGAGGGCATCCACTCCGTGGGTGAGCTGGTCGCCCGCTCCGAGGCCGACCTGCTCGACATCCGCAACTTCGGTGCGAAGTCGATCGACGAGGTCAAGGCGAAGCTGGCCGGTATGGGCCTGGCGCTCAAGGACAGCCCGCCCGGATTCGACCCGACTGCCGCCGCGGACGCCTTCGGCGCCGATGACGACGCTGACGCCGGTTTCGTGGAGACCGAGCAGTACTGATTCGGCTGCCGGTCCGTCGTGGCCGGTCGCGCAGTTCCCCGCGCCCTTCGGGGCGCGGACCCTCCGGGGCGTCGAAAGGCGCCCCGGATCTCCGACAGGCGACCGCCTGCTCGGATACTGACTCCGGTACCTGATACGGCCGGGGCAGACACCTAGGAGAATCACCATGCCGAAGCCCACCAAGGGTGCCCGTCTGGGCGGCAGCGCCGCGCACGAGAAGCTGCTCCTCGCGAACCTCGCGAAGAGCCTCTTCGAGCACGGCCGGATCACCACCACCGAGGCGAAGGCGCGCAAGCTGCGTCCGTACGCCGAGCGTCTGGTCACCAAGGCGAAGAAGGGCGACCTTCACAACCGCCGTCAGGTGCTCCAGGTGATCACGGACAAGAGCATCGTCCACACGCTCTTCACCGAGATCGGCCCGCGCTACGAGAACCGTCCCGGTGGCTACACCCGGATCACCAAGATCGGTAACCGCCGTGGCGACAACGCGCCCATGGCCGTCATCGAGCTGGTGGAGGCGCTGACCGTGGCGCAGGAGGCGACCGGCGAGGCCGAGGCCGCCACCAAGCGTGCCGCCAAGGACGCCGAGGCCGCTCCGGCTGCCGAGGAGACCAAGGTCGACACGGCCAAGGCCGACGACGAGGCCGCGGCCGAGGAGTCGAAGGACGCGTAAGCGTTCTGCGGGGGCTGTGTGAGTGCGGCTGCGGCTTTCGTCGTGGCTGGTCGCGCAGTTCCCCGCGCCCCTTTGGGGCGTCTGCGGGTCCGTTCCTTTTCAGGGGCGGGCCCGCTTTCGTGTGGTTGAGAGGATCTCTGGGTGAGTGACGAAGTTGAGGCCGGGTTCGTGCGGGTGCGGCTGGATCTCTCGTACGACGGGAGTGAGTTCTCCGGGTGGGCCAAGCAGGCCGGGGGGCGGCGGACCGTACAGGGGGAGATCGAGGACGCGCTGCGGACGGTGACGCGGTCCGGGGAGACGTACGAGCTGACCGTGGCGGGGCGGACCGACGCGGGCGTGCACGCCCGGGGGCAGGTCGCGCACGTCGATCTCCCCCGCGAGGTGTGGGCGGAGCACCATGTGAAGCTGCTCAAGCGGCTCGCGGGGCGGCTGCCCAGGGACGTACGGGTCTGGGCGCTCAGGGAGGCGCCGAGCGGCTTCAACGCGCGGTTCTCGGCCGTCTGGCGGCGCTACGCCTACCGGGTCACCGACAACCCCGGCGGTGTCGACCCGCTGCTGCGCGGCCACGTCCTGTGGCACGACTGGCCGCTCGACGTGGACGCCATGAACGAGGCCGCCCGCGGGCTGCTGGGGGAGCACGACTTCGCCGCCTACTGCAAGAAGCGGGAGGGCGCCACCACCATCCGGACGCTCCAGGAGCTGAGCCTGGTCCGGGGCGACGACGGGATCATCACCGCCACCGTGCGGGCCGACGCCTTCTGCCACAACATGGTGCGCTCCCTGATCGGCGCCCTGCTGTTCGTCGGCGACGGCCACCGCACGCCCGACTGGCCCGCCGAGGTGCTCGCGGCCGGCGTACGGGACTCGGCCGTGCACGTCGTACGGCCGCACGGGCTGACCCTGGAGGAGGTCGGCTACCCGGCCGACGACCTGCTGGCGGCCCGGAACAAGGAGGCGCGCAACAGGCGCACGCTGCCGGGCGCCGGCTGCTGCTGAGGCGCGGCGGCCCGGGCGGGGTCTAGCCCTCGGCCGCCGCCGATGCCTGGGCCTCGCCGCGCTGGCGGATCTGGCGGAAGGCGAACTCGGCCAGGTCGTCGCCGGCCTTGAACACCTCGGTGGCCTTCTCCGTGACGTCCTTGCCGTCGGTGTGGCCGGCGACCGTGAAGTAGGCGTAGCGGCCGTAGGAGTTGGTCGTGGAGCGGCAGACGGCGCCGGTGCAGAAGGACTTCACGCCGCCGCCGGACAGGGAGCGGATGATGCTCTTCTTGTCGGCCTGCCGCTTGGCCCCGGCGGCCTGCGCCTCGGTGTCGAAGACGGCCACGCCGACCGTCACCGCCACGTCGCCCCGGGTGTAGGTGACCCGCATCATGCGGGTGCAGCCGTTGTCGGTGAGGACCTTCGGCAGCGTCTTCTGGGCGGCGGAACCGCAGGTGCGGGTGTCGGCCGTCGGGCCCTTCTTGTAGACGGTGCCGCTCATGGTGAGCTGGGTGCCGGGGAAGAGCAGGTCCGGGCTGAGCGGGGCCTTGTCCTTCTCGGCGCTGGAGACGAAGTCCTTGGGGTCCAGCGGCGGCGGTGCGCTGGTCGGCGCGAACGAGGGGGCCGTGGCCGACGCGCTGGGTATGTCCGCCGTGGCGGGGAGCTGCGAGGAGGGCCCGTCCGACGCCTGCCCGGAGCCGTTGGCGGAGACCACGGCCACGGCGACGGCGCCGGCGATCGCGACGGTGGCCAGGGCGCCGCCGCCGACGAAGAGCAGCCGGCGGCGCTTGGCGCGGGCCTCGGACGCCTCGGCGAGGGCGGCCCAGTCAGGGGTGTTGTCGGCCGGGCCGCTGTTCCAGGGCTGCTGGGACGGCTGCTGCGATTGCGGTTTCCAGGGATCCCACTGCGACTGAGGTCCCCCCTGCCCAAAGCTCATGGGCGGCATCTTAGACGTGCCGCGCGGCGCGCTGGTGCGGCCGTGGAGGCCCCGCAGGACCTAGCGTTCCGTCCATGCGGACGGGCAAAAGCGACATCTCCGGGTGGTTGGTGCGACCGGTGGGCCGGGCGCCGTGGGCGGTGCTCCTGGCGGTCCTGGCGGCGTGCGCGGGGCACGCGGCGCGGGTGACCTCGGACGGGGGGATGGACAACGCGATCGTGGTGCGGGCCGCCCGGACCTGGCTGGCCGGCGGCTCCCCGTACGACGATCCGCACTTCCTCTATCTCCCGAGCGCGGTCCTGGCGGCCGTCCCCCAGGCGATGCTGCCGGCGGCGGTGCTGCGGTGGCTGGTGCCGTGCGCGGTGACGGCCCTGCTGGCGGTGGGCTGGGCCTGTGCGCTGCGGCTGCACCGGGTGCCGCTCGGCAGCCGGCTGGCTGTGCTCGGGCTGACCGGGCTGGTGGCGGGCTTCGCGCCCTTCGGGCACCTGGTGCGCCTCGGCAACTGGACGGTGACGGCGGCGGTGGCCCTGCCGCTGGCCCTGCTGCTGGCGAGCCGGGGGCGGTGGACGGCGGCCGGGGCGGTGGTCGGCGCGGCCGTGGCGCTCAAGCCGCTGCTCGCGCCCGTCGTCCTGCTCTTCCTGTTCGCCGGGCGGTGGCGGGCGCTGGCGACCGCCGTGGCCCTGCCCGCGCTCGCCTCCGGCGGGGCGGCGCTGCTGATGCCCGACCCGGCCGGCTTCTTCACCCGCACCCTGCCCTTCCTCCTGCACGGCGACGACGGCTTCGTCCGGCTCTACGAGGCGTCCCCGGCGGCCGTGCTGCCCCGGCTCGGGGTGCCGGAGGCGGCGGCCCAGGCGCTGGCGGTGGCGGCGGCCGGGGCCGGGGTGCTGTGCGCGTACGTCCGCTGGCGGCGCGCCGACCCCGGGCCGCTGCGGCTCGCGGAGACCGGCGCGGGCCTGATGCTCGCCGCGTTCCTCGTCTCCCGCCCCTCCTACGACCACTATCTGCTGGTCGTCCTGCCGCTGCTGCTCGCCGGACTGCCGTACGCCGGGTCGGCGGCCCGCGTGGCCTGGTTCTGGATCTCGCTGGTGCCGCAGGTGCCGGGGCTGACCTGGCCCTGGCTGGAGTCGGAGAAGCGGCGGGCCTTCCGGGACGCGTTCACCCTGTGTGTGCTGGCGGTGACGGTCGCCCGGCAGTCGGCGGGCGGCGTGGCGGACGGGCGTACGGTGCACGACGGGGACGACGGGGACGACGCGGACGGCGACCGGTCGCGCGCCGGGTCCGGGGCGGAGCCCGTGCCGGTCCGCGGGGCTCCGTTTTGACCAGGCTGCGCCACCCCGGGTACTCTGCACAGTCGTATGTGTATTGGCTTGCTCATTCTCACGTGAGGGGCCCTTACACCGGTCCACCGGGACCGATGACCAGCGACCAGCACGCGGTTTGCGTCACCGCTGTGCGGTCAGGGCTGTCGTGATCGTCTTCGGTGACCTTGTCAGGACCATTCACTGAAGAAGCGAAGGCTACGAACCGTGCGTACGTACAGCCCCAAGCCCGGCGATGTGACGCGCCAGTGGCACGTCATCGACGCTCAGGACGTCGTCCTGGGTCGTCTGGCCACCACCGCCGCCACCCTCCTGCGCGGCAAGCACAAGCCGATCTACGCGCCGCACGTCGACGCTGGTGACTTCGTCATCATCATCAACGCCGACAAGGTGCACCTCTCCGGCAACAAGCGGACCCAGAAGATGGCGTACCGCCACTCCGGCTACCCCGGTGGTCTGCGCTCCGTCCGCTACGACGAGCTGCTGGACAAGAACCCGGAGAAGGCCATCGAGAAGGCCGTCAAGGGCATGCTCCCGAAGAACTCCCTGGGCCGTCAGATGCTCTCGAAGCTGAAGGTCTACAAGGGTGACCAGCACCCGCACGGCGCGCAGCAGCCGCAGCCGTTCGAGATCACCCAGGTCGCGCAGTAAGTCCGGCCACCCCCTAAGACTGAAGAGAATCTGAGGAGCATCGTGGCCGAGACCACTGCCGAGCAGCCGCTCGAAGAGATCGACATCGACAGCTACACCACCGAGTCCGAGGTCCCCGTCGAGGGCGAGTACACCTCGGAGTCCATGGCCTCCGCCTTCGGCGAGCCCCAGCCGGCCGCCGGCCTGGGCCGCCGCAAGAACGCCATCGCCCGTGTCCGGATCGTCCCGGGCACCGGCAAGTGGAAGATCAACGGCCGCACCCTCGAGGACTACTTCCCGAACAAGGTGCACCAGCAGGAGGTCAACGAGCCCTTCAAGGTGCTCGAGCTGGAAGGCCGTTACGACGTCATCGCCCGCATCGCCGGTGGCGGTGTCTCCGGCCAGGCCGGTGCGCTCCGTCTCGGTGTCGCCCGCGCCCTGAACGAGGCCGACGTCGACAACAACCGCGGCCCGCTGAAGAAGGCCGGCTTCCTCAAGCGCGACGACCGTGCGGTCGAGCGCAAGAAGGCCGGTCTCAAGAAGGCCCGCAAGGCTCCGCAGTACAGCAAGCGCTAAACCGCGTCTGCCTGTACTCCGAACGCCCCGGCGGCACGCCACTGTGCTGCCGGGGCGTTCGTTTATCCCCGCCGTTGGGCGTATAACGGCACAAGACGTTCTAAGGCTCATGTGATCGGATGACCGGGCGGTGCGCGTCCGGGACGACGGGAGTCGGCTGCGCGGGCCGCATCGGCAGCGCTCCCGTCCGTGACGTTTCCTCAGGAGGACAAGTGGGACGACTCTTCGGCACGGACGGCGTGCGCGGCGTCGCCAACGCGGATCTGACGGCCGAGCTGGCGCTCGGTCTCTCCGTCGCCGCGGCGCACGTGCTGGCCGAGGCGGGCACCTTCGCCGGGCACCGGCCGACCGCGGTGGTCGGCCGGGACCCGCGCGCCTCCGGGGAGTTCCTGGAGGCCGCCGTGGTGGCGGGCCTGGCCAGCGCCGGCGTGGACGTGCTGCGCGTCGGTGTGCTGCCGACGCCCGCGGTCGCCCACCTCACCGGCGCGCTCGGCGCGGACCTCGGCGTGATGCTCTCCGCCAGCCACAACGCCATGCCCGACAACGGCATCAAGTTCTTCGCCCGCGGCGGCCACAAGCTCGCCGACGAGCTGGAGGACCGCATCGAGTCCGTCTACGCCGAGCACCGCACCGGCGCCCCCTGGGACCGTCCGACCGGCGCCGGCGTCGGCCGCGTCCGCGACTACGACCAGGGGCTCGACCAGTACGTCGCCCATCTCGTGGGCGTCCTGCCCAACCGCCTCGACGGACTGAAGATCGTCCTCGACGAGGCGCACGGCGCGGCCCACCGGGTCTCGCCCGAGGCGTTCGCGCGGGCCGGGGCCGAGGTCGTCACCATCGGTGCGGTGCCGGACGGCCTCAACATCAACGACGGCTGCGGCTCCACCCACCTCGACCTGCTCAAGGCCGCCGTCGTCGAGCACGGCGCCGACCTGGGCATCGCCCACGACGGCGACGCCGACCGCTGCCTGGCCGTGGACCACACCGGCGCGGAGGTGGACGGCGACCAGATCCTCGCCGTGCTGGCGCTGGCGATGCGGGAGCGGGACGCGCTGCGTTCCGACACCGTCGTGGCGACCGTCATGTCCAACCTGGGCTTCAAGCTGGCCATGGAGCGCGAGGGCATCCAGTTCGTGCAGACCGGCGTCGGCGACCGGTACGTCCTGGAGGAGATGAAGGAGCACGGCTACGCCCTCGGCGGCGAGCAGTCCGGCCACGTCATCATCCTCGACCACGCCACCACCGGCGACGGTACGCTGACCGGCCTGATGCTGGCGGCGCGGGTCGCGCAGACCGGGCGTACGCTCCAGGACCTCGCGTCCGTCATGGAGCGGCTGCCGCAGGTGCTGATCAACGTGCCGGACGTGGACAAGTCCCGGGTGACCAGCTCCGCCGAGCTGGCCACGGCGGTCTCCGAGGCCGAGCGCGAGCTGGGGAGCACCGGGCGGGTGCTGCTGCGTCCGTCGGGGACGGAGCCCCTGGTGCGGGTGATGGTCGAGGCGGCCGACATCGAGCAGGCCCGGGCCGTCGCGGGGCGGCTGGCCGATTCGGTGAAGTCGGCGCTGGGGTAGTTTCCCGGGAACCCCCGCGCCCCTACGTGGGCTTGGTCATCCGGCGTCGCTGGGTCGACCACAGGGCCTTCTGGGCCAGCAGGGTCAGGGTGCCGGCCAGGATGATGCCGCCCAGGTTCAGCAGGAGCTGTTCGCTGGAGCCCACCGTCTGGCCGGTGTCGCCGAAGCTCAGCGCCACGGCCGCGTTCGCGGCGGCCGGGACCGTGGTGACGGAGATGGCGACGCCCACCAGGGCACCCGACTTGGCGGAGGTCAGCGACAGCGTCCCCGCCACTCCGGCGAGGAGGGCCACCACGAACGAGAACCAGTCCGGGGCGTAGACGAAACCGGTGTTGGGGCGGTCCGCCTCCAGCTTGCTCTCGCTGAAGAGGCCGAAGGCGTCCATCATCCAGCTGAACGCCACCGTGACCGCCATCGCCACCGCGAACCCGACCAGCAGGGCGATCAGCGAGCGCAGCGCCAGCCGCGGGGTCCGCTGGACGATCGCCGTGCAGACGCCGGCCAGCGGGCCGAACTCCGGGCCGACCGCCATCGCGCCCACGATCAGGATCGCGTTGTCGAGCACCACACCGCAGGCCGCGATCATGGTGGCGAGCGTGATGAAGGCGACGTAGGTGATGGAGAGCGTCGACTCCTCGTGCGTCGCCTCCTCCAACTGCTCCCACAGCACCGCGTCGGCGGGCTCGCCCGGCGCGTCCTTCTCCGCCCGGGCGGCGTGCTCGGACAACGACAGGTCGATGTTCTCGGCCGTGATGGCTCCGGAGCTGTCGATGCCCAACGCCCGCAGCCGGTTGATCAGTTCGTCGCCGGCCTCGCGGGCCACGTCGCACATGACGACGTCGCCCTCGGGGTCGCGTGCGCAGCCGGGCAGGACGACCAGATGGGTGGTCCCCACCGTCCGGTCGATCAGGCGGACCACCTCGTCGGTGCGGTCGGCCGGGGTGATCAGGCGCAGATGCAGCATGGCGGCAGCGTAGCCGCGTCGGCACGGGCGCCCGGCGTCAGAGTTTGCGCAGGCTCAGGCGTTGCACCTTGTGGTCGGGGCCCTTGCGCACGATGAGGGTGGCCCGGCCCCGGGTGGGGGCCACGTTCTCCACCAGGTTCGGCTTGTTGATGGTGCGCCAGGTGGTGCGGGCGTAGTCGAGCGCCTCCTCCTCCGACACCTGGGTGTACTTGCGGAAGTACGAGGACGGGTTCTGGAAGGCGGTCTCGCGCAGCTTGCGGAAGCGGCTGAGGTACCAGCGCTCGATGTCCTCGGTGCGGGCGTCGACGTACACGCTGAAGTCGAAGTAGTCGGCCAGGCCGACCCTGGTGCGGCCGTCCTTGCCGGGCAGCGCGGGCTGGAGGACGTTGAGGCCCTCGACGATCAGGATGTCCGGGCGGCGGACGACCAGCTTCTCGTCCGGGACGATGTCGTAGATGAGGTGGGAGTAGACGGGCGCGGTCACCTCGGCCTTGCCCGCCTTGATGTCGGCGACGAAGCGGGTCAGGGCCCGGCGGTCGTAGGACTCGGGGAAACCTTTCCGCGACATCAGGCCCCTGGCCTCCAGCTCCCTGGTGGGCAGCAGGAAGCCGTCGGTGGTGACCAGCTCCACGCGCGGGTGCTCGGGCCAGCGGGAGAGCAGCGCCTGGAGCAGGCGGGCGACGGTGGACTTGCCGACGGCGACCGAGCCGGCGACCCCTATGACGAAGGGGGTGCCGGACTGGGAGCCCTGCTCACCGAGGAAGGTGTTGAGCGCGCCGCGCAGGCCGTCGGTGGCGCCGACGTAGAGGTTGAGGAGCCGGGACAGCGGGAGGTAGATGTCCCGCACCTCGTCGAGGTCGATGACGTCGCCGAGGCCGCGCAGCTTCTCGACCTCCTCGGCGGTCAGCGGCAACGGCGTCTTGTCGCGCAGCGCGCTCCACTCGGGACGGGTGAGGTCGACGTAGGGAGTCGCCTCCGGCCGCTGCCGGTGGGCGCTCCGGGGCATCGAGGGGACCGGAGAGATCACAGTCCATTGTTAACGCTGTTCGAACGGGGCGGCAGGTGGGGTGTGTCACGCCCGGCCCCGAGATCACGCGGGCGTCACGGTCGGGTACCGGGTGGCTCATCCGATGATCATCTGTGAACACGCTGTGCGTACAGTGCGCGCAAGCATGCGCGGATCCTGCGCGACCTGGAAGAAAGAGCCCCCTACGTGAGACTGACCGCTGTCCGTCGTACCGCCCTCGCGGCCTGTGCCGCCGCCCTGGCCCTGCTCGCCACCGCCTGTGGCTCGTCCGACGACGGGGGCGGCGAGGCGGCCGGTGACGGCAAGGGCAAGGGCGACAAGGCCGCGTCGGCGGCCCCGGCGGCCGAGGCGCTGACCGCCGACGAGCTGGAGAAGGCGGCCCTGGCGCAGGCGGACGTCGAGAACGGCAAGGTCACCGGGGTGTCCGCGGCCGACGACGTCGCCAAGGACAAGGTGAAGGCCGACGGCGGGACGTGCGAGCCGCTGACGCTCGCCGAGGTCGGCGTGCCGCTGGGCGAGCCGGTCGCGACGGTGAAGCGGTCCTGGACCGAGGGCCCGAAGAAGCCGTCCGGCGACCAGACCACCGAGGAGGCGATCGGGGCCGCGTTCGACCTGGACAAGGCCCTGATCACGCTGGCCTCCTACGACGACGGCGGCGCGGAGAAGGCCGTCGAGGAGGTGCGGACGGCGCTCGGCGAGTGCGCCGGCGGCTTCTCCTTCACCGCGGCCGGCGAGCCGGCCGAGATAGCGAAGGTGGCCGAGGACAAGGCCCCCGGCGGCGCCGACGAGGCCGTGGCCATGACGATGACGATGGTCGGCGAGGACGGCGACGAGTTCCCGGTCAAGGTGGTCGTCACCCGCAAGGGTGCCACCGTCGCCTCCTTCACGGTCCTCAACCTCGCCGCCGCGGGCACCGGCAAGGACTTCGCGTTCCCCACGGAGATCAGCGACGCCCAGCTGGCCAAGCTCGGCTGAGCCGGGCGGCGGCACCGCTTCTTGATTCCCACCGGGGCGTTCGTACCCCGGTGGGAATTTCCGATTTCGGGCACGGGAAGGCCGGTTCGCGACCGAATCTGATCGTAGGCTGCCGGTCATGTGCGGAATCGTGGGATACGTGGGGTCTCAGTCGGCGCTCGACGTCGTGATGGCCGGACTCAAGCGGCTCGAGTACCGGGGATACGACTCGGCGGGCGTCGCCGTGCTCGCGGACGGCGGCCTCGCCACCGCCAAGCGCGCCGGGAAACTCGTCAACCTGGACAAGGAGCTGGCCGAGCGGCCACTGCCGAGCGCCGTGACCTGCATCGGCCACACCCGCTGGGCCACGCACGGCGCGCCGACCGACGCCAACGCCCACCCCCACCTGGACAACGCGGGCCGGGTGGCCGTGGTCCACAACGGCATCATCGAGAACTTCGCGCCGCTGCGGGCCGAACTGGAGGAGCGCGGCCACACGCTCGCCTCCGAGACCGACACCGAGGTCGTCGCCCATCTGCTCGCCGAGGAGTTCTCCGCCTGCGCCGACCTCGCCGAGGCGATGCGGCTGGTGTGCCGGCGTCTGGAGGGCGCGTTCACCCTGGTCGCGGTACACGCGGACCAGCCGGACGTGGTCGTGGGCGCCCGCCGCAACTCGCCGCTCGTGGTGGGCGTCGGGGAGAGCGAGTCCTTCCTCGCCTCGGACGTGGCGGCCTTCATCGCGCACACCCGCGAAGCCATCGAGCTGGGCCAGGACCAGGTGGTGGAGCTGCGCCGGGACGGCGTCACGGTCACCGGCTTCGACGGCACCCCGGCCGACGTCCGCACCTACCACGTCGACTGGGACGCCTCGGCCGCCGAGAAGGGCGGCTACGACTACTTCATGCTCAAGGAGATCGCCGAACAGCCCAAGGCGGTCGCCGACACCCTGCTGGGCCGCATCGACGGCTCCGGCACGCTCAGCCTGGACGAGGTGCGCATCCCCGCCGGGGTGCTGCGCGAGGTCGGCAAGGTCGTCATCGTGGCCTGCGGCACGGCCTACCACGCCGGGCTGATCGCCAAGTACGCCATCGAGCACTGGACGCGCGTCCCCTGCGAGGTGGAGCTGGCCAGCGAGTTCCGCTACCGGGACCCGATCCTGGACCAGCAGACGCTGGTCGTCGCGATCTCCCAGTCCGGCGAGACCATGGACACCCTCATGGCCCTGCGCCACGCCCGCGAGCAGGGCGCCAAGGTGCTGGCCATCTGCAACACCAACGGCTCGACCATCCCCCGCGAGTCCGACGCCGTCCTCTACACCCACGCCGGTCCCGAGGTCGCCGTCGCCTCCACCAAGGCCTTCCTCACCCAGCTGGTCGCCTGCTACCTCGTCGCCCTCTACCTCGGACAGGTGCGGGGCACGAAGTACGGCGACGAGATCCGCGACGTCGTCCGCGACCTGTCCCGGATCTCCGGCGCCGTCGAGCGGGTCCTGGAGACCATGGAGCCCGTACGGGAACTGGCGCGCTCCCTCGCCCACAAGAACACGGTGCTCTTCCTGGGCCGGCACGTCGGCCACCCGGTCGCCCTCGAAGGCGCCCTGAAGCTCAAGGAACTGGCGTACATGCACGCCGAGGGCTTCGCGGCCGGTGAGCTGAAGCACGGGCCGATCGCGCTGATCGAGGAGGACGTGCCGGTCGTCGTGGTCGTCCCGTCCCCGCGCGGACGCTCGGTCCTCCACGACAAGATCGTGTCCAACATCCAGGAGATCCGGGCCCGGGGCGCCCGCACCATCGTCATCGCCGAGGAGGGCGACGAGGCGGTCGTCCCGTACGCCGACCACCTCGTCCGCATCCCGGCCACCCCGACCCTGCTCCAGCCCCTGGTGGCCACGGTCCCGCTCCAGGTCTTCGCCTGCGAGCTGGCGACGGCCCGCGGCAACGAGGTGGACCAGCCGCGCAACCTCGCGAAGTCGGTGACGGTGGAGTGACCTAGACAGGGCCTACCGGTCGGCGTGACGCAGGTCGGCGACGAGACGGAAGCGCTCCAGCACCGCCTGCGTCTCGTCGTCCACCTCGAACCCGGGGTCGCCCAGGGCGGCGCGCATCTCCGCGCTGTGCCAGAACCGCTCGTGCCCGGCCCGCCACGCGGCCACGCCGGTGTACCCCTCGCCCTCGTCCACCGCGTGGGCGAGGTCCACCCGGGCCAGCGGGACGACGCGGACCTCGGTCACCTCGACGACGGCGACCGGCCGGTCGTCCGAGTCGACGACCACCGACCGCTGCCCCACCTCGGGCAACGGCTCCCCGTCCCGCTCGTACTCGACGACGAGGCCGGTCGTGGAGGTCTTCGACCCGTCGAGGATCGCGGCGACCAGCCGGTCGCGCAGGGGGCCGGGGAAGGCGAACTCGGCTCTGGGCAGCGCGTCGAGGCCGAGGGGGGCCGAGGCGGAGTCGGACGTCATGGGGGAACAGTAACGACGCGCTCTCGCCGCCGTGGCCCCCGCTCGGCGCCTTTCCCCGCGGAGCCCCCGGCTCACACCCCGCGTTCGACCGCCCGCACGTCCCGCCAGGCCCGCCCCACCGCCTCCGCGACCTCGTGCGCCCCCACCGGCGCCCCCTGTGCCGCGAACCGCCCCGCCAGCCCGTGCAGATACGCCCCCGCGCTCCCCGCGTCCCGCGCCGACAGCCCCGCCGCCAGCAACGACCCGGCGAGCCCGGACAGCACGTCCCCGCTGCCCGCCGTCGCGAGCCACGACGTCCCCGTCGAGTTGACCCGCACCGGCCCGCCCTCCGCCCCGGCCACCACCGTCGTGGAGCCCTTCAGCAGCACCGTCGCCCCGTACCGCCCCGCCAGCTCCCGCGCCGAGGCCAGCCGCGCCCCCTCGACCTCCTCGCGGCCCACCCCGAGCAGCGCCGCCGCCTCCCCGGCGTGCGGCGTCATCAGCGTCGGCGCCGTGCGCGCCCGCACCGCCGCGGCGTCCGCCAGCCGCAGCCCGTCCGCGTCGATCAGCACCGGCACCTCGGCCGCCAGCACCTCGGCCACGGTCCCGGCGTCGTCACCGGCCCCCGGCCCGACGACCCACGCCTGCACCCGCCCGGCGCGCCCGGGCCCCCGGTCCGACACCAGCGTCTCGGGGTACCGCGCGATCACCGCGTCCCCGGCCGGACCGACGTACCGCACCGCCCCCGCCCCGCCCCGCAGCGCCCCGGCGACGGCGAGCACCGCCGCGCCCGGATAGCGCGCCGACCCGGCGGCGATGCCCACGACCCCCCGCCGGTACTTGTCGCTCTCCACCCCCGGCACCGGCAGCAGCCGCGCCACGTCCGCGTGCTGCAACGCCTCCAGCTCGGCCGCCTCGTCCGGCAGCGGCAGCCCGATGTCCACCAGCCGCACCGACCCCGCGTACTCCCGCGCCGGATCGATCAGCAGCCCCGGCTTGTGCGCCCCGAACGTCACCGTCAGGTCCGCCCGTACGGCCGCCCCGTGCACCTGCCCGGTGTCCGCGTCGACCCCGCTCGGCAGGTCGACCGCGACGACGGAGGCCCGCGACCGCGCCGCCGCCTGCGCCAGCGGCACCGCCTCCTCGCGCAGCCCGCCCTTCCCGCCGATCCCGACGATGCCGTCGACGACCAGATCCGCCCGCTCGATCAGCTCCCGGGCACCGTCGCTCCCGGCGACGCGGCCGCCCGCCCGGCGCAGCGCCGCGAGCCCTGCGCCGTGGACCCGATCCGGGGAGAGCGGCACGGCCGTCACCCCGGCGCCCCGCCGGGCCAGCCGGGCACCGGCGTACAGGGCGTCGCCGCCGTTGTCCCCGCTGCCGACCAGCAGCACCACCCGGCCGCCGTAGACCCGGCCGGCCACCCGGCCGAGCACCTGGGCACAGGCGGCGGCGAGTCCGGCCGCCGCCCGCTGCATCAACGCCCCCTCGGGGAGCCGTGCCATCAGCTCCCGTTCGGCGTTCCTGACCGTCTCCACGCTGTACGCAGTCCGCATGGCGTCGAGTCTTCCCCCTGCGCCGGGAACACGCACGGCCCCAGCCTGCGCGATGGGGGACAGTGGTCCCATGGCAGACGACGAGACGGCACGGGTGATGACCTCGCTGGGAGGCCGTCTGCGTGCCATCCGGCAGGCCCGCGGCCTCACCCTGGCCCAGCTCGGCGCCGCCACCGGCATCTCCGTGTCCACCCTGTCCCGGCTGGAGTCGGGGCAGCGCGAGCCGGGGCTGCGGCACCTGCTGCCCCTGGCCAGGGCGCACCGCCTGCCCCTGGACGAACTGGTCGGCTCCCGCACCGGCGACCCCCGCGTCCACCCGCGCCCGTTCACCCGGCACGGCCAGACCTGGCTCCCCCTCACCCGCAACCCCAACGACGGGCTGCACGCCTACAAGCAGATCCTGCCCGCGCCCCCCGAGGCCCGCACCGAGTGGACCCCGCGGCCCGAACAGGGCTCCCACGAGGGCCACGAGTGGATCTACGTCCTCTCCGGACGCCTGCTCCTCGCCCTCGGCGACCACGACCTCGTCCTGTCGGCCGGTGAGACGGCGGAGTTCGACACCCGCGTCCCGCACGGCATCGCCAACGCGGGGGACCAGCCCGTCGAATGGCTCGCCCTGTACGGAGCGCAGGGCGAGCGCATGCACGTCCGCGTCCAGCCCACCGGGAGCTGACCCGGCCCGCCCTCGCGCGCGGCTACCCCTCCGCGATCACCACCGCCGACGCCACCCCCGCGTCGTGGCTGAGCGACACGTGCCACGACACCACCCCCAGCTCCGCCGCCCGCGCCGCCACCGTCCCGGTCACCCGCAGACGGGGCTGTCCGCTGTCCTCGACGTACACCTCCGCGTCCGTCCAGTGCAGCCCGCCCGGCGCGCCCAGCGCCTTGGCCAGCGCCTCCTTCGCCGCGAACCGGGCGGCGAGCGAGGCGACGCCCCGGCGCTCCCCGCCGGGCAGCAGCAGCTCGCTGTCCAGGAAGAGCCGCCGCGCCAAGGCCGGCGTGCGTTCCAGCGACGCGCTGAACCGCTCGATCTCGGCCACGTCGATCCCGACCCCGATGATGCTCATGCCGGGCACCCTAACGACTGGGGGCCGGCCCGCGGTCCGCGACGGAGGCGGGACCGGGCGCTCTGAGAGACTGGGGGCACGATGAGTGAGACTGCTGCTCGGCGGGACGCGGTGACGCGGGCCCGGGCCGAGATCGACCTGGCCGCCCTGCGGGCCAACGTCCGCGCCCTGCGCGAACGGGCACCCGGGGCGGCTCTCATGGCCGTGGTCAAGGCCGACGCCTACGGCCACGGCGCGATCCCGTGCGCCCGCGCGGCCGTCGAGGCGGGCGCGACCTGGCTCGGCACCGCCACCCCGCAGGAGGCCCTCGCCCTGCGCGCGGACCCGGAGCTGCCGGACGACGTACGGATCATGTGCTGGCTGTGGACGCCGGGCGGTCCCTGGCGCGAGGCCGTCGAGGCCGGCCTCGACGTGTCCGTCAGCGGGATGTGGGCCCTGGAGGAACTCGTCGCGGCTGCCCGCGGCGCGGCGCTCCCCGCGCGGGTGCAGCTCAAGGCCGACACGGGGCTCGGCCGCAACGGCTGCCAGCCGGGCGAGGACTGGGCGGAACTGGTCCGCGAGGCCCTGCGCGCCGAACGCGAGGGTCTGCTCCGCGTCACCGGCCTGTGGTCGCACTTCGCCTGCGCCGACGAGCCCGGGCACCCCTCCATCGCCGCGCAGCTCACCCGCTTCCGGGAGATGACGGCGTACGCCGAACAGCAGGGCGTACGCCCCGAGGTGCGGCACATCGCCAACTCGCCGGCCACGCTCACCCTCCCCGAGACCCACTTCGACCTGGTACGCCCCGGCATCGCGATGTACGGCGTCTCGCCCAGCCCCGAGATCGGCACCCCCGCCGACTTCGGGCTGCGCCCGGTGATGACGCTGTCCGCCTCGCTGGCCCTGGTCAAGCGGGTCCCCGGCGGCCACGGCGTCAGCTACGGGCACCACTACACCACCCCCGGCGACACCACCCTCGGCCTCGTCCCCCTCGGCTACGCGGACGGCATCCCGCGCCACGCCTCCTCCGCGGGCCCCGTCCTGGCGGGCGGCAAGTGGCGCACCGTCGCGGGGCGGATCGCCATGGACCAGTTCGTCGTCGACCTGGGCGGGGAGCGGCCCGAGCCGGGCGCCGAGGCCGTGCTGTTCGGCCCCGGTGACCGGGGGGAGCCCACCGCCGAGGACTGGGCGCGGGCGGCGGGCACCATCGCGTACGAGATCGTCACCCGGATCGGACCACGCGTCCCGCGCGTCTATGTGAACGAGTGAGCGGGTGACCGGGTGGCTCGGCCGGCACACGGCTCGACGCGCGCCCGGCACGCGCGCCCAGTGAATCGACGACGAGCGGGTATCCGCACGGCAGCCCGGCGGACCCGGCGAAGAGGAGCGGTGTACGTGAGCGAGAGCAACGCGGAGGCCGTCGCGTCGGCCGTCGCCTCCGCCACGGAGGCCGCCACCGAGGCCGCCGCGGGCGGCTGGCGCCGGGCGACCGGCATCGCCGGCGTCGCGATAGGCGTGGTCGCGGCGGGTGCCGCGGCCGGTGTGGCGATAGAGCGGCTGACCGTGGGCCGGGGCATGCGCCAGAAGGCCCGGCTCGCCCTCGACTCGGCGGGGCCGTACGGCGGACTGCGCGGCACCCCCGGCAGGGCGTACGCCGACGACGGCACCGAGCTGTACTACGAGGTCGACGACGTCGACCCGGAGGCGGAGTCCGCGCTCACCCGGCGCCGGCGGCGGCTGTTCGGACGCAAGGCGCCCGCTCCCGTCACCGTCGTCTTCAGCCACGGCTACTGCCTCAACCAGGACTCCTGGCACTTCCAGCGGGCGGCCCTGAGGGGCGTCGTACGCACCGTGTACTGGGACCAGCGCAGCCACGGCCGGTCCGGGCGGGGCGTGGCGCAGACGCGGGAGGACCGGCCGGTCACCATCGACGAGCTGGGCCGCGACCTGAAGGCCGTGATCGACGCGGCCGTCCCCGAGGGCCCGATCGTGCTGGCCGGGCACTCCATGGGCGGCATGACCGTGATGGCCCTGGCCGACGCGTACCCCGAGCTGGTCCGCGAGCGGGTGGTCGCGGTGGCCCTCGTCGGCACCTCCTCCGGACGGCTCGGCGAGGTGAACTTCGGGCTGCCGGTGGCCGGTGTCAACGCGGTGCGGCGGGTGCTCCCGGGCGTGCTGAAGGCGCTGGGGCAGCGGGCCGAGCTGGTGGAGAAGGGGCGGCGGGCGACGGCGGACCTGTTCGCCGGGATCATCAAGCGGTACTCCTTCGCGTCCCGGGACGTCGACCCGGCCGTGGCCCGCTTCGCCGAGCGGATGATCGAGTCGACGCCGATCGACGTGGTCGCCGAGTACTACCCGGCCTTCAACGACCACGACAAGACCGAGGCCCTCGCCCACTTCGCCGGCCTGCCCGTGCTCGTGCTGGCCGGGGTGCGGGACCTGGTCACGCCGAGCGAGCACAGCGAGGCGATCGCCGACCTGCTGCCCGACGCGGAGCTGGTGCTGGTCCCCGACGCGGGGCACCTGGTGATGCTGGAGCATCCGGAACTGGTGACCGACCGGCTCGCCGACCTGCTCGCCCGGGCCGGGGCGGTCCCGGCAGCGGCTACGGTGGATGGCTATGGAAGCACCAGCAGCACAGCAGGGCCCGGCTGACCCCTCCGGGTCGTCCGGGTCCGCACCCGGCGCCGTCGAGATCACCGTCACCTCACCGGAGCAGATGCGCGAGCTGGGCCGCAGGCTCGCCAAGGTGCTGCGCGCCGGTGACCTGCTGATGCTCAGCGGGGAGCTGGGCGCGGGCAAGACGACGCTGACCCGCGGGCTCGGCGAGGGCATGGGGGTGCGCGGCGCCGTCACCTCCCCGACCTTCGTGATCGCCCGGGTGCACCCCTCGCTCGGCGACGGCCCGCCCCTCGTCCACGTCGACGCCTACCGGCTCTCCGGCGGCCTCGACGAGATGGAGGACCTCGACCTCGACGTCTCGCTGCCCGACTCGGTCGTCGTGGTGGAGTGGGGCGAGGGCAAGGTCGAGGAGCTGACCGACGACCGGCTCCGGCTCCGGATCGACCGGGCCGTGGGAGACACCACCGACGAGGTGCGGCACGTGACGCTCACCGGTGTCGGCGAGCGCTGGGCCTCGGCCGACCTGAGCGTGCTGGCCGGCTGAGCCCGGCCGGCCGCCCCGGCGGCGGGATGTTCCGACAAGGCGTCGGCAAGATATTGCGTTCCGGGTCGTGCGCGTGGTCACATGGTATCCAGCTCGTAGTTAGGCATGCCTAACTACGCCCGCCCCCGACCCTCAGGAGGCGTCCGTGCCGGAGACCGAGCCGCAGTCCGAGCCCACCGCCGTGTCCATGTACGACCTGCTCGCGTCCTGCGCCGCCGCGCGGGCGGTCTCGACGCCGCCGCGCGCACCCGAGCCGGAGTCCCGCCGGGCGCCCGCGCCGAGGCACCGCGAGGCGGCCTGATCCCCGCGGTGCCGCGAGGCGCCTGACCTCCGTGGTGCCGCGAGGCGCCTGTCCTCCGTGGTGCCGCGAGGCGCCTGTCCTCCGTGGTGCCGCGAGGTTGCTTGACCCTGCGGTGCCGCGAGGTCGCCTGGCCCGGCGGTGCCGCGGGGCCGGTCATGCGCCCATGGCGCCGCGTTGCCCGAGAGGTGCCGCGAAGTCGTCCGGCCCCGGCGGTCGCCTCCGTGCGGGGTCAGCGGATGACGACGACCCGCTGCCCGATCGTCGCGAACCGCCACATCGCGTCGCCGTCCGCGCGGGTCTCCCGGATGCCGCCGGTGCGCTCGTCCGGGTCGGGCTCGGGCATCGAGCCGTCCACGGCCGCGCTGAAGCCGATGACCACGCCGTCCACGCTGGCGAAACGCACGACGTGCTCGACCGGGATGCCGTCCGAGCCGGTGACCCGGTTGGACCGGGACGTGACCGCGTAGGTGCCCGGAGCCGGGTCGACCGTGCTGGGGGTGACCTCGAAGGTGCGCTGGACCCGACCGTCCGCGCCGACCAGCCACACCCGGTCGTCGTCCACCGAGTACACCACCCGTTCACCCCTTCCGGTACCCGCCGGCAGGGCCTCCGGGTGCCCGCGGTCGCGGGGCGCCTTCGAGGCGCCGGGGGCGGGCGGGCTGCTCACCCGGGCGCGGCCCGGGTCGTGCGGGGCGGCGACCGACGCCTGGTGGGCGAGGAAGCCGATCGTCGCGAGCGCCGCCGCGGTGAGCCCGGCGACGAACCCGGCGCTGCTGCTTGCCACTGGCGACCACCTCGTCGTCGTACGTCGTGCGTCCGTCACCCGCGAAGGTAGCAGTACGTGAGCGATCGAACACGGTGCGCGACACGGGGCGCGGTCCGCCGGTCCCGGTCCGGCGGTGCGCGAGCCCGGACCCGGCCGGGCGACGCCCCCCGGCCGCCCCTCGACCGCCCCCGGCCGTCCGACACCGGCCGCGTGGCGCCGTAGGCTGTTTGCGTGCTCTTGCTCGCTCTGGATACCGCCACGCCCGCCGTGACCGTCGCCCTGCACGACGGCACGGACGTCATCGCCTCGTCGAGCCAGGTGGACGCACGCCGCCACGGTGAGCTGCTGCTGCCCGCCGTCGACCGCGTGCTCGCCGAGGCCGGACTGCGCCTCGACGCCGTCACCGGTGTCGTCGCCGGCATCGGCCCCGGCCCGTACACCGGGCTGCGCGTCGGCCTGATGACCGCGGACACCTTCGGGCTCGCGCTCGGCGTGCCCGTGCACGGCGTGTGCACGCTGGACGGCCTGGCCTACGCCGCCGACCTGGAGGGCCCCTTCGTGGTGGCGACCGACGCCCGCCGCAAGGAGGTCTACTGGGCCCGGTACGCCGACTCCCGCACCCGCCTCACCGACCCGGCGGTCGACCGCCCCGCCGACATCGCCGAGCGGGTCGCCGGGCTCCCGGCCGTCGGCGCGGGCGCGCTGCTCTACCCGGACACCTTCCCGAAGACCCACGAGCCCGAGCACGTGTCCGCCGCCGCCCTCGCGTGCCTGGCCGCCGAGAAGCTGGCGGCGGGCGAGGAGCTGCCCGCGCCCCGGCCGCTGTACCTGCGCCGGCCCGACGCCCAGGTCCCCAAGAACTACAAGGTGGTCACCCCCAAGTGACCGAGTCAGCCACTGCCGGGCCCGCGACCGCCGTGCTGCGCGAGATGCGCTGGTGGGACATCGACCCCGTCCTGCGGATGGAACGGGAGCTGTTCCCGGAGGACGCCTGGTCGCGGGGGATGTTCTGGTCCGAGCTGGCCCACGCCCGCGGCCCCGGCGCGACCCGGCGGTACGTGGTCGCCGAGACGGACGGACAGGTCGTCGGCTACGCGGGCCTGGTCACCTCCGGCGAGCAGGCCGACGTGCAGACCATCGCCGTCGCCCGCGACCACTGGGGCACCGGGCTCGGCGCCCGGCTGCTGACCGAGCTGCTGCGCGCGGCCACCGCCTTCGAGTGCACCGAGGTGCTGCTGGAGTGCCGGGTCGACAACACCCGCGCCCAGCGCCTCTACGAGCGCTTCGGCTTCGAGCCCATCGGCTTCAGACGCGGCTACTACCAGCCCGGGAACGTGGACGCCCTGGTGATGCGCCTGACCGACCCTTCCGCCTCCGTACCGGGAACCGAACGAGGAACCGACAACCATGCCTGACGAACCTCTGGTCCTGGGGATCGAGACCTCCTGCGACGAGACCGGTGTCGGTGTCGTCCGGGGCACCACGCTGCTGGCCGACGCCGTCGCCTCCAGCGTCGACGAGCACGCCCGCTTCGGCGGCGTCGTCCCCGAGGTGGCCAGCCGCGCCCACCTGGAGGCGATGGTCCCCACCATCGACCGCGCCCTGAAGGAAGCGGGGGTGAGCGCCCGCGACCTCGACGGCATCGCGGTCACCGCCGGCCCCGGCCTCGCGGGCGCCCTGCTGGTCGGCGTCTCGGCGGCCAAGGCGTACGCCTACGCCCTCGGCAAGCCCCTCTACGGCGTCAACCACCTCGCCTCGCACATCTGCGTCGACCAGCTGGAGCACGGGCCGCTGCCCGAACCGACGATGGCCCTGCTGGTCTCCGGCGGCCACTCCTCCCTGCTGCTCTCCTCGGACATCACCTCCGACGTCCGCCCGATGGGCGCCACCATCGACGACGCGGCCGGCGAGGCCTTCGACAAGATCGCCCGGGTGCTGAACCTGGGCTTCCCCGGCGGTCCGGTCATCGACCGGTACGCCCGCGAGGGCGACCCGAACGCGATCGCCTTCCCGCGCGGCCTCACCGGACCGCGCGACCCGGCCTACGACTTCTCCTTCTCCGGGCTGAAGACGGCCGTGGCCCGCTGGATCGAGGCCAAGCGGGCGGCGGGTGAGGAGGTGCCGGTGCGCGACGTGTCGGCGTCCTTCCAGGAGGCCGTCGTGGACGTGCTCACCCGCAAGGCCGTGCGGGCCTGCAAGGACCAGGGCGTCGACCACCTGATGATCGGCGGCGGCGTGGCCGCCAACTCCCGGCTGCGGGCGCTCGCCCAGGAGCGCTGCGAGGCGGCCGGCATCCGGCTGCGCGTGCCGCGCCCCAAGCTGTGCACGGACAACGGCGCGATGGTGGCCGCGCTCGGCGCCGAGATGGTCGCCCGGAACCGGGCCGCCTCCGACTGGGACCTGTCGGCGGACTCGTCGCTGCCGGTGACCGACCCGCACGTGCCGGGCCACGGGCACACGCACGATCACGACCACGTCCACGAGGTCAGCAAGGAGAACCTGTACTCGTGACGGTCGCGCTGATGTGGGAGGCGCGGGCGGTGCCCGGCCGGGGCGAGGACCTGCTCGCCTGGGTGCGGGCGCAGCCGCTCGCCGGCGCCCCGGTCCGCCGGGAGACCCTGCGCGCCCCCCAGGACCGGGTGCTCGTCATCACCTGGTGGGACGCCGCCTACGACGCCGAACTGCCCGAACTGCCCGAACCGGACGCGGAGCTGGTCACGCGGGCGGTGCACCGGTGGCGGTTCGAGTCGGCCGGTGACTGATCCGGTGTGCCGGGCATCGATCCGGTAACCGAGTTCGCCGAGATCGCGGACGAAGCGGCGCCCGACGACGACAATATGGGCGTGTCCACTACACCTGACCTCGAACTCGACGACGGCACCCCGGTCCGGTTCCTGCTGGGGCCCGCCGACGGCCCGGTCCCGGTCCCGACCGACGACGACCTGCCGGAGGGCATGGGCCGCGCGGTGCCCGTGGCCCGGGGCACGGGGTCCGTCGCCCGCTTCGCGGCCGGGGCCCTGCGCGGCGCGCTCAGCCCGCTGGGGCCGCTGATCCAGGAGGTCCACGACGCGGCCACCGCCGTGCCCGATCCGCCCGCCGAACTGAGCGTCACCTTCGGCGTCCAGGTCGGCCAGGACCTCAAGCTCGGTGTCGTGGGCGGCACCGGCCAGGCCCATCTCACCGTCACCGCCACCTGGAGACCCGCCCCCGAACCCGGCACGGCGTCGACGGGGGAGTGACACGTGGGCTGGTTCCACGTCGCGGACGGCGGTGCCGGCGATCCCTCCCGGTACGTGGTGACCGTACGGGGAGGTGACGGCAAGGCCGTCGGGGCGGGCTTCGTGCTCGGCGCCGACACCGTGCTGACCTGCGCCCACGTGGTCAACGCGGCCCTGGACAGGCCGCTGTTGGAGCCCCGGACGCCCGGCCCGGAGGAGATCGTCGTCGAGGTCCGGGACGACGCGGCCACGTCCGGCGGGTACTACGCCCGCGTGGCCCACTGGATCGCCCCGCGCGCCCGTGGCGGCGGACCGGTGAAGCCGGGTGACGACGAGTGGCTCGGCGACCTCGCGGTGCTGCGCGTGGACGGCCCGCCCGGCGGACTGCCCGCCGGGCCCCGGCCGGCCGCCATGACGGCCGGCCAGGAGGTGCAGGCGTGGCACGGCACGGGTGAGGCGGCCACCTTCGCCCGCCTGACGGTGCACGGCCCGGACGGCTTCCGCGCCTACCTGGACGGCGCCGCCACCGGCATGGCCGTGGGCCCCGGCTACAGCGGCGGTCCGCTGTGGTGCCCCGGGGAGCAGGCCGTGGTCGGACTGGTCGTCGCCCACTTCATGCCGCCCCGGAACGCGGCCACCGGCGCTCCGCTGGCGTACAGCCCCCAGCACCTGGCACGGCGCAGCTGGGGCGTGCCCTGGCAGCGCGTCGAGGCCGAACTGGGCCCGCTGGGCGTCCTGGACGACGCGGCGGCCACCCTGCCCGACCCGGAGGACCCCGCCTTCCTGCTGCTGACGGAGGCGATCGAGGACGCCTTCCCCTCGGCCAGCGGCCGGGTGACGGGCGCCAAACGCCTCGCCCGGGCCTGCGGGGTCACGCCCGGCAGCGACGTCACCCCGCCCACGCCCGAGGAGTTCGCCGCGTTCCTCCTCACCCACCCGCGGGCCCTGGCCGCGCTGTCCGGGAACCTGCGCCGCGACGCCCCGCGGGACGCCGACCGCGTCCTGGCCGCGGGCGGCCTCTCCCGCACGCCCCGGCTGCTGTCGCCGCAGGAGCACACCGCCCTGCGGGGGCACCTGCGCGCGATGGAACCGGACGTCCTCGCACGGTTCCCCGAGGCGGTCCGCGCCGCCCTGCCGCACCTGGTGGCGCTGCCCGGCGGCGACACCGCGGAGGCCCTCCTCGGCCACCTGGAGACACTGCCCGGCGACGGCCGCGCCGGCAGCGGGGAACGCAGGGTCCCCGCGCTGCTGCGGGTGATGGAGTACGTCGGCGCCCTGTGCCCCGGCGCCAGACGGGCCGAGCTGCGGCTGTGGGCGGACGGCGTGGCCGCCCGGCTCGGCATCGCCCGCGCCGCGCTCGGCGAACGCCGCTCCGACGCCCACCAGTGGGTGCGCTCGGTACGCGCCCGCATGGCCCGCGTCCGCGTACTGGTCCAGGTGACCCGCGCCGGGCAGGGCCGTCACCGGCTGCGGATCTGGTGCGACGAGGGCGCCGGACCGCGCCAGGTCTCCACCGACAGCGTGCGCTCGTACTCCGCGGCCGAGGCGGCACGCGAGGTGCTGCGCGTGCTGGACTCCCTCACCCCGCCCGCCGGGGACGAACGGCCGCCCCTGGTCGAGGTGCTGGTCGACCGCTCCGGCCTCAACCTGCCCGTGGACGAGTGGACGGCACGGGACCCGGAGGAGCTGGTGCCCGGAGTCCTCGGCGTGGAGTTCCCGCTGGTGGTGCACTGCCCCGAACTGCTGCGCAGACACGGCCGCTTCACGTCCCACTGGCGCAGCCGCTGGAACCGGCTCGACTCGGGCAAGACCTTCGTGGTCTCCGAGGCGATGGACCGGGAGACCATCTACTCCCGGCTGGTCAACCAACTCGACACCGTGCGCGTCTGTGTGGACGTACCGCCCGGTCCGCGCGACGGCATCGTGCAGACCTGCCTCGCCCTGGGCATACCGGTGGTGGTGTGGGACCGCGGCCGGGACGGCGCCGCGCACGCCGTCCGGTACATGGCGGAGGTCGCCACCCGGGAGATGCCCGACGGAGTACGCGACTACCGCGCCCACGCCAAGGCCAGCCCGCCCGACTACCCCGGCCGCCCGGTACTCGCCTGGGCCGACGCCGACCGCACCGTGCCCCGCCTGCACCTGACCGAACCCCAGGAGAGCGCATGACATCCGCAGCCGACGCCGAGTGGCGCCTGTTCCGCGGCGACGGCGTCCCCCGGGCCGTCGCCCTGCCCTCGGCACCTCCCTGGCGCCGCTTCGTACCGGCCCGCTCGACCCGGCCGGAACTGCCCTACGTGATCGCCCCGCAGCACGCCGACGTCGTCAACGCGGCACTCCACCTGCGCCGCCCGCTGCTGGTCACCGGGCCGGCCGGCACCGGCAAGTCCTCGCTGGCCCGGGCCGTCGCCCACGAGCTGAGCCTGGGCGAGCTGCTGCGCTGGCCCGTCAACAGCCGGTCCACCGTCAAGGACGCCCTCTACCAGTACGACGCGATCGGCCGTCTGCGCGAGACCACCCTCAGCCGGGACCGCGGCGAGAGCGAACCGTCCATCGGCACCTTCATCCGGCTCGGGCCCCTCGGCACCGCGCTGGTGCCCTCGGCCCACCCGCGCTGCCTGCTCATCGACGAGATGGACAAGGGCGACGTCGACCTGCCCAACGACCTGCTCACCGTCTTCGAGGAGGGCTTCTTCGACATCCCGGAACTGACCCGGCTGCCGGAGGACCTGGCCGACGTCGACGTGCAGACCCACGACCACCGGGGCACCGTCCGGGTGCACCAGGGGCTGGTGCAGTGCGCCGAGTTCCCGGTGGTCGTCATCACCAGCAACGGCGAGCGCGACTTCCCGCCGGCGTTCCTGCGCCGCTGCCTGCGGCTCGACCTGCCGCTGCCCGACGAGGAGCGGCTGCGCACCATCGTCGCCGCGCACCTCGGCGAGGAGGCGATGGCCGAGGCGGACGACCTGATCGAGGCGTTCCTGCGCCGCCGCGCCCTCGGTGAACTCGCCACCGACCAGCTGCTCAACGCGGTGTTCCTGCGCGCCGACGGCGTCGACCTGGACGCCGAGGGGCTGCTGGACGCCGTTCTGCACCAGCTCACCGGGACGATGTGACCGTGCCGGCCGGGGGAGAGCGGCTCGCCGAGACGCTGCGGCTTCTCGGTGCCTGCCGCGTGGATCTGGACGCCGACCAGGTCCTCGACGTGCTCTGGCTGGCCCGGCGGCTGCCCGTCGGCCCCGAGTCGCCCCTCCACCGGCAGGCACCCGCACGCCCCCAGCAGCCCGCGCCGCCCGACGCCCCGGAGACGGAGGACCGGCCCGCGCCGCGGCAGCCCCCGCCCGAGCCCGGCGACCCCGAGCTGCCCGACCTGACCAGCCCCACCACCCTGCACGCGGCCGCCGGGGACACCCCCGGACCGCGGCCGCGGCCGTCGTCCGCCGGCCGGGAGAACCGGCGGGCCCTGCCGGTGCGGGTGCCGGAGGAGAAGGCGCTCGGCAACGAGCTGGAACTGGGGCGTTCCCTGCGGCCGTTGCGCCGCCGCCACGACAGCCGGCACCGCACCGAGATCGACGAGGACCGCACGGCCGCCGAACTCGCCGAGACGAACCTGCCCGACGTGGTGGTACGGCCGGTGCGGGAACGCTGGCTCAACCTCGTGCTGCTCGTCGACGACGGCCTGTCGATGCTGCTGTGGCACCGCCTCGGCACCGAACTGCGCGCGCTGCTGGAACGGCTGGGGGCCTTCTCCCTCACCCGGGTCCTCGGCCTCGACACCCGCGGGGCGGGCCGACCGCGCCTGCGCGCCCGGCCGTTCGGACCCGGCAGCACCGAACTGCCCCTGAGCACCGTCAACGACCCGTCCGGACGCTCCCTGCTGCTCGTCGTGAGCGACGGCATGGGACCGGCCTGGCGGTCCGGGGCGATGCACACCATGCTGGCCGAGCGGGCGGCCCGCGGTCCCGTCGCCGTCCTGCACACCCTGCCCCCGGACATGTGGGAGGCATCCGGCGTCTCCGCCGAGCGCTGGCAGGCCACCACCCGGCGGGTCGGCGGCGCCAACACCTCGTGGAAGATCGCCGACCCGGTGCTGCCGCCCGAGCTGAGCCGGTTCGACGGCATCCCGGTCCCCGTCCTCGAACCCACAGCCGACTCCCTCGGCGTCTGGGCCCGCCTGCTCGCCTCCCCGGGCACCACCGTCGAACTCCCGCTGCTGGTCCGCCCCGACCGGGAGGCGGCCCTCGCCCCCGCGCGGGACCTGAGCAGCGCCCAGCACTTCCGGGACGCGGCCACCCCGGAGGCGTACCGGCTGGCCGCCCACCTCGCGGCGGTCGCCCCGCTGTCGGTGCCCGTGATGCGGCTGGTGCAGACGGCGGTGCCCTGGCCGGCCACCACCTCCCACCTGGCCGAGGTGTTCCTCGGCGGCCTGGTCAGGCCGCACCCCGCGCCCGTCCCGGGACCGCTGCCCGCCAAGCACCGGGTCTTCGACTTCTCCGACGCGTCCAAGGCGGTGCTGCTGGACGCCGTCCCGCAGGCCGAACTGCTGCGCACCGGCCGCCGCATCGGACGCCGCCTGGAGGAACTCGCCGGGAACTCCCCGGACTTCCCGGCCTGGCTGCTGCACCCGGACGGCTCCGACGTCCTGCCCGGCACCCAGCAGCCGTTCACGCGCGTCGAACGCCGGCTGCTCGCCCGGTTCGGGGTGTCGCTCGGCGGCACCCGCCGAGGGGACGGCCCCGGCCCCGGCCGGCCGGGACCCGGCACCGGCACCGACGACTGGGAGCCGCTCACCGGGGACGACCCGCGCCGCATCGGCGGGTACGAGCTGCGCGGACGCCGGCGCGGGCGGCGCACGGTCGTCTACCGGGGCGTCGACGCCGGGGGCCGGGAGGCCGTGCTGCGGGTGCCGCGTCCGGACCTGCCCGCGGTCAACGCCCAGCTCCTCACGGTCGAGGCCGAGGCGCTGGCCCGCCTCCAGGGGCAGTACGCGCCGGTGCTGCTCGGCACGGGGCTCCAGGACTCGCCGCCCTGGCTCGCCATGACCCCGGTCGCGGACGCCCACGCCCCCGACGCCCAGCCGCCCCGGCTCGCGGAGATCTTCACCCGCGCCCTCACCGACGGCACCGCCCCCTTCGACATCCTGCAAGGGCTGGTGGTCTCCTGCTACCTCGCCAACGCGGTCGCCCTGTGCCACGTCAACGGCCTGGTGCCCGCCACGGTGGACGCCGAGAGCGTCTACGTGCTGCGCCGCACCGTCGTCCTGGGCGACCTGTCGGACTGCGCCGTCGACGGCACGTACCTGGGCGCGGGCGCGGCGCCCACCCGCGAGGACAACGTGCGGGCCCTGGGCGAGCTGCTCCAGGTCATCAGCAGCAAGGCCGGCTGGGACCTGCCGGGGCTGCCCGAGGGCATGCACCTGTGGCAGGGCGACACCTGGGAGCAGCTGCGGCGGCTCGTGATGCGCTGCGTGGACCCGGAGCCGTCCGTGCGCCCGGCCGCCGCCGAGGTCGCCGAGGTCCTGGCCCGGTACGTGGCCCGCACCCGCCTCCAGCTCGGCGAGGCCGCGGCCCACGGCGCGCGGGCCGGGCGGGCCGCGCGCGTGCCGCTGACCCCGCCCGCCGCGGACCCCCGGGCGCCCCGCCCCGCCCTGCGGCTGCCGCGCTTCGGCACCGGTCGCAGGGAGGCCCAGGAGCGGCTGGAGCGGCTGAGGGCGCCGTTGCCGCACAGCAGGCGCCTCACCCTGGTCGGCGCCTACCACTACAGCGGTCGCGCCACCACCACGATGCTGCTCGGCTCCGTCCTGGCCGCCGTGCGCGGCGAACCGGTCCTGGCCCTCGACGGCTCCGCGTCCGAAGGATCCCTGGACGCCTTCCTCACCGACCGCAACCCGGCCGTCGTGCGGGACCTGGGCGTCCTGTCGTCCACACCGGCCTACGAGGAGATCCGGGCCCGCACCACCCGGCTGCCGTCCGGCCTGGAGGTCGTCGCCCACCGCCGCGGCCACTTCAGCCCCAACCCGGCCCACCAGCAGGAGTACGTGCACGTGCTCGCGCAGACCGCGCCGTACTACCCCTTCGTCCTCACCGACTGGTCCCCGCTGCGGCTCGACCGGTCGGCCGACGTCGTCCTGGACCACACCGACCGGCTGATCCTGTGCTGCGGCACCGCGGACTGGTTCCTGGACGCGGCCGTCCGCATGCTCACCCTCGTCCGGGGCGGCGGCCGGGAGGACCTGGCACGGCGGGCCCTGGTCGTCGCCACCGAGCTGGACGGGCCCTCGGGCCGGAGCCTGCCGGACACGTTCGCGCGGCGGCTGCGCGTCGAGCCCGAGCAGGTGGTGCACGTGCCCTTCGACGCGGCCCTGCAGTCCCCCGGCTGGGAGCTGCACCGACTGCGGCCGGCCACCACGCAGGCGCTCCTCCGGCTGGCCGACCTGGTGACGCGCGAGGACTGACCGGGACCGGCCGGGGAAGGCGAGGAAGGCCGAATGTTTCGGATGAGATACCGAATGCTCCGGAGTCCGTAGGGCGCCGAAGGCTTCGTCAGGAAGAGCCGCAGGGTTACGATCGCCGCCATGACATCCCCGCAGCCCGCTGAAACCCGGACGCACAAGCGGTCCCCGCAGACCGCGACCCTCGCCGAGATCGCGCGTGAGGCCGGTGTGTCGGCGCCGACTGTTTCGAAGGTCCTCAACGGCCGCGCCGACGTGGCCCCCGCCACCCGGTCCCGCGTCGAGGAGCTGCTGCGCGTCCACGGCTACCGGCGCAGGCGGGCCGAGGCGACCCGCTCGCCCCTGATCGACCTGGTCTTCCACGAACTGGAGAGCGCCTGGGCGATGGAGGTCATCCGGGGCGTGGAGAACGTGGCGCGGGACGCGGGGCTCAGCGTCGTGCTCTCCGAGAGCGCCGGACGCCTCACCCCCGGCCGGACCTGGGCCGACCAGGTCGCCGCCCGCCGTCCGCACGGCGTGATCCTGGTGCTCTCCGGCCTCGACGAGTCCCAGCGGGCGCTGCTCACCAGCCGCTCCATCCCCTTCGTGGTGATGGACCCGGCCGGCGACCCCGGCGCCGACGTGCCGTCCATCGGCGCCACCAACTGGCAGGGCGGCCTCGCCGCCACCCGGCATCTGGTCGACCTCGGCCACACCCGCATCGGCGCGATCAGCGGGCCCACCCGCATGATGTGCAGCCGGGCCCGCGTCGACGGCTACCGGGCGGCCCTGGAGACCGCCGGGCTGCCGGTCGACCCCGGCCTGATCGTGACCGGCGACTTCCACCACGAGGCCGGCTACCGGCAGGGCCTGGAGCTGCTGCGCCGCCCCGACCGGCCGACCGCCGTCTTCGCCGGCAACGACCTCCAGGCGCTCGGTCTCTACGAGGCCGCGCGCGAGCTGGGGCTGCGCATCCCGCAGGACCTGAGCGTGGTCGGGTTCGACGACCTGCCGGTGGCCCGCTGGGTGGGGCCGCCGCTGACGACCGTGCGGCAGCCGCTGATGGAGATGGCCGAGGCGGCGGCCCGGCTCGTGCTCGACCTCGGGCGCGACGACGGTTCCGCGGCGGCGACCCGGGTGGAGCTGGCGACCAGCCTGGAGGTGCGCAGCAGCACGGCAGCGCCCCCGACGCACTGACCGGCCCGGCCGCTCTCTGAGAATTTCCGCAGAATGCTGCCCGGCATGATGCTGAATTCAACAATTCAGACGTATGTTCCTGACTGCGGGGCAGGTGGGTGGGGACGCACGGCGGGGCGGCCACGAGCGGGGGCGGACGCATGGCGGGACGGAACGCGCGGCGGGGGCCGGGCGGACGCGCGAGAGGGCTGCGGGCCGCCGGTCTCGCCCTGGTGGGAGCCCTGCTCCTCGGGGCCGCCGCGGCGGGCTGGGCGTACTGGCACCTCAACGGCAACATCAGCAGCGTCGACATCGAGGGCGCGCTCGGGGACGACCGGCCCGCCAAGCCGGTCACCGTCCCCTCCGCCTCGCCCTCCGCGTCCCCGGTGCCCACCGGCGCCCTGAACATCCTGCTCCTCGGCTCCGACTCGCGCGGCGGCGAGGAGAACCGGGAACTCGGCGGCGGCGACAGCGAGGGGGCACGCTCCGACACCGCGATGGTCGTCCACCTCGACGCCGACCGGACCGCCGCCACCGTGGTCAGCATCCCCCGGGACACGCTCGTCGACCGCCCGTCCTGCCCGCTGCCCTCCGGCGGCTCCACCCCGGAGGCGAGCGGCGCGATGTTCAACACCGCCTACGCGCTGGGCGGGCCGGTGTGCGCGGTCAAGACCGTCGAGTCGGTCACCGGCGTCCGCATGGACCACTACATCGAGGTCGACTTCTCCGGCTTCGCCGATCTGGTCGACGCGCTCGGCGGGGTCACGGTCACCACGGACGTGGACATCGACGACGACAAGAGCCACCTGCGCCTGGAGGCCGGCACCCACCACCTGGACGGCACCGAGGCCCTGGGGCTCGCCCGCACCCGGTACGGACTGGAGGGCGGCAGCGACCTCGCCCGGATAGAGCTCCAGCACCAGCTGGTGAAGGCGCTGCTCGAACAGATCTCCGCCACCGATCTGCTGACCGACCCCACCCGTCTCTACCAGGTCGCCGACGCGGCCACCGGCAGCCTCACCACCGACACCGGGCTGGACTCGCTGAGCGAGCTGATGAGCCTCGGCCGCAGCCTGGGCGGGCTGTCCGCGGACGACGTACGCACCCTCACCATGCCCGTCGTACCGGCCCCCTGGGACCGCAACCGGGTGGTGGCCCTGGAGCCGGACGCGGCCGAGCTGTGGGAGTCGCTGCGGCGCTGAGGGACCGGCGGGCCTCGAAGGACGTGCCCCGGGACCCCCGCACGGGTGGCCGGAGCCGGCCGCGCGCTCAGCGGACGGGGTGCCCGATCAGCATCGTCGGCGCCCCCGCGACCCGGGTCAGGAACACGGTCGCCGCGTTCGGCCCCTGCGGCTTGACCTTCTTCCGCAGCTCCTCCGGCTCGACCGCCGACCCCCGCTTCTTCACCGTCAGCGTGCCGACCCCGCGCTCCCGCAGCAGCGCCTTCAGCTTCTTGACGTTGAAGGGCATCCGGTCGGTGATCTCGTAGGCGGTGGCGTACGGCGTGCGATGCGCCTCGTCGGCGGTGACGTAGGCGATGGTCGGGTCGATCAGTCCGCCGTCCAGGTCCTCGGCGACCTCGGCCACCAAGTGGGCGCGGATGACGGCGCCGTCCGGCTCGTACAGGTACCTCCCGACCTCCCGGACCTCGGGGTCCGGGAGCATGGTCCCGGGCGTCGCGTAGATCCCCGCCCCGGCGGGCAGCAGCGTCGCCCGCCGGGCCCCCGGGGTCACGTCCGGGCCGAACCACAGCACGGCCTCCTTGACGTCCCCGCCGTCCGAGACCCACTCGGCGGTCGCCTGCGCCGGGATCGCCTCGTGCGGAATGCCGGGCGCGATCTTCAGCAGCCCCCGGGGCGCCCCGAGCGCGGCGGAGACGGCCCAGGACAGGGGAGGGGAGTAGGCCTCCGGATCGAAGATCCGGCCACGCTTGGAGGAGCGCCGGGCGGGGTCGACGAACACCGCGTCGTACCCGGCCGTGTCCACCTCCGTCACATCGGCCTCGCGCACCTCGATCAGGTCGGCGAGTCCGAGCGCGTCGGCGTTGGCGCGGGCCGCCGCGCAGGTCGCCGGATCGCGGTCCACGGCCAGCACCCGGATACCGGCGCGGGCGAAGGCGATCGCGTCGCCGCCGATCCCGCAGCACAGATCGGCGACGGACCGTACTCCGAGCGCCTGGAGGCACTCGGCCCGGTACGCCGCCACGCTCGCCCGCGTCGACTGCTCGACCCCGTAGGGCGTGAAGAACATCCGCCCGGCGTCCTCGGCCCCGAACTTCGCCACCGCCCGCTGCCGCAGCCGCGCCTGCCCGAGCGCCGCCGACACCAGCGCCGGGGGATGCGTGCGCCGCAGCCGGGTCGCGACCGCCAGTTCGCTCGCCGGGTCGGTGTCGCGCACCTCGTCGAGGAGGGCGCGGCCCTCGGGGGTGAGCAGGGCGAGGAGGGCGTCGAGGTCGTTCACCGGAACATTGTGGGCCAGTCGGTGGATGGTGTGCCTCCGGCGCGGTGTCGGGCCGGGTTCGACGGCCGGGGACTGCGAGGATCCCGCACCATGCGAGCAGTCGTACAAAACGATAAAAGTTGGGCTCTTGGGGCATTCCGCCCCGCCTCCCCGAGGCTCCGGATGCGCGTCGGTGCCGCCGTCCTCGCCGCCGCCGCCCTCGCCTCCGGCTGTGCGCAGGACGCCTCCGACGTGCGCGGCGCCTCCGGTCAGCAGCCCCTTCAGGCGCCCCCGGCCCGCGCCCTGGACGCCTACGCCTCCAAGCTGGGCGCGGCGCACGCGGCCCGGGTCGCCGCCGCCAAGCGCTGGAAGCTGAAGAAGGTCCCGCTGGCCGCTCCGCCGCCGCCCGCGAAGAAGCCGGAGATCAAGGCCCGCAAGGGCTTCGAGGTGGACGGCCAGGAGCACCTCCCGCCGGTCTTCACCTCGATCCCCACCAAGGAGAAGATCGTCTTCCTCACCATCGACGACGGCGCCGAGAAGGACCCGGCGTTCCTGCGGATGATGAGCGAGCTGAAGGTCCCGTACACCGCCTTCCTCAGCGACTACCTGGTCAAGGAGGACTACGGCTACTTCAAGGAGATGCAGGACCGCGGCGTCACCCTCAACAACCACACCCTGAACCACCCCTACCTGCCCGGCCTGTCCTACGCCGAGCAGAAGCGCGAGATCTGCGGCATGCAGGACGTGATCGAGAAGCGCTACGGCAAGCGCCCGACCCTCTTCCGCCCGCCCTACGGCAACTACAACCGCGACACCCTGCGCGCCGCCGCGGCGTGCGGCATCGAGTACGCGCCCATCTGGAACGAGGAGGTCTTCGCCGACCACTGGGACTACCGCGAGTGGGACCGGGAGATCCACCCCGGCGACATCGTCCTCACCCACTTCCGGGGCGAGGGCGACTGGGGCGGCACCATGCGCGACATGGTCCGCGCGTTCCTCGACAAGGTCACCGCCGAGGGATACGCCGTGGCCCGGCTGGAGGACTACCTGTGAGGCGCGGGCGGCTGCGGCCGGCCGGGGCCGCCCTGGCCGCCCTGGCCGCCTTCGCCGTCCTGGCCGTCCCGCTGCTCACCGGCTGCGCCGCCCGCTCCGAGGGCCCCGCGCGGCCCCACGCGGGCGCGGAGCCCGCCCGGGGCGGCGAGCGGGGGCAGCGTCTGCCGCCCGTCGTGGACCACGTCCGCACCACCGACCCGGTCGTCTTCCTCACCTTCGACGACAGCGCCGAACGCGACCCGCACTTCGCCGACCTCGTCCGCGAACACCGCATCCCGGCCACCCTCTTCCTCACCGACACGGTCGCCGGACCGGCCTACGGGCACTTCGCCCGGCTGCGCGCGGTCGGCGCGAGCATCCAGAACCACACACTCGACCACCGCTCGCTGCGGGGCCTGCCCTACGCGGGCCAGCGCGCCGAGATCTGCGGCCAGCAGACCAAACTCAAGTCCCGCTTCGGCGTCCGGGCCCATCTGCTCCGCCCGCCCTACGGCACGTACGACACCGCCACCCTGCGCGCCGCCGCCGACTGCGGCATCACGGCCGTCGTCCTGTGGCGGGCGGCCCTGGGGGACGACGGCGACCTCACCTACACCCGCGGCGACCACCGGCTGCGCCCCGGTGACATCGTCGCCGTCGATCCCGACCACCCCACGGGCACCGGTCTGAGCGCCCGCACCGAGACCCTGCTGGAGACGATCGAGGAGCAGGGGCTGAGGGTGGGGCGGCTGGGGGACTACCTGTGACTCCCGGAGCCGGCGCGGGGCGCCTCCGCGGACCGGCGTTCAGCCGAAACCTCGCCGACGCGCCGTCGGCATTGGCACTCCGCTTGACCGAGTGCTAATCGCGGTCATAGTCTCGGGTCTGGCACTCCCCCTAGGAGAGTGCCAACACAGCGACGGGCAGGTCCGGCACCCGCGACGACGGATCGACCTGGTCGCCACCTCAGACAGTTAACCCCGTGAGATCTCCGAAGGGGGAGGTCGGATCGTGACGACCGCCAGCTCCAAGGTTGCCATCAAGCCGCTCGAGGACCGCATCGTGGTCCAGCCGCTCGACGCCGAGCAGACCACGGCTTCGGGCCTGGTCATTCCGGACACCGCCAAGGAGAAGCCCCAGGAGGGCGTCGTCCTGGCCGTGGGCCCGGGCCGCTTCGAGGACGGCAACCGTCTTCCGCTCGACGTCAGCGTCGGCGACGTCGTGCTCTACAGCAAGTACGGCGGCACCGAGGTGAAGTACAACGGCGAGGAGTACCTCGTCCTCTCGGCCCGCGACGTGCTCGCGATCGTCGAGAAGTAGAAGCAGCGCTTCCCTGTAGCACTTCACTTCATCGAAGCACCTTGCTTTCCAGCTGCGCCCCTGGCTCCCGCGACCTTAAAAAGCCGGGCGTCGGGGGCGCAGTTGCCGTATAACCCCAAGATTTCCGGAAGAGGGCTCACGCTCCCATGGCGAAGATCCTGAAGTTCGACGAGGACGCCCGTCGCGCCCTCGAGCGCGGCGTCAACAAGCTTGCCGACACGGTGAAGGTGACGATCGGTCCGAAGGGCCGCAACGTCGTCATCGACAAGAAGTTCGGCGCCCCGACCATCACCAACGACGGTGTCACGATCGCCCGCGAGGTCGAGATCGAGGACCCGTACGAGAACCTCGGCGCCCAGCTGGTGAAGGAGGTGGCGACCAAGACCAACGACATCGCGGGTGACGGCACCACCACCGCCACCGTCCTGGCCCAGGCGCTGGTCCGCGAGGGTCTGAAGAACGTCGCCGCCGGTGCCTCCCCGGCGCTGCTGAAGAAGGGCATCGACGCGGCCGTCGCCGCCGTGTCCGAGGACCTCCTCGCCACCGCCCGCCCGATCGACGAGAAGTCCGACATCGCCGCCGTGGCCGCGCTGTCCGCCCAGGACCAGCAGGTCGGCGAGCTGATCGCCGAGGCGATGGACAAGGTCGGCAAGGACGGTGTCATCACCGTCGAGGAGTCCAACACCTTCGGTCTGGAGCTGGACTTCACCGAGGGCATGGCCTTCGACAAGGGCTACCTGTCGCCGTACTTCGTGACGGACCAGGAGCGCATGGAGGCCGTCCTCGAGGACCCGTACATCCTCATCAACCAGGGCAAGATCTCCTCCATCGCCGACCTGCTGCCGCTGCTGGAGAAGGTCATCCAGACCAACTCCTCCAAGCCGCTGCTGATCATCGCCGAGGACGTCGAGGGCGAGGCCCTGTCGACCCTGGTCGTCAACAAGATCCGCGGCACCTTCAACGCCGTCGCGGTGAAGGCCCCCGGCTTCGGCGACCGCCGCAAGGCGATGCTCCAGGACATGGCCGTCCTCACCGGCGCCACCGTCATCTCCGAGGAGGTCGGCCTCAAGCTCGACCAGGTCGGCCTCGAGGTGCTCGGCACCGCCCGCCGCATCACCGTCACCAAGGACGACACCACGATCGTCGACGGTGCCGGCAAGCGCGACGAGGTCGAGGGCCGCGTCGCCCAGATCAAGGCCGAGATCGAGTCCACCGACTCCGACTGGGACCGCGAGAAGCTCCAGGAGCGCCTCGCCAAGCTGGCCGGCGGCGTGTGCGTGATCAAGGTCGGCGCCGCCACCGAGGTGGAGCTGAAGGAGCGCAAGCACCGTCTGGAGGACGCCATCTCCGCGACCCGCGCCGCGGTCGAGGAGGGCATCGTCTCCGGTGGTGGCTCCGCGCTGGTCCACGCCGTCAAGGTCCTCGAGGGCAACCTCGGCAAGACCGGCGACGAGGCCACCGGTGTCGCGGTCGTCCGCCGCGCCGCCGTCGAGCCGCTGCGCTGGATCGCCGAGAACGCCGGCCTGGAGGGCTACGTCATCACCTCCAAGGTCGCCGAGCTCGACAAGGGCCAGGGCTTCAACGCCGCCACCGGCGAGTACGGCGACCTGGTCAAGGCCGGCGTCATCGACCCGGTGAAGGTCACCCGCTCCGCCCTGGAGAACGCGGCCTCCATCGCCTCCCTCCTCCTGACGACCGAGACCCTGGTCGTCGAGAAGAAGGAAGAGGAAGAGCCGGCCGCCGCGGGCCACGGCCACGGCCACGCCCACTGAGCGCTGAGCTGAGCTGAGCCGAGCCGACGGTGCCCGGCGCCCCCGCGGGGGCGCCGGGCACCGTGCGTTCGGCGGGACATCGGGGCCCGGTCCGCCCGCCCGGCTTGTCGCCCGGCGCGGCTCGACCGACGCGATTCGACCGGCGCGAGAGGAGAGGACGAGGAGATGTCCGGAACCACGCCCGACGACGTACTCACCGGACGCGTGCTGGAGTGGCACCGCGAAGAGGGATGGGGCGTGCTCGCGGCCGAGGCGCTCGAGGAGAGGGTGTGGGCGCACTTCTCGGTCGTCGAGGCCGACGGCTTCCGTGAGCTGATCCCGGGCCGGTCCGTCACGTTCACCGCCGAGCGGGCCGAACAGGACGGGTACCGGTGGCGCGCCGTGTGCGTCCGGCCGGAGGGCTCCTGAGCCTTGCACCCCCTACTGCGGACCGTACTTGCGCCCCGTTCGTGAGGTGAGGCCGCCCAGCAGGCCACGGGGGACCAGCTTCGCCGCGCCCATCAGGGTCTTGTAGCGGGGGTCGGGGATGGAGAGGGTCTTGCCTCGGGAGAGGTCGGCGAGGGCCGCCGCGACGACCTTGTCCGCGTCGAGCCACATCCAGCCGGGGATGTTGTCCGTGCCCATGCCGGCCCGCGCGTGGAACTCCGTGCGCACGAAGCCGGGGCACAGGGCCATCAGGCGTACGCCGCTGCCCGCCAGGTCCTTCGCCACGCCCTGCGTGAACTGCACGACCCACGCCTTGGAGGCGCCGTAGGTGCCGCGCGGCACGAAGGCGGCGACCGAGGCCACGTTGACGACGCCGCCGCGGCCCCGCTCCCGCATCGTCTCCGTCGCCGCCGAGGTGAGCCGCAGCACCGCCTCGCAGTGCACCTTGAGCATGGTCAGCTCGTCGCCCATGGAGACCTCGAGGAAGCGGCCCTTGTTGCCGAAGCCGGCGTTGTTGACCAGCAGGTCGACGGGGTTCCTCCGTTCGCCCAGCCGGGCGGCCACCGCGTCGATGCCGGCGTCCGTCGCCAGGTCGGCCGTCAGCACCTCCGCCTCGATGCCGTGCCGGTCGTGCAGCTCGGTCGCCTGTTCGCGCAGTCGCTTGGTGTCCCGGGCCACCAGCACCAGGTCGTGCCCGTCGGCCGCCAGCCGCCGCGCGAACGCCGCGCCGATGCCCGCCGTCGATCCCGTAATCAATGCCGTTGTCATGGCGCAAGGTTATGGGCCCGGACCCAGCACGTCCGCTTCGCTCACCTGGTGATCGCCGATCGTGAAGGGCCGGTGAAGGAAGGCCCGGTGAGCCGGGGTCAGGAAGGCTGCCGGGCCACGTACTTCCGGGCCGTCGCCAGGGCCTCCGGATGCAGGGCGTCGGCCGCCGCGAGCAGCCGGGGCAGCAGCTCCCGCTCGGTGGTCACCGCCCGGAACTGCAGGGCCACGGTCACCCCGTGTCCGGGCCGGTGGACGATCTCGACCGGGTCACCCGCCCGTATCTCCCCGGGCTCGACGACCCGCAGGTACGCGCCCGGCGCCGCCTTCTCCGTGAACCGCTTCACCCACCGCTTCTCACCCAGATGGCCCTGGAAGGTACGGCAGGGGATGCGGCCGGAGGTGACCTCCAGGACCAGACCGGGGCCGATGCGCCAGCGCTCGCCGATCAGGGCGCCGGAGACGTCCACGCCCGCCGTGGTGAGATTCTCGCCGAAGGAGCCGTTCGGCAGCGGGCGGCCCAGCTCGCGCTCCCAGTCGTCCAGGTCCTCGCGCGCCACCGCGTAGACCGCCTGGTCGGTGCCGCCGTGATGGCGGGTGTCGCACACCACGTCCCCGGCCAGCCCGCTCGCCCCGGTGCCCTTCGACCCGGGAGCGGTCACCCGAACGGCCCCTTCGACCGGCCGCTTGTCGATGCCGGTGACCCCCTCGGGGTGGTCCGTGTACGGCACCGCCGCGGCGCGGCCCAGATTGACAGAGAGAAGCTTCATGCCCGAACGGTAGGACGCAGGCCGTCAAAGCGTCGACGCAATATTCGGCGTCCGGTCAAAGGGTCGCTTATCCTCGGTTGTGTGATCGAGGCTCGTCATCTCCGCGTGCTGCGCGCCGTGGCATCGACCGGTTCCTTCTCCGCCGCCGGGCGCGAGCTGGGCTGCACCCAGCCCGCCGTCAGCCAGCAGATGAAGGCCCTGGAGTCGTCCGTCGGCACCCCCCTGCTCGTGCGCACCGGCCGCGAGATGCGGCTCACCCAGGCCGGCGAGGCACTGGTGCGGCACGCCGCCGGGATCATCGCGGGGCTGACCGCAGCCGAGGAGGAGGTCGCCGCCATCGCCGGGCTGCGTGCCGGACGGGTCCGCCTGGTCTCCTTCCCCAGCGGCAGCTCCACCCTCGTACCGACGGCACTGGCCGCCCTGCGCGCCGCGCACCCCGGCACCCGGGTCTCCCTGGAGGAGGCCGAGCCGCCCAAGTCCGTCGAGCTGCTGCGCGAGGGCGACTGCGACGTGGCGCTGGCCTTCCGCTACGAGGGGGCGGCCGGCGCGGAGGAGTGGGACGACCTGGTCGTACGGCCGCTGCTGACCGACCGGCTGGTGGCGCTGGTGCCGGAGGAGCACCGGCTCGCCCGCACCCAGGGGGCCGTGGCCATCGGGGAGCTGGCCCGGGAGTCCTGGATCGCGGGCTGCCCGCGCTGTCGCGGCCAGCTGGTCGAGGTGTGCGAGGGCGCCGGCTTCACCCCCCGTATCGACTTCGCCACCGACGACTACCCGGCGGTCGTCGGCCTGGTCGGGGCCGGCCTGGGCGTGGCCGTGCTGCCCCAGCTCGCCGTCGAGTCCGTACGGCCCCGGGGCGTGCGCACGGTGGCCCTGGAGCCGGCGGTGCGGCGCGAGATCGTCGCGCTCACCCTGCCCGACCTGGCGCAGGTGCCGGCCGTGAGGGCGACGCTCGACGAGCTGGCCCGGGCGGGGGCGCGCCAGCCGGCGTCGCGTTGAGGGCGGGGCGCACCTCCGCGCCCGTGCCCTAGAGAAACGTTCCTTCAGTGAGGTGCGGCCGCCTCCCCGCCGGCCGACGCCGATGCCGTCGCCGCCACCAGGCGGTTGCGGGCCCGTCCCATGAGCTCCTCGCGCTCGTCCTCCGTCAGTCCGCCCCACACGCCGTACGGCTCGCGTACCGCCAGGGCGTGCGCCGCGCACTCCGCGCGGACCGGGCACCTCATGCAGACCTCCTTGGCCGAGTTCTCGCGGGCACTCCGCGCCGCACCGCGCTCGCCCTCCGGATGGAAGAAGAGCGAGCTGTCCACCCCGCGGCACGCAGCCAGGAGCTGCCAGTCCCACAGGTCCGCGTTCGGTCCTGGAAGGCGGGAGAAATCTGCCATTGCGTGACCCCTTGTAGCCGATATGGGTAGATGCCGGGGATTCAGCGTCCACGACCGTACAACTACGATCTAAGGAGATGAAAATATGACTCATTGCGAATCTAGCCGCAGACACCAGCGAAGCGGAAGAAAAGCGGCTGAATGGGGCATGCGATGTGATGAAACGGGGCGGGTCCGGGGCGCATGTCTGCTGCGTGGCCGTCCCCTCACGTAGAGTGCCGAAGACGACACACAGCCCCGTAACTCTTTCGAGTGACCGTCGTTGAGAGTGCGGAGGCGGTTGAAGGAACAAGTGCTCGGGCGGGCGTCCGGGACGGTCGACCGCACAGGTGACGATTTCGTACCAGCCTGGAGGCTCAACGTGACGCGCATCAGCTGCGGAGGACGGCCATGACTTCCGTCCTCGTCTGCGACGACTCCCCGCTTGCCCGAGAGGCGCTCCGCCGCGCGGTCGCGACCGTGCCCGGCGTCGAGCGCGTGACGACGGCCGCCAACGGCGAGGAAGTCCTCCGCCGCTGGGGTGCCGACCGCTCGGACCTCATCCTGATGGACGTGCGCATGCCCGGTCTGGGCGGCGTCGAGACCGTCCGGCGGCTGCTGTCCGCCGACCCCGGCGCGCGCATCATCATGCTCACCGTCGCCGAGGACCTGGACGGCGTGGCCCTCGCGGTCGCCGCCGGTGCCCGCGGCTACCTGCACAAGGACGCCTCGCGCGCCGAGCTGCGCGCCACGGTCACCCAGGCCCTCGCCGACCCGACCTGGCGGCTCGCCCCGCGCCGGCTGCGCTCGGCCGAGATGGGCGCCGCGCCCACCCTCACCGCGCGGGAGATCCAGGTGCTGGAGGGCATGAGCCACGGCCGCTCCAACGCGGAGATCGGCCGCGAGCTGTTCCTCTCCGAGGACACCGTCAAGACCCACGCCCGGCGGCTCTTCAAGAAGCTCGGCGCCTCGGACCGGGCACACGCGGTGGCGCTCGGCTTCCGGTGGGGCCTGGTCCGCTAGGACACCCCGTGCGAGGGAGTCCGGAAGGACCCGCCGGGGACGCGGTGATCCCCGCTTATCGCGAGGTGGGCGGGGGTGACAAGCCGACCCGCCGGATGCCCGCTGCTCGTTTCGGCGCGGATGACGCATCCTTGAGGTGTGGAGTTCCTCGGGGACGAGTCGGTCGAGCGGAAGGGGAGGGCGCAGGGGATGAGTTCCGGCGCACCTGCTCATAACGCTTCGGTGCACAACAACGGGCACGGAGCCACGGATCGGGCGGCCGCAAGGCACCATGGACCGATGCGTGACGACGAGGCGGCCCCTGACCAAGGGACGGTCGGCGGGCTCGTACACCGCGCCGTCGACGGGGACGAGCAGGCCACGCACGACCTGCTCGCCCATGTCCACCCCCTGGCGCTGCGCTACTGCCGCACGCGGCTGTCCCGCCTGCCCGGCGACGCGAGGCACTTCGTCGAGGACCTCGCCCAGGAGGTCTGCGTCGCGGTGCTGCTCGCGCTGCCCCGCTACAAGGACACCGGCCGCCCCTTCGAGGCGTTCGTCTTCGCCATCGCCGCCCACAAGGTCGCCGACCTCCAGCGCGCCGCGATGCGGCACCCCGGCTCGACGGCCGTCCCGTCCGACGAGATGCCCGAGCGCCCCGACGACTCCCTCGGCCCGGAGGAGCGCGCGCTGCTCAACAGCGACGCCGCCTGGGCCAAGAAACTGCTGGCCAACCTGCCGGAGAACCAGCGCGAGCTGCTCCTGCTCCGCATCGCGGTGGGGCTCACGGCCGAGGAGACGGGGCAGATGTTGGGAATGTCACCCGGAGCCGTCCGGGTCGCCCAGCACCGGGCCCTGAGCCGGCTGCGGGCGCTGGCCGAGCAGTAGCCGCCGGGGCGGGCGGGCGCTGTCCCGGGCCGGCACCGGGGATCGTACGAAGCTACGAAGGGCGAACGGGTCCTTGATCGTGGAATGAGCCACCCCCAGTTCCCGTTAGCATGGACATCCGCACCGATCAAGGCCATTTGGGGAAGGTGTCATGACTGCCAACGTCGACGGAGTGCCCGAGAAATTCGCGACGCTCGGGCTGACCTACGACGACGTGCTGCTGCTGCCGGGCCCGTCGGACATGGCACCCGACGAGATCGACACCGCCTCGTACGTCTCCAAGAACGTGCGGGTGAACATCCCGCTGCTGTCCGCCGCCATGGACAAGGTCACCGAGTCGCGCATGGCGATCGCGATGGCCCGCCAGGGCGGCGTCGGCGTCCTCCACCGCAACCTGTCCATCGAGGACCAGGCCAACCAGGTCGACCTGGTCAAGCGCTCCGAGTCGGGCATGGTGGCCGACCCCATCACCATCCACCCGGACGCCACCCTCGGCGAGGCCGACGCGCTGTGCGCCAAGTTCCGCATCAGCGGCGTTCCGGTCACCGACGGCAACAAGAAGCTGCTCGGCATCGTCACCAACCGCGACATGGCCTTCGAGACCGACCGCTCCCGGCAGGTGCGCGAGGTCATGACGCCGATGCCGCTGGTCACCGGCAAGGTCGGCATCTCCGGGGCGGACGCCATCGAGCTGCTGCGCCGCCACAAGATCGAGAAGCTGCCGCTGGTCGACGACGACGGCGTCCTCAAGGGCCTGATCACGGTCAAGGACTTCGTCAAGGCCGAGAAGTACCCCAACGCCGCCAAGGACGGCGAGGGCCGGCTGCTGGTCGGCGCCGCGGTCGGGGTCGCCGGTGACGCCTTCGAGCGCGCCCAGGCGCTGATCGAGGCGGGCGTCGACTTCATCGTCGTCGACACCGCGCACGGCCACTCCCGGCTGGTCGGCGACATGGTCGCCAAGATCAAGTCCAACTCCTCCGGCGTCGACGTCATCGGCGGCAACATCGCCACCCGCGACGGCGCCCAGGCCCTCATCGACGCCGGCGTGGACGGCATCAAGGTCGGCGTCGGCCCCGGCTCCATCTGCACCACCCGCGTCGTCGCCGGCATCGGCGTCCCGCAGGTCACCGCGATCTACGAGGCGTCGCTCGCCGCCAAGGAGGCCGGCATCCCGGTCATCGGCGACGGCGGCCTCCAGTACTCCGGCGACATCGCCAAGGCCCTGGTCGCCGGCGCCGACACGGTGATGCTGGGCTCGCTGCTCGCGGGCTGCGAGGAGTCGCCGGGCGAGCTGATGTTCATCAACGGCAAGCAGTTCAAGTCGTACCGCGGCATGGGCTCGCTGGGCGCCATGCAGACCCGCGGCGACCGCAAGTCGTTCTCCAAGGACCGCTACTTCCAGGAGGGCGTCGCCTCCGACGAGCAGCTGGTCCCCGAGGGCATCGAGGGCCAGGTGCCCTACCGCGGCCCGCTCTCCTCGGTCGTCCACCAGCTGGTCGGCGGCCTGCGCCAGTCGATGTTCTACGTCGGCGGCCGTACCGTGCCCCAGCTCCAGGAGAACGGCCGGTTCGTGCGGATCACCTCCGCCGGCCTCAAGGAGAGCCACCCGCACGACATCCAGATGACGGTCGAGGCGCCGAACTACAGCCGCAAGTAGTCACCACGCCTTCCGAGGGCGGTCCCGGACCATCCGGGGCCGCCCTCTGCGGTGCCCCGCCGTGCCCGTCGGGGATACTGGAAGGCGCTGCAACGCATCAGGGAAAGGCCACAGACGTGACTGAGATCGAGATCGGGCGCGGCAAGCGCGGCCGCCGGGCGTACGCCTTCGACGACATCGCCGTCGTCCCCAGCCGCCGTACGCGGGACCCGAAGGAGGTCTCGATCGCCTGGCAGATCGACGCCTACCGCTTCGAGCTGCCGTTCCTGGCCGCTCCCATGGACTCGGTCGTCTCCCCGGCCACCGCCATCCGCATCGGCGAGCTGGGCGGCCTGGGCGTCCTGAACCTGGAAGGGCTCTGGACCCGGCACGAGGACCCGCAGCCGCTGCTCGACGAGATCGTCGGGCTCGACGCGGACACCGCGACCCGCCGCCTCCAGGAGATCTACGCGGCTCCCATCAAGGAGGAGCTGATCGGGCAGCGCATCAAGGAGGTGCGCGACTCGGGCGTGGTCACCGCCGCCGCGCTCTCCCCGCAGCGCACCGCCCAGTTCTCCAAGGCCGTCGTGGACGCGGGCGTGGACATCTTCGTCATCCGCGGCACCACGGTCTCGGCGGAGCACGTCTCCGGCTCGCACGAGCCGCTGAACCTGAAGCAGTTCATCTACGAGCTGGACGTCCCGGTGATCGTCGGCGGCTGCGCCACCTACACCGCCGCCCTGCACCTGATGCGCACCGGCGCGGCGGGCGTCCTCGTCGGCTTCGGCGGCGGCGCCGCGCACACCACGCGCAATGTGCTGGGCATCCAGGTCCCCATGGCGACGGCGGTCGCCGACGTGGCCGCCGCCCGCCGCGACTACATGGACGAGTCCGGCGGCCGGTACGTGCACGTCATCGCCGACGGCGGCGTGGGCTGGTCCGGCGACCTGCCCAAGGCCATCGCCTGCGGCGCCGACTCGGTCATGATGGGCTCCCCGCTGGCCCGCGCCACGGACGCGCCCGGCAAGGGCAACCACTGGGGCATGGAGGCCGTCAACGAGGAGCTGCCCCGCGGCAAGAAGGTCGACCTCGGCACGGTCGGCACCATCGAGGAGATCCTCACCGGCCCGTCCCACACCCCCGACGGCTCGATGAACTTCTTCGGCGCCCTGCGCCGCGCGATGGCCACGACCGGCTACAGCGAGCTGAAGGAGTTCCAGCGCGTCGAGGTGACGGTCGCGGACTCGCAGCACCGCCGGTAATCACCCGTAGGCAGTACCGAGGGGCCCGGAGCGCATCGCTCCGGGCCCCTTCGCGTGTGTCCGGGCCCCTCGGCGTGTCCCGGGCCCTCGGTCCTCGGCGTGTCCGGGCGCCGGTCAGAGCCGGTGCGCCGCCCCCGTCGGCGTCGCTCCCCGCGTGTCCAGGAGCAGCTGGGCCTTGACCGACAGGCCCTGGAGGTCGTACGTCCGGTGCTGCTGGAGGAGGATCGTGAGGTCGGCGTCGGCGGCGGCCTCGTAGAGGGAGTCGGCGCGGGGGACGGGCCGGCCGGCGACGTTCCAGGACGGGATGTGCGGGTCGTGGTAGCTGACGGCGGCGCCCATCGACATCAGGCGGGTCGCGATCTCCTCGGCCGGGGCGGCCTGCTGGTCGGCGAGGTCGGCCTTGTAGGTGACGCCGAGGAGGAGGATCCGGGCGGCGCGCGCCGACTTGCCGTGCTCGTTGAGGAGGGCGGCGGCGCGCTGGACGACGTACCGGGGCATCTGCGCGTTGACCTGCTGGGCCAGCTCCACCATGCGCAGGCTGTGCGGGGCCCGGCCGGTCAGGTCCTGGGGGACGGAGTGGCCGCCGACGCCGGGGCCGGGGCGGAACGCCTGGAAGCCGAAGGGCTTGGTCTCCGCGCAGCGCAGCACGTCCCACAGGTCGACGCCGAGGTCGTTGCAGAGCACGGCCATCTCGTTGACGAGGGCGATGTTGACGTGCCGGAAGTTGGTCTCCAGGAGCTGGACCGTCTCCGCCTCGCGGGGGCCGCGGGCCCGGACCACCTTGTCGGTGAGGCGGCCGTAGAAGGTGGCGGCCGACTCGGTGCAGGCGGGGGTGAGGCCGCCGATGACCTTGGGCGTGTTGGCCGGGGTGTGGTCGCGGTTGCCGGGGTCGACGCGGCTGGGGGAGTAGGCGAGGTGGAAGTCGCGGCCGGCGCGCAGTCCGGAGCCCTGCTCCAGCAGCGGGCGCAGGAAGTCCTCCGTCGTCCCCGGCCGCACCGGCGACTCCAGGATGACCGTGGTGTGCGGGCGCATGTGGGCGGCGAGGGTGCGGGCGGCGGCCTCCACCTGGGTGAGGTCCAGGCCGCCGTCCGGGGAGGGCGGGGTGGGCGCGCAGATGACGGCGGTGCGGACCCGGCCCAGCTCGGCCGGGCCGGTGGGGGTGCGGAAGCCCGTCGCGAGCATCCGCCGCACCTCGGCGGGCGTGAGCGGGTCGGCCTCGGGCCCGGTGCGGTAGCCGAGGGTGGGGATGCCTGCGGCGACGGCGGCCTGGGCCAGGGGCAGGCCGTACGGGCCGAGTCCGATGACGGCGAGATCTGCGGGCATGGCGTGGGCCGTCCTTCCCAGTAGCCGAAGCGGGACAGGTGCGCAAGCCCGGTGGACAGGATGGGCGAGCACAACGTCAGACTAGGAGTAAATATGACCGATTTGCGGGATTGGTCGGCCTGGTTTCGGTGAGTGTCGACGGGGACCCGCGGGGAGGTTGTCCACAGGCTGGGCCCGCGCGACGGCCGATGTCGGGCGAGCCGGACAGAATCTGGGCATGGTGGGTACCAGGAACCGGGCTTCGCCCGCCGGGTCTGCGGACCCGACGGACGCGGCCGACGCGACCGACAGCGGGAGGCAGCAGTGAGGACAGCGACCCTGGGGCCGGCGCAGCGCGCCGAGTCGCTCGCGGCCATGGCCGAGCGCGAGCTGGACGTTCTGGTGGTGGGCGCCGGCGTGGTCGGCGCGGGCACCGCCCTCGACGCGGTGACGCGCGGCCTGTCCACCGGCCTGGTCGAGGCGCGGGACTGGGCCTCGGGCACGTCCAGCCGGTCCAGCAAGCTGATCCACGGCGGCCTGCGCTATCTGGAGATGCTCGACTTCGCCCTGGTCCGGGAGGCGCTGAAGGAGCGCGGGCTGCTGCTGGAGCGGCTCGCACCGCACCTCGTGAAGCCCGTGCCCTTCCTGTACCCCTTGCAGCACAAGGGATGGGAGCGGCTCTACGCCGGCTCGGGCGTCGCCCTCTACGACGCGATGTCGATGGCCCGCGGGCACGGCCGCGGCCTGCCGATGCACCGCCACCTGAGCCGCCGTCACGCCCTGCGCGTGGCCCCCGCCTTGAAGAAGGACGCGCTGGTCGGCGCGCTCCAGTACTACGACGCCCAGATGGACGACGCCCGGTTCGTGACGACGCTGGTGCGCACGGCGGCCTCGTACGGCGCCCAGGTCGCCAACCGCGCCCGGGTCACCTCCTTCCTGCGGGAGGGCGAGCGCGTGGTCGGAGCGCGCGTGCAGGACGTCGAGGCGGGCGGCGAGTACGAGATCCGCGCCAAACAGGTCGTGAACGCGACCGGTGTGTGGACCGACGACACCCAGTCCATGGTGGGCGAACGCGGCCAGTTCCACGTCCGGGCCTCCAAGGGCATCCACCTCGTCGTCCCCAAGGACCGCATCCACTCCACCACCGGACTGATCCTGCGCACCGAGAAGTCCGTGCTGTTCGTCATCCCCTGGGGCCGGCACTGGATCATCGGCACCACCGACACCGACTGGGACCTGGACAAGGCCCACCCCGCCGCCTCCAGCGCGGACATCGACTACCTCCTGGAGCACGTCAACTCCGTGCTCCACGTACCGCTCACGCGCGACGACGTCGAGGGCGTCTACGCCGGGCTGCGCCCGCTGCTGGCCGGCGAGTCCGACGCCACCAGCAAGCTCTCGCGCGAGCACACCGTCGCGCACCCGGTGCCCGGCCTGGTGGTCGTCGCGGGCGGCAAGTACACGACGTACCGGGTGATGGCCAAGGACGCCGTGGACGAGGCGGTGCACGGCCTCGACCTGCGGGTCGCCGACTGCGTCACCGAGGACACCCCGCTGCTCGGCGCCGAGGGCTACCGGGCGCTGTGGAACGCGCGGGCGCGGGTCGCCGCGCGCACCGGCCTGCACGTCGTACGCGTGGAGCACCTGCTGAACCGGTACGGCGCCATGGCCCAGGAGGTGCTGGAGCTGATCGCCGACGACCCCTCCCTCGGCGAACCCCTGGACGCGGCCGACGACTACCTGCGCGCCGAGATCGTCTACGCCGCCTCGCACGAGGGCGCCCGCCACCTGGACGACGTACTGACCCGGCGCACCCGCATCTCCATCGAGACCTTCGACCGGGGCACCCGCAGCGCGCGCGAGGCCGCCGAGCTGATGGCGCCGGTGCTCGGCTGGGACAAGGACCAGATCGAACGGGAGGTCCAGCACTACGAGAAGCGGGTCGAGGCCGAGCGGGAGTCGCAGCGCCAGCCCGACGACCTGACGGCCGACGCGGCCCGGCTGGGCGCCCCCGACATCGTGCCGAGGTAGAGGCCGCGGAGGCGGGTGTGACAGGAGGTCAGCCCGCCCCGCCGCCCCACGGCCGCCCGCCCCCGAGCCGCGCCGCCCCGAGAGGCACCCTGGGCGTCGAGCACTTGTCGGGTGAGGGACAATGAAGGCTCTGTCAGGGCGGGTTGCATGAGGGGACGCATGTCGGAGGCGGAGCGGGCGGGGACATCCCGTACGGACAAGAGCGCACGTCTCCTCGCCGGGCGGTACCGGCTGGGAGACGTGCTCGGCCGCGGCGGCATGGGGACGGTGTGGCGCGCGGAGGACGAGACCCTCGGACGCACGGTCGCCGTCAAGGAGCTGCGGTTCCCGGGGAACATCGACGAGGAGGAGAAGCGGCGCCTGATCACGCGCACGCTGCGCGAGGCCAAGGCGATCGCGCGCATCCGCAACAACAGCGCCGTCACGGTCTACGACGTCGTCGAGGAGGACGACCGCCCGTGGATCGTGATGGAACTCGTCGAGGGCAAGTCGCTCGCCGAGGCCATCCGTGAGGACGGCCTGCTGGAGCCGAAGCGCGCCGCCGAGGTGGGGCTCGCCATCCTCGACGTGCTGCGCTCGGCGCACCGCGAGGGCATCCTGCACCGCGACGTGAAGCCGTCCAACGTGCTGATCGCGGAAGACGGCCGCGTCGTGCTCACCGACTTCGGCATCGCCCAGGTCGAGGGCGATCCGTCGATCACCTCCACCGGCATGCTCGTCGGCGCCCCCTCCTACATCTCCCCGGAGCGCGCCCGCGGCCACAAGCCCGGCCCGGCCGCCGACCTGTGGTCGCTCGGCGGGCTGCTGTACGCGGCGGTCGAGGGCACCCCGCCCTACGACAAGGGCTCCGCCATCGCCACGCTCACCGCGGTGATGACGGAGAGCCTGGAGGAGCCGAAGAACGCCGGTCCGCTGCGGGACGTCATCTACGGCCTGCTCAACAAGGACCCCGCCCAGCGGCTCGACGACGCGGGCGCCCGCGCGCTGCTCAACAAGGTCATCCACGCCCCGGACCCGGCGGACGAGCCGGCCGACGCCACCAAGGTGGTGCCGCTGCCCGCCCAGCCGGACGAGGGGTCCCGCCGGGGCGCGCAGGGCGCCGGGGGCAGGCGCGGCGAGGAGGCCGGGGAGCGGCTGCGCGGAGCGCTGCGTTCCGTGCGCAAGGCCGCCGTCGGGGCGGGCGCGGCCGGTGCCGCGGCCGCGTCCCGGACCAAGCAGGGCGGCACCGGCCGGGCCGCGTCGGGCGCCGCCGGTCCGGCCGCCGCGTCGCGGTCCGCCGGGACGGGCGCCACCACCTCGGCGCCGGCCGGTGGGCCGGGCGCGGCCCACGCAGCGCGCCCGGGGGCGGGGTCCGCCGCCGGCGCGGCGCACACCCCCGCGGGCACCCGCAGCTCCGGCTGGCCCGTCGTGCCGCCGCCGGACCTGCCGCCCCGTCCCGCGCCCCGGGCACCGCTCACCGACGTGGTGCCGCGCCGGACGCTGGTCGTCATCGCGGTGATCGTGGCGCTGGCCGTGCTCGGCACCGTACTCGCCCTCACCCTCGGCGGTGACGACGAGAACGGCGCCGGGGGCGGCAGCGGCGACAAGGCCGTCGCCTCCGCCACCGCGAGTGGGGACACCAAGCAGGACGACGAGGGCGGGGCCCGCACCGACGGCTCCGCCTCCGGCGAGGCCACGGACGGGGCGTCGGCCGGCGCACCGGGCTCGGACGCGAGCGCGTCCGGCGACACCGGGTCGGACGGTGCCGGGCAGGGCGACGCCGGGAAGGGCGGCGACGAGGGCGCGGCGAGCACCCACCGGGGCGGGCAGGGCTACTCCATCGGGCTGCCCGAGGGCTGGAAGTACCAGGCCAAGACCTCGGCGGGGGACCGCTTCACCGGCCCGGACGGGCAGAAGCTGCTCGTCGCCTGGACGTCCACGCCCAAGGACGACCCGGTCGCCGACTGGAAGAACCAGGAGCGGTACATGGTCCGCTCCCAGTACGAGAAGATCCGCATAGAGAAGGTGGGCTACCGGGGCTGGAACGCGGCCGACTGGGAGTTCACCTACAGCGACGGCGGCACGAAGTACCGCACCGTGGACCGGGGGTTCGTCGTCGACGACCACCAGGGCTACGCGCTGATGTACACCGCCAAGGCCGAGGACTGGGGCAGCGACCTGCGCCGGGACACCTGGCAGACGCTGACGCGGACCTTCGAGCCCAAGTCCTGAACCGGGCGGGCCGGGTTTGAGCGGTCCGATATCTGGCATCCCCTCTTTGTGGGTTGCCTCCGGCACGTATCGTGAGTGCTTGCGGACCGTACGCAGCCGGAACGGCCCGCCGGGCGAACGGAATTGACCGACGGGCTGCCGGGGGTGGCGACGTGGACGACTATGCGGGACGGGTGCTCGCCGACCGCTACCGCCTGCCGCTGCCGCCGTCCGACGAGTACGAACTCACCGAGACCCGGGCCTTCGACACCTACAGCGGTCAGGAAGTCCTGGTCAGGCAGGTTCCGTTGCCGGAGGTCGTCGAGGCCGAGGTGCTCGACGCGGACGGCCTGCCCGACGGCTTCACGGCCCGTGACGGCGGCTTCCGTCCCCCCGGCGGCCGTTCGGCGGCGGCCCGCGGGGGTCCCCGCAGGCCCGCCGACCCGGTGGTGCGCCGTGCCGTGGAGGCGGCGCAGGCCGCGGCCGCCGTGCCCGACCATCCGCGCCTCGACCAGGTCTTCGACGTGTTCGCCGAGGGCGGTTCGCTGTGGATCGTCAGCGAACTGGTGGCCGCCAGGCCCCTGGCCGCCCTGCTCGCCGAGCAGCCGCTGACTCCGTACCGGGCGGCCGAGGTGGCCTCCGACATCCTGCTGGCGCTGCGGGTCCTGCACTCCTACGGCTGGGTGCACCGCAACATCACCGCGCGCACGGTGCTGGTCTGCGACGACGGACGGGTGATGCTGACCGGCCTCGCGGTCGGGGCGGCGGAGGAGGCGCTGTGCGGCTACGACCCGGTGCCGGCCCCGGAGGGCGGGGAGGACCAGACCGCAGCGGTCGCTCCTGACGGGACCTTCGGCCGGGGCGTGGGCGGCGCGGACTCCGCAGCGGAGAGCGCGCGGCCCGGGCTCATCGGTCCCGGCACCACCGATCCCGAGGCCGCCCGACGGGCCGCGATCGAGGCCCGGGACGTGGGCGGGCTCCCCCTCCCGCAGGGGCCCGGCGGCCCTCCCGGGCTCACCCCCGCGCCGCCGGAGACCGCCGGTGACGTCCGCGCCGCGCGCGCCGGCGCCATCGCCGCCTACCGGGCCGGTGCCCGGGCCGCGGCCCGCGTCCAGGAGGCACAGCACGGGCGCACGGCGCTGCCGGGCTCCCGCCAGGCGCCCGACGACGGCCCCGGCCGCTCCCCCCACGCCCTCGGCGCGGGCACCGGCCCGGAAGCCGCTCCCGGCGCCGAAGCCGACCGGCGCTCGCCGTACGCCGGTGACGCACCGCCCCCCGCCGTCCCCCGGCCCGCCGGAGCGGACGGGCCGGGCGCGCCGTCCGCCGCGCCACCGGGGCAGATCGCCGACCCCTACGGTGTGCGCACGGCCTCCTGGCACGGCGCCGACCCCCGCCCCACCGGCCCCCGCCCCGCCGGCGCCCAGGCCGCACCGGCCCCGGCGGCGGACCGTTCCCTGCCCCCCGCCCCCCGCCGGGAGACACCGCCCGCGGCCACCGGCCACTGGGACGCCCCGGCCGCCGGCAGCCCCGCACCGCGCGGCCCGGCGACCGCGCTCGCCGCCGAACGGGCGCGGCAGACGCGGATGGCCGTGGTCGGCCCGGTGACCGAACGCTGGGCGCCGGAACAGGCCGGACCGGTGCACGAGAACTGGCAGCTGGCCGCGCCCATCGGCCCCGCCACCGACCTGTGGGCCCTGGGCGCCCTGCTCTTCCGCGCCGTACAGGGCCACGCGCCCTACCCGGAGGAGTCCACCGCCGAGCTGGTGCAGATCGTGTGCGCGGAGCCACCGGCGTTCGCCGAGGAGTGCGGGCCGCTGCGGCCGGTCGTGGAGTCGCTGCTGCGTCAGGACCCCACCGAGCGCATCGACTTCGAGGAACTCAGCGGCTGGCTGCGCTCCCTCGTCAGGTCGGCGCCGGAGCCGGAGGCCGGCCTGCACGTCGTCTCCGCCCCGCCCGCCGAGACCGGCCGGCTGCCCATCGTGCGCCGCCGGGGCGAGCTGGTGCGCAGGCGGCGCGCCGCACTGCCCGCCCACCACGGACGGCACAAGCGGGACCGGCGGGAGACGGCCCGTTCACCCCGCAGCCTCGGCCGCAATCTGCTCCTGCTGATACTGCTGGCCCTGGCCGCGGCGATCGCGTACGCCATGTTCTTCATGCCGAGGAGCGACAGCGGCGACACCGGCGCCGGCGACCGCACCGGTGCCGCGGGCGAGGCGAGCCAGGCGCCGCCCGAGCGGTCCCCGGACGGCGGCGGCGACCCCCGTCCGGAGCGGACGGCCCCGACGGATGACCCCGGCCCCTCGGAGACGGCGGCCGGCTCCACCGAGACGCAGAGCAACGACCCCGCCGTCGCCGACGGCTTCACCCTGCGCAAGGACGACGAGGGGTTCCGCGTCGCCGTCGCCGAGGGCTGGGACCGCGCGCCCCGCAACGGCAGCGGGCAGGTCGTCTACAGCAAGGGCGACTTGGAGCTGATCGTCGTGCCGGGCCGGGACCGTGCGGCCGAGTTCGGTGACGACCCGATGGTCTACCAGCGCGACACCGAGCCCGAGCTGGCGTCGTACCGGGCCTCCAGCTGGGCCACCTCCAGCGGCCTGAAGTCCATCGAGGTCGGCGGACGGACCATGGCCGAGGGCCAGTTCACCTGGACCGGGGCCGACGGCGAGCTGTACGTGCGCAACCTCGCGACACTGATCGACGGGCGCTACCACGTGGTCCAGGTCCGCGGCCCGGCGGCGGAGCGGGACGAGGTGACCCGGCTCTTCGAACAGGCCGCGTCCACCTACCAGTACACCGGCTGACCGCTCAGCGCCCGCCCCTCCGGCGGGGGTTGAGCGACGTCCCGGGAAGCGACAACCGTCACAGAGCTGTCTCCATGCCACCCCAGCCGTTCCCCGCGCGGTGCCCGGTCCCTAGTCTGACCTTTGACCAGAACATTGCGGGGCAACGTGAATCAGATGCAGGGCCGGCTCGTCGCGGGCCGTTACCGGCTGGGCGAGGCCATCGGCAGCGGTGGCATGGGCCGGGTGTGGCGCGCCCACGACGAGGTGCTGCACCGGGTCGTCGCCATCAAGGAGCTGACCGCCGCGCTCTACGTCTCCGAGAGCGACCAGGCGATACTGCTGGCGCGCACCCGGGGCGAGGCACGCGCGGCGGCGCGGATCAACCACTCGGCCGTCGTCACCGTGCACGACGTGCTGGAACACGACGGCCGGCCCTGGATCGTGATGGAGCTGGTCGAGGGGCGCTCCCTGGCCGACGCGGTCAAGGAGGAGGAGCGGGTCGATCCCCGTGAGGCGGCCCGCATAGGGCTGTGGGTGCTGCGGGCCCTGCGCGCCGCGCACACCGCCGGGGTCCTGCACCGCGACGTCAAGCCCGGCAACGTGCTGCTCGCCGACGACGGACGCGTCCTGCTCACCGACTTCGGGATCGCCCAGATCGAGGGCGACTCCACCATCACACGGACCGGCGAGGTCGTCGGCTCCGTCGACTACCTGGCCCCCGAACGCGTCCGCGGCCACGACCCCGGCCCCGCCTCCGACCTGTGGGCGCTGGGCGCGACCCTGTACACGGCGGTGGAGGGCAGGTCGCCGTTCCGCCGCACCTCACCGCTGACCACCATGCAGGCGGTCGTCGAGGAGGAGGCGACCGAGCCCCGGCACGCCGGTGCGCTCGGACCCGTCATCGACGCCCTGCTGCGCAAGGACCCGGCCGCGCGTCCCGACCCCACCGAGGCCGAGCAGATGCTCGCCGAGGCGGCGGAGGGCCGTCGGCCCAGGGAGGCACAGGCGTACGTGCCGACGCGGCACTCGGGCCCCTCGGCGCAGGCCGCCACGGCCATGCCGGGGACCGCCGGGCCGGCGGGCGGGACCACCGCGACGCCCTACCGGACGACCACCGGCCCGACGGCGGTCGCACCGGCGCCGACGGGGTACGCCGGGCCGCCCGCCGCGCCGGGCGGCCCCGCGTCGGGACACCCGCCGGCGGGCGCCGCCGCGCACCGGCCCCGTCGCCGCCTGCGCACCTTCGCCCTGGTCGTCGCCGTCGCCGCGCTGATCGGCGCGGGCACCGCCGTGATGCTGCAGCAGCGGAACGGTGAGGACACGTCGGCCGGCCCGGACGTCAGCCGCTCACCCTCCGCCTCCGCCTCCGGGACGGCCGGCGAGGGGACCGGCGGCTCCGTTCCGGACGGCTGGGTCCGACACGACGACCCGCTGGGTTTCGGCCTGTCCCTGCCCGAGGACTGGCAGCGCACGGAATTCGGCGACGCCGGCGGCGACCTGAGACAGGTCGACTACACGCCCGACGGCGGCGAACACCTCCTGCGCATATCCGTCGACACCGCGCCCGACTACAACGACCCGTACGCCCACCAGCTGGACCTGGAGGTGCAGCTCCAGCGGCTGGTCGACTACCGGCGCGTCGTCCTGGAGCGCGCCGACTACCGCGACCGCGACAGCGCCCGCTGGGAGTACACCTGGACCGCGCTGGCGAAGGACACCGAATTCCCCGGACCGCGCCGCGCCGTGTCGCAGACGTACATGTCCCACGACGGCGTCGAGTACGCCCTCAACATGTCGGGGCCCGCCGGCGACTGGGAGACCACCCGGGAGCGGTTCCGCACGGTGCTGCAGAGCTGGCAGGAGAAGACCGCCTGACCCGCGCCGGGTGACGGACGCGGCGGTGGCCGAAAGCCGTCGCAACGGCGTTCGGACGCCCGTCGGTTGTCGGCCACCCGGGTCACGGCACCCCGGAGCCGCTGCGTCCGTTGGGGCATGATGGAACGCATGGTGACCGAGGGGGCGGGCGGGCGTGTCATCGCGGGCCGTTACCGGCTCCACGAGCGGCTCGGCCGCGGCGGCATGGGCATCGTGTGGCGGGCCACCGACCAACTGCTCGGCCGCGAGGTGGCCGTGAAGGCGCTCCCGCTGGACGAGTCGCTCTCCGCGGCCGAGGCCCGGCGGCGCCGGGAGCGCACCCTGCGCGAGGCGCGGGCCGTCGCCCAGCTCAGCCATCCGCACGTCATCGTCGTGCACGACGTCGTCGAGGACGACGAACGGGCGTACATGGTCATGGAACTGGTCGACGGCGGTTCGCTCGCCGACCGGGTGCTCGGCGGAGGCCCGCTCGACGCCGCCGAGGCCGCCCGTATCGGCATCGCCCTGCTCGACGCCCTGCGCACCGCGCACGCGGCCGGCATCCTGCACCGGGACGTGAAACCGTCCAACGTCCTGGTGTCCGACGACGGCCGGGTCGTGCTCACCGACTTCGGCGTCGCCCAGGTCGCCGGTGCCACCACCCTCACCGAGACCGGCTCCTTCGTCGGCTCCCCCGAGTACACCGCCCCGGAGCGGATGTCGGGCGCCGGGACCGGACCGGAGTCCGATCTGTGGTCGGTGGGTGTGCTGCTGTGCGCGGTGCTCACCGGGACCTCCCCCTTCCACCGGGACTCGCTGGGCGGCGTGCTGCACGCCGTGGTCACCGAGGAGATCCGCCCGCCGGCCGAGGCCGGGCCGCTCCTCCCGGTCGTCCAGGGACTGCTGGAACGCGACCCGCGGCGGCGCCTGGACGCGGCGGAGGCCGAGCGGATGCTGCGCGCCTTCCTCGCCACGGGCCGGGCGCCCGCGCCGCCCGGAGCGGCCGAACCCCGGCGCGCGGCCCGGGCCGTGCTCGCCGCGGTGCTGCTGATCGCCGCTGCGGCGGGCGCGGGCGTCACGGCGGCGGCGCTGCTCTCCGACGAGGACGGCGGGGACGGCGGCGGTACGCCGCCGAGGTCGGCGACCGCGACGGCGACGGCGACGGGGACCGCGACGGCGACGGCGACGGCGACGGCGACGGGGACCGCGACGGCGACGGCGACGGGGACCGCGACCGCGACGGCGACGGCGACCGCGACCGAGCCGGCGTCACCGACCGCGCCGTCGTCCGTGTCCCCGCCCTCCTCCTCCGGAGCCGCGCCAACACCCGCAAACGGGAGATAAGCGGCGGCGGAGCGTCACGGGTCTGTGACTGCCGGGCACCGGTGGTGGATGCGGACGCGCCCCGCGCGATATGCATGAACCCATGAGCAGCAACGGGGGATCGCACAACGGGTCGGACGAGACCACGAGTTTCAGCCTGCAACCGCCGAACCCGCCCGCCGCCGCGCCCCTGGCCGGAAATCCCTACGCGACGCCCACCCAGGTCGTACCGCCGCAGGCGGCACAGGTGGACCGGGCGGCGCCACCGGCACCGACGCAGGAGCAGCCGCAGTCCTCGCCGCCGTCCCGCGGACGGGAGGCGCAGGACCCGGGCGCCGGGCGTCTCATCGCCGGACGCTACCGGCTGATCGCCAAGCTCGGGCACGGCGGCATGGGCACGGTGTGGCGGGCGCACGACGAGACCGTGGACCGCGAGGTGGCCGTCAAGGAGCCCCGCGTACCCGACCACCTTCCCGAACGTGAACGGGCCAACGCGTTCGAGCGGATGCGCCGCGAGGCCCGCGCCGCGGCCCGGCTCGACCACCCCGCCGTGGTCGACGTGTACGACGTGGCGGTGGTCGACGACCAGCCCTGGATCGTGATGGAACTGGTCCGCGGGCGCTCGCTGGGCGACGCCTTGCAGGAGGGCACGCTGGGCGCGCGCGAGGCGGCCCGCATCGGCCTGGAGGTGCTCGGCGCCCTGGAGGCCGCGCACGCGGCCGGCATCCTGCACCGGGACGTGAAACCGGACAACGTGCTGCTCGGACGGCACGACCGGGTCGTGCTCACCGACTTCGGCATCGCCCAGATCGAGGGCGAGACCAACCTGACCGACACCGGCGGCTTCGTCGGCTCGCCCGAGTACATCGCCCCGGAGCGGGTGCTGGGCCGGCGACCCGGCCCGGCGAGCGACCTGTGGTCGCTGGGCGTGGTGCTCTACGCGGCGACGGAGGGCGTCTCGCCGTTCCGCCGCAGCAACACGCCCGCCACGCTCCAGTCCGTGCTCAACGCCGCGCCCGCGCCGCCCGCCTCCGCGCAGGGACCGCTGGCCAAGGTCATCACGGGCCTGCTGGAGAAGGACCCGGCGCGCCGCCCGGACGCCGCGCGGACGCGTGCCCTGCTGGCCGCCGCCGCCGAGCCGCCCGCGCCGGAGCCCACCCGGCTGGTCCCGGCCGGCGTCGCGGACGGGCCGGCCGGGTCGTCCGGTGCCCCGTCCACGTGGTCCGTGCGGCTGGGCCGCAACGCGTGGATCACCCTGGGCGCGGCGGTCGTCGCGGCGGCCGCGGCGGCGTACCTGGTGATCGCGGACCCCTTCGCGGGGCCGCTGCCCGAGGGGTGGAAGACCCACGAGCTGAGCGCGAAGGCGGGCGTGAGCGTCGGCCTGCCGGCCTCGTTCGTGAAGGAGAAGGAGCACCCCGCCGACTGGGACGGCACCAACGAGACGTTCGCCGACCCGAGCGGTGCCGTGACCGTCCACGTCGACCGCGACATCAAGGCCGAGGACGAGGACGGGGACATGCCGGGCACCGCGATCGCCGGTGCCTGGGCGGACTGGGACACGCTCAAGGACGGGGAGTACTCCTGGGGCTTCGCCGACAAGCCGGCGCCCGTGGGCGAGCCGAAGGAGACCGAGTACCGGGGCGAGAAGGCCGCCGAGAACGTCATCGCGTACACGACCACGGACACGCAGAAGCCGCGTGAGCGCGAGTTCCACATCGTCTACTACCGGGCCGCCAACGGCGACCTGTACCGGCTGTGGATCGACTACCCCCGCAAGGGCTACTTCGCCGACGAGGGACGCGAGATCGCCCGGACGGTGATCGCCAACTGGGAGGTCGGGAAAGCCTGATGGGAGATCAGGACCGGCTGGTCGGGCAGCGGTACCGCCTCGTCGAGCGCGTCGCCACCGGCGGATCGGGCCGCGTCTGGCGGGCGGTCGACGAGGCCGCCGGCCGCGAGGTCGCCGTCAAGCGGCCGAGACCGCCCGGCGAGCCCGGCGAGGACGCCTTCCGCAGGGCCGCCCACCGGCTGTGCCGGGAGGCCCGTGCCGCCGCCCACGTCGACCACCCGGCCGCCGTCCGCATCCAGGACGTGGTCGTGGAGGAGGCCGGGGCCGACGACGGACTGCCCTGGATCGTCATGGAATGGGTCGGCGGCGAGTCCCTGCGCGAGGTGATGCGGCGCGGACCGGTCGCGGCGCCCGAGGCCGCCCGCATCGGACTCGCGGTCCTGGGCGCGCTGCGTGCCGCGCACGCGGTCGGCATCGTGCACCGCGGGCTGCGCCCCGACAGCGTCCTGCTCGGCCCGCACGGGCGCGTCGTGCTCACCGGCTTCGGCACGGCCCACGTCCCCGGGAGCCGCGACGCGAGACCGCCGCGCCGGCGCGCGCCGGCCGACGGACGGAGCCCGGAACCGGGCGCGGAGCCCCTGCCCGGCCCCGGGCCCGCCGCCGACCTGTGGTCCCTGGGCGTCCTGCTGGACGCCGCCGTCGTGGACCGGTCGGCGGCCGGCCCGCTCGGCCCGCTGATCGAGCGGCTGCTGGACCAGGACCCCGCGCGGCGGCCGGGCACCGGCCGCCGGCCGGACGCCGACGAGATCGCCGAGGAGGTCGCGCGGGGGCTGGCGGCGGTGGCCGGCGACCTCGGTACCGCTCCGCCGCGAAAAGGGGTGATCAGGTGATCAGGTGCGGCCCTTCCACGTAAGGCCCTGATCAGCGGGTTTGTTGCCAGCGATCACTGGCGTCATGTGAGCACTCGGTGAATCCCGATTACCGACGGGTACACAAAGCCCGCGCGGCGTCATACCCTGCGGCTCATGACGGATGCGCAGGCCCCGGAAATCACCGGCACGAACCCCCTCGCCCCCAGCCCTGCGGGCGCCCGCACCGCTGCGGACGTGGTCACACCCGAGCTGGTCGCCCAGCTCACCAAGGGCGTGGCCGGGTCCGGCCGCACCGCCAACCACACGCCGTTCACCGGCGAGAAGCTGGCCGACCTGCCCGAGTCGACGCCCGAGGACGTGGCCGGCGCCTTCGACCGGGCCCGCGCCGCCCAGGCGGTCTGGGCGCGCACCCCGGTTCGGCAGCGCGCCGCCGTCCTGCTCCGCTTCCACGACCTGGTCCTGGAACGCCAGGCCGAGGTGCTCGACCTCATCCAGCTGGAGACCGGCAAGGCCCGCCTGCACGCCCACGAGGAGGTCCAGGCCGTCGCGGTGGCCGCCCGGCACTACGGCCGCAAGGCCCCCGCCTACCTGCGCGCCAAGCGGCACACCGGCGCCGTACCGACCCTCACCAAGGTCACCGAGCTGCGCCACCCGCGCGGCGTCGTCGGCCAGATCGCCCCGTGGAACTACCCGCTGGAGCTGTCCGTCGGCGACGCGCTCCCCGCCTTCGTCGCGGGCAACGCGGTGGTCATGAAGCCCGACACCGAGACCTGCCTGACCGCCCTGTGGGCCCGTGACCTGCTCATCGAGGCCGGCCTGCCCGCCGAGGTCTTCCAGGTCGTCCTCGGCGAGGGCCCGGTCGTCGGCCCCGAGGTCGTCAAGCACGCGGACTACGTCTCCTTCACCGGCTCGACCCGCACCGGCCGCGAGGTCGCCCAGGGCGCCGCCGCCCGCCTGGTCGGCGTCTCCCTCGAACTCGGCGGCAAGAACGCCATGCTGGTGCTGGAGGACGCCGACATCGAGAAGGCCGCGGCGGGTGCCGTACGCGCCTGCTTCTCCTCGGCCGGCCAGCTCTGCATCTCCATCGAGCGGCTCTACGTCCACGAGTCGGTCGCCGACGCCTTCCTGGAGCGCTTCGCCGCCCGCACCAAGGCGATGCGGCTCGGTACCTCCCTGGCCTACGGCGCCGACATGGGTTCGCTGGTGGGGGAGCGGCAGTTGGAGACGGTCAAGGCGCATGTCGCCGACGCCGTCGAGCGGGGCGCGAAGCTGATCGCCGGCGGGGTCGCCCGCCCGGACATCGGCCCGTACTTCTACGAGCCCACCATCCTCGACGGTGTCACGGAGCCCATGACCGTCTGCGCCGAGGAGACCTTCGGTCCGGTCGTCTCCGTCTACCGCTTCAAGACCGAGGACGAGGCGGTCGAGCAGGCCAACTCCACTCCGTACGGCCTGAACTCCTCGGTCTGGACGAAGGACGCCCGGCGCGGCCGCGAGGTCGCCGCCCGGCTGCGCACCGGCACCGTCAACATCAACGAGGGCTACGCGCCCGCCTACGGCAGCGTCCAGTCGCCGATGGGCGGCATGAAGGACTCCGGCCTCGGCCGCCGGCACGGCTCCGAGGGCATCCTCAAGTACACCGAGGCCCAGACCGTCGCCCACCAGCGGCTGCTGCCGATGGCGCCGTCGCTCGGCATGGACGACGAGAAGTACGCGGCGTTCATGAGCCGGAGCCTGCGCCTGATGAAGGCGTTCCGGCTCCGCTAGGCAGCCCCGAGCGGCCGCCGGCCGCAGCCGTCACCCGTACCCGTTCTCAACGAGGAGAGCACGTGTCGCAGGAGAAGTCCGTCCAGACCCGGGACGAGAACGGGTACGACTACGACGTCGTCGTCGTGGGTTCGGGGTTCGGAGGCTCGGTCTCCGCCCTCCGCCTCACCGAGAAGGGCTACCGGGTCGGCGTCCTGGAGGCCGGCCGCCGCTTCACCCGCGAGTCCCTGCCCAAGAACTCCTGGGACCTGAAGAACTACCTGTGGGCACCGAAGCTCGGCATGTTCGGAATCCAGCGCATCCATCTGCTCGGGAATGTCATGGTCCTGGCAGGCGCGGGCGTCGGCGGCGGCTCCCTCAACTACGCCAACACCCTCTACGTACCGCCCAAGCCCTTCTTCGAGGACCCCCAGTGGCGGGACATCACCGACTGGCAGGACGAGCTGGCGCCCTACTACGACCAGGCCAAGCGCATGCTGGGCGTCCGCCTCAACCCGACCATGACCCCGTCCGACGTGCACCTGAAGGCCGCCGCCCAGCGGATGGGGGTCGGCGACACCTTCCACATGGCCCCCGTCGGCGTCTTCTTCGGCGACGGCCAGGACGCCGACGGCACGGCGAAGGCCGAGCCGGGTGAGCGCATACCCGACCCGTACTTCGGCGGCGCGGGCCCCGACCGCACGGCCTGCAACGAGTGCGGCGAGTGCATGACCGGCTGCCGGCGCGGCGCGAAGAACACCCTCAACGAGAACTATCTCTACCTCGCCGAGAAGGCCGGCGCGGTCGTGCACCCGATGACCTCCGTCGTGTCGGTCACCGAGGACTCCCGGGGCGGCTTCGCGGTGGCCACCCTCCCCACCGACCGGAAGAAGAAGGGCGCCGGCCGCACCTTCACCGCCCGCCGCGTCGTCATCGCCGCCGGCACCTACGGCACCCAGACCCTGCTGCACCGCATGAAGGCCAACGGCCAGCTGCCGCACCTCTCCGACCGGCTCGGCGAGCTGACCCGCACCAACTCCGAGGCCCTGGTCGGCGCCCAGACCGACGACCGGCGCTACCGCAAGGTCACCGGTGAGCCGCGCGCCGACTTCACGCGCGGTGTCGCCATCACCTCGTCGATCCACCCGGACCCCAACACCCACATCGAGCCGGTCCGTTACGGCAAGGGCTCCAACTCGATGGGCGGCCTGTCCATCCTCCAGGTCCCCTACGCCGGCCCCACCGCCTCGGGCACCACCCGCGTCCTGGGCTTCCTGGGTCACGCGGCCAGGCACCCCCTGCTGGTGCTGCGTTCGCTCTCCAACCGCAAGTGGTCGGAGCGGACCATCATCGGCCTGGTGATGCAGTCCCTGGACAACTCCCTGACCACCCACCTCAAGCCGACGGGCGTCGGCAAGGGCCTGCTCACCGCCCGCCAGGGCCACGGCTCGCCCAACCCCAAGCAGATCAAGGCCGCCACCGAGGGCGCCTCCGCGCTCGCCGCCGAGATCAACGGCTTCGCCGGTTCCAACGTCGGGGAACTGATGGGCACCCCGCTCACCGCCCACTTCCTGGGCGGCTGTCCCATCGGCGCCTCCCGCGAGAGCGGCGTCATAGACCCGTACCACCGGCTCTACGGCCACCCCGGCATCTCCGTCGTCGACGGCGCCGCGGTCTCCGCGAACCTGGGCGTCAACCCGTCCCTGACCATCACGGCGCAGGCCGAGCGCGCGATGTCGTACTGGCCCAACAAGGGCGAGGAGGACCCGCGCCCGGCGCAGGGCACCGAGTACCGGCGCCTGGCACCCGTCGAGCCCAAGTCCCCGGCGGTCCCCGCGGAGGCGTTCGGCGCGCTGCGGCTGCCGTTCCTCGGGATGCCGGCGGTGCCGCCCAAGAAGTAGCGGCCCGGGGGAAGGCCCCGCGGCGGCGGCCTTCCCCACCACGCACAAGAAGGACCTGCGCCCCCCTCCGAGCGCAGGTCCTCCCCGTGGTGCGGCACGCCGTGCCGGTCAGCCGTTACGCCTGGACACCGGCCTTGCGGCGCCGGACGACGAACATCGCGCCGCCACCGACGACGACCGCCAGGCCGCCGACGAGGCCGATGGTCGGCAGCGCCGAGCTGGAGCCGGTCTCGGCGAGGCTGCCGGAGGGCAGCTTCGAGACGTCGCCCTGCGGCTTCTTCACCGAGATCTTGCCGTCCTTGTCGTCACCCTTGTCGCTGGGCTTGGCGGTGCCCGGGTCGGGGTTGCCGGAGCCGGACGCCAGGATCTGGAAGTCGTACTGGCTCCAGCCCGCGGCGATGCACTCCTGGCCGTCGACGTTGTCCAGGTAGGCGCCGAAGGCGAAGGAGTAGGCGTCACCGGTCGGGGCCTTGGCGTCGACGCTGAGGCGCATGTCGACGGTCTGGGTCGCCTTGGCCTTCAGCTTCTCCATGAAGTAGAAGTAGTCGCCGGCCCACTCGTCGTTGCCGACGCGGTCCCACTTCCCGGTCTCCGGGTTCTTGAACTCGAGGTCGACGTACGAGCTGAGGAACTTCGACTCGTCCTCGAACTCGTAGTTCTCCACCTCGGCGTAGAAGGCGACCTCCTTGACGTCGGTCTTCGACTCGTTGGTGACGACGAGCTCGAACGGGTGGTAGCCGTCACCGGCGACGATCTTGCCGGGCAGGCCCTTGATGTCCGCGGACACCTTGGCGCCCGCGTAGTCGGCGTCGATCTCCTCGCAGGCCGGGACCTCGGGGGTCTCCGGCTCGGTCGGCTCGTCGGTGGGCGCCGACGTCGACGGCGAGGGCGCGGGGCTGGTCGTCTCCGAGCCCGGGGTGCTCTCGCCGTCGGTCGGGGACGACGGGGTGTCGGTGGGGGTGCTCTCCTCGTCGGTGGGAGTGCTCTCGGCGTCGGACGGCGTGCTCTGGCCGTCCGAGGGCGTCGTCTCCTCGTCGGTGGGAGACGTCTGGTCGTCCGGGGCGGTGGTGTCCGTCCCGGTCGTCTCGGACGCCGCCGGCGCAGGGCTCTCGGTCGCGAAGGCGGCCGGTGCCGACAGCAGTGCCAGCGGGGCGATGACGGACGTCGCAGCCATGGTCACGATGGCGCGGCGAAGCTTCATGAAGACCTCGTGAAGTCAGGCGTACCGCGCTTCGGCGGTACGGGGCTCTGAGGAGGCCTCCGCGTGTGGGCGCGGTGGACCCTTCGGCCGATCTGCTCGATCGGTTCGGCCTGTTTGATCAGCGAAGCCTGTGAATGGTTGCCCCTGATTTCACAGAAACCTTATGTGGTCTGTGTCACACGCGTGAAGGGCCCCGCGGCGCAGGTGCCGCGGGGCCCTCGGGGCCGGCGACGGCGCCGGGGTCGGGGCGGCGCCGACGCCTCCGAGCGGCGCCGGGGGTCGCGCCGCGGAAGGTCGAGCTTGCGGTTGTGAGGGGGGCCCGGGACCGGGCGTTCCCGTCGGCCGACCCCGGGCGTCCCCGGAGCCGGCCGTTCTCTTGGGTGACCGGGCTGCTGTCCCCTGCCGTCCGGTCACTTCCTGGGGCGAGGTCCCACGACGTACGGCACGATCCGTACGTCTCATCGCCCCAGCGAGCCACGCGTGGTTCTTTCGGGCCCGCCCCTGGCTGGCACGGACACCGGGACCAACGAAGCGTCCCGCGCGGCGTCACGCGCCGTACGGGTGAGAAGGGGCCCGAACTCAGATACGACGCCCGGCCGGAGCGGTCAGACCCGCCCCCGGCACAGCTCCAGCAGCGTCATCGCCAGCGTCGTGCCCGGCTTGCCCAGCGCCTCGCTGTAGTGGCCGAGGACCTCCATCTCGCGGGAGAGGTTCACCCGCCGGCCGCCGGAGGTGATCCGTGCCTCCTGGATGACGGCGGAGACGGCCATCCGTTCCTGGATCAGCCCGATGATCCGGTCGTCGAGCGCGTCGATGCGCTCCCGGGCGCCGGTGATCACGTCGGCGGCCTCGGCGGTGCGGGCGCCGGTGTCGGCCGCGGTGGTCCGGGTGCTGTCTGCGGTGGTGACGGTCATGTCGGGGTCTCCTCGCCGGGATGGGTGGCGGTGCCCCGGGGCGGCAGGACCCGGAAACGGCAGGCGCCCCGGGCCTTGTCGGCCCGGGGCGCCTGGGAAGTCGCTTGTCAGTTGCTCAAGCAGCACGACCATGGCAGCCGGTGGGCCGGTTGCCATAGGTAAAGACGAACGCCTGGTGCGAGAGCATGGGCCCAGTATGCCCCGCGGACGGTCCGTGTCCAAGCCGGTTCGCATGGTGAGACCCGGGGAGCGGGCCCTGCCCGGAGCCACGGCCGGGACGGGTCACCTGCCCGCCTCGGTAGAATCGGGTACACAAGACCCCCGCCCGACCGCCGGAAGGCACCCCGTGTCATCAGCGACTCCCGCTGCCGCCGCCCCCGACACCGTCCTGGTCGTCGACTTCGGCGCGCAGTACGCCCAGCTCATCGCCCGCCGTGTCCGCGAGGCGCGGGTCTACAGCGAGATCGTCCCGAGTTCCATGCCGGTCGACGAGATGCTCGCCAAGAACCCGGCGGCCATCATCCTCTCCGGCGGCCCCTCGTCCGTGTACGAGCCGGGCGCGCCGACCCTCGACCGCTCCCTGTTCGAGGCCGGCGTCCCGGTCTTCGGCATGTGCTACGGCTTCCAGCTGATGGCGCAGACCCTCGGCGGCACGGTCGACAACTCCGGCGCCCGTGAGTACGGCCGTACGGAGCTGCACGTCTCCAAGACCTCCTCCACCCTCTTCGAGGGCACCCCCGCCGAGCAGGCCGTGTGGATGTCGCACGGCGACGCCTGCTCGGCCGCCCCCGAGGGCTTCGCCGTCACCGGCTCCACCGACGTCGTCCCGGTCGCCGCCTTCGAGAACGACGAGAAGAAGCTCTACGGCGTCCAGTACCACCCCGAGGTGATGCACTCCACGCACGGGCAGCAGGTGCTGGAGCACTTCCTGTACCGGGGCGCGGGCCTCACCCCGTCCTGGACCACGGGCAACGTCATCGAGGAGCAGGTCGAGGCCATCCGCGAGCAGGTCGGCGACAAGCGCGCCATCTGCGGCCTGTCCGGCGGTGTGGACTCCGCCGTCGCCGCCGCCCTCGTGCAGAAGGCCATCGGCTCCCAGCTGACCTGCGTCTACGTCGACCACGGCCTGATGCGCAAGGGCGAGACCGAGCAGGTCGAGAAGGACTTCGTCGCCGCGACCGGCGTGCAGCTGAAGGTCGTGGACGCCGAGGAGCGGTTCCTGAAGGCGCTGGCCGGGGTCTCCGACCCCGAGGAGAAGCGGAAGATCATCGGCCGGGAGTTCATCCGGGTCTTCGAGCAGGCCCAGGCCGAGATCATCGCCGATGAGGGCCCGGCCGTGGAGTTCCTCGTCCAGGGCACCCTCTACCCGGACGTCGTCGAGTCCGGCGGCGGCACCGGCACCGCCAACATCAAGTCCCACCACAACGTCGGCGGGCTCCCCGAGGACCTCGAGTTCAAGCTCATCGAGCCGCTGCGCAAGCTGTTCAAGGACGAGGTCCGGATGGTCGGCCAGGAGCTGGGCCTGCCGGACGAGATCGTCCAGCGCCAGCCCTTCCCGGGCCCGGGTCTCGGCATCCGCATCGTCGGCGAGGTCACCAAGGAGCGGCTCGACCTGCTCCGCGAGGCCGACGCCATCGCCCGCGAGGAGCTGACCGCGGCCGGCCTCGACCGCGACATCTGGCAGTGCCCCGTGGTGCTGCTCGCGGACGTCCGCTCCGTCGGCGTCCAGGGCGACGGCCGCACCTACGGCCACCCGATCGTGCTGCGGCCGGTCTCCTCCGAGGACGCCATGACCGCCGACTGGTCGCGACTGCCGTACGACGTGCTCTCCAGGATCTCGACCCGCATCACCAACGAGGTCAAGGACGTCAACCGCGTCGTCCTCGACGTGACCTCCAAGCCGCCGGGCACCATCGAGTGGGAGTGACCGCGCGACCCCCTAGGCGCGCTTGACGGTGCGCAGGGGTTTCCCGGGCTGCCAGACCTGGACGACGAGATACGCGTCGTCCTCCACGGAGGTCCGCACGACCTCCGTCAGCTCGGTTCGGAAGAGGTGGAACGGCTCCGGCGGTTCCACCTCTTTCACGTACCGGGCCCGCGTCGCGGCGTCCTCGACCTCGATCGCCCGACCGCCGATGCGTACGTCCCCGCCGCCCATCCCGGTCCCCTCCCCCGGGTTCGCCTGGAGCGCGAAGCGCGGGTCGCGGCGCAGATCGAGCGCCTTCACCGAGCCCGGCATCATGCCGAGCCACAGCTCGCCGTCCAGGAAGCGCACCTCCAGACCGGTGGTGCGCGGCGAGCCGTCCCTGCGGAGGGTGGCGAGGACATGGTGGGTGTACGCGCCGAAGCGCGCCTCGACGGTGGCGGCGAGCGCCGGCTCGGCGTCGGCGAAGCGGGACCAGGGAGCCGGAGGTCCGGGCGTCGGGGTGGTCGGCGCGGTGCTGTCGGTCATAGGGCGAGTGTGGACGCGAAAGGCGACACCCTGTGTCCGGTATCGCGCGCGGCTCGGCACCGGTTCGCCCGGCCGGGTCAACACGGCGGGGGCGCGTGTCACCCGCGCCGGGCAGTGCGGGCGGGGGCAGCGGGCGCGCAGGGGCGCGGGTACGGCACAATTCGCTTTCGTCCCACGGGACTTAGGGCGCGTGCCGCGGTCGGCGCGGTGGCCGCCCGGACGGTGTCGTGCGGACGTGGTGCGGGTGTCGTTGCTGGGTTCCACCGCGGTGCACGCGGGGTGTCGCAGGGGTCGGGGAAGGCGGGCGTCGGGCGTGGCGGTGCAGGAGGCGAGACACACGGGCGGCTCGGGAGCGGGCGCCCGCGAGACGGCGCACGCGGGCGGCTGCACCTGCGGGGACTGCCCGCACGGCGCCCGGGAGGGGCACCGCAGGGCGGTGGCGGCGTTCCTGTCGCGGCGGGACGCGTTCGCGGCCGGGGAAGGGCTGCCGGCCGCGGTGGCCCACTCGGCCTCCGCCTCCCGGCAGTGGGTCTCGGAGGAGCTGGCCCAGTCGGCGCGGGCCGTCGCCGAACGCGGCCGTGCCGAGGGCGAGGCGTGGCTCGCCGGCCTCGGCCGCCGTACGGCCGTCGCGGTGTGGGCCGCGGTCGTGCTGCTGCTCCTCGCCCAGGCGCTCACCGCCGTCGGCGGCGGCTGGACGGCGGCGCGCACCGCGGGGCTCGCGGCGGCGCTGGTGGTGGCCGGCGCGCTGACGGCGGCGTCGTGGTTCCACCGGGCGCGCGGCGGTGCGCTGGCCCCGGTGATCGGCGAGGACAACCGCCTGTCGACGTCCCGGGCGGTGGCCGCGGCCTGGGTGCTCTTCGTGGCCTACGCGGTGCTCGTCCTGGCCGGACAGCTGGCGCTGGCTTCGGGCCCCGACCGGCGGGACGACCTGGTCTCCGGGCTCGGACTCGCCCGCGGGGCCGGTGCGGTGACGGTGCTCGCCGTGGTGTGCGGCATCGCGGTCCTGGTGCGGCGGGTCGTCGGAGTGCGGGTGCTGGGTCAACGGCTCCAGAAGGTGCGGGCGGACCGGCCGCGCGCCGGTGACCTCCTGACGGACGACGCCGGGCGCGGCACCTTCGCCGACATCCAGTACGTCGTGATCAGCGCCGTCGCCCTGGTCTTCGCCGCGGTGCGACTGGCCCGGCGCCCGGACCAGCTGCCCGACCTGCCGTGGGGGCTGGCGGTCGTGGTGCTGGTGTCGGCGGCGACCTATGTGGCCGGCAAGTACGCGGAGGGCGGGCGGCCGGTGATCCTCTCCGTGGTCCGTGCCCGTGAGGCGGGCGACCTGGACGCGCCGATCCGCACCGGCGACGACATCGAGATCCGCGGCGCCGGCTTCGTACCGCCGGGCGCCCAGCGCGCGGACCGCCTGTCCCGGATGGTCGTCCGCATCGGCGCGGTCAACGTCCACGTGCCCCTGGTCCCGGTCACCGGCGGCTTCAGCAACCCCACGGACGACGTGCTCACCGTCCCCGTCCCGGCGGACGTGGAGCCGGGCCGGGTGGACGTCCAGGTGGTCACGAGCGCGGGCGTGGAGACCAACCGGTACGCGATCGACGTGACGGACTGACCGGCGCGGACGCCGGAGTGGGGCGCCGGGCGGGCCTAGCGGTAGCCGTCGCCCGTCCCCCGGTGCCGTCGGGAGCGCAGGACGGCGTCCACGGACAGCAGCGGGGCGCCGGCCAGGACGAGGGGGATCCAGGCCATGAGGTAGGCGAGGTCGTTCCCGTAGTAGTACGGGTCGGCGGCCCAGCTGACGGTCAGCCAGAGGCTGAGCGAGATCAGGGCGCCGCCGAGCGCGGCCAGTCGCGTCAGCAGTCCGATCAGCGTGCCGATGCCGACGGCCAGCTCACCCAGGGCGATGGCGTACCCGAACCCGGAAGGGCTCTTCAGCGCCAGGTCCACCAGGGCGGGGACGGCGGAGGAGTCGCGGACCGCCCGCATCATGTCGCCGACGGAGCCGGCGCCCGAGTCCTTCATGAAGGCGCTGTCGGTGAGCTTGTCGAGGCCGGCGTAGACGAAGGTGACGCCGAGGAAGATCCGCAGCGGCAGGAGGGCGTAGCGGGCGGCCTGCTCCCGCCGGCCTCCGCCGTCCCCCGGACGTGAGGTGTACGCATCCGTCCGCATGCCGTGAGTCATCACTGCCAGCCGCCTCTCGCCCGCACGTGCCGAGACCCCCTCACCGTCCATACGTACGACGCGAAGGCTCCGCTCAATCCTCCCTCCGCCGGTTTCTTCCTGTCGGTTTCGACAGCTTGCCGGGACGGTGCCGCAGCTTGCCGGGACGGTGCCGCGCCGGGACGGTGGCCGTCAGCCGGGCAGGTCGGCCCGCGGCTCGTCCGGGTGCGCCCGCGCGGTCCCACGGCGCCGGTGCACGGACCGGGCCAGGACGCCGACCGCCCCCGCGGTGCACAGACCGCCCACGACGAGGGGGACGGCGACGAACCACGGAGTCTCCCAGAGGCCGCCCGCGTCACCCGCGTAGACGGCACCCGTCGCGGCCAGGAAGAGGCCGGCGATCAGCCGTCCGGGCTGGAACCTATGACGCAGCACGGCTCACCTCCGCCTGTCCGACGCCGACCTGGAGGTCGAGGTCGAGTGTGCCGCCGTCCTCGCCGCCGCCGGCGGTGGGGGCCAGGGTGACCTCCTTGTGCTTGCCCGGTGCCACGTCCACGTCCTTCTGGTCGTCGCCGGGCAGCTGGATGTCGCCCACGCCCACTTCGACGCTCAGCCGCACGGTGACCTCCGGTGGCACCACGACGCGTATCCGGCCCATCCCCACGTCCGCCCTGGTGGTCACGGTCTGTCCCTCGGCCAGGTCCAGCCGGGACAGGTCCAGGGTGCCGCTGCCGGCTCCGATCTCGTACTGCTCCAGCACGCCGGCCGCGGTCCTGGGCTCCCAGGTCGTCCGGACCCAGTCGGTACCGACGTCCTTGGGCAGGGCGGCCGAGCCGGCCAGCAGGGCGGCCGTGACGATCGCGAGGAAGACGGAGCCGGCGCCGGTGCGCCCCAGGAAGGCGCTGACCGCGATGCCGACGCCGAAGACGGCGAGCGCGCAGGCCAGGCCCGTCTGCAGGCTGGTACCGAGCGGGTGCGCGTCCCAGGTGAGGCGGGTGCCGAGGAACCCCGCGAGCACGGCGAGCAGGAAGACCCAGCCGCCGATGCCGCGGGGGCCGCGCGGGCGCGGGGCCGCGGGACGCCGGTCGGCGCCGGGGGCGCGGTCGCCGGGGACACCGCGGCCGATGTTGACGGCGGCCGCGATGTCCCGGTCCTCGGAGTCGAGCGGGCCCCACAGATATCCCGTGCCGCCGACGTGTCTGCCGTCCTTGTCCAGGGGCCCGCGCCACCAGGAGGGCCAGGTGAACATGATCGGCGGGGCCTGGGCCTCGGGAGGCGCGTCGGCGACGGCCTGAGCGGCGAGGGGGTCGGGGGCGGGCGTCCGCCGGTGCCGGGACCAGTACCCGGCGCCGGCGAGGACGAGGGACAGCACCACGGCGAAGGTCAGCACCCCGCCGTTGTTGAGCATCGTCAGGAAGACACCGCAGCCGACCAGGGCGAACAGCACGGCCGCCAGCGCCTGGCCGTCGACGCGGCCGGTCAGCAGCTTGCGCAGCTCGTTCTCCTCCTCGTCGTCGTACGGGACGAAGAGCCAGGCGAACCCGTAGAAAATGAGGCCGATGCCGCCCGTCGCGGAGAGCACCGCGAGAGTGATCCGGAAGATCACCGGGTCCATGTCGCACTGCCGCCCGAGACCGGCGCAGACGCCACCGAAGGTCTTGTACCGGCGGTCGCGCCGGAACCTGTGGGGCGGCCCCGGGTCGTCACCGTCCGCGGCGGCCCCCGGGCCGGACATGACGCCCGTGGCGAAGCCCGGGCCGCCGGCGGTACCCGTGGCATCCGCGGCGGGCGCGGCACCTTGCGGCCCGGTGCCCCGCTCGGGGCGCGGGCCGGGGCCGGGTCCCGGACCCGTCGCGGCGTGCTCGTGATCTGTCATGGGTCCATGGTGACGGGCGCGGCGCCGTGGCGGCAGTCGGTTCGACCCTGGTCGGACCCTGATATCGGCCCTGAGCCGAGCCGGGGGAGCGTGCGACGGGCGCCCCGCCCGAAGATCAGGGGACTCTAGGGGCCGACCCTGATGCTGCGGCTCCCACGACCGTGTGACCATCGGTGTCATGCCGGAAGCCGCAGCAGCGCCCCTCGTCGAACCGCGGCCGCCGCGCAAGCTCTACCGCAGCAGCGACGGTCGCTGGCTGGGCGGGGTGGCGCGGGGGCTCGCCGGGCATCTCGGGCTGCCCGTCATCTGGGTGCGGTTCGCCTTCGTCGGCCTGTTCATGGCCGACGGGCTCGGCGCGCTGCTGTACGCGGCCTTCTGGTTCTTCGTGCCGCTGGGCGTCGGCGGCGTCGACGCCCAGAAGCCGCCGTCCCTCGTCACCTCGGAGACCTCACCGGACGGCCGCCGCAGACTCGTCGCCCGCAAGCCGGACAAGGGCCAGATCGTCGCCCTGCTCCTCATGGTCGTCGTGGCCCTGGTCTTCGTGGGCAACGTCGACCTCGGCGGCGGGGCCAGGGCGTACCTGTGGCCGACCGTCCTCGTCGCCGCCGGCGTCGCCCTCGTCTGGCGCCAGGCGGACAACGCCCGCCGGGCCCGCTGGGCCGAGGTGGGACGCCACCGGCGGACGGTCACCCTGCTGCGCTCGGTGGCGGGCGTCCTGCTGGTCACGGCCGGCGTCACCGGCATCTTCGTCCTGCAGGGCTCCGCGGCCCACCTCGGTTCGCTGCTCCAGGCGGCGCTCGCCGTCCTCGTCGGCATCACGCTCCTGGCCGGCCCCTATCTGGTCCGCATGACCCAGGACCTGTCCGAGGAGCGGCTGATGCGCATCCGCGCCCAGGAGCGGGCCGAGGTCGCCGCCCACGTCCACGACTCGGTGCTGCACACCCTGACCCTGATCCAGCGCAACGCGGAGAACGCGGGGGAGGTGCGCCGCCTGGCCCGCGCCCAGGAGCGCGACCTGCGTGCCTGGCTGTACAAGCCGGAGGGCAACGGCAAGGACGAGGACGACGAGCCCACCACCCTCGCCGAGGCCGTCAGGCGCAACGCGGCCGAGGTGGAGGACAAGCACGGCGTCCCCATCGAGGTGGTGGTCGTCGGCGACTGCCCGCTCGACGAGCGGATCGGGGCACAGATGCAGGCCGGACGCGAGGCCATGGTGAACGCCGCCAAGTACGGTGGCGAGGGCGGCGCCGTACAGGTCTACGCCGAAGTCGAGGGCAAGACGGTCTTCGTGTCCGTCAGGGACCGCGGCCCCGGCTTCGACCTCGACTCGATACCCGCCGACCGCATGGGCGTCAGAGAATCGATCATCGGCCGCATGGAGCGCAACGGCGGCACGGCGCGGCTGCGCGCGGTGCCGGGCGGCGGCACGGAGGTCGAGCTGGAGATGGAGAGGGCGGAGAAAACGTCATGAGCGACCCGACCGAGGCGAACGGAACGGCGGGAGCGGGAGAGGTGGCGGAGCCCGCACCGCCGGCGGGCGCGGGGGAGCGCCGTGTGCGCGTGGTGCTCGTCGACGACCACCGCATGTTCCGCACCGGCGTCCAGGCCGAGATCGGCCAGACCGCGGTGACCGGGGTCGAGGTCGTCGGCGAGGCCGCCGACGTCGACCAGGCCGTCACGGTCATCACCGCGACCCGGCCCGAGGTGGTGCTCCTCGACGTCCACCTCCCCGGAGGCGGCGGCGTGGAGGTCCTCCGTCGCTGCGCCCCGCTGATGAGCGACGCCGAGCGGCCCGTCCGCTTCCTCGCCCTCTCCGTCTCGGACGCGGCGGAGGACGTGATCGGCGTGATCCGGGGCGGTGCCCGGGGCTATGTGACCAAGACGATCACCGGTACGGATCTGGTCGATTCGGTCTTCCGCGTCCAGGAGGGCGACGCGGTCTTCTCGCCGCGCCTGGCCGGGTTCGTCCTCGACGCCTTCGCCTCCACCGACGCCCCGCCGGTCGACGAGGACCTCGACCGCCTCACCCAGCGCGAGCGCGAGGTGCTGCGCCTGATCGCCCGCGGCTACGCGTACAAGGAGATCGCCAAGCAGCTGTACATCTCGGTGAAGACGGTCGAGTCCCATGTCTCGGCGGTGCTGCGCAAGCTCCAGCTCTCCAACCGGCACGAGCTGACGCGGTGGGCGACGGCCCGGCGGCTGGTCTGACCGCCGTTCCGGCGTCACACCACCCGCGTGGCGCCCGCGAAGGGCATCTGGTCCACGGGCGCCACGCGCACCGGGGCCGAGGGGTTGGGGGCGTGGATCATCTTGCCGTCGCCGATGTAGAGGCCGACGTGGCTGATGCCGGAGTAGAAGAAGACCAGGTCGCCGGGGAGCAGTTCGGAACGGGCGACGCGGCGGCCGGCGTCGATCTGGGCGTAGGTCGTGCGGGGCAGGGAGACGCCCGCGGCGCGGTAGGCGGCCTGGGTGAGGCCCGAGCAGTCGAAGGCGTCGGGCCCGGTCGCGCCCCACACGTAGGGGCTGCCGAGTTTCTGGCGGGCGTAGGCGATGGCCGCCGCCGCGCGGGAATCGGGTGCCCGGCCCGTGGCGGGGAGGCCGTCGCGGGGGCCGGAGGAGGAGCGGGAGGCACGGTCTGCGGTGCCGCCGCCGGTGTCCTCGGCGAGGCGGGCGCGCTCCTCCCGGGTCAGCCGGGACAGCAGGCGGCGGGCCGCCTCCAGCTTGTCGGTGATCGTCTTGCGGTGACGTTTCAGCTCCGCCCGGCGGGACGTCAGCGACGCGACCTCGACGCGTGCGGCGCCGCGCAGCTGCTCCACCTCCCGCAGTTCCTTGCGGAAGCGGCCCACGGCGGCCTGCTGCCGGCTGCCCGCCCGCTCGACCAGGGCGGCGCCCTCGAGATAGCGGTCGGGGTCGGAGGAGAGCGCGAGCCGCAGCGCCGGGTCGAGGCCCCCGCTCCGGTACTGCGCCGCGGCGACCGAACCCAGGGCCTCGCGTGCCGAGTTCAGCCGGTCCTCCTTGCGGGCCGCCTCGTCCCGCAGGTCCTCCAGACGCCGCTCGGCGGCCCGCGCCTTCTCCTTCGCGCCGTTGTACTTCTCGGTGGCGACCTCGGCCTCACGGTAGAGCTTGTCCACCGTGACCTCGACCTGGGCCGGTGTCGGCGCCGGGTCGGCGTGGCCGGTGCCGCCCAGGCCGGTCGCGGTGGCGGCGCCCGCGAGGGTGACGGTGACCACCCCACGGGCCGCCCCGCCGCCCGTCCTGCGCTGTCGCGGTCTGCGGTGCGCTCCCACCTGCGATCCACGTCCTTCCCTGCGACTCGGTTCGGTCCGGCACGGCTGGGCCTGCCTGGGGGAGGACGCTAGGCGCGAAGGTAACGAGCCGGTGACGGCTTGTGCGGAACTGTCGGTACCGGGCCGACGAGTGACCGTACGTGACCGGACTCCCGTCCTGCGGCCGCCGTCTTCACGCTGGGTGATGACCGAAGCGCCGGAACAGGGACGGAAGGGAGCGGGGAGGTGTTATGGGACCCCTGACGGGACGCGGACTCACGCCGGGGCACGGCCGGGCGGACCGTGGACGGACCGGGCCGGTGTCCCAGGGGGCCCGGACCCCTGATTAGGCTCCGGCCTCATGGACGTACTCATCCACGTTTTCGTCGGTCTGCACATCATCGGCATCGCCTCGCTCCTGGGAGGCTTCCTGACCCAGATGAAGGCCATGGGCCAGGGCACGGCCCGTTTCGTCCCCGCGATGCTGCACGGCGCGCTGACGATGCTGGTCACCGGCGTCGTCCTGGTCGGTCTCAACCAGGCCGACGACCAGTCCGTCGACAACATCAAGATCGGCGTGAAGCTCGCCCTGCTGATCGTGATCCTCGGCCTGGTCTACGTGAAGCGCGACGACGAGAAGGTGGAGAAGCCGCTGTTCGGCCTGGTGGGCCTGCTGACCGTGGCCAACGTCTTCATCGCCGTGCTGTGGACCTGACGGCTCCCGAGCCCGAGCCCGAGCCCGCCGACCGCAGCCCGGCCCGCGCCTGGACGACCGCCCCCGCCGCGACCGCCAGCCACGCGACCACCGCCACCCACAACAGGGCCTGACCGGGCGCGTCCAGCCACGGCACCTCCACGGCGGCGGCGACGGACAGCGTCGCCGCCGCCGTCATGCCGAGCGGGAAGACCGTCGACCAGCGGCGCACGTCGTAGCGGAGCCGCGGCCACGCGATCTCGGCGGCCAGCAGGACGGCGTACCAGGCCAGGTCCAGCACGAGCAGGAAGACGGTCACGTCGTGCAGCACGGCCTGGTCGTCCGCGTTCCACAGGTACATGCCCGTCCCGGCCGCGGCGAGCAGCTTGGCCCCGGCCAGGGCCGAGATGGCGAGCGCGCCGCCCGCCACCCAGTGGTCGCCGGAGCCCCGGGCCACCTGCCGGAGATCGAAGCGGAACAGCGCGATCAGGTAGAGCACGATGCCCGACCAGAACGGGATCAGGGACGCGTGCGCCAGCCAGGGCGTCGAGGTGGCCGCCGCAAGCGTGGCACCGAGCACGGCGAGCCCCTCCGTCGCCACGCACCCCAGGAAGACCGCCCCGGGCATCCGGCGCCCCCAGTGCTGCACGACCAGGAAGAGCAGCCCCGGCCACAGCACGGCCGCCAGCGCCAGCAGCGCCGCCGCCAGGGTCGTCCAGCCGAGCAGCGAGAAGCGGGTGCCGAGCACCGTCGTGGCGGCCACGGCGGTGAGCGCGCCCGGCGTTCCCGCCCGCGTCACCCACTGCGCGCGCTCGACCAGCAGCAGATAGACGAAGTTCGCCGCCAGGGTCAGCCAGGCGGCGCAGGCCAGGACCAGGGCGATCCGGGACAGGACCTCGTGGCCGGTGAGATGCAGGCCGACCGACAGGATGCCGGTCGCCATCACCGCGGCCCCGGCCGCCGGCGGGCGCTGCGCCCACCAGGCGCGCAGGGGGTAAGGGGAGGTGGGTGAGGCGGGCGAGGCGGGCGAGGTGGGGGAGGCGCCGGATGACATGCAGCCGATGCTAGAGAGCCTTGCGGGTCAGGCCGGGCGCACCACGCTGTGGATCGACCCCTCGCCGTCGTAGTAGATCGACTCCTCACGGACGTACGCGCCCGGCTTCGGGGCGTGGATCATCATGCCGTTGCCGATGTAGAGGCCGACGTGGCTGAGGTCGTCGTAGAAGAAGACCAGGTCACCGGGTTGCGCCTGGGAGACGGAGACGGTCGTGCCGGCGTTCACCTGGTCGTAGGTGGTGCGCGGCAGGGACACGTCCGCGGCCTTCCAGGCGGCCTGGGTCAGGCCCGAGCAGTCGTAGGAGCCGGGGCCGGTGGCGCCCCAGACGTACGGCTTGCCGATCTGGGCGCGGGCGAAGGCCAGTGCCTTCTCCGCCTTGGTGCCGTACGAGGCGTCCGGCGCGGAGGGCTCGGTCGTGCCGGTGCCGGTGTCCGTGCCGGTCCCCGACCCGGCGCCGCTCTCCTGCCGGGCGGCCTCCTCCCGCTCCCGCTCCTGCCGTTCGCGCTCCGCGGCCTCCTGCTGCTTCGCCAGCTCGGCGGCCTTGCGGGCGGCCTCCTGCTGCTTCTTCTTCTCGATCGCCGCCAGCCGCGCCTTCTCCTCGGCGGTCAGCTCCGAGAGCAGCTCGCGGGCGGTGGCGAGCTTCTTCTGGACGGTGGCCTTGGCGGTCTTCAGGTCCTTCTGCGACTCGGTGAGCGTCTCGAGGCTCTCGGTGGCCTCCCGGCGCTTCTTCATCGTCTCGGACTGCTGGGTCACGTAGTCGTCGACCGCGTCCTTCTGGCGGCCGGTGAGCCGGCTCATCAGCTGGTTCTGGTCGAAGTAGTCCTGCGGCGAGTCCGCGAGCAGGAAGGTCGCGGTCTCCGGGATCGCGGCCCCCGTGCGGTACTGGGCGGAGGCGAAGGACCCCAGCTCCTCGCGCGCCTCGTTGAGCTTCTGGGTGCGCTGGGCGACGTCGTCGAGGAGGCGGTCGACGCGCTTGCGCTGCTTGGCGGTCTTCTCCTTGGCCGCGTTGTACTTCTCGGTCGCCGAGCCCGCCTGCCGGTAGAGGTCGTCGACCTTCTTCTCGACCTCTTCGAGGCTCGGCCTGCCGTCGTCCGACGGCGTGGCGTCGGCCGTCTGGGACAGCAGGGCCACGGAGGTGAGGGCCGCGGTGGCGAGGGCGGGGGTCCGTATGCCTGCGACGCGCGTGCCCGTGGGGCGCGGCTTGCGGTGCGACGCCAAGGAGGCGACTCCTTCCGAAGATCCGCCTACCGGGTTGGCGGTGGGGGTCCCCCCAGGTCTTTCGGGCCCTGGGGGAGGGTTCGGGCGGAGTGGGTCTGGAAGGGTTGCCCTACGGCTCGACCGCCCCGTGGAGGGCGGTGTGTGCCGATTCACCCCAAGGTTCTCGGTTGGGTCCCCGGCTCCGGGTGCCGTGCGGGCACGCCGGACTCGGCGGAGGCCGCGCGGCCGGCGAGGTTCGCCGGAAGGGGTCGTGCGGCCTGCCCGCACCGTAGCCAACTCGTGTGGCGGCTGTGAAGGTTGGTGGGTGATATGCCCGATACATTTTCGTGACCTTCGGTGGGAGGGTCACTCTGGTGTGCCGGACCGTCGCGGCGTGTGTCCGAGGCGGGGCCCGGGGGAGTGATCGCGGCCGATTTCCGGGGCGGGGACCGGTTGTCGGTGCGGCGCCCTAGACTCGGAGAGCGATGAGCAGCCTCTTTGACGACAGCTTCCTGGCGAGCCTCCAGACCCCCCGTGGTCACGAGGAGGAACCCCCGCCGCCGCCCGAGGACGAGCACGGACCGGAGCCGGTCCCGCACGATCTGTTCGGCGGGAAGTTCGACGTGCCCCCGGACCGGGACGCGTACTACCGGGACGGCGCCCCGCGCCCCGCCCTGGACCCGGCCGCGCTCCTGGAGGGGCTGAACGAGAACCAGCGCGCCGCCGTCGTCCACTCCGGCTCCCCGCTGCTCATCGTGGCCGGTGCCGGTTCCGGCAAGACCCGGGTGCTCACCCACCGCATCGCCCATCTGCTGGCCGAGCGCGGCGTCCACCCCGGCCAGATCCTGGCGATCACCTTCACCAACAAGGCCGCGGGCGAGATGAAGGAGCGCGTCGAGCAACTCGTCGGCCCGCGGGCCAACGCGATGTGGGTGATGACCTTCCACAGCGCCTGCGTCCGCATCCTGCGCCGCGAGTCGAAGCGGCTCGGCTTCACCTCCTCCTTCTCGATCTACGACGCCGCCGACTCCAAGCGCCTGATGGCCCTGGTCTGCCGCGACCTCGACCTGGACCCCAAGCGCTTCCCGCCCAAGTCCTTCAGCGCCAAGATCAGCAACCTGAAGAACGAGCTGATCGACGAGGAGGACTTCGCCGCCCAGGCCGCCGACGGCTTCGAGAAGACCCTCGCCCAGGCGTACGCGCTCTACCAGTCGCGGCTGCGCGAGGCCAACGCCCTCGACTTCGACGACCTGATCATGACGACGGTCAACCTGCTCCGCGCCTTCCCGGACGTCGCCGAGCACTACCGCCGCCGCTTCCGGCACGTCCTGGTCGACGAGTACCAGGACACCAACCACGCCCAGTACGCCCTGGTGCGCGAGCTGGTCGGCGGGGCGTCGGAGCACCCCGTCGACGTGCCGCCCGAGGCCGAGGTGCCGCCCGCCGAGCTGTGCGTGGTGGGCGACGCCGACCAGTCGATCTACGCCTTCCGCGGCGCCACCATCCGCAACATCCTCCAGTTCGAGGAGGACTACCCGGACGCGACCACGATCCTGCTGGAGCAGAACTACCGCTCCACCCAGACGATCCTCAGCGCCGCCAACGCGGTCATCGAGCGCAACGAGTCCCGTCGCCCCAAGAACCTCTGGACCAACCAGGGCAGCGGCGCGCGGATCACCGGGTACGTCGCCGACACCGAGCACGACGAGGCCCAGTTCGTCGCCGACGAGATAGACCGCCTCACGGACGCGGGCGAGGCGAAGGCCGGCGACGTCGCCGTCTTCTACCGCACCAACGCGCAGTCCCGTGTCTTCGAAGAGGTCTTCATCCGCGTCGGCCTGCCCTACAAGGTCGTCGGCGGGGTCCGCTTCTACGAGCGCAAGGAGGTCCGGGACGTCCTGGCCTACCTGCGGGTGCTGGCCAACCCGGAGGACTCGGTGCCGCTGCGCCGCATCCTCAACGTCCCCAAGCGCGGCATCGGCGACCGCGCCGAGGCGATGATCGACGCCCTCGCCCAGCGCGAGAAGATCAGCTTCCCGCAGGCGCTCAGGCGCGTCGACGAGGCGTACGGCATGGCCGCGCGCTCCGCCAACGCGGTCAAGCGGTTCAACACGCTCATGGAGGACCTGCGCACCGTCGTCGAGTCCGGCGCCGGACCGGCCACCGTGCTGGAGGCGATCCTCGAACGCACCGGGTACCTCGCGGAGCTGCAGTCCTCCACCGACCCGCAGGACGAGACCCGCATCGAGAACCTCCAGGAACTCGCTGCCGTCGCCCTGGAGTTCGAGCAGGAGCAGGCGGAGGGCGAGGAGTCCGGGACCCTGGCCGACTTCCTGGAGAAGGTCGCCCTGGTCGCCGACTCCGACCAGATCCCGGACGAGGAGGACGGCGACGGCGTCGTCACCCTGATGACCCTGCACACCGCCAAGGGCCTGGAGTTCCCGGTCGTCTTCCTCACCGGCATGGAGGACGGCGTCTTCCCGCACATGCGGGCCCTCGGCCAGACCAAGGAGCTGGAGGAGGAGCGGCGCCTGGCCTACGTCGGCATCACCCGCGCCCGTGAGCGGCTGTACCTGACCCGGTCCACGCTGCGCAGCGCCTGGGGTCAGCCGTCGTACAACCCGCCCTCCCGCTTCCTGGAGGAGATCCCCGCGCCCCACCTGGAGTGGAAGCGCACCGGGGCCAACGGGCCCGCCTCCTCCGCACCGGTCTCGGCGGTGGCCGCCTCGCTGTCGTCGTCGCGTTCCCGCTCGTCGGCGTCGGGCGCGTCGGGCTTCGCCACCCGCCGGTCCGCGGCCGACCAGCCGACGGTGTCGCTGGCGGTGGGCGACCGCGTCACGCACGACCAGTTCGGGCTCGGCACGGTGGTCGGGGTCAAGGGCACCGGGGCCAACGCGGAAGCGACGATCGACTTCGGCGACACCAAGCCGAAGCGGCTGCTGCTGCGGTACGCGCCGGTGGAGAAGCTCTGACGGCGCGACGGGGACGGTAGGGCCCGGGGCACGGTTCGGCCCCGGGTTCAGTTTGGCCCCGGGCTCGGTGCGGTCCGGGCACGGTGCGGTCCCGGGTTCGGTCCGGGCACGGTGCGGTCCCGGGTTCGGACCGGGCAGCGTCCGGAACGGAGTGCTGAGACGTTACTCCGCTATGCCGGGTTCAGGCCGTGGCTGCGCAGCCAGGAGAGCGGGTCGATGGCCGAGCCGCCCGAGGGGCGCACCTCGAAGTGCAGGTGCGGTCCGGTGGAGTTGCCCGAGTTGCCGGAGAACGCGATGGCGTCGCCGGCCTTGACCGTCGTACCTGAGGGCACCTGATAGCTGGAGAGGTGGCAGTACCACGTCTCGGTGCCGTCCTTCGCGGTCACGATCATCATGTTGCCGTAGGCGGTGTTGTACTGCGTGCGGACCGTGCCGTCGGTCGCGGCCATCACCGTGGTGCCGTAGGACACGGGGAAGTCGATGCCGCTGTGCACGGACATCCAGTTGATGCCGGCCTGGCCGTAGTAGGCGCTGAGGCCGTGCTGGGCGACCGGGAGCGCGAACTTGGGGCGCAGCCGCTCCTTGCGGGCCGCCTCCTCCGCCGCCCGCCTCTTCTCCAGGGCCTGCTGGGCCTTGAGGTCGATGCGCTCCTGGGTCCGGCTGGCCCGGTCGGCGAAGTCGTCGGCGCCGGCGGCGAGAGAGGTGAGCTGGGTGTCCAGCGTGTTGTTGGCGGTCGACGGCTTGACCGGGGCGGCCTGCCCCGCGCCCGCGTCCGCCGCTGACGCCGTGGTCTCCGCGCCGTCGTCGCCGGTCAGACCGCCGACGGTGGCCGCCGCGACACCCGCGACGCTCATCACGCAGGCCGACGGCACCGCGATGGTCATCAGCGCCGAGCGCTTGGCGGGCTGGCGCCGTCGGGAACGGGAGCCGCCGCGGGAGGCGGCGCGTGCGCCCGGGACGCGTGCGGCCGGGGTGACGACCTCCTCCTGGTCCTCCAGGAGGGCCGTGACGGTGGGGAGTTCGCCGGTGGCGGCCAGCCCGTCGTCGCGTGAGCCGGCGTCCGGGCCGGGGTTCTCGCCGGTGGGCGGGGTGTCGGCCGCGGGGGTGTCCGGCGTCTCGGACGCCTCGGCGGAGGCGTCCGTACCGGCCGAGTTCCACTGGGTGGCGTCGTAGGCGCCGGTGTCGAAGGTGCCGGCGTGGAAGGTGCCGGTCGTGAACGAGCCGGTTTCGTAGGCGCCCGTCTCGAAGGTGCCGGCCTCGAAGGTGCCGGTCTCGAAGGTCTGCGTGCCCCAGTCCCACTGTTGGGTCCGGTCGGCGGGGTTGCCGGACTGGTCCGGCTGTGCCCAGGCGCCCGTGTCCCACTGCCCGTCGGCCTCGACGCTCGCCGCCTGCGGCGGCACGGAGGGGAGCGGCTGGTACTCGGCCGCCCAGGCGGTCGTGTCGTAGTCGCCGGTGTCGTACGCCGCGCCGTCGTGGGCCGTGTGGTGCTGGGCCGCGTAGGCACCGTGGCCGACGGTGGGCACGCTGCCGGTGGACCACTGGGTGGCGTCGTAGGAGCCGCTGGTGTCGTAGGCGCCGGTGTTCTGGCCCGGGAGACTGCCGAAGAGCGGATCCGCGTCGAAACTCGCCGTGGCGGTGACTCCGGTGGAAAAACCAGTGGAGTCGTAGCCGCCGTACGTGGTGAGGTCGCCGTACTGGGCCTCCCCTGTGCCGTACGACGCGTAGGGCGCCGGGTCGGCGTCGGAAGCCGAGGCCGGGGTGGTCATGGTCCCCGACGGGTGACGGTCGTTCACCAACTTCTCTTTCGCCTCGACAACAGGGGCTGCCAGAGCAGTGCGGCGACTGTACCCGGCGGTATACGGGCACGACAATCTTCGTCAGGTTTCGCGCGCGCAGGAAACGGGCAATCGGCCGTGTTTTGGGGGACGGCGGACGCGAGTTTGGCTTTGAGTTCGACGGCTGTTCGAATATGACCGGGTCGTGGCGGCGGGGTTTCGCTGCCCAGGGGGCGGTCGGGGCGTTCGGGGGAGCGGGGCGCTCGGGGGGCCGGGGCGCTGAGGGCTCAGGCGACCGTGAGGCCGCCGGCCCGTCCGCCCGTCCCGGTGTCCGCCTCCGGTTCCACGGTGTCCAGGGCCTCGCGGATGCCGGTGGCCACCGCGGGGTGCACGGGCAGGGCCAGGTGCCCGATGCCGCTCACCCGGACGTTCCGCACGGTCAGGTCCGGGTGGTCCAGACAGGCCGTCTCGAGCGGGTCCATCACGCGGTCCAGGTCGCTCCAGAAGCTGACGAACCGGGTACGGCAACCGGGTGACGGCCGGGTCAGCTCCTCGATGACCGCCGAGCCGGGGCGCATCTGGCGCACGATGGGGTGCGCGTTGGCCAGCGGGACCACGCGGGTCCCGGCGTGCGGGGTGCCCAGGGTCACCAGCGTCCGGACGCGCAGGTCCCCGCCGAGGCGCTGCACGTAGTACCGCCCGATCAGTCCGCCGAGGCTGTGCCCGACGACGTCGACCCGGTCGCTGCCCGTCCGCTCACAGATCTCCTCGATGTGCCGGCCGAGCAACTCGGCCGCGGTGCGGATGTCGCAGGTCAGAGGGGAGTAGTTCAGTGACTCGACCTGCTGCCTGCCGTGCTGGGCCAGGCTGCGGCGCAGGAGCAGGAAGACCGAACGGTTGTCGATGAAACCGTGCAGCAGGACGACGGGGGGCTTGGCGCTCGTGGGGAGCCGGGGCGCGGGGGGCGAGGTCCCGGCGTCGGGCGGCGCCGGGGACGGGAGGGCGCAGGCGGAGCGGCGCTCCTGCACGATCCCCGACGGATACAGCAGAAGGTGCCCGGCGAGGATCGCGACCTCGAGGGCGCTGGCCTTCAGGAGGTTCATGGAGAGACCGGTCAGCCGGCCAGGGAGGGCCGCCAGCCCCGACAGCCCCGACAGCCCCGGCAGCCCCGGCACACCGGGGAGGCCGGAGAGTCCCGGCAGTGCCGGCAGGGCGGGCAGGAGACGCTGACAGACCGGGAGAAGGGGCAGTGCTGCCGTGGTGACCTTCATGGGCCGACCTCCTGTCGGCACGCGCGGGAACGCCTCTGTCCCCCGTGTGCCCTCATTGGAGAGGCGCGACACCAGTGATCGGTGATGTTTGCGAGGTATGCCTGAATGGATGCGCCGAAAGTGACACACAGGCTTGCTGTGCTTGCCGTGCTCGGTGAGTCCTGTGGTGTCGGTGATACGACGACGAGGTCCTGCTGCCGTCCCGGCCCTGCCCCGCTGCGGCTCTCCGTACGCGTGTGGCCGCCGCGCCCCGGGAACGGTGCGTGGCGGACGTGTCCCACCGTGTGATTTCCCCCTCTGTATCCACCGCGAAACTGCCGGTTGCGGGATGCTGGCGATAACGTTCGTTCACTTCCCCGGACGACGTGGTGCGGGGTGTCCGCGCCGGTGACATGTGCGGTACTTGTCGGTACGGATGGATGTAGTCGCTTCATGGAGGCAGTGATGGGTGTGGCAGCCGGTCCGATCCGCGTGGTGGTGGCCAAGCCGGGGCTCGACGGCCACGATCGCGGGGCCAAGGTGATCGCGCGGGCGCTGCGCGACGCCGGTATGGAGGTCATCTACACCGGGCTCCATCAGACACCGGAGCAGATCGTGGACACCGCGATCCAGGAGGACGCCGACGCGATCGGGCTGTCCATCCTCTCCGGTGCCCACAACACGCTCTTCGCCGCCGTGATCGAACTGCTCAAGGAGCGGGACGCGGCGGACATCCTGGTCTTCGGCGGCGGCATCATCCCCGAGGCGGACATCGCCCCGCTGAAGGAGAAGGGCGTCGCGGAGATCTTCACCCCGGGCGCGACGACGGCGTCGATCGTGGACTGGGTGCGGGCGAACGTGCGCGAGCCGGCGGGGGCGTAGCCGACCGCCCCACGGAGCGGGCAGCGACGGGCCCGGGGGACGACGGCGCGCTGAGGTGCGCGGTGCGACGGGCCGGTGGAGCGATGCGGCGCCGCGGCAGTGGAGTGCCGCGGTCCGGTCCGGTCCGCGTACCGGCCCGAGCGCGAGCCCGCTGGGTCCGCACGGCGACCGCATCGTGACCGTCCGCTACACCGCTTCCAGCTCCTCGGTCATCGCCGCACGCAGCCGCAGGGTCGTCACGAGCCGTTGGAACGCCTCCGCCCAGTAACCGCCGGCCCCCGGTGACGCGTCCTCCGGTTCGTCCGGTATCGCCAGCAGGCCGTCCAGGCGTCCCGCCTCCGAGGGGTCTAGGCAGCGCTCGGCCAGCCCCATGACCCCGCTGAAGCTCCATGGGTAGCTCCCGGCGTCCCGGGCGATGTTGAGCGCGTCGACCACCGCACGCCCGAGCGGCGGGGCCCACGGCACGGCGCACATCCCGAGCAGCTGGAAGGCCTCCGACAGGCCGTGCGTCGCGATGAACCCGGCCACCCACTCGGCCCGTTCGACGGCGCGCAGCGTGCCGAGGAGTTTGGCCCGTTCGGCCAGGGAGACCGCCCCCGGCCCGCCGGCCTCGGGCGCCGTGGGCGGTCCCAGCAGCGCCCTCGCCCACGCGGCGTCCCGTTGCCGCACGGCGGCCCGGCACCACGCCGCTTGCAGGTCCGCGTGCCAGTCGTCCGCCACGGGCAGGGCGACGATCTCCTCGGGTGTCCGGCCGCCGAGCCGGGCCGGCCAGGTGCCGAGCGGAGCGGCTTCCACCAACTGGCCCAGCCACCATGCGCGTTCACCACGTCCGGAGGGCGGGTGGGGCGCGACGCCGTCCCGCTCCATGGCCGCGTCGCACTCGTGCGGTGCCTCCACGGTGATCACCGGTGGGTCCGACGCGCGGTCGAGGGACACGCAGGTCGCCGCACGCGCCGCCATCCGTGCGGCGAGCGCCGATTCCGGCAGAGCCGACAGCAACTCCGCGGCGGTCGCCCGTACGTTGCGGCTGCGGTCGGTCAACGCCTGTTCGAGGAAGGGCTCGTCCGCCGGCTCCAGTCCCGTCCGCAACGAGTCGAGGAACATCAGCCGGTCCTCGGCCCGCTCCGTCGCCCACGTCGAGGTCAGCAGCGCGCGGGCTGCCCCCGGGTCCCGGGCGCGCAGCGACGTCAGCAGCGCCACCCGCTCGGCGAACAGGCCCTCGTCCCACAGCCGCCGCACCCGCTCCGTCTCGTCCGGGCCGGGCGCCGCGCTCCCGCCGCCCGGCGTCGCGCGCAGGGCGAACCGCCAGTCCGGGTTGAGACGGGCCAGCCACAGGGCGCGCGGACCGGCGAAGGCCAGCGCCGCCGGACGCAGGTCCGTACGTCCCCGTGCCGCGTCCAGCAGGGCCGGGACCATCTGGGGCGGCGCCGCGTACCCATGGGCGTTGGCCGCGGCCAGCCACTGGGGCAGCAGCTCCATCAGGTCGGGCGCGGTGCCCCGACGCCCGCCCGCCGTGCCGGGCCGGTCGGTGAGCAGGGTCGTGAGCCGGTGGGCGGCCGCGGTGGGCAGGGGCGGGCGGGGGTCCTCCGGAGCCGGTTCCGGGAGCCGGGCGGCGGGAGCCGGGCGGAGCCCGGCGCGTCTGCGGACGGTCTCGGCGGCCGCGGCGTCCAGCAGCGCCGCCGGTGCGTGCCTTCCGTGCGCGCCCACCGGGGGAGTACGCCGGTCCGTCCCGAGCAGCGCGGAGGTGACGAGGTCGTCCCAGAGTCCCGACTCGGGCGGCACGGTGATCGGCTCGGTGGCGGGTGTCCTGGTCATGCGGTTTCCCTCCGGTTCCGTCGCGTGGGGTCAGGTCAGGGACACGGCCTGTCCCGGTCCGGCCGACCAGGCGGTCAGGGGCGTGAACCCCCGGTGGCCGCACTCGCCGAAGACCTGGACGGGCACTCCGCCGGACAGGGCGACGAGGCGCCACAGGCCCGCTCGGTTGCCGAAGGCCGGGGTGAGCGGCAGCGCCGTTTCCCCGGACGCGTCCGCCAGTTGCCAGGAGTCGCCGTCCGGCACCGGGACGACCTGTTCCAGCGTCACCGGCACGGACTCCAGCCAGGGATCGTCACGCAGGGCCCTGCCGTAACGGGCGAGCGCCTGGGATGGCGTGACGCCCTTCGGCCGTATCTCCACGGGCGCGGGCGGCGCGAACCGTTTGCCCAGTGCCGCTCGCCGCCGGCCGCCCCCCGGATACGTCGACAGCTCCGCGTCCAGACTCAGTCCGACGGGCAGCGTCAGCTCCGGGGCCCGGCCCGCGGCGCCGTAGGAGAGGAGCAGCGCGGTGCGGCCCGTCTCCGTGCCGTACAGCCAGACGCGACGGGTCGTCAGCCGGGCGTCCACGCTGTCGTACTGGGCGAGGATCAGCCATTGGTCCCGGACCGCCGGACCGTCCGCCGTCGCCGGCAGGCCGACGCGGGTGCGGACCGTCGCCGCCAGGTCCTCCGGCAGCCGGTCGCGCCGCAGCCAGCCCTGGTCGAGCAGGTGGAGCAGTGCGCACTCCTCCAGCAGCCGGACCGGCCAGTCGGGTCCCGAGGACGCTGTGGAACCCAGTTCCCGTACACGCGAGGCGAGGCCCGGGGCCTGGGCGTCGACCATCCGGGCCGCCGTCTCCTCCCACCACGCGTATCCCGTCTGCTCCACCTCGGCCAGGCCGCCGCGCAGCAGGTCGGCCAGCCGTTGCTCCAGCTCCGTCGCGCCCGCGGTGATCCGCTCGGCCCGCCGCTCCGCGCGGCGCCGGGCGGCCACCGGATCACGGGTGCGCGGGACGGAGCCGGACGGGTCCCCCGCCGTCCCGGTCGCCGCCTCCGCCCCGGCCGCCCCCGTCTCAGCGGTCTCCGTCTCAACCGCCTCCGTCCCGGCCGCCTCCGTCTCAGAGGTGTCCGCCCCGGCCGCCGTCTCCGCCTCCGCGTCCTCCCGTCGTCGGGTGACCCACCGCTCCGCCCAGGCCGGCGGTTCGCCCTCCGGGACCGCGCCGTCTCCGCCCGCCCACAGCAGCAACAGTCCGAGCGCGTGCTTGCACGGACACCTGAGGCTGGGGCAACCACACGTGCACGCGGGCCCGGACGCGTCCGCGACGTCGACGACCGTCCGGTACGGTCCGCCGCCACCGCCACCGCCTCGGCACACTCCCCACACCGTCCCCCCGTCGGTGCTCCCCACCTCCGACCACGGACCGGCTGTGGCGAGCCTGCCGGCCGCTTCGCGTGAGGCCGCGTCAGGTGCCAGTGCCAGCACCTGGTCCGCGGTCCAGCGCACCCCCTGCTGAGTCATGCCATCGAAGGTAGATCCCACCACTGACAATCGAGTCCGGTCGTTCATTTCCGCAGGTCAGAGCGATTGTCAGTGGCGTGGTGCACCGTGGACGGCAGATCGAACCGGCCGAGCTGGAGGGGGAATCAGCCATGCCTGTGTCCGTGGCGACGACGACCGTCGACCCGAGCCGGGACGGGGGCGCGTCGCGCCCGGTGTCCGGCGCGGACGCCTTGCGGCCGCACGCCGAGGAGGCGTTCGCGGCCGAGCTGGCCGCGCTGGCCGCGCAGGACGACCGACCGCGTCCGCCCCGCTGGAAGCTGTCGCCGTGGGCGGTCGCCACCTATCTGCTCGGTGGCACCCTGCCCGACGGGACGGAGATCTCTCCCAAGTACGTGGGCCCGCGCCGCATCGTCGAGGTGGCCGTCAGCACGCTCGCCACCGACCGTGCCCTGCTCCTGCTCGGCGTGCCCGGCACCGCGAAGACCTGGATGTCCGAGCACCTGGCCGCGGCCGTCAGCGGCGACTCGACCCTGCTGGTGCAGGGCACGGCGGGCACCCCCGAGGAGGCCGTCCGCTACGGCTGGAACTACGCGCGGCTCCTGGCCCACGGCCCCAGCCGCGACGCCCTGGTGCCCAGCCCCGTCATGCGGGCCATGGCGGACGGGACGACGGCCCGGGTGGAGGAGCTGACCCGTATGCCCGCCGACGTGCAGGACGCGCTGATCACGATCCTGTCGGAAAAGACCCTGCCGATACCGGAGTTGGGCCAGGAGGTGCAGGCGGTCCGGGGGTTCAACCTGATCGCCACCGCCAACGACCGCGACCGCGGGGTCAACGACCTCTCCAGCGCCCTGCGCCGGCGTTTCAACACGGTGGTGCTGCCGCTGCCCGAGACCACGGAGGCCGAGGTCGAGATCGTCTCGCGCCGTGTCGACCAGATCGGCCGCTCCCTCGACCTGCCGGCGGCGCCGGGCGGCATCGACGAGATCCGCCGAGTCGTCACCGTCTTCCGGGAGTTGCGCGACGGACTGACGAGCGACGGGCGCACGAAGGTGAAGTCGCCCAGCGGCACGCTGTCCACCGCCGAGGCCATCTCCGTCGTCACCAACGGCCTGGCACTGGCCGCCCACTTCGGGGACGGGGTGCTGCGGCCCGGCGACGTCGCCGCGGGCGTCCTCGGCGCGGTCCTCCGTGATCCGGCCGCCGACCGCGTCGTCTGGCAGGAGTACCTGGAGACGGTCGTCCGTGAACGCGACGGCTGGACGGACTTCTACCGGGCGTGCCGGGAGGTGAGCGCATGACCCGCACGCGGACGTGGGAGGGGACGTGGACGGTCGTCGCGGCGCCGGGCGGCCCCACGGACGACGAGGACTCGTCCTGGGCCCGGAGGCGAGGGGGACGGCGTGGCGGGTACTGACACCCTCGGGAGCGGACGACCGGGCGCACCCGGAGGCCAGGGGGCCGGCGGGACGGCGGCGACCGGCGGCGGGCCCCTTCTGCTGGGGGTGCGGCACCACGGCCCGGGATCGGCTCGGGCGGTCCGTGCGGCGCTGGAGGCGGTCCGGCCGGGCATCGTGCTGATCGAGGGGCCGCCCGAGGCCGACGCCCTCGTCGCACTGGCCGCGGACGCGGACATGCGGCCGCCCGTCGCGCTCCTCGCCCACGCCGTGGACGAACCCGGCCGCTCGGCCTTCTGGCCGCTGGCCGAGTTCTCCCCGGAGTGGGTGGCGCTCCGCTGGGCCCTGGAGCACGGCGTGCCGGCCCGCTTCATCGACCTGCCCGCCACGCACACCCTGGCGTGGCAGGCAGGGGGTGGACCGGACGGGCGCACGGAGCCGGGCGGATCGGGGGATTCGGGCTCGGGTGGTCCGGGGGAATCGGCCTCGGGCGAGCGGGACACGGGGGAGGAAGCCCGGGGGGACCGGGGGGACCGGGGGGACCGGGGGGACGAGCCCGGCGGTGCCTCGGCCGCCGTCCGGGACGACCCGCTCGCCGTGCTCGCCGGGGCGGCCGGCCACGACGATCCGGAGCTGTGGTGGGAGGACGTCGTCGAGCACCGGGGAGTCACCACCGAGGGGGCGGGGGACGTGCTCGCACCGTTCGCGGCACTCGAGGAGGCCATGGCGGCGCTGCGGGAGACCGAGGAGCCCGGCGGGCGCGACCGGGACCTCGTACGGGAGGCGTACATGCGGCTCCGGGTGCGGGAGGCGGAGCGCGAGTGCGACCGGGTCGCCGTGGTCTGCGGGGCCTGGCACGTGCCGGCGCTCCGCCGCAGGGCCGCCGTCAGCGCCGACCGGGCGCTCGTGAAGGGGCTGCCCCGGATCAAGGTGGACATGACCTGGGTGCCCTGGACCCACCGCAGGCTGTCCCGGGCCGGCGGGTACGGAGCGGGTATCGAGTCACCGGGGTGGTACGGACACTTGTTCAGCGCGCCGGACCGGCCCGTGGAGCGGTGGCTGACCAGGGTGGCCGAGCTGCTGCGGGCGGAGGGCCGGCTCGTCTCCTCGGCGCACGTCATCGAGGCGGTGCGGCTGGCGGAGACCCTCGCGGCGCTGCGCGGCCGTCCGCTGCCGGGGCTGAGCGAGACGACGGAGGCCGTACGGGCGGTGATGTGCGAGGGCTCCGACGTCCCCCTGGCCCTGGTGCGCGACCGGCTGGTCGTGGGCGACGTACTGGGCCGGGTGCCCGCCGGGGCGCCCGCGGTGCCGTTGCAGCGGGACCTCACCAGGGCGCAGCGGCGGTTGCGGCTGAAGCCGGAGGCGGCGGAGCGGGAGCTGGAGCTGGACCTGCGCAAGGAGACCGACGCGGGCCGGAGCAGACTGCTGCACCGCTTGCGGTTGCTCGGGATCGGCTGGGGGGAGCCCGCCGTCTCACGGGGCAGCACGGGGACGTTCCGCGAGACGTGGCGGCTGCGGTGGGAGCCGGAGCTGTCGGTGCGGGTCGCCGAAGCCGGGGTGTGGGGCACGACGGTGCTCGCCGCCGCGACCGCCAAGGCGGAGGCGGACGCCGTCGCCGCCCGGACCCTCGCCGAGGTCACCGCGCTCGCCGAGCGCTGCCTGCTGGCCGAGTTGCCGGACGCGCTCCACCCGGTGACGCGGATACTCGCCGACCGCGCGGCGCTCGACACGGACGTCGGCCACCTCGCCCAGGCCCTTCCCGCCCTCGTCCGCGCGCTGCGCTACGGCGATGTGCGCGGCACGGGCGCCGACGCGCTGGCCGGGGTCGCCGCGGGCCTCGCCGAACGCGTCTTCGTCGGCCTCCCCCCGGCCTGCGCCGCCCTGGACGCCGACGCGGCCGAGGAGATGCGGCGGCACGTGGACGCCGTACACGGCGCGGTGGGGCTGCTCGGCGACGCTTCCGGTCACCGTCTCGGTGCCGGCCGGAGCGACCTGCGCGGCCGTTGGCGGGGCGTGCTGCGGGTGCTGTGCGGGCGGGACACGGTGCCCGGGGTGATCCGGGGGCGTGCCGTTCGGCTGCTGCTGGACGACGGCGCGCTCGCGCCGGACGAGGCGGCGCGACTGATGGGGCTGGTGCTGTCCCCGGGGACACGGCCGGCGGACGCCGCGGCCTGGATCGAGGGCTTCCTCGGCGGTGGTCCGGGCGGCGGCCTGCTGCTCCTGCACGACGAACGGCTGCTCGCCCTGGTCGACGCCTGGCTGACCGGGGTACCGGCGGAGGCGTTCACGGACGTACTGCCGCTGTTGCGGCGCACGTTCTCGGCGTACGAGCCGGGAGCCCGCCGCGGCATCGGCGAGTTGATCAGGCGTGGGCCCGAAGGGCGGGAGCGTGCGGCCGCCGGGCCCCGCACACCCGGATTCGCGACCGATCTCGACGCCGGGCGGGCCGACGCGGTGCTGCCGGTGATCGGGCTGCTCCTCGGCCTGCCCGCGCGTGCGGAAGCCGACGACCCGGTGGGAGTGGACGCATGACGACGAAGCCCGTGGACGCCGAGGCGGCGCAGGAGCGGCTGCGGCGGTGGCGACTGGTGCTCGGCGGCGACCAGGCCGACGGCACCGGCTGCGCCCTCTCCGGACCCGACGCCGCGATGGACGGGGCACTGACCGCGCTCTACGGCAAGGGGGCGGCACCGCGGACGGGACGGGAGCGGGCCGGGGGACTGGGAGCCTCCGCGCCGGCCGTGGCCCGCTGGCTCGGTGACATCCGGACCTACTTCCCCTCGTCCGTCGTCCAGGTCATGCAGCGGGACGCGATCGACCGGCTGGGCCTGGCCACACTCCTGCTGGAGCCGGAGATGCTCGAGGCCGTGGAGGCGGACGTGCACCTCGTCGGCACGCTCCTCTCCCTCCACCACGCGATGCCGGACCGGACCAGGGAGACCGCGCGCGCCGTCGTGCGCAAGGTGGTCGAGGACCTGGAGCGGCGGCTCGCCGACCGCACCCGGGCCACCCTCACCGGAGCCCTCGACCGCGGTGCCCGGGTCAGCCGGCCCCGCCACCACGACATCGACTGGGACCGCACCATCGCGGCCAACCTCAAGCACTACCTCCCCGAGTACCGGACGGTCGTGCCGGAGCGGCTGATCGGCCACGGCCGCGCGTCGCGTGGGGTGAAGAAGGACGTCGTCCTCTGCGTCGACCAGTCGGGCTCGATGGCGGCGTCCGTCGTCTACGCCTCCGTGTTCGCGGCGGTGCTCGCGTCCCTGCGGTCGATCAGCACCCGGCTCGTCGTCTTCGACACGGCGGTGGCCGACCTCACCGACCGGCTCGACGACCCCGTCGACGTGCTGTTCGGCACGCGCCTCGGCGGCGGCACGGACATCAACCGCGCGCTGGCGTACTGCCAGTCGCAGATCACCCGGCCCACGGAGACGGTGGTGGTGCTGATCAGCGACCTGTACGAGGGCGGCATACGGAACGAGATGCTCAAGCGGGTCGCCGCGATGCAGGCGGCCGGGGTGCGGTTCGTGACGCTGCTGGCCCTGTCGGACGAGGGGGCGCCGGCGTACGACCGTGAGCACGCGGCGGCACTCGCCGAGCTGGGCGCGCCGGCCTTCGCCTGCACGCCCGAGCTGTTCCCGGAGGTGATGGCGGCGGCGATCGAGAAGCGGGCGCTGCCGATACCCGAGGCCGGATGACGACATGTCGACCCGGGCGGTCCGATTCCTTCCGTCAAAACCGACATGACTGGTCGTCGGCGGAGACAGGCTTGCGTGACCCACGGAGGTCCGTGCGAGGATCGCGCGTCGTATCGATGTGCCGTTCGATGCGCTGTTCGATGCCGGCGTGGCCCGGTGTGCCGGACGTCGCGCGCGAACCGTCCCGCCGCACGGAGGAATCGCTCCCCCTTGACCTGGTCAGCAGTTGTGCCCGAGACCGCCTGGCGCGTCGTGCGCACGGCGGCGGGGCGGCGTGCGCTGCACGTGATGCTGCTGATGAGCGGAGTGTTCGTGCTGGGGGTGCTCTGCGGAGAGCGGGCACAGGCCGCCGAGGGCGTTCCGTCTCCGAGGGACGTCACCGGGCAGGTCGTCGCCGTCGCCCCGGAGCACTCACGTGAGGAACCGGCGGCCTCAGCCACAGCAGTCCGGAAACCGTCGGCCTCCCCTCAGGGGCCGGAAGGCGACCGTGGCGGTCAGGACTCCCCGGCCGTTCGAGAGGCCGAGGCGGGCGGGTCCGGACTTGGGCTGCGTCCCGTGGCCGAGGGCCTGGCCGAGGGTGTCGTACGGCCCGTGGAGACCCGGGTCGTGCGTCCGGTCGCCGACGTGGTGGAGAAGGTGACGGACGGGCTCGGGGCGGTCGCGCGGGCGGAGGTTCCGCCGCTCGAAGCGCTGACCGACCCGCCCGCCCTGCCCTGTTCGCCCGGCCTGCCCCGTTCGCCCGGCCTGACGGCCCCGTCCGGCCTGCCGGTCCCCTCCGGGCTGACGTCCCCCTCCGACCTGACCGGGCTGCCCGGCCGGCTGGTGCCCACCGGCACGCTCCCGCAGACCCCGCCGCCGAGCACGCACCCGGCCCTGCCCGCCGCGCCCGAAACCGCACCGGGCGCCGCACCCTCCGGAGCCACCCCCGAAGCAGACCGCACCCGGGCGGCCACGGGCCCGGCGACCGTCGCCTACGGTCCGCTGCCCGGCGCGTCCGGCACACGGTCGACGACACACGTAGCCGTCGACCGCACCGCGCCCGCGCCCGCCGCGGCCACCCCGGACCCCGCCCGCCAGGCACCCACCGGTGACCCGGACGGCTCGCTGGGCACCGGAGCCGGCGCCGATCACGGCACCCCGCGGCACGGTGACGCACACGCGGTCACCCCGCATCACCGGATCGCGTTCCGACTCGTCCCCGGCGCCCTCGCGCGCGCCGAGGCGGCGGGGACGCGGGACCGGTACCGGGACATTCCCGTCTCTCCCGCCTAGGGCCGTTCCTCCCTCCGCCGCAGACCCGCCGTGCGGGGGCGGAGAGGTCTGCCCGCCGTCCGGGACACTCCACGTCCACGTCCACGTCCTCCGACGACGTAGCGGACGAGTCTCCGGACGGACCGCGCCGGCCGCCGTTCCGCGTCACCGGTGCACGGTCCGCCCGCAGCGGCGACCGCGGTGGCGCGACACCGGCCAGGCGCCCGGAAACCGGAAATGTCCCCAGCTTCAAGCTCATCGAAGGACCTGACGTACCCATGAACAAGAACATCCGCCGTTCCCTGGTCATCACCGCCGGCGTCACCGGCGCCTGGGCACTGGGCTCCGCCGTGGCCAGTGCCGACGAACTGCCCGCCGCCCCGGTGTCCGTCCCCGACGTCGTGACCGACACGGCCGCCGCCCCCGCCGTCACCGTGGCCGACACCGCTGCCACCACCGCCGTCACCGCCACGGTCGCCGACGCCGGCCTCGCGACGGACGTGGCCCCGGCCTCCGTCGCGGCCTCGGTCACGGACCCCGCCTCCGCCTCCGACACCGACGTCGTCCCGGCCCTCGACACCGCCCCGGTCCCGGACGCGGCCCCCGTGACGGAGGCGACCACCGGCGACATCGACTACCTCTTCGGCCCCCTCTCCGCCTTCGCCCCGGACCTCGACCGGACCGGGACCGCCGTACAGGAGTCCGCACAGGAGTCCGTGCGGGAGACGACCGACGCGGTCACCCCGCCCGTCGCCGGGCAGGCCGTGTCCGGAGCCGTGCCGATCGTGGAGGCAGCCGTCGCGGACGCCCGGCCGTACGCCGCCGGGCTCGCCGGTGAGGCCACCGGCGACACTCGGGACGCCGTTCTGCCGCCGGTCGCGAACACCGCCGTGGACGGCGCCGTGCCCGTCGCCGGACAGGCCGTCCGGGACGCGGGCGCGCTGGCCGACGGCGTCGTGGGCGACGTGCGTCCCTTCGCGGACGGGGTCGTCGGGACCGTGCCGCCGCTCGCGCAGGGCGTGACCGGACACGTCGGGGCGTTCGCCGAGGGCGTCGACGGAGCCGTGCGGCCGGTCGTCGAGGCCGTGACCGACACGGTGCGGCCGGTCGCCGGCGGCGTCGGCGACAGCACGACGACGCTGGCGTACGGCGTCGCCGCCGAGGCGGCCCCCTTCGCGCACGGCGTCACGGGGCAGACCGCCCCCTTCGCGCGGGACCTGACCGGCACCGTCCAGGAGACCCGGGCGGCGGACAACGCGGTCACCGGCGCGGAGCACCTCGCCCGCTCCGTCACCCCCTCCTACGCCCAGGACGTCCTGGACGTCCAGGACGGCGCCTACGGCGCGCTGGGCAACCCCTACGGCGTCTGACACCGGCACCCGGCCCGGGTCCTCGAGCCACGGACCCGGGCCGGGTACCGGTTGCGAACCACGGGCTTCGCGGAGCGCGCGGCCCCGGACGGCCGGGCCGAAAGCCGTCGGTCCCCGTCCGGCCGCCACTCCGCGGACCGGGCCGGCCGGTCCCCATTGGGGTGGGGACCGGCCGCCCGCACCCCGGACGCCCGCCTCCGTGCGGGCCTCCGGGGCGTTCCACGGGCCCCACCGGGTCAACCCCAGCCCGGTGGGGCCCTCCCTCGCCGACCGGGTGCTCGCGGGACGCTCACCGGAGCCCCGCCGTCGTCTCCGTGCCCCCTCACACCCGGCACCGCGTGCCAGTGAGCGCGGCATCATGTGACAGGCATCACCGCTCAGGTGTGACTCACGATTTAGAGACCCCCCGCAAGCGGCGATAACCTGCGAGACGGACATGCCGCGCGCTCGGACACCGTGTGCGCCTCCCTTGTGACTCACGGCGGACGTCACGTTGCCCTTCGCGGCACGCCCACGCATCCAACGAACCGCGAGATCACTGATAGGGACGGAAGCGCGTGGACCTGTTCGAGTACCAGGCGAGGGACCTCTTCGCCAAGCACGATGTACCGGTGCTGGCCGGTGAAGTCATCGACACGCCTGAGGCGGCGCGCGAGATCACCGAGCGTCTGGGCGGCAAGTCCGTCGTCAAGGCCCAGGTGAAGGTCGGTGGCCGCGGCAAGGCCGGTGGCGTGAAGCTGGCCGCCTCGGCGGACGAGGCCGTCGCCCGCGCGACGGACATCCTCGGGATGGACATCAAGGGCCACACGGTCCACAAGGTGATGATCGCCGAGACCGCCCCCGAGATCGTCGAGGAGTACTACGTCTCCTTCCTCCTCGACCGTGCCAACCGCACCTTCCTCTCCATCGCCTCCGTCGAGGGCGGCGTGGAGATCGAGGAGGTGGCGGCCACCCGTCCGGAGGCCGTCGCCAAGACCCCGATCGACGCGATCGACGGTGTGACGCCCGAGAAGGCGCGCGAGATCGTCGAGGCCGCGAAGTTCCCGGCCGAGGTCGCCGACAAGGTCGCCGACATCCTGGTCAAGCTGTGGGACACCTTCATCAAGGAGGACGCCCTCCTGGTCGAGGTCAACCCGCTGGCCAAGGTCGCCTCCGGCGACGTCATCGCCCTCGACGGCAAGGTGTCGCTGGACGACAACGCCGAGTTCCGTCACCCCGACTTCGAGGCTCTCCACGACAAGGCCGCGGCCAACCCGCTCGAGGCCGCCGCCAAGGAGAAGAACCTCAACTACGTCAAGCTCGACGGCGAGGTCGGCATCATCGGCAACGGCGCGGGTCTCGTCATGAGCACCCTCGACGTCGTCGCGTACGCCGGTGAGAAGCACGGCAACGTCAAGCCCGCCAACTTCCTGGACATCGGTGGCGGTGCCTCCGCCCAGGTCATGGCGAACGGCCTGGAGATCATCCTCGGCGACCCGGACGTCCGCTCCGTGTTCGTCAACGTGTTCGGCGGCATCACCGCCTGCGACGAGGTCGCCAACGGCATCGTCCAGGCGCTGAAGCTCCTCGAGGACCGCGGCGAGAAGGTCGAGAAGCCGCTCGTCGTCCGCCTCGACGGCAACAACGCCGAGCTGGGCCGCAAGATCCTCACCGACGCCAACCACCCGCTGGTCCAGCGCGTCGACACCATGGACGGCGCGGCCGACAAGGCCGCCGAGCTGGCCCACGCCGCCAAGTAAGCACTCAGGACGAGGACACCAACACACCATGGCTATCTGGCTCAACAAGGACAGCAAGGTCATCGTCCAGGGCATGACCGGCGCCACCGGCATGAAGCACACCAAGCTCATGCTCGGCGACGGCACCAACGTCGTGGGCGGCGTGAACCCGCGCAAGGCGGGTCAGTCCGTGGACTTCGACGGCACCGAGGTACCGGTCTTCGGCACCGTCAAGGAGGCCATCGAGAAGACCGGCGCCAACGTCTCCGTCATCTTCGTGCCGGAGAAGTTCACCAAGGACGCCGTCGTCGAGGCCATCGACGCCGAGATCCCGCTGGCCGTCGTGATCACCGAGGGCATCGCCGTGCACGACTCGGCCGCCTTCTGGGCCTACGCGGGCAAGAAGGGCAACAAGACCCGCATCATCGGCCCGAACTGCCCCGGCATCATCACCCCGGGCCAGTCCAACGTCGGCATCATCCCGGGCGACATCACCAAGCCGGGCCGCATCGGCCTGGTCTCGAAGTCCGGCACGCTGACGTACCAGATGATGTACGAGCTGCGCGACATCGGCTTCTCGACCGCCGTCGGCATCGGTGGCGACCCGATCATCGGCACCACGCACATCGACGCGCTCGCCGCGTTCGAGGCCGACCCCGAGACCGACCTGATCGTCATGATCGGCGAGATCGGCGGCGACGCCGAGGAGCGCGCGGCCGACTTCATCAAGGCCAACGTGACCAAGCCGGTCGTCGGCTACGTCGCGGGCTTCACCGCGCCCGAGGGCAAGACCATGGGCCACGCCGGCGCCATCGTCTCCGGTTCGTCCGGCACCGCCCAGGCGAAGAAGGAGGCCCTGGAGGCCGCCGGCGTCAAGGTCGGCAAGACGCCGACCGAGACGGCGAAGCTGGCCCGGGAGATCCTGGCCGGCTGAGCGCCCGCACACGCGCCGAGCGCACGGCGCACAGCACCACACCGAGTGGGCCCGCTCCCGTCAGGGAGCGGGCCCACTCGGCTTACGGCGGTGGCTTACGGCGGTGGCGTCGTCCGGTCCTGGCCCGCCCGTACGACGGCACCGTCCGGGCCGAAACCGGTCTCACTCGGCCAGCGGAGTCAGCCGCTCCGGGCCGTCCTGCATCTGGTCCCGCAGCTTCTGCCGCAGCTCCAACTGCTCGTCCGACAGCGATCCCGGCGCCACCCTGGGCGGCACCCCGCGCACCGTCTCGCCCGGGGAGACGGGCGGTTCGTAGTGCGTCGGCGCGGTGCGCAGGGTCAGGGCCGTCGTCCCGATGAGGGCGACCGTGAAGGCGATCGCCGCCCGGGTCAGGTGGCGCGCCCTGCGTTCGCTGCCCAGGCGCACCGTCGGCGGTCGGGCGGCCCGCAGCCGTTCCGCGGAGGCCAGCTCGGCCAGCCTCCGGTGCAGCACCTGCGGGTCGGCCAGTTCGGGCAGCCGGTCGGCGAGGGCCTCACGGGCCCGCATCAGCCGGTTCGCCGCCGCGGGGGTGCTCGCCTCCGTCTCCGCCGCCGTCTCGGGCAGGTCCAGCCCCACACCGTCGTACAGCAGGAGGGTGCGGCGGTGCGGCGGCGGGAGTCTGAGCAGGGTGTTCAGCAGGGTCCGGTCGCCGGGGTCGGCGGGCGGCGGTTCGGGGTGCCGGTGGCGCAGCCGGAAGCGGTGCCAGGGCGAGAGCGCGTACTCGTACGCCGCCGCCCGCACCCAGCCCGCGGGGTCCGGGTCGCGGGCCACCTCGGGCCAGTTCTCCCAGGCGATCTGGTAGGCCCGCTCCACCGACTCACGGGCCAGCTCGCGGCGGCCGGTGAGCAGGTAGGTCTGCCGGACGAGGGCCGGGGCGCCGAACTCGTACAGGGCGTCGAAGGCCTGAGCGGGGGTCAGGGCGCCCGGTGCGGACGCCGCCTCCCCGGCCGACGGTCCGGAGTGCGGTCGCGTGGGTGCGTCCGGGTGCTCCGCCGCCTCCGGCCGCCGCTCCGACTGCTCCGACGGCGCGTCCCGCCGGGGCGTCTCCCCCCGCCCTGCCGACTCCCCCCGCCCCGCGGGCTCACCCCGTTCCCGCGATCCCTCAGCCCTCTCCGCTCCCTCTGCCCCCTCTGCTCCCTCCGGTCGTTCCTCTCCTGCCGATGCCTCTTGTTCCGTGGGCTCGTCCTGTTCCCGCCGGCCTCGTTCCTCCAGTGGCTCGGCGGGCAGGACGAGGCTGTCGGGGGCCCGGTCGGCGGTGCCCGGCGTCCCGGGCCCCACGGCCACGTAGACGGGCACCGGAGACTGTGCCGTCTCGGGTTCCGGCGTGAGGGACGGCCTCGCCCGCCGCGCCGCCGCCTCCTCGGCCAGCGTGTTCAGCAGCTTCGCGTACGCCTCCCGTTTGCGGCCGCGCGGCGTGCCGCGGCCGGACTCCCACGCACGGACCGTGTCGCGGGTGACACCCACCCGGGCCGCGAGCTGAGCCTGCGTCAGCGCGGCGGACTCACGCAGGCGTCGGCGTGCCTTGGGGGGAGGGAGCGGGGATGCGGGGCTCCGTGTCACAGGGTGCCCCTTCGTACGAAAAAGTACATAAACATATATTGAGCGACACAGCGGAGCTTCGCCTGTTACGCCGGGAAAGCGCGTGTCGTTGGGAGCATGGCGGACGTGATGCAGACGACCGCCCGCCCTGCCCCGCTCTCCCTGCTGCGCACCCGGTGGCGCGACCGCTCGCCGGGACTGGCCGCCGGTCTCCTGGGCGGCGCGTTCGCGGCGGGGCTCGGACTGGCCTCCTGCGCCGTGCTGGTGACGGTGCTTTGGGTCAGCTCGCCCTACCCCGACAGCGGGCCCGGCGGCGCGCTGCACGTCGCCGCGGCGCTCTGGGTGCTGGCGCACGGTGCCGAACTGGTGCGCGCCGACACGCTCTCCGGCACCCCAGCGCCGGTGGGCGTCACCCCGCTGCTCCTGCTCCTGCTGCCGGTGTGGCTGCTGCACCGCGCGGCCCGGGACGCCACGGACCCCGGGGACGGGGTGGGTGTGGCCGTGGGAGGCGGTGCGAAGCCGGGGGTCGGTGTGCGTGTGGGCGGGGGCGGCGGCCTCCGGGACGCCGGGCCGCCGCCCGTCTCCGCGCGCAACGCCTGGTCGGGTGTCGTGCTCGGCTACCTGGCCGTCGCCACGCCCGTCGTGCTGTACTCGGCCGGCGGCGCGCTGCGGCCCTCCTGGGGGTGGGCGGCGGTGTGCCTGCCCCTGGTCACCATGGGCGCGGCGGGCGCGGGTGTGTGGACGGCGTTCGGCCGTCCGGGCGGCCCGGTGGGCCGGGCGCTGCGCGTACTGCCCCGCACGCTGCGGGAGCTGATCGTGGAGCCGGACGCGCGCCTGGGCGCCGCCACGCGCGCGGCGGGCGCCGGTGCGGCGGTGCTCGTCGGAGGTGGTGCGCTGCTGCTCGCGGTCTCGCTCGTGTGGCACGCGGCCGCCGCGCAGGAGGCGTACCTGCGGCTGACCGAGGGATGGGCGGGGCGGTTCGCCGTACTGCTGCTGTGTCTGACGCTGGTGCCGAACGCGGCGGTGTGGGCGGCGGCGTACGCCCTCGGCCCGGGTTTCGTGCTCGGTACCGGGCACGTCGTGGACCCGCTCGCCTCCGCGCCGGCACCGCTGCTGCCGCCGTTCCCGCTGCTGGCGGCGGTGCCGGACCCGGGTCCCGGTACGCCGCTGCACTGGGCGTCCGGGGCGGTGCCGCTGGTGGCGGGAGGCGTGGTCGGGTGGTTCACGGCGCGGGCGGCGACGGCGGGTGCGGGACGGGAGCGGGTGCCGGGCCCGCGGGGAGTGCCGGCGGGTGGCGAGGGCGCCGGTGTGTGGTCGTGGCGGCGGACCGTCGGCGCCGCGGTCGTGGCCGCCGTGCTGTGCGCGCTGCTCGTCGCCCTGCTGGCCGCGCTGGCGGGCGGGCCGCTCGGCAGTGCCGCCCTTGCCCGGTTCGGGCCGGTGTGGTGGCAGGTCGGGGGCGCGGTGCTGGGCTGGATCGGGGCGGTGGCGGTGCCCGTCGCGGTGGTGGTGCGGGCGTGGCGGGGGCGGGGGTCTGCCGCGGAGGCGCGGGCAGCGACGGGGACGGAGGCACCGGAGGCGCCGGGGGCGGTGGACGAAGGCCGGGCCGGACGTCGGTGGGGTTGGATGCCGTTGCCGTTCACGGGGCGGCGTGCGCGGAGCGGGGGAGCGGGGGAGGAGCGGGCGGACGAGGACCCCGTGCCGTTCGGGCTGTACGACGGGGACGGCGGCGGGGGCGGTGGTGGTGTCGGCGGCAGTGGCGCCGGTGTCGACTCGCCGTACGATCTTCTGCCGGTCGACGCTCCGGCGGAGCCGCCGCGGACGCCGTGAGCGGGGGGTAGGCCGGGGCGGCACCGAAGCGCGCCCCGGCCGGCCGGGGGCGGTCTCAGCCCTCCGTGCCCAGCACGTCCCGCAGCTGCTCCGGCAGGTGACGGTCGCAGGATTGCTTCGCCTCGTTGGTGAGGGCGTCGTTGCGGCAGGTGTAGTAGTCGCTGTAGACCAGCTGGGCGCCGAAGGAGGCGGCCACCAGCAGGATGGCCAGCGACGACGTGACCAGGCCGCTGATCGCCGCGGTCCGCTGCGGACGGGCGGTCGGATCGGCCGGCCGGGCCGGGGTGTCCGCGTCGGAGGCGGCGGCGCGGGGCTTGGCGCCCAGGGAGCTGATGCCCCAGTACAGGGCCAGGGCGCCCAGCAGCAGCGCCACGTACGGCCAGGTGAAGAGGGCGAAGAACAGGGCCCACATGCCGCTCAGCAAGGCGTACCGGGCGCGTCGCTGGGCCGGGTCCGTCGGGTCCCAGCGCGGACCCGGAGCGCCGCCCGGACCCTCGGGTCCGGAACCGGAGCCGCCGGGACGCTCGCCGAAGCCGCCGGACGAGCGACCGGGCTGCCGGTCGCTCCACTGGCCGCCCCACGGGGAGTGGCCGCCGCCCTGAGGTCCGGAGGAGCCCCGGCCGTCACCGTCGCCCGACGGGTGCCGCGGCTGCCAGGGGCGGTCGGGCGTGCCCTCCGGCGGCGGCGCGAACGGATTGTCCTGGTCGGAGGGGGCCGAGGAGGTGCCGGACCCGTCGGAGCCGCCGGAGGAACCGGCGGCGCCGCCCCGTCCGCTCCCGTCCCCGCGGTCCGAGGGGGTGTCGGGCGGTGAGGAGGGACGCTCCCGCAGCAACACGGTGCTGCGCTCCCCTGGCTGCGCCGACTGCTGGGGGAGCGTGAGCAGTCGCAGGCTGCGGTCCGGCATCAAGTGAGCGTCTTCCCCTTGGCGATCTTGGCGGTAAGGAACGGGCGAACAAGTGGGCCCGACCGGTGAACGCGTGACGCGCGGGCCACGTTCCCGTCCGGCTCCACGCAGACGCTACCTTCCGGCCACGCCCCCGTCCCGAGGGGGCCGTCCGGAGTGCCGGTATCGTTGCTGACGGTCGGCCGCTTCGTAGACTTCCCCGTATCCCGGGGCGCGAAGCATTCGTACGACCGCACAAACGGATGAACGTACAGAACGTACGGCCGTGAAGACCCCGCTCCCCCGAGAAAGGCCCCCACCGTGGCCGCCAAGCCCGTGGCCCAGCGAGCCAAGCGCCTCGTCGTGCTGGTCTCCGGTTCCGGCACCAACCTGCAGGCGCTCCTGGACGAGATCGCCGCCACCGGCGTCGAGGCCTACGGGGCCGAGGTCGTCGCGGTCGGCGCCGACCGCGAGGGCATCGAAGGGCTCGCGCGCGCCGAGCGCGCCGGGCTGCCGACCTTCGTGACGAAGGTCAAGGACTACGGGACCCGCGACGCGTGGGACGCGGCGCTCGCCGAGGCGGTCGCCGCCCACGAGCCGGACCTCGTCGTCTCGGCCGGGTTCATGAAGATCGTGGGGAAGGAGTTCCTGGCGCGGTTCGGCGGGCGGTTCGTCAACACCCACCCCGCGCTCCTCCCCAGCTTCCCGGGGGCCCACGGTGTGCGGGACGCGCTCGCGTACGGCGCCAGGGTCACCGGCTGCACCGTCCACTTCGTCGACGACGGCGTCGACACCGGGCCGATCATCGCGCAGGGCGTGGTGGAGGTCCGGGACGAGGACGACGAGAGCGCTCTGCACGAGCGCATCAAGGAAGTCGAGCGAAGGCTGCTCGTCGATGTCGTGGGGCGGCTCGCCCGCAACGGCTATCGCATTGAGGGACGAAAGGTAGTTATCCAGTGACCGCCACCGCCGAGAGCAACAAGCGGGCCATCCGTCGCGCGCTCGTCAGCGTCTACGACAAGACCGGGCTCGAGGACCTCGCCCGCGGGCTCCACGAGGCCGGCGTCGAACTCGTCTCCACCGGCTCCACGGCCGGCCGCATCTCCGCCGCCGGTGTCCCCGTCACCAAGGTCGAGGAGCTGACCGGCTTCCCCGAGTGCCTGGACGGCCGGGTCAAGACCCTGCACCCCAAGGTGCACGCCGGCATCCTCGCCGACCTGCGCCTGGACAGCCACCGGCAGCAGCTCGACGAGCTGGGCGTGGCGCCGTTCGACCTGGTCGTGGTCAACCTCTACCCGTTCCGGGAGACCGTCGCCTCGGGCGCCACCCCCGACGAGTGCGTCGAGCAGATCGACATCGGCGGCCCGTCCATGGTCCGCGCCGCCGCCAAGAACCACCCCTCCGTCGCGGTCGTCACCAGCCCCGCCCGGTACGCCGACGTGCTCTCCGCGGTCAAGGACGGCGGCTTCGACCTCGCAGCCCGCAAGCGGCTGGCCGCCGAGGCCTTCCAGCACACCGCCGCGTACGACGTGGCCGTCGCCTCCTGGTTCGCTAGCGAGTACGCCCCCGTGGACGACTCCTCGTTCCCCGACTTCCTCGGCGCCACCTACGAGCGCGCCCACACCCTGCGCTACGGCGAGAACCCGCACCAGCCCGCCGCGCTCTACACCTCGCCCGAGGGCGGCGGCCTCGCCCAGGCCGAGCAGCTGCACGGCAAGGAGATGTCGTACAACAACTACACGGACACGGACGCCGCCCGCCGTGCCGCGTACGACCACGACGAGCCCTGCGTCGCGATCATCAAGCACGCCAACCCGTGCGGCATCGCGGTCGGCGCGGACGTCGCCGAGGCGCACCGCAAGGCGCACGCCTGCGACCCGCTCTCCGCGTTCGGCGGCGTGATCGCGGTCAACCGCCCGGTCTCCAAGGAGATGGCCGAGCAGGTCGCCGAGATCTTCACCGAGGTCATCGTCGCGCCGGACTACGAGGACGGCGCCCTCGAAGCCCTCACCAAGAAGAAGAACATCCGCGTGCTGCGCGCCCCCGAGGCCCCCGCCGCCCCGGTCGAGGTCAAGCCGATCGACGGCGGCGCCCTCCTCCAGGTCACCGACCGCCTCCAGGCCGAGGGCGACGACCCGGCGACCTGGACCCTCGCGACCGGCGAGGCCCTGTCCGAGGCGGAGCTGGCCGAGCTGGCCTTCGCCTGGAAGGCGTGCCGCGCCGTCAAGTCCAACGCGATCCTCCTCGCCAAGGACGGCGCCTCGGTCGGCGTCGGCATGGGCCAGGTCAACCGCGTCGACTCCGCGAAGCTCGCGGTGGAGCGGGCGGGCGCCGAGCGCGCCCAGGGCGCCTACGCCGCCTCCGACGCGTTCTTCCCCTTCCCGGACGGCCTGGAGATCCTCACCGCGGCCGGGGTGAAGGCCGTGGTCCAGCCCGGCGGCTCGGTCCGTGACGAGCTGGTCGTCGAGGCGGCGAAGAAGGCCGGCGTGACGATGTACTTCACGGGGACGCGGCACTTCTTCCACTGAGGGGTGCGCGGACGCGCAAGCGGCCCCCGGTTCCCTCCGCGGAGGGAACCGGGGGCCGTGGTCCTGCCGGCTCCGGTGGGGCGGATCAGCAGGGGCGCAGGTACCAGATCGGGTCCCAGGTGGCCGTGCCCGCCTCGTACGCCGTGGACGTCCAGCGGACGCTGCGGTCCTGGTTGTAGAACTTGGCGACCGTGCCGGGCGTCTGGTTGTTGGTGAACGGGCCGTCGCCGGTCCAGTTCGACAGCTCCCACGTCTGGCACTTGTAGAAGTCGAACTTGGTGCCGTTGACGAGCATGCACAGGTGGCCGTAGTCGCAGGCCAGGGCCTGGGCGCCCTTGGTCCGGGGCGCGTCGGTGACGGTGAGGCCCTCGTACTCGACCGCGTCGGCCGACACGCGCAGGGGCTGGTGCCGGTCGGCCAGCACCTGGTCGGCCTTCTGCTGGAGGCCGGTCACCCGGGTGCCGTCCGGGGAGTCGCCGGCGGTGGCGGCGGCCGTGGAGCCGGCGACCAGGGCGGTGGCCGCGAGGAGCAGCGCGGCGGGCTTGATGATGTTCACTGTGTTCCCCCATGAACGTCGGTGTGTACCGCCGAGGCGGTGTGCTCACACCGTGCCCCCGGCGCCCGCCGGGCGGTACCTCGCAACTCTCAGGGTCACCTCCGGCCCGGTGGCGTGTACTCCTTGAGGTGGTGGGCGACGCGGTCGGCGTAGTCGCGGTACTTCGGGGGAACTCCGCCCGCGTCGTTCACCTTGTCGTACGACGTCCGGTAGGCCACGGCGATCAGCACCCGGCGGTCGCCGGGCAGGCCGGCGTCCAGGCGGGGGGTGATCCAGCACAGATAGCGGCCCATCGCCGGGATGGACTCGGCCGGCGGGAACGGGGGTTCGGGGACGGTTTCACCGGGGGTGCCGTCCTCGTTCATCCACCAGCGCAGCACCTTCGGGGTCCAGCGGGCGATGCCGTACTCGTCCTTGGCGGGGTCGGAGAGGTCCGGGTCGAAGTCGCTCTCCACCTTGAGCATGGCGGCGATCAGAGGCGGACTGACCTCCTTGCGATCGCAATCGTGCGCCGTCTCGACGATCAGCAGCCGGTAGGCCGCGGGCACGCCCTTGTCGGTGCGCAGTTCACCGGCGCCGTAGGAGGCGGCGGACACGTTCGACGCGCCGGCCCCGGCGCCCGAGAGCCCCGGCGCGGGACCGCCGTCGCCGTCGCCGAGGACGGTCACGCCGTAACCGAGCGCCGCCGCGGCCACGGCCCCGGCCGCCACCGCGAGCACGGCCCGCCGCGGGCGGACCCGGCGCGGCGGCACGGACCTGCCGCCGCCCGTGCCGCAGGCCGCCGTCACCCGGCGCAACAGGGCGTCGGTGCCGATGCGTTCGGCGTGCGTACGGGTCAGGCAGGCGGCCACGATCTCCCGCCACGCCCCGGGCAGCCCGGGCGACAGGCGCAGCTCCTCGGTGCCGCGCGCGTAGGCGAGCGCGGCGTCGCGGCGGGCGGTCGGGGTGCCGCCGGGCAGCGGGAAGGAGCCGGTGAGCACCAGATGGGCGAGGACGCCGAAGGCCCAGACGTCGGCCGAGGGCCGGATGCGCCGGCCGCGCTCGCCGACCTCCGACCAGAGCAGTTCCGGCGGGGTGTAGTCGGGGGTGGAGAAGGCGGGCGTGTAGGCGTGGGTGCCCTCCAGCTCGGCGGCCATGTTGAAGTCGGCGAGCCGGACCGAACCGTCCTCCATCAGCAGCACGTTGGCCGGTTTCAGGTCCCCGTGCACCCACCCGGCACGGTGCAGCTGGGCCAGGCCCTCGCAGACCTGGGCGACCAGCGCGGCCCCGCCGGGCGGACGGGGCGAGGCGGACAGCCGGGCGGACAGGGAGCCCGCCGCCTTCTCCAGGACCAGGACGGTGGCACCGTCGAGAGCGGGGGTGGCGGGATCGTCGACGACCAGGGTCTCGTACATCCGCACCAGCCGGGGCCGCCGCAGCCTGCGGTGCAACTCGACCTCGCGCTCCACGAGTTCCCGCAGGTGGGACAGCTGGCGGGGCGTGCCGGTGCCGGTGGGCAGGAACTTCAGGGCCGCCGTGCGCGGCAGCCCGCCGTCGCCGCCGACCCGGCGGGCCTCGTACACGCTGCCGAAGGCGCCCGTCGCGATCGGTGCCCGCACCTCCCAGCAGCCGACCCGGTACCCCTTCGGCACCGGGACCGCGTACGCCTCGGTCACCGCGGCACCCGGCGCGGCGGCGCGCTCAGGACCACGAGGTCGTCCTCCCGCACCAGATCGAAGCGGAGCGCCATGGAGACCAGGGACTCCTTCTTGCCGTTGAGCCGGGCACCCGGCTCCGCCGTCTCCGGGCCCGGCTTCAGCCGCAGCTTCACCGCCAGGTAGTCGATGTTCCACTGCACGGACGTGCGCGACGCGGCGGGCCAGAGCGGCCGCAGCCGCTCGACGACCTGCTCGACCGTCGGCAGCGGCGCGTGCGGCGCCCCGCGCAGCCGCGGCTCGCACAGGGCGGCCAGCACCGCGAAGTAGCGCTTGGTGCGGTCGACGGAGAAGGCCGGGGCGGTCGGTTCGCCGTCGGTGCCGTCCCCGGCGCGCAGATAGTCGTGGCGCGGCGCCCAGACCTCCAGCGGCAGCAGGTCGCCCGCCGCGGGCAGCACGATCCGGGAGAACTCGAAGGGCACGGGCGCGTCCAGCCGGCCCGGCGCCACCTTGATGTGCTCGCCGGCGCCCTCCGGGTTCTCCACCACGTAGGTCTGGTGGGCGGAGAGGTTGCTCAGGGTCCAGAAGGTGCCGTGGGCGGCGATCTCGCCGGCTCTGCGGGACACCCCGTCGTGCCCGATCAGCAGGCCGCCCTCGGACACCGAGCGCCCGAACGGCAGGCGTTCACCGGGCGCGAGCCGGAACTGGGTGCGGGTGGTTGCGTCCTCCGTGGTCGGCGGAGGTACCACGATGATGCTGTACAAGGTGCGTCTCCCCGTGCCTGACGGCTACCCACGTCAGATTAGGGCGACGCACCAGGGCCGTGTCCCCCTCGTACGGGTGAGACACGGCCCTGGGGCGGGATTGGCGCGAAAGCGTCCCGCGGTGCGTCGGTCGCGTGGTACGTCAGTAGCGCGGGCGCTTGAACCAGGCGGCGCCGTTGGAGTTGCCGACGAAGACGGCGATGAGGATGCCGAGCACCAGGTGGATGATGCCGAAGACGGTGAACGGGTAGACGGCGACGACCGCCGTGAGGATGCCGAACACCAGGGCGGTCACGCGCAGGCCGTTGCCGCCGGACTTGAACTTCGCCGCCAGGAAGGTCGCCCAGACGCCCCAGACCAGCGCGAGCACCGCGATGCCCCACAGGGCACCGGTCGGGTAGTCCGCGAGTTCCTCGAACGCCGGGTCGTCCTTGGCCTGGTCGACCGCCACGGCCGAGAAGGCGAACAGGACGGTGCCGATCACCTGGAGGCCGACGATCACCCACAGCATGACGCGGGCGGCGCTGACGGTGCCGGGCATGGTGGTGGGGGCACCACCGCCGTAGGGCTGCTGCACGGGCGGCGCCGACGGGTAGCCGTAACCGGGCTGCTGCCCCTGCGGGTAGCCGTAACCGGGTTGGCCCTGGGGCGGCTGGTTGCCGTAGCCCGGCTGCTGGCCCTGCGGCGCACCGTAGGGGTTGTTCGGATCGCCGAAACTCATGGCGGGACTTCCTCCGTCGCTGTCACGTGCGGGGACGACGCGCGGCGCGATTCGGAGGAGGTACGTGATAGCGGTTCGTCCCCCCGGTACGGCCCCGCGGCACTGTGCCCCCCAATCGTTCTCGACCGGTCTCTCGCTTGTCCAGTCCGGCCGCAAGGTGTTGTGCAAGTGCAACAACGCCGGTCGGGAGCGAATCGGCGCGGACGCCTCCCGCGCCGTCCGCGCGGCGGCCGGATTGGAACCCGGGGCCGGTCATCCGCGAGGATGGGGGCATGACCGCCCAGATTCTCGATGGCAAGGCCACCGCAGCCGCGATCAAGTCCGAACTGACCGCCCGCGTGGCGGCGCTGAAGGAGAGGGGCGTCACGCCCGGCCTCGGCACCGTCCTGGTCGGCGACGATCCCGGCAGCCAGAAGTACGTCGCCGGCAAGCACCGCGACTGCGCCCAGGTGGGCATCGCGTCCATCCAGCGCGAGCTGCCGGCCACGGCGACGCAGGAGGAGATCGAGGCGGTCGTCCGCGAGCTGAACGACGACCCGGCCTGCACCGGCTACATCGTCCAGCTGCCGCTGCCCAAGGGCATCGACGAGAACCGCATCCTGGAACTGATGGACCCGGACAAGGACGCGGACGGCCTGCACCCGATGAACCTCGGGCGTCTCGTCCTGAACGAGCCGGCCCCGCTGCCCTGCACCCCCAACGGCATCCTCACCCTGCTGCGCCGCTACGGCGTGGAGATCAAGGGCGCCGAGGTCGTGGTCGTGGGCCGCGGCGTCACCATCGGCCGGCCGATGCCGCTGCTGCTGACCCGGCGCAGCGAGAACGCCACCGTGACCCAGTGCCACACCGGCACCCGGGATCTCGCCGCCCACCTCAAGCGCGCGGACATCGTCGTGGCGGCGGCCGGTTCCCCGCACCTGATCCGCCCCGAGGACGTGAAGCCGGGCGCCGCCGTGCTCGACGTCGGCGTCTCGCGCAACGCGGAGGGCAAGATCGTGGGCGACGTCCACCCCGGCGTGGCCGAGGTCGCCGCCTGGATCTCCCCGAACCCCGGCGGCGTCGGCCCCATGACCCGGGCCCAGCTGCTCGTGAACGTGGTGGAGGCGGCGGAGCGCAGTGCCGGCTGAGGACATCGGCGCCAAGCGCTCGGAGAACCCGGAGCACCGGGAACCCCCCGAGGCGGCCAAGGACCCCGACGCGGGCGGGGCACCCGCCCCCGCCCCCGCCCCCGACGAGTCGGCCGGCTCCGACGGCTCCCTCGGGCCCGACGGCACCGGAGACGAGCTGACCGTCCGCGACCCGGTCAGCGCGCCGGACGCGGCGGGCAGGCCGCGCCGGACCACTCGGCGGTTCCCGCTCTTCACCCGCGACACCGCGCGTCCCGAGGGCGGCGGCCGGGCCGCGGGCGGCGACGCGCCGGCGCCCGCCCGGCAGTGGCCCGTGCTCACCGTGGTGCTGCTGGTCGGCCTGGGGCTTCTGCTGACCGCGCTGGACGTGTTCCGCTGGGGGACGTTCCTCGTGGGCGCCGCGCTGCTCCTGGGCGCCGCGCTCCGCTGGACGGTGCCGGACGTCGGCATGCTCGCCGTGCGCTCGCGCTTCACGGACATCGCCACCTACGGCGTTCTGGGCCTGTCCATCGCCCTGCTGGCGCTGATGGCCCAGCCGAAGCCGGTGCTGGAGATCCCCTTCCTCAAGGACACCCTCCACTTCACCGTCAGCTAGCGGCCGGGTGACCGGAACGGCGGCCCGTCCTCACCCCCGTGAGAGGACGGGCCGCCGTCCGGAACAACCTTCCTGCACCGCGAACGCCCTGTTCAACGCCTGTCAGGGCGCTGTGGCACGGAAGTGACCGTTCCGCTACTCCGTCACGCGAGCCGTGAAAAACCGGGTTCGGTTCCGGGCACGGGAACGCCGGTGGGACACTGGACCACGAACCGTTGGGCGTGCGACGGTGCATGCTCGCGGCCTCTGTGCTCCTGTGCGCCCCCACCCCGGGAACTGCGATCCTGACCGGGCGCATCCCTGTGGGTAGCCAGAACGGGGACTCCGTGCGGGACGCCGCGCGCGAGGACCGAGCGGGGGAACGAACAGCACGTCACCGGGGGGAAGAGGGGGAAGCAATGCCTCGTTGGAAGGCCTTGCCGGAGGAACTCGATCCGCAGATCAAGGAGTTCACGAGTCAGCTGCGCCGGCTCGTGGACCGCAACGACCTGAGCATCGCGTCGGTGGCCGACGCCACGGGCTACAGCAAGACGTCCTGGGAGCGGTACCTGAACGGCCGGCTCCTGGCGCCGAAGGGCGCCATCATCGCCCTGGCCGAGGTGACGGGCACCAACCCGATGCACCTGACCACCATGTGGGAGCTGGCCGAGCGCGCCTGGAGCCGCTCGGAGATGCGCCATGACATGACCATGGAGGCCATCCGCATCTCCCAGGCGCGCGCCGCGCTCGGGGAGCTGGGCACGCCCGCGGCCAAGTCCGGCGCCGGCGGCAGGAGCGGCCGGGGCAGCCGCACCGGCCGCCACGGCGGCGGCGCGGTCACGCCCGGCATCGCCGGGCCGGCCGGTGTGTCGCCCACGCTGCCGCCCTCGGTGCCCGCCCAGCCGACCGCCGCCGACAGCCCCGACTCGGCCGTCGGCCCCGTCCGCGGCGGCGCTCCCTCCGTCCCGTCCTCCGGCGGCGCGACCGACGGCAACTCCTGGGGGCTCGCCGGGTACCGGGGTCCGGCTCCGACCGGCGACCGCACGGCGAGGCTCGGCACGCGGACCGGACACGGGGACGCCGAGGGGCCCGCGACGCCTCCGGTCCCGGCCGCTTCCCACGGCCACGGTCCCGCCGACCCGCACGGTGCGCCGCCGAGCGGCGGCTCCCGCGCCCGGGGCAACTCCTCCGGGGGCGGTGGCAGGCGGACGACCATGTTCGTCGCGGGTGTCGTCGGCGCGCTGGTGGTGATCGCGGGAGCCTTCTTCGTCATGAACGAGGAGGGGGGCAAGGGGAACGAGGGCGCCAAGCCCTCCCCGTCCCCCACCGTGACCACCGACGCCGCCCTGCCTCCGGGCGTGAAGTGCAGCGGCGACGCGTGCACCGGGAAGGACCCGGAGACCATGGGCTGCGGCGGCGACCTGGTGACCACCGCAGCGACCGCCACGGTCGGCGGCGCGGCCGTGGAGGTCCGTTACAGCGAGACCTGCGGCGCCGCGTGGGCCCGTGTCACACAGGCCACTCAGGGCGCCGAGGTCGAGGTGAGCGCCGACGGGGCGAACCGGCAGACGGGCACGGTCACCGGGGCCGCCGACACCGTCGCGTACACCCCGATGGTGGCCGTGAAGTCCGCGGCCGAGGCCAAGGCGTGCGTGACGCCGGCCGGCGGCCAGAAGGGCTGCACGGAGTAACCCACGGGTCGCCGGGACAGCGACGGCGGAGCCCCGGAAGGGCGACGGCGAAGCCCGCGGCGAGCGGTGCGGCAACCCGCGGGGAGCGGCGCCTCGGGCCCGCCGGGAGCGGTGCGGCAGCCCACGGGAGGCGGCGCCCTCCGCGGGCAGCGGTGCCGGAGCGTGCGGGGAGCGGCGCCGGAGCGTGCGGGGGAGCGGGTCGGAGCATGCGGGCGGCGGCGCCGGGAGTCCGCTGAAGAAAGTCCGTCCGCGGCAGGCATGGCCCGCGCGGAGGCGGGCACGCGAGAAGTACCCCCACGGGAGTCCGGCAACGGTATCCCCGAACGGCGGTCGCCTTCGTCCCCCCTCTCCCGGACAGGCGGCCGCCTCTTCATGTCCGCGTGTCCGGCCCGGGCAGCCGCCCGTGAGCCCGCCCCGGGCGGCTGCCCGGCTGCTCCGACGGTGGCCCTGTGGGCCGGGCCACACCGACCCGGGGGTGCCGGGCACCGCGGGCGCGATAGCCTGACCGCTGGATGGATCTCTTGATACCAAGAGATCGATCAAACGCCCGGGGCCGGGACGCCCCACCGCCAGCTGTCCTACGGAGAACGCCATGACTCGCACTCCCGTGAACGTCACCGTCACCGGCGCGGCCGGCCAGATCGGTTACGCCCTGCTCTTCCGCATCGCCTCCGGCCAGCTGCTCGGCGCGGACGTGCCGGTCAAGCTGCGCCTCCTGGAAATCACCCCGGCGCTCAACGCCGCCGCGGGCACCGCGATGGAGCTGGACGACTGCGCGTTCCCGCTCCTCCAGGGCATCGACATCACCGACGACCCGAACGTGGCCTTCGACGGCGCCAACGTCGCCCTCCTCGTCGGCGCCCGCCCCCGCACCAAGGGCATGGAGCGCGGTGACCTCCTGGAGGCCAACGGCGGCATCTTCAAGCCGCAGGGCAAGGCCATCAACGACCACGCCGCGGACGACATCAAGGTCCTCGTCGTCGGCAACCCGGCCAACACCAACGCCCTGATCGCCCAGGCCGCCGCCCCGGACGTACCGGCCGAGCGCTTCACCGCGATGACCCGCCTGGACCACAACCGCGCGCTGACCCAGCTCGCGAAGAAGACGGGCGCGTCGGTCACCGACATCAAGCGCCTGACCATCTGGGGCAACCACTCCGCCACCCAGTACCCGGACATCTTCAACGCCACGATCGCCGGCAAGAACGCCGCCGAGACCGTGAACGACGAGAAGTGGCTGGCCGACGACTTCATCCCGACCGTCGCCAAGCGCGGCGCCGCCATCATCGAGGCCCGCGGCGCCTCCTCGGCCGCCTCCGCCGCCAACGCCGCCATCGACCACGTCCACACCTGGGTCAACGGCACCGCCGACGGCGACTGGGCCTCCATGGGCATCCCGTCGGACGGCTCCTACGGCGTCCCGGAGGGCCTGATCTCCTCCTTCCCGGTCACCTGCAAGGACGGCAAGTACGAGATCGTCCAGGGCCTGGAGATCAACGACTTCTCCCGCGCCCGCATCGACGCCTCCGTCAAGGAGCTGTCGGAGGAGCGCGAGGCGGTCCGCGCCCTCGGCCTCATCTGATCCGTCCGCCTTCCGGGCCACGCCGCCTTCCTGGCCACCGCGCCTTCCGGGCCGCCGCGGCCCCGCAGGCCCGCACGGGCCCCGTTCCGGTTCCGACCGGAACGGGGCCCGTTTTCGTTGCTTTTAACCCTTTTGTAAGTGATGCGCCGCACTTTCCGCCGCCGATTCGGCATGCAAACGGGGCCGTGGGGCAGGGGCTCACGGTCCCCGAGAGTGACACGTGTGTGACACAGGGGGGTTGATCAGGAACGAAAGGCATGTCCACCATGGCGAACAGAACGGAAACCCGGGCCGAGCGCGGTCACCGCACCATCCACGCGGGCGGCGAGTGGCTGGCGGCGTCCTCCGGCGCCACCCGCGACATCATCGACCCCGCGGACGCCCAGCCGTTCGCCGTGGTCGCCGAGGGCGACGAGAAGGACACCGACCTCGCGGTGGCCGCCGCCCGGCGCGCCTTCGACGCGGGCGCGTGGCCGCACACCCCGGTCGCCGAACGCGCCGCCCTGCTGCGCCGCGTCGCCGACCTCCTGGTGCGCGACCGCGAGGAGCTGGGCCTGCTGGAGAGCCGCGACGCGGGCAAGACCGTCGAGGAGGGCCGCGTCGACATCGACTGCGTCGCCGACGCCTTCCGCTACTTCGCGGACCTCGTCGCGGGTGAGGCCCCCGGCCGGGTCGTCGACGCGGGGTCGCCCGACATCCACAGCGTCGTCGTGCACGAGCCGGTCGGCGTCTGCGCGATGATCACGCCCTGGAACTACCCGCTGCTCCAGGCCAGCTGGAAGATCGCCCCCGCGCTCGCCGCCGGCAACACCTTCGTGATCAAGCCCAGCGAGATCACCCCCATGACCACGATCGCCCTGATCGACCTGCTGGTCGAGGCCGGCCTCCCCACCGGCGTCGCCAACGTCGTCACCGGCCCCGGTCACACCGTCGGCGCCCGGCTGGCCGAGCACCCCGACGTCGACCTCGTCTCCTTCACCGGCGGCCTGGTCAGCGGCACCAAGGTCGCCCGGGCCGCCGCCGTCACCGTCAAGAAGGTCGCCCTCGAACTCGGCGGCAAGAACCCCAACGTGGTCTTCGCCGACGCCTGCGAGACCGAGGAGGGCTTCGACACCGCCGTCGACCAGGCCCTCAACGCCGCCTTCATCCACAGCGGCCAGGTCTGCTCCGCCGGCGGCCGGCTCATCATCGAGGAGTCGGTGCGCGAGCGCTTCGTCGCCGAACTCGCCCGCCGCGCGGCGAAGATCCGCCTCGGCCGGGGCACCGAGGACGGCGTCGAGTGCGGCCCGCTCGTCTCCGAGCAGCAGCGCGCCAAGACCGAGGACTACGTCGCCTCCGCCCTCGCCGAGGGCGCCGTCCTGCGCTGCGGCGGCAAGCGCCCCGAGCCGTCCCCCGAGCGCCCCGAGGGCGGCTACTTCTACGAGCCGACCGTCCTCGACCAGTGCCACCGCGAGATGCGGGTCGTACGGGAGGAGGTCTTCGGACCGGTGCTCACCGTCGAGACCTTCCGCACCGAGGACGAGGCCGTCGCCCTCGCCAACGACACCGAGTACGGTCTCGCGGGCGCCGTGTGGACCGCCGACGCGGGCCGCGCCCGCCGGGTCGCCGGCCGGCTGCGCCACGGCACCGTCTGGATCAACGACTTCCACCCCTACCTGCCGCAGGCGGAGTGGGGCGGCTTCGGCAAGAGCGGTGTCGGCCGCGAACTGGGCCCCGCGGGCCTTGCCGAGTACCGCGAGAGCAAGCACGTTTACCAGAACCTCGCACCGAAGCCCGTCCGCTGGTTCGCCGGCTGACCGAACGCCCCGCACCGCCGCACCCGCGCACACCAGCCACACCTCCCGCACCATCCGCTCGCCCCACTGGAGTACCCCCATGTCCGAGACCACTCACGTGTACGACTACGTCGTCGTCGGAGGCGGCACGGCAGGCTCCGTCATCGCCTCCCGCCTCACCGAGAACCCCGACGTCACCGTCGCCGTCATCGAGGGCGGCCCCAGCGACGTCGGCCGTGACGACGTGCTGACCCTGCGCCGCTGGATGGGCCTGCTCGGCGGCGAGCTGGACTACGACTACCCCACCACCGAGCAGCCGCGCGGCAATTCGCACATCCGGCACAGCCGCGCCCGCGTCCTCGGCGGCTGCTCCTCCCACAACACCCTCATCGCCTTCAAGCCGTTGCCGTCCGACTGGGACGAGTGGGAGGCCGCCGGCGCCAAGGGCTGGGGCGCGGTCCAGATGGAGGCGTACTTCGCCCGGCTGAAGAACAACATCGTCCCGGTCGACGAGAAGGACCGGAACGCCATCGCCCGCGACTTCGTCGACTCCGCGCAGAAGACGCTGGGGGTGCCGCGGATCGAGGGCTTCAACAAGAAGCCGTTCCACGACGGCGTCGGCTTCTTCGACCTCGCCTACCACCCCGAGAACAACAAGCGTTCGTCGGCCTCGGTGGCCTACCTCCACCCGGTGATGGACGAGCGCCCCAACCTCACGCTCCTGCTGGAGACCTGGGCCTACCGGCTCCAGCTCGACGGCACGCGCGCCGAGGGCGTCCACGTCCGCACCAAGGACGGCGAGGAGATCCTGGTCAAGGCCCGCAACGAGGTCGTCCTGTGCGCCGGCGCCGTCGACTCCCCGCGCCTGCTGCTGCACTCGGGCATCGGACCGAGGGACCAGCTCGAAGCCCTCGGCATACCCGTGGCGCTGGACCTGCCCGGCGTCGGCGAGAACCTGCTCGACCACCCCGAGTCGGTGATCGTGTGGGAGACCCACGGCCCCATCCCGGACAACTCCGCGATGGACTCCGACGCCGGTCTGTTCGTGCGCCGCGACCCCGAACACGCGGGCCCCGACCTGATGTTCCACTTCTACCAGATCCCGTTCACGGACAACCCGGAGCGCCTCGGCTACGAGCGCCCCGAGTTCGGCGTCTCCATGACCCCGAACATCCCCAAGCCCAAGTCCCGCGGACGCCTCTACCTGACCAGCGCCGACCCCTCCGTGAAGCCCGCCCTGGACTTCCGCTACTTCACCGACGAGGACGACTACGACGGCCGCACCCTCGTCGACGGCATCAGGATCGCCCGTGAGATCGCCAAGGCCGAGCCGCTGGCCGGCTGGCTCAAGCGCGAGGTCTGCCCCGGCCCGGACGTCACCGGCGACGAGGAGCTGAGCGAGTACGCCCGCAAGGTCGCCCACACCGTCTACCACCCGGCGGGCACCTGCAAGATGGGCGCCGCCACCGATGAGACGGCCGTCGTCGACCCCGAGCTGCGCATCCGCGGCCTGGAGGGCATCCGCGTCGCCGACGCCTCCGTCTTCCCGACCATGACCGCCGTGAACCCGATGATCGGCGTCCTCATGGTCGGGGAACGCGCCGTCGAGCTGATCGGCGGTGACCGCCGATGACCGCGACGAACGTCAACGGCACCGCGACCGAGCGTCCCCCGGTCTTCTCCGTCGACGGCCTGTGGAAGGTCTTCGGCCCCAAGGCCGGCCGCGTCCCCGCCGACCCCGAACTGACCGCCCTGACACCGGCCGAGCTGCGCTCCCGCACCGGCTGCACCGCCGCCGTCCGTGACGTCTCCTTCGACGTGCGCAAGGGCGAGGTCTTCGTCGTGATGGGCCTGTCCGGTTCCGGCAAGTCCACCCTCGTGCGCTGTCTGACCCGGCTCATCGAACCGACGGCCGGGTCCATCGCCATCGACGGCGAGGACGTCCGCGCGATGGACAAGTCCCGGCTGCGCGAACTGCGCCGGCACCGCGCGGCGATGGTCTTCCAGCACTTCGGCCTGCTCCCGCACCGCACGGTCCTCGACAACGTCGCCTACGGCCTGGAGGTCCAGGGCGTGGGCCGCGCCGAGCGCCGCGAGCGGGCCGCCGCCGTCGTCGCCAAGGTCGGTCTGGAGGGCCTGGAGCACCGCCGCCCCGGCCAGCTCTCCGGCGGCCAGCGCCAGCGCGTCGGCCTCGCCCGCGCCCTCGCCGTCGACCCCGAGGTGCTGCTCTTCGACGAGCCGTTCAGCGCCCTCGACCCGCTGATCCGGCGGGACATGCAGGAGGAGGTCGTCCGGCTGCACCGCGAGGAGGGCCGCACGATGGTCTTCATCACCCACGACCTCCAGGAAGCCCTCAAGCTCGGCGACCGCATCGCCCTGATGCGGGACGGCCGCGTCGTGCAGCTCGGCACCCCGGAGGAGATCGTCGGCTCGCCCGCCGACGACTACGTCCGCGCGTTCGTCCGCGACGTGCCGCGCGAGCAGGTCCTCACCGTCCGCACGGCGATGCGCCCGGCCGCGAACGCCGACGAGGCGGGCACCGGCCCGGCGGTCCGGCCCGAGGCCACCGTCTCCGAGGCCATCGAGGCCGTCGCCCGCGCCGGTTCGGCCGCCCGCGTCATGGACGGGGGCCGCTGCCTGGGCGTGGTGGACGCGGGCGACCTGCTCGGTGTCGTCGCCGGTACGGCCGTACCCGAGGAACGCCCCGAGGGGGCGGCCGTCCTCCCGGGGGAGGCGGAGCTGCCCAAGGAGGCGGTCTGATGGCCACGGTCACCGCCCCGGCCCCGAAGGCGTCCCCGGGCGTCCTCACCCGCCCGGCCGCCCGCAAGCTCCTCGCGCTCGCCGTGGCCGCCGCGATCCTCGTCCCCTTCGCCGTCACCCAGTGGGGCGGCGCCACCTGGCCGTCCGCCCTCACCGTCGACGTGTCCGAACCGCTCGGCAGGGCCAGCGACTGGATCATCGACAACCGGGACAGCCACCCGCTGTTCCTCTACTTCTTCGGCCACGTCAGCAACGTCGTCGTCCTCGCCGTACGCGCCGTCTACCTCGCCCTCCTCGCCGTCGGCTGGGCCGGGGTCACCGCGATCGGCGCCCTGGTCGCCTGGCGCGTGGCCGGGGTGAGGCTGGCGCTCGGCACCGCCGCGGCGTTCCTGGCCTGCGGCCTGCTGGGCATGTGGGTGCCGACCATGCAGACCCTGGCCCTGATGGTCGTCGCCGTCCTCGCGTCGGTCGTCGTCGGCGCCCTGCTGGGCCTGGCCGCCGGCCTCTCCGACCGGATGGACCGCGTCCTGCGCCCGGTGCTCGACACCATGCAGGTGCTGCCCGCCTTCGCCTACCTCCTCCCCGTCGTCCTGGTCTTCGGCATCGGCGTCCCCGCCGCCGTCCTGGCCACCGTCGTCTACGCCGCCCCGCCGATGGCCCGGCTCACCGCCCTCGGCCTGCGCGGCGCCGACAAGGAGGTGCTGGAGGCCGTCGAGTCCCTGGGCACCACCGCCCGCCAGCGCCTGCTGACCGCCCGCATCCCGCTGGCCCGCAAGGAACTCCTCCTCGGCCTCAACCAGACGATCATGATGGCGCTCTCCATGGCGGTCATCGCCTCCGTCATCGGCGCCGGCGGCCTCGGCGACCGCGTCTACCAGGCGCTCGCCTCCGTCGACGTGGGCGCGGCCCTCGCGGCCGGCATCCCGATCGTGCTGCTCGCCGTCGTCCTGGACCGCGTCACCGGCGCGGCGGGGGAGGAGCGGCCCGGGGAGTCCCGCAGGTCCCCGCTGACCTGGCTGTACGCCCTGGTCGCCGCCGCGGCCGTCGCGGTCGCTGGACGCCTCGCCGGCGTCCTGGAGTGGCCCGACGGGTGGGAGCTGAACATCGCCGAGCCCGTCAACCGGGCCGTCGACTGGATGACCGCCCACCTGTACTCCGGCGTCCCCGTCGTCGGCGGCACCGCCGACTGGGCCGCGCATTTCACCGACTGGGTCCTCAACCCGCTGCGGGACGGCCTCCAGTGGCTGCCCTGGTGGTCGGTGCTGCTGATCGTCGCCGCCCTGGCCTGGCTGATCGGCACCTGGCGCACCGCGCTCACCGCCGTCCTCGCCATGGCCGCCATCGGCGTGCTCGGCGTGTGGAACCCGTCCCTGGACACGCTCTCCCAGGTCCTCGCGGCCGTCGCCGTCACCCTGGTCATCGGCTTCGCCACCGGCGTCGCCGCCGCCCGCAGCGACCGCGTCGAGCGCGCGCTGCGGCCCGTCCTGGACGTCTTCCAGACGATGCCGCAGTTCGTGTACCTGATCCCGGTCGTCGCCCTCTTCGGCGTGGGCCGCGCGCCCGCCGTGGCCGCCGCGGTGGTCTACGCCCTCCCGGCCGTCGTCCGCATCACCGCCCAGGGTCTGCGCCAGGTCGACCCGGCCGCCATGGAGTCGGCCCGCTCGCTCGGCGCCACCAGCGGCCAGCAGCTCCGCCAGGTCCAGCTCCCGCTGGCCCGCCCGGCCCTGCTGCTCGCCGTCAACCAGGGTGTCGTCCTGGTCCTCGCCGTCGTCATCATCGGCGGCCTGGTCGGCGGTGGCGCCCTCGGCTACCAGGTCGTCTTCGGCCTCGCGCAGGGCGACCTGGCGACCGGCCTGGTGGCCGGCGCGGCGATCGTCTGCCTCGGCCTGATGCTCGACCGGGTCACCCAGCCCACCGACCGCCGTCCGAGGAAGGGAGCCTGAGATGCGACTGCGCACGACCTCCGCGCTCGCCGGCGCGGCCGCGCTGACGCTGCTGACCGGCTGCGGCGCCGCCGACATGACCCAGCAGGCGTCCCCGTTCGCCAACGCCCAGGGCGCCAGGACCGTCACCCTCTCCGTGCAGTCCTGGGTCGGCGCCCAGGCCAACGTGGCCGTCGCCCAGTACCTGCTGGAGCACGAGCTGGGCTACCGCGTCGACACCGTCCAGGTCGACGAGGTCCCCGCGTGGGACGCGCTCAGCCAGGGCCGGGTCGACGCCATCCTGGAGGACTGGGGCCACCCCGAGCAGGAGCAGCGCTACGTCCGGGACAAGAAGACCATCGCCCCCGGCGGTGACCTCGGCGTCACCGGCCACATCGGCTGGTTCGTCCCGACGTACTTCGCGAAGCAGCACCCGGACGTCACCGACTGGAAGAACCTCAACAAGTACGCCGACCTGCTGCGCACCGCCGAGAGCGGCGACAAGGGCCAGCTGATGGACGGCTCCCCGTCCTACGTCACCAACGACAAGGCCCTCGTCGAGAACCTGGACCTGGACTACAAGGTCGTCTTCGCCGGCTCCGAGGCCGCCCAGATCACCCAGATCCAGCAGTTCGCCAAGGAGAAGAAGCCCTTCCTGACCTACTGGTACACCCCCCAGTGGCTCTTCGAGAAGGTCCCGATGACGGAGGTGAAGCTGCCCCCGTACAAGGAGGGCTGCGACGCCGACCCGGCGAAGGCCGACTGCGCCTACCCGGTCACCCCGCTCCAGAAGTACCTCAACGCCGACTTCGCGAAGAACGGCGGCGAGGCGGCCCGGTTCCTGAAGAACTTCGAGTGGACGACCGAGGACCAGAACCAGGTCTCCCTGATGATCGCCGAGCAGAAGATGCGGCCCGAGGAGGCCGCGAAGAAGTGGGTGGACAGCCACGAGTCCGTCTGGAAGAAGTGGCTGCCCTGACCCTCACCCCGTCAGTCCGGCCGCGATCTCCCGCAGCGCACGCTCCGCGCGCCGCTGCAGACCCGGCCCGAACGTGATCCGGGTGGCCCCGAGCCCGCCGAGTTCGGCGGGCGAGGGGCCCTCCCCGGGCAGCGCGTGCACGTTCATCGGTCCCCGCACGCCGGACCGCAGCAGCGGCAGTACGCCGACGGGGGCGCCGATCGGGTACACGCAGTCGGCCCCGGCCGCGACGTACAGCGCGGCCCGCTCGACGGCCGCCTCCGGATCGCCGACGCCCCTGAGGAACGTGTCGATCCGGGCGTTGACGAAGAGCCGGTCCCCGGCCGCCGCCCGCACCTCGGACAGCCACTCGGCGTGCTCCCGCGGGTCCTTGAGCACCCCGCCCGTGGAGTCCTCCAGGTTGCAGCCCACCGCCCCCGTCTCCAGCAGCCGCTCCACCAGCTCCTTCGGAGCCAGCCCGTAACCGTCCTCGACGTCCGCCGACACGGGCACGTCCACGGCCCCCGCGATCCGCGCGACCGCCGCGAACATCTCGTCGGCCGGCGTCGCCCCGTCCGCGTACCCGAGGGACGCCGCCACGCCCGCGCTGGGCGTGGCGAGCGCCGGGAACCCGGCCTCCGCGAGGACGCGGGCGCTCGCCGCGTCCCAGGGACCGGGCAGGACGAGGGGGTCCTCGGACAGCCGGCCGTGGTGCAGGGCCCGGAAGCGCTCCACCCCGGTCAGCGGGCCCGTCGTACCGGACGTACGGTCCGTCATCCGTGCTGCCCCGGCGTGTAGTGGCCCGGCGTCAGCCGGCACGTCACACCGAAGCGGTTCCAGGCGTTGATCACCGTGATCGCGGCGATCAGGTGGGCCAGTTCGCTCTCGTCGAAGAGCTTGGCGGCCCTGCCGTACACGTCGTCCGGGACGAAACCGTCCGTCAGCACGGTGACCGCCTCGGTCAGCTCGATCGCGGCGATCTCCCGCTCCGTGTAGAAGTGCCGCGACTCCTGCCACGCGGAGAGCTGCACGATCCGCTCCACGCTCTCGCCGGCCGCGAGGGCGTCCTTGGTGTGCATGTCCAGGCAGAAGGCGCAGTGGTTGAGCTGGGAGGCGCGGATCTTCACCAGTTCCTTGAGCTTCGGGTCCAGGCCCCGGCCCGCCGCCTTCTCCAGCCCCAGCATCGCCTTCCAGACCTCGGGCGCGTGCTTGGCCCACTCCAGCCGGGCGGGCTCCTCGGGGGCGAAGGGGTCGGTGGCGGTGTTCTCGTTCGTCGTCGTCATGCCCTCGAGACTATGGGCGAGGCAGCCCACGGGTATGGTCCATTCCCATGGCGGAACAGTGGGCCACTTTCGGCGCGGACCTCCATCTCGACCGGACCGGTCCCGGGCTGCGCCGGGGCCTCACCGACGCGCTGCGCGAGGCCGTCCGCGGCGGCCGGCTGGCGCCCGGCACCCGGCTGCCCTCCTCCCGGTCCCTCGCCGCCGACCTGGGCGTGGCCCGCAACACCGTCGCCGAGGTCTACGCCGACCTCGTCGCCGAGGGCTGGCTCGCCGCCCGCCAGGGCTCCGGCACCCGCGTCGCCGACCGCACGCCCGCCACCCCCGACCGCCGCCCGGCCCCCCACCGCCGGGAAGCCGCCCGCCCCGCCTACGACCTGATCCCCGGCACCCCCGAACTGGCCTCGTTCCCCCGCACCCGGTGGCTGAGCGCCGCCCGCCGCGCGCTGGCCGCCGCTCCCGACCGCGCCCTCGGTTACGGCGACCCCCGGGGCCGTGTCGAGCTGCGCACCGCGCTCGCCGGCTACCTCTCCCGCGCCCGCGGCGTGCACGCCGACCCCGACCGCATCGTCGTCTGCGCCGGCTTCCTCGGCGGCCTGGGCGTCCTCGCCGACCTGCTGCGGCACCGGGGCACCCGCTCCGTCGCGGTCGAGTCCTACGGCCTGCCCCACCACCGCCGCCTGCTCACCCGCGCGGGCCTCGGGACGCCGCCCCTGCCCTTCGACGACCGCGGCACCCGGCCCGGCGACGACGACCACCCGGCCACCGCCGGGGCCGTACTCCTCACCCCCTCCCACCAGTTCCCGATGGGGCTCCCGCTGCTCCCCGAACGCCGCACCGCCCTGATCGACCGGGCCCGCCGCACCGGCGGACTGGTCCTGGAGGACGACTACGACGGCGAGTTCCGCTACGACCGCCAGCCCGTCGGCGCCCTCCAGGGACTGGACCCCGACCGGGTCGTCTACCTGGGCACGGCCAGCAAGTCGCTCGCCCCCGGGCTGCGCCTGGGCTGGCTGGTGCTGCCGCCCTCGCTCGTCGAGGACGCCATGGACGCCATGGCGGGCCGCACCCCGGGCGTCCTCGACCAGTTGACCCTCGCGGAGTTCATGGCCCGCGGCGACTACGACCGCCACGTCCGCGCCGCCCGACTGCGCTACCGGCGACGCCGCGACGCCCTGGTCGCCGCCCTGGCCGAACGCGCCCCCGACGTCCGGGTCACCGGCATCGCCGCCGGGCTGCACGCGGTGCTCCGGCTGCCCGCCGGCACCGAGCAGCAGGTCGTCCGGGCCGCCGCCTGGCACGGGCTGGCGGTCCACGGCCTGTCCACCTTCCGGCACCCCGACGCGGACGTGGCCCCGCTGGACGCCCTGGTCGTCGGCTACGGCACTCCACCGGACCACGCCTGGGCGGGGGCACTGGACGCGCTGTGCCGTGCGCTGCCGTAGAGTCCCCCGGCGACGGCCGTACACTCGATCGGCCCAACTGTCGTACCGGAAAACGGACAACGGGGGAGAGACGGACATGGCGGAGACCCGGCGGCGGCTGCGGTCGAGCACCGTGGTGCTCGGCGGCATGGGAGTGCTCGCGGCGGCCCTGAGCGCGTGCGGATCGGACCCCGACCGCCGCTGCGTGGACCGCGACAGCTACGACTACATCAACGGCTACAAGGTGGTGGCCGACAAGAACTGCAAGTCCGGCTCCTCCGGCTCCTCGTACGGCAAGGGCGGCAAGAAGAAGGGCGCCAAGGGCGTCGACGACGCCGACTGGTACTACGACGCCGACGTCAGCAACGGCTGGGCCGACGGCGGCACCTTCAGCCGCGACGAGGCCGTCGACCGCGGCGGCTTCGGCTGCTCCGGCTCCGGCAGCGGCGGAGGCTGAGGCCGGCCCATGGAACGCCGCACCATCGACCCCCGCCCCGGCTGGCAGCAGACCGTCGAGGAACAGGGCTGCATCTACCCCCTGACCCGCTACCCCGACGACACCCTGCGCCCCTACTGGGACGAGAGCGCCTACTACGTCTTCTCCCTGCCGGAGGTCGAGGCGCTGGAGGAGGTCGTCGAGGAACTGCACGGCATGTGCCTGGCGGCGGCCGAGCACATCGTCACCGCCGACCGCTTCGCCGACCTCGGCATCACCGACCCCCGCGTCGCCCGGGCGGTCACCGAGGCATGGCGACGCCGCGCCGAACTCCCCTCCGTCTACGCCCGCTTCGACCTGCGCTACGACGGCACGGGCCCCGCCAAGCTCCTGGAGTACAACGCGGACACCCCCACCTCCCTGGTGGAGGCGGCCTCCCCGCAGTGGTTCTGGATGGAGGAGCGCTTCCCCGGCGCCGACCAGTGGAACAGCCTCCACGAGCGACTGATCGACGCCTGGAAGAAGCAGGCCGCCCTGCTCCCGCCCGGCACCCCGCTGTACTTCGCCAACTCCGAGGCGGACGAGCTGGGCGAGGACCTGATGACGGTCGCCTACCTCAAGGAGACCGCCGAGCAGGCCGGCCTGGACACCGAGTGGATCTCCATGGAGGAGATCGGCTGGGACCGCCTCTCCGGCCGGTTCGTCGACACCAAGCTGCGCTTCATCCGCAGCATCTTCAAGCTCTACCCCTGGGAGTGGCTCACCACCGACCGCTTCGCCGACCACGTCCTGGACACCCTCGACAACGGCGGCGGCACCGGCACCACCCTGTGGATCGAGCCCGCCTGGAAGATGCTGCTGAGCAACAAGGCCCTGCTCGCGATCCTCTGGGAGCTGTACCCCGGCCACCCGAACCTGCTCCCCGCCTACCTCGACGGCCCCCGCGAGATGGCCGGCACCACCGGCTACGTCGCCAAGCCCCTGCTCGGCCGCGAGGGCGCCGGCGTCACGATCCACCGGCCCGGCACCGAGGCCCACGGGCGCACCGAGCCGTGCTGCTACCAGGAGCTGGCCCCGCTGCCGGACTTCGACGGCAACCGCGTCGTCCTGGGCGCCTGGGTCGTGGAGGACGAGTCGGCGGGCCTGGGCATCCGGGAGTCCTCAGGTCTGGTGACCGACGAGTACGCGCGTTTCCTGCCCCATGTGATCCTCTGAACACCGTCGCTCGCATGGTGGACGCCGCGGCCCGGCACTCCGGGCCGCCCGGTAGGCTGCCCGTGGGCCGTGACTGGCGCGCTGGGATGGGACCGACCATCGGGGAGCGGCCCGAGCGACGAGTGCCGTGCGCCTGGGCCGTACCGTGAGAACGCCACGTCCGGAGGTCCCCATGTCAGCAGAGCTGTCCCCCGAGTCCACCGCCTACCGCGCCGCGCTCGACGTCATCCGCACCGTCGAGCCCCGCGTCGCCGACGCGATCGGCCAGGAGGTCGCCGACCAGCGCGAGATGCTCAAGCTGATCGCCTCCGAGAACTACGCCTCCCCGGCCACGCTGCTGACCATGGGCAACTGGTTCAGCGACAAGTACGCCGAGGGCACCGTCGGCCGCCGCTTCTACGCCGGCTGCCGCAACGTCGACACCGTCGAGTCCCTGGCCGCCGAGCACGCCCGCGAGCTGTTCGGCGCCCGCCACGCCTACGTCCAGCCGCACTCGGGCATCGACGCCAACCTGGTCGCCTTCTGGGCCGTGCTCGCCGACCGCGTCGAGGCCCCCTTCCTGGAGAAGACCGGCGTCCGCCAGATCAACGACCTCTCCGAGGCCGACTGGGCCGAGCTGCGCCAGGCCTTCGGCAACCAGCGGATGCTCGGCATGTCCCTGGACGCCGGCGGTCACCTCACCCACGGCTTCCGCCCGAACATCTCCGGCAAGATGTTCGACCAGCGCTCCTACGGCACCGACCCGGCCACCGGCCTCATCGACTACGAGGCCCTGCGCGCCCAGGCCCGCGAGTTCAAGCCGCTGATCATCGTCGCCGGCTACTCGGCGTACCCGCGCCTGGTGAACTTCCGGATCATGCGCGAGATCGCCGACGAGGTCGGCGCGACCCTCATGGTCGACATGGCGCACTTCGCCGGCCTCGTCGCGGGCAAGGTCCTCACCGGCGACTTCGACCCGGTCCCGCACGCCCAGATCGTGACGACCACCACCCACAAGTCCCTGCGCGGCCCGCGCGGCGGCATGGTGCTGTGCGACGACTCCCTCAAGGACCAGGTCGACCGCGGCTGCCCGATGGTCCTCGGCGGTCCGCTCCCGCACGTCATGGCCGCCAAGGCCGTCGCCCTCGCCGAGGCGCGGCAGCCCGCCTTCCAGGACTACGCCCGGCGCATCGTCGACAACGCCCGTGCGCTGGCCGAGGGCCTGATGAAGCGCGGCGCCACCCTGGTCACCGGCGGCACCGACAACCACCTGAACCTGATCGACGTGGCCTCCTCCTACGGCCTCACCGGCCGCCAGGCCGAGGCCGCCCTCCTCGACTCGGGCATCGTCACCAACCGCAACGCCATCCCCGCCGACCCGAACGGCGCCTGGTACACCTCCGGCATCCGCATCGGCACCCCGGCGCTCACCACGCGCGGCCTGGGCACGGCCGAGATGGACGAGGTGGCGGGCCTGATCGACCGCGTGCTGACCGCCACGGAGCCGGGCACCACGAAGTCGGGCGCCCCCTCGAAGGCGTCCCACGTCCTGGACGCCAAGACCGCGGACGAGATCTCCCGCCGGGCGACGGACCTGGTGGCGGGCTTCCCGCTGTACCCGGAGATCGACCTCGGCTGACCGTCGCCGACCGGGGGACGAGCCGCCGGTGGAACCTGAGAGAATGACGGACATGGCGAATGACCGACCCCGCGTGCTCTCCGGTATCCAGCCCACCGCCGGCTCGTTCCACCTCGGCAACTACCTCGGCGCTGTGCGCCAGTGGGTGGCCCTCCAGGAGACCCACGACGCGTTCTACATGGTCGTCGACCTGCACGCGATCACGGTCCCGCAGGACCCGAAGGAGCTGCGCGCCAACACCCGCCTGGCCGTCGCCCAGCTGCTCGCCGCCGGTCTCGAGCCGGACCGCTGCACGCTCTTCGTCCAGAGCCACGTCCCCGAGCACGCCCAGCTCGCCTGGGTCATGAACTGCCTCACCGGCTTCGGCGAGGCGTCCCGCATGACCCAGTTCAAGGACAAGTCCGCCAAGCAGGGCGCCGACCGCGCCTCCGTCGGCCTGTTCACCTACCCGGTCCTCCAGGTCGCGGACATCCTCCTCTACCAGGCCAACGAGGTCCCCGTCGGCGAGGACCAGCGCCAGCACATCGAGCTGACCCGCGACCTGGCCGAGCGCTTCAACGGCCGCTTCGGCGACACCTTCACGGTCCCCTCCGCCTACATCCTCAAGGAGACGGCGAAGATCTACGACCTCCAGGACCCGTCGATCAAGATGAGCAAGTCGGCGTCCACGCCGAAGGGGCTCATCAACCTCCTGGACGAGCCCAAGGCCACCGCGAAGAAGGTCAAGAGCGCGGTCACCGACACCGACACCGTGATCCGCTTCGACCGGGAGAACAAGCCGGGCGTCAGCAACCTCCTCTCCATCTACTCGGTGCTCACCGGAGCCGACATCGCCGAGCTGGAGGAGAAGTACGCGGGCAAGGGCTACGGCGCCCTCAAGACGGACGTGGCCGAGGTCATGGTCGAGTTCGTGACCCCCTTCCGGGACCGCACCCAGCAGTACCTGGACGACCCGGAGACCCTGGACGCGATCCTCGCCAAGGGCGCGGAGAAGGCCCGCTCCGTCGCGGCGGAGACCCTCGCCCGGGCGTACGACATGGTGGGCTTCCTCCCCGCCAAGCACTGAGCGCGACGCCGCCCCGGCGCTGCTCACCGCACCCGCCGCCCCGCCCGTGCGCCCCGGCACGCCGCCGTAGCGCTGCACATCACTCCGGTTGCGCCTGCCCCGGGCGGGGTCGTGGCCGTACAGTCGATAATCGGGTGTCCGGCACGGCGACATCCACCAGTGACACGTAACGACAGGAGACGACGTGGGGACCGTAACGATCGGCGTGTCGATCGCGGTCCCGGAGCCACACGGCAGCAAGCTCCAGCAGCTGCGCGCGGGCTTCGGCGACGCCGCCGCTCACGGCATCCCCACGCACGTCACCCTGCTGCCGCCGACCGAGGTCGACGGCGGCGCGCTGCCCGCGATCGAGGCGCACCTGGCGGAGGTCGCGGCCCGCGGCCGTCCCTTCCCGATGCGCCTGTCCGGCACCGGCACCTTCCGCCCGCTCTCGCCCGTGGTCTACGTCCAGGTGGTCGAGGGCGGCGCGGCCTGCTCCTGGCTGCAGAAGCGGATCCGCGACGCCTCCGGCCCGGTCCCGCGCGAACTGCAGTTCCCGTACCACCCGCACGTCACCGTGGCGCACGGCATCGACGAGGCGGCGATGGACCGCGCCTACGAGGAGCTGTCCGACTACGAGGCCCAGTGGCCCTGCACCGGCTTCGCCCTCTACGAGCAGGGCGCCGACGGGGTGTGGCGCAAGCTGCGGGAGTTCCCGTTCGGCAGCGCCACCGTGCCCCCGCAGGCGGGCCGCGTCGAACACGACTCGGTGCCCACCCGCTAGGACCCGTCCGCCGCTACACCGGCAGCCGCCGGAACACGCCCCGCGGCAGATGCCGCAGCGCCGACATCACCACGCGCAGCGCGCCGGGCACCCACACCGTCTCCGAGCGCCGCCGCAGCCCCAGCTCGATGGCCGTGGCCACCGCCTCCGGCGTCGTGGCGAGCGGCGCCTCCTCCATGCCCTCGGTCATCCGCGACCGCACGAACCCGGGCCGTACGACCATGACGTGCACGCCGGTGCCGTGCAGCGCGTCGCCCAGGCCCTGCGCGAAGGCGTCCAGGCCGGCCTTGCTGGAGCCGTAGATGAAGTTGGCGCGCCGGGCCCGCTCGCCGGCCGCGGAGGAGAGCACCACCAGCGAGCCGTGGCCCTGGGCCTGGAGGGCGCGGGCGCTGATCAGGCACGCCGAGACCGCGCCGGTGTAGTTCGTCTGCGCCACCCGCACGGCGTTCAGCGGCTCCCGCTCGTCGTGCGCCTGGTCGCCCAGGACGCCGAAGGCGAGCAGCACCAGGTCGATGTCGCCCTCGGCGAAGACCTTGCCGAGCGCCGCCTCGTGGGACTCGGGGTCGAGCGCGTCGAAGGCGACGGTGCGCACCTCGGCACCGAGGTCGCGCAGCCGCTCCGCCGCCCGGTCCAGGGCCGGGGAGGGGCGGCCCGCCAGCCACACGGTGCGGGTGCGGCGGGCGACCAGACGGCGCGCGGTGGCGAGCGCGATCTCGGACGTACCGCCGAGGACGAGGAGGGACTGGGGGATGCCGAAGGCGTCCTTCACGACAGCTCCAGGGGTCAGAGGGCGAGGCGGCGGGCCAGGTCGGAGACGAACACCCCGCGCGGGTCCAGCTCCGCGCGCAGTGCCCGGAAGTCGGGAAGGCGCGGGTACATCGCGTCCAGCAGCTCGGGCCGCAGCCGGGAGTCCTTGGCGAGGTAGACCCGGCCGCCGGCCCGCGCGACCTCCTCGTCGAGGCCGTCGAGGAAGGCGCCGAGGCCCGGCAGGCCCGCCGGGATGTCCAGGGCGAGGGTCCAGCCGGGCACGGGGAAGGAGAGCCAGCCCGGGTCGGCCTCGCCGAAGCGCTTGAGGACGGCCAGGAAGGACGGGCAGCGGTGCTCGGAGATACGCCGCACGATCCGGCGCAGGGCGTCCGCCCGGTCGTGGCCGACGACGAACTGGTACTGCACGAAGCCGCCGCGGCCGTAGACGCGGTTCCAGTGCGGGACGCCGTCCAGGGGGTGGAAGAAGGTGGAGATCCGCTGGAGCCGGCCCCGGCTGACGCGGGGCGCCTTGCGGTACCACAGCTCGTTGAACAGGCCCACGGTCGTCCGGCTCAGCAGGCCGTCGGGGATCAGGTCGGGGGCGGCGGGCAGGCGCGAGGTGCGGAAGGCCAGCGGGTCGCGGCGCGCGCGGGAGCGCTCGGGCAGCGCGTCGAGCGGGGCGTGGTCGCCGCGGGTGAGGACCGCGCGGCCGGTGTGCGCGCCGCGCGCCAGGAGGTCGATCCAGGCGACCGAGTACCGGTAGCGGTGGTCCGTGGCGGTCAGGCGGGCCATCAGGTCGTCCAGGTCGGTGGCGCGCTCGGTGTCCACCGACATCAGCGCCGTCTCGACCGGCTGGAGCCGCACCGTGGCGGTGAGGACGACCCCGGTCAGGCCCATGCCCCCGGTGGTCGCGTCGAAGAGCGGGGTGCCCCGGTCGACGGTGCGGACCTGCCCGTCGGCGGTCAGCAGCTCGAACGACAGGACGTGCCGGGAGAAGGACCCGCAGACGTGGTGGTTCTTGCCGTGGATGTCCGCGCCGATCGCCCCGCCGACCGTCACGTAGCGGGTGCCGGGCGTCACCGGCACGAACCAGCCGAGCGGCAGCAGCACCTCCATCAGCCGGTGCAGCGAGACGCCCGCGTCGCAGAGCACGGTGCCGCCCGCGGCGTCGATGGCGTGGATCCGGTCCAGGGCCGTCATGTCGAGCACGGCGCCGCCCGCGTTCTGCGCCGCGTCCCCGTACGCCCGCCCCAGGCCCCGCGCGATGCCGCCGCGGGCACCGCAGTCCCGGACGGCGTCGGCGGCCTCCTGGTAGGTGCGGGGGCGGATCAGCCGGGCGGTGGTGGGCGCGGTGCGGCCCCAGCCGGTGACGGGACCCCACGTGGTGCCGGGGTCTCCTTCGGCGGCGGGAACGGTGTCGGCGGACATGGCGGTGACCGTATCGCCCTCATGGGAATGATTAGTTCCAAAACATTCCGATCATCCCCGAAACGGGTGATTAATGGTATGTCGCCCGATCAGGCCGTACGTCCCCGTGCCGTCGGCGTGAACAGTGAGTCCACATGGACGACCTCGACGACATGGACCACCGGATCGTGACGGCGCTCAGAGCCTGCGGCACGGACCCGCGCGTGGCCGGTGCCGCGCGTGCCCTGTCCTGGGCCGGGGAGCACGGAGCGCTGTGGCTCGCGGGGGGCCTCGCCGCGGCCGCCGTGGACGGCCCGCGCCGCGGTGCCTGGCTGCGCGGCACCGCCCTCACCGCGGGCGCCCACCTCGTCAGCATGGGGGTCAAGCGCGTGGTGCGCCGCCCGCGCCCCACCCACGTCACGCCCCTGGTGCGCACCGCCGGCCGGCACTCCTTCCCCAGCTCCCACGCCACCTCCGCCGCCGCGGCGGCCGTGGCCTTCGGCGCGCTCGGCGTGCGCGCGGCCTGGCCGCTCGCCGCCGCGGTGTGCGTCTCCCGGCTGGTCGTCGGCGTCCACTACCCCTCCGACGTCGCCGCGGGCGCGGCCCTGGGCGCGCTCACGGCCGGGCTCGGCGCCGACTGGATGCGCGGAGGCCGGCCGTGACCGACACGACCGTCCTGCGCCAACGCGCCCCCGAACAGCGGCCCGAGCCCGCGCCGTCGCGCCGCAAGGGGCTCGCGGCCGGTCTGCTGAGGACCGCCCGCCCCCGCCAGTGGGTCAAGAACGTCCTGGTCGTCGCCGCGCCGGCGGCCGCCGGCGAACTCTTCGCCCCGAACGTCCTGACCCGGCTCGCCCTGGTCTTCGTCCTGTTCACCGCCTGCGCCGCCGCCGTCTACCTGGTCAACGACGCCCGCGACGCCGAGGCCGACCGCGCCCACCCCGTCAAACGCCACCGCCCCGTGGCGGCCGGACAGGTCCCGGTGCCGGTCGCGTACGCCGTCGGGGGCGTCCTGGGCGTCTGTGCGCCGCTCGTCGCGGCCTGGCTGTGCCCGCCCGCGGTCGCGGCCCTGCTCACCGCCTACCTCGCCATGCAACTGGCGTACTGCGTCAGCCTCAAGCACGTCCTGGTCGTCGACCTCGCCGTCGTCACCACCGGCTTCCTGATGCGGGCGATGATCGGCGGACTCGCGCTCGGCATCCCGCTGTCGCGCTGGTTCCTCATCACCACCGGCTTCGGCGCGCTGTTCATGGTCTCCGCCAAGCGCTACTCGGAGGCCGTGCAGATGGCCGGGAAGGCGGGCGCCACCCGCGCGCTGCTCACCGAGTACACCACCGGCTACCTCCGCTTCGTCTGGCAGCTCGCGGCCGGCGTCGCCGTCCTCGGCTACTGCCTGTGGGCCATGGAGGAGGGCGGCGTCCCGCACACCAGCGTGCTGCCCTGGCGCCAGCTGTCCATGGTCGCCTTCATCCTCGCCGTCCTGCGCTACGCCGTCTTCGCCGACCGCGGCACGGCGGGCGAACCCGAGGACGTCGTGCTGCGCGACCGGGCCCTGGCCCTGATCGGCGTGGTGTGGGTGGCGATGTACGCCCTGGCGGTGGCCAATTGGTAGACGGCACCGCCAAGGGAACACGGCGCGAACTGATCGGCTTCGCCGCCGCCGGGCTCCTCGCCTACGCCGTCGACCTCGCCCTCTTCACCGTCCTGCGCGGCCCGGCGGGCCTCGACCCGCTCACCGCGAAGACCCTCTCCTTCGTCGCCGGCTGCACCGTCGCCTACGCCGGCAACGCCTTCGGCACCTACCGGCACACCCGCCCCCGGGGCCTGCGCCCCTACGCCGTCTTCTTCGCGGTGAACGCCGCCGGGGCCGCCGTGCAACTGCTGTGCCTGGCCGTCAGCCACTACGGCCTGGGCCTGACCTCACAGCGCGCCGACACGATCTCCGGTGCCGGAATCGGCATGGCCCTGGCCACCATCCTGCGTTTCTGGGGCACAAGAACACTGGTCTTCCGCACCGGGGACGGAACCGGTGGCACGACGGGATCATGGACCGGGACGAGCGGGGGCAGGGTCGGATCATGGACTGGCTGAAGAAGCTGCCCCTGGTGGGGCCGTGGGTGTCGCGGCTGATGACCACGCACGCGTGGCGTTCGTACGAGCGGCTGGACCGGGTGAAGTGGACGCGGCTGGCCGCCGCCATGACCTTCACCAGCTTCGTCGCGCTCTTCCCGCTGCTGAGCCTGGCCGCCGCCATCGCCGCCGCCACCCTCAGCAAGGACCAGCAGGACCAGCTCCAGGACAAGATCGCCGAGCAGATCCCCGGCATCTCCGACCAGCTGAACATCCAGAGCCTGATCGACAACGCCGGCACCGTCGGCCTCATCTCCGGCGCCCTGCTGCTGTTCACCGGCATCGGCTGGGTCGACGCCACCCGGGGCTGTCTGCGCGCCGTCTGGGAGCTGCCGGACGAGGAGGAGAACCCCGTCCTGCACCGGGCCAAGGACGGCGGCGTCCTCGTCGGGCTCGGCGGCGCCCTCCTGGTCACCGTCGCCATCTCCACCGTCGCCTCGGCACTGGTCGGCTGGATCGTCCGGCAACTGGGCCTGGGCGGCGGCTTCGGCAGCGTGCTCCTCTACGTCGCCGCGTTCGCCGTCGCCGTGCTCGCCGACTTCCTCCTGCTGCTGTACGTCCTGACCCTGCTCCCCGGCGTCCAGCCCGCCCGCCGCCGCCTGGTGGTGGCCGCGCTGATCGGCGCGATCGGCTTCGAGCTGCTGAAGCTGCTGCTGAGCGGCTATATGCAGGGCGTCGCCGCGAAGAGCATGTACGGCGCCTTCGGCGTCCCCGTCGCCCTGCTGCTGTGGATCAACTTCACCTCGAAGCTGGTGCTGTTCTGCGCCGCCTGGACGGCGACGGGGAGCAAGGAGCAGGAACTCGGGGAGCAGGAGAGCGGGGGCCTCACGGGCGCGTCCGGCGACGGACCAGGTCCGGCAGCGGCCACCTCCGGTTGATCAGCCACGCCCCGCCCGCGAGCAGCACCAGCACCCCGGCGGTGATGCCGGCCGCGACCCCGATGCCGCCGGACGAGTCCGAGGCCGGGGCCCCCGCCACCGGCTGCGTGCCCGCCGCGGCCTTGCCGGTGCCCCCGGCCTCCCCGGAGGCCGACGCGTCCGGCTGGGCGCTCGCCTGCGCGGCGCTCCTCGGCGGGACCAGCTCACCCACCGGCTTCACCTTGCCGGCCGCCGCGAAGCCCCAGTCGAAGAGGCGGGCGGTCTCCTTGTAGACCTCGTTGTGCTCGTCCTTCGCCGGGTTCATCACGGTGACCAGCAGCACCTTGCCGCCCTGCTCGGCGACGCCCGTGAAGGTGTTGCCCGCGTTGGTGGTGTGGCCGTTCTTCACGCCCGCGATGCCCGGGTAGACCTCCACGTCGGAGTCGCCGGCCAGCAGGCGGTTGGTGTTCTGGATCTCGAAGGACTCGCGGGAGGTCTTGCCCTTCTTGTCCTTCTTGGTCTCGCCCGGGAACTTGGTGCGGACCGTCGAGGCGTACTCGCGGAAGTCCTTCTTCTGCAGCCCGGAGCGGGCGAACAGCGTCAGGTCGTACGCGGAGGAGACCTGGCCCGGCGCGTCGTAGCCGTCCGGGGTGACCACGGTCGTGTCGAGGGCCTGCAACTCCTCGGCGTGCGCGTTCATCTCCGCCACGGTCTTCGGCACCCCGCCGTTCATCGCGGACAGCACGTGCACGGCGTCGTTGCCGGAGCGCAGGAAGACACCGAGCCACAGGTCGTGGACGGTGTACGTCTCCTTCTCCTTTATGCCGACCATGCTGGAGCCCGCTCCGACGCCCGCGAGGTCGGAGGGGGCGACCTCGTGCTTCGTGGACTTCGGCCACTTCGGCAGCAGCGTGTCGGCGAAGAGCATCTTCAGCGTGCTCGCCGGGGCCAGCCGCCAGTGGGCGTTGTGCGCGGCGAGCACGTCGCCGGTCTCGGCGTCGGCCACGATCCACGAGCGGGCGGTGAGGTCCTTCGGCAGCACCGGGGCCCCGCCCGCCAGGTCGACCTGCGTGCCGGGACTGCCGAGGCGCGCGCCGCCCACGCTCGACATCGAGGCGGGCGGAGTGGCGGAGGGACTCGCCGACGGACTCGTCGAGGGGCCAGGGGCGGCGAGGGCGGCGGGGGAGAGGAGACCGAGCGCGGTCAGGGCGGCGGCGGTGACCGGCAGGGAGCGCCTGACGGTCTTCATGTGTGCGGGCACGAGCGAGAACGTACCTCCCGCCGACGACGCCTTCCCACCCCGCTCCCCACCCCGCGCACGGTTCCGGACACGCGGCGGCGATACTGAAGCCATGAAGCTCAGCCGCCCCGTCTCCTGGTTCCTGCTCGCTTTCGGGGTGTGGAGCTGGATCATCTGGATCACTTTCGTCAAAAATCTGATCAAGGACAGCAGCGGGCTCGCGTTCGAGGACGGCGATCCCACGGCGTACTTCTGGGTGCACCTGCTGCTCGCCGTCGTCTCCTTCGTATTGGGGACGGTCGTGGGGGTCATCGGGTTGCGCGGGGTGCGCGCACTGCGCCGAACGTCATAGGCGTCGCGGACGTCACAACTGAGGGGAATCGACGGCATGGTGGTCGTCTTCGCGCTCGTCGCGCTGGCCGTGGTGGGCGTCATCGCGACGGCCAACTGGTACGTGTGGCGGCGCCTGTTCCGTGACACGACCCGCGGTCCCGGCCCCGTGCGCCGCGTCGGCGCGGTGGTGATCGCCGGGGGATGGGTGCTGGCGGTCGGCGCGCTGGTCGCCGAGCGCACGGGCGCTCCGTTCCCGCTCCAGCAGATCCTGGCGTGGCCGGGCTTCCTGTGGCTCGCCCTCTCCATCTACCTGCTGCTCGCCGTGCTGGCCGGCGAGGTCGTACGGCCGCTGCTGCGGCGGTTCCTGGAGCGCCGGGCGGCCGGGCGGCGGCAGGCGGAGCCGGAACCCCGCACCTCCCCGGTCGAGGACGCCGCGCGCATACCGGCCGGGACCGCCCCGCCCAAGGCCACCGAGACTCCGGACGCCGACGCCCCGGACGCCGACGCCGGTACCGGCACGCCGGCCGCCCCGGACCCGGGCAGCGCCGCCCCGGCCACCGCGCCCGAGAGCCCCCTCGCCCTCCCCTCCCGCCGCCTCTTCGTCTCCCGCGTCGTCGCCGGTGCCGCCGCCGCGGCGGCCGTCGGGACCGTCGGCTACGGCACGTACGGCGTGCTGAACGGCCCGAGCGTGAAGCGGGTCACCGTGCCGCTGGCCAAGCTTCCGCGCGCGGCGCACGGCTTCCGCATCGCCGTGGTCAGCGACATCCACCTCGGTCCGGTCCTCGGCCGGGGCTTCGCGCAGAAGGTCGTCGACACCGTCAACTCCACGCAGCCCGACCTGATCGCCGTCGTCGGCGACCTCGTCGACGGCAGCGTGAAGGACCTCGGCCCGGCGGCGGCCCCACTGGCCGGGCTCCGGGCCCGGCACGGCGCGTACTTCGTCACCGGCAACCACGAGTACTTCTCCGGCGCCGAGCAGTGGGTCGCCGAGGTGCGGCGCCTCGGCCTGATCCCGCTGGAGAACGCCCGCACCGAGCTGCCCCACTTCGACCTGGCCGGCGTCAACGACGTGGCCGGCGAGGACGAGGGCCAGGGCCCCGACTACGCCAAGGCCCTCGGCGACCGGGACCGCGCCCGCGCCTGCGTGCTCCTCGCCCACCAGCCGGTGATGATCCACGACGCCGTCGACCACGGCGTCGACCTCCAGCTCTCCGGCCACACCCACGGCGGCCAGCTCTGGCCGGGCAACCTCATCGCGGGCGCCGCCAACCCGACCCTGGCGGGCCTGGAGCGCTACGGCGACACCCAGCTGTACGTCAGCCGGGGCGCGGGCGCCTGGGGGCCGCCCACGCGCGTCGGCGCGGAGTCGGACATCACGGTGATCGAGCTGGCCTCCCGTCAGGCCTGAGGGGCGGCGCCCCTCGCGGACGAGGGCTTCCTCGCCGGGTCCGGCAGCGCCTTCGTCATCCCCGGCAGGAAGTCCGTGAACAGCTCGTGCACCTCGCGCACCAGCGGGCGCAGCACCCGGAACCGGGCCAGCACCACGCCCCGCGCGGTGAGCCGGGCGCCGCGCTCGGCGAGCCGGTAGCTGCGCTCGCGGCCCTCCGTGCGGTCGAAGATCCAGTACAGGACGAGACCCATCTGCGAGAGCCACATCAGCTCGGGCAGGATGTCCCGCAGCTCCTCGGGGACCTTGGTCTTCGCCCCGGCGAGCACCGCGCGGTGGATGCTGATCGCCTCCTCGCGCGCGTGCTCCGACTCCGGGGAGAAGGGACTGAGCGGGCTGTCCGGGTCGGCGGCGTTCTTGAAGAACTGCACCGCGAACTCGTGGTACGGCGTCGCGATGTCCAGCCAGACCTTCAGCACGCCCGCCAGGCGCGCCTCCAGGTCGGTCTCACGGGCCAGCACCTCCCGGACCGCCGCCTGGTGCTCGGCGGCGATCCGGTCGTAGAAGCCCTGGATCAGGTGCTCCTTGCCCGCGAAGTAGTAGTAGGCGTTGCCCACGGAGACGCCGGCCTCCTGGGCGATGGCCCGCATCGTCGTCCGGTCGTAGCCGCGCTCCTGGAACAGCCGCATGGCCGTCTCCAGGATCAGCGCGCGGGTCTGCTCGGACTTGCTGAGGTGGGCGCCGTCGTCGGGGCCGTCGTTCTTCGCGGGCACGGGACCAGAGCCTAGTCAGTGGCGCAGGCGCCGTCGGCACAGCCTCGTCCGGTGTACCGCCAGCCGAGGCGCGGCTCGTAGACCCACCCGTCGGCCCGGCGGTACCCGCCGCCGCCCCACCGCTGCTGACCGCCCCGCCATTTCGCGGCGGCGAGGACGGCTCCCCGGGCCAGCACCGCCCCGGTGGGCGTGGCCAGCCGGTGGGCGAGCGCGCGGTGCCCGCGCAGCGCCCACAGGACGACGACCCAGGCGGCGGGGCCCCGGTAGACCTGGCCGGCGTCGCCGACGGCGGTGACCTCGTCGAGGGTGGCCGCGTGGTCGAGGCCGGGGAAGCGCCGGCGGGCCTCGTCCGACGCGGCCGGGACCAGCTCCAGCGGGACCAGCCGCGGCTGCCGCAGCAGCCAGTCCCGGACGTGGGTGCACAGGGGGCACTCGGCGTCGTAGAGGACGGTGAGCCGGCGCACGGGGGCGCCGGCCGTCCCGGGGGCGTGGGCCATCGGCTCAGGCTCCGGCCGTCGGAGCGACCCAGCCCTGCGGCGGGACCGGCGGCACCTGCTCGCGCTCCATCATCCCGCGCCGCCGGATCTTGTTGAGCACGTACACGTTGCCCAGGTGCATCACGCCGAGCACCAGCAGCACCACGCCCAGCTTGGTGGAGAGGGCCTCGAAGACGCCGCGGGTGTCGGTGATGGTCTCGTCGCCGCTCAGGTAGAGGGCGACGAAGCCGAGGTTCACCAGATAGAAGCCGACCACCAGCAGGTGGTTGACGGCGTCGGCGAGCTTCTCGTTCCCGTGCAGCACGTCGGCGAGGAAGACCCGGCCGTTGCGGCTGAGCGTGCGGGCCACCCAGACGGTCAGACCGATGCTGACGACCAGGTAGATGACGTAGGCGATGACGGTGCGGTCCATGCCCCACCCCTTCTTGAACGCGTTCAAAACGCTGACGGAAGAGACTGTAGACCTGTTTTTGAACACGTTCAACCGGGGGGTGGGGATCAGGGGCGGCGGCCCAGCTCCGGCCGCTTCGAGTAGTCCGTGAGCCCGATGACGTTCCCCCACGGGTCGGCGAACTCGACGGTCCAGCCGGTGGCGACGGGGAACGGCTCGTCCAGCGGCGGCACTCCCGCGGCGCGCAGCTCGCGGGCGGCGGTGCGGGCGTCCGTCACCTCCAGCCACACCCGCGTGGAGGGCCACATCGGCGGCTGGCGCCCGAACTCCTCCTCCAGGCGCAGCAGGAGCCCCGGCGTCTCGACCCCCACCTTCAGCAGGGCGATCCCGGCCTCGTCCAGCCGGTAGGCGACCGGGAAGCCCGCCCGCTCGTAGAAGTCGACGGCCGCGCCGAGGTCCCCGACGGGCAGGAGCACGTTGTCGAACCCGAGCAGTTCGTACGACTCATGATCTGACATGACGTCACATTAGGTGCGTACGGCGTGAAGTCGGAGCAATCGGGGGCGAGGCGGCGGCGGGGTCACTCGTTGGGGCGGACGGTACTCCCGGGCCCCGACTTCTCTTTGTTCGCACAGTCCTGCAATATGACCGGCAGTTTTCCGCAACGTCCAGGAGTGACACCACTGTGAGCGAGCAGCCGCAGCAGCCGTCCCAGCCGCCCGGTTACGGCTACCCGAACCAGCCCCCCGGCCCGACCGGCCAGGCGGGGCCCTACGGCTACCCCCAGGGTGGCCCCCAGCAGCCCTCCGGCGGCTACCAGCAGCCCCCGGGCGGCTACCAGACCCCTTACCAGCAGGCGCCCGGCTACTACGCGGCGGACCCCAACGCGCCCTACGGCTACGACCCCTACGGTCGCCCGGTCTCCGACAAGTCGAAGATCGTCGCCGGCGTCCTCCAGCTCTTCCTCGGCAGCTTCGGCATCGGCCGCTTCTACGTCGGCAACGTCGGCATGGGCATAGCCCAGCTCCTCACCTGCGGCGGGCTCGGCTTCTGGGCGCTGATCGACGGCATCATGTTCCTGGTCAGCAACGACCGTACGGACGCCCAGGGGCGGATCCTGCGTGGCTGACGCGGCCCGGTCCGCACCGTCCGAGGGGCGGCGCCCGCCGTGGCATCCCGCGGCGGCGCCCCTCGCGGTGCTCGTCGCGGGTGCCGCGGGCGCCGGGTACCTGTGGTTCACCGACCCGCACGAATCCGGCCACCTGCTGCCCCGGTGCCCCTTCCGGTACGTCACCGGGCTGCTCTGCCCGGCCTGCGGCGGTACCCGCATGACGTACGACCTGATGCACGGTCACTTCGCCGCGGCCTGGCTGGACAACCGCGCCCTGCTGCTCGCCGCGCCCTTCGCGCTGGCGCTGTGGGGCCGCTGGACCGTGGAGGGCCTGCGCGGGCGCTTCTACCGGCCCAGGGTCGCCCCGTGGGTCCAGGTGCTGATCCTGGGGGCCGCGGTGGCCTGGACGGTGGCGCGCAACCTCGTGTGAGCGTCCCGGGCCGGCGGTGCGCCTTTGATCACAGAACGGGAACGTTTGATCGATTCCACTCCCGCTCGCCCCACCGGTCTCTCTAAGCTCCTCACGCACAGGGGGGGACGTCCACGGCGCTACGTGGACCGCCGTGCAATTCCGTGCGCGATCAGCGGTGTTCCTTCCTGGGCCCCCGGGCGGCCATCCGTCCCGGCCCGTTCCCACCTCTCCCCAGGAGCACCAGCATGACCGTCCCCCCGAACCCCGCCGCTCCCTACGGCTACGACCCGCAGGGCCGCCCGTACTCCGACAAGTCGAAGATCGTCGCCGGTCTGCTCCAGATCTTCCTGGGCGGCCTGGGCATCGGCCGGTTCTACGTGGGCTCCGTCGGCGTCGGCGTCGCCCAGCTCCTCACCTGCGGCGGCCTGGGCTTCTGGGCCCTGATCGACGGCATCCTCTTCCTGACCAGCAAGGACCGCACGGACAAGGAAGGCCGGGTGCTGCGCGGCTGACGCCGCCTCACCGCCCCGCAGTACGGCCGAGGGCCCCGATCGGGACGATCGGGGCCCTCGGCCGTGTGCTCGGCGCGTGCGGGTCAGAAGCGGCGCGTGATCAGCGCCCGCTTCACCTCCGCGATCGCCTTGGTGACCTCGATACCGCGCGGGCAGGCGTCCGTGCAGTTGAAGGTCGTGCGGCAGCGCCAGACGCCGTCGCGGTCGTTGAGGATCTCCAGCCGCTGCTCGCCGGCCTCGTCACGCGAGTCGAAGATGAAGCGGTGGGCGTTGACGATCGCGGCCGGGCCGAAGTACTGGCCGTCGTTCCAGAACACCGGGCACGAGGACGTGCACGCGGCGCACAGGATGCACTTGGTCGTGTCGTCGAAGCGCTCGCGGTCCTCGGCGGACTGCAGCCGCTCACGCGTCGGCTCGTTGGTGTCCTTCGTGATCAGGAAGGGCATCACGTCCCGGTACGCCTGGAAGAACGGCTCCATGTCGACGACCAGGTCCTTGAGGACCGTCAGGCCCTTGATGGGCTCGACCGTGATCGGCTTCTCGGGGCTGATGTCCTTGATCAGCGTCTTGCAGGCGAGGCGGTTCTTGCCGTTGATCCGCATGGCGTCCGACCCGCAGATGCCGTGCGCGCAGGAACGGCGGAAGGTCAGGCTTCCGTCCAGGTCCCACTTGATCTTGTGCAGCGCGTCGAGGACACGCTCCTTCGGGTCGATCTCCAGCTGGAAGTCTTCCCAGGTCGCCTCGGCCGAGACCTCCGGGTTGAACCGCCGGACGCGGAAGGTGACCGTGATGTACGGGGAGTCGGCGAAACCGGGCTCGGGGGCCTTGTCGCTCTTCTCCATGACAGGGGTAGCCATCAGTACTTACGCTCCATCGGCTGGTAGCGGGTCTGGACGACCGGCTTGTAGTCGAGCCGGATGGTCTCGGTGCCGTCGGCGCCCACCTCGCGGTACGCCATGGTGTGGCGCATGAAGTTGACGTCGTCGCGGTTGGGGAAGTCCTCGCGGTAGTGACCACCGCGCGACTCCTTGCGGGCGAGCGCGGACACCGCCATGACCTCGGCCAGGTCGAGCAGGTTGCCCAGCTCGACGGCCTCCAGGAGGTCGGTGTTGAAGCGCCGGCCCTTGTCCTGGATGGCGACGTTCTTGTACCGCTCGCGCAGCTCGGCGATCTTCTCGACCGCCGTCTTGATCGTCTGCTCGGTGCGGAACACCATGACGTTGGCGTCCATGGTCTCCTGCAGCTCGCGGCGCAGGGTCGCCACCCGCTCGTTGCCGGTGGAGGAGCGCAGCCGCTCGATCTGCTCGACGACCAGCGACTCCGGGTTCTCCGGCAGCTCGACGAAGTCCGCCTTCTGCGCGTACTCCGCCGCCGCGATGCCCGCCCGCTTGCCGAAGACGTTGATGTCCAGCAGCGAGTTGGTGCCCAGGCGGTTGGCGCCGTGCACGGACACGCAGGCCACCTCGCCGGCCGCGTACAGGCCCGGGACGACGGTGGTGTTGTCCGCCAGGACCTCGCCCTCGACGTTGGTCGGGATGCCGCCCATGGCGTAGTGCGCGGTCGGCTGGATCGGGATCGGGTCCGTGTAGGGCTCGATGCCGAGGTAGGTCCGCGCGAACTCCGTGATGTCGGGCAGCTTGGCGTCCAGCTGCTCCGGCGGGAGGTGGGTGAGGTCGAGGTAGACGTGGTCGCCCTCGGGACCGCAGCCGCGGCCCTCGCGGATCTCCGTGTAGATGGAGCGCGAGACGACGTCACGCGAGGCGAGGTCCTTCATGACCGGCGCGTACTTCTCCATGAAGCGCTCGCCGTCCTTGTTGCGGAGGATGCCGCCCTCACCGCGGGCGCCCTCCGTCAGCAGGATGCCCATGCGCCAGATGCCGGTCGGGTGGAACTGGAAGAACTCCATGTCCTCCAGCGGCAGCCCGCGCCGGTACACGGCCGCCTGGCCGTCACCGGTCAGCGTGTGCGCGTTGGAGGTCACCTTGAAGAACTTGCCGGTGCCGCCGGAGGCGTAGATCACGGACTTCGCCTGGAAGACGTGGATCTCGCCGGTCGCCAGCTCGTAGGCCACCACGCCGGCCGACTTCTTGACGCCGTCGACCTCGGTGATCAGCTGGTCCAGAACGTAGAACTCGTTGAAGAACTCCACGCCCTCCTTGACGCAGTTCTGGTACAGCGTCTGGAGGATCATGTGGCCGGTGCGGTCGGCCGCGTAGCAGGACCGGCGGACCGGGGCCTCGCCGTGGTTGCGGGAGTGACCGCCGAAGCGGCGCTGGTCGATCGTCCCGTTCGGCGTCCGGTTGAAGGGCAGGCCCATCTTCTCCAGGTCGAGGACCGAGTCGATGGCCTCCTTCGCCAGGATCTCGGCGGCGTCCTGGTCGACCAGGTAGTCACCGCCCTTGACCGTGTCGAAGGTGTGCCACTCCCAGTTGTCCTCCTCCACGTTGGCCAGCGCGGCGGCCATGCCGCCCTGCGCGGCGCCCGTGTGGGAGCGGGTGGGGTAGAGCTTCGTCAGGACGGCGGTGCGGCTGCGCTTCGTCGACTCGATGGCCGCGCGCATGCCGGCGCCACCGGCGCCGACGATGACGGTGTCGTACTTGTGTACCTTCATGATTTTCGCAGCCCCGTGCCTAGCGGATGTTCGGGTCGAAGGTGAAGATCACCAGCGTGCCCAGCAGGATGGTGAACACCGTGGCGGTGTAGAGCAGGCCCTTGAGCCACAGGCGGGTGTTCGGGCGCTCCGCGTAGTCGTTGATGACCGTGCGCAGGCCGTTCGCGCCGTGCAGCATCGCGAGCCAGAGCATCAGCAGGTCCCAGACCTGCCAGAACGGCGAGGCCCAGCGGCCGGCCACGAAGGCGAAGCCGATCTTGGAGACGCCGCCGTCCAGCACCAGCTGGATGAGCAGGTGGCCGATGACCAGGACGACCAGCACGACGCCGGACAGGCGCATGAAGAGCCAGGCGGCCATCTCGAAGTTGCCGCGCGTGGACTTCGGGGACTTCTTGGTCCGCTTGCGGGGCGGCTCGATCAGCGGCGCCGGGTTGTCCACGGTGTAGACGGAGGCGCCGGCGCCCTCGACGGGGCCGATGCCGGAGGCGGTGGTTTCAGTGGTCGACATGCGCGTCAGCTCCCGAACAGTTCACGAGCGGCGTGGCCGAGGACGGGGTAGATCGCCCCGAGCATCAGCACGACCCACAGACCGACGACGGTCCAGAGCATCTGCTTCTGGTAGCGGGCGCCCTTGACCCAGAAGTCGACGGCGATGACACGCAGGCCGTTGAGCGCGTGGAACAGGATGGCGGCCACCAGGCCGTACTCCAGAAGCGCGACGATCGGCGTCTTGTACGTGGCCACGACGGTGTCGTAGGCCTCGGGGGACACACGGACGAGAGCGGTGTCCAGCACGTGGACGAACAGGAAGAAGAAAATGAGGACGCCGGTGACTCGGTGAGCCACCCAGGACCACATTCCTTCCCGGCCGCGGTACAGCGTTCCAGCCGGCACGGAAGTTTCCTCCGGGAGCGGGGATTGGGGCCGCGCCGGCTTTCCTTGTCGGTCGGGCCCGGCCGGGTACGGTCCACCGGCCCCCAGCATCGTAGCGACGGTTGCCTGCGGCGCTTACGGGGGGCCTGCTTGTGTGATCAAAGTTGCACTCAAAGGAGCAGTGGGGTGACTGCGCGGCGGCTCGAGGGGGTGGGGCTTTCGGGCGGTTTGCCGGGTGCGGGCCGTCAGTGGCCGGTCGCGCGGTTCCCCGCGCCCCCGAGGGTGTCGGCCAGCCTGCCTCTCGCCAGGCGCCGAAGCTCGTCCGCCGCTACCTGGCGTTCCTCGTCGGGATCGTTCGCCAATCGTGACCGGATGCCCGCGAGGACGTGGTCCAGGGCCTCGTTCGCGGGCATGCCGTCCAGGCAGATGACGAACGCGTGTCCGAAACGGCTCTCGTAGGCCGCGGTCGCCGCGTTCAGGGCCGTGTGGGCCGCCGCGTAGGTGTCCTCCGGGAGGGGCGGGAGGCTCTCCGCGGCCAGCGCCTCCGTCAGGTCGTCCGGGGAGAGGTCGTACGCCGCCTCGTCCGCGGCCGCCAGGAGGGACGGGAGGTCGGGGTAGGGGCGGTGGGAGGTCAGGCGGTGGGCCCAGTGTCGGCTGTTCAGGCAGGTCAGGAGGGTGAGGGCGGCCTCGTCGGCGGGCGCCGTGTTGAAGCGCTCCAGCGAAGAGGAGGTTGCCGGTGTGGCGCGGGTTTGCACCGGTACCGGTATGGCCACTCGGCCGGAAAGGTCTGGAAGACGGTGCACGGGCAGCGTGGTCCTCGTGGGCGTCACGTGTGTGTCGGCAGGGGATTGTGCGAAGGAAGTGGCGTCACGTTATCGAGTGACGGCATGGCGTGTCCGACCGATGCCCGAATTTCACCTGAACGGGAGAGTTTCAGAACATGTGGTGGACGCATGGTGAGGCTCGCGGCCCTAGGTTGGCGCTGTGAGCCAGCACGGACGCCGGACACCGGCGAACAAGGTCAGGCAGCGGGCCGTGATCGCCGGCACGGTGGTCGCCGCCCTCGGCGTGGGAGTCGGCCTGTGGGCCACCGACGGGGACGGAGGGGCCGGCGGTCCGGCCGCCCGCGCCTCCGGGGAGGCCGCGGCGCCGAGCCCCAGCCGCTCGTACCCGCTCTCCGAGGCGCCGCGCACGATACCGGCCGTGCGGGAGCACACCCCCGCCCGCGGACCGGGGTGGCAGCCCGAGAAGGACCACCGCGTGGTCGTCGCCGACGCCTCCCTCGCCGACGAGGGGCGTCTGATCGCGGGCGAGCTGGGGCTGACGTACGCGGGGGAGAAGGACGACGAGCGCGCCGGGGACCTGCTGCTCGACGTCGAGGAGGACAAGGGCGCGGACCCGGAGTCGTACACCATGACCGTGCGCGACGGCCGCGTCACCGTCACCGGGCCGGCCGAGGCGGGCGTCTACTACGGCACCCGCACCCTGAAGCAGGCCGTGGACGGCGGCGGTACCGCGCCGGAGGGCGAGGTGAAGGACGAGCCGGCCAAGGAGCGGCGCGGCTTCATGCTGGACATCGCCCGCAAGCACTACGACGCCGACTGGATCAAGGACCGGATACGTGAGCTGGGCGACCTGAAGTTCAACGAGCTGGGCCTGCACTTCTCCGACGACCAGGCCTTCCGCATCGAGTCCGACTCGCACCCCGAGGTCGTCTCCGGGGACCACCTCACCAAGGCCGAGGTCAAGGAGATCGTCGACCTCGCCGCCTCCCGGCACATCACCGTCGTCCCCGAGATCGACTCGCCCGGGCACCTGGGCGCGGTGATCGCCGCCCACCCGGACCTCCAGCTGCGCAACGCGCAGGGCACGCCCACCCGCGGCGCGATCGACATCTCCGATCCCGAGGCCGCCGAGATCGTCGACGACCTGCTCGACGAGTACGCCGACCTCTTCCCCGGCTCCCAGTTCCACCTGGGCGCCGACGAGTACCAGGCCCTCGTGGTGTCCGACCCCGAGGCGTCCTACCCGGACCTGGCCGCCGCCGCCCGCAAGGCCTACGGCTCCGGCGGCACCGTCGCCGACCTCACCACCGGCTGGCTCAACGACCGGGCCAAGACGGTCATGGCCCACGACCGCACACCGCGCGCCTGGAACGACGGCTTCTTCAAGGACACGTCCGTCGAGCCGCTGAAGGAGATCAAGGTCGCCTACTGGACCGGCAAGGAGATCGGCGCCCGGCAGCCGGTCGAGTACCTGAGGGCGGGCCGCGAGGTCATCAACTACAACGACGAGTTCCTCTACTACGTGCTCGGGGAACCGCAGACCTTCGTCTACCCCACCGGCGAGCGCATCTACGAGCAGTGGACCCCGCGCGTCATCCGGGGCACGACGCCGGTCGACGCCGAGTACGACGACCAGATACTCGGCGGCAGCTTCGCCGTCTGGGGCGACATCCCGAGCGCCCAGACACAGGCGCAGGTCGCCGACGGCATCCGGCTGCCGCTGGCGGCGACGGTCCAGAAACTGTGGGACCCCGACAAGCCCGAGCTGTCCTGGACCGACTTCAAGGCGCTGGCGAACCGCCTCGACTGAACCGTCCGCCCCCGCCCCCGCCGCAGGAGATTGTCCGAACGGGCTGCGGACCGCCGTACGCCTGTGGTGGTCTTTTCGCGAGCCGAACGGACACGCCGGGGGGAGCCGGGACATGGGCTACTGGGGGTATTTCGTCGTGGGCCGCGCCGAGCGGCCGCTCGCGGAACTGGACGCGCTGTCCGGCGCCGCGGACATGACCCTGCGCCGGTCCGCGCCGGACGGCTGGCAGGTGTGGGAGTTCCCGGGCGGCGACGGCGACGTCGGGAACATGAACGACCTGGCCGGGCAGACCGGCGCGCCCGCGCTCTTCGGGTACGTCATGGACAGCGACTGCGTGGTCGTGGAGGCGGCGGCGCCCGAGAGCGGGGCGTGGACGACCTGCCTCGCGCGCTCCGCGATGGCCGGCTACCTCGGGGCCGAGAAGGAGGGCCTCACGCTGGAGGACTACTTCCTCGAGCCCCGCGACGCCGCCGAGCGTGCCGTCGCCTGGGCCGCGGAGGCCGGACACACCGCGAGCGCCGGGGAGCTGACGGAGGTGCTGTCGGCCGATCCGGGGAGCGGTCCGGGGCCGGGGTCCGCCACCGGCGCCGACGGCGGCATCGACTCCGACCCGGTGGCCGAAAAGCTCTTCTTCCGGTTCCTCGACCGGCTGGGCGTGGTGCCGCTGTGACACTCCCGGGCCGTCGCGCGCAGTAAGGGGAAGCGCGGGCTCCGTGGCCGTGTGCGGGGCAGGACGGCAGAAAAGGGGAGGCACCGGATGAGCCTGGTGGAACTGATCGCGCGGGCCGACGCCCGCGGACTCGCCGGGAGCGGACTGGCTTGTTTGGATCGCTGCGTCCCCTTGCTGGACGGCGACGACGAGATCCTGCGGCCCCTGTGGGCGACCCTCGCCGACGACGCGCCGCCCGGTCCCGGCTGGGCGCGGGAACTGGAACGGGCGCGGGACGCGCTGGCCGGCCCCGACGCGAGCGGCGAGGACGAGGCCGTGCTGCTGGCCCGCCGGATGCTGGCCGCCGCGCCCGCCGAGTGCTCGGGCGCCGGGATACGGACCTGGGCCGACGCCTGCTCCGTGGCCTCGCTCCGCATCCACCGCCTCCTCGACCCGGCCGGGGACGCGGCCGGGGAGGACCTCCGCCGGCAGGACGGCGCCGAGTCCCCGTCGCCGCTGGTCGCCGCGGAACTGCGCCGCCAGCTCACCGTCCTGAACGCACTCACCGGCCACGGCCCGGCCGGGCTGCGGCGCGCCCTGGAGATCTCCACGGAGGGCCGCCGTGTCCTGCGCGCGGTGGTCTCGCGCCGCGCCCGCGGCCGCGCCTGACGTCGAGGCCGGCTCCGCACCGGCGGCCTGTGACCGTCCTGCGCACGACCCGCGACAGCCGTGCGGTGGTCGTGGGGGAGGTGGGGCGGTCCTGCGCCGGTTGCGGGACGGGCGGCGCATCCGGGTGACGAAACGCCGGCCGGCGGCGCTCTAGCCCATATGACGACAGCCCGTATGACGACAGCCCGTGAGACGACAGCCGGTGCGACGACCGCGACCGGCGGACCGACGAGCCGTCAGGAGACCCGGCCGGCGGCTGCCGCCAAGCCCGTGCGGTGGGCGGCCGACGCGGCGACGGCGCTGCGCGAGGGCGCCCGGCTGCGCCTGGACTACTCGGCGCAGAGCCTGTGGCGCGTCGACCGCGTCATCGACGGCATCCGGCGGGAGGGGGCACCGTACGCCGCCGTGGAGACCGTGCTGCGCGGACTCGGCGCCTACGCCGGGGAGGTGATCGTGCGCCAGGCGGGCGGCGAGTGGTGGGCGACCGGCGGCGACCACTGGGTCCGTACGCCCGACGGGCGCCTGTGGGACCCGATCGACGAGGCCCGCCGCTGCTTCACCGGTGACGGTTCGCTGCGGCTGCTGTGCCGGGATGCGGCTGCGGACGGCTGACCGGGCCCCTGTGACACTTCCGTGCGCGCCGACGCTGATGACCGTGGGGGCGGGCTCAGCCGAGCGCGCGCGGACTCGGTACGGACTAGGACGGTTCTTGGGCCAGCGAGGGGAACCCGGCCGCGTACAGGCGTACGACGGGGAACTGGGCGCGGCCGTCGCGCGGGCCCAGGAAGGTGACGAGACGGCGTTCGCGATCGCCTACCGGCTGGTGCAGCCGGGCCTGCTGGGCTATCTGCGGGGGCTGGTCGGCAACGACGCCGAGGACGTCGCGTCGGACGCGTGGCTGGAGATCGCGCGCGATCTGCGCCGCTTCCGGGGCGACGGGGCCGGGTTCCGGGGCTGGACGGCGACGATCGCCCGGCACCGGGCGCTGGACCACCTGCGCCGGCAGAAGACGCGGCCCCGGCCGGCCGCGCTGGAGCAGGACCTGCTGGACCTGCCCGGCCCGCACTCCACGCACGACCAGGCGCTGGAGACGCTGTCCACCGAGGCCGCCCTGGCCCTGGTCCGGGGGCTGCCGCGGGACCAGGCCGAGGCGGTGCTGCTGAGGGTCGTCGTCGGCCTCGACGGACCGGCCGCCGCGCGCGTCCTCGGCAAGCGGCCGGGCGCGGTGCGCACGGCGACGTACCGGGGACTGAAGCGGCTGGCACGGCAACTGGGCGTCGACGGTGTGACGGATGACGCGCCCAGGACGCTGGGGGAGTCGACATGACGGGCACCGGCGGCGCCGGCCCGGCGGAGCGAGCGGGAACGGAGGCGGACATGCGTGCGCAGCGGGGCGACGGCGACGGCGATGCCGGTCGTGCCGACGCCCGTACCGGCCGTCGCGGAGCCCGGTCGGCGCAGGACGTGATCGCCGCCGCCCTGCTGCGGCACCCCGCCGACGAGGAGGGCGAGCGGCGGGCGGTGGCCGCCTTCCGCGCCGCCCGCGACGACCCGGCGACGGGCCGGGCGGCACGCCCCCGCCGGCGCGACGACTGGCGTCCGCGTGAGCGGCGGCGCCCCGGACTCCCGCTGCGGTCCGCCCTCTCCGTACTGCTGGCCGGCCTCACCCTGGGCGGCGTCGCCTACGCGGCGATCGGCGGGGGCGGCACCGGCCAGGACACCGCGCGGCCGGACCGGGAGCGCCCGCCCGCCGTCACGGACGGCACGGGCCGCACGGGCGGCGCGAACGGCACCGACGGCACCGAGGTCCGTCCGGTGCCCGCCCCGGACGCCGCCACCCCGGCTCCCGCCGGGTCCGCCCTTCCGGACGGCCCGGTCGGCACCCGCGACACCGAGGCGCGGTGCCGTGCGTACGAGCGGCTGGGGGAGCGGGGCCGGGCGCTGGACGCCACGGCCTGGCGGCGGCTCGTCGACGCGGCGGGCGGCGAGGCCGAGGTCGCCGCGTTCTGCGCCGGACAGCAGGCGGGGCCGGCCCCGACGGAGGCCGTGAGCGACGCGAACAAGCCGACCTCGTCCTCCGGCCCGGCCGCCCCGGCACTGCCGAACGGCGCCGCGGGCGGCATCGGCGACGGCGCCGCGGACGCCGCGGAGAACGGGGACCCGGGTACCGGCGGCGGCCCGGCGGGCGCGGGCGGCGGCAACGCGCGGGACGCGGGCGAGGGAACGGCGGGCGGGGGCGAGGCGGGACGGGCGGAGCGGGCCTCCGGCGCCGGCTCGTAGCCCGGACTTGGGACGATGCGGTGGGGCCGAGGCAACGGCCGGGGCCGCCACCCCCCACAGGAGAGGCCCCGGCCGTCGCGCGGTACGGGCCGCGCGGCGGCCCGTACTCCCTACAGCGCCGGGACTGCGTTTTGTGTCACACCCCACGGCGTCACGGGTTAGTTGCATCTTGTACGGCAATGCGATGGGGACATGGACGTGTGGCGGTTTCAAGACGTAACGTGCCATTCGCGCCGATGCAGCGGGGGCTCCGCTCCCGCACCCGGTCGCGGAAGACCACCGCGACCGCTGACGAGAAACCACGACGGCGAGGACCACGTCCGCGAGAGCGGCGCCGGCTCAGGCGCAGAAAGGCCTTCTCGGTGCTGGGGGACGACGCGGAGCTGACCGCCGCGGTACGTGCGGCACAGGACGGGGACGAGGTCGCGTTCCGAACCGTGTACCGCTCGGTGCACCCGCGGCTGCTGGGGTACGTGCGGACGCTCGTCGGCGATCACGAGGCCGAGGACGTGGCGTCCGAGGCGTGGCTGCAGATCGCCCGTGACCTGGAGCGGTTCGACGGCGACGCCGACCGCTTCCGGGGCTGGGCCGCCCGCATCGCCCGCAACCGCGCGCTGGACCACATCCGGATGCGCGGACGCCGGCCCGCGATCGGCGGCGACGAGACCGAGCTGACCGGCAGGCCCGCCGAGTCCGACACGGCGGGCGAGGCCATGGAGGCCCTGGGCACCGACAGCGCCCTCTCCCTCATCGCCCGGCTGCCCCAGGACCAGGCCGAGGCCGTGGTGCTGCGCGTGGTGGTGGGCCTCGACGCCAAGAGCGCCGCCGAGACGCTGGGCAAGCGGCCCGGTGCCGTCCGCACGGCGGCGCACCGCGGTCTGAAGCGCCTGGCGGAACTGCTCGGCGGCGATCCGGAATCGGCCGGCGGGCTCGACGGCCTGCCGCCCCAGCGAGAACCGCGCGCCCGTGCGGTGACGTCCGCGAGTGTGACGCATACGCGTACGCGGACGCAGAAGGACATGTGATGGCCGACGAGCAGGACAGGTGGCTGGACCGCGAAACGGCGGAGATCTTGCTGCGCGGAGAGTCACTGGAGGCTGTCGACCCGGCGGCCCGCGACCGCGCCGAACGGCTGGCCGAGGCACTGGGCGCGCTCGCCGCCGCACCCGCGCCCACCAGCGAGGAGATGCCCGGCGAGGCCGCCGCGCTGGCCGCCTTCCGCAAGGTGCGCGCCGAGCGGGCCGACGAGGCGGCGGCGGCGCGCTCCGGGCGGGTGCACGGCGCCGCGGCACCGCCCGCCGACGCCGGGCTGATCCGCATCGGCCCGCGCGACGAGGGTTCCCGGCGCCCCCGGAGGCGCCGCCCCCTGCACCTCGGGCTGGCCGCCGCGCTGACCGTCGGCATGGTCGGCGGGGTGGCGGTGGCGGCCGCAAACGGAGTCCTGCCCCGACCGTTCCCCGGTGCCGGGCCGGACACCGCCGTCACCGGCTCGGCCGCCGCGTCCCCCGACCGCCCGACGACCTCGCCCTCGCCGCTGGACGGGCTGCGGGACGGTTCGATCCCCACCGGTCCCACGTCCGGCACGACCGGCGCCCCGGGCCGGGACGGATCGGCCGACGGCGCGGCCGGCGACACCGGTGCCGACCGGGATTCCGCCGGCGGCACCGACCGGCCCGCCCTCACCGCGTCCTGCCGGGACGTCCGGGCGGGCAAGGACCTCGGTGACGTCCGCGAGCGCGCCCTGAAGGAGGCGGCCGGGGGCTCCTCGAAGGTGGACGTGTACTGCCGGAACCTCCTCGCCGGCACCGGTACCGCCGAGCGGGAACGCGCCGGCGGACGGGACGCCGGCGAGGCCGGGGACGCGGCACGGGACCGGGAGCCGCGCCCCGACGCGGGCGGCGGCAAGAGCGACAAGAACAGCAAGGGCGACAAGGGAGACAAGGGCGGCAAGAGCGACCAGGGCGAGGACGACGGCAACGGCGGCAAGGGCGACCGCGACGGCAAGGGCGGTGCCGGCAAGGACGGCAAGGACGATGACGCCGACGACGGCGGCCACATAGCCCCGCCCGCCGCCCACCCCGGCCCCACGGCGCCCTCGCTCCGCCCGCGTCCGCAGTGGCCCGCGCTGTCGCACCCCTTGCCCGCCCTCGGCGACACCCGCTCTGACCTGCGGATTTCCCAGGCCGACAGATTTTTCTAGCGAGGGTGTGACACTTTCGGGCGCCGGGGCGCAGTAATGAGTGAGCCGACTGGTCATCGGCTTTCGCACCGAGCCGGGGTTCCCCCCGTACCTACGGCTCGTGCACCTCGGCGCGGGCGGGACACGTTCCCCCGGTCCCGCCCGCGCCCATTCCCCTCTCCCGCCTCTTCCTCCTCGTTCACCGGTAGACGACGACCTTGTCGCCGTTGCGCACCTGTGCGTACAGATCCGCGACGGCGGCCTCGTCCCGCACGTTGACGCAGCCGTGCGAGGTTCCCGCGTAGCCGCGGGCGGCGAAGTCCTCCGAGTAGTGCACGGCCTGACCGCCGCTGAAGAACATCGCGTACGGCATGGCCGAGTCGTAGAGCGTCGAGACGTGGTGGCGGGACTTCCAGTAGACCTCGAAGACGCCTTCCCGGGTCGGGGTGTACTCCGAGCCGAACCGCACGGGCATCGTCGACAGGGTCCGGCCGTCGATCATCCAGCGCAGCGTCCGGCTGGTCTTGCTCACGCACAGCACCCGCCCGGTCATGCAGCGCGGGTCGGGCGCGGCGGCCGGCTGCCCGCCCATCAGGTACAGCTCCCACGTGCCGGGCTCGTGCGTCATGCCCAGCAGCCGCTGCCAGGTGACGGTGTCCGTCCTGCCGGTCCGCGGCAGCCCGCGCTTGCCCTGGAAGCCGCGCACCGCGCGCTCGGTCAGGTCGTCGTACGTCCCGGTCGGGCCGTCGACCAGCCACTCGACCTGGCGCAGCCGCGCCTGGAGCTCGCGCACGTCCAGGCCGCTGTCACCCGGCCGCCACAGCACCGGGGCCACGGTCCGGGCGGGCGGTGTGCTCGGCCGCCGGTCACCGACCGGTGTGCGCTCCGGTCCGTCCGGCTCCTCGCGCTCCCGTGGCGTCTCCCGCTTCCCCGGCTCCCCCGCCGGGGCGGTCGTGACGTCTATGCGCACCGGCGCCCGCCCCTTGCCGTCCGGACCGGTGCCCTCGACGGTGCAGCCGCCCACCGCCAGCACGACCCCCAGCGCGACGGCCAGGGCCCTCCCGGTACCGCCCGCGCTCCCCGTACCCGTCGTACCCGTCGTACCCGTCATCCGCGTCACGCCCCCCCGCCGTCTCCCCGCCGTCTCACCGTCCCGCACGGACGTCCCGCACGAACGTCCCCTGAGATGTTCCCGCGGATGACGCGCCGCGAACGGCACGGCATCGTTGTGACCGGGACCGCACCGGCGTTGTGAGCAAGCTCCCAGCGTGGGCCCCTCCACGGGTGGTGCGTGCGCCGATACAGTCCGTCGACAGGGTCGGTCTGTACTGGCGAGTAACTGACGGGTCGTTCGAGCGGATCGAACATGTGCTCAGCGGGAGGCAACACACCATGGCGCGCGAGTCGGAGTCCGGACTGCCCATCGAACCGGTCTACGGGCCCGACGCCCTGACGGGCTGGGACGCCGAGGAGAAACTGGGCGAGCCCGGGAAGTACCCGTTCACCCGGGGCGTGTACCCGACGATGTACACCGGCCGGCCCTGGACGATGCGCCAGTACGCCGGTTTCGGCACGGCGACGGAGTCCAACGCCCGCTACAAGCAGCTCATCGCCAACGGCACGATGGGGCTGTCGGTCGCCTTCGACCTGCCCACCCAGATGGGCCACGACTCGGACGCGCCGATCGCGAGCGGCGAGGTCGGCAAGGTCGGCGTGGCGATCGACTCGATCGACGACATGCGGGTGCTGTTCGGCGGGATTCCGCTGGACAAGGTCTCGACCTCGATGACGATCAACGCCCCGGCCGCCCTGCTGCTCCTGCTCTACCAACTCGTCGCCGAGGAGCAGGGCGTCAGCGCCGACAAGCTCACCGGCACGATCCAGAACGACGTGCTCAAGGAGTACATCGCGCGGGGCACCTACATCTTCCCGCCCAAGCCCTCGCTGCGCCTGATCGCGGACATCTTCAAGTACTGCAAGGCCGAGATCCCGAAGTGGAACACCATTTCGATCTCCGGCTACCACATGGCCGAGGCGGGCGCCTCTCCCGCGCAGGAGATCGCCTTCACCCTCGCCGACGGCATCGAGTACGTGCGCACGGCGGTCGCGGCCGGCATGGACGTCGACGACTTCGCGCCCCGTCTCTCCTTCTTCTTCGTGGCCCGTACGACGATCCTGGAGGAGGTCGCCAAGTTCCGCGCGGCCCGCCGGATCTGGGCGCGGGTGATGAAGGAGGAGTTCGGCGCGAAGAACCCCAAGTCGCTGATGCTCCGCTTCCACACGCAGACGGCCGGTGTGCAGCTGACCGCCCAGCAGCCCGAGGTGAACCTGGTCCGCGTCGCGGTGCAGGGTCTCGGCGCGGTCCTCGGCGGCACCCAGTCCCTGCACACCAACTCCTTCGACGAGGCCATCGCGCTGCCCACCGACAAGTCGGCCCGGCTCGCCCTGCGCACCCAGCAGGTCCTCGCCTACGAGACGGACGTGACGGCGACCGTCGACCCCTTCGCCGGCTCCTACGTCGTCGAGAAGATGACCGACGACGTCGAAGCGGCGGCGCTGGAGCTGATGGGCAAGGTCGAGGACCTGGGCGGCGCGGTCAACGCCATCGAGCACGGCTTCCAGAAGAGCGAGATCGAGCGCTCCGCCTACCGCATCGCCCAGGAGACCGACTCCGGCGAGCGCGTCGTGGTCGGCGTCAACCGCTTCCAGCTCGACGAGGAGGAGCCGTACGAGCCGCTGCGCGTGGACCCGGCCATCGAGGCCCAGCAGGCCGACCGGCTCGCCAAGCTCCGCGCGGAGCGCGACCAGCAGGCGGTGGACACGGCACTGGCGGCCCTGAAGAAGGCCGCCGAGGGCGAGGACAACGTCCTGTACCCGATGAAGGACGCGCTGCGGGCCCGGGCGACGGTGGGCGAGGTGTGCAACGCGTTGCGCGAGGTCTGGGGTACGTACGTGCCCTCGGACGCCTTCTGAGCCGGGGCGCCCCCTCGTACGCGTGCCGGCCGGCGACGGCTGACGGCCACCGGGCCGGGCCGTCGGCCGGTCAGCGCGTCGGCCCGAACCGGCCCAGGTAGCCGCCGACGCCCTCCGGTGCGGTCCCGGCCCAGCCCACGTACCCGTCCGGCCGCACCAGGAACAGGCCCGTCCCGTACGTCCCGAGTGCCGCCCCGCGCACCACCCGCACCGGCTCCGGCACGTCCGGGGCGTCGACGCCCAGCGCCAGCAGCGTCCAGTGCGGTCCGCGGAAGGCGTCGAAGAGGCGTACGCCGTCCACGGTCCCGTCCGGCGCCCGGTCCCCGGCCCGCACCGCGCCCTGGGCGACCGCCGCCCGGGTCTCCGCCGTCAGGGACGAGTCCCGGTAGCCCAGCCCCAGTTGCCGTGTCGCCCCGCCGCGCCGCACCTCGCCCCGGTGGACGCCGGTCGACAGCTCCAGCATCCGTGCGGCGACCGGGCGCCGCTCCTCCTCGTAACTGTCCAGCAGCCCGGCCGGGGCCCCGCCCGTCAGCACCGCGCCCAGCTTCCAGCCCAGGTTGTAGGCGTCCTGGACGCTGGTGTTCAGGCCCTGTCCGCCCGCCGGTGAGTGCACGTGCGCGGCGTCCCCGGCGAGGAAGACGCGGCCGGCCCGGAAGCGGTCGGCGAGGGCCGCGCGCGGCCGGAAGTCGGAGGCCCAGCGCACCTCGGTCACGTCCTCGGGGGCCAGGTGCGAGCGCTCCGCGATCACCTTGCGGATGCCGTCCGGGCCGAGGTCCACCGCCGCGCCCTCGGGGAACTGCGCCACCACCTGGAAGTCCTGGGTGCCGGCCAGCGGGCAGACGGCGAGGAAGTGCGGGCTGCCGTCGGCGGGCGGGAAGACGTGCCAGTGGTCGCGGTCCAGGCCGCTGATCCGCACGTCCGCCACCAGCATCGGGCTCGGGTCCACGGTCTCGCCGGTCATGCCGATGCCCAGGGCTCGGCGTACCGCCGACCGGCCGCCGTCGGCGGCGACCAGCCAGCGGGCGCGGAGCGCCGAGCCGGAGGCGAGGTGCGCGGTGACGCCCCGGGCGTCCTGCTCGATCCCGGTGACCTCGTGACCGAAGGCGACCTCGCCGCCCAGTTCCGCCAGCCGGTCCCACAGGATCTCCTGGGTGCGCCACTGCGGCACCATCCACGGCTCGTCGTACGGCGAGTCCTCGCTCGCCTCGGCCGGGTCGAACATCCGGTGCTCGCCGACCCGCCGCCCGTCCTGCCAGATCATGCCGACCGGATAGGTCCCGCCCGCCGCGCGGACCGCGTCCAGGACACCGAGGTCGTCGAAGACCTCCAGGGTGCGGGGCTGCAGACCCTTGCCGCGCGAGCCGGGGAACAACCCCGCCGCGCGCTCCAGGACCAGCGCGTCCACCCCGCGCCGGGCCAGATCGACGCCGAGGGCGAGACCGGTGGGGCCCGCGCCGACGACCAGGACGTCCGTGTCCGTCTCCATGACCATCTCCTTAACACTGTTAAGTGCCGCTTGGGTCCGAGGATGGACTTAACGCCGTTAAGCTGTCAAGCGTGGGTACGGAACGACGCGCCCCCCTCGACCGCCGACGGGTCGCGGACACGGCGCTGGACTTGCTGAACGAGGTCGGGCTGGACGGGCTGACCCTGCGCGCCATCGCCAGGGAGCTGGACGTCAAGGCGCCCGCCCTGTACTGGCACTTCAAGGACAAGCAGGCGCTGCTCGACGAGATGGCCACCGAGATGTACCGGCGGATGGTCGCCGACACCTCCCTCGACCCGGCCGACACCTGGCGGGAGCGGCTGCTCAAGACCAACCGCGGTCTGCGCGCCGCCCTGCTCCGTTATCGCGACGGGGCCAAGGTGTTCAGCGGCTCGCGCTTCACCGGCGCGGTGCACGCCGAGCAGATGGAGAGCGACCTGCGCCTGTTCACCACCGCCGGCCTCACCCTCCCGCAGGCGGTGCGGGCGACCACGACGGCGTACGTGTTCACCCTCGGCTTCGTCACCGAGGAACAGGGCGTGCACCCCCTGCCCGGCGAACGCCGGGAGGGGTACGACCTGGACGAACGCGCCCGCCTGATGGCCGACTATCCGTTGACGGCTCAGGCGGGCGCGGAGATCTTCACGGACTACGACCGGCACTTCGAGGAAGGGCTGGCCCTGGTGATCGGGGGGATCGGGGCCGCCTACGGCCTCGACTGAGCCGTACCGCCCGCCTTCGCCCGCTGCGCCGCCCGGTAGCGGCGCACCGCCCGGGTGACGACCGGCGGCAGCACGTCCAGGGCGAGCCGGCGGGCGTGCTCGCGCGGGGTGCGCGGCCCGGACGGGCGGGGCTGCGCGGTCCGGCCCGCCGCGGGCCCGGCGTCCACGCGCGGCGCCGGCGGGGCGGGGGCCGGCGCCGGGTGCCGGGAGGACGGCAGCGACGGCGGTCGCATCCGCTTGCTCTTGGCGCGGGCCCGGATCAGCCGGTGCCCGGCCGCCTCCTCCACGGTCACGGCGATGTCGTCCCGCTCGCGCAGCGCCGCCAGCAGCTCCTCGCGCACCGGCTCCGGGTCGCCCCAGGTGCCGTACAGCTTCTGGCTGCTCAGGCAGACGGGACTGAGTCCGCGGTTGAGCACCGCCTCCCAGGCGGCGACGGCGACACCCGGGGTGTGCTCGCTGCGGAAGTCGTCGAGGACCACGATGCCCTCGGGCAGCAGCAGCTCCCGGGCCGCGCCGATGTCGCCCCGCACGTGCTCGTACAGGTGCGAGGCGTCGATGTGGGCGAAGCGGCAGGTGCCGGCCCCGACCTCGTCGGTGATCGTGGAGCTGACGGCCTGGACGATCCGGGGCAGGGTGTCGTGGAAGGAGAGGTAGTTCCGCTCGAAGGCGTCCCGGGTGAGCGTGGAGTACGACTTCGCCGCCTCCGCCCGGTTGGCCGCGTCCGGCGGCTCGGTCTCGAACAGGTCGCAGACCGTGAGCGTCTCGCCGTCCCGCAGGTGGTGCCCCAGCAGGATCGCGCTCTTGCCGAGGTAGGCGCCCAGTTCGAGCAGGTCGCCGCGGGTGCCCTGCCGCTCCTGACGCTCCAGGAACCAGGAGAACAGCACCTGGTCGAGCGGCCAGAACCAGCCGGGGACGTCGTTGAGGTCGCCGGGGAGCTTGTGCGTCTCTTGCGCAGTGGCCATGCAGGGAGGATGCCTCCTCCGTCCGCGAAATGGAGGGGGCGCGCGCGATCCGGTGGACGGAAAATCGCACGAATCGCTCAATGCGCCCGGACGAGCACCGTCCGTCTCCCCGAGCCGGGGGCCCCGCCACGCGCCCGCTCGGGACGCGGACGGACGGGCGCCCGGCGAACCTCCGCCCAACACCGGGTGACGGGCCGGTGGCGGCACCGCGCGTTCACCGGAAGGTCACGCACGCGTGGCCGATGTTCATGCGCGACGGCTTCCGGCCGCGCACGACACCCTCATAGCCTGCACCGATGTGCGCCGCGCGGGCGCCGCGGCAGCGGCCGCGCGCGGCACGGACCTCCGTTCCCCGGCCCGGCCGCAGCACCGGCGGGCCCGCGCGTCCTACCCGGGAGTGACCACCCATCGCCGCCGAGCCGCTGACCGCCACCGATCCCGTGCGCGCCTCCGCCCCCGAGGAGGCGCGGGCACCGTCCCCGCGCCCCCGGGGTGAGCACCGGTACGACATCGACCTCGTCCGGGTCCTCGCCTCGGTCGGGGTCATCGTCTGCCACGCGGCGGGCGAGATGATGAAGGCCGTGGACCGCACCCCGGCGGAGGGCGGGCCGGTCTACTGGACCGCGCTCGCCGGCGACGCGCTGAGCCGGTGCGCCGTGCCGCTGTTCTTCGCGATCGCGGGCTGGGTCGTGCTGAGCGGGGCCCCGCCGCGCGACGGCGGGCAGGTCCGCAGGCGGCTGACCCGCATCGTGGTGCCGATGGCCGTGTGGACCGCCGTCTACCTGCTCTGGGACCGGGTGCGGGGCGTCCACACCGACCCCACCCGGGACCTGGCGTGGGACGCGCTCTTCGGCTCCGTACGGCCGGCCTTCCATCTCTGGTACCTGTACGCGTACGTCCCGGTGATCCTGCTGCTGTCGGTGCTCGTCCTGATCCGGGCCGGCCGGCGGCCCTGGGGCGCGGGCGCCGCCCTGCTGGGCCTGGCGCTCGCGCCGACCCTCGTCGGCGACCTCGCCCGCCTCCTCGACGTCGAACGCCCCGCCTTCGGCTGGCAGTTCGGCGTCTACCAGATCGTGTACGCGGTCGTCGGGGCCGTCCTCCTGTCGCTGCCGGGCCATGCGGTCGCGGGTCGCGGGCGGCGCCTGGTGTGGCTGGCCGGCGGGCTGTGCGCGTGGGCGGCGGTGGCGGTGTACGAGCACCGCGTGCACTTCCCGAGCCCCTACGCCTCGGTCGTGGTGGCGCTGCTGGCGGGGACGCTGCTGATGGCCCTCGCCCGGATCAGGGTGCCCGAGCGGTTCCGCCCGCTGCTGGGCAGGCTCGCCGGGGCCTCCTTCGGCGCGTATCTGGTGCACCTGCTGTTCCTGGAGGCGGTCGCCCCGCGCGTGGTGTCGGCGGACGCCGGGTGGCCGGGCGCCGTGGGCGGACTCGCCGGGCTCACCGGGGCCACGGTCGTACTGTCGTTCGCCGCCGCCCTGCTGTGGACCCGGCTGCGGCTGGGGCGCTGGCTGGGCTGAGCCGGGTCCGGGCCGGGCGGGTCCGTCCGGGCCGGGCGGGTCCGGGGCCGGTACCGGGCCGGTACGGGAGACGTGGAGGGCCCCCGCCGAACGGCGGGGGCCCTCCACGTCCGCCGGGTCACTTCCTCCCGGTACCGCGCCGCACCGCCCGGCGCACCACGCGCCGGGCCCGCCGCACCTGGAGCTTCGCCCGCAGCTGCGGGCGGCTGCCGGGCAGGCCCAGCTCGGTCAGCCGCAGCTCGGGGAAGTAGTAGCCGGGCACGGTCGCCAGGTTGGCCCGCAGCCAGGTCTCCGTCGGCTCCCGCAGCTCCGCGTACGTCTTGGGCTGCATGCAGAAACCGATGGCCCGCACCAGCGGGGCGAGGGTCTCGGGGGCCGAGCCGACACGGGCCGGCTCCTGCCCGCCCTCCAGGTCGGGCACCAGATGGTCGACGACGGCCAGCGGCACGCGGTTGCTGTTCGGGTAGGGCGTGAGCCGCTCCGTCACCAGCGCGGTCCCCACCCGGGCGACGGGCACGTCGTAGTAGGCGGAGGCCGTGACCATCGCCGTGGAGAAGCAGCCGACGACGAGTTCCGGCGCGCAGTGGTGGTACAGCGTCTCCGCCAGCAGGGGAGCGTCCAGGACGGTCAGCCGCACACCCGCGTCCGCCGCCGCCTTGCTCAGCGCCGCCGTGTAGCCGGCGGGCGCCGTCGGATGCGGCTTGAAGACCACGGAGCGGTGGCCGGCGCGCGCCGCGCCGTCCAGCATGCGGACGTGGAGGTCCTCCTCCTCCTCGGCGCTCAGGATGTTGATCGCCGCCAGGTACTGGCCGAGCAGCACGGCGGTCGGCTTCTCCCGCACCACCGGCGCCAGGTGCGGGTCGGCGGCCGCGTCCCGCGCCACCTCGTCGAGCACCGCGCGGAACGCCTCGTCCGGGACGACCTCCGGCTCGACGCCGAACTCGGAGAGCAGCAGCGGCCTCAGACCCGGTATCAGATCCAGGTGGAGCAGCCGGCGGATGCGGCGCGCGATGGTCAGGGGCAGCTTCTCGCGGGTCGGTCCGTAGCTCATCAGGCCGTCCGCGTACACGTGCAGGGCGGCCTCGGAGAAGATCGCCGCCAGCGCCCGGGCCGGGTTGACCTGGATCGACTCGACGGCGAGTTCGATCAGGTCCCGCTCGCCGATGCCCCAGGCGAGCCGGAACGCCTTCTGCCACAGCACCGTGTCGTTGCCGCGCGGGCCCCAGGCGCTGGGATGGTGCGGGTAGATCGCCTCGTTCCAGCTCACCACGGAGTCGAACCGGCCGGATATTCGCTCGTACCCGTGCATCTCGTCCAGGCGCAGCGCGGTCTCGGGTATCGCCGCGTTGTTGGAGACCAGCAGGACGCGCCGGGCCCCGTCGCGCGGCCCGAACAGGCCCGCGTCGAGCGCCGCGGCGAGGGTGGCCGCGCCGTACAGGGTGGAGACCTGGAAGATCTGGGTCTTGTGGGGCATGGGTCAGGCAGCCTTCCGCCCGTCACGCAGGCGGCCGAGCAGCCTGCTGCGAGTGCTGTCGATGGTGCGCAGGGTCTCCTCCAGCACGTGCTGGGGCATCCGGTGCAGAGCGTCCCGCGCCTCGCGGCGCAGCCGCTGGGCCGCCGCGGACTCGTACTCGTTCACCTTGCCGAGGTGGAAGGCGATCATCGCGCAGTACGTCCGCACGGCCTTCGGCAGGAAGCGCTCGGCCTCCCGGTCCGCCAGCAGGTCCCGCAGGAGCATGTCGTAGGCCGGGATGAAGTCCAGTTGGCGGGCGTCCTTGATCTGGGTGAGCGACGTGGCCACGCCCCGCCGGTAGAAGACCCCGTGCAGACCGAGCGACGCGTACGACTCGGCCTTCAGGTGCAGACGCCAGATCCACAGGCGGTCCTCGGCCGTGCGCAGTTCGGTCGCGAAGCGCATCGCGCCGTCGTCGAAGAGGTGCCTGCGGTAGATCCCGGCCCACACGAAGGGGTAGTCGACCATCGTCTCCATGTGGGGCGGCGCTATGCCGTCGCGCGGGTCCATCACCACGTCGCGCGCGGGGGCCGGTGGCCGCCGGACCACCCGCTCGGTGCCGGTGGCCTGGATGTGGTCGGTGCGGGCGAAGTCGCAGCCCAGCTCCTCCACCCGGGAGACCAGTTCGCCGAGATACCCCGGCCCGTACCAGTCGTCGCCGTCGAGGAAGGTGACGAAGTCACCCCGGGCCGCGTCGATCCCGCTGTTGCGGGCCTGGGCGATGCCCTTGTTCGTCTCGTGCCGGATCACCCTGGTGTCGGTGCGGCTCTTCGCCCAGCGGTCGATCGCCCATGACGTGGCGTCGGTGGAGCAGTCGTCGACGAGCAGGAACTCGAAGTCGGGGTCCGCGTTGTTGGCGAGACTTCTCAGAGTGCTCTCGGCGAAGGCTTCCACATTGTGCATGGGGACGACGACGGACAGTTTCGGCACGCGGGCCTCTCACGCTCGAAGGTTGGAGATTGGAACAGGCTAACTACGCGCCCGGAGCCGGCGGTGTCGTGCGGGACGCGGGCAGGCGAACTCCATTCGCAGCGGAAATGAATTCTCGGTGACTCGGGCGGAATCGAGGATTTCTCGCACGGCGTGCGCAGATTCCCGGGGAAGACCACCCGGGCGAACATCGAGGAACCGCACGACCTGCGGCGCGAGCACGGACCGGCTTTCCTCGTCGAGCGCTCCAGAACGGCTTCGGTCGGCGGGGCCGACGGGGAGCGGGGCCGGCGCCCCGCGCGGCGAGGTGCTCGCCGCACAGACGCAGGCCCCGGGCGTCCGTAGCCGCCCCTCCGCGGCCCCCGCTCACCCCCCGATCGAGCGGCGCGCGGCGCGGACGCGGCGGACCACCCGGCGGGCCGTCGCGTTGCGGGGCAGGAAGCCGAGCCGGGCCGGGAGGCCGCCCGGCAGGCCCAGCGCGGTCAGCCGGCGCTTCTTGAAGTACCGCCGGGTGTCCGCGTCCAGGTGGTCGCGCAGGTACTCCTCGGCCGCCGGACGCAGCTCGGGCAGCACCTTCGGCTGCATCGCGAACCCGACGGCCCGCACCAGCGCGGCGAGGGCGGCCACGTCCGTGCCCGGCCGGCCCTCCGCGACGGCCGCGGCGTCGGCCAGGTCGGGCAGCAGCGCGTCCACGATCGTCGCGGGCACGCGGTTGCTGTTCTCGTACGGCGTCAGCCGGTCCAGCAGCGTCTCGGTGCCGGCCCGGGCGACCGGCAGCCCGTACAGCTCCGAGGCGGTGAGCAGCGCCGTGGAGAAGCAGCCGACCACCAGCGCCGGCCGCATCCGCTGGAACAGCACCTCCGCGAGGACGGGCCTGTCCACCACCGTCAGCTCGACGCCGAGCCCGCCGGCCGCCTCCTCCAGGGTGCGGGTGAAACGGGCCGGGGCCGTGGGGTGCGGCTTGAACACCACGCGGGTGTGCCCGAGCGCGGCGACGCCCGTCAGCATCCGCACGTGCAGCCGCTCCTCCTCCTCGGCCGTGAGGACACCGAGCGCCGACAGGTACTGGCCGAGCAGGACCGCGGGTCCCTCCACGTCGGGCAGCCCGGCACCGGTGCCCGCCATCTCGGCCAGCACCTTCGTGAACGCCGCGGCCGGCACGACCTCCCGCGCCACGCCGAACTCCGACAGCAGCAGCGGAGTCAGCCCCGGCACCAGGTCCAGGTGGAGCAGCCGCTCCACCCGCGTGCCGACCAGCGGGGCGAGCTTGGTGCGGGTGGGCCCGTAGCTCATCAGCCCGTCCGCGTAGACGGTCAGCGGCGCGTCCGTGAAGATCTGCGCCACGCCCAGCGCCGGGTGCACCTGGATCGACTCCACGGCCAGCGCCACGTCGTCGTCGCCGAGCCCCCAGGCCAGCCGCAGATGACGCTCCCACAGCGGCACGTCCCCCGGGCGGGGCGACCAGTCGGAGGGGTGGAAGGGGAAGACGGCCTCGTTCCACGACACCACGTCGTCGAACCGTCCCCGCAGCTGCTCGAAGCCCGGCATCGCGTCCACGGCCGGCGTCGTCTCGGGCGTCGCCGCGTTGTTGGAGACCAGCAGGACGCGCCGGTCGGCCGCGTCGAAGCAGCCGGAGTCCAGGGCCGCGGCGAGCGTGGCCGTGCCGTACAGCGTCGAGGCCAGGAAGATCTGCGTGGTCACGCCGCCGCCTCCGCTTCCCGCCGGGCCGCCCCCGCGCGGCGCCGCAGCCGGCGCAGCCGCGTGGCGCGCTCGGCGTCCATCGAGTCCAGCACCTCGTCGAGCGCGTCCTGCGGCATCCGCCCGAGCGCCGCCGCGCTCATCGCCTTCAGCTGCCGGGCCACGGCGGGCTCGAACCTCTCGATCGCACCGAGGTGGTGGGAGATGATCGCGCAGTACGTGCGCACCGCCTTCGGCACCAGCCGCGCGGCGTCCGGGTCCCCGGCCGCCCCCGCCAGGACCTCGTCGAAGGCGCGGACGAAGTCGAGCTGGCGGACGTCACCGATCTGGGTGAGCGAGGACGCGACCCCGCGCCGGTAGAAGACGCCGAGCAGTCCGGTCACGGCGAACGACTCCGCCTCCCGGTGCAGTTTCCAGATCCACGGCCGGTCCTCGGCCGTGCGCAGCCCGTCGGTGAAGTGCAGCAGGCCGCGCTCGGCCAGCCCGCGGCGGTAGACGCCGGCCCACGCGTAGGCGTAGTCGACGGAGGTGGTCCGGTGCGCGGGCAGGATCGCGTCGCGGGGACGCAGCGGGGTGTTGCGGCGGCCGTGCGGCACCCGGTGCAGGGTGCGGGCCCGTCCCGTGCACTGCACGTGGTCGGTGCGCACGAAGTCGACGTCCAGCCGTTCGATCGCGTCCACCAGACGGGCGCAGTGGCCCGGCGCCAGCCAGTCGTCGCCGTCCAGGAAGGTGAGGTACTCGCCGCGCGCCCGGTCGATGCCGGTGTTGCGGGCGGTGGCCAGTCCGCCGTTCCTCTCGTGTATGACCAGCACCGCCCCCGGCAGCTCCCGCTCGGCGCGGGCGAGGAGGTCCACGGTCCCGTCGGTGGAGCAGTCGTCGACGAGAATGAACTCGAAGTCGTCCCGCGCGTTGGCGAGCAGACTCCGCAGGGTGTCTGGTGCGTATTGCCGCACGTTGTAGAACGGCACGATGACGGAGAGCTTGGGCACGTCGCAGACGTTATGCGGCGGTCCGGCATTCGGATTTACCCGCACCTTGAGTCGAGGTGAACGCGGCGTGGCGAAGCAGTGAAGCGAACATTTTTACGGGCGCCGGACGAGCCGATCACCCATTCGGCGATGTGCTGTTCACCATTTGTTGGATTCCGGTTGGGCGGTTCCTAGAAATCGATTCCTAGCGTCTACGGCGTGCCAGCAAGTGCAACGAAGGCCCTGCGAGTCGCCGTCCTGGCGGACTCCGACACCCGGTGGAAATGGGGCGCGCTCACCGCGAGCCGCATCAGTCCCGATCCCGCCGAGTCCCCCGAGGACACGGAGATCCGTCTCGACGGATACCTCCTGCGCGGCCGAGCCACCCCGACCCCCCGCCAGCTGCGGGAAGTCGGCGTCACCGCGGACTCGCTCCGCGAGGTGACCGCCGTCGAGTTCCTGCGCGCCATGGGCGACGCGACCGGCGAGGACTCCTACGACGTCCTCGTCCTCGCCCTGGTGGGCGGCGGCGTCCAGGCGATGCTGCACGGCCTGGGACGCGTCTGGCAGGACCGCGCCGACCGGCCCGTGGTCGTCACCGGCTACGTCGGCGTCGTCTACGAGAAGCTCGCCGACGGCCTGCTGCTGCGCCACGGCGCCGACGTCGTCCTCGCCAACTCCCGCCAGGACGCGGAGCGTTTCCGCGCGGTGTACGAGGGGGTCGGCGCCGACGCCTCCGCGGTGACCGAGGTCGCCCTGCCCTTCCTGGGCGGATCCGCCTACGCCGGTGAGCCCGACGGGGACGACCGCCCGTACACGGTGGTCTTCGCCGCCCAGCCCTCCGTGCCGGACAACCGCAGGGACCGTACGTACCTCCTCGAACGGCTGATCCGGCACGCCCGCCGGCACCCGGAGCGGGAGGTCGTCCTCAAGCTGCGCTCCAAGCCCGGCGAGCACACCACCCACATCGAGGAGCTGCCGTACCAGAAGCTGGTGCAGCGGGCCGACCCGCCGCCCAACTTCCGCCTGGTCTACGGCCACATGGGCGAGGTCCTGGACCGCACCGACCTTCTGGTCACCGTCAGTTCCACGGCGGCCCTGGAGTCCCTGCACCGCCGCATCCCGACGGCCGTACTGACCGACCTCGGTGTGCGCGAGGCGCTCGGCAACCACCACTTCGTCGGCTCCGGCTGCCTCGCCTCCTGGGACCAGCTCGACCAGGGCCACCGCCCGGTGCCGGACACCGAGTGGGTCGCCCGGCAGGGCGTGGCGGCCGAGGGCGGCGCCTACGAGACCGCCTTCGACCGGGCCCGGGAGCGCATCGCCGCCCTGCGCGGCTGTCCCGGCGGTCTGCCCCCGCTCGCCCCGTACTACACCACCGTCACCGCCCCCGGATACCTCCCCGGCATCCTCGCCCGCCACCACCTCGCCCCCGACGGCACCCCGCTGCCGGGCGCCCCCGCCGCCGACCGGGCACCCGGCCCGGTCCGCCAGGTCGTCCGCAGGGCCGCCCGCGGCGCCTACCGCCACGGCGTCCAGCGCGTCGCCCCGGTGATCCGGCGGATGGGGGAGCTGTGAGCACGCCGATATCCGGGGCCCCGGCTCTTCCCCAGACCTCCGCGCCACCGGCGTCCCCTGCCCAAGGAGCAGACCCCATGTCCCACCCGGAAGCGGGCCGAGGCGCTGCGATGCGCCGCGTGCTCGCGGTGATCCCCGCGCGCGGCGGCTCCAAGGGCGTGCCCGCGAAGAACCTTGCCCCCGTCGGCGGTGTCCCGCTGGTGGCCCGCGCGGTGCGCGAGTGCCGGGCCGCCCGTCTCGTGACCGACGTCGTGGTCTCCACCGACGACCAGGCCATCGCCGCCGCCGCCCGCGAGGCCGGCGCCGAGGTCGTGCTGCGGCCCGCCGCCATCGCCGGCGACACCGCCACCTCCGAGGCGGCCGTCCTGCACGCCATGGACTCCCACGAGGCCCTGCACGGCGCCCCCGTGGACGTGGTGCTGCTCGTGCAGTGCACCAGCCCTTTCATCGTCCGCGAGGACATCGACGGGGTGGCCGCGGCGGTCGCCGAGAACGGCGCCGACACCGCGGTCACCGTCGCCCCGTTCCACGGCTTCGTCTGGCGCGACGGCGCCGACGAGGACGGCCCGGAGGCGGGCGGTCACGGCGTCAACCACGACAAGTCCCACCGCCCCCGCCGCCAGGACCGCCCCCAGGACCTGCTGGAGACCGGCGCCGCCTACGCCATGGCCGCCGCCGGCTTCCGGGAGCACCGGCACCGCTTCTTCGGCCGCACCGAACTGGTCCGCACCGACCCGGCCCGCGTCCTGGAGATCGACGACCCGCACGACCTGGCCCGCGCCCGCGCCCTGGCGCCCCTCTTCGACGCCGCCCGGCCCGGCGCCCTGCCGACCGCGGCCGACATCGACGCCGTGGTCCTCGACTTCGACGGCACCCAGACCGACGACCGGGTGCTGATCGACTCCGAGGGACGGGAGTTCGTCTCCGTGCACCGCGGCGACGGACTCGGCATCGCCGCGCTGCGCCGCAGCGGCCTGACGATGCTCATCCTGTCCACGGAACAGAACCCGGTCGTCGCCGCCCGCGCACGCAAGCTCAAGCTCCCCGTGCTGCACGGCATCGACCGCAAGGACCTCGCCCTCAAGCAGTGGTGCGAGGAACAGGGCATCGCGCCCGAACGCGTGCTCTACGTCGGCAACGACGTCAACGACCTCCCGTGCTTCGCCCTCGTCGGCTGGCCCGTGGCGGTCGCCAGTGCCCACGACGTCGTACGCGGCGCGGCCCGCGCGGTCACCACCGTCCCCGGCGGTGACGGCGCCATCCGGGAGATCGCGAGCTGGATCCTCGGCCCCTCACTCGACGTACCCGACTTCCCCGACGTACCCGTCTCCCTCGAATCCCCCACGATCACCCAGCCCGAGTAAGGAAATCCCCGCCATGAGCACCAACTCCCGCATCCGCACCTTCGGTACGCGCGAGGCCGGCCCCGGCCGCCCCGTCTACATCACCGGCGAGATCGGCATCAACCACAACGGCGACCTCGAGAACGCCTTCAAGCTGATCGACGTGGCCGCCGAGGCCGGCTGCGACGCCGTCAAGTTCCAGAAGCGCACCCCGGAGATCTGCACCCCGCGCGACCAGTGGGACATCGAGCGCGACACCCCGTGGGGCCGGATGACGTACATCGACTACCGCCACCGCGTGGAGTTCGGCGAGGACGAGTACCGGCAGATCGACGAGTACTGCAAGTCGAAGAACATCGACTGGTTCGCCTCCCCGTGGGACACCGAGGCCGTCGCCTTCCTGGAGAAGTTCGACGTCCCCGCCCACAAGGTCGCCTCCGCCTCGCTCACCGACGACGAGCTGCTGCGCGCCCTGCGCGCCACCGGCCGCACGATCATCCTCTCCACCGGCATGTCCACCCCGAAGCAGATCCGCCACGCGGTCGAGGTCCTGGGCAGCGACAACATCCTCATGTGCCACGCCACCTCGACCTACCCGGCGCAGGCCGAGGAGCTGAACCTGCGCGTCATCAACACCCTCCAGCAGGAGTACCCGAACGTCCCGATCGGCTACTCCGGCCACGAGACCGGCCTGCAGACCACGCTCGCCGCCGTCGCCCTCGGCGCCACCTTCGTCGAGCGCCACATCACCCTCGACCGCGCCATGTGGGGCTCCGACCAGGCCGCCTCCGTCGAGCCGCAGGGCCTGACCCGCCTGGTCCGCGACATCCGCACCATCGAGGCGTCCCTCGGCGACGGCGTCAAGAAGGTCTACGACTCCGAGCTGGGCCCGATGAAGAAGCTGCGCCGCGTCCCCGGTGTCGTCGCCGAGGCCGAGATCGCCGCCGCCGCGGGCGAGCCGGTCACCGTCTGACCACCCGGCCCGACACCCCACCACGCCCTCACCACGGGACGGTCCCACACCGATGAGCCCCCGCGCCGGGAACGCCGGCCCCCGCACTCTCGCCTTCGTCGAGAGCCCGGTACAACTGCTGAACGTGCTGGAGTGGGCGCACACCCGCGCACCCGGCGCGGAGCTCACCCTCGTGGTCCTGTCCCCGGTCGATCCCATGACCCGGGGCCAGCTCCGCCGGATGGCGGAACTGGCCCGGCGGGAAGGGCACGAGATCCGCTGGGAGGAGGCGCGCGGCGGTGCCACCGCCCCCTTCCGCACGGTGGGCGGCCTGGCCTCCGCGCTGCGCCAGGCCGACCGGATCGTCATGGGCGACCCGTTCTCCCGCTACGTCCAACTGCTCCTGACCATCACCCGCGCCCACGACCTCGTCGTCGTCGACGACGGCACGGCCACGATGGAGTTCGTCACCCAACTGGCGCACGGCGAGCGCCTGGTCCGCTGGCACCGCAAGGGCAGCCGCCCCGGCCCCCGCGACCTGCTCTTCGCCCCCGTCTCCCGCTCCGCCCGCCACCGCCTGACCCCGACCCCCGACCGCCAGGTCTCCGTCTTCTCCTCGATGCCGATCGAGGACATCCCCGACGGCGTCACCGTCACCGCCAACGACTTCGCCTGGACCCGCGCCCGCTTCGGCCCGCCCCGCATCACCAAGGGCGCCGACATGGTCGGCACGTCGCTGGTGGAGACCGGTGTCGTGGACGCCGACCGCTACCTGGACGCCGTACGCGCCCTGGCGAGGGCCCACGGCGCGGCCCGCTACTTCGCCCACCGCCGCGAGAGCGCCGAGAAGCTCCACCGGCTGGCCGTGGAGACCGGCCTGGAGATCGTCCGCCCCGACCTCCCCCTGGAACTGATCGCCCGCCGCGGCCCGATCGGCCGCACCGTCCTCAGCTTCCCCTCCACGGTCGTCCACACCCTCCCGCTCGCCCTGGCCGGCACCGAGGTCCGCGTCGCCGTCTGCGACATCGACCCCGCCTGGCTCACCCAGCACGCCTCCCCCCGGGCCCGCGGCTTCCTGAACGGCGTGACGGGCTCGGCCCGCGACGTGCACCGCCTGTCGGCGGTGGCACCCGCCGGGTAGCACCGCCTGTCGGCGGAGGCACCCGCCGGGTAGCCGGTCCCGGCCGGGCCACCGGGGACGCTTCCCGGCACGTCACGCGGACAGCCCCGGCGTGGTCCGGCCGTACCGTGGTATGCGTGAAGGAAGCAAGTGAACAGGAAAGACGGAACCGGGTGCCGAGGCCAAAAGACGGGTGAGTGTACCCACCCCCGTTGAGAGCCATGCGCCGTGCGGCCAACTTTTCTTCCCCTGACGGGCTGAACTTTTGTTGATCGTGGGACAGTTGACCGCCCCGGCGTCCTACCCTTCAGAGGGTGAAGCAACTGATGTCCCTGTCCCGAGAGACCGAGGCCGACCCGTCCGGGGAAGCGGTGCTGCCCGGCACCCTGCCGGAGGCGCTCCGCGCCGAGCTGGTCGCCTTCCGCCGTGACCTGCACATGCACCCCGAGCTGGGCAACCAGGAGTTCCGCACCACCGCCGCGATCAAGGAACGGCTCGAGCGGGCCGGTCTCAAGCCGCGGGTGCTCCCCGTCGGGACCGGGCTCGTCTGCGACATCGGCACCAACACCGAGTCGGGCCGGTGGACCGGCGGCCCCCGCATGCTCGCCCTGCGGGCCGACATCGACGCCCTGCCCATCCCGGACACCAAGAGCGAGTGCGCGTACCGCTCGCGCGTGCCCGACCGCGCCCACGCCTGCGGCCACGACGTGCACACCACCGTCGTCCTCGGCACCGGGCTGGTGCTCGCCGCGCTGCACGAGCAGGGCCTGCTGCCCCGGCCCGTGCGCCTGGTCTTCCAGCCGGCCGAGGAGGTGCTGCCCGGCGGCGCCGCCGACGCCATCGAGGGCGGCGCGCTCGACGGGGTGCGCCGCATCCTCGCGGTGCACTGCGACCCCCGGGTGGACGCCGGCAGGATCGGCCTCAGGGTCGGCCCCATCACCTCCGCCTGCGACCGGCTGGAGATCTCCCTCGACGGCCCCGGCGGCCACACCGCCCGCCCGCATCTCACCACCGACCTCGTCACAGCCGCCGCCCGGGTCGTCACCGACGTGCCCCCGCTCGTCGCCCGGCGCGTGGACAGCCGCAGCGGCCTCGCCCTGACCTGGGGACGGATCGAGTCCGGCCACGCCCCGAACGTCATCCCGCAGCACGCCGAACTCGCCGGCACCGTGCGCTGCCTCGACCTCGACGCCTGGCGCCAGGCCCCCGACCTGGTGGTCGGCGCCATCGACGAGATCGCCAACCTCTACCGCGCCAAGTCCGAGATCACCTACGTCCGCGGTGTGCCCCCGGTCGTCAACGAGGTCACCAGCACCGAGCTGCTCCAGGCCGCCATGGTCGCCCGGCGCGGCACGGACTCCGTGGAGAGCACCGAGCAGAGCCTCGGCGGCGAGGACTTCTCCTGGTACCTGGAGCACGTGCCCGGCGCCATGGCCCGCCTCGGCGTCCGCCCGCCCGGCGAGCGCGTCATCCGCGACCTGCACCAGGGCGACTTCGACGTGGACGAGCACGCCATCACCGTCGGCGTGGAGATGTTCACCGCGGCGGCGCTGATCGACGCCGTGCAGTGACCGGCGGCGGCGCCCCCGGCCCGCCCGGGTTGCGGCCCCGTCGGGCCGGGGGCAGCCTGATGCACAAGCGCACGAGCTCGCGCGGCATGCCCGGACACACCGTTCGCTCCCGTTCGTTCCGGTCGTTCACAGGGCCGTAACCGGCCAGCGGCACGAATGGATAACGGCGCTGCGGAACCCCGTTCCCAGGAGTTTCTACGCGCGTTAATGTGCGCCGAACCGAGCACCCGCTGCGGGGCTTTGGAGAATGGGGAACTTCAGATGCGTCGGATATCGAGACTGACCCGCGTCGCGGTGGGGGTCGCGTCGCTCGCACTCGCCGCCACGGCCTGCGGCGGCACCAGCAGCGAAAGCAACAGCGGTGACGAGGGCGGCAAGGACGACAAGGGCCTCGCCATCGCCTACGACATCGGCGGCAAGGGCGACCAGTCCTTCAACGACGCCGCCTACGCGGGCCTGGAGCGGGCCCAGAAGGAGTTCGGCTACAAGACCGCCGACATCGAGCCCACCGAGGGCGAGACCGACGCCGACAAGGAGCAGCGCCTCGCCTCGCTCGCGAAGCAGGGCTACAACCCGGTCATCGGCGTCGGCTTCGCCTACGGGCCCGCCATGAAGGCCATCGCCGAGAAGTACCCGGACACCACCTTCGGCATCGTGGACTCCGTGGTCGAGGGCAAGAACGTCGCGTCCCTCGTCTTCGCCGAGAACGAGGCGTCCTACCTCGCGGGCGTGGCCGCGGCCAAGGCCACCAAGACCGACGTGGTCGGTTTCGTCGGCGGTGTCGACGTCCCGCTGATCCACAAGTTCGAGGCCGGCTACGAGCAGGGCGTCAAGGACACCAACCCCAAGGTCAAGGTCGTCTCGCAGTACCTGACGCAGACCGCCGAGGAGGGCGGCTTCTCCAGCCCGGACAAGGGCCGCGCCGCCGCCGAGGGCCAGATCGAGAAGAAGGCCGACGTCGTCTACCAGGCCGCCGGCCTCTCCGGCCAGGGCGTCATCGAGGCCGCCGCCAAGGCGAAGGTCTGGGCGATCGGCGTCGACTCCGACCAGTACGAGCAGGAAGCCCTGGCGGCGTACAAGGACTACATCCTGACCTCCGCCCTGAAGGACATCGACGGCGCGGTGTACGCGCTGGCGAAGTCGGTCGAGGACGGCAAGCCGCTGAGCGGTGTCCAGACCTTCGACCTGAAGTCGGACGGCGTGGGCCTGTCGGACGCCAACCCGAAGTACGCCGAGGTCCCGGGCCTGACGGACGCCGTGGCCAAGGCCAAGGAGGGCATCATCTCCGGCTCCATCAAGGTCCGGACGGAGTAGCCCCGCACGGCGGTGCGCGGAACCACCGGAAGCGGGCGGGCGTCCTCGGGGCGCCCGCCCGCTTCCGCGTGCCGGCGTCACCCTCCGCCACCCCCCGTTTGCATCCGGCAAGCCTCCGGCCCCCGTCCGCGCCCCCTTGCTCACGGGCGGATAACAAGAAGGACAGAAGGGGTTTTCAGGCAGGTCTACGCGCGTTAATCTGCGGCGAAGCCAGCGCCGTAGCCGAACCGTCCCCGGCGCTTGTACGACAGGAGCACCAGACATGCGCCGGATTTCCCGGATCACGGTCGCAGGCGCAGCGACCGCCTCCCTGGCCCTCGCCCTCTCCGCCTGCGGCGGCACCTCGACCTCCTCCGGGTCGGAGTCCAAGGGCGACAAGGGTCTCGCCATCGCCTACGACGTCGGCGGCAAGGGCGACCAGTCCTTCAACGACGCCGCGTACGCGGGCCTGGAGCAGGCGAAGAAGGAGTTCGGCTACGAGACCGCCGACGTCGAGCCCACCGACGGCGAGACCGACGCCGACAAGGAGCAGCGCCTGGTCTCGCTGGCCAAGCAGGGCTACAACCCGGTCGTCGGCGTCGGCTACGCGTACGCCGCCGCGCTGAAGAGCGCCGCCGAGAAGTACCCGGACACCACCTTCGGCATCGTGGACGACGCCACGATCGAGGCGAAGAACGTGGCCGACCTCGTCTTCAACGAGGAGCAGGCCTCCTACCTCGCCGGTGTCGCCGCGGCCAAGAGCACCAAGACCAACACGGTCGGCTTCGTGGGCGGCGTGGACATCCCGCTGATCCACAAGTTCCAGGCCGGCTACGAGCAGGGCGTCAAGGACACCAACCCCAAGGTCAAGGTCGTCTCGCAGTACCTGACGCAGACCGCGGAGGAGGGCGGCTTCTCCAGCCCCGACAAGGGCAAGACCGCCGCCGAGGGCCAGATCGAGAAGAAGGCCGACGTCGTCTACGCGGCCGCCGGTCTCTCCGGTCAGGGCGTCATCGAGGCCGCCGCCGCCAACAAGGTGTGGGCGATCGGCGTCGACTCCGACCAGTACAAGCAGGAAGCCCTCGCGAAGTACAAGGACTGGATCCTGACTTCGGCCACCAAGGACGTCGCCAAGGCGGTCTACAACCTGGCGAAGTCGGTCGAGGACGGCAAGCCCGAGACCGGTATCGTTCGGGGCGATCTGAAGTCCGGCGAGGTCGGCCTCTCGAACTCCAACCCGAAGTTCGCGGACAACGCCGAACTCCAGGAAGCCATCAAGACGGCCAAGGAGAAGATCGTCAGCGGCGAGATCAAGGTCAAGAGCAGCTGATCACCAGCAGTACCTCGAACAGCGTGTAACCGCGGTGGTCGCACCGCTCGACGGGGTACGGGGAGGGCGCCCCCAGGCCCCTCCCCGTACCCCGTCGTGTCGATGTGCCGCCGCCGCTTTTAGATGCCGTAGGGGCGCTACGCGCGTAGACGGCCCCCGTCCCCAGGAGAGTGCGCCATCAACGCGTCCAGCAGCCCTCCGGCCAAAGCGGCGGTCAACGAATCGGTGACCGCCGTCGAGCTCGCCGGGATCACCAAGCGGTTCCCCGGTGTCGTGGCCAACCACGACATCCACCTCACCGTCCGCAAGGGCACCGTCCACGCCCTCGTCGGCGAGAACGGCGCCGGCAAGTCGACCCTGATGAAGATCCTCTACGGCATGCAGAAGCCGGACGAGGGCACGATCACGATCGACGGCGAGGAGGTGAGCTTCTCCTCGCCCGCCGACGCCATCGTGCGCGGCATCGGCATGGTCCACCAGCACTTCATGCTCGCCGACAACCTCACGGTCCTGGAGAACGTGGTCCTCGGCAGCGAGAAGCTGTACGGCATCGGCGCCAAGGCCCGCCGCCGGATCAAGGAGATCTCCGAGCGCTACGGCCTCGGCGTCGAGCCCGACCGCCTGGTCGAGGAGTTGGGCGTCGCCGCCCGCCAGCGCGTGGAGATCCTCAAGGTCCTCTACCGCGGCGCCCGCACGCTGATCCTCGACGAGCCCACCGCCGTCCTGGTCCCGCAGGAGGTCGACGCCCTCTTCGACAACCTGCGCGAGCTGAAGGCCGAGGGCCTGTCCGTCATCTTCATCTCCCACAAGCTGGGCGAGGTCCTCTCCGTCGCCGACGACATCACCGTCATCCGGCGCGGCACCACGGTCGGCACCGCCGTCCCGTCCGAGACCACCCCGCGCCAGCTCGCCGAGCTGATGGTCGGCAGCGAGCTGCCCACCCCGGAGACCGCCGAGTCCACGGTCACCGACCGCGCCGTCCTCTCCGTCGACAAGCTGCGACTGGCGGCCCCCGGCGGCAAGGCGCTCCTCGACGACATCTCCTTCACCATCCACGCCGGCGAGGTGCTGGGCATCGCCGGCGTCGAGGGCAACGGCCAGACCGAGCTGGTCGACGCGCTCATCGGTCTGCGCCACGCCGACTCCGGCACCATCCGCTTCCTCGACGAGGACATCACCGCGCTGCCCACCCGCAAGCGCCGCGAGCAGGGTGTCGGCTACATCCCCGAGGACCGCCACCGCCACGGACTGCTCCTGGAGGCACCCCTCTGGGAGAACCGCATTCTCGGCCACGTCACCGAGAAGCCCAACAGCAAGGGCGTCTGGCTGGACCCGAAGGGCTCCCAGGAGGACACCCGCCGCATCGTCGAGACGTACGACGTCCGCACCCCCGGCATCGACGTCACCGCCGCCTCCCTGTCCGGCGGCAACCAGCAGAAGCTGATCGTCGGCCGCGAGATGAGCCACAAGCCGCGCTTCCTCATCGCCGCCCACCCCACCCGCGGTGTGGACGTCGGCGCGCAGGCCGCGATCTGGGACCACATCCGCGAGGCCCGCCGCGAGGGCCTGGCCGTCCTCCTGATCTCCGCCGACCTGGACGAGCTGATCGGCCTGTCCGACACCCTCCGCGTGATCTACGACGGCAAGCTGGTCGCGGACGCCGACCCGGCCACCATCACCCCCGAGGAGCTGGGCTCGGCGATGACCGGCGCCGCCTCCGGACACCTCGAACACGAAGAGACCCCGGCCGACGGCGGCCCGGGCGCGGAAGACGAGGCCCGCTGATGAAGAAGTTCGACAAGGAGCGCGTGCTCCTCGCGGTGGCCGGACCGGTCATCGCGCTCGCCGTGGCCTTCGTGCTCAGCGCGATCGTCCTGATCGCCTCGGGCAAGAACCCGGTCGAACCGTTCGCCCTGATGTTCGAGCAGGCCGGGTTCTCCGACATCCAGGTCCTGATCATCAACCAGGCGTCGATGTACTACATCGCGGCCCTGGCGGTGGCCATCGGCTTCCGGATGAACCTGTTCAACATCGGTGTCGACGGCCAGTACCAGTTCGCCGCCATGATGGCCGCGATCGTCGGCGCCCACGCGAACCTCCCCGCCTTCCTCCAGATCCCGCTGCTCCTGCTGACCGCCGTCCTCACCGGCGCCTTCTGGTCCGGCATCGCCGGCGTCCTCAAGGTCACCCGGGGCGTCAGCGAGGTCGTCGCGACGATCATGCTGAACGCCATCGCGACCTCCGTCATCGGCTACCTGTGGCTGCCCGACGTCTTCGGCGTCAAGATCGGCAACAACAACACCACCGGTGAGATGCACGAGTCCGGCTGGATCCCCGGCATCGACATGGGGGCCGCCGGCGAGATCTACGGACTGGTCATCCTCGCCGTCCTTCTCGGCATCGGCTACTGGGTCGTCCTCAACCGCACCCGCTTCGGCTTCGACCTGCGCGCCTCCGGCGCCTCCGAGTCGGCCGCCGCGGCCAGCGGTGTCGACCCCAAGCGCATGGTCCTGACCGCCATGCTGATCTCCGGCGGCCTCGCCGGTCTCGCGGGCCTGCCGATCCTCCTCGGCGACACCCACACCTACAGCCTCAACTTCCCCACCGGCATCGGCTTCCTCGGCATCGGCATCGCCCTGCTCGGCCGCAACAGCCCCGTCGGCATCGCCTTCGCCGCCCTGCTGTGGGCCTGGCTCGACAAGGCCAGCCCCGAGCTGGACTTCCACGGCTACGACAAGGAGATCGCGGTCATCATGCAGGGCCTGATCGTCCTCTCGGTCGTCGTCTCCTACGAGGCCGTCCGCGAGTGGGGCCTGCGCCGCCAGCAGCGCCGCGTCGGCGCGGAGCTGGCCGCCGGTCACGTCCTCGGCGCCACCGACAACACCAAGAAGGAGGTGGCTGGCCGATGACCACCGCAACCGACCTCAACCAGCCCACGCTGGAGCACGGGGCCCCGGCCGGCCGCCGGATCTCGCTGCCCGTCCTGCTGCTGATCATCGCCGGTGCCCTGGCACTGACCTCCATCGTCCGCCTGATCACCGGCGCCAACGGCATCACCAACGTCAGCCAGATGTCCACGGCGCTGCAGCTCGCCGTGCCGATCGGTCTCGCCGGTCTCGGCGGTCTGTGGGCCGAGCGCGCGGGCGTCGTCAACATCGGCCTCGAGGGCATGATGATCCTCGGCACCTGGTTCGGTGCCTGGGCCGGCTTCCAGTGGGGCCCGTGGACCGGCGTCCTGGTCGGCATCGTCGGCGGCTGCCTCGGCGGCCTGCTGCACGCCATCGTGACGATCACCTTCAACGTCAACCACATCGTCTCCGGCGTGGCCATCAACATCCTCGCCCTCGGCGCTACCCGCTACCTGGCCCCGCTCGCCTTCGAGGGCCACCAGGGCGGCTCCGCCAAGCAGTCCCCGCCGGTCGACTCGCTGGGCCACTTCTCGGTGCCGGGCCTCTCCGACGGCCTGAAGAGCCTCAACGACCAGCACTGGTTCTTCGTCTCCGACATCGCGGGCCTGCTCGGCGGCCTGGTCACCCACGTGTCCTGGCTGACCCTGATCGCCGTCGCGCTGATCCCGGCCAGCTGGTACATCCTGTGGCGCACCCCGTTCGGCCTCCGCCTGCGCTCCTGCGGCGAGAACCCGGTCGCCGCCGAGTCCCTCGGCGTCAACGTCTACAAGTACAAGTACCTCGCCGTGATCATCTCCGGCGGCCTGGCCGGCCTCGGCGGCGTCTTCCTCTCCATCGTGGCCAACCCCTTCTACCTGGAGGGCCAGACCAGCGGCCGCGGCTACATCGGCCTCGCGGCCATGATCTTCGGCAACTGGATGCCGGGCGGCCTCGCCGTCGGCGCCGGCCTCTTCGGCTACACCGACAGCCTCAACCTGCGCGGCGGCTCCGCCAACGTGCACGCCCTGCTGCTGCTCGGCGCGCTGCTGCTGATCGCCGGCGCCATCTGGCTGGCGATCCGCAAGAAGTACGTCAAGGCCGCGATCACGGCCCTCGTCGGCGCCCTGGTCTTCGCCTGGTACGCCGGCACCGACGACGTCCCCAACCAGGTCGTCTCCGCCACGCCGTACGTCGTCACCCTCGTCGTCCTCGCGCTGTCCGCCCAGCGGTTGCGGATGCCGAAGGCGAACGGCATGCAGTACCGGAAGGGACAGGGCAAGTGACGGACGTCGACTGGGGCGCGCTGCGCACCGCGGCCCGCGAGGCGATGGCCCGGGCCTACGCCCCGTACTCCGGGTACGCCGTCGGCGCCGCCGCCCTGGTCGACGACGGGCGCACCGTCACCGGCTGCAACGTCGAGAACGCCAGCTACGGCATCGGCCTGTGCGCCGAGTGCGGGCTCGTCTCCCAGCTCCAGCTGACCGGCGGCGGCCGGCTGACGCACTTCGTCTGCGTCGACGGCCACGGGGCGGTCCTCGTCCCGTGCGGCCGCTGCCGGCAGCTGCTGTACGAGTTCGGCGGCCCGGAGCTGCTGCTGGAGACGCCGGAGGGGATCCTCCCGTTGTCCCGGATGCTCCCGCAGGCCTTCGGCCCCGACCACCTCACCAAGTAACCCCCCGCACCCCGTAAGGAAAGCCAGGTATGGCCATGGACGTCATCTCCGTCATCCGCACCAAGCGTGACCGCGGCGAACTCAGCGACGAGCAGATCGACTGGGTCATCGACGCCTACACGCGCGGCGCGGTGGCCGACGAGCAGATGTCCTCGCTCGCGATGGCGATCCTGCTCAACGGCATGAACCGCGGCGAGATCGCCCGCTGGACCGCCGCGATGATCGCCTCCGGCGAGCGCATGGACTTCTCGTCCCTGTCCCGCCCGACCGCCGACAAGCACTCCACGGGCGGCGTCGGCGACAAGATCACCCTGCCGCTGGCGCCCCTGGTGGCGGCGTGCGGCGCGGCCGTCCCGCAGCTCTCCGGCCGCGGCCTCGGCCACACCGGCGGCACCCTGGACAAGCTGGAGTCGATCCCCGGCTGGCGCGCCCTCCTCTCCAACGAGGAGATGCTGAACGTCCTGGACGGGGTGGGCGCGGTGATCTGCGCGGCCGGTGACGGCCTGGCCCCCGCCGACAAGAAGCTGTACGCCCTGCGGGACGTCACCGGCACGGTCGAGGCGATCCCGCTGATCGCCTCCTCCATCATGTCCAAGAAGATCGCGGAGGGCACCGGCTCCCTGGTGCTGGACGTGAAGGTGGGCTCGGGCGCCTTCATGAAGACCATCGAGGACGCCCGCGAGCTGGCCTCCACGATGGTCGGCCTCGGCACCGACCACGGCGTGAAGACGGTCGCGCTCCTCACGGACATGTCCACCCCCCTCGGTCTCACCGCGGGCAACGCCCTGGAGGTCCGCGAGTCGGTCGAGGTCCTGGCCGGCGGCGGCCCGTCCGACGTGGTCGAGCTGACCCTCGCCCTGGCCCGCGAAATGCTGGACGCGGCGGGCCTGCCCGACGCCGACCCGGCGAAGGCCCTCGCCGACGGCTCCGCGATGGACGTCTGGCGCCGCATGATCGCGGCCCAGGGCGGCGACCCGGACGCCCCGCTGCCCACGTCGAAGGAGCAGCACGTCGTCAAGGCGGGCGCCTCCGGCGTCCTGACCCGCCTCGACGCCTACGACATCGGCGTCGCCGCCTGGCGCCTGGGCGCGGGCCGCGCCCGCAAGGAGGACCCGGTGCAGGCCGCCGCGGGCGTCGAACTCCACGCCAAGCCCGGCGACACGGTCACCGAGGGCCAGCCCCTCCTGACCCTCCACACCGACACCCCGGACCGCTTCGCGTACGCGCTCGCGGCGGTGGAGGGTTCCTACGACGTCGCTCCGGCGGGCACGGACTTCACCGCCTCGCCGGTGGTGCGGGAACGTATCGCCTGACCAGGGGTTTCCTCGATCGGGTGAACGGGACCGGTGGACCTCCACCGGTCCCGTTCGGCATGTTCACTGTCCGGATGCGGGAATGCGAGGGTGACTACGTCCTGGCCGACAACGTGTGGGACGAGACCGTCTGGGTCTGGCGTCGGACAGAGGCCCCCAGGGGCTGCAAGGTGGAGATCGTCGAAGGCCTCATCACGGTCACACCCCTCTCATCCGTCGCGCACAACGGCGTTGCCGGACGCGTCCAACGGCGCCTCTACGACGTCGTCCCGGAGGACTGGGGCGTCTACCAGCGTCTCCCGCTCGCCGTGCCCGGTCGACTCGGTCTCTTCGAGCCGGACCTGGCTGTGGTGCCGGAGGCGTTGCTGCCGGAGGCGTTGCTGCGCGCGGGAGACGAGCAGCTGATCCTCGCATCCAAGGCCGAACTCGTCGGGGAAATCGTCTCCGCGGCCACGGCGACCAACGACCGGATCCACAAGCTCGCGGGCTACGCCCAGGCAGGCGTCCCGTTGTACCTCCTGATCGACAGCCTGGCGCCGGGCGGCCCGACGGTCACGCTCTACGGCGAACCCGACGGCGAGACCTATCGGGTCCTGTACGCCGGGGAAGCAGGCGATCAGGTCGTGTTGCCGGCTCCCTTCCGGTGCACGCTGCACACCTGTGAGTTCCCTGGAGGCTGACTCACCCCAACACCGCCGCCACCCCCACCAGCACCGGCACCGAGACCACCGTCGACACCAGGATCGCGTCCCGGGCCAGCCGCTCGCCCACCCCGTACGTCGACGCGTACGTGTACAGGTTCTGCGCCGCCGGAAGCGCCGACGTCACCACCACGTCGAGGAGTTGGGCGCCCCGCAGTCCGAAGACCCCCGCCGCCAGCGCCCAGGCCACCGCCGGCTGCCCCACCGTCTTCAGCGCCACCGCCAGCAGCACGGGCCGCCGTTCCACGCCCCGCAGCGGCATCGTGGAGCCGCACAGGCCGATGCCGAAGGCCAGCAGGACCGCCGGGACCGACATGTTGCCGATCAGGGTCAACGGGTCCATCACCGGCGCCGGCACGCGCAGCCCGCTCGCCGCCACCGCGACGCCCGCCAGCGAGCCGACGGCTATCGGATTGCGCACCGGCGTCAACAGCCGCCGCCACAGCGGGCCCTTCCCGCCTCCTCCCGACAGGTCCAGGATCGTCACCGCCACCGGTGTGACCAGCACCAGCTGGAACAGCAGCACCGGCGCCACCAGCGAGGCGTCCCCCAGGACGTACACGGCGATCGGGATGCCGAGGTTGCCGGAGTTGACGTAGCCGGAGCAGAGCGCGCCGATCGTGGTGCGGCCCGCGCCCCAGCGCCGTGCGACACCCACCGCGACGAAGACCCCGGCCACCGCGGCCGTGGACAGTGCCGTGACCAGCAGACGGCTGGAGAAGACCACCGACAGGTCGGCCGTCGCCAGGGTGGTGAACAGCAGGGCGGGGGAGGCCACGTGGAAGGCGAGCTTGGTCAGGACCTCGCGTCCCTGGGGGCCCAGGTGGCCCCGCACCCCCAGCACGTACCCCACGGCGATGACGACCGCGATCACCGCGAAGCCGGTCAGCACCCCCTGCACGGCACCTCCCCGCCGAGCGGACGGAGCGGGGACGGCGCGGCGGGGGGAGAGGATGCGTGGGGCATACAGCAAACCCTCCGGGGGAGGGAGTGCGCACGTCAATGTGATCTCTGATGGCGGGCACCGATGAATTCCCGGACCGCCCCGGGTCTACCGCACGTGGACGCCGTGACACCCGCCGTACTCGTGCTGCCGGGGCCCGTCTCCCGAGGGGAGACACCCCGGCTCTGCGACGAGGTGCGCGCGCTGATGGAAAGCACCCGGGCCGGGGTGGTCGTCTGCGACGTCGGCGGGCTGGGACCGCCGGGGCTCGCCGTCGTCGACCTGCTGGCCCGCCTGCAGCTCACCGCCCGGCGGGCCGGGGGCCGCATCCGGCTGCGCGACCCCGACCCCGCGCTACACGCCCTTCTCGACCTCGTCGGTCTCCGCTTCGAGACGGAGCGGCAGGTCGAACAGCGGGAACCACCGCTTGGTGTCGAGGAAGCAGTGGAACCCGGTGATGCGGCCGTCTGAGATCTCCAGCACCTGCACGGCCCACGGCGCGTAACCGCCGGCCTCCGGGTCCGGCTTGTAGTGCGCGAAGGCCGGCAGCCCGTTGGCGTTGACCGGCACCAGCCGGGAGTTCGCGCACGCGGCGCCGAGGGTCGTCATGAAGCCGGTGATGTCCGACGGGCCGGCCAGCCACAGGTCGAACGGCGGCATCGTCATGATGGCGTCCTCGTGCAGCAGCGCCGTCAGCGCCGTCATGTCGTAGCCCTCGAAGGCCGCGACATAGCGCTCCAGGAGCTTCTGCTGCTCCTCGTCCAACGGGTCCGAGACCGCCGCCTCGTCTCCGCGCTCCGCCCGCTCGGCGAGGGTCGCGCGGGCGCGCTGCAGGGCGCTGTTGACCGAGGCGACCGTGGTGCCGAGCAGCTCGGCGACCTCGCTCGCCCGCCACGCCAGCACCTCGCGCAGGATCAGCACCGCCCGCTGCTTGGGCGGCAGCTGCTGGAGCGCGGCCATGAAGGCGAGCCGCACCGACTCCTTGGCGACCGCGGCCTCGGCCGGATCGGCGGTCGAGGGCAGCACACGGGCGTCCGGCATGGGCTCCAGCCAGGTGTGGTCCGGGCGGGGGGACAGGGCGGCCTGGGCCAGCGGTGTGGCCTCCGTCAGGTCCATCGGGCGGGCCCGCTTGTTGCCCGCCGTCAGCATGTCCAGGCAGACATTGGTCGCGATGCGGTAGAGCCAGGAGCGGAGGCTGGAGCGGCCCTCGAACTTCTCGTAGCTCCGCCAGGCGCGGACCAGGGTGTCCTGCACCGCGTCCTCCGCCTCGAAGGAGGAGCCGAGCATCCGGTAGCAGTACCCCGTCAGCTCGACCCGGTGCTTCTCCAGCGCGGCATCCAGCTCCGTCGTCATGGTGCCGTTGGTCATCGTCCACCCACCCCTGTGGCCGTCCCGTCGTGCGCGTCTTCGCGCCTCGCACTTCGGAAGCTACCGCAGGGGACTGACAATGGCCTGTGGAGTCGGGAAACGCGCAGGTCGAAGAGGTGTGCCGGTCGGCGTTCCCGGTGCCCTCAGGCCCGCGCCGGCACGCCCCCGCCCGTGCGCCGCGCCGCCAGCGAGCCGGCCACCGTGATCGCCACGACGCCCACCACCGCCAGCAGTCCCACGCCGACCGTCCCGGCCCAGCCGCCCGAGTGGAAGGCCACCGCGCCGACCGTGCTGCCCGCGCTGGAGCCGATGTAGTAGGCGGACTGGTACAGCGCGGAGGCCTGCGCCCGGCCGTGCGTGGCCGTCCGGCTCACCGCCGAGGAGGCCACCGCGTGCCCGGCGAAGAAGCCCGCCGTGATCAGCACCAGACCCAGCAGGACCAGCGGCAGGGACGGGGCCAGCGACAGCAGCAGGCCCGCCGCCGTGGTGCCGCCGCCCAGGTACAGCGCCCCGCGCCGGCCGAGGCGGCCCACCAGTCGGCCCGCGGTGGACGCCGAGACCGTGCCCACCAGGTAGACCAGGAAGATCGAGCCGATGACGCCCTGCGGCAGCGAGAACGGCGCCTCCGTCAGCCGGTAGCCGATCACCGTGTAGACGCCGCCGAACACCGTCATGAACAGCGCGCCGATCGCGTACAGGCGGCGCAGCAGCGGGTCGGCGAGGTGGTCGCGGACCGTGCGGGCCAGCACCCCCGGACGCAGCGAGCCCGGAGTGAAGTGCCTCGGCGCCGGCAGCAGCATCCGGAAGGCGACCGCGCACGCCACCGCCACCACGCCGATCACGCCGACGGCGACCCGCCAGCCCCACTCCTGGGCGACCCAGCCGGTGATCACCCGGCCGCTCATCCCGCCGACGCTGTTGCCCGCGACGAACAGACCGATCGCCGTGACCAGCGCCCGCGGGGTGACCTCCTCCGCGAGGTAGGCCTGCGCCGAGGCGGGCAGCCCCGCCAGCGCCGCGCCCTGCACCGCGCGCAGCGCGACCAGCGCCGGCAGCGACGGGGCGAAGGGGACCAGCAGCCCGACGGTCACCGCGACCGCGAGCGAGGCCGTCATGACCGTACGCCGTCCGAACCGCTCCGACAGCGCGCTCATCGGCAGCACGAACACCGCCAGACCACCGGTCGCGGCGGCCACCGTCCAGCTCGCGTCGCTCGCCGTGACGCCCATGTCGCCGGAGATCAGCGGCAGCAGCGCCTGGGTGGAGTAGAGCAGCGCGAAGGTCGCGACGCCCGCGAGGAAGAGGGCGAGACTCATCCGGCGGTAGCCGGGGCCGCCCGGGGCCATGCGCGAGTCGGGGACGTCGGGTGTGCCGGGGACGTCGGGTGCGGAGACGGAAACGGCGGCGCCCACGGTGGTGGACGCCCCGGTATCGGCGGGAGTCATACCGTGACCGTACGGAGCCCGCGACTCATCCGTCCAATGCATGGAATGGTCATAATCGTTCCCATGGTGCATCAGCAAAGCTCACAGGGGCGTCTGTCACCGTCCGGTGACACGGAAGACATCGTCACGCTGCTCGCGCCCCGCCTCGCGCACTTCGCGGGCGTGGCCCGGACCGAGCACGTCACCCGGGCCGCGCAGGAGATGAACGTCCCCCAGTCGACGCTCTCCCGGGCCCTGGTCCGGCTCGAAGCGGACCTGGGCGTCGACCTGTTCGTCCGCCGCGGCCGCACCCTCGCGCTCACCGTCGCCGGGCGCACCTTCCTCGGCTCCGTGGAACGCGCCCTCGCCGAGGTCGAGCGGGCCGCCGAGGAGGTCCGCGCGGACGCCGACCCGGCCACCGGCAAGGTGGCCTTCGGCTTCCTGCACACCATGGGCGCCGAGACCGTCCCCGGCCTGCTGCACGCCTTCCGCGCCGACCACCCCCGGGTCCGCTTCAGCCTCGTCCAGAACTACGGCGAGGCCATGCTGGAGCGCCTGCGCGCCGGCGAACTCGACCTCTGCCTGACCTCGCCCGTCCCGGACGCCCCCGACCTGGTCGCCCGCCGCCTGGACGAGCAGAAGCTGCGCCTGGTCGTCCCCGCCGACCATCCGCTGGCCGGCCGGCGGCGCATCCGCCTCGCCGAGGCCGCCGACGAGAACTTCGTGACCCTGGAGCCGGGCTACGGACTGCGCCGCATCACCGATGCCCTGTGCAAGGAGGCCGGTTTCCGCCCCCGGGTTGCCTTCGAGGGGGAGGAGGCCGAGACCCTGCGGGGCCTGGTCGCCGCCGGCCTCGGCGTCGCCCTCCTGCCGCCGCCCGCCGTGCCCCGCCCCGGCGTGGTGGAACTGACGGTCACGGCGCCGCGCGCGGCCCGGGAGATCGGCGTGGCCTGGCTCGCGGGGCGCACGGACACCCCGCCGGTGGCGGCGTTCAAGAGGTTCCTGCTGTCCAGGAGGGGTCACCTGCTGCCGGACTGACCGCGGTGGCTAGCGCCGTAACGACTTCCCGAAGCCCACCGCGAGCGGCATCCGCAGACCCAGCGGCGGGGGAGCGGCCAGGGCGTCCTCCACCGGCCGCGAGAAGTGCCGGCCGAACAGGGCGCCCATCACGAAGTCCTCGGCCAGCGCCGCGACTTCCTCCCGGTAGTGGCGCAGCCCGTGCCCGTCGGAGTGCACCTCGAACCGGCACACCGCGCGGTTCGCCTTCTTCGCCCGGGAGGCCAGCCGGAACGACAGCTCGGGGTCGCTGCGTTCGTCGTTGGTGCCGTGCACGATCAGCACCTGCCGCCCGGCGAGCTGCTTCACCGGTTCGGGCGGCGCGGCCACGTCCTCGTCGGGCAGCCAGGGGGCGATCGCCAGCACCGAGTTGACGGCGTCGTGCCCGCCCGCGCGCAGCGCCGCCCGGCCGCCCATGCCGATGCCGGCCAGGCACACGGGCACGTCGCCGTAGCGGCGTACGGCCTCGTCGGCGGCCCAGTCGGCGTCGCGGGCGAGATGGGCCTCCGCGCCGTTCCAGCCCCGGTAGCGGTAGTGCACGACGTGGGCGGCCAGGCCCTCCTCCCGTCCCGCGCGTGCGAGCCGGCGCCCGAGCGCCCGCACGGAGGCCGCCGCCAGCAGCGCGGACGGTCTGCGGCTGGACACCTCGTCACCGGCGGGGAGCAGCAGCACCACGCCGCTCACCGCCGTCCCCTCCGGACCGAGCGTTCGCCCCAGCCGGGCCCGACGGACCGGCGTCGCTTGCTGTGCCATGGCAGAACATTCTCAGAAGACCGGGTGTACGCCACCCGTCATCGCAGTCACCGTTACATATCGGCCGGTCCGTAAAGCGCGGCCCCTGCGGCGCGTTCACCGCGGCCGGCCGTTCACCCGGTGCTCTACGCGCGTAGGAGTTAGAGTGCGGAAATGACGAGCCAGAGCACCGCGAAGACCAGCGCGAGGACGCCGACGCCGGACCACATCCGCCGGGCGCCGAAGGTTCTGCTGCACGATCACCTCGACGGCGGGCTGCGCCCCGGCACGGTCGTCGAACTCGCCCGTGCCACGGGCTACTCGAAGCTCCCGGAGACCGACCCGGACCGGCTCGGCACCTGGTTCCGCCAGGCCGCCGACTCCGGGTCGCTGGAGCGGTACCTCGAGACCTTCTCCCACACCGTCGGCGTCATGCAGACCCGCGACGCCCTGGTCCGGGTCGCCGCCGAGTGCGCCGAGGACCTCGCCGAGGACGGCGTCGTCTACGCCGAGGTGCGCTACGCCCCCGAGCAGCACCTGGAGGGCGGGCTCACCCTCGAGGAGGTCGTCGAGGCCGTCAACGAGGGCTTCCGGGAAGGCGAGCGGCGGGCCCGGGCCGCCGGTCACCGCATCCGCGTCGGCGCCCTGCTCACCGCCATGCGGCACGCGGCCCGCGCCCTGGAGATCGCCGAACTCGCCAACCGCTACCGCGACCTCGGCGTGGTCGGCTTCGACATCGCGGGCGCCGAGGCCGGTTACCCGCCCACCCGGCACCTGGACGCCTTCGAGTACCTCAAGCGCGAGAACAACCACTTCACCATCCACGCCGGCGAGGCGTTCGGCCTGCCGTCCATCTGGCAGGCGCTCCAGTGGTGCGGCGCCGACCGGCTGGGGCACGGCGTGCGGATCATCGACGACATCCAGGTCCACGAGGACGGCTCGGTCGAGCTGGGCCGGCTCGCCTCGTACGTCCGGGACAAGCGCATCCCCCTGGAGCTGTGCCCCAGTTCCAACCTCCAGACCGGGGCGGCCGACTCGTACGCCGAGCACCCGATCGGCCTGCTGCGCCGGCTGCACTTCCGTGCCACGGTGAACACGGACAACCGGCTGATGTCGCACACCAGCATGAGCCGGGAATTCGAGCACCTGGTCGACGCGTTCGGTTACACGCTCGACGACATGCAGTGGTTCTCCGTCAATGCGATGAAATCAGCGTTCATTCCTTTCGATGAACGACTGGCCATGATCAATGACGTCATCAAGCCCGGATATGCCGAGTTGAAGTCCGAATGGCTGTTCCAGCAGACGGCTTCCACCAGCGGTTTCTCCGGTGGTGCGGGCTGATCGGAAGGAGACGGTAATACGGATGCGGGGGTCGGCGTTCACAATCCGTCCGCATTTCGATGTTTGCCGCGGAGGGTGATGCGTGTTTACGGTCAAGGACCGCTCAGATCCCCGTCATCCCATTCGAGGACGCATTTCATGAAGCAGTCTGCTGCCAAGACCCTCGGCGTCGCCGCCCTCGGCGCCGCCTTCGCCGCCGCCGGTGCGGGCGCGGCCACCGCGGCCCCGGCGCTCCCGGACACCGCCCAGACGGTGGACTCCGTCGCCCGGACGCTGCCCGCGGAGACCGTCTCCCAGGTGGCGCCCGGCGCCGGAAACCTGGTGGAGCAGGGCCGGCACGTCTCCACCACGGGTCTGACCGCCGCTCAGCCGGTCGTCGAGCAGGTGCTCAACGAGCAGATCTCCGAGGGCCCGACCAAGCCGGTCGCCGGACTGCTCGGCGGCCTGCCGGCGAAGGGCCTGCCCACCCAGGGCCTGCCGGTCAACGGCCTCCCGATCGGCGGCTGACCTCCTCCCCAGACGCGCCGGAAGGGGCGCACCCGGTGTCGCCGGGTGCGCCCCTTCGGCGTGCCGGAGGGCGGTGCGTCCCTCGGACGCGTCACCGCCCGGCACCGGTCACCAGGCCGTCCGCGCGGCCTTCTCCTCGGACGGCAGCAGCATCCACAGCGCCAGGTACAGCAGGAACTGCGGGCCGGGCAGCAGGCAGGAGACCAGGAAGATCACCCGCATCGTGGTGGTGGAGGTGCCGAAGCGCCGGGCCAGCGCGGCGCACACTCCGCCGATCATGCGGCCGTGGGTGGGGCGGGCGAGGCGGGACATCGCGGCTCCTTCGTCAGCGTGTGGCGGGGACTGTCCGGGTCGGATTCCCCTTCATCTGCCCTCCACGCTACGGAGACGAACGGAACAAAGCGTCGCTCTACGGGGCGATACCGACCCTGGGAATCGTCGGGGTCCGACCCTGAGCGGGCTCCTCCTGGGGGACGTCCCGCCGCCGCCCCCGCTCGGACCTGCGGCGGAGCCGGGCACGGCCCGCGGGGACCACGGCGAGGTGCGCGAGGGCCACGCCCGCGGTGTTCAGCAGCAGCGAGTCGACGTCCACCACCTGGCCGGGCACGCCCGTCTGCAGCAGCTCGATGCCCAGCGACAGCAGCGCCCCGGCGGCCGTGGTGCGCAGCAGCGAACCGAGCGGGGAGACGGCCAGCCGTCCGCCCGCCGCGGGGAGCAGGACGCCCAGCGGTGCCAGCAGCGCCAGCGACCCGCCGATGGCCCGGCCCGCCGCCGGCCAGCCCAGCGCCAGATCGGCGCGGATGCCGTCGAACGGCTGGAGATTGGGCGGCAGCACCCAGGGGACGTCCAGCGGTCGCAGCGTGTACCAGGCGACGAACGCGAGATGTGCGACCAGGAGGACACTTCCTGTCACACGGATGCGGAGCGCGGCGCTGCCGCCGAGGAACCCATGACGCTGCACGCCCCCCTAGACGCGGCCGCCGCCGCGCTCGGTTCCGGCCCCTCCCACGCAAGGGTGAGGCTTGCGCCACACGGCCCACACCGCGCCACCCGCGCCGCCCACACCGCGCCGCCCGTGCCGCACGGCCCACGCCGGGCCGCCGTCAGCCGTCGGTGACCTCGGTGGACGGCGGCTCGTTGCTGCCCGGCCGGGCCCGGACCTCGTCCGTGCACGAGTAGCGGCGGGCGGGCCCGTCGGAGGGACCGGCCAGCACCACGGAACCGTCGCCCTCGGCGGCCGCCGAGTCGGAGAAGGTGCACACGACCTGGGCGAGCGCGTACGAGGTGAGGTCGTCGGGGGCGGTGCCCAGGCGCAGCGTGTCCTCGGGGTCGCCCGGCCGCGGGCCGCTCACGGTGATCCCGTCGCGCACGTCCGTGGTGTACCCGGCCTGCTTCTCCGCGGCCGACGGCTGCTCGACCAGTTCGTCGAGCAGCCCCTGGGCGACCAGCACCCGGCGCCCGGAGTCCGCCGCGGCCTCCGGCACCCGCACCGTCCGGTCCACGGCCACCAGCGACGACCCGCACAGCAGGAACACCCGGACCGGCACACCGGGCGCCGACCGCTGCGCCGCGTCCGGTTCGGAGAGCGAGCAGCGCACCCGCGACGGCGCCGGACCGAAGTCCGTGGGCACCTCCGTGGCGCGGATGCCGCACCCGGTGAGCAGCAGGGCCAGCACGGCCGGCACGGCCCACCCGGCCGTCCCGCGGAGTGCCGGCAGCCGGCGTACGGTCATCAGACCTGTCCCTTCGCGTCCTCGCCCTTGCCCTCGTCCCGCGCCGAGCCGTCGGAGCCGGCGCCGTCGCCGCCGTCGTCCGCCGCGTCCCCGTCCGCCGGGGGCGACGGGTCCTGCGGCAGCCGCAGGACGAACACCGCGCCCCCCTCGGGGTGGTTCTCGGCGGTGATCTCCCCGCCGTGGATGTGCGCGTTCTCCAGGGCGATGGACAGGCCCAGCCCGCTGCCCTCGGAGCGCGGCCGGGACGCGCTCGCCTTGTAGAAGCGGTCGAAGACGTGCGGCAGGACGTCCTCGGGGATGCCCGGTCCGTGGTCCCGGACCCGGATGACGACCTCGTCGTCCGCCCGCGCCACCGACACCCGCACCGGCGACCCGCCGTGCTTGAGCGCGTTGCCGATGAGGTTCGCCAGGATGACGTCCAGCCGCCGCGGGTCGAGCCGCGCGTGGATGCCGCGCTCGGCGTCCAGGTCGACGGCGTCCAGCCAGGCGCGGGCGTCGATGCAGGCGGTGATCTGGTCGGCGACGTCGACGTCGTCCAGGACCAGCCGGGCGGTGCCCGCGTCGAATCGGGTGACCTCCATCAGGTTCTCCACGAGGTCGTTGAGCCGCCGCGTCTCGCTGACCACCAGGCGGACCGCGGGCTCGATCATCGGGTCGAACCCGCCGCCCTCGCCCTCGAACTCCAGCTCCTCCTCCAGCACCTCCGTCACGGCCGTGATCGCCGTCAGCGGCGTACGCAGCTCATGGCTCATGTCCGCCACGAAGCGCCGCGACGCCTGCTCCCGGCCCGCCATGTCCGCGACCCGCTTCTCCAGGTTCTCGGCGGCGCTGTTGAACGTCCGGGACAGATCGGCCAGTTCGTCCGTGCCGGAGACCCGCAGCCGGGTGTCCAGCTTGCCCTCGCCCAGGCGCCGCGCGGCGACCCCCAGCCGGTGCACCGGCTTGAGCACGGTCGTCGCCAGCGCCTGGGCGAGCAGCGCGGAGCCGAGCAGGGCGAGGCCGGTCGCGATCCCCAGCGACCAGGCCAGCGAGTTGAGGTCCTTGGCCTCCGGCTCCAGCGACTTGAGCATGTAACCGGTCGGCCCGCCGCCGATCACCCTCGTCCCCGCCACGAGGTACGGGGTGTCGTCCTCGGTGATCCGCTGCCAGTACAGGTGGTACGGGTGCTTGTTGGCCGAGGTGACCTCCTGCTCCTCGTTCACCGCGGTGCGCAGCGACTCGGGCACGTCGGCCAGCGAGAAACCGCCCAGCCCGCCGGAACTGGCGTACACGGTCTTCCCGTCGGAGTTCTCGGCGACCAGCAGCACGCTGAACCGCTGGCTGCTGCCCGCCATCTGTCCCGCCGTGTGCTGCAACTCGTCCTGCGAGGGGTGCTCCGGCAGCGCGCCCGCGCGGTTCTGCATCTCCTGCTCGAAGCCCCGCAGCACGGCGTCCTGGGCGCGGGTGAGCACCGCCTCCCGGTTCAGCCAGTAGGCGATGCCGGAGGCGGAGACGGCCGCGGTGAGCGCGACCAGACCGAAGACGAGGACGAGCCGGAGCCGCAGGCTGGTGAAGCGCAGCCCGGACCAGACTCCCTTGCGAGCCGCGGCGAAGCCGCGTGAACCCCCCTGGTGTTCCCGTGTCACTGAGGCGGATCCAGCCGGTAGCCGACACCGCGCACGGTACGGATCAGGGTCGGGGACGACGGCACGTCCTCGACCTTGGCGCGCAGCCGCTGCACGCAGGCGTCCACCAACCGGGAGTCACCGAGGTAGTCGTGCTCCCACACCAGCCGCAGCAACTGCTGGCGGGACAGCGCCTGCCCCGGCCGCCGGCTCAGCTCGAGCAGGAGCCGCAGCTCGGTCGGCGTGAGCTGGAGGTCCTCCCCGTTCTTCGTCACCGTCATCGCGGAGCGGTCGATGACCAGGCTGCCGAAGCTCGCCGAGTCGCTGGACTCCCGTTCCCCGCGCCGCAGCACGGCTCGGATACGGGCGTCCAGCACCCGGCCCTGGACGGGTTTGACGACGTAGTCGTCGGCGCCCGACTCGAGACCGACGACCACGTCGATGTCGTCGTTGCGCGCGGTCAGCAGGATGATCGGCAGCTGGTCGGTGCGCCGGATGCGCCGGCACACCTCGAACCCGTCGATGCCGGGCAGCATCACGTCCAGCACGATCAGGTCCGGCCGCTGCTCGCGCAACAGCTTCAGACCGTCCTCACCGCTGGCAGCGGTGGCCACCCGGTGACCCTGGCGCGTCAGTGAGAGCTCCAGGGCCGTGCGGATGGCGTCGTCGTCCTCGATCAGCAACAGGGAAGGCACGGGCTCATTCTGGCCCATGGAGGGGTCGCGGTTCGACCTGTGGGTCCACAACGGCCCCCACCCTGCCGCCGGACCCTGTGAAGGAACCGTGCGGCACCCGTGACGGACCCCTGTGACAGGTCTGTGACAGTCGACGGACACGGCCATGAAGTCGCCGCGGCAAGCTTTTCGGCACAGGCAACACAGCAGGACGCACGACGCAGTACCGAAGTCGAACACCGGAAGTCCACGACGGGGGGCGCGAGATGAACACGCTGCACGGCACCAGCACCAGCGCAGTGGTCACGCGTCTGCACGACGTGCACACACACCGGTCCACGGAGAAGTCCGGTGTCGTGAGCGGGCGGGGGTGCGCTCGCGGCACCGGGCGGCAGCACACCACCTACATGACGGTGGTGGACGCCGCCAAGGGGGGGACGCACGGGGGAACGGCGTACGGGGAGGCAGAGGGGGAGCGTCGCTCGCTGTCGGAGGCGGAGTTCACCGCCTACGTCCAGGAGCGCCGCGCCTCCCTGTACGCCACCGCCTACCACCTGACCGGCGACCGTTTCGAGGCCGAGGACCTGCTGCAGAGCGCGCTGTTCTCGACCTACCGGGCGTGGGACCGGATCAGCGACAAGGCGGCGGTCGGCGGATACCTCCGCCGCACCATGACCAACCTGCACATCAGCGCCTGGCGGCGCCGCAAGCTCAACGAGTACCCGACCGAGGAACTGCCGGAGACGCCCGGCGACACGGACGCGATGCGCGGCACCGAACTGCGCACGGTCCTGTGGCAGGCGCTGGCTCGGCTTCCCGAACTCCAGCGCACCATGCTGGTCCTGCGCTACTACGAGGGCCGCACGGACCCGGAGATCGCGGACATCCTCGGCATCAGTGTCGGCACGGTGAAGTCCAGCATCTGGCGGTCGCTCCGCCGGCTGCGCGAGGACGAGGTCCTCAGCTTCGGCCGTGACCGGGAGGACGCCTTCGGCGAGCTCGTCGCCTGAGGGCAGGGAGGTCCGGGGGGACCTCCACCAGAACCCGTGAAAAAAAGTTCGAGCCGGGGTGTATCAGGGGGAGGGGACCGGGCTCTTACTCACGGGGAAGCACCACGGGGGAACCACCCGGGGGGATACGGGGGAACGGGGAACACGGGGGAGCACGGGGGAAGAGAGCGGGACTGGAGGGCCGGGGGGTCCGTCCAGTCCCGCTCTCGCGTGTACGGGGGTGCGGGTACGGGGTACGTGTACGGGGGAGCGCGCGAGGGTGCGCTACGCAGCCGTGCGGGCCGTGGCGCACCGGCCCGCGGCGGCGGCCGCCAGCCGCCCCATCGCCTCGTCCCGGTCGCAGGCGTACGCCCCCAGGGCCGTCTGTCGCGCGATGACCGACCGTTCCTGCCGCATCAGCCGCCAGCCGCGGCGCAGCAGGAAGGGCACCGACTTGCGGCTCTCCCGCAGATCGCGCACGAAGCGGCGGCGGAAGGTCGTCACCGGGCCCCGGCTCAGGCACAGCGCGTCGGCCAGGACGCCCAGCTCCCGGCAGCGTGTCACGAGTTCGGCGGCGAAGATCCCCTCCGCGAGGAACAGCGGGGTCCGCCCGATGTCGACCGCCTCCTCACCGGTACGGGCGCTGAGCGAGATGTCGTAGACGGGCACCCGCGTACGGCCCGAACGGCACAGCTCCGTGATGGCGGCGACGGCCGCGTCCGCGTCCCACGAGCCCGGGTGGTCCCAGTCGATGTCGGAGCTCTCGGGCACCAGCGGCAGCGTCGGGTCGGTGCCCTCCTTGTAGAAGTCGTCGAGCCGCAGCACCGGGAGGCCGGAGCGGGCGGCGAGGAGGGACTTGCCGGAGCCGGAGGGGCCGCAGAGCAGCACGACTCGCGTCGGTATGGGCGGATGGGAGCTCACGGGACACCAGTCTGAGGCATCGGCGGGCGGCCCTACGACCCCGCGGGTCGACTTTGCAGCGCGCATCACACCTCGATCACCGTGCGCGGTGACCTGATCACCGTCCGCACGGTTAACACGGCAGTCCGTAGCAACCCACATCAAGAGGTGGCAGCAGCGATGGCCCGACACGCGTCCCCCCGCAGCCCGCACGCACAGCGCGCCCTGGTCGCCCTGGCGACCGCCGGAGCCGCCCTGGCGGCCGGAGCGGGAACGGCCTCCGCGGAAGGCGGCGAGACGATCGCCGGCCTGGCGCACACCCGGCCCACGTCGCTGGGCAACATCGACCCGCAGGCCGGTGTCCAGGCCGTCACCGGCATGGTCGGCTACGTCACCGGGCCCGTCGCCGACCTCAAGCCCAACCCGCTGGCCGGCACCGGCGTCGACCCCCTCGACAACGGGGTCGGCACCAAGGTCGCCGACTTCCAGCCGCTGACCTCCACCGCCCTGACCGGGCCGGTGGCCCAGGCGCAGTCGCTGGGCTCGGTGCCGTTGGTGGGGCAGGTGACGGAGCTGGTGCGCTGACGGGCCCGGTTCCGTCGCACGCGAAGAGCCGCGCCCTCCCCGGACGGGGGGAGGGCGCGGCTCGTCCCGTGGGCGCGGTGCGCGGGCCCGCGACCGCTCAGTACGAGGAGCCGGAGGCGCCCAGTGAGCCCGTGGGGTGCCAGACCGTCTTCGTCTCCAGGAACGCCGTCATGCGGTCGGTGCCCGGTGCCGTCGTCCAGTCGACCTCGTCCACAGGCTGTGGACGCAGGACGCGCTTGAGGTTGTCGGCCGCCGCGATCTCCAGCTCCTTCGCCAGCGCCTCGTCGGCGCCGGTGAGGTCGATCGCGTTGACGTCCTGGTGGGCGGCGAGCGGGGCGGCGATCTCCGCCGTACGGCCGGACAGGACGTTGACCACGCCGCCGGGGAGGTCGGAGGTGGCCAGGACCTCGCCGAGGGAGAGGGCGGGGAGCGGGGACCTCTCGCTCGCGATCACGACCGCCGTGTTGCCGGTGGCGATCACCGGGGCGATGACCGAGACCAGGCCCAGGAAGGACGACTCCTGCGGGGCCAGGACGGCGACGACACCGGTCGGCTCGGGGGAGGACAGGTTGAAGAACGGGCCCGCGACCGGGTTGCCGCCGCCGACCACCTGGGCGATCTTGTCGGTCCAGCCCGCGTACCAGACCCAGCGGTCGATCGCCGCGTCGACCTGCGCCGCCGCCTTCGACTTCGACAGGCCCTCGGCGTCGGCGACCTCCGCGACGTACTGGTCGCGGCGGCCCTCCAGCATCTCGGCGATCCGGTACAGGATCTGGCCGCGGTTGTACGCCGTCGCGCCCGACCAGCCGCCGAACGCCTTGCGCGCGGCGACCACCGCGTCACGGGCGTCCTTGCGGGAGGAGAGCGGCGCGTTCGCCAGCCACTTGCCCTTTGCGTCGGTCACCTCGTACACCCGGCCGCTCTCGGAACGCGGGAACTTCCCGCCGACGTACAGCTTGTAGGTCTTGAGGACACTCAGTCGCTGCTCGGACTTCTCAGACATCGAGGTACGCCTCCAGGCCGTGGCGGCCGCCCTCGCGGCCGAAGCCCGACTCCTTGTAGCCGCCGAAGGGCGAGGTCGGGTCGAACTTGTTGAACGTGTTGGACCAGACGACGCCCGCGCGGAGCTTGTTCGCGACCGCCAGGATGCGCGAGCCCTTCTCCGTCCAGATGCCCGCCGACAGGCCGTACGGGGTGTTGTTGGCCTTGGCGACCGCCTCGTCCGGCGTGCGGAAGGTGAGGACGGACAGGACCGGGCCGAAGATCTCGTCGCGGGCGACCGTGTGCGCCTGGGTGACGTTCGTGAAGAGCGTCGGGGCGAACCAGTAACCGGTCGAGGGGAGTTCGCAGGCCGGGGACCAGCGCTCGGCGCCCTCCGCCTCGCCCTGGTCGGCCAGCGCGGTGATCCGGGCCAGCTGCTCGGCGGAGTTGATCGCGCCGATGTCGGTGTTCTTGTCCAGCGGGTCGCCGAGGCGGAGCGTCGACAGGCGGCGCTTGAGGGAGTCCAGCAGCTCGTCGTGGATCGACTCCTGGACCAGCAGGCGGGAGCCCGCGCAGCAGACCTGGCCCTGGTTGAAGAAGATGCCGTTGACGATGCCCTCGACGGCCTGGTCGATGGGGGCGTCGTCGAAGACGATGTTGGCGCCCTTGCCGCCCAGTTCCAGCGTCAGCTTCTTGCGGGTGCCCGCGACCGTGCGCGCGATCTCCTTGCCGACGGCGGTCGAACCGGTGAAGGCGACCTTGTTCACGTCGGGGTGGGCGATCAGCGCGGCGCCGGTGCGGCCGTCGCCGGTGACGATGTTGACGACGCCCTTGGGGAGCCCGGCCTGACGGCAGATGTCCGCGAAGAAGAGCGCGGAGAGGGGGGTCGTCTCGGCGGGCTTCAGGACCACCGTGTTGCCGGTCGCGAGCGCCGGGGCGATCTTCCACGCCAGCATCAGGAGCGGGAAGTTCCAGGGGATGACCTGGCCCGCGACGCCCAGCGGCCGCGGGTTCGCGCCGTAGCCGGCGTGGTCGAGCTTGTCGGCCCAGCCCGCGTAGTAGAAGAAGTGCGCGGCGACCAGCGGGAGGTCCGCGTCGCGGGTCTCCTTGATCGGCTTGCCGTTGTCCAGGGTTTCCAGGACCGCCAGTTCGCGGCTGCGCTCCTGGATGATCCGGGCGATGCGGAAGAGGTACTTCGCGCGCTCGGAGCCCGGGAGCGCCGACCACTTCTCGAAGGCCCTGCGGGCGGCCTTCACGGCGCGGTCGACGTCCGCCTCGCCGGCCTCGGCGACCTCGGCGAGGACCTCCTCGGTGGAGGGGGAGACCGTCTTGAAGACCTTGCCGTCGGCGGCCTCGGTGAACTCGCCGTCGATGAACAGGCCGTAGGAGGGGGCGATGTCGACGACCGTGCGGGACTCGGGCGCCGGCGCGTACTCGAAAACAGGTGCCATGGTGATCAGTCCACCGTCACGTAGTCGGGGCCGGAGTAGCGGCCGGTGGCCAGCTTCTGGCGCTGCATCAGCAGGTCGTTCAGGAGCGAGGAGGCGCCGAAGCGGAACCAGTGGTTGTCCAGCCAGTCCTCGCCCGCCGTCTCGTTGACCAGGACCAGGAACTTGATCGCGTCCTTGGCGGTGCGGATGCCGCCGGCCGGCTTCACGCCCACCTGGACACCGGTCTGCGCGCGGAAGTCGCGGACCGCCTCCAGCATCAGGAGCGTGTTGGCGGGAGTGGCGTTCACCGCGACCTTGCCGGTGGAGGTCTTGATGAAGTCGGCGCCCGCCAGCATGCCGAGCCAGCTCGCGCGGCGGATGTTGTCGTACGTCGACAGCTCGCCGGTCTCGAAGATGACCTTGAGGCGGGCCGAGGTGCCGCACGCCTCGCGGACGGCGGCGATCTCGTCGTACACCTTCATATAGTTCCCCGCGAGGAAGGCGCCGCGGTCGATGACCATGTCGACCTCGTCGGCGCCCGCCGTCACGGCCTCGCGGACGTCGGCCAGCTTGACGGCCAGCGAGGCGCGGCCCGCCGGGAACGCGGTGGCGACCGAGGCGACCTTCACGCCGGAACCGGCGACGGCCTCCTTGGCGGCGGGCACCATGTCGGGGTAGACGCAGACGGCCGCCGTGCTGGGCGTGGTGCGGTCGGTCGGGTCGGGGCGGACCGCCTTCGCGCCGAGCGCCCGGACCTTGCCCGGGGTGTCCGCGCCTTCCAGCGTCGTCAGGTCGACCATCGAGATGGCGAGGTCGAGGGCGTACGCCTTCGCGGTGGTCTTGATCGAACGGGTGCCGAGCGAGGCGGCGCGCGCCTCCAGGCCGACCGCGTCGACGCCGGGCAGCCCGTGGAGGAAGCGGCGCAGCGTGCTGTCGGACGCGGTGACGTCGGCGAGTCCGTGTGCGGGTGCAGCGGATGCAGTGGTGGGCATGGTCACCAGGCGAGCATATCTACGCGCGTAGCGGCTGTACAGTCCCGAGCGCTTGTTCCGGCGTCCTCCCGGGCGGCGGGCCACCGGCTGTGAGGCCTCGCCGGACCGTCGTGCACAATCGGCAGCATGACGACCCCGGAGCCACAGTCCTCCTCGCCGCAGTCGCCGGAACCCGTGTCCAAGGACCGGGTCTACCGCTCGCCCGCGGGCCTCGCCGGTGGCGTCCTGCTGCTCGCCCTCGCCCTGTGGCTCGGCATCGACGCCGTGGTCGCGGGGGAGGGGCGGACCCCCTGGGTGGCGCTCGCGGCACTCCTCTTCCTGGTGCCGCTCGTCGCCGCCTACACCGTGCGGCCCGCGGTCCTCTCCAACGACGACCGGCTGCGGGTGCGCAATCCCTTCCGGGTGATCACGCTGCCGTGGGGGCAGGTGGCCTCCTTCCGGTCCGGCTACTCCAACGAGGTCTTCACCGAGGCCGGTGACAAGTACCAGCTCTGGTCCATCCCGGTCTCGCTGCGCGGCCGCAAGAAGGCCGCGCGGCAGGAGGCGCGGCGGGCCGCCGGGGGCGGGCGCGGGCGCGGAGGCGTGCTCGGCGGTTTCGGTGGCTTCGGCGGGGGCGGTGCGGCCGACGTCGGGGGCGCCGCCGCCGACGGGCCGGTGCGGGCCGAGACCGACAAGATCATGGACGAGCTGCGCGAGACGCTGGAGGCGCGGAAGCCGGCGAACACCTCGCAGGGCGAGGTGTCGGTGCGGTGGGCCTACGAGGTCATGGCGCCGGCGGCGGCCGGGGCGGTCCTGCTGGCGGTGCTGCTGGCCACGGGGTGAGGCTTGCGGTGGCTGCGCTGGTTCGGGGGGCCCTGGCCGTCGCGGTGGGGTGGTGCGGCGAGCGGCGGTTGATCAGGGTGCCGCCGACCAGATCAGCAGCATGTACGCCCCGCAGTACGTCGAGCCCAGCACCGCCGTGGTCAGCACCAGCGCCCGGTGGCGCCGGGAGGCGCGGGACAGGTGCAGGGCGAGCGGCAGGAGCAGCGGGAAGGCCGGGAGCAGGAAACGGGCGCGCGGGAAGTAGACGCCTCCGCTGCCCAGGACGATCGCCAGCATCACGCCCGAGTAGACCAGCAGCGCGGTCGGCTGGCGGTCCCACGCCGACAGGCCGAACAGCACCACCGCGCCGATCAGCGTGAGCGTCACCATCACCAGGAAGAGCTGCGGGGTCGGGTCGCGCCACAGCAGCCACCGGAACTGGTGCAGGGTGCGCAGGCCGCCGTCCAGCTCGTTGTACCAGGTCCGCTGTACGGCGAAGTAGCCGTCCCAGCGGCCCAGCCGCAGTCCCACCCAGGCGAGGTAGGCGCACCAGCCGAGCGGTGCCAGCGCGGCGGCGGCGACGACCCGGGGGGCGAGGGTGCGGTGGCGGAGGAGGTGGAGCAGGGCCGTGACCGTGACCGCGGCGGCCACCGCGACGCCGGTCGGGCGGGTCAGGCCCGCCAGCGAGGCGCAGCCGGCCGCCCAGAGCCAGCGGCCCGTCAGCACGGCGTACAGCGCCCAGGCCGCGCACGCCGTGAACAGCGACTCGGTGTAGCCCATCCACTGCACCGCGCCCACCGGGAACGCCGCCCACAGCGTGGTCAGGAGCACGCCGACGCGGCGGCCGTGCAGACGGTCGCCCACCGCGAAGATCCCCCACGCCGCGATCAGTGAGGCGACGACCGCGAGGCCGAGGCCCGTCGAGGCGCGGGAGCCCGGGGTGAGCACCGCGACCGCCTTCACCAGGACCGGGTACAGCGGGAAGAACGCCAGGTTGTTGGTGTTGGGGGTGGTGCCGAGTTCGTCGGTGTAACCGTGCTCGGCGATGCCCAGGTACCAGTCGGAGTCCCACTGCGCGGCCAGGTTGACCCACAGGTCCTGGTGGCGGCGCGGGGCCCAGAAGGCGAGCACCGCCAGACCCGTGAGGCGTACGGCGACGTAGGCGGCGAGGGCGGGGGCGGCGTGCCGGGCGGCTGCGCGGGCGGTGTGCAGGGCGCGTCGGGCGCGGGCCTGGGGTGTGACGGGGGGCGTGGGCGGGGCCGGGGTCCGGGGCCGCCGGGTGCCGGGGATGTGTCCGCTGGACGTGGTCTTGGGCGCGGTCGAGGACACGGCGGCGGCTCCCTGGCTCTTGGCGGTGCGGTTCCGGTCCACCGTTGCCCGGAGGGCGGCCAGGTAAAGGGAGGGTGCGTCGATGAGCTGAGGGATGTCACCCGATGGGGTGCCTCCGGGTGGGGGCACCCCGTGGGGATCGGGTGACGTCCTGTGGGGGGTGGGGGGTGGGGGGTGGTGGGTGGTGGGGGGGGCGCGTGGTGCGTGGGTGGCGGTGGCGGGTGGGAGGGGTGGGGCGTGGTCAGATGCCCGCCGCTGCCGACAGGTCCCGCTTGAGGGCCGTCAGCAGGTCGGCCGCCTTCGTGCGGGCCTCCGGGAGGTCGGTGTGCGCCGCGACCGGGACGACGACCTCCAGGTAGCACTTCAGCTTCGGCTCCGTACCGCTCGGGCGGACGATCACCCGGGCGCCGTCGAGCGTGTAGCGCAGGCCGTCGGTGGGCGGCAGGGTGTCCGTGCCCCGGGTGAGGTCCTCCGCGTCGACGACGGGCAGGCCCGCGAGGCGGGTCGGGGGCTGCTCGCGCAGGCGGTCCATCGCGGCGGCGATCAGGGAGAGGTCCTGGACGCGGACCGAGAGCTGGTCGGTGGCGTGCAGGCCGTGCTCGACGGCGATGTCGTCGAGGAGGTCGAGGAGGGTGCGATTCTCCTGCTTGAGGGCGGAGGCCAGTTCGGTGATCAGGAGGGCCGCGGTGATGCCGTCCTTGTCGCGGACGCCCTCCGGGTCGACGCAGTAGCCGAGGGCTTCCTCGTAGCCGTAGCGGATGCCGTCGACCCGGGCGATCCACTTGAAGCCGGTGAGGGTCTCCTCGTGGGGCAGGCCCGCCTTGCGCGCGATGCGGCCGAGGAGGGAGGAGGAGACGATCGACTCGGCGAACGTGCCGGTCGCTCCGCGGGCGACCAGGTGGGCGGCGAGGAGCGCGCCGACCTCGTCGCCGCGGAGCATGCGCCAGTCGGTGCCGTCCTGCACGGCCACGGCCAGGCGGTCGGCGTCCGGGTCGTTGGCGATGATCAGGTCGGGGTGGGTCTCCCGGGCCGTCGCGAAGGCGAGGTCCATCGCGCCGGGCTCTTCCGGGTTGGGGAAGGCGACGGTCGGGAAGTCCGGGTCCGGTTCGGCCTGCGCGGCGACGAGGGTGGGGGCGGGGAAGCCGGCCCGGGCGAAGGCGGCGAGGAGCGTGTCCTTGCCGACGCCGTGCATCGCGGTGTAGACGGTGCGGGCGGTGCGGGGCGAGTCGGGGGCGAGGACGGCGTCGGTGCGGGCGAGGTAGGCGTCGAGGACGTCGTCGCCGAGGGTCTGCCAGCCGGTGGTGGGGCGGGGGACGTCGTTCAGGGAGCGTACGGCGTCGATCTCGGCGGCGATGTCGGCGTCGGCCGGGGGGACGATCTGGGAGCCGTCGCCGAGGTACACCTTGTAGCCGTTGTCCCGGGGCGGGTTGTGGCTGGCGGTGACCTCCACGCCGGCGACCGCGCCGAGGTGGCGGATGGCGAAGGCGAGGACGGGGGTGGGGAGGGGGCGGGGGAGGATCGCCGCGCGCAGGCCGGCGCCGGTCATGACGGTGGCGGTGTCGCGGGCGAAGTCCAGCGACTTGTGGCGGGCGTCGTAGCCGATGACGACGAGGCCGGCGGTGTCGTCCCCGTGGGGGGTCCCCTGCTTCTTCAGGTACGCGGCGAGGCCGGCGGCGGCGCGGATGACGACGGCGCGGTTCATGCGCATCGGGCCGGCGCCGAGTTCGCCGCGCAGGCCGGCGGTGCCGAACTGGAGGGTGCCGGAGAAGCGGGCGGTCAGCTCCGCGCGGTCCTCGGTGTCGATGAGCGTGGCGAGTTCGGCGCGGGTGTCCGCGTCGGGGTCCTCGGCCAGCCATGCCTTGGCCCGAGCGAGGAGGTCGTCGTCGTGCACGTCGGTCTGCCTCTCGTGTGTCGGTGGGGGGTGGATGCCGGTGCGGGTGCCTCCGGCGGTGGTGCGGGGATGCCTGCGACGGCCTGTGCGGGTTGGTGGGTGGGGTGCCTGCGGCGCCGCTGCGGGTTCGGTGGGGGTGCGCGTAGCGCGTTCGGTTGTCTGTGGGTCGGGGCCGCGCCGGGGGGTGTCCGTCCTCGGAACGGCGCGGAATCGGTGGGCTACGGGGGTGAACGGCGCGGACGCGCCAACCGCTGCGGGCGGACACCCCCCGACACGTCCCCTCCCCGCCGTACGCGGCTACCCCGCCATGCCGCCGGAGCTGCGGGCAGTCGTGCCGCTGGGGCGGCACGGGTGGGCGCAGCGGCACCCCGTCGGCGCCGGGCTGCGCACCCACCCCGCGCCCACACCCACGCCGGGCGCGCAGCCCTCGCGGGACGCCGGGGAACAAAAACCCCGGTTACAGGCGGCCCAGTACCTGGGTCAGCAGCGAGCCCATGCGCGCGGCGGAGTCGCGGCCGGCCTGCAGGACCTCCTCGTGGTTCAGCGGCTCCCCCGTCATGCCCGCCGCGAGGTTCGTCACCAGCGAGATGCCCAGCACCTCCGCACCGGCCTCACGGGCGGCGATCGCCTCGAGGACCGTCGACATGCCCACCAGGTCGGCCCCGATGACGCGCGCCATGCGGATCTCGGCCGGCGTCTCGTAGTGCGGGCCGGGGAACTGGGCGTAGACGCCCTCCTCCAGCGTGGGGTCGACCTCCTTGCACAGGGCCCGCAGGCGCGGCGAGTACAGGTCGGTGAGGTCGACGAAGTTCGCGCCGACGATGGGGGAGGTCGCCGTGAGGTTGATGTGGTCGCTGATCAGGACCGGCTGGCCGGGGCGCATGCCCTCGCGCAGGCCGCCGCAGCCGTTGGTCAGGACCACGGTCTTGGCGCCGGCGGCGACGGCGGTGCGCACGCCGTGGGAGACGGCGGCCACGCCGTGGCCCTCGTAGTAGTGGGTGCGGCCCAGGAAGACCAGCGCGCGCTTGTCGCCGAGGGCGTACGAGCGGACCTTGCCGCCGTGCCCCTCCACCGCGGGCTTGGGGAAGCCCGGCAGGTCGGTGACCTGGAACTCGGCCTCGGGGGCGCCCAGGGCGTCCACGGCCGGTGCCCAGCCGGAGCCCATCACGAGGGCGACGTCGTGGGTCTCGGCGCCGGTGAGTTCGCGCAGGCGGGCCGCGGCGGCGTCGGCGGCGGCGTAGGGGTCGCCCTGGATGTCGTCCGGAAGAAGAGATGCGTTCACGCCGAAGAGGGTAGCCGGTTTACGCCTACGCGCGTAGATGACGGAGGTCACGGGATTCGGATTGTTGGTTTGTTGTTTCTGACGAGCGGGCGTCAGCAGGGGCGCTTGCGGAGTTCCATGACGTAGTCGTGGGGTGCGCCGGCCGATTCGGCCGCGTCGGCCACCTCGCCCAGGTAGCGGGCGGAGGGCAGGCCGCCCTCGTAGGCGTTCAGGACGTACGTCCACGCCTTCTCCTCGCCGTCCAGGGTGTGGATGCGGACGCGGGTGCGGCGGTAGATGTCCAGGCCCACGCCCTCCCAGCGGTCGAGGGCGTCCTCGTCCATCGGGGCGATGTCGTAGAGGGAGACGAAGACCTGGGAGATCGGGTCCTCCACGAGGGTCGCGAGGGCTCCCTCCCAGCCCATGTGCTCGCCCCCGAAGGTCAGCCGCCACCCGTTCAGCCAGCCGGTCGCGCGCAGCGGCGAGTGCGGGGCGCGGCGGGTCATCAACCGCGCGTCGAGGTTGCCGGCGTACGCGGCGTAGAGCGACATGGGGAGAGGGTACGCGCCGTTCTCGTAACGACTGCGCCCCCGGGCGGCCCCACGTTGAAGGGTGCGGGACAATGGAGTACGTGACTCGGATCGTGATCATTGGTGGCGGACCCGGCGGATACGAAGCGGCGCTGGTGGCCGCTCAGCTCGGCGCGGAGGTGACCGTCGTCGACTGCGACGGTCTGGGCGGGGCGTCGGTGCTGACCGACTGCGTGCCGTCCAAGACCCTCATCGCCACGGCTGAGGTGATGACCACCTTCGACTCGTCGTACGAGGAGCTGGGGATCATCGTCGCCGACGACACCCCGCCGATGGAGCAGGCCGCCCGGGTGGTCGGAGTCGATCTGGGCAAGGTCAACCGGCGTGTGAAGCGGCTCGCGCTCGCGCAGTCGCACGACATCACCGCCTCCGTGACGCGCGCCGGTGCGCGGGTCGTGCGCGGGCGCGGGCGGCTGGAGGGCATGCAGGCCCTCGACGGGTCGCGGAAGGTCGTCGTGCGGGCCGCCGACGGGAGCGAGGAGACGCTGACCGCGGACGCGGTGCTGATCGCGACCGGCGGGCACCCCCGGGAGCTGCCGGACGCGCGGCCCGACGGCGAGCGCATCCTGAACTGGACCCAGGTGTACGACCTGGACGAGCTGCCGGAAGAGCTGATCGTGGTCGGCTCGGGTGTGACCGGTGCCGAGTTCGCGGGTGCCTATCAGGCGCTCGGGTCGCGGGTCACCCTGGTGTCGTCGCGGGACCGGGTGCTGCCCGGTGAGGACCCGGACGCGGCGGCCGTGCTGGAGGACGTGTTCCGGCGGCGCGGGATGAACGTCATGTCGCGGTCCCGGGCCCAGTCCGCCAAGCGGGTGGGGGACCGGGTGGAGGTGACGCTCTCCGACGGGCGGGTCATCACCGGGTCGCACTGTCTGATGGCCGTCGGCGCCATTCCCAACACGGAGGGGATGGGGCTGGAGGAGGCCGGGGTCAAGCTCAAGGACTCCGGGCACATCCGCACCGACCGGGTGTCCAGGACCTCGGCTCCCGGTGTCTACGCCGCCGGTGACGTCACCGGTGTCTTCGCCCTGGCCTCGGTGGCCGCCATGCAGGGGCGGATCGCCATGTACCACTTCCTGGGCGACGCGGTCACCCCGCTGAACCTGAAGACCGTCTCCGCCAACGTCTTCACCGACCCCGAGATCGCCACCGTCGGGTACTCGCAGGCCGACGTCGACGCCGGCAAGATCGACGCGCGGGTGGTGAAGCTGCCGCTGCTGCGCAACCCGCGCGCCAAGATGCAGGGCATCCGGGACGGCTTCGTCAAGATCTTCTGCCGGCCCGGTACCGAGATCGTGGTGGGCGGTGTCGTGGTGGCACCGCGGGCCTCGGAGCTGATCCATCCGATCTCGATCGCCGTCGACAACAACCTGACGGTCGAACAGATCGCGAACGCCTTCACCGTGTACCCGTCGCTCTCGGGCTCGATCGCGGAGGTCGCCCGGCAGCTGCACACCCGGAAGGCGAACGGGGAGAGCTGAGCCGCGGCCGGAAGCGAATCCCCGCCGGTCACGGGGAGTTGCGGCGCGTGCGGGCGGCATAGGCGGCTCGGGTAGGCACGTATACCACTTCCGCCTCTGCCGTGCGAACAACTTCTGTTATTCGGCGCATACTGCTGAAAGCAGACGGTCGTTGGGGTTACTGTCAGTTTCGTGTTCGCTGCAGAACGTCGCCAATTGATCCTCGAAATGGTGCGAGCGAACGGGGCCGTGTCGCTCCGTGAGCTCGCCCGCGTCGTCCAGACCTCCGAAGTGACCGTACGGCGGGACGTGCGCGCACTGGAGGCAGAAGGACTCCTCGACCGCCGGCACGGCGGTGCGGTACTGCCGGGCGGGTTCACGCGGGAATCCGGCTTTCCGCAGAAATCACATCTCGCGACCGCCGAGAAGACGGCCATCGCCGATCTCGCCGCGGGCTTCGTCGAAGAGGGCGAGGCCATCGTGGTGGGCGCGGGGACCACGACGCAGGAGCTGGCGCGCCGGCTCGCGCGGGTGCCCGGGCTGACCGTCGTCACCAACTCGCTGCTGGTGGCCCAGGCCCTCGCCCACGCCAACCGGGTCGAGGTCGTGATGACCGGAGGCACGCTCCGCGGGTCCAACTACGCCCTGGTGGGATCGGGGGCCGAGCAGTCCCTCCAGGGGCTGCGGGTGTCCAAGGCGTTCCTGTCCGGGAGCGGGCTGACGGCGGAGCGGGGGCTGTCCACCTCCAACATGCTCTCCGCGTCCGTCGACCGCGCCCTGGTGCAGGCCGCCGCCGAAGTGGTGGTGCTCGCCGACCACTCCAAGCTGGGCACGGACACCATGTTCCAGACCGTGCCCACGGACGTCATCACCCGCCTGGTCACGGACGAGCCGCCCGCCCACGACGACCGCGGCGCCACCGAGTTGCAGGCCCTGGCCGACCAGGGCGTGCAGATCGCCGTGGCGGGGGCGTCGGGGGGTGCGGGAGGTGGCTCCGGGGCCTCGGGGGGTGAATCCGTCCCGGCGCGCCGGCAGCGTCGGGACGTGGCGCTTCCGGGACCCCGCCGACAGGTCCCGGGTGCCGCCGCGGGACTGAGGCCGGCCGCGGCCATGGGGGAGCAGAACGCCGGTGCGGAACGGGCCCGCGTCGCGGACCTGCGCCGACGCTGAGACCGCGTACGGTCCGTCGCGTCCCCGGCAGAGATGACGGGGCGCCCGGCGGACCGACTGGTGTCGTGGTCCGCCGGGCGCCCCGTCGTCGTGGTGTGCGGGTGCTCAGTCCTTGATCTCGCAGATCGCGGCACCCGAGGTGACGGACGCGCCGACCTCGGCGCCCAGGCCCTTGACGGTGCCGGCCTTGTGGGCGTTGATGGGCTGCTCCATCTTCATGGCCTCCAGGACGACGATCAGGTCGCCCTCCTGGACCTCCTGGCCCTCCTCCACGGCGATCTTCACGATCGTGCCCTGCATGGGCGAGGCCAGGGTGTCGCCGGAGGCCGCGGGGCCCGACTTCTTCGCCGCGCGGCGCTTGGGCTTGGCGCCGGCCGCCAGGCCGGTGCGGGCCAGGGACATGCCGAGCGAGGAGGGCAGGGAGACCTCCAGGCGCTTGCCGCCGACCTCGACGACGACGGTCTCACGGCCCGCTTCCTCGTCCGCCTCCGCGTCGGCGGGGGAGGTGAAGGGCTTGATCTCGTTGACGAACTCCGTCTCGATCCAGCGGGTGTGGACCGTGAAGGGCTCGCTGGAGCCGGTCAGCTCCGGCGCGAAGGCCGGGTCCGTGACGACCGCGCGGTGGAAGGGGATGGCGGTGGCCATGCCCTCCACGGTGAACTCCTCCAGGGCGCGGGCGGCGCGCTGCAGGGCCTCCTTGCGGGTGCGGCCGGTGACGATGAGCTTGGCCAGCAGGGAGTCCCAGGCCGGACCGATCACGCTGCCGGACTCGACACCGGCGTCCAGGCGGACACCCGGGCCGGTCGGCGGCGCGAAGGTGGTCACCGTGCCGGGGGCGGGCAGGAAGTTGCGGCCCGGGTCCTCGCCGTTGATGCGGAACTCGAAGGAGTGGCCGCGCAGCACCGGGTCGTCGTAGCCGAGCTTCTCGCCGTCGGCGATGCGGAACATCTCGCGCACCAGGTCGATGCCGGCGACCTCCTCGGTGACCGGGTGCTCGACCTGGAGGCGGGTGTTGACCTCCAGGAAGGAGATCGTGCCGTCGAGCCCGACGAGGAACTCCACGGTGCCGGCGCCGACGTAGCCGGCCTCCTTCAGGATCGCCTTGGAGGCGGAGTACAGCTCCTCCATCTGGGCGTCGGAGAGGAAGGGCGCGGGCGCCTCCTCGACGAGCTTCTGGTGGCGGCGCTGGAGCGAGCAGTCGCGGGTGGAGACGACGACCACGTTGCCGTGCTGGTCGGCCAGGCACTGGGTCTCCACGTGGCGCGGCTTGTCGAGGTAACGCTCGACGAAGCACTCGCCGCGGCCGAACGCGGCCACGGCCTCGCGGACCGCGGAGTCGTACAGCTCGGGGACCTCTTCGAGGGTGCGGGCCACCTTCAGGCCACGACCGCCGCCGCCGAAGGCCGCCTTGATCGCGATCGGCAGGCCGTGCTCCTCGGCGAACGCCACGACCTCGTCCGCGCCCGAGACCGGGTCGGGGGTGCCGGCCACCAGCGGAGCGCCGGCGCGCTGGGCGATGTGCCGGGCGGCGACCTTGTCGCCCAGGTCGCGGATGGCCTGCGGGGGCGGACCGATCCAGATCAGACCCGCGTCCAGGACCGCCTGCGCGAACTCGGCGTTCTCCGAGAGGAAGCCGTAGCCGGGGTGGATCGCGTCCGCGCCCGACTCGCGTGCTGCCTTGAGGACCTTGGAGATGTCCAGGTAGCTGGCGGCGGGGGTGTCACCACCCAGGGCGAACGCCTCATCGGCGACGCGGACATGCAGAGCGTCCCGGTCCGGGTCCGCGTAGACGGCCACGCTCGCGATGCCGGAGTCCCGGCAGGCCCGGGCCACGCGGACAGCGATTTCGCCACGGTTGGCGATGAGCACCTTGCGCACGATTGAGGCTCCCTCCTTGAAACAAGCCGAGTTTAGGGACTGCCGACACGGCACTTCGACCCGTCCCCAATGGTGAGCTTGCCCACACGGAGCGTGATTCGAGGCTCGCTCGACCCGCGAAATCCCTTGTCCTACCGCGATACGCAGGACTCCTGGGGGAAACCCTAGCTCCCGGATGTGGGCAAGGTCTCTGTGAGAGGGTGCCGCGGGCCACTCCGTTTCTTTGTGGAGTCCCTACGAATGGCCCAATGATTCTTTGCCCGTGGCAGACCTCTTGTCCCCTGGTTTACCCGTTAGTAGCGTTCCCGGTGTCTCGAACGTACTTGGGGTAACAGCTGTCGTGTGCGGCAGCGGTCGAAAGTGGGTGGGGACCGGTGACAGTGCGCAGGCCGGTGGCGTGGACCGTGGCGGTCGTGTTCTTCGCGGAGGCGGTCGGCGTCGCCGCGCTGAACTGGTTCCTCGGGGTCGTCGTCGACCGGCAGGACATGTCCCTGGCCGGTCTCGACCCGGACGTGATGTCCGTGTCCTCGAAGGTCGGCGGTGTCGTCTTCGGGCTCTACTTCGCGCTGTGCGGGCTGGTCGCCCTGCTGGTGGCGCTGCGCGACCGGGCGCCCGCCGGTCTCGGCCGCGTCCTGCTGATCAGCGCGGCCGTGGTGCACGGGCTGCTGGGCGCGGTCTCGTGGGGGCTGGTGGGGCCCGTCGCCTTCGTCTCCATGATCGTCGTACTGGGCCTCGTCGTCCTGCTGCTGATGACCTACGACGACGCCCGCGGGGAGACCGTCGCCGGGCGGCCCGGGAACGGGCGGCCGGACGACGGCACCGGGGACGGCGGCTCCCCGGTCAGTCCGCCGCCGGCGCCCACAACTCCGTGATGCCGACCCCGAGGTCGGCCAGCAGGCGCCTCAGCAGGGGCAGGCTGAGGCCGATCACGTTCCCGTGGTCGCCCTCGATGCCGTCGATGAAGGGGGCCGAGCGGCCGTCCAGCGTGAAGGCCCCGGCGACGTACAGCGGCTCGCCGGAGGCCACGTAGGCGGCGATCTCCTCGTCGGTGGGCTCGCCGAAGCGGACGACGGTGGAGGCGGTGGCCGAGACATGGCGGCCGGAGGCGGTGTCCCAGACGCAGTGGCCGGTCTGCAGCGTGCCCGCCCGGCCGCGCATCGCCTTCCAGCGGGCGGTGGCCTCCTCGGCGTCCGCCGGCTTGCCGAGGGCCTGTCCGTCCAGATCGAGCACCGAGTCGCAGCCGATCACCAGGGCGCCGTGCACCTCGGGCTTCGCGGCGACGACCGACGCCTTGGCCTCGGCGAGGGCGAGGGCCAGCTCGGCCGGTGTGGGAGCGGTGACGGCGTCCTCGTCCACGCCGCTGACGAGGACCTCGGGGGCGAGTCCGGCCTGTCGGAGCAGACCGAGCCGGGCCGGGGACTGGGAGGCGAGGACGAGACGCCTGCGGTGCTGAGCGGTCATGCGGCCAGGTTAGTCACCGGGGCGGTCCGGGCTCATCTCAGGCCGATCACGATCATCGCCAGGACCATGGCCGTCGCCAGGAAGACGCTGAGCCGCCGCAGCATGGCCTGCATGTCGCGCAGTTCCTGGGGCGGCTCGTTCTCGGGGTCGGACCACAGCATGCCACCAGCGTGGGGCCTGGGAGGTGGGGGGCGCCTGAGTAGCGGTACTCAGATAGGCGCCCCCCTCGTCCCTCTGCGCGCGGTCACCCGCGCCCCGGGTGAGCCGTGCCTAGCTCGGCCAGTAGGTGCGGCCCCAGGCCGTCGGGCCGGGCTGGGGCAGACGGGCCGCCGCGATGCGGGACGGGTCGGACCACGCGTCGCGCGGGGTCTCGGCGCCGGACGGCTCGGCGGCCGCCGTCGCGGCGCGGGCACGGACCACCGCCAGGGCGGCGGCCAGCTCCTCCGGGGTGGGGTTGCCCCGTACGACCTTGATCACAGCGGCTCCTTGCAGGGCTCAGAGGGCACAGCGGGCTCAGCGGGCTCAGAGGGGGATGTTGCCGTGCTTCTTCGGAGGGAGGGATTCCCGCTTGGTGCGCAGCTGACGCAGGCCGCGGACGATGTGGCGGCGGGTGTCGGACGGCATGATCACCGCGTCGACGTAGCCGCGCTCGGCCGCGACGTAGGGGTTGAGGAGGGCGTCCTCGTACTCCTGGATCAGACGGGCGCGGGTGGCCTCGACCTCGTCACCCGCCTCGGCGATGGTGCGGCGGTGCAGGATGTTGACCGCGCCCTGGGCGCCCATGACGGCGATCTGGGCGGTGGGCCAGGCCAGGTTGAGGTCGGCGCCCAGGTGCTTGGAGCCCATGACGTCGTAGGCGCCGCCGAAGGCCTTGCGGGTGATGACCGTGATGAGCGGGACGGTGGCCTCGGCGTAGGCGAAGATCAGCTTGGCGCCGCGGCGGATGATGCCGTCGTGCTCCTGGTCCACGCCCGGCAGGAAGCCGGGGACGTCCACGAAGGTGATCACGGGGACGTTGAAGGCGTCGCAGGTGCGCACGAAGCGGGCCGCCTTCTCGGAGGCGGTGATGTCCAGGCAGCCGGCGAACTGCATCGGCTGGTTGGCGACGATGCCGACCGGGCGGCCCTCGACCCGGCCGAAGCCGGTGAGGATGTTCGGCGCGAACAGCGGCTGCGTCTCGAAGAACTCGCCGTCGTCGAGGACGTGCTCGATGACGGTGTGCATGTCGTACGGCTGGTTCGCCGAGTCGGGGACGATCACGTCCAGCTCGCGGTCCTCGTCCGTGACCTCGAGGTCCGCCTCCTCCGGGAAGGCCGGGGGCTCGGAGAGGTTGTTGGACGGCAGGTACGACAGCAGCTGCTTGACGTACTCGATGGCGTCCTTCTCGTCGCCGGCCATGTGGTGGGCCACGCCCGACGTGGAGTTGTGGGTGCGGGCGCCGCCCAGCTCCTCGAAGCCGACGTCCTCGCCGGTGACGGTCTTGATGACGTCGGGGCCGGTGATGAACATGTGGCTGGTCTGGTCGACCATCACCGTGAAGTCGGTGATCGCGGGCGAGTAGACCGCGCCGCCCGCGCACGGGCCGACGACCAGGCTGATCTGCGGGATCACACCCGAGGCGTGGGTGTTGCGGCGGAAGATCTCGCCGTACGCGCCCAGCGATGCCACGCCCTCCTGGATGCGGGCGCCGCCGGAGTCGTTGATGCCGATGACCGGGCAGCCGGTCTTCAGCGCGAAGTCCATCACCTTGACGATCTTCTGGCCGTACACCTCGCCCAGCGCGCCGCCGAAGACGGTGAAGTCCTGCGAGAAGACGGCGACCGGGCGGCCGTCGACGGTGCCGTACCCGGTGACGACGCCGTCGCCGTAGGGGCGGTTGGCGTCGAGGCCGAAGTTGGTGGAGCGGTGCCGGGCGAACTCGTCCAGCTCGACGAAGGAGCCCTCGTCGAGGAGGAGGTCGATGCGCTCACGGGCCGTCAGCTTGCCCTTGGCGTGCTGCTTCTCCACGGCACGTTCCGAACCGGCGTGCGTCGCTTCCTCGATACGGCGCCTCAGGTCCGCGAGCTTGCCCGCGGTCGTGTGGATGTCGGGCTGCTGCTCTTCCGGCTCGGACATCGGGATGCGGCTCCCTGCCTGCTCAAAAGGGGGGACGGTTACTCGTTCGTAGAGTAGTAGGGGGCCTTCCGATCGGCAGTGCGGTGTTTCCCACACCTAGGGTGGGTTGCATGACGCCCCGAGATGCCTCCGAATCCCCGAACGGCTCCCCGGACAACCGGTGGTCCGACCTGGGCCGGCCCCCGCTCAGCACCACGGCCCTGCGCCGGGGACTGATCCGCGAGGGCGGGCTGTGGCGGCGGGTGGACGTGGTGCAGCGCACCGGGTCCACCAACACCGACCTCGTGGCCCGCGCCGCGCGGGAGGACCTGGCCGAGGGGACGGTCCTCGTCGCCGAGGAGCAGACCGCCGCCCGCGGACGCCTGGACCGGCAGTGGTCGGCGCCGCCGCGGTCCGGTCTCTTCTTCTCCGTACTGCTGCGGCCCGCCGAGGTGCCCGTGCGGCGCTGGGGCTGGCTCCCGCTGCTGACCGGCGTGGCGGTCGCGACCGGCCTGTCCCGGGTCGCCGGGGTCGACACCGCCCTGAAGTGGCCCAACGACCTCCTGGTCACCGTCGGCGACGAGGAGCGCAAGGCGGGCGGCATCCTCGCCGAGCGCGCCGGTGACGACGGGATCGTCGTCGGCGTCGGCGTCAACGTCAGCCTCCGGGCCGACGAGCTGCCGGTCCCGCGGGCCGGCTCGCTGGCGCTGGCCGGGGCCGTGAACACCGACCGGGACCCGCTGCTGCGGGGCGTGCTGCGGTCGCTGGAGGACTGGTACGGGCGGTGGCGGGAGGCCGGGGGAGACCCGTCGGTCAGCGGCCTCCAGGAGACCTACGCCGCCGGGAGCGCGACGCTCGGGCGGATGGTGCGGGCGGAGCTGCCCGGAGACCGGTCCCTGGTCGGCGAGGCGGTCGCCGTGGACGGGGACGGGCGGCTGGTGCTGGCCACCGGAGCCGGTGTGCAGGAGCCGGTGGGGGCGGGGGACATCGTGCATCTGCGGCCGGCGTGAGCGCGGCCCCGGGGCGGCCGGGAGCGCGGGCCGAGCGGGAGTGAGCTGGGGCACACCTGACGTAAAGTTGGGGCCGGTCGAACCTGACCGCGGCAGATCGGAAGGGCAACAGGCGTGACCGTCGACGACACGGGCTCCGGCGCGGACGGGGACGGCCGGGTGGACCCCGAGCCCGCCCCGGACTCCGCCGACTCCGGCGAGGACCCGCTCGCACTGCGCCTGGAAGGGCTCATCCTGGGCGCCGAACGCCGGTACACGCCCTTCCAGGCCGCCCGCAGCGCGGGTGTCTCGATGGAGCTGGCCTCCCGTTTCTGGCGGGCCATGGGCTTCGCCGACATCGGCCAGGCCAGGGCGCTCACCGAGGCGGACGTCCTCGCCCTGCGGCGGCTGGCCGGTCTGGTCGAGGCGGGCCTGCTCAGCGAGGCGATGGCCGTGCAGGTGGCGCGCTCCACCGGGCAGACCACCGCCCGGTTGGCGGAGTGGCAGATCGACTCCTTCCTGGAGGGGCTGACCGAGCCGCCCGAGCCCGGGATGACGCGCACCGAGGTGACGTACCCCATCGTCGAACTGCTCCTGCCCGAACTGCAGGAGTTCCTGGTCTACGTCTGGCGGCGCCAGCTCGCCGCCTCGGCCGGCCGGGTCGTCCAGGCCGGCGACGACGAGGAGATGGTGGACCGGCGGCTCGCCGTCGGCTTCGCGGACCTCGTCGGCTTCACCCGGCTGACCCGGCGCATGGAGGAGGAGGAGCTGGGCGAGCTGGTCGAGGCATTCGAGACCACCGCCGCCGATCTGGTCGCCGCCCGGGGCGGACGCCTGATCAAGACCCTCGGCGACGAGGTGCTGTACGCCGCCGACGACGCGGGCACGGCCGCCGAGATCGCGTTGCTCCTGGTCGAGACGATGGCGAACGACGAGACCATGCCGGAGCTGCGCGTCGGCATCGCCTTCGGCACGGTGACCACCCGGATGGGCGACGTCTTCGGCACGACCGTCAACCTCGCCTCCCGGCTCACCTCGATAGCCCCCCGTGACGCCGTCCTCGTCGACAGCGCCCTCGCGGAGGAACTGGTCCGCACCCGGGACGCGCCCGCCTCGGAGGCGGCGGCGGCCGAGGAGGCGGCCGCGGCGGAGAAGGAGGGCGAGGAGCCCCCGGGCTACCGCTTCGCGCTCCAGCCGATGTGGCAGCGGCCGGTACGCGGTCTCGGGGTCGTGGAGCCGTGGCTGCTCTCGCGGCGCGGGGACGGCGGCCGGTCGTAGGACCGCGTGGGTCCTCCCGTTTCCCGGGGGAGTCCCGGGCGGGTCAGTGACCGCCGTCCAGGAGGTCCACGCAGAGGCCGATCACCGGCACGCACAGGCCCGGGTCGCCGGGCTCCGGGGCCGGGGCGGGTGCCGACGGCGGCGTGTCCGGCCGCGGCGACCGGGTCGGCGCGGGCGCGCCGGTCCCGGCGGGCGGGCGCGGGGTGTCCGGCGGGCGGGGCGAACGGGGAGCGGGCGGGGTGTCGCCCCGGTCGTCCGGTGCGTGCGGTCCGCCGGTCTGCCGGGGACCCTCGCGGTCACGGGAGCCGGTGGTGTCCCGCGGGCCCGCGGTCTCCCGGGCGGCCGTCGGGTACGGGGAGGCGTCCGGGCGTCCGCCGGAGGCCGGGGCCGGTATCGGACCCGGCTCGGGGGAACCGCCCAGGCCGCCCAGGGCCGAGGTCGCCGACGGGCTCCCGTCCGGCACACCGGCGGCGCTCCCCGCGCCGGCCGTGGGGACCGGGTCCGTGGCGATGCCCCGGCCAGGGCTCTCCAGGCGTGGCCCGGCGGCGGCGCGCGAGCCGTCGGCGTCACCGGGGCCGGGCAGGACGCGTACGAGGCTCAGGGCGCCGGCCGCAAGCACGAGGCCGCCGGTGACCAGCAGCGCCGCGCGCGGGCGCGGCCGACGGTGCCGCCCACGGCGCTCCCACGGGTACCGCGGGTACCGCGGTTTCGCGGCGGCGCCGGCCGGAGGGGTCGGGCCCGTCGTACGGGGGACGCCGGTGGTGCGCGGCGTGCCGGTTGTCCCGGGGGTGTCGGTGCCAGCGGTGGCGCCCGGCGTACCGGTGGTCTCAGTGGTGCCCGGCGAACCGGTGGTACCAGTGGTGCGCGGAGTGTCGGTGGTACCTGTGGTGCCCGGCGTGCCGGTGGTACCCGTGGTGCATGGCGTACCGGTGGTCCCAGTGGTGCCCGGCCCGCCCCTGGGACCGCTGGTGCCCGTCGTGTCAGTCGTACCGGTCGTCGTCATGGGCCCTCCCCGGTGCGCACGCGCCCCCCGCGCTGTGGCGGAGCGACGCTACGCGCCGGCGGCGGTCCGGGTACGGCGGTCGGCCGGTTGTCACTCGAACGGGTAACCGGGGTGTCCCGAGTCGCGGGCGTGCCCGGCCTTTCGCCACGCGGGTCCGCCTGCGATGATCGGGCCGTCGAGTTGTTAACCCGCGTTAACCGGAGGGTGTCATGAGCGAGGAGCGGTTCGGAGAGTTCGTCCTGGTGCGGCGGCACGGGGACGGGCATGTCGCGGAGCTCGCGCTCGACCGGCCGAAGGCCATGAACGCCGTCTCGACCGCGATGGCCCGCTCCATCGCCGCGGCCTGCGCGGCGCTCGGCGAGGACCGGGACGTACGGGTGGTGGTGCTGACCTCCACCCACGAGCGGGCGTTCTGCGTCGGCGCCGACCTGAAGGAGCGCAACTCCTTCTCCGACGCCGATCTGCTGCGGCAGCGCCCGGTGACACGCGGCGCGTACACCGCGGTGCTGGAGCTGCCGGTGCCGACCGTGGCGGCCGTGCACGGCTTCGCGCTGGGTGGCGGCTTCGAGCTGGCGCTCTCCTGCGACGTCATCGTGGCCGACCGCACGGCGGTGGTGGGGCTGCCCGAGGTGTCCGTCGGCGTGATCCCCGGCGGCGGCGGTACGCAGCTGCTGCCCCGACGGGTGGGCGCCGCGCGCGCCGCCGAGCTGGTGTTCACCGCGCGGCGCGTGGAGGCCGCCGAGGCGCGGGAGCTGGGGCTCGTGGACCAGCTCGTGGACGACGGGCGCGACCGGGAGGAGGCGCTGGAGCTGGCCTCCCGGATGGCCGCCAACTCGCCCGTCGGGCTGCGGGCGGCCAAGCGGGCGCTGCGGCTCGGGCACGGTCTCGATCTGCGGGCCGGGCTGGAGGTCGAGGACGCGGCGTGGCGGTCGGTGGCGTTCTCGGGGGACCGGGCGGAGGGCGTCGCGGCGTTCAACGAGAAGCGGGCGCCGCGCTGGCCGGGGGAGTGAGCCGCCCCGGAACGAAAGTCGCCCCATTTCGCCCCGTTTGAATCCCCTTTCGCCATAAAACTCCCTAGCCTGGAGTGATGGGTGAGGACAGGCGGCTCACGGCCGTGGTGGCGTTGGCGCAGGGCATGGCCGCCGCGCACAGCTCGCGGGAGGCGTGGCGGGCGGCGGCCGTCGGCGCGTGTCTGGCGCTGGGCGGCAGCTTCGCGGCGCTGTCGGTGTGGGAGCGCGAGCTGGGCCGGCTGCGGGTCCTGGTGAACGTGGGGGAGCGGGCCGAGGACGAGGAGGAGTTCCCGGAGGACGAGTCCTACCCGGTCCACCAGTTCGCCGAGATCACCGAGTTCCTGCACGAGCGCTGGGCCGGCGGCGGTGAGCCCGACGCCTGGGTCGAGACCGCCGAGGGCCCCGCCGCCGGGCGCCCCGGGTACGTCCACCAGCGCGTCGCCGCCCTGCGCCGCCGGGGGCGCGGCTGCTGCGTGGTCGCGCCGATCGTGCTGCACGGCCGCGCCTGGGGCGAGCTGTACGTGGCCCGCCCGATGGGGGAGCGGGTGTTCGAGCGGGCGGACGCCGACTTCGCCACCGTGCTGGCCTCGGTGGTCGCCGCCGGGATCGCGCAGACCGAACGGCTGGAGGAGGTCCGGCGGCTCGCCTACACGGACGCGCTCACCGGGCTGGCCAACCGCCGGGCCGTCGACGCCGCCCTGGACGAGGCCGTGGAGCGGCACCGCGCGGAACACGTCGTGGTCAGTCTCGTCGTCTGCGATCTCAACGGACTCAAGCGGGTCAACGACACGCACGGGCACGCCGTCGGCGACCGCCTGCTGGAACGTTTCGGCTCGGTGCTGTCCCTGTGCGGGGCGATGCTGCCCGGAGCGCTCGCCGCTCGGCTCGGCGGGGACGAGTTCTGTCTGCTGGCGGTGGGGCCGCCCGCCGACGCGGTGGTCAAGGCGGCCGAGGAGCTGTGCCGCCGGGCGGCCGAGCTGGAGCTGGGCGACGGCGTGGCCTGCGGGGTGGCGTCCACGGACGACCCCGTCGGACCGGTTCCGTCCGCCCGCCGGCTGTTCCGGCTGGCGGACGCCGCCCAGTACCGGGCCAAGGCCGAACGGGCGGCCGGGCCGGTCGTCGCCGGGCGCGAGGGTCCCGAGGATCCCGTCGTGCGCCTGGCGGACGAGCCGCCCCGGGGGGACGACGGGGAGCGCAGGCGGTTCCGCGGACGGCACTCCCCGTAGGGCCGGCCCCGCTCAGGGGTGCGACCGGGCGGTAAGGGGCACAGCCGTCGGGCATCTGTGACGTACCCCCTCGTGACATCGTGGAATTCACTGCGTACGCTCCTGAATATGGATATGCACACTGTGGTGGTGGGGACGTCCGGGGTCACCGCGTCCGACGTCCTCGCCGTGGCGCGCGCGGGCGCCCGGATCGAGCTTTCCGAGGAGGCGGTGGCGGCCCTCGCCGCGGCCCGCGAGATCGTGGACGCGCTGGCCGCCAAGCCGGACCCCGTGTATGGCGTCAGCACCGGCTTCGGCGCCCTGGCGACCCGGCACATCAGCCCCGACCTGCGGGCGCAGCTCCAGCGCAACATCGTCCGCTCGCACGCCGCCGGGATGGGCCCGCGGGTCGAGCGCGAGGTGGTCCGCGCGCTGATGTTCCTCCGGCTGAAGACCGTCTGCTCCGGGCACACCGGCGTCCGCCCCGAGGTCGCGCGGACCATGGCCGACGTGCTCAACGCCGGGATCACCCCGGTCGTGCACGAGTACGGCTCCCTCGGCTGCTCCGGCGACCTGGCGCCCCTGTCCCACTGCGCGCTCACGCTCATGGGCGAGGGGGACGCGGAGGGCCCCGACGGTGTCGTGCGCCCGGCCGGTGAGCTGCTGGCCGAGCACGGGATCACCCCGGTCGAGCTGCGCGAGAAGGAGGGGCTCGCGCTCCTCAACGGCACCGACGGCATGCTGGGCATGCTGGTCATGGCCCTCGCCGACCTGGACACCCTGTACAAGAGCGCCGACATCACCGCCGCGCTGACCATGGAGGCCCTGCTCGGCACCGACAAGGTGCTCGCCCCCGAGCTGCACGCCATCCGCCCGCACCCCGGGCAGGCCGCGAGCGCCGCCAACATGGCCGCCGTGCTCCAGGGCTCGGGCCTCACCGGCCACCACCAGGACGACGCCCCCCGCGTCCAGGACGCCTACTCCGTGCGCTGCGCCCCGCAGGTCGCGGGCGCCGGACGCGACACGATGGCCCACGCCGCCCTGGTCGCCGAGCGCGAGCTGGCGTCGGCGGTGGACAACCCGGTCGTGCTCCCCGACGGACGGGTGGAGTCCAACGGCAACTTCCACGGCGCCCCGGTCGCGTACGTCCTCGACTTCCTCGCCGTCGCCGCCGCCGACCTCGGCTCCATCGCCGAGCGGCGCACCGACCGGCTCCTCGACAAGAACCGCAGCCACGGCCTGCCGCCGTTCCTGGCCGACGACGCCGGCGTCGACTCCGGCCTGATGATCGCCCAGTACACCCAGGCCGCCCTGGTCAGCGAGTTGAAGCGGCTCGCCGTACCGGCCTCGGCGGACTCCATCCCGTCCTCCGCGATGCAGGAGGACCACGTGTCCATGGGCTGGTCGGCGGCGCGCAAGCTGCGCACCGCGGTCGACAACCTCACCCGGGTGATCGCCGTCGAGCTGTACGCCGCCACGCGCGCGATCCAGCTCCGCGAGGGCCTGACCCCGGCGCCGGCCTCCCGGGCCGTCATCGACGCCGTACGGGCGGCGGGCGTGGAGGGCCCCGGTCCGGACCGCTACCTGGCGCCCGACCTCGCCGCGGCCGACGCGTTCGTGCGCGAGGGGCGCCTGGTCGCGGCGGCGGAGTCGGTCACCGGCCCGCTGCGTTAGCACCTGCCCGCCGGACGATCTGTCCGCCGGACGACCCGTCCGCCGGACAGAACCGGCCGGTCCTGCCGCGCACGGAGGGGCCCCGTCGGGATGACGGGGCCCCTCCGCGTTCTCACCTGGGCTCTCGGCCGGTCAACAAAGCCAAAAGAACGTCAAGTGTTCTAAAAATCAAGGCGTTCCCGGCGCACCGAGTACCCGACGAAGCCGACGCCGAGCCCGAGGCAGAGGGCGCCGCCGACGACGTACGGGGTGCTGTCGAAGCTGCCGGTGTCCGCCAGGCGGGCGGAGTCCTCACCGGTGGCCGTCGTACCCGTGGACGCGGCTCTTGCCTGCGCTGTGACCTGCGGAGACGGGGTCGTGGCGGCGGACTTGAGCGCCGGTGTGTCCGGCGTCGCGTTCGCGGACGGGACGAACCACAGGGCACACAGCAGACCGCCCGCGGCGGCGGCGGTCAGCAATGGACGGCGAGCGGATGACACGGAATATCGATCCCCTTGTGGCGCTGGCGAATTGGCCGTGTGGGCAGATGTTAGTGAAAGGCGCGGGTCACAGGAAAGTCACGGGAGCGGTCGGCCTTACGCTCCGGGCATGAGCACTCCTCAGACATCACGTTTTGTGCGGATTCGCGTCGACCTCGTCCTGGAGATCGACGACGAGCAGGCCGTCACCGGCGCCGCGCTGCAGACCCTCGCCGAGGACACGGACCTGTCCGACGCGGAACGGGCCCACGCCGAACGGGCTGTGACGGACGACACCGCGGAGGCCCTGGCCCATCTCGTCGACCCGTTCGACCTGGTCGCGGAGGTGCCCGGGGTGGAGCTGCAGCAGGCTTCCTGGAGCAGTGAGCAGATCGACTACGACCCCGACTCGCCCGAGTGGGACCTCGACGAGGATGATGGCGACGAGAACGACCCGGAAGACGATGAAATGACGGTCGGCTGACGCAGTGTGGGGAAATTCGTGACCCCGGGCGGCAACCACCGTCCGGGGTTTCGTCGTCTCACGGGGCGCACGGACCGCCCCCGTCCGCCGCGCACCACTGCCGCTGAGCGGAAACGTGGTATGCCCCACACCGGAGACCGATGTGGAACGGGACGAACCGGTCGTAGCGTTGAAAGTTCTTGACGGGGAATCTCGGGGTTACGGGAATCGGCGACGATGGAGAAGCGTGTGATGACGGACGGTAAGCGGCGCAAGGGCCTGGCGGCCGCGTCCGCACTGCTCGGCGGTGTGCTGGTGCTCTCGGCATGTTCCAGCAGCGACGCCGACACCTCCGGGGGTGGGGACGGCAAGACCTCGCAGGCCGAGGTCGACGAGGCCGCGGCGAAGAAGTCGTCCGAGGCGCAGATCAAGATCAGCCCCGCGGACGGCTCCGACAACGCCTCCATCAACAACTCCGCCGCCGTCACCGTGAGCAAGGGCACGCTCACGGAGGTCAAGATGACCACCACCGACGGCACCGCGGTCGAGGGCCAGATATCCGCTGACAAGACCAGCTGGAAGCCCAGCGGTCAGCTGGAGCGGGCCACCAAGTACCAGATCACGGCGACCGCGCAGGATTCCGAGGGGCGCGCCGCCCACGAGAACGCGTCGTTCACCACGGTCTCCCCGAAGAACAGCTTCATCGGCACCTTCACCCCGGACGACGGCACCACCGTCGGCGTGGGCATGCCGGTGTCGATCAACTTCGACAAGGAGATCACCAACAAGGCCGCCGTGCAGAAGGGCATCACGGTCAACACCAGCAGCGGCCAGGAGGTCGCCTGCCACTGGTTCAGCACCCAGCGCATGGACTGCCGCCCCCAGGACTACTGGCAGGAGGGCTCCACCGTCACCCTCAAGCTCGCGCTCGACGGGGTGCAGGGCGCCGAGGGCGTCTACGGCGTCCAGCAGAAGACGGTCACCTTCAAGATCGGCCGCAACCAGGTCTCGTACGTCGACGCCAAGACCAAGCAGATGAAGGTCACGCAGGACGGCAAGACGATCAAGACCATCCCGATCTCCGCCGGCTCCCCGGAGAACAAGACCTACGAAGGCCAGATGGTGATCTCCGAGAAGTTCAAGGAGACCCGGATGAACGGCGCGACCGTCGGCTTCACCGACGACGACGGCGAGGGCGAGTACGACATCAAGGACGTGCCCCACGCCATGCGCCTGAGCACCTCCGGCACCTTCATCCACGGCAACTACTGGGGCAAGGGCATCTTCGGCAACGCCAACACCAGCCACGGCTGCGTGGGCCTGGCCGACGCCAAGGGCGCCGACGACCCGAACACGCCGGGCGCCTGGTTCTACAACAACTCCATTGTCGGTGACGTGGTCGTCGTCCAGAACACCGGCGACAAGACCATCGCCCCGGACAACGGCCTCAACGGCTGGAACATGGACTGGGCCCAGTGGAAGGCCGGTTCGGCGGTCTGACACCGAACTCCCCACGGCCCCGCGCCACTTCGCACATTGCTCGGACGCCCGCCTCCCTGGCTCGGGGAGGCGGGCGTCCGCCGTACCGCACCGGCGCGCGACGCGCCGCCCGTCACGCCGGGAGGGGCACCGTCACACCGGGAGGGGCACCGTCACGCCGGGAGGGACGTCGCCGCGTCCGTCCCCCAGCTCGCCAGCAGCCGCAGCGCCTCCGCCGACGGTGAGCCCGGCTCGGCGTGGTACGTCACGAAGCACTGCTCGTCGTCGTCGACCAGGCGGAACGTCTCGAAGGACAGGGTCAGTTCGCCGACCAGCGGGTGCCGCATCCGCTTGACGCCGTAGCTCTTCTCCTTGACGTCGTGCGTGGCCCACAGCCGCCGGAACTCCTCGCTCTTCACGGACAGCTCGCCGACCAGCGCGGACAGCCGCGGGTCGTCCGGATGCCGGCCCGCGTCCATGCGCAGGAAGCTGACCATGTCGTACGCCTTCTGATCCCAGTCCACGAACAGGTCGCGGTAGTCCGGGTTCAGGAAGACCAGCCGCGCCCAGTTGCGCTCGGCGGCCGGCAGCTTGCCCCAGTCGCCGAAGAGGGCCGCCGCCATCCGGTTCCAGGCGAGGATCTCCGAGCGGCGGCCCGTCACATACGCGGGCACCGTCTCGATCGACTCCAGCAGCTGGAGCAGTGCCACCCGTACGGGCCGCTGCTGGGACCGGCCCGCCGACGCCCGCCGGCGCTGCTGCCGCGGCCTCGCCAGATGCGTCAGGTGGGCCTGCTCCGCGTCGGTCAGCCTGAGGGCCCGCGCGATCGCGTCCAGGACCTCGGCCGACACGTTCTGCCCGTTGCCCTGCTCGAGGCGGGTGTAGTACGCGACCGACACCCCGGCCAGCTGCGCCAGCTCCTCGCGCCGCAGCCCGGGCACCCTGCGGTGCCGCCCGAAGGACTCCAGGCCCACGTCCTCCGGCTTGAGCCGGGCCCGCCGGGTGCGCAGGAACTCGCTCAGTTCGGCCCGCCGGTCAAGCTGTCCATCCATGCGTCCAGTATCGCCGGACGTATTCCCGGTCGTACGCCCATGAGCCTGTCCCCGCCAGTGGTACGCACGCCGGTCGTACGCAAAGCCGTGGTCTGGGTGGATCCGCAGGTCGCGGGCAGGGTGGAGGCATCACCCCGTCAAGCCAAGAGAATCCCGGAGAACCCGGCATGACCACTGTCGCCGCGTACGCAGCACCCGCCGCCAAGGCTCCGCTGGAGCGCACCACCATCGAGCGGCGCGAGGTGGGCGAGCACGACGTCCTGATCGACATCAAGTTCGCCGGCATCTGCCACTCCGACATCCACCAGGCCCGCGAGGGCTGGGGCGAGGCCATCTTCCCGATGGTCCCGGGCCACGAGATCGCCGGTGTCGTCGAGGCCGTCGGCCCCGGTGTCACCAAGTTCAAGGTCGGCGACCGCGTCGGCGTCGGCTGCCTCGTCGACTCCTGCCGTGAGTGCGAGAACTGCAAGGCCGGCATGGAGCAGCACTGCCTCAAGGGCAGCGTCGGCACGTACAACGCCGTCGGCTACGACGGGGAGCCCACCTACGGCGGCTACTCGCAGAAGGTCGTCGTCGCCGAGGCGTTCACCGTCCGCATCCCCGACGGACTGGCCCTGGACGTGGCCGCGCCGCTGCTGTGCGCGGGCATCACCACGTACTCCCCGCTCAAGCACTGGGGCGCCGGCCCGGGCAAGAAGGTCGCCGTGATCGGCCTGGGCGGTCTCGGCCACATGGGCGTCAAGATCGCGCACGCGATGGGCGCCGAGGTCACCGTGCTGTCGCAGTCGCTGCGCAAGAAGGACGACGGCCTGCGGCTGGGCGCCGACCACTACTACGCGACCAGCGACGAGCAGACCTTCAAGGACCTGGCGGGCACCTTCGACGTGATCCTCTCCACGGTCTCCGCGCCGCTCGACTTCGGCTCCTACCTCGGGCTGCTCAAGACCGGCGGCGCCCTGGTCAACGTCGGCGCCCCCGAGGAGCCGATCGCCCTGAACCTGTTCTCGCTCATCGGCGGCAACAAGACCCTCGCCGGCTCCATGATCGGTGGCATCGCCGAGACCCAGGAGATGCTGGACTTCTGCGCCGAGCACGGCATCGGCGCCGAGATCGAGCTGATCGCCGCGTCCGAGATCAACGAGGCGTACGAGCGGGTCGTGGCGAGCGACGTGCGGTACCGCTTCGTGATCGACACCGCCACGATCTGACCCCTCGGGAACGGCTCCGCGACGATCTGACCCCTCGGGACCGGCTCCGCGTCGATCCCCCGGAAAAAAAGTCACGGATTCCTCCCGCCTGCCTGTCACACAGCCGCCCCGCCCCGGGTCACACCGCCACGACACCCACGGCGGACGGTCCGGGGCGGGGCGGGCGCGTATCGGCGGCCGTCCCGCTCCCGGACACCACAGACAGGGAGCAGCAGCCATGACGTACCCCTCGACCTCCGGCACCCCCCTCCTGGTCACCGGCGGCACCGGCACCCTCGGCCGCCACGTCGTCCCCTTGCTGCGGGCGGCGGGCCACGAGGTGCGCGTTCTCACCCGCCACCCCCGCCCCGACGCCGACGGCGTCACCCACGTCACCGGCGACCTCCTTACCGGGGAGGGCGTCGAGGCCGCCGTCGCCGGCGCGCACACCGTGCTGCACCTGGCGGGCGGTCCCAAGGGCGACGACGTGGCGACCCGCGCCCTGGTGGGCGCCGCCCGCGGGGCGGACGTACGGCACCTGGTGTACATCTCGGTCGTCGGTGCGGACCGCGTCCCGCTGGCCTGGCTGCGCACCAAGCTGGAGTCGGAGCGGGCGGTGGCCGACTCGGGCATCCCGTGGACGGTCCTGCGGGCGGCCCAGTTCCACGAGCTGACGCTCACGATGGTGGAGAAGATGGCGAAGCTGCCGGTCCTGCCCGTCCCCGGCGGTCTGCGCCTCCAGCCGGTCGCCGCCCGCGAGGTCGCCGCCCGCATGGCCGAACTGACCCTCGCGGCCCCGGCCGGCCGGGTCGCCGACCTGACCGGCCCCGAGGTCCACGACCTGGCCGCCCTGGTCCGTCCCTACCTGGCCCTGCACGGCAGGCGCCGGCGCCCGCACCTGCCGGTCCGCATCCCCGGCAAGGCGGGCCGCGCCTACCGCGAGGGGGCCAACCTCACGCTGGAGGGAGCGGCGACGGGCCGGCTGACCTGGGAGGAGTTCCTGGCCGAACGCGTCGCGGAGAGGGCGACGGAGGCTCCCGCCCGCTCGTGAGACGGCGGGGGCTCCCGTCCGTTCGTGAGGCGGCGGGGCGTCCGTTCGTGAGGCGGCGGGGCGTCCGTTCGTGAGGCGGCGGGGCGCCGCCGGGCCCCGGCGGTCAGCGGCGCCGCAGCGACGCGCCGAGCAGCGCGGGCGGGGTGTCGAACTTCTCGTGCGCTGCCAGGTCGGTGCCGGGCGCGACGATCTCGTCGATCGCGTCCAGGACGTCGGCCGGGAGCACGGTGTCGGCGGCGGCGAGCTGGGCGCGCAGGTGGTCCACGGTGCGCGGGCCGATGAGGGCGGCGGTCACGGCGGGGTGCGCGGTCACGAAGCCGAGCGCCAGCTGGATCAGGGTCAGGCCGGCCTCGTCGGCGACGCGGGCCAGCCGTTCGACGGCGTCGAGCCGGGCCCGGTTGGCGGGCAGCGCCGTGTCGAACCGGTCCGGCAGGGTCGCCGACCGGTGGGTGGCGATCTCCCGCCCCGCCCGCACCGCGCCGGACAGCCAGCCCGACGCCAGCGGGCTCCACACCAGCACGCCGAGCCCGTACTCCTGGCTCACCGGCAGTACGTCGCGCTCGATCCCCCGCTGGAGCAGCGAGTAGCTGGGCTGCTCGGTGACGTAGCGGCTCAGGCGGTGTTCGCGGGCGGCCCACTGGGCCTGCACGACGCGGTACGCGGGGAAGGTCGAGGACCCGAAGTAGCGGATCTTCCCCGCGCGCTGCAGGTCGGTCAGCGCCGACAGGGTCTCCTCGTCGCCGGTCTCCGGGTCCCACCGGTGGATCTGGTACAGGTCGACGTGGTCGACGCCGAGGCGGCGCAGGCTGGCGTCCAGCTCGGTGACCAGCCAACGGCGCGAGGAGCCCCGGCGGTTGGGGTCCTCGCCCATCGGCATGCCGGCCTTGGTGGCCAGCACGATGTCGTCGCGGCGGCCGGCGATGGCCTTGCCGACCATCTCCTCCGACTCGCCCGCGCCGTACATGTCGGCGGTGTCGATGACGTTGACCCCGGCCTCCAGAGCGGCGTCGACGATGGCGGTGGCCTCGTCCTGGGTGGTGCGCCCGATGCTGCCGAAGTTCATGGCGCCGAGCGCGAGTGTGCTGACCCGGACGCCGGTGCGGCCGAGAGTGCGGTACTGCATGATCGTGGTCCTCCGTCGGGGGAGCGGTGGCGCGCGCACGGGCGCACGGCGTGGCACGACGGCTCCGGGCTCTGGCATCATGGTCAACCGGAACGCCGTCCCGTTTGACGATACGGAACGCTGTCCCGTTTAGCAATGCCGGTATGCGGAGGGATCGACGCGATGGTGGACGGCGACGAGGGCCGGGGGCGCACCGACCGCCCCAGGAGGGCGGACGCCCGCCGCAACCAGAAGGCCCTCCTGGACGCGGCCGCCGCGGTCTTCGTGAGGTCCGGCGTGGAGGCGCCGGTCCGCGACATCGCGGCCGAGGCCGGGGTCGGTACGGCCACCATCTACCGCCACTTCCCGACGCGGGCCGACCTCATCGTCGGCGTCTACCGCCACCAGGTGGAGGCCTGCGCCGAGGCCGGTCCCGAACTGCTGGCGAGCTGCCCCACCCCGTACGCCGCCCTCGCGCGGTGGATCGACCTCTTCGTCGACTTCCTGGTCACCAAGCACGGCCTCGCCGGCGTGCTCCAGTCCGACAGCGCCGGTTTCGAGACGCTGCACGCGTACTTCCTCGACCGCCTGGTGCCGGTCTGCGGCGACCTCCTCGACGCCGCGACCGCCGCCGGCGAGATCCGCGCCGACCTGTCCCCGTACGAACTCATGCGCGCCACCGGCAACCTCTGCATCGGCGCCGAACACGACCCGCGCTACGACGCCCGGCGGCTGGTGGCAATCCTGGTGTCGGGCCTGCGCCGGCCGGAGTGACGGGGGCGCACCGGCCCGTGGCCGGTGCCGCGGGCGTCGCGAAGCCGCGCCCGGTGCGCCGGCGGAGCGCTCCGTCGGGCGCCTCTCCGGACCGCCCCGACCGGTCGTCACGATCTCCTGCCGGGCGGATGTGCGTGATCGCCCTTGCTGGATAGAGTCGCCCCGTTACACCTGGTTGTGGGGACAGCCAGAGCGCCAGGGGGAGGGTCCGCAGCACATGAGTCGTCGTTCTCAGGGCTTGGCCGGCGTCTGGGCCGAGATGCAGAGGCAGCAACAGCGTCAGATCGAGGCCGACGCCAGGCGGCGGAGGCAAGAAGAGCAGCAGGCGCGCGCCTACCAGCGGCGAGCCGCCCAGAGCCACCGCGAGTACATGCAGGCGGAGGCCGTACGCCGCACCGACGAACTGGACGCGCGCGTCGCGTCGCTGCAAGGGCTCCTCGCCTCGGGGTGCCGGGCTCCGGCCTTCCGGGCGTCCTCCCTCCTGCGCCGCGAAGAGGTCCAGCCGTTCGCCCCGGGGTCACTGGGGCAGCCCGTGCCCATGCCGGACTTCGGTCACTACCAGGCGCAGAGCGGATGGACCGCCGGTCGTCGAGCACAGGCACAGGCGGAAGCGCGGGCGCGTTTCGAGCGGGACCGGCACGCGGCCCAGGCGGCCGAGGCGCAGCGACAGCACCAACTCGCGGCCTACCAGCGGCAGTACCAACAGTGGGCCGACGCCCGACTGGCCGAGGTGCGGCGGCACAACGCCGACATCGCCGAGCTGACCGAGGGAGTGCGGCGCCGCCACCCCGACGCCGTGATCGAGTACTTCTCCGCCGCTCTCTACGCGTCGACCGCGTGGCCGGAGGGTTTCCCGCGTCAGGTGTCGGCGGCCTACGACGTGGCAGCCGGGCAGTTGGTGCTGGACTGGGAGCTGCCCCCGTACAGCGTCGTCCCCGAGGCCAAGTCCGTCCGGTACATGTACGCGGCCGACCAGCACAAGGAGAGTCCCCGGCCGGTGACCCAGCGTCGCGCGCTCTACCGGGAGGTGCTCGCGCAGTGCGTGCTGCTCGTCCTGCACGAACTCTTCGCCGCGGACGAGCTGGGCGCACTCGAGTCGGTGGCCCTGAACGGATTCGTGGACGGGCACGACCCCGCGACCGGCCGGCCCGGCCGCATCCCGCTGGCGACCGTCATGGCCCCGCGCTCGCGGTTCAGCGCCCTGCACCTGGCGCAGGTGGACGCCTGCAGCTGCCTGGTCGACGGACTGCGCGGGCAGCTCTCGACCCGTCCCGACCAGCTCACCCCGGTGCGGCCGAGCCGCCGGCCGCAGGAGGTCGGGAACCGTGTCGTCACGCACGGCGGTGACGAGGACCCCGATCTGTACGAGATGGACCCGATCGCCTTCGAGAACCTCGTCGCCGATCTCTTCCGGGCCATGGGCATGCAGGCCGTCACCACCCAACGCTCGAACGACGGCGGAGTGGACGTCGACGCCCTGGACCCGACGCCCGTCCGGGGCGGGAAGATCGTCGTGCAGGTGAAGCGCTACCGCGCCACCGTGCCGCCCACCGCCGTACGCGATCTCTACGGGACCGTGCAGGACGCCGGCGCCAACAAGGGCGTCCTCGTCACGACGTCCCGGTTCGGCCCCGGCTCGCACACCTTCGCCAACGGCAAGCCGCTGGAACTGATACCGGGACCCGAACTCGTCGACCTGCTGCACCGTCACGGTCTGCGCGGACGTCTGGGCGACGGCGCCCCCCGGCCCGCCGCGCCGCCGACGCCGGCGGTCCCGGACACGTCACTGCCCGAGGACTACAACGTCCTGGGCATGTCGTGGGCCGGAAGCGTCGCGCTGGACGTGTGCGCCCTGGTCTGTCACGGCAACCGTGTCCTCAGCGACGATCACTTCGTCTTCTACAACAATCCGCGGACACCGGACGGTGCCGTGCGCGCCCTGCCCGCCACCGCTCCCGACAAGGCCGCGATCTGTGTCGCCTTCGACGCCTTACCGGACGACTGCGATCGATTCGTGCTCGTGGCCGCCGTCGACCCGGAGGTCAATCCGGACGCGGACCTCTCGGGCTTCACCCGGGCGGGCATCCGCCTGCTCGACCCGGGCCTGGCCGAGCTGGGACGACTGGAGGTCTCCGACGGCCGGCCGGGCGAGACCGCGCTGGTGCTCGGGTCCTTCCGCCGCCGGGCCAACGGGGACTGGGACTTCGTCCTGGGCGGCAGGGGCTACCCGGGCGGCCTGGAGGAGCTGGTCCGGGATTTCGGGATCGAGGTGGAGTAGCGGAGCGTCCCGGGCCGGGCGGAATCGCTCGGAACCCTCATGCGTTGACGCTGGTGGACGTGGGATGTCGGTGTGCGAGCCGAGTAGCCCGAGTGACCAGAGCGACAGGAATTGGAGGGCCTCGATGGCTGCGCAGACGCAGAGGGCCGTGCTGGCGGGCGGATGCTTCTGGGGGATGGAGGAGCTGATCCGCAAGCTTCCGGGCGTGACGGCGACCCGGGTCGGATACACCGGGGGTGACGTGCCGAACGCGACGTACCGTAACCACGGCACGCACGCGGAGGCGATCGAGATCCTCTTCGACCCCGAGCAGACGGACTACCGCACGCTCCTGGAGTTCTTCTTCCAGATCCACGACCCGAGCACCAAGAACCGCCAGGGCAACGACATCGGCATGAGCTACCGCTCGGCGATCTACTACGTGGACGACGAGCAGAAGCGCATCGCCGAGGACACCATCGCGGACGTGGACGCCTCCGGGCTGTGGCCGGGCAAGGTCGTCACCGAGGTGGAGCCGGTCGGTCCCTTCTGGGAGGCCGAGCCCGAGCACCAGGACTACCTCCAGCGGTACCCGGACGGGTACACCTGCCACTTCCCGCGCCCGGGATGGCGGCTGCCCGCCCGCTCCGAGGGCTGACGGCCCGGGCGGCGAGCGCGACGCGACACGGAGAGGGCCCGGCGGAATCCCCGCCGGGCCCTCTCCGTGTCCGTCCGCCGTCCACCGGCGGGCCGTCAGTGGGGGAGTGTCGCCGGGCTGCCCCCGTTGGCCTCGTAGCCCGCCACCGCCAGGGCCCGGTAGACGGCGAACTCCGCCGCCGGGTCGGGGGACAGGGTCCAGGGCAGCGCGCCCACATGGCCGTCGATGACTATCAGCTGGTTCATCGCCTCGGACCAGCGCTCACCGCGGACCAGGAAGAACACCAGCAGATGGCGGACGTGCGCCTGCATCGGGTCGTCCGGTCGGGCCGAGTGGACCGCGTGCAGGGCGCCGTGGACCGCCTTGGTGACGACCTCGCTCTGGTGGAAGCTGCGGACCATGGTGATCTCGGGCAGATGCTCGAAGACCGCGAAGAGGGGCATCGCCGCGAGCAGGGAGCCCCGCGGCGCGCGGGCGGCCGCGGCCTCCGCGAAGGAGTACGCCAGCTCGCGGGAGCCGTGCCACTTCTCGCACCAGTAGTGCAGGGCGGCCAGGTGGGCCCCCATGTGGTCGGGCGCGCGGTCCAGGATCTTCAGCCAGAGCTGCTCGAACTCCTCGCGCGAGTAGCCGAGCCCGCGGGCCACCGACAGCTCCACGATGTACGGGATCGGGTCGCCGGGGGCGAGCAGCGCCGCCTCGCCGCAGGCCGCCTTCGCCTCCTCCATGATGATCCGGAACTCGTCCGTGCCCGGCGTCGCCGTCCGCCACGCCTGCTGCACCAGGAACTCGGCCTGCACGGCCGCGCCGCCCGCGTCCTTGGGCGCCTCGGCCCGCCACACCCGCAGCCACTGCCCGCCCGGCGTCTCGCCGACCCCGCCGGGCCGCCGCGCCAGCTCCAGCGACGCGGCGCCCGCGAAGGCCTGCACGCGCTGCCAGCGCCGCTCGCCCCGGGCCTCCGTGCCGGCCAGCAGCTGCTGCGCCCCCCGGTAGTCCTGGGTGCGCTGCACCAGGTCCAGGACGTCCAGCAGGTCCTGGTCGGGACCGGGCATGCGGATGTCCAGCTCCTCCTCGCGGGCGAAGCCGTAGTTCGCGGGATCCGCCGCGTCGGGGTGGCCGGGCGGGACCAGGCCGACCGCGCCCCGCCGGCGCCGCAGAAGGGGGACCAGCACCACGGCCAGCATGGCCAGTGCCATCAGGACCCAGAGAATCTCCATGCCTCAAGCGAACCAGACCGCGCCGACAATTGGCCAACCTGGGCCCCGGGCCTGTGGAAAACGCACGCGGACGTCCGCGCCGCTACGCTCGGGCCCCATGAGCGACAGGCACATCAGTCAGCACTTCGAGACGCTCGCGATCCACGCGGGCAACACCGCAGATCCGCAGACCGGCGCGGTCGTCCCGCCGATCTACCAGGTGTCGACGTACAAGCAGGACGGCGTCGGCGGGCTGCGCGGCGGATACGAGTACAGCCGCAGCGCGAACCCGACGCGCACGGCCCTGGAGGAGAACCTCGCCGCCCTGGAGGGCGGCCGTCGCGGCCTCGCGTTCGCGTCCGGACTGGCGGCCGAGGACTGCCTGTTGCGCACGCTGCTGCGCCCCGGCGACCACGTGGTCATCCCCAACGACGCGTACGGCGGCACCTTCCGGCTGTTCGCCAAGGTCGCCACCCGGTGGGGCGTGGAGTGGTCGGTGGCCGACTCGAGCGACCCCGCGGCCGTGCGGGCGGCGATCACCCCGAAGACCAAGGCCGTATGGGTGGAGACGCCGTCCAACCCGCTGCTCGGCATCACCGACATCGCCGCCCTCTCCCAGGTCGCCCGGGACGCCGGCGCCCGGCTCGTCGTCGACAACACCTTCGCCACGCCGTACCTCCAGCAGCCGCTGGCGCTCGGCGCGGACGTCGTCGTGCACTCCCTGACCAAGTACATGGGCGGTCACTCGGACGTCGTCGGCGGCGCGCTGATCGTGAACGACCAGGAGCTGGGCGAGGAGCTGGCCTTCCACCAGAACGCGATGGGCGCGATCGCCGGCCCCTTCGACTCCTGGCTGGTGCTGCGCGGCACCAAGACCCTCGCGGTCCGCATGGACCGGCACAGCGAGAACGCGACCAAGGTCGCCGACATGCTCACCCGGCACGCGCGCGTGACGAGCGTGCTGTACCCGGGGCTGCCGGACCACCCGGGCCACGAGGTCGCCGCCAAGCAGATGAAGGCGTTCGGCGGCATGGTGTCCTTCCGCGTCGAGGGCGGCGAGGAGGCGGCCGTCGAGGTCTGCAACCGCGCGCAGGTGTTCACCCTCGGCGAGTCCCTGGGCGGCGTCGAGTCGCTGATCGAGCACCCGGGCCGCATGACGCACGCCTCCGCCGCCGGCTCGGCCCTGGAGGTGCCCGCCGACCTGGTGCGCCTGTCCGTCGGCATCGAGAACGTCGACGACCTGCTCGCCGACCTCCAGCAGGCGCTGGGCTAGCCCGGACGGCTCACCAGCCCTCCCAGCCGGTCACGGGTGGGGTCGTCTCCGACGGCGGCTCCACCCACGGCCGGACGGTCAGCGCCCACACCGTGAAGGCCACGACCACGGCAGCCAGCACCACCCACAGCAGGCGGCGCACGGCGGTCCTGCGCCGCAGCACCCGGCCGCCGCGGCGCACGGCATCCGCGTACAGCTCCGGCGGCACCCGCGGCGGCGACTGCTCCATGATCCGCCGGGCCGCCGCCTCCCGCTGCGGACGGTTCACCGGCACCGCCTCCCCGCACTCCTCGCGCGCGCGGCCGTCACGACGTCGCCGCCTTCGGCTCCGCCACCGGACGGGACGGTTCGGAGGGCGGGTGCAGCAGCGTGGCCGTCGCCCGGTCGCAGATCGTCCGTACGCGTTCCACGGGCAGGCCCAGCAGGGCCGCCGCCTGTTCCTCCGCGACACCCTCGTAGAGCCTGAGCACCAGGATCAGGCGCTCCTGCGGCGTGAGCCCGCCCAGCCGGCCGGCGGGGCGCCTGCGGCCCCGGCCGAGGCCGCCGCCGTGGCGGTGCCACGCCTCGCGGGCGAAGCGGGTGGCCAGGTACTGGCGGGTGCGGTCGTACGGATCGTCGCCGTGCAACTGGTCCCAGTACGCGTACGTGTGGGCGAGGGAGACGGCGAGCAGGCGCCGCGCGCGCGGATTGTCGTCCGGCGCCTCGGCCGTGAGCAGGGTGGCGGCATGCAGCAGCCGCCCTGCCGCGCCCGCGACGAACGCCTGGAACTCCCGGGCTCGGCGGGCGCCGGGGGACACCTGCCTGTCTCGCACCGCGCCTCCCGCCCGGAGGACGACGGCCTCCGGGATTCGACGACGACCCCTGAGGTCTCATATCAGGCCAGGGGCGGCCCGTCGGTCAAGAGTCCGGTGCGATCCGCTCGCGAAAGCCCGGCCGGCACCCGTGAGCCCGGCATCCGTGAGCCCGGCGGCCGTCCGGCGGGGGCCCGGGCGCGAGGCTCAGGAGGAGGCGGGCGAGTCCTGGCCCGCCGCCGCGCCCGAGGGGGCCATACGGGCGGACAGGGCGCCGTTGAAGCGCGCGAGGAGCGTGCAGAACGCCTCGCGCTCCTCCGGCGCCCAGTCGTGTGTCAGCTCGGCCATGAGCTGACGCCGGGAGGAGCGGACCTCCTCCAGCCGCGACACGCCGCGCGGGGACAGCTGGAGGACCACCGCGCGGCCGTCCTCGGGGTGCGAGGTCCGCTTGACCAGGCCGGTGTCGACGAGCGGGGCCACCTGCCGGGTGACGGTGGAGGAGTCGATGCCCATGCTCGCCGCGAGCGCCTTCACGCCCATCGGGCCCTCTTTGTCGAGGCGGTTGAGCAGCAGGTAGGCGGCGCGGTCCATGGTGTTGCGCACCTGCCCGACGCCACCGAGCCGGGTCTGTTCGGCACGACGGGCGAAGAGCGCCACCTCGTGCTGGAGCGTCTCGAGAAGACCGGTGTCACCGGCGGTCGTCATGTCCATCGACATTTCAGGTGTTGTGGGCATGGCCGGGGGCTCACTTCGTGGAGGGCTGCTAATTGGGGGACAGGGTACGCGGCCGGGCGGCGAGCCGGGCCCGCGCCGGGCAAAGCGGGTCTCGGAGGTTGGTCACAACGGCCTCGGGCGTCCGTGAACTGCGATGCTGGAGACATGAGCTACCGCACGGCCGCCCCTGTCGCACCCGTCACCCTCGACGACGTGCGCGGGGCGCAGAAGATGCTCTCGGGTGTGGCGCGGGTGACCGCGATGGAGGGCAGCCGGCACCTGTCCCAACTGGTCGGCGCGCCGGTGCACCTCAAGTGCGAGAACCTCCAGCGGACCGGTTCGTTCAAGCTGCGCGGCGCCTACGTCCGGATCGCCGGTCTGCTGCCCGAGCAGCGGGCCGCCGGCGTGGTCGCGGCGAGCGCGGGCAACCACGCGCAGGGCGTGGCGCTGGCGTCGTCGCTGCTCGGGGTGCACGCGACGGTGTTCATGCCGAAGGGCGCCCCGCTGCCCAAGATCAGCGCGACCCGCGACTACGGCGCCGAGGTGCGGCTGCACGGCCAGGTGGTCGACGAGACGCTGGCCGCAGCGCAGGAGTACGCCGAGCGGACGGGCGCGGTGTTCATCCACCCCTTCGACCACCCGGACGTCATCGCGGGGCAGGGCACGGTCGGGCTGGAGATCCTGGAGCAGTGCCCCGAGGTGCGGACCGTCGTGGTCGGCATCGGCGGGGGAGGGCTGGCGGCCGGGATCGCGGTCGCGGTGAAGGCGCTGCGGCCGGACGTGCGGATCGTGGGCGTGCAGGCCGAGGGCGCGGCGGCGTACCCGCCCTCGCTCGCGGCGGGGCGCCCGGTGGCCGTCGAGCACCCCTCGACGATGGCCGACGGCATCAAGGTCGGGCGGCCCGGTGACGTGCCGTTCGGGATCGTCGGCGATCTGGTGGACGAGGTGCGCACGGTCTCCGAGGACGAGCTGTCCACCGCCCTGCTGCTGTGCCTGGAGCGGGCCAAGCTGGTGGTGGAGCCGGCCGGCGCGAGCCCGGTGGCGGCGCTGCTGAGCGAGCCCGGCGCCTTCGCGGGCCCGGTGGTGGCGGTGCTGTCCGGCGGGAACGTGGACCCGGTGCTGATGCAGGGCGTGCTGCGGCACGGCATGGCCGCGCAGGGCCGCTACCTGGCCGTTCGCCTGCGTCTGACGGACCGGCCGGGGGCGCTGGCGACACTGCTGGGGGTGTTGTCGGTGGTGGACGCGAACGTGTTGGACGTGAGCCACGTACGGACCGACCCGCGGCTCGGGCTCACGGAGGCGGAGGTCGAGCTCCACCTGGAGACGAAGGGCCCGGAGCACTGCGTCGAGGTCGGCCGCGCTCTGCGGGAGGCCGGCTACCCGGTCATCGGCTGAGAGGCGCCGGCGCGGCACCACGGGACCACCGGCACCACGGGACCACCGGCACCACGGGACCACCGGCACCACGGCGCCGGCCCCGACGGCGCGGGCGGACGAATGCCCGCCCGCGCGTTGTGGAACGCGATACATCGCGTTATGGTGTGACGTGGATCGCTCGCCGTAAATCGCTCGCCGGGCGCCGCGAAACGTACAAACCTAGGCTTTCCGAAGATTCCCCGAAGACGTGGAGACTCATATGCCGGGCGCCATCTATGCCGAAGGCCTGGTGAAGACCTTCGGTGACGTAAGGGCTCTGGACGGCGTCGACCTGGACGTCCCCGAAGGCACCGTCCTCGGCCTCCTCGGGCCGAACGGCGCGGGCAAGACCACCGCCGTCCGCTGTCTGACGACGCTGCTGCGCCCGGACAGCGGCAGGGCGTTCGTCGCGGGCATCGACGTCCTCGCACACCCCAACGAGGTCCGCCGCTCGATCGGCCTCTCCGGCCAGTTCGCCGCGGTCGACGAGTACCTGACCGGCCGTGAGAACCTCCAGATGGTCGGCCAGCTCTACCAGATGCGGGCCAGGGCGGCGAAGGCCCGCGCCGTCGAGCTGCTGGAGCAGTTCCACCTCTCGGACGCCGCCGACCGCCCCGCCAAGACCTACTCCGGCGGTATGCGCCGGCGGCTCGACCTCGCCGCCGCCCTGGTCGTCTCCCCGCCCGTCATGTTCATGGACGAGCCGACGACCGGCCTGGACCCGCGCAACCGCCAGCAGCTCTGGGAAGTCATCAAGCAGCTGGTCTCCGGCGGTACGACCCTGCTGCTGACCACCCAGTACCTGGAGGAGGCCGACCACCTCGCGCACGACATCGCGGTCGTCGACCGCGGACACGTCATCGCCCGCGGCACCTCGGACGAGCTCAAGGCGCGCACCGGCGGGGAGCGCGTCGAGGTCGTGGTGCACGAGCGCGAGCACATGGCGACGGCCGCCGAGGTGCTCACCGGCTTCGGCAAGGGCGCCACCACCGTCGAGGACCACACCCGCAAGCTCACCGTCCCCGTCACCGGCGGTGCCAAGCTGCTCGCCGAGGTGATCCGCGAGCTGGACACGCGCGGCATCGAGATCGACGACATCGGCCTGCGCCGCCCCACCCTCGACGACGTCTTCCTCTCCCTCACCGGCCACGCGGCCGAGACCAAGGCCGAGGACGACGCCCCCGAGACAGACCCCGGTCACCAGCCCGAGAAGGAGGCCGCCAAGTGAGCGCCGCCACCGACGCCGCGCGGACCGCGGCACACACCGGTTCCGTCGGTTCCGTGGGCCAGTCCGTGCGGGACTCGCTGGTCATCGCCCGCAGGAATCTGATCCGGATGACCCGGATCCCGGAGATGGTCCTCTTCGGGGTCATCCAGCCGGTCATGTTCGTGGTCCTCTTCACCTACGTCTTCGGTGGCTCGATGAAGATCGGGAACACCACCGACGCGGACGTCTACAAGGACTTCCTGATGGCCGGCATCTTCGCCCAGACCGTCACCTTCGCCACCGCCGGATCGGCCGCCGGCATCGCCGACGACATGCAGAAGGGACTGGTCGACCGCTTCCGGTCGCTGCCGATGGCCCGCGGCGCCGTGCTGACCGGCCGGACCGTCGCCGATCTCGCGCAGACCTGCGTCACGGTGCTGGTCCTCGCCGTCGTCGCGCTCATCGTCGGCTGGCGCGTGGGGTCCGCCGAGCCGACCAACGCCGGGAAGGTGCTGGGCGCCTTCGGCCTGCTCCTCCTGCTCGGGTACGCGTTCACGTGGATCGGCGCCCTGATCGGGCTGTCGGTCCGCACCCCGGAGGCGGCGACCTCGGGCGGGATCATCTGGCTGTTCCCGGTGACCTTCGTGTCGAACGCGTTCGTGGACTCCAGCCAGATGACCCCCTGGCTGCGCCACATCGCCGAGTGGAACCCGTTCAGCGCGACCGTGCAGGCCACGCGCGAGCTGTTCGGCAACCCGGGTGTCGTGCAGTCCGACGCCTGGCCCATGCAGCACCCCGTCTGGGCCTCGCTGATCTGGTCCGTGCTGATCATCGCGGTCTTCCGCACGCTGGCGGTGCGCAAGTACCGCTCGGCCGCCGCATGACGAAGCCCCCGGCGTCACCAGGACGCCGGGGGCCCGCACAGCACGGATGCCGGCCCGGCCCCGCGGGGGCCCGGGCCGTCGGCCGGGTCAGCCGTTGTACGGCTCGGCCTTCAGGATCTTCACGGAGGCCATCTTGCCGTTCGGCAGCTCGTACTCGGCGTCCTCGCCGACCTTGTGGCCGATGACGCCCGAGCCCAGCGGGGACTGCGGCGAGTAGGTCTCGATGTCCGAGCTCGCGTACTCGCGCGAGGCGAGCAGGAAGGTCAGCGTGTCGTCCTCGTCACCGTCGAAGGCGATCGTGACCACCATGCCGGGCGCCACCGCGCCGTCGGCGGCCGGAGCCTCACCCACCTTGGCGCTCTCGAGCAGCTGGGTCAGCTGGCGCACGCGGAGCTCCTGCTTGCCCTGCTCCTCCTTCGCCGCGTGGTACCCGCCGTTCTCGCGCAGGTCCCCCTCCTCACGCGCCGCGGCGATCTTGGCAGAGATCTCGGTGCGCGCAGGACCAGTAAGGTATGCAAGCTCCTCCTTGAGCTTGTTGTACGCCTCCTGGGTCAGCCAGGTGACGTTCTCGCTGGTCTGGGTCACGGGTGCTCCTCGTTGGTACTGGGAATACAAATCAACGCCCTACCCAGAAGGATGTTCCTTCACGGAAGGGCGAAACCACGAGCCTAACAATTGACTGCCCAAAGGGGGAGGACATAAGCCACCAGAATCGTGAGTCCGCAGGTCAGGGCCTGCGGATTGGTGGCGGCGGACGCCCGTGGGATCAGTCCGCGTGGCAGCCGAGCAGCTCGGCCGTCGTGCCCGCCGCCTTGGTGCGCAGGGTGACGACCCGGTCGATGCGCGTGTCGTCGTCCTCGAAGCGGAAGTCCGCCCGGCCCACCTCGTCGCCGTCCTCCGCCTGGGAGCGGACCGTGCAGTAGCCGGTGACCCCCGCGTCCTTGCGGACCTCCAGGTGCACCTGCACCGAGTCCTCGGCCAGCTCGAACCCGATCAGCTCGCCACTGATCTTGTTCTGGCCGACGTAGTGGTAGCCGAACCAGCCGATGACGGCGAGCAGGACGGCCCCGAGCACGGCGCCGACGATCTTGAGCGTGCGGTCGGCCCGTTCGTCCGAGGAGCGGCCGTACCGGCTCTCGGGCGCTCGTGTGCTCGCCGTACTCATGATCGTCCTCTCCGCTGGAGCGGGTCCGCCCGGGCCGCGGAATTATTCCGCGCCCGATTCGGTCACTATAGAAGCCGCCCACCCGCCACCCGACCGCCGCCCCTCACGGACGCCCCTACGGGGCGGCACCCATTGGATCGCGCCGATGCACCAGGGCGCCGACTGACCGAGGAATGAGTCTTGACTGACCAGCTGCGACTGATGGCCGTCCACGCCCACCCCGACGACGAGTCGAGCAAGGGCGCGGCCACCATGGCGAAGTACGTGTCCGAGGGGGTGGACGTGCTGGTGGTGACCTGCACGGGCGGGGAACGCGGCTCCATCCTCAACCCCAAGCTCCAGGGCGACGCGTACATCGAGGAGCACATCCACGAGGTGCGCAAGAAGGAGATGGACGAGGCCCGGGAGATCCTCGGCGTCAAGCAGGAGTGGCTCGGCTTCGTCGACTCCGGACTGCCCGAGGGCGACCCGCTGCCGCCGCTGCCGGAGGGCTGCTTCGCCCTGGAGGACGTCGACAAGGCGGCCGGCGAGCTGGTGCGCAAGATCCGCGCCTTCCGCCCCCAGGTGATCACCACCTACGACGAGAACGGCGGCTACCCGCACCCCGACCACATCATGACCCACAAGATCACGATGGTGGCCTTCGAGGGCGCGGCGGACACCGAGAAGTACCCGGAGGCGGAGTACGGGGCGGCCTACCAGCCGCTGAAGGTCTACTACAACCAGGGCTTCAACCGCCCCCGCACGGAGGCGCTGCACAACGCGCTGCTCGAGCGCGGCCTGGAGTCGCCCTACGGGGACTGGCTCAAGCGCTGGTCGGAGTTCGAGCGCAAGGAGCGCACGCTCACCACGCACGTGCCCTGCGCCGACTTCTTCGAGATCCGCGACAAGGCGCTGATCGCGCACGCCACCCAGATCGACCCCGACGGGGGCTGGTTCCGGGTGCCGATGGAGATCCAGAAGGAGGTCTGGCCCACCGAGGAGTACGAGCTCGCGAAGTCCCTCGTGGAAACCTCCCTCCCCGAGGACGACCTCTTCGCGGGCATCCGGGACAATGCCTGACATGAGCGCAAGCGCAAGCATGGCAATGACGCACCTCGTCACCCTCGCCGAGCTGGACGAGGACAAGGTCACGCCCGGCGTCCTCGGGTTCATCGTCTTCGCGGTGATGGCTCTGGCGGTGTGGGGCCTGATGAAGTCCATGAACCGGCACATGGGCAGGGTGGACTTCAAGGAGGCGGAGGCCCCCGGCGGTGAGCGGGTCGAGTCCGACCGGCGCTGAGGGTCTGTCGTCCCCACTCCCGTCTGCCTCGCGGCGGACGACGGGAGTGTGACGGCAGGACCCGGCGCGGTCACGGTTCGGCCGTGACCGCCACTCCCATCACCTCCCGGGCCTGACGGTTCGGGACCATGCCCAGGCGCCAGGCCTGCCAGCCCGCCTCCAGCTGGACGCCGCGTTCCAGGAGGAGCCGGTAGGCCCCGATGTAGTCGTCCAGTTTGGTGTCCCGGGCCGGGTGACCGGCCCGGGACAGCTGGGCCAGCTCCTCCTGCGCCACCGCCGTGCCGACCTCCACGCCGCCGGGAGCGGCGTACGGCAGCAGGGTGCAGCGCAGGAAGCGGGCCCAGTCCTCGCCCCGCCGGTCGCCGTAGGCCGCGAAGAGCGCCGCCGCCTCGTCGCACAGGGCCAGGGCCTGCTGGGTACGGGCGTTGCCCGCGTCCACGACCGCCAGCTCCAGGCAGGTCCACGCCTCCCCGTGCCCGACGCCGATGCGCTGGAAGTCGGCGCGCGCGTCGACCAGGAGCTGCCGGGCGAAGCCCGAGTTGCGCAGCGAGCCGGTCTGGGCGGCGCGCTGGTCGCGGGTCACCCGGGCCGAGTGGTGCCGGGCGCAGGCCAGCCCGTACACGTCCCGCATCCGGGAGAACATCGTGCGGGAGCGCTCCAGCTCGCGGACCGACTGGTCGAGGTCGCCGGTCTCCTCCAGCGCCTGGCCCACGTAGTAGACCGTCCACGCCTCGCCGCGCGCGTCCTCGTTCTCCCGGTGCCGGACCGCCGCCCGCCGCAGCTCGTCCAGCGCCTCGGACGCGTCGCCGTCCACCAGGCGCGCCCGCGCCAGCTGGGTCAGCGCCCACGCCTCGCCCCGGGCGTCCTGGGTGCGGCCGTACAGTTCCAGGGCCGCCCGCAGATCCGCCTCCGCGCCCGGTACGTCGCCCCTGCGCAGGTGGAGCTGGCCCAGCTGGAAGTGGGCCCACGCCTGGCCGTGCAGCGACTCGCCCGCCCGGTGCAGCACCAGTGACTCGGTGAGCAGGTCCAGGGCCTCCGCGAGCCGCGCCCGGTCCCGTTGCACCGCGGCCAGCGCGTGCAGGGTCCACGCGCGGTCCGTGGCCAGCTCGGGCGATGCCTGGAGGTCCAGCGCCTCCCGCAGCTTCGCCGCCGCCTCGGTCAGGTTGCCCTGGTGGTGCAGGGTGATGCCCAGCGAGCACAGGGCACGGGCCGCCCCCGCGTCGTGGTGGGCCTCCATGTACAGGTCGACCACGGAGGTGAGCGTCGTCCGCGCCTTGTCCAGCTCACCCAGCTGCCGCGCCGCGATGCCGGTGCGCCACTGCACCGAGCGCACCAGCAGCCCCTGGTCCACGGACTGCGCCAGCTCGCTGATCTCGCCCAGCCGGTACAGGTCGCCGCGGAGCAGGCAGTAGTCGCACAGCGCTCCCAGCAGGTTCAGCACCGCGCCCTGGTCCACGCCCTCCGCGTGTCTGAGCGTCGCCGTGATGAAGCTCGACTCGTCGTCCAGCCAGCGCAGCGCCTCGTCCAGGGAGGTGAAGCCGTACTGCCCGAAGCGGTCCGAGCGGGTCGACATGTTGCCGTCGACCAGGCGCAGCACCGAGTCGGCCAGCTCGGCGTAGTTCGCGATCAGCCGCTCCTGCGCCGCCGCCCGCTCGGCCGGCTCCTCCTCGTCGGCGAGCCGCGCCCGGGCGAAGGCCCGCACCACGTCGTGCAGCCGGTACCGGCTGCCGCGCACATGGTCGAGCAGGCCCGCCCGCGCCAGCTCCGCCAGCTGCCGGGCCGCCTCCGTCTCGTCCGTGGCCAGCAGCGCGGCGGCGGCCGGCGCGCCCAGCGAGGTGCGCCCGGCCAGCGCCAGCCGGCGCAGCAGCCGGCGGGCGACCTCCGGCTGGTCGGTGTAGCGCAGCCACAGCGCCCGCTCGGCCGGCTCCACCGGCCCGTACGCGCCCAGGTCGGTCGCCAGGGCGCGCGGCGAACGCGGGCCCAGCGACGACCCCGCGATGCGCAGCGCCAGCGGCAGCCCGCCGCACAGCTCCCGGACACGGTCGCAGGCTTCCGCGTCGTAGGGCCCCGAGGCGTCCTGCGCGCAGGCGGCCAGCAGCTCCTCCGCGCCGGCCGCGTCCAGCGCCCCGACGGGCAGGTCGTACACCCGCGCCGGCAGGTCGGGCGGCAGCCGGAGCGGCTCGCGCGCGGTGACCAGGACCAGGCTGTCCGACCGCTCCGGGATCAGCGTGCGCACCTGCTCCGGATCGCAGGCGTCATCCAGTACGACGGTGACCGGCACGCCCGTCAGATGCTGGTGGTACAGCTCGCTGAGCCGTTTGACCTGCTGGGCCGCCGAGGCCCGCTCCCGGAACAGCAGCTGCTCGCGGGGCGCCCCGAGCCGGTTCAGCAGGTGCAGCAGGGCTTCACGGGTGCTCAGCGGTGCCTCGCCGCCCGAGGCGGGGGCGTCCCCGCGCAGATCCACCACGCACGCCCCGCGGAAGTGGTCCCGCAGCTCGTGGGCGGCCCGCACCGCCAGCGTCGTACGTCCGCTGCCCGGCGCCCCGTGCAGCACCACCACCGTCGGCAGGGTCTGCGTGCTCGCGCGGGCCGCCTGCACCCACTGCCGCAGCCGGGCCATCTCGTGGCGCCGGCCCGCGAAGGTGGCCTCCGGCTCCGGGAGCTGCGCGAACGACTGCTCCAGCGCGTTGCGCCCGCGGGCCGCCGCGCTCTTGTCCGCGCCCCGCAGCTTGGGGCCGGGCTGCTTCTTCGGCCCGGTGGACGCGGCGAGCATCCGCTGCTGGTCGAGGAAGGGGCGGATGCCGCGCACCTCCAGCGCCGTGAGCCACTGCAGCCGCAGCTGCTCCGGCCCGCCGGGCTGGCCGGCGGCCCCCGCGCGGTGGTGGGCGGCCGGCAGATGGGACCCGACCACCTTCACCACGGTCGCGGCGGCGCCGACCACCCCGACGGCCACACCCGCGCCCACCGCGGTGCCCGTGCCGGTGCCCAGGGCCACGTCGGCCACCACGGCGGCGACCGCCGCCACGGCGGCCACCAGCAGGGGAGTGCCTGCGCCCTCCCGGGCGTAACGCTGCCGGAAGGTGAGCTGTCCGGCCGTCGCCTCGTCGAGGGCCCGGACGTACGCCTCGTACTCCTCGGCGGCGGTGCCCGCCATCGCGTCCAGCGACCCGCGCGCCCGGGACAGCAGCACAGTGCCGTCCGTGCGGCCGCCCGAGCGCCGTACCTCCTCCTCCACGGCTCGCCTCAGCAGCCGCTCGGCCTCCGACCGATGACTGTCCCGCATGTCGCGCCCCCTCCGGCGGCATCGGTGCCACCCGGGTGTCCCCGAACCTCCGGGGGACTCTCCCGGCTCATCCCCGGGTCCTTCCCCGGTTGTGCGTCGGTCAAGTGTCCTGCGAGGGGGAGACCCTGGGGAGGGTCCGGGCCGTCATCGGCCGGCCCGGAAGATCTCGTCCCGCAGTTTGTCCCCGAACTCTTGACCGGGGTGACCGCAGCCACTAATTTGCGAAGGAGGCAGACCCATAATCTTTGAAAGGAGGCGACCGGCAGATGAACACCAACTCTGATCTGAGTCGCCTCGCCCGCCGTACGGTCTGGGTTTCCGGTCGGGTCGCGCACGGCTGCTGAGTAGCCGTTCCGCTGTGCCCTCGCGTGGCACTTTTCGGGTTTTCCCCTTCTTCACTTCACGGCATGCCCTCGTCGCGTGTCGATGTGCGCCCGTTTTTCCCCGCGTGGCGCGTCCGAACACAGAAAGCTGCCTGGAATTGGCGAACATGATGAATCGTCCTGCCCGAAACCGAAATGAAGGCCTGGCATGGTAGCGGCACGGATCACCGTCAACGGGAAAGAAGAGCCCATCGCCCCCGCCGCGCCCCACACCACGGTGCTGGACTTCCTGCGCGACCGCGGTCTCACCGGCACCAAGGAGGGCTGCGCGGAGGGCGAGTGCGGTGCCTGTTCCGTCCTGGTGGCCCGCCCCGGCGTGAACAAGCCCACCGACTGGGTGGCGGTCAACGCCTGCCTGGTCCCGGTCGCGGCGCTCGACGGCCAGGAGGTCGTCACCTCCGAGGGACTGGCCACCGCCGGTGCACCGGGTACGCCCGCCGTCCTGCACCCGGTGCAGGAGGAGATGGCGGTCCGCGGCGGCTCGCAGTGCGGCTACTGCACGCCGGGGTTCGTGTGCAGCATGGCGGCCGAGTACTACCGGCCCGACCGCTGCGCCCACGGGTCCGAGGCCCCGGAGCCGGCCGGCGGCATGGACGCCGAGCACGGCCCGAACGGCTTCGACCTGCACGCCCTCAGCGGCAACCTGTGCCGCTGCACCGGTTACCGCCCGATCCGCGACGCCGCCTTCGCCGTCGGCGCGCCCGCCGACGAGGACCCGCTGGCGCGGCGCCGCGAGCAGGCCCCGCCCGCCCCCGTCGCCACCGAGTACACCCGGGACGACACCGCGTTCCTGCGCCGGGACACCCTGGCCGAGACCCTGCGGCTGCTGCGCGAGCGGCCCGACGCGGTCGTCGTCGCGGGCAGCACCGACTGGGGCGTGGAGGTCAACATCCGCGCCCGCCGCGCGGACTGCGTGGTCGCCGTCGACCGGCTGCCCGAACTGCGGGAGCTGCGGGTGGAGGACGACCACATCGAGATCGGCGCGGCCCTCACGCTCACCGAGATCGAACGCCGCCTCGACGGCACCGTGCCGCTGCTGGCGGAGCTGTTCCCGCAGTTCGCCTCCCGGCTGATCCGCAACGGCGCCACCCTGGGCGGCAACCTCGGGACCGGCTCGCCCATCGGTGACAGCCCGCCGGTGCTGCTCGCGCTGGAGGCGTCGCTGCTCCTGGCCGACGCCGACGGCGAGCGCGAGGTGCCGCTGGCCGAGTACTTCACCGGGTACCGGCAGAGCGTGCGCCGCCCCGGAGAGCTGATCCGCGCGGTGCGCGTCCCGCTGCCGCTGTCGCCGGTCACCGCCTTCCACAAGATCGCCAAGCGTCGCTTCGACGACATCTCCAGCGTGGCGGTCGCCTTCGCCCTCGACGTGGAGGAAGGCGTCGTCCGCAAGGCGCGCATCGGCCTGGGCGGCGTGGCCGCCACCCCGGTCCGCGCGCTCGCCACCGAGGCGGCCCTGGAGGGCCGGCCCTGGTCGGCTCAGACCGCCGAGGACGCGGCCCGGGTGCTGCGGGGCGAGGGCACCCCCATGGACGACCATCGCGCCAGCTCCCTCTACCGCTCCGCGATGCTCGGCCAGAGCCTGCTGAAGCTGTACGCCCAGACCACCGAGGCGGTGCCGTCATGAGCCACCTGTCCGAGCGTCCCGAGAAGCCGGCCGTCGGCGTCTCGATGCCCCACGAGAGCGCCTACCAGCACGTCACGGGCACCGCGCTCTACACCGACGACCTGGTCCAGCGCACCAAGGACGTGCTGCACGCCCACCCGGTCCAGGTCATGAAGGCCCACGGCCGGATCACCGCGCTGCGCACCGCCCCCGCGCTCGCCGTGCCCGGCGTGGTCCGCGTCCTGACCGGCGCCGACGTGCCCGGTGTCAACGACGCCGGGATGAAGCACGACGAGCCGCTCTTCCCCGACGAGGTCATGTTCCACGGCCACGCCGTCGCCTGGGTGCTCGGCGAGACCCTGGAGGCGGCCCGGCTGGGCGCGGCGGCCGTCGAGGTGGAGATCGAGGAGCTGCCCTCCCTGATCACCCTCCAGGACGCGATCGCGGCCGACAGCTACCACGGCGCCCGCCCCGTCATGACGCACGGCGACGTCGACGCCGGCTTCGCCGACTCCGCGCACGTGTTCACCGGCGAGTTCCAGTTCTCCGGCCAGGAGCACTTCTACCTGGAGACGCACGCGGCCCTCGCCCAGATCGACGAGAACGGGCAGGTGTTCATCCAGTCGAGCACCCAGCACCCGTCGGAGACCCAGGAGATCGTCGCGCACGTGCTCGGGGTCCCCTCCCACGAGGTGACCGTGCAGTGCCTGCGGATGGGCGGCGGCTTCGGCGGCAAGGAGATGCAGCCGCACGGCTTCGCAGCCGTCGCCGCGCTCGGCGCCAAGCTCACCGGCCGCCCGGTCCGGTTCCGGCTCAACCGGACCCAGGACCTGACCATGTCCGGCAAGCGGCACGGCTTCCACGCCGAGTGGAAGATCGGCTTCGACACCGAGGGCCGCATCCAGGCCCTGGAGGCCACGCTGACCGCGGACGGCGGCTGGAGCCTGGACCTGTCCGAGCCGGTGCTGGCCCGCGCGCTGTGCCACATCGACAACACGTACTGGATCCCCAACGCGCGCGTCGCCGGCCGCATCGCCAAGACCCACACGGTCTCCAACACCGCCTTCCGCGGCTTCGGCGGACCGCAGGGCATGCTGGTCATCGAGGACATCCTCGGCCGCTGCGCGCCGCGGCTCGGCCTGGACCCGATGGAGCTGCGGGAACGCAACTTCTACCGGCCGGGCCAGGGCCAGACGACACCGTACGGGCAGCCGGTCACCCAGCCCGAGCGGATCGCCACCGTCTGGGAGCAGGTGCGGGCCGACGGCGGCATCGCCGACCGCAGGCGCGAGATCGCCGCCTTCAACGCCGCGCACCCGCACACCAAGCGGGCCCTGGCGGTCACCGGCGTGAAGTTCGGCATCTCGTTCAACCTCACCGCCTTCAACCAGGGCGGCGCGCTGGTGCTGATCTACAAGGACGGCTCCGTCCTGATCAACCACGGCGGCACCGAGATGGGCCAGGGCCTGCACACCAAGATGCTCCAGGTGGCCGCGACCACGCTGGGCATCCCGCTGCACAAGGTGCGCCTCGCCCCGACCCGGACCGACAAGGTGCCCAACACCTCCGCCACCGCCGCCAGTTCCGGCGCGGACCTGAACGGCGGCGCGATCAAGAACGCCTGCGAGCAGTTGCGCGAGCGGCTGCTGCAGGTGGCCGCCTCGCAGCTCGGCGCCAACGCCTCGGACGTGCGCATCGTCGAGGGCGTCGCGCGCGCCCTCGGCAGCGACACCGAGCTGGCCTGGGACGACCTGGTGCGCACCGCGTACTTCCAGCGGGTCCAGCTGTCGGCGGCCGGCTACTACCGGACCGAGGGGCTGCACTGGGACGCGAAGTCCTTCCGGGGCTCCCCGTTCAAGTACTTCGCGATCGGCGCCGCGGCGACCGAGGTGGAGGTGGACGGCTTCACCGGCGCGTACCGCATCCGGCGGGTGGACATCGTCCACGACGTCGGCGACAGCCTCTCCCCGATGATCGACATCGGTCAGGTCGAGGGCGGCTTCGTGCAGGGCGCCGGCTGGCTGACGCTGGAGGACCTGCGCTGGGACACCGGCGACGGCCCGAACCGCGGCCGGCTGCTCACCCAGGCCGCCAGCACCTACAAGCTGCCGAGCTTCTCGGAGATGCCCGAGGAGTTCAACGTCCACCTGCTGGAGAACGCCACCGAGGAGGGCGCGGTCTACGGCTCCAAGGCGGTCGGCGAGCCCCCGCTGATGCTGGCGTTCTCGGTGCGCGAGGCGCTGCGGCAGGCCGCCGCCGCGTTCGGCCCCGACGGCGTGAGCGTGGAGCTGGCCTCGCCCGCGACGCCGGAGGCGGTGTACTGGGCGATCGAGGCGGCCCGGCGGGCCGACGCGGCCGGGAACGGCGGCTCCCGGAGCGCGGCCACCGGTGCCGGCGAGGTCCGCACCGGAGCGAAAGCGCTGAGCGGTGCCTGACATGACGTGGATCGCCGCGGTCGCACGGTTGCGGGCACGCCGGGAGCCCGGCGTGCTGGTGACCGTCGCGACCGTGCGCGGCCACGCCCCGCGTGAGGCCGGTGCCAAGCTCGTCGTGGGGCGGACCGGGACGTGGGGCTCGATCGGCGGCGGCAACGTCGAGGCCGTCGCGATCGACCGGGCGCGGGAGATGATCGCCGCGTCCCAGCCGGAGCCCGAGCTGATGGATTTCGCCCTGAACGACAAGGTGACCAACCGGCACGGCGTGCAGTGCTGCGGCGGCACGGTCTCGGTGCTGCTCGAACCGCTTCCGGTGGTCCGCGCGGTGGCGGTCTTCGGGGTCGGGCACGTCGGGCTGGAACTGGCCCGCGTCCTGGCCCGCCAGGACCTCGACCTGCACCTGATCGACAGCCGCGCCGACCTCCTGGACGACGAACGGCTCGGCGTGCTGGCGGACGCGGTGGCCCAGGTGCACGTGCACCACACCCCGCTGCTGCCGGAGGAGGTGCTGGCCGAGTTGCCGCCCGGCACCCACGTCCTGATCATGACCCACGACCACGCCGAGGACGCCGCCCTGTGCGACGCCGCCCTGCGCACCGATCACCTCGGCTCCATCGGGCTGATCGGGTCGGCGGCGAAGTGGGCGCGGTTCCGTAAGCGCCTGGCCACCGAGGGCGGGCACGACGACGCCGCCATCGACCGGATCAAGACTCCGATCGGGCTGCCCGACATCGCAGGCAAGGAGCCCGCGACCATCGCCGTGAGCGTCGCGGCCGATCTGCTGCGCACCTTCGAGTCGGCGGGGGACTGACCCGCAGGACCGGTCCGGAGGGGTGCCCCCGCCCGCGTGAACCGCGCGGACGGGGGCACCCCTCCGGCATGTGCGCCGGCCGGCGCGGCAAGCCTGAATAGAGTTTGTGGGAACCTACGAAGCGCTGGTACCAGCCTGCTCGTTGTTCGTGCCTTCGGTCCCTGGCCGCTACCGGCCAGCAGCCTGTGTACTCCCCCTACGGGTTGCAGCCGCAGGTCCACCACACACCAGCCGAGGAGTGCCATGACCACCCACACCGCCGAGACCGGCATCCGCGAGCAGGAGCGCGCCTGGATGAACCAGGCGATCGAGCTGGCCACCACCAGCGTCGCGAACGGCGGCGGCCCCTTCGGCGCGCTCATCGCCAAGGACGGCGAGGTCGTCGCGCTCGCCAACAACCAGGTCACCGCCAGCCTCGACCCCACCGCGCACGCCGAGGTCAGCGCCATCCGCGCCGCCTGCCGGCAGCTCGGCACCTTCAGCCTGGAGGGCTGCACCCTCGTCACGTCCTGCGAGCCCTGCCCGATGTGCCTCTCCTCCTCCCTGTGGGCCCGTGTCGACCGGCTGATCTACTCCGCCGACCGCCACGACGCCGCCGTGGCCGGCTTCGACGACCGCAAGTTCTACGACCTCTTCGAGAAGCGTCCGCAGGAGCTGTGGCCCATGTCCGTCGAGCACCTCGACCTGCCCCACCGCACCCAGCCGTTCGACGCCTGGCTCGCCAAGAGCGACCGCGTCGACTACTGATCGGCGAACCGCCGCCCCGCACCGGAGCGGGGGCCGCACGTCGCGTCCCGCCACGTGTGGCCCCTCCGGGGCCGTCAGCTCACCGACGAACGATGCCCCTTCTCACCCCGCGTGTTCCCGCAGCAAGTCGATCATGTTGCGCAACATCGGGATGGCTGCTTCTCCGGCCTTGTCCTTGTCGTTGAAGTGCATAAGTTCATTGCGAACCTCACGCAGTTCATTGAGGCAGTCCGTGAAGGACTTGCGGTCCAGCGGCCAACCCAGCTTGTCCCACTGTTCCTGGTTGCTCAGGACGCGCTGGTAGTCGCCGAAGGAAAGCTGATTGAACGAGGCGAGCTTGCGGCGGCCGTCCGAGTCGCACAACGCGATCACGTCCGCCAGGTCGAGTCCTTCCGAAATGACCCGACGCAATTGCCGATCCAGATCGCCGATGAGCAGGAACGGCCTGGCCGTTGCACCGTACTCAGCGGCCACGTCGGCAATGGTGACGATGCCGGCGATCTCGTTGGTCTGGTTCTTCACAAGGACGAAGCCGAACCGTTCAAGATGCGGCAGGACGTCGATCAGGTGATCCGCGTAGCTGACGGCGTGGGCCTTGACGATGGCGCGGGCGAAGGGCGCCTCGGTGTCCGTGTAGCGGGCCAGCGCCATGGATTCCCACGTGACTGCGCCCTGGAGATTGCGAGTCCCGTTCAGTACCGGAAGCTGCGAGAACCCGTTGAGCCGCATCTTGGTGAACGCTTCCTCGAAGCTGGCCGAGGACTTCACCGATGTCACTCCTCCCAGGGCGGAGCGCAGGTTACCGACCGTCTGCCCCTGTATGGGCTCGTCCTCGTCGCCGCTCTTCTCGTCGACGGAGGCGCTGGGCGGCGGAGCGGCGGTCAAGGGAATACGTTCCGGCGGTGCAGCTTCTGGCTCACCGGGCGTTCCGACGACCAGCCGCTCTGACCTCGGTTCGTCCTCAGCCACGGCATCCTGACTGTCCTCGGTATCCACGGGCGGCCCGGTCAGGGTGACCCGGTCGTCGAGGCCGACCGCCGCGAAGTCCGGGACCGTGGACAACCCATGGTTCGCCAGCTCCGCGGCTACTTGCTCGGTGACCAGGTAGCCGCGTCGGGACGAGCCCCACCACGCCAGGAGGTTACGGACGGTAAGCGTGATCGGTGTCGATGTGTCAGCCTTCTTCCGGGCTTCCTTCAGCCAGGCGTGCCGAGCCGCCGAACCGTTCTCGGGAGAGTCCTCGCCGGACAGCGGTTCGGCAGCCGCGTCGAGAAACTCCTGTCGCAACGCGTCCAGCAGCGTGCCGTCGGGCAGCTGCCAGGCGGTCCAGCCGTCGAAGGGGCCTCGTCCGGTGGCTGCGGCCGCCGCCTTCGACGGGGTGGGGAACCGTCGGCCGTTAGGCAGTTCGATCTTGCCGTCCACGGTGACGAAAGCGGTGTACTCCTGTCCCGATCGCCGGCGCAGGAACGTGAGCTGTGTTCCCGCCGGGAGCAGGCCGGCCTCCACAAGATCCGATACCCGTACCCGTCGCCCGCCGATCAGATAGGAGGCCCGTCCGGTCGTCAGCTCCTCGACATCGTCCACGGTCGACTCCGACATCGGTACCCACCCCTTGTTCGTTCCCACCCGACGAGAATCGATCGTCGCAGAGACACTCGCCTGGCGCGGTGAGTCGGACGAAGAGCATCAACTTGTGTGGGCCTGCCGTCCTACCTGCTCCGGTAGGCCCAGTAGCTGACGGTGCTCACACCTCTCTGATGATCACGCGGCTCCCGCAGAGCTTCGACCAGTCATCGCGGTCGGAGGTCAGAACGATCACGGGGGCCGGGACACGAAGCGCGAGCGCGGCAACGAGGGCGTCAATCGCGTACTTGTGCCCGTGCAGCCCGCCTGCGTCCCGCAGCAGTCCTACCGCAGTGAGCGAGTCCTCCTGGCTGACCGGTTCCACTCGCAGCCGGGAGAGCACCCATTTCAAGCGCGACACATCGGTCTTTCCGTGGACGGCTTCAACGATGGTCAGCGCGGACACGAGAACGGGGACACCGGCCTGTCGGGATGCCTCAATGCGAGCCGCCATTGCACGGTCGTTGCGCAGGAGTCGGGAAAGCGCCTCGGAGTCGAGCACCAGCGAGCGGGCCGGCTGCTCCTTCACGCGGCGCCCTGCTCGGTGTTCTCGTCTCCGAACAGCTCGCGACGAGCGGCTTCGACCTCCTGCTCCGTGAGCGCGCCGTGTTCCTCCTCGTGGGAGGCCACGATCTCGGCGAGACCGTCCATGGCGAGCTGGTGCCTGACGGCTTCGGTGATGTAGCCGGACAGACCTCGGCGGCCGGTCCTTGATCGGAGTTCACTGACCAGCTCGGAGGGCATGGACACAGAGATGTTCTCGGTGACTCCGGCTCGGTTCCGTTTCATGGATCTAGTGTAGGACCACCTCTATTACATCCCGTAGATCGCTCGTGCAGCGGCTTGTCTCGACTCCGCCGACCATCATGTTGCGCAAGGGGTCGGACCGCCCCGGCGGCCTCTGGGGGCTACAGGTCCAGGCGTCCTGGCAAGCGCTACGAATCCGTACGGCGCAGGAACTGCCAGCCCAGCATGGCCAGGGCGAGCGTCTGCACCAGTGAAGCAAGCAGGAGCAGGGGCTGAACGGCGGTGGAGCACCAGAAGGCGGTCGTGCAGACCATGGGCAGAATCAGGTACGTGAACATGTCCACCGCAGTCTGAAGTCGTTTGCGCATGGTGCGGCCCGCCACGTCGCGGTGGTAGACCTCCCAGCCGAACACCGTGCCGTGGGCGGAGGCGAGTTCCCCGAGACGCGGCCCCAGCCGGTCGCGGACGTAGCAGCCGATCGTCGAGATCTTCTCGTCATTGACCAGGTAGGTCCAGCCGAGAATCAGGCAGATCGCGGGCGCGGAGAGGAGGAGGGGGGACTGTCCGCTCTGGACGGTGAGCGCCACGACTACGGTGACTGCGGCGATCGTGAAGTAGAGCAGGTTGTCGCGGAACCCTATGCGGGTCTTCTGCTCCTCCTTGAGACGGTCGTACTCGGCCAGTAGGACTTTGCTCTCGGTGACATCGTCCATGGAAGGCGCAGCCATTTCTATGCTCGATTTCAGGATCAGTCGGCGACTCGGAAAATCGGCGAATCATCAGGGTTGCGTCGCTCGATCCAGCCCTTCCCGTCTGCCGCGATCCCCTCCAGGAGGCGGAAGGTATGGGTGAAGCCGGCCGCGCTGAGGCTGATCTCGGATATCTCCTGGGCGCTCTCGTCCGGTGCCAGCTGATGGGCATCGGCATCCTTGACGCGGATCTTCCGGGCTGGTCCATTGGTGAGGACGAGTTCCAGGTCATAGCCGACGTCGATGTTCTCCGTCACCTGTACCGAGGACAGTGCGTCGAACCGGTAGTTGCTCCGCTGTTCGTTCTTGCGCGTTGCGTCGGAGAAGTTGAACTCGGAGCTGATCTCGCGGATGCCGTCCCGGGTGAACAGGAAGAGGCGGATGACGTAGTGCGAGTACCGCCATGGGCCGCCCCGGACCCGGCCCCGCCTGTAGGAGGAGGCCGGGGCCACGAGAATGGCGTGCGTGATCAGATCTCGCCAGGTGAGCCGGTGGTGTCGTAGCGCCTCATCGACGAACGAAGTCTTGTCGCAGGTGAGCCAGGTCTCCATCTCCCGCTCACTGGGGCGGGTCGCGTCCAGGAGCGCCTTCCAGCGCTGGTAGGCGTGCTGTCGTGCGGCCAGTTCTTCCTGGTACTCCCGAGTTTCCCGGGCCACTCGGTGGCCTTCACGCCGGACCTCCAGCCACAGGTGAGCGGCCGTGTGACCGGACCAGGCCGCACCGAGCAAGGCCAGGACTGCCCACAGCGGCCCTGGTGGGACGGTGCCCGAGACTGCCGTGGCGAGACCTGAGAGAGCCGCGGCGCCGAGAACGGCGAGGGCCACGACGGTCATGACCTTCGCCTTGGCCGGCGCCCGACCTTGGTGGTGCTGCTCGAACAGAGCGCCGTTGTTATGGCGATTCCGTGTCTCCTCGGCGAGGTGTCGGATCAGCCAGGCGACCCGCTCCACACCGATCCGGCTCTCCCGGTAAAGGTCCGCGATCTCGGCCGCGAGGCCGTTGCGGATGTCCGTGGTGTGGGCGAGCCAGGCCTCCGGGGTGAAGCCGTAGGGCGTGCGGACGCTGAAGTAGTGGTCAAACCTACTGTGGACGCGTTTGGTGAACCCGTCCTCGGCAGGGGCGGGATGGTGAGGCTGTTGGGCGCCGGCCTCGACCATGAAGTCTGGCCGGGGGTTCCGGCCCCACCATAGGAGGCCGTAGCGGGCCGCGGTGCGACCCGCTACAAGTGCCGCCAGTGCCTCGACGACCGCTTGGGCTGGATTCGCGATCCATGCCAGGGCCCCGAGGATCACACTGCTGAGCACGAAGAGAGCTACCCGAACGGGGAGGGCCGCAGCGGCAGCGGCAGCGGCAGCAGACCTCGGCCGGGGCGGCGCGACCCGCGCCCCGATGGGGTCGGGCTCGAAGTAGGCCCAGACCCGGCGGACCCGGTCGTTCCCGAAGCGCTCCGTCGTGGCCCGCTCAAGGGTTTCCGCCCACAGCTCGTCCTTCAGCCCTCCGGTGAGTATGAGGTCGAGGTGGCGAAGGATCGCATTGCGTTGGCGGGACGGAAGATCCTGCAACTGCTTCAGTACGGGCCCGGTCTCTCCGCTTGCGGTGCCGAGCGCCCCCAGTAGGTCGAACGTGACGCGCAGGGCTTCCTTCCAGTCGTCCTCGGCGTAGGTCCGTACGAGCCCGGAGACGTACTGCAGCCGTTGGACGTCTTCGGCGCTGAGGTCGTGATAGGTGCGTGCGCTGAGCGTGGCGAGCACCCAGTGGAAACGGACCTCGGCGTTGTGGAAGCCGTGAGCAATCGCATCAGAGATCATTTCGCGGGCTCGGCTGGGGATCCCGTCCTCCAGCAGCCGCACGCCCACCCGGTACTTCTCCTGCGGCGAAGCATCCGGGTGAACGAAGTAGACGTTGGAGTTGTGTACGGTCTCGGCCTGGATTCCGACGGTGGAGTTGTACGCGGCCGAACTGTAGGCGGCACCGCTGCTCTCGCTCACGCTCGGTCTCCGGCTGCGGCGATCAAGGGGGCCAGCTCAGCCATCAGTGCAGGGCAGTCCGCGACCAGTCCGCGCAGTCTTCTGAGCGTCATAGCCGCCCGTTTCGGCGAATCTGGGGTCTTTCCCCCGGCCGACCGGAGGGCGAGATCCAGATCGGCAAGTGCCTCGTGGTAGGTATCGTCGTCGAGGGCGCCTTCAGCATGGTGGCGCCTCAGATTCTCGCGGAAGTCTTTGAGACCCGTGATGAGGTGCGTCGGACCGGACTCGTGCGGAGTCGTGTCCATATGAACGCTGCTGCCCGTGACCGAGCCGGCCATGATGCCGACGGTGCTGTTGTGGGCGATGTTGCTCACGTGTCGGCTGAGCCGGTCTGCCGAAGGGACGATGTCGTCTCTGGACATGTCGGTCTCCTCCTGCTCCCGAGCGAGTTCCACGGCCAGCCGGATGGCGAATGCCGCCGCGTTCGCTGCGGCCTTCGGCTGTTGGCTGCGGTCGTCCGTGCTGTTCTTCGTGCCGTCCGCCCGGTCGCTGATTCCACGGATGATGGCCACCGGCGCCCCGTTGAGATGGCCGGCCTGTGCCACACCGGCCGCCTCCATCTCGATGGCGAGTGCGTCGTTGTAGTGCTGCCGGATCCATTTCGCCTCGGCCGAGATCCTTGAGTTCTGGACGATCTCGCCGGCGGCGATCGCCCCGAAACGCACCTGTGGCGCGTCCGGCCGGCCGAAGGCTGTGTCCGCCCAGTCGTTCGAGCGAGCCAAGTGCGAGGCGAGCTGGGTGATGCCATGCGGTGCTTCCCACACCCGGGGGCGGGCTTTGAGCCCGTCATCCTCGCTGGTCCCACCGTGATACGCGTACACGTGTGACGCCACCACCACGTCACCCAGCCTGGTGGTGTCCCATAAGGCGCCGGCGACCCCGACGAACAGTACGGCCATCGGTGAAAACTCCTGGATGGCGCGTTCGGCGATCACTGCTGCGGAAGCATTCCCCTTGCTTGTCAGACCGAGTGCGACACGGCACGAGGTTCCTCGCACGGTTCCCGTTTCGAAACGAGTGCCACGCTCATGGCGGTGCACCTGCGGACTCGCCAGCTTCTGGTGTACGGCCTGATACTCGAGATTGAGGGCGGTGAGGATCACCACCGGGCTCTTCGGCATTTGTTACTCTTCCCCTTTCGTTTTCCTTTTCGTGCTGGACGGCGCGGGCCGGATCAGCGGTGGGAACAGCACGGTCTTCGGGCCGGCCCTGTACAGCCGTGCTGGCCGTCCGCCCGTGCTCCTGCGGTCCGTGCCGACGGGGACGATGAATCCCTTTGCGGCTTGGACCTTCCGGTAGAAATTGCGAGTGTCGAGTTCGGTACCCCAGACGGCCTCGTACACCTGTTGCAGCTCTGCGATGGTGAATTCCTTTCCGCAGAACGCCGTGGCCAGCGACGTGAACTCGAGCTTCTTGCGCGCGTGCTCGATTCCGTCCGTCGCGATTCGACGGTGGTCGAAGGCGAGTGTCACCTCGCCGGACAGCACGGACTCCGCGGGAACCCACGCGGCATCGGTGGCATCCGTTCCCGCGACCGGGTCGGGCAGCCCTGGCGCGATCGCCAAGTGCGCCACGGAGACGACCCGGCCCCGGGGGTCGCGGCCCGAATCTCCGTACACGGCGAGCTGTTCGAGGTGTACCCAGCTGGAGGTCAGGGCCGTTTCCTCGTCCAGTTCGCGGTGGGCGGCATCCAGAATCTCCTCGCCATCGTGGTTCAGGAATCCTCCCGGCAGGGCGGGCAGCCCCCGAAAGGGTTCCTCGCCCCGCTGTACCAGGAGGACGTGCAGGTGCCCCTCCCGCAGCGTCAGGATCACGAGATCGACCGTCAGTAGCACAGACGGAGGTGACCACACGTCATCTTGCATGCAGAGCAAGGTACTTGAGTTACTGTCACTCTCACAAGAAGGAGCGGTCAGGATCGTTGTCGCACCCGACTCCGCAGTGCCGTAACGGCTGGTGGAACGCGCTGACCGTCGGTTGGAAGGGCCCCGCCGGTCCGTTCAGGTTTCGGGGTTCGCGCGGCCGGTGCTGCGATACTGCCCGCATGGTGAACCGCCTGGCCGATGCCATGTCCCCATACCTGCTTCAACATGCCGACAACCCGGTCGACTGGTGGCCCTGGTCGACCAAGGCGTTCGAGGAGGCGCGGCGGCGTGATGTCCCCGTGCTCCTGAGCGTCGGCTACAGCGCGTGCCACTGGTGCCACGTCATGGCGCACGAGTCCTTCGAGGACGACGAGACCGCCGCGTACATGAACGGGCACTTCGTGTCCGTCAAGGTCGACCGCGAGGAGCGGCCCGACGTGGACGCCGTCTACATGGAGGCCGTGCAGGCGGCGACCGGGCAGGGCGGCTGGCCCATGACCGTCTTCCTCACCCCGGACGCCGAGCCCTTCTACTTCGGTACCTACTACCCGCCCGAGCCCCGGCACGGCATGCCGTCCTTCCGGCAGGTGCTCCAGGGCGTCCACCAGGCGTGGGCCGAGCGGCGCGGTGAGGTCACCGAGGTCGCCGGCAAGATCGTGCGGGACCTCGCCGGGCGGGAGATCTCCTACGGCGACGCGCAGGCGCCCGGCGAGGCCGAACTGGGGCAGGCGCTGCTCGGGCTCACCCGGGAGTACGACCCGCAGCGCGGCGGATTCGGCGGGGCGCCGAAGTTCCCGCCGTCCATGGTGATCGAGTTCCTGCTGCGCCACCACGCCCGCACCGGCGCCGAGGGCGCGCTCCAGATGGCGGCCGACACCTGCGAGCGGATGGCGCGCGGCGGCATCTACGACCAGCTCGGCGGAGGCTTCGCCCGCTACTCGGTCGACCGCGAGTGGGTGGTGCCGCACTTCGAGAAGATGCTCTACGACAACGCGCTGCTGTGCCGGGTCTACGCCCACCTGTGGCGCGCCACCGGCTCGGACCTGGCCCGCCGCGTCGCCCTGGAGACCGCCGACTTCATGGTCCGTGAACTGCGCACCGCCGAGGGCGGCTTCGCCTCCGCGCTGGACGCCGACAGCGACGACGGGACGGGCCGGCACGTCGAGGGCGCCTACTACGTGTGGACGCCCGCGCAGCTGGCCGAGGTCCTGGGGGACGAGGACGCCGAGCTGGCCGGGCGGTACTTCGGCGTGACCCGGGAGGGCACCTTCGAGCACGGGGCCTCCGTACTGCAACTGCCGCAGCAGGACGGCGTCTTCGACGCCGACCGGATCGCGTCGGTCAGGGAGCGGCTGCTGGCCGCCCGGGACGGCCGCCCCGCTCCCGGCCGGGACGACAAGGTGGTCGCCGCCTGGAACGGGCTGGCGATCGCGGCGCTCGCCGAGACCGGCGCCTACTTCGAGCGCCCCGATCTGGTCGAGGCCGCCGGCGCCGCCGCCGACCTGCTCGTCCGGCTGCACCTCGACGACCACGCCCGGCTCTTCCGCACCAGCAAGGACGGCCGCGCGGGCGCGCACGCCGGGGTGCTGGAGGACTACGCCGACGTGGCCGAGGGCTTCCTCGCGCTGGCGTCGGTCACCGGGGAGGGCGTCTGGCTGGACTTCGCCGGGCTGCTGCTCGACCACGTCCTCACCCGCTTCCGGGACGACTCCGGCTCCCTCTACGACACCGCCTCCGACGCCGAGCGGCTGATCCGCCGCCCGCAGGACCCCACCGACAACGCCACCCCGTCCGGCTGGACCGCCGCCGCGGGCGCCCTGCTCTCCTACGCCGCTCACACCGGCTCCGAGCCCCACCGCGAGGCCGCCGAGCACGCGCTCGGCGTGGTCAAGGCGCTCGGGCCGCGGGTCCCGCGCTTCATCGGCTGGGGACTGGCCGCCGCCGAGGCCCTGCTCGACGGGCCCCGCGAAGTGGCCGTGGTGGGGCCCGCGTTGAGCGACGCGGCCACGCGCGGACTGCACCGCACGGCGCTCCTCGGTACGGCGCCCGGCGCCGTCGTCGCCTTCGGCACCGAGGGGAGCGACGAGTTCCCCTTGCTCGCCGACCGGCCACTGGTGGGCGGGGCACCGGCGGCGTACGTCTGCCGTAACTTCACCTGTGAGGCGCCGACCACCGATCCGGAACGTCTGCGCGCCGGCCTGAACAGCTGAAACGCCACAAAGGGAAACAAGGGGAACGGGACCGGTGGGGGAAATGTTCAGACCCGGTCCACGTTGTGAGGAAACACGCTCTTCACCCAACCACCTTATGTGTTTCACGGATTACCCCTAGCCTCTTCACCGTGACGCGGCGGAGTGGTCGCCCGGTATAGGGCGCGCCGCCGCGGCAGGGGGAGTTCAAGATCTGGGGGGATCTTTTGCTGACGTCCGTCTTCATCGCTGCCGTTTCACTGGCGCTCTTCTGGATGGCGGCGTTCACGCTCTGGTGGCAGATGCACGCCTGGCGTACGCCCGAGGTTCTCGCCTCGACCCGGTTCAGCCCGCCCGACGGGGACGCGCACGTGTCGTTCTCGCTGCTGCTGCCCGCGCGGCACGAGCAGGCCGTGCTGGACCACACCATCCAGCGGCTGCTGACCTCGTCCCACACCGACTTCGAGATCATCGTGATCGTCGGGCACGACGATCCGGAGACCACCGCCGTCGCCGAACGGGCCGCCGACCGCGATCCGCGGGTGCGGGTCGTGGTCGACACCCACGAGAGCAAGAACAAGCCGAAGGCCATGAACACGGCGCTGCCGCACTGCCGCGGCGACGTCGTCGGGGTCTTCGACGCCGAGGACCAGGTCCATCCCGAACTGCTCGCCCACGTCGACCACGCCTTCCGCACCACCGGCGCCGACGTGGTGCAGGGCGGCGTCCAGCTCATCAACTTCCACTCCAGCTGGTACAGCCTGCGCAACTGCCTGGAGTACTTCTTCTGGTTCCGCTCCCGGCTCCACCTGCACGCGCAGAAGGGGTTCATCCCGCTGGGCGGCAACACCGTCTTCGTGCGCACCGGCGTACTGCGCGAGGCGGGCGGCTGGGACCCGGAATGCCTGGCCGAGGACTGCGACCTCGGGGTGCGCCTGTCCAGCACCGGCAAGAAGGTCGTCGTCGCCTACGACTCCGACATGGTCACCCGCGAGGAGACACCGGGCTCGCTGGTCTCCCTGCTGAAGCAGCGCACCCGCTGGAACCAGGGATTCCTCCAGGTGTACCGCAAGAAGGACTGGAAGCAACTGCCCACCTTCACCCAGCGGCTGCTGGCCCGCTACACCCTGATGACGCCGTTCTTCCAGGCGTTCACCGGCGTGATCATCCCGCTCAACGCGGCCGTCGCGCTGCTGCTGGACGTGCCCGTCGGTATCGCCTTCGTGACCTTCCTGCCGGCCGTCACCGCCCTGGTCACCTTCGTCTTCGAGGTCGTCGGCCTGCACGACTTCGGCAAGCAGTACGGCCTGCGCGTCCGCTTCACCCACTACGTGAAGCTGATCGTCGGCGGCCCCTTCTACCAGATCCTCCTCGCCGGAGCCGCCGTCCGCGCCGTGTGGCGCGAGCAACGCGGGCGCACCGACTGGGAGTTGACCAGCCACGTCGGCGCCCATCTCGCGCCGGTGGACCGAGAGGACGTTCCCGCGTGACCTCCACCCTCCCCGCGGCGACCGGCACCCAGGTCCCCGCGCAGCGCCGGCCTGCCCACGACACCGACCCGCCCGCCCGCCGGGCGGCACCACCGGGCCGGCTGCGCGCCTCGCGCCCCGACCTCCTGCTCTGCGGCACGCTCCTCGTCGCGATCATGCTGGTGCAGGGCTGGAACATCTCCGCCTACCCGACCCTCAGCGACGACGAGGGCACCTATCTCGCCCAGGCCTGGGCCGTCCAGCAGGGCGAGGGCCTGGCCCACTACACCTACTGGTACGACCACCCGCCGCTCGGCTGGATCCAGATAGCCGTGCTGACCTGGATACCGGCGCTGCTCAGCCCGGAGTCGATGACCGTCGGCACCATGCGCGGGGTCATGCTGCTGATCAGCGCCGTCTCCGCGGTCCTGGTCTACGTCATCGCCCGCCGCATGTCCTTGCCCCGCTGGGCGGCCGGACTGGCCATGGCCCTCTTCGGCCTCTCCCCGCTGTCCGTGGTCCTCCAGCGGGAGATCTTCCTCGACAACCTCGCGGTGATGTGGACCCTGCTGGCCTTCGCGCTGGCCGCCTCCCCGAGCAAGCACCTGTGGCACCACTTCGGCGCGGGCATCGCCGCCGCCACGGCCGTGCTCACCAAGGAGACGATGCTCGTCGTCCTGCCCGCCCTGTTCGTCACCGCCTGGCGGCACAGCCACAAGGACACCCGCAAGTTCGCGCTGACCGGCGCCGTCACGGCCTGCGCGCTCATCGGCTTCTCGTACCCGCTCTTCGCCCTGCTCAAGGGCGAGCTGCTGCCGGGCGACGGGCACGTGTCCCTGTGGGAGGGCATCGAGTACCAGCTCACCCGCCCCGGCTCCGGTTTCGTCCTCGACGAGGGCTCCGGCTCCTGGGGCGTCCTGCAGTCCTGGCTGTACTACGACCGGGTCCTGCCGCTCGGCGGCCTCGCGGGCGCGCTGCTGCTGCTCGCCACCTGGCGCTGGTCGGTCACCGCCCGCGCCCTGGCCGGACCGGCCCTGACCGTCGCGATCCTCGCCGCCCTCGCCCTGCGCCCCAGCGGCTACCTGCCCGCCATGTACGTCATCCAGGCGCTGCCCTTCCTCGCCCTGGTGCTGGCCGGCGGCGCCGCGAGCGTCGCCCACGCCGTGCTGCGCAGATGGCGCACCGAGGCCGAGAAACGGGGCGTCACCCTGGGCAGGTACGCCCTCGCCGGGGTCCTGGTGCTCGCCGCCGGCGCCTATGTCGTACCCCGCTGGTACGACGGCGACCGCACCGCCGTCACCGCCGACGCCAACGCCCCCTACGAGGCCGCCGCCGACTGGATGGCGACCGAGGTGCCGAACCCGCAGGACACCCGCGTCCTCGTCGACGACGCGCTCTGGCTGGACCTGGTGCACGCCGGGTACGAACCGGGGCTCGGCGTCATCTGGTTCTACAAGGCCGACCTCGACCCGGCCGTCACCGAGACGATGCCGGGCGGCTGGCGGGACATCGACTACGTGGTCGCCTCGCCGACGGTGCGGCGCGACGCGGTCGACCTGCCCAATGTGCAGGCCGCCATGAACCACTCGACCCCCGTCGCCGTCTTCGGCACCGGTGCGGACCGTGTCGAGATCCGCCGCGTCCAGCCCTCCGGAGCCGCCCGATGAGCCACGAGTCCACCGTCCCCGGCGAGCTGGGGAATCCGGCCGTAGACGCCGCCGAGGTGCCCGAGCCGGGCGCCGTCACCATCGTCGTACCGACCTTCAACGAGTCCGGCAACGTACGGCGGCTGCTGCGCCTGATCACCGACGCGGTGCCGGCCCGGCTGCCCTGCGAGGTCGTCTTCGTGGACGACTCCACCGACGACACCCCGGACGTGATCCGCGCGGCGGCCCCCGACTGCCCCTTCCCGGTGACCGTGCTGCATCGCGACGAACCGGTCGGCGGGCTCGGCGGCGCCGTCGTCGAGGGCATGAAGGCGGCCGGGTCGGACTGGATCGTCGTCATGGACGGCGACTGCCAGCACCCGCCGTCCCTGGTGCCGGAGCTGGTCGCCACCGGTGAGCGGACCGGCGCCGGACTCGTCGTCGCCTCCCGGTACGTCAAGGGCGGCAGCCGCGCCGGGCTGGCGGGCAGCTACCGGATCGCCGTCTCACGGGCGGCGACCTGGCTGACCAAGGCGCTCTTCCCACGCCGCCTGCACGGCATCAGCGACCCGATGAGCGGCTTCTTCGCCATCCGCCGCAGCGAGGTCACCGCCGAGGTGCTCGCACCGCTCGGCTACAAGATCCTTCTGGAGCTGGCCGTCCGCAGCCGCCCCCAGACCGTCACCGAGGTGCCCTTCGTCTTCGAGGAGCGCTTCGCGGGCGAGTCCAAGTCCACCGCGCAGGAGGGCATGCGCTTCCTGCGCCACCTCGCCGGACTGCGCACCGCCTCGCCGCTGGCCCGCATGGTGGTCTTCGGGCTGATCGGGCTGAGCGGCTTCCTGCCGAACCTGGCCGCCCTGTGGGCGTTCACCGAGGCCGGCCTGCACTACCTGCCCGCCGAGATCGCCGCCAACCAGTTCGGCGTGGCCTGGAACTTCCTGCTCCTGGAGCGGCTGCTCTTCCGCGACCGGCGCCGCCACCGGCACTGGGCCGACCGGACCGTCAGGTTCGCGCTGATCGCCAACGCCGACCTGGTGCTGCGCATCCCGCTCATCGCCCTGCTCGTCGGGCAGTTCGGGCTGGCCGTGCTGCCGGCCACCGCGCTGGCCCTCGTCATCACCTTCGTCCTGCGCTTCGCCGGGACCGAAGCGCTCGTGTACCTCCCGCGCCGACGCCGTACGGCAGCCCGCACCGCAAGGAGCGACGCATGAGAAGACACCCGAGAAGAAGACCCGGACGCAGAACCTCCGCCCTGCTGGCGGTGTCCGCCCTCACCGGCGGCCTCCTGCTCACCGCGCCGCAGCCCGCCTCCGCCGCCAACCTGATCACCAACCCGGGCTTCGAGACCGCCGGCACCGGCGACATGCCGTACTGCTGGGAGAAGTCCGGCTGGGGCGACAACGACTTCACCTTCGAGACGGTCGCCGACGCCCACACCGGCACCAAGGCCATGAAGGTCGAGCTGACCCGCCGGACCGACGGCGACCGCAAGGCCCTGATCACCGAGTCCGCCGAGTGCGCGCCGGTGGTGACCGAGGGCAAGCAGTACGACCTGTCGCTCTGGTACAAGACCACCACGCCGGACGCCTCCCTCACCCTCTTCCGGCACGACGCCACCGCCGGCTGGCAGTACTGGACCGACCTCAAGACCCTGGACCTGGCGGCCGACTGGACGCGGGCGAGCGTGCGCACCCCCGAGGTCCCGGCCGGCACCGACCGCATCAGCTGGGGCGTCTCCGTCTACGGCACCGGCTCGGCGACGACCGACGACTACACGATGGAGCAGGTCGCCGACCCGATTCCGGACCCGGAGTGCACGGGCACCGCCGCGGAGTGCGCCGACGGCCGCTGGGACGTGCTGCCCACCCGGAACCCGGTCCGCTCCATGCACTCCGTCGTCCTGCACAACGGCAAGGTGCTGCTGATCGCGGGCTCCGGCAACGATCCGGAGATGTTCGAGGCGGGCACCTTCGAAACGGCGCTCTACGACCCCGAGACCGGCGACTACAAGGCGATCCCGACGCCCAAGGACATGTTCTGCGCCGGGCACGTGCAGCTCAAGGACGGCCGGGTCCTCGTCATGAGCGGCAACAAGGGCTACCCGTCCGCCGACGGCACGATCGGCTACCAGGGCTACAAGGACTCGTACATCTTCGACCCGCAGACCGAGACCTACTCCAAGACCAACGACATGAACGACGGCCACTGGTACCCGTCGGCGACCATCCTCGGCAACGGCGACGTGATCTCCTTCGGCGGGCTGCGCGAGGACTCCACCGGCTCGGTGACGGCCGACCTGTGGTCCGACGAGCAGCAGAAGTGGCTGCCGACCTGGCAGGTCAACCAGACCTGGTCCTACTGGGGCCTGTACCCGTCGATGATCCTCATGCAGGACGGCCGCCTCTTCTACTCCGGCAGCCACGTCTTCGGCAACAACATCCCCGGCACCGGCTCGGCGATCTACGACTACGAGGCCAACACCATCACCCAGGTGCCCGGCCTCCAGCGCAAGGACGAGCGGGACCAGTCGATGAGCGTGCTGCTGCCCCCGGCGCAGGACCAGAAGGTGCTGACCATCGGCGGCGGCAACATCGACTCCAACCCGGAGGCCAACCGCCTCACCGACATCATCGACCTCAAGCAGCCCGACCCGGCGTACGTCGCCGGGCCGCCGCTCCCGCAGGGCACCGTCGACCTCGGCGACGGTCCGGTCCCGCAGACCGGTGACCAGGGCAAGATGTACGTCTCCGCGGTGCTGCTGCCCGACGGCAAGGTGCTGGAGACCGGCGGCGCCCTGCACAACCGGGCCGACCCGGTCTTCGAGACCTCGATCTTCGACCCGGCGACCGAGACCTTCGACCCGGTGGCCGTCGACCCCGAGGCCCGCGGCTACCACTCCTCGGCGTTCCTGCTGCCCGACGGCCGGGTCATGACGACCGGCGACAACCCGGGCAACGGCTCCTGGAACCACGACGTGTCGATCTACACCCCGCCCTACCTGCTCAAGGGCGAGCGTCCGGCGATCACCTCGGTCATCGACACCGAGTGGAACTACGGCGACACCCAGCGGATCACCGTCGACCGCCCGATCGCCAAGGCCGAGCTGATCCGCCCGGCCGCCGTCACCCACTCCTCGGACCCGAACCAGCGCTTCGTCGACCTGCCGCTGTCCGTCGACGGGAACAACGTCGACCTCAACGTCACCAGCAACCCCAACCTGGCCCCGCCCGGCTGGTACATGCTCTTCGCGGTCGACGCCAACGGCGTGCCCTCGGTGGCGAAGTGGGTGCACCTCGACGGCCCGCAGGCGCTCAGCACCAAGGACGCCTCCGCCCACGTCCACTCCTTCGCCGACGCCCCGCGGGGCAAGGTGACCGAGGAGGGCGCGAAGCGGACCTCGCAGCCGGTCAGCCCCACCGTCTCCGGCTGCGACCGGCACTACGGCTCCGCCAACGTGTGCGTGCCGACCGCCTTCCCCGAGGAGGTGAAGGCGACGACGGCCGACCGCTGCACCTGGCTGAAGGAGCACGACTACGGCCGTCTGAAGGTCAACGGCAAGGACGACCCGCTGAAGCTCGACCGCGACCGCGACGGCGTCGCCTGCGGGAAGGGCGACGTGCGCGGAAGGCGCTAGCGCTCCCCGCGCGACTCGGTCAGGGCGCGCTCCACGATGGCCTCCAGCTGCTCGTGGTGCGCGCCCTTCCAGTACGCCCGCCCGCACTCCCGGCACTGCGCGAACACGTCGTAGGAACGCTGGGTACCGCCCTTGAGCTGGTCCGCCACCTCCTCCTTGGAGGCTTTCCGCAGCAGCCCGTTGCAGGCGGTGCACCGCGTCCACGGACGCAGCTCGGGCCGGAACCGGTCCAGCACCTCGCGGAGCTGGTCGTCGGGACGGGTGCCGTAGACGTAGGCGCCGGCCCACAGCTCGCGGCGGCGCAGCAGGCCCCGGTCGCGGCTGAGCAGGACCCGCTTCTCGGCCGCCGACAGGGCGGCGAGCGCCGGGTCGCCGAGGTCGGTGGACTCGTAGGCGGTGTCCACGCCGAGCAGCCGCAGCCGGCGGGCGAGGGTGCCCAGGTGCACGTCGAGCAGGAAGCGCAGGGGAGCGCCCGGCACCCGCTGGGGGCGCTCCACGGCACGGACGCTCACCGACTCGCCACCCGAGGGCACGTGCCCGCGCGGCACCTCGCGGCCGTCGACGAGGAGCGCGCCGACCTCGGTCAGCGGGACGCCGAGGGACTCGACGACGTGGCCGAGGGTGGAGACGCCGTCGGTGCCGGCGCGGGTGGCGCCGGTGGGGCGGGCGCGCGGGACGAACAGGTGCAGTTCGGGGGCGAATTCCACGTGGATCTCGGGACCGTTCACCCTGTGAGGATGCCACGGGGCGAGGGGCGCGGGCTCGGGGATGTCGCAGGTCCGGCGCGCCCCTCCCCGGATCAGTAGGCGACCAGCGAGATCCCCACGTAGTGCGCGATGAAGGCGGCCAGCGTGAAGGAGTGGAAGACCTCGTGGAAGCCGAACCAGCGCGGTGAGGGGTTGGGACGCTTGATGCCGTAGATCACGCCGCCCGCGCTGTAGAGCAGGCCGCCCAGGATCACCAGGACCAGGACGGCGATGCCGCCGGACCGCATGAAGTCGGGGAGGTAGAAGACGGCCGCCCAGCCCATCGCGAGGTAGCACGGCGTGTAGAGCCAGCGCGGGGCGCCGACCCAGAAGACGCGGAAGACGATGCCCGCCGCGGCGGCGGCCCAGATGCCCCACAGCAGCCACTGGCCCTTGGCGTCGGGCAGCAGCAGCATGGTGAGCGGGGTGTAGGTGCCCGCGATGATCAGGAAGATGTTGGCGTGGTCGAGACGGCGCAGCACGCCGTCCATCCGCGGACTCCAGTTGCCCCGGTGGTAGAGGGCGCTGACGCCGAACAGCAGGCAGGCGGTCAGGACGTAGATCCCGCAGGCGATGCGGGCTTCGGACGTCTCGGCGAGGGCGGTGAGCACCAGGCCCGCGACCAGCACGGCCGGGAACATGCCGAGGTGCAGCCAACCGCGCAGTTTGGGCTTGACCGGATGCGGCAGGGAGAGCGCCACGGGACCGCGGCCGGCGGCCGGCGTGTCCTCGTGCGCGTCGGGGACGGACGCAGTCATGGCCGCATCGTACCTACGGGACCGTAAGTTACGCGTCAGTACGGAGTCTCGTCGATCCTGAGTGGTCATCGTCTCACGGGGTACCCGGCCGCGCACCCCCCGAAAACCCCCGATGCGGGCACGTGGCGATCCTCACGCCGCTCAGGTGTGACGCCCTCTGGACAGATGGGCGCTCACGTCGGATGATCAAATGAGTGCGGTCGACACCGGATGAGCGCCCAAGAGGACAACGTCACGCATCCGGGTCGCAGCCCCCACGGGGCCTCCCAACAAAAAACCCCTCATTTAGGAGCAATCGTGGCGCGCGACATCGCTGCTCCCCCCGTCCCCACCAACCACCAGGAGCTGATCTCGTGGGTGAACGAGATCGCCGAACTGACCCAGCCGGACGAAGTGGTCTGGTGTGACGGATCCGAGGCCGAGTACGAGCGCCTGTGCGGGGAGCTCGTCGAGAAGGGGACCTTCCGCAAGCTCGACCCCATCAAGCGCCCGAACTCCTACTACGCGGCCTCCGACCCCTCCGACGTCGCGCGCGTCGAGGACCGGACCTTCATCTGCTCCGCGAAGGAGGAGGACGCCGGCCCCACCAACCACTGGAAGGACCCCGCCGAGATGCGGGAGATCTTCACCGGTGAGAAGGGCGAGGGCGGCCTGTTCCGCGGCTCCATGCGCGGCCGGACCATGTACGTGGTGCCCTTCTGCATGGGCCCCCTCGGCTCCCCGCTGTCCGCGCTGGGCGTCGAGATCACCGACTCCGCGTACGTCGCCGTCTCCATGCGCACCATGACCCGCATGGGACAGCCGGTCCTGGACGAGCTGGGCGACGAGGGCTTCTTCGTCAAGGCCGTCCACACCCTCGGCGCCCCCCTGGAGGAGGGCCAGCAGGACGTCCCGTGGCCGTGCAACTCCACCAAGTACATCTCGCACTTCCCCGAGGACCGCGAGATCTGGTCCTACGGCTCCGGCTACGGCGGCAACGCCCTGCTCGGCAAGAAGTGCTACGCCCTGCGCATCGCCTCCGTCATGGCCCGCGACGAGGGCTGGCTCGCCGAGCACATGCTGGTGCTGAAGCTGACCCCGCCCACCGGCGAGCCCAAGTACGTCGCCGCCGCCTTCCCGTCGGCCTGCGGCAAGACCAACCTCGCCATGCTGGAGCCCACGATCTCCGGCTGGACCGTGGAGACCATCGGCGACGACATCGCCTGGATGCGGTTCGGCGAGGACGGCCGCCTGTACGCCATCAACCCCGAGGCCGGCTTCTTCGGCGTCGCGCCGGGCACCGGTGAGCACACCAACGCCAACGCGATGAAGACCCTGTGGGGCAACTCCGTCTTCACCAACGTCGCCCTCACCGACGACGGCGACGTGTGGTGGGAGGGCATGACCGAGGAGGTCCCGGCCCACCTCACGGACTGGAAGGGCAACGACTGGACGCCCGAGTCCGGCACCCCGGCCGCCCACCCCAACGCCCGCTTCACCACCCCCGCCGCGCAGTGCCCGATCATCGCGCCGGAGTGGGAGGACCCCAAGGGCGTGCCGATCTCGGCGATCCTCTTCGGCGGACGCCGCGCCACCGCCGTACCGCTGGTCACCGAGTCCTTCGACTGGAACCACGGCGTCTTCCTCGGTGCCAACGTGGCCTCCGAGAAGACCGCCGCCGCCGAGGGCAAGGTCGGCGAGCTGCGCCGCGACCCCTTCGCCATGCTGCCGTTCTGCGGCTACAACATGGGCGACTACATGGGTCACTGGATCGACGTGGCCAAGGACAAGGACCAGTCCAAGCTGCCGAAGATCTACTACGTCAACTGGTTCCGCAAGGACGACGAGGGCAAGTTCGTCTGGCCGGGCTTCGGCGAGAACGGCCGCGTCCTGAAGTGGATCGTGGAGCGTCTGGAGGGCAAGGCGGACGGCGTCGAGACCCCGATCGGCATCCTGCCGACCAAGGAGGCCCTGGACACCGACGGCCTCGACCTCGCCGACGCCGACCTGGACTTCCTGCTCAGTGTCGACAAGGAGGTGTGGCGCGAGGAGGCGGCGCTCGTCCCCGAGCACCTGAACACCTTCGGCGACCACACGCCCGCCGAGCTGTGGGACCAGTACCGGGCGCTGGTGCGGCGCCTGGGCTGAGCCCGCCCGCACCGACAGTCTCCGTGGCCGGTCCGACTAGCCCTGACCCGCGAAGTCGTCACGAAGGCCGGCCACGAGGGGACCGCCCCGCGCTCCAGTAGCTCAGCAGTACCCCGGAGCACGGGGAGGTCCCGCTCGGGCCGGGTCACCGCACAACGGCGTGCGGAGGACCCGGCCCTTCGGCGTTCCCGGACCGCCCGTCGCCCCTCAGCCCGAGCGGTCCTCCAGATACCGCGTGTGGGACTCCTGCCGCCGGGCCTCGGCGTCCCGCAGCCGGTCCGTCAGCCGTGCCGCCTCCTCGCGCAGCAGCGTCAGCTGCCGTTCCAGATGCCGCTCCGGCGGCTCCTGCCCCGGCGTCATCCGCGTCCACCACCGGGCCCGCACATAGGCGTCGACCGCCTCCGGCACGTCCTGCCGCACCGCCCGCGACACCGCGTGCACCCCGTCCGGGTCGGCGGCCAGCACCTCGGCGACCCAGCCGGGCTCCAGCAGCGCCCCCAGCAGACCGGTCAGCTCACCGAGGCGCTCCCCGGCGGCCGGCGGCAGCTCGACGCCGGCCAGGTAGCCGCGCAGCCGCCCGAAGTCGGCGCGCACCTCGTCCAGCTGCGCCGACGGGTCGGGGAAGTCCGGCGGCGCGGGCCGCTCGGGCGGCGCGAGCAGCGCGCCCGCGCCGTACAGCCCGGCGACGACCGCGGGCCAGTAGGGCCCCGCCGCCCCCGTGAAGGTCAGCACCACCCCCGCCAGCCCGCAGGCGCTGCCGGTCAGGTTCTTGCGCGACTCCAGGTACGCCCAGAGGCCGCCGCTCCTACTGGTAGCCACGGATCTCCTCGAAGGCGCCGTCCAGCGAACCCTCCCGGGCGTCGAAGAGGCGGCCGCCGGTGAGTTCGGCGATGTGGGCCAGCTCCGCGTGGTCGGAGTCGCCGAAGAGGACGGCGAAGACCGGGATCTCCTTCCGGTCCGCGCTCAGCGAGCCGTAGAAGCGGTCGAAGTCGGCCGCCTCGGCTCCGGTGGTGTTCTCGCCGTCCGTCATCAGCACGATCGACGTGAACGTGTCGTCCCCGCCGCCGAGACGGTCGTACGCCTTCTCCAGCGAGGTGTAGATCGCGGTGTCGCCCCGTGCGGTGAGCCGCTCGGTGTCCCGGCGGATGCCGTCCAGTCCGGACTGCGGGTCGGCCGGGTCCACGACATGGGTCGTCACCCGCTTCACCTCCGACCCGAAGGGCATCAGCGTCACCTCCTCGCGGTCGCGGAAGTCGCCGGTGAGGGCGGTGAGCGCCTGCTTCAGCCGCTTCAGCCGCCCGCCCTCCATCGAGCCGGAGGTGTCGAGGACGTAGACCGTCCGGGACGGGCGGCGCAGGTCGTTCTCGTACGCGTCGAGCAGGCCGTCCGCCACCGACCGGGACCCCGGCGAGGGCAGTTCGCGCCGTCGGCCGGTGCCCAGGCCGGGCGCCGGCGGCACCGAGGCGTCGACCGGGCGGCGGTGGGTGACGCGGGTGATCTCCCGCTGGATCCCGGGGGTGCGCAGCGCGTCGGCGACGCGGCGGACGTCCTCGCGGGTCGCGGCGTCGGTCGAGGCGAGGCTGGAGAGCGGGTAGTCGGCGGTGAGCACGCCGTCGGCGGGCCGGATGACGGTGAGGCCGTCGATGCCCTTCAGGACGGACTCGTAGTTGAGCAGCGCGTCCACGTTCCCGCGCCGCTCGTAGGCGGACGCCAGCCAGCCCGACGAGCCCGAGGTCAGCTTCTGCCCGGTGAAGAACTCCTTCAGCCGGGGCGTCGCCTTCGCCACGTCCGCGTCCGTCAGGGCGGACTGGGCGCCGGAGAGCGCGGAGGCGACGGAGACCAGCGTGGCGAAGCCGGAGTGGGAGCGGGCCGGGTCGGTCATGCCGTAGGTGAGCCGCCCCTCGGCGACGGCCCGCTCGACGTCCGACCAGGTGACCTCCCGCGGCCGCCAGCCCAGTGCGCGCACGGTGGCGTCCTTCACGCCGATGGCGACGGGGCTGGTCATCACCGGGGTCTCGGACACGATCCTCTTCCCCGCCTCGGGGCGCAGCCGCAGGGAGTCGTTGGAGGAGAGCCACACGGCGTCGTACGTCCCGTCCGTCGCACCCCGCGCCAGCAGGTCCACGGCGTCGAGGGTGCCGATGGGGGTGAGCCGGACGGTGACGCCGGTGTCCTCGCGGACCCGCTCCAGGACCGGGGCCATGTCGCTCAGCTCGCTGGAGGCGAGGACCCGCAGGGTGCCGGGTTCGGCGGTGGCCGGCGCACCGGGTGGCGGCGCGTCGTCCGTCCCGTCCTCCCGCGTGGTGCAGGAGGTGAGGAGGGCCAGCGCGGCGAGGCATCCCGCCAGGGCGCGTCTCATGCCGGGCCCCCTTCGCGGGACTCCAGCCGCCCCTGCGCGCGGCTGCGCTCCAGATACGCGCTCGCCTGCCGCAGTTCGCCGGTCAGGGACTCCACGGTCGCCGCCATCGCCTCGGTCGCCTGCACCTTGTAGGTGTCGATGGCGTCGAGGGTGCGGTAGATCTGCTGGAAGGCGCCGCGCAGGGTCTCCGCCCCGACCGCCGGGTCGGCGGCGATGCGCTGGATCTCGCCGCTCTGCGTGCCGAGCATCTCCGCGTTGCCCCGGATCAGGTCCTCCGTCGTCCCGCGCAGGGCGTCGACCTGCCGGACGACCTTCTTCTGGTGGTCCAGGGCCGAGGCCAGCATCACGGAGATCCGCAACGCGGACACCGTGGTCGTGGCCGCCCGGTCGACGCCCTTGATCAGCTCCTCGTTGTTGCGGCGCACGACGTCCATGGCGAGGTAGCCCTGGGCGCACACCGCGAGCTGGGTGAGCAGGTCCTGGTGCTTCTGCCGCACCGGGAAGAGGACGTCGGCGCGCAGCGCGTCGGCGGCTCGCGGATCGGTCGGCTCCACCCCGGCGACGTGCCGCTCGACGGCCGTGTCCAGGGCCTCGGTGAGCACGACGTACTCCTGGAGCTTGCCCATGGTCTCCCACAGGCGGACCCGCTCGGTCTGCAACGCGGCGTTGTCACGCCGCAGTTCGTCCTGGCCGCCGCGCAGCGAGCCCACGATCCCGTTGAGGGTGGACTGCGCGGAGGCGTACTTGGCGACGTGGTCGCGCAGGCGGTTGCCGCCGGGCAGCCGGGACAGGAACGCGCGGCCCTTGCCGGCGGGCAGGGCGCGCGGGTCCAGGTCTTCCACCACGCGCCGCAGCTCCACCAGGGAGCCCGCGACCCGTGCCTGGGCGTCGTCGCCCCGGTCGGGCAGGCTGCGCACGGTCCGCTCCAGCATCCGGTTGGACTGCGCGGCGGCGGTCCGCATCTCGGCGGCGCCGAGCCCGGTGATCTCGCCGACCTTGCCGGCGAACTCCGGTGAGCGGGCGTCGAGCGCGGCGAGCCCTTCGACGTAGGCGGCGGCCTTGCGGTCCATGTCCGCGCGGACCCCTTCGTCGACGGGCACGAGGCCGCCGGCCTTCTCCCGGGGCACGGCCGCGACGGGGTCGGGCGGGGTGAGCGTGAGCGTGAAGTCGTCGTCGATGCCGGTCATATGGACGGTCCCCCTGTCGTCCGCTGTCATCCGCGCGCCCGGCGGGCCATCTCGCGCAGCACCTCGGAGGTGGGCACGGGAGCCTGCCGGACGCCGGTCAGCTGCTGGTTGAGATAGGCGGTGTGGGCGTCGGTGGCCTCGGTGAACTCGGCGCTCGCGCCCTGCGGCCGGAACCCGTGCCGCACCGCGAGCTGCCGCAGCTGCGGATCGGCGGCGAGAAGGTCGCCGAGCGCGCGGCCCTCGTCGGTCAGCGGCACCACGGTGTGGTCGCTGGTGGCGGTGGTGTCCGGGTACAGCACGGTGAGGTCGCCGACGCTCGGGCCGCCCTCCCTCAGCAGCGCGGCCACCTGCGACTCGTACACCAGCACCAGCGGGTCCCCGACGCCGCTGACGAAGTCCCGGAACGTCGCGTCGGAGCTGGACTTCTGGGCGCCCTGGGCCTGGACCAGCTTGCGCATCAGCGGCGTGACGCGGTCCAGTTCGGCGGTGCCGGCCACGACCCGGTTGCCGTTCGCCACGTAGGAGGCGGCGGCCAGGTAGAGCGCGCCGGAGTTGGAACTCTCCGGGTCGGTCGTCGCGACGTACACCGTCCCGATCAGCTCGCCGTGCTTCCCGGCCCCCTTCAGCTGCTGCCAGGTCCGGTCGGCACGGGCCGCGTCCAGGAAGGGCCCCATCCTCAGGGTGCCGCCCCGGCTGCGGTCGAGCGTCACCAGCCCGTTCGCCGCGAGCACCTGGGCCGCGCTGCGGTGGGCCACCACGACCAGCGGCGAGTAGAAGGGCCGGGGCAGCGGCTTGCGCACGCCGTAGGTGTCGGCGAGTTCGTCGGCCGGGGCCTGGCTGGACGGGAAGGCGAGGTCGTACCCCCCGAGGTCGAGCTGCTCCATGGCCCACGAGCCGGAGGTCTCCGCCCGTACGGTCCAGCCCTTGGTGGCGAGGGCCTTCACCACGTCGGGGTCGGTGAAGAAGGCCGCCTTCTCCGACCCGATCACCGCGCGCACGGTCTTCGTTGCCGTGCCCTTGTCCTCCGCGTCGGCCGCTTCCCGGCCCGCGACGACGGCTGCCACCACTCCGCCGATCAGCAGGACCGCGAGGACTATTCCTGCGATTCGTCTCACTCGCGGAGCATCTCCGCGGAACTCTACGTTCCCCGGCGTCCCGGGTGAACGAGAAGTGGCCGAGCCATACCGGTATGCAACGGGAACGATCCCCTCCGCCGGATCGGCGGTGTACGCTCCCGATCTTGTCCGGCCCGAACGGCTGTTCCCCGTCCTGCGGGGAGGGGGGTGCCGTTTCGCGAGGGCCGCCAACAAGACCTGTGGGGGGCACAGTTGAATACCGTCCGAAACACCAGACGTCTCGCGGCCACGCTGCTCACCGCCGCGCTCGCCGCCGGCGGCCTGACGGTCGCCGCCGCACCCGCCGCGCACGCCGCGGCCTCCGACGTCGTGGCCAAGCTGCCGATCTCCTCTTTCTCGGCGCTGACCGTCGACTCCGCGCACCAGCGCGTGTACGTCGCCGACAGCAACCTCGGCTACTACGACAACAAGGGGCTCGTCGCCGTCTACGACTTCTCCGGCGAGCGCGTCACCACCCTCACCACCGCGCGCCACATCTCCGGCCTGGCGCTGAACGCCGACGGCAGCGTGCTGTACGTCGGCAGCCGGGACGGCGTCCTGCGGTACGACACCACCACGTACCTGCCGCTCAGCTCCGTGGTGGCGGGCACCGACACCTGCGGGCGCAGCATGGCCTTCGCGGGCGGCAAGGTGTACCATACCGCGCCGTACGCGAACTACCTGTCCGACTGCGACACCACGCTCACGTACCTGGACTACAGCCAGGCCGACCACACCTGGCAGCGCAGCGGGTGGCAGGACAATGGCAAGCTCCAGCTGGAGGCGGGTCCCGGTGACCGGCTGATGATGGGTCAGCCGTTGAACACCAAGGCCCCGGACCCCTTCGTGTCGGTGTTCGACGCGAGCGGGACGACCCTGGTGCGCACGGCCGGCCGCCGCTTCGCCGACGCCGAGGGCAAGGGCGCCCTGAACCTCAAGGACATGGCGTTCTCCGCCGACGGCAGCAAGGTCGCCGTCGCCGACGCGGCCGCCGGCACCCGGCTGCTGAACACCGCCGACCTGTCCGACGCCGCGACCGGCTACCCGGCGCTGCCGTCCGGCGCCTCGGCCTCCGCCGTCGCCTTCAGCGGTGACGGGAAGTACCTCGCGCGCGGCGCCGCGGCCTCCGGTGCCACGCCCGACCTGCTTCTGTCGCCCGCCGATCCGGAGGACGGGACGGCTCCGCTGGAGTTCGCCTTCGAGGGCAGCCTCGACGGCGACCGGGTGGCGCCGCGCGGCCTGGAGTGGTCCGCCGACGGCTCCCGGCTGTTCGCGGTCACCACCAACACCGCCGGGAACCAGTTCTGGCTGCACGTCGTCCAGCCGCCCGCCGTCCAGTACGACGCCCGTTTCACCGGCGGCCTGGCCCACAGCCCGGCCCAGGCGGTCGTGGGCGAGGCGCTGGCGGTGCGCGGCAGGCTGGAGCTGGACGGCCCGGCGCCGGCCGAGCCGCTGAAGGTCACGGCGACCCGCACCGACGCGGCCGGCACCCACCGGCTGGGCACCGCGACCGTCAAGGCGGACGGCACCTTCACCGTGCTCGACGAGCCGGACCTGATCGGTGAGGCCACGTACACGGTGTCGTTCCTCGGGGACCTGACCCACCGCCCGGCCACCGACGTGACCCACACGGTGACCGTCGGCAAGGCGGCCAGCTCGATCGCGCTGACGGCTCCGGCGGAGGCGTCGATGAGCACCGGCGTCCACATCGCCGGCACGTTCACCGCGCAGGGGAAGGCGCTGCCCGAGCGGGCCGTGCTGAAGGTGGAGCGCACCGACCGGCTGGGCACCGGCACGCTGTCCTCGGTGACGGTCGCCGCCGACGGCACGTTCACCGTCGACGACCTGCCGCGCACCCGCCGGGACACCACCTACACGGTCAGCTGGGCCGGTGACGACCTGCACGAGGGGTCGAGCGCGTCGGCGACGGTGCGCGTCACCCGCTGACCCCGGGCCGGAAGTGAAGGGCACCCGGCCCGCGCGTCGCTGCGGGTGCGCGCGGGCCGGGGCCGTCGGGGGAGCCCGGAGGGCTCAGCGGGACGCGAGTTCGCGCGGCTCCAGGGCCGCGGCGTGCGCGTCCATCCGCTCGGCGGTCAGGATCGCGACCGCCGTGTCGGCGCGGGAGGCCGCCACCACCAGGGCGCGGCCCGCCAGGGTGTGCGCCCGACGGTGCAGGGCCGCCGGACGGGCCGAGGGGCGGGCGGCGGTCACCGGTACGCGGACCGGCGCCTGTCCTCCCCGCAGCCGGGTCACCTGCTCGGCGAGCCGGTCGGCGGCGGTGTCCAGGTCGGTGCCGGGCGCCAGGGCGCGCAGCTCGTCGGTGACGGCGAGCAGCGCGGAGAGGTGGCCCGCGAGCTGGATGTCCAGCTCCTCCTCCCGGGACCGGTGGGGAAAGTCCGCGGTGGTGCCGGCCATCGTGCTGTGGACCGACTTGGTACGGATCGGTTCGTACATGGGATGGCCTCCTGACTGCTTCAGGAAGCCATCCTACATTAGATTTAATCTAAAGTTGATGCCGATCGGGAAATGGCTCAGGGCTGGCTGTAGCCGTCCAGGAAGGTGCCGATCCGCCCCACCGCGTCGCGCAGGTCGCTCGCCGTCGGCAGGGTCACCACCCGGAAGTGGTCGGGCTCGGGCCAGTTGAAGCCGGTGCCCTGGACGACCATGATCTTCTCCTGGCGCAGCAGGTCCAGGACCATCCGCCGGTCGTCCTTGATCTTGAAGACCTTGGGGTCGAGCCGCGGGAAGAGGTAGAGCGCGCCCTTCGGCTTCACGCAGGTCACCCCCGGGATGCTGGTCAGCGCCTCGTGCGCGGCGTCCCGCTGCTCGCGCAGCCGCCCGCCCGGCAGCACCAGCTCGTTGATGGTCTGCCGCCCGCTGAGCGCCGCGACCACGCCGTGCTGCCCCGGCATGTTGGCGCACAGCCGCATGTTGGCCAGGACCGTCAGGCCCTCGATGTAGGACTCGGCGTGCGCGCGCGGCCCGGAGATCGACATCCAGCCGACGCGGTAACCGGCCACCCGGTACGCCTTCGACATGCCGTTGAAGGTGAGGGTCAGCAGGTCCGGGGCGACGGCGGCGGTCGGGGTGTGCGTGGCCTCGTCGTACAGGATCTTGTCGTAGATCTCGTCGGAGCAGACCAGCAGGTTGTGGCGGCGGGCGATGTCGGTCAGCGCGCGCACCATCGCCTCGTCGTAGACCGCGCCCGTCGGGTTGTTCGGGTTGATGATCACGAGCGCCTTGGTGCGGTCGGTGATCTTCCGTTCGACGTCCGCGAGGTCGGGCATCCAGTCGGACTGCTCGTCGCAGCGGTAGTGCACCGCCGTGCCGCCGGACAGCGACACGGCGGCCGTCCACAGCGGGTAGTCGGGCGCCGGGACCAGGACCTCGTCACCGTCGTCCAGCAGGCCCTGCATCGCCATCACGATCAGCTCGGAGACGCCGTTGCCGATGAAGACGTGCTCGACGTCGGTCTCGATGCCGAGGGTCTGGTTGTGCATGACCACGGCCCGGCGCGCGGCCAGCAGGCCCTTGGCGTCGCCGTAGCCGTGGGCCGTCGAGACGTTGCGGAGGATGTCCTCCAGGATCTCCGGCGGGCACTCGAAGCCGAAGGCGGCCGGGTTGCCGGTGTTGAGCTTCAGGATGCGGTGGCCGGCCGCTTCCAGCCGCATCGCCTCCTCGAGCACCGGGCCCCGGATCTCGTAACAGACGTTGGCGAGCTTGGTCGACTGGATCACCTGCATGTCCGTGAGCTTACGACCCGGTCACCTCCCACGGGCCGTGTTATCCGCCACGTGAGACGTGTGGTTTGGGTGGATTTCCTCACTCCCTGGCGGCCGGGTCACCGCGGAGCGCGCCGCACCGACCGCCCCGCCAGCACATCCGTGCGCCGCCCGTCCTCCATCACGAACCGTCCGTCGACCAGCACGTGCGGGATGCCCGTCGGCAGCACACGCGGGTTCTCGTAGGTGCTGCCCGCCCCGACCGTCGCCGGGTCGAAGAGCACCAGGTCGGCCCGGTACCCCTCGCGGACCAGCCCCCGGTCCGGCAGCCGCAGCCGCGCCGCCGCCCGCGAGGTGAGGTGCGCGACGCACTCCTCCAGCGACAGCACGCCCAGCTCGCGCACGTAGTGCCCGAGGTAGTGCGGGAAGGTGCCGTAGGCGCGCGGGTGCGGCTTGGCGCCCTGGAGGATGCCGTCCGAGCCGCCGGTGTGCACCCGGTGCCGCATGATCGCGCGGACGTTCTCCTCGTGGCCGACGTGCTGGAGGATGGTCGGCGCCAGCCGGTCGGTCAGCAGCAGGCGCCGGGCGACCGTCCACGGACTCTCGCCGCGCAGCCGCGCCGACTCCAGGACCGTACGGCCGACGTACTCGGCGAGGGCCGGGTCGCCGGTGCCGGAGATCTCGATCGTCTCCCACTCCACGGGCACGCCGTGGCAGCCATCGGAGCCGGTCTCCTCCAGGTGGTGCCGGATGCGCTCGGCGGTGTCGTCGTCCGCGAGCCGTTCCAGGACGCGCTCCGGGCCGCCCTCGTTCGCCCAGCTCGGCAGCAGCGCCACGAGGGTGGTGCAGCCGGGGGTGTACGGATAGGTGTCGAGCGTGATGTCGGCGCCGGCGGCGAGCGCGTCGTCGAGCAGCGTCAGCAGTTCGGGGGCGCGGCCCTTGTTGACGCCGAAGTTCATGGTGGCGTGGGCGAGGTGGAGCGGGCAGTCCGCCTCCCGGGTCAGCTCCACCATCTCCTCGTACGCCTGGAGCGCCCCGGCCCCGTACGAGCGGTGGTGCGGGCAGTAGTAGCCGCCGTACGAGGCCACCACCCTGCACAGCTCGGTCAGCTCCGCGTCCTTGGCGTACATGCCCGGCGTGTACGTCAGCCCGGACGACATGCCGACCGCGCCCTGCTCCATGCCCTCGGCGACCAGCCGCCGCATGTGCTCCAGCTCGGCCTCGGTCGCCTCCCGGTCGTCCCAGCCGACGGCGAGGGCGCGGACGGTGCCCTGCGGGATCAGATACGCGGCGTTGACGGCGATGCCGCGGTCGAGCCGGTCCAGGTACTCGCCGACCGACCGCCAGTCGAAGTCCACGTCGTCGCCGGGCCCGTTCCACCCGGCGATGGCGCGGCGCACCTCGCCGAGGGTGCGGTCGTCCACCGGCGCGTACGACAGCCCGTCCTGGCCGATGACCTCCAGGGTGACGCCCTGCGCGGCCTTGGCGCTGTGGTCGGGGTCCCGCAGCAGCGCCAGGTCGCTGTGGGCGTGCATGTCGATGAAGCCGGGGGCCAGGACCAGGCCCTCGGCGTCCAGCTCACGGCGTGCCCTCGGGCGCTGGCAGCCGGCGGCGGCCGCCTCCTTGACGATCGAGACGATCCGGCCGCCGTCGACCACGACGTCCGCGCGGTAGGAATCCGCGCCGGAGCCGTCGACCACGTCCGCGTCCCTGATGACCAGCTCTTCCATGTCCGGCTCCCTTTCCCAGGCGCTCTCGGGCGTCCTAGAAGAACGTGCGGATGTAGTCGACGACCGTCCCGTCCGCCTCGGCGACCGGGATGAGCTGCCACTTGTCGAAGGAGGTGCAGGGGTGGGACAGGCCCGCCCCGAGCCAGTCGCCCACCTCCAGGTCGGCCTCCTCGGTGGTGCGCAGCCAGGCGTGCTGGTCGGACAGCCCGGTCACCTCGATGCCGGTCGCCGGGCGCTCGGGGCCGCCGTCCGCGGGGCGCACGACCTGGGCGAAGGGCAGGTGGAGGTCGTAGGCGGCGTCGCGCTTGCCCGCGTTGGTGAACGCCTGCCCGGGGGAGGGGCGGGAGACGACCTGGCTCCACAGGCGGAAGGCGGGCTCCAGGGCGCCCTCCTCGGGGACCCGGTTGAAGGGGGTCAGCTCGCGGTAGTGGCCGTCGTCGTGGGAGACGTACGCGCCCGAGCGCAGCAGCTTCAGCACCGGCAGGGACAGGTCGGGGACCTCGGCGAACACGTCGGCCACCGCGTCGAACCAGGCACTGCCGCCCGCGCTCACCACGATCTCCTCCAGCCCGTCGAACCGCCCGGCCTTGTCGAAGTCGACGGCGAGCGCGACCAGCCGCCGCAGCCAGGCGTGCACCTTCCCGGTGTCGGCGTCCGGCACCTCGCCCTCGTACCCGGCGACTCCCGCCAGCCGCAGCGTCCGCGCCCCGGCCACCGCGTCGGCGACGGCCGCGCACCGGGCCTCGGTGCGCACGCCGGTCCGCGCGCCCTCACCGGCGGCCAGCTCCACCACGACGTCCACCGGGCGGGAGGCGCCCGCCCCGGTCAGCGCCGCGTCCATCAGCTCGACCCCGCGCACGGAGTCGACGTAGCAGACGAAGCGGAAGTCCGGGTCGGCGTCCAGCTCCGAGGAGATCCAGCGCAGGGCGGCGGCGTCGACCAGCTCGTTGGCGAGGAAGACCCGCTGGACGCCGAAGGCCCGCGCCACCCGCACCTGGTGCGGCACGGCGAGGGTGATGCCCCAGGCGCCGTGCTCGATCTGGCGCTGGAAGAGCTGCGGGGCCATGGAGGTCTTGCCGTGCGGCGCGAAGGCCAGGCCGTGCCGGGCGGAGTACGTCTCCATGAGCCTCAGGTTGTGCTCCAGGCGCTCGGCGGACAGGGCCAGCACGGGCGTGGTGAAGCCACCGGTGAAGAGGTTGCGGCGCTGTCCGGCCAGCTCGGCGACGGTCAGGCCGTAGGCGTCCGGCGGGAGGCCCTTGAAGCGGTGGTCGACGTGCTCCTCGCCCAGCTTGGCGAGGGCGTCGCGGTTGCCCGCGGTACCGGTGTCGAGGGCCATGGAGCCTCCCTGCTCTGATGCGTTGCGGTTGCGTTGCAACACTTGCAACGGTCGTTGCGTATATCGCTTACTGCTGTCTAACATCTCGGCGAACGCGGGGTCAACGGAGCCGCCGCCCGCGAGACGCGACCAGGAGCCATGACCATCGTGACCCTCGACGGACCCCGCAGCACCACCCCCGACGTCGTGGACGTCGTCGCGCTCGGCGAGTCCATGGTCACCTTCCTCCCCACCGTGCCCGGCCGCCTCGCCGACGTCCCCTCCTTCGAGCGCGCCATCGGCGGCGCCGAGTCCAACGTGGCCTGTGTGCTCGCCGCGGCCGGCCACAGCGCCCGCTGGATCAGCCGGGTCGGCGCGGACGGCTTCGGCGACCACCTCGTCGAGGCCATCGGCGCCTACGGGGTCGACGTCCACGCCGTGCGCCGCGACCCCGACCGCCCCACCGGCGTCTACTTCCGCACCGCCGGGGACCGCGCCACCGACGCCCACGAGGTCGCGTACTACCGGGCGGGCTCGGCCGCCTCCGCGATGTCCGTCCGCACCATGGACCTCGACGCGATCCGCTCCGGCCGCGTGCTCCACCTGTCCGGCATCACGCCGGCGCTCTCCGCCGACTGCCTGGAGCTGATGCGGGAGCTGACCGCCCGCCGCCCCGGCCGGCCCCTCGTCTCCTTCGACGTCAACCACCGCCCGGGGCTGTGGCACGGGGACACCGACGGCCCCCGGGTGCTCCTGGAGCTGGCCCGGGGCGCCGACCTCGTCTTCGTCGGCGAGGACGAGGCGTGGGGACTCGGCGGCCCCGAAGCCGTGCGCGCCGCGCTGCCCGAACCCGACCTGCTCGTCGTCAAGCAGGGCGCCGCCGGCGCCACCGCCTTCCACCGGACCGTCGACGCCGACGGCACCGAGACCACCCGCGTCACCACCGTCCCCGCCCTCACCGTCGACGTCGTCGCCGCCGTCGGCGCGGGCGACGCCTTCGCCGCCGGGTTCCTCTCCGCCACCCTGCGCGGACTGCCCGTGCGCCAGCGCCTGCGCCACGGCCACCTGATGGCCGCCGCCGCCCTCACCGTCCCCGGTGACCTCGCCGCACCCCCGGCCCGCGACCACGCCGACCGCCTGGCCGCCCTCGACGACACCGCGTGGGGGACACTTCGACTCGGCCCCGGCTGGACACAGGCCGACGCGAGGGCCGAGGAGGAGGTACGCACCCCGTGAGCCAGACCGTCGACCGCGCGCTGAGCATCCTGCCGCTGCTCGCCGAGGGCCCCGCCGACCTGGGCCGGGTCGCCGACCGCCTCGGCGTCCACAAGTCCACCGCCCTGCGTCTGCTGCGCACCCTCCACGAACACGGCTTCGTCTACCGCCAGGAGGACCAGCGCTACCGCCTCGGCGCCCGGCTCATCGCCCTGGCCCAGGAGGCGATGGAGAACCTCGACGTCCGCGAGATCGCCCACCCCCACCTCGTACGCCTCAACGAACAGTGCGGACACACCGTCCACCTCGCCGTGTACGAGGAGAACGAGGTCCTCTACATCGACAAGGTCGAGAGCCGCTACCCGGTCCGCATGTACTCCCGGATCGGCAAGCCCGTCGCCATCACCGTGGCGGCCGTGGCGAAGCTGCTCCTCGCCGACCTCCCCGAGAACGAGCGCCGAGCCGTCGTCGAGAAACTCGACTACCCCATGTACACGCCCCGTTCGACGCCGAACGCCGACGGTTTCCTCACGGAGCTGGCCAAGGTGCGCGAACAGGGCTGGGCCACCGACCTCGGTGGCCACGAGGAGTCCATCAACTGCGTCGCCGCGCCCATCCGGGGCGCCGACGGCCGGGTGGTCGCCGCCATGTCGGTCTCCGCGCCGAACGTGGTCGTCACCGCCGACGAACTCCTCACCCTGCTCCCGCTGGTGCGCCGTACGGCGGACGCGATCAGCGGCGAGTACTCCGGCAGGACCCCAGTCAAGGAAGTCACCGCATGACCGACAAGATCGCTCTCACCCCCGCGACCCACACCGTCCCCCCGGCGAAGTTCTCCCACGGCGTCAAGAAGGGCAACATCCTCCAGGTCGCCGGCCAGGTCGGCTTCCTCCCCCACGAGGACGGCAAGGCCCCCACCCCGGCCGGCCCGACCCTGCGCGAGCAGACCCTCCAGACCCTCGCCAACGTCAAGGCGATCCTGGAGGAGGGCGGCGCCTCCTGGGACGACGTGATGATGATCCGCGTCTACCTCACCGACGTGGACCACTTCGCCGAGATGAACGAGATCTACAACGCCTACTTCGAGGAGCAGGGCCTCACCCAGCCGCCCGCCGCCCGCACGACCGTCTACGTCGGTCTGCCCGCCGGACTCCTCATCGAGATCGACGCGCTGGCCGTCCTGGGCTGACCCGCCCCCGGCCGCACCTTCTCTCTCTGCCTGTCGCACGGCACGGCGCCCTCCCCCCTTCAGGGCGCCGTGCCGCGCCCCGCCCTGCCCGAAAGCAGTATGTGTTTACCCAGAGGACCCCCGTATGTCCTACCCGTCCCTCCAGCTCGCCGCCGCCTCCGCGCCACAGACGCCACCGCACACCGGCGGCCTGCTCGCCCTGATCGACGGCACGGCCGGTCTGCTGACCGTCGCCGCGATCGGCATCGCGCTCCTGCTCTTCCTGATCATCAAGGTCCGGCTCCAGCCGTTCGTCGCGCTGCTCGCCGTCTCCATAGCCGTCGGCCTGCTCGCCGGCCTCTCGGTCACCGAACTCTTCGGCACCGTCCAGAAGTCCGACGCCGTCTCCACCATCGAGTCGGGCATGGGCGGCATCCTCGGCCATGTCGCCATCATCATCGGTCTGGGCACCATGCTCGGCGCCATCCTCGAAGTCAGCGGCGGCGCCCAGGTGCTGGCCTCCCGACTGCTGGGCCTCTTCGGCGAGAAGCGCGCCCCTCTCGCCATGGGCCTCACCGGCCTCATCTTCGGCATCCCCGTCTTCTTCGACGTCGGCATCTTCGTCCTCGCGCCGATCGTCTACGCCGCCGCCAAGCGCTCCGGCAAGTCGGTCCTGCTCTACTGCCTGCCGCTGCTGGCCGGCCTGTCGATGACCCACGCCTTCCTGCCGCCGCACCCCGGCCCCGTGGCCGCCGCCGGACTGCTCAAGGTGGACCTCGGCTGGGTGATCCTCATGGGCATCGTCTGCGGCGTCCCCGCCGTCCTCGCCGCCTGGGCGTTCTCCGCCTGGATCGGCCGCCGCATCTTCGTCCCCGTGCCGCAGGACATGGTCGAGGCCGCCGAGGAGGCCAAGCAGGCCGTCGTCGAGGAGCAGCGGGCATCCGGCGTCGAGCCGCGCGAGACCCCGGTCGCGCTCGGCACCGTCCTCGGCATCATCGGTACGCCGCTGGTCCTGATCCTCGCCGCGACCTTCTCCTCCATCGCCCTGGACGAGTCCACCCTCCGGTCGGTCATCGAGTTCTTCGGCAACCCGTTCGTCGCCCTGACGATCGCCCTGTTCCTCGCCTACTACCTGCTCGGCATCCGGCGCGGCTGGTCCCGCAAGTCCCTGGAGACCGTCTCGACGGCCTCGCTGAAGCCGGTCGGCAACATCCTGCTGGTGGTCGGCGCGGGCGGAGTCTTCGGCGCCGTCCTCAAGGCCAGCGGCGTCGCCCAGGCCCTCTCCGACACCTTCAACGACGTCGGCCTGCCGGTGATCGTCCTGTCCTACCTGATCTCCCTGGTGCTGCGGGTCGCGCAGGGCTCGGCGACGGTGGCCATCGTGACGACGGCGGGCATCGTGGCGCCGCTGCTCGCCGAGGGCGACCACTCGCAGGCGTTCGTCGCCCTGGTCATCATGGCCATCTCGGCGGGCTCCATCTTCGCCTCGCACGTCAACGACGGCGGCTTCTGGATGGTCGCCAAGTACTTCGGCATCAGCGAACGGGACACGCTCAAGACGTGGACGGTGCTGGAGAGCGTCCTGTCGGTCGCCGGGTTCGTGGTCGCGGCGGTACTGAGCCTGTTCGTCTAGGTCCGCCGGCCCGCGCGACGATAGTCGTCTGATAACGATGACGGGGCTGGCTGTGTCCGGCACAGGAACGTCGACCATACTGCCCGCTGTGGAGCAGCGCAGAGGATCGACCAGCCAGCCCCTGGAAGGCGCCGGATTCGACCCGGCCTTCATCCCCGGGCTCACCGCGCCCGTGACCGGTGAGCCGGAGGACACGAGACCGGCGAAGGAGACGACCGAGGAGAAGGCGGACGCCGAGACGCCCGACGCCGCGCCCGAGGCCGAGGACGCCCCCGAGCCCGAGGAGACTTCCGAGCGGACGGACGAACCGGACGAGGACGAGGAGGCCCCCGACGGCCCCGTCTTCGAGGCCGCCGACCGCCGCGCCCGGATCGTCGCCGACCACAGGGGCGTACGCCTCGCCCTCGACGACCAGAGCTGCGAGTTCCGCTGGGACGAGGTCGGCGCCGTCGAGACGGAGACCGGCCGCTTCGGCAAGCGGTTCACCGTCACGGTGCACACCCCGGACCGCCGCTGGTACCCGATCGAGATCGAGGCGACCTCCCGAAGCCGCTTCAAGGAGTGGGAAGCCGCCCTGGACGAGGTCCTGGACGCCTACTTCGAGGACGGAGAGGCGGAGTCCGAGGCGGACGAGAAGCAGGCCGTGGCCGAGGAGCAGGAGTCGGCCGACGCGAAGTAGGGCCCGGGACAGGCACCTTCGAGTGAAGATCCCCGCACGCCCTCTTGTCCCGGCGTCCGCCATCGGCTTTCTTGGCCCGCATGGCGGACACCACGGGCAACACCAGTGACAAGGCCACGGGGACACCACACGGCCCCGACTCGGCACCCCGTAAATCCAGTTGGCGCTACATCGGCCCCGGCATCGTCGTCGCGGCGACCGGGGTCGGCGCCGGCGACCTCGTGGCCACCCTGATCGCGGGCAGCAACTTCGGCTACACCCTGCTGTGGGCGGCGGTCCTCGGCTGCCTGGTCAAGATCTCCCTGGCCGAGGCGGCGGGCCGCTGGCACCTCTCCACCGGCCGCACCCTCTTCGACGGCTGGGCGAGCCTCGGCCGCTGGACGACCTGGTTCTTCGCGTTCTACGTGGTGATCTGGGGCTTCTCCTACGGCGCCGCGGCGATGTCGTCCAGCGCCCTCCCCCTGCAAGCCCTCTTCCCCGGTGTCATGGACCTCGAATGGTGGGGCGTGGCCTGCGGCGTGGTCGGCCTGGTCTTCGTCTGGTTCAACAAGTACGCCGTCTTCGAGAGGGTCATGACGGTCCTGGTCGGCGTGATGTTCGTGGTCACGGTCTACCTGGCGATCCGGGTCGCCCCCAACCTGGGCGACGCCTTCGCCGGCCTTCTCCCCGTCATCCCCGACGGCGACGACTCGATCCTCAACACCCTCGGCCTGATCGGCGGCGTGGGCGGCACGATCACCCTCGCCGCCTACGGTTACTGGGTCAACGCCAAGGGCTGGGCCGACACCGGCTGGATGAAGGTGATGCGGCTGGACAACCGGGTCGCGTACATCACGACCGGCGTCTTCGTCGTCGCGATGCTCTTCGTCGGCGCGGAACTGCTGCACGCCGCGAACATCGCCCTCTCCGGCGGCGGCAAGGGCCTGGTGCAGCTCGGGGACATCCTGGAGGACGAGTACGGCACGGCGACGGCCAAGTTCTTCCTGATCGGCTTCTTCGCCACGTCGTTCACCTCGCTCATCGGCGTGTGGCACGGCGTGAGCCTGATGTTCGCGGACTTCGTGACCCGGCTGCGGGACAAGCGGGCGGGCAAGGCCGAGGAGATCGCCTCGGGCGAGCACGAACGCTCCTGGCCCTTCCGCGCCTACCTGCTGTGGCTGACCTTCCCGCCCATCGTCCTGCTCTTCCAGGGCGAACCCTTCCGCCTGGTGATCATCTACGGCGTCCTGGGCGCGGCCTTCATGCCCTTCCTCGCCCTGACCCTGATCTGGCTCCTCAACTCCTCCCGCACCCCCGCCGAGTGGCGCAACGGCTGGCTCAGCAACGGCATGCTCGCGGTCGCGGGCCTGCTGTTCCTGGTGCTGTGCGTGAAGGAGATCTGGGACCAGCCGTGGGTGGACTTCTTCTGAGACCGAAGGCCCGTGGGACCGGGCGGGGCCGGGTCCCACGGGGTTCAATGATCTGAACACCAATCACGTACACGACCATTGACGTGTTCGCATCACGGTCTTAGCTTGCGGGAAAGCGCTTTCTCCATCCCTGTGGGCCGGCCGCTCCCCTCCGTCCTCCGGCGGCCCATCCGTGGCTCCACCGACGAATCGGAGACCAACCGATGCGACGCAGACCCCTCATCGCGGGCGTCGGCCTGCTGGCCGGCACGCTCGTCACCCTGTCCGGCAACCCCGCACAGGCCGCCACCGAACGGTACGAGGCCGAATCCGCCCCCGCGAGCTGCACGGGCACGATCGACTCCGACTGGTCCGGGTACTCGGGCAGCGGCTTCTGCAACGGCACCAACGCCACCGGCGCACACGCCCAGTTCACCGTGAACGCCCCGGCGGCGGGCACGGCCACCCTGCGGATCCGCTATGCCAACGGAACCGGTACGGCACGTCCCGCGAACATACTCGTGAACGGCACCACCGCGACCACCGCCACCTTCGACGGCACCGGGGCCTGGAGCACCTGGGCGACCCGCACGCTCACGGTGACGCTGAGGGCGGGCGGCAACACGGTCCGGCTCACCCCGACCACGTCGGCCGGTCTGCCGAACATCGACTACGTGGAAGTGGAGACGGACGGCGGCTCCACCACCCCGCCCCCCGTCACCGGCACGCTCTACGTGTCCCCGAACGGCACCGACGGCGCCACCGGCACGGAGTCCGACCCCACTACCCTCACCTCGGCGATCACCCGCGTCGCCCCCGGCGGCACGATCTACCTGCGCGGCGGCACCTACCGCCACGCCCAGACGGTCACCATCCCCCAGGGGAACGACGGCAGCGCGTCCGCCCGCAAGACGCTGGCCGCCTACCCGGGTGAGACGCCGGTGCTGAACTTCTCGGCGCAGAGCGAGGACCCGGCCAACCGCGGGCTCGCGGTGAACGGTTCGTACTGGCACGTCAAAGGCGTCGTCGTCGAGCGTGCGGGCGACAACGGCATCTTCGTCGGCGGCAGCAACAACGTCTTCGAACGCACGGTGACCCGCTACAACCGCGACACCGGCCTGCAGCTCTCCCGCATGCTCTCCAGCACGCCCAAGGCCCAGTGGCCTTCGAACAACCTGATCCTGAGCGCCGTCTCGCACGACAACGCCGACTCCGACGGCGAGGACGCCGACGGGTTCGCCGCGAAGCTCACCTCCGGCCCCGGCAACGTCTTCCGCTACGCCGTGGCCCACAACAACATCGACGACGGCTGGGACCTGTACACCAAGTCCGACACCGGCGCGATCGGCGCGGTCACCATCGAGGACTCCCTCGCCCTCGACAACGGCACCCTGAGCGACGGCTCCCAGGCCGGCAACGGCGACCGCAACGGCTACAAGCTGGGCGGCGAGGACATCGAGGTCGATCACGTCGTCCGCCGCAGCATCGCCTACGGCAACGGCAAGCACGGGTTCACCTACAACAGCAACCCGGGCACGATGCGGGTGTCGGACAACATCAGCATCGGGAACGAGCAGCGGAACTTCAACTTCGACGACGGTGACTCGGTCTTCCGGAACAACACCTCGTGCGACAGCGGCGCGAACGACCGGATCATCGGCGACGCCGACGGCTCGAACCAGTTCTGGTCGGGCTCGAACGGCTCGCGCTGCTCCTCCTACGCCGGAGCCCTGCGCTGGTCCTTCGCGGCGGACGGACGCCTGGTGGTGACCTTCGGCGGGTGAGCGTGACCCGTCAGAGCCCGGTCCGCCGCGCCACAGCCGGCGGCGGACCGGGCGAGGGGGACCGGCCCGTTACCGCAGCCTGTCCCACTCCGGGCTGAGCGCCATCTTCCGCAGCTGATCGACGGTCAGCGCGGGCGTGGCGCGGGACGGCTGGGCGTGCGGGGCCCCGTTGTTGAAGGCGCTGATCACCACACGGAAGCCTTCCTCGCCGGGCCGCAGCGTGTCGACGGTCCACATGAGCACCCCGGCCACCCGGTCGTCGCCGGCGCCCTGCTGGACGGCGATCCGGGTGCCGTCGGGCAGGGTCTCGCCGCCCGCGTAGAGCTGACCGGCGACATCGCCCATGCCGTACTGGACGTTGACCTGGACGAGGCTCTCGCCCTGCCCGTCGTCCACCACGACATAGGCGAACTCCTCCTCCTGACCGCCCTTGCCGACCACGTCCAGGCCCTCGGGGAGCAGCCCGGCCAGCGTCTCGCCCACGTTCTTGCCGGACACGGCGGCCGGCGGGACGTCGGCGGTCGGGGCGGCCCCCGGGGACTGGGCGGACTCCGACGGCTCGGGGATCGCGTCCACCACCCGGCGCCACACCTCGGCCGTCACGACCTCCTTCAGATGCTCGGCCGAGAGCGGGGGCTCCGGGCGCGAGACGGGCGCGTCCTTCTGCGCGGGCGCGTTCCACTCGCTCAGGCTGACGTGCTGCCCCTCGTTCGTCACGAGGTCGGCGGTCCAGAGCTTGGTCTCGACGCGCTTGTCCGGATACTCGTACCCCTTGAACAGCCGCAGCTGCGAGCCGTCGGGCAGGCGGGTGGAGGAACAGGAGTCGTGCGGGACGAACGTCTCGTCGGGACACTCCGTCACCTGGCGGACCTGAGCGCTGCCCGGCTCCAGCCGGTAGAGGCCCATGCTGATCGCGGCGGCCCCCTCCCCGTCGTCGTACACGACATACGCGTACGGCGAAGGCCGGTCGGCGGACCCCCGGGCGTCCTCCTGGCTGAACTCACCCTCCGGGAGCAGCTCCTTGAGCTGACCGAGGACGGTGTCGGCGGAGACGGGAGGCGGAGCGGGCGCCGTGGCCGACGCGGAGGGCGCGGAGGTGGCGCCGGTGGTCGCGGCGGAGACGTCCCGTCCGTCGGAGTCCCCCTGCGGCAGCAGCATCGCCCCGCCCACCCCGACCAGCGCGACCCCGGCCACCCCGCCGAGCATCCCGGCCCGGCGCCGCGTCAGTGCCCGCCGCCCGCGGACCCGCCCGCCGGCGACGAGGGCCGAACGGTCGGCGTCGAACCCCCCGCCGGTCTCGCGCAGAGCGGCGGAGAGCCGCTCCTCGAAGAATTCCTGGTCCTGCCTTTCGGGCATGGCGAACCACCCTTTCCGCATGCTGGGACAAGTGAGAGCCGAAGTGGGGGAGTCGGGAAGTGAGGGAGTGGGGGAGTCGGGGACTGGGGGAACGAGGCCGCCGGTCACGTCACGACCCGGCGTACTCCGCGAGATCCTCGCCGAGCAGTTCACGCAGCCGGCCCAGCGCCCGGGAACACCGGGTCCGCACGGCCGCCGAGCTGACGTTCATGACGTCGGCGGTCTCCTCGACGGACCGGTCCTCCCAGTACCGCAGGACGACCACGGCCCGGTCCTTGGCGGGCAGCCGCGCCAGCGCGTCCAGCAGCGTCAGCCGCAGCGAGGCGTCGCCGTCCCCGGCGCCGGGCAGGTCCGGGAACACGTCCGTGGCCCGCTCCCGGCTGCTGCGCCGCCGCTGATGGGCGAGGAAGGTCCGGGTGAGCACGGTCTGCGCGTACCCGGCGGGGTTCCCCACCCGGGACACGCGTCCCCACCGCACGTACAGCCGCCCGAAGGTCTCCTGCACGAGATCCTCGGCCAGATGCGTGTCCCCGGCCGTGAGCAGACACGCGGACCGGTACAGATGCCCGGCCCGAGCCACCGCGAACTCGGCGTACTCGTCCGCCCGCCCCTGTCTCATACTCGCGTTCCCCCGCACTCACCGCTGTCGAGTACCGCCTTCACCTCACTGATGCGGTGGGCCCCGGAAAATGTTTCATACGGCCTTCACAGAAGGCGGCCGACTTCGGCGAGGGCGCTCCGCCGGCGAGTCAGACTCGACCGTCGTCGTGCGATGCGCCGACCTGCGGGCCACCTGGGGCGGCTGCTGAGTTTTTGACGGAGACGTGAAGTACCGGCTCCCCCGTCCACACCCGTGCGGGCGTGGACGGGGGAGCCGGTCTGCCGTCGTTACGGCAGTGCGTGCACGTGGGGGCCGACCGCGTTGGACCAGGCGTTGCCCGCCGTCGCGTCCCAGTTCGTGGACCAGGTCATCGCGCCCCGCAGGCCGGGGTACGTCTTCGACGGCTTGAAGGAGCCGCAGTTCGTGCCCTTGGTGAGGCAGTCCAGGGCGGCGTTGACCACCGACGGGGCGACGTAGCCGCCGCCGGCCGCGCGGGTGGAGGCCGGGAGGCCGAGGCCCACCTGGGACGGGTCGAGGCCGTTCTCCAGCTGGATGCAGGCCAGGGCGGTGAGGAAGTCGACCGTGCCCTGGGAGTAGACCTTGCCGTCGCAGCCCAGCATGGAACCGCTGTTGTAGTACTGCATGTTGACGACCGTGAGGATGTCCTTCACGTTCAGCGCGGTGCGGAAGTACGAACCGGACGTCGACTGCATGTCGATGGTCTGCGGCGCCATCGTCAGGATCATGTCCGGGCCCGCCTTCGCCGACAGGGCGCGCAGGGCCTGCGTCATGTAGGTGGCGTTGAGGCCGTTCTCCAGGTCGATGTCGACGCCGTCGAAGCCGTACTCCTGCATCACGGAGTAAACGGAGTTCGCGAAGTTGGTCGCGGAGGCGGCGTCGTTCACCGAGACGGTGCCCTTCTCGCCGCCCACCGAGATGATGACCTTCTTCCCGGCCGCCTGCTTGGCCCGGACGTCCGCCTTGAACTGGTCGACCGTGTAGCCGTCGAGGCCGGCCGTGTCCAGGTTGAAGTCCACCGCGCCCGGAGTGCCGGTCGCGTCGGCGAAGGCCACCGCGATGATGTCGTACTGGGAGGAGACGTCCGAGATCCGCTGGACCGCCGCGCCGTTGTCGAAGTTCTGCCAGTAGCCGGTCACCGCGTGCTTGGGCAGGTCGCCGCCGTTGCCGCCGCCGTCGTCCGGCGCCGTGGTGCGGGCCGTGACCGCCGCCGACTTCGCCGACTCACCGGCCGCGTTGACCGCCGTGACCTGGAAGGAGTACGAGGTCGAGGCCGCGAGGCCGGTCACGGTCGCCGACGTGCCGGTCACCGCCGTCACCTTGGTGCCGTCGCGGTAGACGTGGTAGCCGGTGGCGCCGGAGACCGTGTTCCAGGCGAGGGACGCCGAGGAGGAGGTCGTACCGGAGACGCTCAGGCCGGCCGGGGCGGCCGGCACCGTGGGCTCGGGGCCGCCGTCGTCACCGCCGCCCCCGTCCGGGCCGAAGACGGAGAGGTCGTCGGCGTAGTAGGCGGACTGCCCGTACCAGCCGTGCGTGTAGACGGTCACGGAGGTGGTGGAGGAACCGGTGGTGAAGGTCGTCCTCAGCTGCTTCCAGGAGGTGGAGTCCGGGGTCCACGTGGACACGTCCGTCGTGCCGGTGCCGGTGACGCCCAGGTAGGCGTAGCCGCCCTGGACCCAGGCGCTCAGGTCGTACGTCGAGCCGGGCTTCACCTTCACCGTCTGGGAGCAGCGGGCGTTGTCCTGGCCGCTCGGCGTCGCCTTCAGCGCGGCGGTGCCGCCGTGCGCCGGGGAGGTGACGGTCGTACCGCTGTTCGCCGAGCAGGTCCAGCCGGTCAGCCCGGCCTCGAAGCCGGCGTTCTTCGCGTTGTTGACGTCGGCGGCGGACGCCTGGCCGACGGCGGTGACGGAGAGGGCGAGCGCGGCGGTGACGGCACCCGCCCAGAACTTCGTCCGGCTGCCGAACTTCCTGCCGAACTGTCTGCCGAACTGTCTGCCGATCGGTCTGCCGGTACGGCGGCGTACGGGGTCCATGGGGCCTCCGGTGGGGAGTGGGGGCGGTGGGGAGTCGCGGACGGGGGGAGGAGAGCGGTGGCGCAGTGAGGTACAAGGTGGTCCAGACCAATTGAGGGTGTCAAGAGGTAGGTACGGACCAAGTTCGTTGCCGTCTCGCGGACTTGGCAGCCTCCGAGATGAGGCCGTGTGCCGCCCGAGCTGTGACCGGGAAATGCTCAACATGCCCCGTTTTGCAGCACCTTGTGCCTCACAAGTTGTTCCACAGCTACAGAAACGCTGTTCTCCGGTCACAGACGCGTGGATACAGTGCTCAGGTAGTCACGCAGTGAAGTCATCCGGGTGTGCCGGAGTAACACCGGCGTACCGACGGGCATGGGGAGACCGGGAGCCGCGCGTGCCAACTGCCATTGCCGTGACCAGTGCCGACATGGCGCTGCCGCCGCAGGACGACCGGACGCTGCCCGCGATCGTGCTCCAGGACGTCGACCGACGACCGCTGGAGCAGGTGCTGGCCGAGCTGCAGGCCCTGGTCGAGCAGCACGGGCATGTGATCGTGGTGTGTTCGCAGGTCCTGCCGGCGAGCGTGGAACGCCGGCTGCACACCGTACGCGCCCTCCTGGAGACCGATCGGATCGCCCTGTTCCGGCCGTCCCTGCCCCCGCTCGGACTGGCCGTGCTCGCCCGCCAGTTGCGCCAGCTCGCCTCCTGCGACCTCAGCCCCGGCGTGCTCGCCTCGGCCGGCCGCCTCCTCACCCACTACATCCACGCCGGCGCGCTGCTCGGCTCGGTCGCCCGGCTCGACCACGTCCCCGTGGGCCTGAAGTCGCACGCCCGGTCCTGGATGCCGGGCAGCCAGTTCGGTGTCGTCGCCCACCCCGTGCCGCAGCTGGTGCGGATCGGACCGGACGCCGCCCTCGACGGGCCCGAGTTCGGGACCTGGCTGCTGGTCGCCAAGGGCCAGCTCGCCCCGGACTGGGTCACCGGCACCCTCGCCCCGTCCTGGAAGGTGCAGGGCCTGCGCGAGATGCCGCTGCCCGCCGAATCCCCGGGCTGGTGGGGGACCGGCAAGCTGACCGAGTTCTGCGCCTACCTGCCCGACCTGTCCGTCCTCTACCAACTGGTCACGTCCGTACGGCAGAGCACATGCCACTGGTGCGGCATCGACGTCATCGGTGACCGCTGCGTGTTCTGCTCGGCCACGCCGCCGGAGTACGACACCGGCCGCGACCGGACCCCCGCGGCACGCCGCGGCCCCGCACTCGGCCACCGCCGTGAGAGACGCGCCCTGACGGGGTAGGTCCGTACCGCTGCACCGCCCGCCCCGCCATCCGTTCCGGCTCGACCGATTCCCCCAATGAGGTTGCACGGCACATGAACTCCCGTCAGCGCCGCGGCATCATCCTGCTGATCCTGTCGGTCCTCTGCGCCCTCGGCGTCTTCGCCGGCGTGCTGTCCGTCGTGAACGACGTGAAGTCGAAGGTCGGCCCCGAGGTCACCGCGTACCGGCTCAAGACCGACGTGGAGCCCTACACGCCGCTGGGCGCGGGGCAGTTCGAGAAGATCGAGATGCCCGAGCGCTGGCTGTCGAAGAACGCCGTCACGGATCTCGGCCAGGTCCGCGGCAAGATCGCCGTGACGACGCTGAAGGCGGGCTCGCTGCTGCAGAGCGACATGATCGTCGACCAGCCCGCCCTGCAGCCCGGGCAGCAGGAGGTCGCCATCATGATCGATGCGGCGACCGGCGTCGCCGGCAAGATCACACCGGGCTCCACCGTCAACGTCTACGCCACCTTCGAGGGAGAGCGGGAGGGTGACCCCGCTCAATCCAAGATCATCGTAACGAACGCCCGGGTCATCGACGTCGGCGACCTCACCTCGCTGCAGCCCGACGAGAACAGCCGCGACCGCGAACCCACCGACGCCGTCCCCATCACCTTCGCCCTGTCCACCATCGACGCCCAGCGCATCACCTACGCCGAGTCGTTCGCCCAGCGGGTCCGGCTCGCGCTGGTGGCGCCCGGCAGCGACACCACGGTTCCGGACAAGGACCGGACGTACGAACTCGCGAAGGACAAGTGAGGCCGGTATGCCCACGAGGATTCTCCCGGCGGTCGGCGACGCGGACGCCGTACGGTCCATCACCACTCTGCTCAGCCAGCTCCCGGACGCCGAACCGGTCGCCCCGGTGGTCGACTCCACCCAGCTCGTCGACACCCTCGCCCGCCTCGCCGCCGAGTCCGTCGACGAACTGCCCGAGGTCGTCGTCGTCCACGAGCGCATCGGCCCGGTCCCGGCCCTGGAACTGATCCGCGAGGTCGCCCTGCGCTTCCCGGCCGTCGGCGTCATCCTCGTCACCTCCGACCCCGGCCCCGGCCTCTTCCAGGCCGCCATGGACTACGGCGCCCGCGGCCTGGTCGCCCTGCCGCTCAGCTACGAGGAACTCGCCAGCCGCGTCCAGGCGGTCGCCCAGTGGTCCGTGGGCGTACGGCGGCACCTGGGCAGCGGCGGTGACGTCTTCACCGGCGTCGGTGGCACCGTCGTCACGGTCGGCGGCGCGAAGGGCGGGGTGGGCGCCACCCTGACGGCCGTCCAACTGGCGCTGGCCGCGCAGGCGTCGGGCCGGTCCACCGTCCTGGTCGACATGGACCTCCAGGCCGGCGACATCGCCTCCTATCTGGACGTCCAGTTCCGCCGCTCGGTCGCCGACCTGGCGGCGATCAACGACATCTCCCCGCGGGTCCTGGCCGACGCGGTCTTCCGCCACGACACCGGGCTGGCCCTGCTGCTCGCCCCCGGGGAGGGCGAGCGGGGCGAGGAGGTCACCGACCGCGCCGCCCGCCAGATCGTCAGCGCCCTGCGCTCGCGCTACGAGGTCGTCGTCATCGACTGCGGCGCCCAGCTCGGCGGGGCCGGCGCCGCCGCCGTGGAGATGGCCGACGCCGCGCTGCTGGTCACCACCCCGGACGTGGTCGCCGTGCGCGGTGCCAAGCGGGCGGTGCGGATGTGGGACCGGCTGCAGATCCGCAAGGCCGAGGAGACCACCGTGGTCGTCAACCGGCACACGCGCGGCACGGAGATCCAGCCCGCCCTCATCCAGAAGATCACCGGGACGCCGGTCGCCGGCACCACCGTCCCCGCCAACTTCAAGGAACTCCAGGGGGCCGTGGACGCCGGCCGCGTCCACGAGCTGGACGCCAAGAGCACGGTGAAGCAGGCCCTGTGGGCCCTCGCGGGCGAACTGCGCCTGGTCAAGGCACCGGAGGCGGACCACCGCAAGGGCGGCGGCCGGTTCCGCGGCGACCGGGGGTCGGTGAGCTTCCGGCGGCGGAAGGACGGTGGGGGATGAGTGCCTTACGGGACCGGACCAGGTGGCGCGACTCCGGTCAGGTCACCGTCGAGTTCCTCGGCATGCTGCCGACGATCATCGTCACGCTGGTGGTGCTGTGGCAGCTCGTGCTCGTGGGGTACACGTTCACGCTCGCGGGGAATGCTGCCGACGAAGCGGTACGGGCGGCGACGGCGGCCGAGCGGGGGGCGCGGCAGGGTGCCTGCGAGGAGGCGGGCCGCGACAAGCTGCCGGGCGCGTGGGAGGGGGGCGCCGGTGTGGACTGCGGCACGGCGGGCGGTTTCGTCACGGCCGACGTCGAGATCAGGGTCCCGGTCCTCTTCCCGGGCACGGTCAGCTTCCCCTTCGACGTGCGGGGGCACGCGGGGGCCGTGGAGGAGGAGACCGACTGAGATGCCGTACTCCCCACGGACGTACCGCGCGAGACACCGGGACGGCGTCGCCGGGGGCCGGAGCCACGGCGCCTGGGGCCACGGCGCCTGGGGCCACGGCGCCTGGGACCGCGTCGCCGGGGGCCGGGGTGCCCGGGATCGGGACCGCGTCGCCGGGCGCCGGGGTGCCCGGGACCGGGAGCGTGTCGGCCGGGGCCGGGGTGCCCGGGACCGGGGCCAGGTCGCCATCGAGTACCTCGGCTTCCTCCCCGTCCTGATCATCGTCGCCATGGCCGCCGTACAGCTCGGTCTCATCGCGTACACCGCCCAGCAGGCCGGCACCGCGGCCCGCGCCGGAGCCCGCAGCGCCTCCCTCGACGAGGGCGCCGGGCAGGCGTGCGACGCGGCCGTCAGCGACTGGCTGGCCGACGGCACGGACTGCGGGGCCGCGGAGGGCGGCGACGAGGTCACCGTCACGGCCACCGTCGACATCCCCTCGATCGTCCCCGGCTGGGACTTCGGGACCGCCACCAAGACGGCCACCATGCCGATCGACCACTGACCGAGGAGCCCGAGGACGCATGAGCCTGCGCGCACGCATCCACTCCCCCGAGGAGCACGGCAGCCGGGGCGAGGACGGACACCTCGTCGCCTCCTACCGGGCCAAGCTCCTGGAGGAGATCGACCTCGCCGAGATGAGCTCGCTGGCGACGGCCGAGCGCCGGGCCCGCCTGGAGCGCGTGCTCGGGCACATCATCAGCCGCGAGGGCCCCGTCCTGTCGACGGTCGAACGCTCCCAGCTGATCCGCCGGGTCGTCGACGAAGCCCTCGGTCTCGGCATCCTGGAGCCGCTGCTCGAAGACGCCTCCATCACCGAGATCATGGTCAACGGCCCCGACGCGATCTTCGTCGAGCGCGGTGGCCGGGTGGAGCAACTGCCCCTCCGTTTCGCCTCCAACGACCAGCTGATGCAGACCATCGAGCGCATCGTGTCGACGGTCAACCGCCGCGTGGACGAGTCCAACCCGATGGTCGACGCCCGCCTCCCCTCCGGCGAGCGCGTCAACGTCATCATCCCGCCGCTCTCCCTCACCGGCCCGGCGCTCACCATCCGCCGCTTCCCGCGCTCCTTCACCCTCCACGAACTGATCGGCCTCGGCTCGCTCGACGACCACATGCTCTACCTGCTGGCCGGTCTCGTGCAGGCCCGCTTCAACATCATCGTCTCCGGCGCCACCGGCACCGGGAAGACGACCCTCCTCAACGCCCTCTCCGGCCTGATCCCGGAGCACGAGCGCATCATCACCATCGAGGACTCGGCGGAGCTGCAGCTCCAGCAGGCCCACGTGATCCGCCTGGAGTCCCGCCCGCCCAACGTCGAGGGCCAGGGCCGCGTCACCATCCGCGACCTCGTCCGCAACTCCCTGCGCATGCGCCCCGACCGCATCGTCGTCGGCGAGGTCCGCGGCGGCGAGTCCCTGGACATGCTCCAGGCCATGTCGACCGGCCACGACGGCTCCCTCGCCACCGTCCACGCCAACAGCGCCGAGGACGCCCTGATGCGTCTGCAGACCCTGGCCTCCATGTCGGACGTCGAGGTCCCCTTCGTCGCCCTGCACGACCAGATCAACAGCGCGGTCGACGTCATCGTCCAGCTCACCCGCTTCGCCGACGGCGCCCGCCGCATCACCGAGATCGCGCTGCTCGCCAGCCACGGCGGTGAGCCGTACCGCCTCGCCACCGTCGCCCGCTTCAACGCCCGTCCGATGACCCCCGACGGCCGCGTCCACGGCGCCTTCGAGTACCACCCGCTGCCCCGCCGCGCCGCCGAACGCCTCTACATGGCGAATCAGCCCGTCCCGCAGGCCTTCGGCGTCGCCCACACCAACGACCAGCTCGCCACCAGGGAAGCCAGGTAGGACCGCCGATGGAACTCGACACCCTCGTCACCCTCACCACCGGCATCACGCTGTTGACCTGCGCCCTCGCGGTCGCCGGCGTGCACTCCTACGCCGCCGGCAAGGCCCAGCGCCAGGCCCTGGTCGACCGGCTCTCCGCCGCCGGACAGCTCCCTCCCGCCGGCCGCAGGCGCCGCTTCCGCGCCCTGGACCGCCGCCTGCGCCGCACCAAGCTCGGCCGCACACTGGAACTGCGCCTGGCGGCGACCGGCCTGGACCTCACCCCCGGCGAGTTCTTCGCCTACATGGTCGCCACGGTCGCGGGCCTGTGGCTGATCGGCCAGGCCGCCCTGGCCCCCTTCTTCGGCCCGCTCGCCGGACTGCTCGGCATAGGCGTGGCGGTCCAGTTCCTCAACTGGCAACGCCAGAAACGCATCGAGAAGTTCATCAACCAGCTCCCCGAACTCGCCCGCATCCTCGCCAACGCCACCCAGGCCGGCCTCGCCCTGCGCACCGCCATCGGCATGGCGGCGGAGGAGCTGGAGGCGCCCGCCGGCGAGGAACTGGGCAAGGTCGCCGACCAGCTCGCCCTCGGCGCCTCGATGGACGACGCCCTCGGCGAACTCGCCGACCGCCTCCCCTCCCGCGAACTCGTCGTCCTGGTCACCACACTCGTCCTCTCCAACCGCGCGGGCGGCCAGGTCGTCAGCGCACTGCGCAACCTCACGGAGACCCTGGAGGAGCGCAAGGAGACCCGGCGCGAGGTCCGCACCCAGCTCTCCCAGGTCAGCATGACCTCGTACGCCGTCCCCGTCCTCGGCGTCGGCTCGTTGTTCCTCATGAACGGGGTGAAGGACGGCGCCCTGGAACGCATGACCGGCTCCCCGGCCGGCCAGGTCGCCGTCGTCGTCGCCTTCGCGCTCTACGCCGTCGGCTTCGTCCTCATCCGCCGCCTGTCCCGCATCGACGTCTGAGAAGGGAGCCGCAATGGGTATCGGACTGCTCCTCGCACTGACGGCGGCCCTGAGCGTGTGGGGCGTCTTCGCCGGCCTGCGCATGTACCGGGCGGAGGCGAAACTCCCCGGCGACCTCGCCCTCGCCCTGGAGGTCGGCTCCACCCGCACCGGCGCCGTCGACTCCCTCGTCGACCGCATGGGCATGCGCTACGCCCCCGCTGTGCTGCGCGTCATGGGCCCGGCCCTGGTCGCCAAGTACCGCCGCCGCATCGACCTGGCCGGCAACCCCGGCGGCCTCACCATCGACCGCTACGCCGCCCGCCGCGCCGTCTACGGGTTCCTGGGCGCCGTCGGCTTCCTGGTCTTCCTCCTCCGCGGCCAGTTCGTCGTCGCGCTGCTCCTGCTGGCCTTCGGCGCCTTCTGGACCGAGGTCGGCATCTGGTCGGCGATCCGCATCCGCAAGGACGAGATCGAGCGCACGCTCCCCGACTTCCTGGACGTCCTGGCGGTGGTGGTCAGCGCCGGCCTCGGCTTCCGCCAGGCCCTGGACCGGGTGGCGACGCGCTACGAGGGTCCCTGGGCCGACGAACTGCGCATCACCCTGCGCCAGATGGACCTCGGCATGAGCCGCCGCCAGGCCTTCGCGGAACTGCGCCGGCGCAACGACTCCGAACAGGTGGCGATGTTCGTGACCGCACTCCAGCAGGGCGAGGAACTGGGCGCCCCCATCGTCGACACCCTGGTCTCCCTCGCCAAGGACATGCGCCGCACGGACGCCCAGAACGCCCGCCGCAAGGCCGCCCGCGCGGTCCCCAAGGCCACGATGATGATCACCACGTTCATGGTCCCGGCCACGATGATCCTCCTCGGCGCGGGCCTGATCCTGGGCTCGGGTACGGACTTCGGAACGATCACGGGGGAGTAGCGGCCCGAGAACCGACCAACCGGCCGGGAACGACGCGGTCCCGACACAGCCACGGACCCGACACACACAGCCACGGACACGAGCACGCATTCGGACACGAGCACGCATTCGGACACGGGTGAGCAGGGGAGGACGAGGACGGCATGGCGATCACGAACCCACCGACGGCACACCCGGCTCTCCCACCGACGGCACACCCGGCTCTCCCGCCGGGCTGGGAGGCGGCGAGGAACCGCCCGGCCGACCCGGTGGAACCCGTGCCGGAGCGCCACGCGCCGGCGTCCGAGGTTCCCGCCCCCGAACCCGTGACCGCGCCCCCACCCCCACTCGGTTTCACCTTCGACGCCGTGGCCGGCCCCGCCTCCGGCGCCGTCCCCGCCCCGGCCATCCCCCTCCAGGTGAACGCCTTGCAGGCCCTGTGCCGACAGGTCTTCGGCTTCCGCCTGGCCATGATCGCGGTGGCGGCTCCGGCCGCGCTCCTCAACGCCGGGCCGGGCCTGGGCGTCAAACTGGTCGGCGCCGCGGTGGTCATCACCTTCATGGGCTCGTACGTCCTCTTCCGGGACTGGGAGCGATTCGGCCCGCTCCTGCTGCGCCACCCGACCCTCCTGGCGGCGGACACCCTCTTCGGCTTCCTGCTCCTCGTCTCGGCCGGCCCCGACACCACACTGGCGTACGTCAGCGTCTGCACCCCGCTCCTGGCCGGTCTCGCCTACGGCTGGCGCGGCGCGGCGTTCTTCGCCTCCCTCCAGATGCTGCTCCTGCTCCTGGTCCACGCGACCCTGAACGACGACCGGCCGAACCCCGGCCCGGCGGAGTCGCTCCTCCTGCCCGGTCTCTGCGTCATCACCGGAGCCATCGGCTCCACCCTCCGCAACCTGCTCCTCCGCTTCGGCGCCGCCACCCGGGCCCTGACCGAGATCCAGGCCCGCCTGGCCGTCACGGAGGCGGTGGGCGCGGAACGCGCGCGTCTCGCCCGCGAACTGCACGACTCGGTCGCCAAGACGCTGCACGGCGTCGCCCTGGCGGCCGAGGGGCTGGCCGCCACGGCGCGCGACGGCCGCATGGACCCGGCGCTCGCCCGCCGGCAGGCCGAACTGGTCGCCCGCTCGGCCCGCAGGGCGGCCGCCGAGTCCCGCGACCTCCTGACCGACCTGCGCCGCGAGACGGACCCGGCCCACGGCACGGACATGGCGGCGGAACTCGCCTCGCGCACCGCGGACTTCGCGGCCCGCACGGGCCTGCCCGCCACCTTCACCGACACGGACGCGGGAACTCCGACCTCACCCGTGCCGCCCGTCCCACCGTCCGTGGCCCGCCAGCTCCTCACGATCGCCTCGGAGGCCATGGAGAACGCCCACCGCCACGCGTCCCCGACCCGCGTCGAGGTACGCGCGGGCGTCCACGGCGGCTCGCTGCGGATCAGCGTCTACGACGACGGTCAGGGCCTCCCCGAGGGTACGAACCTCGAGGAGCTGGGCAGGGCCGGGCACTTCGGCCTGGTCGGCATGGTCGAACGGGCCGCGTCGGTGGGCGCCCGCATCCGCATCGGCCGGGGCGAGCACCCGCGCGGCACGGAGGTGCGGGTGGACCTGCCCCTGGCCGCGCTGACGCCGGGCGGGAGGAACCCGTGACCACACCGCTCACGTCAGAAGGGAGGCCCCCGATGCACGAGGAACAGCTCCACTCCCCCCTGCCGGCCGCCACGCCCGAGCCACCCGCGCCGCTGCGGGTCGTCGTGGCGGACGACAACCCGGTCGTCCGCGCCGGACTCACCGCCCTGCTCTCCGGCCGCGCGGACATCACCGTCGTGGCCGAGGCCGCCGACGGCCGCGCGGCCTGCGAGGCGGCCCGGCAGCACCGCCCCGACGTGGTCCTCCTGGACGTACGGATGCCCGGCGTGGACGGCATCTCGGCCCTTCCGTACCTGGTGGACATCGCTCCGGTGATGATGCTGACGTACAGCAGGGAGTCGGAGATCGTCCAGGAGGCCCTGCGACGCGGGGCGGGCGGCTATCTGGTCCACGGCGAGTTCACGGCGGAGCAGTTGGTGACGGCGGTGCGGGACGTCAGACAGGGCAGGGCCCACTTCACGCCGACGGCGGCGGGGGCGTTGCTGACACAGTTGCGGGAGACCCCCCGAGCAAACGCGACTGCACACACCAACGCCCCGTCAACAACCCCTCCGGCACAACCCATATGGACCACTTCCCCTCAAACCCTTTCGCAACTGCAACCGTCTGTGGCACAGTCTCCCTCGGGTGCTGCTGCCGACAGGACGAGGTTCCGACTGAGCGCGAGGGAGGTGGAGATCATGGATCTCATCGCCACCGGCATGAACAACCAGCAGATCGCCGCCACCTGCTTCATCAGCGAGAAGACGGTCAAGAACCACATCAACCGCATCTTCGCCAAGCTCCACAGCACCAGCCGCTCCGAGGCCACCGCCAAGTGGCTGGGTCTGGGGTGACCGCGATGGACAAGACGCGACGCGCCGCCCGCGTTTGGGCCCCCGTTTGGGCCCACGGACCCTCGGACCGGAGCACCCGCGAGCCCTACCTTCCAGACGACGGCCACGGCACCGCCCACCCTGGAGGGGAACACCATGACCAACTGGCTCCACACCATCGCCGCCCACCTGCACACCCGCACGGCCCGCGACGACCAGGGGCAGACGGCGGTGGAGTACCTGGGGATCATCGCGGTGGTGGTGGCGATCGTGTTGGCCATCACGGGGACGGATATCGGGCAGTCGATCTACAACGCGATCACGGACAAGATCACAGAGGTCACTGGCGGCTGACGTTCGATCGCAGACTCGACGACGCGGGGCAGGCTTTTCCCATCTACATCACCGTGGTGGGAGGCCTGCTCCTTCTCGCGTTCGCGTACTTTGCCGTGGGCCAGGCCGCAGCGACTCGTAGTGACGCCCAGACCGCCGCCGACGCTGCCGCGCTCGCGGCCGCCCTGGAAACGCGGGACCAGCTTGCCGATCAATGGCTCACGAACATCCTGAAGCCTGAATCATGGCAAGGCATCTTCGACGGGGATGCGCCCGTCGCCGGCACGTGCTGGCGTGCCCAGGAACTGGCGGCCCGCAATGGGGCGGATGTGCAGTGTTACCCGGACGGACCGCTGGGCTACACCGTCGTGGCGGAAACCAAGGAGACCGTCGGGGACACGATCGTCCCCGGCACGGAGACTCGGCATGCGACAGAGTCCGCCACCGCGGTCATCGAAGCTCGCTGTTCGTTCGAACTGCCCGGCGAAGACGCCGATGGCGATGTGCTTCCCACGCTCTCGTGCGAGGGCGAGGAGTGGGAGCTGAAGCCGGACGACCTCGTGGACCTGCCGAAGCCCGAGGACCTCTTCGACGTCCACTTGGCCGATTGACGCGGAATGTCGAGTACGAAGGAAAGCGGAGTCATGAGTATGGGGATTACAGCCAGGGTCCGCAGGGGATTGGTCGCCGTGCCCGTAGCCATCGGGTTGGTTGTAGGCGTATCTGCTTGTGGTGGGAGTGGTGACGATGACAAGCCGGACGCATCTGCGTCCTCGTCCAGAAGCAGTGAGTCGAAGCCGGAAGCTCACGAAGAAGCGTCGGAAGAGCCGCTGGCCGAGCTGAAGGGCCCCTCTGGCTTGATTCTGAAGGTCACCGGCGCACAGCGTGACTCAGGCGGCTTTGTCACGGTGAGCGGCGAGTTGAAGAACGACGGCGACAAGACGGTCACGGTGCCGGCGCAGCTGAGCGGCAATGAGACCGAGATCATCCGGAACGGCAGGTCCCTCGGCGGTGCCACCTTGGTGGACTCCAAAGGGAAGAAGCGCTACTACGTACTGCGGGACACCGAGGGCCGCCCGCTCACCACAACCAACTTCTCCGCAGTGAAGGCCGGAGAGACCTTGCCCGTGTTCATGCAGTTTCCCGCCCCTCCCGCGACTGCGACCGAGCTGACCCTCCAGCTGCCCATGTTCTCGACAGCCCTCATCGAGATCTCAGGGTGAGCCCGGCCATGACCTCGACCCCACGTCTCACCCTGGCCCTCAGCACCACCACCGTGCTGCTCGCGACGAGCCTCTACAGCGCCGCCTCGGCCCACGCCGACGACGACCCCCCAGGTACCGAGATCTCCGCAGCCGCCCCCGTGAAGGTGGACCCCAACGACCCGGACCTCAAGCTGCCGGACGGCGCCACGCTCGCGCAGGCGAAGGTGCTGGACATCAAGTCGGTCGTCGAGGACCAGAGCGGCGACGAACGCCGCGAGGACACCAACACCAGCGTCACCTTCGCGCTGCAGGCAGAGGTCCTCTTCGGCAAGGACAGCGCGAAGCTCGGCGCCGAAGCCAAGTCCCGCATCACCGGCATCGCCGAGGAGATCAAGAACCAGAACGCCACCCGCGTCCGAGTCTTCGGCTTCACCGACAACCTCGGCTCCTCCGCCCACGGCGACGTCCTCTCCAAGAAGCGCGCCAACGCCGTGCACGACATCCTCACCGAGACCCTGAACGACGCCGGCATCACCTACGAGGTCCGCGGCTACGGCGAGCAGTACCCCATCGCCGACAACTCGACCGAGGCAGGCCGCAAGAAGAACCGCAGGGTGGAGGTCTCCTTCCCGCGCACGGAGGGCTGACCGAACCGATGCGGCACCCCACGACCACCGCCGGGCAACGGCACCGCCGCCGTCCGCCACCGGCCGCTCCCACCCTCCTGACCGTCCTGACGACCGCCCTCGCCCTGGCCGCCTGCGACAGCCCGAGCCCGTCCGACGACGCACCGGCGTCCGCACGGGAGCGCCCCTCCGCGTCCCGGTCGACGCCGGCACCCTCCGTCTCGGCGGCGGACGGAGCGGACATCCGGGCCTGCGCCGACGCGAACTGCGAGGTCGCGGTGGCCCGGCCCGTGACCGTCCGCTTCCAGGGCCCGGGCGGACCGGTGACGCTGTCGGTGACCGAGGTGGGCCGCGACGAGGTCGAGTACACCCTGAAGTCGGGCAACGGCCGGGCGGAGGGCGGCGCGAGCGGCGCGGGCCAGGGCTGCGTCACCGCGCTCCGCGAGAACGGCAGCGGCACCTCCTGCGGCGCGGTGAGCGGCACCCGGCCCAGCGCTCAGCCCGACGCGGTCGTCATCCAGGCGTCGACGGGACCGGACGGCACGGCCCTCCTGCACGTCGTCTCCCCGTGACGCCGAGACGGAGCCGCACGGGTCGGGCACCGCACCCACTCGGCTCAGCGCACCGCCGTACCGGCCTGCGCCGCCTCGATCCGCACCCGCGCCCCGGCCCGCACCCCCCACCGGGCCATCGCCCCGGCCTCCGCCTCCAGAACGTGCCGGGAACGCAACCGGGGCATCCCGAGCCGTCCAGGCCGCATGGTGCGCACGGCGATGACGACGAGCCGCCGGTCGAGGTAGGCGACGTCGATGGGCATCCGCATCCGGAAGGTGTGGACGCTGCCGGCGGGGGAGAGGAGCATCGCCCCGTCGAGTGCGTCCCGCCCGAGCAGTCCTCGGGTACGGGCACGGTACGAGCCAGCGATCTCCAACGGCACGCGGACACCGCCGCCCCCGGCCTCCTCGCCGACCACCAGTTCACCCACGCCGTCCCGCCACCGCTGCCCCATACCGGCCTCCTCCCCGCCCGCATCCCGCCCCGAACGTAGCGGCCACGTCCCGGCCCCGGCATGGGCCCACGGGCCCAACGCGGACGACCGGGCCCCTTTGCAGCCGCGCGGTTGCGTGACGCAATCGTTACTGCCCAAGAAGGCACATGTAAGGCCGTTTTGAGTCCCACGGACACCACGGGGGCTCGGCTTCCACCCTGGTGCCGTCCGATCCCGCTGGATAGCGTTGCTTCGCTCGAGAGAAGCCTCGTCCCCACCAGGAGCCGACCGTGAATCGCCGCCGCCCCACCCTCCTCGCAGCGCTCACGCTGACCGCCGCAGCGGCCCTGACGCTGTCCGCGTGCGGAAGCGACGACAAGCCCGCGAGCGACAACGACAAGATCGCGGGCGCGGACACGGGGAGTGAGAAGCCGGCCTCCCCGAGCCCCAGCGCCTCGGACACCGGTGGTCGCCCGGAGATCACCTTCCCTGCTGACGCCAAGAACGTCTTCGAGTACCAGAAGACTGGGGACACGACGAAAGACGCGGTACTCAAGGACAGCACGCTCGGCGTCAACTCCGTCGACGAGGCCATTTTCAGCGGCAGCACGGACACCAAGGCCCTCGGCTTCTACAACACCGAGTCAGCCCTGAGTGATTCGATCACGTACGTACTCGGATACGTCGACAAGAAGCGCACCTGGGTCGGCGAGACCCGGTACTTCGATTACAAGGTGAATCTCGTCGACGAGAACCAGGCGTACGTGACCTACTGCTCGGACGAAAGCAAGTCGTTCATCAAGGACAAGAAGACGGGCAAGGTCGAAGAAACGCCGACGACGGCGGACAGCTACGTCCTCTACAACACCAAACTCGCCAAGAACGCCGAGGGTGTGTGGCAGACCACCGACATCGCGTCGGACCGGGGGAGCGAAACGTGCCAACCGTGAGGAAAAGCCTGCGTATCGCGACACTTGTCGCACTCGCCAGTGTGCCGTTGATCGCTGCCCCCACCGCGCTCGCCGGCGGGCGCGGTGAGGGCGGCACCCGAGGGTCGACGGGACAGAAAGCCGAAGTCGGCGGTGACGGCACCGTGTCCGTGACCGTCGGTGGTGTTGTCTTCGACCGCTCGAAGAACGGCGGCGGCGACTCCGTCGGAGCCCTGACGTCGTCCACGTCCTGGAGCCCGCCGCCCTGCTGGTACGCCCCGAAGTACACCCCCGAACAACTGCAGAAGTACCTGGAGCCGATCTGGGAAGCCGGCTCCACGGGCTACGAGTGGGACGCCGACCAGCGGGAGAAGTACAACGCCGACGACGAGAAGAAGGGCTTCAACAAGGACAAGTCCGGTAAGGGCTACTGGTGGGGTTCCTACGTCGACAAGAGCTACCCGCCCGGCTGGGACTCCTGCGACGAGGACTACTTCTGGGTGGATTTCGACGACCCCCCTCCCGCCGACATCGAGAACGCCGTGACCCCCGAGGTCCTCGCCGAGCTCGCCTACGCCGAGATCCGCGTCCCCGGCACCGAGGTGACACTCGCCCCCGCGGAGGCCACCAAGGTGAACCTGCCGACCTGGGCGTGGCTGGACGGCGCCGAGTTCAAGCCGGTCTCCGTCACCGCCTCCGTGCCGGAGATCGGTGTCGAGGCGACGGCCACGGCGGAGCCGGTCTCCCTGCGGATCGAGCCCGGCACCCCGGACGCCGAGGTGTACCCGGCCTCGGGCGTCTGCGAGATCAAGGACGGTCGCATCGGCGAGCCGTACGCGAAGGGCAAGGCGAACGACACACCGCCGTGCGGAGTGAAGTACCTGCGGTCCTCGGGCGACGGCACGTTCCCGCTCCAGGCGACGGTCACCTGGGAGATCCACTGGACCGGTAGTGATGGCGCGGGCGGCGACCTTCCCGACGGCACGTTCGGCGCCACACAGGACGTCGTCGTCCAGGAGATCCAGGCCGTCAACCGCTGACGTCCGCACCAGCCCTCCGTGCGTAAGGAACCGCGCACACGCCACAAAAACCGGATGCCGTCGTTCCCCTCTTCGGTGCAGTGGACCGGAGAGGGGACGGGCGCATGGCGGGGCGGCTGGTGGTCGACGATGACGAGCTGGGGCGCTTCATGAAGTCGCTGAGGAAGTCGTCGACGTCGCTCGACGGCGTCCGCAAGGCGTTGTCGGACGCGACCGTCCACGGCCTCGGCACGGACGACCTCGACTCGGCCTGCGAAGCCTTCCAGGACGACTGGAAGTACGGATCCGAGGAGATCGGCAAGCAGACGGAGGACCTCGCCGACATCATCGGCAAGAGCAAGGACGGTTACCGCGAGGTCGACAAGGCGCTCGAGGAAGCGGTGCGGAAGTCGCGCGAGGCCGAGAGCGGCGGAGCGAAGTGAGCGCCACCTCCGGACAGGAGGAGTACGGCGCCGCCCTGGACCCCCGGTCCCGGGCCGACCTGGACAAGCCCCAGGGCCTCAAATCGGCCCCGCGCATCCCCAACCCCGACTACCCGCACCTCGGCTTCAACCCCGTACCGGGCGACACGGAGACGGTGCGGAGCCTGCGGAAGAAGCTCAGCGGCTGCGCCAAGGTGCTGCAGGACACCTACGACACGGTCACCAAACTGCTGGACGGCAGCTACTGGCAGGGCGATGCCGCGGTCGCCTTCCGCGAGCAGCTCGACGGCGGCCCGCTGCCGCTCAACCTCAAGAACGCGGCCCACTCCGTCCGCAAGGCGGCCAAGCAGCTGGGCCACTGGGAAGGCGAACTCGACGACTTCCAGCGGCGCGCCAGGAGGCTGGAGGAGGAGGCGAAGGAGGCCCGGGCCGCGGTCGACCGCGCGCGGGGGCGGGCGGACAAGGCGGGCGAGGACCCCGGCCTCCAGGCCGACGGCGCCGATCGCGAGGCCGCGCGGAAGGCCCTGACGCGTGCGAACGGTGACCTGGACGACGCCGAGACGGAACTGCGGAAGGTCATCGGCAAGGCGAAGAGTCTGGCCGAGGAGCACGAGCGGAAGGCCGGACACCGGGCCGGCAAGATCCGCGACGCCACGAAGAAGCTCGTGCCGCACGAGCCGGGGTGGTTCGACGAGGTACTGGACTGGCTGGGCGACAACCTGCCGGACATCCTCAGCTTCACCGCCGGACTCATCGGCGTCGTGGCGCTTCTCCTCTCTGGCCCTCTGGGCTGGGGCATCGCGACGGTGGCCGCGCTGATGCTCACGGCATCGGGACTGAGCGCGACGGCACTCGTCCTGCGGCTGAGCGATCCGGAAACCCGTGCGTCGCTTCGAGACGGTTTCACCAAGGGCGAGTTCGACGCCGACTTCTGGAGCAACGCCGTTTCGGTCGGTGCGGACCTTGCCGGTGCGTTGCCGGGGCTGGGAGCTGTAGTGAAGGGTGGAATCGAAGCCACGGACGCTGTTCGGACGGGGGCGCAGACGCTGGGGTTCTGGGAGAAGGCCGCCACCTACGGTTCCAAGTCCATGGATGAAGCTGAGCGCATTGTCGCTCTGGAGAACGGATTTGTTGCGCGAGCGGTTCGCGGATTCAACAATCCGGAAAAGGCGGCAAAGGCAGTGGTTGCGGCATCCGGTCTAACGGGCGTTGCTACGGGCGGTGTCGGGCTCTACTCCAAAGCAGTGGATGCTGACGATGACGGTATCAAGGATGGTGCCGTCGCAGGCATCGATGGTTCCCGCCTAATCCTTGACAGCGGGGGAATCATCGGTCTCGTTCGTCATGTCTTCTGATGCCTCACAGGGAGAGAAAGCAGCAGTGGACCCTGTCGCGTGTGCCGTCGCATGGAATCACCCCCCGACACGACGGGCGTGGATCCTGCATATGATCATGAACATCATCGGCTTGGTCGGCTGGGCCGGCGGCTGGGTCCTGCTGCTGGTGGTCTCCACCTACACACCAGACTGGGTCGTATGGGCTTTCATGCCCTACTTCCTTTACGGCGCTTACCGGGTGTTGACGCAATGCAAGTATTTCGCCTCGGCCTTCTTGATGCTCCGTGTCCTGCGAGCGTATCCGTGGCAAATCCTGCGGAGCGTCCCGCGAGGGCTGACCAGAAGGCCCGACGTGGTGAGTGAGCAGTACGGCTGGTTCGAGTTCCCCAACCCTGCATTCCGGGAACAGCCTCTGCCGCTTGTATTCCCACGTCACCTCCGCAGGAGTTGGTGGGCCCGCCGCATGGCCCCCCGGGCAAAACCTCATCTGAAGGCCCAGATCGATACCCTCTGGTTCGCCGGTGATCCCCGATTCATCGGGCTTGTCGCCGCTCCTGCCCGCCGTGGCACCGCTCCTCGCCGACTGCATGTCCTCGAGCAGCGGATGCACGTGCGAAGCGGCTGGCGTTTCGCCGACTGGGGCGCTACTCCCGATGACATCGAGCGCGGACGACGCGCAGGCGTCCGCCCCGTCCAACCCTGAGCCCCGAGATGAGCCACGCCGTGCAGTCCGCCGCCATCCTCGTCCACGAGTCCGTCGACGACCCCCACGCCGAACTCTGGTTCGCCGAACCGCCCGGGTTTCTGCCTCTCCCGCTGGACAACCTGCTCGCCGAGCCGGGGACGCCGGGGGCCGATGCTCTGCGTACGGCCGTCGCGCCGTTGCTGGAATCGGCGCCCACCGAGATGGCCCGGCAGAAGTTCGTCGCGCTCCTGGCGTCCGGCCAGCGGATGCTCGGCGCGCTGCGCGAGTTCGGCACCGTTCACTGTGCGGTGGGCCTGCACCGCGACGACGTCCGGGGACCGGCCGGCGGGGGCGCGCAGCCGTTGCTCTCCCTGCTCACCGTCACCTGGCGCGACACCTCGGCGGCCCCGAGGGCGGCGACCGTGGCCCGTGTCGCCGCCGAACTCGTGGACCACGAACACATCGAGTACGTCGATCTGCCGACCGGACCCCTCACCCTCAGCGAGTCCGTGCTGCGCCCGGCGGCGGACAGCGGTCTCCCTCAGCTCCCCCTCCTCCAGATCCACGCCCGTCTCCCTCACCCCGACTGCCGCCGCCTCGCCGTCCTCACGCTCAGCACCACCGCCACCGCCCGGCGGCAGGAGTACCGGACGATCCTGCGGCAGGTCGTCGAGACGGTGCGGTTCGAGAAGCCCCTGGGCACCCTGAGGCACTGACCCGTAAAGCGGTTGTCCGGCGACGGAGCCCCCGGTAGGAAGGGCTCATGACTGGACTCGGTGCCGTGTTCCGCCCCCAGCTCGCCCCCGAGCGCCTCCGTGCCGTCGCCCGTGCCGCCGACGAGGCCGGGCTGGAGGAGCTGTGGCTCTGGGAGGACTGCTTCCGCGAGGGCGGGATCTCCACGGCCGCCGCCGCGCTCGCGTGGACGGAGCGGGTGCGGGTCGGCGTGGGACTGCTGCCCGTGCCCCTGCGGAACGTGGCGATCACCGCGATGGAAGCCGCCACGCTGCACCGGATGTTCCCCGGCCGGGCGATCCTCGGCGTCGGGCACGGCGTGCAGGACTGGATGGGGCAGGTCGGGGCCCGGGTCGAATCGCCCGTCACCCTGCTGCGGGAGCACCTGCTCGCCCTGCGAGCCCTGTTGGCGGGAGAGAGGGTGACGACCGAGGGACGGTACGTCCGGCTCGACGACGTCGCGCTGGACTGGCCTCCGGGGCAGGGGGTCGAGGTGCTCGCCGGTGCCACCGGCCCGCGTTCGCTGCGGCTGGCCGGTGAGGCGGCCGACGGGACGGTACTGACCGCGTCCACCCCGCCGGACGGCGTACGGCGGGCCCGGCGGCTGATCGACGAAGGGCGTGCGGCGGCCGGGCGGACGGACGCCCACAAGGTCGTCGTCTATCTGCTCGCCGCCACCGGGGCCGACGCCCACGAACGGTTGCGGGCCGAGCTGGTCGCCGAAGGGGACGACGCCGTTCCGGGGCTCGGCGTGGCCGGGGACGCGGAAGCCGTCGCCGCGGCCGTACGGCGGCTGGCCGAGGCCGGCGCGGACTCCGTCATCCTCCAGCCGACCGGTTATGAGCCCGACCCGGAGGGTTTCGTGCGCTTCGTCGCCGAGGAGATCGGCCCCATGGTGGCCTGAGGGCCTGAGGGCCTGAGGGCCTGAGGGCCTGAGGGATGAGGGGATGAGGGCGGCCTGAGAGCGCCGTCGCGCCGAGCGACGTACACCGCCCTCGCCCCCGAGCGACGTGCACCGTCCCCGCCCCCGTCCCTCGACCACCCGACCCGCACCGCGCAGACGCACGCCGATCGGAAGAACTCCCATGGCACCACCCACCTCCCGTACCTTCGACGACCTCGTGGCCGAGGGCGCCGCCGTCCCCACCGAAGGGTGGGACTTCTCGTGGTTCGAGGGGAGGGCCACCGAGGCACAACCCTCCTGGGGGTACGCGCGCGCCCTGGGCGGGCGGCTCGCCGGGGCCGGTGCCGTGCTGGACGTGCAGACCGGGGGAGGGGAGGTGCTGGACTTCGCCCTCGGGACGGCGGCGCCCGGCCGGCCCGCCCTCCTGGTCGCCACCGAAGGGTGGCCGCCCAACGTCGCGAAGGCCAGCGCACTGCTGCGCCCCCGGGGCGTACCCGTGGTCGCCTCGCCCGACGACGCGCCGTTCCCCTTCGCCGACGGGGCCTTCGACCTGGTCGTGAGCCGGCATCCCGTCGCGCCGCACTGGTCGGAGATCGCCCGCGTCCTCGCGCCCGGCGGTACGTACTTCGCCCAGCACGTGGGACCCGCCAGCGTGTTCGAGGTCGTCGAGTTCTTCCTCGGGCCGCAGCCGGAGGAGAGCCGCGACGCCCGGCACCCGGACGGGGAGCGGGCCGACGCCGAGGCCGCCGGGCTGGAGGTCGTCGACCTGCGGGCGGAGCGGCTGCGGATGGAGTTCCACGACATCGGCGCCGTCGTCCACTTCCTGCGCAAGGTCGTGTGGATGGTGCCCGGGTTCACCGTCGAGGCGTACCGGGACCGGCTCCGCGAGCTGCACGAGCGCATCGAGGCCGAGGGACCGTTCGTCGCCCACAGCGCGCGGCATCTCATCGAGGCCCGCAAACCCCGTCGGTAGGCGACGGAAGCCCCGTCGGTAGGCGACGGCGACCCGTCTGTCGGTCCCCAGGCCGACCGGTGGCTGCGCCGAGGGGACGACGCGGGTGTGGACGCCGGGCACCGCTCCGATCGCTTCGGCGGCCGGCGTGCCCGTTCGGGCGGACTTGGCCGGGAACCGCCGGTCGAGGGGCGGCCCGCGCTCGCCGTCCGTCACATGGCCCTCCACGCCCTCGTCATGAGGCGGTGTCAGGGAGGGGGCGCGGGTGGTGAGGTCGGTGGCCCGGACGGACTCTCCGGCATCACCGGTGCGTGGCCTGCCCGGAGCAGGGATCTTCCGGACGTATGGGCACGCCTTCGCAAACAGCCGCACAAACAACCGCATGCGTGGAGGGAGGGTGGGGAACCGCCCACCCATCCTCACAGGGTTTCCACATCGTTATCCATCGTTGCCCGTCTCGCCTCGATTCCGCGCCGCCCGATCACGTAAGTTCGGTGCCAGGTAATTCGCGTGAGCAAAGCTGCGCGTGTGGCACCGCGCAGTGGAGGGGGCTGCGCGGTGCCGGGTCAAGCGGCAGCCCGCCGGGGGAGTCACCCGGTGGAGGGAAGTGCGGGCGGCCGGGCCGGCGGCTCGTGACGCGGGTGCCGGTGTGTGGGGATGCCACCGAACCGCCCCCCGGTGCACTCGCGACGCAGCCCTTTCTCCCTCTCCTCTCCCCTTCTTCTCCTCATCCGCTCTCTTTTGGCCACGATTCGCGGCGGAATAGGTGCTTCCGGGGCCCTCCGGGCGTCGCCGGATGATTTCGGAGAGTAGTTGTGGCACGCCGATGCGCGCGACATTCCTTACGAAGGGTTATGGTGGAAACCCCCCCTCGGGCCGGTCCGTATCCCCCCCCCACGGACCGGCCCGTTTTCTGTGCGCTCCCGGAGACGGGGGCCGGGGTGATCCCGGGGAAGGGGACGGGGAAGAGGACCGGGCGGGACTCGGGCGGCTCCCGAGGGGCGCACGTCATGAGGAGTTCACCGGTGCGTCGTCCTGGGTCGTTGCATGGCGGCGTGTGTTCGAGGGCATAAGCCAAGCAGGTCGACGCCCGAACCACGGGCGTCGCATCTCAGCGGACGGCACGGAGCCGTCCGCCCGGGAGGCCCTTTGCACCAGCCCCACCGTGCGGTCACGGCACGGAAGACGTGGCGGAGGGCCGGCTCGCGGCCCGCGCCGGTGCAGGGCGGCCGTCGACCGGTCGGCTCGCTCCCGCTCTCCCGGCCCAGCGTCCACTCCGTCGCTCCCCGACCTCATCCGAGGGGGTACGTCCTTCCGTGGTGACCAGCACAAAGCGCCACAAGCCAGATCGGCGCACCTACGTTCTCGACACCAGCGTCCTGCTGGCCGACCCGAACGCCCTGAACCGCTTCGACGAGCACGAGGTCGTGCTCCCGATCGTCGTGGTGACGGAGCTGGAGGCCAAACGGCACCATCCCGAACTCGGCTACTTCGCCCGGCAGGCCCTGCGTCTGCTCGACGAGTTCCGGGTGCGGCACGGTCGCCTCGACGCCCCCATCCCGATCGGGGATCTCGGCGGCACCGTCCGTGTCGAGCTGAACCACTCGGACCCCAGCGTGCTGCCCACCGGCTACCGCCTGGGGGACAACGACTCCCGCATCCTCGCGGTCGCCCGCAATCTGCAGGCGGAGGGGTACGACGTCACCGTCGTGTCGAAGGACCTCCCGCTCAGGATCAAGGCGTCCTCCGTGGGACTCCTCGCCGAGGAGTACCGCGCGGAGCTGGCCATCACGGACGCGTCCGGCTGGACCGGCATGTCCGAACTCACCCTCCCGGGTGAACAGGTGGACATCCTCTTCGAGGAGGGGCGGGTCTTCGTCCCCGAGGCCGCCGGCCTTCCCGTGCACACCGGGCTGACCATCCAGTCCGAGCGCGGCAAGGCCCTCGGCCGGGTCACGCCCGACGGCAGCGTCCGCCTCGTGCGCGGCGACCGGGAGGCGTTCGGCATCAAGGGCCGCAGCGCCGAGCAGCGGATCGCGCTCGACCTGCTCCTCGACCCGGACGTCGGGATCGTGTCAATGGGCGGCCGGGCCGGCACCGGCAAGTCGGCGCTGGCGCTGTGCGCCGGGCTCGAAGCCGTGCTGGAGCGGCGGCAGCACCAGAAGGTGATGGTCTTCCGTCCGCTGTACGCGGTGGGCGGGCAGGAGCTGGGCTATCTGCCCGGCTCCGAGGCCGAGAAGATGAGCCCCTGGGCGCAGGCGGTCTTCGACACCCTGTCGGCCGTCACCAGCCGTGAGGTCATCGAGGAGGTGACCGCGCGCGGGATGCTGGAGGTCCTGCCGCTCACCCACATCCGCGGACGCTCGCTGCACGACGCGTTCGTGATCGTGGACGAGGCCCAGTCGCTGGAGCGGAACGTCCTGCTGACCGTGCTCTCCCGCATCGGCGCCAACTCGCGGGTCGTCCTGACCCACGACGTGGCGCAGCGGGACAACCTGCGGGTGGGGCGCTACGACGGTGTCGTCGCCGTCGTGGAGAAGCTGAAGGGGCATCCGCTCTTCGCGCACGTCACCCTGACGCGGTCCGAACGGTCCCAGATCGCCGCGCTCGTGACCGAAATGCTGGAGGACGGCCACATCTGACCCACATCGCGTGACATCGGCGTGACACCGGCGCCGTCCGGAAGGCGAAGAGCCTAGCCGGGCGGCGCCTCGGCGTGTGTGGCTTTCCGAGAATCACCTGGACCAAACGAGATGTGAGCTTTCACACGCAACACAGAATTGCTTCACCCCGTCGGGTTACGGCAGAGTCTCGTTCCTGTCAGGCCCCGCATACGACACAGCTGTACCCCCAGCGGTACGGCAGCACGACAGAAGCACCAGTCCCAACTCCATAGCAGCGTCGTATGCCGCCCGAGCACCACGCGGCGCTCCCCTCGCGGGGAGTTGTCCACCGGGCCCGTGCCTCCCGTGACCCGTAGTTGGGGAGGCCAGTGCCAGGGGCACGATTGCGTCCGCGAGGGTCACCGAAGCGGGCGATGCTGGAAGGAAACCGTGTGAGCCGGATCTCGGTCCGGGGATTCGCAGTGGCCTCGGCCACGGCGGTCACCGCTGTCGGAAGTGTCGTCGGCGTTGCCTCGGGCAGCACCGCGCAGAACAACGACGCGGAAGCCACAGCAGCCGGCACGACGCTGCTTGCGGACATCCCCATGGGCGAGCAGGCGCAGGTGCAGACCGCGTCCCTGACGCAGCAGGCCGACGTACAGGCCATCGCCGCGGACGCGAGCGCCAAGAAGGACGCCGAGGAGGCGGCCCGCAAGGCAGCCGCCGAGACCGCCGTGGCCAAGCAGGAGAAGGCCAAGCAGGCGGCCGAGGAGGCCAAGAAGCGCGAGGCGGCCGAGAAGGCGGCCAGCCGCGACGCCGAGCGCGAGGCCACCAGCTTCGCCGTCCAGAGCTCGTACAGCACCAGCCAGATCCAGGCGATGGCCCGTCAGATGGTGCCCAGCGGCCAGTGGCAGTGCTTCAGCAACATCGTGGACCACGAGTCCAGCTGGAACTACAAGGCCGTCAACCCCTCCTCCGGCGCCTACGGCCTCTTCCAGGCCCTGCCGGCCGGCAAGTACGCCTCGGCGGGCGCCGACTGGCGGACCAACCCGGCCACCCAGATCAAGTGGGGCCTCAACTACATGGACAGCCGCTACGGCAGCCCGTGCGACGCCTGGACCTTCTGGCAGGCCAACCACTGGTACTGAGCCCGGCCCGGCGCCGTCCGGCCCCACCGCTCAACCTCGCCAAGCCCCTCGCCGTCCTTCGGTGAGGGGCTTCGGCGTGCCCGCGATGTACGGTCGGACCGAAACGACTCCAGGGGGGAGTGGTGGGGAAAGACGGGGGAAGAGGACGGATCATGTCGCGAGTGCCAGGGTGGCTCGGTCGGCTCGGCGCCGGACTGACGCAGATGAGCAGGCGGTTGGAGCAGCGCCGGGAAGAGGCGCGGGGAGAGGGCCCGGACGACGAACCGGCGCCGGACGCCCTCCACGCACCGCTGTCGCGGCAGGAAGCCTCCCCGGAGCACACCGCGGCGCCGCAGCCGTTCGTCGTCCACCAGCGTCCCGATCCGGCGCAGGCCGTCCCCTGGGGCGTACGGGTCGCCGCGGAGGCCGGGTGGCGGCTGCTGGTCCTCGCGGGGACCGTGTGGGTGCTGATGCGCGTCATCAGCGCCGTGCAGCTGGTGGTGCTGGCGTTCGTGGCCGCACTGCTGATCACGGCGCTGCTCCAGCCGACCGTGGCCCGGCTGCGCCGCCTCGGCGTGCCGCGCGGGCCGGCCACCGCGCTGACCGCGATCCTCGGCTTCGTCGTGATGGGGCTGATCGGCTGGTTCGTGACCTGGCAGGTCATGGAGAACATCGACAACCTCTCCGACCAGGTCCAGGACGGCATCGACGAACTGCGCAACTGGCTGCTGAACAGCCCGTTCCACGTCACCGACAAGCAGATCAACGAGATCGCCAAGAACCTGCGCGAGGCCGTCGGCGCCAACACCGACCAGATAACGTCCGCCGGTCTGGAGGGCGTCACGGTCGTCGTCGAGGCGCTCACCGGCATCCTGCTGGCCGCCTTCTCGACGCTGTTCCTGCTCTACGACGGCAAGCGCATCTGGCAGTGGACGCTGAAGCTGGTGCCGGCGGCGGCCCGGCCGGGCGTGGCCGGCGCGGGGCCGCGCGCCTGGCGCACCCTGACGGCGTATGTGCGCGGCACGGTGATCGTGGCGCTGATCGACGCCATCTTCATCGGTCTCGGCATCTACTTCCTGGACGTGCCGATGGCCGTCCCGCTGGCCGTGTTCATCTTCCTGTTCGCCTTCATCCCGCTGGTCGGCGCGGTGATCTCGGGTGCGCTCGCGGTCGTCGTGGCGCTGGTGACGCAGGGCGTGTTCGCGGCCGTCATGACGCTGATCGTGGTGCTGGCCGTGCAGCAGATCGAGGGCCACATCCTCCAGCCGTTCATCCTGGGGCGCGCGGTGCGGGTCCACCCGCTGGCGGTGGTGCTGTCGGTGGCCGCGGGCGGCATGGTGGCCGGCATCGGCGGGGCGGTGGTCGCGGTACCGCTGGTGGCGGTGACGAACACCGTCGTCGGCTATCTGCGGGCGTACTCCCGGGAGGCCGCCGTACGGCAGGCGCCGAAGCCGCGCGGCGCGACGGCCACGGACGCGTCACCGGCCCTTCCGGACGGCTCCGCGACCTCGGGAGCCGCCGCGGACGCGGGCGCCGAACCGCCGGCCGAGCACAGGGGCGACGGGCCGTCGAACGGCACTTCCCCGGCGTAGCGTCGCTCCCCGCCCGCACGACGACGCGACGGGCCCCGCTCACCCGGTCGGTGAGCGGGGCCCGTCGCGTGCGCGATCCCGTGCGGGACTACTGCGCGGCCAGCACGGCCTCCGCGTCCAGCGTGGCGCCCACGGCCTCGACCACGGCGGCGATCTTGAACGCCTCCTGGATCGTCTCGCGGTCCACACCGGCCTTGCGCAGCACCTGCTCGTGCGAGTCCAGGCACATGCCGCAGCCGTTGATGGCGGACACCGCGAAGGACCACAGCTCGAAGTCGACCTTGTCGACGCCCGGGTTGCCGATGACGTTCATCCGCAGGCCGGCGCGCAGGGTGCCGTACTCGTGGTCCGACAGCAGGTGCCGGGTGCGGTAGAAGACGTTGTTCATCGCCATGATGGCGGCGGCCGACTTGGCGGCCGAGTACGCCTCGGGCGTGAGGTTCGCCTTCGCCTCCGGCTCCAGCTCGCGCAGGACGATGGGGGAGCGCGAGGCGATGGCGGTCGCCAGCACGGTGCCCCACAGCTGCTGCGCCGGGAGGTCGGAGTTGCCGATGACCGAGCCCAGGTTGAGCTTCAGGTCCTTGGCGTAGTCCGGTATGGCGGACTTCAGGGAGTCGAGCGACATGTCAGTTCACTCCCCCGAGAGCAGCGCGACCGGGTCCAGGGTCTCGTCGCCCTTGCTCCAGTTGCACGGGCAGAGCTCGTCGGTCTGCAGGGCGTCGAGGACCCGCAGGACCTCCTTGGGGTTACGGCCGACGGAGCCGGCGGTGACCATCGTGAACTGGATCTCGTTGTTCTGGTCCACGATGAAGACGGCGCGCTGCGCGAAGCCGTCCTCGCCCTCGATGCCGAGGGCACGCATCAGCTCGTGCTTCGAGTCGGCCATCATCGGGAAGGGCAGGTCGGTGAGGTCCGGGTGGTCCTTGCGCCAGGCGTGGTGCACGAACTCGGAGTCGCCGGAGAAGCCGAGGATCTGGGCGTCACGGTCGGCGAACTCGTCGTTCAGCTTGCCGAAGGCGGCGATCTCGGTCGGGCACACGAAGGTGAAGTCCTTGGGCCAGGCGAAGACGACCTTCCACTTGCCCTCGTAGGTCTTGTGGTCGATCTGCTCGAACTCCTTGCCCTTCTCCAGCGAGACGCAGGCGGTCAGTTCGAACTCGGGGAACTTGTCACCGACAGTGAGCACGCGCTCTCCAATAGTGCAGCGAAGAAACACCCATTTTGCGAGTGTTTCCCATGGGTTGGACGGTGTTGATGTTGGCACAGGGTGCATTGATTAGGGAAATAGCTACACTCGGTCGGGTTGATCGGAGGTGGCTATTAGTGTCGGGTAAGAAGAGGCAGCCCAGCCTCGCCCAGCTGCGGGCTTTCGACGCGGTCGCCGAGCACCTGCATTTCCGCGACGCCGCCGCCGCGATCGGGATGAGCCAGCCGGCACTCTCGGGCGCCGTCTCCGCCCTGGAGGAGGCACTGGGTGTCACCCTCCTGGAGCGTACGACGCGCAAGGTGCTGCTCTCCCCGGCGGGGGAGCGGCTGGCGGTGCGGACCAAGGCGGTACTGGCGGAGGTCGGCGCGCTGCTGGAGGAGGCGGAGGCGGTACGCGCCCCCTTCACCGGAGCGCTGCGGCTCGGCGTCATCCCGACCGTCGCGCCGTACCTGCTGCCGACGGTCCTCAGGCTCGTCCACGACCGGTACCCCGACCTCGACCTCCAGGTGCACGAGGAGCAGACCGCGAGCCTCCTGGACGGGCTCACCACCGGCCGCCTCGACCTGCTCCTGCTGGCGGTGCCGCTCGGCGTCCCCGGCGTCGCCGAACTCCCGCTCTTCGACGAGGACTTCGTGCTCGTCACCCCGCTCGACCACCGGCTCGGCGGCCGGGAGGGCATCGACCGCTCGGTGCTGCGCGAGCTGAACCTGCTGCTCCTCGACGAGGGGCACTGCCTGCGCGACCAGGCGCTCGACATCTGCCGGGAGGCGGGCCGCGCGGACGTCCCCGCGACCACGACGGCCGCCGGACTGTCGACGCTGGTGCAGCTGGTGGCCGGCGGGCTCGGGGTGACGCTGCTGCCGCGCACGGCGGTCCGCGTGGAGACCTCCCGCTCCAGTCAGCTCCTCACCGGCTCCTTCGCCGACCCGGCCCCCACCCGCCGCGTCGCCCTCGCCATGCGCACCGGCGCGGCCCGCTCGGCGGAGTACGAGGAACTGGCGGCGGCGCTGCGCGAGGCGATGGCGGACCTGCCCGTCCGCACGGTGAGCGAGTGAGCGAGTGAGCGACCGCCCGTCCGTGCGGACGGGCGGTCGCTCACTCGCATCGCGGCGGAGTGGTGGGCCTACTCCGTGCGCAGCCCCTCCGGCCGCATCAGACGCAGCAGCGGGGGCAGGCTGCACAGCGTCACCGCCAGGACGACCGCCGCGCCGATGCCGGTCATGGACAGGACGCCGACCCAGTCGACGCGGACCGGGGTGCCCGTCATCTTCAGCAGCACCGTGCCCAGGGTCAGCCCCACCGCCGAGGCGAGCAGCAGACCGAGCACGATGGGGATCGCCGTCTGCCACAGCACCGACAGGCTCAGCGTGCGGCGCCGGGTGCCGAAGGCGACCAGGGCCGACAGCAGCTTCTTGCGCTCGCGCAGCTGCTCCAGCTGAGAGACGAGCAGACTGGCGCCGATCAGCGCCAGCACGCACGCCGCCCCGACGAACAGACCGGTGCGGATGGCGTCGAAGCGCTCGGCCCGCTCGGTCTCCGCCCAGGTCACGGTGGACGCCAGCGGATCGATGGCCGTCGCGGTGTTCCGGACCAGGTCCTGCACGTCCGGCACCGACCGGTCCAGCTTCAGATAGGCGTGCCCGTCCAGAGCCGGGGCGAGCGCGTCCGGCACCGCCTTCGGCGTGATCAGGAAGCCTCCCCGGTCGGTCCCGGCCGCCAGACCCTCACGCGGCTTCGCCGCCTTGATGTCCTGGGGCACCGTCCAGGGGACCTCGTGGCGCTTCGGGCCGCCCTCGTAGGACGGGTCCGCGTACAGCTTCCGGCCGGGCGCCGCCAGCTTCGTCATGTCCTCCCCGGTGTCCCACTCGGCACCGTGCACGGCGAACACGTCACCGTCCGCGCAGGAGGGCAGCCCGGCGATCTCCCGCAGCGACGCGCAGTCGCCCACGGTGATCGTCGTCCCGTGCTCCGGCTCCTGGGCGCGGTCGCCCAGGTAGCCCTCGGAGAAGGCGTAGACCGCCTTCACCCCCTCGGTGTCGCGGAACTTCTCGGCGGCCGCAGCCATCGGGACACCGCTCGACAGGGTCGCCTCCATCTGCGCCCGCGACACGTCCTGCCCGGTGGACTTGGTGTAGTCGTCGTCCACGCCGGCGAACAGCATCTGCAGCGCGATCGCCCCGGCGACGGCCACCGCGATGCCGTTGACCATGCGGGCCGCCGTGCCGCTGCTCATCTGGAGCCTGCGCACCGCCAACTGCCAGGCCACCCCGCCGGAACCGAGCCGGGCGACGACACTCTCCACGATCCACGGCAGCAGCGCGGTCACGCCCACCAGGAGCAGGACGACACCGCCGGTCACCAGGTACTGGTTGAAGTCGCCGTTCTCGCGGCCGTCGCCGATCATCGGGTAGAGCATCGCCAGCCCGGCCAGCGGCAGCAGCAGCCGCCACCACAGCCGGCGCCGCGGGGGCCGGCCCGCACGCACCACGCCGAGCGGCTCGATGACGACGCCGCGCAGCGCGAACAGCGTCACCAGCACCGCCGCCGCCGGCACCGCCACCGCGACCAGCAGCGCCAGCAGGGGCGAGGGGTTGAGGTAGCTGGGGAACACGCTGATGCGATACACCTCGGCGTTACCGGCGAGCTGCCGCCCGACCATGAAGAACCCGGCGCCGAAGACCAGCCCGAGCACCGCGCCGGCCAGGGCCTCACCGGCGGCGATGCGCCGGGTCATGCGGCTGTCGGAGCCCACCAGCCGCAGCGCCGCGAGCCGCCGGTCCCGCCGCTCGCCGCCGAAGCGCACGGCGGCGGCGATGAAGACCGCCACCGGCATGAGCAGCACCACGAAGACGACGAGGACCAGCAGGAGCAGCACCGGGTCGGACTGTTCCTCGCCCGGCTGCGGGTCGCCGAACCGGTCGATGCGCTCGATCCGGCCCGGGGTGATCTGCTCCGCGAGCCCTTCCCCGCCCCGGTAGAAGGCGAGTTCGGCCGAGCCGATCAGCCCTTCCTCCGCGATCGTGCCGATGATCCGGTCCGGCAGCCGCTCGCGCAGCAGTGCGCCGGAGTCCGATTCCAGCAGCTCCTTCAGGGCCGGGGAGACCACCATCTCGCCCACCGCCGGGAACTTCTCCACCCCCGGCGGCAGCGGTGCCCGCGGCCCCTCCGGCTCCATGGCCCGGCCCCGGACGTCGTCGTCGCGGAAGTAGTCGTCGACCCTGGCGATCACGAGCGTGTCCTTCGCCTTCGGCATCGGGTCGAGGGCGAAGGTGATGTCGGAGCGAGCCGCCTCCCGTTCGTGCCGGACCTCCAGCGCGTTCGGGATCGCCGTCGTCAGCAGCAGCAGGGCCACGCCGAGCCCGACGCCGACGGCCGTCAGCAAGGCCCGCGTCCAGCCCTCCCGGCCGCCCGTGAAGGCGAAGCGGATGCCCAGCCCGAGGTCGGCTGCCCACTGGCGCACACTCATACGACCCGCTCCATGTCCCGCGACCTGCCGTCCCGGACGACGATCTCGCGGTCGGAGTAGGCGGCGACCCGTGCCTCGTGCGTGACCAGGACGACGGCCGCGTTGGTGGAGCGGGCGGCGTCGGTGAGCAGTTCCATCACCCGCTCGCCGTTGAGGGAGTCCAGCGCGCCGGTCGGCTCGTCGGCGAAGAGCACGCGCGGGTCGGTGACGAGCGAACGGGCCACCGCGACCCGCTGGCCCTGGCCGCCGGAGACCTCGCCCGGCCGCTTCTTCCTGAGGTCGTCGACCTCCAGCCGCTCCATCCAGCCGAGCGCGGCCCGCTCGGCCTCCTTGCGGGAGGTGCCGTTCAGCCGCAGCGGCAGGGCGACGTTCTCCACGCACGTCAGCTCCGGCACCAACTGGCCGAACTGGAAGACGAACCCGAAGTCGGAGCGGCGCAGCGCGCTGCGCTCGGCGTCGCTCATGGCGGACAGCTCGCGCCCGGCGTACAGGATGGTGCCCGAGTCGGGTGTGACGATGCCGGCGAGGCAGTGCAGCAGCGTCGACTTGCCGGAGCCGGAGGGCCCCATCACGGCGACGACCTCGCCGGGGTGGATGGAGAACTCGGCGCCGTCGAGGGCGAGGGTCGGGCCGTAGGCCTTGCGCAGGTGCTCGGCCGAGAGCAGGGAACCGGCGGGAGGGGTCATCGGGCCACCGCCTCACGGAGCTTGTCGAGGCGCGCGGCGGTCAGTTCCAGCCAGCGCAGGTCGGCCTCGAGGTGGAAGAGGGCGTGGTCGCAGATGAGCTGGTCCGCGAGGTCGCCCTTGCGCTTGCGGTCGGTCAGGATGCGCATGCTGCGTAGGTGCTCCGAACGCTGGGTGTCGAGGACGTCGGCGGCGTCGCGGTGGGTGAGCAGCGCGAGGACGACCTTGGTGTAGAGGGTCGACTGGAGGTACGGCTCCGGCTTCTCGGGCGTCGCCAGCCACCGCTGTACGTCGGTGATGCCGGCGTCGGTGATCGCGTACCGCTTGCGTTCGGGGCCGCCGCCGGTCTCGATGCCGTCGACGACGACGAGGCCGTTCTTCAGCAGGCGGGACATCGTCGAGTAGACCTGGCCGTAGTGCAGCGGCCGGTCGTGACCGAACTTCTCGTCGAAGGCGCGCTTGAGGTCGTAACCGTGGCGCGGTCCGGACTCCAGGAGCCCGAGGAGGGTGTGACCGATGGACATGCCGAGCACTCTACACACGGTGTATACGCGCCGTGTATACGCACCGTGCGGAGGTCATGGCCGCGCGTGGATGTGCCCAGGTCGGAGGCGATTGTCACGGTTCCGCTACGGCGCGAGCCGCGCCTGAGCCCCCGCGGCGAGAGTGCGAAAGCGTCGGCACTTCGGCCCGCGACGGCAACCCTCGACCCCTCTCGTACGTCGGTTCCATGGGAACAGGTGCTGATTCTCACGTCCGTAGAACACCGGATCGGGCGGATCGGCGGGCGTTTGTCACATCTCCCGGTGTTAGCTTTCTGAGCTGACCTGAGCGACGAACCTGTGTGACGCGTGAGCAGAACGTGACCACAGATGGACGAAGCGGAGCGGATCGAGGCCATGGGACGAGCGGAAGAGAGAAGAGCGCGACAGCGCGGTGGCCGCCGCGCGGCGCCGAAACGCCGCCGTTCGTCGGGGGCCGGCGGGAAGAGCGGCATACGCCGGCTGTTCACCTGGAAGAAGATCCTCGGCACGTTCTTCGGCCTCTGCCTGCTCGGCATGGGCTCCTTCATCGTGCTGTACCTGGTCATCGACATCCCCGAGGGCAACCCCGAGGCCGAGCTGCAGAGCAACGTCTACAAGTACAGCGACGGCAGCATCATGACCCGCACGGGCGACCGCAACCGCGAGATCGTCGACCTCGCCAAGGTCCCCAAGGAGGTCCAGCGCACCTTCGTCGCCGCCGAGAACAAGACCTTCTACAAGGACTCCGGCGTCGACCTCAAGGGCACCGCGCGCGGCGTGCTCAACACGCTCTCCGGCAAGGGCGCCCAGGGCGGTTCGACCATCACCCAGCAGTACGTGAAGAACTACTACCTGTCCCAGGAACAGACGGTCACGCGCAAGCTGAAGGAACTGGTCATCTCCCTCAAGCTGGACCGGGAGAAGTCCAAGGACTACATCCTGGCCGGCTACATCAACACCAGCTACTACGGCCGCGGCGCCTACGGCATCCAGGCAGCCGCCCAGGCGTACTACCGCGTCGACGCCGAGGACCTGACCGTCGAGCAGGGCGCCTACCTCGCGGCCCTGCTCCAGGCGCCGAACCAGTACGACTGGGCGATCGCCAGCGAGACCGGCAAGAAGCTCGTCCAGGAACGCTGGAACTACGTCCTGGACAACATGGTCGAGGAGGACTGGCTGAGCCGGGCCGACCGCCAGGGCATGGAGTTCCCGGTGCCCGAGGAGCCGAAGACCTCCGCCGGGATGGGGGGCCAGAACGGGTATCTGGTCGACGCGGCCAACTACGAGATCCGGAAGCAGCTGGTCGCGCAGGGCGCCGCGGAGGACATGGAGCAGGCCAAGGCGCTCCTGGACCTCGGCGGATACACCGTCACCCTCAACGTCGACAGGAAGAAGCAGGCGGAGCTGGAGAAGGCCGTCAAGGCCAAGCTCACCAGCAAGCTCGACCCCGACGAGCGCGAGGTCGACGCCGACGTCCAGGCCGGCGCCGTCTCCGTCGACCCGAAGACGGGCGGCGTCGTGGCGATGTACGGCGGCGTGGACTACGTGAAGCACTTCACCAACAACGCCACCCGCGACGACTACCAGCCCGCCTCCACCTTCAAGCCGGTGATCCTCGCCGCGGCCGTCGACCAGGACGCCGAGACCCAGGACGGCGTCCCCATCACGGCCAACACCATCTACGACGGCACCAGCAAGCGCCCGGTCGTGGACCAGGGCCGCAAGGTCGGTTTCGCACCGCCCAACGAGGACGACGTCGACTACGACGACATCACCGTCCAGGAGGCGATGAACAAGTCCGTCAACTCGGTCTTCGCGCAGATGGGCGTCGACGTCGGCATGGACCAGGTCATGAAGGTCGCCGGCGACCTCGGCATGAACACCGAGGGCGACCAGGCCGTGCCCGCCCAGACCCTGGGCAGTATGGGCGCGAGCCCGCTGGAGATGGCCGGCGTCTACGCCACCCTCGACAACCACGGCAAGAAGGTCACCCCGGCCGTCGTGAAGTCGGTCGAGCACAAGGACCGCACGGTGGAGTTCCCCGAGCCGATCGGCGAGCAGGTCATCAGCCGCGAGGCCGCCGACACGGTGACCTCCGTGCTCACCGGCGTGGTCGACGACGGTACGGCCAAGAAGTCCGTGCGGGACAACCCGCTGCGCGACGGACAGACGGTCGCCGGCAAGACCGGTACGTCCGACAACAACAAGTCGGCCTGGTTCAGCGGATACACGCCCGAGCTGGTCACCTCGGTCGGCCTGTTCGGCGAGGACCCGAAGACGCACGCCCAGGTCCCGATGTACAAGGCCGGCGGCGTCGACTACCGCGTCAACGGCGGTGGCTTCCCGGCGGAGATCTGGGCCGCGTACACCTTCGGCGTCATGGACGAGATCTCCGAGTTCGACCTGGAGACCAAGCAGGGCAACGCGGTGAAGCCGAGCACCACGCCGACGCAGAGCCAGTCGCCGACCCAGTCGCCGACCGAGGAGGAGACGACCGAGGCGCCGGAGACCGAGGAGCCGACGACCGAGGCGCCGACGACCGAGGCGCCGGAGACCGAGTCGCCGACGCAGTCGCCGAGCCAGTCCCCGTCGAACAGCCCGTCCTCCCAGCCGCCGACGGACGGACAGTCCACGGAACCGGAGAACCCGCTCTTCCCGGACGGGGACCGGCAGGAGCGGTGACCCGTCCGGACAGGTGAGAGGGCGCCCGGTGGACACCGGGCGCCCTCTCGCTCGGGCAGGCGCGTCAGCCCCGGTTCAGTTCGAACCAGACCACCTTCCCGGTGCTCAGCCGGGTCGCTCCCCAGCGCCGGGCCAGCCGGTTCACCAGATACAGTCCGCGACCGCCCTCGTCGGTGGCGCGGGCCTGCCGCAGCCGCGGCAGCTGCGGCACGTCGTCGCCGACCTCGCAGCGCAGCACGTCCGTGCGCAGCAGCCGCAGGGTGACCGGCTTGGTGGCGTACCGCACGGCGTTGGTCACGACCTCGCTGACCAGCAGCTCCACCGAGTCCGTCAGGTCCTCCATGCCCCAGCGGGCCAGGGAGCGCCGGGCCAGCCGCCGGGCCCGCCCCGGAGCGGTGTCGTCGGGCTCCAGGAACCAGTACGCCACGTCGCTGGGCGCGATGCCGTCGAAGCGGGCGGCCAGCAGCGCGATGTCGTCGTCCCGGTCGCCCGGCCCGAGCATGTCCAGCACCTCGTCGCACAGGGCTTCCAGGGGCGGCGGATGGTCCGGGCCGGTGAGCTGGGCGGTGACGGCGAGGCGCTCCCGCAGCTGCTCTATGCCGGTCCACACGTCGCGCAGCCGGGACTCGACCAGCCCGTCGGTGTAGAGCAGCAGGGTGGCGCCCGCGGGGGCGTCCAGCTCCACCGCCTCGAAGTCCACGCCGCCCACGCCGATCGGGGCGCCGGCCGGCACCCGCAGCACCTCGGCGTGGCCGCCCAGGTGGAGCAGGACCGGCGGCGGGTGGCCGGCGTTGGCGACGGTGATGCGGTGCGAGACCGGGTCGTAGACGGCGTACAGGCAGGTCGCCATGCGGTCGGTGCCCAGGCGCTGGGCCTGCTCGTCGAGGTGGTGCAGCACCTCCTGCGGCGGCAGGTCCAGGCCGGCCAGGGTCTGCGCGGTGGTCCGCAGCTGGCCCATGATGGCCGCCGACGTCATGGAGTGGCCCATCACGTCGCCGACGACCAGCGCGACGCGGCTGCCGGGCAGCGGGATCGCGTCGTACCAGTCACCGCCGACCCGCGCCGTCTCGGCGGCCGGGAGATAGCGGGAGGCCAGGCGCACGCCGGTGCAGCGCGGCAGGTTCTCCGGGAGCATGGTGCGCTGCAACTCGTCGGCGATGTACGCCTCACGGCCGTACAGCACCGCCTTGTCGATGCCGAGCGCGCTGTGCGTGGCGAGCTGGGCGGCGACCAGCAGGTCGTCGGCCTCGAAGGCGACGCGCTCGGGGCCGCGCAGGAAGAGGGCGGCACCGATCACCCGGCGCCGGCCGCGCAGCGGCGCCAGGATGGCCCGCCGTCCGTCGGGGACGGTGAAGTCGCCGTCGTCGCCCAGCAGTTCCGGCAGGGCGGCGCGGGCCGCCGGGGTGTCCGTGAAGACCGGGCGCACCCCGCGCAGCACTTCGGCGAGCGCGCTGCCCGGCCGGACCTCGCACAGCTCGGAGCCGACCGTCTCCAGCTCCGAGGGCTCGGGCTGGACCGCGGGCGTGAACCCGTTCTCGGTGTCCCGCTCGGCCGGTATCCGGTCGGTGCGCCGCAGCCGCAGCACCAGCGGTCCGGTGGGCCGCTCGTCGCCGACCGGCAGCGGCTCGCGCAGATAGACCAGGATCGCGTCCGCGAAGGTCGGCACGGTGGCCCGGCACAGCCCCATCACGATCTCGTCGAGGTCCATGCCCCGGGCGATCCGCCGGGTCGCGGCGCCGACGAAGCGGAGCCGGTCCCCGTCCCGCCGCATGGGGGTGGGCCGGCCGGGCGCGGTGAGCTGCCCGCTGCGGCGCTCTCCGCGCGGCGGCGCCGCCGGGCCGGGCGCCGCCCCGGAACCGGACCCGGACGCGGACCCGGTCTGGGCTCCGCCCGGCTGCACGGGGACGCCGTCGGCCGCGGGGCGCGGCCGGTGGGCGTCGGAACCGGCGGCCGGCTCGGTGCCGGGCTGGGAGTGCTCGAAGGCGCCGGTGCCGGCGGTCGGCGGTGTCTCGCCGGCGTGCCCCTGTACCGGTAACGCGGACCCGGAGGCGCGCGGCGGCACGGGGGTACGCAGGAGCGCCCCGCGGGGGTCCGCGGGGTCACCGCCCGCCGTCGGGCGGTCGAAGGAGGTCGGGTGCTCCGTCACGCGTGTCGAATCCATCCGTCCGGGACTGCGCGCGGCGCGTGCAGTTCGTCCCGCAGGAGTCCCGATACCCGGAATACGTGTCCCGGGAACGGGATTCCCGCGTGGTCAGAGGCTGTTCCTGTGTCACCGGCGGACCGTCCGCGGCCCGTACCCGGGTTGTCTGCGTACCTCTCGCTCACGTCCTGCCGCCCCTCGGTGACGATCGGTCAAGCACGGTGCACGCCCCGCCGGTTGCCGCCCTGCTGGTTGCGGAGGACGATCCTACGTTTCTTGCCCGGGGGCGCATCAAGGGTCTCATGAGGACACGTGCGCGGGAGTGCGGTCCCAGTCCCCGGGGAGCGACGGTACCGCCCAGGACGGATCGGGTCGCCAGTGCTCCCAGCCGTCCGCGTAGGGGGAGCCCCAGGCGCGGATGTCCGCCACCGCGGAGCGCCCCGCCCGCCGCACCCGCTCCGCCAGCGCGGCGTCCATCAGCCGGTCCCGCTGGGCCTGCGCGAACTCGTCCTCGTCCCGCCAGTACCAGCTGCGGTCCGGGTGCACGGAGATGTCCAGGAAGTGGTCCTCGGAGTCGACGCCGCCCTCCCAGCGGGCGAGCGGCTCCTCCAGGTTCACGTACCAGTTCTTGAACCGCCAGCCCGGGTCCCAGAACAGCCACACCGACCAGGGCTCCCCGGGCCGCGCCAGCTTCAGCACGCCCGTGCCGAACCACTGGTCGCGCTGCACGGTGCGCGGCTTGGTGTAGCGCGTCACCAGTGGTTCCAGGTGCACGGGGGTGCCGTCGGCGAGCACCGGCTTCACACACTCCGTGCCGGGCGCCAGCCAGACGGCGAGCAGCTCCGCGTCGTCCCGGACGACGGTGACGGGACGTGCGATGTGCACGTGCGGGCCGCCGTTCTCCCGGTACCGCCACAGGATGTGGCTCCCGGGCGTCCAGAACTCCGTGCGGGCCGCGGGCCCGCCCCCCTCCGCAGCGCTCACCGTCTCTCCGTCTGTCATGGGCAGATATTAGGTGCCCCGGCCACACGACGCGCCGGTGATCGCCGGGAGCGCCCGCGGACACGAGGGCCGCCGGCCGGTCGGGGCCGCCCGGCGGTCAGGGGTGGGTCATCCGCAGCACGTCCAGCGCCTCGTCCAGCTGTTCGGCCGTGAGGTCGCCGCGCTCCACATAGCCGCCCTCGACCACGACCTGACGGATCGTCTTCCGTTCGGCCAGCGCCTTCTTGGCGACCCTGGCGGCCTCCTCGTACCCGATGTACTTGTTGAGCGGGGTGACCACGGAGGGGGAGGACTCGGCGTACTCGCGGGCCCGGTCCCGGTGCGCGACGATGCCGTCGACGGTCCGGTCGGCGAGCAGCCGGGAGACGTTGGCGAGCAGTCGTACCGACTCCAGCACGTTCTTGGCGATGACCGGCAGCATGACGTTCAGCTCGAAGTTGCCGGCCGCTCCGGCGGCGGCGACCGTCGCGTCGTTCCCGGTGACCTGGGCGGCGACCATGAGGACCGCCTCGGGGATCACCGGGTTGACCTTGCCGGGCATGATGGACGACCCCGGCTGGAGGTCGGGCAGCGAGATCTCCGCGAGGCCGGTGCGCGGCCCGGACGCCATCCACCGCAGATCGTTGGCGATCTTCGTCAGTCCGACGGCGATGGTCCGCAGCTGCCCGCTGGTCTCGACGATGCCGTCCCGGGCCCCCTGCGCCTCGAAGTGGTTCCGCGCCTCGGTCAGCGGCAGCCCCGTGGCGCGGGCCACCTCCGCGATGACGGCGGCGGAGAAGCCGGGCGGGGTGTTGATGCCGGTGCCGACGGCGGTGCCGCCCAGCGGCAGCTCGGCGAGCCGGGGGAGCGATGCCTCCAGTCGCTCGATGCCGTACCGCACCTGGGCCGCGTACCCGCCGAACTCCTGCCCCAGGGTGACCGGGGTGGCGTCCATCAGATGCGTCCGCCCGGACTTCACCACGTCGGCGAACTCCTCCGCCTTGCGCTCCAGCGCGTCGGCGAGGTGGCCGAGGGCCGGGATCAGGTCGCGGGTGACGGCGGCGGTGGCGGCGATGTGGATGGACGACGGGAAGACGTCGTTGGACGACTGGGAGGCGTTGACGTGGTCGTTGGGATGCACGTCGCGGCCCAGACGCTCCGTGGCGAGCGTCGCGAGGACCTCGTTGGTGTTCATGTTGGACGAGGTCCCCGACCCCGTCTGGAACACGTCCACCGGGAAGTGCTCGTCCCACCGGCCCTCGGCGACCTCGCCGGCCGCCTCCTGGATCGCCGCGGCGACGTCCCGGTCCAGGACTCCCAGCTCGGCGTTGACCTTGGCCGCCGCGCCCTTGATCCGGGCCAGCGCCTCGATGTGCGCGCGCTCGATGCGCTGCCCGGAGACGGGGAAGTTCTCCACCGCCCGCTGGGTCTGGGCCCGCCACTTGGCGTGGGCGGGCACCCGCACCTCGCCCATGGAGTCGTGCTCGGTGCGGTACTCGGTCCTGTCCTGCTCGTCGGCCATCGACGATCACCTCCACTGGTCACAGCGTCCTCGACGCGACCACTGTTCCCCGTGGAGGCGAAGCGTCACCGCGGGGGTCAGGCGAGCCCGGGCCCGCGCACCGGAATGGTCGTGAAGGTCGGCGCCGGCGCCGGGTCCTGGAAGAAGTCGTTGCCCTTGTCGTCCACCACGATGAACGCCGGGAAGTCCTCGACCTCGATCTTCCAGACCGCCTCCATGCCCAGCTCCTCGTACTCGACGACCTCGACCTTCTTGATGCAGTCCTGCGCGAGCCGGGCCGCCGGGCCGCCGATGGAGCCGAGGTAGAAGCCGCCGTGCGTGGCGCAGGCGTCCGTGACCTGCTTGCTGCGGTTGCCCTTGGCCAGCATCACCTTGGAGCCGCCCGCCGCCTGGAACTGCTCCACGTAGGAGTCCATGCGCCCGGCGGTCGTCGGGCCGAACGAACCCGACGCGTAGCCCTCCGGCGTCTTGGCGGGGCCCGCGTAGTACACCGGGTGGTCCTTCAGGTACTGCGGCATCTCCTCGCCCGCGTCCAGCCGTTCCTTGATCTTGGCGTGCGCGATGTCGCGCGCCACGACCAGCGGGCCGGTCAGCGAGAGCCGGGTCTTGACCGGGTACTTGGTCAGCTCGGCGAGGATGTCGTCCATCGGTTGGTTGAGGTCGACCTTGACGACGTCGCCCTCGGACTCGAGGTGCTCGTCCGTCGTCTCCGGCAGGAACCGCGCCGGGTCGGTCTCCAGCTGCTCCAGGAAGACGCCCTCGGCGGTGATCTTCGCGACCGCCTGCCGGTCGGCGGAGCAGGACACGGCGATGGCGACCGGGCAGGAGGCGCCGTGCCGGGGCAGGCGCACCACGCGCACGTCGTGGCAGAAGTACTTGCCGCCGAACTGCGCGCCGATGCCGATCTTCTGCGTCAGCTCGAAGACCTTCTCCTCCAGCTCCTTGTCCCGGAAGCCGTGGCCCAGCGCCGAGCCCTCGGCGGGGATCTCGTCCAGGTAGTGGGCGGAGGCGTACTTCGCGGTCTTCAGCGCGTACTCGGCCGAGGTGCCGCCGACGACGATCGCCAGGTGGTACGGCGGGCAGGCGGCCGTGCCCAGCGAGCGGATCTTCTCCTCCAGGAACTTCATCATGGAGGACTCGTTCAGGACGGCCTTGGTCTCCTGGTAGAGGAACGACTTGTTGGCGGAGCCGCCGCCCTTCGCCATGAACAGGAACTTGTAGGCGCCGCCGTCGGTCGCGTACAGCTCGATCTGCGCCGGGAGGTTGGAGCCGGTGTTCTTCTCCTCCCACATGGTGAGCGGGGCCATCTGCGAGTAGCGCAGGTTCAGGTTCTGGTAGGCGTCGTAGATGCCCCGGCTCAGGGCCTCCTCGTCGCCGCCCGCCGTCAGCACGTTCTGTCCGCGCTTGCCCATGACGATCGCCGTGCCGGTGTCCTGGCACATGGGCAGCACGCCCGCCGCCGCGATGTTGGCGTTCTTCAGCAGGTCCAGGGCCACGAACTTGTCGTTGCTCGACGCCTCGGGATCGTCGATGATCCGGCGCAGCTGCGCCAGGTGGGCCGGGCGCAGGTAGTGCTGGATGTCGTGGATGGCCTCCTCGGCCAGCTTGCGCAGCGCCTCCGGCTCCACCTTGAGGAAGGTCCGCCCGTCGGCCTCGAAGGTGGACACGCCCTCGGCGGTCACCAGCCGGTACGGAGTGGTGTCCTCACCCTGGGGGAGCAGATCGGTGTACGCGAACTCAGGCATCTCGCCCATTCCTCACTCGACATCACGCGCGCTGGATTCCGCTGGATCTCTCAGCAACGACGGCTGGCCTCCATTGGCAGCGCCAACCAGCGTAGAACCTGCCGACGGCGCCGGGCTTGTGAGGTAAGGCTCAGTAAGCGTGCGACAGGCCCCGGGCGGGTGCGGGGCGGGCACCCGGCCGGTCCTCGGCCGGTCCTCGGCCGATTCGGCGAACGGTCGGCGACAAGGTTGTCCACAGGGCTAGTCGCGATCTATCGCGTTTCGGTACGCTACCGCCGTGGACCTTCAGAAGCACGCCCCAGCCACCGCCCCGCGCACCGCCGAGCTGCGCGCCTCGGACGCCGACCGTGACCGCGTGGCCGACATGCTGCGCGAAGCCCTCGCCGAGGGGCGGCTCACCGCCGACGAGCACGCCGAGCGCGTCGAGGGCGTGCTCGCCGCCAAGACCGTCGGCGAGCTGGACGTCTTCGTGCGGGACCTGCCCGCCGCGCACGCGGGCCGTCCCGGCGTCGCCCCGGCCCCTCACCGCCCCGTCGCCGGCCCGGTCCCGGCGGACCCCGACGAGAACGTGGTGGCGGTCTTCAGCAGCGCCGTCCGCAGGGGCCGCTGGCGGGCCGGCCGCCGCATCCACGCCTACGCGGTCTTCGGCAGCGTCGAGATCGACCTCAGCGAGGCGCTCTTCGAGCACCAGCAGGTCGTGATCAAGGCGTTCTCCGTCTTCGGCAGCGTCGAGGTGCGCGTCCCGGAGAACGTGTCGCTGCGCGGCGCGGGCGGCGGAGTGCTCGGCAGCTTCGAGGTGGACGCCGTCGACTCCGCCGAGGTCGACGCCCCCGTCGTCCACGTGGACGGCTGGGCCGTGCTGGGCAGTGTCGAGGCGCGGCCCAAGCGCGGCAAGCTCGTCACGGACCTCCTCGACCGGGTGCACCGCAAGGTCGAGAACAGCTTGCGCAAGCACCTCTAGCCCGGCTCGCGCCCCGGTCGGGAACCCTGTGCATAGGCGCGCGTACAACGGGTAAGCCTTGACGCATCGTCTCTCGCTCGCGAAGCCGTCGTCAGGAGTAGACCGTGCTGCAACCGCCGCATTCGTCCCTGCAGGTAGCTGCCGTCCCGGCCCAGCGGGTGCCCGTGCGGCACAGGGACCAGGACACTCCCTGGCACACCGAGGCGGTGTGCAGGCGCGACGAGGCCGGACTGTTCTTCGCCCCTTCCAAGGAGCCCACCGCGGCCCGGCTCTCCCGCGAGGAGGCGGCCAAGCGGGTCTGCGCCCGCTGCCCGGTCATGGTCGAGTGCCGCGAGCACGCCCTGCTGCAGCCCGAGCCGTACGGCGTCTGGGGCGGCCTCACCGCCGCCGAACGCCGCGTGGTCCTGGCCCGGCGCCGCCGCCGCGACCTGGAGCTGAAGAAGGCCGCCAGCACGACGGGCCGCATAGCGGCGGCCGGCTAGGACCCAGGCAGGCGAAAGGGCACCCTCTCCGCACAGAGGGTGCCCTTTCGCACGGGGACGGAAGACGTCCTCAGAGGGCGGCCGGCGAAGCCGGCGGAGTCACTTCGCCCGGTCGAAGTCGATCGCGCTGTACGCCCGCAGCTTGCTCAGCCGGTGCTCGGAGTCGATCCGCCGCACCGTCCCCGACTTCGACCGCATCACGATCGAGTCGGTCGTCGCCGTCTCGGACCGGTACCGCACCCCGCGCAGCAGCTCGCCGTCGGTGATGCCGGTCGCGACGAAGAAGACGTTGTCCCCGGAGACCAGGTCGTCGGTGGTCAGCACCCGGTCCAGGTCGTGCCCGGCGTCGATCGCGCGCTGCCGCTCCTCGTCGTCCTTGGGCCACAGCTTGCCCTGGATGGTTCCGCCCAGGCACTTCACGGCGCACGCCGAGATGATGCCCTCCGGCGTGCCGCCGACCCCGAGCAGCAGGTCGATGCCGGTCCCCTCGCGCAGCGCGAGGATGGAGCCGGCCACGTCGCCGTCGGAGATCAGCTTGATCCGGGCGCCGGTCTCCCGGACCTCCTTGATCAGGCCCTGGTGCCGCGGCCGGTCGAGGATGACGACGGTGACGTCCTCGGGGGTGCGCCGCTTGGCCTTGGCGATCCGACGGATGTTCACGGAGACGGGCGCGTTGATGTCGACGAAGTCGGCCGCCTCCGGACCGGTGACCAGCTTGTCCATGTAGAAGACGGCCGACGGGTCGAACATGGAGCCGCGCTCGGCGGCGGCCAGCACCGCGATCGCGTTGGTCATGCCCTTGGCGGTCAGCGTGGTGCCGTCGATCGGGTCCACGGCGATGTCCACCTCGGCGCCGGTGCCGTCGCCGACCCGCTCCCCGTTGAAGAGCATCGGGGCCTCGTCCTTCTCGCCCTCACCGATGACGACGACGCCGTTCATCGAGACGGTGTGGACGAGGGTCCGCATGGCGCGCACCGCGGCACCGTCGGCGCCGTTCTTGTCACCGCGCCCTACCCAGCGGCCGGCGGCCATCGCCGCGGCTTCGGTCACCCGCACCAGTTCCATGGCGAGGTTGCGGTCGGGGGCCTCCGAGGGGACGTCCAGCTCGGAGGGCAGATGATGCTCGGTCATCGGAACGCACCTTTCTGATACGACGACGGCCGGATGAGGGTGTGGCCATGACTCTATCGTCAGTCCGACAGAATGAGCAGGGGACCCCACGTATGAGCACATGGGGGACCTGCGACGATAGGGGCGTGGCAGGTACGAACGGTAAGCAGAAGACGGCCCGGGACATGGTGCTCTCCCTGGGCGTCATCGTTCTCGCGGGTCTGGTCATGTATCTCTTCATCCCGCACGACGACGACGGCGGGCCCGACCTCAAGCGGGTCGACTACACGGTCGAGCTGACCACCGCGCGCCGCGCCGCACCGTACCCGGTGGCGGCGCCGGAGGGGCTGTCCCAGGAGTGGAAGCCGACCTCCGTGCGCTACCGCGGCGCCGAGGACAACGCCTGGCACCTGGGCTACCAGGCCCCCGGCGGGGAGTACGTGGCGGTCGAGCAGTCCACGGGGAAGCCGGCCGAGTTCATCGAGGAGGCCAGCCAGGGCGCGCGGAAGACGGAGACCACCGAGGAGATCGGTGGCCGGACGTGGACCCGCTACACCGGCGGCCGGTACGAGGCCCTGGTGCTGCACGACACCGACGGCGTGAAGGGCGCGACGACGGTCGTGGCCGGCACGGGGTCGTTCGAGCAGCTCGGCAAGATGGCGGCGGCGCTGAAGCTGGCCTGAGCCACTGCCGCACTCCATGACACGAGGAAGCCCCCGGCGCGGTGCCGGGGGCTTCCTCGTGTTCGGTGCCGGGGGAACGGCTCAGACCGTCGTGACGACCTGCTCGTACGACAGGCGCGGGGAGCGCGGGAACCAGGCGTCCGGGCCCGGACGGCCGATGTTGACGACCATCAGCGGGGTGTGGTCGTCGTCCAGGAACTCCTTGCGGACGCCCTCGAAGTCGAGGCCCGTCATCGGACCGGCGGCCAGCCCGGCGGCGCGGACGCCGACGATGAAGTACGCGGCCTGCAGGGCGGCGTTCAGCGTGGCGGCGCCCTCACGCACCGGGCGCTCGCTGAAGAAGGCGTCCTTGGCCTGCGGGAAGTGCGGGAAGAGCTGCGGCAGCTCCTCGTGGAACTCGTTGTCCGCCGACAGGATGGCGACCAGCGGGGCGGCGGCCGTCTTGGGGCGGTTGCCCTCGGCCATGTGCTGGACCAGGCGCTCGCGGGCCTCGGGGGAGCGGACCAGCGTGATGCGCAGCGGCGACTGGTTGAAGGCGGTCGGGCCGTACTTGACCAGGTCGTAGATCGCCTGCACCTGCTCGTCGGTCACCGGCTCGTCGGTGAAGGTGTTCGCGGTGCGCGCCTCGCGGAACAGCAGGTCCTGGGCGGCGGGGTCAAGGACGAGAGACATACGTGATCTTCCTCGGGGGGATGTGCGTCGGCCCCGTACCGGTCGGCGGGGAGCCGTTGACGAGGACGACGCTACGCCAAAGAAGTTCAACCTTCAACCAAAGGTGGGGCGCGGTGATCCGCCTCACAGGGTCATCCGCTGTCGCGCGAAGGCTTCCCGGTCCCCGCTGCGGCTGAGGGCGGGGTGACGCGGATCACTCGCCCGTGCCGATCACTTCTCCGGGCTGCCGGGGTCGTAAGGGGCAGCACACCGTCCACGGCACCGAGGGAGCACACGGACATGACCAGCGGCGCAGTCAAGGGACCCGCCTCCTACTTCCCGTCGATCGAGAAGAAGTACGGGCGTCCGATCGCGGAGTGGAAGGAGCTGATCCGCTCCTCGCCGCTCACCAAGCACATGGAGCTGGTCTCCTGGCTCAAGACCGAGCACGGCCTGGGCCACGGCCACGCCAACGCGCTCGTCGCGCACACGCTCGCCGAGGACTCCGGCGAGTAGGCGCCGCCGCCAGGGCCTAGCGCTCCCCGTCCTCGCCCGCCTCCGCCTCCTCGGCCAGCGCCGCGTCCAGGCGGGCGCGGGCGCCGTCCAGCCAGCGGCGGCAGACCTTCGCCAGCTCCTCGCCCCGTTCCCACAGGGCGAGGGACTCCTCCAGCGTCGTACCGCCGGCCTCCAGCCGCCGCACGACCTCGATCAGCTCGTCCCGCGCCTGCTCGTACCCGAGCGCCTCGGACACGGCCGCCGACTGCTCCACCTCGCTGGTCATCCACTCACCTTACGCATCGACTCGTACGGAGAAATCGCCCTCGGACACGCGGGCGCGCAGGGTCTCGCCCGGCTCCACCTCGCCGGGGTCGCGCACGGCGTGGCCGTCGGCCCGTTGCAGCACGGCGTACCCGCGCTTCAGGGTCGCGGCGGGGGAGAGGGCGACCACGCGCGCGTGGGTGTGCGTCAGCTCGGACTCGGCGCGGTCGAGGTGGTGCCGCAGGGTGCGCCGGCCCCGCTCCAGCAGGGCCGTCACCTGCTCGGCCCGCTCGTCGATCATGCGGTGCGGGTCCTGTATCGACGGCCGGGCCAGCGCGTGGGCCAGCCCCCGCTCCTCCCGGTCGACGTACGCCGCCACGCACCGCCGCGCCCGGTCCCGCAGCTGCCGCACCCGCTCGTACTCCTCACCGACGTCCGGTACGACCTTCTTCGCGGCGTCGGTGGGCGTGGAGGCGCGCAGGTCGGCGACGAGGTCCAGCAGGGGACTGTCCGGCTCGTGCCCGATCGCCGAGACGACCGGCGTACGGCAGGCGGCGACCGCCCGCACCAGCTGCTCGTCGGAGAAGGGCAGCAGATCCTCCACGCTGCCACCACCGCGGGCGACGACGATCACGTCCACGTCGTCGATCGCGTCCAGCTCCTTCACCGCCTGCACCACCTGCGGCACCGCGTGCACGCCCTGCACGGGGACGTTGCGCACCTCGAAGCGGACGGCGGGCCAGCGGTGCCGGGCGTTCTCCAGCACGTCCCGCTCGGCCGCCGAGGCCCGTCCGCAGACCAAGCCGATCAGCTGCGGCAGGAACGGCAGTGGCTTCTTCCGCTCCGCCGCGAACAGCCCCTCGCGCGCCAGGGCCTTCTTCAGCTGCTCCAGGCGTGCCAGCAGCTCGCCGACGCCCACGGGCTTGATCGCGGCGGCCCGCAGCGACAGCTGCCCGCGCGGCGCGTACCACTCCGGCTTGGCGTGCACCACGACCCGCGCGCCCTCGCCGACCACGTCCGCCACCGCGTCGAACACCTGCCGGTAACAGGTCACGCTCACGGAGATGTCGTGCGACGGGTCGCGCAGCGTCAGGAACACGACCCCCGCGCCCGGCCGCCGCGACAACTGCGTGATCTGCCCCTCGACCCACACCGCGCCGAGCCGGTCGATCCAGCCCCCGATCAGCCGTGACACCTCGCCCACGGGCAGCGGGCTTTCGGGAGTCGAGTTAACAGCCATGCGCCCGAGCGTAACGGCCGGGTACGACAACCCGGCCGGGTACGACACCCCTGACCGGGCTGGACCCGGCCGGGCACGACACCCCGGACCGGGCTGGATGCCGACCCGCCCGCCGACCGTGCCCCACTGGCCCCCGCCGGCCCCTCACGCCCCCATCGTGCGCCTGCCGGGTGCCTGTGCCGCCAGGACCACCAGACCCACCGCCAGCCAGATCGCGCCCACCAGCTGGGCCGTGCCCGACGCCTCCACGATCACGGCGACGGTGATCGCCGCGCCGAGCACGGGCACCACGGCGTGCCGCCACCAGCTCACCGGGCCCCCGGCGCGCCGGACCACGAACCAGCCGACCACGCTCGCGTGCAGCAGCGTGAAGGCGGTGAGCGCGCCGACGTCGACCACCGAGACCAGGTGGTCGAGCCCGTCGTCCCGGCGCGCCGCCCACACCGCCGCCACCATCGTGATCACGGCGGACACCAGCAGCGCCACGCGCGGCACCCCGGCGTCGGTGCGCGACAGCACCCCCGGCAACCGCCGGTCGCGGCCCATCGCGAACAGCAGCCGCCCGGCCGCCGCCTGCCCGGCCAGCGCCGCGAACGCCGCGCCGATCGCCTTGCTCACCGCCACCAGATCGTGCAGCCACGTGCCCACCGACGCGTCCACGGCGTCGTAGAACGCCGACCCCTGCCGTTCCGGCTCCGCCGCCAGCTGGGCCGACGACACCGGCTCCAGCAGCGCCACCAGATACGTCTGCGCCACGAAGAGCACACCGGCCAGCGCCAGACAGAACAACAGCGCCCGCGCCACCTTCGCCGAGCCGCCGGTGACCTCCTCCGCGAAGGTCGCGATCGCGTCGAAGCCCAGGTACGACAGCACCGCCACCGACACCGCGCCCACCACCGCCGACAGCGCGAACGCCCCCTGCGAGCCGTCCCCGGACAGCGGCGACAGCCAGTCGCGCGCCGCCCCGTCCCGCGCCAGGACGACGATCGCCGCCACCACGAACACCAGCAGGACCACGATCTCCATGGCGAGCACCAGGAAGCCCACCCGCGCCGCCGCGCGGACCCCCCACAGGTTCAGCAGGGTGGTGACGACCACCGCCAGCGCCGTCCACACCCACCGCGACACCTCGGGGACCAGTGCCTCCATCGCGATGCCGGAGAAGAGATAGGCCACGGCCGGGATGAGGACGTAGTCCAGCATCGCCATCCACCCGGCGACGAAACCGGCCCCGTTCCCGAGACCGACGCGCGCGTACGCGAACACCGACCCCGCCTGGGGGACCACCCGCACCATCTGGGCGTAGCTGAATGCGGTGAACGCCATCGCGACCGTGGCGACGACGTAGACGAGCGCCACCGCGCCGTGCGACTTGGCGTCCAGCGTGCCGAAGACCCCGACCGGGGCCATCGGCGCGATGAACAGCAGACCGTAGACGACCAGGTCCCGAAAGCCCAGACTGCGCTTGAGCTGCTGCTCCGGGTGGTGTTCCCGGTGCCCATGGTCGTCGCCACCGGCCCCCTGGGCCGCCGTACCGGTCTCGGACATCGTGCCTCCGCCAGCGCCTCGGACTCCGCCTCGGAACGTTCCCGTCCACGTCCCCGTCAGTCTCTCCGGCGAACCCGCACCCACGCGATCTCTGACCCGCCGAACGCGGCCTTACGATGGGTGCCATGACTGCTTCGCCTGGCCGCCGTGTCCTGCTCGCCGCCCCCCGTGGCTACTGCGCGGGTGTGGACCGCGCCGTGATCGCCGTCGAGAAAGCCCTGGAGCAGTACGGGGCTCCGGTGTACGTCCGCCACGAGATCGTCCACAACAAGTACGTCGTCCAGACCCTGGAGAAGAAGGGCGCCATCTTCGTCGAGCAGACGGAGGAGGTCCCCCCGGGCAACATCGTCATGTTCTCCGCCCACGGCGTCGCCCCCGTCGTCCACGAGGAGGCCGCGCGCGGGCAGCTCGCCACCATCGACGCCACCTGCCCGCTCGTCACCAAGGTGCACAAGGAAGCCGTCCGCTTCGCCAACGACGACTACGACATCCTCCTGATCGGCCACGAGGGCCACGAGGAGGTCATCGGCACCTCCGGCGAGGCCCCCGACCACATCCAGCTCGTCGACGGCCCGGAGGACGTGGCGAAGGTCGAGGTCCGCGACCCGTCCAAGGTCGTCTGGCTCTCCCAGACCACCCTCTCCGTCGACGAGACCATGGAGACCGTCGACGCCCTCAAGGACAAGTTCCCGCAGCTCATCTCCCCGCCGAGCGACGACATCTGCTACGCCACGCAGAACCGCCAGCTCGCGGTCAAGCAGATGGGCGCCGAGGCCGAGCTGGTCATCGTGGTCGGCTCCCGCAACTCCTCCAACTCCAAGCGCCTCGTCGAGGTCGCCAAGCAGGCGGGCTCCCGCGCCGCGTACCTGGTGGACTTCGCCGACGAGATCGAGGAGGCGTGGCTGGAGGGCGTGACCACGGTCGGCGTCACCTCCGGCGCCTCGGTCCCGGACGTGCTGGTCGAGCAGGTCCTGGAGTGGCTGTCGCAGCGCGGCTTCGAGGACGTGGAGATCGTCAAGGCCGCCGAGGAGTCGATCACCTTCTCGCTGCCCAAGGAACTCCGCCGCGACCTGCGCGAGGAGGCGGCGGCCCTGGTGGCGGAGCGGGGCGGTTCCGGTACGACCGGTTCCGGTTCCGTGGCGTGACCGGCGGTCGCACGTCGTAACGTGGTGCCCATGCAGATCTTCGGCGTGGACATCGGCGGATCCGGGATCAAGGGCGCCCCTGTGGACCTCGACAGGGGCGACCTGGCCCAGGAGCGCTGCAAGGTACTGACTCCGCACCCGGCGACCCCCGACGGTGTGGCCGACGGGGTCAAGCAGGTCGTCGAGCACTTCGGCTGGACCGGACCGGTGGGGCTGACCTTCCCGGGCGTGGTGACGGACGGCGCCACGGTCCGCACCGCGGCCAACGTCGACAAGAGCTGGGTGGACACCGACGCGCGGGCCCTGTTCGGCGAGCGCCTGGGCGGGCTCGACGTGACGGTGGTCAACGACGCGGACGCGGCGGGCGTCGCCGAGATGCACTTCGGCGCCGGCCGGGGCCGCAAGGGCACGGTCATCCTGCTCACCTTCGGCACCGGCATCGGCAGCGCCGTGTTCTCCGACGGCGTCCTCGTCCCCAACAGTGAGCTGGGCCATCTGGAGCTGGACGGCCACGACGCCGAGAAGCGCGCCTCCAGCAAGGCCAAGGACGACCACGACCTGTCCTGGGAGCACTGGGCCCACCGCGTCCAGAAGTACCTCGCCCACGTCGAGATGCTGTTCTCGCCCCAGCTGTTCATCATCGGCGGCGGGGTGAGCCGCAAGTCCCACAAGTTCCTGCACCACATCGAGGGCATCAAGGCGGAGATCGTCCCCGCCCAGCTGCAGAACAACGCGGGCATCGTGGGCGCGGCGATGCGCGCGGCGGAGGGAGCGGGCGGGCCCGCCTCGGGCTGACCCGACCGCCGACCGCCGACTGCCGACCGTCGAGGCGCCGGGGCGCCGGGGCCCGCCGTCCGGAGCCGAACCCGGCCGTCACCGGTCCCGGGCCGGCCGTCACCGGTCCCGGAGCCGGCCGTCACGGTCCGGGAGCCGATCCGGCCGTCACGGCCCGGGAGCCGCCCTCCCCGGGACCACACCCTCCGCCTAGGCAGACGTACGGCTCCGGGCGGCACCGGTGGGACCGGCCGCACCGGCGGCCCGACGCCGGCGCAGCATCCGCACCCGGCGCACGAGCACCGTCGTCCCGGCGACCAGGGTGCCGCCGTAGAGCCAGCCGGCCTCGGTGGCCAGGGCGGTCACCAGCCCCATCAGCCGCCCGCCCACCCCCTCGCCGCTCTCGGCCACGGTCAGCAGCCCCACGGCGAAGGCGATCGGCACGACCACCGGCGCGGTCAGCAGGTCGCCCCGGCGCACCCAGAGCGCGGTGAGCAGGCACACCGGCAGGAACAGCACTCCGTACACGGTGAGGGAGGCGCCGAACAGCATCTGGTCGAGGAAGCCCAGTACCAGCATCACCGCCGCGCAGAACAGACCGCCGCCCAGCCCGGTCAGCCGCGGGTTGGGCATCCCGCGCAGGGCCCGCACCGCCCGCGCCACGGGGGGAACGGGCCTGGTCGCCGGCCGTGCCGCCGGTGCGCGTGCCGTGGCCGGACGCGCGGCCGCCGCTCTGCGCGACCCGCCGCCCGCCACCGGGCCCCGCCCCTGCGGGGGCAGCGGCGCCCGCCCTCGTCGCGGTCCGTACTGCGCAGGTCGCGTCCTGTGTTGCTCCACTGGACCAACTTAGGTCGGTTTATGTGCCGAATAGCCCGACAGACACGCCGTGGGGGAGAGCTTGGCCAGGCGTCGACAGGGCGCACCGGCCGTATCGGCCACCCCGTAGACTGGTGGATCGGCCCGCCTGGCCCACCCCTCCGCATCCTCACGTACGGGAAGTCGCAACGTGTCGCTCACGATCGGAATCGTCGGTCTGCCGAATGTCGGCAAGTCGACCCTGTTCAACGCCCTGACCAAGAACGACGTGCTCGCGGCCAACTACCCGTTCGCCACGATCGAGCCCAACGTCGGCGTGGTCGGTGTCCCCGACCCCCGCCTGGCGAAGCTGGCCGAGATCTTCTCCTCCGAGAAGGTCCTCCCTGCCACCGTCGACTTCGTCGACATCGCCGGCATCGTGCGCGGCGCGAGCGAGGGCGAGGGTCTGGGCAACAAGTTCCTGGCCAACATCCGCGAGTCCGACGCGATCTGCCAGGTCATTCGTGCCTTCAAGGACGAGAACGTCGTCCACGTCGACGGCAAGGTCTCGCCCAAGGACGACATCGAGACGATCAACACCGAGCTGATCCTCGCCGACCTCCAGACCATCGAGAAGGTCCTCCCGCGCCTCCAGAAGGAGTCGCGGATCAAGAAGGACGTGGCTCCCAAGGTCAAGGCCGTCGAGGAGGCCAAGGAGATCCTGGAGAAGGGCGACACCCTCTTCTCCCAGGGCATCCTCCAGGGCACCGAGCGCGCGGAACTCCTCCACGACCTCCACCTCCTCACGACGAAGCCCTTCCTCTACGTCTTCAACGTCGACGAGGACGAGCTGACCGACGACGCCTTCAAGGACGAGCAGCGCGCCCTGGTCGCCCCCGCCGAGGCGATCTTCCTCAACGCCAAGCTGGAGGCGGACCTCGCCGAGCTGGACGAGGACGAGGCCCTGGAGCTCCTCCAGTCCGTCGGCCAGGACGAGCCCGGCCTCGCCACCCTCGCCCACGTCGGCTTCCGCACCCTCGGTCTGCAGACCTACCTGACGGCCGGCCCCAAGGAATCCCGCGCCTGGACCATCAAGAAGGGCGCCACCGCCCCCGAGGCCGCCGGTGTCATCCACACCGACTTCCAGAAGGGCTTCATCAAGGCCGAGGTCATCTCCTTCGACGACCTGGTCGAGACCGGCTCGGTCGCCGAGGCCCGCGCCAAGGGCAAGGCGCGCATGGAGGGCAAGGACTACGTGATGCAGGACGGGGACGTGGTGGAGTTCCGCTTCAACGTGTAGCCGCTGACATGTCACCATGCCGCTGATCTGGCAAACATGCAGGTCAAAGAGGGTCCGACTCTTCGGGGTCGGGCCCTTGGCTTTCGCTGCCCGAAGGGACCGCGGAGGCGATCCGTGCCCGGGTGGGCCAGCGGGAGTTCTCCGCGTTCATCGCCGAGGCGGTCGATCGTGAGCTGCGCGGGCAGGTCCTGGACGAGTACCTGGCGGACTACGAGAGCCGCAAAGGACCGGTCTCGACGTAATCGGCTCCTGTCAAGGCATCGCCGACGGTTGAGAGCGAGCTCGGCTGCTAGCTCCTGGAAAGCCTGTCGCGAGCTGTCAACCGCGTGCTGGCAGCGTTCGGCCGAGCGGTGTGGCGGCGAAGCGGTCTCAGACCTTGACCACCTCCACGGAAGGGCCGCACAGGAGCGTCAGATCCTCGGGGTCGGAGGTGAGGACGGTGACCGGTCGGGGCGCCTTGCGGGCGATGGCGGCGAGAGCGGCATCGATGGCGTACTTGTGGCCGTGAAGGTGATGGGTGCGAAGGAGGACGGCGGCCCGGTCGGTGATCTCCTTGGTGACGTCGTGGACGTCGATGCGGGAGAGGACCCATGTGATGCGGGCCGGGTGAATGCGCTCGTAGTCGGCCTCAAGCGTGGTCATGGCGCTGGTGGCGACTCGGATGCCCTCCTCCGACGCCGCCTGGACCAGGGCCACGACGGTGCGGTCCTTGCGGCAGAGCTTCGAGAGTCCTTCGCTGTCGAGCAGGAGGGTGCCGGGCATCAGGCGGCGGCCCCGCCGGCCTGCCGGTGGTCGTGGCGCAGCAGCGCCCGGGCGGCCTCGACCTCCTCGCGGGTGAGAGCTTCGTTGTCGGTCTCGAAGTCGGCGACGATCTCCCGGAGCTTGTCCATGGCGACCCTCTGTTCGAGGGCTTCGGCGACGTAGGCGGAGAAACCGCCGGGCCCGACATGGGCGCGTACGGCCTCGGCGAGATCCTCGGGCAGGCTGATCGAGTACTTCCTACTACCGCTCATGGTGCCGATCCTACCAACGGTGGTAAGTCTGGGCTGCGAAAGGCTGACCCTTGGCTCGGTAGGTCCGCAGGAAGCTGCGAACGCTGCCGGACACCGAGCTGGCACGTCGGAACAGGCACGTCTGGGTCGGGCTATGCGGACTCCAGCAGCTCCCGGAGTCGGGACAGGTCGGCGGTGACCATGGCGGCGTCCCGCTCGAAGTCGGCGTCGCTCTGTCCGGGCCGGCGCCGCAGAGTGAACACGACTTCGCACCCCGTGCCGTCGCCGATCACCCGGAGCGGGTTGTGGACGGTCTCACCGGAGGGCAGTGTGACGTCGTGGTCGAGGACGCCCAGGTCGTTTCGCGGCGTGAAGGCCACCGCGACCCTTCCCAGCGGGGAGTCTTCCGCGACCCATCGACCGTCGATCTTCCTGATCGAGCGTCCCAGACCGTGGGCCCACGCCGGCATGTTGGCGGGGTCGGAGGCGAAGGCGTAAACATCGTCGGCCGTGCGGTCGATGCGGACGCCGATGTGGCGTGACGGGGTGCCGGTGCTGTCCATGGCGGTGATGGTAGGGGGTCGTAGGTGCCGGTTTCTTGAAGGAAACGGACGTGGGACTGAACCGTGGGTCAGCAAGGGGCAGCGTGCGGTGCTCTGCTCAAACGGTGTGGGTGTCCGCGCATCCGTGCAGGGCCCTTGTGCAATTCCTCTGGAAGCCTCAATCTTTCGGCTGACGCACCAAAGCCGCCCCTAGTTGTCATGGGCATGACCCACCCGTGTCTGTCCACGTCCCGACGGGCGGCCTGCTCGGCGTGCACGAACCCCACCATGCACCACCCCCACCGAGGAGGACCCCTCACATGGCAGTGCTGCGTCACGACCCCCACCGCACCACCCGGCGAAGACTGGCCGCCGTCGGCGCCGTGGCCACCGCGGCCCTCACCGCGAGCCTCGTCTCCGCGCTCCCCGCGGGCGCCGCCCCGGCCGCGGCCGAGGGCCGCATCCAGTACCAGGACGCCGCGAACGCGGTCGCCGGCAGCTACATCGTGACCCTGAAGTCCGACGAGGCGAGGTCCGGCACCGCCGAGGGCCGCGCCGTGGCGAAGAAGTACGGCGCCGACATCGAGCGCACGTACACCAAGGCCCTCAACGGCTACGCGGTCGAGGCGTCCGAGGCGGAGGCGAAGCGTCTCGCCGCCGACCCGGCCGTCGCCTCCGTCGTGCAGAACCGCACCTTCCACGTCACCGGCACCCAGCCCAACCCGCCGTCCTGGGGCCTGGACCGCATCGACCAGCGGAACCGTCCGCTGGACAGCTCGTACACCTACCCGGCCGGCGCGGGACAGGGCGTGACGGCGTACGTCATCGACACCGGCGTCCGCATCACCCACAGCGACTTCGGCGGCCGTGCCTCCAACGGCTACGACGCCATCGACAACGACAACACCGCCCAGGACGGCCACGGCCACGGCACCCACGTCGCGGGCACCGTGGCGGGCAGCGCGTACGGCGTCGCCAAGCAGGCCAAGGTCGTCGGCGTCCGGGTCCTCGACAACTCGGGTTCCGGCACCACCGCCCAGGTCGTCGCCGGCATCGACTGGGTCGCCCGCAACGCCGTGAAGCCCGCCGTCGCCAACATGTCCCTGGGCGGCGGCGCCGACAGCGCCCTGGACACGGCCGTCCGCAACGCCATCGCCTCCGGCGTCACCTTCGTCGTCGCGGCCGGCAACGAGTCCACCAACGCCTCCACCAAGTCCCCGGCCCGGGTGACGGAGGCGATCACGGTCGGCGCCACGACCTCGAGCGACGCCCGCGCGAGCTACTCCAACTACGGCTCGGTCCTGGACATCTTCGCGCCCGGTTCCTCCATCACCTCGGCGTGGAACAGCGGCGACTCGGCCACCAACACCATCTCCGGTACGTCCATGGCGAGCCCGCACGTCGCCGGGGCCGCCGCCCTGCACCTGGCCGACAACCCCTCGGCCACCCCCGCGCAGGTCGCCTCCGCGCTGACGTCCGCCGCCACCAGCGGCGTCGTCTCCAACCCCGGCACCGGCTCGCCCAACCGGCTGCTGTACGTCGGGGACGGCGGCACCACGCCCCCGCCGACCGGCGACCGCTTCGAGAACACCGGTGACTACACCATCCGGGACAACGCCACCGTCGAATCCCCGGTGACCGTCTCCGGCGTCTCGGGCAACGCCCCCTCGGCGCTCTCCGTCGAGGTGAAGATCGTCCACAGCTACATCGGTGACCTCCAGGTCCAGCTGGTCGCCCCGGACGGCACGGCGTACACGCTCAAGTCGTACGGCACCGGAGGCAGCGCCGACGGCATCGACACCACGTACACCGTCGACGCCTCCTCGGAGACCGCCAACGGCACCTGGAAACTGCGGGTCAGCGACAACGCCTCGTGGGACACCGGGCGGATCGACGCCTGGGCCCTGCAGTTCTGACGCCCGGTCGGCCTGATCAGTCGTAGGAACCGATGACCTCGTCCTCGCGGAACGGCTCCGGGTCGGTGACCCAGCCCGCCGCGAGGGCGAGGCGCGTGTGCCGGTGGACGGCGAGGAAGCCGAAGGGACGGTCGAAGACGGCCCGGACGGTGGTGCGCAGCCACCGCAGCTCGGGCATCCCGACCCCCGCCGCGCCCATCGCCGTCACCGCGGCGGCCTCGAACCCCAGGGCCCCGAACCGGGCCAGCGCGGACTGCCGGGCCGACTCGACGCACAGCGGGTGCGAGCTGACGCCGGGGAAGTGACCGGGCACCGGAAGCCGCGCCGTCGCCAGTCCGAACAGCTCCGGGCGTTCCAGCAGGTCGTGCTCGGAGGTGACCGCGTACGCCGGCAGTCTCACCTCCAGCACCGGCGGCTCGGGCCGCATCGTGGGCTCCCGTACGACCTCGACCCCCGGGCCCGCCTCCCCGTACGGCAGGTGCGAACCCGGCGTCACCGGGTGCCGGCGTGCGAGGACGCCGATCCCCGCACCGAGGACCTGTCCGGGCGTCATGGCCTCCTCGCCGAGCAGCAGATGGACGTCGACGGCGGTGTCGCCCAGTACCTTCAGCTCGGTGACGTGGCCGTGCGGCGTGTCCGCCACGCCGATGCGGTCGAGCAGCGCGCTGTGGCGCCACAGGCCCGCCAGGTCACGCCCCTCCCAGGGGCCGGTCTCCGGGATGAGCCAACTCTCCTCGAAGGGTTTCAGCCACCGGGTGCGCAGCGCCAGCGCGCTCGCCAGCACCATCCCGGTGTCCCGCGTCGCCCGCACCGGCATGCGTTCGATCAGCCCGCCCGTGCGTTTCGCCGCCCAGGCGTCCAGTGCCGCCCCGTCGGCCTGCACGTCGCCCGTGAGCACGCCGTGCGCGTCGGCGGGCAGGCCGGCCTCCCACGGCTCGCGCAGTTCCAGGGTGCGCTGGGTCCACAGTCCCAGGGCGCTCTCCAGGCCGCGCACCGAGCCGAGACCGGTGAGCAGTTCGCGGGCCGCCGGGGCCGCCCGGCCGGCGGGCACGCCCACCGCCTCCTCCAGCTCCGACCGGGCCGTGCCCGCCGCGCCGTCGGCGAGCAGGGCCAGCAGGGGCCACACGCCCACCGCCGAGAACACCGTGCCCCCGTCGGCGGCGGCCGCCCAGCGTGCCGTGAGCCCGTTCACCGCCTGGACCGTCGCGTGCGCGACCCGCATGCCGTCCCCGCCCTCCGCGCGCTTACCATGCGCTCAGTGATCGGCCGGCCACCCGAGGGAAGGCCCGCCCCAGCCCCGCGGCGCCTCCGCGTCACCGCCCGAAACAGGAGCACGGTACACGTGTCCATACCGCCGCCGCCCGGCCCCCAGGAGCCCCCTGCCCAGGGGCCGTACCCGCAGCCGTACGCCCAGCAGCCGTACCCCCAGGGGCCGTTCCCGGTGCCGCAGCAACCGTACCCGGGCGGGGCCTGGGGGCAGCCCTACGGGGCGTACCCGCGGCGGCCTCCCGTCAACGGACTCGCCGTCGCCGCCTTCGTGCTGGGCGTCCTGTGCTGCGTGCCCGCGGTCGGACTGGTGCTGGGCCTGGTCGCCCTGGCCCGGATCAGGAAGCGCGGCGAGCGGGGCAAGGGCCTTGCGGTGGCCGGATCGGTCCTGTCCTCCGTGGGACTGGTCCTGTGGGCGGTGACGCTCTCCACGGGGGCCGCTGGCGAGTTCTGGGGCGGCTTCCGCGACGCCGCGCGGGGCGAGGGCACCGCCTACGCCCTCGAGAAGGGCGAGTGCTTCACCACCCCCAGCGGCTCCCTGCAAGGGGTGACGTACGACGTCGACCAGGTGTCGTGCGCGCGGGAGCACGACGGCGAGGTGTTCGCCGTGTTCGACCTGCCGGGCGGGGCCTTCCCCGGCGACGACGGGATCACCCGGGTCGCGGACGAGCGGTGCTACGCGCTCCAGGACTCCTACGCGATGGACCGCTGGGCCCTGCCGGGCGACGTGGACGTGTACTACCTGACTCCGACCTCGCAGAGCTGGCGCGCCGGGGACCGGGAGGTCACCTGCCTCTTCGGCAACACGGACGAGCGGGGCACGCTGACCGGGTCCCTGCGCACCGACGGCACGACGCTCGACCCCGACCAGCACACCTACCTGGCGGCGGAACTCCAGCTCTACCTGGCCATGGACGAGATGCCCGTGGAGCGGACCGCCGAGGAGGACCTCGCGGCACACACCTTCTGGGCGACGCGGGTCTCCGCGGCGCTCGACCGACAGACCGGGATGCTGCGCGGGCACTCCTGGCCCGCCGACGCGCAGCGCCCGGTCGCCGCCCTGGTCGCCGACCTGGAGACGGCGCGCGAGGAGTTCGGCCTCGCGTCCCGGGCGACCGACGCCGACGCCTACTACGAGCACTCCGACAAGGCCATCGCGCTCATCGACGCCGACACCGCGGTCGGGGCCCGCGACGCCCTCGGCCTGGACACCACGCCGCCGGTCTACGAGGAGACCGGTGAGGAGGGGGGAGGCGCCGAGCCGGGCAAGGAGGTGTGAGGGCGGCCATAGCGGGGAGAAAGTGCCTGCGTAAAGCCCCCCGACGCCTCAAGTCATCACTTCGAGTGATTCTCTGGCCTTTGCTTGCCTGGCACAACCTACGGTTGCCACGCTGTTGCTGTCTGTACAACCTGATGGGAGCGGCCAGTGACATTCGGTGAGCAGCCGGCGTATCTCCGCGTCGCGGGCGATCTCCGCAAGAAGATCACCGACGGACTGCTGCCGCCCCACACCCGTCTGCCGTCCCAGGCGCGCATCCGCGAGGAGTACGGCGTCTCGGACACCGTCGCCCTGGAGGCGCGCAAGGTGCTGATGGCCGAGGGGCTGGTCGAGGGCCGCTCGGGGTCCGGGACCTATGTGCGCGAGCGTCCCGTGCCCCGGCGCGTCGCCCGCTCCGGCTTCCGGCCGGCCGGGGGTGCCACCCCCTTCCGGCAGGAGCAGGCGGACGGCGAGACGCGCGGTACCTGGGAATCGCGCAGCGAGCAGGCCGAGGCGAGCGTCGCGGTGGCCGAGCGGCTCGGGATCAAGCCCGGCGACCGGGTGATGTGCACCCGGTACGTCTTCCGGGAGGGCGGCGAGGCCATGATGCTCTCCACCTCCTGGGAGCCCCTGGACCTCACCGGCCGCACGCCGGTGATGCTGCCCGAGGAGGGGCCGCTCGGCGGCATGGGAGTCGTCGAGCGGATGGCCGCCATCGACGTCGTCGTGGACAACGTGACGGAGGAGGTCGGCGCCCGTCCCGGCCTCGCGGAGGAGTTGCTGGCGCTGGGCGGCGTCCCCGGTCACGTGGTGCTGGTCATCCAGCGCACCTTCTACGCCTCGGGCCGGGCCGTCGAGACGGCCGACGTGGTGATCCCCGCCGACCGCTACCGGGTGGCGTACCACCTGCCCGTGAAGTAAAGCCCTACCGCCTGCCCGTGAAGCAGAGCCGCCCGAGCGGCGGCGGCGCCGGGGGAGTGGGGGCTCTCCCGGTGGTGTGAGATGGCGCACGCCTCCCGTGCGCCCCCCGCGCCCCCTTTCCCCGGACCTACGGGCGTGCGCGCCCTCGTCGGCGCCCGCCCGGGCGCCGCGATCCGGTCGTTCCCGCAGGTCGCCCCGCGGGCCCCGGCATGCCCTCGACCGGGGTGCCGGGGTGCGCGGACGGCGCGTTCCGCATCGTGCGCCCCCTGCGTTCTGGCCGGATGGGTACCTCTTTGTGTAAAGCCGTATTCGCTGCGTGAAGGTGAGGCGTAAGCTCGGGCATATGCGGATTGCGGTTTCCTTAGCGGGCGGGGCGCGGCGGGTGCCGTGGACGGGAAGTGGAGGGGCGCGATGAACGACGGCACGGTCACTCTCCCCTGGCTGGTCTTCCGGCAGGACGACAACGGCAATCGCTACCGCGTGGGCAGGTACGCGACCCGGGCCGAGGCCCAGAGGATCGCGGACACCCTCGACGGTCGCGGTCACCAACAGCTCTACTGGGTCGAGAAGCTCGGGGCGAACGGCACGGGCGCGGCGGACTGACCGCGCGAGCGGACTGACCGCGTGGACGGACCGACCGGGCGGACGGGCCGATCCGTCCGGACGGGCCGATCCGTCCGGACGGGCCGCGTCGGCCGGACGAGCCGCGTCGGCCGGACGGGCCGTAGGCTCCCCCGCATGACGGAACGGATCGTGGTGGGCGCCGCCCTGGTCGACGGCGGGCGCCTGCTCGCCGCGCGCCGCAGCGCGCCGGCGGAGCTGGCCGGACGCTGGGAGCTGCCCGGCGGCAAGGTGGAGACGGGCGAGGCGCCCGAGGCGGCCCTGGTGCGCGAGCTGCGCGAGGAGCTGGGCGTGTCCGCGCGGCTCGGTGAGCGGGTCCCGGGGCAGTGGCCCCTGCGGGCCCCCTTCGTCCTTCAGGTGTGGACCGCGCGCCTGCTCCCCGGCTCCGCGGCCCCCGCACCCCTGGAGGACCACGACGCACTGCGCTGGCTCGCCCCCGCCGAGATCTGGGACGTGCCGTGGCTCGACCAGGACGTACCGGCCGTCGAGCGAGCCGTCGCCCACCTGGGCATGGGCGCGAAGGGCGCGCACGGCGTCTGAGATCCGCACGGCGCCGGCGCCGTGTGCGCCGCGGGTGCAACCGTGCGCCGTCCTTGACGGTACCGGCGCCGGGGAACCGGGTATGTGCCCATTAACCCCACGAAACCGGACATGGGTGGGGGTTGTCGGCCGGGGAAGTGATCGGCGTGATCGACAGCGAAGGCGGCTGTGCCGAGTGGGTCTTCCCCGCGGCGCCGGAGGCGGTGCGGACCGCCCGCTCCGCCGTCCGCGGCACCCTCCGGGGCTGGGGCCTCGACGACGTCGGCGACATCGCCGCCCTCCTCGTCAGCGAGCTGGTCACCAACGCGCTGCGGCACGCCACCGGGCCCATCGGCGTCCGCGTGGTGCGCCGGCGTCCCGCAGGGGCGGACGGTGTGCTGCTGGTGGAGGTCTCCGACCCGCTTCCGGACCCGCCCCGCGCCCGCGTCGCCCGGCCCGGCGACGAGGACGGCCGCGGACTCCAGCTGGTGGCCTCCTCCGCACGCCGCTGGGGGACCCGGCCCGGAGCGGCGGGCAAGACGGTCTGGTTCGAACTCGCCGTGCCCGAGTGACCGAACCACCGGGTGACGCTCCGTTTTCGGCCCACCGACCGGTTCAGGCCAGTGGCAGTTGTCGAACCGCGTGATTCGATGCCGTGTCCGCTGGTTAGAAGACTGGAAGTGTTGTCACGGTCCGGACCGAAAATCATCGGGACCGTGCTGTGATCGTGAACACCGTGTTGTGCGGCGCCGTAGTGCTGGATACTGCGGGCAGCCGCCTCCGGTGACCGGTGCCGGACGCGGTGAGCTGGAGGGGACGGTTCGCGTGAGCGAGATACCAGCGAGGGCCACGGGGTCCGAGGGCCCGTCGGACGGCGCGCCGTTCGGTGACGCGGTGTGGCAGAGCAGCCCGCCCGGCTCCATCTACGACTACATCAAGGTCGCGTCCTTCTCCATCGGCCCCGACGGTCTCGTCGACCAGTGGAGCCTGCGCGCCGAGCAACTGCTCGGCATCCGGGCCGAACAGGCCGTCGGCACCGACCCCATCGAAGCCTTCATCGACCCCGACCTGCGGGAGCGGGGCCAGCGCAAGATGGCCGAGATCCTCGACGGGCGGGAGTGGACCGGCGTGGTGCCCTTCCGGGTGCCCGACGACGGCGCCGGGCGCGACGGCCGGCGCGGACGCGGGCAGCGCGGGCTCGCCGAGGTGTACGTCATGCCGACGCGCACCGAGGACGGGGAGAAGGCCGCCGTCTGCATCGTCGTCGACGTCCGGGTGCTGCGCAGCATCGAGACCGACCTCGCCGCCTCACAGGCCATATTCGGACAGTCTCCGTTCGGCTTCCTGCTGATCGACCCGGACCTCAGGGTGCGCCGCGCCAACGAACGGTTCGCCTCCGTCTTCGGCGGCACACCGGACGACCACCGCGGCAAGGGCGTCCACGACTATCTGCCGCGGGCCGAGGCCGACCGGGTCTCCGCGACCCTGCGCCGGGTGCTGGAGACCGGCGACTCCATCACCGACATGCACGTCACCGGCTTCACGCCGGGCACCGAGGACCGCCGCCACTGGTCCGTCAACCTCTACCGTGTGCACAGCGGTTCCGGCCGTCCCATCGGCGTCGCCTGGCTCGGCACCGACATCACCGCCCGCCGCGAGGCCGCCCGGGAGGCCGCCGCCGCCCGGCGCAACCTCGCCCTCCTCAACGAGGCCGGTGCCCGCATCGGCAACTCCCTCGACCTGGAGACCACCGCCCGCGAACTCCTCGACGTCGTCGTCCCCGGCTTCTGCGACCTGGCCACCGTCGACCTCTACCAGGGCCTGCTGGTGGGCGACGAGACCCCGCCCGGCCTCGCGGACGGCAGCGCCGAGCTGCGCCGCGTCGCCTTCTCCAGCGCCGTCTCCGACGCGCCCTTCCACGGCACCGGCGAACGGGTCAAGCTCGGCGCCGTCCACCACTACCCGTTCAACTCGCCCTGCGCGGACGCCCTGCGCACCGCCCGCCCGCGCACCGTCCCCGCCGAGGACGGCGGCCTCGTGCAGTCCACCCTGGCCGTGCCGATGGTCGCCCACGACACCGTCGTCGGACTGGCCCAGTTCGCCCGCACCAAGGGCAGCGAACCCTTCGGCGACCGCGACCGCGACCTCGCCGTGGAACTGGCCGCGCGCGCCGCCGTCTGCATCGACAACGCCCGCCTCTACCGGCGCGAGCACGAGCGGGCGCTGATACTGCAACGGTCCCTGCTGCCGCCCGGCGACCCCGAGGCGTCCGGCCTCGACATCGCCTGCCGCTACCTGCCCGGCAACGCGGCGACCGGCCGGCCCAGCGAGGTCGGCGGCGACTGGTTCGACGTCATCGAACTGCCCGGCCACCGCACCGCGCTGGTCGTCGGCGACGTCATGGGCCGCGGCCTGCGCGCCGCCGTCGCCATGGGCGAACTGCGCACGGCCGTCCGCACCCTCGCCGGACTCGACCTCGAACCGGCCGAAGTCCTCTCCCAGCTCGACGAGATCGCCCGCGGCCTCGGCGCGCCGGGAGGCGTCCAGCAGGCCACCCGGGCCGCCCGCCGCCCCCGCGAGGCCGACCTCTCCGAGGTGTACCTCGCGACCTGCGTCTACGCTGTCTACGACTCGGTGACCCGGCGCTGCACCTTCGCCAACGCCGGCCACCTGCCGCCCGTCCTGGTCGAGCCCGGCGAGTCCGCGCTGATGCTGGACGTACCGCCGGGCCTGCCGCTCGGCGTCGGCGGGGAGCCCTTCGAGGAGGTGGAGGTCGAACTGCCCGAGGGCGCCCTGCTCGCCCTCTACACCGACGGCCTGGTCGAGAGCCGCGACCACCCCCTCGACGAGGGCCTCCAAGCCTTCGTCGGCGCGCTCACCGACCCCACGCGCCCCCTGGAGGACGTCTGCGACCAAGTCCTCAACACCCTCGACAGCCACCACGGCGAGGACGACATCGCCCTGCTGATGGCCCGCGTCCAGGGGCTGCCCAGCGACTCCGTCGGCGACTGGACCCTGCCCCGCGAGCCGCGCAGCGTCGGCCGGGCCCGCGAGCTGGCCCGCGCCAAGCTGCTCGACTGGGACATGGAACCCCTGGTCGACACCACGGAACTGCTGGTCAGTGAACTGGTCACCAACGCTCTCCGGTACGGCGAGGGTGAGATCAGGCTCCGTCTCCTCCTCGACCGCACCCTGGTCTGCGAGGTCTGGGACTCCGGCCTGGTCCAGCCCCGCCGGCGCCGCGCCCGCGACACCGACGAGGGCGGCCGCGGTCTGCAACTGGTCGGCCTGCTCAGCGCGGCCTGGGGCTCACGCCGTACGCCGCGCGGCAAGACGGTCTGGTTCGAGCTGCCCCTGCCCGGCGGCGACACCCAGCTCACCGACCCGGCGGAGGCGTTGCTGAGCCTGTTCTGACCCGGCCCGGAGTCGTACGGGTCCGGGCCCGCCGGGTGCGGCGCACACGGCTGCACCCGGCCAGCAGCAGGGCCGCCCCGGCCGTGACCAGGGGCGGCACCAGATCGGCGGAGATCACCGCCGCTCACCCCTGACCGCAACCGGAACACCGGTTCGAGTCGTCCCCGCTGGCAACACGCTCGGAGCGTATGCGCGGCAATCCGCCACCGCGACCGGAGCCGGGCCACAGGGAGGGGACACCGTGGAGGACACGGAACCGCGAAACACCGATCCGGGACCTGAGCCGGGACCTGAACCGAGGCCCGATCCGGGACCCGAACCGAAGCCCGATCCGGGACCTGAACCGAGGCCCGATCCGGGACCCGAACCGAGGCCCGATCCAGGACCCGAACCGAGACCCGCATCGGAATCCGACCCGAAGACCGACCCGAAGACCGACCCGGAGACCGCCCCGGATCCCGCCCCCGCAGCCGCCGACGGCGATCAGCCCCCACCGCGGCCGAAGAGGCGCCGCCTCCGTCGCACGCGCCGTCTCGTCCTGGCCGCCTTCCTCGTCCTGCTCCTCCCGCTCCTCACCGCCGAGACCGCCCTCCGCGTCAACTACATGGGCGACCCCGCCGACGGCACACACACCAGGAACCGCGACGCCATGTGGCTCGGCCACGCCTGGGTCGACGGCCGCAAGGACGACGCCGACCTCGCCGCCTTCGCCGCCCGGCTGAAGACCACCGGCATCCGCGACCTGTACGTCCACACCGGCCCGCTGGAACACGACGGCACCCTGCCGAAGGCCCGCTACCCCAAGGCCCGCTGGTTCATCGACGCCGTGCACCGCGAGCTGCCCGGCGTCCGCGTCCAGGCCTTCCTGGGCGACGTCCTCGTCACCGAGGCGGCCGAGGGCATGCGTCTGAACCAGGCCGGCACCCGCGCCGCCGTCGTCGACTCGGCCCGCCAGGTCCTCGACGCCGGTTACGACGGCGTCCACCTCGACCTGGAGCCCGTGCACTCGGACGACCGGGACTACCTCTCCCTCCTGGACGACCTGCGCGCCGTCACCCGCGCCGAGGAGGCGCGGCTGTCCGTGGCCGCCCACCAGATCGACCCGCTGCCGGCCCTGCACACCGTCTTCAATGTCTTCACCGAGAACCCCAAGTGGTGGTCGCAGGAGTTCTTCGGCCAGGTCGCCCGCCGCGTCGACCAGATCGCGGTGATGACGTACGACACCGCGCAGCCGCTGGAGGGCACCTACGGCGGCTACGTGGCCCAGCAGACGTCACTCGCCCTGGAGGTCACCCCGCCCACCACCCACCTGCTGATGGGCCTGCCCTTCTACCACGAGAGCAACTTCGACCACTGGGGTCACGCCGAGACCGTCGAAGCCGCCGTCCGCGGCGTCCGCCTGGGCCTGTCCCGGACGGACGCCGACCGGAGGCTCTTCGGCGTCGCCCCGTACATCGACTTCGCCGCCACGGAGACGAACTGGAAGGAGTACCAGGAGGGCTGGGTCGGCCGGGGCACGCCCTAGGACCGGCGCCGGATCCTCGACCCCAGCCACACCAGCGGGTCGTACTTGCGGTCCACGGCCCGTTCCTTCAGCGGGATCAGCGCGTTGTCGGTGATCCTGATGCCCTCGGGGCAGACTTCCGTACAGCACTTGGTGATGTTGCAGTAGCCGAGGCCGTGCTCGTCCTGGGCCGTGCGTCCGCGGTCCAGGCCGGTGTCCCCGGCCGCGTCCAGCGGGTGCATGTCCAGTTCGGCGACCCGCATCAGGAAACGCGGGCCCGCGAAGGCCGGCTTGTTCTCCTCGTGGTCCCGCACGACGTGGCAGGTGTCCTGGCACAGGAAGCACTCGATGCACTTGCGGAACTCCTGCGAGCGGTCGACGTCCTCCTGCATCATCCGGTACTCGCCCGGCCCCAGGTCGGCGGGCGGCACGAAGGCCGGGACCTCCCGGGCCTTGACGTAGTTGAAGCCGACGTCCGTCACCAGGTCCCGGATCACCGGGAAGGCCCGCAGCGGGGTGACGGTGATGGTCTCCTCGCGGGTGAAGACGGACATGCGGGTCATGCACAGCAGCCGCGGACGGCCGTTGACCTCGGCGGAGCACGAACCGCACTTGCCCGCCTTGCAGTTCCAGCGCACCGCGAGGTCGGGGGCCTGGGTGGCCTGGAGGCGGTGGATGATGTCGAGGACCACCTCGCCGTCGTTCACCTCGACGCGGAAGTCCTCCAGGCCGCCGCCCTCCACGTCGCCCCGCCACACCTTGAAGCGCGCCTCGTAGCCGCTCATCAGGACAGCTCCTCCTCGGCGAGGTACTTGACCAGCTCCTCCTTCTCGAAGAGGGCCAGCAGGTCGGGACGGATGGGTTCGGTCCGCTCGCGGGTGAGGGCGATCTGGCCGCGCACCGGGTCGGTGGCGGCGAGCCCGCCCGTGGGATCGGTGAGGGAGCACAGCAGGTTGACGTTGCGCCAGGCGCGGTCCATCGCCGCGTGGTCCTCGCGGGTGTGACCGCCGCGCGACTCGGTGCGCTCCAGCGCGGCCCGCGCCACGCACTCGCTGACCAGCAGCATGTTGCGCAGGTCCAGGGCCAGGTGCCAGCCCGGATTGAACTGGCGGTGCCCCTCCACCCCGGCCCGGCGGGCCCGCAGCCGCAGCTCCGCCAGCTTCTCCAGGGCCTGCTTCATCTCCGGCTCGCGGCGGATGATGCCGACCAGGTCGTTCATCGTCTGCTGGAGCTCCTGGTGGAGGGTGTACGGGTTCTCCGGCGGGCCGACGCCGGACTCCCCGGCCGACGCCGCCTCCGCCTCCGCCTCCGCCGAGAAGGGGCGCAGCGCCTCCGCCGCCGCCGCGTCGACCTGGGCGTCCGTCACCCGGGGGCGCGTGCCGTCACCCCGCCCGGCCGCGTGCTCGGCGGCGTACCGGCCGGCCCGGCGTCCGAAGACCAGCAGGTCGGACAGGGAATTGCCGCCGAGCCGGTTGGAGCCGTGCATGCCGCCGGCCACCTCACCGGCCGCGAACAGGCCCGGCACCCCGCGCGCGGCGGCCGTGTCGGAGTCGACCGCGATGCCGCCCATCACGTAGTGGCAGGTCGGCCCGACCTCCATCGGCTCGGCCGTGATGTCGACGTCGGCCAGCTCCTTGAACTGGTGGTACATGGACGGCAGCCGGCGCCTGATCACCTCGGCGGGCATCCGCGTCGACACGTCCAGGAAGACCCCACCGTGCGGGGAGCCCCGGCCCTCCTTCACCTCGGCGTTGATCGCGCGGGCCACCTCGTCGCGGGGGAGGAGTTCGGGAGGCCGCCGGTTGCGGTCGGGGTCGTCGTACCAGCGGTCGGCCTCCTCCTCCGTCACCGCGTACTTGTCCTTGAAGACGTCCGGGACGTAGTCGAACATGAACCGCTTGCCGTCCGCGTTCCTCAGCACCCCGCCGTCGCCGCGCACCGACTCGGTGACGAGGATGCCCTTCACCGAGGGCGGCCAGACCATGCCCGTCGGGTGGAACTGCACGAACTCCATGTTCAGCAGCGGCGCCCCGGCCAGCAGCGCCAGCGCGTGGCCGTCGCCGGTGTACTCCCACGAGTTCGACGTCACCTTGAACGACTTGCCGATGCCGCCGGTGGCGATCACCACGGCGGGCGCCTCGAGGACGAAGAAGCGGCCCGACTCGCGCTCGTAGCCGAAGACGCCGCAGACCTCACGGCCCTCCTTGAGGACGCGGGTGACCGTGCACTCCTGGAAGACCTTCAGGCGGGACTCGTAGTCGCCGGTCTCCCGGAAGTCCTCCTGCTGGAGCGCGACGACCTTCTGCTGAAGGGTGCGGATCAGCTCCAGCCCGGTGCGGTCGCCGACGTGGGCCAGGCGCGGGTACTCGTGGCCGCCGAAGTTGCGCTGCGAGATCCGGCCGTCCTCCGTGCGGTCGAACAGCGCGCCCCAGGTCTCCAGCTCCCACACCCGCTGCGGGGCCTCCTGGGCGTGCAGTTCGGCCATCCGCCACTGGTTGAGGAACTTTCCGCCGCGCATGGTGTCGCGGAAGTGGACCTGCCAGTCGTCACCGGAGTTGGCGTTGCCCATCGCGGCCGCGATGCCGCCCTCGGCCATCACGGTGTGCGCCTTGCCGAACAGCGACTTGCAGACCACGGCCGTACGGGCGCCCCGCTCGCGCGCCTCGATCGCGGCGCGCAGCCCGGCGCCGCCCGCGCCCACCACGACGACGTCCCACTCCTGCCGGTCGACCACGGACATCAGAACAACCTCGGATCGTCGAAGGCACCGGACGCGACCAGGTACACGTAGAAGTCGGCGAGCGCCACGCTCACCAGGGACGCCCAGGCGAGCTGCATGTGGCGGGCGTTGAGCTTCCCGACCCACCGCCACATCCGGTAGCGCACGGGGTGCCGGGAGAAGTGCTTGAGCTTGCCGCCGACGATGTGCCGGCAGGAGTGGCAGGAGAGGGTGTACGCCCAGATCAGCACGATGTTGGCGAGGAAGACCAGGGTGCCGAGCCCCATGTGGCCCCAGGCGTAGTGCTCGTCGCGGAAGGCGAGCACGGTGTCGTAGGTGAGGATCAGCGCGACCACGAGGGCGGCGTAGAAGAAGTACCGGTGGACGTTCTGCAGGACGAGCGGGAAGCGGGTCTCGCCGGTGTACTTCTTGTGCGGCTCGGCCACCGCGCAGGCCGGCGGGGACGCCCAGAAGCCCCGGTAGTACGCCTTGCGGTAGTAGTAGCAGGTCAGGCGGAAGCCGAGCGGGAAGATCAGGATGAGGATCGCGGGGGAGAGGCCCCACCAGCCGCCGACGATCTCCCAGTTGGGCCCGGAGCGCATCGGCGCGCAGTTCTCCGCGAGACAGGGGGAGTAGAAGGGCGAGACGTAGGGAGCCGCGTAGTAGTCCGCGTTCGCGAAGGCCCGCCAGGTCGAGTAGACGACGAAGGCCAGCAGGCCGGCGGCGGTGCCGGCCGGAGCCAGCCACCAGCGGTCGGTGCGCAGGTGCGGGGCGCGGATGGCGGCGCGCGTCGGAGTGTGGACGCCGCCGCCCCGGGGACGGGGGTCGGTGGCTGGGTGTTCCGTACCAGTGGCCACGGGGCGACTCCGGTCGGTGGGGTCGGGTTCAGGGGGCGCGGCGGTCACGGGCGCCGAGGCCCTCGTCGTCCGAGTCCGTCCACAGTGAGCCGTCGTACGGCGTGTCGGGGATCGTGACGAGGTCCGGGCGCCTGGGCGCGTCCGGCGCGGCGGCCGCCGCCCGCAGCAGCGCGACGCTGTCGCGCAGATGGTCGGCGTCGGTACGGACCCGGCGGACCTCCAGGCCACCGCCGCCCAGCCGCTGCTCCAGCCGGGCCACCGACCGGGTCAGGTCGTCGAGGCTGCGTTGGATCGATGACAGGTCGTCGTGCACGGACATGACGTGACCTCGCTTCCGCCGGCCGCGGCGCGCGGAACGGCCTTGGTGGTGACGTTCATGCGCCTGCGAGTGTCGCGCGTCACACCTGCCGCTGGGAAGGGACGTGCAGCGATTGGCCGGGGCGCGTCGGTGCACCGCGGGTGGCGTTGCGCCGCACGAGTGGGCTTACGCACCGTCACCGCCGTGTCTCCCGGCGTGGCCGAACCGTTTCCTCTTCAGTGGCCGCATCCCGCCCGGATACAAATGATCAACTCCAAATACCGCCAAAAGCGACCACAACGCCCGCGGCCTTCCGGAGGTAGCAGAGATGTCCCACGTCGGCGTCGGACCCCGCGCGGTCATGCGCTCGGTCGCCTTCCTCACCGCGGGCGTGCTCGCGGTCCCCGCGCTGGCCGGCTGCAGCTCCGAGGATCCGTCGGGCAAGCCGCTCGCCGCGCAGGACGTCGCCGCCGCGGCCCGCGCCCGGGTCGCCGACGGCGGCACCCTGCGCTGGGCCGTGGACTCCGTACCGGACACCCTGAACGCGTTCCAGTCCGACGCCGACGCCACCACCGCCCGCGTCGCGCAGGCCGTGCTGCCCTCCCTGTACCGGATGGACGAGCGCGGCCGGCCGGTGCGCAACCCCGACTACCTGGAGTCGGCGAAGGTGGTGGAGACCGAACCCAAGCAGGTCGTGGTCTACAAGCTGAACCAGCAGGCCGTCTGGAGCGACGGCCGGGAGATCGGCGCCGCCGACTTCGCCGCCCAGTGGCGCGCCCTGTCCGGCAAGGACACCGCCTACTGGACCGCCCGCAACGCCGGCTACGACCGCATCGAGAAGATCGAACGCGGCGCGAACGACCTCGAGGTCAAGGTCACCTTCGACCGCCCCTACGCCGACTGGAAGTCGCTGTTCACGCCGCTGTACCCGAAGGAGGTCACGGGCACCCCGGACGCCTTCAACGACGGAGCCCGGCGCGGCATCGAGGTCACCGCGGGCCCCTTCACGGTCAAGAAGGTCGACACCAAGGCCGACGAGGTGGTCCTCACCGGCAACCCGCGCTGGTGGGGAGAGCCGGCCAAGCTGGACAAGATCGTCCTGCGTGCCGTGCCGCGCGACGAGCGGGTCTCCGAGCTGGTCGCCGGCGAGCTGGACCTGGCCGAGATCGACCCCGACACCGCCGAGCAGGTCGCCCGGGCGGCGGCCCCCCGGGACGCCGGCACCGGCACCCCGCTCATGGGCCCGGACGGCACCCCGGCCCCGGGCTCGGGCGCCTCCGCGCTCCCCGGCCCCCAGGGCGGGTCCGCCGCCCGGGCGCTGCGTTCCTGGGCCATCGCCAACGGCTCCGACGAGGAGGCGGCCGAGGAGGAGATCCTCGCCCGGGAGAAGCGGCGCAAGGCCGAGGCCAAGGCGGAACGCCGGCGCAAGGCCCTGAGCGGCTTCGAGGTCCGCAAGTCGCTGGAGCCCGCCTACACCCAGCTCGCCCTCAACGGCGCCGAAGGCCCCCTCGCCGACGAGCGCGTCCGCCGTGCCGTGGCCCGCGCCCTGGACCGGGAGAAGCTGGCCGAGGCGGTGCTGAAGCCGCTGGGCCTGCCGGCCGAGCCGGTGGGCAGCCACCTCGCGCTCTCCGGCCAGCCCGCCTACGCGGACGGCAGCGGCGCCCTCGGCGAGCAGGACGCCAAGGAGGCGCGGGCCCTCCTCGCGGACGCCGGGTGGGTGCCCGGCGGACCGGTGAAGAAGAGCGAGGACGGCGAGAAGGCGGCCGGCGCGGAGAAGTCCGAGGACGACGAGGACGGGAAGAAGTCCGACGGCGGCGACGAGGGGACGTACATCGTCGGCGAGGACGGCAAGGCCGGCAAGGACGGCGAGGACGGCAAGGACACCGACGGCAAGAACAAGGACGACGGTGAGGGCGGCCGGGAGGAGGGCGAGGACGCCGGCGGCACCGACCAGGAGAGCGGCGAGAAGCACAGCAGCGGCAAGAACACCGCGCAGGGCGGCGCCCCCGGCGCCTACGCCCCCAAGGGCACCGCGGCCCCGGCCGGCGCCGCGGCCGCCCCCGTCGCCAAGGACGGCAAGGCGCTCACCCTGCGCTTCGTCCTCCCCTCCGGCCCCGGCTCCCAGGCGCTGCGCACCGTCGCCGACCGGATCTCGGACATGCTGGAGAAGATCGGCATCGGCACCGAGATCACCAAGGTCCCCGACGAGAGCTACTTCAAGGACCACGTCGCCTCCGGCGAGTACGACCTGGCCCTCTATTCCTGGCCCGCCTCCGCCTTCCCCGCCACCGACGCCCGCCCCATCTACGCCAAGCCCGTCCCGGCCGCCGACGGCTCCCTGAACGTCGCGCAGAACTACACCCGGGTCGGCACCGACCAGGTCGACCAGCTCTTCGACCAGGCCATGGGCACCCTGGACGAGGGCAAGGCCCGGGACCTGCTGCGCAAGGCCGACTCCCGGATCTGGGCGGCGGCCGGCTCCGTCCCGCTCTACCAGCGCCCCCAGCTCGTGGCGGCCCGCGAGAACCTCGCCAACGCGGGCGCCTTCGGCTTCGAGACACCGGTCTACGAGGACATGGGCTTCCTGAAGAAGGGCGCCCGGGGCGCCGAGGCGTCGGCGAGCCCGGCCCGGTGACCCGGCGGCCGCGCCCGGTGCGCCCTCGCCCCGGCAAGCCGCAGCCCCCGGGGCCCCGTACCATGGGGTGAGGCCGTGGCATGTACCGCCCGGCAGGCCCGCGTGACACGGACGTACGCGAGGCCGACCTCACATCTCCGGGAGTACGCCTCACTATGACTGCGTTTACGACGCGTCACGACATCCGCAACGTCGCCATCGTCGCCCACGTCGACCACGGCAAGACCACCATCGTCGACGGAATGCTCAAGCAGGCCGGCGCCTTCGCCGCGCACCAGCTCGACTCCGTCGACGACCGCATGATGGACTCGAACGACCTGGAGCGTGAGAAGGGCATCACGATCCTCGCCAAGAACACGGCGGTGAAGTACCACCCCAAGGACGGCGGGGAGCCCATCACCATCAACATCATCGACACCCCCGGCCACGCCGACTTCGGCGGCGAGGTCGAGCGCGGTCTGTCGATGGTCGACGGCGTGGTGCTGCTCGTGGACGCCTCCGAGGGCCCGCTGCCGCAGACCCGCTTCGTGCTGCGCAAGGCGCTCCAGCAGCGGCTGCCGATCATCCTGTGCATCAACAAGACGGACCGTCCCGACGCCCGCATCGACGAGGTCGTCAACGAGACGTACGACCTCTTCCTCGACCTGGACGCCGACGAGGAGCAGATCGAGTTCCCGATCGTCTACGCCTGCGGCCGGGACGGCGTCGCCTCCCTGACCAAGCCCGAGGACGGCACGGTCCCCGCGGACTCCACCAACCTGGAGCCCTTCTTCTCCACCATCCTGGAGCACATCCCGGCCCCCACCTACGAGGAGGGCGCCCCGCTCCAGGCGCACGTCACCAACCTGGACGCCGACAACTTCCTCGGCCGCATCGCCCTGCTCCGGGTCCACCAGGGCGAGCTGAAGAAGGGGCAGACGGTCGCCTGGATGAAGCGCGACGGCTCGGTGAGCAACGTGCGCATCTCCGAGCTGATGATGACCGAGGCGCTCACCCGCAAGCCCGCCGAGAAGGCCGGCCCCGGTGACATCTGCGCCGTCGCCGGCATCCCGGACATCATGATCGGCGAGACCCTGGCCGACCAGGAGAACCCGGTCGCGCTGCCGCTGATCACGGTGGACGAGCCCGCGATCTCCATGGTGATCGGCACCAACACCTCCCCGCTGGTCGGCCGCGGCGCCACCGGCAAGGGCGCGGACAACAAGGCGGCCGTCAAGGACCGCAAGGTCACCGCCCGCCAGGTCAAGGACCGCCTGGACCGCGAGCTGATCGGCAACGTCTCGCTCCGCGTCCTGGACACCGAGCGCCCCGACGCCTGGGAGGTGCAGGGCCGCGGTGAGCTGGCGCTGGCCATCCTGGTCGAGCAGATGCGCCGCGAGGGCTACGAGCTGACCGTCGGCAAGCCCCAGGTCGTCACCCGCGAGATCGACGGCAAGGTGCACGAGCCCGTCGAGCGCATGACGATCGATGTGCCCGAGGAGCACATGGGCGCGGTCACGCAGCTCATGGGCGTGCGCAAGGGCCGGATGGACAACATGTCCAACCACGGCTCGGGCTGGGTCCGCATGGAGTTCGTGGTCCCCTCCCGCGGTCTGATCGGCTTCCGCACCGAGTTCCTGACCCAGACCCGCGGCACCGGCATCGCGCATTCCATCCACGAGGGCCACGAGCCGTGGTTCGGCACCCTGACGACCCGCAACAACGGTTCGCTCGTCGCCGACCGCGCCGGCGCCGTCACCGCGTTCGCGATGACGAACCTCCAGGAGCGCGGCGTGCTCTTCACGGAGCCCGGCACCGAGGTGTACGAGGGCATGATCGTCGGCGAGAACTCCCGCGCCGACGACATGGACGTCAACATCACCAAGGAGAAGAAGCTCACCAACATGCGGTCGTCCACGGCCGACGTGACCGAGTCGATCGTCCCGCCGCGCAAGCTTTCGCTGGAGCAGTCGCTGGAGTTCTGCCGTGACGACGAGTGCGTCGAGGTCACCCCGGAGGCCGTTCGCATCCGCAAGGTGAACCTGGACGCCCGCGAGCGCGCCCGCGCCGCGAGCCGCGCCAAGCACGGCTGATCCCGCACCTCCCGGAGCCCGGGTGTCCCCATCATGGGGGCACCCGGGCTTTTTGCAACCGGTTTTCCGGTGCCGGGCGTCCGGCATGCGGAGATCAACGCCCGATAGCCATGTAACACGTCCGTTTCGCGGCCTTCTTGTCACGAACAGTTTGTCCAGATTTTGGAAGATCTAGCCGCGAGCCGTGACTGAATTGAGATTTAAAGACGGTGGTCGGTCCTTCTGCTCATGGCAGATAGTTAGCCGCGTAGCGCTCGGGTCAATGGGTCACGCGCTGTGGGGACAGCGCTCGACTCACGAGCACCAGGGGGTGTCTGGCCTTCCGTCAGGGGTGTCGGAAGGCAGACGTGTCGCCCCCTCCTGTCGGTGAACACGTGGAGTCATGAGGAGGAGCCCCATGCGCGGTGTCACGAACACCAGGTGGGTCACACGGTCCGTCGCGCCCAACTTCGCCCCGTCGGACGGCGATCGACTCTGAGGAGCGGGCCGGCCGCCGAAGTCCGGACATCCGGCTACGCGCGTCCGGCTGCGGGTTTCCCGCACCATCGGGGACCCCTCGACGCTTCTTCATGATCCGTTCCGCGATCGCGCACACCCGCGCCGGTCGCCGGTTCGGCACACCCACACCTGTGAAATGGGCGAACTGTGACAAGTCCAATCGACATTGAGGGCGGCGGAACGCCGGCCGCCGTCGACGGAGCACCGGAGCCGGCCCGCAAGAGCGAGACCCGCGGTCTCGAGGGCCGTTCTCCCGGGCAGTTGATGTGGCTGCGCTTCAAGCGCGACCGGACCGGTGTCATCTGCGCCTGGGTCGTGCTCGGTTACTTCCTGATCGCCGCGCTGGCGCCGGTGATCGCCAAGCTCTACGGCAAGAACCCGTACACCCTGTACGGGCAGGACCCCGAGTACGCGACCGACAACCCCGTCCTCGACGACTTCGGGCTGCCGCTCGGCTACTTCGGCGGTGTCACCGGGGAGCACTGGTTCGGCGTCGAGCCGCAGTTCGGCCGCGACGTCTTCACGATGCTCCTCTACGGCATGCGCACCTCGCTCTACATGGCGCTGGGCGTGACCACGCTGCTGATGGTGACCGGTGTCCTCGTCGGTCTGGTGGGCGGCTACTTCGGCGGCCGGACCGACTACTTCCTCGGCCGCTTCACCGACTTCTTCCTCTCCTTCCCGCAGCAGCTCTTCTTCATCGCCTTCATGCCGGTGGTCACCTCGTTCTTCGTGGACCCGCGGGACGAGACGCCCACCTACTTCCGGGCGCTGGCCATCCTGATCGTGCTGTGGCTGCTGGGCTGGATGGGCATGGCCCGACTGGTGCGTTCCACCGTGCTGTCCCTGCGGGAGCGGGAGTTCGTCGAGGCGGCGAAGGTCGCGGGCGCCTCGCCCTGGCGGATCATCCGCAAGGAGATCCTCCCGAACGTGGTCTCGCCGATCCTCATCCAGTTCACCTACCTGCTCCCCAGCACCATCCTCAGCATCGCGTTCCTGTCCTTCGCCGGTGTCGGCTTCGTCGAGCCGACCCCCGACTGGGGACGGATGTTCGCCACCGGCGCCAAGGTCGCCGAGCAGGACCCGGCGTTCATGTTCTTCCCGGGCGTGGCGCTGGTCGTCTTCGTCCTGTGTTTCAACCTCCTCGGAGACTCCGTGCGGGACGCCCTCGACCCCAAGTCAGGACGGTAAGAGGGGTCCATGGGTGGGGGGACTGCCGCCCCTGCGTCGGCTCACGCCGCGCCAGGCAGTGCACAGCAGTGCTCAGTGGATAACAAACCCGACAGGCAGGTGCATCACCACATGAAGTCGTTCAACTCTCGCACTGCGCGCGCCGTGATGGTCGCGCTCGCGGCAGGCTCGCTCGTCCTCACCGGCTGCTCGGAGAACAAGGGCGGCGGCAGCTCCGGCAAGGACTCCAAGAAGGACCAGAAGGAGGCCGAGGTCCAGGCGAAGCCGGTCACCTACGCCGACGCCGCGGCCTCCACCGGGCCGGCCAAGGAGGTCCCCGGCGCCAAGCCCGGCGGCACCATCAACGTGTACGAGGAGGCGGGCCTGACCCACCTCGACCCGGGCCAGATCTATGTCTCCGACGCCGGCCAGGTCGCCAACCTGCTCTTCCGCGGCCTGACCAACTTCCAGGAGGACGGCCAGGGCAACGTCTCCGTCGTCGGCGACCTCGCCACCGACTCCGGCAAGTCCTCGGACGGCGGCAAGACCTGGACGTTCACGCTCAAGGACGGCGTCAAGGACCAGAACGGCAACCCGATCACGTCCGCCGACATACGGCACACGGTCGAGCGCCAGTACGCGAAGTTCATCTTCGACGGCCCGACCTACCTCCAGACCTGGCTGAGCGGCCCCAAGTACCGCGACGCCCTGCCCGACGGCGGCTACGGCGACAAGCACCTGCCGGACTCCGTGCTGGAGACCCCGGACGACAAGACGGTCATCTTCCACTTCGACACCGCGCGTCCCGACCTGCCGCAGACGCTGGCCATGCCGGGCTACACGGTCGTGCCGGAGGAGACCGACACCAAGGAGAAGTACGACAAGGCCCCCGTCTCCACCGGCCCCTACAAGATCGCCGAGTACAAGGTCGGCAAGTCCCTCAAGCTCGTCAGGAACGAGAACTGGGACCCGAAGACCGACGTGGTGCGTCACCAGTACGTGGACGGCTACAACTTCGACTTCGGTGTGACCGAGTCGACCCAGACCAAGCGTCTGATCGCCGACCAGGGCGAGGCCAAGAACGCCATCCAGCTCACCCGGGCCGTCGAGGCCACGCAGATCCAGGACGTCGTCAGCGACCCGGCCGTCAACAAGCGCACCATCAAGGGCTACCAGCCCTACGTGATGACGCTGACCTTCAACCTCGACCGGGTGAAGAACAAGAAGGTCCGCGACGCCATCACCTACGCGGTGAACTCCAAGTCGCTCATCGCCGGCGAGGGCGGCGCGTACGGCGGAGACGTCGCGCCCAACCTGTTCGCCCCGACCCTGCCGGGCTACGAGGCGGACTACGACCCGTACGGCCGGCTGAAGACGCCGTCGGGCAACATCGAGAAGGCCAAGGAACTCCTCAAGGACGTCCCGGCGGCCGAGAAGAAGCTCGTCTTCGCCTACCGCAACAACGAGGCCGGCCAGAAGCACAAGGTCGCCATCGAGGACGCGCTGTCCAAGGCCGGCATCGAGGTCGTCTCCAAGGAGATCGACGCGGCCAGCTTCTACGAGCAGATCGGCAAGCTGAAGAACCCGTACGACATGTACATCACGGGCTGGGGCCAGGACTGGCCGTCCCCGGGCACGGTCGTCACGCCGGTCTACGACGGTGACCAGATCGCCGACGGTTCGCCGAACTACTCGCACATCAACGACCCCAAGGTCCAGGAGCTGATCAAGAAGGCGCTCACCCAGGAGCCGACCGAGGCCGCGGCGACGTGGAAGGAAGCGCACCGCTACATCCTGGAGGAGGTCAACCCGGCCGCTCCGCTGTGGTACACGAAGCAGTTCCAGCTCTACGGCTCGAACGTCGGCGGCGCTCGCTACAGCACCGAGTCCAGCTACATCGACCTGAACGGCCTGTTCCTCAAGTCGTGACTCTCTACGGCTGACTGCGGGGGTGCGCACCAGGCGGAGCGCACCCCCAGGGTTCCGTGAATCTTCCCGACCGCCTCCGCAGAGAGCAGCCCACCCGCCATGCTTCAGTTCATCATCCGGCGCACGGTCGGTGCCGCCGTCACCCTGTTCCTGATCGGTGCCGCGACGTTCTTCCTCTTCGTCGCCGGCCCGTCCGACTACGCCTCCCTCGCCTGCGGCAAGGACTGCTCGGCCGCGCGGCTCGAGGAGATCCGTGAGGTGCTCGGCCTCAACCAGCCGGTCGCCCAGCAGTTCTGGGATTTCATGTCCGGCATCGTCATGGGGCGCGACTTCCCCACCGGGCACTGCTCCGCACCGTGCCTCGGGCAGTCCTTCTACTCGGGTGACCTCGTCTGGGACACCATCATGGACCGCTTCCCGCTCACGGTGTCGCTGACCATCGGCGCCGCGCTCGTGTTCCTGATCGTCGGCCTCGGCACGGGCATGCTCGCCGCCTTCCGGCGCGGCTCGCACGTGGACAAGGTGGCCACCGGCGCTTCCATGGTGCTCAGCTCGTTCCAGATCTACTTCCTCGGCCCGATCGCCCTGATGGTCCTGGTGTACGGCACGGGCCTGATGGAGGACCCCAAGTACGTGCCCTTCACCGAGGACCCGTTCGGCTGGCTGATCGGTCTGTCCATCCCGATGGTCGTGATGGCGACCATCTTCACCGCCCAGTACACCCGTATGGCGCGCTCCTCGCTGATCGAGCAGCTGGCGGAGGACCATGTGCGCACCGCCCGCGCCAAGGGCATGTCGCAGAAGTACGTCTTCTTCCGCTACGCCTGGCGCGGCTCCCTGATCCCCATCGTCACCATCCTCGGTATCGACCTCTCCAGCCTGCTCGGCGGAGCCGTCGTCACCGAGCTGACGTTCTCCCTCCAGGGCATCGGCCGGCTCGCGGTGGACGGCGCGGTCAACAAGGACCTGCCGCTGACCATGGGCGTCATGCTGGTCGGGGCCTTCATGATCCTCGTCCTGAACATCCTCGTCGACATCGCGTACGCCTGGATCGACCCGCGCGTCCGGCTTTCCTAGGAAGAGGCCACCAGTGACCACACTGACCAAGACCGAGGACACGCCGCCCCCCACCGGGCCCGAGGGCTTCCTGTCGGTCCGCGACCTGAGCGTGCGGTTCGCCACGGAGGACGGTGTCGTCAAGGCGGTCGACGGGCTCTCCTTCGACGTCGAACGGGGCCGCACCCTGGGCATCGTCGGCGAGTCCGGCTCCGGCAAGTCCGTGACCAACCTGACGATCCTCGGCCTGCACAACCCGCACAGCACCACGATCGACGGCGAGATCGTCTTCGACGGCAAGGAACTCATCACCGCCACCGAGCGGGAACTGGAGCAACTGCGCGGCAACCGGATCGCCATGATCTTCCAGGACCCGCTGACGGCCATGTCCCCGTACTACACGGTGGGCCGGCAGATCGCCGAGCCGTTCCGCAAGCACACCGGCGCCTCCAAGCAGGAGGCGTGGAACCGGGCGGTGGAGATGCTGGGCAAGGTCGGCATCCCCAACCCGGCCCAGCGCGCCAAGGACTACCCGCACCAGTTCTCCGGCGGTATGCGCCAGCGCGCGATGATCGCCATGGCCCTGGTCTGCGACCCCGACCTGCTGATCGCCGACGAGCCCACGACAGCGCTGGACGTGACCGTGCAGGCGCAGATCCTGGACCTGCTCAAGGACCTCCAGCAGGAGTTCGGCTCGGCGATCGTCTTCATCACCCACGACCTGGGCGTCATCGCCGACGTGGCCGACGACATCATGGTGATGTACGCGGGCAGCGCGGTGGAGCGGGGCAGCACGGACCAGGTGCTCAGGGCGCCGCGGCACCCGTACACCTGGGGCCTGCTGAACTCGATGCCGCGCCTGGACTCCGACCTCTCCGCCGCGCTGGCACCGATCCCCGGCACTCCGCCCTCGCTGCTCAATCCGCCCTCGGGCTGCCGCTTCCATCCGCGCTGCACCTTCCAGGACCGGGTCGGCGGCAACCGCTGCGTCACCGAGCGGCCGCTGCTGGGCGCGGACCGGTCCTCCGCGTGTCATCTGACGACGGAGCAGAAGCGTTCCATCTTCATCGAAGAGATCAGGCCCCGGCTGGGGTAGGCGCCACTCACGAGGTGACGCGCCGACCAGGAGTACCCGCCGGACGAAAGAGGAGCAATGAAAGAAGACCTCGTACTCCCCGCCCCGCGCGAGTCCGCGGCCGGCGGGCCGGGGGAGCCGCTGCTGGTGGCGGAGGGGCTGACCAAGCACTTCCCGGTCAAGGGCGGCTTCCCCATCCGGCGGACCGTGGGGCACGTCCAGGCCGTCGACGGCATCGACCTGACCGTGCACTCCGGGGAGAGCTTCGGACTGGTGGGGGAGTCGGGCTGCGGCAAGTCGACGACCGGCCGGCTGATCACCCGCCTGCTGGAGCCCACGGGCGGAAAGATCCTCTACAAGGGCCAGGACATCACCCACGCCAAGCGCAAGGGGCTGGCGCCGATCCGGTCCGAGATCCAGATGATCTTCCAGGACCCGTACTCCTCGCTGAACCCGCGCCAGACGGTCGGCAAGATCATCTCCGGTCCGATGGAGATCAACGGGATCGACCCGGCCGGCGGCCGGGAGAAGCGCGTACGCGAGCTGCTGGAGATCGTGGGTCTCAACCCCGAGCACTACAACCGCTTCCCGCACGAGTTCTCCGGCGGTCAGCGCCAGCGCATCGGCGTCGCACGGGCCCTGGCCCTGGAACCCAAGCTGATCGTGGCCGACGAGCCGGTCTCCGCGCTCGACGTGTCCATCCAGGCCCAGGTCGTCAATCTGCTCCAGAAGGTGCAGAAGGAACTGGGCATCGCCTTCCTGTTCATCGCCCACGACCTGGCCGTCGTCCGGCACTTCTCCCAGCGCGTCGCCGTCATGTATCTCGGGAAGGTCATCGAGGTCGGCGACCGGGACTCCATCTACACCCGCCCCCGCCACCCCTACACCCACGCCCTGCTCTCCGCCGTGCCCGAGGTGACCCTCACCGACGAGGAGGGCGGCACCCGGGAACGCATCCGGCTCGCCGGTGACGTGCCCTCCCCGATCAACCCGCCCTCCGGCTGCCGCTTCCGCACCCGCTGCTGGAAGGCGCAGGACAAGTGCGCCTCCGAGGTACCCCCGCTGGTCCGCATCGACGGCAACCGCGACGGGCACCTGACGGCCTGCCACTTCCCCGAGGAGCCGACGATCGAGGCCCGCGGGCAGGACGTCGTCATGGACCCGGCACTGGCCGCACTGGAGAAGCCGGACAAGGACTGAACCGGTCGGGAGACCGGCTCCCAAGGGAACGACCGAGGGCCCGCGCCTGGGGAGGCGCGGGCCCTCGTTTCCCTGGAGCGGACGTTTCCGGGCTCGGGTCAATGGGCCGTGGAAGGTCCTCTCCGCAGGCGGTGCCGACAGAAAAGGGGTGTTGTCAGGCGGCCGCCTGGGGGCTCTTGGTGAGACGGGGCGAGGGTACGTCATCCGTCTCGGGGTAGTGGCACGCGGTCAGGTGTCCCGCCTTGTTCCCCTCCACCTGCACCAGCGGCGGCGCCTCGGAGGCGCACTTGTCCGTCGCCTTCCAGCACCGGGTGCGGAAGCGGCAGCCCGAGGGCGGGTTGATCGGGGAGGGCACGTCGCCGACGAGCCGGATGCGCTCGCGGGGCGTGTCCTCCACCGTGGCCTCGGGCACGGCGGAGAGCAGGGCACGCGTGTAGGGGTGACGCGGGTTGTCGTACAGGTCGTCGCGGTCGGCGATCTCCATGATCTTACCGAGGTACATGACGGCGACGCGCTGTGAGAAGTGCCGCACCACGGCCAGGTCGTGCGCGATGAAGACGAACGCGATGCCCAGTTCCTTCTGCACCTTCTGGAGCAGATTGACGACCTGGGCCTGGATGGACACGTCGAGCGCGGAGACCGGCTCGTCGGCCACGATCAGCTTGGGTTCCAGGGCCAGGGCCCGTGCGACGCCGATGCGCTGGCGCTGACCGCCGGAGAACTCGTGCGGGAAGCGGTTGAAGTGCTCGGGGTTGAGACCCACGATCTCCAGCAGCTCGCGCACCCGCTTCTCCCGGCCGCCGGCCGGGTTGATCCCGTTGATCTCCATCGGACCGGAGATGATTTTGCCGACCGTCTGGCGCGGGTTGAGGGACGCGTAGGGGTCCTGGAAGATCATCTGGATCTCGGACCGGATCGGCGCGAGCCCCTTGCGCTTGGCGTGGGTGATGTCCTGGCCCTTGTAGAGGATCTTGCCGCCCGTGGGCTCCAGCAGGCGGGTGATCAGCCGGCCGGTCGTGGACTTGCCGCATCCGGACTCGCCGACCAGGCCCAGGCTCTCGCCCGCGCCCACGGTGAAGTCGAGGCCGTCCACGGCCCGGACCGCACCGACCGTGCGCGGGATGGGGAAGCCGCCCTTGATCGGGAAGTGCTTGGTCAGGCCGCTGACGTCCAGGAGCGTTTCCGCGTTGCTCATGATGGTGAAGTCCTGTCTCTTGTACGTCAGTTGTGCCGGATCACGGCGAGGTCGGCGAACAGCTCCTTGCGCTGCTCCTTGGGGAGGTGGCAGGCGGAACCGCGGCCGTCGGCCACCTCGAGCAGGGGCCGCTCCGAGGAGCACAGTCCGCCGGCGACCTTGTCGACGAAGGCGCACCGCGGGTGGAAGCGGCAGCCCGTGGGCGGGTTGAGCAGCGAGGGCGGCGAGCCCGGGATCGGCTGGAGCGGCACGTCCACCGGCCCGTCCAGGCTCGGCATGGAGCTCATCAGGCCCAGCGTGTAGGGGTGCTGCGGGTCGCGCAGCACCTCCTCCTTCGTACCGCGCTCCACGCACCGGCCGCCGTACATCACCAGCACGTCGTCCGCGATGTCGGCGATGACACCGAGGTCGTGCGTGATGAAGACGATGGCGGTCCCGAACTCCTGCTGGAGGTCCTTGAGCAGGTCCATGATCTGGGCCTGGACCGTCACGTCCAGGGCCGTGGTCGGCTCGTCCGCGATGAGCAGCTCGGGGTCGCAGACCAGGGCCATGGCGATCATCGCGCGCTGGCGCATACCGCCGGAGAACTGGTGCGGGTAGTCGTCCACCCGCATCTCCGGCTGCGGGATGCCCACCCGGCGCAGCATCTCGATCGACCGCTCCCGGGCCTCCTTCTTGGAGGCACCGGTGTGCTTGCGGTACGTCTCGCCGATCTGCTTGCCGATGGTGTGGTACGGCGACAGCGAGGCCAGGGCGTCCTGGAAGATCATGGCCATCTTGTTGCCGCGCAGCCGCTCCAGCTCCCGCTCGGTGGAGGTGAGCAGGTCCTTGCCGTCGAGGACGATCTCGCCCTCGATCGCGGTGCGGTCCCGGTCGTGCAGACCCAGGATCGTCAGGTTGGTGACCGACTTGCCCGAGCCCGATTCGCCCACGATGCCGAGCGTCTTGCCCTTGGCGATGTCGAAGGAGAGTCCGTCGACGGCCTTGACGATGCCGTCCTCGGTGGAGAAGTGGACCTTCAGGTCCCTGACGGAGAGGAAGGGCTGCTGTTCGGTGCTCGTCACGGGGACGCTCCAGGAGGTGATGCGAAGGTAGGGGGCAGGCGGAGGTCAGGCGAGCCGGATCCGCGGGTCGATGAGGGCGTAGACCGCGTCGACGATGATGTTGAACATCACGATCGCACCGGCCGCCAGCACGGTGACGCCGAGCAGCATGGGCAGGTCGCTCTGGTCCACGGACTGGATCGCGAGCCGGCCGATGCCCTGGAGGCTGAAGGTCGTCTCGGTGATGATGGCGCCGCCGATCAGCACACCGAGGTCGATGCCGAAGAGCGTGACGATCGGTCCCATGGCACCGCGCCAGGCGAACCGGAAGAAGACGTTGCGCTTCGACAGGCCCTTGGCGCGCGCGGTGCGCACGTAGTCCTCACTGAGCTGCTCCACCATCTGGGAGCGCGTCATACGGGTGTAGTTGGCGGTGAAGATGATCGACAGCACCAGCCACGGCAGCAACAGGCCGGACACCCAGGCGGCGGGGTTCTCGGTCAGCGGCGTGTACGAGGGCTGGCTGAGGATGCCCAGCTCCGAGACCAGGAAGAACATGGCGATGTAGCCGACGAAGTAGATCTGGAGCGAGGAGCCGAGCAGCGAGACGGAGCTGGCGAACTTGTCCAGGAACTTGCCCTGCTTGAGGGCGGCGAGCATGCCCGCGCCGACACCGACGATCACGAACACGACGGCGGCGCCGAAGGCCAGCGAGAGGGTGAGCGGCAGCCGGTCCATGATCGTGCCGAAGACGGGCTCACGGTTGGCGAACGAGTAGCCGAGGCACGGCGCGTCGCAGTAGCCGTAGCCGCCGTAGTCACGGCCGGCGAAGACGCCGGCGAGCCAGTGCCAGTACTGCATGACGATCGACTCGTCGATGCCCAGGTTCTTCCGGATCTGCTCCAGGGCCTCCGGCGTGCAGTTCTTGCCGCAGGACATCATGGCAGGGTCACGCGGAACGGCGTAGAAGAGCCAGAAGGTGACGGCGCTGATGATCAGCAGGATGACCATCGCACCGGAGACTCGGCGGACTAGGAAGCGGAGCATGGGGCGTGACTTTCCGGACGGGGCGCCGTCGCCGGGGGTGGAGGGGGGTGGGCGGGCCCCAGGGGGCGGCCGTAAGGGTGGTGGCCGCCCCCTGAGGATCGTGCGCGCTTACTTCTTGACGTACAGCTTGCAGAGCGCGACGCAGTTGTTGCCCGCGTCGTACACGACGTTGCCGATCTTGGATCCGTACATCCAGTTGCGGATGGGGTGGTAGTCGGGCACCGCGCCCGCCAGCTCCAGCACCTGGCGGTCGATGTCGCCCCAGGCCTTCTTGGCCTGCTCCGGGTTCTCGATCTTGGAGGCCGCGTCGATCGCCTTGTTGAGACCGGCGTCGTTCAGCTGGGCGTAGTTGTTGCGGCCGTCACCGATGTTCTTGCCGTGCCAGCACGGGTAGAAGACGGAGTAGCCACCCGGCCAGTCCGGGCTCCAGCCGGCGGCGAACAGGTCGTAACCGTTGTCGACCTTGCCGATCTGGGTGTAGAAGGTCGACTTGTCGACCTGCTTGTTGACGACCTGGAAGCCGGCGGCCTCCAGCGCGTTCTTGACCGCGACGGCCTGCTTCACGGCGTTGTCCGACTGCTGGTAGGCGATGACCAGCTTCTGGCCGAGCTTGCCGGCCTCCTTCAGGAGGGCCTTGGCCTTCTCCGGGTCACCGCCGGGCTTCTTGTCCTTGCCGTACAGGTCGAACTGCGCGTAGCCGGGGGTCACCGGGCTGAGGATCGTGGTGGCGATCTCCGTGACCGAGGCGCCGCCGCGGATCGTCTGCAGCTGCTGGGACGGCCAGGCGTAGTTGATGGCCTGGCGGACCTTGACGTCCGTGATGCGGGTGGTGTTGATCGGCCAGTAGTAGGTGGCCACGTCGATCGCGGTGAGGACGCGCTTCTTCAGCTCGGGGTTGGTCAGCACCTGGGCGACACGCTCGGCGGCGACCTCGTTGAAGATCACCATCGCCTGCTTGTCGTTCCCCTGGTCCGCGATGAAGCGGTCGGTGGCGGCGAGCGGCTGGAAGCCGAACTGGAACTTGTACTGGTCCGGGTACGCGTTGCGCATCGCGTCCGTCTTCGGGTCCCAGTGCTCGTTGCGCACGTAGGTCATCGACTTGCCGATGCTGCGGCTCTCGATCTTGTACGGGCCGCAGGAGAACGGACGCTTGTCGTACTTCTCCTTGGTGTCGTGCTTCTTCGGCACCAAGGCGTAACCACGCATGGCGAGCGTGAAGTTGAAGTCGGCCCGCGCCTCGTTGAGGCGGAAGGTGATGGTCTTGCCGTCGATCTCGATCGAGTCGAGGTGCTTGCCCTCGTACGGGCCGTCGTACTTGTCGCCGCCCACGAGCCACGTCTGCACGTAGATCGGGCCCTCGGTGATGAAGGAGGCGAAGGTGCGCTCGAAGGTGTGGCGGACGTCCTCCACGGTGACGTCCGAGCCGTCCTCCCACTTCAGGCCGTCCTTCAGGGTGAAGGACCAGGTCTTGCCGCCGTCCTTCATGGTGCCCGCGTCCGTGGCGGCGTCGCCGACCAGGATCGCGCCGCCCTTGTCGTCGACCTTGTAACCGGTCAGGCCGCGCAGGATGGGCACGGTGATGGCGGCCTCGGTGCTGGAGTAGATCTGCGCCGGGTCCAGGTGGTCCATGTCCTGCTGGTCGAGCGAGTACGCGATCCCGCCCTTCACCGCGCCCTTGACCTCGGGAGCCGGGCCGGTCGAGTCGGCCTTGGTGCCGACCGGGATGTCCACGGTCTTGCTGCCGCTGACCTTGGGGCCGTCGTTCTTGGCGGAGCCGCCCTTGTCCTCGCCGCCGCAGGCGGTCAGGACGGAGGAGGAGGCCGCGACGACACCGGTCGCTATGAGGAAGTTTCTACGGGAGAAAGCCATGATGAACCCCAAGAGTGGTCATACGGGACGGAGGTGGCCGGCCGGACTCCTGTGTACGGACCGGAGGAGGAACGGGTCAGCGCTTGGACTTCGGGTCGAGTGCGTCGCGCACCGAGTCGCCGAGCAGGTTGAAGGCGAGGACGAAGATCACCATGGACAGGCCCGGGAAGAGCATGAAGGTGATGTCCTCGGTGTAGAACTGCGCGCCGCGCTGGATCATGACGCCCCAGTCCGGCGTCGGGTCGATCATGCCGACGCCGAGGAAGGCGAGACCCGCTTCCGCGGTCACGAAGGCCGGGAGCATCAGCGTGGACTGGATGATGATCGGCGTCCACAGGTTGGGCAGCAGCTCCTTGAAGACGATCCGCATCGGCGAGGCGCCCGTGACCTTCGCGGCCTCCACGAACTCACGCTCGCGCAGACCGAGCACCTGCCCGCGCAGCAGACGGGCGAGGGAGGCCCAGCCGAAGCCGGACAGCACGATGATCAGGGAGACGGCCCGCAGCCAGGTCGGGATGTTCTCGTCCGGGGCGACGAAGAGGCCGTAGATGACCGGCATGAAGGCGATGAAGAACAGCGTGGAGGGGAACGACAGCAGGATGTCGATGACCCGGCCGACGAGGTAGTCCGTCTTGCCGCCGAGGTAGCCCGCGGTGGTGCCGATCACGATGCCGAGGAAGGCGGTGACCAGCGTGGTGGCCACCGCGATGCCCAGCGAGGTCCGGATGCCGTACAGCAGGAAGGTGAACACGTCACGGCCGAGCTGCGGTTCGATGCCGAACCAGAACTCCGAGCTCATGCCGCCGTTGGGGCCCGCCGGGTACGCGAACGCGTCGAGCAGTTCGGGCCGCTGGCTGGCGTACGTCGTGTACGGGTCCTTGCCGTACAGCTTGGCTATGAGGGGCGCCGCGAGCGCGATCACGAAGAAGAAGAGCACGATGCACGCGGAGGTGACGCCGGCGCGGTCGCGCTTGAAGCGCTTCCAGGCCAGGCGGCCCGGGGAACGGCTCTCGCTGCCCTTGGGGGTGGCGGGCGTGGGCGACTTGTCGACGCTCTCGTCGGTCACCTCGAGCGGGGCAGCCGCTGATGGAGTTGGGGGGGTCATGGTGCTCCTGGCCCAAAGGAGGGTCTGATGACTCCGCAGGGCGTCCCCCTACGGGCTACGCCGGACTTTTTCAACGCAATTCGTTCAAGGTCAATAAAATCTGGTCCGAGTTGACGTTCTCTTTACCTTCTTTACCTTCCCTTGGTCAATCCGTAGTTACGCGTGTAGCGCCTCGTGATCGATCTGTGCCTTACATCGGGCCAACTGGACCAAACGGGCAAGGCGTTCGTTATGCGGACGCGAGGTCGTCGAAATGCGTACACCGAGCGTTCGCAATCCAACGGTTTCGCATCGGAAGGTGAAGATCCGTTGCATCGACGTTCAAGATCCTTTGTAGCGGGATAATCGGATTGGTTTCGCCTCCCGCCCCGGATCCGTTCGCCGGGTGTGGGGTTCCTCCAAAGGGAGGTATGCGTGTGCGATGTGCACCTTTTGCCCTGATGCTGACCGGTAATGGATCAGCGGAGAAGTCAGCGGACGAGTCAGGGCACGAGGAGGCACTCCATGCGCGGAGTCACGCACGCCACATGGGCCGTATGCGCGGCGGCGGTAGTCCTCGCGGCGACGGGCTGCGGGGGCGGGGGCGGGGACGGCGGGGGAGACGCGGGCGCCGTGCTCAGCTCCTCCTGGGGCGACCCGCAGAACCCGCTGGAGCCGGCCAACACCAACGAGGTGCAGGGCGGCAAGGTCCTCGACATGATCTTCCGGGGGCTGAAGAAGTACGACCCGAAGACCGGCGAGGCGCAGAACATGCTCGCCGAGAAGATCGAGACCACCGACTCGCAGAACTTCACCGTCACCGTCAAGGACGGCTGGACCTTCTCCAACGGCGAGAAGGTCACCGCCCAGTCCTTCGTGGACGCCTGGAACTACGGCGCGAGCCTGAAGAACAACCAGCGCAACGCGTACTTCTTCGCGTACATCGACGGCTACGACAAGGTGCACCCCGAGAGCGGCGGGCAGAGCGCCGACACCCTCTCCGGGCTGAAGGTCACCGGGCCGCTCACCTTCACCGTCAAGCTCAGCCAGAAGTTCTCGACCTTCCCCGACACCCTCGGCTACCCGGCCTTCGCCCCGCTGCCCCGGGCCTTCTTCGACGACCACGACGCCTGGCTGAAGAAGCCCGTCGGCAACGGTCCGTACCTGGTCGACAACTACACCCGCGGCTCGCAGATGTCCCTGCGCAAGTGGGAGGAGTACCCCGGACCGGACAAGGCGCAGAACGGCGGCGTCGACCTCAAGGTCTACACCGACAACAACACCGCCTACACCGACCTGATGGCCGGCAACCTCGACCTCGTGGACGACGTCCCCGCCGCCCAGCTCAAGAACGTGAAGAACGACCTCGGCGACCGGTACATCAACACCCCGGCCGGCATCATCCAGACGCTGGCCTTCCCGTTCTACGACGACGACTGGAACAAGCCCGGCTCGGAGAAGGTCCGCAAGGGCCTGTCCATGGCGATCGACCGCAAGCAGATCACCGACACGATCTTCCAGCAGACCCGCACCCCGGCCACCGACTGGACCTCGCCCGTCCTCGGCGAGGACGGCGGCTACAAGGCCGGCCTGTGCGGCGAGGCGTGCGAGTTCAAGCCCGACGAGGCCAAGCAGCTGATCAAGGACGGCGGCGGGCTCCCCGGCGGTCAGGTCAAGATCACGTACAACGCCGACACCGGCTCCCACAAGCAGTGGGTCGACGCGGTCTGCAACTCCATCAACAACGCCCTGGACAACGACCGCGCCTGCGTCGGCAACCCGGTCGGCACCTTCGCCGACTTCCGCAACCAGATCACCGACCAGAAGATGAGCGGCCCCTTCCGCGCCGGCTGGCAGATGGACTACCCGCTCATCCAGAACTTCCTCCAGCCGCTCTACTACACCAACGCCTCCTCCAACGACGGCAAGTGGTCCAACCAGAAGTTCGACGACCTCGTCGACCGGGCCAACGCCGAGACGGACACCGCCAAGGCCATCGACCTCTTCCAGCAGGCCGAGGAGGTCCTGCGGGACGAGATGGGCGCCATCCCGCTCTGGTACCAGAACGGCAGCGCGGGCTACTCGGACCGGCTGTCGAACGTGGAGCTCAACCCGTTCAGCGTCCCGGTCTACAACGAGATCAAGGTCGGCTGAGGGGGCGCCATGGGACGCTACGTCGTCCGGCGGCTGCTCCAGATGATCCCGGTCTTCATCGGGGCCACGCTGCTGATCTTCCTGATGGTCAACGTGATGGGCGACCCCATCGCGGGACTGTGCGGCGACCGCGAGTGCGACCCGGCGACGGCGGCGCAACTGCGGCACGAGTTCGGACTCGACCAGCCCGTGTGGCGGCAGTACGTCACCTACATGGGCAACGTCTTCACCGGCGACTTCGGCACCGCCTTCAACGGCCAGCCGGTCACCGAGCTGATGGGCACGGCCTTCCCGGTCACCATCCGGCTGACCATCGTGGCGATCCTCTTCGAGATCGTCGTCGGCATCGTCCTGGGGGTCGTCACCGGCCTGCGCCGCGGCCGTCCCGTCGACACCGGGGTCCTGCTCCTGACCCTGGTCGTCATCTCCGTCCCCACCTTCGTCACCGGCCTGCTGCTCCAGCTGCTGCTCGGCGTCAAGTGGGGCTGGATCGACCCGGCCGTCTCCTCCGAGGCACCCTTCGGCGAGCTGATCGTCCCCGGGCTGGTCCTCGCCTCGGTCTCCCTGGCGTACGTCACCCGCCTGACCCGCACCTCCATCGCGGAGAACCGGCGCTCCGACTACGTCCGCACCGCCATCGCCAAGGGCCTGCCCCGCCACCGGGTCATCACCCGGCACCTGCTGCGCAACTCCCTGATCCCGGTCGTCACCTTCATCGGCACCGACATCGGCGCCCTGATGGGCGGCGCCATCGTCACCGAGCGGATCTTCAACATCCACGGCGTCGGCTACCAGCTCTACCAGGGCATCCTCCGTCAGAACACGCAGACGGTGGTCGGCTTCGTCACCGTCCTGGTCCTGGTCTTCCTCGTCGCCAACCTCCTCGTCGACCTCCTGTACGCCGTACTCGACCCGAGGATCCGCTATGCCTGACCCGCAGCAGCCCTACGAGCCCGAGCGCGCCGTCGCCGGCACCGGCATGGGCGGGCAGATGGACCTGGGCGCGAGCGAGGCCATCACCCTGGAGAAGACCCCGGAGAGCCCCGACGGCACCGGCCCCCAGGACAAGCCGCGCAGCCTCTGGTCCGACGCCTGGCACGACCTGCGCCGCAACCCCGTCTTCATCATCTCGGCCCTGGTGATCCTCTTCCTGATCGTGATCTCCATCTGGCCGTCCCTGATCGCCTCCGGCAGCCCCCTCAAGTGCGACCTGGCCAAGGCCCAGGAGGGCTCCCAGTCCGGTCACCCCTTCGGCTTCAACGGCCAGGGCTGCGACGTCTACACCCGCACCGTCTACGGAGCCCGCACCTCGGTGGCGGTCGGCGTCCTCGCCACGCTCGGCGTCGCGGTCCTCGGCAGCGTCCTCGGCGGACTGGCCGGGTTCTTCGGCGGCGCGGGGGACGCGATCCTCTCCCGGATCACCGACGTCTTCTTCGCCATCCCGGTGGTCCTCGGCGGCCTGGTCCTGCTCTCCGTCATCACCAGCAACACGGTCTGGCCGGTCATCGGCTTCATCGTGCTGCTGGGCTGGCCGCAGATCTCCCGCATCGCCCGCGGCTCCGTCATCACCGCCAAGCAGAACGACTACGTCCAGGCGGCCCGCGCGCTCGGCGCCTCCCACTCCCGGCTGCTGCTGCGGCACATCGCGCCCAACGCGATCGCGCCGGTCATCGTCGTCGCCACCATCGCGCTGGGCACCTACATCTCCCTGGAGGCGACCCTGTCCTTCCTCGGCGTCGGCCTCAAGCCGCCCAGCGTCTCGTGGGGCATCGACATCTCCGCCGCCGCCCCCTACGTGCGCAACGCCCCGCACGCCCTGCTCTGGCCCTCCGGGGCCCTCGCCGTCACCGTCCTCGCGTTCATCATGCTCGGCGACGCGGTGCGCGACGCCCTCGACCCGAAGCTGAGGTGAGCCGCCGCATGCTGCTCGAAGTGCGCGACCTGCACGTGGAGTTCCACACCCGGGACGGCGTCGCCAAGGCCGTCAACGGCGTCAGCTACGGCGTGGACGCGGGCGAGACCCTGGCCGTCCTCGGCGAGTCCGGCTCCGGCAAGTCCGTCACCGCCCAGACCGTCATGGGCATCCTCGACATGCCGCCCGGCCGGATCACCGCGGGCGAAGTCCTCTTCGAGGGCCGGGACCTGCTGAAGCTGAAGGAGGAGGAGCGCCGCAAGGTCCGGGGCGCCGAGATGGCGATGATCTTCCAGGACGCGCTGTCCTCGCTGAACCCGGTCCTCACCGTCGGCGACCAGCTCGGCGAGATGTTCACCGTCCACCGGGGGATGTCCCGCAAGGACGCCCGCGCCAAGGCCGTCGAGCTGATGGACCGCGTCCGCATCCCGGCGGCCAGGGAGCGGGTGAAGCAGTACCCGCACCAGTTCTCCGGCGGCATGCGCCAGCGCATCATGATCGCCATGGCGATGGCCCTGGAACCGAAGCTGATCATCGCCGACGAACCGACCACCGCCCTCGACGTCACCGTCCAGGCCCAGGTCATGGACCTCCTCGCGGAGCTCCAGCGCGAGCTGCACATGGGCCTGATCCTCATCACCCACGACCTCGGCGTGGTCGCCGACGTCGCCGACAAGATCGCGGTGATGTACGCGGGCCGGATCGTCGAGACCGCTCCCGTCCACGACATCTACAAGGCGCCCGCCCACCCCTACACCCGGGGCCTGCTGGAGTCGATCCCGCGCCTGGACCAGAAGGGCCAGGAGCTGTACGCCATCAAGGGCCTGCCGCCCAACCTCACCCGCATCCCGCCCGGCTGCGCCTTCCACCCCCGCTGCCCGATGGCCCAGGACGTCTGCCGCACCGACGTACCGCCCCTGTACGAGGTGACGGAGTCCGACGCGGAGCGGGGCAGCGCCTGCCACTTCTGGAGGGAGTGCCTGCATGGCTGAGACGAGCGAGCCGATCCTCGAAGTCCGCGGCCTGGTCAAGCACTACCCGCTGACCTCCGGCATCCTCTTCAAGAAGCAGGTCGGCGCGGTGAAGGCCGTCGACGGCGTCGACTTCACGCTGGCCCGCGGGGAGACGCTGGGCATCGTCGGCGAGTCCGGCTGCGGCAAGTCCACGGTCGCCAAGATGCTGGTCAACCTGGAGAAGCCGACGGCCGGCGAGATCCGCTACAAGGGCGAGGACATCACCCGGCTGTCCGGCAAGGCCCTCAAGTCCGTCCGCCGCAACATCCAGATGGTCTTCCAGGACCCCTACACCTCCCTCAACCCCCGCATGACGGTCGGCGACATCATCGGAGAGGCGTACGACATCCACCCGGAGGTGGCCCCGAAGGGCGACCGGCGCGGACGCGTGCAGCACCTGCTGGACGTGGTCGGCCTCAACCCGGAGTACATCAACCGCTATCCGCACCAGTTCTCCGGCGGACAGCGCCAGCGGATCGGCATCGCCCGGGGCCTCGCCCTGCGCCCCGAGATCATCGTCGCCGACGAGCCGGTCTCGGCCCTCGACGTCTCCGTCCAGGCCCAGGTGATCAACCTGATGGGCCGGCTCCAGGACGAGTTCGACCTCTCCTACATCTTCATCGCCCACGACCTGTCCATCGTCCGGCACATCTCCGACCGGGTCGGCGTGATGTACCTCGGCCGCATCGTGGAGACCGGCCGCGACGCCGAGATCTACGACCATCCGACGCACCCCTACACCCAGGCGCTGCTGTCCGCCGTGCCGGTGCCCGACCCCGAAGCCCGCGAACACCGCGAACGCATCATCCTCACCGGTGACGTCCCCTCACCGACCGACATCCCCTCCGGCTGCCGCTTCCGCACCCGCTGCTGGAAGGCGCGCGAGCGCTGCGCCCTGGAGGTACCGGCGCTCGCGGTCCCCGCGGAGTTCCGGCACACGACCGGTCCCGCGGCCCACGACTCGGCGTGCCACTTCGCCGAGGAGAAGCAGGTGGTGCCGCCGGAGGAGCCCGGCACGCCCCGACCGCACGGCTCCCACCGCGAGGACAGCGCTCAGGAGGGCGGACACGGCAGCGGGCCGGGGTGACATGGCGCTCCCCGGCCCGCTCACGGCACCCGCACGGCCGTACGCTGAACAGCTTGGCGCGTCCGTATATCGGTACCGCTTCGGCGAAGTTGCCCGCGTGTTAAAGCGGTTGGGTCGGACGGGCGACGTCAGGCGGGCGACAGGCCCAGCGACCGCTTGAGGAAGTCCACCTGGAGCAGCAGCAGGTTCTCGGCGACCGACTCCTGCGGGGTCATGTGGGTGACCCCGGACAGCGGCAGCACCTCGTGCGGGCGGCCGGAGGCCAGCAGGGCGGAGGACAGACGCAGGGAGTGGGCGACCACCACGTTGTCGTCCACCAGCCCGTGGATGACCATCATGGGCCGGTGCGGCTCGGCGGCGTCGACCAGGCCCGCGTCGTCGATCACCGAGTTGCGGCGGTAGACGTCCGGCTGCTCGTCCGGGTGGCCGATGTAGCGCTCCTGGTAGTGGGTGTCGTAGAGCCGCAGATCGGTGACCGGGGCGCCCACCACGGCGGCGTGGAAGACGTCCGGCCGGCGCAGGGCCGCCAGCGCCGCCAGGTAACCGCCGAAGGACCAGCCGCGGATGGCGACGCGGTTCAGGTCGAGCGGGAAGTCGGCCGCGAGGGCGTGCAGCGCGTCCACCTGGTCCTGGAGGACGACCGCGGCGACGTCGTCCTTGATGGCCTTCTCCCAGGCGGGGGAGCGGCCCGGGGTGCCGCGTCCGTCGGCGACGACCACCGCGAACCCCTGGTCGGCGAACCACTGCGAGGTGAGGTGGGCGTTGTGCGCGGCCACCACGCGCTGGCCGTGCGGGCCACCGTACGGGTCCAGCAGGACGGGGAGGGGGGTGTCACCGTGGTAGTCCCTTGGCATAAGCACGGCGCACGGGACGCGGCGTGCGCCCCCCTGGGTGAGCGTCACGCGCGGGGACAAACCGGGATCTTCGGCATAAGAGGCGACGGTCGCCGTCGCCTTCCCGTCCCGCAGGACCTGCACCCGGGCGCCCGACCGGTCGAGCGTCGCCGAGACCAGGACGGTCACGTTCCCGGCGCGTACCGCCGAGTGGACGCCGGGCTCCTGGGAGACGCGCTCCACGCCGAGTTCGTTCACCCGGTAGACGTGCACCTCACCGGTCTCCGCGTCGGCCGCCTCCTCGCCCGCCGACGCGGAAACCAGCACGTCGTCGTCGGAGACGTCGAGCACGGCGCGCAGGTGCAACTGGGCTCCGGTGAGCGGGCGTTCACCGACCGCCAGCACCCTCGCGCCACCCTCGTCCGCGATCCGCACGAGCTGCCCGGAGGGGGACCAGCAGGGGACGCCGGGGAAGAGTTCCAGCCAAATTGGATCTTCGTCGGCGTGCACCATCCGGGTCGCCCCGGACTCGGTGTCCACGGCCAGGAACAACTGGCTGCGCTGGTCGCGCGACTGTACGAGCAGGAGCGGAGCACCCGCCGCTGACCAGTGCACTCGCGCCAGATACGGGTACCGCGCCCGGTCCCACTGGACCTCCGTGCGCCCCCCGTCCAACCCGACCGCGAACAGTCGTACGTCCGCGTTGGCGGTGCCTGCCGCCGGGTACGGCACGTGGTGCGGATCACGTTCGGGGTGGGCCGGATCGGAGATCCACCAGCGCCGCACCGGCGTGTCGTCCACGCGCGCCACCAGCAGCCGGTCCGACTCCGGCCCCCACCAGAAGCCCCGGCTGCGGCCCATCTCCTCGGCGGCGATGAACTCGGCGAGCCCGTACGTGACGCCCTCCGCCTCCGCCTCGGCCAGCGCCCGGTCGCCCTCCCCCTCGGCGCCCACGACCCGCAGGGCACCCCGCGAGACGTAGGCGATGTACCGGCCGTCGGGGGAGGGGCGCGGGTCGATCACCGGCCCGGGGACGGTGAGTTCGCGCGCGGTCCCGGCCCGCAGTTCGGCCGCGAAGAGCCGCCCCGACAAGGCGAAGGAGGCCAGCTCGACGGCCGCGTCCGTGGCGTAGCCGACGATGCCGGCGCCGCCCTCGCGGCTGCGTTCGCGCCGTGCCCGCTCCTCGGGCGACAGGCGTTCCTCGGCGCCGCCGAGGAGGGCGCGCGGGTCGGCGGCGACGCGCTCCCCGCCCTCCTCGACGTCGAGGATCCAGAGGGCGTTGGCCCGGTCCTGGCCGGAGCCGGAGCGCAGGAAGGCGACCCGTGAACCGTCGGGCGCCACGGTGAACGAACGCGGCGCGCCGAGCGTGAACCGCTGGGTGCGGGCGTGCCGTTTGGGGAAGGAGTCGGACTCGGTCGTCATGCCCTGACCATATTGGCCATGCGCCCCCTTGTGCGGCCGTGCGCCGAGAGATGCGCGCGTACGGATAGTTATGATCGCTAGCGCATAGTGGGTATCAACCAGGTGCCCGCCGCGTGGATTTATCTGCCCCAAGGTTCGACTGCGTCCGACCCCCCATGTCCCTGGGCTTATTGGAGGTGAGCCGCCGTGGCACTCTCGATTTCGGCGGTTGTGCTGCTGGCGATCATCGTCTTCCTGCTGGTCAAGAAGTCAGGTCTGAAGGCGGGGCATGCGGTCGTCTGCATGCTGCTCGGCTTCTACCTGGCCTCGTCGACCGTCGCGCCCACGATCAGTGAGCTGACGACGAACATCGCGGGGATGATCGGAAGCATCAACTTCTGAGGGCCGGCCGGGGCGCCGGCGGCGGTCGCGCCCCGGATGGTCTCCCACGTGACGAGGACGGGTGCGCGGCCTCATAGGGTGGGACCCATGACGGACCTCCCCGCCCGGCGTCTGCTGCTGGTGCACGCGCACCCGGACGACGAGTCGATCAACAACGGCGTCACCATGGCCAGGTACGCGGCCGAGGGCGCCCACGTGACGCTGGTGACCTGCACCCTCGGCGAGCGGGGTGAGGTCATCCCGCCCGAGCTGGCCCACCTGAGCGGAGCCGCCCTCGGCGGGCACCGCAGGCAGGAGCTGGCGGCCGCCATGCGCGCGCTCGGCGTGGACGACTTCCGGCTGCTGGGCGGACCCGGCCGGTTCGCCGACTCCGGGATGATGGGCCTGCCCGACAACGACGACCCGGGCTGCCTGTGGCAGGCCGACGTCGACCGGGCCGCCGGACTCCTGGTCGAGGTGATCCGCGAGGTGCGCCCCCAGGTGCTCGTCACCTACGACCCGGACGGCGGGTACGGCCACCCCGACCACATCCAGGCCCACCGCATCGCCATGCGGGCGGCGGAGCTGGCGGCCGAGGCCGGATGCCCCGTCGCCAAGGTCTACTGGAACCGCGTCCCGCGCTCCGTCGCCGAGGACGCCTTCGCCCGGCTGGGCGAGGAGCTGCCGGGCCTGCCCTTCGAGAAGGCGGCCGGCGTCGGGGACGTACCGGGCGTCGTGGACGACGAGGTGATCACCACCGAGATCCGCGGCGAGGGTTTCACGCACGCCGCCAAGGCCGCCGCCATGCGCGCGCACGCCACCCAGATCACCGTGGACGAGCCGTACTTCGTCCTCTCCAACGAACTGGCCCAGCCGCTCTTCACCACCGAGTACTACGAACTGGTGCGCGGTGAGCGGGGGCCCGGCGACGGGCGGGAGACCGATCTGTTCGCCGGCATCGGCATCGGCACCGGCACCGGCACCGGGGAGGCGTCGTGAGCGAACGCACCGGAGCGACCAGCTCCGCCCTGGCCCAGCCGCTGCGCCCGCCGTCCTTCGGGCGGGCCGCCCTCTACCTGGGGCTCTTCGTGCTCGGGGCCGTGGTCGGCGTGGCCGGGGCGCTGGTGCAGGCGGCGTGGTTCCCGGGCGGGCTGCTGCTCGCGCTGGCCGCCGAGGCGGGACTCTGCCTCGGCGCGGGACGGGCCGTGGGCCGCCGGGGCGGGGCCGTCGCACCCGCCGCGGGCTGGGCGCTGGCCGTGGTCCTGCTCACCACCAGCAGGCCAGAGGGCGACTTCCTCTTCGCCGCGGGCAGCGGCTCGTACCTCTTCCTGCTCGGCGGCATCGCCGTCGCTGTGATGTGCGCCACCCTCGCGCCGGTGCGGCAACCGGACGGCGACGCCGTCCGACTTCGCAAGTGACGTACCGCTTCGCCGTGGCGCCGGCGTGTGTGTCCGGTGTGGGTTTCCCCGGCGGTCACGGGATACGCGCCACACGTGGCCAGTATGGTGGTGCGCGCCGCCGAGCCGCCCGCTTCGAAGGTGTGACGGGCGGCGGAGCCAACCGGGAGAACCTGCCTTGAGTCGTGAAACTGACAGTCCGTCCTCCGGGCCCAACGGGCGCGGCGGAACCGCCTACCCGTCGGGCACCCCGCCCTACGGGACGCCCGCGGCTTCCGACGCCGGTGCGGAAGCGGGCCGTTCGGCCTCGCGGCCGGAGGAGCGCAAGACCGAGACGACGCTGACGACCCGTATCCGGATCAACATCCCCGGATCGCGGCCCATCCCGCCGGTCGTCGTGCGCAAGCCCGTCGCGGACGCCGAGGGTGACGCCGGTGGCACGGAGACCGCCGAGCGGTCCGAGCCCGGCACCGCCACCCCGGCCCCCGGTGTCGCGGAGGCTCCCGCCGAGCCGGAGCAGCACGCCCGGTCCGCCGAGGAGAAGCCGACCAGTGACTGGTTCGCGCCGCGCAAGTCGGGCCCGGCCAAGGGCGCTCAGGGCGGAGGCGCCGCCAACGGCGCCGCTCCCTCCGACGGTTCGCAGGCGGGGACGCCCGCGCCGGGTGGTCCCGGTGCGGGTCCCGTAGGGGGCGGAGCCCCGGGTGCGGGCGCGCGACCGGGCGGCGGGAGTGGCCGTCCCGGTGGTGTCGTCGGCTCCATGAACGCGCCGGGCGGCGCGCGGTCCGGGTCCGCCCAGGGCGCCGGCCGATCCGGCGCGACCGGCGGTCCGGTGGCGCCCGGACACGGCGGCGGCACCGGCTCCTTCGACGTCACCGAGGCGCTGGCGGCCGGCCCCCTCGGCAACGGCAACGGCACCCGTCCGGGCGGTGACGGCTCCGGCGAGCCGCGCCGCGACGACCTCCCCTACTTCGGGGACGAGCAGGGCGGTGCCCCCGGCCCCCGTGAGCACCAGGGCCCGAACGGGCCGTCCCCGTACGGCGGAGCCCAGGGCCCCGCGGGTCCGACGGGCGGTCCGGTCACCGGCGACAGCGCGCTGACGTCGCCGTCGGCGGGCGGGCCCGGCGGGCCGAGGACGCCCGCGGGTCCCGGAGCACCGGGCGGACAGCGCGGCCCCGCGGCCGACGGTCTGCGCGGCGGCCCCGGCGGCCCGGGCGGACCGACCGGACCCGGTGGGCGCCTCGGAGCGGGTGGTCCCGGCGGTCCCGGTGGCCCGGGTGGTCCCGGCGGTCCGGGCCGGCCGCAGGGCCCCGGTGGCGGTCCCGACGCCGGCCGGCTCGGCCCCGGTGGCGGGCTCAGTGACGACACCGCGATCCTCACCCCGCAGAAGCCGGCCCCCGAGCCCGGCACGTCCGGCTACAACCCGGACAACGTCTCCGGCAACACCGTCACCAGCGGCATCCCCGTGGTGCCGAACGACCGCAAGGCGCCGTTCCAGGGCGCGCCCGCGGACGGCCCGCTGCCGCACACGCCCCCGAAACTGCCCGACCCGGTCTCCACGCCCCCGGCCGGCACCGCCAAGCCCGCCAAGAAGAAGGGGCGCGGGAAGCTCCCGCTGCTCGTCGGCGGACTGGTCGTCGTCGCCGGTGTCACCTACGGCGCCGGCCTGCTGATGAACCGCTCCGACGTCCCCAAGGGCACCACCGTGCTCGGCGTCGACATCGGCGGCAGCACCCGCGACGACGCCGTCGAGAAGCTGGACGACGTCCTCGCCGCTCGCGCGGCCAAGCCGCTCAAGCTCACGGTGGGCGGCGAGACCGTCTCCCTGAAGCCGGACCAGGCGGGGCTCCAGCTCGACACGCAGGCCACCGCCAGCTCCGCGGCGACCAGCGACTACAACCCGGTCTCCGTGATCGGCTCGCTCTTCGGCCAGGAGCGGGTCGTCGAGCCGGTCATGCCCGTCGACGAGGAGAAGCTGCACGCCGCCCTGGAGGACGCGGCGGGCGGCGCCGGATCGGTGACCGAGGGCTCGATCGAGTTCGAGTCCGGCAAGGCCGTCCCCGTGTACGGCAAGCCGGGCAAGGGCATCGACGTCGCCAAGTCCACCGAGGCCGTGCGGGAGGCGTACCGCGCCCAGGTGGAGACGGGCACCGCCACCCCGGTGAACGTGCCGACGACCACCCAGCAGCCGACGGTCTCCAAGGCCGAGGTCGACCGGATGATGAAGGAGTTCGCCGAGCCGGCGATGTCGGCCAAGGTGACCGTGCAGACGGACCCCGCGCACTCCGTCCCGATGAGTCCGGAGAAGTCCCTGTGGAAGTTCCTCAGGGTCACGGCCGTCAACGGCAAGCTGGTCGACAAGCCCGACCTCCAGGCGCTCGAGGAGCTGTACGGCGGGGCCTTCGACGGCGTCCTCATCACCCGCGCCAACGGTGAGAAGACGCCCGTCACCCCGCAGGACGTCTACGGCGCCCTGCGCCAGGCGCTCAAGAGCAAGACCGACCGCGTGGCCGTCATCGAGACCGACCCGAGCTGACGGCTCACCGAACCGACAAGGGGCGCCCGGCACTCGCCGGGCGCCCCCGCGTCGTACGTCCGCCGACTCAGTTCAGCATCGCCCGAGCCGCCCGCGCCTCCCCGCGCACCCGCTCCGCGGCCTCCTCGTCCACCACCCCCACGACCTCCGCGTACGCCTCCAGCTCACCGGCCCCCGCCGCGAACTCCCCCCGCTGGACCAGCAGCCGCGCCCGCTCGTACCGCAACCGCGCCGGATGCGCCGGCAGCAGCAGCGCCAGGTCGATCGCCCACAGCCCGACCGCCGACTGCTCCGGACGCCCCGCCGCCCACGCCCGGATGTTGTTCAGCACCCGCGCGACCACGTCCAGCGGCGCCGCGGGCTCCAGCATCGAGGGCCGCAGCCCCGCCCCCGTGGCCCCGGCGACCAGCGTCTCCGCGTCGTTCCCCTGGAGGATCCGGCCCCCGTCGAACGGGTCGGCGAGCACCCGCTCCTCCTCGGACCCGAACGCCGGGCCCAGCTCCGACCCGAACCCGACCACGAAGTGCCCGGGCAGCGCGACCCCGTACACCGGCGCCCCGGCCCGCCGGGCCACCTCCAGCCAGACCACCGACAGCATGATCGGCAGGCCGCGCCGGCGCCGCAGCACCTCGTGCAGCAGCGACGACTCCAGCCGCTGGTAGTCCGCGGCGACCCCGTGGAACCCGTACCGCCCGCCCAGCAGGTCCCGCAGCGCCCCCGCCCAGGCCCGCGGCGAGCCCGGCCGGAACGGCAGCTCCCCGGCCAGCCGGTCCAGCTCCATCTGCGCGGCGTCCAGAGCCGCCTCGTCCAGCGCCCCGTCCGCCTCGGCGCCCACCAGCAGGCACAGCGTGGACAGATCGGGACGCTCGGACCGTGCCTCTTCGGCGAACCGGCGCCGCACCTCGGCGGAGCGTTCCGGCGACGGCGGGTGCGGGGGTTGAGAGTGACGCATGACTGGCTCGTGCCCTTCCACGGCGATCGGTCAGCGGTCCGTGCCGGTGCCCGCCGGCTCCCGGTAGTGGTGGTACGCGTGGTGGGCCGTGAAGCCCATCCCGGTGTACAGCGCCCGCGCCGCCGTGTTGTCGGCCTCGACCTGCAGCCACGCCGCCGAGGCCCCCTCGTCGAGCGCCCGCCGGGCCAGGGCGGCCATCACCGCGGTGGCGAGCCCCCGGCGCCGCTGGGCGGGATCGACCTCGACGGCCGCGAAGGAGGCCCACCGCCCGTCCACCACACACCGGCCGATGGCGGCCGGGGCGTCGGCGCCGGGCACCGTCGCGAACCAGACCGACGGCCCCGAGCCGAGCACCCGCAGGGCCACGTCGCTCAGACCCTTGCGGCCGTACCGCGACAGCCAGGCCCCGTCCACCTCACGGGACAGGACGACCCCGGCGCCCTCCGCCCGGTCGGCGACCGGTGCGAGGCCGCCGGTCCACAGTTCGGCCGTCACCTCGCGCTCCCAGCCCCGCCGCTCCAGCTCCGCGCAGAGCATCTCCTCGGTGCCCTCCGCGCCGGTGGCGGTCTGCACGTACGCGGGCAGGCCGCGTTCGCCGTACCAGCGGCGTACGGCCGTCAGCGCCGCGTCGAGCGGCATCCCCGGATCACCGAGCGGCAGCACCGAGTTGGCCCGCCGCGTGAACCCGGACGCCGCCCGCAGCTCCCACTCGCCGAGCCGCTCGCTCTCCACCGGCCGCCAGGCCCGCGCGGCGACCCGCGCCAGCTCCTCGTAGGAGGCGGCGGGACCGCGGCGACGCGCCGGGGCCGACGGCACGATCTTGCCTGCGACCAGCGACGATTCGGGTATGTGGACGCCCTCGCCACTCTTCCGTGTGATCACCAGCACACCGTTGTCCCATGATGTGAGAACACCAACCGTGTCGGTGAACTTCTCCGCCGTGTCACCAGCTTCGTTCAAGCGCCGTACGGAGACTCGTTTGCCCACGTCAGCAGCGGTGATGCGGACTTCGAGACGGCCTGCGGCAGAGATTTCCACGGGTCGGTGCACCCCTCCTGTTCGGATCATGCCCAAGAACGGAGATACTAGGGGCGGGCATCGACGACGCCGCGCTCCCGCGCGCCAGGCGGCGGAGCCTGAGGAGGCCCGCCAGCGCCCGTATCGAGGAGGAACGACAGCGTGACCTACGTCATCGCGCAGCCTTGTGTCGACGTCAAGGACAAGGCGTGCATCGAGGAGTGCCCGGTCGACTGCATCTACGAGGGCCAGCGGTCCTTGTACATCCACCCGGACGAATGCGTCGACTGCGGCGCCTGTGAGCCGGTCTGCCCGGTCGAGGCGATCTTCTACGAGGACGACACTCCCGAGGAGTGGAAGGACTACTACAAGGCGAACGTCGAGTTCTTCGACGAGCTGGGCTCGCCCGGCGGCGCCAGCAAGCTGGGGCTGATCGAGCGCGACCACCCCTTCGTCGCCGCGCTGCCGCCGCAGAACCAGTAAGAGCGGCCCGCACACCCGCGCCGCCTCGGTCCCGTCCGGCCTGATCGCCACCCGATCGGCGCCGTACGGGACCGAGGCGTTCGCCGTACCGACGAAAGTGAGCCAGTAACCGTGTCCGCAGTCTCCGACCGCCTTCCCTCCTTCCCCTGGGACAGGCTGGAGCCGTACAAGAAGACGGCCGCCGCGCACCCGGACGGCATCGTCGACCTCTCCGTCGGCACCCCGGTGGACCCGGTCCCCGACCTGATCCAGAAGGCCCTGGTCGACGCGGCGGACTCCCCGGGCTACCCGACCGTCTGGGGCACCCCGGCACTGCGCGACGCGATCACCGGCTGGCTCGGACGCAGGCTCGGCGCCCGCGACGTGACCCACCGCCACGTGCTGCCCGTCGTCGGCTCCAAGGAACTCGTCGCCTGGCTCCCCACCCAGCTGGGCCTGGGCCCCGGCGACCGCGTCGCCTTCCCCCGGCTGGCCTACCCGACGTACGAGGTCGGCGCGCGCCTGGCCCGCGCGGAGTACGAGGCGTACGACGACCCGACCGGGCTGGACCCGGCGGGCCTGAGGCTCCTGTGGCTCAACTCCCCGTCGAACCCGACCGGCAAGGTCCTGTCCAAGGCCGAGCTGACCCGGATCGTGGCCTGGGCCCGGGAGCACGGCGTCCTCGTCGTCTCCGACGAGTGCTACCTGGAGCTGGGCTGGGAGGCCGACCCGGTCTCCGTCCTGCACCCGGACGTCAACGGCGGTTCGTACGACGGCCTGGTGGCCGTCCACTCGCTCTCCAAGCGCTCCAACCTCGCGGGCTACCGCGCGGCCTTCCTGGCGGGGGACCCGGCCGTCCTGGGCCCCCTCCTGGAGATCCGCAAGCACGGCGGCATGATGACGTCCGCGCCGACGCAGGCGGCGGTCGTGGCGGCCCTCGGCGACGACGAACACGTCCGCGTCCAGCGCGAGCGCTACGCGGCCCGGCGCACGGCCCTGCGCGAGGCGCTCCTCGGCCACGGCTTCCGCATCGAGCACAGCGAGGCCAGCCTCTACCTCTGGGCCACCCGCGGAGAGTCCTGCTGGGACACCGTCGCCCACCTCGCCGAACGCGGCATCCTGGTCGCCCCCGGCGACTTCTACGGCCCCGCGGGCGCCGACTTCGTCCGCGTCGCCTTCACGGCCACGGACGAGCGCGTACACGCTGCGGTGGCCAGGCTGACGTCCTGACGTCCTGACGTCCTGACGCCGGGCGCGGCCGACGAACGCCCACCGCGCCGACGCGGGCGCACACGGCTGCGGGGCCTGGGAACCCCCAGACCCCGCAGCCGTACGAGCCGGGTGCTCTAGCCGACCGGCAGACCCTGCACCGGCAGCCCGCCCTTGCCCAGCGCGTCCGTCGGCAGGCCGTTCTCGGTGGCCGTCTTCGCCGTGTCACCGACGACGTCCCCGGCGGAGCCCGCCGCGTCACCCGCGGTCTTCTGCGCCACCGGCGTGGTCTTCTTGACGAGCGAACCGCCGGTCTTGCCCGCGGCCGGCACCGTCTTCTTGACGGCCTTGCCGCCGGTGTCGCCCGCGGTCTCGGTGACGTTCTGGGCCGCGGCGTCGACGGTGTTGCCGACGTTCGCGCCGTCCAGCGCGGTCAGTCCCCCGAGGTTCGGGGTGGCGGGCAGTTCGGGAGCCGCGCTGGCGGAGCCGGCCGCACCGACCCCGGCGGCCGCTCCCGCAGCTACGAGCAGCGCGGCACGGGCGATCCGGCGGGTCAGGGGGAGGGACATGATGCTCCTTAGACGGAAGTCGACGATGGGGTGTCCGACCGTTCCCGGCGCGTGATCGACCGGGCTCGGACGCAGTGACTACCGCTCGAGCGCCGCGAAGGTTGCGGACACCCAACGTAAAGAGTTGGTAATGCGTCGCATTATCAGGTGCCCATAAAAACGGGCAAAAGGTCGCCGGTCGCTATGCCTGCGGAATCCTTACAGCCCTTGATTTCCCTGGGCTGCGGCGGATCGGGCGGGACGCCCGGGAAAAGGTGGACGCCGCGTCGACGCGACGCCCTGACGGGTAACTCGCACGGGTGACGGCGCGTACGGGCGGCGCTATCGCGCGGAGGTGATCCGCACCGGCCCCGCGGCCCGCTCGGCGCCCCGCGCTCCGTCGCCGCCCGTCGGGTGCCACTTGCTGTCGGTGTTCCCGGCGGTCCACTGCCGGCCCGCGTAGGTGACCCGCTCGATGTGCAGCGCGGAGGCGTTGGCCACCGCCCAGTGGGCCAGCTGCCAGCCGCGCCGCCGGGCGTCCCCTTCCGTGCCCGACCCCGCGCCGGCGTCGACGGGGAGCGTCACGGTGCGGCCGGCGGAGCCGCCGGCGGCCGGTGCGGTCGTCGTCGCCGCGTCCCCGTCCGCCCGGGCGGCGGCCGGCCGGAGCACGTCCTGCCCGAAGTCCTTCACGAGCGCCGCGCGGACCGCGTCGGGCCCCTTGCCCCGGGTGGTGGCCGGGCGGCCCTCGCAGGTCAGCGTCGCCGCCGACCTTCCGGTCAGCGCGGCGGCCAGGAGCGCGGCGTCCGGTTCGTGCTTGGCGTAGGCGTCCGGGAAGCCGCTGCGCTGCACGCGCTGCGCGGCGACGGTCAGCGGCAGGCGCGTGTAGTCGGGCACCTCGACCAGGTGGTCGTAGAACATGCCCGCCGAGTACGCCGGGTCCATGATCTCCTGCGGTGTGCCCCAGCCCTGCGACGGACGCTGCTGGAACAGGCCGAGGGAGTCGCGGTCGCCGTGGTCGAGGTTGCGCAGCGTCGACTCCTGGAGCGCGGTCGCGAGCGCGATCGTCACCGCGCGCTCCGGCAGGTTCCGCGCGGTGCCCACGGCGGTGATCGTCGCCGCGTTCACCGCCTGCTCCGGCGTGAACTCGTAGGTCTTCCCGCCGTCCTCGGCGGAGACCACCTTGCAGCCCGGAGCGCCTCCACCGCCGGTGACGTACTGCACCGCCAGGTAGCCGGCGACCGCGAGCAGGACCACGACGGCCGCCCCGGAACGGAGAAGGCGGCCACGGCGATTGCGGGTGGGTGACGGCTGAAGCACGCGTACAAGGTACTGGAGGGTAGCCAGTGGTGTACGCCGGGTACGGGCAATGCCCGAAAGGGCAGGGGCGTTAGGGTCGGAGCCATGGCCGATACCCCGCTTGACCTCACGCTGGACGCCGCGGAGCTTACCGCGCGGCTCGTCGACTTCCCCTCCGAGAGCGGCACCGAGAAGCCCTTGGCGGACGCGATCGAGAGCGCCCTGCGCGCCCTGCCGCACCTGTCGGTCGAGCGGTACGGGAACAACGTGGTGGCCCGTACGGACCTGGGGCGGCCGGAGCGCGTGATCCTGGCCGGCCACATCGACACCGTCCCGATCGCGGACAACGTGCCCTCCCGGCTGGACGAGGACGGCGTCCTGTGGGGCTGCGGCACCTGCGACATGAAGGCGGGCGTCGCCGTGCAGCTGCGCATCGCCGCCACCGTCCCGGCCCCCAACCGCGACCTCACCTTCGTCTTCTACGACAACGAGGAGGTCGCCGCCGAGCTGAACGGCCTCAAGCACGTCGCCGAGGCGCACCCCGAGTGGCTGGAGGGCGACTTCGCGGTGCTCCTCGAACCCTCCGACGGCCAGGTGGAGGGCGGCTGCCAGGGCACGCTGCGGGTGCTGCTGAAGACGACCGGCGAGCGGGCGCACTCGGCGCGCTCCTGGATGGGCTCCAACGCCATCCACGCCGCCGCCCCGATTCTCGCGCGCCTGGCGGCCTACGAGCCGCGCTACCCGGTGATCGACGGCCTGGAGTACCGCGAGGGCCTGAACGCGGTCGGCATCACCGGCGGGGTCGCGGGCAACGTCATCCCCGACGAGTGCGTCGTCACCGTCAACTTCCGCTACGCCCCCGACCGCAGCCCCGAGGACGCCCTCGCCCATGTGCGCGAGGTCTTCGCGGACTGCGGGGTGACGGAGTTCGTGGTCGACGACCACAGCGGCGCCGCCCTGCCCGGCCTCTCCCACCCGGCCGCGGCCGCCTTCATCGAGGCGGTGGGCGGCACCCCGCAGCCCAAGTACGGCTGGACGGACGTGTCCCGCTTCTCGGCGCTGGGCGTCCCGGCGGTCAACTACGGGCCCGGCAACCCGCACTTGGCGCACAAGCGCGACGAGCGGGTCGAGGTGGCGAAGATCCTCGCGGGTGAGGAGCGGCTGCGGTCCTGGCTGACGACCTGATCCACGCCGGGTTTACGCCGCCGCGTGGCGGACATGCTCAGGTCCCTCGTACGTAACCCGCGTAGATCTACGCTGAGGTGGAAGAACCTGCAACTGGAGGGAGCGCGCATGGCTACCGGGAACCCCGAGGGCAAGAAGCGGCCACCGGAGGAGCAGCGCCTGGGCCCTGTCCTCCGGCGGCGGGGTCAGGTCCAGAAGAGCACCACGGACCAGCGCCTGCTGGACGAGCGCGCTCCGACCGACTGGGTCCACACCGACCCGTGGCGCGTCCTGCGCATCCAGTCGGAGTTCATCGAGGGCTTCGGCACGCTCGCCGAACTCCCGCCCGCCATCAGCGTCTTCGGCTCCGCCCGTACGCCCGTGGACTCGCCGGAGTACGACGCCGGCGTGCGGCTGGGCCGGGGCCTGGTCGAGGCGGGCTTCGCGGTCATCACCGGCGGCGGCCCCGGCGCCATGGAGGCGGCGAACAAGGGCGCCCTGGAGGCGAAGGGCACGTCGGTCGGCCTCGGCATCGAGCTGCCCTTCGAGCAGGGGCTCAACCCGTACGTCGACATCGGCCTGAACTTCCGTTACTTCTTCGTCCGCAAGATGATGTTCGTCAAGTACGCCCAGGGCTTCGTGGTCCTGCCCGGCGGCCTCGGCACCCTCGACGAACTCTTCGAGGCCCTCACCCTGGTCCAGACCCAGAAGGTGACCCGCTTCCCCATCGTCCTGTTCGGCTCCGCCTACTGGGGCGGCCTGGTCGACTGGCTCCGGAACACCCTGGTCGCCCAGGGCAAGGCGGCCGAGAAGGACCTGCTCCTCTTCCACGTCACGGACGACGTGGACGAGGCGGTGGCCCTGGTCTCCAAGGAGGCGGGGCGCTAGCCGGCGGTCCGGGGGCCCAGCCCCTGGCAGGGTCGACGGGGCGGAGTCCCTGGGGACGGGAACGGGTGAGGGCGGCGGGGGCGAGCACCCCCGACCGCACCACCCCTGCGCCCCCGCCCCGCCTACGCCAACCCCCTCCGTGCAACCGCCGGCTCCCGGTGCCCCGCGATGGTCGCCACCATATCCAGCACCTGCCGCGTCTCCGCGACCTCGTGCACGCGGTACACCTGCGCGCCCAGCCACGCCGACACCGCCGTCGTCGCCAGCGTCCCGATCACCCGCTCCTTGACCGGCCGGTCCAGCGTCTCCCCGACGAAGTCCTTGTTGGACAGCGACACCAGCACCGGCCACCCGGTCTCGACCATCTCCCCGAGCCGCCGGGTCGCCTCCAGGCTGTGCCGCGTGTTCTTCCCGAAGTCGTGCCCGGGATCGATCAGCACCGACTCCCGCGGCACCCCGAGCGCCACCGCCCGCTCGGCCAGCCCCACCGTCACCTTCAGGATGTCGGCCACGACGTCGTCGTACGTCACCCGGTGCGGCCGTGTCCGCGGCTCCGCGCCACCGGCGTGCGTGCACACCAGCCCCACCCCGTACCGCGCCGCGACCTCCGCCAGCTTCGGGTCGACGCCGCCCCACGCGTCGTTCAGCAGGTCCGCCCCGGCCTCGCAGACGGCCGCGCCGACCTCGTGCCGCCAGGTGTCCACGCTGATCACCACGTCCGGGAACCGCCGCCGCACCTCCGCGACGAACCCCACCGTCCGCCGCGCCTCCTCCTCGGCCGACACCTCGTCGCCCGGCCCGGCCTTCACCCCGCCGATGTCGATGATGGCGGCCCCGTCGGCCACCGCCTGCTCCACGCGCGCGAGGGCGGGCTCGTCCCGGAAGGTCGCCCCCTGGTCGTAGAAGGAATCCGGGGTCCGGTTCACGATCGCCATGATCACCGGCTCGTGCGCCGCGAATTCACGCCTGCCCAGTCTGAGCATCCCCTGTGACATCTCCTCGTCCACACCCTTCTCGTCCACTGAACCGGGCGCGGCGAAAAGGAACCGGACTCCCGGCCTCCGGCCGCCTGCGGCCCCGACTGTCAGACTCGCATGGCACGATCGGACCCGGCACAACCGACTCCGGTTCGATCGGGAGCCGGCTCGGACCCGGACGCAGATCGAACGACCGACCCAACGACCGACCATGGGGGCCCCAGCGATGGTCATGTTCCTGTTCCTCGTCGTCGCGCTGGCCGTCGTGGTCGCCGCGGTGACGCTCGCCGTGGTGAGCGGCGGCGACAGCGGGCCGCTGCCCGACGCCCCGCCCGAGCGGCTGCGGGACTCCCTGCCCCCGGACCGCCCCGTCGGCCGCGCGGACGTCGAGCGGCTCCGCTTCCCGCTCGTCGCACGCGGCTACCGCATGGCGGACGTCGACGACGCCCTCGGCCGCCTCGGCGCCGAGCTGGCCGAACGCGACGCCCGCATCGCCGACCTGGAGTCCGCGCTGGCCGGCGCCCGGGCCGCCGCCCACCGGCACGTGTCCATGGAGAAGCCGGAGCCGGAGGAGCAGCAGTGAGCGCGGGGGAGGCGGTCGCCGGGCCGGACGGAGCGCCGCGCTGCCCCTGGGCCCTGTCCACCACGGACTACGTGGCGTACCACGACGAGGAGTGGGGACGTCCGGTCCACGGCGACGACGCCCTCTTCGAGCGCCTCAGCCTGGAGGCCTTCCAGTCCGGCCTGTCCTGGCTCACCATCCTGCGCCGCCGCCCCGGCTTCCGCGCCGCCTTCGCCGGTTTCCGGATCGCCGAGGTCGCGGCCTTCGGCGACGAGGACCGCGACCGCCTGCTCGCCGACACCGGCATCATCCGCAACCGCGCCAAGATCGACGCGACCCTCGCCAACGCGCGCGTCCTCGCCGACTGGGCCCCCGGCGAGCTGGACGAGCTGATCTGGTCGCACGCCCCGGACCCCGTCGGACGTCCCGTGCCCCGGACCCTCGCCGACGTCCCGGCCGTCACCCCGCAGTCCACGGCGCTGTCCAAGGCCCTGAAGAAGCGGGGCCTGCGCTTCGTCGGCCCGACGACCGCGTACGCGCTGATGCAGGCCTGCGGACTGGTGGACGACCACCTGAAGGACTGCGTGGCACGCCGCCCCGGGGACGGCCCGGGAGACGGCCACCGCGCGCGGCAGCCGGTGACTCACCGGCCCAGATAGCGCGGCGTCTCCTTCTCCACGAAGGCACGGACGGCGATCGCGTGGTCCTCGGAGGACCCGGCCCGGGACTGCAGCTCGTCCTCCTTCTCCAGGGCCTCGTCCAGCGAGTGCGTCAGCGCGAAGGCGACCGACTCCTTCAGCGCCGCGTAGGCCACGGTCGGCCCCTCGGCCAGGGCCCGCGCCACCTTCTCCGCCTCGGCGCGCAGCTCGGCGGCGGGCACGACCCGGTTGGCGATCCCCAGCTCGTACGCCTCCTGCGCCTTCACGGTGCGCGGGAAGAGCAGCAGGTCGGTGGCGCGCCCGGGGCCGACGACGCGCGGCAGCGTCCAGGAGATCCCGGAATCGGCGGTGAGCGCCACGCCGGCGAACGAGGTGTTGAAGGACGCGGTGTCCGCGACGATCCGGTAGTCCGCCGCGAGCGCGAAGCCGAAGCCGGCCCCGGCCGCCACGCCGTTCACGGCGGCGACCACCGGCTTCCGCGCGCCGGCCAGGGCCCGCACGATCGGGTTGTAGTGCTCGCGCACCGTGCTCATGGTCTGCCCCGAGCCCGTCTCCCGGTCGGCGGACAGCAGCCCGATGTGCTCCTTGAGGTCCTGCCCCACGCAGAACGCCCGCTCCCCGGCCGCCGTCAGCAGAACCGCCCGTACGGCCTCGTCGGCCGCCGCGGAACGCACCGCGTCCCGGAGCGCGACCTTGGTCTCGATGTTCAGCGCGTTCATCGCCTCGGGGCGGTTCAGCGTGATCGTCGCGAGCCCGTCGCTCACCTCGTAGAGCACGGTGTCGGCCATGGGTTCCCCTCCGGGTCGTAGACGGTCGTGGTGGTACGTGTGTCCGGGACTCAGCATGACGGAGATCACCGGAAGTGGATCGCCCCGCGGATGTGACCTGCGTCAAAGGATTCCGGTCCGTATCCGTCGTGAGGATGTGCGCGGGGGCGCGCAGTATCGCAGTCACATCGCCGAATTGAGTGGTTTTGCTCGCGCGCGTTGCCCAAGCGATGCCGACCGATGTTGGTCATCGGGTCGTGGGATGCGGGATAATGGCTGGGAAGCAATGTGTTCGATGCCGGTGTCGCGCGTCCGGGCCGGACTGCGCGTGCCCTCACGGGCCGTCGGCGGTGACGGTGAGCTGGTATCAGGAAGGGGAACGAGCATGGCGGCCATGAAGCCGCGGACGGGCGATGGCCCGCTCGAGGTGACCAAGGAGGGGCGGGGCATCGTCATGCGCGTTCCGCTCGAAGGCGGCGGGCGGCTCGTCGTCGAGCTGACCCCCGATGAGGCCGACGCGCTCGGCGACGCCCTCAAGCAGGTCGTCGGCTGACGCGCGAGCGACCATACCCGTTCAGTCGCCCCGGTACCGCACGCGGTGCCGGGGCGACTGCGTTCGCTGCCCGCGGCCGTACGCGCGAGGGTTCACCGCTTCACGGCACACAGCAGGCCGTCGCCCACCGGCAGCAGTGAGGGCACCAGTTCCTGGCTCTCCCGCACCGCGCGCAGCAGCTCCCGCAGTCGCAGCACCTCGGTGGGCTGCGGCCCGGAGTCGATCGTCCGGCCGGTGCCGAAGACGCCTTCGAAGGCGACGAGACCTCCGGGACGCAGCAGGCGCAACGATTCAGCGAGGTAGTCCAGGTACTCGAGACGGTCGCCGTCGCAGAAGACGAGGTCGTAACCGGCGTCCGCGAGCCGGGGCAGGACGTCCAGGGCGCGGCCGGGGATGAAGCGGGCCCGGTTGCTGGCGAAGCCCGCGGCGCGGAACGCCTGACGGGCGAACTGCTGGTGCTCCGGCTCGGGGTCCACGGTGGTGAGCACGCCGTCCGGCCGCATGCCGTGCAGCAGATGGATACCGGAGACGCCGCAGCCGGTGCCGATCTCCGCGACCGCCTTCGCGTCCACGGCGGCGGCGAGCAGTCCCAGCGCGGAGCCCGTGCCCGGGGTCACCGAGCGCAGGCCCGCCTCGCGGGCCCGGTCGCGTGCCCAGAGCAGCGCGTCGTCCTCGGCGACATAGGCGTCGGCGAACGCCCAGCTCGTCTGCCGGTTGCCGGTAATGACCCTCTCCTGTCCCCGTGGTTGCCTCGGCGTGACTGTATCCGTTGGCGTCGGGAACCCGCAGATGGGACCAGTCGTTTAAGAGGAGAGCAAGGAGAGACGACTGGACGGCTGGACGCGACGGGGGCGGCGAAGTGGGCCAGGGTGCCGAGCAAGTGCTGACGCAGCCGTACGAGCCGTGTCAGCCCAGATCAAATTCTCGTAAAACCGCTTATCCGGAGCTAACGGGCGAGGTGGCTATGGTAGGGGCTCCACTGGACACCACCAGAGCCGACAGGGGAGGTGCGGCCGCACCCGCGGATCGGGGAGGAGTGCTGCGGCGCTTCCTCGGATCGGCAGGCAGGCCGAAATCCGTGAACGACACCGCTGCTGACCACAGCCACGCCGACCGTCCCGCCTCGGGACACGCCCAGACCGCGACCTTCACCAGCGACGCGGACGGGCAGGCGTGGACTCCGCCCACCTGGGAGGAGATCGTCAGCACCCACAGCGGCCGGGTCTACCGCCTCGCCTACCGCCTCACCGGCAACCAGCACGACGCCGAGGACCTCACCCAGGAGGTCTTCGTCCGTGTCTTCAGGTCCCTGTCGACCTACACGCCCGGCACCTTCGAGGGCTGGCTGCACCGGATCACCACCAACCTCTTCCTGGACATGGTCCGCCGCAAGCAGCGCATCCGCTTCGACGCGCTCGGCGACGACGCGGCCGAGCGGCTGCCCAGCAAGGAGCCGACCCCGCAGCAGGTCTTCCACGACGCCCACTTCGACGCGGACGTCCAGCAGGCCCTGGACACCCTCGCGCCCGAGTTCCGCGCGGCGGTCGTCCTGTGCGACATCGAGGGGCTGTCGTACGAGGAGATCGCCGCGACGCTCGGCGTCAAGCTCGGCACGGTCCGCTCCCGCATCCACCGCGGTCGCTCCCAGCTGCGCAAGGCCCTCGCCCACCGTTCCCCCGAGGCGCGGGCCGAGCGTCGCTCGTTCGTGTCCCGTGTTCCCGCACTGGGAGGAGGGGGCACGAGCGCGTGAGTGGGTCACGTCCGGAATCCGAGGGACACCTCGCAGAGCAGCATCTGGGAGACCGACTCTCCGCCCTGGTGGACGGTGAGCTCGGTCATGACGCGCGGGAGCGCGTCCTCGCGCACGTGGCCACCTGCCCGAAGTGCAAGGCGGAGGTCGACGCGCAGCGCCGGTTGAAGAACGTCTTCGCCGAAGCGGCACCGCCCGCTCCGTCCGAGAGCTTCCTGGCCCGCCTCCAGGGGCTGCCCGGCGGCGACGTGGACGGTGGCGGCTCGCCGCTGGGCGGCGAGGGCTTCTCCAAGGGCCTCGACGGGGTCTTCGGGGCCAAGCGCGGCGAGCGGTTCGAGTTCGGTTACGTCCCCGCCCGGCCGCACTCCTCGTCGGTGCTGGCGCCCTCCTCGCCGGGGCGCGGCTTCCGCATCCACGACGTGAGCCGGCACGAGGCCGAGCGGTCGTCCTCCCGCGGCCTGCGGTTCGCGTTCGCCGCCGCCGGAGCGGTCTCGCTGGCCGCGATCGCGCTCGGCGGCGTCACCGTAGGCACGCCGGACACCAGCACGGAGGCGCGCGGCTCCGGGAGCGGCAGCAATGTGACGCCGGCGCGCACCCAGGGCACGGGCGCGGCGACCCCGGAGAGCCAGCGCCGCCGCTCGGGCACGCCGCTGCTCGGGCAGGCCCAGGGGCAGCGCGTGCTCGGCGACACCCCCGTGGCCCCCACCGAGGCGTCCGCGCCGCTGCTTCCCGGACTGCCGGCCCCCGCCGGAGCCGATCCGCGGGAGCACACGCTGCGCGCGCTGACCACACCGGTGACGGCCGGCGCCGCCGCCGTCTCCCCGCTGATACGCCCGCTCGAAGCGGTACCGCCCCTCGCGCTGGCCTCCTGGTCGGCGAGTGCCGACGTCAGGCCGCCGGGCCTGTTCGCCGCGCCCGTCCCCGACCCGCTCCCGTCCCCCTACCCGGCGGCCTCCCACCGGTCGGCCCGCTGACCGGGATCTGCGCACCGGCCCGCGGACCTGATTGAATCCCGGGACGGCGCCAGATCCTCGGCGCCGACGATCCGCGGCCGTCTGTGGGGGAGAACATGAACGAGGGGAAGCCCACGAAGGGGAAGTGGTGGAGCCGTCCCCGCTCGTCCGACGGCGCGGCCGACGGCGATTTCGAGCTGCAACGCCCTCGCACGGCCCCCACCACCGTCACCGGTGACGAGGAGTCCGCCGGGGGCGACTTCGAGCTGGAACGCCCGGCGGCGCCCGCCGGGACCGACACGGGGGACTACGAACTGGACCGGCCGGCGCCCGGTCCCGCCGACGCGCCCCCGTCGGTGACACCGCCCCGGCACACCGCACCTCGGGACCCCGGTCCGGATGACTCCGATCCGCGTCTCCCCGGGGCCGGGGAGACGGGGCTGCCCGGTCCTGGCGCCGACCGGACCGACCCGCACGGTCCCGGCACCGAGGACACGGACGAGCGTGCGCGCGCCACCGATGCCGCGGGCCCCCGCACGGCCACGGGCGGGGACACCGAACCGGGAACGGGCGAGGGCGGCACCCCCGCCACCGTCGCCGACCCCGCCCTCACCGCGGGGCCCACTTCCACGCCCGCCGCCGCGTCCGACGACGGGACCGACGCGGCGCGACCCGGCGGCACGCAGGCGACCGACGACCCGCCCGGCGTCCCCACGGGCGCCGCGCACACCGCCGGGCGCCCCAAGCCGCTGCACGACCCCGACCCGTACAGCACCCCTCCCTACGGTGAGCCGGGTCCGTGGGCCCCCGCACCGCCGGTGCAGCACCCGGCGACCACCCCGGCGCACGGCACGGTCGCGGCGGCCTCCCACACCGGCGACGGCCCCGTGGCGCCGCCCCCGGGCGCGCGACCCGACCCGGCCTTCGCGGACACCCCGCCGCCCGCGGCCCACCCGGCGCCGGGTCCCGGCGCCGCCCCTGCCGGTGCCGCCCACCCGGCCGCCGCCGTACCGTCCCAGGCCCTGCCCCCGGGCGCGGCGCCCGTACCGTCCCAGACCCCGCCCCCGGGCGCGGCGCCCGTGCCCGCCCAGGCGGCCCACGCGGACGCCCCGCGGCCCGCCGCGTCGGCTGCCGGTGGTGACGGAGGGAGCGCCGACCCCTGGGGGCGCTACGACCCCTGGGCGGCTTCCGCCGCCGCGGCCCTCCAGCAGAACGGCGCGGCCGTGCCCTCGCGGGACCAGCGGCGCAGGCGGGTCAGGAGGTCGATGGTCGGCGGGGCGTTGATCATCGCGCTGGTCTCCGGCGGCGTCGGCGGCGCCCTGGGCACCTACCTCGAACGCAACGGCGGCATCGGCACCGTGGAACTGCCGCAGGCCGGCAAGGAGTCCGCCGAGCGGGCGCCGGACAGCGTGGCCGGGATCGCCGCCCGCGCCCTGCCCGGCGTGGTGACCCTGCATGTGAACGGCGGCGACGCCGCGGGCACCGGTACCGGCTTCGTCCTCGACGACCGCGGTCACATCCTCACCAACAACCACGTCGTGGAGCCGGCCGGCACCGGCGGCGAGATCACCGTCACCTTCAACAGCGGCGACACCGCCGAGGCCACGGTCGTCGGCCGGGACGGCGGCTACGACCTGGCCGTGGTGAAGGTCAAGGGCGTCAGCGGCCTGACCCCCCTGCCCCTCGGCAACTCCGACAACGTGCGGGTCGGCGACCCCGTCGTCGCTATCGGCGCCCCCTTCGACCTGGCGGGCACCGTCACCTCCGGCATCATCAGCGCCAAGGAGCGGCCCATCACGGCCGGCGGCGAGGAGGGCGACGGAAGCGACGTGTCGTACGTCGACGCCCTGCAGACCGACGCGCCGATCAACCCGGGCAACTCCGGCGGCCCCCTCCTGGACGCCCGGGGCCGGGCCATCGGCATCAACTCCGCCATCCGGTCGGCCGACGGCGGCGGCACCGAGTCGGACGGCGGGCAGGCCGGCTCGATAGGGCTCGGCTTCGCCATCCCGATCAACCAGGGCAAGCGCGTGGCCGAGGAGCTGATCAACACCGGCAGCGCCACCCACCCGGTCATCGGCATCACCCTCGACATGGCCTACTCCGGCGACGGCGCCCGCGTGGCCGCCAAGGGCAGCGACGGCGGCTCCCCGGTCACCCCGGGCGGCCCGGGCGCCGAGGCGGGCATCAGGGCCGGGGACGTGATCACCGCCGTCGACGGCCGGCGCGTGCACTCCGGCGAGGAGCTGATCGTCAAGACCCGCGCCCACCGCCCCGGCGACCGCCTGGAGCTGACGCTGGAGCGGGACGGCAAGGAGACGCACGTCTCACTGGTCCTCGGCTCCTCCGGCGGCGACTGACCGCGGCGCAGTCCCGACAAGGGGCAAGGAAGGCAAACAATTCGGAAAGCGCGCGCATACACCCACTCGGGGCTCACGGGACGGTACCGGTCGGACGGGATCGGCGGGTACCGTGGGGGCGGCCCGGACATCCCAAGGAGCTTCAGGTGTTCAATGACATAGGCGCACTCGAGCTGGTGACACTCGTCGTCCTCGCCGTGCTCGTCTTCGGTCCGGACAAGCTCCCCAAGGTCATCCAGGACGTCTCCCGCACCATCCGGAAGATCCGGGAGTTCTCGGACAGCGCCAAGCAGGACATCCGGCAGGAGCTGGGCCCCGAGTTCAAGGACTTCGAGTTCGAGGACCTCAACCCCAAGACGTTCATCCGCAAGCAGCTGGACAACGACGAGCTGGGGCTCAAGGAGATCCGCAACGGCTTCGACCTGAAGAAGGAGATGGCCGAGGTCACCGACGCGGTGCACGGCCGGGAGTCCGAGTCGTCGTCCGGGACCTCCTCCTCGTCCGGTTCCTCCGGTTCAACGGGTGGCCGGATCGACATGTCGAAGAAGCCGGAGACCCCGGCCCGCGACGACCGTCCGCCCTTCGACGCCGACGCCACCTGAGCCGACCCCGCGCCGCGAGCGCCGGCGACGTATGAGCCATCTGTGCCATGCGTGACGTGTCTCACACTCCGGACGGGGCGCACAGGGCCTGAAGACGACGCCCACGCGACCCACGCGCCCGGCGGTTTCCCGCCTGCCGCCGGTGGTGTGGCTATGCTGCCCGAGTTGTTGTGCGGACCGGACGAGTGCGCCCGAAGGGGGGCGGGCCGTTCCGGACCGACGAGAGCGAGGAGGCGTCCGGGCACATGGAGACGACGAGTCAGGCGGTCGCGCAGACGCCGGGCGCGGAGGACGGACAAGAGGTCCCCTCCGCCCGGCGGACGATCGACGGCTACCTGCGTGCGCCCTTCCCGTGGTACGGCCTCGACGAGGCCTTCACGGGGCGGCGCTGGCTGATGCAGGTCGGCACGGCGGCCGACGGGACCGTGGAGCACGGCTCGACCGGGCACGGCGACGAACCGTCGGTGCGCAACGAGCACGTGTCCGGCGACGACCAGGACGCCAAGGAGAAGTTCGCGGTCGTCGTGACCGTCGCGGCCAACCCCGACCGGCGCAGCGCCGACGGCACCGGTCTGCTGGAGGCCACCTCGGTGTCCTCAGCGGCCTGGCTGGCCGGCGTGGGGCTGCTGTCGTTCACCTGGCCCGGCCAGATGGACCACTCCCTGCGCGACGACTGGCTGGAGCAGCAGACGGAGACCGCGTGGGTCCTCGCCGACGACCTCGACGGGCCGGACTGGACGACGCTGTCCCTCCCCGTCGACGGCGTGCCCACGTCCTTCCACTACCGGGAGTCCGAGTTCGGCTGGGTGCTGGCCGGCTCCACCGAGCAGGGCGTCCACCTCGGCGCGTACGGGCGGGGGATGAGCGCCTACGGGCTGGCCTTCGCCGTGGTGAAGGACATCGCCTCGTACGCCTGACCCCGGACGCGGCAAGGGGCGCCGTCCGCCCGGACAGCGCCCCCGACCTCCGTACGCGAGGTCAGAACTTGTTCTTCGGGGTGATTCCCAGCGACAGCCCGGACAGGCCTCGCTGACGCCCGCCCAGCTTCCCCGCGATCGCGCGCAGCGCCGCGCCCGCCGGGGAGTCCGGGTCGGACAGGACGACCGGCTTGCCCTCGTCGCCGCCCTCGCGCAGCCGGACGTCGATGGGGATGGAGCCGAGCACCGGCACCGAGGCGCCGGTCGTGCGGGTCAGGCCGTCGGCGACCAGCTGGCCGCCGCCCGTGCCGAACACGTCGACCATCTCGCCGCAGTGCGGGCAGGGCAGCCCGGACATGTTCTCGACCACGCCGACGATCTTCTGGTGGGTCTGCACCGCGATGGCGCCCGCCCGCTCCGCCACCTCGGCGGCCGCCTGCTGAGGCGTCGTCACGACCAGGATCTCGGCGTTCGGCACGAGCTGCGCCACCGAGATCGCGATGTCGCCGGTGCCGGGCGGCAGGTCCAGCAGCAGGACGTCCAGGTCGCCCCAGTACACGTCCGCCAGGAACTGCTGGAGGGCGCGGTGCAGCATCGGGCCGCGCCAGACGACCGGCGCGTTGCCCGGGGTGAACATGCCGATCGAGATGACCTTCACGCCGTTGGCCGAAGGCGGCATGATCATGTTCTCGACCTGGGTGGGCCGCCCGTCGGCGCCCAGCATCCGCGGCACGGAGTGGCCGTAGATGTCGGCGTCCACGACACCGACCTTCAGACCGTCCGCCGCCATCGACGCCGCCAGGTTCACCGTCACCGAGGACTTGCCGACACCGCCCTTGCCGGAGGCGACCGCGTAGACCCGGGTCAGGCTGCCGGGCTTGGCGAAGGGCACCTCGCGCTCGGTCTGGCCGCCGCGCAGCGCGGTCGCCAGCTCCTTGCGCTGCTCGTCGCTCATCACGTCCAGCTCGACGTCGACGCGCGTGACCCCCTCCACCCGCGAGACCGCTTCGGTCACGCGCTGGGTGATGGTGTCCCGCATGGGGCAGCCGGAGACCGTCAGGTACACGGCGACCGCGACCGCTCCGTCCGCACCGATCGCCACCGACTTGACCATCCCGAGTTCGGTGATGGGCCGGTTGATCTCAGGGTCGTTCACCGTCGCCAGCGCTTCGCGCACCGCGTCTTCCGTAGCCATGGACACGATGGTACGGCGCCGCCCACCGGAGGCGGAAAGCCCCGTCAGCGGTCGTGTACGTCACGCCCCGCGGACCGATCCGCCGGGAATACCCCGCCTTCGGGACGGTGGCCGTCCCGCCGCTCCTCCAGCTCCTTGAGAACATCCTGCAGCTCGGAGCGGATCCAGTCCCGCGTCGCGACCTCGCCGAGGCCGATCCGCAGGGCGGCGATCTCCCGCGTCAGGTACTCGGTGTCGGCGATCGACCGCTCGTTCTGCTTGCGGTCCTGCTCCAGATTGACCCGGTCCCGATCGTCCTGCCGGTTCTGCGCGAGCAGGATCAGAGGGGCCGCGTAGGAAGCCTGCAGCGAGAGCATCAGCGTCAGGAAGATGAACGGGTACTCGTCGAAGCGCAGACCGCTCGGCGCGGACACGTTCCACACCACCCAGATGATGATGACGACCGTCATCCAGACGATGAACCGCCCGGTGCCCAGGAAGCGCGCGACGCGCTCCGAGAGCCGGCCGAAGGACTCCGGGTCCCACTCGGGCAGCAGCCGGCGGCGCGGCGGACGGGGCTGGTCCAGCCGGGTCCGCGCCCTGGAGGAGGCGGTGGCCCCCGACGCGGCACGCTCACGGGTCGTCGTCTCGCGCTCAGACACCATCGGCGCTCACCTCCCGGTCCGTCTCCTCCAGGTGGTACTCGGTCTCCCGCCAGTCGTCGGGCAGCATGTGGTCCAGCACGTCGTCCACCGTGATCGCGCCCAGCAGCGACCCGGAGTCGTCCACGACGGGCGCCGCGACCATGTCGTACGTGGCGAAGAACCCGGCGACGACGGGCAGCGCGGCGTCCGGGTCCAGCGGCTGCAGGTCGTCGTCGATGATCGAGCCGACCAGCGTGTACGGGGGGTCGCGCAGCAGGCGCTGGAAGTGGACCGTCCCCAGGTACTTGCCGGTCGGCGTCTCCTCGGGCGGGCGGCAGACGTAGACCTGGGCGGCGTGCGCCGGGGACAGGTCGGGGTTGCGGATGCGGGCCAGGGCGTCGGCGACGGTGGCGTCGGGCCGCAGCACGATCGGCTCGGTCGTCATCAGACCGCCGGCCGTGTGCTCCTCGTACGCCATCAGCCGCCGCATGTCGGCCGCGTCGGAGGGCTGCATCAGGCTCAGCAGCCGCTCCTTGTCCGCCTCGGGCAGCTCGCCCAGCAGGTCGGCCGCGTCGTCGGGGTCCATCGCCTCCAGCACGTCCGCGGCGCGCTCCTCCTTGAGCTTGCCGAGGATCTCGATCTGGTCGTCCTCCGGCAGCTCCTCCAGCACGTCGGCCAGCCGGTCGTCGTCGAGCGCGGCGGCGACCTCGGCGCGGCGCTTGGCGGACAGGTGGTGCAGGACGTTGGCGAGGTCGGCGGGGTGCAGCTGCTCGAAGGTGGCGAGGAGGTTCTCGGCGCCCTGCCCCTGCTCCTCCACGGAGAAGCCGGTCACGCCGGACCACTCCACGGTCAGCGTCTCTCCCTTGTTGCGCCGGAAGGCGCCGCCCTTCCTCCCCTTGCGGACGAAGACCTTGTCGATCTCCCAGTCCCGGCGGGCCGGCAACTGCTGCACGGCCAGGTCGAGGACGGTGACCTCCTCGCCCGTCTCGGTGAGGGTGACCCGCCGGTCGAGCAGCTCACCGAAGACCAGGCGCTCGGTGGGCCGCTGCTCGAAGCGCCGGACGTTGAGCACGCCGGTGGTGATGACCTGGCCGGACTCGATGCCGGTGACCCGGGTCATGGGCAGGAAGATGCGGCGGCGGGTGGTGAGTTCGACGACCAGGCCGAGCACCCGCGGGGGTTTGCGGCCGACGCGGAGCATGACGACCAGATCGCGGACACGCCCCACCTGATCGCCGGCCGGGTCGAAGACGGCGATGCCGGAGAGGTGGGAGACGAAGATCCGGGGGGCGCCCGCTGCCATGGCCGCGGCTCCTTTTCCTAAGCGTCGCTCACCACGGGTGAGGGCTGATCGGCCCACGGTGTGAGAGCTGTTTCGTACGGTGTTCCTTTTCCGAATTGCCCGCTCGGACGGGCTTCAGGCTAGCCCGTCCCGAACGGCTCCGCCCTGGTGGCCGCTCCGGACGGACTGGCTCCGTTCGCCGTCCGGGGCCCCGGTACGCTGCGGTACGCCGCCAGGGTCCGTCCGACAGCTCCCGGGTGCCCGGCCGGCTCCGTGTCCGCCCATGTCAGAAAGGCAGCCCTTCCTGTGTTCGTGACTCCCCGGCGCCGACTGAGCAGGGCCGCACTGATCGGCGCCGTGTGCGCCCTGACGGTGGCGGGAGCGGGGCTGACGGGATGCAGCAGCGAGGACCCCGACGCGGGCACCAACGGCCTCGGCAAGCTCTCCGCCGACGAGATCCACACGAAGGCCCGCTCGGCCGCCGGGGCCGCGGACTCCGTCCGCCTGCACGGGTCGGTGGAGGCGGCCGGCAGCACCTACACCCTCGACATGCGGCTGAAGTCCGACGGGGGGACCGGGTCGGTGGCCGCCGAGGGGGCGACCTTCGGGCTGCTGCGCGTCGGCGACCAGCTCTTCCTCAAGGCCGACGCCGGGTTCTGGAGTCACGACGGCGGGGACGCCAAGGCCGCCGAGAAGCTGGCGGGCAAGTACGTGAAGGTGCCCGAGAGCGACCCGGTGTACAAGAAGTTCAGCGGCTTCACCGACAAGGACGTCCTCCTGGACGGTCTGCTCGCCCTGCACGGCACGGTGGAGAAGGACGGCCGCCACGAGCAGGCGGGCGTACGCACCATCCGGATCAGCGGCGACGAGGGCGCCGGCGGCTCCCTGGACGTCTCCCTGGAGGGCACGCCGTACCCGCTGCGCCTGGTGCGCGCGGGCAGCGCCGGCACGATCGGCTTCTCGGACTGGAACACGGACTTCGCGCTCGAGGAACCGGCCAAGGACGACACCCTCGACTACGGCAAACAGCTGCCGACGTCGTGACCCGCTAGCGCCGCTAGCGCCGCTAGCGCCGCTTCCGCCGCTTGAGCAGCAGCCGGGGCAGCCCCGCCGGGACCGGCCCGCGCGTCGTCGCCGGGCTCGGCAGCGGCGCCTCGGCCAGCGAACCGTCGGGCATCGGCGCGGTGCTCCCCGTGGGCTCCAGACGCAGCACCCGGCACTCGCGCGCCCAGCGGTCGGTCATCGCCTCGCCGTCCGGGGCGTTGAGCCGCTTGCCCTTGAGGTCGGCGACGGCCGCCTGCCACGCCTCGGACCCGGACGGCAGCTCCACGACCCGTGCCGTCCAGGAGACCAGCCGGCCGCCCTTGTCCTTGCTGCGCACGGTCACGTCGGCCGTGACGCCGTCGGCCAGGGCGGGCAGCGGCTGCTCGCCGGGACCGTCGCCGACGACGAGCGCCGCGCCCTCGTGCCAGACGTGCCACAGCGCGCGGGCGGGCACCCCGGGTCCCCTGACCCAGATGAGGCCGGACTTCTTCGTGGCCTCCTCGACGAGGGCCTGGTCGAGCAGCTCGCTTGTCATGCGCTCAGCCTATCCACGGGCGCCGTGGCGGGTTCAGAGCCAGCCGTTGCGCTTGAGGGTGCGGTGGATGCCCAGGCAGATGGCCACGGTGACGCCGATGACCATGGGATATCCGTACTTCCAGTGGGTCTCCGGCATGTGGTCGAAGTTCATGCCGTACACCCCGCACACCATCGTCGGTACGGCGATGATGGCCGCCCACGAGGTGATCTTGCGCATGTCCTCGTTCTGGGCGACGGACGCCTGGGCGAGGTTGGCCTGGAGGATGGAGTTGAGCAGCTCGTCGAAGCCGACGACCTGTTCCTGCACCCGGGCCACGTGGTCGGCCACGTCCCGGAAGTACTTCTGGATCTCCGGGTCGATCAGCCGCATCGGCCGTTCGCTCAGCAGCTGCATCGGACGCAGCAGCGGGGAGACCGCGCGCTTGAACTCCAGCACCTCGCGCTTGAGTTGGTAGATCCGGCCGGCGTCGGTGCCGCGCGGGGTGCCCTTGCGGCCCGGCGAGAACACCTCCGTCTCGACCTCGTCGATGTCGTCCTGCACCGCGTCGGCGACCGCGATGTAGCCGTCGACCACGTGGTCGGCGATGGCGTGCAGCACCGCCGAGGGGCCCTTGAGCAGCAGCTCCGGGTCGTCCTGGAGCCGGCGCCTGAGCGCCCGCAGCGAGCCCTGTCCGCCGTGCCGGACGGTGATGAAGAAGTCCCGTCCGGTGAAGCACATGACCTCGCCGGTCTCGACGACCTCGCTGTTGGCGGTCAGTTCGTCGTGGTCGACGTAGTGGATGGTCTTGAAGACGGTGAACAGGGAGTCGTCGTAGCGCTCCAGCTTGGGGCGCTGGTGGGCCTGGACGGCGTCCTCCACGGCCAGCGGGTGCAGTCCGAACTCCCGCGCGATACCGGCGAACTCGTCCTCGGTCGGCTCGTGCAGGCCGATCCACACGAACCCGCCGTCCCGGCGCACCTGGCGCATCGCCTGGTGCGGGCTGAGCGGCGCGTCCGTCTCGACGCGCGCGCCGTCACGGTAGACGGCGCAGTCGACGACGGCGGAGGCGGTCTCCGGGTCGCGGGTGGTGTCGTAGACGCCACTGTCCTTGCGCAGTGAGACGCGGGACGGGCGGACCGCGGCGCGCAGGTCACGGATCATCGACATGGCAGGCTCCTTCGCGACGGGCAGCGAACGGGGCCGGCGGCGGGTGGAACCACCCGGAATGAGGACGTCCTGGCCGTACGTGCTCGGCACGTCCACAAAGCGGGGAGCACCGCACCGTCGCGGTGGCCGGCTTCGCTGCTGATTCAGCGGCAGACCCGGACCGGGCGACGTCGATGACGAGGCCGAGGGGCCGGATCAGGCAAAACGAGACGAAGTGCTCTTCCGAATGCGGGCGCGCGGGAGACGGGAGGCCGCGGGGGCGGTGAGCCGGGGCGGCTGCGTCAGCGGCCGGAAGAGCGGGTGGTACTGCACGGTCGACTTCGGTCCATGCCAGCCCCACCTCCTCCGGCCGGTCCCTCGTGAGGGACGATCGATTCCCTCCGTTTAGGAGGGTTCCCCGTAGGGGAGTCTTCAGGCGTCGGGGTGCTGATCGCGACGCTGCTGCGTGCTGCCCCGAATCGCTGGCTCAGAGTATCAGCCACCGACGTGTCAAGGCGCCGCTTTGCCTCCCGCTGACGAGTTCTATGCTCGCCGCATGGTTGATGTTCTTCCTCTGGTCGAGGCCCGGTTGCTCAGCGCCCTGGGCGAACCGGACGCGCGCGCGGCGGTCACCTTCCTCGGCACCGACCGTATCGAGGTGCTGCGCTTCCCGGGCGGCGGCCAGGAGGGCGACATCGTCCGGTACGCCACCCTGGGCATGTCCGCGCAGCCCATGGCCGATCCCACGGCCGTGCTCGCCGACCCGGTCAAGGGCCCCCGCGCCGAACTGGTCCTCTCCGTCCGCTCCGGCCGGGCGGACACCGACAAGGTGCTCCGCCCGCTCGCCGTGCTGGCCGCGTCGCCGCAGGTGGAGGGTGTGGTCGTGGCGCCGGGCGCGTCGCTGGACGTCGGCGAGGCGCTGTGGCCCGGTGCCCCCTTCACCTCGGTCCTGGTCGCCGAGCCGGGCGGTCTGGTGGAGGACCTGGAGCTGGACGCGCCGCTGGACCCCGTGCGGTTCCTGCCGCTGCTGCCGATGACGCCGAACGAGGCCGCCTGGAAGCGTGTGCACGGGGCGCAGGCCCTCCAGGAGCGCTGGCTGACGCAGGGGACGGACCTGCGCGATCCGTCCCGCAGGTCCGCCTCGCTGGAGTGACGCAACTCACCGTCGCCGTTCGTCAGTTGGCGAAGACGGTGACCCCGTCCTCGGTCGCGTGCCTCGGCTCCAGCTCCTCCGCCTCGTAGGTGAGCGATCGGCGTCGTACGAGGACGACGACGGCGCCCAGCACGGCGGTGACCGCCGCCACCACGAAGGGGATGTGGACGTCGGTCCACTCCTCGATCTTCGGCGCGAAGTAGGGCGCCGCGGCCGCCGCGAACCAGCGCACGAAGTTGTAGCCCGCGCTCGCCACCGGACGCGGCGCGTCCGACACCCCGAGGGCCAGCTCGGTGTAGACGGTGTTGTTCACGCCGATGAACGCTCCGGACAGGATCGTGCAGACGACCGCCGCGGTGTGGTTGCCGTAGCCCAGGACGAGCACGTCGGCGGCGAGCAGCACCAGCGAGCCGCCGAGCACCTTCAGCGAGCCGAACCGCTTCTGCATGCGCGGCGCCACGAGCACCGAGAAGACGGCGAGCAGCACGCCCCAGGCGAAGAAGACGGCGCCGGACCTGTACGGCGTCATGTTCAGCACGAACGGGGTGAAGGCCAGCACGGTGAAGAACGTGTAGTTGTAGAAGAACGCCGAGACCGCGGCGGAGGCCAGACCGCCGTGGCCCAGTGCCTTGACCGGGTCCAGCAGCGAGGTCCTGCGGGCCGGCTTCGGCTGCTCCTTGAGGAACGCCGTGATGCACAGGAAGCCGATCGCCATCAGGAACGCCGTGCCGAAGAAGGGGTAGCGCCAGCTGGCGTCGCCGAGCAGCGCGCCCACCAGCGGGCCGCAGGCCATGCCGAGCCCGAGGGCCGACTCGTAGAGCAGGATCGCCGCCGCGCTGCCGCCGGCCGCCGCGCCGACGATCACCGCGAGGGCCGTGGAGACGAACAGCGCGTTGCCCAGCCCCCAGCCCGCCCGGTAGCCGACGAGCTGGCCGACCGTGTCGGAGGTGCCCGCCAGGCCCGCGAAGACCACCACGAGGGCGAGGCCGAGCAGCAGCGTCCTGCGGCCGCCGATGCGGCTGGAGACGAAGCCGGTGACCAGCATCGCGAGGGCGGTGATGAGGAAGTACGAGGTGAACAGGAGGGAGACCTGGCTGGCGCTCGCGTCCAGACCCTGGGCGATGGACGGCAGGATCGGGTCGACGAGTCCGATGCCCATGAAGGCCACGACGGACGCGCCGGCGGTCGCCCACACCGCCTTGGGCTGCCGCAGGATGCCGCCCGCACCCGCGTCGAAGGGGTCCATGCAGTGCTCCAATGCCGACGAGGTAGTTGGTGTATGCACATAGTAAGTTAGCGATGCTAACTAATGCAAGCTACATCTATTTCCGCCGGTCAGCCCTTCCGCCCGGATGGGTGATCGTCCTTGACGTGGGCGAGCGAGGGTAGGACCGTGGGGCTCTATGAGGGGCGAACCCAGTTGCCCGAAGTGTGGTGGCCGGGTCAGGGCTCCCGGCCTCTTCGCCGATTCCTGGCAGTGCGATCTGCACGGCACGGTGCATCCGCTGCAGCCCGTGCTCCCGCCCAGCGTCGAGGCGCTCGGCGTCGTGGTGCACCGCACGCAGGTCCCGGTGTGGATGCCGTGGCCGCTGCCGGTCGGCTGGCTGTTCACGGGTGTGGCCTGCGCGGGCGACGACCGCAGCGGGGGCCGGGCGACCGCCGTGGCCTGCTCCGGCCCCGGGCCCCTCGGCGGGACGGGCGAGCTGATCCTGGTCGCGGAGGAACTCGGCGTCGGTCTCGGCGCGCGCTACGCGGGCATCGACGCCCCGGACCCCGGCCCGTACATGGACGTCGAGAAGCCGCCCCAGGCGAAGGTGCTGGCCGCCGGCCGTCCCACCCCCCTCTGGCACGTCTCCGGCGGCCCCGTCGACCGCGCCGTCTTCGCCGGCGAGGCCCTGGGGATGTGGCTGTGGGCCGTCGCGTGGCCGGAGCAGTCCGGGCTGCTGATGTACGAGGAGCTGGTGCTGACCGACCTGCGGGACGCGGGCGCCGAGGTGGACCTGGTGCCGTGCGGCGCGCTGTCCCCGCGGCTGATCCAGCCGTAGCCCCGGCTCGCGGGGCCCGCTCCGGCGGCGATGACCGGCCCGCCCGGCGGGTCCGACGACGGGATGCGGTCCGGGTGTGGTGGGGCGGTGGGTCCGGCCCGCCCGGCGGGTCCGGCACCCGGGCGCGGTCCGGGTGGGGTGCGGCGGTGACGCCCGTCGGTAGTAGGCGCAGGCCCGTTTCAGGTGTGACAGCGGCGGTCCGAGTTCCGGTTATCCTTGAGCGTCCCCTTCCGTCCCGTCACCGCTTGGAGTCAGCGTCGTGCGCATCGATCTGCACACCCACTCCACCGCGTCCGACGGCACGGACACCCCGGCCCAGCTGGTCCGCAAGGCCGCCACGGCCGGGCTGGACGTCGTCGCGCTGACGGACCACGACACCACCCGCGGTCACGCCGAGGCCGTCGCCGCGCTGCCCGAGGGGCTGACCCTCGTCACCGGCGCCGAGCTGTCCTGCCGCGTCGACGGCATCAGCATGCACATGCTGGCCTACCTGTTCGACCCCGAGGAGCCCGCCCTGCTCGCCGAGCGCGAGCTGGTCCGGGACGACCGGGTGCCGCGCGCCAAGGGCATGGTCGCCAAGCTCAACGCGCTGGGCGTGCCGGTGACCTGGGAGCAGGTCGCGCGCATCGCCGGCGACGGCTCGGTCGGCCGGCCCCACGTGGCCACCGCCCTGGTCGAGCTGGGCGTCGTACCGACCGTGAGCGACGCCTTCACCGAGGACTGGCTGGCCGACGGCGGCCGGGCCTTCGTGGAGAAGCACGAGACCGACCCCTTCGAGGCGCTGCGCCTGATCAAGGCGGCCGGCGGTGTGGCCGTCTTCGCCCACCCGGCCGCCGCCAAGCGCGGACGCACGGTGCCGGAGGCCACCATCGCCGACCTGGCCGCCGCCGGGCTCGACGGCATCGAGGTCGACCACATGGACCACGACGCGGACACGCGGGCGCGGCTGCGCGGGCTCGCCGGGGAGCTGGGGCTCCTGGTGACCGGCTCCAGCGACTACCACGGCAGCCGGAAGACCTGCCTGCTCGGCGAGTACACGACGGACCCCGAGGTGTACGGGGAGATCACGCGGCGGGCGTTCGGGGCCTTCCCGGTGCCGGGCGCCGGCGGGGTCTGAACCGCACTCCCCGTACGTCCACGTTCATCTCTCCCGCAAGGCCAGTAGCTCACCCATGTTCGACATCGCCGTCTTCGGCTCCCTCTTCCTGACCCTTTTTGTCATCATGGATCCCCCCGGGATCACCCCGATCTTCCTCGCGCTGACCTCCGGCCGACCCGCCAAGGTGCAGAAGCGGATGGCCTTCCAGGCCGTCTGCGTCGCCGGTGGCGTGATCACCGTGTTCGGGCTCCTCGGGCACCGGATCCTCGACTACCTGCACGTCTCCGTGCCCGCGCTGATGATCGCGGGCGGGCTGCTGCTCCTGCTGATCGCGCTCGACCTGCTCACCGGCAAGACGGACGAGCCGAAGCAGACCAAGGACGTCAACGTCGCGCTCGTGCCGCTGGGCATGCCGCTGCTCGCCGGTCCCGGAGCGATCGTCTCGGTCATCCTGGCCGTGGAGAAGGCCGACAGCGTGACGGCGCAGGTCTCGGTGTGGACGGCGATCCTCGCGATCCACGTGGTGCTGTGGCTGGTGATGCGGTACTCGCTGCTGATCATCCGTGTCATCAAGGACGGTGGCGTGGTGCTGGTGACCCGGCTCGCGGGCATGATGCTCTCCGCGATCGCGGTGCAGCAGATCATCAACGGGGTCACGCAGGTCGTCCGAGGGGCGTGAGTACGGCGAACGGGGCCCCCGCACGGAATGCCGTGCGGGGGCCCCGGTGCGTGCGGGGGTGTGTCCGCGCTACAAGGCCGAGGTGTCGGCGGGGCGGATCCACAGGCGCTGCCCGATGGCGGCGGCCTGTTGAACGATGCGGTTCACGGAGGCGGCGTCCACGACGGTCGTGTCCACGGGGGTCCCGTCGACGTCGTCGAGTCGCATGACTTCAAAGCGCATGGCCTCTCCCTTGATCTGGTCATCCTCCTGAGGAGAACTACTGGTGTGGCTCCCGGGTCGTCGGTGCCCGGGGAGTCGTTCATAGTCAACGGGGTTCGTGTTACAAACATTCCCTACGCTAAAGAAATTTTTCGAACGGCTAATTACTGACCGGTAAGTCGCTCGCTCGCGGAGCACTGGGTGTTCGATACAAGACTGACCGGGACCAGTTGTGTTCGCAGCGTGACCGCCGGGACAATGGGAGGTGATGAACGACGACCTCGCGTCCCTGAACGCCCGCATCGATCGCACCAACGAGCTGCTCGAACGCATGCTCGCCGAGGTGGCGAAGACGCCCTCGACCCACGCGATCTTCGTCGACGCCGGTTACCTCTACGCGGCGGCGGGGCGTCTGGTGGCCGGGACCGAGGACCGCCGCGCCTTCGACCTGGACGCCGAGGGCCTGATCGATGCGCTCATCGACAAGGCGCGCACCATCTTCGCGGACAGCCGCCTGCTGCGGGTCTACTGGTACGACGGGGCCCGGCGCCGCATCCACACCGCCGAGCAGCAGTCCATCGCCGAGCTGCCGGACGTCAAGGTCCGCCTGGGCAACCTCAACGCCAACAACCAGCAGAAGGGCGTCGACTCCCTCATCCGCTCCGACCTGGAGTCCCTGGCCCGGCACCGCGCGATCAGCGACGTGGCCCTGCTCGGCGGGGACGAGGATCTGGTGTCGGCGGTCGAGGCCGCCCAGGGGTACGGCGCACGCGTCCACCTGTGGGGCATCGAGGCGCCCGAGGGCCGCAACCAGGCCGACCCGCTGCTCTGGGAGGTCGACAGCCAGCGCACCTTCGACCTGGACTTCTTCAAGCCGTACGTCTCCCGGCGCACGGCTCAGGCGTACGAGGTGACGAACGCCGCCCGTCCCGCCCGTGAGGACGTCCGCTTCGTCGGCGCGCAGATCGCGGCGAAATGGCTGGCCGCCCGGGGCCGCGAGTCCCTGGTGGAACTCCTCCCGGGGCACCCCTACCTCCCCGGCTCCGTGGACCAGGACCTGCTGGTGGAGGCCGAGGGCCTGCTGCAGTACTCGCTGCGCGGCCAGCCCGACCTGCGGCGGGCGCTGCGGGACGGCTTCTGGGAGCACCTCCAGGCGCAGTACTAGCCGCACGCGGGCGGTGGCCGCGGGGCGGGGCGGCTGCGCCGGGGGAGGGGGCTGGTCGGTGCGCGCCGTCCGCGTCGGGGCGGTGGTGCGGGTCGGTCCGCGCCGGTCCGCTTCGGTGCGCGGGGTCGGCTGCCCTCCGGGGCTACGACCGGCGGGGCAGGCCGTCCCAGAAGTCGGCGAGGGCGCGGGCGGTCGGCAGGGGGCGGTCGGTGTTGGGGGAGTGCTCGGCGCCGTCGATCACGGTCCGGCGCGCGCCCAGCCGCACGGCCATCTCGTCCAGGAGCGGGACGGGCCAGGTGTCGTCGTAGGCGCCGGAGAGCACGTGGCAGGGCAGGGGCGTGGCGGCGAGCTCGGCGACCCGGTCCGGCTCGGTGCACAACTGACGCCCGGTCGCGAGCAGCTGGGCCGGCTTGGTGCCCAGCCAGCGGTCGCGCAGTCGTTCCGGGTCCTCGGGGCCGTGCGCGGGCGCCGGGGCGCCGACCTCCTCGGGCGGCCCCATGGCCTGGATCACCGCCCAGACCTCGGCCATCGTCATGGTGTCGAGCGCGTCGCGCAGCAGCTTCACCCGCTGCTGCTGGGAGACGGAGATCCGCGCCGGGCCCGAGGACATCAGCGTGAGGGACATGAAGGGCGCGTGGTCGAGGAGGACGGCGGCCCGCGCGATCTGGCCGCCGAGGGAGTGCCCGAGGAGGTGCACCGAGGTTCCGAGAGCGGCGGCCTGCGCGAGCACGTCCCGGGCCAGCTCGCTCTGCGCGTAGGCGGCCTCGTCGTGCGCGGGCCCGTCGGACTCGTACTGCCCCCGCCCGTCCACGGCGACCGTTCGGTACCCGCGTGCGCCGAGCGGCTCGTGCAGCAGCGTGAAGTCCTCCTTGCTCCCCGTGAAGCCGGGCAGCATCAGCACCGTGCCCCTTGCCTCGACCCCGCCGGCCACGGGCGAGTCGACGACGGCGAACTCACCGCGCGCGGTGCGCAGCCGGTACGTGCGGGCGTCGGGGGGCGGGGTGAAGTCGGCGTTCCTGCTCACGGGCAGAGGCTATCGGGCGGTCGGCCGGGGGAGGGGGCTGAGGCGGGGGGCGCGTGAGGCGCGGCCGGGTGAGCGGGAGGGGACTGGGGGGTGCGGCGTGCGGGGGCGGGGTCCGGGGCTTCGGGTCCAGGGGCCCGGGGCCCCGAGGCCGGGGGCGCTGAGGCCGGGCCCGAGGCCGGAGACGTCGCTGAGAGCGGGGGGCTGCTCGATGGGGCTGCGTGTGGAAGACGCGGAGTCCGGTGCGCGCGGCCCGGACGGGGCGTGTGACCTGGCCGGTGCGTGGGTGCGTGCGGGGGCGGGGCAGGGCGGTCGGCCGGGTCGGTGACAGGGCCCGACCGGGCTGGCGCGTTGCCCGCTGCCGGAACGCCGTCGGCCCGGCCCGCACGGGTGGCGGGCCGGGCCGACGGTCGGTCGGAACGGCGTCGGTCAGCTCTCGCCGGAGTCCGCGGAGTCCGCGGTCCGGGCGGAAGCGGCGGCCGTCTTGCGGGTGCGCCGGACCTTCGGCTTGGCGTCGGCGGCCTCGGCGGGGGCCTCGACCGTGGTGGCGGCCTTACGGGTCCGGCGCCGCGGCGCGGCCTCCGACTCCTGCGCCGACTGGGCGGGGATGTCGGCCGTGGTCCCGGCGGTCCCGGCCGTTTCGGTGGCCGGGGCGGCCTTGCGGGTGCGGCGTGCCTTCGGCTTGGCCTCGGTGGCTTCGGCCGTGTCGGCTGCGGTCTCCGCCTTGGTGGCGGCCGTCTTGCGGGTGCGCCGGGGCTTGGCCTCGGCAGCATCCGGTGCCGGGGCCGCGCCGTCGGCGGTCTCGGCGGTGGCGGCGGCCTTGCGGGTGCGGCGTGCCTTCGGCTTGGCCTCGGTGGCTTCGGCCGTGTCGGCTGCGGTCTCCGCCTTGGCGGTGGCCGTCTTGCGGGTGCGCCGGGGCTTGGCCTCGGCGGCCTCGGTCGCCTCGACGGTGTCGGCGGCGGCTTCCGCCTTGGCGGTGGCCGTCTTGCGGGTACGACGCGGCTTCGCCTCGGCGGTCTTCGACTCCTGCGCCGACTGGGCGGGGATGTCGGCCGTGGTCCCGGCGGTCCCGGCCGTTTCGGTGGCCGGGGCGGCCTTGCGGGTGCGGCGTGCCTTCGGCTTGGCCTCGGTGGCTTCGGCCGTGTCGGCTGCGGTCTCCGCCTTGGCGGTGGCCGTCTTGCGGGTGCGCCGGGGCTTGGCCTCGGCGGCCTCGGTCGCCTCGACGGTGTCCGCGGCGGCTTCCGCCTTCGCGGCGGCCGTCTTGCGGGTACGACGCGGCTTCGCCTCGGCCGCTTCCGGGGCCGGAGCGGCCTCGGTGCCCTCGGCGGTGTCGGCGGCGGTCTCCGCCTTGGCGGCGGCCTTGCGGGTGCGGCGCGGCTTGGTCTCCGTCGCCGCGGGCGCGGCCTCGGTCGCCGCCTCCGCCGTGTCGACCGCCGTCTCGGCCGCCGCGGTCGTGGCCTTGCGGGTGCGTCGGCGCGGCTTCTCCGCCGGGGCCTCGGCCACCGGGGCGGCCTCCGCGGCCGTCGGCTCAGCGGCCGTCGGCTCGATCACCGGGGTGGCGTCGGCCGCGGTGGCCTGCGGCTCGGCCGACTTGCGGGTGCGGCGACGGCGCGGCTTCGCGGGTGCCTCGACGGCGTCCGCGGCTTCCGGCAGCGCGGGCGCGGTGCCCGCCACGGCCGGTGCGGCAGCGGTCTCGTCGGCCGTGGCGGCGGGCGTCACCGGCCCGCGAGCGGGCTCGCCGCCGCGCGTACGGCGCCGACGGCGCAGCGTGCGGGGCCCCTGGGCGGCGTCGGTGTCCACGGCGGTGCCGTCCGCACCGCCGGTCACGGACTCGGCCGAGGTGGGCGAGGCGGTCGTGGTGGTCGTGGTGCCGTCGGCGTCCACCGGCGCACCGCCGCGCATCCGGCGGCGACGACGCGGGGTACGGGGAGCACGCTCGCGGTCGGCGGAACGGGACTCGTCCCGGCCGCCCCGACCACCCCGGTCGCCGCGCGCACGGCCACCGCGGCCGCCCGGCTCGCCCAGATCCTCCAGCTCCTCCGCGTCGAGCCCGGCACGGGTGCGCTCGGAGCGCGGGAGGACACCCTTGGTGCCCTCGGGGATGCCGAGGTCGGTGAAGAGGTGAGGAGAGGTGGAGTACGTCTCCGGCGGGTCGTTGAAGCCGAGCTGGAGCGCCTTGTTGATCAGCTGCCAGCGCGGGATGTCGTCCCAGTCGACGAGGGTGATCGCCGTACCCTTGGCGCCCGCGCGGCCGGTGCGGCCGATGCGGTGCAGGTACGTCTTCTCCTCTTCCGGCGACTGGTAGTTGATGACGTGCGTCACGCCTTCGACGTCGATGCCGCGGGCGGCCACGTCGGTGCAGACCAGCACGTCCACCTTGCCGTTGCGGAAGGCGCGCAGGGCCTGCTCGCGCGCGCCCTGGCCGAGGTCGCCGTGGACGGCGCCGGAGGCGAAGCCGCGCTGCTTGAGCTGGTCGGCCAGGTCGGCCGCCGTGCGCTTGGTGCGGCAGAAGACCATGGCCAGGCCCCGGCCCTCGGCCTGCAGTATGCGCGCCACCATCTCGGGCTTGTCCATGTTGTGCGCGCGGTAGATGAACTGCTTGGTGTTGGCGACCGTCGCGCCCTCGTCGTCCGGCGAGGTGGCGCGGATGTGCGTGGGCTGCGACATGTAGCGGCGGGCCAGTCCGATGACCGCCCCCGGCATGGTGGCCGAGAACAGCATGGTCTGACGCTTGGCCGGCAGCATGTTGATGATCTTCTCGACGTCGGGCAGGAAGCCCAGGTCGAGCATCTCGTCGGCCTCGTCCAGCACCAGGCACTTGACGTGCTTGAGGCTCAGCTTCTTCTGGCCCGCGAGGTCCAGCAGCCGCCCCGGGGTGCCGACGATCACGTCGACGCCCTTCTTCAGGGCCTCCACCTGCGGCTCGTAGGCCCGGCCGCCGTAGATCGCGGTGACGCGCACGTTGCGCACCTTGCCGGCGGTCAGGAGGTCGTTGGTCACCTGCTGGCACAGCTCGCGCGTCGGGACGACGACGAGGGCCTGCGGCGCGTCGGTCAGGGACTCGGGCGCGGCGCGGCCCGCCTCGACGTCGGCGGGGACGGTCACGCGCTCCAGGAGCGGGAGGCCGAAGCCCAGCGTCTTGCCGGTGCCGGTCTTGGCCTGGCCGATCACGTCCGTGCCCGAGAGGGCCACGGGGAGCGTCAGCTCCTGGATCGGGAAGGGAGTGATGATGCCGACGGCCTCGAGGGCTTCGGCGGTCTCGGGGAGGATCCCGAGGGATCGGAACGTCGTAGTCAGGGTGCTGCCTCTTCTGTGTGCGTGGTGCGAGGCGAGCGCGCGGGTCGTGCCGGACCGTGTCGGGGACGTCGGCTGCCTTACGGGTGAGCCGTAGGACACGGGACCTCTGTCGACGCTCCAGCGCTCGTACCACTGAGGGTCCCCCTCCGGGATCCGTACGCAGCATGGCGTACGGAGGGAGGGCTGTCGGGTCGGAGCCGATCGGGCCACCGACCGGGCATCCTCATGCGTGCGGCCCGACGATGATGTCACGTACCCGTACGTCACATACTCGGCAGGCGCATTACCACCATACCCCGGATTCGTGCACACGCGATGGCCGATTTGGTCACGTAGTCGTCGTCACACTGATCGAGGACGGCCGTTCGGGCGCCGACCTGGGCCGACCGGGGGCCTTCCCGCAGGCGAGGGGCGGGCTATTGTGCGCTGCATGACGAGCTCTGACAAGCCTGGCAACGCCGCAGACGCCCCCGCCGAGACCACCGGAGCCGAGGAGGGCCCCGCGGCCACCGGAGTCGCCGCCCTGGACTGGGCCACGGCCGCCGCCGATCCGCAGTACCGCGCCGCGGTCGTGGACCTGCTCGGCGCGCTCGCGTACGGCGAGCTGGCGGCGTTCGAGCGGCTCGCGGAGGACGCCAAGCTGGCGCCCACGCTGGCGGACAAGGCGGAGCTGGCGAAGATGGCGTCGGCCGAGTTCCACCACTTCGAGCGGCTGCGCGACCGGCTCGCCGAGATCGGCGAGGAGCCGACGGCGGCGATGGAGCCCTTCGTGGCCGCGTACGACGGCTTCCACAAGCAGACGGACCCCTCGGACTGGCTGGAGGGCCTGGTCAAGGCGTACGTCGGCGACTCCATCGCCAGCGACTTCTACCGCGAGGTCGCGGCCCGCCTCGACTCCGACACCCGTGAACTGGTGCTGGCGGTGCTGGACGACACCGGGCACGCGGGCTTCGCGGTGGAGAAGGTGCGGGCGGCGATCGACGCGGACCCGCGCGTGGGCGGGCGGCTCGCGCTGTGGGCGCGGCGGCTGATGGGCGAGGCGCTGTCCCAGTCCCAGCGCGTGGTCGCCGACCGGGACGCGCTGTCGACGATGCTCGTGGGCGGGGTGGCGGACGGCTTCGACCTCGCCGAGGTCGGCAGGATGTTCTCCCGGATCACCGAGGCCCACACCAAGCGGATGGCGGCCCTGGGGCTCGCGGCCTGACCTGACGGGCTCGGGGCCGATACAGGGCTCGGGGGCGGGGCCGATACCGGGCTAGGGCTCGGGGCCGGCCCGGTGGCAGCCCCCTGTGGTCGTCGCGACGGCTGCGTGCGGTGGCCCGCGTGCGGTGGCCCCGCGCGCGGCTGCCGGCAGCAGCGGCGGTCGCGGGCAGCGGTCGGGAGGCGGGCGCTCAGGCGGTGGCCGAGCGCCGGCGCAGCCTGGTCGCGGGCCGCAGCAGCAGGGACAACGAGCACGCGGACAGGGCCGCCGAGCCCAGCAGGACGAGCGGGAGACCGGCGGCGCCCAGCGCGGTGTGCGTGACGAACGCCCCGAAGAGAGCCCCGGCGATGCCCGTCGGCAGCACCAGGACGCGGGCGGGGAGACGGTGCGGCAGCCGGTGGGCGGCGGCCCAGGCCAGGGCGAGGCCGAGGATCGCGGCGCAGAGCGCTTCCAAGAGCATGTCGGGGTCCCTCCCACGCGGCCGGCCTGCCCGAAACGGTCACAGCCGTCTTACCCCTGACCTGCGGAATACAACCCTCCCTCTGTGGGTGAACTGTGCTCCACCCGTGCGCACGACATACGGGAGGGGCCCGGCGGTGACTCACCGCCGGGCCCCTCCCGTATGTCGTCCGTCGTCGTCCCGTCTCCGCGGCCTACAGCGCGCCGAAGCCCACCTTGCGCGGGGACGGCTCGCCGATCTCGACGTAGGCGAGACGGTCGGCCGGCACCAGGACCTTGCGGCCGTGTTCGTCCACGAGGCTCAGCAGCTGCGACTTGCCGGCCAGTGCCTCGGCCACCACACGCTCGACCTCCTCGGCACTCTGACCGCTCTCCAGAACGATCTCGCGGGGCGCGTGCTGCACGCCGATCTTGACCTCCACGGCTATGTCCCTCCGACGGTCAGTGAAGTGCGCGATCTTCCGCGCCGTACCCAGCACACATTAGCCCGGTGAGGGGACGTACACGCTCCGCCGGAGAACGCCAGGAGCGAACAGCCGACGGGAACAGGCGTCCCGTGCGTCCCGCGGCCGTGCCGGTCAGTGCTGCTCGGTGCCGTGCAGCGGGAAACCGGCGATGCCCCGCCAGGCCAGCGAGGTCAGCAGCTGCACCGCCTGGTCGCGTGGCACACTGCGGTCGCTGTGCAGCCAGGAACGGGCCACCACCTGCGCGAGCCCGCCCAGCCCGGAGGCCAGCAGCATCGACTCGGCCCGCGAGAGGCCGGTGTCCTCGGCGATGACGTCGCAGATCGCCTCGGCGCACTCGTTGGTGACCTTGTCGACGCGCTCGCGCACGGCGGGCTCGTTGGTCAGGTCCGACTCGAAGACCAGGCGGAAGGCGCCGCCGTCGTCCTCGACGTACGCGAAGTAGGCGTCCATCGTGGCCCGCACGCGCTGCTTGTTGTCGCTCGTCGAGGCGAGCGCGTGGCGCACGGACTGGATCAGGGCCTCGCAGTGCTGGTCCAGCAGGGCGAGATAGAGGTCGAGCTTGCCCGGGAAGTGCTGGTAGAGCACCGGCTTGCTGACGCCCGCCCGTTCGGCGATGTCGTCCATCGCGGCCGCGTGGTACCCCTGGGCCACGAACACTTCCTGTGCGGCGCCCAGCAGCTGGTTGCGTCGGGCTCGGCGGGGAAGGCGTGTGCCCCGCGGGCGTACCGCCTCTGTCTGCTCGATGGCTGTCACGCCGCCTCCCATAGTCGTCCTCGTGCGGTGTGCGCCGCGCCGCCATCGTACTTTTCGGTAACCGTGCTGTGTGCGGTGCGAGCGCAGAATTTCACGGACCGGACGGTGACGAAAGCCGCACAACAGGTTTCAAAAGGGTCCAGGCCGGGCAGAAATCCGCCTCCTTCCTGCTCGTCCCTGCTCATCGGGCCTTTTCGCCGCCGCCGTCGTCGCGCGGCGGGCCGGCCGATCAGCGGTAGTCGTCCTCGTCGTGGGAGACGATCCGGGCCTGCTCCGCCAGGTCGGCCTCGTTGGCGCGGCCCGGGTCGTGGCCGGTCAGCGGGTCGTCGCGCTCCGGCGCGATGTCCTTCTTCTGCTCGGCCGCGTCGGCGTCCGGCGCCTCGACGTCGAACTCCTCCGCTTCCTGTGCCTCGTCCTCGAAGGTCTCGGGGTCGGTCGGATCGACGGTCATGCCGGGCTCCCTTCTTACGAACGTCCCTGAAGGTGCAGGGGCCACACGCGGGTGCCCACTCCACGAGCGTAGGAGACACCCGTTCCGGACGCCATGCGTCGTCCGGGGCCCTCCGTGGCCCTCCGTGGGGGCGGTGGGTGCGGTCATGGGTACCCGGAGAGGGAAGCGACCCACCCCCCTTGTGATGGCGAACACATGAACCACTGCGTGATCGTCTCGTAACATTGCCGCATGTCTTCGACCGAGCAGCCGTCCGCCTCGCCCGCCAACGTGCTGCCGAAGGTCTCGGCCGTCAAGGTCGCGGACGGTGAGCGTCTGAGGTCGGTCCATCTGCCCGGCGTCACCCTGACGGTGCGCTCGCGCCCGCCCGCCCGCGAGGGACTGCCGCCCGCCCTCTACGTCCACGGCCTCGGCGGTTCCTCGCAGAACTGGTCGGCGCTGATGCCGCTGCTGGACGGCGTGGTCGACAACGAGGCGCTGGACCTGCCGGGTTTCGGCGACTCCCCGCCGCCGGACGACGGCGACTACTCGATCACCGGACACGCGCGCGCGGTCATCCGCTACCTCGACGCTTCCGGGCGCGGTCCCGTGCACCTCTTCGGCAACTCGCTCGGCGGCGCCGTCACCACCCGGGTCGCCGCCGCGCGCCCCGACCTGGTGCGGACGCTGACCCTGGTGTCACCGGCGCTGCCGGAGATCCGCGTGCAGCGCAGCGCCGTGCCGACGGGGCTGCTGGCGGTGCCGGGGGTGGCGGCGCTGTTCACCCGGCTCACCCGGGAGTGGACCGCGGAGCAGCGGGTGCGCGGCGTCACCGCGCTCTGCTACGGCGACCCCGGGAGGGTGAGCGAGGAGGGCTTCCGCAACGCCGTCGAGGAGATGGAGCGGCGGCTGCAACTGCCGTACTTCTGGGACGCGATGGCGCGTTCCGCGCGCGGCATCGTCAACGCGTACACGCTGGGCGGCCAGCACGCGCTGTGGCGACAGGCCGAACGGGTTCTCGCACCCACGCTCCTGGTCTACGGTGGTCGGGACCAACTCGTCGGCTACCGCATGGCCCAGCGGGCCGCCCGCGCCTTCCGTGACTCCCGGCTGCTCACCCTGCCGGACGCGGGTCACGTGGCGATGATGGAGTATCCGGAGACGGTGGCCACGGCGTTCCGTGAACTCCTCGCGGACACCGCGAAGCCGGCGGCCGACGAGCGGACCGACGGGGTCCTCGGGGACGAGACCGCCGACCAGACCACAGGAGGCTGAGGCGCGACGTGGGACGCCACAGCCGACGCGGACCCGCTCCCAAGCCCGCCGGCGCGGACACCTCCGCTCGGGAGAACCGGCCGGGGCTCCTGGGACGCCGCCGGGCACCCGAACCTCCGGCCGGCGACCAGGCGCCGCCGGTGAGCGGAGCCCCCGGCGCGGCTTCCCCGGGACCGCAGGGCGGCCCCTGGGGCGCGGGCGGCGGTGGCCGTCGGCCGGGCGACGTCGGTCTTCGAGGCGGCGGCGAGCGTCAGGGCGGCGGCGAGCGTCAGGGGTACGCGGGGCCGCGAGCGAGGCCGGCGGAGGGCGCGCCCGCGGGTACTCCCGCGCACGGGATGCCGTCCGTCCCGGGCGGGACGCTTCCGCACGGTTTTTCGAGGAGCGCCGAGGGGACGCCCGCGCACGGGATTCCGCGGGTTCCGGACGGGACCCCGGCCCGTGGGTTCCCGCGGGTTCCGGAAGGGACCCCGGCTCATGGCTTCCCGAGGGTCCAGGGCGGTACGCCCGCGCAGGGGTTCCCGCAGGTGCCGGACGGCACGGCCGAGCGCGGTGTCCCGGGTGGCCGGGACGGTGCGTCGCGGCAGGGCTTCACGCGGGGCGCGGACGGCACGCCCGCGCACGGTGTGCCGAGGGTTCGCGGCGGTCATCCGGAGCAGCGTGAAGCCGGCGGCGGCTGGGGCGAGTTGAACGGCCGGACCGGCGCCGGGTACGGCACTCCCGCGGCGCCGCCCGCCGACGCGCCCGCGCACCCGGGGCCTCCCGGCGGGCCGACGGGACCCGGCGCGCCCTTCCCGCGGCAGCGGCAGGCTCCGTCGGACGGGGCGCGGGAGAGTGCCGGGCCGTCTTGCCGAGGAGGGGCGCGCCAGGCCCCTCACGGCGGGCCCCGACAGGATTACCTGGACGCCTTCGACGGCGACGACGACCTCTTCGTGCCGCGCCCCCGGCCCCGTACCGGTGCCTCCGCGCGGCCCGCCGACCCGCATGCCTCCGTCACCGACTGGAGCACCGTCGACGGACACGGCGTGGGCGGGCCGCCCACGGGTCCCGGCCCCGGCCCCGACACGGACGACGCGGGTCCCACGGGCGACCCCGCGGCGGCCAAGGGCGGCAAGGGCAGGACCTTCACCGGCATCGCCGCGGCCGCCGTCACCACCGTGCTGGCGGTCGTCGTGGCGGGCCAGGTCGCCGACGGCTCGGACGCCGGGAACGCGCGGTCCCAGGCCGCCGCCGACCAGGCCCGCGGCCCCCATGACCCGCCGTCGCGGAACGACGACCGGCCGACGCCCTCCGCCTCCCGGAGCGTCCAGCCGCTGACGTACGAGCAGAAGATGGGCAAGATCTACCCGCTCGGGGCCACGCTCACGGGCTCGGGGAAGTTCGAGGCCATCGCGGGTATCGCCGACGGGCCGGAGAAGGGCGAGCGGTACACCTACCGCGTGGAGGTGGAGCGGGGGCTCGGGCTCGACGGCGAGCTGTTCGCCGAGGCCGTCCACAAGACGCTCAACGACGACCGGAGCTGGGCCCACAACGGCGCCCGCTCCTTCAGCCGCATCCACTCCGGCGACCCGGACTTCGTGATCACGCTGGCCAGCCCCGGCACGACCGCCGAGTGGTGTGCCAAGTCCGGGCTGGACACCACCGTGGACAACGTGTCCTGCGACTCGGCCGCCACCCAGCGCGTGATGATCAACGCCTACCGGTGGGCCCAGGGCGCCGAGCCGTACGGCGACGACATCCACGGGTACCGGCAGATGCTGATCAACCACGAGGTCGGCCACCGCATCGGCTACAACCACGTCACCTGCGACAAGGACGGCGAACTCGCCCCGGTCATGCAGCAGCAGACCAAGTTCGTCGACCACGACGGCATCGACTGCCGGCCCAACCCCTGGGCGTACCCGAACAGTTGACCGCGGCGGCCTGGCCATGGGGTCACGTAACGTGACCCCTTGATCCCTTAGCGCGACCGAACGCGTCCCGCACGGGAAAGTTACGACCGTTCACCCCTTTTGGTGGCGCGATGGACAACCGTCCATCGCGCCACCGCCTTGTCCGCATACGTTCGTCCCGCTGCGAGCCGCCGGGCCAACGGCGGCTGTCCCAACGGGAGATCGGGGGTGCGCGCGTGCGCATCGGATTGCTTACGGAGGGTGGCTATCCGTATGTGAGCGGTGAGGCCGGACTCTGGTGCGACCGGCTCGTGCGCGGGCTCGGGCAGCACGAGTTCGACGTCTACGCGCTCACCCGGAGCGAGCGCCAGGAGGCCCGGGGCTGGGTCCCGCTGCCGCCGCAGGTGAGCCGGGTGCGTACCGCCTCGCTGTGGGACGCCGAGGACGACGGGGTGGTGTACGGACGGCGCGCGCGCCGGCGCTTCGCCGAGCACTACGGCGAACTCGCCGCCACCCTGTCCACGACCGTTCCCGGGCAGGTCCCCGGAGCGGCCGGGACGGTCTCGCGAGCGGATTCCGAGGCCGCTCCGGACCAGTCCGCCCTTGAGGCGGACCGTTTCGCCAACGCGCTGTACGGCCTCGCCGAACTGGCCCGGGAGGAGGGCGGTCTGCCCCGCGCGCTGCGCTCGGAGACCGCCGTGCGCGCCCTGGAGCGCGCCTGTCGCGCGCCCGGCGCCCACCGCTTGGCGCGCGAGGCGCGCGTCCCGGACCTGCTCACCGTGGCCGCACGACTCGAACGCGCCCTGCGCCCCCTGTCGCTCGACTGGTACGAGGACGACGGCCTGGGCGCCGTCGACCTGTGCCACGCGGCCTCCGGCGGCACCGCCGCCCTGCCGGGCCTGCTCGCCCGGCACTTCTGCGAGGTGCCCCTGCTGGTGACCGAGTACGGGGTGCGGCTGCGGGCGCACTACCTCACGGATCCCGACTCCTCGCCATCCATACGCGCGCTGCTGGCCGCCTTCCACGGCCGGCTGGCCGCGGAGACCTACCGGCGCGCGGCCCTGATCACGCCCGGCAACGCGCATGCCCGTCGCTGGCAGGAGCGTTGCGGGGCCGACCGCGCCAAGCTCCGCACGGTCCACCCCGGCATGGACGCGACCCCGTTCGCCGAAGCGGGGGAGTCACCGGAGTGCGCCGACCCCCGCACCCTGGTGTGGGTCGGCCGGGTGGAGCCCACCAAGGACCTCGTCTCGCTGCTCCACGCCTTCGCGGAGATCCGCAAGGAGGAACCGGGGGCGCGCCTGCGGATCGTCGGCGGCCCCGCCGACCCCGAGGGCGCGGCCTACCTCGCCCACTGCAAGGGCCTGGCCGCGCAGCTCTTCCCCGACGAGGCCGACGGCCCGCACGCCGTAGGGAGCAACCCGGTCTCCTTCGAGGAGACCGGCGGCCCCGAACTGCCCTCCCGCGCCGACGCCTACGCTTCGGGAGCCCTGGTGGTCCTCTCCAGCGTGGTCGAGGGGTTCCCGGCCGGCCTGGTCGAGGCCATGTTCTGCGGCCGGGCCACGGTGTCCACGGACGTCGGCGCGGTGGTGGAGGCCATCGGCGGCACCGGACTCGTCGTCCCTCCGCGCAACCCGCGGGCGCTCGCCGAGGCGTGCGTGGCCCTGCTGCGTGATCCCGAGCGCCGCGCGCGCCTGGGCGCCGCCGCCCGCGCCCGCGCACTGGAACTCTTCACCGTCGAGCAGAACGTCGCGGCATTTCACGGCATTTACCTCGACATCCTCTCGCGGACACCCGCGCGCCGGGTCGTCCTCGACGAGACCGGCGAGCCCGTGCCGTTCTCCGCCCCGGCCGAGGGGCACGTGCCCGGCCGCTGGACGGAGAGCACCGCCCGTGCCGCCGTCCGCGGGGGCCCGGGCTGGGCGACGGACGCTCCCGTCCGGGCCACGGTGCGCGACCCCGCGTCCGAGAAGGCGCCGGCAGGAACGTCCGGAGGCCCGAACCCGGACGCGTCGGACATGGGCCCGCCGGCCGCGGTCCCGCTGACGGCGATCGACGAACCGTCGGCCATGGCCTCCGTCCCGGTCACCGAGGGGGTCCGATGAGCGGCCTCGACGAACTCGACCGCGACCCGCGGCCCGTGGCCGTGACGGGGGAGACCGGCACGTGGGACGCCGGCAGGCACGACGCCGGCAGGCACGAGGCCGGCAGGCACGAGGCCGGCATGCGGGAGACCGGCTCGCGGGGGACGGGATCGCGGGAGACGGGTTCGCAAGAGTCGGGTTCACGGGAGGCCGGTACGCGCCCGCCCGTCGCCGCTCGACGCGTCGCCGCGGACCCGGTGAAGACGCTGATGCACCGGCACCGCGAGCTGTGCGAACGTGCCGTGGACCCCTTGGAGATCGCGGCCGGGCTGGAGGCCCACGGCGTCACCGACCGGACCGCCGCCCGGTTCCGCCACCGGGACGTCTTCTCCCTCGCCGAGGAAATGTACGCCCGCACCCCGCGCGACGCCGACACCCCGCCGACGCCCGAGGAACAGCCGCCTGCCCGGGCGCGGGCCGGCTGGATGCCGCTCGCCCTGCTGCCGGGTGCCCTGTGCGCCGCCGCCGTGGCCGGCCTGCGCCTCACCGACGGCAGACCGCGCCTGATCGCGGCCGTCGTGGGCGCGTCGGCCATGCTCCTCGCCGTGCGCGCGGTACTGCGCCGGGGGCCGCTGAGCGCCGGCACACGCACCTCCGGGATCTGGACGTGCTGGCTCCTCGGCTACGCCCTCCTCGGCGACGGCCTGCTCGACACCGCCGTCGCCGGCGGCCCCGACGGCCTGCCCGACGGCACCACCGACGGACCGTGGCCCGTCACCGTCGCGCCCGTGCTGGCCCTCGCCCTGGCCTGCGCGCCCGCCGCCGCGAGCGCCCACCTCTTCGCGGTGCGCGCCCGCCGCAAACTGACGGCCAGCCGGGGCCTGGCGGACTTCTCCGCCTCCGTACGCCCTCTGCTGCTCGGCACCTTCGCCCTGTTCATGGGGGCGCTCACGGTGCTCACGGCGCTGAGCGCCGCGGTACTCGGGGAGCCCCCCGCCCACGCCCGGACACTCACCCTCGGTGCCCTCCTGCTGCTGGCCCGGTTGCTCACCGTGCACGGACACACCCACGCCCCCGCGCTCGTCCTGGCCGCGGCGGCCACCGCGGAGGCGTCGGCGTCGGCCACGCTCTTCGCCGCCCGCCTCCCCGGCTGCGGCTTCGTGGCCGCACCCGTGGAAGCGCTGATCGCCGCCTGCGGCCCGGCCGGCGTCCCGACGGCGGCCTGCGGCACCGGCGCGCTGGTCCTCCTGATCCACGCGGCCCGTCGCCTGACCAAGGCGTCCGCGCACGCGGCCGTGGAGCGAGCGCGTTGACCGCGCCCCCAGACACCCCCCACACATCCGCATCACTCCCTGAAGGAGCCCCCAGATGACCACCTCCCGACCCGACGCCTCGGCTCCGGGAGCCGCCCGATGAGAGTCCTGCTGATCGGAGCCAACGGCTACATCGGCCGCTTCGTCGCCGAGCGCCTGCTCGCCGACCCGGCCGTCCAGCTGACCGCCCTGGGCCGCGGCGACGACGCCGACGTCCGTTTCGACCTCGCCAGCGGCAGCCCCGGCGCCCTCACCCGCTTCCTCGATGCAGTCCACCCCGGAGTCGTCGTCAACTGCGCGGGGGCCACCCGAGGCGGCGCGCGGGACCTCACCCGGCACAACACCGTCGCCGTCGCCACCGTCTGCGAGGCACTGCGCCGCAGCGGCTGCGGCGCCCGCCTGGTGCAGGTCGGCTGCAGCGCCGAGTACGGACCCAGCCAGCCCGGCTCCTCCACGGCGGAGGACGCCGTGCCGCGCCCCGGCGGCCCCTACGGCGTCAGCAAGCTCGCCGCCACCGAACTGGTCCTCGGCTCGGGCCTGGACGCCGTCGTCCTGCGCGTCTTCTCACCCGCCGGTCCCGGCACCCCCGCCGGCTCCCCGCTGGGGCGTCTCGCCGAGGCCATGCGCCGCGCGATGCAGTCCGGCGACGGCGAGCTGCGGCTCGGCGGCCTCGGCGCGCAACGCGACTTCATCGACGTCCGCGACGTCGCCCGCGCCGTCCACGCCGCCTCGCTCTCGGCGGCGCAGGGCATCATCAACATCGGTTCCGGCCGTGCAGTGCGCCTGCGCGACGCCGCCGCGACCCTCGCCCGGGTGGCCGGCTACGGCGGAGCCCTGCACGAACTCGACGGCCCGCCCGGAGGGCTGCGGCCCACCATCGGCCACCCCCGCGGCGAATCGGCCGGCCACCGCGTCGACGGCCTCGGCCACCACCGGGCCGACGCCCTCGGCCACCACCGCCCGGAGGCCCTCGGCCACCGCGGCGAACGCCCCGACACCGAGCACGCCGCCCCGGTCGCCTACCTGTACCCGGACGGCTGCGGAAGCTGGCAGCAGGCCGATGTGCGCACCGCCCGCGACCGGCTCGGCTGGCGGCCCAGGATCGCCCTCGAAGAATCCCTCGCCGACATCTGGATGGAGGCGGCATGCCGTATCTGACCCGCACCCGAGCGGGCATCGCGAGCACCGACGTCCGCGCCGGCCTCGGTGTCCCGGGCCTGGCCCACCCTCTCGTCGCACCCCGCGAGTGGGCGGAGCTGACCTGGCCCGGCACGCCCCTGCACTGGGTCGTCCTGAACGTCGCCGACGGCCCCGGAGCCCAGCCCGACCCCCACTGCCTGGAGGCCGCCGGCCGCCTGCGCAACGCCGGGGTCCGCGTCCTCGGGCACCTCGACGCCGCCTACGGGACGCGGAGCTTCGGCGAGATGATCTCCGACGCGCACCGCCACCTCGACTGGTACCGGGTCGACGGCTTCCTCCTCGACCGCTGCCCCTCCGAACGGTCCGCGCTCCCCGAGATCCGCCGCACGGTCACCACCTTGCGGGCGATCCGTGACGATGCCCACATCGTCCTCGGCCACGGCACCCACCCCTACCCCGGCTACGCCGAGAACGCCGACCAGTTGGTGACCTTCTCGGGTCCCTGGAGCGACTACCGCTGGTCGCAGGCGGCCGAGTGGAGCGCCGACTACCCGCCCGAGCGTTTCTGCCACTTCGTCCACGGTGTGCCCCGCGGTCACCTGGAGGAGGCACTGCGCATCGCCCGCTGGCAGGGCGCCGCGACGATCTGGTTCACCGACCGCACCGACCGGGGCGGCCGGGTGGACCCCTGGGAGACGATGCCCGGCTACTGGGACGAGATCGTCTCGCGTATCGGGACGGGTGTCTCGGAATGAAAAAGGCCGTGGCAGTGTTGCGAGGAGAACAACCGTAATCACTGACCGACAAACGGAGTCCCCGTGTCGCTGCCACCCCTGGTCGAGCCGGCCCCCGAGCTCACCGTAGACGAGGTCCGCAGGTACTCCCGCCACCTGATCATCCCCGATGTGGGGATGGACGGGCAGAAGCGGCTGAAGAACGCCAAGGTGCTCGCCGTGGGCGCGGGCGGCCTCGGTTCGCCGACCCTGATGTACCTGGCGGCAGCCGGTGTCGGCACGCTCGGCATCGTCGAGTTCGACGAGGTCGACGAGTCCAACCTGCAGCGTCAGGTCATCCACAGCCAGGCCGACATCGGCCGCTCCAAGGCCGAGTCCGCCCGCGACACGATCAAGGGCATCAACCCCTACGTGGACGTGGTCCTTCACCAGGAGCGGCTCGAGGCCGACAACGTGATGGACATCTTCAGCCAGTACGACCTGATCGTCGACGGCACGGACAACTTCGCGACCCGCTACCTGGTCAACGACGCCTGCGTGCTGCTCAACAAGCCCTACGTCTGGGGCTCGATCTACCGCTTCGACGGCCAGGCGTCCGTCTTCTGGTCCGAGCACGGCCCCTGCTACCGCTGCCTCTACCCGGAGCCCCCGCCCCCCGGCATGGTCCCCTCCTGCGCCGAGGGCGGCGTCCTGGGCGTGCTCTGCGCGTCCATCGGCTCCATCCAGACCAACGAGGCCATCAAGCTCCTCGCGGGCATCGGCGAGCCGCTGGTCGGCCGCCTGATGATCTACGACGCCCTGGAGATGCAGTACCGCCAGGTCAAGGTCCGCAAGGACCCGAACTGCGCGGTCTGCGGCGAGAACCCGACCGTCACCGAACTCATCGACTACGAGGCCTTCTGCGGCGTCGTCTCCGAAGAGGCCCAGGCGGCGGCCGCCGACTCCACGATCACTCCCAAGCAGCTCAAGGAGTGGATCGACGACGGCGAGAACATCGAACTCATCGACGTCCGCGAGCCGAACGAGTTCGAGATCGTCTCCATCCCGGGCGCCCGGCTGATCCCGAAGAACGAGTTCCTGATGGGATCCGCCCTGGAGAGCCTTCCGCAGGACAAGAAGATCGTCTTGAACTGCAAGACGGGTGTCCGCAGTGCGGAAGTCCTGGCGGTCCTCAAGTCCGCCGGCTTCTCCGACGCCGTCCACGTCGGCGGCGGCGTCATCGGCTGGGTCAACCAGATCGAACCGGAGAAGCCCGTCTACTGACCGCGCCCCGGTCGGCCGGGACGCGGAGGGGTTCTCCGAGCGGCGGGGGTTCCACGCACCGTGGGTGCGTGGGGCCCCCGCCGTCGTCATGAGCAGACCTTGCCGTCCTCGGGGACCGTGCCCTTCAACAGGTAGGCGTCGACCGCCGAGTCGACACAGTCGCTGCCGCTCCCGTACGCACCGTGGCCCTCGCCCTTCCAGGTGAGCACCACGCCGACGTCCTTGCCCAGTTCGTCCGCCATCCTGCGGGCGCCCTCGTAGGGCGTGGCCGGGTCGCCGGTGTTGCCGACGACGAGGATCGGAGCCGCGCCCGGCGCGCTGACCTCCGGGGTCTCGTGCTGACCGGCCACGGGCCAGTCGTGGCACCAGCCGGCCGTGTCCCAGCCGAGGAAGGCCCCGAACACCGGGGAGACCTTCTCGAACCTCGGCAGCAGCTCCTTCGTCTCCTCCAGGGTCGGCCGCTGCCTGTCGTCCAGGCACGATATGACCCGCTGGGAGTGGGTCGTCGTGCCGTAGCGCCCCGAGGCGTCGCGCTCGTTGTAACCGTCGGCGAGGGCCAGCAGCTCCGAGCCGTCGCCCTCCTCGGCCGCCGTCAGCGCGCTGGTCAGGGCCGGCCAGCCGGACTTGCTGTAGAGGGGCAGCACGATGCCGGTGAGGGCCAGCGTTTGGGTCAGCTTCCGATCCGGCGACGAGGTCGGCAGCGGCTCCGCGTCGAGTCGTTCGAGCAGGTCGGCGATGTCCCGCGATCCCTGCTCCGGGTCCTGTCCGGTGGACTCCAGATAGTCGTCCAGGGCGCGCTGGAAGCCCCTGGCCTGGTTCTCCGCGTGGCCCATCGTGTCGGCGGTCGGGTCCACGACCGCGTCGAGGGTCATGCGGCCCACGTTCTTCGGGAACAGGTGGGCGTAGACGCCGCCGAGTTCGGTGCCGTAGGAGATGCCGAAGTAGTGCAGCTTCGCGTCGCCCAGGACATGGCGCATCAGGTCCATGTCGCGGGCGGTGTCCGTGGTCGACACGTGCGACATCAGCTCACCGGCGGCCTTGCGGCAGCCCTGGCCGAAGGCTGCGGCGTCCCGCAGATACGCCTGCTCCTCGGCGGCGGTGTCCGGCGTGGAGTCCACCGACTCGGCGTCCTCGATCGCCTCGTCGCCGCGGCAGCGGATGCCCTCGCTGGCGGCCACCCCGCGCGGGTCCCAGCTCACCAGGTCGTACCGCTCGTGCAGGGAGGAGACCGTGTCGGCGTACGACGGCATCATCGAGACGCCCGAGCCGCCGGGCCCGCCGAAGTTGAACAGCAGGGAGCCGATGCGCTCGTCGCCGGTGGCCTCGGACCGGATCAGGGCCAGGTCGATCGTCTCGCCGTCCGGATCCGCCCAGTCCAGCGGGGCCTTGAGCGTGGCACACCGCCAGTCGCCGTCCGGGGCGGGCGAGTCCGCGGTGTCCTCGCAGCGGCCCCAGTCGAGCTGCTGGGAAGCCAGCGCCTTCGGCACTCCGGACGGTGCCGCGGCCGTCGGCGCGGCGCCGCTCCGGCCGCCGTCGTCCTTGTCCTTCCCGGACGAGCCGCCGCTGCAGCCCGCCGTCAGCAGCGCGGCGGCGGCCGTCAGGGCCGTCCACCGAACGAGACGCGTCATCGCTTCCCCCCTCGCAGGCCGTCCGCGCCGTGCGGCGGATGGCGGTCATGCCATGGTAGGCGGAGTGCACCGAGCCCGCCGCGGCCTGTGGATAACGCTCTGACCTGCTGTTTCGTCCAGCAAGTGGGGTGGCGCGGTCAGGAGCAGACCGTGCCGTCGGCCGGGACCTTCCCGTCCAGCAGATAGCCGTGCACGGCGTTCCGCACGCACGCGTTCCCGCTGTCGTAGGCGCCGTGCCCCTGGCCCCTGTAGGTCAGCTCCACACCGACGTTCCGGCCCAGCGCGTCCGCCATCCTCGCGGCACCCTCGTAGGGCGTCGCGGGATCGCCCGTGTTGCCGATCACCAGGATCGGGGCCGCGCCGGAGGCGCCGACGTCCGGGTGGTCGGCGGCGCCGGGCACCGGCCAGTCGGTGCAGCCGATCATGGACCAGGCGAGGTAGTCGCCGAACACCGGCGACGCCTTCCGGAACTCGGGCAGCTTGCCCTCCACGTACGCGGGGTCGTACCGCGGTTTGTCGTCGGCGCAGTTGATGGCGACGTTGGCGGCCGTGATGTTGCTGTACCGCCCGTTCTCGTCGCGCCCGTTCAGCGAGTCCGACAGCGCCATCAGGACCCTGCCGTCCCCGTCGTACGCCTGCACCAGCCCTTCGGTGAGGTACTCCCAGAAGTCCTTCGAGTACAGCGCCTGCGCGATGCCGCCGGTCGCCGCGGTCTGGGTGAGTTCGCGCGGGAAGATGCCCGGGATCGGCTTGCGGTCGAGGTCCTTCAGGAGCCGGGCGATGCGGTCCTTGACGTTCTGCGCGCTGTCTCCGACGGGGCACTCCTCGACCTTCGAGACGCAGTCCTCGGCGTAGTTGTCGAGGGCGAGCTGGAACCCCTTCGCCTGTCCGAGCGAGCCCTGTTCGGGGGTCTGCGTCGGGTCGACGACCGCGTCGAAGACGGCGCGGCCCACGTTCTTCGGGAAGAGGTGGGCGTAGACGCCGCCGAGTTCGGTGCCGTAGGAGATGCCGAAGTAGTGCAGCTTGTCGTCGCCGAGGACCTGGCGCATCAGGTCCATGTCACGGGCCGCGTCGGTCGTCGCCACGTGCGGCAGCACCCTCTTGGAGTGCTTCTCGCAGGCCGCGTTGAAGTCCTCCGTGTGGTCCACCAGTTCCCGGCGCTCGGCCGCGTCGTCGGGGGTGGCGTCCTGCTGGAAGTAGGCGTCGAGCTGTTTGTCGTCCAGGCACTCCACGGGGGCGCTGCGCCCGACCCCGCGCGGGTCGAAGCTGACCAGGTCGTAGCGGGTGCGCAGCTTCGCGTAGTCCGGGCCGAAGGCGGGCAGAGTGGTGACGCCCGAGCCGCCCGGACCGCCGAAGTTGAAGACGAGCGAGCCGATCCGCCGGTCGGCGGGGCCGCTGGACTGGGCTCGGATCAGCGCGAGGTCGATGGTGTCGCCCCCGGGGTCGTCCCAGTCGAGCGGTGCCTTCATGGCGGCGCACTGCCACTCGTCCCCGTCCGGCAGTGGGGAGGGGGCGGTGCCGCCGCCCTCGGCCTCGGAGGGAGCCGGGCAGTCCTTCCAGTCCAGTTCCTGGGAGGTCAGATCCTCGCCGTCCCCGGCGCCGTTTCCGGAGCCGTCCCCGGAGTCGTCGCTGCAGCCCGCCAGCAGGGCGGCGGACACGACCATCGAGGCGGCGGTCAGAGCGGCGGCGCGCAGCCGGGCGGTGTTCGGCATGCGTCCATCGTGCGGCCGTGCGCGGCGGTGCGCTCGGGACGCGAGCCGTACGAGGTACGGGGCGTACGCCGGAGCGTTACAGCGCCTCTTTACGCGTCAGGTGGTTGAAGAACAGCCAGCCGGGGAGCACCGGCAGCCACAGGGTGAGCAGCCGGTACAGAAGCACCGCCGGGGCGGCGACCTCCTTGGGCAGGCCCACGGCGATCAGACCGACCGTCAGCGTCGCCTCCACCGCGCCCACACCGCCCGGTGTGGGCGCCGCGGACCCCAGCGCGTTGCCCGCGAGGAAGACGACCGCGACGCTCGCCAGGCTGATCGACGCCGACTCGTCGCCGAAGGCGCGGATCGACGCGTCCAGACACATCACGAAGCAGGCGGTGAGCAGCAGCATCCCGCCGATGCCGGTGATCAGCTTCTGCGGCCGCTGCAGCACGTCCAGCATGCGCGGCACGACACCCGCGAACAGCGACCGCACGCGCGTGACGACGAACTTCCGCAGGAACGGCACGGAGGTCACCACGAGCACCAGGACCGCCACCGTCAGCAGGCCCGCGATGACGGTCCTCGACGGAGTCAGGGACGGGGTCTTCTCGGTGCCGGTCAGGTAACCGAAGGAGAGCAGCATGAGGATGTGACAGCCGAGCCCGAAGAGCTGTGAGGCACCGACACTCGCCACCGCGAGCCCCGGTCGCACGCCGGCGCGCTGCAGGAACCGGGTGTTCAGGGCCACGCCGCCGACCGCCGCGGGCGCGACGATCTTCACGAACGACCCGGCCACCTGCGCGGCCACGGTCCGCAGGAACGGCACCCGCTCGGGCACGAACCCCAGCAGCGACATCGCCGCCGCGACGTAGCTCGCCGCCGAGAACAGCACGGCCGCCGCGACCCAGCCCCACTCGGCGTTCGCGATCAGCGGTCCGAACTCGATGTGGGTGAGCTGCGTCAGCAGGAAGTACGCGCCGATGGCGCCGGCGATGAAACTGATCAGGGTGCGGGGCCGTACCCGCTCCAGGCGGGCCGGCTCGACCGGCGCCTGGGGCCTGATCCGCAGGACGGCGTGCCGGATCTGGGTGAGCAGGTCCTCCTCGCGCGCCTCCTCGATCGCCTCGTCCACGGCCCGCTTCTCGGCCCGCTGCTCGGCGCGCGCGGCCTTCTTGTCGGCCTTCTCCGGTTTCTCCGGCTTCTCCGGTTTATCCGGTTTCTCTGGTCTCTCGGGCTTCCCGGGTGCGGCGGCGGTGCCGGTCTTCTCGTGCACCTGGTGCGCGTCCCCGGCCTCGGCCGCCTCCGCGCGGGCGAGCTTCGCCTGGCGGGAGGACTCCAGGACGGCCTCGCGCTCGCGCTGGGCCCGCTCCCGGGCGAGTCTGCGCAGCGTCGCGCGGGTGGAGCGGCTGAGCGCGATGGGCTGGAGCATCGGCAGGCAGTCCGCCACGGCGTCGGGACCGAGCACGGCCACCGCCGAGGCGACCGCGCGCTCGGCGCCCACCCGCAGGCCGAGGGTCACCAGGAGCTGCGAGACGTCCATGCGCAGCAGCAGGTCGCCGGCGGCGATCTCGCCGATGCGCAGATCGGTGAGGATCACCGTGCCGGAACGATCCACCAGGATCGCGTCGCCCACCAGCCTGCGGTGCGCGATGCGCCGGGACTGCAGGGCCCGGACCTGTTCCCAGGTGCCGCGCAGCAGCTCGTCGGTGATCTCCTCGTCGGACAGCGAGTCGAGGGTGCGCCCGCCGGTGTGCTCGTACACGAGCATCACCGCGTCGGGCCCCAGCTCGGACGTCGCGATCAGCTTGGGAGCGTTCGCGCCGGCCGCGATGGCCGCGTAGGCGAGCAGCGCCTCCTGCTCCAGAGCCTGGCGCAGCGACGGGAGGCTGCTGCGGGTCGCGAAGCCGCGCAGCGTCAGATTGCGCCAGGCGCGGTAGAAGAAGCCCTGCGCCTGCTGCTCCCGGTCCACCACCGTCACGTCCAGCGGCCGGCCGTCCTCCAGGGTGACGAAGTAGCGGCGTCCGCGGTCACCGGTCTCCGCGGTGTCAGACGCCACCTCCTCGCGGGCGGCGGTCACCGGATGGAAGCCGACGGTCCGCAGGCCCGCCATCAGCGTCCGGCCGGTGGGGCGCACGTTGGGGGAGCCGACCGAGTACAGCGTGCCGTAGGCCACGGTCCAGCCGATGAGGACGGTGAGGATGATCGAGAAGGGGGTGGTGTACCCCGTGACGAGCATGGAGAAGGCGTCGAGGAGCAGCACGATCCACAGCACCGCGCGCCACCGGGGTCTGCGTGACATGCCCACGGCCGTCATATACGCGATGACCGGGGCCAGATAGCCGTGCACGGGGTCGGTCAGCGCGTGGATGTCGCCCGGCGACGGCTGGGTGAGCGCCTCCTGGATGGATCCCGGGGCGGCCTTGGCGACCCACAAATCGGTGGCGAGCGTCACGCCGTGGGCCAGGACCGCCGCCAGCACGCCGTCGGCGATCCGCAGCCCGTCCCGTTTGATGAGTCGCTCGATCGCGAAGGCCACCGGCACCAGGAGGATCGCGATGCTGGAGGCCAGCCCGGCGATCTTGATCAGCAGGTCGGGGGCCTGTCCCGTGCCCTTGTTGATGTCCTGTTCGAGACCCGAGGTGGTGCCGTGCGCGAAGGCGGCGACGGCCAGCAGCACGGCGACGGCGAGCACGCCCACCAGGAGGCGCATCAGGTCGGAAGGACGGTGCACGCGCGCGGGGAGCAGCGGTTCGTCGCCCTCCACCTCGTCGATGTGCGCCACGTCCTCGGGGTCGGCGGCCGTCGCCGACGGGCCTCCGCCCGAGCGACGGCCGGTCTTCTCCCGGCCGGTGACCGCGGTGTCCGGACGCGACGAAGAGTCAGAGGTGCCCTCAGCGTCCTCGGGGTGCACACCCTGCTTCTTCATCGCCTCTTCTTGCTCTCGTATCACTGGTCACCGCCCGCACGATGGTGGCATGCCGCGTCGGCCTCGGCGGGCATCAGGGTGCCGGTGCGGGCCGCACAGTCTGCCGGAAGCGCCGCCCGCGGGCGAGGGACGCGCACCGTCGCGACCCGGTTCCGTTGTCGGTGGGGTGGGGCAGGATGGGACGGATGAGCGAGCAGAGCCTTCCGGACGACGCCCGTCCGCAGGACGCGGACGCGCTGCCCGAGTACGCCGAGCGGGTCCTCGACGTGACCGAGTCGATCCCGCCGGGCCGCGTGATGACCTACGGGGACGTCGCCGAGTACCTGGAGGAGGGCGGACCCCGTCAGGTCGGGCGGGTGATGTCCCTCTACGGCGGCGGTGTCCCGTGGTGGCGCGTGGTCCGTGCGGACGGCGCGCTGCTCGCGGGGCACGAGCTGGAGGCCCTCGCCCGCTACCGGGAGGAGGGCACGCCCCTGAAGGAGGCGAGCAGGGCCGCGGAGGGGCATCTGCCGCGCCTCGACCTGAGGCGGGCGCGGTGGGACGGCGGCGAGCGCGCACAGGGTCACACTTGAAAGCTTCCGCCATGCGGGCCACCGACGTGTGACCTGTGATCCGTACGAGGTAAACGGGGCGTTCCGAGCAATTCGGGTACGTCGGTGGCATGACGTACGTTCGAGGGGCGGGGGAGACACGCGTCGCGAGTGAGTCGACGGACTCGAGGGGCCGGGCGGCCCCGAGGGGTCCGAGGGAAGAAGGGGAAGCACTGCTTCCACGTCATCCGTCGGCGTAGCGTCGGCCGCACGCGTCCCCCTCGCCCCGCGGCAACCGCCGTGCCCGCGGCGCGGACGGCCCATCAGCACACCCACCAGGACCGGCGAACCACGTGAGCTCCTCTTCCTCCACCCGACACCCGTCGCACCCCCAGGTGCGACGGGGGAGCCGTGGCGCTTACCGACTGCTGCGTACCCCGCCGGCGCCCATGGACCCCCCTCGTCTGGACGCCGCCCAGCGCGCCGTGGTTGACCACCGGAGCGGACCACTGCTCGTCCTGGCGGGTCCGGGCACCGGAAAGACCACCACCCTGGTGGAGTCCGTGGCCGACCGCGTCGCGCGCGGCGGCGACCCCGAGCGGATCCTGGTGCTGACCTTCAGCCGCAAGGCGGCCGTCGAACTGCGCGACCGGATGGCGCTGCGCATGGGCGCCGCGCGAGCCCCCAGGGCGACCACCTTCCACTCCTTCGGTTACGCCCTGGTCCGCGCCCACCAGGACAGCGACCTGTTCGTGGAACCCCTGCGGCTGCTGTCCGGCCCGGAGCAGGACGTGGCGGTGCGCGAGCTGCTCGCCGGGCAGGTCGACCTGGAACGGGCCGGCCTGTCCCACGTGCGCTGGCCCGACGAGCTGCGCGCCTGCCTGACGACGCGGGGCTTCGCCGACGAGGTCCGCGCGGTGCTCGCCCGCAGCCGTGAGCTGGGTCTCGGCCCGGACGCCCTGGGAGCCTTCGCCCGGCGCACGGGCCGCCCCGACTGGGGTGCCGCCGCCGTCTTCCTCGCCGAGTACCTCGACGTGCTCGACCTCCAGGGCGTGCTCGACTACGCGGAACTCGTCCACCGCGCGGTGCTCCTCGCCCGCCGCCCGGAGGTCGCCGCGCGGCTGGCCGGCCAGTACGACGCGGTGTACGTCGACGAGTACCAGGACACCGACCCGGCCCAGGTACGGCTGCTGCACGCCCTGGCCGGCGGCGGGCGCACCCTCGTCGCCTTCGGCGATCCCGACCAGTCGATCTACGCCTTCCGGGGCGCGGACGTGAACGGCATCCTCGACTTCCCGTCCGCCTTCCCGCGCGCCGACGGCCGCCCGGCGCCGGTCGAGGTGCTGCGGACCTCGCGCCGCGCGGGGGCCGGTCTGCTGGCCGCCACCCGGTTGCTGACCCAGCGCATGCCGCTGACCCGCCTCCCCGCCGACAAGGTGCGCGCCCACCGGGAGCTGACCCCCGTACGGGACGGCGGGCGCGTCGAGGTGTACACGTACCCGACCTCCGGCACCGAGCTGGACAACGTCGCCGACATCCTGCGCCGGGCGCACCTGGAGGACGGCGTGCCCTGGGGCGAGATGGCCGTCCTGGTGCGCGCCGGCTCCCGCACGATCCCGACGGTCCGCCGTGCCCTCACCGCGGCCGGCGTTCCCCTGGACATCGACGGCGACGACCTCCCCCTGCGCCACGAGCCGGCGGTGGCCCCGCTGCTGACGGCCCTGCGCGCGGTCGCGGAGGCGGAGGCGGGCGCGAGGGGCGGGGCGGGCGCGAGGAGCGGCGCGGGCGCCGAGGAGGCTCGCGACGTACGGGAGGAATCCGGCCCGCGGGACGCGGAAGACCCGGGGCGCGTGCCAGACGCCGGTGGCGTGGAGCAGGCCGGGGCCGGGTCCGACGCCGCCGTGGCCGCCGTGGCCGGGCCCGAGGCGGACATGAACCCTGACCCCGACCCCGACCTCAAGCCCGACGCCAACCCCGGTCCCGCCCCCGACGCGGTGGCCGACGCCGCCGCACCCGAGCCCGAGAGGGGTACGTCCGCACCCGGACCCAAGGGGGACACGTCCCCACCCGAGCCCGAGGGCTCCACGCCTGCTCCCGCGCCCGAGGCGGGCGCCGACTCCGATCCCGCCCCCGACGCGATGGCCGACGCCGCCGTGCCCGCCCCCCGCGCGGCGGACCCGTGCTGGCTCCCCACCGAGACCGCGCTCACCCTTCTCACCTCCCCCCTCGCCGGCATGGACGCGGCCGATCTGCGCCGCCTCGGCCGCGCCCTGCGCGAGGAGGAGCGGGCGGCCGGCAACCCGCTGCCGCCGCCCTCGGACGAACTGCTCGCGCGGGCGCTGGCCGAGCCCGAACGGCTGGCGGTGCACGACCCGTCGTACGCGCGGGGCGCCCAGCGCCTCGGCGCCCTGCTCCGCAAGGCCCGTGAGCGCCTGGCGGGCGGCGGCAGCGCCGAGGAGGCGCTGTGGGACCTGTGGGACGGCACACCGTGGCCGACCCGTCTGGAACGCTCCGCCCGGCGCGGCGGCGCCGCCGGACGCAACGCCGACCGCGACCTCGACGCCGTGTGCGCGCTCTTCGCGACGGCCGCCCGCGCGGAGGAACGCACCGGCGGCCGGGGCGCGCTCAACTTCCTGGAGGAGATCGACGCCGAGGACATCGCCGCCGACACCCTCACCCGGCGGGCCGTACGACCCGACGCCGTGCGCCTGATGACCGCACACCGCGCCAAGGGCCTGGAGTGGCGGCTGGTCGTGGTCGCGGGCGTCCAGGAGGGGCTGTGGCCGGACCTGCGCCGCCGGGGCTCCCTGCTGGAGGCCGACCGCATCGGCCGCGACGGACTCGCCGAACCGCTCACGCCCGGCGCCCTGCTCGCCGAGGAACGCCGCCTGTTCTACGTCGCCGCCACGCGCGCGCGTGAACGGCTCGTCGTGACCGCGGTGAAGGCGCCCGCCGACGACGGCGACCAGCCCTCCCGCTTCCTGACCGAACTCGGCGTCGAGCCCGTCGACGTCACGGGCCGCCCCCGCCGTCCCCTCGCCGTCGCGGCGCTCGTCGCCGAACTGCGTGCCACCACGGTCGACCCGCGCGTCTCCGAACCCCTGAGGGAGGCCGCGGCCCGCCGCCTGGCCCGCCTCGCCGCGCTCGCCGACGAGGACGGCCGCCCTCTGGTGCCCTCCGCCCACCCCTACCGCTGGTGGGGCATGTGGGACCCGACCGAGAGCAAGGTGCCGCTGCGCGACCGCGACCAGCCGGTCACGCTCTCCGGCAGCGCCCTGGACCAGCTGGCCAACACCTGCGCCCTCCAGTGGTTCCTGGGACGTGAGGTGAAGGCCGACGCCCCCGCGACCGCCGCCCAGGGCTTCGGCAACGTGGTGCACGTCCTCGCCGACGAGGTGGCCTCCGGACACACCCCGGCCGACCTCGCCGTCCTCATGGAGCGCCTGGACTCCGTGTGGAACGCGCTCGCCTTCGACGCGCCGTGGAAGTCGGCGCAGGAGAAGGCCAACGCGCGCGCGGCGCTCGAGCGCTTCCTGAAGTGGCACGTCATGGACCGGGCCGGACGCACGCCGGTGGCCAGCGAGCACGACTTCGACGTGACGCTGGAGGCGGGCGAGTACGAGGTGCGCATCCGCGGCCAGATGGACCGCGTGGAGGCCGACGGCGAGGGCCGCGCCTACGTCGTCGACTTCAAGACCGGCAAACAGGCGCCGACCTCGGCCGAGGTCGCCCACCACCCCCAGCTCGCCGTCTACCAGCTGGCCGTCCGCGAGGGCGCCGTCGACGAGGCGTTCGGCGGCGCACGCCCCGAGTCGGGCGGCGCCGAACTCGTCCAACTGCGTCAGGGCGCGCCCAAGCGGGACGGCGGAGAGACCCTGCCCAAGGTGCAGGCGCAGCAGTCCCTGGAGGGCCCGGAGGGCGAGTGGGTCGGGGACCTGCTGGCCACGGCCGCGGGCAAGGTCCTCGACGAACGGTTCACCCCGACCACGGGTCAGCACTGCACCCACTGCGCCTTCCGCGCGTCGTGCAGCGCACGGCCCGAGGGGCGGCACGTGGTGGAGTGAGCGGGCCGGTGTGACGAGTCGCACCGACCGCGCTGACCTGCGCTTGTACGGTGCCCGGCCGGGGATCGCGCACGCGCTGTCAGTGCCCGCGGCTAGCCTCTTCGACGTGCCCGCCCATCTCACCGATCCCGAGCAGCTCAAGGAGCTCCTCGGTATCCCCTTCACCCCGGAGCAGACGGCCTGCATCATCGCGCCGCCCGCCCCGCAGGTGATCGTGGCCGGAGCCGGTTCGGGCAAGACGACGGTGATGGCCGCGCGCGTGGTCTGGCTGGTCGGCACCGGCCAGGTCGCCCCCGAGCAGGTCCTCGGCCTCACCTTCACCAACAAGGCCGCCGGTGAACTCGCGGAGCGCGTCCGCACCGCTCTGATCAAGGCCGGCGTCACCGACCCGGACGTGATCGACCCGGACGAGCCGCCGGGCGAGCCGGTGATCTCGACGTACCACGCCTTCGCGGGCCGGCTCCTGACCGACCACGGGCTGCGCCTCGGACTGGAGCCCAGCTCCCGGCTGCTCGCCGACGCCACCCGCTACCAGCTCGCCGCGCGCGTCCTGCGCGAGGCCCCCGGCCCCTACCCGGCGCTCACCCGCTCCTTCCCCGACCTGGTGGGCGACCTCCTCACCCTCGACGCGGAACTCGCCGAGCACCTCGTCACCCCCGAGGAGCTGCGCACCTGGGACGCCGGCCTCCTCGACTCCCTCCAGCGCGTCAAGCTCGGCAACGCCGATCTGCGCAAGGTCCCCGAAGCCGCCGCCGCGCGCCGGGAACTGGCCGAGCTGGTCATCCGCTACCGCGCCGCGAAGCGCGAACGGGACCTGCTCGACTTCGGCGACCAGATCGCGCTGTCCGCGCGGCTCGCCGGGCTCCCGGAGGTGGGCAGGGCCCTGCGCGACGAGTTCCGGGTGGTGCTCCTCGACGAGTACCAGGACACCTCGGTGGCCCAGCGCGTTCTGCTGGCCGGTCTCTTCGGCGGCGGCACCGGCCACCCCGTGACCGCCGTGGGCGACCCCTGCCAGGCGATCTACGGCTGGCGCGGCGCCTCCGTCGCCAACCTCGACGACTTCCCCGACCACTTCGCGCACGCCGACGGCCGCCCCGCCGCCCGCCAGGCGCTCAGCGAGAACCGCCGCAGCGGCGGACGCCTCCTCGACCTCGCCAACGGCCTCGCCGAGCCCCTGCGCGCCATGCACGCCGGAGTGGAAGCCCTGCGTCCGGCCCCCGGAGCCGAGCGCGACGGCACGGTCCGCTGCGCCCTGCTGCCCACCCACGCGGAGGAGATCGACTGGATCGCCGACTCCATCGCCCACCTCGTGCGCACCGGCAAGGCGCCCGGCGAGATCGCCGTCCTGTGCCGTACGGCGACCGACTTCGCCGAGATCCAGGGCGCCCTGGTCGCCCGCGACGTGCCCGTCGAGGTCGTCGGCCTGTCCGGGCTGCTGCACCTGCCCGAGGTGGCCGACCTGATCGCGGTCTGCGAAGTGCTCCAGGACCCCGGCGCCAACGCCTCCCTGGTCCGCCTGCTCACCGGCCCGCGTTGGCGCATCGGCCCGCGCGACCTCGCCCTCCTGGGCCGCCGCGCCCGGCTCCTGGTGAGCCACGGGCGCGTGGACGGCGACGACGACCCCGACCGGCGGCTCGCGGCGGCCGTCGAGGGCGTCGACCCGGCCGAGGTGATATCGCTCGCGGACGCCCTCGACACCTTCCTGGAGACGCCGCTGGACGGCACCGGGGACGACGACGGGCTGCCCTTCTCGTCCGACGCGCGGGTGCGGTTCGCGCGGCTGGCCACCGAGCTGCGCGAGCTGCGCCGTGCCCTCGCCGACCCGCTCATGGACGTACTCCACCGCGTCCTCGCCGTCACCGGCCTGGAGGTCGAGCTGTCGGCGTCCCCGCACGCCCTGGCCGCCCGCCGCCGCGAGACCCTGTCCAACTTCCTGGATGTGGCCGCGTCCTTCGCCGCGAGCGACGGCGAGGCCGGCCTGCTCGCCTTCCTGGGCTTCCTGCGCACCGCCGCCCAGTACGAGAAGGGCCTCGACAACGCCCTGCCGGGCGGCGAGAACACCGTCAAGGTGCTCACCGCGCACAAGTCCAAGGGGCTGGAGTGGGACGTCGTCGCCGTACCCGGACTGGTCACCGGCGCCTTCCCCAGCGACCGGGGCCGGGAGAAGTGGACCGCCCAGGGCAAGGTGCTGCCGCATGCCCTGCGCGGCGACGCCGACACGCTGCCCGACGTCGACTCCTGGGACTCGCGGGGGCTGAAGTCCTTCCACGAGGCCATGAAGGAGCACCAGCGCACCGAGGAGCTGCGCCTGGGATACGTCACCTTCACCCGCCCCCGCTCCCTGTTGCTGGGCTCCGGCCACTGGTGGGGACCCAGTCAGAAGAAGCCGCGCGGTCCCTCCGACTTCCTGACGGCCCTGTACGAACACTGCGCCGCCGGACACGGTGAGATCGAGGCGTGGGCGGACGAACCGGCGGAGGGCGAGGAGAATCCGGCCCTGCACCGGACGACCGCCGACCACGTCTGGCCCCTGCCCCTGGACGCCGACGCGCTCGCCCGCCGCCGGGCCGCCGCCGAGACGGTCCTCGCCCACCTGGAGGACCTCGCCGCCCACGAGGACGGCCGCCCCGCCGTGCCCCACGTCCCCGAACCCCACCTCCCCGAGCCCCACGACGACCCGGACTGGCCGCCGCCCCCGGACGACGACGCACTCCTGGAAGAGGACCTCCTCGAAGGAGACCCTCTGGAAGGAGAACTCCTGGAGGGGGACCTCCCGCGGGACCCGCTCCCGGACGACGGTGTGCCGGACGACCCCGACCCCTACGGGTACGGGACCGAGCACGACCCCGCCGACTGGGACGCCTGGACCACGAACCGCCCGACCGTCCCGCACCAGACACCCCGGCCCCCGCACCGGACACCCGTGCCCGGGCACGAGGCGGCATCGCCCTCGCACCAGGCGCCACCTCCCCCGGACCGGCCCGGCCCGTCCGAGGACCGGCCCGTCGGCATCCACCCGCCCCGCCCTCACCCTCGGGGACCGGCCGCCCCCAGCCCGAGCCGGCCCGCCGTCGGCCGCCTCACCCCGGAGGAAGCCCGCACCGTCGCCTCCTGGGACCGCGACCTCGACGCCCTCACCGGCGAGCTTCTGCGCGCCCGTGAGAGCGTCACCGAGGTCCCCCTCCCGGCGTCGCTGACCGCGACCCAGCTGCTGAGCCTGGCCGCCGACCCCGACGGCTTCGCCCAGGAGCTGGCCCGGCCCATGCCCCGCCCGCCCCGGCCCGCGGCCCGCCGCGGCACCCGCTTCCACGCCTGGGTCGAGGCCCGCTTCGAGCCGTTGACGCTGCCCCTGCTGGAACCGGAGGAGCTGCCGGGAGGCGACGCCGAGATCGCCGACGAACGCGACCTGGAGTTCCTCAAGGACGCCTTCGAACGCACCGAGTACGCCCGCCGTACTCCGTACCGGGTCGAGGCGCCGTTCCAGATCTCGCTCGCCGGGAGGGTCGTGCGCGGCCGGATGGACGCCGTCTACAAGGAGGGCGACGGCGAGACGGCCACGTACGAGATCGTCGACTGGAAGACGCACCGCACCGGCACCGCCGATCCGCTCCAGCTCGCGCTCTACCGCGTCGCCTGGGCCGAGCAGCAGCGCGTCCCCCTGGAGTCGGTCACCGCCGCCTTCCTGTACGTGCGCACGGGCGAGGTGGTGCGGCCCGCCGGGCTGCCGGACCGCGCGGCGCTGGAGAGACTGCTGCTGGCCGACCCGGGCGGTGACGAACCGCACGATCAGGGTGCCCCCGCGGGCCGATAGGCTCGTGAGCATGAGCGACACCCCGGACAGCGCTGTCCGTACGTACATCGAGCACCACCGCGCCGCCTTCCTCGACGACCTCGTCGAGTGGCTGCGCATCCCGTCCGTGTCGGCCCAGCCCGACCACGCGACCGATGTGCGACGCAGCGCCGACTGGCTCGCCGCCAAACTGAAGGAGACCGGCTTCCCGACGGCCGAGGTCTGGCCCACCCCGGGCGCCCCCGCCGTCTTCGCCGAATGGCCCTCCGGCGACCCGCAGGCACCGACCGTCCTCGTCTACGGCCACCACGACGTGCAGCCCGCGGCCCGCGAGGACGGCTGGCACAGCGAGCCCTTCGAACCCGTCGTCCGCGAGAACCGCCTCTACGCGCGCGGCGCGGCCGACGACAAGGGACAGGTGTTCTTCCACACACTCGGCGTCCGCGCCCACCTCGCCGCCACCGGCCGCACCGCCCCGGCGGTCAACCTCAAGCTGCTGATCGAGGGTGAGGAGGAGTCCGGCTCCCCGCACTTCCGCGCGCTGGTCGAGGAGCGCGCCGACCGGCTCGTCGCCGACGCGGTGATCGTCTCCGACACCGGCATGTGGTCCGAGGACACCCCCACGGTGTGCACCGGCATGCGCGGCCTGGCCGAGTGCGAGATCCGGCTGTACGGCCCCGACCAGGACATCCACTCCGGCTCCTTCGGCGGCGCCGTCCCCAACCCGGCCACCGCCGTCGCCCGCCTGGTCGCCGCCCTGCACGACGAGCACGGGCGCGTGGCGATCCCGGGCTTCTACGACGGCGTGATCGAACTCACCGATCGGGAACGCACCCTCTTCGCCGAGCTTCCCTTCGACGAGGCACAGTGGCTGCGCACGGCGAAGTCGCACGCGGCCCACGGCGAGGCGGGGCACACCACCCTGGAACGCGTCTGGGCCCGCCCCACCGCCGAGGTCAACGGCATCGGCGGCGGATACCAGGGCCCGGGCAGCAAGACGATCATCCCGTCGTCCGCCATGGTGAAGCTGTCCTTCCGCCTGGTCGCGGGCCAGGACCCCGACCATGTCGAGAAAGCCGTCCGCGCCTGGGCCGCCGCACAGGTGCCCGCCGGGATCCGCGCCGAGATCACCTTCGGCTCGGCCACCCGCCCGTGCCTGACCCCGCTGGACCACCCGGCGCTGCAGTCGGTCGTCCGCGCCATGGGCCGGGCCTTCGAGAAGCCCGTGCGCTTCACCCGGGAGGGAGGCTCGGGCCCCGCCGCCGACCTCCAGGAGGTGCTGGGCGCACCGGTGCTCTTCCTCGGTATCTCCGTCCCGTCCGACGGCTGGCACGCCCCCGACGAGAAGGTGGAGCTGGACCTGCTGCTCAAGGGCGTCGAGACATCCGCCCACCTGTGGGGTGACCTGGCGGAGTACTGGCGCCACGCGCCCTGAGCGACGTGCGCGGTCCAGGACCGGACCGGCACCGCGCGCGGCACACTGGAAAGGCCGCCCCGCACCGCCGATCCCTCCCGGACCCGGTCGCCACCCGCCGTACGACCCGCTGAACCGCCCTGCCGAACCGAAACGCTCACCGGGGGAGTTGGAAGCACCCGTGACCACCTGGACCGACCACACCGCCGACCGTCCCATCTCGCTCACCGCCCCGAGCGGCATCGACCGCGCCGCCCACCACCGCCTCGACGAGGCATGGCTCGCGGCGGCGTGGAGCCATCCCTCGACGCGCTGCTTCGTGGTCTCCGGCGGTCAGGTCCTCATCGACGAGACGCCCGACGGGCGCACCGAACTCGTCATGACCCCGTCCTTCGAGGCCCCGCTCACCGAGGCACACCGCTACTTCCTGGGCACCGACGACGACGGCGTCAGCTACTTCGCCCTCCAGAAGGACTCGCTGCCGGGCCGCATGGACCAGTCCGCCCGCCCGGCCGGCCTGCGCGAGGCCGGTCTGCTCCTGTCGCCCCGCGACGCCGGCCTGATGGCCCACGCGGTCGCCCTGGAGAACTGGCAGCGCCTGCACCGGTTCTGCTCCCGCTGCGGCGAGCGCACCGTCATCGCGGCGGCCGGCCACATCCGCCGCTGCCCCGCCTGCGGAGCCGAGCACTACCCGCGGACCGACCCGGCGGTGATCATGGCGGTGACGGACGACGAGGACCGCATCCTGCTCGGCCGCCAGGTGCACTGGCCCGAGGGCCGCTTCTCGACGCTCGCCGGTTTCGTGGAGCCGGGAGAGTCCATCGAGCAGGCGGTGCGCCGGGAGGTCCAGGAAGAGGTCGGCGTGACCGTCGGCCCCGTGGAGTACGTCGCCAGCCAGCCCTGGCCCTTCCCGTCCAGCCTGATGCTGGGCTTCATGGCCCACGCCACCTCGACCGAGATCGACGTCGACGGTGACGAGATCCACGAGGCCCGCTGGTTCTCCCGCGACGAACTGGGCGCCGCCTTCGAGTCCGGCGAGGTGCTCCCGCCCTACGGCATCTCCATCGCGGCCCGCCTGATCGAGCTCTGGTACGGCAAGCCGCTGCCCACGCGCGGCGCCTTCTGAGGCGGACGCAGCGAGATACGTGAGGGGTGGGCCTCCCCGGCCGGGGAGGCCCACCCCTCACGTATCTCGCTTCTCGCGTCTCGCGCTTCGCGCTTCGCGTCAGCGTTCCGCCTATGCGCCGATCTTCTGCTTCACCTGCGCCAGCGACGGGTTGGTCAGCGTCGAGCCGTCCGGGAAGAGCACGGTCGGCACCGTCTGGTTTCCGCCGTTCGCCTTCTCCACGAACGCCGCGGACTCCGGGTCCTGCTCGATGTTGATCTCGGTGTACGCGATGCCCTCGCGGTCCATCTGGCTCTTCAGCCGACGGCAGTAGCCGCACCACGTGGTGCTGTACATCGTCACAGTGCCCGGCATGTCTCTCGCGCTCCTTAGGCGGCTCGGGGAATCGGCGGCTCCTGAAGGCCGCACGGGTGGAACGTCCCCGGCGCCTCCACCATTCCCGCGGCGTGACGCCCGTCGCATCGGTACGACTATCGGTGCTCGCCTGTGGACAACCGGCGCTCCCGTCCCGCGCGACCTGGCAGCATGGCGGTGTGACAGCAGCAACGCACTCCACCCTCTTCCCGCAGGTACCGGACTCGGCCGACGCGGTGCTCGAAGGGCTCGACCCCGAGCAGCGCGAGGTGGCGACCACCCTGCGCGGTCCGGTGTGCGTGCTGGCGGGCGCCGGCACCGGCAAGACCAGGGCGATCACCCACCGCATCGCCTACGGGGTCCGCGCCGGCATCCTCCAGCCCACCAGCGTGCTGGCCGTCACTTTCACCAACCGGGCCGCGGGCGAGATGCGGGGCCGGCTGCGCCAGCTCGGTGCCGGGGGCGTGCAGGCCCGCACCTTCCACTCGGCGGCGCTCCGCCAGCTCCAGTACTTCTGGCCGAAAGCGATCGGTGGCTCCCTGCCCCGGCTCGTCGACCGCAAGATCCAGCTCGTCGCGGACGCGGCGGCCGCCTGCGGCATCCGTCTCGACCGGGGCGAGCTGCGCGACGCCACCGCCGAGATCGAATGGTCCAAGGTGACCCAGACCGTCCCCGCCGACTACGCCCTCGCGGCGGACAAGGCCGGTCGCGCGGCACCCCGCGATCCGGCCGAGATCGCCCAGATCTACGCGGCCTACGAGGACCTCAAGCGCGGGCGCGGCGTGATCGACTTCGAGGACGTGCTGCTGCTGACCGTCGCCGTCCTCCAGGACCGGCAGGACGTCGCCGAGCAGGTGCGCGCCCAGTACCAGCACTTCGTCGTCGACGAGTACCAGGACGTCAGCCCTCTCCAGCAGCGCCTGCTGGAGCTGTGGCTCGGGGACCGCGACGACCTGTGCGTGGTCGGCGACGCCAGCCAGACGATCTACTCGTTCACGGGAGCAACCCCCGACCACCTGCTCGACTTCCGCGCCCGCCACCCCCGCGCCACCGTCGTCAAGCTGGTCCGCGACTACCGCTCCACCCCGCAGGTCGTCCACCTGGCCAACGGCCTGCTCTCCCAGGCCCGCGGCCGGGCCGCCGACCACCGGCTGGAGCTGGTCTCCCAGCGCCCCGCGGGACCCGAGCCCGTCTACACCGAGTACACGGACGAGCCGGCCGAGGCCGAGGGCGCCGCCCGCCGCATCCGCGAGCTCATCGACGCGGGTGTACCGGCCGCCGAGATCGCCGTCCTCTTCCGGACGAACTCCCAGTCGGAGACCTATGAGCAGGCCCTGGCCGACGCCGGGGTCCCCTACCAGCTGCGCGGCGCGGAGCGCTTCTTCGACCGCCCGGAGGTGCGCAAGGCCCACAGCTCGCTGCGGGCCGCGGCCCGCTTCGGCGGCAACGACTCGCTGCTCGACGACGTGGTGGACCTGCCCTCGCAGGTGCGCGCGGTGCTCTCCGGAGAGGGGTGGACGTCGGAGCCGCCCGCCGGTTCCGGCGCCGTGCGCGAGCGGTGGGAGTCGCTGGCCGCGCTGGTCGGTCTGGCGCAGGACTTCGCCGCCGCCAGGCCGGGCGCCACGCTGGGCGACCTCGTCGCCGAGCTCGACGAGCGGGCCGGTGCCCAGCACGCCCCGACGGTCCAGGGCGTCACCCTCGCCTCCCTGCACTCGGCCAAGGGCCTGGAGTGGGACGTCGTCTTCCTGGTCGGCGTCGCCGAAGGCATGATGCCGATCACCTACGCAAAGACCGACGAGCAGATCGAGGAGGAGCGCCGTCTCCTCTATGTCGGCGTCACCCGAGCACGGGAACGCCTGCACCTCTCCTGGGCCCTCGCCCGCTCGCCCGGGGGACGGCCCAGTCGGCGTCCCAGCCGCTTCCTGAAGGGGCTCAGGCCCGGCTCGGGTCCGACCGGCGGGGGAGCGACGGCCGGCGGCTCCGGGGGCGTCGAGCGCGGTTCGGCGGGCGGCGGTGCCGCGCCCGCCGCCCCGAGACGGAGCCGCAGGACGCCCGCGCGCTGCCGGGTCTGCGGCCGCACGCTCACCGAAGCGGGCGAGATGAAGCTGATGCGCTGCGAGGACTGCCCCTCCGACATGGACGAGGGCGTCTACGAGCGGCTGCGCGAGTGGCGCGCGGTCCAGGCGGAACTCAGCGGGCAGCCCGCGTTCTGCGTCTTCACCGACAAGACGCTGATGGCGATCGCCGAGTCCGTCCCCGAGGACCAGCACGAACTGGCACGCATCCCCGGCGTGGGGATGCGCAAGTTCCACCGCTACGGCGCCGACGTCCTGGCCATCTGCGCAGGCCGGGAAGGCGTGGGGCTTGACGGAGACGACTGATGCGAACTCGTCGAAAAAATAGTTTGCGCATGCCCCGGGAATCCCCATAGGTTCTTGGTCACGGGGACGGCGGCCTTCCCGGAGGCCCCGAATCCGTGTTGTACTTGCATATCCGCGGACCGGTTCGCCCGGTCCCCTAGACGCCGAGAGGAGGCGAGTCCAGTGATCAGCATCAACTTCAGCTCCATCGTCAGCTCCACCGCCAAAATGACCGATCGCTCGGCCGTCTCCCTGTGCATGCTCGGCGCCTCGAACCCGGGCACCGGTCTGTCCGGCATCCGTGCCGTGCTCCCGGCGTCCGCCTCCGTCGCCCCCGCGGGCCTCCCTGTCCGTGAGCGCGATGAGCGACCGACCAAGGCACTGGAAGCAGCAGTAGTGGCACAGGCGCAGGCCTATGCCTTTACGGCGACCGGTGCCGGATTCCGGAAGCAGACGACGCAGCACCACCTGATGTGGGCCTTCCGTGGGCCAGAACCCTGGAGTGATCCAGCCTGATTCGATCAGGCCGGCGCCTTCAGGGCCGCGGAACCCCATCCGGGATCCGCGGCCCTTCTGTTTGTCCCCGAACGGGGACGACAGCACGAAGGAGCCTCGGGACAAGAAAAGAACCCGGTACCAAGCCGCCAACCGGCCGACCGGCCGGAACGACCAGACGAGGAAGACCAACCGTGCAACTCGAAGCGCACGCCCCGTCCGTACCGCCTTCCGACACGATCCCCAAGCCCTGCTCCACGGAGGACCCGACCTTGACCCCGCTCACCGCGCTCACCGCGCTCGACGACGCCATCGAGAACCTCGGTGTACCCGTTCCCTGCCGCTCCTACGACCCGGAGGTCTTCTTCGCGGAGTCGCCGGCGGACGTCGAGTACGCCAAGTCCCTGTGCCGCACCTGCCCGCTGATCGAGGCCTGCCTCGCCGGCGCCAAGGAGCGGCGTGAGCCCTGGGGCGTCTGGGGCGGAGAGCTGTTCGTCCAGGGTGTCGTCGTCGCCCGGAAGCGGCCCCGTGGCCGCCCGCGCAAGAACCCGGTTTCGGCATGAACACCGCCGGCACGATCGACCGTCCCCTCACGTACGACCCCCAGAAGCAGGCCCCGATGAAGCCGTCCGCCCACGACATCGCAGGCTCCGCGCCTGAAGACTTCACCACCAGCGGCGCGAAGGACTCGCGTCAGAACAGGAACCGTGAGATGCAACTCATCCCAGAAGCCCTGGCTCGTGCGCAAATGCACGACCGGCTGCACGAGGCCGAGCGGGAACGCCGGGCGCTGCGCCTGGCGACCGCTCGCCGGATGCAGCGCCGGGCCGAGCGCGCCTCGATGCGTGCCCGGCGGGCGCTCGCCATGGCCGTCATGCAGTAACCGAACACTCGAAGCAGTGGTCTCCCGCCCGGGAGGCGAAGCCTTCCCCGCGGGGGCCGGTCCGTCCGAACGGACCGGCCCCCGCGGCGCGTTCAGGCCCGGTCGCTCACGCCTCGGCCGCCGTGTCCTCTTCCTCCGCCTCGTCGTCCTCGGGCAGGAAGCCCACCAGCCAGTCCTCCAGCTCGTCACGGAGACGCACCGTCGCCCCCAGCTGGCAGAGCACGCCGATGGTGCTCAAGGTCACACGGTGGATGAGGAGATACGCGGGCGGCAGATTGAGCTGCTTGGCCAGCTGGTACGCCGGGGAGCGCGGGTCACCGATCCGGGCCGCCTGACTCCGCATCCAGCCGCGGGTGAAGGTGAACTCGTCCACCCGGGCCGGCTCGATGATCGGTAGGAGGTAGTCGAGGACGGCGTCGGGGTCCAGCTCTATCGACTCCTTGACGAACCCCTCGGAGCACAGCATCTCGTAGACGGCCTCCGCCTCGCCGTCCAGCGTCATGCGCAGCGCCTGCCCGATGGGCTCCGGCAGACCGCCCGGGAGCCGGTCGACCGTGCCGAAGTCCAGCACGCCGAGGCGCCAGTCGTCCTCGCCGTCCGGGCCGCCGGGCAGCAGCCGGAAGTTGCCGGGGTGCGGATCGGCGTGCAGCAGGCCGGTGCGGGCCGGGCCGGAGAAGAGGAAGTGCGCCAGCAGCTGACCGGCCCGGTCGCGCTGCCGCGGTGTGCCGTCCGCGATGATCTCCGACAGCGGCACGCCGTCCATCCACTCGGTGACCAGTACCTGCTCGCACTGGTGGACCACGCCCGGCACCACGATGTCCGGGTCGTCCGCGAACTCCTCGGCGTGGGCGCGCTGGGCCTGCGCCTCCAGGCCGTAGTCCAGCTCCTCGGAGACCCGGTCCTTCAGCTCGGTGATCAGCGGCTTGACGTCCATGCCGGGGACCAGCGGGCCGAGCAGGCGGGCGAAGCGGCTGAGCTGGTTCAGGTCGGAGAGCAGGGCTTCGCCGGCGCCCGGGTACTGCACCTTGACCGCCACATCGCGGCCGTCCTGCCACACCGCCCGGTGCACCTGGCCGATGGACGCCGCCGCGGCCGGCTTGTCCTCGAACTCCAGGAACAGGTCCTGCCAGTCCTCGCCGAGCCGCTCCGCGAGAACGGCGTGCACCGTGCGCGTCGGCATGGGCGGCGCCGCCTCCTGCAGCTTGGTCAGGGCCGCCCGGTAGGGACCCGCCACCTCCTCGGGCAGCGCGGACTCGAAGACGGACAGGGCCTGCCCGAACTTCATCGCTCCGCCCTTCAGCTCGCCGAGCACCTTGAACAGCTGCTCGGCGGTCCGCTGCTGCAGCTGCTGGCCGACGATCTCCGCGGACTCGCCCACGATTCGCTTTCCGAGCCCCCAGGTAGCCCGCCCGGCGAAGCCGAGCGGGAGCGCGGCGAGCTTGGCGGTGCGGGTGACCGCCTTGCGCGGAAGATCAGACATGCGCCCTCCAAGTCCCTGCCGGCCGAGCGGGTTCCGCCTCGCGGCGGACCTCCGCGGACGGCCCTTGCCCAGCCATTGTCGCGCGCCGCTCCCCGTACTCGGGGGTGTGTTCCCGCTTACCTTTTCCGGCGGCCTCGCAGGGGCAGGCGGGGTGCGCCGCGACCGGGCGTGTCCGCCACCGCAGATCCGGCAGCGTCACCTCCCAGCGGGTGCCGACGGCGGAGGGGGTCCGGCCGTCCAGAAAGGCGAGGGCGTGGGCCGCGGCCAGCCCGGCGACCGTCGTGGCCAGGGTCAGGTCGCAGGGCGGCGGGACCTGGCGGCGGGCGCCGGAGCGCCACTGCGCCACCAGCCGCGGCCAGGCCGGGTCCCGGTCGGTACGGTCCGCCTGAAGACATCCCGCGCACCCCGTCTCGCCGGGCAGGACCAGGGGACCGACGACACCGGTCGCTTCGACGACCCCGGCGTACAGGTGAGGTGTGCCGGAGGCCATCAAACACTCCGCGGCGGCGGGGTCGGGGGCGTGCACCGCGACGTCGTCGCGCGGGGCGACGATCACCAGGTGGTACCCCGGGTCGTGTTCCTCGGGCGGTGTCGAGGGACCGCGGCGCGGCGGCCGGGAGGGCGCCGCTCTGCGGACGACACGGCGGGCCGCCTCGTCCCGGCGGTCCCCGACGGACTCGACCGGGAGACCGCCCGGGGCGACGTCCCACGGCTCGACGCATCCGCCGTCGAGCACGTCGACCCCGCCGACGCCCGCGCCCGACAGCAGACCCGCCAGCACCGCGCCCACCCGCCCCGCGCCCTTCACCCGGACCCGCAGCGCGCGCCGGGCGGCCAGGTGTCGCATCGCCTCTCCCGGCGCCGAGGTGGTCAAGGACAGGGTGGCCAGGTCGGGGCGGAGCCGGTCGAGCAGACCGGTCTTCTCCCGCAGGGCGTCGGCCTCCGGACCGCCGCCCCTGGCGTCGTCCAGGAGCCCGGCACGGGCGAGTCCCTCCACCACCCGGTCGACATGGCCGTCGGGCAGGTCCATGCGGCGTCCCTCCTGGCGCAGGAGAGCCGGCCCGCGGGTGCCGTTGAGCAGGTCCAGGAAGCTGCCCGTCGCGGTGTCCACCGGGCCGAGGGTCAGCGCGTGCGCGGGCGTCATCCCGAACTGCACGGTGTTGAGGTCACGCCAGCCGCGCCTGAGCGCGGGTTTCACCATCGGATGCATGCCAGGCCCCCCGTGGGTCTTCCGGTCGTCGAACTCTGCCCGGGCCGGTCCGCGTGGTCGGTCGCGGATCCGCCGGCGAGTGCCAGCATGCCCGGATGCGCGACGAGGCGTCGAAAGTTGTCCACAGCCCGTGAGATTCGTCGTACAAATCATCCGTACCTGTCCGGCGAGGGGCGGCGGATCGGGGCCGAAGCGTCCCGGAGCCGGGACTTCGCCGTGTGCAGCGGGTAACGTCGTGGCGTGTCCGCCGACCCACTGCACCGCGCCGGGGCGTCCCAGCGCACCCCCACGAATCCGCCGCCGCACGGCTCGGCGGCGAGCGCGATCGAGGTCCGCAGGAGCACCCGGCGACGCCGGACGGTCTCCGCGTACCGAGAGGGCGATCGCACCGTCGTGCTGATCCCCGCCCGGATGTCCGAGGCGGAGGAGCGACGCTGGGTGGGCGTCATGCTGGACAAGCTGGCCGCCCAGGAGAGCAAGCGCGTCCTGGGCGACGCCGAGCTCGCCGAGCGCGCGCGGCGCCTGTCCGACCAGTACTTCGAGGGCCGGGCCCGGCCCCGGTCGGTCCGCTGGGTCACGAACCAGAACACGCGCTGGGGCTCCTGCACCCCCTCCGAGGGAAGCATCCGGCTCTCGCACCGCCTCCAGGGCATGCCCGAGTACGTCGTCGACTACGTGCTCCTGCACGAACTGGCGCACCTGCTCGTGCCCGGCCACGGGCCCCGCTTCTGGCGGCTGCTGGAGGCGTATCCGAGGACCGAGCGGGCCCGGGGATACCTGGAGGGCGTGGTCGCCGCCGACCGGCTGCCGCACGTGCCCGGCGCCCGCGGCGAGTAGGGACCGCCCCGACCGCGTTCCCGCCGCGGGCCCCCGAGCGTGCCCTCGAAGCGGGGCCGAGCACACCCCGGCGTGGGTACGCCACGACCGCGCACGGGTTCTGTACCGGGTCTGTACCGACCTCTTCCGGCCTCCGGGATAGCCGTTAGCCTGGCGCGACGCACTCGTATTTCGGATGGGGGACGGTCGTAACGCATGGCCAGGGAATTCCAACGCGGCCACAAGGCCAGGATCAGTGACCTCACGGCGGGCACGGATCTGTACGTAGGCGTGCAGATCTCGGGCCCCGGACTGAGCTTCGACATCAGCTGCTTCGGTCTCGACGCCGACGAGCGGTTGTCGGACGACCGGTACTTCGTGTTCTTCAATCAGCCGAAGACCCCCGAGGAGTCCATCCAGCTCCTGGGTGCGCAGGCGGGCGACACGGAGTCGTTCCGGGTCACCCTCGACAAGATCCCGCCGCAGATCCAGAAGCTGTCCTTCACGGCGACGATCGACGGCGCGGGGCAGATGTCGCAGGTCGCGACCGGGTACATCCGGATCGTCGCGGGCGGCGAGGAGGTGGCCCGGTATCCGTTCAGCGGTGCGGAGTTCTCCACCGAGCGCGCCGTGATGCTGGGCGACTTCTATCTGAAGGACGTGTGGCGGTTCGCCGCCGTCGGGCAGGGCTTCGACGGCGGGCTGGACGCGCTGCTGAGGAACTTCGGCGGCGAGGTGGCCGAGGACGAGGCCCCCGCGCCGCAGCAGGCGCAGCAGCCGCAGGCCGGTGCCGTGCCGGGCTTCGCACCGCCCGCCCAGGCCGCCGCGCCGCCCGCGTTCGGCGCTCCCGCCGCGCCCGCGCCCACGCCGGCCCCGGCTCCCGCACCGCAGCCCGCCCAGCAGGGCTTCGCCCCACCGGCCGGCGCCACTCCGCCACAGCCCGCCCCGGCTCCCGCCCCCGACGTCCACGCCGCGCAGACGGTCGTGGCGCCCATGAACACGCCGCCCGGCGGTTCCCCGGTGCCGCCCCCGGCCCCCGCGCCCGCGCCGTTCGGCGGGCAGGGCCAGCAGCCGCCGTTCGGCCAGGTGCCCGGCCAGACCGCCCCGCCGCCCCCGCCCCCCGGCTACGGCCAGCCCCAGGCGCCCCACGCCCCTCACCAGCCCCATGCCCCTCAGCCGCCGCAGACCCCGGCTCCGCCGCCCGGCTACGGCCAGCCCACCCCGCCCCCGGGCTACGGCCAGCCCACCCCGCCCCCCGGCTACGGCCAGCAGGCGCCCTACGGCGCCCCGCAGGGCATGCCCCCGGCAGCGGCGCTCCCGGGCATGCCCCCGGGCGCGGCCCCCCAGGGCGTGCCCCAGCAGGCGCCGCAGGGCGCCGGTGTGACGGCCGCGCTCCAGCAGTTCCGTGAGACGGCCACCGGCCAGCGCTGGACCCAGCAGAACAAGAAGCTGGTCCGCGTCGACCTCGGCGCCGACGGCCAGCCCGTGCTCGCCCGCCAGGGCAGCATGGTGCTCTACCAGGGCAAGGTCGACTTCAGCTACAAGGGCGCCGGATTCGCCGGCCGGGTCGTGGGCAACGCCACCGGCCAGGAGATGCAGCTCATGCGCTGCACCGGCAAGGGCCAGGTCTTCCTCGCGGAGAACTCCGCGATGCTGCACCCCATCGAGCTGCAGGGCGACGCCATCTGCGTCTCCGCCGAGAACGTCCTCGCCTTCGACGAGAGCCTCCAGTACGAGGTCCGTCGCATCGAGGGGCACGGCATCCCCGGTGGCGCGCTGTTCACCATGCAGTTCCAGGGCACCGGCACCATCGTCGTCAAGACCCACGGTGTGCCCGTGGTGCTGCCGGTCACGCCCACCACCTTCGCCGACTGCAACGCCGTGGTCGCCTGGTCGGCCGCCGCCCAGGTGGTCGTCTCCAGCCAGGTGCGGATGCGCCGCAACTCCTACGCCGGCGACACCGGCGAGAGCGTCAACCTGCAGTTCCGGGCCGCGCCCGGCAACTTCGTCATCGTCCAGCCGTACGAGATCTGAGGGAGAGCCCGACATGAACCAGCCGCTCGCGGGCTACGCTCCCGCACCCGTCACCGCCCGCATGGAGAACCACGGCAACCACATGCTGAAGGTCGCCATGCAGACCGGCAACGACCTCCTCGCGCGTGTGGGCTCGATGGTCGCCTACGAAGGTTTCGTCCAGTACGAGCCCAACCCGCCGGCCGTCCGCCAGATCGCCAAGGACTGGATGACCGGCGAGGGCGCGCCCCTGATGAAGTGCTCCGGCGACGGCCTGCTCTACCTCGCCGACTACGGCGCGAACGTTGTCGTCATCAACCTCAACGGCGACGGGATCTCCGTCAACGCCACCAATCTGCTCGCCTTCGACGCCCACCTCACCTGGGGCGTGGAGCGGGTCAAGGGCCTGGCGAAGTTCGCCGGTCAGGGCCTGTGGAACACGAAGATCTCCGGGCAGGGCTGGGTCGCCCTCACCTCCCGGGGCAAGCCGATCGTCGTCGACTGCGGCGGCGGCGAGGACGAGACGTACGTCGACCCCGACGCGCTCGTCGCCTGGTCCCCGAACCTGAAGGTGAAGGGCAAGCGCAGCTTCAAGGCGCAGTCACTGATCGGCCGCGGCAGCGGCGAGGCCTACCAGATGGCCTTCTCCGGTCAGGGCATCGTCGTCGTCCAGCCCAGCGAGGACAGCACCGACCGCCTCCGGGTCCGGGGCTGAGGGGGAGCCAGAACACCATGCAGAGCCCGCTTTTCGCCTACAACGACCAGCAGACCCAGGAAGCCTGGAGTCTGCAGAGCAAGCACATGCTCCGCGTCGCCCTGACGGGCCACGACGACGTGCTCGCCCGCAAGGGGACGATGGTCGCCTACCAGGGGCTCGTCGAGTTCGACGCCGAGTACCAGAGCGGCAACCAGTCGAGCGCGCGGGCGCACACCGGTGAGGGCCTGGACCTGATGCGCTGCCACGGGCAGGGCACGGTCTTCTTCGCCAACCTCGCCCAGTGCGTGCACGTGATGGACGTCGACCAGGACGGTCTGACCGTCGACAGCAGCTACGTGCTGGCCATGGACTCCTCCCTGCACCACGAGGTCATCGCCGTCGACAGCCTGTACGGCATCTCCGGCTCGGGGAAGTACCAGCTCAACATCACCGGGCGCGGCAAGGTCGCCCTGATGACCTCGGGCTCCCCGCTGCTGATGCAGGTGACGCCCGACAAGTACGTCAACTGCGACGCCGACGCGATCGTCGCCTGGTCCACCGGCCTGCGCGTGCAGATGCAGGCCCAGACGCACTCCTCGGGGGTGTGGCGGCGCCGGGGCAGCACCGGGGAGGGCTGGGAGCTCAGCTTCATGGGCAGCGGCTTCGCGCTGGTGCAGCCCAGCGAGCTGCTGCCGCCGCAGAACGCGCAGATCGGCTCGGGCGTCGCCGCCCAGTACGGCATGGGCCAGCAGGGGGCCCGCGGTCAGAACCAGGGCAACGTCTGGAGCTGAGCGCTCCGCGGGTGGGGCCGGGCAGCGGGGGCTGCGGGACGCTTTCGGCTGCGGGTGGTCCGTGGCTCGTCGCGCAGTTCCCCGCGCCCCTTCCGGGGCGCGGTCCCACCCTCGGTTTCAGGTCGCGAGCCTCGCGCGCGTGGCCTCCAGCAGGCGTACGACCGAGTCGTCCGCCACGGACCGCACCTCGTCGTACGCGAACCAGCGCAGGTCCAGGGACTCGTCGCTGATCGCCTCCACGGCCCCGTCCGGCGCGAGGACGGCGTACTGGACGTCCAGATGCCAGGCGCACGGCGTGTGGTGGCGGTCCAGCCGCACCGGACCGCCGGGGAGCAGGGTCAGCCCGGCGATGCCGGACTCCTCCGTGCCCTCGCGCAGGGCGGCATGCGCCAGCGTCTCGTCGGCGGGCTCGCAGTGGCCGCCCATCTGCAGCCACATGCGGAGCTTCTTGTGGAGCGTCAGCAGGACCCGCTCGCGCGACGGGTCGATCACCAGGGCGCTCGCCGTGATGTGCCCGTCCCCGCACGCCTTCCACATGCCGTCCGGGTGCGTCGCCAGGTGGTCCAGGTAGATCTGGCGCAGCTCGTCCTGGCCCTCGTACCCCTTCAGGACCAGGACCGCGTCGTCGTGGAGGCTCACTCGCCGTCGTCGCCCTTGCCCTCGGCCTCGTCCGGGCCCTTCTTCTCGTCCCTCTTCTTCAGGTCGGGCTTGCCCGCCGCCTCGCCGAGCATCTTGTCCAGCTCGGAGAAGTCGAGCTGCTCGCGGTGGACGAAACCGTCCGGATCGTCCAGGTCGGTCGCGGTCGGCAGCATGTCCGGGTGGGCCCACAGGCCGTCGCGGCCGTCGACACCGCGCGCGTCCGTCAGCGACGCCCACAGACGCGAGGCGTCGCGCAGGCGGCGCGGGCGCAGCTCCAGGCCGATCAGCGTGGCGAAGGTCTGCTCGGCCGGGCCGCCCGAGGCGCGACGGCGGCGCAGGGTCTCGCGCAGCGCGTCGGCGGAGGACAGGCGCGGCTTGGCGGCGGTGTGCACCACCGCGTCCACCCAGCCCTCGACGAGCGCCAGAGCCGTCTCCAGACGGGCCAGGGCGGCCTTCTGCTCCGGGGTGTCCTCCGGCTGGAACATGCCCTGCTGGAGAGCCTCCTGCAGCTGCTCCGGATTCTGCGGGTCGAACTGGCCGACCACGTCCTCCAGCTTGGCCGTGTCCACCTTGATCCCGCGGGCGTAGCCGTCGACGGCGCCGAACAGGTGCGAACGCAGCCACGGCACGTGCGCGAAGAGGCGCTGGTGGGCGGCCTCGCGCAGGGCCAGGTACAGCCGCACCTCCTCCTGGGGCACGCCGAGGTCCTTGCCGAACGCCTCGACGTTCGCCGGCAGCAGCGCGGCCTTGCCGGCCGGACCGAGCGGCAGGCCCACGTCGGTCGAGCCGACGACCTCGCCGGCGAGGACGCCGACGGCCTGCCCGATCTGCGTGCCGAACATGGCGCCGCCCATCGAGCGCATCATGCCGATCAGCGGGCCGGCCATGGCCTGCATCTCCTCGGGCAGCACATCGCCCATGGCGGTGCCCACGCGCTCGGCGACCGGGTCGACCAGCTCGCGCCAGGCCGGGAGGGTCGCCTCGACCCACTCCGCACGGCTCCACGCCACCGCGGTGCCCGCGCCCGAGGGGAGGGCCGTGGCGTCGTCCAGCCACAGGTCGGCCAGGCGGACGGCCTCCTGGACCGCGTTGCGCTCGGCCGGGCCGACGCTGGCGTCCTTGGTGCCGTCCGGCGTGCCCTGGGCGACCGTCTGGCGGGCGATCTGCTTGGCCATGTCCCAGTTCACCGGGCCGCCCTCGTAGGAGAGCATCTGGCCGAGCTGCTGGAACGCGGCGCCCAGGTCGGTGGGGTTCATGGAACCGAACATGGCGGCGAAAGGGTTGTCCGCACCCGGACCGCCGGGGCCGCCCAGGCCTCCGGCCCCGGGCAGCCCGAATCCGAACGGGTTGGCCGGTCCCTGACCACCGCCGCTCTGCTGGTCCTTCTTCTTGCCCTCGTCGCCGTCGTCCGGCTCCTCCGGCGGAAGGCCGAATCCGAATGGGGTGTCACTCACGGGGTTCCTCGGCTGGTAAGGCCACCGGTTCTTTCCGGCGGCACGGCTGCCCGACTTCACCACCCAGCGTAGACACCCGTGGCGCTTCGGGCCTCGGTGCTTCGCCGACTGACTGCCTGCGGCAGGATGGATGCCACCTGGTACGTACGCGTCGAGCGCGTCCGTACTGAAGACAACCGCTGGAGACGCCCGGTGAGTTCCCCAGATCCGCAGGTTCGCGCAGCGCGAAACCAGTCAACCAGTTCCCCCCGCCCCGGCGCGCGGGGACCCGTCGTCGCGGTCACCGGCGCCGCGTCCGGGATCGGCGCGCTGCTCACCGAGCGGCTGGCCGCGTCCGACGAGGTCAGACAGGTCGTGGCCATCGACGAACGGCGCGGGGAGTGCACGGCGGCACGGTGGCAGATCCTGGACGTGCGGGACCCGGCCATCGCCGAGAAACTGCGCGGTGCGGACGTGGTCGTGCACCTGGCGCTCGACCTCGACCTGGAGACCGACGCGGCGGCCCGGACCGCTTACAACGTCCGGGGGACGCAGACCGTCCTGACCGCCGCCGCGGCGGCCGGCGTGCACCGCGTCGTGCTCTGCACCTCCGCCATGGTCTACGGCGCCCTCCCGGACAACGAACTGCCCCTGTCCGAGGACGCCGAGCTGCGTGCCACGGCCGAGGCCACCGGCGTGGGCGACCTGCTGGAGATCGAGCGGCTGGCGCGGCGCGCGCCGCGCGCCCACCCCGGCCTCAACGTGACCGTGGTCCGGCCCGCCGTGCTGGTGGGCGGCGTGGACACCGCCCTGACCAGGTACTTCGAGTCGCCCCGGCTGCTCGTCGTGGCCGGGTCGCGGCCGGCCTGGCAGTTCTGCCACGTCGACGACCTGTGCAGCGCCCTCGAGTACGCCGTCCTGGAGAAGGCCGAAGGGGAACTCGCCGTCGGGTGCGACGGCTGGCTGGAGCAGGAGGAGGTCGAGGAGCTGAGCGGCATCCGCCGGATGGAGCTGCCCTCGGCGGTCGCGCTCGGCGCGGCGGCCCGCCTGCACCGCATCGGCCTGACCCCCTCCCCGGCCGGGGACCTGGCGTACACGATGTACCCCTGGGTGGTGAGCGGCAGCCGGCTGCACGACGCGGGATGGCGGCCGAAGTACACCAACGAGGAGGTCCTGGCGGAGCTGCTGGAGGAGGTCTCCGGGCGGCACACCGTCGCCGGGCGCCGCCTCGGGCGCAAGGACGCGACGGCCGCCGGAGCCGCCGGTGCGACCGTGGCGCTGCTGGGCGCGGCCGCGGTGGTGCGGCGGGCGCGGAAGGCCCGGCGCCGGATCTGACGGCACGGCCCCGCCGTCCCCGTCATCCGCCGCCTCCGCCGTCCCCGTCATCCGCCGTCCCCGTCATCCGCCGCCCCCGCTGTCCACCGTCCCTGCCTGCGTCCGTGGCCCGCGCCGTCCGTCCGGACCGGTGGCGCTGTAGGAGGCTCCAACGCGGTACGCCCCCGTGCCGGGCGATCACGCTATTCCGCGCCGCCGGGCCGTGGGGCACGATGGGCGCATGGCAACCACGAACGACCACCCCGGTGAGCTGGCCGCCCCCGACCCCGTCAGGCTGATCGGCATCCGGGAGACGCCCCTCTCCGTCGACGAGGTCTTCCGGGCCGTCGGCGACGACGCGGCCGGCGGCACCGCGCTCTTCGTGGGTACCGTGCGCAATCACGACGGGGGCACCGACGTCGACCGGCTCGGATACTCCTGTCACCCCAGCGCCGAGGCCGAGATGCGGCGGATCGCCGAGAAGGTCGCCGCGGAGTACCCCGTACGGGCGCTCGCGGCCGTCCACCGTGTGGGGGATCTGGAGGTGGGCGATCTCGCCGTGGTGGTCGCCGTGTCCTGCCCGCACCGGGGCGAGGCGTTCGACGCCTGCCGGAAGCTGATCGACGACCTGAAGCACGAGGTGCCGATCTGGAAGCACCAGACCTTCTCCGACGGCACCGAGGAGTGGGTGGGCGCCTGCTGAGAGGGGTGCCGAGGGAGCCGTCGTCCCCCCTTGCTCCGGTTGCGTAACCGGCCCCCCGGCGTGAGCGTTGTCACGACGGATGGTTAATCTGCTGATCAGTCAGTAGCGGACGCTCATGGGGTTGGGAGGTCGGCATGGCAGCGCTTGCCTGGTTGCTGATTCCGCTGGTGGCCGCTGTCGGCGCGGGGCTGTGGGGCAGTTGGGCCAACCGGACCCGCAAGATCCGCAGCGACGGCCCCGAACTGGACGGGTACGCCCGTTTCCGCGAGGCGATGGAGAGGCCCCGCACCGGCGCCTGAACGGACTGCCCTGACAGTGCTCCGACAGCCGCGTCCCGTACTGTCGTGCCATGCCACGCCGTACCGCAACGATGCTCGCGTCCACCCTGATGCTGATCGCGCTCCTGTGCGCGGGCGTGTTCATCCCCGTGCCGTACTCGGAGATGTCCCCGGGGCCGACGGTGAACACCCTCGGCGATCACGACGGCGAGCCGGTGCTGCAGATCGACGGGCACAAGACCTACGAGGCGAGCGGTCACCTGAACATGACCACCGTCCGGGTCACCAGCGCCGAGTACAAGATGAACCTCGTGGAGGCGGTCTACGGCTGGCTCGCCCACGACAACCGCGTGGTGCCGCACGAGACGCTCTACCCGGACGGCAAGACCGAGGAAGAGGCCACCCAGGAGAACGCCGAGGAGTTCAGCCAGTCCCAGGAGAGCGCCAAGGTCGCCGCGCTGAAGGCGCTCGACATCCCGGTGAAGTCCTGGGTCGTCGTCTCCACGGTGGTCAAGGACTCCCCGGCCGAGGGCCGGCTGCACGCCGGTGACGTGATCAAGGCCGTGGACGGCAGGACCGTCCGCAAGCCCTCCGACGTCGCCGAGCTGGTGACCGAGCACAAGCCCGGACAGGACGTCGTCTTCACGATCGTGCCCGCCGAGGAACAGGCCGCCGCGGAGAAGGAGGGGCGCACGCCCACCAAGACCGAGAAGGTCACGATCACCACGGCGACCTCCGACGACGCCGGGGAGGAACGCGCCGTCGTGGGCATCTCGGCGGGGACCGACCACACCTTCCCGTTCACCATCGACATCAAGCTCGCCGACGTCGGCGGCCCGAGCGCCGGTCTGATGTTCGCCCTCGGCATCTACGACAAGCTCACGCCGGGCGACCTCACCGGCGGCGCGTTCGTCGCCGGCACGGGGACGATCGACGACGCCGGCAAGGTCGGCCCGATCGGCGGCATCGGGATGAAGACCATCGGCGCGCGCGACAAGGGCGCCCAGTACTTCCTGACGCCCGAGGACAACTGCGCGGCCGCGGCCGAGGACACCCCCGACGGGCTCACCCTGGTCAAGGTGGACACCATCGACGACGCCCTCGGCGCGCTCGCGGACATCCGCTCCGGGAAGACCGCCGACCTGCCGACGTGCGCGAAGGGCTGACCGGCCGGGCAACCCGGCACGGCCCCCGGCCCTCCTCCTGAGCCCTACTCCTCGAAGGTCGCCGTCAGCGCCTCGGCCAGACCGGGCACCAGGTCGGAGCCGGTGAGGACCTCGGTGGTGGAGTCCTTCTCCCGCAGGCGCAGCGCGGAGTCGCGGGAACCGTCGCGCAGCACCGCGACCGTCATGCGGACCTCCTGGCGATCCGGGTGCTCCGCCACCCACTGCGCCAGCTTGGCCTCGTTCAGGCCCTGCGGCACCTGGGCCTCGGCGGACGGCGGCAGCATCAGACGCTCCACGACGAGCGCACAGCCGACCACCGCGTCCGGCCAGGCGATGGTGCCCAGGAACTCGTCGAGCGGCTGGTCCGTTGGAATCTCGTCCTGCTCGATCGGGGTCAGGCCGGAGCTCTCCGGCTCGTCCTGAAGACCGAGCCGGTCCGCGAGCGAGGGCTGATCGGCCCTCAGCCGCGCGGTGTCGACAAGTGCAAAGAGGCGTGCGGGCTGGTCCCAGCCGAGGCCCGATACGTATTCGTCGATCTCGAGGACGGCCCGGGTGAGGGGGCTCGCTGCCATGGGGGTGTTGGACATGGTCACAATCCTGCCTCGTTACTGGCCCGAATCGGGAACCGAGTAAACGATGAGTAAGTTGCATAAGTGTGGGCCCACGATCACGCGGGCGCACGGGGGGCCCACGAACCCGAGGGCCTGACGGATCAACAGCGAACTTCGAGGTGCGCACCTTGGCTTTCCAGATGCCGGACCGCGGCGGAGGCCCCCCGACGGGGCCGCGGATCAGAGTGGGCCGCCCGTCCCGGCGTGTCCGAACCCTGCTGATGACTCTTGGTGTCCTCGCCGTGCTCGGCATGGCGTTCACCATGTTCGCGGGTTTCTGGACGGACTGGCTCTGGTACCGGTCGGTCCACTACTCGTCGGTGTTCACGACGACCCTGTGGACCAAGATCGGGCTCTTCTTCGTCTTCGGACTGCTGATGGCGCTCGCCGTCGGGTTCAACATCTGGCTGGCCCACCGCCTGCGGCCGCCGCTGAGCGCGATGTCGATGGAGCAGCAGAACCTCGACCGGTACCGGATGGGCATCGCCCCGTACAAGAAGTGGCTGCTGCTCGGCATCACCGCCCTGGTCGGCCTCATCGCCGGCGCCTCCGCGTCCGGCCAGTGGCGGACCTGGCTGATGTGGGTCAACGGCGTCTCGTTCGGGCAGAAGGACCCCCAGTTCAAGCTGGACGTCGCCTTCTACGCCTTCGACCTGCCCTGGTACCGGTTCCTGCTCGGCTTCGGCTTCGCCGCCGTGATCATCTCCGTGATCGCCGCCGCGCTCACCCACTACCTCTACGGCGGGCTGCGCGTCACCAGCCCGGGCGCCCGTGCCACGGCCGCGGCCACCGGTCACCTCTCGGTGCTCCTCGGTGTCTTCGTCGCCCTCAAGGCGGTCGCCTACTGGCTCGACCGGTACGGACTGGCGGTGAAGTCCAGCGACTTCAAGGCCACCGACAGCTGGACCGGCCTGAGGTACGTCGACGCCAACGCCTACCTGCCGGCCAAGACGATCCTCTTCTGCATCGCCGTCATCTGCGCCCTGCTCTTCTTCGCCACCCTGTGGCGTCGCACCTGGCAGCTGCCGGTGATCGGCTTCGGCCTGATGGTGCTCTCCGCGATCCTCATCGGCGGCCTGTACCCGGCACTGGTCCAGAAGTTCCAGGTCCAGCCGAACGAGCAGGCCAAGGAGGCGCCGTACGTCGCGAAGAACCTGGCGGCGACCCGCGAGGCCTACGGCATCGAGGGCACCCAGGTCAGCGAGTACCCGGGCGTCAGCGAGACCAAGGACAAGACCAAGCTCCGTGACGACGCCGACGACGCGGCGTCCATCCGGATCATGGACCCGAACGTCATCTCGCCGACGTTCCAGCAGCTCCAGCAGATGCGTAACTACTACGCGTTCCCGACCAACCTGGACGTCGACCGCTACTCCAAGGACGGCAAGGACCAGGACACGGTCATCGGTCTGCGCGAGCTGAACCTGGCCGGCATCCCGAAGAAGAACTGGATCAACAACCACTTCCGCTACACCCACGGCTACGGCGTGGTCGCGGCCAAGGGCACCGAGGTGGACTCCGAGGGACGCCCGGTCTTCACCGAGTCGAACCTGCCGTCCGAGGGCGATCTCGGCACGTACGAGCAGCGGATCTACTACGGCGAGAAGACCACCACGTACTCGATCGTCGGCGGCCCCCAGAAGGAGATCGACTACTCCGACGACTCCGGGGAGAAGACGTTCAGCTACACGGGTGACGGCGGGGTGGACCTGTCCAACCCGATCAACCGCGCGGCGTACGCGGCGGCGTTCAGCGAGCCGCAGATCCTCTACTCCGGCGCGATCGGTGAAGGGTCGAAGATCCTCTACAACCGCACGCCCAAGGAGCGCGTCGAGGCGGTCGCCCCGTGGCTGACCATCGACGGCGACGCGTACCCGGCGGTGGTGGACGGCCGTATCCAGTGGATCGTCGACGCGTACACGACGACGAACGGCTACCCGTACGCCTCGCGCACGACGCTCGGCGACACCACGGCCGACTCGCTGACCGCGGCCAACGACCAGCGGGCGGTGGTGGCCCAGCAGAACCAGGTCAACTACATCCGCAACTCCGTGAAGGCGACCGTCGACGCGTACAGCGGTGACGTCAAGCTCTACCAGTGGGACACCGAGGACCCGGTCCTGAAGACCTGGATGAAGGCGTTCCCGAACACGGTGCAGGACAAGGACGAGATCTCCGACGAGCTGATGGCGCATCTGCGCTATCCGCAGGATCTGTTCAAGGTCCAGCGCGAGCTGCTCACCCGCTACCACGTGAAGGACGCCAACACGTTCCTCAGCGGCAGCGAGGTGTGGCAGGTGCCGGACGACCCGACCAACAAGTCGGGCGACGCGGTGCCGCCGTACTACCTGAGCATGAAGATGCCCGACCAGGACCAGCAGGCGTTCTCGCTGACGACGACGTTCACGCCCAACGGACGCGACAACCTCAGCGCGTTCATGGCGGTCGACGCCGAGGCGGGGACGGAGGGCTACGGCAAGATCAGAATCCTGAAACTGCCGACCAGCACCACCGTCAACGGCCCCAAACAGGTCCAGAGCCAGTTCAACTCCGAACAGGACATCGCCGAGTCCATCAGGCTGCTGAGAGGCGGCGACTCGGAGGTCGAGTACGGCAACCTGCTGACGGTGCCGCTGGACGGCGGACTGCTCTACGTGGAACCGGTCTACGTGCGCGGTGGCGACCTCAAGTACCCGCTGCTGCGCAAGGTGCTGGTGAGCTACGGCGGCAACACGGCCTTCGAGAACACGCTCGACGAAGCCCTCAACAAGGTCTTCGGCGCGCAGGCGGCCGACACCGATCCGCCGGCGGACGAGGGCGAGGGCACCACCGACCCGCCGCCGACGTCCACCAACCCGACGGTCCGGGAAGCGCTGAGCGACGCGCAGGACGCCTTCGACGCCGGCCAGAAGGCGCTGGAGCAGAAGGACCTCGCCGCGTACGCGAAGGCACAGGAGGACCTCGAGGAGGCCCTGAAGCGGGCCGAGGCCGCCCAGGCCAAGGCCGATCAGGACGCCGGCGGCAAGAACGGCGACGACAAGGGCGGTGACAAGGCAGGGGGCGGCGAGTCCACACCGAGCGCGACTCCCAGCGGCGATACCGGCGGCGGAGGCTCGGACAGCGGCTGACCGCATGCTCCGAGCAGCCGTCAGAGCTGGTCAGAGGCCATCCCGCGCCGTGATACGGTAGTGAACACAACGGCGCGGGGTGGAGCAGCTCGGTAGCTCGCTGGGCTCATAACCCAGAGGTCGCAGGTTCAAATCCTGTCCCCGCTACTGAAGTTCGTGAGCTTTGTGCGAACGACCACGAAGGCCCGGATTCCCAAGGAATCCGGGCCTTCGTGATGTGCGAACGCATGTGCCGGTGGGGCCGACGGCCGCGCCGCCAGGGGTAGTTGGGCCGATCTGTGTTTGACTTGTCTCCCTGTGGGCATGTCGACAAAACGCTGAAGTGACCTCACTGGCTGCGGTATACCGGATGTACCCAGGTTGCAGGTGGTGCGACGATGGACGTTATGGGGGACATGGCAAATCTGTTCGAGACAGGGCGTTTTGCGCAGCCGTCCGATCAGGATGAGGCCGCGGACGAGGCTCAGGAAGCCGCCGACGAGGCCGCCGAGGAGGTGCGCAGGCGACTGGCCGCGGAGGCCGGTGACGTCGAGGCGATGAGCGTTCTCGGCGCCATGCTGCTGCGCCGCGGCGATTTCGACGGAGCCGAGTCCCACCTGCGTGCCGCCACCGCCGCCGGCGACCGGGCCGCGGCCAACAACCTGGGTGTCCTGCTGCACCAGCGCGGCTACGCCGACGAGGCCGCGGGCTGGTGGCGGATCGCCGCCGTCGCCGGGTCCGCGCCGGCCGCGCACGCGCTCGGGCGGCACTTCCGTGAGCGCGGGGACGAGCCCGCCGCCGAGTACTGGCTGCGCCAGGCCGCCGAGCAGGGCCATGTGCTCGGCGCCTACGCACTCGCCGACCTGCTGGAACACCGTGGCGACGAGGCGGGCGCCCGGCGCTGGATGCGGGCCGCCGCCGAACGCGGGCACCGGGAGGCCGCGTACCGGCTGGCCAGGACGCTGGACCGGAACGCCGGCCACAGGCGCGACGGACGCGACGAAGGCGACACGGAGGCGGCCGACGAGGCCGAGCAGTGGTACCGCCAGGCCGCCGCGCGCGGCCACCGGCGAGCCGCGCTGCACCTCGGGACGATCCTGGAGAAGCGGGGCGAGCTGAAGGAGGCCGGCCGCTGGTACCTCACCTCCGCCAAGGACGGCGAGGCCCGTGCCGCCTGCGCGCTCGGCTTCCTGCTGCGGGACGCCGGTGACACCGAGAGCGCCGCCGTGTGGTGGCTGCGGGCCGCCCAGGACGGCGACGGCAACGCCGCCAACGCCCTGGGGGCCCTGCACGCCGAGCGCGGCGAGACCCAGACCGCCGAGCGCTGGTACCGCGCCGCGATGGACGCCGGCGACGACAACGGGGCGTACAACCTCGGGCTGCTCTGCGCCGACCAGGGCCGCACCACCCAGGCCGAGCAGTGGTACCGGCGGGCCGCCTACGCGGGTCACCGGGAGGCGTCCAACGCGCTCGCGATCCTGCTGCTGCGGAGCGGGGACGAGACCGGGGCCGAACCCTGGTTCTCCAAGGCCGCCGAGGCGGGCAGCGTCGACGCGGCCTTCAACCTCGGCATCCTGCACGCCGGGCGCGGCGAGGAGCGGGCGGCGCTGCGCTGGTACGAGCGGGCCGCCTCCGCCGGGCACACGGAAGCGGCGCTCCAGGTGGGGATGGCGCGCCTGCGCGACGGCGACGAGCGCGAGGCCGAACGGTTCCTGCGGTGCGCGGCGGGCGGGGGCAGTGCCGAGGCCGCCTACCGGCTGGCGACGGTCCTCGACGCGCGGCGGCCGCCGGCGCCCGAGCACGAACTGGGCGAACCGGCGCACGAGAAGTCCGAGTGCGAGGAGTGGTACGAGCGGGCGGCCTCGCAGGGGCACCGGCGGGCCCAGGTGCGGGTCGGGATGATGGCCGCGGCGCGGGGCGACGTGGTGGAGGCGGCGCGGTGGTACCGGGAGGCGGCCGAGGCCGGGTCGCGCAACGGTGCCTTCAATCTGGGGCTCCTGCTGGCCCGGGAGGGGAGCGAGCCGGAGGCGGTCGTGTGGTGGCGGCGGGCCGCCGACGCCGGGCACGGCCGGGCGGCGCTGCGGCTGGCGCTGGTCTGTGCGCGACGGGGCGAGCTGGCGGAGGGGCAGCGGTGGGCGGACCTCGCGGTCTCGCTGGGGCCGCGTGAAGTGGGGGAGCGGGCGGCTCGGTTGCGGGACGCGCTGCGGCAGGAGTTGTCGGCGTGACGCCGCGCGGGAGCCGGGCGCGGCCTGGCTGTGCTGGTGCCGGGGCCGACCGGGCGCCCACGGCTGAGCGGTGCGACTGTCGCGATTTGCTTCTGGTCGTGGGGTTGACGTAATGTTGCGTTCATCGCCGCGGGGTGGAGCAGCTCGGTAGCTCGCTGGGCTCATAACCCAGAGGTCGCAGGTTCAAATCCTGTCCCCGCTACTGATGGTCGAGGGCCGGAATCCGAAAGGGTTCCGGCCCTCGGCGCGTTCGCCCCCCCGACGGGCCGCCGAAGTCGTTGAAGCCACGGAAAAGCCCCGGCACCCAAGGGGGCCGGGGCTTCGCGCGGGTGTGGCGGGTCTTACGCCGCCGCGCAGTTGGGGCAGGTGCCGCGGTAGGTGACCTCGACGTCGGAGACGGTGAAGCCGAAGCGCTCCGAGTCCGGGAGGTCGGCCAGGGGATTGCCCGTCGGGTGGACGTCACGGATCGCGCCGCACTGGGCGCAGACCAGGTGGTGGTGCGGCCGGTGCGCGTTCGGGTCGTAGCGCTTGGCGCGCTTGTCCGTCGCGACCTCCAGCACCTCACCGAGCGTGACCAGCTCGCCCAGGGTGTTGTAGACGGTCGCCCGGGAGATCTCGGGGAGCTTGTCCACCGCGCGGGCGTGCACCTCGTCGGCCGTCAGGTGGACGTGTTCGCCGTCGAGGACCTCGGCCACCACGCGTCGCTGCGCGGTCATGCGCCATCCACGTCCACGCAGCCGTTCCAGTAGGTCACTCATACGCACCAGCCTAACAGCAAGGGGGACCAGGTCCCGAACGTGTGTGACTTTGGAGCTTTACTTGACTTAGACAATGTCCATTGTAGGATCGGTAACGGCATTAGCCAAGGGACAGGTTTTGCAGGATTGGCGCAGGAGGCGTACGTGACTCAGGGACCGCTTACGACGGAGGCCGGTGCTCCGGTAGCCGACAACCAGAACAGCGAGACCGCGGGCGTCGGCGGCCCCGTGCTCGTCCAGGACCAGCTCCTCCTGGAGAAGCTGGCCCACTTCAACCGTGAGCGCATCCCGGAGCGCGTCGTGCACGCCCGCGGTGCCGGCGCCTACGGCACCTTCACGGTCACCGCCGATGTCACCAAGTACACCCGGGCGAAGTTCCTGTCCGAGGTCGGCAAGGAGACGGAGACCTTCCTTCGCTTCTCGACCGTGGCCGGCAACCTGGGTGCGGCGGACGCCGTCCGCGACCCGCGCGGCTTCGCGCTGAAGTTCTACACCGAAGAGGGCAACTACGACCTCGTCGGCAACAACACCCCGGTGTTCTTCATCAAGGACGCCATCAAGTTCCCCGACTTCATCCACACCCAGAAGCGCGACCCGTACACGGGTTCGACGGAGATGGACAACGTCTGGGACTTCTGGAGCCTGTCGCCCGAGTCGACCCACCAGGTGACCTGGCTGTTCGGCGACCGCGGCATCCCGGCGTCGTACCGCCACATGGACGGCTTCGGTTCGCACACCTACCAGTGGAACAACGAGGCGGGCGAGGCCTTCTGGGTCAAGTACCACTTCAAGACGGACCAGGGCATCAAGTGCCTCACCCAGGCCGAGGCCGACAAGCTCGCCGGTGAGGACCCCGACTCGCACCAGCGCGACCTGCGCGAGGCCATCGAGCGCGGTGACTACCCGTCCTGGACCGTCGGCGTGCAGATCATGCCCGTCGCCGAGGCCGCGACCTACCGCTTCAACCCGTTCGACCTGACCAAGGTGTGGCCGCACGCGGACTACCCGATCGTCTGGTTCGGCAAGCTGGAGCTCAACCGCAACCCGGAGAACATCTTCGCCGAGGTCGAGCAGTCGATCTTCTCCCCGGCGCACTTCGTGCCCGGCATCGGCCCGTCCCCGGACAAGATGCTCCAGGGCCGTCTCTTCGCCTACGGCGACGCCCACCGCTACCGCGTCGGCATCAACGCCGACCACCTGCCGGTGAACCGTCCGCACGCCACCGAGGCGCGCACCAACTCCCGTGACGGCTACCTCTACGACGGCCGCCACAAGGGTGCGAAGAACTACGAGCCGAACAGCTTCGGCGGCCCGTTCCAGACGGACCGCGCGCTGTGGCAGCCGGTCGCGGTCTCCGGTGTCACCGGTGAGACCGAGGCCCCGTCGCACGCCGAGGACAACGACTTCGTCCAGGCGGGCAACCTCTACCGGCTGATGACGGACGAGGAGAAGGGCCGCCTGATCGACAACCTGGCGGGCGCCATCTCCAAGGTCTCGCGCGAGGACATCATCGAGCGCGCGATCAACAACTTCCGTCAGGCCGACGGTGACTTCGGCAAGCGGCTGGAGGCCGCGGTCCAGGCCCTGCGCGGCTGACACATCCAGCACTGGACCGCTTGTCGTGGCGGCGGGCCGGATCCCCGGGAACGGGGGTCCGGCCCGTTTCGCGTTCCCGGGCCGGGTGCCGGGCTCAGGCGGGTACTTGTTGCGCCCTCTCCCGGGCCGGGGCCCAGCAGCGGATGATGTCGCGGACCGAGACGATGCCGGCCGGCTCGCCGCGGTCCAGCACGATCAGGTGGCGGAAGCCGCCGTGCGCCATCGCCCGGGCGGCCTCCTCCACGGTCCAGGACGGCGCGGCGAACACGACGTCGGTGGTGGTGTGGGCGTGGGCGCGCTCGGTGTCCGGGTCCTGGCCGAGGCCCACGGAGATCAGGACGTCGCGTTCGGTGAGGATGCCGATGCCGCCGGCGTCGGGGTCGTGGACCACCGCCGCGCCGACGCGGCGCGCGGACATCAGGGCGGCGGCCTGGCGGAGGGTGTGGGCCGGGCCGATGGTGAGGACGACCGTGCTCATGGCTTCGCGGACGAGCATGGGTGGAGCCACCTCCTGCCGGTGATCCATGAGTTAGTTCATGGATTCACAAGTTCACAAGTGGGGGGACTCTCAGAGTGGCAGGTAAAGGGCGGGTCAACAAGGGGGCGGTCGGGGGGCGTCGAGGGGGCTCAGTAGCGCTGGTTCAGGTACCCGAGCAGCTCGTCGTGGAGCCGGCCGTTCGACGCGGCGGCGTTGCCGCTGTGCGGGCCGGGGCGGCCGTCGAGGCCGGTGAAGGTGCCGCCCGCCTCCGTGACGATGATCGCGTTCGCGGCCATGTCCCAGAGGGAGAGCTCCGGCTCGGCGCAGATGTCGACCGACCCTTCGGCGACCATCATGTACGGCCAGAAGTCGCCGTACGCCCGGGTGCGCCAGACCTCGCGGGTCAGGTCCAGGAAGCCGTCCAGCCGGCCCTGCTCCTCCCAGCCGCTGAGCGAGGAGTACGCGAAGGAGGCGTCGGAGAGCGTGGAGACCTGGGAGACCTGGAGCCGGGAGGCCGAGGTGAGGCTGCGGCCGGTGAACGCGCCGTGGTCCTTCACCGCCCACCAGCGGCGGCCCAGGGCGGGGGCCGAGACGAGACCGACGACGGGCTGGTAACCGCCCTCCCCGGCCTCCATCAGGGCGATGAGGGTGGCCCAGACCGGGACGCCGCGGACGTAGTTCTTGGTGCCGTCGATCGGGTCGACGATCCAGCGGCGGGGGCCGGTGCCCTCCGTGCCGTACTCCTCGCCGAGGACGGCGTCGCGGGGGCGGGCGCGGGCGAGGTGACCGCGGATCAGCTCCTCGGCGGCCTTGTCCGCTTCACTCACCGGGGTCATGTCCGGCTTGGTCTCGACCTTGAGGTCGAGGGCCTTGAAGCGGTCCATCGTCGCGGCGTCGGCGGCGTCCGCGAGGACGTGGGCGAGGCGGAGGTCGTCGAGGTAGTCGGCCATGCGGGTCACGCTATCCGGAGCGGGCCGGACGGGGCCACCAGGGGCTCGGTGGGGCGTGGCGGGCGCGAGGTTGTCCGGCCGAGGGCCGTGCGAGGGCCCTTGACAGGGTCCCCGTACCCGTCAAATCTGGGCAACGAGTCGCTCGGCCCGAGGAGGCGATGATGCCTGCAGCCCGGGAATCCCTGCTCGACGCCGCCTGTACGGCGTTGGCGCGCCGGCCCTGGTCGGCCGTGCGGATGGTGGACGTGGCGGCGGCGGCCGGGGTGTCCCGGCAGACGCTCTACAACGAGTTCGGGAGCAAGGACGGCCTCGCCCGGGCGCTCGTGCGCAGGGAGGCGGACGGGTATCTGGCCGGCGTGGCGCGTGCGCTCGGCGACGCCCCCGGCGCCCCTCGGGAACGCCTCACCGCGACCGCCGAGTGGACCGTCTCCGCCGCCCGCGACAACGCCCTGGTCCGGGCGATGCTCACCGGCTGCTGGAGCGAGCGCCTGCCCGCGCCGCCCCTCACGGCGGTGGCCTCCTCCTCCCCGGTCCCCGCCCAACGCAGGGCCGACGGTCCGCTGCCCTCACCCGGCGACTTCGTCGCCCTGGTCCGCGACCGTGCCGTCGCCGCCCTGGAGGGCGACGCGTCACCGGACGCCGGGGAGCTGGCCCGCTCCTGCGAACTGGCCGTGCGCCTGGCCCTGTCCTGCGTCACGGCCCCGCCCGGCGAGGGCGGGGTGGCGGAACTCGTGCGCACCGTCCTGCCGCGCCGGACGGCGACCTGACGGGAGGTCAGTGCGCCGAGCCCGACAGCTGCAGCCCGATCACGCCGATGATGACCAGGCTGATCGAGACGATCTTCAGGGTGGAGACCAGGTCGCCGAGGAAGACCATGCCGTAGATGGCGGTGCCCGCCGCGCCGATTCCGGTCCACACCGCGTACGCCGGGCCCACGTCGAGCTTCTTCAGCGACATGGTCAGCAGGCCGAAACTGCCCAGCGCGAACACGCAGAAGGCGATCGTGGGCCACAGCCGGGTGAAGCCGTGCGACAGCTTCAGGCAGACGGCGAATCCGGTCTCGAGCACCCCGGCCACTATGACCAGCAGCCACGCCATGGCATGTCCTCCCGTTGTCCCCGTCGTACCGTGACCGCTGTGTCCGGCTTTGCTCAGGCTTGGATCCGGCTTGGTGCGATTATGCACTTACCGGCCGCACGGCACGGCAAACAACGCGGAGGTCAGTCGCCTTCCGTGCGCTCGCGTGTGGAGAGCAGCCGGCGCAGCGAGTACAGCCGTGCCGGGTCCGCGTGCCCCTCGGCGACCCAGGCGTCCAGCGCGCAGTCGGGCTCGTCGTGGCTGCACGCGCGCGGGCAGCCCTCGGTGCCCGGCTCCAGGTCGGGGAAGGCGTGGATCACGCGGGACGGGTCGATGTGGGCCAGACCGAAGGAGCGTACGCCGGGGGTGTCGACGACCCAGCCGCCGGTCTCGGACGACAGCGGCAGGGCCAGGGCCGACGTCGTCGTGTGCCGTCCGCGCCCGGTCACCGCGTTGACGTGGCCGGTGGTGCGTCGCCGGTCCTCCGGCACCAGCGCGTTGACCAGCGTGGTCTTGCCGACGCCCGAGTGGCCGACGAAGGCGGTGACCTTGCCGTCGAGGTGTTCGCGTACGCGGTCGGCCGCGTCCCCGTTCTCCAGCTCCTCGCGGCTGGTGACCACGTACGGGATGTCCAACGCGCCGTACAGCTCCAGCAGTTCGTCGGGCGGGGCGAGGTCCGACTTGGTCATCACCAGCAGCGGAGTGAGCCCGCCGTCGAACGCCGCGACCAGGCAGCGGTCGATGAGGCGGGGGCGCGGCTCCGGGTCGGCGAGGGCGGTGACGATGGCGAGCTGGTCGGCGTTGGCGACCACGACCCGCTCGTAGGGGTCGTCGTCGTCGGCCGTGCGGCGCAGGACGGAGGTGCGTTCCTCGATGCGGACGATGCGCGCGAGCGTGTCCTTCTTGCCGGACAGGTCGCCGACCAGCGCCACCCGGTCGCCGACGATCGCGGCCTTGCGGCCCAGTTCGCGGGCCTTCATCGCCATGACGATCCGGTCCTCGACGAGGCAGGTCAGCCGGCCCCGGTCCACGGTCAGGACCATGCCCTCGGCGGCGTCCTCGTGCTTGGGCCGGGTGTGGGTGCGCGGCCGGTTGCCCTTGCGGTTGGGCCGGGAGCGGATGTCGTCCTCGTCGGTGTGCTTGCCGTAGCGGCGCATGGCGATCCGTCCCTACGCCCCGAGCATCCCGGTCCACAGGTCGGGGAATTCGGGCAGGGTCTTGGCGGTCGTCGCCACGTTCTCGATCTCCACGCCCTCGACCGCGAGGCCGATGATCGCTCCGGCGGTGGCCATGCGGTGGTCCTCGTAGGTGTGGAAGACGCCGCCGTGCAGGGGGCGCGGGCGGATGTGCAGGCCGTCGGCGGTCTCGGTGACGTCGCCGCCCAGCTCGTTGATCTCCTTGGTGAGCGCGGCCAGGCGGTCCGTCTCGTGCAGGCGCAGGTGCGCCACCCCGCGCAGGGTGGAGGGGGAGTCCGCCAGGGCGGCGACGGCCGCGATGCCCGGGGTCAGCTCGCCGACCTCGCCGAGGTCCACGTCGATGCCGTGCACGGCACCCGAACCGGTGAAGACGAGACCGTAGTCCGTCAGCTCGCAGGAACCGCCCATCTCGGTGAAGATCTCGCGCAGCCGGTCGCCGGGCTGCGTGGTGCGCGTCGGCCAGTCGGGGATGACGACCTTGCCGCCGGTGACCAGCGCCGCCGCCAGGAACGGCTGGGCGTTGGACAGGTCCGGCTCGACGGTGAGGTCCCGGCCGAGCAGCGCGCCCGGCGTGACCCGCCAGACGTTCGGCTCGCCGCCGGACTCCGGGGTGTCGACCTGGGCGCCGACCGCGCGCAGCATGTCGACGGTCATCCGGATGTGCGGCATCGACGGCAGCGCCGAGCCGGTGTGGCGGACCTCGACGCCCTGGTTGAAGCGCGGTCCGGACAACAGCAGGGCGCTGACGAACTGGGACGACGACGAGGCGTCGATCTCGACCGGGCCGCCCTCCAGGGCGCCGCCGCCGTGCACGGTCATCGGGAGCGCGCCGCGCGCGTCGTCGTCGATGCGGGCGCCGAGGGCGCGCAGCGCGTCGATCACGCCGTGCAGCGGACGCTCGTACGAGCGCGGGTCGCCGTCGAAGCGGACGGCGCCGTCGGCCAGGGTGGCGACCGGCGGCAGGAAGCGCATGACCGTGCCCGCGTTGCCGACGTCGACCGTGGCCGGGCCGCGCAGGCCGGCCGGGATGACCCGCCAGAACTCACCCGTGCCGTCCGGGCCGACGCCCTCCTCGATCTCGACGCCCATCGCGCGCAGCGCCTCGGCCATCAGCACGGTGTCCCGGGAGCGCAGCGGGCGGCGCAGCCAGCCGGGCTCGGAGGCGAGGGCGGCCAGCACCAGGGCGCGGTTGGTGACCGATTTGGACCCCGGCACGTGGACGGTCGCGTCGACGGCTCCGCTCGCGTGCGGGGCGGGCCAGAGGGCGGTGTGCGCGGGGTTCACGGTCATGGGCCCCACTTTAATGGCTGAACGCCACCGGAGATCTTGATCAAAAGCGCCGAAACCGGGCCGAACGCGCGGTGACGCACGTGCCGCGCATATATGCGCTGAGCAGGGTCCCTCGCGGTCACAGCCCCAGCAACCAGCGCCCACCGCCGATCAGGGAGCACAGCGACACCGCGTGGAACAGGAAGAACCACACCCCCGCCGGCGCGTGGGTCAGCCGGGCCAGCTGGTCCGCGTCCGAGTCCCCGGCGCCGCCCCGCGCCCGCTTCGCCTGGAGCTCGAACGCCGGACGCACCCCGCCCAGCAGCAGGAACCACACCACCGCGTAGGCGAACGCCGCCTGCACCTGCGGACCCGCCAGCCAGGACACCAGGACGAAGGTGCCGCCGGTCAGCACCACCGTGAGCACCCCGTAGGCGTTGCGGACCATCACCAGCAGCGCGACGAGCAGCGCCGTCGCCAGCCACAGCAGCAGTGTGATGCGCCCCGTGGCCAGCAGCGCGGCGCCGCCGAGACCCAGCAGCGGGGGAGCGGTGTAGCCGGCGACCGCCGTGAGGATCATCCCGAGCCCGTGCGGCTTGCCGCGGCTGACGGTGAGGCCGCTGGTGTCGGAGTGCAGCGTGATGCCGGTCAGCGTGCGCCCGGTCAGCAGCGCCACCAGCCCGTGGCCGCCCTCGTGGGCGATGGTGATGGCGTTGCGCGCTATCCGCCACAGTCCGTGCGGCACGACGACGGCGAGCGCGGCGACCAGGGTGGCGATCACCACCCACAGGTCGGGATCGGGCTGGGTGCCGGAGACCTCGTCCCAGAGAGAGGCGACGGAGGCCGTTGCGAGGTGGTCCATGTCGGGCGGGGGCTCCTCGTGAGAACGCGGGGTCTGGCAGTGTGGCACGTATGTGCGGACGGTATGCGGCGAGTCGACGGCCCGAGGATCTCGCGGGAATCTTCGAGATCGAGAAGTGGGAGCCCGAGGAGACCTTGGAGCCCGACTACAACGTGGCTCCGACCAAGGAGGTCTACGCCGTCCTGGACCGCCCCCTGAAGGACGTCGAGGATCCGAAGCCGGTTCGCCAGCTGCGGAAGCTGAAGTGGGGGCTCGTCCCGTCCTGGGCCAAGACGCCCGAGGGTGGCGCCCGGATGATCAACGCCCGCGCGGAGACCGTCCACGAGAAGCCCTCCTTCCGCCGCGCCTTCACCGCCCGGCGCTGCATCCTGCCCGCCGACGGCTACTACGAGTGGGTCACCGGCAAGCAGGAGCGGGACCTCGAGGTGGAGGGGCGCAAGAAGCGCCCGCGGAAGCAGCCGTACTTCGTGACTCCCGCCGACGGCTCGGTCTTCGCGATGGCCGGGCTGTACGAGTTCTGGCGGGACAGGACCCTGCCCGACGACCACCCGCAGGCATGGTGGGTGACCTGCTCGGTGATCACCACGGAGGCGGAGACCACGCCGCTCGCGGTCGCCCCCGCCGACGGTCCGCACGCCCTCGCCGACATCCACCCCCGGATGCCGCTCATGCTCACGCCGGACCGCTGGGACGACTGGCTCGACCCCGCGCGCACCGACCCCGACGAGCTGACCTCCCTCCTCACGCCCCCGCCCGCCGGCCTGATGCGGGCGTTCCCGGTCTCCACGGCCGTGAGCAACGTCCGCAACAACGGGCCGGAGCTGCTGAAGGAGCTGGAGGGGCCGGAAGAGGGCACACTCTTCTGACGTGAGCAGCGAGAAGACCGAGACGACCACGGAGACCGTCGACACCGGCACCGGTCCCGCCCGTATCACCTGGCATCCGGCGCAGCGGCCCCGCCTCGTCCTCGCCGCGAGCCACGGCGCGGGCGGCGGCATCGAGGCGCGCGACCTGCGGGCGCTCGCCGCCGCGCTGCCCGCCCACGGGGTGACCGTCGCCCTCGTCGAGCAGCCCTGGCGGGTGGCCGGCAAGAAGATGGCACCCGCGCCGAAGGCCCTCGACACCGGCTGGCGCGGAATCTGGCCCGCACTCCGGGCGCCCGGCCCGCCGGTGATCGCCGGGGGCCGCAGCGCCGGCGCCCGCGTCGCCTGCCGCACCGCCGCGGAGCTGGGCGCCCGCGCCGTCCTCGCCCTCAGCTTCCCGCTGCACCCGCCGGGCAGGCCCGAGAAGTCCCGCGCCGACGAACTGCTCGGCGCGGGCGTCCCGACCCTCGTCGTGCAGGGCGGCAACGATCCGTTCGGCAGGCCGCAGGAGTTCCCCGAGGCCCCCGAGGGCACGTACGACCTGATCGAGATCCCGCACGGCGACCACGGCTTCGCCGTGCCCAAGCGGGCGGAGATCACCCAGGAGCGGGCCCTGGAACTGATCACCGAGGGCGTCGCGGAGTGGGTCGGCTCACTCGGGTGAACCCCCGGGAATGACCGGCGGGCGCCCGCTGTTGTGGCGGACATACGTTGCTGGGAATCAGCACCGACGCCGTACGAGAGGAAGTCCGCCGCATGGCTTCAGCCTTCTGCCCAAGTCGCAGCAGCCGCGCCGACCTGGACTGGACGGTGCTGCACGCGGCGAAGACCGCCCCTCTCCGGGTGGCGGGCGGGCCGGATCGGCAAGCGTCCCCGGGCGCAGGTCGTCTATCCTCCGATTCGAGTGGGGCCGGCCTCGGCCTCGCGACGACTCTGGAGGAGGTGGGTCCGGTCACTGGGACCGACGCAGGGACCGAACACGGCCAGGCGGAGCAGCCCGAGGGCCGGGGAACGGGCGCGGAGTCGACCGCGGAGCGCAGCGCGCGCTTCGAGCGGGACGCGCTCGAGTTCCTCGACCAGATGTACTCGGCCGCGCTGCGCATGACACGTAATCCGGCCGACGCCGAGGACCTGGTGCAGGAGACCTACGCCAAGGCGTACGCGTCCTTCCACCAGTTCCGCGAGGGCACCAACCTCAAGGCGTGGCTGTACCGCATCCTCACCAACACCTTCATCAACTCGTACCGCAAGAAGCAGCGCGAACCCCAGCGCAGCGCGGCCGAGGAGATCGAGGACTGGCAGCTCGCGCGCGCCGAGTCGCACATGTCGACGGGTCTGCGCTCCGCGGAGTCGCAGGCGCTCGACCACCTGCCCGACTCGGACGTCAAGGAAGCCCTCCAGGCCATCCCGGAGGAGTTCCGCATCGCCGTGTATCTGGCGGACGTCGAGGGGTTTGCCTACAAGGAGATCGCCGACATCATGGGGACACCCATCGGTACGGTGATGTCCCGCCTGCACCGTGGACGCCGTCAGCTGCGAGGCATGCTCGAGGACTACGCCCGCGACCGCGGTCTCGTCCCGGCCGGCGCCGGCAAGTCGAACGAAGCGAAAGGCTCGGGGTCATGAGCTGCGGAGAGCCGCACGAAACGGATTGCAGCGAGATCCTCGATCATCTCTACGAGTTCCTCGACAAGGAGATGCCGGACTCGGACTGCGTGAAGTTCGAGCACCACTTCGAGGAGTGCTCGCCCTGCCTGGAGAAGTACGGGCTGGAGCAGGCCGTGAAGAAGCTGGTCAAGCGATGCTGCGGACAGGACGACGTCCCCGGCGACCTGCGGTCCAAGGTCATGGGCCGGATCGACCTGATCCGCTCCGGGCAGTCGGTGCCCGAGCACGACGTCACGACCGCGCCGCCGACTCCCCAGGAGTCCTGAGCCGCCGGTCCGCGCACGCGCCGCCCGACGTCACCCGTACGTGCTAATCCGCGGGTTATCTGCCCGCTTCCCCCCGCCCTCGCCCTAGGCTCCGGAGCCTGACTGGCATGGCCGGGGAGGGGCTCATGGACGCGGTACCGGTGCGGGCGCGCGCGTACGTCACCGGTGTCGCCCTCGCCGCCCTGGTCGTCCTGCGTCCGCTGCCGGAGACGCACACGCCCTGGTGGGCCGTGCTGCTGCTGGCAGGGCTCTACGCGGGTTCGGAACTGGTCGCCAGGTCCCGCTTCGTCGGGACCTGCTACCCGGTGCTGCTCGCCGGAGCGTTCCTGCTGCCGCCGCCGGCCGCCGCGCTCGTGGCACTGCCGGGTGCGCTGCTCTCGCCGGTGGCGCAGCGGCCCTACGTCCTGCGCCGGATCTGGCGGGCCGCGCAACTGACGCTCGCGGTGTGGGCCGCCGCCCGCGTGCACTGGGAGTACGACGGCCGCGACGCGGTCGTCGGCCCGCACTTCCCCTACGCCCTCGTGCCGGCCGGGGCCGCCGTACTCGCGTTCTGCCTGGTGCTGACCCTGCTGGACGGCGGCATCCTGCTGCTCGCGGACCGGGTGCCGGCCCGGCGGGCCTGGCGGGGGCTGTTCACCCGGTCGCTCGGGCCGATCGCCGTCCACGGGCTCGCCGGACTCATGATGGCCGTCCTGTGGCGCAGTCCGTACGGCCCCGTCGCCGCGCTGCTCGTGCTGCTGCCGATGTGCGTGGCCTGGTGGGCGTTCGCCCAGTACCACCGGGAACAGGCCGCGCACCAGGCGACCATCCGCGCCTTGGTGCAGGCCGTCGACATCAAGGACGGCTACACCCGCGGACACAGCGAGCGCGTCGGCCAGGCGTCGATGATGATCGCCCGCGAGCTGGGCATGGACGACGAGCGCGTCGAGACGCTCCGCTTCGCCGGAATCCTGCACGACGTGGGCAAGCTCGGCGTACCCACCCGGCTGCTGCGCAAGGACGGGCCGCTGACGCCCGAGGAGCGCCGGGTGATCGAACTCCACCCCGAGTACGGGCACGAGATGGTGCGCGGCATCCGCTTCCTGGGGGAGGCCAGGGCGGCCGTCCTGCACCACCACGAACGGCTGGACGGCAGCGGCTATCCCTACGGTCTCGCGGGCGACCGCATCCCGGAGTCGGCCCGGGTGGTGGCCGTCGCCGACGCCTTCGACGCCATGACGTCCACGCGCTCCTACAGCAGGGCCCGCCCGGTCCCGGTGGCCGTGGCGGAGCTCCAGCGCTGCGCCGGTGCGCAGTTCGACCCCCGGATGGTCGGCGCCCTGGTCCGGGCCCTGGCCCGGCACGGCTGGCGCCCGGCGGTGACCTCCGACGGCGCCCCGCCCGAGTCCGCCGCGGTCCCCGGAGGCCGGGCGGCGCGGGCGCGGGACAGCGTGGGCAAGGGGGCGCGGTGACGGGAGGCGGAGGCCGGACCCGGGCGCGCCGGCGGGAGTCCGTCATGACGGCGTCGCGCCCGCCCGGTCGTCCGCCGCTGCTCCCGGGTCTCATGCACCTCGGCGCCGGGCTCCTCGCGCTCGCCTGTCTCGCCCATGTGCTGTGGGCGGGGCCGGCGGAGCGGCCCGTCGCGCTCGCCTTCGGCGCCCTCGTCGCCCTCGGCGAACTCACCCGGCGCACCAGCGCCGAAACCCGGGAGGCCGCCCCCCTCGCCGCCGCCGGGGCACTGGCGTACGCGCTGCTCGGGCACGTCGCCGGGACGCCCACCCACCACGGCGTCGCCCAGACCGTCACCGTCGTCCTCGCCGCCTCCCTGCTCGGCAGCGTGCCGCACGTCGCGCGGGGCCGCGGCCCGGTGCCGGACCAGCTGGCGCGGCGCGTGCTCACCGTCGCCTTCGCCGCCGTGTGCTTCCAGCCGCTGTCCTTGCGGGGGGTCTTCCTCGACGGGAGCGGGCCCGCGCAGGCACTGCTGCTGATCGCGCTGCTGGTCCTGACCACGCTGTGCGACGCCCTGCTGGCCGGTGCGGCCGCGCACGCCCGCACCGGCTGGCCCTTCGGCCCGCTGCTGCGCGAGGAGCTGCGCGGCATGGTCGGCGTCACCTCGGCGGTGTGCGCGACCGGCGCGGTGATGGCGCTCGCCGTGGCCGTCGCGGGACTGTGGGCGCTGCCCGTCTTCAGCGTGCCGCTGCTGCTCACCCAGCTGTCCTACCGGCGTTACGCGGCCGTGCGGGCCACGTACCGGCAGACCATCGCCTCGCTGGCCCGGGCCACAGAGATCGCGGGCTACACCCCGGCCGGGCATGCCCGCCGCGTCGCCGAGCTGAGCCGCGCCGTCGGACGGGACCTCGGACTGTCCGGTGCCGAGCTGACCGTCCTGGAGTACGCGGCCCTCATGCACGACATCGGTCAGCTGAGCCTGGTCGACCCGGTCCCGGCGGGGGCCACCGCCTGTCTGCCGGTCACCGAGCAGCGGCGGATCGCGCTGCTCGGCGGGGCCGTCGTCCGCCAGACCGGCGTCGACGCGGCGGTCGCGGTGGTGGTGGAGCGGCAGGCCGACCCCTGCCGGGAGCAGCCGGTCGCCGCACGCATCGTGCGGGCCGTCAACGCCTACGAGGAGAAGTCGCGGGACGCCGGGCCCGGCGGCGGCCTCACCGCCCTGGAGGAGCTGCGCCTGGCCACCGCGGACGACTACGCTCCCGAGGTCGTGGAGGCACTGGCCCGAGTGCTGTCACGAGGCAGCCTTAGCGTGCCCGCGGCTGGGTAACCCATGGGTAATGAGCGACCTCGTGGCCGTACGTGGTTGGATGCGAAGAAGTAGGTGTCCGGGGGCGCGGGAAGGCACAGCCAGCCCACAGAACGGAACTGGCAGGCGGGAATCGTGAGGATCTTCGGCAAGGGACGGCACCGGCCCTCCGCCTCCTGGCGGCAGGCCACCGACCGCGCGTTCACGCTGATCGGCGACGGTCGCTACGAGGACGCGGGCGCGCTGCTGACGCGCGCCGCCGACCTGGAACCGTGGCTGTCGGAGTCGTGGTTCAATCTCGCGCTGCTGCACAAGTTCCGGCACGACTGGGAGCAGGCGCGGGCGGCCGGCCTGCGGGCCGTGGCGCTGCTCGACCGGGACACCGGCGCGCCCGACTGGTGGAACGTCGGCATCGCGGCGACCGCGTTGCAGGACTGGCCGCTGGCCCGCCGCGCTTGGCAGGCGTACGGGCTGCGCACCCCCGGGGACGCGACCGACGCCGGTGAGCCGCTCGGCATGGACCTGGGCAGCGCGGCCGTACGGCTGTCCCCGGAGGGGGAGGCCGAGGTGGTGTGGGGGCGGCGGCTGGACCCCGCCCGCATCGAGGTGCTGTCCATCCCGCTGCCCTCCTCGGGCCGCCGCTGGGGCGAGGTCGTCCTGCACGACGGCGTCCCGCACGGGGAGCGGACCACCACCGCCGGGCACTCCTTCCCGGTCTTCGACGAGATCGAGCTGTGGGCGCCCTCGCCGGTGCCCACCTGGGTGGTCCTGCTGGAGGCCGCCACCGAGTCCGACCGGGACGCGCTGGAGCAGCTCGCCGCGGACGCCGGGTTCGCCGCCGAGGACTGGTCGTCGTCGGTGCGGCTGCTGTGCCGCATGTGCTCGGAGTCCCGGATGCCCTCCGACGAGGGCGACGGCGAGCACCTCGACCCCCACGACCACAGCGAGCCCGGCCACCCGGGGCCGCTCGGCCACCGCACCGACGGCCAGCTGTGGGTGCCGGAGCGGGAGTGCGGGGTGGCCGCGCCGGCCGGGCTGGTGAAGGGGCTGCTGGACGGGTGGGTCGCGGACAGCCCCGACTCCCGGGACTGGCGGGACCTGGAAGAGGTCTGCTGAGCGGCCCCGTAGTCTTTACCGGGGACTCTCCAGCAGCAGTCACCAGCAGGCACCACCCCTTGGTTGTACGAGGAAGGCATACGTCGGTCATGGCCCAGCAGGACACCGATCAGCAGCACGCGGGCGTGCTCCCCGTCGACGACGAGGGGTTCGTCGTCGACACCGAGGACTGCGAGGAGCGCGAGAGCGCCTGGCGTGAGCGCGGCACCTCGCGGCCGATCACGGTGGTCGGGAACCCGGTGCTGCACAAGGAGTGCGCGGACGTCACCGACTTCGGCGAGGAGTTCCAGCAGCTGGTGGCGGACATGTTCGCCAGCCAGCGCACCGCCGAGGGCGTGGGCCTGGCCGCCAACCAGATCGGCGTCTCGAAGAAGGTCTTCGTCTACGACTGCCCCGACGACCAGGGCGTGCGCCACGTCGGCGTGGTCTGCAACCCGAAGCTCGTGGAGCTGCCCGCCGACCGGCGCAGCCTGGACGACAGCAACGAGGGCTGCCTGTCCGTGCCGACCGCCTACGCGCCGCTCGCCCGCCCCGACTACGCCGAGGTGACGGGGCAGGACGAGAAGGGCAACCCGATCAAGGTGCGCGGCACCGGGTACTTCGCACGGTGTTTGCAGCACGAGACGGACCACCTGTACGGGTACCTCTACATCGACCGGCTCTCCAAGCGCGAGCGCAAGGACGCGCTGCGGCAGATGGCCGAGAACGAGCCGCGCTACCCCGTGGTCGCGAACGACTGACGGCACGTCACCGGCCCCACCCCAGCAGCGAGTTCGGCGCCCGCCCGGGTCACCTCCCGGGCGGGCGCCGTTCGTTTGCCGAAAGCCGCCACACAACAGGAGAATTCCGGCACGTAGGGGTAGTGAATGAAGCAAATCCGTTCCCAGAACGGTCAGTTGTGGTGCTGAATGGGAAGCGCGGCGATACGCAACGGCGCACGCCCGGCTCAGTTCGAGGCATGCGCCACCGGCGGCTGAGAGGGGTTTGTTCGTGCACGCTTTCTCACACGGCACCACAGCGACACCGACCGCGATCGCGGTACCGCCATCACTCCGCCTCCCGGTGATCGAGGCGGCCTTTCCCCGGCAACTGCACCCGTATTGGCCGAAGCTCCAGGAGACAACACGCGCCTGGCTGCTCGAAAAACGGCTCATGCCGGCGGACAAGGTCGAGGAATATGCCGATGGCCTGTGCTACACCGACCTCATGGCGGGGTACTACCTGGGCGCCCCCGACGAGGTCATGCAGGCGATAGCGGACTACAGCGCGTGGTTCTTCGTCTGGGACGACCGGCACGACCGGGACATCGTCCACGAACGTCCCGTCGCCTGGCGGCGGCTGCGGGACCGGCTGCACGCGGCGCTCGACTCACCGGAGACCCACCTGCACCACGAGGACGCGCTGGTGGCGGGGTTCGCCGACGGTGTGCGGCGGCTGTACTCCTTCCTGCCGGCGCCGGCGACGTGGAACGCGCGCTTCGCCCGGCACTTCCACGCGGTGATCGAGGCGTACGACCGTGAATTCCACAACCGCACGCACGGAATCGTGCCCGGCGTCGAGGAGTACCTCGCACTGCGCCGGCTCACGTTCGCCCACTGGATCTGGACCGACCTGCTGGAGCCGAGTGCCGGGTGCGAACTTCCGGCCGCCGTCCGGAATCATCCGGCATTTCACCGCGCGGCACTGCTGAGCCAAGAATTCGCCGCCTGGTACAACGACCTCTGCTCACTGCCCAAGGAAATAGCGGGCGATGAGGTGCACAATCTCGGAATAAGTCTCATCACGCATCACGCGCTGACCCTCGAAGAAGCCATCGGAGAAGTCAGGCGACGCGTCGAGGAATGCATCACCGAATTCCTCGCCGTGGAACAGGACGCGCTGCGGTTCGCCGACTCGCTCGCCGACGGCACCGTACGCGGAAAAGAACTGAGCGGCGCCGTACGGGCCTGCGTCGGCAATATGCGGAACTGGTTCAGTTCCGTCTACTGGTTCCACCACGAGTCCGGCCGCTACATGGTCGACAGCTGGGACGACCGGTCCACGCCCCCGTACGTCAACAACGAAGCGGCAGGTGAGAAATGAGCGTCGAGTCCGTCAATCCCGAGACCCGGACCGAGCCGGCCGATCCGGCCCCGGAGCTGCGCGAGCCGCCCGTCGCGGGCGGCGGCGTCCCGCTCCTCGGCCACGGCTGGCGGCTGGCCCGCGACCCGCTGGCCTTCATGTCCCAGCTGCGCGACCACGGTGACATCGTTCGCATCAAGCTCGGCCCCAAGACCGTCTACGCGGTCACCAGCCCGGACCTCACCGGCGCCCTGGCCCTGAGCCCCGACTACCACATCGCCGGCCCCCTGTGGGAATCGCTGGAGGGCCTGCTCGGCAAGGAGGGCGTGGCCACCGCCAACGGCCCGCTCCACCGGCGCCAGCGGCGCACCATCCAGCCGGCGTTCCGGCTCGGCGCCATCCCCGCCTACGGTCCGATCATGGAGGAGGAGGCGCACGCGCTCGCCGAGCGCTGGCGGCCGGGGCAGACCGTCGACGCCACCTCGGAGTCCTTCCGCGTCGCCGTGCGGGTCGCCGCCCGCTGCCTGCTGCGGGGCCAGTACATGGACGAGCGGGCCGAGCGGCTGTGCGTCGCCCTCGCCACCGTCTTCCGCGGCATGTACCGGCGGATGGTCGTCCCGCTGGGGCCGTTGTACCGGCTGCCGCTTCCGGCCAATCGCGCCTTCAACGACGCTTTGGCCGATCTGCACCGGTTGGTCGACGAGATCGTCGCGGAGCGCCGCGCATCCGGTCAAAAGCCGGACGATTTGCTGACGGCATTGCTGGAGGCGAAGGACGACAATGGCGACCCGATCGGGGAACAGGAGATCCACGACCAAGTCGTCGCGATACTCACCCCCGGCAGTGAAACCATCGCCTCCACGATCATGTGGTTGCTGCAGGCACTTGCCGATCACCCGGAACATGCCGACCGCATACGCGACGAAGTCGAGGCGGTCACCGGCGGGCGTCCCGTGGCATTCGAGGACGTGCGCGGGCTCACCCACACCAACAATGTCATCATGGAGGCCATGCGTCTGCGGCCGGCCGTATGGGTATTGACCCGCCGCGCGGTCACCGCGACGGAACTCGGTGGCTATCGCATTCCGGCCGGGGCGGACATCATCTACAGTCCGTACGCAATCCAGCGCGATCCGAAGTCGTACGCCGACAACCTGGAGTTCGACCCGGACCGGTGGTTGCCGGAACGCGCGGCGAATGTGCCGAAATACGCCATGAAGCCGTTCAGTGTCGGCAATCGCAAGTGCCCCAGTGACCACTTCTCCATGGCGCAGCTCACGCTGATCACGGCGGCGCTGGCCACCAAGTACCGCTTCGAGCAGGTGGCCGGCTCCAACGACGCGGTCCGCGTGGGCATCACGCTGCGTCCGCACGACCTGCGGGTCAGGCCCGTGGCACGGTGACGCTCAGGCGGCCGGGACCGCGTCCGGACCCCGGAAGGTGCGGCGGTAGGCGTGCGGGGTGGTCCCCAGGGCCCTGACGAACTGGTGCCTCAGGGCCGCCGCCGTACCGAAGCCGGTGCGCCAGGCGATCGAGTCCATCGTCTCGTCCGTCGCCTCCAGCAGCCGCTGGGCCAGCAGCACGCGCTGGCGCAGTATCCAGCGGTAGGGAGTCGTTCCCGTCTCCTGCTGGAAGCGGCGGGCGAAGGTGCGCGGGGACATGTGGGCCCGGGCCGCGAGCTGGTCGACCGTGACCTCCTCGTCGAGGTGCTGCTCCATCCAGGCCAGCACCTCGCCGACGGTGTCGCAGGAGGAGCGCGGCAGCGGCCGTTCGATGTACTGCGCCTGACCGCCGTCCCGGTGCGGCGGTACGACCATCCGCCGGGCGATCTTGTTGGCCACCTCCGGCCCCTGCTCCTTGCGCACGATGTGCAGACAGGCGTCGATGCCGGCGGCCGTGCCGGCGCTGGTGATCACCGGGTCCTCGTCCACGTAGAGCACGTCCGGCGAGACGGCCACCGTCGGGTACTGGCGGGCCAGCTCCTCGGCGTGGTGCCAGTGCACCGCGCACCGCCGGCCGTCCAGCAGCCCGGCGGCGCCCAGCACGAACACCCCGGAGCAGACGCTCAGCACCCGCGCGCCCCGGTCCACCGCCCGCCGCAGGGCGGCCAGCAGCTCGGGCGGGTACTCCCGGCGGGCGTAGTCGCTGCCCGCCGGGACGGTGATCAGATCGGCCTCCTCCAGCCGGTCGAGGCCGTACGGCGTGGAGACGGAGAGCCCGCCGACATGGGTGCTCAGCGCCGGGCCCTCCGCCGACACCACCGCGAAGTCGTACTTCGGCAGGTCCTCGTCGCTCCGGTCGATGCCGAAGACCTCGCAGACGACGCCGAGTTCGAAGGGGTGCACGCCGTCCAGCAGGACGGCGGCCACGTTCTGCAGCATGCCGCCAGTGTGCCTCGTCCTTGGCAGGAAATCGAGGTCTTGCGGCAGTCCTGCCACTCCCGGTCAGGAGTGTCCGGCGCGACAGTGGTGTCATGACCGGAAACCAGATCGAAGCCCTGATCGGAATGCTCGTGACCTTCGGACTCCTGGTCCTCATGGTCCTCCCCTCGGTGATCGGCATCGTGCGCGACCGGCGCATCGACCGTCAGATCAGGGAGGCCCAGGAGGGCGGGGGAACCAGGAAGGAGACTCAGAAGTCCTCGTCCAGGTCGACGGTGCCCTCCACCGCCACCTGGTACGCCGAGGGGCGCCGCTCGAAGAAGTTGGTCAGCTCCTGAACGCCCTGCAGCTCCATGAAGGAGAAGGGGTTCTCGGAGCCGTACACCGGGGCGAAGCCGAGCCGCGTCAGACGCTGATCGGCCACGCACTCCAGGTACTGCCGCATCGAGTCGGTGTTCATCCCCGGGAGGCCGTCACCGCACAGGTCGCGCGCGAACTGCAGCTCGGCTTCGACGGCCTCCCGCAGCATGTCGGTGACCTGCTGCCGCAGCGCGTCGTCGAAGAGGTCCGGCTCCTCCTTGCGGACGGTGTCGACCACGTCGAAGGCGAAGGACATGTGCATCGTCTCGTCCCGGAACACCCAGTTGGTGCCGGTGGCCAGGCCGTGCAGCAGGCCCCGGCTGCGGAACCAGTAGACGTAGGCGAAGGCGCCGTAGAAGAACAGGCCCTCGATGCACGCCGCGAAGCAGATCAGGTTGAGCAGGAAGCGGCGCCGGTCGGCCTTGGTCTCCAAGCGGTCGATCGACTCGACCGAGTCCATCCACGTGAAGCAGAACTCGGCCTTCTCGCGGATGGACGGGATGTTCTCCACGGCCGCGAAGGCGGCGGCCCGGTCGTCCGGGTCGGGCAGGTAGGTGTCCAGCAGCGTCAGATAGAACTGGACGTGCACGGCCTCCTCGAAGAGCTGGCGGGACAGGTACAGCCGCGCCTCGGGGGAGTTGATGTGCTTGTAGAGGGTGAGCACCAGGTTGTTCGCCACGATCGAGTCGCCGGTGGCGAAGAAGGCCACCAGCCGGCCGATCAGGTGCTGCTCCTCGGGGCTGAGCTTCGCGAGGTCGGCGACGTCCGAGTGGAGGTCGACCTCCTCCACGTGCCAGGTGTTCTTGATGGCGTCCCGGTAGCGCTCGTAGAAGTCGGGGTAGCGCATGGGGCGCAGGGTCAGCTCGAAGCCGGGGTCGAGCAGGTTCTTCGTGACGGGGGTCGCGGTGGTCTCGGGGGTCGCGGGGGTCTCGGTGGTCATTACTGGCATGCCTCGCAGGACTCGGGGTTCTCCAGGGAGCAGGCGACCGCTTCGGGGTCCGGGCCGGCCTGCACGGGGACGGGGGCGGTGGCTCGGGCCGCGGCGCGGGCGATGCGGGTCGCCGGGCGGGAGCGCAGGTAGTACGTGGTCTTCAGGCCCTGCTTCCAGGCGTACGCGTACATCGAGGAGAGCTTCCCGATGGTCGGCGTCTCCAGGAACAGGTTCAGCGACTGGGCCTGGTCGAGGTACGGGGTGCGGGCGGCGGCCATGTCGATCAGGCTCCGCTGCGGGATCTCCCAGGCGGTGCGGTACAGCGCGCGCACGTCCTCGGGGATCCAGGTGAAGCCCTGCACCGACCCGTTCGCCTCGCGCAGCGCCTCGCGGGTGCGGGCGTCCCACACGCCGAGCCGCTTGAGGTCGTCCACCAGGTAGGAGTTGACCTGGAGGAACTCGCCGGACAGGGTCTCGCGCTTGAACAGGTTGGACACCTGCGGCTCGATGCACTCGTAGGCGCCCACGATCGAGGCGATGGTCGCCGTCGGGGCGATCGCCAGGAGCAGGGAGTTGCGCAGGCCGGTCGAGGCGATGCGCTCGCGCAGGGCCGCCCAGCGCTCCGGCCAGGTGTGCTCGACGCCGTAGTGGTCGGGGTGCAGCACGCCCCGCGCGGTGCGGGTCTTCTCCCAGGCCGGCAGCGGGCCGTTGCGCTCGGCGAGGTCGGCGGAGGTCTCGTAGGCGGCGAGCATGATCCGCTCGGCGATGCGGGTGGAGAGGGCCTTGGCCTCGGGGGAGTCGAAGGGCAGACGGAGCCGGAAGAAGACGTCCTGGAGGCCCATCGCGCCGAGGCCGACCGGGCGCCAGCGGGCGTTGGAGCGGCCCGCCTGCTCGGTCGGGTAGAAGTTGATGTCGACGACCCGGTCCAGGAAGGTGACGGCGGTGCGGACGGTGGCGTCCAGCCGCTCCCAGTCGATGTCGCCCTCGGCCACGTCGACGAACGCGCCGAGGTTGACCGAGCCGAGGTTGCAGACCGCCGTCTCGCCGTCGTCCGTGACCTCCAGGATCTCCGTGCAGAGGTTGGAGGAGTGGACGACGTGCCCCGGCTCGGCGGTCTGGTTGGCGGTGCGGTTGGCGGCGTCCTTGAAGGTCATCCAGCCGTTGCCGGTCTGCGCGAGGGTGCGCATCATGCGGCCGTACAGCTCGCGGGCGGGCAGCGTCCTGCGGGCCAGCCCCGCCGCCTCGGCCCCGCGGTAGGCGGCGTCGAACTCCTCGCCCCACAGGTCGACCAGCTCGGGAACGTCGGCGGGCGAGAACAGCGACCACGGTCCGTCGGCGTCCACCCGGCGCATGAACTCGTCCGGCACCCAGTGCGCCAGGTTCAGGTTGTGCGTGCGGCGGGCGTCCTCGCCGGTGTTGTCCCGCAGCTCCAGGAACTCCTCGATGTCCGCGTGCCAGGTCTCCAGGTAGACCGCCGCCGCGCCCTTGCGCCGCCCGCCCTGGTTCACGGCGGCGACCGAGGCGTCCAGCGTCTTCAGGAACGGGACGATGCCGTTGGAGTGGCCGTTGGTGCCGCGGATCAGGGAACCGCGGGAACGGATGCGGGAGTAGGCGATGCCGATGCCGCCGGCGTGCTTGGAGAGGTTGGCGACCTGGTGGTAGCGGTCGTAGATGGAGTCCAGCTCGTCCTTGGGGGAGTCCAGGAGGTAGCAGGAGGACATCTGGGCGTGCCGGGTGCCGGAGTTGAAGAGGGTGGGGGAGGAGGGCAGGTAGTCGAGGCGGCTCATCAGGCCGTAGAGCGCGGCCACCTCGTCCACCGAGCGGGCGGTGTCGTCCTCGGCGAGTCCGGCGGCGACGCGCAGCATGAAGTGCTGGGGGGTCTCGACGACCTTGCGGGTGATCGGGTGCCGGAGCAGGTAGCGGCTGTACACGGTGCGCAGGCCGAAGTAGCCGAAGCGGTCGTCGGCGCCCGGGTCGACCAGTGCGTCCAGGCGGTCCGCGTGCAGCCGTACGAACGCGGCGGTGCGGTCGGCGATCAGGCCCTCGCGGTGACCGGTGGCGACCGAACCGCTGAAGGAGGTGACGCCCTGCGAGGCGGCCTCGGCGCGGATGCCGAGGGCCAGCAGGCGGGCGGCGAGCCTGGAGTAGGCGGGGTCCTCGGAGATGAGCCCGGCCGCCGCCTCGACGGCCAGCTCGCGCAGTTCGGCCTCGTCCGCGCGGGCGGACCGGCCGCGCAGCGCGGCGGCGGCCACCCGGCCGGGGTCGGCGTCGGGGAGGTCGGCGGTCAGGTCCGTCAGGGTCCGCAGCAGCGCGGCACCGGGTCCGTCGGGTTCCCCGGTCGCCGTCACCGGGGTCGCTGAAGCCGGATCGGCTGGCGCGATGGTCACGTGGAGCACTCCCTCGCTCGGCACGGGGCCTGGCGGAGGGCAGGGGGCAGCTCACGAGCGCACACGGCGTCGCGTCCACCGGCCCACTCCACGAGGCCCGGACGTCATGGCACCCGGGCCAGGGCGGCCGGGCGCACCGTCGGCAGGTCCTCGGACTGGACAGGCGTGGACGTCTGCGCGAAAGCGCACGGACACACGCGAGTACACCGTTGCGGGACAGTTCCGGATTCGCACCGGATTCCCCTGCGGCGACAGCGAGCATGAGCATACATCTTGTGCCGGGTGCCGCGAGCACCCCCAGATGTTGTGTCTCGGTGGGGCGTCCCGGGCTCGGCCCCGTACCGTGTCGCGCCGGTGTCAGAGCGTCAGTTCGTAGGTGAGGAGCGTGATGTCGTCGAGTTCCGGCAGCGGGTTCCAGTCACGCTCGGGCGTGCGGGCGAAGCCCATCCGTTCGTAGAGGCGGTGGGCGGTGCGCATGGTCCGCTGGGTCGACAGCACGACGCGCGCGCAGCCCTCGACGGACCGGGCGCGGTCGACGCAGGCCCGCACGAGGGCCTCGCCCACCCCACGTCCGCGTGCCTCAGGGGCGACGGCGAGCATCCGTATCTCGGCCTCACCGGGCCGGGCGATGTCGGCCATGGGACCGCCGGACGGGACGAAGGTGACGCCGCCGAGCACCCGGCCGTCCGCCGCGGCGACCAGCACCTCGGCGGCCGCCGCCCGCTTGGCCACGTTCCTCAGCTCGCCGAGGTACGCGTCACCCTCCCCGAAGTCGAGGAGGCCGTCCCGCAGATAGGCGTGCGCGGTGATCTCACCGAGGGTGCCGTACTCGTCCGCCGCCGCTTGCCGGATCACGAAGTCCATGACGCCGAGTGTGCCCGACGGTACGACGACGGGCCGCCGGATCTCTCCGACGGCCCGCCGCGTGCCGGGGACGGCGCTCAGTGCGAGGAGCCCGCCGTGGCCGGCGGCAGCTCGACCTGGACGCCGGGGTCGCCCGCGTCCGCCGTGTAGTCGCTCGGCTTGGTCTCGTCGACGCCGTCGGGCGCCTTGACAGCCCTGAGGACGAAGGTGAGGACCACCGTGACCAGGACGTTCAGCACGAAGGCGGTGAGTCCGATGTAGCCGATCTCGCCGATGCCGGGGATCTCGTCGGAGGAGCCGCCGAAGTGCTTCTGCGTCGGCGAGGCGACACCGTACGCGGCGACCGTGCCGTAGACCATGCCGACCGCCCAGCCGCCGAGCAGCGCCCAGCGGTGGAACCACCGGGTGAACAGGCCGCCCACCAGGGCCGGGAAGGTCTGCAGGATCCAGATGCCGCCCAGCAGCTGGAAGTTGATCGCGACCGTCTTGTCCATGCCCAGGACGAAGACCAGCGCGCCCACCTTCACCAGCAGCGACACCAGCTTGGAGACCTTTGTCTCCTGGGCGGGGGTGGCGTCCGGCTTGATGAAGTCCTTGTAGATGTTGCGGGTGAAGAGGTTCGCGGCGGCGATCGACATGATCGCCGCCGGCACCAGCGCGCCGATGCCGATCGCCGCGAAGGCCACGCCCGCGAACCAGTCCGGGAACATGTTCTCGAACAGCTGCGGGATCGCCAGCTGTCCGTTCTCCACCTTCACCCCGGCCGCGATCGCCATGAAGCCCAGCAGCGCCAGCAGGCCGAGCATCAGCGAGTACAGCGGCAGGATGGTGGTGTTGCGGCGGATCACCTCACGGCTGCGCGAGGAGAGCGTCGCGGTGATCGAGTGCGGGTACATGAACAGCGCGAGCGCCGAGCCGAGCGCCAGGGTCGCGTAGGTCCACTGGCCGCCGTGGTTCGGCACCAGCCCGCCGTTGCCCGACTCGGTGAACTTGTCGTTCGCCGCGGCGAAGATGTCGTCGAAGCCGCCGAGCTTGATCGGGATATAGATGATCGCCACCGCGATCACGATGTAGATCAGCGTGTCCTTGACGAACGCGATCAGCGCGGGCGCGCGCAGCCCCGACGAGTAGGTGTACGCCGCCAGCACACCGAAGGCGATCAGCAGCGGCAGGTCCTTGATGAACCAGTTGGTGTCCTTGCCGCCGCCGACGCCCATCACGTCCAGCACGGCCTGGATGCCGACCAGTTGGAGCGCGATGTACGGCATCGTGGCGAGGATGCCGGTGACGGCGACCGCCAGCGACAGCCCCTTGGAGCCGAACCGGCCGCGCACGAAGTCCGAGGTCGTCACGTACCCGTGCTTGTGCGAGACCGACCACAGGCGGGGCAGGAAGGTGAAGATCAGCGGGTAGACCAGGATCGTGTACGGCACCGCGAAGAAGCCGGCCGCGCCCGCCGCGTAGATCGCCGCCGGGACGGCCACGAAGGTGTACGCCGTGTACAGGTCGCCGCCCAGCAGGAACCAGGTGACCCAGGTGCCGAAGGAGCGACCGCCCAGGCCCCACTCGTCGAGGCTGTGCTCGTTCTCGGCCTTGCGCCAGCGGGCGGCCAGGAAGCCCATGGCGGTGACGAGGACGAAGAAGAAGATGAAGACGCCGAGCGCGACGCCGTTCACACCGTCGTTCACCGGGAACCGCCTCCCCGGCGGGCGCGCTGGTCACGCTGCCACAGCTTGTAGGCGATCATCGTCAGCGCGGTCGAGATGAGGACCCACGCCATCTGGTACCAGTAGAAGAACGGGATGCCGATGAAAGCGGGGTCGGACTTCGCGTACGAGCCGACCCAGAGCATGGCGACGAACGGTGCGAGCAGGCAGAGGCCGATGACGACGCGCACCGGCGTCACCACCGGTTCTCCGCTCTGTGGTGGGGCTTGTGACATGCGGTGGCTCCGTCCCCTCGCTGATCACCTCGTGCAGTGCGCACGAAATGTAGGTGACGGGTTCAGGACAGCGGAAGCCCTCGTCCGCATATCGGTCCCCAACCGCAACGTCAGGGGCGTGCGGGGCGGGACTTGGTCTAGTCCTGGGGCCGCTTGAGGCGGGCGACGAACTTGTAGCGGTCGCCCCGGTAGACCGAGCGCACCCACTCCACCGGCTGGCCGGTCCGGTCCTGCGAGTGCCGGGACAGCATCAGCATGGGCAGGCCGACGTCGGTGCCGAGCAGGCCGGCCTCGCGCGGGGTGGCCAGCGAGGTCTCGATGGTCTCCTCGGCCTCGGCCAGATGGACGTCGTACACCTCGGCGAGCGCGGTGTAGAGGGACGTGTACTTCACCAGGGAGCGGCGCAGGGCCGGGAAGCGCTTGGCGCTCAGATGGGTCGTCTCGATGGCCATCGGCTCGCCGTTGGCCATTCGCAGCCGCTCGATGCGCAGCACCCGCCCGCCGGCCGAGATGTCCAGCAGCCCGGCGAGCCGGTCGTCGGCGGTGATGTAGCCGATGTCCAGGAGCTGCGAGGTCGGTTCGAGGCCCTGGGCGCGCATGTCCTCGGTGTAGGAGGTGAGTTGCAGGGCCTGCGACACCTTGGGCTTGGCGACGAAGGTGCCCTTGCCCTGGATGCGTTCGAGCCGGCCCTCGACGACCAGTTCCTGGAGGGCCTGGCGCACGGTGGTGCGCGAGGTGTCGAACTCCGCGGCCAGGGTGCGCTCGGGCGGGACCGGGGTGCCCGGCGCCTGGGTCCGGGTCATGTCGAGCAGGTGCTTCTTCAGGCGGTAGTACTTGGGCACGCGCGCGGTACGGACCGTCGTCCCACCCTCGTTCTCCGCACTGCTGACGTCGGTGCTCATGCTCTGCCTTCCCGGCTCCGGATGCCGAAGCGACCGATATCCCTGTCGGCCACGGCTCACATCGTGGCACGGCTTCGCGCCGGCACGGTCCGGCACGCTCCGTGATCCCCTCTGTATACCTCCGGGGCTCCCGTTGGTCTAGTCCATAGCGCCCGCCGACGCCCCTGGTACGCGCGTTCGGAACCGTACCCGCATGTCGTTCCGGGGGCAGTGGTACACCCGGCCCCGGTCCGTCCGATCTGCCGCTTGCGCAATGAAAGGTCCCTGCATATCTCGGTCGCATCACGGACGCGAGGAGCGTGGTTGAACACCCTTGACAGCCCTATTGGTCTGGGCCAAGCTCCCCGTACTGGTCTACACCATTGGTCCAGGTCCCGGCCCCATGGGCGGTCCGCGTCGACGAGCAACCGCGGGGAGGCAGGGGGGTTTTGTGGCATCCCTGAGGAGGGTGGCGTGAAGCGCAAGCTGATAGCCGCGATCGGTATCGCGGGCATGATGGTCTCGGTCGCGGCGTGCGGGGGCGACAGCGACGACGGAGGCAAGAAGGCCGGGGCGGACGGCTACGCGGGTGAGACGCTCACCGTGTGGGTGATGGACGGCTCCTCGCCCGACCAGTGGCAGAAGGACGTGGCCGCGGAGTTCGAGTCGAAGACCAAGGCCAAGGTCAAGTTCGAGGTCCAGACGTGGAACGGCATCCAGCAGAAGCTGACCACGGCCCTGTCCGAGGAGAACCCGCCCGACGTCTTCGAGATCGGCAACACCCAGACGCCGGCCTACGCCAAGACCGGCGGCCTCGCCGACCTCGCCGACCTGAAGAGCACGCTCGGCCAGGACTGGTCCGAGTCCCTCAACGAGTCCGCGGTCTTCGACGGCAAGCAGTACGCGGCTCCGTGGTTCGTGGTCAACCGCGTCGTCGTCTACAACAAGAAGGTCTGGGCGGACGCGGGCATCAAGGACACCCCCAAGACCCGCGACGAGTTCTACGACGACCTCAAGACCATCGGTGAGAAGACCGACGCCGAGCCGATCTACCTGCCCGGCCAGAACTGGTACCACTTCGTCGGCCTGGCCATCGGCGAGGGCGCCGAGCTGGTCAAGAAGGACGGCGACAAGTATGTCTCCAACCTGGCCGACCCGAAGGTCGCCGCCGCCATGGAGACCTACCAGAAGTTCCAGTCCCTCTCCAAGGCCCCCAAGGACAAGGACGAGGCCACCCCGCAGCAGGGCGAGGTCTTCGCCAAGGGCAACGTCGGCGCCTTCATCGGCATGGGCTGGGAAGCCGGCATCGCCATCGAGGCCAACCCGGCGATCGAGAAGGACCTCGGCTACTTCACCATCCCGGGTGAGACCGCCGACAAGCCCGAGGGCGTCTTCCTCGGCGGCTCCAACCTCGCCGTCGCCGCGGGCAGCAAGAAGCAGGACCTCGCCAAGGAGTTCCTGAAGATCGCCCTGTCCGACAAGAACGAGGGCGCGCTGGCCAAGGCCAACGGCGTCATCCCGAACAAGGACGCGCTGCAGAGCAACCTCAAGGGCAACGCCGCCGCCGAGGCCGCCGCGCCGGCCGCCGCGGGCGGTGGCACCACGCCGCTGATCCCGGAGTGGGCCGCGGTCGAGAACCCGCCCAACCCGGTCAAGACCTACATGACCGCCGTGCTGAACGGTAAGTCGCCGGCCGAGGCGGCCGAGCAGGTCGAGGAAGAGTTCAACAAGCGCCTGTCGCAGGAGCAGTAACACCGGGTGCGCCGGGGCGGGGAGGCCGGACCAAGGCCCCCGCCCCGGCGACCGTACGCGGGTCGACGTACACAGGTCGAGAAGAGAGAACGCGAGCATGACCGTGCAGACCGAACGGCCGCCCTCCGGCCCGGCGGACGTCCGCAAGGCGGACGACGGGGGAGCCGGCAGGCCGAAACCCACAGCCGCGTCGCGCGCCGGCGCGTTCGCCCCGTACCTGTTGCTGCTGCCCGCCTGCGCGGCCACCGTGCTGCTGCTCGGCTGGCCGCTGCTGAAGGACCTCCTGCTGTCCTTCCAGAACCTCAACATGGCGCAGCTGATCCAGCACGTCACCGAGTGGAACGGCATCGAGAACTACGAGGAGACCCTCACCAGCGAGCAGTTCTGGCGGGTCACCCTCCGCTCGATCCTCTTCACCGCGACCAACGTCGTGCTGATCATGATCGGCGGCACGCTGATCGGGCTGCTGCTCGCCCGCCTCGGCAGGCGGATGCGGTTCACCCTGCTGATCGGCCTGGTGCTGGCCTGGGCGATGCCGGTCGTGGCCGCGACCACCGTCTACCAGTGGCTGTTCGCCCAGCGCTTCGGCGTCGTCAACTGGGTGCTGGACAAGCTCGGCTGGCACTCGATGGCCGACTACAGCTGGACCAGCAGCCAGATGTCGACGTTCTTCGTCGTCACCGTGCTGATCGTCTGGATGTCCATCCCGTTCGTCGCGATCAACCTCTACGCGGCGACCACCACGATCCCGAACGAGCTGTACGAGGCCGCGTCCCTCGACGGCGCCGGCGTCTGGCGCAGCTTCACCACGGTCACCATGCCGTTCCTGCGCCCCTTCCTGTACGCCACGACCTTCCTGGAGATCATCTGGGTCTTCAAGGCGTTCGTGCAGGTCTACACCTTCAACGAGGGCGGCCCCGACCGGCTCACCGAGATCCTGCCCGTCTACGCCTACGTCGAGGGCGTCGGCAACCAGCACTACGGCATGGGCGCGGCGATCGCCGTCCTGACCATCCTGATCCTGCTCGGCCTGACCTCCTACTACCTCAGGATCGTGCTCAAGCAAGAGGAGGACGAGCTGTGAAGCGCTCGCTCTTCGGCCGCGTCTGGCCCAACGCCACGGCCGTCGTCCTGTTCATCGGCCTCGTCTTCCCGGTGTACTGGATGTTCTCCACCTCGCTCAAGCCGAGGGGCGACATCCTCGCGGAGAACCCGGTCTGGTTCCCGACGGACATCACCTTCGAGCACTTCCGGACGGCGACCGAGGCCGACCACTTCTGGACCTACGTCACCAACTCGCTGACCGTCACCGTCCTGGCCGTCGTCTTCTCGCTGATCATCGCGCTGGCCGGCTCCTTCGCCCTGGCGCGCATGCGGTTCAAGGGGCGGCGCGGCTTCATCATCGGCTTCATGCTGGCCCAGATGGCGCCCTGGGAGGTCATGGTCATCGCGATGTACATGATCGTGCGCGACGCCTCGATGCTGAACAGCCTGGTGCCGCTCACGCTCTTCTACATGATGATGATCCTGCCCTTCACCATCCTGACGCTGCGCGGCTTCGTCGCCGCCGTGCCCAAGGAGCTGGAGGAGTCGGCGATGGTCGACGGCTGCACCCGCGTCCAGGCGTTCCGCCGGGTCATCCTGCCGCTGCTCGCGCCCGGACTGATGTCCACCTCGCTGTTCGGCTTCATCACGGCCTGGAACGAGTTCGCCCTCGTCCTGGTGCTCAACAAGGACGCCGAGGCCAAGACGCTGCCCCTGTGGCTGTCCAGCTTCCAGACCCAGTTCGGCGACGACTGGGGTGCGACCATGGCCGCCTCGTCCCTCTTCGCCATCCCGATCCTGATCCTCTTCGTCTTCCTGCAGCGCAAGGCCGTCAGCGGCCTGACCGCCGGCGCAGTGAAGGGATAACGCCACCGATGACGACCATCGCCAGGGCCACCGACACCCTCACGCGCGACGCGCTCGCCGTCCTCCAGCCCGGCTTCACCGGCACCACCGCCCCCGACTGGCTGCTGCGCCGCCTCGGCGAGGGGCTGGCGTCCGTCGCCCTGTTCGGGCGCAACGTCCGCACGCCCGAGCAGGTGGCCGCGCTGACCGCGCGACTGCGCGCCGAGCGCGAGGACGTGCTGGTGGCCATCGACGAGGAGGGCGGCGACGTCACCCGCCTGGAGGTGCGCACCGGCTCCTCCTTCCCCGGCAACCTCGCCCTCGGCGCGGTGGACGACGTCGGGCTCACCCGCGCGGTGGCCGCGGAACTGGGCCGCCGGCTCGCCGAGTGCGGGGTGAACTTCAACTGGGCCCCGTCCGCCGACGTGAACTCCAACCCGGACAACCCGGTCATCGGCGTCCGCTCGTTCGGCTCCGGTACGGATCTGGTCGCCCGGCACACCGCCGCCTACGTCACCGGTCTGCAGTCGTCCGGCGTGGCCGCCTGCACCAAGCACTTCCCCGGGCACGGCGACACGGCCGTCGACTCCCACCACGCCGTGCCCCGCATCGACGTGGACGCCGCGGTGCTGGCCGAACGCGACCTGGTGCCCTTCCGCGCGGCCATCGCGGCCGGCAGCCGCGCGGTGATGAGCGCCCACATCCTGGTCCCGGCACTGGACCCGGACCGTCCGGCAACGTTGTCCCGCCGCGTCCTCACCGATCTGCTCCGCGGTGAACTGGGGTACGACGGGCTCATCGTCACCGACGGCATCGAGATGAAGGCCATCGCCGGCACGTACGGCATCGAACGCGGCACGGTGCTGGCCATCGCGGCCGGAGCCGACGCCATCTGCGTCGGCGGGGGCCTGTCCGACGAGGGCACCGTGCGGCGGCTGAGCGACGCCCTGGTCGAAGCGGTCCGCGCGGGCGAGCTGTCCGAGGAGCGCCTCGCCGACGCGGCGGACCGCGTGCGGGCGCTGGCCCGCTGGACCGCGTCCAACCGCCCGGACGCCGGGGCCCGGGACACCGCGGACGGCGACGTCGGCCTGCGGGCGGCCCGCCGCGCCCTGCGCGTCACCGCCGCGGGGGAGTACACCCCGGTCACGGAGGCGCCCTACGTCGCCGCGCTCGCTCCGGTCGCGAACATCGCGGTCGGCGACGAGACGCCCTGGGGCATCGCCGCCGAGCTGACGCGGCTGCTCCCCGGGACGGAGACCGGCAGCTTCACCGGTCCGGACGCGGGGAACGAGGTGCTGGCCGCCGCCGGGAAGCGCCGGATCGTGGCCGTGGTCCGCGACGAGCACCGGCACCCGTGGATGGGGGCGGCCCTGGACACCGTGCTGGCGGCGCGCCCCGACACGATCGTGGTCGAGATGGGCGTCCCCCGTGCCGAGCCCCGCGGCTCCCTCCACCTGGCCACCCATGGAGCGGCCCGCGTCTGCGGCCGCGCGGCGGCGGAGGCCGTCGCGGGCGTGTAGCGACCGGTCCCAGCCGTACGTACGGCGAGGTGCTGTACGTAGGGCGAGGTGCTGTACGTACGGCAAGGCGCCGCACGGCGCGAGGTGCTCTGTGTACGACGAGGCGCTGTGCCCTGATCCGGGGTACGGCGCCTTGCGCGTGCCCGCCGGAGTCCCGCGGCCCGGGAGGTCCCGCAGCCGGGGAGTCGCGGACGCGGCGAAGGGCGCCGCCCCCGCCGGGGACGGCGCCCTTCGCACACGCCGCTGTCCGGCCCGACGGGCCGGGAGCGGTCAGATGCCCTGCCAGTCGGGCTTGTGGGCGTAGGTGTGCCGGAAGTAGTCGGCGAGCTTCAGCTTGGCGGCCGCGGCCTCGTCCACGACGACCGTGGCGTGCGGGTGGAGCTGGAGCGCGGAGGCCGGACACACCGCCGCGACCGGCCCCTCGACACTGGCGGCCACCGCGTCCGCCTTGCCCTCGCCGGTGGCGAGGAGCACCACGTGCCGCGCCTCCAGGATGGTGCCGATGCCCTGGGTGATCACGTGGTGCGGCACCTGGTCGATGTCGCCGTCGAAGAAGCGGGCGTTGTCGAGGCGGGTCTGCTCGGTCAGCGTCTTGATCCGGGTGCGCGAGGCGAGCGAGGAGCACGGCTCGTTGAAGCCGATGTGCCCGTCCGTGCCGATCCCCAGCAGCTGGAGGTCGACCCCGCCGGCCTCGCCCAGCGCCCTGTCGTACGCCTCGCACGCGTCCTGCACGTCCGTCGCCGTGCCGTCGGGGCCCATGAACGCGTCCATGCTGATGCCGAGCGGCTCCAGCACCTCGCGCCGCAGCACCGAGCGGTACGACTCCGGGTGCTCCGCCGGGAGCCCCACGTACTCGTCGAGCTGGGCGATCCGGGCCCGCGCGGTGTCCACGGCGCCCGAGCGCACCTTCCCCGCCAGTGCCTCGTACACCGGCAGCGGCGTCGAGCCGGTGGCCACGCCGAGCAGGGCGTCGGGCTTGCGCCGGAGCAGCTGCGCCATGGCCTCGGCGATCAGCTCGCCGCCCGCCTTGGCGTCGGGAACGATGACAACTTCCACGCTGGCCTGCCGTTTCGAAGAGAGGACTCACCCGGGGTCCGGGACTGGCTATGTGGTTTAGACCAATCTAACAGAGCCGGACCCCGCGGGCGCGTCGAAACGGTCAGGCGGCGGCCCGTCGGCAGCGGCCCCGCTCCGGTGTCACGTCAGCGAACCCCCGGTCACGTCCACCCAGCTCCCCGTGACCCATCTGCCGTCGTGCGAGGCGAGGAAGGCGACCACGTCGGCCACCTCGGCCGGAGCCCCCACCCCGCCCAGGGCGGAGAACGCCGCGGCCCGCTTCCAGCCGTCCGCGCTGCCGTGCAGCAGCTCGGCCGTGTTGTCCGTGTCGATGATCCCGGGCGCCACCGAGTTCACCGTGATGGAGCGGGCGCCGAGGATCTTGGAGAGATCACGCGAGAAGACGTCCAGCGCGCCCTTGGTCATCGCGTACGCCATGTTGTCCGGCATCGCCGCGGTGCGGGCCAGCCCCGAGGAGATGTTGACGACCCGGCCGCCGTCGCGCAGCCGCCGCATGCCGTGCTTGAGGATGAAGAACGGCGCCCTCACATTGACCGCGAAGACCGCGTCGTACTCCTCCTCGCTTATCTCCTCGATGGGGCGCGTGCTGCCGATCCCGGCGTTGTTCACCAGGACGTCCAGCCCGTCGGCGTGCCGGTCGAACTCCTCCCACAGCGTCCGGGCCGCCCCGGGGGCGCGCAGATCCGCCCGGATCGCGAACGCCGAGCCGCCCGCCGCCTCGATCGCGGCGACCGTCTCCCTCGCCGCCGCCCCGTCGCTGCCGTAGTGCACCGCGACCCGCGCGCCGTCGCGTCCCAGCCGCTCCGCGATCCCTCGCCCGATGCCCCTGCTCGCCCCCGTGACGAGAGCCGTCCTGCCCGTGAACACGCCCATGCCGGCGCCCCCTTCGAATTTGCTAGCGGTCGCTACAGAAATGACCGTACAGCAGGCCGCTGACATTTCTCTAGTGCTCGCTATAAAATGTGCCCATGGTGAGCAGCGAGAAGAGCGCGCGGGCCGGAGCGCCGGGGCGAAGGGCCGGGACGCGTGGACGCCCCCGCTCCTTCGACCGCGCGACGGCTCTGGAGAAGGCGCTGATGGCCTTCTGGGAGCACGGGTACGAGGCGACGTCGGTCTCCGACCTCACCCGGGTCATGGACATCGGCGCCCCGAGTCTCTACGCGGCCTTCGGCGACAAGCGGTCCCTCTTCGAGGAGGTCGTCCAGGAGTACGGCGCGCGCTACGGCTCCTTCGGTGCCCGCGCCCTCGCCGAGGAGCCGACCGCCCGGGCGGGCGCCGCCCGGATGCTGCGCGAGGCCGCGGCCGAGTACACCGCCCCCGGACGCCCGCACGGCTGCCTGGTCGTCCACGCGGCCGCCAACTGCTCGACCCCCGAGGTCGAGGAGTCGCTGCGTCGCCGGCGCAACGCCAACATCGCCGAGATCCAGACCCGGATCGAGGCCGACGTCGCCGCGGGCGTGCTGCCGTCCGACACCGACGCCACCGCCCTCGCCCGGCACACGGGCGCCATGATCCAGGGCATGTCCCAGCAGGCGCGCGACGGCGCGAGCCGGGCGGAGCTGGAGGCGCTCGCGGAAATAGCCCTGGCCGTCTGGCCCCGCGCGTGAGCCGACGGGGTTAGGCTTCTGCCGGATGCTCGGACGTCCGAGCAGTCGGTGGAGCGCGAGGGAACAAGCGCCGTCCGCCGCATGGACACGGCGAGTGGTCTAGTCCACAATGGCGAGTGAGACACGTGCCGCGAGTCTCACGCAAGGTGATCGTCAGGCTTCCGCCTTCCCCGCACAGGAGGGCGGACCGAGGAACCGGTGCTCTCTGCCCTGACTGCCCCGGCTCCTCACCCTTCGGCCGACCGGGACCGCACACCCCACGGCCGTTGTTGCTCCGGGCTGCGGTGCCGGGAGGGTTGAGGGTCCCTCTCAGGCGCCGCGGCCCGCGGGTGTTTCCGGGGCCCGGAGCGCGGCGGGAAGGGGCCGTGACCGGCGGCGGCCGGCTGATCGCGAACGCTGTCCGAAGCGCCAGGTACGCTCAGCCACGTGCCCTCCATGAACGAACTCGTACGCCAGCACACCGCACTCGACGACTCCGACCTCGAGTGGCTCCACCTGCTGGTCTCGGAGTGGCAGCTCCTCTCCGACCTCTCCTTCGCCGACCTGGTCCTCTGGGTCCCCACCCGCGACGGCACGCGCTATGTCTCCGTGGCCCAGATGCGCCCCAACACCGGCCCGACCTCGTACCAGGACGACATGGTCGGTCACCTCGTCCCGCGCGGCCGGCGCCCCATGCTGGACGCCGCCCTGGACGAGGGCCGCATCGTGCGCGAGGGCGACCCGGAGTGGCGCGAGGAGGTCCCGGTCCGCGTCGAGTCCATCCCGGTGCGCCGCCAGGGCCGCGTCCTCGGTGTCATCGCCCGCAACACCAACCTGCTGACCGTGCGGACGCCGAGCCGCCTGGAGCTCACCTATCTGCAGAGCGCCTCGGACCTCGCCCAGATGATCGCGGCCGGCGCCTTCCCGTTCGAGAACCAGCAGGTCGACATGGACGCCTCACCCCGGGTCGGTGACGGCCTGATCCGGGTCGACGGGGACGGCATCGTCCAGTACGCCTCCCCGAACGCGCTGTCGGCCTACCACCGCATGGGCCTCGCCGCCGACCTGGTCGGCCACCACCTCGGCCGGACCACCGCGGAACTGGCGCCCTCCCGCGGGCCGGTGGACGAGGCGCTCGCCAAGGTGGCCAGCGGCTGGGCCCCCCGGGAGTTCGAGATCGAGGCCCATGACGGGGTCATCCAGTTCCGTGCCATTCCGCTCAAACCCAAGGGCACGCGCATCGGTTCCCTGGTCCTGCTGCGCGATGTGACGGAACTGCGCCGCCGCGAGCGCGAGTTGATCACCAAGGACGCCACCATCCGGGAGATCCACCACCGGGTGAAGAACAACCTCCAGACGGTGGCGGCCCTGCTGCGCCTCCAGGCGCGGCGCATCGAGTCCGACCGGGGCCGCGAGGCGCTGGAGGAGGCCGTGCGCCGGGTCGGCTCCATCGCGATCGTGCACGAGACGCTCTCCCAGAACCTGGACGAGCGCGTGGAGTTCGACGAGATCGCCGACCGGGTGCTGGCGATGGTGGCGGAGATCTCGCCGGGCCGCGTCACCGGCCGGCGCACCGGGCGCTTCGGCATCCTCGACGCCGAGGTGGCGACCCCCCTGTCGATGGTCCTGACCGAGGTCCTGCAGAACGCGCTGGAGCACGGCTTCCGGGAGAGCGACACCGGCACGGTCGAGGTCTCCGCCGTCCGCGGCGGCACCACGAAGGAGGCCCGGCTCCTGGTCACCGTCCAGGACGACGGCGTCGGCCTCCCGGCGGACTTCGACCCGCACCGCTCGGGCAATCTCGGTCTGCAGATCGTGCGCACGCTGGTGGAGGGGGAGCTGGGCGGCAGCTTCGACATGGTCCCCGCCCCCGAGCGCGGCACCCGGGTGATCCTGGACATCCCGGTGCCCACGCAGAAGTAGCGGGGACGGGCCCCGCCCGCCCTCCCCGCACGGCGGGGTGTGGACCGGACCCTCGGCCGTCCGGACAGCAAAAAGCCCCGGACCTGTGAAGGTCCGAGGCCAGTGCTCGTGCGATTCATCGTCCGATGCGCATCGGGGGTACTGCGCGCTGCGGCTCGGGAGCGGGAGTTGTGTACGCGCTGTACACGCCGCCAAGCTCAGGCTGTCAGCAGGGGTGGCTGGTCAGGCGGAGGCCTGACGGGCCCGGTTGCGGGCGGCGCGGCGCTTCATCGCGCGGCGCTCGTCCTCGCTGAGACCACCCCAGACGCCGGAGTCCTGGCCGGACTCGAGCGCCCACTGCAGGCACTGCTCCATGACGGGGCAGCGACGGCAGACGGCCTTGGCTTCCTCGATCTGCAGCAGCGCGGGACCGGTGTTGCCGATGGGGAAGAAGAGCTCGGGGTCTTCCTCGCGGCAAACGGCGCGGTGACGCCAGTCCATGGCTGCTACCTCTCCTTGGTATTACATGCAGGGTGCTTGTGAATGTGAACGCTTTCACGAATCCCTCAACAAGGGAAGGGCCTACCGCCAGGTTGCCCGGCGTGGTCCTGTGATTTGAAGAGGGGTTCCGGTGATCTGTGGAGGCCGGTCTTGCGGGCCGTCCCGATCGCCAAGAAGAGACTCGCAAACCTCGGCGGCGGATACAACCCCTTCCGGAAAGTTTTTTTTGATTCGTCGGTGTCGACTAGGTCACAGCCGTACTTCCATGGGGTGGATCCTGGTCTAAACGTTCGAGTGAAAGGACTTTAGCCCCTTCTGCTCACACAATCACACGCAGTGCACGGCGTACGCCTGTGAACGTCACGCTGGTCCGCAGCCCCAGGTGGTCACCGTCCATCTGAAGGGGCAACGGCACCTTCGAATGCAAGGTGAAGTCGGTCAGGTCGTGCAGGGAGACGGCATGCCGGCCACGGGGCCCGCGCTCGGGGGACGAAGTGAGCAACTGGGTGCCATACCGGGCGACCGCGGCCGTCGACAGCCGGCTGAGGCCGAAGACGTCGAGCGCGGTGTCGAACGAGGCCCGGGGCGACGCGTAGATCGGCCGGTTCCCGAGGAACGTCCAGGGGCAGGTGTTCGAGACTATGGAGAGCACCAGATCGGTGACCGGGTCCTCGCCCGCCCGCTCCAGGGTGATCGTCCCGCTGCGGCGGTGCGGCTCGCCGACGAGCGCGCGCATCACCTGGCGGACGTAGAGCGCGTGCGTCGACTTCTTGCCGCGCTCGCGATGCTGCTCGACCCGGCCGACCACGCCGGCGTCGAAGCCCAGCCCGGCGTTGAAGGTGAACCAGCGGGACGGCACCGCCTCGTCCTCCGTGCCGGGCGTCCCGGAGGCCAGGCCCAGCCCGACCGTGCGCTCGCTGCCGTCGCGCAGCGCGTCCAGCAGGGCGCCGGTGGCCTCCACCGCGTGGTTGGGCAGGCCGAGGGCGCGGGCGAAGACGTTGGTGGAGCCGCCGGGGACCACGGCGAGGCCGGGCAGGTGGTCGGGGTCGGGGCCGGCGTGCAGCAGGCCGTTGACGACCTCGTTCACCGTGCCGTCGCCGCCGAGGGCGACCACCAGCTCGATGTCGTCGCTCTGCGCCGCCTGCCGGCCGAGATCGCGCGCGTGGCCGCGGTACTCGGTGGTGACGGCCTCCAGCTTCATCTCGCTGGCGAGCGCGTGGATCAGCACGTCGCGCGTGCGCGCGCTCGTGGTGGTTGCCGCCGGATTGACCACGAGAAGTGCACGCATGCTGTGCAGGGTACCTACTGGGCGGTACCCGGCCCAGACCGAGGGGGAGATCGGTGCGGGCCCCGGGCGCGCGGTGCGCGGGCCGCGCCCGCCGGCGGCGCCGCGGCGGACGCGCCCGCGGGCACCGGTGCGGCGAGGGCTACCCTGCAGGGGTGAGCAGTGAGCAGAACCCCACCGCAGAAGCCGCCGAAGCGACGGGCCCCCGCCCAGGGCGGCTGACCGCCGCGGCCGCCCTGGCCGCACTGGAGGGGCTGGCGCTCGTCGTGGGCGGCGCCTGGATGCTCGTGGGCGGCCTCACGGGCCACCCCGACGACCGGACCTCCGCCGTCACCGGCGGCGTCACCCTGATCGTCCTCGCCCTGCTGCCGCTGCTCGCCGCCCGCGGGCTGCTCGCGCGGCGGGGCTGGAGCCGGGGGCCCGCCGTCATCACCCAGCTGATGGCGCTGCCCGTGGCCTACAACATGCTCCACTCCGACAGCGTCGCCATCCCGATGGGCATCGCGCTGGCCGTGGTGGCCGTCACGTCCCTGGTGCTCCTGGTCAACCCCGAGACCACCCAGGCCCTCGGCATCCGGGGACCGGGCGGCGCGCGGAAGTAGCAGCCGCCGCCGGACGAAGGTGCGGCGGCCCGATCGCGGGGCGACCGCTTCTGCGCGCTCCCTCGCGCGGGGCCGGCTACTCCTCGACCAGCAGCTTCTCCCGCAGCTGCGCCAGGGTGCGCGCCAGCAGCCGGGAGACGTGCATCTGCGAGATGCCGACCTCCTGCGCGATCTGCGACTGCGTCATGTTGCCGAAGAAGCGCAGCAGCAGGATCCGCTTCTCCCGCGGCGGCAGATCCTCCAGCAGCGGCTTGAGCGACTCCCGGTACTCGACACCCTCCAGCGCCTCGTCCTCGGCCCCGAGGGTGTCCGCGACCGCCGGGGACTCGTCGTCGGTGTCCGGGACGTCCAGGGACAGCGTGGAGTAGGCGTTGGCCGACTCCAGGCCCTCCAGGACCTCCTCCTCGGAGATCGCCAGCTTCTCGGCGAGCTCGTGGACGGTGGGGGAGCGGCCGTGCAACTGCGACAGCTCCGCGGTGGCCGTCGTCAGCGCCAGACGCAGCTCCTGCAGCCGGCGCGGCACACGCACCGCCCAGCCCTTGTCCCGGAAGTGCCGCTTGATCTCGCCGACGACCGTCGGGGTCGCGTACGTGGAGAACTCCACCCCGCGGTCCGGGTCGAAGCGGTCGACCGACTTGATCAGCCCGATGGTGGCGACCTGCGTGAGGTCGTCCAGGGGCTCGCCGCGGTTGCGGAAGCGGCGCGCGAGGTGCTCGACGAGGGGGAGGTGCATGCGGACCAGCCGGTTGCGCAGCTCCGCGTACTCCGGGCTGTCCTTCTCCAGGGTGCGCAGCTCGGCGAAGAGGAGGCGTGCCCCGCTGCGGTCCTGCGGGTCGTGCCGCGTGCTCTGCGTGGCCCGCGCGCCCGGCACCTCGTCCTCGGAGTGTCGCTCGTGCTCGCTCATCGTCCCGCCCGTTGCCCTTTCCCGAGCCTTCGCCTCCGCTCGGACGGGCCGGACGGGGGTGTCGTCCCCGGTCCGCTGCCCGTCGCCCGGGACGACGGCCCCGGGCGGGGCCTCGTCCTCCGGATGCGGCCGGGCCTGCTCGGGGATGCCGTCGATGCCGTCCGCCATGCGGCGGGCCTCGTTGTCGGCACGTGTGCCCTCGGCCGGCCGCTCCCGTGTGCCGCGCTCGTCGTCCCGCACCGGCCCGTCCCCGTTCCTCACGCCGGCCCGGGTCCCGCGCCGCGCTGTTTGTAGAGGCTGATCGAAACGGTGTTGTCCTCGTCCACCGCGGAGGAGACCTTGCCCGCCAGGGCGGACAGCACGGTCCAGGCGAAGGTGTCCCGCGAGGGGGCGTGGCCGTCCGTGGTCGGCGCCGAGACGGTGACCTCGAGCGAGTCGTCGACGAGGCGGAAGACACAACTGAGCACCGAGCCGGGCACGGCCTGCTGCAGCAGGATCGCGCAGGCCTCGTCGACTGCGATGCGCAGGTCCTCGATCTCGTCGAGGGTGAAGTCCAAACGGGCCGCGAGGCCGGCCGTGGCCGTACGCAGCACCGACAGGTAGGCACCCGCGGCCGGCAGCCGGACTTCGACGAAGTCCTGGGTCGCGGGCTCGCCTGCGATCTGGGACACCCTCACCTCCAAGGTGGTACAAGCGTTACAGGGCCGAGGCTCGCCCTCGGGGGTAACGCGACACGTGGTTCAGCGGTGACGTTATCGCGCTCCGAACTTTCCTGTCCCCGAGACCCCAACCCCTTGCTGTCACTCATAGTAAACACATGAACACGCACAGTGGCTAGGGGTTCGGCGGGCTCAAATCGGAAGAGCGCGCGCCGGGTTGACGTACCCAGGCCTCAGACGGTCGAACCGTCCCGGAGCGAGGTCACACGAGTACGTGATCCACGAAACACCAGCGCCAGCTCTCGCCCGGTTCGAAGGTGCGCATCACCGGGTGGCCGGTCTCCTTGTGGTGCGCCCTGGCGTGCTGCCTCGGCGAGGAGTCGCAGCAGCCGACGTGACCGCAGTCGAGGCACAGCCGCAGCTGCACCGGGTCCGTGCCCTCGGCCAGACACTCCGGGCAGGTCGTGCCACGCGGCTCCGGTTCCGGGTGCGGCAGCGCGTCGGCGTGCGTGCACTGTTTCATGATTGCCAGGTTACGACGGGTGTGCGGATCACCGCGCGGAAAACGAGGGCGGGCGAGGACGATGGACGTGATGCCGCTGCTGTTGCTGGTGGCGGGCAGCGCCGCGATCGCGGCGGCGGGACGGCGCCTGCCGGTGCCGGCGCCGCTGCTGCTGGTGGCCGCGGGCCTGGCGGTGAGTTATGTGCCCGGCGTGCCCGACTACACCCTCGACCCGCACATCGTCCTGCCGCTGCTGCTGCCCCCGCTGCTGCACACCGCGGCCACCGACAGCTCCTACCTCGACCTGCGGGCGCAGATGCGGCCCGTGGCGCTGCTGTCCGTCGGCTACGTGCTCTTCGCGACCTTCGTCGTCGGCGCCGCCGCATACCTGATCGTGCCGGGCCTGCCGCTGACCGCGGCCCTGGTGCTCGGCGCGGTGGTGGCGCCGCCCGACGCCGTCGCCGCCACGGCGGTGGCCCGCCGGGTCGGGCTGCCGAACCGGATCACCACGATCCTCCAGGGCGAGTCCCTGGTGAACGACGCCACCGCCATCACCGCCTTCCGGGTGGCGCTCGCCGCGGCGGTCGGGGAGGGCGCCACCTGGGCCGGCGGGATCGCCGAGTTCCTGATCGCCGCGGTCGGCGGCGTCGTCGTCGGCCTGGTGCTGATGGTGCCGCTGCACTGGCTGCGCACGCATGTGAAGGAGGCCCTCCTCCAGAACACGCTCTCGCTGCTCATCCCGTTCGTCGCCTACGCGGCCGCCGAGCAGGTGCACGCGTCCGGGGTGCTCGCGGTGGTGGTCGTCGCGCTCTTCCTCGGCCACCGCGCCTGGGAGGTCGACTTCGCCACCCGTCTCCAGGAGGAGGCGGTCTGGAAGATGGTCGCGTTCGTGCTGGAGTCGTCCGTGTTCGCCCTCATCGGGCTCCAGCTGCCCGTCGTCCTCGACGGCCTCGGGGACTACGAGGGCACCGACGCCGCCTGGTACGCGGTGGCGGTCTTCCTGGTGGTCGCCGCGGCCCGCTTCGTCTGGGTGTACCCCGCGACCTACCTGCCGCGCCTGTCGGCACGCGTCCGGGCGCGTGAGGGGGAACTCTCCTGGAAGGGGCCGTTCGTGATCGGCTGGGCGGGGATGCGGGGCGTGGTGTCCCTGGCCATCGCCTTCTCCATCCCGCTCACCGTCCACGGCGGCGATCCCTTCCCCGAGCGCAACCTCATCCTGTTCCTCACCTTCACCACGGTCATCGGCACCCTGGTCGTCCAGGGCGTCACCCTGCCCCCGCTGATCCGCCTGCTGAAGTTCCCCGCGCACGACGTCCAGGCCGAGACGCTGGCGGAGGCCAACGCCCAGGCCCAGGCGTCCCGCGCCGCCGAGCAGCGCCTCGACGAGCTCCTCGCCGACGAGCGCAATGCCCTGCCGGCCCCCCTCGCCGACCGCCTCCGCACGGTCCTGGAGCGCCGCCGCAACGCCGTCTGGGAACGGCTCGGGCAGGTCAACCCGGTCACCGGGGAAACCGTCGACGACACCTACCGGAGGCTGTCGCGGGAGATGATCGGCGCCGAGCGGGAGGTCTTCGTCCGGCTGCGGGACGGCCGCTACATCGACGACGAGATGCTGCGGACCCTGCTGCGGCGCCTGGACCTGGAGGAGGCGGCGGCGTACCGGGAGACCACCTAGGAAAGGTCCGGCCGCTCCCGCCCGCCGCACGGGCGACGGCGAGACCGGTCGGACAGACCCTCTGGCGGGGCCTCCGGGGCGGCCCGGTCGGGGAACGGGCGGCCGGTGACGACGGCGGCCACCGTCGTCCCGCGCGGGAAGGCGCCCTCCTGGACGAGGGTGACCAGGGCGTGGAGCGTCTTGGCGACGTAGACGCGCTCCACGGGCAGGCCGTGGCGGTGCTCGAAGTCGTCCGCGAAGGACTCGAGCCCGGGGGTGGTGCGGGCGTAGCCGCCGCAGTGGAAGCGGTCGTCGAGGCTCCAGTCCCCGCGCGGCCCGCCGAACGCGCGCTCCTGGAGCCGCCGTACGTCGTCGCCCAGGAATCCGCCCTTGAGCACGGGTACGCCCAGCGCCCGCCGCCCCTCGGGGAGACCGGCGGCCAGCCCCGCGAGCGTGCCGCCGGTGCCACAGGCGAGGGCGACCACGTCGGCGTGCCCGCCCAGCTCCTCGCCGAGCGCCCGGCAGCCGCGGACGGCCGCGGGATTGCTGCCGCCCTCCGGCACCACGACCGCGTCCTCGGCGTCCGCCGCGCGCAGCAGGGACGCCAGGACCTCCGGCTCGGCCTTGCGGCGGTACGTGGCGCGGTCCACGAACCGCAGGCGCATGCCGTCGGCCGCGCACCGGGCCAGCGAGGGGTTGAGCGGCCGCCCGGCCAGTTCCTCACCGCGCACCACGCCCACCGTGGGCAGCCCGAGCAGCCGGCCGGCGGCCGCCGTGGCCCGCAGGTGGTTCGAGTAGGCACCGCCGAAGGTGACGACGGTGCGGCCGGCCGCGGTGGCGAGGTTCGGCGCGAGTTTGCGCCATTTGTTGCCGACCAGGTCCGGGTGGATCAGGTCGTCGCGCTTGAGCAGCAACCGGACCCCGCGCCGTTCGAACCGCGCGTCGGCGACCTCCTGGAGGGGAGAGGGCAGCCGGGGACGCAGGGCGGCGAGGTCGTGGGAGTCGGTGCCGGTCACCCCGCCATTGTCGCGCCGCCCCCGCCCGGCGCGCGCCTCACTTCAGCCGGTCGCGGATCCGCTCCCGCATCGACGCCATCGTGAATCCGCGCGGGTCCACCTTGCCCGGCTGCCATTCGAGATGGCCGATGACGGACCGCTCGTTCCAGCCGTGGTGGCGGCAGATCGCGGCGGCGGCGCGCTCGATCGCCTCCAGCTGCGCGGCCGGCCAGGGGTCGTCGCCGTCGCCGAGGTTCTCGCACTCGAAGCCGTAGAAGTGCCGGTTGCCGTCGGTGTTCGACTCGTTGTCCCGGGGCAGGCCCTTCTCCGCGATCACCGCGCGCAGCACGTCGTCGTCGCCGGGGCCGGCGTGGTTGGCCCGCCCGTAGCCGACGAGATGCACCCGGCCGTCCTTGGTGATGACCCCGTGGCACAGCGGACCCGGCAGCCCCTCGTACCCCTCGCGGCAGATCTCCACGGTCCGCGCGCTGCCCCTGGTGGCCGTGTGATGGATCATCACACCGTGCACGGGCCCCCAGGGCCCCTTGTGGTCGCGGTTGTGATCCCGCCAGTCGCCGACCTGGACGACCGTGAGACCCTCGGCCTTCAGTGCCTTGAGGAAACTGCTCGCGGACATGGGTGAGGCCACGGCCGACTCCTTACGCTGCGCGACGGCCGCCCGGCGCGACCGCCTCGTACGGAGCTTCTACCGAAACGGAGTGCTGCCTACGACTTGTTCGGCCCCTGTGCGAGTCGTTTCGGCCAGAACCAACCCGGCCGACGGCCCTGACCTGCACCGGACAAGTCGGTGATACGCCGATCAAGCCCCCATCCCTGCCCCGCCGCCCGGTGATCCATTCCCGCTCTTTCGGGTAATAGCACCGGCACGCTCCGTGAGGAAGGCTGGTCCCCGCACATCGATGCCGGGCGCAGTCGTCCGGCATGACCGGGAGGGCAATTCCTTATGTCGGTAGGCGAAGAGGTCCGCACAGAGCAGACCAGGCCGCAGCAGAGCCTCGGCACGGCGGCCGCGCGGAACCTGGCCACCACGACCAAGTCCGTTCCCCAGATGCAGGAGATCAGCTCCCGCTGGCTGCTGCGCACACTTCCCTGGGTGGACATCCAGGGCGGCACGTACCGGGTGAACCGACGCATGACCTTCGCGGTCGGCGACGGCCGCGTGACCTTCGTGAAGACCGGCGACCGCGTCGAGGTCATCCCCGCCGAACTGGGCGAACTGCCGGCGCTGCGGTCGTACGAGGACGAGGAGGTCCTCTCCGAACTCGCGCAGCGCTGCACGCAGCGGGAGTTCGGCCCGGGCGAGGTGATCGCCTCGTTCGGCGCCCAGGCCGACGAGGTGTACCTGCTGGCCCACGGCAAGGTGGAGAAGATCGGCACCGGCCCCTACGGCGACGACGCGGTGCTCGGCGTCCTCGCCGACGGCGCGTACTTCGGCGACGAGGCGCTGCTGGACGGGGACGCCATCTGGGAGTACACCGCCCGCACGGTCACCGCCTGCACCGTGCTGGTCCTGCCGCGCCAGGAGGTGGAGCAGATCGCGGAGCGCTCGGACTCGCTCCGCGCCCACCTCGAGGAGCGCCGCTCCCTGCCCCAGCAGCCCACCAACAGGCACGGCGAGAAGGCGATCGACCTCTCCGCCGGCCACAGCGGCGAGCCGGACATCCCGCACACCTTCGTCGACTACGAGGCGCGGCCCCGCGAGTACGAGCTGAGTGTCGCCCAGACCGTGCTGCGCATCCACTCGCGCGTGGCCGACCTCTACAACCAGCCGATGAACCAGACGGAGCAGCAGATCCGGCTGACCGTCGAGGCGTTGAAGGAACGCCAGGAGCACGAGCTGGTCAACAACCGCGAGTTCGGTCTGCTGCACAACTGCGAGTACGACCAGAGGATCCAGCCGCACGACGGCGTCCCCGGACCGGACGACCTCGACGAGCTGCTGAGCCGTCGGCGCGGCACCAAGCTGCTCCTCGCCCACCCGCGGGCCATCGCCGCGATCGGCCGCGAGCTCAACAAGCGCGGCCTCGTCCCGGAGACGATCGACATCGCCGGCAATCGCATCCCCACCTGGCGCGGTGTGCCGATCTACCCGTGCAACAAGATCCCGGTCACCGAGGCCCGTACGACGTCGATCATCGCGATGCGTACCGGCGAGCAGGACCAGGGTGTGATCGGGCTGCGCGCCACCGGCATCCCCGACGAGATCGAGCCGAGTCTGTCGGTGCGCTTCATGGGGATCAACGAGCAGGCCATCATCAAGTACCTGGTCACGGCCTACTACTCGGCCGCCGTCCTGGTGCCGGACGCGCTCGGCATCCTGGAGAACGTCGAGATCGGCCGCTGGCAGTGACGCCAGCCTCCCGAACGCCGTGTTCCCGCCCGCCCGGGCGGGTACACCCCGGGGGTACGGTCGAGGGCGCACGGGGGGAGACGAGTCCATGACGGAGGCTCCGCACGGCATCGCCGGGGCGAAGCCCACGGGCACGCTGGAAAGGCACGGGCGCATCGGCACGCAGCGGGAGGAGGAGCCGGAGGGCACGCCCGACGGGCAGGAGGCGGCCGTGCTCCTGCGGGAGTCCCGGGCGTCGGTCGACCCCGCGCTGCGGACCGCGATCGCGTCGTTGCCCGCCTCCATGCGGCGGATCGCGCTCTACCACTTCGGCTGGCAGCACGCGGACGGCACACCGGCGTCCGGCAACGCGGGCAAGGCGATCCGCCCGGCGCTCGTCCTCGCCTCGGCCGCCGCCCTCGGCGGGCCCACGGCCCGGGCGGCGGCGGTGCCGGCCGCGGCGGCGGTGGAGCTGGTCCACAACTTCACGTTGCTGCACGACGACGTGATGGACCGTGACGCCACCCGGCGCCACCGGCCGACCGCGTGGACCGTGTTCGGGGACGCCGACGCCATCCTCGCCGGGGACGCGCTGCACGCGCTGGCCCTGCGGTCGCTGGCCGTGGACCCGCACCCGGCGTCGGCGGCGGCCGCCGCCCGGCTCGCCGACTGCGTCATGGAGCTCTGCGAGGGCCAGCACGCGGACACGGCCATGGAGCGGCGCGCCCCGGACGAGGTCACCCTCGACGAGACGCTCGTCATGGCCGAGGCCAAGACCGGCGCGCTGCTGGGATGCGCCTGCGCCCTCGGCGCGCTGTACGCGGGGGCGGCCGACGAGGAGGTGGCGGCCCTGGACGCCTTCGGCCGGGCGGCCGGGCTGGCGTTCCAGCTCATCGACGACGTGATCGGCATATGGGGCGACCCGCGCCGCACCGGCAAGCCGGCCGGTGCGGACCTGGCCGCCCGCAAGAAGTCCCTGCCGGTGGTCGCCGCCCTGACCTCCGGCACCCCGGCCGCCGCCGAGCTCGCCGAGCTGTACGCGGCCCCCTACGAGGAGGGCAAGGAGGACCTGGAGCGCAGCGCCCTGGCCGTGGAGCGGGCGGGAGGCCGGGACTGGGCGCAGGCCCAGGCGGCCGACCACATGGCGCGTGCCATGCAGGAGCTGGCCCGTGCCGTGCCCGATCCGGAGGCTGCGGGCGGCCTGCTCGCGCTGGCCGAGTTCGTGACCCGGCGCAGCACCTGATCCTCACGGCCTCCCGGCGCCGCCCAGGCGCCGGGAGGCCGCGGCAGGACCCCGGAGCCCGTGCAGAACCGTACGGACCTGACCGACGTACGGTCGCACCGCCCAGGGCTCCGGTCCGGCGGGTCCCGCACTTCCCCACGGTGTGCGGGGCCCGCCCTCTCGGCGTACGTCCGAGAGCGCGTCCCGTGCCCGCCGGTGCCGACGGCTAGGCTCAACCGCCGTACGGATGAACGGTGTTGGCGCGGAAGGGCGGTCAGGGCATGGGTGTGGCGATCCGGACGGCGGGGGAGGACGACCGGGACACGGTCGTGCGGTTGCTGGACGAGGCGTTCCAGGACGACCCGGTGAGCGGCTGGGTCTTCCCCGGCGAGGAGTACCGCCGCCGGACCCATCACCGGCTCATGGGCGCCTTCACCGACATCGTGCTCGCCGACGGGTGGATCGATCTCACCGAGGACGGCGCGGCCTGCGCGCTGTGGCTGTCGGTGCCCGGGGAGGAGGACGCCCCGGAGGAGCCGGACGAGGAGCCGGCCGAGGACGCGGAGGACGTCCCGGCGCAGGTGCGCGAGGCCGTGGACCCGGACAACGAGCGGGTGGAGTCGATAGCCCGGCTCACGGAGGACATCCACCCCTCGGGGCCGGCCCACGCGTATCTGTGGATGATCGGCGTGGCCCCGGAGCGGCAGGGGGAGGGCCTGGGGACCGCGCTCATCGCGTCGGTCCTGGACCGGTGCGACCGCGAGGGCCTGCCCGCCTATCTGGAGGCGAGCAGCGAACGCAGCAAAGGGCTCTACGAACGTCTCGGCTTCGCGTGCACCGGACGCGTCCTGCACCTGCCGGACGGCCCCCGGATGTGGCCGATGTGGCGTGAGCCGCGACGCTCATGACCGCGGGCCGCACCCGGACCGCGGGGAACGCCGTGCTCGGCGCGCCGCGGACCGGATGCGGCCCGGAAACCGTGCGACTGGGGAAAACGCACGCAAAAGGCCCTGATCGAGGATCAGGCCTTCTTGGTCTCCCAGAAGATCTTGTCGATCTGGGCGATGTAGTCCAGCGCCTTCTGGCCGGTCGCCGGGTCCTTCGAGGCCTTGGCGGCCGACAGGGCCTTCAGGGTGTCGTTGACCAGCTGGTGCAGCTCCGGGTACTTCTCGAAGTGCGGGGGCTTGAAGTAGTCGCTCCACAGCACGGAGACGTGGTGCTTCGCCAGCTCGGCGCGCTGCTCCTTGATGACCGTGGCACGCGTCTGGAAGTGCGGGTCGTCGTTGCCGGCCATCTTCTCCTGCACGGCCTTCACCGACTCCGCCTCGATGCGGGCCTGGGCCGGGTCGTACACACCGCAGGGCAGGTCGCAGTGGGCGCTGACCGTGACCTTGGGGGCAAACAGGCGGGAAAGCATGAAGCGTTCCTTCCTCGTGATCGTCTTCTCAGGGTGGACATTACTCCCTGGGAGGCCCGTTTTCGCGAGTGCCCCCGTGGGCTTAGGACAAAAGTCCGGGGTGAGACTGAGACTGGTGGAGGAAAGACCGGGGAGGTGCCGGGTCATGCCGGAGCAGTCGTCGCAGGAGACCGTACGTTCCAGAGGGGCGTTGCCCCTGGGGCCGGCCGAGGTGACCGGGCCGTCCATGGTGCCCACGCTGCACCACGGCGACGTGCTGGTCGTGCACTGGGGTGCGCGGGTCCGGCCGGGTGACGTCGTGGTGCTGCGGCACCCGTTCCAGCAGGACCTGCTCGTGGTCAAGCGGGCCGTCGAGCGGCGCGGGGCCGGCTGGTGGGTGCTGGGCGACAACGCCTTCGCGGGCGGGGACAGCACCGACTACGGGGTCGTCCCCGAGGAACTCGTCCTCGGGAAGGCGCGGCTGCGGTACCGGCCGCTGAAGCCGGGTCAGCGCTCGCCGTTCGCCGTGGCCCGCTGGGCGCTGTCCGCGCTCCGGCCGGTGTCGGCGGACCGGTCCGCCTCCAGGCGTTTGCGGGCCCGGTAGGCCGCCACGTTGGCCCGGGTGGCGCAGCGGTCCGAGCAGTAGCGCCGGGAGCGGTTGGTCGAGGTGTCCAGATAGGCGTTGCGGCAGGGGGCCGCCTCGCACAGGCCGAGCCGGTCCACGCCGTACTCGGTGAGGTGGAAGGCCAGGCCCATCGCCGCGATGGCGGCGAAACCGGCGGTGGCGTTGGACGGGTGGTCCGCCAGGTGCATGTGCCACAGCGGGCTGCCGTCGTCGTCGCGGTGGTCGTGGCCGGAGATCTGGGGGCTCACCGGGAACTCCAGCAGCAGGGAGTTCAGCAGGTCGACCGCGAGGGTCTCGTCGCCGCCGTCGGCCGCCTCGAAGACCGCGCGCAGCCGCCCCCGGACCGACCGGAAGCGGGTCACGTCCGCGTCCGTGGCACGCCGGGCCGCCGACTGATTGGTGCCGAACAGCTCGCGGACGGCCTCGACCGAGGTGAGGGAGTCCTGTCCCCGGGCCGGCTCCTCGGTGTTGACGAGACGCACGGCGTAATCCGAGTAATAGGCCAGTTCCACTTGTAGTCCTTACGAAGGGGCTCTAAGGTCGTGCCTGCGGTCAGGTAATGGCTGATCGTGCTTACAGGGTATTACGTATCGCGCGTGACGGAGGGGCTCGATGACGGACGCGGAGATCACCACGGCCACCACACCCGCAGCCGACTGGCAGGCCTGGCAGGAGAGCTGGGACCGGCAGCAGGAGTGGTACATGCCCGACCGGGAGGAACGCTTCCGGATCATGCTGGACATGGTCGAGGCGCTGGTCGGTCCGGCGCCGCGCGTGCTCGACCTCGCCTGCGGCACCGGTACCATCACGGCCCGCCTGCTCGCCCGCTTCCCCGGGGCCACCAGCACCGGCGTGGACCTCGACCCGGCGCTCCTGGCCATCGCCGAGGGCACCTTCGCCGGCGACGCGCGGGTCTCCCTCGTCACCGCGGACCTCAAGGACCCCGACTGGACCGCGAAGCTGCCGTACGACTCCTACGACGCGGTCCTGACCGCCACGGCCCTGCACTGGCTCCACGCCGAACCCCTCGCGGCCCTCTACGGTCGGATCGCGGAGGTCGTCCGCGACGGTGGTGTCTTCATGAACGCGGACCACATGATCGACGAGACGACGCCCCGGATCAACGCGGCGGAACGCGCGCAGCGGCACGCGCGGATGGACGCCGCCAAGGCCGAGGGCGCGCTCGACTGGTCCGAGTGGTGGCAGCTCGCCGCCAAGGACCCGGTGCTCGCCGGGCCCACCGCCCGCCGTTTCGAGATCTACGGCGAGCACGCCGACGGCGACATGCCCTCGGCCCAGTGGCACGCGCGGGTGCTGCGCGAGAAGGGCTTCGGCGAGGCGCGGCCGGTGTGGTGCTCGCCGTCGGACACGCTGCTGCTGGCGCTGAAGTAGGCGGGGGCAACGCCACAGGGGCGGTACGGACTCCGTACCGCCCCTGTGGCGTGCGTCGGCGCGTGCGCTCAGAGGACCTTGGACAGGAACGCCTTGGTCCGCTCGTGCTGGGGGTCCGTGAGGACGTCGCGCGGGTTGCCCGACTCCACGACCACACCGCCGTCCATGAAGACCAGGCTGTCGCCGACCTCCCGGGCGAAGCCCATCTCGTGGGTGACGACGACCATCGTCATGCCGGACTCGGCGAGGTCGCGCATGACGTCGAGGACGTCACCGACCAGCTCCGGGTCGAGGGCCGAGGTCGGCTCGTCGAACAGCATCAGCTTCGGGTCCATCGCCAGGGCCCGTGCGATGGCGACGCGCTGCTGCTGGCCACCGGAGAGCTGCGAGGGGTAGTTGCCGGCCTTGTCGCCCAGCCCCACGCGCTCCAGGAGGGCGGTGGCGCGCTCCCTGGCCTGGGCCTTGCTGACGCCCTTGACCTGGATCGGAGCCTCCATGACGTTCTCGACGGCCGTCATGTGCGGGAACAGGTTGAAGCGCTGGAAGACCATGCCGATGTCCCGGCGCTTGACGGCGACCTCGCTGTCCTTCAGCTCGTAGAGCTTGTCGCCCTTCTGGCGGTAGCCGACCAGCTCCCCGTCGACGTACAGACGCCCGGCGTTGATCTTCTCGAGGTGGTTGATACACCTGAGGAAGGTGGACTTGCCGGAGCCGGAGGGGCCGATGAGGCAGAACACCTCGCCCTGCTTCACCTCCAGGTCGATGCCCTTGAGGACCTCGACGGCGCCGAAGGACTTGTGGACGCCCTCGGCCTTCACCATGGCGGTCATGCGGTGCCTCCCGTCGGCTTGGAGCGGCTGGACAGGGACAGCACGTTCGCCTTGATCTTCTGGAACGGGGTGGCCGGCAGCGACCGGCTCGAGCCGCGCGCGTAGTACCGCTCGAGGTAGTACTGGCCCACGCTGAAGACCGAGGTCAGCAGCAGGTACCAGGCCGCCGCGAGGAACAGCATCTCGGCCGGTGCGCCGGAGGTCTGGCCGATGTCCTGGGCCGCGCGGAAGAGTTCCGGGTACTGGACGACCGAGACCAGCGAGGTCGTCTTCAGCATGTTGATGACCTCGTTGCCCGTGGGCGGCACGATCACGCGCATCGCCTGCGGGATGACGATCCGGCGCAGCGTCTTGGCGTGGCTCATGCCCAGCGCGTGCGCCGCCTCGGTCTGGCCCTCGTCGACCGCGAGGAGGCCGGCCCGGCAGATCTCCGCCATGTACGCGGCCTCGTTGAGGCCGAGGCCGAGCAGCACCGTCAGGAACGGTGTCATGAAGTCCGACCACTCGTCCCGGTAGACCGGGCCGAGGTTGATGTACTCGAAGACCAGGCCCAGGTTGAACCAGACCACCAGCTGCACCAGGACCGGGGTGCCGCGGAAGAACCAGATGTAGAACCACGCGATGGTCGAGGTCACCGGGTTCTTCGACAGCCGCATGACGGCGAGCAGGATGCCGCCGAAGATGCCGATCGCCATGGACAGGACGGTGATCAGCAGCGTCTTGCCCACACCGGAGACGATCCGGTCGTCGAAGAAGTAGTCCGGGATCGCCCCCCAGTTGATCTTGCCCTGGGAGAACGCGTAGACGACCGCGGCCAGCAGCGCGATCGCGACGACCGCGGAGACGTACCGCCCGTAGTGCCGGACCGGAATGGCCTTGATGGCCTCCGGGCCGGCCGGCGGGGTGCCGGCCGGGCCGCCCGGCGTCTTGTCGATGTCAACAGTCACGGATGTTGCCTTTCAGCGTCCGCCGGACGTCACTTGCCGCCGTTGACGGTGGCCTCGGTGACGGCACCTTCCGCCACGCCCCACTTGTCGAGGACCTTCTTGTACTCACCGTTGGCGATGACCGCGTCCAGAGCCGCCTTCAGGGCGTCCCGCAGCTGGGTGTTGTCCTTGGCGACCGCGATGCCGTACGGGGCGGCCTCGACCTGCTCGCCGACGAGCTGGAAGTCCTTGCCGCCGCCGGAGGTCTTCACCGCGTACGCGGCGACCGGGAAGTCGGAGGAGCCGGCGTCGGCGCCGCCCGCGCGCAGCCGGGTCTGGGCCTGCTGGTCGTTGTCGTAGGGCTCGATGGTGATCTTCTTGCCGGCCGGGCACTTCTCGTTCTCGGCCTTGGCCAGGTCCTCGGAGACCGTGCCGCGCTGGAGGACCAGCTTCTTGCCGCACAGGTCCGACCAGGTCTTGATGCCCCGGTCGTCGCCCTTCTTGGTGTAGATCGAGACACCGGCCGTGAAGTAGTCCACGAAGTCGACGCCCTGGCCGACCTTCTTGCCGGTCTCGGAGTCGATGCCCTCCTGACGGTCCTTGGTGTCGGTCATCGCGGACATCGCGATGTCGTAGCGCTTGGAGCGCAGACCGGTGATCAGGGTGTCGAAGGTGCCGTTCTCGAATTCGAACTTCACGCCGAGCTGCTTGCCCATGGCGTCCGCCAGGTCGGGGTCGATGCCCACCGTCTTGCCGGACTTGTCCTTGAATTCGACCGGCGCGTAGGCGATGTCGGAACCGACCTTGATGACGCCCTTGTCGCGGATGGACTGGGGGAGCCGGTCGGCCAGCGGGGCCCCCACCGCGGACTGGTTGTCGCTGCCGGAGTCGCTCTTCTCGGTCTGGTCGCCGCATCCGGTGAGCAGCAGGGCGCCTGCGACCGCGATCGCACCGACCGCTGCTGTCCGGGAGTGCGCGGCGGTCGTACGACGGGTGTTGCGTGCGGTCATGGTGGTTCCTCCGGCGGATGAAGGGAGATGCCGATGGGGACGGTGGAGTTCCGGTGGGACGGGGCGTCGGCCGGGGGCCGGCAGGCGCCGTGGGTCGACGAGAGCACACGCCTTCGAGTGTCGCGACCTCGTGTGATTACGGCATCTTGCCATTCGGACTCGGCCATTCAGGGGGGACGCCATGTCAAAATCGGATAACGGGTGACCCCCCGAACCGCACCAGGCCGGTACAACACGACCGAACCTTTACGGGAATCCCATCTTCCAGCCGAAAGATCTTCGGCATTCCTCGAAATGCCGAGACGGTCTGTCGCCGCGCACGTCTGTCAAGACTCCGTCGGGGTCGTCTGTCAAGGGGTCCAGGCAAGTTGTCCTGATACTCGGCTATGAGCCATGTCACCGACATGCGGCGTTCGAGGTCCGGCATGTGAGCTTGCCCTTATCCGACTCGTCGCAGGGGGCGTCCGTCGGGTAAGAAGGTTCTTTACACCCCTCATCAGGGGCTCAGGGCGCGTGTGCGGCGCGCCCGTCGCGCAGGTCTCCCTTGTGGCCCAGGCGGCCGTCCTCCTGCGCGGTGCCCGCCCGCTCCTCACCAGGAGTGGACAAACCCTCAAACCATGACTCTTAAGGGGTAAGACAAAGTGGCAGCGGAGATCGTCAATCCTCGCAGCGACAGCGACGCCGGTACGGAGCAGGAGACGGGGGAGCCCCTCGACTCCTTCGACCCGGCGTTCGCGCTGCACCGCGGCGGCAAGATGGCCGTGCAGGCCACCGTGCCGGTCCGCGACAAGGACGACCTGTCCCTGGCGTACACGCCCGGCGTCGCGAAAGTGTGCAGCGCGATCGCCGAGCAGCCCGACCTGGTGCACGACTACACGTGGAAGTCGTCGGTCGTGGCGGTCGTGACGGACGGTACGGCGGTGCTGGGGCTCGGAGACATCGGCCCCGAGGCCTCCCTTCCGGTGATGGAGGGGAAGGCGATCCTTTTCAAGCAGTTCGGCGGCGTCGACGCGGTTCCGATCGCGCTGGACTGCACGGACGCCGACGAGATCGTCGAGACGGTGGTGCGGCTCGCGCCCTCCTTCGGCGGCGTGAACCTGGAGGACATCTCGGCGCCCCGGTGCTTCGAGATCGAGCGCAAGCTCCAGGAGCGGCTCGACATCCCGATCTTCCACGACGACCAGCACGGCACGGCGGTCGTGACGCTGGCGGCGCTGCGGAACGCGGCGCGGCTGAGCGGGCGCACGCTGGGTGAGCTGCGGGCGGTGATCTCGGGCGCGGGCGCGGCCGGTGTCGCCATCGCCAAGATGCTGGTCGAGGCGGGCATCGGGGACGTCGCGGTCGCGGACCGCAAGGGCGTCGTCTCGGCGGACCGGGACGACCTGACGCCGGTCAAGCGGGAGCTGGCCTCCTTCACCAACAAGGCCGGGCTGTCCGGCTCGCTGGAGTCGGCCCTCGCGGGCGCCGACGTCTTCATCGGCGTCTCCGGCGGTACGGTCCCGGAGCCGGCGGTCGCCTCGATGGCCAAGGGCGCCTTCGTCTTCGCGATGGCCAACCCGAACCCCGAGGTGCACCCGGAGGTCGCCCACAAGTACGCGGCGGTCGTCGCGACGGGTCGGTCCGACTTCCCGAACCAGATCAACAACGTGCTGGCCTTCCCGGGCATCTTCGCGGGGGCGCTGCAGGTGCGGGCGTCGCGGATCACCGAGGGCATGAAGCTCGCGGCGGCCGAGGCGCTGGCCTCCGTGGTGGGCGACGACCTCGCCGCGGACTACGTCATCCCGTCCCCGTTCGACGAGCGGGTCGCGCCCGCCGTGACGGCGGCGGTGGCGGCGGCGGCCCGTGCGGAGGGCGTCGCGCGCCGGTGACGGTGTGATGCGTGTGCGGTGAGCGGCCTCGTCCCCGGTGGACGGGGCCGTTCGCTTTCGGCTGGGTCGGCGTCGTGCTCGGCGGGCGGGGCCATTCGCTTTCGGGTGGGTCGGCGTCGGTGTGGGCCGGGTGGGCGGCCCGGCGGTGCGGAACCGAGGGAGGCGCCACTGCCCGCGGCTACGGCGGGCGCGGCTGCCCGCAGCCGGGGTGGCCCGGCGGCAAGAGGGCGTGTGTCACACGGCGTCGTGGTTCCGGTGGGCCGGTGTGTTACCTATCGTCAAGGTCATGTTCGCTGTCTACGCCGCCCGAATCGACCGCGACCAGCCGCTGACCGGCCTGGAGTTGGGAGAGCGCCCGGCTCCCGAGGCCCGCCCCGGCTGGAGCGTCGTCGACGTCAGGGCCGCCTCCCTCAACCATCACGACCTGTGGTCCCTGCGCGGGGTCGGCCTCCCCGAGGACCGCCTGCCGATGATCCTCGGCTGCGACGCCGCCGGTGTCGACGAGGACGGGAACGAGGTCGTCCTGCACTCCGTGATCGGCCAGACCGGCCACGGCGTCGGTCCGAAGGAACCCCGCTCCATCCTCACGGAGCGCTACCAGGGGACGTTCGCCGAGCAGGTCGCCGTGCCGACCTGGAACATCCTGCCCAAGCCGAAGGAGCTCTCCTTCGCCGAGGCCGCCTGTCTGCCGACCGCCTGGCTGACCGCGTACCGGATGCTGTTCACCAACGCCGGGGTGCGTCCCGGTGACTCGGTCCTGGTGCAGGGCGCCGGCGGCGGGGTCGCCACGGCGGCGATCCTGCTCGGCAAGGCGGCCGGGCTGCGGGTCTTCGCCACCAGCCGGGACGAGGCCAAGCGCAAGCGCGCGCTGGAACTGGGCGCCGTGGAGGCCGTGGAGACGGGCGCGCGGCTCCCGCAGCGGGTCGACGCGGTCATCGAGACCGTGGGCGCCGCCACCTGGTCCCACTCGGTGAAGTCGCTCAAGCCGGGCGGCACCCTGGTCATCTCCGGCGCCACCAGCGGTGACCGGCCCTCGCACGCCGAACTGACCCGCATCTTCTTCTTGGAACTCAAGGTCGTCGGTTCCACGATGGGCACCAAGGACGAGTTGGAGGACCTGCTCTCCTTCTGCGCCGCCACCGGGGTCCGCCCCGTCATCGACGAGGTGCTTCCGATGGACCGGGCCCGCGAGGGCTTCGAGCGGATGGCGTCCGGGGAGCAGTTCGGCAAGATCGTGCTCAGCGGCTCCTGACGTCTTCTTCGCGCGCCTCCCGAACCCCGCATCTGTCAACCATCATTGACAGATGCGGGGTGTCAACCTATGTTGACACCATGAGCGAAGCAACCGATCTCGCCGCACGCGCGGGTGATCGTGATCCCCGGGTCGGGCTGCGGGCCGTCGCGGCACTGCGCCGGCTGCTGGAGCAGCTGGAGGCCGTGCAGGTGCGCAGCGCGCGCGGGCACGGCTGGTCGTGGCAGGAGATCGCCAACGAGCTCGGGGTCAGCAGGCAGGCCGTGCACAAGAAGTACGGGAGGCATTGATGTTCGAGCGGTTCACCAAGGACGCCCGGGACGTGGTGCAGGGGGCGGTCGGGCACGCCGAGGGGGCGCAGGCGCAGACCGTGGATCCGGAGCACCTGTTGCTCGCCCTGCTCGACCGCGAGGGCAGCCGCGCCTCGTTCGCGCTGGGCGCGCTGGGGGTCGGCGGGCGCAGGGAGGCGGTCCGGCAGGCGCTGACGGAGGCGCGGCGCCGGGCCGGGCTGTCGCGGGCCGAGGCCGACGCGCTCGCCGGGCTCGGGATCGACGTCTCCGAGATCGTCGCCCGGGTGGAGGAGGACCACGGCGTCGGCGCCCTGTCCGGCGACCGGAAGGACCGGCGCCGGTGGTCCGGGCACCGCAGCTTCAGCAAGGACGCCAAGAAGGTGCTGGAGCAGGCGCTCCGGGTCGCCGTCGACCGGCACGAGCGGTGGATCGGGGACGAGCACGTCCTCCTCGCCCTGACCGTCCGTCCCGGGGTGCCCGCCGAGGTGCTGGCCGACCACGGGGTGACGTACGCGTCGCTGACCCGGGTGCTGGGCGGTGACACCGGGGAAGCCTGCGCCTGAGAGACGCGGCCCGGCTGCTCCCCCCGGGCGGGCACCCGAGGGGGCCCAGCCGGGGGAGTCACGACGGGGAGTCGGGCCGGGGTGTGCCGGACCGCGGCGGGATCAGGGCTTGGGGGTCCGCAGTATCGCCCCGATGTGGGCCGCGGCCGTCGACAGGTGCCGGCGCGTCTCGCGGAGCTGGTCGGCCGTGACCCCGTGGTCCCGGGCCGCGTCGCGGATGTCGTCCCGGAAGCGGTCGAGCAGCCGGTCCAGATCGCGGGCGGGGTCGCCGGTGGACTCCGCGGCGTCCTCGTGGGCCCAGGAGGGAGCGTAACCGGCGGGGAAGTCCTCGGGTGTGGACGCGTACTCGGCCCGGTGGGCGGCCGGCCCGGCCTCCGAGCGGCCGAAGCCCCACTCCCTGCCGAACTCCTTCCCGAAGTCCTTGCCGAAGTCGCCGACCTCCTTGGCCAGCTCGCTCAGCCCCTCACGCAGACCCGTCGGCCAGTCGCCGCGCGCGAAGTGGTCCTGCACCTGTTCCTGGACCCGCTGGGCGATGCGCTGCACCTCCTCCTGGGCCTGCGCCCGGGCCCGCTCCTGGGCCTCCTTGGCCTGCCGCCGGGCACGCTGGGCCTCCTCGCGGGCGCGACGGCTCTCGTCCTTGGCGCGGCGGGCCTGCTCCTTCCACTCCTGCTTGACGCGCCGCATCTCCTCCTTGGCCGCGCGCCAGGCCTCCTTCTCGTCGGCGCTCGCGGTGCCGGTGGCGAAATCGTCGCCCTCGGCCTGCGCGCCGGAGCCGGCACCCCGGCGTGCCGCGCCGGCCGCGGCCCGCATCTCCCGGCGCAGGTCGCCCGCGGCACCGCGGACGTCGGCCCGGATCTCGGCGGCGAGCTCGGCGACCGACTCCCGGATCTCCAGCTCCAGGTCGGCCAGCTCACCACTGCGGTCGGCCAGCTCGGCGCGGCCGGCGTCGGTGATGGCGTACACCTTGCGCCCGCCCTCGGTGGTGTGGGTGACCAGGCCCTCGGCCTCCAGCTTGGCCAGGCGCGGGTACACCGTGCCGGCCGAGGGCGCGTACAGGCCCTGGAAGCGCTCTTCGAGGAGCCGGATCACCTCGTAGCCGTGGCGCGGGGCCTCGTCCAGGAGCTTGAGCAGATAGAGGCGCAGGCGGCCGTGGGCGAAGACGGGGGGCATGTCAGAGCACCTTCTTGTCGGTCGTGCCGTCGGCCGGGTCACCGGTGGCGCCGTGCTCCCGGCCGGAAGCGGAATTGTCCCCCGAGGCGCCCCGCACGCCGTCCACCGGGCCGGGACCGTGACCGGGGTCGGGCGTCTGGGGCGCGTCCTCCTCCCACGGAGCCTCCTCCGCCGCCGGGCGGCGCAGCAGGGCGATCGAGCCGGAGACGGTGGTGGCCTTCAGCCGGCCGCTGCCCGCGCCGAGCCGGCCCGTGATCCGCTTGGCGCCCCACTGGCCGGCCACCCGCAGGTCCTCGAAGGCGCTGGAGACGCTGCCGCTGGCCGTGCTCGCCTCCACCTCCGCGTCGGCCGGCTGGGGAAGCCGGATGGCGATCTCGCCCGAGACGCTGGTCAGGCTGATGTCGGTCGGCCCGCCCGCCGTGTCCAGGTCGACGATCATCGAACCGCTCACCGAGTCCGCCCGGACGGAGGAACCCGCCTCCACCACCGTCAGGTCCCCCGAGACGGAGTGGAACCGCAGGTCCCCGGTGAGGGCCTGCGCCTCCACGCTCCCGGAGACGGTGTCGGCGCGGACCGGGCCGGTGAGGCCCACCAGGGTGGTGTCGCCGGAGACGCCCTTCACCTCGACGTGCCCCTCGAGCCCGGAGACGACGGCGGCCGCGCTCACCGCCCCCACCTCCACGCGGGTGCCGGTCGGCACGGCCAGGGAGACCACCGCGCTGCGGCGCCATCCCTTGCGGTCCAGCCACTTGAGGAAGCCCTTCCAGGGAAGGTCCTCATAGGCCACCGTGAGCACGCCGTCCCGGTGGGTCACGATCAGGGGCGGCCCCTCGATCTCGGACACCTCCAGGCGGGCGGAACCCTCGTCGGTGCCCACGACGTTCACCGTGCCGTGGACGATGCGGACCTGGAGCTCGCTGACGGACTCGTCGAAGGTGAGCTTCCCGGGCTCCGCGACGGACCACTCGGACATGGTGCAGACCTCCTCGACCGAACGCGGCATATCGCGTCCTCCTCATTCACGATATATCGCGGCCGTCGAAAGTCAAGAGACCCGTTCTGGTGATCGGCGACCGGCCGAGGGGGCGCGATTGCCCTAGTTTGTGAACATGTCGACGCATGAGTCCGCCCCCGGCTCCCGCCCCGGCTCCGGGGACGCCACCGGTGCCCTGCTCCTGTGCCGCGCCGATCCGGACTCCGTCGCCGCCGTGGCCCCGCTGCTGGGCGAGCGCATGCCGTCGGTCCCGGCCGGTGAGGGGTGGAGCGCGCTGGTCCCGGTGGGCGGCCCCTGGCGGCGCGGCGACGAGCCGGTCGACCGTGTGGTCACCGGCTGGGCCGCGGCACTCGCCGTCGGCGCCCCCTGGCCCGTACTGGCCCTGTGGTGGGACGCGGACCGGGCCGGCTACACCCTCGCGTCCGGCTTCCGCCGCCCCGTCGGCTATGTGTGGCTCGCGGACGGCACCCCGGCCGGCGAGGACGAGGCGATGCGCACCTTCGCCGCCCGGCTCGGCCTGGACCCCGTACTGGACCTCCAGGCGCTGGACGCGCTGACCCGGCCGGACCGCGAGGCCGACGCGCGCGCCCGGCTGCGGGGACTGCTGGCGGTGCTCACCCGCGCGGGAATCACCCTCCCCGCCGGACTGGCCCCCGGTGACGGTGCCGACCGCCTCGGCGAGGCCGCCCGCGCCCTGCCCGGCTCCCGGTGTACCGAGGCGGCCGGACGGCGCCCGACCGTCGACGAGAGCCGTCTCGCCGCCTGGATGCCCTGGGTGGGCGGGCCCGGAGCCCGCGCGCTGGCCCTCGCCCAGATGGCGGCCGGTCTGCCGCTCACCGCCTGGGGCCTGCGGCGCCACAGCGGAGGCTGGACCACCGCCGGCGCCCTGCTGATCGCGCACGGGGCGCTCGGTACGGCCTACGGCCTCTCCAAGCGCCCCTGACGGGCACGCGGGCCGCTCCGCGACCCGTGCGACCCGTGACGGGACTCTGCGTGCCTACTCGTCCTCGTCCTCGTCGTCCAGCCGCGCCAGCCAGGTCGCCAGCCGCTCCACCGGCACCTCGAAGTCCGGGTTCAGGTCGACGAAGGTCCGCAGCTGCTCGGCGAGCCACTCGAAGGTGACCTCCTCCTCGCCGCGCCGCTTCTCCAGCTCCTCGATGCCTCGGTCGGTGAAGTACATGCGGTCAAGGATAAGTGCAGGAAAAGGGGCCGGGCCGCACCCCCTGAGAGGGGATGCGGCCCGGCCCGGACGCGCTGCGGCGCGGTGGCGGCCCGTGGGGACTACGCCTCGAACACCTCACGCACCAGCTGCTCCTGCTCGGCCTGGTGCCGCTTGGCGGAACCGACGGCCGGGGACGAGCTGTGCGGGCGCGAGATGCGGCGCAGGCGCTCGCCGTGCGGGACGTCGGCGCCGACCGCCAGATCGAGGTGGTCGATCAGGTTGAGCGCGATGAACGGCCAGGCACCCTGGTTCGCCGGCTCCTCCTGCGCCCACAGGTACTTCTCGGCGTTCGGGTACTTGGCGATCTCCGCCTGGAGCTCGGCACCCGGCAGCGGGTACAGGCGCTCGATGCGGATGATGGCCGTGTCCGTGACGCCGCGCTTCTTCCGCTCGGCGTCGAGGTCGTAGTAGACCTTGCCGGCGGTGAAGACGACCTTCTTGACGGCGGCCGGGTCGACCGAGTCGTCGCCGATGACCGGGCGGAACTGGCCCGTCGTGAACTCCTCCGCCTTCGAGGCCGCGGCCTTCAGGCGCAGCATCGACTTCGGGGTGAAGACGACCAGCGGCTTGTGGTGCGGGTTGTGCACCTGCCACCGCAGGAGGTGGAAGTAGTTCGACGGCAGGGTCGGCATCGCGACCGTCATGTTGTTCTGGGCGCAGAGCTGGAGGAAGCGCTCCGGGCGGGCCGAGGAGTGGTCCGGGCCCTGGCCCTCGTAGCCGTGCGGCAGCAGGAGCACCACGCCGCTCGTCTGGTTCCACTTCTGCTCCGCCGACGAGATGAACTCGTCCACGACCGTCTGCGCGCCGTTGACGAAGTCGCCGAACTGCGCCTCCCACATCACCAGCGCGTCGGGGCGGGCCAGCGAGTAGCCGTACTCGAAGCCCATCGCCGCGTACTCGGAGAGCAGGGAGTTGTAGACGTTGTACCTGGCCTGGTCCTCGGACAGGTACAGCAGCGGGGTGAACTCGTCGCCCGTCTCGCGGTCGATGACCACCGCGTGGCGCTGGCCGAAGGTGCCGCGCTGCGAGTCCTGGCCCGCGAGGCGGACCGGGACGCCCTCCAGCAGGAGGGAGCCGACGGCGAGGGTCTCGCCCATGCCCCAGTCGATCGTGCCGTCCTCGACCATCGCCGCGCGGCGCTGCAGCTGCGGCAGCAGGCGCGGGTGGATGGTGACGTGGTCGGGGATGTTGACCTGGGACTCGGCGATGCGCTTGACGACCTCGTTGGACACCGCGGTGTTCACGGCGACCGGGAACTCGGCCTGCGGGTCGGAGGACTCACCGGCGGACGGCTGCGAGGTGGCCTCGCGGACCTCGGTGAAGACCTTCTCCAGCTGGCCCTGGTAGTCCTGCAGCGCCTGCTCGGCCTCTTCCAGGGTGATGTCGCCGCGACCGATGAGGGACTCGGTGTAGAGCTTGCGCACCGAGCGCTTCTTGTCGATCAGGTCGTACATCAGCGGCTGGGTGAAGGCCGGGTTGTCCGACTCGTTGTGACCGCGGCGGCGGTAGCAGATGAGGTCGATCACCACGTCCTTGTTGAACGCCTGGCGGAACTCGAAGGCGAGCCGCGCGACGCGGACCACGGCCTCCGGGTCGTCGCCGTTCACGTGGAAGATCGGGGCCTCGATCATGCGGGCCACGTCGGTGGCGTACATCGAGGAGCGCGAGGACTCCGGGGCGGCGGTGAAGCCGACCTGGTTGTTGATGACCACGTGGACCGTGCCGCCGGTGCGGTAGCCGCGCAGCTGCGACATGTTCAGGGTCTCGGCCACCACGCCCTGGCCCGCGAAGGCCGCGTCGCCGTGGATCGCCACCGGCAGGACGGTGAAGTCCGTGCCGCCCTTGTTGATGATGTCCTGCTTGGCGCGGGCGACGCCCTCCAGGACCGGGTCGACCGCCTCCAGGTGCGAGGGGTTGGCGACCAGCGAGACCTTGATCTGCTCGCCGTCCAGGCCCGTGAAGGTGCCCTCGGCGCCCAGGTGGTACTTCACGTCGCCGGAGCCGTGCATCGACTTCGGGTCGAGGTTGCCCTCGAACTCGCGGAAGATCTGCGCGTACGACTTGCCGACCACGTTGGCCAGGACGTTCAGCCGGCCGCGGTGGGCCATGCCGATGACGACCTCGTCCAGGCGGGACTCGGCCGCCGAGTCGATGACCGCGTCCAGCAGCGGGATGACGGACTCGCCGCCCTCCAGGGAGAAGCGCTTCTGGCCGACGTACTTGGTCTGCAGGAACGTCTCGAACGCCTCGGCGGCGTTGAGCCGGCGCAGGATGCGCAGCTGCTCCTCGCGCTCCGGCTTGGTGTGCGAGCGCTCGATGCGGTCCTGGATCCACTTGCGCTGCTTGGGGTCCTGGATGTGCATGAACTCGACGCCGGTGGTGCGGCAGTACGAGTCGCGCAGCACGCCGAGGATGTCGCGCAGCTTCATCAGGGACTTGCCGGCGAAGCCGCCGACCGCGAACTCCCGCTCCAGGTCCCACAGGGTGAGCCCGTGCTCGGTGATGTCCAGGTCGGGGTGCTTGCGCTGCTGGTACTCCAGCGGGTCGGTGTCGGCCATGACGTGGCCGCGGACCCGGTAGGAGTGGATCAGCTCGAAGACGCGGGCGGCCTTGGTGACGTCGTCGTCGTGCGAGGCGTCGATGTCCTTGAGCCAGCGGACCGGCTCGTAGGGGATGCGCAGCGCCTTGAAGATGTCGTCGTAGAAGCCGTTCTCGCCGAGCAGCAGGTTGGCGACCTGGCGCAGGAACTCGCCGGAGGCGGCGCCCTGGATGACCCGGTGGTCGTAGGTCGACGTGAGCGTCATGACCTTCGAGATGCCGAGCTTGTTCAGGGTGTCCTGTGAGGTGCCCTGGAACTCCGCCGGGTAGTCCATGGAGCCGACGCCCATGATCACCGACTGGCCGGGCATCAGGCGCGGCACGGAGTGGACGGTGCCGAGGCCGCCGGGGTTGGTCAGGGAGACCGTGACGCCGGTGAAGTCGTCCATCGTCAGCTTGCCGTCGCGGGCGCGGCGGACGATGTCCTCGTAGGCCTGCCAGAACTCGAAGAAGTTCATGGTCTCGGCCTTCTTGATCGCCGCGACGACCAGCTGGCGGTCGCCGTTGGGCTTGACCAGGTCGATGGCGAGACCGAGGTTGACGTGCGGCGGCTTGATCAGCGTCGGCTTGCCGTCCTTCTCGCCGAACGCGTAGTTCATCGCCGGCATGGCCTTGATGGCCTGCACCATCGCGTAGCCGATCAGGTGCGTGAAGGAGATCTTCCCGCCCCGGGCGCGCTTGAGGTGGTTGTTGATGACGATGCGGTTGTCGAACAGCAGCTTCACCGGGACCGCGCGCACGGACGTGGCCGTGGGCAGCTCCAGCGAGGCGTTCATGTTCTTGGCGACCGCGGCGGCGGGACCGCGCAGGGTGACCAGCTCGGGGCCCTCGGGCGCGGAGTCGGCGTCCTTGGCGGGCGCGGCGGCCTTGGCCTGCGGCTTGGCGGCGGGCTTGGCCGGAGCGGCGGCGGGCTTCGCGGCCGGAGCGGCCGGGGCCGCGGGAGCGGCGGCTGCGGGCTGCGCGGCCGGCTTCGCGGGGGCGGCCGGCTGGGGGGCCGCCTTCGGCTGGGCCGGAGCGGCGGCCTGCGCCTGCGGCGCGGGGGCGGCCTGGGGGGCGCTGGCGGAGTCCGTGGTCGCGGCGCCGGACGCGGACTGCGCGGCGGCCGCTCCGGGCTTGTAGTCGGCGAAGAAGTCCCACCAGGCTCGATCCACGGAGTTCGGGTCCTGGAGGTACTGCTGATAGATCTCGTCGACGAGCCACTCGTTGGCACCGAAGGCGGCCGCGGGGTTCTTGCCCGCGTTGCCCGCTTGGTCGGTGTCGGTCGAGATGCTCGAGTTACTGGGGGACTGTGGCGACACGGCGAGAACCGCCCTCTTCCGCTTCACAAGATGGTGGACAGCGGGAATCAAGGCTACGCCTCCCCGACCCGGAAGGTCAGACCGGGCCCGTTCATCGTCGCGTAAGTCACATCGCGGACCGTGTTTCAGCGCTGGAAATGGCGGGAAACAAGCGAGGTTCCGTTACGCGTGGGAAGGGGAGACCGCGACCCGGCGCGGAGAAAACGCGGGCCTGTGCCTGATCACACGTGTCCGCCAGGGCGAACGCCAGTGGATCTTGTCGCTCCGCTTCGAACCCTACGTCAACTCGGTGCCGACGGCAGGCCCGGAAGAGTGATGAGAATCCGGCATCCGCGCTCGGATTCGGCCACTCCGATCCGGCCGCCGTGCAGATCCACCGCCCAGCGCGCGATCGCCAGGCCCAGACCGGTGCCGCCGTCGCTGCCCGGACCGTGCGGCCGGGACACCGCGCCCCGGTTGAACCGCTCGAACACCCGGCGCCACTCCGAGCGCGGGATGCCGGGGCCCTCGTCGAGCACCTCCAGCTCCAGCGACTCCGGCAGCTCCCCGCGCCGCGCCCGCACCGTGACCCGGCCGTGCGGGGGGCTGTGCTTGACGGCGTTGTCGATGAGGTTGGCGACGACCTGGTGGATGCGCTCCGGGTCGGCGTGCGCGGTCAGGTCCGGCGGGAAGACGTCCAGGGCCAGGTGCACGTCGGTACGGGTGTGGCTGCCGGAGCCGGAGGCGATGCCCGCGCGGGCCGAGGCGACCATGTTGGCCTCCTTGAGCACGCCGGAGAGGTACGGCCACACCTCGAAGCGCCGTTTGCGCAGCGGGATGACCCCGTTGTCCAGCCGGGAGAGGTCCAGCAGCGTCTCCACCAGCCGGCCGAGCCGCTCGGTCTGGCCGAGCGCCGTGCGCATGGTCTCCGGGTCGGCCTCGGTGACGCCGTCGACGATGTTCTCCAGCACCGCGCGCAGGCCCGCGATGGGGGTGCGCAGCTCGTGCGAGACGTTGGCGACCAGCTCCTTGCGCTGGAGGTCCTGGGCCTCCAGGTCGTCGGCCATGCGGTTGATGGTGACGGCCAGGTCGCCCAGCTCGTCCCGGCGGTTCTCGCGCACCCGGCGGGTGTAGTCGCCGTGCGAGATGGACCGGGCCACGGCGTTCATCTCGTCCAGTGGCGCGGTCAGCCCGTGCGCGACGAACTGGGTGATCAGCAGGGTGGCGATCATCGAGAAGACCGTGATGAAGCGCAGCTCCGTCTTGGTGTGCACCGCGATCACCGACAGACCCGTGGTGATCAGCACCGAGGTGACGACCAGCGCGCCCAGCTTGGTCTTGATCGAGAACGGGCGTACACCGCCCCAGGATTCCCCGGTGGTCCGGGGGCCGGGGCCCCTGTGCGCGGCATCCCGCCCTCGGCTCATGGCGTCGGCGTCTCCAGCGCGTAGCCCACGCCGTGCACCGTGCGGATGCGCTCGGCGCCGATCTTGCGGCGCAGTGCCTTGATGTGGCTGTCGACGGTCCGGGTGCCCGAGGCGTCCGCCCAGTCCCACACCTCGGCCAGCAGCTGCTCGCGGGAGAGCACCGCGCGCGGGGTGTTCGCCAGGCAGACCAGCAGGTCGAACTCGGTCGGCGTGAGGTGGACGTCCTCGCTGCGCACCCGCACCCGGCGCTGCGCGTGGTCGATCTCCAGTTCGCCGAGGCGCAGGATGCCGCTGCGCGGCGTGGAGGCGGCCACCACGGCCCGCTCCACCCGGCGCAGCAGCACGTGCACGCGGGCGGCCAGCTCACGCATCGAGAACGGCTTGGTCATGTAGTCGTCGGCACCCACGCCGAGCCCGACCAGCATGTCCGTCTCGTCGTCGCGCGCGGTGAGCATCAGCACCGGCACCGGCCGCTGGGCCTGCACGCGCCGGCAGACCTCCAGGCCGTCGAAGCCGGGCAGCATGATGTCGAGGATGAGCAGGTCGGGCTGCCACGCCTCGGCCGTGTCGACCGCGGACGGCCCGTCACCCGCCGTTTGCACCAGGAATCCCTCGGCGCGCAGGCGGGTGGCGATGGCCTCGACGATCGTCTGGTCGTCCTCGACGACCAGCACCCGGCGCTGTGCGCCCTGGGTCGCCGTCGCCGTGCCGCTGTGGGAGGTCTGTGTCTGCTCCATCGCCCGCCCCTGAGGTGTGCTTACCGGAATCAGTGGGGTGATTCCTCGTCTGCGCATGACTGCGATTGACGCTTGAATGACCGCGTCAGGGCAGCAGCGTACGGGGATCTGCCGCGCCATTGCTATCCAGGCCCGACGGCGAGGTGGACGACGTCCGGAACGCCCCGGGCAACCGGGATCTCTTCGGTACGCACCTGCTGGAACCCGGCATTACGCAAGGTTTCTTCGAATTCCGGAGAGGGCTGCGCGGACCACACGGCCAGCACCCCGCCGGGCCTCAACACCCTTGCGCAGCCCGCCAGTCCGGCCGGCTCGTAGAGGCCGTCGTTGTCCTCGGTGACGGTCCAGCCGGGGCCGTTGTCGATGTCGAGACAGAGCGCGTCGTACGTGTCGGAAGTCTCATTGACGTAACGCACCAGATCCGCTTGGACGATCTCCGCGCGAGGGTCGGCCAGTGCCTGGGCGGACAGCGCCGCCAGTGGCCCCTCCCGGTGCCAGTCGATGATGGCGGGCTCGCGCTCGACGACCGCGATCCGGCCCCAGCGCGGGTCGGCGGCGGCGTGTGCGAGCGAGAAGCCGACGCCGAGGCCGCCGATGAGCAGGTGCGGCGAGGGCGGCCCGCCGGCCGCGGTGAGCGCCTCGGCCGCGGCGTCGACCAGCCGGCGCTCGGAGCGGCCGTCGGAGGTGTCCATCAGGAAGCAGCCGTTGGCGATGATCTGCAGCAGTTCCCCGTGCCGGCGCAGCACCACCTCGCCGTGCGGGCCCTCGCGGCGGTCCAGGACTTCGGGGGTGTCGTGGGAGTCGTGGGAAGTGAAGGGCATCGGCCCATCCTGGCAAAGGAATGCCGCCGGGTCCGACGGTGCTTCCCTGGAGGCGGGGCGGCCGGAGGCGGGTCGGGCGAGGCAGGGCGTGCGGGATGCCCCCGATCTTGATCGCTCTGAGCGAACAGGGTGGGGGGAACAATCGGGGACTCCCTTTCATTGAGTCCATGTAACTCAACTTGACTGCCGAAGGGGAGATCATGGCTGCTGAGTCCGCCGCCTTCACACCGCTCACCCTGCCCGTGCTGCCGCTCGACGACGAAGTGGTGCTGCCCGGGATGGTCGTCCCCCTGGACCTGAGCGACGCCGAGGTACGGGCCGCGGTGGAGGCCGCCCAGGCCGCCGCCAGTTCCGAGCCCGGAAAGCCCCGGGTGCTGCTCGTCCCGCGCGTCGACGGCACCTACGCCAAGACCGGCGTCCTGGGCACCGTCGAGCAGGTGGGCCGCCTGGCCGACGGCGACCCGGGGGCCCTGATCCGCGGCCGGCACCGCGTGCGGATCGGCGCCGGCACCACCGGCCCCGGCGCCGCCCTGTGGGTCGAGGGCACCCGCGTCGACGAGACCGTGCCCGACCCGCTGCCCGGCCAGGTCGCCGAGCTGGTGAAGGAGTACAAGGCGCTGGCCACCGCCTGGCTGCGCAAGCGCGGCGCCTGGCAGGTCGTGGACCGCGTCCAGGCCATCGACGGCGTCTCCGCGCTCGCCGACAACTCGGGCTACTCGCCGTTCCTCACCACCGACCAGAAGGTGGAGCTGCTGGAGACCGCCGACCCGGTCGCCCGGCTGAAGCTCGCCACCCAGCAGCTGCGCGACCACCTCGCCGAGCAGGACGTCGCCGAGACCATCGCCAAGGACGTCCAGGAGGGCGTCGACAAGCAGCAGCGCGAGTTCCTGCTGCGCCGCCAGCTCGAGGCCGTGCGCAAGGAGCTGCGCGAACTCAACGGCGAGCAGGAGGGCGAGGAGTCCGACGACTACCGCGCCCGCGTGGAGGCCGCCGACCTGCCCGAGAAGGTCCGCGAGGCCGCGCTCAAGGAGGTCGACAAGCTGGAGCGCTCCTCCGACCAGTCGCCGGAGGGCTCCTGGATCCGCACCTGGCTCGACACGGTGCTGGAGATGCCGTGGAACGAGCGCACGGAGGACGCCTACGACATCCAGGGCGCCCAGGCGGTGCTCGACGCCGAGCACGCCGGCCTGGAGGACGTGAAGGAGCGGATCACCGAGTACCTGGTGGTGCGCAAGCGGCGCGTCGACCGGGGCCTCGGCGTCGTCGGCGGGCGGCGCGGCGGTGCCGTGCTCGCCCTGGTCGGCCCGCCCGGCGTCGGCAAGACCAGCCTCGGCGAGTCCGTCGCCCACGCGATGGGGCGCAAGTTCGTCCGCGTCGCCCTCGGCGGTGTGCGCGACGAGGCCGAGATCCGCGGCCACCGGCGTACGTACGTCGGCGCGCTGCCCGGCCGGATCGTGCGGGCGATCAAGGAGGCGGGCTCCATGAACCCGGTCGTGCTCCTCGACGAGATCGACAAGGTGGGCTCGGACTTCCGGGGCGACCCGGCCGCCGCCCTGCTGGAAGTCCTCGACCCGGCCCAGAACCACACCTTCCGGGACCACTACCTGGAGGTCGAGCTGGACCTGTCCGACGTGGTCTTCCTCGCCACCGCCAACGTCCTGGAGGCCATCCCGGAGGCGCTGCTCGACCGCATGGAGCTGGTCCGCCTCGACGGCTACACCGAGGACGAGAAGATCGTCATCGCCCGCGACCACCTGCTCCCGCGCCAGCTGGAGCGGGCCGGACTCGACGGCGACGAGGTGAAGGTCGAGGAGGGCGCGCTGCGCAAGCTGGCCGGCGAGTACACCCGCGAGGCGGGCGTGCGCACCCTGGAGCGGTCGATCGCCCGGCTGCTGCGCAAGGTCGCGGCCCAGCACGAGCTGGGCGAGCGGGAGCTGCCCTTCACGATCACGGAGGGCGACCTGCGTGACCTGATCGGCCGGCCGCACCACGTGCCGGAGTCCGCCCAGGAACCGGCCGAGCGCCGCACCTCGGTGCCGGGCGTGGCCACCGGCCTCGCGGTCACCGGGGCGGGCGGCGACGTCCTGTACGTCGAGGCGTCGCTGGCCGACCCGGAGACGGGCGCGGCGGGCCTGACGCTGACCGGTCAGCTGGGCGACGTGATGAAGGAGTCGGCGCAGATCGCGCTGAGCTTCCTGCGCAGCCACGGCGCCGAACTGGAGCTTCCGGTCGGCGACCTCAAGGACCGGGGCGTGCACATCCACTTCCCGGCGGGCGCGGTCCCCAAGGACGGCCCGAGCGCCGGCATCACGATGACCACGGCGCTGGCCTCGCTGCTGTCCGGGCGGCTGGTCCGCACCGACGTGGCGATGACCGGGGAGGTCTCGCTGACCGGCCGCGTGCTGCCGATCGGCGGGGTGAAGCAGAAGCTGCTCGCGGCGCACCGGGCGGGCGTCACCACGGTGATCATCCCCAAGCGCAACGAGCCCGACCTGGACGACGTCCCGGCGGAGGTGCTGGACAAGCTCGACGTCCACGCCGTCACCGACGTCCGGCAGGTCCTGGAACTGGCGCTCGCACCGGCGACGAACGGTGCGGAGCCGGAGGTCCCGGTCGCGGCGTGACGGACGTGACCGGGTGAAAGGGCAGGGGCCGGACCTCCTCGACGGGAGGCCGGCCCCTGTCCGGCTCAACCGTTGGCGAGCGCCTGCACGCGGTCCAGGGCCCCGTTGAACTTGTTGTGGTCCCCGACCGTCGGACCGGACGAGGTGTACTGCCACATCGTGTAGTACGGCCATCCCGCCGGCAGGGTGCCCACGGTGGAGGCGTACCGCGCGATCCACAGCGGGTTGTTCGCCGCGAAGCCGCCGTAGTTGCCGGTGCACTGGGTCCACCAGCTGGTCGCCGTGTAGATCACGGCGTCGCGGCCGGTGCGGGCCTTGTACGTGTTCAGGAAGTCGCGGATCCAGGAGACCATCTGGCTCTGCGTCTTGCCGTAGCAGGCGGCCCCGTACGGGTTCCACTCGATGTCCAGCGCGCCCGGCAGCGTCTTGCCGTCGCGGGACCAGCCGCCGCCGTTGTCGACGAAGAAGTTGGCCTGGGCGGCGCCGCTGGTCGTGTCCGGCGTGGCGAAGTGGTACGCCCCGCGGATCATGCCGACGTTGTACGAGCCGTTGTACTGCTGGGCGAAGTAGGGGTTCTCGTAGTACGTCCCCTCGGTGGCCTTGACGTAGGCCCACCTGACCCCGCTGTTCCACAGGGTCGACCAGGCCACGTTGCCCTGGTGGCTGGAGACGTCCACACCCTCCGTCTGGGTGGCGCGGCCGGGGACGGGCGTGCCGTGCTGTCCGTCGTGCTCCACCACGCCCATGCCCATGTGGGCGGACCCGCGCGGCGGGACGTCGTCGGCCGGCGCGGAGTGGGCGGGGACGGTGAACAGCAGGGAGAACGCGGCGAGCAGAGTCCCGGCGACGGCGAAGCGCCGTCCGCGGGCCGATCCGGATCTGTGCACGAGCATGACGTGCCTCCGATGGCTCGGTGGTGCTCGGTGGGGGATGCGCGAGTGGGGAGGGAGCCGGGGCGTGCGCCGGACTGGCGTGCGCATGCCATCCGTCGCTCCCGGAGAAGACGCTACGCACGTAGAACGCCGGGTGGGAAGGGGGACCGGAGGCTGCCGTTGGTCTAAGCCTGCGAAATACTTGCCGAGCTGCGGCGATGGCGCCCCGTGGCGGAAACTTTCAGGACCGGGAAAATCGAGGCAGGGGCTGACGTGCACGAGGACGGGAACGGCGACGGTCGCGGAGTCGAATCCGCGGTGTCCGGCAGTGGTGTGAACCAGCCCGAGTTCCTGGCGCTGGAGCGCGAGCTGACGGTGCTGCTGCGGCGGGCCCGGGCCAACCAGGGCGAGATGGCCCGCGAGGTCCACCCCGACCTGGAGTCCTCGGCGTACGGCCTCCTCGTGCGGCTCGGCGAGTGCGGCGGGCAGCGCGCCACCGAGCTGGCCGCCTACATCGGCGTCGGCAAGGCGACGATGTCCCGCCAGTTGCGCGCCCTGGAGGAACTGGGCCTGATCGCCCGCGAACCCGACCCCGCCGACGGCCGCGCCTGGCTGGTCACCCTGACCCCGGAGGGCCAGGCCCGCGTCGGCCGCGTCCGGGAGGCCCGCCGCGCCCGGTACGCCCGCCGGCTCGCCGACTGGGACCCCCGCGAGGTGACGGAACTGGCGCGGCTGCTGCACGAGCTGAACCGGGGGATGGAGAGGTAGCACCGGCAGCACCGGCCCCCCGGCCGTTCACAACTCCGCGTAGACCACCGTCGCGTCGTCATGGGTCTTGCCGCGTCCCAGGAACGCCCGGGCGCCCGCCGCGTCCGCGCGTTCCAGCTCCCGCACCCGGTCCACCAGCGCCTGCGCCCCCTGCTTGCGCACCAGCGCCAGGCAGTCCGCCCAGTCGCCCTCGCGGAACTTCTCCACCCACCGCCCGGCCCCGTCCGTCAGCGCCGCCAGCGTCCGCACCCCGTCGCGCGGCAGGGTCCCCGTCACCGCCCGCGCCGCCACCGACGGATCGGCCGCGGCCGTGAAGAAGCCGCCCTCCTTGTTGCGCAGACGCGAGTCCACCGACGCCTCGGTGGCGAGGGCGGAGCGGGGCAGCCGGGCCAGGCGGTCGTCCAGCAGGGCCGTGACCGTGCCGTCGGCGGCCTCCACCAGCAGGGCCGAGTCGGACAGGACCAGGTACTCGACCGTCGCGGGGGACCAGCGGGCGACGACCACGGTTGCCTGCGGAGTGCGGGGGTGAGAAAGGTCACAGGTTTCCGCGTGCGCCGAGGAGGTACGCGCGATGGCGCGGGACAGGGCTTCGGTGAGGGGAACATCCGGGAGTGAAACGGTCAGTTCGGTCAGTGCTCCACCGAGGCGCGCGGTGAACCAGGGTACGGAATGCAGACACCCCGTCGCGCCCCGCGGCGGCGTCACACCGTCCAGCACGACGAGTGAACCACCCTGTCCGGAGGCCGGTAGTCCGACGCTCGCGAAGTCCTCGTTGGGGTGGTCGGCGAGTCCGGGTTCCGAGACGAGTTCCGTGCGCATCCGGCCAGTCTGCACGACCCCTTCACGGCGTCCGCAAAAGGCCGACACCCTCCTCGAGTTCTCCCGGATTCGACCCGGCGGCGCAGGTCAGGCGCCGCTTTTGGGAGGGAATTCGGCACTCCGGCGGTGCGTGGCGGCACATAGTGCCACCGCCCGCCGCAGACGTCCAACCGGCTCGCCGCACAGGCGAGTCGCACGAGCCGGCGGAACTTGCCCACCAACTCCCGTCCGGGGTTCACTCCTTCGGGTGGCGGGTCGGATGATGCGCGCCCACCGCCCACCGGCACTGGGAGGGTCGGGAACCGGTGGGGGCCTGCCCTGCTCACGCGGTGTTCCCCGTCCGACGCCCGGTCGGCGGCCGGGGAGCAGTCCGGAGCGTGGCGGAGGGCCCACGCGCCGACCGGCCAGTTGACGGAGCGCCACCCGCGCCCACGGGTACACGAGTCAGGAATGCGAGCACCGGTGCAGAAGACGCGGCCTCGTCGCACAGACAAGCAGACGGCCCCCGCGGGGAGCGCGGAGCGTACCCCCGGCACCTCCACCCCGGCGCCGCCGGCGGTTCCCGTCGGCAAGGGCCGCCCCACCCACGTACGCAACCGGCTCATCGTCGCCGTGGCGGTCGTGGCCGCGGCCGTCGCCGGTGCGGGAGCCCCGTCGATCGTGGCCGCCTCGGGGCAACTGCACGACTCTCAGGAACTGGTGACGCTCGCCGAGCAGACCCAGGGCGCGCTGACCCTCGCGCACTCCCTCGCCGACGAGCGCGACGAGGTGACCCCGTACATCGCCGCCGGCCGCCCCAAGTCCAAGGCGCCCTCCGAGCAGCGCAGCGCCCGAGTCGACCGCCAGGTGGAGGAACTGCGCGCCGACCCCGACACGCCCGCCTCCCTGCGCGAGGACCTGGACGCCGTCGCCGCCCTGCGCCGGGCCGCCCTCACCGGCAAGAGCACCGCCCTCGAAGCGCACGAGGCGTACTCGGAGGCGATCGCCGAACTCCACGCTCTGGCCGAGGACCTGGCCGAGCAGATGCCGCCCCGCGCGGGCGCCGGCGCCTACGCCCTCGCCGAGCTGGACACCGCCGTCCAGCAGGCCGCCGCCACCCGCGGACTGCTGCTGGCGGCCCTGAACGTGCCGAGCAGCACCGAGACGGTCATCGACCCGATCACGGGCCTGCCCACCGAGACGTCCACCTCCTCGGACGCCGACGCCGAGCAGCGCGACGCGCTCGCCGCCGCCGCCCAGCAGGCCCGGGTGCGCTCCGACGCGGCCCTCGCCGACTTCCGCGAGGGCGCGCCCAAGGAGGCGCGGGACCGCTTCGACGCCACCGTCGCCGGCCCCGAGGTCAACTCCGCCGACAAGTACCTCGCCGGGCTCACCGACGAGCCGACGCTCTCCGACGCCGACCTGCGCACCAGCACCAAGCGGCTGGACGCCGCGCTCTCCGCCCGGGTCGACGCCATGCGCGGCGCCGAGTCCGCCCTCTACGAGAAGCGCGTCCAGGACCTGGAGAAGCTGCGCGACGACGACGTCACCGCGCTGGAGATCCGCGTCGCCGCCCTCGGCGCCCTGCTCCTGGTCGCCGTCGGCATCGCCACTGCCATGGCCCGCACCCTCACCCGCCCGCTGTCGGTCCTGCGGCGCGGCTCGGCCCGGCTGGCGGAGGCCCAGGACCCGGCGGCCGAGGAGGCCGTCGCCTTCACCGGCCGCAACGACGAGTTCGCCCAGGTCGTCCGCTCCGTCAACGCCCTGCACGCGCACGCCGTCACCCTCGCCGAGCGCGTCAACACGCTGGAGTCCGACCGCAAGCACCTCGTCGGCCAGCGGCAGAAGATGGCCGACGCCCGCGAGGAACTGCGCGCCGAACTCGACCGCTCCGCCGCCCAGCTGGAGGTGGTCCGCAAGAGCATCGGCTCCACCTTCGTGAACCTGGCGCTGCGCACCCTCGGCCTGGTCGAGCGGCAACTCGCGGTCATCGAGAGCCTGGAGGAGCGCGAGCAGGACCCGGACCGCCTGGCCACCCTGTTCAAGCTCGACCACTTCGCCACCGTGATGCGCCGGCACAGCGAGAACCTCCTCGTGCTGGCCGGCACCGAGCACGTGCAGCACAGCGCCTCGCCGGTGCCGCTGGTCGACGTGGTCCGGGCCGCGGTGAGCGAGATCGAGCGGTACGAGCGGGTCCGCATCGCCGCGCTGCCGCCGCACGCGCACGTGGCCGGCTTCGCCGCCGACGACCTCTCCCACCTGCTGGCCGAGCTGATGGAGAACGCCACCTCCTTCTCGCCGCCCGACCTGCCCGTCGAGGTCTCCGGCTGGCTGCTGGAGAACGGCGAGGTGATGCTCTCCGTCCAGGACGAGGGCATCGGCATGGCCACCGAACGCCTCCAGCGTCTGAACGCCCGCCTCACCGACTTCGACCCGGAGGCGCCCTACGACCAGGAGGGCGACGACGGCCTCGGACTCGGCCTCTACGTGGTGGCCCGGCTCGCCCACCGGCACGGGGCGCGGGTACGGCTGCGCGAGCAGAAGCAGGGCGGTGTGGCGGCCGTCGTGGTCCTGCCCGGACCGCTGCTCGCGGCGGCTCCACCGGCGGCGCTGGCCCCGAGCGTGCCGATGACCGACACGGGGTCCTTCTCCCTGCCGGGCGCCGACGCGGAGGCCAACTCCAACGTCCTGCACGGCCGCGCCGAGAAGGGCGCGCACCCGGACGCCGACCCGCTCGTCGCCTCGGCGGAACGGGCCGTACGGCGCGCGGAGGCCGACGCGGAGGGCGAGTCGGAGGACGCCGGTGCGGCGCGGGACGCCGAGGCGGAGGGCGCCGATCCGACTACGGACCCGGAACCGCGCCCGGCCGCAGCCGAACGGGACCCGGAAGCCACCTCGGACCCGGAAGCCACCTCGGACCCCGAAGCCACCCCGGCCGAGGAAGCGACCCCGGCCCCGGAAGCGACCCACGAGGCGGACACCGCGCCCGCCCGGGGTCACGACCTCCCCGACGACTCCACGATGGCCCTGCTGATCCCGGCCCAGACCGGACCGCAGACCCGGACGCCGAAGCCGGAGCCCACGCCGGAGCCGAAGCCCGAAACCGAGGCCGAGCCCGAGCCGAAGGCGGCGCCGACGCCCGAGCCGGAGCCGGAGCCCACGCGCGCCCCGGCACCGCGGCCCGCACCCGACCCGTACGCCATCGGCCCCGACACCCACGACCGCACGACGGACGAGGGCACGTCGCGCACCGGCCAGGACGCCGGCGGCGAGCCGGCCGAACCCGTCACCGACAAGGGCCTGCCCAAGCGGACCCCGAAACTCACCACCCCCGCCGCGGCACCGAGGCCGCGCACCTCGGGCTCCGTGGACGCCGAGGCACTCCGCCGTCGCCTGGGAGGTTTCCGCCGCGGTGCGGAGGCCGGCCGGCGTGACGTCGAGGCGGAGATCGCCGACCGGACGGAACAGCACGAGGCGCCGTCCGCCGCGGCGGGGACAACCGAAGAAGCCACGGGGGGCACTGTCGAGGAGGCAAGCAGTTGACCGCGCCCAGTACCTTCGGCCTGAGCAGCGAAGCCCGCAATCTCCACTGGCTGCTGACCAACCTCGTCGAGGAGGTCCCCGGCATCCAATCGGTCGCCGTGGTCTCCTCCGACGGGCTGCTGCTCCTCTCCTCCGACCAGGACAGGAACGACGCGGCCCGCGAGGCGCAGGCCGTGCGCCGCACCGGACCGCGCGGCTCCGCCGCCGACCTGGCCACGGTCGTCTCCGGCGTCGGCAGCCTGACCGTCGGTGCCGCCCGGCTGATGGACTTCGGCAACGTGAAGCACACGATGGTCGCCATGGAGGAGGGCAGCCTCTTCGTGATGTCGATCAGCGACGGCTCGCTGCTCGGCGTGCACGGCTCCGCGGACTGCGACATGAGCGTCGTCGCCTACCACATGGCGCTCTTCGTCGGCCGCGCCGGCCACGTGCTGACCCCCGAACTCCGCAGCGAACTGCGGAAGTCCCTGGAGTCCGAGTCGTCCGAACCGACGGGGAGCGCCCGATGAGCAGCAGTCCCGCGAAGAACGGCCGGGGGAACCTCCCCGTGCGCGGCGCGGACCGCAAGCCCGCCCGCGTACGCCCCTACTCGCTCACCGGCGGCCGCACCCGCTTCGGCCACGTCCTGCTCGTGGAGACGTTCGTCGGCGCCACCGCCGGCACCGCCGCGCTGGAGGCCGCCGAGGAGCGCAAGGAACTGACGAACGGCAGCCTCACCTCCCGCGTGATGCCGGAGATGCGGGCCATCGTCGAACTGTGCCGCCGCATGCGTACGGTGGCCGAGATCGCCGCGCTGCTGAAGATGCCGCTCGGCGTGGTCCGCGTCCTCATCAGCGACCTGGCGGACCAGGGAAAGATCCGTGTGTACGGCACCGGAACCGGCCACGGAACGGGCCGTCCGGACCGCGCTCTGCTCGAAAGGGTGCTCAGTGGACTCCGTCGTCTCTGACGCCGCCGCCTCCGGCGTCTCCCCGCTCGTCGACCTGGACGAGCCCATGCAGCCCTGGCAGGCGGACCGCACGCGGGCGCCCATCGCCACGAAGATCGTGGTGGCCGGCGGCTTCGGTGTCGGCAAGACCACGCTGGTCACCGCCGTCTCGGAGATCACGCCCCTGCAGACCGAGGCGCTGATGACCGAGGCGAGCGAGGAGACCGACGACCTCACCGCCACCCCGGGCAAGCTCACCACCACCGTGGCCATGGACTTCGGCCGCATCACGCTCGACGACGACCTGGTGCTCTACCTGTTCGGCACGCCGGGCCAGCAGCGCTTCTGGTTCATGTGGGACGACCTGGTGCGCGGCGCGATCGGCGCCGTCGTCATGGCCGACACCCGCCGCCTGAAGGACTGCTTCCCGGCGCTGGACTACTTCGAGAGCTGCGGACTGCCGTACGTCGTCGCGGTGAACCACTTCGACGGCAGCGAGCTGTTCGAGGCGGAGGACGTGCGGGAGGCGTTGACGATCCCGGCGCACATACCTGTAATGATCATGGATGCGCGCCGCCGGATCTCGGCCATCGAGACCCTCTTGTCCCTCGTGGGCCACGCGCTCGACGAAACCCCCGAGTAGTCCCCGAGCAGTCCCTTTAGGAGCGTCCCCCGCATGCGGAAGATACTCGTCGTCGGAGCCGGCCAGTCCGGTCTCCAGCTCGCCCTCGGCCTGCAGTCGCACGGCTACGAGGTCACCCTGATGTCCAACCGGACCGCGGACGAGATCCGCACCGGCCGGGTCATGTCGACGCAGTGCATGTTCCACACGGCACTCCAGCACGAGCGCGATCTCCAGCTGAACTTCTGGGAGTCCCAGGCCCCGAAGATCGAAGGACTCGGCGTCTCGGTGGCGGCCCCCGGCTCCTTCGACCCCGGCCCCTCGCAGCGGGCGATCGACTGGCTGGGCCGCCTCGACGGCTTCGCCCAGTCGGTCGACCAGCGGGTGAAGATGGCCGGCTGGATGGAGACCTTCGCCCAGCGCGGCGGCCAGCTGGTCATCCACGGCGCGGCCGTCGGCGACCTGGACTACTTCTCCCGCGCCTACGACCTCGTCCTGGTCTCGGCGGGCAAGGGCGAGCTGGTCCAGATGTTCGGCCGGGACGCCTCCCGCTCCCCGTACAGCGAGCCGCAGCGCGCCCTCGCCGTCGCCTACGTGCACGGGATGGGCCCGCGTCCGGAGCACCCGGAGACGGAGGCCGTGCGCTGCAACCTGGTGCCGGGCGTCGGCGAGATGTTCATCATGCCGACCTTCACCACCTCGGGCCGTGCCGACATCCTGTTCTGGGAGGGCATACCCGGCGGCCCGCTGGACGCCTTCAAGGACGTCAAGGACCCCTCGGAGCACCTCTCCCTGACCCTGGAACTCATGGAGAAGTTCCTCCCCTGGGAGTACGCGCGGGCCACCAAGGTCGAACTGACCGACGCCGGCGGCACCCTCGCCGGCCGCTACGCCCCCACCGTGCGCAACCCGATCGGCCGCCTCCCCGGCGGCGGCGCGGTCCTCGGCGTCGCCGACGTGGTCGTCGCCAACGACCCGATCACCGGCCAGGGTTCCAACTCCGCCTCCAAGTGCGCCGCCTCCTACCTCGCCTCGATCCTGGAGCACGGCGACAAGGAGTTCGACGAGACCTGGATGCAGCAGACCTTCGACCGCTACTGGGAGACGGCGCAGCACGTCACCAAGTGGACGAACGCCATGCTCGCCCCGCCGCCGGAGCACGTGCTGAACCTGATCGGCGCCGCCGGCCAGCTCCAGCCCGTCGCCGACCGCTTCGCCAACGGCTTCAACGACCCGGCCGACTTCGAGAACTTCTTCTACGACCCGGCGAAGACCGAGGGCTACCTGATGGAGGTCTCGGGCGCCGCGGGCGCGTAGGCGTCCGCGTACCCCTCGTCGGACCCGTCCGTCGCCCCCTCGGGGAGCCTCGGTGGCGTGTAGCGCCGCAGCGGCTCCCCGCCGGGGTCGGGCCGTACGGCGCCCAGCACCGGGTTGGCGGCGATCGGCGACACCTTGACCTCGGCGCCGGGGCGCGGCGCCTGGACGACCTTGCCGTCGCCGAGGTACATCGCCACATGGGTGGCCTCGGGGAAGTAGACGACCAGGTCACCGGGGCGCAGCTCGTTCAGCGGGACGCGCTCCAGCCGCGCCCACTGCTCCTGGCTGGTCCGGGGGATCGCGGTCCCGGCCCGCTGCCAGGCGACGGAGGTCAGTCCCGAGCAGTCGTAGGAGGCCGGGCCCTCGGCTCCCCACTCGTACGGCTTGCCGAGCTGCTCCATCGCGAAGCGCACCGCCCTCTCGCCCTCGGCGGACGGTTTGGCGTCGTCGCCCAGCGCGCCGGACGCCAGGAACCGCTTCTGCTCCCGCGCGATCCCGCTCTCCTCCAGCTCCGCCAGCGCGGCCAGCTGCTCGGGGGTGAGCGAGGCGAGCAGCTCCTCGACGGCGCGCAGCCTCTCGCGCACGTCGTCGCGCTGCTCGGCCTGGCTCTCGGCGAGGGCGACCTGCCGGTCCAGGGCCTGGCGCGAGCGCCGGGCCAGGTCCGCGGCCTTCTTCTCCGCACCGGTCAGGCGGCCCACCGTCTCGACCCGCTCCCGGGCCAGCCGCCCGATCACATGTCCCTGGTCGATCGCGTGCTGCGGGTCGCGGGCCAGCAGCAGCCGCAGGTACGGGGAGAGGTTGCCGCTGCTCTGGTACTGCTGCCGGGCCAGCCGTCCGGCCGCGCCCCGGCTGTCGTGCAGGGACGCCCGGGTCCGCGCCAGCTCCGCGTCCAGCCGCCGCACCTCGGCGCGCTGCCTCTTCAGGTGCTCCTCGGTGCCGTTGTAGGTCTCGGTGGCCTTCTCCGCCTCCCGGTAGAGCCGCTGAAGGTCCGTCAGCAGCCCGGCCACGGAACGGGCGTCACCGGGGCCGGGCGCGGGGTCGGCCGCGGCGGACACGGGCGCGCACACGATCCCGGCCGCCACCGCGGCCGTACACACCAGACGCAGAAGCCTTCCTGACACGTCATCACCTCCCGTGCGGGGCGGTGGGTCCGCTCCGCACGGTGAGCATCCGGCGGCCGCGCGGGCCGCGCGCGCCGAGTGTGCGCGGTTCGGCGCAACCGGGTCACCCGTCCGCGTCGTCCGGCTTGCCGCCCGGCGTGGCGTCGGGAGCGGCGGACGCCGGGCGGCCCGGCTTCGACCAGGGCCACTTCCGGCCGGCCGCCCGCCGGCCCTCGGGGTCGTACACGTACTTCCAGCGGGCGAACCGCAGTCCGCCCCGGGCGTCCCGGGGCTCCCTCCGGTACACCAGCACCGTGGGCGGGCCGCCGTCCGGGGCGGGCACGGGGATGCGGTAGGTCTTCGGCGGGTGCCCGGTCATGCCGACGAGCACGGGCAGCACCCGCCCGTCCATCGGGCCGCCCTCGAAGGGGGTGTCTTCGCTCTTCACGGCACCAGTGTCGGTGATCCGCCGGCCGCCCGCCGAGGCCGGCCGCGCGGTGTCACAGGTCCGCCGCCAGCGCCTCGACCAGGGCCGCGGTCTGCGGGTCCCGGCGGGCGGTGACCGTCAGGACGGCGAGGAACTGCTCCACCAGCCAGTCCCGCATCTCGTCGACGGGCGGCTGCTTGTCCTCGTCGAGCCACATCAGCGACGCCGCCTCCACCGCCGTGATCCACATCCGGACGGTCATGTGGAGCCGCGGGCCGGGCTCGGCGACGTCCAGGTGGCTCATGATGTGGTCGGCGGCGGCCCGGCGTACGCCGTCCACGATGGACGAGGTCCGGGAGGTCTCGGCGACGCTGCCGCCGCGCAGCAGGGCGCTGAAGCCGGTGTCGTGCTCGTCCACGAAGGCGAGGTAGCGGTCCAGGGCCCGGGAGAGCCGGGCCAGCAGCGGGCCCTCGCGGGGCTCGTCGAAGCAGAGCCGCAGCTCGTCGGCGGCCGACCGCAGCGCGGCCTCGTACAGCTGCTGCTTGCCGCCGGGGAAGTACCGGTACACCAGGGGCCGCGAGACCCCGGCCTGCTCGGCCACGTCGTCCAGGGAGACCTCCTCCGGCGGCCGGTGCGCGAACAGGGCGAGCGCCGCCTCCAGCAACTGGACGCGGCGCTCCTCGACGCTGAGGCGGCGGTAGGCGGGGGTGGGGGCCTGCGGACTCATGACCCGCAGCGTAACCCGCACGTCCCCGCGGCCGGCCCCGCCGGAGCGCCGGACCGGCCGGACTACGCCAGCAGTCCCGACGAGCGCCACATCCGACGCCCGACCCCGCGCAGCACCCCGATGTCGTCCAGGAAGTCGGTCAGCCGCTTCGCGCCGGTCTGCATGATGTCCCGGCGGTGTCCGCTGGCCTTGACCTGCGCCATGGCCTCGCGCTTGTCCAGGCCGACGTTCGTGTAGACCTCCGGGTTGACGAAGGCGACGGAGAAGACGCGGGCGAACTCGCCGGAGGTGAGCCGGGTGAACTCCCGCGACCACTTCGGCGCCGTCACCATCTGGCGGCGCAGCTCCTCACGGGCGTAGCGCACGTGCCGGGCCTCCTCCACGACGTGGATGCGGGTGACGCCCCGGACCAGCGGCTGGATCCGCTCGTCGGGGAAGGTCAGCCGCTGCATCCAGTCCAGGACCTCCTCGCCGAGCAGGGTCGCGGTGAAGGAGCCCGGCGTGGTGGAGATCGTCTTGAAGAGCCGCCCCAGGTGCTGGTGGACGGGGCTCACCGGGTACCACGGGGTGTCGCCCCGGGATATCAGCCGGGCGAACATCTTCGAGTGCCGGCACTCGTCCTCGATCTCGGTCAGCGCGTAGCGCACGTGGGCGCTCGTCGCCGCCTTGTCGTAGATGTGCCGGACCAGCAGCTGCATGAGGATCAGCTCGAACCAGATGCCGAGCGAGGCGAGCGCGGCGGCCTCGTGCTGGGAGAGCAGGATGCGCTGCTCCTCGCTCATCCGCTTCCACAGCGGGGTGTCGTACAGCGACACCAGCTCCGGCGGCCAGAACCACTTGCCGTCCTCGAAGGGGGCGTCCCAGTCCAGTTCCTCGTCCGGGTCGAAGGAGTGCCTGGCGGAGGACTCGAGCAGTCGCTCGGCCACCTGTTCCCGGTCCTTGAGCAGGCCGAGCGCGTCACGCAGGCCCTCGAGCGCGTCGGCTTCCGTCAGGGTCCTCATGGTTGTCCACCTCGTCGTGTTACCCGCGGTCACTCTGACTCACTCCGACTTATGAGACTGCGCGTCAGCAAGCCCGTCAATCCCTCGGGCGGGACTTTGGGCGGGACTTGTCGAGGGGGACCCCGGGGCGGCGCGGTCGCCGACCGTCCGCCGCGGTGTCCGGACCGTTCCCCCGGGCCGGCGCTAGACCGAGCAGCCCAGCCCGGCCGGCACCTCGCGTGCGACCGGCTCCGACGTTCCCGCCGGGAAGGACGTCCGCAGGGTGAAGGCGTACGGCGTCGGCCCGTGCGTCCGCAGGTGGAGCAGCCGGGCCTCCGCCTCCGCGACCGTCGGCCGGTGTCCCGCCGGGACCCACCACAGGGTCACCATCGCCTCGGAGACCCGCTCGAACCACTCCCGGCGCCGCGCCAGCATCTCCCGGTGCCGCCCCTGGTACATGAACGCCGTCAGGGCGTCGGCGTCCCGCCACACCGACATGTTGATGATCAGCCAGGAGTCGTCGAAGACCGCGATGTCGGTGGCGTCCCCCTCCTCGCTCTGCAGCCGCCACACGAACCCGTCCGCCGCGTCCGCGTCGGCGTTCACCGGGTCGAGCGAGTCGACGAAGTCCTTCAACAGCGGCGTGTCCAGCGGGGCCTTGAGGCGGGCGATGTTGACCTGAGCGAGTTCGTACGCGACGGCATCAGTCATGGACCGAACGTTAGGTCGGGTGTTCGGCGCGGCGGTACCCCCATCTCACTCCCCGAGCACCGCCTCCATCACCCCCCGCGCGATCGGCGCCGCCAGCCCGCCCCCGCTGATGTCGTCCCGGTCCGCCGCCGAACCCTCCACCACCACCGCGACCGCCACCTTCGGCTCCAGGTCCCGCTCGCCCTGGGCCCAGGAGACGAACCAGGCGTACGGCGTACCCGAGTTGCCGACGCCGTGCTGGGCGGTGCCGGTCTTGCCGCCGACGACGGCGCCGGGGATCGCCGCGTTCGCGCCGGTACCGTTCTCCACCACGCCCCTCATCAGTTCCTTCAGCCGCGCCGCCGTGGACGGCCGCATCGCCTCCCGGGACGGCCGGGACCCGGCCGTCGCCACCAGGCTGCCGCCCGCCCGCTGGGTCCGCTCCACCAGGTACGGGGGACGCACCTGGCCGCCGCCCGCCACCGCCGCCGCCACCGTCGCCATCTGCAGCGGTGTCGCCCGCGTGTTGTACTGCCCGATCGAGGAGAGCCCGAGCTGCGCCCGGTCCACCGAGGCGTCGAAGGTGGACCGCGAGACGGAGAAGGGAATGCGCAGGGTGTCGTCGTTGAAGCCGAACGCCTCCGCCGTGGCCGCCATGTCGCGCACCCCGACGTCCACCCCGAGTTTGGCGAACACCGTGTTGCAGGACCGCTCGAACGCCTCCCGCAGCGACGCGTTCCGGCAGCCGTCGGCCTCGTTGGTCAGCCGGGTCCGGGTGCCGGGCAGGGTGTAGGGGTCGGGGGAGCGGGTCGGCGCGTCCAGGTCCCGCACCACGCCCGCGTCCAGGGCGGCCGCCGCGGTCACCACCTTGAACGTGGAACCCGGCGGGTAGGTCCGGCGCACCGCCCGGTTGAGCATCGGCTTGTCCGGGTCGCCGTTGAGCCGGGCCCAGGTACGGGTGGCGTCCGCGCTGTTGCCGGACAGCAGCTGGGGGTCGTAGGAGGGGGTGGAGACCAGGGCCAGGACGCGGCCCGTGGACGGTTCGACCGCCGCCACCGCGCCCTTGCGTCCGCCGAGCCCCTCGTATGCCGCCCGCTGTGCCGCCTCGTGGATCGTGGTCACGACGTCGCCGCCCGGGTTGTGGGCCCCCGTGACGTCGTTCCAGAGGGGGAGCGGCGCCAGCATCGGGTCGGCGCCGGAGAGCAGGCCGTCCTCGGTGTGCTCCAGCAGCGTGGTCCCGTACGCCTGGGAGGCGAAGCCGGTGATCGGCGCGTACAGCGGCCCGTCCGCGTAGGTCCGCTCGAACCGCAGGTGCTCGCCGGTGTCCCGCGAGCCGGTGACCCGCTCGCCGCCGACCAGGATGTCACCGCGCGGCTGCTGGTAGCGGGCGATGTCGGGGCGGCGGTTGGCCGGGTTGTCGTCGTACTCCGGGGCCTGGACGATCTGCACCCGGGCCGCGTTCACCACCAGCGCGACCAGCAGCAGGGCGCAGAAGGCGGCGGCGTGCCGGATGTGCCGGGTCACGGGGCCGCCTGCCGCCGTGCCGCGTGGCTCACCCGGATCAGCAGCGCCACGATCGCCCAGTTGGTGACGACCGAGGAGCCGCCCTGCGCGAGGAAGGGCATCGCCATGCCGGTCAGCGGGATCAGCCCGGTCACCCCGCCCGCGATGACGAAGACCTGGAGCGCCACGATCGAGGAGAGGCCGACCGCGAGCAGCCGGCCGAAGGGGTCGCGGGCGGCGAGCCCGGCCCGGTAGCCGCGCTCCACCAGCAGCGCGTACAGCAGGAAGATCGCGGTCAGTCCGAGGAAGCCGAGTTCCTCACCGGCGGTCGCCAGGATGAAGTCCGACTTGACGGCGAATCCGATCAGCACGGAGTGCCCGAGGCCGAGGCCGGTGCCGGTCACTCCGCCCGCCGCGAAGGCGAAGAGGGACTGGGCGAGCTGGTTGGGTCCCCGCCCGGCCTCGATCGACGCGAACGGGTGCAGCCAGTCCTCGACCCTGCTGTGCACATGCGGCTCCAGCCAGCCGACGGCGACCGCGCCCAGCGAGGCCAGCAGCAGGCCGACCGCGATCCAGCCGGTGCGTCCGGTGGCGACGTAGAGCAGGACCACGAACAGGCCGAAGAAGAGGAGCGAGGTGCCGAGGTCGCGTTCCAGGACCAGGACGCCGACGCTGACCAGCCACACCGCCACGATCGGTCCGAGGACGCGGCCGGTGGGCAGTTGCAGCCGCCACACCCGGCGGCCCGCGTACGCCAGCGCGCTGCGGTTGGCGGCCAGGTACGCGGCGAAGAACACCGCGAGCAGCACCTTGGCGAACTCGCCGGGCTGGATGGAGAAGCCCTCGATCCGGATCCAGATGCGGGCGCCGTTCACCGCCGGGAAGAAGATCGGCACGGTGAGCAGGACGAGCGCGGCGGCCACGCAGACGTAGGCGTAGCGCTGCAGGACGCGGTGGTCGCGCAGCAGCAGGACGACCACGATGAACAGCGCGACTCCCAGCGTCGACCACACCAGCTGGGTGGGGGCCGCCCGGTCGCCCGGCGTCTCCAGGTCGAGGCGGTAGATCAGCACCAGTCCGAGCCCGTTGAGCAGGACGCCGATGGGCAGCAGCAGCGGGTCGGCGTACGGGGCGCGCAGCCGTACCGCCAGATGGGCGAGGAGGGCGAGCACGCCGAGCCCGGCGCCGTAACCGGCGGCGCCGGGCGGGAGGGTGCCGTGCTGGGCGAGACCGACGTTGCAGTAGCCGAACACCGACAGCAGTACGGCCATCAGGATCAGCGCGAGTTCGATGCCCCGACGCCGGGGGAGCCGGGCGACGGGAGCGGGCGTGTCCGCCTGGGCCACGGTGATTCCGGTTCCGGTTCCGGCCTTGGTCATGTCCGGAACTTACCCAAATGGTGTGGTGTGGGGGTCGTTCGCATCAGCACCAGCGCGGCGCGGGACCGATGTTGTCGATGTAGCGGGCCGCGCCCCAGGCCCAGGTGCCGTCCGTGAGGAGGTACCAGAGGGGGTTGCCGTGCACCTTGTCGCCCGGGGTCTTGCAGTGGATGCGGACGGTCTCGCCCCGGTGGGCGTACCGGATGACCTCTCCGCCGCGGGTCGGCGAGGTGCGCAGGGCGAGCCGGTCGGCGGTGACCACACCGCGGTAGCGGCCCTGTTCCTGGTTTCCGTCGCCGCCCCAGTCGCCGCCGTCGCCGCCGTTGCCGCCGGTGGGGCCGGCGAAGGTGTTGTCGGAGCCCGGGCTCCCGCCGCCCCACCCGTCGTCGGCGACGGCGGGGGCGACGGCCGCGGCGGTGGCGAGCGCGCCCGCGGCGACGGTGGCGGCCAGCCCGCGGACGAGGGAGGAGCGCGGGGACAGTGCGTTCAGCAGGGACATGGGAGTACCTCCCGGGAAGCGGACGGGGCGGAAGCTCAGGGGCTCAAAGGTGCCAATGGCGGTCGAAGGTGACTGATCGCCACATTAGGAGCGGCGGGTGAGGTCCGCCCGTCGCGCTGCGCCATCGGTGCGCGGCCCCGTCCTCCGGCCGAGTGGGGGCCGCTGAGGCGGTGTCAGTGTTGCTGTTGCTGCTGCGGCAGGGTCAGGGTCGCGAGCGCTCCGCCGTCCGGCGGGTTGGCGAACTCCAGCCGGGCGCCCAGCACCTCCGCCTGGCCGAGCGCGATGGTCAGCCCGAGCCCGTGCCCCTTCGTCCCGCTCTCGGTGCGGAACCGCTGCGGCCCGTGGGCCAGGAGGTACTCCGGATAGCCGCTCCCGTGGTCCCGCACGGTGATCACCGGGCCGTCCACGGTCAGCACCACCGGCCCCCGACCGTGCCGGTGCGCGTTCCCGACCAGATTGCCGAGCACCCGCTCCAGCCGCCGCCGGTCGGTCTCCACCCGCGCGTCCCGTACGACGTCCACGCGCGTGTCCGTGCCCGAGCCGCGGACCACCCGCGCGGCCAGTTCGCCCAGCGGCTCCGCGTCCAGCTCCAGCCGCTCGCGCCCGCTGTCCAGCCGGGAGATCTCCAGCAGGTCCTCGGTGAGCGTGCGCAGGGCGGCCACCCGGTCCTGGACCAGCTCGGTGGGGCGGCCCGGCGGCAGCAGCTCGGCCGCCGCGTGCAGACCGGTGAGCGGGGTGCGCAGCTCGTGCGCCACGTCCGCCGTGAAACGCTGCTCGGCCAGCAGCTTGCCCTGCAGGGACGCCGCCATGGAGTCCAGCGCCGCGGCGACCGAGGCCACCTCGTCCTGCGGGCGGGACGGGTCCAGGGCACGGGGATCGCCGACCCGCGCGTCGAGGTCGCCCGCGCTGATCCGCCGCGCCACCCGCGCCGTGGTGTGCAGCCGCCTGGTGACCCGGGTCACGGCGAACGCCCCCACCAGCAGCGTCGCCCCGATCGCCAGCGCCGACGACCACACGATGGCGCTGTCGAGGCCGTCGATGGTGCGCTCGCCCTGGGTGTGGTCGATCCGCACCGCGAGCGCCCGGCCACCGGCGGCCGGACCCGCCGCCCACATCGTGGGCCGGCCCTCGTAGTCGGCGACCATCGTGCCGCGCCGGCCCGACACGGCCAGCTCCCGCAGCCGCTCGGGCAGCCCCGCCGGATCGACGCCCGCCCCGCGCCGCAGCGGGTCCCCGGCCTCGTAGGCATCCGTCGCCTCCCGCAGCCGGGCCAGAGCCGTGTCGCGGGCCTCGCCCACGGTCTGGTTGGTCACCGAGACGTGCACCAGGACACCGAGCAGGGCGGCGAGCGCGCAGCACATCACGGTGATGAAGACGGCCGCCCGCACCGCGAGCGGGCCGGTCCACCGGAGCAGGGGGAGCCTCACCGGGAGCCCGCCGACGGGGAGCCGGTGGCGGCGGAGGACGGAGCCGGGGAGGGGGTCGGCGTCGCCGACGGGCGCCCGGTGTGCCGGCCGCCGTCGTCCGTGCGCAGCATCTCGTCGCTGGTGAGCAGCATGGCCCGCTGGTCGGGGTCCCACGTCCACTGGAGCCGGTACTCGTAGCCCGCGACCTCCGACGGCGAACGGACGATCACCGTCCGGCCGGCCAGCTCGACCGCGCTGACCGCGTCCTCGTAGGACATGATCCGCACCAGCCGGCCCCCGTCGGCCGTGTAGACGCGCACGGCGGTCAGCTCCTCCGGCAGCAGCCGGAAGCCCAGGGTCATCTCGGGGCGCCCGTCGCCCGTCAGGTCGCGGTAGTACGGCCGCAGCACCGGGCACCGGCCGCTCCCGGCACCCCCGCCGCAGTCCGCCATCCGGTCGGCCGTCTCGCGGTACGGCGCCCCGGCACCCTCGTACTCGTCGGGGTGCGCGGCGATCTCGGCGCGCACGGCCGCCACCGGATCGGTCCGGCGGATGTCGCCGCCGGGGACGGCCACGCCCTGAACGGTCTCGTTGTCGACCTCGCCGATGTCGTAGGCCGGAGTCGACGCCGGCGTCAGGTCGGGCCAGAGCCGGGCCGGGCTCTGCGCGGCCGGTGTCGCGCCCGCGCCGCGCAGTCCGCCCGCGTCACCGCACGCCGCCAGCGCCCCGCCGGCCGCCACCGCCGCGAGCAGCGCGAGGACGGCTGGGACGCGGGCGGGACGCCCGCGGCGGCTCGGGACCACTGCACTCCTGGCGTTCGGTGATCATTCGTAGATCATTCGTACGGAAGTCCATTCTGCGCGCGGCCCCGCGCGGCGGGCTACTCGGCCAGGTCCTCCAGCAGCCGCACCGTGTCCAGGCCGGTCCGCAGGTACTCCACGAACAGCTCGTTGTGCAGCGCCCACGGCGAACGCCTGGCCCGGATCAGCCGAACCGCCTCCTCGGCGGTGCTGCCCCGGCGCATCAGCGTGTGCGCGACGACGAGGCCGGAGCGGTTGTACCCGTGGAAGCAGCGGACGAGGACCGTGCGGCCGGCGTCCAGCGCCGCATCCGCGGCCTCGGCCAGCCGGATCACCCCCGCGAGCTGGGTGCCGTCCAGGGGGCCGTCGGGGATCGGCCACACCTGGTGCTCGACACCGGGGTCGGGCCCGTGTCCGGGCAGCCGCAGCAGTGTCTGCACGAGGTCGAACTCGTCCCGTACGACGACGGTCTCCAGCCCTCCGGCCTGCCGCCGGCACTCGTGCCCGCCCATCCACAGCCCCGGCACGATCTCCGTCCACGGCCGGCCCGGAGCCGGCACGTCGGGTCCTTTCCCACGGGTACGCAACGGCGCCTCCCCAAGCCCACCCCAGGACCTACCCCACACCGATCTTCCCGACTCCCGTCAAAGGTAGCCCGGTTCTTGCCCCCGCAGCACCCCGCCTGTTCCCATGGTCGTGGGGTGATGGTGCATGACCGGACTGCGCGTCGTACCGACCCGGCGGCACGGCCGGGAACGGCTCTACGTCTGCCTCCCGGACGGCGGCAACGTCGCCTGGTACGACCGCGAGAGCGCCCGCGTCAACCTGCTGCGCGAGGACCGCGAGGGCGACGTCCTCGAAGCGCTCGGCCCCTTCCTCACCGGCCCGGTCACGGTGGGCCCGCCGCCGGTCCCCACCCCCGCCGAGCTGGCCCGGCTCACCCTCCACCCCGACGACGACCTCGCCCCCAACCGGCCCGGTGAGGCGCTTCTGGTCGCGCTGGAGCGCGAGCCCGGCCCCGCGCACCGGCTGCGCCCCGACCCGCGGCGCCGTGCGCTGGCCGCCGAGCAGACGGTGGGCACGGCCCTGGACCGCCTCGACGGCGCCGGCTGGCGGACCCTGCACTCCGTCCCGCTGCCCGGCGGCGACCGCCTCCACCACCTGCTGATCGGTCCCGGCGGTCTCTTCGCCGTGCACACGCTCCCCGCCCGCCGGCAACGCGTCCGCATCGACGGCCCGCTGGTCGCGCCGGGCCGCCGCGAGCCCCTTCCCCTGCTGCGCCGGGTCCGCGCCGACGCGGACCGCGCCTCCCACGCGCTGACGGCCGAGGTGCACGCCGTCCTGGTCCTGGTCGAACCGGCGCAGGTGAGCGTCGAGCAGCCGCCGCGCTCGGTCCGGGTCCTCACGGACGGGGAGCTGCCCGGCCTGGCCCGGCTCGGCGGGACGCTCAAACCGGCGGACGTGGAGGCCCTGCACGCCATGGCGCGGGACCGCGGTACCTGGGCCCACGTCTGACGGCCCCGCCCGGCAGGCGCCGGGCCGGGCGGGAGCGCGCGGGGGCGGCGGCGCGGGTCAGGGCAGCGCGGACGCCCGCCGCCGCTCGAACAGCGGCGCCAGCAGATCGCCGTGGTCCTGGACCCGCGGTCCCACGTCCTGCGTGCGGAAGACGAACTGCTCCGCGCGCCGGCACCCGGCCACCTCCTCCCACGTCACCGGCGTGGAGACGGCCGGCACCGCGCGGGCCCGGACCGTGTACGGGGTGGCGGTGGTCTTGCGGGCGGCGTTCTGGCTCCAGTCCACGAACACCTTGCCCGGCCTCAGACTCCGCGTCATCCGGTGCACCACCAGCCGCGGCAGCGCCCGCTCCGCCTCCACCGCGAGCGCCTTCGCGTACTCCGAGACCCGTTCCGACGACGCCCCCCGCACCCCCGCCAGCAGGTGCAGCCCCTTCGCACCGGAGGTCTTGGCGTACGCCTCGATCCCGTCCGCCGCCAGCCGCTCCCGCAGCCACAGCGCCACCTCGCAGCAGTGCACGACGGTCGCGGGCGGGCCGGGGTCGAGGTCGAAGACCAGCCGGTCGGCCTCGTCGGGGTCGGCCGCGGTCCACTGGTGGGTGTGGAACTCGGTCACCAGGTTCGCCGCCCACATCAGGCTCGCGAGGTCCTGCACCAGCACCATCCGGGCCGGCCCCTCCGAACGGGGGACCTCGGCCGTGGTGACCCAGTCGGGCGTACCCGGCGGCACGTTCTTGGAGAAGAACACCTGACCGTCCGGACCGTCCGGGTAGCGCAGGAAGGAGACCGGACGGTCCCGCAGGTGCGGCAGCAGCACCCCGGCGGTCGTCGCGTAGTAGTGCAGCAGCTCGCCCTTGGTCAGGCCGGTCTCCGGATACAGCACCTTGTCCAGATTGCTGAGGGCGACCCGCCGCCCCTCCACCTCAGTGATAGGCGCCATACCATGACAATCTCACGAAACACCGACAAACCGCCCGACGGTCGTCCGGCGGTCGGCCGACAGGAAGGGTGCGGCACGTGCGATCCATCTGGAACGGCGCCATCTCCTTCGGCCTGGTCAGCATCCCGGTCAAGCTGATGAACGCGACCGAGAGCCACGCGGTCTCCTTCCGCCAGATCCACACCGAGGACGGCGGCCGCATCCGCTACCGCAAGGTCTGCGAGCTGGAGGACCGCGAGGTGAGCCAGGCCGAGATCGGCAAGGCGTACGAGGACGCCGACGGCTCGATGATCCCGATCACCGACGAGGACCTGTCCCACCTGCCGATCCCGACCGCGCGGACGATCGAGATCGTGGCGTTCGTGCCGCGGGAGCGCATCGACCCGCTCCAGATGGGCACCGCGTACTACCTCGCGGCGAGCGGCGCGCCCGCGGCCAAGCCGTACACGCTGCTGCGCGAGGCGCTGGGCCGCAGCGACCGGGTCGCCATCGCCAAGTTCGCGCTGCGGGGCCGCGAGCGCCTGGGCATGCTCCGGGTCTCCGGCGACGCCATCGTGATGCACGGGCTGCTGTGGCCGGACGAGGTGCGCACCCCCGAGGGCGTCGCCCCCGACGCCGGGGTCACCGTCCGCGAGCAGGAGCTGGACCTGGCCGACGCGTTGATGGACACGCTCGGCGAGATCGACCTGGACGACCTGCACGACGAGTACCGCGAGGCGCTGGAGGAGGTCATCGCCGCCAAGGCGGCCGGCGAGGCGCCCCCGGAGGCGCCCGGGCCCGCGGAGCCCGGCAAGGTGCTCGACCTGATGGCCGCGCTGGAGAGCAGCGTGCGGGCGGCCCGGGAGTCCCGGGGCGGGGAGGACACCGGGACGGCCGAGGTCAGGACCCTGGAGCGACGCGAACGGCCGGCCCGGCGGACGCCCAAGGAGACCGGCGGCAAGAAGTCGACGTCCACGGCGGCCGGGAAGACGGCGGCCGGGAAGACGCAGGCGAGGAAGTCGACGTCCGCCGCCCGGAAGTCGACGGCGGAGACGGACGAGAAGACGGCGAAGTCGGCGAAGACAGCACACGCAGCGCCCACAGCGCACACAGCCAAGACGGCGAAGTCGGCGAAGACCGCGCAGAAGACACCGGACCGGAGCACCGCCCGGAAGACCGCGGCCGAGGCGACCGCCGGGAGCACGGCCGGCAAGGGCGCCGCCAAGAAGACGGCGTCGTCCCGCAGGCGCGGCGCCTGACGCCTCGGCGGGTGCCGGACGTCGACGTGCCCACGGCCCGCTTTGCCGGTCGGCTCGCCCGGCGTCGGGACCGAACGCCGCCTCACCCCGCCGGACGGGTGCTCAGTCGATCGTCCAGGAGGTGAGGGAAGCCCGGGGCACGGCCGACGGGTCGGGCTCGAAGACCGCCGGGCCGGTCGACGCGGAAGCGGTGGGCGCGGGAGTGGCGGCCGAGGGCAGCACGGGGCTCTCCTCCAGGCGCCGCCCGATCGTGTCGGCCGGCTCCCCGCCGGGGGCCCCGGGGCCGGTGGACAGCTGCGACCAGGCGGTCAGCGCGAGGGCCACGGCGGCGGCCGTCCCGAGGACCCGGCAGACGCGCCGGACGCGGGCCCGGCGGTCCAGCTCGCGCCAGGCGGGTCCGGGCCAGGGGTCCTCCGGCCGCCACAGTTCGCCGACCGCGGCGGGCGGCGGCGCCGGACGCCACTCCGGCGTCCGCTCCCGTGCGGCGGGCTCCCGCAGGGCCGAGGCGCGGATGGCGCGCTCGTCGTCCTCCAGGAACCTGCGCCAGACGTCCTCGGGCACGTGCGGCACACCGCCCGGCACATGCGGCACACCGCCCGGCTCGTGCGGTTCGTTCGGCGTCGCGCCGCCGTCCGGCCCGGAAGCGGTCATGATCCCGCTCTTCCTTCCTTCTTCGCCCCACGCAGCGGCGCCCGCTGACCGTCCACCGCCAAATCCGTGAACGCGTGGGCATGCCGGGCCGTTCCCGGCGCCGCCGGGGGTGTGCGTCGTGTCATCGCCGTCCTCCGCGTCCCGGAATCCGACTCCACCCTTCCACAGGGGAAAGATGTACGGGCGGTGGCCGCCGTTCCCTTCGGCCGGTGGAGGACGTGCGGGCCGGACGCGCGGGCCGGCGGGAGACGTGGCGCGGGGGCGATCCGCCGGTGACCGCTGTGCCGGTCAGGTGGGTGAGGGGTGGCGGCGGCACGGTAGAAAGGACCCATGCCGGAGCGTGAGCTGCCCGACGGGGGCCTGGACGACGTCGACGCGGTCACCGGGGCGGTGCTGGCCGCGTCCCGACTGCTGGTGGCGGTCTCCGCGCGGTCGCTCGCCGAGGTGGAGGAGCGGGTGACGCTGCCCCAGTTCCGGATGCTGATGGTGCTCTTCACCAGGGGCGCCACCAAGCTGGTCGCGCTCGCCGACCATCTCCAGGTCGCCCCGTCGACGGCCATGCGCATGGTCGACCGGCTGATCGCGGCCGGCCTCGCCGACCGGCAGACCAATCCCGACAGCCGGCGCGAGACCCTGCTGCGCCTGACCGACGAGGGCCGGCGCACCGTCGAGCACGTCAGCGCCCGGCGGCGCGCCGAGGTCGCCGCCATCGTCGAACGGCTCGCGCCGCACCAGCGGGCGGCCCTGATCGAGGCGCTCACCGCCTTCAGCGAGGCGGGCGGCGAGCCCCCGCTCCCGGCGCCGGCCGGACCTCATCCACTGGGTTGGGCCGCCGACGTCACCGCGGCCCGCGACACCTGACACCCACCCGCGCCCGGGGCGTGGCTCACCCGGTCGCCGGTGACGGCGCGGGCGTCGGCGAGGCGGTGTTCACGTCCAGGTCGGGCCGCGGCTTGAGCACCAGCACCCGCTCACCGGGCTGCGGCGGGGGAGGGGTGACCTTCTCCCTGGGCAGCTTCGCCGGACCGGTCTGCTGGAAGGTGACCTTGTCGTACTCGACCAGCCCGGTCTTCTCCAGCACCGTGATGTGGTCCAGCACCGTGTCGTTGGCCAGGTCGGCCAGCTGCCGCACCAGCGTGTTCTTCGTCGTGGCCCGGATCTTGGCGATGGCCGGGAAGATCTGGCCGTGCGTCACCCGCATGATGTTCACGGCCGACGAGTCGAACTCCCCGCCGGTCTTCGCGTCCACCGTCGCCACGAAGCCCTCCTGCTGCGGCGAGGCCCGGTTGGGCAGCGTGATCCCCAACTCGGGGGAGATCTCCCGGCACATCGCGTCCAGCCCGGCGTGCCCGACGACCAGGTGCTCGCCGGCCGTCTTCATCTCCTTCGTGGTGCCGCGCTCCATCACCATCTCGCCCAGCGGGTACTCCCACAACCCGGCCGCGCGCACCTTCACCACGAAGTCCCGGTCGGCCTCGGTGAGCGGCCCGAACTTCGTACTGGCGATCACCCGGTTCTGGTTCCCGTCGGGCTTGTCCAGACCGAGCACGGCCGGGAAGGCCAGCGCGGTGAGGGTCAGGGTCATCGTGGCGAACAGGACGACGACTCCGATCCTGCTGCGGGACAGCCGCATGGTGCCTCCAGGGCGACGTGGACGTCTCCTCCGCGTCCGGGGACGCGGAGGGGGCGGACGGGTACGCCATCAGGTACGGAGAAGAGGCGCGGATCCTTCACCGCCGCGGCGGGGAACTTCCGTTCAGCCGATGTCGGCCCCGTAGACCCGCTCGACCCGGATCGTGAGCAGCACCCGGCGGTCGGACACCATCGTCGCCCGGTACTCGTCCCAGTCCGGGTGTTCGCCGGCGGCCGCGCGGTAGTACTCCACCAACGCCTCCACCTCCGGACCGTGCGGGTCGGTGCCCGGTCCGGTGAGGGTGGCGACGCCCTCGGCGGTGGCCCAGGACCTGCCGTCGGGGGCGGTCACCTCCAGAGTGGCGCGGGGGTCCCGGCGCAGGTTCGCCGTCTTGGCCAGCCCGTCGCGGGTCGAGACGCGGATGACGTCCGCCTCCGGGTCGTAGGCGGGCTGGACGGGGGAGAGCTGCGGGCGGCCGTCCGCCTTGATCGTCGCGAGCACGCCGAGCCGGCTCTCGGCCAGCAGGGCGCGGGGGTCGAAACGCGGTGTCGTGGTCATGGGCCGATCATCGCCGCTCACGGGAGCGCTGTCCCGCGAACCGGCCGAGGGCCCGCTCAGGGAACCGAGGGCCCGCTCAGGTAGTTGCCGTCCCGGTCGTAGGGCCAGGCGTTGGCGACGCAGCCCTTGAGTCCCTTGATCTGCTGCATCATCGCCGGTGCGGGCAGGCCCGGCCCGGGGCAGGTCTCGTGGCCGTGGCCGAGGCGGTGACCGACCTCGTGGTTGATGATCAGCGCCCGGTAGTCGCCGATGGGCCCGTCGAACTGGGGAGAGCCCAGCACCCAGCGCTTGAGGTTCACCACGACGTCCGTGCCGACCGCGCAGTTCACCTCGCCCCGGGTGAGCAGGCCGTAGGCGCCGCAGATCTCGTCGACGGTGCCCGGCGTGGCGATCTTCACCACGAAGTCGTACGACCCGGAACTCACCAGCCGGAAGGAGTTGATCCCGTCCCTGGTCCAGCCGCGACGGTCGGCGAGCACGTCGGATATCTCGGCCGCGGCGGCGCTCGGCCGGATGTCGATGCCCTCCTCCACCAGGACCTTGTAACGGCGTACGCGGCTGCCGGTGCCCACGGTGGAGCCGTCGGCCTCGGCGGTGACGAAGGTGCCGGGGCCGGTCGCGGGAACGGCGACGGTGGAGGGGGAGGGCGACGCGGAGGGCGACGCCTTCACGGACGGCGACCCGGACGGGCCCGCGGTCCTCCCGGACGGCGACCCGGACGGGGCGTCGGGGGCGTCCGTGCGGCCGGCGGCGTCCAGGGCGTCGGCCACGTCGGCCGCCTGATCGTCCGTCACCGGGGGACGGGTGTGCCGCCAGTGCGCGACGGCGGCGCCCGCCGCGAGCAGGACGGCACCGGAGGCCAGGCCGGCCAGGACGAGGCGGGCCGATCCGCGACGGCGTCGGGCGCGGGCGCGGGACACGCGCCGCTCACCACCCGGCGTCGGTCGTCGGCGGGTCCGGCGGGCGGTGGGTCGGCCCACGACGCGTGTCCTCTCTCCTGGTCGGCGGGGGCGCGCACAGCGGACTCCTCTGTGCTTTTGTCGCCCCCAAGATCAAAGCGGAAGGACATGCCGAAACATCACCGGCACTCACGTGGGGCTTCTCACACACCTGTTCGGTTCCGCGCGTACAACCCTTCACCCTCCTGGACGGTCCGCGAGCTGCGGACAGGAAAGGGGGCAGCGGTGGACGGTCCCCCGGACACGCACGCGCGCGCCGGGGCCGCCCGGCACGAGCGGGCGGCCCCGGCGCGATGCGTCGACCGTCGGTCCGTCAGCCGACGGCGGTGCGCTCCCAGCGGTAGAAGCAGCGTGCCATCGCGTCCTTCGGACCGCGCCAGGTCGCCGGGTCGTACGCCGAGACGTACGGCTCCAGCCGCTCGCTGACCTTGCGGAACTCCGGGTGCCCGGTCAGCCGGCCGATCGCCGGGGCCGGGTCCTCGTCGCTCTCGATGAGGTGCATGTACACGCCGTCACCGAACTCGAAGAGACTGCGCCGGTTGACGCCCACCAGGTGGGGCAGCTCGCCGCTGTCGGACTCGGCGAACACCTTCGCGATGTCCGGTGCCGCGCCGGGGACCATCCGGGCGACGATCAGGGTGTGGTGCATGGGGAGGTGCCCTTCCTCGGGGTCACGGGGCGCCGGGCCGGTCGACCCGGCCCGGCGGATTCAGTCGGCGAGTGCCGCGGCGGTGCGCCGCTCGCCCGCGGCCTGCTCGATCCGGTCCCGGATCAGCGCCATCTGCGTCCGCGAGTTGCGGTTGATGTTGTCCGTCATCCAGGCGTCGTCCACCGGGGCGTCCGGCTTCATCGCGAAGTCCTGGATCCAGCGCATCCGGGTGCCGTCCGCGGTCTCCGCGTACTCCCAGACGATGTTCATGTACTGGAAGGGGCCGGTCTCGACCCGGTGGGCGCGCACCGTACGGGTCGTCGGGTCGGCGACCCGCTCGGACACCCAGCTCCACACCTTGCCGTCCTTGTCCGGGTGCATGGTGAGCCGGAAGGTGACCCGGTCGCCGTCGCGCTCCAGCACGTCCACGGAGGCGTACTCGCTGAACAGCCGCGGCCAGTTGTCGATGTCGTTGGTCATGTCCCAGACCAGCTCCATCGGCGCGGCGATGGAGATCTCGTTGTCGGTGTGACCTGCCATCTCACACTCCCGTCTTCAGGGCGCCGTTGACCAGCGCGAGGAAATCCGCGGGCGTCTTGCAGCGCTCGGCCTGCTCCGGCAGGCCCAGCCCGTACCGCTTCTCCAGCTCGGCCACGATGCCCAGCAGGCCGAGGGAGTCCAGGCCGAAGGTGTCGAAGCCGTCGTCGGCCTGCTGCCGGAGGGTGACCGGGTCGACGTGCACGCCGGCGGTGCGCTTCATCAGCGCCGACAGCTCCTCGACGGTCACCTGGTAGTCCAGTTGGTCGGTCATGCGGGTCCTCCTTCACTCGGGGTGGCGCCCGGCCCCTGGCCGGCGCTCACTCGGGTTGGCGTGGGTCGGTCCTCGTGCCCGGTGCCGGCCCTCACGCGGTGCGCGGCGCGGTGCCGCCGAGGCGCACGACGAGCGCCGCGTTGGAGCCCATGAGCCCGCGGCCGAGGATCAGCGCCGTGCGTGGCTCGGCGGGCCGGGCCCGGCCGGTGACCAGGTCCAGGTCGTGACAGACGTCGAACACGTGCGGGGTGGGCGGGATCAGCCCGTGCTCCATGGCGAGCACCGCCGTCGCCACGTCCAGCACCGGTGCCGCGCAGTACGCCCGTCCGGTACCGGTCTTGGGCGCGGTGACCGGCACCCGCCGGGCGTGCGGACCGAGCGCGTCGGCCAGGGCCAGCGCCTCGGCCCGGTCGGCCTCCGGCACACCGAGCGCGTCGGCGAACACCACGTCCACCTCCTCGGGACGGCACCCGGCCTCGGCCAGCGCGCCCCGGATCGCGCGCGCCAGCCCCTCCCGGGACTCGGCCCAGTGGGAGGGCCCGGTGAAGGTCGCCGCGTGCCCGGCGATCGTCGCCCGCACGTCCGCCCCGCGCTCCAGGGCCGCCCGCTCCTCCTCGACCAGCAGCACGGCACCGCCCTCGGCCGGCGCGAAACCGCAGGCCGCCTCGGTGAACGGGCGGTAGGCACGGTCGGGTTCACCGGCCCCGCTCAGCTCCGGGTAACCCAGCTGGCAGACGATGGAGTACGGGGCGAGCGGAGCCTCCGTGGCACCGCACACCACCGTGTCGGTGCCGCCCCGCACGGCCAGCGCCGCGTGGGCCAGGGCGTCCAGGCCGCCCGCCTCGTCGGCGGCCACCACACCGCACGGGCCCTTGAAGTCGTTGCGGATGGAGATCTGGCCGGTGCTGGCCGCGTAGAACCAGGCGATCGACTGGTACGGGCCCACGTACCGCGACCCCTGACCCCACAGGTTCTGCAGCTCCCGCTGCCCGAACTCGCCACCGCCCGAACCGGCCGCGGTGACCACCCCGACCGAGTACGGCGACTCGACGTCGGCCCGGCCGAACCGGGCGTCCTCCAGGGCCATCTCGGTCGCCGTCAGCGCGAAGTGCGTGAACCGGTCGGTCTGGACGAGGTAGCGCCCCTCGACCGTCTCGGCCGCGTCGAAGCCGCGCACCTCGCCCGCCACCTTCAGCGGCAGGTGCTCGCAGCCCTCGCGGGTGACCGGCCCGAGACTGCTCGCGCCGTCCGCGACCGCCTTCCAGTGCGCCTCGGCACCGAGACCGTGCGGGGACACCACGCCGAGGCCGGTGACGACGGCACGCCTGTCCCCGTCCCGCGCCGGGCTCCTTCTCGCGTCCTGTGCCGGGCGTTCACCGGCGTCCTGCGCCGGGCGCCGGGCCCGCTGTGGTCCGCTCATCGCAGCCCTCCTTCGGAACCGCTCAGCACGACCGCGGACTGGAAGCCGCCGAAGCCGCTGCCCACGGACAGCACGTGCCGCAGCGTCCGCTCCCGCGCCTCGCGCGGCACGTAGTCGAGGTCGCACTCCGGGTCGGGGGTCGTGTAGTTGGCCGTGGGCGGCACCACCTGGTGGTGCATCGCCAGGACGCACGCGGCCAGCTCTATGGAGCCGATCGCGCCGAGCGAGTGGCCCACCATCGACTTGATGGAGCTCATCGGCGTCGCGTAGGCGTGCTCGCCCAGCGAACGCTTGACGGCCGCGGTCTCGTGCCGGTCGTTCTGCTGGGTGCCGGAGCCGTGCGCGTTGACGTAGTCGATGGCGGAGCCGTCCAGCCCGGCCATGTCCAGCGCCGTGTCGATGGCCCGCGCCATCTCCAGGCCCTCCTTGGTCAGCCCGGTCATGTGGTAGGCGTTGCCGAAGGTCGCGTAGCCGGAGATCTCGCAGTACACGTGCGCACCGCGGGCCCGGGCGTGCTCCAGGTCCTCCAGGACCAGCACCGCGGCGCCCTCGCCCATCACGAAGCCGTTGCGGTCGGCGTCGAAGGGCCGGGAGGCGTGCGCGGGGTCGTCGTTGCTGGGCGAGGTCGCCTTGATGGCGTCGAAGCAGGCCATCGTGATGGGCGATATCGGCGAGTCCGCCGCGCCCGCCAGGCACACGTCGACACGGCCCTCGGCCACGGCGTGGTAGGCGTACCCCACCGCGTCCAGACCGGAGGTGCACCCGGTGGACACCGTCTGCACCGGCCCCCGCACGCCGAACTCCTCGGCGACGGCCGACGACAGTGTCGCCGGGGTGAAGGCCCGCTCCAGGTGCGGCTCGGCCCGCCGCTCGTCGACGTCCCAGCGCGAGCCGCGCTCGCTCACCAGCACGTAGTCGTGCTCCAGCCGGGTCGTGCCGCCGACCGCCGTGCCCAGCGTGGCACCGGCCCGCCACGGGTCCTCCCGCGCCATGTCGAGGTGCGCGTCCCGTACCGCCTCGGCGGCGGCGACCAGCGCGAACTGCACGTAGCGGTCGCTGCGCTGGACCGTGGCGAGGTCCAGCCCGTGCTCCAGCGGCTCGAAGTCGCACTCGGCGGCGATCTGCGAACGCAGCCCGGCGGGATCGAAGAGGGAGATGCGGCGCGTCGCCGTACGGCCGTCGGACAGCAGCCCCCAGAACTGGGGCACACCGATCCCGCCCGGGGCGACGACGCCTATGCCCGTGACGGCGACCCGACGCCGGGTCATGACACCGCCTCGGCCGCGGCGGCGGGACGCTCGTGCCCGGCACACCCGGCGTGGTCCGGGAGCGGCAGCGGGTTGCCCGCCGCGTCCTCGGTGTCGACGTGCCCGATCTCCGGCCGCGGGGCCAGCGGACCCAGGTGGAAGACGAGCCGGGCCTCGGTGTCCCCCGTGTTGCGGAAGCGGTGGCGCATGTCCTGCGGGATCAGCAGACCCTGTCCGGTGGAGAGGGCGTGCGGCACCCCGTCCAGGTCCACCTCCAGCGCGCCGTCCGTGACGTACACGAACTCCTCGGAGTACGGGTGGTAGTGCTCGGCGATGCGCTCGCCCGGCTGCACGATGGCCACGCCCATGAAGCCGCTGGTCGACCCGGCGGTGGTGGGCGTGAGGAGAGCGCGGAGGTCTCCGCCTCGGCGCCGGTTCGGCGCGATGTCGCCGAGGGAGACGATGCGTACCTGCTGGTCTGTCATGTCGTTCACTCCGGGTGAGGGGAGGCGGTGGGGAGGTCGGGAGACCGCGCGGACGCGTGGGCGGTGGCGGGCACTCCGTCGGGCCCGGTACCGCGACGGTCCGGCGCGGGGTCGGTGAGGTGGTGCCGGCGGTCGGTGGTGGGCCGGTGCCGGCGGTCGGTGCCGGTGGCCGATGGCCGGTGGTCGGTGGTGAGCCGGTGCAGGCGGCCGGTGCGGATGGTCGGGGCGGGAGGCTCCGTCGGTCGCGCCGGTTCCGCCGGTCGCGCCGGTTCCGCCGGGTGGGTGGGGCCGTCGGCCGTGCCCGTCCCGCCGGTTCCGCCCGGTTCTGGTTCAGGTGGCGGGAGAGCGCCGGTCCGTCAGCGGCGTCATACGGGTCGCGGCGAGCAGCAGGGACAGGTTCCGCGCCTCCGTCAGGGGGCCGTCGACGCCGGCGGCGGAGGTGTCGAGCAGCCGCTCGGCCACCGCCACCCCGGACCCGCCGAAGGCCCCGGCCGCGTCGGGCGACCGGTGCAGGCCCAGCACGAACGCGGGCGCCTCCTCGGGGTCGCCGTCCACGTCGACGAGCCGTACGACGAGGTCGTCGCGGTGGAAGACGGTGGCGGCGAGGACCGGACTGTCCGGGGCGTCGGCGGCCGCCGCGTCCTGCCGGGCGAGCAGCCGGGCCAGTTCCGGACCGGCGCCGGCCCGCGCCGGGTAGAGCAGCGCCACCCGCTGCGTGCGGGCCTCGGTCCCGCCTCGCGCGGCCACGTGGTGGACGGCCGGCATGGCGGCCCGGGTGAAGAAGCGCCGGGCGGACTGCGGGTCCCTGAGGTCCCGCTCCTGCTCCAGGTGCGGGTCGAGGGCGTCCTCGACCGCCCGCACCCCGGGCTGCCGGGCGACGTGGCGCAGCGCCGCCTGCAGGTCGCCCCGCACCTCCACGGCGCGCACGATCCGGTTGCCGTGCATGAAGAGCGAGGTGCGCAGCAGCCGCGTGGACTCGTCCACGTGGGCGTCGGGCGACACGTACTCGGACAGCAGCCTGGCCACCTCGGTCTCGCTGCCGGGCCGCACCGTGAAGGTCAGGGCGTGCCGCACGACATTGCTCCCGATCCTGGGAGTGGACCGCAGCTCCGCACCGGCCTGGGCCGCCGGAGCCGGTTCGCCGAGGGTCTCCCGCAGCACGCTGTAGCGCAGGGAGCGGGTGTCACGGACGCAGTCCTGCAACGGCTCGACGGTGTCCAGGTGCTCGTCGCTGTTGACCCAGGCCAGGAAGGGCGCCGCGCTCTCCCACTCGCTGGTCAGCAGCCACTGGGTGGGATTCTCCAGGGACTGGCACAGCTGGTCGCTGACATGTCCCGGAACGGCGGCGACCCGGTCGCGGATGCGCTCGTAGGCGTTCAGGAACTCCTGCTGCATGCCGTCGTGGACGTCCAGCATCAGCACGACGCGCACACGGGCTCCGTCGAACGCGGATATCGACACGCCGCCCGCTTCCGCGGCGGCCGGTGTCGCCACGGCCTTCCCGGCCTGCGCGGCCTGAGTGGACAGGGCATCCGCCGACACGGCATCCGTCGCTACGACGGGAGAGACCGTCATCCGGCCCACCTCTTCTCCGGGGAACTCCTCGTGGACTGGTCCGGCGATCGTCGCGGCCCGTGCCGTGGTCGGCGGGGCGCGGCGGTCGCAGTAAGCACGATCGTGAGCCGTGCCCGCGAGGACCGCGAACCAGGAGGGTTAAGCGGGTGAAGCCTGGCCCGCCGCGGGCCTCACCGGGCCGGACGGGGCATGCATGAGGGCCCCGGCGCACACCCGGGCGCACCCGTCACGGGGCGAGCCACGCGTCTGTCACAACGGAGGACGAACAACGATGCACGAAAGAACCGACCGCCCCGCCGGCGCCACCCCCGGAACCGGACCCGGTGCCGGTATCGGTGCCGGTACACACCGCGTCCCGATCCTCATCGTCGGCGGTTCCCTGGTGGGTCTGTCCATGTCGGTGTTCCTGGGGCGGCTGGGCGTCCGGCACACCCTGGTGGAACGGCACGCGGGCACCTCCATCCACCCCCGAGGGCGCGGCAACAACGTCCGCACCATGGAACTCTTCCGGGTGGCCGGCACCGAGCCGGACATCCGCCGGGCCGCCGCCACCCTCGCCGACAACCACGGCATCCTGCAGACACCCACGCTCGTCGGCGACGCGGGGGAGTGGCTGTTCAAGCAGATCGACGCCGGAGGCGGCCTGGCCCGCTTTAGCCCCAGCTCCTGGTGCCTGTGCAGCCAGAACGACCTGGAGCCCGAACTCCTCACGCACGCCACGGACCTCGGCGGCGACCTCCGCTTCGGCACGGAACTGCTCTCCTTCGAGCCCGACGCCGACGGCGTGACGGCGATCGTCAAGAGCCGCGAGACCGGCGAGCACACCACCATCCGCGCGGACTACCTGGTCGCCGCCGACGGCCCCCGCAGCCCGGTCCGCGAGCAGCTCGGCATCGGCCAGAGCGGCCCCGGTGACCTCTTCCACAACATCAGCGTCACCTTCCGCTCCCGCCGCCTCGCCGACGTCGTGGGCGAACGCCGCTTCATCGTCTGCTACCTCACCAGCGAGGACGCGGACGGCGCCCTCCTCCCGGTCGACAACCGCGAGAACTGGGTCTTCCACGCCCCTTGGCACCCCGAACAGGGCGAAACCGTCGAGGACTTCACCGACGACCGCGTCGCCGCCCACATCCGCCGCGCCGTCGGCGACCCCGACCTCGACATCGAGATCACCGGCAAGGCCCCCTGGCACGCCGCCCAGCGCGTCGCCCGCAGCTACCGCTCCGGCCGCGTCCTCCTCGCCGGCGACTCGGCGCACGAGATGTCCCCCACCGGCGCCTTCGGCTCCAACACCGGCATCCAGGACGCCCACAACCTCGCCTGGAAACTGGCCGCGGTCCTGGAGGGCTGGGCGGGCGAGGGCCTGCTGGACACCTACGACGCGGAACGCCGCCCGGTCGCCGAGGCCACCAGCGCCCGCGCCGCGGCCCGCTCGGTGGAACACAGCCACCCGGGCTTCGCCCCGCCCCCGATGATGGGCGGCGGCGGTGCCCCCGAAGGCAAGCCCGGCCCCGGCGGCGGCCCGCAGCGCGGCATCCTCAACGTCGCCCTCGGCTACCGCTACCCCCAGGGCGCCGTGGTCGGCGCCGACCCGGCGACCCCCGTCGTCCCCGAGAACCTGGACCTCACCGGCGCCCCCGGCAGCCGCGCCCCCCACCTCTGGCTCCACCGCCCCGACGGCGGAGACGCCGACCGCGTCTCCACCCTCGACCTCTACGAGGACTCCCTCGTCCTGCTCAGCGACGCCTCCCAGCCCACCGGCTGGCACGAGGCGGCGACCCGCCTGGCAACCGACCTCCGCGTCCCCCTGAAGTCCTACCGTCTGGGCGCCGGCCCCGACGCCGACCTGACCCCCGCGGACGCCGAGGGCACCGACTGGGCCAGGTCCCACGGCATCACCCGCGGCGGCACCGTCCTCATCCGCCCCGACGGCTTCGTAGCCTGGCGCTCCCCGGGCCCCGCCCCCCACCCGGAGTCAATGCTCCGCCAGGTCATCCGAACGATCCTGTCCCTGCCCTGACCAACCCCCACCCACCGACCACCAACCCCCAAAGCCCTCGCAGCGACCTCGCCCGTGCCGCAGGCGGCCGCCCCTCTGCCAGGCGCCTCGGCCGTCGGGGCACGCAGCCCCCACGGCCGACCCCCTCCCGAACACCTCGACCGCAGCGCCCTACCCCCGCCTTCGCAACCGCGTCCCTGCTGGAACCACCAAAACCCGCCCACCGCCTCCCACCCCCTACCCGTGGCTTACGGCGGGCTCGCTCGCTATCCACCAACGCTCCCTGACACCGATCTCGACCACACCGAACCACCTCATCCACTCGCACACACGCGAAGACCCCGTTCTCAGCGTCTCTTCTGAGAACGGGGTCTCTGGCACGTCATGCTGGCCGCCCGGCAGGATTCGAAATCTGCGCACACGGCTCCGGAGGCCTGTTCAGGCCGGGGTATATGCGCAGGTCACGCGCTACAGGCCGGTCCAATGACGCTGCCCGGTCCGCAGATGGTCCACCGTTTGCGGCAGGGAGGAGGCCAAGAGGCCGGGGTTGTGTAGGGCTGACCACGGATGTCGGATGGCAGGTCTAAGGCGTTGCCCGAGCCTCCTTACCAGTCGCGCCTGCAGGGACTGTTCCCTTCCTGTCACCTGTCACCTCAAAGTGTGTAGCAGGGGTCGTGCAATCGTGAAGATGTTGTAAGATCCACGCACTGTCAGGGGTGGGGGCCTCTTCGATGGCGGTGCTGCGGGATGTTCTCTTGGTGGGGGCTTGGGCAGTGGCAAGAGGCAAGACATCACTCCGGGGCGCGTCCACACTGGTCGGCGACAGGTGGCAGAGGCTGCCTGAGTGGGCGGCATGGTTCTCGGAGGTCGGGTATTGGGCGGCAGGCCTGCACAAGGAGGGCTCAAACGCGGTAGTGGCGCTGTCCGTTCCGACGCGTGACTACCTCGCGGTGCTGCTGACCTATGGGGTTGTGAACCGGGCGTCCCAGGTGGAAGTGGTTCCTGCGGAGGCGAAGCAGAACTTCGAGCAGGCAGCCTGCCTGCCTGTCGGCAACTGTGTTCGAGTCATTCCGGTCAAGGGCCCCGGGCAGGGGCGGCGCGTTTACACGGGAGTGTTCGGCGGGGCGATTCAGAACCATCATGGGCGGGTCTACGAACTCGCAGGCAGCACGAGTCCTGGGCGGCGTCCTGGACCCATTTCGTGGTTCCCGGCAGACGACTACCGGCTCCAGCTGCTCCGCTGGCCAGACCTGCCGGAGGACTACAGGGGCAGCAACCGCTTCAGCGAAGAGCTTGAAATACCCGTCGGCGCTGAGAATCTGTTGGCCGGACAGATGACCGACTACTACGGACGCTGCTCGCTGCACAGCGTTGTGGTGGGGGTAAGGAACACGGTCCTGGCTGAGGCCCAGCTCGTCGTTGGGGCAGCCGGAGGGCCGGCATTGCCCCTGCAGGAGCTCCTGCGTCTGCGCGCAGTCCGCTCGCCTGGATCCCACTATCGCAGCGTGGTGCTGTCGAGCCGAGGTGATCCGGAGGAGTACCGCGATGCGGTGCGATCCTGCCAGCCGGCTGTGGCCGTCCTCGACGGTGCGGCAACGGTTCGGCGGTGGCTTGGAGCCGGCCTCGCGAGCGTGACGGTGGCCGTGGTCGAGCGCACCAGCCCGTCAGCGCTGGCCGCTGCGGACGGGCTCTACGAGAACCGATGGCGCAGCGTGGCCAACCTCGACGTGCCCGGAGACCTCGGCAGCCGTATTCCTCCGGGAGTTGAACTGCTGGCATGGAAGAGCAGGGGGGCGGCACGATGAGTTTGTGGGAGGTAGACAAGGTCTACCAGCATGCGGGCTGCGCTATCGAGGAGCAGCCTGTGCACCACTCAGGAGTGCACTCGTTCATGCGGGTAGCTTCGCAGTTTCTGCGTGCAGTAGCGGAGTTGGAAAGCTCTGACCTGTGGAGGCAGGCTTGCGCCGAGATCCGGCGGGTCCGGTGGCTCCTCGGTACCGTGCCGGTGCCCCTCAATAGCGCGCAGCTCAGGCTTCAGGAAACGGCGCACAGTTTGGCGGGCATCAGCGCTCGATTGCGGCAGGCTGCGGATGCCGACCTGGTGCGCCAGCTGTCTGCCGTCGCGCAGGCCTTGACTCGTCTGGGAACGGACTCCTCCAATCCCCTTAGGTCCGGGGTTATGACGTTCCTGTCGTCTGGCCGCAAGGGCACGCCGCTTGTGGCGGTGACCAACCGCTTCTACCAGGACGCCGTTGCCCGCGCGTTCGGCGTGCTCCACTACCCAGTGGAGATTGGCCTGGTCAGTGACCTGTTGGGGGCTGAGGTGTATGACTCGGCCGTGGTCGTGGGACCGGTCGGCTGGCTTCCGCCGGGTGTGCTGAATGCTCCCCGAGCGGCGCGGCTCGGACTGGTCCACTATGACTTCTACCGTGAGCCGCTGGACGTACAGCCGCTGTTCGACGAGGGGCCTGTGCTGCGCGGCACCATGCCAACGCGCGTACGCCGCCGCGGCACGAGGACAGTCGGAGCACCGTCCGAGCTCACGGGTGGTACGTCGCCTGAGACGACAGAGTCCCTGCTAACGGATCTCGATGTCGTTTCCCTGGCGCAGGATGCTGTCGCAGGACTTCCCATTGAAGCTCTGCGGGACGGTGCCAAAGGCGGTCATGAGGGGGTGGAGGCCCGCGCGGCTCTGCTCGCCGACGGCTCGTATGTCCTGCTGCCCGTGGAATCCAGCGTTCACAAGATCCTTTTGGTTGAGTCGGACCCGGATGATGAGCCCTCTGTCGAGGCCGTCGACGGGGCCTCGATTTCGGTCGGCGACTACGTCGTACTTCGCGGTAGCTCCTACTATCAGAGCCTGATCGAGCGGGCCGACGTCGTCTTGGGCGACGACGCACCCATGCTGCGGGCGCTACAACAGGGGTGGAAAACGCAGCTGAGCGATCGTATTGCCCATCATCCAGATGGCCGTCGGGGGGTTGCGAAGGAGTTGGTGGCGCGCGGCGCGGTGACAACGAACCTGGACTACTGGACGAGCTCTTGGTGCATCAGAATGCGGCGTAGAGATGACTTCGCTGTTGTCATGGCCTACCTGGGCCGCAGAGGGGAGGCGCAGGACGTCTGGGCTGCCCTCGGCCGAATCGACCATGCACACCGCAGTGCCGGGCGGGGCTACGCCGAGGCCGTGCAGCGTGCTGTCTCCGGGGATTTGTGGCAGCGGCTCTGGGTGGACCGCTGGTGCGAGATCCCCTTGGACGATACGGACTCGGGCGCGCGGGTGGCTCTGGTCGACGCCGTTCTCCCTGGCCAGCTGCGCGTTCCCTCGCATTACCTCTGTCGGCTCCGCACTTCGGAGGTGCCCTGATGGCGCGCATGATCCCGTCGGCCTTCGATCCGGAAGTCACCCCTAGTCCCGGGGAGAAAGAGGTATTCCAGCGGCTCCGCGATGACCCTGGCACGGAAGGTTGGGTGGTGCTGCATTCGCTGGGGATAGCCAACCACCCACGGCAGATCCAGGGTGAGGCTGATTTCGTCATCATCGTGCCCGGGAAGGGAATCCTAGTCCTGGAGGTGAAGGCCCATCTCCAGGTCAGGCGCCTCCCGAGTGGCGAGTGGCGGTTGGGCAGCCAGCCACCAACCTTGAGGAGCCCATTCCAACAGGCCGATGAGGCCATGCATGCGGTCAAGGAGAAGCTCATAGGCCACGGCGGTGGGCTGGGAGCCGTGCCGATGACCTCCTCTGTGTTGTTCACGCACAGCCGGTTCGCGGTGTCAGGCCCCATGGAGTGGCACTCATGGCAGGCGATCGACACAGTGGCCCTGCACAGCCGTCCCGTTTCCGCTCTGATCACCGGGGTCCTGGACGCCCACCGCGCGCACCTCACCTCGACTCCCACAGGAGGCTGGTTCAACCCTGCATCCGCCGCTCCCGACGCCGGCCAGACCGAGCGGATCCTGGAGGCGCTTCGGCCCTCATTCGAGTTTGCCGAACCGCCCAAGCTGCGGCGGCAGCGGATGGAACGGGAGACTCAGACCTTTACCAAGCAGCAGTACGAGGTGCTCGACATGATCGCCGCCAATCGGCGGTGCCTGGTCCGCGGCGCCGCAGGAACAGGCAAGACCTTCGTTGCCGTGGAGGCGGCGCGGCGGTTCGCCGGAAGCGGTCTTAGAGTCTTGCTGTGCTGTTTCAACCGGCAGCTGGGCCGCTGGCTCAAGGAAGAGACCGCCGGGGTGGAAGGGATCACGGCCGCTCACCTTCACTCCTACATGGCGGGGCTGGTTCCCTCTGCACGCCCCGTGGCGAGCGGAGGTGACGGGTTCTTCACAGAGGAGCTTCCCGACCTCGCCCTGGAAGCCCTGCTGGAGCGCGACGGCCCGACGTTCGATGTGCTGGTGATCGACGAGGCACAGGACCTGATGCGCGAGTCCTACCTCAACGTCCTCGACTCTTCCTTGCGCGGAGGTTTGTCTAGCGGCCAGTGGCTGGCCTTCGGCGACTTCACGCGCCAGGCCCTTTATGACTCCGGCGGTGAAGGAATGGAAGCCCTCCACGGGCGGACAGCGGGCGAGCCAGCGGTATTCATACTGCGTCACAACTGCAGGAGCGTCCCCGACATCACCTTCTACGTGGAAGCGACGTCCGACCTCGACCCGGGCTACGCCGGAACGCTGCGGCCCTCCAACGACCGGACCGCAGAGCACCTGTGGTGGACGGACAGCAAGGAACAGCAGCGGCTACTGGCGGACAGGCTCACCCAGCTCACCCGCGAAGGGTTCCGGCCCGAGGACATCGTCGTCCTGTCACCGCTGCGTAATGACCAGAGCGCGGCCGGCAGCTGCCAGGACCCCCGCTGGCAAAACCGGCTCGTGCCCTTCGGCTCCCCGCGGCCGGGAGCGGTGCGGTACGGGACAGTGCACGCGTTCAAGGGCCTGGACTCCCCAGCGGTCATCCTCACTGATATCGCCTCTTTCGGGTCGGCGCGCGAACAGACGCTCTTCTATGTGGGCGCCTCCCGCGCCAGGGACGAACTCACGGTGCTGATGTCCCAGAACGCACGCCCCGGCTTCCGCCAGCAGGTCTTCAAGGAGAAGGCAGCATGACCATCAGCGACCACCTCGGTCCGCGTGAGGACGTTATCGACGCCCTGAGGGCCGAGCTGCTTGGCCCTGCGCCAGCCGGCAAGTCCCTCGACCGGGAACAGTTCGGCAACTGGGAGGAAGCCCGCGGCCCATGGGTGGACCCCGAGTCCGGAGAGGAGATCCTCGACCGGGCCCCGCTGGTGCGGTACGGCGTCGGCGTCCTGTACCCCGCCGAGGGCACTGATCAGCCCGCGGACGAGGATCGCACGGTCGTCGCCGGTCTCGTGGACGGTGAGCTCGACGGAAAAGTCTTCGAGGGCCTGCAGGAAGCTGCGCAGCGCACGGTCGGCGGGCCGCCTGAGGACGACGACTTCGACCTCGCCGGCGCGAACGACCGACGTCCCAGCACCATGGGCCTGTCGTTCATGCTGGCGGGCGGGAACGGTACGGCTCTCCGCATCGTTTTCACAGGAGGCCGCTACCGGCGCCAGAACGTGCTTGTGGCGGGCGATGCGCGGCGGTGGTGGGTACGCAGCCCCGTTACGGCGGTCTGGGAGCTGTCTGCGGACGAGATCGCCACGGCCAATCGGGTCCTGCGGAAGCCGCAGCCGGACGCGGACGCCTCGCGCGGCATTGACGGGCTGGACCTAGAGCTGATCGTCAACGTGCGCAGTCACCAGGACGGCAGGCTGATCACAGTCGCCCTCGTCAACCGGACGGTCCCCGGAACCCAGCCACTCGATGCTGTGAGCCTGTTCCAGGCCGAGATGACCGTCGAGCCGCAGGGCGGGTGGCTCGCCCCCTACCCGGAGGCTGCCGAAGCCGAGAGGCACCCGGACGACGCCTCGTTCAATCTGCTCTACCGGGAAGCACGGACCTTCGCTGTGGGGCACGGCTGCGCCGCGGACTGGGACGACCCTGTAGAAGGCCGGGCCACCTGGGCCAAGGCCGACCCTCTGCCCTGGTACGAGGCACCCAGCATCACCCCCGACATCCGGCAGAACGGCAGCCCCCTCACTGTCTCCATGGAGCAGCTCTCTGGGGACGGTCCTGGCGGTCCTGAGCGCCTGGAGCAGGTCGTCGGCGTGTACGCGGAGTGGATCGAGGGGCTCGAAGAGAAGGCTGCCGGCCTCGATGAGCGCTTCCGGCCGACCGCGGCGCAGCACATCGAAGGGTGCCGCAAGGCTCTGGGCCGTATGAGGGAAGGGCTCGAACTGGTCCGTGACGCACGGAGCGACGTGGGCCGTGCCTTCCGGATGGCGAACCGTGCCATGTTGCGCCAGCAGCTGCGCTCCGGGGCCGACCTGCGTCCGACGCGGTTCGTCGACGGGCGGTACCAGGTGGAGGGGCTTCAGCCGGATGAGAACGAGGCTCGCCGCAAGGGCAAGGGGAACTGGCGTGCCTTCCAGATTGCGTTCCTCCTGGCCGCCATCCCCTCAAGTGCCGATCCCCTCCATGACGACCGTGAGGTTGTTGACCTCATCTACTTCCCCACCGGCGGTGGCAAGACTGAGGCCTATCTTGGACTGTCTGCCTTCACCATGCTGCTCCGTCGTCTGCGCAGCTCAGGTGACACGAGTGTCACCGTCCTCATGCGTTATACGCTGCGTCTGCTGACCGCTCAGCAATTCCTGCGCGCCGCCGCTCTCGTCTGCGCGCTTGAGGAGCTGCGCGAAGACGAACCGGACCTTGGAACGGTCCCCTTCTCGATCGGGATCTGGGTGGGTGGCGAGACCACTCCCAACCGGCGCTCGGATGCGAAGTCAGCACTTGGCAGGCTCTACCGCGGAGAGCAGGAGAACCCGTTTCTGCTACTGCGCTGTCCCTGGTGCTCAGCTCAGATGGGCCCCGTCCCCAGCCAGGAGGAAGATACCGCGCACGGTCAGCGCCGCCGTAGGTCCGGCCGGCGCACCGGAGCAGCGGCCCGCACACCCGTAGCTGGGTACACGGAGTACCGCGGAACCGTGCGCTTCATCTGCCCGGACAATGAGTGCCGCTTTTCCGCAGAGGAGTCGCCACTGCCTGTCTACGTGGTTGACGACGACCTCTACGAGCACCGGCCGACCCTCGTGATCGGGACGGTGGACAAGTTCGCCCTCATTGCCTGGCGGCCCAAAGCAAGGGCCCTGTTCGGCTTCGGATCCGACGGGCTCGGTTCGGACGGCTCCCGAGCCTACTCACCACCTTCGTTGATCATCCAGGACGAGCTGCACCTCATCGCCGGTCCGCTCGGCTCCCTTACGGGCCTCTACGAGGGCGTTATCGAAGAACTGTGCACCGACCGGCGAGGCGGCACGCGCATTCTCCCCAAGATCGTCGCCTCCACCGCGACGATCCGGCGGCACGAGGAGCAGGTCAAGGCCCTTTACGGCCGTGAGCAGGTGCACCTTTTCCCGCCGCATGGCATCGACGCCTCCGACTCCTTCTTCGCCGTCTACGACCGCGATCCGGAGACCGGCACTCTTAAGCCGGGGCGGCGCTACATCGGCGTGCACGCCCCTGCCCTCGGCTCCATGCAGACCACACAGGTCCGCACGTTCGCCGCCCTGCTCCAGGCAGCCAAGGACCTTCCCGAAGGCCTCCGCGACCCCTGGTGGACGCTGCTCGCCTTCTTCAACAGCCTCCGTGAGCTCGGCAACTCGCTGTCGCTCATGCAGTCCGACATCCCCGACTACCTGAGGACCATCAACAACCGCTCAGAGACGGACCGCAGCGGGATGCGCTACCTCAACTGGGTCGAGGAGATGACCAGCCGCCTCCGGCAGGACCAGATCCCCGAAGCCATCCAGAAGCTCGAGCGGCAGCTCACGGACGAACAGCGGGCCGTAGACGCCTGCCTGGCCTCCAGCCTGATTGAGGTCGGCATCGACATCCCCCGTCTCTCACTCATGGCCGTTGTCGGCCAGCCCAAGAGCACCTCCCAGTACATCCAGGTCACCGGTCGCGTCGGACGACGCATTCCCGGACTGGTCGTCACCCTGTACGGGGCCGGCAAACCCCGAGACCGCAGCCACTTCGAGCGCTTCCGCAGCTACCACGAACGCCTGTACGCGCAGGTCGAACCGACCAGCTCCACCCCATTCGCCCCGCCCGCCCTGGACCGGGCCCTGCGCGCAGTCGCGGTTGCCTACATCCGGCAGACGGGACCGGAGGCGCTTGAGCCTCAGCCGTTCCCCGCCGAAGGCTGGGAAGCGGCCAGAAAGCTTCTCCTCGACCGGGTCGACTTCTGCGACTCCGAAGAAGCCGACCGCACAGCCGACATCCTGGACAGGATGCGCAAGGAGTGGGAGGCGTGGCAGCCCGGGCACTGGGGCGACTTCGGGCCCATGGTTAGCAGCGACCAGCTCCTGCGCCCCCTTGGCCAGTACGCGGACGAGCAGGCCCAGAGTATGACCTGGGCGATCCCCTCCTCCATGCGCGGCGTCGACGCCGAATGCCAGATCGAGGTCACCTCGGAGTACGCGATCCAGGAAGGACAGTCATGATCCGCGGCAAGGTCCGGCGCTCCCAGATGGTCGCCCCGTTTGGCCCCGGGGCCATGCACGTGCTGTCCGACGGGACGTCAGTCATCACGGCAGGCCTCGACCACTGGTTTCCGCGCGGAGACGACCGCAACCAGGAAGAGTTCCGTATCCACGAGTGGCGCCTGGAACAGCATCTCGGTGTCGACGCGCTCTACTCTCCTCCGGACTACCGCACCCGTTCGGAGGATGGGGTCAACACCGGTCTCACCGTCCCGGTCCTTCGGTTCCCCACCTGGGGCTTCTGCCCGCGCTGCCGCAAGCTGGCCAAGGACCGGCTCCACCAGGAGAACCGCCCGGCCTGCAAGGAGCATGAGTCCTCCGGCCGCAAGCCCTTCTTCGCCCAAGTGCCCTTCGTCGCGATCTGTGAGCGAGGGCACCTCCAGGACTTCCCCTGGTTCGAATGGACGCATAAGTCAGCGACGCCCTCCTGCCGGGGGCACCGCCTCTCACTGCGGTCCTCCGGCGGCGGCACTCTGGCCTCCCAACGAGTGTCCTGTTCCTGCAACGCGACCCGCAGCCTGGAAGGCATCACATCAACAAGGAGTAGTGCCGAGAGCGGCCCTTCCACGTTCCTCTCGGAAGAGCTAGAGCCGGGTGGGCCGGCGTACCTGTGCCGCGGCGGGGCGCCCTGGCTGGGGATCGACCGCGAAGGGGAGCCGTGCGGGAGCCCTCTCCGCGGCAGCCTGCGCGGCGCCGCGAACGTCTACTACTCGCTCCTAAAGAGCTCCATTTTCGTACCAGAGATGGCCGCGTCGACCGCCGATCCAAAGGTCCTCGCTGTCCTCCAGGACGGGGCGATCGTACAGGCCCGGCAGAGGGCAGCAGTCTTCCTTGACAAGGGAGAGGCTTTGCCTGTCCACATGCTCCGGAAAGCGGCCCAGGGGAACGCCTTCCTCCTCGACGACTTCAGCGACGAGGAGATCGCCCGCGCACTGGCCGTGCTGCAACAGTCCGAATCCGAAGCCTCAGAGACAGAGGAGCCCGGCTCTGCGCAGGACCCAGCTCCATTCCGCGCCACCGAGTACCAGACGCTGCGCGGTGCGATCGAGTCTGAGGAACTGGTCGTACGCGAGCCCCGCGGACAGTACGCGCCCAGCATTGCCTCCGCCTTCGCCCGCGTAAGGCTTGTAGAAAAGCTCCGCGAAACTCGGGTGCTATGGGGCTTCAACCGTGTTTTCGCGGAGTCCCCTTATGGTGACGCGTCCCGCAAGGCACTGCTGCGCCGCACACCTGCGCGCCCGGGTGGCAACTGGCTTCCCGCATACGCTGTCAGCGGCGAGGGCATATACCTGGAACTCGACACGGCGTCTCTGGGCGCGTGGGAGGAGCGTCGGGCAGTTCTGGCGCAGGCTGAACTACTCACACAGCGCTTCTCGGACCTAGCCGAACAGCGCGGCCTGACCAAGCGAGAGTTGTCGCCGCGCTTCATCCTCCTGCACACACTGGCGCACCTGCTCATCAACCAGCTCACCTACGAGTGCGGCTACAGCTCGGCCTCACTTAGGGAGCGCCTCTACGTGAGCCCCGGCCCGGACGGCATGGCCAGCATACTCATCTACACCGCCGCCGGGGACTCCGAGGGCACCTTGGGCGGCCTGGTTCGGATGGGCGAGCCCGGTCGGTTGGAGGGAGTGCTGGAGAACGCCCTGGCACACGCTGCGTGGTGTTCCTCGGACCCGGTGTGCATCGAGAGCAAGGGGCAAGGTCCTGGATCCTGCAATCTTGCCGCCTGCCACGCCTGCGCGCTGCTTCCTGAGACTGCGTGCGAGGAGTACAACCGCTTCCTCGACCGTGCCTTGGTGGTTGGTGGACTCGGGAAGAACGAGCTCGGATTCTTCACCACAAGCTGAGAGCATGCCGGTGGAGTGCGTGAGTGTCCCACTCACGCACCTCATCTTCTTCTAGTACTGCGAGGCCTGCGGTTGGACGGCGCGACTAGGGCGCGCTCAGGGTGAGAAGATCGCATATCTTGACTGCTAAACGTCGAGATTCCGCTGACACTGTGATCTTTTTAGTGCTATTGGCTATTTTTGATCATCGAATAACTACTTTCCGATCCTTGCTTGATTCAACTTGGAGATCACCCTCATAATCCTGCTGTTAGGCGCTCCGAAGCGCGCGCTTCGGTCGCGGCGAAGTAGGGGGAACACTGGGAGGTTGACTCCCTCGTGCCCTCGTCTCCTGCCGTCACGCACCGCATGAGCCGACAGCCTCGCCGTGACAGACTGTTTCTGGCACAGCTTCCCGAGCATGCAACCAGCCCAAAAGCAAACGCGGCTTGGTGGCGAGCGAAGCTGGACCTTAATGTCATGCTGATCCGGATACCGCCGAGCACTCGAACGCATCGGGTTGGGTTATATTGCGTTTCTGGATACGTAAGGTGCCGAACGCGTCGCCAACCATCGCATCGAAGGCCTGATGTGCGAGTGCGAATATGCATCCCTGCCTACATCCGAGGCCACTGGTATCGCGTCCAAGGGTCTCATTGGTGCTCTGCGTCTCAGGCCGTCGGGTAGCCGGTCTCCGCGATGTTCTCCGAGAGGTCCGCTTGGACGATTTCTGCGTTCAATGCGCGGGCCACTTCTTCGGTCAGCGGGCGGGAAGAGAAGACGTGACGAACGGCCTTCAGATCGACCGGGGCCTCGTAGTAGTCCTCGGCCCATCGGTGAAACGCTTCCGGGGTGCGATCCACCAACAGCTGGAAGAGATATCCGGCACCGTCCGGATCTTCTGTTGCCGCATCGGGGAAAGCGTCTATCGCCACGTACAGGCAGTGACAAGAGGCATTCCGTCCTCATCAGAGAACGCCGGCTCCTCGACGCACGTCCGGAAGACCTCAGGGACCTCGTCGAGCACTCCGGGCCATGGCCCGTCCTCTGCGTAGGGGCTCATGGGCGATTCGTGATCGAATCCCCGCACGTAGGCGCCGGCGGCTGAGAAAACGATCGAGTACTCGTCGCCCGACCCGCTCCGCATGGAGGCCACCGACTCCGTCTCGGACCAGTGGTCATCGAAGGAGTGGCGACGGCTCTCCCACTCAGGGTTCAGGACTGCCTCCAGGACGGCCATGGAACGGCAGTGTTCGCGGTGGACTGCTATCTCGGGCAGGTGCCTGGCAACGTCATGAACGGTCACCCGCTCATCCAAGCGCACGCATCTGACACTTCAGGTTGCTACCCGGCGGGTCACTGTCGCACCGAACTGGAAGGCCACGGACAGCGCGACTCACCTGGGACAACGCTCCAAGATCCCGTCCACAGACCCCGACATACGTCCGCTCAGGGTGGCATGCGCCTGTACATACGCGAAGACCCCGGCCTCAGCGTTTCCGCTGGTGACGGGGTCTTTGGGCACCTCATTCAGGGTGCCCCCGGCAGGATTCGAACCTGCGCACACGGCTCCGGAGGCCGTTGCTCTATCCCCTGAGCTACGGGGGCGTGTCGGTCGCGGTTGGTGTTGCTCGCGGCGACGGGTAGAACACTACCAGCTCTCCCGGGGTGGTCATGAACGGGTTTTCGTGGTCGTGCCGCACCCGTCGACCGGGCTTGCCTCGCCCCAGCCGCCCCACCCACACCCCCGGCGTCAACCGCAGCCACCCCGCGCACCCCGCGTGGGGTGGAAGTGGGGAAAACGCGGACGCGGTGGCCGGTCCGGACCTACTCTCGAGTTGTGCCTAAGGCGTCTGGCCGGGTTCTTGTTGTGGACGACAACAAGGTCATCCGGCAGCTGATCAGGGTCAATCTCGAGCTGGAGGGCTTCGAGGTCGTGACCGCGGCCGATGGTGCCGAGTGTCTTGATGTCGTCCATCAGGTGCGGCCCGACGCCGTCACGCTGGACGTGGTCATGCCTCGGCTGGACGGGGTGCGGACCGCCGCCCGGCTGCGTGCCGATCCGCGTACGCGGGAGCTTCCGATCGCCATCGTCAGTGCCTGTACGCAGTACGAGATCGACGCCGGGTTCGATGCCGGGGCCGACGCCTTCTTGTCCAAGCCCTTCGAGCCCGCCGAGCTGGTCGCGCTCGTTCGGCAGTTGGTCGAGCGGAAGGTGCGTGGGGGTGGGGCTGCCGGGGTGCGGGCCGTGCTCGGTGCGGCGGGGGAGAGTGAGTCGCCGGCGCGGGCAGAGCCCGCCGGCTGAGGTCCCCCCCGGTTCCCACGGGTTCGGGACCCTGGCTGAGGGATCCCGGCTGAGGGTTCGCGGTCGAGGGCCCGTGGCCGAGGGGCCCGGCGGACGCGGGCCGGGCGGGGCAGCGGGGGTGGTCGTCCACATGTCGGGACCAGGGTCAAACCCGTTCGCCTACCCACCCCCCTCCTCCCCTACGCTTGACCCGTGACCCCCGCAGAGCTCTCCAGCACCGTGCTGCACGCCGTGCGTCGTGCCGTCGACGCGGGGGAGCTGGACGTGACGGTGCCGGCGCGGGCCGTGGTCGCCCCACCGGGGCCCGGGGGATGCGGGGACTACGCCACCAACATCGCCCTCCAGCTCGCCCGGCCGGCCGGGCAGCCGCCGTACCGGGTCGCGGAGGTGCTGCGGCCGTACCTCGTGGGCGTCGACGGCGTCGCCGACGTCGTTCTCACCGGGCCCGGGTTCCTCAACATCAGCCTCGGCGGTGCCGCCCCGGCCGCACTCGTCGAGGAGATCCTGAGCGCCGGGACACGGTACGGGCACGCCGACGCCCCCGACGCCCCCGACGCCCCCGACGCCCCCGACGCCCCCGACGCCCCCGACGCCCCCGACGCCCCCGACGCCCCCGACGCCCCCGACGGCAGCGTCGTGCGGCTGCACTGCCCCCACGACCTTCGTGCCGTCGTCGTCGCCGACGCGGTCGCGCGGGTGCTGCGTTGCCAGGGCGCCCTCGTGCGCGTCACGGCGGAGGGCTTCGACCGTGAGTGGACGGCCGCCCTCGGCGTGCGCGTCGACGGGGTCGGACCCGCGCCGGTGAGCCTGCCGGTCACCGTGCGCCCCGTGCCCGCGCCCGCCGACCCCCTGCCCCTGGGGCGGGACGCCGCCCGCTGGGCCCTGCTCCACCCCGCCGCCCACGACCGGCCCCGGATCGGCGACGAACACCTCGCCCAGCGCGAGGGCAACCCCCTCTTCCGGGTGCGGTACGCCCACGCCCGCAGCCGCGCCCTCACCCGCAACGCCGCCGATCTCGGGTTCACCGCCGTGCCCGGCCCGGTGCCGGACGCTCCCCAGGAGCTCCTGGCCGCCCTTGGCGACCACCCCCGCGTGCTCGCCGCCGCCGCGGCGCACCGTGCCCCCGACCGGATCGCCCGGCACCTCGTCGCCGTCGCCGACGCCGCGCTGCCCTTCCTGCCCGCCGTGCTGCCGCGTGGCGGGGAGAAACCCTCGGCCGCCCACCGCGCCCGGCTGGCCCTCGCCGAAGCCGCCGGGACGGTGCTGGCAGGCGGCCTGACCCTGCTCGGCATCGACGCACCCGACCACCTCTGAAGAGAGCGCAGAAGACGTCATGAGCCGTTCCGCACACCCCGCCGGGCCCCGTCACGCCGATGTCCTTCCCGAGGGGCACTACTCCGCGCCGCCCGCCGACCTGAACGCCCTCGACCCCAAGGTCTGGGCGCAGACCGTGGAGCGGGGCGAGGACGGTGTCGTGACCGTCGGCGGGATCGGCGTCACCCAGCTCGCCGAGGAGTACGGCACCCCCGCCTACGTCCTCGACGAAGCCGACTTCCGGGCCCGGGCGCGTGCCTGGCGCACCGCCTTCGGCACGGACGCCGACGTGTTCTACGCCGGCAAGGCGTTCCTGTCCCGGGCCGTCGTGCGGTGGCTGCACGAGGAGGGGCTCAACCTCGACGTGTGTTCCGGAGGGGAGCTGGCCACGGCGCTCTCGGCCGGGATGCCCGCCGACCGCATCGCCTTCCACGGCAACAACAAGTCGCCCGAGGAGATCGAGCGGGCCGTGCGCGCCGGGGTGGGACGCATCGTGCTCGACTCGTTCCAGGAGATCGTGCGGGTCGCGCACATCGCCCAGTCGCTGGGGAAGCGGCAGCGGGTGCAGATCCGGATCACCGTCGGGGTCGAGGCGCACACGCACGAGTTCATCGCCACCGCCCACGAGGACCAGAAGTTCGGGATTCCGCTGGCCGGCGGGCACGCCGCGGAAGCCGTGCGGCGGGCGCTGCAGCTCGACGGGCTGGAGCTCATCGGCATCCACTCCCACATCGGGTCGCAGATCTTCGACATGTCCGGGTTCGAGGTCGCCGCGCACCGCGTGGTGGGGCTGCTCAAGGACATCCGGGACGAGCACGGGATCGAGCTGCCGGAGATCGACCTGGGCGGCGGGCTCGGGATCGCGTACACCAGCGACGACGATCCCCGCGAGCCGCACGAGATCGCCAAGGCGCTCACCGAGATCGTGACGCGGGAGTGCGAGAGCGCGAAGCTGCGCACGCCGCGGATCTCCGTGGAGCCGGGGCGGGCCATCGTCGGGCCCACCGCCTTCACGCTCTACGAGGTCGGCACCGTCAAGCCCCTCGACGGGCTGCGCACCTACGTCTCCGTCGACGGCGGCATGTCGGACAACATCCGCACCGCGCTCTACGACGCCGAGTACACCGTCGCCCTGGTCTCCCGTGCCTCCGACGCCGAGCCGATGCTCGTGCGGGTGGTGGGCAAGCACTGCGAGAGCGGGGACATCGTGGTCAAGGACGCCTTCCTGCCCGGGGACCTGGCGCCCGGTGACCTCATCGCCGTACCCGCGACCGGTGCCTACTGCCGTTCCATGGCCAGCAACTACAACCACGTGCTGCGTCCGCCGGTCGTGGCCGTGCGGGAGGGTGAGGCCCGGGTCGTCGTGCGGCGGGAGACCGAGGAGGACCTGCTGCGTCTCGACGTCGGGTGAAAACCGGCGCCGGGACCGGCACCGCAGCCAGGGGCGGAGGCGCAAGATCTTTCGTTTTCCGCCCCTGCGAAAATGAAATAAACGTCTCATGATGCGGACGAATGGCAGGAAATCCCGTCCGGTGCGTGAGACTGGTCGAACCTAGACGGTAAGAGGAAACGAGGTCGGATGATGCGTACGCGTCCGCTGAAGGTGGCGCTGCTGGGCTGTGGAGTGGTCGGCTCAGAGGTGGCGCGCATCATGACGACGCACGCCGACGACCTCGCCGCCCGGATCGGGGCCCCGGTGGAGCTCGCGGGTGTCGCCGTACGGCGCCCCGACAAGGTGCGCGAGGGGATCGACCCGGCCCTCGTCACCACCGACGCCACCGCCCTGGTCAAACGCGGGGACATCGACGTCGTCGTCGAGGTCATCGGCGGTATCGAGCCCGCGCGGACGCTGATCACCACCGCCATCGAGCACGGCGCGTCCGTGGTCTCCGCCAACAAGGCGCTCATCGCCCAGGACGGCGCCGCGCTGCACGCCGCGGCCGACGAGCACGGCAAGGACCTCTACTACGAGGCCGCCGTCGCCGGTGCCATCCCGCTGATCCGCCCGCTGCGCGAGTCGCTGGCCGGCGACAAGGTCAACCGGGTGCTCGGCATCGTCAACGGGACGACCAACTTCATCCTCGACGCGATGGACACCACGGGGGCCGGGTACCAGGAGGCGCTGGACGAGGCCACCGCCCTCGGGTACGCCGAGGCCGACCCGACCGCCGACGTCGAGGGCTTCGACGCCGCCGCCAAGGCCGCCATCCTCGCCGGGATCGCCTTCCACACCCGCGTGCGCCTCGACGACGTCTACCGCGAGGGCATGACCGAGGTCACCGCCGCCGACTTCGCCTCCGCCAAGGAGATGGGCTGCACCATCAAGCTGCTCGCCATCTGCGAGCGGGCGGCGGACGGGGGATCGGTCACCGCGCGCGTGCATCCCGCGATGATCCCGCTCAGCCACCCGCTGGCCAATGTGCGCGAGGCGTACAACGCCGTGTTCGTGGAGTCCGAGGCCGCCGGTCAGCTCATGTTCTACGGGCCCGGCGCCGGCGGTTCGCCGACCGCGTCCGCCGTCCTCGGCGACCTGGTGGCCGTGTGCCGCAACCGGATCGGCGGCGCCACCGGCCCCGGCGAGTCCGCCTACGCCGCGCTGCCCGTCTCGCCGATGGGCGACGTCGTCACGCGCTACCACATCAGCCTCGACGTCGCCGACAAACCGGGCGTGCTCGCCCAGGTCGCGACCGTGTTCGCGGAGCACGGTGTCTCCATCGACACCGTGCGGCAGTCCGGCAAGGACGGCGAGGCATCCCTCGTCGTCGTCACCCACCGTGCGTCCGACGCCGCCCTCGGCGGTACCGTCGAGGCGCTGCGCAAGCTCGACACCGTGCGGGGTGTCGCCAGCATCATGCGGGTTGAAGGAGAGTAACCAGCAATGACCCACCAGTGGCGCGGAATCATCGAGGAGTACCGGGACCGGCTGCCCGTCTCCGACAGCACGCCCGTCGTGACGCTCCGCGAGGGCGGCACGCCGCTCGTGCCCGCGCAGGTGCTCTCCGAGCGCACGGGCTGCGAGGTCCACCTCAAGGTCGAGGGGGCGAACCCGACCGGGTCCTTCAAGGACCGCGGCATGACCATGGCCATCAGCAAGGCCAAGGAGGAGGGCGCGCAGGCCGTCATCTGCGCCTCCACCGGCAACACGTCCGCGAGTGCCGCCGCGTACGGCGTGCGCGCGGGCATGGTCTCCGCCGTGCTGGTGCCGCAGGGCAAGATCGCGCTCGGCAAGATGGGCCAGGCCCTCGTGCACGGCGCGAAGATCCTCCAGGTCGACGGCAACTTCGACGACTGCCTCACCCTGGCCCGCGCGCTCAGCGACAACTACCCGGTCGCGCTGGTCAACTCGGTCAACCCGGTGCGGATCGAGGGGCAGAAGACGGCCGCCTTCGAGATCGTCGACATGCTCGGCGACGCTCCCGACATCCACGTCCTGCCGGTCGGCAACGCGGGCAACATCACCGCGTACTGGAAGGGGTACAAGGAGTACGCCGCCGACGCGGTCAGCACGAGGACGCCCCGCATGTGGGGCTTCCAGGCCTCCGGCAGTGCCCCGATCGTGCGCGGCGAGGTCGTCAAGGACCCGTCGACCATCGCCACCGCCATCCGCATCGGCAACCCCGCCTCCTGGGACCTCGCGCTCGCCGCGCGGGACGAGTCGGGCGGCGCCATCGACGAGGTGACGGACCGTGAGATCCTGCGCGCCTACCGGCTGTTGGCCTCCCAGGAGGGCGTCTTCGTCGAGCCCGCCTCCGCCGCGTCGGTCGCCGGTCTGCTGAAGGCCGCCGAGCTGGGCAAGGTCGACCCGGGGCAGCGGATCGTGTGCACCGTCACCGGCAACGGCCTCAAGGACCCCGACTGGGCCGTCGCCGGCGCCCCGCAGCCGGTCACCGTCCCGGTCGACGCCGCGACGGCGGCCGAGCGGCTCGGTCTGGTCTGAGGTCCCGGCCCGGGGCGCGGCCCGGCATCCGACCGGGGCCCGCCCCGACGGCCCGGGCCGAGGTCGCGCCCCTCTCACCGGCGTAAGAGGGCGTAAGCGACGCTCGGCCGGGAAAGCCCTTTACGGGGGGTGCACAGGGGGCTTGCGACACGCATCGTGCGCCTCCCGTGCGCCCTATGTCGCCACAGAACCTTCCTTCGATAGGCTGTACCGAACCCGCCTGCCGCATATGCCGCCGGGCCGCGCTGTCTCCGCGGTCGGGAAGCGGCTGGTCGCGGGCCGGTCACGACCGGACGTGACCGACCGAGGCCGACCGCGGCCGGTCCAGGGCCGGCCGTTCGGCAGGAAGCGGCGAGCCCCGGGGTCCCGTACGTCATCGAATGTCATTCGACAGTCACGCAGCTCAAGGAGAGTCATCGAGCGATGGCCGGTCCAGCGTTCCGCGCCGCCGCCGTCAGGGTGCGCGTCCCCGCCACCAGCGCCAACCTCGGCCCGGGCTTCGACGCCCTCGGCCTCGCGCTGGGCTTGTACGACGACGTGGTCGTCCGGGTGGCCGACTCCGGGCTGCACATCGACATCGCGGGTGAGGGCAGCGAGACCCTCCCGCGCGACGAGAAGCACCTCCTCGTCCGCTCCCTGCGCACCGCCTTCGACCTGCTGGGCGGACAGCCGCGCGGCCTGGAGATCGTCTGCGCCAACCGCATCCCGCACGGCCGCGGCCTCGGCTCCTCCTCGGCCGCCATCTGCGCGGGCATCGTCGCCGCCCGCGCGGTGACCATAGGCGGCGAGGCGCGCCTCGACGACGCCGCGCTGCTCGACCTGGCCACCGAGATCGAGGGCCACCCCGACAACGTCGCCGCCTGTCTGCTCGGCGGCTTCACCCTGTCCTGGATGGAGGCCGGCGCCGCCAGGGCGATCAGGATGGACCCCGCCGATTCCATCGTTCCGGTGGTTTTCGTGCCCGGAAAGCCGGTACTGACGGAGACCGCCCGGGGTCTCCTCCCGCGCACCGTCCCGCACGTCGACGCCGCCGCCAACGCCGGCCGCGCCGCGCTCCTCGTCGAGGCCCTCACGCGGCGCCCCGAGCTGCTGCTGCCGGCCACCGAGGACCGTCTGCACCAGGAGTACCGCGCGCCGGCCATGCCGGAGAGCGCGGCACTGGTGGAGCGGCTGCGCGCCGACGGCATCCCCGCGGTGATCTCCGGCGCGGGACCCACGGTGATGGCACTGGCCGACGCCGACACGGCCGACAAGGTCGAGGCGCTGGCCGGCACGGACTGGGCGGCCAACCGGCTCGGCCTGGACCAGCAGGGCGCGAGCGTCCTGCCCCTGGCAACCTCCGGTGACGTTTAGGCACGCGCGGTTGCCGGATTTCGAGAGGGGGAATGTTTGTTGGATCCGGTAGTGTTAACCTCAAGTCTGCACCCGACCCCACCATGGCGAGGTGCCTCGTGTCCCCGTCCGGGACAGACATTCTTCCGGGAGCCCCCCAAGCCGCATTGTGCAGTGGATGTCGTACGTGGTCAGTACGGCCGACACGGACACTGAGCGGCCCGCCGGGCACGCTTCGGAACCGGTGCGACCACGCCGCGTGACACAGACACTGGGTGCCACGGCCAAGGGGCGCGCCATCACCAGATATTCCTTCCGCCGTTCAGGCGGACCACCGCCCCGGCACGGTTCGCACAGCAAGGACCGAAGCCGGACAGCACAACCGGTCGCCGAGCCAGACAGGCCGACGTCCGCTCCAGGGAAGGACCCTTCGTGAGCGACACCACCGATCTGATGGGCGCACGTGTCGAGGAGACCGCTGCCGCGCCCGCCACGGACGCCTCCGCGCCTGCCACCGGTGCCGGCTCCCGGCGGCGCCGCGGTACCGGCCTCGAGGGCATGGTGCTGGCCGAGCTGCAGCAGGTCGCATCCGGCCTCGGCATCAGGGGCACCGCGCGCATGCGCAAGAGCCAGCTGATCGAGGTCATCAAGGAGGCGCAGGCCGCCGGGGGAGCCCCCGCGAAGGCCGCGTCCGCCGCCGCGGACACCGCCGGCGAGACCAAGCCCAAGCGCCGCGCCACCTCCCGTACCCGTACGGGCGACGAGGCCCCCGCCGAGAAGGCGGAGAAGGCCGGCAAGACGGAGAAGGCCGGGAAGAAGACGGACAGGACGGCCGCCGACAAGGCCGCCGCCCAGCAGCAGATCGAGATCCCCGGCCAGCCCTCGCCCAAGGTCTCCCCGTCGGGCGAGCAGGCCGCCGCCGGTGACGAGGCCCCCGCCGAGCGCCGTCGCCGCCGGGCCACCGCCGACGCGGGCAGCCCGTCCGCCGCCACCGAGACGGTGGCCGTGGAGACCCGCGAGCCGAAGGCCGACGCGACGGCCCAGCAGCAGGGCCAGGGCCACCAGCAGGGGCAGGGCGACGCCCGCTCCGACGGCGAGGGCGGCGAGGGCCGTCGTCGCGACCGCCGCGGCCGGGACCGTGACCGCGAGGGCGGCCGTGACGGTGGCCGTGACCGTGACGGTGGCCGCGACCGCCGTGGCAAGGGCGACGACCAGAACCAGGGCGGTCAGCAGGGCCGTCAGCAGGGCGGCGGCCGCCAGGACCGCCAGCAGGACGACGGCTACGACGACGACGGCGGCGGCCGCCGCGGCCGTCGCGGCCGCTACCGCGACCGCCGGGGCCGTCGCGGGCGCGACGACGTGCAGGAGCCGCAGATCGCCGAGGACGACGTCCTGATCCCCGTCGCGGGCATCCTGGACATCCTCGACAACTACGCGTTCATCCGCACCTCCGGCTACCTGCCGGGCCCGAACGACGTGTACGTCTCCCTCGCCCAGGTCCGCAAGAACGGCCTGCGCAAGGGCGACCACATCACCGGCGCGGTCCGCCAGCCCAAGGAAGGCGAGCGGCGCGAGAAGTTCAACGCCCTCGTCCGGCTCGACTCCGTCAACGGCATGGCACCCGAACACGGCCGCGGCCGCCCGGAGTTCAACAAGCTGACGCCGCTGTACCCGCAGGACCGCCTCCGCCTGGAGACGGACCCGGGCGTCCTCACCACCCGCATCATCGACCTCGTCGCGCCGATCGGTAAGGGCCAGCGCGGTCTGATCGTGGCCCCGCCGAAGACCGGCAAGACCATGATCATGCAGGCGATCGCCAACGCGATCACGCACAACAACCCCGAGTGCCACCTGATGGTCGTCCTGGTCGACGAGCGTCCGGAAGAGGTCACCGACATGCAGCGGTCGGTGAAGGGCGAGGTCATCTCCTCGACCTTCGACCGCCCGGCCGAGGACCACACCACGGTCGCCGAGCTGGCCATCGAGCGCGCCAAGCGCCTGGTGGAGCTGGGTCACGACGTCGTCGTGCTGCTCGACTCGATCACCCGCCTGGGCCGCGCGTACAACCTCGCCGCCCCGGCCTCCGGCCGCATCCTCTCCGGTGGTGTCGACTCGACCGCCCTGTACCCGCCGAAGCGCTTCTTCGGTGCGGCCCGCAACATCGAGGACGGCGGTTCGCTGACCATCCTCGCCACCGCCCTGGTGGACACCGGGTCCCGCATGGACGAGGTCATCTTCGAGGAGTTCAAGGGCACCGGCAACGCCGAGCTGAAGCTCGACCGGAAGCTCGCCGACAAGCGCATCTTCCCGGCGGTGGACGTCGACGCGTCCGGCACCCGCAAGGAGGAGATCCTGCTCGGCAGCGACGAGCTGGCCATCACCTGGAAGCTGCGTCGCGTGCTGCACGCGCTCGACCAGCAGCAGGCGATCGAGCTGCTTCTCGACAAGATGAAGCAGACCAAGTCGAACGCCGAGTTCCTGATGCAGATCCAGAAGACGACGCCGACGCCGGGCAACGGCGACTGACGTCTTCGCACCGCCCGGGACCACTCCCGGCGACCTCGAAGGGCCGCCCCCGTCACCTCGGTGACGGGGGCGGCCCTTTCGCGTGCACGAGCGGGCCCCACAAGGGCCAGCGGGACCCCGAGGGCCCCGCCGCGGTCCCGTGCGGCCCTGCAGCCCCCTCCCGCCCTCCGCGTGCCCCCACGCATCCCCCGCGTGGCCTGCATATGTCCTGCACATGTCGTTGAACAGGTGTACGATCACGCCTTCGCGAGTGTGCGGCGTCCGGGGGGAGTGCACCGGCGTCGCGAACCTCGATCGCGCAACTTCTCATCTCCTGGGGGGACTTGAGTGAGTACATCCCTGTCCGCGTCCGGCCGGCCCCGCCGCCCGAGACGCAGGACGCGCTTCGCGCTGTCCGCGCTGGCCGCGGGTCTGGCCGGGGCGGTGGCCGCGACGCTGACGGTGTCGCCCGCCGCCGCCGCGCCCACCCCGCCGCACCCGACGGTCGAGCCGGCCGTCAGGACCGTGCCGCAGGCCGAGCTGGAGCGGCGCGTCACGGGCGCCGTCGCCGGTGACGACGACAAGCCCGGCGAGCGTCACCGCGAACCGCAGCGCGGCGCCGTCGTCACCGGGGCCGACCCGAAGATCATCGGCGGCACGGAGACGACCATCTCCACCGCGCCCTGGATGGCGCAGCTCTGGTACTACGACGACACCGGCGCCGAGACCGTCAGCTTCTTCTGCGGCGGCGCCGTCATCGCGCCGACGAAGATCCTCACCGCCGCCCACTGCGTCGACGGCTACGACTGGTACGGCCACGGCGCCGTCGTCACCGGTACCGCGCAGCTGCCCGAGGAGGACGACCTCCACGGCGGCACCGTCTCCGGTGTGTGGCGGCAGTGGAGCCACCCGTCGTACGACGCGGTCGCCATCGACAACGACATGGCCGTGCTGACCCTGCCGAACCCGGTCGACGCCAAGCCGATCCCCATGACGACGGCGGACGACACCGCCTCCTACGCCGCCGGCACCGACGCCAAGGTGTACGGCTGGGGCCGGACCAGCTCCACCTCCCCCCTGATCTCACAGGTGCTGAAGTCGGCCACGCTGCCCATCCAGTCCGACGCCACCTGCGCCGAGGCCTGGGGCGCCGACTTCGTCAAGGGCCACATGGTCTGCGCGGGCGAGCCCGCGACCGGCTCCGACGAGGGCACCGTCTCGGCCTGCAACGGCGACTCCGGCGGCCCCCTGGTCGTCGGCGGCCGCATCGTGGGCGTCGTCTCCTGGGGCGTGGAGGACTGCGTCGCCGAGGGCGCGTACAGCGTCTTCTCCAAGGTCAGCACCTACGCCGGCGTGACCTACCCGCGCGTCGACGACACCGACCTCAGCGGTGACGGCCGCGCCGACCTCTGGCTGCGCCGGGCCTCCGACAAGGTGGCCTACTCCCAGAACTCCACGGGCACCTCCTTCTCGGCCCCGGACCTCTGGGGCGACTGGAGCGCCGTCGACCTGGCCGTCCAGGCCGACTTCGACCGGGACGGCTACCAGGACCTCCTCAACCGGGGCCTCGGGGGCGAGCTGGTCTGGACGCACTACCAGCCCTCCAGCCAGACCTGGGACCACCGCGTCCTCGCCACCGGCTGGGGCAGCCGCAAGCAGATCCTCGCCCCGGGCGACGTCACCGGTGACACCCTGCCCGACCTGCTCTCCCTGGACTCCGCGAACACCCTGTGGCTCTACCCGGGCAAGGGCGACGGCTACTTCTCCGGCCGCGTCCAGGTGACCACCGGCCTGACCGCCTACGACCAAATCCGGGGTCACGGCGACTTCACCGGCGACGGCAAGGCGGACATGCTCGCGCGCGCCTGGAACGGTGACCTGTACCTGTACGCGGGCACGGGCAAGGCCGGGAGCGCCTTCACCCCCCGGATCAAGGTGCGCAGCTGGCCCGAGGTCAAGAGCGTGGTCTCGCCCGGTGACGTGACCGGGGACGGCAAGGCCGACGTCCTGGCCGTCACGGAGTACGGGAACATGTACCTGTACCGCGGCACCGGCCAGGCCTCCACCGCGATCTTCGCCACAGCCGTGAAGATCGGCGGCGGGTACGGCAGCTACGACATCATCAGCTGAAACCCCAGGTGACCGCGGTTTCCGCGGCCCTCGTGGTCACTCCCTGTGCCCGACGCGCCACGCGTCGGGCACAGTGCGTTGTGCAACCCTGTCCCGAGTTCCGCCGTCCTGGCTACGGGGGGACGATGGTGAGGTACCGGTGGAAACCGCCGGAGCCGACCGACCCGACCCCGACCGCAGGGGGTAAGCGACCGCACGACCACCGAGGAGCCCATGTCCGCCGAGAGCATGCCCGACCCCGCGATACCCGGCCCCGGACCGTCCCGCGCCGGCGGGCCCGGCCGCCGGGCCAAGGGCCGCCGCCGCAAGCCCCGGGCCGGGCGGCGCAAGGCCCTGCTCGTCGCGGCGTGGAGCGCCGCGGGGATCGTGGTCCTGGGCGGCACCGGTGCCGGAGTCCTGTTCTTCAAGCTCAACGGCAATCTGCACAGCGTCGACATCGACCAGATGCTCGGCGCGGACCGTCCGGCCAAGGCCGACAACGGCTCGCAGAACATCCTCGTCCTCGGCTCGGACACCCGCTCCGGCGGCAACGAGAAGCTCGGCGGCGGCACCGACGACGGCACCGCCCGCTCCGACACCGCGATGATCGTGCACGTCTACCAGGGCCACAAGAAGGCCAGCGTCGTCTCCATCCCGCGCGACACCCTCATCGACCGCCCCGAGTGCACCGACGCGGACGGCGGCGAGCACCCCGCCGCGCGGCAGGTGATGTTCAACTCCGCCTACTCCACCGGCGGCGCCCCCTGTGCGGTCAAGACCGTCGAGACGCTCAGCGGCCTGCGCATGGACCACTACCTGGAGGTCGACTTCAGCGGCTTCCAGCAGCTCGTCGACGACCTCGGCGGCGTGGAGGTCACCACCAGCGAGGCCATCAAGGACCCCGACAGCCACCTCGACCTGCCGGCCGGCACCCACACCCTCGACGGCGAGCAGGCCCTCGGCCTGGTCCGCACCCGGCACGGCGTCGGCGACGGCTCCGACCTCGGCCGCATCCAGCTCCAGCAGGCCTTCGTCAAGGCCCTGGTCGACCAGGTCAAGGACATCGGCCTGCTCGGCAACCCGAAGAAGCTGTACGACATCGCCGACACCGCCACCAAGACCGTGACCACCGACTCCGACCTGGGCTCGGTCAACTCCCTGATGTCCTTCGCGACCGGACTGAAGGGCATCACCCCGGCCAACATGCACATGGTCACGATGCCGGTCGTCTACGACCCCGCCGACCCGAACCGGGTCCTGCTGGAGACGAGCAAGGCGGACCAGGTCTGGACGGCCCTGAAGAACGACCGGCCGATCCCGGAGTCGGCCACTCGGGGCACGGCCACCGGCGAGGCCAAGGGCGTCGTGAACACGGCGGAATAGATGACGGCCGCCCCCGGTTTTGGGGGATGGCGCCAGTCCTGGCAGACTGGACCGTCGGTCCCGGTTCACGCTCCCGCATCCCGCGGAGGCGACCCGGCACCCTCCCGAACCTAGGAGACACCTTGAAGCGCGACATCCACCCCGAGTACGTCGAGACGCAGGTCAGCTGCACCTGTGGCGCGTCGTTCACCACCCGCAGCACGATCGAGAGCGGCACCATCCGCGCCGAGGTCTGCTCCGAGTGCCACCCGTTCTACACGGGCAAGCAGAAGATCCTCGACACCGGTGGCCGTGTGGCCCGCTTCGAGGCCCGCTTCGGCAAGGCTGCCGCCGGCTCCAAGAAGTAGCGAGCCACCGATCGCCGGTCCACGGCCGCGACCCCAGCCGGGGGAGCGCCGGGACCGGCGTTTTTGGTCGCCCGCCTTCCCTTTCCCACGCAGTAGCAGGAGCCCAAGATGTTCGAGGCCGTCGAGGAACTCGTCGCCGAGCACGCCGACCTGGAGAAGAAGCTCGCCGACCCGTCGGTCCACTCCGACCAGGCGAACGCGCGCAAGCTGAACAAGCGGTACGCCGAGCTGACCCCGATCGTCGCCACGTACCGCTCCTGGAAGCAGACCGGCGACGACATCGAGACCGCGCGCGAGCTGGCCGCCGACGACCCCGACTTCGCCGCCGAGGTCAAGGAGCTGGACAAGCAGCGCGAGGAGCTGACCGAGAAGCTGCGCCTCCTCCTCGTCCCGCGCGACCCCAGCGACGACAAGGACGTCATCCTCGAGATCAAGGCGGGCGCGGGCGGCGACGAGTCGGCCCTGTTCGCCGGCGACCTGTTGCGCATGTACCTGCGGTACGCCGAGCGGGTGGGCTGGAAGACCGAGATCATCGACGCCACCGAGTCCGAGCTGGGCGGCTACAAGGACGTCCAGGTCGCCGTGAAGACCAAGGGCGGCCAGGGCGCCACCGAGCCCGGCCAGGGCGTCTGGGCCCGGCTGAAGTACGAGGGCGGCGTGCACCGCGTGCAGCGCGTCCCGGCCACCGAGTCCCAGGGCCGCATCCACACCTCGGCGGCGGGCGTCCTCGTGACCCCCGAGGCCGAGGAGATCGACGTCGAGATCAACCCCAACGACCTGCGCATCGACGTCTACCGGTCCTCCGGACCCGGCGGCCAGTCGGTCAACACCACCGACTCCGCCGTGCGCATCACGCACATCCCGACCGGTGTCGTCGCCTCCTGCCAGAACGAGAAGAGCCAGCTCCAGAACAAGGAGCAGGCGATGCGTATCCTGCGCTCCAGGCTGCTCGCCGCGGCGCAGGAAGAGGCGGAGAAGGAGGCGGCGGACGCCCGGCGCAGCCAGGTGCGCACCGTCGACCGCTCCGAGAAGATCCGTACGTACAACTTCCCGGAGAACCGCATCTCGGACCACCGCGTCGGCTTCAAGGCGTACAACCTCGACCAGGTCCTGGACGGCGACCTCGACTCGGTGATCCAGGCCTGCGTCGACGCGGACTCGGCGGCCAAGCTGGCCGCAGCGTAACCCCGGTACGACAGCTCGGAGGACCAGCGTGCAGCAACAACACGGGGGGCGACCCCCGAACCCCCGCAGCGTGCTGCTCGCGGAGGTGGCCCAGGCCACCCAGCGACTGGCCGACGCCGGCGTGCCCTCGCCGCGCACCGACGCGGAGGAACTCGCCGCGTACCTGCACGGCGTCAAGCGGGGCGAGCTGCACACCGTGCCGGACGCGGACTTCGACGCCCGGTACTGGGAGGCCGTCGCCCGCCGCGAGGCGCGCGAGCCGCTGCAGCACATCACCGGCCGCGCCTACTTCCGCTACCTGGAACTGCAGGTCGGCCCCGGCGTCTTCGTGCCCCGCCCCGAGACCGAGTCGGTCGTCGGCTGGGCCATAGACGCCGTGCGCGCCATGGACGTCGTCGAGCCCTGCATCGTCGACCTGTGCACCGGCTCGGGCGCCATCGCGCTCGCCCTCGCCCAGGAGGTCCCGCGCTCGCGCGTGTACGCCGTGGAGCTGTCCGAGGACGCCCTGAAGTGGACGCGCAAGAACATGGAGGGGTCCAGGGTCGAGCTGCGCCAGGGCGACGCCCTGACCGCCTTCCCCGACCTCGACGGCCAGGTGGACCTCGTGGTCTCCAATCCCCCGTACATCCCGCTCACCGAGTGGGAGTACGTCGCGCCCGAGGCCCGCGACCACGATCCGGAGATGGCCCTGTTCTCCGGCGAGGACGGCCTCGACCTGATCCGCGGCCTGGAACGCACCGCGCACCGCCTGCTGCGCCCCGGCGGCGTGGTCGTCGTCGAGCACGCCGACACCCAGGGCGGACAGGTGCCGTGGATCTTCGCCGAGGAACGGGGCTGGGCCGACGCGGCCGACCACCCCGACCTCAACAACCGCCCCCGCTTCGCGACGGCCCGCAAGGCACTGCCGTGAGCACCGAACCGACTTCGACCCCGCAGTACGTGTACGAGGAGGCCCGCTAGATGGCACGGCGATACGACACCAATGACGCGACCGACCGCACGACCGGTCTGCGCGAGGCCGCGTCCGCCGTCCGCCGTGGCGAGCTCGTGGTGCTCCCGACGGACACGGTCTACGGCATCGGCGCCGACGCCTTCACGCCGGAGGCCGTCGGCGACCTGCTGGAGGCCAAGGGCCGGGGCCGCAACATGCCCTCGCCGGTCCTTATCGGCTCGCCGAACACCCTGCACGGCCTGGTCACCGACTTCTCCGAGATGGCCTGGGAGCTGGTCGACGCCTTCTGGCCGGGCGCCCTGACGCTGGTCGCCAAGCACCAGCCGTCCCTCCAGTGGGACCTCGGCGAGACCCGCGGCACGGTCGCCGTGCGCATGCCGCTGCACCCGGTCGCCATCGAGCTGCTCACCGAGGTCGGCCCCATGGCCGTCTCCTCCGCCAACCTCACGGGCCACCCGGCGCCCGAGGACTGCGACGCCGCCCAGCAGATGCTCGGCGACTCCGTCTCCGTCTACCTCGACGGCGGCCCCACCCCCGGCAACGTCCCGTCGTCCATCGTCGACGTCACCCGAGAGGTGCCCGTCCTGCTGCGCGCGGGCGCGTTGTCGGCCGAGGAGCTGCGAAAGGTAGTACCCGACCTCGAGGTGGCGAATTGACGGCCCCTGGGACGGGGCGTGGCATAGGCAACGGGGAACGCGCCGCGGAGATCACGACGACGTTCGTGGGACTCCCGCGCGACAGCTTCCGCATCCTCCACGTCAGCACCGGAAACGTGTGCCGCTCGCCCATCACCGAGCGGCTGACCCGGCATTTCGTGACGGAGCGGCTCGGTGTGCTGGGCGGCGGTCTCGTCGTGGAGAGCGCGGGCACCTGGGGCCACGAGGGCGCCCCCATGGAGGCGAACGCCGAGACGGTCCTCGCGGAGTTCGGCGCGGACTCGGCCGGCTTCACCGGGCGCGAGCTGCTCGACGAGCACGTGATCCGCGCCGACCTGGTGCTCACCGCGACCCGGGACCACCGCGCGCAGGTCATCTCCATGGGCCACTCGGCCGGACTGCGCACCTTCACCCTCAAGGAGTTCACCCGCCTGGTGAACGCCATCGACCCCGCGACGCTGCCGCCCCTGGACGACGGCGTGGTCGTACGCGCCCGGGCCCTGGTCCGCGCGGCCGCCGCTCTACGCGGGTGGCTCCTGGCCCCCACGGCCGAGGCCGACGAGGTGTACGACCCCTACGGCGCGCCGCTGACCTTCTTCCGGTCGATCGGCGACGAGATACACCAGGCGCTGGATCCGGTGGTGACGGCGTTGACGGGGGTTCCCGCGCGCGCGTGACGCCGGCGGGCCGGGACGCGGGGCCGGCGTGCGCCGGGCGGCGTCGCGGTCCCGGGCCTACATTGGTCGTACGTCACCGTCGACGCACGCCCGGAGCGCACCATGTCGGTCACCCACGACATCCTCGAGGCCGATGACAGCACGCTCGGCGTCCTGCTGCGCCAGGACCCCGAGCTGGCCGAGATCCTGCACGCCGAGGGCCGCCGCCAGTCGACGACCCTCCAGCTGATCGCCGCAGAGAACTTCACCTCGCCCGCGGTGCTGGCCGCCCTCGGCTCCCCGCTGGCCAACAAGTACGCCGAGGGCTATCCGGGCGCCCGGCACCACGGCGGCTGCGAGATCGTGGACGTCGCCGAGCGGCTGGCCGTCGAGCGCGCCCGGGCCCTCTTCGGCGCCGAGCACGCCAACGTGCAGTCCCACTCCGGCTCCTCCGCCGTGCTGGCCGCCTACGCCGCGCTGCTGCGCCCCGGCGACACCGTCCTCGCCCTCGGCCTGCCCCACGGCGGCCACCTCACTCACGGATCGCCGGCGAACTTCTCCGGCCGCTGGTTCGACTTCGTCGGCTACGGGGTGGACGCGGAGACCGGGCTGATCGACTACGACCAGGTGCGCACCCTGGCCCGCGGCCACCGCCCCAAGGCGATCGTGTGCGGCTCGATCGCCTACCCCCGCAACCCCGACTACGCGGCCTTCCGCGACATCGCCGACGAGGTGGGCGCCTACCTCATCGCGGACGCCGCGCACCCGATCGGGCTGGTCGCCGGGGGAGCGGCGCCCAGCCCGGTGCCGTACGCCGACGTCGTGTGCGCCACCACGCACAAGGTGCTGCGCGGACCGCGCGGCGGCATGCTCCTGTGCGGGGCCGACCTGGCCGAGCGGGTCGACCGGGCGGTCTTCCCGTTCACCCAGGGCGGCGCGCAGATGCACACCATCGCCGCCAAGGCGGTCGCCTTCGGGGAGGCGTCGACACCGGCCTTCGCCGCGTACGCCCATCAGGTGATCGCCAACGCCCGCACCCTCGCCGCCCACCTGGCCGCCGAGGGCCTGACCGTCACCACCGGCGGCACCGACACCCACCTGCTCACCGCCGATCCCGCCCCGCTCGGCGTCGACGGCAGGACGGCCCGGGGCCGGCTCGCGGCGGCCGGGATCGTCCTGGACTGCTGTGCGCTGCCCCACGCGGACACCCGCGGGCTGCGCCTGGGCACGGCGGCGGTGACCACCCAGGGCATGGGCGAGCGGGAGATGCGGGCGGTGGCCACCCTGGTCGCCGAGGTGCTCAGGGGGAGCACGGAGCCGGCCCGGGCGCGGGACGACGTGCGGGACCTGGTCGCGCAGTTCCCGCCGTATGCGGACTGAGGCGGGGTAGGCGCACGCATGTGCACAGCCACACGTGCAACCATCGTCGCTACCCGGAAGTCCTCAACCATATGCGCGCATCGCTAGGGTGTGAGGCTGGGAATGGCCAGCGAGACCTGTGGGGAAGCCCGTGCGTGAATACCTGCTGACGCTCTGCATCACGGCCGCGGTGACGTATCTGCTGACAGGGCCGGTACGGAAGTTCGCGATCGTTGCGGGGGCGATGCCGGAGATCCGGGCACGTGACGTGCACCGGGAGCCCACTCCGCGCCTCGGCGGTATCGCCATGTTCTTCGGGCTGTGCGCCGGACTGCTGGTCGCCGACCACCTCACCAACCTCAGCGAGGTCTTCGAGAAGTCCAACGAGCCGCGCGCGCTGCTCTCCGGAGCCGCCCTGATCTGGCTGATCGGCGTCCTGGACGACAAGTTCGAGATCGACGCCCTGATCAAGCTGGGCGGCCAGATGATCGCCGCCGGCGTGATGGTGGTGCAGGGTCTGACCATCCTGTGGATCCCGCTGCCGGGCGTCGGCACGGTGGCCCTCACCCAGTGGCAGGGCACCCTGCTGACGGTGGCGCTGGTCGTCATCACCATCAACGCGGTCAACTTCGTGGACGGCCTGGACGGTCTCGCGGCCGGCATGGTGTGCATCGCGGCGGCGGCGTTCTTCATGTACGCCTACCGGATCTGGTACTCGTACGGCATCGAGGCCGCGGCGCCCGCGTCCCTCTTCGCGGCCATCCTGATGGGCATGTGCCTGGGCTTCCTGCCGCACAACATGCACCCCGCCCGGATCTTCATGGGCGACTCCGGCTCGATGCTGATCGGCCTCGTGCTGGCGGCCGGCGCGATCTCCGTCACCGGGCAGGTCGACCCGGACGTGATGAAGCTGTTCTCCGGCTCCGAGCGCAACACCGTGCACCAGATGGTGCCCGTCTACATCCCGCTGCTGATGCCGCTGACCATCATCGCCATCCCGGCCGCCGACCTGATCCTCGCGATCGTCCGCCGCACCTGGCGCGGCCAGTCGCCCTTCGCCGCCGACCGGGGGCACCTGCACCACCGGCTGCTGGAGATCGGGCACTCGCACAGCCGCGCGGTGCTGATCATGTACTTCTGGTCGGCGCTGATCGCCTTCGGTGCGCTCACCTACTCCGTCAACTCCGCGTCGATGTGGATCGTGCTGGGCGTGGTCGTGCTGAGCGCGGTCGGGCTGGTGCTGCTCCTGCTGCCGCGCTTCACGCCGCGCGCCCCGCGCTGGGCCGAGCGCTTCGTGCCGCCCCGCTACCGCCGCCGCGGCGCCGTCGCCGTCGAGGCCGAGCCGGTGCCCGCGGTGGACGCGGACGAGGAGCGGGTGCCGGTGGCCGCAGGGGTCTCAGGCGTCAACGGGGCCACTGCCGTGGGCCCCCGTTCGCGGGCCAGGTAAGAGGCACAAGGTAAGAATCTGACTAGAGCATTGCCAAGTCGTGGGGGAACGAAGTACCCCATTACCAGACAAGTGGGCGCAGTAATTGCACATACGCGCGCTGTCACTCTCATGTGTGACAGCAAGCACACCCACAGGTAAAGACCTCATCAAATAGTTTGTGATACGGTTCACGAGAACCCCCGGGTAAGCCTTAAGGACCGTAGTGCGACGGTCTCTTGAGCGTCAGGACACCGTTCGGCCCGGGACTACGCTCGTCCATGACGACACCCTGCCCCCTGTGAAAAGCGGAGTTGCCGCCATGCCGTCCAATGACGTCCGGATCTTGCTTCAGGCTGCCGTGCCCACGGCTGCCGTCGGCGCGGTAGCCGCCGTCGTCAGCGCCGTGGTCGCCGGCGGCAAGGGCGCGATCGGTGCCGTGGTGGGGACGCTCGTGGTGATCCTCTTCATGGGGCTGGGCCTCTACATCCTCCAGCGCACCGCCAAATCGCTTCCGCACCTGTTCCAAGCGATGGGCCTGATGCTCTACGCGGCACAGATTCTTCTGCTGTTCATCTTCGTCGCCGCGTTCAAGAACACGACGCTGTTCAATCCCCGGGCCTTCGCGCTCACCCTGGTCGCCGGCACCCTCGCCTGGATCGCCGCCCAGACGCGCGCCCACATGAAGTCCAAGATTCTCTACGTCGAACCCGAATCGTCGGGCGAAAAGCCCGAAAAGACGGGCCACTCGTCGTGAGGGGTAGGGCCGGGATAAAGAGGCATGTGAAGTCCTGCTATCGTCCGGTGCCAACTGCGGCATCGCGGGCGCGGGCATCCCAGCTGACGCCTGCTCATTCGCGAGGCGAGATGCCCCACAGCCGCCCCCACATCCGTAACACCAGTCCCGTGCCGTACAGCGGCTCCGCGCCGCGCCGACACAACGAGGTTGCCGTACCCATGCGCCACGATGAAGGAGCCCGCGGTGAGTGCTGACCCGACACAGGTGCTCGCCTTCGACACCGACTGTCACATCTTTGACGGCTGCGGCTTCGCCGAGGTCTCCCCGGGCCTGCACTCGTTCCTGTTCCAGCCGCTCCTGGGCGACGGGGACAGCAACCTGTACTTCAACAAGACGATGCTGCTGGCGCTGCTCGGCTCGATCATCATCGTCGGCTTCTTCTGGGCCGCCTTCCGCAGGCCGCAGGTGGTGCCGGGCAAGCTCCAGATGGTCGCCGAGGCGGGTTACGACTTCATCCGGCGCGGTGTCGTCTACGAGACCATCGGCAAGAAGGAGGGCGAGAAGTACGTCCCCCTCGTGGTCTCGCTGTTCTTCTTCGTGTGGATGATGAACCTCTGGTCGATCATTCCGGTCGCCCAGTTCCCGGTCACCTCGATCATCGCCTACCCGATGGTCCTGGCCCTGCTCGTCTACATCCTGTGGGTCTCGCTCACCTTCAAGCGGCACGGCTTCGTCGGCTTCTGGAAGAACGTCACCGGCTACGACAAGTCGCTCGGTGCGGTGCTGCCGCTGGCCATGCTGATCGAGCTCTTCTCGAACCTGCTCATCCGGCCGTTCACCCACGCCGTGCGACTCTTCGCCAACATGTTCGCCGGGCACACCCTGCTGCTGCTCTTCACGATCGCCAGCTGGTACCTGCTGAACGGCGTCGGCATCGCCTACGCGAGTGTGTCGTTCGTGATGGTCATCGTGATGACCGCCTTCGAGCTGTTCATCCAGGCCCTGCAGGCGTACGTGTTCGTCCTGCTCACGTGCACCTACATCCAGGGCGCGCTGGCCGAGCACCACTGAGCCGGCAACCACCCCGCCCTCAACCAAGTCGTCCGGTGGCCAACCCCCACCGGTCCGTAAAGGAAAAGGAAGAACTGGCATGTCCCAGACCCTTGCTGCCGTCGAAGGTTCCCTCGGTTCCATCGGTTACGGTCTCGCCGCGATCGGCCCCGGCGTCGGCGTCGGCATCATCTTCGGTAACGGCACCCAGGCCATGGCCCGTCAGCCCGAGGCTGCCGGCCTGATCCGTGCCAACCAGATCCTCGGCTTCGCCTTCTGTGAGGCGCTCGCCCTGATCGGTCTGGTCATGCCGTTCGTCTACGGCTACTGATCGCTGACACAGACCAGCCGACTAGACGAAAGGCACCCACATGAGCCAGCTGCTCACGATCGCGGCATCGGAGGGCGAGAACCCTCTCATTCCGCCGATCCCCGAGCTTGTCATCGGCCTGATCGCCTTCGTCATCGTCTTCGGCTTCCTCGCCAAGAAGCTGCTCCCGAACATCAACAAGGTTCTGGAAGAGCGTCGCGAGGCCATCGAGGGCGGTATCGAGAAGGCCGAGGCCGCGCAGACCGAGGCCCAGAGCGTCCTTGAGCAGTACAAGGCCCAGCTCGCCGAGGCCCGGCACGAGGCCGCGCGCCTGCGCCAGGAGGCGCAGGAGCAGGGCGCCACGCTCATCGCCGAGATGCGCGCGGAAGGCCAGCGGCAGCGTGAGGAGATCATCGCCGCCGGTCACGCCCAGATCCAGGCCGACCGCAAGGCCGCCGCGTCCGCGCTGCGCCAGGACGTCGGCAAGCTGGCCACCGAGCTGGCCGGCAAGCTCGTCGGCGAGTCCCTCGAGGACCACGCCCGCCAGAGCCGCGTCATCGACCGCTTCCTGGACGAGCTGGACGACAAGGCGACGAAGGCAGAGGCGACCCGATGAACGGAGCGAGCCGCGAGGCCCTGGCTGCCGCACGCGAGCGTCTCGACGCGCTGACGGACTCCACGTCCGTGGACGCCGGCTCGCTCGCCGACGAGCTGGCCGCCGTCACCGCGCTGCTCCACCGCGAGGTGTCGCTGCGTCGGGTCCTCACCGACCCGGCGCAGGCCGGCGAGGCCAAGGCCGAACTCGCCCAGCGTCTCCTCGGCGCCCAGATCAGCGGCCAGACCGCCGACCTGGTGGCCGGCATGGTGCGCTCCCGCTGGTCGCAGTCGCGCGACCTGGTGGACGCCCTGGAGGAGCTGGCGAACACCGCCGACCTCACCGCCGCCCAGAAGCGGGGCCGGCTCGACAACGTCGAGGACGAGCTGTTCCGGTTCGGCCGGATCGTCGCCTCGAACACCGAGCTGCGCGCCGCGCTGACCAACCGGTCGGCCACCACCGCGGCCAAGAGCGAGCTGCTGCGCGGCCTGCTCGGCGGCCGGGCGGAGCGGACCACCGAGCGTCTGGTGACGCGCCTTGTCACCGCGCCCCGGGGACGTAGCCTGGAGTCGGGACTCGAATCCCTGTCCAAGCTCGCCGCCGACCGGCGGGACCGGATGGTCGCCGTCGTCACCTCGGCGGTGCCGCTGAGCGACACGCAGAAGCAGCGCCTCGGCGCGGCCCTCGCGAAGGTCTACGGCCGTCCGATGCACCTCAACCTCGACGTGGACCCCGAGGTCCTCGGCGGGATCCGGGTGCAGGTGGGTGACGAGGTCATCAACGGCTCCATCGCGGACCGTCTGGAGGACGCCGGCCGCCGACTGGCGAGCTGACGCCCCCGCGCGACAACAGCACAAAAAGCAGTAGCAGTAGCAGTACGTACTTACGACGGCCCTGGTTGGGCCGTGCAGAGGATTCACCTCTCATTGGGGGGAGTCCCGACTCGTGGAATACCCCCCAAGTGAAACTTCGGGCCCAACAAGGAGAGCAGGGAACTCAGATGGCGGAGCTCACGATCCGGCCGGAGGAGATCCGGGACGCACTGGAGAACTTCGTCCAGTCGTACAAGCCGGACGCGGCCTCGCGCGAGGAGGTCGGTACGGTCACCCTTGCCGGCGACGGCATCGCGAAGGTCGAGGGCCTGCCCTCGGCCATGGCCAACGAACTGCTGAAGTTCGAGGACGGCACCCTCGGCCTCGCCCTCAACCTCGAGGAGCGCGAGATCGGTGCCATCGTCCTCGGTGAGTTCAGCGGCATCGAGGAGGGCCAGCCGGTCACCCGCACCGGCGAGGTCCTGTCGGTCGCCGTGGGCGAGGGCTACCTCGGCCGCGTCGTCGACCCCCTCGGCAACCCGATCGACGGCCTCGGCGAGATCGAGACCGAGGGCCGCCGCGCCCTCGAGCTGCAGGCCCCCACGGTCATGCAGCGCAAGTCGGTGCACGAGCCGATGGAGACGGGCTACAAGGCCGTCGACGCCATGACCCCGATCGGCCGCGGTCAGCGTCAGCTGATCATCGGCGACCGCCAGACCGGCAAGACCGCCCTGGCCGTCGACACGATCATCAACCAGCGCGACAACTGGCGCTCGGGCGACGTGAACAAGCAGGTCCGCTGCATCTACGTCGCCATCGGCCAGAAGGGCTCCACCATCGCGTCGGTCCGCCGCGCGCTGGAGGAGAACGGCGCGCTGGAGTACACGACCATCGTGGCCGCCCCGGCGTCCGACCCGGCCGGCTTCAAGTACCTGGCGCCGTACACCGGCTCGGCCATCGGCCAGCAGTGGATGTACGAGGGCAAGCACGTCCTGATCATCTTCGACGACCTGTCGAAGCAGGCCGACGCCTACCGCGCCGTGTCGCTGCTGCTGCGCCGCCCGCCGGGCCGCGAGGCCTACCCGGGTGACGTCTTCTACCTGCACTCCCGTCTCCTGGAGCGCTGCGCCAAGCTCTCCGACGACATGGGTGCCGGCTCGATGACCGGTCTGCCGATCGTCGAGACCAAGGCCAACGACGTCTCGGCGTTCATCCCGACCAACGTCATCTCCATCACCGACGGCCAGTGCTTCCTGGAGTCCGACCTGTTCAACGCCGGTCAGCGCCCGGCCCTGAACGTCGGTATCTCGGTCTCCCGCGTCGGTGGCTCCGCCCAGCACAAGGCCATGAAGCAGGTCTCCGGCCGCCTCCGCGTGGACCTCGCCCAGTTCCGTGAGCTGGAGGCGTTCGCCGCCTTCGGTTCCGACCTGGACGCCGCGTCGAAGTCGCAGCTGGAGCGCGGTCAGCGCATGGTCGAGCTGCTGAAGCAGGACCAGTACCAGCCGATGGCCACCGAGGACCAGGTCGTCTCCGTCTGGGCCGGCACCACCGGCAAGATGGACGAGGTGCCGGTCGCCGACATCCGCCGCTTCGAGAAGGAGCTGCTGGAGTACCTGCACCGCCAGGAGCAGGGCCTCATGACCTCCATCCGCGAGGGCGGCAAGATGTCGGACGACACCCTGCAGGCCGTCGCCGAGGCGATCGCGTCGTTCAAGAAGCAGTTCGAGACCTCGGACGGCAAGCTGCTCGGCGAGGACGCCCCGTCCGCCGCCAAGTGACGTAAGGAAGGACCTGACTCATGGGAGCCCAGCTCCGGGTCTACAAGCGTCGCATCCGATCCGTCACCGCGACCAAGAAGATCACCAAGGCGATGGAGATGATCGCCGCCTCGCGCGTCGTCAAGGCGCAGCGCAAGGTGGCGGCCTCCGCGCCGTACGCGCAGGAGCTCACCCGCGCGGTCACGGCGGTCGGTACCGGGTCGAACACCAAGCACCCGCTCACCACGGAGGCGGAGAACCCGACCCGTGCCGCGGTCCTGCTCCTCACGAGCGACCGCGGTCTGGCCGGCGCCTTCAACTCCAACGCCATCAAGGCGGCGGAGCAGCTGACCGAGCGCCTCGAGCGCGAGGGCAGGCAGGTCGACACGTACATCGTCGGCCGGCGCGGTCTCGCCCACTACAACTTCCGCGAGCGCAAGGTCGCGGAGTCGTTCGCGGGCTTCACCGACGAGCCCTCGTACGCGGACGCCAAGAAGGTCGCGGCGCCGCTGATCGAGGCCATCGAGAAGGACACCGCTGAAGGCGGCGTGGACGAGCTCCACATCGTCTACACGGAGTTCGTCTCGATGATGACGCAGACGGCGGTCGACTCCCGGCTGCTGCCCCTGCGCCTCGAAGAGGTCGCGCAGGAGTCGGCGGCGAAGGAAGAGATCCTTCCGCTGTACGACTTCGAGCCGTCGGCGGAGGACGTCCTCGACGCCCTGCTGCCGCGCTACGTCGAGAGCCGCATCTACAACGCGCTGCTGCAGTCGGCCGCTTCCAAGCACGCCGCCACGCGACGCGCGATGAAGTCGGCCACCGACAACGCGGGCGAGCTGATCAACACGCTCTCCCGTCTTGCCAACGCGGCCCGCCAGGCCGAAATCACCCAGGAAATCAGCGAGATCGTCGGTGGCGCGAGCGCCCTGGCCGACGCGACCGCGGGGAGTGACAACTAATGACCACCACTGTTGAGCCGACCGCTCCTGCTGGCGTGGCCACTGGCCGCGTCGCGCGGGTCATCGGCCCGGTCGTCGACGTGGAGTTCCCCGTCGACGCGATGCCGGACATCTACAACGCGCTGCACGTCGAGGTCGCCGACCCGGCGCAGGCGGGCGAGCTGAAGACGCTGACTCTCGAGGTCGCGCAGCACCTCGGTGACGGCCTGGTCCGCACCATCTCCATGCAGCCCACCGACGGTCTGGTCCGCCAGGCCCCGGTGACCGACACGGGCTCGGCCATCTCCGTCCCCGTCGGCGACTTCACCAAGGGCAAGGTGTTCAACACCCTCGGTGAGGTGCTGAACGTCGACGAGACCTACACCGGTGAGCGCTGGCCGATCCACCGCAAGGCCCCGAACTTCGACGAGCTCGAGTCGAAGACCGAGATGTTCGAGACCGGCGTCAAGGTCATCGACCTGCTGACCCCGTACGTCAAGGGCGGCAAGATCGGTCTGTTCGGCGGCGCCGGCGTCGGCAAGACGGTGCTCATCCAGGAGATGATCTACCGCGTCGCCAACAACCACGACGGTGTCTCCGTGTTCGCCGGTGTCGGTGAGCGCACCCGTGAGGGCAACGACCTCATCGACGAGATGAGCGAGTCCGGCGTCATCGACAAGACCGCGCTGGTCTTCGGTCAGATGGACGAGCCGCCGGGCACCCGTCTGCGCGTCGCGCTGGCCGGCCTGACCATGGCCGAGTACTTCCGCGACGTCCAGAAGCAGGACGTGCTGTTCTTCATCGACAACATCTTCCGCTTCACCCAGGCGGGTTCCGAGGTGTCGACCCTGCTCGGCCGCATGCCCTCCGCGGTGGGCTACCAGCCGAACCTGGCCGACGAGATGGGTCTCCTCCAGGAGCGCATCACCTCGACCCGTGGTCACTCGATCACCTCGATGCAGGCGATCTACGTCCCCGCGGACGACCTGACCGACCCGGCCCCGGCCACCACCTTCGCCCACCTCGACGCGACGACGGTTCTCTCCCGTCCGATCTCCGAGAAGGGCATCTACCCGGCCGTGGACCCGCTGGACTCGACGTCCCGCATCCTCGACCCGCGGTACATCGCGGCGGACCACTACCAGGCCGCGATGCGCGTGAAGAACATCCTGCAGAAGTACAAGGACCTGCAGGACATCATCGCGATCCTCGGTATCGACGAGCTCGGCGAGGAGGACAAGCTCGTCGTCCACCGTGCCCGTCGCGTGGAGCGCTTCCTGTCCCAGAACACCCACGTCGCCAAGCAGTTCACCGGCGTCGACGGGTCGGACGTCCCGCTGGACGAGTCGATCGCGGCCTTCAACGCGATCTGCGACGGCGAGTACGACCACTTCCCGGAGCAGGCGTTCTTCATGTGCGGTGGCATCGAGGACCTGAAGAACAACGCCAAGGAGCTGGGCGTCTCCTGAGCCTCGGCTCACGGTGAGCCGCACGGTTCACCACCCGGAGGGGGCGGGCGCACCCCGTCCCCTCCGGCACGCCCCTTAGACTTGTAACCAACACCCGGCTCTCCCGCCGGGTGGTGACCCGAGGAGCCACCTTGGCTGCTGAGCTGCACGTCGCGCTGGTCGCGGCCGACCGAGAGGTCTGGTCCGGCGAGGCCACCCTGGTCGTCGCGCGCACCACGTCCGGCGACATCGGCGTCATGCCCGGTCACCAGCCGCTGCTCGGTGTGCTGGAGTCGGGCCCGGTGACCATCCGTACGAGTGACGGTGGGACGGTCGTCGCCGCGGTGCACGGCGGTTTCATCTCGTTCGCGGACAACAAGCTGTCCCTGCTGGCCGAGATCGCCGAGCTGTCGGACGAGATCGACGTCCAGCGCGCGGAGCGGGAGCTCGAGCGCGCGAAGGCGGAGGGCGACGCCCACGCCGAGCGTCGCGCGGACGTCCGTCTGCGCGCGGCGGCGGGACGCTGATCCACAGCACTGTGCGATAACGTCGTGCCCTGACGTCACTCAGCCGCGGCTGGGACCGGAGCGATCCGGACCCGGCCGCGGCTGAGGCAGATCCGGGTGTTTTTTCCGTTCCGTTACCTAGGAGACGAGGAGGTCGGTGTCGATGGCCCTCGCTCTGACTGTGTGCGGAATCGTTGTCGCCCTGGTGGTGATCGGGCTCTTCGTCTTCGGACTGCGCCGCCGGCTGATCCAGCGCTCGGGCGGCACCTTCGACTGCTCCCTGCGCTGGGACGCCCCCAAGGAGGGCGACGCCGGCGGCAAGGGCTGGGCCTACGGCGTGGCCCGCTACAACGGGGACCGGGTCGAGTGGTACCGCGTCTTCTCGTACTCGCCCCGCCCGCGCCGGGTACTGGAGCGCTCGGCCATCGAAGTGGCCGGCCGCCGGCTGCCCGAGGGGGAGGAGGAGCTGGCGTTGCTCTCGGACGCCGTGGTGCTCGTCTGTCTCCATCGCGGCACCCGGCTCGAACTGGCGATGAGCGAGGACGCGCTGACCGGATTCCTCGCGTGGCTGGAGGCGGCCCCGCCCGGACAGCGGGTGAACGTCGCCTGAGCCACCGGCCGGACCCGGCCGTGCCTGAGCGGGACGAGCCGAGGCCCGCCGCCCGGGGGCGACGGGCCTCGGCCCTGTGAGCAAGGGTTACTTCAGACCGCTGTCGATGGCGCTCACCAGTTCGCCGTTCGCGGTGTCACCGCTGAACTCCCAGAAGAAGGCGCCGCCGAGCTTCTGCTGCTCGGCCCAGTCCATCTTGGACTTGACGGTGGCCGGGGTGTCGTAGGACCACCAGTTGGTGCCGCAGTGCGCGTACGCGGTGCCGGCGACGGTGCCGGTGGCCGGGCAGCTGTTCCTGAGGACCTTGTAGTCCTCGATGCCCGCCTCGTAGGTGCCGGCCGCCGGGCCGGTCGCGGTGCCGCCGGGCGCGGACTGGGTGACGCCGGTCCAGCCGCGACCGTAGAAGCCGATGCCGAGGAGGAGCTTGTCGGACGGCACGCCGGCCGCCTTGAACTTCGCGATCGCCTCGGCGGAGTTGAAGCCCTGCTGCGGGATACCGTCGTACGAGGTCAGCGGCGAGTGCGGAGCGGTCGGGCCGTTCTTCGCCCAGGCGCCGAAGAAGTCGTACGTCATCACGTTGTACCAGTCGATGTACTGCGCCGCGGCGCCGTAGTCGGCGGCCTCGATCTTGCCGCCGTCGGAGGCGTCGGCGGTGACGGCCGCGGTGACCAGGTCGTTGCCGAACTCGGCGCGCATGGCCTTCATCATGGTGCTGAAGGCGTTCGGGGCACTGGTCGTGTCACAGCTGAGACCGCAGGCGTTCGGGTACTCCCAGTCCAGGTCGATGCCGTCGAAGACATCGGCCCAGCGCGGGTCCTCGACCAGGTCGTGACAGGACTTCGCGAAGGCGGCCGGGTTCTTCACCGCGTCGGGGAAGCCACCGGACCAGGTCCAGCCGCCGAAGGAGAACAGCACCTTGATGTGCGGGTACTTGGCCTTCAGCTTGCGCAGCTGGTTGAAGTTGCCGCGCAGCGGCTGGTCCCAGGTGTCGGCGACGCCGTCGACGGACTGGTCGGCGGTGTACGCCTTGTCGTAGTCGGCGTAGGCGTCACCGATGGTGCACTTGCCGCCCTGGACGTTGCCGAAGGCGTAGTTGATGTGCGTGATCTTCTCGGCGGAGCCGGAGGTGACCAGGTTCTTCACGTGGTAGTTGCGCCCGTAGACGCCCCAGTTGGTGAAGTAGCCGAGCTTGACCTCGTCGCCCGGCTGCGGCTGGGGGCCGCCCCCGCCGGTGGTGGTGACCTTCACCGCGCCGCTGACCGGACCGGTCTGGTCGGCGGTGTCGCGGGCCTGGACGGTGTAGGAGTAGTCGGTGCCGGCGGTCAGGCCGGTGTTGGTGTAGGTGGTGCCGGTGACCGTGGCGACCTTGGCGCCGTCGCGCAGGACGTCGTAGTTCTTGACGCCCTTGTCGTCGGTCGCCGCGGACCAGGACAGCTTCACCGAGGTGTCGGTGATGTCCGAGGCGGTGGGTGTGCCGGGCGCGGAGGGAGCCGCGTCGCCGGGGACGGAGGTGCCGTCGCAGCTGCCGCCGTTGAGCTTGCAGTTGGCGGGGGAGCCGGGTCCGCTGCCGTTGAAGCCGAAGGAGACGGACGCCCCGGGGGCGAGGGTGCCGTTCCAGCCGACGTTCTTGGCGGTCCAGTGGTCACCCGAGTTGGTGACGGTGGCGTCCCAGGCGGAGGTGACCTTGGTGCCGGAGGGGAAGTCCCACTCCACGGTCCACGCGTTGATGGTGGTGGTGCCGGTGTTCTTCACCGTCCACTTGCCGCCGAAGCCGGTGCCCCAGTCCGAGGTCTTGGCGAAGGTGGCCGTCGCACTCGTGGCCGCCTGGGCCGGACTCGCGAGTCCGACCAGCCCGGCGAAGGGAAGCGCCAGGGTCGCCGCGAGCGCCGCGGCCTTGTGTCTGAAGCGCATGCTGCGCCTCCTTATGTGGGGATGTTGTTGTGGGCATGACTGAGCCTCATGCCCGCAGTGCCGCGAGAATAGAAAGGTCTGGACCATAGGTCAATAGGTCTGGACCAGTGATCAACGCCTTCGTTCAGCGATGAACTAGATCCCCAACTCCTGCGCCAGCACCGCCGCTTGCACCCGGCTGCGCAGACCCAGCTTGCCCAGCAGGCGGCTGACGTGCGTCTTCACCGTCGCCTCGGCCATCTCCAGCCGCTCGGCGATGGCCGCGTTGGACAACCCCTCACCGAGGCAGGACAGCACCTCGCGCTCGCGCCGCGTCAGCTCCGCCAGCGCCTCCGGCTCCGCGGCCGGTTCCCGCACCGGCTTCGCGGCGAACTCCGCGATCAGCCGCCGGGTGACGGCCGGGGCGACGATCCCCTCGCCGCCCGCCACCGTGCGCACCGCCGCGATCAGGTCCTTGGCCTCGGTGTTCTTCAGCAGGAACCCGGCCGCGCCCGCCCGCAGCGCCCCGAAGACGTACTCGTCCAGGTCGAAGGTGGTCAGCACCAGGACGTCGGCGAGCTGCTCGTCGACCACCCGCCGGGTCGCCGACACCCCGTCCAGCCGTGGCATCTGGACGTCCATCAGCACCAGGTCGGGCCGCAGCTCCCGGGCCAGCTCCACCGCCCGCTCGCCGTCGGCCGCCTCCCCGACCACCTCGATGTCCGGCGCGCTGCCCAGGATCAGCACCAGTCCGGCGCGGACGGCCGACTGGTCCTCGGCGACCAGGACGCGGATCATGCGGGGTCTCCTTGGTTCAGGGGCAGCGCGGCGCGTACCGACCAGATCTTGCCCCCCGGCGCCCCGGAGTCGGCGACCGGGCCGGCCTCGAAGGTGCCGCGCAGCAGCGCGGCCCGCTCGCGCATGCCGACCAGACCGGCGCCAGAGCCGGGGGCGCGCGGGGCGTCCCGGTCGCCGTACGGGCTGGTCACCCGGACGTGCAGGGTGTCGTCGTGCCGGGCGAGACCGACGCGGACCGTCCCCGGCGCGGCGTGCTTGAGGGCGTTGGTGAGGGATTCCTGCACGATCCGGTACGCGGCCAGCTCGACCGGCGCGGGCAGCCCCTCGCCGGGCGCCGACTCCAGGGTGACGTCGAGGCCGTTGGCGCGGGCCGCGTCGACCAGCGCGCCCAGGCCGTCGAGGGTGGGCGCGGCGGCCGGTTCGGTGCCGGCGCCGTCGTCCCGCAGGATGCCGATCAGCCGCCGCATCTCGGCCAGCCCCTCGACGCTGTTCTCGCGGATCACGCCGAGCGCCTGCCGGGTGGTCGCCGGGTCGTCGAGGGAGAGCGCGGCCGTGGAGTGGATGGCGATCGCGGACAGGTGGTTGGCGACCATGTCGTGCAGCTCCCGGGCCATCCGGGCCCGCTCGGCGGTCACCGCCTGCACCCGGTCCATCTCCGCGAGCAGCGCGGTCTGCTCGGCGCGCAGCAGGGCGGCGTCGGCGGCCTCGCGGTGGTTGCGCACGATCAGCCCGGTGGAGGCGGGGGCGAAGGACACGATGCCGACGGCGACACCGATGAGCAACGCCTCGGGCACCCGCCACACCGCGAACGGCACCAGGGTCGCGGCCACGGTGAGCAGCCCGGTGACCCACGGGATGCGGCGGGCCGAGGCGGGCGGACCGTACAGCACGGCGGCGTACATCAGGTCGGTGTACATGATCACCGTGACCAGGCTGCCCTGGGTGACGGTGTCCGTGATCAGCGCGGCGGTGCCGATCAGCAGCCCGGTGCGCGGCGCCACCCGGCGCAGCAGCTCCCAGCCCGCCATGACGACGAGCGGGACCAGCAGCGGCCAGCGGCCGTCGAACAGCACGATGGGTTCGTCGGCGGGCCGCACGCCCAGACCGATGCCCCACAGCGTCAGGCCGCCGAGCAGACCGGCCGACGCGGCGTACACGTCGAAGCGGCGCGGGCGGGGGAGTCGTACGGCCATGTCACCATCCAACACGGCCCGCGCCCCGCTCGCCTGATCCCCCGGGACGGACCCGCACTGCATCTTTCGATGTACCGGAGGTTCGCCCCCGGCGACGACGAACCCGGCGGCCCGCGACGGCAGCCTGGAAGGGTGAACGAAGGGAGTACGTCGTGGTCGTCGCGTTGATCATCGCCTGCGAGGTCGGCTTCTGGGTCCTGCTGGCCCTCGGACTCGCCGCCCGCTACCTGTTGAAGTGGCGCCGCACCAGCGTCTTCCTGCTGCTGTGCGAGCCGGTGCTGGAACTGGTGCTGTTCGCCGTGACGGCATGGGACCTGAAGAACGGCGCCGAACCGGGCTGGGAGCACGGACTGGCCGCGCTGTACATCGGCTACACGGTCGCCTACGGCCACTACACGATCCGCTGGCTGGACGGCCACGCCGCACACCGCCTCGGCGGCGGCCCGCCCCCGGTCAAGCCCCCGCGCTACGGCATGGCACGGGCCCGGCACGAGGGCCGGCTGTGGCTGCGCACCCTGCTGGCCGCGGCCGTGGCCTGCGCGCTGCTCCAGGGCGCGGTCTGGTACGTCGGCGACGAGGGCGACGTCTCGTCGCTGCGCGCCTTCCAGTGGGCGGCGCTGCGGGCCCTCGGCATCCACGGTCTGGTGGCGCTCGCCTACCTGATCTGGCCGAAGAAGGACCCGGCGGGCGGCTCGGCGGCCCGGCCCGTCGACCGCGCCCCCGAAGAGGCGCGCGGAACCGCGCGGCCGGCCACGACGAAGCGGTAGACGGCCGACGGCCGTCACGCCCCTGCCCGCGGAGCGCTCAGCGCTCGCCGCCCGGCACCCACAGCACGTCCCCGACCTCCTTGTTGGCCACCCGGGCCAGGATGAAGAGGAGGTCGGAGAGGCGGTTGAGGTAGGTCGCGGTGAGCGGGTTCATCGTCTCGCCGTGGACCTCCAGGGCCGCCCACGTCGAGCGCTCGGCCCGCCGGACCACCGTGCACGCCTGGTGCAGCAGGGCCGCGCCGGGCGTGCCGCCGGGCAGGATGAAGGAGCGCAGCTTCTCCACCTCGGCCAGGAAGCGGTCGCAGTCCGCCTCCAGCTTGTCCACGTAGAACTGCTCCACCCGCAGCGGCGGGAACTCCGGGTTCTCCACCACCGGCGTCGACAGGTCCGCGCCCACGTCGAACAGGTCGTTCTGGACGCGGACGAGGACCTTGACGACCTCCTCGCGCAGGTCGCCGAGGGCGATCGCGGTGCCGATCACCGCGTTCGCCTCGTTGGCGTCGGCGTACGCGGAGATCCTGAGGTCGGTCTTGGGGACCCGGCTCATGTCGCCGAGGGCGGTGGTGCCCCGGTCGCCGGTCCGGGTGTAGATGCGCGTCAGGTTGACCATGGGGCCAGCGTAGTTACGCTCCGGCGGTACGGAAGACGCGTGTGCCCACCGTCACGGCCAGTGCGGTGAAGGCGACGGCGACCAGGGAGCCGTAGAGCATGTGCGCCGTCGCGTAGGACCCGACGTAGGCGTCCCGGACCGCGTCGACCAGATAGCGGAACGGCATCAGGTGCGAGAGCACGTCCAGCCAGACGGGGCCCAGCGTCATCGGCAGCATCAGGCCGGACAGCAGCATCGACGGCATGGTGAGCGCGTTGACCGTCGGCCCGAACTCCTGCGGGGTGCGGACCTTCATCGCCAGCGCGTACGACAGCGACGCCAGCGAGACGGTGAGCAGGGCGACGAACGCGAAGCCGATCAGCACGCCGGGCAGCGGCGCGCGCAGGCCCATCACCAGCGCCGCCAGCACCAGCAGCACCGCCTGGAAGGCGAAGACCGTCGCGTCCCGCAGCACCCGCCCCAGCAGCAGCGCCAGGCGGCTGACGGGCGTGACCCGCATCCGCTCGATCACCCCCTGGCCGTTCTCGATGATGATCGAGAAGCCGGCGAAGGAGGCGCCGAAGAGGCCGAGTTGGAGCAGCAGACCGGGGACCAGGACCTGCCAGGAGCTGCCCTGCCCGCCCAGCGGCAGGCCGGTGAGCAGCGGCCCGAAGAAGAGCAGGTACAGCAGCGGCATCAGCACGCCGAAGAGCAGGGCGAAGCGCGAGCGCAGGGACTGGCGCAGATAGCGGCCGTAGACGAGGCCGGTGTCGTGGAGCAGCATCGGTGTTCCCGGGGGTGCTAGACGGCTACGGGGGAGGTGTCGACGGGAGCGGCGCCGCGGCCGGTGACGGCCAAGAAGGTCTCCTGGAGGGAGGCGTCGAGCGAGCCGCCGTACTCCAGCTTCAGCGCGCTCGGGGTGCCCTCGGCCGCCACCACGCCCCGGTCCACCACCACCAGGCGGTCGGAGAGGGCGTCGGCCTCGTCGAGGTAGTGGGTGGTCAGGAAGACGGTGGTGCCGTGCTCGTCGCGCAGCCGGCGCACCAGCTCCCACAGGCCGGCGCGGCTGCCGGGGTCGAGGCCGGTCGTCGGCTCGTCCAGGAAGAGCACCTTCGGGCGGTGGGTGAGGGCCATCGCGATGTCCAGCCGCCGCCGCTGCCCGCCCGAGAGCGCGCCGCACCTGCGGTCGAGCAGTCCGGTCAGGTCCAGGTCGCGGGCCAGCTCGTCGGCGCGCTCGGCGGCCCGCGCCCGGGACAGCCGGTACAGACGGCCCTGGGTGACCAGCTCCTCCCGCACCGTGATCTGGGTGTCCACCCCGCCCGACTGGGCCACGTACCCGCACGCGGCGCGCACGCCCGCCGGGTCGGTCGCCAGGTCGTGGCCGGCGACGGTGGCCGCGCCGCCGGTGGGGGCGAGCAGGGTCGTGAGCATCCGGAGGGTGGTGGTCTTCCCGGCGCCGTTGGGTCCCAGGAAGCCCAGGATCTCGCCCTCGCGGACGGTCAGGTCGATGCCGCGCACGGCCTCCACCGGGCCGTGCTTCGTCGCGAAGGTACGGGCCAGGCCGGCCGTACTGATGATTGCCATGCGGTCCAGAAAAACAGAGTCACTGAAATTTTGCAACGACCCCAAGTTTTCATCGGCACCAGCGAAGCTAGGATGGCGGGCATGGCCGAGGGACTCAGGGAACGGAAGAAGCGGCAGACGCGGCAGTACATCTCGGACGTCGCCACGGGTCTGTTCCTGGAGCGCGGTTTCGAGGCCGTGACGGTGGCGGAGGTCGCGGACGCCGCGAACGTCTCCGTCAACACCGTCTACAACTACTTCCCGGCCAAGGAGGACCTGTTCCTCGACCGCTCCAAGGGCGTCGTCGACCGGCTCTCGCGCTGGGTGCGCGGGCGGCGCGACGGGGAGTCGGCGGCCCGGGCGGTCCTGCGCGAGCTGCGCGAGGAGGTCGAATCCGTCTCGCCCCGCCTCGGCCTGATGGACGGCTACGCGCGGTTCATGAAGGTCATCCAGGACTCACCCGCCCTGCGCTCGCGGATGTGGGCGATCGGCCAGGAGGTGCTCCTGAACCTGGAGCACACCCTGCGCGAGGAGACCGGAGGCGCGGCGGACGACATGACGCCCGCCCTGATGGCGGGTCAGATCAACTGGCTGCACGGCACGGTCGTCGCGGCCATCGGAGAGCGCATGCTCGCCGGCGGAAAGCCCTCGGAGGTCTCCCGCGACGTCCTCCTGCTGCTGGACGAGATGGAGGAGCTGTTGAGCGAGAGGGTGCTCAACTACGCCGTACGGGGCTCGGTCTGACACCCGAATGGCACACCCCGGTGTGATGTCCGTCATCTGAGACGTGACGCGCGTTACTAACCGGTCACACAGCGCCTCACGCCCGCTAATCTCCGGCCGAGAGACGAGAATCAGCGCGCATCAGGGGAGTCGCACAGTGGCACGGAAGCTCGCCGTCATCGGAGCCGGTCTCATGGGGTCCGGCATCGCCCAGGTCTCCGCCCAGGCGGGCTGGGACGTCGTCCTGCGCGATGTCACCGACGAGGCCCTGCGGCGCGGCACCGACGGCATCAAGGCGTCATACGACAAGTTCGTCGCCAAGGGCAAGCTCGCCGCCGACGACGCCGAGGCCGCCCTCGCGCGCATCACCGCCACCACCGACCTGGACGCCGCCGCCGACGCGGACGTCGTCGTCGAGGCCGTCTTCGAGAAGCTGGAAGTCAAGCACGAGATCTTCCGCGCGCTCGACAAGCTGGTGAAGGACGAGGCGATCCTCGCCTCCAACACCTCCGCCATCCCGATCACCAAGATCGCGGCCGTGACCGAGCGCCCCGAGCGGGTCGTCGGCACCCACTTCTTCTCGCCGGTCCCGATGATGCAGCTGTGCGAGCTGGTGCGCGGCTACAAGACCAGCGACGAAACGCTCGCCACCGCCCGGGAGTTCGCCGAGTCCACCGGCAAGACCTGCATCGTCGTCAACCGCGACGTCGCCGGCTTCGTCACCACCCGGCTCATCTCCGCCCTCGTCGTCGAGGCCGCCAAGCTCTACGAGTCGGGCGTCGCCACCGCCGAGGACATCGACCTCGCCTGCAAGCTGGGCTTCGGGCACGCCATGGGGCCGCTGGCCACCGCCGACCTGACGGGCGTCGACATCCTGCTGCACGCCACCGGCAACATCTACACCGAGTCCCAGGACGAGAAGTTCGCCCCGCCGGAGCTGATGCGCCGGATGGTGGACGCCGGTGACATCGGCCGCAAGAGCGGGCAGGGCTTCTACAAGCACTGAGGTCGCACGGGCCCCGGGAAACATCACACGGCGGGGTGAATTCGGTATCGGTTCGCTTACAGGCGGCAACCTCCGATCGTTTCGGCCAGTCAGAGGTTGCAACACCTGATATCGCCGAAGGACCACCACGCCGAGCCGCACCGCACAGACGACGAAGACGAAGAGACCCACGCCGGGGAGCGCATATGCACATCAGGGGCGACCACGTCGAGCTGGTCGTCGGGGGCCGCCTCGACGTCCGCAGCGCGGCGGACGCCCGTACGGTCCTGCACTCGGCCGTCGACGACGGAGTCGGCGACCTGGTGCTGGACCTGTCCGAACTGGACTCCTGGGACGCCACCGGACTCGGCGTGATCATGGGAGCCCACCGGCGGGCCGGCCGCTGCGGCCGACGGCTGGTGCTGCGCGGCGTGCCGCCGCAGATGCAGCGTCTGCTGGTGGCCACCCGGCTGCACCGGATCCTGGCCATCGAGGGCGGGATCGGCGTGGAGACCCTGCCCCGGGTGTGACGCCGCGGGCGCCCGTGGCCCCGCGGACGGCGGAGACCGGGACACCGCCCGGTGAAACGCCCGACGCACGCAATCCTCACGAGACCGTGACGTCTCGGACGGGTCGGCACCCCGGACTGTCGGAGATACTGAGCGAAGGTTTAGGGTCTGGCTGCCCGCCCCTTTCGCAACCCACCGGCGGGCCCGGACCAGAAGCGACAGCGCGGTGTGCGGCAAGGCCGGGAGGGTGGTCCCGACCGTGGACCGGCACACGACGCTTTTGGGGGGCTTGAACCTATGGACCCGAACAACCGGGGACCCGAGGAGCACGGCCACGACGGCGACACGCCGCGCCCGCGCCCGCCCAGGGACCCCCTCACGACCGACTTCGGACAGCACGCGCCCGCGCTCGCCCGCACGGTGCAGCTCGTCTCCGGCGACCTCCTGCTCACCGTCAACCCGGTCGACGGCAGCGAGATCGAACTCTGCCCGCCCGCCGAGCGCCCCGCCCGGCCCGAGAAGCTCACCGCGGCCGAACGCGCCGAGGTGAGCCGCGCCGCGCGACCGCCCGTCCCGCCGGGGCCGACCCGCACCGTGCTCGGACTGCTGGCCCGCGACGACGAACGCGAACGGCTGGTGCGGCTGCTCGCCCGAGGCCGCTCCGTCCGTCTCACCGGCCCCGCCGGCTCGGGCCGCAGCAGCCTCCTCGACGTCGTCGCCGAGGACTGCGCGGGCCTGGCCCCCGACGGCGTCGTCCGCCTCAACGGCTTCCACCGCACCGCCGACGACCTCCTCCACGACCTCTTCTACGCCGTCCACCGCGCGCCCCTGCACCGACCGGACCGCACGGAACTGCTCGACCGGCTCCGGGAGGTCGGCGCCGTCGTCGTCCTGGACGACGTCGAGTTCGGCGGCGGCGCCCTCGACGAACTGCTGGACGCCACCCCCGAGTGCGCCTGGCTCATCGGCGCCACCCCCGACGTGCCCGCGCCCTCCGCCGACTCGGCCGTCGAGGAGGTCTTCCTCACCGGCCTGGACCGCTCGGACGGCGTGGAGCTGCTGGAGCGCGCCGCCGGCCGCACCCTGACCGAGGACGAGGCGAACTGGGCGGGCGACCTCTGGTTCGAGTCCGAGGGCCTGCCCCTGCGCTTCGTCCAGGCCGGTGCCCTGCTGCGCCGGCGCGACCGGCAGCGGGCCGGTGCCGACGCCGTCGACGAGTTCGGCGTCTTCGCCGACGCCCGCCCCGCCGACGACACCCACCACGACACCGCCGACGGCGACGACGTGCCCCTGCCGTCCCTCGGCGAGGCCGCGGCGCCCGCCCCGCTGCTCGCCTCCCGCCTCAGCGCCTCGGCCCGCGCCACCCTGGAGTTCGCCGTCGCGCTCGGCGGCGAGGTGCCGCACCAGGCGCACCTGCCCGCCCTGGTCGGTGACACCCACGCGGACGCCGCCCTCGGTGAACTGGCCGACTGCGGTCTGGTCTCACCCGTCGGCGCCCGCTACCGGCTCGCCGCCGGCGTGCTCACCCAGCTGGAGAGCGCCGGGTACGCCGACGGCGCGGCCGAGCGCGTCCTGGCCGCCGCCCAGCACTACGCCTGGTGGGCCGGGCACCCCTCGGTCACGCCCGAGCGGGTCTGCGCCGAGGCCGACGCGGTCCTGGCGCCCTCGCGCCGCTGGTGCCGACGACCACCCCGCCCGCGGAGGGCGAGGAGAGCGCCGCGGTCCAGCTGGCCCGCACCGCGGCGCCCGCGTTCGCCGCCGGGCTGCACTGGAGCGCCTGGGAGCGGGCGCTGCGCGCCGGCACCGAGGCGTCCCGGCTCGCCGGCGACGTGGCCGAGCAGGCCTACTTCCACCACGAACTCGGCATCCTCGCGCTGTGCGAGGACCGGCTCGACCGCGCCCGCGCCGAACTGGAGGCGTCCATCGGGCTCCGCGGCGCGCTGTCCGACAAGCGCGGCGCCGTCGCCGGCCGCCGTGCCCTGGCCCTGGTCGCCGACCGGACCGGGGACACCCCCGGCCTCGGCGCCGGGGTGTTCGGCGCGCAGGGAGCCGCCGCCGGAGCCGGAGCCGTCGGCGTGGGCCTCGGCCTCGGACCGACCGCGGGGGAGGAGGTGCCCGACGCCCGCAACGAGGAGTCGGTGTCGCCGTCCGCGGGCGTTCCCGCGCCCTTCCCGCCGCTCCAGCCGCCTCCGCAGTCCCCGACCCTGGTCACCAGCCGGGAACCCGAGACGAAGCGGTCCCGGACGGTCGGCGGCGGCATCAAGGGCTTCGCCCGCCGCAACCTGGTGGCCGCCGGAGCGGGCGCGCTGCTCGTCGCCGTGCTCGGCACGGTGGTGACCCTCGGCGCCACCTCCGAGAACGACGCGGGCGATCCCTCCGACCAGGTCGGCGTCAACCCGTCGGCCAGCCAGGGCATCGACGACGGCGGCCTCGGCGCGGACCGGCCGGCGGACGACGGTGCGGGCCCCGGCCCGTCCGGCCGGCCCACCGACCCGGGCCCGGACGGCACGGTCGGCACGTCCGACGACCCGACGCCGACGGAGTCGGCCCGGCCGTCCGACGGTGCGAGCACGTCGGGCGAGCCCGACGACCCGGACTCCCCGGACCCGGGCGACTCCGGCGAGCCGGGCGAGGCGACCTCGTCGTCCAGGCCGCCGTCGTCCAGCGACCCGGACCCGGACCCGACCTCGCCGAAGCCCACCGACACCGAGCCGGACCCGGAGCCCACCACGCCGACCGGTGAGCCCAGCAGCCCGGGCACGCCGACCGGGACGGACACCCCTCCGCCCTCGACCCCGGAGACGTCCAACAGCGCCAGTGGGCCGGTCACCTCGCCCACCACCGCCGGCTCCCCCGCCGACACCCCCACCACCGCCTCGCGGAGCAGCACCGCGGGCACCGGCGGGGGCACGGGGACACCGGGCGGTACGGGCTCGGCGGAGACCCGGATCATCTGAGAGCGCGCGTGAGGGCCGGGTCCGCTCCACGGACCCGGCCCTCACACACGTCACGGGAGGCTGACGCCCCCTCAGAACAGCCGCAGCTTGTCGTCCTCGATGCCCCGCAGCGCGTCGTAGTCCAGCACCTGGCAGCCGATCCCGCGGTCCGTGGCGAGCACCCGGGCCTGCGGCTTGATCTCCTGCGCGGCGAAGACGCCGCGCACCGGGGCGAGATGGGGATCGCGGTTCAGCAGCTCCAGGTACCGGGTGAGCTGCTCCACGCCGTCGATCTCGCCGCGCCGCTTGATCTCCACCGCGACGGTCCGGCCCTCCGCGTCGCGGCACAGGATGTCGACGGGGCCGATGGCCGTCATGTACTCGCGGCGGATGAGGGTGTAGCCCTCGCCCAGCGTCTCGATGCGGTCGGCGAGCAGTTCCTGGAGGTGCGCTTCCACGCCGTCCTTGATCAGGCCCGGGTCGACGCCCAGTTCGTGCGAGGAGTCGTGGAGGATCTCCTCCATCGTGATGATGAGCTTCTCGCCCGCCTTGTTGACGACGGTCCAGACGCCCTCCTCCTCGCCCGTGCCCTCCTTGAGGGTGCATGGAGGCGACATCCAGTTGAGGGGCTTGTAGGCCCGGTCGTCGGCATGGATCGAGACGCTGCCGTCCGCCTTGACCAGGATCAGGCGGGGAGCCGAGGGCAGGTGGGCGGTGAGCCGCCCGGCGTAGTCGACCGAGCAGCGGGCAATGACGAGACGCATGGTCGGCAACGCTACTCGACGCGCCCGGCCCGACGCGATTCGCCGGTGCCGGGACGGTACCGCGGGCCGTCCCAGTTCTCCCTTTGGCCCCGTCTTGCGCACTGGCCGATAGTGCGCGTACCGGTTGTTGCCCATCTGGGCATTCTCCTGGTGCGTCCTCGATCGGTTGCTTACGGTATTGAACGGGAGGTCGCGAGGTGTGTACTCAGCGTGTTCAAAATCGCGCACTCCCTTAACTGTCCGGCAACCCCTGACCATCGGGGGTGCGAGAGGAGAACCCATGTCGCTCGACGTCTCACCGGCCCTACTCGAACAGGCCGAGCGAGGCGAGGTCGACGAAGCAGCCTTCGTCGACTGCGTCCGGACTTCCCTGCCTTACGCATGGGAGATGGTCAGCTCCCTGGTGGCACAGCTGAAGGTCGACGGCGGTGCGTTCGCCGACAACCAGACGCCCCCGCCGGACGAGCAGGCGCGCGGCCAGTTGCTGCGTGCGCTGGCGAGTGACGCCATACGCGGTGCGCTTCAGCGGCACTTCGGAGTGCGGCTGGCCTTCCAGAACTGCCACCGGGTGGCGGTGTTCCCGTTGGACTCCTCCGTCGACGAGACGCTGACCCGTTTCACCTCGGTACGCAGCCAGGTGCTGAACCAGTCGCCCGAGTTCCGCGACTGCTGACGAGACCGTCCGCTTGCCGCTCCGTGCGCGGGAGGTGCAGTGCGCACCGGAGCGGCATGCGCGCCGCCGGTGTGCTCACCGGAGTTGGGGGAGCACCTCGGCGCCCAGCCGCCGTACGTTCTCCTCGGTCGCCGCGAGGTCTCCGGACCCCTCGACGAGCAGGGCGAAGCGGCTGATGCCGGTGCGCTCGCCGGTCGCCGCGAGCCGGTCGGCGCACAGGCGGGGCGTGCCCACCGGGTGCAGCCCGCAGAGCAGTTCGGTGTAGGCGTGCGGGTCGCGCATCCGCCGGGCGCGGCCGTCCACGGTGACGTGGGCGCCCAGGCCCTGACGGAGCCAGCCGGGCATGGCCTTGAGCAGAGTCTCGGCCGCGTCCGTGCGCCGGTCGGCGATCTGGCAGACGCCGGCCGAGACGTGGGCCGCGCCGTGGATCTCCGCCGACGGCCGCCCGGCGGCGCGGGCGTGCCGCCGCCACAGGGCGACCATCTCCGCCTTCTCCTCGTCCCCGACGTGCATCCCGAGCAGCATCGGCAGTCCCCGCTCGGCCGCCGTGCGCACGCTCGACGGGGACGTGCAGGCGACGACGACCTCCGGGCCGGGCTCCTCGGACAGGGACTCCGAGGGCCGTGGGACGACGGGCACCTCACGGAAGCGGAAGCGGTCGCCCGAGGCGCCGACGGCCGGTTCGCGCAGCCAGCGCACCAGCAGATCGAGTGACTCGGGGAACTGCTCCTCGTACGCCTCGAGGCCCGCGCCGAACACCTCCAGGTCGACCCACGGGCCGCCGCGGCCCACGCCCAGCGAGAAGCGGCCGCCGCTCGTGACGTGCAGCAGCGCGGCCTGCTCGCCGAGCGCCACGGGGTGGGCGGTGGGCAGCACGCTGACCGCGGTGCCGACCCGGATGCGCCGGGTGCGGCCCAGCAGCAGCGCGGCCAGGGTCACCGCCGACGGGCACGTGCCGTACGGGACGAAGTGGTGCTCGGCCAGCCAGACCGTGTCGAGCCCCGCCTCCTCGGCGACCTCCGCCGAGCGGACCGCGCGGTGCAGCGCCTCCCCGTGACCCTGGCCCGGGAACTGGGCGCCCAACACGAAACTTCCAACGCGCATTGCTCTTCCTGCTTCCTCGGCTCCGACACGGAGCTCCCCCACAGGGCATAACCGTCTGACACGTGCCGAGGACACGGCCGGGCGGGGTAATTTGCGGATTGTCTGCAGAATCGGCCGTCGGCGAGGGGCCGACCGCCCTTGCGGGGGTCCGTGCGGGGCGAGTTGTGGGGGTTGGTGCCGTACGCGTACCCCGCCCCGTCCCGCGTAGGCTGGATGCCGCCCGTACTCCCTGTATAGCTCCGTGAGGTGTCCTGTGTCCCCGCGTCGCAACCGACCCAAGGGAGCCGGTTCGCCCGGCCGCAGCGCCGAGGACGACGGCTCGGGGCGCTACGGCGGCTGGCAGTCCTCGGAGAGCTGGCAGGGCGAGGACTGGAGCGTACGGCACGTGGCGGGCGCCAGCGCGCAGGGGAAGTCGTACCGCTGCCCGGGCTGCGACCAGCTCATCCCGGACGGCGTCCCGCACGTGGTGGCCTGGCCGGCGCACTCGGGCGTCGACGAGCGGCGGCACTGGCACAAGTCCTGCTGGAACGCGAAGGACCGCCGCACCACGCGGGTGCAGCGGTCCCGTAACGCGCCGAGGTTCTGAACGCCGGCTACACGTCCCGCTTCTCCAGCAGGGCGAAGGCGCCGGCGAACGCGACCGCCGTCACGCCGAGCATGATCCACAGCGGGTCCCAGCCGGACGGGCCGGAATCGCTGAGCGAGTTGGCGTAGAAGATGCTCATCTGGTTCGGGATGGAGTACTCGAACAGCGCCTGCTGCACGTCCTTCAGCGACTCCGAGAACATGAACAGCGCGATCACCAGCGGGGCGAGCAGGGCGCCGATCATGATGGTGATGGCACCCGCCGAGTGACGGATGATCGAGCCGACGGCCAGCGAGAGCATGCCGAGCAGCGCCACGTAGAGCGAGACGCCGACGGTGCCCTTCAGCCACTCGCTCCCGGTGGGCTCGCCCGCCCCGTTGCCCTCCAGCATCGTCACGTGCATCAGGCCGACGAGCGTGGCGGACACCAGCGTCACCACGAACGCGACCAGGAAGAACACGATCGCCTTGGCCGCGAGGACCCGGCCGCGGGTGGGGCACGCGGTCATCGTGGTGCGCACCATGCCGGTGCCGTACTCGGAGGCCGTGGTCAGCACGCCGAGGGTGATCAGGCAGATGCTGCCGAGCAGCAGACCGAAGAAGCCGAGGGCGAGCGGGCTCTCGCCGTCCACGTCGGTGTCCGAACTGGCCACCACCGCGCCGGTGAGCAGGCCCAGGCCGAGGACCAGCAGGACGAACACGCCCAGCGTCCACATCGTCGAGCGCACCGACTTGATCTTCGTCCACTCGGAGGCGACCGCGTGCCCGAGGTGCGTGCGCACCACCGGGATCGGCGACGTGTACGTGGGGTACGGCGAACCGGGCGCCGCCTGCCAGTCGGGTGCGGCCTGCGGCATCGGGGGCTGGGGCGTGCTCATCGGGCGTCCTCGGACTTGGTCGGGTCGGTGACGGGCGCGGAGGCGGGGGCGGCGGGCGCCGCCGGTGCCTGCGCGGGCGCCTGCGCGGCCTGCGGAGCCTGGGGGGCCGGCTGGGCCTGGGGGGCCGGCTGTGCCTGCGGGGCCTGCGGCGCGGGGGCCGGCTGGGCCGCGTACGGATTGGCGGGCTGTCCGCCCGGCATCGCGCCGGGGGCGGCCGGGGCGCCGTACGGCCCCGCCGGAGCCTGTCCCGGCGCGCCCTGCGGCGCCGCGAAGGGCAGGCCGCCCTGCTGGGGCGGCGGCGGGGCGTACCAGCCGGGCTGGCCCTGGCCCGGCACCGGCATCGGCGGCTGCGCGCCGGGCGGCAGCGGCTGCTGGAGCCCCGCCTTCTGGTCGTCGGTCGACCGGTAGTCGACGGCGCCCTGCGTCATCCGCATGTACGCCTCCTCCAGCGACGCCTGGTGCGGCGACAGCTCCCACAGCCGTACGTCGCCGTCGTGGGCGATGTCGCTGATCCGGGGGAGCGGCAGCCCGGTCACCCGCAGCGCGCCGTCCTGCTCGGACATGACGTGCCCGCCCGCCTCGGTCAGCGCGGCGGTCAGCTTCTCGCGCAGCTGCGGTTCGGTGTCCGGCGTGCGCACGCGGGCGAAGTCGGCGGAGTTGGCCGAGATGAAGTCCGTCACGCTCATGTCGGCCATCAGCTGGCCGCGCCCGATGACGATCAGGTGGTCGGCGGTCAGCGCCATCTCGCTCATCAGGTGCGAGGAGACGAAGACCGTACGGCCCTCCGCCGCGAGCGCCTTCATCAGGTTGCGGACCCAGTGGATGCCCTCGGGGTCGAGCCCGTTGACCGGCTCGTCGAAGAGCAGCACCTGGGGGTCGCCGAGCAGGGCGGCGGCGATGCCGAGCCGCTGGCCCATGCCGAGCGAGAAGCCCTTGGAGCGCCGCTTGGCCACGTCCTGGAGGCCCACCACGCCGAGCACCTCGTCCACCCGCCGGGCCGGGATGCCCGACAGCTGGGCCAGGCTCAGCAGGTGGTTGCGGGCGGACCGGCCGCCGTGCACCGCCTTGGCGTCGAGCAGCGCGCCCACCTGGCGGGGGGCGTTCGGCAGCTTGCGGTACGGGTGGCCGCCGATGGTGACGTGTCCGGCCGTGGGGTTGTCCAGGCCGAGGATCATGCGCATCGTCGTCGACTTCCCCGAGCCGTTCGGCCCGAGGAAGCCGGTGACGGCGCCTGGCCGCACCTGGAAGGACAGATTGTGCACGGCGGTCTTGTCGCCGTAGCGCTTGGTCAGGCCGACAGCCTCGATCATGCTCCGCACCCATCGGAAGGTTCAGGACAGCAGGGCGCACGCCCCCGTAAGGGTTAGGAGGATATCGAGGCGCTGTCGGTTCCGTTCAAGCCCGGGCAAAATCCGACGCCCCCTGAAACCTCGCCGGACCGGACTAGGCGTCCCGCTTCTTCAGCACCGCGTACCCGCCCACGAGGGCCGCGATCACCCACAATGCCATGATCCCGAGCCCGCCCCACGGTCCGTAGGGCACGTCGTCGTCGAGCGGCGCGACCACCTGCATGATCTTGCTGCCGGCCTGGTCGGGCAGGAACCGGCCGACCTTCTCGGTGGCCGGGACGTTGCCCAGGATGTTGGAGATCAGGAAGAAGAACGGCATCAGGATGCCCAGCGACAGCATCGGTGAGCGCAGCATCGCGGCGACGCCCATGGAGAACATCGCGATCAGCGTCATGTAGAGCCCGCCGCCGAAGACCGCGCGCAGCACACCCGGGTCGCCGATCGACGCCTTCAGGTCACCGAGCATGGCCTGCCCGAGGAAGAAGGTGGCGAAGCTGGTGATCATGCTGACCACCAGGGCCAGCGCGGTGGCCACCGCGATCTTGCTGAACAGGAAGGTGCCGCGCTTCGGCACGGCGGCCAGCGAGGTGCGGATCATGCCGGTGCTGTACTCGTTCGCCACCACCAGCACACCGAACACGATCATCGCCAGCTGGCCGAGGCTGGTCCCGGCGAAGCTGATGAAGGTCGGGTCGAAGGTGAGCTGGTCCTCCCGGCCCATGTTGTCGAACTCGCTCTTCGACAGTGCCGAGATCAGCATGCCGAGGGCGATGGTGACGACCACGGCGAGGCCCAGCGTCCACACCGTGGACGCGACCGAACGGATCTTGGTCCACTCGGACCGGACGACCTGTGTCGCCGCCATGCTCATCCCTTCCTCCACTCGCTGCCCCACTGCTGCTGTTGTTGCTGTTGCCCCGGCGGCACCGGACCGGCCGGCTGTCCGTCGTGCGCGTGGTACTCCACCGACTCCGCCGTCAGCTGCATGAACGCCTCCTCCAGCGAGGCCCGCTGCGGGCTCAGCTCGTACAGCACGATCTGGTGGCGCGCCGCCAGCTCGCCGACCGCCTCCGCCTTGTCGCCGTCCACCTCCAGCACCTCGCCGGCCTCGACGGCCGTGACGCCCTCGCCGTGCAGCACGTCGAGCAGGCGCTCGCGCTGCGGGGTGCGGATGCGGACGTAGCTGCGGGAGTTCTCCGCGATGAAGTCGGCCATCGAGGTGTCCGCCAGCAGCCTGCCCTGGCCGATGACGACCAGATGGTCCGCCGTCAGCGCCATCTCGCTCATCAGGTGGGAGGAGACGAAGACCGTACGGCCCTGGGAGGCCAGCGTCTTCATCAGGTTGCGGATCCAGTGGATGCCCTCGGGGTCGAGCCCGTTGACCGGCTCGTCGAACATCAGGATGCGCGGGTCGCCCAGCAGCGCCGCGGCGATGCCCAGGCGCTGGCCCATGCCGAGCGAGAAGCCCTTCGTCTTCTTCTTGGCCACCGCCGTGAGCCCGACCGTGTCCAGGACCTCGCGCACCCGCCTGGTCGGGATGCCGTTGCTCTGGGCGAGGCACAGCAGGTGGTTGTAGGCGCTGCGTCCGCCGTGCCAGGCCTTGGCCTCCAGCAGCGCGCCGATGTACGTCAGCGGGTCCTTCAGCTGGTCGTAGTGCTTGCCGTCGATCCGGACGTCCCCGGCCGTCGGCCGGTCGAGACCCAGCACCATCCGCATGGTGGTCGACTTGCCCGCACCGTTGGGGCCGAGGAAGCCCGTGATGATGCCCGGTCTGACGGTGAAGGAGAGATTGTTGACCGCCACCTTCTCGCCGTACCGCTTGGTCAGCCCCTCGAGCTCGATCATGCGCCCACGCTAGAACGGGACGAAGCCCTCTGCCACCCCGGTGACAGAAGGCTTCGTCCTTGTTCCGTACGTGTTCGGCCGGCGTACGCCCCGCGTCAGCGGGACTGCTGGGCCGGCACCCCGCGGGAGACCGGCTCGTCGTCGGCCGGCGAACCGGCGGCCACCGCGGCGCCCGTGAGGGAGGCCAGCATCTCGCGCACGTTGGTCAGCTGCGCGTTGATGGAGTCGCGACGGTTGGTCAGGGCGGCCAGCTCGCGCTCCGATTCCGAACGGATCCGGTCGGCCTTGGCGTTGGCGTCGGCCACGATGTCCTCGGCCTGGCGCTGCGCCGTCTCGACGGTCTGGCGGGCGCGGCGCTCGGCGTCCGTGCGCAGCTTCTCCGCCTCCAGGCGCAGCTGCTCCGCGCGGTGCTCGATCTCCGCGAGCCGCTTCTCGGCCTTGGCCTGACGGGAGGCCAGGTCACGCTCGGACTGCTCGCGGCGCTTGGCGAGGTTGGTCTCGAAGTCGGCGGCGGCCTGGGCGGCCTTGGCGCGGGTCTCCTCGAAGAGGGCGTCGGCCTCGTCGCGCTTGGACTGCGCGTCCTTCTGCGCCTCGGAGCGCAGCTGCGCGGCGTCACCCTTGGCCTTCTCGACGATGCGGACGCCCTCGTCCTCGGCCTTGGCCTTGCGCTCCGCGGCGTACGACTCCGCGTCGTTGCGCACCTGCTGGGCCGCGGACTCGGCCAGCTCGCGGTGCTGCTCGGCCGCGCGCCGGGCCTCCTCGCGCAGGTCCTTCGCCTCTTCCTCGGCGAGCCGCAGGATCTTCTCGACCCGGGCGCCGAGACCGGCGTACGACGGCTCGGCGTCGTTCACCTGGGCCTGGGCGTTCTGGGTCTCGAGGTGGAGCTCCTCGATGCGCTTTTCCAGAGCGGTGATGCGGGCGAGAGCGCTGTCACGGTCGGAGACGAGCTTGGAGATACGTTCGTCCACCTGAGCGCGGTCGTACCCACGCCGCACAAGCTCGAAGCCGTAGGGGGAAGTGTCGCTCATGGGGTTCCTGTCGAAAGAGACCGGGTGAGGTGATAGAGGGAATCCTAGGCGCCGATGCGGTGTGTCATCGAGCGGATGCACGTTTGATACGGAGAATGACACCTCTTTTGGGTGGCTGACACGCGGACGGCTTGCCAAAGTTCTGGTCAAGGGTCTGTCCGGACATACGCCAAAGATCTCCAGCAAACACCGAAACCGCCCTGGACGCTAGCCGTCTGACGACTTGCCACCCGAACGTGGAGCACCCACGGTGGCGGAGGCCTTGACCCCGTTGTCCTTGCCGCCGCCCGCGGGCGCCTCGAAGGACTCCAGAGCCTCCAGCACGTCCTGCACCCGCGAGATCTCCGCGTTGATGTCCTCGCGGCGCCGCACCAGGACCTCCAGCTCGCGCTTGCCCTCCTCGACCGTCTCGCGGGCCTCGCGGACGGCCTCGGCCTTCAGCTCCTCGGCCTCCCGGACCAGCTTGGCCTTCTTCTGCTCGGCCTCCTTGAGCAGCCCCTCGGCCTTCTTGACGGCGGCGATGCGCACCTTGCCGGCCTCGGAGTTGGCCTCCGACACCAGCTCCTTGGCCTTCGCCTCCGCCTTGGCCAGCTGCTCCTCGGCGGCCTTGATGAGCGCGTCGCAGCGGTCGCCGGCCGACTTCATCGTCTCGGCGGCCTCGCGGCGGGCGCGTTCGTGCAGCTCCTCGATCTCGGTGGTGAGGCGTTCGCGCAGCTCCTCCGCGCGCTCCCTTATGGCGGTCGCGTCCCGGCGGGCGCCGACCAGCAGCTCGTCGGCGTCCGTACGGGCCTTCTCCACCCGGGTGTTGCCCTCGACCGTCGCCTCCGCCACGATCCGCTCGGCCTCCGCGCGGGCGGCACCGACCATCGTGTCGGCCTGCGACTCGGCGTCCGCGGTGGCCTTCTGGGCCTGCTGCTGGGCCTCGGCGAGCAGCTTGTCGGCCTCGGCGGTGGTCTCGGTGATCAGCGTGTCGACCTGCTCGGCCGCCTCCGAACGGCGCTTGTTGGCGTCCTTGCGGGCCTCGTCGAGGGTGCGCTCGGCCTCCTCGCGGGCGGCCGCGGTCACCCGCTCGGCCTCCTGAGCCGCCTGGGTGCGGACCCGCTCCGCCTCGGTGCGCAGCCGCTCGGCGTGCTGCTGCGCGGAGCCGACCGTCTCGGCGGCCTCGGCGCGCAGCCGCTCGGCCTCCCCGGTGGCGTCCGAGAGCAGCTGCTCGGCCTGGGCGCTCGCCTCGGCCCGCACCCGGTCGGCCTCCGCCTCCGACTCCGACCGCAGGCGCTCCGCCTCGTTCGCCGCCTCGGTGCGGACGCGCTCCGCCTCCGCGACCGTCTCCGTGCGGATGCGGTCGGTCTCCGCGAGGGTCTCCGTGCGGATGCGGTCCGTCTCCGCGGCCGTCTCGGTGGTGAGCCGCTCCGCCTCGGAACGCGCCTCGGTGATCAGCGTGTCCGCCTGCGTCGCCGCGTCGGACCGGATGCGGTTGGCGTCCTCGCGGGCGTCGGCCCGGGTGCGCGCCGCGGACTGCTCGGCCTCCGCGATGGCGTCGGACGCCTCCGTGCGCACCCGCTGGGCGTGCTCGGCGACGTCCGCGCGGATGCGCTCGGCCTCCGTGATCGCCTCGGACACCGTCCGCTCGGCCAGCGCCTTGGCGGCCTCCGTCTCCTCCCGTGCCTCGTGCCGCAGGCGCCCGGCGTCCTCGCTCGCCCGCTCCCGCTCCGCGTAGGCGTCGGCGCGGACCCGGTCCGCCTCCTCCTCGGCCTCGCGCCGGGTGCGCTCGGCCGCGTGCTCGGCGGCGCTGCGCAGCCCGGTGATCTCCTCCTGGGCCTGCTCGTGCAGTCCGGCGACCGACTCCCGTACCTGCGTCGCGTGCTGCTCGGCGGCCGACACCATCTCGGTGGCGCGCCGGTCGGCCTCCTCGACCAGCCGGGTCGCCTCGGCCTGCGCCTCGTCCACCCGCTTGCGCGCCGAGGCCAGCAGCTCCTCGCTCTGCTCGCGGGCCCGCTCGCGCTCCTGGTCGGCCTCCTGCCGGGCGTCCCGGAGCAGTTCCTCGGCCTCGCGGCGGCGCCGGGCGGCCTCCTCCTGGGCGGCGGCCAGCGTCTCGGACGCCTCGGCGGCGATGCGCTCGGCGGCGCTCTGCGCCTCGGCCCGCACCCGGTCGGCGCTCTCCTGCGCCTCCGACTTCAGCCGCTCCGCCTCGGCCGCCGCCTCCGACCGCAGGCGTACGGCGACGGCCTCGCCCTCCGCGCGGGAGGCGGAGGCGTCCGCGGCGGCCTCGGTGCGCAGCCGCTCGGCCTCCGTCTCGGCCTGCTGCTGGAGCGTACGGATGCGCTCGGCGGCCTCGGTGCGCAGCCGCTCGCTCTCCTCGGCGGCCTCGCGGCGGATCCGCTCGCCCTCCTCGCGGGCCTCGGTCAGCGCCTGTTCGGCGGCGGCCCGGCGCTCCTCGGCCTCCGTCTGGAGCCGGGACAGCTCCTCGGCGGCCTCCTCGCGGCGGGCCTCGACGGCACGCTCGGTCTCCTCGCGCAGCTCGCGGGCGGCGCGCTCGGCCTCCGCCTGCAGCTCCTCGGCCCGCTCGGCGGCCTCCGCACGGTGCCGCTCGGCCTCCGCGCGGGTGCGCTCCAGGGTCTCCTCGGCCTGTCGGCGCAGGGTCGTCGCCCGCTCGATGGCCTCGGCACGGACCTTCTCGCCGTCCGCCGTCGCGGTCTGCCGCAGCTCGTCGGCGTCCGCCTTCGCCTTGGCGAGCAGCTCCTCGGCGGTCTTCGCCGCCTCCTCGATCTGCGCCACGGCCTCCTTGCGGGCCTCGGCGCGGATCTTCTCGCCCTCTTCGACCGCGTCGGCCCGCAGCTGCTCGGCCTCGCCGCGCAGCCGGCGCGCCTCCTCCTGCAGCTCGACCGTCTTGGCGCGGTACTCCTTGGTGTCGTCCTTCGCCGCGCCCTTGAGCTGCTCGGCGATGTCGTGCGCCTCGCCGCGCAGCCGGTCCGCCTCGGCCTCGGCCTCGGAGCGGATGCGCTCGGCCTCCTCGGCGGCGGCCTTCGTGGTGCGCTTGGCGTCCTCGGACGCCTTGTTCAGCACGTCCTCGGCGGTCTTGGCCGCCTTGGACAGCTGGGTCGCCGACTCCTCGGCGGTGAGCGTGCGGGCCTTCTCGACGGCCTCGGCGACGATCTTCTCGGCCTCGGCGCGGGCGTCCGCGACCAGCTGCTCGGCCTCGGACTTCGTCGTCTCGGCGTCCTTGGTGGCCTCGCTGACCAGCCGGGCGACCTGCTCCTTGGCGGTGCGGGTGCGCTGCTCGTTGGTCTGCTCGGCGCTCGCGAGGGCCTTGGCCGCGGCCTCCTTGGCCTCGGCGACGACCTTCTCGGCCTCGGCCTGCGCCTTGCGCAGCGCCTCCTCGGCCTCGGTCATCCGCTGCTCGGCGGTCCGGCTCAGCTCCTGGGCCCGGCGCCGCGCCTCCTCCGACTCGGTCGCCGTGGAGCTGCGCAGCTGCTCGGCGTGGTCGGTGGCCTCCTGGGCCTGGGTGGAGGCGGCGTTCAGCAGCCGCTCGGCGTCGGCGCGGGCGCGGCGCAGCAGCTGCTCGGCCTCCGCGCGGGCGCTCTCGGCCTCGCTCCGCAGCCGCTGGCGGGCCTCGGTGGTCAGCCGCTCGGCCTCCGCGCGGGCCGCGGCCATCGCCTGCTCGGCCTCGGCGCGGGACTCGTCGAGCAGCCGGCGGGCCTGCTGCTCGGTGCGGGCGCGCAGCTGCTCCGCCCACGCCACGTTCTCGTTGACGTGCGACTCGACGGTCTGCCGGCGCTCGGCCAGCTCCTGGTCGAGCTGCTGGCGCCGGGTCACCGCCTCCTGGTGCAGCTCCGCCTGGAGCCGGGCCGCCTGCTCGGCGTGCTCCTGGAGGATGCGCTGCGTCTGCGCGCGGGCCTGGCTCAGCTCCCGCTCGGCGTCCGCGCGCAGCTGGTCGGCCTGGGTCTGCGCGTTGCGCAGCAACTGCTCGGCCTGGTACCCGATGTCGCCGCCGTCGAAGGCGGGCCGGGACATGATGGTGCGCCGCGCCTCGTGCAGCTTGGCGCGCAGCACCTCGACCTGGTAGCCGAGGTCCTCGGCGTGCTGGATCGCCTTTTCCCGCTCGGTCTTCAGCCGCTTCATCTCGGCCTCGAACCGAGAGAGGTGGTCGACGTCAGCCGCCGGCTCTCGCTCCTGGCTCTCGTAGCCCCGCACTGCGCGGTCCCATCCGTCCCCTGGTCGCAAAACTTCCGAACGAGCTCCGTCCGTCCGCCGGACGGTGCCCCCGGGGAATGGTGTCAGATCAACGGCGGAGCAAGCGCTTCTGCCCCGGCGTTCGCCCCCCGAAACACGGACCCCGGCAGTCCCGCCACCACAGACGGCAGGACCGGGTCACCCCGGACTGAGCGGCGACCGCACCCAACCCTACCGGCCCATATGTACGAGGGTCAGTGCTCAGGTGACTCAACAGCCGCCGAAGTGACGAGTTCTGTCAGTACGCCATGGCAGTCCTTGGGGTGCAGGAAGGTGATCCGCGACCCCATGGAACCGCGCCGGGGCTCGTCGTACAGCACGCGTACGCCCTTGCCCCGGACGTCCGCGGCGTCGGCGTCCACGTCCGCCGTGCCGAAGGCGATGTGGTGGACGCCCTCGCCGTTCTTGGCGAGCCACTTCGCGACCGTGGAGTCCTCGCGGGTCGGCTCCAGCAGCTGGAGGTACGAGGCGCCGCCGTCCGACGTATCGTTGATCTTGAGCATGGCCTCGCGCACCCCCTGCTCCTCGTTGACCTCGGTGTGGAACACCTCGAAGCCGTAGGTGGCACGGTAGAACTCGACGGTCGTGTCGAGGTCGTGGCAGGCGATTCCGATGTGGTCGATTCGCGTCAGCATGGATTCAGTGCAGCGCCCCGGAGGTGGTTACGCAACGTGCGCGCGATCACACCGACCGCCGGGTGACGGGCGGCATACCGCTCAGTACATTCGAGTAAACCCTCGTTCACTCCTCGGCCTGTGCGGGCCGGAAAAGGGGATCGCAGCTCATGTCTTCTGGAAACTCCGCAAGCTCTGGGAAGAACGGCACGACCTCCGTCATCGTCGCGGGTGCCCGCACCCCGATGGGTCGGCTCCTCGGCTCGCTCAAGTCCTTCTCCGGCGCCGACCTCGGCGGCTTCGCCATCAAGGCCGCCCTCGACCGGGCCGGGATCGGCGGCGACCAGGTCCAGTACGTGATCATGGGGCAGGTGCTCCAGGCCGGTGCCGGGCAGATCCCGGCCCGCCAGGCCGCCGTGAAGGCCGGCATCCCCATGAGCGTCCCGGCGCTCACGATCAACAAGGTCTGCCTCTCCGGCCTCGACGCCATCGCGCTGGCCGACCAGCTGATTCGCGCCGGTGAATTCGACGTGGTCGTCGCCGGCGGCCAGGAGTCCATGACCAACGCCCCGCACCTGCTGCCGAAGTCCCGCGAGGGCTACAAGTACGGCGCCGTCCAGATGCTCGACGCCATGGCGCACGACGGTCTGACCGACTCCTTCGAGGGCATCGCCATGGGCGAGTCCACCGAGAAGCACAACACCCGCCTCGGCATCGAGCGCGCCGCCCAGGACGAGATCGCCGCGCTCTCCCACCAGCGCGCCGCCGCGGCCCAGAAGAACGGCGTCTTCGAGGCCGAGATCACCCCGGTGGAGATCCCGCAGCGCAAGGGCGAGCCGGTGGTCTTCAGCCAGGACGAGGGCATCCGGGGCGACACCACCGCCGAGTCGCTGGGCAAGCTGCGCCCGGCGTTCTCCAAGGACGGCACGATCACCGCGGGCTCCTCCTCGCAGATCTCCGACGGCGCGGCGGCCGTGGTCGTGATGAGCAAGGCCAAGGCCGAGGAGCTGGGCCTGGAGTGGCTCGCGGAGATCGGCGCGCACGGCAATGTCGCCGGGCCGGACAACTCTTTGCAGTCGCAGCCGTCCCGCGCGATCCAGCACGCTCTGAAGAAGGAGGGGCTGGAGGTCTCGGACCTCGATCTGATCGAGATCAACGAGGCGTTCGCGGCGGTCGCCGTGCAGTCAATGAAGGACCTCGGCGTCTCCACCGAAAAGGTGAACGTCAACGGTGGCGCCATCGCCCTCGGCCACCCCATCGGCATGTCCGGCGCCCGCCTGGTGCTGCACCTGGCGCTGGAGCTGAAGCGGCGCGGCGGCGGCGTCGGCGCGGCGGCGCTGTGCGGCGGCGGCGGTCAGGGTGACGCGCTGGTCGTGCGGGTACCGAAGGCCTGACCCGGATCGCCGGGTCGCGACTTACATCCGAACGCTGAACGGAGCTGTGATGCAGGACGTCTCCTCGCTGGTGGCCCAGGCCAGGGAAGGCCGGCCGCGGGCCGTGGCCCGGCTGATCTCGCTGGTGGAGGGGGCGTCCCCGCAGCTCAGGGAGGTCATGGCGGCCCTCGCGCCGCTCACGGGGAGCGCGTACGTCGTCGGTCTGACCGGCTCCCCGGGCGTCGGCAAGTCGACCTCCACCTCGGCACTGGTGACGGCGTACCGCAAGCAGGGCAAGCGGGTCGGCGTCCTGGCCGTCGACCCGTCCTCCCCCTTCTCCGGGGGCGCCCTGCTCGGTGACCGGGTCCGGATGTCGGAGCACGCCTCCGACCCGGGCGTCTACATCCGCTCGATGGCGACCCGAGGCCACCTCGGCGGCCTCGCCTGGGCGGCCCCGCAGGCGATCCGCGTCCTCGACGCGGCCGGCTGCGACGTGGTCCTCGTGGAGACGGTCGGCGTGGGCCAGTCGGAGGTCGAGATCGCCTCCCAGGCCGACACCTCCGTGGTCCTCCTCGCCCCGGGGATGGGGGACGGCATCCAGGCGGCCAAGGCCGGAATCCTGGAGATCGGGGACGTCTACGTCGTCAACAAGGCCGACCGCGACGGCGCCGACGCGACCGCCCGCGAGCTGAACCACATGCTGGGCCTGGGCGAGGCCCGCGGGCCCGGCGACTGGCGCCCGCCGATCGTCAAGACGGTGGCCGCGCGCGGCGAGGGCGTCGACGAGGTCGTGGAGGCGCTGGAGAAGCACCGCGCGTGGATGGAGGAGCGCGGCGTGCTGGCGGAGCGCCGCCGGGCCCGCGCCGCCCGCGAGGTCGAGACCATCGCCGTCACCACCCTGCGCGAACGCATCGGCGACCTCCACGGCGACCGCCGCCTCGGCGCCCTCGCGGAGCGCATCGTCACGGGCGAGCTGGACCCGTACCGGGCGGCGGACGAGCTGGTCACCGGCCTGACCAACGGCTGACACCGGCCCCGGCACCCGGCACACCGACGCCCGGCGCCCCTCCGCCACGGCCATGGCGACCGATGCCCGGACGGGGAAGTGCGGCGTCGGGCCGGTCGCCGGGGGCGGGGGGAGTGGTGCCCGTGCTCCGGAGGACCCCGGTCGCGTTCGTGTGCGCGGTGGCCGGGGATGAAAAAAGGGCGTGCGGTCGTCAGGACGCGCTGCTACGTTGACGCGCATGTTCCTCCTCTTGGCCTAGGGCCCGCCCCGCACGCGACCGCCGCATCCGGCCGTCGCGCGCTTCGGCGTCCCCCTGTCGCCTCCCTCCGAGGAACCTCGCGTGTCCACGCTCTCTCCGCGGCCTTCGTACGCCGCCGTGCTCCGTGTCCCCCATGCCCGCCGTACGTTCGCGGCCGCCCTCGTCGGCAGGCTGTCCTACGGCACGGTCTCCCTCGCCCTGATGCTGTCCCTGACCCGGTCCACCGGGTCGTACGCCGTGGCCGGCACGGTCATGGCCGTCTTCGGCGCCACCGGCGTCCTCGTCTCCCCGTACCGCGCGGCACTCGTCGACCGGCACGGCCTGCGCCGGGCCCTGATCCCCATGGCCCTGTCGTACGGCGGTCTGCTCTGTGTGCTGGCGGAACTCTGCCGGCGCCCCGGGGTGCCCGCGGCCTTGCTCGCCGTGGCCGCCGCGCTCGCGGGGGCCTGCACGCCGCCGCTCGGTTCCACGATGCGCGCGGTGTGGGCCGAGATGCTTCCCGACCGGCAGCTGTTGCTGCGCGCCTACAGCCTCGACGGCGTCGCCGAGGAGCTGCTCTTCGTCTCCGGCCCGCTCCTGGTCGGCGCTGTCGTGACCGTCGCCCCGCCGGCCGTCGGCGTCGTGCTCAGCGCGTTCCTGGTGGTGACGGGCACCCTCGCCTTCGTCTCCTCACCGGCGGCGGCCCTCCTGGGGCCGGCGGGGCCGGAGAAGAGCGACGGCCCCGCACCCGGAGGGGACGGCACCGGGCAGGGCCGGGCCCTGCTGCAACCCGTCGTCGTCGCCGCGTGCGTCGGTGTCTCGGTGAGCGCCGTCGACCTCCTCGTCGTCGCCTACGCGGGGGAGCGCGGCCTCGGGGACGGCGCCGTCGCCTGGGTGCTCGCGGCGCTGTCAGTGGGCAGTGCGGTCGGCGGTCTCGTCAACGGCGCCGTCGCCTGGAGCTCGCCGACCCGCGCCCGGCTGCCGTTCTTCGCGGCGGGTCTCGGCCTCTGCCTCGCCGCCGCGGGTCTGGCGCCCGGCCTCGGCACGCTGATCCTGGCCGTCACGTGCGCGGGCCTGTTCGTGGCCCCGGCGCTGACCACGGCCTATCTGGTCGCCGACGAGAGCGCGGCCCCCGGTTTCCGGGTCCGCGCGGGCACCTGGTGCAACACCGCCGTGAACGCCGGGCTCTCCGCCGGTGCCGGAGCCGTGGGCCTGCTGGTCGAACGGCTGCCGCTGCCGGTGTGCTTCGCGGTGTCCGGCGCGGTCGCCGTGGCGGCGGCGCTGGTGCCGGGGCGCCGCCGCGACCGGTCCGCCGGGCGGCCGGGGCCGGTCAGTCGTCGTCCGAGCCGGAGTCGTCCGAGTCGTCGGAGTGGTCGGAGCCCGCGTCGTCGGAGCCCGAGTGGTGCGAGCGGTCGGCCGTGACCTTGCCCGTCCTCAGGTCGACGCGCCAGTCCTGCTCGCCCTTGCCGGAGGAGAGGGTCTCGACCTCCCAGGCGGCCTTGCCGTCGCCGTAGTACCCGTCCTCGTCCAGCTCCACGGAGGTCACGACCCCGCGGCCGGCGGCGGCCTTCGCGGCCTCGGCGGCGTCCACGGAGGCGCCCTTCAGCGCGGCCCGCACCTCGTCGGTGTCGTCCTCGTCGTCGGTCTCCGAGCCGAGGACCTTGCCGGTGCCCGGATCGATCCGGACGCTGTGCCAGGTGCCGTCGCCGGCGAGGACGTCGACCTCCCAGACGGCGCGCTCACGGTCGCCGTCGTCGTCGCCGTCCTCGTCGTCCAGTTCGGCGGAGACGGCGGTACCCGGAGCCTCGCGCAGCGCGGCGGCGACGGCCTCGGCCGCCGTCACCTTCGCGGACGACGCGCGGGCGGCGTCGTCGCGGTCGTCGCCCCCGTCGTCACCCCGGTCGTCGTCGCGGGAGTCGTCCCGGTCGTCCGCGTCGTCCCCCGCACGGTCGTCCGCGTCGTCGCCGCCCGAGGCCCGGACGTCCGACTGACGCGTCGTACCCGGGTCGTCGTCACCCGTGGTCGCCAGCGCCGTCGCCGTACCGCCCCCGATCAGTGCGGCGGCCGTGACGGCGGCGATCACGATGTTGCGCTTCATTCGGATTCCTCCCGAGTCGTCCAGAGATCTGGTGCCGCCGTGATGGCGACGCACTCACTGTCACCGACCGACGCTGAGGCCGAGCTGAAGCCGCCTGAAGGGTTCTTCAGCTTCGTTTTGCGACCCTTGCGGCATGCGCCTGTTGATCGTGGAGGACGAGAAGCGGCTGGCCCTGTCGCTCGCCAAGGGCCTCACCGCCGAGGGCTACGCCGTGGACGTCGTCCACGACGGCCGGGAGGGCCTGCACCGGGCCGGCGAGGGGGTGTACGACCTCGTCATCCTCGACATCATGCTCCCCGGCCTCAACGGCTACCGGGTCTGCGCCGCCCTGCGCGCCGCCGGCCACGACGTGCCGATCCTGATGCTCACCGCCAAGGACGGCGAGTACGACGAGGCCGAGGGCCTGGACACGGGCGCCGACGACTACCTGACGAAACCCTTCTCGTACGTCGTCCTGGTCGCCCGGGTGAAGGCCCTGCTGCGGCGCCGGCCGCAGGGCGCCGGGGCCTCGCCCGTGCACGTCCACGGGGACCTGAGGGTCGACACCGCCGCCCGCCGGGTCTTCCTGGGCGAGCGCGAGGCGACCCTCACCGCGAAGGAGTTCGCCGTCCTCGAACAACTGGTGCTGCGGGCCGGGCAGGTGGTCTCCAAGGCCGAGATCCTGGAGCACGTCTGGGACTTCGCCTACGACGGGGACCCCAACATCGTCGAGGTCTACGTCAGCGCCCTGCGGCGCAAGCTGCGCCCCGGCCTCATCCGCACCGTGCGCGGCGCCGGCTACCGGCTGGAGAGCGGACGATGAGCCGCCTGTTCGGATCGGTCCGGGCCCGGGCCACGCTGGGCGCCACCCTCGTGGTCGCCGTCGCCCTCGTCGCCGCCGGGACCGCCGTCCTGCTGTCCCTGCGCTCCAACCTGCTCGGCGAGGCCGGCACCCAGGCGGAACGCTCCGCACGGGACGTCGCGACCGAACTGGCCGTCGGGACGCGCTACACCGAGCTGAGCCTGGACGTGGACGACCGGCCCGTGCAGATCGTGGACGAGGCGGGCGGGCTCGTCGCCGCCAGCGAGGACCTGGAGCGCATCACCGGCACCGGCGTCGACGCGGTCGAGCCGCGGCCGGCACCCACCGGCACCGGCGACGGCGACTCCGACGACGATGACGACTCCGGCGAGTCGCTCGAGGCCGGCGAGATCGGCGAGCGGACCACCGTCAGCGACGGCACGGCGACGATCGACGGGGACACGGAGGACTACCGCTTCGCCGCCGTGCCCGTGGAGACCCGGGACGGGGAGCAGCTCACCGTCTGGGCCGGCGCCCCGCTCTCCGCCGAGCACGGCGCCGTGAACACCGCGCTGACCGTGATGCTGATCGGCTTCCCGCTGCTGCTCGCGGTCGTCGCCTGGGTGACCTGGCTGGTCACCGGGCGGGCGCTGCGCCCGGTGGAGGGCATCCGCCGGGAGATGGCCGCGATCACCGCCAGCGAGGACCTGGCGCGCCGCGTCCCGGTGCCGGGCACGCACGACGAGGTGGCCCGGCTCGCCTCGACCACCAACGAGACGCTGGCCGCCCTGGAGACCTCGGTGGAGCGGCAGCGGCGCTTCGTCGCCGACGCCTCGCACGAGCTGCGCAGCCCGATCGCCTCGCTGCGCACCCAGCTGGAGGTGGCCGCCGCCCATCCGGAGCTGCTGGACCTGGACGGGGCCGTGGAGGACACGGTCCGGCTGCAGCGGCTCGCCGCCGACCTGCTGCTGCTGGCCAGGCTGGACGCGGGGGAGCGGCCCGCCGACGCCCGCGTCGACCTTGCGGCGCTCGCGCGGGAGGAGGCCGGCGGCCGGACCGGGGTGCGGGTGCGGGCCGAGGACGGGGTGACGGTGGCCGGGTCGCGCGGGCAGCTGGGGCGGGTGCTGGCCAACCTGCTGGACAACGCCCAGCGGCACGCCCGCTCGGCGGTGGAGGTGGCCGTGCGGCGGGACGGCGGCGCGGTCGTGGTGGCGGTGGCCGACGACGGGGAGGGAGTGCCGGCGGCCGACCGGGAGCGGATCTTCGAGCGTTTCGTACGGCTCGACGCCGCCCGCAGCCGCGACGACGGCGGGGCGGGTCTCGGGCTGGCCATCGCCAGGGACGTCGCCGTACGGCACGGCGGCACGCTCACGGTCCACGACGCGCCGGCAGGCGGCGCCCTGTTCGAGCTCCGCCTGCCGGGTGTCCAGGCCGATTCCGTCTAGGACGGTCCCAGGGGTGTGGTCAAGGGCGCCCGCGCTGTCCGCGCAGGTGCTCCGCGATCGGCTTGAGCGCCTTGTCCAGCTCGATCAGGGCCTCGGGCTCCAGCAGGTCGATGAAGTGCCGGCGGACGGACGCCACATGGTGCGGAGCGACCTTCCGCATGGTCTCCAGGCCGTGCTCGGTGAGGACGGCGTAGAGGCCGCGGCGGTCGGACTCGCAGTTCTCCCGTCGGACCAGGTCCGCGTTCTCCATGCGGGTGATCTGGTGGGAGAGGCGGCTCTTGGACTGCATCGTGGCGGTGGCCAGGTCGCTCATCCGCATGCGGTCGCCCTCCGACTCGGAGAGGTTCACCAGGATCTCGTAGTCGTTCATCGTCAGGCCGAACGGCTGCAGGTCCTTCTCGAGCTGGTGCGTCAACAGCCTGTTGACCTCCAGGTGGGTGCGCCAGGCACACTGCTCCGTATCGGTCAGCCAGCGGGTGGCCGTCTCGGTCTCCATGTATGAAGTCTACCTAAAATGTTGAAAGGCGAACTAGTGAGGGGTGATCCGTGACGGTGACGGTGCGCACGCGTTCGACGTCACACTCCGCAGATTACCGCTCACAGCCCGAAGCGGCGCTGGAGGTCTCCCAGCTGTCCGGGAAGCCCCGGTACCCCGGAGCGGCCCCCCGGAGCGCCGGAAGCACCGCCTCCGGGCACCCCCGCCTGCTGCGGGGTGACGCCCGTGGCCTGCTCCGGCATCAGCGCCTCGCTCGACTGCAGCAGCACCGTGCCCGCGCCCACGAACTCGAACTGGTGCTCCTCGCCGGAGGCCCCGCCGAGGCCCGTCATCGCACGTAGACCGCCCAGCAGGCCGGTCATGTACCCGTGATCGTAGTGATGGCACGGGGACGGGCAGTCCGCCCAGCCGACCAGGGCCTGGGGGTCGACCCGGATCGGCGGCTCCATGAACACCACCGGACCGTTCGACGCGGCCACGAACTTTCCGGTTCCGATCAGAGTCAGAAAACCCGGCACGATCGACTGTTTGAGGGCGAGACTTGGCTGAAAAGCGAGCAAGTTGCCCGAGCGAATGGTCAGATTGCCGTCCTCGAGGTCATAGGAATTCACATCGAACGCCCGGTCGGCGAGGAGCATCTTGCCCGAGCCCTCGGCGACGACCCAGTCGCTCGCGTGCAGAGGCGAATGGAACGACGTGCGCACCAGACGGTCCAGCCGCCCGTGCCCGATCCCGTTGAAGTCGATCGTCCCGTAGTAGGCGATCATCTTTCCCTTCTGCAGGAACCACTGGCTCCCCTTCAGCTCCACGCAGAAGGTGTACGGATTGACGTTGTCGTCCGCCGGCAGGGTCGCCGGGTCGTGGTGGACGGTGCTCACAGCTTCTCCTCCGACGCCTGGACGAACACGGTGCCGCTTCCGCTCAGCTCCAGCTGGAACGCCTCGCCGGAGCCGCGTCCCACCATGTCCCGCCAGCCCAGCGCGGTCGACAGCTTGTTGCGCACGTCGCCGTGGTGGGCGACGTAGGCCTGCGGGTCGACGCGCACCGGACGCTGCGGGGTGATCGGGATCTCGAAGACGCCGCCGTGCGCCATCACCGCCACCGAGCCGTGGCCCCGCAGCGTGGTGGTGAACAGCCCCTGTCCGCTGACCTGGCCGCGCACCATGCCCATGACCCCGCCCTGGGAGCCCAGGAACACGGTGTTCTGCTCCAGCGTGCCCTCGAAGGCGAGGAGCCGGTCCGCCTCCACGTACAGCGTGTCGCCGGCGAGGTCGATCACCTGCACGTGGTGGCCGCCGTGCCCGAAGAGCACCGTGCCGCTGCCCTCGACGGTCATCAGCGGGGTGTCCTCGTTCGCCACCCGGCGCCCGATCATCGACATGACGCCGCCCTGGCCGCCCGCCATGTTGGGGGTGAAGGACACCTCCCCCTGGTACGCGAGCATCGCGCCGCGCTGACTGAACAGCCGTTGCCCGGGCGCCACGGCCGCCCGGACCATCTTCGAGTTGATCTCCTGGAAGCCCATGGTCAGACGTCCCCCGCGATCGTGTTCCGCTCGCTCGGCTGCACGTACACCAGCCCGTCGCCCTCGAAGCGGATCTGGAAGGCCTCCCCGCCGCCCTCGCCGAGAAGGGTGCGGAAGGTCACACCCGACTGGAAGGACTGCCGCAGGTTCCCCTGGTGCGCGACGTACGCCCCGGGGTCGACGGTCAGCGGATACTGCGCGCTGACCCGCAGCACCACGGCCGGCCCGTCCGACATGATCGCCACCTGCCCGTGCCCCTCCACGGTCGTGGTGAACAGCCCGTTGCCCTGCGAGGCGCCGCGGGCGCCGGTGAAACTGGTGCCGGTCCGCAGCCCGGCGTCGGCCGCCAGGAAGTTGCTCGACTCGACGTACAGCTTGTCGCCCTGGAGGCCGACGAGGTTGATCTCCGAGGCCCGGTCCGCGAACCAGCAGGTCCCGTGGCCCTTCACCTCCATCACCGTCATCTGCTCGCCGGTGATCCGCCGGGTCACCATGCCCCGGATGCCCTCACCGCCGCCGCTCAGCTTCTTGAAGGCCATCTCCCCGTCGTACGCGACCATCGAGCCGTTCTTCGCCTTCACGGCGTCTCCGGTCATGTCGACGGCGAGTACCTTGCTTCCTTGAAGTCGGAACATCGCCACAAATGTGAAGGTAGCCCGCCGGGCGGCTCCGCCGACAGGGATCCCACCCCCTCGCCCGGGCGCGTCGGGGGTTTGCCACAATGGACGCGCGCTTGTGCGTCCGTTCACAAACCGCCTGCTCGCCGAGCGTGCCCGAGTACCGATCGTTTCCCCTCCCACCGAAGGTGACCCGTGGACCTCAAGACCGCCTCCGCCCTCCGCCGCCTCCGCCTGGTCTCCGGCCCCGAGGCGATCTCCTTCCTGCTGCTGCTGGTGTGCTCCGTGCTCAAGCGGACCACCGACTTCAACGCGGTGCCCGTGATGGGCATGGTCCACGGCGTCCTCTTCGTGCTGTACGTGATCTTCTGGGCGGACGCCTGGAACCGCGCCAAGTGGTCCTTCGGCACCGCCGCCTTCTACTTCGTCATGTCGGTCCTGCCGACCGGCGGCTTCTTCGCCGAGCGCAAGCTGAAGCGCGAGGCCGAGAGCGCGGTCATCGCCTCCCGGGCCCGCCGGGAAGGGGTCGTGGGCGCATGATCGTCGCCTTCTCCGTGACGCCGCTCGGCGTCGGCGAGGACGTGGGGGAGTACGTCGCCGACGCCGTCCGGGTGGTCCGCGAGTCGGGCCTGCCGAACCGCACCGACGCGATGTTCACCTCCGTCGAGGGCGAGTGGGACGAGGTCATGGACGTCGTCCGGCGTGCCGTCGCCGCCGTCGAGGCCCGGGCGCCGCGGGTGTCCCTGGTGCTCAAGGCGGACATCCGCCCCGGCGTGAGCGACGGCCTCACCTCCAAGGTGGAGACCGTGGAGCGGCACCTCGCCCGGTAGCGGTGCGCCGCGGGCGGTGGTATCGAAAGGCGAGACGGGGCTGACCGGGATATGACCGGCCGGTAGGGTCTGATGCCGTGCCGAAGCCCCTCAGTCTCTCCTTCGACCCCATCGCCCGCGCCGACGAACTGTGGAAGCAGCGCTGGGGCGCCGTGCCGTCCATGGCCGCGATCACCTCGATCATGCGGGCGCACCAGATCCTGCTGGCCGAGGTGGACGCGGTGGTCAAGCCGTACGGGCTGACCTTCGCACGCTACGAGGCGCTGGTGCTGCTGACCTTCTCCAAGTCGGGCGAGCTGCCGATGTCCAAGATCGGTGAGCGCCTCATGGTGCACCCCACCTCCGTGACGAACACCGTCGACCGGCTGGTGAGGTCCGGCCTGGTCGACAAGCGCCCCAACCCCAACGACGGCCGCGGCACGCTCGCCACCATCACCGACAAGGGCCGCGAGGTGGTCGAGTCGGCCACCCGCGACCTCATGGCGATGGACTTCGGCCTGAGCGCGTACGACGCCGAGGAGTGCGGCGAGATCTTCGCGATGCTCAGGCCGCTGCGGGTCGCCGCCGGGGACTTCGAGGAAGTCTGAGCGAGTCGCCGGGCCCGCCCGAAGATCGCGCGAAACGGACGGTTACGCTCGTTCCCATGAAAAAGAGCGTGCTGACCCGCTACCGGGTCATGGCGTACGTCACCGGTGTGCTGCTGATCCTGCTCTGCCTCGGCATGATCGCCAAGTACCTGCTGGACATGGACGGCGCGGCCGACTTCACCCGCGTCGTCAGCATCGCGCACGGCTGGCTGTACGTGATCTACCTGGTCTTCGCCTTCGACCTGGGCGCCAAGGCGAAGTGGAAGGTGAGCAAGCAGCTGTGGGTGCTGCTGGCCGGCACCATCCCGACCGCCGCGTTCTTCGTGGAACGCAAGGTCAGCCAGGAACTGGACGCCAAGGTCGCCGCGGCCGAGACGCCCGCCGCCGCCAAGGCGTAGCCGCCTCTTTCCGGGCCCTTCCACCGCCGTGCGGACACCCGTACGGCGGTACCCCATCGACATTTACTTGGACGTCCTAGTAAATTCGAGGGTATGGACGCTGACGCCATAGAGGAGGGCCGCCTTCGCTGGCAGGCCCGGTACGACGCGGCGCGCAAGCGCGACGCGGACTTCACCACGCTCTCCGGCGATCCCGTGGAGCCGGTCTACGGACCCCGGCCGGGGGACGCCTACGAGGGCTTCGAGCGGATCGGCTGGCCGGGGGAGTACCCCTTCACCCGTGGTCTGCATCCGACCGGGTACCGGGGGCGCACGTGGACCATCCGGCAGTTCGCCGGGTTCGGCAACGCCGAGCAGACCAACGAGCGCTACAAGATGATCCTCCGCAACGGCGGTGGCGGGCTCTCGGTCGCCTTCGACATGCCGACGCTGATGGGCCGCGACTCCGACGACCCGCGCTCGCTCGGCGAGGTCGGGCACTGCGGGGTGGCCATCGACTCGGCCGCCGACATGGAGGTCCTGTTCAAGGACATCCCGCTCGGTGACGTCACGACCTCCATGACGATCAGCGGGCCCGCCGTGCCCGTGTTCTGCATGTACCTGGTCGCCGCCGAGCGGCAGGGCGTCGACGCGTCCGTGCTCAACGGCACGCTGCAGACCGACATCTTCAAGGAGTACATCGCGCAGAAGGAGTGGCTCTTCCAGCCCGAGCCGCATCTGCGTCTGATCGGCGACCTGATGGAGTACTGCGCGGCCGGCATCCCCGCGTACAAGCCCCTGTCGGTCTCCGGCTACCACATCCGCGAGGCCGGGGCCACGGCCGCGCAGGAGCTGGCCTACACGCTGGCGGACGGCTTCGGGTACGTGGAGCTGGGGCTCAGCCGCGGACTGGACGTGGACGTCTTCGCGCCCGGGCTGTCCTTCTTCTTCGACGCGCACGTCGACTTCTTCGAGGAGATCGCCAAGTTCCGCGCGGCGCGCCGGATCTGGGCGCGGTGGATGCGGGACGTGTACGGCGCGAAGTCCGACAAGGCGCAGTGGCTGCGCTTCCACACCCAGACCGCGGGTGTCTCGCTGACCGCCCAGCAGCCGTACAACAACGTGGTGCGTACGGCCGTGGAGGCGCTGGCGGCGGTGCTCGGCGGGACCAACTCCCTGCACACCAACGCGCTCGACGAGACACTCGCGCTGCCCAGCGAGCAGGCCGCCGAGATCGCCCTGCGCACCCAGCAGGTGCTGATGGAGGAGACGGGCGTCGCCAACGTCGCCGACCCGCTGGGCGGTTCCTGGTTCGTCGAGCAGCTGACGGACCGGATCGAGGCCGACGCGGAGAAGATCTTCGAGCAGATCAAGGAGCGGGGGCTCAGGGCCCACCCCGACGGGCAGCACCCCATCGGGCCGATGACCTCGGGCATCCTGCGCGGCATCGAGGACGGCTGGTTCACCGGCGAGATCGCCGAGTCCGCCTTCCGGTACCAGCAGGCGCTGGAGAAGGACGAGAAGAAGGTCGTCGGGGTCAACGTCCACACCGGTTCCGTCACCGGGGACCTGGAGATCCTGCGGGTCAGCCACGAGGTGGAGCGCGAGCAGGTGCGGGTGCTGGGCGAGCGCAAGGCCGCCCGCGACGACGCGGCCGTGCGCGCCGCGCTGGACGGAATGCTGGCCGCCGCCCGCTCCGGCGGGAACATGATCGAGCCGATGCTGGACGCGGTGCGCGCGGAGGCGACGCTGGGCGAGATCTGCGGGGTGCTGCGCGACGAGTGGGGCGTGTACACGGAACCGGCGGGGTTCTAGGCGCCGACCGGCCGGGGCGGGCGTCCCCAGGGGGCTCCGCCCGCGCCGACCGGCCGGGGCGGGCGTCCCCAGGGGCTCCGCCCCCTGGACCCCCGGCCTTCGCCGGTCTGCCCGGTCGGCCGGGTGGTCAGGGGGTGGGTGGTTCGGTCGGGGGTGTGGTCAGGCCCCGGAGCAGGACCTGGGTGAAGCTGCGCACCCACGCACCGTCCGCCGCCTCCGCGCTGACCAGGGTGCGGTGCACCACCGCGCCCGCCACCACGTCGAAGATGAGGTCCGCCGTGCGGGCCGCCTCCGCCGCGTCCGGCTCGGGAGGCAGCTCGCCCCTGGCCTGCGCGCGGGCCCGGCCCTCCAGCACCAGCCGCTTCTGCCGCTCCACGATCGACGTGCGGATGCGTTCGCGCAGCGCCTCGTCGCGGGTGGACTCGGCGACCACCGCCATCAGCCCGCTCTTGGCCTCGGGACGGGCCAGGATCGCCGCGAACTGGAGCACCACGCCCTCGATGTCGGCGGCCAGGGAGCCGAGGTCGGGGAGCCGCAGCTCGTCGAAGAGCTCCGCGACCGCGTCGACGACCAGCTCGTTCTTGCCCGACCAGCGGCGGTACAGCGTCGTCTTGGCAACCCCGGCCCGCGTGGCCACGTCCTGAAGGGTGAGCTTCGACCAGCCCAGTTCCACCAGGGCCGCCCGCGTCGCGGCCAGGATCGCGGTGTCCGCCGCGGCGCTGCGCGGGCGCCCGGCACGGCCGGCGGGGGTGCTGCTCTGCATCCCCCGACCTTAACCGGCGAGTAACGAGCGGGCGTCCGTGAGGCAGATCACTGGGGAGGGCTGTCCCGGCGGACCGTCCTGGCATTACGCTACGGGTCGTAGCGAAAGCGCGGGACCGCCCGCGCCCCAGCGACGACCACGGGCGTGGGGTGGGGACCCGGCGCCGGCAGGACTGCCAACAGCACACGAACAGGCGGGCTTTCACCCCGCTTTTCACGCACACGCGCGGTACGGGGGAGGATAGACCCATGCAGCCACGGAACATGTCCATGAGCGGGGTCGTCGACCTCGCCGCGGTGAAGCAGGCCCAGGAGGCCAAGGCGAAGGCGGAGCAGGCGCGCGCCGAGGCGGCCAGGAACGGCGGGACGGGCGCCGTCTCCCCGGCCGACCTCGTCATCGACGTCGACGAGGCCCGCTTCGAGAGCGACGTCCTGCAGCGGTCCACCGAGGTCCCGGTCGTCATCGACTTCTGGGCCGAGTGGTGCGAGCCCTGCAAGCAGCTGAGCCCGGTCCTGGAGCGGCTCGCCGTCGAGTACAACGGGCGCTTCCTCCTCGCCAAGATCGACGTCGACGCCAATCAGATGCTGATGCAGCAGTTCGGCGTCCAGGGCATCCCGGCCGTGTTCGCGGTCGTGGCCGGCCAGGCGCTGCCGCTCTTCCAGGGCGCCGCGAGCGAGACGCAGATCCGCCAGACCCTCGACCAGCTGGTGCAGGTCGCCGAGCAGCGGTTCGGCCTGACCGGCCTCGCCGTCGACCCCGAGGCGGAGCCGGGCGCGGCCCAGGCGGCCGCCCCCGAGCGTCCGGCCGGCCCGCACGACGCGGCGCTCGAGGCCGCCGTGCAGGCTCTGGACGCCGGCGACCTGGGCGGTGCCGTCCAGGCGTACAAGAACGTGCTGGCCGAGGACCCCGCCAACACGGAGGCCAAACTGGGCCTCGCCCAGGCCGAGTTGCTCCAGCGCGTCCAGGACGCCGACCCGCAGCGGGTCCGTCAGGAGGCGGCCGACAAGCCCGGCGACGCCCGGGCGCAGATCGCCGCCGCCGACCTGGACCTGGTGGGCGGTCACGTGGAGGACGCCTTCGGGCGGCTCATCGACACGGTCCGCCTCACGGCCGGGGACGACCGGGACACCGTCCGGCTGCGGCTGCTGGAGCTGTTCGAGGTCGTCGGCGCGGACGACCCGCGGGTGGCCGCGGCTCGCAGGGCGCTGGCCCGCGCCCTGTTCTAGCGGGCGGTTCCGCCGCCCGACACCGATCGGTCGCCGACCGTTCGCCCGGGTGGTGCCCGTGTGAAAGAGCTGTCTCCGGTACGCCACTGCGGCCGCGCTTTGCCAAATCTTGGCAATCGCGGCCGCTGTTACTGGCAGTAAGTCGCAGGCGCCGATCTGTCGGGTTCTGTCCAGCGATCAATAGTTTTGTTCTGCCCGTATGACACACCCAGCGTCGCCGTTCGGGATCCGTGTGTCGTCCCACGGTTATCCGGCCGTTACTAGTGAGTAACGAACCCCCTTGTGTCGACGGCGAGAATGCACCACGATCGGCGACGCTCGGTCCATTCCCGTACCCCGAAAGCCAGTCGGGTCGCGGGGGTTCCTGGGTCCCCACCGAGCAGAGCCGGCACCAGTGGCGCCGGCTCTTGGACAGGGGGGTCTTCGCCCACCCGGTGAAGCCTGTCCAGCAGGGTTGTGCGTGATGCGTGTCAGGCGCGACCAGTGGTTGTCGCTCGGGGGTGATCGCCGGTGATTCGGGCTCGTCTGGTACGTGCCGTCGAGCGCGGGCGCTCTCCTTCCCGAGGACGTAGCACTTCTCCCATCCCTGCCAGGCCGGCCGCCGTTCCGGGGGCGGGCCGAGGCCAGGAGATGTACGTCCGAGAAGGAGGAAATATGGAGTCCCAGGTGCGTGGCGGGACCAGATGGAAGCGGTTCGCTGTGGTGATGGTGCCCAGCGTCGCCGCGACGGCCGCGATAGGCGTCGCGCTGGGGCAGGGTGCCCTGGCCGCGTCGTTCAGCGTGTCCGGACAGTCGTTCAAGGTGACGGCGGACCGGCTCGACGGTACGGGTTTCTCCCAGTACGGGGCCATTGACTCGGGTTACACGCTGAAGGGCGAGAAGACGGCTCACCCCGTCGCCGTCTCGGCGTTCAGGTCCGCGTCCATCAAGGGCATGTGCCAGTCCGTGGTCACCCCGGACATCCCGCTGATCGGTTCGGTCAGCCTCATGCTCAAGGCGGGCGGCGGCAGCACCCCGGTCGAGGCCAAGAACCTGTACATCGACGTCGAGCAGCTCGAGGCCGATGCCACGTTCCGCGGCATCGACATCGGTGTGGCCGCCAAGGACGCCAACAAGGGTCCCGGCATCAAGAAGGGCGACACGGCGAACCCGTACGGGTTCTCGCAGCAGGCCGACTCGGCCACGCTGACCGACGTGAAGCAGACGGCGTGGGCGACCACCGCCGGAACCTTCAAGCTCAGCGGACTGAAGATGTCGCTGTCCAAGGGTGTCAAGGAGTGCTACTAAGCACCCCCTGACGGGCGGGGGAGCCGGTGGCGCCCCCGCCCGTCCACTCTCCGGCCGTGTCCTCGCGCACGGTCCACATCTCCACCACAGCAAAGCCGTACCAGGGAGCTGTTTTCCATGAGCGCCGAGACTCCTGCCGCAGCCGGCCAGTTCACCCGCCGGAGGCTGCAGTTCCGTGCCTGGCGAGGCGCGCGGCCGTTCTGGGCCGGCCTGTTCGTCGCGCTCGGCGGACTCCCCATCGCCTACTTCCCGTACGCGAACCTCCAGATCGGTCACCTGACGCTGGCGATGGCCACCACCGCGGGTGCCGGATCCCTGATCATCGGCGTGCTGCTGGTCGTCCTGGGCGTCAGCCTGTGGTTCCAGAAGCACGTCCGGGTCTTCGCGGGCGTGGCGGCGATCCTGCTGGCGCTGGTGTCCATCCCCGTGTCCAACCTCGGCGGGTTCCTCATCGGCTTCCTGCTCGCGCTGATCGGCGGGGCGATGGCCGTGTCGTGGGCGCCGGGCGAGCCGCCGCAGGCCGAGCCGCCGCTGGAGGGCAAGGGGACGGGCGGCGCGCCCGAGAGCGTGTCTCCCGTGACCGAGGCTCCCGGCACCCCGGTGCCCGAGTCCACGGTGCCGCAGCCGCGGGACGGGGCGGGAGAGCCGAACGATCTGTCAGGAACGAGCCCGGCCAACGGGGCGAACGGGAGGCACAGTGCCGGCTGACGAGGTGACCCGCGGGACTGACGTGGAGTCGTTCCGTGTGAGAACCGGGCCGCGCCACGCGGCACCCAAGAAGCCGTTGTTCACCAGGTTCCACATGCCGGCCGGGAAGGCGATAGCCCTGGCGGCGATGCCCACGGCCGTCCTCATGGGGATGGGGTTCACGCCGACGCTGGCCCTCGCCGACGGCAACGACACGGCGAAGCCCACCTCCAACAGCCTGACCGCGGACGAGTACAAGGACTGCGTGGCGGCCCTGGAGGACGCCGAGAAGGACCCGTCCGCCTCCGCCTCGCCCTCGGCGACCGACGGGGCCGAGGACGGCGAGGACGGCAAGCCGGAACCCGAGACGTCGGCCTCCGGCGAGTCCGGTGAATCCGGCGAGGACTCGGGCAAGGGCGAGGGAGCGGCCGAGGACGCGGGCGGCACCTCTTCGTCGGATTCAGGTTCCGACGACGAGGCCGGCCCGGCCCCCAGCCCCTCCGCCTCCCAGGAGTCGCCGAGCAAGGAGCCGCAGAGCCGGGAGGAGCCCGGTGCGGACGCCGCGGAGCCGACCCCGTCCCCGTCCCCGTCCGAGTCCGAAGGCGGACTGCTGGGCGGCCTCGGCGACGCCATCGAGGGCATCTTCACCGGCGGCGACAAGGCCGAGGAGACCCCGAGCCCCACGCCGACCCCCTCGGCGTCGGCGAGCGCCGGGGAGGACGCGGCCGACCCGGCGAAGGAGGCCGCCGGCACGGCCGAGGACGCCGTGAAGGACACGGCCGACGCGGCGTCGAAGGCGGCCGAGGACGCCGGGGAGCCGGTGGACGAGGCGGCCGGAAAGGCCGAGGAAGCCGCCGAGGGCGCGAAGGACGCGAAGGACGCGAAGGACGCCGAGGAGGACGCCGAGGAGGCGGCCGGAGAGGCCACCGCCTCGCCCAGCCCGTCCCCCAGCGCCTCCGAGAGCGCCGGCACCGATCCCGAGGACTGCCCGGTCGCCACGGACGCGGAGGGCGGCGTCGACAACACGGTGCCGCTGCCCGACGACCCCTGGTACCTCAACGCCAGTTCGCTGCTGCTGAAGGGCGCCTCCTACAAGGGCGTCGTCGAGGTGAAGACGGCCGACGGCACCACCAAGAAGGTGCTGAAGTACGTCATCTCGGGCGGCACCGACATCGGCGACCTGCACCAGACGGTGAAGGACGAGCAGTCCGGCAAGACCTACCACGTGCAGGCGGCCGAGGGCTCGACGTCCACCATCCGCGACGGCGACACGGTGATGTACACCGAGAGCATCTCGGGCAACCTGCTCGGGCTGATCCCGATCACCTTCGACCCGGAGCACCCGCCGCCGCTGGACATCCCGCTCATCTACTTCACCAAGGTGACGGTCGTCCAGGCCGGCCAGTTCGGCGGCACCCTGCACATCCCCGGGCTCCACCAGTACACGACCTGAGCCCGCCCACGGACCCGTTCGGGAGCCGCGACACCACTGAGGGCGCCCCCTGTCGCAGGGGGCGCCCTCAGTGCCGTACCGGAAGGGGGGGCGGGTGTCAGCCGCGCCGCGTCTCGCCCAGGTGGAGGACCCGGACCATGTTGGTGGTGCCGGGCACGCCGGGGGGCGAACCGGCGGTGATCACGACGATGTCGCCGTCGCTGAAGCGGCCGAGGCGGGCCGTCTCCTGGTCCACCAGGTCGACCATCTCGTCGGTGGTGTTGACGAAGGGCACCACGTGCGGCTCCACGCCCCAGCTGAGCGCCAGCTGGTTGCGGGTGGACTCGTCGGTGGTGAAGGCCAGGATCGGCTGGGCCGCGCGGTAGCGGGAGAGCCGGCGGGCGGTGTCACCGGACTGGGTGAAGGCCACCAGGCCCTTGCCGCCCAGGAAGTCGGCGATCTCGGCGGCGGCGCGGGCCACCGAACCGCCCTGCGTGCGCGGCTTCTTGCCCGGCACCAGCGGCTGCAGGCCCTTGGAGAGCAGCTCCTGCTCGGCGGCGGTGACGATCTTCGACATCGTCTTGACGGTCTCGATCGGGTACGCGCCCACCGACGACTCGGCGGACAGCATCACCGCGTCGGCGCCGTCCAGGATCGCGTTGGCCACGTCGGAGGCCTCGGCGCGGGTCGGACGGGAGTTGGTGATCATCGACTCCATCATCTGGGTCGCCACGATCACCGGCTTGGCGTTGCGCCGGCACAGTTCGATCAGGCGCTTCTGCACCATGGGGACCTTCTCGAGCGGGTACTCGACGGCCAGGTCGCCACGCGCGACCATCACGCCGTCGAACGCCATCACGACGTCCTCCATGTTGTCGACCGCCTGGGGCTTCTCCACCTTGGCGATCACCGGGACGCGGCGGCCCTCCTCGTCCATCACGCGGTGCACGTCGGCGACGTCCTTGGCGTCCCGGACGAAGGAGAGGGCGACCAGGTCGCAGCCCATCCGCAGCGCGAACCGGAGGTCCTCGACGTCCTTCTCGCTCAGCGCGGGGACGTTGACCGCCGCGCCGGGCAGGTTGATGCCCTTGTGGTCGGAGATGACGCCGCCCTCGATGACGATCGTCTTCACCCGGGGGCCCTCGACCTCGGTGACCTTCAGCTCGACGTTGCCGTCGTTGATGAGCACCTGGTCGCCCTTGGTGACGTCACCGGGCAGGCCCTTGTACGTTGTGCCGCAGATCGTCCGGTCGCCCGGCACGTCCTCGGTGGTGATGGTGAACTCGTCACCGCGCACCAGCTCGACGGGTCCCTCCGCGAAGGTCTCCAGGCGGATCTTCGGGCCCTGGAGGTCGGCGAGGACACCGATGGCCCTGCCGGTCTCCTTGGCGGCGGCCCGGACACGGTCGTAACGGCCCTGGTGCTCGGCGTGCGTGCCGTGGCTGAAGTTGAAGCGGGCCACGTTCATGCCGGCCTCGATCAGCGCAACGAGCTGCTCGTGGGAGTCGACCGCGGGGCCGAGAGTACAGACGATTTTCGAACGGCGCATGGGGCGATCCTATCGGTTTGTTTCGCTGCGGAATATTCCGTCTGGCGGAAAATACAAAAGGGCGGGATGCCGCTCAGGTGAGATTCCCCGAGCCATTTACCAGCGCGTAGGTTTGGGTCGCGATCTCCATTTCCTCGTCGGTCGGCACCACGGCCACCGCCACCCGCGCGTCCGCGGGCGAGATGATCCGCGCCTCATCGCCGCGTACGGCGTTCAGCTCGCCGTCCACCGCCAGGCCGAGCCCCTCCAGGCCCGCCACCGCAGCCTCCCGCACCGGCGCCGAGTTCTCCCCGACGCCGGCCGTGAAGGCCACCGCGTCCACCCGTCCGAGTACGGCGTAATAGGCACCGATGTACTTCTTCAACCGGTGAATGTAGATGTCGAACGCCAGTCGCGCCCGCTCGTCGCCCTCGTCCACCCGGCGGCGGATCTCCCGCATGTCGTTGTCGCCGCACAGACCGAACAGACCGCTCCTCTTGTTCAGGAAAGTGTCGATCTCGTCCGTGGACATTCCGCCAACGCGCTCCAAATGGAAGATGACCGCCGGGTCCAGGTCTCCCGACCGCGTACCCATCACCAGGCCCTCCAAGGGGGTCAGTCCCATGGAGGTGTCCACGCACCGGCCGCCCTCGACCGCCGAGGCCGAGGCGCCGTTGCCGAGGTGGAGCACGATGACGTTGACCTCCGAAGGGTCCTTGCCCAGCAGCCGCGCGGTCTCGCGGGAGACGTACGCGTGCGAGGTGCCGTGGAAGCCGTAGCGGCGGACCCGGTACCGGTCGGCGATCTTCGGGTCGATCGCGTAGCGCGCCGCGGACTCCGGCATGGTGGTGTGGAACGCCGTGTCGAAGACCGCCACCTGGGGCAGGTCGGGACGGAGCGCCCGCGCGGTGCGGATACCGGTGAGGTTGGCCGGGTTGTGCAGCGGCGCGACCGGGATCAGCCGCTCGATCTCCGTGAGCACGTTCTCGTCGACGAGGGTCGGCTCGGTGAAGAACATGCCGCCGTGCACCACCCGGTGCCCGATCGCGGCCAGCTCCGGGGAGTCCAGGCCCAGGCCGTCCCGGCCCAGTTCCGCGGCGACCGCCTTGAGGGCGGCCTCGTGGTCGGCGATCGGGCCGTTCTGCTCCCGGGTGTCGCCGTCGGCGACGTGGGTGTGGATCAGCCGGGAGGTCTGCTCGCCGATCCGCTCGACCAGCCCCGCCGCCGGCCGGCTGCCGTCGCGCATGTCGATCAGCTGGTACTTCACCGACGAGGAGCCGGAGTTGAGGACGAGGACACGGGTGGAACTCACTGGGCGGACGCCTTCTCGGTCGGGGACTGCTGGGCCTGGATCGCCGTGATGGCGACGGTGTTGACGATGTCCTGGACGAGCGCGCCCCGGGACAGGTCGTTGACCGGCTTGCGCAGCCCCTGGAGGACCGGGCCGACGGCGATCGCGCCGGCCGAGCGCTGCACGGCCTTGTAGGTGTTGTTGCCGGTGTTGAGGTCGGGGAAGATCAGCACGCTGGCCTGCCCGGCGACCTCCGAGCCCGGCAGCTTGGTCGCGGCGACCGACGGCTCCACGGCCGCGTCGTACTGGATCGGCCCCTCGATGCGCAGGTCGGGCCGGCCGGAGCGGACCAGCTCGGTCGCCTCGCGCACCTTGTCGACGTCGGCGCCGGAACCGGAGGTGCCCGTCGAGTAGGACAGCATCGCGATCCGCGGATCGACGCCGAACTGCGCCGCCGTGGCCGCCGACTGCGTGGCGATGTCGGCGAGCTGCTCCGCGTCCGGGTCCGGGTTGACCGCGCAGTCGCCGTAGACCAGCACCTTGTCGGCCAGGCACATGAAGAACACGGACGACACGATCGACGCGTCCGGCTTGGTCTTGATGATCTCGAAGGCCGGGCGGATCGTCGCCGCCGTGGAGTGCACCGACCCCGACACCATCCCGTCGGCGAACCCTTCCTGCACCATCAGGGTGCCGAAGTAGTTCACGTCGGAGACCACGTCGTACGCCAGCTCCACGGTCACGCCCTTGTGGGCGCGCAGGGCCGCGTACTTCTCGGCGAAGGAGTCCCGCAGCTCGGAGACGGCCGGGTCGATCAGCTCGGCGCCCTCCAGGTCGATGCCCAGGTCGGCGGCCTTCTTGCGGATCTGCTCGACGGGACCGAGCAACGTCAGCTCGCACACGCCCCGGCGCAGCAGCACCTCCGCCGCGTGCAGCACCCGCTCCTCGGTGCCCTCCGGGAGCACGACCCGGCGCAGGTCGGAGCGGGCCTGCTCCAGCAGCTTGTGCTCGAACATCATCGGCGTGACGCGGTCGCTGCTCGGCGCGGAGACCCGCTTGCTGAGGTCGGCGGTGTCGACGTACCGCTCGAAGAGGCCGAGGGCGGTCTCCGCCTTGCGCGGGGTGGCCGCGTTCAGCTTGCCCTCCAGGGAGAACAGCTGCTCGGCGGTGGGGAAGCTGTTGCCGGTCACCGACAGCACCGGGGTGCCGGGGGCCAGGCGGGCGGCGAGGGTGAGGATGCCGTCCCCCGGCACCTCGTTCAGGGTGAGCAGCACACCGGCTATCGGCGGGGTGCCGGCGCTGTGCGCGGCGAGGGTGCCGATCACCAGGTCGGCGCGGTCGCCGGGGGTGATCACCAGGCAGCCCGGGGTCAGGGCGGCGAGCAGGTTGGGCAGCATGGCCCCGCCGAAGACGAAGTCCAGCGCGTCCCGGGCGAGCCCCGAGTCGTCGCCGAGGATCACCTTGGCGCCGAGGGTGTGCGCGATCTGCGAGACGGTCGGCGCGGACAGCGCGGGCTCGTCCGGCACCACCCAGCAGGGCACCGGCAGCCGGCCCCCGAGCAGCCCGGCGATCTCGTCCCGGTCCTCGCGGGCGACCCGGTTGGTCACCATGGCCAGGACGTCGCAGCCCAGCCCGTCGTAGGCGCGGAAGGCGTTGACGGTCTCGGCGAGCACCGACTCGGCGGTCTGCCCGCGCCCGCCCACCACCGGGAGGACGGAGGCGCCGAACTCGTTGGCCAGCCGCGCGTTCAGCGACAGCTCGTCCGGGAGCTGGGTGGCGGCGAAGTCGGTGCCGAGGACGAGGACGACGTCGTAGTCCCGGGCGACCAGGTGGAAGCGGTCGACCAGGGCGGAGACCAGCTCGTCCGTGCCCTGCTCGGCCTGGAGGGCGGACGCCTCCTGGTAGTCCATGCCGTACACGGTGGCGGGGTCCTGCGAGAGCCGGTAGCGGGACCGCAGCAGCTCGAAGAGCCGGTCGGGTCCGTCGTGGACCAGGGGCCGGAAGACGCCGACCCGGTCGACCTGCCGGGTCAGGAGCTCCATGACCCCCAGTTCGACGACCTGGCGGCCGTCGCCGCGGTCGATACCGGTCACGTACACGCTGCGCGTCACGCGTGCTCTCCGTTTCGTCTGTGGTTCGAGTGGTGGCGCTTCGTCCGGGCGGCCGTCCCGTCGCACGGGTGGCGGCCGTCCCGTGCAGAAAAATCGCCCACCGGGGTGAGCGGAACCCTCTTGACAATACCTCCGGCGATGGATAAGGCGCCCGTCAACGACCGCCCGGGTCCGTCAGTGCTCGAGGGCGCCCGGAGCGTGGAACAATTGAATCGGCTCACCGGTGTCAACAGCGAGCAGGAGACACAGCACGATGCGTATCGGCGTACTCACCGCAGGCGGCGACTGCCCCGGCCTGAACGCAGTGATCCGGTCGGTCGTGCACCGAGCGGTCGACAACTACGGCGACGAGGTCATCGGCTTCGAGGACGGCTACGCCGGTCTGCTCGACGGCCGCTACCGCGCCCTCGACCTCAACGCGGTCAGCGGCATCCTGGCCCGCGGCGGCACCATCCTCGGCTCCTCCCGCCTGGAGCGCGACCGGCTCCGCGAGGCGTGCGAGAACGCCGGGGACATGATCCAGAGCTTCGGCATCGACGCGCTGATCCCGATCGGCGGCGAGGGCACCCTGACGGCCGCCCGGATGCTCTCCGACGCCGGTCTGCCGGTGGTCGGCGTGCCGAAGACCATCGACAACGACATCTCCTCCACCGACCGCACCTTCGGCTTCGACACGGCGGTCGGCGTCGCGACCGAGGCGATGGACCGGCTGAAGACCACCGCCGAGTCCCACCAGCGCGTGATGGTCGTCGAGGTCATGGGCCGGCACGCCGGCTGGATCGCCCTGGAGTCCGGCATGGCCGCCGGCGCCCACGGCATCTGCCTGCCCGAGCGCCCCTTCGACCCGGCCGACCTGGTCAAGATGGTCGAGGAGCGCTTCTCCCGCGGCAAGAAGTTCGCCGTGGTCTGCGTCGCCGAGGGCGCCCACCCCGTCGAGGGGTCCATGGACTACGGCAAGGGCGCCATCGACAAGTTCGGCCACGAGCGCTTCCAGGGCATCGGCACCGCACTGGCGTACGAGCTGGAGCGCCGGCTCGGCAAGGAGGCCAAGCCGGTCATCCTCGGCCACGTCCAGCGCGGCGGCGTGCCCACCGCGTACGACCGGGTGCTCGCCACCCGCTTCGGCTGGCACGCGGTGGAGGCCGCGCACCGGGGCGAGTTCGGCCGCATGACCGCGCTGCGCGGCACGGACGTCGTCATGGTGCCGCTGGCCGAGGCGGTCACCGAGCTGAAGACGGTGCCCAAGGACCGGATGGACGAGGCCGAGTCGGTCTTCTAGCCGGCCCCGACCCCGGCCCCGACCCCGGCCCCGGCTCACGGGCGCCTCTCGGCCGCCGGGCGGCACGGGCGCTCTTCGGCCGCCGGGCCTCACGGGTGCTTCTCGACCGCCGCCCAGAAGTGCTCCACGACCCGGTCGAGGAAGTCACGGCCCGCCGCGCTGGAGTCGGGGCCGCCGCCGCCCCAGCTGAGGGTGGCGGTCATGTGCCCCTGGTAGTCCTGGTGCAGCACCTGGAGGACGTTCTCCAGGACGCGCCGGTCCAGCGGGGCGATCTTGGCGACCGGACGCACATACCCCTGCCAGCGGGTGGTGACGGCGCTGGTCAGCAGCTCGGCGAGCTTCTCCTCGCGCCCGGTGACGGCCACGAAGTCGGGCAGCGCGAGGTCCAGCACATGGGCGAGCGCGGCCGACTGGCGGTCGGTGCCGCGCCAGCCGTCCGTCTCCTCCATCCGCAGGTAGGCGGTGAGCGCCACCCCGGCGGCACGCGCCACGTCCTCCGGCGCCAGGCCGCGTGCGACGCGGTGCTCGCGCAGGGTCTGGGGGCGGCCAATCAGGTCGCCGGGCGAGCACCACAGCACCCCGGCGAGCGCGGTGAGTTCGGAACCGGCGGGGGAGGCGACTCCGCGCTCCCAGGCGATGACGTGGTCCGGGGTGACGTACGGCAGGCCGTACGACACCCGCATGCCGTGGGCGACGTGCTCGGGCCCCATGTTGAGGGCGGCACGCAGCCGGCGGGCGGCGAGGGCGTTGAACGGGGGACCCGACGGGTTCGGGTGAGGTGAGGGTCGGCGCACGCGCCACACCGTAGGGGTCCGGGCACTTCTTGACTACGGGCTGTTCAGCCAGCGATACGGATCGTAGGAACCTACGGGCGGACGCGGACCGGTCCCCGTCATCCCTTGACCGCGCCGCCCAGCGCGAACCCCCCGCCCAGCCGCCGGGAGATCAGCACGTACAGCAGGATCACCGGCGTCGAGTAGACGATCGAGAACGCCGCCAGCTGCCCGTAGGCCACCATGCCCCGGTTGCCGAAGAAGTCGTTGATGCTCACCGAGGCCGGCATCTGGTCCGGGGTGAGCAGCAGCATGAACGGGACGAAGAAGTTCCCCCACATCATCACGAACGAGAAGACGGTCACCACCGCCACGCCCGGCCCCATCAGCGGCAGCACGATCCGCAGCAGCGACTGGAGAGACGACGCGCCGTCCGTCCACGCCGCCTCCTCCAGCTCCTTGGGCACGCCGTCCATGAAGTTCTTCATCAGCCAGATGGCGAAGGGAAGTTGCGAGGCGGCGAAGAAGAAGATCGTCCCCTGCATGGTGTCGATCAGGTTCACCCGCACGAAGAGGGCGTAGACCGGCACCATGATCGCCGTGATCGGCAGGCTGGTCGCGAACAGGACGGTCAGCAGGAACGGCCGGTTCAGCCGTGACGGGAACCGGGAGAGCGGGTACGCCGCGAGCGCCGCGCACACCACCGTCAGGGCCGTCGCGCCGCCGCACAGGACCAGGCTGTTCAGCAGCGGGGTGAAGGTGACCTCCGGGGTGAGGATCGCGTCGAAGTTGTCCAGCGTCACCCCGTCGGGGACCTTCACCCGCAGGCTCGCCCGCGGGTCCAGGGCGGACAGCACCACCCAGGCCAGCGGCAGCACGAAGGCGGCGGCGGCCGCCAGCAGCCCCGCGTCGGCGGCCAGCCGGCGCCGGGTGCGCCGGGAGGCGGGGGTACGGCGGGACGCGGCGGGCGACCGGGTCTTGCGGGCCGCCCGGGGCGCGAGGGTGGACGCCATCTCAGACCTCCGTCCCCAGCAGGCGCAGGTACACGACCGAGAACAGCGAGCCGATCAGCAGCAGCAGGAGCGCCACCGCCGTGCCGTACCCGATCAGGCTGTTCTGGAAGGCCTGCTCGTACATGAACAGCGGCAGCGTCTGGCTCCTGCCGCTCGGGCCGCCGCGGGTCATCACCCAGATCAGCCCGAAGACCGACAGGGTCTGGAGGGTGTTCAGCATGAGGTTGGTGCCGATGGAGCGGCGGATCATCGGCAGCGTGATGTGCCACATCCGGCGCCAGCCGCTCGCCCCGTCCACCTCGGCGGCCTCGGTGACCTCCTTGGGGATCTCGTTGAGCGCCGCCGAGTACACCAGCATGGAGAACGCCGTGCCCCGCCACACGTTGGCGAAGGACACCGCCAGGATCGGCAGCGTGAACAGCCAGTTCTGGGACGGCAGATGGAGCCAGTCCAGGAGGGCGTTGAGGGTGCCCTCGCGGCGGAAGAAGGCGTAGAGCAGGAAGCCGGCCACCACCTCCGGCAGCACCCACGCGGTGACGACGATGCCGCCGGTGAGCGTACGGACCGGCTTGGAGGCCCGCTGCATCAGCGAGGCCAGCGCCAGACCCAGGGTGTTCTGCCCGATCAGCGACGACAGCACCGTGAACACCAGGGTCAGCCATACGGCGTTGAGGAACGCCTCGTCCCCGAAGGCGCGGGTGAAGTTGTCGAAGCCGACGAAGGACTCCTCCGCCTGCCCGGTGAGCTGGAGGTCGGTGAAGGCGATGACGACGCAGTACGCGATCGGGCCGGCGAGGAAGAGCAGCAGCAGGACGACGGCGGGGGTCAGGGGCAGGGCCCGGACCAGCCGGCGGCGCGGGCCGGTGTGCGGGGGCGTGGCAGCGCTCACTCGCCGACCACCTGGCCGCCGGTCGCCTCCTCGAGCGCCTCGTCGTACCCGCGTGCCGCCTCCTCGACCGTCATGTCACCGGTCGTGACGCCCTCCATGGCCTCCTGGACGGCGACGGACACCTTCGGGTACGCCGGGTAGGCGGGCCGGTAGTGGGTGACCTCGACGAGGTCGGTGAAGAACGAGATGCCGGGCTGCGCCTCGACGTACGCGGGATCGTTCGCCACGTCCTCGCGGACCGCGATGCCGGAGTTGGCGACGTACCACTTCTGGGCGTTGGCCTTGGTCTGCATCGTCTTGATGAACTCGAAGGCCAGGTCCGGGTTGCCGGCCTTGGCCGGGATCGCCCAGGTCCAGCCGCCGGACATGCTCACCCTGCCGGGCGCCTGCCCGTGTTGCGTGGGCATGGCGGCCAGTCCCAGCTCCTTCGACCACTCGGGCCACTCGTGCCCGCTGCCCTCCAGCCAGTCCTGCGGCAGCCAGGAGCCGTCGAGCGCGATGCCCAACTTGCCCTGCGGCAGCAGCTCACCGCGCACCTTCGTGCCGAAGTTGGGGTCGAGCGCGTCGGAGACCTCCGGGCCGAGCTTCTCCTTGTACACGGTCTCGACGAAGGCGAGGGAGTCCTCGAACCCCTGCCCCGCCTTGACCCACTTCTTGCTGTCCTTGTCGTACAGCGGGTCGGAGCCGCCGTCCCCCGTGCCGTACAGCAGCATCTGGAAACCCTGCATGGTGGCGGCCTCGCCGGCGGGCTTGCCCGTGTACACGTTGATCGGTGTGACGCCGGGGACCTTCTCCTTGATGGTGCGGGCGGCGTCCAGGACCTCGTCCCAGGTCCCGGGCTGCCAGTCGGCGGGCAGTCCGGCCTTGGCGAACACGTCCTTGCTGAACCACAGCCCCCGGGTGTCCGTCCCGTCCGGCACGCCGTACGTCTTGCCGTCCTCGCCCCTGGCCGCCGCCTTCGCGGTGTCGATGAACCGGTCCCAGTCCTTCCACTTCGCCAGGTAGTCGTCGAGGGGCTTCAGGTAGCCGCTGGTGATGTCGGAGTTGATGAGGAACGTGTCCTCGTAGACCAGATCGGGCGCGGTCTTGGGGGAGCGGAGCATCTGCTGGAGCTTGGTGTAGTACTCCGAGTCCGGCGCCTTGATCGGCACCAGCTCGACCTTCTTCCCCGGGTTGGCCTTCTCGAACTGCTTCTTGATGTCGGCGAGGTAGGTGTCCATCACCTTGATGGAGTTGTCCGTCGACTGCTTGAAGGAGACCTTCACCGTGTCCGGGTCGCCGCCGGAGCCGCTGCCGCAGGCGGCGAGCGAGGCGGAGGCGAGTGCGGTGAGGGCGAACAGGGCGGTGAACCGGACGGACCGGACGGTGGGACGCACGGGCAAGACCTCCTACGGGCACGACGCTGTGGCCGGGACGGCTGCTCGGCGAACGTAAGAGGAGTGGTCTAGTCAGGTCAATGCGTGTGCGGTGGACAACTCGTGTTCATCGGCCCCGCTCGCTCTCCCGCACCCACCGGTACACCAACTCCGGCCGCCCCACCTGCCCGTACAGCGGGCTCCGCCCCGCCCGGCCCGCCTCCACCAGGTGCTCCAGATAGCGGCGGGCCGTGATGCGCGAGATGCCCACCGCCTCCGCGACCCCGGCCGCCGTCAGACCCTCGTCCGAGCCGCGCAGCGCTCCCGTCACCCGTTCCAGCGTCGGACCGCTCAGTCCCTTCGGCAGGGCGGCCGGGCCGGGGGCCCGGAGGGTGGCCAGCGCCCGGTCCACCTCCTCCTGCCCGCTCGCCTCCCCGGCGGTGCCCCGGAACTCCGCGTAGCGCACGAGACGGTCGCGCAGGGTGGCGAAGGTGAACGGCTTCAGCACGTACTGCACGACGCCCAGCGACACCCCCTCGCGGACGACCGTCAGGTCCCGCGCCGACGTCACCGCTATCACGTCGGTGTGGTGCCCGGCGGCCCGCAGCGAACGGGCCAGTTGCAGCCCGTGTCCGTCCGGCAGGTGCAGGTCGAGCAGGAGCAGGTCCACCGGCGTGCGGTCCAGCATCCGCCGGGCCTCCGCCCCGGAGTGCGCCTTGCCGACGGCCGTGAACCCCGGGACCCGGCCGACGTACAGCACGTGCGCGTCGGCGGCCACGGGGTCGTCCTCGACGACCAGGACCCGGATGGGCTGCTCGGCGGTGCCGCTCATACGGCACCCCCGGCCGCACGTCTGCCCGCCGGGGCGTCCGGTGCCGGCGCGCGGCCCTGCGGGTCGTCCAGCGGCAGCCGCGCCTCGAACCGGGCGCCACCGCCCGGTGCCTCCGTCACCGTCAGGGTGCCGCCGTGCCGCTGCACCGCCTGGCTGACCAGCGCCAGCCCCAGACCCCGCCCGCCCTCACCGGCCGGCTTGGTCGAGAAACCCCGCTGGAAGACCAGGTCGGCATGGGCGGGATCGACCCCCGCGCCCGTGTCCGACACGCGCAGCACCAGTTCGGACCCGCCGCCGGCCGCCGGAGCCGCGCCGGTGACCTCGCCGCCCCGGGCCGCCTCCGTGTACGCCGCCACCGTCACCCGCGACGGCACCCGGCCCTGGGCCGCGTCCACCGCGTTGTCGACCAGGTTGCCCAGGATCGTCACCAGGTCCCGGGCGGGCAGGGACGGCGGCAGCAGTCCGTCGTCCAGTCGGCTCTCCCGCGACACCACCAGCTCCACTCCCCGCTCGTTGGCCTGCGCCGTCTTGCCCAGCAGCAGCGCGGCCAGCACCGGCTCGCTCACCGCCGCCACCACCTGGTCGGTCAGCGCCTGCGCCAGTTCCAGTTCGGCCGTCGCGAAGTCCACGGCCTCCTCCGCCCGTCCCAGCTCGATCAGCGAGACGACCGTGTGCAGCCGGTTGGCCGCCTCGTGCGCCTGCGAACGCAGCGCCTGGGTGAAGCCGCGCTCCGAGTTCAGCTCGCCCATCAGCGACTGCAGCTCGGTCACGTCCCGCAGCGTCACCACCGTGCCCCGCCGCTCGCCGCCGGAGACCGGCGAGGTGTTCACCACCAGCACCCGCCGGTCGGTCAGGTGCACCTCGTCCACCCGCGGCTCCGACGCCAGCAGCGCCCCCGTCAGCTGCGCCGGCAGCCCCAGGTCCGCGACGGAGGCGCCCACCACGTCACCGGCCACGCCCAGCAGCTCCCGTCCGCCGTCGTTGATCAACGCGACACGGTACTGCCCGTCCAGCATCAGCAGACCCTCCCGCACCGCGTGCAGCGCCGCCTGATGGTAGTCGTGCATCCGGCTCAGCTCGTCCGCGTTCATCCCGTGCGTGTGCCGGCGCAGCCGCGCGTTGATCACGTACGTGCCGACCGCGCCGAGCAGCAGCGCCCCCGCGGCCACCCCGAGCAGCGCCGTCAGCTGCTCCTGCGCCCGCTTGCTGATCTCCTCGACCTTGATCCCGGCGCTGACCAGTCCGACCACCCGCCCGTCGTCCAGCACCGGTGTCACCGCGCGCACCGACGGCCCGAGCGTGCCCGTGTAGGTCTCGGTGAAGGTCTGGCCCCGCTGGGCGCGCTCGATGTGCCCGCGGAAGGGACGGCCGATCTGCCCCGGGTCCAGGTGGGTCCAGCGGATGCCCTCCGGGTCCATGATCGTCACGAAGTCCACGTCGGTGTCTCGCATGACCCGCACCGCGTACGGCTGGAGCCGCGCGGTCGGATCGGGGGAGCCGATGGCCTCCAGCACGGACGGCGAGTCGGCTATCGCCAGCGACACCGCCCTGGCCTGCCGCCCGGCCGCGTCCTGCGCCTGCCCCCGGTCGCTGATGTAGGTGAACAGCGCGTATCCGGCCACGACGACCGCTATCAGCACGGCCTGCATGGCGAAGAGCTGACCGGCCAGGCTGCGGGGTCTCGGGACGCGGAGGTGCATGCCGCAAGTCTCTCTCCTGGCTTGATTGTGAACTAAATGAACGCAAGGGTGACCGCGCTCACAGCACGGGAGATAGTCGCCGCATCCCCGAAACACACCCCCGGACGTGAGCCGCACGCCGGTGATGCCGACGACGTCGTCAAGGAGGGCCGCCGTGACCAGCAACGCCGCTACGGCACCTGCCGCACCCAAAGCCAAGCGCGACCGCACGCACTATCTCTACATCGCGGTGATCATCGCGGTCGCCCTCGGTATCGCCGTCGGTCTGATCGCGCCCGACTTCGCGACCGAGCTGAAGCCGCTCGGCACCGGCTTCGTGAACCTGATCAAGATGATGATCTCGCCGATCATCTTCTGCACGATCGTGCTGGGCATCGGTTCCGTGCGCAAGGCCGCCAAGGTCGGCGCGGTCGGCGGCATCGCGCTGGTCTACTTCCTGGTGATGTCCCTGGTGGCGCTCGCCATCGGCCTGATCGTCGGCAACATCCTGGACCCGGGCACCGGTCTGGCGGTGACCGACGCCGTCAAGGAGACCGGTCAGGCGCAGGTCGACGCGGAGGCCAAGGGCACCGTCGACTTCCTGATGGGCATCATCCCGACCACCATCGTGTCGGCGTTCACCTCGGGCGAGGTCCTCCAGACGCTGCTGATCGCCCTGCTGTGCGGCTTCGCCCTCCAGGCCATGGGCAACGCCGGTCAGCCGGTCCTGCGCGGCATCGAGCACATCCAGCGGCTGGTCTTCCGCGTCCTGGCGATGATCATGTGGGCCGCTCCGGTCGGCGCCTTCGGCGCCATCGCGGCCGTCACCGGCTCGGCCGGCGTCGACGCCCTCAAGAGCCTGGCCGTGCTGATGCTCGGCTTCTACGTGACCTGCGTCCTCTTCCTCTTCCTGGTCCTGGGCACGCTGCTGCGCGTCGTCGCCGGCGTGAACGTCTTCTCGCTCTTCAAGTACCTGGGCCGCGAGTTCCTGCTGATCCTGTCCACCTCCTCCTCGGAGTCGGCGCTGCCGCGCCTCATCGCGAAGATGGAGCACCTGGGCGTCAGCAAGCCGGTGGTCGGCATCACCGTCCCGACCGGCTACTCCTTCAACCTCGACGGCACCATGATCTACATGACCATGGCCTCGCTGTTCATCGCCGACGCCATGGGCACGCCGATGTCGATCGGCGAGCAGATCCCGCTGCTGCTCTTCCTGCTGGTCGCCTCGAAGGGCGCGGCCGGTGTCTCCGGCGCCGGTCTGGCCACGCTGGCGGGCGGTCTGCAGTCGCACAAGCCCGCCCTGGTGGACGGCATCGGCCTGATCGTCGGTATCGACCGCTTCATGAGCGAGGCCCGCGCGCTGACCAACTTCGGCGGCAACGCCGTGGCCACGGTCCTGATCGGCACCTGGACCAAGGAGATCGACAAGGACCGGGTGAACGAGGTGCTGGCCGGCCGGGCCCCGTTCGACGAGAAGACCCTGCTGGACGACCACCACGGCGCCGACGACGACGCCGGTGACGCGTCCGACCTGCCCGAGCAGGGCGGCGAGAAGGAGCTGGCGCGGGCCTGACGACCGCACGCTCCGGGCGGCTGAGGTGCTCCCCCCGTCGCTCAGCCGCCCGGCCCCCGAAGAAGCCCCGCGCCCCCGGCGCGGGGCTTCTTGCCTTGACGCCCGCGTCAAGGCTTACGTTCGTCCGCATGCGAATCGGCGAGCTGGCCGCACGGGCCGGGACCACGACGCGGACGCTGCGGTACTACGAGTCGCGGGGCCTGCTGCCCGCGCGGCGGGGCGAGAACGGCTACCGGACCTACGACGAGGACGACCTGAGACTGCTGCGGCAGATCAGGACGCTCCAGGACTTCGGGTTCGACCTGGAGGAGACCCGCCCGTTCGTGGAGTGCCTGCGCGCCGGGCACCCCGAGGGCGACTCCTGCCCGGCGTCCCTCGTGGTCTACCGGCGCAAGCTGGCGGAACTGGACACGCTGATCGAGCAGCTGACGTCGGTGCGGGCGCAGGTGGGCGCGCAGCTCGCGCGGGCCGAGGCGGCGGTTCCGGGGGGTCCGGAGCCCAAGTGCGAACTGGGAGGACACGGATGAGGACCAGCGGGGTGCCCGAGGTGACGGACGCGGACTTCGCGGCGGAGGTGATCGGATCGGAGCTGCCCGTGCTGGTGGAGTTCACCGCGGACTGGTGCCCGCCGTGCCGGCAGATGGCCCCGGTGCTCAGCGCCCTCGCCGAGGAGGAGGGGGACCGGCTCCGCATCGTGCAGCTGAACGTCGACCGGAACCCGGCGACCACCCACGCGTACAAGGTGCTGTCGATGCCGACGTTCTTGGTGTTCCGCGGCGGCGAGCCGGTGAAGTCGATGGTGGGCTCCCGGCCCAAGCGGCGGCTCCTCGAGGAACTGGCCGACGTCGTCTGACCGGCCCGGCCCACGAAAAATCCCCCGAGCAATTGCGCTCGGGGGATTTCTCTGCGTATATTCGTTGATTCGTGACTTCAGAAGAATGAGGTCACGAAGAAGTTCAGTAGGCACAGTATATGCGGCCGGGAGTGGAATTGTCAAACACCGAATTTCCGGACGATGAATTGCGGCACGAGCAGGAATTCATCGACGGACTGTACGCGCGTGTGGACGCGCTGCGCGGCGACGCCGAGGTGTCGGTCACCGAGGCCCTCGCGCAGGGCAACACCCCCCAGCAGGCCAGGCTGGAGCGGGACATCCTGGTCGCCGAGCGCTCCGGGCTGCTCGCCGCGCTCAACGCGGTGGACGGCTCCCTCTGCTTCGGCCGGATCGACCTGACCTCCGGGGAGGGCCACCACATCGGCCGCATCGGCCTGCGCGCCGACGACGCCGAACGCACCCCGGTCCTCATCGACTGGCGGGCCGACGTCGCCCGCCCCTTCTACCTGGCCACCGGCCACACCCCGATGGGCCTGCGCCGCCGCCGGCACATCGCGAGCGAGGGCCGCCGGGTCACCGCCCTGCACGACGAGTTCCTCGACGTCGACGACGAGACGCGCACCGGCCACGAGGACCCGTCCGGCGACGCCGTGCTGCTGGCCGCGCTGAACTCGGCGCGCACCGGCCGCATGGGCGACATCGTGCAGACCATCCAGGCCGACCAGGACCGCATCATCCGCGCCCCGCACCGCGGCGTCCTGGTCGTCGAGGGCGGCCCCGGCACCGGCAAGACCGCCGTCGCCCTGCACCGCGCCGCCTACCTCCTCTACGAGCACCGCGAACTGCTCGCCAAGCGCGCCGTCCTCATCGTCGGACCCAACCCGGCCTTCCTCGGCTACATCGGCGAGGTGCTGCCCTCGCTGGGCGAGACCGGCGTGCTCCTGGCCACGGTCGGCGAGCTGTTCCCCGGCGTGAAGGCCACCGCGACGGACACTCCCGAGGCGGCGGCGGTCAAGGGCCGCGCCGAGATGGCCGACGTACTCGCGGACGTGGTCCGCGCCCGGCAGGCGCTGCCCGACCCGGTGATCGCGATCGAGCACGACCGCGAGGTCCTGATGCTGGACGACGGCCTCGTCGGCGTCGCCCGGGAACGCACCCGCGCCGCGAAGCTGCCGCACAACGCCGCCCGCGAGCACTTCGAGGGACACATCCTCAACACGCTGACCGAGCTGTACGCCGAACGCATCGGCACCGACCCCTTCGACGGCTCCAGCCTGCTCGACGCGAGCGACATCACCCAGATCCGCGACGAACTCGCCGAGAACCCCGAGGTCTGGTCGGCCGTCGACCAGCTGTGGCCCCGCCTGACCCCGCACCGCCTGGTCGCCGACTTCCTCGCCGCCCCCGAGGACTTCCTGAGCCCCGAGGACGCCGACGCCGTCCGCCGCCCGGTCACCCGGCACTGGACCGTCGCCGACGTACCCCTGCTGGACGAGGCGGCCGAACTGCTCGGCGTGGACGACCGGTTCGCCCGCACCCGCGCCGAACGCGAGCGGGCGGCGCAGATCGCCTACGCCCAGGGCGTGCTGGACGTGTCGTACGCCTCCCGGACCTACGAGTTCGAGGACAAGGCCGAGGAGGACGCCGAGGTCCTGCTCGCCCACGACATCATCGACGCCGAGCGGTTCGCCGAACGCCAGGAGGCCGAGGACCACCGCAGCGCCGCCGAGCGTGCCGCGGCCGACCGCACCTGGGCCTTCGGCCACATCATCGTGGACGAGGCGCAGGAGCTGTCCCCGATGGCCTGGCGGCTGCTGATGCGCCGCTGTCCGACCCGCTCGATGACCCTGGTCGGCGACCCCGCGCAGACCGCGGAGGCGGCCGGCGTCGGCTCCTGGTCGAAGATCCTCGCCCCCTACGTCGAGGACCGCTGGGAGCACACCCGCCTGGGCGTCAACTACCGCACCCCGGCCGAGATCATGGACGTGGCGGCGGCGGTGGTGCGGGCCGAGGACCCCTCCTTCGAACCGCCGAGTTCGGTGCGGTCCACGGGCGTACGGCCGTTCGTCCGCGCCACCGACGACCTCCCGGCGGCGGTCGCCGAGGCGGTCGGCGAGCTGACCCCCGAGGAGGGCCGTCTCGCCGTCATCGCCCCGCGCGAGCTGCACGCCGCGCTCGCCGCCCGGCTGGACGGCGTCACGGCGGGCGGCGAGCCCGACCTGACCCACCGCGTGGTGCTCCTCGACCCGCGCCAGTCCAAGGGCCTGGAGTTCGACTCCGTCCTGGTGGTCGAGCCCGGCCGCTACGGCACCAGCGACCTGTACGTGGCCCTGACCCGGGCCACCCAGCGCCTCGGCGTCCTGCACACCGGGCCGCTGCCGAAGGGGCTGGTGGACGCGTAGGCCCCGGCGCTCCTCAGGCCGGACGCAGCCACACCGTCGCCAGGGGAGGCAGGGTCAGCCGGATGCTCGCCGGCCGGCCGTGCCACCCCAGGGCCTCCGGCTTGACCGGGTCCGGGTTGGTCACACCGCCACCGCCGTAGCGCGAGGCGTCCGTGTTCAGCGCCTCGTGCCAGGCGGGCACGTCGTCCGGGACGCCGAGACGGTAGTCGTGCCGGACGACCGGGGCGAAGTTCGACACCGCCAGCAGCGGGGTGCCGTCGGCGTCCAGCCGCAGGAACGCCAGGACGTTGTCCTCGGCGGCGTCCCCGACCACCCAGGCGAACCCCTCCGGGTGGGTGTCGCGCCGCCACAGGGCGGGCGTGTCCCGGTAGGCGGCGTTCAGGTCGCGCACCAGATCCCGTACGCCCCGGTGGTCCGCCGCCGCCCCGTACTCCGGGTCGAGCAGCCACCAGTCGGGACCGTGCGCCTCGGACCACTCGGCGCCCTGGGCGAACTCCTGCCCCATGAACAGCAGCTGCTTGCCCGGGTGGGCCCACATGAAGCCCAGGTACGCCCGCAGGTTCGCCCGCTGCTGCCACCAGTCGCCCGGCATCTTCGAGACCAGCGACCGCTTCCCGTGCACCACCTCGTCGTGCGATATCGGCAGCACGTAGTTCTCGCTGTACGCGTACACCATGGAGAAGGTCATCTCCCCGTGGTGGTACATGCGGTGCACCGGCTCGTGGCTCATGTACTGGAGCGAGTCGTGCATCCAGCCCATGTTCCACTTCAGCCCGAAGCCGAGCCCGCCGAAGCCGCTCGGCCCCTTGTGGTGGGTGGCCCGCGTGACCCCGTCCCAAGCCGTCGACTCCTCCGCCACCGTCACGACGCCCGGCACCCGCCGGTACACCGTCGCGTTCATCTCCTGGAGGAAGGCCACCGCGTCCAGGTTCTCCCGGCCCCCGTGCTCGTTCGGCGTCCACTGGCCCGGCTCGCGCGAGTAGTCCAGGTAGAGCATCGAGGCGACCGCGTCCACGCGCAGTCCGTCGATGTGGAACTCCTCGCACCAGTACACGGCGTTGGCGACCAGGAAGTTGCGCACCTCCCGGCGCCCGAAGTCGAACTCCAGCGTCCCCCAGTCGGGGTGCGCGGCCCGCAGCGGGTCGGAGTGCTCGTACAGGGGCCGCCCGTCGAACTCGGCCAGCGCCCAGTCGTCGCGCGGGAAGTGCGCGGGCACCCAGTCCATCAGGACGCCGATCCCGGCCCGGTGCAGCCGGTCCACCAGGTACTTGAAGTCGTCCGGGTCGCCGAGGCGGGCCGTGGGCGCGTAGAAGCCGGTGACCTGGTAGCCCCAGGAGCCGCCGAAGGGGTGTTCGGCGACCGGCATCAGCTCGACATGGGTGAAGCCGAGGTCGCTGACGTACGCCGGGAGCTGTTCGGCCAGCTCCCGGTAGGTGAGCCCGGGCCGCCAGGACGGCAGGTGGACCTCGTACACCGACATCGGCGCCTCGTGCGCCGGCGCGTCCGCGCGGCGGGCCAGCCACTCCTCGTCGCCCCAGGTGTAGTCGGAGACGTGGACGACCGAGGAGGTGGCCGGCGGCACCTCGGTACGGCGGGCCAGCGGATCGGCGCGGAAGGTGCGCGAGCCGTCCGGCCGGGTGATCTCGAACTTGTACAGCTCGCCCGGGCCGATGCCGGGCAGGAACAGCTCCCACACCCCGGTGCCGCCCAGCGAGCGCATCGGGTGACCGGTGCCGTCCCAGAAGTTGAAGCCGCCGGCCACCCGCACCCCGCGCGCGTTCGGCGCCCAGACGGTGAAGCGGGTGCCCGCGACGCCCTCGTGGGTGGTCGGGTGCGCGCCGAGCGCCTGCCACAGCTGCTCGTGCCGGCCCTCGCCGATCAGGTGCAGGTCGAGGTCGCCCAGCGTGGGCAGGAAGCGGTACGGGTCCTCCACCTCCTGGTCCGTGCCCTCGTACGTCACCAGCAGCCGGTACGCCGGGACCTCGTCCAGCGGCAGCAGGCCGGAGAAGAAGCCGTCCCCGTCGTCGTGCAGCTCGGCCCGCAGCCCGCCGCCGAGGACGCTCACCGCGCGGGCGAAGGGCCGGAAGGCCCGCACGGCGATCCCGCCGGGCACCGGGTGGGCGCCCAGCACGGAGTGCGGGTCGTGGTGGGTGCCGGCGAGCAGCCGCTCCCGGTCGGTGGGGTCCAGGGCGGGGGAGGCGGGGGGCTCGGCGAGACGGGCGGCGGCGGGTACGGCCTTCTCACCGACCGCCCTCGCGGCGACGGGCTTCTCGCCGGCCGCCTTCTGGACGACCGTCTTCTTGACGGCCGCCTTCCCGGCGACGGCCTTCCTCGCCGGGGTCTTCTTCACCGCGGTCTTCTCCGGCACGGTCTTCTCCGGCACGGCCTTCTTCGCGGTCGCCTTCTTCGTGGTCGCCTTCTTCGCGGTGGTCTTCTTGCCGGTCGTCTTCTTCGCAGCCGCCTTCTTGGCGGCCGCCTTCTTGGCGGCCGCCTTCTCCGGGTCGGGACCGCTGGACGAGGGGCGGGGGGTCACGGGAGGGGCCTCCTGGGCGCAGTGGGGTCAAGAGGTGGGCGTCATAGCGGATCGGGCGCGGACAGGCGGCGCACCGCGGCCAGCGGGACCGTCAGCCAGTCGGGACGGTGCCGGGCCTCGTACAGGACCTCGTAGACCGCCTTGTCCGTCTCGCAGGCGCGCAGCATCACCGGGTCGGTGCGCGGGTCCTGTCCGCCGGCCTCCGCGTACCCGGTGCAGTAGGCGGCCCGGCAGGACTCCGCCCAGCCGGGCGCCGGGGCCGACGCCGAGTGCGCGGCGTAGTCGAAGGAGCGCAGCATCCCGGCGACGTCGCGCACCGGCGGCTGCGGCATCCGGCGCTCGGCCAGGGGCTTCGCGGGCTCACCCTCGAAGTCGATCAACGACCACTGCCCGGAGGGCGAGCGCAGGCACTGGCCGAGGTGCAGGTCGCCGTGGACGCGCTGGGCGGTCCAGGTCCGGCCCTCGGCCGCCAGGTCGCCCAGCGCGGTGAACGCCGTGCGCAGCGCGGGCGCGTACGGCCGCAGCAGGGGCACCGCCCGCGCCGCCTCCTCCAGCCGCTCGATCATTCCGTCGGCGAGCTGCCGGATCTGGCCGTGGCCGAGGGTGACGGTCGGCAGCGCGCGGGCCAGCGCGGTGTGCACCTCGGCGGTGGCCCGCCCCAGCGCCCGCGCCTCGGCCACGAAGTCCTCGCCCTTGGCCAGTTCCCGCAGGGCCAGGTCCCAGCCGTCCGCCGCGCCCTGCACAAAGGGCTGGAGCACCCCCAGCACCCAGGTCCGGTCGGCCAGGTCGGCGACCAGCCACCCCGCCGGCGCGGGCACCCGGGGGCAGCCCTCGCGGGCCAGCGCGAGCGGCAGCTCCAGGTCGGGATTGACGCCCGGCACGATCCGGCGCAGCAGCTTCAGAATGAACGTATCTCCATACACGACCGACGAGTTCGACTGCTCGGCGGTCATCAGCCGGGGCACCAGCCCCGTGCGTATCTCCCGCTCGCCCTCCCGCTCGAAGCGGAGTCCGCCGACGCGGGCCCGGGTGCGGATCGCCTCCAGGAGCACCTCGGCGGGCCGGGTGTCGTGCAGGGCGTCGTAGGCGGTGCGGCCGGCCAGCGGGCCCTCGGTCACGTGTCCGATCAGCGCGGGCGCCAGCCGGGGCGGCAGCGCCTCGCGCGTGCCTATGAGGAGCTGGTAGCAGTCGCCGGGCTCCTCGGGTGCGCCCGGGGCCGCGACGGGCTGCTGGTGCGCGCGGACCAGCACATGATGGAGGCCGAGGCGGGCCTCGGACGGGAGCAGGTCGGTGGCGGCGACCAGCGAGAAACCGGTGACCGGACGCCCCTTGCCCGCGAACCACCGCTGCCGGGGCAGCCATTCCCGCAGGAGTGGGTCGAGTGACGCAAGGAGACCTGGCGGGCTCGTGCTCGTGACGGTGCTCGTGACGGCTTCCGACATGGCGTCGCGTCCCTTCCCCGGGTCGTCGGGGTGTTACTGATGCGTGCCCCGGGCGGGGCGGTGGAAACCGCCCCGCGCCGGGGATCGGACCGGTGTGGCCTAGACGGCGTCCTTGCGGAGCCGGAACCAGTAGAAGCCGTGTCCGCCGAGGGTCAGCAGGTACGGCAGTTCGCCGACGGCCGGGAAGCGGACCCCGCCGAACAGCTCGACCGGATGGCGTCCCTCGAAGGCACTCAGGTCCAGCTCGGTGGGCTGCGCGAACCGGGAGAAGTTGTGGACGCACAGCACCAGGTCGTCCTCGTACTCCCGCAGGAAGGCCAGCACCGCGGGGTTGGAGGAGGGCAGTTCGGTGTACGAGCCCAGGCCGAAGGCCACGTTCTGCTTGCGGATCTCGATCATGCGGCGGGTCCAGTGCAGCAGCGACGAGGGCGAGGCCATGGACGCCTCGACGTTCGTCACCTGGTAGCCGTAGACCGGGTCCATGATCGTGGGCAGGAACAGGCGGCCGGGGTCGGACGACGAGAAACCGGCGTTGCGGTCGGGCGTCCACTGCATCGGGGTGCGGACCGCGTCGCGGTCGCCGAGCCAGATGTTGTCGCCCATGCCGATCTCGTCGCCGTAGTAGAGGATCGGCGAGCCGGGCAGGGACAGCAGCAGCGCGGTGAACAGCTCGATCTGGTCCCGGTCGTTGTCCAGGAGCGGCGCCAGGCGCCGGCGGATGCCGATGTTGGCGCGCATACGCGGGTCCTTGGCGTACTCCGCGTACATGTAGTCGCGTTCCTCGTCGGTGACCATCTCCAGGGTCAGCTCGTCGTGGTTGCGCAGGAAGATGCCCCACTGGCAGCCGGACGGGATGGCGGGGGTCTTGGCGAGGATCTCGGAGACGGGGTAGCGGGACTCGCGGCGCACGGCCATGAAGATGCGGGGCATGACCGGGAAGTGGAAGGCCATGTGGCACTCGTCGCCGCCGGAGGCGAAGTCGCCGAAGTAGTCGACCACGTCCTCCGGCCACTGGTTGGCCTCCGCCAGCACGACCGTGTCCGGGTACTGCGCGTCGATCTCCTTGCGCACCCGCTTCAGGAAGGCGTGCGTCGCCGGAAGGTTTTCGCAGTTGGTGCCCTCCTCCTGGTACAGGTAGGGCACCGCGTCCAGCCGGAACCCGTCGATGCCGAGGTCCAGCCAGAACTTCAGGGCGGAGATCATCTCCTCCTGCACGGCCGGGTTCTCGTAGTTCAGGTCCGGCTGGTGGGAGAAGAAGCGGTGCCAGAAGTACTGCTTGCGCACCGGGTCGTAGGTCCAGTTCGACGCCTCGGTGTCCACGAAGATGATCCGCGCGTCCTGGAACTGCTTGTCGTCGTCGGCCCAGACGTAGTAGTCGCCGTAGGGGCCGTCGGGGTCCTTGCGGGACTCCTGGAACCACGGGTGCTGGTCGCTGGTGTGGTTCATGACGAAGTCGATGATCACGCGCATGCCGCGCTGGTGGGCGGCGTCCACGAACTCGACGAAGTCGGCCAGGTCGCCGAACTCCGGCAGGACGGCGGTGTAGTCGGAGACGTCGTAGCCGCCGTCGCGCAGGGGCGACTTGAAGAAGGGCGGCAGCCACAGGCAGTCCACGCCCAGCCATTGCAGGTAGTCCAGCTTGGCGGTCAGGCCCTTGAGGTCACCGATGCCGTCGCCGTTGGAGTCCTGGAAGGAACGGACGAGCACCTCGTAGAAGACGGCTCGCTTGAACCAGTCCGGGTCGCGGTCCTTGGCCGGGGTGTCCTCGAAGGTGTCCGGCACGGGCTCGTTGAAGATCATGTGGTGGGTGACCCTCCGATCTGCGGGTTGGACGGTCGCAGAACCGTGCAGACGTGCGCGGGCGTCCGGCCCGGCTCCAGGCGCACATAGTTGGCCCTGCCCCAGTGGTAGGTCTCGCCGGTGAGCTCGTCGCGCACCGGCACCGACTCGTGCCAGTCCAGGCCGAGTTGCGGCATGTCCAACGAGACCGTGGCCTCCTGGGTGTGGTGGGGGTCGAGGTTCACGACCACCAGAACCGTGTTCGACCCCTGCCGCTTCGAGTAGGCGATGACCTCTTCCTTGTCCGTGTGGTGGAAGTGCAGATCGCGCAGTTGGCGGAGGGCCGGACTCTCGCGGCGGATGGTGTTGAGGCGGGTGATGAGGGGGGCGATGGTGGTGCCCTCGCGGGCGGCGGTGGCCCAGTCGCGGGGTTTGAGCTGGTACTTCTCGCTGTCGAGGTATTCCTCGCTGCCTTCGCGCAGGGGGGTGTTCTCGCAGAGTTCGTAGCCGCTGTAGATGCCCCAGGCGGGGGAGAGGGTGGCGGCGAGGACGGCGCGGACCTCGAAGGCGGGCCGGCCGCCGTGCTGGAGGTAGGCGTGGAGGATGTCGGGGGTGTTGGCGAAGAAGTTGGGCCGCATGTAGGAGGCGGCGTCCCCCGTCAGTTCGGTGAGGTACTCCGTCAGCTCCTGTTTGGTGTTGCGCCAGGTGAAGTAGGTGTAGGACTGCTGGAAGCCGATCTGGGCCAGGGTGTGCATCATCGCGGGGCGGGTGAAGGCCTCGGCGAGGAAGACGACGTCGGGGTCGGCGCGGTTGATCTCGCCGATGACCCGTTCCCAGAAGACGACGGGTTTGGTGTGGGGGTTGTCGACGCGGAAGATCCGCACGCCGTGGTCCATCCAGTGGCGCAGGACGCGGACGGTCTCGGTGACCAGGCCGTCGAGGTCGGCGTCGAAGGCGATGGGGTAGATGTCCTGGTACTTCTTGGGCGGGTTCTCGGCGTAGGCGATGGACCCGTCGGGGCGGTGGTGGAACCACTCGGGGTGTTTGTGGACCCACGGGTGGTCGGGGGAGCACTGGAGGGCGAAGTCGAGGGCGACCTCCAGGCCCAGGCGTGCGGCCTCGGCGACGAAGTGGTCGAAGTCGTCGAGGGTGCCCAGGGCGGGGTGGACCGCGTCGTGGCCGCCTTCGGGGGAGCCGATGGCCCAGGGGACGCCGACGTCGTCGGGTCCGGCGGAGAGGGTGTTGTTGCGGCCCTTGCGGTGGGTGGTGCCGATGGGGTGGATGGGCGGGAGGTAGACGACGTCGAAGCCCATCGCGGCGATCGCGGGCAGCCGGCGGGCGGCGGTGCGGAAGGTGCCGTGCGGCCGGTCGGGGGTGCCCTCGGAACGGGGGAAGAACTCGTACCAGGCGCCGTACAGGGCGCGTTCGCGCTCCACCAGCAGCGGCAGCGGGTCCGAGGTGGTGACCAGCTCCCGCAGCGGGTGCCGGGCCAGCACCGCGTCCACCTCCGGCGTCAACGCCCCCGCCAGCCGGGACGCCGCGGGCCGGTCCTCGTCCCGCAGCGCGTCGACGGCGGCCAGCAGGACGCGCCGGTCCGCGTCGCCGGGCACCTCGGCGGCGGCCCGCTCGTGGAGCCGGGCGCCCTCCTCCAGGACCAGCCCCGTGTCGATGCCCGCCGGGACCTTGATCCGCGCGTGGTGGCGCCAGGTGGTGACCGGGTCGCTCCACGCCTCCACGGCGTACGTCCAGAGCCCGGGTTCGCCGGCGGTGACGGTGGCGCCCCAGCGATCGGTGCCCGGGGCCAGTTCGCGCATCGGGGTCCAGGGGCCGGGCCGCCCCTCGGGGTCCTTGAGTACGACGTTGGCGGCGACCGCGTCGTGCCCCTCGCGGAACACGGTGGCCGAGACCTGGAACGACTCGCCGGTCACCGCCTTGGCGGGCCTGCGTCCCTGACGGACGATCGGGCGGACGTCCAGGACGGGGATGCGTCCGACGACGGTGGTGACGTCCGGGACGGCGGCTTCGCGCGGGGTGTCGCGAGAGGTGGTGCGCGGGGCTCCGCGTGGCGCCTCGGGGGGTGCGCCCGGGGTCGCTCCGGGCCGTGCTGACGAGTGGTGCGTGGCGGGCATGACCGCTCCTGTCCGCGTCAACGTGGGTGGGCGGATGACTCTGGGGAGGTGGGTCCTGCGGCGGTGCGTGCGGGGTGTACCGCAGGAGCCTTCCCACACTGTTCGGGTGGGCAATCCGGCACTTTGTTAACTACTCACGCGTATGTCGACACACGCGACGGGCCCTGACCGAACGCCTTCCCCGCCGGGAGATCGACACGCCGGTCGTTATTAGCCCGTCCGGCGAACGGGAGCGATGCCATTCAGGCCGAATCGGAGATCTTCGGGCGAAGCCCCCAGCGACGGACACATCACGCCGGTAACGTCGGAGGGGTGAAGGCGATCCGTCGACTGACCGTCCGTCCCGTACTCCCCGACCCCCTCCGGCCGCTCAGTGATCTGGCCCGCAATCTGCGCTGGTCCTGGCACCCGGAGACCCGCGACCTCTTCCAGTCCGTCGACCCAGCGTGCTGGGCCGAGTCGGGCCGCGACCCCGTACGGCTGCTCGGCACCGTGCCGCCGGCCCGCCTCGCGGAGCTGGCCGAGGACCGGCGCTTCCTGCGCCGGCTCACCGCGGTGGCCGACGACCTCGACCACTACATGACCGGCGACCGCTGGTACCAGGCCCAGTCTGGCCGACTGCCCGCCGCCGTCGCCTACTTCTCGCCCGAGTTCGGCATCACCGCCGCCCTGCCCCAGTACTCCGGCGGCCTCGGCATCCTGGCCGGCGACCACCTCAAGGCCGCCAGCGACCTGGGCGTGCCGCTCATCGGCGTCGGCCTGCTCTACCGGCACGGCTACTTCCGCCAGTCCCTCTCCCGGGACGGTTGGCAACAGGAGCACTACCCCGTCCTCGACCCCCACGAGCTGCCGCTGGCCCTCCTGGAGGAGCCCGACGGCACCCCCGCCCACGTCGCCCTGGCCCTGCCCGGCGGCCGGGAGCTGCGCGCCCGGATCTGGCTGGCCCAGGTCGGCCGGGTGCCGCTGCTGCTGCTCGACTCGGACGTGGAGGAGAACGACCTCGGCGAACGCGGGGTCACCGACCGGCTCTACGGAGGCGGCAGCGAGCACCGGCTCCTCCAGGAGATGCTGCTCGGCATAGGAGGTGTCCGGGCGGTGCGCACGTACTGCCGGCTCACCGGCCACGCCGCGCCGGAGGTGTTCCACACCAACGAGGGCCACGCGGGCTTCCTCGGGCTGGAACGCATCGCCGAACTCTGCGACGAGGGGCTGGAGTTCCCTTCCGCCCTGGAGGCAGTCCGGGCCGGGACCGTCTTCACCACCCACACCCCGGTCCCGGCCGGCATCGACCGCTTCGACCGGGGGCTGGTCGCCCGGCACTTCGGCCCCGACGCCGAACTCCCGCGCCTGGACGTCGACCCGATTCTGCGCCTCGGCATGGAGACCTATCCCGGCGGCGAGCCCAACCTGTTCAACATGGCCGTGATGGGCCTCAGGCTGGCCCAGCGCGCCAACGGCGTCTCCCTGCTGCACGGCGGGGTCAGCCGGGAGATGTTCTCCGGACTGTGGCCCGGCTTCGACGCCGACGAGGTGCCGATCACCTCCGTCACCAACGGCGTGCACGCCCCGACCTGGGTCGCGCCCGAGGTGTTCCGGCTCGGCGCCCGGCAGATCGGCGTGCAGCGGGCCGAGGACGCGCTGACCGTCGGCGGCTCGGACCGCTGGGACTCGGTCGCCGACATCCCCGACCAGGACATCTGGGAGCTGCGCCGCACCCTGCGCGAGCAACTGGTCGAGGAGGTGCGCGAACGCCTGCGTGTCTCCTGGCGGCAGCGCGGCGCCGGGACCGCCGAGCTGGGCTGGATCGACGGCGTCCTCGACCCCGACGTGCTCACCATCGGCTTCGCGCGGCGCGTCCCCTCGTACAAGCGCCTGACGCTGATGCTGCGCGACCGCGACCGGCTGATGGACCTGCTGCTGCACTCCGAGCGGCCCGTCCAGATCGTCGTCGCGGGCAAGGCGCACCCGGCGGACGACGGCGGCAAGCGGCTGGTGCAGGAGCTGGTGCGGTTCGCGGACGACCCGCGGGTGCGGCACCGGATCGTCTTCCTGCCGGACTACGGCATGGCGATGGCGCAGAAGCTCTACCCGGGCTGCGACATCTGGCTGAACAACCCCCTGCGGCCCCTGGAGGCGTGCGGCACCTCCGGCATGAAGGCGGCGCTCAACGGCTGCCTCAACCTGTCGGTGCTGGACGGTTGGTGGGACGAGTGGTACCAGCCGGACTTCGGCTGGGCGATCCCCACCGCCGACGGCGCCGGTACCGACCCGGACCGGCGCGACGCCATAGAGGCCGACGCCCTCTACGACCTGCTGGAGCAGCGGATCACCCCGCGCTTCTACGAGCGGGGCGCGAGCGGGCTGCCCGACCGGTGGATCGAGATGGTCCGCAGGACCCTCAGCCTGCTCGGACCGAAGGTGCTGGCCGGCCGCATGGTCCGCGAGTACGTCGAACGCCTCTACACCCCGGCGGCCGAGGCACACCGCGCGATGGACCCGGACGCCGCGCGGGCGCTGGCCGAGTGGAAGGCCCGGGTGCGCGCCGCCTGGCCCGGGGTCAGCGTCGACCACGTGGAGACGTCCGCCGCCACCGCCAGCGCCGAACTCGGCACGACGCTCGGGCTGCGGGTGCGGGTGAACCTCGGCGACCTCGCGCCGGACGACGTGGAGGTGCAGGCGGTCTCCGGCCGGGTCGACACCGAGGACCGGATCACCGACGCGGCCACCGTGCCGCTCAAGCCGGTGGGCGGCCCCGACCTGGAGGGCCGCTGGCTGTACGAGGGCCCGCTCGCCCTGGACCGCACCGGCCCCTTCGGCTACACGGTCCGCATCCTGCCCGCGCACCGGCTGCTGGCGTCCGGCGCGGAGGCGGGCCTGGTCGCGGTGCCCTCCGACGACCTGGCCCAGGCGGCGGGGCTGCTGATGAGGTGAGCGCCCCGGGGCGGCGAGCGGGGCTCAGTCCTCCTCGTCGCCCCCGCTCAGCCGCCGCAGGACGGTGCCGCAGCGGCGGGCGTACGCGTGCTGGAAGGCACGGGCGGCGGGCCCGCCGGCCTTGGCGTACCACTTGGCGGGGCGGCTGAAGGCGTGCACCGTCAGCCAGACGGTGCCGTCGCCCGTGCGGTCGACCACGAAGGCCTCCTCGCCGGACTCCGGGTGGCCGGGCAGCGTGCCGTAGGCCCAGCCCGCCCGGCGGTGCTCCTCCAGCGTCCACACCACCCGGCAGGGCGCCTTGATCATCCCGGCGAGGGTGACCGTGACGTCGACACCGGGCGCGGCGCGCTCCGCGCTCGCGTCGATGCCGACGCCCATCTCCCGGTGCATCTCCCAGGTGAGCACGGCCTCGGCCGCGCGCCGGAACACCGGTTCGCCCTCCCCGAGGCGGGTGCGTACGTGCATGGAGCGGAAGCCGGGCGGGCAGCGGTCCTGCTCGCGGGTGGCGCCGACGTCGTCGTACGTGAAGGACATGGGCACCAAGACTAGGCGCCGCCCGGGAGGACCGGACCTCCCGGGCGGCGCCCCGCTCCGTGGGGGGAGTCCGCCGGGCCTACGGGAAGGTCAGCTTGAAGCCGCTGATGTAGCCCGTGTCCCGGGCCGCCACGTCCTGGACGCGCAGCTTCCAGGTGCCGTTGGCGGTCTCCGAGGAGGCGTTCACCGTGTACGTCTGGTTGACGTTGTCCGCGGAGTCCGAGGAGCTGGAGTTCTTCAGGCGGTACGCGGTCCCGTCCGGGGCCAGCAGGTCGATCACCAGGTCACCGCGGTAGGTGTGCACGATGTCGACCGCCGCCTGGAGGTTGGCGGGCGCGTTGCCGGTCCGGCCGGTCACGGCGACCGACGAGGTGACCGCCGCGCCGTTGTCCGGGATCGCCACGTCGGCGGTGTTCTCGAACGACGTGCCGCCGCCTCCGCCGCCGCCCGGCCGGGCGCCGACGTTGATGCCCGCCCACGCGTCCTGCACCGCCTTGTACTCGGTGCTGTCGGTGCCGTACAGCTCACCGGCCGCCGCGAGGGTGCCGGTGCGGGCGCCCGCGTAGTTGGTGGTCGACGTGAACTTGGTGGTCAGCGCGCGGAACCAGATCTTCGCGGCCTTCTCGCGGCCGATGCCGGTGACCGGGAGGCCGTCCGAGGTGGGCGAGTCGTAGGTGACACCGTTGATGGTCTTGGTGCCGCTGCCCTCGCTCAGCAGGTAGAAGAAGTGGTTGGCCGGGCCCGACGAGTAGTGGACGTCGACGTTGCCGATCCCCGAGTACCAGTAGTCCTTGGACGCGCCGTCCTTGCTGGGCTTGTCCATGTAGCGCAGCGGGGTGCCGTCGCCGTTGATGTCGATCTCCTCGCCGATGAGGTAGTCACCGACGTCGGAGGCGTTGTTCGCGTGGAACTCCACGGCCGCGCCGAAGATGTCGCTGGTCGCCTCGTTGAGGCCGCCGGACTCGCCGCTGTAGACCAGGCCCGCCGTGTGGGAGGTGACGCCGTGCGTCATCTCGTGCGCGGCCACGTCGATGGACGTCAGCGGGTTGGCGTTGCCCGAGCCGTCGCCGTACGTCATGCAGAAGCAGGAGTCCGACCAGAAGGCGTTGACGTAGTTGTTGCCGTAGTGGACGCGGGAGTAGGCGCCCACCCCGTCGCCGCGGATGCCGGAGCGGCCCTGGACGTTCTTGTAGTAGTCCCAGGTCAGCGCGGCCCCGTAGTGGGCGTCGGCGGCGGCCGTCTCGGCGTTGGACGCGCTGCCGTTGCCCCACACGTCGTCGGGGCCGGTGAAGAGCGTGCCGGTGCCGGAGGTGCCCCGGTTGAGGTTGTACGTCTTGTGGTTGCCGCGCGCGGTGTCGGTCAGCGTGTACGACGACCCGGACTGCGCGGTGCCCAGCGTCACCGTGCCGCTGTACATGGTGTTGCCGGTGCCGTTGTGGATCGCCTGGTACTCGTAGAGCTTGGCGCCGGTGGCGGCGTCGGTGACGACGTGCAGCTCGTTCGGCGTGCCGTCCTCCTGGAGGCCGCCGACGACCGTCTCGTACGCCAGGACCGGGGTGCCGTTCGCCGCCCAGATCACCTTGCGCGGGGCGCGTTCGGCGTCCGGCGCCTCGGCCCCGGCGGCCTTCGCGGCGGCGACGGCCTGCGTCTCGGCCTTCGCGGCGGAGATCTTCGGCGTCACGGTGGCCGGCGCGATCGGCTTCTGCGTGGCCTTCACGACCCGCTCGGTCTTCCCGGCGTCGCTGGTGACCACGAGGTCGCCGCCGAGGACGGGGAGCCCGTCGTAGGTGCGCTCGTAGCGGGTGTGCACGGTGCCGTCGCGGTCCTTGACCACGTCACGGACGACCAGCTTCTCCTTGGCGCCCAGGCCGAGGTCGCCGGCGGTCTCGGCCTTGGTGGCGTCGGCGTCGCGTATCAGCTCGGCGCGCTGGGCCGGGCTGAGCTTGACGGACTCGGCGCCCGGAGCGGGCGCCTGGGCGGGCGCCGCGGTGGCGGCCCCCGACTGGACCGCCGTGGCGATCAGCGCGGCGACACCGGCCAGCGCGACGGCGGCGGCGGTGCGGCGGCCGGTGGTGCGGGGGGACGCGGTGTGGGAGGTGCGTCTGTGGGGAGAACTGCTGCTCAACACTGACTCCTTCTGCGTGGCCGCGGGTCGCGCGGCCAGGGGAGACCGGTCGGCGGGTGGGCCGGCCGGGCGGTGCTGGTTCGGTACGCAGAAACCACGTGCCAGGAGCTGGCCGCCGCACGGCGCTGACGGGAAAGCTGTGGGGGCGCTGTGGAACGGCCGTGGGAAGAGTGGCAGCCGAGCGGCACTCTTGTCAGGAGCGCGTCAGGAAGTTGGCCGGAAATCGTTCGTTGTCCGGGCGTTCATGTTCGATATACGGAAGGGTCGCCCGAGTGTGGTACTGACTGCCCGCTCAGTCAGTAACGGGCCCGGGGGACGGCTCCCCGTGCCAGGATCTCCACAGCGCCGCGTACGCGCCCTCGGCCGCCACCAGCTCGTCGTGCGTGCCCAGTTCGGTGATCCGGCCGTCCTCCATCACCGCGACCCGGTCGGCGTCGTGCGCGGTGTGCAGGCGGTGGGCGATGGCGATGACGGTGCGGCCCTCCAGCACGGCGGCCAGAGCCCGCTCGGTGTGCCGGGCCGTGGTCGGGTCCAGCAGGGCGGTGGCCTCGTCCAGGATCAGGGTGTGCGGGTCGGCCAGCACCACACGCGCCAGCGCCAGCTGCTGGGCCTGCGAGCCGTCCGCGCGGTGACCGCCGGTGCCCAGCTCCGCGTCGAGGCCGCCGGGCAGCTCCCGCACCCAGGTGTCGGCGCCGACCGCCGCCAGCGCGGACCACAACCGCGCGTCCGTGGCCGCCGGTTCGGCGATCAGCAGGTTGTCCCGGACCGAGCCGAGGAAGACGTGGTGCTCCTGGGTGACCAGCACGACCTGGCGGCGCAGCCGCTCCGGCCCGAGCGCCACCACCGGCACCCCGCCCACCGTCACCGAGCCCTCGGTGGGCGCGTCCACCCCCGCCAGGAGCCGGCTCAGCGTCGTCTTGCCGGCCCCGGACGGCCCGACCACCGCCAGCCGTTCGCCCGGCCGCACCGTCAGGTCCACCCCGCGCAGCACCTCGCCGCCCCGGTCGTAGGCGTAGCGCGCACCGGACACGTCGATGCGGTCGTCCGCCGGGGCCGGCGACCGGTCCGCCGTCGCCCGCGGAGCCCGCGCCAGCCCCTCCACCCGGGCGAACGACGCCCCGCCCGCCTGGAGTTGCTCGATCCGCATCAGCACCTCGTCGAGCGGCCCGGCGAGCTGCTGGAGGTACACGGCGCACGACACCACCGCGCCGAGGCTCACCGCCCCGTGCGCCCGCAGCACACCGCCGATCAGCAGCACGCCCGCCAGCGGGACGACGTACGAGATCTCCACCGCCGGGAAGAACACGCTGCGCAGGAACAGCGTGTGGAAGCGGGTGCGCCGCGACTCCTCCAGCGCCCGCCGGTTCACCGCGACGCGGCTCTCGGTCAGCCACAGCGCCTCGACCGTGCGGGCCCCGGCCACGGTCGCCGTCAGGCTCTCGGCGACCTCCGAGGTGGCCGCGCCCTCGGCGAGGTAGCCGGCCCGCGCCCGGCGCAGGTACCAGCGCAACGCGAACCACACGGGCGTCAGACCCAGCACCCCCACCAGACCGAGCAGCGGGTCGAGCACGAACACCGCGACGGTCAGGAACAGCGCCTGCACGCCGTTGACCAGCAGTTCGGGACCGGCGTCGCGCAGCGTCGTGCCGACCGTGGTCACGTCGGCGGTGCCCCGCGTGGTCAGGTCGCCGGTGCCCGCCCGCTCCACGACCGAGGCGGGCAGGGCCAGCGCCCGGTCCACGAACCGCTCCCGCACCCGTGCGAGGGTCCGCTCCCCGAAGCGGTGCCCGACGTACCGCGCCCAGCGGGCCAGCAGGAGCTGGGCGAGGGAGCACAGCAGGATGGCGAGCGCCATCCGGTCCACGGCCCCGACACCGGCCCCGGCGCGCACCTCGTCGACGATCCGGCCCAGCAGCCACGGACCCGCGAGCCCGGCGAGTGCGGCCAGCGCGTTCAGGCCGAGGACGACCGCGAAGGCGCGCCGGTCGGCGCGGACCAGGCCGGCCGCCGCACGGCGGACACCGGCGCGATCGGCCACGGGGAGCTGTCCTGCGGATGTCATCGGACCACCTCGTCCTCGCCGTCCTCCCGGGAGACCAGTGCGCGGTACCCCGGCTCGGCGGCGAGGAGTTCGCGGTGGGTGCCGGTGGCGACGACCTTGCCGTCGACCAGGTGGTGCACCACGTCCGCCCGGTCGAGCAGCAGGGGGGAGGTGCAGGCCACCACGGTCGTACGGCCCGCGCGGGCGTCCCGCAGGCGGCGCGCGACGGTCGCCTCGGTGTGGGCGTCCAGGGCGGAGGTCGGCTCCACGGCCAGCAGGACCTCGGGGTCGGCGAACAGGGCGCGGGCCAGGCGGACGCGTTGGCGTTGACCGCCGGACAGGTCGCGGGCCTGGGCCGCGACCGGGGACTCCAGGCCGTCGGGGAGCGACTGGAGGATGTCCTCGGCGGCGGCCGTGCGGATCGCTCGGGCCAGGCTCGCGTGCGAGGGTGCCCCGAGGGGGCGTCGGGCGTCCGCCGGTTCGTCGTGCCCGGTCGGGCCCGCGCGGCGGAGCCCCACATCGCCCCGGTCCGCGCCCTCGATCGGCCTCCCCCGAACACCGATGATTTCGCGCAGGGTGCCCGCGAAGAGGTCGGCCTCCGCCTCCGCGACCAGGATGCGCTCGCGGACCTGTGCGAGCGGGACCTCGGACAACGGGACGTCCCCCCAGGTCACCTCGGAGGGGGCGTAACGGCCCAGGCGGTCGATCAGCTCGGCGGCGTCGGCCGGGCGGGCACCGGCCAGGGCGGTCAGACGGCCCGGCCGGACACGGACGCCGGAAGCCGGGTCGTAGAGGACCGACGGCTCGGCGGGGGCGTCACGGGTGCCGGTGTCCGACTCGGGCTCCAGCCGCAGGAAGGCGACCACCCGGCGGGCGGCCACCACGCCCCGGCTGAGCTGGTGGCCCATCTCGATCAGGAACGCCACCGGCCAGCCCAGCGCCACCACGTACCCGTACACGGACACCAGCTCGCCCACGCTGATCTGCCCGCGCGCGGCCAGCCGGGCCCCCATCCAGGTCACCAGCGCCAGGAACAGCATCGGCAGGCCCACCCCCAGGGCCTGGATCCAGCTGGTCACCGCACCGACCCGGTAGCCCTGCTCGCGCAGCCGCCCCGAGTCCCGGCGGAACGCCTCCGCGACCAGGCTCTTGCCGCCCAGCCCGTTCAGCACGCGCAGGCCGCCCGCGAGGTCGCCGATCCGCGCGGTCAGCACCGACTGCCGCTCCCGGTACTCGGCCTCCCGGCCCTGCAGCCGTCCCATGAGCGGCCCGAGCACCACCCCGAGCAGCGGCACCCCGAGCAGCACCACCAGGGCGAGCCGCGTCGACACCGACAGCAGCAGCCCGCCGACGCAGGCGTAGGCGACGACCGCTCCGACGCCGGGGCCCACGGCCGTCAGGGACGTGCTGATCGTCTGCACGTCGCCCACCCCGATGGTGACGACCTCCCCGGCCCCGACCTGCCGGCGCAGCGCGGCGCCGAGCCGTGCCGCGTGGCCGACGACCACCTTGACCGTGCGGAAGTTGGCGTCCATCCGCACCCGCGTCATGGTGCGGTGCCGCATGATGCCCAGCCAGGCGTTGAACACCCCGGCGGCGACCAGCGCGCCCGTCCAGCCGGCCAGCGCGCCCAGGTCGCCGGTGGTCAGCCCGTGGTCGATCGCCCGGGCCATCAGGTACGGCGTGGCCGCCAGCAGCACCATCCAGACGCTGGCCAGCACCGCCCCCGCCAGACAGCGCGGCCACTGCCGCCGCACCAGCCACGCCAGGTACCGCCAGCCGCCCCTGCGGTCCGGCGTGCCCGGGTCCGCGTACGCGTCGATCACCGCGGTCCCCTCGGACGGCCCGCCCTCACGCCAGACTGTCCCGCCACGCCCGGTGCAGGTCCGCGAAGCGGCCCGTACCGGCGATCAGTTCCTCCGGCGTGCCGTCCTCCACGATCCGGCCGTGCTCCATCACCAGCACCCGGTCGGCGATCTCCACGGTGGAGAGGCGGTGCGCGATCACCACGGCGGTGCGGCCCTTCAGCACCGTCGCCATCGCGCGCTGCACCGCCCGCTCACCGGGGATGTCCAGCGAGCTGGTCGCCTCGTCCAGGATCAGCACCGCCGGGTCCGCCAGCAACGCCCGCGCGAAGGCCACCAACTGCCGCTGACCGGCGGAGATGCGGCCGCCCCGCTTGCGTACGTCGGTGTCGTAGCCGTCGGGCAGCGCGGCGACGAAGTCATGGGCGCCGATCGCCTTCGCCGCCCGCTCGATCTCCTCCCGCGTCGCCTCCGGACGGCCGATGGCGATGTTGTCGGCGACGGTCCCGGAGAACAGGAACGCCTCCTGCGTCACCATCACCACGCCCCGCCGCAGTTCCGGCACGGCCAGGTCGCGCAGGTCGGTGCCGTCCAGCAGGACGCGCCCGTCGGAGGGGTCGTAGAACCGGGCGAGCAGCTTGGCCAGGGTCGACTTGCCGGCGCCGGTCGAGCCGACGACGGCGACGGTCTGGCCGGCCGGGATCGTCAGGTCGAAGCGGGGCAGCACCTCCCCGCCGGTGCGGTAGGCGAAGCGCACGGAGTCGAAGACCACCTCGCGGCCCGGCTGCTCCGAGGCCGGCGGCGGCAGCTCCCTCGGCGCGGCCGGTTCCGGCACGGACGGCGTCTGCGCCAGCAGCCCGGCGATCTTCTCCAGCGAGGCCGCCGCCGACTGGTAGGAGTTCAGGAACATGCCGAGCCGGTCGATCGGGTCGTAGAGCCTGCGCAGGTAGAGGACCGCCGCAGCCAGCACCCCGAGCGCCAGCGTGCCGTCCGCGACCCGGTAGGCGCCCCAGAGCACGATCCCGGCCACAGCGGTGTTGGCGACCAGCCGTGAGCCGACGACGTAGCGGGCCATCTCCAGCAGCGCGTCGCCGTTGGACCGTTCGTGACGCCGGTTCAGCACGGCGAAGTCGGCGTCGTTGGCGGCCTCCCTGCGGAAGGCGCGCACGGGGCGGATGCCGTTCATCGTCTCCACGAACTTGACGATCACCGCCGCGATCGCCGTGGACCTCCGCTCGTACACCCGGCCCGCCCGCCGCCGGTACAGCCGCACCAGCGCGTACAGCGGCACGAACGACGCCACCGCGACACCGCCGAGCCCGAGGTCCAGCCAGAGCAGCAGCGCCGCGATGTAGACGAAGGACAGGACGACCGTGACCAGCTCCTGCAGGCCCTCGTCGAGCAGTTCGCGCAGCGACTCCACGTCCGTGGTGGACCGGGAGATCAGCCGGCCCGAGGTGTAGCGCTCGTGGAAGTCGACGCTCAGTGCCTGGGCGTGCCGGAAGATCCGGCCCCTGAGGTCCAGCAGCACGTCCTGGCTGACGCGGGCGGCGGCCGCGACGAACGCGTACTGGAGCGCACCCGCCCCCAGCGAACAGATCAGGTAGCCGGCGCCGACCGCGATCAGCGGGCCGTGGTCGTCGTCCCTGAGCGCCGGTACGGCGTGGTCGATGGCGTACGCCACCAGCAGCGGGCCCGCCTGCACGGCCGCCTGCTGGAGCAGCAGCAGGAAGGTGGTGAGGGCGACGCGGGCCTTCATCGGCGCCAGCAGCGAACGCAGCAGGGCACCGGTCGCGCCCGGCGGGCTGGGCAGGACGTCCCGGTCGAAGGCGTCGTCGGCCGCGCGGGCCGGGTCCTCGGCCACCGGCCCGTCCTCGGGCTGCTCCCTGTCCGGCTCGGTGGCGGTGGGCGCGGTCATCGGTCGTCCCCTTCCCCGGCTTCCCCGGCTTCCCCGGGTTCCCGGTGCCCGTCGAGCCCGGACATCAGACGGGCGTACTCGGCGTCGGTGCGCAGCAGTTCGTGATGGGTGCCGACGGCGGCGATCCGGCCGCCCGAGAGCAGCGCGACGCGGTCGGCGAGCAGCACCGTGGAGGGGCGGTGGGCGACGATCAGCGCGGTGGTGTCCGCGAGCACCCGCCGCAGGGCGGCCTCCACCGCGGCCTCGGTGTGCACGTCCAGCGCGGACAGCGGGTCGTCCAGGACGAGGAACCGCGGCCTGCCGACGACCGCCCGGGCGAGCGCCAGGCGCTGACGCTGGCCGCCGGACAGGCTCAGGCCCTGCTCGCCGACCTGGGTGCCGGTGCCCTGGGGCAGCGTGTGGGCGAAGCCGGCCTGCGCGACGGCCAGGGCCCGGTCCAGCTCCTCGGCACCCGCCGCGCCGCCGGCCCCCATCAGCACGTTCTCACCGACGGTGGCCGAGAAGAGGGTGGGCTCCTCGAAGGCGACGGCGACCAGCGCGCGCAACTCCTCGCGGGGCAGGGCGGTGATGTCCCGGCCGTCCAGCGTGATCCGCCCGGAGGTCACCTCGTACAGGCGGGGGACGAGCGCGGTGAGCGTGGTCTTGCCGCTGCCGGTGGCGCCGACCAGGGCCAGCGACTCCCCGGACCGGATGTGCAGATCGATCCGGTCGAGCAGCGGCGGCGAGCCGGGCGGCGCGTCGGGGTACCGGAACCGGACCCCCTCGAACCGCAGCCCGTCACCCGGCGTGGCCGCGGACGCTCGCACCGCCGGGGCGGCACCGCGCCCGACCGGGGCCGCGCCTCGCGCCGCCGGACGGCGCCCGGCGCCCCCCGACACGGACGCGGAGCCACGCGAACCCCCCGGTTCCTCCGCCTGCGCGTCCATCACCTCGAAGTACCGGTCCGTGGCCGTCGCCGCCTCCTGGCTCATCGCCAGCAGGAAGCCGATGGACTCCACCGGCCAGCGCAGCGCCAGCGCCGTCGACAGGAACGCCACCAGCGTCCCGGCCGACAGCGACCCGTCCGCCACCTGTACCACCCCCACCACCAGCGCGGCACCGATCGCCAGCTCCGGCAGCGTCACGATGACCGCCCAGATGGACGCCAGCAGCCGCGCCTTGCGCAGTTCCGTCCCGCGCAGCGTGTGCGACAGCTCGTGGAAGGCGCGGGCCTGGCTGCGGTGCCGGCCGAACCCCTTGATGATCCGGATGCCGAGCACGCTCTCCTCGACCACCGTGGTCAGGTCCCCGACCTGGTCCTGCGCGCGCCGCGCCACGGCGGAGTACTTCTTCTCGAAGATCCCGCAGGTGATCATCACGGGGATGGCGGGGCCGAGGATCACCAGCCCCAGCGTCCAGTCCTGGACCAGCATGATGCCCACGCCGACCAGGATCGTCACGCCGTTGACCAGCAGGAACGTCAGCGGGAAGGCGAGGAACATACGCAGCAGCATCAGGTCCGTCGTCCCGCGCGAGAGCAACTGGCCCGAGGCCCACCGGTCGTGGAAGGCCACCGGCAGCCGTTGCAGGTGCCGGTACAGATCCGCCCGCATCCCCGCCTCGACCGCCGACAGCGGCCGGGCCACCAGCCACCGCCGCAGCCCGAACAGCAGCGCCTCCGCCACCCCGAGGAGCAGCAGGTACAGCGCGCCGAGCCACACACCGGCCGGGTCCCGGTCGGCCACCGGCCCGTCCACCATCCACTTCAGGACGAGCGGGATCACCAGGCCCACGCAGGAGGCCAGGATCGCGATGACCGCCGCGCTCGCCAACCGGGCCCGCACCGGCCGCACATACGGCCACAGCCGCAGCAGGGCACGCACGGTGGAACGCTTCTCGGCAGGGCGGTCCGGGGCGGGGGCGGGTGTCGTGGGCATCAGCAGCGAGCCTACGGTTCACCACTGACACTGCCCACCGAGTTTCCGCGCGCACCGGGGGTCGTACGGGAGCATCGACCGATCGGCTGATGCGCCTTCGAGCGCGACGACCGATGTGCCGGGCGCCCGCTCCCCGGGACGCTGGTGCCATGCCCGTCATCGACGTCACCGACCTGCGCAAGTCCTACGGCGGTCACCCCGCCGTCGACGGTGTGTCGCTCGCCCTCGAGGAGGGGGAGACGCGGGCCGCCTCCGCGTCCCCGGCCTCGACGAACGCGCCCGCCGCGCCGCTCAGGCCGCCGGATACGGCAGCAGCGTGCCGTCCACCTTTTCCCAGGCGGACCTCAACTCGGCCAGCAGAGCAGGCCGTTCGGCGGCGCGGTCGGCCTGCTCGCGGACATCGGTGCCGAGGTCGTACAGGTGGTCCCGGCCGTCCGCGTCCCGGTAGTACTTCCAGTCGCCGCGGCGCAGGGCCCGGTTGCCCCGCACCCGCCAGAACAGATCGCGCTCGGGCACCTTCTCGCCGCGCAGGAGGTATCCGGCCAGGCTGTGGCCGTCCAACGGGTACGCCGGGTGAGGACGGGCGCCGCCCAGCTCCAGCAGGGTCGCCGTCCAGTCCGGTGAGTACACCGGTACGTGGCTGACCTGGCGGGCGTCCACGCCGGCCGGCCAGCGCAGGATGGTCGGCACCCGGATGCCACCCTCCAGCAGCTCGGACTTCCCGCCGCTGAGCGGCCACTGGTAGGAGAAGCGCTCCCCACCGTTGTCACTGGCGAAGACGACGAGCGTGTTCTCCTCCTGGCCCGAGCGGCGCAGCGCCGCGAGCACCCGGCCGACCGAGGCGTCCAGGTCCTCGACCATCTGCCGGTACTTCTCCACCGAGCCGCCGTCGTCGTGCCGCAAGGCGCCCAGCACCGAGCCGGAGCGGATCTCCGCCGCGATCCGCGCGCCGGTCTCCGCGTCGTCCTCGGTCAGCCACGGCCAGTGCGGGGTGGTGAAGTTCAGGTTGAGCAGCCAGGGCCGGTCGTGGTCGCGGCCGACGTACTCGACGGCCCGCTCGGTCAGGACCGTCGTGTAGTAGCGCAGGTCCTGATAGGTGGCGTCGCCCTCGTACAGGTCGTAGTCGCCCAGCTGGCCCAGCTTGGAGAAGTACTCCAGCGCGCCGCCGAAGTTGCCGAAGAACTCGTCCCAGCCGGACTTGGTGGGGCTGAAGTCGGGGAGCCAGCCGCAGTGCCACTTGCCGATCAGGGCGGTCGCGTAGCCCGCCTTCTTCAGCAGGGAGGCGAGGGTCGGGTGGCTCGGGTCCAGCCCCTGGGAGCGATGGCCGAGGGGTTCGGACAGGCCGCCCTTCGTGCGGCCCGGGAAGCGGCCCGTGTACAGGCTGAAGCGGGTCGGTGAGCAGGTCGCCGAGCCCGAGTAGGCGTCGGTGAACCGCACTCCCTGCGCGGCGAGCCGGTCCAGGTGCGGCGTCCGGATGTGCGGGGCGCCGTACGACGACAGGTCGGCCCAGCCGAGGTCGTCGCCGAGGATGAACAGGATGTTGGGGCGTCTGTGCGGTCGGCCGGCGGCGGGACGGGACCGGAACGGACGCTCGGCGGGAGCGGCCGAGGCGGTGGCGGACGTGCCGGCGACGGCCGACACCGCCCCGCCGCCGACCAGGCCACCGAAGACACGACGGGATATTTCAGGCATGCGTCATCCCCGGAGTAGAGAGACAGGCGGGAAAGCGGAAGGGAGGAGCGGAGAGGTGAAGAGGTGCGGGGCCCGGACGGGACGCCCGGATCAGGACCGGGTCAGCCGCGGATCAGGACCGGGTCGGCACCGCGTCAGGCCCGCATCGGACCTGGGGCAGACCTGGGTCAGAGCAGGGTCAGCGACAGACGGCGCTGGATTGCCGGCACAGGTCGACGTGGTGTCGCACCACCAGTGCGACACCCGTGCGACGCCGGACAGCGGGTGACCTCATGCCCCAGACGCTGCCAGCCGGGCGACACGACGGTCAAGAAGATCACCGCCGAGTTCACGGAGCCGCAACGAGACTCAGCCGACGACGCGCAGCAACAGCACCGACCGCGCCGGCACCGTGATCTCCGTGCCCGCGGGGTGCGCCGCGGCCGGTGCCTCGGTCTGCTCCTCGCGGGCGGTGTCCACGACCACCTCGTACCGCTCCGCCCACGGCGCGCCCGGCAAGACGAAGGAGACGGGGCGCTCCCCGGCGTGCAGGACGGCCAGGAAGCTGTCGTCGGTGATCGGCGCCCCGCGCTCGTCGCGGCCCGGGATGTCCCGCCCGGAGAGGTACATGCCGAGGGTGGCGGCGGGCGCGTACCAGTCCTGCTCCGTCATCTCGCCGCCCCGCGCGGTGAACCAGGCCAGGTCCCGCAGGCCGTCCGCGGAGTGCGCGCGGCCGGAGAAGAAGGCCCGGCGGCGCAGCACGGGATGCCGGTGGCGCAGCGCGATCAGCCGGGAGGTCAGCTCGAACAGGGGCCGCCACTCCGGGTCGTCCCGCAGGCTCCAGTCCAGCCAGCTGATCTCGTTGTCCTGGCAGTAGGCGTTGTTGCTGCCGCCCTGCGTGCGGCCGAACTCGTCACCGGCGACCAGCATCGGCACCCCGGTCGACAGCAGCAGCGTCGTCAGGAGGTTGCGCAGCTGGCGACGCCGCAGCGCCCGGACCCGAGCGTCGTCGGTCTCGCCCTCGGTGCCGCAGTTCCAGGACCGGTTGTCGTCCGTGCCGTCCCGGTTGCCCTCGCCGTTGGCCTCGTTGTGCTTGCGCTCGTACGACACCAGGTCGCGCAGGGTGAAGCCGTCGTGCGCGGTGACGAAGTTGACCGAGGCGTACGGGCGCCGTCCGCCCCAGGCGTACAGGTCGCTGGAGCCCGACAGGCGGTAGCCCATCTCCCTGACGTCGGGCAGCGCGTGCCGCCAGAAGTCCCGCACCGCGTTGCGGTAGCGGTCGTTCCACTCCGTCCACAGAGGAGGGAAGGCGCCGACCTGGTAGCCGCCCGAGCCCACGTCCCACGGCTCGGCGATCAGCTTCACCCGCCGCAGCACCGGATCCTGGGCGATCACCGCGAGGAAGGGGGAGAGCATGTCGACGTCGTGCATCGAGCGGGCCAGCGCCGCCGCCAGGTCGAAGCGGAAGCCGTCCACCCCCATCTCCGTCACCCAGTACCGCAGCGAGTCGGTGATCAGGCGCAGCACGTGCGGCTGGACGACGTGCAGGGTGTTCCCGCAGCCGGTGTAGTCGGCGTAGCGGCGGGCATCGGGCTGGAGGCGGTAGTAGCCGCGGTTGTCGATGCCCTTGAGGGACAGCGTCGGGCCCAGCTCGCCCGCCTCCGCCGTGTGGTTGTAGACCACGTCGAGGATCACCTCGATGCCCGCCGCGTGCAGCGCGCGCACCATCCGCTTGAACTCGCCGACCTGCTCCCCGGTGGTGCCGGAGGCGGCGTAGGCGGCGTGCGGGGCGAAGTACCCGACGGAGTTGTAGCCCCAGTAGTTGCGCAGACCGCGCTCCAGCAGATGGCTCTCGTGCGCGAACTGGTGCACCGGCAGCAGCTCCACCGCCGTGACGCCCAGCCGCGTCAGGTGCTCGACCGCCGCCGGGTGCGCGAGGCCGGCGTACGTGCCGCGCAGCTCGGGCGGGATGTCCGGGTGGAGCCGGGTGAAGCCGCGCACGTGCAGCTCGTAGATGACCGAGTCCGCCCACGGCGTCTTGGGCCGGCGGTCGTCCGACCAGTCGTCGTCGTCATGGACCACGACCCCCTTCGGGACGTACGGCGCCGAGTCCCGGTCGTCGCGGACGGTGTCCGCCACGTGCTGCTCCGGCCAGTCGCGGACGTGCCCGTACACCTCGGGCGGCAGCGCGAAGTCGCCGTCGACCGCGCGTGCGTACGGGTCGAGCAGCAGCTTCGCCGGGTTCCAGCGGGCGCCGGTCCACGGGTCCCAGCGGCCGTGCACCCGGTAGCCGTAGCGCTGTCCGGGCCGCACCCCCGGCACGAAACCGTGCCAGATCTCGTGCGTCAGCTCGGTCAGCCGCACCCGGCTCTCCCTGGCGCCTCGACCGCGCCCGTCGAAGAGGCACAGCTCGACCGCCTCCGCCCCGCCCGCCCACAGCGCGAAGTTCGTCCCCGCCACACCGTCCGGGCCGGTCCGGAAACGGGCGCCCAGCGGCACCGGTGTTCCCGGCCAGGCCGGCACGGCGGGCGGCGGCGCGGCACGCCGTGCGCCGTTCACCACGACGGCGGGGCGCGCGGGTCCGTCCTCGGCGGCCTGTTTCCCGGCCACCGCCTCCTGCTCGGCTGCGCTGGACACCTGTCAGCCTCCTGCGGCTCGTGGAACGACGTGCCTCGGACGGGCGGAAGGGACGACGGAAAAGGGCGTGCGGTGTCCCGACCGCCGCACCCCGTCGCGTCGTCCTCCCCACAGTTCTGCCCACCGCATGGCTCGCACTCACGTTTCCCCAGGGCGTACCGGTCGTTACGGGTGAATGTGAGGCACGTACATGGGCGCGCACGGCGCGCGGCGACCGCTCTGGCCGCCGTACTGACATGGGCAGGACTGCTGGCCGGGGCCGCCGGATGCACCTCGGACGGCGGTGGCATCGGCTCGGACATCGGCGAGATCCTCGGCAAGCCCCCGTCGGCCGAGGACGTCATCCGCGTCACCCCCCAGGACGGGAGCAAGGCGGTCCGGCCCGAGAAGAAGCTGTCGGTGCGGGTGCCCGACGGCCGGCTGGAGTCGGTGCGGGTCGTCAAGTCGCAGGACGCGCGGCAGACCGAGGTCCCCGGCCGGATCTCCGAGGACGGACTGCGCTGGGAACCGGACGACGCCCGGCTGGCCCTGGCCGCCAAGTACACCGTCGACGCGGTCGCCCTGGACGGCCACGGCCGGCGCTCCGCCCGGCACACCACCTTCACCACCTACGTCCCCGACGAGCGCTTCATCGCCTACGTCGCCCCCGAGAACCGCTCCGTCGTCGGCACCGGCATGATCGTCTCGCTGCAGTTCAGCGACGAGATCACCGACCGCGCCGCCGTCGAACGCGCCGTCGAGGTGACCGCGAAGCCGTCCGTCGAGGTGCGCCCCCACTGGTTCGGCAAGGACCGCCTGGACCTGCGCCCGGAGAAGTACTGGAAGCCGGGCACCGAGGTCACCGTCGCCCTGGACCTGCGGGACGTCGAGGGCGCCCCCGGGATCTACGGGCTCCAGCACAAGACGTTCTCCTTCACCGTCGGCCGCAGCCAGGTCTCCCTCGTCGACGCGGCGAAGCGGACCATGGAGGTCCGCCGGGACGGCACCCTGCTGACCACCGTGCCGATCACCGCGGGTGCCCCGAAGACCCCGACGTACAACGGCAAGATGGTCATCACCGAGATGCTCGACGTGACCCGCATGAACAGCCGCACCGTCGGCTTCGGCGGCGAGTACGACATCCCCGACGTCCCGCACGCCATCCGCCTGACCAGCTCCGGGACCTTCCTGCACGGCAACTACTGGGCGCCCGCCGACACCTTCGGCCGGGCCAACGTCAGCCACGGCTGCGTCGGCCTGCGCGACGTCAAGGGCGGCGGCTCCGACACCCCGGCGGGCTGGTTCTTCGACCGCAGTCTCATCGGTGACGTCGTCGAGGTCGTCAACAGCAAGGACAAGACGGTCGCGCCCGACAACGGGCTCGGCGGCTGGAACATGAGCTGGAAGAAGTGGAAGGCGGGCAGCGCCGTGAAGTGACCCCGGCGTGACGCCCGCGTGACCCCGACGTGCCGCCGACGACACCGGGCCGTCAACTCGGTACGGAACAGTGACATTTCCCCTGTCCCCCAGGCCCGTGGCCTGCGGTTACGATGCGCCGGTGCGCGTCGGCGCACTGGGGCGCGGGCCGGACCAGGCCCGGCGAGGGGAGACAAGTTGAACGTGCGTCCGATATCGGGGGCGTCGCGGGCGGGTGTCCGGGGACGGGGCGGCAGGGGACGCGGCAGGGCACTGCCGGCGCTGGCACTGGGCGTGCTGCTGACACTCACCGCGTGCGGCGGCGGAGGGTCCGGCCCGGGAGCCGGGAACGGGGACGACGGGAAGAACGCCAAGGACTCCACGGCCGCGCAGAGCAAGCAGTCCGAGGCCGTCGTCAGCATCACCCCGAAGGACGGGGCCAAGGGCGTCGACACCAGCGGCACCCTCAAGGTCGGCGCCGCCCGGGGCAAGCTCACCGAGGTCGTCGTCAAGGACGCCGAGGGCGCGAAGATCGACGGGAAGATATCCGGGGACGGCGCCACCTGGACGCCGTCCACCCACCTGGCCGCCGCCACCACGTACACCGTGCACGCGGTCGCCGAGGACTCCGAGGGCCGCACGGCCGCCGAGGACTCCCGCTTCACCACCCTGACGCCCCAGAACACCTTCATCGGCCACTTCACCCCCGAGGACGGCTCGAAGGTCGGCGTCGGCATGCCGTTCTCGATCCGCTTCACCCGGGGCATCACCAACCCCGAGGACGTCGAGAAGGCCATCCGCATCAAGACCGAGCCGGCCGTCGAGGTCGCCGGGCACTGGTTCGGCAACGACCGACTCGACTTCCGCCCGGAGAAGTACTGGAAGCCCGGCACCAAGGTCACCGTCGACCTCGACCTCGACGGCGTCGAGGGCCGCGAGGGCGTCTACGGCGAACAGTCCAAGACCGTCTCCTTCACCATCGGCCGCGGCCAGGTCTCCGTCGTCGACGCCAAGAAGCTCACCATGGAGGTCGTGCGGGACGGCAAGAAGATCAAGACCATCCCGGTCACCACCGGCGCGCCCGGCTACGAGACCTGGAACGGCCAGATGGTCATCACCGAGCGGCTCCCCGTGACCCGCATGAACGGCGAGACCGTCGGCTACGGCGGCGAGTACGACATCAAGGACGTCCCGCACGCCATGCGCCTGTCCACCTCCGGCACCTTCATCCACGGCAACTACTGGGGCGGCGACGCCTTCGGCAACCGCAACGCCAGCCACGGCTGCATCGGCCTGCGCGACGTGCGCGGCGGCTGGGACGAGAAGGCCCCGGGCGCCTGGTTCTTCGAGAACTCGATGATCGGCGACGTGGTCGTGGTGAAGAACTCGAACGACGCGACCATCGCCCCGGACAACGGCCTCAACGGCTGGAACATGTCCTGGGAGAAGTGGAAGGCGTAGCCTCCCCCGCCCGTACGGCCCCGGTGTCCGTCCTCGATGTGAGGTACGGCACCGGGGCCGCCGTCGTTAGTCGCCGTTAACCTGCTGGCATGACCGTTGAACTGGAAGTCGCGGACGGCGTCGGCACGCTGCGCCTCAACCGCCCGCCCATGAACGCCCTCGACATCGCCACCCAGGACCGGCTCAAGGAACTCGCCGAGGAGGTCACCCGCCGCGACGACGTGCGCGCCGTCGTCGTCCACGGCGGCGAGAAGGTGTTCGCGGCGGGCGCGGACATCAAGGAGATGCAGGTGATGGACCACGCGGCGATGATCGCCCGCGCCCGCGCCCTCCAGGACTCCTTCACCGCGGTGGCCCGCATCCCCAAGCCCGTGGTCGCGGCGGTCACCGGCTACGCCCTCGGCGGCGGCTGCGAACTCGCGCTCTGCGCCGACTTCCGCATCGCCGGCGAGAACGCCAAGCTGGGCCAGCCCGAGATCCTGCTCGGCCTGATCCCCGGCGCCGGCGGCACCCAGCGACTGTCCCGGCTGATCGGCCCCTCCAAGGCCAAGGACCTCATCTTCACCGGCCGCCAGGTCAGGGCCGACGAGGCGCTGGCGCTCGGCCTGGTGGACCGCGTCGTACCGGCCGCCGAGGTCTACGAGCAGGCGCACGCCTGGGCCGCGCGGCTCGCCAAGGGCCCCGCCATCGCGCTGCGCGCGGCGAAGGAGGCGATCGACACCGGCCTGGAGACGGACATCGAGACCGGTCTCGCCGTCGAGCGGAACTGGTTCGCGGGCCTGTTCGCGACCGAGGACCGCGAACGCGGGATGCGCAGCTTCGTGGAAGAGGGCCCCGGCAAGGCCAAGTTCCTCTGAGCGGGCCGCGATGAATCGCGCGAAGTCCGGCTGAAGCGCTTGCAGTTGACGCGGTGTCTGATCCGGGTCCCTCGATGGGGCGGTTTATGGCAGCCTTAACGCACCATTAAGCACGTCCTGTCGAGGGAGTCAGCCGCTTGTCTCCGGCCGAGCCGTCCGCGCAGGTCAGTAGGGGTTTCTCCGGTCCCGAACTGCCCGTGGCATATGCCGAACGACCGTCGCCGGGCAAGGGCCTCGCGGGGGTGTATTCCCCGGGAACGGCCCCGGAGGCCCCCGGGGGCGGCCATGATGGGGGCATGGCGGGGCTGGAGGGTACGGAACAGCCGCGGGGAGCCGGACGTGCGACCGCGGCGCGCTGGTCGCCGGCGGTCGAGGACGAACACGCGCTCAAGGCGCTGGAACTGTTCGGCAATCCCACGGAGCATGAGGTTCCGTTACCCTCCCGCCCCGAATCCGCCGCCACCGCCCGCCGACTGGCCCAGGTCGTCGCCCTGCGCCAGTGGCAACTCGGTCCCCGGGTCACGGAGGACACCGTCCTGCTCGTCTCCGAGCTGGTGGGCAACGCCGTGCGCCACACCGGCGCCCGCGTCTTCGGCCTCCACATGCGCCGCCGCCCCGGCTGGATCCGCGTCGAGGTCCGCGACCCCTCGCGGGGGCTGCCGTGCCTGATGCCGGTACAGGACACGGACATCAGCGGGCGGGGCCTCTTCCTCGTCGACAAGCTGTCCGACCGCTGGGGCGTCGACCTGCTGCCGCGCGGCAAGACGACCTGGTTCGAGCTGCGGGTGGTCGACCGGTGAGACGCCGGTGCGGCACCGGAGGTCCCGGAGGCGAGGCCCTGGCGAGGCACCGGTGAGACGCCACTGAGGGCCCATCTTCCCCCGGGCGCAAGGCGGTTCGGCGGACACGCCACCTACGGGTGAAGATCCGGAGCCTGCCGCTCCGCACCGGGGATCGTAAGCACCATGTTCACCACTCGCCTGCGCCGCCGGGGCGCCGCCGCCGTCCTGTCCCTCTCCGCCGTCCTCGCCACCACGGCCGCCACGGCCCCCGGCACGACGGCCACGCCGAAGGCCCCCGCCGCCAAGGCCGCCCCCGCCTGCCCCCAGTTCGACGACAAGCTCAGGGCCGCCGCCGACTCCGGCGTCGACCTCGACCGCATCACACCCGAACCGGTCTGGCGCACCACCTGCGGCACCCTCTACCGCAGCGACAGCCGCGGCCCCCAGGTCGTCTTCGAAGAGGGCTTCCACGCCAAGGACGTCCAGAACGGCCAGTACGACGTCGAGAAGTACGTCCTCGTCAACCAGCCCTCGCCGTACGTCTCGACCACCTACGACCACGACCTCTACAAGACCTGGTACAAGTCCGGCTACAACTACTACATCGACGCCCCCGGCGGCATCGACGTCAACAAGACCATCGGCGACACCCACAAGTGGGCCGACCAGGTCGAGGTCGCCTTCCCCGGCGGCATCAAGCGGCAGTACATCATCGGCGTCTGCCCGGTCGACCGGCAGACCAAGACCGAGATCATGAGCGAGTGCGAGAGCAACCCGCACTACAAGCCCTGGCACTGACCCGGCACCGAAACCCGGCACCGAATCCGGCACCGAAACCCGGCACCGAAACCCGGCACCGAAACCCGGCACCGAAACCCGGCACCGAAACCCGGCACCGAAACCCGGCACCGAATCCGGCACCGAAATCCGGCACCGAAACCCGGCACCGGGCACCGCTCACGGGCGCAGGAACAGCGCCTCCGACCCCACCGGCCGGTAACCCGCCGCCTGGAACGCCCGCAGACTGCGGGCGTTCCCCGCCGCGACCTGCGCCCACACCGGCTCACCCCCGGCCAGCCGCCGCGCCGCCGCCACCAGCCGCCGCCCCAGCCCCCGGTGGCGCGCCCCCTCCGCCACTTCCACCGCGACCTCCAGCCGCCCGGCGACCCCACGGCCCAGCACCAGCACCCCGCCGTCCACCGTCCACACCCGCACCCCGTCGCGCCGCCGGCCCGCCGAGACCACCCGCGGATGCCCGGCATCGGCGACCTCCTCCAGCGCCGGTTCCGGCCGGCCCGGCAGCGGAGCGCCGGTCAGCAGCACGTCGACCGTGTCGACGGCCCGCCCCGTCCGCGCCGCGAGGGCGGTCAGGAACCGGGGATGCATGGCCGCGGCGAGCGGATCGCAGTCCAGCGCCCCCAGCGTCTCGCGCACCCACCCCTCCGCCTCGTCGGTGAAGACGACCGAGTGCGCCGTGAACGCGATCACCCCCGCGTCCCGCTCACCGTGCTGCGGCACCACGGTGACCCCGCCGTCCGCCGCCGGGAAGACGCCCCGCGCCGCCGCCTCCAGAATGTCCCGCAGGCTCTCCACCACACCGCGCTCCTCGCGTCTCCACCCACTGGAAGGCCCCACACTCACACACGTGGACGAGTGGGTGGTCGCCGCACCGGGCGCGCGCACGGGCAGCTAATCTGACCTGCGTCAGACGCGTCCACAGGACGAGCAGAGCACGGAAAAGAGGGGCGGACCGGTGGCGGACATCGAGGAAGCACGCAAGCAGTTCGAGCGGATCGACACGGACGGTGACGGCTTCATCACCGCGGCCGAGTTCAAGACCGCGCTGGCCCAGGGCGGCGACTGGAACGTCACCGAGTCGGTGGCCGAGGCGATCATCGCCGGCCGCGACCTGGACGGCGACAAGGTGCTGTCGTTCGACGAGTTCTGGACGTACCTGAACAAGTAGCGACACCGCGAGGGGCGCCCGTCCGGTCACCGGACGGGCGCCCCTCGGTTCGTCCGGACTCGCCGGAATAGCCCGCGCCGTCCGGGGGTTGCTGCTGATCACCGGCGCGTGCCGCCGGGTTCCGCAGGACACGACCCCCGAAAGGCAAGGCGAGTCGGCATCATGAAGATCGGCATCATCGGCGCGGGCAACATCGGCGGCAACCTCACCCGGCGCCTGACCGCGCTCGGGCACGACGTCTCCGTCGCCAACTCCCGCGGACCGCACACGCTCACGGCACTGGCCGAGGAGACCGGCGCCACCCCGGTGCGAGCCGAGGAGGCGGCCCGGGGCGCCGAGGTCGTGGTCGTCACGGTCCCGCTGAAGGCGGTCCCCGACCTGCCCTCCGGCATCCTCGACGGCGCCGCCGACGGCGTGGCGGTCATCGACACCAACAACTACTACCCACAGCAGCGCGACGGGCGCATCGCCGCCATCGAGGACGAGGGCCGCACCGAGAGCCGCTGGGTCGAGGAGCACCTCGGCCACCCCGTGATCAAGGCGTTCAACGGCACGTACGCCCAGGACATCCTGGACCGCCCGCGCCCGGTCGGTGACCCCGACCGCATGGCGCTGCCGGTCGCCGGCGACGACGAGGCGGCCAAGGCCAAGGTCCGCGCCCTCATCGGCGAACTGGGCTTCGACACCGTCGACGCCGGCGGCATCGACGAGTCCTGGCGCCAGCAGCCCGACACCCCGGTCTACGGCCTGCGAGCGGGCGTCGAGGGCGTCACCAAGGCCCTGGCGGAGGCGTCGCCTGAGCGCCCGGCGGCGTTCAGGGGCTAGGCGGACGCAGAGGGCTAGGCCCTCTGGGCCCACTCCTTCAGCGCGGTCTTGCTGCCGAAGTCCGCCACGTTCGTGTCGACCGGGTCGTCGGTGTACTGATGGAAGCGCCACTTCGCCTGGATGCGGGGCTTGCCGGCCGACACGTAGTCGGCGATCCAGAGGCCGTCACCCGCGTACGAGGTGGTGTCCACGTTCAGCCAGAAATTCCGGTTGCAGTAGAGGACCACCCTGTTGTCCGGCCGCAGCTCTCTCACCTTCCGGATGAACCGGTCCTTCTCCGAGTTGCTCGCGTGGGTGCCCTCGCCCGTCGTCTCCCAGTCGACGGCGAGGATGTCACCCTTCCTCTCGGGCGCCTTGGACACGAAGTACTCGGCCTGGGCGGTCAGGTTGCCGGGCCACAGGAAGTGGTAGAAGCCGACGACGAGCCCGGCGTCGCGGGCCCGTTTCGTCTGCGCCGCGAGTTTGGGGTTGACGTACGAACGGCCCTCCGTCGCCTTGATGAAGACGAAGGAGAGGCCGTCCGTGTCGTAGCTGGAGGACTGGTACGCGCTCACGTCGATGCCGCGCAGCATGCGGACTCCCTCGGATGCCGGTGGGGCTGAAGTGCCTTCGGGGCGGAGGTTGTTGTTATGCCCGGAGACCGGCGGCCGTACGCCGGGCGCGCGGGCGCTCGGCGTACGGCGGTGGTGAACGCCGGTCGGATCAAGGGGCGGAGGTGGTGACCGGGGCCGCCGGGGCGTCCTCGGCGGCCGGCGCGGTCTCGCCCTCGTCCAGGGAGACGTCCTTGGTCTCCTTGCCGAGCAGCAGCGCGGTCAGCGTCAGTACCGCCATCGCGGAGAGGTAGACGCCGACCAGCCACGGCGAGCCGTCCCCGGCCTCCCACAGCGCCACCGCGATGAACGGCGCGACGGCCGCGCCCAGGATCGAGCTGACGTTGTACGAGATGCCGGAGCCGGTGTAGCGCACGCTGGTCGGGAACAGCTCGGGCAGCAGCGCGCCCATCGGGCCGAACGTCATGCCCATCAGGGTGAAGCCGAGCACCAGCCACAGCACCACGCCGAGCGTGCCGAGGCCGATCAGCGGCACCCAGACCAGGCCGAAGACCACGATCGCGGCGGTGATCCAGATCAGGGTGGTGCGCCGCCCGTACTTGTCCGCGAGCGGGCCGGAGACCAGGGTGAACACGGCGAAGAACAGCACACCGAAGATCATCATCAGGACGAAGGTGGTGTAGCTGTAGCCCAGTCCCGGCACGGCGGCGTCCTCGGCGGTGCGGCCGTAGCTCAGCGAGAACGTGGTCATCAGGTAGAAGAGCACGTACGTCGCCAGCATGATGAAGGTGCCGAGGATCAGCTGCCTCCAGTGGCCCTGGATCACGGTGGCCAGCGGCAGCTTGCGCACCTTCCCGGTCTCCTGCGTCTTGGTGAACACCGCCGACTCCACGAGCCGCGAGCGCACCCACAGGCCGATGGCGACCATCACGGCCGAGAACAGGAACGGGATGCGCCAGCCCCAGCTGGTGAAGGCCTCGGACGGCTGGGTGGGGTCGGCACCGGCCGCGGACGGCAGCAGCGCCCCGATGACCAGGAACAGACCGTTGCCGATGATGAAGCCGAGCGGGGCGCCGAGCTGCGGGAAGGTGCCGTACAGGGCGCGCTTGCCCTTGGGGGCGTTCTCGGTGGCGACCAGCGCGGCGCCGCTCCATTCGCCGCCCAGCGCGAAGCCCTGCGCGAGCCGCATCAGCACCAGCAGCGCGGTGGCGATCCAGCCGGCCTGCGCGTAGGTGGGCAGCACGCCGATGAGGAAGGTGGCGATGCCCATGGTGAGGAGGGAGACGACCAGCGTCTTCTTGCGGCCGAGGCGGTCACCGAGGTGACCGAAGAACACGGCGCCGATCGGCCGGGCCACCATGGCGGCGCCGAAGACCGCGAAGGACGACAGCAGGGCCGTGGTCGGGTCGCTGCTGGGGAAGAACAGCTGGGGGAAGACCAGTACGGCGGCAGTCGCGTAGATGTAGAAGTCGTAGAACTCGATCGTGGTGCCGATGAGGCTGGCGATGAGGACCCGCGACCGGGAGTTGACGGGGGCCTGGGCTGAACCGGGTGCTGGTGCGGGCATTGCTCGGTCTTTCACGTGCGAAACATGGGGAGGGCAACGATCTCAGGCGTCTTGTTTTCCGGGAAGTCGGTTTCACGATGTGAGACGCCCGGGTCGGGCCCGTTCGGGTCCTTGGATATGCTCACCCGAACTGGGGTGTACGAGGGGGAGGGCGGCCAGTGCTGACCGCGTCGGAGTTCCGGACGGATGCCCTTGCGCGGAGCGACCGGTTCGACTCCTGGCGGGAGCGCTTCGAGCACACGATGGCGCCCTCGGAGATCACCAGTCCGCGCGCCGAGGATTTCTGGGCCCGCCAGCGGCTGCTGCACCTCGAGGACGCGTGGCTGTGGCCCGTGAGTGTCTGCGCGTCACGGTATCGGCGCACGCCCAGGATGATCCGGCAGTCCGACCCCGAGCTCCTCCACATGTCGTTGGTCCTGCCCGGCAGCGGGACGGTCCACGTCGACCGCGGCGGCCACCGCAGTGTCAACGACCCGTACGACCTCTACTTCCTCGACACCTCCCGCCCCTACGACGTCCGCTCGCACGCCGAGCGGCCTCTGGTGGGCGTGGGCGTCGAGATCCCCAAGTCCCGGCTCCACCTGCCCGGCACCGGGGCCCTGGACGGCGTGCTCGGCCGACGGCTGTCCGGCCGACGGGGTTACGGCGCGCTGCTGACGCGGTTCATCAGCCACGTGTCCGACGAGCCGGACGCCTACCGGCCGTCCGACGCGCCGCGCCTCAGCGGTGTGCTGGTCGATCTGGTGGCCGGGCTGATCTCCCACGAGCTGGACGCCGAGGCGGCCCTGCCGCCGGAGACCCGCACCCGCAATCTCGTCCTGACCATCCGCTCCTTCATCCTGCACCACTTCCGCGACCCCCGGCTCACTCCGCAGACCGTCGCGGCGGCGCACCACATCTCCAGCCGGCACCTGCATCGTCTCTTCCAGCCGGAGGGCGTCACCGTGGCCGCCCTCATCCGTCACCGGCGCCTCGAACAGGCCCACCGGGACCTCGCCGACCCCGCCCTGCTCGACACACCGGTCCAGACGATCGCGGCCCGCTGCGGATTCACCACGCCGGCGCATTTCAGCCGCGCCTTCCGGGCCGCCTACGGCGTCTCCCCCAGCGAGTACAGGAAGGCCGGGCTCAGCACAGACTCCGGTGGGGAGCGTCGGGGACGTAGGTGCGCCACTCCTGCGCGGTGATGTCGCGCCCCACCCGTCGGCACACCGTCGCGGCCAGCTTCTCGGGTGCGAGGTCGAGGGCCTGACGCCGGTCGCCGGTGACGGTGCGCAGGGTCGTGCCGTCGAAGGAGAGGGTGTCGATCCGCTGCCCGGTGAGGGTCAGGGGCTCCCCGAGCGGCAGCCGGGCCCCGGTGTCCCAGAGCTGGACGGCGTCGTCGTCCACGGCGACGGCGAGGAAACGCCCGTCGTCGGAGAACGCCATCGCGCCCAGACGGGCCCCGTAGCGGGCGCCGCCCGGCACGAGGCTGCTGGGCATGCGGGCCAGTCGGTCGCGCGCCGTGCCGTCCCACAGTTCCAGCCATCCGGAGGGCCTGAGGGCGGCGACGAACCGTCCGTCGGGTGACGCGACGACGTCGTCGGTCCCGCCCTTCCCGAGCCGGCCGGTGTGTGTCGTGCCCGTCGTCAGGTCGAGCACCGCGCCGGTGGTGGTCAGCAGACGTTCGCTGTCCCGGCTGAACGCTCCGTGCCCGTCGTGGCCCTTGAACTCGTGGATCTTCTTGCGCCGCTGGAGGTCCCACACCTCGATGGTGGGGGCGGTGGGTTCCTGCCCGCCGGTCGTGCGGACGGAGAGGGACAGGTGACGGCCGTTCGGGGAGAGGGCCAGGTGCGCGGGCCGACGGTCGTCGCCGAGGGGAATGCGGTGGAGCTCCTTGCCGGCCCGGACGTCGTGGACGACGACGTCGAAACGCTGCTCGTAGCGCCCCTCGCCCTGCTCTCCCCGTGTGTGCACCAGCAGTCGGCCGTCGTCGTCCACGGCGCTGTGGACGACTCCGATGTCTCCGATGCCGACGATCGCGTCCGGGGTGACCGGGGAGCCGACGCGCTTGCCGTCACGCAGGTCGACCACCTGGAAGGACGGGCCGTCCAGGTGACCGTCGGTGAGGACGGCGAAGCGCCCGTCGCCGGAGAGCGCGGAGGCGGCCCGGTCCCGCGCTCCGCGGTCGAGTGCTCCTTCGAGGTCGATCTCGTGGAGCAGGCCGGTGTCGGGGGAGTAGTGCCGCAGCAGCCGGGCCTCCTCGTCCAGTGCGATGTACCGCGCCTCGAAGGTGTTCTCGGTGCGGTCCTCGGTGGGCAGGGCGACCGTGAAGAGCGGGCGTTCGGCGTCCTCGCGGTCCCAGACCGTGATCGTCTCCCCGGCGACGCCGATGAGGAAGCGGCCGAAGGAGCTGAAGCGCAGGGCCGAGCCCTGGTTGCGCACCTTGGTGAGCTTCTCGGCGCTCTTCAGGTCGTACACGTCCGCGAAGACCCCTTGCTCGACGGCCAGGTAGCGGCCGTCCGGGCTGAAGCGGAAGCTGCACTGGCCGGCGCTTCGGGGGGTGGGGTCGGGTGCGGGCTCGTCGATGACCGGGTCCCCGAAGTCGACGGGGCGCACCTGGACCCGCTGTCCCACGCAGGACACGAAACGTGTGCCGTCGGGTGTGACGGCGTACTGGAAGTCAAGGGTGCGCGTCGGCTGCGAGGCACCCCTGCGACCCGAGCGGTCGAAGACGGTGGCCTGGGTGCCCGCCTGGGTCAGCAGCACGTGCCCGCTGTTGGAGACGCCTTCCCAGCCTTGGTAGTCGGGTGCCTCGATCGGAGGGGCCGCCGCGGTGCCGTCCTCGGTGTTGACGATCCGGAAGGAGCCGTCCTCGCCTCTCAGCAGCATCAGCTTGCCGTCGGGGCTGAAGGCGGGGGCGTGGGCGCTGTCGGTGATCCGGTCCAGCCGGTAGTCCTTCGGGGACAGGGTCGCCAAGGGCTTCGCGGAGCCCGCCGCGCCTTTGGACACGTCCCAGAAGCGGACGCCCTGAGGCGACACGGTGACGAGTCGGCGCCCGTCCGGGGACATCACCTCGGGCGTGCCCTCCAGGCCCGCGATGTCGACCACCGAGCGCTCCGGCTGGACGGCGGCGGCGATCAGCGCCGCCCGTGCCTCGGGGACTTCGGCGATCCTCCAGGAGGCGAGCCCCAGCAGCATCGCCGTCTCCGGTTCCGTACCGGGAAGCGCTTCCGCCGTCCGCGCCACGGCCCGGGCCGTGGCCTGGGAACGGCGCTGCTCGGCCTCCCGGTTCTGCGTCCACGCCACCCCGCCCGCCACCAGGGCGAGCACCGTCGTGCCGGCGAGCCCCGCCAGCAACTGGCGACGGCGCCGTGCGGTGCGGGCGGCGGCGGTGCGCCCGGCCGTGAGGAAGCGCAGTTCCAGCGGGTTGGGCCGCAGGTGGTACGGGGCCGTGGGCAGCCAGTCGAGGCAGCCGCGCAACTCGGTGCCGCGCAGCAGGTCCTCCGCCCGTTCACCGTGCGCCTGCCACAACCGGGCCGCCGCACCGATGCGCTGCAGACGGTCGATCCCCGGCCGGTCGGTGTCGATCCAGGCGTGCAGCCGCCGCCAGGCGGGCAGCAGGGCGGCGCTGGCCGGCCGTACCGAGCCGTCGGCGTCCGTGAGCAGCACTCCGGCCGCGGCGAGGCCCTGAACCGCCGCGGTGATGCCGAGCCGTTCGCTCTCGGGCCGGTCCGAGAGGAGCTCGGCCGGTCCGGCGGTGCGTACGGAGTCCTGGGAGCCGTCGGCCGCGGACCCCGGCACGGTGAGCCGGAGCAGCAACGCGTGGGCGGCGAGCTGGGTGGTGGGGGCGAGCGCCTGGAAAGCGGCCTCTGCGCGCTCCCCGAGCGGTGCTTCCACGACGGTGTGGCCCGCGCCGGTGCCGGGGGACGTGCCGCCGTCGGCCGGAGCGGTGTCCGCGGCCGGGGCAGCGGCCTTCCGTGCCCCGGCCTCCATCAGCGCGGCACGGGGGTCCGCGGCCTTCACCGGCGCCCCCACCAGGCCCAGCAGCAGGTCGCTCGCGGTGGGGCGGTGTTGCGGGTCCTTGGCGAGGGCGGCGGCCATGAGCGGCCGTATCTCCGGCGGAAGGACGCCCAGATCAGGGTCGACGGTGGCCGTGCGGTGGGCGACCTCGGCGATGTTCTCACCGCGGAACGGCTCGGTGGCGGTCGCCGCGTACAGCACGACCGCGGCCCAGGCGAACACGTCGGAGGCCTGGGTGGCCCGTTGACCGGCCAGCACCTCGGGAGCCATGTAGCCGAACGTGCCCATGATCGCGCCGGTGGCGGTCAGGGACATGTCGGGGGCACGGGCGATGCCGAAGTCGATGATCCGCGGCCCGTCGGGGCCGAGCAGCACGTTCCCGGGCTTCAGGTCGCGGTGCAGGACGCCCGCCTGGTGGATCGCCGCCAGCGCGGTCGCCACCCCCGTGGCCAGCCGCAGCACCGCGTCCTGGCCCAGGGCCCCCTTCGCCCTGACCTCCGCGGCGAGGGTCGGTCCCGGCACGTACTCGCTGACCAGGTACGGAACGTCGTCGTCGACACGGGCGAGGAGGATCCGCGCGGTGCAGAACGCGGCCACCCGCCGTGCGGCCTCCGCCTCCCGCGCGAACCGGTCCCGGAGGACGGGGGCGGCCTCCCGGTGCAGCGTCTTGAGCGCGTACCGGGCGCCGGACGCGTCGTACGCCTCGTACACCACCCCCTGTCCGCCGGCGCCGAGCCTGGCCGCGAGCCAGTACCCGCCGATGCGCTCGGGGTCGTCCCGAGTCAGAGCCGAACCCACGCTGGTCGTCTCCCCGTTCCCTCGTGTCGGTGAGGGCATCCGCCGGCAGCAGGCCGGGCCGATACCTCTGATGCCCTTGAGTCTGTGAAGAGCCTCCGGCCCTGTCGTTGACCATCAGCGACACTCTCTTGACGATGCGCGCCGGAGTGGGCCGCGCCTCCGCACCCGTGGTGCGCGGCGATTCTGCGAGCACGGCGAGTACCTGGACAAGCGGTGTGCCGAACTCGGGACGTCCCGGGCTCTGGCCAGCTCGAACACGCGGTGCGATGGGACATCGCGGGACGGCTGGGACGTCGGCCCGCGGTCCGACACGAGGATCGGGCCGGTGATTACGATGCCTTCGGTGCGTGAGCATGGAGGGGGAGGAGTTGCCGATGGCTCAGTGGAAGGAACTGCCGGACGCACTCGATGAGCCGGGGCGTCAGTTCGTGGCCGAGTTACGCCGACTGAAGAGCGGCAGCGGTCTCAGCCTCGCCGCCCTGGCGGACCGGACGAGTTGCAGCAAGTCGTCCTGGGAGCGGTATCTCAACGGCTCGTACCTGCCACCGGCCGTTGTGGTGGAGGAGTTGGCCCGGCTCGGCGGTGGGGACGTGGACCGGGCGCTTGCTCTGCGGTCCCTGGCGGAGGACAGCTGGTCGGCGGGCGGCGGGGCGGGCAGCGCGGTCACGCCGGACGCCCTGCCCGGGCCGGGGGACGCCGAGTCCGTCGGCCCCGCGGACCAGGACGCGGCCCCGGCCGCCCCGCCCCGGCGGCCGGCGCGCCGTACCGCCCTCGTCGCGGCCACGGTCGCCACGCTGGGGACACTGGCCGCGGCCACGGTGTTCCTGGTCTCCCGTGAGTCGAGCGGAGCCGTGAACGGCGACGACCGCCGCGGTGAGAAGGCAGCGTTCGTCTTCGAACCGGGCCGGACCCACGCCTGCGACATCCACCGCGAAGACGGCCTCCTGCACGCCGGGCACAGCGACACGCGCGACGCCCTGCTCCAGCAGATCTCCACGAGTTGGGACGTGGTCGAGGCCCAGTGTCTCCTGGCACACCGCGGCTACTCACCGGGCCTGGTCGACGGCGCCTACGGTGCGGAGACGGAGAAGGCGGTCAAGCGCTTCCAGGAGGCGGCCGGTCTCGTCACGGACGGGCACATGGGCCCCCACACCTGGGAAGCCCTGCGCCGGTGACGCACCGGAGCGGGCCGGAACACGGTCTTCTCGTCCTCGCGCGCGAGTTGGCCGTGCTGCGCGCGCGTACGGGTCTGAGCCTGGACGCCCTCGCCCGGCGCACCACGGCGAGCAGGTCCTCGTGGCACCGCTACCTCAACGGAACGCTGCTGCCTCCGCGTGCGCTGGTCCAGGAGCTGTGCGCGCTGGCGGACGAGCCCCCCGGCCGACTGCTCGCCTTGTGGGACCTCGCGGCCGAGCCCGGAGGCCCGCCCCCGCCGCCACCCCCGCCGTCCGAGCCCGGCCCGCGGCAGTCCCGGCCCGTCCGGGAACGCGCCCGCCCGCGCTTGCGCCGCCCCGTGCTGACGACCGTGTTCGCCGGTGGGCTGGCACTGGTGGCCGTGCTCGCGGCGGTCAGCCTCCCGCGCGACTCCGCTTCCGATTCCCGGCCCGAGCCTCTGCGCCCCGGCTGCACGGGGGCGGAGTGCACCGGTCGTTCCTCCCAGCCCCAGGCGTGCGCCATCGCGGGCTCCGGCACCCGCACGGTCGCCGAACGGCGCCCCGAACGGGGACCGTCCATGGACATCCGGTACAGCCCGTTCTGCGAGGCGAGTTGGGCGCGGATCTGGTTCGGCCGGGTCGGTGACCGCGTCGAGATCAGCGCTCCGGGCCAGGGCACGCGCTGGACCGAGATCAAGGACAGATTCGACGCCGAGGGCTACCTCTCCACTCCCATGGTCGGCGGTGGTCCCGAAGGCCTGAGGGCCTGTCTGATCCTCGGCGACACGGCGGAGCGCCACTGCCTCACGTCCTAGTGGACGACGCCCTGGGGGGACCCGAGGAAGCGGCCCTGTCCCACGCCGTCCCGCGCGTCCCTCCTCGTCCCTCTCCGAGCCCCGTCACCGCAGGTCACCGCGTGGGACGTCCTCTCTCGCGAGCTGACGGCGGCGATCGCCCCCGGGCCGTGTCTTACTGGAGAAGCCGCAGGCCACGGGGGTACTGCGGATCTGCGCCACACACCGCATAGGAGCAGCATGAGGTCACGTAAGTCGTTGGTCGGCTCGCTCGTAGCCGCGACCGTTCTCAGCGCGGGCATGGGCGTCACCGCCGCCGCGCCGGCCCAGGCCGCGGGCAAGGCGAGGCCGGTGCCCAGTTGCGTGAAGACCGCCACGTTCAACCAGCCCAGCGTCTACACCGTCCAGGTGAGGAACACCTGCAAGGGCGCGATGAAGGTCAAGGTCCAGATGAAGTACGGCACGGACCACCCCTGCACCACGATCGCGAAGGGCAAGACCGTCCACTTCAACAGCAAGGGCATCAAGGTCTACAAGGCGACCGTCCGCTGCTGACCGGACGTTCGCCGGCGCTCCGGCCCGGGCGGGTGCCGCACCTCGCGGCGCCCGCCCGGGCGAGTCGTTTCCGCTCAGCACTCGATGATGTTGACCGCCAGCCCGCCCCGCGCCGTCTCCTTGTACTTGACCGACATGTCGGCGCCGGTGTCCTTCATGGTCTTGATGACCTTGTCCAGGGACACCTTGTGGGAGCCGTCGCCGCGCATCGCCATCCGGGCCGCCGTGACCGCCTTGACCGCGGCCATGCCGTTGCGCTCGATGCACGGGATCTGGACCAGGCCGCCGACCGGGTCGCAGGTGAGGCCGAGGTTGTGCTCCATGCCGATCTCCGCGGCGTTCTCGACCTGCTCCGGCGTGCCGCCCAGCACCTCGGCCAGCGCGCCGGCGGCCATGGAGCAGGCGGAGCCGACCTCGCCCTGGCAGCCGACCTCGGCGCCGGAGATGGAGGCGTTCTCCTTGAAGAGCATGCCGATGGCGCCGGCGGCGAGGAGGAAGCGGACCACGCCCTCCTCGTCGGCGCCGGGGACGAAGTTCATGTAGTAGTGCAGGACCGCGGGGATGATGCCCGCCGCGCCGTTGGTCGGGGCGGTGACGACCCGGCCGCCGGCGGCGTTCTCCTCGTTCACGGCCATCGCGTAGAGGGTGATCCACTCCATCGCCAGGGCCTGCGGGTCGCCCTCGGAGCGCAGCTTGCGGGCGGTGTTGGCGGCGCGGCGGCGGACCTTGAGGCCGCCCGGCAGGATGCCCTCGCGGGACATGCCGCGGGAGACGCACGCCTGCATCACGCGCCAGATCTCCAGCAGGCCCTCGCGGATCTCGTCCTCGTCGCGCCAGGCCCGCTCGTTCTCCAGCATCAGCGCGGAGATGGACAGGCCCGTCTCCCGGGCGAGGCGCAGCAGCTCGTCGCCGGTGCGGAAGGGGTACTTCAGCACGGTGTCGTCGAGCACGATGCGGTCGGCGCCCACCGCGTCCTCGTCGACGACGAAGCCGCCGCCGACCGAGTAGTAGGTCTTGGTCAGCACCTCGGCGCCCTCGGCGTCGTACGCCCACAGGGTCATGCCGTTGGCGTGGTAGGGGAGGGCCTTGCGGCGGTGCAGGACCATGTCGTCGTCGTAGGAGAAGGCGATCTCGTGCTCGCCGAGGAGGCTGATGCGGCCGGACGTCCTGATCGTCTCGACGCGGTCGTCGGCCGTCTCCACGTCCACCGTGCGGGGGGAGTCGCCCTCCAGGCCGAGCAGCACCGCCTTGGGCGTGCCGTGGCCGTGGCCGGTGGCGCCGAGCGAGCCGTACAGCTCGGCGCGGACCGAGGCGACGGAGCCCAGCAGCTCCTCGTTGCGCAGGCGGCGGGCGAACATGCGGGCCGCGCGCATCGGGCCGACCGTGTGGGAGCTCGACGGGCCGATGCCGATCGAGAACAGGTCGAAGACCGAGATGGCCACGGGGGACTCCTCAGAACGGGGGTGGTGCAGAGGTGGTGCTTCGGGGGGTGGGGTGCCGTGCCCGCTCGTGACGGGCACGGCACCCCTGTGCACACGCGGTGTCTACTTGTTCAGACCCGGGTACAGCGGGTGCTTGTCGGCCAGGGCCTTCACCCGGGCCTTGAGGGCCTCGGCGTCGTAGGACGGCTTCAGCGCCTCGGCGATCACGTCCGCGACCTCGGCGAAGTCCTCGGCCGTGAAGCCGCGGGTCGCCAGGGCCGGCGTGCCGATGCGCAGACCGGAGGTCACCATCGGCGGACGCGGGTCGTTCGGGACGGCGTTGCGGTTGACCGTGATGCCGACCTCGTGGAGGCGGTCCTCGGCCTGCTGGCCGTCCAGCTCGGAGTCGCGCAGGTCGACGAGGACCAGGTGGACGTCCGTGCCGCCGGTCAGGACCGACACGCCCGCCGCCTTCGCGTCGTCCTTCACCAGGCGCTCGGCGAGGATGCGGGCGCCCTCCAGCGTACGACGCTGGCGCTCCTTGAAGTCCTCGCTCGCGGCGACCTTGAAGGCGACGGCCTTGGCGGCCACCACGTGCTCCAGCGGGCCACCCTGCTGACCGGGGAAGACGGCGGAGTTGATCTTCTTGGCCAGCTCGGCCGTGGAGAGGATCACACCGCCGCGCGGGCCGCCCAGCGTCTTGTGGGTGGTGGTGGTCACGACGTGGGCGTGCGGGACCGGGTTCGGGTGGAGGCCCGCCGCGACCAGACCGGCGAAGTGCGCCATGTCGACCATGAGGTACGCGCCGACCTCGTCGGCGATCTTGCGGAACGCGGCGAAGTCCAGCTGCCGCGGGTAGGCCGACCAGCCGGCCACGATCAGCTTCGGCTTGTTCTCCTTGGCCAGGCGCTCCACCTCGGCCATGTCGACCTGGCCGTCGTCGCCGACGTGGTAGGCGACGACGTTGTAGAGCTTGCCGGAGAAGTTGATCTTCATGCCGTGGGTCAGGTGCCCGCCGTGGGCGAGGTTCAGACCCATGATCGTGTCGCCCGGCTTGAGCAGCGCGAACATCGCGGCCGCGTTGGCCTGGGCGCCCGAGTGCGGCTGCACGTTGGCGTGCTCGGCGCCGAACAGCGCCTTGACCCGGTCGATGGCGATCTGCTCGACCACGTCGACGTGCTCGCAGCCGCCGTAGTAGCGGCGGCCGGGGTAGCCCTCGGCGTACTTGTTGGTGAGGACCGAGCCCTGGGCCTCCATGACCGCGACGGGGGCGAAGTTCTCCGAGGCGATCATCTCGAGGGTGGACTGCTGGCGGTCCAGCTCGGCGTCGACGGCGGCGGCGACGTCGGGGTCCAGCTCGTGCAGGGGGGTGTTCAGAAGCGACATGCGGGCGTGACTCCTCAGCCGGCGGTGAAGGCGGTGTACTCGTCGGCGGAGAGCAGGTCGGCCGGCTCGTCCGTGATCCGCACCTTGAACAGCCAGCCGCCCTCGAAGGGGGCGCTGTTCACCAGCGACGGGTCGTTGACGACGTCCTCGTTGACCTCGGTGACCTCACCGGAGACGGGGGAGTACAGGTCGGAGACGGACTTGGTCGACTCCAGTTCGCCGCAGGTCTCGCCCGCGGTCACCGAGTCGCCGACCTCGGGGAGCTGGACGAAGACGACGTCACCGAGCGCGTTGGCCGCGTGCTCCGTGATGCCGACCGTCGAAGCGCCGTCCTCGGCGGCCGACAGCCACTCGTGCTCCTTGCTGTAACGCAGCTGCTGGGGGTTGCTCATGGCCTGAATTCTCCTGTACGCGGGAAAATGCTGGTGACGGGGGTGATGCGAGAGGGCCGCCGAAACCGCTGGTGAGCGGCGGTCGCGGGCGGCGGGCGCGCGGAGCGGCGGGGCCCCGCCGCCCAGTGTCTACTTCTGGCGCTTGTAGAAGGGCAGCGCCACGACCTCGTACGGCTCGTGGCTGCCCCGGATGTCCACGCCGACACCCTCGGTGCCCGGCACCGCGTGCGCGGGGTCGACGTAGGCCATGGCGATCGGCTTGCCCAGTGTCGGGGACGGGGCGCCCGAGGTCACCTCGCCGACCACCTCGCCGCCGGCGACGACCCGGTACCCGGCGCGCGGGACCCGGCGGCCCTCGGCGACCAGGCCCACCAGGACGCGGGGCGGGTTCTGCTCGGCCCGGGAAGCGGCCTCGGTGAGCGCGGCGCGCCCGACGAAGTCGCCCTCCTTCTCGAACTTCACCACCCGGCCGAGCCCGGCGTCGAAGGGCGTCAGCTCGGTCGTCAGCTCGTGCCCGTACAGCGGCATGCCCGCTTCCAGACGGAGCGTGTCGCGGCAGGACAGGCCGCAGGGGACCAGCCCGGCGCCCTCGCCCGCCTCGGTCAGCGCCCGCCACAGCTCCACGGCGTGCTCCGGCTTCACGAACAGCTCGAAGCCGTCCTCGCCGGTGTAACCGGTGCGGGCGATGAGCGCGGGGACGCCCGCGACCGTGCCGGGCAGTCCGGCGTAGTACTTCAGGCCGTCCAGGTCGGCGTCGGTGAGGCTCTTGACGATGGCCGGCGACTCGGGGCCCTGCACCGCGAGCAGCGCGTACGCGTCGCGGTCGTCGCGGACCTCGGCGTCGAAGCCGGCGGCCCGCTCGGTCAGCGCGTCCAGCACCACCTGGGCGTTGGAGGCGTTGGCGACCACCATGTAGTGGGAAGAAGTGGCCTCGGCCTCGCCGAGCCGGTAGACGATCAGGTCGTCCAGGATGCCGCCGTCCTCACGGCAGATCATGGTGTAGCGGGCGCGGCCCGGCTTCACACTGCCGATGTTGCCGACCAGCGCGTAGTTCAGCAGATCGGCGGCCTGGGGGCCGGTGACCGTGATCTCGCCCATGTGGGAGAGGTCGAAGAGCCCGGCGCGGGTGCGCACCGCGACGTGCTCGTCGCGCTCGGAGCCGTAGCGCAGCGGCATGTCCCAGCCGGCGAAGTCGGTCATCGTCGCGCCCAGCGCGCGATGCGTGGCGTCGAGCGCGGTACGGCGGAGTTCTGTACTGCTCATCGGTCGGTCGTCTCCCAGGACAGGACGGCACGGGCGAGGTCGTTCCTCCCCATCTGTCATCGGAACCTGAGAGGTTCGCCACGACCACCGGAGTACGGCGATCAGGGCTTGCACCTTGGGTGGGGCCGCCGTCGGGCGGCGGCCCGCTTTTCAGATGTGCCTCGCCCGCGCGGTAACGGTGCCTGAGAGATTCAAGGGAGGGACTTGCTCCTTCGGCGCCCCGGCGCGGCCGGGGACTCTCCCGCGCGGATTCAAACGGCCGGTATGCAGTTGGCGCCGCCATCATTGCACGCCCCGCCGATCCGTGGCAGACCGTGATCTGTAACCGGCCTGTGGCAGTAAGCGAACGAAAACGCGAGACCTGCGCATTACCTTCTCTTTACACTCGACGGGGATGGGAACTCGTGAACCGCCCCAGGGGAGGACGATCACGGTGAACAGGACCACGGCGTACGCCGCCACTTCGGGTCTCGCGCTGCCCGAGCAGCCCGTCGCCCCGGCCCCGGAGGCGTGCGCCGAGCTGCCCGCACCGGTCGTCCGCGACCTGCGGGACCGGGAGGGCCGCAGCCCGCACGCCCTGCTCTTCGGACCCCGGGACCTGGTGGTGATCACCGGTCTGCCCGGCAGCGGCAAGTCGACGCTGATGGAGCGCACCGTGCGCGGCACCCGCGTCGACTCCCAGGACACCCGCGACCGCTGGGAGCGCCGCATGCCGCGCTTCCTGCCGTACGCGCTCTACCGCCCCCTGGTCCGTCTCGCCCACTACGCCGGGCTGCGCAAGGCCGTGCGCTCCGGCGAGGGCGTCGTGGTGCACGACTGCGGCACGCAGTCCTGGGTGCGCGCCTGGCTCGCCCGCGAGGCCCGCCGCCGCGAGGGCACCCTGCACCTGCTCCTGCTCGACGTCGGTGCCGACGAGGCCCTGGCCGGCCAGCGCGAGCGCGGCCGGGGCGTGTCGCGGTACGCCTTCCTGCGCCACCGCACGGCCAACGCCCGCCTGCTGCGCGCGGTGACCGAGGGCACCCTGCCGGCCGGCTGTGCGTCGGCGATCCTCCTGGACCGGGCGGCGGCCGACACGCTCCACCGGATCGCGTTCACGGGGTGACGCACCGTAGGGCCCTGCGGTCGAACGGGTTAGCCTTTTCAGCCACAGCAGCGGTACCAGGCAGGCGGTAGGTAGGCAGATGGACTTCCCGGCACAGGCGCACCCCCACCCGCACGGCGGGTGGCCCGGCAACGAGCTGGAGGAGGTGCTGTCCGCGTCCCTCGGCGTCCCGTCCGCCGGCGGACGGATCGTGGAGGTGCTCGGCCGGAGCTTCCTGTGGATACCCCTGCCCAACGGCGGCGGACCGCACAGCGGTCCGCTCGACCTGCCCACGCTGGAGATCGAGGGCCAGGCCTACGTGCCGGTGTTCAGCTCCGAGGAGCAGCTCCGCCAGGTCGCCGGCGCGCAGATGGCGTACACCATCGCCCCCGCGGTCGAGTTCGCCCGGGGCCTGCCCCCGCAGGTCGGCGTCGTCGTCAACCCGGAGGGCGTGGTCGGCGTCCCGCTGCCGCCGCCCGCCGTGGCCGAGCTGTGCCGGGCCGGCCGCACCCCGCTGGACGGACCCGCCTCGGGCGGCCGGGTCCGCCTCTTCGAACCGGACTGGCAGGACGACCCGGTGGACTTCCTCGCCGCCGCCTCCGCCGAGTTCGCCGCCACCGGCGTCGTCCGCACCGCACGACGCTGCATGGCCGCCATCGAGACCGCCGACCCGGTCATGTTCGTCGGCGTCGAACTCGCCCACTGGGAGGGCGACGCCCGCGCCCTCCCCCTCGACGCCCTGGGCCGGGCCCTCGCCAAGGCCCCTCTCAAGACCCAGGTCAACCTGGTCCTCCTGGAGGCGGCCCAGGACCCGGTCTGCGACTGGATGCGGACGAACGTCCGCCCGTTCTACGACCGCGACCTGTGACACCGGCGGGGGCCGTGCCGGGCGGGGGAGGACGGACGGCACCCCCGAGCGCACAGGCGTCCCCCGCCCGGCGGAGCCTTAAGCTGGGTTCACAACAGGGGAACTTCTCGAAGGGGCGATACACGTGAGCGCCAGCGGCACCACGACCGGACAGGTCGAGCACATGCTGCGCCAGGTGACCCCCGGGCGCTACGACGCCTACGAGGCCCTGCTGCGCGCGCTCGCCACCCCCGCCTCCGGCCAGGTCTGGATGCTGCTCTGGCACGGTCAGGCAGGCTCCCCGGACGCCCAGTACGGGAAGATGGAGGTCGACGGCTTCGGGTACGCCCCCTGCGTCACCTCCGCCCAGGAACTCTCCGCCAGTGGCTGGAACCGCTCGTACGAGGTGGTCGACGGACTGGAGGTGGCCCGCGCCCTCTACCCCGACCACTACGGCCTGTGGCTCAACCCGCACGCCCCCGGCGGCGGCGTCGGCATCCCGTGGCTCGACCTGCGCCGCATCGCCTCCGGCCTGGACCGCCAGCCCGCCGGCCCCCTGCGCCTGTCCGAACCGGCCATCGAGATCCCGCAGTTCTACGCCCTGCTCGCGCAGAACGCCCACCGCACCCCGGCGGTCCGCGCACTGCGCCGCGCCTGGGTGCAGCCGGCGCTCGGGGCGCCCTACCTCGCCATCGGCCTCGACGTGTACGACACCTCCCCGCCGGCCGTCGACGCGGTGCGCGCCATGATGCAGCAGTCCGTCGGCGCGGTCCCGGAAGGTCTGCCGGTGTCGACGGTCGCGATGACGGACACCCACGATCCGGTCGCCATGTGGCTGCGCGCCCGCACCCGTCCGTTCTACGACCGCGAAGCCCACGGGGCCGCCCCCGCCCCGGCGCCCGCGGGCGGGTACGGATACCCTCCGGCACAGGGCCGGTACTGACGGTTCCGCGACCCGCCCCGCTCCCGGTGGGAGGACATCTTCGCGCGTAGACGAAGGCGGTTGGCGACACTGTGCCGTAGATGTCCCAACTCGTCCGCGTCCGGCCGCCGTTACCCACTGTCCGGATAACGGAACACCTCAAACAGCATCACGGTTGCGCATCCTTTCCCTGTCAAGTCTGGCTACAGATCGCCAAAGCGTTGAAGACTCCCGCAGCAAGGGGTGGCTGTTCGCCCCTGTGTACGACGGACTGATCACGCCGCTACAGCGGCAAGTGCGGGCCGGCTACCGCCGGTTGAGAGGGGTCCCTGCCAGATGACGGCACCATTGCACGAGCCGACCGCGGAAGCGGCCCCGAGTGCGGCCGAGGAGGCGGCGGTCGCCGGCGCCGAGGCCAAGGCGGTTCAGGGGCGCTCCCTCGGCCGCATCGCCTGGGAGCGCCTGAAGCGGGACAAGCTGGCCCTCACGGGCGGCATCGTCGTGCTCTTCCTCATCGTGGTCGCGATCCTCGCGCCCCTGATCACCTCCCTCTACGGCCAGGATCCCAACGAGTTCCACGAGGACCTGATCGACCCGCTGTTCGGCACCCCCACCGGCTCCCTGGGCGGCATGAGCGGCGAGCACTGGCTGGGCGTCGAGCCCGTCAACGGCCGCGACATCTTCGCCCGCATCGTCCACGGTGCCCGGATCTCGCTCCTGGTCGGCTTCCTGTCCGCCATCGTGGCCGTGATCATCGGTACCGTCCTCGGTGTCCTCGCCGGCTTCTTCGGCGGCTGGGTCGACGCCCTCATCAGCCGGGTCATGGACGGCCTGCTGGCCTTCCCGCAGCTGCTGTTCATCATCGCGCTGGTCTCGGTCATGCCGGACAGCATGCTGGGCCTCAGCGGCACCGGTGTCCGCCTGCTCATGATGATCCTGGTCATCGGCTTCTTCGGATGGCCCTACATCGGCCGTGTGGTCCGCGGCCAGACCCTGTCCATGCGCGAGCGGGAGTACGTCGAGGCGGCCCGGTCCCTGGGTGCCGGACGCTTCTACATCCTGTTCAAGGAACTGCTGCCCAACCTGGTCGCGCCGATCATCGTCTACACCACGATGATGATCCCGACCAACATCCTCACCGAGGCCGCACTCAGCTTCCTGGGCGTGGGCGTCAAGCCGCCCACCTCCTCCTGGGGGCAGATGCTGTCGAGCGCGATCGACTACTACAAGTCGGATCCCATGTACATGGTGATCCCGGGTGTGGCGATCTTCATCACCGTTCTTGCCTTCAACCTCTTCGGTGACGGCGTACGCGACGCGCTGGACCCGAAGGGCTCCCGCTGACCTGCCGTACCGCAAAGCGACCCGTGGCACCTGCACGGGGTCTCTCATCTAATCCGGAGGATCCGAGATCGTGACTACCCAACGCACCTCAGGGCGGCGCAAGCAGGCTTTGGCCGCTGCCGCAGTGGTCGCCGCGCTGCTGACCACGGCGGCGTGCGGCGGCGGCGGAGACGACAGCAACGGCGGCTCGAAGAACGGCGCGCCGGGCTTCGACGCGGCCAACAACAAGGTCGCCCAGGCCTCCGCGGCCAAGAAGGGCGGCACCCTGAAGTTCGCCAGCTCGCAGGACGCCGACTCGTGGGACACCACGCGCGGCTACTACGGCTTCATGTGGAACTTCTCCCGCTACTACAGCCGCCAGCTCGTCACGAACAAGACGGAGCCGGGCAAGGCGGGCGCCGAGGTCACCCCCGACCTCGCCACCGGTCTCGCGAAGGTCTCCGACGACGGCAAGACCTACACGTACACCCTGCGTGACGGCGTCACCTGGGAGGACGGCAAGCCGATCACCTCCAAGGACGTCAAGTACGGCATCGAGCGCGTCTGGGCGCAGGACGTGCTGTCGGGCGGCCCGACGTACCTCAAGGAGGTGCTCGACCCCAAGGACGAGTACCAGGGCCCCTACAAGGACAAGTCCAAGGACAAGCTGGGTCTGAAGGCGATCGAGACGCCGGACGACAAGACCATCGTCTTCAAGCTGCCCGAGGCCAACTCGGACTTCGAGGAGATGCTGGCGCTGACCTCGGCGTCCCCGGTCCGCCAGGACAAGGACACCAAGTCCAAGTACGGCCTGCGCCCGTTCTCCTCGGGCCCGTACAAGTTCGAGTCCTACAACCCCGGCAAGGACCTGACCCTGGTCCGCAACACCGAGTGGAAGCAGGAGTCGGACCCGGTCCGCAAGGCGTACCCGGACAAGATCACGATCAAGTTCTTCTCCAACGCCAACGACCTGGACGCCCGTCTCATCGCGGGTGACTACGACCTGGACCTCGCCCAGACCGGTCTGTCCCCGCAGGGCCGCACCACCGCCCTGAAGGAGCACAAGGCGAACCTGGACAACCCGGTCTCCGGCTACATCCGCTACGCGACCTTCGCGCAGAACGTGAAGCCGTTCGACAACATCCACTGCCGCAAGGCGATGCTCTTCGGCGCCGACCACGTCTCGCTGCAGACCGCGCGCGGCGGCCCGGTCGCCGGCGGCGACATCGGCACCAACATGCTGCCGCCGTCCGTCCCGGGTTCCGAGGGCCAGAAGTACGACCCGTACGGCATGGCCGGTGAGAACAAGAAGGGCAACGTCGAGAAGGCCAAGGAAGAGCTGAAGGCCTGCGGCAAGCCCAACGGCTTCAAGAGCAAGATCGCGGTCCGGAACAACAAGCCGGTCGAGGTCGCCACCGCCGAGTCGATGCAGGCGTCGCTGAAGAAGGTCGGCATCGACCTGGAGATCGAGCAGTACGACGGCTCGCAGTACGCCAGCGTCGTCGGCAGCCCCTCCAACGTGGCCAAGAAGGGCTACGGCGTCATCATCATGGGCTGGGGCCCCGACTTCCCGTCCGTCCAGGGCTACGGTCTGCCGCTGTGGCACAGCGACTACATCCTCGACAGCGCCAACAACAACTTCGCGCTGATCAAGGACGAGAAGATCGACGGCCTGTTCGCCGACTACCTGACCGAGCTGGACGACGCCGGCAAGGCCAAGATCGCCACGGAGATCAACCACAAGGTGATGGAGGGCGCGTACTACCTGCCCTTCGTCTTCGAGAAGTTCATCAACTGGCGCTCGAACAACCTGGCGAACGTGTACACCACCGACGGCTACAGCGGTATGTACGACTTCGTCAACCTCGGCCTGAAGAACCCGAAGAAGTAACCGGCACACCCGCCGTACGGCACGAAAGGCAGGTGAAGGCCGGCGCGGCGTGACCGCGGGCCCGGGACGATCTCCTGGGCCCGCGGTCCGCAGCGGGCCGCACGCTGTGCTCGCTTACCTCATCAGGCGGCTGTTCGCCGCCGCAGTGATGCTGGTGGTCATCATCCTGGTGGTCTTCTGCATCTTCTTCCTCGTCCCCAAGTGGGCGGGCGTCGACATCGCCCTGAACTACGTGGGCAAGCAGGCCGGCCCCGACGCCGTCGAGGCCGTGCGGCAGAAGCTGAGCCTCGACGACCCGGTCGTCGTCCAGGCATGGGAGTTCATCAAGGGCATCTTCGCGGGGCGCACCTACGCCTCCGGCGGTGACGTGACCAACTGCTCCGCGCCGTGCTTCGGATACTCCTTCAAGACCGAGCAGGCCGTCTGGCCGGTGCTGACCGAGCGTTTCCCGGTGACCCTGGCCCTCGCTCTCGGTGCCGCCGTGCTGTGGCTGATCTTCGGCCTCGCCGCCGGTGTGCTCTCCGCCCTCAAGCGGGGCACCCTGTGGGACCGCGGCGCGATGATCGTCGCGCTCGCCGGCGTCTCCCTCCCCATCTACTTCACCGGTCTGCTCAGCCTGGCGATCTTCTCCTACGGCCTGGGCTGGATCGACGGCGAGTTCGTGCCCCTGGAGGACAGCCTCACCGGCTGGCTGGGCGGCATGATCCTGCCCTGGGTCACCCTGGCCTTCCTGTACGCCGCGATGTACGCCCGGATCACCCGGGCCACCATGATGGAGATCCTCGGCGAGGACTACATCCGCACCGCGCGCGCCAAGGGCCTGAGGGAACCGGTCGTCATCCGCAAGCACGCCATGCGGTCGACGCTGACCCCGCTGCTCACCATGCTCGGCATGGACCTCGGCGCCCTCATGGGCGGCGCGATCCTGACCGAGACCACGTTCAGCCTCCCCGGCCTCGGCCAGAAGGTCCTGGACGCGATCCAGAACCAGGACCTGCCGTTTATCCTGGGCGTCACCCTGATCACTTCTCTCGCGGTGCTGATCGCCAACCTCGTGGTGGACGTCCTGTACGCCGTGATCGACCCCCGAGTGAGGCTCGCATGACCGAACTCAGCAAGAGCGGAGCCGCCGTGGGCGAGCCCACCGGCACCTCGGCCGCGCCGAGCGCCTTCCTGGAAGTACGCGACCTCAAGGTGCACTTCCCGACCGACGACGGCCTGGTCAAGTCCGTCGACGGGCTCAGCTTCCAGCTGGAGCGGGGCAAGACCCTCGGCATCGTCGGCGAGTCCGGTTCCGGCAAGTCGGTGACCTCGCTCGGCATCATGGGCCTGCACACCGCCGGCCAGTACGGCAAGCGCAAGGCCCAGATCTCCGGCGAGATCTGGCTGGACGGCACCGAGCTGCTCTCCGCCGACCCGGACCACGTGCGCAAGCTGCGCGGCCGGGAGATGGCGATGATCTTCCAGGACCCGCTGTCCGCGCTGCACCCGTACTACACGATCGGGCAGCAGATCGTGGAGGCGTACCGCATCCACCACGACGTGGACAAGAAGACCGCCAAGCGCCGCGCCGTGGAGATGCTGGACCGTGTCGGCATCCCGCAGCCCGACAAGCGGGTGGACAGCTACCCGCACGAGTTCTCCGGCGGTATGCGCCAGCGCGCGATGATCGCGATGTCGCTGGTCAACAACCCCGAACTGCTCATCGCGGACGAGCCGACCACCGCCCTGGACGTGACCGTCCAGGCGCAGATCCTCGACCTCATCCGGGACCTGCAGAAGGAGTTCGGCTCCGCGGTCATCATCATCACCCACGACCTCGGTGTCGTCGCCGAGCTGGCCGACGACCTCCTGGTGATGTACGGCGGCCGGTGCGTCGAGCGGGGCCCCGCGGAGAAGGTGTTCTACGAGCCCCGGCACCCCTACACCTGGGGTCTGCTCGGCTCGATGCCGCGGCTCGACCGCGACCAGCAGGAACGCCTCATCCCCGTCAAGGGGTCCCCGCCCTCCCTGATCAACCTCCCGTCCGGCTGCGCCTTCAACCCGCGCTGTCCGTACGCCGACGTGCCCAAGGACGACGTCACCCGCACGGTCCGCCCCGAGCTGACCGAGGTCGGCAGCAAGCACTGGGCCGCCTGCCACATGTCGCAGGAGCAGCGGGAGCGGATCTGGACCGAAGAGATTGCGCCGAAGCTGTGAGCGACGAAGCAAAGGCAAAGGCAGAGGACGAAGCGGTGACCATCCCCGCACAGAGCGACGGCTCGGCAGGCACTGCCACCCTCACCGAGGGTGCCGCCCGCGGCGAGACCCTGCTCAAGGTGACCGGGCTGCAGAAGCACTTCCCGATCAAGAAGGGCCTGCTGCAGCGCCAGGTCGGCGCGGTGCGCGCCGTCGACGGCATCGACTTCGAGGTCCGCTCCGGTGAGACCCTCGGCGTCGTGGGCGAGTCGGGCTGCGGCAAGTCGACCATGGGCCGGCTGATCACCCGGCTGCTGGAGCCGACCGCCGGCAAGGTCGAGTTCGAGGGCAAGGACATCACCCACCTCGGGGTCGGCGGCATGCGCCCGCTGCGCCGCGACGTGCAGATGATCTTCCAGGACCCGTACTCGTCGCTGAACCCGCGTCACACCATCGGCACGATCGTCAGCGCCCCCTTCAAGCTCCAGGGCGTCGAGCCCGAGGGCGGGATCAAGAAGGAGGTCCAGCGGCTGCTGTCGGTGGTCGGTCTCAACCCCGAGCACTACAACCGCTACCCCCACGAGTTCTCCGGCGGTCAGCGCCAGCGCATCGGCATCGCCCGCGCGCTCGCGCTCAACCCCAAGCTGGTCGTGGCCGACGAGCCGGTCTCCGCGCTCGACGTGTCGATCCAGGCCCAGGTCGTCAACCTCCTCGACGACCTCCAGCAGGAGCTGGGCCTGACGTACGTGATCATCGCGCACGACCTGTCCGTCGTCCGGCACGTCTCGGACCGGATCGCGGTGATGTACCTCGGCAAGATCATGGAGCTGGCCGACCGCGACCTGCTCTACAAGTCGCCGATGCACCCGTACACCAAGGCCCTGATGTCCGCGGTCCCGATCCCGGACCCGGCTCGCAAGGCCGCCAAGAGCGAGCGCATCCTGCTCAAGGGCGACGTGCCCTCGCCGATCTCCCCGCCGAGCGGGTGCCGCTTCCACACCCGGTGCTGGAAGGCGACGCAGATCTGCGCCACGACCGAGCCGCCGCTGAAGGAGCTGCGCCCCGGACAGCAGGTCGCCTGCCACCACCCGGAGAACTTCGAGGACCAGGCCCCGCAGGACGTCGTCCTGCTCTCCGACGCCAAGGAGGCGGCGGAGCTGGTGGCCGAGGACGCGCTCGCGGAGTCGGCCCGGACCTCGGCGGCGGTGGCCGCGGAGGTGGAGGCCGCGGAGGCGGAAGCCGCACAGGCGGAGACTCCGGAGGCCGAGGGCGAGACCGAGGCCGCCGAGTCCGGGAAGAAGAGCACCGAGTCCGCGAAGACGACCCCGGAGTCCGTGAAGACGGCTCCCGAGGACGGCGAGAAGAGCACCGGGTCCCCGAAGAAGAGCACCGGGGACGCGGAGAGCACCGAGAGTGCCGAGGGCACCGAGAGTGCCGAGAGCGCCGACGAGGAGCCTCCCGCCAAGGAGAAGTGACCTCGCGGTGTCCCTGCCGCGCCGCTGAGCCCCCGCCTTCGTTTGCAAGGTGGGGGCTCAGCGGCAGGTGAGAATGGCAGGGTGTACGAGCAACTCTTCACCCCCACCGTCCAGCACACGCTCGACCTGGTCGGCATCTTCGTCTTCGCCATCTCCGGCGCGCTGCTGGCCGTACGCAAGAACTTCGACGTCTTCGGCATCGCCGTCCTCGCCGAGGTCACCGCGCTGGGCGGGGGGCTGTTCCGGGACCTCGTCATCGGGGCCGTGCCGCCCGCGGCCTTCACGGACCTCGGGTACTTCGTGACCCCGCTGTTCGCCACGGCGCTGGTCTTCTTCCTCCACCCCCACGTGGAGCGCCTGCAGACCGGCGTGAACGTCTTCGACGCGGCCGGCCTCGGCCTGTTCTGCGTCGCCGGCACCACCAAGGCGTACGACTACGGACTGGGGCTGACCGCCTCCGCCTGCCTGGGCCTGGCCACCGCGGTCGGCGGCGGCGTCCTGCGGGACGTGCTCGCCAACGAGGTGCCCTCGCTGCTGCGCTGGGACCGCGACCTGTACGCCGTCCCGGCGATCGTCGGCGCCGCCATGGTCGCCGTGTGCATCCGCTACGAGGCCCTCACCCCGGTGACCAGCGGCCTCGCGGTGGTCACCGCCTTCGTCCTGCGCCTGCTCGCCCTGCGCTTCCACTGGCGGGCCCCGCGCGCCTGGAACCGGCGGTCGACGGTGGTCGAGGGGACCGAGGGCGCTACCGCTCGGGGACGTCCCTGACGAACACCACCGCGTCGATCGCGGGCAGGTGCCGCGGGTCGAGCGAGGCGTAGCCGAACCACGGGGACTCGCGCGGAGCGGGTGGTGTGTCGCCGAGGGCGGCGGCCAGCGACGCGGCGTCGACGAGGCAGCGGTCGTCCGGGAGGGCGTGCAGGAGCCCTTCGAGGGTCCCGGGCGGCGGTGTGCCCACCCCCCGGTGCCGGATCGTGCCGAGGGCCGTGGCCACGAAGGCGTACTCGCTGCCGAGCCGGGCGCTCACCAGTGCGCCGGCGCTCCACCACTCCACCGGCCCCTGCCACATGCGCATGCTGCTCTTCTCCCGCTGGAGATGCGCGTTCTGGGCGTGCACCAGCACCGGTCCGCGGCGGGCCAGGGCGAGGAGGTTGCCGGCCATCATCCGGTCCCGCAGGCCCAGCAGCCGGTTCATCCGGGCCGGCGAGGGGTCGGCCATCCAGTGGTGGTAGCGCAGCAGGCCGGTGGCGGTACGGCCGTACAGGCGCAGGCGCTCCCAGGCGTCCCGCGAGTCCGACGCGAGGAGCCGGGGCGTCTGCTCGTCGAGCAGCGACACCAGGTCGTCGGCGAGCAGGCGCAGCTCGCGGGCCTCGGCCGACCGGCCGGCGGACCGGGCCGGGTCCGTCATCGCCGCGGGGTCCGTCCACCGGTCGTCGGTGCCGAGGAGCCGGTCGAGGTCGTCGGCGGTGCAGGGGAGGAGGTCCGCGTCGCCCCGGGCGGCGAGGGCCCCGTGGAGGGCGGTGAGGGCCTGCCGGGGGCTCGCGGCGTGGGTGATCTCCAGCGGGCCGTCGAAGCCGGCGAAGCGCACCTGCTCGCAGGCGGGCCGGCCCTCGTTGTGGGCGCGCATCCAGCGTACGAGGGCCCGGTTGGCCGCCGAGGCGCCGAACCCGTGACTGAAGCCGCGCTCCATGACCTCGTCGAGGGTGCCCGTCCCTTGGGAGACGTAGTCGTCGACGACCAGTCCGGCCAGGCAGTCGCTCTCCAGCGCGATCGTCCGGTAGCCCTCCTCCTCGACCAGTCGCCGGAACAGTTCGTTGCGCACCTCGAGCAGGGAGTCCTCGCCGTGGGTCGGCTCGCCCAGTGCGAGCACCCGGGGGCGGGCCGGCAGCAGCTCCATGAGGGCGGCCGCCCCGACGGCACGGGCGGTGTCCTTGATGTCGATTGGCATACCTTCAACGCTATCGTTGAACTTTCGGTGTAAACCTGGCCGCGATAACCTCCTGGTCCCATGGCCGCAAGGACGGAAAACCCTCAAAGCGACGGACACCTGAGGCCGGTCGATCTGGCGCGCGGGCACGGTCTGTCCACCCAGGCCGTCCGCAACTACGAGGAGTCCGGCATCCTCCCGGCCGCCGACCGCACCGCCGGCGGCTACCGCCGCTACACCCCGCTGCACGCGCGGGCCCTCGCCGCCTTCCTGGCCCTGGTGCCGGGCCACGGGCACCGGACCGCGGCCTCGGTCATGCGGGCCGTGAACCGGGACGCGTGCGGCGAGGCGTTCCGGATCATCGACGAGAGCCACGCCCAGCTGCTCACCGACCGGCAGACGCTGGGGGCGGTCGAGCGAGCCGTGCGCGACCTGGCGTCCGGAACGAGGGCGCGGGGGCCCGGCCGGGGCGGCGTGTTCATCGGGCCGCTGGCACGGGAGCTGGGCGTCCGGCCCGCGACGCTGCGCAAGTGGGAGCAGGCCGGACTGGTCCGCCCGCACCGCGACCCGCTGACCGGCTACCGGGTCTACGGCGAGGCCGAGGTGCGGGACGCCCGTCTGGTCCACCAGCTCCGGCGGGGCGGGTACCCGCTGGAGCAGATCGCGCCGGTGATCGACCAGGTGCGCGGGGCGGGCTCCCTGGAGTCGCTGGAGGCCGCCCTGCGGGAGTGGCACGACCGGGTCGCGGCCCGAGGACGGGCGATGCTCGCGGGCGCCGCCGAACTGGAGGCGTACCTGCGGGAGCGTTCCTGAGACCTGGAGAAAAGCTACCGCTTAGTAATTGCGTGTTGTACCGTACAGCCATGCCAGAAGCAGCCTCCGCAGCGGCCACGCGGGCCACCATCGGCGACAGCGAGTTCGACCGGGACACCGCCCTCACCCGGCGCGCCCCCGGCGTCTACGACATCGACCTCTCGGCCGGCTGGACGATCATCAGCGCCGTCAACGGCGGCTATCTGCTGGCCGTCCTGGGCCGTGCGCTGGGGGACGCCCTTCCGCACGGCGACCCCTTCACCATCTCCGCGCACTACCTCACCGCGTCCCGGCCCGGCCCTGCGGTCGTGCGCACCGAGACCGTCCGGACCGGCCGCACCCTCTCCACCGGCCAGGCGTCCCTCTTCCAGTACGACGACGAGGGCAACGAGATCGAGCGCATCCGCGTCCTCGCCTCCTACGGCGATCTGGACGCGCTGCCCGACGACGTCCGCACCTCCGCGAAGCCGCCCGCGCTCCCGCCGATGGACCAGTGCTTCGGGGCCGAGGACGGCCCCGCCCCCGTCGACGGCAGCTCGGCCATCGCCGACCGCCTGATGCTCAAGCTGGACCCCGCCACCCTGGGTTGGGCGCTCGGGCAGCCCTCCGGCCGGGGCGAGATGCGGGCCTGGTTCGGGCTCGCCGACGGCCGGGACGCCGATCCCCTCTCGCTGCTCCTCGCGGTGGACGCGCTGCCGCCGACCGCCTTCGAGCTGGGGCTGAAGGGCTGGGTGCCGACGGTCGAGCTGACCGTGCACGTGCGATGCCGTCCGGCCCCCGGGCCCCTGCGCGTCGCCATCACCACCCGCAACCTCGCCGGCGGCTTCCTGGAGGAGGACGCCGAGGTCTGGGACAGCGCCGACCGCCTGGTCGCCCAGTCCCGCCAGCTCGCCCGGGTCCGCCTCGGCTGACCGGGGCCCTGCCCGGCGGAGGGGCGCCGGCGGAGACGCCGGCGCCCCTCAGTCCAGCCAGTGCCGGCGGCCGACGCTGATCAGCCGCATCTGACGCGCCGCGGTCTCCGCCGCGCGCCGGCGCTCCTCCTCCGGCGCCCCCGGAACCTCCAGCGTCTCCAGGAACAGCGAGGCCGTGGCCAGCATCTGGTCCACGTACAGACCCGCGAGCATCAGCAGGTCGGCCTCGCTCCAGCCGCGCGACACCGGGTCCTTGACCAGTTCGTCCTTCACCTCCCCGGCGAAGCGGGCCAGTTGCTCCCGTATGGCGTCCCGCACCGGCCGCACCCCGCCGTGCCGTTCCCGTGCGACGAAACGCACGTGCGCCGGGTGGGCGGCCACATGACCGGCGATCAACTCCACCGCCCGCGCGATGCGTTCCGCGCTGTCCTCGTCCGGTGCCACGGTGGCCCGGATCATCGGGTGCAGGCTTCCCAGCGCCTCCTCGACCAGCGCCACGCCCAGGTCCGCCGTGGAGCGGAAGTGTCGGTAGAAGGCGGTCGGCGCGACGCCCACCGCGCGGGTGACCTCCCGCAGTCCCAGACTGCTCAGGCTCTGGTCCTCCAGCAGAACGAGCGCCGCGTCCAGCAGGGCCTGCCGGGTCTTCTGCTTCTGGGCCTGGCGAACGCCGGAGGTGTGACTCATGCCATGCAGTTAACAACTGTTCTCTGTAATTGAAAAGTCGTGGAGCGCGCTAGACTGGGAAGTCAGTGAACAAGTGTAACTACAAGCGTTCACCGAAGGTTGGGGGATCCGCTCCATGCTGTTTCTCGTCGCCGCACTCCTGCTCCTCGGCGTGGTCCTGGGCACCGTCGCCCACGCGCCGCTGACCTTCTCCGTCGCCACCGGCCTCGTCATCGCCGTATGGCTCGGCGTCTTCGCGATCCGCGAACGGCACGGCCGCCGACGGAGCACCTCCGCCCACTGACGCACGGTCCACCGACGCACGGCAGGGAGAACACCATGCAGCTCACCGCACCGGCCGGCCGCCGAACCGGCATCCGGGACACCGACGGCATGGCCGTCGCCTCCTTCGTCCTCGGACTGCTCGGCCTGCTCGTCCTCAACGTCGTCCTGGGCCCGATCGCCATCGTCCTGGCGAGCCTGGCCCTGTGGCGGGGCACCGCCCGCCGGGGCCGGGCCCTGCTCGGACTCGGTCTGGGCGTCGCCGACCTGGTCGTCCTGGCGGCGTTCATGTCCGCGGACAACACGATGTCCTGGAGCCTGTGAGCCACCGCACCACCGCGTCCCGGCGACTCGGCGACGAGGCCAACCTTGGTCTGAGGCCGGGCGGGAGCGCCCCGTAGAATCGGGCTCACCATGGCTTACCTCGACCACGCCGCGACCACCCCGATGCTCCCCGAGGCGGTCGAGGCACTCACCGCGCACCTGAGCGCCACCGGCAACGCCTCCTCCCTCCACGCGTCCGGCCGCCGCGCACGGCGCACCGTCGAGGAGGCCCGCGAGACGCTCGCCGAGGCCCTCGGCGCCCGGCCCAGCGAGGTGGTCCTCACCGCCGGCGGCACCGAGGCGGACAACCTCGCCGTCAAGGGCCTGTACTGGGCCCGCCGGGACGCCGACCCGGCCCGCACCCGGGTCCTGGCCAGCCCCGTCGAGCACCACGCCGTCCTCGACGCCGTCCACTGGCTCGGCGAGCACGAGGGCGCGACCGTCGAGTACCTGCCGGTCGACGCCCACGGACGCGTCCACCCCGAGGCGCTGCGCGAGGCCATCGCCCGCGACCCCGGCGACGTGGCCCTGGCCACCGTCATGTGGGCCAACAACGAGATCGGCACGATCATGCCGGTCCGTGAACTCGCCGACGTGGCCGCCGAGTTCGAGGTGCCGCTGCACGCCGACGCGGTCCAGGCGATCGGTCAGCTCCCGGTCGACTTCGCCGCCTCCGGGCTCGCCGCGATGACGGTTTCCGGCCACAAGATCGGCGGCCCCTACGGCATCGGCGCGCTGCTGCTCGGCCGTGAGTACAGCCCCGTACCGGTCCTGCACGGCGGCGGCCAGGAACGCCACGTCCGCTCCGGCACCCTCGACGTCCCCGCCATCGCCTCCTTCGCGGTCGCCGGCCGCCTCGCCGCCGGGCAGCGCGAGTGGTTCGCCCGGGAGATCGGCGCCCTGCGCGACGCCCTCGTCGACGCGGTCCGCGCGGCGGTGCCGGACGCGATCCTCGGCGGCGACCCGGCCCCGGAAGGCCGCCTGCCCGCCAACGCCCACTTCACCTTCCCGGGCTGCGAGGGCGACTCCCTGCTCCTCCTGCTCGACGCCCAGGGCATCGAGTGCTCCACCGGCTCCGCCTGCACCGCGGGCGTCGCCCAGCCCAGCCACGTCCTGCTGGCCACCGGCACCGATCCCGACCTGGCCCGCGGCACCCTGCGCTTCTCCCTCGGCCACACCTCCACCGAGGCTGACGTCGAGGCCCTCGCCAAGGCCATCGGCCCGGCGGTGGAGCGGGCGCGGGCGGCGGGGCTCAGCTAGCCGACGCCGGGGTCAGGCGCTCTTCGAGGCGCCGGGGGAGGGGGCGCTCGTCGCCGCCCGCCGCACCAGCTCCATGTACCGGTCCCAGTCCCAGTGCGGCCCCGGATCGGTGTGGTCGGTGCCCGGGACCTCCACGTGCCCGATGATGTGCTCGCGGTCCAGCGGTATGTCGTACCGCGCGCAGATCCCCGCCGTCAGCCGCGCGGAGGCGGCGTACATCGCGTCGGTGAAGTCCTGCGGGCGGTCCACGAACCCCTCGTGCTCGATGCCGACACTGCGCTCGTTGTAGTCGCGGTTGCCCGCGTGGTACGCCACGTCCAGCTCGCGGATCATCTGGGTGACCCGGCCGTCCTGCCCCACGATGTAGTGCGTGGCCGCCCGGTGCGACGGGTCCTGGAACGCCCTCACCGCGCTCGCGAAGCTGCCCTGGGTGACATGGACGATCACCATGTCGACGCCGAAGTCGTCGGGCCGGTCCGCCCGCCGCCAGTTCTCGTCCGAGGCCGCCACCCAGCGGGCCGCCGCGTAGTCGACCGCGCCCTCCTGGCGGGGCCGCTCCACCCCCGGCACCCGCCACCACAGGCGCGCCAGCTCCTCGCGCGCCAGCACGGCGGTGCCCACCGCCGCGGCGGTGCCGCCGACGAGCAGCGCCCGGCGGCCGATGCGCCGGTCCCCGTCCTGGGACCCGCCGCCGGCCGCGCCTGTGGATTCGTGCTTCGCCCCCATGTGAGCGTGAACGCATACTCGCGCGCTCCGGTTCCCGCCTCCCCGTACTCTGGAGGGGTTATGACTGACACCCCGCAGCGCACCCGTCCCCTCCGCGTCCTCGCCGCCATGTCGGGCGGCGTCGACTCCGCCGTCGCCGCCGCCCGCGCCGCCGAGGCGGGGCACGACGTGACCGGCGTCCACCTCGCGCTCTCCGCGAACCCGCAGTCCTTCCGCACCGGCGCCCGGGGCTGCTGCACCATCGAGGACTCGCGGGACGCCCGCCGCGCCGCGGACGTCATCGGCATCCCCTTCTACGTGTGGGACCTCGCCGACCGCTTCCGGGAGGACGTGGTCGAGGACTTCGTCGCCGAGTACGAGGCCGGCCGCACCCCGAACCCGTGCCTGCGCTGCAACGAGAAGATCAAGTTCGCCGCCCTGCTCGACAAGGCCCTCGCGCTCGGCTTCGACGCCGTCTGCACCGGCCACTACGCCCAGGTGATCCTCCGCGAGGACGGCACCCGCGAGCTGCACCGCGCCTCCGACATGGCCAAGGACCAGAGCTACGTCCTCGGCGTCCTCGACGACCGGCAGCTGGCCCACGCGATGTTCCCGCTCGGCGACACGGTCACCACCAAGGACGAGATCCGCGCCGAGGCCGAGCGCCGGGGCCTCGCGGTGGCCAAGAAGCCCGACTCGCACGACATCTGCTTCATCGCCGACGGCGACACCCAGGGCTTCCTCGCCGACCGTCTGGGCAAGGCGGAGGGCGACATCGTCGACGAGGCGGGCAACCGGCTCGGCACCCACGAGGGGGCCTACGGCTACACCATCGGCCAGCGCAAGGGCCTGAGGATCGGCACCCCGGCCCCCGACGGCAAGCCGCGCTACGTCCTGGACATCTCCCCGGTGACCAACACCGTCACCGTCGGCCCGGCCGAGGCCCTGGACGTGGACGCCCTGCGCGCGATCAAGCCCCGCTGGTGCGGTGCCGCCCCGACCGGCCCCGGCACCTACACCGCGCAGCTGCGCGCCCACGGCGGCGAGACCGAGGTCCGCGCCGAACTGGTCGACGGGACCCTGGAGGTGACGTTCACCGAGCCGGTGCGCGGCGTCGCCCCCGGCCAGGCGATCGTGCTGTACGACGGCACGCGGGTGGTGGGGTCGGCGACCATCGCGTCCACCACGCGCGCGACGGCGGGCGCCGCCTGAGACCGAGGGGAGGCGACCCGCCTTCCCCGGTCACCCGGTCGTTGGTCAGCGCGTGAAGAACTCGGTCAGCACCGGCGCCAGCACGCCCGGCTCCACCATGTGGGTCTGCCCCTCGACGATGCGATAGCTCCCGTCGGGGGCCGCGTCCGCGATCGCGCGGGCGGCCTCGTGCCACCAACGGTCGCTCGCGCCGCCCGCGAGGGCCAGCAGGGGACAGGCGATCGAGGCGATCTCGGACCGCGGCACCCGGTTGTCGCCCATCACCGCGTCGTCGTACGCCAGGCTCGGGGCCACCGACTCCATCCCGGCCCACATCGGCGACCGGCGGGCGCCCTGGATCATCTCCTCGCCCAGTCCGGCCAGTCGCAGGAACAGCTCCACCGCGTCCCCGTGCCGGCCCTGCCCGAGCGCCTCGGTCAGCCGCTCCCGGTACTCCGCGCCGGCCCGCGCGGTGGCGTCGTCCATGGCGTACGGCACCTCGTACACGGCGACCCGGCGCACCGGCAGCCCGCTCGCCGCGGCCCGCAGCGCCAGGGCGCCGCCCGACGACACGCCGAACAGCGACGCCTCGCCGCCCAGCGCGTCGATCAGCGCCGCCAGGTCCTCGACCTCCCGCTCCACCGCGTAGGGCGCCGTGTCTCCGCTCTCGCCGCGTCCCCGGCGGTCGTACACGGTGACGTCGAAACGGTCCGCCAGCGCGGCGGACAGCGGCGCCATCGTGCCGCCCGTCGACAGGGCGCCGCTGACGAGCACGACCGTCGGTCCCCGCCCCGAGCGCGTGTAGGCGATCCGGGTGCCGTCACGTGAAACAGTCGTTGTCTCCATGCCTGTGCAGACTGCCGCACGGCACGCGTCCGATCGTTCAGGACACCTCGACGTCGTAGAAACAGAGGTGATCCTTGATCTCCGCCACCTCGGGCTTCGGGTCCGGGTACGCCCAGACCAGGTCCGGCGCCCCGGGCAGCGACCAGTAGGACGCGTCCCCCTTGAAGGGGCAGTGGGTGGTCGTGCCGGACGGCGTCAGCAGGTCCAGCCGCACGTCCCCGGCCGGGATGTAGTACCGGTCGGGACAGCCCGTCTCGTGCAGCACCAGCGCCGCGTCGCTCTCCGCCAGCACCCGGTCGCCGCGCACCACGCGCACATGCCGCTCGCTCGGCTCGACGGTGATGCGGTGTCCCTTGAGTCCCTTGAGTCCCTTGGTCACGTCGTCCTCCTGGTGGCAGTGGTGTCCGTCACTACAGCGTGCCCGGAGGCCGGGTTCTTCCCCTCCGGGCCGGGCCGTACGGTGGAGGCCATGAACATCTGCGTCTTCCTCTCCGCCGCCGACCTCGACGAGCGCTACACGCGCCCCGCGCGGGAGTTCGCCGAACTGCTGGGCAAGGGCGGTCACACCCTCGTCTGGGGCGGCTCCGACGTCGGCCTGATGAAGGTCGTCGCCGACGGCGTGCAGGAGGCCGGGGGACGTCTGCTCGGCGTCTCGGTCGACTTCCTGGCGGCCAAGGCCCGCGAGGGCGCCGACGAGATGGTGATCGCCCGGGACCTCGCCGAGCGCAAGCGGTTGCTGCTGGAGAAGGCCGACGCCGTGGTCATCATGGTGGGCGGCACCGGCACGCTGGACGAGGCCACCGAGATCCTGGAGCTGAAGAAGCACGGGCACACCGACAAGCCGGTCGTCCTGCTCAACACGGCGGGCTTCTACGACGGCCTCAAGGAGCAGTTCCGCCGCATGGAGGACGAGGGCTTCCTGCCCCGCCCCCTCACCGAGCTGGTCTTCTTCGCCGAGGAGCCGGTCGGCGCGCTCGCCTACCTGGAGGAGAGCCAGGGCATCGAATGAGCCACCGGTGATGCGAGCATGGCGGGCATGGCTACACATGTGATCACCGGAGCCGGCTCCGGCATCGGCGCGGCCGTCGCCCGCCGCCTGCACGAACGCGGCGACGAGGTCGTGCTGCACGCGCGCGACGCGGGCCGCGCGAAGGAACTGGCGGCCGCGCTCCCCGGCGCCAAGACGCTCGTCGGCGACCTGGCGGACCCGGACAAGCTCTCCTGGGCCTTCTCCCACCAGACGCTGCCCGACCGCGTGGACTCGCTGCTGCACATCGCGGGCGTCGTCGACCTCGGCCCGGTCGGCGACCTCACCCCGAAGACCTGGCGCAACCAGCTCAACGTCAACCTGATCGCCCCCGCCGAGCTGACCCGCCTCTTCCTGCCCCAGCTCCGCGTCGCCCAGGGCCACGTCCTCTTCGTGAACTCCGGCTCCGGTCTCAACGCCCACGCCGGCTGGTCCGCGTACGCGGCCTCCAAGCACGGCCTGAAGGCCCTCGCCGACTCCCTCCGCCACGAGGAGCACGCCAACGGCGTCCGCGTCACCTCGGTCTACCCGGGCCGCACCGCCAGCCCCATGCAGGCCAAGGTCCACCGGCAGGAGGGCAAGGAGTACGACCCGGCCGCGTGGATCGACCCCGAGTCGGTCGCCACGACGATCCTCATGGCCCTGGACCTCCCGAGGGACGCGGAGGTCAACGACCTGACGGTGCGCCCGGGGCGGTAGGCACCGGTTGATTCAGCCCCGTGACGGGAAGGGGCGGCGGGGGTGAATCCCCGCCCGCCCCACCGGGGCGACCACCCCGGCGCCACCGGCGCGACCACCCCCGCCCCACCGTCGGAGACCTGCGTACGCTTCCCCCGTGAACGACAACCCCCGCTTCGGCCCCGCCACCGGCATCGGCTCCCTGCCCGGCCAGGACGCCCGCGAGGCCGTGAAGACAAGCACCGGCACCTTCGAGGACTTCCCCTTCCTCCCCGAGCTGCCCGCCCGCGGCCCCGGCGCCGACATGATCGGCCGCACCGCCGGGATGCTCGTCGAGCTGTACGCGCGCGTGGAACCCAGCGGCTGGCGCCTCGGCGACCGCCCGGGCCGGGACACCAAACGGGCCCGCTCCTGGCTCGGTGAGGACCTCGACGCGCTGGAGGAGTTCACCCAGGGCTACGAGGGCCCGCTCAAGGTCCAGGCCGTCGGCCCCTGGACGCTCGCCGCCGCCCTGGAGCTCCGCAACGGCGAGGCGGTCCTCTCCGACGCCGGCGCCTGCCGCGACCTCGCCGCCTCGCTCGCCGAGGGCCTGCGCCTCCACCTGGCCGAGGTGCGGCACCGCGTCCCCGGCGCCCGGATCGCCCTCCAGCTCGACGAGCCGTCCCTGACCGCCGTACTGCGCGGTCAGGTGCGCACCGCCAGCGGCTACCGCACCCACCGCGCCGTCGACCGCCAGGTCGTCGAGTCCGCCCTGCGCGACCTCGCCGCCGTCCACGCCGACGGCCCGGTCGTCGTGCACTCCTGCGCCCCCGACGTGCCCTTCGCCCTGCTGCGGCGCGCGGGCGTCACGGGTGTCTCCTTCGACTTCTCGCTCCTCACCGAGCGTGACGACGAGGCGATCGGTGAGGCGGTCGAGGGCGGCACCCGGCTGTTCGCCGGTGTCGTCCCGGGCACGGACACCGCATTGTCAGACCCTGCCGGTAGCGTCATGGGTGTCAGGACGCTGTGGCGCAGGCTGGGGCTGTCTCCGGGGCTTCTCGCGGAGGCGGTCACGGTCACCCCGTCGTGCGGACTCGCGGGCGCGTCCCCCGAGTACGCCCGCCGGGCCCTCGCCCACTGCGCCCGGGCGGCGAGATCCCTCGCGGACAACCCAGAGTAACGGGAGGACCACACGGTGGCCGGCGACAAGCAAGCGGAGACGACGAACGTGCCCGCCGAGGCGCGCGAGAAGCACGTGCAGCTCGCTGAGCAGATCGAGGAGCACCGCTTCCGGTACTACGTGAACGACGCCCCGGTCGTCAGCGACGCCGACTTCGACCGGCTGCTGCGCACCCTGGAGGAGCTGGAGGAGGAGTACCCGGAGCTGCGCACCCCGGACTCCCCGACGCAGAAGGTCGCCGGGTCCTACGAGACGGAGTTCACGGCCGTCGAGCACCGCTCCCGCATGCTCTCCCTCGACAACACCTTCAACGACGAGGAGATGGCCGCCTGGACCGAGCGCATCGCCAAGGAGCTGGGCGAGCAGCAGTACCACTTCCTGTGCGAGCTGAAGGTCGACGGCCTCGCCGTCAACCTCACCTACGAGCGCGGCCGCCTGGTCCGTGCCGCCACCCGCGGCGACGGCCGCACCGGCGAGGACATCACCCCCAACGTCCGTACCATCGCCGAGATCCCGGACCGCCTGAAGGGCGACGAGGTCCCCGACCTGGTGGAGATCCGCGGTGAGGTCTACTTCCCGATGGAGAAGTTCCAGGAGCTCAACGCCCGGTTGAACGAGGCGGGGGACAAGCCCTTCGCCAACCCGCGCAACGCGGCGGCCGGTTCGCTGCGCCAGAAGGACCCGCGCGTCACCGCCACCCGCCCGCTGCACATGGTGGTCCACGGCATCGGCGTCCTGGAGGGGTACCGGGGGAAGGGCATGACCCGCCTCTCCGAGGCGTACGACCTGCTCAAGACCTGGGGCCTGCCCACCTCCCCACACAACAGGGTGGTCGACGGCCTCGACGGCGTACGGGAGTTCATCGCGTACTACGGCGAGAACCGGCACTCGGTGGCCCACGAGATCGACGGTGTGGTCGTCAAGCTCGACGAGATCCGCCTCCAGGGGCGGCTCGGCTCCACGGCCCGGGCGCCGCGCTGGGCCATCGCGTACAAGTACGCGCCGGAGGAGGTCAACACCAAGCTCGTCGACATCAAGGTCGGCGTCGGCCGCACCGGCCGCGTCACCCCGTACGCGCAGGTCGAGCCGGTCACCGTGGCCGGCAGCGAGGTGGAGTTCGCCACCCTGCACAACCAGGAGGTCGTCAAGGCCAAGGGCGTCCTCATCGGGGACACCGTGGTGCTGCGCAAGGCCGGTGACGTCATCCCGGAGATCCTCGGCCCGGTCGCCGACCTGCGCGACGGCAGCGAGCGGGAGTTCGTGATGCCGGCCGAGTGCCCCGAGTGCGGGACGCCGCTGCGGGCCATGAAGGAGGGCGACATCGACCTCCGCTGCCCCAACGCCCGCACCTGCCCGGCCCAGTTGCGCGAGCGCGTCGCCTACCTCGCCGGCCGGGAGTGCCTGGACATCGAGCACTTCGGCGGCGTCGTCGCGGCCGCGCTGACCGGGCCGCTGGAGCCGTCCGACCCGCCGCTGGTGGACGAGGGCGACCTCTTCGACCTCACCGTCGAGAAGCTCCTGCCCATCAGGGCGTACGTCCTCGACCCGGACAGCGGGCTGCCCAAGCGCGACCCCAAGACGGGTGAGGAGAAGATCGCCACGGTCTTCGCCAACAAGGAGGGCGAGCCCAAGAAGAACACCCTCGCCCTGCTGAAGCACATCGAGGAGGCCAAGACCCGCCCGCTGGCCCGCTTCATCAACGGCCTCTCCATCCGGTACGTGGGACCGGTCGCCGCCCAGGCGCTGGCCCGGGAGTTCCGCTCCATCGACCGGATCGAGCAGGCCACCGAGAAGGAGCTGGCGCTCGCGGAGGGAGTGGGCGACACCATCGCCGCCGCCGTCAAGGAGTGGTTCGCCGAGGACTGGCACCGCGAGATCGTCCGCAAGTGGAAGGCGGCCGGAGTGCCGCTGGAGGAGCAGGCGACCGGCGAGGACGAGGGGCCGCGCCCGCTCGAAGGACTCACCGTCGTCGTCACCGGCACCCTGGAGAACTTCACCCGGGACGGAGCCAAGGACGCCCTGCAGAGCAGGGGCGCCAAGGTGACCGGATCGGTCTCCAAGAAGACCTCGTTCGTCGTGGTCGGTGACAACCCGGGATCGAAGTACGACAAGGCGATGCAACTGAAGGTGCCGGTTCTGAACGAGGACGGTTTCACCGTTCTGCTCGAACAGGGACCCGAAGCCGCGGCCGAAGTCGCGCTTTCGGCCGAGGAATAGCGGTTGAAGGCCACCCGTTCGGCGCATACCAGATGCATACGGGTGGCCGGGTCGCATTCGGGCAACCGTCGGCGACCGGTGCCCCTGGAAGCCTTCCGCGGCCTACTGTTGAGGTGTGCGCCTGCCGTGCCCAGCTGCGGTCGGGGCATTCCCCTGCCCCGAGGGACAGGGAGAAGGGTTCTCCAACGCGGAGCCGTTGATGGTGGTCGAGGCGGGAGCCGCGTGGCGTGGGCACCGCCGGCTGTGAGAGGGACGGGAATGGAACCGACCGAGAGCGCCGCCGCGGGCTCACGGCTGCGTCTGCGCCGCATGGCGGGCGCGTGGCACGCGAGCCGGTGGTTCGGGCGGCGGGGCGGTGGCGCACCGAGCCCCGCGGCCGACGCCCGCGGCTGCGCACCGCCCGCGACCGCCCGCGCCTCGGCGCCACCGCCGACGGGCCGCGGCGGCCCGCCGGCGTCGCACACCGGCCAGGACTCCGCGCCGCCGCCGACCGGCCAGGGAGCCCCCCGGTCGAGTACCGGCCACGTCTCGGCTCCGTCGGTAACCGGCCACACGCCGTCCGCGTCGACGACCGGCCCCGTGCCGACGCGGCCGGCCGGCGGGCGCGGACCGGCCTCCCGGGCACCGGGCCGCGGCCCCCGAGGCCGGATCCCCGGCCCCGGCGCCGCGCCGTCGCGGCCCGGCACCGCCCCCGTCGGCACGGACGCCGACGGCGAACGGCACCTGCCCTGGCCCGCGTTGCCCTCGGCGGTCGTCGCGGCCGCCTCCTTCGTGCTGGGCGCCGGCTTCTACCGGGCGTTCACCGGCGGCCACGCGCTCTTCCCGTCCGGCACCGCCGGCTGGGCGCTGGCCGTACTCACCGGCATCGTCGTCGGCCACCTGGTCATGCTCGGCCGCTCCCGCTGGTGGGGCGGCACCGGCTCCGGCGCCGCCCTCACCCTGGCGGTCCTGCTGCTCTACGGCTGGGTCCCGGCCGGCATGGTCAGCCTCACCGTCGTCGTCCTGGTCGGCATAGCCCGCCGGGGCCGCTGGCGGCACGGTGTGCTGCACGGCGCGGTGGACATCCTCGGTATCGCCGCGGGGGCGACGCTGCTCGGTGTCTGCGGCTCCGTGCCGTCCGTGGAGGAGCCCTGGGACCCGGCCACCTGGGGGGTGTACGCGGCGCCCAAGGTGGTGCTCGTCGCCGTCGCCTACCTCGCCGTCACCCGCGCCCTGCTGTGGTACCTGCAGACCCCGCGGGCCGGCCTGCCCACCGTCGCCCGCACCGCCCTGGTCAGACAGGGCCTGGTCGCCGTGGCACTGCTCGGCATCGCCCCGCTGGTCTGCGTGGTCGCCGTCGCGAAGCCGCTGCTGCTGCCGCTGTTCGCGATCCCGCTGATCGCCCTCGACTCCACCCTGTGGATCGCCCGCGCCCGCGCCGAGGAGCAGTTGCGCGACCCGCTCACCGGCCTGCCCAACCGGCAGTGGCTGCTGGAGCGGACCTGGACCGCGCTGGACGACGCCGAGCGCATCGGTGCCCGCGCCGCCCTGATGCTGATCGACCTCGACCGCTTCCGGTCGGTCAACGACACCCTCGGACACCTCGCCGGCGACCGGCTGCTGCTGCAGACCGCCGACCGGCTGCGGCAGGCCCTGCCGCGCGGAGCGGAGGCCGCGCGGCTCGGCGGCGACGAGTTCGCCGTCCTCCTGCCCGTCGCCGACTCCACCACCTCGGCGACCCGCATCGCCCGCGGACTCGTCGGCGCTCTCGGCTCCCCGATGGACCTGGACGGACTCACCCTCGTCCTGGAGGCCAGCGCGGGCGTCGCCGTCTTCCCCGACCACGCGCTGGACGCCGAGGGGCTGCTGCGCCGGGCGGACGTGGCGATGTACCAGGCGAAGCGGGACCGCACCGGCGTGGAGGTCTACGAGTCCAAGCGGGACTCCAACACCCCCGACCGCCTCGGCCTGCTGGGCGACCTGCGCCGCGCCCTGGACGCCCACGAGGTGCAGCTGCACTACCAGCCGAAGGTCCGCTTCGACGGACAGGTGGCCGGCCTGGAGGCGCTGGTGCGCTGGGTGCACCCGGAGCGGGGGAAGGTGCCGCCGGACGAGTTCATAGCGATCGCCGAGTCCTCCGGGCTGATGCCGCACCTCACCGAGTACGTGCTGGAGACCGCGCTCGAACAGGTCGCCCACTGGCGTTCCCAGGGCCTCTTCGTGCCGGTCGCGGTCAACGTCTCCCCGCGCGACGTGCACACCCCCGGCTTCGCCGGTTCGGTCGCCGCCCGGCTGGCCCGGCACGGCGTCCCGGCCGGAGCGCTCCAGCTGGAGATCACGGAGCACGTGCTGCTGGAGGACCCGCAGCGGGCCGCCGACACCCTGAACGCCCTGACCGGGCACGGCGTGAAGATGTCCCTGGACGACTTCGGCACCGGCTACTCCTCCCTGGTCCACCTGCGCCGGCTCCCGGTCAGCGAGCTGAAGATCGACCGCTCGTTCGTCGCCCGGCTGGCCGTCGACACCGAGGACGCCGAGATCGTGCGCTGCACCGTCGACCTCGCGCACTCCCTCGGCCTGCTGGTCGTCGCCGAGGGCGTGGAGGACGACGAGACCTGGGAGCGCCTGCGCGACCTCGGCTGCGACGCCGTACAGGGCTGGCTGGTCGCCGCCGCGATGCCGCCGGAGGAGACCACGGCCTGGCTGCTGGCCCGCGGTGCCCGGGGCTGGCAGCGGCCCGCCGCGGCGCTCCCCGCCGCGGCGGCGGACGACCCGGGCCGGCTCGGCTGACGCCCGCGTCACGGGCCGGGACGTCCGGGGCACCCGCCATCCGGAGCCGTGGACACCCCGGGCCCGTGGCCACCCCGCAGAGCCTCCTGGACGTCCAGGAGCGGTACGACAACCACTTCCTGAGCAGCCCCGCCTGGGACGCCCGCCGCGCCTGAGCCGACGGCGGGGGAAACCGTTTCACGGGCACGGGGCGCCGCCCCATAGGATTGGGCCAAACCGACTTGCCAAAGCCGATTTGCCCCAACCACACACTCACCCCAGAGGAACGCTGCATGCCTGGCATCACGCGCGAGGAGGTCGCCCACCTCGCCCGGCTGGCGCGTCTGGAGCTGAAGCCCGAAGAGCTCGAGCACTTCGCGGGACAGCTGGACGACATCATCGGCGCGGTCGCCCGCGTCAGTGAGGTCGCCGACCAAGACGTACCGCCGACCTCGCACCCGCTCCCGCTGACGAACGTCATGCGGCCGGACGAGGTCCGTCCGTCGCTCACGCCCGAGCAGGCGCTCTCCGGCGCCCCGGCCCAGGAGCAGCAGCGTTTCAAGGTGCCGCAGATCCTGGGGGAGGAGTAACCGCCATGAGCGACATCATCAAGCTCACCGCGGCCGAGATCGCCGAGAAGATCGCCTCCGGCGAGCTGACGGCCGTCGAGGTCACCGAGGCCCACCTGGCCCGCATCGAGGCCGTCGACGAGAAGGTGCACGCCTTCCTGCACGTCGACCGGGAGGGCGCCCTCGCCCAGGCCCGTGCCGTGGACGCCAAGCGCGAGCGCGGCGAGAAGCTCGGCCCGCTGGCCGGCGTCCCGCTCGCGCTCAAGGACATCTTCACCACCGAGGGCGTGCCCACGACCGTCGGCTCGAAGATCCTCGAGGGCTGGATCCCGCCGTACGACGCGACCGTCACCAAGCGCCTCAAGGACGCCGACGTCGTCATCCTCGGCAAGACCAACATGGACGAGTTCGCCATGGGGTCCTCGACGGAGAACAGCGCCTACGGCCCGACCGGCAACCCCTGGGACCTCACCAGGATCCCCGGCGGCTCCGGCGGCGGCTCCTCCGCGGCCCTCGCCGCCTTCCAGGCCCCGCTCGCCATCGGCACCGACACCGGCGGCTCCATCCGCCAGCCGGCGGCCGTCACCGGCACGGTCGGCGTCAAGCCGACGTACGGCGGCGTCTCCCGCTACGGCATGGTGGCCTTCTCCTCCTCCCTCGACCAGGGCGGCCCCTGCGCCCGCACGGTCCTTGACGCGGCCCTGCTGCACGAGGTGATCGCCGGACACGACCCGATGGACTCCACCTCCATCGACGCGCCGGTCCCCGCGGTCGTCGAGGCCGCCCGCAACGGCAGCGTCGAGGGCATGCGCGTCGGCGTCGTCAAGCAGTTCCGCGGCGAGGGCTACCAGGCCGGTGTCGTCCAGCGTTTCGACGAGTCCGTCGAACTGCTGAAGGAGCTGGGCGCCGAGATCGTCGAGCTGGACTGCCCGTCCTTCGACCTGGCGCTCTCCGCGTACTACCTGATCGCCCCCTCCGAGTGCTCCTCCAACCTCGCCCGCTTCGACGGCCTGCGCTACGGCCTGCGGACCGGCGACGACGGCACGCACTCCGCCGAGGAGGTCACCTCCCTGACCCGCGAGGCCGGCTTCGGCCCCGAGGTCAAGCGCCGCGTCATGCTCGGCACGTACGCCCTGTCGAGCGGCTACTACGACGCGTACTACGGCAGCGCCCAGAAGGTCCGCACCCTCATCAAGCAGGAGTTCGAGCGGGCCTTCGAGCAGGTCGACGTGATCGTCTCCCCGACGACCCCGACCACCGCCTTCCCGATCGGCGAGCGCGCCGACGACCCGATGGCGATGTACCTGGCCGACCTGTGCACCATCCCCACCAACCTGGCGGGCAACGCGGCCATGTCGCTGCCCTGCGGCCTCGCTCCCGAGGACAACCTGCCGGTGGGTCTGCAGATCATCGCCCCCGCCATGAAGGACGACCGGCTCTACAAGGTCGGCGCCGCCGTCGAGGCCGCCTTCGTGGAAAAGTGGGGCCACCCGCTGATCGAGGAGGCACCGTCGCTGTGAGCGCACTGTCCAAGGCCAAGGGCTTCAAGAAGTCCAAGTCCGGTCTGTACGTCTCGATGGCCACCTCGGCGTTCGGCGCCGTGGGTGTCTACAAGCAGATCAAGAAGGCGCGTGGCGACAACGACACGCTGCGGCTGCTCGACGCCGTCGTGACCGGTGCCGCCGTCGTCACCAACCTCGCCATCCTCTACCGCGAGCTGAAGCGCCTGGGCGACGACGACGTCCTGCTGGGCTGAGAGGGAAGTTACACCGTGACCACCACGACCGACCTGGTGTCGTACGAGGACGCGCTGGCGTCGTACGACCCCGTCATGGGCCTCGAGGTCCATGTCGAACTCGGCACCAAGACCAAGATGTTCTGCGGCTGTTCGACCGCGCTCGGCGCCGACCCGAACACCCAGACCTGCCCCGTCTGCCTCGGCATGCCCGGCGCGCTCCCGGTCGTCAACGCGACCGGCGTCGAGTCGGCGATCAAGATCGGTCTCGCGCTGAACTGCGAGATCGCCGAGTGGTGCCGCTTCGCCCGGAAGAACTACTTCTATCCGGACATGCCGAAGAACTTCCAGACCTCCCAGTACGACGAGCCGATCGCCTTCGACGGCTACCTCGACGTGCAGCTGGAGGACGGGGAGACCTTCCGCGTCCAGATCGAGCGCGCCCACATGGAGGAGGACACCGGCAAGTCGACGCACGTCGGTGGCGCGACGGGCCGTATCCACGGCGCCTCGCACTCCCTGCTCGACTACAACCGCGCCGGCATCCCGCTCATCGAGATCGTCACCAAGCCGATCGAGGGAGCGGGCGAGCGCGCCCCCGAGGTCGCCCGGGCCTACGTCCGCGAGCTGCGCGAGGTCATCCGCGCCCTCGGCGTCTCCGAGGCCCGCATGGAGATGGGCCAGATGCGCTGCGACGTCAACCTGTCGCTGCGCCCGAACGGCACCGAGAAGTTCGGCACCCGCAGCGAGACGAAGAACGTCAACTCGCTGCGCTCCGTCGAGCGCGCCGCCCGCTTCGAGATCCAGCGCCACGCGGCGGTGCTCTCGTCGGGCGGCACGATCATCCAGGAGACCCGCCACTTCCACGAGGACACGGGGTCCACGACCTCCGGCCGCGTGAAGGAGGAGGCGGAGGACTACCGGTACTTCCCGGAGCCCGACCTGGTGCCGGTCGCCCCGTCCCGCGAGTGGGTCGAGGAGATCCGGTCCGGCCTGCCCGAGCTGCCGCTGGTGCGCCGCAACCGGCTCCGCGAGGAGTGGGGGATCTCCGGCACCGACATGCAGGCGATCCTCAACGCCGGCGCGCTGGACCCGATCGTCGCCACCATCGACGCCGGTGCCGACGCGGCCTCCGCCCGCAAGTGGTGGATGGGCGAGCTGGCCCGCGCCGCCAACGAGTCCGGCAAGGCCCTGGACGAGCTGGCGATCACGCCGGAGCAGGTCGCCCGGGTCACCGAACTGGTGGCCAAGGGCGACCTCAACGACAAGCTGGCCCGCCAGGTCATCGAGGGCGTCCTCGCCGGTGAGGGCACGCCGGACGAGGTCGTCGACAAGCGCGGCCTGAAGGTCGTCTCCGACGAGGGCGCGCTCACCGCGGCCGTCGACGAGGCCATCGCCGGCAACCCGGGCGTCGCGGACAAGATCCGCGGCGGCAAGGTGGCCGCGGCCGGCGCCCTGGTCGGCGCCGTCATGAAGGCGACCCGTGGCCAGGCGGACGCGGCCCGCGTCAAGGAGCTGATCCTGGAGAAGCTGGGCGTCTCCGAGGGCTGAGCCCCCGAGCACTCCAGCGGCCCGGCACCGACGGCCCTGGGGACCCGTCACCACGACGAGTTCCCCAGGGCCGTTGTTGTGAATAAGCCCACTAAGTCGGCAAACGATCACTTTCGCCTGCAAGAGTGATTGCGCATTGCTCATGCGTTCTTTGCGGGCGGTTCACACCAAGGACGACTGTTCCCGGTCAAAGATCCACAAATAGACACCTGGGAGCACGTTCGTGGCAGCCCTCGCACGCTGGTGTGTTCGACGTCGTCTCGTCACCGTCCTGCTCTGGCTCCTCGCCTTCGGCGGGGTCGCCGCGGCCGCCGGCGTCGCGGGCTCGGCGTACTCCAACGACTACGGCGTGCCCGGCACCGACTCCGACCGTGCCTCCCGGCTGCTCGCCTCCGGCTTCCCCGGCCTCGGCGGCGACAGCGACACGATCGTCTGGCACACGACGACCGACACCGTGCGCGCCAGCGGCGTCGAACAGGCCATGACCCGCACCCTGGACCGCATCGCGGACCTCCCCGGCGTGGCCGCGGTGACCAACCCCTACGACGACGCGGACGCGCCGCGGATCAGCGAGGACGCCCGCACCGCCTACGCCACCGTGACCTTCGAGGACGCCTCGCAGGACATCGACCCGGCGCAGGCGCGGGCCGTCGTCGACACCGCGAAGGCGGCTGAGACCGACGGGCTCCAGGTGGAGTTGGGAGGCGGCGCCGTCGCGCTGACCGAGACGCCGGAGGGCCACCTCGCCGAAGCCGTCGGCGTGGCCGTCGCCGCCGTCGTCCTCTTCCTCGCCTTCGGCTCCCTCGCCGCCTCCCTGCTGCCCATCGCCACCGCGCTGGTCTCCGTCGGCACCGCCTACGCCGGCATCACCCTGCTCGGCCACGCCATGACCGTCGCCGACTTCGCGCCCATGCTGGGCACCCTCATCGGCCTCGGCGTCGGCATCGACTACGCGCTGTTCATCGTCACCAGGCACCGGCGCGGCCTGAAGCGGGGGCTCACCGTCGCGGAGGCCGCCGAGAACGCCGTCGCCACCACCGGGCGAGCCGTCGTCTTCGCGGGTGCGACCGTGTGCATCGCCCTGCTGGGCATGCTGATCCTCCGGCTCAGCTTCCTCAACGGCGTGGCCATCGCCGCCTCGCTGACCGTGGTCCTCACCGTCGCGGCCTCCGTCACACTGCTGCCGGCGCTGCTGTCGTACATCGGCCCGCGCGCCCTGAGCCGGCGCGAGCGGCGCCGGCTCGCCGAGCACGGGCCCGAGCCCGAGCTGCCCACCGGGTTCGCCGCCCGCTGGTCGGCGTTCGTGGAACGCCACCCCAAGCTGCTCGGCGCCCTCGCGCTCGTCGTCATCACCGTCCTCGCCCTGCCCACCCTCGGGCTGCGGCTGGGCACCTCCGACCAGGGCAACGACCCCCGGGGCAGCACCACCCGCCAGGCGTACGACCTCCTCGCCGAGGGCTTCGGACCCGGCGTGAACGGCCCGCTCACCCTGGTCACCGAGGTCGGCGGCGCCGAGGACCGGCTCGCCCTGGACAACCTCGACGCCTCCCTGCGCACCACCGAGGGCGTCGCCTCGGTGACACCGGTGTCCTACAACTCCGCGGGTGACACCGCGTACCTCACCGTCGTACCCGAGTCGTCCCCGCAGTCCCCGCAGACCAGCGAACTGGTCGAGCGGCTGCGCGCGGAGGTGCTGCCCCGCGCCGAGACCGGCACCGCGCTCGACGTGCACGTCGGCGGCGTGACGGCCGGCTACGACGACTTCGCCGACGTCATCGTCGGCAAGCTGCCCCTCTTCGTCGGGGTGGTCGTGGGCCTGGGCTGCCTGCTGCTCCTGCTCGCCTTCCGTTCGATCGGCATCCCGGTCAAGGCCGCCGCGATGAACGTCGCCGCCGTCGCCGCCTCCTTCGGCATCGTCGTGGCGATCTTCCAGTGGGGCTGGGGGAGCGAACTGCTCGGCCTGGGCAGCGCCGGCCCGATCGAGCCGTTCCTCCCCGTGATCATGGTGTCGGTGCTCTTCGGGCTCTCCATGGACTACCAGGTCTTCCTGGTCAGCCGGATGTACGAGGAATGGCTCGAGACCGGCGACAACCGCCGCGCGGTCCGGGTCGGTCTGGCCGAGACCAGCCGGGTGATCAACTCGGCCGCCGTCATCATGATCTCCGTCTTCCTCGCCTTCGTCCTCAGCGGCGACCGCGTCATCGCCATGTTCGGCATCGCGCTCGCCGCCGCCGTCGCCCTGGACGCCTTCGTCCTGCGCACCCTCCTGGTGCCCGCCCTGATGCACCTGCTCGGCGGCGCCAACTGGTGGCTTCCGCGCCGCCTGGACAAGCTCCTGCCGCGCATCAGCATCGAGCCGCCCGAGTGCCGGGCCGCCCATGAGAGGCTGGCCGCGGCGACGGACGCCGAAGTGGCGGACGTCCTTGCGGAGGAGGAACGACAGCAGGATGTACGCGATACCACTGGGTGACGACGGAGCCGAGCTGCGCCCCCTGGAGACCTGGCACGCCGAGGAGTTCCTGGCCCACCTCGACCGGGGCCGGGAGTTCATCACACAGCACATCCCCTTCGGCGCGAAGGCCACCGACGTCGCCTCGGCCCGGGAGATCCTCCAGTCCTACGCCGACCGGCACGCCGCCGACAGCGGCTTCCTGCACGGGCTGTGGCTGGACGGCAAGCTCGTCGGCGGACTGTTGTTCAGGGTCTTCGACGCCGCCGCCGGCGTCTGCGAGATCGGCTGCTGGCTGGAGCCCGCCGGGACGGGGAAGGGCCTGGTCACGCGTGGCGCCCGGGTCCTGATCGACTGGGCGTTCGACGAGCGCGGCATGCACCGCGTGGAGTGGCACGCGTCGTCCGCCAACACCCCGAGTGTCAACGCCGCCCGGCGACTCGGCATGATGCGTGAGGGCGTGCTGCGCGAAAGCTCCGTCCACCGCGGTGTCCGCCAGGACATCGAGGTGTGGGCGGTGCTGGCGCCCGAGTGGCGTGCGGCACGCGAGGCACGCGCGCGTGCCGTTCAAAGGGATCATTAAGGGACCTCTCAGACAGCGTCCGTACGGTGCGAGGCATGGGAACGAAGACAGTGGACGAGACCGGCGTGAAGACCGACGACGAGAAGACCGTCAAGGCCGAGGAGGAGGCCGCGACGGATCAGACGGTCGGGGAGGCCGGGGAGGCCGAGGACGCCGCCGCGGACACGGACGACGACACGGCGTCGCAGGCGGCCGCCGGCGGCGCCGTCGAGAAGGAGGGCTCCACCGGAGTCGGCCAGGGCGCCGCGGCCGTGGTCTCCGCCGGGCTGGGCATCGTCTCGCTGACCGGCAGCTGGGTCGGCACCGTGGCCTCCGCGCGCGAGTCGCTGATCGGCCAGCTGGAGACCTCCTCGTCGTCGAACGTCGGCACGCTGATCGAGAAGGGCTACGGCGACGCCTGGCACGCGACCGCGCTGTGGGGCGGAGCGTTCGCCCTGGTCGCGCTGATCGTCGGCGTCGTGGTGCTGGCCCGGCCCGCGTTCGGCGCGCCCGGCCGCCCGCAGGCCCCCTGGATCAAGTCGGTCTCCTGGGCGGGCGTCGCCCTCGGCGTCATCGGCCTGCTGCTCGCGGTCCTGAAGTACACGGACATCCTGCTCGGTCTGCCGTCCACCGGCTGACCAGGGCTTTCGGAGGGGTCTTAGGGAATCCACGCGCCTCACGGCGCGTGCCCTGGGACCCCTTAGGCGTGTCCGAGCACCCTCACACGCGTCTAAGGCCCCGCCCGGCGCCGAAGATGCGGAACTTACCCGATGTGGCGGACCCCCCTGGGCGGCGAAGGTTGAGGCATCGCAGGACAGCGAAGCGACAACCGGCCTCACCCCAGGAGACACACCGTGTTCGAGTACGAGATCCAGCAGACCCGCGCCACCGAACTGATCCGCCGCGCCGACCAGGCCCGGCTGGCCCGCGAAGCGGTCCGTGCCCGTCGCGCCGCCCGCCGGGACGCCCGGCGCACGGCCGCGCCGGAGGAGAGCCATACGTCGCGCTTCCGCCGGCACCGGTTCGCCCGGGCCGCGTGAACGGGGGACACGGGGAGGACGGCCGCACGGCCGCCCTCCCCGTCGTCGTACCGTCCGCGGTCCACCTGGCGAAAACAGCTGCGCCGCCGCCGGACTCGCGTGCGATGCTCCCTCCCGTGGAGACCAGGTCCGTCAGTCCCGTGTTCGTCGGCCGCGCCGGCGAACTGGCCACCCTGAACGAGGCGCTCGAGGGCGCCGCCTTTGCCGAGCCGCAGGCCCTGCTGCTCGGCGGCGAGGCCGGCGTCGGAAAGACCCGCCTCGTCGAGGAGTTCGCCGACGCCGCACGCCGGCAGGGCGCCGTCGTCGCGCTGGGCGGCTGCGTCGAGATCGGCGCCGACGGGCTGCCCTTCGCGCCCTTCTCCACCGCCCTGCGCGCCCTGCGCCGCCAACTCCCCGGGGAGCTGGCGGACGCCGCCGCCGGGCAGGAGGAGGAGCTGGCCCGGCTGCTGCCCGAACTGGGCGAGGGCGCCCCGGTCACCGGCGGCGGCCGGCACGACGAGGAGAGCATGGCCCGGCTCTTCGAGCTGACCGCCCGCCTGCTGGAGCGCGTGGCCGCCCGGCACACCGTCGTCCTCGTCCTGGAGGACCTGCACTGGGCCGACGCCTCCACCCGCCACCTGATCGCCTACCTCGTCCGCACCCTGCGCACCGGCCGCCTCGTCGTCCTGGCCACCTACCGCTCCGACGACATCCACCGCCGCCACCCGCTGCGCCCCCTGCTGGCCGAACTCGACCGGCTGCGCACCGTCCGCCGCATCGAGCTGGGCCGCTTCACCCGCGACGAGGTGGGCCGGCAGATCGCCGGCATCCTCGCGTACGAACCCGACCCGCTCCAGGTCGACGAGATCTTCGAACGCTCCGACGGCAACGCCTTCTTCGTCGAGGAACTCGCCGTCGCCGCCCACGAGGGCTGCTGCACCGGCCTCACCGACTCCCTGCGGGACCTGCTCCTGGTCCGCGTCGAGGCCCTGCCGGAGAGCGCCCAGCGGGTCGCCCGGATCGTCGCCGAGGGCGGTTCCACCGTCGAGTACCGGCTGCTCGCCGCCGTCGCCTCCCTCGCCGAGGACGACCTCATCGAGGCCCTGCGCGCCGCCGTGGGCGCCAACATCCTGCTCCCCGCGCCCGACGGGGACGGCTACCGCTTCCGGCACTCCCTGGTCCGCGAGGCCGTCGCCGACGACCTGCTCCCCGGCGAGCGCTCCCGCCTCAACCGCCGCTACGCCGAGGCCCTGGACGCCGACCCCACGCTGGTGCCCGCCGCCGAGCGCGTGATGCGCCTGGCCAGCTACTGGTACCACGCCCACGATCCCGCCAGGGCCCTGCCTGCCGTGCTGGACGCCTCCGTCGAGGCCCGCCGCCGCCACGCCTACTCCGAGCAACTGAGGCTCCTGGAACGCGCGATGGAGCTGTGGGACTCCGTCCCCGACGAGGTCCGCGCCACCCTGCGCCCGGTCGACTACACCGAGGTCTACCCGCCCTGCGGCTGCGATCCCGCCACCGCGCCCCTGCGCTATCTCGACCTGATGGCGGAGGCCGCCGTCGCCGGCCGTCTGTGCGGGGAGCGGGAACGCGCCCTGAAGATCACCAAGCGGGCGCTGCGCCTGCTGGAGGAGGAGCAGGAGGCGGGCGCGGGCATGCCCGCGAGCGGCCGGGACCCGCAGCGCGCCGCCTGGTTCTGGACGCAGCGCTCCCTGCTGGTCCAGGCCCAGGGACGCGGCGACGGCTGGCGGGAGCTGGGCATCGCCCAGGAACTGGTGCGCGGCCTGCCGCCTTCCCAGGTGCACGCCGAGGTGCTGGCCATGGCCGCGAACTGGTCGATGCTCCACGACCCGGGTCCGGACGCGGTCGTCGCCGCCGAACGGGCCGTCGAGTACGCGCGCATGGTCGGCGCCGCCGACATCGAGCTCAACGCCCGGCTCACGCTGGGCGGCCTGATGGTCGACGCGGGGCACATCGACGCCGGACTCGCCGAGATGTTCCAGGTCAGGGATCAGGTGGTGGCGCAGGGGCGCTCCGCCGTGGTGGCCCGCAGCCACGTCAACCTGCCCTCCGTGCTGGAGAGCGTCGGGCGTTCCGAGGAGGCGATCGGCATCCTGCGCGAGGGTGTCGAGATCACCCGGCGCATGGGGCTGCTGGAGTCCGAGGCATGGGTGTGGGGCAATCTCTCCGAGTCGCTGATCTCGCTCGGCCGCTGGGACGAGGCGCTGGAGGCCGCGGCGCGGGCCTCGGCCCCGGGGCGCGGTCCCGCCCCACGCGGCGGCGCCGCCCTCAAGCGGGCCTTCATCGCCCTCGCGCGGGGCGGGACGGCCGAGGCCGCCCGGCTGCTCGCCGAGGCCCGCGCCGCCTACGGCACGCACGACCCCATGCCGCAGTACCGCCTCCCGCTGGCCGCCCTCGCCCTCGGCATCGCCGCCGCCGAGGGCCGCGTCCAGGAGGCCCGCGCCGAATTCGGCCGGGTGCTGGACGCGGGCCTGCCGCCCGGCACCCAGCGCTACGGCTGGCCGCTGCTGCTGTCCGCCGTCCAGGCGGAGGCCGACGCCCGCGGGCTGCCGGCCGCCGAGGAGGGACGGACCGAGGCCCTGGAACGGCTCGCGGGCACCGCCAAGACGCTGACCACCGGCGCACCGGTCTGGCTCGCCCACGAGAAGTGGGTCCGCGCCGAACTCCACCGGGCCGAGGGCCGGGACACCCCGGCGCTCTGGACGGAGGCGGTCACCGCCTTCGAGTGCCTGGAGCGGCCCTACGAACTCGCCCGGGTCCGCCACCGGCTCGCCGCCGCCCTCCTGGACACCGGCGGTGAGGACGAGCGCGCCCGCGCCACGGAACTGCTCCGCCTGGCCGGTACCGTCGCCCGGCACCTCGGCGCCCGTCCGCTGGCCGACGCCGTCGACCTGCTCGGCCGGCGCGCCCGCCTCACCCTGGGTCGCGCCGCCGGGCCCGAGCGCGCCCCCGCCGACCCGGCCGAGGCCCTGGGCCTCACCAGCCGGGAACGCGATGTGCTGCGCCTGGTCTCCGACGGCCGCACCAACCGCCAGATAGCGGAGGAACTCTTCATCTCCCCGAAGACGGCCAGCGTCCACGTCTCCAACATCCTGGCCAAGCTGGGCGTCTCCGGCCGCGGCGAGGCGGCGGCGGTCGCCCACCGGCTGGCGCTCTTCCCGGCCGGTCCGCTCGTGTCCGGTTCGGCCGAGTGAGGCATACGCTGTCAGGGACGCCGACGGACGGAGGCATGGTGTTCAACGCATTCGAGGAACTGTTCTCCCCCGGCCGCAAGCACACCCGCGACGAGCAGAACCGGCTGGAGCTGACCCGCGAGGACGTCGGCGACGGCGATCCGGGCCACGGGCCGATAGACCTCGCGTCGGGCAAGGTCGTCGTCCACGTCCCGCCGCCCACCGAGGCGCCCGACGAGTGACGGCACCCGTCAGGTGACCCGCAGTTCCAGGACGCGGTCGTCGTCGCCCTTCGCGTCGCCCCGGCCGTCCGTGTTGCTGGTCACCAGCCACAGCCGGTCGCCGCCCGCCGCGACCACCGTGCGCAGCCGCCCGTACTCGCCCTCCAGGAAGGCCTGCGGGTCGGCCGCGGCCTCCGTCCCCTTCAGCGGCACCCGCCACAGCCGCTCACCGCGCAGGCCCGCCATCCACACCGAACCCCCGGCGAAGGCGATACCGCTCGGGGACGCCTCGTCGGTGCTCCACTGGGCGAGCGGATCGTGGAAGCCGGAGCCGCCGCCCTCGCCCTCGGCCTCGGGCCAGCCGTAGTTGTCGCCGGGCTTGATCGCGTTCAGCTCGTCCCAGGTCTCCTGCCCGAACTCCGAGGCGAACAGCCGCTGCCGGTCGTCCCAGGCCAGCCCCTGCACGTTCCGATGGCCGTACGAGTACACGACGGAGTCGGGGAAGGGGTTGCCCGGAGCCGGCTCGCCGTCCGGGGTCATCCGCAGGATCTTGCCGCCCAGGGACTCCTTGTCCTGGGACAGGCCCGTGTCGCCGCTCTCGCCGGTGCCCGCGTACAGCATCCCGTCGGGACCGAAGGCGATCCGTCCGCCGTTGTGGATCACTCCCTTGGGGATGCCCCGGAAGACCGTGTCCGGCTCACCCAGCTGCTCGCCGGACGGCTTCTTCTCGTCGTACCGCATGCGTACGATCCGGTTGTCCGAGGCGGAGGTGAAGTACGCGTAGACCATGTGGTCCGAGGCGTAGTCGGGGGAGAGCGCGATGCCGAGCAGACCGCCCTCGCCGGACGCGGCCACTCCGGGCACCTCGCCCAGCTCCGTCTTCTCGCCGGTCTTCTCGTCGACCCGGGTGATCGTGGCCTCGTCGCGGGAGGAGACCAGCAGCCCGCCGCCGGGCAGCGGGGCCAGCCCCCAGGGGCTCTTCAACCCGGTGGCGACGGTGCGGACCACCTTCACGGAGCCCTTCGCGGGCGGGGTCTGCTCGGCGGCCGAGCCGGAAGGCGACTGCGCCGCCGTGCTGCTCGGGGAGGGGCTGCCGTCCGCACCCGACGGCTGACCGCCGTCGGAGGAGCAGCCGGCCGTCAGCAGCAGGGCGGCGGCGGCCGTCACGGCCGACACGACTCGTCGTTGCACGATCATGGGTCGACAGGGTCCCTTCGACGCGGCGGGTTCTCCTTGTCATACACCGCGGGCGCCCTCCGAGTTCCCGAACGCCGAATCCCGAACCGGTGACCGCGCGTCCTACTCCCACGACCCCTGGGCCGCCGGCAGCCCGCGCACCTCCGCCAGGTCCTGCTCGGTCAGCCGCAGACCGGCCGCCGACGCGTTCTCGCTCACCCAGCGCTCCTGCTTGGTGCCCGGCACCGGCACCACGTGCGGTCCCTGCGCCAGCACCCAGGCCAGCGCGACCTGCGCCGGCGTGACCGCGTCCCCGTGCCGGGCCGCGATCCGGCGCAGACCCGCCACGATCGGCTGGTTGGCGGCCATCATCTCGGCGGTGAAGCGGGGGTGCCGGGCGCGCAGGTCCTCGGGCTCGAAGCCCTGACCGGGCGTGAGCGTGCCGGTCAGGAAGCCGTTCCCGAGCGGCATCGCGGCGAGGAAGCCGACGCCGCGCGAGACGCACCACGGCAGCAGCGTCCGCAGCGCCTCCGGCGACCACACCGACAGCTCGGCCTCGACCGCGCTCACCGGGAACACCTGCTGCACCCGCTCCAACTGCCGCACCGTCGCGTCGTGCAGACGCGCGCCCGGCCGCCGGGCCGACCGCGCGCCGACCGCGCAGAGCCCGAGGGCGCGCACCTTCCCGGCCCGCACCAGCTCCGCCATCGCCCCCCAGGTCTCCTCGACCGGCACCTCGGGGTCGGCGCGGTGCAGCTGGTAGAGGTCGATGACGTCCGTCTGGAGGCGACGCAGGGAGGCGTCGCAAGCGCGTTTCACGTATCCGGGGCGGCCGTTGGCCACGATGTGCTGGTCGCCGACCAGCAGCCCGACCTTGGTCGACACGAAGGCGTCCGACCGCCGCTCCTTCAACACCCGTCCCAGCAGGAGCTCGTTGGTGAACGGGCCGTACATGTCCGCCGTGTCCAGCAGGGAGACGCCCAGGTCCAGGGCCCGGTGCACCGCCCTCACCGACTCCTCGCCCCGCTGCCGGGAGGCGCTGTACGCCCAGTTCATCGGCATGCACCCCAGTCCGACGGCCCCCACCGCGAGTGCCGTCGCGCCGATCGTCCTGCGCTCCACCGGTCGTGACCCTCCCTCGTCAGGTCACCCAACCTAACCTCTGCCCTTCCGCACCCCTGACATAGCCTCCTGACCATGACTGCTGACGTGTGGCTGCCCATCCCGCCGGACGAGATCGAGGGCCTCCCCGAGGGCCCCGCCTACCGCTACTGGAACGGCGAGGAGACCTTCCCCGCCGACCCGGCCGACTGCGCGTACTACGTCGTCCCCTACATGAAGCCCAGCGGTGTCGGCACCCGCCCGCTGCCCGAGATGCGCTCCGTCCAGGTCGTCCAGACCCTCTCCGCCGGCATCGACCACGTGGAGCCCGGACTGCCGCACCTGCCCGCGGGCGTGCGGCTGTGCAACGCCCGCGGCGTGCACGAGGCCAGCACCGCGGAACTCACCCTGGCCCTGATCCTCGCCTCCCTGCGCGGCGTCCCCGACTTCGTCCGGGCGCAGGACCGGGGGGAGTGGCTGGGCGGCTTCCGGCCCGCGCTCGCCGACCGCAAGGTGCTCATCGTCGGCTACGGCTCGATCGGCGCCGCGATCGAGGACCGGCTCGTGCCGTTCGAGGTCGCGCCGGTCGTGCGCGTCGCGCGCTCCGCCCGCACCACGGCGCGCGGCCCGGTGCACCCGCTCACCGAACTGCCCGCCCTGCTCCCGGAGGCGGACGTCGTCGTCCTGTCCACACCGCTCACCGAGGAGACCCGCGGACTGGTCGACGCGGAGTTCCTGGCCCGGATGAAGGACGGCGCCCTGCTCGTCAACGTCGCGCGGGGCCCGGTCGTGGACACGAAGGCGTTGCTCACCGAACTGGAGAGCGGACGCATCACCGCCGCCCTCGACGTGACCGACCCCGAACCGCTGCCGCCGGGCCACCCGCTGTGGCACGCTCCGGGCGTACTCGTCAGCCCCCACGCCGGAGGCCCGACCTCCGCCTTCCTGCCGCGCGCCAAGCGGCTGCTGGTGGACCAGTTGAGCCGTTTCGTGAACCGGGAGCCGTTGCGCAACGTGATCCTGACGACGGGCGCGTAATCCGCTTCGGGTACCCTCCGCGACCTTCCGGACGCGGTGGGTACGGGCATATCCGCTGGTCGTCACGGAGCGTAGAGAACCTATGTCCCTGAGTGACCATCCTGGTGTATCGTCCGACAGGGGACGCGCCGCGCACCGGTCGGCGCCGGGGATGGATCTCAGACTGTGAGGGGGGCGACGGGCGATGCACGGCCTATGGACGAACGACCCGACGCGGCGGAGCCGCCGCCGACGACCCTGGCGCACGACCACGACGACATGCCGACGGGACAGGTCCGGCCGGCACGTCCGGTCGTGTCCTCACCAGCGCCGCCCCGGCGGCCGCAGGAAGCAGGCGCACCCGGCACAGCGCGGCCCGCGGGACACCGGAGCGGCGCGGACCGGGAGGCCCCGGTGAGCCCGCCGACTCCCGTACCCACGCTGGACGGAGCGCTGCGCACGCAGCCCGCGCCCGGACCGGTGTCCTACCGGCCGTCGTCCGCCGCCGGTGGACCGGCCCTGGTCCGCCAGCTCGTCCTGGCCCTGGTCTGCGCGGGATACGCCGTCGGTTCCGCGTTCGGCTGGGGTTCGGACCACCTCGCCAAGATCATGGGCGACTTCGGGCTGAGCGCCGCAGCGGGGGCCGCCGCCGTCTCCTGCTTCGTCTACGCCCGCAGACGTCGCGTCCGTTTCCGGCCCGCCTGGCTGCTGTTCGCCCTCTCCTCGGCGATGGCCTCCCTGGGCAACGCCGTCTGGGGGTGGTACGAGGTCGTGCTGCGGCAGCCCGTGCCCAGCCCCAGCTACGCGGACCTGTTCTTCCTCTGCTTCGCGCCGCCCGCCATCGTGGGCCTGCTGGTGCTGGCCAAACGGCCGGTGACGAAGGCGGGCTGGATCTGCCTGGGCCTCGACGCCTGGCTGATCGGCGGTTCGCTGCTGACCCTGGCGTGGAGCCTGGCGCTGGCCCAGGCGGCGAAGGCCGGTGCCGGTGCCAGCGTGGCGGAGACCGCGCTCTCGGTCGCCTACCCGCTGCTCGACATCGCGCTCGTCAGCATGGTGCTCGCGCTGCACTTCCGGCGCTCGCCGGTGTGCCGCTCCGCCGTCAACACCGCCATCGGGGCACTCGCTCTGACGGTGATGTGCGACGCCCTGTTCACCTCGCCCCTGCTGCACAACAGCTACCGCTCCGGGCAACTGCTCGACGCGGGCTGGTTCGCCGGATCGCTGCTGCTCGCCTACGCCCCGTGGGCCGCCTCCCGGCACGGTCGGGCGGCGGACGAGGAGCGGACCGGCGGGCACACCCGCGTGGTGCGCGAGCACGTGCCCGGACAGCGCGGCTCCACCGGCCACCCCCCGGCGCCGCCGGCCGTGCCCGGGTCCGCGCCGGGGGCGGGCCCCGGGGGCGAGCGCGGGCGGTACCCGGCCGCCCGGCCCATCGCCGGTTCGCTGGCCGCACTCACGCCGTACCTCGCCGCCGCCGTGTGCACGCTGGGCATCCTCTACAACGTCCTCAACGGCCGCAGCGTCGACCGTGTGGTGCTGCTGACCGGCGGCACCGTGGTGCTCGCCCTGGTCGTGCGCCAGGGCATCATGCTGCTCGACAACATCACCCTCACCCAGGAACTGGCCCAGAAGGAGAACCACTTCCGCTCCCTGGTCCAGGGCTCCAGCGACGTCATCATGATCGCCGCGCCCAACGGCATCCTCCGCTACGTCTCCCCGGCCGCCGCCGGGGTCTACGGACGCCCGGCCGAGGAACTGGTCGGCAGCGAGCTGGCCGGGCTGATCCACCCGGAGGACCTCGGCTGCGTGGTGCACGAGGTGCGCCGATTCCTCGCCGCCAGCCCGGTCGAGGAGCCCACCACCCGCATCGAGTGCCGTTTCCGCTCGGGGGAGGGCGGCTGGCTCAACGTGGAGTCCACCGTCAACCGCCATCACGGCGGCCTGATCTTCAACAGCCGGGACGTGACGGAGAGAGTGCGACTGCAGGCGCAGCTCCAGCACAACGCCGAACACGATCCGCTCACCGACCTGCCCAACCGGGCCCTGTTCACCCGGCGCGTCCAGCAGGCCCTGTCCGGCCGCCGCGCCTCCGACCGGGGCGCCGCCCTGCGCGGCACGGCGGTGCTCTTCATCGACCTCGACGGCTTCAAGGGCGTCAACGACACCATCGGGCACCAGGCCGGCGACGAGCTGCTGGTCCAGGCCGCCCGCAGACTCCAGGAGGCCGTCCGCAAGGGCGACACCGCCTCCCGGCTGGGCGGCGACGAGTTCGCGGCCCTGATCGTCGGAGAGGGCGCCGCCCGGGAGCGGCCGGCCCGCGAGCGGCACATCCTGGAACTCGCCGACCGTCTCAGGAACACCCTCTCGCAGCCCTACCTCATCGACGGGAACGACGTCCGGGTCAACGCCTCCATCGGCGTCGCCTTCGCCGAACCCGGTCTCGGCGCCGGCGAGTTGCTGCGCAACGCCGACCTCGCGATGTACCGCGCCAAGGCCGGCGGCAAGGGACGGGTCGAGCTGTACAGACCGCAGATGCAGCAGGACGTCGTACGCAAGGCCGAGCTGGCCACGCGTCTGCGGGCCGCGCTGCAGGACGGGGAGTTCGCGCTGCTGCACCAGCCGGTGGTCTCCCTGACGGACGGCCGGATCACGTCGGTCTGCGCCCAGCCGCGCTGGCGCTCCTCCCAGGGGGTGCTGTTCACACCCGCCGAGTTCCTGCGGGTGAGCGAGGACGGCGACAAGACCGCCGAGCTGGACCGCTGGGTGCTCCAGGAGGCCGTGGAGCAGGCCGCCGAGCGCGCGGCGGCCGGACTCCCGGTGGCGGTGGCCATACGGATCGGCGCCCGCCGCCTGCTGGACCGCTCCATGCCGCTGGGGACCGTGGAGGCCCTGCTGACCAGACACGGGCTGCCTCCCGGTGCTCTGGTGATCGAGCTGTCGGACATCGACCCACGGGTCGGCCTGGACGAGCTGGACCGCCGGCTCAACGCCCTGCGCAGGGTCGGCATCCGCGTCGCCCTGGACGGCTTCGGCAGCGGCTACGCGGCGATCACCGCGCTGCGGCGGCTGCCCGTGGACGTCCTCAAGCTCGACCGCGGCCTGGTCGAGGGCGTCGTGGAGTCGGCGCGGCTGCACAAGATCACCAGTGGGCTGCTGCGCATCGCCACCGACCTGGGGCTGAAGTCCGTGGCCGACGGGGTGGACCTGCCCGAGCAGATCGTCGCCCTGCGCGCGATGGGCTGTACGCACGGGCAGGGCATGGCGTTCTCCGGTCCGCTGGACGAGTACCGGCTGCGCAGAGCGCTCGGGACCGGCCACTACCCGGTCCCGCACGGACCGGCCGAGCCCGTCTTCGCGGGCGGTGTCACGGCGAGTCTGCCCGCCGTCCTGCATGGTGGCACGGCCCTTCGCTCACATAATGAGACTCCCGTCCCACCCACTTGACAGTGGGTGCGTGCCGGGTGGAGGGTCAGTGCCATGCGCACCCGAATTCTCGTACTTGGAAAGCGCGTCGGCTGAGCAGGTGACGTCCGGACCGACCCCGGACTCCCCGCGACCCACACCCGGCGCGCTCCCCTCGCTTGCCTTACGGCACGAGGGGTTTTTTGTTGCACCAGCACCCCTGGGCAACAGCCACACACCGCCCGAAACCTCGCAGAACCCTCAGCGTCAACCCTCAGCATCGAGAAGAGAATGCCGATGACCGAGCAGGCCACCGGGGCCCATCACCCGCAGCCCCGGCCCCGATCCGGAGGACAGTCCGCCCCCGAGCACGTCACGGGCGCGCAGTCCCTCATCCGCTCCCTCGAGGAGGTCGGAGTCGACACGGTATTCGGCATTCCCGGCGGCACCATCCTCCCGGCGTACGACCCGCTGATGGACTCCACCAAGGTGCGCCACGTCCTGGTCCGCCACGAGCAGGGCGCCGGCCACGCGGCCACCGGCTACGCGCAGGCCACCGGCAAGGTGGGCGTCTGCATGGCGACCTCCGGCCCCGGCGCCACCAACCTGGTCACCCCGATCGCCGACGCGCACATGGACTCCGTGCCGCTGGTCGCGATCACCGGCCAGGTGGTGTCCTCCGCGATCGGCACGGACGCCTTCCAGGAGGCGGACATCGTCGGCATCACCATGCCGGTCACCAAGCACAGCTTCCTGGTCACCAAGGCCGAGGACATCCCCCGGGTGATCGCGCAGGCGTTCCACATCGCCTCCACCGGCCGCCCCGGCCCGGTCCTGGTCGACATCCCCAAGGACATCCTCCAGAAGAAGACCACCTTCTCCTGGCCGCCGGTGATGGACCTGCCCGGCTACCGCCCGGTCACCAAGCCGCACGCCAAGCAGATCCGCGAGGCCGCCAAGCTCATCACCGCCGCCAAGCGGCCGGTCCTCTACGTCGGCGGCGGCGTCCTCAAGGCGCAGGCCACCGCCGAGCTGAAGGTCCTTGCCGAACTCACCGGAGCGCCCGTCACCACCACGCTGATGGCGCTCGGCGCGTTCCCCGACAGCCACCCGCTGCACGTGGGGATGCCGGGCATGCACGGTGCGGTCACCGCCGTCACCGCGCTGCAGAAGGCCGACCTGATCGTCGCCCTCGGCGCCCGCTTCGACGACCGCGTCACCGGCAAACTGGACAGCTTCGCCCCGTACGCCAAGATCGTCCACGCCGACATCGACCCGGCCGAGATCGGCAAGAACCGCGCCGCCGACGTGCCGATCGTGGGCGACGCCCGCGAGGTCATCGCCGACCTCGTGCAGGCCGTCCAGAAGGAGCACAGCGAGGGCAACACGGGCGACTACAGCGCCTGGTGGAAGGACCTCAGCCGCTGGCGCGACACCTACCCCCTCGGCTACGACCAGCCGGAGGACGGGTCGCTCTCCCCGCAGGCGGTCATCGAGCGCATCGGGCAGCTCGCCCCCGAGGGCACGGTCTTCGCGGCCGGCGTCGGCCAGCACCAGATGTGGGCCGCGCACTTCGTCCAGTACGAGCAGCCCGCCACCTGGCTGAACTCCGGCGGCGCCGGAACCATGGGCTACGCCGTCCCGGCCGCCATGGGTGCCAAGGCCGGCGTCCCCGACCGGACCGTCTGGGCGATCGACGGCGACGGCTGCTTCCAGATGACCAACCAGGAACTGACCACCTGCGCCCTGAACAACATCCCGATCAAGGTCGCCGTCATCAACAACGGCGCCCTCGGGATGGTCCGCCAGTGGCAGACCCTGTTCTACAACCAGCGGTACTCCAACACCGTGCTGCACTCCGGCCCGGACGACGTCAACCCGGAGGCCCGCGGCACCCGGGTCCCCGACTTCGTCAAGCTGTCGGAGGCCATGGGCTGCTACGCCATCCGCTGCGAGGACCCGGCCGACCTCGACAAGGTCATCGAGGAGGCCAACTCCATCAACGACCGCCCCGTCGTCGTCGACTTCATCGTCCACGAGGACGCGATGGTCTGGCCGATGGTCGCCGCCGGCACCTCCAACGACGAGATCATGGCCGCCCGGGACGTCCGCCCCGACTTCGGCGACAACGAAGACGACTGAGCGAGAGAGACCGAAGAGACCATGTCCAAGCACACGCTCTCCGTCCTGGTGGAGAACACCCCCGGCGTCCTGGCGCGGATCACCGCCCTCTTCTCCCGCCGCGGCTTCAACATCGACTCCCTCGCCGTCGGCGTCACCGAGCACCCCGACATCTCCCGCATCACCATCGTGGTGAGCGTCGAGGACTTCCCGCTGGAGCAGGTCACCAAGCAGCTCAACAAGCTGGTGAACGTGCTCAAGATCGTCGAGCTGGAGCCCACCCAGGCCGTCCAGCGCGAACTCGTTCTGGTGAAGGTGCGCTCCGACAACGAGACGCGTTCCCAGATCGTCGAGATCGTCCAGCTCTTCCGCGCCAAGACCGTCGACGTCTCCCCGGAGGCCGTCACCATCGAGGCCACCGGCAGCAGCGACAAACTGTCGGCCATGCTCCGGATGCTGGAACCGTACGGCATCAAGGAACTCGTCCAGTCCGGCACGATCGCCATCGGCCGCGGCGCCCGTTCGATCACGGACCGCTCGCTGCGCGCACTCGACCGGTCCGCGTAACAGCGGAAAACGGTCCGCATACCGACGGAAACGGGCGGCCGCGGTCCCGCCGGCCGCCCGCATTCCGAGACCCCGAAACTTCCCTTCCCCCCACCGGCATACGGTGGGACGCAACACCTGCACTCAAGGAGAGAACCCAGTGGCCGAGCTGTTCTACGACGCCGACGCCGACCTGTCCATCATCCAGGGCCGCAAGGTCGCGGTCATCGGGTACGGCAGCCAGGGCCACGCCCACGCCCTGTCGCTGCGCGACTCCGGCGTCGACGTGCGCGTCGGTCTGCACGAGGGCTCCAAGTCCAAGGCCAAGGCCGAGGAGCAGGGCCTGCGCGTGGTGAGCCCGTCCGAGGCCGCCGCCGAGGCCGACGTCATCATGATCCTGGTCCCGGACCCCATCCAGGCCGAGGTCTACGAGAAGGACATCAAGGACAACCTGAAGGACGGCGACGCCCTGTTCTTCGGTCACGGCCTGAACATCCGCTACGGCTTCATCAAGCCCCCGGCCGGCGTGGACGTCTGCATGGTCGCCCCCAAGGGCCCGGGCCACCTGGTGCGCCGTCAGTACGAGGAGGGCCGCGGCGTTCCCTGCATCGCCGCCGTCGAGCAGGACGCCTCCGGCAACGCCTTCGCGCTGGCCCTGTCGTACGCGAAGGGCATCGGCGGCACCCGCGCCGGCGTCATCAAGACGACCTTCACCGAGGAGACCGAGACCGACCTCTTCGGCGAGCAGGCCGTGCTGTGCGGTGGCACCGCCGCGCTGGTCAAGGCGGGCTTCGAGACCCTGACCGAGGCCGGTTACCAGCCGGAGATCGCCTACTTCGAGTGCCTGCACGAGCTGAAGCTGATCGTGGACCTCATGTACGAGGGCGGCCTGGAGAAGATGCGCTGGTCGATCTCCGAGACCGCCGAGTGGGGCGACTACGTCACCGGCCCGCGGATCATCACCGACGCCACCAAGGCCGAGATGAAGAAGGTCCTCGCCGAGATCCAGGACGGCACCTTCGCCAAGAACTGGATGGACGAGTACCACGGCGGTCTGAAGAAGTACAACGAGTACAAGAAGCAGGACTCCGAGCACCTGCTGGAGACCACCGGCAAGGAGCTGCGCAAGCTCATGAGCTGGGTCGACGAGGAGGCGTAAGCCTCAGCGCCGGGGGCCGGGGCGACATCGCCCCGGCCCCTTCGGCGAACCCGGGGTAACGTCGGAGGTACGGCGTTGTCCAACCCGTCCAGCCACGGACGGGTGATCCTTCCGCAGAGGCGCAGGACGACGTCCGCCACGCCACTAGACTGCTGCACAACATACGCGTCAGGCCCACAGCGTCGTGCGTCTTCCACGCGGCTCAGCGACACCGAATGCGGCCGTCGGGACGGCCGTCCGCATTGGACTTGTGAGGACTCACGTGAGCTCGAAACCCGTCGTACTCATCGCCGAAGAGCTGTCGCCCGCGACCGTGGACGCGCTCGGCCCCGACTTCGAGATCCGCCACTGCAACGGCGCTGACCGGGCCGAGCTGCTCCCCGCCATCGCCGACGTGGACGCGATCCTGGTCCGCTCCGCCACCAAGGTCGACGCCGAGGCCATCGCCGCCGCCAAGAAGCTCAAGGTCGTCGCCCGCGCCGGTGTCGGCCTGGACAACGTGGACGTCTCCGCCGCCACCAAGGCCGGCGTCATGGTGGTCAACGCCCCGACCTCCAACATCGTGACCGCCGCCGAGCTGGCCTGCGGCCTGATCGTCGCCACCGCCCGCAACATCCCGCAGGCCAACGCCGCGCTGAAGAACGGCGAGTGGAAGCGCAGCAAGTACACCGGCGTCGAGCTGGCCGAGAAGACCCTCGGCGTCGTCGGCCTCGGCCGCATCGGCGCCCTGGTCGCCCAGCGCATGTCGGCCTTCGGCATGAAGGTCGTCGCCTACGACCCCTACGTGCAGCCCGCGCGCGCCGCGCAGATGGGCGTCAAGGTGCTGTCGCTGGACGAGCTGCTGGAGGTCTCCGACTTCATCACCGTCCACCTCCCCAAGACCCCCGAGACCCTCGGTCTGATCGGCGACGAGGCGCTGCGCAAGGTCAAGCCGAGCGTCCGCATCGTCAACGCCGCGCGCGGCGGCATCGTCGACGAGGAGGCGCTGTACTCGGCGCTCAAGGAGGGCCGCGTCGCCGGCGCCGGCCTCGACGTGTACGCCAAGGAGCCCTGCACCGACTCGCCGCTCTTCGAGTTCGACCAGGTCGTCTGCACCCCGCACCTCGGCGCCTCCACCGACGAGGCCCAGGAGAAGGCCGGCATCGCGGTCGCCAAGTCGGTCCGTCTCGCCCTCGCCGGTGAGCTGGTCCCCGACGCGGTCAACGTCCAGGGCGGTGTCATCGCCGAGGACGTCAAGCCCGGTCTGCCGCTCGCCGAGCGCCTCGGCCGCATCTTCACCGCGCTCGCCGGCGAGGTCGCCGTCCGCCTCGACGTCGAGGTCTACGGCGAGATCACCCAGCACGACGTGAAGGTGCTGGAGCTGTCCGCCCTCAAGGGCGTCTTCGAGGACGTCGTCGACGAGACCGTGTCCTACGTCAACGCCCCGCTCTTCGCCCAGGAGCGCGGCGTCGAGGTCCGCCTGACCACCAGCTCGGAGTCCCCCGAGCACCGCAACGTGGTCACCGTGCGCGGCACCCTCCAGGACGGCGAGGAGGTGTCGGTCTCCGGCACGCTGGCCGGCCCCAAGCACCTCCAGAAGATCGTCGCCGTCGGCGAGTACGACGTGGACCTGGCCCTCGCCGACCACATGCTCGTCCTGCGCTACGAGGACCGTCCCGGCGTCGTCGGCACCGTCGGCCGCGTCATCGGCGAGGCCGGCATCAACATCGCCGGTATGCAGGTCGCCCGCGCGACCGTCGGCGGCGAGGCGCTGGCCGTGCTCACCGTCGACGACACGGTGCCCTCCGCGGTGCTGGCGGAGGTCGCGGCCGAGATCGGCGCGACGTCGGCCCGGTCGGTGAACCTGGTCTGAGCGACCGCCTCCGGGAGCCGCCGCCCCCGGAACCCGTTCACCCCGAACGGCTCTTCCCCGGACGCCGGACGGACTGGGATCTCCCGTCCGTCCGGCGTTCTCCGTGCGCCTCCCGGCGCCGTACCCGGACCCGGTGCGACGTCACCTGTCCGACCCGGCTACAGCCGGGCGCGCTTCAGCGCCATGTGCAGCAGCAGCCGGTCCTCACCGTCGTCCAGGTCCAGTCCCGTGAGCTGTTCGACGCGGGAGAGGCGGTAGTACAGGGTCTGGCGGTGGATGCCCAGCTCGGCGGCCGTGCGGCCGGCCTGACCCGCGCAGTCCAGGTAGACCTCGGCGGTGCGGGCCAGTTCGCGGTGGGCGGGGGAGAGCAGCACCCGCACGGCCGGATCGTGGGCCGACCCCTCCGGCAGCTCGGTCAGCAGTCGGAACGCCCCGATGGACGTCCACTCGGCGACCGGGGCGAACCGGCTCTCGGCGCGAGCCGCCCGGGCCGCCGCCGACGCCTCCCGCCAGGCCGCCCCCAGCTCCGCCAGTCCGCTCCGTGGGGCCGACACCCCCGCCGCCGCCCCCGCACCCGTCCGGGCCGCCGCCACGGCCCCGGCCGCCGACCGGGCGGCCCCGGCCGACGCACCCCGTGCCCGCTCCAGCAGCCGCCCCGCCGCCGAGGCCGCCGGGGTCAGCACGTCCGCCGAGCGCAGCCGCACCAGCAGCGCCAGCGACTGGGCCGACGTGCCCCACGGCACCGTGCACAGCGCCGTCGCCCCCGGCACCGTGCGCACCGACGGGGCGTCGTCGGGATCGGCCGACGGCCAGGGCGCCACGCACACCACCGCGTGCGGGGTGTCCGCGCGGGCGCCGAGCGCGGTGCGCAGCTCGGCCACCGCCATGTCCCGCTGCCAGTCGCGCTCGGCGGTCAGCACCGCCCGCAGCTCCCGGCTCAGGTCCGCGCCGTGCTGCGCCTCGTCCGCGAGCAGCGCGCCGATCCGGCCGGTGACCTCCATGGCGGCGGCCAGCTGCCGCTCGGTCGGTCCGGGGTCGGTGTCCAGGAGCCACACATAACCGAGGACGACACCCCGATGGCGTACCGGCAGACAGGTGCGTCCGCGGTGGACTCCCGCCTCGGGGGTCGGCGGAATGTGGACCGGGCCCTTGGCGCGGGCGATGCCGAAGCCCTCGAACCAGGCCCGGACGGCCGCGGTGGAGCGCCGGGTCAGGATCGAGCGGGTGCGCACCGGATCCAGGGCGGACGGGTCGAGGTCGCCCTCGCTGTCGTAGGCGCCGAAGGCGATCAGCTCGAAGTCGCGGTTCTCCAGGGTCGCGGGGGCGCCCAGCAGCTCGGAGATCTCGTCGACCAGCTCCTGGTAGTCACCACTGGTGCTCCCGGAGCCTGCGGAACCTCTGGAATCCGACGTCACGCGGGCATTCTGCCGCATTTGTGCGCCGCCTTCATACATCTGTCTGAGATCCGCCGCACGGATGCGTGACAGCTGTCGATGGCCCACGATCGGGGTCATCCTTAGATTTCACGGTGGTTCTCCGTGCCGTTCCCGAAACGTCGGGTGGCGGCCCTGTGTTGGTTGGTAAGTGGAGGTGCCCCGTGCTGGGTCCCGTGATTCTCGCCGCGTCCCGCAGCGACCGGATGCGTCGGCTGGTCTCCGCCGCGCCCGTGACCAAGCCGGTCGTCGACCGGTTCATCCCCGGCGAGACGGTCGACCAGATCGTCCCGATCATCCGGGAGCTGACCGACCAGGGCCTGGAGCTGACGATGGACGTCGTCGGCGAGGACATCACCACCCCCGAGCAGGCCGAGGCCGCCCGCGACGCGTACCTGGAGCTGATCGACCGGCTCAAGCCGCTGGACCTCGGCACCCGCGCCGAGATGTCCGTGAAGCTGTCGATGTTCGGCCAGGCGCTGGACGGCGGCCACGAGCTGGCCCTGAAGAACGTCCGCCCGGTCGTCGAGGCCGCCGCCGCGATCGGCACCACCGTCACCCTCGACGCCGAGGACCACACCACCCTCGACTCGATGTTCGCCATCCACGAGGAGCTGCGGAAGGACTTCCCGCAGACCGGCTGCGTCATCCAGGCCTACCTCTTCCGCACCGAGGCCGACGCGCGCCGGCTCGCCGACAACGGCTCTCGCGTACGGTTGGTGAAGGGCGCCTACAAGGAGCCCGCCGAGGTCGCCTACCAGCAGCGCCATGAGATCGACAAGGCGTACGTGCGCATCCTGCGGACCCTGATGGAGGGCGAGGGCTACCCGATGATCGGGTCCCACGACCCGCGCCTGATCTCCATCGCGCAGGAGCTGGCCCGCACCGCCGGGCGCAAGCTCGACGAGTACGAGTTCCAGATGCTGTACGGCATCCGCGGCGACGAGCACCTGCGGCTCGCCGCCGAGGGCCACCGCATGCGCGTGTACACCGCCTACGGCACCGACTGGTACGGCTACTTCATGCGCCGTCTGGCGGAGAAGCCGGCCAACCTCCGGTTCTTCGCCCGCTCGATGGTGAGCAAGGGCTGAGCCCGCACCCGCTCGCACAACCCGCTCAAGTCAAGGAGTAACGGAACCCATGGACGCTGTGACCCAGGTCCCCACCCCCGTCAACGAGCCGGTGCACGGCTACGCCCCCGGCTCGCCCGAGCGTGCCCGTCTGGAGGCCAAGCTCAAGGAGCTGGCCGACAACCCGATCGACCTGCCCTGCACCATCGGCGGTGTGAAGCGGATGGGCGGCGGTGAGCGCTTCGACGTCGTGCAGCCGCACAACCACAAGGCGCGCCTGGGCACGTACGCCAACGCCACCCAGCAGGACGCCCAGGACGCGATCGACGCCGCCCTGGCCGCCGCCCCCGCGTGGCGCGCGATGTCCTTCGACGACCGCGCGGCGATCATCCTGCGCGCCGCCGAGCTGCTGTCCGGCCCGTGGCGCGAGACCATCGCCGCCTCCACCATGCTCGGCCAGTCCAAGACGGCCCAGCAGGCCGAGATCGACAGCCCCTGCGAGCTGGTCGACTTCTGGCGCTTCAACGTCCACTACGCCCGCCAGATCCTGGCCGAGCAGCCCCCGGCCAACTCCCCGGGCGTGTGGAACCGCATGGACCACCGTCCGCTGGAGGGCTTCGTCTACGCGATCACGCCCTTCAACTTCAGCGCGATCGCGGCCAACCTGCCCACCGCCCCGGCCCTGATGGGCAACGTGGTGGTCTGGAAGCCGTCCCCGACGCAGACCCACGCCGCCGTGCTGCTGATGCAGCTGCTGGAGGAGGCCGGGCTGCCCAAGGGCGTCATCAACCTGGTCACCGGCGACGGCATCGCGGTCTCCGAGGTCGCCCTGGAGCACCGGGACCTCGCGGGCATCCACTTCACCGGCTCGACCAAGACCTTCCAGCACCTGTGGAAGACGGTCGGCAACAACATCGAGAAGTACCGCACCTACCCGCGCCTGGTCGGCGAGACCGGCGGCAAGGACTTCCTGGTCGCCCACCCGAGCGCCGACCGCGCCGTCCTCAAGACCGCGCTGACCCGTGGTGCCTTCGAGTACCAGGGCCAGAAGTGCAGCGCCACCTCCCGCGCGTACATCCCGGCGTCCATCTGGAACGACGGCTTCAAGGAGGAGTTCGCCGCCGAGGTCGACTACCTCACCATGGGTGACGTCACCGACCTGTCGAACTTCATCGGCGCCGTCATCGACGAGCGGTCCTTCGCCAAGAACAAGGCCGCCATCGACCGCGCCAAGGAGGACGACGCCTGCACGATCGTCGCCGGCGGCTCCTACGACGACTCGGTCGGCTACTTCGTCCGCCCGACGGTCATCGAGTGCACCGACCCGGAGAACGAGGTCTTCCGCACCGAGTACTTCGGCCCGATCCTCGCCGTGCACGTCTACGAGGACGACAAGTACGACGAGATGCTGACCCAGATGGAGTCCGTCTCCGACTACGCCCTCACCGGCTCGGTCATCTCCAACGACCGCGCTGCGGCGGCGTACACGATGGAGAAGCTGCGCTACGCGGCCGGCAACTTCTACATCAACGACAAGTCGACCGGCGCCGTCGTCGGCCAGCAGCCCTTCGGCGGCGGCCGTGCCTCCGGCACCAACGACAAGGCCGGTGCCCCGCAGAACCTGATGCGCTGGACGCTGACCCGCGCCATCAAGGAGACGCTGGTCGCCCCGACCGACTACACGTACCCGCACATGGGCTGACGCCCCCTCGGTACGCCCGCCGACGGGCCAGGTCACCCGACCTGGCCCGTCGGCGTTTTCGCAGGTCGGTGCGGTGTGGCCGAGGCCACCGTCTCAGATAGTAGGAAGTCCGAGTAATTGTGGAGACAGACGCTCCGCGCTCCCTTAGTTTTGTAGGAGCCGAACGTCCCGCTCGATCGAGCGAAGGGCGGTCGTGAGCCGGGCCCCGTGCAGGCAACCCCTGCGGCATCGCGCTCCCCGCCCCTTCCGGCCTCACGCAATCCCCTTTCTCCGCACCCTTCCGTGTGCTGTGCCGAAGGAGTCGATTCCCATGGCCGAGACCACCGTCCGCCGCCGAGTCCGCCACCTCTCCCGTACGAGCGACTCCGACCGCAAGAACGCGGCCGCCGCCCTCCAGCGCGCCCTCGACCGCCGGGACAACGGCGGCGCCACCGGTCACTGAGCCGCGCGGACGACAGTGGCGTCCGAATGCCGGACGCCGCATGTCATCCCGTGGGACGAGCAGTAGGGTGCCGTCATGTCTCCCAGCATCAAACTCGCAGTGATTCCCGGTGACGGCATCGGCCAGGAGGTCGTGGCCGAAGGTCTGAAGGTCCTCTCCGCCGTCCTTCCGCAGGATGTGAAGCTGGAGACCAAGGAGTTCGACTTCGGTGCCCGGCGGTACCACGCCACCGGTGAGACCCTCACCGACGCCGACCTCGACGCCCTCAAGGCCCACGACGCCATCCTCCTCGGCGCGATCGGTGACCCGAGCGTGCCGTCCGGCGTCCTGGAGCGCGGCTTCCTGCTCAAGCTCCGCTTCGCCTTCGACCACCACGTCAACCTCCGCCCGAGCAAGCTCCTGCCCGGCGTCGCCACCCCGCTCGCCGGCCAGCCGGAGATCGACTTCGTCGTCGTCCGCGAGGGCACCGAGGGCCCGTACACCGGCAACGGCGGCACCATCCGCAAGGGCACCGAGCACGAGGTCGCCACCGAGGTCTCCGTCAACACGGCCTACGGTGTCGAGCGCGTCGTGCGCGACGCCTTCGCCCGCGCGCAGGCCCGCCCGCGCAAGAAGCTGGCGCTGATCCACAAGAACAACGTGCTGACCTTCGCCGGTCACCTGTGGACGAACGTCTTCAACAAGGTGGCCGAGGAGTACCCCGAGGTCACCACCGAGTACATGCACGTCGACGCGGCGACGATCTACCTCGTCACCCAGCCCGAGCGCTTCGACGTCATCGTCACCGACAACCTGTTCGGCGACATCATCACCGACCTCGCCGCGGCCGTCTCCGGCGGCATCGGCGTCGCCGCGAGCGGGAACATCAACCCGTCCGGCGAGTTCCCCTCGATGTTCGAGCCGGTCCACGGTTCCGCGCCCGACATCGCCGGCCAGGGCAAGGCCGACCCCACCGCCACGGTCCTCTCCGTCGCCCTGCTCCTGCGCCACCTCGGCTACGAGGCCGAGGCCGCCCGCATCGACGACGCGGTCTCCGCCGATCTCGGCGAGCGCGGCGACAAGCCCGCCCGCTCCACCTCGGAGATCGGCGACGCCCTCGCCGTACGCGTAGCCGGCTGACCCGGCACGCTCGAAATCCAACCTTTCGAAGCCGCCGGGTCCGAAAAACAAGGCACCCGGCGGCTTTCTCCTGCGTCCGCCAGGTGCGACCATCGAACCCTGGGCCGCATTCACCCCGTTTCATCCGTCGCGGGACACGCGCGATAATCGAACGCGAAGCCGCGACTTGAGGGAATGCTCGGACGTCCTAGCACCGGCCACCGGCCGTACGGGCGTGACAGCGGCCCGTCACAATCAAACCGGTGAAGGACATCAACCCATGACGACGCCCACGATCGAGCTCAAGCCCTCCGCCAGCCCGCTCTCCGACGCAGAGCGCCAGGCGATCCTGGCCAACCCCGGGTTCGGCCGCCACTTCACCGACCACATGGTGACGATCAAGTGGACCGAGGGCCGTGGCTGGCACGACGGACAGCTCGTCCCGTACGCCCCGCTCTCCCTCGACCCGGCCACCATGGTCCTGCACTACGCGCAGGAGATCTTCGAGGGCCTGAAGGCGTACCGCCGGCCCGACGGCAGCGTCGCCACCTTCCGCCCGGAGAAGAACGCGCAGCGCTTCCAGGCGTCCTCGCGCCGGCTCGGCATGCCGGAGCTGCCGGTGGAGACCTTCATCGAGGCGTGCGACGCGCTGGTGCGCCAGGACGAGAAGTGGGTGCCGGCGCACGGCGGCGAGGAGTCCCTCTACCTGCGCCCGTTCATGATCGCGACCGAGGTCGGCCTGGGCGTGAAGCCCGCGGGCGAGTACCTCTTCCTGGTCATCGCCTCCCCGGCCGGCGCCTACTTCCCGGGCGGCGTCAAGCCCGTCTCCATCTGGGTCTCCGAGGACCGCGTCCGCGCCGTCCCCGGCGGCATGGGCGACGCCAAGACCGGCGGCAACTACGCGGCCTCCCTGCTCGCGCAGGCCGAGGCGGCCGCCAAGGGCTGCGACCAGGTCTGCTACCTCGACGCGGTCGAGCACAAGTGGGTCGAGGAACTGGGCGGCATGAACCTGTACTTCGTGTACGGAAACAAGATCGTCACGCCCTCGCTCACCGGCTCCATCCTGGAGGGCGTCACCCGCGACTCCCTGCTCACCGTCGCCCGTGACCTCGGCTATGAGGCCGAGGAGGGCCGGATCTCGGTCGACCAGTGGCAGCGCGACTCGGAGAACGGCACCCTGACCGAGGTCTTCGCCTGCGGTACGGCGGCCGTGATCACCCCGGTCGGCACGGTCAAGCGCGCCGGGGCCCAGTGGCAGCAGAGCGGCGGCGAGACCGGCGAGGTCACCCAGCGGCTGCGCGACGCGCTGCTGGACATCCAGCGCGGCACCGCCGAGGACAAGCACGGCTGGATGCACCAGCTGGTCTGAGGACCGCCCGGCGCCGGGGCGGGCCTGGCCGGGGGCTTCGCCCCGGGCCCCCGCTCCGGCCTAGACGGCCTCGTCCTCGAGCGCCGGACGGGCTGAGCCGGCGGGTCCCGCGCTCCGCGGTGCGTGGGCCCGGGGCTGTGGCAGGAGCACGTACACCACCCCGCCCACCAGCCCCGACAGCAGGAAGCTGCAGTCCACGCCGCCGGTGAGCGCCAGCAGCGGACCCTCGTACGACGGCAGGGAGACCGCCAGCACGCCGACCAGCGCGCCCGCCGCCCAGGCCGCCGTGGCCGGCACGTTCCAGCCGGCGCGGTACCAGTAGGTCCCGCCCCGCGCCCGGCGGTTGAAGACCTGGAGCGCGTCGGCGTCGTACCGTCCGCCGCAGCGGACGAAGCCGATGAGGGTGACGACCGCCCACGGGGTGCCGATCGCGGTCAGCAGCAGCACGAAGGACGTCATCGCCGACTGCGCGTCCCAGGCGAAGTGGCCGAAGAAGACGCAGGCCGTGGCGACGACCGCGACGGCGCAGGTGGCCCGGGCCCGGGAGGCGCGCGGCAGGATGGCGTCCAGGTCCAGGCCCATGGAGTACAGCATCAGCCCCGCGTTGCCGACCGAGCCCGCGGAGGCGGCGAGCAGCAGCGGCACCAGGTACCAGGTGGGCGCGGCGTCGACCAGCGGGCCGGCGTAGTCCAGGGCGGCGCGGGCGGCGTACGAGGTGAAGGTGCCGAAGAGCTGCGGCACCAGCAGACCCAGCATCAGCCCCAGCCAGGTCGCGCGCAGCACCCGGCGGGAGGAGAAACGGGCGGGGGAGATGTAGCGGGTGTAGTCGCCGAGCAGCGTGATGAAGGCGATCGGCCCGGAGAGGCCGGCGGCCACGGCGGCCAGCAGCCAGGTCGGCCAGAACCCGCCCAGCAGGTACCCGCCCGCCTCGGGCAGCGCGGCGGTCGTGAAGTCGGGGGCGTAGGCGATCAGACCGAGGACCAGCAGGGCGGTCATCCCGAAGGCCAGCACCCGGGACATCGCCAGCAGCACCCGGTACCCGTAGACCGCGCCCGCGACGGTCGCCGCGGCGAGCAGTCCGTAGACGACGGCGTACGCGGCGCCGCCCTGCGGCAGACCGACGAGCCGGCCGAGCACGCCCATCACCACGTCCCCGCCGATCCACACGGTCAGCGCGGTGTAGCCGAGGGCCAGGAGCAGCCCGACCACCGAGCCGACCAGCCGTCCGCGCACCCCGAACTGGGCGCCGGAGGACGTGGACAGATTGGTGCCGGTGCGCAGCGAGATCAGGGCCAGCGGCGCGGTGAGGGCCGTGCCGACCACCGTGCCCGCCACCACCGAGCCGACCGACGCCCACCAGCCCAGGCCGAAGGACGGCGGCAGCCAGCCGAAGACGATCACGCCCAGGCAGAGGTTGGAGCCCAGCAGGATCGAGACGAGATCCCGTGGCCCGCTGGTGCGTTCCTCCTCGGGGATGGTGTCGACTCCGCGCTGTTCGATCGGCATGGCTGGTCTCCTTCGACGGCCGTCCAGGGATGTGAGCGACGATTTGAGCGACGCTCAATGTGACGTCCGCCTGTACCGTCCGTCAATGGTTCCGTCACGGGGAATCGATGTTTAGAGTGATGCTCTAATGTGTGGACGGCAAGGAGGTGCCACGTCGTGAGACTGACTCCCACGGAACGTGACCGGCTGCTGCTCTTCGGGGCGGCCGAGCTGGCCCGGGCCCGCCGTGCCCGGGGGCTGCGGCTCAATGTGCCGGAGGCGACCGCGCTGATCGCGGACACCGTGTGCGAGGCCGCGCGCGACGGCGCCCGGCTCGCCGAGGCGATCGAGCGCGCCCGGTCCGTGCTCGGCCCCGACGACGTGCTGCCCGGCGTCGCGGACGTGGTCACCGAGGTGCACGTGGAGGCCGTCTTCGACGACGGGTCCCGGCTCGCCGTCGTCTCCGACCCCATCGGCGGCGGTCTCGGTGACGAGGCGCCGGGTGCCCTGCTGCCCGGGCCCGACCACGCCGAGCCCGAGGCGGCGGTGCGGCTGCCGGTCACCAACACCGCGACCGTGCCGGTCTCCGTGACCTCCCACTTCCACTTCTTCGAGGCCAACCCGCGCCTCGACTTCGACCGCGAACGGGCCTACGGCATGCGTCTGGCCGTCCCCGCCGGGTCCTCGGTCCGTTTCGGGCCGGGGGAGAGCGCCGAGGTCGGCCTCGTGCCGATCGGCGGACGACGGATCGCGATCGGCTTCGCCGGCCTGGTCGACGGACCGCTGGACGCACCGGGGGCGAAGGCGGAGGCCCTCCGCCGGGCCGCCGCCTGCGGATACCTGGGGGTCGCCCGGGAAGGGCGGGACGTGCGGGAAGAACAAGGAGTACGGGACGTGCAGGGTCAGCCGGGACAGCCGGGACAGCCGGAACAGCCGGGTCAGCCGGAAGCGGCGGAAGGAGGCGGGCGATGAGCCGCTCGAAGGGACGCGAGATCAGCGAGTCCGTCCACGTCGACCCGCGCGCCTACGCCGCCACCCACGGGCCCCGCGCCGGCGACCGCATCCGCCTCGGCGACTCGGGGCTGGTGATCCGCGTCGAGTCCGACAGCCAGCTGGCCGGTGACGAGTTCCTCGCCGGCTTCGGCAAGACGGCCCGCGACGGACTGCACCTCAAGGCCGCCGCCGTCCGCGAGACCTGCGACGTCGTGATCAGCAACGTCGTCGTGATCGACGCGGTCCAGGGCATCCGGAAGGTGTCGATCGGCATCCGCGAGGGGCGGATCAGCGGCATCGGGCGGGCCGGCAACCCCGACACCCTCGACGGGGTCGACGTCGTGGTCGGCACCGGCACCACCATCGTCTCCGGCGAAGGGCTCATCGCCACCGCCGGTGCCGTCGACACCCACGTCCATCTGCTCTCCCCGCGCATCATGGAGGCGTCGCTCGCCTCCGGCGTGACGACGATCATCGGGCAGGAGTTCGGCCCCGTCTGGGGCGTCGGCGTCAACTCGCCCTGGGCGCTCAAGCACGCGTTCGGCGCCTTCGACGCCTGGCCCGTCAACATCGGCTTCCTCGGCCGGGGCTCGTCCTCCCACGACGCCCCGCTGATCGAGGCGCTGGCCGAGGGCGGCGCGTCCGGCTTCAAGGTGCACGAGGACATGGGCGCCCACACCCGCGCCCTGGACACCGCCCTGCGCGTCGCCGAGGAGCACGACGTCCAGGTCGCCCTGCACAGCGACGGCCTGAACGAATGCCTCTCCGTCGAGGACACCCTCCGCGTCCTGGAGGGCCGCACCATCCACGCCTTCCACATCGAGGGCTGCGGCGGCGGACACGTGCCCAACGTGCTGAAGATGGCCGGCGTCCCCAACGTCATCGGCTCCTCCACCAACCCCACCCTGCCCTTCGGCCGGGACGCGGTCGCCGAGCACTACGGCATGATCGTCTCCGTCCACGACCTGAAGACCGACCTGCCGGGCGACGCCGCCATGGCCCGCGACCGCATCCGCGCCGGGACCATGGGCGCCGAGGACGTGCTGCACGACCTGGGCGCCATCGGCATCACCTCCTCCGACGCGCAGGGCATGGGCCGGGCCGGCGAGACGGTCCGCCGTACCTTCGCCATGGCGGGCAAGATGAAGGCCCAGTTCGGCGCCGACGGCGACGACGACAACGAGCGCGTCCTGCGCTACATGGCCAAGCTGACCGTCAACCCCGCCATCGCCCACGGCCTCTCCCACGAGGTCGGGTCGATCGAGGTCGGCAAGCTGGCCGACATCGTGCTGTGGCGCCCGGACCACTTCGGAGCCAAACCGCAGCTGGTCCTCAAGTCGGGCTTCCCGGCGTACGGCGTGGTCGGCGACCCCAACGCGGCCACCGACACCTGCGAACCGCTGGTCCTCGGCCCGCAGTTCGGTGCCCACGGCGCCACCCCGGCCGAGATATCGGTGGCCTTCGTCGCGCAGGCCGCCCTCGACCAGGGCAACGACACCATGCCGACCCGCCGGCGCCGGGTCGCCGTGCGCGGCACGCGCGGCATCGGACCGGCCGACCTGCGCCTGAACTCCCGTACCGGCGCCGTCGACGTCGACCAGCGCACCGGGCTCGTCACCCTCGACGGGGAACCGCTGCGCTCCGAGCCGGCCGAGTCCGTTTCGCTCAACCGTCTCTACTTCCTCTGATCCTCCTCCGGCTGATCCTCCTCCGACCCCCTGGGACACCTCCATGACCTTCCGCATGCCCCCCGAGTGGGCCCCGCACGAACGCACCTGGATGGCCTGGCCCGGCCCCAACCCGACGTTCAGCGACGCCGAGGAGCTGGCCGAGGCCCGTGCGGCCTGGGCTTCCGTGGCCCGTGCGGTGCGCCGCTTCGAGCCGGTGACGATGGTGCACGGGCCCGGTCAGGGAGAGTCCGCGCGCGAGCTGCTCGGGCCGGACGTCGAGCTGGTGGAGCGGGAGCTGGACGACGCCTGGATGCGGGACATCGGCCCGACCTTCGTGACGGACGGGCAGGGCCGACTGGCCGCCGTGGACTGGGTGTTCAACGGCTGGGGCGCCCAGGACTGGGCCCGCTGGGAGCACGACTCCAAGATCGCCCGCCATGTCGCGGACCTCGCCGGCGTCCCCGCGCTGAGCAGCACGCTCGTCAACGAGGGCGGCGCGATCCACGTCGACGGCGAGGGCACGGTCCTGCTGACCGACACCGTCCAGCTCGGCGCCGGCCGCAACCCCGGCTGGACCCGTGAGCAGGTCGAGGAGGAGATCCACGCCAAGCTCGGCACCACCAAGGCGATCTGGCTCCCGCACGGCCTGACCGGCGACTACGGGATGTACGGCACCCAGGGCCACGTCGACATCGTCGCGGCCTTCGCCCGCCCGGGCACCGTCGTCGTGCACAGCCAGCGCGACCCCGCCCACCCCGACCACGCCCGCTCGCGGACGTACCTGGAGATCCTGCGCGGCCAGACCGACGCCCAGGGGCGCCGCCTGGAGGTCGTCGAGGTCCCCGCCCCGACCGTCCTGAAGGACGAGGACGGCGACTGGGTCGACTACTCGTACATCAACCACTACCTGTGCAACGGCGGCGTCGTCCTGTGCGCCTTCGACGACCCGAACGACGAACTCGCGGCGGGCATCTTCCGCCGCCTCTTCCCCGAGCGCACGGTGACCCTGGTGGACGCCCGTACGATCTTCGCGGGCGGTGGCGGCATCCACTGCATCACGCAACAGCAGCCGAGGGTCTAGAAGGAGTCAGCCATGGCCGGTGCGGAGCGAGCGCGGAAGAACGCACCGCCCCGCGAGGACGTCCTCGCCGCCGCCATGGAGATGATCGCCGAGCGCGGCCTGGAGAAGCTGACCATGGCGGCGCTCGGCCGCGAGGTCGGCATGAGCAGCGGCCACCTCCTCTACTACTTCCACTCCAAGGACGAGCTGCTGCTGCGCACCCTGGAGTGGAGCGAGGGCCGCCTCGGCGTCGCGCGCGGACGCCTGCTCACCCGGCCCGGCACCGCCCGCGAACGCCTCGACGCCTACGTCGACCTGTACGTCCCCGAAGGCCACCGCGACCCGCACTGGACGCTGTGGCTGGAGGTCTGGAACCGCTCGCAGAGCGCCGCCGCCGAATCCGCCGCCCGCGACCGGCAGGCCGCCATCGAGGGCGCCTGGCACCGCGATCTCGTCGCGCTGCTCGCCGAAGGGGTCTCGCGCGGTGAGTTCCGTGCCGTCGACCCCGACCGCTTCGCCTCCCGGCTGCGCGCCCTCCTCGACGGTTTCGCCATCCACGTGGCGATCGGACTGCGCGGCACGGACCGGGAGCAGGTGCTCGGCCACGTGCGGGAGTTCCTGGCGGACGGCCTCTACGCCGCGACCTGAGCGGCCGGACGGGGACGGCGTCCCCGACGCGCGGGGCGCCCGGTTCCGGACGGCCGCTGCTCGCATCCTGAGACGGACGGTGAGCAGGGGGACGGACTGTGCCAGACTGCCGACGTGCTCTCGTTCGCCATGATTATTGGCAGCAGGCGCGCCGGTCCGCAGTGACCACCACGTACGACCAGGTACGGGTGGACACCGTCGTCCTCGACCCGCGCGCAGACCTCTCGCACCCGCGAGAGGTTTTTCGTTTTCCTGGCCCACCCCCAGCCGGGAAGAGAGCGCGAGGGATCATAGACGGACGGTGGAACCGGTCATTCCGGTAGACCGAGATCCCATACAGGAGCCTTCAGATCATGACCGCACCCAGCGCACTCGACGATTCGTTCCACGTCTTCGACACCACCCTGCGCGACGGCGCGCAGCGCGAGGGCATCAACCTCACGGTCGCGGACAAGCTGGCCATCGCACGGCACCTGGACGACTTCGGCGTGGGCTTCATCGAGGGGGGCTGGCCCGGCGCGAACCCGCGGGACACCGAGTTCTTCGCCCGCGCCCGCGAGGAGATCGACTTCCAGCACGCCCAGCTGGTCGCCTTCGGCTCCACGCGTCGCGCGGGCGCCACCGCCGCCGAGGACCACCAGGTCAGGGCGCTGCTGGAGTCCGGCGCCGAGGTGATCACCCTGGTCGCCAAGTCCCACGACCGGCACGTCGAGCTGGCCCTGCGCACCACCCTCGACGAGAACCTCGCCATGGTCGCGGACACGGTCTCCCACCTCAAGGCCCAGGGCCGCCGGGTCTTCGTCGACTGCGAGCACTTCTTCGACGGCTACCGCGCCAACCCCGCGTACGCGAAGGCCGTCGTACGGGCCGCCTCCGAGGCGGGCGCCGACGTGGTCATCCTGTGCGACACCAACGGCGGCATGCTCCCGGCGCAGATCCAGGCCGTGGTCGCCACGGTGCTCGCCGACACCGGTGCCCGGCTCGGCATCCACGCCCAGGACGACACCGGCTGCGCGGTCGCCAACACCCTCGCCGCGGTCGACGCGGGCGCCACCCACGTGCAGTGCACGGCCAACGGCTACGGCGAGCGCGTCGGCAACGCCAACCTGTTCCCGGTCGTGGCCGCGCTGGAGCTGAAGTACGGCAAGAAGGTGCTGCCCGAGGGCCGGCTGCGCGAGATGACCCGCATCTCCCACGCCATCGCCGAGGTCGTCAACCTCACGCCCTCCACCCACCAGCCCTACGTGGGTGTCTCCGCCTTCGCGCACAAGGCCGGACTGCACGCCTCGGCCATCAAGGTCGACCCGGACCTGTACCAGCACATCGACCCCGAGCTGGTCGGCAACACCATGCGGATGCTGGTCTCCGACATGGCCGGCCGGGCCTCGATCGAGCTGAAGGGCAAGGAGCTGGGCATCGACCTCGGCGGCGACCGCGAACTGGTCGGCCGGGTCGTCGAGCGGGTCAAGGAGCGGGAGCTGGCGGGCTACACCTACGAGGCCGCCGACGCCAGCTTCGAGCTGCTGCTGCGGGCGGAGGCCGAGGGCAGGCCGCTGAAGTACTTCGACGTCGAGTCCTGGCGCGCGATCACCGAGGACCGCCCCGACGGCTCCCACGCCAACGAGGCGACGGTCAAGCTCTGGGCCAAGGGCGAGCGCATCGTCGCCACCGCCGAGGGCAACGGCCCGGTCAACGCCCTGGACCGCTCCCTGCGCGTCGCCCTGGAGAAGATCTACCCGGAGCTGGCCAAGCTGGACCTCGTCGACTACAAGGTCCGCATCCTGGAGGGCGTCCACGGCACCCAGTCGACCACCCGGGTCCTCATCTCCACCACCGACGGGACGGGGGAGTGGTCCACGGTGGGCGTCGCGGAGAACGTCATCGCCGCCTCCTGGCAGGCCCTGGAGGACGCGTACACGTACGGGCTGCTGCGGGCGGGGGTGGCGCCCGCGGAGTGACCGCGGCCGGCCCGTCATTTCCGGTACCCGTACTTATGTCTTGTTCAGGGCTATTCGGGTACTTTCGAACGTATGAAGGGCGCACGTGTCCAAGTCCTCATACGCCTCCTGGTCGCGCCGGTCATCGCCGCGCTGGCGGTGCTGATGGCCGGTGCGCCCGGCGCACAGGCGGCCACCGATGTCTCCGAGATCGGCGCGGCGCTGCGCGAGAGTCCGGTGTACGTGGACCCGGCCGCCACCGACCTGTTGTCGAAGTCGGACGCCGACGCGCTCGCCGACAAGATCGAGGAGGCGGACGAACCCGTCTTCGTCGCGGTCCTCCCGGCCGACTACCCGACGGGGAACCTGTTCCAGAACCTGCGCACCGAGACCGGCATCACCGGTCTGTACGGTGTCCGGCTCGGCGACCGGTTCGACGCGCGCGCCGACAGCAGCGTGCTGAGCCGGCAGGGTGTGAACAACCTCGTCACGGCCGCCCAGGGCGCGGGTGACGCCAAGGCCCAGCTGAACGACTTCGTCGACGACGCCCTGCGCAGCGTCCGCGGCTCCGCCCCGGCGTCCTGGGACTCCGGGGGCGGGGGAGCCGTCTCGACCGGCGCCCTGATCGCGGCGGGAGCGGTCGTGGTGGCCGGCGGTGCGGGCCTCTACACGGTCTCCCGGCGCAACCGGCGCCGCCGCGAGGCGGAGCAGCGGGAGTCGCTGGAGAAGCTGCGGGTCGTGGTCGACGAGGACATCACGGCGTTCGGCGAGGAACTCGACCGCCTCGACTTCCACCCCGGCGAGCCCGGCGCCGACGACGCGATGCGCGCGGACTACGCACGGGCCCTCGACGCCTACGAGCAGGCCAAGACGTACATGGCCGACGCCCGCAGGCCGGAGGACGTCCGTGCGGTGACCCAGGCCCTGGAGGACGGCCGCTTCTCGCTGTCCCAGCTCGCGGCCCGGCGCGCGGGCAGGCCGCTGCCCGAACGCCGTCCGCCCTGCTTCTTCGACCCCCGCCACGGCCCGTCCGTCGCCGACGTCACCTGGACCCCGCCGGGCGGCACCACCCGGCAGGTCCCGGTCTGCGCGGCCGACCGGACCCGGTTGTCCGAGGGGCAGGACCCCATGATCCGCGAGGTGGACACCGAGTACGGCCGGCGCCCCTACTGGGACGCGGGCCCGGCCTACGGCCCCTGGGCCGGCGGCTACTTCGGCGGCGGCATCCTGCCCGGGCTGCTGGTCGGCACGATGCTCGGCGGCATGATGGCCGGTCCGGCGTACGGGGCGGGCTACGGCGGCGGGTACGGCGACTTCGGCGGCCACGAGGGCGGCGACGTCACGGGCGGGGACTTCGACCCCGGTGACTTCGGCGGCGGTTTCGGGGGCGGCGACTTCGGCGGGGGCGGCGGCTTCGGAGGCGGCGGGGACTTCGGCGGAGGCTTCTAGGCCCCGTCGTCGAACTCCCGTCTGCCCCGCGACGCCACGCACGCACTCTCGTCGCACCGGGCCCTGACCCGAGTACATCCAGTACGAGGATCAGGGCCCCACGGTCACCTCACCCCACCACGGGTTCTACGGCCGGCGCGGCACGCCTGCCGTCCCGTCGGGCCGGCCCACCGCGCCGCGGGCCGACGTCGCGACGGTCAGGGCCAGGGCGCAGACGACGAGCCCCGCGCTGATCCACGCCGGCGACCGGTACCCGTACCCCGCGCCGATCGCCAGCCCTCCGGCCCACGGGCCCAGCGCCGCGCCCACGTTGAACGCGGCCGTCGCGAAACCGCCGGCCAGGGTCGGGGCGTCCGGTGCCGCGTACAGCACCTGGGAGATCAGCGTGGAGCCGACCCCGAAGGACAGCGCGCCCAGCACGCACACGAGCCCGAGCAGCAGGACCGGGTGCCCGGCGCCGAGCGCCAGCAGGCACCACCCGGCGCCCAGCGCGGCCCCGCCCGCCGCCACCACCGACGCCGGGCTGCGGTCGGCGAACCGCCCGCCCACGTTCACCCCCACGAACGAGCCCGCCCCGAACAGCGCGAGCACCCCCGGCACCCACGCGTCGTCCAGCCCGCCGACCTCCGTGGCCAGCGGCGCGAGATAGGTGAACGTGCAGAAGGTCGCCCCGTTCACCAGGGCTCCCAGCAGCAGCGCGAGCAGCAGCCGCGGGCTGCGCAGCGACCGCACCTCGTCCACCAGCGGGGGAGGCGTGGCGTCGGCGGCCCCGCCCGGTACCGACCGGGCCACCGCGATCACCGCGGGCACCGACAGCAACGCCACCGCCCAGAACGCCGAGCGCCAGCCCCACACCTGACCGAGCAGCGCTCCCGCGGGCACCCCGACCACGCAGGCCAGCGTCACACCGCCCAGCAGCGTGGCCGTGGCCCGCCCCTTGGCGCCCGGCGCCACCAGGCCGGCGGCGGTCACCAGCGCCACGGCCAGGAAGCCGGCGTTGGCCAGCGCACCCACCACCCGTGTGGCCAGCAGCACCTCGAAACGGTCGGTGACCGCACCGACCACGTGGACGGCGAGGAAGACGAGCAGGAAGCCCAGCAGGGCGCCCCGCCGCGACCAGCGCCGCCCGAGCGCCGCCATCAACGGCGCCCCGACGACCATCCCCACCGCGAAGGCGGAGGTCAGGGCCCCCGCCGCGGGCACGGTGACCCGTAGATCCCTCGCGATGTCCGGCACCAGCCCGGACAGCATGAACTCGGACGTTCCCTGGGCGAACACGGCAAGGCCCAGCAGAAGAAGAGCGAACGGCATGAAAGAAACCCCGCACCCGGAAGTCGACGCGAAACACGACACGGCGGACGGCCGTCCGGGGGCGGTGGTGTGCGGCGGTGACTACGGGTACGCGCTCAGCGCGTCCCGCGGCCCGGCATCACGAACAGCCACCGGAGGACCGGTGGCCGGAGTCTGGACGCTTCGGGGCTGTTCACGCCGGGCACATTAGCGGCTCGCGGCGAGCGGCGCGACCGGATTTCGCCCGCGCCGCACGACCACGACGGCCGCGAGGCCCACGGCCAGGCCGATCGCGGTCTGCACGCCGAAGTGCTCGCCGAACATCAGGGCGCCCCACACGGCCGTGACCGGAGCCATGAGGAACATGAGCGTGTTGACCTCGGTGAGGCCCGACCGGCGCAGGAGCAGCCAGTACAGCCCGTAGCCGCCGAAGGTGGGCAGCACCACCAGCCAGGCGGTCGCCGTCCAGAACGAGGAGTCGGCGGGCGGGACCGCGGCCCCGGCGCCCACCGCGAGCGCCGAGAAGAGAACGGCACTGGTCACGCAGTGGATCGTGAGCGCCGCCCGGGGCGCGACGGGCCTGGGCGAGCGGCCTTCCAGGAAGGTGGCCGCCACCAGGGACAGCATGCCGAGGAAGGGTATGAAGTACGCCCACCGGGACACGTCCGCGCCCGACGCCCCGGCGTCGGCCACGGTCACCGTGGCGACACCGGCCAGACCCAGCCAGAGTCCCAGCCACTGCCGGCGGGACACGTACTGCCGGAGCAGGGGCCCGGCGAGCGCACCGGCGACCAGCGGCTGGACGCCGTCGATCAGGGCGGTGGTGCCGCTGGAGACGCCGAGCTGGATGGCGTAGTACACGCTGAGCAGGTAGCCGCTCTGGGAGAGCGCGCCGATGGCGACCTGCCGGCCGGCGTCCCGGAGCGTCAGGCCCCGCCACGCCTTCCGGGAGAGGGCCGCGGCGGCGACCAGGACCGCCGCGAGCGGCAGGAACCGCCACATCAGCAGCGTGCTCGCGTCCGCGGTCCCCGCGCCGAGCTTGGCGCCGATGAAACCGGAGCTCCAGCACAGTACGAAGGCGACCGAGAGCAGGGCGTTCACGTCGACCACATCCCGAGTAGACAGATCGGTTTACTCGTCTCGGGTGCCCACTATACAGATCGGTATACTGGGCAGCATGGGGTCGAAAGAGGAACCGCGCCGCGTCCGGATGACGCCCGGCGCGCGACGGGTGCTGGAGGCCGCCGAGCGGCTGTTCTACGCGCACGGCATCCACGCCGTCGGGGTGGATCTCATCGCCGCCGAGGCCGGGGTGACCAAGAAGACGCTGTACGACCGGTTCGGCTCGAAGGAGCAGATCGTCGTGGAGTACCTGGCCGGACGCGACGAGCGCTGGCGGGCGCTGCTCGCCGGCCGGCTGGACGCGGCGGGGGAGGGGACGGCGGACCGGGTGGCGGCCGTCTTCGAGGCCTCGCGGGTGTGGGCGGCGGAGTACGGGGCCAAGGGGTGCAGCATGATCAACGCGCACGCGGAGATCAGCGACCCGGCCCATCCGGCGTACGCGGTCATCACCGGGCAGAAGCGGTGGATGCTGGAGCTGTTCACCGGCCTGGCCCGCCGGGTCGACCCGGCCGGGGCGGACCGTCTGGGGCGGGCCCTGATGCTGCTGCACGAGGGAGCGCTGGTCGCGCACGGCCTCGGGGTCTTCCCTGACCCCTTCGGCGCGGCCCTCGACCAGGCGCGGGGACTGCTGGAGAACGGGGCGCCCTCGCGGGAGGCGCCGCTACGGTGAGCCCATGCCGTCCCGTACCGCGCTTCTCGTCATCGACATGCAGAACGCCACCGTCGCCCTGGCGCACCGGGCCGCCGAGACGGTGGCCGTGATCGCGGGGCTCAGCGAACGGGCCAGGGCGGCCGGGGTACCGGTGGTGACCGTCCGGCAGCGGGACGAGGGCATGGTGCCCGGCACCGAGGGGTGGCGGGTGGTGCCTGAGCTGGCGCCGCGCGAGGGGGAGCCGGTCGTCGACAAGACCACCCCCGACAGCTTCCTCGGCACCGACCTCGACGGTCTCCTGCGGGGGCTCGGCGTCACCGAGGTCGTCGTCACCGGTTTCGCCACGGAGGTCTGCGTGGACACCACGGCGCGGCAGGCGCTGAGCCGGGGGTACGACCTGGTCGTGGTGGCCGACGGGCACACCACCTCGCGGCGGACCCCCGCCGACGCGGGCCGCCTGGTGCCGGCCGACGACTCGATCGCGCAGTGCAACGCGATCTACCGGACGATCGGCTGGCCCGGCCGGCGTATCCGGGTCCGGGCCGCCGCCGACGTCGAGCTCAGGCCTGCTTGATCGCCGAGATGTCGAAGTTGAGCTTGATCTTGTCGGAGACCAGCACGCCGCCAGTCTCCAGGGCCGCGTTCCAGGTCAGGCCCCACTCCGAGCGCTTGATCTCGGCCTTGCCCTCGAAGCCGACGCGCTCGTTGCCGAACGGGTCCTTGGCGGCGCCGTTGAACTCCAGGTCGATGCTGATCGGCCGGGTGGTGCCGAGGATCGTGAGGTCACCGGTGATGCGGTAGTCGTCGCCGCCGAGGGACTCCGCCGAGGTGGAACGGAAGGTCATCTTCGGGAACTCGTCCGTCTTGAAGAAGTCCGAGCTCTTGAGGTGGCCGTCGCGGTCGGCGGAACCCGTGTCGATGCTGTCCATCGTGACGTCGAGGGTCGCCGTGGACTTCGCCGGGTCGGTGCCGTCCAGGTGCAGGGTGCCGCTGAAGTCGAGGAACTTGCCCTTGACGTTGGTGACCATGGCGTGGCGCGCGGTGAAGCCGATCGTCGTGTGGGCCGGGTCGATGGTGTACTCGCCGGTCAGGGTCGCGAGGTCGGGGGTCGTGGTCATGGTGTCCTCCAGGAAGGTTCGCCCGTGATGTTGAATGTTCAACCAGTTCAACGGTGCCGACTCTAGTCCTATTCCGCGGGGCCTTCAACGGTTACGACCGGCGTGGCGGCGACGTCTGCGGAGCGGGCCGGGTGTGCACGTACAGCTGCCGCCGGTCGCCGACGTCGACGGGCCGCGGCAGCGGGAGTTCGTACCGGACGGGCATGCCGTGGTCCGCGAACTGCCGGCGCGGGTTGTAGACCTGGTTGAACTTCCAGAGCATCCGCGCGAAGTTCGTCTGCCCGTGCAGCAGGTTCCGGCCGAGGATCCGGGCCGCGCCGAACGCCGTCCTGAGGCCAAGGTGCTTGCGGTTGATCACGGCCTGGGTCCGCACCAGCTCCTCGTAGAACCGGTCCAGCGGCAGCGTCGTCGGCACCACCGCGTGCTGGATGTCGAAGAGGCGGTAGTCGCGGGTGGTCAGGCGGCGTGACTCGGTGTGCCAGATCTCCGTGCCGGGGTACGGCGTCATCACCGTGAAGTGCACGATCTCCGGCACCGACAGCGCGAACTCCCGCACCACCCGGAAACGCTCCTCGTCCCAGGCCGGGTCCACGATCAGGTTGATCGCGACCTGGATGCCCATCCGCCGGGCCGCCTCCAGCGCACGGACGTTCTCGTCCGGACTGATCCGCTTGCGGAACAGGTCGAGCCCCTCGGCGTCGATGGCCTCCATGCCCAGGAACATGTAGCGCAGGCCGAGTCGCGCCCACCGCTCGAAGACCTCGGGGTGGCGCAGCAGCACGTCGCTGCGCGTCTCCAGGTAGTACTGCTTGCGGATGCCGCGCCGCTCCACCTCGTCGGCGATGGCGTTGCCGTGCTCGGGCCGGATGAAGGCCACGTCGTCCACGATGAAGACGTTGGGCTCGCGGATGCGCGCCAGGTCCTCGGCCGCCGCCTCGGGGGAGGCCTTGCGGTAGCTGCGGCCGTAGAACGTCCAGGCCGAGCAGAACGAGCAGTCCCACGGGCAGCCGCGGGTGAACTCGATGGAGGCGCACGGGTCCAGCTCGCCGATGAAGTAGCGGCGCCGGTTGCGCATCAGGTCGCGGGCCGGGAGCGGGGAGTCGATGCCGTGCATCATCAGCGGCGCGGGACCGCGTCCGGCGGCGGTGACGATGCCGGGGACGCCGTCGACCCCGCCGTCGCGCACCGCCTCCAGCAGCGGCGCGATCGCCGGCTCGCCCTCGCCCCGGACCACCGCGTCCACCGCCCCGGCCGCCTGCTCCAGCACGTCCTCGGCGACGAAGGAGACGCTGTGCCCGCCGAAGAAGACGAAGCAGTCCGGGACCACCCGCTTCACCTTCACCGCCAGCTCGATCGCCTCCGGGATGTTCGCCAGGTAGTTCAGCGAGATCCCGAGCGCCTCGGGCCGGAACGCCCGCACCTCGTCGCGCAGCACCCGCTCGCTGAGCACCTGGCGGTCCACGACCCGCACCTCGTGGCCCGCGTCGCGGGCGGCGCCCGCCACCCGTTCCAGCCCGAGCGGTTCCAGGCGCAGGAAGATCTCGGAGTACATCAGGGCGCTGGGATGCACGAGCAGCAGGCGCATGGTCACCTCGTCGGGGTCTGGGCGCACCGGAACGGAGGCGAACCGGAACGGCGGTCGGGCCCCCTTTTCGTAACCCCTCCCGTTCGCCGCCGCAGCCCCCGTACCGCCGCCTGGCCGACCCCGGATCGGGGAAGGGACATGGGCATGACCTCCCTGTGGCCGCACGCCCGCCGTACCGGTGCCGGACCCAGCCGACGCGCCTTCCTCCTCGCGACCGGACTGGCCGCCGCGCTCACCCCCGCCCTGGCTGCCCCGGCCCCCGCCGCGGTACGCGCCGACCCCTACGACACCCTCCGCAACCGCTGGCTCGCCATCGCCCTCGGCGCCGGCTACGACCCCGCCGCCGAACCGTACGCCTCGCGCCTCGCCGACACCGGGGCCCGGGCCCGCGACCATCACGCCACCATGGACCCCACCCCCACCTCCCTGTGGCCCGGCCACCCCTTCGACCCGCCCGCCGGCATCACCTTCGCCTACGGCCGCCTGTGGACCATGACCCAGGCGTACGTCCAGCAGGGCACGGGCTCCACCGGCGACCAGGCCCTGCTCGCCGGCATCCTGCGCGGCCTCGACCACCTCTCGGCCACCGTGTACAACCCCTCCACCACCCGCTACGGCAACTGGTGGGAATGGCAGATCGGCAGCCCCCGCCTCCTGATGGACATCACGGCCGCCCTGTACGACCGGCTCGGCCCCGACCGCGTCACCGCCGCCTGCGCGGCCGTCGACCACTTCGTCCCCGAGGCGATGCTCCGCGACTACTCCGGCACCTCCACCGGCGCCAACCGCGTCGACCTGTGCCGCTCCGTCGCCCTGCGCGGCATCCTGGGCCGCGCCCCCGAGAAGATCGCCCTGGCCCGCGACGCCCTCTCGCCGGTCTTCCCCTACGTGACCGAGGGCGACGGCCTCTACGCCGACGGCTCCTTCGTGCAGCACACCTGGGTCGCCTACTCGGGGACGTACGGTCAGGTCATGCTGGACGGCCTCGGACGGCTGTTCACCCTGCTGGCGGGCTCCGAGTGGGAGGTGACCGACCCGGGCAGACAGATCGTCCTGGACAGCGTGGAGCACGCCTACGCGCCCCTGATCCACGACGGACTCGTCATGGACACCGTCAACGGGCGGGCCATCAGCCGGGGTTACCTCAAGAGCGACGACCTGCACGTCATGCGCGGCGACCACTTCCACGGCCAGCAGATCATCGCCGCCATGGCGGTCCTCGCGGGCGGCGCGAGCCCCGCCGAGCGCGAACGCTGGTACGCGAGGATCAAGGGCTGGATCGAACGGGACACGGTCACCCCGGTCCTCACGGCACCGCAGTTCCCGGTCGCCGACCTGGCCCGGCTGCACGCGATCGCCGACGCGCCCGTCGAGGCCGCGCCCGAGCCCGTCGGGCACCGGCTCTTCGCCGCCATGGACCGGGCCGTCCACCGCCGCCCCGCCTTCACCGCCGGCCTCGCCATGGCCAGTGACCGCATCGCACACTACGAGTGCGGCAACGGCGAGAACCCGCGAGGCTGGCACACCGGCGCCGGCATGCTCACCTGGTGGGCGAACGGGACCCGATCCGACCAGTACACGGACTGGTTCTGGCCGACGGTCGACTGGTACCGGCTGCCCGGCACCACCGTCTCCACCCGACGCCTGGCCGACCGCGCGGGCGGCGAGTGGGGCGCGCCCAAGCCCGACGTGCGCTGGGTCGGCGGCGCCACCGACGGCGAGTACGCGGCCGTCGGGCAGCACCTCAAGGGGCTCGGCTCGACCCTGGAGGCCCGCAAGTCCTGGTTCTTCCTCGACGACGAGGTGGTCTGCCTCGGCGCCGGCATCAGCTGCGCGGACGGCGTCCCGGTCGAGACCGTCGTCGACAACCGCAACCTCGGCGAGGGCGGCACCCAGGCCCTGGTCCGCGGCCGCCACTGGGCCCACCTGGAGGGCCACGGCGGCTGGATCGTGCCCGACGGCGAGCTGCGGACCCTGCGCGAGGACCGCACCGGCGCCTGGTCCGACATCAACACCACCAGCACCTCCGAGCGCCGCACCCGCCGCTGGCAGACCCTCTGGCTCGACCACGGCACGGACCCGACCGACGCCACCTACCTCTACGTCCTCATGCCCGGCGCCTCCGCGCGGGCCGTCGCCCGCCGTGCCACCGACCGCCACCGGCTGACCGTCCTCGCCAACGACGGCCGCCGCCAGGCCGTCGCCGTCCCCCCGCTCGGCCTCACGGCGGCCAACTTCTGGCAGGCCGGTACGGCGGGACCGCTCACCTCCACCGCGGGGGCGAGCGTGCTGGTCCGGCGCCGGGGCCGCACCGCTACCCTCTGCGTGAGCGAACCGCCGCGCACGGGGCGACCCCTGGAGATCATCTGGGACCACCCCGTACGCGCCGTGGTGCGAGCCGACGAGACGGTCCGGATCCTCTCGACGGGCCGCCGACTGCACCTGCGCGTCACCCCAGGGGTGGTATGTACCACCCATGAATGTGAGGTGACTCTCACCTGACGACTTTGTGCGACCTCTACAAGCAACAGGCCCCCTGAGCAGTCGAAAAGGCTGCATGCCATGGGGGTTCTGTTCAGTGCTACCAGGAAAACGCGCCGGACACTGTACGGAGTCGACGGCTCGCATTCCTTGGTCGGGTTCGTAGAGTCGCTACATGACCGTTTTGGATGAGGCGCCGGGTGAGCCGACGGACGCGCGCGGGCGGGTGGCCGAGCTGCACGAGATCCGTGCGCAGGCACTGGCCGGGCCGAGCGAGAAGGCGACGGCCGCGCAGCACGCCAAGGGTAAGCTGACCGCGCGGGAGCGGATCGAGCTGCTGGTGGACCCGGGGTCGTTCCGGGAGGTCGAGCAGTTGCGGCGGCACCGGGCGACCGGGTTCGGGCTGGAGGCCAAGAAGCCGTACACGGACGGTGTGATCACCGGCTGGGGCACGGTGGAGGGCCGGACGGTCTTCGTCTACGCGCACGACTTCCGGATCTTCGGCGGTGCGCTGGGCGAGGCGCACGCCACGAAGATCCACAAGATCATGGACATGGCCATCGCGGCCGGCGCCCCGCTGGTCTCCCTCAACGACGGCGCGGGCGCCCGGATCCAGGAGGGCGTCTCGGCGCTCGCCGGCTACGGCGGCATCTTCCAGCGCAACACCAAGGCGTCCGGGGTCATCCCGCAGATCAGCGTGATGCTCGGCCCGTGCGCGGGCGGCGCGGCCTACAGCCCCGCCCTCACCGACTTCGTGTTCATGGTGCGCGACACCTCGCAGATGTTCATCACCGGTCCCGACGTGGTCAAGGCGGTCACCGGCGAGGAGATCACCCAGAACGGTCTGGGCGGGGCCGACGTCCACGCCGAGACCTCGGGTGTGGCGCACTTCGCCTACGACGACGAGGAGACCTGCCTCGCCGAGGTCCGCTACCTGCTGTCGATGCTCCCGCAGAACAACCGGGAGAACCCGCCCCGCCACGAGTGCGGCGACCCCGCGGACCGCCGCGGCGACACCCTCCTCGACCTGGTCCCGGCGGACGGCAACCGTCCCTACGACATGGCCAAGGTCATCGAGGAGATCGTCGACGACGGCGAGTACCTGGAGGTCCACGAGCGCTGGGCCCGCAACATCATCTGCGCCCTGGCCCGCCTCGACGGCCAGGTCGTGGGCATCGTCGCCAACCAGCCGCAGGCCCTGGCCGGCGTCCTGGACATCGAGGCCAGCGAGAAGGCCGCCCGCTTCGTCCAGATGTGCGACGCCTTCAACATCCCCATCGTCACCTTCCTGGACGTCCCCGGCTTCCTGCCGGGCGTCGACCAGGAGCACGGCGGCATCATCCGCCACGGCGCCAAGCTGCTGTACGCGTACTGCAACGCGACCGTCCCGCGCATCTCCCTGATCCTGCGCAAGGCCTACGGCGGCGCCTACATCGTCATGGACTCCCAGTCCATCGGCGCCGACCTCACCTACGCCTGGCCGACCAACGAGATCGCGGTGATGGGCGCCGAGGGCGCCGCCAACGTCATCTTCCGCCGGCAGATCGCCGAGGCCGAGGACCCCGAGGCCATGCGCGCCCGCATGGTCAAGGAGTACAAGACCGAGCTGATGCACCCCTACTACGCGGCCGAACGCGGCCTGGTCGACGACGTCATCGACCCCGCCGAGACCCGCGAGGTGCTGATCAAGTCCCTGGCGATGCTCCAGACCAAGCACGCCGACCTGCCCTCCCGCAAGCACGGCAACCCGCCGCAGTGACCCGAGGAGCCACGACCATGTCCCCTGCCGACATCCGCGTCGAGAAGGGCCACGCCGAGCCCGAGGAGGTCGCCGCCCTCACGGCCCTCCTCCTCGCCCGCGCCGCCGCCCGCCCCGCCGAGATCGCCCCGACCCACGGCGGCGGCCGCGTCCGGGCCGGCTGGCGCCGCCTGGAACGCGAGCCCGGCTTCCGCGCCCCGCACAGCTGGCGCTGACGCCGCGACACGCCGTAGAGGCCCCCTCCGCCCAGGAGGGGGCCTCTACGCGTGACGCGGGCCAGGGGCAGCCCACCCAGGGGCGCGGGGAACTGCGCGACCGGCCACGAACCACCCGCACCCGGCAACGAAACAGCCCCCGGCAGCCCAGTGGCCGCAGGGGGCGTAACGCAACCCGGCGCAGCGGGGTGCCGCCTGCGCCCACCCGTGCCGCCCCAGGCGGCACGACTGCCCGCAGGCTGAGGAAGTGCTAGCGGAGACGGGCCATCAGCGCGTGCTCGACGAGCGTGATCAGCGCGGACTTCGCGTCGGCCCGGTGCCGCGCATCCGTCGTGATGATCGGGGTGTCCGGGCCGATCTGCAGCGCCTCCCGGACCTCGTCCGGGTTGTACGGCTGCTGTCCGTCGAACCCGTTCAGCGCGATCACGAACGGCAGACCGGAGTTCTCGAAGTAGTCGACGGCGGGGAAGCAGTCGGCGAGCCGCCTCGTGTCGACCAGCACGATCGCCCCGATGGCGCCGCGCACCAGGTCGTCCCACATGAACCAGAAGCGGTCCTGGCCGGGCGTACCGAAGAGGTACAGGATCAGGTCCTGGTCGAGCGTGATGCGTCCGAAGTCCATGGCGACCGTCGTGGTCGTCTTGTCCCCCGTGTGGGTGAGGTCGTCGATGCCCGCCGACGCGGATGTCATCACGGCCTCGGTGCGCAGCGGATTGATCTCCGAGACAGCGCCGACGAACGTGGTCTTGCCCACGCCGAAGCCGCCCGCCACCACGATCTTCGCGGAAGTGGTGGAGCGGGAAGGACCGCCGCTAGAGCTTGCGAAGTCCACTGAGCACCCTTTCGAGCAGTGTCACGTCTGGCTGGCCGCCGGCGTTCTCGTCGCCGCCGGGCTGATGGATGGCGACCAGTCCCGCCTCCGCCAAGTCGGCGACGAGGATCCTGGCCACGCCGAGAGGGATCGTCAGGAGGGCCGAGACCTCGGCCACCGACTTGATCTCCCGGCAGAGGTTGCAGATCCGCTGATGCTCGGGCAGCTGGCCCTGCATCTGGTGCGGCTGCGCGGTGGTGTGCACCAGCGCCTCGATGGCGAGCTGGTACCGCGGCCTGGTGCGGCCGCCCGTCATGGCGTACGGGCGCACCAGGGGGTTGTTCGACGCCCCCGCGGGCGCCGGCTCAGGGGTGCGGCGCTGCGGCTGCACGGGCTGGATGCGCGGAGCCTGCGGCTGGTCGTACGGCGAAGGGCCGGGGCCCTGCGGCGCGTACGGCTGCCGGTGGTCCGGGACGGAGGGGTAGCCGTACCCGTTCGCCGAGCCGTCGCCTTGGCCCTGGGCAGGGCCGTACGACCAGTTGCCCGAAGACGGACCGCCTGGGGGTGTTGCCACTTTTTCCTCCTCCGACTGTGCCGGGCATCCATCACTGTGGAGCCGCGTCCCGAAACTTTACGGCCACGGGACGCCAAAACGCACCGTCTGTCCTTTAGTTGAGAAGGCTCCCTTGGAGCTCCGCCCGCAGATCGGGCGTCAGAACCGTGCCGGCACGGTCCACCAGGAGGGCCATCTCGTACCCAATGAGACCGATGTCCGCCTCCGGGTGTGCGAGAACCGCGAGGGAGGAACCGTCGGAGATGGACATGATGAAGAGGAATCCCCGCTCCATCTCCACAACCGTCTGGTTCACGCTGCCGCCCTCGAAGATGCGCGAGGCACCGGCGGTCAGCGAGGTCAGGCCGGAGGCGACGGCCGCCAGCTGGTCGGCGCGGTCGCGCGGAAACCCTTCGGACATCGCGAGAAGGAGTCCGTCGGCGGAGACCACCACCGTGTGGGACACCCCCGGGGTGTTGTCCACGAAGTTGGTGATCAACCAGTTCAGGTTCTGTGCCGCCTGGCTCATCGGGCTCACACTAACGCTCCTGGTTGTAGGTGCTGTCAGGACCACGGTGTTCATTCCTTGTGTCCTGGCCGTTCGTTTCACTGCCTGCGTTGCGGCCCCGTTCGACGCCGCGCCGCAGGTTGCTCAGCCTGCCCCGGACGTCCTCCGGAGCGCGGGAGACCTGGGGGCCTCCCTGTGGAGTGGATTCGGCGGTGCCCTCGACCAGATTGGCCTTGGGTACCCGGCGCGGCAGCCCCGAGGAGGTCACCCCGCCCGCCTTGGGCCTGCGCAGCTGTGCGGCCTGCTGCCAGCGGTCGTCGTTGGCCGACCGCCAGTTGTCCGTGCCGTTCGCACCGGCCGTGTCGGCCGGCGTCTCCTGGCCCACGTGCCCCGCACTGCCCGCGCCGCCCCCGGCGGATCCGCGGCGGGGGAGACCGGCGTCGGTCAGCTCGTGGGTGGCGGAGGCGGCCGGACCCGGACGGTCGAAGCCTACGCGGTCCGCCTCGTTCACGTCAGCGGCCTGCGCGGATTCCGCCTCGGGTGCCCCGGAGGGGTACTGGTCCGGATAGCCGTTCTGATAGCCGTCCTGCTGCGGCCAGTCGTCCTGGTGGCGCCGCTGCTCGAAGGCCGAGTAGCCCTCCGGAGCGCCGGAGCCGGCCGACTGGTGGCCGTTGCGGGCCGGTTCCGCGAACGCGGGGTCCTGGAAGCCGCCGCCCGCCGGGTAGCCCTCGCCCTGCGGCAGGCCGCCGTTGGGCGCGAAGTACTGCTCGTCGTACGTCTGCTGCTGGTCCTGGTACGGCGCCTGCTGCTGGTCGGCGTACGCCTGCTGGTCGTAGCCGCCGGTCTGCTGGTCCTGGTAACCGCCCTGGCCCTGCTCGTAGACCGGCTGCTGCCCGGTGAACTGGTCCTGGTAGCCGGGGGCCTCGGCCTCCTCGCGCCCGCCGTGCTCCTCGGGGCCGGTCAGCTCGGGGTGCGACTGGGCCTCCAGGGCCGCCCGGCGCTCCTCGCGCATCAGCGAGCGGCCGACAGGGTCCAGCTCGCGTATGTCGTCGGGGACGTCGGCGTACCGGCTGTCGTCGAAGCCCAGCTCGGCGGCGGTCCGCATCGGCTGGCCGACCTGGGCGAAGTTCTCGCCGGTCGGGAAGTTCTGCTCCGGGATGATCTGCGAGACGGTGAACTCGTCGCGCTGCTGCTGCTCGCCGCCGCCACCGTGGGTGATGGCGTCCGGGAGCATGACCAGCGAGGTGGTGCCCGCCTGCTCGCCGGAGGGACGCAGCTGGACGCGGATGCCGTGCCGGTCGGACAGCCGGCCGACCACGAACAGGCCCATGCGCTGCGAGATCGCGGCGTCCACGGTCGGCGGGTTGGCCAGCTTGTGGTTGATGTCCGCGAAGTCCTCGGCGGTCAGGCCGATGCCCTTGTCGTGGATCTCGACCATCACGCGGCCGTCGGGAAGCCGGGTCGCGGTGACGCGGACCTTGGTCTGCGGGGAGGAGAACGTGGTGGCGTTCTCCAGCAGCTCGGCGAGCAGGTGCACGAGGTCGGTCACGGCACGGCCGTGGATCTCGGCCTCGGGGACGCCCGACAGCTCGATGCGCTCGTACTGCTCCACCTCGGAGGAGGCAGCCCGCAGCACGTCGACCAGCGGGACCGGCTGGTCCCAGCGGCGGCCGGGCTCCTCGCCGGCGAGGACCAGGAGGTTCTCGCCGTTGCGGCGCATGCGGGTGGCCAGGTGGTCCAGCCGGAAGAGGTTCTCCAGCTGGTCGGGGTCGGCCTCGTTGTTCTCCAGGTCGGTGATCAGGGTCAGCTGGCCCTCGATCAGCGACTGGTTGCGGCGCGACAGGTTGGTGAAGATCGCGTTGATGTTGCCCCGCAGCAGGGCCTGCTCGGAGGCGAGCCGGACCGCCTCGCGGTGCACCTGGTCGAAGGCGCGGGCGACTTCGCCGATCTCGTCGGTCGAGGTGATCGGGATCGGCGCGACTCGGGTGTCGACCCGGCCGGGGTCGGTGCGGGAGAGCTGGTCGACCAGCATCGGCAGGCGCTGCTCGGCGATGCCGAAGGCGGCGGTGCGCAGCTGGCGCATGGAGCGGCTCATCTGGCGGGCCACCATGCCGGCCAGGACGAACGCGGCGAGCAGCGCGACGACGACCGCGGCACCGGTGATGTAGGCGTCCTGCTCGGCGTCGTCGGCGATGGCCGACGCCTCGGACACCGCCTTGTCGGCGAGGTCCGACTCGATCTTCTGGTACGCGTCGAACTTGAGGGTGTTGACCGCCCACCAGTTGTCCGGCGTGATGCCCTGCTCGGCCAGGTCGGCGCGGGCGCTGGTGTCCGTGGAGCCGAGCTGGGCCAGCTCCGAGACCATGGTGGTCGGGTTGGTGGGCGGCGGGACGTAGTCCGGGTCCTTGGCCTTGGCCTCCTTGGCCATGGCCGCGCCGTCCTCCTTGAGCCGCGCCTCGGCGTCCTCGAGCTTCTGGGCGTCCGCCTCGGTACCGCCGCCGATGTACTCCTCGATCGCGATCCGCTCCAGGTAGGCGTACGAGGAGAGGGCGACGCGCTGGCTGGCGAGGTGGCTCGGCTCCGGACCCGGCTTCACCAGCATGTGCATGCCGATGGAACGCTCCAGCGAGAGCGCCGCCTTGGTCAGGGAGATGGCGTAGACGGTACGGCCGTAGGAGGTGATGTTGCCGGTGCCCAGACCCAGCTCGTTGGCGAACTCCATGAGGGGGTGGGCGACGCCGGTGTACCCCTCTTCGGTCTCCACGCCCTTGAGCTTGGGGGTGTAGGCGGCCGCGCGCAGCGACTGGAGCTTGGGCTCCTGGTCGCGGAAGACCTTCAGCCGGCGCTCCAGGCCGGGCTTGGACGGCATGCCCTGGGCGGCCTCGTCGAAGGCGTCGGCCGCCTTGTCGGTCGCCTGGCGGGCCTGGACGACCGCGGTGTCCTGCTCGCCCTTGCCCTGCAGGAGCGGGGCGGCGGTGGTGTCGCGCTCGTTGTAGAGGGCGTTCGCGTAGTTCAGCGACGCCTGGACCAGGCGTGCGGTGCTCTCGGCGTCCTCGGCGTCCTGCCAGGTGTCGATCGAGCTCTTCACCTGGAAGCCGCCCATGACCAGACCGACCAGCACGGGGATGAGCAGGATCGCGTTCAGCCGGGTGGTGACCCGCCAGTTGCGCGGGGAGAAACGGCCGCCGCTCGGGGCGGGCTCCTCCTTGGTCTCCGCAGCGGGCACGGGGGCGGGCGCCGCTGTACGCGGCGGCGGGGTGAAGTTGCCCCGGGCCGATGGCTCGGGACTGTTCTTGCTTCGCCTCACTCGACCAACAACCTCTCGGCGGTCGGCACCTACGTCGTGCCGCTGTGTCTCAGAGCCCAGTCCGTCACGAGTACGCGCTACCGGTGAGTACGTCTCGCGCGTCATTGACCATCGGGCAGTTCTGGCATTCCAGCACGGCGACCTGCGCTCTTCCAAACAGTCGAACGCCGGGGTTACACGTGATGTAAGCCCCAGATAAAACGGTCAAAAAGAGCGAGGCCCGTCAAAAGACGGGGCGTTCGTGCGCGCAGCGAGACCAGTTGACCGCGTCGCGTGTCGATACCACCCGATTCCTCTGCCGAAACGTTATGAACGGTGGAGCCGACCGTGTCAAAGGACACAGCCGGCTCCATTCCGTCTACGACAACTGCCGTAGATCACTGCCGACTTGACTGCGCTCGCCTGCGTACCTACCGCAACCGGGCCATCAGCGCGTGCTCCACCAGCGTGATCAGCGCGCTCTTCGCGTCGGCGCGGTGCCGGGCGTCGGTCGTGATGATCGGGGTGTCCGGGCCGATCTGCAGCGCCTCCCGCACCTCGTCCGGGGAGTACGGCTGCTGACCGTCGAAGCCGTTGAGCGCGACGACGAACGGCAGACCGCTGTTCTCGAAGTAGTCCACCGCCGGGAAGCAGTCGGCCAGCCGGCGGGTGTCGCACAGCACCACCGCGCCGATGGCGCCGCGCACCAGGTCGTCCCACATGAACCAGAAGCGGTCCTGGCCGGGCGTGCCGAACAGGTACAGGATCAGGTCCTGGTCGAGCGTGATGCGGCCGAAGTCCATGGCGACCGTGGTGGTCGTCTTGTCACCGGCGTGCGTGAGATCGTCGATCCCGGCGCTGGCGGAGGTCATCACGGCCTCCGTGCGCAGGGGGTTGATCTCGGAGACGGCGCCCACGAACGTGGTCTTGCCGACGCCGAAGCCGCCGGCCACCACGATCTTCGCGGAGGTGGTCGCCCGCCCTCCGTCAGAGCTTTCGAAGTCCACTGAGCACCCTTTCGAGCAGTGTCACGTCCGGCGCACCGCCGTTGTTCTCGTCGCCGCCCGGCTGGTGCACCGCGACGAGCCCGGCCTCCGCGAGGTCCGCGACGAGGATCCGGGCCACGCCCAGCGGCATGGCCAGCAGGGCCGACACCTCGGCCACCGACTTCACCTCGCGGCACAGGTGGCAGATGCGCTGGTGCTCGGGAAGGAGCCCCATGAGCGCTGCCGGGTCGGCCGTCGTGCTGATCAGCGCCTCGATGGCGAGCTGGTAGCGCGGCCTGGTCCGGCCACCGGTCATCGCGTAGGGACGGACCAGTGGCTGGTCGCCCTCGTCCTCGTACGGCTCCGCGTACGGATCATGAGAGGCGGTGGGCGGGGTCATGAATCCTCCGGGCGGGACAGCAGGTCGGTCAGTCGTGCCGTCTGACGAGGCCGGTGGGGGGATTGTGGCGGCCGGACGGTGATTTGGTAACACGGGTGGTGCCGGGGCCGATCAGTGGAGCAGACTTCCTTGTAGCTCGGCGCGCAGGTCAGGCGTGAGCACGGCGCCGGCGCGGTCCACCAGGAGCGCCATCTCGTAGCCGACGAGGCCGATGTCGCACTCCGGGTGCGCGAGGACGGCCAGGGACGAGCCGTCCGAGACGGACATGAGGAAGAGGAACCCGCGTTCCATCTCCACGACCGTCTGCGCCACGTTGCCGCCCTCGAAGATCCGGGACGCCCCCGCGGTCAGCGAGGTGAGCCCCGAGGCGACGGCCGCGAGCTGGTCCGCGCGGTCGCGCGGGAAGCCCTCCGACATCGCCAGGAGGAGTCCGTCGGCGGACACGACGACGGTGTGGGACACCCCCGGGGTGTTGTCCACGAAATTCGTGATCAACCAGTTGAGGTTCTGTGCCGCCTGGCTCATCGGGCTCAACTAACGCTCCTGCTGGTGAGTGGGCCGCGGGTAGCTGCCGGTCTGGTTGGTACCGGCCTGACGGCCCTGTGCGATTCCCCGACGGAGATTGGTCAGCCGGCCGCGCACGTCGTCGGGCGCGCGCGAGACCTGCGGACCGTTCTGGTGGGACTGCTGCTGAGCCGTGCCCGGGACGAGGTTGGCCCGGGGGACCCGGCGCGGCAGGCCGGAGGTGGTGACCCCGCCTGCCGCGGGCTGCCGGACGCGCTCGGCCTGTCGGACGAGGTCGTCGTTGGGCGAGCTGCGCCAGGCGGAGGCGGCGGGCCGCTGGGGCGCCGCCGGGGTCTGGGGCTGGGAGGCCTGGGGCTCCGGGGCCGCGGTGGGGGCGTCCTGCTGGGCCCTCGCCTCACGGTCGCCGTGGAACCAGTTGGTCTCCAGCGTGTCGTACAGCGGTGTGCGGCCGTCGCCCGGACCGGAGGCCGGAGGAAGCGCCCAGCCGTCGTTCGGCCGCTGGGCGGCCGTCCCGATCTGGGGCTCCTGGGCGGCGGGACGCTGCTGGGGAACGGGCGGCTGCGGGGCCGCGAAGCCGTTCGCGCCGTTCACCTGCGGAGACTCGAACTGACCGGTGGAGGCCGGGGACTGGCGCTCCGGCAGCCGGTGCTGCCCGGTGCCGCCGTCGTCGTACCCCTGGACGCCCGGGAAACCGCCGGTGGCGGCCGGGTCGTTCGGACCCGCCTGGCCGGCGTGCGGACCCGTCTGGCCGGGCTGCCCGCCGAAGACGTCCGAGCGGACGAAGCCACCGTTGTGCTGCGGCGCGGCCGGCTCGGGCCGCGCGAACCGGTCGCCGTGCGGTGCGCCGGCACCGTACTGGTCCTGCCCGAACGGGTCCTGCGGCTGCCGGCCGAACCCGCCGGTGTTCTGCGGGTCCTCCCGGCGGGGGGCCGGGGCGTCGAAGTCCGGGCGGGCGAACTCGGCCGTGGCGCCGGGGCCCTGGGTCTCGCCGAGGGCGGGCACCGCCGGCATCTCCGTGGTCGAGCCGGGACCCTGCCGGTCGTCGTGGTGCGGGGCGCGGGCCGTACGGCCGCTGTCCGGCTCCTCGTGGCCGCGCGGGGCGTCCAGGGAGGCGCGCGGCACGGACGGCTGCGCGTTCTCGTCGCTCCAGCTGGGCGTGCGGGGCTGCGGGTTGCCGCCGGGCAGCTCGGCCCGCGGTCCGCCGCGCGGCGGCAGCTGCGGACGACGGCCCTGGTCGGCGTCGCCGTCACCGTTGCCGTTGCCCCGGCGCTTCCCGCGCTGCGGGGGCTGCGGGGGCTGCGCGGGTGCCGAGGGGCCGCGTCCGCCGCCGAACATGTCCTGACCCTGCGGAGCGTTGCCCTGCGAGGCGCCGCCCTGCGGCGCGTTCATGCCCGCGGCCTGCAGGCCCTGCGGTGCACCGGGTGCCTGTCCGGCACCGGCTCCGGCCGGGGCCTGCCGGTTCTGCCCGCCCGGTCCCGCGGGGGCCTGGGGTCCGCGCGCGCCGCCCGGCGCACCCGGACGGCCGCCCGCGTCGCGCCCGGGCAGTGCGGCCCGCGGTCCCTGCCCGGAGGCCAGCCGGCCGCCGCCCGGGGCACCGGCGCCGAGGGCACCGCCACCGCCGAAGGCACCGCCGCCCTGGCCGCCGCCGCGCCGGGCCGCCGCGACACCCGCGGCCGCCTGGGCCGCGGCCGGACCGCCGTTGCCGGCGCCCTGCTGGCCGGGCTTGGGCTGCGGCTTGCGGCCGCCCTGGGCGACGTCGACGGGCAGCATGACCAGCGCGGTCGTACCACCGGAGTCGGACGGACGCAGCTGGATGCGGATGCCGTGGCGCTGGGACAGACGGCCGACCACGAACAGGCCCATGCGGCGGGAGACGGAGACGTCCACGGTGGGCGGCGAGGCGAGCCGCTCGTTGATCGCGGCGAGGTCCTCGGGGGAGAGGCCGATGCCGGTGTCGTGGATCTCGATCAGCACCCGGCCGTCGGGCAGCGCGTGACCGGTGACCTTGACCTTGGTCTGCGGCGAGGAGAACGAGGTCGCGTTCTCCAGCAGCTCGGCGAGCAGGTGCACGAGGTCGTTGACCACCCGGCCGGCCACTTCGGTGGTCGGCACGGAGGCCAGCTCGATGCGCTCGTACTGCTCCACCTCGGAGGCGGCGGCACGGAGCACGTCGACCAGCGGGACCGGGCGGGTCCACCGGCGGCCGGGCTCCTCACCGGCGAGGACGAGGAGGTTCTCACCGTTACGGCGCATGCGCGTCGCGAGGTGGTCGAGCTTGAAGAGCGAGGACAGCTGGTCCGGGTCGGCCTCGCGGGACTCCAGTTCGGAGATGAGCGAGAGCTGACGCTGGATGAGGCCCTGGGAGCGGCGCGAGAGGTTGGTGAACATCGCGTTGACGTTGCCCCGCAGCAGGGCCTGCTCGGCGGCGAGGCGGACCGCCTCGCGGTGCACGTCGTCGAAGGCCGCGGCCACACGGCCGATCTCGTCCCGGGAGTGCACGCCGACCGACTCCACCGAGGTGTCGACGTCCTGCGGGTCGGTCTCGGAGAGCTGCTTGACCAGCTCGGGCAGGCGGTCCTGGGCGACCTTGGTCGCGGTGTCCTCCAGGCGGCGCAGCGAGCGGATCATGGAGCGGGCCACCACGAAGGCGCCGACCAGGGAGACACCGAGCACCAGCAGGATCACGACACCCGAGATGATCGCCTCGCGCTCGGACTCGCTGCGCAGCTCACGGGCCTGCTGCTCCATGTCCTCCAGCAGCTTCAGCTCGATGTTCTTCATCTGCTGGATCTTGGTGGAGGAGTCGTCCAGCCAGTCCTGGTAGGACCGCTTGTCCAGGCCGCCGAGGGCGTCCTTCTTGGCGAGTGCGCGGCCGGCGTAGGCGTCGGAGGACTCGATCACCGGGTTGCCCTCGGAGATCGGCTTGAGGAGTTCCTCGGCACCGTCGCCGTAGATGCTGGTGAAGCTGCGGATCTCGGACTTCTGGCTCTGCAGCGCGGACTCGGCGTAGAGCCGGTCGTTCTCCGCGAGGTCGGCCTTGTCGGTGGTGTTCGCGGGGAGCGCGGCGGCGAGCACGGCGCGCTGGATGGACGCGTACTCCTTGGCCGAGGAGAAGGAGGCCAGGGCGCGCGTGCGCTGGATCATCTCGGGGTTGCTGGTCGCCTCCGCCATGTCCTGCGAGAGGTCGAGCAGGTGGGTGATCAGGCGGTGGTAGGCCTCGACGGTCTGGGTCGAGTTGTCCTCGGCCTGGTAGGCGTTGCTCCGGATGCGCTCGAGGTCGTTCAGGTCGCCGGCGAGGCCGACCAGGCTGTCGCGGACGCCGACGAGGTTGCCGTCCTTGCTGGCGGCGTCGATCGCCTCGGAGCTGTCGAGGAAGTTCTTGCGGGCGCGGTCGGTCCGCTCGCGGTCGCCCTTGACGGTGATCGCGCCGGACGACGAACCGTGCGCCAGCGGACCGGCGGACTGGTCGCGCTCCTCCTGGAGCGCGGCGGCCAGCTCCGTGGCCTGCTTGGTCATCTCCGTCAGCAGCTTCATGTTGTCGAGCTGCTGGATGTCGTCCATCGACTGGCTGATGCGCATCGCGCCCAGCGAGGTGGCCGCGACCACCGGGAGGGCGAGCAGCGACACCAGGCGGGTCGAGATCCGCCAGTTGCGCAGGGCTATTCGCGGGCCCGGGCCGGTCGAGCCCTTGGCCGGCTTGGCGGGCGGCTGCTGGCCGGCCGCGGCGGAGGCCGCCCCCTGGCCGGGGCGTCCGGCGCCGTCCTTGCCGTCGCTCGGCTGCGCCTGGCCCGGGTTCTGGGCGTGCTGGGGCGAGGAGCTGACGGCCTTGGGGCCAGTCCCGCCGTGCTGCGGCTCCGGCTCCGCCGAAGCGCTGCCATCCCTCTTGAAACGTCCCTGCACTAGCGTCGCAACCTCTGGACCAGGCACCCGTCCGCGTCAACGGTCGGGCACGGTGTCGGCGTCATAGGGGCGCCCTGAATACGCCCCCGTGGTGGTCGTGAGTGACCGGCGCTGGTTCCCCCTTCTCGCCGCCGCTCGGCGCTGGTGTGCGCCCCCTGTGCACCGGCTCGATCCCGCAGCGGTCCGTGAGATTCCAGCACAGTGCCGGATCTCCAACAAGGCCCGTGGACCACGCCGTGACAGAGGTGACAGCACGTGAGGGGCGGATCACCGGACGTAGAAAATGATCACCCGCAAAACGGGCGTAAGCCCGCGATTCGCCGGACCGGGGAAGGTGTCCCAGTCGACATGATCAGGAGCGGAATGATGGCTTCAGGTGGGCAATGTCTGTTTCGTCTGGGTGGGGCACCAGCCTGAATTGACCGGTTTGACCCTTGATAAGTGAGCAAACTCACACGCTGATCATGGGCCTCGGTCAAGGAGGCGGGGAATCGCATGTTTAGCCTGACGCTTTACAGAGAAGGCAAAACCGACAACCCGCGCCCCCGCAGGGCTCCTTGCAGCCCCTCCGGCGCCCCGACACGACAGGGTTCCGTACAACCGTGAAGACGACGCTGATGTTCCACAAGATCGCCAACCCGCGACGCACGACGCTGGCCCACCTCGACGGCGCCGACGAACTGCAGACGCCGGAGCTGCCGGAGCACGCCGTCGAGCTCCCCACCCAGACGGCCAACCCCCGCCGCACGATCCTCATGGAGATCCCCGTCGGAGCCTCCGCCGCAGAGTAGTACGCCGGCCGGCCGCGGCACGTTCAGCCGGCCGCACGGAACACCAGGGCGCCCGCGCCGCGAACCGCCACCCCGAGAGGGAGGCGGTCATGCGCGAGGCGCCCCCGCCTTGCCGCGTTAGCCTGGAGCGTCAGACTCCAGCCAGCTCAGCGAGGGGCCAAGCAACCCGTGCGCATCGCCAGGTTCTCCATCGACGGGAACGTCGCCTTCGGCGCGGTCGAGGGCGACCAGCCGGACCAGCTCGTCCTCGACATCATCAAGGGCATCCCGTTCGCGGACTTCGAGCTCTCCGGCACCAAGGTGCCCCTGAGCAAGGTGCGGCTGCTGCCGCCGGTCCTGCCCAACAAGGTCGTCGCCTTCGGCCGCAACTACGCCGAGCACGCCCGGGAACTCGGCAACGAGGTGCCCGACGCCCCGTTCGCCTTCTTCAAGCCGTCCACCTCGGTCATCGGCCCCGGCGACGCCATCCAGTACCCCTCCTTCTCCGAGGAACTGCACCACGAGGCCGAGCTCGCCGTCGTCATCGGCCGCATGTGCCGCGAGGTGCCGCGCGAGCGCGTCAAGGACGTGATCTTCGGCTACACCTGCGCCAACGACGTCACCGCCCGTGACGTGCAGCGCCGCGAGAAGCAGTGGGCCAGGGCCAAGGGCTTCGACTCCTCCTGCCCGCTGGGCCCCTGGGTCGAGACCGACCTGGACCCGGCCGACCTCACGATTCAGCTGACGGTCAACGGCGGACAGCGCCAGCTCGGCCGCACCAGCGAGATGATCCACTCCATCGAGGACCTGATCGTCAACATCTCCGAGGCCATGACGCTGCTCCCCGGCGACGTGATCCTCACGGGCACCCCGGCTGGGGTCGGCCCCCTCAACGTCGGCGACGAGGTCGCCGTCACCATCGAAGGCATCGGCACTCTCACCAACAAGGTTGTCAAGCGTGGCTAGCGCACCCGGCTCCCCCGTACGCGTCCGTTTCTGTCCGTCCCCCACCGGCAACCCCCACGTGGGTCTGGTCCGCACCGCCCTGTTCAACTGGGCGTTCGCCCGGCACCACCAGGGCACGCTGGTCTTCCGCATCGAGGACACCGACGCGGCCCGCGACTCGGAGGAGTCGTACCAGCAGCTCCTGGACTCGATGCGCTGGCTGGGCTTCGACTGGGACGAGGGCCCCGAGGTCGGCGGCCCGCACGCGCCGTACCGCCAGTCGCAGCGCATGGACGTCTACCGGGACGTCGCCCAGAAGCTCCTGGACGCCGGCCACGCCTACCGCTGCTACTGCTCCCAGGAGGAGCTGGACACCCGCCGCGAGGCCGCCCGCGCCGCCGGCAAGCCCTCGGGCTACGACGGCCACTGCCGCGACCTGAGTGACGCGCAGGTCGAGGAGTACACGGCGCAGGGCCGCGAGCCCATCGTCCGCTTCCGGATGCCCGACGAGGCGATCACCTTCACGGACCTGGTCCGCGGCGAGATCACCTACCTCCCGGAGAACGTCCCGGACTACGGCATCGTCCGCGCCAACGGCGCCCCGCTCTACACGCTGGTCAACCCGGTCGACGACGCCCTGATGGAGATCACCCACGTCCTGCGCGGCGAGGACCTGCTCTCCTCCACCCCCCGCCAGATCGCCCTCTACAAGGCGCTGATCGAGCTGGGCGTCGCCAAGGAGACCCCCGCCTTCGGCCACCTGCCGTACGTCATGGGCGAGGGCAACAAGAAGCTCTCCAAGCGCGACCCGCAGTCGAGCCTGAACCTCTACCGCGAGCGCGGCTTCCTCCCCGAGGGCCTGCTCAACTACCTCTCCCTGCTCGGCTGGTCGCTCTCCGCCGACCAGGACATCTTCACGATCGAGGAGATGGTCGCGGCCTTCGACGTCACCGACGTCCAGCCCAACCCGGCCCGCTTCGACCTGAAGAAGTGCGAGGCGATCAACGCCGACCACATCCGCATGCTCGAGGTGAAGGACTTCACCGAGCGCTGCCGCCCCTGGCTGAAGGCCCCCGTCGCCCCCTGGGCGCCGGAGGACTTCGACGAGGCGAAGTGGCAGGCGATCGCGCCGCACGCGCAGACCCGCCTGAAGGTCCTCTCCGAGATCACCGACAACGTCGACTTCCTGTTCCTGCCGGAGCCGGTCTTCGACGAGGCCAGCTGGACCAAGGCGATGAAGGAGGGCTCGGACGCCCTGCTGCGCACCGCCCGCGAGAAGCTGGACGCGGCCGACTGGACCTCCCCCGAGTCCCTGAAGGAGGCCGTCCTGGCCGCCGGCGAGGCCCACGGCCTCAAGCTCGGCAAGGCCCAGGCCCCCGTCCGCGTCGCCGTCACCGGCCGCACGGTCGGCCTGCCCCTCTTCGAGTCCCTGGAGGTCCTGGGCAAGGAGAAGGCGCTGACCCGCATCGACGCGGCCCTGGCGCGGCTCGCGGCCTGACCGCGCACCGCACCCGCGCCCCAGGGGCGGCTCCCGGACTTCCGGGGCCGCCCCTTCGCCGTACTCCGGACACGACGGGCCCGGCGGCGCTACCGTCGGATCATGAGCATCCGCGCCGTGGTCTGGGATGTGGACGACACCCTCTTCGACTACACCACCGCCGACCGCGAGGGCATGCGCGCCCACCTGATCGCCGAGGGGCTCCTCGCCGGGTACGGGACGGCCGAGGAGGCGCTGGTGCGCTGGCGGCAGATCACCGACCAGCAGTGGGCGCGCTTCTCGGCCGGCGAAGTCGACTTCGTCACACAGCGCCGCGACCGCACCCGGGTCTTCCTCGGCCGCCCCGAGCTGACCGACGCCGAGGCCGACGACTGGTTCCAGCGCTACGTCACGCACTACGAGGCCGCCTGGTCCCTCTTCCCCGACGTCCTGCCGGTCCTGGACGCCCTCGCCGGCACCCACCGGCACGCCGTGCTCTCCAATTCCAGCCTCACCGTCCAGGACCGCAAGCTGCGCGTCCTCGGCGTGCACGACCGATTCGAGGCCATCCTGTGCGCCGCCGAGCTGGGCATCTCCAAGCCGGAGCCCGGCGCCTTCCTCGCCGCCTGCGACGCCCTGGGCCTCGCCCCGCACGAGACCGCCTACGTCGGGGACCACCCGGAGATCGACGGCCGGGGGGCCGCCGACGCCGGGCTGCTGTCGGTGTGGGTCGACCGCGGCGGCGCGTACGCGACCCTCGACCCGCCCGCCGGACCGCGCCGCATCGCGTCCCTGTCCGAACTCCCGGCGATCCTCGGTGCCGATACTCGTTTTGGAGCCCCGTCCACCTTCAGGTAATGTTCTTCCTGCGCCGCCGGGGAGCGGGCCGAAAGGTCCGGGAACCGAAAGCGCGAAACTAGAACAAGATCCCCCCAGGGGCTTGCGTTCCAGTGGCCTATGGTGTAATTGGCAGCACGACTGATTCTGGTTCAGTTAGTCTTGGTTCGAGTCCAGGTAGGCCAGCTCGCAGAGCTTATCTGCGCCGCGGAGATGATCCGCAAAGCCCCCGTTGTGTAGCGGCCTAGCACGCTGCCCTCTCAAGGCAGTAGCGCCGGTTCGAATCCGGTCGGGGGTACAGATCCTTCCCGCGGGGACGGTCAGGGTAGCTCCCGCCGACCCCGATGCAGGATCGCTAGGGCCCCCGTTGTGTAGCGGCCTAGCACGCCGCCCTCTCAAGGCGGTAGCGCCGGTTCGAATCCGGTCGGGGGTACTGACTGGTCTAAACCACATTGGTCTATGGTGTAATTGGCAGCACGACTGATTCTGGTTCAGTTAGTCTTGGTTCGAGTCCAGGTAGACCAGCTCGGACCTGCGGCGATGCAGTTTCCACGCTCGCAGGATCCACGCCCCCGTTGTGTAGCGGCCTAGCACGCCGCCCTCTCAAGGCGGTAGCGCCGGTTCGAATCCGGTCGGGGGTACATCGAGAAGGCCCTCCGCTTCGGCGGAGGGCCTTCGTCGTGTCCGTCGGCGGTCCACTCGAAGCCGTGCACCGGCCGGCGCGGGTAAGAGGTCGTCCAGGTCCGGGGCGGCGGTGCGACGCGCCAACTCCGCGTACGGCGCGAGCCGGTCGGCGCCCCCGTCACAGCCGGCGCCCAGGCGCCTCGTCGTACTCCGCGGTGGAGACACCGCTGCGGTTGCTCAGTTGAGCGAGTCGCATGTCTTGCGCCCTTCATGGGGGAGCGGCACTGTCCAAGCATGGCTGACACGGGGAACACGGAGAGCACGGAGAACGCGGGGAAACGGACGGGCCGCACGATGCGGCTCACGACCGCGGACGCTCGGGGGGACGTCGTCGTCCTGCTGATCGGGATGCGGATCAACAGGTTCTGGGCGGTGCACCACTGGCTGCCCGTGATGCTGGCGATGTTCCGGATGCTGGCGGAACTGAAGAGGGACCCGGGACGGGGGCTGCTGTCGCGGGTGCTGCTCACGGCCTCCCCGCGGACGTACTACCTCGTCCAGTACTGGGAGTCGAAGGAGAAGCTGTACGCGTACGCGAGCGCGGCGGACGCGTTCCACCGCGTCGTGTGGGCGCGGGTCAACCGGATGGACCGGGGCGGCAGGGTGCGCGGTCATGTCGGCATCTGGCACGAGGCGTACGTCGTGCCGGAGGGGTCGTACGAGGCGATCTACGGGGACATGCCGGCGTTCGGGCTGGCGGACGCGCACGGTCAGGTGCCGTTGGAGGCCCGGGGGCGGTACGCGAAGGACCGGTTCGCCCACCGGTCGAAGGGGGAGAAGGCCGCCTGAACGGGCCGTGCCGTCGGCCGATCGCGGGGCAGGGCCCGGGGGGCGGGGAGCCGCATGCCGGCGGCGTCCCGTCCACGGGGTGTTTCCGCACGCCCGGCCCCCACCGGGAAGAGCCCGCCGCGGCGTTGAGGCGGGCCCTTCTGGGGTCGCGTGCCCGGGTGGCGGTCAGCCCGTGCGGCGCAGGGCCTCGGAGAGGCGGCCGGCGGCGTCGATGACCGCCTGGGCGTGCATGCGGCCCGGGTGGCGGGTCAGGCGCTCGATGGGGCCGGAGACGGAGACGGCGGCCACCACGCGGTTGGAGGGGCCCCGCACGGGCGCGGAGACGGACGCGACGCCCGGCTCGCGCTCGCCGATGGACTGGGCCCAGCCGCGGCGCCGCACGCCGGACAGGGCCGTCGCCGTGAAGCGGGCGCCCTGGAGGCCGCGGTGGAGGCGCTCGGGCTCCTCCCAGGCCATGAGGATCTGCGCCGAGGAACCGGCCTTCATCGTGAGCGTGGAGCCGACCGGGACCGTGTCCCTGAGGCCCGACAGGCGCTCGGCCGCGGCGACGCAGATGCGCATGTCGCCCTGGCGGCGGTAGAGCTGGGCGCTCTCGCCCGTCACGTCACGCAGGTGGGTGAGGACCGGGCCCGCCGTGGCGAGCAGGCGGTCCTCGCCGGCCGCCGCGGCCAGCTCGGCCAGGCGCGGGCCGAGAATGAAACGGCCCTGCATGTCACGCGCCACCATGCGGTGGTGTTCCAGCGCCACGGCCAGGCGGTGGGCCGTGGGTCGTGCCAGTCCGGTCGCCGCGACCAGTCCCGCGAGGGTGGCCGGGCCGGACTCCAGAGCGCTCAGGACGAGGGCCGCCTTGTCCAGAACGCCGACGCCGCTACTGTTGTCCATGCAACGATACTCCCGTCTCACTCTGTGAAACGCAAGTTCAATTTTCCGTGGAACCCGCCACTCTTGGTGGCAGGAAGTCACAGCGGCCCGTGACCAAAGGGCCTGGTGGCGGTCGCCCGGAAACACAGGGGTGCGGGCGCCGCTTCCCCAAGATCTCTAGTTGGGCCGTCGCGTTGCCGTCGGCCGGAGGGAAAGCGATGGGTAGGACACTCGCGGAGAAGGTCTGGGACGACCACGTCGTCCGGCGCGCCGAGGGCGAGCCCGACCTCCTCTTCATCGATCTGCACCTGCTGCACGAGGTGACCAGCCCCCAGGCCTTCGACGGCCTCCGCAAGAGCGGCCGCCCCGTGCGCCGGCTCGACCTGACCATCGCCACCGAGGACCACAACACCCCGACCCTCGACATCGACAAGCCCATCGCGGACCCGGTCTCCCGGGCCCAGCTGGAGACGCTGCGCAAGAACTGCGCGGACTTCGGCGTCCGGCTGCACCCGCTGGGCGACGTCGAGCAGGGCGTCGTGCACGTGGTCGGCCCGCAGCTGGGCCTGACCCAGCCCGGCACCACCGTGGTCTGCGGCGACTCGCACACCTCCACGCACGGCGCCTTCGGCGCGCTGGCGTTCGGCATCGGCACCTCCCAGGTCGAGCACGTGCTGGCCACCCAGACGCTGCCCATGGCCCGCCCGAAGACCATGGCGATCACCGTCAACGGCGAACTGCCCGAGGGCGTCACGGCCAAGGACCTGATCCTCGCGATCATCGCCAGGATCGGCACCGGCGGCGGCCAGGGCTACATCCTGGAGTACCGGGGCGAGGCCATCGAGAAGCTCTCGATGGAGGCCCGCATGACCATCTGCAACATGTCCATCGAGGCCGGCGCCCGGGCGGGCATGATCGCCCCCGACGAGACCACCTTCGCCTACCTCCGGGGTCGCCCGCACGCCCCCGAGGGCGCCGACTGGGACGCGGCGGTGGAGTACTGGAAGACGCTGCGTACCGACGACGACGCCGAGTTCGACGCCGAGGTCGTCATCGAGGCCGCCGAGCTGTCGCCGTTCGTCACCTGGGGCACCAACCCGGGCCAGGGCGCGCCGCTGTCCGCCGCCGTCCCCGACCCGGCTTCGTACGAAGACGCCTCGGAGCGCTTCGCCGCCGAAAAGGCCCTGGAGTACATGGGGTTGGAGGCCGGCCAGCCGCTGCGCTCCATCAAGGTGGACACCGTCTTCGTAGGTTCCTGCACCAACGGCCGCATCGAGGACCTGCGCGCCGCCGCCGAGATCGTCAAGGACCGCAAAGTCGCCGACGGCGTACGCATGCTGGTCGTCCCCGGCTCGGCGCGGGTGGGTCTGCAGGCCGTTTCCGAGGGCCTGGACGTGGTCTTCAAGGAGGCCGGCGCCGAATGGCGGCACGCGGGCTGCTCGATGTGCCTGGGCATGAACCCGGACCAGCTGGCCCCGGGTGAGCGCTCCGCGTCCACCTCCAACCGCAACTTCGAGGGACGGCAGGGCAAGGGCGGCCGCACCCACCTGGTGTCGCCGCAGGTCGCGGCCGCGACGGCCGTGCTGGGCCATCTGGCCTCCCCGGCCGACCTGTCCGCCGCCGACGTCCCCACGCCCGCTGGAGTCTGAGAGTCATGGAAGCATTCACCACCCACACCGGCCGGGCCGTCCCGCTGCGCCGCTCCAACGTCGACACCGACCAGATCATCCCCGCCCACTGGCTCAAGAAGGTGACGCGGGACGGGTTCGAGGACGGGCTGTTCGAGGCCTGGCGCAAGGACCCGGAGTTCGTGCTCAACCGGCCCGAGCGCGAGGGCGCCACGGTCCTGGTCGCCGGCCCCGACTTCGGCACCGGCTCCTCCCGTGAGCACGCCGTCTGGGCGCTGCAGAACTACGGCTTCAAGGCCGTGATCTCCTCCCGCTTCGCCGACATCTTCCGCGGCAACTCGCTGAAGAACGGGCTGCTCACGGTGGTCCTGGACCAGAAGATCGTCGACGCGCTGTGGGAGCTGTCGGAGAGCGACCCGCAGGCCGAGGTCACGGTCGACCTGGAGGCCCGCGAGGTGCGCGCGCAGGGCATCACCGCCTCCTTCGAGCTGGACGAGAACTCCCGTTGGCGGCTGCTGAACGGGCTGGACGACATCTCGATCACCCTCCAGAACGAGGCGGACATCGCCGCGTACGAGGCGAAGCGCCCGTCGTTCAAGCCGCAGACCCTCCAGGTCTGACACCGGAGCCTCCTCCGAGGCCCCGGCAAGGTCGAGTTTCGGCCACCCGACACCCCGGCTGTACCCCCGATCGGCCCGATCGGGGGTACAGCCTTTTCTGCGTCCGCAGGACGGTGGCTCTCACGGCCCGGACGGTCAACGTCCCACGTTAGAGGCGTGGTTGGCGGGGTACCGGTGTCGTGGAGGCGCGTCTTCCGGGTGGGTTCGAAAGGCCGGTCGAGGCGGCAGTTGCCCCCTGCGCAGGCGACAACTCGCCCCAGATGGCACAATCTGTGCATGGAACACGACGGCCAACTCCAGCTCTATGCGGCGGTCGCGTCCCGGCTCAAGGAAGCGCACACAAGAGTGCGCGCACTGCAAGTCCCGGAGGGCGTACGGATGGCGCTGACCCGGAAGCTGCTGGTCATTACGGCCGCGGCCAAACACGATCTCGCCGGTGCGGAACGGCGCCTGGAGCGGTTCAACGCGGACCTCGACGAGGGTCGGTTCCCCGAAGAGGACGGCTGAGCAGGCCGGGGCGGCCCGAGTCCGTTGCGGCACAAGGGTGATTAGCCCGTTTCGTGTTTGATTTGCGGTATATATCTGCCTAACGTGCGAAAAAGCTTGAACACATTCGTTCTGGCGATGTCTCCGAAGGGGAAGACGTGAACAAGGCGCAGCTCGTAGAAGCGATTGCCGACAAGCTGGGCGGTCGCCAGCAGGCCGCCGACGCCGTCGACGCGGTCCTGGACGCCCTGGTCCGCGCGGTGGTCGCGGGCGACCGGGTCTCGGTCACCGGATTCGGTTCCTTCGAGAAGGTCGACCGCCCGGCCCGTTACGCCCGCAACCCCCAGACGGGCGAGCGGGTTCGGGTCAAGAAGACGTCCGTGCCGCGCTTCCGCGCGGGCCAGGGCTTCAAGGACCTGGTGAGCGGCTCGAAGAAGCTCCCGAAGAACGACATCGCGGTCAAGAAGGCCCCGAAGGGCAGCCTCTCCGGCCCGCCGCCCACCATTTCCAAGGCCGCGGGCAAGAAGGCCGCCGCCAAGAAGGCCACGGGCGCCGCGAAGAAGACCACGGGCGCGGCCAAGAAGACGACCGCGGCGGCGAAGAAGACGACCGCGAAGAAGACCACCGGGGCGGCGAAGACCACGGCGGCGGCGAAGAAGGCCCCCGCCAAGAAGTCCACCGCCAAGACCACGGCGGCGGCGAAGAAGACCACGGCCAAGAAGGCCCCCGCGAAGAAGGCGACGGCGACGAAGGCCCCGGCCAAGAAGTCGACCGCCCGCAAGACCACCGCCAAGAAGGCCACCGCCCGCAAGAAGTAGCGGCACCGCACGAAGCGGCGGCATCACGGAACGCAGCGGCACGCGGCAGGTCGCAGGGCACTCACGCGCCGGGCCGGACTCCCTCTCGGAGTCCGGCCCGCGGCGTGTGCGCGCCCGGACCGGGCACCCGGCCGGTCAGAAGGTCTGCAACGTCACCAGCGTGATCCGCCGCTCCGCGCCCGACCCCTCGGTCTCGATCCGCACCCGCTGCCCGGGCCGCAGCAGCCTCAGGCCCCCCGCGTCGAACGCCGCCGCGTCGAAGGGCACGGGCGTGCCGTCGTCGAGCAGCACCTGCCCGCTGCGCTTTTCCGGGTCGTACGTGTATGCGGTCGCCTGCATGCCGGAAGCCTACTGCCCGGCGATCAGCAACCGCGCCGCCACCGCGGCCGTCCGGGGCCCCACCCCCAGCGTCAGCGCGGCGCGCAGATCGCCCCCGGTGTCGACGTCCTGCCGTACGGAATCCACCTCGTCGAGACGGAGTTCCACCGCGCCGGACGCCCGGTGGCGGGCCCGGGAATCCGTCCCGAAAGCGGGAGCCAATTCCCGGCCCGGCATCGCGGCCAGCAGCGTCGTGCCGATTCCGGCCGCGTCCGCGAGAAAAGCGCGCGGGAATTCGGCGGCCGCCGCCAGGACCCGCGTCAATTCGGCCGGCCGCAGTGCGGGAAGATCGGCGTTGAGCGCGGCCACCGGAAGGGCGGGACGTCCCGCCCGCACCACGGCCGCCCCGTGCGCCAGGGCGGCGTTCAGACCCCCGCCCGGCTCGTCCGCGACGACCCCGGCGCCCAGTCCGGCCAGCTCCCGCCCCGCCCGGGCGTCGTCCGTGACGACTGCCACATCCGCCACCTCCGGGCAGGCCAGCGCGGCCGCCACGGTGTCCTGTGCGAACGCCAGCGCGAGACCCGGCCGCACCCCGTCGTGCGCGGTGTCCGCCAGCCTGCTCTTGGCCCGGGCGAGGGGCTTCACGGGTACGACCAAGGTCCACTGCACGAGCGTTCCGTCCTTCTCTCGTCGTCGCCATTGTCACCTGGGAGATCCGCCGGTTCACTCGCCGGGGCGTACGGTGTTCTCGACAGACGGGCGGCCCGGGGCGACACTTGTCCGGCCCCAGGCCCTGGAGGAAAGGTGTCAGCGTGCCCCGCCGCAGAATCGGCTTCTGGTACCGCTTCGCCGCGGTGATCTGCAAACCGCCGCTCGTGGTTCTGATCAAGCGGGACTGGCGGGGAATGGAGAACATTCCGGCCGATGGCGGATTTATCACCGCCGTGAACCACAATTCGCACGTCGACCCCTTCGCGTACGCGCACTACCAGTACAACACCGGGCGGGTCCCGCGATTCCTGGCGAAGAGCGGTCTTTTCAAGAAAGGATTCGTCGGTGCCGCGATGCGGGGCACCGGACAGATCCCCGTCTACCGCGAGAGCACGGACGCGCTCAGCGCCTTCCGGGCCGCGATCGACGCCGTGGAGCGCGGCGAGTGCGTCGCCTTCTACCCGGAGGGCACCCTCACCCGCGACCCGGACGGCTGGCCGATGACCGCCAAGACCGGTGCCGCGCGCGTCGCCCTGCAGACCAAGTGCCCGGTGATCCCGGTCGCCCAGTGGGGCTGCAACGAACTGCTGCCGCCCTACGCCAAGAAGCCCCACCTCCTCCCGCGCAAGACCCACCACGTGCTGGCGGGCCCGCCGGTCGACCTGTCGCGGTTCTACGACAAGGAGATGACCGCGGAGGTGCTGAAGGAGGCCACCGAGGTGATCATGGCCGCCGTCACCCGCCAGCTGGAGGAGATCCGCGGCGAGAAGGCCCCCGCGACGCCCTACGACCCGCGCCGCGAGCGGATCGAGCAGCGCCGCCGCACCCAGGCCCAGACCCGGCGCGGCGAACGGGCGACGGACGAGCAGCACGACGAGCAGCCGCAGCAGGCGGAAGGGCAGAGCACGTGAGCGACCCCGTCAAGGCGGCCGTCTTCGGCACCGGGTCCTGGGGCACGGCCTTCGGCATGGTCCTCGCCGACGCCGGCTGCGACGTCACCCTCTGGGGGCGCCGCGCCGAACTCGCCGACGCCGTCAACTCCACCCGGACCAACCCGGACTACCTCCCCGGCGTGGAACTCCCCGCCAACCTGCGGGCCACCACCGACGCCGCCAAGGCCGCGCGGGGCGCGGACTTCACCGTCCTCGCGGTGCCCTCCCAGACCCTGCGCGCGGGCCTCGCCGACTGGTCGCCGCTGCTGGCGCCCGGCACGGTCCTGGTGTCGCTGATGAAGGGCGTCGAACTCGGCTCCGCGATGCGGATGAGCGAGGTGATCGAGGACGTCGCCAAGGTCGGCCCCGAGCGCATCGCCGTGGTCACCGGCCCCAACCTGGCCCGCGAGATCGCCGCCCGCATGCCGGCCGCCGCCGTGGTCGCCTGCCCCGACGAATCGGTCGCCCAGCGCCTCCAGACCGCCTGCCACACGCCCTACTTCCGCCCGTACACCAACACCGACGTCATCGGCTGCGAGCTGGGCGGCGCCGTGAAGAACGTGATCGGGCTGGCCGTCGGCATCGCGGACGGCATGGGCCTGGGCGACAACGCCAAGGGTTCCCTGATCACCCGCGGCCTCGCCGAGACCACCCGCCTCGGCGTCGCCCTCGGCGCCGACCCGCTGACCTTCTCGGGCCTGGCCGGCCTCGGCGACCTGGTGGCGACCTGCTCCTCGCCGCTGTCCCGCAACCACACCTTCGGCACCAACCTCGGCAAGGGCATGACCCTCCAGGAGACCATCGCGGTCACCAAGCAGACCGCCGAGGGCGTCAAGTCCTGCCAGTCGGTGCTGGATCTGGCCCGCAGGTACGGCGTCGACATGCCGATCACCGAGACCGTCGTCGCGATCGTCCACGAGGGCAAGGCCCCGATGGTGGCGGTGAAGGAGCTGATGTCGCGCAGCGCGAAGCCGGAACGACGCTGAGCGACACCCGACCGGAATCCCGCCCGGCGCCCGGGTCACGCCCGCGCCACGCGGCCCCGCCGACGCTGTCTCGCGGCACCGGGGGCGGGTACTCTCAACGCGATATGAGCACCGAGAACCTCCCCCAGAGCCCCGAGCAGAGTCCGGAGCAGCCCCCTCGCAAGCCGCGCGTGGCCGTCGTGTTCGGCGGACGCAGCTCCGAACACGGGATCTCCGTGGTCACCGCCGGCGCCGTCCTCGCGGCCATCGACCGGACGAAGTACGACGTCCTGCCGATCGGCATCACCCGGGACGGCCGGTGGGCCCTGACCGCCGACGAACCGGAACGCATGGCGATCACCGACCGCCGTACGCCCGACGTCGACGAACTGGCCGAGTCGACCGAGGGCGGCGTGGTGCTCCCCGTCGACCCCGCCAACCGCGAGGTCGTCTACAGCGAACCCGGTTCCGTGCCCAAGGCGCTGGGCGAGGTCGACGTCGTCTTCCCCGTGTTGCACGGCCCCTACGGGGAGGACGGCACCCTCCAGGGCCTGCTGGAGCTGTCCGGCGTGCCCTACGTCGGCTCGGGCGTGCTCGCCTCGGCCGTCGGCCAGGACAAGGAGTACATGAAGGCGGTGTTCACCTCCTACGGGCTCAAGGTCGGCCCGTACGTGGTGATCCGCCCCCGCGAGTGGGAGCAGGACCGTTCCGGCGCCCGCGCGAAGATCGTCGACTTCGCCGGCGAGCACGGCTGGCCGCTGTTCGTGAAGCCCGCCCGCGCGGGCTCCTCGATCGGCATCACCAAGGTCGACGACCTCGCCGGCCTCGACGAGGCGATCGAGGAGGCCCGGCGCCACGACCCGAAGATCCTGGTCGAGGCGGCGCTGCGCGGCCGGGAGATCGAGTGCGGGGTGCTGGAGTTCGAGGACGGCCCCCGGGCCTCCGTCCCGGCCGAGATCCCGCCGCCCTCGGAGCACGCGTACTACGACTTCGAGGCCAAGTACATCGACTCCACGCCCGGGATCGTCCCCGCCCCGCTCACGGACGAGCAGACCGCCGAGGTCCGCCGGCTCGCGGTCGAGGCGTTCGACGCGGCCTCCTGCGAGGGGCTGGTGCGCGCGGACTTCTTCCTCACCGAGGACGACGAGTTCGTGATCAACGAGATCAACACCATGCCGGGCTTCACACCGATCTCCATGTACCCGCAGATGTGGCAGGCGACCGGCGTCGCCTACCCGGAGCTGGTGGACCGGCTGGTCCAGGCGGCGCTGCGGCGCTCCACGGGACTGCGCTGACGCTCCCGCCCGCGATCACCGGAAGGCGGCCCCCTCGGGGGCCGCCTTCTCGCAGTATGATCAGCGGGTTTCCCAGCCCGCCGCCCGCGGGCGGCAGTGTCCGGTCCGCGTTCCGCCACAACTCGGTGACCGACGCGCCCGGGCCGGGAAGCGCGGGAACCGCCGCCGACTCGCCGTCGTCTGCCGAGGGACAGCCCGCGACGGCGATCGACAGGCGAGACCGAGCGGGGGAGGGGCTAGAGATGAACGACCGGACAGGTCAGGGTGCGGGTGATGCCGTCCACCTGCTGGACCTTGGCGACCACCATGCGACCCAGCTCGTCGACGGTGTCGGACTGGGCGCGGACGATGACGTCATAGGGTCCTGTCACGTCCTCGGCCTGGATCACTCCAGGGATCTTGCTGATCGTCTCGGCGACGGTCGACGCCTTGCCGACCTCCGTCTGGATCAGGATGTACGCCTGTACCACGGAACCTCCAGAGCGGCCACGAGGATCATGTGGGGAAAAGGAACGCCACGGTATCGCGTCGCCGCTCCCCGCGGGGAGACCCGCGGGGGACGGGCCGTTCGCGCCGGGGTGCCGCGATGACACGAGTTGACGAGCACGCCACCGCGTGGCGACGGTCATTTCGACCGTAACGAGGACAGAGATGACGCGCGACCGGGCACGGACAGGGACAGAAGGGGAGTCAAGGCAATGAAGGGCACTGTTGGTGAGCTCGGGGAGTTCGGGCTCATCAGGGAGCTCACCTCCCGTCTCACCACCACCCCGGCGGTCCGGGTGGGTCCCGGCGACGACGCCGCGGTGGTGGCCGCGCCCGACCGCCGGGTCGTGGCCAGCACCGACATCCTCGTCGAGGGGCGGCACTTCCGCCGCGACTGGTCCACCGCGTACGACGTGGGCCGCAAGGCCGCGGCGCAGAACCTGGCCGACATCGCCGCCATGGGCGCGGTGCCGACCGCGCTGCTGCTCGGGCTGGTCGTCCCCGCCGAACTGCCGGTGACCTGGCCGACCGAGCTGATGGACGGGCTGCGCGACGAGTGCCAGGTCGCGGGCGCCTCCGTGGTCGGCGGCGACGTCGTACGCGGCGACACCATCACCGTCTCCATCACCGCGCTCGGCGACCTGCGCAACCAGGAGCCCGTCACCCGGGGCGGCGCCCAGCCCGGCGACCTCGTCGCGGTGACCGGCTGGCTCGGCTGGTCCGCGGCCGGCTTCGCCGTCCTCTCCCGGGGCTTCCGCTCGCCGCGCGCCTTCGTCGAGGCCCACCGCCGCCCGGAGCCGCCGTACCACGCGGGTCCGGCCGCCGCGGGCCTCGGCGCCACCGCCATGTGCGACGTGAGCGACGGACTCATCGCCGACCTGGGCCACATCGCGGAGGCCAGCAAGGTCCGGATCGACATCCGTTCCGGCCAGATCGACATCCCGACCCAGATGAACGACATCGGTCAGGCCGTCGGTGTCGACCCCATGCAGTGGGTGCTCACCGGCGGCGAGGACCACGCGATCGTGGCGACCTTCCCGCCGGACGTGAAGCTGCCCGCCCGCTGGAAGGTCATCGGCGAGGTCCTCAATCCCTCCGCGCTGCCCCAGGTGACCGTCGACGGGGCGCCCTGGACCAGCAAGGGCGGCTGGGACCACTTCGGCGGGGAGGTCGAGGCATGAGGGGCGACCGAGGCATGAGGGGCGACCGAGGGATGAGCGAGCGGGGGGCGGACCTGCCGAACGTCCTCACCGTGGCCGGCTCCGACTCCGGCGGCGGCGCCGGCATCCAGGCCGACCTCAAGACGATGCTCGCCCTCGGCACCCACGGCATGAGCGTGCTCACCGCGGTCACCGCGCAGAACTCGCTCGGCGTGCAGGGCGCCTGGGAGCTGCCCGTGGAGGCGGTGCGGGCCCAGTACCGCAGCGTCGTCGACGACATCGGCGTCCAGGCCGTCAAGACCGGGATGCTGTCCTCCGCGGAACTGGTCGAGACGGTCGCCGAGTTGATCGCCGGCACCGACGCCCCCGCCGTCGTGGACCCGGTCGGCGTCTCCAAGCACGGGGACGCGCTGCTCGCCGCCTCCGCGCTGGACTCGGTCCGCACCAAGCTGCTCCCGGTCGCCACCGTCGCCACCCCCAACCTCGACGAGGTCGCCCAACTCACCGGCGTACGCGTCGAGACGGAGACCGATCTGCGCCGTGCCGCGGCGGCCGTGCTGGAGTACGGGCCGCGCTGGGTGCTGATCAAGGGCGGCCACCTGGCGGGCGACGCCGTCGACCTGCTCACCGACGGCGGTGAGGAACACTGGCTGCGCGCCCCGCGCCTCGACAACCGGCACACCCACGGCACCGGCTGCACCCTCGCCTCGGCCGTCGCCTGCGGGCTGGCCCAGGGGCGGCCGGTGCCCGAGGCGGTCGCGGCGGCCAAGGAGTACGTCACCGGGGCGATACGGGCCGGGTTCGCGCTCGGCGGCGGTATCGGGCCCGTGGATCACGGCTGGGCGCTCAGGCGGGATACCGCCTGAGCCAGGGGGAGGCGGCCGCCTCCTCCATGACGCCGGAGGGCCGGGCAGGGAGGAAAGCCCGGCCAAAGGCGAAAAGCCGGCCCACCAGAGGTGGGCCGGCTTCGTGCAGCGGACCAGGCTGTGGCCGCGCGCTCAGCTGACGCGTCAGCGCGAGACCTTGCCGGCCTTGATGCACGAGGTGCAAGCGTTCACGCGCTTCGGCGTCCCGCCGACCACGGTACGCACACGCTGGATGTTGGGGTTCCAGCGACGGGACGTACGGCGGTGCGAGTGCGAGATGTTGTTGCCGAAGCCCGGCCCCTTGCCGCAGACGTCGCAGTTGGCAGCCACGGGTCACTCCAAAGACTTCAGATGCACTTACGGTTGATCCCGGCATGCCGGGATCAAGGTCTCGGACGCGAACGACCGGGATCTGAGTGGCGGTGCCAGGGGGAGAGCCCGATCGGGATCGGGCAACCGGAGCAGCATACAACGGCTGCTCCCGTACAACGAAACTACCACGGCAGCTCAGGGGCCCGCCCCCGGCCCTCTTCCGGTGGACACCCCCGCGAGGTCTACGCTGCCAGCCACGTCCAGCAGCTCAGGGAGGCGCAGGTGGCGCAGGTGCCGCAGAGGTTCTTCGACGCTGCGGCGGTGCGTACCTGGTGCGGTCTGTCGCTGCGCGCGCTGGGGCGGGCGCGCGCAGAGATCGACGCGATCAACGTCTATCCGGTCGCCGACGGAGACACCGGCACCAACCTGTACCTGACCGTCGAGTCGGCGGTCGCCGCGGTGGAGGCGGTGTTCGCGGCGCACGCGGTGCGCACGGGGGAGCCCCCGGGTGCGGAGCCGGGCCGGGTGGTGGGGCGGGGCGAGGGGCCCTCGCTGGCCGAGGCCGTCGGCGCCATGGCGCACGGCGCGCTGATCGGCGCCCGGGGCAACTCCGGCACGATCCTCGCGCAGCTGCTGCGCGGCCTGGCCCAGGTGCTGGCGGCCGGCGGTGAGACGGCTCACACCGGTCACACCGACCGCAGTGTTGAGGGGGATGACGGGGATCACCGCGATCACACCGACGGCCCGGGCCTGCGGCTGGCTCTGCGGCACGCGGCCGAATCCGCCCGGCAGGCCGTGGCCCACCCCGTCGAGGGCACCGTCCTGACCGTCGCCACGGCCGCCGCCGACGCGGCCGACGCGGCGGAGGGCGACTGCGCCGAGGTGGCCCGCGCGGCCCATGAGGGCGCCCGCGCGGCCCTCGCCACGACGCCGGAGCAGTTGCCCGCCCTGGAGCGGGCCGGTGTGGTCGACGCCGGCGGACACGGACTGGTGACCGTCCTCGCGGCCCTCGTGGAGACGTTCACGGGCCGGGCCCCGGAGCCGCCCGCGCGCGCGGCGCACGGCCCGGCGGCCCCCGTGGCCGAGTGCTCCCCGGCCCACGGCCCGGTGGACGGCGTCTCCCCGGACCGCGTCCACGGTGACGACGCCTACCGTGACGACGCCGACGGTGACGACACCGACGGGCTCGGTGGGCCGGCCTTCGAGGTGATCTACCTCCTGGAAGCCGCGGACACGGCCGTCGCGCGGCTGCGGGAACGGCTCGACGCCCTCGGGGACTCCCTCGTCGTCGTCGGCGGCGACGGACTCTGGCACGTCCATGTGCACGTGGACGACGCGGGCGCCGCCGTGGAGGCGGGCGTGGAGGCCGGCCGGCCCTACCGGATCCGCATCACCCACTTCGGGCACGGCGACGCGCACACCACCCACGCCGAGCGCCCACCCCGGGAACGGGCCCAGCGTGCCGTGGTGGCCGTCGTGCCGGGGGAGGGGCTGGCCGGGCTGTACGCCGAGGCCGGCGCGACCACCGTGCTCGCCCGCCCCGGGGAGCCGCCCGCGAGCGGGGAACTGGTCCACGCGGTGCGGCGGGCGCACGCGCGCGAGGTCGTGCTGCTGCCCAACGACGCGGAGCTGCGCCACACCGCCGCGGCGGCGGCCGAGCAGGCCCGGACCGAGGGCGTCCGGGTCGCCCTGATCCCGACGCGCTCCGCGGTCCAGGGCATCGCCGCGCTGGCCGTGCACGAACCCGGCCGGCGCTTCGACGAGGACGTGGTGGCGATGACCTCGGCGGCCGGCGCCACCCGGTACGCCGAGGTCACCGTCGCCGAACACCGGTCGTGGACCACCGCCGGCATCTGCCAGGCCGGTGACGTCCTCGGCCTCGTCGACGGTGACGTCGCGGTCATCGGGACGGACGTCACCGACGTGGCGGCCACCGTCCTGGACCGGATGCTCGCGGCCGGCGGCGAACTGGTCACCCTCGTCCTGGGCGACGAGGCCCCCGAGAGCGTCGCCGCCCACCTGGAGGCCCGGGTCCGGGAGGCGTACCTCGCCGTCGACACCGTGGTCTACCGCGGCGGCCGGCAGGGCGCGCTGCTGCTGGTCGGCGTGGAGTAGCCGCCGCCGGTCGGCGCGGCACCCCCCGGACGGGCCGCTCCCGACTCCCGCGCCTCCCGGGGCGTACGGGCCTTTGTCAGTGGCGTGGTGTGCAATGGATCTCGTGCCCGCACTGCGAGAACCCCTGAAGAAGGTGCTCGGCCCCGCCACCGCGAAGGTGATGGCCGAGCACCTCGGCCTGCACACCGTCGGCGACCTCCTCCACCACTACCCCCGCAGGTACGAGGAGCGCGGACAGCTCACACACCTGGCCGACCTGCCCATGGACGAGCACGTCACGGTGGTCGCCCAGGTCGCCGACGCCCGCCTGCACACCTTCGCCTCCTCCAAGGCGCCGCGCGGCAAGGGCCAGCGGCTGGAGGTGACCATCACGGACGGCAGCGGCCGCCTCCAGCTGGTCTTCTTCGGCAACGGTGTGCACAAGCCCCACAAGGAGCTCCTGCCGGGCACCCGCGCGATGTTCGCCGGCAAGGTCTCCGTCTTCAACCGCCGCCTGCAACTGGCCCACCCGGCGTACGAACTGCTGCGCGGCGACGGAGACGGCGACGAGACGGTGGAGTCCTGGGCGGGCGCCCTCATCCCCCTCTACCCGGCCACCGCCAAGCTGGAGTCCTGGAAGCTCGCCAAGGCGATCCAGACGGTCCTGCCCAGCGCGCAGGAGGCCGTCGACCCGCTGCCGGACTCCCTGCGCGAGGGCCGTGGCCTGGTCTCCCTGCCCGAAGCGCTGCTCAAGATCCACCGCCCGCACACCAAGGCGGACATCGAGGACGCCCGCGCCCGCCTCAAGTGGGACGAGGCGTTCGTCCTCCAGGTCGCCCTGGCCCGCCGCCGCCACGCCGAGACCCAGCTCCCCGCCGTCCCCAGGAAGCCGAGCCCGGACGGTCTGCTCACGGCCTTCGACGACCGCCTCCCCTTCACCCTCACCGACGGCCAGCGGAAGGTCTCCCGCGAGATCTTCGACGACCTCGCCACCGACCACCCGATGCACCGGCTGCTCCAGGGCGAGGTCGGCAGCGGCAAGACGATGGTCGCCCTGCGCGCCATGCTCGCCGTCGTCGACGCGGGCGGGCAGGCCGTGCTGCTGGCCCCCACCGAGGTGCTCGCCCAGCAGCACCACCGGTCCGTCGTCGAGATGATGGGCGAGCTGGCCGAGGGCGGCATGCTGGGCGGCGCCGAGCACGCCACGAAGGTGGTGCTGCTCACCGGTTCGATGGGGGCCGCCGCCCGCCGTCAGGCCCTGCTCGACCTGGCCACCGGCGAGGCCGGCATCGTCATCGGCACCCACGCGCTGATCGAGGACAAGGTCCAGTTCCACGACCTCGGCCTGGTCGTCGTCGACGAGCAGCACCGCTTCGGCGTCGAGCAGCGCGACGCCCTGCGCGGCAAGGGCAAACAGCCCCCGCACCTGCTCGTCATGACCGCCACGCCCATCCCGCGCACCGTCGCCATGACCGTCTTCGGCGACCTGGAGACCTCCGTCCTGGACCAGCTCCCGGCCGGCCGCTCCCCGATCGCCAGCCACGTCGTCCCGGCCGCCGACAAGCCGCACTTCCTGGCGCGGGCCTGGGAGCGGGTCCGCGAGGAGGTGTCCAACGGCCACCAGGCGTACGTCGTCTGCCCGCGCATCGGCGACGAGGACGACCCGAAGAAGGGCGCCGGACAGTCCCCCGAAGGGGACGCGGAGAAGCGGCCGCCGCTCGCCGTCCTCGACGTGGCCGAGCAGCTGGCCGAGGGCCCGCTCCGGGGCCTGCGGGTCGAGGTCCTGCACGGCCGCATGCAGCCCGACGACAAGGACGCCGTCATGCGCCGCTTCGCCGCCGGCGAGACCGACGTCCTGGTCGCCACGACCGTCATCGAGGTCGGTGTCAACGTCCCCAACGCCACCGCGATGGTGATCATGGACGCCGACCGCTTCGGCGTCTCCCAGCTCCACCAGCTGCGCGGCCGCGTCGGCCGCGGCTCGGCCCCCGGGCTGTGCCTGCTGGTCACCGAGATGCCCGAGGCGAGCGCCGCCCGCCAGCGACTGAACGCCGTCGCGGGCACCCTCGACGGCTTCGAGCTGTCCCGCATCGACCTCGAACAGCGCCGCGAGGGCGACGTCCTCGGCCAGGCGCAGTCCGGAGCCCGGACCTCGCTGCGGGTCCTCGCGGTGATCGAGGACGAGGAGATCATCGCCGAGGCGAGACGGGAGGCGGCGGCGGTGGTGGCCGCCGACCCGGAGCTGACCGGCCTGCCCGAGCTGCGCACGGCCCTGGACGCCCTCCTGGACGAGGAGCGGGAGCAGTACCTGGAGAAGGGCTGAGGGCACGGCCGCGGGGGCGCGGGCCCGGCCTGCCTGCCAGACTGAACGCACGCATCCGACTACCGAGGACCCACAGATGACCCGCGTGATCGCCGGCAAGGCCGGCGGACGCCGCCTCGCCGTCCCGCAGGGGACCGGCACCCGTCCCACCTCCGACCGCGCGCGCGAGGGACTCTTCTCCACCTGGCAGTCCCTGCTCGGCGGCCCCCTCGACGGCGAACGGGTCATCGACCTGTACGCCGGTTCCGGCGCCGTCGGCCTGGAGGCGCTGTCCCGGGGAGCCGGACACGTCCTGCTCGTCGAGGCCGACGCCCGCGCCGCCCGCACCGTCCGGGAGAACGTCAAGTCGCTCGGGCTGCCCGGCGCCGAAGTCCGGGCCGGCAAGGCGGAACAGATCATCCGCAACCCGGCCCCGGCCGAGCCGTACGACATCGTCTTCCTGGACCCGCCCTACGCCGTCTCCGACGACGATCTTCGGGAGATCCTGCTCACACTCCAGTCGGAGGGCTGGCTCGCCGACGAAGCGCTCGTCACCGTGGAGCGCAGCACCAGAGGCGGCGAATTCCGCTGGCCGGACGGCTTCGACGCGATCCGGACCCGGCGCTACGGCGAGGGAACGTTTTGGTACGGTCGCGCCGCCTCTACGTGCGAAGACGCACGATGACCGGACCGGAGAGCGAGGGAACTCAAGTGCGCCGCGCCGTCTGTCCCGGGTCGTTCGACCCGATCACCAACGGACATCTCGACATCATCGCCCGTGCCTCCAGCCTCTACGACGAGGTCTACGTCGCGGTGATGATCAACCAGGCCAAGAAGGGCCTGTTCGAGATCGAGGAGCGGATCGACCTCATCCGCCAGGTCACCGCCGAGTACGGGAACGTGCGCGTGGAGTCCTTCCACGGCCTCCTCGTCGACTTCTGCAAGCAGCGGGAGATCCCGGCCATCGTCAAGGGCCTACGCGCGGTCAGCGACTTCGACTACGAGCTGCAGATGGCCCAGATGAACAACGGCCTCTCCGGTGTGGAGACCCTCTTCATCCCCACCAACCCCACCTACAGCTTCCTGTCGTCCTCCCTGGTCAAGGAGGTCGCCACCTGGGGCGGCGACGTCTCGCACCTGGTGCCGCCGCTGGTCCTCGAAGCCCTGTCCGAGCGCCTGCGCAGGGACTGAGCGCGGGACCGGGCGCCCCCGCGCCGCCCCCGCACGGCTCCCGGAGGCTGACGATCCGTCACCCGGTGTCCCCCGGACGCCCCAGGGTCGTACAGTCGTCCCGTCCGTCTCCAACACAGCTGTAGAGAGTGGCGAGCACACGGTGGACGTGCAGAAGAAGCTCGACGAGATCACCGCGATGGTCTCCGGCGCCCGCGCCATGCCCATGTCGGCCTCGTGCGTGGTCAACCGCGCCGAACTGCTCTCGCTGCTGGAGGAACTGCGCGCCGAACTGCCCGGCTCCCTCGCCCAGGCCCAGGAGCTGATCGGCGACCGGGAGCAGATGGTCGCGCAGGCCCGCCAGGAGGCCGAGCGGATCATCGAGAGCGCCCACGCCGAACGGGGCTCGCTGATCTCCGACACCGAGGTCGCCCGCCGCTCCCAGGCCGAGGCCGACCGCATCCTCGCCGAGGCCCGCCAGGAGGCCGAGGAGGTCCGCGCCGAGGCCGACGACTACGTCGACTCCAAGCTCGCCAACTTCGAGGTCGTCCTCACCAAGACCCTCGGCTCCGTCGGCCGGGGTCGCGAGAAGCTGCTCGGCACCGGCCCCGGCCTCGACGAGAACGGCTACGAGGACGAGGACGCCCCCGAACGCAGCCACGACCCGGAGACCCTGCGCCGCGACGCGGACGCCTACGTCGACACCAAGCTCGGCGCCTTCGAGGCGGTGCTCGCCAAGACCCTGGAGGCGGTCGGCCGGGGCCGTCAGAAGCTGCACGGCCGCATCGCCACCGACGACCTCGGCGCCCTCGCCGACGACACCACCACCGTCCAGCACTCCAGCGACGCCGACTACCTCGCCGACCTCGCCGCCCTCTCCGACACCCCTGCCGGGCAGCCCCGCCGCCACGAGTACGACGAGCGGCGTCCGGCGGCCGCCCAGGCGCCGGCACCGGCGCCGGCCGTGCCGGAGATGCCCGCCCACGAGCCGGCGTACGGCTACGCCCAGCAGCCCGATCCGTACGGCTACCAGCAGGCGTACGGCGGCCAGGACGGCTACGGCTACCCGCAGCAGACCGCCGACCCCTACTCCCCCACCTCCGGCTACGCTCCGGCGGGAGGGGCCCCCATCCAGGGCTACGACCCCCAGCAGCAGACCTACGGCGGCCAGGAGGGCTACGCCCAGCCCCAGCCCCAGCAGCCCGCACAGCCCCCGCAGGCGCAGCCGCAGACGCTCGACGAGACCAGCCTCTTCGACACCAGCATGATCAGCGCCGAGCAGTTGAGGGCCTACGAACAGGGCCGCGGTCTCTAGCCCGGTCGCCGCCCACGGCCCGGATTGGGCCATGAGCCAATGGTCCAGTATCCTGGCTCTTCGGTCGCGCGTATGTCCGCGATCGCTGCTGCCCGGGAACACCGAAGGGCGGCGTCCCCCCCAGCTGCACCCCAGCCACGAAGACCGAAAGCAGGAATGGTTCTGAACGCGCGCCTCGACCACCGCGACCCCCTCGTGTTCGACACGCACGAGCTGGGACGGCGGCCCGGTGCGCTCCAGCGCCTGTCCCGCACGGTCGACGCTCCCAAGGACTTCGGTGTCCAGGGAGTCATCGCGGTGCCGGAAGGCGCCCCGGTGGAACTCGATCTCCGGCTCGAGTCGGTCATGGAAGGGGTGCTCGTCACAGGCACCGCCCGTGCCAAGGCCGAGGGGGAGTGCGTAAGGTGTCTGGAGCCGCTGGAGCAGCAGCTCGAAGCGGACTTCCAGGAACTGTTCTCGTACCCTGACGCCGACGACCGGGGCCGCCCTGTGGCGGAACCGGGCGACGACGCCGAGGACGACGAAGACAGGTATTTCGTCGAGGACGGACTGATCGGCCTCGAACCCGTGCTGCGCGACGCGGTGGTGCTCGCACTGCCGATGCAGCCGGTGTGCCGGGAGGACTGCCCGGGTCTGTGCTCCGAGTGCGGAGCACGCCTGGCGGACGACCCGGACCACCACCATGACGCCGTCGACATTCGTTGGGCGGCATTGCAGGGACTCGCCGGTTCACTCGGAGACGGCGAGAAGGACGAGATGAGCGGCGCCGAAGCCGGCGTCGACGAGAAGCAGGAGAAGTAGCCGTGGCTGTTCCGAAGCGGAAGATGTCGCGCAGCAACACGCGCCACCGCCGGTCGCAGTGGAAGGCTGCGGTCCCCACCCTGGTTGCGTGCGAGCGCTGCCACGAGCCCAAGCAGCAGCACATCGCGTGCCCGTCTTGCGGCACCTACAACAAGCGCCAGGTCCTCGAGGTCTGAGCGGCTGGTGAGAGGCACTGTGTCAGTCCCCAAGAAGGCGGATGACGCCAAGGCGGACCCACCCGCCAAGAAGAAGGCGGACAACAACCAGGCCTCGTCCCATACGCTTCTGGAAGGGCGGCTCGGCTACCGGCTCGAGTCCGCCCTTCTGGTGCGTGCGCTGACCCACCGTTCCTACGCGTACGAGAACGGCGGCCTGCCGACGAACGAGCGGCTGGAGTTCCTCGGTGACTCCGTCCTCGGCCTCGTCGTCACGGACACGCTGTACCGCACCCACCCCGACCTGCCCGAAGGCCAGCTGGCCAAGTTGCGGGCCGCGGTGGTCAACTCGCGTGCGCTGGCGGAGGTGGGCCGCGGGCTCGAACTCGGCTCCTTCATCCGGCTCGGCCGCGGTGAAGAGGGCACGGGGGGCCGGGACAAGGCGTCCATCCTCGCCGACACCCTCGAAGCGGTGATCGGCGCGGTCTATCTCGACCAGGGCCTCGACGCGGCCTCCGAACTGGTGCACCGCCTGTTCGACCCGCTGATCGAGAAGTCCTCCAACCTCGGTGCCGGCCTGGACTGGAAGACCAGCCTCCAGGAGCTCACCGCGACCGAAGGGCTCGGCGTCCCCGAGTACCTGGTCACGGAGACCGGTCCCGACCACGAGAAGACCTTCACTGCTGCCGCCCGCGTCGGAGGCGTCTCGTACGGCACCGGCACCGGCCGCAGCAAGAAGGAGGCGGAGCAGCAGGCCGCGGAATCCGCGTGGCGGTCGATCAAGACCGCGGCGGACGAGCGTGCCAAGGCGACGGCCGACCAGCCGTCCGCCGAAGCCGACGAGGCCGCCGACACCTCGTCGGCCTCCGCCTGACCCACCCGTTCCACCGCACGTCCCGAACGCCCGCCCCGTACCCGGGGCGGGCGTTCGGTTCGTCCACCGGCCCACCCGAGGGGATGCCATGCCCGAGTTGCCCGAGGTCGAGGTCGTCCGGCGCGGTCTGGAGCGCTGGGTCGCCCACCGCACCGTCGCCGACGCCGAGGTGCTGCACCCGCGCGCCGTGCGCCGGCACCTCGCCGGCCCCGACGACTTCGCCCACCGTCTGAAGGGCCACCGCGTCGGCACGCCCAGCCGCCGCGGCAAGTACCTGTGGCTTCCCCTGGAGGACACCGGCCAGGCGGTCCTCGCCCACCTCGGCATGAGCGGCCAGCTGCTGGTCCAGCCGCACGAGGCGCCCGCCGAGAAGCACCTGCGCGTCCGCGTCCGCTTCGCCGACGCCCTCGGCACCGAACTCCGCTTCGTCGACCAGCGCACCTTCGGTGGCCTGTCCCTGCACGAGACCGGCCCCGACGGCCTGCCCGACGTCATCGCGCACATCGCCCGGGACCCGCTCGACCCCCTCTTCGACGAAGCGGCCTTCCACGTCGCCCTGCGCCGCAAGCGCACCACCGTCAAACGGGCCCTGCTCGACCAGTCCCTGATCAGCGGCGTCGGCAACATCTACGCCGACGAGGCCCTGTGGCGCTCCCGGCTGCACTACGAGCGCCCCACCGCGACCCTCACCCGCCCGCGCACCGCCGAACTCCTCCGCCACGTCCGGGACGTGATGAACGCGGCCCTCGCCGTCGGCGGCACCAGCTTCGACAGCCTCTACGTCAACGTGAACGGCGAGTCCGGCTACTTCGACCGGTCCCTCGACGCGTACGGCCGCGAGGGACTGCCCTGCCGCCGCTGCGCCACCCCGATGCGCCGCCGCCCGTGGATGAACCGCTCCAGCTACTTCTGTCCGAAGTGCCAGCGCCCGCCGAGGATCACCCCGTGAGCCGCCGCACGGCCGCCGATCACACCGCCGTCGATCACACCGCGGGCGTCCGGCGCGCGTCGTCGTACCGCTCCCGCGACGCCAGCACCTCGTCCATCCGCCCCTCCAGGCACTCGATGAGGGCGATCAGCCGCCCCGCGACCTCCCGCCCCAGCGCCGTCAGCTCGTAGTCCACGCGCGGCGGGTTGGTCGGCTGGGCCTCGCGGTGCACCAGGCCGTCGCGCTCCAGCGCGTGCAGCGTCTGGGCCAGCATCTTCTCGCTGACGCCGTCGACACGGCGGCGCAGCTCGTTGAAGCGGAAGGACCCCTCGTACAGCGCCCCGAGCGTCAGCGCGCCCCAGCGCCCCGTGACGTGCTCCAGGGTGCCGCGCGAGGGACAGGCCCGGGAGAACACGTCGTACGGCAGCTCCTGCTCCGCCGTGCGCTCCTGCGTGGTCGACATGTCTCCAGCGTACGTGAGCACAGCGCCGCCCCGCAGGGCGCGCGGAGCGGCGGGCAGTGCCGCGGGCCGGACGTCAGTAGCCGAAGTTCTGCGTCCACCAGGGGCCGCCGGAGCCGAAGTGCACGCCGACGCCCAGGGTCTGGAACTCGCAGTTCAGGATGTTGGCGCGATGGCCCGGGCTGTCCATCCAGGCGTCCATCACGGCCTGGGCGTCGGCCTGGCCGCGGGCTATGTTCTCGCCGCCGAGGTTGCTTATCCCGGCCGCTTCGGCGCGGTCCCAGGGGGTCGCGCCGCCGGGGTCGGTGTGGTCGAAGAAGCCCTCCTCCGCCATGGAGCGGCTGAAGTCCTCGGCCAGTCCGGTCAGGGCGCTGTTGGCGGCCAGCGGGCGGCAGCCCACCTTGGCCCGCTCGTCGTTGACGAGCTTGAGCACCTGGGCCCCGGCCACGGCCTCGTCCGACGCGGCGGCGGGCGCGCTGGGCTTCGCCGGCTCCTTCGTGGCCGGGCGGGACGGCGCGGGCTTCGGCTTCTTGCCGGGGGTCGACTCCGGCTCCGCCGTCTTCGACGGCGTCTCGGCCGGGGCCGCAGGCTTCGACTCCGGTGCCGAGGGAGAGGGCTTCTGCGACGGGGACTTCGAGGCCGGGGCCTTCGAGGGCGAGGACGCGGTGGACGACGGCGCGGACGACCGGTCGGTGCCGCGGCCGGTGGCGGTGTCGCCGCCCCGCCCGGCCTCGGCGCTGCCGGAGGTGCCGCCCTGCCCGGAGGGGGTGTTGGTCGGGACGTCCCGGGCCTGCACCCGGTCGCCCCCGTCGGAGGCGCCGCCGATGCGGTAGTTGTCGAGGCCGGGCACCGCGCCCGTGGCCACCGCCACCGTGCCGATGGCGACGGCGGCGGAGACCCCGAGGAGTCCGGTGCGGACCGGGGTGACGGCCTTCTTCTTGCGCCGGCGGCGCGCTCCCGCACGCGGGGAGCCCTCGTCGGGGCTGTAGCCCTCGCTCGGGAACGGGACCGTGCGGCCGGCCCGCGGGTGACCGCCGTCGCCTCCGTCGCCCGCGGGGGCGTCGTCCGGTGCGAACAGGTAGGCGTCGCTCTTCGCGCGGACCTCGGCGTAGGCCTCGGGGTTCAGGTAGGGCGCGATCCCCATGGTGGGGCGGTCGCCGGGAGCGGGCGGTCGGCCGGCCCCCTCCGTCGTGCCGTCCGTCGGCCGGCCCCCCGCGGCGCGGCCCGTGGCGGCGCGGCCGGCGGCGGAGCGTCGGTGGCGTCCCATGTTCTGGCCTTCCTCGTCCTCGCGGTCCTCACGCGGCACGTGTCTCGCGGTCGACGTGTCCTCACGATCAACACGGAACTCACACGTTCGAGTGAGTTTCAGGTGAGTTTCATTGGGTGGGGACGGTACCGCATGGCGCAAGGGGGTGAAGTGTCCGGCGAGACATTGACTGGTTAGCTTGCACCCATGAGCGAGGATGTACGGCTGGTCGCGTGGGTGCGCGGGCAGGTCCAGGGCGTGGGTTTCCGCTGGTTCACGCGCGCGAGGGCGCTGGAGCTCGGCGGGATGAGTGGTTTTGCTCTCAATCTGGCCGACGGGCGGGTCCAGGTCGTCGCGGAGGGCCCGCGCGAGCGCTGCGAGGGGCTGCTCGAGTGGCTGCGCGGTGACGACACGCCCGGACGCGTGGACGGAGTCACCGAGATCTGGGACACACCCCGCGGCGGCTACGAGGGCTTCGCGATCCGTTGACACCGGGCGGCTCGGGGGTGCCGAGAAGCCCGGCGCGGAACCCCGGGCGAGGGCGTCCGAGGGAGAAACGGGCAGGTGGTTGCCAAGAACGGCGATGACGTGGCAGGCTCCGCACCCAGGATGATCGCCACGCCCCCAGGGGCCCGCAGGAGTCGCCGCGTCGCCGTTTCCCGGCCGCGTGCCCCCGGGCGCCCGCCAATACGGGGCGTGATCGTGTTGACCGTCAAACTTTTTGGTGAGACGCTGAAAGCCCCGCGCACCTTAGCTGTTTGGCATGGTTGAACGGCAGAAAAAACTCCATAGTGCCAAGCACCGCGGGTGCGATTCCTACACGACCCACACCGCTTCGGTCGGTCACTCATTGTGGAGGACCATCCATCATGGCAAAGGCGCTTCTCGGTTACGTCGGCGGCTCCGACCCGCGACTCCTCGCCGAGATGCGACGGCTCCAGCAGCGCGTCCAGGACCTGGAATCCGAGCTCGGACGGATCCAGGCGGAGAACGACGCGCTGGCGGCTGCCGCTTCTCACGACAGGATCATGGAGAGCATGGAGAGCGTTGACGCACACCAGGCGGAGCCTGCGCTCACCTGATCACTGCTGATCACTGCACCGCTCCACTACGACACGGCAGTGGTGGTCGGGCCCGCCCCTACCATCGCCCAGGTGTCAGAGCCTGCAAGGGACGCTTCGGCGTCCCTTCTTTCTTCCCCCAGTCCCAGCGTCCGTGGCTTCGGCCCCCGCCGTTGCTGCCCCGCGCATCCTTTCACCCTCTTCAACGTCTGATGTGCCCTGCGCGTTCACCCGTGAAACCGCGGCGGTTCACCGGTTCATGGAGTGAGACACCCGCGAGAGGTAGAGTCCGACGGCGTGCACCTGAAGGCCCTGACCCTGCGCGGTTTCAAGTCGTTCGCCTCGGCGACCACGCTCCGGTTCGAGCCCGGCATCACCTGTGTGGTCGGCCCGAACGGCTCGGGCAAGTCCAACGTCGTGGACGCGCTCAGCTGGGTCATGGGCGAGCAGGGCGCCAAGTCGCTGCGCGGCGGCAAGATGGAGGACGTCATCTTCGCCGGCACCACCGGCCGCCCGCCGCTGGGCCGGGCCGAGGTGTCGCTGACCATCGACAACTCCGACGGGGCCCTGCCCATCGAGTACGCCGAGGTCACCATCACGCGGATCATGTTCCGCAACGGCGGCAGCGAGTACCAGATCAACGGCGACACCTGCCGCCTCCTCGACATCCAGGAACTCCTCTCCGACTCCGGCATCGGCCGCGAGATGCACGTCATCGTCGGCCAGGGCCAGCTCGACTCCGTCCTGCACGCCGACCCGATGGGCCGCCGCGCCTTCATCGAGGAGGCCGCCGGCGTCCTCAAGCACCGCAAGCGCAAGGAGAAGGCGCTCCGCAAGCTCGACGCGATGCAGGCCAACCTCGCCCGCGTGCAGGACCTGACGGACGAGCTGCGGCGGCAGCTCAAGCCGCTGGGCCGCCAGGCCGCCGTCGCCCGCCGGGCAGCCGTCATCCAGGCCGATCTGAGGGACGCCCGCCTCCGCCTCCTCGCCGACGACCTCGTACGGCTGCGTGAGGCGCTGGAGGCCGAGATCGCCGACGAGGCCGCGCTCAAGGAACGCAAGGAAGCCGCCGAGCGCGAACTGGGCAAGGCACTGCGCCGCGAGGCGGACCTGGAGGACGAGGTCCGCCGGCTCACCCCGCGCCTCCAGCGCGCCCAGCAGACCTGGTACGAACTGTCGCAGCTCGCCGAACGGGTGCGCGGCACCGTCTCGCTGGCCGACGCCCGGGTGAAGAGCGCCACCTCCGCGCCCCCCGAGGAGCGCCGCGGCCGGGACCCCGAGGAACTGGAGCGCGAGGCCGCCCGCGTCCGTGAACAGGAGGCCGAGCTGGAGGCGGCCCTGGAGGCGGCGGAACGCGCCCTGGAGGACACCGTCGCCCACCGCGCCGACCTCGAACGCGAACTGGCCCTGGAGGAGCGCCGCCTCAAGGACGCCGCCCGCGCCATCGCCGACCGCCGGGAAGGACTGGCCCGGCTCAGCGGCCAGGTCGGCGCCGCCCGTTCCCGCGCCGCCTCCGCCCAGGCCGAGATCGAGCGGCTGGCCGAGGCCCGCGACGAGTCCCGGGAGCGCGCCGCCGCCGCGCAGGAGGAGTACGAGGCACTGCGGGCCGAGGTCGACGGCCTCGACGCCGACGACCAGGAACTCGCCGAGCGGCACGAGACGGCCAAACACCGGCTCGCCGAGGCGGAGGCCGCCCTGAGCGCCGCCCGCGAGGCCGCCACCGCGGCGGAGCGCGAACGCGCGGCGACCCAGGCCCGGCACGACGCCCTGGCCCTCGGGCTGCGCCGCAAGGACGGCACCGGCGCGGTCCTCGCCGCGAAGGACCGGCTCGCCGGACTGCTCGGCCCGGCCGCCGGGCTCCTCACCGTGACGCCCGGTCACGAGGCCGCCCTGGCCACCGCCTTCGGCGCCGCCGCCGACGCGCTCGCCGTGACCTCCCCGGCGGCCGCCGCCGACGCCCTCCGCCTGCTGCGCAAGCAGGACGCCGGCCGGGCCTCTCTGCTGCTCGCCGGAGCGCCCGACGACGCGACGGACCGGCCCGGCGCCGCCGGCGCGCCGTACGCCGCCGACCTGGTCCGGGGCCCGCAGGAGCTGATGCCCGCCGTGCGGCGGCTGCTGCGCGGAATCGTCGTGGTCGGCACCCTGGAGGAGGCCGAGGACCTCGTCTACACCCACCCGGAGCTGACCGCCGTCACCGCCGAGGGTGACCTGCTGGGCGCGCACTTCGCGCAGGGCGGGTCCGCCGGAGCGCCCAGCCTGCTGGAGGTGCAGGCGTCCGTGGACCAGGCCGCGGCCGAGCTGGCGGAGCTGGGCGTGCGGTGCGAGGAGCTGGCCCGGGAGCAGGAGGCGGCCGTCGAGCGGCGCCGGGAGTGCGCCGCGCTCGTCGAGGAGCTGGGGGAGCGGCGCCGGGCCGCCGACCGGGAGAAGTCGGCCGTCGCCCAGCAGCTCGGCCGGCTCGCCGGGCAGGCACGGGGCGCCGCCGGTGAGGCGGAACGGTCCGCCGCCGCGGCGGCGCGGGCCCAGGAGGCGCTGGACAAGGCGCTCATGGAGGTCGAGGAACTGGCCGAGCGGCTGGCCGTCGCCGAGGAGATGCCGGTCGAGGAAGAGCCCGACACCTCCGTGCGCGACCGGCTCGCCGCCGACGGCGCCAACGCCCGGCAGACGGAGATGGAGGCCCGCCTCCAGGCCCGTACCCACGAGGAGCGGGTCAAGGGCCTGGCCGGGCGCGCCGACTCCCTGGACCGGGCCGCCCGCGCCGAACGCGAGGCACGCGCGCGTGCCGAACAGCGCCGGGCCAGGCTCCGCCACGAGGCCGCCGTCGCCGAGGCGGTCGCCGCCGGCGCCCGGCAGCTGCTCGCGCACGTCGAGGTCTCCCTGGCCCGCGCCGACGAGGAGCGCACCGCGGCGGAGGCCGCCAAGGCCCGGCGCGAGCAGGAGCTGACCGCCGCGCGCGCCGCCGGGCGCGACCTGAAGGCGGAGCTCGACAAGTTGACGGATTCAGTCCACCGGGGCGAGGTACTCGGCGCCGAGAAGAGGCTGCGCATCGAGCAGCTGGAGGCCAAGGCGCTGGAGGAACTCGGTGTGGAACCGGCGGGGCTCGCGGCCGAGTACGGCCCCCATCGGATGGTGCCGCCCTCGCCCCCCGCCGAGGGCGAGGTGCTTCCCGAGGACCCCGGGCACCCCCGCAACCAGCCACGGCCCTTCGTCCGTGCCGAGCAGGAGAAGCGCCTGAAGGCCGCCGAGCGCGCCTACCAGCAGCTGGGCAAGGTCAATCCGCTGGCGCTGGAGGAGTTCGCGGCACTGGAGGAACGGCACCAGTTCCTCAGCGAGCAGCTGGAGGACCTGAAGAAGACCCGCGCCGACCTGCTCCAGGTGGTCAAGGAGGTCGACGAGCGCGTCGAGCAGGTCTTCACCGAGGCCTTTCGGGACACGGCCCGGGAGTTCGAGGGCGTCTTCAGCCGGCTGTTCCCGGGCGGTGAGGGACGGCTGATCCTGACCGACCCCGACCACATGCTCACCACGGGTGTGGACGTCGAGGCCCGGCCGCCGGGCAAGAAGGTCAAGCGGCTGTCGCTGCTCTCGGGCGGGGAGCGTTCGCTGACCGCGGTCGCGATGCTGGTGTCGATCTTCAAGGCGCGGCCCAGCCCGTTCTACGTCATGGACGAGGTCGAGGCGGCGCTCGACGACACCAACCTCCAGCGGTTGATCCGGATCATGCAGGAGCTGCAGGAGGCGTCGCAGCTGATCGTGATCACCCACCAGAAGCGCACGATGGAGGTCGCCGACGCGCTCTACGGCGTGTCCATGCAGGGCGACGGTGTGTCGAAGGTCATCAGTCAGCGGCTGCGCTAGTTCACTGGTCCTCACAGCAGGCACATAGCTTCAACTCTTGAACGCTCAAGCCCCCACTGCATCTCCAAACTCACACCACTCGACCTATTGACTTCGAAACTTGAAGGCATAGTCTCTGCAACGTTGCTTTTACCTTCAGGTCCCTTTCAGTGGCATCTCGAAGGCGAACCACCCCGGCAGCGTTGCCGGTAGCCCGAGGAGTACACGTGGCCAGCACATCGCAGGCATCCACATCAGGAGCCAGGACGGCTCACCCCGAACATCTCGGGCACGTCATCTTCATCGCGGCGGCGGCCGCGATGGGCGGTTTCCTCTTCGGCTACGACAGCTCCGTGATCAACGGCGCGGTCGAGGCCATCCGGGACCGCTACGACGTCGGGTCCGCGGTGCTGGCCCAGGTCATCGCCATCGCGCTGATCGGCTGTGCCATCGGCGCCGCGACCGCGGGCCGCATCGCCGACCGCATCGGCCGCATCCGCTGCATGCAGATCGCGGCGATCCTCTTCACCGTCAGCGCCATCGGCTCTGCCCTGCCCTTCGCGCTGTGGGACCTCGCCATGTGGCGCGTCATCGGCGGTTTCGCCATCGGTATGGCCTCGGTGATCGGCCCCGCCTACATCGCCGAGGTCTCCCCGCCCGCGTACCGCGGCCGGCTCGGTTCCTTCCAGCAGGCCGCGATCGTCATCGGCATCGCCGTCTCGCAGCTGGTCAACTGGGGTCTGCTCAACGCCGCCGGCGGCGACCAGCGCGGTGAGCTGATGGGCCTGGAGGCATGGCAGGTCATGCTCGGCGTCATGGTCGTCCCGGCCGTCCTGTACGGGCTGCTGTCCTTCGCCATCCCGGAGTCCCCCCGCTTCCTGATCTCGGTGGGCAAGCACGAGAAGGCCAAGCAGATCCTCGAAGAGGTCGAGGGCAAGGAAGTCGACCTCGACGCGCGCCTCGCCGAGATCGAGCACGCGATGCACCGTGAGGAGAAGGCCAGCTTCAAGGAGCTGCTCGGCGGCAGCTTCTTCTTCAAGCCGATCGTCTGGATCGGTATCGGCCTGTCGGTCTTCCAGCAGTTCGTCGGCATCAACGTCGCGTTCTACTACTCCTCGACGCTGTGGCAGTCGGTCGGCGTCGACCCGACGGACTCCTTCTTCTACTCGTTCACGACGTCGATCATCAACATCGTCGGCACCGTGATCGCGATGATCTTCGTGGACCGCGTCGGACGCAAGCCGCTGGCCCTGATCGGCTCGGTCGGTATGGTCAGCGGCCTCGCGCTGGAGGCCTGGGCGTTCTCCTTCGACCTGGTCGACGGCAAGCTCCCGGCCACCCAGGGCTGGGTCGCCCTGATCGCCGCCCACCTGTTCGTGCTCTTCTTCGCCCTGTCCTGGGGTGTGATCGTCTGGGTCTTCCTCGGCGAGATGTTCCCCAACCGGCTCCGCGCCGCCGCGCTGGGCGTGGCCGCCTCCGCCCAGTGGATCGCCAACTGGGCCATCACCGCGAGCTTCCCGTCGCTGGCCGACTGGAACCTCTCCGGCACGTACGTGATCTACACGATCTTCGCCGCGCTCTCCATCCCGTTCGTCCTGAAGTTCGTGAAGGAGACGAAGGGCAAGGCCCTGGAGGAGATGGGCTGACCGGCCCGCCCCGAACTCGGGGAGAAGGGCCACATCCCCGCTGCCCCTCTCCTCGTACCGTCCGCCGCCCCGTCCGGAACCTCCGGGCGGGGCGGCGGTGTGTTCGGGCGCTTGGACGGCCGCCCGTCACCCCTCGCCCGCGGCGGGTACGGGGGATTCGGCGGGCGTCTCGCGCCCGCCCGTGGCACGCGCTCAGCCGTGGCACGCGCTCAGCCGTGGCACGCGCTCAGCCGTGGCACTCGCCCGCTGGTGCGCGCGCAGGCCCGTGGCACGCGCCCGCCCGTGGCACGCGCCCGCCCGTGGCACGCGCCCGCTGGTGGCGCGCGCAGGCCCGTGGCTCGCGGGTGCCGATGCGCGTGGCCGCCCCCGGCCGAGACGCCCGCGTGGGCGAGGCCGGCGGCGGGGGATGGGCCGCCCCCGCCCATGCGACGGCGCTGTGGGCCGCTCACGCCCGGCGGACGGCATCCGGCGGCTGCGGGCACCGGGCAGTGGGCGGGGGACGTCCGCCGACGCCCCGCGCCGACCCCTGCGGCACGCGGTCTCCGCCGTCCCGCGGTACGGCGCGGCTCCCGCCCGCCCTTCGTCCGACACGGCGCATCCCCGTACGACGAGCCGACGCCCGCGGACCGTCGTGCGCGCCCGGTGGAAAGCGAACGTCCCCCCTCGCCGGGCGGCGAGAGGGGACGTGAGGGAACGGCGGGGGTACGCGGGCCGGAGACGGGCGCGGGGACGGCTCAGACGGTCGCGGGCTCCCGCTCGGCCGCCCGCGCGGCCTGCGCCGCCGGGACGACCAGCGCCGGCTTCGGCAGCACCGCGTACAGCGCACCGGAGATCACGACCGTGGCCACCCAGCCCAGCCCGTACTCCCCGACGAAGTTGTTCGCGGCGAGCGGGCCGGTGAACCAGTCCGAGGTGGTGAACATCAGGCCCGCGGCCAGGCCCACCGCCCAGGAGGCGACGGCGGCGGGGGAGAAGCCGCCCCGGTACCAGTAGGCGCTGGTGCGCGAGGTGTCCGCCATCGCCTCACCGTCGTACTCCCGCCCGCGCAGCATGTCCGCGCCGAAGACGCCGACCCAGGCGGAGAAGGCGACGGCCAGCAGGGACAGGAAGGCGATGAAGGAGCCCATGAAGCTGGTCGCCACCAGCATCAGCACGCCGCCGAAGACCAGCGAGATGACGGCGTTGACCGAGACGGCCCAGTGGCGCGGGATCTTGAAGCCCAGGGTCTGGGCGGTGAAGCCGGCCGAGTACATCGACATCGAGTTGATCAGCAGCATGCCGATCAGCGCGATCAGCAGGTACGGCACCGCGATCCAGGTGGGCAGGATCTCGCCGAGGAAGGAGACCGGGTCGGCGGCCGAGGCCAGGTCCGGCGTGGAGACGGCCATGATCATGCCCATCAGGACCATGGGCAGGACGACGATGCCGGCGCCGCCCACGGTCACGCCGACGATCCCCTTCGAGGAGGCGGTACGCGGCAGGTACCGGGTGAAGTCGGGCGCGGACGGGATCCAGCTCACACCGCCGGCGGCGATCAGGCCGACCCCCGTGATCATCGCGGCCACCGAACCGGCGGACCGGTCGAAGACGGCGGACCAGTCGGTGTCGACGATCAGGTACCCCAGCACCAGCACCGAGAAGGCGCCGAACAGGTACGTCGCGTACTTGTTGCATTTCTGCACGGCGTTGATGCCCAGGCCGGAGATCGCGAACGTCGCCACCACGAAGGCGAGCAGCGTCACCATGTCCAGCACGCTGTTGGCCTTGATGCCGAACACGATGTCCAGCACGGTGAGCACGGCGTACGCGCCGGTCACCGCGTTGATCGTCTCCCAGCCCCAGCGGGCGATCCAGATCAGCGAACCCGGCAGCAGGTTGCCCCGCTGGCCGAACACCGCGCGCGACAGCGCCATGCCGGGCGCGCCACCGCGCTTGCCGGCGATACCGATCAGGCCCACCAGGCCGTACGACACGACCGGCGCGGCGGCCGCGACGACCAGGGCCTGCCAGAAGTTGAGCCGGTACGCCACGACGAGGCTCGCGCCCATCGTGAGCAGCAGCACGCTGATGTTGGCCCCGACCCAGGTCGGGAAAAGCTCGCGGGTCCGTGCGGTGCGCTCGTGGTCGGGCACCTGCTCGATGCCGCGGGTCTCCAGGGCGCCTTCGGTCTCGGCGGTCTTGCTCATGTGGGGGGTCCGTGCCTCGATCGTGTGAGAAGAGGGGGCGGTCGGGACTCTACGCGCGTTGACGTGGCCTCTACCATCGTACTTTGATCCGACTCCTGCCTTCCAGTGCCCTTTGTCCTTTGGTGGAAGCCACAAGAGGCGGCCCCGGGGGGTCCATGGCTGATACTGGACGCGTTATGGAAATCGTCATCCTTGCTGTAGTCATCGCCGTGGTCGTGATCGGCGCGCTCGGCGGGCTGATCGTGGGCAGCCGCCGCAAGAAGCAGCTGCCTCCGCCGCCTCCCGCCGCGCCCGACATCACCGCCCCTCCGGCCGAGCCGCACGTCGGCGAAGAGGCCGAGACGCCGCGCGACGAAACGCGCCGGACGATAGAGGAGGTCGACCTCCCGGACGGCGGCACCGCCACCGTCGAGGAGCCGCCCGTCGTCGAAGAGCTCGAGATCCCGCAGATCGAGGTTCCCGAGCCCACCGCCGGCCGACTGGTCCGGCTCCGTGCCCGCCTCTCCCGCTCGCAGAACGCCCTGGGCAAGGGCCTGCTCGCCCTGCTCTCGCGGGAGCACCTCGACGACGACACCTGGGAGGAGATCGAGGACACCCTGCTCACCGCCGACGTCGGCGTGCAGCCCACCCAGGAGCTGGTCGAGCGGCTGCGCGAGCGGGTGAAGGTGCTCGGCACCCGCACCCCCGAAGAGCTGCGCGGCCTGCTGCGCGAGGAGCTGATCACCCTGGTCGGCCCCGACATGGACCGCGAGGTCAAGACCGAGCCGCCGAGCGGCAAGCCCGGCATCGTCATGGTCGTCGGGGTCAACGGCACCGGCAAGACCACCACCACCGGCAAGCTCGCCCGGGTCCTGGTCGCCGACGGACGCAGCGTCGTGCTCGGCGCCGCCGACACCTTCCGTGCCGCCGCAGCCGACCAGCTCCAGACCTGGGGCGAGCGGGTGGGCGCCCACACCGTGCGCGGCCCGGAGGGCGGCGACCCGGCCTCCGTCGCCTTCGACGCCGTCAAGGAGGGCAAGGAGCTGGGGTCGGACGTCGTGCTCATCGACACCGCCGGCCGCCTGCACACCAAGACCGGCCTCATGGACGAGCTGGGCAAGGTCAAGCGGGTCGTGGAGAAGCACGCGCCGCTGGACGAGGTGCTGCTCGTGCTCGACGCCACCACCGGTCAGAACGGTCTGATCCAGGCCCGGGTCTTCGCCGAGGTCGTCGACATCACCGGCATCGTGCTGACCAAGCTGGACGGCACGGCCAAGGGCGGCATCGTGGTCGCCGTGCAGCGCGAGCTGGGCGTGCCGGTCAAGCTGATCGGGCTCGGCGAGGGCGCGGACGACCTCGCGCCGTTCGAGCCCGCGGCCTTCGTGGACGCCCTCATCGGAGAGTGACCCGCCCGCGGCGTGACGAGCAGGAGCGCCCGCCCCCGTCGGACACCGGCGGGGGCGGGCGCTTCGTCGTAGGCGGGTGTGTGTCGGTGAGTGCCGGCGGCCCTACGCCCGCGAGCGGTGCGCCACGTACGCCAGGGTCCCCAGCAGCAGGCGGGCCGACGGGGGCTTCGTCGCCGAGTCGAGGGCCGGCGGGCGCAGCCAGCGCACCGGGCCCCGTCCGCCCCGGTCGGAGGGCGGCGCCGTGACGTACGTGCCGGGGCCGAGGCCGCGCAGGTCGAGGGCGGAGGGGTCGTCCCAGCCCATGCGGTAGAGCAGCCCGGGCAGCTCGGCGGCGGCGCCCGGTGCGACGAAGAAGTGGGCGCGGCCCTGCGGGGTCGCCGTGACCGGCCCCAGCGGCAGGCCCATGCGCTCCAGCCGGGCCAGCGCCCGCACCCCGGCGGGCTCGGCCACCTCGATCACGTCGAACCGCCGTCCGACCGGCAGCATCAGCGCGGCGCCCGGGAACTGGGCCCAGGCCTCGCTCGCCTCGTCCAGGGTCGCCCCCGCGGGCACCTCGGGAGCGAAGTCCAGGGGATGGGCGCCCGGCGCCGGGCAGTCGCGCCGCCCGCACGAGCACGCGCCCCCGGCGGCACGGGCCCCCGGCACCACGTCCCAGCCCCACAGTCCCGTGAACTCGGCCACCGCGGTGCACTCCGAGGCGCGAACGCGGCGGCGTGCGGCGGACCGGAGGTCGCGCATGCCCCGAGTGCCGCCGATGCCGATCGTGAAGCCCATGCCCCCTCCAACGGGTCCGACCCGACGCGGTTACGCAGCGGACGCGAAACGTGACTCTCTGCTTCCAACTCCCCAGTGTGGCGCGGTTCAGACAGCGTCCTGATGCACTCCGGGTCGCGTGCGGGCAGGCGCGCGCCCCGGAGTGCACCGTTGCACCGACTCCCGGTTGGCCTATGTCAAGTGAATCGCGTGCGGGCCACCGTGAGTTCATTCGAAGGGGTGGCGAATGGTGGCGATTCTGCAATCGCCATGGCTGGACGGGTGATCGTAGGATTACTTTGTGTGCATGAAGCCGTGGGGCACATGCACTCGTGGGTATGCCGGAGGCAACTCGGCTTTCCGTTCGAAGGCCGGCAACCGCCGGACGGAAGGCCCCGCCCACCGGCATTCTGATAGGGCTTGGCGCACTCGGCGACAGGTGGTTCCAGGGATGGGGGCGTTCCAGTGAGCGGCAACGGCGGAAGCGGTACGGACGCGGGAAGCGCTTCGCACGCCGACAAGCGCCCCAACGAGCTGCTCACCTCCTGGTTCGCCCGCAGCGGCTGGTCCAAGGGCGAGCTGGCCCGTCAGGTCAACCGCCGGGCCCGCCAGCTCGGAGCCAACCACATCTCCACGGACACCTCGCGCGTGCGCCGCTGGCTCGACGGCGAGAATCCGCGCGAGCCGATCCCGCGCATCCTCTCCGAGCTGTTCTCCGAGCGCTTCGGCGTCGTCGTCTCCGTCGAGGACCTGGGCCTGCGCACCTCCCGCCCGACCCCCTCCGCCACCGGCGTCGACCTGCCCTGGACGGGCCCGCAGACCGTGGCCCTGCTCAGCGAGTTCTCGCGCAGCGACCTGATGCTGGCGCGGCGCGGCTTCCTCGGGAGCTCGCTGGCCCTCTCCGCGGGCCCGTCCCTCATCGAGCCCATGCAGCGCTGGCTCGTCCCCTCGCCCCCGGCCACCGGCGCCGGACGCGAGGCCGCGCCGGGCTCACGCGCGCGCGGGCGCCTGTCCAGGCCGGAGCTGGAGCTGCTGGAGTCCACCGCGGTGATGTTCCGCCGCTGGGACGCCCAGTGCGGCGGCGGCCTCCGCCGCAAGGCGGTCGTCGGCCAGCTCCACGAGGTGACCGACCTGCTCCAGGAGCCCCAGGGCGAGGCCACCCGCGCCAAGCTGTTCAAGGTCGCCGCCGAGCTGGCCGAGCTGGCCGGCTGGATGTCGTACGACGTGGGGCTCCAGCCCACCGCGCAGAAGTACTTCGTCCTCGCCCTGCACGCCGCCAAGGAAGCCGGTGACCGGCCGCTCGGCTCGTACATCCTCTCCAGCATGAGCCGGCAGATGATCCACCTCGGCCGGCCCGACGACGCCCTGGAGCTGATCCACCTCGCGCAGTACGGCAGCCGGGACTGCGCCAGCCCCCGCACCCAGTCGATGCTGTACGCGATGGAGGCCCGCGCCTACGCCAACATGGGACAGCCCGGCCGCTGCAAGCGCGCGGTGCGGATGGCCGAGGACACCTTCGCCGAGGCCGACGAGTGGGACGAGCCCGACCCCGACTGGATCCGCTTCTTCTCCGAGGCCGAGCTGTACGGGGAGAACAGCCACTCCTTCCGCGACCTCGCCTATGTCGCGGGCCGCAGCCCCACCTACGCCTCCCTGGCCGAGCCGCTGATGCGCCGCGCGGTGGAGCTGTTCGCCGAGGACGAGGAACACCAGCGCTCCTACGCGCTGAACCTCATCGGCATGGCCACCGTGCACCTGCTGCGCCGCGAGCCCGAGCACGCCACCGGACTGGCCGTCGAGGCCATGGGCATCGCCAAGAAGGTCCGCTCCGAACGCGTCAACACCCGCATCCGCAAGACCGTCGACACGGCCGTACGCGATTTCGGCGACCTCGGCGAGGTCATCGACCTGACCGAACGGCTCGCGCAGGAACTCCCGGAGACCGCCGAAGCGGTCTGACCCCCACCAGCCCCGGCCGCGGCCGGCCCTCCCGAACTGCCCGACTCGGCTCCCCCATGCCAGGTCATTCGGAGGCCGTCGCGGCCGGCTCGCGTCCCCGGCCGGGGCATCCCGCCGCGCCCACGGGCGCCCGGCCCCGCATCCGGCAGTTCACCGACGCGTAACACGCACAGTGCCTTCGTCACGGCGGCGAAACAACGAGGGGCGTCCACCGAAACCGCGCTGCGCCAATCTCTTGGCGCATAACCGGCCCACCCCTCACTGCCCGCCCAGGCTTCGCCCGCACGGGGCCGTACCAACGACGAGGAGACGCCGATGGCTCCAGCCATCACGCTCGCCGCAGAGACGGAGCTCTCTGCCGCCAACACGGGCTTCATGCTCATCTGCTCCGCCCTGGTGATGCTCATGACCCCGGCCCTGGCCTTCTTCTACGGAGGCATGGTCCGCGTCAAAAGCACCCTGAACATGCTGATGATGAGCTTCATCAGCCTCGGCATCGTCACCGTCCTGTGGGTGCTCTACGGCTTCTCCATGGCGTTCGGCACGGACTCGGGGAGCCTCATCGGCTGGAACTCCGACTGGGTGGGCCTGAGCAACATCGGCCTGACCGAGCTGTGGGACGGCTACACCATCCCCGTCTTCGTCTTCCTGGTCTTCCAGCTGATGTTCGCCGTCCTCACCCCCGCCCTGATCAGCGGCGCCCTCGCGGACCGGGTGAAGTTCACGGCCTGGGCGCTCTTCGTCGCCCTGTGGGCCACGATCGTCTACTTCCCCGTCGCCCACTGGGTGTGGGGCGCCGGCGGCTGGGCCTTCGAGCTGGGCGTCATCGACTTCGCCGGCGGTACGGCCGTGCACATCAACGCCGGTGCCGCCGCGCTCGGCGTGATCCTGGTCATCGGCAAGCGGGTCGGCTTCAAGAAGGACCCGATGCGCCCGCACAGCCTGCCGCTGGTCATGCTCGGCGCCGGCCTGCTCTGGTTCGGCTGGTTCGGCTTCAACGCCGGCTCCTGGCTCGGCAACGACGACGGCGTCGGCGCGCTGATGTTCGTCAACACCCAGGTCGCCACGGGCGCGGCCGTCCTCGGCTGGCTCGCCTACGAGAAGATCCGGCACGGCGCCTTCACCACGCTGGGCGCGGCCTCCGGCGCCGTCTCCGGCCTGGTCGCCATCACCCCGGCGGGCGGCGCGGTCTCCCCGCTCGGCGCCATCGCCATCGGCGTCGTCGCCGGCGTGCTGTGCGCCATGGCGGTCGGCCTGAAGTACAAGTTCGGCTACGACGACTCCCTCGACGTGGTCGGCGTCCACCTCGTCGGCGGCATCCTCGGCTCCCTCCTCGTCGGCCTCTTCGCCACCGGCAAGGGCCAGTCCGAGGTCGAGGGCCTGTTCTACGGCGGCGGCCTCGACCAGTTCTGGAAGCAGTGCGCCGGTGTCTTCGGCGTCTTCGCCTACTCCCTGGTCGTCTCCGCCATCCTCGCCCTGATCCTGCACAGGACGATCGGCATGCGGGTCCCGGAGGACGACGAGGTGGCCGGCATCGACCAGGCCGAGCACGCCGAGACCGCGTACGACTTCAGCGGCGCCGGCGGCGGTGCCGCCCGGACGACCGCTCCGGCGGCCGCCCCCGCGCCCGCCGCCCAGGCCGAGAGCAAGAAGGTGGACGCATGAAGCTCATCACCGCCGTGGTCAAGCCGCACCGGCTCGACGAGATCAAGGAGGCGCTCCAGGCCTTCGGGGTCCACGGACTGACCGTGACCGAGGCCAGCGGCTACGGCCGCCAGCGCGGCCACACCGAGGTCTACCGCGGTGCCGAGTACACCGTCGACCTGGTGCCCAAGATCCGCATCGAGGTGCTGGTCGAGGACGACGACGCCGAACAGCTCATCGAAGTCGTCGTCAAGGCGGCCCGCACCGGCAAGATCGGTGACGGAAAGGTCTGGTCCGTCCCGGTCGACACGGCCGTACGGGTGCGGACCGGCGAGCGCGGCCCGGACGCCCTCTGAGGCGGGACGAACAGGACAGGAGTCGCCGGGTGACGAGTACGGACGTGACGAACGAAGCAGAGGACTCCGGACCCGGCGGCTACGCGGCGGCCCGGCTGCGCCTCCTCACCGAGGGGGCGCGGTCCGGGCCGCCGCGCCGTGCCGCCCTCGCCGCGCTGACCGACGACTGGCTGGCCGGCCTCTTCACCGCCGGTGCCGGAGCGCTGCGGGGTGTCTCCCTGGTCGCCGTCGGCGGCTACGGCCGCGGCGAGCTGTCCCCGCGCAGCGACCTGGACCTGCTCCTGCTGCACGACGGAGGCGACGACAAGGCGGTCGCCGCCCTCGCCGACCGCCTCTGGTACCCGGTGTGGGACCTCGGACTGGCCCTCGACCACTCCGTGCGCACCCCCGGCGAGGCCCGGAAGACGGCCGGTGAGGACCTCAAGGTCCACCTCGGCCTCCTGGACGCCCGCCACCTCGCCGGCGACCTCGGACTGACCGCCTCCCTGCGCACCGCCGTCCTCGCCGACTGGCGCAACCAGGCCCCCAGACGCCTGCCCGAGCTGCGCGAGCTGTGCGCCGAGCGCGCCGAACGCCAGGGCGAGCTGCAGTTCCTGCTGGAACCCGACCTCAAGGAGGCACGCGGCGGCCTGCGGGACGCCACCGCGCTGCGCGCCGTCGCCGCCTCCTGGCTGGCCGACGCCCCGCGCGAGGGCCTCGCCGACGCCCGGCGCCGCCTGCTCGACGTACGCGACGCCCTGCACCTGGCGACGGGACGGGCCACCGACCGGCTGGCCTTGCAGGAGCAGGACCAGGTGGCCGCCGAGCTGGGCCTGCTCGACGCCGACACGCTGCTGCGGCAGGTGTACGAGGCGGCCCGCGTCATCTCCTACGCCGGGGACGTCACCTGGCGCGAGGTGGGGCGCGTGCTGCGGGCGCGCTCCGTGCGGCCCAGGCTGCGCGCCCTGCTGGGCGGCGGCAAGCCCGCCCCCGAACGCTCCCCGCTCGCCGAGGGCGTCGTGGAGCAGGACGGCGAGGTGGTGCTCGCCCGCACCGCGCGCCCCGAACGCGATCCGGTCCTCCCACTGCGGGCCGCTGCCGCCGCCGCCCAGGCCGGCCTCCCGCTCTCCCGGTACGCCGTACGCCGCCTCGCGGCCGGCGCGGGCCCGCTGCCCACGCCCTGGCCCGCCGAAGCACGGGAGCAGCTGGTGACCCTGCTGGGGTCGGGCCGGCCCACGGTGCAGGTCTGGGAGGCGCTGGAGGCCGAAGGGCTGGTCACCCGGCTGCTGCCCGACTGGGAGCGGGTGCGCTGCCGCCCGCAGCGCAACGCCGTGCACGTGTGGACCGTCGACCGTCACCTCATCGAGACCGCCGTTCGCGCCGCCGGTTTCGCCCGCCGGGTCCACCGGCCCGACCTGCTCCTGGTCGCCGCGCTGCTGCACGACATCGGCAAGGGCTGGCCCGGCGACCACTCGGTGGCCGGGGAGACCATCGTCCGGGACGTGGCCGCCCGCATCGGTTTCGACCGGGCCGACACCGCGGTCCTCGCCACCCTCGTACGGCACCATCTGCTGCTCGTCGAGACGGCCACCCGGCGCGACCTCGACGATCCGGTCACCGTCCGCACGGTCGCCGAGGCGGTCGGCACGGAGGGGACCCTGGAGCTGCTGCACGCCCTGACCGAGGCGGACGCGCTGGCCACCGGACCGGCGGCCTGGTCCTCCTGGCGCGGCTCCCTCGTCGCCGACCTGGTCAAGCGGGTGGCGGCGGTCCTGGCCGGGGACCCGCCCGCGGAGCCCGAGGCGGGCGCGCCCACCGCCGAGCAGGAACGGCTCGCCGTCGAGGCGTTCCGCACCGGCGGGCCGGTGCTCGCCCTGCGGGCCCAGACCGAACCGCCGGCCGCTCCGGCGCAGACCGGCGATCCGGCGCCGACGGGCGGCGCCGCGCCGCCCGCCGCCCCGGAACCGCTCGGCGTGGAGCTGCTGATCGCCGTGCCCGACCAGCCGGGCGTGCTCCCCGCGGTCGCCGGGGTCCTGGCCATGCACCGGCTGACGGTCCGCACCGCGGAGCTGCGGTCCCTGCCGCTGCCGGACGGGGTGGACGGCACCGTGCTGCTGCTGGACTGGCGGGTCGCCGCCGAGTACGGCTCGCTGCCGCAGGCCGCCCGCCTCCGCGCCGACCTCGTCCGGGCCCTGGACGGCACCCTGGACATCGCCGCGCGACTCGCCGAGCGCGACGCCGCCTACCCCCGGCGCCGGGGCGTGGCGCCGCCCCCGCCCCGGGTGACGGTGGCGCCGGCCGCGTCCCGGCTGGCCACCGTGATCGAGGTCCGGGCGCAGGACGCACCCGGACTGCTGTTCCGGCTGGGGCGGGCGCTGGAGGCGGCGGGGGTGCGGGTGCGCAGTGCGCACGCCTCGACCCTGGGCTCCAACGCCGTGGACGCCTTCTACGTCACCGGTCCGGAGGGCGCGCGACTGCCGGGGGAGGAGGCGGGCGACGTGGCGAGAGCGCTGGAGGAGGCACTGCGGGGGTGACCTCGGGGACGGTCCCGTCCGCCGGAAGCGGCGGGCGGGAGGCCGGATGCGGCGGGCGGGGACGAATGTCCCGCGGAGCCGGATACCCTGGAAGACGCTCAGACGCCCCCGACTCCGAGGACCGACGCCACCGTGTTCGATACCCTCTCCGACCGCCTTAGCGCGACTTTCAAAAATCTCCGCGGCAAGGGCCGGTTGTCCGAGGCGGACATCGACGCCACGGCCCGCGAGATCCGCATCGCGCTCCTCGAAGCCGACGTGGCCCTGCCCGTGGTGCGCGCGTTCATCAAGCGCGTCAAGGAACGCTCCCTCGGCGCCGAGGTCTCCAAGGCGCTCAACCCGGCCCAGCAGGTCCTCAAGATCGTCAACGAGGAACTGGTCGCCATCCTCGGTGGCGAGACCCGCCGCCTGCGCTTCGCCAAGCAGCCGCCGACCGTGATCATGCTGGCCGGTCTGCAGGGTGCCGGTAAGACCACCCTCGCGGGCAAGCTGGGCCACTGGCTCAAGGAGCAGGGGCACTCGCCGCTGCTGGTGGCCTGTGACCTCCAGCGCCCCAACGCCGTCAACCAGCTCAGCGTCGTCGCCGAGCGCGCCGGCGTCGCGGTCTACGCGCCCGAGCCGGGCAACGGCGTGGGCGACCCGGTCAAGGTCGCCAAGGACTCCATCGAGTTCGCCAAGGCCAAGGTCCACGACCTGGTCATCGTCGACACCGCCGGCCGCCTCGGCATCGACCAGGAGCTGATGCAGCAGGCCGCGGACATCCGCGACGCCGTCAGCCCCGACGAGATCCTGTTCGTCGTCGACGCGATGATCGGTCAGGACGCGGTCAACACCGCCGAGGCCTTCCGCGACGGCGTCGGCTTCGACGGCGTGGTGCTCTCCAAGCTCGACGGCGATGCCCGCGGTGGTGCGGCCCTGTCGATCGCCTCGGTGACCGGCAAGCCGATCATGTTCGCGTCGAACGGCGAGAAGCTCGAGGACTTCGACGCCTTCCACCCTGACCGGATGGCCTCCCGCATCCTCGACATGGGTGACCTGCTCACCCTGATCGAGCAGGCGGAGAAGACGTTCAGCCAGGAAGAGGCCGAGAAGATGGCCTCCAAGCTGGCGTCCAAGAAGGGCCAGGACTTCACCCTGGACGACTTCCTGGCCCAGATGGAGCAGGTCAGGAAGATGGGCAGCATCAGCAAGCTGCTCGGCATGCTGCCCGGCATGGGCCAGATGAAGGACCAGATCAACAACCTCGACGAGCGCGACGTCGACCGCACGGCCGCCATCATCAAGTCGATGACCCCGGCCGAGCGCCAGGAGCCGACGATCATCAACGGCTCGCGCCGCGCCCGTATCGCCAAGGGTTCCGGTGTCGAGGTCAGCGCCGTGAAGAACCTGGTCGAGCGGTTCTTCGAGGCCCGCAAGATGATGTCCCGCATGGCCCAGGGCGGCGGCATGCCCGGGATGCCGGGGATGCCGGGCATGGGTGGCGGTCCCGGCCGGCAGAAGAAGCAGCAGAAGAAGGCCAAGGGCAAGCAGCGCTCCGGCAACCCGATGAAGCGCAAGCAGCAGGAGCAGGAGGAGGCCGCCCGCCGCGCCGCCGCCGCTCAGGGCGGGGGCGCCCTCGGCCTGCCGCAGCAGGGCGGCAAGGACTTCGAGCTCCCGGAGGAGTTCAAGAAGTTCATGGGCTGACGCGCCGGTCCGTACGTCACTGGGGGCGCCCCTTCCTCGGAGGGGGCGCCCCCGGCGTCGTACACCCGCATGCTCGCGCGGCTTTCCTGTCGTAACGTCCCGGTATGACCAACCCGTCCCCGCCGCGCAAGGCACCCGAGCCTCCCTGGCGCACCGAGGGCACGCCCGACGAGCCCGACAAGCCGCCGTCCGGTGGCAGGAGGATGCGCGGCGGCTGGTGGAACCTGGTCCTGGCCGCGCTGGTCGTCTACCTCATCGCCAACCTCGTGCTCTCCTTCTTCAACGAGGGTGACGAGCCGACCATCTCCTACACGGAGTTCAGCAAGCAGGTCGACGAGGGCAACGTCAGCAAGATCTACGCCAAGGGCGACGCCATCCAGGGCCAGCTGAGGAAGGCCCGGGACAACCCGGAGGGCGACGGGACGTACACCAAGTTCACGACCGAGCGGCCGACCTTCGCGGACGACCGGCTCTGGGACGAGCTGACCGAGCACGACGTCACCGTCACCGCCGAGCCCGTCGTCCAGCAGCGCAGTTTCCTGGTCAACCTGCTGATCGCGCTGGCGCCGATGCTGCTCCTGGTGGTGCTGTGGGTCTTCATCGCCCGGCGGATGCGCGGCGCCCTCGGCGGCGGTGCGGGCGGCATGCTCGGCCGCAAGGCGCCGCCCAAGCCGGTCGAACTGGAGCCGGGCAAGCAGCGCACCACCTTCGCGGACGTCGCCGGGATCGACGAGGTGGAAGGCGAGCTGAGTGACGTCGTCGACTTCCTGAAGAACCCCGCCGCCTACCGCCGCATGGGCGCCAAGATGCCCCGGGGCGTCCTGCTGTCCGGTCCGCCCGGCACCGGCAAGACGCTGCTGGCGCGCGCGGTGGCCGGCGAGGCCGGCGTGCCGTTCTTCTCCGCGTCCGCGTCCGAGTTCATCGAGATGATCGTGGGCGTGGGCGCGTCCCGGGTGCGGGAGCTGTTCGCCGAGGCCCGCAAGGTGGCGCCGTCGATCATCTTCATCGACGAGATCGACACCATCGGCCGCGCGCGCGGCGGCGGGTCCGGCATGGGCGGCCACGACGAGCGCGAGCAGACCCTGAACCAGATCCTCACGGAGATGGACGGCTTCTCCGGCGCCGAGGGCGTGATCGTCATCGCCGCCACCAACCGCGCCGACATCCTCGACCCCGCCCTCACCCGCCCCGGCCGCTTCGACCGGGTGGTCAGCGTCTCGCCGCCGGACCGGGGCGGCCGGAGGGCGATCCTGGAGATCCACACCCGGGAGATCCCGCTCGCCCCCGACGTCGACCTCGCCCAGGTGGCCCGCACGACCCCGGGCATGACCGGCGCGGAACTCGCCAACCTCGCCAACGAGGCCGCGCTGATCGCCGTCAAGCGGAAGCAGGACCGGGTGACGCAGGCCAACCTCTCCGAGGCCCTGGAGAAGGTCCAGCTCGGCGCCGAACGGCCCCTGGTGATGCCCGAGGAGGAGCGGCGGCGCACCGCCTACCACGAGAGCGGTCACGCCCTGCTGGGGATGCTGCAGCCGGGCGCCGACCCCGTCCGCAAGATCACCATCGTGCCGCGCGGCCGGGCGCTGGGCGTGACGCTGTCGACGCCGGACGCGGACAAGTACGCGTACACCGAGGAGTACCTGCGCGGGCGGATCATCGGCGCGCTCGGCGGGATGGCCGCCGAACAGGTGGTGTACGACGTGATCACCACCGGCTCGGAGAGCGACCTCGAACAGGTCACCCGGATCGCGCGCGGCATGGTCGGCCGCTGGGGGATGAGCCGGCAGGTGGGCCGGCTCTCCGCGCTGCCCGGCGACGCCCAGCAGGCGTACGGGCTCGCCGCCGCGCCGGCGACGCTGGACGCCATCGACGGCGAGATGCGGCGGGTCGTCGACGAGTGCTACGCGGAGGCCGTGCACAAGCTGCGCGAACACCGGGGGCGGCTCGACGCCCTCGCCGAGGCGCTGCTCGCCGAAGAGACGCTGGACGAGGCGGACGCCTACCGGATCGCGGGGATCACCCGGCTGACGAAGGAGGGGCCGGAGGTCTGATCACCTTCGGCCCCTCCCGGTGCGCCTGCGCGCGGAGGCCCGTCTCCGGGGAGCGCCTTGGCGCGGGCCCCTACTTCTGCGGGAACTTCCAGACGTAGGGCTCGCCGTCCTCTTCCTCCCAGTGGACCTCGACGCTCGTGGCGCCCGCGGGGATCACGTAGGTCTCGCAGAAGACGTGGCTCTCGCCCTGCTTCCAGCTGTCCACGTCGTAGGGGTCCTCGCAGCCCGGGCCGTCCTCGGAGGCGCCGATGAGGATGCCGCCGCGCTGTCCGTCGGCGAAGACCGTGGTGCCGTCGTGCACGCTGGAGCCGTCGGTGAGGGCCGGGCCGCCCTGGTGCGTGTACTTCACGTGCGCGGTGGCCAGCACCTTGCCCTTGGCGTCCGCGGCGTCCGCCACCGCCTCGGCGGCCTCCGCCTCGGTACCGACCTCCACCTTCTGCGCCACGACCTCGTAGGTGACCTCGCCCGGGTCCTCCGCGACCTTGCCCGTCGCGCTCTCGCCCGTGCCCAGGTCCCCGCCCGAGGCCGCCCGGGAGGGAGATGCCGACGCCTCCGGGCTCGCCGGGTTCTTCGCGTCGGCGTCGGTGTCGTCCGAGCCCCCGCACGCGGTGAGGGCCAGCGCGAGGACGGCGACGGGCGCGGCGAGACGCAGCGCGGTCTTGTGGTGCGGCACTACAGGCTCCTGTATGCAGATGTGTCTTTCCCCCGAACGGTGGATCAGACTAGAGGCCCGGGATCCACCTGGAGGTTCGGGAGGCGGCACCGACCGGCATCTTCACACCCTTCACACCCGCACCGCACCCACGTGGGAAGAAGCCGTTCAGGTGCCGCACCCGCCCGGTCGGAACCGGTCGTCAGGGAGTCCGGGCGATCAGGTAACGGAAGACGTTCGGCATCCACACCGTCCCGTCGGCCCGCTGGTGCGGGTGCAGCGCCTCCGTCAGCTCCTTGTCGACCTGTTCCTCGTCCGTGGCCGCGATCGCGGCGTCGAAGAGGCCGGTCGACAGCAGTCCGCGCACCGCGCTGCCGGTGTCGGCGTAGCCGAAGGGGCACGCCACCCGTCCCGAGCCGTCCGGCCTGAGCCCGGCCCGCTGGGCGACCTCCTCCAGGTCGTCGCGCAGGGCGGGGCGCCAGCTGCCCGCGCTGCGCAGCGGGTCCGCGAGCTTGGTGGCCACCCGCAGCACCGACGTCGTGGCACACCGCTCCGGCGGCCCCCAGCCGGCCAGCACGACGGCCGCCCCGCGCGCGGCGAGCGGTGTCGCCCGGGCGAGCAGCTCGGCGAGCCCGTCCGCGTCGCCCGCGAGGCACCCGATGGGCTCGAAGGCGGTCACCAGCGTGAACGGCGGCTCCGACGGGTCCGCCGCGTCCCGGGGCGCGCCCTCGACCACCCGCACCCCGTCGCCCGTACGCGCGGGCCGGTCCCGCCCCTCCCGCGCCCCGCCCCCGGGCGGCCCGGCGGTCTCGGCGTGCAGCCGTCGCCGCGCCAACTCCAGGCGTTCGGGGAAGCGGGAGTCGAGACCGGTGACCGCCGCACCCCGCGAGGCGGCCATCAGCAGGGCCAGTCCGGAACCGCAGCCCAGTCCCAGCACGCGTGTGCCGCCGCCCACGTCCAGTCGCTCGTAGACGGCCTCGTAGAGCGGTACGAGCATCCGCTCCTGTATCTCGGACCAGTCACGCGCGCGTGCACGCGGGTCCACACGAGGCACGTGCCCCGCGTGGGACGGGTGCTGCCGCACGAGCGTAGGTGTCATAGGAAAGCGCCCCAATCGACGAGTGTTTGCCGTTGTGCCCGATTCCGTGGCCCCCGTGCAGTGCGCTCGCACTCCCCCCGTATGCCAGGTAACTCCGGGCTCGCCGCGGCGTCCAGTGGTAGCGGGGCCCGGTTTGCCCGGACCCGGCCGCTGTGGCGAGATTTCACTTCCCGGCAACGTTGGCCTGGCCGCGCGGTACTCGGGGTAGCCCCCGCGCGACGTCTTCGGCGGATGGCCGGAACCCGTCCCCGGGCGATGACAGCGGGTGCCGGCCGGGCCGACGGGGCGGTTCCGGCCACGGTCCGGGGGCTCGGCGGCCGCCGCGCGGCGAGCCGGGGCGGTACGGGACGGGGCGGTGCCGCACGGCTGGGGCGCACCCGGTAACGTCGCGGTCGTCGACTCGGGCGGGATACGCCCGATCGGGTGGCGCCCCGCCGACGCGAGCGCGGCCGAAACGCCCCTTGCGCACGCGCGAGCCCCACGCACCCCGGCGCGTGGACGGGGCCTACGCGCCGGCGCGTACGTCGGACTACGCACCAGCTTGTGGTGAGCTGTGAGGCTTCTCCGCAGATCAGCGCACCCGCCCTCGTCGCGACGCATCAGCGGCAACTGACGGGTACGTGCAAATTATTTGGGATGCCCCGGAATAGGAACACAGCGGCACCCCGGCTCGTTGTCATTACGTGAGCACGACACCACCTGTTCTCGCCGCAGAGCTGGCGCAGGCGTGGGCCGACATTCAGCGGCACCACACCGAGCTGCCGGATCTTGCCGCGCCCGAGTCCCTGATCGGAGAGTCGTCGTCCGCCTGCGGGCACGAGCTCTCCTTCGAGCGACTGCTCCATGAGGCAGTCCACGGCATCGCCGCCGCGCGCGGAGTACGCGACACCTCCCGCGCGGGGCGCTATCACAACCGTCGATTCCTTGCGATCGCCGAGGAGTTGGGCCTCGACCACCCCGAGGAGCCGCATCCCAGCAGCGGCTTCTCGCTGGTCACGCTCACCCCCGAGGCGAAGCGCCGTTACCGCCCGACGATGGAGCGCCTCCAGCGCGCCCTGAAGGCCCACACCGCCGCGACCGCGACCGACTCCGCCCGCAGCTTCCGCGGCCCGGCCGCCCGCCACGGCTCCTCCGGGGGAGGGGTGCGGGTGAAGGCCGTCTGCGACTGCGGGCGCAACGTGCGGGTCGTTCCGTCGGTGCTGGCCCAGGCCCCGATCATGTGCGGCGGCTGCGGCAAGCCGTTCCGTATCCCGGAGGTGGTCGGCGCGGCGGCGGGCTGAGGATCCGGCTGCTCGTGGCAGCCGGATCCGGGCGCGGTGCGCGGTGCCCGGTCCGCCTTCCGGTCCGGCCCTCGGTCCGGCGGGTCCGCACGCGTGTGGCACAATGGCTAGCTGTACTCGACAGTCGCACAGGACCCCTCTCTCCTCCGGCTGACGCGTCCATCGGGCACTCGGGTACCGCAACCCCACGCGGCCTTCCCGCCGTGCCCACCCACGTCAAATCCAGGAGAACCCACTCCCGTGGCAGTCAAGATCAAGCTGAAGCGTCTGGGCAAGATCCGTTCGCCTCACTACCGCATCGTCGTCGCCGACTCCCGTACCCGCCGTGACGGCCGGGCCATCGAGGAGATCGGCAAGTACCACCCGACGTACAACCCGTCGGTGATGGAGGTCGACGCCGAGCGCGTGGCGTACTGGCTCTCCGTCGGCGCCCAGCCGACCGAGCCCGTGCTCGCCATCCTGAAGAAGACCGGCGACTGGCAGAAGTTCAAGGGCGAGCCCGCCCCGGCGCCGCTGCTGCAGCCGGCCGAGAAGTCGGCCCGTCCGTCCTTCGAGGCGCTCGGTGGCGACGACGAGGGCAAGGGTGAGGCGATCACCCCGAAGAAGAAGGCCGAGAAGAAGGACGAGGCTCCGGCCGAGTCCGAGTCGACCGAGGCCTGAGCATGCTCGAGGAGGCTCTCGAGCACCTCGTGAAGGGCATCGTCGACAACCCTGACGATGTGCAGGTCGCCTCGCGCAACCTGCGCCGCGGGCGGGTGCTCGAGGTCCGGGTCCACCCCGACGACCTCGGCAAGGTGATCGGCCGCAACGGCCGCACCGCACGCGCTCTGCGCACCGTCGTGGGCGCCATCGGCGGCCGGGGCGTCCGCGTCGACCTCGTCGACGTGGACCACGTCCGCTGACGCCGAACGCAGCACCGGCTCGGGCCGGGGAGGGCCACTGGGCCGTCCCCGGCCCGCAGTCGTTGTGAGCCCCGTACGGCAGCAGTCCCGTACGGCTCGCCGCAGTTCCGACAGGAGATCAACCACAGTGCAGCTGGTAGTCGCGCGCATCGGCCGCGCCCACGGGATCAAGGGCGAGGTCACCGTCGAGGTCCGCACCGACGAGCCGGAGCTGCGGCTCGGCCCCGGTGCCGTCCTGGCCACCGACCCCGCCTCCGCGGGGCCGCTCACCATCGAGACCGGCCGGGTCCACAGCGGCCGGCTCCTGCTGCGCTTCGCCGGCGTCCACGACCGCACCGGCGCCGAGGCGCTGCGCAACACCCTCCTGATCGCCGACGTCGACCCGGACGAGCGTCCCGAGGACGAGGACGAGTACTACGACCACCAGCTGATCGACCTCGACGTCGTGACCGAGGACGGCACCGAGGTCGGCCGCATCACGGAGATCTCCCACCTGCCCACGCAGGACCTGTTCGTCGTGGAGCGGCCCGACGGCAGCGAGGTCTATGTGCCGTTCGTCGCCGAGATCGTCACCGAGATCGACCTCGACGAGCAGCGCGCGGTCATCGACCCGCCGCCCGGCCTGATCGACGACCGAGCCGAGATCGCCTCCTCGCGCGACGCCGCCGAAGAAGACGCCGCCGAAGAAGGCGAAGAAGGGGACGGCGCGTGATGCGGCTCGACGTCGTCACGATCTTCCCCGAGTACCTGGAACCGCTGAACGTCTCCCTGGTCGGCAAGGCACGCGCGCGTGGGCAGCTCGACGTCCACGTGCACGACCTGCGGCAGTGGACGTACGACCGCCACAACACCGTCGACGACACCCCGTACGGCGGCGGTCCCGGCATGGTGATGAAGACCGAGCCGTGGGGCGAGGCGCTGGACGCCGTCCTGGCCGACGGCTACGAGACGGGCTCGGGCGCGCCCGCCCTGGTCGTCCCCACGCCCAGCGGCCGGCCCTTCACCCAGGAACTCGCCGGCCACCTCTCCGAGCGGCCCTGGCTGATCTTCACCCCGGCCCGCTACGAGGGCATCGACCGCCGGGTGATCGACGAGTACGCGACCCGGATGCCGGTCTTCGAGGTGTCCATCGGCGACTACGTCCTGGCCGGCGGCGAGGCGGCCGTCCTCGTCGTCACCGAGGCCGTGGCCCGGCTGCTGCCCGGCGTCCTCGGCAACGCCGAGTCCCACCGGGACGACTCCTTCGCCCCCGGCGCCATGGCCAACCTCCTGGAGGGCCCCGTCCACACCAAGCCGCCGCAGTGGCGCGGGCGCGGCATCCCGGACGTGCTGCTCAGCGGCCACCACGGCAAGATCGCCCGCTGGCGACGGGACGAGGCCCTGCGGCGCACGACGGCCAACCGGCCCGACCTGATCGAGCGGTGCGAGCCCGCGGCCTTCGACAAGAAGGACCGCGAGATGCTCTCCATCCTGGGCTGGGAGCCCGACCCGGAGGGGGAGCCGTACGGCCGATTTTGGCGCAGGACCCCCGGCATGGAAGAATAGGCGGCTGTTGTGCGTCCGTCCGGAGCGCGCCCCTGCCACAGGGGGAGACGACGCCCGTCCCGACCCGCACGACCCTGATTCCGAAACACCTAGTTTCCGCTGATGACCTGTGGCATCAGCGAAGAAAGCAGACGAAATGTCTCACCTGCTCGACTCCGTCGACGCCGCGTCGCTGCGCAGCGACGTCCCGGCCTTCCGCCCCGGCGACACCGTCAACGTCCACGTGCGCGTCATCGAGGGCAACCGCTCCCGTGTGCAGCAGTTCAAGGGCGTCGTCATCCGCCGCCAGGGCGCCGGCGTGCGCGAGACCTTCACGGTCCGCAAGGTCTCCTTCTCCGTCGGCGTCGAGCGCACCTTCCCGGTGCACACCCCGATCGTGGAGAAGATCGAGCTCGTCACCCGCGGTGACGTCCGCCGCGCCAAGCTGTACTACCTGCGCGAGCTGCGCGGCAAGGCCGCGAAGATCAAGGAGAAGCGCGAGAGCTGAGCGCCCTCCGAGGTCCGCGCCGGGGCCGGATAGCATCTGGCCCCGATGGACACCGAAGCACAGCACACGGAGCGCGACCGCTCCTCCCGCCCTTCCGACTCCGAGCAGCCCTCGGAACCGGAGGGACCGGAGGAACGGTCGCGTTCCGCGTTCACGGGGTGGATCGCGCGGTGGGTGCCGGGCGGCCGGATCACCGTGACCCTCCTGGCACTGCTCGCCTTCCTGCTGCTGCTGAGCACCTTCGTGCTCCAGCCGTTCCAGATCCCCAGCGGGTCCATGGAGCGCGGATTGAGGATCGGGGACCGGGTTCTCGTAAACAAGTTGGCGTACCGTTTCGGTGACGGGCCGCGGCGGGGAGACGTCGTCGTCTTCGACGGCACCGGGCTCTTCGGGCACGGCGACTACATCAAACGCGTTGTCGGTGTGGGCGGGGACCACGTGGTGTGCTGCGACAGGGAGGGGAGGCTCCGGGTGAACGGCCAGTCGGTCGACGAGTCGGCCTTCCTCCACCCCGGCGACCGCCCGTCCACGGTGCCCTTCGACGTCGTCGTCCCCGACGGCACCCTGTTCGTCCTCGGCGACCACCGGTCCGCGTCCAGCGACTCCCGGGACCACCTGGGCTCGCCGGGCGGCGGCATGGTCCCGGTCGACGAGGTGATCGGCCGCGCCGACTGGATCGTCTGGCCCTTCGGCCACGCGACCCACCTGGACCGTCCGGACGCCTACGGGCGGGTGCCGGAGGCGGAGGCGGGGGAGGCGGACGGAGTGGGCGCGGGTACGGGGGACGACGTGTCCGGCGGTACGGCCGGTGGTGCGCTGGACGGAGCGGCCGGTGGTGCGCGCCGGTCCGAGGGCGCCGATGGGTAGCCGGGGCAAACCGCGGGGGGCTCCCAGCAGCCCCACCGAGAACCTGCTGCCCACCGGCTCGCGGCGCACCGGCCCGCCGTCCGGCGGCCGGTCCCGGGCCGAGCGGCGAAAACTGCAGCGCAAGGTCAAGCGACGCCGCAGGCGAAGCGCGGTCAAGGAGATACCGCTCCTCATCGGCGTGGCCGTTCTCATAGCGCTGGTGCTGAAGACCTTTCTGGTCCAGGCGTTCGTGATCCCCTCGGGCTCCATGGAGCAGACCATCCGGATCGGTGACCGCGTCCTGGTGGACAAGCTCACCCCCTGGTTCGGCTCCGAGCCGCAGCGCGGGGACGTCGTCGTCTTCCGCGATCCCGGCGGCTGGCTCCAGGGCGAGCAGACCACCAAGAAGGACGACCCCGTGGTCGTCAAGCAGGTCAAGGAAGGTCTGGCCTTCATCGGGCTGCTGCCGTCCGACGACGAGAAGGACCTCATCAAGCGGGTCGTCGGCGTCGGCGGGGACCGGGTCAAGTGCTGCGACACCCAGGGACGCGTCACGGTCAACGGCGTCCCCCTGAACGAGGACTACCTGTACCCCGGTGACGTCCCCTCCCGGACGCCCTTCGACGTCACGGTCCCCGAGGGGCGCCTGTGGGTGATGGGCGACCACCGGTCCAACTCCGCCGACTCCCGCGCCCACCAGGACACCGACTTCGGCACGGTCTCCGAGGACGAGGTGGTGGGGCGGGCGATGGTGATCGCCTGGCCGTTCGGGCACTGGACCACCCTGGAGGAACCGAAAACGTACGCGTCCGTGTCCGACTCGGCCTCCGCCTCGACCGCCGCCCCCGAACTGTCGCATAGGGTTGCCCCCTACGATCCGAACGCGATGATTCAACTCCCGACCCCTGCGGAACTCCCGCTCGTTATGGGAGTGGTGGGCCTGCACCGGGTGAGGCGCAGGCGGTGGCAGAGAGTGAGGAGTTGGCGTGGGGGATGTGGCGGTTGGCGCACGGTCCGGACACGACGGCGAGGAGAACCGCGGACGCCCCGTGGGGTCGGCCGGCCCGGCCCCGGACGGCGCCCCGGCCTTCGGACACGACTCCGGGACCGAGGACGGCAGGGTGACGGACGAACAGAGCGGGACGCAGGACGAGGGCGTGGGCGGGACGCCGCCCCCCAGCACCAAGGCCGCCAAGAAGCAGCGTTCCTTCTGGAAGGAACTGCCGATCCTCATCGGCATCGCGCTGGTGCTCGCCCTGCTGATCAAGACCTTCCTGGTGCAGGCGTTCTCGATCCCGTCCGCCTCGATGCAGAACACGCTCACGATCAATGACCGTGTCCTGGTGGACAAGCTCACCCCCTGGTTCGGTTCCGAGCCCGAGCGCGGCGAGATCGTCGTCTTCCACGACCCGGACAACTGGCTCGCGGGCGAGCCGACGCCGGACCCGAACGCGCTGCAGACGGTCCTCAGCTGGGTCGGCCTGATGCCGTCCGCCGACGAGAAGGACCTGATCAAGCGCGTCATCGGGGTCGGCGGCGACACCGTCGAGTGCGAGGGCACGGGCCCGCTCAAGGTCAACGGCAAGGCGCTGAACGAGGAGTCGTACGTCTACCCGGGCAACACGCCGTGCAGCCAGGACGACCAGGGCGGCCAGTTCAAGGTGAAGGTCCCCGAGGGCTCCATCTGGGTCATGGGCGACCACCGGCAGAACTCCCGCGACTCCCGCTACAACCAGTCCGACAAGCACGGCGGCATGGTCCCGGTGGAGGAGGTCGTCGGCCGGGCCATCGTGATCGCCTGGCCGATGAACCGCTGGGACAACCTGCCGGTCCCCGAGACCTTCGAGCAGGACGGTCTGCAGGCGGACGGCCCGCAGACCCGCTCCTCGGCCGCCGCCGCGCTGTCGGTCGCCCCCCAGGGACTGGCGCTCGCCGGTGTCGTCCCGGTCGTCTGGTGGCGCCGCCGGCGCATCGCCGCGGCGGAGACGCGCTGAGACGCGGCGGAGACGCACTGAGAACTGAGGCGGGGCGGGCCGCCTGGCCGTGCGGGGCTCGGCGAGTCGCCGAGGTCCGTCGAGTCCGCGGCTGCGACCCGCTGAGTCCGTCGGAACCCGTCGATCTCGCCGCGACCGACGAACACGCCGGGACTCGCCGAGAAGACGGCCGCCCCCCGCTTCGCTTCCGTCGGGCGGTGCGTTCGGCCCGGCCGGGGCCTCGTGAGGGTGGTCGCCTCCGCTCCGGGAGGGGCTGCCCCGTTCCGGTACCGCCGGGTAAGGTGCGGCTTCATGGGTGGCGAGAGCACGACACGTACGGCCCCGCGTGGCGGCGGCGGGAGCAAGGCCCCGGTGGGCAGCCGGACGGGGCAGCGGCTGTCCGGCCTCGCCGTGGCACTCGGTCTGGTGCTGTTCCTCGGAGGGTTCGCCTGGGGAGCGGTGGTCTACCGCCCCTACACCGTCCCCACCAGTTCGATGGCGCCGACCATCGGCGCCGGTGACCGGGTGCTCGCGCAGCGCATCGAAGGCGCCGACGTCCGCCGTGGCGACGTCGTCGTCTTCAAGGACGCGACCTGGGCGAACGCCCCGATGGTCAAGCGGGTCGTCGCCGTCGGCGGGGACACCGTCTCCTGCTGCCAGGAAGGCAAGCTCAAGGTCAACGGCAAGGCGATCGACGAGCCGTACCTGCCCGCCGGTACGCCGGCCGAGATCAGCGACTTCCCCACCGTCACCGTGCCCGAGGGCCGCCTGTTCCTGCTCGGCGACGAGCGGGACAACTCTGTGGACTCCACCGCCCACCTCACCGACGCCGCCGGCGGCACCGTGTCGCGCGGCGCCGTGGACGCCCGCGTCGACGCCGTGGTCTGGCCGATGAACGGCATGCTGGAGCGCCCGACCGGTTTCGAGGCGCTGGGCGGCCTCTCGTCGCCCGGCCCGCTCCGCACGGTGGTGGCCCTGGTCGTCGCCGGTGCCGTGCTCATCCTCGGCGGCGCCGCGTACGGACCGTTCGCCAAGCGGGCCGCGGCCGCCCGCGCCCGGACCGGGACGGGGAGCACCGGTGGCCGCTGAGACGCCACCGGCCGGGCGGGACACCTACGAGGGCGGACTGCGCAGGGTCGCCCGGGTGGTGCTGCTCGACTCCGAGGACCGCATCCTGCTCCTGCACGGTCACGAACCCGACGACCCGGCCGACGACTGGTGGTTCACCCCGGGCGGCGGCGTGGAGGGCGACGAGACCCGCGAGGAGGCCGCACGGCGGGAGCTGGCCGAGGAGACCGGCATCACCGACATCGAGCTGGGCCCGGTGCTGTGGCGGCGCCGGTGCTCCTTCCCCTTCGCGGGCCGTCGCTGGGACCAGGACGAGTGGTACTACCTGGCCCGGACCAGCCAGACCACGACCCGGGCCCTCGGCCTGACCGAACTGGAGCGGCGCAGCGTCGCCGGAGCGCGCTGGTGGACGTGTCGGGAACTGACCCGGGCACATGAGACGGTGTATCCGACCAGACTCGCCGAGCTGCTGCGCAAGCTGCTCGACGAAGGTCCGCCCGCCGGGCCGGTGACCCTGGACACCGAAATCGTCTAGGGGCTCACGGGACTGGCGCACAATGGTGGGACCGCACGGCTGAAGGGGAACATGCCATGAGCGCCGAGGACCTCGAGAAGTACGAGACCGAGATGGAGCTGAAGCTCTACCGGGAGTACCGCGACGTCGTCGGTCTGTTCAAATACGTGATCGAGACCGAGCGGCGCTTCTACCTCACCAATGACTACGAGATGCAGGTGCACTCGGTCCAGGGAGAGGTGTTCTTCGAGGTCTCCATGGCCGACGCCTGGGTCTGGGACATGTACCGGCCGGCCCGCTTCGTCAAGCAGGTCCGCGTCCTCACGTTCAAGGACGTGAACATCGAGGAGCTGAACAAGAGCGACCTGGAGCTCCCCGGCGGCTGACGGCCCCGAAGTCCGCACCCGCGCGGGTGACCGGGTTCTCCACAAGCGCGTGACCGTCCACCAAGATCCAACAGCTCGCTGAGCTGCCCTCATCGTTGGCGCCGGAGGTGGTGCCGACATGAACGCACGAGGTGCGATGGGCAGGTACGGCGAGACGCTCGCCGCCCGCAGGCTGACCGGGGCCGGCATGACGGTCCTGGAGCGCAACTGGCGCTGCGGCAGGACCGGGGAGATCGACATCGTGGCCCGGGACGGGGACGTCCTGGTCGTCTGCGAGGTCAAGACGCGCAGGGCCGGCTCCTTCGAGCACCCGATGGCCGCGGTGACCCCCGACAAGGCGGACCGGCTGAGGCGCCTCGCCGAACGCTGGATCCACGCGCACGGAGGCGCCCCGCCCGGCGGCGTCCGCATCGACCTGGTCGGGGTTCTCCTCCCGCGGCGCGGCGCCCCGGTGGTCGAGCACGCCAAGGGGGTGGCGTGATGGGGTTCGCGCGTACGTGCTCCGTGGCGCTCGTCGGCGTCGAAGGCGTGGTCGTCGAGGTCCAGGCCGACCTGGAGCCCGGTGTGGCGGCGTTCACGCTGGTGGGGCTGCCCGACAAGAGCCTGACCGAGAGCCGGGACCGGGTCCGGGCCGCGGTCGTGAACTCGGGCGCCGAGTGGCCCCAGAAGAAGCTGACGGTGGGACTCAGCCCGGCGTCGGTGCCCAAGAGCGGCAGCGGTTTCGACCTGGCGGTCGCGGCGTCGGTACTCGGCGCCGCCGAGCGGATCGACCCCCGGGTCCTCGCCGACATCGTGATGATCGGCGAGCTGGGCCTGGACGGACGGGTGCGTCCGGTGCGCGGCATCCTGCCGGCGGTCCTGGCCGCCGCCGAGGCCGGGTACGAGCAGGTCGTCGTGCCGGAGTGCGCCGCCGCCGAGGCGTCCCTGGTGCCGGGCGTCTCGGTGCTCGGCGTGCGCAGCCTGCGCCAGCTCATCGCCGTCCTCGCCGACGAGCCCGTGCCCGAGGAGGAGCGGGACGAGGAGGGCAGGCCCGATCCGCTCCTCGCGGGCCTGCGCATGCCCGGCACCGGCGCCGCCACCGGGATGCACAGCATGGGCGCGGCGCAGTACGAGCACGCCCACGACCTCGCCGACGTCGTGGGCCAGGAATCGGCGCGCACGGCGGTCGAGGTCGCCGCGGCCGGCGGCCACCACCTGTTCCTGGAAGGCCCGCCCGGCGCCGGCAAGACCATGCTCGCCGAGCGGCTGCCGGCCATCCTGCCCCCGCTCCGCCGGGCCGAGTCGTTGGAGGTCACCGCGGTGCACTCGGTGGCCGGCCTGCTGCCGCCGGGCAAACCGCTCATCGACGCGGCCCCCTACTGCGCGCCGCACCACTCCGCCACGATGCAGGCCCTGGTCGGAGGCGGGCCCGGCATCGCGCGGCCGGGCGCCGTCTCGCTCGCGCACCGCGGCGTCCTGTTCCTCGACGAGACACCGGAGTTCAGCAGCCACGCCCTCGACGCCCTGCGCCAGCCTCTGGAGTCCGGGCATGTCGTCATCGCGCGCAGCGCGGGCGTGGTGCGCTTCCCGGCGCGGTTCCTGATGGTGCTCGCCGCCAACCCGTGCCCGTGCGGGCGGTTCTCGCGCACCGACGAGCTGTGCGAGTGCCCGCCCTCCGCCATCCGTCGCTATCAGGCCAGACTGTCCGGCCCCCTGCTGGACCGGGTGGACCTCCGGGTCGAGGTGGACCGCCTCACCCGCGGCCAGCTGGCCGGGGACGGCTCCCGCGGCGACAGCACCGCGACGGTCGCCGACCGGGTCAGGGCGGCCCGGGAGCGGACGGCCCTGCGCCTCGAGGGCACGCCGTGGGGGACCAACAGCGAGGTGCCCGGACGGGAGCTGCGCAGCCGCTGGCACGCCGCTCCAGGCGCGATGGACGAGGCGGAGCGCAGCCTGGAGCGGGGCGTGCTCACCGCCCGCGGTCTCGACCGGGTGCTGCGCGTGGCCTGGACCGTCGCCGACCTCGTCGGCCACGACCGCCCCGACGCGGGCGACGTCGCCCTGGCGCTGCAACTGCGCACCGGCGTGCCGCGGGGCGCCCTCATGACCCTGGGGGCGCCGGCATGAGCGGGGGAGCGGCGGGTGAGGGCAAGGTGGCAGGAGACGGTCTCGACGCCCGTGGGGACGAGGGGCGCGGGGACGACGTCGGCTCGGCCGGCTCCCCGACGGACGACGACGAGCTGCTCGGCCGGGTCTTCCTCACCAGGGTCGTCGAACCCGGCGACGAGACCGGCGGACGGTGGGTGCGCGAGCGGGGCGTCGCGGAGGTGGTGCGCCGGCTGCGCGAGGGCGGGCGCCCCCTGCCGGGCGTGAGCGCGAAACGGTGGGCCGGGCTCCGCGCCCGGGCCGTGCGCGCCGACCCACGCCGGGACCTCGCGGTCGCGCGGGCGGCGGGTGCGCGGTTCGTGACCCCCGGGACGAGCGAATGGCCCGGCCAGCTCGACGACCTGGGCGATGCCCGGCCCCTCGGGCTGTGGGTGCGCGGCAGGCCGAATCTGCGCGTGTGGGCGCTCAGGTCGGTGGCCGTCGTGGGCGCCCGCGCCTGCACCGAGTACGGGGCGCACATGGCCGCCACCCTCGCCGCCGACCTGGCGGAACGCGGCTGGGTCGTGGTCTCCGGCGGCGCCTACGGGATCGACGGCGCCGCCCACCGGGGCGCCCTCGGCGCGGGCGGCGCCACGGCGGCCGTGCTGGCCTGCGGAGTCGACCGCCCCTACCCGCCCGGCCACGCCAAGCTGATCAGCAGAATCGCGGAGCAGGGGCTGGTGATCGGGGAGCTGCCGCCGGGCGATCACCCGACGCCGAGCAGATTCATCCTCCGCAACCGGGTGATCGCCGCGCTCACCCGGGGCACGGTGGTCGTCGAGGCCGCGTACCGCAGCGGCTCGCTGGTCACCGCGCGGGCCGCCCAGCGCCTGGGCCGGCACACGATGGGCGTCCCCGGACCGGCCACCAGCGCGCTCTCCGGGGGAGTCCACGAGCTGCTGCGCGGCGACGGGGTCCTCGTCGGGGACGCCGCCGAGGTCGTCGAACTGGTCGGCGACATGGGCGAGCTGCCCCCGGACCGGCGCGGGCCGGTGCTCCCCACCGACCTGCTGGAACACCGCATCCGACAGGTGCTGGCCGGGCTCCCCGCGCGAGGATCGGCGACCGCGGCCGAGGTGGCGCGCCGGGCCCAGACCACACCGGACGACGCGATCGCGAGACTGTACGAGCTTCGAGCACTTGGTTACGTCGAACGACACGGCGACGGCTGGAAGTTGACACGCCAGGCGATGATCTCGGTCCGCGGCGGCCGGCGCACGTGTTGACCCTGCGTGTTCGGCCGTCCGGGGGAACCCCGACGCCCTTGGGATTCCCGGCAGTTGGGGTATTCGAGTGATCACGCAGAGCGATCATCGTCCCCCCTGTAGGGCGTTCAGCGGAACGTATCTGCGTACCGGCGTCCCTATGCTCTTCGCGCACCGCGACAGTCCAGTCACGCTACGCTCACGATGACCCCCACGCAGTTCCTGACAACAGGCGACAACCAGACGGCAGACCGGCGGCCTCACCAGGCACACCAGATCACGGCAGAACGGCACAAGGCGACGAATGCCCCAGCACACCTCCGGGTCCGACCGGGCGGCGCTCCCCCCAGCCGCCCGCGACGGTGGCAGCGTGCGACCGCCCGCCCCCTCGACGCTCGACGAGCTGTGGCGGTCGTACAAGGCGACGGGGGACGAGCGGCTGCGGGAACAGCTGATCCTGCACTACTCGCCCCTCGTGAAGTACGTGGCGGGCCGGGTGAGTGTGGGACTGCCGCCCAACGTCGAGCAGGCGGACTTCGTCTCCTCGGGAGTGTTCGGGCTGATCGACGCGATCGAGAAGTTCGACGTCGACCGGGAGATCAAGTTCGAGACGTACGCGATCACTCGCATCCGGGGCGCGATGATCGACGAACTGCGGGCGCTGGACTGGATCCCGCGGTCGGTCCGGCAGAAGGCCCGCAACGTCGAGCGTGCCTACGCGACCCTGGAGGCCCGGCTGCGCCGCACCCCCTCGGAGAGCGAGGTGGCCGTCGAGATGGGAATCGCCGTCGAGGACCTCCACGCGGTCTTCAGCCAGTTGTCGCTGGCCAACGTGGTGGCCCTGGAGGAGCTGCTGCACGCCGGGAGCGAGGGCGGGGACCGGCTGAGCCTCATGGACACGCTGGAGGACACCGCCGCGGACGATCCGGTGGAGGTCGCCGAGGACCGGGAGCTGCGGCGGCTGCTGGCCCGGGCGATCAACACGCTGCCGGAGCGAGAGAAGACCGTCGTCACGCTCTACTACTACGAGGGCCTCACCCTCGCCGAGATCGGCAACGTGCTGGGTGTGACGGAGAGCCGGGTCAGCCAGATCCACACCAAGTCGGTGCTGCAACTGCGCGCGAAGCTCGCCGGATTCGGCCGCTGACCTGCCCGGGAGCCCGGCGGTCGGCCCGATGGCGGGCACGCCCGGTGACCCGGTCGGCGGTCGTGCGGCCGGGTGAGCGACTCCCGGAGGCGGGCCCGCGTCCGTAAAGTGGTGACGTGCCAAGGATTCGAGCGGCCTCCGTGGCCGAGCACCGGTCGATGCAGCGTGCCGCCCTGCTGGACGCGGCTCGCTCCCTGCTGTCCGACGGCGGGACGGAGGCGCTGACCTTCCCCGCCCTCGCCGAGCGCACGGGCCTGGCCCGGTCGTCCGTCTACGAGTACTTCCGGTCCCGGGCGGCGGTCGTCGAGGAGCTGTGCGCCGTCGACTTCCCGGTCTGGGCCGCGGAGGTCGAGGCGGCGATGGAGCGCGAGACGGCCCCCGAGGGCAAGGTCGAGGCGTACGTCCGCAAGCAGCTCGACCTCGTCGGGGACCGGCGGCACCGGGCCGTCGTGGCGATCTCCGCGAGCGAGCTGGACGCCGGCGCGCGGGAGAAGATCCGCGCGGCGCACGGCGGACTGATCGCCATGATCGTCGAGGCGCTGGGGGAGATGGGCCACGCCCAGCCGCGGCTGGCGGCGATGCTGCTGCAGGGAGTCGTCGACGCGGCCGTGCGGCGGATCGAGCTGGGCGCGGCGGAAGAGCCGGACGCGATCACGGAGGCGGCGGTCTCCATGGCCCTACGAGGCGTACGAGGCTGACGCCCCCTGCGGCCCGCAGGACCGGCGTCCGTTCCCGCGCTCGCAGCGCACCAGGTGTTCAGGCGTTCCGGCCGGTGTGTGGCCCATGCCCGGCCTGGAGTCGTCGGGCTGCTCGCATCCTCAGGTGATGCCCGTCCGCAGGGCCGGTGCCCGGGGTCGGTTTCCGTGCCCGTGGCGCATCAGGCACCAGGCGTTCCGGCCGGTGCCCTGCGGGAGCCGTCGGACGGCCCGCAACCACAGAGTGATGCCCGGCCTCATGGCCGGCGTCAGTGGCACCGTGCGGCGGTGCACCGGGCGCCCAAGTGCCTCGGCCGGTGCCTCGCAGGAGCCGTAGGGCAGCGCGCACCCGCAGGGCGACGGCTCCCCATAAGGCCGGTGCCCGGCCTCCGTAGCCGCGCTCGCGGCGCACCCAGATGCCCGGCCGGTGTAGGCCCAGTGCCCCGCTGGAGTCACTCGGCGGCTCGCATCCGCAGGGTGACGCCTGCCTCTGCCTCGCAGGGCCGCCGGTTTTTCGTTCCCCGCGCTCGCGGTGCACCAGATGCCCGGGCGCTCCGGCAGGTGCGAGGCCAGCGACCGGCAGCAGTCGCCGGGTGGCGTCCGTGCCCCTCACTGACGCGGTACGTATGCCTGACGTCCCTGTGCCCGTGGGCCGGCGGGGCCCGGGACGCCCAGGACCGGCAGCAGCACCGCGGGTCCCGCGTCGAGCAGCCACGGCGGGAGCAGGGAGAGCGGGTCCAGGTAGACGTCGCCGCGCAACAGGCCCCAGTGCAGGCAGCCCGCGCAGTGCGAGCCCGACGGCTCGACCGTGCCGAGCACCCCGCCCGCCGCGACCTCCTCGCCCTTCTCCACCGACACCGCCACCGGCTCGTACGTCGTCCGCAGCGGCGGATCCCCCGTCCCCGCCAGCTCCACCGAGACGACCCCCCTCCCCGCCACCCGCCCCGCGAACGACACCGTCCCGGCCGCCACCGCCCGCACCGGCGCTCCGGCCGGCGCGGCGAGGTCCACACCGCGGTGGCCCCGGCCGTACGGGGTCGCCGGGGGCTCCCAGCCCCGCAGCACCGTCGGCCGGTCACCGACCGGCCAGCCGCGCGCCACGGCAGGCACTCCGGGGTCCGGGGGGTCCGGGAGCCGGTCCGCACCTTCGGCCACCACCGCCGCAGCAGCAGCCGTTTTGGTGTTCGACGCCCGCCCCGCCTCCGGCGGTCCCGGGGCCACCACACTCAGCAGCACCACCACCCACACACCCGCGCTCACCCACCGCCCGGTCACGCATCGCCCGCTCACCCACCGCCTCGTTCGCATGCCGAAACCGTCCCGCACCCCGGCCGGTCACCGCTCCGTCCTGTGGAGCGCTCCCCGGTTGTGGACAGCCGCGTCACCCGGGGCCCCGCGGGTCCCGTACACTTCTGATGGCGATCCGGGTCACCGGGTCGACTTCGCACGCCCCGACACGAGGCCGGTCAAGGCTCGTGTCAGCGCCCCTCGGTCCCTTGTGGCAGGCGCGTCGCGGGCGTCAGGCGCGGGAGCCGTCCGGCTCACGCGGCACAACCGAGAACACCAAGGAGATACGGCCATGGCCGTCGTCACGATGCGGGAGCTGCTGGAGAGCGGCGTCCACTTCGGTCACCAGACCCGTCGCTGGAACCCGAAGATGAAGCGCTTCATCTTCACCGAGCGCAACGGCATCTACATCATCGACCTGCTCCAGTCGCTGTCGTACATCGACCGCGCCTACGAGTTCGTCAAGGAGACCGTCGCCCACGGCGGCACGGTCATGTTCGTCGGCACGAAGAAGCAGGCGCAGGAGGCCATCGCCGAGCAGGCCACCCGCGTCGGCATGCCCTACGTCAACCAGCGCTGGCTGGGCGGCATGCTCACCAACTTCTCGACCGTCTACAAGCGTCTGCAGCGCCTCAAGGAGCTCGAGCAGATCGACTTCGAGGACGTGGCCGCCTCCGGCCTCACCAAGAAGGAGCTGCTGGTCCTCTCCCGCGAGAAGGCCAAGCTGGAGAAGACCCTCGGCGGTATCCGCGAGATGTCCAAGGTGCCCAGCGCCGTCTGGATCGTGGACACCAAGAAGGAGCACATCGCGGTCGGCGAGGCCCGGAAGCTCAACATCCCGGTCGTCGCCATCCTCGACACCAACTGCGACCCCGACGAGGTCGACTACAAGATCCCGGGCAACGACGACGCGATCCGCTCCGTCACCCTGCTCACCCGCGTGATCGCCGACGCCGTCGCCGAGGGCCTCATCGCCCGCTCCGGCGCCGCCACCGGCGACAAGGGCGAGAAGGCCGCCGGCGAGCCGCTGGCCGAGTGGGAGCGCGACCTGCTCGAGGGCGAGAAGAAGGCCGAGGAGGCGCCCGCCGCCGAGGCCGAGAAGCCGGCCGAGGCTCCGGCCGCCGAGGAGGCTCCGGCTGCCGAGGAGGCTCCGGCCGCCGCCGAGGCCCCCGCCGCGGACGCCGAGCAGGCCTGACCCCTCACCACCTCCGGGTTCCGGACGGCGGGGGCCCACGAAGCCCCCGCCGTCCGGCGCCCGTAGATCTTCAGACTTCGAGAGAGATTCCGGAATCATGGCGAACTACACCGCCGCCGACGTCAAGAAGCTCCGTGAGCTCACCGGCGCCGGCATGATGGACTGCAAGAAGGCGCTGGACGAGGCCGAGGGCAACGTCGAGAAGGCCGTCGAGGCGCTGCGCATCAAGGGCCAGAAGGGCGTCGCCAAGCGCGAGGGCCGTTCCGCCGAGAACGGCGCGGTCGTCTCGATCATCGCCGACGACAACACCTCGGGTGTTCTGGTCGAGCTGAAGTGCGAGACGGACTTCGTCGCCAAGGGCGAGAAGTTCCAGAACGTCGCCACGGCCATCGCCGAGCACGTCGCCAAGGCCGCCCCGGCCGACATCGAGGCGCTCCTCGCCTCCGAGATCGAGCCCGGCAAGACCGTCCAGGCGTTCGTGGACGAGGCCAACGCCAACCTCGGCGAGAAGATCGTCCTGGACCGCTTCGCGCAGTTCTCCGGCGGCTTCGTGACCGCGTACATGCACCGCACGATGCCCGACCTGCCCCCGCAGATCGGTGTCCTCGTCGAGCTGGACAAGCCGAACGCCGAGATCGCCAAGGGCGTCGCCCAGCACATCGCCGCCTTCGCGCCGAAGTACCTCTCCAAGGAGGACGTCCCGGCCGAGGTCGTCGAGTCCGAGCGCCGTGTCGCCGAGGAGACCACCCGCGCCGAGGGCAAGCCCGAGGCCGCCCTGCCGAAGATCGTCGAGGGTCGCCTCAACGGCTTCTTCAAGGACGCCACCCTGCTCGGCCAGCCCTACGCCCTGGACAACAAGAAGTCCGTCCAGAAGGTGCTGGAAGAGGCCGGTGTCACCCTGAAGCGCTTCACGCGCATCAAGGTCGGCATCTGAGTCCGTACCGCGACGGACGCGCGACCCCGGTAGGGTCGACAGCAGTCGTCGGCGCCGTCCGCGCATGCCCTGGCGCACGCGCGTGCGGCGGACGACAGCAGATCTGACGAGGAGGCCATTGCCGCGTATGGGATGCGAAACACGCCCCCACCGGCAGTGGCCTTCTTCGTGTGTGTGACCACGTAAAAGAGGCGAGATCTCCATGACCACCAAGGCCGAGAAGAGCGACGACGGCAAAGTACGCGGCCGCTTCATGCTGAAGCTGTCCGGAGAGGCCTTCTCCGGCGGTGGGGGCCTGGGCGTCGACCCCGACGTGGTGCACGCCATCGCCCGCGAGATCGCGGCCGTCGTACGCGACGGCGCGCAGATCGCCGTCGTCATCGGCGGCGGCAACTTCTTCCGCGGCGCCGAACTGCAGGTGCGCGGCATGGACCGCGCCCGCTCCGACTACATGGGCATGCTCGGCACCGTGATGAACTGCCTGGCCCTCCAGGACTTCCTGGAGAAGGAGGGCGTCGACTGCCGCGTGCAGACCGCCATCACCATGGGCCAGGTCGCCGAGCCGTACATCCCGCTGCGCGCCGTGCGCCACCTGGAGAAGGGCCGCGTGGTCATCTTCGGCGCCGGTATGGGCATGCCCTACTTCTCCACCGACACCACCGCCGCCCAGCGCGCCCTCGAGATCGACGCCGAGGCGCTGCTGATGGGCAAGAACGGTGTGGACGGGGTCTACGACTCCGACCCCAAGACCAACCCGGACGCCGTCAAGTTCGACGCGCTCGGCTACGGCGAGGTCATCACCCGCGACCTGAAGGTCGCCGACGCGACGGCCGTCACGCTCTGCCGCGACAACAGCCTCCCGATCGTGGTCTTCGAACTGCTGAAGGAGGGCAATATCGCCCGCGCCGTCAAGGGTGAGAAGATCGGCACGCTTGTGGGTGACCAGGACAGCCGGGACTGACCGGAGAAGCACCCCCTGTCCGCGGACGCCACCTGTCCGGGGGACGGACGGGGCGGGACCGGGCCGGGGGATGGACAATGTCCCGCCGGTCGGGAACCGTGCAGGAAGAACGCGACGCAGCCGGCCGCAGCTCCGACAGGGGACCGCAGCCGGGCCTACTCAAGACACGCAGGAGCAAGTGGTGATCGAAGAGACCCTCCTCGAGGCCGAGGAGAAGATGGAGAAGGCCGTCGTGGTCGCCAAGGAGGACTTCGCCGCGATCCGCACCGGCCGTGCGCACCCGGCGATGTTCAACAAGATCGTGGCCGACTACTACGGCGCGCTGACGCCGATCAACCAGCTGGCCTCGTTCTCCGTGCCCGAGCCGCGCATGGCCGTGGTGACCCCCTTCGACAAGAGCGCCCTGCGCAACATCGAACAGGCGATCCGCGACTCCGACCTGGGCGTCAACCCGAGCAACGACGGCAACATCATCCGGGTGGTGTTCCCCGAGCTGACCGAGGAGCGCCGCCGCGAGTACATCAAGGTCGCCAAGGCCAAGGGCGAGGACGCCAAGGTCTCGATCCGCTCCGTGCGCCGCAAGGCCAAGGACGCGATCGACAAGCTCATCAAGGACGGCGAGGTCGGCGAGGACGAGGGCCGCCGTGCGGAGAAGGAGCTCGACGACACCACCGCCAAGTACGTCGCCCAGGTGGATGAGCTCCTGAAGCACAAGGAAGCCGAACTGCTCGAGGTCTGATGAACGACTCTTCCTGGGGAGCGCCGCCACAAGCCGGGTACTGGGGGCCGTCCGACCGGGGACCTGTCCAGGGCGCTGCCCCGGCGGGTCCCGCGTACGATGCGCACTACGCGCAGCAGACTCGCCCCATGCCCATCGTGCCCGACGTACCCGACCACGGCGGTGACCAGGACGACGACCAGGGGGCCGCTCGGCTGAGCGGTCCCCTGTTCGACGAGAGCCAGTCGGCGCAGCCGTATGCGGCGGCGCCGCGGAATCCGGAGCCCATGCCCGACGTCCCGCAGCCGGCGCAGCCCCAGCCGCAGAAGAAGAGCGCGGGGCGCGACCTGGGTGCCGCGATAGGGGTCGGCGTCGGACTCGGCGTGGTCATCATCGCGTCGCTGTTCGTCGTCAAGGCCGTCTTCGTCGGTGTGATCGCGATCGCCGTCGTGGTGGGCCTGTGGGAGCTGACCAAGCGGCTGGACGAGCGCAAGGGCATCAAGGCGCCCCTCGTGCCGCTCGCCGTCGGCGGCGCGGCGATGGTCGTCGCCGGGTATGTGCGGGGCTCCGAGGGCGCGTGGGTCGCCATGGCCCTGACCGCGCTGGCGGTCCTGGTCTGGCGGATGACCGAACCGCCCGAGGGCTATCTCAAGGACGTCACCGCGGGCCTGTTCGCCGCGTTCTACGTGCCGTTCCTGGCCACGTTCGTCGCGATGATGCTCATGGCGGACGACGGCCCCTGGCGGGTCCTGACCTTCCTGGTCCTCACCGTCGTCAGCGACACCGGGGCGTACGCCGTCGGCTGGCGCTTCGGAAAGACGAAGCTCGCCCCGCGCATCAGCCCCGGCAAGACCCGCGAGGGCCTGCTCGGCGCGGTCGCCTTCGCGATGGCGGCGGGCGCGCTGTGCATGCAGTTCGCCATCGACGGCGGCGCGTGGTGGCAGGGCCTGCTGCTGGGCCTCGCGGTCGCCGTCAGCGCGACCCTGGGCGACCTCGGCGAGTCCATGATCAAGCGCGACCTCGGCATCAAGGACATGGGCACCCTCCTGCCGGGTCACGGCGGCATCATGGACCGCCTGGACTCCCTGCTGCCGACGGCACCGGTGGTGTGGCTGCTGCTGGTGATCTTCGTAGGGTCCGGCTGACCGCCGCGCTCGGCTGACCTGCTGTTTCTTCGGAGAGGGACCCGTTGTCCACAGGGCGGCGGGTCCCTCTCCGTATGTCTGCGACACTGGTAGGGCCATGCCTAAGCCCGGAGAACTCACATTCGTCGCCCCGCGCGGAGCCAAGAAGCCGCCGCGGCATCTCGCCGATCTCACGCCTGCGGAGCGCAAGGAGGCCGTCGCCGCCATCGGCGAGAAGCCGTTCCGCGCCAAGCAGCTCTCGCAGCACTACTTCGCGCGGTACGCGCACGACCCCGAGCAGTGGACCGACATCCCGGCCGGTTCCCGTGAGGGGCTCCGGGAGGCTCTGCTGCCCGAGCTGATGTCCGTCGTCCGGCATCTGTCGACCGACCAGGGCACCACCCGCAAGACGCTGTGGAAGCTGTTCGACGGGACCCTCGTCGAGTCCGTCCTCATGCGCTACCCGGACCGGGTGACCATGTGCATCAGCTCCCAGGCGGGCTGCGGCATGAACTGCCCGTTCTGCGCCACCGGCCAGGCCGGCCTGGACCGGAACCTGTCGACCGCCGAGATCGTGCACCAGATCGTGGACGGGATGCGGGCGCTCAGGGACGGCGAGGTCCCCGGTGGGCCGGCGCGGCTCAGCAACATCGTCTTCATGGGCATGGGCGAGCCCCTCGCCAACTACAACCGCGTCGTGGGGGCCATCCGCCGGCTCACCGACCCCGAGCCCGACGGGCTGGGGCTGTCGCAGCGCGGCATCACCGTCTCCACGGTCGGTCTGGTCCCGGCGATCCACCGCTTCTCCGACGAGGGCTTCAAGTGCCGTCTCGCCATCTCGCTGCACGCGCCCGACGACGAGCTGCGTGACACCCTCGTCCCCGTGAACACGCGGTGGAAGGTGCGCGAGGTGCTGGACGCGGGCTTCGAGTACGCCGCGAAGTCGGGGCGCCGGCTGTCCATCGAGTACGCCCTGATCCGTGACATCAACGACCAGGCCTGGCGCGGTGACCGGCTGGGGCGGCTGCTCAAGGGCAGGCCGGTGCACGTCAACCTGATCCCGCTCAACCCGACGCCCGGCTCCAAGTGGACCGCCTCGCGGCCCGAGGACGAGAAGGCCTTCGTGGAGGCGATCGCGGCGCACGGTGTGCCGGTGACCATCCGGGACACCCGTGGCCAGGAGATCGACGGGGCGTGCGGTCAGCTCGCCGCGAGCGAGCGGTAACCTGACCGGCGGAAGTACGACCTGACAGAAATCACATCTTCATATTCCGACAGGGGAGCGCCACAGCGCTGAGAGTGCGGCACCGGCCGCAGACCCTCCGAACCTGGCCCAGGTCATTCTGGGTAGGGAGATCGGTCACCACTCGAGCTGTTGCGCCCTGCCCGAGACCTCGCCAGGGGTTCCGGGCGGGGCCGCGTCTTCTCCTGGTCACCCAGGAGGAATCCAGTGAGCATCACCAAGAAGGTCACCGCCCTCGCCGTCGGGCTGGGCATGGCCGGCGGCCTCGCCGCGTGCGGATCGTCGTCCGACGGGGACGGCGGGGGGTCCGGCGGTTCCAAGAGCGTGACCCTCGTCAGCCACAACTCGTGGGCCGTCTCGAAGGACGTCATCGCCGCCTTCGAGAAGAGCTCCGGCTACAAGGTCCGGGTCCTGGAGGACGGCGACGCCGGGCAGGCCGTGAACAAGGCCGTCCTCACCAAGGACAACCCGCAGGGCGACGTCTTCTTCGGCGTCGACAACACGCTGCTGTCGCGGGCCCTGGACAACGGGCTGTTCCAGCCGTACGAGGCGAAGGGGCTCGACCGGGTCGACGCCGCGTACCGGACCGACACCGACCACCGGGTCACGCCCGTCGACACCGGCGACATCTGCGTCAACTACGACAAGGCGTACTTCAGCGAGCACAAGCTGACCCCGCCGGACTCCTTCGACGACCTGATCGAGCCCGAGTACAAGGACCTGCTCGTCACGGAGAACGCCGCCGGTTCCTCGCCCGGCCTCGGCTTCCTGCTCGGCACCGCGGCCGAGTACGGGGACGACGGCTGGCAGGACTACTGGAAGAAGCTGAAGGCCAACGGCGTCAAGGTCGTCGACAGCTGGGAGCAGGCGTACAACGAGGAGTTCTCCGGCTCGTCCGGTGGCAAGAAGGCCAAGGGCGACCGTCCGCTCGTCGTCTCCTACGCCTCCTCCCCGCCCGCCGAGGTGATCTACGCCGACCCGCAGCCGGTCACCGCGCCGACCGGTGTCGCCCAGGGCACCTGCTTCCGCCAGGTCGAGTACGCCGGTCTGCTGAGCAACGCCCGGAACCCCGAGGGAGGCAAGGCGCTCCTCGACTTCATGCTGAGCAAGCAGTTCCAGGAGGACCTGCCGCTCAACATGTTCGTGTATCCGGTGCGCGAGGACGCCGCGATCCCCGAGGCGTTCCGGAAGTTCGGGCCGCCGGCCGAGAAGCCGCGGACCATGGACCCGGCCGAGATCGCAGACAACCGCGACCAGTGGGTCAAGTCGTGGACCTCGCTCGTCGTGAGGTGAAGCGGGTGGAACGGGTGAGGAACGTGCGCGGGAGCGCGGCGCGGCTCGGGCTGATGGCCGTGCCCGTCGCGTTCTTCGCGGCGTTCTTCGCCTACCCCGTCGCCGCGATCGTCGCGCGTGGACTGAAGGTCGACGGGGCCTGGCGGCTCGGGCGGATCGGGGAGGTGCTGGGGCAGTCCGACGTCCGGCAGGTGCTGTGGTTCACCACCTGGCAGGCGCTGGCCTCCACCGCGCTCACCCTGCTGATCGCCCTGCCCGGCGCCTATGCCTTCGCCCGCCTCGACTTCCCCGGCAAACAGGTGCTGCGGGCCGTGGTGACCGTGCCGTTCGTGCTGCCGACGGTCGTCGTCGGTACGGCGTTCCTGGCCCTGGTCGGGCGCGGTGGGCTGCTGGACGAGCTGTGGGGTGTGCGCCTGGACACCACGGTGTGGGCGATCCTGCTCGCGCACGTCTTCTTCAACTACGCCGTCGTCGTCCGCACCGTGGGCGGCCTGTGGTCGCAGCTCGACCCGCGGCAGGAGGAGGCCGCGCGGATGCTCGGCGCCTCACGGCCGAAGGCGTGGCGGCAGGTGACGCTGCCCGCGCTCGCACCCGCCGTGGCCGCCGCCGCGCTGATGGTGTTCCTGTTCACCTTCACCTCCTTCGGCGTCGTCCAGATCCTCGGCGGCCCCGCCTTCTCCACCCTGGAGGTGGAGATCTACCGGCAGACCTCCCAGGTCTTCGACCTGTCCACGGCCGCCGTGCTCACGCTGGTCCAGTTCGTGGCGGTCGCCGCCGTCCTCGCCGTGCATGCCTGGACGGTGCGGCGGCGGGAGACCGGCCTGCGGCTGGTGGACGCGGCCACGACCGCGCGCCGCCCGCGCGGTGCCGGGCAGTGGGCGCTGCTGGCGGGGGTCCTGGTCACCGTCGCCGGGCTGATCCTGCTGCCGCTGGCCGTCCTGGTCGAGCGGTCGCTCGGCGCGTCCGGTCTCGGCTACTACCGGGCGCTGACCCGTGCGGACGGCGGTACCTTCCTGGTTCCGCCGATCGAGGCGATCGGCAACTCCCTCCAGTACGCCGTCGCCGCCACCGCCATCGCGGTGGTGATCGGCGGGCTGGCCGCGGCCGCGCTCACCCGGCGTGACGCGGGCCGCTTCGTGCGGGGCTTCGACGCCCTGCTGATGCTGCCGCTCGGGGTGTCCGCCGTGACGGTCGGCTTCGGGTTCCTGATCGCGCTGGACGAGCCTCCGCTGGACCTCCGCTCCTCCTGGATCCTGGTGCCGCTCGCGCAGGCGCTGGTCGGCGTCCCCTTCGTCGTACGGACCATGCTGCCGGTCCTGCGGGCGGTGGACGTACGGCTGCGGGAGGCGGCGTCCGTGCTCGGGGCGTCGCCGTGGCGGGTGTGGCGCGAGGTGGACCTGCCGATGGTGCGGCGGGCGCTGCTGGTCGCTGCCGGGTTCGCGTTCGCGGTGTCGCTCGGGGAGTTCGGGGCGACGGTCTTCATCGCGAGGCCCGACAGTCCGACGCTGCCGGTGGCCGTGGCGCGGCTGCTGGGGCGGCCGGGGGAGATGAACTACGGCCAGGCGATGGCCCTTTCGACGATTCTGATGCTGGTGTGCGCCGTGGCCCTGGTGGTGCTGGAGCGGCTGCGGACCGACCGGACCGGGGAGTTCTAGACATGCCGCCGAGCCTGCCGCTGGGCCTGCCGACGAGCCTGCTGGGCCTGGAGGGCGCGACCGTCCGCTTCGGCGGGCGACCCGTGCTCGACGCCGTCGACCTGGAGGTCGCCGAGCACGAGGTGGTGTGTGTGCTCGGGCCCAGCGGCAGCGGCAAGTCGACGCTGCTGCGGGCGGTCGCCGGACTGCAGCCGCTGGACGCCGGGCGGGTGACGCTGGACGGGCGGGACCAGGCGGGGGTGCCCGCGCACCGGCGCGAGGTCGGGCTGATGTTCCAGGACCACCAGCTCTTTCCGCAGCGGGACGTGGCCGGGAACGTCGCCTTCGGGCCGCGGATGCGGGGCGCGTCCCGTGCCGAACAGCGGGAGCGGGTCGAGGAGTTGCTGGAACTGGTCGGGCTGCCGGACGCCGCCCGGCGGTCCGTCGCCGCGCTCTCCGGCGGTGAGCAGCAGCGGGTGGCGCTGGCCCGGGCCCTCGCGCCCCGGCCCCGGCTGCTGATGCTGGACGAACCGCTCGGCCAGCTCGACCGCTCGCTGCGGGAGCGGCTCGTGGTGGAACTGCGGGAGCTGTTCGGCCGCCTGGGCACCACCGTGCTCGCCGTGACGCACGACCAGGGCGAGGCCTTCGCGCTGGCCGACCGGGTCGTGGTGATGCGGGACGGGCGGATCGCCCAGTCGGGGACGCCGCTGGAGGTGTGGCAGCGGCCGGCCGACGCCTTCGTGGCCCGTTTCCTCGGCTTCGACAACGTGGTCGACGCGACGGTCGCCGGGCAGGCCGCCGACACCCCGTGGGGCAAGGTGCCGGTTCCCGAGGACGCCCCGCAGGGCGCCCGGACCCTGCTCGTCCGCCCTGCCGGGGTGCGTCTGGTGGCCGCCGACGCCGGTCTGCGCTGCACGGTGACCGCCCGCACCTTCCGCGGCACCCACGTGGCCGTCCACCTCCAGCCCGAGGACGCCCCGCGCCTGGAGGCGGCGTGCGCGCTGCGGGCGGCGCCGGAGGTCGGGGACGTGGTCGGCGTGGAGTTCGACGTGGCCGAAATCGTGGTGCTCGGATGATCCCGTCGCTCGTAGGCTGACGGGCATGACGCTCCTTGCACATGACCGTTACTGCGACGAGATCGCCCTCCAGGTCGGGCGATTGAGGGAGGTCCTCACCTCCGGAGCGGATCCGGCCGCCACCGTGCCGACCTGCCCGGACTGGACGCTGGAGGACCTGGTGCGGCATGTGGGCCGGGCGCTGCGCTGGTCCGGGACGATCGTGGGCACGCGCGCGGAGGAGGAGGTCCCGGAGGACCGGGTGCCGGGCTCCGCGGGTCCCGGTACGCGGGGAGACGTGGCCGCGTTGGACGCGTGGCTGGCGGAGTCCGGCCGGGTGGTCGTCGACGCGCTGCGGGAGGCGGGCCCGGACGCGCGCGCCTGGTCGTGGGCCGGTATCCACACCGCGGGGTTCTGGGCGCGCCGGATGGCGCACGAGATCGTCGTGCACGGGGCGGACGCGGCGCTCGCCGCGGGACGGCCCGTCGAGGCGGTCGCGCCCGAGGTGGCGGCCGACGCGGTCGACGAGTGGCTGGAGATCGTGCGGTTCGTGCAGCGGGCCCTTCCGGACGGACCGGCGAAGGAGCTGCGAGCGCCGGGCAGGAGCATCCGCCTGCACGCCACCGACGCACCGGCCGGACTGGACGCGGAGTGGTTGATCGAACTGCCCGAGGAGGGCGTGACCTGGCGACGCGGTCCCGCCGAGGCGGACGTCACGCTGCGCGGACCGCTCACCGAGGTGCTGTTCGTCTTCTACCGGCGACTGCCGCCGGACACCCGCGGGGTCGACGTGCTCGGTGACCGGAAGCTGCTGGAGTTCTGGCTGGAGCAGGCGACGTTCGGGTGAGTCTCACGTCGGTGGCCCGCCCCCTTCTCGGGGACGGGCCACCGACAGCGCCTACGCGGGAGGGTCAGCGGCCGCTGTTGGCCCCACGGCGCCGCATGCCGAAGAAGACCGCGCCGCCACCCACGACGACCAGCGCCGCCGCGATGCCGACGATCATGCCGGTGTTGGAGTTGGCGCCGGTCTCGGCGAGGTTGGACTCACCGGCCGCCGGGGACGGGGCGTTGCTGGGTGCCGCCGCCGGAGCGGTGCTCTCGCTCTGCGCCGGAGCGGGCGCCGACGTGGACGGCGTCGAGGACGGCGTCGGTGTCTCGTCGGACGGGGTGTCGGACGGGACGGGGGTGCTCTCCGACGGGGTCGGGGAGGGCGACGGCGTCTCCTCGGTCCCGCAGGCGGTCGCCGGGGTGACGAGGTTCGGCTTGATGTCCTCGTCGACGTAACGGTCGGCCTTGACGTGGACGCGGTACTCGGCGTTCGGCTTCCAGTCCTCGGTGAAGGTGATGGTGGTGCCCTCGCGCGAGCCCTTCACCACCTGCTCGCCGACCTTCTTCGCGTCGGCGCCGTTGTTCTGCAGGTACACGCTGACGGTGGCGGGGATGCCGGCGGGGTCCACGTCGGTGACGGTGATGACGCCCTTGCCGCCCTCGCAGGCCGCGGCGGCGGAGAACTCGCTGATGTCGCAGGCGAGGGCGTTGCCGGCGGCGCCGATCGCCAGGGCCACCGAGGCGGAGGCGACACCGACGGCGCGAACGCCTCGGCGTGCTGCGGTGCTTCTGAATATGGACAGGACTGCCACGTTTGTCCTTACGGGAGCGCAGATGCGGGGGGTGGAGAGGAGTGCCGATGCCCGTTGCCGCGGCCTCGGCACACCCACGAGCCTCACTGGTCTATAAGCGGTGCATAAGCAGTGTCAACGCCTGGGCCCGGCAAGGGCGTTGGCTTTGCCGTCTTATTAACCGCCGAGACGTTTCAGCGCCGCGGGAGCCTCCTCGATCCGGTCGACCAGCGCGATCCGGGACTGCATCGTCCGCCCTCCGGCGAGCGAGTCGAGCAGCGGCCACGCGGGCAGCCGCTCCGTCCAGTGCTCCTTGTCCACCAGCACCATCGGGGTGGGCTCGCCCCGCGACTCGTAGTAGTTCGGCGTCGCGTTGTCGAAGATCTCCTGGACGGTGCCGGCGGCGCCCGGCAGGAAGACCACCCCCGCGTCGCAGCGGGCCAGCAGGCCGTCCTCGCGGGTGGCGTTGGCGAAGTACTTGGCGATGTGCGCCGCGAAGGCGTTGGGCGGCTCGTGGCCGTAGAACCAGGTCGGGATGCCGACCGAGGCGCCGCCCCGGGGCCACCGCTCGCGCACCTCGAACGCGGACCGCGCCCAGTCGGTGATCGACGGCGTGAACGAGGTCACCTCGGCGAGCAGGAGCAGGGCCTCGTCCAGCATCCCGTCGTCGAACGGGGCGGCGTACGCGCCGAGGTTGGCCGCCTCCATCGCTCCCGGACCTCCGCCGGTGGCCACGGTGAAGCCGGCGCGGGCCAGTTCGCGGCCCAGGCGTGCGGCGCCCGCGTAGGCGGCGGTGCCGCGGGCCATGGCGTGACCGCCCATGACGCCCACCACCCGGGTGCCGATGAGGAGTTCGTCGAGCGCGTCGGAGACGGCGTCGTCGTGGACGGCGCGCAGCATGGAGGCGAAGACGTCACCGTCCGCCTTGGTCTGCTGGAACCAGTCGTACGAGGAGGCGTCCGGTGTCGACGCGTAGCCCTCGTCGAGCGAGGCGTACAGCTCGTCCGGGGAGTAGACGCGCGCCCGGTAGGGGTCGAAGGGCAGGCCCGGTATGGGCGGGAAGACCAGGGCGCCGGCCGCGGCCACCCGGGCCGCCGCGCCGGGCGCCATCGGGCAGCCGAGGAAGACGGCGCCCGTGGGGTCCGCGGACATCAGGACGTCCGTACGGCCCGTCAGGTCGACGGCCTGGACGCGGTAGTGGGCGAGTGCGCCGTGCGCCGAGACGACGTGGTCGAACTCGGCGAGGCTCTCGATCTCCCGGTCGTGTGCGGCGTGGTGGGACTGGCGGGACCGGAAGTCGGGCTGGGCGGGTGTCGTCGAATCCACCCGCCCATGCTAGGCATGCGGGTGGCTCAGCCCTGGACCGCCGCCGGGTCCATCCAGACCACCTCGAAGGTGTGGCCGTCGACGTCGTCGAAGGCGCGGCCGTACATGAAGCCGTGGTCCTGGGTCTCGCCGGAGACCGAACCGCCGGCCGCGACCGCCTTGTCGACCATCTCGTCGACCTTCTCGCGGCTCTCCGCGCTGAGCGCGATCAGCACCTCGCTGGACTTCGTCGAGTCCACGATGTCCTTCTTCGTGAACTGGCGGTACTTCTCCGGCGTGTGCACCATCACGACGATGGTGTCGCTGAGCGGGATCGAGGCGGTGGTCTCGTCGCTGAACTGGGCGTTGATCTCGTAGCCCAGCCCGGCGAAGAACTTCTTCGAGGCGTCCAGGTCGTTGGTGGCCAGGTTCACGAAGATCATCTGCTGGTACATGGGGTCCTCTCCCGTGGGTGTCGCGCTGCTGTCGTGCCGTTCGAGAGGTTAGACGCGGGAGGCGGGCGGAACTCATCGCTCGACCGGAAACTTCTTCGAGGAATTTTCCCCGACCTCGGGCCCCCGCTTCGACGGTCCGTCAGCGGGCCAGGGGCAGCGACGCCAACTGGGCGACGACCAGGGTCAGGGGGCCGAAGACGGCGAGCAGGGCACCGGCGCGCAGGGCCGCGGCGGCGCGCAGCGTCGTCGGGGGAGCGCCGAGCCGGAGCAGGGCGTCGGTGGTGTCCGTGCGGGCGTGCTTGGCCTCGACGGCGGCGGTGAGGAGGGTGGCCACCGTGCAGCCGGCGACGACGACGGCGCCGATCAGGCTCAACGGGCCGAAGTCCGTCGCGTCCGCGTCGTGGAGGGCGGCGGCCGCGTAGGCGGCGGAGGCCACGGCGCAGACGACGCCGAGGGGACGGCCGACGCGGTGCGACTCCTCCATCAGGACCCGCCCGGCGAGCAGGCGCAGCGCGCCGGGACGGACCGCTTGGAGCAGACGGCCGCAGAGGTGGGTCAGGCCGGGCCCGGCGAGAGCCAGACCGAGGGTGGCGAGGGCCCAGCCGAGGAGGACGCCCGCGGAGGGGGCGGTGTCGCGGGTGGCGGTGTCGCCGGCGTAGGTCTCGACGGCGAGGCCGGCGGTGAGTACGGCGATGCCCCAGGGGAGCAGGGTGGTGTGGGAGCGCGGGGTCGCGGGGGCCGGGCCGGTGGCGTCCCGCGCGGACCCGTCGCCGTCCGTCGTGGCCGGGGGCCGGGTGTCACTCGCCTGCGTGAGCAGGGCGCCGCTGGGGTCCGCCTGGGCCGCCCCGGCGGCACGACCGCCCGCAGGCTGCGCCGAAGCCGAAGCCGAAGCCGAAGCCGAAGCCGGAGCCGATGCCGAAGCCGACGCCGGAGCCGATACCGATGCCGATGCGGATGCCGACGCCGAAGCCGAAGCCAGGCGGGCGCCGTAGCGGCCGTAGGCGCCGAAGGTCTCGCGGGCCGCTCCCCAGCCGTAGGCGCCGAAACGGCCGTAGCGGCGGGCCCCGGCGGAGGGCGCGGGCCGGGGATCGCGGGGCCGGAGGGTCAGGGCCACGGCGGCCGACGCGGCGGCCGGTACCACCGCCAGCAGGGTCACCACGGCCGGGGCGGGAAGGCGCTGGCCGAGGGCGAGCACCCCGGACACGGCGCCGTCGACGGGCGCGCCCGTCAGGTCACCGCGCAGGTACAGGAAGCCGAGGAGGGCCGCCACCGAGCCGAGCGCCGCCGACAGGGCCGTGGTCGTCGCCGACACCGCCATGAGGCGGCCGGGGCCCAGGCCGATCGCCGACAGTCCCGGGCGGGGTCGCGTACCGGGATCGGCGCGGGCCACGGCGACCGCCAGGTACACCGTGGCGGCCAGCGGCGCCGCGCACCAGGCGAGGCGCAGGGAGGAGGCGCCGGGCGCGTCGGGGTGGGTCAGCGCGTGTCCGAGGGCGCACAGCAGCAGGAAGCCCGTGCCCGCCGACGCCGACGCGACCAGCAGGCGGCGCAGTTGGACGGCGAGGCGGGCGGCGCGGGTCAGGCGGAGAGCGAGCACGCCGCCCGGCCTTCCGCTCCGGGGGTGCCGGGGGTCCCGGTGGCGACCGCCGTCTCCGCGACCGGCGGCAGGTGCACGGTCCGCACCCGCCGCCCGTCCAGCAGGGCGACCGTGCGGTCCGCGAGCGCGGCGGTCCGCGCGTCGCTCGTGGCGAGCAGGACGGTGATGCCGTGGGAGCGGGCCGCCGTGGTGAGCGTGCGCAGGACGTGCGCGCGGTCGGCCCGGTGCAGCGGCGCCGTCGGCTCGTCGGCGAACAGCACCGCGGGGGCCACGGCGAGCGCGCGGGCGATGCACACACGCTGCCGCTCGGCCTGCCGGAGTTCGTGCGGGCGCCTGCGGGCGGTCCGGCCACCGACGTCGAGACGGTCCAGCCACTCCATGGCGGCGGTCTTGGCCCGGCGCCGGCCGGTGCCGCGCAGCATGAGGGGCAGGGCGGCGTTCTCCCAGGCGCTGAGCTCCGGGACGAGGACCGGGGCGGGGTCGATCCAGCCGAAGCGGTCGCGGCGCAGTCGCTCCCGCCTGAGGGGGCCCATGGTGTGCACCGGCACGCTGTTGAACCAGACCTCGCCGTCCTGCGGCCGGACCATGCCGGACAGGCACCGCAGCAGGGTGGTCTTGCCGCTGCCCCGCGGCCCGCTCACGGCGAGGATCTCGCCCTCGCGGACGCCGACCGACACGCCTTGCAGCGCGGGGGAGCCGTCGTGGTGCGTGAAGTGCAGGGCGCGGGCCCACAGCACGTCGTTGTCCGGCGGAGCCTCCATGGGCGTACACCTCGGTTCTGATCCGTGTTTCCCCGTTCGCTTCCCCCGTACGGGCGAACGAAGGCGGGGCCGATCGGTCACTGGGCACCGTAGGCAGTCGCCGTGGGGAGGCCGGACAGCACACGGCCCCGGGCCGCCGTTTCTCACTCGAACGGGCGGCACCGGGGCCGGATGATGATCCTCTGGAAGGATGATCAGAGCTTCGTCCACGCCTCCGTCAGCGTGGCGCGCAGGATCTGCTCGATCTCGTCGAAGGTCTCCTGGTTGGAGATCAGCGGCGGGGCGAGCTGGATGACCGGGTCGCCGCGGTCGTCGGCACGGCAGTACAGGCCGTTGTCGAAGAGCGCCTTCGACAGGAAGCCGTACAGGATCCGCTCGGTCTCCTCCTCGTCGAAGGACTCCTTGGTGTTCTTGTCCTTGACCAGCTCGATGCCGTAGAAGAAGCCGTTGCCGCGGACGTCGCCGACGATCGGCAGGTCGAGGAGCTTCTCCAGCGTGGCGCGGAAGTTGCCCTCGTTGTCGAGGACGTGCTGGTTGAGGCCCTCGCGCTCGAACAGGTCGAGGTTGGCGATGCCGACCGCGGCGGAGACCGGGTGGCCGCCGAAGGTGTAGCCGTGCAGGAAGGTGTTGTCGCCCTTGTAGAACGGCTCGGCCAGGCGGTCGGAGATGATGCAGGCGCCGATCGGGGAGTAGCCCGAGGTCATGCCCTTGGCGCAGGTGATCATGTCCGGGACGTAGCCGAACTTGTCGCAGGCGAACGTCGTGCCCAGGCGGCCGAAGGCGCAGATGACCTCGTCCGAGACGAGCAGCACGTCGTACTGGTCGCAGATCTCGCGCACCCGCTGGAAGTACCCGGGCGGGGGCGGGAAGCAGCCGCCCGCGTTCTGCACCGGCTCCAGGAAGACGGCCGCGACCGTCTCCGGGCCCTCGAAGAGGATCTGCTGCTCGATCTGGTCGGCGGCCCAGCGGCCGAAGGCCTCGGGGTCGTCGCCGAAGAGCGGGGCGCGGTAGATGTTGGTGTTCGGCACCTTGTGCGCGCCCGGCACCAGCGGCTCGAAGGGGGCCTTCAGACCCGGCAGGCCGGTGATGGACAGGGCGCCCTGCGGGGTGCCGTGGTAGGCGACCGCGCGGGAGATGACCTTGTACTTGGTCGGCTTGCCGGTCAGCTTGAAGTACTGCTTGGCCAGCTTCCAGGCGGTCTCGACCGCCTCACCGCCGCCGGTGGTGAAGAAGACCTTGTTGAGGTCGCCGGGGGCCTCGTTCGCCAGGCGCTCGGCCAGCTCGACGGCCTTCGGGTGGGCGTAGGACCACACCGGGAAGAAGGCGAGCTCCTGCGCCTGCTTCATGGCGGTCTCGGCCAGCTCCTGGCGGCCGTGACCGGCCTGGACGACGAAGAGGCCGGCGAGACCGTCGAGGTAGCGCTTGCCCTTGTCGTCGTAGATGTGGGTGCCCTCACCGCGGACGATGGTGGGGACGGGGGCGTTCTCGTACGACGACATGCGGGTGAAGTGCATCCACAGGTGGTCGTAGGCGGTCCTGCTGAGGTCCTTGGGGCTGTCGGTGCTCACGATTATCGGGTTCCCCACATATAGGTCTGCTTCTTGAGCTTGAGGTAGACGAAGCTCTCGGTGGAGCGCACTCCGGGGACGGCCCGGATGCGTTTGTTGATGACGTCCAGCAGGTGGTCGTCGTCCTCGCAGACGACTTCCACCATCAGGTCGAAGGAGCCCGCCGTCATCACCACGTACTCGCACTCGGACATGGCCGTCAGCGCGTCGGCGACGGACTCCACGTCGCCCTCGACGTTGACACCGACCATCGCCTGGCGGCGGAAGCCCACGGTGAGCGGGTCCGTCACGGCGACGATCTGCATCACGCCCTGGTCGAGCAGCTTCTGGACGCGCTGGCGCACGGCCGCCTCCGACAGGCCCACGGCCTTGCCGATGGCCGCGTACGGCCGCCGGCCGTCCTCCTGGAGCTGTTCGATGATGGCGAGGGAGACGGCGTCCAACTGGGGACCGCCGCCCCTGGACTCGCGGGAGTCCTTCTGGTCTGCGCTTCGACTGGCCACGACTTCACTGTGCACGACGTATCGACAGTTTTGCAAGCCCGGATCGATGAAATTCGTTGTCTGAAGCGTCTGAGCCGACGGATTTCGCAACACGAAGGCGACCAGGGGTGTTGAAAACGTGGGGTCTCCGTCTAGGGTGGGTGTCTCAGTGTTCGGACACGCGCGACAGCGGCGAGGTCCGAACCGGAGAGACCGAAGAAGACACCGAACTTGGAGGGCCGGCAGTGAGCACCGAGCTGCGTCGTCTGCGCAACTACATCGACGGTGAGTTCCGGGACGCCGCCGACGGACGGACCACCGAGGTGGTCAACCCCGCCACGGGCGAGGCCTACGCGACCGCCCCCCTGTCCGGGCAGGCGGACGTGGACGCCGCCATGGCGGCCGCCGCCGCGGCCTTCCCCGCCTGGCGTGACCTGGTCCCGGCCGAGCGGCAGAAGGCCCTGCTGAAGATCGCGGACGCGTTCGAGGAGCGGGCCGAGGAGCTGATCGCGGCCGAGGTGGAGAACACGGGCAAGCCCATCGGGCTCACCCGCTCCGAGGAGATCCCGCCGATGGTCGACCAGATCCGCTTCTTCGCGGGTGCGGCCCGGATGCTGGAGGGCCGGAGCGCCGGCGAGTACATGGAGGGCCTGACCTCCATGATCCGCCGTGAGCCGATCGGCGTCTGCGCGCAGGTCGCGCCGTGGAACTACCCGATGATGATGGCCGTGTGGAAGTTCGCCCCGGCGCTCGCCGCGGGCAACACGGTCGTCCTCAAGCCGTCCGACACCACCCCCGCCTCGACGGTCCTGATGGCCGACATCATCGGCTCGATCGTGCCCAAGGGCGTCTTCAACGTCGTCTGCGGCGACCGCGACACCGGCCGTCTGATGGTCGAGCACGAGACCCCGGCGATGGCCTCCATCACCGGCTCGGTGCGGGCCGGCATGTCGGTCGCCGAGTCGGCGTCCAAGGACCTCAAGCGGGTCCACCTGGAGCTGGGCGGCAAGGCCCCGGTCGTCGTCTTCGAGGACACCGACATCCCCAAGGCCGTCGAGGGCATCTCGGAGGCGGGCTACTTCAACGCCGGCCAGGACTGCACCGCCGCCACCCGGGTGCTGGTCCACGAGTCGATCCACGACGAGTTCGTGAGCGCGCTGGCGAAGGCCGCGTCCGAGATCAAGACCGGTCAGCCGGACGACGAGGACGTGCTGTACGGCCCGCTCAACAACCCGAACCAGCTGAAGCAGGTCTCCGGGTTCATCGAGCGGCTGCCCGCCCACGCCAAGGTCGAGGCGGGCGGTCACCGGGTCGGCGACAAGGGCTACTTCTACGCCCCGACCGTCGTCTCCGGCCTCAAGCAGGACGACGAGATCATCCAGAAGGAGGTCTTCGGCCCGGTCATCACCGTCCAGTCCTTCCGCGACGAGGACCAGGCGGTCGAGTGGGCCAACGGCGTCGAGTACGCGCTGGCCTCCTCCGTGTGGACCAAGGACCACGGCCGCGCCATGCGGATGTCCAAGCGGCTGGACTTCGGCTGCGTGTGGATCAACACCCACATCCCGCTGGTCGCCGAGATGCCGCACGGCGGCTTCAAGAAGTCCGGCTACGGCAAGGACCTGTCGGGCTACGGCTTCGAGGACTACACGCGGATCAAGCACGTGATGACGTCGCTGGACGCGTGACGGACGCGGTTCCGCACGCGCGGCCCCGGACGGGAGACACCCCGTCCGGGGCCGCGTCGTGTGCGGGCCCGACTCGCCCCGGTGGACAGGGTGTCGGGCCTGGACCGGGCCTCTCGACGCAGCGTCGATTGTCCCCGTGATCGCGGGCGGGGGATCCTGCCTGCCATGCCCCTGCTCCCGAAGACGTCTCCGTTCTCCCGTCGTACCCTCCTGCGCGGCCTGGGCGGTTCCGCCGTGCTCGGCGCGCTGGCCGGCTGCGGCGTACCGGCCGCCTACGTCGCACCCGGCGACCGCGCCGCCACCGACCGGTCCGCCACCGAACGGCGGCTGACCTGGGCGAACTGGCCGCTGTACATCGACACCGACGACGCGGACCCGAGCCGGCGGCCGACGCTGGAGGCGTTCGAGGAGGAGACGGGCATCTCCGTCGCGTACGTCGAGGAGATCAACGACAACGACGAGTTCTTCGGCAAGATCAGCCCGTCGCTGATGAACCACCAGCCCACCGACCGCGACCTGATCGTCATCAGCGACTGGATGTGCGGCCGGTTCGTACGGCTCGGCTGGGTGCAGGAGATGGACCGCTCGCACCAGCCGAACGTCACCCGGTACCTGGACCCGCTGCTGCGTTCGCCCGCCTTCGACCCCGGCCGCGCGTTCACCGTGCCCTGGCAGTCCGGTATCACCGGCATCGCCTACAACCGCCGCCGGCTCGGCCGGGAGGTGCGGCACGTCTCCGACCTGTGGGCGGACGACCTCAAGGGGCGGGTGACCCTGCTGTCCGGCATGGACGAGGCGTTCGCGCTGCTGATGCAGGGCAACGGCGTGGACATCACCGACTGGACGGCGGACGACTTCCACACGATGTGCGACCAGGTGGAGAGGCAGGTGGCCCGGGGCCAGGTCCGCCGCTTCACGGGCAACGACTACATCAAGGACCTCTCCAGCGGCGATGTCCTGGCCTGCCAGGCGTACTCCGGTGACGTGATCCAGCTCCAGGCGGACGACCCGGACATCGAGTTCGTCGTCCCCGAGGAGGGCGCCGAGCTGTGGTCGGAGTCGTTGATGATCCCCAACCTGGCCCGCCACAAGGCCAACGCCGAGCGGCTGATCGACTTCTACTACCGGCCGGAGGTCGCCGCCGAGCTGGCCGCCTGGGTCAACTACGTCTGCCCGGTCCCCGCCGCCCGGGACGTGCTCGCCTCCTCCGACGACGAGGAGACGGCCGCGCTGGCCGAGGACCCGCTGATCTTCCCGGACGCGGCGATGCGCGAACGGCTCGCGATCGCGCGGGACATCGCGGCGGGGGAGCGGGCGGAGTTCGCGAAGCGGTGGAACGGCATCGTCGGGGTGTAGCAGACTGGCCGCGTGAGTAATTCTCCAGGTGATGAAAAGGTGGGCGCGGCGGTCACGCTGGGGCTGCTGGCAGCCTGGGCGCTGCACGACGCCGAGGAACTGGCGACCGTGCCGGACTGGTGGCGGCGTGAGCTGCCCGCCCTGCGCGAGCGGTTCCCCACCGTGCCGGAGGCGGTGTGGCGGCGGGCGGGGTCGGTGGAGGGCCGGGAGTTCGCGGTGGCGGTCGGGGCGATGGCCGCGGTCGTGGCCGCCGCGTCCGCCGCGGGCCGGCTCACCGGAGGCCGGTCGGCGGTGTACCGGACGGCGCTGGACGCCTTCGGTCTGCACGGCCTGGTCCACCTCGCCCAGGCGGGACTGGTGCGCGGTTACACACCGGGGTCCGCGACCTCGGCGCTCGTCGTCGTCCCGTTCACGCTCTGGGCCCGCCACCGGCTGCGCCGCGCCGGTGTACTGCGCCCCACGCGCCCGCGCGACCTCGCCGTGGGTCTCGGCCTCGCGGGCGTGGCGACGGTCGGGGCGCACGCGGTGGGGCGGTGGCTGACGGGGGTCACTTCAGCGCGGCGACGGTGATCGCGTCGACGACCGGGTTCCGCTCCGCGCTCTTGGGCCAGGGCGAGGACCGCGGCGGCGGCGAGGGCGGTGTGGGTGCGGGCGCGCATCGACTGCTCCCGGGGTGAAGGCGGTTGCGGCGGAAGGGACTTGATCATCCTAGTGCGCCGCGCCCCGGGGCGGATCGTCGGTGAGGAGGGTGCCCGCCCCGTGCCGGGAGTCGGGGAATTCCCTTACGCGGGCCGCGAGTTGTGGGGGTCCTCCCGTACGGGGGCGGGGCGGGCTCCGTCGGCGGCGCGCAGGGCGCACAGTGTGTCGATGCGGTTGGTGGTGATCGAGTCGACGCCCAGCGCGATCAGCCGGCGCATGGAGCGACGGGTGTCGGGGGTCCACACCGACAGCAGGCAGCCGTCGCCGCGGACCCGTTCGACCAGGGCCTTGTTCACCAGCCCGAACCGGTAGTTGAGCCACTTCGGCCGCACCGCCGCGAGCAGCGCGGGCCGCGGCGGCGCCGCCGTCGTCCAGGTCATCGCGATCTCGGCGGCGGGGTCGGCGGCGCGCACCGCGAGCATGGCGGCGGGGCCGGCCGTGTAGTACACGCGGTCCCGGGCGCCGCATTCGCGGACCACGTCCACGATCCGCCGCACCGCCCGCTCGCCCGGACCGCCCGGCAGGTCCAGCATCAGCCGGCTGCCGTCGGTCGCGGCCAGCGCCTCGGCCAGCGTCGGCACCCTGCCCGCCGTCAGCCCCCGCACCTCGTCGGCCGACAGGGACCGCAGCGGCCGGTCGTGCCGCCACAGCCGCTTCAGCGTCTCGTCGTGCAGCAGCACGGGTACGCCGTCCCGGGTGAGGCGCACGTCGGTCTCGACCGCGTCCGCACCGCGGTCGAGCGCGGAACGCAGCGAGCCGATCGTGTTCTCGCGGTACCGGTACGGGTCGCCGCGGTGGGCCACGGCGGTCACAGCGCGCACGGGGGTCATGAGGGGTTCCGTCTCAGGAGGCGAGCCAGGCGGCGGTGTACGTGTCGATCTCGTCCCTGATCCGGGACTTGCCCGGCGCGTCCAGGAACGACGCCTCGACCGCGTTCTTCGCCAGGTCGGCGAGACCGCGCTCGTCGAGCCCGAGGAGCCGGGCGGCGACGGCGTACTCGTTGTTGAGGTCGGTGCCGAACATCGGTGGGTCGTCGGAGTTGACCGTCACCAGCACCCCGGCGTTCACGAACTCCTTGATCGGGTGTTCGTCCAGGGTGCGCACCGCGCGGGTGGCGATGTTCGAGGTCGGGCAGACCTCCAGCGGGATGCGCCGCTCGGCGAGGTGGGCCAGCAGCGCGGGGTCCTGGGCGGAGCTGGTGCCGTGCCCGATGCGCTCGGCGCGCAGGTCGGTGAGCGCGTCCCACACCGTCTGCGGGCCGGTGGTCTCGCCCGCGTGCGGCACCGAGTGCAGCCCGGCGGCGATCGCGCGGTCGAAGTACGGCTTGAACTGCGGGCGGGCGACCCCGATCTCCGGTCCGCCGAGCCCGAAGGAGACCAGGCCCTCCGGGCGCAGCCGGTCGTCGGTGGCGAGCCGCGTCGTCTCCTCGGCGGACTCCAGACCGGCCTCGCCCGGAATGTCGAAGCACCAGCGCAGCACGGTCCCGAAATCGGCCTCCGCCGCCTTGCGGGCGTCCTCGATCGCGGCCATGAAGGCGCCCTCGTCGATGCCGCGCCGGGTGGAGGAGAACGGGGTGATGGTCAACTCGGCGTACCGCACCTGCTGCCGGGCCATGTCACGGGCCACCTCGTACGTCAGCAGCCGGACGTCCTCGGGGGTGCGGATCAGGTCGACGACGGACAGGTACACCTCGATGAAGTGCGCGAAGTCCGTGAAGGTGAAGTAGTCGACCAGGGCCTCGGGATCGGTGGGGACCTTGGAGTCGGGGTGGCGCGCGGCCAGTTCCGAGACGATGCGCGGGGAGGCGGAGCCGACGTGGTGGACGTGCAGTTCGGCCTTGGGCAGTCCGGCGATGAAGGCGTGCAGATCGCGGGGGACGGCGGGGTCGACGAGGTGCTCGGTCAAGGGTTCCTCCCCAGGGCGGCGTCCACGGGCCGCGCGGGCGGCGACGGGACGCGGGTGATCGGCTGATCGGTGGTCCGGGGATCATCGTAGGCCGGTCTCACGCCGGACGGGCGGGGCCCGTAGCATGACGGGCACGATCGACCCAGGGGGACGGAAGATGACGGACGCGACACGGCCGGGCGGGGACTCCAACAACGCCAACGATCCTTGGGCGCCCCCGGAGAGCGGGCCGTCGCTGGAGAAGAACCGGGACGCCGCGCCGGGAGTGCCGCAGCAGCCGGCCCCGCCCGCCGCCGGTGACGTGCCGCCCTGGCAGCCGCCGCCGTCCGCGCAGCCGCCGTCCGTGCACGACCAGGCCACGGTCGTCTCGATGCCCGCCGCCGGCTTCCCGCCGCCCCAGTCCGCGGTGCCGCCACCGCCGATCGCGCCCGGCGGCCCGGCGGTCCCGGGCGGATACGGCTACCCCGCCTACCCCCAGGGCGGCTACGGCTGGGGCGGCGCCCCGCTGCCCCCGCAGAACGGCATGGGCACCGCGGCGATGGTGCTCGGCATCCTGGCCTGCTGCATGTTCTGCGCGTACGGCATCGTCTCGCTGGTGCTCGGCATCCTCGCCGTGGTCTTCGGTATCAAGGGACGCCGCAAGGCCGAGCGCGGCGAGGCGAACAACCACGGGCAGGCCCAGGCGGGCTTCATCATGGGGATCATCGGCATCGTCCTCGGCATCGCCGTGATGGCCCTGCTCGCCGTCGGGATCATCGCCGCGATCAACGACGACTCGGACTACGACGACCCCTACTACGGCGCCCCGCGGCCGGCGGCGGTCTCCGTGGCGGCCGCACCCGCGCACGGCTGAGCGGCCGGACAGAGCAAGCCCAGGCGGCTGACGCCCGCGGGATCGGTCCGCGGGCGTCAGCCGCCTTCGCGCAGCCGCTCCCGGCGTCAGCCGCCTTCGCGCAGTCGCTCCCGCGCCACCATCAGCGCGAACCCGAGCAGATTCGGCCCCCGCCACCGCCGCGGGTCGCTCGCCGCCTCGTCGTCCGCGGCCAGGCCGATGCCCCACACCCGGTCCACGGGGCTCGCCTCGACCAGCACCCGGTCGCCCGTGTGCACCAGGAACTCCCGCAGCGCGGGGTCCGAGGCGAACTTGTGGACGCTGCCCTCGACGACGATCGGGAAGCGCTCCCGCTCCCACACCGCCTCGTCGAAGCCGCGCACCAGCCGCCCCGCCTTCTTGGCCTCGGCCGGGTGCGCCGCGGCCAGCACCCGCCGCTCGGCCTCCGCGTCCCCGAAGAGCCGGGCCTTGCCCGCCATCATCCAGTGCTCCGCCGTCGCGTACTCCACCCCGGCCACGGTGAACGGCGACGGCCACCACTGGCTCAGACAGCTCGGCCCGATCCGGCCGTCCGGGCGAGGCCGGTGCCCCCAGAAGAGCAGGTACTTGATCCGCTCGCCGGCCCGCACCCGCTCGACCAGCGCCTCCCGACTGTCGATGACTTCCCGCGCCGACATGTGCCCTTCCGTTCCCCCGACCGCCCCCGTGATCCTTTCCATGCACGCGAGTGTGGCACGCGCCACTGACACTCCGTCCGTCCTTTTCCGTGGCGACTCGACACCTGGTCGACAGATTCCGTCGCGTAACCAAATGGCAACAACGGAATCACTTGTTGGTGGTCTAGTGCTCTGTCAGGATCGGCACTCACATCGAGCCTGAGCCACGCCGGCCCCCGTCATGGGGAGACCGAGGAGAGCCGACATGCACAACCCGGGCAACGCCACCCCGGACCGATTCCCGGCCCAGGACCGCTTCGCGGACGGGGCCCAGTACATCGCGGGACGCCTCACGAAGGGCACCTCCGGACGCACCCACACCGTCGTCGACCCGGCGACCGGCGAGGAGGTCCTGACCTACGAACTCGCAGGCCCCGACGACGTCGACGCGGCCGTCGCCGCCGCGCGGGCGGCCTTCCCCGGCTGGGCCGGCGCCACCCCCGGCGAGCGCTCCGACGCCCTGCACCGGTTCGCCGCCGTGCTCGCCGAGCGCGCCGAGGACTTCGCCCGCGCCGAGTCGCTCCAGTGCGGCAAGCCCCTCAAGCTGACCCGCGAGTTCGACGTGCCGGGCACGGTCGACAACGCGGCCTTCTTCGCCGGCGCCGCCCGGCACCTCCAGGGCCAGTCGGCCGGGGAGTACTCCGGCGACCACACCTCGTACGTGCGCCGCGAGCCGATCGGTGTCGTCGGGTCCATCGCGCCCTGGAACTACCCCCTCCAGATGGCCGCCTGGAAGATCCTCCCGGCGATCGCCGCGGGCAACACCATCGTGCTGAAGCCCGCCGAGATCACCCCGCTGACCTCCCTGATGTTCGCCCAGGCCGCCACCGAGGCCGGCATCCCCGACGGAGTGATCAACATCGTCACCGGCACCGGGAAGGAGGCCGGTGAGCACCTGGTCGGCCACCCGGACGTGGCGATGACCTCCTTCACCGGCTCCACCGCCGTCGGCAAGCGCGTCGCCGAGGTCGCCACCGCGACCGTCAAGCGCCTCCACCTGGAGCTGGGCGGCAAGGCGCCCTTCCTCGTCTTCGACGACGCCGACCTCGATGCCGCCGTCCACGGCGCGGTCGCGGGCGCGCTCATCAACACCGGCCAGGACTGCACGGCGGCCACCCGCGCGTATGTGCAGCGGCCCCTGTACGAGGCGTTCGTCGAGAAGACCGCCGCCCTCATGGACACCGTCCGCGTCGGCGACCCCTTCGCCCCGGGCACCGATCTCGGTCCGCTGGTCAGCCACGTCCAGCGGGACCGCGTCGCCGGTTTCGTCGACCGCGCCCGCTCCTACGCCCGCGTGGTGACCGGCGGCGAGGCACCGCGGGGCGACCTGAAGGACGGCGCCTACTACCGGCCGACCCTCATCGCCGACGCCGCGCAGGACAGCGAGGTCGTCCAGTCCGAGATCTTCGGGCCGGTCCTGGTCGTCCTGCCCTTCGACACCGACGACGAGGGCATCCGGCTGGCCAACGACACACCGTACGGTCTCGCCGCCTCCGCCTGGAGCCGCGACGTGTACCGGGCGGGCCGCGCCACCCGCGAGATCAAGGCGGGCTGCGTCTGGGTCAACGACCACATCCCGATCATCAGCGAGATGCCGCACGGCGGATACAAGGCGTCCGGCTTCGGCAAGGACATGTCCGCCTACTCCTTCGAGGAGTACACGCAGGTCAAGCACGTCATGTTCGACAACACCGCGGTGGCGGCCAAGGACTGGCACCGCACCGTCTTCGGGGACCGATAGTCACGACCGAGAGGCCGCCGACCACGGCCGAGACACCCGAAAGGGCAACCACGCGCATGGAGCAGTACGAGCCCGACCGCCTGTCCCCGGCCCAAGTGGCCGCCATGCGGCGCAGTTTCACCCACGGCAGGGCCGCCCTCACCCGCCGCTCACTGCTGCGCGCCTCCGCGGGCGGCGCGCTGGCGGTCGGCGGACTCGGGACGCTGAGCGCCTGCGGCATCCCGCCGGCCGGCAAGACCGAGGGCGGCGTGTCGTCCGAGGACCGGTCGAAGGAGGAGAAGGAGGTCTCCTTCTCCAACTGGACCGAGTACATGGACATCGACGAGAGCGGCCGGCGGCACCCGACGCTGGAGGCGTTCACCCGGCGCAGCGGCATCAAGGTCAAGTACACCGAGGACATCAACGACAACAGCGAGTTCTTCGGCAAGATCCAGCCGCAGCTCTCCGCCGGCCAGGAGACCGGGCGCGACATCATCGTGCTCACCGACTGGCTGGCCGCCCGGCTGATCCGCCTCGGCTGGGTCCAGAAACTGGACCCGGCCCACCTCCCGCACGCCTTCGCCAACCTGTCGCCGCAGTTCCGCGACCCCGACTGGGACCCGGGCCGCGCCTACTCGTACCCCTGGCAGGGCATCTCCACCGTCATCGCCTACAACAAGAAGGCGCTGGACGGCGTCGAGGTGAAGACGGTCTCCGACCTGCTCGACAACCCGAAGCTCAAGGGGCGCGTCGGCTTCCTCACCGAGATGCGCGACACCGTCGGCATGGTCCTGCTCGACATGGGCAAGGACCCGGCCCGCTTCACCGACGACGACTACGACGCGGCGATCGCCCGGCTCCAGAAGGGCGTCGACCGGGGCCAGATCCGCCGCTTCACCGGCAACGACTACACCGCCGACATCAGCAAGGGCGACTTCGCGGCCTGTCTGGCCTGGGCCGGTGACGTCGTCCAGCTCAAGGCGGACAACCCGGACGTCGACTTCGTCATCCCGGACAGCGGATACATCACGTCCAGCGACAACATGCTGGTCCCCAACAAGGCGCGGCACAAGACGAACGCCGAGCGGCTCATGGACTACTACTACGAGCCGGGGCCGGCCGCGCAGCTCGCCGCCTACATCAACTTCGTCTGTCCCGTGGACGGCGTGAAGGACGAGCTTGCGAAGATCGACGAGGACGCGGCGAACAACCCGCTGATCATTCCCGACAAGGCCATGCAGGCCCTCTCCCGTGCCTTCCGCTCACTGAGCGCGAAGGAAGAGACGGCCTACGAAGAGAAGTTCGCGAAGCTCACTGGGGCGTGACGACGATGGCGACGACGAAGACGCAGACAGACGCTACGGAGCACAGCGGTGACGTCCGCCTCTCCGGCATCAGCAAGACCTACGGCACCTTCACCGCCGTGCACCCGCTCGACCTGACCGTGCCGCAGGGCTCCTTCTTCGCCCTGCTCGGCGCCTCCGGCTGCGGGAAGACCACCACCCTGCGCATGATCGCCGGGCTGGAGGAGCCCAGCAGCGGCACCGTCCACCTCGGTGACCAGGACGTGACCGCGCTCCCCCCGTACAAACGGCCGGTCAACACGGTCTTCCAGTCCTACGCCCTCTTCCCGCACCTCGACATCTTCGAGAACGTCGCCTTCGGCCTGCGCCGGCGCGGCATCAAGAGCGTGAAGAAGCAGGTCGGGGAGATGCTGGACCTGGTCCAGCTCGGCGAGCAGGCCCGCAAGAAGCCGCACCAGCTCTCCGGCGGCCAGCAGCAGCGCGTCGCGGTGGCCCGCGCCCTGATCAACCACCCCAAGGTGCTGCTCCTGGACGAACCCCTCGGCGCCCTCGACCTCAAGCTGCGCCGCCAGATGCAGCTGGAGCTCAAGCGCATCCAGACCGAGGTCGGCATCACCTTCGTGCACGTCACGCACGACCAGGAGGAGGCCATGACCATGGCCGACCAGGTCGCCGTGATGAACGGGGGCCGGGTCGAGCAACTGGGCGCCCCCGCCGACCTGTACGAGAACCCTCGGACCACCTTCGTCGCCAACTTCCTGGGCACCTCCAACCTCATCGAGGCCGAGGTCGACACCCGCGGCGCCGACGAGGTCGTGGTGAAGGCGGCCGGCGACAAGCTGGTCCTGCCCGTCGCCCGCTGCGCCGCGCCGGCCCGGGCGGGCGGCAAGGTCCTGGTCGGCGTGCGCCCCGAGAAGATCAGCATCACCCACGCCGACGAGGCCGGCTCCATCCCCGAGGGCCGCAACCGCATCACCGGCAAGATCAGCAACACCAGTTTCATCGGTGTCTCCACCCAGTACGTGGTCGACTGCGCGGCCTGCCCCGAGTTCGAGGTCTACGCCCAGAACATCGACCGCGACGCCCGCCTCGCCCCCGGAGCCGACGTCGTCCTGCACTGGAACCCGGCGCACACCTTCGGCCTCGACGCCGACCAGTCCCTGCTCGCCGGGACGACGGGCGACGCCGGAGTCGCCGAGGGGGAGACCGTCTGATGTCCACCCTCACCGAGGCGCCGCCGCCGCTCACGCCGGCCGCGCCCGAGAAGAAGCCCCCGCGCACCAGGGGCCGCTGGACGCCGTACTGGCTGCTGCTGCCCGGCATCCTGTGGCTGCTCGTCTTCTTCGCGGCGCCGATGGTCTACCAGGCCTCCACCTCCGTGCAGACGGGCTCGCTGGAGGAGGGCTACAAGGTCACCTGGCACTTCGTGACCTACTGGGAGGCGGTGTCCGAGTACTGGCCGCAGTTCCTGCGCTCGGTCGCCTACGCGGCCTCCGCGACCGTGCTGTGCCTGCTGCTCGGTTATCCGCTCGCCTATCTGATCGCCTTCCGCGCCGGCCGCTGGCGGAACCTGATCATGATCCTGGTGATCGCGCCGTTCTTCACCAGCTTCCTGATCCGCACCCTGGCCTGGAAGACGATCCTCGCGGACGGCGGCCCGGTCGTCGGCGTCCTGAACACGCTGCACGTCCTGGACGTCACCGGCTGGCTCGGCTGGACCTCCGGCGACCGCGTGCTGGCCACGCCGCTCGCGGTGGTCTGCGGACTGACGTACAACTTCCTGCCCTTCATGATCCTGCCGCTGTACACCTCGCTGGAGCGCATCGACGGGCGGCTGCACGAGGCGGCGGGCGACCTGTACGCCAAGCCCTCCACCGTCTTCCGCAAGGTCACCTTCCCGCTGTCCATGCCCGGCGTCGTCTCCGGGACGCTGCTGACCTTCATCCCCGCCACCGGCGACTACGTCAACGCCTCCCTGCTGGGCTCGGCGGACACCGGAATGATCGGAAACGTGATCCAGTCGCAATTCCTGCGGGTACTGGACTATCCGACGGCGGCGGCACTTTCCTTCGTCCTGATGGCCGCGATCCTCGTCATGGTCACCTTCTACATCCGCAAGTCCGGCACGGAGGATCTGGTTTAAATGACCTTCGTCAACTGGCTCAAGCGCAATCTGGTCGTCATCGCCGGACTGCTCACCCTCGCCTATCTCCTGCTGCCCAACATCATCGTCACGGTGTTCTCGTTCAACAAACCGAACGGGCGCTTCAACTACGAATGGCAGCAATTCTCCACGGACGCCTGGAAGGACCCCTGCGGCGTCTCCGGGCTCTGCGGTTCCCTTTCGCTCAGTCTCCAGATCGCCTTCTGGGCGACGCTGGGCGCCACCGCGCTCGGCACGGCGATCGCCTTCGCGCTGGTCCGCTACCGCTTCCGGGCGCGCGGGGCGATCAACTCGCTGATCTTCCTGCCGATGGCGATGCCCGAGGTGGTGATGGCCGCCTCGCTGCTCACCCTCTTCCTCAACATGGGCGCCCAGCTGGGCTTCTGGACGATCCTGATCGCCCACATCATGTTCTGCCTCAGCTTCGTGGTGACGGCCGTCAAGGCGCGCGTGATGTCGATGGACCCGCGGCTGGAGCAGGCGGCGCAGGACCTGTACGCCGGTCCCTTCCAGACCTTCGTCCGGGTCACCCTGCCGATCGCCGCCCCCGGAATCGCCGCCGGCGCGCTGCTCGCCTTCGCGCTCTCCTTCGACGATTTCATCATCACCAATTTCAACGCGGGCTCCACCGTCACTTTCCCCATGTTCGTCTGGGGATCGGCCCAGCGCGGTACGCCCGTCCAGATCAACGTCATCGGTACGGCCATGTTCGTCATCGCCGTACTGTTCGTCCTGGCCTCCATGGTCATCGGCAACCGCCGGAATCGCCGCAAGGCGTGAGCCGCACGGCACACAGCACATCAGTGAATGCGTAGGGAGTTGAAATCATGGCCCCGAGCGCCATGAGCCGCAGCAACGACTGGACGAAATCCCTTTCCGACGCCCAGCCGGTCCCGTACTGGCTGGACGACCCCGGCCGCCCCCGCCCGCAGCCCGCCCTCACCGGACCGGAGACCTGCGATCTGCTGGTCGTCGGCGGCGGCTACAGCGGACTGTGGACCGCGCTGATCGCCAAGGAGCGCGACCCGGGGCGGGACGTGGTGCTGCTGGAGGGCCGCGAGGTGGGCTGGGCCGCCTCCGGCCGCAACGGCGGATTCTGCGCCGCCTCCCTCACCCACGGCCTCTCCAACGGCCTCACCCGCTGGCCCGGCGAGATCCACAAGCTGGAGGAGCTGGGCGCCCGCAACCTCGACGCCATCGAGGAGGCGGTCGTCCGCCACCGTCTGGACTGCGAGTTCGAGCGCAGCGGCGAGATCGACGTGGCGACCGAGGAGTACCAGGCCCGGGAGCTGAAGGAGTGGCACGAGGAGATCGGCGCCAAGGGGCTCGCCGACGGTGTCGAGTACCTGGACGCCGAGGCGGTACGGGAACAGGTCGACTCCCCGACCTTCCGCGCCGGTCTGTGGGACCGCCGGGGCGTGGCCATGGTCAACCCCGCCAAGCTCGCCTGGGGCCTCAAGCGCGCCTGCCTCGACCTCGGCGTCCGCGTCTACGAGCACACCCCGGCCCTCACCCTGCGGCCCTACGGCGCCGGCATGGCCGTGCGCACCCCGTACGGAGGCGTCCGGGCCCGAGGGGTCGCGCTCGGCACCAACGTCTTCCCGAACCTGGTCAAGCGGGTCCGCCCGTACACCGTCCCGGTCTACGACTACGCCCTGATGACCGAGCCGCTCACCGCCGGGCAACTGGCCTCGGTCGGCTGGAAGAACCGGCAGGGCCTCGGCGACAGCGCCAACCAGTTCCACTACTTCCGCCTCTCCGCCGACAACCGCGTCCTGTGGGGCGGCTACGACGCCGTCTATCCCTACGGCGGCCGGGTGCGCGCCGAGTACGACGACCGACCCGAGACCTACGCCAAGCTCGCGGGGCACTTCTTCACCTGCTTCCCGCAGTTGGAGGGCGTCCGCTTCACCCACGCCTGGGGCGGCGCGATCGACACCTGCTCCCGCTTCTCGGCGTTCTTCGGCACCGCCCACCAGGGGAAGGTGGCGTACGCGGCCGGGTACACCGGCCTCGGGGTGGGCGCCACCCGCTTCGGCGCCGAGGTGATGCTGGACCTGCTGGCGGGGGAGCGCACCGAGCGCACGGAGCTGGAGATGGTCCGCAGGAAGCCGCTGCCGTTCCCGCCCGAGCCCTTCGCCTGGACCGGCATCGCGCTGACCAAGTGGTCGCTGGCCCGCGCGGACGCGCACGGGGGGCGGCGCAACCTGTGGCTGCGCACCATGGACAGGCTGGGGCTGGGCTTCGACAGCTAGCGGCCGCCGCCCGGGGTGACCCGGCTCACTCCAACGAGTTGCCCCGACCCGCGTAATGCGGACGGGAGACCTCCCTCTCCCTCGTGACGCACCCCGCGTCGACGAGTGAAAGGGAGGTCTCCACATGCCTGGTGCGAAGACGGCGGTCGCGTGGCTGGCATCCGTCGCACCGGATCCCGAGTCCTGCCGGCGGGAGTGGGAGCGCAACCCCCTGGGGGTCGCGCTGCTGCCCGCCGGCAAGGCCTGGGACGTGCTCATCCTGCCGAGCAGGCTCGGCTATCCCACCCTGGACGTGCTCTCCCGCGTGCTGGACCGACCGGGCCCGGTGCTCGTCGACTTCGGCGACGCGCGCACGGGCTTCTTCGTGCCGGCCGGCACGGCGGCCCGCTGGCTGGGCACGGGGGTCCGGACGGCGGGACTCGGCACCTGGATCGTGGTGCCGCACCCGGGAGGTCCGTCGTCGGGCGGCATCCGCTGGCTGGTCCCGCCCGACGGGGCCGGCACCCTCACCGATCCGGCCCTCCTCGAACTGGCCATGCACGAGGCGGCGGCGGCTCTCGCGGTGGAGGACGGCGGGGGGTGAGACGCGCGAGGGGTTGACAACAGAATTGGTCTGGACCAAGTTGGGCGCGCTCCACCCTCCCCATCTCCCCCATGTCCGGAGGCACTTGTGGAACGCTCCAGACGGCTCGCGCGTCGCCCCCTCGTCACGCTGCTCACCGCCGCGGCGCTCGCCGCGTCCGGCATGACCGCGCTCTCGTCGGCCGCCCGTGCGGCCGACGCGGACCTCGCCGCGAACGGCGGCTTCGAATCCGGCCTCGACGGCTGGACCTGCACGGCGGGCAAGGCGGTGACCTCGCCCGTCCGCAGCGGCACCGGGGCCCTGGAGGCCACCCCGGCCGGCGCCGACAACGCCCGCTGCTCCCAGACAGTGGCGGTGAAACCTGACTCGCAGTACACGCTGACCGGCCATGTGCGCGGCACCTACGTCTACCTCGGTGCGAGCGGCACCGGCACCACCGACGTCTCCACCTGGGCCCAGTCCGCCCCGGACTGGCAGCGGCTGTCGACCACCTTCCGCACCGGCCCCTCCACCACCCGGGTCACGATCTACACGCACGGCTGGTACGGCACCGGCGCCTACCACGCCGACGACGTCTCGCTCACCGGCCCCGGCGGCGAGACCGGTCAGCCACCGGCGCCCCCGGCCGGTCTGACGGCGGGCTCCGCCACCTCCTCCAGCGTCGCCCTGTCCTGGTCACCGGTCCCGGGCGCGACCGGCTACGCCGTCTACCGCGACGGCGCCAAGGTCCGCACGGTCACCGGCACCTCCACCACCGTCACCGGCCTGGCCCCCTCGACGGCGTACGCCTTCCAGGTCACGGCCCTCAACGACGCCGGGGAGTCCGCCCGCTCGGCCACGGTCACCGCGACCACCGCCGAGCAGCCGGACGGCGGCGGCTCCGACCTCCCGGCCCACGCGCTCGTCGGCTATCTGCACGCGAGCTTCGCCAACGGCTCCGGATACACGCGCCTCGCCGACGTCCCCGACAGCTGGGACGTCATCGACCTGGCCTTCGGCGAGCCCACCTCGGTCACCTCCGGCGACATCCGCTTCGAGCGCTGCCCCGTCACCGAATGCCCGAACGTGGAGTCCGACGCCGAGTTCAAGGCGGCGATCAAGGCCAAGCAGGCGGCCGGCAAGAAGGTGCTGATCTCCATCGGCGGCCAGAACGGCCAGGTGCAACTCACCACCACCGCCGCCCGCGACACGTTCGTCTCGTCCGTCTCGAAGATCATCGACGAGTACGGCCTCGACGGCCTCGACATCGACTTCGAGGGCCACTCGCTGTCCCTGAACGCCGACGACACCGACTTCAGGAACCCGAAGACCCCGGTGATCGTCAACCTCATCTCGGCCCTGAAGACCCTGAAGGCGAAGTACGGCGACGACTTCGTGCTGACGATGGCCCCGGAGACCTTCTTCGTCCAGCTCGGCTACCAGTACTACGGCACCGGCAAGTGGGGCGGCCAGGACCCGAGGGCGGGGGCCTACCTGCCCGTGATCCACGCCCTGCGCGACGACCTGACCCTGCTGCACGTCCAGGACTACAACTCGGGCCCGATCATGGGGCTGGACAACCAGTACCACTCCATGGGCGGCGCCGACTTCCACATCGCCATGACGGACATGCTGCTCACCGGTTTCCCGGTCGCCGGCGACGCGACCAGGGTCTTCCCGCCGCTGCGCCCGGACCAGGTCGCGATCGGCATGCCCGCCTCCACCAACGCGGGCAACGGCCACGTCCCCCCGGCCGAGGTGAACAAGGCCCTGAACTGCCTGACCGAGAAGACCGACTGCGGCTCGTACACGACCCACGGCACCTGGCCCGCCCTGCGCGGCCTGATGACCTGGTCGATCAACTGGGACCGCTACTCGAACTGGGAGTTCCAGAAGAACTTCGACGCGTACTTCGGGTGACCGCCGGCGCGGTGCGGCCGGCCGCCGACGCGACCCCGGCCAGCAGCACCGCGCCCAGACACCAGCTCGCCACCACGTCCAGCGGCCAGTGGTAGCCGCGCCGCACCAGCCCGTAGGACGCGCCGAGGACGAGGAGGACGCACAGGAGGACCAGCCCGCGGCGGACGGCCGGCGAGCGCAGCAGCGGCAGGAGCAGCAGCGTCGCCGCGCCGTAGGCGACCACGGCGGTCGCGGTGTGGCCCGAGGGGTAGTAGCCGACGGCCGGCGGCACCGCCGGGGTGCCGGGGCGGTCGGTCCACGCCTTCAGCGGGGCGACCAGCGCCGGCACCAGGGCCATCGCCGCGGCCCCGGCCAGCGGCGGCAGCCACCAGCGGTCCGCGCCGTGGGCGCGCCCGTGCCACGCGACGTACACCAGGGCCAGGGCCAGGACGGGCACGGCCACCGGCACGTTGCCGAGGTCGGACAGCACCTCGGAGAGCCTGTCGGGGTGGACGAGCGCCCCGCTCGCCCGCTCGTCCACGCCGACCAGCGGACCGTCGGCGAGGACCTGCCAGGTGATCAGCGCGAACAGGAGGACGGGCAGTGCCAGGAGGGCGGGCAGCGCACGAGGCGGGGAGACCGGCATGACGCCCAGCTTCGCAGGCCCGCCGGAGGGTAGCCTCACCGCCCGTGAGGATCACACGAACGGCGCGGGAGCGTGAGCGGCAGCGGACCTTCGCCCGACTCGAACGCCTGTACAGGGAAGGTCGTTACGAGGAGGTCGAGGCCGGTGCCCAGGCGCTCGCGGCCACCTCGTGGCGCGACCGGCTCCGGCCCGTCGCGCGGTGGGAGCGGCAGGCGAGGACCCTGGCACCGGGGTGGCCGTCGCGCACGGGCGCGGGGACGAGGTGCTGGCCGAACTGGAGACCCTGATCGCCCAGCTGGAGCCGGTCGACGCCGACACGCACGTACTGCAGCTCGTCGTCCGGGCCAACCGCACGGTGGTCCTGATCGGTCAGGAACGGCACGAGGAGGCGGAGGCCGAGTCCCTGGACATACTGCGGGCCGTGCCCCGGCTCGCCCACCTCACCCCGCTGCTGCGGCTCGAACTGCGGGTCCTCGGCAACCTGGGCCGGGCCCTGTGCGGGCAGGCCCGCCACGAGGAGGCGGAGGAGATCGCCCGCGGGAACCTGCCCCGCGCGGACGAGCGCTCCGCCGTCCCCTTGTACGCCGTGCTCATGCGCGCGCTGAACGGACAGGGCAGGTACGAGGAGACACTGGCCGTGGCGCGGCGGTTCGCCCCGCCCCCGCAGCGCGCGGACAGCGGACTGGTGGACCTGTTCACCGGTGCGGCCCAGCTCGGCCTGGGGCGGCTCGGCGAGGCGGAGGCGGCGGCCCGCCGGGCGCTGACCGACTGCGAGCGGCAGCTGCATCCGGCCCACCCCCGCACCCGCGAGGTGCGCGACCTGCTGGCCCGCGTCACCGGGGAGCACCCCTTCGGCTGAGGCGGCCGGACGCACCGAAGGGCCGGCACAAGGGGGGGAGTGTGCCGGCCCTTCGGGGAACCGCCGTCCCGGATGCCGGGGCGGCCGTCTGACCGGAACGCCGCGCGCCCCGGGGGGTTTGGGGCGGGCGACCGTCCGATCGGTGAGGAGACCCGGAACCCACGGGTTCCGGTTGTGTGCGCGAGGCACGACCAGGTCGAAGCTGGGGAGGCTCCGGCCTGAGAGCCGCCCACAGTCCCCTGTGGGCGGGGTGTATCTCTCATCTGCGTAGAACCTACGACAGGGGGTGGGCCGAGGACAGGGTCATCGGCGTCCTGCCATCCACCCCGCACACGTTCTTCACACGCTCTGCGGGTCGCCGCGCCAGGCGTGCGAAACGCAGCTCAGATGCGCGTTCGGCCCCTCGCGCACCTGCTCGCGCGGGGGCCGTCCGCGGGTGCGCGCTCAGACGCGGGCGAACGCCTGCTCGATGATGTCGAGGCCCTCGTTCAGCAGGTCCTCGCCGATCACCAGCGGGGGCAGGAAGCGCAGCACGTTGCCGTAGGTGCCACAGGTCAGGACCAGCAGACCCTCGGCGTGGCAGGCCTTGGCGAGGGCGGCGGTCGCCTCCGGGTTCGGCTCCTTGGTGGCGCGGTCCTTGACCAGCTCGATGGCGATCATCGCGCCGCGGCCCCGGACGTCGCCGATGGCGTCGAACTTCTCGGCCATGGCGGTGAGGCGGGACTTCATGATCGCCTCGATGTTCTTCGCCTTGGCGTTGAGGTCCAGCTCCTTCATCGTCTCGATGGCGCCGAGCGCGCCGGCGCAGGCCACCGGGTTGCCGCCGTAGGTGCCGCCGAGGCCGCCCGCGTGCGCGGCGTCCATGATCTCGGCGCGGCCGGTGACGGCGGCGAGCGGCAGACCGCCCGCGATGCCCTTCGCCGTGGTGATCAGGTCCGGGACGATGCCCTCGTCCTCGCAGGCGAACCACTGGCCGGTACGGCAGAAGCCGGACTGGATCTCGTCGGCGACGAAGACGATGCCGTTGTCCTTGGCGAACTCGCTGATCGCGGGCAGGAAGCCCTTGGCCGGCTCGATGAAGCCGCCCTCGCCGAGCACCGGCTCGATGATGATCGCGGCCACGTTCTCGGCGCCGACCTGCTTGGTGATCTGCTCGATCGCCTGGGCGGCGGCCTCCGGACCGGCGTTCTCCGCGCCGGTCGGCCAGCGGTAGCCGTAGGCGACCGGCACGCGGTACACCTCGGGGGCGAAGGGACCGAAGCCGTGCTTGTACGGCATGTTCTTCGCGGTCAGCGCCATGGTGAGGTTGGTGCGGCCGTGGTAGCCGTGGTCGAACACCACGACGGCCTGCCGCTTGGTGTACGCACGCGCGATCTTGACGGCGTTCTCGACCGCCTCGGCGCCGCTGTTGAACAGCGCCGACTTCTTGGCGTGGTCGCCCGGGGTCAGCTCGGCCAGCGCCTCGGCGACGGCGACGTACCCCTCGTAGGGCGTGACCATGAAACAGGTGTGGGTGAAGTCCGCGAGCTGCGCGGACGCCTTGCGCACCACGGCCTCCGCGGAGGCGCCGACGGAGGTCACGGCGATGCCGGAACCGAAGTCGATCAGGCGGTTGCCGTCGACGTCCTCGATGACGCCGCCGCCGGCGCGCGTGACGAAGACCGGCAGTGTGGAGCCCACACCCTGCGCCACCACGGCCGTGCGGCGGGCCTGCAGCTCCTGCGACTTCGGGCCGGGGATGGCGGTGACGACGCGGCGCTCCTGCTCAAGTGCGGTCATGAGGGCTCCTGGGTCTTGCGCGATCTGTGGGATCTGACGGACGCTTGGCTTCTTTTCTCGCAGGCTAGGACCGGGACGGGGGAGCGGGCATGCTCCATGTGGGCGTTGTCCGCGGTGTCCGTTGTCCGTGGTGGACAGGTGGTGGATACGGCGGCCTGTGGACACGTCGGCGCGGGCCCGGCCGCGTAAGCGGTGAACTCCCCCTGCAGGGGCGTTAGATTGGCTCGCTGATGGTGGACGGAGCGGCTGGTCAGGGGGCACGGGCGATGGACAGCGACGGGATGCGGGACGCGCGGGGTACGCATGCGAATCCTGTGCCGCGCCCGGCGGGGCCACCCGAGGTGCCGGCGGCGCCCTCGACGCCACCGCGTCCCGCGGCGCCCCCGGGCGCGCCGCCCCTGCCGGACGGTTCCGCGTTCGTGGCCTGGCTGCGCACCGCCCGCCCCGAGGCGCTGCCCGGCGTCTGGCGGTTCGGGCACCGGCCCCGGCCGGACGAGGAACCGGAACGGATCCCGGGCCGGCAGCTGCTCAGCGGCGCGCTGATCGCCTTCCTGGTGGGCTGGCTGATCTGGTCGCTGCTGTGGAACGGCTACCTGGGCGGCTGGTGGGTCGTACCGCTCGAACTCTTCACCCCTGACTCCTGGCGCGAGAACAACGACCGGGTCGGGAACGCGATCCTCTGGTACAGCTACTACACGGTGATCGCCCTCGCCATCATGCTCGGCGTCGCCCGGCTCGGCCGGTGGGCCGAGGTCTGGCGGCGCTACGGCCCGCCCGCCTGGCGCACCACCGCCCGGGACACCCAGGCCCCGCCGCCCGCCCCGGAGGAGGACCCCGTCACCTGGCCCGCCCTGCGCGCCGCCGGCGCCCACGACGCCGCCGAGCGGCTCACGGCGGAAGCGCGCCAGGGACTGATGCGGGACGTCGACCACGCCCGTATCACCCGTGCCTGGCAGGGCGTGCGCAGCGGACGCCACAGCCTCGCCACCTTCACCGACGCGGTGCTCACCCACGGGTCGGGCGCCTGCCCGCACCCCTCCGGCGCCCGCGACCTGCCCGTCCGGCAGGCCCGGCACGACCTGGTCACCGGGCAGGTCCGCATCGGCACCGCCGCCGACGACGCCCGCAACCCCTACGCCTACCGAGGCGCCGGCCTCGCCCTCGGGCCCGACCTGCTGGGCACCTCCCTGCTGGCCGTCGGGCCGGCCGGCTCGGGCAAGACCGGCAGCCTGGTGCGGCCGCTCACCGAGTCGCTGTGCCTGCACGCGCTCGCCGGGCGCGCCGCGGTCGTCGTGGTCGGCGCCGCGGGCGCGGACCTCGGCCCGGCCGACGCCTACGACGTCGTCGTACGGATCGGCAACCCGGACTCCGTGTACGACCTCGACCTGTACGGCGGCACCACCGACCCGGACGAGGCCGCCGTCGTCCTCGCCGAGGCCCTGGTCGGCGACCTCGCCGACCCGCACACCGGCGGCGACACCCGCCGCTCCGCCACCGTCCTCTCCCAGCTCCTCGGCCCCTTCCACGCGGTGCACGGACGCTTCCCGGGCATCCCGGAACTGCGGCAGCTGCTCGACGGCAGCCCCGGACCACTGGCCGAACTGCGTCAGAAGCTGCGGTCGGCCGGACAGGACTCGCTGCTGCGCGAGCTGGACGCCCGCGAGCGGCAGCTGGGCCGGCCCGGGGACGTGGGCGGCGTACTGGCGGACCGGGTGGCACTGCTGGACCGGCCCGCCTTCGCCCCGTTCTTCGACACCTCGGGCCGGACCCGCCCCTTCTCGCTCAAGGCCCTCGACCACCCCGTCCGGGTCCGCATCGACCTGCCGGAACGCGGCCACGCCGACGCCTCCCGGATGCTGGCCCGGCTCGTCCTCGCCCAGTTCACGGCGAGTGTCCCGGTGCGCGAGGACCGGTCGCTCTTCGCCTGCCTGGTGCTCGACGACGCGAGCGGCGTGGTGACGCCGGAGGCGGTGCGGGGCGTGCAGCGGCTGCGTTCCGCGGGCGCCGGTGTCGTCCTGACGCTGCGCACCCTGGACGACGTGCCCCGCCCCCTGCGCGGCCCGCTGCTCGGGGCCATCGGCTGCCGGATGGCGCTGTCCGGGCTCACCCCCTGGGACGGGCAGGACTTCGCCGAGGTCTGGGGCAAGGAGTGGACCGAGGCCCGGGACGTCACCGACCGGCAGATCATCGCCGAGACCCCGGCGGGCAAGGCCGTCCACATGCTCCGCCGGGTGATCACCGGGAAGGCGCCCACCGCGCGCGCCGTCACCGTGCGGCAGGTCGAGCGGGAGCGCTGGTCGGCGTCCGAGCTGGCGCACGCGGTGCCGGCGGGCCACGCCGTGCTGTCGCTGACCAGCGTCAAGGGGGAGCACGCACCGCCGCTCCTGGTGGATCTGCGCGGGTGACCGGCCCGGGACGGGCGCCGGGGGACCGTACAGTGAGGCAGAATCGACACAGGTCGTTCATACGCGACGGCCAAAAGATCACAGACGTCTCACCGCACGCCCACCCCGCCCCGCCCACCGCACCGACGCAGACCCGAAGGTCCAGGCACTCATGCCCCCCACGCTCGCCTCGCTCGTCCACCACTCCGCGCTCAAGCTGACCGTGCGCGCGGGCGAGGACCGCCTCGACGTGCCGGTGCGCTGGGCGCACGTCAGCGAGCTGGCCGACCCCGTGCCCTACATGGAGGGCGGGGAGCTGCTGCTGATCACCGCGCTCAAGCTGGACGCCGGGGACCCCGAGGCGATGCACCGGTACGTGAAGCGGCTGGCCGGCGCCGGGGTGGTGGGGCTCGGCTTCGCCGTCGGCGTCAACTACGACGAGATCCCCGAGGCGCTGGTCGAGGCGGCCCGCAAGGAGGGGCTGCCGCTGCTGGAGGTGCCCCGCCGCACCCCCTTCCTCGCCATCAGCAAGGCCGTCTCCGCCGCGATCGCCGCCGACCAGTACCGGGCGGTCACGGCGGGCTTCGCGGCCCAGCGGGAGCTGACCAGGAAGGCGCTCACCGACGGCCCGGAGGGGCTGCTCGCCGCGCTCGCCGCGCAGGTCGACGGCTGGGCGGCGCTGTACGACGCCTCGGGCGCCGTGGTCGCCGCGGCCCCGGAGTGGGCCGGCCGCCGGGCCGCACGCCTCACGGCGGACGTGCAGCGCCTGAGGGAGCGCCCGGCCCCCGCCTCCTCCGTCGTCGGCGGTGGCGAACACCCGGACCACCCCGAGAACACCGACCGCGTCGAACTCCACTCCCTCGGCACCTCCCGCCGGCCCCGCTCCGCGCTCGCGGTCGGCACCGCCGCCGCCCCCGGCACCGCCGAGCGGTACGCCGTCCACTCGGCGATCGCCCTGCTGACCCTCACCACCGAGCGGTCCCGCTCCCTGCACGAGGCCGGGCAGCGCATCGACGCCGCCGTACTGCGCATGCTGCTGGCCGGCGAACCGGACCACGCCCGCACGGTGGCCGGGGACCTCTACGGGGGCCTGCTGGACGCGCCCTTCCGGATCATCGTCGCCGAGTCGGCCTCGGCGTCCGCCGCGCGGGCCCACGCCGGTCCGCACGCGCGGGTGCCCGCCCCCGCCGCGAAGCCCTCCGCCGCCGCGCTGGCCGCCGCCGACACCGACGGCGACCCGCTGGGCGCGCTCGCCGAGGTCGTGGAGTCCGCGGCGGCCCGCTCCGGCGAGGCGGTGCTGGTCGTCCCCGAGGGCGAGCGGCTGGTGGTGCTGGCCACGGACGGGGGCACGGCCGTCGCCGCCTGCGCCGAGTACGCGACGGCGCTGGAGACCGCCCGCCCGGCACCCGAACCGATGCCGAACGGGGACGTCGACGGCCTGGTCGTCGGTCTGTCCGCGCCGTCCGGGCCGATCGCCGCGTCCGCCGCCTACAAACAGGCCGAACAGGCCCTGTCGGTGGCCCGCCGGCGCGGACGCGTCTGCGTGGAACACGAACACCTGGCGGCCGGCTCGGTCCTCCCGCTCCTCGCCGACGACGCCGTACGCGCCTTCGCCGACGGCCTGCTGCGCGCCCTGCGCGACCACGACGCGACCGGCCGCGGCGACCTCGTGGCCTCCCTGCGCGCCTGGCTCTCCCGCCACGGCCAGTGGGACGCGGCCGCCGCCGACCTCGGCGTCCACCGCCACACCCTGCGCTACCGCATGCGGAGGGTCGAGGAGATCCTCGGCCGCTCCCTGGACGACCCGGACGTACGGATGGAGCTGTGGCTCGCCCTGAAGGCGACATCGCCCGAGTGAGCCCGTCCGGCGTTCGACCCCCACCGGCCACGAGCCACGCGCCACCTCCGCCCACCCCACGTTCGCCACACCGTCGAACAAGCGGCCCGCACCACTACATGCCGGACAAACACCCGGCACCGTCCCCCGCCCTACCGTGGACCCGCAGGACACGCACCCCGTACACACCCCCAACGCGGAAGGGCCGGGACTCCACAATGACTTCCACCCACGCCTTCTGGCTCGCCGGCCGCCAGGCCACCGGCGACGCCGCCTTCGACGTCACGTCCCCCTGGGACGGCAGCCACGTGGGCTCCGTGAGCCTGCCGACCGACGCCCAGGTCGAGGAGGCCGTGGCCGCCGCGTACGCCGTACGGGACGAGTTCGCCGCCACCCCCGCCCACGTCCGCGCCGCCGCCCTGGACCACGTCAGCCGCCGGCTGGCCGAGCGCACCGAGGAGATCGCCCGCCTGATCTCGGCCGAGAACGGCAAGCCGATCAAGTGGGCCCGCGGCGAGGTCGGCCGCGCCGTGTCGGTCTTCCGCTTCGCGGCCGAGGAGGCCCGCCGCTTCAACGGCGGCGAGGCCCAGCGCCTGGACACCGACGCCGGCGGCCAGGGCCGCCTCGCCCTCACCCGCCGCTTCCCCAAGGGCGTCGTCCTCGGCATCGCGCCGTTCAACTTCCCGCTCAACCTGTGCGCCCACAAGGTCGCCCCCGCGATCGCCGCCGGCGCGCCGATCATCCTCAAGCCGGCTCCCGCCACGCCCCTTTCCGGCCTGATCCTCGGCGAACTGCTCGCCGAGACCGAGCTGCCCGCCGGCTCCTGGAGCATCCTGCCGGTGCCCAACGACAAGATGCCCGCCCTGGTCCAGGACGAGCGCCTGCCGGTCATCTCCTTCACCGGTTCCGAGACCGTCGGCTACGCGATCATGGACTCGGTGCCGCGCAAGCACTGCACCCTGGAGCTGGGCGGGAACGGCGCGGCCGTCGTCCTCGCCGACTGGGCGAGCGACGAGGACCTGGACCGGGCCGCGCAGCGCATCGCGACCTTCTCCAACTACCAGGGCGGCCAGTCCTGCATCTCCGTGCAGCGGGTGATCGCCGACGCCGCCGTCTACGACCGGCTGCTGCCGCGCATCGTCGCCGCCGTCGAGGCCCAGGTCACCGGCGACCCGAACGACGACGCCACCGACGTCGGCCCGCTGGTCAGCGAGGCCGCCGCCGAGCGCGTGGAGTCCTGGGTCGACGAGGCCGTCGCCGCGGGCGCCACCCTCCACACCGGCGGCAAGCGCGACGGTGCCTCCTACGCGCCGACCGTCCTCACCGACCTCCCGGCCGGCACCACGCTGGCCTGCGAGGAGGTCTTCGGCCCGGTCCTCAGCGTGCAGAAGGTGAACGGCGAGGCCGAGGCGTTCGCGGCCGTCAACGACTCCAAGTACGGCCTCCAGGCGGGCGTGTTCACCCACGACCTGGAGACCGCCTTCCGCGCCCACCGCGCCCTCGAGGTCGGCGGCGTCGTCATCGGGGACGTCCCCTCCTACCGTGCCGACCAGATGCCGTACGGCGGCGCCAAGCAGTCCGGCGTGGGCCGCGAGGGCGTCAAGTACGCGATGGACGACTACACCTACGAGCGGGTGCTGGTCCTGACGGGCCTCGCCCTCTGACCCACCCCGAGAAGGCCGACGGCCCGAGCCCACTGTGCGGGGGCTCGGGCCGTCGGCGTACCCGGCGGCGCCGGCGCGGTTCCTATGCGCCCACCAGTGCGCCCACGAGCCGGTTCATGGCCGGCCGCGGGTCGGGGCCGTCCGGGTGGCCGGTCATCAGCAGATGGTGTGCGGTGCCGACGACGGCGAGGGCCACCGTGTCCGGGTCGACGGTGGCCGGCAGCCGGCCGAGGGCCCGCTCGGCCTCCAGATAGCCGGCTATCGCCTCCTGGACGGCGGAGAATCCGGGGCCGCCGTCCCGCATGGCCTCGCGGACCCGTGCGGTGGCCGCCGGACGCGTCAGGGCCAGACCCGACAGGGCCGGGCCGCCCCGCTCGAAGAGCGAGAGGGCGACGGCCTCCAGATTTCCCGACACCGTGCCCTGCCCGGCGAGCCGCGCCATGGCCCGGGCCCGGGCCGCGGTCCGGGCGAACCGGTCGAGGCACAGCTCGGCCACGAACTCGTCGAGTCCCGCGAAGTGCGCGTGCAGCAGCCCCTTGGCGCAGCCCGCCTCCGTGGTGACGGACCGGCTGGTGAGCGCGCCCGGCCCGTCCCGCTCCACGATCCGCTCGGCGGCCGCGAAGAGCCGCTCGCGCACGTCCGGCGTCGCCACTCCACGGGGTGACATGGGCCTCGCTCCCTCTCGGCGTCCCGCGCCATCTGCGGCGCGACCGCCCCCGATCGTAAGGGGATTGCCAGTCTGGGCGCACGCCCATACTGTTTGGGCGCACGCCCATTCCTCGTTCCGCAAACGGGAGGCACCCGTGTCACAGATCGTCAACACCGAGCAGGCGCACGCGTGGAACGGTCCGGAAGGCGTCCACTGGGCCCGCCGTCAGGACCGCTGGAACGCCGTGAACGAGGGCTTCAACGAGCCGCTGCTCGACGCCGCCGCACTCACCGGGAGCCACCGGACCCTCGACCTGGGCTGCGGTGCCGGGCAGACCACGCGCCTCGCCGCCCGCCGGGCGCCGCACGGCAGCGCCACGGGGCTCGATCTGTCCGGCCCCATGCTGGCCGAGGCGCGGTCCCGGGCGGCGAGCGAGGGGCTCACCAACGTCACCTTCACGCAGGGCGACGCGCAGGCGCACCCCTTCGCGCCGGGAGCCTTCGACGCGGCGATCAGCCGCTACGGGATCATGTTCTTCAGCGACCCCGAAGCGGCCTTCCGCAACATCGGCCGGGCGCTGCGCCCCGGCGGGCGGCTGGCGTTCGTCTGCCCGGCCGAACCCGCGCGCAACGACTGGGTCACCGCCCTGACGGCACTGCGCGCCATCGTCCCGCTCGGAGACTTCGACGCCCCCGGCCGGCCCGGCATGTTCTCCCTGGCCTCCCCCGACCGCGTCCGGGACGTCCTCACCGCCGCGGGATTCCGGGGGGTGACCGCCGACCGGGTCGAGGCGTACGGGGCATGGGGGCGGGGAGCCGACGACGCGGCCGGGTTCCTGCTGGACACCGGACCCGGCCGGCACGTCCTGTCCCAGGTCGACGAGGCCGCGGCGATCCACGCCCGCCGTGCGCTCACCGACCGTCTGCGCGGCCACGAGGCGGCCGACGGCACGGTCCGGCTGCGCAGCACGTCATGGCTGGTGACGGCCGACCGCCCGGTCGCCGCACCGTAGGGGTGCTCCCAGGGGCCCGCCCGCGCGGGCGCGGAGTCCGGGGCCCGGCACCGATGCGCACCGGTGCCGGGCCCCTTCCCCGTGCCGGCCTGCTCCGGACCCTCAACCGGAGAAGCCGACGTGCGCGAGCCGCAGTGTGCCGCGCAGCCTGATGCGGAGATCGCGCACGCCCTCGGCGGCGGCCAGGGGAGCGCCGATCTCCACGTAGTCGTACGGACCCGGCGTCGGAGCGTCGGTGGCCAGTGCCGCCGCCGGGGCGCCGTCGAGGGCGATCTCCGCGCTGCCCTCGCCCGCCACCGTCAGCGTCACCCCCGTGACGCCCGGGCCGAAGTCGCAGGCGCGGTAGAGCAGTTCGCCCGTGGCGCCCGCCACCGGCGTCACCGCGTCGCCCGCCGTCCTCGTCCGGTCGACGATCTCCGTGCCGCTCTGCTCGTCGAAGTCGGCCGCGGCGAGACCGCGTTCGCGCACCGGTCGGGGAGCGGGCGGCTCCCCGTCGAGCGTCACGGTCGCCGACAGCCGCACGTCCTCGCTGGAGGCGCCGACCAGCAGCGCGTACGGACCGGGCTCCAGCCGCCACCGGCCGTGCGCCACGTCCCAGAACGCCAGCGCGGACAGCGGGACCTCGAAGACCACCTCCGCCGTGGCCCCCGGGGCGAGGGTGAGCCGGCGATGGGCCAGCAGCTCCCGGCGGGGACGCGGGACCGAGGGCTCCTCGGCGCGGCCGTAGAGCTGGGCCACCTCGTCCGCGGTCACGTCCCCGGTGTTGGTGACGGTGAAGGAGACGCGCACCGAGCCGTCCCCGACCCGGGCGGAGAGGTCCGCGTACCCGAAGGACGCGTACGACAGGCCGTGCCCGAACGGGAACAGCGGCGTCCCCTCGAAGTACAGGTAGGTCTGGCGGCCGCCGATCACGTCGTAGTCGAGCAGGTCCGGCAGGTCGCCGTCGTCGGCGTACCAGGTCTGCGGGAGCCGCCCGGCGGGGGAGACGTCACCGGCCAGGACCCGCGCCAGCGCGGTGCCGGCCGCCTGGCCGCCGTGCGCGGTCCACAGCACCGCCGAGAACGCGTCGGCGTCCACCGCGTACGGGTAGGCCGACACCAGCGCCAGCACCGTGCGCCCGCCCGCGGCGCGGGCCGCGCGCAGCAGCCGTTCCTGGTGGGCGGGGAGCCGCAGCGTCGTACGGTCCTCGGTCTCCCGGCCGTTGATGTGCGGGTCGTTGCCCGCCACCACCACGACCACGTCCGCCCCGGCCGCCACCCGCGCCACCGCGTCCTCGCCGCGCTCGGTGACGACCGGCTCGAAGATCTCGGCATCCGCGTCGTCCGCGGCAACCTTCACGCCGTCGGCGGCGACTCGGACGGGGCGACCCGTTCCCAAGTGCCTCAGGAGGTGGCCGTTCCCGTGGGGTTCCAGCCGGAAGGTCTCCTGCACGATCCAGCCGCCGGGCTGGTCGGCGGAGGCGCGCACGAAGCCGTCCTCGGCGACGGACAGGTACCGGCCGTCCGGTGCGCGCAGGGTGAGGACGCCCTCGCCCCAGTCGGCCAGCGCGAGTTCGGTGCCGTCGGCGCCGGCGGTCAGGGGCGGCAGGTCGGTGCGGCCGGCGAGCAGCGCCGGGTCGAGCGCCCCCTCGGCGGCCCGGGCGCCGGAGGCGGAGCCGTCCGACGGCGGCACGTGCAGGAACCGGCCGTCGCCGGTCCGCAGCCGGACCCGGTCCACGCCTTCCGCGAAGCTCACGCGTGCGGCGCCGAACCGCTCGTACAGGCCCTCCAGCGGTGTGGACCGGTGGATGAGCGTGCCGCTGTACCAGTCGAGCTTGCACTCGTCGGCGAGCAGGCCGACGACCGCGATCCGGGCGTCGGGGGCCAGCGGCAGCACTCCGTCGTTCCCGAGCAGGACCACCGCCTGCTCGGCCGCCTCGCGCGCCAGCTCCCGGTGTTCGGGCGTGTCGAAGTCGGCGGTGCCCGCGTACGGGGCCGGATCCGGGTCGAACTCGCCGAGCCGGAAGCGGACCGACAGCTGCCGGCGCACCGCGGTGTCGACGTCGGTCTCGGTCAGCAGCCCCCGCTCCAGGGCGCCCCGGACCCGCGCGACGATCTTCGTCGAGTCCGTGCCGTGGTCGGTGAAGCTGTCGACCCCGGCCCGCAGCGCCGCGGCCGTCGCCTCCTCGTGGGTGTCGAAGTAGTGCTCCGAGTCGACCAGGTTGGAGGGCGCGCCGGCGTCCGAGCAGACCAGCAGGTCCTCCCGCGTCCAGGCGCGCAGGTGTTCCGCGAGGTACGGGGAGACGTGGTTGGGGCGGCCGTTGACCAGGTTGTAGGCCGGCATCACCCCGGCCACCGCGCCCGCCTCGACCGTCTCGCGGAAGGCCCGCAGGTCGTACTCGTGCAGGACCCGCGGACGGACGGACGACGACGAGGTGTCCCGGTCGGCCTCGTTGTTGTGCGCGAGCCAGTGCTTGAGGACGGGCGCGGTGCGCCAGTACACCGGGTGGTCACCGCGCAGGCCGCGGGTGTAGGCGGTCGCGATGGCCGAGGTGAGCCTAGGGTCCTCGGAGTAGCCCTCCTCGTTCCGGCCCCACAGGGGGTGGCGCAGCAGGTTGACGGTGGGGGACCACACGTTGAGTCCGACGCGCTCGTCACGGGTGCGCATCGCCCGCGCCTCCTTGGAGACCGCCTCGCCGACACGGCGCACCAGGTCCTCGTTCCAGGTCGCGCCGAGCCCCACGGCCTGCGGGAACACGGTCGCCGGGCCCATCCAGGCCACCCCGTGCAGTGCCTCCTGACCGGTGCGGAACGCGGCGACGCCGAGCCGCTCGACGGCCGGCGCGAACTGGTGCAGGAACGCCGTCTTCTCGTCGAGGGTGAGCCGCGACAGCAGGTCGTCGACGCGCTTTTCGAGCGGCAGCCGCGGATCGCGGAAAGGCGGCGTGGGCGGCGTGGGTGCGGTCACGTGAGGTTCCCCTTGGGATGGAGCGACATGCGCTTTCGAAGCGCTTCGATGCTCAGTCGGGCCAAGGGTGGGTGTCAAGCGGTAGGCACGCACCAACTCCTGTTGCACCTCGCGGGGCAAGGCCCCCAGGAGTGTCGCCGACCGCCGTAGAGCCCGGACGCATCGGAGGAATTCTGGAAGCGACCCTTGTGTGCCCTCAGGCGTTCACCTAACCTCGCACCAACATCGAAGCGCTTCGACTCTGGAAGCGGTGAACCGAGGACGCGTCAGAGGTCCATCCGGAACCGCGCATTCCTTCGACGACCGCTTCAGCTCAGCCAGTTCCAGTGAAGACACCGCAGCCGACGGCCACCGCCGGGTGTCCTGGTGCGCCATGAAGGGTTGACGCAATGACGCCGAACGCCGCCTCCGGTCCCAGCCGGAGAAACTTCCTCGCCTCCACCGCGGCCGTCACCGCAGCGGTGGCGGGAGGGGTGCCGCTGCTCTCCGCCTGCGGCGGGGGATCGGACGGCGGCTCGCGCGACGGCACCACGTCGGGCAAGGACGCCAAGGAGCTGCTGCCGGCGTACGTGGCCGGCAACGTGGTCACCCCCGACATCCCCAGCAAGAACGGCTCCGCCGTCGGCTTCACGAGCAAGCTCGACCTCGCGGACCTGAAGACCTCGGTGCCGAAGAAGCTCGGCAAGGGCGGCAAGGTCACCGTCATGTCGCCGTTCTGGGGCTCCCCGCCCAAGGACGGCAACGCCTACTACAAGGCGATGAACGACCTCATCGGCGTCGACGTGGTCTGGCAGAACCAGGACGGCAACACCTACGACCAGAAGCTCGGCGCGGTCCTCGCCTCCAGCGAGGTGCCCGACGTGGTGGTCGTGCCCGGCTGGAACATGACCGGCAAGATCCCCAGCGCCATCATCGGCAAGTTCGCCGACCTCGGCCCCTACCTGTCCGGCGACGCGGTCAAGGAGTACCCCAACCTCGCGGCGATCCCCACCGACGCCTGGCAGCGTTCCATCTTCGGCGGCAAGCTGCGCGGTCTGCCGATGCCCGCCTCGTACGTCACCGGCATCGTGCCGCTGTACCGGCAGGACGTCTTCGAGAAGGAGGGCTACGAAGTCCCGCGCTCCTGCGACGAGTTCATGACGTTCGCCAAGGAGGCCACCAACGCGAAGGCCAAGCGCTGGGCCTGCCTGGACATGAAGTGGACCGCCTTCAACGCCTTCGGTGTGCTCTCCGGCAACGAGAAGTCGCTCGGCTGGAACGAGGTCGACGGCAAGCTGGTCCACCGCATCGAGACCGAGGAGTACCTCGAGGCCCTGGAGTGGACGCGCAAGCTGTTCGCCGCCGGTGTCGTGCACCCCGACGCCAGACTCGGCAAGTCCAACGCCGCCGACCCCGGGCCGAAGTTCGCCGCCGGCGAGTTCCTCGTCTACAACCAGGACTTCTCCCAGTGGTGGAGCCGCACCGCCGAACAGGCCGTCCAGAACCCCGAGTTCAAGATCTGGGGCATGGACATCTGGGGACACGACGGCGGCGCCCCCACGCTGTGGGCGCAGAACCCGGCCGGCATCTTCGCCTTCGTCAACAAGGACGCCTCGGAGTCCGTGATCCGCGACGTGCTGGCCGTCGCCAACGTCACCGCGGCGCCGTACGGGACCAAGGAGTACATGGCCACCAACTACGGCGTCGAGGGCACCCACTACACCGTCGAGGACGGCGTGCCCACCAAGACCGAGCAGGGCAACATCGACGTGATGAACGCCTACGTGATGATCGCGAGCCCGGCTCCGACCATCGCCCACCCGGACTTCCCCGAGGTCGCCAGGGGGCAGGTGGAGTGGCAGCAGCGGATGGGCGCCCACACCAAGAAGTCCACCTTCTACGGCATGCAGATCGTCGAGCCCGCCCGCTGGACCAACCTCTCCAACGACTTCGAGCAGTTGGAGGACGACGTCGTCCGCGGCCGCAAGAAGATCGGCGACATGCAGCAGGCCGTCTCCGACTGGCGGAGCAAGGGCGGCGACAAGCTGCGCGACTGGTACAAGAAGCTGCTCGACGAGAACGGCACGGCGGCGGGCTGACCGGTACCGAGGCGAGGAGAACGGCCGTGTCGAACAGCACGGTGCCTCGGACCAGCGCCGAGGCCGAGACGAAGAAGACCCCGGTGGCGTCCGGCGACGCCACCGGCCCCCGGAAGGGCGGGCCGAGCACGGGGAAGCCCAGCCTGCGACTGAGGTTCCGGCGCGACCGCGCACTGCTGCTGATGACGCTGCCGGCCGTCCTGCTGGTACTGCTCTTCAACTACGTACCGATCCTCGGCAACGTCGTCGCCTTCCAGGAGTACGACCCCTACCTCAGCGACAACGGGGTCGTCTCCATCCTGCACAGCCCCTGGGTGGGGCTGGAGAACTTCCAGCGGATCTTCGAGGACTCCGCCTTCTGGAACTCGGTGCGGAACACGCTGGTGCTCTTCGTGCTCCAGCTCGTCCTGTACTTCCCCGTCCCCATCTTGCTCGCGCTGCTCATCAACAGCGTGGTCCGGCCCCGGGTCCGGGCCATCGCGCAGGCCGTCCTCTACCTGCCGCACTTCTTCTCCTGGGTGCTGGTGATCGCCGTCTTCCAGCAGCTCCTCGGCGGCGCGGGACTCCTCTCCCAGCTGCTGCGCGACCACGGGTACGACGGGCTCAGCCTCATGACCGACCCGGACACCTTCAAGTTCCTGGTCACCGCGCAGAGCGTGTGGAAGGACGCCGGCTGGGGGATCATCGTCTTCCTCGCCGCGCTCGCCTCGGTCAGCCCCGACCTGTACGAGGCCGCCGCGATGGACGGCGCCAACCGCTGGCGCCGCATATGGCACGTCACCCTGCCCGCGCTGCGCCCGGTGATCGCCCTGCTGCTGGTGCTGCGCGTCGGCGACGCCCTGACGGTCGGCTTCGAGCAGATCCTGCTGCAACGCGACGCCGTCGGACCAGGGGCCGCCGAAGTCCTGGACACCTTCGTGTGGTGGAACGGCGTGCGCAACCAGGACTTCGGCTACGCCGCCGCCGCGGGGCTGGTGAAGGGCGTGATCAGTCTCGGCCTGGTCCTGATAGCGAACAAGGTGGCCCACCTCATGGGCGAGCAGGGGGTGTACAAGAAGTGACCGCCGTACGCGAAACGACCGCCGCCCGGCAAGCGCCCGCCGCGACCGGGGGCCCCGCGCGCCGGCCGAGCCGGTGGGCGGCCCCGCCCCGCCCGGTGTGGGAGGAGAAGCCCAGCCGGGCCGGACTCGCCGGCAAGGGACTGGTCCTGCTCCTGGCCTGCCTGGGCATCCTGTTCCCGCTGTGGATCGTCGTCGTCACCAGCCTCTCCTCCCGCAAGGCCATCGACGAGGCCGGCGGCCTGGTGATGGTCCCGACGGACATCACCTTCGTCGCCTACCAGGAACTGCTCAGCGGCGGCCAGGTCACCCGGGCCGCGCTCGTCAGCATCGGCGTCACCCTGGTCGGCACCCTGTTCTCGATGGCGGTGTCGGTGCTGTGCGCCTACGGGCTGTCCCGCAGCGGCTCACTGGGCCACCGCTGGATCCTCATGGTGCTGCTGGCCACCATGTTCTTCAGCGCCGGCCTCATCCCCACCTACCTGCTGGTCCAGTCCCTGGGCCTGACCGACAGCTACCTCGCGCTGATCCTGCCCAGCGCGATCAGCGTCTTCAACATCCTGGTGCTGCGCGGCTTCTTCATGGGCATCTCCCAGGAACTGATCGACAGCGCCCGCATCGACGGAGCCGGGGACGTGCGCATCCTGTGGCGGATCGTCCTGCCGCTGTCCCGCGCGGTCGTCGCGGTGATCACCCTGTTCTACGCCGTCGGCTACTGGAGCGCCTGGTTCAACGCCTCCCTGTACCTGAACGACCAGGACATGCTGCCGCTGCAGAACGTGATGATCCAGCTCGTCCAGAAGCAGGAGGCGCCGGTCGGTCTCGGCCAGGCGATCAAGACCGGGGAACTGTCCGGCCTGGCCGTGCAGATGGCCGTCATGGTCATGGCCCTGCTGCCCGTCGCCGTCCTGTCGCCCTTCGTCCAGCGCCACTTCAAGAAGGGGATGCTGACCGGTGCGGTGAAGGGGTGACGCCCGCGCGGCCGGGGCGCACGGTGCCCCCGCGCCCTTCGAGTCCTCCTCGTACCCCCACGTCCCCGTACGGAGCGCCCACGCCATGCCGAGCCTCACCGACACGACCCGCGACCGCATCCTCTTCGGCGGCGACTACAACCCGGAGCAGTGGCCCGAGGAGACCTGGCCCGAGGACGTGCGCCTGATGCGGGCCGCCGGGGTCAACTCCGTCACCCTCGGCGTCTTCTCCTGGTCGCGGCTCGAACCCCGGCCCGGGGTGCACGACTTCGGCTGGCTGGACCGGCTCATGGACCTGATGCACGCCGGCGGCATCGGCGTCGTCCTGGCCACCCCCACCGCCTCGCCGCCGCCCTGGCTGGGCCGGCTCCACCCGGACACGCTGCCCGTGGACGAGGACGGCCGCACCGAGCGGTGGGGCGGCCGCCAGCACTTCTCGCACTCCAGCGGCACCTACCGCCGGCACGCCGCCGCCATCACCGAGGCCCTGGCCGCCCGGTACGCGGGCCACCCCGCGCTCACCATGTGGCACGTCAACAACGAGTACTGCACCTTCGACCACGGCGACGAGGCCGCCGTCCGCTTCCGGCGCTGGCTCCGGGACCGGTACGGCACCCTCGACGCCCTCAACACGGCCTGGGGGACCGCCTTCTGGAGCCAGGGGTACGGCGACTGGGACGAGATCCTGCCGGCCCGCCGCACCCACTACCTGAAGAACCCCACCCAGGTGCTGGACTTCCGGCGCTTCACCTCCGACATGCTCCTGGAGTGCTTCACCGCGGAACGCGACATCGTCCGCCGCCACACCCCGCACCTGCCGGTGACCACCAACTTCATGCCGCTGTGGCACGGTCAGGACGCCTGGCGCTGGGCCGAGGAGGAGGACGTCGTCTCCGTCGACCTCTACCCGGACCCGCGCGACCCGCTCGGCGCCCAGCACGGCGCCCTGGTGCAGGACATGACCCGCTCCCAGGCGCGCGGACCGTGGATGCTCATGGAACAGGCGGCCGGCCCCGTCAACTGGCGCGGGGCGAACCACCCCAAGCCGCGCGGCCTCAACCGCCTGTGGTCGCTGCAGGCGGTGGCCCGCGGCGCGGACGCCGTCTGCTACTTCCAGTGGCGCCAGTCGCGGCAGGGCGCGGAGAAGTTCCACTCCGGCATGGTCGGCCACGCGGGGGAGGAGGGCCGCACGTACCAGGAGGTCAAGCGGCTCGGTGCCGACCTGGCCGGGCTCGGGCCGCACGTGGCGGGCACCCGCACCGCCGCGGACGTCGCCGTGCTGCACGACTGGCACTCCTGGTGGGCCGGCGACCAGGAGGCCCGCCCCTCCACCCGCTTCGGCTACCCGGACGTCCTGCACGCCTGGCACCGGGCGCTGTGGGAGGGCCGGCTCACCACCGACTTCGCCCACCCCGAGCACGACCTCACCTCCTACCGGGTGGTCGTGGTCCCCCAGCTCTACGCCCTCACGGACGCCGCGGTCGACAACCTCCTCGCCCACGTCCGCCGCGGCGGGACCCTCGTCTGCGGCTTCCTCACCGGCGTCGCCGACCAGGACGACCGGGTCAGGCCCGGCGGCATGGACGCGCGGCTGCGCGCGCTGTTCGGCATCCGCACCCTGCACGAGTGGTGGCCGCTGGAGGCGGACGAGACGGCCGCCTGCGAAGGCTTCCGGGGCACCCTGTGGTCGGAGGAGATCGAACCGGACGGCACCGCCGCGGAGACCGTCCCCTACCGGGGCGGTGAACTCGACGGGCTCCCGGCCGTCCTGCGCAAGGGGCGGGCCTGGTACCTCTCGACCCTCCCGGAACCGGCCGCGCTGCGCGACCTGCTGGCCCGCGTCTGCGCGGAGGCCGGCGTCCGGCCGGTGCTCGACGGCCTCCCGGCCGGCGTGGAGGCCGTACGCCGCGGAGACCTGCTGTTCCTCCTCCACCACGGCCGCGACACGGTCACCGTCGACCTCCCCGGCACCCACCGCGACCTGCTGACCGGCGAGACCGTCACCGACCGCGTCACCCTCGCCCGCCACGGCGTCGCGGTCCTCACGGAGCGTCCCTCATGAGGCCCACGCCCACGCCGACGCCGGGTGCGCCCGGCCCCGCCACGCCCGATGCGCCCGGCCCCGCCACGCCCGGAGCCCCGGCTCCCGGCGCCCGCGCGACCGCCCCCGTCACGCCCGGAGCCCCGGCTCCCGGCGCCCGCGCGACCGCCCCCGTCACGCCCGGAGCCCCGGCTCCCGGCGCCCGCGCGACCGCCCCCGCCCACGCGACCGCCCCCGTGGCCGGCGGCCCGTCCCCCACCGGAACCGACCGCCCCGTGCACGGCACCTGGGAGCCCGCCCCGGCCGCCCGCTGGGAGGACGCCTTCCTGAGCGGCAACGGCCGCCACGGAGCCATGGTGTTCGGGGATCCGGACGCCGACCGGGTCATCGTCACCCATCACACCCTGGTCCGCCCGGGCGGCGACGACGAGGACCGCCGCCCACCCCGTCTGGCCGCCGAACTCCCCGCCCTCCAGGACCGCCTGCTCTCCGGCGACACCACCGCCGCCGAGACCTTCACCGACGGCCGCCCGCTGCGCTGGGTACGCCCCTTCCACCCGGCCTTCCAGCTCCGCCTGAACCGGCCCCCCGGCGACCCCCGCGCCGCCTACCGCCGCGACGTCGACTTCACCACCGGCGAGGTCACCGCCACCCGCTCCACCTGGACCAGCCGGGTCTTCGTCTCCCGCGCCGACGACGTGATCGTCCAGCGCGTCACCGACCCGCACCTCACCCTCGACCTGTCCCTCGACCCCCGCCTCCCCGGCGCCCCCGCCGGTCTCGGCATCGGCCACGGAGCCGTGCTCACCCCCGAGGGCGCCCTGCTCAGCCTGCGCGCCCGCTACCCGGGCAGCGACGTGGCGTACACCGGCGTCACCCTGGTCGCCGTCACCGGCGGCACCACGAAGCTGGTCCCGCCCGGCGTCCTCGTCGAGGGAGCCACGGAGGTCCTGCTCCTCACCCGGGTGCGCCGGCACACCGGCGAGCTGGACGTGGTCGCCGAGGGCCGCGCCCTGCGCGACCTGCTCGACGGGACGGAGTACGACGCCCTCCTCGCCCGCCACCTCGAAGCGCACCGCACCGCCTACCGCCGGGTCACCCTCGACCTCGCGGCCGACCCGGCCGAACGCGCCCTCCCCGGCTCCGCGCTGCTGGAGCGCCCGCACAGCACGGCCCTGCTGGAACGCCTCTTCGCGGCCGGCCGCTACCACCTGCTCTCCGCCGGCGGGATGCTCCCGCCCCGCCTGACCGGCCTGTGGACCGGCGACTGGGACACGGCCTGGTCGGGAGCGTTCACCACCAACGCCAACCTCAACCTCCAGACCGCCTCCGCCGCCGCTGCCGCGCTGCCCGAGGTGACCGAGGCCCACGCGGCCCTCGTCCACCGGCAGCTGGCCGACTGGCGGGACAACGCCCGCGCGATCTTCGGCACCCGGGGCGTCGTCGCCCCCTCCCACACCGACGGCGAGAGCGGCCACACCTACCACTTCAGCCGCGAATACCCGCTGCACCTGTGGACGGCGGGCGCCGACTGGCTGCTCAAACCACTCGTCGACCACGACGAGACGTACGGCACCCGCGATCCCCGCACCACCGCCGCGCTCGCCGAAGTCGCCCTGTTCTACGAGGACTTCCTCACCCGCACCGACGACCGGGGCCAGGTGGTCGTCGTCCCCTCCTACTCACCGGAGAACCGCCCGGCCAACGCGGGCTGGGGCACCGTCAACGCGGCCATGGACCTCTCCGCCGCCCGGCACGCCCTGCTGACCGCCGCCGACCGCCACCCCGAGCACGCCGACCGCTGGCGCGCCCTCGCCGACCGTCTCCCGCCGCACCGCGTCAACACCGACGGAGCCCTCGCCGAATGGGCCCTGCCCGGCCTGGCGGACACCTACGACCACCGTCACCTCAGCCACCTCTACGGCGTCTGGCCGCTCGACGAGATCAACCCGTACGACACCCCCCGGCTCGCCGCCGCCGCCCACCGCGCCCTCGAACTGCGCGGCGCCGAGAACGACTCCGCCCACGGCCACCTGCACCACGCCCTCGTCGCGGCCCGTCTGCGGGACGGCGAACGGGTCGCCCACGCCCTGGGCCGGGTGCTCGGCGGTGACTTCTTCCACCCGTCCCTGATGAGCGCGCACTACCCCCGCCGCGACGTCTACAACGCGGACGCCGCGCACGCCCTCCCGGCCGTGATCGTCGAGATGCTGGTGCAGTCCACCCCGGACCGGCTGGTCCTGCTCCCCGCCCTCCCGGACACCTGTCGCGAGGGCGAGCTGAAGGGCGTACGCACCCGCTTCGGAGCGGAGATCGACCTCGCCTGGAAGGCCGACGGCAGCGCGACGGCCGTGCTGCGCCCCGCTCGCGCGCACCGCATCGAACTCAGGACTCCCTCCGGCGCCGAACCGCTCGACCTGGTCGCCGGGGAGGACCGCGTCATCAGCCTCGCGACGCGGTAGCGCCACCCGATTCCCCCCACCCGTGGAAGGAACGCCATGGCACCACGCACCCGCCCCCGCACCCGCGCCCTGACCGCCCTGCTGCCCCCGGCCCTGGCCCTCACGGCCACCCTCGGGCTCGCCTCCGCCCCCGCCCAGGCCGCCGTCTGGAACACCTGCGACCAGTGGGGCAACACCACCCTGAACGGCTACACCCTCTACAACAACATCTGGGGCTCCGGCGCCGGCAGTCAGTGCGTCTGGGCCAACTCCGGCACCGACTGGGGCGTCTGGGCCGACCACCCGAACACGGGCGGCATCAAGTCCTACCCGAACGCCAAGAAGGTGATCAACAAGCCGATCGTCTCCCTCGGCTCGCTCCGCAGCAGCTACGACGTCACCGTCCCGTCGTCCGGCGCCTACAACACGTCGTACGACATCTGGGACACGGACCACGACTACGAGATCATGCTCTGGGTCAACCACCACGGGGCCGTCGGCCCGCTCGGCAGCCCCCAGGGCTCGGTCACGCTCGGCGGCCACTCCTGGAACGTCTACAAGGGCGACAACGGCGCCAACGAGGTCTTCTCGTTCCTGCGCACCTCGGACTCGAACACCGGCACCGTGGACATCCTGCCGATCCTGAAGTGGATCAAGGACACCAAGGGCTGGATGGGCAACGAGACCATCGGCGACGTGCAGTTCGGCTACGAGATCACCTCGTCCGCCGGGGGCCTCGACTTCCGCACCCACAGCCTGACGGTCAGCGGCGGCTGACCCCGCCGCACCACGGCCGAGGGGCCGGTCCCGCCGGGGCCGGCCCCTCGTGCCGCGTCCGCCCTACCGCGCGACCGGCAGCCGCGCACCGTCCCGCAGGAACAGCGGGATGCGGTCCAGCGGCGCGTCCACCGTGACCACCGCCCCGCCCTCGTACGTCTCGCCCGTCCACGCGTCCGTCCAGCGCGCGCCCGACGGAAGGTAGGCCGAGCGCACCGTGGCCCCGGCCGTCAGCACCGGCGCCACCAGCAGGTCGCGGCCGAGGAGGTAGGCGTCGTCGACGTCCCAGGCGGCCTCGTCCCCGGGGAACTCCAGGAACAGCGGCCGCATCACCGGAAGCCCCTCCTCGTGCGCCTCCCGCATGACGTCCAGGACGTAGGGCTTCAGCCGTTCGCGCAGGCGCAGGTACTTCTCCAGGATCGGGTACGCCTCCGGCCCGTAGGACCAGACCTCGTTCGGCCCGCCGGTCATGTCGGGGCCCAGCGGCATGCCCGGGTCGCGGAAACCGTGCAGGCGCATCAGCGGGGACAGCGCGCCGAACTGGAACCAGCGCACCAGCACCTCGCGGTAGGCCGGGTCGTCCGGGTCGCCGCCGTGGAACCCGCCGATGTCCGTGTTCCACCAGGGGATGCCGGACAGCGCGGTGTTCAGGCCGGCGGCGATCTGGCGGCGCAGGGTGGCGAAGTCGGTGCCGATGTCGCCGGACCACAGCGCGGCTCCGTGGCGCTGGCTGCCGGCCCACGCCGAGCGGTTGAGGGTGATCACCTCGTCCACGCCACTGGCGCGCAGCCCCTCGTCGAAGGCGCGGGCGTTCTCGGCCGGGTACAGGTTGCCGACCTCCAGGCCCGGGCCCGCCCAGTAGCGCAGGTTCTCCGGGAAGCCGGGCTTCAGCTCGGGCTCGCAGGCGTCCAGCCAGAAGGCGGTGATGCCGTAGGGATCGAGGTAGTTCTCCTTGACCCGCGACCACACGAAATCACGGGCCTCGGGATTGGTCGCGTCGTAGAAGGCCACCTGGACCGTCGACGCCACCTCCTTGTCCGGCCAGTCGGCGTGCGCCATCGGGCCGTACTGGGTGCCGATGAAGTAGCCGCGCTGCTCCATCACCGGGTGGTTCTCGCTCAGCGGGGACACCGACGGCCAGACGCTGACCACCAGCTTGATGCCCAGCTCCTCCAGTTCCCGGACCATGGCCGCCGGGTCCGGCCACTCGGCCGGGTCGAACTTCCACTCGCCCAGGTGCGTCCAGTGGAAGAAGTCACAGACGATCGCGTCGATCGGCAGCCCGCGCCGCTTGTACTCCCGGGCCACGGCGAGGAGTTCGTCCTGGGTGCGGTAGCGCAGCTTGCACTGCCAGAAACCGGCCGCCCAGGCGGGCAGCATCGGCGTGCGGCCGGTCACCGCGCTGTAGCGGCGCTGGGTGTCGGCCGGGGCGCCGGCGGTGATCCAGTAGTCGATCTGGCGGGCCGAGTCGGCGACCCAGCGGGTGCCGTTGCGGGCCAGCTCCACGCGGCCGATCGCCGGGTTGTTCCACAGCAGCGTGTAGCCGCGGCTGGAGGTGAGGACCGGTATGGACACCTCGGCGTTGCGCTGGACCAGGTCCACGACCAGGCCCTTCTGGTCGAGCCGGCCGTGCTGGTGCTGGCCGAGGCCGTACAGCTTCTCGTCGTCGTGGGCGGCGAACCGCTGCTCCAGCCGGTGGTACCCGTTGCCGACGGCCGTGTACAGGCGCGGTCCGGGCCACCAGAAGTGGGCGCGCTCCTCGGCCAGCAGCTCCACGCCGTCGGCCGTCCGCACGTAACGGACCAGTCCCTCGGCGTCGACCTCCACGGTCAGCGCGCCGACGGTCAGCGAGCCCGCGCCGTCCTCGATCTTGACGGTGCTCCCGGTCCCCGGGGGGTCCGGCAGCAGGGCGCCCGGAAGGTCGTCCAGCACCGGGCCGCCGAGCCGGGCCCGCACCCGGACCGCGTCCGGGCCCCACGGCTCGATCCGCACGGTCTCCTGTCGGCCGCTCCACTCCAGCGCCCCGTCCCGCTCGCGCAACGTGCCGACGGTGGGGGAGGACTGGGCGAGGCTGACCTTGGGCGGTGTCTGGGCAGGCTGGGTCACGAGGCACGCTCCTGGGGGAGTTCCTGCGGAGGGAAGAGGTCCTGCGGGCGCCGCGCCGCGGGGCGTCCGTACGCGCCGCCCGTGCGACGAAGAGCGCTACGGCCGGACGGGCGCCGGCCCCGAGCTGGCCCGCACCGTCAGCTCCGGCGCGAGCAGCACGACCTCGTCGCCGCCGTGCCCGTCGAGCTTGGCGACCAACTGCTCCACGGCGCGCCGTCCCATCTCGTGGGCGGGCAGGGCGACGGAGGTGAGCCGCACCGACGCCTGGGTGGCCACCTGTTCGGGGCAGACCGCGACGACCGACACGTCCTCGGGCACCGCCCGGCCCTGCTGGCGCAACAGGGCGAGCAGCGGTTCGACCGCCGACTCGTTCTGCACGACGAACCCGGTGGTGTCCGGGCGTTCGTCGAAGACCCGGGCGAGGGTGGCGGCCATCGCGTCGTACCCGCCCTCGCACGGCCGGTGCAGCAGCCGGAGGCCCAGTTCCCGCGCGCGGGTGCGCAGCCCGTCGAGCGTGCGCTCGGCGAAGCCGGTGTGCCGTTCGTAGACCGCCGGCGCCTCACCGATGACGGTGATGTCGCGGTGCCCGAGGTCGGCCAGGTGCTCCACGCACAGTGCGCCGGTGGCCCGGAAGTCGAGGTCCACGCAGGTCAGCCCGGTGGTGTCGGCGGGCAGACCGATCAGCACGGACGGCTGGTCCGTGCCCCGCAGCAGCGGCAGCCGCTCGTCGTCCAGCTCGACGTCCATCAGGATCATCGCGTCGGCGAGTCCGCTGCCGGTGACGCGGCGCACCGCGTCGGGGCCCTCCTCGCCGGTGAGCAGCAGGATGTCGTACCCGTGGGTGCGCGCGGTGGTCGCGACGGCGACGGCGATCTCCATCATCACCGGTACGTACATGTCCGTGCGCAGCGGGATCATCAGCGCGATGATGTTGGACCGGCTGCTGGCCAGGGCACGCGCGCCGGCGTTCGGGTGGTAGCCGAGCTTCCTGATGCTCTCCTCGACCCGCCGGCGGGTGGTGGTGGAGATGGACCGCTTGCCGCTGAGGACATAGCTCACCGTGCTCGCCGAGACTCCGGCGTGCTGGGCGACCTCGGCGAGGGTGACCATCCAGCTCTCCAAGACGTGTGAAGCGCTTCGACTGCGCAGGGGGCGGACACTAGCGGGTGAGGGTGGTTCGACAGTAGCCGTGCCGGGAGTAGGTGTCCATAGGGCGTCGAAGCGCTTCGACAGCTTCTTCCTCCGGCGTCCCTCCCCGCCGTCTTGGGGCCGAACGGCCGCACGAGGGGTGGTGGGGTCCTCCGGGATCGGGTACATACGATCGGGTAGCACCGAGAAGTAACGTACGTCCCCAAGTCCGCGTACGGCGACCCGCGTACGGCGGACCGCGGTGAGCTCCACGGACGTACCGTCCCCCGATGCCGATACGCGGCGAGGTGAGCCTCATGTCCGCCCCCACCACCCCCTCCTCCCGACCCACCGTCACCGAACGTGAGGCCCGCCAGGTCGCCGAGGCGGCCCGCGAACAGCACTGGCGCAAGCCGAGCTTCGCCAAGGAACTCTTCCTCGGCCGCTTCCGCCTCGACCTCGTCCACCCCCACCCGCTCCCCGCCGACGAGGACGTCCAGCGCGGCGAGGAGTTCCTGGCCAAGCTGCGTGACTTCTGCGAGACGAAGATCGACGGGGCGGTGATCGAGCGCGACGCCCGCATCCCGGACGACGTGATCACCGGGCTGAAGGAGCTGGGCGCCTTCGGCATGAAGATCGACACCAAGTACGGCGGTCTCGGCCTCACCCAGGTCTACTACAACAAGGCCCTCGCCCTGGTCGGATCGGCGAACCCGGCGATCGGCGCGCTGCTCTCCGCGCACCAGTCGATCGGGGTGCCGCAACCGCTGAAGATGTTCGGCACCCAGGAGCAGAAGGACACCTTCCTGCCGCGCTGCGCCCGTACCGACATCTCGGCCTTCCTGCTCACCGAACCGGACGTCGGCTCCGACCCCGCGCGCCTGGCCACCACGGCCGTCCGGGACGGCGACGACTACGTCCTCGACGGCGTGAAGCTGTGGACCACCAACGGCGTCGTCGCCGACCTGCTCGTCGTCATGGCCCGCGTCCCGAAGCCCGCCGACGGCGAGGGCGGCCCGGACGCCAGGGGCGGCATCACCGCCTTCGTCGTGGAGGCCGCCTCCGAGGGCATCACCGTCGAGAACCGCAACGCCTTCATGGGCCTGCGCGGCCTGGAGAACGGCGTCACCCGCTTCCACCGGGTGCGCGTGCCCGCCGCCCACCGCATCGGCCCGGAGGGCGCCGGCCTCAAGATCGCCCTCACCACCCTCAACACCGGCCGCCTCTCCCTGCCCGCCATGTGCGTCGGCGCCGGCAAGTGGTGCCTGAAGATCGCCCGCGAGTGGTCGGCGGTACGCGAGCAATGGGGCAAGCCGGTCGCCCTGCACGAGGCGGTCGGCTCCAAGATCTCCTTCATCGCGGCGACCACCTTCGCCCTCGAAGCCGTCCTCGACCTCTCCTCCCAGATGGCCGACGAGGACCGCAACGACATCCGCATCGAGGCCGCCCTCGCCAAGCTCTACGGCTCGGAGATGGCCTGCCTGATGGCCGACGAGCTGGTCCAGATCCGCGGTGGCCGCGGCTTCGAGACCGCGGCCTCCCTCGAAGCCCGCGGCGAGCGCGCGGTCCCCGCCGAGCAACTCCTGCGCGACCTGCGCATCAACCGCATCTTCGAGGGCTCCACCGAGATCATGCACCTGCTGATCGCACGCGAGGCCGTCGACGCCCACCTCTCGGTCGCGGGGGACCTGATCGACCCCGACAAGAGCCTCTCCGACAAGGCGAGGGCGGGTGCGCAGGCCGGCGTCTTCTACGCCAAGTGGCTGCCGAAGCTGGTCGCCGGCCCCGGACAGCTCCCGCGCTCCTACGCCGACTTCCACCCGACCGGCCACCGGGACCTCTCCGGCCATCTGCGCTACGTCGAACGCGCGGCCCGCAAACTCGCCCGCTCCACCTTCTACGCCATGTCCCGCTGGCAGGGCCGGATGGAGACCAAGCAGGGCTTCCTGGGCCGGATCGTCGACATCGGCGCCGAGCTGTTCGCCATGAGCGCCGCCTGCGTCCGCGCCGAACACCTGCGCGCCGAGGGCGACCACGGCCGCGAGGCGTACCAACTCGCCGACGCCTTCTGCCACCAGGCCCGCATCCGCGTCGAGGAACTCTTCGGCCGCCTGTGGACCAACACCGACGACCTCGACCGCAAGGTGGTCAAGGGCGTGCTGGGCGGCGCGTACGAGTGGCTGGAGGAGGGGGTCGTCGACCCGTCGGGCGACGGCCCGTGGATCGCGGACGCCACACCGGGCCCGAGCACCAGGGAGAACGTCCGCCGCCCCATCGGCTGAGCGCCGACGGTCCGCCGACACGGCCCCGCCCGCCCGCGCCGACCCGGGCGGACGGGGGCCGCGCCCCCTTCCCGCGGTACCGCGACACCCGTGCGAGGGACGCGCTGTCCTCGCGGAGGGCCGTTGCGGCCACAATGGGGGAATGAGCGACAGTCCAGCCCCCCTCGCCGACCCCCACCTCGTGTACGACCCGGTGGCGGGCGACGGCCCGAAGGACGTGGTGATCCTCGGGTCCACCGGGTCGATCGGGACCCAGGCCATCGACCTCGTGCTGCGCAACCCGGACCGCTTCCGGGTCACCGCCCTGTCCGCCAACGGCGGCCGGGTCGCCCTCCTCGCCGAGCAGGCGTACCGACTGAAGGCGCGGACCGTCGCCGTCGCCCGCGAGGACGTCGTACCGGCGCTGCGGGAGGCCCTGCGGGCGCGGTACGGCGGCGGGGAGCCGCTGCCCGAGATCCTCGCGGGACCGGAGGCGGCCACCCAGGTCGCCGCCTCCGACTGCCACACCGTCCTCAACGGCATCACGGGCTCCATCGGGCTCGCCCCGACCCTGGCCGCCCTGGAGGCGGGCCGCACCCTCGCGCTCGCCAACAAGGAATCGCTCATCGTGGGCGGCCCCCTGGTCAAGGCCCTCGCCAAGCCGGGGCAGATCATCCCGGTCGACTCCGAGCACGCCGCCCTCTTCCAGGCGCTGGCCGCCGGCACCCGCGCCGACGTGCGCAAGCTGGTCGTCACCGCCTCCGGCGGCCCCTTCCGGGGACGGACCCGGGAGCAGCTGGCGAGCGTCACCGTCGAGGACGCCCTCGCCCACCCCACCTGGGCCATGGGCCCGGTGATCACGATCAACTCCGCCACCCTCGTCAACAAGGGCCTGGAGGTGATCGAGGCGCACCTCCTCTACGACATTCCCTTCGACCGCATCGAGGTGGTCGTGCACCCGCAGTCGTATGTCCACTCGATGGTCGAGTACACGGACGGATCGACACTGGCCCACGCCACGCCCCCCGACATGGGCGGGCCCATCGCCGTGGGCCTCGGCTGGCCCGAACGCGTCCCGGACGCCGCGCCCGCCTTCGACTGGAGCAAGGCGTCGACCTGGGAGTTCTTCCCCCTCGACGACGAGGCCTTCCCGTCGGTGAACCTGGCCCGGCACGTCGGGCAGCTCGCGGGCACGGCCCCGGCGGTGTTCAATGCCGCCAACGAGGAGTGCGTCGAGGCGTTCCGCTCCGGCGCGCTGCCGTTCCTCGGGATCATGGAGACCGTCACGCGCGTGGTCGAGGAACACGGCACCCCCCGTGCGGGAACCTCGCTCACCGTCCCGGACGTCCTCGAAGCGGAGACCTGGGCGCGCGCCCGGGCCCGGCAACTGGCGGCACAGACGGCGGAGGCCCGTGCATGACGACCCTGATGTTCATCCTCGGCATAGTCGTCTTCGCGGTCGGCCTGCTGTTCTCGATCGCCTGGCACGAGCTGGGGCACCTGTCCACGGCCAAGATGTTCGGCATCCGCGTGCCGCAGTACATGGTCGGGTTCGGACCGACCCTCTTCTCACGGAAGAAGGGCGAGACCGAGTACGGCGTCAAGGCCATCCCCTTCGGCGGCTACATCCGCATGATCGGCATGTTCCCGCCCGGCGCCGACGGCAAGCTGGAGGCCCGCTCCACCTCGCCCTGGCGCGGGATGATCGAGGACGCCCGCTCGGCCGCCTTCGAGGAACTCCAGCCGGGTGACGAGAAGCGCCTGTTCTACACGCGCAAGCCGTGGAAGCGCGTCATCGTCATGTTCGCCGGCCCGTTCATGAACCTCGTCCTCGCGGTCGTGCTCTTCCTGACCGTCCTGATGGGCTTCGGCATCTCCCAGCAGACCACCACCGTCAGCTCCGTCTCGAAGTGCGTCATCTCGCAGAGCGAGAACCGGGACGACTGCACCAAGTCCGACCCGGCCTCCCCGGCCGCCGCGGCCGGCCTGCGCGCGGGCGACAAGATCGTCGCCTTCGACGGCGTACGGACCGACGACTGGGACCGGCTGTCCAACCTGATCCGCGCCAACCCCGGCGAGAAGGTGCCGGTCGTGGTCGAGCGGGACGGCCGGGAGGTCACCCTCCAGGCGACCATCGCCACCAACAAGGTCGCCAAGAAGGACTCCAACGGACAGATCGTCGAGGGCGAGTACGTCACCGCCGGCTTCCTCGGCTTCAGCGCCGCCACCGGCGTGGTGAAACAGGACTTCGGCCAGTCCGTGACCTGGATGGGCGACCGGGTGGGCGACGCCGTCGACTCCCTGGCCGCCCTGCCGTCCAAGATCCCCGCCCTGTGGGACGCGGCCTTCGGCGACGGGCCCCGCGAGGCCGACTCCCCGATGGGCGTCGTCGGCGCCGCCCGCGTCGGCGGCGAGATCGCCACCCTCGACATCCCGCCCACCCAGCAGCTCGCGATGTTCGTCATGCTGGTGGCCGGCTTCAACCTCTCCCTGTTCCTCTTCAACATGCTCCCGCTGCTGCCGCTCGACGGCGGACACATCGCGGGCGCCCTGTGGGAGTCGCTGCGCCGGAACGCGGCCAAGGTGCTGCGCCGCCCGGACCCGGGACCGTTCGACGTGGCGAAGCTGATGCCGGTGGCCTACGTGGTGGCGGGCATCTTCGTCTGCTTCACGCTGCTCGTCCTGGTGGCCGACGTGGTCAATCCGGTACGGATCAGCTGACACCCGTACGAACCGGACCTCGCTGGTGATCCGGCGTGAGGCCCGATCCGGAGAGCATGTCCTCCCGGGCCGGGCTCACGCCGCCCGTACGGCAGATGGACGCCAAAGGATGCATCTCCCGTACGCCGTGTGCCGGGCGTTCACGTCCGTGCCGTAATCTCGAATGCCGGAGCCCGCCGCTGACGGGACCGGACCTTGATCCACGACTTGGGGTTGCACAGCAGATGACTGCGATTTCTCTCGGCATGCCGGACGTTCCGACCAGGCTCGCGGAGCGCCGCAAGAGCCGGCAGATCCAGGTCGGGACCGTGGCGGTGGGCGGCGACGCGCCCGTGTCCGTGCAGTCCATGACCACCACCCGTACGTCCGACATCGGCGCGACCCTCCAGCAGATCGCCGAGCTGACGGCGTCCGGCTGCCAGATCGTGCGCGTGGCCTGCCCCACCCAGGACGACGCCGACGCCCTCCCGGTGATCGCGAAGAAGTCGCAGATCCCGGTGATCGCCGACATCCACTTCCAGCCCAAGTACGTCTTCGCCGCGATCGAGGCCGGCTGCGCCGCGGTCCGCGTCAACCCGGGCAACATCAAGAAGTTCGACGACCAGGTCAAGGAGATCGCCAAGGCCGCCAAGGACCACGGCACGCCGATCCGCATCGGCGTCAACGCGGGCTCCCTGGACCGCCGCCTGCTCCAGAAGTACGGCAAGGCGACCCCCGAGGCCCTCGCCGAGTCCGCGCTGTGGGAGGCGTCGCTCTTCGAGGAGCACGACTTCCGCGACATCAAGATCTCCGTCAAGCACAACGACCCGGTCGTCATGGTCGAGGCGTACCGCCAGCTCGCCGCCCAGTGCGACTACCCCCTCCACCTCGGCGTCACCGAGGCCGGCCCCGCCTTCCAGGGCACCATCAAGTCGGCCGTCGCCTTCGGCGCGCTGCTCTCGCAGGGCATCGGCGACACCATCCGCGTCTCCCTCTCCGCCCCGCCGGTGGAGGAGATCAAGGTCGGCATCCAGATCCTGGAGTCGCTGAACCTGCGTCAGCGCGGCCTGGAGATCGTCTCGTGCCCGTCCTGCGGCCGCGCCCAGGTCGACGTCTACAAGCTCGCCGAGGAGGTCACCGCCGGCCTCACCGGCATGGAGGTGCCGCTGCGCGTCGCCGTCATGGGCTGTGTCGTCAACGGTCCGGGCGAGGCCCGCGAGGCCGACCTCGGCGTCGCCTCCGGCAACGGCAAGGGCCAGATCTTCGTCAAGGGCGAGGTCATCAAGACCGTCCCCGAGTCCAAGATCGTGGAGACCCTCATCGAGGAGGCGATGAAGATCGCCGAGCAGATGGAGGCCGACGGTGTGACCTCCGGCGAGCCCTCGGTCTCGGTCGCCGGCTGACCCACCCCCGCTCCTGCCGCGTCGCCCCGGGAGGCGGCGCGGCATTTTCGCGGCAGGTACAGTGCGGAGACCAGCAGATCTCAGGGTGAGGCCCCCGCACGTGTTGACGCAGACCACCTCCCGCGTGCTCGAACCGAGCGACCTGGACGCCGCGCTCGCCGTCCTCGACCGCGAGCCGGTAACGAACGCCTTCGTGACCGCCCGCGTGCAGGTCGCCGGCCTCGACCCCTGGCGCCTCGGCGGCGAGATGTGGGGCTGGTACGAGCACGGCATGCTGACGTCCCTGTGCTACGCGGGCGCCAACCTCGTCCCCATCTGCGCCACCCCGCGCGCCGTGCGCGCCTTCGCCGACCGCGCCCGCCGGGCCGGCCGCCGCTGCTCCTCCATCGTGGGCCCCGCCGACACCACCGCCCAGCTCTGGCGCCTGCTCGAACCGGGCTGGGGCCCCGCCCGTGAGGTCCGTGCCCGCCAGCCCCTCATGGTCACCGACCACCTCCCCGACGACATCGCCCCCGACCCGTACGTCCGCCGCGTCCGCAAGGACGAGATGGAGCGGATCATGCCGGCCTGCGTGGCGATGTTCACGGAGGAGGTCGGCATCTCCCCGCTGGCCGGCGACGGCGGCCTGCTCTACCAGGCCCGGGTCGCCGAACTGGTCGGCTCCGGCCGCTCCTTCGCCCGCTTCGACGCCGACGGCAAGGTCGTCTTCAAGGCCGAGATCGGCGCCGCCACCGACCGCGCCTGTCAGATCCAGGGCGTATGGGTGGCCCCCGAGTACCGGGGCAGGGGCCTCGCGGCCCCCGGCATGGCGGCGGTCCTCCGCTACGCCCTCGCGGACGTCGCCCCGGTGGTGAGCCTCTACGTCAACGACTTCAACACGGCGGCCCGGCGGACCTACCGGCGCGTGGGCTTCCAGGAGGTCGGCGCGTTCATGAGCGTGCTGTTCTGAAGCCGCCCGGGCAGCTCCCGGCACACCACCGGAAGCCCCCTGTAGGCTCCCGCACATGGACGTCGTGATCGGCCCTCTGGACCTCTCCGCCCACGTCGACGAGGCCCTGGCCGTCCAGGCCGCCGCGTTCGGCCTCGGCCCCGACGAGGTGGCCGTCCGCCGCCAGATCGTCCAGCGCCACATGACCTACCGCGGTGCCCGCGCCCTCGGCGCCACCGTCGGCGGCGACCTCGTCGGCTTCGTCTACGGCATGCCCAACGACCGCGCCCACTGGTGGTCCACCGTCGTCGAGCCCTACCTCCGCGCCCGGGACAACGACGCCTGGCTCGACGACTCCTTCGTCATCACCGAACTCCACGTCCACCCCGCCCACCAGAACCGCGGCCTGGGCCGCTCCCTGATCACCACGATCACCGACGCGGCCACCGAACCCCGGTCGATCCTCTCCGCCATCGACCGGGACAGCCCCGCCCGCGGCCTCTACCGCTCCCTCGGCTACCAGGACCTCGCCCGCCAGGTCCTCTTCCCGAGCGCCCCCAAGCCGTACGCCGTGATGGGCGCCCCGCTGCCGCTGCGCAGGCGCTAACCGATTTCCACCGCGCCGGACCACCCGGCTAACCTCCTAGCACCACCCTTACGCAGCAGGAGACACGAGAACCATGGCCAACGCACAGGTCCAGCGCATGTCGAAGTTGATGGCGAAGACGCTGCGCGACGACCCGGCGGACGCCGAGGTCCTCAGCCACAAGCTGCTGGTCCGCGCCGGGTACGTGCGCCGCACCGCCGCCGGCCTGTGGAGCTGGCTGCCGCTCGGCAAGAAGGTCCTCGGCAACATCGAGCGCATCGTCCGCGAGGAGATGGACGCCATCGGCGCCCAGGAGGTCCAGCTCCCCGCCCTGCTGCCGCGCGAACCGTACGAGGCCACCGGCCGCTGGGAGGAGTACGGCCCCGAACTCTTCCGCCTCCAGGACCGCAAGGGCGGCGACTACCTCCTCGGCCCCACCCACGAGGAGATCTTCACCCTCCTCGTCAAGGACCAGGCGTCCTCCTACAAGGACCTGCCGGTCATCCTCTACCAGATCCAGAACAAGTACCGCGACGAGGCCCGCCCCCGGGCCGGCATCCTGCGCGGCCGCGAGTTCCTGATGAAGGACTCCTACTCCTTCGACGTCGCCGACGAGGGCCTGGCCGAGTCCTACGCCCTGCACCGCGCCGCCTACCAGCGCATCTTCGAGCGCCTTGGCCTCGACTACCGCATCTGCGCCGCGACCGCCGGCGCGATGGGCGGCTCCAAGTCCGAGGAGTTCCTGGCCCCCGCCGAGGCGGGCGAGGACACCTTCGCCGACTGCCCGAACTGCGACTTCGCCGCCAACACCGAGGCGATCACCTACGCGCTGACGCCCGTGGACGCGACCGGCGTCCCCGCCGCCGAGGACATCCCCACCCCCGACACCCCCACCATCGAGACGCTGGCCGCCTCCCTCGGCGTCCCGGCCTCCGCCACCCTCAAGAACCTCCTCGTCAAGGTGGACGGCGAGATCGTCGCGGTGGGCGTCCCCGGCGACCGCGAGGTCGACATGGACAAGGTCGAGGCGCACTTCGCCCCGGCCGCCGTCGAGCTGGTCACCGCCGAGGACTTCGTCGGCCGCCCCGACCTGGTCCGCGGCTACGTCGGCCCGCAGGGACTGGGCGAGAAGGTCAAGTACATCGCCGACCCCCGCGTCGCGCCCGGCACCGCGTGGATCACGGGCGCCAACAAGGAGCACACGCACGCGAAGAACGTCGTCGCGGGCCGCGACTTCGAGGTCGACGCGTACGTGGACGTGGTCGTCGTCCGGGAGGGCGACCCCTGCCCGAAGTGCGGCACCGGCCTCAAGCTCGACCGCGCCATCGAGATCGGCCACATCTTCCAGCTCGGTCGCAAGTACACCGACGCCCTCAAGCTCGACGTGCTCGGCCAGAACGGCAAGCCGGCCCGCGTCACCATGGGCTCCTACGGCATCGGCGTCTCCCGCGCGGTGGCGGCCCTCGCGGAGCAGCACGCCGACGAGAAGGGCCTCGTCTGGTCCAAGGAGGTCGCCCCGGCCGACGTCCACGTCGTCGCCGCCGGCAAGGCCCTGCAGACCGAGCTGGCCCTGGAGGTCTCCGACAAGCTGGCCGCGGCGGGTGTCCGCGTCCTGGTGGACGACCGCGCGGGTGTCTCCCCGGGCGTCAAGTTCACCGACGCCGAACTCATCGGCGTCCCGCAGATCCTTGTCGCCGGCCGCCGCTCCGCCGAGGGCGTGGTCGAGCTCAAGGACCGCCGCACCGGCGAGCGCGAGGAAGTGACGGTCGAGGAGGCCCTCGCCCGCCTCACCAACTGACGCCGCGGACGGCGTGACCGTGGGGGCGGGTACAGCGACCCGGTGTTCACGGTCACCCGGCGTGGGTGTGGGCCGGGGGTGGGTATGCGCGGCCCGGCGCTACGGGGTGCCGCTGCGCCCACCCGTGCCGCCCCAGCGGCACGACTGCCCGCAGCTGGGTGGATGACTGCCCGCAGCTGCGGCTGCTGCGGCTGCTGCGGCGGGGTGGCGCGGCAGGGCGGCGGCCACCGCGCGCCGTGCGCGCCCCGCGCGTACGGGTAGCCGCGTACGGCGGGAAGGGGACGTGTCGGGGGGTGTCCGCCCGCAGCGGTTGGCGCGTCCGCGCCGTCCAGATCTGTGGCCGACCGATTTCGCGCCGTTCCGAGGACGGACACCCCCCGGCGCGGCCCCGACCCACAGACAACCGCACGCGCTACGCGCACCCCCACCGAACCCGCACAGGCGCCGCAGGCATCCCACCCACACACCCGCACAGGCCGCCGCAGGCACCCACCCGCACCGCCGCCGGAGGTACCCGCACCGCCGCCGGAGGCACCCGCACCGCCGCCGGAGGCACCCGCACCACCGCCGCAGGCACCGTCACAGCCAGCCCGCGAACTCCAGCAACAGCTCCGCGTCCTGCTCACGCCCCACCCGGCGGGCCCGCACCCCCGACTCCACAGCCCGGAACAGCGTCCACCCCCGCAGCCGCTCCTGGTCCACCTCGAGCGACTCCGCGAGCCGTTTGATCCGGCGCCGAGTGGTCGACGCCCCCGAGGGCTGGGCCACGAGGTCCTCCACCCGGTCCCGCACCAGCCGCGCCAGATCGAAGGCGCTCTCGCCGACCACCGGATCGGGCCCCACGGCCAGCCACGGCATCCGTTCCCCGGCGAGCACCTTGCTCTGCCGGAACGTACCGTGCAGCAGCCGCTCCTCAGGAGCCCCGGCCAGCAACTCCCCGCGCACCCCGAGCGCCGCGTCGACCAACGGCGCCACCTCCGGGTCGGCCACCGCGCCCGCCCGCATGGCCTCGGCCTGCCGCCCGGTCCGCTGCGCCACGGTCTCGAAGGGATGATCCGCGGGCGGCTGAACCCACAGCCGGCGCAGCGCTCCCGCGGCCTCCAGCAGCGCCTTCGACTCCGGCAGCGACCGCACCGACACGTCCGGATGCAGCCGCTCCAGCAGCAGCACCCCCTCCGTGGTGTCCGCGTCCTCGGCCAACTGCACGGCTCCCCGGCCACCCCAGTGCGCCAGCGCCGCCCGCTCACTCTCCGGACGCGCCCGACGCGGGGCCAGCTTCAACACCGCCGGCGTCCCGTCGGCCCTGCGCACCAGGACGACCAGGCTGCTGCGCCCGCCGGGCACCTGCACCCGCTCCACGGTCAGATCACGCGCCCGCACGGCCCGCTCGGCCGCCTCGGGCAGCCTCTCCAACCAGTCGTCACCGTCCGGTGCCGTCTCACCGAGCGCCCTGACCAGACGCCGCGGCGGTTCGAAAGCCATGCGCGAGCCGTTCCCTTCCCGTACGGGCAGCCGTACGTGTCACGCGGTCGGAGTCGCCGACCCGGCCCGCTCGGCGAGCCCAGGGAAGGCTACGCTCCCGCCCCGCCAGCGCGCCGCACGGACCGCCGCCTCGCGCAACGCCCCGGCCGCCGCCGTCCGCCGATCGCCGCCGACCGCCCGCACCAGGTCCGAGTAGACACCGGCCACCCGCTCCTCCAGCTCGGCCGCCAGCCGTACCGCGGACGCCGCGTCCGGCACCTCGAAGGGCAACGCGTACCCGGCCGCCGACGCCACCGGCCGCGCCCCCAGATCGCGCACGTCGCGCGCCAGCGCGTCCCGCCGCGCCCGATGCGCGTCGTGCGCCGCACGCGCCTCGGTGCGCCGTTCCTCGCCGACCCGCCCGCCGACGACCCCGTAGCCGTACACGGCCGCGTGCTCCGCCGCCAACGCCGCCTGGAGGGCGTCCAGCTCCCGGTCCTCCGCCTCGCTCACCCGTCACCCTCCGTCAGCAGATACACGTGCGCCGCCCCGGCCGCCGCCACCGAGGCCAGCAGCCGTGCCAGCTCGCCCGGCACCTCCGCCAGGACCCCGGTCCGCCGGCCCGCCAGTTCCCGCTCGGCGTCGGCGAGGAGCGCCAACGCGTCCTTCTCCCGGGCGGGAACGCCGGACGGGGGAACCGTTTCGGAGCCGTCCTGCGGCCCCGCGGCCCGCGCGGACACCGAGGGCGACGCCTCGGGCGAGGGGGCCCGTACGGCTCCGAACGCCTCCGCGTGCCGCAGGACGTCCTCCCGCAGCGGCCGCAGCCGCTCCGCCAGCCCCGGGTGCGCCGCGATCACCGCCGTGTACCGCCCGGCCAGCACCTCGCTGTCCCGGGCCGCACGCGCGCGGGCCCGCTCGGTGGCGGACGGACCGCCGTCCGGGTCACCGGAGTCGGACCCGCCGGAACAGCCGACGAGCAGCGCGGCCCCGGCGGCCGACGCGAGCAGGCTCCTTCTGCGCGGCCCCGAGGGCAGGCGCGGCGATGCGGGAAGCGACACGGCAGACGTCCTCGACGGGCTCGTACGGAAGCGGAGGGCACAGCGGAGGCGAAACGACGACGGAACGACGGAACGACGGAACAACGGAACGACGACAGACGACGACGGAACGACGGACGGCGCACACCGCTGCCCACGCTGCGGCCCGCCCGTGATCACGGTACCCGGGCCCAGCCCGGACACCACCTTTCGGCACCCCCCTTCGGCACCGCCGATCCCGCCCGCCCCACCGCCCCCGTCGTGCGCCGCCGAGCCGGGGGTGGACGGCAACACCCCCCGGGACCGGATACCCTTTGACCAGACACGCGACCCATCCCACAACAGCACACGCGGCCGAGGAGTCACCCGGATGAGCACCACCCAGAGCGAGAGGCTGCGAGAGCTGCTTGAGCCGCTCGTCGCCTCCCAGGGACTGGACCTCGAGGAGATCGCGGTGGACTCGGTCGGCCGCAAGCGTGTGCTGCGGGTGGTCGTCGACTCCGACACCGGCGCCGACCTGGACCGGATCGCCGATGTGAGCCGCGCGCTCTCGGCGAAGCTCGACGAGACCGACGCGATGGGCGACGCGGAGTACACCCTGGAGGTCGGCACCCCGGGCGCCGAGCGCTCCCTCACCGAGCACCGCCACTTCGTGCGCGCCACGGACCGCCTGGTGCGGTTCCAGCTCCACGAGGGCGGCGAACTGGTCGCCCGCATCCTCGGCGTCGACGACGACGGCCTCGACCTGGAGGTCCCCGGGGTCAAGGGCCGCAAGGCCACCACCCGCAGGATCGCCTTCGGCGAGATCGACAAGGCCCGCGTCCAGGTCGAGTTCAACCGCAAGGACGACGGCGGCGCCAAGGCCCCCAAGCCTTCCGAGAGCACCGAGCACGACACCCAGCATGACCCTGAGCACGACACCGAGAACAACAGCGTGAACACGACGGAAGAGGAGGAGGCGTAGCCGTGGACATCGACATGAGCGCCCTGCGGGGTTTGGTCCGGGAGAAGGAGATCTCCTTCGACCTGCTGGTCGAGGCGATCGAGTCGGCCCTCCTCATCGCCTACCACCGCACCGAGGGAAGCCGCCGGCACGCGCGCGTGGAGCTCAACCGGGAGACCGGGCACGTGACCGTGTGGGCGAAGGAGGACCCCGACGACCTCGAGGAGGGCCAGGCGCCCCGCGAGTTCGACGACACCCCGTCCGACTTCGGCCGCATCGCGGCCACCACCGCCAAGCAGGTCATCCTGCAGCGGCTGCGCGACGCCGAGGACGACGCGACGCTCGGCGAGTACGCCGGCCGTGAGGGCGACATCGTCACCGGCGTGGTCCAGCAGGGCCGCGACCCGAAGAACGTACTGGTCGACATCGGCAAGCTGGAGGCCATCCTGCCGGTGCAGGAGCAGGTCCCCGGCGAGTCCTACCCGCACGGCACCCGCCTGCGGTCGTACGTCGTCCGGGTGGCCAAGGGCGTGCGCGGCCCCTCCGTGACGCTCTCCCGCACCCACCCCAATCTGGTGAAGAAGCTCTTCGCCCTGGAGGTCCCGGAGATCGCCGACGGGTCGGTCGAGATCTCCGCGATCGCCCGTGAGGCCGGCCACCGCACCAAGATCGCGGTGCGCTCCACCCGCTCGGGTCTGAACGCCAAGGGCGCCTGCATCGGTCCCATGGGCGGCCGGGTGCGCAACGTCATGGGCGAGCTGAACGGTGAGAAGATCGACATCGTCGACTGGTCGGACGACCCGGCCGAGATGGTGGCGAACGCGCTCTCCCCGGCCCGCGTCTCCAAGGTGGAGATCGTGGACCTGGCGGCCCGCTCCGCCCGGGTGATCGTGCCGGACTACCAGCTGTCGCTGGCCATCGGCAAGGAGGGCCAGAACGCCCGCCTCGCGGCCCGGCTGACCGGCTGGCGGATCGACATCCGTCCGGACACCGAGCAGCCCTCCGACCAGCCCTCCGGCGGGAACCGGGAGTAGAACCGGGCCTTCCGGCGGGTAGTGGGGGAATAGATCCAAGCCGCGCGGCGCTGAGATCACGACAGTCTGGCGTGCGGCGTGTGTTCGATTCTTGCCCCAAAGGGGTGAGGTCGGTCCGGGGAGGTAGACTTAGGAGTGTCTGGCCGGACACGTACCCGAGCACGCCCCGAGCGCACCTGCGTGGGGTGCCGGGAGCGAGCGGTCAAGAGCGAGCTGCTGCGCACCGTGGCGGTCGAGGGCGAATGCGCCCCCGATCCACGCGGTACGCTGCCCGGCCGGGGTGCGTACGTGCACCCCGCACCGGTCTGTGTCGACCAGGCAGTGCGCCGCAAGGCGTTCCCACGGGCGCTCCGCGTCCCGGGACCGCTCGACGTAAAGGCGTTGCGCCACTACGTCGAGCAGGCACAAGGTTGCTGACAGCAGCATGTCGGCGACGTGCTAAGGAAGACGTGCCGCACGGAACCCCGTGCGGCCTGGTACCTCGCGAGTCGAAAGCAGGTCGAGATTGCGATGAGCACTCGATGAGTACGCGATGAGTACGCCCATGAACTAGCGACGGTCCGGACGCAACCCGGACCTCAGAGGAGCGAAGTGGCTAAGGTCCGGGTCTACGAACTCGCCAAGGAGTTCGGTGTCGAGAGCAAGGTCGTCATGGCCAAGCTCCAGGAACTCGGTGAATTCGTCCGTTCGGCGTCTTCGACGATCGAAGCGCCCGTAGTACGCAAGCTGACAGACGCCTTCCAGCAGGGTGGCGGAAACGGCCGGTCCGCCGGTCGTCCCGCGGCCCCGAAGAAGGCTGCCCCCAGGCCGTCGGCGCCGTCCCCGGCGCAGGCGGCCCGCCCGGCTGCGCCCCGTCCGGGTCCGGCGGCTCCGGCCGCCCCCAAGCCCCCGGCCGCCCAGCAGCCCGCGGCTCCGTCGGCCCCCGCGCCGGCGCCCTCCCAGGGTCCGCGTCCGACGCCGGGCCCGAAGCCCGCGCCGCGTCCGGCCCCGGCCGCCCCGGAGTTCACCGCTCCGCCGTCGGCCCCGGCCGCTTCGTCCCCGGCTCCGGCCGGCCCGAAGCCCGGTGGCGCGCGTCCCGGCGCCCCCAAGCCCGGTGGCGCCCGTCCGGCCGGTCCGGGTCAGGACCGCGGCCAGCAGGGCGGCCAGGGCCGTCCCGGTGGCCAGCGTCCCGGTGCCCCGGGTCAGCGTCCCGGCGGCCGCCCCGGCGGCCCGCGTCCGGGCAACAACCCCTTCACCTCCGGCGGCAACGCCGGCATGGCGCGCCCGCAGGCGCCCCGTCCGCAGGGCGGCCCGCGCCCCGGTGGCCCCGGTGCCCCCGGCGCCGGTCCCCGTCCGCAGGCTCCCGGCCAGGGCGGCGGCCCTCGTCCCCAGGCTCCGGGCGGCAACCGCCCGACCCCGGGCTCGATGCCGCGTCCGCAGGGCGGCCAGGGCGGTCCCCGTCCCGGCGGTCCGCGCCCGAACCCGGGCATGATGCCGCAGCGTCCCGCTGCCGGCCCGCGTCCCGGCCCCGGTGGCGGCGGTCGCGGTCCCGGCGGTGCCGGTCGTCCCGGCGGTGCCGGTCGTCCGGGCGGCGGCGGCTTCGCCGGTCGTCCCGGCGGCGGTGGCGGCGGTCGTCCCGGTGGCGGCGGCGGTTTCGCCGGTCGTCCCGGTGGTGGCGGCGGCTTCGGCGGCGGCGGTGGCCGTCCCGGCTTCGGTGGCCGTCCCGGCGGTCCCGGCGGCCGTGGTGGCACGCAGGGCGCCTTCGGCCGTCCCGGCGGTCCCGCGCGTCGTGGCCGCAAGTCGAAGCGGCAGAGGCGCCAGGAGTACGAGGCCATGCAGGCCCCGTCGGTCGGCGGCGTGATGCTGCCTCGCGGCAACGGCGAGACCATTCGCCTGTCGCGCGGTGCCTCGCTCACCGACTTCGCGGAGAAGATCAACGCCAACCCGGCGTCGCTCGTCGCGGTCATGATGAACCTCGGCGAGATGGTCACCGCGACCCAGTCCGTCTCCGACGAGACGCTCCAGCTCCTCGCCGACGAGATGAACTACACGGTTCAGATCGTCAGCCCGGAGGAGGAGGACCGCGAGCTGCTCGAGTCCTTCGACCTGGAGTTCGGCGAGGACGAGGGCTCCGAGGAGGACCTGGTCGTCCGTCCGCCGGTCGTGACCGTCATGGGTCACGTCGACCACGGTAAGACCCGACTGCTCGACGCCATCCGCAAGACGAACGTCATCGCGGGCGAGGCCGGCGGCATCACCCAGCACATCGGTGCCTACCAGGTCGCGACCGAGGTCAACGACGAAGAGCGCAAGATCACCTTCATCGACACCCCGGGTCACGAGGCGTTCACCGCCATGCGTGCCCGTGGTGCCCGGTCGACCGACATCGCGATCCTGGTCGTCGCGGCCAACGACGGCGTCATGCCGCAGACGGTCGAGGCGCTCAACCACGCCAAGGCGGCCGAGGTCCCGATCGTCGTCGCGGTCAACAAGATCGACGTCGAGGGTGCCGACCCGACCAAGGTGCGCGGTCAGCTGACCGAGTACGGCCTGGTGGCCGAGGAGTACGGCGGCGACACCATGTTCGTCGACATCTCCGCCAAGCAGGGTCTGCACATCGACTCCCTGCTGGAGGCCGTGGTCCTCACCGCGGACGCCTCGCTCGACCTGCGTGCCAACCCGCACCAGGACGCGCAGGGCATCTCGATCGAGTCCCGTCTCGACCGCGGCCGCGGTGCCGTGGCGACGGTCCTCGTCCAGCGAGGCACCCTGCGGGTCGGCGACACGATGGTGGTGGGCGACGCCTACGGCCGCGTCCGCGCCATGCTCGACGACAACGGCAACAACGTCGCCGAGGCCGGTCCCTCGACGCCGGTCCAGGTCCTCGGCCTGACCAACGTCCCGGGCGCCGGTGACAACTTCATCGTGGTCGAGGAGGACCGTACGGCCCGCCAGATCGCGGAGAAGCGCGCCGCCCGTGAGCGCAACGCCGCGTTCGCCAAGCGCACGCGCCGCGTGTCGCTGGAGGACCTGGACAAGGTGCTCAAGGCCGGCGAGGTCCAGCAGCTGAACCTGATCATCAAGGGTGACGCCTCCGGTTCGGTCGAGGCCCTCGAGTCCTCGCTGCTCCAGCTGGACGTCGGCGAAGAGGTCGACATCCGCGTCCTGCACCGCGGTGTCGGTGCGGTCACGGAGTCCGACATCGACCTGGCGATGGGCTCCGACGCCATCGTGATCGGCTTCAACGTGCGCGCCGCCGGGCGGGCACAGCAGATGGCCGAGCGCGAGGGTGTGGACGTCCGGTACTACTCGGTCATCTACCAGGCGATCGAGGAGATCGAGGCGGCCCTCAAGGGCATGCTCAAGCCGGAGTACGAAGAGGTCGAGCTGGGCACGGCGGAGATCCGCGAGGTCTTCCGCTCGTCCAAGCTGGGCAACATCGCGGGTGTTCTCATCCGCTCCGGCGAGGTCAAGCGCAACACCAAGGCGCGCCTCCTGCGCGATGGCAAGGTCATCGCGGAGAACCTCAACATCGAGGGTCTGCGTCGCTTCAAGGACGACGTCACCGAGATCCGCGAAGGCTTCGAGGGCGGTATCAACCTCGGAAACTTCAACGACATCAAGGTCGACGACGTCATCGCGACGTACGAGATGCGCGAGAAGCCGCGGGTGTAACACCCTCGACTTCGAAGACGGTGCGGTCCGGGGCCGGTCGGCGGAGAGCAATATCCGTCGATCGGCCCCGGCCGTTCGTTGTACGGTTCTGATGTCCCCGCCCGTGGATGGCGGGGCCATCGATCCCGGACCGGCGGGTGAACCGGTTGCACATGTATGTGGGGACGCTGTCCTTCGACCTCCTCCTCGGCGACGTACATTCGCTGAAGGAGAAGCGCTCCGTCGTCCGCCCGATCGTCGCCGAACTCCAGCGGAAGTACGCGGTGAGCGCGGCGGAGGTGGATCACATGAACCTCCACCGCCGGGCCGTCATCGGCCTGGCCATGGTGTCCGGCGACGCGGGGCACCTCAGTGACGTACTCGACCGGTGCGAACGGCTGGTGGCCGGCCGGCCCGAGGTGGAACTGCTGTCCGTCAGGCGGCGCTTCCACGGCGAGGACGACTGACCGCGAACACGACAGACCCACGAAACACAGAGAAGAAAGAACGGGAGACGGACCAGTGGCCGACAACGCGCGGGCGAAAAGGCTGGCGGACCTCATCCGAGAGGTGGTGGCCCAGAAGCTGCAGCGCGGGATCAAGGACCCGCGGCTCGGCTCGCACGTCACCATCACGGACACCCGGGTCACGGGTGACCTGCGGGAGGCGACCGTCTTCTACACGGTGTACGGGGACGACGAGGAGCGGGCGGCAGCGGCCGCCGGTCTGGAGAGCGCCAAGGGCATCCTGCGCTCCGAGGTCGGCAAGGCGGCGGGCGTGAAGTTCACGCCGACCCTGGCCTTCGTCATGGACGCCCTCCCGGACACCGCCCGGAACATCGAGGACCTCCTCGACAAGGCACGCCAGTCCGACGCCAAGGTGCGCGAAGCCTCTGCGGGCGCCGCGTACGCCGGTGACGCGGACCCGTACCGCAAGCCGGGCGAGGACGACGAGGACGCCGGGGCCGACGAGACGGACGACACCGCTAAATGACCGAGAAGCACACCACGCCCGACGGCCTCGTCATCGTCGACAAGCCGTCGGGCTTCACGTCGCACGACGTCGTCGCCAAGATGCGGGGCATCGCCCGGACGCGACGGGTCGGCCACGCCGGCACGCTCGACCCGATGGCGACGGGCGTCCTGGTCCTCGGCGTGGAGCGGGCGACCAAGCTCCTCGGGCACCTCGCCCTCACCGAGAAGGAGTACCTGGGCACCATCAGGCTCGGGCAGACGACGCTCACCGACGACGCCGAGGGCGAGATCACCCAGTCGCGGGACGCCTCGAAGGTCACCCGGGACGCCGTCGACAAGGCCGTCGCCAAGCTGACCGGCGACATCATGCAGGTGCCGTCCAAGGTCAGCGCCATCAAGATCAACGGCGTGCGCTCCTACAAGCGGGCGCGCGAGGGCGAGGAGTTCGAGATCCCCGCCCGGCCCGTCACGGTCTCCTCCTTCGCCGTGTACGACATCCGGGAGGCCGTCGCCGAGGACGGCACTCCGGTGCTGGACCTGGTCGTCTCGGTGGTCTGCTCCTCCGGGACCTACATCCGGGCCCTGGCACGGGACCTCGGCACCGACCTCGGGGTCGGCGGCCACCTCACCGCGCTGCGCCGCACCCGGGTGGGCCCCTACAAGCTGGACGCCGCGAGGACGCTGGACCAGCTCCAGCAGGAGCTGACCGTCATGCCGGTCGCGGACGCGGCGCGTGCCGCCTTCCCCGGCTGGACGGTGGACGCCCGGCGCGCCCGGCTCCTGCTCAACGGTGTGCGGCTGGAGATGCCGGACGAATACTCCGGTGTCGGTGCCGTCGCCGTCTTCGACCAGGAAGGCCGCTTCCTCGCCCTCGTGGAGGAGCAGAAGGGCAAGGCCAAGAGCCTGGCCGTCTTCGCCTGACCGGCCCGTCGGCGGGCCCTGTCCGTGGAGCGGCGACCACGGGGACCTCCCTTGCCGCCGCTCCACGACCCCCCTCGGTTCCCCCACTCCCTAGGTGTATCCAACTCTCCGCGACTGTTCACCCGTCCGGGCAGGCGCTCGGAGTGAACCGGGGGAGTGGAAGGGGGCGCGTTCCTCAGGTCGGCTGTCCCGCTGATCATCACGCGCCTACCGTCGAACGCACAGCACGGGTGTACGGCGGGGAGGTGCGGCGATGGCGTCGCGGAACCGGTCCCGGGAGGCGGGGAGCGGCAGGATGGCACGGCGATCCGGGCCCGGTGCACGGGAAGGGTGCGCCGGACCGGGGGCCGGGGAGGGCGAGGCGCCGCGTCCCGCGCCCGACGACGCCCTGATCCGCCTCCACGACCTCGCCGGCCGCCCGCGCGGCACCGGATTCGTCGCCGACCACCGCGGCACCGTCGTCACCAGTCACGAGGCGGTCGACGGCCTGTCCCGGCTCGTGCTGAGCACCGCCGGCGGTCGCCGCCGCGTCGTGGCCGCCGCCGACGTGACCTCGCTGCCCGCCCTCGGTCTGGCCCTGGTGCGTGCCGAAGGGGGCCTCGGCGTGCCCCCGCTGCCCGTCACCACGAGGGAGAGGGTCGAGGCCGGGACCTATGTCCGGATCGCCGCCGCCGGCTGGCGGGAGGCCCGGGTGCTGGGCACCACCGACGTCCACTACGCGGCCACCGACCGCTTCCACCGCCTCGCCGACGCGCTGGAACTCGCCGTCGGCACGGCGGGACGGGACGCCCTGCGGCTGGGCGGGGGCGCGGCCGGCGGGCCGGTCCTCGACCTGACGACCGGCGCGGTCCTCGCCGTCCTCGGCACCGCGCTCAGCTCCGGACACAGCGACGTCGGCTTCGCCGTCCCGCTGCCGGCCGCCCCCGGCCCCCTCGCCGACCTGCTCGCCGAGAACGCCGCGACCGTCCCGGCCTACGGCGCCGACCTCAACCTGGCCGGAGTGCTCGCCCTCACCGCGACCCAGGTGGGGCAGGACGGCCCGGCGGGGGTGCCGGTCCGGGGAGGGGCGGCGGTCGCGCAAGCCGGGGTCGGCCGGGGCGGTGCCGGTGGCGGTGGTCTGGACGCCGGCCTGGGCATGGGCGCCGGCCTGGGCATGGGGGACGGCGGTGGCCTGCGGGGCGACGTCGGTGCGCACGAGGGCGGCGGGCTCGGTGTCGGTGTCGGTGACGACAGGCTCGGTGTCGGTGAGGGCAGCCTCGGTTTCGGTGGTGGCGGGCTCGGCGCCGGTGGTGGTCCGGGCCCGGCGGGGTGGCCGGGGGTCTGCGGCGAGCCCGTCCCGCCCGTGGAACGCGCGGAGGTGGTGAGGGAGTTCGCCGCCTTCACGGACCTCCACGCCCGCGCCCGCGTCCTGGGCCTGGTCGGCGCCCCCGGCAGCGGCCGTACCACCGAGCTGGCGGCCCTCGCCGCCCGCCGGTCCCGGGGCGCGGAGCCCGCGCCCACCCTGTGGCTGCGCGGCGCCGATCTGCACGACGACGACATGTCGGTGGCGGACGCGGCGCGCCGGGCGCTGGGCCGGGCCGCCCGCATCGTCGCCGCCTCCGACCGTTCCCGCCCTTCCGGCCTCGGCGACATCACGCCGGAACGCCTCTCCCGGCTCGCGCACCACGCCGGACGCCCGCTCCTGCTTCTCCTCGACGGCCCCGAGGAAATGCCGCCCGTCCTGGCCCACCGTCTCCCCGAGTGGACCGAGGGCACGGCTGCCTGGCTGGCCGAGACGGGTGCCCGGCTCGTGGTGGCCTGTCGGGCCGAGTACTGGGAGCGGGCGGGGGCGGAGTTCCCGCGCGAGATGCTGTACGGGGCGGGCGCACCGTCCGAGCCGTGGGCCGGGTCGGCCCTCCCCACCGGCCGTTCGTGGCCGACCGTGGCACGGGAGGCGTGGGCGGGGCCGCACTCCGACGACGGTCACCGTGCCGGGCCGCGGGCGTCCGTCGACGGACGGGCCATCGACGGACGGGCCATCGAGCCGGGCCCCGTCGGTGTCCGGTCCGGGGCGGGGGCCGTCGGTCTCCCGTCCGGGGAGGCCCCCGTCGGCTTCCCGTCTGGGGCGGCCCTCGTCGACGCCCCCTCCGGGCCGGGGCACGCCGGTTTCTCCTCCGGGTCAGGGGCCGCAGGCATCCCGTCCACTCCGGGGCCTGCCGACTCCCTGAGCGGACGGACGGCCGCCGAGCCCCTGCCCTCCCCGGCAGCCGCGAAGCCGCCGTCCGGGCCTGTGCCCGCCGCCGTCCCGTCCGGACCTGTGCGCGCCGGTGATCCATTCGGAGCTGCGCCTGCCACCGGCCCCTCCGGACCTGCGCCTGCCGGTGATCCATCCGGACCCGTGCCCGCCACCGGCCCTTCCGGACCCGTGCCCGCCGCCGGCCCCTCCGCACCCGTGCCCGCCGATGGCCTGTCCGAGCCGGTGCCCGCCGCCGCACCGTCCGGACCCGTGCCCGCAGGCGGCCCGTCGGCGGCCCCCGGTGGCGGACACCCGCCCTGCGTCCGCCTCGGCGACCTGACCGACGACGAGGCCCGACAGGCACGGGCCCGCTACCGGCTGCCGGAAGGCGCCCTCGCCGACCCGGACGCCCGGCACCCCCTCACCCTCCGCCTGCTCGCCGAGGTCCACGAGGCGCTGCCCGGCGTCCCGCCACCCGTCAGAGTCGACCGGGACGCGGTCTTCGCGGCCCACCTCGACCTGATGTGCCTGCGCATCGCCACCCGACTGGCCGAGGAGAACGGCCTGCGCGGCACCGCCGTACGCCGGCTCGCGGCGAAGGTCTCCGGGCAGGTGCACGAGGCGGCCCGGCGCAGCCTCGCCCCCGGCCAGGGCCAGCTGGACCGGGAGTCGTTCGAGGCGGTCTTCCCGTGGGGGCCGGCCCCCGCACGGCTCGGCGGCGGCACCGGCTGGGCGACGGCCGTACTCGCCGAAGGACTCCTCGTCCCGGCGGGCGACGGCTACCGCTTCGCCCACGAGGAACTGGCCGACTGGATCCAGGGCACCCACCTCGACCTGCACGAAGCCCTGCGCGCCCTCGTGCACCAGCGCGGAGCCCCTCACCACCCGCACACCCTCCCCGTGCCCCACCACCGCATCGGCCCCGTCGCGGAGGCCCTGCTGCTCCTCGCCCGCCAGCACGGCGTCCCCCAACTCGCCCTGACCCTCGAAGAGCTGGTGACCGCCCTCGACGCCGACCCGTACGCGTGGTGGGCCGCCCGGCTGCTCACCGAGGTGCTCACCCGCGTGCCCGACGCCACTCCCTACACGGACGTGCTGCGCCTGCTCGCCGACGGCATCGCGGAGCGCGGCGGCGAAGAGCCCCGCGGCCGGGGCGAGTTCGGACCGGCGTTCTGGACCACCCTGCGACTGCCCGAAGCCACGCGCCTGGACCTGCTGCGCCGCCTCGTCCTCGCCGACGGGCCCCCGCACGAACCGGGCCCCCGGCACCTCGACACCGTCGCCCGGCTGCTCGCCGCCGACCCCACCACCGTGCAACCGCTCCTGGTCCGCTGGTTCGACGACGAACGACCGCTCCCCGCAACCCCCCACGCCACCGTCGCCACGGCCGCCCAGGCGTTGCTGCACACCCATCGCCACCGCGGCCTGGACGCCCTCACCGAGGCGCTCGCCGACAGCTCCCACCGCCGGGCCGACGAACTGCTCGCCGTCCTGGCCGAGGAGGAACCCTCCGCCCTCTGCCGGGCCGTGGAGCGCTGGGCACGCGACGAGCGGGCGGACCGGCGGGCGGCCGCGGTGACCCACGGCCTGCGCACCGCCCCGCACGCCCGCACCGGCGCCGACCGCACCCTGCTCCGCCACGCCGCCCTGCTCCTGCTCGCCGGACCCGCCGACGAGCGGCTGCACGGCGGAGCCCTCGCCCTCCTCGTCATGGACCCCAGCAGCCGCGACCGCCACCTCCCCCGAGCCCTCTCCCGCTTCGCGTCGGGCGACCCGTACCTTCCGCCGAGCGCGATGGCCACCGCCCTGCCGACCCACCCGGAGCCCGTCCTGGCCGCCTTCCGGGCCAGGCTGCTCGGTCCGGACGCCGGGGAGGCGCTGCGCAGACTCGCCGACGCCACCCCGCCCGCGCTGGCCCACCGGGTGGCCGTGCTCGTCGGTGAGACCGTGGTGGAGCGTCCCGAGACCGCCGGGCACGTGGCCGCCTACGTCGACCGGCGCCTCGACCATGATCCGACGGCCCGCGCCGTGCTCCACCCGCTGGTCACCGGGCTGCTGGACGCGGGACCCGAGCCGGTGCGGGCCGCGCTCGCCGGTGTCCTCGCCGGTGACGGCACCACCGGTCACGGCCTGCTCCGCCACGAGCTGCGCGAGCACCTCCTGACCCACGAGCACGACCCCGCCGTGCTCGACGCGCTGCTGCACGCGGCGGCCCGGTGCCAGGGTGAGGCCCGGCGGAATCTGGTCCTGCGCACCGGCCGGCTCCTGGTGCGCACCCCCGACGGGGCCACCCGTTTCGACCGGGGCCTGGTCGAGCTGGCCCGCCACCTTCCCGACTTCGCCGGCCAGCTGACCGACTGGCTGGCCGACGCACCCGGGGACTGGGCCGCGCTGGTGGGACCCAGCGCACGCCGCACCATCGAGGGCCTGGCGGGCGCACGGGTCCCCGCCTGAACCACGGGCCACCGGGCGAGCCCGGCGTGCACCCCGTCACAGCCCCCATGCCGATGCGGGCGCCAGGCGGGCGGCATGGCACTCTTAGAGCTGCGTAAGAGGCATCGACTCCGACGAGTTTGCGACAAGGAGCAGACACAGTGCAGCGCTGGCGTGGCTTGGAGGACATCCCCGAGGACTGGGGACGCAGCGTCGTCACCATCGGCTCCTACGACGGTGTCCACCGAGGGCACCAGCTGATCATCAAGCACGCCGTCGACCGCGCCCGCGAGCTGGGCGTCCCGGCCGTCGTCGTCACCTTCGACCCGCACCCCAGCGAGGTCGTCCGCCCCGGCAGCCACCCGCCGCTGCTCGCCCCGCACCACCGCCGCGCCGAACTCATGGCGGACCTGGGCGTGGACGCGGTGCTGATCCTCCCCTTCACCACCGAGTTCTCGAAGCTGTCCGCGGCCGACTTCGTGGTCAAGGTCCTGGTCGACAGGCTCCGCGCCAAGGCAGTCGTCGAGGGCCCCAACTTCCGCTTCGGCCACAAGGCCGCCGGGAACGTCGACTTCCTCACCGAGCAGGGCAAGGTCTACGACTTCGAGGTCGAGGTCGTCGACCTGTACGTCACCGGAGAGGCGGGCGGCGGCGAGCCGTTCTCCTCCACCCTGACGCGCCGGCTGGTCGCCGAGGGCGACGTGGCGGGCGCCGCCGAGATCCTGGGCCGTCCGCACCGCGTCGAGGGCGTCGTCGTCCGGGGCGCGCAGCGCGGCCGCGAACTGGGCTTCCCCACGGCCAACGTCGAGACCCTCCCGCACACCGCCGTCCCGGCCGACGGCGTCTACGCCGGCTGGCTGCACGCCCAGGGCGAGGTGATGCCGGCCGCGATCTCCGTCGGCACCAACCCGCAGTTCGAGGGCACCGAGCGCACCGTGGAGGCGTACGCGATCGACCGTGTGGGCCTCGACCTGTACGGGCTGCACGTCGCCGTGGACTTCCTGGCCTTCGTCCGCGGGCAGGCGAAGTTCGACACGCTGGACGCGCTGCTGGAGCAGATGGGCGAGGACGTCGAGCGCTGCCGGCAGTTGGTCGCGGCGGCGTCGTGACGCCAGGGGCGTCAGGATGACGAAGGGCGGCCGGTGCTCACCAGCACCGGCCGCCCTTCGTCGTCGGCCCCGGCGGGGCTACTGCTGCGGCGGGGGAGGCGTCTGCCCCGGCTGCTGCGGATATCCGTACCCGGGCTGCGCCGGCGGCTGTCCCGGCTGGGCATAGGGCTGGCCGGGCTGCGGGTAGGGCTGCCCCGGCTGCGGCTGGGGGTACGGCTGTCCGGGCTGCTGGGGATACGGCTGCCCCGGCTGAGGCTGTGCCTGGCCCGGCTGGGCGTACTGTCCGGGCTGGCCCGGCAGCGGCTGTCCCGGCATGGGCTGACCCGGCATCGGCTGACCGGGCACGGACTGTCCCGGCATGGGCGGGGCCGCGACCGGCGGCGGGTTGCCGTCGGACGTCCACAGCCCGTGCGACTGCTGGTGGCGGACGAAGTCCTCCGCGACCATCGCCGCGAGGTTGAAGTACGCCTCCCGCACCTTGGGCCGCATCATGTCGAGGTCGACCTCGGCACCGGCGGCCAGGTGCTCGTCGAACGGCACCACGACCACACCCCGGCAGCGCGTCTGGAAGTGCGCGACGATGTCGTCGACCTTGATCATCTTGCCGGTCTCGCGCACCCCGGAGATGACGGTGAGGGAACGGGACACCAGGTCCGCGTACCCGTGCGCGGAGAGCCAGTCCAGCGTCGTACTGGCGCTGCTCGCACCGTCCACGGACGGCGTGGAGATGATGATGAGCTGGTCGGCGAGGTCGAGCACACCGCGCATGGCGCTGTAGAGCAGACCGGTACCGGAGTCGGTGAGGATGATCGGGTACTGCTTGCCGAGCACGTCGATGGCGCGGCGGTAGTCCTCGTCGTTGAAGGTCGTGGACACGGCCGGGTCGACGTCGTTGGCGATGATCTCCAGCCCGGAGGCGGCCTGGGAGGTGAACCGCCGGATGTCCATGTACGAGTTGAGGTACGGGATCGCCTGGACGAGGTCGCGGATGGTCGCCCCGGTCTCACGCCGCACGCGGCGGCCGAGCGTACCGGCGTCCGGGTTGGCGTCGATCGCGAGGATCTTGTCCTGCCGCTCGGTGGCGAGCGTGGAGCCGAGGGCGGTGGTGGTCGTCGTCTTGCCGACACCGCCCTTGAGGCTGATGACCGCGATGCGGTAGCAGGAGAGCACCGGGGTGCGGATCAGCTCCAGCTTCCGCTGCCGCTCGGCCTCCTCCTTCTTGCCGCCCAGCTTGAAGCGCGAGCCGCCGGCCGCGGGACGGCTGCTCTTCGCCTTCTGCTTCTTGTTGTTGAGCAGCCGGTCCGAGGACAGCTCGACGGCCGCGGTGTAACCGAGCGGCGCGGCACCCGGGTTGGTGGGCTGACGCTGGTCGTGCTGCATGGGCTGCGGCCAGGCGGCACCGAGACGGGGGTCGACGGGCTGCGGCTGCGGCTGTGGCTGGTGCGGCTGATGGGGGGCCTGGGGCTGGGGGTTCTGCTCCGGGTGTGCCTGCTGGGGGAGCGGAGCCGCCTGGTGCGCCTGCTGGGCGGGCGGGACCGGCGGGGTCGGTGCGGCCTGCTCCGGCTGGGCCGTCGGCTGACCCGCGGGCGGGGCCGGGGAACCCTGCGGAGCGAAGCCCTGCTGTGCGGCCTGGGGCGCCTGGCCCGCACCCTCCGGCTGCCCCTGCTGCGGTACGCCGGGCTGCGGCATGCCGGGGTGGGCCGGGGGCTGCTGGGCCTGCCCGTGCGCCTCCTGCGGTGCGGGTGCCTGCGGGAAGCCGTAGGCACCCGGCTGCGCCGGGGCCTGGGGGGTCGCCGCGCCGGGGTGCGGGAACCCGTAACCGGCGGGGCCGGCCGCCGGGGCGGGAGCACCGCCCGCTTGCTGGACCGGCGGCTGCGGTGCCGCGGGAGCCGTGGCGCCCGGCTGCGGGAAGCCGTAGCCCTGCTGCGGCGCGGGCGGCTGGGGCGCCTGGTTCGGGAACGCCTGGTTCGGTGGCGTCGGTGCGGTGGCCGGCGGGTTCCACGCGGCGGGCGCGGGCTGGGGCGCCTGCGGCTGGAACGGGGGCTGCTGCTGCGCCGGCGCGGCGGGGGCGGGCTGCGGCTCGGCGGGCCACTGGTTCGCCGGGGCCGGGGCGGCGGGAGGGTACGACGGAGGCAGCGGCGGCACAGCACCCTGCGCTGCGGGCGGTGCGTCGGCCGGGACGGCGTCCTCGGGAGCGGCGTCCCGGGGTGCGGCATCCGCGGCCGCGCTGCCGGCCGGAACGGCGTCGGCGGGCTCGGCGGCGGCCGGCGTCACGACGTCCGGCGCGGACACCCGGCTGTCCTCGGGCTCGGGCACCGCGTCCTCGGGCTCGTCCTCCGCCAGGACACCGCCCTCGGGCACGCTGCCCGGAGCCGGAGCCGGAGCCGGAGCCGGAGCCGGAGCCGGAGCCGGAGCCGGAGCCTGCGACTCGGCATCGTCGTCGGCCGCATCGGCCCTGTCGGACGCGGCAGCCGTGCTGAACGCGTCAAGAGGGTCGGAGGCGTCAACCGGGTCGGACGCGTCGGCGGTATCGGCCGTGCCGCCCTCGTCCTCCGTGACCGTGCCGTCCGCGCCGTCCGCGCCCCGGACGTCGTCCTCGCCCTGCGCGTCGCCGAGTCGGGGACCGTCCGCGTGCTCGGGCGCCACGTCCTCGTCCGCCACCGAGCGAGCCTCGTCGGCCTCGTCCGGCGAGTCATCACCGGTCTCACCGGCCTCCCCGGTCTCACCGGTCTCATCGAGGAGCGCCGGTGCGTCGTCCCCGACGCCCACACCCGCTTCGACCTCGTCGCCCGCTTCCGCCTCGGCCTCCGACCGCGGTCGCTCGTCGTCCTCCCCGGCGTTGTCCGCCGCCGCGTCGCGCTCGGCGATCTCCCGCTTCAGGGCGGCGGCGGAGAAACGCATGGTGGCGCCGCTCTCCAGGTCACCGTTGCCGGGTTCCTCCTCGGGCTCCGGCTCCCCGACCGGCGGGGGAGCGGGCGCCTGGAGCTGGAATCCACCGCCCGGAAACGCCGGTACGGCCGTCGGGGAGGCCGGGTCCCCGACGGATGCCGGGGCCGCCCCGCCCTCCGGCTCGGACCTCACCCGCGCGTCCGCCTCCGCCTCGGGCTCGGAGTCCTCGCGCTGCTGCGGCTGCTGGGGCTCGAAGCCGCTCCCGACCGGCAGCTTGGGAACTCCGGTCGGACCCCCGGCCGACGGCGCGGGCGGAGTGAAAGGCGCCCCCGGGCCCGGCGGCGGAGGCGGAGTGAAGGCGGTGCCCGGAGCGGGCGGCGGAGGCGGCGTGAACGCGGTGCCCGGGGCCGGGGGCGGCGGGGTGAAGGGTGCCCCGGGCGAGGGGGCCGGATAGGAGGTGGAGCCGTGGGCCCCAGCCGCGTGGGGCGGGGGCGTCAGTCCCGGAAGTGGAGGAACCGGCCCACGAGGAGCGGGCGGTACGGAAGGAGCGGCGCTGCCAGAAGCGGAACCGGAACCGGAACCGGAGTCGGAACTCCCCGTCGCCCCTGCCCCCTGCCCCTGGCTCTGCCCCGGTCCCTGACCCGAGTCGCTCGAAGCGTTCTGCGTGTACCAGGCGGGCGGGGCGTAGTCGATGGTGAACTCGCCCGTCGTCTCGACCGCGGACTCCGCGTCGGGTTGGTCATCGCCGGGTGTCGCCCAGCCCCCGCGGATCCCGTCCCGATCGCTGCTCACAGTTCCTCCTGGTGTGGTCGATCCCCTCAAGCCGTGCTGGGGCGACCGTGTTTGTCGTCCGACGTTGTCCGAAGTGAAACGAGGTCGTCCGATCGTCGGCCCTCCCCGTACGACGCCGACGCCCCGGCCACGGGTTCCGGCGTCGCGCCGGACACCAGCCTAATCACCACACGCCCCGCCCCGGCAGCCCCGTCCTCACCTCAGCATCCGCCCATTGCGTCACAGCCTGCCCTGAAGTGCCGTATCTCGTTTCCGAATCCGTGCATCCGCCACATCACATCAGTGAACAAGTCGGACAGAAAGCGGTCGGAAGGGGCTCTCCGGTACCCACGAGTGATCAAGGCACCGGCATAGTAGGGGCGCTCGTCGTCATCCCTTCGCGGGAAAATCCCATGACCAGGAAGAGGACCCACGCGTGAGCTTCGGCCCGCCCCCCTCGATGCCCCCGTCCCCGCCGGCCGCGCAGACCCACGAACGGAAGCCCGGGCGGAAGGCGCGCAAGGCACTGACCGCACTGCTCGCGGTCGTTCTCGTCGCGGCGTTGGGCACCGGAGGCTGGCTCCTGTGGGGCGGCGAGGGCGGCAAGGGCGCGTCCCCGGACGCGAAGGGGGCCGCGCGAGCACCCGGCCCCCTCGACGTACGGGAGACGGTCGAGAAGCAACCCGCGAGCACCGTGGGGGAGATGGCCTTCCGGTTCTCCGTGGACGACATGAACCCCGGCGAGCGCGTGGAGATGCCGGGCATGTGGGCCACCGACCGCATCCTCGCCAAGGGCATCAACAAGACCCTCGTCGGCATGCGCGTCGGCACCGACATCGAGCCCGGCAAGGAAGAGTGGAAGCTCGGGCTGGACGGCCCCATCTGCGGCTACACCCCCCACGTGACCGGCGACAACCGCACCGCCGTCCTCTTCCGGGCCAACGACTGGGCCCAGGACGCCTACTGCAACCAGGTCGCCTTCGTCGACCTCGACGACGGACGCATGGTGTGGGAGGCCCGCTTCCCCACCTCCTCGTCCGGCCCCGAACCGGCCGCGAACACCGGCCAGGACCGGCCGAGCGTGACCCTGACGCACGGCACGGTCGTCGTGACCTGGGGCGGCGGCACCACCGGGTACGGCATGGAGAAGGGCGAGCGCCGCTGGTCCACCACGGCCACCGGCCCGTGCCAGGACATGGGCGCCGCGGGCGGACGCGCGTTGATCGTCCGCCAGATGTGCCGGAGCGGTGACAAGAGCGTGCCGGACACCTCCTACCAGTACACCGGCTACAAGGTGCGCAAGGTCGACCCCGCCACGGGACGGACCGTGTGGACCTACTCCGCCGCCGAGGGCATCCGCGACCTCAAGGTGCCCTCCACCGAGCCGGCCGTTCTCGCCGTCTCGGGCGGCGACATCGAGATCACCGACCTGCTCTCCCTCGACGACAAGGGCCGCGACCGCGCCACGATCAGCCTGCGCAACGGCGCGTACGTGGCCGACTGCTCCTACACGGACTACCTGGTCATCGACGAGTGCCCGACCATCGCCGTCGGCACGGACCAGGTCTTCATCCGCAGCAAGGACCAGCTCGAGAAGCAGGTCTCCAACTGGATCATCGGCTTCGACCTGAAGACGGGCCGTACGACGAAGAAGTTCGACTCCGGCCCGGGCTCCCTGCTCCAGCCGGTGCGGATGAGCGGCGACCGGCTGCTGGCCCTGCGCCTGAGCGAGGACCACATCGCACCGAACGCGCTGGTCGCGCTCGACCCGGACACGGACGAGGAGATCCCGTACCTCTACTTCGGCCTCCCGGCCGAGGCCCAGACGATGACGGTGATGAACGAGAACGACATCGTCGTCCAGAACGGCCGGATCTTCTTCGGCCGCAAGTCCGCGAACGGTCCCTCGGGCGGGCAGAAGAAGGAGTGGCTCTATCTGGTCCTGGGCATCGGGAGCGGCGCGGCGGAGAAGCCCTGAGACCTGTCGGTACCCCTCCGCCCCGGTTCACCGCGGCCCGGCGTCCCCGTCCCGCGGCGCCGGCTCCAGATCGAACTCCCCGTCGCGCGCGCCCAGCACGAAAGCCCGCCACTCCGCCTCCGTGTACCGCAGCACGGTGTCCGGGTCGAGCGACGACCGCATCGCCACGGCACCGGCGGGCAGGTACGCGATCTCGACGCGCTCCTCGTGCTCCTCGGTGCCGGGCGCGCTGTGCCATTCGACGCCGGAGATGTCGAGGGAGTAGAGCTCGTCCCGCTCCCGGTCCTTGCGCGCCTTGAGTTCGAGGTCCTCGGCATCGGCCATCGCGGCTCGGTCCTTCCTGTCCTGCGGTCGGCTGTGCGGCTACCCTAGTGGCCGCGATTGGCCTGGTCAGCGGTTTGTGCATGTCCGTGCCCGTGGGGGTGAGGGCCCCGCCGCCGGAGCCCCGCGCGGAGGCGAGCGCCCAGGCTGGTACGCTGGGTGACGGCCGTTTGTGTACGCGCCCCCGGAGCCCCCGAGCCCTGGAGGTCGCGCCCAGCGGATCCCCGCCTTCCGAGTCACGGAAGATCCCCCGAGACGTAGACCGGGGGCACTCGGTGGCCACTCACAGACCAGAGGAGTACGCGTGTCGCTCGACGCCGCAGTGAAGAAGCAGATCATCACCGAGTTCGGTACCAAGGAGGGCGACACCGGCTCCCCCGAGGTCCAGGTCGCTCTGCTGTCCCGTCGGATCTCCGACCTGACCGAGCACCTCAAGACCCACAAGCACGACCACCACTCCCGTCGTGGTCTGCTGATCCTGGTCGGCCAGCGCCGCCGGCTGCTGCAGTACCTCGCCAAGAAGGACATCCAGCGCTTCCGTGCGCTGGTCGAGCGCCTCGGCATCCGCCGCGGTGCGGCGGGCGCCAAGTAAGACGCCGTGAAGGGAGCGGTTCCCATCGTTCGGGGGCCGCTCCCTTTGCTGTACGTGCGCACTGTCGCCGCTGCTTTGTAATGTGGTAACAGAACACGAGACGCACGACGCACGACAACGAACGAAAACGCGCGCGGAACGCGCGCACCGAACGAGGAGAAGCGCACCTCGCCGCCGCCGGTCCTCGGTAGTGGCCCCCGGGGACTGCACCCCGGGTGCTTCGATCGAAGACCGGCCCGCACCGGACGCGCGCTTCTCCGCCCCGTCCCCCCGCCACACGGGCGCGCGGGACAAAAGACGACACGTAATGGAGAAACCGCTGGTGGAGAACGAGACCCACTACGCCGAGGCCGTCATCGACAACGGCGCCTTCGGCACCCGCACCATCCGCTTCGAGACCGGCCGTCTGGCCCGTCAGGCCGCCGGCAGCGCCGTGGCCTACCTGGACGACGACACCATGGTGCTGTCGGCGACCACCGCCTCGAAGAACCCCAAGGACCAGCTCGACTTCTTCCCCCTCACGGTGGACGTCGAGGAGCGGATGTACGCCGCCGGCAAGATCCCCGGCAGCTTCTTCCGCCGCGAGGGCCGGCCCTCCGAGGACGCGATCCTCACCTGCCGCCTGATCGACCGCCCGCTGCGCCCGTCCTTCAAGAAGGGCCTGCGCAACGAGATCCAGGTCGTCGCGACGATCATGGCCCTCAACCCCGACCACCTGTACGACGTCGTGGCGATCAACGCCGCCTCCGCGTCCACGCAGCTGGCCGGCCTGCCCTTCTCCGGCCCGATCGGCGGCGTCCGCGTCGCGCTGATCCGCGGCCAGTGGGTGGCGTTCCCGACGCACACCGAGCTCGAGGACGCCGTCTTCGACATGGTCGTCGCGGGCCGCACCCTGGAGGACGGCGACGTCGCGATCATGATGGTCGAGGCCGAGGCCACCGAGAAGACCATCAAGCTGGTCGAGGGCGGCGCCGAGGCCCCCACCGAGGAGGTCGTCGCCGCCGGTCTGGACGCCGCGAAGCCCTTCATCAAGGTGCTGTGCCGGGCCCAGGCCGACCTCGCCGCCAAGGCCGCGAAGCCGACCGGTGAGTTCCCGATCTTCCTGGACTACCAGGACGACGTCCTCGAGGCACTCACCGCCGCCGTCAAGCCCGAGCTGGCCCAGGCGCTCACCATCGCCGGCAAGCAGGAGCGCGAGGCCGAGCTGGACCGCGTCAAGGCGCTCGCCGCCGAGAAGCTGCTCCCGCAGTTCGAGGGCCGCGAGAAGGAGATCTCCGCCGCGTACCGCTCGCTGACCAAGTCCCTGGTCCGTGAGCGCGTCATCAAGGAGAAGAAGCGCATCGACGGCCGCGGTGTCACCGACATCCGCACCCTGGCCGCCGAGGTCGAGGCCATCCCGCGCGTGCACGGCTCGGCGCTGTTCGAGCGTGGCGAGACCCAGATCCTGGGCGTCACCACCCTGAACATGCTCCGCATGGAGCAGCAGCTGGACACCCTCTCCCCGGTGACCCGCAAGCGCTACATGCACAACTACAACTTCCCGCCGTACTCCACCGGTGAGACCGGCCGCGTCGGCTCCCCGAAGCGCCGCGAGATCGGCCACGGCGCCCTCGCCGAGCGCGCGCTCGTGCCGGTGCTGCCGACGCGCGAGGAGTTCCCGTACGCGATCCGTCAGGTGTCCGAGGCTCTCGGCTCCAACGGCTCGACGTCCATGGGCTCGGTCTGCGCCTCCACCATGTCGCTGCTGAACGCCGGTGTGCCGCTCAAGGCCCCCGTCGCCGGTATCGCCATGGGCCTGATCTCCCAGGAGATCGAGGGCGAGACGCACTACGTCACCCTCACCGACATCCTCGGTGCGGAGGACGCCTTCGGCGACATGGACTTCAAGGTCGCCGGCACCAAGGAGTTCGTGACCGCCCTCCAGCTCGACACCAAGCTGGACGGCATCCCCGCCTCCGTCCTGGCCGCCGCCCTCAAGCAGGCCCGTGACGCCCGCCTCCACATCCTCGACGTGATGATGGAAGCGATCGACACGCCGGACGAGATGTCCCCGAACGCGCCGCGGATCATCACCGTGAAGATCCCCGTCGACAAGATCGGTGAGGTCATCGGCCCCAAGGGCAAGATGATCAACCAGATCCAGGAGGACACGGGCGCCGACATCACGATCGAGGACGACGGCACCATCTACATCGGTGCCGCCGACGGACCGGCCGCCGAGGCCGCCCGCGCCACGATCAACGGCATCGCCAACCCGACCATGCCCGAGGTCGGCGAGCGCTACCTGGGCACGGTCGTGAAGACGACCACCTTCGGCGCGTTCGTCTCCCTGCTGCCCGGCAAGGACGGTCTGCTGCACATCTCGCAGATCCGCAAGCTCGCCGGCGGCAAGCGCGTGGAGAACGTCGAGGACGTCCTCGGCGTGGGCCAGAAGGTCCAGGTCGAGATCGCCGAGATCGACTCCCGCGGCAAGCTCTCCCTGATCCCCGTGATCGAGGGCGAAGAGGGCGACGAAGAGAAGAAGGACGACGCCGACCAGTGACGTCCCGTGGCTCCAAGGCGACGGCCCGCACCTCCTCGGAGGCGCGGGCCGTCGCCCGTACCCAAACCCTGATCAAGGGCGAACACGGCATCGGCACGGTCCGCAAGACCACCCTCCCGGGCGGCCTGCGCATCGTCACCGAGACCCTGCCCTCGGTCCGCTCCGCGACCTTCGGTATCTGGGCCCACGTCGGCTCCCGCGACGAGACCCCGGCCCTGAACGGCGCCACCCACTACCTGGAGCACCTGCTCTTCAAGGGCACCCGCAAGCGCAGCGCCCTGGACATCTCCTCCGCGATCGACGCGGTCGGCGGCGAGATGAACGCGTTCACGGCCAAGGAGTACACGTGCTACTACGCGCGCGTGCTCGACACCGACCTGCCGCTCGCCATCGACGTGGTCTGCGACATGCTGACCGGCTCGCTCATCCGCGAGGAGGACGTGGACGTCGAGCGCGGCGCGATCCTCGAAGAGATCGCGATGACCGAGGACGACGCCGGCGACTGCGTGCACGACCTGTTCGCGCACACCATGTTCGGCGACAACGCGCTGGGCCGCCCCGTCCTCGGCACCGTCGACACGGTCAACGCCCTCACCGCCGACCGCATCCGCCGCTTCTACAAGAAGCACTACGACCCCACCCACCTGGTGGTCGCCGCGGCCGGCAACGTCGACCACAACAAGGTCGTACGCCAGGTCCGCGCCGCCTTCGAGAAGGCCGGCGCCTTCCGCGACCCGGTGGCCGCGCCCATCGCCCCGCGCGACGGACGGCGCACCATCCGCACCGCGGGCCGCGTCGAGCTGATCGGCCGCAAGACCGAGCAGGCCCACGTCATCCTCGGCATGCCGGGCCTGGCCCGCACCGACGACCGCCGCTGGGCCATGGGCGTCCTCAACACCGCCCTCGGCGGCGGCATGTCCTCGCGCCTGTTCCAGGAGGTCCGCGAGAAGCGCGGCATGGCCTACAGCGTGTACTCGTACACCTCGGGCTTCGCCGACTGCGGCCTGTTCGGCGTGTACGCGGGCTGCCGGCCCTCCCAGGTGCACGACGTACTGAAGATCTGCCGCGACGAACTCGACCACGTCGCCGAGCACGGCCTCACCGACGACGAGATCGCCCGCGCGATCGGCCAGCTGAGGGGCTCCACGGTCCTCGGTCTGGAGGACACCGGCGCGCTGATGAACCGTATCGGCAAGAGCGAGCTGTGCTGGGGCGAGCAGATGTCCGTCGACGACATGCTGGCCCGGATAGCCTCGGTCACGCCGGACGACGTCCGCGCCGTCGCCCGCGACGTCCTGGGCCGCCGACCGTCCCTGTCGGTCATCGGCCCGCTGAAGGACAAGCAGGCGTCCCGGCTGCACGACGCCGTCGCCTGACCCCTCCCGGTAAGGAAGCGAACGAAATCATGAGCAAGCTGCGCGTGGCCGTCCTCGGTGCCAAGGGCCGGATCGGCTCCGAGGCGGTACGGGCGGTCGAGGCCGCCGAGGACATGGAGCTGGTCGCCGCCCTCGGCCGCGGCGACAGCCTGGACACGCTGACCGAGGCCGGCGCCCAGGTCGCCGTCGAGCTGACCACCCCCGACTCGGTGATGGACAACCTCGACTTCTGCCTGCGCCACGGCATCCACGCCGTCGTCGGCACCACCGGCTGGACCGACGAGCGCCTCGCGCGGCTGAACTCGTGGCTCGACGCCTCCCCGGAGACGGGCGTGCTCATCGCGCCCAACTTCTCCATCGGCGCCGTGCTCACCATGAAGTTCGCGCAGATCGCCGCCCCGTACTTCGAGTCCGTCGAGGTCGTCGAGCTGCACCACCCGAACAAGGTGGACGCCCCCAGCGGCACCGCCACCCGCACCGCGCAGCTCATCGCCCAGGCCCGGCAGAAGGCAGGCGCCGCCCCGGCGCCCGACGCCACTGCCACCGCCCTGGACGGCGCCCGCGGTGCGAACGTGGACGGCGTCCCGGTCCACGCGGTCCGCCTGCGCGGCCTGCTCGCCCACCAGGAGGTGCTGCTCGGCGCGGAGGGCGAGACCCTCACCGTCCGGCACGACTCCCTGCACCACAGCAGCTTCATGCCGGGCATCCTGCTGGGCGCCCGCCGGGTGGTGACCACTCCGGGCCTCACCTTCGGCCTGGAACACTTCCTGGACCTGAACTGAGACCCGGACCGAGCCACAGCCCCTCATGCGCGCGAAAATCTCCTACGTCGTCACGGCCGCCGTCCTGGTCTTCTACTTCGCCCTGGTCGGCAGCCGCGGTGTCCTGCTCATCGGCACCGGCACGCCCCTCACCGTCACCTTCGGCATCGCGGTGCTGATCCTGCCGGTGATCGGCGTGTGGTTCCTCTGGAAGAACACCCAGTTCGTCCGCAAGGCCAACGCCCTGGCCGCCGAACTCGACGCCGAGGGCGGCCTGCCCGTCGACGAGCTGAAGCGCACCCCCAGCGGCCGTGTCGACCGTGACTCGGCCGACGCGGTCTTCGCCCTGCGCAAGGCCGAGACGGAGGACGCCCCCGGAGACTGGCGCACCTGGTTCCGGCTGGCCGTCGCCTACCACGACGCCCGCGACACCCCGCGCGCCCGCAAGGCGATGCAGCGGGCGATCGCCCTGCACGACGGCAAACCCGTCGAGACGGCCTGAGCGGACCGACGGGGAAGAGACCGAAGGGCCTGGGGCCGGACCGCACCGCGGTCCGGCCCCAGGCCCTTCGTCGTCGCCGGGGTCAGCCCCGCCCGTACTCGTCGGCCCAGGCCTCCACGGTGTCGGCCGCCCGGTCGAAGGCTTCCTCCCGGGCGAGGAAATCGGCGTTGTGCGTGGTCAGCAGCGGAGGGAAGGTCTCCCCGGAGCGCCCCTGGCGGACCAGGAGCAGCGCCTGCCCCTGCACGGTGCGCGGCAGCCCCAGCCAGCGCACCGGCTGCTGGACCGTCCGCACGCTGGCGACCTGCTGCCAGGCCACCGTGCGGGTGCTGAAGAAGCTCACGTGCCGCACCCCGTGCGCGCTCACCCACGCGCCCATGCGCAGCAGCCGCAGCGCGCAGGCGATGACGACCGCCGCGACCGCGAAGACCACGCCGGCCGCGGACGGCGAGTCCGTCGCCGCGATGATGACCGCCGCGAACAGGACGAACGAGGCGAGCAGCAGCATCAGTGCCGCCACCCCCACGCGCCACGGCCCCGGCCGGTAGGGCCGGCGCCAGAGGTCGCGGTCGTCGTGCGGCAGCGCGACGTCGTCGGTGGCGTCGAAGGCGCGGTCGGCCGTCAGGAAGGGCAGGGGCACGGCTGGTCCTCACTCGTTCCATGGCAGGTGCTGTGCCCGGTGAGGCTACCGACCTGTGTCTCCGGTCACCACCTTCGGGTCCCCGGATGGAGTCAGGCCGGCCGGTCCGCTGCCGCGGCTAACGTCCTTCCGACGCCTGTGAGGGCTGCTTGTGGGAGGACGGCTGGTCGGCCGACAGGGCGGGCATCCCGATCACGAGGGACCCGACGATTCCGGCGACGACGGTGAGGCCGAGCAGCCAGCGTCCGGCGAGCTGGCCGAAGGACGCCCGCTCCCGGGGCGGGGGTGTGACATTGCTGCGGAACCTGTCGGCTTCGGCGACGAAGGCGAACGGCACGGGTTCACGCCGGCGGATCATGGAAACTGCGTCTCCCTTCGGGGACTGAGGGCACCACTGTGTCCGGTGCTGTTACTCATACAGACGAACGAACGCCCCGGCGGGTGCCCTGTTTCACCGAATTCATCGCGGCACGGCACCGAACGCCCCATTCGGCGGGCGGGGGGCCGACCGCCGTAGAGTGGCGTCGCCAAGCGACGAGATGGGAAGGCCCTCCACCCGTGACCGAAACCCCCGCCGACGATTTCAAGATCGACTTCCGCAGCGACGTCACCGTCGAGCTGGTCAAGAGCAGCGCGACCGACTCCGACGTGCTGTTCGCGGCCCGTGTCTCCACCGCCGGGGAGCAGTCCCTGGACGAGCTGCGGAAGGACCCGGAGCGCTCCAAGGGCCTGATCAACTACCTGATGCGGGACCGGCACGGCAGCCCGTTCGAGCACAACTCGATGACCTTCTTCATCAGTGCCCCGATCTTCGTCTTCCGCGAGTTCATGCGGCACCGCGTCGGCTGGTCCTACAACGAGGAGTCGGGCCGCTACCGGGAGCTCCAGCCGGTCTTCTACGTGCCGGCCCGGGACCGCAAGCTGGTCCAGCAGGGCCGTCCGGGCAAGTACGTCTTCGTCGAGGGCACCCCCGAGCAGCACGAGCTGGTCAGCCGGTCGATGGAGGACTCCTATCTCCAGGCGTACCGGACGTACCAGGAGATGCTCGCCGCCGGCGTCGCCCGCGAGGTGGCCCGCGCCGTCCTCCCGGTCGGCCTCTACTCGTCGATGTACGCCACCTGCAACGCCCGCTCGCTGATGCACTTCCTCGGCCTGCGCACCCAGCACGAGCTGGCCAAGGTCCCCTCCTTCCCGCAGCGCGAGATCGAGATGGTCGGCGAGAAGATGGAGCAGGAGTGGGCCCGGCTGATGCCGCTCACCTACGCCGCCTTCAACGCCAACGGCCGCGTGGCGCCGTAGCCCCCGGGAATCCGGCCGCCGCAGGGCCCTGGACGCGCCGCGAGCACACATGTACGCATCAGCCACCCGAAGTGTCCGTATTGCGGCGTTCTGAGAAGTTCATCTAGCCTGATCAAAGGGACCCGGCACTGCTTGAACCCCCGAGCAGGCAGTGCCGGGCTCCACCTCTCTCCCGGTCCGCCGCCTCCCCCGAGGGCAGACCCCGCCCTGAGCAACGAGTAGCGTGTAACCCATGGCTCCGACCTCCACTCCGCAGACCCCCTTCGGGCGGGTCCTCACCGCCATGGTCACGCCCTTCACGGCGGACGGCGCACTCGACCTCGACGGCGCGCAGCGGCTCGCCGCCCACCTGGTGGACGCAGGCAACGACGGCCTGATCGTCAACGGCACCACCGGCGAGTCCCCCACCACCAGCGACGCGGAGAAAGCGGATCTCGTACGAGCCGTCCTGGAGGCCGTCGGCGACCGCGCCCACGTGGTCGCGGGCGTGGGCACCAACAACACCCAGCACAGCATCGAGCTGGCCCGCGCCGCCGAGCGCACCGGCGCACACGGCCTCCTGCTCGTCACGCCGTACTACAACAAGCCCCCGCAGGAGGGCCTGTACCAGCACTTCACGGCCATCGCCGACGCTTCGACGCTGCCGGTCATGCTCTACGACATCCCCGGCCGCAGCGGCGTCCCGATCAACACCGAGACGCTGGTCCGCCTCGCCGAGCACCCGCGCATCGTCGCCAACAAGGACGCCAAGGGCGACCTCGGCCGCGCCAGCTGGGCCATCGCCCGCTCCGGCCTCGCCTGGTACTCCGGCGACGACATGCTGAACCTGCCGCTGCTCTCGGTGGGTGCCGTCGGCTTCGTCTCGGTCGTCGGCCACGTCGTCACCCCCGAGCTGCGCGCCATGGTGGACGCGCACGTCGCGGGTGACGTGCAGAAGGCCCTGGAGATCCACCAGAAGCTGCTCCCGGTCTTCACCGGCATGTTCCGCACCCAGGGCGTCATGACCACCAAGGCGGCGCTGGCCCTGCAGGGACTGCCCGCCGGACCGCTGCGCGCCCCCATGGTCGGCCTCACGCCCGAGGAGACCGACCAGCTCAAGATCGATCTTGCCGCCGGCGGGGTACAGCTCTGACACCAGACTTCGCACCACCGCACGACCGCACGGACTTCACAACTGAATAGGCGGGCCACCGGTGCCCGCACCCACTACGACAACTGCTTCTGCACGAACGTCACGCGCGCCACGTGCCCACCGGTACGTGGCGCGTGTGGTGAGGAGAGTCTTTTGAGTCATCCGCACCCTGAACTGGGCCGTCCCCCCGCGCTCCCGAAGGGCGGCCTGCGGGTCACGCCCCTCGGCGGCCTCGGCGAGATCGGCCGCAACATGACGGTCTTCGAGTACGGCGGCCGTCTGCTGATCGTCGACTGCGGAGTGCTCTTCCCCGAGGAGGAGCAGCCCGGAATCGACCTGATCCTGCCGGACTTCTCGTCCATCCGGGACCGCCTCGACGACATCGAGGGCATCGTCCTCACCCACGGCCACGAGGACCACATCGGCGGCGTCCCCTTCCTCCTGCGGGAGAAGCCGGACATCCCGCTGATCGGCTCCAAGCTGACCCTGGCCCTGATCGAGGCCAAGCTCCAGGAACACCGCATCCGCCCGTACACCCTCGAGGTGGCGGAGGGGCACCGCGAACGCGTCGGTCCCTTCGACTGCGAGTTCGTCGCGGTCAACCACTCCATCCCGGACGCGCTGGCCGTCGCCATCCGCACTCCCGCGGGCATGGTGGTCCACACCGGCGACTTCAAGATGGACCAGCTCCCGCTGGACGGCCGCCTCACGGACCTGCACGCCTTCGCGCGCCTGAGCGAGGAGGGCATCGACCTTCTCCTCTCGGACTCGACGAACGCCGAGGTCCCGGGCTTCGTCCCGCCCGAGCGCGACATCTCGAACGTGCTGCGCACGGTCTTCGCGGGCGCCCGCAAGCGGATCATCGTGGCGAGCTTCGCCAGCCACGTCCACCGCATCCAGCAGATCCTGGACGCGGCCCACGAGTACGGCCGCCGGGTCGCCTTCGTCGGCCGTTCCATGGTCCGCAACATGGGCATCGCCCGTGACCTCGGCTACCTGAGGGTCCCGCCGGGTCTGGTCGTGGACGTCAAGACGCTGGACGACCTCCCGGACAGCGAAGTCGTCCTGGTCTGCACCGGCTCCCAGGGCGAGCCGATGGCCGCCCTCTCCCGCATGGCCAACCGGGACCACCAGATCCGCATCGTCCAGGGCGACACGGTGATCCTGGCGTCCTCCCTCATCCCGGGCAACGAGAACGCGGTCTACCGCGTGATCAACGGCCTGACCCGCTGGGGCGCCAACGTCGTCCACAAGGGCAACGCCAAGGTCCACGTCTCGGGCCACGCCTCGGCCGGCGAGCTGCTGTACTTCTACAACATCTGCCGCCCCAAGAACCTGATGCCGGTCCACGGCGAATGGCGCCACCTGCGCGCCAACGCCGAACTGGGCGCCCTGACCGGCGTCCCGCACGACCGCATCGTCATCGCCGAGGACGGCGTCGTCGTCGACCTCGTCGAGGGCAAGGCGAAGATCTCCGGCAAGGTCCAGGCGGGATACGTCTACGTCGACGGCCTGTCGGTCGGCGACGTGGGCGAGCCGGCCCTCAAGGACCGCAAGATCCTCGGTGACGAGGGCATCATCTCGGTCTTCGTGGTCATGGATTCGTCCACCGGCAAGATCACGGGCGGGCCGCACGTCCAGGCGCGGGGCTCCGGTATCGAGGACTCGGCCTTCGCCGCGGTGCTCCCGAAGGTCGTCGAAGCACTGGAGCGCTCGGCCCAGGACGGGGTCGTCGAACCCCACCAGCTCCAGCAGCTGGTGCGCAGGACCATCGGCAAGTGGGTCTCGGACACGTACCGGCGCCGTCCGATGATCCTGCCCGTGGTGGTGGAGGTCTGACGGACCGTCGGCTCGCCGGCAGCGTCAACCAGGAGCGGGGCGCCTCGATTTGCATCGAGGCGCCCCGCTCCAGTACGTTTACATCTCCGCTCGGACGGGCACCCGACCACTTCGTGGAGGGGATCCCGGGGGTGGAAATCCCGACTCAGAATCTCTGATAAAGTCGGAACCGCCGGAAAGGGAAACGCGAAAGCGGGAACCTAGAAAGCACCGAGGAAATCGGATCGGAAAGATCTGATAGAGTCGGAAACGCAAGACCGAAGGGAAGCGCCCGGAGGAAAGCCCCAGAGGGTGAGTACAAAGGAAGCGTCCGTTCCTTGAGAACTCAACAGCGTGCCAAAAGTCAACGCCAGATATGTTGATACCCCGACCTGATCGGTTCGATCGGGTTGAGGTTCCTTTGGAAAAACACAGCGAGGACGCTGTGAACGTCGGGACTATTCCTCCCGGCGTTCCGCTCTCGTGGTGTCAACCGGATTACCGGTAAACATTCACGGAGAGTTTGATCCTGGCTCAGGACGAACGCTGGCGGCGTGCTTAACACATGCAAGTCGAACGATGAACCACTTCGGTGGGGATTAGTGGCGAACGGGTGAGTAACACGTGGGCAATCTGCCCTGCACTCTGGGACAAGCCCTGGAAACGGGGTCTAATACCGGATACTGATCCTCGCAGGCATCTGCGAGGTTCGAAAGCTCCGGCGGTGCAGGATGAGCCCGCGGCCTATCAGCTAGTTGGTGAGGTAACGGCTCACCAAGGCGACGACGGGTAGCCGGCCTGAGAGGGCGACCGGCCACACTGGGACTGAGACACGGCCCAGACTCCTACGGGAGGCAGCAGTGGGGAATATTGCACAATGGGCGAAAGCCTGATGCAGCGACGCCGCGTGAGGGATGACGGCCTTCGGGTTGTAAACCTCTTTCAGCAGGGAAGAAGCGAAAGTGACGGTACCTGCAGAAGAAGCGCCGGCTAACTACGTGCCAGCAGCCGCGGTAATACGTAGGGCGCAAGCGTTGTCCGGAATTATTGGGCGTAAAGAGCTCGTAGGCGGCTTGTCACGTCGGTTGTGAAAGCCCGGGGCTTAACCCCGGGTCTGCAGTCGATACGGGCAGGCTAGAGTTCGGTAGGGGAGATCGGAATTCCTGGTGTAGCGGTGAAATGCGCAGATATCAGGAGGAACACCGGTGGCGAAGGCGGATCTCTGGGCCGATACTGACGCTGAGGAGCGAAAGCGTGGGGAGCGAACAGGATTAGATACCCTGGTAGTCCACGCCGTAAACGGTGGGCACTAGGTGTGGGCAACATTCCACGTTGTCCGTGCCGCAGCTAACGCATTAAGTGCCCCGCCTGGGGAGTACGGCCGCAAGGCTAAAACTCAAAGGAATTGACGGGGGCCCGCACAAGCGGCGGAGCATGTGGCTTAATTCGACGCAACGCGAAGAACCTTACCAAGGCTTGACATACACCGGAAAACCCTGGAGACAGGGTCCCCCTTGTGGTCGGTGTACAGGTGGTGCATGGCTGTCGTCAGCTCGTGTCGTGAGATGTTGGGTTAAGTCCCGCAACGAGCGCAACCCTTGTCCCGTGTTGCCAGCAGGCCCTTGTGGTGCTGGGGACTCACGGGAGACCGCCGGGGTCAACTCGGAGGAAGGTGGGGACGACGTCAAGTCATCATGCCCCTTATGTCTTGGGCTGCACACGTGCTACAATGGCCGGTACAATGAGCTGCGATACCGCGAGGTGGAGCGAATCTCAAAAAGCCGGTCTCAGTTCGGATTGGGGTCTGCAACTCGACCCCATGAAGTCGGAGTCGCTAGTAATCGCAGATCAGCATTGCTGCGGTGAATACGTTCCCGGGCCTTGTACACACCGCCCGTCACGTCACGAAAGTCGGTAACACCCGAAGCCGGTGGCCCAACCCCTTGTGGGAGGGAGCTGTCGAAGGTGGGACTGGCGATTGGGACGAAGTCGTAACAAGGTAGCCGTACCGGAAGGTGCGGCTGGATCACCTCCTTTCTAAGGAGCACTTCTAAGCCAAGCTTGCTTGGTTCAGAGGCCAGTACATCAGCGAACGTCTGATGCTGGTTGCTCATGGGTGGAACGTTGACTACTCGGCACACTTGACCAGCTTGTCTTCCTAGTACTGCTTCGGCGTGGAACGGGAGAGTGAGTGGCGAGGGTGTCGGGCACGCTGTTGGGTGTCTGAGGGAATGAACTTCCTTCAGTGCCGGCCCCAGTGCACTCGGGATGTTGTCCCGGGGTGATGGGTGGTTGGTCGTTGTTTGAGAACTGCACAGTGGACGCGAGCATCTGTGGCCAAGTTTTTAAGGGCGCACGGTGGATGCCTTGGCACCAGGAACCGATGAAGGACGTGGGAGGCCACGATAGGCCCCGGGGAGTCGTCAACCAGGCTTTGATCCGGGGGTGTCCGAATGGGGAAACCCGGCAGTCGTCATGGGCTGTCACCCGCTGCTGAACACATAGGCAGTGTGGAGGGAACGCGGGGAAGTGAAACATCTCAGTACCCGCAGGAAGAGAAAACAACCGTGATTCCGGGAGTAGTGGCGAGCGAAACTGGATGAGGCCAAACCGTATACGTGTGAGACCCGGCAGGGGTTGCGTGTGCGGGGTTGTGGGATCTCTCTTCCACGGTCTGCCGGCCGTGGGGCGAGTCAGAAACCGTTGATGTAGGCGAAGGACATGCGAAAGGTCCGGCGTAGAGGGTAAGACCCCCGTAGTCGAAACGTCAGCGGCTTGCTTGAGAGACACCCAAGTAGCACGGGGCCCGAGAAATCCCGTGTGAATCTGGCGGGACCACCCGCTAAGCCTAAATATTCCCTGGTGACCGATAGCGGATAGTACCGTGAGGGAATGGTGAAAAGTACCGCGGGAGCGGAGTGAAATAGTACCTGAAACCGTGTGCCTACAAGCCGTGGGAGCGTCGGACATCAGCTTGCTGGTGTCTCGTGACTGCGTGCCTTTTGAAGAATGAGCCTGCGAGTTTGCGGTGTGTTGCGAGGTTAACCCGGGTGGGGTAGCCGTAGCGAAAGCGAGTCCGAACAGGGCGTTTCAGTAGCACGCTCAAGACCCGAAGCGGAGTGATCTAGCCATGGGCAGGTTGAAGCGGAGGTAAGACTTCGTGGAGGACCGAACCCACCAGGGTTGAAAACCTGGGGGATGACCTGTGGTTAGGGGTGAAAGGCCAATCAAACTCCGTGATAGCTGGTTCTCCCCGAAATGCATTTAGGTGCAGCGTCGTGTGTTTCTTGCCGGAGGTAGAGCACTGGATAGGCGATGGGCCCTACCGGGTTACTGACCTTAGCCAAACTCCGAATGCCGGTAAGTGAGAGCGCGGCAGTGAGACTGTGGGGGATAAGCTCCATGGTCGAGAGGGAAACAGCCCAGAGCATCGACTAAGGCCCCTAAGCGTACGCTAAGTGGGAAAGGATGTGGAGTCGCACAGACAACCAGGAGGTTGGCTTAGAAGCAGCCACCCTTGAAAGAGTGCGTAATAGCTCACTGGTCTAGTGATTCCGCGCCGACAATGTAGCGGGGCTCAAGCGTACCGCCGAAGTCGTGTCATTCATACAACAGGGCCAACGCCTGTATGGATGGGTAGGGGAGCGTCGTGTGCCGGGTGAAGCAGCCGCGGAAGCGAGTTGTGGACGGTTCACGAGTGAGAATGCAGGCATGAGTAGCGATACAAACGTGAGAAACGTTTGCGCCGATTGACTAAGGGTTCCTGGGTCAAGCTGATCTGCCCAGGGTAAGTCGGGACCTAAGGCGAGGCCGACAGGCGTAGTCGATGGATAACCGGTTGATATTCCGGTACCCGCTGTGAAGCGTCAAACATCGAGCATCGTGATGCTAAGGCCGTGAAGCCGCCCTGATCTCTTCGGAGTTGAGGGGAGTGGTGGAGCCGCTGAACCAAGCGGTTAGTAGGTGAGTGATGGGGTGACGCAGGAAGGTAGTCCATCCCGGGCGGTGGTTGTCCCGGGGTAAGGGTGTAGGCCGTGCGGTAGGTAAATCCGTCGCACACAAGGCTGAGACCTGATGCCGAGCCGATTGTGGTGAAGTGGATGATCCTATGCTGTCGAGAAAAGCCTCTAGCGAGTTTCATGGCGGCCCGTACCCTAAACCGACTCAGGTGGTCAGGTAGAGAATACCGAGGCGTTCGGGTGAACTATGGTTAAGGAACTCGGCAAAATGCCCCCGTAACTTCGGGAGAAGGGGGGCCATTCTTGGTGATCGGATTTACTCCGTGAGCTGGGGGTGGCCGCAGAGACCAGCGAGAAGCGACTGTTTACTAAAAACACAGGTCCGTGCGAAGCCGTAAGGCGATGTATACGGACTGACGCCTGCCCGGTGCTGGAACGTTAAGGGGACCGGTTAGCTCCATTTCGGTGGGGCGAAGCTGAGAACTTAAGCGCCAGTAAACGGCGGTGGTAACTATAACCATCCTAAGGTAGCGAAATTCCTTGTCGGGTAAGTTCCGACCTGCACGAATGGCGTAACGACTTCTCGACTGTCTCAACCATAGGCCCGGTGAAATTGCACTACGAGTAAAGATGCTCGTTTCGCGCAGCAGGACGGAAAGACCCCGGGACCTTTACTACAGTTTGATATTGGTGTTCGGTTCGGCTTGTGTAGGATAGCTGGGAGACTTTGAAGCTCGCACGCCAGTGTGGGTGGAGTCGTCGTTGAAATACCAGTCTGGTCGTGCTGGATGTCTAACCTGGGTCCGTGATCCGGATCAGGGACAGTGTCTGATGGGTAGTTTAACTGGGGCGGTTGCCTCCTAAAGGGTAACGGAGGCGCCCAAAGGTTCCCTCAGCCTGGTTGGCAATCAGGTGTTGAGTGTAAGTGCACAAGGGAGCTTGACTGTGAGACCGACGGGTCGAGCAGGGACGAAAGTCGGGACTAGTGATCCGGCGGTGGCTTGTGGAAGCGCCGTCGCTCAACGGATAAAAGGTACCCCGGGGATAACAGGCTGATCTTCCCCAAGAGTCCATATCGACGGGATGGTTTGGCACCTCGATGTCGGCTCGTCGCATCCTGGGGCTGGAGTCGGTCCCAAGGGTTGGGCTGTTCGCCCATTAAAGCGGTACGCGAGCTGGGTTTAGAACGTCGTGAGACAGTTCGGTCCCTATCCGCTGTGCGCGTAGGAGTCTTGAGAAGGGCTGTCCCTAGTACGAGAGGACCGGGACGGACGAACCTCTGGTGTGCCAGTTGTTCTGCCAAGGGCATGGCTGGTTGGCTACGTTCGGGAGGGATAACCGCTGAAAGCATCTAAGCGGGAAGCCTGCTTCGAGATGAGGACTCCCACCTCCTAGAGAGGGTAAGGCTCCCAGTAGACGACTGGGTTGATAGGCCAGATATGGAAGCCGGGTAACCGGTGGAGTTGACTGGTACTAATAGGCCGAGGGCTTGTCCTCAGTTGCTCGCGTCCACTGTGTTGGTTCTGAAACCACGAACAACCCCGTCCATGGTCACGGACGGTGCGGTTGTCAGTTTCATAGTGTTTCGGTGGTCATAGCGTAGGGGAAACGCCCGGTTACATTCCGAACCCGGAAGCTAAGCCTTACAGCGCCGATGGTACTGCAGGGGGGACCCTGTGGGAGAGTAGGACGCCGCCGAACAATTATTGAAAGGGTTGGACCCCGAACTTCGGTTCAGGGTCCAACCCTTTTTTGTTTACCGTCACTTGAAGTTCACGTTGCGCTACGAGCATCGGCGGCATGGGTACCGCTGCAATGCTCAGGTCCGCCGGCGTGGGCGTCGGCGACGAGGTCGTCGTACCTGCCTTCGGGAACGTGGAAGTCGCCGAGGCCGTGGCCCTGGTAGGGGCGTCGCCGGTGTTCGCCGACATAGATCCGGACACGTACTGCTTGGACGCCTCGGCGGTGGAGACCGCGCTGACGTCCCGGACCGCGGCCCTGGTCGCCGTGCACCGGTTCGGGCGGCCGGCGGACATGGGGGCGCTGCACGAGGTCGGCCGGCGGCACGGACTGCTGGTGCTGGAGCAGGGGGAGTCGGAGGCGCCGTACGACGAGATAGCGCAGCGTCGGCAGCGGGCGGCCTATCTGGACGGGAAGTTGAGGGGAGTGCGCACTCCGGGCTGGGGGGACGGGCACACCTATCAGCAGTACGTGGTGCGGGTGCCGGGCAACGGGCGGCCCGATCGCGATGCCTTCGCCCGGGCCGTGCGAGGGCGCGGGGTCGAGTGCAGAGTGCCGGTCAAGACGCCCGTGCACCGCATGCCCGGCTTCCGTCGGTGCGTTTCTTTGCCGGAGACCGAGCGCGCGGCCGACGAGACGCTGGCGCTGCCGGTCGACGCGTCGTTGACCAAGCGGGACATGCAGCGGATCGTCTCGGCGTGCAACGCCTTGGGCGGGTTGCTGCAGCCGGCCTTCTGAAAGGCGTGGTTGGGAGCACCGCTCTGTTCGGGGTATGATCTATTCCGTTGCCGCGAGGGAAACCTCGAAAAGCGACAGGCCCCTATAGCTCAGTCGGCAGAGCGTCTCCATGGTAAGGAGAAGGTCAACGGTTCGATTCCGTTTGGGGGCTCCACAGAGAAAGGCCCCGCCCATCGGGCGGGGCCTTTCTCATGCCCTGACGCGGCCGGTCAGTCCGCGTGCGGCTCCGGGACGCGCATGGCCAGGATCGCCATGTCGTCGGACGGGGCGTCCGACGCGAACCGCTCGACGGCCCGCATGATGCGCGCCGCCACCGCGCCCGCCGTCAGCCCCGTGCACGTGGTGAGGACGTCGGCGAGGCCGTCGTCGCCCAGCATGCGCGTGCCCTCCCGCCGTTCGGTGACCCCGTCCGTGACGCAGAGCAGGACGTCGCCTGGGTCGAGGGTGACCGTCTGCTCGTACAGCTCCAGGTCCTCGATGACGCCGAGGAGGGGCTGGGGCTCGGCGGCCGGTTCGACCGTGCCGTCCTGGCGCAGGCGGAGCGGGAGCGGGTGGCCGGCGCAGACCACCTTCAGCTCGGCACTGCCGTCCTCCTGGGGCCGCATCTCGCCGTACAGCAGGGTGAGGAAGCGACTGCGGGCGCCCTCGTCGAGGATGGCGGAGTTGAGGCGCTCCAGGACCGCCGGCCCGCTCAGGCCCTCGCGGGCCAGCAGGCGCAGGGCGTGCCGGGCCAGGCCCGTGACGGCCGCCGCGTTGGGTCCCGTGCCGCAGACGTCGCCGATGGCGAAGCCGTACGCGTCGTCGCTGATCGGGAAGAGATCGTAGAAGTCGCCGCCGACCTCGTTGCCCTCGCCGGCCGCGCGGTAGATGACCTCTACCTCGACGCCGTCGATGACGGGCAGCTCCGGGGGCAGGAGGCTGCGCTGGAGGGACTGGCTGATGGCCGTGCGCTCGGAGTAGAGGCGGGCGTTGTCGAGTGCCAGGGCGGCCCTGCGGGAGAGGTCCTCGGCGAGTTCCAGGATCTCCTGGCGGAAGTGCTCGTCGGTCGGCTTGCCGAGCGTCAGCATGCCGATGACGCGGTTGCGGGCGACCAGGGGGAGGACCACGGTCTCGCCGCCGACCGCGGCCGCCGTGGCGAGCGTCGGGCCGATGCCGGTGTTCAGCTGGGGCGTCGTACCGCTGTTGAGGCCCAGGTCGCGCATGGACGTGCGCAGGGCGGCCTGGTGGGCCAGCTCGCCGGGTGCCGACCAGACGCGGGCGCCCGGGGTCGGTACCGGGTCGGGCGGGGCGATCTTCGAGAGCAGGGACTTGATGCCGTCGATGAGTTCCTCGTCCTCGTGCAGGACGTAGGAGAGGTACGGCTCCGAAGCCTGGTCGGCGATGGTGTAGACGGCGCACCAGGTGGCCAGGGTGGGGACCGTCATCTGGGCCATCAGGGCCAGGGTCTGGTCGCGGTCCAGGGTGCCGGCGAGGAGGTCGGACGCCTCGACGAGGAAGCTGAGGGAGCCGCGGCGCAGACGCTCCAGCTCGCCCAGACGGGCGGACTCGACGGCCAGCGCGATGCGGTCGGCGGCGAACTGGAGGCGCAGCGCCTCCTCGTTGGAGTACCGGCCGGCGGCCTCGGCCGCGACGCCGAGGGAGCCGGTGAGGCGGCCCTCGACCTTGAGCGGGACGGTGACGACCGAGCGCATGCCGGTGCCGTTGAGCAGCGGGACGGCGCCCGGCACCGCGGCCAGGTCGTCGTGGACGGCGGGCATCCGCGCGGAGCCGTAACGGCCGGGGCCGGCCTCGACGGGGACGCGGGCGAAGCGCTGGCGGGCGGAGGGCAGTCCGGTGGAGGCGCGGACCTCCAACTCCGTCTCGTCGTCGGTCGCCAGGAGCAGGAAGGCGGCGTCCGCGTCGAGCATGTCGCGGGCCCGTTCGACGGTGCGCTGGAGGAGGCCGTCGAGGTCGTCCGGGGCGGGGGAGCCGATGAACACCTCGAAGGGGTCGGCGCTCTGCCCCTCGGAGGAGGCGCCGCCGTCGGACGACGGTACGCGCAACGGCGTCTGCAGGACGGCGCGTTCGTGATCGCGCACGAGGAGGCAGACCGTGGAGGGCTCGCCGCCGGCGTCGCGGACGCGCAGGTGGGAGGCGTACACCGGGGTGACGCGGCCGTTGGCGTCCCTTATGCCGTAGCTGCCCTCCCAGCGGGAGAGCCGGAGCGCCTCGGCGATGCCGGTGCTGGTGCCCGGCGTGTGCGGCCAGGCCGCGAGGTCGGTCAGCGGCTTGCCGACGACCTGCTCGGCTGTGTAGCCGAACAGCTCCCCGGCGTCCTCGTTCCAGGAGGTGACGGCGCCGGTGCGGTCGATCTGGACGACGGCGACGCGGACGCGCCCGTCGGCGAGCGGCAGCAGGTCGGCGGGGAGGGAGGGGCCGGCGGCGCGGGTGCCGACCGGGCGCTCGGGCAGATGGAGGTGGAACCAGACGTTCTTGAGCGTGGGCGTGTACTCGACGCCCCAGCGGTCGGCCAGGGCCGCGCAGAGCTGGAGGCCGCGTCCGCCCTCGCGGTCGAGACTGCCCATGGAGGCGGGGGAGCCCTGGAGCGGGACCTCGCGCTCGGGGTAGTGGTCGGCGACCTCGATCCGTACGCCGTCGTCGCTGCGCAGGCAGACCACGTCGGCGGTGGTACCGGCGTGCACCACGGCATTGGTCACCAGCTCGCTGGTGAGCACCACGGCGTCGTCGACGATGTCGGCATGGCCCCAGCCCTGGAGCGTGTCGCGGACGAAGGACCGGGCGCTCGCCACCGATCGTCCGACGGGCTCGAAGCTGGCGGCCGCCCGCGCGGTGATCACAGAACTCCTCGACCCTCTCTCCCCGTGCACGGCCTCATGGCCGACCGGCTCGCTCCGCTGCTGCGGCAGTCCATCCGTCGGCCCGGGATCCGGGGGCTGCTCCCCCGGGATCAGTCCGGTGGTCATTCCGGCCGCCCCTCCGATGCCCGCTCGTCTCCGTGCCACCGCCCAGGCCGGACGGACCGGCACGGCTGGACAGCCGCATGCAAGGTTACTTACCTTCGCCGTCCATGCGGATGCCGGTCTGCAGTGTTTCCGCCCAGAGGGTGTGCGGACGATGTGCGAAGCTGCCGAACTGTTATGGCCTGGTTCGGCCGGGGTGAAACACTGGGCAGGCTTCCTGTGAAGGTCCGGGCAGTCCGAATGCGCACCTCGTGCGGCGGGCAGCAGCCCCGGAAGGCGGTCCGGCGAAGCCGGCGGACCGCGCGCGGCACAGGAAGTACGCGGCAGCAACCGGTCCGCCGAGCGGTGGCGGCCGGGCACAGCAGTAAAGGTCGACCCCTGCGGGAGGGACACAGTGGAGTCTGGCGCAGCGACGCGGGGCACTAAGGCGCGCGCGAAAGGCGGACAGTCCCTGAGTAACCAGGGCAGGACGCGGGGCGGCAGTACGACGGTGGACACGGCCGCGCTGAACCGGCTGCTGGCGGCCCTGGTGGCGATGCGGGAGGGGAACTTCCGCAAGCGGCTGACGGTGTCCGGCGACGGCGTGATGTCGGAGATCGCGGCGGTCTTCAACGAGGTCGCCGACCGCAATCTGCACCTCACGGGCGAGCTGGCCCGAGTGCGGCGGGTGGTCGGACGTGAGGGGAAGCTCACGGAACGGCTGGAGACGGGGGCCTGCGAGGGGTCCTGGGCGGCCGCGATCGACAACTCGAACGCGCTCGTCGACGACCTCGTACGACCGGTCTCCGAGGTCAGCCGGGTGCTGTCGGCGGTGGCGGAAGGTGATCTGTCGCCGCGCATGGAGCTGCGCACGCAGACGGCGGAGGGCGCCGGGCAGCCGCTGCGCGGGGAGTTCCTGAAGGTCGGGCGGACCGTGAACAACCTGGTCGACCAGTTGTCGACGTTCACGGACGAGGTCACGCGGGTCGCCAGCGAGGTCGGTACCGAGGGCAAGCTCGGCGGGCAGGCCCGGGTGCGCGGTATGTCCGGGTCGTGGAAGGACCTGACGGACTCCGTCAACACGATGGCGTACCGGCTCACCGCTCAGGTGCGGGACATCGCCCTGGTGACGACGGCGGTGGCCAAGGGTGACCTGTCCCGGAAGGTCACGGTGCACGTGGCCGGCGAGATGCTGGAGCTGAAGAACACCGTCAACACGATGGTGGACCAGCTCTCCGCGTTCTCCTCCGAGGTGACGCGCGTCGCCCGGGAGGTCGGCACCGAGGGAGCCCTGGGCGGGCAGGCCCAGGTGCCGGGCGTGGCCGGGGTGTGGAAGGAGCTGACCGACTCCGTCAACACCATGGCCGGGAACCTGACGGCCCAGGTGCGGGAGATCTCCCACGTGACGACGGCGGTCGCCAACGGTGACCTGTCGAAGAAGGTGACGGTGCCGGCCCGCGGCGAGGTCGCGCAGCTCGCCGAGACGATCAACCAGATGACCGAGACGCTGCGGATCTTCGCGGACGAGGTGACGCGCGTCGCCAACGAGACCGGTGGCGAGGGGCAGCTCGGCGGTCAGGCGAACGTGCCGGGCGCGGCCGGCATCTGGAAGGACCTGACGGACTCCGTCAACACCGTCTTCCGGAACCTGACCACCCAGGTGCGGGACATCGCCGCGGTGACGACGGCGGTGGCCAGCGGTGACCTGTCGCAGAAGGTCACCGTGGACGTGGCCGGCGAGATGCTGGAGCTGAAGAACACCGTCAACACGATGGTCGACCAGCTGTCCGCCTTCGGCGCCGAGGTCACGCGAGTGGCCCGCGAGGTCGGTGTCGAGGGTGAGCTGGGCGGTCAGGCGCAGGTGCCAGGGGCGGCGGGTACCTGGAAGGACCTGACGGACTCCGTCAACACCGCCTTCCGGAACCTCACCGGTCAGGTGAGGAACATCGCCCAGGTGACGACGGCGGTGGCCAACGGCGACCTGTCGCAGAAGGTCACCGTGGACGTCTCCGGCGAGATGCTCCAGCTGAAGAACACCGTGAACACGATGGTGGACCAGCTGTCGTCCTTCGCCGACCAGGTGACGCGGATGGCCCGGGACGTGGGCACGGAGGGCCGCCTGGGCGGTCAGGCGCGGGTCGACGGGGTGTCGGGCACGTGGAAGGAGCTGACGGACTCCGTCAACTCGATGGCGTCCAACCTGACCGGTCAGGTGAGGAACATCGCGCAGGTGACGACGGCGGTGGCGCGCGGTGACCTGTCCCAGAAGATCGACGTCGACGCGCGCGGCGAGATCCTGGAGCTGAAGAACACCATCAACACGATGGTGGACCAGCTGTCGAGCTTCGCGGAGCAGGTCACGCGGGTGGCCCGCGAGGTGGGTACGGAGGGCCGGCTCGGCGGTCAGGCGCAGGTGCCCGGCGTCGCCGGCGTGTGGCGCGACCTGACCGACTCGGTGAACGGCATGGCCGGGAACCTCACCGCGCAGGTGCGCAACATCGCGCAGGTCGCGACGGCGGTGGCGCGCGGTGACCTCTCCCAGAAGATCACCGTGGACGCGCGCGGGGAGATCCTGGAGCTGAAGAACACGCTGAACACGATGGTGGACCAGCTGTCGTCCTTCGCCCAGGAGGTCACGCGCGTCGCGCGCGAGGTGGGCACCGAGGGCATCCTCGGCGGCCAGGCGGAGGTGCAGGGCGTCTCCGGCACCTGGAAGGACCTCACGCAGTCCGTGAACGGCATGGCCAACAACCTGACCATGCAGGTCCGCAACATCGCCGAGGTCACGACGGCCGTCGCCAAGGGCGACCTGTCGAAGAAGATCACCGTCGACGCCAAGGGCGAGATCCTCGAGCTGGTCACCACCGTCAACACCATGGTCGACCAGCTGTCGTCCTTCGCCGAGCAGGTGACCCGGGTGGCCCGGGAGGTGGGCACGGAGGGCATCTTGGGCGGTCAGGCGCACGTGCCCGGCGTGGTGGGCATCTGGAAGGACCTCAGCGACAACGTCAACCTGATGGCGAAGAACCTCACCGTGCAGGTGCGGAACATCTCCCAGGTGGCCGCCGCCGTCGCCAACGGCGACCTGACGCGGACGGTGACGATCGAGGCGCGCGGCGAGGTCGCGCAGCTCGCCGACACCTTCAACACCATGGTGAAGACGCTCAGCTCCTTCGCCGACCAGGTCACCAAGGTGGCCCGGGAGGTGGGCACGGACGGCATCCTGGGCGGCCAGGCGCACGTGCCCGGTGTGGCGGGCACCTGGAAGGACCTCACCGAGTCGGTGAACCAGATGGCGTCCAACCTGACCGGTCAGGTGCGCAACATCGCCATGGTGACCACGGCCATCGCCAAGGGCGACCTCACCAAGAAGATCGACATCGACGCGCGCGGCGAGATCCTGGAGCTGAAGACGACCATCAACACGATGGTGGACCAGCTGTCGTCCTTCGCCGAGGAGGTCACCCGGGTGGCCCGCGAGGTGGGCACCGAGGGGCAGCTCGGCGGTCAGGCACGCGTGCGGGACGTCGACGGCACCTGGCGGGACCTGACGGAGTCCGTGAACGAGATGGCCGGGAACCTCACCCGGCAGGTGCGGGCCATCGCGCGCGTGGCGACCGCGGTGACCCGCGGCGACCTGAACCTGAAGATCGACGTGGATGCCTCCGGGGAGATCCAGGAACTCCAGGACTACATCAACAAGATGATCGCCAACCTGCGCGACACCACGATCGCCAACAAGGAGCAGGACTGGCTCAAGGGCAATCTGGCCCGGATCTCCGGCCTGATGCAGGGCCGCCGGGACCTCCAGGACGTGGCCTCGCTGATCATGAGCGAGCTGACCCCGGTGGTCTCCGCGCAGCACGGCGCCTTCTTCCTCGCCATGCCGCCGGCCGAGGGGCAGGAGCAGGCCGGCGCCGAAGGCGATCAGTACGAGCTGCGCATGCTCGGGTCGTACGGCTACTCGATGGGCTCGATGCCGACCTCGTTCCGGCCGGGGGAGGCGCTGGTCGGAACGGCCGCGCAGGAGAAGCGCACGATCCTGGTGGAGAACGCGCCGAGCGGCTACCTGAAGATCTCCTCCGGGCTCGGCGAGGCGCCGCCCGCCCAGGTGATCGTCCTGCCGGTGCTGTTCGAGGGGCAGGTGCTCGGCGTCATCGAGCTGGCGTCGTTCACCCCGTTCACGCAGATCCAGAAGGACTTCCTCAACCAGATCGCCGAGATGATCGCGACCAGCGTCAACACCATCTCCGTCAACACCAAGACGGAGCTGCTGCTGAAGCAGTCGCAGGAGCTGACCGAGCAACTGCGCGAGCGGTCCGAGGAGTTGGAGCAGCGGCAGAAGGCACTCCAGTCGTCCAACGCCGAACTGGAGGAGAAGGCCGAGCTGCTGGCGCAGCAGAACCGCGACATCGAGGTCAAGAACACCGAGATCGAGGAGGCGCGGCAGGTCCTGGAGGAGCGCGCCGAGCAACTCGCGGTCTCCATGCGGTACAAGAGCGAGTTCCTGGCCAACATGTCGCACGAGCTGCGTACGCCGCTCAACTCGCTGCTGATCCTCGCCAAGCTGCTCGCCGACAACGCGGACGCCAACCTGTCCCCGAAGCAGGTCGAGTTCGCCGAGACCATCCACGGCGCCGGTTCCGACCTGCTCCAGCTCATCAACGACATCCTCGACCTGTCGAAGGTCGAGGCGGGCAAGATGGACGTCTCCCCGACGCGCATCGCACTCGTCCAGCTCGTGGACTACGTGGAGGCCACCTTCCGGCCGCTGACCGCGGAGAAGGGGCTGGACCTGTCGGTGCGGGTGTCGCCGGAACTGCCCGCCACGCTGCACACCGACGAGCAGCGACTCCTCCAGGTGCTGCGCAACCTGCTGTCCAACGCGGTGAAGTTCACCGACTCGGGAGCGGTGGAGCTGGTCATCCGCCCGGCCCGGGACGACGTGCCCCAGGCCATCCGGGAGCAGTTGCTGGAGGCCGGTTCGATGTCCGACCCGGACGCGGAACTCATCGCGTTCTCGGTGAGCGACACGGGCATCGGGATCGCGGCCAGCAAGATGCGGGTGATCTTCGAGGCGTTCAAGCAGGCCGATGGCACCACCAGCCGCAAGTACGGCGGTACGGGGCTGGGGCTGTCCATCTCGCGGGAGATCGCGCAGTTGCTGGGCGGTGAGATCCACGCCCAGAGCGAGCCGGGCCGCGGGTCGACGTTCACGCTGTACCTGCCGCTGCACCCGAGCGAGCTGCCCGCGCACGGTTACCAGCAGGCGCTTCCGGCGCCGGAGTCCGGAGGGTCGCTCGCCACGCCGGGCGCCGACCTGGCGCTGCCCGGCGCGTCGGCCGAACCGCCCGCCGAGGCCAAGTCGTACGACGACTACCGCAACGGTGTCCCGTCGCTCTTCCGGCGCCGGCGCCGCGCCGTGGCGGAGGCCGAGGAGCGGTCCGCCGCCCAGCCGGAGCAGCAGTCGGCCGCCGAGCGGGACGAGTCCGCGCCGCAGTCGAGCCGCGGTATCCGGTTCGGCGGGCAGAAGGTGCTCATCGTGGACGACGACATCCGCAACGTGTTCGCGCTCACCAGCGTGCTGGAGCAGCACGGCCTGTCGGTGCTCTACGCCGAGAACGGGCGCGAGGGCATCGAGGTGCTGGAGCAGCACGAGGACGTGGCGGTCGTCCTGATGGACATCATGATGCCGGAGATGGACGGGTACGCGACGACGACGGCGATCCGCCGGATGCCGCAGTTCGCCGGGCTGCCGATCATCGCGCTGACCGCGAAGGCGATGAAGGGCGACCGGGAGAAGGCCATCGAGTCGGGCGCCTCCGACTATGTGACCAAGCCCGTCGACCCCGACCACCTGCTGACGGTGATGCAGCAGTGGATGCGGGAGGAGTGAGGCCGGGTGCTCGCGGTGCGGGCCGCTCGCCGGCCCGCCCGGCGGGTGCGGCTCGCCCGGCGGGAGTACGGCCCGGGCGGCGGTCCGGCCGGCGGTCCGGTCCTCGCGGGCGAGGGGGCGGCCCGCTCGGGCAGCGTGACCGCGGTACCTGCGGGCAGCGTTGCCGGGCAGGGCCGGGTCGCGGCCCCTCGGCGGCGTGTCGCGGCCCGCTCCCGGAGGCGTGAACGGGTACCGTCCGCACGGCGGACCCGGCCCGTGTGCGAACGTGGGGGTACGCACGTGGAGCGGACCCGGGGTGCGCGAGTCGCTGACTCAGTGTGCCCGGAGCCGTGTAGAGACGCGGGATTCGGGGAACCTTCTGGTCTCCTGCCGCGTTTCTGCTACGTGCACAGTGACATCGCGGTGACAGGGTGTGTCGACAGGCGGGGTGCGGCTACGATGACCGGCACAAGGACGGGCGGCGCAAGGGAGTCGTCCCCTGGGGCGGCGCCCGCCGGTGCCGTCCCAAGTCCTGCGGACAGGGGAGGCCCCACGCCGGGGCGAGGAGGGCGGGCCATGGTGCAGAAGGCCAAGATCCTCCTGGTCGATGACCGGCCGGAGAATCTGCTGGCGCTGGAGGCGATCCTCTCGGCGCTCGATCAGACGCTGGTGCGGGCATCGTCCGGGGAGGAAGCGCTCAAAGCACTGCTCACGGACGACTTCGCGGTCATTCTGCTGGACGTCCAGATGCCGGGCATGGACGGTTTCGAGACCGCCGCCCACATCAAGCGACGGGAGCGGACGCGGGACATCCCGATCATCTTCCTCACCGCGATCAACCACGGCCCGCACCACACCTTCCGCGGGTACGCGGCGGGCGCGGTGGACTACATCTCCAAGCCGTTCGACCCGTGGGTGCTGCGCGCGAAGGTCTCCGTCTTCGTCGAGCTGTACATGAAGAACTGCCAGCTGCGTGAGCAGGCGGCGCTGCTGCGGCTCCAGTTGGAGGGCGGCGGCAAGGAGGCGGCCGGCGAGGCCAAGGAGCCGGCGGGGCTGCTCGCCGAGCTGTCGGCGCGGCTGGCGGCCGTCGAGGAACAGGCCGAGGCGCTCTCCAAGCAGCTGGGGGACGAGTCGACGGACGCGGCGGCGGTGGCGACCGCGGCGCATCTGGAGCGCAAGCTCACGGGGCTGCGGCGGGCGCTGGACGCCTTGGAGCCGGGCACGTCCGGAGGCCAGGCCGCGGTCAACTGACCGCGGTCGGCGCGGCCGTCCGCGCGGCGCGTGGGGTGAATCCGCATCAGGCGCGGCCCCGGACGCGTCAGTTCCGCTCTCGTTCGAGGACGACACGAACGGGTGAAGCGGTGGGCACACGTGTCGACCGCCGTCTCCCCCGGTAACCTCACACCCATGGCCTCACGTCCCTCCGCAGCCAAGAAGCAGCCCGCGAAGAAGGCGGCCGCTCCCGCGAAGGGTCCGGCGAAAAAGGCACCCGCCAAGAAAGCGCCCGCGAAGAAGGCAGTCGCCAAGAAGGCCCCGGCGAAGAAGCCCGGGCCCAAGGCGGCGCCCAGCCCGACCGGAGGCGTCTACCGGGTCGTGCGCGCCCTCTGGCTGGGCGTCGCGCACGCCGTCGGCGCCGTCTTCCGCGGCATAGGGCAGGGCGCGAAGAACCTCGACCCGGCACACCGCAAGGACGGTGTCGCCCTGCTGCTGCTCGGCATCTGCCTCATCGTCGCCGCGGGCACCTGGGCCGACCTCAAGGGCCCCGTCGGCGACCTCGTCGAGATCCTGGTCACCGGCGCCTTCGGCCGGCTCGACCTGCTGGTCCCGATCCTGCTCGGCGCCATCGCCGTACGTCTGATCCGGCACCCGGAGAAACCCGAGGCCAACGGCCGGATCGTGATCGGCCTGTCCGCGCTCGTGGTGGGCGTCCTGGGGCAGGTGCACATCGCCTGCGGCTCACCGGCGCGGGGCGACGGCATGCACGCGATAAGGGACGCCGGCGGCCTCATCGGCTGGGGCGCGGCGACTCCGCTGTCGTACACCATGACGGACGTCCTCGCCGTGCCGCTGCTCGTGCTGCTCACCGTCTTCGGGCTGCTGGTCGTCACGGCCACGCCGGTCAACGCCGTCCCGCAGCGGCTGCGGCAGCTCGGCGTACGGCTGGGCCTCCTCCGCGACGCGGAGGCCGAGGAGTTCCCGGGCGACGACGACCGGTACGACGAACAGTGGCGCGAGGCGCTGCCCGCCCGGTCCCGCAGGCGCGCGGCACCGGCCGCCGAGCCGTACGACCCCGAGGGGGCGGAGCAGGAGGCGCTCGCCCGGCGCCGCACCAGGCCCCGGCGGTCCGCCGTGCCGCAGCCCGACATGGACCGGCAGCCGGACGCCGTGGACGTCGCCGCCGCCGCGGCCGCCGCCCTCGACGGCGCCGTACTGCACGGCATGCCGCCGTCCCCGCTGGTCGCCGACCTCACCCAGGGCGTGGGCACGGGGGAGCGGGAGTCGTCGGCGCCGACCCCGACACCGGTCCCGGCGGCGCGTCCGCAGCCGGGGAAGCTCAAGAAGGACGTCACCGAGGAGAAGTCGGGCGTCCCGGACCTCACCAAGACGCCGCCCCCGCAGGAGCGGGAGCTTCCGCCGCGTGCCGAGCAGCTCCAGCTCTCCGGAGACATCACCTACTCGCTGCCGGCCCTTGACCTGCTCACGCGGGGCGGCCCCGGCAAGGCGCGCAGCGCCGCCAACGACGCCATAGTCGCCTCGCTGACCACCGTCTTCACCGAGTTCAAGGTCGACGCCGCCGTCACCGGCTTCACCCGCGGGCCGACGGTCACCCGCTACGAGGTGGAGCTCGGCCCCGCCGTGAAGGTCGAGCGGATCACCGCGCTGGCCAAGAACATCGCCTACGCGGTCGCCAGCCCCGACGTGCGGATCATCAGCCCGATCCCCGGCAAGTCCGCGGTCGGCATCGAGATCCCCAACACCGACCGGGAGATGGTCAACCTCGGCGACGTGCTGAGGCTGGCCGAGTCCGCCGAGGACGACGACCCGATGCTGGTCGCCTTCGGCAAGGACGTCGAGGGCGGCTACGTCATGCACTCGCTGGCGAAGATGCCGCACATGCTGGTCGCGGGCGCCACCGGCTCCGGCAAGTCGTCCTGCATCAACTGCCTGATCACCTCGATCATGATGCGGGCGACCCCGGAGGACGTCCGGATGATCCTGGTCGACCCCAAGCGCGTCGAGCTGACCGCGTACGAGGGCATCCCGCACCTGATCACGCCGATCATCACCAACCCGAAGCGGGCCGCCGAGGCGCTCCAGTGGGTCGTGCGCGAGATGGACCTCCGGTACGACGACCTGGCGGCGTACGGCTACCGGCACATCGACGACTTCAACCGCGCGGTGCGCGAGGGCAAGGTCAAGCCGCCCGAGGGCAGCGAGCGGGAGCTGCAGCCGTACCCGTACCTGCTGGTGATCGTGGACGAGCTGGCCGACCTGATGATGGTGGCGCCGCGCGACGTCGAGGACGCCATCGTGCGGATCACGCAGCTCGCGCGCGCGGCCGGCATCCACCTGGTGCTGGCCACGCAGCGGCCCTCCGTGGACGTCGTCACCGGTCTGATCAAGGCCAACGTGCCCTCGCGGCTGGCCTTCGCCACGTCCTCGCTCGCCGACTCGCGGGTCATCCTCGACCAGCCCGGCGCCGAGAAGCTGATCGGCAAGGGCGACGGCCTCTTCCTGCCGATGGGCGCCAACAAGCCGACCCGTATGCAGGGCGCCTTCGTGACCGAGGAGGAGGTCCAGGCGGTCGTCCGGCACTGCAAGGAGCAGATGGCGCCCGTCTTCCGGGACGACGTCACCGTCGGCACCAAGCAGAAGAAGGAGATCGACGAGGACATCGGCGACGACCTCGACCTGCTGTGCCAGGCGGCCGAGCTGGTCGTCTCCACCCAGTTCGGGTCGACCTCCATGCTCCAGCGCAAGCTGCGCGTCGGCTTCGCCAAGGCCGGGCGTCTGATGGACCTGATGGAGTCGCGCAACATCGTCGGGCCCAGCGAGGGTTCGAAGGCTCGTGACGTTCTTGTGAAGCCTGACGAGCTGGACGGAGTGCTCGCCGTGATCCGGGGGGAGTCTGAGGGGTAGGGAACGGTAGGCGAAGGGTTTTCCCGGCGGAGGGTCAGGGCGGCCGGCCGGCCGATCGTGACTCACCCGTTAGGGATCATTGAGCAACCGTTTCCCCATGGCCAACGTCAAGTTGAGGGAAGCGACAAACGGATAGTCCACCATCGGGATGCCGGGCCATACCGATGGCGTACAAAGTCGTACCGCCCGGTTGCCCCACCCGTTCGCACCCCCCCTAGACTGAACGTCCAGCACAGGCGGCTAAACGCTCGAAAGGCGCCCCCGTGTCCATCGGCAACTCCCCTGAAGACGAGCGTCCGATCGCAGACGTGTCCCCAGCCGTTCCTGACGAGGCCGACGACGCCCCCCGGGAACCGGGCCCCTCCGTCGGCCGTGCCCTGCAGCAGGCCCGGATCGCCGCCGGGCTGACCGTCGACGACATCTCCACCGCCACCCGTGTCCGGATCGCCATCGTGCACGCCATCGAGGCGGACGACTTCGCCCCCTGCGGCGGAGACGTCTACGCGCGCGGTCACATCAGGACCCTCGCCAAGGCCGTCGGTCTCGACCCGGCCGAACTGGTCGCACAGTTCGACGCCGACCACGGCGGGCGCCCGGCACCGACCCCGGCCGCGCCCCTGTTCGAGGCGGAACGCATCCGTCCGGAGCGGCGCGGACCCAACTGGACCGCCGCCATGGTCGCCGCGATCGTCGCGGTGATCGGCTTCGTCGGCTTCTCCTTCGTCAAGGGCGGCGACGACGGCGGCAACGAGGCGAGCGTCGCCGAGGGCGCCCAGCCGTCGGCGGGCGAGTCCGCCTCGGCGAGCGCCAAGCCGAAGAAGCCCGCCGACCCCAAGCCGGAGCCGAGCGACAGCGCCATCGCCGCCGCGCCCCGGGACAAGGTGACCGTCAAGGTCACCGCCGCCGACGGGCGCAGCTGGATCTCCGCCCAGGACCACAACGGCCGGCTGCTCTTCGACGACATCCTCGAACAGGGCGACTCGAAGACCTTCCAGGACAGCGAGAAGGTCAAGCTCGTCCTCGGCGACGCCGGTGCCATCGAGCTCTACGTCAACGGCAAGAAGATCGAGGACGACTTCCAGCCGGGCGCCGTGGAGCGCCTGACCTACACGAAGGGCGACCCGCAGGTCGGATAAGGGACCGAGGGGACGAGTCACCACGGGGTTGGCCAGGATCGGCCAACCCCGTCGACGTGGGGTGTCCGCGGGACGAAGTAGTCTTGAGCCCATGCCTGAAAGCCGCACCGTCGCACTCGTCACCCTTGGCTGCGCCCGTAACGAGGTGGACTCGGAGGAGCTCGCAGGCCGTCTGGAGGCGGACGGCTGGAAGCTCGTCGACGACGCCGAGGAAGCGGACGTCGCCGTCGTGAACACGTGCGGCTTCGTCGAGGCCGCCAAGAAGGACTCCGTGGACGCCCTCCTGGAGGCCAACGACCTCAAGGGCCACGGAAGAACGCAGGCCGTCGTGGCGGTGGGCTGCATGGCCGAGCGGTACGGCAAGGAGCTGGCCGAGGCCCTGCCCGAGGCCGACGGCGTCCTCGGCTTCGACGACTACGCCGACATCTCCGACCGCCTGCAGACCATCCTCAGCGGCGGCATCCACGCCGCCCACACCCCGCGCGACCGGCGCAAGCTGCTGCCGATCAGCCCCGCCGAGCGCCAGGAGGCCGGTGCCTCCGTCGCCCTGCCCGGGCACGCGCCGGCCGACCTCCCCGAGGGCGTCGCGCCCGCCTCCGGCCCCCGCGCTCCGCTCCGTCGCCGCCTGGACGGTGCGCCGGTCGCCTCCGTGAAGCTGGCCTCCGGCTGCGACCGGCGCTGCTCCTTCTGCGCCATCCCGTCCTTCCGCGGCTCCTTCATCTCGCGCCGCCCCAGCGACGTGCTGAACGAGACGCGGTGGCTGGCCGAGCAGGGCGTCAAGGAGATCATGCTGGTCTCCGAGAACAACACCTCCTACGGCAAGGACCTCGGCGACATCCGTCTGCTGGAGTCCCTGCTGCCGAACCTGGCCGAGGTCGAGGGCATCGAGCGGGTGCGGGTCAGCTACCTCCAGCCGGCCGAGATGCGCCCCGGTCTGATCGACGTCCTGACCTCCACGCCCAAGGTCGTGCCCTACTTCGACCTCTCCTTCCAGCACTCCGCGCCGAACGTGCTGCGCGCGATGCGCCGCTTCGGCGACACCGACCGCTTCCTGGAGCTGCTGGACACCATCCGGAGCAAGGCGCCCGAGGCCGGCGTGCGCTCCAACTTCATCGTCGGCTTCCCCGGCGAGAGCGACTCCGACCTCGCCGAGCTGGAGCGGTTCCTGAACCACGCGCGGCTGGACGCCATCGGCGTCTTCGGCTACTCCGACGAGGAGGGCACCGAGGCGGCGACCTACGACGACAAGCTGGACGAGGACGTCGTCGCCGAGCGGCTGGCACGGGTCTCCCGCCTCGCCGAGGAACTGGTCTCGCAGCGCGCCGAGGAGCGGGTGGGCGCCACCGTGCGGGTCCTCGTGGAGTCCGTGGAGTCCGACGACTCCGCCGACGAGGGGGACGGCGTCCGGGGCCGCGCCGAGCACCAGGCACCCGAGACCGACGGCCAGGTGCTGCTCACGAGCGGCGAAGGTCTGCGGGTCGGAAGTATGGTCGAGGCGAAGGTGGTCGGTACGGAGGGTGTCGATCTGGTGGCCGAGCCGCTGCCGGTGTCGCCCGCGTGGAGTGAGGAGGCCGGCAGATGACGGGTGTCCCGGCGTCCGCGGCCGGCGGTTCCTCCGGTGCGCGCAGGACCGGGGGTTCGACCGAGGGCGGTGCCGCCGGGCGCGGCGGCAAGATCGCCGCGGCCGCCGTCAACCAGGCGAGCGTGTGGAACGTCGCCAATCTGCTGACGATGCTCCGACTGCTCCTGGTGCCGGCCTTCGTCGCGCTGATGCTGGGCAACGGCGGGTACGACCCCGCCTGGCGCTCGTTCGCCTGGGCCGCCTTCGCCATCGCCATGATCACCGACCTGTTCGACGGCCATCTGGCGCGCACCTACAACCTCGTCACCGACTTCGGGAAGATCGCCGACCCCATCGCCGACAAGGCGATCATGGGGGCGGCGCTCATCTGTCTGTCCTCCCTCGGTGATCTGCCCTGGTGGGTGACGGCCGTCATCCTCGGCCGGGAACTCGGGATCACCGTGCTGCGTTTCGTGGTCATCCGGTACGGCGTCATCCCGGCCAGCCGGGGCGGCAAGCTCAAGACGCTCACTCAGGGTGTCGCCGTCGGCATGTACGTCCTGGCGCTGACGGGGCCGCTGGCGACCCTGAGGTTCTGGGTGATGGCGGCGGCGGTGGTGCTGACCGTGGCGACCGGGCTGGACTACGTGAAACAGGCCATTGTGCTGCGCCGCCGGGGAATCGCCGAGCGCAGAGCGGCGTTGAAGGAGACGGAAGTTTGAGTTCCACAGCCGCCGACGTGGTGCGGCTACTCACGGTCAGGGGCGAGACCCTGGCGGTCGCCGAGTCGCTGACCGGTGGGCTGGTGGCGGCCGGGATCACTTCGGTCCCGGGGGCCTCCAAGGCATTCCGGGGATCGGTCACCGCCTATGCGACGGAGCTGAAGCGGGACCTGCTCGGTGTGGACGGTGAGCTTCTCACGGCGCGCGGAGCGGTGGATCCGCAGGTCGCCGCCCAGATGGCGGCGGGAGTGCGGAAGGCGCTGGGCGCCGACTGGGGTATCGCGACGACGGGTGTGGCCGGCCCGGACCCTCAGGACGGACAGCCCGTCGGCACGGTTTTCGTGGCCGTCGACGGGCCGTTCACGGGGGACGACGGTTCCGCCCGTGGCGGAAAAGTGGAGGCGCTGCGGTTGAACGGCGATCGCGCGGAAATTCGTATGGAGAGTGTACGGAGCGTACTCGCACTCCTCATGAGGGGGCTTGCGGGCGAACAGACCGGGAATGAGCGGGCACAGGATACGGAACGGAACGGGGGGTTTTGATGTTTGCAGCCCTGAGTGAACACGACATCGCTCCCCGCACGGCCGCGGCGCGAGGCGGTACGGTGGGGCGTGAAGGATGCGGTTACGCGGTCCGAGGAGGGAGCCACCGATGATTCTGCTCCGTCGCCTGCTGGGTGACGTGCTGCGTCGGCAGCGCCAACGCCAGGGCCGTACTCTGCGCGAAGTCTCCTCGTCCGCCCGAGTCTCACTCGGCTATCTCTCCGAGGTGGAGCGGGGGCAGAAGGAGGCCTCTTCCGAACTGCTCTCCGCCATCTGCGACGCGCTGGACGTACGGATGTCCGAACTCATGCGGGAAGTGAGCGACGAGCTCGCGCTCGCCGAGCTGGCCCAGTCCGCTGCGGCCACGCCCAGCGAGACCGTGCCCGCGCCGGTTCGCCCGATGCTTGGTTCCGTGTCGGTGACCGGTGTGCCACCGGAACGGGTGACCATCAAGGCGCCCGCCGAAGCGGTGGACGTCGTCGCCGCCTGAGCGCTGCGAACGTGTGCGTGTGAGGCCCCGGCCGGGGCTTCTCCGGGAGACCGGGGAGGTGCGGTCGGGGTTTTTGCGTGCGCGGACACGGAACGGCGGTGGACACGGAAGTATGCCCGGTTTGCCGGTCTTCGGCGGTGCGGTCATCGTGGAGGGACTACTGGCCGCGGCGGGAGCGGCCCGGGGGCCGACCGACGGAGGTGTGGATGTACGTCGTGAAGAGCCCGTTGTCCGACGCGAACCTGAAGACCGTCTCCGAGGCGCTGCAGGGCGGCCTCGTCGATCTGGTGGACCTGGCCCTGGTGGCCAAGCAGATCCACTGGAACGTGGTCGGCCCGCGGTTCCGCTCCGTCCACCTCCAGCTCGACGAACTCGTCGACACGGCGCGCGCGCACTCGGACACGGTGGCCGAGCGTGCCTCGGCGCTGGGTGTCTCGCCCGACGGGCGCGCCGCGACCGTGGCCGTCGGCAGCGGCATCGACGTGACGCCGGAGGGGTGGGTCGACGACACCACGGCGGTACAGACGATCGTGGACGCGCTGGGCGCGGTGATCACTCGGATGCGGGAGCGGATCGCGGCGACCGGCGACCCCGACCCGGTGAGCCAGGACATTTTCATCCAGATCACGGCCGATCTGGAGAAGCAGCACTGGATGTTCCAGGCGGGGAACGGCTGACCCGGCCGTGGTGTCGGCGCGGGCGGCGCGCCGGGCGGCCGCGCTGGGGCTGGGCGCGCTGTGGTGGTGGGCCGTGCTGCGCCTGGCGCTGGAACCCGGCGCCGGCGTCCTCGAAGGGGCCGTCGCGGTCGGCGGCTGGGGCCTGAGCGTGCTGCCGGTGCACTGTGTGCCCCGGCGGCAGGCGGCGGGGGCCGTGGGGCGGGAGCGCTGGCGGCGGGCCCTGTTCACGGCTCTGGGCGGCCGAGCGGCGTCGAGGGCGACCCGTGCGGACGCGGGTCCCGGCGAGGGACGGACCGGCCGGGGCGGGCTCCCTTGAACCGGCGGGCTCGGCCCGGCGGGGTTCGAGCCGGCGTGGAGTGTCGGTCGAGCAGCGCTTTACAGGGACTCGGGAGCGGGATAACGTACAACCAAATGGTTGTAGATGGGATTCCCGGAGAAACGGCAGGGGCCGACGAGGGCGTGGACCGCCTGTTCCAGGCCCTGGCCGACACGACGCGTCGTGACATCCTGCGTCGCTGCGTGCGAGGCGATCTGTCGGTGTCGCGACTGGCCGATGCCTATCCGATGAGCTTCGCCGCCGTGCAGAAACACGTGGCGGTACTGGAGCGGGCCGGGCTGGTGGTCAAGGAGCGCCGAGGAAGGGAGCAGCTGGTGCGGACCGACCCCGGCGCCGTCGAGCGGGCCCGTCAGGCCCTGGACGAACTCGAGACGGCCTGGCGCGGCCGGGTGGAGCGGATGTCCCGTCTGCTCGCCGAAGACGCGGATCCGGGTGTGCACAACCCGACGGAAGGACCGGAACGATGAGCGTCACCAGTCTGAACAAGGACCTCGAGAACCTGACCCTGACCCTGGTCGCCGACTTCTCCGCCCCCGTCGAACGGGTGTGGCAGCTGTGGGCCGACCCCAGGCAGCTGGAGCGCTGGTGGGGGCCGCCGTCCTACCCGGCGACGGTGGAGCAGCACGACCTGACCCCGGGCGGGGACGTCACGTACTTCATGACGGGCCCGGAGGGCGACAAGTACCGCGGCTGGTGGCGGGTGGCCACGGTGGACGCGCCGACGTCCCTGGAGTTCACCGACGGGTTCGCCGACCAGGACGGCGTTCCGAACGCCGACATGCCGACGACCGCGACCAGGGTGACGCTCACCGAGCGGGACGGGGGCACCCGCATGGAGATGCTGTCGGTCTTCGACACCCGGGACCAGATGGAGCAACTGATGAAGATGGGCATGGAGGACGGGCTGCGCGAGGCGGCCGGCCAGATGGACGGTCTGCTCGCCGGCTGACTCAGCGCCGTCCGCGCTCCCGCCCGGACTCGCGGCCCCGCCCGGCCGGGGTGGGGCCGTGCTGGCAGACCGGGCACCAGTAGGTGGGGCGGTCGCGTGAGCCGTCGCCCTGGTTCGCCACCCGGATCGAGGTGCCGCAGCGCAGACAGGGCCGGGGTGCGCGGCCGTACACGAACAGGTCCTGGCCGCGCAGGCCCGTGGTGCGGCGCACCGGGCGGTCGCGGTTGGCCTCCAGGAGCCGTTGGGCGAGAGCGGGCACCTTCGCGGCGTGCGCGGCGGGCAGATCCCCGACGGGCAGCCACGGGGTGACGCCGAGGAGGAAACAGAGTTCGCACTTGTAGACATTGCCGACCCCGGCGAGATTGCGCTGGTCCAGCAGTGCCTCGCCCAGGGGGCGGGCGGGGTCGCCGCGCAGGTTGGCCAGGGCCTGGTCGGGGTCCCAGTCAGGGCCCAGCAGGTCGGGACCGAGATGGCCGACGACGCGCTCCTCGTCGGCCGTGCGGAGGACTTCCAGCACCGGGAGGCGGTATCCGACGGCCGTGCGGTCCGCGGTGCCGAGAACGGCCCGGATCTGGTACGCCGGGCCGCCGCTCCAGCGTCGTCCGGCGTCGAACACCTTCCAGGAGCCGTCCATCCGCAGGTGCGAGTGGACCGTCAGACCACCCTCCACGCGGGCGAGCAGATGCTTGCCGCGCGGGGTGACGTCCAGGACCGCGCGGCCCGTGAGGTCGACGGTGGCGTACCGGGGGACGCGGAAGTCGCTGACGGTCAGCACCCGGCCCGCCAGGGCGTCGTGCAGCCGTCGCGCGGCCTGCCAGACAGTGTCTCCTTCGGGCATGGGTCAAGGGTGACAGGCTCAGGCGCGGATGCGCAGGCCCCGCGGGGTGGCCACGAAACCCGCGTCCTCCAGCAGGGGCCCGAACGGCGAGGTCAGGGCCGCGGCGCCGTTGACCCGCTCCACCGTGACCGTGCCGAGGGAACCGGCCAGGGCCGACTCGGCGAGCGCCTGGGCGGCGGCCCGCAGCCGCGGGTCCTCGGTGGGCAGGGCGTCGGTATCGGACGGCCACAGCAGGAGCGTCTTGCCGCCACGCTCCATGTAGAGCGCGGGCTCGCCCTCGACCAGTACCACCAGGGAGCCCGCCTTGCGGCCCGGTTTGTGCGTGGCACCGGCCGGGGGCTCCGGCCAGGGGAGGGCCGCGCCGTACGCGTTCGCCGGGTCGGCGGCGGCCAGGACGACGGCCGGTGGACCGGCGGGAGCACGGCCGCGGTGGCCGGCGAAGCCGGGGTCGTACGCACCGCGTGGCCCGCCGAAGCCGCTGCCGGTGCCGCCGCGTGGCCCGCCGAAGCCGCTGTTCGCGCTCCCGCGCGGGCCCCCGAAGCCTCCGGAGGCGCCGTGCGCGCCGCCGCCGCGGGGGCCGCCGGCGCCCGGTTCGGCGTAGTCGCGGGGCGAGATGTAGTCGCCCCGGGACGGTGACCGGCCCAGCCCGTCCGGGTCCGCGAAGACGTCGTCCCAGGGGGCCGGTGAGCCGGGAGCGCCGGGCGGGGCGGGCGAGGCGTGGCTGCCGGACGGGAAGTCGGAGAACGGGTCGTCGAGAGGGGCCTCCGAGGGAGCGCCGGAGGCCGCGCCGGGGAAGCCGTCGGGTGCGGCCGGGGTCTCGGGGCCGCCGACAGCCACCCGCGCGGGCGGACCCTCGCCGCGCTCCCTGGCGTTCGCGACCGCGCGCAACCGGTCCACGGCCCCCTCCATGGCGAACTGCGCCGCTCCGAGTCCCTCCACGACATACCCCCGCCGGGCCTGCCCGCTCTCCTCGAAGGCGGCCAGAATGCGGTACACCGCCGAGAAGCCGCCCTCGACGCCCTCGGCGGCGACGGCGCCCCTGGTCACCACGCCGTGCCGATCGAGGAGCGTGCGGGCCAGCGCGTGGGCGCGCACCGTGGTGTCGGGCTCGCGGGCCGGGAGCAGCGACCACCGGCCGGCGACGGTCGGCGGACCGCCGCGCGAGGCGGGCCGGGCGGCGGCCGTCAGCGAACCGTAGCGTCCGCGGGGGACGGACCGCTTGGCGCGGTGGGCGGTCGAGCCGGCGGTGCGGCCGGAGCCCAGCAGGGAGCGCAGAGGGGCGAGCGTGTCGTTGGTCAGCCGCCCGGACCAGGCCAGCTCCCACAGGGCGTCGGCCAGCTGCGGATCGGTGACGTCCGGGTGGGTGGTCGCACGGACCTGGTCGGCGATCTGCCGGAAGAAGAGGCCGTACCCGCCCGAGAGGGCGTTCAGGACGGACTCGTGCAGAGCGGTCGTCTCCAGGGGGTGCGCGGGCGGCAGGAGCAGGGGGGCCGCGTCCGCGAGGTAGAGGGAGACCCAGCCGTCCTTGCCGGGGAGCGAGCCGGCTCCGGCCCACACCACCTCGCCGGCGGCCGTCAGCTCGTCCAGCATGGCCGGGCTGTAGTGCGCCACGCGGGACGGCAGGACCAGCTTCTCCAGGGCGGAAGCGGGCACCGAGGCGCCCTGCAACTGCTCGACGGCGCGGACCAGCCCGTCGACGCCGCGCAACGCGTGTCCCTTGCCGATGTGCTGCCACTGAGGGAGGAACTGCCCGAGCGCGGCGGGCGGCACCGGCTCCAGCTCGTGCCGGAGCGCGGCCAGGGAGCGGCGCCGCAGCCGGCGCAGGACGGTCGCGTCGCACCACTCCTGGCCGATGCCGGCCGGATGGAACTCGCCCTGCACCACCCGGCCCGCCGCGGCCAGCCGTTGCAGGGCGCCCTCGGTGACCGCGACGCCGAGCCCGAAGCGGGCCGCGGCGGTCACCGAGGTGAACGGGCCGTGGGTGCGGGCATAGCGGGCCAGGAGGTCGCCGAGGGGGTCCTTGACCGGCTCGGTGAACGCCTCGGGCACCCCGACGGGCAACGCCGTGCCCAGCGCGTCGCGCAGCCGGCCCGCGTCCTCGATCGCCGCCCAGTGGTCGCCGCCGGCGATCCGCACCCTGATCGCGCGCCGGGCGGCGGCCAGCTCCGGCGCCCACTGGGGCTCGGCGCCCCGCTCGGCCAGCTCGGCGTCCGTGAGCGGACCGAGGAGCCGCAGCAGGTCCGCCACGCCCTCCGGGTCCTTCACCCGGCGGTCCTCGGTGCGCCACTGCAGCTCCCGCTCCAGCTCGGTGAGCACCTCGGCGTCGAGCAGCTCGCGCAGCTCCGCCTGGCCGAGCAGCTCGGCCAGCAGCCGCGAGTCCAGCGACAGCGCGGCGGCCCGGCGCTCGGCGAGCGGCGAGTCGCCCTCGTACAGGAACTGCGCCACGTAGCCGAAGAGCAGGGAGCGGGCGAACGGGGACGGCTCCGGGGTGGTGACCTCGACCAGGCGCACCTTGCGGGACTCCAGGTCGCCCATCAGCTCGACCAGGCCGGGCACGTCGAAGACGTCCTGGAGGCATTCGCGGATCGCCTCCAGGACGATCGGGAACGATCCGTACTCGCTCGCCACCTCCAGTAGCTGCGCGGCGCGCTGGCGCTGCTGCCACAGCGGGGTGCGCTTGCCGGGGCTGCGGCGCGGCAGCAGCAGCGCACGGGCGGCGCACTCGCGGAACCGGGACGCGAACAGGGCGGAGCCGCCCACCTGGTCGGTGACGACCCGGTCGACCTCCCCCTTGTCGAAGACCACGTCGGCGGCGCCTACGGGTGCCTTCTCGGCGTCGTACTCGAGGCCCGGCTTCGCGGGGTCCTGGTCGAGGAAGTCCAGGCCCATGAGATCGGCGTCCGGCAGCCGCAGCACGATGCCGTCGTCGGCGTGCATCACCTGGGCGTCCATGCCGTATCGCTCGGTCAGCCGGGCACCGAGGGCGAGCGCCCAGGGGGCGTGGACCTGGGCACCGAAGGGGGAGTGGACCACGACCCGCCAGTCGCCCAGCTCGTCCCGGAACCGTTCGACCACGATGGTGCGGTCGTCGGGCACATGGCCGCACGCCTCGCGCTGCTCGTCGAGGTACGCCAGCACATTGTCCGCGGCCCAGGCGTCCAGCCCGGCGGTGACCAGGCGCAGCCGGGCGTCCTCCTTGCCGAGCGAGCCGACCTCGCGCAGGAATGCGCCCAGCGCGCGGCCCAGCTCCAGGGGGCGGCCCAACTGGTCGCCCTTCCAGAACGGCAGCCTCCCCGGCACGCCCGGAGCGGGGGAGACCAGGACCCGGTCGCGGGTGATGTCCTCGATCCGCCACGAGCTGGTGCCGAGCGTGAAGACGTCCCCCACCCGGGACTCGTACACCATCTCCTCGTCCAGCTCGCCGACCCGGCCGCCGCCCTTCTTCGGGTCCGCACCCGCGAGGAAGACCCCGAAGAGCCCGCGGTCGGGAATCGTGCCGCCCGACGTGACCGCGAGGCGCTGCGCGCCCGGCCGGCCGGTGACCGTGCCGGCGACCCGGTCCCAGACCACGCGCGGGCGCAGCTCGGCGAAGGCGTCGGACGGATAGCGGCCGGCGAGCATGTCGAGGACGGCCGTGAAGGCCGACTCCGGCAGCGAGGCGAAGGGGGCGGCGCGGCGGACGGTGGCGAGCAGGTCGTCGACCTGCCAGGTGTCCAGGGCGGTCATGGCCACGATCTGCTGCGCCAGGACGTCCAGCGGATTGGCGGGAATCCGCAGGGCCTCGATGGCGCCGACGCGCATCCGCTCGGTGACCACCGCCGCCTGCACCAGGTCGCCCCGGTACTTGGGGAAGACCACGCCCGTGGAGACGGCGCCGACCTGGTGTCCGGCGCGGCCGACGCGCTGCAGGCCGGAGGCGACGGAGGGCGGCGACTCGACCTGGACGACCAGGTCGACGGCGCCCATGTCGATGCCCAGCTCCAGGCTGGAGGTCGCCACCACCGCGGGCAGGCGGCCCGCCTTGAGGTCCTCCTCGACCAGGGCGCGCTGCTCCTTGGAGACCGAGCCGTGGTGGGCCCGGGCGATCACCGGCGGCGCGCCCTGCGCGGCGCCCGAGCCGCCCATGAGTTCGGCGGGGGAATGGTGCTCGTCCAGCGGCTCGCCGGTCGCCCGCTCGTACGCGATCTCGTTGAGCCTGTTGCACAGGCGCTCCGCCAGGCGCCGGGAATTGGCGAAGACGATCGTGGAGCGGTGCGACTGGACGAGGTCGGCGATGCGCTCCTCGACGTGCGGCCAGATCGACGGGCGCTCCGCGCCCTCGTTGCCGTCCGCGACCGGGGAACCGCCCAGCTCGCCCAGGTCCTCGACCGGGACGACGACGGACAGGTCGAACTCCTTGCCCGACTCCGGCTGGACGATCTCCACCCTGCCGCGCGGGGCCAGGAAGCGGGCGACCTCGTCCACCGGGCGGACCGTCGCCGACAGCCCGATGCGGCGGGCCGGCTTCGGCAGCAGCTCGTCCAGCCGCTCCAGGGTGAGCGCGAGATGGGCGCCGCGCTTGGTGCCCGCCACCGCGTGCACCTCGTCCAGGATCACCGTCTCCACGCCGGTCAGCGCCTCGCGTGTGGCCGACGTCAGCATCAGGAACAGGGACTCGGGGGTGGTGATCAGGATGTCCGGCGGACGGGTGGACAGGGCGCGGCGCTCGGCGGCCGGGGTGTCGCCGGAGCGGATGCCGACCTTGACCTCGGGCTCGGGCAGACCGAGGCGCACGGCTTCCTGGCGGATGCCGGTCAGCGGGCTGCGGAGGTTGCGCTCGACGTCGACGGCCAGGGCCTTGAGCGGAGACACGTACAGGACCCGGCAGCGCTTCTTGGGGTCGGCGGGCGGCGGCGTCGAGGCCAGCTGGTCCAGAGCGGCGAGGAAGGCGGCCAGCGTCTTGCCGGAGCCGGTGGGGGCGACCACCAGCACGTCGGAGCCCTCCGAGATGGCCTGCCACGCACCCGCCTGGGCGGCGGTGGGCGCGGAGAAGGCCCCCGTGAACCAACCGCGGGTCGCGGGGGAGAAGCCGTCCAGGGCCCGATGTGCGGAGCTGACCATGGATCCATCGTGCACCCCGGCACTGACAATCGCCCTGAGCCGGGCGGACAGGGGCCGGGCGGCGCGGAGGCGGTGACGGAGAATGGAGCGCATGGCGGGATCGAGCGAGCGGGCACGGCACTGGCGGTATCCGGAGCTGCCCGGCGTCGACCTGCTGCGCGCCCGGTACGTGCGGAAGACGTTCGTACGCCATACGCACGAGCACTTCGTCATCGCCGCCATAGCCGACGGGGCCGAGGTCTTCCACCACGGCGGAGGCGACCAGTACGCCGGCGCGGGTTCGCTCGCCCTGGTCAACCCGGACACCCCGCACACGGGCCGGGCCGGAGTGCCGGAGGGCTGGCGGTACGGGGCCGTCTACCCGGCGCCCGAGCTGGTGGCGGGCATCGCGGCGGAGACCACCACCCTGCGCGGGACGCCCGGGTTCGTCCGGCCGGTGCTCGACGACCCGTACTCGGTCGAGCTGGTGCACCGCGTGCTGCGGGCCACCGACGAGGGGAACGCGCTGGCCGCCGACACCCTGCTGCGCGTGGCCGTCACCCGGCTCCTGCGGCTGAACGGCGGCCCGCTGCCGCGCCGGGAGGTGCGGACGGCCGGGGCGCGGATCGCGGCACGGGCACGTGCCGTGCTCGAGGAGCGGATGGCCGACCCGCCGAGTCTGGAGCGGCTCGCCGCCGAGCTGGGCGGCAGTCCTTTCGCGCTGCTGCGCGCCTTCCGGGACGCCTACGGAATGCCGCCCCACAGCTGGCTGACGGACGCCCGGGTGCGCCGGGCGCGGCGGCTGCTGGACGCCGGGACGACACCGGCCGAGGCGGCCGTCGCCGTGGGCTTCACCGACCAGCCGCACCTGAACCGGCACTTCGCGCGGATCGTGGGGGTGCCGCCGGGGGCCTACCAGCGCGAGCGCAAGAACGTACAAGACGCGCGGCGACGGCTTCTCCTACCGTCCGAGGCGTGACAGAACAGACAGTGGTCTCGGACACCGGCGCCGAGGGCAAGCCCGACGCCGCGGTCGTGCGGGACGCCCTCGGGGTGGGCATAGCCGTCGGACTGTCCGGGTTCGCCTTCGGGGTGACCTCGGCGGGCAGCGGACTCACCCTGGCCCAGACCTGCGCCCTCAGCCTCCTGGTGTTCACCGGCGCCTCCCAGTTCGCGCTGGTGGGGGCGCTCGCGGCCGGCGGCAATCCGCTCACCGCCGCCGCCGGGGCCTTCTTCCTGGGCGTGCGCAACGCCTTCTACGGGCTGCGGCTCTCCCAGTTGCTGGCCCTGCCGCGCGCGGTGCGGCCCTTCGCCGCGCAGTGGGTCATCGACGAGACGACGGCCGTCGCCCTCGCCCAGCCCACGCGCCGCGGTGTCCGGATCGGGTTCACCGTCACGGGACTCACCCTGTACGTGCTGTGGAACCTCACCACCCTGCTCGGCGCGCTGGGTGCGGAGGCCATCGGGGACACGGCTGCCTGGGGACTGGACGCCGCCGGTCCGGCGGTCTTCCTGGCGCTGCTCGCACCGATGCTGAGGACCGTCACCGAGCGGGCCACCGCCGCCCTGGCGGTACTCCTCGGGCTGGGCCTCCTGCCCGTGCTCCCCGCCGGTGTGCCCGTGCTGGTGGCGGCCCTGGCGGCCCCGGCCGTCCTCTGGGCGCGGGGCCGCCGGGAGAGCGGGGACGGGCGGACCACCGCGCCGGAGGAGGAGCGATGAGCGTCTGGGTGGCGATCGGTGTGACGGCGGTGGGCTGCTACGCCGTCAAGCTCCTGGGCCTGCTGGTGCCCGCGGGCGCGCTGGAGCGGCCCCTGGTCCGGCGCCTCGCGGCGCTGCTGCCGGTGGCCCTGCTCGCCGCGCTCACCGCCCAGCAGACCTTCGCCGACGGACAGGCGCTCGTGATGGACGCGCGGGCGGCGGGGGTCGGCGCGGCCGCCGTGGCGCTGGTGCTGCGCGCACCGTTCCTGCTCGTCGTCGCCGCGGCCGTGGTGGTGACCGCGGGCGTACGGGCCCTGGGCGGCTGAGGGTCCCGCCCCGGTCAGCCGATCGGGCGGCCGTACGCCCTAAGGGTGCGCAGGGCCTCGATCGTCACGGCGGCGCGGGCCTCCAGGGCGGGGCCGGGGGAGGGGGCGGGGGCCCAGCGGGGCCGGCGCAGGGGCCAGCCACCGTCCTCCTCCTGCTCGCGGGCGAGGAAGTCGAGGGAGCGGGCCATCTCGTCGTCCGTGAACCACGCGCGCGCGAGGGAGCCCGGATGGCCCGCGTAGTCGTGGGGGAAGCGGTGCTCGCCCGGGTCGCGGCCGGGGGAGACCGGATACGCGTCCCGGTCGTCCGGGTCCAGTACCGCGAGCCGCCGCTCGCGCACCAGACGGCCCAGCCGGTCGGCCGCCGCCCGCGCGCGCGGGCGGTCGGGAGCGTTGTCCAGGAAGGCCACGGCCGCCTCGACCTCGTCGGGGTGCGGGGTCTCCAGCGACTCCGCCGCCTGCCAGCAGAAGTCGGTCGCCCTGAACAGCCAGGCGTGCCAGACGTCGTTGCGGTGCAGCAGACCGACCACCGGAGCCGTGGCGAGGAGTTCACCGGGCGGGTCGTCCACGACCGGCGGCAACGGGGCCGCCGGATACCCGCGCCCGCCGGGACGGACCAGGGGCAGGGCGCCGTCCCGCGTGGACACGGAGGTCAGGTAGCGGCACATCCGCTCCACGCGCTGCCCGCCGCAGCGACCGACGGCGTCCAGGACGCGCAGGGCGCGCGCGGTGTGCAGCGGCTGGCTGTCCGGGCCGCGCAGATCGGGCTCCAGCGCGTGGCCGTACCCGCCGTCCTCGTTGCGGTGGGCGTCCAGCGCGGTCTCCACCGGACCGGCGTCGCCGTCCCGGAAGTGGTACGCGAACAGGCGCTGCTCCAGTACGCGCGCGGTCAGCCACACGAAGTGCTCCGCGCGCGCGAGCGGTGAGCGCGAGGCGTGAGCAGTGGGGGGCGTGGGAGGCGCGGGTGTCGTGGGAGGCGTGGGCGCGGCGGGGGTGGGGATCAGGGGCGACGTGGGGAGTGGGGATGCTCCATTTTCGGCCATGGTCAGACCGTAGGACGGAAAGCGGTCCCGGTACGCGGTCCCGGCACGGGGCCCACTCTCAGGGGCGGGATACTGGAGTCATGCGGTTGACGGTCTTCTGGGAGCGGATGACGGATCACTTCGGTCCGGGTTACGCCGACACCTTCGCGCGCGATCACGTGATGTCGGAGCTGGGCGGGCGCACGGTGCACGGTGCGCTGGACGCCGGCTGGGACGCCAAGGACGTGTGGCGGGTGGTCTGCACGGTCATGAACGTGCCGCAGGAGCAGCGCTGACCGGGCACGAGGGCCACCGAACGGCACTCCGCTGTCCGTGGCGTGGGCGAGACTTGGTCCGTGGCACCGACTGAGGAGACCGGGCAGGCGACCCGGCACGCATCCACGACCGGCACGACGCCGCCCGCCCCGCCCCCGCCCCGGGACACCCCGGGGCGTGGCGCGCGCATGCCGCGCTGGCTGCCGCGCGCCATGGTGCTCGCCCTCTCGCTCGTCGCCGTGTTCCAGCTGGGCAGCTGGGCCTTCCACCAGCTCACCGGCCTGCTGATCAACATCCTCATCGCGTTCTTCCTGGCCCTCGCCATCGAACCGGCGGTGAGCTGGATGGCCGGTCGCGGCCTGCGCCGCGGGCTCGCCACCTTCCTGGTGTTCCTCGCCGTGCTGGTCGCCGCCGCAGGGTTCGTCACCCTCCTCGGCTCCATGCTCGCGGGCCAGATCGTCAAGATGGTCGAGGACTTCCCGGACTACCTCGACTCGGTCATCAACTGGGTCAACAGCCACTTCCACACCGAGCTGAGACGGGTCGACATCCAGGAGGGCCTGCTCCGCTCCGACTGGCTGCGCAACTACGTGCAGAACAGCGCCACCGGCGTCCTGGACGTGTCGGCCCAGGTTCTCGGCGGCCTCTTCCAGATGCTGACGATCTTCCTCTTCTCCTTCTACTTCGCCGCCGACGGCCCCCGGCTGCGGCGCGCCCTCTGCTCCGTGCTGCCGCCCGCGCGACAGGCCGAGGTGCTGCGCGCGTGGGAGATCGCCGTGGACAAGACCGGCGGCTATCTGTACTCACGCGGTCTGATGGCCCTCGTGTCCGGCATAGCGCACTACATCCTGCTGGAGTTCCTGGAGGTGCCCTACGCCCCCGCGCTCGCCGTGTGGGTGGGCCTGGTGTCGCAGTTCATCCCCACCATCGGCACCTATCTCGCGGGTGCCCTGCCCATGCTGATCGCCTTCACGGTCAACCCCTGGTACGCGCTGTGGGTGCTGATCTTCGTCGTGATCTACCAGCAGTTCGAGAACTACGTGCTGCAGCCCAAGCTGACGTCCAAGACCGTGGACATCCACCCCGCGGTCGCCTTCGGCTCGGTCATCGCGGGCACCGCCCTGCTGGGCGCGGTCGGCGCGCTGATCGCCATTCCGGCGATCGCGACCCTCCAGGCGTTCCTGGGGGCGTACGTCAAGCGCTACGACGTCACGGACGACCCGCGCGTCCATGGACGCCGCGCGCGCGGGCCGGTCGGGACCGGTGGGCCCTCGCGCCTGCGCAGGCTGTGGGCCCGGCGACCGGAGGCCGGGGGGACCTCCGGTCCCGGTGGCGCCGGACCGGGCGGGGACGGCTCCTAGCCGACGGGGCACGAGGCGGCCGGACAGACTGCTGCGGCCGGGCACGGGACGGCCGGGCTCGGGACGGCCGGGCTCGGGACGGCCGGGTTCGGGACGGCCGGGCAGGGAGCGGTCGCCCTCGGCGTGGCCGGACGCGGCGCGGAGAGCAGGGGAGAGCAGGGGGCGGACGATCAGCCCTGCGGCTCCTGCGGCTTGACGTCGACCTCCCGCAGGCCGCGGTCCGTGTGGTCCGTGCGCGTCTCCGTGCGGTGGCCGCGGGCGATGTAGTCCCGCACCACCGCCTCGACCGCGTCCTGGGGCGAGCCGATGCCGGCCAGGACCATCACCTCCACCACCAGTTCGGCGTCAAGACTGACGTTGACCTTGGCCACGGTGCCCCCCCTCGTCGCGTCGCATCCGCACTCTAGCCACCCGGCGGCCGGCCCGGTGGTCGTACGCTCGGGAGTGCCGCGTGGTGCGCTTGACACAAAAATCGAACATCCATTCTTATGGAGGCTCCGGCGAGGCTCGTGACGGGTGATTCGACTGGGTTTGTACGGAGAAGTGCCCGAGTTATCCACAGGCCGGACCCGCATCGGGGCGCATTGTCAGTGGCAGGCATTAGCGTCTTTGACGTGAAGCGATCGAATCAAGCAAACCGGGTGGAACCCATGGCAGGAACCGACCGCGAGAAGGCCCTGGACGCCGCGCTCGCACAGATTGAACGGCAATTCGGCAAGGGCGCGGTCATGCGCATGGGCGAGCGGTCGAAGGAGCCCATCGAGGTCATCTCGACCGGGTCGACCGCGCTCGACGTGGCCCTCGGTGTCGGCGGCATCCCGCGCGGCCGGGTCGTGGAGATCTACGGCCCCGAGTCCTCGGGCAAGACGACCCTGACCCTGCACGCCGTGGCGAACGCGCAGAAGGCCGGCGGCCAGGTCGCGTTCGTGGACGCCGAGCACGCCCTCGACCCCGAGTACGCGCAGAAGCTCGGCGTCGACATCGACAACCTGATCCTGTCCCAGCCGGACAACGGCGAGCAGGCCCTGGAGATCGTGGACATGCTGGTCCGCTCCGGCGCCCTCGACCTCATCGTCATCGACTCCGTCGCCGCCCTCGTGCCGCGCGCGGAGATCGAGGGCGAGATGGGCGACAGCCACGTCGGTCTCCAGGCCCGGCTGATGAGCCAGGCCCTCCGGAAAATCACCAGCGCGCTCAACCAGTCCAAGACCACCGCGATCTTCATCAACCAGCTCCGCGAGAAGATCGGCGTCATGTTCGGCTCCCCGGAGACCACGACCGGTGGCCGGGCGCTGAAGTTCTACGCCTCGGTGCGCATCGACATCCGCCGCATCGAGACCCTGAAGGACGGCACGGAGGCGGTCGGCAACCGCACCCGCTGCAAGGTCGTCAAGAACAAGGTCGCGCCGCCCTTCAAGCAGGCCGAGTTCGACATCCTCTACGGCCAGGGCATCAGCCGCGAGGGCGGCCTGATCGACATGGGCGTCGAGCACGGCTTCGTCCGCAAGGCCGGCGCCTGGTACACGTACGAGGGCGACCAGCTCGGTCAGGGCAAGGAGAACGCGCGCAACTTCCTGAAGGACAACCCCGACCTCGCCAACGAGATCGAGAAGAAGATCAAGGAGAAGCTGGGCGTCGGGGTGCGTCCCCAGGAGCCCGCGGCCACCGAGCCGGGAGCCGACGCCGCCCCGTCCGACCCCGCGCCGGCGGTGCCCGCCCCCGCGACCGCCAAGGCCACCAAGACCAAGGCCGCGGCGGCCAAGAGCTGATCCGTGACACGGCGAACCGACTGGGCCGAGTACGACGCGTACGCGGACGGCTCCGCCGGGAGGCACGACGGCGCGTACGGGGCGAGCGGCGCCCCGTACGAGACAGGTCCGTACGAGGTGGCCGTGGACGGGACGGACCCGCTCGCCCTCGGTGCCCACGAAGCGGGCGAGGCGCGCCACGGTGACGGCGAGGCGCGCCGCGTGGGCGGACGGGGCCGTGGACCGGGCGGCGGGCGAGGCCGACGGCGGCGCGGGCACGCGGAGCCGTCCGCCGAGGACGGAGGTACCACTTCCTCGTCGAGGGCCGAGAAGGGGGAGCCTCCGCGGGACCCGGTCGAGCAGGCACGGGCGATCTGCCTGCGCCTGCTCACCGGGACCCCGCGCACCCGCAAGCAGCTCGCCGACGCGCTGCGCAAGCGCGAGATTCCCGAGGAGGCCGCCGAGGAGGTGCTGTCCAGGTTCGAGGAGGTCGGACTGATCGACGACAGCGCCTTCGCGGACGCCTGGGTGGAGTCCCGGCACCACGGCCGGGGGCTGGCCCGGCGTGCCCTCGCCCGGGAGCTGCGGACCAAGGGCGTCGACGCCACGGTCATCGACACGGCGGTCTCCCAGCTGGACTCCGAGCAGGAGGAGGAGACCGCGCGCGAGCTGGTCGCCCGGAAGCTGCGCGCCACCCGGGGCCTCGACCGCGACAAGAGACTGCGCCGTCTCGCCGGGATGCTCGCCCGCAAGGGCTATCCCGAGGGCATGGCCCTGCGCGTGGTCCGCCAGGCGCTGGAGGAGGAGGGCGAGGACACCGAGTTCCTGGACGACGAGCCGTACTGAGCGGCGCGCCCGCTCCTGGGGACGGGGAGGCGCATCAGCGTGTGACGACACCGCCCCGCTGTACTGCCCCGTCACCGACTCCGGAGCCCGTCGCCCCCCCCCGCTCGGGCGGAAGCGCCCGCCCGGCCGGAGGCGCTACGGGCCCTCGACCGGCAGCCCCGCCGCCCGCCACGCCTGGAACCCGCCGATCAGATCGGTGGCCCGGCGCAGCCCGAGACGGTGCAGGGACTCCGCCGCCAGGCTGGAGGCGTACCCCTCGTCGCAGACGACCACGACACGCAGGTCATGACCCGTGGCCTCGGGCAGACGGTGGCTGCCCTGCGGATCCAGGCGCCACTCCAGCTCGTTGCGCTCGACCACCAGGGCGCCGGGGATCACACCGTCCCGTTCCCGCAGGGCGGCGTACCGGATGTCGACCAGCACGGCCGTGCCGGCCTCGGCGGCGTCGTGGGCGTCGCGCGGCCCGATCCGCTGATAGCCGCCGCGCACCCGCTCCAGCAGCGCGTCGATTCCGATCGGCTCGCTCACTGCCAGTCCTCCGGGCGCTCGACCTGCTCCAGGCGCAGGACATGGCCGCTGCGGCTGTAACGCCGGATCCGGGGCAGGGGCGGATAGTAGGCGTGCACGGAGACAGCGTGCACCTCGCGCGACTCGTTGAGCACCTCGTGCACATGGTGCCGGCCGAAGGCGCGCCCGCTTCCGGCGGGCAGCAGGCGTTCCCGGTCCACGTCGTCGGTGAGTTCCAGGGTCTTCCATCCGTCGGTGGGCAGCCGGGCGGCGAGCGCGTTCTCCCTGAGCTCGCCCGCCGCGGTGACGAAGGCACCGACCGACTCCGCGTGGTCGTGCCAGCCGGTGCCGGTACCGGGCGGCCAGCCGATCAGCCACGCCTCGCTGCCGCCGGGACCGGCCAGCCGCACCCAGGTGCGGCCCTGCGGGTCGAGCGGGAGCCCGGCGATCAGCTCGGTGTCGGCGGCCGTGCGCCGCGCGAAGTCGAGGAGTTCGGCCTGCGTGGGCGCGGCGGTCGCCGGGGACGAGGCCGCGAAGACGGAGGAGGACGCGGAGACGCGGGAGGAGAAGGCAGGGGAGGAGGAGACAGACACGGATACCGTCCTGAGGGTTCGCGAAGGCGCGCGGCGGCACGTCGAGCGGCACGCGCGGGGGGAAGTGATGCGAAGTCAGCAGGACAGACGACACACGCAGCCCGCATAGCGGACGAGGTCCATATGGACCCTCCGCCACAGGCGCGCAAAGGTGTCGGTCACGTTCCGGAGTACACCACGGCGGTGTGGGTCGGTCAACTCACCGTCACCATGCGGACGGCGGGGCCGGCCGCGACGGATCGCCACCGACGCGGCCGTCGTCCAGGGGCCGCGGAGGCGGACCGGCGGACGGCCGGTCAGCGGGATCCGGCCGCCGCTCGCGCCTCCGCGTCCTCGTCGCTGGGTGTGTCGGTCGTGTCCGTCGCCGCCCCGCCGAGGGCCGCCTCAGCCGCCGCGTACAGGTCGGCCGGCCGCACGCCGCTGAACGCCGAGACCAGGTGGCCGTCGGGCCGCACCAGCAGCACGGTATGGGCGGCGGCACCCGGGTACGCCTCGGCGACGAGCAGTTCGGCGCGGTGCGGCAGCGCCGTCACCGCCGCCGCCAGCCGGGGCATGATCCCGGCGGTCACCCAGTGCTTCCGGTCCCACACCCCCGTACCCGGCGCGATCAGCACCACCAGCAGCGACCCGCGCCCGAGCCGGTCCCGCAGCCGCACGAACGTGCCGTCCTCGGCCGTGACCCGTACGTCGGAGACCGGCGATCCCGGCGGCGTCCCGACGGCCGTCTCCCCCGCGAGGGGCCCGGGCGTGAGCGGCGAGTCGGCGTACGCCCCCGGCGCGCCCAGGGCTCCGCGCCCCAGGTGACCGTCGGCGAGCAACGCGTCATGGCCGCGCGACGAGCCGGGGACGTAGGAACGCAGGCCCCCGCCGCCGCGCAGCAGCGGAAGCACCTGGTCGGCGGCGCGCAGCCGTGCGGCGATCACCGAACGCCGCTCCTCCTGGTAACTGTCGAGCAGCGCCTCGCGCGGCCCGTGGTGCCAGGCCAGGGCCAGCTTCCAGGCGAGGTTGTCGGCGTCCCGCAGCCCCTCCTCCAGACCCTGCGTGCCCAGCGCGCCCAGGAGATGGGCCGCGTCCCCGGCGAGGAACACACGGCCCACCCGCCAGCGGCGGGCCAGCCGGTGGTGGACGGTGTGGACGCCGGTGTCGAGGAGTTCGTACGACGGAGTCACCCCCTCGGCCCAGCCGGTGAGGGTCTCACGGACGCGGTTCACCAGCAGTTCCGGAGTGACCAGGTCCTTCCCGGGCGGCAGCAGCCAGTCCAGGCGCCACACACCGTCCGGCAGCGGGCGGCCGACGACCTCTCCCGCCGAGGGACCGGACGTACGCCAGGGCGGCATCCGGTGGAGCAGCGCCTCGTCGGTCCACGGGAGTTCCGTGCGCAGCGTGGCGACGGCGTATCGTTCCACCGCAGTGCGGCCGGGGAAACGGATGTCCTGGAGCTTGCGCACGGTGGAGCGGGGCCCGTCGCAGCCGACCAGATAACTGCCGCGCCACCAGGTGCCGCCCGGCCCGCGGGTGTGGGCGGTGACGCCGGAACGCTCCTGCTCGATACCGTCCAGACGGCTGTCGACCGCGACCTTCACCAGTGACTCGCGGGCGAGCGCCGTGCGCAGGACGCCGGTCAGTTCGTGCTGGGCGAGGTGCAGCGGCGCCGGATCGGCGTCATCGAATTCGACCTCGCGCGTCACCTGCTTGCGCCGCATGGACCGCCATCCGGCCCAACGGCACCCCAGCCCCGCCAGGCGGACGCCGGTCAGCCGCTCGACGAGGGCGACGGTGTCCTCGCGCAGGACGACGGTGCGCGCGGCGCGTGGTTCGTCCTTGCCCGGCCCTTCGTCGAGGACGACGCAGGGCACCTCCTGCCGCGCCAGCGCCAGGGCGAGCGTGAGCCCGACGGGCCCCGCTCCGGCGACGATCACCGGGTCCACGGTGCGGTGCCCCCTGCCCGTGGCGGTGTCCCGGGGGACGTGGGTGAACAGGACATTGGAGCAGGGTGCACGGTCACAGAACGTATGCAACCTACTGGCGCTGCCCGCGTCAAGCGACGGAGGCAGTGGCGATCATGCCACTGCCTCCGTTGGTGTCATGCGAGGTGACCGAGTGTCAGGCGTTGCCCCCGGCGCCGGTCGCGTTGGACCCGGCGACACCCGCGTCGTCGGCCTTGAGCACCGCACCGGTCGACTTCTTGGCCCGCCGCAGTCGACGCTCCAGCCAGCTCGCGAAGGTGGTCAGGAGGAAGTTGAGGGCGATGTAGATGACCGCGACGACGGTGAAGCTGGCGATGACGTTGGCGCCGTAGTAGCCGCTCATCGTGTTGGCCGACGCGAGCAGTTCCGGGAAGGTCAGGACCGCGCCGCCGAGGGCGGTGTCCTTCAGGATGACGACGAGCTGGCTGACGATGGCCGGCAGCATCGTGGTGACCGCCTGCGGCAGCAGGATGGTGCGCATCAGCTGGCCCTTGCGCAGGCCGATCGCCATGGCGGCCTCTGACTGGCCCTTGGGCAGGGCGAGGATGCCCGCCCGGACGATCTCCGCGAGCACGGAGGCGTTGTAGAGGACCAGGCCCGTGACCACCGCGTACAGCGGACGGTCGTCCGAGCTGACGTTGGTGTATTCGGCGAAGAGCGCGAGGCCGAAGATCATCAGGACCAGCACGGGGATGGACCGGAAGAACTCGACCACGACGGCGGCCGGAACCCGTACCCATACGTGGTCCGACAGCCGCGCGATGCCGAGCACGGCGCCGAGGGGCAACGCGATGATCATCGCGAGGGCGGCCGCCTTCAGGGTGTTCTCCAGGCCCGGCCAGATGTACGTGGACCACGCCTCGGAACCGGAGAAGAACGGCTTCCACAGGGCCCACTCCAGTTGGCCCTTGTCCTTGAGTGTGCCGAACACCCACCACAGCAGGGCCGCGAGGGCCACGAGGAAGACGACCGTGAGGACGACGTTGCGCCGCTTGGCGCGGGGGCCCGGGGCGTCGTAGAGAACGGAACTCATCGCTTCACCGCCACCTTCTTGCCCACCCAGCCGAGAATCAGGCCGGTCGGCAGCGTCAGAACCACGAAACCGAAGGCGATGACCGCGGAGATCAACAGCAGCTGTGCCTCGTTCTCGATCATCTCCTTCATCAGGAGCGCCGCCTCGGCGACGCCGATGGCCGCGGCCACCGTCGTGTTCTTGATCAGCGCGATCAGCACGTTCGCCAGGGGAACGACAGAGGAACGGAACGCCTGGGGCAGCACGACGTTCCCCAGCACCTGACCGAAGCTGAGCCCGATGGCCCGGGCCGCCTCCGCCTGTCCGACGGGCACCGTGTTGATGCCGGAGCGCAGCGCCTCGCACACGAAGGACGAGGTGTAAAGAATCAGGCCGAGGACTGCGAGGCGGAAGTTGATCGTCTCGACGTCGTCCGCGCCGAGGGACACCCCCAGCGTCTGGTTGAGGCCCAGCGACGTGAACAGGATGATCACCGTCAGCGGAATGTTCCGCACGATGTTCACGTACGCGGTCCCGAAGCCGCGCATCAACGGCACCGGGCCGACCCGCATGGCGGCCAGTACGGTGCCCCAGATCAGGGAGCCGACGGCCGAGAGCACAGCGAGCTGCACTGTCGTCCAGAAGGCTCCCAGCAGGTCGTAATCCTGAAGAAAGTCGAACACGATCTCCCGCGCTTCCGCGTGTAGGGATGCCCGCCCCGGTGCGCCGCCCCTTCCGGAGGGCGGCGCACCCTGTCAGGCTCGGCCTCAGCTCTTGATGTCGCCGATCTTCGGCGCCGGCTCGTTCTTGTAGTTGGCCGGGCCGAAGTTGTCCTTGACGGCCTTGTCCCAGGACTTGTCGGCGACCATCTCTTCGAGGGCCTTGTTGATCTTGTCCTTGAGGTCGCTGCCCTTCTTGACGCCGATGCCGTAGTTCTCGTTCGTCAGCTTGAAGCCGCCGAGCTTGAACTTGCCCTTGAACTGGTCCTGGGCGGCGTAACCGGCGAGGATCGAGTCGTCGGTGGTGAGCGCGTCGATGGCGCCGTTCTGCAGGCCGGGCAGGCAGGCCGAGTACGTCGGGTACGGCTGCAGCTGCGCCTTGGGGGCCAGCTTCTCCTTGACGTTCTGCGCCGAGGTGGAGCCCGTGACCGAGCAGAGCTTCGCGTCGTTCAGGTCCTCCGGCGACTTGATCTTGTCGTCGTCGGCGCGGATCAGCACGTCCTGGTGGGCGAGCAGGTACGGGCCGGCGAAGTCGACCTTCTCCTGGCGCTCCGGCGTGATCGAGTACGTCGCGGCGATGAAGTCGACGTCGCCGCGCTGCAGCATGGTCTCGCGGTCGGCGCTCTTCGACTCCTTCCACTCGATCTGGTCCTCGGAGTAGCCGAGCTTCTTGGCGACGTACGTGGCGACGTCGACGTCGAAGCCCTCGTAGCCGGCCGGGGTCTTCTGGCCGAGGCCCGGCTGGTCGAACTTGATGCCGATGGTGATCTTCTTGCCACCACCGTCGGAGGAGCCGCTGTCCTTGTCGTCACCGCCGCACGCGGTGGCGGTCAGGGCGAGGGCGAGCACGGTGGCCGAGGCGGCGGTGACCTTGCGGAGCTTCATGGTGAACATCCTTTGGCTGTGATCGAACGACGATCGGACGACGCGGCGTCGGAGCCGCGCACCGGTTCAGTGATGCAGGATCTTCGACAGGAAGTCCTTGGCACGGTCACTGCGCGGATTGCTGAAGAACTGGTCCGGCGTGGCCTCTTCGACGATGCGGCCGTCCGCCATGAAGACCACCCGGTTGGCGGCGGAGCGGGCGAAGCCCATCTCGTGCGTGACCACGATCATGGTCATGCCGTCCTCGGCGAGCTGCTTCATGACCTCCAGGACCTCGTTGATCATCTCGGGGTCGAGAGCCGACGTGGGCTCGTCGAAGAGCATGACCTTCGGGTCCATGGCCAGCGCCCGCGCGATGGCGACGCGCTGCTGCTGGCCACCGGAGAGCTGCGCGGGGTACTTGTCGGCCTGGGCACCCACGCCGACCCGGTCGAGGAGGGCGCGCGCCTTCTCCTCGGCCTTCTTGGCGTCGATCTTGCGGACCTTGATCTGGCCCAGGGTGACGTTCTCGAGCACGGTCTTGTGCGCGAAGAGGTTGAAGGACTGGAAGACCATGCCGACGTCGGCCCGCAGCCTGGCGAGCTCCTTGCCCTCGGCGGGCAGCGGCTTGCCGTCGATCGCGATCGATCCGGAGTCGATGGTCTCCAGGCGGTTGATGGTGCGGCACAGGGTGGACTTGCCGGACCCGGAGGGCCCGATGACCACGACGACCTCGCCGCGGGTGATCGTCAGGTCGATGTCCTGGAGCACGTGCAACGCGCCGAAGTGCTTGTTGACACTCTTCAGGACGACCAGTTCGCCGGTCGAGGCCTTGTCTTCCTTGGCCACCGATACTTCGGTCATCGCTCTCGGGCTCCGTCCTCCTCGGTTTCGGAGGACAGTAGTAACGCCGAACGACCTGCGTCTCTACATCTGAGGGGAATCTGAGCATCACGATCCGATAGCAATCGGACACGAGTCGTAGCACTTGTGAGCAGGGCGCATATCGGCCGGATAACTTCGAGCGGCCGCAACCGGAACCCTCTTGACGCCGTCCCCCTCCATCGGCGTCACTGCACAGGACGTCCGCGCGCGTGCGCGCGGTTCCGCACCCGCCCCGATGACCGCCCGACCACAGAGATACCCGCCGCGAGCGTACGGCCGATGAACCGAAGGGAGCCCGGATGAGACTGCTGCTCGTCGAGGACGACAACCACGTGGCAGCCGCCCTGTCCGCGATCCTGGCCCGGCACGGCTTCGACGTCACCCACGCGCGCAACGGCGAAGAGGCTCTCCAGGCGCTCGTCCCCGACGGCGACTGCTTCGGCGTCGTCCTGCTCGACCTCGGACTGCCCGACCAGGACGGCTACGAGGTCTGCGGCAAGATCCGCAAGCTCACCGGCACCCCCGTCATCATGGTCACCGCCCGCTCCGACGTCCGCTCCCGCATCCACGGCCTGAACCTGGGCGCGGACGACTACGTGGTCAAGCCGTACGACACGGGCGAACTGCTCGCCCGCATCCACGCCGTCAGCCGGCGCACCGTCCACGAGGACCCCACCGGGAGCACCGAGACCGTGGTGCGCCTGGGAGCCGTGCGCATCGAGCTGCCGACCCGGCAGGTCAGCGTGGACGGTGCGGCCGTCCAGCTGACCCGCAAGGAGTTCGACCTGCTGGCCCTGCTCGCGCAGCGCCCCGGCGTGGTGTTCCGCCGGGAGCAGATCATCAGCGAGGTGTGGCGCACCAGCTGGGAGGGCACCGGGCGCACACTGGAGGTGCACGTCGCCTCGCTGCGCTCCAAACTGCGCATGCCGGCGCTCATCGAGACCGTCCGCGGCGTCGGCTACCGCCTCGTCGCCCCCGGCGCGTAGCGGGGCCGGGTGAGCACACGCCTGCTCCCGCTGCTCATCGTCCTGATGGCGGCCGTACTGCTCGCGCTGGGCGTGCCCCTGGGCGTGAGCGTCGCCCGCGCGGAGCAGCAGAAGGTGGTCATCGACCGGATAGACGACACGGCACGCTTCGCGGCGCTCGCCCAGTTCGTCACCGAGGAGGTGCCGGGCGGGTCGCGCCCCACCACCACCGACGAGCGCCTGGCGACCTTGCAGACCGAGCTGACCAGCTACCACGAGGTCTACGGCATCAAGGCCGGCGTCTACTACCGCAACCACATCCCGATGGCCAACGCGCCGACGACCTGGTTCCTGCCGCAGACGGGCGAGGTGCGCGAGGCGTTCGACGAGGCGCTGCTCAGCCGCCGCAGCCACGACCCCCCGCAGGTCTGGCCGTGGCAGGACGGCACCCTGGTGGTGGCCTCGCCGGTCATCCGGGACGGGGACGTCGTCGCGGTCGTGGTCACCGAGTCGCCCACCGACTCGATGGCGTCGCGCATCCTGCGCGGCTGGCTGATCATCGGTGCCGGGGAGACGGCGGCGATGCTGCTCGCCGTGGGCGCCGCGCTGCGGCTGACCGGCTGGGTGCTCAGGCCGGTGCGCGTCCTGGACGCCACGACGCACGACATCGCCACGGGACGCCTCAAGTCCCGGGTCGCGCCGGCCGGCGGGCCGCCGGAGCTGAGGCGGCTCGCCCGGTCGTTCAACGAGATGGCGGACCACGTGGAGGACGTGCTGGAGCAGCAGCGCGCCTTCGTCGCCGACGCCTCGCACCAGCTGCGCAACCCCCTCGCGGCACTGCTGCTGCGCATCGAACTGCTCGCCCTGGAGCTGCCCGAGGGCAACGAGGAGATCGCCTCCGTCCAGACCGAGGGCAAGCGCCTCGCCCGGGTCCTGGACGACCTGCTCGACCTGGCGCTGGCCGAGCACGCCGAGGCCGACCTCAAGGTCACCGACATCGGCGCGCTGGCCGCCGAGCGGGTGGCCGCCTGGGCGCCGACGGCCGAGGCCAAGGGCGTACGGCTGGTGGGGGACTGCCCGCCGACCACGGCCTGGGCGGACCCGGTGGCGCTCTCCAGCGCCCTGGACGCGGTCATCGACAACGCGGTGAAGTTCACGCCCGCCGACGAGACCGTAGAGGTCGCGGTGGCCTCCACCGGGGACTCGGCGACCGTCGTCGTCACCGACGGCGGTCCCGGGCTGACCGACGACGAACTCGCACGGGTCGGGGACCGCTTCTGGCGCAGCGGCCGGCACCAGAACATCAAGGGCTCCGGCCTCGGCCTGTCCATCTGCCGCGCGCTGCTGGCGGCGGGCGACGGCTCGATCACCTTCGCCCACCACGTCCCCCACGGCCTGGAGGTGACGGTCACGGTGCCACGGTCGGGCCATACGGGGGAAGCGGCGGAGTCCTACGGTTTGACCGACCGGTAATAGCGCCGGGCGCCCTCGTGCAGCTCCAGCGGGTCGGTGTAGATCGCCGTGCGCAGATCCACCAGCTGCGCGGAGTGGACGTGCGCCCCGATGCCGTCGCGGCTGTCCAGGACCGTCCTGGTCAGCCACTCGGTGAGCCGCGGGTCCATGTCCGCGCGGGTCACCAGCAGGTTGGACACCGCCATGGTGGGCACCACGGCGCCGTTCTGCACGGTCGGGTAGGCCGACTCCGGCATGTTGGTGGTGCGGTAGTAGCGGGTCGCGCCGCCGGACTCGTGCAGCTCGGTGACCAGGTCCTCCGGGATGGGCACGAACCGGAAGGCCGAGGTCTCCGCTATCTGCCGTAGCCCGTCCGTCGGCACGCCGCCCGACCAGAAGAACGCGTCCAGTTCCTCGCCCAGCCGCCCGGGACCGGTGTCGATGCCGTCCGCGCGGGGCGTGATGTCCGTCTCCGGATCGATGCCCACGGCCTGGAGCAGCCGGGTCGCGATGAGCCGGACGCCCGAGTTCGGCAGCCCGATGGCCACCCGCTTGCCCCGCAGGTCGGCGACGGACTGGATGTCCGAGTCGCTCGGCACCACGAGCTGCACGTAGTCGTCGTAGAGGCGGGTGACACCGCGCAGTGCCTCGGCACCGGGCCGGTCGGCGAGCTTGTACGTCTCCACCGCGTCGGCCGCGGCGATGGTGAAGTCGGCCTCCCCGGACGCCACCCGCTCGACGTTCTCCTGGGACCCCGCGCTCGTCATCAGCCGCACCTTCAGGTCCGGCATGTCCTTGCGCAGCTCGGTGCGGAGCAGCTCGCCGTACTCCTGGTAGACCCCCGCCCGGGTGCCCGTGCTGAACGTGACCGTCCCGCCCGGCGGTTCCTCGCCCAGCGGCAGCAGCCACCACAGCAGCAGCCCGAGGGCGACGGCGCCGGCGACCGCGCCCCGGACGGCCCGGCGCCCGCCGATGCGGGAGAACAGCGAGGACATGTGCGCGATCCTGCCAGCCCGCACCCCGGCTGACCAGGGCCGAGGTCACACGGCCGGGGCGTCGGGACACCCGGGACCCGTTGTCGGTGGTGCTCGCTACAGTCGGCGGCATGAGTTCTTCGCCCGCCGACCTGGTCCGCGCCTTCCATCACGCCTTTGGACTGGACGCCCGCAGCGTCCCGACGGAGGTGTCGCCCGAGCTGGCCGCGCACAGAGGCGAGCTGCTCGCGGAGGAGGCCGCCGAGGTCGCCGAGGTGTCCGTGACGGGGCCGCTGGACCGGCTCGCGCACGAGCTGGCCGACGTGGTCTACGTCGCCTACGGCACGGCCCTCGTCCACGGCATCGACCTCGACGAGGTGATCGCCGAGATCCACCGCTCCAACATGACCAAGCGGGGCCCCGACGGCCGCGTCAGCCGCAGGGCCGACGGCAAGGTCCTCAAGGGCGACCACTACGAGGCACCCGACGTCGCGGGCGTCCTGCGCGGGCAGGGCTGGACGCCACGGACGCCGGTGGCCGGGGGGACACCGGACGCCTGAGGGGCGGCGCCGTGGAGCGCGGTGACCCCGGCACCTGGGTACCGGGGTCACCGCGCGCAGTCGGGTCGCGTCGCGCACGGGGCCACCGCGTGCGCGAGGGCGGTGGGTCAGTCGCCCACCGACGCCTCCGCTCCGGCCGGACGGGGCGTCCCGTCGGCCCCGCCGGGCAGGCCGGCGGAGTCACCGGGGCGGTCGGGGTTGCCACGACCGCGGAACAGGCGCATCGCCAGCGGCTCCGTGAAGCGGGCGGTGAGCGGGCCCAGCACGACCAGGATGAGCACATAGGCCGTGGCCAGCGGGCCCAGGGACGGCTCGATGCCGGCCGACACCGCGAGCCCCGCGATGACGATCGAGAACTCGCCGCGCGCCACCAGCGCGCCGCCCGTGCGCCAGCGCCCCTTCACGGAGATGCCCGCGCGCCGCGCCGCCCAGTACCCGGTGGCGATCTTCGTCACGGCGGTGAGCAGGGCCAGCGCCAGCGCGGGCAGCAGCACCGGCGGAATGCTCGCCGGGTCGGTGTGCAGCCCGAAGAAGACGAAGAAGACCGCGGCGAACAGGTCTCGCAGCGGACTCAGCAGCGTGTGCGCGCCCTCCGCGACCTCCCCGGACAACGCGATGCCCACGAGGAAGGCACCCACCGCCGCCGACACCTGGAGCTGCTGTGCGACACCCGCGACCAGGATCGTCAGGCCCAGCACCACGAGGAGCAGCTTCTCCGGGTCGTCGCTCGACACGAACCGCGAGATCAGACGGCCGTAGCGGACCGCCACGAACAGCACCAGACCGGCCGCCGCCAGCGCGACCGCCAGCGTGATGCTCCCGGTCATCAGACCGGCACCGGCCACCAGAGCCGTGACGATCGGCAGGTACACCGCCATCGCCAGGTCCTCCAGGACCAGCACGCTCAGGATCACCGGGGTCTCGCGGTTGCCGACCCGGCCGAGATCGCCGAGCACCTTGGCGATGACACCGGACGAGGAGATCCACGTCACGCCCGCCAGGACCACGGCGGCCACCGGACCCCAGCCCAGCAGCAGCGCGGCCACCGCGCCCGGCACCGCGTTGAACGCGCAGTCCACGAGGCCGGCCGGATAGTGGGACTTGAGGTTGGTGACCAGGTCGCCGGCCGTGTACTCGAGGCCGAGCATCAGCAGCAGCAGGATGACGCCGATCTCGGCGCCGGTGGCGACGAACTCCTCGCTCGCGCCCAGCGGCAGCAGCCCGCCCTCGCCGAAGGCCAGACCGGCCAGCAGATACAGGGGGATGGGGGAGAGGCGGTACCGACCGGCGAACCGGCCCAGCAGCCCGAGCCCCAGGATGATGGAACCGAACTCGATCAGCAGAACCGCGGAGTGCACCGGCTCACTCCTGCCCGAGTATCGCCGCGGCGGCGTCGACGCCCTCACGGGTGCCGATGACGATCAACGTGTCACCACCCACCAGCCGGAAGTCCGGTGCCGGCGACGGAATCGCCTCGGCCCGGCGCAGCACGGCGACGATCGAGGCACCGGTCTCCGTCCGCATGCACGTCTCGCCCAGCAGCCGTCCGTTCCAGCGGGAGGTGGCGCCCACCTCGATCCGCTCGGCGACCAGCCCCAGATCCGTGGTGTACAGCAGGTTGGCGCTGTGGTGGGACGGCTTGAGCGCGTCGATCAGCGCACCCGCCTCCGCCGCGGCCAGCCGCAGCGAGTGGGCGCAGGAATCGGGGTCGTCGGCCCGGTACACGTTCACCGTGCGGGCGCCGTCGCGGTGTGCCACCACCGACAGATGGCGGTGTTCGCGGGTCACCAGGTCGTACTGGACCCCGATACCCGGCAGCGGCGTCGCCCTCAGGCGTGGAGCTGACACGAGCTTTCCCCTCATTCGTCTTTCTTCTCCTGCCGCTCTTCGCACACGTGCGTGACGTGCTCACGGCCCCGCCATGCTGTCATCCACACGTACCGTGGCGATATGGGTGTCGTGACGGATATACGCAGCCGCACACGGTCGGCGAGGCTGGTCGAGGCGGTGTCGTGCGCGAAGGCCGGGAGGAGCGGGAAGAGGACCGTGTCGCTTTTCTGGCGGATCTTCTCGCTCAACGCCGCGGGTCTGGTCGTCGCCACCGCGCTGCTGCTCGGGCCGGTCACCGTCTCGACCCCGGTGCTGCGGCACGAGGCCCTGATCCTGCTCGGTGGCCTCGTGGTGCTGCTGGCCGGGAACGCGGCGGTGCTGCGCATCGGACTGACCCCGCTGCAGCGACTGGGCCGCGCGATGACCACCGCCGACCTGCTGGTCCCCGGCGCCCGTCCGACGGTCGCCGGTCCCGCCGAGGCGGCCGAGCTGATCGCCACGTACAACACGATGCTGGACCGTCTCCAGGCGGAGCGCGCCGCCGGAGCCGGCCGTGCGCTGCACGCCCAGGAGCGGGAGCGCCACCGCATCGCCCGCGAACTGCACGACGAGGTCGGCCAGACCCTCACCGCCGTACTCCTCCAGCTCAAGCGCGTCGCCGACCGGGTCCCCGGGGAGCTGCGCGAAGAGGTGTCGCTGGCGCAGGAGGCCACCCGGGCCGGGCTGGACGAGATCCGGCGCATCGCCCGCCGACTGCGCCCCGGAGTGCTGGAGGAGCTCGGTCTCGCCAGCGCCCTGCGCTCGCTCGCCGCCGAGTTCACGCACCACGGACTGACCGTCCACTCCCACGTCCCCGGCGACCTGCCCCCGCTCGCCCCGGAAGCGGAACTCGTGATCTACCGGGTCGCCCAGGAGGGCCTGACCAACACCGCCCGCCACGCCGCCGCCGACCGCGCGGAACTCCGCCTCCGCCCGCTGCCCGACGGCATCGAACTGCTCGTCCGCGACAACGGCACCGGTCTCGGCGACGCCCCCGAGGGCGCCGGTATCCGGGGGATGCGGGAGCGCGCCCTGCTGGTGGGAGCCGAGATCCACTTCGAGGCCGCCCCGGCGGGCGGCACCGACGTCCGGCTGCGCGTCCCGGCCCCGCTCAGGAGCCACAGCGCGGACCCGCCCACCTCCGCGTCCGACGCCCCGGTCGCCGACGCCCGGGCCTCCCACGCGGCGGACGAGGCACCCACGGCCGGCCGGACCGACCCGCGGCCCGACGGCGCGACGGACCACGCCCCACGAGAGGACCGCCTCCCGGATCAATTCCCCGACCGCTCCGCAGACCGGTTCCCCGACCACCCCGCGAACCGGTTCCCCGACCACTCCGCGAACCGATTCCCCGACCACCCCGCGGACCCGTCCGCGGACCGACACGCACGCCGACATACAGACCGCCCCGGAGACCGCCCTTGACGTCCGCACGGCCACCGATCCGCGTCCTGCTCGCCGACGACCACACCCTCGTACGCCGGGGAGTCCGGCTCATCCTGGACAGCGAACCGGACCTCACGGTCGTCGCCGAGGCCGGTGACGGGGCCGAGGCGGTCGCGGCGGCGCGGACCACCGAGGCCGACCTGGCCGTCCTGGACGTCGCCATGCCCCGCATGACCGGTCTCCAGGCGGCCCGCGAACTCTCCCGCCGCCTGCCCGAGCTGCGCATCCTCATCCTGACCATGTACGACAACGAGCAGTACTTCTTCGAGGCGCTCAAGGCCGGAGCCTGCGGCTACGTCCTCAAGTCGGTCGCGGACCGCGACCTGGTGGAGGCCTGCCGGGCGGCCGTGCGGGACGAGCCGTTCATCTACCCCGGCGCCGAGCGCGCCCTGGTCCGTTCCTACCTGGACCGTCTGCACGGCGGAGGCGGTCTGCCCGACCGGCCCATCACCGAACGCGAGGAGGAGATCCTCAAGCTGGTGGCGGAGGGCCACACCTCCAAGGAGATCGGCGAGCTGCTGTTCATCAGCGCCAAGACCGTGGAGCGCCACCGCGCGAACCTCCTCCAGAAGCTGGGTGTCCGGGACCGCCTGGAGCTCACCCGGTACGCGATCCGCGCCGGCCTCATCGAGCCCTGAGCGTCCCCGACCCTCCCCGACCGGCCTTGACCGGGCCCGATCCGGGTTGTCCACAGGGGGCCCGAGCCAGTGCCGCCGACCGCCTACCCTTAGTGCCATGAGCAGCATCGACCGGAGCCAGTCAGTGGGCGGCCCACGCACCTATGAAGTACGCACCTACGGGTGCCAGATGAACGTCCACGACTCCGAGCGATTGTCCGGTCTGCTGGAGGACGCGGGTTATGTCCGCGCCCCCGAGGGTGCCGACGGCGAGGCGGACGTCGTCGTCTTCAACACCTGCGCCGTCCGGGAGAACGCCGACAACAAGCTGTACGGCAATCTCGGGCACCTCGCCCCGAAGAAGGCGAGCCGGCCCGGCATGCAGATCGCGGTCGGCGGCTGCCTGGCGCAGAAGGACCGCGACACCATCGTGAAGCGCGCGCCCTGGGTGGACGTCGTCTTCGGCACGCACAACATCGGCAAGCTGCCGGTCCTCCTGGAGCGCGCCCGCGTCCAGGAGGAGGCGCAGGTCGAGATCGCCGAGTCGCTGGAGGCGTTCCCGTCCACGCTGCCCACCCGCCGCGAGAGCGCGTACGCGGCCTGGGTCTCCATCTCCGTCGGGTGCAACAACACCTGCACCTTCTGCATCGTCCCGGCGCTGCGCGGCAAGGAGAAGGACCGCCGTCCCGGAGACATCCTCGCCGAGGTCGAGGCCCTGGTCGCGGAGGGCGTCTCCGAGATCACCCTGCTCGGGCAGAACGTCAACGCCTACGGCTCCGACATCGGCGACCGCGAGGCGTTCAGCAAGCTGCTGCGGGCCTGCGGGAAGATCGACGGCCTGGAGCGCGTGCGCTTCACCTCCCCGCACCCGCGCGACTTCACCGACGACGTCATCGCCGCCATGGCCGAGACGCCCAACGTGATGCCGCAGCTGCACATGCCCCTCCAGTCCGGCTCCGACCCGGTCCTGAAGGCGATGCGCCGCTCCTACCGGCAGGAGCGCTACCTGGGCATCATCGAGAAGGTGCGGGCCGCCATCCCGCACGCGGCGATCACCACCGACATCATCGTGGGCTTCCCCGGCGAGACCGAGGAGGACTTCCAGCAGACGCTGCACGTGGTGCGCGAGGCCCGGTTCGCCCAGGCGTTCACCTTCCAGTACTCCAAGCGTCCCGGCACCCCGGCCGCCGAGATGGACGGCCAGATCCCGAAGGCGGTCGTCCAGGAGCGGTACGAGCGTCTCGTCGCCCTCCAGGAGGAGATCTCCTGGGAGGAGAACAAGAAGCAGGTCGGCCGCACCCTGGAGCTGATGGTCGCCGAGGGCGAGGGCCGCAAGGACGGCACGACCCACCGCCTCTCCGGCCGCGCCCCCGACAACCGACTGGTCCACTTCACCAAGCCCGACCAGGAGGTCCGCCCCGGCGACGTGGTGACGGTCGAGGTCACCTACGCCGCCCCGCACCACCTCCTCGCCGAGGGCGCGGTGCTCGACGTGCGCCGCACCCGGGCGGGCGACGCCTGGGAGAAGCGCAACGCGGCCGAGCAGGCCAAGCCCGCGGGCGTGATGCTGGGCCTGCCCAAGATCGGCGTCCCCGAGCCCCAGCCGGCCGTGGCGAGCGGCTGCGGCTGCGACTGACCCCGGGGCGTGCGGCCCCGGACCCCCGTCCGGGGTTACGCTGCCGATCATGCTTGTCGCAGCCGCCGTCTGTCCCTGCCCGCCGCTCCTCGTGCCCGAGGTCGCCGCGGGCGCCGCACCCGAGCTGGACGCCGCGCGCGCCGCGTGCACGGACGCGCTGGGTGTGCTCGCCGCCGCGCGGCCCGACCGGCTGGTCGTCGTCGGGCCCGCGGACGAACCCGGGCCCGAGAGCTACCCGCAGGGCACGCCGGGCACGTTCCGCGGCTTCGGGGTCGACCTCGACGTCCGTCTGGGCGCCGACCACGACCTGGAGACGGAGGGAACGGGACGCGGGCTGCCGTACGCGCTCGCCGTGGGCGCCTGGCTGCTGGCGCGGAGCGGATGGGCCGACGCCCCCGTCGAGGGCGTCGGGGTGGGGGAGGCACTGCCCGCCGAGCGCTGCGCCGCCGTGGGGCGGGACATCGCCGCCCGGCCCGGACGGCTCGCGCTCCTGGTGCTGGGCGACGCCAGCGCGTGCCGGACGCTGAAGGCTCCCGGGTATCTCGACGAGCGGGCGGCGCCCTTCGACGCGGAGGCGGCGCGGGCCCTGGGAGCCGCGGACTCCGCCGCCCTGGCCGCGCTGGACGTCACGCTGGCGCGCGAGCTGAAGGCGTCCGGCAGGGCCCCGTGGCAGGTCCTCGCCGGCGCCGCCGGTGACGCGGCCCTCGCCGGCACACTGCTGTACGAGGACGCGCCGTACGGGGTGGGATACATCGCGGCCGCCTGGTCGTAGCCGTAGCCGTAGCCGTAGCCGTAGCCGTAGCCGTAGCCGTAGCCATGGCGATGGCCATGGCCGTCCGGTCCCCCGCGCGCCGGCGGACGGTCCTCGGCCGCGTGGGCTCGTGACCGTCCGCCGGCGCGCGTGCGACCGGCCGGTGCCGAGGCGTGGGCGGACGGCAGGCCGATGTGCGACCGTCAGGAGGCCGGAGGCGGCCCGCCGGGCGGAGGACCGCCCGGGGTGGTGCCCGGCGCCGCTCCGCCGCCCTGCGTGCCGTCGTCCTTGTGGGCGAGGCGGCCCATGGCGTCCTTGGCCTTGCCGGTGCCCGTGTGGATCCGGTCGCTGTACTTGCCCTTGGTCCTCTCGTCGACGGTCCTCGCCACCTTGTCGAGACCGCGATCGATCTTGTCCTCGTGCTGCTGCGCGAGGTCGGAGACCTTGTCCTTCGCCGGTCCCAGCCTGGCCTTCAAGTTGTCCAGCAGACCCATGGTTCGCCTTCCCTCACGGTGCCGTCAGGTGCGGGCGCCCTTGTCGGCCTCGTTGTCGACGGCCTCCCCGGCGGACTGCTGCTTGGGGATGCCGACGCCGTCCGCCTCGGCGGCCTCGGCCGGCTGGTCGGCCTCCGGTGACCCGGCCGTGTCCCGCGGACCGGGGTCGGCCGCCTCCACGGTCTCCGCCGTCCTCTCCTCGGCCGCGCCCCCGGCTTCCGGGGTGTCGACGCGTGTCTCTTCGGCCGACGCGTCCTCGGTGGTCTTCGACCTCCGAAGAAGCCGTGCAAAAACGCCCATATCAACTCCATACGTTACTCGTGCGGGCGAATCCCCGCGGCATCCGGTGCGTCCGTCTGCGTGGCCGGGCCATGGCCCCGGTGGCCCGGGGGAGCGGGAACCTCGCAACGGGCAACGACCCCGGCCCGCCGTCGTCACGTAACTCGTTCGAGGGCCGGTTCGGAGGTTTGGGAGACTGGTGCCGTGAGCAGCGCACCCCCCGCCCCCCGCGTCATCGCCGTAGTCGGACCCACCGCGGCCGGAAAGTCCGATCTGGGCGTCTTCCTGGCCCAGCGGCTCGGCGGCGAGGTCGTCAACGCCGACTCCATGCAGCTCTACCGAGGGATGGACATCGGCACCGCGAAACTGACGCCCGAGGAGCGCGGCGGAGTCCCGCACCACCTCCTCGACGTCTGGGACGTGACCGTCACGGCGTCCGTCGCCGAGTACCAGCGGCTGGCCCGGGAGCGGATCGACGCGCTGCTCGCCGAGGGGCGCTGGCCGATCCTCGTCGGCGGCTCCGGCCTCTATGTGCGCGGTGCCGTCGACAACCTGGAGTTCCCCGGCACCGACCCCGAGGTCAGGGCCCGGCTGGAGGACGAGCTGTCCCGGCACGGTTCCGGGGCCCTGCACGCCCGGCTCGCCGCGGCCGACCCGGATGCGGGCCGCGCCATCCTGCCCAGCAACGGGCGCCGCATCGTGCGCGCCCTCGAGGTGATCGAGATCACCGGCCGGCCCTTCACCGCCAACCTCCCCGGCCACGACTCCGTCTACGACACGGTGCAGATCGGCGTGGACGTGGGCCGCCCCGAGCTGGACGAGCGCATCGCCCGCCGCGTGGACCGGATGTGGGAGGAAGGTCTGGTGGACGAGGTGCGCTCACTGGAGGCGCGGGGGCTGCGCGGGGGGCGTACGGCGTCGCGCGCCCTCGGCTACCAGCAGGTCCTCGCGGCGCTCGCCGGCGAGTGCACGATGGACGAGGCCCGCACCGAGACCGTCCGTGCCACCAAACGCTTCGCGCGCCGTCAGGATTCATGGTTCAGGCGCGACCCGCGGGTGCACTGGTTGAGTGGGGCTGTGGCGGATCGCACGGAACTTCCGCGGCTCGCGCTGTCGTTGGTCGAACGACCGGTTACAGCCTGATCACGTGATGGCATCGGGAAGCCCCGGCCGTCATCCGGGCCTTCGACGGCGTGCCATCATCGAGCTTCGATCGACCGAGTGAGTCCTAGTTGGGAGGGCGCGTGGCGATGGAGGCCGGCCCTCGCGACACCGCACCGAGCACCGAGCACGGTGCCGCCGACCGCGGCGGCCCGGACCCGGACGGAGCCGCCCTGACCTCCGACGGCCCCGACGAGGGGCCGGACGGCGTGGAGGGCGTCAGCGCGGACGGCCCCGAGCCCGCCGAGATGTACGGCGACGAGGTCGAGGTCGAGCTGCGCCCGCAGCGACGGCTGCGCATCTGGCAGCTCGCGCCCATCGTGGGCCTGGCCGCGGTGGGCTCCCTGATGTTCGCCTTCCCGCTCGCCTTCGACTTCGGCGACAGCGGCGCCGTCATCGCGATGCTGGGACTGCTGATCTGCTCCTGCGCGGCCGGCTGGGGCATGATGGCCGCCCGCCGGGTCGGCTACACCCTGCCGGGGCTGCCCCAGCGCGGCTCCGGGCGCCGTGCCGACTGGCGGATGATCCTCGTGTACGCCCTGGCGGTCGCCGCCGTCGTCGTCCTGGCCGTGTGGCGCGTGGCCCGCCTGCGCGGCTGACGCGAAGCCCCCGACGGACGGGTCCGTCACGGGCCCCGGCGCCCGGGTACGGGACTCACCGGGACCACCGCGCACCGACCCCTCGGCGCCACCCCGCGCGCGCCCGTCGGCCCCACCGCCCCCGCCGACTCCGAGACGCACGGGCCCACCGCCCCCGGCCCACGCGACGACCGGCGCGGACCCACGCCGCAAGCCCGAGCCACCGGCACCGATCCCGGTACAACCGGCCTCCATCCCGGTACGACCGGCACCGATCCCGCTACGACCGGCACGGTCCCCGCAGCCACCGGCACGCGTCCGGCGCCGCTCACCGGAGCCCGCCGACGCGGGGCCGGCCAGCTCGCACGCGGCCGCCCCACGACGCTCCGCCGCACCCACCCCGTACGATCGAGGAATGAGCACGCGGATCGCCTTCCTCAAGGGCCACGGCACCGAGAACGACTTCGTGATCGTCCCGGACCCGGAGAACGTCCTCGACCTGCCGCCCGCCGCTGCCGCAGCCCTGTGCGACCGGCGCGCGGGCATCGGCGGCGACGGTCTGCTGCACGTCGTGCGGTCCGCGGCCCACCCCGAGGCCGCGCACATGGCGGCCGAGGCGGAGTGGTTCATGGACTACCGCAACGGCGACGGCTCGGTCGCCGAGATGTGCGGCAACGGCGTACGCGTCTTCGCCCGCTACCTCCAGCGCGCCGGACACGCCGTCGAGGGCGACCTCGCCGTCGCCACGCGCGGCGGCGTGAAGACCGTCCACCTCGCCAAGAACGGCGACGTCACCGTCGGCATGGGCCGCGCGCTGCTCCCCGAGGGCGACGTCGAGGTGAGCGTCGGCGAGCGCAGCTGGCCCGCGCGGAACGTGAACATGGGCAACCCCCACGCGGTGGCCTTCGTCGCCGACCTCGACCACGCCGGCGACCTGTACACCGCGCCGCCGTTCCGGCCGGCGACCGCCTACCCGGACGGGGTGAACGTCGAGTTCGTCGTCGACCGGGGCCCCCGGCACGTCGCGATGCGCGTGCACGAGCGCGGCTCCGGGGAGACCCGTTCCTGCGGCACCGGCGCCTGCGCCGTGGCCGTCGCCACCGCCCGCCGGGACGGAGTCGACCCGGCCGTCACGGGCACCCCGGTGACGTACACCGTCGACGTGCCCGGCGGCACCCTGGTGATCACCGAGCACCCCGACGGCGAGATCGAGATGACCGGTCCCGCGGTGATCGTCGCCGAGGGTGAGTTCGACGCGGAATGGCTGGAAGGGGTACTCAGCTGAACCACAGCCCGGACCAAGACACTCAGTGCGAAAACGTAAACCCTCGGTCCATCGCTCGAATGGGTGATCCGTTTCACGCTCGGCGAGAGGCGGTCGGCCGTACGTGATGGGCTCGATAGCATCAAGCACCGGCCCGGACGGGGGAACCGCACCATCCCCTGAGCCGTGTCCGCCCCGGGATGCCCCGTCCGCCGGTCCACGCAGCCGGAGGTGCCCATGAACGCGGAGGCCGTGAATCCAGCGAGCCCAGGCCCGGTGCCGCCCGCGACCACCGGCGCCGGCGCGCCGTCCGCGCCCCGCAGGAAGGCCCGCCCCCGGATCGACCTGCGCCGCCTGGGCCGCGCCGCACTGCTCGGCTCCACCGCCCGCGGCCGCCAGCTGCCCGACGCCATCGGCCACGTCGTCGAGGCCCACCGCGCCCACCACCCCGACGCCGACCTCGACCCGCTGCGCCGGGCCTACGTCCTGGCCGAGTCCTCGCACCGCGGCCAGATGCGCAAGAGCGGCGAGCCGTACATCACCCACCCCCTCGCCGTCACCCTGATCCTCGCCGAGCTGGGCGCGGAGACCACCACGCTGACCGCGTCCCTCCTCCACGACACCGTCGAGGACACCGACGTCACCCTCGACCAGGTCGGCGAGCAGTTCGGCGCCGAGGTCCGCTACCTCGTCGACGGTGTCACCAAGCTGGAGAAGGTCGACTACGGCGCCGCCGCCGAGCCCGAGACCTTCCGCAAGATGCTCCTCGCCACCGGCAACGACGTCCGCGTGATGTCGATCAAACTCGCCGACCGGCTGCACAACATGCGCACCCTCGGCGTCATGCGCCGCGAGAAACAGGAGCGCATCGCCAAGGTCACCCGGGACGTCCTCATCCCGCTCGCCGAACGGCTCGGCGTCCAGGCGCTCAAGTCCGAGCTGGAGGACCTGGTCTTCGCGGTGCTGCACCCCGAGGAGTACGCGCACACCCAGCGGCTGGTCGCCGAGAACGCCGCCCGCGCCGAGGACCCGCTGGCCGAGGTCGCCGAGGACGTGCGCAAGGTGCTGCGCGAGGCCGACATCAACGCCGAAGTCCTCATCCGGCCCCGCCACTTCGTCTCCCTGCACCGCGTCTCCCGCAAACGCGACCCCCTGCGCGGCGCCGACTTCGGCCGCCTCCTGGTACTCGTCCAGGAGGACGCCGACTGCTACGCCGTCCTGGGCGAACTGCACACCTGCATGACGCCGGTCGTCTCGGAGTTCAAGGACTTCATCGCCGTACCCAAGTTCAACCTCTACCAGTCGCTGCACACCGCCGTCGCCCGCCCGCAGGACGGCCAGGTCGTCGAAGTCCTCGTCCGCACCCACCAGATGCACAAGGTCGCCGAGGCCGGAGTCGTCGCGCTCGGCAATCCCTACGCCCAGCCCACGGAGGACCAGGGCACCGGCGACGGCGAGCGCGTCGACCCGACCCGGCCCGGCTGGCTCTCCCGGCTGCTCGACTGGCAGCGGGGCGCCCCCGACCCCGACACCTTCTGGTCCACCCTCCGCGAGGACCTCGCCCAGGACCGCGAGATCACCGTCTTCCGTCCCGACGGCGGCACCCTCGGCCTGCCCGACGGGGCGACCTGCGTGGACGCCGCCTACGCCCAGTACGGCGAGGACGCCCACGCGGCCATGGGCGCGCGGGTCAACGGGCGCCTGGCGACCATGAGCACGGTGCTGCGGGACGGCGACACCGTGCAGCTCCTGATGGGACAGGACCCCGCTTCCGAACCTTCCCGGGAGTGGCTGGAGCACGCCCGTACGCCGGCCGCGCGGATCGCCATCCAGCGTCGGCTCGCGGCCCGCCCCGCGCAGGCGCCCGTCGAGGCCGAGGAGGCGTCCCGGCGCTCGGCGGCCCCCGACGCCCCCTCCGCCCGCCCGGCGACCGACGGACCGGCACCCCGCCCCGCCTCCGCCGACGTCCTCGCCGACCGGCCGGGGGCGACCGTACGGCTGGCCGGCTGCTGCACCCCCGTACCGCCCGACGAGATCACCGGCTTCGCCGTGCGCGGAGGAGTGGTGACCGTCCACCGCGCGGAGTGCGCCGCCGTGGACCGCATGCGGAGCGCCGGGCGCCCGGAGGTCGGCGTGCGCTGGGGCGAGAGCGCCCAGTGCCGGGTCACCCTGCTCGCCGAATCGTTCGGCCGCCCGCATCTGCTGGCCGACCTCACCGAGGCCATGGCCGTCGAAGGCGCCGAGATCGTCTCCGCGACCGTCGAGCCGCCCGACCGGCAGCGGGTCCGCCACACGTACACGGTCCTGCTGCCCGACGCGGCGCTACTGCCCGGCCTCATGCGGGCGATGCGCGACGTGCCGGGCGTGTACGACGTGAGCAGGGCACAGCCGCAGACCACGGGCGTCTGAGCCGGGCGCCAGGCGCGCGCCGTCTCCGGTGGCGCCCACCCCCCGAGGCGTACGTGCCCGAGGGGGAGGCACCCGTTCGGGTGTCACGGTCGCGCGTCGGCCCCGCGGCCCACACCCGCGCTGATAGCCGTGGGGCATGCCGCACACCCCGCACCCCCCGGCTCCCCGTTCCCGCGCGCGAGGCCGCCGCCGGCTCAGGGCCGCCGCACTGCTCGCCTCGGCCGTCTCCGTCTGCCTGGTCGCCGCGAGCGCCCCGCCGACCCCCCTCGGCGTCGGCGACCGCCTCTTCCCGCACCTGGGCAACCCCGGGTACGACGTGGCGGCGTACGACCTCTCCTTCACCTACTCCGGCAGCAACACCGAGCCGCTGCGGGCCGTCACCACCATCGACGCCCGGACCACGGCCGACCTGGACCGGGTCAACCTGGACTTCGCCCACGGGAAGGTCGACTCCGTGGAGGTCGACGGCGAGCCCGCCGGCTTCGCCACCGCCGGCGAGGACCTCGTCATCACCCCCGAGGACGCGCTCGACGAGGGGGAGTGGACGCGGATCACCGTGCGGCACACCAGCGACCCGGTGTACCCGGAGGACCGCGAGGGCGGCTGGGTGCGCACCGCCGACGGGCTCGCCATGGCCAACCAGGCCGACGTGGCCCACCTGGTCTTCCCCTGCAACGACCACCCCTCCGACAAGGCGAGCTTCACCTTCCGCGTCACCGCCCCGGACGGGCTCACCGCCGTGGCGAACGGCCTGCCGGCGGGCGTGGACCGCACCGGCGGCACGACCACCTGGACCTACCGGACCGCGCACCCCATGGCCACCGAGCTGGCGCAGGTGTCCATCGGCCGCTCCACGGTGCTGCACCGCACCGGCCCGCACGGGCTGCCCGTCCGCGACGTGGTGCCGACCGAGCACCGAGCGGCGCTCGAACCGTGGCTGGCGAAGACCCCCGGCCAGATCGCCTGGATGGAGGAGAAGGTCGGCCGCTACCCCTTCGAGACGTACGGGCTGCTCATGGCGGACGCCACCACCGGCTTCGAGCTGGAGACCCAGACGCTCTCCCTCTTCGAACGCGAGCTGTTCACCGAGCCCGGCTACCCGAAGTGGTACGTCGAGTCGATCATGGTGCACGAGCTGGCCCACCAGTGGTTCGGCAACAGCGTCGGCCCGGCCACCTGGTCCGACCTGTGGCTCAACGAGGGACACGCCACCTGGTACGAGGCCCTGTACGCGCAGGAGACCGCCGACAAACCCCTGGAGGCGCGGATGAAGGCCGCCTACGGCGCCTCCGACGGCTGGCGCGCCAAGGGCGGACCGCCGGCCGCCCCGAAGCCGCCCACTTCCGGCAGCAAGACCGGCATCTTCCGCGCCAACGTCTACGACGGTGCGGCCCTCGTGCTCTACGCCCTGCGCCAGGAGATCGGCCGCCCCGCCTTCGAGCGCCTGGAACGCGCCTGGGTCACCCGTCACCGGGACGGCACGGCGACGACCGCCGACTTCGTCCGGCTCGCCTCCGAGACCGCCGGCCGCGACCTGGGCGACTTCTTCCAGGGCTGGCTCTACGGCGAGAAGACACCGCCGATGCCCGGACACCCCGACTGGAAGCCGACGCCGGCCCCCGCACGGGCGGGCGGGGCATGAGCCGGGCACGGGCCGGGCGGCCGTCCGGTGACGGGCCGCCCGATAAGCCGGTGACGAGACGACCCGTGCCGTGCGACCATCTTCCGGACGGCGCGGTACGGACCGCGGGAATCTCCCCGGCGGCTCGTGCGTTGTGAAGAGTGTCGCAGCAGCACCACCGCGCGACTCGTCGATTCGTTTCCCAGCTACGTAAGGATCCAATGACCTCCTCTTCATCCCCTTCCCAGGCCACCAAGCGTCTCGAGCGGACCTACCCCGAGGGCCTCCGGGCCGATGCCCTGATGGAAGAGGACGTCGCCTGGAGCCACGAGATCGACTCGGAGTGGGACGGCGAGCAGTTCGACCGCTCCGACCGCGCGGCTCTCCGCCGGGTGGCGGGCCTGTCCACCGAGCTCGAGGACGTCACCGAGGTCGAGTACCGCCAGCTCCGTCTGGAGCGGGTCGTCCTCGTCGGCGTCTGGACCTCGGGCACCGTCCAGGACGCGGAGAATTCGCTGGCCGAGCTGGCCGCCCTCGCCGAGACCGCGGGAGCGCTGGTGCTCGACGGCGTCGTCCAGCGCCGTGACAAGCCCGACGCGGCCACCTACATCGGCTCCGGCAAGGCCCAGGAGCTGCGGGACGTCGTCGTCGAAACGGGCGCGGACACCGTCATCTGCGACGGTGAGCTGAGCCCGGGCCAGCTGATCCACCTCGAGGACGTCGTCAAGGTCAAGGTCATCGACCGCACGGCCCTGATCCTGGACATCTTCGCCCAGCACGCCAAGTCCCGAGAGGGCAAGGCGCAGGTCGCGCTCGCGCAGATGCAGTACATGCTGCCGAGGCTCCGCGGCTGGGGTCAGTCGCTGTCCCGGCAGATGGGCGGCGGCAAGGGCGGCGGCCTCGCCACCCGTGGCCCCGGTGAGACCAAGATCGAGACGGACCGGCGCCGGATCCGCGAGAAGATGGCGAAGATGCGCCGGGAGATCGCGGAGATGAAGACCGGCCGCGACCTCAAGCGCCAGGAGCGCCGACGCCACAAGGTGCCGTCCGTGGCCATCGCGGGCTACACCAACGCCGGCAAGTCCTCGCTGCTCAACCGCCTCACCGGCGCGGGCGTGCTGGTGGAGAACGCGCTGTTCGCCACCCTCGACCCGACCGTGCGCCGGGCCGAGACGCCGAGCGGCCGCCTGTACACGCTGGCGGACACCGTCGGCTTCGTCCGGCACCTGCCGCACCACCTGGTCGAGGCGTTCCGCTCCACGATGGAGGAGGTCGGCGACTCCGACCTGATCCTGCACGTGGTGGACGGTTCGCACCCGGCCCCGGAGGAGCAGCTGGCCGCCGTGCGCGAGGTGATCAGGGACGTCGGCGCCACCGACGTGCCCGAGATCGTCGTGGTCAACAAGGCCGACATGGCGGACCCGCTGGTCCTCCAGCGGCTGCTGCGCGTCGAGAAGCGGTCCATCGCGGTCTCGGCCCGCACCGGCCAGGGCATGGACGAGCTGCTCGCCCTGATCGACAGCGAGCTGCCCCGCCCGGCGGTCGAGATCGAGGCGCTGGTGCCGTACACCCACGGCAAGCTGGTCGCCCGTGCCCACGACGAGGGCGAGGTGATCTCCGAGGAGCACACCCCGGAGGGCACCCTCATCAAGGTGCGGGTGCACGAGGAGCTGGCGGCGGAGCTCACACCGTTCGCCCCGGCACCGCTCGCCTGAGCCTGAGCCCGAGAGCCCGGCACAGCCGTACGACGAAGGGCCCGCCCCCTGGCTGGGGGCGGGCCCTCCGTCATGGCACACGCGGGGTCACTGACCGCCGTAGGTCCGGCTCATGTTCTGGTACATCGCCTCGGCCTCCCGACCCAGCTGCGGTCCCGCCAGCCAGGTGTTGTCGAGCGGGCCGATCGAGGTGTTCGACACCAGCTTGGTCTCGCCGTCCACCACCCGGAACCAGCCGCCGCCCGACGAACCGCCGGTCATGGTGCAGCCGATGCGGTACATGGTCGGCAGCGACGGGCTCAGCGACAGCCGGCCGGGCCGGTCGACGCACTTGAACATCTTCAGCCCGTTGTACGGCGGGGCCGCCGGGTAACCCCAGGCGCCCATGCTGGAGACCTCGGTGGCGGAGGGCGCGGAGAAGTCCACCTCCAGCGCGGCGCCGACCGTCTCCTCCAGCGACTTGTCGCCCTGCTCCGGCTTCACGTGCAGCACGGAGTAGTCGTGCGCGGCGCCGTCACCGCCCTCCTCCGAACCGCCCTGGATCCACTGGTTCGAGGTGGACGCCCAGTCGGCCCACCACGTGCCGTACGGCGCCATCTCGGTGGTCGTCGCCCCGGCCAGCTCCGTCTCGGACTTGCCGAGGTCGTTGTACGACGGCACGAACGCGATGTTCCGGTACCAGCCGCCGCTGCCGCCCGCGTGCACGCAGTGGCCCGCCGTCCACACCAGGTTGGACTTGCCCGGGTGGTTCGCGTCCTTGATCACCGTGCCGGAGCAGACCATCGACCCCTCGGGGGAGTCGAAGAAGACCTTGCCGACCGGCGCCGCGTTGTCGTGGTACGGCGTCTTCTCGGCCACGGCCTCGACCGGCTCGGGCTCGGGATCGCTGACGCCCTGGTCGGCGGCGGTGTCCTTGGTGGTGACCGTCTTGTCGGCCTCCTTCGCGGACCGCATCCGGTCCGGCTTCCACAGACCCTCGATCACCGGATTGACGAAGTCCTTGGCCTCACTGAGCCACTTGTCCTTGTCCCAGTCCTTCCAGCCGCCGTCCTTCCACCGGTCGACATCGATGCCGTGCTCCTGGAGCCGGTCCGCGAGGTCGGCCGGGACCTGGACCCCGCCGTCACCGGTGTCACCGGCGTCGGCCGCCCGGGAAGCGCCGCCGTCGGGCTTCGCGTCGGCCTCGTCCTTCTCCGAACCGCCGCACGCGGTGGCGGTCAGCGCCAGGGCGGCGACCAGGCCGGCGGCGGCGAGGACGGTGCGCCGCCGACGTGGTGCGGCGGGCATGGGTGCGGAACGCATGGTGGATCGACCCCCGTTGGAACGTGTGAAAGTGGAACGGAACGTACAGATGTCGTCGTGCGCTGGGCTCAGCGCGCGCTCACCGGCCGGCGAACTTGCCGCTCACCGCGTCGAACACGCCCTTGGCCTCCTCGCCCAGCCGCGGACCGGCCAGCCAGCCGGCCGTCACCGGGCCGATCGAGGTGTTGGACACCAGCGCGGGCTCACCGTCGGAGCCGTTCGCGATCCAGCCGCCGCCGGACGAACCACCGGTCATGGTGCAGCCGATGCGGTACATCGTCGGGTCGGAGGCGTTGATCGACAGCCGTCCGGGCTTGTCCTGGCACTGGTACAGCTTCTGACCGTCGTACGGCGGCGCGGCGGGATAGCCGATCGCCTTCATGCTCTCGATCTCCGGTACGGCGGGCGCCTTGAAGTCGACCGGGAGCGCCGCGCCGACCGTCTCCTCCAGGGACTTGCCCCCGCTGCCCTTCTCCGGCGTCACATGGATCACGGCGAAGTCGTAAGCGGCGCCGTCACCTCCGGTCGACCCGCCCTGCTCGATCCACTGGTCCGAGGTCTGCGCCCAGTCGCCCCACCAGACACCGTAGGGAGCCATCTCCTCCTTGGAGGCGTTCGCCAGCTCCTCGAGCGACATGCCCGCGTCGTTGTACGACGGCACGAAGGCGATGTTGCGGTACCAGCCGCCGTTCTTGCCGGCGTGCACGCAGTGACCCGCCGTCCAGACCAGGTTGGACTTGCCGGGGTTGGCCGGGTCCTTCACGACGGTCGCCGAGCAGACCATCGAACCCTTGGGGGAGTCGAAGAGCAGCTTGCCGGCCGTCGCGGCGCTGTCGTGGTACTTGGGCGGCACGGCCTGCGCGTCCACGGGCGCCGGCTCCGGGTCGGTGACGCCCTGGTCACCCGAGATGTCGCTCTCGTCGACCTCCTGGTCCGGTTCCTCGGCCTCCCGCATGCGGTCCGGGTCCCACAGGTCCTCGATGATCGGGTTGACGAAGTCCTGGGCCTCGCGCAGCCAGTCGTCCTTGTTCCAGTCCTTCCAGGCGCCGTTCCGCCACTTGTCGACGTCGATCCCGTGTTCCTTGAGCTTGTCCTTGATGTGGTCCGGGATCCGGATCTCGCCGTTGCCGGCGTCCGCGGACGCGGAGGCCGACGCGTCGCCGCCCGCCTCGGGGTCGCCGGACTCGCAGGCGGTCGCGGTGAGCGCGAGCGCGGAGACGAGGGCCACGGTGACCGGCACGGGGGAGGTCCTGCGCCGCCCGCGCCGGTGCCCGCGCGTGGTGAACGACGGCCGTATGGATCGCATGGTGATGACTCCCCCTGGTGTGAACTGCACTGGAACGGCACCACACACTATGCGGTCGCTGTGGGGGAGTTCCGACGGTACGGCAACGGTTCGGATACAAGCGGCCTGACCAGGCACGCCCGTTGCGGAGAGGAATCGGGCAACCCGTAACCGGGCGGGCCGTCGCGGGTTGTAGCGGTGGGGGCCCGCTGCCCGGTTGCGGCCCACCGTGCCGAGGGCGCCCGCGGGTCGGACGCGTCCGGACAGCGGGAGGTCGGTGCCGTGACGAAGAGCGCAGTGCGCAGGGGGACCGTGCGCGAGGGAGCCCCGGCGCGCGGGGCGGTGCGCGACGCCGCGGCCGACGCACGCGCGCGCGTCCTGCCGGTCGTCCCGGTCCGCGCCCGGGGACTGACCATCGAGGGTGCGGACGGCCGCCGTTACCTCGACTGCGTCTGCGGTGCGGGCGCGCTGGCCCTGGGGCACAACCACCCGGTCGTCCTGCGGGCGATCCGTGAGGTCCTGGACGCGGGAGCCCCCCTCCAGGTCATGGACCTCACCACCCCCGTCGAGGACGCCTTCGTCGCCGAACTGACGCGGACGCTGCCGCCCGGCCTCGCCGGCCGTGCCCGGGTCCGCTTCTGCGAACCGGCCGGGAAGGACCCGGTCGCCACCGCCCTCGCCATCGCCGCCGCGCCGGCCGGTGCCGTCACCGGCCGGACCGGGGTGCTCACCTCCACGGACACCGGCCACGGGTCCGGGCCCTCGACCGAGGACCGGGCGCCGGGAGCGGCACGGCCCGCCGGGACCGTCCTCGAACCGGTCCGGGGCGAGGCCGGGGTGCTTCCGGCGCCCGACGCCCGGATGCGGGAGATGCGCCGCGCCACCGCCGAGCGGTCCGTCCCCCTGATCGTGGACGAGACCGAGACGGGTGTCGGTCGGACCGGTGCCTTCTGGGCGGTCGAGCACAGCGGGATCACCCCCGACGTCATGGTCCTCTCCGGGGCGATCGGCGGCGGCCTGCCCCTGGCCGCCGTGGTCTACCGCGACGACCTGGAACCGGGGGGAGCGCACGCGTTCCGCGGCAATCAACTGGCCCTGGCCGCGGGCGCGGCCACCCTCGCCCACGTACGCGAACACCGTCTCGCCGACCACGCCGCGGCCCTGGGAGGCCGGACACTGGCCCGACTGCGAAGCCTGGCCGAGGAGTTCTCCTGCGTCGTCGACGTCCGGGGGCGCGGACTGATGATCGGCGTCGAGCTGACCGCGCCGGACGGCCGGGCCGACTCCCGCCGGCGGGGCGTCCGTTCCGCCACCGCCGTCGCCGTCCAACGGGAGTGCCTGCGCCGCGGTCTGATCGTGGACCGGGTGGGCCCGTCCGGGAACGTCGTACGCCTGCTGCCGCCGCTGACGGTCACCGAGGAGCAGATGTCGGCGGTGCTGGAACGCCTCGCCGAGGCGCTGCAGGCGGTGGAGCGGAGTCCGGACGGCCATGGACCGCCGGGTGCGGTGCGGGCCGCGTCCGGCGTGGGCGTCTGACGGTCCCGGCCGCGCGGGGGCCCGGCCCGTGCGCCTGACTCCCAGGTGCCCGGTCCGCGCGTCCGGCCTGTGCGCTTGGCCCAGCCGTCCGGCCCGTGCGCCTGGCCCAGGAGCCCGGTCCGCGCGCCTGGCCAGGTGCCCGGCCCGCGCGCCCCGCTCAGGCGTCCGGTCCGCGCTCCCGCGCACCTCACCGCGGCCCCGGCTCCACCGGCCCGCTCCCTCCCACCCCGCGACCCGGCCCCGCCGGTCCACCCCCCCACAAGCCGGGCCCGCAGCCCAGGCATCGGCACGTCCCTAGGAACCGCGTTGCACACCACCCCCTCACCGGACCCCGCGGCCACCGCGCACGCCGGGCCGGACCCCGTCGCCGTACCCGCTCCCGCCACACCCTCCGACGCGCCCGGCGAGTTCGTCCCGCACCCCGATCCGTACGCCGATGCGCAGGCCGCGGCCGTGGAGAACCTGCTGCGCTGCTGGGCCCGTGAGACCGACGCGCCCGCCCCGGCCGACGGCGTCCTCGCGGTACCCCTGCCGGCCAGCGGCACCGCCCTGACCGTGCCCGTCCGCTACTGGTCGCCGACGGGCCTGCACCGCTTCGGCACGCCGCGCCTGGCCGGCGCGCCGTTGTCGGCGCCGCCCGTCGACGCCGTCACCGTCGCCGCGCTGCTCGTACGGGAGACGGCCGGCGGCAGAGGGGACCACGGGGCCGACCTCGTGGCCCGCGTCGCCGACTCGGTCCGGCGCACCGCCGCGATCCTCCGCGACCGGCCGGCGCGCCCGGTGCGCGCTCACGGCGCCCCGGCCCCCGCCCGCGAGGCCGGTGCCACCGGTACCGACCTCTTCCTCACCGCCGAGCAGGCCCTCGTCCTCGGGCACCCGCTGCACCCCACGCCCAAGAGTCGGGAGGGCCTCACCGACGCGGAGGCGCTGCGGTACTCACCCGAACTGCGCGGCTCCTTCCCCCTGCACTGGCTGGCCGTCGCCCCCTCCGTCCTCGCGACCGACTCGGCCTGGACCGAGCGCGGCCGGCCGGTCACCGCGCCCCGGCTCACCGCACGCCTCGCCGGGGACGGGCCGGCGCCACCGGACGGATACGCGGTCCTGCCCCTGCACCCCTGGCAGTTCCGTGCCGTACTGGACCGGCCGGCGATCGCGGCCCTGCTGGACGCCGGACTGATCAGGGACCTCGGTGTCCGGGGCGCCCGCTGGCACCCCACCTCCTCCCTGCGGACCGTCCACCGCACCGGCGCCCCCGCCATGCTGAAGCTCTCCCTGGCCCTGCACATCACCAACTCACGCCGGGAGAACCTGCGTAAGGAACTGCATCGCGGCGTCGAGGTGCACCGCCTGCTGCGCCGGGGACTGTCCCGCCGGTGGCGGTCCGCCCACCCGGACTTCGACATCGTCCGCGACCCCGCCTGGCTCGCCGTCGACGCACCGGACGGCGGGCCCGTTCCGGGGCTCGACGTCGTCGTCCGGCACAACCCCTTCCGGCCCTCGGACGACGTCACCTGCGTGGCCGGACTCGTCGCGCCGGACACCGACCGGCCCGCCGCGCGGGTTCCCCGCTCCCGGCTGGCGGGGATCGTCACCCGGCTCGCCGGGCGGACCGGGCGCCCCCGCGCTGCGGTGGCCGCGGAGTGGTTCCTGCGCTACCTCCGGCACGTCGTACGGCCCGTGCTGTGGCTGGACGCCCACGCCGGGATCGCCCTGGAGGCGCACCAGCAGAACACGCTGCTCCTGCTGGACGCCGACGGCTGGCCGGCCGGCGCGCGCTACCGGGACAACCAGGGCTACTACTTCCGCGAGTCACGGCGCGCGGAACTGGACGCCCGGCTGCCCGGCATCGGCGCCCGCAGCGACACGTTCGTCGCCGACCGGGTCACCGACGAGCGCTTCGCCTACTACCTCGCGATCAACAACGTGTTCGGCGTCATCGGCGCCCTCGGCTCCCAGCAGCTCGCCGACGAGCGGCTGCTGCTCGCCGCCTTCCGCCGGTTCCTCGCCGACGCCGCCGCGGACCCCGCCCTGCGGCACGGCCCCCTGCCCGCGCTGCTCCTCGACTCGCCGGTGCTCCGCTGCAAGGCCAACCTGCTGACCCGGCTGCACGGTCTGGACGAACTCGTCGGGCCCGTGGACACCCAGTCCGTCTACGTCACGATCACCAATCCCCTGCGCTGCTGAGCGGGCCGCTTCCCCGCCGATCCAGTTCCTTCCCCCCTCCCGCCGACGACCCCGAAGGAGCGACACCGTGACTTCCACCGACGCGAGCGCCGACGACACCCTCGACCTGCACCTGCCCGCGGAGTTCGTCGCCCGGTTCGGAAAGGACGGTCCGCAGGGGGAGGGGCCCGGCCGGACGCGCACGCGGCGGAACGACGCCGACCTGCTCGACCAGGTCGCCGACTGGGGCCCGGTGACCACCGCGGCGGGCGAGTTCCACCTGGTCCCCGTCGACGCCGAGCGGGACCTGCCGCTGGTCGTCCGCTGGATGAACGACCCCGCCGTCGCCGAGTTCTGGGAGCTGAGCGGACCGCGGAGCGTGACCGAGGACCACCTATGGGCCCAGCTGGCCGGTGACGGGCGCAGCGTCCCGTGCGTCGGCCTGCTGGAGGGGGTGCCGATGAGCTACTGGGAGCTGTACCGGGCCGACCTCGACGCGCTGGCCCGGTACTGTCCCGTACGACCGCACGACACCGGCCTCCACCTGCTGATCGGCGACGCGGCCGACCGCGGCCGGGGCATCGGGACGGTCCTGATCCGGGCCGTCGCCGATCTCGTCCTCGCCCGGCGGCCCGCCTGCACGCGGGTGGTCGCCGAACCCGACGTCCGCAACCGGCCCTCCGTCGCCGCGTTCCTCGGCGCGGGGTTCCGGACGGTCGCCGAGGTCGACCTGCCCGCCAAGCGGGCGGCCTTCATGATCCGCGACCGGTCCGGGCGCTCCGGGTCCAGATGCTCCGGGTCCGGGGCCGGCGGACCCGGGTCCGGTGGGTCCGGGGCCGGTGGGTCCGGGTCGCCTTGACGTCGTGCCCGGCCGCCCACACTCCGACCCGCCCAGGGAGTCACCCACCCGTGCCATCGCCGTCTCCACAGCTCCGTCCGTCACTCGCCCCCGCCTGCCCCGCCCGTTTGTCAGTGCCGGGCCGTAGGGTGGTCGCGCTATGACGAAGCCCTCACTCCCCGAACTCCTGCACGCCGCCGTCACAGCCGTCGGCGGCACGGAGCGTCCCGGCCAGGTGGCCATGGCCCAAGCCGTCGAGGAAGCCATCGACGGCGGTTCCCATCTCCTGGTCCAGGCCGGCACCGGCACCGGAAAGTCGCTGGGGTACCTGGTGCCCGCGCTGGCACACGGAGAGCGAGTCGTCGTGGCCACCGCGACCCTGGCCCTCCAGCGCCAGCTGGTCGAGCGCGACCTGCCCCGCACGGTCGACGCGCTCCACCCCCAGCTGCGCCGCCGCCCCGAGTTCGCCATGCTCAAGGGCCGGTCGAACTACCTGTGCCTGCACCGGCTTCACGAGGGGGTGCCGCAGGACGAGGAGGAGGGTCTCTTCGACCAGTTCGAGGCCGCGGCCCCCACCAGCAGGCTGGGCCAGGACCTGCTGCGGATGCGCGACTGGGCGGACGAGACCGAGACCGGCGACCGCGACGACCTGACGCCCGGCGTCTCCGACCGGGCCTGGTCCCAGGTGTCGGTCTCCTCCCGGGAGTGCCTGGGCGCCTCGAAGTGCGCGTACGGAGCGGAGTGCTTCGCCGAGATGGCCCGGGAGCGCGCCAAGCTCGCCGAGGTGGTCGTCACCAACCACGCCCTCCTCGCCATCGACGCCATCGAGGGCGCCCCGGTCCTGCCGCAGCACGAGGTGCTGATCGTCGACGAGGCGCACGAGCTGGTCTCCCGGGTCACCGGGGTGGCCACCGGGGAGCTGACCCCCGGCCAGGTCAACCGGGCGGTCCGACGGGCCGCGAAGCTGGTCAACGAGAAGGCCGCCGACCAGCTCCAGACGGCGGCGGAGGGCTTCGAGCGGCTGATGGAGCTGGCGCTGCCGGGCCGACTGGAGGAGATCCCGGAGGACCTCGGCTACGCGCTGATGGCCTTGCGGGACGCCTGCCGCACGGTGATCTCGGCGATCGGCGCGACCCGCGACAGGTCCGTGCAGGACGAGGACGCCGTCCGCAAGCAGGCGCTCGCCTCCGTGGAGTCCGTGCACGACGTGGCGGAGCGCATCACCAACGGCTCCGAGTGGGACGTCGTCTGGTACGAGCGACACGACCGCTTCGGCGCCTCCCTGCGCGTCGCCCCCATGTCCGTGGCGGGCCTGCTGCGGGAGAAGCTCTTCGCGGACCGCTCGGTGATCCTGACCTCCGCCACCCTGAAGCTGGGCGGCGACTTCAACGGCGTGGGCGCCTCCCTGGGCCTCGCCCCCGAGGGCACCGAGGGCGAGGACGTGCCCCAGTGGAAGGGCGTCGACGTCGGCTCGCCCTTCGACTACCGCAAGCAGGGCATCCTCTACGTCGCCAAACACCTGGCACGCCCCGCCAGGGACGGTGACCGCGGCGACATGCTCGACGAGCTGACCGAGCTGATCCAGGCGGCGGGCGGTCGCACCCTGGGGCTGTTCTCCTCGATGCGGGCGGCCCAGCTGGCCGCCGAGGAGCTGCGCTCGCGCATCCCGGAGTTCCCGATCCTGCTCCAGGGCGAGGAGACACTCGGCGAGCTGATCAAGAACTTCGCCGCCGACCCGCGGACCTGTCTCTTCGGCACACTGTCCCTGTGGCAGGGCGTCGACGTCCCGGGGCCGAGCTGTCAGCTCGTCGTCATGGACAAGATTCCGTTCCCCCGTCCGGACGACCCTTTGATGAGCGCCCGGCAGAAGGCGGTGGAGGAGGCCGGCGGCAACGGCTTCATGGCGGTCGCCGCCACGCACGCCGCGCTGCTCATGGCCCAGGGCGCGGGTCGTCTGGTGCGGGCGTCGGGTGACCGGGGCGTCGTCGCCGTGCTGGACCAGCGCCTGGCCACGGCCAGGTACGGAAGCTATCTGAAGGCGTCACTGCCCGACTTCTGGTTCACCACGGACCGCAACCAGGTCCGCAAGTCGCTTGCCGCGATCGACGCGGTGGCCCGGCAGGCGGAGTCGCAGGAGGACTGAGCAGACAACCGCACCGGACGGGCCGTGCGTCGTGCGGCCTGTCCGGGGACCTTGCGTCGTGCGGCCTGTCCGGGGGGCCTCTGCGCTCCCCTCCGGGGGCGCAGAGGCACGGCACAGAGCTGGGCCCCGGAACCGGCGCAGGGGTTCCGGGGCCCGGTCGGGATGGCGGGTGGGGCGGCTGTCGCCGCGTACCCGCTCGCCGCGGCGCTCAGACGCGGCGCAGTACGGCCACCACCTTGCCGAGGATGGTCGCGTCGTCACCGGGGATGGGCTCGTAGGCCGCGTTGTGCGGGAGCAGCCACACGTGGCCGTCCTCCCGCTTGAAGCGCTTGACGGTGGCCTCGCCGTCGAGCATCGCGGCGACGATGTCGCCGTTCTCGGCGACCGGCTGGCGGCGCACGGTGACCCAGTCGCCGTCACAGATGGCGGCCTCGATCATCGAGTCACCGACGACCTTGAGGACGAACAGCTCGCCGTCACCGACCAGCTGGCGGGGCAGCGGGAAGACGTCCTCGACGGACTCCTCGGCGAGGATCGGGCCACCGGCGGCGATGCGTCCGACCAGGGGGACGTACGACGCGGCGGGCTTGCCGGCGGTGTCCGTGGGCTGCACCGAGGCGGCCTGGTCGGAGCCGCGCACCTCGTAGGCGCGCGGGCGGTGCGGGTCGCGGCGCAGGAAGCCCTTGCGCTCCAGCGCCATCAGCTGGTGCGCGACGGAGGAGGTGCTGGAGAGGCCGACGGCCTGGCCGATCTCCCGCATCGACGGCGGGTAGCCGCGACGCTGCACCGAGTCGCGGATGACTTCGATCACCCGGCGCTGGCGATCGGTCAGTCCCGAGCTGTCCGCCCGGATGCCGGGAGGTCGGCCCGGCAGGGAGCGCTTGTGCCCCTCTGGACTCGTGGCGTCGCTCATCGCCTGCATCGGCTCAGGTCGGCCCTGGGGGCGGTCCTGGGCAGTGATGGTGGCACTGTCGGCGGTGGTGGTCACGTCGGCCCCTCTCGATGGTCTCCCTGCTGCCCAACGGTAGTAGCTTTCGAAAGGTTGCGCCAAACACACGTTCGAGTGAAAAAAGGCGAATCGCTCGCCTGGATTGCGTGTCTGGGTGTATGGCTACCGCCGTGCCCGACGGACAAAAGCGCTCATTGCTGTACTCTTCACCGCCGTGGTGACAACCTCGGGGATGTCGCCCCAGTCTGCCATCCGACTTTCCGTTCGACGGGGCGGGCCCTCGCATCTGTGCGGTAGTCCCACGCCCCCTCCCCGCGGCGCCCACGGTATCTCCGCATGCCCCCGTGTGGCGCGAGCCCGCGGGGGCATGCCCGCGGGGGCATGCGCGCGTGGGTGTGTCGCGCGCGGGACCTGTACGGACCGGCGCGACACGCGTGCAGGGCGTGTATGTATGAGCCAATCCCCACATCTAGTGGTTGGATTGCGGCAGCAGCCCATAAGTTGTGGTCCCCCGGGTCTTCGGGCCCGCCGCGATCGCCTATGCTGGGGGCTGCTTCGAGGGGCCTGAAGGGCTCTTTGTGGCTATTGAGTCTGCTGTGAGGAGGGTTCGGAGTACATGCACTGCCCCTTCTGCAGGCACCCCGACAGCCGTGTCGTCGACAGTCGTACGACCGACGACGGCACGTCGATCCGCAGGCGCCGCCAGTGTCCCGACTGCTCCCGTCGCTTCACGACCGTGGAGACGTGCTCGCTCATGGTGGTGAAGCGGTCCGGGGTCACCGAACCGTTCAGCCGCACCAAGGTCATCAACGGCGTGCGCAAGGCATGCCAGGGCCGGCCCGTCACCGAGGACGCGCTCGCGCAGCTCGGCCAGCGGGTCGAGGAGGCGGTGCGGGCCACCGGAAGCGCCGAGCTGACCACACACGACGTGGGGCTGGCGATCCTCGGCCCGCTGCAGGAACTCGATCTGGTCGCCTACCTGCGATTCGCCTCCGTCTACCGGGCGTTCGACTCGCTCGAGGACTTCGAGGCCGCGATCGCGGAACTGAGGCAGGCGACGGGGCGCCCGGGCGCGGACGGCGACGGGGCCGACGCGGGGAGCCAGGAGAACGACCGCGGGTCCACGGGGGCGGCACAGGTCCCCGAGCCCGCCGGCGCCGCCGACTGACCGGCGGGCCGGACCCGGACTTCGGCGCCCGGGCCCGGCCGGTCGGCGGCGAGAGAAGAAGACCTGTTGCGGGCGGCGTGAGCGATTCCCGCAACACCAGACAGAACACCGTGCCACGGGAACAAACGGGGCACTTCAGGGCGTTTTCGCCCGTACAGGGAGGCGGCATGACAGAGACGGCGAGCGGTCCGGCACGGAGTTCCCGCGCCAAGGGCACCAAGGCGAGCAAGGGACTCCGCGTCGAGCGCATCCACACCACTCCCGGCGTCCACCCCTACGACGAGGTGGCCTGGGAGCGTCGTGACGTCGTCATGACCAACTGGCGCGACGGCTCGGTCAACTTCGAGCAGCGTGGCGTCGAGTTCCCCGAGTTCTGGTCGGTGAACGCGGTCAACATCGTCACCAGCAAGTACTTCCGGGGCGCCGTCGGCACCCCGCAGCGCGAGGTGAGCCTGAAGCAGCTCATCGACCGCATCGTGAAGACGTACCGGAAGGCCGGTGAGGACTACAAGTACTTCGCCTCGCCCGCCGACGCCGAGATCTTCGAGCACGAGCTGGCCTACGCCCTCCTGCACCAGATCTTCAGCTTCAACAGCCCGGTCTGGTTCAACGTCGGCACGCCCCAGCCGCAGCAGGTCTCCGCCTGCTTCATCCTCTCCGTCGACGACTCCATGGAGTCGATCCTCGACTGGTACAAGGAAGAGGGCATGATCTTCAAGGGCGGTTCGGGCGCGGGCCTGAACCTGTCCCGCATCCGCTCCTCCAAGGAGCTGCTCTCCTCCGGCGGCAACGCCTCCGGCCCGGTCTCCTTCATGCGCGGCGCCGACGCCTCCGCCGGCACCATCAAGTCCGGTGGTGCCACCCGCCGCGCCGCCAAGATGGTCATCCTCGACGTCGACCACCCGGACATCGAGGACTTCATCGAGACCAAGGTCAAGGAGGAGGAGAAGATCCGCGCCCTGCGCGACGCGGGCTTCGACATGGACCTGGGCGGCGACGACATCACGTCCGTCCAGTACCAGAACGCCAACAACTCGGTCCGCGTGAACGACACGTTCATGAAGGCCGTGCAGGACGGCGGCAAGTTCGGCCTGACGTCCCGCATGACCGGCGAGGTCATCGAGGAGGTCGACGCCAAGGCGCTCTTCCGCAAGATGGCCGAGGCCGCCTGGGCCTGCGCCGACCCGGGCATCCAGTACGACGACACCATCAACCACTGGCACACCTGCCCGGAGTCCGGCCGGATCAACGGCTCGAACCCCTGCAGCGAGTACATGCACCTGGACAACACGTCCTGCAACCTCGCCTCGCTGAACCTGATGAAGTTCCTGAAGGACGACGGCAAGGGCAACCAGTCCTTCGACGTCGAGCGCTTCTCGAAGGTCGTCGAGCTGGTCATCACCGCGATGGACATCTCCATCTGCTTCGCGGACTTCCCGACGCAGAAGATCGGCGAGAACACCCGCGCCTTCCGTCAGCTCGGCATCGGCTACGCCAACCTCGGCGCCCTGCTGATGGCGACCGGCCACGCCTACGACTCCGACGGCGGCCGCGCCCTGGCCGGCGCCATCACCTCCCTGATGACCGGCACGTCGTACAAGCGCTCCGCCGAGCTCGCCGCGATCGTCGGCCCGTACGACGGCTACGCCCGCAACGCGCAGCCGCACCTCAGGGTCATGAAGCAGCACTCCGACGCGAACGCCACCGCCGTCCGCATGGACGACCTGGACACGCCGATCTGGGCCGCCGCCACCGAGGCCTGGCAGGACGTGCTGCGCCTCGGCGAGAAGAACGGCTTCCGCAACTCCCAGGCGTCCGTCATCGCCCCGACCGGCACCATCGGTCTGGCGATGTCCTGCGACACCACCGGCCTCGAGCCCGACCTCGCCCTGGTCAAGTTCAAGAAGCTGGTCGGCGGCGGCTCGATGCAGATCGTCAACGGCACCGTCCCGCAGGCCCTGCGCCGCCTGGGTTACCAGGAGGAGCAGATCGAGGCGATCGTCGCCCACATCGCCGAGCACGGCAACGTGATCGACGCCCCCGGCCTCAAGCACGAGCACTACGAGGTGTTCGACTGCGCGATGGGCGAGCGCTCCATCTCCGCGATGGGCCACGTCCGCATGATGGCCGCCATCCAGCCGTGGATCTCCGGCGCGCTCTCCAAGACGGTCAACCTGCCGGAGTCGGCGACCGTGGAGGACGTCGAGGAGGTCTACTTCGAGGCGTGGAAGATGGGCGTCAAGGCGCTCGCCATCTACCGCGACAACTGCAAGGTCGGCCAGCCCCTCTCCGCGAAGACCAAGGAGAAGGAGAAGGCCGAGGTCACGGAGAAGGCCGAGGCGACCATCCGCGAGACGGTCGAGAAGGTCGTCGAGTACCGCCCGGTCCGCAAGCGCCTCCCGAAGGGCCGTCCCGGCATCACCACCTCCTTCACCGTCGGCGGCGCCGAGGGCTACATGACCGCCAACTCCTACCCGGACGACGGTCTCGGCGAGGTCTTCCTGAAGATGTCCAAGCAGGGCTCGACCCTCGCGGGCATGATGGACGCCTTCTCCATCGCGGTCTCCGTCGGCCTCCAGTACGGCGTGCCGCTGGAGACGTACGTCTCGAAGTTCACCAACATGCGCTTCGAGCCGGCCGGCATGACGGACGACCCGGACGTGCGGATGGCGCAGTCGATCGTCGACTACATCTTCCGCCGCCTGGCGCTGGACTTCCTGCCCTTCGAGACGCGCTCCGCGCTCGGCATCCACTCCGCCGAGGAGCGTCAGCGCCACCTGGAGACCGGTTCGTACGAGCCGTCCGACGACGAGCTGGACGTCGAGGGCCTGGCCCAGTCGGCGCCGCGCGCCCAGGAGCTGAAGGCCGTCGCCACGCCGAAGGCCGAGGTCGAGGCCGCCAAGCCGGCTCCGCAGCAGGCGCACACCAGCGCCGAGCTGGTGGAGATGCAGCTGGGCATCCAGGCCGACGCCCCGCTGTGCTTCTCCTGCGGCACGAAGATGCAGCGCGCCGGTTCCTGCTACATCTGCGAGGGCTGCGGCTCGACGAGCGGCTGCAGCTGACCCGTAGGGCCACATGAGCGAGGGGCGTCCGTCACGGCGGACGCCCCTTCCTCATGCTCCGGTGCCGTCAGCGCGGGCGCGCGGCGCCCATCGTGGCGGCGAACGCGGCCGCGTCGCCCTCGAAGCCGTGCACCCCGGCGCGGAACTCCCACGCCCCCGTCTCGTCCCGCACGAACTCCGCGACCGTCGCCGCGGTCGCGCCCCGGACCCCGGAGAAGTCGTCCGTGGCCAGGTCGGTGTACTCCTCCCGGATGCGCAGGCCCGGGTTGGCCACGTCGGCGAAGGTCCGGTCCTCGGCGTGCTGCTGGATCGCCACGCCGACCACCACGCGCGTGTAGCGGTCGGCGAGCCGTTCCAGCTCCAGCGTCATGACCTCGTCGAAGCCGAAGCCCTTGCCGTCGCGGCTGTCCCGGTTGAGATAGATGGTGCCGTCGGGGGATCGGCTGTCGAAGTGCACCACGTAGGCGGGTTCGCCGTGCGGATCGTCCGCGGTGTAGGTCGCGGCCACGATGTCCAGGTCGGCGGGTGGCTGCCCCGCCGGGCTCGGATCCCACCGCAGCGCGACCTCGACCTTGCGCCTGCCCTTGCTGAGGCCGTTCACTGACTTCCCCTTCCCAGGTCCCCGCCCTGCCCGGCCACCTCAACTGCCGAGCGGTGACGGCCGGTTGTCCATCCTGCCACGCACAGCGACGCCGGTGCGGGCAAGCGCTCCCGCGTACGGTGACGGGCGCCACGTTCCTGGCCTTACCATGGCGCGGTGCTGGTCAAGTGGATTCGCTGCACCGTGGTGGACCGCCGCGGGTTCGAGCGGGGGCAGCGAAAGTGGGCGGGGCTTCCCGGGGAGCCGGGTTTCCGGGGGCAGGGGGGCGGCTGGAGCCGTGGCCGGCCCGATGTGGCGCACGTGTTCGCCTTCTGGGAGAGCCGCGCCTTCTACGACTCCTTCATGGCCCGCTCCCACGACCGGCTCGCCTCGGCCCAGGCGGGCACCTTCAAGGACGCGCAGGTCAGACTCTTCGACTACCGCTTCGACGTGAAGACGGGATTCGAACCGCGCTTCACGGACGCCGACCTGCTGCGGGTGGCGCTCTGCCGGGTGCACGAGGAGCGGGCAGAGCACTACGTCCTCATGCAGGAGAAGGTGTGGAACCCGGCGATGGCCGGTTCCCCGGGCATGGTCCGGGGGCTGTTCGGCGAGGCCCCGGGGAACGAGTACCTGGTGCTGTCCATGTGGCGGTCGGCCGCCGAACACGGCAAGTACCGCACCGAACGGGTCGAGCGGCTCGCCCTGCGGGCGCAGACCGAGGCCGACATCGCGGCGCTGACGGGGGACATCGTGCAACTGGAGCCTTCCTGGACCGTCTGAGGCCCCGCACCGGCACCCGGCACGGATGCCGTGGGCGCCCGGACGGCAGGCGGCGCCCGGACGGCGGGCGGCGCCCGGACGTCAGGGGGTGACCGTGTGACATACGCCGTACGGGGCCCGTCCGAGTGCTTGGTTCCGCCCGGTCCGATCTAGGGTTCTGGCATGGCACGACCACGGCGCATCGTTCTAGTCCGGCACGGCGAGTCGACCGGCAACGTCGATGACACCGTGTACGAGCGCGAGCCCGACCACGCCCTCGCGCTCACCGAGCGGGGCCTGGCGCAGGCGGAGGAGACCGGGAAGGCGCTGCGCGAGGTCTTCGGCCGCGAGCGGGTCAGCGTGTACGTCTCCCCGTACCGCCGGACGCACGAGACCCTGCGCGCCTTCCACCTGGACCCCGAGCTGATACGTGTCCGGGAGGAGCCGCGGCTGCGTGAGCAGGACTGGGGCAACTGGCAGGACCGCGACGACGTGCGCCTGCAGAAGGCGTACCGGGACGCCTACGGTCACTTCTTCTACCGCTTCGCCCAGGGCGAGTCGGGCGCCGACGTGTACGACCGGGTCGGCGGCTTCCTGGAGAGCCTGTTCCGCAGCTTCGAGGACCCCGGCCATCCGCCGAACGTCCTCCTGGTCACCCACGGTCTGGCCATGCGGCTGTTCTGCATGAGGTGGTTCCACTGGACGGTCGCGGAGTTCGAGTCGCTGTCCAACCCCGGGAACGGCGAGATGCGGATGCTCGTTCTCGGTGAGGACGGCAAGTACCGCCTCGACCGTCCCTTCGAACGCTGGCGAGATCCGGAGCCGTACGGGATCACCGGATAGAGTGGCAGGGCGATGACCGCTCATTCATCTCCCGAGGGGCGCCTGGACCGGGCCCTGTCCAGCCTGCGCGGCCTGTCGGTGGGGGACGCGCTGGGATCCCAGTTCTTCGTGCCGGCGAACTATCCGCTGCTCAAGGACCGTGCGCTGCCGCCCGGCACCTGGCAGTGGACGGACGACACGGAAATGGCGTGTTCCGTGGTCGCGGTCCTGGCCACCCACCACCGCATCGACCAGGACGCGCTGGCCCTCTCCTTCGCCCATCACCACGACTTCGACCGCGGCTACGGCCCCGCGGTCAACCGGCTGCTGCGGCTGGTCCGCGAGGGCGGCGACTGGCGGGAGCTGGCCGCCGCGCTCTTCAACGGCCAGGGCTCCTGGGGCAACGGCGCGGCGATGCGCATCGCGCCGCTGGGGGCCTGGTACGCGGACGACCCGGAGCAGGCGACGCACCAGGCGGAGATCTCCGCCTACCCCACGCACCAGCACCGTGAAGCGGTGGTCGGTGCGATGGCGGTCGCCGCCGCCGCCGCGCTGGCCGCGGACCCCGGCGGACCGCCCACCGCCCACGCGCTTCTGGACGGTGTGATCGCGCTGGTGCCCAAGAGCGCGGTCGGGGCCGGGCTGCGGCGTGCCCGGGACATGCTCGACTACGGCGACGCCGCGACGGTGGCGGCCGTGCTGGGCTGCGGCCGGCGTACCACCGCGCACGACACCGTCCCGTTCGCCCTCTGGTCGGCGGCCCGTGCTCTCGGGGACTACGAGGAAGCCTTCTGGACGACCGCCCAGGTCGGCGGGGACGTGGACACCACGTGCGCCATCGTGGGCGGGGTGGTGGCCGCCGGCGCCGGGGGAGCCCCGCCGGCCGACTGGGCTGCGCGGGTCGAGGCTCTGCCGGACTGGATGACGGCGTCCGTCTAGCGCGCGGTGTGTGACGCCCGTCCGAGGGGCGCTGTGTGAGGTGCGATCGGCGCAGAGGGCTTGAGGCGCGATCGGCACAGGCCGCGTGAGGTGCGATCGGCGTGTGTCGTGGGGCGCCCGCTCGGCGCACGCCGCGGGTCGCCCGGCCGCTGCACGCTGCGTGTCCCACGGGAACTCTCCGTGACCGCCGCCCGTTGTCACGACAGTCGCTGTGCGAGGCGGGGGCCTCGTACGAGGGCGGGGACGGCGCGGGGGTGAGGCGGGGGCCATGGGGAAGCTGCGGACGCTGCTCGGCGCGCTGCCGTCGCCGCTCCGGCTCGCCCGGCCGGGCACCTCGGCGAGGCGGCGTGGACGGGGACGTGAGCGGCCGGCCGGGCACGGTCGGGATGCCCGGGGGCCGGTCGGGTACGGGCCGGCCGGGCACCGGCGAGTGGGTGTGGCACCCGCCGGTGGGTCCCGCCCGGCCGTCGGCCCCGCTCCGTCAGCCGACCCCCGGCCCGGCCGTACCGGACAGGGCCTCCAGGTCGCTCTTGCGCACCCGGATCACCAGCGCCGCCGTGGCCAGCGCGAGCACGGCCATGGCCGCGGCCGGGATGAAGGCCGCCGAGATGCCCTGCGCCAGCACATCGTGGGCCCATGGCGCCGGCAGCTGGTGCGTCTGGGCGAACTCGGCCTTCTGCTCCGGCGAGCCGTTGGCCATGAAGTCCGCCACCTGCTCCTCCGCCTCGTTCTTGCTGGCCGTGCCGAAGACCGTCGTCAGGATCGCCAGGCCGATCGATCCGCCCACCTGCTGCATGGCGTTGAGCAGTCCCGACGCCGCGCCCGCCTCGTGCTGTGCGACCCCGGAGACCGCGGTCAGCGTCAGCGTCACGAAGTTCAGTCCCATGCCGAATCCGAAGACCAGCATCGGGCCCAGCACTCCGCCGACGTAGGAGCTGTCGGAGCTGATGAGGGCCTGCCAGCCGAGACCGATCGCGGCGAGCGTCGACCCCACGATCATGAACGGCTTGGGGCCGAAGACCGGCAGGAACCGTTGCGACAGGCCCGCGCCCAGCGCGATCACGACCGTGACGGGCAGGAAGGCCAGGCCGGCCTCGATGGGGGTGTAACCCAGGACGTTCTGCACGAACAGCACGATGTAGAAGAACATCCCGAACATCGCCGCGGCCAGGCTCAGCATGATCACGTACGTGCCCGAGCGGTTGCGGTCGGCGAACATCTTCAGCGGCGTGATCGGCTCCTTGGCCCGCCGCTCGATGAGCACGAAGGCCAGCAGCAGGACCACGGCGGCCGCGAAGGAACCGATGGTCAGGCTGTCCCGCCAGCCCTCGTCCGCGGCGCGGATGAAGCCGTAGACGAGGGACGCCATACCCGCCGTCGAGGTCACCGCCCCGGCGATGTCGAAGCGGCCGGAGTGCCGTTCGGACTCGCTGATGTAGAGCGGGGTGAGTACGGCGATCAGCACGCCGATCGGCACGTTGACAAAGAGCACCCACCGCCAGTCGAGCCACTCGGTGAGCATGCCGCCAGCCAGCAGGCCGATGGCGCCACCGCCCGCCGAGACGGCCGCGAACACGCCGAAGGCCCGGTTGCGTTCCGGCCCCTCCGGGAAGGTGGTGGTGATCAGGGCCAGCGAGGTCGGCGACGCGATCGCACCGCCTACTCCCTGCAGGACACGCGCCGCCAGCAGCTGCCAGGGCTCCTGGGCGAAACCGCCGAGCAGCGAGGCGAAGGTGAAGAGCAGGATGCCGGTCATGAAGACCCGGCGCCGGCCGAGGATGTCACCGGCCCGCCCGCCGAGCAGCAGCAGACCGCCGAAGGTGAGCGTGTACGCGCTGACGACCCAGGTGAGGTCGGTGGTGCTGAAGCTGAGCGCTTCTTGAATGTGCGGGAGAGCGATGTTCACAATCGTCGCGTCGAGTACCACCATGAGTTGGCAGGCCGCGATGACGGTGAGTGCGATGCCGGGGTGCCCCTCCCGGCGGGCGGCTCCCGGCTTCTGGTCAGGTATCAGAGAGGTTGTCACTATGTGTCCCCCACGAATGACTTAGTGAACGCTCGCGTTCACTGTTGCTTCAACGTTAGTGACACCCGGACAGTGAACGCAACCGTTCACTTAATGAGGTGTCGCGCGGTCCGTCCCCGTCCGTGGCCGCCCGGCACGCCCGTCGTCCCCGAAAACCCGCTATCCCCGCTCTTTGGAGACCCTCGACATGGTTGCTTCGCACTGGGCGGCCGCCTCCGCCCAGACCCCGTCCCGACGGCGCGGTGCGGTCCTCGAACGCGCGATCCTCGACGCCGCCCTGGAGCAGCTCGGCACCGTCGGATGGAACGGTCTGACGATGGAGGGTGTGGCCGCCGGCGCGCAGACCGGCAAGGCGGCGGTGTACCGCCGCTGGCCCTCCAAGGAAGACCTCGTGGCGGACGCGCTGCGGTCGGGGCTGCCGCGCTTCGACACCGTCCCCGATCTGGGCAGCGTCCGCGACGACCTTCTGGCGCTCTGCCGCAGGGCGCGGGACGCGATGTTCTCGCGCCCCGGCTTCGCCCTGCGATCGGTTATTCACGAATGCGACAGCGTGCAGGCGGAGCGCTTCCATGCGGTGATCTACAAGGGTGTGATCGAGCCGACCCTGGAGATGCTTCGCGAGGTCATCACCCGTGGAATCGAGCGGGGTGAGGTGCGACGGGACGCGGCGAACTCGTACGTCTTCGATGCCGTCCCGGCCATGATGATGTACCGCTCGAAGATTTGTGGAAGCGAATGGACGGATCAGGAGATCGAGGAAATGATCGACCAGATGATGGTCCCGCTGCTGCGACCCGAAGGCAGCTGACCGTCGCCGCCGAGGGCCTCGCCCGTCAAGGGGGAACCGGGGTGTCGCGGCGCGTTCGGGGCGGCGTAGGCTAAGGGCGTCATGCCGTACGAACCGCCTACCCACACCGTCGAGCGCTCCCTCCGCGCCACGACCGGGGCGAAGATCATTGCCGGTGTCGACGAGGTGGGACGGGGCGCGTGGGCCGGGCCGGTCACGGTCTGCGCCGCGGTCACCGGCTTGCGGCGGCCCCCGGTGGGCCTCACCGACTCCAAGCTGCTCACCATCAAGCGACGTACCGAACTCGCCGAGGAACTGCGGACGTGGGTCACTTCCCACGCTCTGGGGCACGCCTCGCCGGAGGAGATCGACGCCATGGGGATGACCGCGGCGCTCCGCCTTGCGGCGGTGCGCGCCCTGGAGGCCCTGCCGGTCCGCCCCGACGCCGTCATCCTCGACGGCAAGCACGACTACCTCGGGGCGCCCTGGAAGGTCCGTACGGTGATCAAGGGTGACCAGTCCTGCGTCGCTGTCGCGGCGGCCTCGGTGCTCGCCAAGGTCCAGCGCGACAAAATGATGGCCGAACTGGGTATCGAGCATGCAGACTTCGGTTTCGCGGACAACGCCGGGTATCCGTCGCCCGTGCACAAGGCGGCGCTGGCGGAGCGGGGACCCACCCCGCACCACCGGTTGTCGTGGGCGTATCTTGATGCGCTGCCCCAGTGGCGGCACCTCAAGAAGGTCCGCAGTTGGATGGACGGAAGCGTTCCGGAAATCGAGGGTCAGCTCGGCTTCGATTTCTGACGATTCCGCTCGCAGGCATGCGCCACCCGCCGACGCGAGCCGCACCAACGTTTGATAAATATCAGCCCATGCCTCTCATTCCCGAGGAGCCTCAGATTCACGAGAAGGCCCAGGGTCCCCGCGCCACTCCGGCCAGCGGCCGCACCGCGCCGACCCCTCGCCCCGTACCCGGCCCCCGACCCGCGGCTCCGCCGCGCCCCGGCCGTCCCGGTCCCACGCGGCCGGCTCCGCCGGCGCAGCGCGCGTCACGCGACGCGTCCGCGTCGGCCGCGCCCAAACCCGGCTCGTCGGGTCCGGCCGCTGCGGCCGCCGCCCCGGCCACCCCGCAGATCCAGCTGATCCCAGCCTCGCCCGAGGGCGCGCTCGACGCGGCCGAAGAGGCCGTGGACCTGCTGCTGGACTCGGGTCGCACCCCTGGTGACGTGCTGGTGATCACCACCGGCGAACCGCACCCGTGGGCCGCCCACGAACTGTCCTTCGGCGAGTCCGCCTACTGGGCGCAGCACGACGCGGGCGATGACGTCTTCTACGCGGACGCCGCCCTGGCGGCCCGTGCCGCGTCGCGACCGGTCGTCGTGGTGGCGGTCAACGGCGGTCCCGAGGCCGCCGCTGTCACCGCGCTGTCCGCCGCGCACAGCCGGGCCGGTGCCCTGCTGATCGTCTGCGGTGACCCGCAGCGGATCAACTCCGTGCTGGGCGCGGGCGTCTGAGTCGTCGGCCCGGGCCCGTTCGCCCGGGCGCTCCGGCTGAGCACGGCACGCGCCGCTGTGCGGGGACGAGGGCTCCACGGGCGCCCGGACGCCTGGACTCGGGCGGCTCCGGGCCCGCTCCCGTGGCCGACGCGCTCCGTGCGGCGCACGGGTCGGACCGGCCGCTCCACGGGCTCCGGTGCCGGGACGCACCGGATGCCACGGCGGGATGCCCGGACTGCCTTGCCGGGGAGACTCAGCGGGCCGCCGCGCGGCGCAGTACGTCCGAGGCGACGCCGCCGGTTCGCGGCTGTGGGAGCGGTGACTCCGACGTGGCGAACGGCTCGGGTGGCGAGGCCGTGTTGGGCCGTCGCCCGCCGCGGCCCTCGCCCAGGACCTGCCAGCCGTCCCGGGTCAGCGTGATGTACGCGCCGCAGCGCAGCCCGTGCAAGGTGCACGCGTCGCGCAGGCCCCACATCCACGCACCGTCCTCCTCCGTCCAACGCGCGTCGCCCTCACGGCAGTAGAGCAGCACGGCGGTGCGCACCGGGGTGCGGCGCCGCAGATCGTGCGGGATGACACGGCGCAACTGGGCGAGCAGGGCGTTGCGGAACATCCATCCGTCGGCCGCGGCGCGGCGACTGTTGAACGAGGCGCTGGCACACAGCCGTTCGTCGGGATCGAGTACGGCCACGATCGCGGTCGCCGGCTCGGGGCGGTGCCGCGCGTGGAGCCCGCTGACGACCTCCCGCGGATTGCGCAGCAGGGGGATTCCGGCGGCGGCCCATTCCGCCGGTTCGAGCAGGCGAGTGGCGGTTGCGGCGGACGAGGACAAGGATGCCGCCGAGGACGGAGCGAATCCGAAGGTCACGTTCCTCCCTTCGGCTACGCGCCCACACTGCGGGCGGGGTCGGATTCGAGGAGCGCGCACCGCAGCGGAACCCTGCCGGAGCGCGGAGTAGCTGTGCGGGGAGCGGAGTTCAATTCTTCCTGTCGAACTTGGATGCGGCAACGAGCAATTGAGACCGGCGACCGTTATCAGGTGGTGTGCGTCCTATATCCCTACCCAAAGCACGGTCGGGTGACGCACGGAAGGCGATTCCCGGGCGACGCGCGGCTCTCCGCCCGTGCCCCGCCGGCGCGGTCGGCGGTCAGCCCTGCACGGCCAGGACCAGCGGCAACACCTCCCGGGCACCCGAGCGCCGCAGCATCCGGGCCGCCACGGCCAGGGTCCAGCCGGTCTCGGTGCAGTCGTCCACCAGGAGGACCGGTCCGTCGAGGTCGGTGAGTGCTGCGGCGAGGGACGGCGGCACCGTCAGCGCGCCGTCCAGCGCCTTGAGCCGCTGCGCGCTGTTGCTGCGGGGCGCCGTGGGCGCCTCGCCCGTGTACTCGACCGAACCGAGCAACGGGAGCCGGCCGACCTGGGCGATGTGCGTGCCCAGGGAGTGGATCAGCTGGGGGCGGGTGCGCGAGGCGATCGTCACCACCCCCACGGGACGGGGACGGCCCTCGGGGGCGCCCGGGGCCCAGCCGCCGGGGCCCTTGGCCCAGTCTGCCAGCACGGTCACCACGGCCTGGGCGACATCGTCGGGCACCGGGCCGTCCGGGGCCTGCGCCGAGAGCATCGGCCGCAGCCGGTTGCCCCAGCCGATGTCGGACAGCCGCCCCAACGCCCGCCCGGTAGAAGCCAGTTCGCCGGCCGGGATGCGGCCCTTCAGGTCGAGGCCGATCGCCGGCAGACCGGTCGGCCACATGCGGCGAGGCTCCACCTCCACGCCCGCCCGGCCCAGGTCGGCCCGCGCGGCGTCGAGACTGCCGGGGGAGGTGTCCGCGGTGAAGCGCGGTCCCGCGCAGTTGTCACAGTGCCCGCAGGGCTTGGCCCCCTCGTCGTCCAACTGGCGTTGCAGGAACTCCATCCGGCACCCGTCCGTCGAGGCGTAGTCGCGCATCGCCTGCTGTTCGGCCTTCCGCTGCCGCGCCACCCAGTCGTACCGCTCGGCGTCGTACGTCCACGGCTGTCCGGTCGCGATCCAGCCGCCCTTGACCCGCTTGACCGCGCCGTCCACGTCGAGGACCTTGAGCATGGTCTCCAGGCGGGAGCGCCGCAGCTCGACCAGAGGCTCCAGGGCGGGCAGGGAGAGCGGGCGCTCCGCCGTCGCGAGGATGTCGAGGGTGCGCCGCACGAGTTCCTCCGACGGGAAGGCCAGGGAGGCGAAGTACTCCCAGATCGCCTCGTCCTCCTTGCCCGGCAGGAGAAGCACCTCGGCGTGCTCCACGCCGCGCCCCGCACGTCCGACCTGCTGGTAGTACGCGATGGGCGACGAGGGCGAGCCCAGGTGCACCACGAAACCCAGGTCGGGCTTGTCGAAACCCATGCCCAGTGCGGACGTGGCGACCAGAGCCTTGACCCGGTTGGCGAGCAGGTCGTCCTCGGCCTGCTGCCGGTCCGCGTTCTCGGTCTTGCCGGTGTAGGAGGAGACGGTGTGGCCGCGGTGCCGCAGGAAGGCGGTGACCTCCTCGGCGGCCGCCACGGTGAGCGTGTAGATGATCCCGGAACCGGGGAGCCGGTCGAGGTGGTCGGCGAGCCACGCCATCCGGTGCGCGGCGTCGGACAGCCGCAGCACGCCGAGGCTGAGGCTCTCCCGGTCCAGCGGCCCGCGCAGCACCAGCGCGTCCGAGGTGCCTCCGGTACCGAGCTGCTCCGCCACGTCGGCGGTCACCCGGGCGTTGGCCGTGGCCGTGGTGGCGAGGACCGGCACGCCGGCCGGGAGGTCGGTGAGCATGGTGCGCAGCCGGCGGTAGTCCGGGCGGAAGTCGTGGCCCCAGTCGGAGATGCAGTGCGCCTCGTCCACCACCAGCAGCCCGGTGGCGGCGGAGAGCTTGGGCAGCACCTGATCGCGGAAGTCCGGGTTGTTGAGCCGCTCGGGACTCACCAGGAGCACGTCGACGTCACCGGAGGCGATCTCCTCCTGGACCGTGTCCCACTCCTCGGTGTTGGAGGAGTTGATGGTCCGGGCGCGGATGCCGGCCCGCGCCGCGGCCTCGACCTGGTTGCGCATCAGCGCGAGCAGGGGGGAGACGATCACCGTGGGTCCGGCGCCGCGTTCGCGCAGCAGGGCGGTGGCCACGAAGTAGACCGCGGACTTGCCCCACCCCGTACGCTGCACGACCAGGGCCCGGCGCCGCTCGGCGACCAGCGCCTCGATCGCCCGCCACTGGTCGTCCCGCAGTCGGGCGGTGCCGGACGCGTCCCCGACGAGGCGGGCGAGGACCGTGTCGGCGGCTGTCCGGAGATCCGCGTTGCTCGTGTGCTCCATGCCTTCCATACAACAGGACGGGACTGACAGCCGGGTGCTTGGGAGGAGACGGCGGGAACGCCGAACGACCGGCTGACGCGTCCCTGATCAGAGTTATCCACAGGTCAAAGCGGAACTTCGCGATCCGCGAGATCGTCGGGCCATGACGAACCACAGCGAAACGACTGGACCCTCCGAGAACGGTGACATCCCGGGCCTCGCGCGGCCGGGAGACACGGCTCGCGTCCCTGACGACCGCCCCCGCGAGGAACCGCAGGTCACGCTCCGCACCCCGGCCGAACTCGCCGACGCCCTGCCGTATCTGCTGGGATACCGCCCCGAGGACAGCATCGTGCTGGTCGCCCTGCGCGACCGTGACGGCAAGGGCCGCTTCGGCGGCCGTGCCCGGCTCGGCATCCCGGCGAACCCGGACGACTGGGCCTGCGCGGCCGGGCAGCTGGCCCACGGTCTGGTGACCGGAAGCGAGCGCCGCGGCGTCCGCCCCGAGCAGATGGTCGTCTACCTCTGCCAGGAACCGGCACCGGGAGAGACCGGCCGGCAGGTGATGGAGCGGTTGCGGCCGCTGGCGCAGAAGCTGCGCGTCGAGTGCGGCGCCCTCGACGTCCCGGTGGTGGAGGCGCTCTGCGTCTCGGCCGGGCGCTTCTGGTCCTACTGCTGCGACGACCGGGCATGCTGTCCGGCCGAAGGCACCCCCATGGGGCTGCCGGGCACCTCCGTCCTGGCCGCGGCGGCCACCTATGCGGGTATTCAGGTGCGCGGCACGCTGGGCGAGTTGCGCGGCCGGCTCCTGCCCCGCGAGGACGAGACGGCCCGCGAGCAGGAGACCGCCCTGGACGCGGCCGCCGTGCCGCTGGTGGCACGGATCCTCGACGACGCCGGGCGCGCGGAGGTGGCCGAGGAGACGCTGCTCCTGGCACAGCGGGTCATGCGGCGTCTCGCCGGGGCCCGGCCCGTCTCCGGCATCGCCGCCGAAGACCTGCGCGACGACCGACTGCTCGGGCACGACGAGGCGGCGACGCTGATCCTCGGCCTCCAGGACCGTGCGACCCGAGACCGCGCGGCGGAGTGGATGGAGGGCGAGGAGGCGGCGCCCGCCCTGCGTCTGTGGCGGGCCCTGGCCCGTCGCTGCGTCGGCTCCTACGGCGAACACGCGGCGGCGCCGCTGACCCTGGCCGGCTGGGTCGCCTGGTCCACCGGTGACGAACTGGAGGCCCGTGAGGCCCTGGCCATGGCACTCGGCGCGGACCCCGACTACCTCTTCGCCCGGCTCTTGCACCAGGCGTGCAACGAGGGCCTCGACCCGGAGTCGGTCCGCCGCTGTCTGCGCGCGGAGCGCGGGGGCCGAGAGCGCCCCGAGGACGCGGCGCCCGAGGGGACGGAGGGAGCCGGCGGGGCAGCGGGGCCAGAGTCGGCCGTTTCCGCCTCGGCACCGGGGGAGCCCCTTGCCCGACGGCGCCGTACGCGCTCCGGGGCGGCGGCCGACGGAGGGGCGCGCCGTGGGCGGGCGCGAGGCCGTGAGCAGGGGACGAAGGTCGTGCGTCCCCGCACTCCGACGGCTGAGGAGCGGCCGGGTCCCGCGCGGCCGGACCGTGCGCGTGCGCGTGCCTCGGCGGAGAGGAAGGCGGGACGTACGGGTGCCTGCGCGGGAGGCGGGCGCCCGGAGGAGCACGGGGGAGCGGGGACCGGTGAGGGATTCTGATCTCCGTGCGGGGCGGTGGGGCGTCGCCAGACCGACGGTGCCATGTCCCAGGCCGACGGGCTCCGGCCGGCCGTGACAGCCACCGACGCCTTCTTGGCCGAGCCGCTCGGCCGTGCGTCTCCGTTCACGTCCTCCGCCTCGTATGTCCGCGTTGCGCTGCCCTGTGCTCCGCTTCCGTGACTGTGCCGTCCTCCCGCGCGGTCCGTGGCGGACCGACGGAGAGCATGCCCGACCGGTGTGCCCCGCCGCCCCGCCGGCGCGCCCCGGCGGCGGCCCGTCCCACGCGTCTTCCGTGCAAGGCCCACCGGTCCCCGGGGGGGGCGTGACCCGGGAGAGGCCCGTTCCGTTCACCTGAGTGGCCGAACGCCCTGGCGGGGCGGGAGAGCACCGCACCGTCGGGCCGGAACCACCGCACCGCGTCTTTCCGTTCCTGGACGCCGAAGACAGAGGGAGACCTCATGCACCAACCGATCCACGCACCGCGCGGCGTCACGGACCCGGCGGCCACCGGCCGTGGGAACGGTCCGCGGCCCTCCCCGGCCGGACCCGCCGCGCCGGTCGGCGGAAGCGGCCAGGGACCGGGACGCGGTTCCGTGCCACCGTGGGCCCGGCCCGGGCCCCCGTCGATTCCCTCGTCCGCGCGGCCGGTGCGTGAGCCGACGGTCACCGGTCCCACCGGTGCCCGCGTCCACCTCGCCGCCCGGGGTGCGCCGCCCGGCAGACCGCACCGGCCGGGGGACCTGCCGCCCACCCACCGGACCCTGGTCGGCGTGGCCCTTCCCGGCCTCGTGATCTCCACGGAACACGCTCAGCTGAACGGCCTGGGACTCGAAGGGTTCTACCGCGCGGGCCGCCGCCTGCTGTCCCGGTGCCGTCTGCGCGTCGCGGGGCGTGAACCGCTGCCGTCCTCGGCCAGGACGGCCGGAGCCGACCGCACCTGCTTCGTCGCCACACTGCGGACGTCCTCCGCCCCGGGACCGGATCCGGACGTGGTGATCGAGCGGACCCGTCACGCCGACGGCACCGAGCGGATCACGCTGCGCAGTTGCGCGTCGGCTCCGCTGCGCCTGCCCGTCGAGGTGGCGCTCGGGACCGATCTGGCCGACCTCGGGGCGATCGCCGCGGGCGGTGCGGGTCCGGAGCTGCCGGCCACCGTCCACGACTCCGGGCTGCGGTGGTCCTCCGCCGCGGGAAGCGTCTCGGTCACGGCGACGCCGCCGCCCGCCGAGGCGCTGGCCTCGGCCGGACTGCTGCGTTGGGAGTTCGTGCTGCCCCCGGGTGGCAGCGCCGGCGTGGAACTGCGCGTACGAGCGGACGGAGCGGGGCCGGTCCGCGCGGTGGGTCGCACGGCAGCCGACCCGCTGGCTTCCGCATACGCCACGGGCGACGACCCCGTGGTCCCCGCCCTCCTGCGCACCGGCGTCCAGGACCTCAGGGCCCTCTTGCTGCGCGACCCCGCGCATCCCGCCGACATCCACACGGCCGCCGGCATCCCCTGGCGCTGCGGACCTGTCCCCGCCGAGGCCCTCGCCACCGCCCGGATGGCGCTGCCGCTGGGCACCCGGCTCGCCGCGGGCACGCTGCGCGTCCTCGCCCGCACCCAGCGACTCGGCCCGGGACCGGGGGCCGGCATGATCCCCGGCCCGGTGCGCGACGCGGGCCCGCACCTGCCGCCCGGCTGCACCGGCACCGAGGCCACCCTGCTGTTCCCCGTCCTCCTCGCGGAAGCCCGCCGCTGGGGGCTCGGCACCCCCGAGACACAGGAGCTGCTGCCCGTCGCGGAACGGTGCCTGACCTGGCTGCGGACCACCGTCGGCAACGGCACGTACGTGCCCGACCCGCAGCCGCACGGCCCGATCCGCTGCGAGACCCAGGCCCACGCCCACCGTGCGGCCCTGCTCGGTGCCGAGCTGCTCGACGACTTCGACCGGCCGGGCGGCGACTGGCTGCGGCAGTGGGCCCAGCGGCTGCGCACCGCCTTCCGGCGGGACTTCTGGATCGACGACCCGGCAGGCGGGAGGCCCGCGGCGGCCCTCACCCCGGACGGAGGCGTCGTGCCGCACCTCGGCGCGGCTGCCGCGCACCTCCTCGACACCGGGTTGCTCGGCGGTGGCACGGTGGCGCCCGGTCTGCTCGACCCGGTCCGGACCGGCCGACTCGCCCGGTTGCTGGGCAGTCCGGCCATGGATTCGGGCTGGGGACTGCGCAGCCTGGCGGTCACGGAGGCCGGATACACCCCGTTCGGCCACCGTGCCGGAGCGGTGCACGTCAGGGACACGGCGATCGCGGTGGCGGGCCTGGCCGCCGCCGGTCACGACAAGGAAGCGGGTGCCCTGCTGCGCGGCGTGCTGGACGCGGCCGGCGCGTTCGCCCACCGTCTGCCGGACATGTACGCGGGGGAGCAGCGCGCGGATGCCGGCGCTCCGCTGCCGCACCCGGCGGCCTGCCGTCCCGCCGCCACTGCGGCCGCCGCCGGAGTGCTGCTGCTGACCACGCTGGCGGGCATCCGCCCCGACACCCCGGCGGGGACCGTCACGCTGCGACCCGTACGCAGCGCGCCGTTGGGGCAGCTCGCCCTGACCGGACTGAGGGTCGCCGGTAAGCCCTTCTCCGTGCGGGTCGGGCGTCTCGGCCTGGCGATGGTGGAGGAGGCCGCCGACGGACTTCAACTGGGAGTGTGACCTGGCGCGACGCCTCCCGGCGTCCCTGGGGAACCGATGTGCGACAAGATCCGGCCGAGGTGGACCGGCCGTCGGTGCGGCGGGTGAGGGGAGTGTTTATCGTCAGGCAGACGACTATGATCGCGGCATGCCCTACGACCCGTCAGCCTTTCCGCCCTTCGCCGTCACTGTGGACCTGGTCGTGCTGACCGTACGCCGCCACTCCCTGTGCGCGTTGGCGGTGCGCAGGGGCGAGCCGCCGTTCCAGGGGCGCTGGGCGCTGCCCGGCGGCTTCGTCCGCGACGACGAGGACCTGGCGCAGGCGGCGGCGCGGGAACTGGCCGAGGAGACCGGGCTGTGCGTGCACGACCCCGCCGTGCCCGCCCAGGACAACGGGGCCCACCTGGAGCAGCTCGCCACGTACGGGGACCCCGGCAGGGACCCCCGCATGCGGGTGGTGAGCGTCGCACACCTCGCGCTCGCTCCCGACCTGCCCGCGCCCCGGGCCGGCGGCGACGCCAGCAACGCACGCTGGGCGCCGGTCGAGGAACTGCTCGAGCAGGCCGGTTACGGCCGCGAAGGCGAGCCCCCGGCCCCCCTCGCCTTCGACCACACCCAGATCCTGGCCGACGGCGTGGAACGGGCCCGGTCCAAGATCGAGTACTCCTCGCTGGCCACCGCCTTCTGCCCGCCGGAGTTCACCGTCGGCGAGTTGCGCCGCGTCTACGAGGCCGTGTGGGGCGTCGCGCTCGACCCGCGCAACTTCCACCGCAAGGTGACGGGCACCCCTGGGTTCCTCGTCCCCACGGGAGGGACCACCACCCGCCAGGGCGGTCGTCCGGCGCAGCTCTTCCGAGCCGGCGGTGCGACCCTCCTCAACCCCCCGATGCTGCGACCCGAGGTGTGATGGCGCTCCGGGGCAGGAAACCCCGGAGCGAACGGCGAACAAGGAAGCGAGGAGGCCCGCCCCTCCCCGGCCCGGCAGACCGTGCGATGCCCGAAAAACCGGACATGGCGCGCTATCTTGCTACGGGTGATCGAGGCCTTCGGACTGACCAGCAACCCCCGCAAGGAGCTTCCGCCCGCCGTCGACGACGTCTCCTTCGAGGCACGCGCGGGCCGCGTCACCGCACTGCTCGGAGCCCCGGGCGCCGGCAAGACCACGGCGCTCAGACTCATGCTCGAACTCCAGCGCGGACGCGGGCTCACCCACTTCAGAGGCCGCCCCCTGCACCGCATCGCCCACCCCGTGCGGGAGGTCGGCGTTCTCCTGGGAGACGTGCCGGGGCACCCGGCCCGCACGGTCCGCGGCCATCTGCGCATGCTCTGCGCGGCCGCCGGCGTCCCCGTCCGACGGGCCGACGAAGTCCTCGAGGCCGTCGGCCTCGTGAGCCTGCGCGACGAACGCCTCGGCACCCTCTCCCGGGGCATGGACCGGCGCCTCGGACTGGCCTGCGCACTGCTCGCCGACCCGCACACCCTGGTGCTCGACGATCCCGCGGGCGCCCTTTCCGCCCGAGAGGCCGGGTGGGTGCACACCATGCTGCGCGCCCACGCGTCCCAGGGCGGAACCGTCCTGTTCAGCACGGCGGACCCCAAGGAGGCCGCACGGGCCGCCGACCACGTCGTCACGCTGGAGCAGGGCAGAGTCGTCGCCGACCAGGAGGCGCCGGACTTCTCGCGCACCCGCCTGCGTCCCCGCGTCGTCGTGCGCACCCCCTACGCCGCCCGCCTCGCAGCCGTCCTGACCAAGGAGGCCCGTGCGGCCCGCCGTTCCGTCGAGATCGTGCGCGAGGGAGGCAATCGCCTCGCGGTGTACGGCGGTACGTGCGCCGACATCGGCGACACCGCGTTCCGGCACGGGATTCTCGTGCACCAACTGGCGGACGAGTACGGGGACATGGGGCCCGGGGCCGGAGTGATTCCGGTCGTGAGTCGGTCCGGGTCGACGCACGGGCGCGGTGCCGACACCGGGAGCGTGCCACCGTCGCGCGACGGCGGCCTGCTGGAGCCGGTGGACGCCTCCGACCCCGCCGCCGTGCACCCGGCCACCGCGGGAGCATCCCCCGTCACCGATGCCGACGCACCGTCGCCGCACACCCACACGGACACGCTGACGCACACGGACACGCTGACGCACACGGACACGCTGACGCACACGGACACGCTGACGGACCCGGACCCGGACCCGGACCCGGGCGCGGACACGGTCACGCACGCGGACGCCGTACCGTCGACGTCGGCCGCCGACCTCTCTCCCGCCGCCTCCCAGCACTCGCCCGCACCCGCCGCCTCCCAGCCCCCGCCCGCCCCGGGCCGACCCGTCCGCCCCGCGCCCGCCCGGACTCTCGCCACCGGAGCGGCGTCGCCCCTGCCGCCCCCCGTCTCCGTCCGCTCCGCACCCAGCCCCCTGCGGCCGCTGCGCTACGAATTCCGTCGTGCCGCCGGTATCAGAACCGGGTTCGTCACCATCACCGTGGTGCTCCTGGTCTCCGTCGTCACCGCCGTGGTCCTGGCCCGCGTCGGACACACACCGCAGCCGCGGCTGCTCGCCGCCTGGCCGCAGGAGCTGCCGTTGCCGCCCGCGGCACTGGGCGCCGGACTGCTCGGGGCACTTGCCTCGGGCGACGAGTTCCGCCACCCCGCCCTGGCCGCGGACCGCGGTGCCGTACCCCGCCGCCTGGGGCTGCTCGTCGCGAAGCTCCTCGTCTCCGCGGTCACCGCACTGGTGCTGGCCGCGCTCACCGTGGGCGGCAACGCCGAAGTGCTCCATCTGTTCTACGGGCCCGAACTCGCCGGTGTCCCCGCCGACTGGCCCGCACTGGGCGCGGGTTGGCTCGCACTCGTCGTCGGATGCGGCTGGGCCGGCGTGCTCGCCGCCGGTGTCTTCCGGTCCACCACGGCCGGACTCGCCGCGGTGGTCGCCGTGCCCGTACTCGTCGTACCGCTCGTACAGAAGGTCTGGGACGGCCCGTCCGTGCGGACCGCGGCCGGTCTTCCGATGCGGACGCGGGAGCTCTTCCTGACCACGTGGCCCTTCGGTGGCGAGCGGTACGTGGCCGAGGTGCTCCGCATGATCGCCCAACCCGTCGGCAGCGCGCTGGCGTTGTCCGTCACCGCTCTGCTCTGCGCGTACCTGCTCATGACCCTGCGCAGCAGGCCCCAGTGACAGCCACCGTGCCCTTCCGGTCCGACCGTGCGCGCAACTCCCCGGGGAACGCCCATTTCTTTCCGATAAGGCGTCAATTGCGACGGGGTGAGCGATCACCCTTTCGTGTGCTTTTCACCAAAGACCTCAAGGGAGTTGGGAACGGCGCCGACAAAGGATGCGTGACTACCCTTGCGCACTCCATGATGACCGCCGCCCGCTCCGCCGACTCCGGCCTCACGAACCCGGGCGAACTCGACCGCTACCCCTTCGCGGAGACGCCCACCGTCGACCGCATGGGGGCGCCCGCCTGGGAAGGGGCGGAGTCCGAGCTGGGCCGCGTGGGCCGGCGCACCGCGGGCAGCCGTGGCCGCGGCCTGCACGGACAACTCGTCCAGCAGCTGGGACAGATGATCGTTTCGGGCGACCTGGGTGCCGACCGTCCGCTGGTGCCCGAGGAGATCGGCCAGCGTTTCGAGGTGTCCCGCACCGTCGTGCGCGAGTCCCTCCGCGTCCTGGAGGCCAAGGGGCTGGTCAGCGCCCGCCCCAATGTCGGCACCCGGGTGCGCCCCGTCAGTGACTGGAACCTGCTCGACCCGGACATCATCGAGTGGCGGGCCTTCGGGCCGCAGCGCGACGACCAGCGCCGGGAGCTGAGCGAGCTGCGTTCGACGATCGAGCCGCTGGCCGCGCGCCTCGCCGCGGGGCACGGACGCGAGGACGTGCAGCAGCGCCTGTCCGACATGGTCGGGATCATGGGACACGCCATGCAGCAGGGTGACGCGCTCACCTTCTCCCGTGCCGACGCCGAGTTCCACACGCTCCTCATCCAGATCGCGGGCAACCGCATGCTCGACCACCTCTCCGGCATCGTCTCCGCCGCCCTCCACGTCTCCGGCGGCCCGGTCACCGGCTGTGACCGGCCCAACGACGTGTCTCTGGCGCAGCACGGCAGGATCGTCGACGCCCTCGCCACCGGGGACGGGGCGGCGGCCGAGTCCGCCATGCGCCAGCTGCTGACCGTCCACCCCGAGGTGGAGCGTGTGGTGCCCGCCCCGCGCGAGCACTGACCGCGTTCCGCCGGACCGGCGCGGGCCGGGCACGCCAGACCCCTCCTATGGCCGTGGCCGGCCGGTTCGCCGCCGTCGTCGGACCCCGTGGAATCCGTCGTGATCCCACGGGGTCCGACGATGCGATGAGAGGCTGAGCCTCCCGGCGTGGCCGGGGGAGTCCCCTCCACTGTCCTTCTAGCGCCCTTCGACGACCCTCTTTGCTCGTGTCTGACCGGTTTTGAACGCTTACGGGGTGTGACTCGGGCCACGCGGATTGGGCGTAACGCTCGTGGGAACAACGCGATGACCTAAGAGGTGACAGCCGCGGAGGGAATACGGACGCCGTTCACGGCGCTGTGCAACTCCCCGGCCTCCGCCCGCGCCGTCGGCCCATTCCAAGCCGGCGGTCGGCCCGTGTCCGCCATGGACGGGGCCGGAAGCCGTTTTCCAACGTTCCGAGAGGTTGTTCGTGTCGGCCAGCACATCCCGTACGCTCCCGCCGGAGATCGCCGAGTCCGTCTCTGTCATGGCGCTCATTGAGCGGGGAAAGGCTGAGGGGCAGATCGCCGGCGACGACGTGCGTCGGGCCTTCGAAGCTGACCAGATTCCGGCCACTCAGTGGAAGAACGTACTGCGCAGCCTCAACCAGATCCTCGAGGAAGAGGGTGTGACGCTGATGGTCAGTGCCGCGGAGCCCAAGCGCACCCGAAAGAGCGTCGCAGCGAAGAGTCCCGCCAAGCGCACCGCCACCAAGACGGTCGCGGCGAAGACGGTGACCAGCAGGAAGACCGCCGCGCCCGCCGCGCCGGCGGCCCCCGCCACCACCGCGGCCGAGGAAGAGGCGGAGGCGCCCGTCAAGAAGGCCGCCGCCAAGAAGACGACCGCCAAGAAGGCCGCGGCGAAGAAGACCACCGCCAAGAAGACGGCGGCCAAGAAGACCACCGCCAAGAAGGACGACGCGGAGCTTCTCGAGGACGAGGCGATCGAGGAGCCGAAGGCCGCCGCCGAGGAGCCCGAGGGCACCGAGAACGCGGGCTTCGTGCTGTCCGACGAGGACGAGGACGACGCTCCGGCCCAGCAGGTCGCCGCGGCCGGCGCCACCGCCGACCCGGTCAAGGACTACCTCAAGCAGATCGGCAAGGTCCCCCTGCTCAACGCCGAGCAGGAGGTCGAGCTGGCCAAGCGCATCGAGGCGGGCCTGTTCGCCGAGGACAAGCTGGCGAACGCCGACAAGCTGGCGCCCAAGCTCAAGCGCGAGCTGGAGATCATCGCCGAGGACGGCCGCCGCGCCAAGAACCACCTCCTGGAGGCCAACCTCCGCCTGGTGGTCTCCCTGGCCAAGCGCTACACCGGCCGCGGCATGCTCTTCCTGGACCTCATCCAGGAGGGCAACCTCGGTCTGATCCGCGCGGTCGAGAAGTTCGACTACACCAAGGGCTACAAGTTCTCCACGTACGCCACCTGGTGGATCCGTCAGGCGATCACCCGCGCCATGGCCGACCAGGCCCGCACCATCCGCATCCCGGTGCACATGGTCGAGGTCATCAACAAGCTCGCGCGCGTGCAGCGGCAGATGCTCCAGGACCTGGGCCGCGAGCCCACCCCGGAGGAGCTGGCCAAGGAGCTCGACATGACCCCGGAGAAGGTCATCGAGGTCCAGAAGTACGGCCGCGAGCCCATCTCGCTCCACACCCCGCTGGGCGAGGACGGCGACAGCGAGTTCGGTGACCTCATCGAGGACTCCGAGGCGGTCGTCCCGGCCGACGCGGTCAGCTTCACCCTGCTGCAGGAGCAGCTGCACTCCGTTCTCGACACCCTGTCCGAGCGCGAGGCGGGCGTCGTCTCCATGCGCTTCGGTCTCACCGACGGTCAGCCGAAGACCCTCGACGAGATCGGCAAGGTGTACGGGGTCACGCGCGAGCGGATCCGCCAGATCGAGTCGAAGACGATGTCGAAGCTGCGCCACCCGTCGCGCTCCCAGGTGCTGCGCGACTACCTCGACTAGTCACCGCCCCTTCGGCCGGGGCACGGTCGCGGACGTGACGAGGCCCGGTTCCCCAGGCGGGGGACCGGGCCTCGGTGTCGATCAGCGGGTGCGCGCCGCGCCGGGCTGGATCACCCTGGGTGTTCCATCACCACCCAGAGTGAGGAGCCTGCATGCGTCGCCTCTTTGCCCGGGCCCTGGCCCGGCCGCTGGTCCTGGCGGCCGCGGCGACCGCGATACCGCTCGCGTCCGCCGCCCCCGCGTCCGCCGACAGCATCGTCGTCGGGGGCTTCCCGGTCGAAGTGTCCGACAGTCCGTGGACCGTTGCCCTGTCCAGCCGTGACCGGTTCGGAGGTACGCGGGCGGGCCAGTTCTGCGGGGGAGTGGCCGTCGGCCGCACCACCGTCCTCACGGCGGCCCACTGCCTCGCCGAGGAGGTTCTCGGCTCGCCGCCCGAGCAGGTGCGCGACCTCAGCGTCATCGTCGGCCGCACGGACCTGCTCTCCGACCAGGGCCGTGAGATCCCCGTCCGCGACGTCTGGGTGAACCCGGCGCACGACGACGTCAGCAACGCCGGTGACTTCGCCGTGCTCACGCTCTCCGAAGACCTGCCCGCCGGCTCGGCCATAGGGATGGCGGCCGAGGGGGACCCCGCCTACGGGCCGGACACGACGGCCCTCGTCTACGGCTGGGGGGACACCTCGGGGGCCGGGGACTACGCCACCAGCCTGCGGGCGGCACGCGTACGGGTCCTGCCCGACGCGTCGTGCGAGCGGGCGTACCCGGGGAGTGACGACGGGCGCTACCTGGCCGACACCATGCTCTGTGCCGGTGAGGACGCCGGCGGTCGCGACGCCTGCCAGGGGGACAGCGGTGGGCCGCTGGTCGCTCAGGGCCGGCTCATCGGCCTCGTGTCCTGGGGAAGCGGCTGCGGGCGTCCGGGCAGTCCCGGGGTGTACACCCGTGTCTCCGCCGTACTGCGGACGCTGGGCTGGGACGACCCCGCCGCCGCACGGGGGAGCGGATCGAAGGGGGCCTGACGGCCTCCTGGAGCCCACCGGACACGCGCACGGGCGGCCGCCCCTCGATGGGAGGGGCGGCCGCCCGTTGCTCGGCTTGTGCCGGGTCGGCTCGTCGTCGGGCGCGTCGCGTCAGCGCTCTTCCTCGGAGGAGGATCCCGGAACGGCGGTCAGCCGCTCCGTCTCGTCCTGTATCTCAGCGGCGATCTTCTTGAGTTCCGGCTCGAACTTGCGCCCGTGGTGGGCGCAGAAGAGCAGTTCTCCGCCGCTCAGCAGGACGACGCGCAGGTATGCCTGGGCGCCGCAGCGGTCGCAGCGATCAGCGGCCGTCAGCGGGCTTGCGGAAGTCAGAACAGTAGTCACGTCGCCTCTTCTCTAGCTCGACGAGCTGTCGTACCAGGGTCAACATCCAACCAGCCCCAAAACGTTCCCGCTCGTGGCTTTTCCTCGAAAAAAATTTCCGAGGGGCCGGCTGTTGCCGGTTGGCGGCGAATGTGCCGTATTGCGTGTCTGTGTGTCGTACGGGTTCGCGCAGTCGGTCAGTGTCGGTCCCGCCGGCTGGGTTGCCGGTTTGTTCATGAGGACGTGCCCGGAGCCTAAATGGTTCATGCCTCGATGGGAACGTGATGTGTACTTCACCCCATCGAGGGATCGAACAAGCATGCGACGCTGGACTAGGGTGAGTCCGCGACGAGGGTGGCGTGACAACGGCTCTACCAGGGCTCGGTACCCTCTGACCGGTGAACCGAGCCGCGCCTTTACCCAGCGGGGCCCCATCTGAAATTCAGCGAGGAGCGAACCGCGTGACCGCCGAGACATCCGTGCCGTCCACTGCGCTGCTGGCAGGAGCAGACCGGGACGGGTCCAACTACACCGCGCGGCACCTGCTCGTCCTCGAGGGTCTCGAGGCCGTGCGCAAGCGTCCGGGCATGTACATCGGATCGACCGACAGCCGTGGCCTGATGCACTGCCTGTGGGAGATCATCGACAACTCCGTCGACGAGGCCCTGGGCGGCTACTGCGACCACATCGAGGTGATCCTCCACGACGACGCGTCGGTCGAGGTCCGGGACAACGGCCGGGGCATCCCGGTGGACGTCGAGCCGAAGACCGGCCTCTCCGGTGTCGAGGTCGTCATGACCAAACTGCACGCCGGAGGCAAGTTCGGCGGCGGCTCCTACGCCGCCTCCGGCGGTCTGCACGGTGTCGGTGCCTCCGTGGTGAACGCCCTGTCCAGCCGGCTGGACATCGAGGTGGACCGCGACGGGTACACGCACTCCATCAGCTTCCGGCGCGGCGTTCCCGGCGCCTTCAAGGGAACGGGCCCGGACGCCGGCTTCGAGGCCGGGAGCGGGCTGCGCAAGGCCAGGAAGAAGATGCCCAAGACCCGCACCGGCACCCGCGTGCGGTACTGGGCCGACCGGCAGATCTTCCTCAAGGACGCCAAGCTCTCCCTGGAGAATCTGCACCAGCGGGCCCGCCAGACCGCCTTCCTGGTCCCCGGGCTGACCATCGTCGTCCGTGACGAGTTCGGCCTCGGCGACGGCGGCAGCAAGGGCGAGGAGTCCTTCCGCTTCGACGGCGGCATCAGCGAGTTCTGCGAGTTCCTGGCCGGCGACCGGCCCGTCTGCGACGTCCTGCGCTTCACCGGGCAGGGCAGCTTCAAGGAGACGGTCCCCGTGCTCGACGAGCACGGCCAGATGACGCCCACCGAGGTGACGCGCGAGCTCGGCGTCGACGTCGCGATGCGCTGGGGCACCGGGTACGACACCACGGTCAAGTCGTTCGTCAACATCATCGCCACGCCCAAGGGCGGCACCCACGTCGCCGGCTTCGAGCAGGCGGTGGCGAAGACGATGAACGAGGCGCTGCGGGCCAAGAAGCTCCTGCGCGTCGCCGAGGACGACATCGTCAAGGACGACGCCCTGGAGGGCCTCACGGCGGTCGTCACGGTCCGCCTCGCCGAGCCGCAGTTCGAGGGGCAGACCAAGGAGGTCCTCGGCACCTCGGCGGCCCGCCGGATCGTGAACAACGTGATCAGCAAGGAGCTGAAGGCCTTCCTGACCTCCACCAAGCGTGACGCGGCCCAGCAGGCCCGCGTGGTCATGGAGAAGGCCGTCGCCGCGGCCCGCACCCGCATCGCCGCCCGTCAGCACAAGGACGCCCAGCGCCGCAAGACGGCCCTGGAGTCCTCCTCGCTGCCCGCGAAGCTCGCCGACTGCCGCAGCGACGACGTCGACCGCAGCGAGCTGTTCATCGTCGAGGGGGACTCCGCCCTGGGTACGGCGAAGCTCGCCCGGAACTCCGAGTTCCAGGCGCTGCTGCCGATCCGCGGCAAGATCCTCAACGTCCAGAAGTCGTCCGTGACCGACATGCTGAAGAACGCCGAGTGCGGCGCGATCATCCAGGTCATAGGGGCCGGCTCGGGCCGTACCTTCGACATCGACGCGGCCCGGTACGGCAAGATCATCATGATGACCGACGCCGATGTCGACGGTTCCCACATCCGCACCCTGCTGCTCACCCTCTTCCACCGCTACATGCGGCCCATGGTGGAGGCGGGGCGGGTCTTCGCCGCGGTGCCGCCGCTGCACCGCATCGAGCTGGTCCAGCCGAAGAAGGGCCAGGACAAGTACGTCTACACGTACTCGGACCGGGAGCTGCGTGACACGCTCATGGAGTTCCAGACCAAGAACATCCGGTACAAGGACTCCATCCAGCGCTACAAGGGCCTGGGCGAGATGGACGCCGACCAGCTGGCGGAGACGACCATGGACCCCCGCCGCCGTACCCTGCGCCGGATCAACCTCACCGACCTGGAATCCGCGGAGCAGGTCTTCGACCTGCTGATGGGCAACGACGTCGCTCCCCGCAAGGAGTTCATCTCCAGTTCGGCGGCGACGCTGGACCGGTCGCGCATCGACGCGTGACCGTGCGTGACCGCACGACCTGAGCCGGGCCCGGTGCGCACACCGGTCCCGGCCCTCTCACCGGGAACCGGGCCGCGTGCGGCTCGGTCACCTGATGGGGTGAAGTGCGGAGGGAAGAAGAGTCGGGGATCTTCCCGTTCTGTCCATCCTTGGGCATGCAGTCAAGCAACGATCGCCTCCGTGGCCCCGGAGGCGGTTCTGAGAACGCGGTCGGCCGTCGCGGCACCGCGGACCTGGCCCCCGGCGAGGCGTCCGCGAGCCCGGCCTACGACGACCCGTGGTACGACGCCCTGGCCTCCGGCTGGGGCGAGTCGGCCGGAGCGCGCGTCCCGGAGCCGGCGTCGCCGCCGACACCACCGGAGGCGGCGGGGCCGCCGCCGCGGGCCGCGGCCGACGTCTACCTGGAGGTGCAGCGCAGCGCGGCGTTCCAGGAGGTCCGCAGCCGGTACCGGCGGTTCGTGATCCCGGCGGTGGCCGCGTTCTTCGTCTGGTACGTCGCCTATGTGGTGGCCGCCACCACGGCGCCCGCGCTGATGGCCCGGCCGGTGGCCGGATCGGTGAACGTGGCGATGCTCGCCGGCCTCGGCCAGTTCCTCACCACGTTCCTGCTCACCTGGGCGTACGCCCGGCACGCGAGGCTGCGCAGGGACCGGGCCGCGCTCGAACTGCGCTGGGACACCCAGGAACTGACGCGCGGGGTGCGGGGCGGTGCGTCGTGACGGGTGATCACCAGACCCTCGCACTGCTGCTGTTCAGCACCTTCGTCGCCGTCACCCTGGGGATCACGACCTGGGTGAGCCGTCAACGCCACGGCTCGGCCGAGGAGTTCTACGCGGGCGGCCGGTTGTTCTCCCCGATGGAGAATGGTTTTGCCATCGCCGGTGACTACATGTCGGCGGCCTCCTTCCTCGGCATCTCGGGCGTCATCGCGCTCTACGGCTACGACGGCATGCTCTACTCGGTGGGCTTCCTCGTCGCCTGGCTCGTTGTGCTGTTCCTCGTCGCGGAACTGGTGCGCAACTGCGGGCGGTTCACCCTCGCCGACGTCGTGGCGGCCCGGATGAGCGAGCGGCCGGTCCGGATCGCGGCCGGCACGTCCTCGGTCACCGTGTCCGTCATGTATCTCGTGGCCCAGATGGTGGGCGCGGGCAGTCTCGTCGCCCTGCTGCTCGGCGGCACGACCGAGACCGCGCGGACCTGGACCGTCATCGGCGTCGGCGCCCTCATGGTGATCTACGTGTCGCTGGGCGGCATGCGGGCCACCACCTGGATCCAGATCGTGAAGGCGGTGCTGCTGCTCGGCGGCACCGTCGCGCTGACCGCGCTCGTGCTCGTCCGCTTCCACGGCGACCTCGACTGGCTGCTGCGCACGGCGGCCGAACGCAGCGGTCACGGCGAGGCGTTCCTGGCCCCCGGGCTGGCGTACGGCGGGGACTGGACCTCGCGCTTCGACTTCATCAGCCTGGGTCTCGCCCTGGTGCTGGGCACGGCCGGGCTGCCGCACATCCTGTCCCGCTTCTACACCGTGCCCACCGCCCGGGCCGCGAGACGGTCGGTCGTCTGGTCCATCGGCCTCATCGGAGGCTTCTACCTGATGACGATCGTGCTGGGCTTCGGCGCGGCGGCCCTGGTCGGCCCGGACGCCGTACGGGCGTCGAACGCCGCCGGGAACACGGCGGTTCCGCTGCTCGCTCTGGACCTGGGCGGCGGCGCGGGATCCACCGGGGGTACGGTCCTGTTCGCGGTCGTGGCCGCCGTAGCGTTCGCCACGATCCTCGCGGTGGTCGCCGGCGTCACCCTGGCCTCCTCCGCCTCCGTGGCCCACGACCTGTACGCCTCCCTGCGGCGCCGGGGCGCGAAGCCGCGCAGCGAGGTCGCCGTCGCCCGCGTCGCCGCCGTCGGGATCGGCGCGGTCGCGATCGCCCTCGGTCTGCTCGCCCGCGATCTCAACGTGGCGTTCCTGGTGGGCCTCGCCTTCGCGGTCGCCGCGTCCGCGAACCTGCCGGTGCTCCTCTACTCGCTGTTCTGGCGCGGCTTCACCACGCGGGGGGCCGTGTGGGCCGTCTACGGGGGCCTCGTGCCCGCGGTGGCGCTGGTCCTGCTGTCACCCGTGGTGTCGGGCAGCCCGCAGTCGCTCTTCCCGGGCGCCGACTTCCAGTTCTTCCCGCTGCAGAATCCGGGTCTGGTGTCGATCCCGCTGGGTTTCCTGGCCGGCTGGATCGGCACGGTCACCTCGCCCGAGGTCCCGGACGCGGGCAAGCACGCCGAGACGGAGGTCCGGTCACTGACCGGCGCGGGAGCCGTGTAGACGGCGGTGCCGGCCGCCGCGGGACCATCGGGGGCGGCCCCGCACCCTCAGGCGCGGGTCGCCCACACGTACCGGTGCTCGGGGCGGCCCGCGTCCCCGTACTTCAGGGTCAGCCTGGCCCGGCCCGTGCGCTCCAGGAGCTTCAGATAGCGCTGTGCCGTCTGGCGGCTCACCCCGGTGCGTTCGGCGATCTCCTGGGCGGAGAGCGCGCCGTCGGCCTTCATCAGGCACTGGCGTACCAGCTCGGCGGTGGTGGGGGAGTGCCCCTTGGGGAGTCCCGGCTCCGACGGAGCCGAGAGGGCGCCGAAGATCCGGTCCACCTCCGCCTGTTCCGCCTCGCCGCCACCGTCGAGCGTGCGCCGCAGCTCCGCGTACGCCTCCAGTTTGGCGCGCAGGCCCGCGAAGGCGAACGGCTTGACCAGGTACTGCAGCGCTCCCTGGCGCATCGCCGCCTGGACCGTCGACACGTCCCGCGCCGCCGTCACCATGATCACGTCGGTCTGGTGCCCGAGGCGCCGCATCTCCTGCACGACCTCGAGACCGGTGCGGTCGGGCAGGTAGTGGTCCAGCAGGATCAGGTCCACGCGGGGCAGTGCCTCCACGCGGCGCAAGGCGTCCAGCGCGCTGTGCGCCTGCCCGGCGACGTGGAAGCCCGGCACCTTCTCGACGTAGGCGGCGTTGACCCGCGCGACCCGCGTGTCGTCGTCCACGACCAGGACCTCGATCATCGGGACTCCTCCTCGGCAGTGGGGTGGACGTGGGCGGGCACGGCGGGGGACGCGACGGCGGACGGCAGGTCCGGCTCTGCCGGGCGAGGGCCGCTCGCGTTCGGATCGCTCGCGTTCGGATCGCTCGGGCCCGGATCGGTCGGATCCGGGCCGCTCGGGTCCGGTCCGCTCCGGCCCGGTCCGGTCGGGTCCGGTTCGGTCAGGGCCTCGGGCAGGACGACGACGAACTCCGCGCCGCCGCCGTGCGCCTCGCCGACCGTGGCGCTGCCGCCCTGCCGTTCGGCGAGCCTGCGCACCAGGGACAGCCCGATGCCCCGCTGCCGGTGCGCCGGCGGCTCCTTGGTGGACCAGCCCTCCGTGAACACCCGCTCGCGGTGTTCCGCGGGGACACCGGGCCCGGTGTCCCGTACCCGGAGCGTGACGGCGCGGCCCCGCGCGCGCAGTTCGACCTCGACACGCGCGTGCGGCGCTCCCGCGACGGCGTCGAGCGCGTTGTCGACCAGATTGCCCACGACGGTCACGAGCCCGCGGGGATCGACGAGGCGGTCCGGCAGCCGCGTCCGCTCGGACACCCACAGGGCCACTCCCCGTTCCGTCGCCACGGTCGCCTTGCCGACCAGCAGGGCGGCGAGGAGCGGGTCCTGGACGCGCTCGGTGATCTGCTCCGCGGTGACCCGGTGCTCGCCCACCACCTCACCGACGAACTCCACGGCGTCGTCGTACATCTCCAGCTCGAGCAGCCCCAGCAGGGTGTGCATGCGGTTGGCGTGCTCGTGGTCCTGCGCGCGCAGGGCGTCGATCAGGCCGCGCGTCGAGTCCAGCTCCCGTCCGAGCTGCTCCAGCTCGGTGCGGTCGCGCAGCGTGGCGACGGCGCCACCGTCGTCGGTCGGCATCCGGTTGGCGACCAGGACCCGCTGGCCCCGCACCGTCAGCAGGTCGGTGCCGGTCACCCGGCCGGCCAGGACGTCGGCCGTCCGCCCGGCGCCCAGCGCCTCGTCCGGGGAGCGGCCCACGGCTTCGCCGCCGATGCCCAGCAGGCGCTGCGCCTCGTCGTTGAGCAGACGCACCCGGCCCCCGCGGTCCAGGGCGACCACCCCCTCCCGAATGCCGTGCAGCATCGCCTCGCGCTCCGCCAGCAGCCCGGCGATGTCCGAGAAGGCCAGGTCACGGGTCTGCCGCTGTACCCGGCGCGAGATGAGCCAGGCGGCCAGCGCGCCGACGGCCAGGGCGCCGCCGGCGTACGCGAACAGACCGGGAATGGCGTGGATCAGCCGCGCCCGGACGCTGTCGTAGGCGATCCCGACGGAGACCGCGCCGACCACGTCGCCGTCGGCCTCGCGCAGGGGCACCTTCCCGCGCGCCGACCGGCCCAGGGTGCCCTCGTCGATCTCCATGACCTCACGGCCGGCCAGGGCCTGCCCGGGGTCGGTCGAGACGGTCTCGCCCACCCGCTCCGGGTCGGTGTGCGACCAGCGCACGCCCCGCCGGTCCATCACGACGACGTACTCCGCCCCGGTGGCCTCGCGAATCCGTTCGGCCTCCCGCTGCACCGGGCCGCCCGCCGTCGGCGGGGTGTCGCGCACGTCCTCGGCGATCTGCGGCTGCTGCGCCGTGGTCTGCGCGATCGCGAGGGCCCGGCGCATCGCCTGGTCGTCCAGCTGGTCGCCGAGCGGCGCCAGGAACAGCCCGGTCGCGAGCACGGCGACTCCCGCGGCGATCGCCAGCTGCATCAGCAGCACCTGCGAGAACACCCGCCGGGGCAGGCCGAGGCGCAGGCGGCGGACGGGGGGAGTGGAGCTCATACCCACGACGGTACGTGGCGGGGGAGGGCGGACCGTAGAGGGGTGTGGCGCGGATCTCCTGATCGTCGCAGGCCGGACGGGGCCCGGCCGACATCCGCGCCCCCGGAAGCCGGAAGCCGGAAGCCGGAAGCCGGAAGCCGCAGGCTCGTGATGCCGGCCCGGGCCGGGCAGGCGGGCACTCCCCGGGGCGCCGGTCAGCTCGCGAGCGCCGCCGTCACCGACAGCTCACGCACCCCCGTGACCTCCATACGGGCCGGCGAACCCAGTACCGCCGCGCCGCAGCTCTCCGGGCGGGGTGGGGCCGACGCGCCCTGCGCGACGCCGACCCGCCAGTGCCGGCCGTCGGCGTGGGCCACGGTCACCTCCCAGCGCGGCGCGGCGCCGTCCGTCCGTACGACGCTCAGCGACTGGGCCGCGACCTCGCCCACCGCGGAGCGAACGGCCAGCTCCGCGGCCTGCCCCGGTCGCTCCCACGCGGTGTTGCCGCGGCACCCCTCGACCACGATCCGCCCCTCCCGCGCACCGTGCAGGATCTCCTTGACCGAGTGGGCCTGGACCCGGCCGTACGCGTATCCGTGGGGCAGTACGAGCACCGTCGGGGAGAAGCGGTGACCACCCAGATGGGTGACCTCCCAGACGCCCTCGGCGCCGGACGCGGCGAGTTCCGCCGCCAGGGGCCGCCCCAGGAGTGCGCAGCACCGGTCGCGCTTGCCGTTGGTGCAGACGAGGACGAGGGGGTCCCCGGTGTGCGGGCCCCCGTCCAGCACCGCGTCGAAGGTGCGGCCGTCGCCCCTGCCCAGCGCGGCGAAGTCGAGGCCGAGCAGCTGATGGGGATCGGTGAGTGTGGTGGTGCGCACCCACACGTTCCCCGGGGTGGTGTGCGCCGCATACACACGGCGCACCGCGGGGGTGCCGCGGTCCGCGTGCCGGCCGGGGCGGCGGATGAGGGCGACGCGTACGTCCGTACCCTTCACCGCGGCTTCCAGGGCGCGCCCGAGCGTGGTGTCCAGGTGGCTCGAAGTGAGTGCCTTGGCGCCCCAGGGGCCGGGCTGTTCGAGCAGCAGCCAGGTCCTCGCGACGGGTGCGGTGCCCGCAACGGGCTCGTCGAGGTCCCGGGAGACGGTTGAGCACGTACTCACAGAGGTGAGCCTAACCTGACTTGCCTCCCTCGGCTCACAGCTGCGGTCGAGCGCTGCTCCGGTCGTGGCGGAGACCCCGGAACGGTGCCGCGACGCGAACGGCCCGGTGCCGTTCGGGCGCCAGGCCGGGTCGTAGGAGCGTCGAGCGAGGACGGGGTGCCGGATCGCTCGCCGGGTGGGACGTCCGGCGCGGGTGACGGTGGGTGCGCCGGAGACGTGGGTGGCGAGGTCAGGCGTCCGGGATGTCGGCCTTCGCGCGGATCAGGGTTTCCCGGCTCACGACGACGATGCGTTCGTAGTCGGCGCGGGCGGCGTCGGCGGGCAGCTCCCGCTCCAGCGCCTCGGTGGCCTCGGTGCCGATGACCGCGAAATTGCCGTCGCTCAGTTCGAACACGTCGGGGCAGTTGGCCCCCGAGGCACTGCCGCGGGCACTGGGGGGCACACCGATGCGGCGCACGATTTTCAAGGGGTACCGGTCCTTCGGGATCTGGGCACACAACAAGTGGGAGCAGATTACTGGTGTGCCAGGGGCGGGCGGGGTCGCAGGACCGAAATGTCACCCGGTGGGTCGCCGTCCGCATGCGTGCTGACGGGCACGTCGCGGACGGCGGCGGCGCTCGGCGGGAGGCCGAGCACTCAGGAGGACGGAGGGGTGCCCACCACCCACCACTCGTCCGTGTCCGCGTCGTCCAGGTCGCTGATGAGACCGTCCACCAGGCGACCGATCCGTGCTTCGTCGGACGACTGCTTCAGGGTCGCCCGCTGCCCCCGCGACGCCTCCCAGTACTCGCGCATCACCGGGTTCTGGAACAGCTCGCGGGCGTGTCCGTAGAGCTCTTCCTGGTCCACGAGCCCCGCCCGGTAGAGGTGGTACAGGTTGATGTACCAGGCGTTGGCGTAGAAGTACTGGCGGCGCTTCTCCGCCGGGATGTCGGGAGCGTACGTGTCGATCACCGAGGCGAGTGACGGGTCGTCGATCGCCCGCGACAGCAGCTCCCAGTGCATGCGCTGCTGGTGCGCCAGCGCCCGACGGCGCGAGGCGGTCTCCTCCAGTTCGAGCCGTCGTACGCGCAGCCGTTCCGCTTCCAGCGCGCGCTGTCGCGCGGCCAGCGTCAACCCGGCCGTGGCGACCAGCAGACCGGTCGCGGCGGAGCCGAACCTCCCCGTGATCTTTTTCCGTGTGACCATGTCAACCCCCGAATCAGGCGACCGCCCGCCGGTCGTCGAGTGCGGGTCGGCTGACGGGGACCGGCGAGCGATGGGCGGCGCGTGCCGCCTCCAGGGTGCCGAGCGGCGCTGATCGGCGGGGAGGCGGAGAGGAGGCGCACGGAGGGAAGCGAGGGTCGCACGGTCCGGCGCCTTGTCCACACGTCTGCCCAGCCAGCGGCGCTAACAATCGTTCACTCCGCGTCGGTCGCGGCGGCTCGTATCCTGAACAGGCAGTTCCGTACGTGGGAGTACGCCCCGGCACGGGCCGGCGTACGCGAGGTGGAGAGAGAGGTCGCACGGTGGGGCAGCGCCCGACTCGGCAGCGGATCCCGGTCGTCGTACTCGCCGGGTTCCTCGGCTCCGGCAAGACCACGCTCCTCAACCACCTCCTGCACCGCAGCGGAGGCAGCCGCATCGGCGCCGTCGTCAACGACTTCGGGGCGATCGAGATCGACGCGATGGCCGTCGCCGGCGCGCTCGGCGACTCCACCGTCTCGCTCGGCAACGGATGCCTGTGCTGCGCCGTCGACGCCGGTGAACTCGACGGCTACCTCGAACGGCTGGCCCGGCCCGAAACCGGCATCGACGTCATCGTCATCGAGGCCAGCGGCCTCGCCGAGCCGCAGGAACTCGTGCGCATGGTGCTCGCCAGCGAGCTGCCGGGGGTCGTCTACGGCGGGCTGGTCGAGGTCGTCGACGCGGCCGAGTTCGACGCCACGCGCGCGAAGCACCCCGAGATCGACCGGCACCTGGCGCTCGCCGACCTCGTCGTCGTCAACAAGACCGACCGGGCACCGGACGCCGAGCGCGTCCTCGCCCTCGTCCGCTCGCTCGCCGACCGCGCCGCCGTCGTGCCCGCGACCTACGGCCGCATCGATCCGGAGTTCCTCTACGACTGCCGGCCGAGCGAGGAGCGCGTGGGGCAGCTGTCCTTCGACGACCTGCACGACCACTCCGCGCACGGCGCGTACGCCGAGCACCTGCACGCCGCCTACGACACGCTGTCGTTCGTCTCCGACCTCCCGCTCGACCCGCGCGGGCTCATGCGCTTCCTCGACAGCCGCCCCGAGGGCCTGTACCGGATCAAGGGCTACGTCGACTTCGGCCCGCACGACAGGCGGAACCGGTACGCCGTCCACGCCGTCGGCCGCTTCCTGCGCTTCTACCCCGAGCCCTGGCCGCCCGGCGAGGACCGCCGCACCCAGCTCGTCCTCATCGGGTCCGGCATCGACGCCCCCGCCCTGAGCAAGGAACTCGACGCGTGCCGCAGCGATGCCCCGCACGCCGACGAGCACGGCATGTGGGGCGTCCTGCGCTACGTACCGGATCCGGAGGACGGGGAGCCGGGCGGCGAGGAACCGCCGCCCTCGGCTTCCCCCGCCTTCCCGGGCTAGAAGGGACCGGCCACCACCGACACCGTCTTCGGCAGCGAGACGCCCGAGCCGTCGCGGCGCGGGTCGATGTCCGGGAGCTGGGCCGGGGAGCCGTTCTTCTGGGCCGCGAGCGCCGGGGTGGCGCCGGCCCACGCGAAGGCCAGGCAGTCCTCGCCCTTCAGGAACCGCTGGCAGCGCACCCCGCCGGTGGCCCTCCCCTTGCGCGGATACTGGTCGAACGGGGTGAGCTTGGCCGTGGTCTGGACGGAGTCGTCCAGCGTGCCGCGGGAGCCGGCGACCGTGAAGACCACCGCGTCGGCTGCCGGGTCGACCGCCGTGAAGGAGATGACCTTCGCCCCCTCGGCGAGCTTGATGCCGGCCACGCCGCCCGCCGGACGGCCCTGAGGGCGGACCTGGGACGCCTGGTAGCGCAGCAGTTGCGCGTCGTCCGTGATGAAGACCAGGTCTTCCTCGCCGGTGCGCAGCTCGACGCCGCCGACGATGCGGTCACCCTCCTTGAGGGTGATGACCTCCAGCTCGTCCTTGTTGGACGGGTAGTCCGGCACCACCCGCTTGACGACGCCCTGTTCCGTGCCGAGCGCCAGACCCGGCGAGGACTCGTCCAGCGTGGTCAGGCAGACGACCGTCTCGTCGTCCTCCAGGGACACGAACTCCGCGAGCGGCGCGCCGCCCGACAGATTCGGCGTCTCCATGGACTCCGGCAGCTGGGGGAGGTCCACCACGTTCACCCGCAGCAGCCGCCCGGCGGAGGTCACCACGCCGACCTCGCCGCGGGCGGTGGCGGGCACCGCGGAGACGATCAGGTCGTGCTTGACCCGCTTGGCCTTGGCGTCCGTGGCGAGGGGCCGGTCGTCGGCCGTGCGGGCGAGCAGCCCCGTCGAGGACAGCAGCACCCGGCAGGGGTCGTCGGCGACCTGGAGCGGGACGGCGGCCACCGGAGCGCCGGAGGACTCCAGCAGGAGCGTGCGGCGGTCGGTGCCGAACTTCTTGGCGACGGCGGCCAGTTCGGCGGAGACCAGCTTGCGCAGCTCCGCGTCCGAGTCGAGGATCCTGGTCAGCTCCTCGATCTCCGCGTTGAGCCGGTCCTTCTCGGACTCCAGCTCGACGCGGTCGTACTTGGTGAGCCGGCGCAGCGGCGTGTCCAGGATGTACTGGGTCTGGACCTCGCTCAGCGAGAAGCGCTCCATCAGGCGCTGCTTGGCCTCGGCGGAGTTCTCGCTGGAGCGGATGAGGCGGATGACCTCGTCGATGTCCACCAGCGCGACGAGCAGACCCTCGACCAGGTGCAGGCGGTCCCGGCGCTTGCCGCGACGGAACTCGCTGCGCCGCCGCACCACGTCGAAGCGGTGGTCGAGGTAGACCTCCAGCAGCTCCTTGAGGCCCAGGGTGAGGGGCTGGCCGTCCACCAGGGCGACGTTGTTGATGCCGAAGGACTCCTCCATCGGCGTCAGCTTGTAGAGCTGTTCGAGGACCGCCTCGGGCACGAAGCCGTTCTTGATCTCGATGACCAGCCGCAGGCCGTGCTCGCGGTCGGTGAGGTCCTTGACGTCCGCGATGCCCTGGAGCTTCTTCGAGCCGACCAGGTCCTTGATCTTGGCGATCACCTTCTCCGGGCCGACCGCGAAGGGCAGCTCGGTGACGACGAGGCCCTTGCGCCGGGCCGTCACGGTCTCCACGGACACCGTGGCGCGGATCTTGAACGTGCCGCGGCCCGTCTCGTAGGCGTCCCGGATGCCGGGCAGGCCGACGATCCGGCCGCCGGTGGGCAGGTCGGGGCCCGGCACGTGCTTCATCAGCGCGTCGAGGTCGGCGTTCGGGTGCCGGATCAGATGCCTGGCGGCCGCGATCACCTCGCGCAGGTTGTGCGGCGGCATGTTCGTGGCCATGCCGACCGCGATGCCCGAGGCGCCGTTGACCAGCAGGTTCGGGAAGGCGGCCGGCAGCGCCACCGGCTCCTGCTCCTGGCCGTCGTAGTTCGGGGCGAAGTCGACGGTGTCCTCGTCGATGGACTCCGTCATCAGGCCGGCGGCATCGGCCATCCGGCACTCGGTGTACCGCATGGCGGCCGGCGGGTCGTCGTTGCCCAGCGAGCCGAAGTTGCCGTGGCCGTCCACCAGGGGCACGCGCATCGAGAAGGACTGGGCCATGCGCACCAGCGCGTCGTAGATCGACGCGTCGCCGTGCGGGTGCAGCTTGCCCATCACCTCGCCGACGACGCGGGCGCACTTCACATAGCCGCGCTCGGGCCTGAGGCCCATCTCGTTCATCTGGTAGACGATGCGGCGGTGCACCGGCTTCAGGCCGTCGCGGGCGTCCGGCAGCGCACGCGAGTAGATGACCGAGTACGCGTACTCGAGGAAGGAGCCCTGCATCTCGTCGACGACGTCGATGTCGAGGATCTTCTCCTCGTACGAGTCGTCGGGCGGCGGGGTCTTCGTACTACGGCGGGCCATCGCTGCCGGCTCCTTGCTGAAGCGTGAACGGTGATCTGACGCGGTCCATTGTGGACCGCGGCACTGACAGCGACCGACCAGGACCCGTCACGGGCTGCCCGGCCCGGCGCTGCCCGCAGGGTACGCCCTCGCCCCGCACACCCGTCCGCGGGCCGCCAACCGCGTTCTCGCTCTCGGCGTACGACGACCGGGAACTCCACCGGTCGCCCGCACGCTTGCATACAGTGGCAGGACCCGCGGAATTCCGCAGTTCCGACCACTGATTCCACGCAGCTGACTCCACTCAGCAGTCGCCATCGAAGGGACGTACATGCCCATGGGTCACACGGCCACCGCCCAGGCAGGCTCCGGCGGCCTGACAGCGACCGAGCACCGCCTGGCCAACGGCCTGCGCGTGGTGCTCTCCGAGGACCACCTGACCCCGGTCGCGGCGGTGTGCCTCTGGTACGACGTCGGCTCGCGCCACGAAGTCAAGGGGCGTACCGGCCTGGCTCACCTTTTCGAGCACCTCATGTTCCAGGGCTCCGCCCAGGTGAAGGGCAACGGCCACTTCGAACTGGTGCAGGGCGCCGGCGGCTCCCTCAACGGCACCACCAGCTTCGAGCGCACCAACTACTTCGAGACCATGCCCGCCCACCAGCTGGAGCTCGCCCTCTGGCTGGAGGCCGACCGCATGGGCTCCCTGCTGGCCGCCCTGGACGACGAGTCCATGGAGAACCAGCGCGACGTCGTCAAGAACGAGCGCCGCCAGCGCTACGACAACGTCCCCTACGGCACCGCGTTCGAGAAGCTGACCGCCCTCGCCTACCCGGAGGGCCACCCCTACCACCACACCCCGATCGGCTCGATGGCCGACCTCGACGCGGCGACGCTGGAGGACGCGAGGGCGTTCTTCCGGACCTACTACGCGCCGAACAACGCGGTGCTGTCGGTCGTCGGGGACATCGACCCCGAGCAGACCCTCGCCTGGATCGAGAAGTACTTCGGCTCCATCCCCTCGCACGACGGCAAGCAGCCCCCGCGGGACGGTTCGCTGCCGGACGTCATGGGCGAGCAGCTGCGCGAGGTGGTCGAGGAGGAGGTGCCGGCCCGCGCCCTGATGGCGGCCTACCGCCTGCCGGAGGACGGCACGCGCGCGTGCGACGCGGCCGACCTGGCGCTGACCGTCCTGGGCGGCGGCGAGTCGTCCCGTCTGTACAACCGGCTGGTGCGCCGCGACCGGACCGCCGTCGCGGCCGGGTTCGGCCTGCTGCGGCTCGCCGGGGCGCCCTCCCTGGGATGGCTGGACGTGAAGACCTCCGGCGACGTCGAGGTGCCGGTCATCGAGACCGCCATCGACGAGGAGCTGGCCCGCTTCGCCGAGGAGGGCCCCACCGCCGAGGAGATGGAGCGCGCCCAGGCCCAGCTGGAGCGCGAGTGGCTGGACCGCCTGGGCACGGTCGCGGGCCGCGCCGACGAACTGTGCCGGTACGCCGTCCTGTTCGGCGACCCGCAGCTCGCCCTCACCGCCGTGCAGCGGGTGCTCGAGGTGACGGCCGAGGAGGTCCAGGAGGTCGCCAAGGCGCGCCTGCGCCCCGACAACCGCGCGGTGCTCGTCTACGAGCCCACCGCCCCCGCCGACGAGACCGACGCCGACCAGACCGACGCCACCGACGAGAACGACGAGGAGGCGGCCAAGTGACCGAGCTCGCCACCATGGACTTCCACCCGCAGCCGCAGGCCGGCGAGCCCAAGCCGTGGGCGTTCCCCGCCCCCGAGCGCGGCAGCCTCGACAACGGCCTCACGGTGCTGCGCTGCCACCGCCCCGGCCAGCAGGTCGTCGCCGTCGAGGTGCTGCTCGACGCGCCCCTGGACGCCGAGCCGGCCGGACTCGACGGCGTCGCCACCATCATGGCGCGCGCCTTCTCCGAGGGCACCGACAAGCACTCCGCCGAGGAGTTCGCCGCCGAGCTGGAGCGCTGCGGCGCCACCCTCGACGCGGTCGCCGACCACCCCGGCGTCCGGCTGAGCCTGGAGGTGCCCGCCTCCCGCCTCGCCAAGGCCCTCGGTCTGCTCGCCGACGCCCTCAGGGCCCCCGCCTTCGCGGACGGCGAGGTCGAACGCCTGGTCCGCAACCGGCTCGACGAGATCCCGCACGAGCTGGCCAACCCGGCCCGCCGCGCGGCCAAGGAGCTTTCCAAGGAGCTGTTCCCGGCCGACTCGCGCATGTCGCGCCCGCGCCAGGGCACCGAGGAGACGGTGGCGAACGTCGACTCCGCCGCCGTACGGACCTTCTACGAGAAGCACGTCCGCCCCGCCACGGCCACCGCGGTGGTCGTCGGCGACCTCACCGGCCTGGACCTGGACGCACTGCTCGGCGACACCCTGGGCGCGTGGACCGGTTCCACCGCCGAGCCGCGCCCCGTGCCCCCGGTGATCGCCGACGACCGCGGCCGCGTCGTCATCGTGGACCGCCCCGGCGCCGTGCAGACACAGCTGCTGATCGGCCGCACCGGCCCCGACCGGCACGACCGTGTCTGGCCCGCCCAGGTCCTCGGCACCTACTGCCTCGGCGGCACCCTCACCTCCCGCCTGGACCGGGTGCTGCGCGAGGAGAAGGGCTACACGTACGGCGTGCGGGCCTTCGGGCAGGTCCTGCGCTCCGCGCCCGACGGCACCGGCGCCGCCATGCTCGCCATCAGCGGCTCCGTCGACACCCCCAACACCGGCCCGGCCCTCGAGGACTTGTGGACGGTGCTGCGCACGCTCGCCGAGGGCGGTCTCACCGACGCCGAGCGCGACGTCGCGGTGCAGAACCTGGTGGGCGTGGCGCCGCTCAAGTACGAGACGGCGGCGGCCGTGGCCGGCACGCTGGCCGACCAGGTCGAGCAGCACCTGCCCGACGACTACCAGGCCGCGCTCTACCGCCAACTCGCCGCCACGGGCACCGTGGAGGCCACGGCGGCGGTCGTGAGCGCCTTCCCGGTGGACCGCCTGGTGACGGTCCTCGTCGGTGACGCCGCACAGATCAAGGCGCCCGTCGAGGCCCTGGGCATCGGCGAAGTCACCGTGGTGGCGGCCGAGTAGCACCACGGGTGTGCGGAGGCCCTGGTGACCCGAGTGTCACCAGGGCCGACGTTTGTCCGAATTGAGGGAGAGACAGCCTGTCTGCCCTGTGGCATGCGCTACAAAAAGCCTGTTGCGTTTGAGGATTGAAGGCGGCCCCGCTTAGCGTCTTCCGGGCTGTTCGTCAGGCAGTACGCCGCGCCCGCGGCACCGGACAGTCATCGCCGAGTCCCCGTACGGCGCGAGCCAGGGGAGCCGGGGACCCACCGCAGTCCCTGGGGTGAATCGGACGCCCGCGCGCAGCGAGGGGGTCCGTAGGAGACCTTCCACCTCCGAACCCGTCAGCTAACCCGGTAGGCGAGAGGGAAGGAAAGGACCAGCCTCTACATGGCGTTCACGCGCGCCACCGGGAAGCACCGCCGTCCCAGCCGGATGCACCGCACCACCGCCCGCGCGGCGGGTGTCGCGGCCCTCGCCACCACCGGCGTCGTCGGCACCCTCGCGGCACCGGCGCTCGCCGCCGAGCCCGAGGCGGAGCAGACCGGCATCACCCCGGTCATCAGCATCGGCGACTCCGTGGCCGAGGAGATCGACGCCCAGGCCGCCGCCCAGAAGCAGGCCGCTCTGGACGCCGCCGCCCGGGAGGCGGCGATGGAGGCCGCGCGCGAGCGGGCGGCCGAGGCCGCCGAGGAGGCGCGCGAGGCCAAGGAGCGCGCCGCACGGGAGGCCGAGCGCAAGCGCCTCAACACCTTCGTCGCGCCGATCACCGCCTCGTACGTCTCGACCGCGTACCAGGCCGGCAGCTCGCTGTGGTCCTCCGGCAGCCACACCGGCATCGACTTCCACGCCTCCACCGGCACCACCGTGCACGCCGTCGGCGTCGGCACGGTCGTCGAGGCCGGCTGGGGCGGGGCGTACGGCAACCAGGTCGTGATCAGGATGCACGACGGCACGTACACGCAGTACGGGCACCTCTCGTCCATCGGCGTCTCGGTGGGCCAGTCGGTCTCCGCCGGCCAGCAGATCGGCCTCTCCGGCGCCACCGGCAACGTCACGGGCCCGCACCTGCACTTCGAGGCCCGCACCAGCGCCGAGTACGGCTCGGACATCGACCCCGTGGCCTACCTCCGCTCCCACGGCGTGAACGTCTGACGGCGGGCGGCAAGGCCCCGAAAGCCCCGGCTTCCGAGCCGGGGCTTTCGCATTTCCGCGCGCCCGCCGCCCGTTCGGGCGCCGTCCGAAAAACATCCGGGAAATCCCGTCCGCCGTCGGAATCTCCGCTCGACTGGCCTAGAGTCACTGAACACGTGTCGATCGTCGACGTTTTCACGGGGACCAAGGCGGAGGTCGGGCATGCGTATTCCGGCGCACTCGGTGTGCACGGCGATCCGGGACGACATCGTCGCCGGAGTCCACGGGCGCGGCGGCCGCCTCACCGAGGAGCTTCTCGCCCGCCGCTACGGGGTCTCCCGCGTTCCCGTCCGCGAGGCCCTGCGCACCCTGGAGGCCGAGGGCTTCGTGGTGACCCGGCGCCACGCGGGCGCGTGCGTGGCGGAGCCGACCGAGGAGGAGGCCGCCGACCTGCTGGAGACCCGCGCCCTCCTGGAGCCCCTGGGGGCCGCGCGGGCCGCCCGGCGCCGCACCGAGGCCCACCTCAAGGTGCTGCGCGGACTGGTCAGGCTGGGACGGGACCGTGCCGGGCAGGGGCACGGCGACGACCTGCGCTCACTGGACGGGTGGTTCCACGAGACCCTCGCCCAGGCGACCGGCAGTCCCTCCCTGACGGCCCTGCTGACCCAGCTCCGCCACAAGATCGCCTGGCTGTACGCCGTCGCGGCGCCGGCCGACCCGGTGGAGCGCTGGGCGGAGTACGGCGCCATCACCGACGCGGTGGCCAGGGGCGACGGCGAGCGTGCGCGGGCGCTCATGACGCTGCACATCGAGCGGTCTCTTCCGGCGCACCGGCTGCGGTTCGCCCCCGGCGGTCGGGCGACGGAGCGCGTGAGGAATACGCAACGTGCCGTAAACACGCCGAGTGTCAGGTTTTAACGCGGGGGTCGTATACAAGGAGCTGTTCTCGCCGGGGGGTCGATTTCTGCTGCCTTGAACAATTCCGCGAGCGAAATGGAAGCAGTAAAGGCGGAAGCAACAGCGGGAGCGGAAACAGAATCCGGCGCAGAAGCGGAACCGGCAGAAGAAATGCCCGCCCGGTGGTCCGGGCGGGCATCTCGGTGCTGTCCTGGGTCAGACGGTCTCGGGAAGCTCCTCGAGCCCCTCGGAGACCAGCTTCGCCAGCCGGTCCAGGGCGGCGTCAGCGCCCTCGGCGTCGGAGGCGAGGACGATCTCCTCGCCACCCTGGGCGCCGAGGCCGAGGACGGCCAGCATGGAGGCCGCGTTGACGGGGGAGCCGTCGGCCTTGGCGATCGTGACCGGGACGCCTGTGGCCGTGGCGGCTCGGACGAAGATGGAGGCGGGGCGGGCGTGGAGACCCTCGGCCCAGCCGACGTTGACGCGGCGCTCAGCCATGTGATGCTGCCCTTCAGGTGTTCAGAGGTCTTATGTTGTCTAGACCACTCTTGTCTAGACCAGTTTCCCACATCGTGAAGCGTGCCGGGACGGCGCCGTGCGCCGCCCCGTGTGGTCGTCGGACCGCGGCCTCGGCCCGACCTTCCGTCCTCCACAGACTGCCTCGCGCCGTTGTCGTACGCGAGCCGTACTCTGGGGCCCATGCAGACCTCGTCGGACCGGCACGAGTACCCCGCCCACTGGGAGGCCGACGTGGTGCTGCGCGACGGCGGCACCGCGCGCGTCCGCCCCATCACCGTTGATGACGCCGAGCGCCTGGTCAGCTTCTACGAGCAGGTTTCCGACGAGTCGAAGTACTACCGCTTCTTCGCGCCGTACCCTCGCCTGTCCGCCAAGGACGTCCACCGCTTCACGCACCACGACTTTGTGGACCGGGTGGGACTCGCGGCCACCGTCGGCGGCGAGTTCATCGCCACCGTACGCTACGACCGGATCGGCGCCGGTGGAACACCCGCGTCCGCACCCGCCGACGAGGCCGAGGTCGCCTTCCTCGTCCAGGACGCCCACCAGGGGCGCGGTGTCGCCTCCGCGCTGCTGGAGCACATCGCCGCGGTCGCCCGCGAGCGGGGCATCCGCCGTTTCGCCGCCGAGGTGCTGCCCGCCAACACCAAGATGATCAAGGTGTTCATGGACGCCGGGTACACCCAGAAGCGCAGCTTCGAGGACGGTGTGGTCCGTCTGGAGTTCGGCCTCGAACCGACCGACCGCTCGCTCGCCGTGCAGTACGCGCGCGAGCAGCGCGCGGAGGCGCGTTCCGTGCAGCGGCTGCTGCAGCCCGGCTCGGTGGCGGTCATCGGCACCGGCCGCACGCCGGGCGGCGTGGGCCGCAGCATCCTGGGCAACGTCGGGGACGCGGGCTACACCGGCCGCCTGTACGCCGTGAACAGCGCGTTCCCCGAGGACCTGAAGGAGATCGACGGGGTGCCCGCGTGCCGGTCGGTGCGCGAGATCGAGGGGCCGGTGGACCTCGCCGTCGTCACCGTGCCGGCCGAGCGGGTCCCCGAGGTCGTCACCGATTGCGGCGAGCACGGTGTGCAGGGCCTGGTGGTGATCTCCGCCGGATACGCCGACAGCGGCCCCGACGGACGCGAGCGCCAGCGGGCCCTCGTGCGGCAGGCGCGCAGCTACGGCATGCGGATCATCGGGCCCAACGCCTTCGGCGTGATCAACACCTCCCCCCGGGTGCGGCTCAACGCCTCCCTCGCGCCCGAGATGCCGCGCCCCGGCCGGATCGGTCTGTTCGCCCAGTCGGGCGCCATCGGCATCGCCCTGCTCTCCCGGCTGCACCGGCGCGGCGGCGGGGTCACCGGCGTCACCGGCGTGTCGACCTTCGTCTCCTCCGGCAACCGCGCCGACGTCTCCGGCAACGACGTGCTCCAGTACTGGTACGACGACCCGGAGACCGACGTCGCGCTGATGTACCTGGAGTCCATCGGCAACCCGCGCAAGTTCACCCGCCTGGCCCGGCGGACGGCCGCGGTCAAGCCGCTGGTCGTGGTGCAGGGCGCCCGGCACGGCGGGGTGGCGCCGCAAGGACACGCCGTACGGGCGACCCGGCTGCCGCACGCCACGGTCTCCGCGCTGCTGCGGCAGGCCGGCGTGATCCGGGTCGACACGATCACCGACCTGGTCGACGCGGGGCTGCTGCTCGCCCGCCAGCCGCTGCCGCCCGGGCCGAGGGTGGCCATCCTGGGGAACTCCGAGTCCCTGGGCCTGCTGACGTACGACGCCTGCCTCTCCGAGGGGCTGCGCCCACAGCCCCCGCTGGACCTGACGACGGCCGCCTCGGCGGACGACTTCCACCGGGCCCTGTCCCGCGCGCTGGCCGACGACACCTGCGACGCCGTGGTGGTGACCGCGATCCCGACGGTGGGGGAGGGGTCGGCCGGGGACGCCGCCCTGGCGGCGGCCCTGCGGTCGGCGGCCGCCGCGGTCCCCGCCAAGCCGGTCCTCGTCGTCCACGTCGAACTCGGCGGCCTGGCGGAAGCCCTCTCGGCGGCGGCGAGCACCGCTCCGCAGGCGCCCCAGCCGGCGGAGCCGCAGCCGACGGAGCCCGCGCCCGCGCCGACGGAGCCCGCTCCCGCGCCGACGGAGCCGCGGACGCCGCCCGCGGAAGCGGAGGACACCGCCCCCGCCGGCCCCCGGACCCCGGAGGCCGGCGATCGCCGTGCCGCCGCGCCCCCGCATCCCCGGCCCGCCGCGCCCGCGGCCCCCCATCCGGCCGGTCCCGCCGATCCCCCTCCGGAGGGGACCCGGCTCATCCCCGCCTACCCGGCCGCCGAACGCGCCGTCCGCGCCCTCGCCCAGGCCGTCTCCTACGCCCAGTGGCGACGCGACGCCGCCGACCCGGGCAAGGTCCCGGAGTACGAGGACATCGACGAGCGGGGCGCCGCCGAGCTGATCGCCGGACACCTCGCCCGCGGCCAGGGACTCGCCCTCGGCGACGAGGAGACCTGCGAGCTGCTGGGCCGGTACGGCATCCACGTCCACCGCGCCCTGCCCGCACCCACACCCGACGACGCGGTCGCCGCCGCACGCGCCCTCGGCTACCCCGTCGCCCTCAAGGCCACCGCCCCGCACCTGCGCCACCGCGCCGATCTCGGCGGCGTGCGCCTGGACCTGGCCGACGAAGAGCAACTGCGGCGGGCGTACGCCGAGTTGACCGAGCTGTTCGGCACCCCGGCCGAGCTGCGCCCGGTGGTGCAGGGCATGGCCCCGCGCGGCGTCGACACCGTCGTCCGGGCGGTCATCGACCCGGCGGCCGGGGCCGTGCTCTCCTTCGGCCTCGCCGGTGCGGCCACCCAGCTGCTGGGCGACATGGGGCACCGGCTGATCCCGGTCACCGACCGCGAGGCCACCTCGCTCATCCGCTCGGTCCGCACGGCACCCCTCCTCTTCGGCTGGCGCGGCTCGGCCCCGGTCGACTCCGCCGCCCTGGAGGAGCTGCTGCTGCGGGTCTCCCGGCTGGTGGACGACCACCCCGAGGTCGTCGCCGTCACCCTGGAACCGGTGGTCGTGGCCCCGCGCGGCCTGAGCGTCCTCAGCGCCTCCGTCCGGCTCGCGCCCCCTCCCGCCCGGGACGACCTCGGACCGCGCACCCTCCCCGCGTACTGACCGCGCGCCGCCCGGTACGGGCGCCGCACGAGCGTCCCGCGCAGTCAGTGGGCCACCGTAGGATGGACGGCATGGCCAAGACCAGTACGACGACCCAGGGGCTGCGAGCGGCGATCGAGCGCAGCGGCTACTACCCGGCCCTCGTGGCCGAGGCGGTGGAGGCCGCCGTGGGCGGCGAGCCCGTGCGGTCGTACCTGGTCCACCAGGAGACGACGTTCGACCAGAACGAGGTGCGCCGGCACGTGACCGTGCTCGTGCTCACCGGCAACCGCTTCATCGTCAGCCACACCGACGAGCAGGCCGCCGACGACACCTCCCCGACGCCGTACGCCACGACGTCCACGGAGTCCGTCAAGCTCGGCCGGATCTCGTCCATCGTCGTCAGCCGCGTCGTCGCCAACCCGGAGCAGTACAAGCCGGGCACCCTGCCCCGCGAGATCGTGCTCACCATCGGCTGGGGCGCCGTCTCCCGCCTCGACCTGGAGCCCGCCGCCTGCGGCGACCCCAACTGCGAGGCGGACCACGGCTACACCGGCAGCTCGACCGCCGACGACCTGAGCCTGCGGGTCAGCGAGGCCGGGGACGGCCCGGAGACGGTGCGCCAGGCGCTCGCCTTCGCGCAGGCCCTCTCCGAGGCGACGGCGGACACCCGCTGATGGTGCAGCCCGCCGCCTGGGACACCGACCCGGAACCGCTCCCCGTCGACTCCGCCCCCGTACCCGAGTACGGCAGCGGCTCGCTCGCCGACCTGCTGCCCACCCTGGCGGCCGGCCTCGGTGTCCCCGGCACCACCGCGGGCATCACCGAACTGACCCCCGCCGACCGGAACTGCGTGTTCCTGATCGACGGCCTCGGCTGGGAGCAGCTGCGCGCCCACCCCGAGGACGCCCCCTTCATGACCTCGCTGCTGGGCAGCTCGCGCGGCGGCACCGGACGCCCGATCACCGCGGGCTACCCGGCGACCACCGCGACCTCCCTCGCCTCCGTCGGCACCGGTCTGCCGCCGGGCGCCCACGGGCTGCCCGGCTACACGGTGCGCAATCCGGACACCGGCGAGCTGATGAACCAGCTGCGCTGGCAGCCGTGGACGGCGCCGGGCGCCTGGCAGCCGTACCCCACCGTCTTCGAGCTCGCCCATCGCGCGGGAGTGCACGCCGCGCAGGTCTCCTCCCCGACCTTCGCCAACACCCCGCTGACCAAGGTCGCGCTCAGCGGCGGCTCGTTCCACGGCCGGCTGTCCGGCGAGGACCGGATGGACCTCGCCGCCGAGCAGCTGGCCGGCGCCGACCGCGCCCTCGTCTACACCTACTACGCCGAGGTCGACGGCGCCGGCCACCGCTTCGGCATCGACTCCGACACCTGGCGCGGCCAGCTCGCCCACGTCGACCGGCTCGTCCAGCGCCTCGCCGAGCAGCTCCCGCCGCGCAGCGCGCTGTACGTCACCGCCGACCACGGCATGATCGACGTCCCCTTCGACGAGGACCACCGCATCGACTTCGACGAGGACTGGGAGCTGAAGGCGGGCGTCGCCCTCCTCGGCGGCGAGGGCCGCGCCCGCCATGTGTACGCGGTCCCCGGCGCGCACAACGACGTGCTGACCTGCTGGCGCGAGGTCCTCGGCGAGCAGTTCTGGGTGGCGTCCAGGGACGAGGCGATCGCGGCCGGCTGGTTCGGCCCCCGCATCGACGACCGGGTGTACGACCGCATCGGCGACGTGGTCGCCGCCGCGCGGGACGACGTCCTGCTGATCGCCTCGGAGCGGGAGCCGAAGGAGTCGTCGATGGTCGGCAACCACGGCTCGATGACCCCCGCCGAGCAGCTCGTCCCCCTGCTCGAAGTACGCTCCTGACCTCCGCCCCTCACCGACCCCCTCGCCGAAAGGTGCCCAACCCCTCATGTCCGAGCTGGTGTTCTTCTCCGGAACGATGGACTGCGGGAAGTCGACACTGGCTCTCCAGATCGAGCACAACCGCTCCGCACGCGGACTGGTCGGCATGATCTTCACCCGCGACGACCGCGCGGGCGAGGGCAAGCTCTCCTCCCGTCTCGGCCTGGTCACCGACGCGGTGGAGGTGGAGGACGGCCAGGACCTGTACGCGTATGTCGTCGACCACCTCTCCCGGGGCGGACGCGCGGACTACGTCATCGCGGACGAGGCGCAGTTCCTGGCGCCGGAGCAGATAGACCAGCTCGCACGCGTGGTCGACGACCTCGGCCTCGACGTGTACGCGTTCGGCATCACCACCGACTTCCGCTCCAAGCTGTTCCCCGGCTCCCAGCGCCTGGTCGAACTCGCCGACCGCGTCGAGGTGCTCCAGGTCGAGGCCCTGTGCTGGTGCGGGGCCCGCGCCACGCACAACGCCCGCACGGTCGGCGGGGTCATGGTCGTCGAGGGCGCCCAGGTGGTCGTGGGCGACGTCGCCCGGTCCGCCGACGAGATCGGCTACGAGGTGCTGTGCCGACGGCACCACCGGCGCCGGATGACGGCCGCGACGTCCCGCGCGGCGGCGCTGTCGCCGGACGTGCTGCCGGTGTCACCCGCCTGAGCGCTCCCGGGGCTCCGCGGCCCGGCTCTGCAGCACCGCGAACCGCGCCCCTTCCGGATCGGCCACCATCGCCGTCCGGCCGTGCTCGGTCTCCCGGACCGGCTCCAGGACGTGCCCGCCCAGGGCGGTGAGGTGCCGCAGGGACTCCTCCGCGTCGGCGACCTTGAAGTACGTCACCCAGTGCGGTCCCCGGTCGCGCGGCAGGGCGTTGCCGACGCCGTGGATTCCGGCGACGGGGCGGCCGTCGAGGAGCAGGGTCACGTGGTCGACGTCGGCGGAGACCTCCGGGACCAGTTCGAAACCGAACACGGTCTCGTAGAACTTGGCGACGCTCGCCGACTCGTAGGTCACCAGCTCGTTCCACGCGGGTGTGCCGGGCACGTCCGTGACGGCCGTGCCGAGGTGGGCCGCCGCCTGCCAGACGCCGAAGACGGCCCCGGCCGGGTCGGAGCCGATCGCCAGCCGGCCGGCCTCGCCCGCGTCCAGCGGGCCCACGCCGATCGTGCCACCGCACAGGCGGGCCGTTTCGGCCGTCCGGTCGACGTCGTCGGAGGCGAAGTACGGGGTCCAGGCGATGGGGAGGTGCCGGTCCGGGGGCAGTTGGCCGATGCCGGCCACCTCGCGTCCGTCGAGGAGCGCCCGTGCGTAGGGGCCGAGTTGCTGGGGGCCGGGCCGGAACTCCCAGCCGAACAGGGCTCCGTAGAAGTCGTGGGTCGTGGCCGGTCCGTGCACCATCAGACTCACCCAGCAGGGCGTGCCGGGTGCGTGCCGGGCGGGCTTCTCGCCGTTCCGGCCGGCCGGCCCCCGTGCGTCGGTCATCGTCACTCTCTTCTCGGCCCTGCGCGGGCCGTGCGTCCGCTTGCGCTCCGACTGGTTCCGCTCCGACGGACCTGGGCGCCGATGCCGCACCGCTCCCGGTGCCGGGCTCCGGAGCGTGCTCGTGGGGCAGCCCTGGCTGTCCGGGTGGTACAGCATGTGCTCGAACCCGCACGCCTCGTGATCGGTGCTGTCCGGCGGGCAGAGTAGCCCGACATCGGCGCGGCGGCCACTCGGTACGCCAGGATGGGGCCATGAACGCCATCATCTCCGCACCCGAACTCGCCGACGAACTGGCGGGCGGCGCCCCGCCGGTCCTGCTCGACGTCCGTTGGCAGCTGAGCACGGCCAAGGCGGCCGGGGCTCCGTCCTTCGACGGCCGGGCCGAGTACGCCGCCGGGCATCTTCCCGGCGCGGTCTTCGTCGACCTGGACAAGGAGCTGGCCTCCGCGCCCGGTGCCGGCGGCCGGCACCCGCTGCCGGACGTGGCGGAGTTCGGCGCCGCGATGCGCCGGGCGGGCCTGTCGTCCGGCCGGCCGGTCGTCGTGTACGACGGCGGACAGGGGTGGGCGGCAGCCCGCGCGTGGTGGCTGCTGCGCTGGACGGGTCACCCGAACGTGCGGGTCCTCGACGGCGGGTTGCCGGCCTGGGAGGGGCCGCTGTCGACGGACGTCCCCGTCCCCGAGGAGGGCGACTTCGTGCCGGAGCCGGGTGCCTCGGGGCTCCTGGACGCCGACGGGGCCGCCGCGCTGGCCCGGTCCGGGGTGCTGTTCGACGCCCGCGCGGGGGAGCGGTACCGGGGCGAGGTCGAGCCGATCGACCCGGTCGGCGGCCACATTCCGGGCGCGGTGTCCGCGCCCACGACGGACAACGTGGCGGCGGACGGCCGCTTCCGGCCCGCGGAGGAACTCCGCGCGCGCTTCGAGTCCCTGGGTGCCACGGGGGACGAAGCCGTCGGCGTGTACTGCGGCTCGGGCGTGTCGGGCGCCCACGAGGTGCTGGCCCTGGCGGTGGCGGGCATCCCGGCGGCGCTGTACGTCGGTTCCTGGTCGGAGTGGTCGGCGGACCCGAGCCGTCCGGTCGCCGTGGGCCCCGATCCGCAGTAGGCGCGCGCAGGGGCAAGCCCCTCGGGCCCGCCAGGACGAGACCGATGGCTGCCCCTGAGCCGGCACCGGGCCGGGCCGGAAGGTCCGTGGACGGCATCGGGGCGCACCCCGCGCGGGGTGCGCCCCGATCCGTGCGCATCGTCGGGCGGAGGGGTCCGCCTACTCCTGCTTCTTCCGCCGCGTCCCGAACACGATCTCGTCCCAGCTCGGCACCGCCGCCCGCCGCCCGGGGCGTACCCCGTCGGCCTCGGCCTGACGGTCGGTGGAACCGGTCAGGCGGTCCCGGTGGCTGCCCACCGACCGCGGCATGAGGACGTCCGCGTAGGCGGAACCGGCCGATGCGGCAGGGGCCGGGGGCTCCTCCACCTCGGGTTCCTCGACGGGCTCCTCGACCGTCTCCGGGGCGCGCTCGGGCACCACCAGATCGCCCCGGAAGCTCGGCACCGCCTCCAGCAGGCTGGTGAGCGAGTCGCGTTCGCGTTCGACGGAGGCGGTGGCCGCGGTCTCCTCGGCCGGCTCCGACGGCGGCGGGGGCAGACTCGGCCGCTCCCGCTGCTCCCGGTCGAGCGTGCGGTCCAGCGGCCGGTCGCGCGGCAGCCGGGCGATGCGCGGCACGAACGGGAAGCTGGGCTCGGCCGCGGCGAGGTCGTCGGACTCGCCGATCAGCGCGCGCGCCTCCGCGTCGACGGCCTGGACGAGGCGCCTGGGCGGGTCGTACGTCCAACTGGCGGAGTGCGGCTCGCCCGCGACCAGGTACACCAGGAGCACTTCCCAGGTGCCGTCGTCGCGGCGCCAGGAGTCCCACTGGACGGTGTCCTTGTCGGCGCCGCGCAGCAACAGCCGCTCCTGGACGGCCTCCCCGAGGGGCGGCCCGGAGTTCTCGCCGGGACGGCGGACGGGCGTCTTGCGGGCCCGCTCGGCCATGAAGGCGCGCTCGGCCAGCACGGGGCCCTCGAAGCGCCGTACGCGGTCGACGGGGATGCCGGCCATCTGGGCGACCTCTTCCGCGGTCGCGCCGGCACGTATACGCGCCTGGATGTCGCGGGGGCGGAGATGGCTCTCCACCTCGATCTCGATCTGGCCGAGGCGGGGACGGTCGCCGCGCACGGCGGCCCGGAGCCGCTCATCGATCGGAAGCGTGTACTCCGTGCTGTCCGCAGCCTTCAGCACCAGCCGTGTGCCGTCATTCGAGACGGCCACGACACGCAGTTCGGGCATGGGGACCTCCCGGGTGGTGCCTGCCGACGTCACGTGCGTCGCTGCTTCCGCTCTGTCGAGTGTGGCCTGCCCGGGTGCAGCCTGCCACAACCTTGCCGAGTTGCCCGGCGTGTCGGGCTCGGGCCCTGGATCGCCGTTATGGCACGGTTACCTGTTCGCAACGCTGAGTGACGGCTTTCGTCACCCTGTGCAACTAGCCCCCTCCCGGCGGTCCTTCACGGTCCCGGGCCCCCTGTCGGGAGACCGGACCCAGGGCTCGCAACAGTACTCCATTCGGGCCACGTGCGTGGATTGGCACGCCGCCCGACTTCCGGCAAGAGGCGGCGTCCGGCCGTCCGTGGCGCGAATCCCGTGATCTTGGCGTGGCGTACTTCACGCAATCACCAGAAACGGAACTAATGGTTTCGACCGCTCGTCCCTTTCTCGTGCAGTTGATCGTCCGCGTACGGGAAAGACAGGCAAGGTCCGGTGATGCGTGAAAAGCCCGATGCCGCAGGTGACACGGAGGCGCCCACGGAGGGGGCCAGGCGGATCGACCTGAGCGTCCCCCAGGTCGCGGGCAGTGCCCTGGCCGCGGTGGTGGCCGCCAAACTCGCCTCCTCCTTCGGCGTGTACGGAACCATCCTGGGGGCCGGCCTGATCAGCGTCATCGCGACCTGTGGCGGTTCGGTGCTCCAGCACTTCTTCAAGCGCACCGGGGAGCAGCTCCGCGTGAAGCGCGCGGGGGGCGGCCCGCGGACCGCGTCGGTCCCGGCGGCGGGTTCCGCACCGGCGTCCGCTTGGGGGGAGTTCACCGAGGGCACCGTCTACCGTGCGCGCACCCGGGGCTGGAAGCGCCCCCTGGTGGCCGCGGCGCTCGTCTTCGGCGTCACCATGGCCGGGATCACCGCGTACGAACTCGCCTCCGGCGAGAACCTGAGCGGGGGCCACAGCACCACGGTCGGCAGCGCCTTCACCGGCCACCACACGTCCGGTTCCGGTCACGGGGATTCGGACGGCGACGGCGGCGGTGACGGCTCCGGCGACTCGCGCGAGCACGGGGACTCCGACGGGTCCGGCGACTCCGGAGGCTCCGATTCCGGCTCCGGCTCCGGCGACGACAGCCCGGCGCCCACTCCGTCCGGCAACCCCGAAGGCTCCGGCGGCGTCCCCTCGTCGGGCGCCACGTCCGACGAGGACGGCGGTACGGCGTCCAGTCCGACGCCCACCCCGGAGGCCACCGGCGACGACGGCTCCGGTGACGCCACCGGTCCGGCGCCCGACGCCTCGGCTACGGCCCCAGAACCCGGCGCAAGTAGTCGTTCCGGAACAGCCGATCCGGGTCAAGACGGTCCCGCAGCGCGGTGAACTCGCCGAAGCGCGGATACACCCGGGAGAGGTACTCGGCGTCCCGGGTGTGCAGCTTGCCCCAGTGCGGCCGTCCCTCGTGCGCCGTGAAGATGCGCTCGGCGGCGGTGAAGTACGCCTGGTAGGGCGTCCCCCGGAACATGTGGACGGCGATGTACGCGCTGTCGCGGCCCGAGGCGGTGGACAGCGTGATGTCGTCCGCCGGGGCCGTGCGCACCTCGACCGGGAAGCTGATCCGCAGCCGCGACCGGTCCACCATGGCCTTCAGCTCACGCAGGGTCTCGGCGACGGCCTCGCGCGGAACGGCGTACTCCATCTCCAGGAAGCGCACACGGCGCGGTGATGTGAAGACCTTGTAGGGGATGTCCGTGTACGTCCGCGCGGAGAGCGCCTTGCTGGAGATCCGCGCGATCGCGGGCACCGTGCCGGGCACCGCGCGGCCGACCCAGTTGGCCGCCTGGAAGACGCCGTTGGACAGGAACTCGTCCTCGAACCAGCCCTTCAGCCGGCCCACCGGTTGCTCGGGCCCCGCGCTGCGGTTGTTGCGCTTGGTGTTGGTGTTGCCGGTGTGCGGGAACCAGTAGAACTCGAAGTGCTCGTTCTCCGCCCAGAGTTCGTCGAACTCGGCGAGGACCCGCTCGAAGGGCATCGGTTCCTCGCGGGCCGTGAGCAGGAAGACCGGCTCGACGGCGAAGGTGACCGCGGTGACGACGCCCAGTGCTCCCAGGCCGATCCGGGCCGCGGCGAAGACCTCGGGGTTCTCCCGCTCGGAACAGGTCAGCACCGAGCCGTCCGCGGTGACCATCTCCAGGCCCCGGATCTGGGCGGCGAGCGAGGCCGAGTCGCGGCCCGTGCCGTGGGTGCCGGTGCTGGTCGCCCCCGAGACGGTCTGCTCCATGATGTCGCCCATGTTCGTCAGCGACAGGCCCTCCCGCGCGAGCGCCAGGTTGAGCCGCTTGAGCGGGGTGCCGGCCTCGACGGTGACGGTCATCGCGTCGCGGTCGATATGGCGGATGCCGGTCAGCAGCCCGGGGCGTATCAGCAGGCCGTCCGTCGCGGCTATGGACGTGAAGGAGTGGCCGGTGCCGACGGCCTTGACCCGCAGCCCCTCGGCGGCCGCCGCGCGGACGGCCTCGGACAGTTCCTCGACGGAGGCGGGGGTGACCTCCCGCGCCGGGCGCACGGAGACGTTCCCGCCCCAGTTACGCCAGGTGCGGTTCTTCCCGCTCGCCGTCCCGCTCGCCGTGCGTGTGCTGCTCAACGGTCCCTCCCCGACGCTGAGCCGGCCGCTTCAGCCGGCGGTACCCGAGGAAACCGACCGCGACCGCGACGGCCCCGGCCACCGCCGGAACCCCGTACCCGGCACGCGCACCGGAGGCGTCGATCACCCAGCCGCCCGCGGAGGAGCCGAGGGCGACCCCGACCGCGAGTCCGGTGCTCACCCAGGTCATGCCCTCGGTGAGCTGCGTGCGTGGAACGTGCTGGTCGATGAGGGACATCGTCGTGATCATCGTGGGAGCGATGGACAGACCCGCAACGAACAGCGCCACGGCCAGAACCAGCAGGTTTCCGACCAGTAGGAGGGGGATCATACTCACGGCCATCGCACAGACGCCCAGGAGCCAGCGTCGCTCGGGCGGTCCGGCGAAGCGCAGCAGCCCGAAGACCATGGCCGCCGTGCACGATCCCGCCGCGTACAGGGCGAGCACGACGCTGGCGGCGGCCTTGTGTCCTTCCTCCTCCGCGAAGGCCACGGTGACCACGTCGACGGCCCCGAAGATCGTCCCCGTGGCCACGAAGGTGGCGACCAGGACCTGGAGGCCCCGGGAGCGCAGCGCGGTGCCGCCGCCCTTCTCCTCGCGCGGGTGCGGCTCGGGCTCGGTGGCGCGCTGGGAGGTCAGCCAGAAGACGCCGACCGCCAGGAAGCAGGCGGCCAGCAGTGGCCCGGCCTCCGGGAACCAGGCCGTGGACAGGCCGATGGAGATGATCGGCCCGAAGATGAAGCAGATCTCGTCCACCACCGACTCGAACGAGTACGCGGTGTGCAGCTGCGGGGTGCCCCGGTACAGCGCCGCCCAGCGGGCGCGGACCATCGCGCCGAGGCTCGGCACGCAGCCGATGCCGACGCAGGCCGCGAAGAGCACCCAGTCCGGCCACCCGTAGTGCGCGGCCGGCAGCAGCACGGCCGCCGCGGTCAGCGACACCAGGGTCGCCGGGCGCAGCACCCGGCGCTGCCCGTACCGGTCGACCAGGCGGGAGACCTGCGGTCCGGCCACGGCGGCGGCGAGCGCGATCGTGGCCGACAGCGCGCCGGCCAGTCCGTACCGGCCGGTGAGCTGGGAGATCATCGTCACCACGCCGATGCCCATCATCGACAGCGGCATCCGGCCGAGGAAGCCCGCGGTCGAGAAGGCCTTGGTGCCGGGAGCGGCGAACAGGGCGCGATAGGGACTGGGCAACGCGGTCTCCGGGAACGGCTCAGTGGAGTGCTCGGTAAGGTCCGAACGCAGTCGATACAGATTACTCGTGCCCGCGTGCGGGAAACACCCCGCGGAGCGCCCGGATCACGCCCGGGGCCTGCCGGGACGCGCGGCGGGACCCCACCGTTGGTCGGGTGTCAGTGGCGGGTGGCAGGATCGAGGCATGCCAGACGTGCTCGATGCCAGCCCCTACGACGCCCTGCTCCTGCTCTCGTTCGGCGGCCCGGAGGGCCCCGACGACGTGGTCCCGTTCCTGGAGAACGTGACGCGCGGGCGCGGCATCCCCAAGGAACGCCTCAAGGAAGTCGGTCAGCACTACTTCCTCTTCGGCGGGGTCAGCCCCATCAACGACCAGAACCGGGCCCTGCTGGACGCCCTGCGCAAGGACTTCGCCGAGCACGGCCTCGACCTCCCGGTCTACTGGGGCAACCGCAACTGGGCGCCGTACCTGACGGACACCCTGCGCGAGATGGTCCGCGACGGACGCCGCCGCATCCTCGTCCTCGCCACCAGCGCCTACGCCTCGTACTCGGGCTGCCGCCAGTACCGCGAGAATCTGGCGGACTCGCTCGCCGCCCTGGAGGCCGAGGGCCTGGAGCTGCCGAGGATCGACAAGCTCCGGCACTACTTCAACCACCCGGGCTTCGTGGAGCCCATGGTCGACGGCGTCGTCCGCTCCCTGGCCGAGCTGCCCGAGGAAGTGCGGGACGGCGCTCACATCGCCTTCTGCACCCACTCGATCCCCACCTCCGCCGCGGACACCTCCGGGCCGGTCGAGGAGCACGGTGACGGCGGGGCGTACGTGCGCCAGCACCTGGACGTGGCGCAGGTGATCGCCGACGCCGTCCGCGAGCGCACCGGCGTCGACCACCCCTGGCAGCTCGTCTACCAGTCGCGGTCCGGCGCCCCGCACATCCCGTGGCTGGAGCCCGACATCTGCGACCACCTGGAGGAGCGGCGGGCGGCCGGCGTCCCCGCCGTGGTGATGGCCCCGATCGGCTTCGTCTCCGACCACATGGAGGTCCTGTACGACCTCGACACGGAGGCCACGGCCAAGGCGGAGGAGCTGGGGCTGCCGGTGCGCCGCTCGGCCACCGTCGGAGCCGACCCGAGGTTCGCCGCCGCGGTGCGCGATCTGGTCCTGGAGCGGTCCGCCGCCGAGCGCGGCCGGGAGGTCGCACCGTGCGCCCTCGGCGCGCTCGGCGCCAGCCACAACCTGTGCCCGGTCGGCTGCTGCCCCGCCCGAGCCCCCCGCCCCGCCGCCGCGGGCGCCGACAGCCCCTACGCGTGAGGAGCCCCGTGACCGACGTGACGCCCGACCCGCTCCACGCCGAGCTGCTGAAGATCGCCCAGGAGGCCGCCCACCGCGCGGGCGAGCTGCTGCGCGACGGCCGCCCCGCCGACCTGGCGGTCGCGGCCACCAAGTCCAGCCCGATCGACGTGGTCACCGAGATGGACATCGCGGCGGAGAAGCTGATCACCGGCCTGATCGCCGACCGCCGCCCCGACGACGGCTTCCTCGGCGAGGAGGGCTCCGCCACCGAGGGCACCAGCGGCGTCCGCTGGGTCGTCGACCCGCTCGACGGCACGGTCAACTACCTGTACGGGCTGCCCACCTGGGCCGTCTCCATCGCCGCCGAGCAGGACGGCGAGCGGGTGGCCGGCGTGGTCGTCGCCCCGATGCGGGGCGAGGCGTACCACGCGGTGCTGGGCGGCGGCGCCTGGGCCACGGGCGCCTGGGACGGCGAACGCCGGCTCGCCTGCCGCGCCCCGGCCCCGCTGGACCAGGCCCTCGTCTCCACCGGCTTCAACTACGTCGCCGACGTCCGCGCCGAGCAGGCCGAGATCGCGCGCCGGCTGATCCCGCTGGTGCGCGACATCCGGCGCGGCGGTTCGGCCGCGATCGACCTGTGCGACGTGGCCGCCGGGCGCCTCGACGGCTACTACGAGCGCGGACTGCACCCGTGGGACGTCGCGGCCGGGGACCTGATCGCCCGGGAGGCGGGCGCGGTGACCGGTGGACGCCCCGGTGAGCGCCCCTCGGGCGACCTGACGATCGCGGCCACCCCGGCGGTCTTGGAGCCCCTCCAGCGGCTCCTGACGGACTTCGGCGCGTAGGCCCCCGGCGGTTCGACGGGGACAGGCGCCCGGCCCGGCCCGTGCCGACCCGCCCCGGCACGCGCCGGGGCCGGCCCCGGCACGCGCCTGCCGGGCTCACCGGGCCCGCGCGGCGCGGTTACGGCGTCTGCCGCCGCGGCGCCCGGCACGGTGTGGTGTCGCGAGGGTGCCTGCTCCTGGGCAGGCCGTCCCGGGCACCCGCCGTCACACCGCCCGGGCCTCTCCCGCCCCGGCCGAGCGGGCCGTCGGGCGGCGACGTACACGACGGGGCCCCGGCGCTGGATCCCGCCGGGGCCCGTCGTCCACGGGCTGGTCAGACGCTGGTCGTGCCGACCTCCACGCCGTGCTCGGCGGCGAGACGGCGCAGGTCGTCGAGCTCTCCCAGCTCCACCTCGACGAGGAACTCGTCCCCCTCGTCGCGGGCCCGGGACAGGTCGGACTCGGTCGTCTTTATGCGCTGCAGAAGTCCTGCGGTGAAAGCGTCCATGCTGCGCCCCCTCGTCCTGGGTCGTGGGTCGGTGGCACGGGGGTGTGCCGATCGAAAGGGACGATCACGTCTCCGGTGGAGTGCCCAGCGCTGCCCTGCCGGGCGGCGACGGTGCCGGACACCCACGCCCGCTCTGCGGAAGCGGACCGCGGCATACCGCGCGGTGACGCGGTACAGGCAGAGCGTGATCGCGGGGTGTAAAGCCGTCCTCCCCCCGCTCCCTTCCGCGGAAACCTCAACCGCGCGAGAAAATCTCGCATTCCCGCTCCGGCGCCGGTGTTTCTCCCGGCCCCTCACCCGCCTTACAGCCGACTTATGGCCGAAAAGGGCAGGATGGAGGCAACACACCCCACCAGCCCCCTGCCCTCGTGCGCGCCCACAGCGCTACGCGGGTGGACACAGGAAGGACAGCGACGTGCGCGTACTCGTCGTCGAGGACGAGCAGCTGCTCGCCGATGCGGTGGCCACCGGACTGCGCCGGGAGGCCATGGCCGTCGACGTCGTGTACGACGGTGCGGCCGCCCTGGAGCGCATCGGCGTCAACGACTACGACGTGGTCGTCCTCGACCGCGACCTCCCGCTCGTGCACGGCGACGACGTGTGCCGCAAGATCGTCGAGCTGGGCATGCCCACCCGCGTGCTGATGCTCACGGCCTCCGGCGACGTCAGCGACCGGGTCGAGGGCCTGGAGATCGGCGCCGACGACTACCTGCCCAAGCCCTTCGCGTTCAGCGAGCTGATCGCCCGCGTGCGCGCCCTGGGCCGGCGCACCAGCGTGCCGCTGCCGCCCGTCCTGGAGCGTGCCGGGATCAAGCTCGATCCCAACCGCCGCGAGGTGTTCCGGGACGGCAAGGAGGTGCAGCTCGCGCCGAAGGAGTTCGCGGTGCTGGAGGTGCTGATGCGCAGCGAGGGCGCCGTCGTCTCGGCCGAGCAGCTCCTGGAGAAGGCCTGGGACGAGAACACCGACCCGTTCACCAACGTCGTCCGCGTGACCGTCATGACCCTGCGCCGCAAGCTGGGCGAGCCGCCCGTCATCGTCACCGTGCCCGGCTCCGGCTACCGGATCTGATCGACCGTGGCCACGACACCCGCGCCCCCCGGGGTGCCCCCGAAGCCCACCTGGGACCCGCGCTCGGCCTCCCCGCTGCCGTGGCTGCGGCCGACCATCCGGATAAGGCTCACGCTGCTCTACGGCGGCATGTTCCTGATCGCCGGCATCCTGCTGCTGTCGATCATCTACCTGCTGGCCGCCCAGGCGGTGCGCACCGGCAACCAGCCGCTCTACAAGATCGTCGACTTCGAGGACCTCCAGGTCGCGAGCACCGACTGCCCCGGAGTCACCAACGGCAACCTGTCGCTGTCGCAGTTCAACGCCGCGATCAGCGACTGCATCGACCACCAGCGCCAGGTCGCCCTGGACCGGCTGCTGAGCCGGTCGCTGCTGGCCCTGCTGGGGCTCGCCGTGATCGCCTTCGCCTTCGGTTACGCGATGGCCGGACGCGTCCTGTCGCCGCTGGGCCGGATCACCCGTACCGCCCGCGCGGTCGCGGGCTCCGACCTCTCCCGCCGGATCGAGCTGGACGGCCCGGACGACGAGCTGAAGGAGCTGGCGGACACCTTCGACGACATGCTGGAGCGGCTGCAGCGGGCCTTCACCGCCCAGCAGCGCTTCGTCGGCAACGCCTCCCACGAACTGCGCACCCCCTTGGCGATCAACCGGACCCTGCTGGAAGTCCACCTGTCCGATCCCCACGCCCCCGTGGAGCTGCAGCAGCTAGGCAAGACGCTGCTGGCCACCAACGAGCGCAGCGAGCAACTGGTCGAGGGCCTGCTGCTGCTCGCCCGCAGCGACAACCAGATCGTCGAGCGCAAGCCGGTGGACCTCGCCGAGGTGGCCGGCCAGGCCATCGACCAGGTGCACGCCGAGGCGGACACCAAGGGCGTGGCGATCCGCGGCACCCGGGAGCCCGCGGTGGTCCAGGGCAACGGCGTCCTGCTGGAGCGGATCGCCCTCAACCTCGTCCAGAACGCCGTGCGCTACAACGTGGCGGAGCAGGGCTGGGTGGAGGTCACCACCTCGGTGGAGAACGGCCAGGCGGTCCTGGTGGTCACCAACACCGGCCCCGTGGTGCCGGCGTACGAGATCGACAACCTCTTCGAGCCGTTCCGCCGGCTGCGCACCGAGCGCACCGGCAGCGACAAGGGGGTCGGCCTCGGCCTGTCCATCGCCCGGTCGGTGGCCAGGGCCCACGGTGGTCACATCTACGCGCAGCCGCGCGAGGGCGGAGGGCTCGTGATGCGAGTCACCCTGCCCGTCTGAGATCATGACCCCGACATCTCACCGATACCCGAGGATGTTCGCTTTGAGCGGAATTTCCAGGCCGAGGGCCCGGGAGTTGCCTGTGTGATCGATCACAGCGCGGACTTTCCCGCCCTCTACTCTCCGTGATCATGCACCCTGTCGGAAGGCCGGGAAAGTCCTGGTTTTCAGGGCCTCTGATCACGGGAAGTACACGGTGGGGCGCCTTTGAAGTGCGACATTCGGACCGTGTACGGTCCCCATCGCCATCCAAGCCGATCACTCATGAGGAGTCCGGTTGGGTGTCGATTGAGTAACAGACCTTGATGTGAGGCAAAATCTCCGCCTCAGGTCGGGCACAAGTCCGGCCTCTCACGCGTTACGTGCGCTGGAGACACCGCAGACACCCAGAGGGGGAGAGCGACCATGGCAACCGATTACGACACTCCACGCAAGACCGACGACGACGTCGACTCGGACAGCCTCGAAGAGCTGAAGGCCAGGCGGAACGACAAGTCCGCCTCGGCCGTCGACGTCGACGAGTTCGAGGCCGCAGAGGGCCTCGAACTCCCCGGCGCCGACCTCTCGAACGAGGAACTGGCCGTCCGAGTGCTGCCGAAGCAGCAGGACGAGTTCACCTGCATGAGCTGCTTCCTGGTGCACCACCGCAGCCAGCTGGCCCGGGAGAAGAACGGCCAGCCGATCTGCCGCGACTGCGACTGAGGCGGGGTCGGCCGTGACTGGCTCGACCCCTCCCTGGAAGCGCCGCTTCCACAGGCGGGAAGCGGACCAAGGACCGCTCGACGGTTCCTACAGCGCGCGTGACGACGAGCGGGGCCCGACCGACACGGGGACGGCTCCGCTCGAATCAGTGGCCGACCGGGACGGCCTCCCGGCGACCACGCAGACGCCGGCACCCGCTGCCCGGCGCAGGGCAGCGGCGTTCCGGCACAAGGCCGGACAGGGCGTTCGCAACGGCGGACAGCGCGCCAGGGCCGCCCTGGCGCATCTCGCCGACCGGATCATCGAACTGGCACCACGGGTGCCCGTACGGGACCTGGCGACCCTGCGCAGACAGTTCCCCGGCCTCGGCCCGGAGGAGCTGGCCGACCGGCTGGTCGCCGGCGCGGCCAAGGGCACGGCGACCGTCGGCGCGGGCATCGGCGCCGCGGCGATGATGCCCGTCCCGCCCGCGATGCCCACCGAACTGGCAGCCGAGGTCACCGGTGTGGCCGCGATCGAGCTGAAGCTGATCGCCGAACTGCACGAGGTGTACGGGCTGCGCCCGCCCGGCGGTCTCGGCCAGCGCAGCACCGCCTACCTGAACTCCTGGTCGGACGAGCGCGGCGTGGACGTCTCCAAGCCGTCGACCCTCGGCTCGGCGATGAACAGCCACATGAAGCGCCAGCTGCGCCAGCAGATCATGAAGCGGATGGTGCGCAACCTGCCCAACCTCATGCCGTTCATGGTCGGTGCGGCGGTGGGCGCGGTCATGAACCGCCGCGACACCAGGAAGCTCGCCGACCGGATCCGGGCGGACCTGCGCAAGAGACAGGTGCCCTGGAGCGCCCTCGACGACCTGCCGGCCCTGGAGGGGCCGCGGGACGCGCTGGACATGGGCGCCCTCACGAAGGAACTCGGGCCCGGGCGGCCCGGCCACCGCCCCGACCCGGGCGGCGAAGGCTCTCACTGACACCGGCCTCCGGCCCGCGCGGCGTCGCGCGGGCACCGTCGTCACCGCGGCGGCGTCACGCCGCCGCCTTCGCCGCCTTCAGGGCCTCGACCAGCCGCTCCGGCTCGCGGGTCGACAGGTACAGGTACGGAGTCGGGTCCTGCGGGTCCGTGACCAGGACGCGCACGGCCCTCGGGATGTAGGCCCGCAGCAGCAGGAAGGCGCGGGTGTCCGCCTTGTGGGTCCGCCAGGCGCGGGCCTCCTCCGGGTCGAGGATCTCCGCCTCGCCCAGGGCGGACAGCGGCACCCTCGCCTCGCCCGCGATCAGCGAGTCCCCCACCACGCGGATGCGGACCGCGCCGTACGAACTGGCCGCCACCGCCGCCACCGCCGTACCGCCGGCGAGGCCGCCCAGCATCGGCAGCGTGCCGAAGGGCAGCAGGATCAGGGCGAAGGAGAGCCCCACCAGGAAGGACCCCACCCACCAGGAGCGGGGCGCGGTGAGGCGTTCTTCGTACGAGGCGGTCGAGAGCTGCATGCACCAAGCTTGGCACGGTATCGGCGATCGGCCGACGCGCGGGTAAGGTCTGCGCCTGTGAGTGGTACTTCCGCAGGTCTTGAGCCCCCCGCCGACGCCGTGAAGCCCGTCCGGCACCCCGAAGCGCCCGCCCCCGGCGAGCTGCTCGGCGCCCACTACGGACAGTGCTTCGGCTGCGGGGGCGAGCAGCCCCACGGACTGCACCTCGAGGCGCGGGCCGGCGAAGGCGTGTCGATCACCGCCGAGTTCACCGTCCAGGCCGCCCACCAGGGCGCCCCCGGCCTCGCCCACGGAGGTGTGCTGGCGACCGCGCTGGACGAGACCCTCGGCTCGCTCAACTGGCTGCTGCGCACGATCGCGGTGACCGGACGGCTGGAGACCGACTTCCGGCGGCCGGTGCCGGTCGGCACCACGCTGTATCTGGAGGCCGAGGTCACCGCGGTGGCCGGCCGGAAGATCTACTCCACCGCCACCGGCCGGATCGGCGGCCCGGACGGGCCCGTGGCCGTGCGCGCCGACGCCCTCTTCATCGAGGTCAAGGTCGATCACTTCGTGAGCCACGGCCGCGAGGAGGAGATCCGCGCCGCCATGGACGACCCCGACCAGGTCCGCCGCGCCCGCGCCTTCGAGGTGAACCCGTGAGCACCGCAGGCCCCGCGCACCCCGGGCCCCGCCCGGACCTCGACGTCCTGATCCGCCGCGTCGACCCCGACGTACCGCTTCCGGAGTACGCGCGGCCCGGTGACGCGGGGGCGGATCTGCGCACCACCGTCGACTGCGCACTCGCGCCCGGTGAACGCGCCGTACTGCCCACGGGCGTGTCTGTGGCGCTCCCGGAGGGGTACGCGGCCTTCGTGCACCCACGATCCGGGCTCGCGGCCCGCTGCGGTGTCGCCCTCGTGAATGCCCCGGGGACGATTGATGCCGGGTACCGTGGGGAGATCAAGGTGATCGTGGTGAATCTCGATCCGCGCGAGAGCGTGCGGTTCGAGCGCTTCGACCGGATTGCCCAACTGGTCGTCCAGCAGGTCGAGAGGGTCCGCTTCCGTGAGGTCGCGGAGCTTCCCGACTCGGCGCGGGCCGAGGGGGGCTTCGGATCCACCGGCGGCCACGCCGGGACGGACCGTGCAAGCGGCACAAGCGGTCAGGCCGCCGAGGGCGGCCCGACGGGTGGGAATCGATACGCTTCGGTCGTATCCGACCGGGAAGGACAGTGACGTGTTCGGACGTCGCAAGAAGAGGGATGCCGCCGAGGGCGCGGCCGGCGAGGCCGAGCAGGTCGTCGACAGCGTCGACACCGAGGCGGACGGAGAGCGCGAGCGCGTGCGGCTCGAGCCCGAACCGCGGCCCGACGGGCCCTGGGACAGTTCCGAGGTCCGCGACCCCGCCGAGGGCCGGGTGGACCTGGGCGGTCTGTTCGTACCCGGAGTGGAGGGCATGGAGCTGCGGGTGGAGGTCGCGGGTGACGCGATCGTCGCCGCGACCGTCGTGCTCCGCGACAGCGCCATCCAGCTGCAGGCCTTCGCCGCGCCCAAGCGCGAGGGCATCTGGGGCGAGGTCCGCGAGGAGATCGGCTCCGGCATCACCCAGCAGGGTGGCATCATCGACGAGGTCGAGGGCCCGCTGGGCTGGGAGCTGCGGGCACAGGTGCCGGTGCAGCTGCCGGACGGCACCGGCGGTTACCAGGTCGTGCGGTTCGTCGGCGTGGACGGTCCCCGCTGGTTCCTGCGCGGAGTGATCTCCGGCCAGGGCGCGGTGCAGCCGCAGGCCGCCGGGCTGCTGGAGCAGATCTTCCGGGACACGGTCGTGGTCCGCGGCGAGGGCCCGATGGCCCCGCGCGACCCGATCGTCCTCAAGCTCCCCAACGACGCGCAGATGGTCCCCGAGGGCGTCCAGCAGGAGGAGGGCTCCCGCTTCTCCGGCGGCATGGGCCAGCTCCAGCGCGGCCCGGAGATCACCGAGGTCCGGTAGCCGGGTCACCGGTACGCAAGGGCCGCTCCCGCACGGGACGCGGCCCTTCGTCGTGCCGGGGCACGCCCGCCCCGCGGCGGTCCCCGCGGACGGGGGGGCGCCCGACCGTTGAACCTCCCGGCGCCCCCTGGCGATACTGGCGCCCGGTTCCGGCGGGGGAGGGCACATGGGCCAGGTGGTCACCGAGACGATGGTGCGCGTCCAGGAGGTGCGGAAGTCGTACGGCCGCGGCGCCGCCGCCGTGCACGCCCTGCGCGGCGTCTCCTTCGAAGTGCCGCGCGGTGAGCTGGTCGCCCTCAAGGGGCGGTCGGGCTCCGGGAAGACCACGCTGCTCAACATCGTCGGCGGGCTCGACGCGGCCTGGACCGGACGGGTCGAGGTCGACGGCCGCGACCTCGCGGCACTCGACGAGGACGGGCTGCTCGCCCTGCGCCGCGACCGCGTCGGCTTCGTCTTCCAGTCCTTCGGGCTCATCCCGATCCTCACGGCCGCCGAGAACGTCGGCGTTCCGCTGCGGCTGCGCCGGACCCCGCCGCGCCGGCGGGAGGAACGCGTCGGCCTGCTCCTGTCCCTCGTCGGTCTGGCCGACCACGCCGCCCAGCGGCCCGGCGAGCTGTCCGGCGGGCAGCAGCAGCGGGTCGCCATCGCGCGGGCCCTCGCCAACGAACCGGCGCTGCTGATCGCCGACGAGCCCACCGGCCAACTGGACGCGGAGACCGGGCACGCCGTGATGGAGCTGCTGAGGGCCGTCGTACGCAGCGAACGGGTGACCGCCCTGGTCGCCACCCACGACGCCGCCCTGCTGGACCTCGCCGACCGCGTGCTGGAACTGCGGGACGGGACGATCGTCGAGCAGTGACGCCGGAGGCGCCGGGGCGGCACCGGGCGGCTCGCGGTCCCGCCGGACACCTGCGTCAGGGTTCCGTCAAAGACGACGGCCCTTCCGTACCCTGCCCCCTTTTGTCGGGATTGCTGGCCGTAAGGTCGACGCTGCGCACTCGGCGCTGACCGGAAGACAATGAGGCCATGGGACGCGGCAAGCTTCGGATCTACCTCGGCGCGGCGCCGGGTGTCGGCAAGACCTACGCCATGCTGTCCGAGGCCCACCGCCGCAGCGAGCGCGGCACCGACTGCGTCGTCGCCTTCGTCGAGCACCACGGCCGGTCCCGCACCGAGACGCTGCTGCACGGCCTGGAACAGGTGCCGCGCCGCGAGCTGGAGCACCGCGGCGCCGTCTTCACCGAGCTGGACCTGGACGCCGTGCTCGCCCGCGCGCCCCGGGTGGCCCTGGTGGACGAACTGGCGCACACCAACGTCCCGGGCTCGCGCAACGCCAAGCGCTGGCAGGACGTCGAGGAGCTGCTGGCCGCCGGGATCGACGTGATCTCCACCGTCAACATCCAGCACCTGGAGTCCCTCGGCGACGTCGTCGAGTCGATCACGGGCGTACGGCAGCAGGAGACCGTGCCGGACGAGGTGGTGCGCCGCGCGGACCAGATAGAGCTGGTCGACATGTCGCCGCAGGCGCTGCGCCGGCGCATGGCCCACGGCAACATCTACCAGCCGGACAAGGTCGACGCGGCCCTGTCCAACTACTTCCGGCCCGGCAACCTCACCGCCCTGCGCGAGCTGGCCCTCCTGTGGGTGGCGGACCGGGTCGACGAGTACCTCCAGCAGTACCGCAGCGAACACCGCGTATCCAGGATCTGGGGCTCGCGCGAGCGCATCGTCGTCGGCCTGACCGGTGGCCCCGAGGGGCGCACTCTGATACGCCGGGCCGCGCGCCTCGCCGAGAAGGGCGCCGGCGGCGAGGTGCTGGCCGTCTACATAGCCCGCAGCGACGGGCTGACCTCCGCCTCCCCGAAGGAACTGGCGGTGCAGCGCACCCTGGTGGAGGATCTCGGCGGCACCTTCCACCACGTGCTCGGCGACGACATACCGGCCGCGCTGCTCGACTTCGCGCGCGGCAGCAACGCCACGCAGATCGTCCTCGGCTCCTCGCGCCGCAAGACCTGGCAGTACGTCTTCGGGCCCGGCGTCGGCGCCACCGTGGCCCGCGAGTCCGGCCCCGACCTGGACGTCCACATCGTCACGCACGAGGAGGTCGCCAAGGGCCGCGGGCTGCCCGTGGCCACCGGCGCGCGGCTCGGCCGTTCCCGGATCGCCTGGGGCTGGCTCACCGGTCTCGGCGGCCCGGTGGTCCTCACCCTGCTGCTGAACACGGTCCACCTGGGCCTCGCCAACGACGTCCTGTTCTATCTGGCGCTGACCGTGGCCGCCGCGCTGCTCGGCGGCCTCTACCCGGCGCTCGCCTCGGCCGCGGTCGGTTCGCTCCTGCTGAACTGGTTCTTCACGCCCCCGGTCAACCGGATCACCATCGCCGACCCCCGGAACATCTTGGCGCTCGCCATATTCGTGGGCGTCGCGCTCTCCGTGGCCTCCGTCGTCGACGTCGCCGCCCGCCGCACCCACCAGGCCGCCCGGCTGCGCGCCGAGTCGGAGATCCTCTCCTTCCTCGCCGGTGACGTGCTGCGCGGCGAGACCAGCCTGGAGACCCTGCTGGAACGGGTCCGCGAGACCTTCGGCATGGAGTCGGCGGCGCTGCTGGAACGGGAGGGCGACGTGGCCCCCTGGACCTGCGCCGGACGCGCCGGGACCGGACCGCCGGTCGAGCGCCCGGAGGACGCGGACGTGGACATGCCGGTCGGCGACCACATGGCCCTCGCGCTGACCGGCCGGGTGCTGCCCGCCGAGGACCGACGGGTGCTGGCCGCCTTCGCCGCCCAGGCCGCCGTCGTCCTGGACCGGCGCCGCCTGCGCGAGGAGGCCGACCGGGCCAGGACGCTGGCCGAGGGCAACCGCATCCGCACCGCGCTGCTGGCCGCCGTGAGCCACGACCTGCGGACGCCGCTCGCCGGGATCAAGGCCGCGGTCACCAGCCTGCGCAGCGACGACGTGGCCTGGTCGGAGGAGGACCAGGCGGAGCTGCTGGAGGGCATCGAGGAGGGCGCCGACCGGCTCGACCACTTGGTGGGCAACCTGCTCGACATGTCCCGCCTGCAGACCGGCACGGTCACGCCGCTGATCCGCGAGATCGACGTCGACGAGGTGGTGCCGATGGCGCTCGGCGGAGTGCCCGAGGGCAGCGTCGAGCTGGACGTCCCCGAGACGCTGCCCATGGTCGCCGTCGACGCCGGGCTGCTGGAGCGGGCGATGGCCAACCTGATCGAGAACGCGGTCAAGTACAGCCCGGCCGGCCGGACCGTCCTGGTCGCCGCCAGCGCCCTCGCGGACCGCGTCGAGGTGCGGGTCGTCGACCGGGGGCCCGGAGTGCCGGACGACGCCAAGGAACGCATCTTCGAACCCTTCCAGCGCCACGGCGACGCCCCGCGCGGAGCGGGGGTGGGCCTCGGACTGGCCGTGGCCCGCGGCTTCGCCGAGGCGATGGCCGGCACCCTGAACGCCGAGGACACCCCCGGCGGCGGCCTCACCATGGTGCTCACTCTCCGCGCGGCCGGAACACCCTCCGGCGCTTCCCCCGTCACGACAGCAGAAAGGCAGGCCGCCCGATGACCCGGGTGCTCGTGATCGACGACGAACCCCAGATCGTGCGTGCGCTCGTGATCAACCTCAAGGCGCGCCACTACGAGGTCGACGCCGCCCACGACGGTGCCACCGCCCTCCAGCTCGCCGCCGCCCGCCACCCCGACGTGGTGGTGCTCGACCTGGGCCTGCCCGACATGGACGGCGTCGAGGTGATCCGGGGCCTGCGCGGCTGGACCCGGGTGCCGATCCTGGTGCTGTCCGCCCGGCACTCCTCCGACGAGAAGGTCGAGGCCCTCGACGCGGGCGCCGACGACTACGTCACCAAGCCCTTCGGCATGGACGAGCTGCTGGCCCGGCTGCGCGCCGCCGTCCGCCGGGCCGAGCCCGTGCCGGGCGGCGAGGACGACGTGATCGTGGACACCGCGGAGTTCACCGTCGACCTGGCCGCGAAGAAGGTGAACCGGGGCGGCAAGGACGTACGGCTGACGCCCACCGAGTGGCACCTGCTGGAGGTGCTGGTGCGCAACACCGGGCGCCTGGTCAGCCAGAAGCAGCTCCTCCAGGAGGTGTGGGGGCCGTCGTACGGGACGGAGACGAACTACCTGCGGGTCTACATGGCGCAGCTGCGCCGCAAGCTGGAGACGGACCCGGCGCATCCGCGCCACTTCATCACCGAGCCGGGCATGGGGTACCGCTTCGAGAAGTGAGCGGCGGGCGCCCGCGAAGTGAGCCTCGCGATACCGGCCCGAGAGGGGTGCATGGCTGTCGGCCCCTCCCGGTACGCTTCTGATATGAGTGCTGCTCCGCGTTCCGACAAGCCGGTGGGCCGGTTCCGGCGCATGTTCGACCGGCTCTCCTCGTCGCAGGAGGACCTGGAGTCCGAGGAACTGCGCGAGGACGCCGACACCGCCGGCTGCACCCGCATCGGGGACTGCCAGGACCGTCAGATCGTCTCGGTAACTGGTACCTTGCGCACGGTCACCCTGCGACCGCGCGCGGGCGTCCCGGCCCTTGAGGCCGAGCTGTTCGACGGCTCCGCCGCGCTGGACGTGGTGTGGCTGGGCAGACGCTCCATCGTGGGCATAGAGCCGGGGCGCAAGCTCATCGCATCGGGCCGGATCTCCATGAGCCGGGGCCGCCGGGTGCTCTTCAACCCGAAATACGAACTGAGACCCCTCGGACGGGAGTAGCCGGTGACGTCGCTCGACAAGCCGACGGAAGACACCCAGGACACGGAAGCCGACGACGCACGGGCGGTCACCGAGGCCGCGCTGTTCGAGGCGTTCGGCGGCGTGCGGGGCATGGTCGAGACGGTGCTGCCGGGCCTGCTCTTCGTCACCATCTTCACGCTCAACAACGACCTGCACATGTCGGCGATCGCGGCGCTGGCCGTGTCGCTGGTGCTGGTCGTGGTCCGGCTGGCGATGAAGGACACCGTCAAGCACGCGTTCAGCGGTGTCTTCGGCGTCGCCTTCGGCGTGGTCTTCGCGATGATGACCGACAACGCCAAGAACTTCTACCTGCCGGGCATGCTCTACACCCTGGGCCTGGCCCTGGCGTACATCGTCACCTCGCTGGCCGGCGTGCCCCTGATCGGTCTGATCCTCGGCCCGGTCTTCAAGGAGAACCTCTCCTGGCGCACCCGCAACCCGGGCCGCAAGAAGGCGTACACCAAGGCGAGCTACGCCTGGGGCTTCATCCTGCTCGCCAAGTCCGCGATCCTCTTCCCGCTGTACTGGTGGGCCGACACCGAGCAGCTCGGCTGGGTCCTGGTCACCCTGAAGATCCCGCCCTTCCTGCTCGCCGTCTGGCTCACCTGGGTCTTCCTGGCCAAGGCTCCGGCCCCCATCGACGTCTTCGCGGAGATGGAGGCGGCGGAGCAGGCCGAGAAGGAGCGCGAGGAGCGAGCGAAGGCCGAGCGCGAGGCCCGGGGCGAAGACGCCCTCGATCCCGCGCCCGGCGGCAGGCACCGCAAGGGCTGACGCACCGGCGGGACGACGCGTACGGCGTCGGCCCCGGACACGGTGTCGGTCCCGCGTACGGCGTCGGGCCCCGGACAGGGTGTCGGTCCCGCGTACGACGGTGGGGTGCCCGGAGATCTCCGGGCACCCCACCGTCGTACGCGGGCCGTGGACAGGTCAGCGCGCCGTGCTGCCCTTACGCGCCGACAGCAGGTCCTCCAGCTGCTCCTCGCGGGCCTGAGCCGCCACGAACAGCAGCTCGTCGCCGGCCTCCAGGGAGTCCTCCCCGGACGGCGTCAGCACCCGGGTGCCGCGGATGATCGTGACCAGCGAGGTGTCCTCGGGCCACTCCACGTCGCCGACCTGCGTGCCGGCCAGCGCCGACTCCTCCGGCAGGGTCAGCTCCACCAGGTTGGCGTCGCCGTGGCTGAAGCGCAGCAGCCGGACGAGATCGCCGACGCTCACCGCCTCCTCGACCAGGGCCGACATCAGCCGCGGCGTGGAGACGGCGACGTCCACGCCCCAGGACTCGTTGAACAGCCACTCGTTCTTCGGGTTGTTCACCCGGGCGACGACGCGCGGAACGCCGTACTCCGTCTTGGCCAGCAGGGAGACGACCAGGTTGACCTTGTCGTCGCCCGTCGCGGCGATGACGACGTTGCAGCGCTGGAGCGCCGCCTCGTCCAGGGACGTGATCTCGCACGCGTCCGCGAGCAGCCACTCCGCCATCGGCACCCGCTCGACCGAGATCGCGGTCGGCGCCTTGTCGATGAGCAGGACCTCGTGCCCGTTCTCCAGCAGCTCACCCGCGATCGAACGGCCGACCGCACCGGCTCCGGCAATGGCGACCCTCATCAGTGACCGCCCTCCTCTTCGGGACCCTGGGCGAACGCCGCCTCGACCTTGTCGACCTCGTCGGTGCGCATCATCACGTGCACCAGGTCACCCTCCTGCAACACGGTCTGCGAGGTCGGCAGGATCGCCTCCCCGAGCCGGGTGACGAACGCCACGCGCACCCCGGTCTCCTCCTGGAGCCGGCTGATCTTGTGGCCGACCCAGGACGCCGAGGTATGTACCTCGGCGAGCTGGACCCCGCCGGTGGGGTCGCGCCACAGCGGTTCGGCGCCCGAGGGGAGCAGCCGGCGCAGCATCTGGTCGGCCGTCCAGCGGACGGTGGCGACCGTGGGGATGCCCAGACGCTGGTAGACCTCGGCGCGGCGCGGGTCGTAGATACGGGCGGCGACGTTCTCCACGGCGAACATCTCGCGGGCCACCCGGGCGGCGATGATGTTGGAGTTGTCACCGCTGGAGACGGCGGCGAAGGCGCCCGCCTCCTCGATGCCCGCCTCGCGCAGGGTGTCCTGGTCGAAGCCGATGCCGGTCACCCGGCGGCCGCCGAACGTGGAACCGAGGCGGCGGAAGGCGGTGGGGTCCTGGTCGATCACGGCGACCGTGTGCCCCTGCTGCTCCAGGGTCTGCGCGAGGGCGGAGCCCACGCGACCGCAGCCCATGATCACGATGTGCATCGCCTCACACCCCGCTCTCTGCGGGCCCGCCGGCCTTAGTGGATGTCCTGCTCATGTCTCTCTTTCGGCTCGCCTGGCGACACGTCGCGGCCGGTGTGCGGGGCCGCAGGGGAACATCATGCCGGTGACCGCCGACCCCGACGCCGCTCGGGGCCCCGGGAAGACCTGATTCCGGGCGTGAGCCGGGTTCCCCGTCGTCCGCCCCCAACGTAGCGGCAAGCCTCCCGCGCTCGCAGGGGCCGTCTCAACCCCGGGGTCACCCGGGGCGCGACCGGGGCTCTCCCACCGGGTCGGCCACCGGTCACCCGCCGGGTCGGCCACCGGTCACCCGCCGGGTCAGCCGCCGGCCGAGGATCCGCGCCGGCCGATGCTGCGGATGCTCGCGAGAGTGAGGATTCCGAGGCCGACCAGGGTGACGGCGCCGCCGATCAGCTCTGCGCTCAGGTGCATGGGACCTCCAGGGGGCGGTGCAACGGCCGGGGAGCGGACGCCGATCGGGGACCGTTCGTCATATAGGCAGTCATTCAGGCACGCCGACCGCGCGCCCTACGGAATCCGCAGCCGTGCGGGCCCCGAGTTCACCCGTAGAGCAGACGGCGAGCCGATCGGGGGTGGCGGGTGGGCGCGCGCCCGTTCGAACGCTTACGATCCTCTGTTGTGTCCAAACTGACCGACGTGCCCAAGCGGATTCTCATCGGGCGCGCACTGCGCAGTGACCGGCTGGGCGAAACGCTCCTGCCGAAGCGCATCGCCCTCCCCGTCTTCGCCTCCGACCCGCTGTCCTCCGTGGCCTACGCGCCCGGCGAGGTCCTGCTGGTCCTGTCCATCGCGGGCGTGTCGGCGTACCACTTCAGCCCCTGGATCGCGGTCGCGGTCGTCGTGCTGATGTTCACCGTGGTCGCCTCCTACCGGCAGAACGTGCACGCCTACCCGAGCGGCGGCGGCGACTACGAGGTGGCGAACACCAACCTCGGCCCGAAGGCCGGGCTCACGGTCGCGAGCGCCCTGCTGGTCGACTACGTCCTGACCGTCGCCGTCTCCATCTCGTCCGGCATCGAGAACCTCGGCTCCGCGATCCCCTTCGTGGTCGAGCACAAGGTCCTCTGCGCCGTCGCCGTCATCCTGCTGCTGACCCTGATGAACCTGCGCGGCGTCAAGGAGTCGGGCACGCTCTTCGCCATCCCGACGTACGTCTTCGTCGCGGGCGTCTTCATCATGATCGCCTGGGGTGCCTTCCGCGGGCTGGTCCTGGACGACACCATGCGCGCCCCCACCGCCGACTACGAGATCAAGCCGGAACACGGCGGCCTGGCCGGTTTCGCCCTGGTCTTCCTGCTGCTGCGCGCCTTCTCCTCCGGCTGCGCCGCCCTCACCGGCGTCGAGGCGATCTCCAACGGCGTCCCGGCCTTCCGCAAGCCCAAGTCGAAGAACGCGGGCAACACCCTCGCGCTGATGGGCCTGCTCGCCGTCACCATGTTCTGCGGCATCATCGCGCTGGCCGCCGCGACCGACGTCCGCATGTCGGAGAACCCGGCCAAGGACCTCTTCCACGACGGCGTCCCGCTCGGCGCGGACTATGTGCAGCACCCGGTGATCTCGCAGGTCGCCGAGGCGGTCTTCGGCGAGGGCAGCTTCCTGTTCATCGTCCTGGCCGCCGCCACCGCGCTCGTCCTCTTCCTCGCCGCGAACACCGCGTACAACGGTTTCCCGCTGCTCGGCTCGATCCTCGCCCAGGACCGCTACCTGCCCCGCCAGCTCCACACCCGCGGCGACCGCCTGGCCTTCTCCAACGGCATCGTGCTCCTGGCCGGCGCCGCGATGCTCCTGGTCTTCATCTACGGAGCCGACTCGACGCGCCTCATCCAGCTCTACATCGTCGGTGTCTTCGTCTCCTTCACGCTCAGCCAGATCGGCATGGTCCGTCACTGGAACCGTCACCTGGCCACCGAGAAGGACCCGGCCGCCCGGCGCCGCATGATCCGCTCCCGCGCGATCAACGCCTTCGGCGCCTTCTTCACCGGCCTGGTCCTGGTGGTCGTCCTGGCGACCAAGTTCACCCACGGTGCCTGGGTCGCCCTGCTCGGCATGTGCATCTTCTTCGCGACGATGACGGCCATCCGCAAGCACTACGACCGCGTCGCCGAGGAGATCGCGGCCCCCGAGGACCCGGAAGAAGGGCAGACCGACGACATGGTCCGCCCCTCCCGCGTCCACTCGGTCGTCCTCATCTCCAAGATCCACCGCCCCACCCTCCGGGCTCTCGCCTACGCCAAGCTCATGCGCTCCGACACCCTGGAGGCGCTCAGCGTCAACGTCGACCCGGCCGAGACCAAAGCGCTGCGCGAGGAGTGGGAGCGGCGCGGCATCGCCGTACCGCTGAAGGTGCTGGACTCGCCCTACCGCGAGATCACGCGACCGGTCATCGAGTACGTCAAGAGCCTGCGCAAGGAATCCCCGCGCGACGCGGTCTCCGTGATCATCCCCGAGTACGTGGTCGGCCACTGGTACGAGCACCTGCTCCACAACCAGAGCGCCCTGCGCCTCAAGGGCCGCCTGCTCTTCACCCCGGGCGTCATGGTCACCTCCGTCCCGTACCAGCTCCAGTCCTCCGAGGCCGCCAAGCGGCGCGCCCGCAAGCGGCAGGACTGGAGCGCGCCGGGCGCGGTCCGGCGGGGGCCGGCGCAGTCCGACCGGGCCAAGGAGTCCTCGCCGTCGAAGTAGACTGGTCGGCTGTTGTCCTCCGGCGCCCGCCTTCCGGCGGCCGTGCCTTGTCGTCCCGTTCTCTGGAGTCACCCGCCATGCACGCAGAACCGATGAAATCGCAGGCGGAGTCCCGGGGGGTCTCGCTGGTGGGGGAGGAGTACGAGGTCGAGATCGGCCCCGTCGCCCACGGCGGCCACTGCATCGCCCGTACGTCCGAGGGACAGGTGCTGTTCGTACGGCACGCCCTGCCCGGCGAGCGGGTCGTGGCCCGCGTGACGGAGGGCGAGGAGGGCGCACGCTTCCTGCGCGCCGACGCGGTGGAGATCCTGGACGCCTCCAAGGACCGCATCGAGGCGCCCTGCCCCTTCGCCGGTCCCGGCCGCTGCGGCGGCTGCGACTGGCAGCACGCCAAGCCGGGCGCTCAGCGCCGCCTCAAGGGCGAGGTCGTCGCCGAGCAGCTGAAGCGCCTGGCGGGCCTCACCCCCGAGGAGGCCGGCTGGGACGGCACGGTGATGCCGGCCGAGGGCGACAAGGTGCCCGCCGGCCAGGTCCCGTCCTGGCGCACGCGCGTGCAGTACGCGGTCGACGCCGAGGGCCGGGCGGGCCTGCGCAAGCACCGCTCGCACGAGGTCCAGCCGATCGACCACTGCATGATCGCCGCGGAGGGTGTCAGCGAGCTGGGCATCGAGGCGCGGGACTGGACGGGCATGGAGTCCGTCGACGCGATCGCCGCGACCGGCTCCCAGGACCGCCAGGTCATCCTGACCCCGCGACCGGGCGCCCGCCTGCCCATCGTCGAACTGGACCGCCCGGTCTCCGTCATGCGGGTCGGCGAGAAGGACGGCGGCGTCCACCGCGTCCACGGCCGCCCCTTCGTCCGCGAACGCGCCGACGACCGCACCTACCGCGTCGGCAACGGCGGCTTCTGGCAGGTCCACCCCAAGGCCGCCGACACCCTCGTCAAGGCGGTCATGCAGGGCCTCCTGCCGCGCAAGGGCGACATGGCCCTCGACCTCTACTGCGGCGTCGGCCTCTTCGCCGGCGCCCTCGCCGACCGGGTGGGCGACAAGGGCGCCGTCCTCGGCGTCGAGTCCGGCGAGCGCGCGGTCGAGGACGCCCGGCACAACCTCGCCGGCTTCGACCGGGTGCGGATCGAGCAGGGCAAGGTGGAGTCCGTCCTGCCGCGCACGGGCATCGACGAGGTCGACCTCATCGTCCTGGACCCGCCGCGCGCGGGCGCGGGACGCAAGACGGTGCAGCACCTGTCGTCGCTGGGGGCACGCCGGATCGCCTACGTGGCCTGCGACCCGGCAGCACTGGCCCGGGACCTGGGGTACTTCCGGGACGGGGGGTACCGGGTGCGGACGCTGCGGGTGTTCGACCTGTTCCCGATGACGCATCATGTGGAGTGTGTCGCGGTCCTTGAGCCTGCCGAAAAGGGCCGTTGACCTGCGGCTTTACTCGGTGTGCGAGATGGGCGTTACGGGCGACATCTTGACGCTCATTTGACGCTCGTTCTGATGGTGTGTCAGGTGATCTCGGGATGCTGTGGCCTGGGCTGCAACGTGGGCTGAGGAACGTGCGTGGGCGGCCACGGTCCTGCCCGAGGGGTAACGCGCGCGTCGGATCGCCGGGTGGGTGCGCTTGTCGGCGCGTACGGTACGTGCCACCTATGACCGTGCACCTGCGCCGTTCGAGAGGGTGGCGATGCCGCCGTGCCGAGCGATTCATCGTCGTCGTACAGCGAGCGTCCTGTCGCTCAGGCGCGGAGGGCGAAAGCGCAGGAGTTGGTCGAGCGGCTCTTGGCTGAAGGACGCGTTCGATTCACGGACCCGAGCGACGACGAGGTCGCGGAGTGGCGGCGCGTCGTCAAGCACGCGAAGCGGCACGGCATGGAGCCGGAAGGTCGCCGTATCGAGAAGGTTCCGTACGGTGGGCTCGGCCTGGAGTTCTTCCTTGCGGAGGGCCCGCATCCCAACGCGCAGTCAGCGGTCGGCGGCGAGCGGTCCGGTCCACGTGCCCGCGCGGCTGGTGCGCCCTCATCCGGCTGTGGCTGCGCTCAGGGACGATGACCAGCACCTGGTGATGCCGTCTGCGTTGCGCCGCAGGTCGCTCCTGCTGCTCCAAGGGTTGGTGGCTCGCGCGCGCTGCCCGCGGCGGCCATGAGGCCGGCGATCACAGCCACCGCCGGGTTGTTCCCGGCGGAGAGGGGCAGCAGGCCCACGCTCACACCGATGCTGACAGCCATGAAGAGGATCAGCGCGGTGCGCTGCGACAGGAACGGCGGTTTTCCTTCAGGCGTCGGCTCGGGCGCGCTGGAGCGATCGGGACGTGCGGATGCGGGGGGGCGGTGGTCCCGAGGCATCGGGAGCCTCCTAGAACGCGGAGGAGCAGGGACGGCGGACACCATCTGTGGTGCCGTCCGCGGGGTGTGCGCCGCGCGGACGGCGGTCCTGCTGCGGTTCTCTGCCAGAGAACGCCCTGTGGGATCTCACGCCAAGAGGGCACCAACAGGGTAGCGGAGATCGGAGTGGGCGCGTAGCTGCGCTCTCGTCGGAAGCCCTCGCTTCCACCCGGTCTTGAACACTGCGGTGCGAGGCATGACCGCATCAAGGCTGGAGCTGGGGACCCCGCAGTCCCCCCTCATCCTTGAGATGTCGGGAGGTGTGCCGCGGCACCGGTCAGCGTGCCACACGCAGAGGTGTCCTGCGGGGTTTCCGCGACAGCGGACGGGTTGTCAGTGGGCGGCTATACGCTCTGGGTTTACGCGCGACTCGTCCGAGTCGGGCTGCTTCGCCCTGCGTTGGCGGACGCGGCGGCCCTGAGCGTGTCGGTTCTCTCGGAGAGAGGCTTCAGCCCGAGTGAAGATCACCCCCTCCGCCCGTGTGCTCCGCATGCTGGGCGAGATCGAGTTCGACGAGTGGCAGTGCGTGGCCGAGCTTGTCGACAACTCCTTCGACGACTTCAGCGAGATCGACCGGTCCGGGGCCGAGTGGCCCGACGGCTACAGGGTCAGCGTCTCTCTGCCCTCCTCTTCCAGTGGGGAACTCGTCGTCACCGACACCGGTCGAGGCATGGACTATGAGCGACTCGAGCGGGCGGTACGGGCAGGCTGGTCCGGGAACGACATGCACGACAAGCTCGGCCTGTTCGGCATGGGCTTCAACGTGGCCACGGCTCGCCTGGGCAAGCGCACCCGCGTCCTGACGACGCGGCCCGGTGACACCGAGTGGATCGGTGTCGAGATCGACCTCGACCAGATCAAGGACGACTTCGAGGCCACGGACATCACCGAGCCGAAGAGTGACCCCGCCCAGCACGGGACGAGGATCATCATCGACCGGCTGCACGGGAAGCGCGTGGAATGGCTCCGCCGCAACGGATCGCTGCTCCGCAACGTGCTCGGCTCCGTCTACTCGTGGATCCTGGACGCGCGCGGCTTCGAGCTCTATGTGGGCGGCACCAAGGTCAAGCCGGTCCGGCACTGCCGCTGGGGAGACGACCGCTCCGTGCTGTACAACGGCAAGGAGCGGATCCCCGCCTACATCGAGATCGACGAGGAGCTGCAGGACGGCATCGCCTGCTCCGACTGCGGTCAGTGGCAGCTGACCCAGGGTGACGTCTGCTCCGACTGCGGGAGTGACAGGCTGTCGTGGCGGAAGCGCCGCATCTGGGGCTGGCTCGGCATCCAGCGCTACCTCCACAAGACCGACTACGGCATCGACTTCCTCCGCAACGGCCGGAAGATCCTGCGCTGGGACAAGCAGCTGTTCACCTGGAACAACCCCGACGGCGTGCCAGGCAACGAGGACCCCGAGTACCCCGTCGAACTCGCCCACCAGGGCGGCCGCGTCATCGGCGAGATTCACCTCGACCACGTCCCCGTCACCTACCAGAAGGACGCCTTCGAGTACGCGGACCGGAGCTGGCGCACCGCCGTGGAACTGCTGCGTGGCGTCGCCCCGCTCCAGCCCAAGCGAGCCGAGTCCCTCGGCTACCCCGAGAACACCAGCCCCCTGGCCCAGCTCTACAAGGGATACCGCCGAAACGACGCCGGTCTCCGCTGCCTGGTGCCCGGCGATGGCCGCAGGCCCATCCACGAGGAGACCCGCCGCTGGGGCCAGGAATTCCAGAGGGGCAACCCGGACTTCCAGACCGACGAGCGCTGGTGGCAGGCGGTCCTCGAGCACGAGGAGATCAAGAACAAGGGTAAGCAGGCCAAGACCGAGGCCAGTGTCCCCAGCCAGGCCGACGAGCAGGCCGTCCTGGACGCCCTCGGCGTGCCCGCCGACGCGCCCGCGTCCGGCACCACGCCCGTGGCCACCCCGGCTCCCGGCCCGGAGGCGGGTGGCGGCGCCCCCACCGTGGTGAAGCCCAAGACCGAGACCCGCAGCGAGCGCCTGGCCCGCTACGAGGCCACCTCGACGCGGCACTCCTACCTCAGTCGTCCGTTCGGTCACCCGGACCTCGGTTACCTGAACGTGGAGACCCGGCTGCTGAAGAACGGCGAGCGCCTTCATGACGACACGGGCGCGGCCGTCCCGGTCCTCCTTGACCAGCGCGCGGGCAACGAGCTCGTCGCCTTCCTCGACACCGAGCACGAGGTCTTCAAGAGGTTCGGCGCGGACTACGCGGACCTCCTCCTCGCGGAACTCGCCCCGCTGCTGAAGGTCCGCTCGCGTTCCCCGTGGGCCCCGTCCCAGCTCCTCGCCGGCATCCGCGCCGAGTCCCTGAAGGACAGCGCGCTGGACGGCACCACGGTCGGCGCCGAGGCACGCGACCTGCTCAACGAGATCCGCAGCCGCGCGATGGCGGAGCTCAACAGCACCGGGGCCTACCGGGAGGTGTTCGACCGCCTGACCGAGGAGGAGCAGCACGCCATCGAGTCGTCGATGATCGCGTCCGGGCGCGTCGGCGCGGTCGGATCCCTCGGTGAGGACGCCGGATTCATCACCTACCTCCCCCCGCTGGCCCTGGTCCGCCTCGTGGAGGCCATGCCCGAGGTGTTCCTCGACGGCCACGTCTTCCGGGGCCCGTACGCAACCGTGCAGTCGCCGGCCGCCCGCTCCCTGAGTCTGGCGCTGGTCACCGGTTACCTCGCCGACGTGGCCACGATCGGAACCTTCGCCGACGAGGCCACTGTCCTCCAGTTGCAGCGTGCCCGTCTCAGCGTCACCCTGCTCGCCGACGCGCTGGCCGGTGACGAGTGAGCGCGGTGTTCCTGTCCCCCGCCGAGCTTCGTGACGGAGGCCCGGCGGGGCTCACCAAGGCCCTCGAGAGGATGCTGTGGCACCTGGGGTTCCACGATGTCCGTGTCGTGGACGGTGCCAACGACCACGGCGCCGATCTCTTGGCCGTGCGGAACCGTGAGCAGTGGGTGTTCCAGAGCAAGTGGAAGGCGCATGGCACGGCGGACCACGTCGGCGTCGACGACCTCGAGCGGGCCCGCACCCACTACCGCGCGGACAAGGCCGTCCTGGCGACCAACACCAACATCACCGCCACGGCCGAGGCGCGTCGCCGGGACCTGGCCGGTATCGGCGTAGACATCGCGCTCTGGCACGGTGCCACGCTCCAGACCATCGGCGAGCGCATGCCGGAGCGGGTGCCTAGCCCGTACGAACTGAGGCCGTACCAGGCCGACGCGGTCCGGGCCATCGAGCGTGACCTGGCGGCCGAAGGCTCGGCCCTCCTCGTCCTGGCCACAGGTCTGGGCAAGACCGTCGTGGGCGGGGAAGTCATCGGGAACCTCCTCGCGTCGCGGCCCCAGGCGAAGGTCCTCGTCGTGGCGCACATGCGAGACCTGGTCGAACAGCTCGAGAAGGCGCTGTGGCGGCACATCCCGAAGACCGTCCCCACCCGCCTCCTCACAGGTGAGGATAAGCCCAGGAACCTGGAGGGAGTGGTCGTCGCGACCGTCGAGTCCGCGCTCGCCGCCGCCCGAAACGGGTACCGGCCCGACCTCATCATGATCGACGAGACCCACCACGTCGCGGAGACTGGCAGGTTTGCGGAACTTCTCGATCTGTGTTCCGCTGCGGCCCAATTCGGGGTGACCGCCACCCCGTGGAGAGGCGACAAGTTCGATATCACCGCGCGCTTCGGCTATCCCAGCTTCACCATGGGCATCGCCGAGGGCATGGCCAAGGGATTTCTGGCCGCTGTCGACTACCGTCTCTATGCCGACGGGGTCGACTGGGACACCGTCAGGGACATCAGTCGCCACGGATACTCGATCAAGGACCTGAACCGTCACCTCTTCCTCCCGCAGAGGGACGAGGAGATCGTGGAGCATCTGCGGGCCGCTTGGCGGGAGACCGTGGAGCCCCGCGCGATCGTCTTCTGCCAGACGATCGAACACGCCGAGCACATGGCGGAGTTCCTCTCGGTCTCCGACCCGCAGTGGGTCAACGCCTCCTACTTGCACAGCGGGTTGCCCAAGCGGCACCGCAACATCCTCCTCAACGAGTTCCGTCTCGGGCGCGTACCCGTCATCACATGCGTGGACGTGTTCAACGAAGGCGTCGACGTACCCGACGTGAACCTGATCGCCTTCTTGCGCGTCACCCACAGTCGAAGGATCTTCGTCCAGCAGCTCGGCCGCGGGCTGCGCCTGAGTCCCAACAAGAAGGCGCTCAAGGTCCTCGACTTCGTGACGGACATCCGCCGCGCCGCGGCGGCCCTCAACCTCCGCCGGACCCTGGAGGCCACGGAGGCCGAACACCTGGAACTCCCGCACGCCTCGCGGATCGAGTTCCAGGACGAGACCGTCGGCTCCCTCATGGACATGTGGATCCAGGACGCCGCGGACCTCGAGACCGCAGCGGACGAGGTCCGTCTTCAGTTCCCCATGCCGAAAGGAATCCAGTGAGCAAGTACAACATCCCGACCGAGGTCGAGGAAGCCGTCCTGCGGCTCGTCTACTCGCAGGCGGCGAAGGCCGACTGGTTCGCCCAGAGCGACGACGAGCACACGCTCCTCTACCAGAGATGGACCGACGACCCGAAGATCGGAGGCCGCCTGGTCGGACACCTGGGCAGCGCGGCGAACATCCGGCCGTGGCTCAAGGACATCGCGATGAAGGAGTACCCGCGGGCGCTTCGAGGCGACCACAGGTACTCGAAGTACGTCAGTCAGCCGGCCGCGACGCTTGAGGAGATCATCGAGAAGTCCCTGGGCGGTGAGTGGGAACTCGTTCCCGGCTCCAAGCGTCAGAAGCCCACGCGAGCGAAGGTCCGCAGGATGGGCGCGGAGGACGACGAACTCCACTTCGTCATCGGCCCCAACGGCAGCTTCAAGCACCTGGTGTGGCCCGCAGTCCTCGACCGGTCGAGCGGGGAGACCGCGCCCTGGACGATCTGCGTCGTCGAGCCCTTCTCCTCTCCCGTGAAACGTGAGGACAAGGCCCTGCATGACCGCGTGGCCAGGTTCCTGGGCGTGCGGGTCATCTACTTCCAGGAGATGTAAGGGGCGGTCATGGAGCTGCGGGAGTGGTTGACCAAGGCATGGGACACGGTGTTCGACGACAGGGCCCGAGGGGTCATCGAGGCCCGGGCGGCGGGGCACTCCCTGGAGGAGGCTGGCGCGAGGTTCGGGATGACTCGGGAGAGGGCCCGGCAGATCATCAGTGAAGGGCAGGGAAAGCTCGCGTTCATGGCCGACTCGGTGACGCCGACGTGGCGCGCCGTCGCCCAGCAGGTCGGCGCCGCTCCCGCCGTTCGCAGGGAGGATCTCGCGGCCGCCCTGCGCGCGGAGGATCACGTGATCTTGGAGGTGCTCCTGGCCGAGGCGGGTTTGCGGGCACCGCGGACGTGGGCGGGCCCGCTGCGAGGCTGGTGGACCACAGACCCCGACGAGCTCGACCGAAGGCTGTCGCGGTTGGTCGACAGGGCTCCCGTACGAGGGGACGGCCTGGACGAGGAGGCGCGCGTCGTCGGGGTACCCGAAGGGGTGGACGTCGCCGAGCTCCTCGGCGACCCTCGGTCACGAGTCGTCCGCGACGAGGCCGGCCACTGGGTCCGTCGCAAGCTGAGAAGACGTGACTCCGCCTACCTCCACCTCCTTGACGCCGGACGTCCCTGCCCGGCGGAGGAGCTGGTCGAACCCATGGGGGTGACGTCCGTCGCCGCGGCACGAGAAGGGCTGCGGCGTGACGACCGCTTCGTTCAGGCCCGGCCAGAGGGGACGTGGGCACTGGTCGAGTGGTCGCACCTGCGTGTCGCCCCGTACGGCAACGCCATCGAGGCGGTTGTGGCGGTGGTCACCGAGAAGGGGCCGATCACCCAAAGAGCCCTCTTCACGCAGGTCAGGCAGGTATACCCGGTGAGCGCGTCGAGGCTCCGGCAGTGTCTCCTCAGCGACCAGATCGGAAGGACGCCTGACGGTCTGATCGACCTCGTCGCACGCGGGGCCCAGCCGATCGAGGAACCCGAACCGCCCAGGCCGGACTCGATGGCCGTGCGGGGTGACGTCCTTGGTCTGCGGATCCCGGTCGACAGGGACGTCCTGCGGGGCAGCGGTGTCCGTGTGCACTCGTGGTTGACCTGGAGGCTGGGGCTGCGGCAGACCCCCATGCGCCGCACGTTCGCCACGGCCGGGGGGCACGCGCCGCTCACCGTCACCCGCGCGGCCAGCTTCGCGCAGGTCTCCACCCTCCGCCGTCACGCCATCGAGCTCGGCGTCGTGGAGGGCTGCGTCCTGGCGGTGATCCTCGACCTCGCGTCAGGTACCGCGCGAGTGCGTCACGGCTGCGCGGAGGGGGAGTGCCAGACCGCTCTGGTGGACTCCCCAAGTGGACTTGACGAAACGCCGTGCGCGCCTCACGCCCGGCTGATGACATGACAGCAGCGAAATCCGACGGTAAGGACAGAAGGACCATGCGCTACGACGAGGTTATCCCCGACGCGCACGTCACGTTGGCGAGCACTGGCGACCCGTGTGTCGTCCTGCACAAGCGGGCCGCCCCCGCCGACGTCTCCCCGACAGCGGTCTTCGTCTTCAGCCACGTGGACGTCAGCACGACCTGGCGCGACGCCGAAGACCTCCGCCCCACCGCCACCCTGCCGGTGCTCCCCGTCCTGCGTGAGGTGCCGGACGGAATGGGGAAGGAGCACGTGTTCTGGCACGGAGGCGAGGAATATCCGGACGCGCGGTCAGTGGGGACGACGGTTCCGGACCATGGCGGGCGAGCATGTGTCGCCGGGCGGACGGCGGATGCGGGTACTGAACGACCAGCCGAACGCGGGGGGCGTTCGGAGCGCCGTCGCCAGCATGGTCACGGCTGTGCGGATCATCAGCGGCGATAGCCCGGTCCACTACAACGCCGACGCCAGGAACCGACTGGGCGACGAGTTGCGCCTGGACGTCGCGGCGGCCGACGAACACGGCCGGATCCGTGAGGAGACCGTGGAGGACGTGACGCGGCGGCTCGCCGGCGTCACCAAGGGCGTTCGGCGCCTGCGCACAGGCGACGAACGCAGGGAGACCATCGCCTTCCTCAAGGTCCACCCGGTGTTCACCGACGGCTGGATCGGCCAGCCCCAGTTCGCCCATCTCTGACGAGTGCGTCCGGGAGGTGACCCGCCATGGGGCAGTGGGACACTGTCCGTGTGATCCAGGACCCGCAGGAAGTGGTCATCCAGGAGGATGGCACCCTTGCTGCCCGTGAGCCTTCTCGTCCAGGCCGGCCTCAACCTGGGTGAGAAGGTCATGGCGGTGAGCACGGAGGACGGGAAGGTCGTACTGCGGCGGCTGGCGGACGCCGTGGACGACCTGCTCAGCGGCCGTCCCCTTTAACGAGAGAGGGCGAGGACCGGGAACCCGATCGCCGAGCCCGAACCTCCCGTGAGACCAGCTCGGCCGCCGTCTCCGGGGCCTCGTGCTCCCACACACGGATCACGCTCCAACCGGCCGCCCGGAGAATCTCGTTGGTCTCGCGGTCCCTGTTCCTGTTGCCCTCGATCTTCTCTTGCCAGAACTCGGCGTTGCGGGTCGCGGGCCGGTAGTGCTCCGGGCAGCCGTGCCAGAAGCAGCCGTCGACGAAGACGGCCACCCTGACGCCGGGAAACACCAGGTCAGCCCGGCGCCGGACCTGGGGCACAGGGCGGGCGTCAACCCGGTAGCGCAGGCCGCTCGCGTGCAGAAGCCTGCGCAGAGCCAGCTCCGGTGCGGTGTCCTTCCCGCGGTTGGCGCGCATGACGGCCCGGACGGCCTGGGAGGACGCCGTGGAGCCCTCGGGCGGCGGGGGATCGGTGACCAGACCCATCAGCCGTGCCTGGCGCCACGCCTCGGCCAGGTTCTCGCCGCGGGTGAGGTAGTCGACCTCGCAGACGTAGCGCTCCCGCGTGACGCCATCGCACGACCAGCGGAGGTAGGCGCGGATGCGCCGCGTGCGCCGGTAGAGCTTCAACGCGATGGAGGCGCGCGCGTAGCGGCCGTTGCCGAGGTCCACCGCGCGGCGGTGGCGTCCGCCAGCGGCGCGGTCCTGCTCAACGGCCGGCGCGGCCGCGCCGGCCCGTCGCTTGTAGGCGCCCTCGGGAGGGAGGCTCTCCTTCCATCGTCCGGCGCGCTCGGCCGGCCGGGTCGCGGGCGTCACTGTCCGGCCGCGTCCAAGGCGTGCGAGACCGCCCTGGCGAAGAACTCGCCGAGGACCACCGGGACGGCGTTGCCGAGCTGCCGCATCTGCTCGCCGCGTGGGCCGCAGCCGACCCACTTGTCGGGGAAGGTCATGACGCGGGCCGTCTCACGGACGGTCATGTACCGGTGGAGGTAGCGCCAGCCGCCCGGGGCGGACGGGTCCTCGACACGCTTGTCGAGCTCCATCACGGACTCACCGCCCGGGACACCGTGGACCCCGGCCTTCACTGTCTTGGCGGGGCGATCCAGCTCATTGGGGGTGTGGCCCTTGTAGATCCGGGCGCCGGGCCAGCCGATGTGCCCGGTGAAGAGACCCTCGCCGAAGTCGCGCTTCTCGTCGAGTCGCGCGTGGTCGACCTCGGGCAGCGGGTCAAGCCGCTCGCCGTCGGCGCGGTAACCCCTGATCGCGTCCCGGAAGGTGAGCCATGGCCGACGCCCGTCGTCCTCGACGTCCCGGGGCAGGCGCGCCATGACGCGCTCCCTGACGTGAGGCTCGACGTCATGGCGGTCCCAGTAGGACCCGTCCCGCATGGAACGGTAGAGGGCGGCCTGCGAGAAGGGATGGGCCCTGACCTCGTGGGCGAAGTCCCTGACGACGTCGACGCCGAGGTCGGCCCGGAAGGCGACGATGACCACGCGGTTCCGCACCTGCGGAACGCCGTAGTCGGCGGCGTTGACGGGGAAGGCGATCACCCGGTAGCGATCGGGGTCGCGGTCCCCGACCGGGAGGCCGCCGTCGACGTCCAGGCCGTGGGACATCGGGTCCGGCTCACCCAGGGCCTCCATCAGCGAGCGGTTGTGCTCCTGCCACGTCCGCCGGGGGTCGCGCTCCATGAAGGGTAGGCGAAGCTCGTTCTTGATGTACTCGAAGTAACCAGCAAATGAGGGCCGGAGGAGTCCGCGGACGTTCTCACAGATGACGGCCTTGGGCCGCATCTCGCGGACGGCGTTGAAGACGGCGGGGAACATGTTCCGCTTGTCCTCGTCGCCCTTCGCGACACCGCCGGCGCTGAACGGCTGGCAGGGCGGCCCGCCGGCCAGGACATCGACCTCGCCCTCGAACTTACGGAGGTCGAGCTCGCGCACGTCACCCGGGTACAGGGGGGCGGGCTTGCCGGGGGCCGGGGGGACCGGCGCGGTGTCCCGGGTCAGGACGAGCCCGGAATCGCCGAGCACCCGGCCGGCACTGGCGATCAGGGTCTCGCAGGCGCGATTGTTGAACTCGTTGAACAGGAGGGGGCGGAACCCCGCGCGGTGGACCCCCATCGCGAGGCCGCCCCCGCCCGCGAACAGCTCCACGCTTGTCCGGTCGCGCGGGATCTTGGTCTCTTCTGGCTGGTCACCCATGGCCGAATCGTACCGCGGAATGGCCGGTTCGCAGGGCATTTCACTCGAACGAGTGAGCGAGAAGTGTGCAACCTCATAGAGTGTCCTCGCCACCCTGGCGCGAGGAAAGAGAACGATGACGCAGAGCACGGACGGCCGCAGGGAGTTCCACGACCACTTCCGCCTGAGTATCACGAAAGCACTCGGGGACCAGCTCGCCGAGGCGCTGGAGAGGCTCGGGAGCGCCGAACTGAGCGAGCCGAACCTCGCGGCGCTGGAGGAACGCCCGGGCGTGTACCAGCTCTACCACAAAGGCGCGCTCGTCTACGTGGGCAAGGCGGACCGGCGGCACAAGGGGCTGCCCGGGCGGCTCCGCAACCACCTGCGCAAGCTCTCGGGCCGCCGCAACATCCACCTGGCGGACATCTCGTTCCGCTGCCTGTACGTGGACGAGGACTTCTCGGCCCTGGCCCCCGAGCAGCTCCTCATCAACCACCACCGGAGCAGGGGTGGAATCCCCTGGAATAACAGCGGGTTCGGGAGCAAGGACCCGGGCCGGAGGCGGGACAGGACGGTCCTCAAGAAGGACCACTTCGACGTCCAGTACCCGATCAACCTCGAGGCGCGGCTCCACGGCCTCCCCGCGGGCGATGTGGACCTGCGCTCGTACCTGAGAAGCCTGAAGGCCGCGCTGCCGTACAACTTCCGCTACGAGGAGCCCGACGGCCACGGGGGCACGATCCTGCGGGTCCCAGAGGGGGAACCGACCGCGGACGAGGCGCTGCGGGTCGCGTCCGCCGCGCTGCCGGCCTCCTGGCAGATCACCGCGCTCCTCAACTACGTGATCATGTATGAGGAGAACCAGCGCTACAAGAGCGCGTCGCGGTACTACCGAGCCGGGGAAGCCGTCGACCAGGAACCGGAGAAGTCCACCGCGCCACTCACCTCTGAGGACCTCGAAGAAACCGAGTAGCGGCGCCGGCCAGGGACCCCACGCAACCCAGGCCGCCGCGCCGGGTCGTCAACGACTCGATCGGGTCGGCGCGCGGTCACCCTCGGCCGCCGCCGAGCGCCCCCCTCTGGGGAGTCGACGCCGACGCCCCCGGAGGCGTCGGCGCGACCATGGACGTCTCCGAGCGTGACTCGGCGGCGCGGTGATCGGTCGCGAGGGACAGGTTGAAGGTGAGGTCCTCCAGGATCTCGGGCGGCACGTCGGTGGAGAGGCCGATGGCCCAGGCCGGTTGGTCGGTGGTCGCGAGGCCCGGGTTCTCCCGTCGGAGTCCTGAAGAGGGCAAGGGGAGTTGTCCCGGCGTTCGAGCGAACCCAGGCACCCCCAGGCCGCAAGCGGTCAAAGGAGAAACAGTGTTGTCAGTGCTGGGGGTGATGATGACTTCACATACTGTCCATGAGGGTTGCTTGCATGGGCGACGCCTTCTCTCTGCCCGCAGTGCCCCACCCGCTTCGATACCGGCTTGGTATCTTGCCCGAATGGCGATGACGCCCCGGCTCCCCCACGACCTTGACGCGAAGCTCACCGAGCGGGCTCGTCGGGAGGGCCGCAGCAAGCAGGTGCTTGCCATTGAAGCCATCCGGGACGCCCAGAACCGGGCGGAGCTGAAGGTCGATGACGTCCTGGCCGAGCTGATGGACAGCGATGCGGAGGTTCTGGATTACCTGAAGTGACGGACGTGCGGTGCCTCGAGATCGACGAGATCCTGGCCATCGCCCGGGCGGTCAACGGGACCGAGCACGGCGTCCGCGACATGGCCCGCAATCACGCGCTGATCGACGGAAACAAGCCCACGGCCTGGCTCGCCATGCGTGTCTTTCTGTGGTGCAACGGCGTTTGCGCCGGTGCGGTCCCGCCGTCCGTCTCCGTGGCCGGCCCGTCTGTCGAGGAAGTCGCGCAGGACACCACCGACGTACCGGCCATGGCCAAGAGCCTCGCGACATGGTTCCCCGTTTCCTGACGTTGGGCGACGCGGGTGGAGGAGCGGATCCTCCACCCGCGTCGGGGACTTGGGAGACGGAGGACACGGATCAGTCGGGCGAGCGTGCAGGCCGTGAGGGCCGCTGCCGGTGTGGGGGCGGCCCTCACGGGTTTCGGTGATCTTCGTGTGGCAGGTCCTGTCAGGCGCGGGTCCAGCGCTGGTTGCTGCCGTTCGAGCAGGAGTAGAGCTGGATCAGGGTGCCGTTGGCGGTGCCGGCTCCGACCGCGTCGAGGCAGAGGCCGGACTGGACGCCGACGATGGATCCGTCGGAGTTGAGGCGCCACTTCTGGTTGTCGCCGCCCCAGCAGCTGTAGATCTGGACCTTGGCGCCGTTGCCGGTGCCGGCGGCGTCCAGACACTTGTCGCCGTAGACCCGCAGCTCACCCGCGTCGGTGTACGTCCACTGCTGGTTGCTGTTGGTGTGGCAGTCCCACAGTTGGATCTGGGTGCCGTCGGTGGTGGCGGCGTTGGGCACGTCCAGGCAGCGGCCCGAAGCGACGCCCTTGATCTGTCCGCCGTCCGCGGGGGGCTCCGTGGAGCCGCCGCCGTTGAGCGCGTTGAGGACGGAGGTGTACGCGGGCTTCTTGCTGCCGTCGTTGTTGAACAGCAGCGGCGTGTCCCCCGATCGCCAGGAGTCCATGTCGCGCACACCCCAGACGGTGACGCCGAGGCAGCGGGAGACGGCCAGGCAGTCGTTGACCACGTTGGCGTAGGTCGTGGGCGAGGCACCCTGGATGTCGAGTTCGGTGACGGCCACGTCGACGCCGAGGGCGGCGAAGTTCTGCAGGGTGGTGCGGAAGTTGCTGTTGTAGGGGCTGCCGCTGTTGAAGTGCGCCTGGAAGCCGACACAGTCGATCGGCACGCCGCGCTGCTTGAAGTCCCGCACCATGTTGTACATGGCCTGGGTCTTGGCCCAAGTCCAGTTCTCGACGTTGTAGTCGTTGTAGCAGAGCTTGGCGGACGGGTCGGCGGCGCGCGCGGTGCGGAAGGCGACCTCGATCCAGTCGTTGCCGGTGCGCTGCAGGTTGGAGTCCCGTCGGGCTCCCGAACTGCCGTCGGCGAACGCCTCGTTCACCACGTCCCACTGCGCGATCTTGCCCTTGTAGTGGGCCATCACGCCGTTGATGTGGTCGATCATCGCCTGGCGCAGCGCGCCGCCGCTCAGGCTCTGCATCCAGCCGGGCTGCTGGGAGTGCCAGGCCAGGGTGTGACCGCGCACCTCCTTGCCGTTCTGCACCGCCCAGTTGTAGACGCGGTCGGCGGCGCTGAAGTCGAACCGGCCCCGCTGCGGCTCGGTGGCGTCGATCTTCATCTCGTTCTCGGCGGTCACCGAGTTGAACTCGCGGTTGGCGATCGACGTGTAGGCCGAGTCGCCCAGCTTGCCCGAGGCGATGGCGACGCCGAAGTAGCGGCCGCTCTGCGCCGCCGCCGCGCCGAGCGTGCTCTCGGCGGCGTGTGCGGTCGGGGGCGTGACCAGGGCGGTGGCCGTACCGGTGGCGCCGATGACCAGCGCCAACAGCAGGCCGCGGATCTTGCGGCGAACGGCGGATCTGGGAAGGGCGTAGGAGCCCATTGCTGTGCCTCCAAAGTGGACATCACGGAAGGGACCGGAGCGTGGGGTGTGCGTCGTCCGCTCCCCTTCGGCGGTCGGGCGGATGGACGGGGCGGGCCGGCCGGGACCCGGGTGGCACGGAAGTACCGGACACAGCGGTCGTGGGACGGGACGGTCTTCGACACAGGTGCGCGGATCTGGTGGGTGGGGGGTTCGAGATCTCGAGCTGTGGCCGGTTTTCCAGACAGGAATGATCGAGGCGTTGATGAGGCATCGTCAATGCCCTGGGCAGAAAAAGTTTCCGTTGGATGTCCGAAACTTTCGATGTGGCGAGGGGTGGGCCGTGGACCTGGGGTTTCGCCGCCTGTGGGGGAAGGAGGGTGGGGGTGGCGGGGTGAGGGTCAGGTGTCGGTGGCGGGAAGTGTGACCTTTCGTGGAGCGGGCGCGTCGAATCTTTCGGTTCCCGTGGCGACGTGTGCGAGAAGTATTGACGCCGTTCCTCGGCTCCCTATCATTCAGGTTGCTCGACACTTCGTATGTCGTTCGGTATTTCGAATGAGGGGACTCGCTCCCTCGTGCGGCAGGGCGGGTGGTGCTCCATGTGTTCCGTGGTGTGTATGTCATGTTCCTGTCAATCCGTTGTCGGTGCTCTCTTCGTCTCAAGGGTGAGGAAGTTCCCATGCACAGAGGAAGTCTGAGCCGCAGTCATCCGTCTGCGGCGCTCGCCGCCGTGGTGGCGGCCCTGGCCGCGTTGGCGGCACTGCTCGTCGCCACCACCTCCCCGGCCCAGGCGGCCACCAGCGGCGCCTTGCGCGGTGTCGGTTCGAACCGGTGTCTCGATGTGCTGGGCGCCGACCAGACCAACGGCACGTACCTGCAGATCTACGACTGCTGGGGCGGGGCCAACCAGCAGTGGACGCTGACGGACGCCGGCCAGCTGACCGTGTTCGGCGACAAGTGCCTGGACGTTCCGGGTCACGCGACCACGGCCGGTACCCGGGTGCAGATCTGGAGCTGCAGCGGTGCCGCGAACCAGCAGTGGCGGGTGAACTCCGACGGCACGGTCGTCGGCGTGGAGTCCGGACTGTGCCTGGACGTGAAGGACAACGCCACGGCCAACGGCGCGGCGGTGCAGCTGTGGACGTGCACCGGTGGCAGCAACCAGAAGTGGACCGGCCTGTCCGGGACCCCGCCGACGGACGGCCCGTGTGCCCTGCCGTCGACGTACCGGTGGACGTCGACGGGCGTACTGGCGCAGCCGGCGCACGGGTGGGACGCGGTGAAGGACTTCACCACCGTGACGCACAACGGCAAGCACCTGGTCTACGCGTCCAACTTCTCGGGGTCGTCGTACGGCTCGATGATGTTCAGCCCCTTCACCAACTGGTCGGACATGGCGTCGGCCGGCCAGACCGCGATGAACCAGGCCGCGGTGGCGCCCACGCTGTTCTACTTCGCGCCCAAGAAGATCTGGGTGCTGGCCTACCAGTGGGGTTCGTGGCCCTTCATCTACCGCACGTCGAGCGACCCCACCAACCCCAACGGCTGGTCCTCCCCGCAGCCGCTGTTCACCGGGAGCATCTCCGGCTCCGACACCGGCCCGATCGACCAGACGCTGATCGCCGACGGCCAGAACATGTACCTGTTCTTCGCCGGTGACAACGGCAAGATCTACCGGGCGAGCATGCCGATCGGGAACTTCCCGGGCAACTTCGGATCGTCGTACACGACGATCATGAGCGACACGAAGGCCAACCTGTTCGAAGGTGTGCAGGTCTACAAGGTCCAGGGCCAGAACCAGTACCTCATGATCGTCGAGGCGATGGGCGCGAACGGGCGCTACTTCCGCTCCTTCACCGCCTCCAGCCTGAACGGGACGTGGACCCCGCAGGCCGCCACCGAGAGCAACCCCTTCGCGGGCAAGGCCAACAGCGGCGCCACCTGGACCAACGACATCAGCCACGGTGACCTGGTCCGCGACAACCCCGACCAGACCATGACCATCGACCCCTGCAACCTGCAGTTCCTGTACCAGGGCAAGGCCCCTGACGCGGGCGGCGAGTACAACCGACTGCCGTGGCGGCCGGGCGTCCTCACCCTGCGACGCTGACCTTCCCGATCCACGGTGACCGTGGCATGAGGAACCCCGGCCGTGCGACGGCCGGGGTTCCTCTCACCTGTCAGTGCGGGCTCGCGGGAGAGACGGCGGTGCCCTCCAGTTCGACCAGCTGACCGGGGATCGCCAGCCGCGTCACCCCGAGCATGGTGGTGGTCGGCGCGACGCCGGCGGCTGCCAGGCGGCCCGCCAGCAGACCGTAGTGCCGGAAGAGCAGATCGACGTCGGTCGTGTAGACGTTGAGCCGCACGAGGTTCGAGAGGGTCATGTCCGCCTCGGCGAGCACCGCCTCGACGTTGTCGGTCGCCAGCGCCAGCTGTGCCGCCATGTCACCGTCGTGCTCCGGCCTGCCGTCCTCGCTCATCGCCGTCTGGCCCGAGATATACAGCGTGCGTGAGGGCCCGGAGACGACCTCGCCCTGGTTGAAGCCCATCTCGACCGACCACGGCACCGGGTTGACCGCGTTACGTTCCATCGCCGTATCTGCTCCCATCGCTGCGTGACGCCGCCCATGCCCACGGCTGGGGCGATCGTTGGGCTCTGACGTCGTGCGAGGAAACCTGCCAGGAAAACGTGACACCGCTGGTCATGTATTTCGCTAGGGTTTTTTTTATGCGCGCCGACCGGCTGGTTTCCCTGGTGCTCCTGCTGCGTCAGCGGGGCCGGATGACCGCGGAGCAACTCGCCCGTGAGCTGGAGGTGTCGACCCGGACGGTGCTGCGCGACATGGAGGCGCTCTCCGCGGCGGGGGTCCCGGTCTACTCCGAGCGCGGGCGGCACGGCGGGTTCGCGCTGCTGCCGGATTTCCGGACGGCGCTCACCGGCCTGAACCACGACGAGGCGCTCGCCCTCGTGGTGGCCGGATCACGGCGCGGCGCGCAGCTGTTCGGACTGGGTTTGGCGCTCGCCTCGGCCGTGCTGAAAGTGGTCGACGCGCTGCCCGAGGGGCTGCGGGACACCGCCGCCGGAGCGGCCCAGCGGCTGCTCATCGATCCGGAGACCGATCTCCTCTCGCGGCGGGTGGCCCCCGAGGAGATCTCCGACTCCATCGCCGCCGAGATCCGGCGCGCGGTGTTCGCCGGGCACCGGCTGCGCATCCACTACGAGGCCGTGGGCCGGCTCCCGAAGTGGCGCACGGTGGACCCGATCGGTCTGGTCACCGTCAGGGACCAGGGCTATCTGCTGGCCAGGCGGGGCACCGAGGACCGCACCTACCGGTTGAGCCGGGTCCTGGCCGCGGAGGAGCTGGACGAGCCCGCGCGGCGTTCGGAGACGGTCGACCTGGACCGGGCCTGGCGCGAACGTAACGTGCGGTTCCGGACCGGCGGGGACAACATCGCCGTGGCGGTCCGCGTGGACCCCGCGCACCGGGAGCACCTGGTCGCCACCGCCCTGGCGGTCGCTTCCGAGGAGACCACCGAGGACGGCCGGCTCCGGCTGCACGTCGTCTTCCAGGACGCACGGCACGCGGAATGGGCGCTGTGGCAGCACGCCCCGTACGCGGAGGCGGAGGCCCCGCAGTGGCTGCGCAGTTCCCTGCACGAACGGGCGGCGGCGGTCGCGGCCCGCTACCGGCCATCGGCCTGAACGTTGCGTCCGTCCCGTCCGTCCCGTCCGCCTCGTCCGCCCTGTCCGCCCCGTCCGCCCCGTCCGCCCTGTCCGCCCTGTCCGCCCCGTCCGTCCATGCGCCCGTCCGCTCGTCCGCCCGTACGGAGGCATGCGGTGTTCCGGCCGAAAATCGTGAACGGTCGGGCTGCGCGGAGCCGGAGAGCGCGGAACGGCGTCCTTGGTGGCAAGGAACCACCACGGAGGGGAAACCGATGGACCAGCGAACGTCCGACCGCGACGCGGGCCTGACCACGGAATTCGAGAGGGACGCCGTCAGGCTGCTGCTGGAGACGGTGCGCGCGGTGGGCAGACAGGAACGCGCGGACGTCGGCACCGAAGGTCTGTTGTACGCGCTCGTGTCGGGTGACTGGGCCGCGGGTTCCGCGATCGCCCCCGGGACGAGGGCCTCCGGGACACTCGGCGGCTCGATCGGGAGCCGGGGGACGTCGGTGTGGGTCAGCGAAGACAAGGGGGACGGGACGGAGGGAAGCCCGGACGACGAGCGGGAGATCGACGCCGTCTGGCGCGAGGTCCGGCACGAGGAGGCCGAGAGGCTGCGCTGGAAGAACCGGAAGGAGGAGACGCCGCACGGTGTAGAACTCCCGCCGATGACCGGTGCGTTGCGCTCCTGTCTGCGCGGGGCGCTGGAGGCCGCGCGGGAGGAGGGCACCGTGTCCGTGCGCGTCCGCCATGTGGCGCGGGCGCTGGTCGAGCTGCCCGATACGCGTGCCCGCGAGGCCCTGGTGCTGGAGAAGCTGGACATCGCGGCTGCAGCGGCGGCGCTCGACGCGTTGCGGGGGAGGGACGAAGCGCCGGAGCCCGGTCCGGTGCTGCTGATGCGCAAGGCGGGGACGTTCGGGAAGAGCGGTAATCCGCTGACCCGGAAGGTCATGGCCTGGGTGTCCGGGGGCGGCGCCGGGTTCGGCTCCGCGGTCGTGGGCGCGGTGCGCGCGGAGGCACGGCGGGGGGCGGTGCGGCGCGGGGCGCCCCGGACGGAGCCGGTCGATCTGCTGCTGGGCATCCTGGCGCTGGACCGGTCGCTGGCCGTGGCGGGCCGCGAGCTGCCCGGGGAACTGGCGGGAGCGAACCGGGGGGCGGAACTCCTGCGCCGCCACGGCGCACGACAGGGTGCTCTTGCCCGCGTGCTGCTGCCCTCCTCCGGGGTCGCCCAGGAGACGCCCCCGGAGGACACCGGCCCCGCCGACTTCGAACAACGGCTCCTGCACGTCACGCAGCTCACCGCCTCCGCCCAGGGCTCGCCGACGGTCGGCACGACGCATCTGCTGGCTGCCCTGCTGGACGGCAAGGGGACGGACGCGGCGTCCGCGGCGGAGGTCGCGCGGGTCCTGACCGAGAGCGGTGTGGACGTCGACGGGTTGCGGGCGGAGCCGGAGCTTCGGGTACCCGGGGGAGCGGCAGAAGGAGTCTGAGACGGGGCGGGGCGGGGCGGTCGCGGTCCACCGCGAGGCGGGCGGGGCGGGGTCGGTCCACCGCGGGGCGTACGGGTGCGGGGCATGTGGCTGCGGGTGCGTGTCCGGCGGCCGGGGGGGGCGGAGGCCGGCGGGAGGGCGAGGTCAGTACGGCGGTCATGGCGGTCATGGCGGCCAGAACACCTCCGATGAGGACGCCCCGCGCCCAGCGGCTGCGCGGCCGGGCTTGACCTTGACACGTTGTTAAGGTGTGCCCTGGGTGCAGGAGGTGGTCCCGATCAACACCACAGACGGAACCGACCGCAACACCCGTGTGGCCCGAGCCCTGAGCGCCGAGGACGGGTCGGTCCGGCTCCAGGCGGCCCTGGCGGCCGGTACGCACCCCGACCCGGCCTTCCTGGAGGCGCTCGTCGGGCGGTGCGCCGTCGAGCCGGACTTCTTCGTGCGGGACATGCTGTCCTGGGCGCTGACCCGGCTCCCGCCGGAGGTCACCTTGCCCCGGGTCCGCCGCGAACTCGGCGCCGAGCGCGCCCAGGCCCGCAGCCAGGCGCTGCACACGCTCTCCAAGATCGGTGACCGGAGCGCGTGGGCCTGGATCACCCGCGGCATGCTGCGGGACGCCGACGACGAGGTGGCGCGGACCGCGTGGCGGGTCGCCGTCGTCCTCGTACCCGAGGAGGAGAAGGAGGACCTGGCCGGCGAACTGGCCGGACAGCTCGGCCGCGGCGACCGCGAGGTGCGGCTCAGCCTCAGCCGGGCCCTCATCGACCTCGGGGACGTGACGGAGCCCGTCCTGGCGAAGGCGTCGGCGTCCCCCGACCCGGAGGTCGCCGCGCACGCCCGCGCCACCGAACTGCTCCGGCGGGACCCGGAGGCGGGTTTCGACGCCGCCGTGGAGGAGGCGAAGCGGATCGTCGCCCTCGGCCCCGCGCACGCCGCCGCGTCCGACGAGGAGACGGCGAGGCCCGTGGAGCCCGACGAGACCCCGGAGACCGCCGAGTGCTGATCGGTGAAGTGGCCCGGCGCTCGGGGGTGAGCCCCCGCATGCTGCGGCATTACGACGCCCTGGGGCTGGTGCGGCCGACCGGACGCACCGTCGGCGGCTACCGCGCGTACTCCGCCGAGGACGTCCGCAGGATCTTCCACGTGGAGAGCCTGCGCTCCCTCGGGCTGTCGCTCAAGCAGATCGGGCGCGCGCTGGAGGATCCCGCCTTCTCACCGTCCGCCCTGGTCGGCGACCTCATCCGGTGGACGGAGGACCGACTGGAACGGGAACGGGAGCTGCTGGCGAGGCTCCGCGCCATCGACGCGTCGGCTCCCGCCGACTGGCAGGACGTCCTGCACGTCGTCTCCCTCATGCAGGGCCTCGACTCGGCGAGCGCCGCGCGCAGACAGCAGACCGTGCTGGGCCGGCCGGAGGGCGCCGCCCTCCCGGCCGAGCTGCTGGCCGGGGCCGTCCTGTCCGAGTCCGACCCCGTCGTCGCGGGTGCCCTGCGCTGGGCGCTCGCCCGGTCGGACGGGGACGGACTCGCGACCCTGGCGGCCGGCCTCCACTCGGACGACGCCGACGTACGGCGGCGCGCGGTGCTGGCGATCGCCGCGCTGCCCGAGACCCCAGCGGCCTCGGAGGCCCTGGAGGAGGTGCTCGGGGACACGGACCCGACGGTGCGCGGGCAGGCGGCGCTGGCGCTGGGCGGACGTGGTGTGGGCGCCGCCGTCCCGGCCCTGGTCGGCATGGTGGTGGAGGGCGTCAACGACGTCGACGCGGCCGAGGTCCTGGGGGCGTTGTCCCGGGACCCCGACCGCGCGGAGCGGATCATGGCCGCCCTGGTCGGTGAACTGGCGGCCCCCTCCGCCGGCCCGGCGACGCGGATCCGCCTGGCGCAGGCACTGGTCGAGCTGTCGGGGGACGCCCCGCTGGAGGTACTGCGCGGGCTGGCCCGCGACGACGACCGTGCCGTCGCCCTGGTCGCCTCGGCCTTCGTCGGGGTGCTGGACAAGCGGTCCGCCGAGGACCGGGATGATCCACCGCCCGTAGACTCGGGGGGTGACGGCCGGCCGAGCGACGCGCGGTGAGGGGTATCCGACGATGGTGGACCGCGACCTGGCGGCGCTCGACGACCCGGTGGGGCAGTCGCTTCTCGGGCACCACGCCCCTCTGGCCCGCCGGTACGGCCGGGCCCTCGGCTACCTGCCGGACGTCGCGACCTTCGCCGCGGTGCCCGCCGGCCCGGACGCCGCCGCTCCGGAGGCGACGGACGCCACGGTGTGGGCCGACCTCGCCCGGCTGCTCGGCCCCGGGGAACTCGCCGACCTGTTCAGCTCCCCGGCGACCCCGCCGCCGGACTGGGAGCCGGTCTTCGAGCTGGCGGGCCGGCAGATGATCTGGCCCGGCACCGGCCGGCCCGCCCCGGCGGTCACCGGGGCGGACGTGGTCGAACTGGGCGCGGACAGCGTGCCGGAGATGCTCGATCTCGTCGAGCGGACCCGGCCGGGACCGTTCTGGAAGCGCACCGTGGAACTGGGCACGTACCTCGGCATCCGGCACGAGGGCACGCTGGTGGCGATGGCCGGTGAACGACTGCGGCCACCGGGCTGGACGGAGATCAGCGCCGTCTGCACCGCCCCGGAGGCCCGCGGACGCGGGCACGCCGCCCGCCTGGTCGGTGCGCTGGCGGCCCGTGTCCTGGCGCGCGGTGAGCGGCCCTTCCTGCACGTGGCGGAGGCGAACACCGCCGCGATCGCGCTCTACGAGGGACTGGGGTTCGAGACCCGCGGGGCGGTGACCTTCCGGGGCTTTCGCGTTCCGTGACGGTCGGAGGCGGGTGAGCCGCCCCCTCAGCGGCCGATCAGCTCCGCGAACCGTCCGGCGTCGACGTTGCCCCCGGAGGCGATGACGCCGATCCGGCGTGGGCGGGGTTCCGGACGTCCGGCCAGGAGCGCGGCCAGGGCGGTGGCGCCGCTGGGTTCGAGGACGATCTTCAGTCGTTCGAAGGCGAAGCGCATGGCGGCGACGATCTCGTCGTCGCTGACGAGGGTGATCGCGTCGACCAGGCGCCGGTTGAGGGAGAAGGTCAGCTCGCCCGGGGTGGGCAGGGCCTGGCCGTCGGCGATGGTCCGGGGGACGGGAATCGTGACGCGTGCGCCGCTGTCCAGGGACCGCTTGGTGTCGTCGCCCGCCTCGGGCTCCACGCCGATCACCCGGATTCCGGGGTGCAGGGCCTTGGCGGCGGTGGCGCTGCCGGCGATGAGTCCACCGCCGCCGACGGGGACGACGAGGGCGTCGAGCGGGCCGGTCTCCTCCAGGAGTTCCAGGGCGGCGGTGCCCTGGCCGGAGATGACGTGCGGATGGTCGTACGGCGGGATCAGGGCGAGGCCGCGCTCCTCGGCGAGGGCTTCGCCGAGGGCGGTGCGGTCCTGGGTGTAGCGGTCGTAGGTGACGATCTCGGCGCCGTACCCCGCGGTGGCCTCGCGCTTGGCGCGCGGGGCGTCCTCGGGCATGAGGACGACGGCGGTGGTGCCCAGTTCCCGGGCGGCCAGCGCCACCGCCTGGGCGTGGTTGCCGGAGGAGTACGCGGCGATGCCCTTCGCCAACTGCCCGGCGGACAGCCGGGAGGCCGCGTTGTAGGCGCCGCGGAACTTGAAGGCGCCGACGCGCTGGAAGTTCTCGCACTTCACGAACGTCTCGGCGCCGACCAGGGCGTCGAGCGCGCGGGAGGTGAGGACCGGGGTGCGGTGGGCGACGCCGTCGAGACGCGTGGCGGCGTCCCGGACGTCGACGAAGGTGACGGGCGGTGCGGCGGTCATGGTGTGAGGTCCCTCCTGGAGAGCTCCGAGCGGGTCGGCTCTGCCCCGCGTGGCGTCGCGTGGGTCAACGTAGTGTCCCGCTCCGGCCTCCTTCGCCGGCTCGGTCGCCGGCGTCCCAGGTGTTCGGGGCGTGTTTCGCCTCGTACGGGAAACCTGAGGCGCCATGGCAAGACTCGCGACACGACGACCCGCGGACACTCCTGGCAGCCCGGCGCTCAAGCGCGCGCTGACCACTCCGCTGCTGTACTTCTTCATCCTCGGCGACGTCCTCGGTGCCGGCGTCTACGTCCTGGTGGGACAGGTCGCCGCCGACGCGGGGGGCGCGGTGTGGGTGCCGCTGGGCGTCGCGCTGCTCCTGGCGATGCTGACCGCCGCCTCCTATGCCGAGCTGGCCACGAAGTACCCGCGTGCGGGTGGCGCCTCCCACTACGCGACCCGCGCCTTCGGGCCGTTCGCGGGGTTCGTCGCCGGCTTCTGCATGCTGGCCGCGGGCATCGTCTCCGTGGCCGCCCTGGCCCGCGGCTTCGGCGGCGACTACCTGTCGGCGTTCGTGACCCTGCCCGTCGGGCTCGTCGCGGTCGTGTTCCTCGCCGTGCTCGCGCTGGTCAACGCGCGCGGTATCAAGGAGTCCACCCGCGCCAACGTCGTCGCCACCGTCGTCGAGGTCGGCGGCCTCCTCGTCATCGTCGCCCTCGGCGGCTGGCTGCTGCTGCGCGGGGACGGCGACGTGGGCCGGCTGGGACAGCTCGGCACCCCGGAGAAGGGGGCCGCAGCGGCCGTACTGAGCGGCTCCGTGCTGGCGTACTACTCCTTCGTCGGCTTCGAGACCTCGGTGAACGTCGCCGAGGAGACCCGCGACCCCCGCCGCTCCTACCCCCGCGCCCTCTTCGGTGCCCTGGCAACGGCCGGCGCCGTGTACGTCCTGGTGGGCCTCGCCGCGTCCGTCGCCGTCCCGACGGCCCGGCTGGCCGAGTCGAGCGGGCCGCTCCTGGAGGTCGTCGAGGAGGCCGGCGGAGTGCCGCCCCGGGTGTTCAGCGCCATCGCCCTCGTCGCCGTGGCGAACGGCGCGCTGCTCACCGGCATCATGTCCTCCCGCCTCGCCTACGGCATGGCCCGCGACGGCCTGCTGCCCGCCGCGCTGACCAGGGTCCTGCCCGGCCGTCGTACACCGTGGGTGGCGATCGCGCTCACCACCCTCCTGTCGATGCTGCTCGCGCTCACCGGCAGCGTCGCCACCCTGGCGTCCACCCTGGTCCTGCTGCTGCTCGTGGTCTTCCTCATGGTCAACACGGCCGTACTGGTCCTGCGCCGCGACCCCGGCGAGGCCGGTCACTTCCGGGCCCCCACCGTGCTGCCCGTGCTGGGCGCCGCGTCGTGCGTCGCCCTCGCCACGCAGATCGAGGCCGAGGTGTGGCTGCGCGGTCTCCTGGTGGTGGCCGTCGGGGCGGTGCTCGCCGCGCTCGCCGCCGTCCGGCGGTCCGGAGGGGCGCGGGAGGACGCCCGCGACGAGGCCGACGGGTAGGTGCCGCGACCGAGCGCGCCGCTCAGCCGGCCTGGAGCACGGGGCCCGGCGCGAGGAGGGCGTTGACCTTCACCACCTCCAGTGCCACGGAGCACAGGTGGGCACGGGAGCGGTGCGACGCCGGTCCTCATCCGCGAGCACGGCGGTGGAGCGGCCACTCTAGGGCGCCCGCCACGGCTGTCGACGTCGGATCGGTCGCGGACCCGCTGGTGCGGGAGCCCGGGTACGGCAACGGTGACGAGGGGCCGGGGCGGGCCACCTGCCCGGCCGGTGGCCCGCACACGTGCCAGAATGGACGCTCCCGCACCCCAGCCACCCCGGTCCCAGAGGTTCCCGTGACCAAGCCCGTCGCCCGTGAGCCGCAGCGGCGCAACGCCCGGTCCAACCGGGCGCGCATCCTCGCCACGGCCCGCCGGGAGCTGGGACGGAACCCGGACACCACGCTGGAGGAGCTGGCCCGGGCCGCCGGCGTCGTACGGCGGACCCTCTTCGGCCACTTCCCGGGCCGCGCGGCGCTGCTGGAGGCGCTCGCCGAGGAGGCGTCCGAGGCGCTGCGCGGCGCCATGACCGCCTGGGCCGAGCGGGGCGGGCCCGCCGAACCGGCCGAGCGGGCGCTGGCCCACTTCAACCTGCTCATGTGGCCGGTGGGCGACCGCTACCGCATGCTCCTCGCGCTGGCCCGGCACGATCTGGGCGAGGGACGGGTGGCCGAGATCCTGGCGCCGGCCCGCGCCGAGGTGGCCGCGGTCCTGGAGCGCGGGCAGCGGGACGGCGCCTTCCCCGCGCACCTGCCGCCGGCGGTGCTGAGCGCCGGGCTGGAGGCGATGACCGTCGCCCTGCTGGAGCAGGTCAACACCGGGGCCCTGGAGGACGACGGCACCCGAGCCGCCACGGCCGCGCTCATCGCGGCCGGTGTACCCGAGGCACGGGCCCGGACCGTGGTCCTGGACGTGGCGTCCACGGTGCCCCGGGAGCCCGCGGAGGCCACCGAACCCCCGGCACCCACCCCGCACGACGACCCCCACCCCGCCCACCCCGTCCAGGAGTAGTCCCCCGGCCCCCACGCCCGGCCGGTGTGCTGCCCCGGCCTCAGCGCAGGGGTGAAGCGTCCCGGACCGCGCGCTGCCGGTGGGGGAGTGCCCGGTCGGCCACGGCGCCCGGTCGACCACCGCGCCCGGTCAGGCTGCCACGTTCCGTCGGAGTGCCGCCCAGGCCACCGTGCCCGGCCTTTTCCCGTCCGGCTGCCGCGCCCTGCCGGAGCGCGTCCCCGGCGCAGTCCCCGCCGGTTGCCCCGTCCGCCACCGCGCCCGCCACCGTGTTCCGCTCACCGGCGCCCGCCACCCACCACAGCCCGCCACCCACGACCGCGCTCCGCCCGCTCGACGCACGCTCCCGCGCTCCCCGACCCGCGCTCTCCGCCCCGGGGCCCCCCTGGGCCCCCCGGCCCCCGGGGCACCCCTCGGCACCCGGCGCACCCTCCGCCCTATTTGCTCATCCCTGGGCAACAAAATACCCTGGCAGCATTCTGCACACCGATGGGCAAATAACCGGCCGAGCCGGTCACGTCCGCGCTGCCCTCGCCATCCGGGAGCCTGTTATGTCCCTCCTAGTCACCACACCCGTCGAGAAGATGACCGGTCCCTATCCACGGCGCTGGTGGGCCCTGCTGGTGCTCTGCCTGAGTCTGCTGATCGTCGTCATGGCCAACACGTCCCTGATCGTGGCGGCCCCGGACATGACGGCCGACCTGGGTCTGAGCAGCAGCGACCTGCAGTGGGTCATCGACGGCTACACCGTCCCCTACGCCGCCCTGATGCTGGTCCTCGGCGCGATCGGCGACAAGTACAGCCGTCGCGGCGCGCTGATCACCGGCCTGGTGGTCTTCGCGGGCGGCTCGGTGATGGGCAGCCTGGTGGACGAGACCGGGCTGGTCATCGCGGCCCGGGCGATCATGGGCGTCGGCGCCGCCGTGGTCATGCCGGCCACGCTGTCCCTGCTGGTCGCGGTCTTCCCGAAGGGGGAGCGGGCCCGCGCCATCACGGCCTGGACCGCCACCTCCGGCCTGGCCATCGCGGTCGGTCCGCTGGTCGCCGGCTGGCTGCTGGAGGACCACGCCTGGGGCTCCACCTTCCTGGTGAACGTCCCCATCGCCGTCGCCGCCGTCATCGGCGCGCTGGTCCTCGTCCCGCCGTCCAGGGCGGCCGGCATGGGACGGATCGACTACGTCGGCGGCCTGCTGTCCATCGTCTCCGTCGGCAGCCTCGTCTACGCCACCATCGAGGGCCCGCACTTCGGCTGGGGCGCCGGCCCGGTCGCCGCGGCCGTCGTCGCGGGCGTCGGCCTGGTGGCCTTCGTGGCCTGGGAGCTGCGCCACCCGCACCCGATGCTGGACGTCCGCCGGTTCCTGCAGCGCCCCTTCAGCGGCTCCATGCTCGCCGTGCTGTTCTTCTTCTTCGGCACCTACGGCGCCATCTACTACGCCACCCAGTTCCTCCAGTTCGTCCTCGGCTACGGCGCGCTGGAGACCGGCGTACGGCTGCTGCCGCTGGCCGGGGCCGTGTTCGTCGGCGCCGCGGTGACCGGGAAGCTCACCCCGAAGCTGGGCGTGAAGGCCATGGTGGGCTCCGGCATGCTGATCGGCACCGTCGGTGTCTTCCTGCTGGTCCTCGTCGAGAAGGACTCCACCTACGCCGACTTCCTCGCCCCGATGCTGCTGCTCGGCCTCGCCATCGGCCTCAGCGTCTCCCCGGCCACCGACACCATCATGGGCTCCTTCCCGGAGAGCGAACTGGGCGTCGGCGGCGGCGCCAACGACACCGCGCTGGAACTCGGCGGTTCCCTCGGCATCGCCGTCCTGGGCTCCCTGCTAGGCACCGCCTACCGCGACGAACTCGCCGGTCTGGTGGGCGACCGCCTCCCGGCCGCCGCCCTGGACACCGCCCAGGACTCGGTCGGCGGCGGGCTGGCCGTCGCCGAGCGGCTCGCGACCAGTCCGGAGGCCGGACCCCGGCAGGCCCAGGCCCTGGCCGACGCCGTGAACCAGGCGTTCGCCCACGGAGTGTCGGCGACCAGTCTGGTCGGCGGGATCATCATGGCCGCCGGCACCCTGATCGTCCTCGCCGTCCTCCCCGGCCGCCGTGGCGCGCGGCAGCGGCCCGAGGAGAAGCCGGCCGAGGCGCGGCACGCGGAGTACAGCGACTCCGCTCGCTGACCCCGGGCGGGTCCGCGTCACTCCGTCAGCGCGGCCAGCTCCTCGGCCGTACGCGGGCCCGCCGCCGACTCCGCCAACAGCCCCCGCGCCCGCAGCACCGACGCCGCCGCCACCCCCCACGGCAGGCGCAGCCCGGCCTGCCGCAGCAGTTCCGTGCGGGCCAGCGTCGCGGCCGCCGGGCCGGTGTGCACCCCGCCCGGGGTGAGCAGCGCGACCTCGTCCGCCCAGCGCAGGGCGAGGTCGACGTCGTGGGTGGCCATCAGCACCGTGGTGCCGGCCGCGCGGAGCCGGTCCAGGGTGGCCAGCAGCCGCTCCTGCCCGTCCGGATCGAGCCCGGCCGTCGGCTCGTCCAGGATCAGCACCCGGGGCCGCATCGCCACGGCGCCGGCGATCGCGGCCCGCTTGCGCTGCCCGTACGACAGCAGGTGGGTCGGCCGGTCGGCCAGCGCGGCGATGTCCAGCGCGGCGAGCGCCTCCCCGACCCGGGACCGGACCTCCGCGTCGGACAGGCCGAGGTTCAGCGGCCCGAAGGACACGTCCTGCGCCACCGACGCCGCGAAGAGCTGGTCGTCCGGGTCCTGCACCACCAGCTGCACGGTGGTCCGCAACCGGGTCAGCCCACCCCGGTCGTACCGCACCGGCTCCCCGCCGAGGGTCAACCGCCCGGCGTGCGGCCGGAGTCCGCCGCTGAGCAGCCGCATCAGCGTCGTCTTGCCGCTGCCGTTGCGGCCCAGCAGGGCGAGCGCGCGCCCCTCGTGCACCGCGAAGTCCAGGCCGGTCAGCACCGGAGGGTCCTCCTCGTACGCGAAGGACACACCCCGCAGGGCCACCAGGGCCGTCGATTCCGTCGACCGGTCGGGCTCGTTCACGACAGGGGTCCTTCCAGTACGAGGGTGAGGCCGGCCAGCGCCGCCAGCAGCGCGACGCTCGCCGCGGTGAACCGCACCGAGACCCGCGCCTCGGGCACCAGCACCCGCAAGGTGCCGTCGTAGCCGCGCCCGGCGAGCCCGGACTGCAGCCGCGCCGCCCGGTCGAAGGCCCGCACGAACGCCGTGGCGCCCAGCCCGCCGAGCGAACGCCAGGCCGCGGCCCGGCCGGTGTGCCCCAGCCGCGCCGCCTGGGCCTGCCGCACCCGACGCACGGAGTCGAGCAGCAGGAAACTCATGCGGTACGTCACCAGCGCCACGTCCACCACCGGCGCGGGCACCCCGGCCCGTACCAGCCGGGGCAGCAGGTCGGACATCGGCGTGGTGAACGCGAAGAGCAGCACCCCGAGGGTGGCCGCGGAGGTACGCAGCAGCAGCTCACCGGCGCGCACCGGCCCGCCCTCCGCCGCCGTCAGGAAACCGCCCAGGCCCCCGACCTGAACGAGCAGCGGCAGCGCCCCCGTCACGCAGAAGCCCAACGGCACCCGGTACGCCCGCCACAGTCCGCGCCCGGGCACACCGGCCGGTCCCAGCAGCACGGCGAGCGCCGTCACCAGCACCAGCGCCGCACCCGGCCAGGGCGGCAGCGAGATCGCCAGCACGGTCAGCCCGAACCCGAGCACGGCCTTGTCCACGGGATGCCGGCGGCGCCAGCGACTGCTGTGCGCCGCCGCGTCGATCGGCAGCACTCAGTCCCCTTCGGGGGTGTCCCGCGCGGCCGCCGCCCGCTCCTCGCCCTGCCGGCGTCCCCGGCGCAGCCCGAAGTAGTACGCCAGCACGCCCGCGCCGATCGCGGCCTGGAGCGCGAACAGCGCCGACTCGACCTCCCCGGAGGGCGGTTCGTACAGCGGCGAGAACCACGGCTCGTAGTCCGGCTCGATCTCGGTGATCGTCCGCTCCGCCTCCGCGTCGGCCCCGGCGAACGGCTCCTCCTTGTGGTCGCCGAGCCCCAGCACCAGTGGCAGCACCGCGAGCGCGGCCACGGCGAGCAGCAGCAGGGCGTTGATCTTCGCGTTGCGGCTCACCGGGCCACCGCCCGCTCCTTGGCCCCGGCGGTCCCGGACTTCGCCGGCAGCACGCCCAGCCGGGTCAGTTCGCCCTTGCTGGACTGCACCAGCAGCCGCATCACGATCACCGTGAGCAGGCCCTCGCTCACCGCGAGCGGGATCTGGGTGACGGCGAAGACCGACCCGAACTTGCCGAGCGCCCCCAGGAACCCGCTGCCCGGGTCGGGGAAGGCCAGCGCCAGCTGCACACTGGTGACGCAGTACGTGGACAGGTCGGCGACGAACGCCCCGCAGAACACGGTGACCATCAGCGGCACGTCGTAGCGGCGCAGCAGCCGGTAGGCGCCGTACCCGGCCCAGGGGCCGACGACCGCCATCGAGAAGACGTTGGCGCCGAGCGTGGTCAGTCCGCCGTGGGCGAGCAACAGCGCCTGGAAGAGCAGGGTGATGGTGCCCAGCACCGCCATGACCGGCGGCCGGAAGAGGATCGCGCCCAGACCGGTGCCGGTGGGATGCGAGCAACTGCCGGTGACGGACGGCAGTTTCAGGGCCGACAGGACGAACGTGAAGGCCCCGGAGGCGCCGAGGAGCAGCGTGCTCTCCGGGTGCTCCCTGACCTCACGGGTGAGTGACCGTACTCCGTGGACGACGAACGGCGCGGACGCGGCACCCCAGGCGATCGCGTGCGCCGGTGGCAGAAAGCCCTCGGCTATGTGCATGACTCGGCAGACCCTCTCCAGCACCTCGTGGATGGACGACGCGCCTTGGCCGGTCTCCTGGCTTACGGGTACCACCGCCCGTGCCCCGCCTTCCCGGATCGCAAGCGATCCAGTGGCTGCCCGCGAGGGCCGGAGCCGGACTTCCCGATTCACAGTGGCGAGGGCCGCACCGGCATCGCACCGGATTTCCCGTTCACCAAGGCGTGACGACGGTAGTGGTCCCGCCCGGCCGGTGACAAGCGGGCCTCCGGGCCGGCCGACGCGCCGAGCGGCCCGTCACCCGGCCCGGTCCCGGCCCCGGTCCCGGTCCGTGCGACGGACCACCATGTCGCGCATCCGCTGGGTCAGCGCGGTCGCGGCGGCGGTCAGGAACACGAAGCTGTAGGCGATCTGCAGGACGGTGATGATCCGCGCCGACTGACCCCGCGGGGTGATGTCGCCGTACCCGACGGTCGCCAGGGTGACGACGGTGAAGTACAGGGCGTCGACGCGGGTGTGCAGACCGGTGAACTCGCCCGGCTGCTTGGCGAGGGCGTAGTAGGTGGCCGAGAAGACGTGCACGGACAGGACGATCAGCAGGGACAGGACCATCCCGGGCCGGGAGTCCGGCCGGTCGACCAGCACGTGCCGGATCTGCCGGAGCAGCAGCACCGCCACCACGGTCAGGATCAGGGCGAACAACAGCCAGCTCAGCACGGGGCGTTGCGGGCCCAGGTGATCGAGGGGGAGGAGGAAATAGGCCACGACCACGCCCGCCGCGGCCCCGGCCCGCACCACCCAGGGCCGCACCGCCGGCCACCCGCCCCGCACCACCCGGGACCGCACCGCGGGCCACCCGCCCCGCACACCCCGGGGCCGCGCCGCGGGCCGCTCGGTCCGCCGCCCCCTCACCGCGCCGTCCCGGCCGGCGCCCCGCCCTCCGTGCCCGCGCCCGGCTCCCCGTCCGCCCGGGGTTCGGTCCGGCGCGCCACCTGGGCGACGATGAACGCCACCACCGACCCGGTGACGATCAACGGCATCTGGTCGTGCGCGTCGCCGCCCACCAGCAGCACCGACAGCACGGCGCTGGCCAGCGGCAGCCCCGTCACCGCGGCCGCGGCGGCGGAGATGCCGAGGGCGAGCGCCGGGGTCACGCCGAAGCCGGGCAGGCCGGAGCAGGCCAGCGCCGTCGCCGTGCCCAGCAGCACCGCCGGGAAAATCGGGCCGCCGCGCAGGCTGCCCAGCGCGATGCCCCAGGCCAGCCCCTTGCAGGCCACCAGCGCCACCAGCGCGCCCACCGACCAGGCGTGCGGATGCGCGGCGAGCTGGGCGAGCGTCGCCTGCCCGGACAGCGCCGCCTCGGCCGGGGAACGGCCGGTGATCAGGGCGTACGCGGCGATGCAGACGCCGACCGCCGCGGCGCAGACCACGGTGCGGACGGTCGTGCGCTCCCGCGTCCAGGAGACCGTGCGCCGGCCCAGCCCGCGGGCGAGGGTGACCAGCACCGCGATCAGGGCCGCCGTGGGCACGCCCCACAGGAAGTCCCCGGCGTCCGGGGCGGCGCTCGGCGGTACGTCCCGCAGGGCCAGGGCGCCGATCTTCAGCCCGGTCCACTGGCCGAAGCCGGTGAAGACCAGGGCGCCCGTCGCGCTGGCCAGCAGACAGGGCAGCAGCAGGGCGACGAGTTGGGCGCCGCCGAGACCGGCGCCCTCGATGAGCAGGACGGCCGCGACGACGGGACCGCCGAGGATGGTGGAGATCGCGGCGGTGGAGCCGGCCGTGGCGAGGACCGCGCCGGCCCTGGGGTCCGCGGCCGCGCCGGCCCGCCGCACCGCCAGCAGGGCCAGCCCGCTGCCCACGGCCATCAGCGGCGCCTCCGGTCCCAGGACCACCCCCAGGGGCAGCGTGGCCAGCGCGGCCAGGACGGCGCCGGGCAGCGCGCGGGGGCCGACGGGCGCGCCGCCCAGCCCGTTCACCGGCAGATGGCCGCCGCCGCCCGGCATCCGGGTCACGATCGGCGCCAGGATCAGGCCGGCCAGCACCAGCGCGGGCAGCGGCCACCACCAGGGCGGATCGTCGTACCCCACCGCCTCGGGCAGTGCCGTCCACACCCAGTGCTGCAGCTCGTGCTGCAGCCCGACGAAGAAGAAGCAGGCCAGCGCGATGGGCACGCCCAGCAGCACGCACAGCAGCAACAGCCGCAGATAGCCGGGGCTGAGCAGGGTGTGCCGCAGGGACTGCTCGGCCCGGCCCGGCACCGCGTTGGCCGGCGCGGGCTGCGTCGTCACGGGCCCTCCTCCGTCCACCGCACCCGCGGCACCCGGTCGGTGGCGAGCGTTGGCATGTGCGGTCAGTAAACGCGAGCCGTCCGGGCCCCGCACGCGCACGGCGTCCGTCCCGGCGACCGGACGGCGCGGCGCGGCCGCTTCCGGATTCACCCGTTCGGCGGACCCGCATGGCCGGGCGGTGCCGGTGGCCGCAGGCTCGAATGACCTGTCGGTGCCGCGCGGTGCCGAGGGGCGCAGGCCCGTACGGGGGACACGAGGAAAGGACTCCGCTCATGAGCCAGCACGCCGCACCTTCTCCCGGCAGGCCGACGCACGGCACCGGCGCACCGCGGACGGCGGACCGGTCCAGCGGTTGGGTGACCGGCGGCGTCGTCTTCGCCGGCGTCCTGCTGGTGCTGAACGGCGCCCTCGCCGTCCTCCAGGGCATCGCGGCCATCGCCGAGGACGACGTGTACGCCCGCGTCGGCAGCTACGTCTACGAGATGAGCCTGACGGGCTGGGGCGTCGTCCACGTGATCCTGGGCGCACTGGTCCTCGTCACCGGGATCGGCCTGCTCAGGGACATGGCCTGGGCGCGCTTCGCGGGTATCTTCCTCGCCTCGCTCAGTCTGATCGCCCAGTTCCTGTTCCTGCCGTACTCGCCCGTCTGGTCCGTGATCATGATGGCGATCGACGTCTTCGTCATCTGGGCGCTCGCCAGCCGCCAGGACCGCGCCGCCTGAGACACCGCCCGCCGCCGGTGACCTCCGGAGCTTTCCGGCCTCCGGGGAGGTCACCGGCGCGCCCGGGGGCCGTGGGTGGCTCCCTCACCGGCGCCGCAGAGCCCGGCCCAAGGCGTGGCAACCACCGGACACGGAGCGTCGCGAACCGTGTCGGTGTTGGGCCGAACGGGTGACTTGGCGTAAGAATTGGCTGGTGCACGCAATGAAGGCGAGTGGATTTCGGGGGAGCCGGTGAACAGCCACGACGTCACCGATGAACAGTGGGAGGGGCTCGCCCAGGTCGTTCCGTTGCGCGGGCGCGACGCCTGGCCGTCCTCGGTCGGGCACCGGGCGCTGCCGGAGGCGGTGACGGAGACCCGCCGCCGGTTCGTCGTCCTGCGGGTCAACGTCTTCGCGGACGCCCGCGAGGTCGCCGAGACCCTGATGGCGGGCATTCCGGTCCTGCTGGACCTGACCAGCGCGGAGGGCGAAGTCGCCAAACGGGTCCTGGACTTCAGCACCGGCGTCGTCTTCGGACTGGCGAGCGGCATGCACCGGGTGGACCGCAACGTGTTCCTGCTGACCCCGGCCGGGACCGAGGTGAACGGCCTGATGGAGAGCGCGGCGGAGGTCCCCGGAGTGTGACGCGCCCGCCCGGTCCTGACGGGCGCGTCCCCCGATCGTAGGAACGCCGTCCGGGCAAAACGGTTCCGCGGTCGGCGGAGTTCTACGGTCCGCTCATGGCAGCCTCACCTGCGGCGACGGCGTCCGTCACCCCGCACCCGGACCGTCCCCGGATCACCGAGCTGCGGCTGTCCGCCTTCGCCGGGCACCGGCGCGCCGTGCTGCCGCTCGGGCCGCTCACCGTGCTCGCCGGCCCCAGCGGCTGCGGCAAGACCACCGCGCTCCGGGCCTACGACGCGCTGGCCCGACTCGGCGGCGGCGCCGAACTCGGCGTCGTGTTCCCCGATCCGGTCGCCTGTGTGCCCGAGCGGGCCCGGCCGGACGCCCAGCGCCGACGCGGCTTCCGCATCGGCTGCACGGCCGACGGTGCGGCCGGTCCGGTCCGTCTGGACGTCGCCGTGCAGGCGGAGCCCGAGCTGCGCATCGTGGGCGAGCGGCTGACGGCCGACGGGATCGTGCTGCTGGAGACGGCCCTGCGCGATCCGGGCCGCCGTGCCGTGCAGGCGGCCTGGCACACCGCCGGGACGGCACCCGTGACCCGCGCCCCGCTGCCGGACGACCGGCTCGGCACCCCTTTGCTGCCGCTCAGGGTGGCCGGCAAGACGGACGGCCAGCGCCGGGTGCTGGCCGCGGCCGAGCAGATGGTGGTCGCCCTGCGCTCCGTCTTCGCCTGCGATCCGCGGCCCGGCCGGATGCGGGAGCCCGTGCCCACCGGGTCCGGCCGCCTGCTCGGCGGCTGTGACAACCTCGCCGACGTGCTGTGGCGCACCCGCGCCGAGTGCGGCCGGCGGCACGCCCAGTTCGTCGCGGCGGTGCGCGTCGGCTGCGCGGGCCCCGTCGCGGACGTCCTGGCCGAGCCGGCCGTCGGCGGTGCGGTCCGCGCCCTGCTCGACCGGGGCGACGGCGTGCGCACCGGCCTCTCCCGCCTCGGCGACGGCGAACTGCGGTACCTCGCCCTCGCGCTGGTGCTGTTCACCGGACCCGGTGTGCTGGAGGTGGACCCGGCCGGCGAGGTGCCCGCCGCCCTGCAGACGCTCACCGTCCTCGCCGACGGCTTCGACCGCGGCCTGGACCCGTGGCAGCGGGCGGAGCTGCTGCGGATCGCCGCCCGGATGTGCGGGCGCGGGCACGTCCGCCTCGTCGCGGCCGTCCCCGACGCCTCCTGGGCGGCCGGGACCGACGGCGTCACGGTGGTAGACCTGGAGCCGTGACCGATCATCCCCAGGACCTCGCGGCCCTGCAGCGCAGACTGGCCGAGTTCGCCGCCGCGCGGCGGTGGCAGCCGTACCACACCCCGAAGAACCTGGCCGCCGCGCTCAGCGTGGAGGCCGCCGAACTCGTCGAGATCTTCCAGTGGCTGACGCCCGAGCAGTCGGCCCGCGTCATGACCGACCCGGACACCGCCCACCGCGTGCGGGACGAGGTCGCCGACGTCCTGGCGTACCTGCTCCAGTTCTGCGAGGTGCTGGACGTCGACCCGCTGTCCGCGCTGGAGGCCAAGATCGAGCGGAACGAACTCAGGTTCCCCGTCCCGGGCGAGCCGGAGGACTGAGCGGACGCAGCGGTGCGGACGGAGCAGCGCGGACGGAGCAGTCAACTCCGTTATCACTCTCCGCAGTCGATCGCGGGACGGAATCCAATTTGTTGTCCGAAGATTTCCGCCTTCCTCTAGCTTTTCGTCCCACACGCCTTCACTCTGGGTAGTGGACAGCGGAGTTCGGGCGGACGCGCCGGGTGCGCGTCGGACACAGACGGGGGCAGCGCATGGACGCTGTGCGGCTCATCGTGACGAGTGGGCGTGCCCTGGCGGCCGGCGGCGAGGTGCCGGACATCCTGACCGAGGTGTGGCAGGTGCAGGCCCTGGCCCAGGCGATCGGCAGTCGGCTGGCGGTCTCCGGACCACCCGAGTTGCGCGGCGAGGCGATCGGGCTGACCGAGCTGGCAGGCCGCGGCTGCGGGGTGCTGACCACCCCGGAGCTGGCGCCGGGCGAGCTGCGCGCCGCCCAGCTGACGGAGCTGGGCGACGCGCGCCAGGCCCTGATGCGCCTGGGGACGCTGCTCGGCGAGACCGGCATCGCCCTCGTCGGCGTCGCCTGCGCCGCTGACGACGAGGCCACGTACTGGCAGTGCATGGAGGCCATCGACGCGGCGGACGAGTCCCGCGACCGGGTTCTGGAGATGCTGCGCAAACTGGCGGCCCGGGACGCGGAGTTACCGGAGCGGGAGGCGGGCTGACACCACGCCCGCCACGCGCACCCGCGTTCCGTTCAGGAGTCCGGCCGCTCCTCGCCGTCCGGTCGTCCCGCACCGCCGGCCGACTGGAGGTCGGCGTCCAGGGCCGACAGATCCGCGTTCAGCGCCGCCATGAGTTCCTCCATCTGCTGGAGCAGCCCCTGCGGCCGGGCACCGGCCCCGCCCTGCTGCGACACGCTCTCTTCGGACACGACGGCCTCCTAGGCCCCAGCCCCCCGCGGGGAGGCCGACACGGTGGACGCGCCGGAGCGCACGGCCCGGCGCGGACGCCGGACGATCCGGCTCCGCCCCGCCAAACGATCACGGTCCGGCCCGGTCACTGGCCCCGCCGCCCGCCGGGACCGCGGTTGACGCGAATTCACCCGCCGGAGGCGGGCCTGCTCCCCGGACGCGGGCCGAGCCGTCGCGGCGCACCCGCACCGAGCAGGCAGGATGGAGACATGGATCTGCGTATCTTCACCGAGCCCCAGCAGGGGGCCACCTACGACACCTTGCTCACCGTCGCCAAGGCCACCGAGGACCTCGGCTTCGACGCCTTCTTCCGGTCGGACCACTATCTGCGCATGGGCTCCGTCGACGGCCTCCCCGGCCCCACCGACGCCTGGATCACCCTGGCCGGCCTCGCCCGCGAGACCCGGCGCATCCGCCTCGGCACCCTCATGACCGCCGGCACCTTCCGGCTGCCCGGCGTCCTCGCCATCCAGGTCGCCCAGGTCGACCAGATGTCCGGCGGTCGCGTCGAGCTGGGCCTGGGCGCCGGCTGGTTCGAGGAGGAGCACAAGGCGTACGGCATCCCCTTCCCGAAGGAGAAGTTCGCCCGCCTGGAAGAGCAGCTCGAGATCGTCACCGGTCTGTGGGCCACCGAGACCGGCAAGACCTTCGACTTCCACGGCAGGTTCTACGACCTCACCGAGTCGCCCGCGCTGCCCAAGCCCGCGCAGGCCAAGGTCCCCGTCCTCATCGGCGGTCACGGCGCCACCCGCACCCCGCGCCTCGCCGCCCGGTACGCCGACGAGTTCAACATCCCCTTCGCCTCCATCGAGGACACCGAGCGCCAGTTCGGCCGGGTGCGGGCCGCCGCCCAGGAGGCCGGACGCCCGGCCGACGCCCTCACCTACTCCAACGCCCTCATCGCCTGCGTCGGCAAGGACGACGCCGAGGTCGCCCGCCGCGCCGCCGTCATCGGCCGCGAGGTCGACGAGCTGAAGGCCAACGGCCTGGCGGGCTCCCCGGCCGAGGTCGTCGACAAGATCGGCCGGTACGCCGCGGTCGGCGCCCAGCGGATCTACCTCCAGATCCTGGACCTCGACGACCTGGACCACCTGGAGCTGATCTCCTCCCAGGTCCAGTCCCAGCTGACCTGATGCCGTCGCGCCGATAACCGAAGGCGCCGGTCACCCGCCCTGTGCGATGGTGTGACCGTCGTCCTGCCGGAGCCCCCGGGGAACACCCCTCCGGGGGCTCCCGCGCGTACGGCACCCGTCACATCCACCCAGCCGGAGAGGCCCTCCGCATGTTCCTGACGCTCACCACCACCGGTACCCCCGACCGCCCCGCGACCGACCTCGGTTTCCTGCTGCACAAGCATCCCGACCGGGCGCAGGCGTTCTCCACCTCCTTCGGCACGGCCCACGTGCTCTACCCGGAGGCGGAGGAACAGCGCTGCACGGCGGCGCTGCTGCTGGAGGTCGACGCGGTGGCGCTGGTCAGGCGCGGCAAGGGCAAGGGACGCGGTGGCGCCCCCGACGCGGCCCTCGCGCAGTACGTCAACGACCGCCCCTACGCGGCCTCCTCGCTCCTGGCCGTGGCCCTGAGCAACGTCTTCTCCAGCGCCCTGCGCGGCGTGTGCAAGGCCCGCCCCGAGCGCGCGGCCGAGCCGCTGCCGCTGCGCGTGGAGATCCCGGCGCTGCCCGCCCGCGGCGGCCCCGACCTCGTACGGCGCCTGTTCGAGCCGCTCGGCTGGGCGGTCACCGTGGAGCCCGTACCGCTGGACACCGAGTTCCCCGAGTGGGGCGACTCCCGCTATGTCCGCCTCGAACTGGAGTCCACGGCCCGCACCCTCGCCGAGGCCCTGCGCCACCTGTACGTCCTGCTCCCCGTGCTCGACGACGCCAAGCACTACTGGGTCGCCCCGGACGAGGTCGACAAGCTGCTGCGGGCCGGCGAGGGCTGGCTTCCCGGCCACCCGGAGCAGAAGCTCATCACCAGCCGCTACCTGTCCCGCCGCTGGTCGCTGACCCGCGAGGCGATGGACCGGCTGGAGCTGATCCGGCTCGCCGAGACCGACGACAGCGACGTCGAGGAGATCGACAACGCCGTCGAGGCCGAGGCGGAGCAGGAGGAGCGGCCGACCCCGCTCGCCGTGCGGCGACGCGAGGCGATCCTCACCGCGCTGCGGGACAACGCCGCCGCCCGCGTCCTGGACCTGGGCTGCGGCGAGGGCCACCTCGTGCGCGAACTGCTCAAGGAGCCGCGCTTCACCGAGATCGTCGGCGTGGACGTGTCGGTGCGCGCGCTCACCATCGCCTCCCGGCGGCTCAAGCTGGACCGCATGGGCGAGCGGCAGGCCGCCCGCGTCCAGCTCCTCCAGGGCTCGCTCGCCTACACCGACAAGCGCCTCAAGGGCTACGACGCCGCCGTGCTCAGCGAGGTGATCGAGCACCTCGACCTGCCGAGGCTGCCCGCCCTGGAGTACGCCGTCTTCGGCTCGGCCCGTCCCCGCACCGTCGTCGTCACCACGCCGAACGTGGAGTACAACGTGCGCTGGGAGACCCTCCCGGCCGGACACGTCCGCCACCGCGACCACCGCTTCGAGTGGACCCGCGAGGAGTTCCGCACCTGGGCGGGCGCGGTCGCCGAATGCCACGGGTACGCCGTCGGGTTCCGCCCCGTCGGCCCCGACGACCCCGAGGTGGGCCCGCCCACCCAGATGGCCGTGTTCACCCTGGCCACGCCCACCACCCCGACCTCGACCACCACCGCGACCACGACCGCGTCCGCGACCGAGAAGGAGGCGAAGGCCGCATGACCACCACCGACACCACCGGCACTCCCGGGCGGGGCCGCGCCCTGCCGGTCACCGACCTCTCCCTCGTCGTGCTGATCGGCGCGTCCGGCTCCGGCAAGTCCACCTTCGCCCGGCGCCACTTCAAGCCCACCGAGGTCATCTCCTCCGACTTCTGCCGGGGCCTGGTCGCCGACGACGAGAACGACCAGAGCGCCAGTCGGGACGCCTTCGACGTCCTGCACTACATCGCCGGCAAGCGGCTCGCCGCCGGCCGCCGCACCGTCGTCGACGCGACCAACGTGCAGCAGGACGCCCGCCGTCAGCTCATCGACCTGGCCAGGAAGCACGACGTGCTCCCCATCGCCGTCGTCCTCGACGTCCCCGAGCAGGTGTGCGCCGAGCGCAACGCCGGCCGCACCGACCGCGCCGACATGCCCCGCCGGGTCATCCAGCGCCACACCCGCGAACTGCGCCGTTCCCTGCGGCACCTGGAGCGCGAGGGCTTCCGCAAGGTGCACGTGCTGCGCGGAACCGAGGAGGTCGAGCACGCCACCGTCGTCACCGAGAAGCGCTTCAACGACCTCACCCACCTCACCGGCCCCTTCGACATCATCGGTGACATCCACGGCTGTGCGTCCGAGCTGGAGACCCTGCTCGGCAAGCTCGGCTACACCGACGGCGTCCACCCCGACGGCCGCACCGCCGTCTTCGTCGGCGACCTGGTCGACCGCGGCCCCGACAGCCCGGGCGTGCTGCGCCGTGTGATGTCCATGGTCAAGTCGGGCAACGCCCTGTGCGTCCCCGGCAACCACGAGAACAAGTACGGCCGCTTCCTGAAGGGCCGCAAGGTCCAGCACACCCACGGACTCGCCGAGACGATCGCGCAGATGGAGGGCGAGAGCGAGGAGTTCCGCGCCGAGGTGCGGGAGTTCATCGACGGCCTGGTCAGCCACTACGTCCTCGACGGCGGCAGGCTGGTGGTCTGCCACGCCGGCCTGCCGGAGAGGTACCACGGCCGCACCTCCGGCCGGGTCCGCTCCCACGCCCTGTACGGCGACACCACCGGCGAGACCGACGAGTTCGGGCTGCCGGTGCGCTACCCGTGGGCCGAGGACTACCGGGGCCGCGCGGCCGTCGTCTACGGCCACACCCCGGTCCCCGAGGCCACCTGGCTCAACAACACCCTCTGCCTGGACACCGGCGCCGTGTTCGGCGGCAAGCTCACCGCGCTGCGCTGGCCGGAGCGTGAGCTGGTCGACGTACCGGCGGAGCGGGTCTGGTACGAGCCGGCCAAGCCGCTGCTCACCGAGGCCCCCGGCGGGCACGACGGACGCCCGCTCGACCTGGCCGATGTGCACGGCCGCCGGGTGGTGGAGACCCGGTACGCCGGACGGATCACCGTGCGCGAGGAGAACGCGGCGGCGGCCCTGGAGGTCATGAGCCGCTTCGCGACCGACCCCCGGCTGCTGCCGTACCTCCCGCCGACCATGGCACCGACCGCCACCTCCGGGGTGGACGGCTACCTGGAGCACCCGAAGGAGGCCTTCGCGCAGTACGCGGCCGACGGTGTCGCGCGCGTCGTGTGCGAGGAGAAGCACATGGGCTCGCGGGCCGTGGTCCTGGTCTGCCGCGACGCGGAGGCGGCCCGCGTCCGCTTCGGCGTCGACGGGGGCCCCACGGGGTCGGTCTGCACCCGTACCGGCCGCCCGTTCCTCGACGACGCGTCGCTCACCGAGGAGATCCTGGACCGGCTGCGCACCGCCGCCGGCGAGGCGGGTCTCTGGGAGGAACTGGCCACCGACTGGCTGCTGCTGGACGCCGAGCTGATGCCGTGGTCGCTCAAGGCCGCCGGCCTGCTGCGCTCCCAGTACGCGGCCGTGGGCGCCGCCTCCGGCGCGGTGTTCCCGGGTGCGCTGGCCGCGCTCGAGGGCGCCGCGGCCCGCGGCGTCGAGGTCGGCGACCTCCTCGACCGCCAGCGCGGCCGGGCCGCCGACGCCGCCGCCTTCACCGACGCCTACCGTCGCTACTGCTGGCCCACCGACGGCCTGGACGGCGTGCGCCTGGCGCCCTTCCAGATCCTGGCCGTCCAGGGCCGCAGCCTCGCCGACCTGCCGCACGACGAGCAGCTGGCCCTCGTCGACCGGCTCGTCGAGCACGACGGGAGCGGCCTCCTGCGGACCACCCGCCGCCTGTACGTCGACACCGGCGACCCCGAGTCGGTGGCGGCGGGCGTCGACTGGTGGCTGGAGATGACCGGACGCGGCGGCGAGGGCATGGTGGTCAAGCCGCTCGGGGCCCTGGTCCGGGACCCCAAGGGCCGCCTGGTCCAGCCCGGCATCAAGTGCCGGGGCCGCGAGTACCTGCGGATCATCTACGGCCCCGAGTACACGCGTCCCGAGAACCTCGCCCGGCTGCGGCAGCGGTTCCTCGGCCACAAGCGGTCCCTGGCGATCCGCGAGTACGCCCTCGGTCTGGAGGCGCTGGCCCGGCTGGCGGACGGCGAGCCGCTGTGGCGGGTGCACGAGGCGGTGTTCGGCGTGCTGGCACTGGAGTCCGAGCCGGTGGACCCGCGCCTCTAGGCCCTGTCGTCCCACTCCCGTCTGCCTCGCGACGCCATGCACGCACTCTCGCCGCGCGGGGCCCTGACCCGAGTACATCCAGTACGAGGATCAGGGCCCCGCGCGCCGAGAGCACGCACCTGACGCCGCGAGGCCCGCCCTCCGGGCGGACGACGGGAGTGTGACGACAGGACCTGGCGCACGTTTTCGGCCGAGTTTCCCCTCCGGGGGAGGCTCGGCCGGACGTCGCCTCCCGAGACCCCACGCGTCCCTGGTGAACCGTCAGTTCCCGTGCTAACTTCGCAGGTCGGTCAGGCATGACAACCGACTCATGGGGGACAGTCGGTGGAGACAGGCGCGGGACCCGGCGGAGCCGAAGGCGGCGCCCGCCATGCGCGCGGTACGGCCCTCCTGCTGGATCTCACCAACGCGCTGTGCGCCCTCGGCTGTACCGAGGACCCGCAGAGCCGCCTGCTGTTCGCCGGTCTGCTCGGGGACCTGCTGGGCGGCCGCACCGTCGACCTGCGCGGAATCCGGCAGCGTGAGGACGTGGTCGCGCTGATCCGCGCCGCCCTGAACACGGCGGGCGGGGAGCACCATCTCGTCGAGGCGGTGCGCATCTTCGAGGGGGACGCCGCGGGGGACGAGCTGTCCCGGCTGATCGCCCCCGGCCCGGCCGCCGCGCCCGCGGCCCCGCCCGGCCCGCTCGACGCCGACGACGAGCGGGGCGCCCGCGCCGTCCTCGCCGACGGTCCCCTGCCCGCGGACCGGCTGCGCGACGACCTCGCCGAGGAGCTGAACGGCCTGGACCTGCCCACCGGCCTCCAGCCCGACCAGCTCTTCCTCCACGTCCTGGCGTGGAACGTCCAGCCGGACGGCCTGCCGCCCGCCGTCCTCCTCCTCGACCGTGCCGCCCCGCTCGCCGCCGGCCACCGCCACCGCGCCGCGCTGACCGAATGGGCCGACGCCTGGGCGCAACGGGCGGGCCTCGCCCAGGAGCTGAAACGGCGGCGCGAGGCGCGCGTCGGGGTGACACGGGACCCGGACATCCCCCGCTGCCTGATCGTCGCCGTGGAGCCGGCCCGGGACGGCACCGACGACGTCGTGGTGCGGCCCTGGCTCAACACCGTGCCCGGACACTGGGACCCCCAGCCCGGCGCGCCGGCCGTGACCACCCTGGACGGGCTCGGGCCGGCGGTGGACGACGCGCTGCGGCAGGGCGCCCGGCTGTGGGGCGGGCCGCAGGAGCCGGGGGCGGGTGGACAGGGCCGGCCGTCGGCGTACGTGGAGTTCGTCCTTCCGTACGACCTCCTCAACCACGACGTGGCGAGTCTGACGTACCGGATCGGCGACGGACGTCCGTTGCCGCTCGGTCTGAAGTACGGCGTGCACCTACGGAGTCTGGAGCGGATGCGCACCGACGACGCGCTGGTGCGGCACCAGTGGCAGGAGCGCTGGCACGCGCTGCGGCAGCACGGGGTCAGCGTGCACGGCTGGGCGGGTCCGGACGCGCGGCGGCTCGACGCGTGGCAGGCCACGCTCGCGGGGGACACCCGGCACACGGCCGTGGTGCTGGACGCCCCGGCCGGGGTCTCCGCCATGGAGGCGCTGAAGGCCGCGATAGCGGAGGGCATCGGGCTCGCGGTGTGGGACCGCCGGGGGGCCTTCCCGGAGGAGCGGCGCGAGGTGGTGACGGCCGTCTTCGCCTCGGTGCCGACACCCGGGCAGATCCCGGTCGCCATCCACCGGCTGCGTCGGAACGCGGAACTGAATCAGCGGGGTCCGGGCAGACTCCTGGGGCGGCACATCGGGTTCTTCTGGGACGATCCCACCCGGATCGTCGACATGCACACCATCGACCCCGGCGATCTCGCCGACGAGGAGGCACCGGCATGAGCACGCAGGAGCAGACGTCCCCGAACGGCTGGCGCGTGTTCCACGGCACCGGCCGTCCGCCGGTCGTCGCGCCCCCGCTGCCCCAGGCGCCGCCCTGGCGGCGGTTCCTCGGCGCGCCCGCCCAGCCCGCCCCGCCGGACGAGCCGGAGGCGGCCGTGCGCAGGCTGGGCCCCGGCGAGGTCACCCCGCAGCTCGGCCCCGAGGAGATCGACACGGTCAACGCCGCCCTGCTGCTGCGCCGACCGCTGCTGATCACCGGCCCGCCCGGGATCGGCAAGTCCACGCTGGCCTACGTGATCTCCCGGGAACTGGGCCTCGGCCGGGTCCTGGAGTGGAACATCGTCAGCCGGAGCACGCTGCGGGACGGGCTGTACGTCCACGACGCGATGGGCCGCGCCCAGGCCATCGCCGCCTGGCAGGCCGGACTGCGCGGCGCGGCGCCCGGCGGGCCGGACGGGACCGGGCCGGCCGCGGCGGACCCGGCGGGGGAGCCGGTCGAGGAGGGCGCGAGCGCCGGACCGGACGGCGTCGATCCGGCGGTCGTACCATCGGATCGTCAACTCCCGCCGGTCCTGGGGGACTTCATCACCCTCGGGCCCCTGGGCACCGCCCTGCTGCCCTACGATCGTCCCCGGGTCCTCCTTGTCGACGAACTCGACAAGAGCGACATCGACCTGCCGAACGACCTGCTGCACGTCCTGGAGAACGGAAGTTATGAGGTCCCGGAACTGGTGCGCGACGCCGCGGCCACCGCGCGCGTGCACACCAGCGACCCCGCCGGCCAGGCGCTGGTGCGGGACGGGCGCGTCGAGTGCCGGGAGTTCCCGGTCGTGGTGATCACCAGCAACGGAGAGCGCGAGTTCCCGGCCGCTTTCCGCCGCCGCTGCCTGCCCCTCGAACTGCGCACTCCCGACCGCGAGCAACTGCTCGCCCTGGTCGAGGGCCACCTCGGGATGCGGCCCGAGGGCACCGAGGCCCTGGTGGACGAGTTCGTCGGCCGTATCCGCTCCGGCGGCACCCACTCGCTGGACCAGTTGCTCAATGCTGTCCAGATGACTACCGCGGGTGGTTTCCAGGCGGCCGGTGCCGGGCGTAAGCTCGTGGAAATGCTGCTCCGCGACCTCGCGAAGGGCCGCTGAATGACCGGCTTTCCCAGGGAGCGCGCATCCGGACCCGGCGACGGCCGTCCCGTCTCGGGGACGTCGCCTCCGTCGGCGTCCCCCGAGTCCGTCGAAGGCGCGCGTGGGCACGGAGCGGAGCCCGCCGCTGCCCCGGCCCGGCGCGCACCCGCCCGCGACCAGCCGCACCCCGACGGGCCGGAGCCCTCCGACGCCCACTGGCGCGAGGTCGCCGAAGCGGTGTGGCTCGCCGCGTACTGGCACCGGCACGGCGGCCCGGACACCGGCCGCCCGCATCCCGAAGCCGCGCCGGACCCCGCCTCCCCGCCCCCGCGGCCCGCCCCGGCGGGCGGGGACCCGTCCACGACCGGCGCCCCGGACGTGCGCCTGCCGGACCCGGTCACGGCCGAGGGCGGCGCGGCCGACCCCCGCCCCGACCGCCGGCCGGCCGTCCCCGGCACCGGTGACCCGGCCGTCCCCGCCGCCGAGGAGCCCACCGCGCCGGCACCGCACCCCGACCCCGCCGACCGCCCCGCGTCCACCGGCCCGCCGGACGGCGGGCCCACCGAACACGGCACCCCCCGCCGGTTGTTACCCGACACGGCGGGCACCTTCACGCTGCACCTCGGGCGTCCTCTGCTGCCCTCCGAGGAACGGCCGCAGCCCGCTCCCGGCCGCGCCACCGCGCTGCTCGCCCGCGCCCTGAACCGGCTGGCCCGGCACATCCCCTCCCGCCACACCCTGGAGCTCGACGAGGAGGCCACCGCTGAGCAGGGCGTCTCCGACGGCCTCTGGCTGCCCTTCCTGCGCCCGGCGCGGGCCACCGCCTTCGACCTCGTCCTGCTCGTCGACGACGCCCCGACCATGCGGATCTGGCAGGAGACCTGCGCCCGCCTCGTCGAGGCCGCCGAACACTGCGGCGCCTTCCGCGGTGTCCGCGCCGTCCGCGTGCACGTGCCGCGCACCGGTACCGCCACCCTGCGCCGCCCCGGCGACCGTGCCCCCGCCGACCCCTCCGAACTCCTCGGCGGCGGGGGCGGCCGGGTCTTCCTGGTCGTCACCGACGGACTCGCCCACGGCTGGGCCGCCCCGGCCGCCGACGACCTGCTCGGGCGCCTCGGCCACGCCGGGCCCACCGCCCTCGTCCACCTGCTCCCGCCCCACCTGCGGCACCGCACCTCCCTCTACCCGTACCAGGCGGTCCTGGAGGCCGGCGGGTTCGGCGCCGCCAACGACGGCCTCGGCCACTGGGCGCCGCCCGGCGGCCTCGACCCGCTGCGCCCGCTGCCCGAGGCGGACGACGGTTCCCTGCCGGTGCCCGTCCTCTCCCTCAAGGCCGGCTCGCTCGGCACCTGGGCCGACCTCGTCACCGGCGAGCGGGGCGTACGCCGGTCCCTGCCCGTGGTGGTCGCCGGCACCCTCGCCAAGGGCGCGCCCGCGCCGGGGTTGCGCGCCCCCCGGCTGCCGCGCGCCGCCGGCGCCGCCGTACGCCGCTTCTTCACCCTCGCCACGCCCGCCGCACGCCGGCTCGCCACCCAACTCGCCGCCGTCCCGTTCGACTTCGACCTCGTGGAACAGCTGCGGCGCCGCACCATGCCGGAGACCGGCCCGGACCACCTCGCCGAGATCCTCATGGGCGGTCTGATCGACTGGGACAGCGGCGGCGAGGGCCGCCCCGAGTTCGCCGAAGGGGTGCGCGAGGCACTCCTCGCCACCACCACCCGCAGCCAACTCGCCCGCACCGTCAGCATGGTGGGCGAGCTGTCGGCTGCCGGGAGCCGCGGCGTCGCCCTGCGTGCCGCGCTGCACGACCCGGCCGGAGCCGCCCTGCCCGACCCCGCCGAACGGGGCTGGGCGCGCAGCGAGCTGGCCGTGATGCGCGCCCTCTCGGGGCCCTACTCCGAGCGGGCCAGGCGCATCGAACCCCAACTCTCCGGACGCCCGCCGTCCGGTGCGGCCGAACGGGTGGGCGCCGGTTTGCCCCCGGGTACACCCACTGAGGTGAACCCTGCGGGCGGCGGGGGATCATCCGGCGGCCGAGAAGGCAGTGATCCAGCGTCGAACCGTCCCGACGAACCTGGAGACCACGTGCCGCCCCTGGTAACCGACGCCACCCCATCCGAAGCCCCGGAGGCTGAGCAGCTCATGCAGAGCACCACGACCGCGACGCCCGCCCTGCTGGTGAACGTGCCCCTGCGCAACACCTCGTTCGTCGGCCGGCAGGGACTGCTGAGGGCCGTGGAGGAGCAACTGGGTGCCCAGGACACGGCCGCGGTCCTCCCGCACGCGCTGCACGGGCTGGGCGGCGTCGGCAAGTCCCAGCTCGCCCTGGAGTACATCTACACCCACCAGCACGACTACAAGGTGATCTGCTGGATCCCCGCCGAACGCGAGAGCCTGATCCTGGCCGCGCTCGGCAACCTCGCCGCCCAGCTGGGCGTCACCCCCGCCGGCCAGGACCGGGTGGGCGCGCCGACCGCCAACACCGCGGTGCCCGCCGTGCTGGAGGCACTGCGCAACGGCACCCCGTTCAACGACTGGCTGCTCGTCTTCGACAACGCGGAGGACGTCGAGGCGGTACGCCAGTACTTCCCGACCAACGGTCCGGGCAAGGTCATCGTCACCTCCCGGAACCGGGCCTGGGAACGCGTGGCCACCCCGCTGCCGGTCAACGTCTTCGACCGCGCCGAGTCCATCGAACTGCTCCAGAAGCGCTCGCCCGACCTGAGCACCGAGGACGCCGACCGGCTCGCCGAGGCCCTCGGCGACCTGCCGCTCGCCGTCGAGCAGGCCGGTGCCTGGCGCGCGGTCACCGGGATGCTCGTCGACGAGTACCTGGACCTGCTGGCCCAGCGCAGCCCCGAGATCCTGGAACTCGACCCGGCACCGGACTACCCGGTCTCCGTCGCCGCCGCCTGGGACCTGTCGCTGGAGCGCATCCAGCAGAACAACCCCGGAGCCCGCCAACTCCTCGACATCTGCGCCAGCATGGCCCCCGAGCCCATCCCGCGCTCCATCCTCCGCGGCAGCCGGGGCGTCAGCATCACGCCCGAGGTCGACCCGCTGCTGCGCCAGTCGATCCGGCTGAACCGCGCCGTGCGCGACCTCAGCCAGTTCTCCCTCATCAAGGTCGACCCGCGCGCCGACACCCTCCAGATGCACCGCCTGCTGCAGACCGTGCTCCTGGCCAAGCTGGGCGAGGAGGAACGCGAGCGGATGCGCGGCGCCGCCCACCAGCTGCTCTCGGCGGCCAAGCCGGGGCCGTACGGCTCCTCCATCGAATGGCCCGCCTACCAGGCGCTGCTGCCCCACGTCCTCGCCTCGCAGGCCGTGACCAGCTCCGACACCTGGGTGCGCGACCTGGTCGCCGACACCGTCTGGTTCCTCTACTACTGGGGGGACCACGAGGGCGCCGCCGACTTCGCGCGGGAGGCGTGGAACCGGTGGCTCGCCGCCTCCGGCGAGGAGGACATCCACGTCGTCCGCATGACCAAGAGCTTCTCCTTCCTGCTGCGGCAGACCGGGCAGGTGCCCGAGTCCATCCCGCTGATCGAGAAGGCGCTGGAGACTTCGCGCAGACTGGAGGTCGAGCCCGAGGAACTGATCGACTCCCTGTGCGAGATGGCCGACGCCCGGCGCTACCAGGGCCGGATGGAGGAGGCCCGCAGCGTGAGCCGGGAGGCCACCGAACTGGCCCGCTCCCTGTTCGGCTCCGACGACCCCGCCACCTTGCGGGCGACGCACTCGTGGGGCGTCGACCTCCGCCTGGTGGGGGAGTTCCGCGAGGCGCTGCGGCTCGACCAGGAGAACGCGCGGCTGCGCGACCTGCTGTTCGGCCCCTCCAGCTTCTTCACGCTGAACACCCTCAACGGCCTGGCCATCGACATGCGCGAGAGCGGTGACTACCCGGGCGCCCGCGAGTTCCAGGAGGACGTGTACCGCCGGGCGCGCACCGCCTTCGGCGACGAGCACCCGCTCACCCTGCGCATCGCCCGCAACCTGGCCGTCTGCCGGCGCCGCGACGGCGCCCTCGCCGAGGCGGCCAAGCTCACCGAGGAGACGCTGCGGCGCTTCGTCAACCGCTACGGGAACGACCACTCGGACTCGCTGGCGACGGCGGCCAACCTCTCCGTCGACCGGCGGCTGGCCGGCGATCTGGACAGCTCGCGGCAGCTCGCCGAGGACACCGTGCGGCGCTACGAGCAGCGGCTCGGCGCCGACCACCTCTACACCCTGCTCACCCGCGCCAACCTGGCCGCCACGCTGCGGGCGGTGGGCGCGCTGGACACGGCGCAGGAGGAAGAGGACGACGCGGCCCGCCGGCTGACCGAGACGCTGGGGGAGCGGCACATCACCACCCTGACCACGGCCATCGGCCAGGCCAGCACGGCAGCCGCCCGGATGGACTTCGACCGGGCCCGCGAGATCGACGAGGCCAACCTGCCGCTGCTCGCGGAGGTGGCCGGTGAGGACCACCCGCTCACCCTCTCCTGCACCGCCAACCTCGCCCTCGACCTGCGGGGCCTGGGCCGCGGGGCGGAGGCGGACGAACTGGAGCGCCGGGCCGTCGAGGGCTTCACCGACAAGGTCCGCGCCGACCACCCCTGGCTCGTCGCGGCACGCCGTCGCCGCCGCATCGAGTGCGACATGGCGCCCATGCCGCTGTAATCGCCGGCGGCCGGGCGGGACCGCCCCTCCTTCGGGGCGCGGTCCCGCCCGGCCGCGTACGGGGCCTCAGCCCAGGTCCGCCGGTGCCGTCCGGCCGTCCTGGGCGGGAGGCGACGCGGAGGGGACGGGGGCGGGACACCGGGCGGGGTCGCGGTCCGCGAGGCGGCGGGTCAGGAGGAGCAGCGGCTGGGTGAACAGGGTGGTGGCGAGCGCCATGAAGACCAGCACCGTGTACAGCTGAGGGCTCAGCAGCCCCGCCTGGAGGCCCGCGTCGAGGGCGATCAGCTCGGTGAGGCCGCGGGCGCTGAGCAGCACACCGACGGTCCGCGCCTCGTGCCGGTCCAGCCCGCCCAGCCGGGCGGCGAGCGTCCCGCTGCCGATCTTGGTGACGACCGCCAGCACCGTGACCGCCAGCAGCACGGCCCAGCCCGTGCCGTCCATGCTGTTCAGCGCCACCGACTGGCCCGAGACCACGAAGAAGAACGGCAGCAGCAGCGAGCTGACGTCGTGCAACGGCCGCAGCAGATCGGGGTCGAGGGTGCCGCCCTCCTCACGGGGGACCACGACCCCGGCGAGCAGCGCGCCGAAGATCACGTGCAGTCCGAGGGAGTGCGTCACCCACGCCGAACCGAGGGCGAAGCCGATGAGCAGCGCCAGCCGCAGGGAGGGCTCCAGTCGCGTCCGCCACAGCAGACGGCGGAGCAACGGCCGGGCGGCGAGCACCATCACGGTGACGAAACCGACGGCCAGCACCACCCGCCACGGCCAGTCCAGAGCCGCGCCGTCGCCCCCGCCGTCCATCAGAGCGCCGGCCAGCACCGTCCAGCAGACCGCGTCCAGCACGCCGGCCGCGGACACCGCGACCACCCCGGGCACCGACCGGGACAGCCCGTTCTCCCGCACGATGGCGGTCAGCACGGGGACCGCCGTTATCGACAGGGCGATCCCGGCGAACACCACCATGGCCGGGGACGGGTCGCGCGGCATGCCCAGCTCGTGCAGCTGCTCCCGGAAGAGCAGCGCGCCCCCGCAGCCCACCGCCATCGGCACCACGAACGAGGCCAGGGCCACGGTCAGCGAGGTGCGGGCACGGTCGCCGAGGATCTTCAGATCCAGCTCGTAGCCCACCGCGAACAGGAAGACCACCAGCGCGAGCTGCGCGAAGCCGGTCAGCGCCGGCCCGATCGCGGCCGGGAACAGCGTGGCGTACGCCTCCGGTGCCAGCGAGCCGAGCAGCGAGGGGCCGAGCGCGATGCCCGCCGACAACTGGCCCACGATGTAGGGCTGCTTCAGCCTCCGGGCCAGCCAGCCCGCCGCGTGCGCCGCCACCAGAACGAGGGCCGAGGCCCCCACGAAGTGCGTGATCAGCGAGTCAGGGCTCATCCTGTCCCCCCGTTGGTCCGGTGGCCGACCGGCCCGCAGACGTGTCCGACGGCCCGCCGTTCGGCGGCCCCGTGTTCGAAGCGTTCCCATGCCGACGCCTCAACTTGCCTAGAATAAAAACGATCTGACGCGCCATCGGAAGTCGTACGCGGGTTTTTCACCAGGGTCACGGGGGGCACATGACGGCGGTCGTCTTCATCCACGGCACGGGAGTGCGCGAACCGGGCTTCTCTGCGCTCGCGGGGCGCTTCGCCGCCGGAGTGAGCGCACTGCGCGGCGGGCTGCGCGTCGTGCCGTACTACTGGGGCGGCGCGCACGGTGCCGCGCTGGCCGCCGGCGGGGCGAGCCTGCCCCCCGCCACCGGCACCGGCCGGGGCCCGCTCGCCCCGGGCCCGGGGGACGACGACACCGCCGACTGGGCGGTCCTCTACGCCGATCCCTACGCCGAACTGGCGCTCGCCGCCGCCGGGTCGGCCCCGGCCGAGGAACTTCCCCCCGGCTCCGTGCCGCCCGACCTGCGCGTCCGTGCCCGGCTGGCCGACCTCCTCGCCGAGGGCGACGGCCCGGCGGCGGAGCTGGGGCCCGGCCTCGCCCGTGCCGTCGCGGACCTGGCGGCCCACCCGCTGCTCGCCCCCGCGGCCGCCTCCCTCGCCCCGGACGACCTCGCCGAGGTCGCCGCCCGCTGCCTCACCGCCCAGGTCGTCGCCGGCCTCCTCGACACGGACGCGCCCCTCGTGCCCGTCGGCGTCACCCGGGACGCCGTCGTCGGCCGGCTCGCCGCCGTCCTCGGGGCGTCCGCCCGCGGTGCGGAGCGCGGCGTGCGCTCGCTGGCACTGCGGGTCGCCTCCTCCGCCGCCTCCCGCGCCGTCGTACGCCGCCGCCGGGCCCTGACCGAGGCCGCCCACCCCGCCGCCGGGGACGTCCTGCGCTACCTCAGCCGAGGCGAGGCGGTCCGCGCCGGACTGCGCGCCCTGATCGCCGGACTCGAACCACCCGTCGCGATCGTCGCCCACAGCCTCGGCGGCATCATCGCCCTGGACACCCTGGTCCTCACCCCGCTGCCCCAGGTCCGGCTGCTGGTCACCGCCGGGTCCCAGGCCCCCTTCCTGTACGAGTCCGGGTCCCTGCCCTCCCTCGAACACCCCGCGCCCCTGCCGGCCCACGTCCCCGACTGGCTGAACCTCTACGACCCCCGGGACCTGCTCTCCTACCTGGGCGCCGGCCTCTTCCCCGGCCGGGTCACCGACATCGCCGTCGACAGCCGCCAGCCGTTCCCCGCCGCGCACAGCGCCTACTGGACCAACTCCGAGGTGTACCGGCACATCGGGGAGCGGCTCCCGTGACGGGCCCGGGGCCCGCCGCCGTCGACCCCGCCCGCGTCCACGCCCTGGTCGTCGGCGTCGAGACCTACGAGGCCGGGCCCGGCTGGGACCTGCCCGGCCCCGCCCGGGACGCCGTCCGCTTCCACCGCCTGCTGCGCGCCGCCGGCGTACCGGAGGCCAACATCCGCCTGCACCTGGCCCCGTTGCCGCCGTACGTCCCCGAGGTCCCGTACGCTCCCGCCGACCACGCCACGCTGCGCCGGCTGCTCGTACGCGAACTGCCCGCCGCCCGGGGGGACGTGCTCTGGGTCTGGTGGGGCGGGCACGGCGTCCTCGACCGGTCCGGGCACCTGAGGCTGTTCTGCGCGGACGCCGGCGTCGAGGACAAGCTGGGCATCGACCTGGACTCCGCGCTGGAACGCTACGCCGGGGACGCGGTGCCGGGCTTCGCGGACCAGTGGTGGCTGGTGGACGCCTGCGAGACCTTCGAGGAGGCGCTCGGCTTCCGGGAGCCGCTGCCGCCCGACGCGCTGCCCGTCGGCAGGCGGGGCACCGCGCACCGGCAGACCGTGCTGCGCGCCGCCGGCCGGGGCCGCGTCGCGGCGAACGATCCGGTACGGGCGACCGGCCTGTTCTCCGACGTCCTGCTCGCCCTGCTGGCCGGCCGATCGGCCGTGCTGCCCGCTCCGCCCGATGCGGAGGAACTGTTTCCGGCCGTGCGGGAGCGCATCGCCGCTCTCAGGGAGGCGGGCCGTACTCTGCAGTATCCCGAGATCCGGCTGCAGAGCCCCGAACGCACCGAGGTCCTCCTCCCCACGGCGCGCGGCGGACCGGAGCGGCCGGCCTCCCCGCTGCTGCGGGCCGTGGACGCGCTCCTCGCCTATCCGCTGATGAGCGACCCGGCCGAGCGGCAGACGGTGGTCGCCGCACTGGACCCGCGCTTCACCGGGACACTTCCCCGTCACACCAAGGCGCGCACCGACGCGACCGGCATCCTCAACTGGCTCGTCCGGCGCCGTCCGCAGGCGCTGTGGGAGCTGTACGACGCGGTCGTGGCCGTCGACGACGACCCGGCGCTCGGGCGCGAACTGGCCGAAGCGATCAGGGTTCTGGCGGAGTCCGCGGGACGAGCGCACCGGGGATGATGATCGGGTGGCGTGATCGTACGGTTTTCGACCTGCCCTCAAATGGCCATGATGGAAAGAGACACGGGGCATCGAGTGCCACCGTGCGAGAAGGGGGAGCACCTTGGACCAGCCGCCCGCTCTGCGCCATGCCGAAGCCGCGACCCGCGCACGGTCGGCCGCCCAGGGGCGCGCCGACGTCTGGGAGTCGGACCTGGCGGACGTCGCGGCCCTGCCCCTGACCGCCGTGGACGCCCTCGCACCGCTGCGCCCCACCGCCCGACTGCTCGAGGAGGTCCTGCGGGCCCGGGGCAGCATCAGAGGCGGCGGCGAGGGCGGCGGCGGGGGCGCCCGGGCCGAATAGCCGCCGGCACCCGTCCACGACAGAGCCGCACGTCCCGCCCGCACCCCGGCACCGGCCCAGGCACGCCGACGACACGACCCGACGAGACCGAGTGCCCGCCGGGGGTCCCCGCATGCCGCCCGACCGGAGGTCCCCGCCCATGACCAGCGAGCCGCGCACCACCCCGATCCGCGTACCGGACCGGCTCTTCGCGGAACTGGCCGCCGGAGGCGGGTCCGCGCAGGCCGTGGCCTTCCTGGAACGCGGCGAACGGGCGCGGCGGCTGCTCCTGCTGCGGACGCTGCTGGACCGGATGGCGGAGCTGTCCACGCCGCTGACGCCGGTCGCGGACGCCTGGGAGGTGGTCAAGGACGCCGCCGGACGCGACCCGGAGGCGGTCGACGGACTGCTGCTCGCGCCCACCACCGGGGCCTGGATCGCCCACATGCTGCGCCGGGTGCACGGCACCGCGACCGGGCCGCCGCTGTGGGCCGAGGCCGGACGGCTGAACGTCCTGGCCCTCACCGCCGCCCTGCTCGCCGGTACGGAGACGGCGCTCACCGTCCCGCTCGTCGACGGCGGCCTGCATCTGCCGGGCCTGGGCCGGCTCCGCCTCCCGGACGCACCGCCGGGCCCGTCCGTCGGCCTGGCGGTCGCGAGAGCCGGCGAGGTGACCCTGTCCGGCCCACCGCGGGACGGCGGCGCCCGGCCGACCGTGACGTGCCGACCGGCGTCCGTGCCGGTGGAGCCGCGGCCGGCCGGTCCCGGGGTCGCGCCGACGGTGGAGACCGCGCCGGGGGAGCCGGTGGCGTCCGCGCCGGGGGAGCCGGTTGCCGGCGGTTCCGGGGACGTCCGCGGCGGCCGGCCCGCGGGGGCCGCCGACGCGGGCCGGGCGCCCGGGGCGAGCGCCGCCGCGTCCGCCGCCGCGTCTGCCGCCGGGTCCGGGGAGGAGGGGCCCGACGGCCGACACCGCGTGCCGGTCCCGCCGACCGCCGCCGGGTCGGCCGGCTGGCTCCCGCTGCGCACCCTCACCCACCACGGCCCGGCCGGTCCCGTCGCCATCCCCCTCGACGACCTCGACCCCTACCGCGACCTCGACGACCCGGTCCCGCCCGCCCGGCTCGACGCCGAGGAGGCGGCCGAGTGGCAGCGGGTGTTCGACGGTGCCGTCGCGGTGCTCGCCGCGACCGGCGCCGACCAGGGCCCGGGGCGGCTCGACCCGGCTCTGATACGCGCCGTCGTGCCCTACGGACGCACCGCCGCCGTCCCGCCCGCCGCACCGACCGTCGCCGTCTCCGCGTCCAGCGGCGACTCCTTCGGCGCCATGCTCATCTCCCGCCCCGGCTCGGCGCTCGCCCTCGCCGAGACCCTCGTCCACGAGTTCCAGCACAGCAAGCTCGCCGCCCTGCTCCACCTCTTCCCTCTCCTCGACGACGACCGCGAGGAGCGCTACTACGCCCCCTGGCGCGCCGACCCCCGCCACCTCACCGGCCTGTTGCACGGCGCGTACGCCTTCACGGGCGTCGCCGGTTTCTGGCGCGACCGGCTGGCCGAGCCGGAACACGCCGAGGTCGCCGCCTACCACTTCGCGCTGCGCCGGCTCCAGAGCCGGCTGGTCGTGCGCACCCTGCGGACCAGCGCCCGGCTCACCGCGCCGGGGCGCCGCCTCGTCGTCGGCCTCGCCCGGACGCTGGACGGCTGGCTGCGCGTGCCCGTCGCGCCGGACGCGCTCAGACGGGCCCGTACGGCCGCCGCCCTGCACCGCACCCAGTGGCGGCTGCGCAACCTCGCCGCACCCGCCGCCCCGGACGGCACCCTCCGCTTCCGTCCGGACCGCGGCTTCTGGCCGGACACCCGCACCCACGCCTTCGCCGTCCGCCCCGCCGCCCCCCGGACCGCCGACGAGCACCTGGCCGCCGGCGACCCGGCCACCGCCCTGGACGGCTACGCCAAGGACCTGGCCCAGGACCCGGCCGACCCGCACGCGCTCTCCGGCTGGATCGTCGCCCGCGCGGCCCTGGACCCGGGCCGCGCCACCCGGCGCGCCCTGACCCGCCCGGAGCTGCACCGCACGGAGCCGCCCGGTCCGCAGCCGCACCGCCAGGAGCCGCCCGGCCCGAAGCCGCACCGTCCGAAGCCGCGCTCTTCACGGCCCGCCGGCTGACGGCGGAGTGAACAGAAGGACACGGGCCCGCGCGAAGCGGGGGTGAACAGGCGCCCGAATGGTCAGGATGGAGTCATGGGATTCCAAGTCGACTCCGAAGCCGGGCGGCTCACCCGCGTCATCCTGCACCGGCCGGATCTCGAGCTCAAAAGGCTCACCCCCAGCAACAAGGACGCCCTCCTCTTCGACGACGTGCTGTGGGTGCGCCGGGCGCGCGCCGAGCACGACGGGTTCGCCGACGTGCTCCGCGACCGCGGGGTGGCGGTGCACCTCTTCGGCGACCTGCTCGCCGAGACCCTGGACGTCCCGGCCGCCCGCCGGCTCGTCCTGGACCGGGTCTTCGACGAGAAGGAGTACGGAGTGCTGGCCACGGACCACCTCCGGGCCGCCTTCGAGACGCTGCCCGCCCGGGAACTCGCCGAGGCCCTGGTCGGCGGCATGACCAAGCGGGAGTACCTGGAGGCGCACCCGGAGCCCACCTCCGTGCGCTTCCACGCCATGGAGCTGGACGACTTCCTGCTCGGACCGCTGCCCAACCACCTCTTCACCCGGGACACCTCGGCCTGGATCTACGACGGCGTCTCCATCAACGCCATGCGCTGGCCCGCCCGGCAGCGCGAGACGGTGCACTTCGAGGCGATCTACCGGCACCACCCCCTCTTCCGTGACGAGACCTTCCACCTCTGGTCCGAGGGCCAGGCCGACTACCCCTCCACCATCGAGGGCGGCGACGTCCTCGTCATCGGCAACGGCGCCGTCCTCATCGGCATGAGCGAGCGGACCACGCCCCAGGCCGTCGAGATGCTCGCGCACAAGCTGTTCGCGGCGGGCTCCGCCCGCACCATCGTGGCGCTGGACATGCCCAAGCGCCGGGCCTTCATGCACCTGGACACCGTGATGACGATGGTCGACGGCGACACCTTCACCCAGTACGCCGGTCTCGGGATGCTCCGCTCCTACACCATCGAACCGGGTGCCGCGGACAAGGAGCTGAAGGTCACCGACCACCCGCCGGAGCACATGCACCGCGCGATCGCCGCGGGCCTCGGACTCAGCGAGATCCGCGTGCTGACCGCGACCCAGGACGTCCACGCCGCCGAGCGCGAGCAGTGGGACGACGGCTGCAATGTGCTCGCCGTCGAGCCGGGCGTCGTCGTCGCCTACGAGCGGAACTCCACCACCAACACCCATCTGCGCAAGCAGGGCATCGAGGTGATCGAGATCCCGGGCAGCGAACTGGGCCGGGGCAGGGGCGGACCGCGCTGCATGAGCTGCCCGGTGGAACGGCAGCCCGTATAAGAATTCAATCTCTCGTATACTGTTCCATTGAGTCCCGTCCCCGTACCTCTGGAGCACCTCATGGCGACAGTCCCGCTCGCCCTCACCGGCCGCCACTTCCTCAAGGAGCTCGACTTCACCGCCCAGGAGTTCCGCGGTCTCGTCGAGCTGGCCGCGGAGCTGAAGGCGGCCAAGCGGGCCGGGACCGAGACGCGGCACCTCCAGGGCAAGAACATCGCGCTGATCTTCGAGAAGACCTCGACGCGCACCCGGTGCGCGTTCGAGGTCGCCGCCGCCGACCAGGGTGCCTCCACGACGTATCTCGACCCGTCCGGCTCGCAGATCGGGCACAAGGAGTCCGTGAAGGACACCGCACGCGTCCTCGGTCGCATGTTCGACGGGATCGAGTACCGGGGCGACAGCCAGCAGAAGGTCGAGGAGCTGGCCGCCTTCGCCGGCGTCCCCGTCTACAACGGCCTGACCGACGACTGGCACCCCACCCAGATGCTCGCCGACGTGCTCACCATGACCGAGCACAGCGACAAGCCGCTGGACGGGATCACCTTCGCCTACCTCGGCGACGCCCGCTTCAACATGGGCAACTCCTACCTGGTCACCGGCGCGCTGCTCGGCATGGACGTGCGCATCGTCGCCCCCAAGGCCTACTGGCCCGCCCAGGAGGTCGTCGACCGGGCGAGGGAGCTGGCCGAGTCGAGCGGGGCGCGCATCACCCTCACCGAGGCCGTGGACGAGGGCGTGCGCGGCGCCGACTTCGTCGTCACCGACGTCTGGGTCTCCATGGGCGAGCCCAAGGAGGTCTGGGCGGAGCGGATCGAGGCGCTGGCCCCGTACGCGGTGACCATGGACGTCCTGCGCGCCACCGGCAACCCGGACGTGAAGTTCCTGCACTGCCTGCCCGCCTTCCACGACCTGGGCACCAAGGTCGGCCAGGAGATCTTCGAGGCCCACGGGCTCGACTCCCTGGAGGTCACGGACGAGGTCTTCGAGTCCGCGCACTCGGTCGTCTTCGACGAGGCGGAGAACCGGCTGCACACCATCAAGGCCGTCCTCGTCGCCACGCTGGCCTGACCAGGACCGTTATTCTGACCGGCGGCCCCGGAGCCACCCCTTCCGGTGCCGCCGGCCGCGACTACCGTCGCGCCCCCCGCACCACCAGAAACGAGCACCACCCGCAATGCCCGCTTCCCGCATCAAGTCCCCCCACCTCCTGGTGGCCGAATCCGGCGCCGACCGTGAAGGCCACGGGCTCAAGCGCACGATGGGCCTGTTCCAGCTCGTCTGCTTCGGTGTCGGCGCCATCGTCGGCACCGGTATCTTCGTCGGGCTCTCCGACTCGGTCGCCGAGGCCGGCCCCGCCGTCGTCGTCTCCTTCGTGCTCGCCGCGATCACCTGCGTCTTCACCGCCTTCGCCTTCGCCGAGCTGGGCGGCGCGATCCCGGTCTCCGGCTCCTCGTACTCCTTCGCCTACGCCGGACTCGGGGAGCGCACCGCCTTCCTGGTCGGCTGGTGCCTGCTCCTGGAGTACGGGGTCTCCGTCTCCGCGGTCGCCGTCGGCTGGAGCCAGTACGTCAACGAACTGCTCGACAGCGTCCTGGGCGTCCAGCTCCCGCACGCGCTCTCCGCCGGCCCCGGCGACGGCGGCGCGGTCAACCTCCCCGCGGTGATCGTGATCGCCCTGGCCTGCGTGCTCCTGGTGCGCGGCGTACGGGAGAGCGCCCGCGCCACGGCCGCGATGGCCGTCCTCAAGCTGGCCGTCCTGATCGCCTTCTGCGCCATCGGCTTCTACGCCTTCGAGGACGGCAACCTCAGCCCGTTCTCCCCGGCCGGCCTCGGCGGCATCGGCGCCGGCACCACGGCCGCCTTCTTCTCGTACATCGGCTTCGACGCGATCACCACGGCCGGCGAGGAGGCCAAGAACCCGCGCCGGGACATCCCCGTCGCCATCCTGGTCTGCATCGGCCTGGTCACCCTGCTGTACTGCGCGGTCGCCGTCGCCGCGATCGGCGCCGTGGGCGGCGACACGGTCGGCGACCGCCCCGCCGCGCTGTCCTACGTCGTCAACCAGGTCACCGGCTCCACCATCGGCGGCGGCGTGGTCGCCTTCGGCGCGGTCGTCGCCATCGCCTCGGTGGTGCTCGCCGTGATGTACGGCCAGACCCGCATCCTGATGTCCATGTCCCGGGACGGCCTGATCCCGCGCGTCTTCGAGAAGGTCTCGCCGCGCACCGCGACCCCGGTCGCCGGCACGCTCATCGTCGGCGTGGTCTTCGCCCTGCCCGCGGCCTTCGCCCCGCTCGACGCGGTGGTCAACCTCTGCACCATCGGCACGCTGGCCACCATGGCCGCCGTCAACGTCGCGGTGATCGCGCTGCGCCGCCGCGAGCCGGGTCTCGCCCGCACCTTCCGCGTGCCCCTGTACCCGCTGACCCCGCTGCTCGGCGTCGCCTTCTGCCTGTACCTGATCTACGAGACGGGCGCGGCGACCTGGCTCCAGTTCGCGGTCTTCCTCGCGGTGGGCCTGCTGGTGTACGCCGCCTACGGGCGCCGGCACTCCCGCCTGGCCCGGACGGAGGCGGACCTCACTCCGCGGGACCCCGCTGAGCGGGTATCGCGGGAAGCCTGAACCAGACCGCCTTGCCCGCCCCGGTGGGCCGGTGACCGCAGGACGAGCTGAGGGCGCGGATCAGCAGCAGGCCGCGCCCGTGCTCCTGCCAGGGATCGGGCGGCTCCATGCCCGGCCGGGTGAGGTCGCCGGGCGGCGACGGGTCCGGGTCGTGGACCTCCACCTGGCAGCTGGTCGGCAGCAGCTCCACGACCAGCTCGATCGGCGATCCGCCCGCGGTGTGCTCGACGGCGTTCGCCACCAGCTCGGCCGTGAGCAGCTCCGCCGTGTCGCCGTCGGCCGTGTGCTCCAGCTCGGCCAGCGCCGTGCGCACCAGGGCGCGGGCCACCGGCACGGCCGCGGCGGAGTGCGGCAGCGCGATGCGCCAGGAGGCGGGGGCGGAAGGGTGATCGTGCACGGCGGGTCCGTTTCGTGGAGCAGGCGGTCCTGTCCTGCTTTCAACCTTATGCATGGTACGGCGCCCCCGGCAGAGCCGTTCGACGGGCACCGCGCGGGACCTTCGGCCCGGCGCACACGGGCCCGACGCATCTATCGCGCACCCGTGACGACAGTCACAGAACGGTGATAACTTCGAGTGTCATGAGTCCCTTCACCGGCTCCGCCGCCCCCACCTCCGACTGGCGGCACCTGCGCGTCGACCTCACCGACGGCGTCGCCACCGTCACCCTCGCCCGCCCCGACAAGCTCAACGCGCTCACCTTCGAGGCCTACGCCGACCTGCGCGACCTGCTCGCCGAGCTGTCCCGGGAGCGGTCCGTGCGGGCGCTGGTGCTGGCGGGGGAGGGGCGCGGCTTCTGCTCGGGCGGCGACGTCGACGAGATCATCGGCGCCACGCTCTCCATGGACACCGCCCAGCTCCTCGACTTCAACCGCATGACGGGCCAGGTGGTACGCGCGGTACGGGAGTGCCCGTTCCCGGTGATCGCCGCGCTGCACGGCGTCGCCGCCGGGGCGGGGGCGGTCCTCGCCCTCGCCGCCGACTTCCGCGTCGCCGACCCGTCCGCCCGCTTCGCCTTCCTCTTCACCCGCGTCGGCCTCTCCGGCGGCGACATGGGCGCGGCCTACCTGCTGCCGAGGGTGGTGGGCCTGGGCCACGCCACCCGGCTGCTGATGCTCGGCGACGCCGTGCGGGCGCCGGAGGCCGAGCGGATCGGCCTGATCAGCGAGCTGACCGACGAGGGCCGCGCCGACGAGGCCGCCCGGATGCTCGCCCGCCGCCTCGCCGACGGCCCGGCCCTCGCCCACGCCCAGACCAAGGCCCTCCTCACGGCAGAGCTGGACATGCCGCTCGCGGCAGCGGTGGAGCTGGACGCGTCGACCCAGGCCCTCCTGATGAACGGCGAGGACTACGCGGAGTTCCACGCGGCCTTCACGGAGAAGCGCCCCCCGAAGTGGCGTGGGAGGTAGGGCATGTCCTCGACTCAGGGGGGCCTGTCGGCCTCAGGGGCGCGGGGAACCGCGCGAGCGACCCCGACGACGCCGCACTCGCCCGCGACGGCACGCCACCCCCTGCGCACCGCGATCATCGGCGGAGGCCCCGGCGGCCTCTACACCGCCGTCCTCCTCAAACGCCTCGCCCCCGACCGCGAAGTCACCGTCTGGGAACGCAACGCCCCCGACGACACCTTCGGCTTCGGCGTCGTCCTCTCCGACGAGACCCTCGGCGGCATCGAACACGCCGACCCGGCGGTGTACGCGGCCCTCCAGGCCGACTTCGTCCGCTGGGACGACATCCACATCACCCACCGAGGCACCCGCCGGACCTCCACGGGACACGGCTTCGCCGCCCTCGGCCGCCGCCGCCTCCTGGAGATCCTGCACGACCGCTGCCGCGCCCTCGGCGTCGACCTGCGCTTCCGCGCCGAGGCCCCGCACCCCGACCGCCTGGCGCGGGAGTACGACCTCGTCGTGGCCGCCGACGGCGTGCACAGCACCACCCGCGCGACCTACCGCGACGCGTTCCGCCCCCGTCTCACCGCCCACCGCTGCCGCTACATCTGGCTGGCCGCCGACTTCGCCTTCGACGCCTTCCGCTTCGACATCGCCGAGACCGAACACGGCGTGATGCAGCTCCACGGCTACCCGTACGCGCCCGACGCCTCGACCGTCATCGTCGAGATGCGCGAGGAGGTCTGGAAGGCAGCCGGCTTCGACGAGCTGGACGAGGCCGAGTCCACCGCCCGCTGCGCCAAGATCTTCACCGACGCCCTCGGCGGCCGGCCGCTGAAGTCCAACAAGTCGGCGTGGACCACCTTCCGCACGGTCGTCAACGCACGCTGGTCCCACGGCAACGTCGTCCTGCTCGGCGACGCCGCCCACACCGCCCACTTCTCCATCGGCTCCGGCACCAAGCTCGCCGTGGAGGACGCCCTCGCGCTCGCCGCCTGCCTGGAGGAACAGCCCACCGTCGACGAGGCGCTCACCGCCTACGAGGAGGAGCGGCGCCCCGTCGTCGCCTCCACCCAGCGGGCGGCCAAGGCCAGCCTGGAATGGTTCGAGGACCTGTCCCGGTACCTGGACCAGCCGCCCCGCCGGTTCGCCTTCAACCTGCTCACCCGCAGCCGCCGCGTCACCCACGACAACCTGCGGCTGCGCGACCCCCGTTTCACCGAGTCCGTCGAGCGCGAGTTCGGCTGCCCGCCCGGGACGCCCCCGATGTTCACCCCGTTCCGGCTGCGCGGCCTGACCCTGCGCAACCGGGTCGTGGTCTCCCCGATGGACATGTACTCGGCCACCGACGGCGTCCCCGGCGACTTCCACCTGGTCCACCTGGGGGCGAGGGCCCTGGGCGGCGCCGGACTGGTGATGACCGAGATGGTGTGCGTCAGCGAGCAGGGCCGCATCACCCCCGGCTGCGCGGGCCTGTACACCGGACGCCAGGCCGAGGCGTGGCGGCGGATCACGGACTTCGTGCACGCGCAGGCGCCCGGCACCGCGATCGGCGTGCAGCTCGGGCACAGCGGCCGCAAGGGCTCGACCCGGCTGATGTGGGAGGGCATGGACGAACCGCTCCCCGAGGGCAACTGGCCCCTGGTGGCCCCCTCACCGCTGCCGTACAGACCGGGCGGCCAGGTCCCGCGCGAGCTGACCCGGGCGCAACTCACCGACGTACGCGAGCAGTTCACGGCCGCCGCCCACCGTGCCGCGCGGGTCGGGTTCGACCTGCTCGAACTGCACTGCGCCCACGGCTATCTGCTCTCCGGCTTCCTCTCCCCGCTCACCAACCGCCGCACCGACGCCTACGGCGGCTCACCGGAGAAGCGGCTCCGCTTCCCGCTGGAGGTCTTCGACGCCGTACGCGCCGTGTGGCCCGAGGACCGGCCCATGACCGTGCGCGTGTCCGCGACCGACTGGGCCGAGGGCGGCACGAGCCCCGAGGAGGCGGTGGCGATCGCCCGCGCCTTCGCCGCGCACGGCGCCGACGCCGTCGACGTGTCCACCGGGCAGGTGGTGGCCGACGAGCGGCCGGAGTTCGGGCGCTCCTACCAGGCTCCGTTCGCCGACCGCATCCGGCACGAGGCCGGTGTCCCGGTGATCGCCGTCGGCGCGATCTCCTCCTGGGACGACGTCAACTCGCTGATCCTGGCCGGCCGCGCCGACCTGTGCGCCCTCGCCCGTCCCCACCTCTACGACCCGCACTGGACGCTCCACGCGGCGGCCGAGCAGGGTTACGAGGGGCCCGGTGTCGTCTGGCCGGCCCCCTACCGGGCGGGCAGCCGCCGCCCGGTGACCGGCCGCACCGACGGTCCCCGGCCCAGGCTCACGCTCCACGCCGGGCGTCAGGACGTGTAGCCCCAGGCCGCGCTGACCGGACGCAGCGGCTCGGCGATCTCGTCCTCGCCGGGCAGCGCGCGGCCCGGCTGGACGGTGCCGGTGCGGATGTTGTCCCGCCAGTCACCGAGGCCCCGGACCAGCTCGCCGTCGCTCCTGCGGCCGTAGTCGAGCATGGCCGGGTCGTAGTCGACGCCGAGGTACCCGCACAGGCGGCGCATCTCCCGCTCGGGGTCGGCGGTGATGTCCTCGTAGCGCACGGTGCAGCCGTCGGCGTGGTCCGTGCGGGCCTTCTCGACGGCCCGCACGTAGGGCAGCACGTCGCCGACGGCCTTGTCGTACGGCCGTTTGACGGGGTCGCTCTCGTGCCAGGAGCGGGCGATCGACTCGGGGTGGCGCAGCAGGAAGACGAAGCGCGCGTCGGGCCAGCAGTCCCTGAGCCGCTGGAACATGTACACGTTGGCCGGGGTCTTCTCCACGACGAAGTCCTTGCCGGACCTGGTCAGCTCCCGGTGCATGACGCGGTCCCAGAGCAGATGCTCCAGGTCACCGCGCTCCAGGCCGAGCGTGCTCATCGCCCGCTGGGAGAACCAGTTGGTGCAGTCGACCCGCATCCGGCCCAGGTGCAGCTCGTGCGGGGCGTGCAGCCGGGGGTGGGCGCCCAGCATCATCCGCAGCAGCGTCGAGCCGGAGCGGATGGAGGAGATGATGAAGACCGGCTGCCGCAGCAGCCGCTCGGTCGACAGCTCCGCGGGCGGCGGACATCGGTAGGGGGCCGCGGGCCGTTCGGCGGACCGGGGAGCGCAGGGCTCCTTCCTCCCCTTCGTCGTCCGGGGAGCCCTCCGCACCTGGAGACCGGTGGTGGCGGTGAGGGCCCGATTCAAGTGGCGTGCGAGGCTCATGCGTCCGCACGGTAGGTGACGAATCTGAGAAGAGGATCTGAGGAGGCTGAGGGTTCCTTGACGGCCGGAAAGTGTGGCGGGGATCACTCGCCGGTGTCGGGGGCGCGCCGGCCGTCGAGGGCGGCGTAGAGCGCCCCCGTGTCGCGCAGCCGCTCGTGCAGGGCGCGGAAGACGGCCGCCGAGCGGGTGCCGGGCCAGTCCTCGGGCAGCAGGCGGGCGGGCAGCCCCGGATCGGTGTACGGCAGGTGGCGCCAGGAGTCCAGGGCGAGGAGGTAGTCCCGGTAGGCGTCCTCGGGCGGGGTGTCGTCCCGGTCCTCCCACGCGCGCAGCACGGGCGCCTGCCGGTCGAGGAACGCCTCGTGCTCCTTGGCGATCGCCGCCAGGTCCCACCAGCGGGCGACCGCGTCGGCGGTCGGGGTGAAGCCCAGGTGCTCGCCGCGGAAGAAGTCCACATAGGCGTCCAGACCCAGGCGGCCCAGCGCGTGCCGGGTCTCTTCGTACAGGCGGGCGGGGGCGATCCACACGCCGGGGGCCGCCGTGCCGAAGCCCAGCCCCGCGAGGCGGGAGCGCAGCACGTGCCGCTTCTGCCGCTGCGACTCCGGCACCGAGAACACCGCGAGCACCCAGCCCTCGTCCTCGCAGGGCGCCGTGGCGTAGATGCGCCGGTCGCCGTCCTCCATCAACTCCCGTGCCTCCGGCGAGAGCGCGTAGCCGGCCGCGCCCTCGGCCGTGCGGGCGGGCAGCAGCAGTCCGCGCCGCTTCAGCCGGGACACCGACGAGCGCACGGAGGGAGCGTCCACCCCGACCGCGGCCAGCAGCCGGATCAGCTCGGCGACGGGCACCGGCCCCGGCGCGAAGCGGCCGTACGCGCCGTAGAGCGTGACGATCAGGGACCTGGGGGCGTGCTGCGCGTGCTGGTCGGACACGTTGATCATCTTATGTCGTCGGCGTCACGCCCGGTCGCCGCGGGGACGGTCGGTTCGCGGCAGCAGCCGGTACCGCTGGAGCTTCCCCGTCGCCGTGCGCGGCAGCGCGTCCGTGAAGTGGATCTCGCGCGGGCACTTGTACGGCGCCAGCTCCGCCCTGAGGAAGGCCCGCAGCGCGTCGGCGTCCCGTTCGGCGCCCTTCCGCAGGACCGCGTGGGCCACCACCACCTGCCCGCGGCGCGCGTCGGGCCGCCCCACCACCGCCGCCTCCACCACGTCCGGGTGGCGCAGCAGGGCGTCCTCCACCTCGGGCCCGGCGATGTTGTACCCCGCGGAGATGATCATGTCGTCGGCGCGGGCGACGTACCGGAAGTACCCGTCGGGCTCGCGCACATAGGTGTCCCCGGTGATGTTCCAGCCGTCCCGCACGTACTCGCGCTGGCGCTCGTCGGCGAGGTAACGGCAGCCCACCGGGCCCCGCACCGCCAGCAGCCCCGGCTCCCCGTCGGGCACCGGCGCGCCGGTCCCGTCCTGCACGCGCGCCTGCCACCCCGGCACCGGGACGCCGGTCGTGCCGGGTCTGATGGCGTCGTCGGCCGCGGAGACGAAGATGTGCAGCAGTTCGGTGGCGCCGATGCCGTTGATGATCCGCAGGCCGGTGCGTTCGTGCCAGGACCGCCAGGTGGCCGCGGGCAGGTTCTCGCCCGCCGAGACGCAGCGCCTCAGGCTCGTCAGGTCGTACGCGTCCAGCTCGTCGAGCATCGCGCGGTACGCCGTCGGCGCGGTGAACAGCACCGACACCCGGTGCTCGGCGATGGCGGGCAGCAGTTGTCTGGGGCCCGCCTGTTCGAGCAGCAGGGCGCTCGCCCCCGCCCGCATCGGGAAGATCACCAGTCCGCCGAGACCGAAGGTGAAGCCGAGCGGCGGGCTGCCGGCGAAGAGGTCGTCCGGGCGCGGCCCGAGCACGTGCGTCGAGAAGGTGTCGGCGATGGCCAGCACGTCGCGGTGGAAGTGCATGCAGCCCTTGGGCCGGCCGGTGGTGCCCGAGGTGAACGCGATCAGCGCCACGTCGTCGGCCGCGGTGTCCGCGGCCGGGAACGGCGTGCCGGGCGCGGCGCCGGTCCGCGTGCCGCCCTCCTCGCCGGTCCGCGTGCCGCCCTCCTCGCCGGCCCGGGTGCCGTCCTCCGCGCGGGCCGACAGGTCGTCGGGCGCCTCCCCGCCGTACGCCGCGATCCGCAGCCCGGGCACCTCCGCCTTGGCGAGGTCGTCGACGGCCCGGACGTCGCACAGCGCGTGCCGCACCCGGGCGATCTCGCAGATCGCGCGCAACTCGTGCGGGCGCTGCTGGGCCAGCACGGTGACCGCCACCGCGCCCGCCTTCAGCACCGCCAGCCAGCAGGCCGCCAGCCAGGGGGTGGTGGGGCCGCGCAGCAGCACCCGGTTGCCCGGGACGACACCGAGGTCGCCGGTGAGGAGGTGGGCGAGGCGGTCGACCCGGGCCCGCAACCGTCCGTACGTCCAGTCGTCCCCGGACGCGGTGCGGAAGACCGGCCGGTCGTCGGGCGGGCCGGTGAGCAGCTCGGCCGCGCAGTTCAGCCGGGGCGGGTAGCGCAGCTCCGGCAGGTCGAAGCGCAGCTCGGGCCACTGGTCGGGGGGCGGCAGATGGTCGCGCGCGAAGGTGTCGACGTGGCCGGAGCGGTGCGGCTCCGTGCGGTGCGTCTGCGCCATGGCGGTTCGCCCCCTTTGTCGTGGTGGGCTCGCGCATCGAGCGTATCGTGTTGGTGACGACAGTCAACGGTGCGCGATAACCTCGGGCGTGGCCCGATGAGCGGGGTACGGGAGGCGACGGGCGCCGCCGGCAGGGCCGCAGCGGGGGACGTCGCAGGGGAAGGGACCGTCGATGACCGCATTCTCGCTCGAACCGGCACAACTCGCCTGGTGCGCCGAGCTGCGCGCCCTGGCCGCCGAACGGCTGCGGCCCCTCGCCGACAAGGGCGAACCGGGCCGTGTGAACCGCGCCCTCCTCGCCGAACTCGGCACCCTCGGCCTGCTGCCCCGCCTGTTCACCTCGGGCGCCCTCGACCTCTGCCTGATGCGCGAGTCCCTGGCGCACGCCTGCACGGAGGCCGAAACCGCCCTCGCCCTCCAGGGGCTGGGCGCCCACCCCGTGCACGCTCACGGCACCGAGGCCCAGCGCGCCCGCTGGCTCCCCCGGGTGAGTGACGGCACCGCGGTCGCCGCCTTCGCCCTCAGCGAGCCGGACGCCGGCTCGGACGCGGCGGCCCTGTCCCTCGCCGCGGAACCGGACGCGGAGCGGGCGGACACCGAGGCCCCCGGCCCCACCGCTCCGGCCGCCCTGACCGCCGACCGCGACGGCCCCTCCCGCTGGCGGCTCACCGGCGAGAAGTGCTGGATCTCCAACGCCCCCGAGGCCGACTTCTACACCGTCTTCGCCCGCACGACCCCCGGCGCCGGCGCCCGCGGCGTCACCGCCTTCCTGGTGCCCGCCGACCGCCCCGGCTTCACCGGCACCCCCCTCGACATGCTCTCCCCGCACCCCATCGGCGCCCTGGCCTTCGACGCCGTCCCCGTCACAGCCGACGACGTCCTCGGCGAGGCCGACCGGGGCTTCCGCGTCGCCATGGGCACCCTCAACCTGTTCCGTCCCAGCGTCGGCGCCTTCGCCGTCGGCATGGCGCAGGCGGCCCTCGACGCCACCCTCGCGCACACCACCGCCCGCACGGCCTTCGGCGGCCGACTGCGCGACCTGCAGACCGTCGCCCACCAGACCGCCGAGATGGCCCTGCGCACCGAGGCGGCCCGCCTGATGGTGTACGCGGCGGCCACGGCGTACGACGAGGGCGCACCGGACGTCCCCCGACGCTCCGCGATGGCGAAGCTCCTCGCCACCGAGACCGCCCAGTACGTCGTCGACCGCGCCGTCCAACTGCACGGCGCCCGCGCCCTGCGCCGCGGCCACCTCCTCGAACACCTCTACCGGGAGGTGCGCGCCCCGCGCGTCTACGAGGGAGCGAGCGAAGTGCAGCGCGGCATCATCGCCAAGGAGCTGTACCGCACCCTGGACGCCACGACCGAGGAGGCCGGGACATGACCGCCGAACGGCTGAACCCGCCCGAACTCTCCCCGCCCACCGGCTTCTCCCACGCCGTCGTCGCCACCGGCACCCGCGTCGTGTTCCTGGCCGGCCAGACCGCCCTCGACACCGACGGGCGGATCACCGGCGACACCCTCCCCGCCCAGTTCGAAGCGGCCCTCACCAACCTCCTCACCGCCCTGCGCGCCGCCGGCGGCACCCCCGCCGACCTCGCCCGCGTCACCGTCTACGCCACGGACGTCGCCGCCTACCGCGCCCACGCCGCCCGGCTCGGCCGCACCTGGCGCGAGCTGGCCGGCCGCGACTACCCGGCGATGGCGGTCGTGGAGGTCGTACGCCTGTGGGACGAGCGGGCGTTGGTGGAACTGGACGGGTTCGCCGTACTGCCGTAGCCGACCCGCGCCGCCTAGAGTGCGGCCATGCCGGACATCCGACTGACCGCGGGAACCATCGAGTACGAGGACACCGGCGGCGATGGCCCCGTCGTCGTCCTCCTCCACGGGCTCGTCCACGACGCCACCGTCTGGCGCAAGGTGATCGCCGACCTGCGCACCGACCACCGGGTGATCGCCCCGACCCTGCCCTACGGCGCCCACCGCCGCCCCCTGTCCCGGCCGCCCACACCGGACCTGGTCAACGAGCTGATCGCGGAGTTCCTCGAGCGCCTCGACCTCACCGGCGTCACCCTGGTCGAGAACGACTGCGGACGCGCCCAGACGGTGGCCGCCCGGCACCCGGAGCGGCTCGCGCGGCTGGCCCTGATCGCGTGCGAGGCGTTCGACAACTACCCGCCGGGGCTGCCCGGGAAGATGATCGGCGCCGCCTGCCGGGTGCCCGGGGGCGTGTCCCTGCTGGTCCGCGTGCTCGGGCTGAAGCCGCTGCGCCGGCTCCCCGTCGGCATCGGCGCGCTCACCAAGCGGCCGGTGCCGGACGCGGTCGTCGACGGCTGGCTGCGCCCGCTGCGCACCGACCCCGCCGTACGCCGCGACTTCCGGCACTACCACAGGCACGTGCGCCGCGGTGAACTGCTGGAGGCCGCCCAGGGGTTGCGGCGCTTCGACCGGCCCGCGCTCGTCGTCTGGGCCCTGGAGGACCTGATGATGCCCCGCGTCCACGGCCGGCGCCTGGCCGAACTGCTCCCCCAGGGGCGGCTGGTGGAGATCGAGGACACCAGGACACTGATCCCCGAGGACCAGCCGGAGCTGCTCGCCTCCCTGCTGCGGGAGTTCATCGCCGACACGCGCTGACCCCCTGCGACCCGACGAGCCCGATCAGGCGGCTGCCAGGTACCCGGCTTCGGCCCCGGTCCCCGCCCACGCCCGGCACGGCGCGACCACCCGCCCGTCGGGAAGCAGTTCGCCGGTGTCGTCGAAGACGATCGTGCCGTCGCACAGCAGGCTCCACCCCTGCTCGGGGCGGGCCGCGACGACGTGCGCGGACGCGGGCCGCTCGGCGGGGGAGCCGGCCGCGGGGCAGGAGGACCGGTGGGTACACATGGCGCACCTCCACGTCGGGGGACCGTCCCGTCGTCGGGACCGTCGCACCTACAGACCGTGCGCCTCGTGCCGAGTCATCGCCAGCCCTGGCCCGCGAGCGTGACAACACCCGGACACCACGGCGACGCTTCCGCGACGCCCGGACCCGGTGGCGCCACCGACCCGGAGGCGCCACCGAGCGGGACTCGCCACCGAGCGGGACTGACCACCGAGCGGGACTCGCCACCGAAGGGGTGACGGTCACCGCCCTCGGCCCCTGCGCCGGGTACCAGTGGAACGCCCCAATCCGACCGACCGGGAGGTCCCCCATGCCCGTACGACCCGCGGCCCTCGCCGCGGCCGCCGGCGCCGCCCTCGTCCTGCTGGCCACCCCCGCCGCCACCGCGGCCCCCCAAGACACCCGCCACGTCACGGAGTCGGTGACCGTCGACCCGGTCGGCCGCATCGCCGCGGACGGCTCCGTCACGGTCTCCGGCACCTACCGCTGCACGGGCGGCACCGGCCCCGTCTACGTCAGCTCCACCGTCAGTCAGACCGACCCGTCCGTCCGGTACGGCGTCGGCGGCACCCGCGCCGTCTGCGACGGCCAGGAGCACCGCTGGGTCAACACGGGCACGCCCGACTCGGTCACCCTCAACCCCGGCGCCGCCCACGTCGAGGCCACCCTGATGGAGCTGCGCCCCATGGGCATCGTGCCGCTCCCCACCTTCCACGCGCGCCACGGCCAGGACGTGACCCTGGCCCAGGGCTGAGGCTCCGGACCCCGCCCCGGACCCGCCCCTCGCACGCCATCGGCCCCGCACCGACGTGGTGCGGGGCCGATGGCGTTCGAAGGTGCCGTCGTCAGGGGCGCTTCCTGGTCTCCATGCCGGGCCGCGGCGGGCGCGGTGCGGTCTTCCGCTGCCGCGGAAAGGACACCGGGTCCGGGGCCGGCGCACCGGCCGGGTCGGCGCTCGCGGACGCGTCGCCGTGCCGGTGGCGCGGCACCACCGCACGCCGGGGCGGACGGGTGAGCGTGATCTGCCGGACGATCTGCTGGAAGCAGACCAGCGAGGCGAGCCCCGGCAGGGCCGCGGCCGCCGCGTCACTGGGCGTTCTGGGCGCCTGGGCGACGCACAGCAGCATCGCGATGGCCGAGAAGAGCAGCACCACCGCCCAGGAGTGGACCGCGCGCCGCTGGTGCAGCGCGGACCGCAGCACCGCCAGCGACGCCACCAGCCAGGGCCCGTAGACCAGCAGCGGCCACCAGGACACCACGCTGCCCCGGGTGCGGGTCACGGCCGCCAGACGCAGCGGTTCGTAGGCCACCATGCCGCCGAACAGGCTCACGGAGGCGGCGATGACCGCGGCGAGCGCCGCCACGAACAGGCTCGCGGCCCGCAGCCGGCTCACCCTCCGGCGGATCCTGCGATGACTCGTGGGAGCCTCCCGAAGCGGCGGCAGCTCCGCGGTGATCTCCTGGAGGTTGCTCAGCGGCGTGCCCGGCGCGGGGGAGAGGGCCGACGAGTCGGCCGTGTGCGGGAGCGGCGGAACCTGCTGTTCCATGGCGTCTTGGAGCAGGAACGCGAGTTCTTCGGCGGGGTCCCAGCCGGGTTCCGGCGGGACCAGCGTCTCCTGGAAGTTCTGCGGGAAGTTCTGCTGGAAGTTCTGCTCGGGCGCGCGGTGCCGTCCGGTTCCCACGGAGCGGAACCGGCCCTCGCCGTAGGACAAGTGGTGCTCGAATCGTTCCTCGTGCATGGGTTCCGGGTCACTCCGCCCGGCTGTACGTCAAGGACCCCTGGGACCGTCCCCAGCGCTCGGCGAATCCGGCCTCCAACTCGGCCATGACGTCCAGGAAACGCCGCAGTACGGGCTCGGTCACCCGCAGCGGTACGGGGAATCCACCTCTGGTCAGAGTTCCATCGCTCGGTGACGACCAGTGGTTTCTGCCGGGCCGATATACGTATGGGCCCAGCGTCACCATTTCCCCGTTTTCCTTGGTCATATCCGAAGTAACGTCTGCCTTGTCCGTCGGATGCGCGGCAGTCGAGTGAACGAATTCTGCGATACTTACCCAATCCAGAATTCACATCGAATCGAAAGTATCGCTGTACGAAAAGCCGGAATGCGGGCCGGAGCGAGGATTGCGGCGGGCCGGGCGCGCCACGGCACGGGGGACCCGGTTCCCGGCGTCGCTCCCGCCCGGGACGGTCAGGTGGCCGACGGGCCGGCCGCCGTCGTCGGGGCGGGCGCCCGGTCGAAGTCCGGCCGTGCCGTCGGGGCGAACGCCGCGCGATAGGCGGTGGGTGTCGTCCCGAGTGCGCGCCGGAAGTGCAGGCGCAGGTTCGACGGGCTGCCCAGACCGCATCGATCGGCTATGTGGTCGACGGCGAGCTCGGTGCTCTCCAGCAGCTCCCGGGCGCGGTCGAGCCGGGCGGTGAGCAGCCACCGCAGCGGCGTCGTGCCGGTCTCGGTGACGAACCGCCGGGCGAAGGTCCGCGGCGCCAGGTGCGCGTGCGCGGCGAGTTGCGGGACCGTCAGTGGCTCGTGCAGCCGGGCCAGCGCCCACGCCCTCGTGGACGCGAGGGTGACCCCGGGCGCCTCGGGAGCCAGCGGCCGTTCGATGTACTGCGCCTGCCCGCCGTCGCGGTGGGGAGCGGAGACCAGGGAGCGCGCCACCTGGTTCGCCGTCCGTGCGCCCAGGTCGCGTCGCACCAGGTGCAGGCACAGGTCGATGCCGGCCGCGACGCCCGCCGAGGTCAGCACCTGCCCCTCGTCCACGTAGAGCACGCGCGGGTCCACCGACACCCTCGGATACCGAGCCGCCAGTTCGTGCGCGTACTTCCAGTGGGTGGTGGCCTTGCGACCGTCCAGGACCCCGGCTGCCGCCAGCGCGAACGCACCCGTGCAGATCGACACCAGCCGCCGGCCCCGGGCGTGGGCCCCGGCCAGCGCGGCGAGCACGTCCGCCGACAGCTCCCGCAGGTGCGGCGCGTACCCCGGGACCACCACGGTGTCCGCGCCGCGCACCGCTTCCAGACCGGCCGCCACCGTCACGGCGAACCCCGCCGCGGTCCGCACCGACCCCGCGGACCGTCCGCACAGGATCAGTTCGTAGGGGTCACCGGGCACGGCGATGAAGACCTGGGCCGGAATGCCCAGGTCCAAGGGCAGCACGTCGTCCAGGACCAGTACCGCCACTCGGTGCGGTGCGGCGGGAGTGGCAGTTTCCTCTCGCATGCAGGCAAGTCTGCCACTGTCAGCGGACGTTGGCGCGGCCGATCATCGAAGCCATGAACGACGAGATGACCACCGGCGTCCCGCCGCTCCCCGACACTGCCCTCGCCCGGCGTGCCCTGGCCCTGGTGCGCGAGACGGAGTCCACCGCGACCGCCAACCACAGCGTCCGCAGCGCCCTGTTCGCCCGTCTCCGCGCCGACCACCACGGTGCGGAGCCGGGGCGCGACTTCGATCCGGAGCTGCTGTTCCTGGCCTGCGTCCTGCACGACATCGGCCTGACCCGGGCGGGCGACCGCCACCAGCGGTTCGAGGTGGACGGCGCCGACACGGCCGCCGAGTTCCTCACCGCTCAGGGCCTGCCCACCGCCGCCGTCGACGCGGTGTGGGAGGCCGTCGCCCTGCACACGACGCCGGGCATCGCCGAGCGCCGTGGCACCCTGTGCGCCCTGGTGCACCAGGGGACCGGCATGGACTTCGGCTGGGACACCGACTGCGTCGACGACGCCACCGCAGCCGCGATCCACGCCGCCTATCCGCGGCTGTCCATGGCCACCACCCTCACCGACGAGATCGTCGCCCAGGCACAGCGCCGTCCGGAGAAGGCCCCGCCCTTCTCCGTGGCGTCGGAACTGCTGCGCGAGAGGTCGACGCCGCCGCACAGGACCCGGATGGAGACCATGGCCGACGCCGCGCGCTGGGGCAACTGACCATGACCACGTACGGAATCCTGCTCTTCGACACCGCGCAGGAACTCGACTTCACCGGTCCGTGGGAGGTGTTCACCACCTCCTCCGAACTGCGGGGCGGCGAGGACGACGTCCTGCTCGTCGCCGAGCACTCCGCACCCGTCCGCTGCTCCCAGGGCATGCGGGTCCTGCCCGATCGCACGCTCGGCGACCACCCGCCGCTGGACGTCGTCCTCGTACCGGGCGGATCCGGAGCCCGGGAGGTCGAGCCGCACAACGAACGGGTCACCGGCTGGCTCACCGACACCGCCGCGCGCGCCACCTGGGTCGTCGGCGTCTGCACCGGAACCTTCCTGCTGCACGCCGTCGGCCCGGCCCGGGGCCGCCGGGTCGCCACCCACTGGCAGTACGAGGAGGCGCTCGAGGAACGCGGCGAGGTCACCGTCGTACGGGACGCCCGCTATGTCGTCGACGGCAACCTGCTCACCAGCCAGGGCGTCTCCGCCGGCATCGACAGCGCCCTGTGGCTCGTCGGCCGGCTGCACGGGCGCGAACACGCCCGCGCCGTGCGCCGCGCCCTCCAGTACGACCCGGCACCCCCGTACCTGGCCGACGAGCCCCTCCCACCGCCCGTCACCGACCGAGAAACGGAGCACCGACCGAGATGAACCGCCGCACCCTCCTGCACGCCACCACCGCGCTCGGCGCCGCGACCCTGACCGCCGGCACCGCCACCCGGGCCGACGCGGCACCCTCCGCACGTCCCGCGCGCACCCGTCCGTTACGCGTCCACGTCGTCATGTTCGACGGTGTGGAGGAACTCGACTTCGCCGCCCCGTACGAGGTGTTCTCCGCCTCCGGCCACTTCGCCGACCGGGACGTGGACGTCCGCTACGTCAGCCTCGACGGTCCGCGCACCGTCCAGGCGGCGTACGGCACCGGGCTGCGCGTCGACCACGGCTGGGCTCCTCGGGACGCGGACCTCCTCGTCGTCCCCGGCGGCGGGTACGCGCGCCGCGAGGACCCCGGCGTGTGGGCCGAGATCCGGCGGGGCTCCCTGCCCCGGGCCCTGGCCGCCGCGACCCGCCCGGGCCTGACCGTCAGCGCGCTGTGCACGGGCGTGATGCTGCTCTCCGCCGCCGGGCTGACCACGGGACGCCCCTGCACCACCCATCACCGGGCGCGGGCCGACCTGGAGGAGCAGGGCGGCGTGCTGAAGAACGCCCGCGTGGTCGACGACGGCGACCTGGTCACCGCCGGCGGGGTGACCTCCGGGCTGGACCTCGCCCTGTGGCTGGTGCGCCGGGAACTCGGCGCGGACGCCGCGGTCGGCCTGGAGGAGATGCTCGAGTACGAGGCCCGCGGCACGGTATGGGCCGCACGGAGCGGTCGCTGAGCAGCGCCCGGAGCATCCGCTTCCGTGCCGCACCGTCCGCAGCGCCACGCCACGGGCGTGAAGCGTCCCGCGGACCTTCCGGGCGACCCCGAAGGGTGACGGCATGGCTCCGTCGAGCGATACACCCGTCTCCGCAGGGTGGCGAGGGATGTCCGCTGGGTGACCGGCTCTGTGAGGGCGCGCACAGGGCTCACGTCACACGGGGCCGGGGTTAGTAGACGCCGGACGGCCGCTCGCCGCGTGGTCTCCGGCCGTCCGGTCCGTCACGCGGCCGGTCTGCGAAGCGGCGTAGTAGGTCACACACTTGTCGCGGCGCCCGAGCGTTCCGCAAGGTGTTCGGCGTACCGGGGAGCCGAGCGCCGGGACCGGACGGGAAGAGCCCGTCCGTGATCCAGACACCGGCCCTGATGACGCGAAGCCGCGTCCCACGCGGACACCGCGTCGCCGACCCCCCGTCGGCCTCCCCATCACGTTCCCGAATGGAGAGGTACACCCGTGCACGCCCTCATACGCCGTCCCGTCTTCCGCAAGTCCGCCGTCGCCTCCCTCGCCGCCGCGGGTGCCGCCGCCGTCAGCCTCACCCTCGTCCCGAGCCCTGCGCACGCCGCCGAGCCGGCCAAGGCCTCCACCGCGCAGACCCAGGCCCAGACCGACAAGATCAAGGCCATCGTCGAGGCCGGCGAGAAGAAGCACGGCGACGACCTCGACGGCTGGATCCGCACCGCCCTGGACGTCATGGACGTCAAGAACATCCCGGGCACCTACGAGGGCCTGCACCGCAACATCATGCGCGAGTCGTCCGGCAACCCGTACGCGCAGAACAACTGGGACGTCAACGCCCAGAACGGCATCCCCTCGAAGGGCCTGCTCCAGACGATCCAGCCCACCTTCGACGCCTACCACGTCAAGGGCACCAAGGACTCCATCACCGACCCGGTCGCCAACATCGTCGCCGCCTGCAACTACGCGGCCGACAAGTACGGCTCCATGGACAACGTCGACTCCGCCTACTGACCGGCGGACCCACCGACCGCCTGGGCCCCGGGGACGACCGGTCCCGTGCGGAGGCCGGCGGGGCCCAGGCAGCACGGCGGGGCCGGAAGGACGACACGTCCCTTCCGGCCCCGCCCGCGTCACACCCGGCCCGTCCCGGAAAGGCCCCAGAGGCGCCACCGTGCCCTCTGGGGCCTCGCGTTCATGCAGGCTGGAAGGGGGCGACGGCGTCTTTTCGGACCCTTCTCAGATGTCCCGGAAGATCTCGATCTGCGCGCCGATCGAGTTCAGCCGCTCCGCCAGGTCCTCGTAACCGCGGTTGATGACGTACACGTTGCGCAGCACGGAGGTGCCCTCGGCGGCCATCATCGCCAGGAGGACGACCACGGCGGGGCGCAGGGCCGGCGGGCACATCATCTCGGCGGCGCGCCAGCGGGTGGGGCCCTCGACCAGGACCCGGTGGGGGTCGAGGAGCTGGAGGCGGCCGCCGAGGCGGTTCAGGTCGGTGAGGTAGATGGCGCGGTTGTCGTAGACCCAGTCGTGGATGAGGGTCTGGCCCTGGGCCGAGGCCGCGATGGCCGCGAAGAAGGGGACGTTGTCGATGTTCAGGCCCGGGAAGGGCATGGGGTGGATCTTGTCGATCGGCGCTTCGAGCTTGGAGGGGCGGACGGTGAGGTCCACCAGGCGGGTGCGGCCGTTGTCGGCGAAGTACTCCGGCGTGCGGTCGTGGTCGAGGCCCATCTCCTCCAGGACCGCCAGTTCGATCTCCAGGAACTCGATGGGGACCCGGCGGACCGTCAGCTCCGACTCGGTGACCACGGCGGCGGCGAGCAGGCTCATCGCCTCGACCGGGTCCTCGGAGGGGGAGTAGTCCACGTCGGCGTCGATGACCGGCATGCCGTGGACGGTGAGGGTGGTGGTGCCGATGCCTTCCACGCGGACGCCGAGGGCCTCCAGGAAGAAGCAGAGGTCCTGGACCATGTAGTTGGAGGAGGCGTTGCGGATGACGGTGACGCCGTCGTGGCGGGCGGCGGCCAGGAGGGCGTTCTCGGTGACCGTGTCGCCGCGCTCGGTCAGGACGATCGGGCGGTCCGGGCGGACCGTGCGGTCGACCACCGCGTGGTAGTGGCCCTCGGTCGCGGCGACGTCCAGGCCGAAGCGGCGCAGCGCGATCATGTGCGGCTCGATGGTGCGGGTGCCGAGGTCGCAGCCGCCGGCGTAGGGCAGCCGGAAGCGGTCCATGCGGTGCAGCAGCGGGCCGAGGAACATGATGATGGAGCGGGTGCGGACGGCGGCCTCGGCGTCGATGGCCTCCATGTCCAGCTCGGCCGGCGGCACGATCTCCAGGTCGGTGCCGTCGTTGATCCAGCGGGTGCGCACGCCGATGGAGTTCAGCACCTCCAGGAGGCGGTAGACCTCCTCGATGCGGGCGACCCGGCGCAGCACCGTGCGCCCCTTGTTGAGCAGCGAGGCGCACAGCAGGGCCACGCAGGCGTTCTTGCTGGTCTTGACGTCGATGGCACCGGAGAGGCGCCGGCCGCCGACCACGCGCAGGTGCATCGGGCCGGAGTAGCCGAGGGAGACGATCTCGCTGTCCAGCGCTTCGCCGATACGGGCGATCATCTCAAGGCTGATGTTCTGGTTGCCGCGCTCGATGCGGTTGACGGCGCTCTGACTGGTGTTGAGCGCCTCCGCAAGCTGTGACTGGGTCCAGCCGCGGTGCTGCCGGGCGTCACGGATGAGCTTGCCGATGCGTACGAGGTAGTCGTCTGACATGAGGTTGAGGCTATCTCAGATATGAGATGGCGCCTCCCGGGGGGTCCGTTCGGGTGACGGCATGTCACCGGCCGCCTCAGCGCCGCTTGCCGGTCGTCGTGCGGCGCCATCCGAAAGGTCCGGGCAGATCCATCGATGTCGTACGACGGCCGGTGCTGCTGCGGGTGTGGCGCGGGCCGTTCCTGCCACCGGTGGTGATGGACCACGAACGCTTGTTGATGTTCAGCCGCACTCCGGGGAGGATCCGGAAGCTCTTGCGGAACGTGAGCGGCATCGTGCCTCCTTCCGAGTCGTGCCGGGCACGCGCGCCCGGCACAAGTCGGATACCCCCGTCCGGCGTAGTGATGGCCGCACGGGTCACCCGGGGTGGGGCGCACGCCACACCGCGCCCGGGCATGACCAGTCCGCCCCCATGTACTAGAGTTATCTCGACATCGAGATATCTGCCGAGGCGCACCGCAGTCGCAGCCGCTTTCGGGGCCTGGTGGTAAGGCTTACCTAACTTAGCCCTACCTTAGCGGATCGGCCAGGGCGGCGTGGCGGCAGGATGCGGTGGTACGCGCACATAAATGAAGGAGACTGTCGTGTCGGCGAACAGCTTCGACGCCCGCAGCACGCTGCAGGTGGGCGACGAGTCGTACGAGATCTTCCGGCTGGACAAGGTCGAGGGCTCCGCGCGCCTTCCCTACAGCCTGAAGGTGCTGCTGGAGAACCTGCTCCGCACCGAGGACGGCGCGAACATCACCGCCGACCACATCCGCGCCCTCGGGGGCTGGGACTCGCAGGCCCAGCCGTCGCAGGAGATCCAGTTCACGCCGGCCCGCGTGATCATGCAGGACTTCACCGGCGTGCCCTGTGTCGTCGACCTCGCCACCATGCGTGAGGCCGTCAAGGAGCTGGGCGGCGACCCGAACAAGATCAACCCGCTCTCCCCGGCCGAGATGGTCATCGACCACTCCGTCATCGCCGACAAGTTCGGCACCAACGACGCGTTCAAGCAGAACGTCGACCTGGAGTACGGCCGCAACCGCGAGCGTTACCAGTTCCTGCGTTGGGGCCAGACCGCCTTCGACGACTTCAAGGTCGTCCCGCCCGGCACCGGCATCGTCCACCAGGTGAATATCGAGCACCTGGCCCGCGTCGTCATGACCCGTGACGGCAAGGCCTACCCGGACACCCTGGTCGGCACCGACTCGCACACCACCATGGTCAACGGCCTCGGCGTCCTCGGCTGGGGCGTCGGCGGCATCGAGGCCGAGGCCGCGATGCTCGGCCAGCCGGTCTCGATGCTGATCCCGCGCGTCGTCGGCTTCAAGCTGACCGGTGAGCTGACCCCCGGCACCACCGCCACCGACCTCGTCCTCACGATCACCGAGATGCTGCGCAAGCACGGCGTCGTCGGCAAGTTCGTCGAGTTCTACGGCGAGGGCGTGGCCGCCACCAGCCTCGCCAACCGCGCCACCATCGGCAACATGTCGCCCGAGTTCGGCTCCACCGCCGCGATCTTCCCGATCGACGGCGAGACGCTGAACTACATGCGCCTGACCGGCCGCTCCGAGCAGCAGGTCGCGCTCGTCGAGGCGTACGCCAAGGAGCAGGGCCTCTGGCTGGACCCGAAGGCCGAGCCGGACTTCTCCGAGAAGCTGGAGCTGGACCTCTCCACGGTCGTCCCCTCCATCGCCGGCCCGAAGCGCCCGCAGGACCGCATCGTCCTCGCCAACGCCGCCGAGCAGTTCAAGCAGGACGTGCGCAACTACGTCGACAGCGTGGACGAGGCGGGCAAGGAGTCCTTCCCGGCCTCCGACGCCCCCGCCGCCACCGACGGCGTGCCGGCCAACCCGGTCCCGGTCACCGCCCCCGACGGCACCACCTACGAGCTGGACCACGGTGCGGTGACGGTCGCGGCCATCACCTCCTGCACCAACACCTCCAACCCGTACGTCATGGTCGCCGCCGCCCTGGTGGCCAAGAAGGCCGTGGAGAAGGGCCTGACCCGCAAGCCGTGGGTCAAGACCACCCTCGCCCCGGGCTCCAAGGTCGTCACCGACTACTTCGACAAGGCGGGCCTGACCCCCTACCTCGACAAGGTCGGCTTCAACCTCGTCGGCTACGGCTGCACCACCTGCATCGGCAACTCCGGCCCGCTGCCCGACGAGGTCTCCAAGGCCGTCAACGAGCACGACCTCGCCGTCACCTCGGTGCTCTCCGGCAACCGCAACTTCGAGGGCCGGATCAACCCCGACGTCAAGATGAACTACCTGGCGTCCCCGCCGCTGGTCGTCGCCTACGCGATCGCCGGTTCCATGAAGGTGGACATCACCAAGGACGCCCTGGGCGCCGACCAGGACGGCAACCCGGTCTACCTGAAGGACATCTGGCCCTCCGAGGCCGAGGTCAACGACGTCGTCGCCAACGCCATCGGCGAGGACATGTTCTCCAAGTCCTACAGCGACGTCTTCGCCGGCGACGCCCAGTGGCAGGCGCTGCCGATCCCGACCGGCGACACCTTCGAGTGGGACACCGAGTCCACCTACGTCCGCAAGCCCCCGTACTTCGAGGGCATGGGCATGGAGCCGGCCCCGGTCGAGGACATCTCCGGCGCCCGGGTGCTCGCCAAGCTGGGCGACTCGGTGACGACGGACCACATCTCGCCCGCCGGTGCCATCAAGGCCGACACCCCGGCCGGCAAGTACCTGACGGAGCACGGCGTCGAGCGCCGCGACTTCAACAGCTACGGCTCGCGCCGCGGCAACCACGAGATCATGATCCGCGGCACCTTCGCCAACATCCGCCTGCGCAACCAGATCGCGCCGGGCACCGAGGGCGGCTACACCCGCGACTTCACCCAGGACGGCGGTCCGGTGTCGTTCATCTACGACGCCTCCCGCAACTACATCGAGCAGGGCATCCCGCTCGTCGTCCTGGCCGGCAAGGAGTACGGCTCCGGCTCGTCCCGCGACTGGGCCGCCAAGGGCACCGCGCTCCTCGGCGTCAAGGCCGTCATCGCCGAGTCCTACGAGCGCATCCACCGCTCGAACCTCATCGGCATGGGCGTCCTGCCGCTCCAGTTCCCGGAGGGCCAGTCGGCGTCCTCCCTCGGCCTGACCGGCGAGGAGTCCTTCTCCATCTCCGGCGTCACCGAGCTGAACGACGGCACCACGCCGCGCACGGTCAAGGTCACCACCGACACCGGTGTCGAGTTCGACGCGGTCGTCCGCATCGACACCCCCGGTGAGGCCGACTACTACCGCAACGGCGGCATCCTGCAGTACGTGCTGCGCAGCCTGATCCGCAAGTAGGCGGCACCGCACCACGAGCGAGGGCCGCACCCCCGGCGACGGGGGTGCGGCCCTCGCCGTGCCATGTGGCGGGGTCCCGGGTCCGGGTCCCGGGTCAGGCGACCGCCGCGCCGGTGCCGCGGGCCGCGGCGATGTAGTCGGCGCGGCCGGAGCCGTCGTAGAGCGTGATGTCCACGGAGGCGCCGTCCGGGATGTCGAGGTCCTTGACCGTCAGGTCCACGGTGTCCGAGGTGCCGGGCGCCGAGAAGGTGCCCAGGTCGTGGTACGAGCCGCCGGACGCGTAGCCGACGGCCACGTAGAAGGTGTCGCCGTCGTTCTTCGTGTCGTAGACCCAGAGCTTCTCGTCGTTCGGGTGGAACTCGACCTTGCCGACGAACCAGCCCGCGTCGTCCAGCTCCATCTTGACGGCCAGCCCGCCCGCGTCGTGCGCGAAGTGGGTGCCGTCGAACGGGTCGGTGAGCGTGCCACCGCTGCACGGGCAGCCGTCGGTGTCGCGGTAGTACGTGGAGACGCCGGGATCGGGGTCGTACGCCTGGGCCGGCGTGGCCGTGGCGAACAGCGCCCCCACCGCCAGCAGCGCGCCCGTGACCGTCCCCGCGAACCGTTTTCCGGTGTTCCGCCGCACGTGTTCCCCCTCCGGTGGCCCGACGCGCCGGACCGGCGGCCGCCGGTGGCGCCCGCTCATTCTGGTGCATCCGGCACGGACGGGGAACGGTGCGGCACAAAGGGGTGGCGGGTTCGGGCCACGCCCGAAGGCGCCGGCCCGAAGGCCCCGGCCCGAACCCGCCACCCCCTCTCGGGCGCCGCCTAGGCCAGCAGCTCCACCTCCGCCAGCGTGTGCTCGCCGTCGAGCACCAGGCGGTACTTCTGGTACGTCCCCGGCGACTTCACCGAGAACGCCCGGGTCTGGCGGTCCCAGGCGAAGGACTCGCCCGAGCGCTCGTCCAGCGTCCGCCACGTCGTGCCGTCGGCCGATCCCTGGAGCTTCCAGCTCTTCGGGGCCTTCGTGCGGTCGGCGGGCGACGTCAGTGTGTACTGGACGGCCTCGGCGCCCTCGCCGGTCACCGCGAGGTCCACCGAGGTCACGGCCGCCTCGGTCGCCGACGTGTCGTCGGACAGGGCGCCTTCGCCCGCGGTCACGTCGGCGCGCGGGGTGGGCACCTCGTCGTCCTCGGTGATCGACACCGGAGCGGCGTTCTCGCCGGTGCCCCACTTGGACGGCCGCGGGCCCATGTCGAACTCCAGGACACCGCCCCGGGCGATCAGGTCGTGGGGGAGCGCGGTGGAGTTCCAGCGCTTGCCGTTGACCTTCAGACCCTGCACGTAGACGTTCCGGTCGCTGTTCTTCGGTGCCTTGACGACCAGCTTGCGGCCGTTCTCCAGGTGCACGGTGGCCTTCTTGAACAGCGGGGAGCCGACGGCGTACTCGCCGCTGCCCATCACCAGCGGGTAGAAGCCGAGCGAGGAGAAGAGGAACCAGGCCGACTGCTCGCCGTTGTCCTCGTCACCGTGGTAGCCCTGCCCGATGTCGCTGCCGGTGTAGAGGCGGGAGAGCACCTCGCGGACGTTCTTCTGCGTCTTGTACGGCTGACCGGCCGCGTCGTACATGTACAGGGCGTGGTGGGCGACCTGGTTGGAGTGCCCGTACATGCCCATCCGCACGTCCCGCGCCTCGGTCATCTCGTGGATGACCCCGCCGTAGGAGCCGACGAACTCCGGGGAGGCCGTCTCGGGCGTCGACAGGTACTCGTCGAGCTTGTCGCCGAGGCCCTTCCTGCCGCCGTACAGGTTGGCGAGGCCGCGGCTGTCCTGCGGGGCGGTGAAGGCGTAGCCCCAGCCGTTGGTCTCCGTGTAGTCGTGGCCCCACACGCGCGGGTCGTACTTCTCGGAGTCCACGCGCCACTTGCCCGCCAGGTCCTTGCCCTGGAAGAAGCCGGCCTTCGCGTCGAACATGTTGACGTAGTCCTGGGCGCGGTTCAGGAAGTACGCCGACTCCTCCGCGTACCGCTTCTCGCCGGTCTCCTCGTAGAGCTTCTCGCCCATCTTCGCGATGCCGTAGTCGTTGAGGTAGCCCTCCAGCGCCCACGACAGGCCCTCGTGCGTCTCGGTGCTGGTGTACCCGAGGAACGGCGAGGTCGCCATGCCCTTGCGGCCCACGCCCGAGGACGGGGGCACGGTGGTGGCGTTCTTGACGGCCGCGTCGTACGCCGCCTTCGCGTCGAAGTCGACGCCCTTGACGTAGGCGTCGGCGAAGGCCACGTCCGAGGAGGTGCCGGTCATCAGGTCCGCGTAGCCGGGGGAGGACCAGCGGGAGGTCCAGCCGCCGTCCTTGTAGTGCTGCACGAAGCCGTCGACCAGCTCACCGGCCTTGGACGGGGTGAGGAAGGAGTACGCGGGCCAGGTGGTCCGGTACGTGTCCCAGAAGCCGTTGTTGACGTAGACCTTGCCGTCGACGACCTTGGCGCCGGTCTCCGTCGGGGTGTCCTCCTTGACCGCCTTGGAGAACGGCGAGGCGTACTTGAACGTTCCGTCGACCTTCTCGTGGCCCGCGTTCGGGTACAGGTAGAGCCGGTAGAGGCTGGAGTACAGCGTGGTCAGCTGGTCCCGCGTGGCTCCCTCGACCTCGACCTTGCCGAGGATGCGGTCCCACTGCCGCTGGGCGTCGCGCTTGACCTTGTCGAAGGAGGCGCGCGCCGGGATCTCCTGGCGCAGGTTGTCCTTGGCCTGGTCGACGCTGATCAGCGAGGTCGCGATGCGCAGCGTCACGGTGCGGTCCTTGCCCGCGTCGAAGCGCAGGTGGCCCTTGACGCCGCTGGAGTCGCCGCCGGTGACCTCGGCGTCGAACTCGCCGTGGACGAAGAGGCGGGTGGCGCCCGTGGACAGACCGGACTTGACGTCCGAGTAGCCCTGGAAGGTGCCGTTCTCCTTGTCCAGGGTCAGGCCGGCCTGGTCGGTGACGTTGTCGAAGATGACGCTCGCGTCGTCACCGGGATAGGTGAAGCGCATCATCGCCGCGTGGTCGGTCGGCGCCATCTCCGCCTTCAGACCGTTCTCGAAGCGCACCCCGTAGTAGTACGGCCGGGCGGTCTCGTTCTCGTGCCGGAAGGCCAGCTCGCGCTGCTCCCGGCCGGTGTCCGGGGTGCCGGAGGCGGCGGACGGCATCACCTGGAAGGTCTGCCGGTCGCCCATCCAGGGGCTGGGCTCGTGACTCGCGGCGAACGCCTGGAGGGTGGGCAGGTTGTCCGCGTTGTTGCCGCGCGCGTAGTCGTAGAGCCAGCTCAGCGAGCCGGCGTTGGTCACCGGCGTCCAGAAGTTGAAGCCGTGCGGGACGGCGGTCGCGGGGATGTTGTTGCCGCGCGAGAAGCTGCCGGTGGAGTGGGTGCCGCGGGTGGTGAGCGCGTAGTCGGACAGGTGGGCCTCGGGCCGCTCGGGCTCGGCCCGCTCGATCACGATGTCGTCCAGCCAGCCGCGGAACTTCGCCGGGCCCTTGGGGGAGTCGTACGCCACCAGGACGCGGTCTACGGTCTTGCCGGCCGCGACCGACCCGATCCCGGACCGCACGCTGTTCCACTGGTTGACGTAGAGGATCTTGGCGTCGCCCTGACCGCGCGGCGTCAGCGGGAACCCGTGCTGGTCGGTGGCTTTCAGGTCGCTCAGATAGGTGCCGTCGGTGAAGGCGAGGTCGACGGAGACGTTCGTGGCGTCGTAGTCGAGGTCGCCGTCCGCCATCGACGGGAAGATCTTGTAGGACAGCTCGGTGCGGCGCTCGACCTTCACGTCGACGTCGAAGACCTTGTTGTACGAGTACGCCCGGCCGTCCGCGGTGTGGCGGCCCGCGTACTTCAGGGCGTGCGTGCCGGTGAAGCCGGCGCCCGCCTTCGCCGTCGGCGAGCCGGTCGGGCCGCGGTCCACGGCGGAGAGCATGTCCTCGGGGACGGGCGTCTCGGTGTCGGCGGTGGCCAGCTGCACATCGGCCAGCTGGAGGATGTCCCCGCCGTTGTTCTTGGTGAACTCCAGCCGGAAGTGCCGGTACTCGGCGGGCTCGGCCAGTTCGTAGGTCTTCGTCTGCAGGCGTTCCCCGAAGGATTCGCCCGAGCGACTGTCCAACGTCTGCCAGGTCTCGCCGTCCGCCGAGCCCTTGAGCGTCCAGTCGGCGGGGTCGCGCTCGTCGTGGTCGTTGGCCGACGTCAGCGCGTACTTGGCGATCCCCGCCGGCTCGTCCAGGTCGAACTCCACCCAGCCGGTCTTCTCGAACGCAAGCCACTTGGTGGTGGGCTCGCCGTCGACGAGGTTCTCCTTCACCTCGCCACCGCCCGTGTTCTCGGCGCTCGCCCGCACCTCGGTGACGCGGTCGGTGACATTGCCCGGTATGCCGGTGCTGTACCCGCCGTCCACGCCCGAGGACCGCTTCTTGCCGTCCCGGCCCGTCTCCACGGTGTCGGTCCAGTCCGGAACCGGGTCGTCCGCCTCGAAGGAGGACGCGAACTCCCGGTCGGCCTCGGCCGGAGCGGTGGGCAGCGCCACCGCCGTCCCCTGTGCACTCATCGCCAAAGCGAAGGCGGTCGTCACCACGACCGCCGGACCCCATCTGTGTCGAACCCTGTACTGCATGCGCCAGCACCCTCCCTGCGCTCACTGGGGATTGGACAACGTTGTCAAATTCGAGGAGCAAGGACTAGTAGCGCCTGAAGGGGACAATGTGTCAAGGGTGTTGACTGTGGCGTACGGGTCCGGTGCCCGGGATATTTCCTTCAGGGGGCACACAGTCCGCTCATATTTCCGCGAGGTCTCAACTCGGAAAAGACGTACGAGGAACCTTGCATTCGATCTTGCTCCGTCGGCGTCGAGTGGACTATACCTGTCGGCACTTCGGGGCATCTTCACCGCACCCGACCTTGTACGGCCGCACTTCCTGCATGACCCAGCTTGACCCGAACGCGGTGCCGGGGAGGATCCGGTTCACCGCCTGAGTCCTGGAGAAGGCGAGGACTTGAGCATGGGATCCACCACCGGTGTGGGCCATCGCGATCTGATCAGGCGGACAGCCGCCGCTCTGGCCTCGGCGACTGTTGTACCGGCATCGCTCAGCTGATCATCGGCGCCGCACCGCGGCTCCGAGACGACGGCGACAACGCCCCATCCGTGGCCGGCGCAGGACCGGTCCGGCCACGGCGGGCGCACACGCAGCACACCCGTACAGCTCCAACCGATCAGTGAGGATGCAGAAATGACCATTCGTGCCGGATCTCTTGACAGGCGGACGCTCCTGCGCGGGGCCATCGCCACCGCGGCGATGGGCTCGTTCGCGGTCGCGTGCAGCTCTCCCTCCAGCAAGGACGGCGAAGGCGACGGCGGCCCGAAGGGCGAGAAGAGCGCCAACAACCCGTTCGGTGCCGCCGCGAACTCCACGGTCGAAGCGGCCATCTTCGACGGCGGCTACGGCACCGACTACGTCGACTACACCAACCAGGTGCTCGGCAGCCAGGTCAAGGGCCTCAAGGTCAAGGTCAACCCGGTCGTCGACATCGCCCCCCAGCTCCAGCCCCGCTTCGTCGGCGGCAACCCGCCGGACCTCATCGACAACTCGGGTGAGGACCAGATCGGCTTCCTCGGCATCCTCGACCAGCTGGAGGAACTCGACGACCTCTTCGAGGCCAACACCTACGAGGGCAAGAAGATCGCCGATGTCGTCTACCCCGGCGTCAAGGAGCCCGGGACGTACAACGGCAAGTTCGTCGCGCTCCGGTACGTGATGACGGTGTACGGCGTCTGGTACTCGAAGACGCTCTTCGAGGAGAACGGCTGGACCGCGCCGAAGACCTGGGACGAGGCGCTCGACCTCGGCCAGCAGGCGAAGAAGAAGGGCAAGTACCTCTTCGTCCACGGCAAGGAAGCCGCGACCTACTACCAGACGATGCTGTTCGCCTCCGCGATCAAGGAGGGCGGTGACGAGGTCCGGCTCGCGCTCGGCAATCTCGAGAAGGGCTCCTGGTCGCATCCGGCCGTCCAGGGCGTCCTCAAGGTCATGGAGACCATGATCAAGCAGAAGATGTTCGTCCCCGGCGGCTCCGGCACCCAGTTCCAGAAGGCGCAGGCGATCTGGAGCAACGACCAGAAGGCGCTGCTCTACCCGTCCGGTGGCTGGATCGAGAACGAGATGAAGCAGGCCACCAAGGCGGACTTCCAGATGACCGGGTTCCCGGAGATGACGCTCACGGACAAGCCGCAGCTGCCCTACGAGTCGCTCCACGCCGCGGCGGGCGAGCCGTTCATCGTGCCCAAGCAGGGCAAGAACCCGGCCGGCGGCAAGGAAGTGCTGCGGGCGATGCTGTCCGAGAAGGCGGCCGCCAACTTCTCGAAGACGAAGCTGGCCCCGACGGTGGTCAAGGGCACCGTGCCCGCCGACGGCTTCGGATCGGCCGCCCTCGTCTCCCAGACGAAGATGCTCGAGGCCGCGGGCGACAACATCTACGACATGAGGAGGTTCGTCGAGGCCTACGGCATGAATACCGACCAGTTGGTGCCGTGGAACTCGTTCCTCTCCGGTGACCTCGACCGCAAGGGCCTCACCGCGGCCCTGCAGAAGATCTCCGACCAGGTCCGGGAAGACAGCTCCGTCGACAAGATCGAGATCAGCTAGTACGGCGATGAAAGACACGATCACCACCTCCGACGCCGCGAGCCGCCGGCCCGAGCCGGCCGCTCGCAGCGGGCGGCCACGGCGCCGCAAGCTCACGTTCGACCGGGTGACGTTCTTCCTCGCGTTCCTCGGTGTCCCGCTGGCCATCTTCGTGATCTTCGTCCTGATCCCGTTCGGCCAGGCGATCTTCTGGGCGATGACCGACTGGCGTGGCTTCAGCCCGGACTACAACTTCGTCGGCTTCGACAACTTCACGAAGATGTTCGAGGACGACGTCTTCCTGAAGGCGTTGCGCAACGTCGCACTCCTCGCGGCCTTCGTGCCGCTGGTGACGCTGACGCTCGCGCTCGGGGTCGCCGTGGCCATCACCCTGGGCGGGCCCAGCAAGGGCCCCGTCCGAGGAATCCGGGGAGCGTCGTTCTACCGGATCGTCTCGTTCTTCCCCTACGTCGTGCCGGCGATCATCGTCGGTCTGATCTGGGCGCAGATGTACGACCCGAACGCCGGCCTGCTCAACGGCGTCCTCACCGGCCTCGGTCTCGACCGGTTCGAGACGTTCGCGTGGCTGGGCGAGAAGGCGACCGCGATGCCGGCCGTGATGTTCGTCATCGTCTGGGGGCTCGTCGGGTTCTACGCGGTGCTCTTCATCGCCGCGATCAAGGGCGTTCCCGCCGAGCTGTACGAGGCGGCGAGGATCGACGGGGCCGGCCGGTTCCGCACCACGATCTCGATCACCCTGCCGGCGATCCGGGACAGCGTGCAGACGGCGTACATCTACCTGGGCATCGCCGCCCTCGACGCGTTCGTCTACGTCCAGGCGATGGTGCCGAACGGCGGCCCGGACAACTCGACCCTGACGATCAGCCAACGTCTGTTCAACGTCGCTTTCGCCAAGCAGCAGTTCGGCTACGCCACCGCGATGGGCGTCGTCCTCGCCGTCGTCACCCTGGTCTTCGCGGCGCTGGTCTTCCTCGTCAACCGCCTCACGGGCGGCGGCGAGGGCGAGAGCAAGAGGAAAGCACCTGGGTCCAGGGCTCGGCGTGCCGCAGCCGAGGGAGGCGCCCGGTGACCGTCATCACCGCCGACCGGAAGCCGGCCAGTGACCGGAAACCGGCGAGCGACCGCAAGCTGACGCGCGTCGCCGCGAGCAGCGACCGCAGATTCGCGGCGATCTCGCACGCCCTGATGATCCTGTGGTCCGTGATCGTGATCGTGCCCATGCTGTGGGTGCTGATGTCGTCGTTCAAATCGACCGGCGAGATCCTTTCGTCGCCGTTCTCGCTCCCGGATCACTGGCGGTTCGAGAACTACGCGAACGCGTGGACCGACGCGAGCATCGGGAAGTACTTCCTGAATTCCGTGATCGTCGTGGTCTCGGCACTGATCCTGGTGATGCTGCTCGGCGCGATGTGCGCCTACATTCTCGCCCGGTTCGAGTTCCCCGGCCGTCGGCTGATCTACTACGTGATGCTCGCCGGCCTGACTTTCCCGGTCTTCCTGGCGATCGTTCCGCTCTTCTTCCAGTTGCAGAACTTCGGGCTGCTGAACACGCGTCTCGGGCTGATCCTCACCTATGTCGCGTTCGCGCTGCCGTTCACGATGTTCTTCCTCTATTCGTTCTTCCGGTCGCTGCCGCACGACGTGTACGAGGCCGCGCTGATCGACGGTGCCGGGGACTGGCGGGCGTTCTTCCAGGTGATGCTGCCGATGGCCCGTCCGGGAATGGCGGCGGTGGCGATCTTCAACTTCCTGGGCCTGTGGAACCAGTTCCTGCTGCCGGTGGCGCTCAACACCGACCAGGACAAATGGGTCCTCACCCAGGGCATGGCCGCCTACGCGTCCTCGCAGGTCTACGACATCGACTACGGCGCGCTGTTCGCGGCGATCGTGATCACGGTGGTGCCCGTGCTGATCGTGTACTGCGTCTTCCAGCGGCGGATCGCCGGTTCGGTGTCGCAGGGCACCTTCCGCTGACGCCCACCGCCGCTCCACCCGTCGTACGCAGGGGTCCGGCCCCGGAGAGACAGCTCTCCGGGGCCGGACCCCTGTGGCGTACCGCTGGTAGCCGGCCGTGGACACGGCCTGAAACCGATTTCTTTCAAGGGCTTGACGCCACTGGGCGATTCAGCGGAGTTTGGGGTTCATAACTTGTACAAGGTCCGCATCACACAGGGTGACGCGGACCCAGGGATGAGGGTGAGAGTCAATGGAGACTCCCGGGTCGCAGTCGTCGCTGCACCGAGCCAACCTGGAACGGGTCGTGCGAGCGGTACGGCTCGCCGGGTCGCTCACGCAGGCGGAGATCGCGAGGACGACGGGCCTGTCCGCGGCGACCGTCTCGAACATCGTCCGGGAACTGAAGGACAGCGGGACCGTCGAGGTCACGCCCACCTCGGCGGGCGGCCGCCGGGCCCGCAGCGTCTCCCTGAGCGGGGACGCGGGCATCGTCATCGGCGTCGACTTCGGGCACACGCATTTGCGCGTCGCGGTCGGGAACCTGGCGCACCAGGTGCTCGCCGAGGAGTCCGAGCCGCTGGACGTCGACGCCTCCGCCGCCCAGGGCTTCGACCGGGCGGAACAGCTGGTCAGCCGGCTGATCGCGGCCACCGGCGTCGACCGCTCCAAGATCGCGGGCGTGGGTCTGGGCGTGCCCGGCCCGATCGACGTGGAGTCCGGGACGCTGGGCTCGACCGCCATCCTGCCCGGCTGGGGCGGCACCAAGCCCGCCGAGGAGCTGCGGGGGCGGCTCGGCGTGCCGGTGCACGTGGACAACGACGCCAACCTCGGCGCCCTCGGCGAGCTGGTCTGGGGCAGCGGGCGGGGCGTGCGGGACCTGGCGTACATCAAGGTCGCCAGCGGCGTCGGCGCCGGCCTGGTGATCAGCGGCAAGATCTACCGCGGCCCCGGCGGCACGGCCGGCGAGATCGGCCACATCACCCTCGACGAGTCGGGCCCCGTCTGCCGCTGCGGCAACCGGGGCTGCCTGGAGACCTTCGCCTCCGCCCGCTATGTGCTCCCGCTGCTCCAGCCGAGCCACGGCACCGACCTCACGATGGAGGGTGTGGTGCGGCTCGCGCGGGACGGCGACCCGGGGTGCCGGCGCGTGATCGCCGACGTCGGCCGCCACATCGGCAGCGGCGTCGCCAACCTCTGCAACCTCCTGAACCCGAGCCGGGTTGTCCTCGGCGGCGATCTCGCGGAGGCCGGCGAGCTGGTGCTGGGCCCGATCCGGGAGTCCGTGGGACGCTACGCGATCCCCAGCGCGGCACGCCAACTGTCCGTACTTCCCGGGGCACTCGGGGGTCGTGCGGAGGTCCTGGGGGCGCTCGCCCTCGCGCTCAGCGAGATGGGTGATTCGACCCTCTTGGACGGAAGTGCGACCGGTGCTCTGCCGGTGGCCACTCCTGCCTTCACTTAGAGCACGGATGGCACCGTTGTCATCTCGTTAAGGATTTACTTCTTGACGTCGCACGTGCGGCCGAGTTGACTTCCAGCCACCTCGGCCGCAACGACGCGGCCTCGTCAGGGAGGTTTCTGAAGTGAACACGCGTATGCGTCGTGCCGCCGTTGCCGTTGCCACCACCGCGATGGCAGTCTCGCTCGCCGCCTGTGGCAGTGCCAAGGAGTCCGGCGACAACAACGACTCGTCCGACTCGGCCGCCAAGAAGGGCGACGCCATCAAGGTCGGTCTCCTCCTTCCGGAGAACCAGACCGCGCGCTACGAGAAGTTCGACAAGCCCTTGATCGAGAAGAAGGTCAAGGAGCTGACGAACGGCAAGGGCGAGGTCGTCTACGCCAACGCCAAGCAGGACGCCACGCTGCAGGCGCAGCAGGTCGACACGATGATCACCAACAAGGTCGACGTGCTGATCGTGGACGCGGTGGACTCCAAGGCCATCGCCGGCTCCATCACCAAGGCCGAGCAGGCCGACATCCCGGTCGTCGCCTACGACCGCCTGGCCGAGGGCCCGATCGACGCCTACACCTCGTTCGACAACGTCACGGTCGGCAAGACCCAGGGCGAGGCCCTGCTGGAGGCGCTGGGCGACAAGGCCAAGGACGGCCAGATCGTCATGATGAACGGCTCGTCCACCGACCCGAACGCCGCCCAGTTCAAGGAGGGCGCCCACTCCGTCCTCGACGGCAAGGTGAAGGTCGGCCGCGAGTACGACACCAAGGAGTGGAAGCCGGAGAACGCCAACGCCAACATGGAAGGCGCGATCTCCGCCATCGGCAAGGACAAGATCGTCGGCGTCTACTCCGCCAACGACGGCATGGCGGGCGGCATCATCACCGCCCTGAAGGCCGCGGGCATCTCCAACATCCCGGTCACCGGCCAGGACGCCGAACTCGCGGGCGTGCAGCGCATCATCACCGGCGAGCAGTACATGAGCGTCTACAAGTCCTACCCGCAGGAGGCCGCGGTCGCCGGCGAGATGGCCGTCGCCCTCGCCAAGGGCGAGTCGCTCGACTCCATCGCCAAGGACAAGGCCGACAGCGCCACCACCAAGGGCATCCCCTCGGTGCTCGTCCCGGTCGTCTCGCTGACCAAGGACAACATCAAGGAGACCGTGATCAAGGAGGGCTTCTACACCCTCGACGAGATCTGCGCCGGCAACTACAAGGCCGCCTGCGACAAGATCGGTCTCAAGTAAGCAGTCCTCCCTCCCGTGCCGCGTGAGCGCGTACGGGACCGGCTGCACGCAGCTTCCTCCGGTGCCCCGCACTCATCAGCCCCGCAAGCTACGCGGGGCGCCGGACGGAACACCCCCCTCATACTTCTGCACAACCTCCCGCCGGGTCAGGCGGCGAAGGAGATGGTTCACGTGTCCGCTACGCCCGTGCTGGCGTTGCGCGGGGTCTCCAAGCGATTCGGTGCCGTCCAGGCGCTCACCGACGTCGAGCTTGAGGTCCACGCCGGTGAAGTGGTCGCCCTGGTGGGCGACAACGGCGCCGGAAAGTCCACGCTGGTCAAGACGATCGCCGGCGTGCACCCCATCGATGAAGGCGCCATCGAGTGGGACGGCAAGGCCGTCACGATCAACAAGCCGCACGACGCCCAGAACCTGGGCATCGCGACCGTCTACCAGGACCTCGCGCTGTGCGACAACATCGACGTGGTCGGCAACCTCTACCTGGGCCGGGAGATCCGCAGGCGCGGTGTCCTGGACGAGGTGGAGATGGAGCGCCGCTCCCGCGAGCTGCTGGACACGCTGTCCATCCGCATCCCCAGCGTCCGCATCCCGATCGCCTCGCTCTCCGGCGGTCAGCGCCAGGTCGTGGCGATCGCCCGGTCCATGCTCGGCGAGCCCAAGCTGGTCATCCTCGACGAGCCCACCGCCGCCCTCGGCGTCGAGCAGACCGCCCAGGTCCTCGACCTCGTGGAGCGGCTGCGCGAGCGCGGCCACGCGGTCATCCTCATCAGCCACAACATGGCCGATGTCAAGGCGGTCGCCGACAAGGTCGCCGTCCTGCGCCTCGGGCGCAACAACGGCGTCTTCGAGGTCAAGTCGACCTCGCAGGAAGAGATCATCTCCGCCATCACGGGCGCCACGGAGAACGCCGTGACCCGTCGTGCGGCGCGCACCAATGGGGAGATCAAGAAGTGAGCATCGACAAGACCTCCACGGCCGCCGCGGACAGCGCGGCGAGCAACCCCGAGGCGGCTCCCGCCGCCGTCGCCGCCGTCGACCCGCGGCTGCTGGTGCGCGAGCAGGGCCTCGCGGGCTACGTCACCGAGTTCAAGCGGAAGATGAAGGCCGGTGACCTCGGGTCCATACCGGTCGTCGTCGGCCTGCTGATCATCTGGGCCATCTTCACCAGCCTGAACTCCAACTTCCTCACCGCCGGCAACTTCTCCGACATGTCCGTCGCCATGGTCGGCACGGGCATGATCGCCGTCGGTATCGTCTTCGTCCTGCTGCTCGGCGAGATCGACCTGTCGGTCGGCTCCGTCAGCGGCGTGGCGGGCGCCACCTTCGCCGTGCTGAACATCACGCACGGGATGAACGAGGTGCTGGCCCTGGTGCTGGCGATCCTCACCGGCACCGTGGCCGGCGCCATCCACGGCTTCGTCTTCGCCCGCATCGGCGTTCCCGCCTTCGCCGTGACGCTGGCCGGCCTGCTGTTCTGGCAGGGCTTCATGCTGCAGATCCTCGGCAGCAACGGCACCATCAACCTGAACAGCGACGGCATCGTCGTCAAGCTGACCAGCTACTACTTCAGCGATGTGGCCGCCGCCTACGGCCTGGCGATCGTCGTGACCGCGGGGTACTTCCTCTCCGCCTTCTTCGACAACCGCCGCCGCGCCGCCGCCGGGGTGCCCTCCCGGCCGCTGAACGAGATCATCGTCCGCACGGTGCTGCTGGCCGTGCTGGCCTTCGCCGTGGCGATCGTCTTCAACCAGTACAAGGGCCTGCCGCTGGCCGTGGTGATCTTCCTGGCCTTCCTGCTGCTGACGGACTTCGTGCTGCGCCGCACGTCCTACGGCCGCAAGGTCTTCGCCCTCGGCGGCAGCGTCGAGGCGTCGCGCCGGGCCGGCATCACGTGGAGCTGGTGCGGATCTCGGTCTTCGCGATCGCCGGCACCTTCGCCGCGATCGGCGGCCTCTTCGTCGCCTCGAAGATCGCCTCCGCCAACCAGGGCGCGGGCACCGGTGAGTTCCTGATGAACGTCATCGCCGCGGCCGTGATCGGCGGCACGTCCCTCTTCGGTGGCCGCGGCCGCACGTGGGACGCGCTGCTCGGTGTGATGGTCATCGTCTCCATCCAGTACGGCCTCGCCCTGGAGGGCATCGCCTCGCCGGTGCAGTACATGATCACCGGTGGCGTCCTGCTGGCGACCGTCGTCATCGACGCGGTCACCCGCAAGACGCAGAAGACGGCCGGCCGCGCCTAGCCGCGCACCGCGCCCGTCGTACCACCGCCCGCCCGAGCTGAGCCCTCGGGCGGGCGGTTCGGCGTCCGCCCGGCCCCCACGCGCGCCGCCCGCCGGGACGGCGGGTGCACGACGCCGCCGGACGGGAAGTCGTAGAACCTGTTCCGGATGGGTAAGGCCGAACGCGTGACGTACGACCCACCGCCCGGACACGTTCCGCCACGGCGGAACATTAGACTCGTCAAGCCCGGCAACAGCTCTACTGCAAGGAGGCACGGGTGCCGCTGCTGACCCGCATCACGGGACCGCGCGATCTGGACCGGCTCAGCCTGGAAGAGCTGGGCCGGCTGGCAGAGGAGATCCGCACCTTCCTCGTCGACGCCGTCTCCAAGACCGGCGGCCACCTCGGCCCCAACCTCGGCGTGGTGGAGCTCACCCTCGCCCTGCACCGCGTCTTCGACTCGCCGAAGGACAAGGTGCTCTGGGACACCGGCCACCAGTCCTACGTGCACAAGCTGCTCACCGGACGCCAGGACTTCTCGAAGCTGAAGATGAAGGGCGGCCTGTCCGGCTACCCCTCGCAGGCCGAGTCCGAGCACGACGTCATCGAGAACAGCCACGCCTCCACGGTGCTCGGCTGGGCCGACGGCATCGCCAAGGCCAACCAGGTCCTCGACCGCGACGACCACGTGGTCGCCGTCATCGGTGACGGCGCCCTCACCGGCGGCATGGCCTGGGAGGCGCTGAACAACATCGCCGCCGCCAAGGACCGCCCCCTCGTCATCGTCGTCAACGACAACGAGCGCTCCTACGCCCCCACCATCGGCGGCCTCGCCAACCACCTGGCGACCCTGCGCACCACCGACGGCTACGAGCGCTTCCTGGCCCGCACCAAGGAGGTCCTGGAGCGCACCCCGGTCGTCGGCCGCCCGCTCTACGACACCCTGCACGGCGCCAAGAAGGGCCTGAAGGACTTCATCGCCCCGCAGGGCATGTTCGAGGACCTGGGCCTGAAGTACGTCGGCCCGATCGACGGCCACGACATCGAGGCCCTGGAGTCCGCCCTCACCCGCGCCAAGCGCTTCGGCGGCCCGGTCATCGTGCACTGCCTCACCGAGAAGGGCCGCGGCTACCAGCCCGCCCTCCAGGACGAGGCGGACCGCTTCCACGCCGTCGGCAAGATCCACCCCGACACCGGCCTGCCCATCTCCACCTCCGGCGCCGACTGGACCAGCGTCTTCGGTGACGAGATGCTGAAGCTCGGCCGGGAGCGCGAGGACATCGTCGCCATCACCGCCGCGATGCTCCAGCCGGTCGGCCTCGACAAGTTCGCCAAGGCCTTCCCGGACCGCGTCTACGATGTCGGCATCGCCGAGCAGCACGGCGCCGTCTCCGCGGCCGGCCTCGCCCACGGCGGCGTCCACCCGGTCTTCGCCGTGTACGCCACCTTCCTCAACCGCGCCTTCGACCAGGTCCTGATGGACGTGGCCCTGCACAAGTGCGGCGTCACCTTCGTCCTGGACCGCGCCGGCATCACCGGCACCGACGGCGCCTCCCACAACGGCATGTGGGACATGTCGATCCTCCAGGTCGTCCCCGGCCTGCGGCTGGCCGCCCCGCGCGACGCCGACCAGGTCCGCGCCCAGCTGCGCGAGGCCGTCGAGGTCGACGACGCGCCGACCGTGGTCCGCTTCTCCAAGGGCGCCGTCGGCCCCGCCGTACCGGCCGTCGGCCGCGTCGGCGGCATGGACGTGCTGCGCGCCCCCGGCACCGACGACCCGGACGTCCTGCTGGTCTCCGTCGGCGCGCTGGCGCCGATGTGCCTGGAGGTGGCGGACCTGCTGAACAAGCAGGGCATCTCCACCACCGTGGTCGACCCGCGCTGGGTCAAGCCCGTCGACGAGGCCATGGCCCCGCTCGCCGAGCGCCACCGCGTCGTCGTCACCGTCGAGGACAACTCGCGGGTCGGCGGTGTCGGCTCCGCCGTCGCCCAGGCCCTGCGCGACGCGGGCGTCGACGTACCGCTGCGCGACTTCGGCATCCCGCCGCGCTTCCTGGACCACGCCTCGCGCGCCGAGGTACTGGCCGAGATCGGGCTGACCGCGCCGGACATCGCCCGTCAGGTCACCGGTCTGGTCGCCAAGCTCGACGGCCGGTACGAGCGCGCGGGCGCCGAGGTGGACTCCGTGGAGGCCGCCCGCGACTGACGCGCGCGACCGAGGTACGGCCGGATGGGCAGGGTCATCCACTCGTTGCAGTGGTGAAACCTGCCCATCCGCGTGAATTGGCTCACGCCGGGGCATACGCAGTACGCCCCCCTCTCGATCATGTCGGGGACGACAAGCGTCGGAGGTACCCGTGAGCAGCAGCAGTCTCTTCAGGACCAAGAAGATCGAGCAGTCCATCCGGGACACGGAGGAGCCCGAGCACGCGCTCAAGAAATCCCTGTCCGCGCTGGACCTGACCGTCTTCGGCGTCGGTGTCATCATCGGCACCGGCATCTTCGTACTGACCGGCACGGTCGCCAAGAACAACGCCGGGCCCTCCGTGGCCCTGGCCTTCGTCGTCGCCGGGGTGGTCTGCGCGCTCGCCGCGCTCTGCTACGCCGAGTTCGCGTCCACCGTGCCGGTGGCCGGTTCGGCGTACACCTTCTCCTACGCCTCGCTCGGCGAACTGCCCGCCTGGATCATCGGCTGGGACCTGGTCCTGGAGTTCGCGCTCGGGACGGCGGTGGTGGCCGTCGGCTGGTCGGGTTACATCCGTTCGTTCATGGACAACGCCGGCTGGCAGTTCCCGGAAGCGCTCGGCGGCCGGGACGGGGCCGACGGCTTCGGCTTCGACATCCTCGCCGCCGCGCTGGTGCTGGTGCTCACCGGCATCCTCGTCCTCGGCATGAAGCTGTCGGCCCGCATCACCTCGCTCGTGGTCGCCATCAAGGTGACCGTCGTCCTGATCGTGATCATCGCGGGTGCCTTCTTCATCAAGGGGTCCAACTACGACCCGTTCGTCCCGAAGTCGCAGCCGGTGGAGGCGGGCGGGGGCCTCGACTCACCGCTGATCCAGTTGATGTTCGGATGGGCGCCGTCCAACTTCGGCGTGATGGGCATCTTCACCGCCGCCTCGGTGGTCTTCTTCGCCTTCATCGGCTTCGACATCGTCGCCACGGCCGCCGAGGAGACCAGGAACCCGCAGCGGGACATGCCCCGCGGCATCCTCGGCTCCCTGTTCATCTGCACCGCGCTCTACGTCGCCGTCTCCATCGTCGTCACCGGCATGCAGCACTACAGCGAACTGTCGGTCGACGCCCCGCTCGCCGACGCCTTCAAGTCCACCGGGCACCCCTTCTTCGCCGGTGTGATCAGCTTCGGCGCCGCGGTCGGCCTGACCACGGTCTGCATGATCCTGCTGCTCGGCCAGACCCGCGTGTTCTTCGCGATGAGCCGCGACGGACTGCTGCCCCGCTTCTTCTCCCGCGTCCACCCGAAGTTCCGCACGCCGTACCGCCCGACCATCCTGCTCGGCGTGATCATCGCGATCGTCGCCGGCTTCACCAGCCTGAGCGAGCTGGCCGAGCTGGTGAACATCGGCACGCTGTTCGCCTTCGTCATCGTCGCGATCAGCGTGATCATCCTGCGCCGCACCCGGCCCGACCTGCCGCGTGCCTTCCGCACCCCGCTGGTCCCGCTGCTGCCGATCGTCTCGGTCGCCGCCTCGCTGTGGCTGATGCTGAACCTGCCGGCCGAGACCTGGGTGCGGTTCGGTGTCTGGATGGCGATCGGTGTCGTCGTGTACTTCCTCTACAGCCGCACGCACAGCCGCCTGGGGCGCGGCGAGGAGGCACCGGCGGAGGGCACATCGAAGCCGTCCGGTGGCGGTACGCCGTAGTCTGCCCGGCCCTCGGCCCTCGGGCTCTCGCTCCTCACCCCGGCCCTGTGCGACCGCCGCCCGGCGGACGCGCAGGGCCGGGCGCGTGTACGGGGGCGGTCCCGCGCCTCATCGGGGGCCGGGGTCGTGTCCGGACGGCGGCGGACGTGCGGCCGGTGCGGGTACGGGCAACAGTGCGGGTGCGGCTCAGGAGCGGGGTGCGGGCGGGACGCGCGGCACGGACCGGGCCGGGGGCGAGCCGAGGCGGGGGAGGACCGGGGCGGTGGAGGGTCGAGGTCGAGCGACGGGCCGAGACCGTGGAAGCCCGAGGTCGAGAAGGGGCCGGGACGGTGTAAGGCCGGGGCCCAGGGGTGCGCCGGAGCCGCGAGGGCGGGGGCGAGGAGGAGGCGGGGTCTCACACGGGTCGTACCGTCCGGGGCCCCGCCACCTCCGCGCCCAGCTCGGTCACCCGGCGGCGCAGCTCGCGGTCGGCCGTCACCACCAGGACCGGGCGGTCACCGGCGACCCCGGCGACCAGGCCGACCATGTGGTCGTCCCCGCTGCCGGGCGCCGACTCCACCCGCACCCCGGGCACCGACTCCACGCCTCGGGCCGCCCCCTCGACGACGAGGACGATCTCCACGGGCCGCCCCTCGTGCCCCGGCACGCCCTGGGCCGCCAGCCGGTCCCGCAGACGCTCCGCCGCTCCCCGCCGGTCCCGCCACCAGCCGTCGGGAACCGACCCGACCACGTTCGCGGCGTCGACGATCACGAGCAGGGTGCTGTCCTTCATGGGGGCAGGGTCGCACGCCGTCGACCCGACTGCGACGAACACCTGCCCGGCAGATTAAGGTGATGCGGTGAATGGCGAGTGGCTCATACGCGGCCGTGACGGCCGGCTCAGCGTCTACCAGGTGTCCCAGGACGCGGTCTCGTGCCGCGCCGAGATCACACCGGGCGGCCCCTGGGGCCCTCCCCGCCGGATGGGCGGGGACGCGCGCCTGCACCCCGTCCTGGCCACCGGCCAGGGTGCCGACGCGTACGTGCACCTGGTCTCCTGGCGGCCCACGGAGTCCGGCGGCTCCGACCTCGTGCACTCCACGCACTTCCGGCCCCTGCTGGCCGCAATGGACTGGGAGCCCGTCGGCCGTCCCGACGGCGCCGGCGACCCCACGGGCGCGCCGGCCGTCGCGGTCGACCACCAGGGGCGCGCGCACGTCTTCGTGCGCAACACCGGCGGCGGGCTCGGCATGCGCGCCCAGGCCCAGAAGGGCGGCTGGGGCCCGTGGCGCGACCTCAAGGGCGCCGAGCTGCGGGACGCGCCGGCCGCGGTGGCGGGCAAGGACGGACGCGTGGAGGTGTACGCCGCCGCGCCCGGCGCCCTCCTGTACTGGCGTCAGGAGCGGCCCGGCACCGAGTTCGCGCTGCACGAGACGGTGCCGGCCGCGGTACGCCCGGGCACCCTGCGGGCGCTGGCCACCTCCGGCGAGCGCACCACCGTCCTGTTCACCGACGACGACACCGGCGAGCTGTGCGCCTGGCGCTGCGGGGAGAAGCCGGTGCCGCTGGCGCCCGCGGCCGGGCCCGGACCCGTCGCAGCCGTCCGCTGCGTCATCGACGGCCACGACTGCACCCTGGTCGCCCAGCGCTCGGCGACCAGTGGGCGGGTCGCCTTCGCCGCCTACCCCTCCGAGCAGGAGGCGATGGGCGCCCAGTGGACGGAGTCGGGCCCGGCGCTGCCGGCCGACGCGCGCGTGTCCCTGGCCCTGGACGCCGACGGCCGGGTGGTCGCGGCGAGCCTGTCGCCGTCGACCGGGCAGCTGCTGCTCACGCGGCGCAAGGACGAAGCGGGACTGGCGCTGGAGGCCTGGCGGACGGTGTGAGGGAACCCCGGGGCGCGAGCCGGGAGGCTCCCCCGGGGTACGTCAGGAGCCGCCGGTCGCGGGGGACTTCTTCGCCGACTCGGGAATCTCCTGGTCGCCGCGGATCGCCTTCCACAGCGTCGACGCCTGCGGCTCGGCGGGGACCACCCGGTTGGGGTCGGTCTTGTCGTAGGCCACCGGGAGCATGATCGTCTCCATGGTGGAGGGGTCGACGCCGTTCAGACTGCGTCCGAAGTCCGCCAGCGCGGTGAGCGAGGCGAGTTCGGAGTCGGTGGTGAGGGCCGCGGTCAGCGTGTCGGCGATCTTGTAGGTCTTGGTGGGGCTGCCCAGCAGGTCCTGCTTCTTGATCTCGCTCAGCAGGGCCATCATGAACTCCTGCTGGAGGCCGATGCGCCCCAGATCGCTGCCGTCGCCGACCCCGTGCCGGGTCCGGACGAACTGGAGGGACTCCGTCCCGTTCAGCTTGTGCGTGCCGGCGGCCAGGTCGAGCCCGCTCGAGGGGTCGTGGATGTCCTGGTCGACGGTGACGGTGACCCCGCCGATCGCGTCGACCAGATCCTTGAAACCGGCGAAGTCGATCTCCACGTAGTGGTCCATGCGGACGCCGGACATCTTCTCCACCGTCTTGACCACACAGGCCGGACCGGCCTGCGAGTAGATGGAGTTGAACATCACCCGCTCCGCCGAGGCCATCGAGGAGCCGTCCGCCTTGGTGCAGTCGGGGCGGGTCACCAGGGTGTCGCGCGGAATGCTCACCGCGACCGCCTCGGAGCGGCCCTCGGGTATGTGCATCACCAGCGCGGTGTCCGAACGGGCACCGGCGACCTTCCCGGTGTTCAGCTCGGCGTTGTCGCCCGCGCGGGAGTCCGAGCCGAGAATCAGGACGTTCTGCCCGGAGGTGGCAGCTTCTCGGGACGGTCCTCGCCGATCGCCTTGTCGATGTCGACGCCGTTGATGTTGCCGTCGAGGCCGGAGTAGAGCCAGTAGGCCGTGCCGCCCGCGGCCACCACGACCACGGCCAGAGCGATCAGGACCTTCCGTCCCGTACGGCGGCCCTTCGCCCGGCCCCGCTTGCGTCCTCTGCCGCCGCGCCCGGACGGCGTGTCGGAGTCGGTGCGCCGGGGCGTCGAGACGTGGCTCATCCTGGTCGAGTCCTCGGTGGTCGTGCCCCTCGGGGGCGGTGGTGTGGCGGAGGACTCGGGTGGGGGGAGGGCCGGTCCGTGTGCTGCCCGATCGATCCCGCACTATAAGCGGATGATCGACCGATCATGCATGGGATGTGAGTCATTTGTAAACATGAATCGAACAAATAGTATGCGCCTCGATCTCACAGGTCGTCGCGCGGCGGATGTTCCGCCGCGAGCGGGCCCCGGAGCGCCGGGTCCGTGCCACGGGGAAGGACAACGACGGACATGCGGGCCAGCACGGCGCGTGACAACGAGCGACGGCGCCGGCCGGCCGCCGACGGGGAACCCGGTGCGGGCGTGCGGGCCGGCGGCGTGCGGTCGGGGCCGTGGCTGCTGACCGGACACGACGGCAGGCTCCTCGCCTACGCGCACGTGGACGGAGCGCTGCTGCGCTGGACGGAGAGCGGACCGGGGGGCCCGGGATGGCTGGGGCCGGACGTACTGCCGGCCGAGGACATCGCCCACTGCACGCTCGTCCAGGGAGCCAACCGGTACGTGCACGTCCTGGGTCGCCGGGTGCGCGGGGGCGGGAACCGGCCGCTCGCCGTGGACCTGGTCTACGCGATCCAGTACCAGGCGGGGCGCCCGATGAGCGAGTGGCGTTCGGTCGGCAATCCGCTCACCCGGCGCGAGACGGCGGCTGAACTCGGCGTCCCCGCGGCCGCGGTGGACACGGCGGGGGCACTGCACGTCTTCGCGCCCACCGCCGAGGGCCGGGTCGCGCTGCGCCGCGAGGACGCCAAGGGGCGCTGGGAGCCCTGGCTCGACCTGAAGGCCGGCGGTGTGCTCGACACCCCGTGCGCGGTGGCGGCGTCCGGCGGGCACCTGGAGCTCGTCGCGCCCGCCCGGCACGCCACTCTCACCTGGCAGCGGGCGAAGTCCGGCGCGGTGCCGGAGCGCGGCCACGACCTGGGGGTGGTCGCGCTTCCCGGCTCCATGACCGGCGTCGAGACCTCGCCGGGCCGGATCACCTACTTCTTCACCGACCCGCACAGCGGCCAGATCGTCGCCGTCCGCTCCGGCGAGTGGCCCGTGCCGGTGGGCGGGAACCCGGGCGACGGACGCCACGCGGCCCTGGCGGTCACCCTCGACGGACACCCCTGCACGGTGCTCGCCCACCGGGACGCCGAAGGGCGTGTCGTGCTGGGGGTGTGTCCCGCGGAGGGCGAGCGGTACGGCGTGTGGTGGACCGACACCGGCATGGTCTGCCTCGGCGACCCGGTGCTGGCCCGGGACGCGTACGGGCGGGTCGTCGTCCTGGCCGTGGGCGCGGACGGCGCCCTGTCCTCGGCCCGGCAGGCCGACGGGCCCGGGCTGACGCTCGCCGACTGGGTGCGCGTATGACCCCGCAGGAGACCGCCGGCCGGCGGCGAAGGAGCGTGTAGAGATGAGCCGTAGGTCCGAGCGCCGACCGGGCACCGAGTCCCCGTCGGTCGCCGCCGGCGGTCGCCCGCACGTCGTCGCCGTCGTCGTTCCCGAGCCCGCCGACGCGGTGGCGCTGGTGGATCTGGAGCCGGCCGGGGCCGAGATCGCCGTCGTGGCGCTGCGGGCGGGCACGCAGGAGGGCCGGGGGGCCCTCGACCGCGCCCTGGCCGCCGCCGCCGACCGGGGCTGCGGTGTGCTCGGCGCCCCCAGAGTGCTGAACGGGCGGGACTCCGCGGACACGGGCGCGGCTCTCCTCGACGAGCTGCGCGACCTCGGTCCCGACCGGCTGCACACCCTGGATCCGGACCCCGTTCACATCTCCTTCGACCGGGCGAGCGGCATGCCGGAGTACGACGTTCCGCCCGTCCATGCCGAGACCGCCGCGCAGGCCCTCGACGCGGCACGGGCCTGGCAGGCGGAGAGCGGGCGGCCGCTGTCCGTCGACTGCCATCGCGCCGGGTCCGACCCCGGACTCGGCGCGGCGTCCTGCCGCCGGTACCCGGCGCCCGCCACCTGGCTGTCCGCGGGCTTCGACGGCCGGTTGACCGCCTTCCTGCCCACGGCGGCCGGACTGGTGCGGCGGTACCAGGACGCGTCGGGCCGGTGGAGCGGACCCGAGCCGGTGGAAGGGACCGGGTTGCTGCCGGGGTTGTTCGTCGCGCGGGACCCGCAGGGCTTCCCGCACGTGTTCGGGCTGCGCAGGACCGCCCGCGGCGACGGCGGGGTGGACGTCGAGGTCGTGCACACGGCCCAGTACCGCACCGACGGTCCGCTCACCCCGTGGCACTCCCTCGGCGGGCCGAACCGTGGCGACTGGCGGCGGGGTCGAGCCGTCGGATTCCCCGCGGCCGCATTCGACGCCGCGGGCGGTCTGTACGTGTTCGTCCGCAATTTCGGACACAGCATCAGCCTGCGCGGGCAGGCCGCCGACGGAAGCTGGGCCGCCTGGGAGCACTTGGGCGGAACGCGGGTCGCCGACGACCTCGTCGCCGTGACGGCCCCGCACGGCGGGGTCGAGGTCTACGCCCGCAAGCGGGACGCGCCGGGTGCGGTCCGCTGGTTCCCGGGTGGCCCGGGCGGTGCCTGGGCCGAGGATCCGGCGCTGCCGTTCGCTCCCCGGCCCGGTACGTTGACGCCCGCGCCGGAGCCGGGCGCCGTTCTCTTCCGCGACCTGCACACCAACGAGGCCTGTTGGTGGCAGCCGGGCATGCCGGCGCCCTGCCCGCTCGACGAGGCCCGGGGGGCCGGGCCGCTGGGCGCGGTGCGGGGCGTGCGGCGCGACGGCTGGCCGTACTCGGTGCTCATCGCGGCCGGGCCGGACGGCAGCTGTCTGGTGGGCGCCTACCCCGAAGGGAGGCCGGACGCGGGCGTGTGGTGGCAGGACCTCGGCGCGCGGTCGTACGAGATGCCCGCCGCGGCCGCGAGCCGGGCCGGGGGACTCACCGTGGCGGCGCGGCCCCCCGGTCGGAGCCTGCTGCTGGCCGGCCGCGACGAGCAGGCGGGCGGCTTCTCGTTCGGTGACTGGCTGTCCGCTCGGCGCTGAGAGCCGCCCGGGAGGAAGCGGAAGGTTGAGTTTCGGCCACGAAATCCTTGCGCCACCGGCGCCGGCCGACGGCCGTTCACACTCGCGGCCACCCACAACAGCCGTTGTGAAATGCGAAATTCGCAAATGGTTGTACGGAAAACTTGTGATCCAAGTCGCGGTCACCCAGAGCAAACACGCGTCGACAGCGAGATGAAGGATTGTTAAAGTTCGGGTCGCTCATGTGATCGAACTGTGAAAGCGCACGTTCGAGAGCGAGTTCCCTGAGGCGTAGTGAGCTGGCCGCAGGGCTTAGTGTCCTGTTTCGCGCGTGTCTGAGGGGTTATGGCCAAGCTGTCGCTGCGGGCTGTCCAAAAACTGACCTGCAAGAAGCGCGATGCCTGGTGGACCGTCTTCCTGGTCGACCCGGTGGCCACCCGCATGCTGATCGTCCTCGCCCGCTTCCGGTTCATCACGCCGAACCGGGTCACCTGGGCCGCGCTGTTCATCGGACTGGCTTCGGCCGGCTTCTTCCTCCAGGGCGACAGCCGGTCACTGCTCATCGGCGCGCTGCTCTACCACCTGAGCTTCATCCTCGACTGCATCGACGGGAAGCTGGCCCGTCTGAAAGGCAACGGCACGGTCTTCGGCGGCTGGCTCGACTACGTCTTCGACCGCATCCGGGTGCTGTTCTGCGCCCTCGCCCTCATGGGCGGTCAGTTCCTGCGCACCGGAGGCGAGCTCTACCTGCTGGCCGCCCTGGCCGTGGTCTTCCTGGACATGCTGCGGTACGTCGACGCCCTGCAGATCTACAAGATGCGCATGTCGATGCGCACGAAGATCGAGAAGGTCACCAGGGAACGCGCCGAGTCCGCCCGGGAAGGGGCCGAGAGCGCCGGGGCCGAGGGTCTCGAGCCCCGGACCGCCGGGCACGCCGGTGTGCCCCCGACCGACCGGCCGCTGGGCCACGTACCCGCGCAGCCCCAGGGACGCACGCCCGCGCAGCCGCGGACGACCCGGGCCGACGAGCAGCCCGCCGCCCCCGAAGCGGAGGCCCCGCGTGTGGTCTTCATGGAGGACCTGCTGCGGGACAACCCCGCCACTCCGGCCGAGACCCTGCGCGCGGAGGCCGGCGCCGAGAACGTCATCGACCTCCACGAGCAGTTCCGCGATCAGTTCCCCTGGTACATCCGGCTGCGCCGGGCGATGCTGCGCACCCGTGTGCGCCCGCACCTCATCAGCGGCATCGAGTTCCAGATGTTCGTCTTCATCGTCGGCCCGCTGATCGGGCAGATCCTGTGGACCACCGCGGTCTCCGCCGCCCTGCTGATGCTCTTCGAGCTCGTCATCATGTACAAGTTCTGGCTGTCCACCCGTGACTTCACGAGGATCATGGAGGAGCTGGACCCCGCCCCGTCCACCGCCGGAACCATCGCCCCGCACCTGCACCGGGGCCGCCACCGCCAGCGCGGCGCCGCGCAGGAGGCGCTGCTCGCCGACGAGCGCTACCGGACGCCGGAACCCGAGGACGACCCGGGCTTCCAGCCCTACCCGCAGCCGCGGTACGACCGGCTCGACCCGCGGGAGACCTACGACGCGCAGACGGCGTGGGGGACCACGGGCGGCTACGACCCCCACGGGTTCCCGACGCACGGCACCGCCACCCTCGGCCACCCCGCGCCGGCTGTGACCCAGCCGATCCCGGTCCAGCGCGTCGACGCGCCCTGGCCGCACCAGGAGGGACATCGGCGATGACCGTGCCCACCGGTCCCGGCGCGTACGGCGAGGCGTCCGGGTACGCCGCCGACCCGGCGTACGGCTACACCGCGCCCTACGTCACCGCGGCGCACGTCGACACGCTGTCCTACGCCGACCCCTCCCAGTACACCGTCACCGTCGTCGTCGCCGCCTACAACGCGAGCGCCACCCTCGACCGGGCGCTGCGCTCCGCGCTGAACCAGACCCACCGCGGCGTCGAGGTCCTCGTCGTCGACGACGCCTCCACCGACGGCACCCTGGAGGTCGCGCACCAGTACGCCCGCCAGGACTCCCGAGTCCGCGTCGTCCCCCGCCCGTACAACAGCGGCGGTGTGGGCGCGCCCCGCAACAACGGCATCGAGTCGGCGACGGGTCAGTACCTGCTCTTCCTCGACGCCGACGACGAACTGCCCCACAAGGCGTGCGAGGTGCTGCTCGCCTCCGCCCTGGCCACCGGCGCGGAGATCACCGCGGGCAGGGCGCTGCGGATCAACCTCGCCAAGGACGAGACCACCGTCTGGCAGCCGCAGCTCTACGCCACCGACCGCACGGTCTCCGGGGGCCTCGCCGCGGCACCCGAACTCTTCGACGACCCGATCGCGGCGGCCAAGCTCTTCCGCGTCGACTTCCTGCACCACCACGGCATCCGGTTCCCCGAGGGCGTCTTCTTCGAGGACACCTACTTCTCCACGGTCGCCGGCTTCTGCGCGCGGAACATCACCCTGCTCACCGCCCCCGTCTACCGGTGGATGTGGGAGCGGGAGTCCGACACGCCGTCGATCACCAACCGCCGCGCCGAGCTGCGCAGCATCCGCGACCGGGTGCTCGTGCACCAGTGGGCCGACGAGTTCCTCGCCCGGCACGGCGGGCAGGACCTGATCGCCCACAAGGGCGCCAAGTTCCTCTCCCACGACCTGCGGCTCTACACACCCGAACTGCGCGCCGGCGACGAGGCCTACCGCGACGGCTTCGTGCGGGTCACCGCGCCCTACCTGCGCTCACTGCCGTCGGACGCCTACGACCTGTGCGGGCCGATGGAGCGCGTGCGCGCCTTCGCCCTGATCAACGGCCAGGTCGACCTCGCGCTCTCCGCCGCCGACTACACCCAGCGGCGCAGCGTGCTCAGCTCCGACCTGGTGGAACGGGACGGCAAGGTCTACTGGTCCGGTGCGCTGCTGGGACGCCCGCACGCCGAGCGCTTCCTCGACGTCACCGAACTCGACCTCACCGGCACCACGCTGGGCGACGCCCGGCTGTTCAACCAGGCCACCCGCGTGGTGATCCGCGACGGCAAGCTGCACGTCACGGGCTTCATCCGCAACCAGTTCGGCCGGGTGGGGCCCAAGGACAAGATCGAGCTCACCGCCGTGCTGCGCAGGCGCAGCCCCAAGACCGACCACACCTTCAAGGTCACCGGTGTCGAGGTCGACGAGGACTACATCCGCTACCACACGTCCGTCGACCTGGACGAGACGGTCGGCCGGGCCGGCCGGCCGGCGACGTGGAACCTCTTCGTGCAGCTCCGGCACGCCGGCCAGCGGGCCACCACCACGGTGTGCGTACGGGGACTGGACCTGGAGCAGGAGCGCTACCGGGCCGACGGGACGACCTACGAGATCTACGAGACCGTCAGCGGCAACCTCGCACTGCGCCAGGAGACCAGCGAGCAGCGGGTCAAGGCCGATCCGCGCGGCACCCCCTGGCTGTGGTGGGCGACGCGGAGACTGCCGGAGTCCGTCACCCCGCAGGAACGATACGGCGCCGCTGTCGTCGTGCACTGCCACAACGACGAGTACAACCTGTACGAGTTCCTCAGCTCGCTGGCCGCGCAACGCGACTTCGAACGCACCCAGGTCGTCCTCGTCGACGACGGCTCGACCGACGCCACACCGGGGCACCTGGCGAACTTCGCCGCGCACTACCCGAACACCAGAGTCGTCCCGCAGGTCGCCATGGGGATGCGCGCCGCCTTCGACCACGGCCTGCGCCACGTCACCGCCCCCTACGTCATGTTCGCCCGCGCCCGCGACATCCTCGGCGAGGACAGCGTCAGCCACCTGCTGCGCGCCGCCCGCAAGACGAAGGCGGACATCGCCGTCGGCGACCCGGACAACTTCCCCGGTCCGCCCCGGGGCGACGACGCACCGTGGAAGCGGTACTTCGGCAAGAAGCCCGCCGACGTCTCCCACTTGCAGGACGCCCCCTACCTGGTGTTCTCCACCGGCCTGGGCGCCAAGCTGCTGAAGACCAAGCTGGTCCGCGACCAGCGGCTGCGGTGCGGAGGCGGCCCCGGCTTCGAGGACGCGTGGATGGCGGTGCCCGCGCTGCTGCACGCCCGCCGCGTCGCGCTCGCCCCCAAGGCGACCTGCTACGAACGCGACCGGGAGCAGTCGGACTCGCTCTTCGACCTGCCGTGGAACGACGCGGTCAAGGCGCAGGAGATGATCCGGCTGGCCAAGCACCTGCTCAAGCGCTCCGCCACCCTCGACGCCCGCACCCGGCGCCTGGCCCAGCGCTTCGTCGTCCGCACCTGCCAGCCCTACCTGCGCAACCTGCACCGCATCATGAGCCGGACGGAACTGGCCGCGATCTTCCCCGCGCTGTGCGACGTGTACGCGGAAATACCCGACGACCTGATCCTGCAGTACGCCACGGCCGCCATGTCCCGGCTCCAGCACCACGCCGTGCGCACCGGCAACCTCGACCTGTTCTGCGAACCGCACACCAAGCCCGACTACCGGCCGTACCTGAAGATCGACGAGCAGGGCGTGTACCGCCAGCTGGCCGCCGACCGGGTGGACACCTCGCTGCTGCGCGTGGACCGGCAGAAGGTCGTGCTGGAGACCTGCCACGTCGACGTGGGCAGAGTCACCTTCGAAGGGCTGCTGGTCCTCACCGGCGTCGACATCGCGCACATCTTCGCCAACCGGGTGCAACTCGTCCTCTCCGACGGCCGCACCGAACGGACGGTCCCCGTCGAGCAGGTCTACCGGCGCGACCGCTGGCGCACCCGCAAGGAGCAGGACTGGTACGCCGGCTGGCGTGCCGTCGCCCGACCCGAGGACTTCGCCGGCATCAACAACCGCGACCTCAGCCTCACCCTGCGCGTCCACGACGGCGACCGCCACCTCGACACCCCGGTCGACGCCCGCCAGATGCTGCACCGCTTCAAGGGCGTGCACCGCGCGGGCCGCGCCACCGTCCTCCTCACCATCGACAAGGACGAGAAGATCACCCTGCGCCGGGTCGCCGGGACCGGCCGACGGCTCGGACACAAGGCGCGCAGGTTCCTGAAGGAGTTCCGCGCCGCCCTCCCCGGCCGGCCCGGCTGGCGCACCAGGCTGCTCTACTGGCTCTTCCACCCGTGGCTGCGCGGCAAGGACATCTGGATCATCGGTGAGCGGGAGGACACCGCGCAGGACAACTCCTACCACCTGTTCAAGTGGATCCGGGAGAACGAGCCCAGGCGCAAGGTGTACTACGCGATCAACGGCGACTCCGCCGACCGGGAGAAGATCGCCCACCTGGGCCAGGTCATCGACCGCCTCTCCTGGAAGTACCGGGTGTACCTGCTGCACGCCACCCGGCTGATCAACGCCTACGACCTGGAGGCGTACCTCGGCTTCCCGGGCCTTTCCAAGCGGGCCTTCCTCACCGGCTACGGCGACCTGCTGCGCTACCGGCGCGTGTTCCTGCAGCACGGCGTGGTCTACAACGACGTCGCCCCGTCCATCCACGCCCAGGTCACCAACGTCGACATGGTGCTCACCACCGGCCGCAGCGAGCGCGCCTACTACGCCGAGCACTGCGGCTACGGCTACGACCGGGTCGCCGCCACCGGCCTCCCGCGCTTCGACGCGCTGAAGCCCGTGCCGGGGCTGCGCCGCGTCCTGGTGATGCCCACCTGGCGACGGGACATCGTGGCGCCCTCCTACAACAAGGCGGCCAAGCCGGAGATCCCCTTCGCGGCCTCCGAGTACTACCGCTTCTTCTCGTCGCTGCTGCGCGACGAACGGCTGCTGAAGGCGCTCCAGTACTACAACGTGGAGCTGGAGTTCATGCCGCACTACGAGATCCGGCCGTACCTGAAGCACTTCCGCATCGACCACCCGTCCATCACGGTCTCCACCACCGGACGCGACGTGCAGTTGGCGATGCGCGAGTGCTCCATGCTCGTCACCGACTACTCGTCGGTCTTCTTCGACGTCGCCTACATGGGCAAGCCGATCGTCTACACGAACTTCGACGACGAGGCCTTCTACAGCAAGCACTACAAGCGCGGATACTTCGACCTCGCGCGCGACGGTTTCGGTCCGACCTGCGCCACCGTCGACCAGGCGGTGGACGAGATCATCGCCTCCATCGAGCGGGGCTTCGAGGTCGAGCCGCGCTACCGCGAGCGGGCCGAGGAGTTCTTCGTCCTGCGCGACACCAACAACTGCGAGCGGGCCTTCGACGTCATCGACACGATGGACTCCGCGGTCGTGGGCGACCCGGGCCTGCCGTCCGCCCCGCTGGTCATGGGGCGGTCGGACGAACAGCAACGAGTGGGGGGATGACGCCGTGCGGCACACGAGGATCTTCCTGGCCGGCGATTCCAGCGTGACGAGCCGGCAGCGGAGCATGGCACCGATGGTGGGCTGGGGCCAGGCGCTCCAACTGTTCATCCAGGGCGCCGAGGTGGTCAACGCGGCGCGCGCCGGCTCCAGCTCGCGCAGCTTCCTGGAGCGCGGCCGGCTGGACTGGATCCTGGAGAACATCGCCCCCGGGGACCTGCTGCTGGTCTCCTTCGGGCTGATCGACATGAAGCCCGGCGACGGCCGCTTCACCGAGCCGTTCGGCGACTACCAGTGGTTCCTGCGCCAGTACGCGCACGGTGCCCGCGACCGGGGCGCTCACCCGGTGTTCGTCACCAGCCACGAGCGGCGGGTCTTCGACGACCACGGCAACATGCGCAGGCCGCTCGGTCTGTACCCGACGGCGATGCGCGAACTGGCGATGAGCCTGTCCGTCCCGTTGATCGACCTCAACGAGTGGAGTGTCGGCTGGTGGCGCCAGGCCGGTCCGGAGGGCACCAAGGAGCTGTTCCTCTACCTGGAACCCGGTGAGCACCCCAACTACCCCGACGGCGTCGCCGACAACACGCATCTGCGCGGCCACGGGGCCACGGAGTGCGCTCGGTTCGTGGCCGACGACATGCGGGCCAAAGGGCTGCTCACCCAGCAGTTCTTCCGCAACCTCGACGCGCGCATCCCGGAGTCGGCGCTGGAGTTCCTCGACGACCACGTCTTCGAGGAACTCACCCGGTCCCGGGTCGGCGGGCGTGCCGCGGCGATGAGCGGAGCCGTGTCGTGAGCGGCGCGTGGTACCCGATCGCCCGGGCGTGGGTGACCCACCCGCGGGCGCCCCACATCGGTGGCACGCTGGAACTCTTCGCCGACACCGATCCGGCACGTCCGGTCGCCCCCGGCCAGGAGTTCGGCCTCACCCTGGCCGTCACCCCCACCGGCGGTGCCTACCGTACCTACGGCTACCTGCTCGACGACTTCCTCGGCGGCGCCGCCACGATGGTCCGCCACCAGGGCCTCAGTCACCTCGACAACGGCCGGTACGCCACGTACGCGACCGATGCCGAGCCGCGCACCGTCACCTGTCTGGTCCGGGTGCAGGACAGTGCCCCGGAGGGCGCGGTGCTGTTGCCCCGCGTCATCGTCGGCCTGATGCACGCCCCGGGCGACAAGCTGATCCCGTCGACTGCGGTCTCGGACGCCGGTTTCCGGGTACGGCGCCATTGGCTGCCGGGGCAGAACATCACCCTGCGTCCGGGCGGACGGGCGGTACTGCCGGCCGGCCACACCGTCGCACCGGGGCTGCGCTTCATGGGCGTGGGGCTGGCCCGCCACGGCGTGCTCACCTGCATGCCCGACGGCAGCGTCACCTACCAGGCGGATCCGGCGCACCTGGGATACGACCGTTTCGAGTTGGCCTTCGAGGACGGGCGAGGGCATCGGGTCTGGTCGGAGGTGACCGTGCACATCGGTGACTTCGGCGCCTCCCCGGGCGCGCTCGCCACCTATGGGTAGACCCCGTGCGGGCGCGCTGCTGGCCGCCGTGCTGTGCTGCGTCCCGGTCGGCTGCACCGCTCCGGACACGCCGCCCCGGTCGGCGGACACCTCCCGGCCGGCCGGCCCGGCGTCGTCGCCCGTGCCCGTCCTGCCCGCCGGGGTCCGTTACCAGGAGGTCACCCGGCATGTCGGTGCCGGAGAGCCCGTGCGTCTGTACGTGCTGCGCGTCGCGCCCGACGCACGGGCGCGGGTCGTCGCGGTGCACGGGGACGGCATGGATCGGGGCGATACCGTCCGCTCCCTGGCCCGAAGGGCCGGGGCGCTCTTCGCCGTCAACGGCACGTACTTCGACGTCGGCCGCGGTGGCACCGGTGGCGGCGGGGATCCGATCGGTCTGTACGCCGAGAACGGCCGGGTCCTCAGCGAGGCGCTGGCGGGCCGGCCCGCCCTCCTGCTGGGCCGCGACGACGGCGGACTCGACGCGCGTGTGACCGAGGTGTCCACCGCCGGGCGGATGCGCGCCGCCGACGGAGCCCGGCGCGGGATCGACGGCGTCAACCGGACGGCGGGCCGTGTCCCCGGCTGCGGCGGTACCGGTGGCGACCGGAACGCCACCGACGGACGCCCGATGACACAGCCGTCCCGAGGGGTGTGCACCGACGCCGACGAGGTCGTGCTCTTCACCGCCCAGTTCGGTGGACGGACCCCGGCCGGACCGGTCGGCAGTACCGAACTCCTGCTCGCCGCGGACGGAACGGCGCTGAGGACCCGCACACCCGCGGGCGGGCCGCTGCCCGAGGGCGGTGGTTCGCTGTACGGCATCGGAACCGGCGCCGGGTGGCTGCGCGCCCACGTCCGTCCCGGCACCCGCCCCGCCGTGTCCGTACGGATCACCGGTCCCGGGGGACGGCGGCTGACCGGTGCCGTGTACGCGGCCCTGGGCGGCAGCGCCCGGCTGCTGCGCGACGGAGAGGTCGATCCGGACGCCCAGCGGCTCGGGCCGGGCCGGGAACCGCGGACCGTGGCGGGCGTCACGGCGGACGGCACGCTGCTGCTGATCGCCGTCGACGGCCGGGCGCCCGGAGAGAGCGTCGGGGCGAGCCCGGTCGAGGCGGCGCGGCTGGCGTGCTCCCTCGGCGCCGTCGAGGCGGTCAACCTCGACGGTGGCGGCTCCACGACCGCCGTCCTGGACGGACACGTACGCAACAGCCCCCGCGGCGGCGAGGACGCGGCCGTGACCGAACGGCGGGTGGCGAATGCGATCGCCGTCCTTCCGGAATGACGCCGGTGCCGACCGCGCCGGGCCGGGGACATTCAGGAAAGCGTGACGTTGCCCGCCGGGGCCGAGAACAGAGAACCGCCGGTACTCATCGAGATGTACACCTCGTAATCCCCGGGCTGAGCGTTCGTGAGCGCGACGCCCTTGTACCCGGAGGTGGCGAAATACGCGAAGTCGTAGGTGCCGAAGTCGCCGCGTCGACGGTGCGGGCGCACTGCCGCCGGTTTGCGGGACATGCCGAGCCGGAAGGAGTACGCGGCCTGCGTCCCGCGCAGCACCAGGTAATAGGTCGCGTGACCGTGGGCGGCGGCCTCGATGCCGTGTACGAAGAAAACCCCCTCGACGTGCAGGGTGCGGTCGTCGAGCCAGCTCTTCTCCAGGGAGAAGGCGGTCTCCTGGGAGATGTGGCCGATGATCGGGCGCCGCAGCAGTCGCACCCGGTTCTCGTCACCGATCAGGGAGATCTCGAGCCCGCCGAAAGGGCGCCGGATGTCGAAGGGCCGCCGGGCCACCAGTTTGGTGCGCCGGTCTATTCCCTCAGCCGGACTGGCGACCCGGACCGACAGTTCGTACGCGCCCCCGGGTATCCCGGTCATCGGAATTCCGGTCCTGGCCTCCGGTTCGAAGCCCCCGTCCGTGTAGTCCCGGGCGAACCGGTCGAAGTAGAGGCTGTAGGTGTGCTTCGCCTCGGCCGTGGACAGCGGGAACTCCCAGTGCCGTCCGCCGCCTTCTATCACCAGGCTCTTCACCGACGGGAATTCACCGTGCGGGGATTCGCCAGGAATGAAGGCGTGCCCGCTCAGCAGGAGGTTGTTGCCACGGATGTCCTGCTTGTTCAGCACGGCCGTCAGTGCCTCCGTGTGGCGCAACTCGGCCAGGTGGCGCTGCCGTTCGACCGGATCGACCTGCGCGTTCCCGTTCTCCACGAAGCCCAGTCGGGGGACGGCGCCTTCGGACAGGGCGGCCAGGACACCACACACCAGGGGCAGGTTGTACCCGGACACCTCGCCGTGCTGCCGTACCAACGGGGAAGCGGTGCGGACCAGGTTGAAATTCTCACAGGCCCAGAAGAGCTGCAGATGCGGACCGATTTCCGTCTCGTACTGCTCATCGGCCTCGGACGTGAAGAGGTAGATGTTGTGGCCCTGTCCGCCGTAAGCCTTCAGCAGGTCGGGAATGGCGGAATCCAGCATGTCGACGTGTGTCTGCGGCATATCGTCGCCGAGCATGTACCGACCGGTTTCCGGGCGGTCCCGCACGTAAGTCCCCACGAGGAACTGCGGAACCACCGTGGCAATGTTCCGGAAGCCGTACTTCAGGCCGAAGTAGAGGGCCGCGCTTCCGCCTTTGGACACCCCGAGGAGACTGACCTGGTCACGGCCGAGCCCCAACTGCCGCAGCGTGGAATCGATGAGTCCGGCCACGGCGGCCTCGATGTCGAAGTTCATCGACCGGCACATGTAGTAGCTGTAGTGCCCGTCGAAGTCGTCGCGGATCCACAGCACATTGGCCCGCAGTCCGTTCAGCGACTTCCCGGCGAAGTGGTATCCGTTCGGCGCCGCGAACCCGGAGAACACCACCACCAGGTGCCGCACATCACCTTCCGCCGCACGAAATCGATACTCGACGGGCACCGCTCCGGAAGTGTCGGTACCGGTCACCACGGCGCGGCGGTCGACCGTCGCGAGGTTCGGCGCCAGTGGAGGGAGTTCGCCGTTCATGAATGTCGTGTCCGCTTCTGTGTGATGTCCGCCCCCGGCTTCCAGGGGAAGCCCCGGAAGTGTATCCGGCGGTTGTCGCACCGGCGAACGTGATTCCTGCGACAGCCGAACACCACCGAGGATTCATGGGGAAACACATAACGGTCGCGTTGCCGGCCTGCTCGCGGCATTCCTTCCCCGGCCGTCCCGGGCCCAGCGGCTGGAACACCATCGTGCTCATCGCCTGACCCACGGGCACAGGAAGAGGGCCCCCGCCCACGGCGGAGGCCCTCTTCACGTACCGGCAGGCTTCGGGGTCACGCCGGGACCGAAGCCACCCCGGCCTCCAGGAACCGCTTCCCGTTCACCCGCTCCGAGACGCCCTCGCGGTCCAGGTACGGCGTGATGCCGCCCAGGTGGAAGGGCCAGCCGGCGCCGGTGATCAGGCAGAGGTCGATGTCCTGGGCCTCGGCGACGACGCCCTCGTCGAGCATCAGGCCGATCTCCTGGGCCACCGCGTCCAGGACGCGGGCGCGGACCTGCTCCTCCGTCAGGACGGTGTCGCCCTGCTTGAGGAGCGCGGCGACCTCCGGGTCCAGCTCGGGCTTGCCGCTGTCGTAGACGTAGAAGCCGCGCTTGCCCGCCTCGACGACCGCCTTGAGGTTCGGGGAGACGGTGAAGCGCTCCGGGAAGGCCCGGTTCAGGGTCTCCGAGACGTGCAGGCCGATCGCCGGGCCGACCAGCTCCAGCAGGACCAGCGGGGACATCGGCAGGCCGAGCGGCTCGACCGCCTTCTCCGCCACGTCCACCGGAGTGCCCTCGTCGATGACGTTCTGGATCTCGCCCATGAAGCGGGTCAGGATGCGGTTCACGACGAACGCCGGGGCGTCCTTGACCAGGACCGCGGTCTTCTTCAGCTTCTTGGCGACGCCGAAGGCCGTGGCCAGCGAGGCGTCGTCGGTCTGCTCGCCGCGGACGATCTCCAGCAGCGGCAGGACCGCGACCGGGTTGAAGAAGTGGAAGCCGACGACCCGCTCGGGGTGCTTCAGCTTCGACGCCATCTCGGAGACGGAGAGGGACGAGGTGTTCGTCGCCAGGATCGCGTGGGCCGGGGCGACCGCCTCGACCTCCGCGAAGACCTTCTGCTTGACGCCCATCTCCTCGAACACCGCTTCGATGATGAAGTCGGCGTCGGCGAAGCCCTCGGCCTTGTCCAGGACGCCGGTCACCAGGGCCTTGAGACGGTTGGCCTTGTCCTGGTTGATCCGGCCCTTGCCGAGCAGCTTGTCGATCTCGGCGTGGACGTAGCCCACGCCCTTGTCGACGCGCTCCTGGTCGATGTCGGTCAGCACGACCGGCACCTCCAGGCGGCGCAGGAAGAGCAGCGCGAGCTGGGAGGCCATCAAGCCGGCGCCGACGACGCCCACCTTGGTGACCGGGCGGGCCAGCGACTTGTCGGGGGCACCGGCGGGACGCTTGCCGCGCTTCTGCACCAGGTTGAAGGCGTAGATGCCGGAGCGCAGTTCGCCGCCCATGATCAGGTCGGCGAGGGCCTGGTCCTCGGCGTCGTAGCCCTGCTGGAGGTCGCCGTTCTTGGCGGCGGCGATGATGTCCAGGGCGCGGTAGGCGGCCGGGGCCGCGCCGTGCACCTTGGAGTCGGCGATGAAGCGGCCCTTGGCGACGGCCTGGTCCCAGGCCTCGCCGCGGTCGATCGCCGGACGCTCGACGGCGATCTCGCCCTTGAGGACGGACGCGGTCCAGATCAGCGACTGCTCCAGGAAGTCCGCGCCCTCGAAGATCGCGTCCGCGATGCCGAGTTCGTAGACCTGTGCGCCCTTGAGCTGCTTGTTCTGGTTGAGGCTGTTCTCGATGATGACCGAGACGGCCTTGTCGGCGCCGATCAGGTTCGGCAGCAGAGTGCAGCCGCCCCAGCCGGGGACCAGGCCGAGGAAGACCTCGGGGAGGGAGAAGGCGGGGAGGGCCGCGGACACCGTCCGGTAGGAGCAGTGCAGGCCGATCTCCACGCCGCCGCCCATCGCGGCGCCGTTGTAGTACGCGAAGGTCGGCACGGCCAGCTTCGCCAGGCGCTTGAAGACGTCGTGGCCGCCCTTGCCGATGGCCAGCGCGTCCTCGTGCCGCTTCAGCAGCTCGACGCCCTTGAGGTCGGCGCCGACCGCGAAGATGAACGGCTTGCCGGTGACGCCGACGCCGACGATGTCGCCGTCCGCGGCCTCCTTCTCGACCTGGTCGATGGCGGCGTCGATGTTCGCCAGCGACTGGGGGCCGAGCGTGGTCGGCTTGGTGTGGTCGTGGCCGTTGTCCAGGGTGATGAGCGCGAAGCGCCCGGCGCCCAGGGGGAGGTCGAAGTGGCGCACGTGGGCGCTGGTGACGACCTCGCCGGGGAACAGCTCGGCCGCACCCTTCAGCAGCTCTGCGGTGGTGCTCACTTGTCCCCCTCGAAGTGCGGGTTCTCCCAGATGACCGTCGCGCCCATGCCGAAGCCGACGCACATGGTGGTCAGGCCGTAGCGGACGTGCGGCTGCTCCTCGAACTGGCGGGCCAGCTGCGTCATCAGACGGACGCCGGAGGAGGCCAGCGGGTGGCCGAAGGCGATGGCGCCGCCGTACTGGTTGACGCGCGCGTCGTCGTCGGCGATGCCGTAGTGCTCCAGGAAGGCGAGGACCTGGACGGCGAAGGCCTCGTTGATCTCGAAGAGGCCGATGTCGGAGATGGAGAGCCCGGCCTGCGCCAGGGCCTTCTCCGTGGCCGGGATCGGGCCGTAGCCCATGACCTCCGGCTCCACGCCCGCGAAGGCGTAGGAGACCAGGCGCATCTTCACCGGGAGGTCGTTCTCCCGGGCGAAGTCCTCGCTCGCGATGAGGGAGGCGGTGGCGCCGTCGTTCAGGCCGGCCGCGTTGCCCGCGGTGACCCGGCCGTGCACGCGGAACGGCGTCTTGAGACCCGCCAGGTTCTCCAGCGTGGTGCCCGGACGCATCGGCTCGTCGGCGGTGACCAGGCCCCAGCCCGTCTCGCCGCCCTCGGGGTTCGTACGGCGCACGGAGACGGGCACCAGGTCGGCCTGGATCTGGCCGTTGGCGTACGCCTTGGCTGCCTTCTCCTGCGAGCGCACCGCGTACTCGTCGGCGCGCTGCTTGGTGATGCTCGGGTAGCGGTCGTGCAGGTTCTCCGCGGTCATGCCCATGAACAGGGCGGACTCGTCGACCAGCTTCTCGCTGACGAAGCGCGGGTTGGGGTCGACGCCCTCGCCCATCGGGTGGCGGCCCATGTGCTCGACACCGCCCGCGATCGCGACGTCGTACGCGCCGAAGGCGACCGAGCCGGCCACCGTGGTGACGGCGGTCAGGGCGCCCGCGCACATGCGGTCGATGGAGTAGCCGGGGACCGAGGTGGGCAGGCCCGCCAGGATGCCGGCGGTGCGGCCGATGGTCAGGCCCTGGTCACCGATCTGCGTGGTCGCGGCGACCGCGACCTCGTCGACCTTCTTGGGGTCGAGACCGGGGTTGCGGCGCAGCAGCTCCCGGATCGCCTTCACGACCAGGTCGTCGGCGCGGGTCTCGTGGTAGATGCCCTTCGGGCCCGCCTTGCCGAACGGGGTGCGGACGCCGTCTACGAAGACGACGTCCCTGACGGTACGAGGCACGATGGCTCTCCTCCAGGGTGCGGGATGGCACTGCTGCGGCACGCATGCACTGAGCGCGCGCTCAGTCCCATGCTACTTGTGGGTAACGTAGCTGCCCAGTCCCCCCGGCGCGAGCGGCGAACGTCACACCGCTGGAGGCGTCCTCGACCCGCGCCTTCCTACGACGCGCCCTCGACCAGCGCCCTCACGAGCACCGGCGTCACCTGTTCCACCTGCCAGGGCCGGGCCCCGTGCCCGGCGAGGGCCGCGCCCACCGACTCCTCGTCGAGGGTGGCCGGCGGTTCCCAGCACACCCTGCGCACCGTGTCCGGCGTGATCAGGTTCTCCTGCGGCATGTTCAGCCGCTCGGCGAGGGCCGTGACCGCCGCGCGCGCCGCGGTGAGCCGGGCGGCGGCGGCCGGGTCCTTGTCGGCCCAGGCACGCGGGGGCGGCGGGCCGGTCACCGGCTGGCCGGGCTGCGGCAGCTGCGACTCCGACAGGGCCCGGGCCCGGTCGACCGCGGACTGCCACTGCTCCAGCTGCCGGCGGTTGACCCGCCCGAAGCCGTTCAGCGCGGCCAGCGCGTGCGCGTTGGGCGGCAGCGCGAGCGCCGCCTCGACGATGGCGGCGTCCCCGAGCACCTTGCCCGGCGAGACGTCGCGGCGCTGCGCGATCCGGTCCCGCGTCTGCCACAGCTCGCGGACGACGGCGAGCTGGCGGCGGCGGCGCACCTTGTGCATGCCGGAGGTGCGGCGCCACGGATCCTTGCGGGGCTCGGGCGGCGGGGCGGAGGCGATCGCGTCGAACTCCTGCCGTGCCCACTCCAGCTTGCCCTGCCGGTCCAGCTCCTTCTCCAGCGCGTCGCGCAGGTCGACGAGCAGCTCGACGTCGAGCGCGGCGTACCGCAGCCAGGGCTCGGGCAGCGGGCGGGTGGACCAGTCGACGGCGGAGTGGCCCTTCTCCAGGACGAAGCCCAGCACGTTCTCCACCATCGCGCCGAGGCCGACGCGGGGGAAACCGGCCAGCCGTCCCGCCAGCTCGGTGTCGAAGATGCGGGTGGGGACCATCCCTATGTCGCGCAGGCACGGCAGGTCCTGGGTGGCCGCGTGCAGCACCCATTCGGTGTCGGCGATCGCCGCGCCCAGCTCGGAGAGGTCGGGGCAGGCGACCGGGTCGATCAGCGCGGTGCCGGCGCCCTCGCGCCGCAGCTGCACCAGATAGGCGCGCTGGCCGTAGCGGTACCCGGAGGCGCGCTCGGCGTCGACGGCGACGGGGCCGTGCCCGGCGGCGAAGGCGGCGGTCACCTCGGCGAGGGCGGCCGCGTCGGCGATCACCGGCGGAATGCCCTCGCGTGGTTCCAGCAAGGGGGTCGGCGCCTGACTCGCAGAAGATCCGGCGTCGTCCGGAGGGGCGCCTCCGGTGGTTCGCAGTGAAGGGTCTGCTGCGGTTTCGTGGGCGTCGGTCACCTGTCAAGGGTATCCGTGGATCGACCGCGCCCGCCGACGGAACGTTCCGTCGGCGGGCGCCGGGGGGTCGTAAACCAGTCAGGTCGGTGAAAGATCGGCTACCGGGGGACGGTGGCGGCGGTCATGGACGGGAGGGGAGAAGGGGAGGGAGGAGTGCGGGGAGTGGGGGAGCGGTCAGTGGATGATGCCGGTCCGCAGGGCCACGGCGACCATCCCGGCGCGGTCGCCCGTGCCGAGCTTGCGGGCGATGCGGGCGAGGTGGCTCTTGACGGTCAGGGCGGACAGGCCCATCGAGACGCCGATCGCCTTGTTGGACTGGCCCTCCGCGACCAGCCGCAGCACCTCCACCTCGCGGCCGGACAGTTCGCGGTAGCCGCCCGGGTGGCTCGGGGCGCCCGGGGGGCGGCGGTGCAGGCGGGCGGCGGCGGCGCCGATGGGGGCGGCGCCCGGCCGGGTGGGCAGCCCCACGTTGGTGCGGGTGCCGGTGACGACGTAGCCCTTGACGCCGCCGGCGAGGGCGTTGCGCACGGCGCCGATGTCGTCGGCGGCGGACAGGGCGAGGCCGTTGGGCCAGCCCGCGGCGCGGGTCTCCGACAGCAGGGTCAGGCCGGAGCCGTCGGGGAGGTGGACTTCGGCGACGCAGATGTCGCGGGGGTTGCCGATGCGGGGACGAGCCTCCGCGACGGACGAGGCCTCGATGACGTCGCGCACACCGAGCGCCCACAGGTGGCGGGTGACGGTGGAACGGACGCGCGGATCGGCCACGACCACCATGGCGGTCGGCTTGTTCGGGCGGTAGGCGACCAGGCTTGCAGGCTGCTCGAGGAGAACGGACACCAGGCCTCCTGGGGTGCGGGACGGGGCCGGCTCGTGGGGGACGAAGCCGGGACGAACCGTGCTTTCAAGGTCACAGTCGTCTTCGGCACCGAACGCGTCCGCCTTTAGAGAATGATCACGATCTGGTGAGTAACAATCCGAGCAATTCGGACACGCGGTCGATCATTCGAAGATCGAACGGTTTCGCACTTTGTCGATACGGGCCCGAAAGTGGCCGTGTCGACAAAGTGACGGAACGTTTCCTGAGCCGAAAAGCCCCCGGGTCGGACACCGAACCGGGGCAAGGCAGAGGTGCGGAAGGGCAGGAGGAGAGCAGAGCCGAGCGGCGAGGAGAGCAGAACAGAAAGCGGAGCAGGGAGGTGAGCAGAGCAGGGAGGTGAGCAGAGCGGCGGGACGAGGAGAGCGGAGAAGGTGAAGGGCGAAGGGGGCGAAGGGTCGAGCCGGGAGGGCCCGGCCTAGCGCGACTGAGGGCCGCGGCGCTGCGGCAGCGTCACGATCGACGCGTCGCCGGGCGCGGCCGGCGGCAGACCCGCGACCTGCGCCAGCAGATCGCACCAGGACGCGAGGTGCGCCGCGGTGTCCGGGACCCCGCCCAGCCCCTCACGCGGTGTCCACGACGCCCGGATCTCGATCTGCGAGGCCGACGGCCGTGCCGAGAGCCCCCCGAAGTAGTGAGAACTCGCCCGGGTGACCGTGCCGCTGGGCTCGCCGTAGGTCAGGCCGCGCGCCTGCAGCGCGCCGGTGAGCCAGGTCCAGCACACGTCCGGCAGCAGCGGGTCCGCGGCCATCTCCGGCTCCAGCTCGGCCCGCACCAGCGTCACCAGCCGGAAGGTGCCGTGCCAGGCGTCGTGGCCGGCCGGTTCGTGCAGCAGCACCAGCCGTCCGTCGGCCAGGTCCTCGTCGCCGTCGACGACCGCCGCCTCCAGGGCGTACGCGTACGGGGCGAGCCGCTTCGGCGGGGGCACCGCCTCCACCTCGATCTGCGGCCGCAGCCGCGCGGCCCGCAGCGCCTCCACCGCGGCCGCGAAGGGCGGCGGGGCCGCACTCCCCGAACGCCGGGAATCCCCCTCCGCACCCTTCGTCCCGTCCATTCCGCCAGCGTCGTCCGACAGTCGTCCCTGAGCCGCAGCCATGCGGGGAAGGTTAAGCGGAACAGCGCCCCGGCGCAGGGAGGGACACCCGCGTGCGGGCGCGATGTCCGGATCACGTCGTCCCGCGCGGGCGCCCCCGCGCGGCTCGCGCGCGGTCGCACCCGTGGTCCGGCGCTCTCCGAGGGGCATGCGAGACTTGCCGGTGTGAGTGCCGAACAGAGCCCCGTGGGCAAGCAGCCGACCGCCACGTACGACTCCGCGTTCCTCAAGGCGTGCAGGCGTGAGCCGGTGCCGCACACCCCCGTGTGGTTCATGCGGCAGGCCGGGCGCTCGCTGCCGGAGTACCGCAAGGTGCGCGAGGGCATCCCGATGCTCGAGTCCTGCATGCGGCCGGAACTGGTCGCCGAGATCACCCTCCAGCCGGTGCGCCGGCACGGCGTGGACGCGGCGATCTACTTCAGCGACATCGTCGTCCCGCTGAAGGCCATCGGCATCGACCTCGACATCAAGCCGGGCGTCGGCCCGGTCGTCGAGAAGCCGATCCGCACCCGCGCCGACCTGGCCCGGCTGCGCGACCTCACCCCGGAGGACGTCTCCTACGTCACCGAGGCGTACGGCCTGCTCACGCGCGAGCTGGGCGCCACCCCGCTGATCGGCTTCGCGGGTGCCCCCTTCACCCTCGCCAGCTACCTCGTCGAGGGCGGCCCGTCCCGCAACCACGAGCACACCAAGGCGCTCATGTACGGCGACCCGCAGCTGTGGGCCGACCTCCTGGACCGCCTCGCCGACATCACTGCGGCCTTCCTCAAGGTGCAGATCGAGGCGGGCGCGAGCGCCGTCCAGCTCTTCGACTCCTGGGTCGGCGCCCTGGCCCCCGCGGACTACCGTCGCTTCGTGCAGCCGGCCTCCCGCAAGGTCTTCGAGGCCGTCGCCGGGTACGGCGTGCCGCGCATCCACTTCGGTGTCGGCACCGGCGAACTCCTGCGCGACATGGGCGAGGCCGGCGCGGACGTCGTCGGCGTCGACTGGCGGGTCCCGCTGGACGAGGCCGCCCGCCGCGTCGGCCCCGGCAAGGCGCTCCAGGGGAACCTGGACCCCGCCCTCCTCTTCTCCACCACCGAGGCGGTCGAGGCCAGGACCCGCGAGATCCTGGACGCGGCGGCGGGCCTGGAGGGCCACGTCTTCAACCTCGGCCACGGAGTCCTGCCCGACACGGACCCGGACGCGCTCAGCCGCCTCGTGGAGTACGTCCACACCCGGACCGCACGCTGACGTCCGGCCCGTCCCCGACCGGCGTGCTCGGCACGCCCGACGGGGACGGGCCGTCAGGCCGGGGACGGCCCGTCGGACCGGGGACCGCCCGTCACCCGTTGCGCGCGTACCAGGCCAGGCACCGCCGCCAGGTCGCCAGGCCGGAGACCAGCACCACCGCGGCGACCAGCGGTGACAGGTGCACCAGCGCGGAGGAGACGGGGACCGTGTCCGCGTGGCCGGTCAGCCACGCCGCCGGGTAGTAGCCGGCGAACGCGATCGGCACACCGAAGGTGAAGGCCCCCTGGAGGGCCACCGGGAACACGCTCAACGGGTAGTTGCCGAAGTTCCCGGCCGTGTTGTCCAGCCAGAAGAACAGCGACTCGCTGCCCCGGAACCTGAGCACCAGGCCGGCGATGTGCAGATTGAGCCCGAGTTCGATCACCGTGGCGGCGGCGACCGCCACGATCAGGAAGCCCAGCGCGGCCGGCGACCACGTGACGTCCAGCAGCGACAGGCAGACACCGAACGACGCCCCGGCCACCACCAGGTCGCCCAGCGCGTTGACCGGTGCCTCGTAGGTGAAGACCTGGAGCAGCACCGGGGCCGGGCGGGTCCTGAAGGCCTCGAAGCGGCCCTCCCGCAGGAGATGCGGGATCAGCCCGAGATTGCCGAAGAACAGCATGTACAGCCCGTGCCCCAGCATGCGGATGCTGCTGATCAGGAGGATCTCGCCGAGGTCCCAGCCGGCCAGGGACGGGAAACGGCTGAAGATCACCGCCGCGAAGAGCAGCACCGTGATCTGGTAGGTCACGCCGTTGGCGACGGCCATCGCGAAGTCCGCGCGGTTCGCCAGCTGGCTGCGCAGACCGGCGCGCATGATCACGGCGGCCAGCCGCAGCCGGCCCACCCGGCGGGGCGCGGGAGCCGTCGCGGCCGTCGCGGTCGTCACGGGGGCGGTGTCCGGACGCATCGGCCTCACCCGCCCAGGACCAGGAGACGACGGGCGGCACGCCGCCACACCAGGCGGCTCAGCGCGGCCAGCAGCACGCACCACAACGCCTGTTCGGCCAGGTACGGCCAGCTCTCCGCCGCGTCGATGCGGCCCGTGTAGAGGGAGACCGGCACGTTGATGGTCGCGGCGAACGGCAGATGCCCGGCGACCGTCCGCAGCCCCTCCGGGAAGAACCACAGCGGGACCAGTCCGCCGGAGAGCAGCAACTGGGCGAAGGCCACCAGCCGGTTCACGCCGAAGCTGGTGATCGTCCAGAAACTGGTGAGGTCGACCAGCAGGGCGATCTGGTAGAAGACCACCTGGCCCAGGGCGTAGGCCAGCACGGTCACCGCCGCCGCGGGCCCGGACGGCGGCAGCGCGACCAGGCCGCAGACCACGCCCACGACCAGGCCCACCAGCAGCCACAGGGTGGCGTACAGACTCTCGCCGAGGCCGCGCCAGGCGCAGTAGCGGCGGGCCGACAGCGGACGGACGAACCAGAACACCACCGAACCGTCGCGGATCTTGCTCTGCGCGGTCTCCTGGGAGGCCCCCTCCATGATCACCCGGCCGGTCCCCATCAGCGTGGCCAGTACCGAGTACGTGATGGCCTGGTCCATGTCGAGGCCGACGACCCGCTCGCCGCTCTCGCCGTACAGCGCCCGCCACAGCAGCACGTACAGGAACACCTGGGTGACGATCACGAACGCGGTCGCGGCCAGCCGCGGCCGGTAGGCCCACTCGGTGCGCGGCACGAGCAGGAGGAGCCGGTACGCCCGCCCGTCCGTTCGGGCCGCCCCGCCGGGGCCTTCCAGCACGCTCATCCGCCCGCCCCCGGCGCCCCGGCCCGCTGCTCCCGCCCGCGCCCGTGCAGGGCCCGCAGGACGTCCTCCGCCGTCGCTCCCTCGTACCGCACCGAACGGACCGGGTGCGCGGCGAGCAGCTCGGCCGTCACCCGCGCCCGGTCCGCGCCCGGCAGCGGTCTGACCCGGACGCTCGGGCCCTCGCGGGAGACCACCTCGGCGGTCAGCAGATCCAGTGGAGGCGGCGGGGTCTCGAACTCGACCAGGAAGACGGACTCCGTCCCGGCGACCGACAGCCGGTCACGGGGGCCGTCGTGGACCACCCGGCCGCGGTCGATGACGACGATGCGATGGCACAGGGCCTCCACCTCCGCCATGTCGTGCGTGGTCAGCACGACGCAGTGGTCCCCCGTGGCGGCCAGCCGCGACAGCAGTTCGCGCACCTGGTCCTTGACCAGCACGTCCAGGCCGATGGTGGGCTCGTCGAGGAAGAGCACCCGGGGCCGGTGCAGCAGCGCCGCCGCCAGGTCGCACCGCACCCGCTGGCCGAGGGAGAGGAAGCGCACCGGGGTGTCCCAGAACGCCGACAGCGACAGGACGTCGTCGAGTTCGGCGAGAGAGCCGCGCCAGGCGTCCGCCGGCAGCCCGTGGATGTCGCGCAGGATGGAGAACGAGTCCCGGGCGGGCAGGTCCCACCACAACTGGGTGCGCTGCCCGAAGGTGACGCCCATGTTCCGGGCGTTCGCCTCCCGGTCGCCGTACGGATCGAGGCCGCACACCCGGACCGTGCCCGCCTCCGGCAGCAGCAGGCCCGTCATCAGCTTGATCAGCGTGGACTTGCCCGCGCCGTTCTGCCCGAGCAGCCCGACGAACTCGCCCCGGCCGATGCGCAGATCGACCTCGCTCAGCGCGAGTGCCCGTCCCGCGCGCCGCCGCCGGAAGGGGTGGCGGACGCTCCAGGAACCGGCCCGGTCCCAGGTGCGGAAGGACTTGGTGACGGCGGCCACGTCGACGACGGGCCCCGGGGCCCCCGGCGCGCTCACGAGCGGACCGCCTCCGCGTCCGCCGCGCCGCTCAGCACGGCCGCCGACACCAGCGGGTACAGCAACTCGCCCACCGCGGCCAGCCACCGGACGGGGACGACCCGGCGCAGCGCCCCCGGCGCCAGGGTGGACAGCGCCGCCCGCGCCGCGGGCCGCCCGAGGTCGGGGAAGCCGCCGAGGTCCCCGGTCACCACGCCCAACGCGTAGGCGGTGGTCCAGACTTCGGCGAGCAGCACGTCGCTGACCCGGTCGTGGACGACGTCGCGGTGCGGGAGGGTCTCCAGTGCCGTCCGCAGCGACGCCACGACCTGTTCCCGGCCCAGGCCCCGTTCCAGCAGGGCCTCCTCGGCCGGCACCCGGCGCCAGCCGTCCGCGCTCGCCGGGTCGCGCAGATAGACCACGGCGAGCTGTTCCCACCAGCAGAAGTACGGCACGGCGCGCATCGCGGGCAGCAGGGAACCGCCGGGATCGCCGTCGGGGGCGAGGCAGGCGGCGCTGCGCGGGCCCATGACGTCGTTGCCCACCAGGCTCGGCGGATTGGCGTGGTCGACCGGGCCGGCGACCGGGACCACCTTGTCCACGGAGTGCAGGTAGTCGAGCAGGGTCACGTCGTCGGTCGCGTCCGGGGCGGCCTTGGCGGCGGCGTACTCCTCGAAGCCGAGGGCGAGTTCGGCGGGCAGCACCAGGGCCACGGACGGCAGGTAGTCGTCCACCACGGGGGCCCAGGCGTGCCCGAGCAGCGCCGCGGCGCGCACCGCGTTGGCGGTGCGCGAGCCCCACTCCGTGAAGAGGCTGACGGAGTCCCGCGGCCGGGCGGCGGCGAGTGCGGCGACGGTCTCGGCGAAGCCGGGGGAGAGCAGGGCGTCGTCCTGGAGCACGAGATGGTGCGTGGCGCCCGCGGTGACCGACTGCCAGGCCCGGCGCGCGGTGCGCAGCGCCGAGGGCGGGCCCTGCGGCTCCGGGTCGGTGACGATCCGGGCGGCGAGCGCGGGGTGCGCCTCGGCCAGCGCCCGGGCCGCGGCCTGCCGCCGCGGGTGGGCCATGACGACGGTGGACAGGCGGACGTCGGAAGGGTTCGTTGTCATCTCGGGTCTTTCTCGCGGGTGTCGGGGCTCGCGGTGCGGGGGCCGGCGGTGCCGGGTCTCGCGGGTGTCGGGGACGAGGGGCGGGACGGGGAGAGGTGCGGACGGACGGGCGGTCGCGCTCGGTCGGGCCGGTGGTGCGGAGGGTACGGCGGGCGCGTCCCGCACCGCTCGGCGGTCACCGTTCCGTCTTGCCGGACACCGCGGGCCGCCCGCGCAGTACCCGGGCCAGGTGCCGGACCGGCCCCGCCCAGTGCAGCAGCGGCTGGAGCAGGAACGCCGGGTACAGCAGCGGGTCCGGCGGGCTACCGGGCGGTTCCGCCCGGGCGTCGGCCCCCCGGTGGGCGGCCAGCCAGCGCCGGGCCCGCCGCACGCACCACCAGGCGTGCAGCACCGTGTACGCGCACGCCGCCGCGGCCCAGACCAGCAGCGGCCCGTGGGCGCCGAGCGCGAGGAGGACGCCCGCCGCCGCCGTCACCACCGCGGGCCCGGCGAACCACCACAGGGTGTCCAGCCCCTCCTTGACCAGGACCACGGTGTTGCGCGGACCGAAGGCGCGCAGAACCGGATCGGTCAGCAGCCGCCGGCACCCCGCGAGGGAGCCGTGCGCCACCAGGGCGTACGCCTTGCCGAGCGCGGCGGCGCCGGAGTACCGGTCGACGAGGTTGAACACGGGCAGCACCTCCATCACCGCGCCCGCGGAGGAGAGTTTGTAGCCGACGAGCAGGTCGTCGACGGGCTCCTCGTACATGCCGATGGAGACCAGGGTGTCGTGCCGGACGAACAGCCCGGCGCCGACCCCGTACACCACCGGCTCGGCCACCGCCCGGACGCCCGCGGGCAGCCGCGCGGCCCGGACACGGCGCCGGGCCATGATGCGGTACGCCTCGACGCCCGCCCGGCGGCGCAGGTCGGCCAGGGCGTGGGCCCGCAGCACGAGGTCGCCGGGGCCGCGGCGGGCCGCGTGCGGGCGGCGCAGCTGGAGCGGGAGCTGCTGGACCAGATCGGGAGCGGGCGCGCCCTCGCGGGAGACGGCGGCGGCCAGATGGGTCAGCGTGTCGAGGTCGGGCTGCGAGTCGGCGTCGTACAGGCCGACGTAGGTGAAGGCGGGGGTCGCCTCCGGCGGCAGCAGCCCGGGCAGCCGTTCCACCGCGTGCACGAGCTGGCTGCTCTTGGCGCCCTCGTCCCGGTAGTGCAGGTGGTGCACGCCGACCCCGGGGTGCTCGGCCGCGATCCCGGGCAGCAGCTTCGCGGCGACCTCGCGGGTGGTGGGCACCGCATCGAGTGCGGCGCGCAGGGTGCCCGCCGGGTCGGCGGAGGCCCGGGTCAGGCGCGCGGTCTCGGCTGCTCGGCCGGACGGCACGACGCCGGTGAGCCGAGCCGCCGCCTCGCGCGGACCGGCCGTGACGAGTTCCGCCGCGAGGGCGGGCAGGCGTTCCACCACCGCCCGCCGCTCGCGCTCCTCCCGTTCCGTGGTGACGACCACAACGTGCAGCAGACCGGGCGGGTACGACAGGCCCGCCGCCGCCCGCACCACCTCGCCGAGCAGTTCCTGCTCGCGCAGGGCGGGCACCAGCAGCACGACGTGGGGCGCCGTCGCCGGGGCCGGGACACGGCGTCGTCGCCGGTCCAGCACACGGGCGGCGGCGGCCGCGCGCAGGCTCAGCAGGACGCCCCACAGCAGGACGCCCCACAGCACGCACAGGGCGGCCGTCGTCAGCACGGCTCCCTCCGGTCGGCCGTGATCCCGGGCGCCGAGAGCCCCGGTGCCGTGAACCGCCGGAGTCCGCCGCGGTCCGTCGCCGCCTCCCGCAGCACGCTGACCGGCGGGTACAGACGGGCCGCCCACCGCACCACCTCGGCCGGGGAGAGCGCCTCCGGTTCGCCCACCGGGATGCCGGGCAGCAGCTCCGCCAGCCGGACGCCCAGGCCGAGCGGGACGGCGAGGACGACCGTGCCCGGCCCGTCGACCGCCGCCAGTTCCACGCGCAGGACGCCGTCCGCGACGGACGGGACCACGCGGGCCAGGTCCAGCGCGGCCGACCGGGCGAGCAGCGGCTCGTCGAAGCGGGCCGCGCCCGTGTGCTCCCGGCCCACCGTCATCTCGACGACCGTGTCGAAGAAGCGGTTGGGGAACCGGCGGTACTGGCCCCGCAGCAGATGCCGGCGGCGGGGCAGCGCGGGATCGGCATGGCGGGCCACCCGGGTGATCCGCGGCGCGGCCCCGTCGTCCGTCAGCGCGATCCTCAGCTCCAGCGACGTGTCCAGGGAGAAGGACCAGTCGTCCCCCTCGCGGCGCACGCCGCGCGCGTCCTTGCCGGCCTTCACCACGATCCGGTCGCCGAAGACCTGCACCTCGTCGTTGTGGCGGCGGTCGCCGTACTTGTACTCGACGGAGCGGAAGGCGCCGTCGGCGTGGAAGTTGGCGAGGACCACGGGCCGCCGCGGGGTGCGCGGCTCGGGCCCGAACACGGCGAAGTGGGCCGCGCCCACCAGGGAGAGCTTCTGCTGGTTGCGGTCGAGGACCTCCAGCGCGTACCGCTCGGGGTCCGTCACGCCGAACAGCTCGTTGGCGAACGGGGCGTCCAGGTCCGGCGCGTAGACGAACCGGCCCGCGTCGTCGCCGTCGCCGGTCCACGGGCGGACGGTCAGCTCCTCGCCGAGCCGGGCGCGGTCCTGGAAGGTGTGGAAGGAGTAGGCGTGCGGGTGGTCGTCCGGGTCGCGCATGCCCGGCGGGTGGACCACCAGATGCCGCAGGCAGACGCTGCTGCGCCGGACGTCGCGCAGCGCGGAGCCGGCGTCCGAGGCGCCGTCCGAGGCGGCGCCGTCCCGTTCCGGTGCCCGGGAGCGGGCCGGTACGGCGAAACCTCCGCCGCCGGCCGGTGCGGCGGAGAGCGCGGCGGTGAGCGCGGCCGCGAAGCCGTCGACGTGCGCGCGGGTCAGATGGGGCATCGCGTAGAGGTGGTGGAACAGCCGGTCCCGCACCCGGCCGTCCGGTGCCCGCCACGGCAGGTTGTTGCCCACCAGCCGGTACCGTTCGGCCAGTTCCCCGGGCAGCCGGCCGCCCTCGTGGGAGAAGCCGGCGACCACCACCGTGTTGCCGGGCGAGGGCAGCACCACCGCCTCGGGGTCGGCGGCCCGCACCGCCTCGGCCAACCGGTCGCGTACGTCCAGGCAGTCCCGGAACACCTTCCGGTAGCCGTCCGCCGCCAGGCCGAAGACGAGCGACCACAGGGCCGCCGCCATCGCGCCGGAGCGCGAACCGGTGATCGTCTCGTCGACGAAGCCGGACATCGGGGCGGGTACGGCACCGTGGCCCAGCAGGCCCTTGCGGCACAGGAAGACCCCGCAGCTGTAGGGCATCAGCCCCGACTTGTGCGGGTCGAGCACGACGGAGTGGACGTAGGCGTTGCGGAAGTCGAAGGGCACCTCCGGCGCGGTGAACGGGAGGATCATGCCGCCGTGCGCGGCGTCCACGTGGTGGAAGACGCCGAGCCGGCCGCCGTCGGCCGCCCGCCGGGCCAGCACGTCGGCGATGGCGTCCACCGGGTCGACCAGGCCGGTGTTGTAGTACCCGGCGGTCGAGACGACGACGACACCGGTACGGGTTCCCGGCTCGGTGCGCGCCGCGAGGGCGTCCAGCTCGGCCTCCACCGTCGCGGCCTCCAGCAGCCAGGAAGGGCCGGCGGGGCACAGCCGCAGCTCCAGGTCGAGGATCTCGGCGGCCTTGGCGACGGAGTGGTGGGTGAGCGCGGAGGCGAGGACGACCACCCGCCCGGCGCCCGCCGCGCGCAGGGCGTTGCGGCCGATGCGCAGGGCGGCGAGGGTGCCCTCGTTGGCGCCGCCGGTGAGGTAGCCGTCGGCGGCGTCGGCGTGCAGCAGGCCGGCGAGGGCCAGGACGGCCTCGCGTTCCAGCCGTCGGGTGCCGCGGACGCCGTCGCCGAACCGGGTGTGGACGCCGACGTTGTTGGGGTTGCGCTCGGCGAAGCGCCCGAAGGCGTCCAGGGCCAGGCGGTGCGGCGCGGTCATGGCGAAGCCCAGCCGCACCGGGTCGTCGGGCGAGTGCCAGCCCGGCACCTCGGCGAGCCGCGCCTCCAGCGCCGCGCTCAACTCGTCGCCGGACAGGGGTGTCTCGGGAAAGGCGTCGGTCTCGGTCGAACCGTCCTCCAGATCCGGCACGTCAGTCCCCCTCCCGGCGCAGCACGCACCGCAGGACGGCCCGCGGGCCCACGTCCAGGTCCCGGACGTAGGTGTGCGCGGCCCCCTCGGCGCGCAGCCCCCTCGCGGCGAACGCGTCGAGGATGCGGGGGACGGGCAGCAGGGTCATGGGCACGTCGTCGGGCAGCAGGTACTGGCCGTCGCCGTCCCCCGGCCGCAGGCGCGGGTCCAGCGTCTGCGAGGTGAAGGTGTTGAGGGCCAGCAGCCCGCCCGGGCGCAGCACCCGGGCGATCTCCCCGACCGACGCCTCCCACCGGGTCCGGTCGACGGCGTTGTGCAGGACGCCGTAGCAGACCGCCAGTGCGAACGCGCCGTCCTCGGCCGGGACCGCGTCGGCGGCGCCCTGCCGGACGGTGATCCGGGCGGGCGGGTAGGCGGCGGTGCGGGCGCGGGTGGCGTCGACCATGCCCTGGTGCAGGTCCACGGCGAGGACGTCGAAGCCGCGCTCCAGCAGCGCCAGGGTGTTGCGGCCGCCGCCGCAGCCGAGGTCGAGGGCGGGGCCGTCGACCGGGGTGCGGGCGAGCAGGTCGGTGAGGTAGGGCTGGACGTCCAGGGAGCGGAACTCCGCGACCGTCTCGGGGGAGTTCCAGTAGGCGGCGGCGCGGCCGGTGGCCGTGGTCGCGTCGGTCATCGGGGCGTCCCCGTCTCTTCGTAGGTGCCGTTGTGCGGCCGGGCGTGGATGACGTCCATGTCCAGTTCGGCGAAGCGGCCGGCGCAGCGGTCCGGGTCGTCGGTCAGGGCGAAGAAGGCGGGTCCGACGGAGGAGAGGGCGAGGACGGTCGCCGCCTTCTCGTGCCACAGGGACTCCACCTCGCCGGCCAGTTCGGTCAGGCCCGGGTGGGAGAAGGAGCAGTTCTCGATGCTGCCCATCCGGAAGCGGTAGTCGAAGACCAGGGAGCCGAGCGGTGCCAGGTCCCCGCGCAGCGCGGCGGGCATGGCCTCGTGCAGCATCCGGAAGGCGATGGTGGGGGCCCAGCGTTCGCCGGTCGCCCGGAACCGGTCGAAGTGGGCGACCTCGGCGGCCATCAGCTCGTCGGTGGGACGTTCCTCCAGGCTCGTGGGCACACCGATGACCAGGGTCAGCCGCTCGGGCACCGGCACGGCCAGGACGACGGTGCTGCGTCCGGCGACGACCTGCAGCCCGCCCGGGTAGAGGCCGGAGGCCGCCGAACCGCCGATGCACTGCACGGGGGTGAGCAGACCGGGCCGGCCGCCGTGCTCCTCGCCGTGGTTGCCGGTGAGGTAGGGCAGCAGGTCGGCGCGGTCCACCGGGCAGCCGTGGAGGTGGTTGACGGCGGCGGCGACGGCCGCGATGAGGCTGCTGCTGGAACCGAACCCGGCGTGCACGGGCAGCCGGTCGCTGTCGACGCCGATCTCCAGGTCGGGTTCGGCGCCGAGCGCCGCGCACATGATCCGGGCCGCGTGCTCCACCAGTTCGGGCCGGCGGACGCCGGGGTCCAGCAGCAGTCCGGCGCCGGGTTCCCGACGGCGCACGCGTACGTGGTGGTAGCGCGCGACGGAGAGGACGACCTCGCCGGCGTCGTAGATGAGGTGGTGGTCGCCCGCGATGGCACCGGGCTGCAGGGCCATGGCGTTGAGGCGGGTGGGGTAGCGCACGCGCACCTCGTCCGCGACGGCCCGCACCGGGCGGAGGGGAGCGGCGAGCGGGTGGTGGACGGTGCCGGGGGCGAAGGGTTCGAACAGGGGAGCCGTGGGTGTGCCGGTCACGGGGGTCACCTCCGAGTGGTGTCGCCGGTGGGGGCGCCGGACAGGAGGCGGCCCCGCGCCAGGGTCAGTTCCGCCAGGTGGTCGAGGGAGTCGGTGGTGTAGCCGCCGCTGCCGAGGGAGCCGTCGGGGCGGATGTTCATGTTGGCCTTGGCGAGTCGCAGGTGCGGCAGCCGGAAGCGGAGCAGTTCCCGCATGAGCGCCCGCAGTCCGGTGAGCGTGCGGGCGACCGTGCCGTGCCCGGGGGAGTGCCGCACGGCCTCGTCCACCAGCCGGGGCAGCAGCGGCCGGTGGTGGCGGGCCCGCTCGCCCGCCGCGCGGTAGGCGGCCGGCAGGTAGGGCACGTTCTCGCGCAGGTACTGCTCGTACCACTCCTCCAGGGGGTCGCCGGGCTCCGGCCGGATCAGGACGATGTCCACGAGCAGGGGCGTCATCTGGGCGCCGCCGGGTGCGTAGAGCACCTGCCCGCCGACGGTCATCGGCGGGAAGTAGGGGCGCAGTTCGCCCGAGAAGGTCTCCGGGGTGATGTTCCGCTTCACGGAGAGCAGCGACTGCGCGAAGACGGAGAAGCCCCGGGTCGCCTCGTCCAGCAGCTCCGCCAGCGCGGGATCGTCCACGGGCACGGCCAGCGCTTCCAGCAGGGCGTCGACCGCGGGGCGCAGGGCCGTGCCCGCGGTGCGCACCTCCCGGATGAACAGCGCCTCCTCGGGCAGTTCGGTGAAGGACCGCACGGCGTTCTCGGGGTTGCGCAGCGCGTAGGTGTAGACGCTGTCGCGGGGCACCTCGTCGGTGAGGGCGCCCAGCCTCAGCAGGGTCTCCTCCGCGCCGGGCACGCTGCGGTAGTCGACGCCGTGGCGTTCCAGGGAGGCGAGGACGAAACCGAGGTCGCGCAGGGCCGCGCCGGCGGTGACGGCGTCGTGGACGCGGGAGGGGACCCGGTCGGTCCAGGAACGGGCGAGGCGGTCGAGGCCGGTGATGTCACCGGCCCGGTTGAGGGCGGGCAGCCGCGGCGCGTCGCGGGCGGCGTCGAGGGGGTCGGACCCGGCCACGTCCAGGTCCAGTTCACGCATGGGTGGGGCGAGCAGCACGTTCATCGCAGTCTCCAGGTGGGGTGGGAGCGCGGTCGACGGCGGTGACGGCGGCACCGGGCGCAAAGCGGCCCGGTCGCGGTCCCCTGCCGTGGGACGGTTGTGCGGTTCGGTGGTGTCGGGGTGGCGGTGTTCTCGGGGTGGGGGCGGTGTCGTGACGGGGGCCGGTGCGGTCCGGGCGGTGCCGGTGCCGTCCCGTCGGTGCGCGCCGGCTGCTCAGAGGCAGCCGATGAGTTCGTCCAGCGCGCGCACCCGTCGTGCCACGGGCCCCGGCGACGGCGCGGAGCGGGGGGCGTCGGTGAGCCAGACGGCGGGCAGCCCGGCGGCGCGGGCGGCGGCCAGCCCCGCGTAGGAGTCCTCGACCGCGAGTGACCCGCGCGTCCGCCGGGGTGCCCAGGCCCGCAGTGCCCCCAGGTAGGTGTCGGGGGCGGGCTTGGTGCGCACCCCGGGTCCGGCGCAGTGCACGGACGCGAAGGCGGACCGGATGCCGAGGCGGGACAGGTGGCCCTCGACCCAGTCCCGTTCGTTGCCGGAGGCGATGGCGAGCCGGTGCCCCCGGTCCCGGCAGTGGGCCAGGAAGGGGCGGACTCCGGCTCCGGTGTCGAGGAGGTCGGCCCGGGCGCGGTTGCGCCGTTCGAACTCGGACCACAGGGCCCGGGTCCGGCGCCGGCCGACCGCCTCGGTCAGGTGGCGCCGCAGGGCTTCCCGGTCGAGCGTGCGGTCGGGACGCACCCTGGGGCCGCCGAGCGGCTCCAGGGAGCACTCACGCAGCAACTCCTGCCAGACGGTGATGCTCGTGCGTTCCGTGTCGAGCACCACCCCGTCGAAATCCAGGATGATCAGTCGTTCGGTGGTGCGGACACACGTGTCCCGTCCCACGTCGTTTCCCCCGTCCCCCGTGCATGGCGAAACCGGCGGTTCCGCACGGATGCGGCCGCCAGGGTCACCGTTGGTCTGGACCATTGCACTCTAAGTGGCGGAGCGGCCCGCATCAACCGTCACTCGAGACGCACCCGCGGGCCGCGCCGGGCCGTTGGCCGAAATCAGCGGTCGGCCGATCCCGTCAGGACCTCCGCCGCGGCCACACCCGAAGCGGCACTGGCGCCATGGGTGAAGATCTGCGCCGCCGCGGCGCCGGCCGTGCCCGGCAGGCCCATCTCCACCACGATCGCGTCCGGCCGCGCGGCGGTCAGGCCGGTGACCGCGCGGCCCATCCAGGCGTGCCGCGCCGCGTCGCGGGCGACGATCACCAGCGGGCGTCCCGCGGCCGGTTCCAGGGCGCAGCTCTCCAACGCGACCGTCCCCCGCTCCAGGTCCCGGCCGCCCACGCGCACCGAGGTCGTGTCCGGAAGTCGCTCGCGCAGCGGGCCGGCCACGCCCCACGGGGTCTCGTCGCCGACGGCCATGTTGGTCACCGGGGCCAGCTCCACCACGTGCGGCGCGGCGGTCAGCGGCAGGGCGTCCCGCGCGGCCCCGGTCACCCGCACGGCCCGGCGCGCGGCGATGTGTCCGATGCCGTCCCCGGCCGCGCCCCCGGCGCTCCCGGTGCCGCCGTCCGCCCGCAGCCGCGCCGACCAGCGGGCGAACTCCCGCACCCGGTCCGCCGCGTCGGCCAGCCGTTCCTCCGGCAGCTCCCCGGCGGTGACCGCCGCGACCAGCGCCTCGACCAGCAGGGCGACGGTGGCCTCCTCGGCGCTCTCGCCCCCCACGCAGACGGCGTCCACCCCGGCGGCGACGGCCTTCACCGTGGCCCCGTCGATCCCGTGGCGGGCCGTGACCGCGCCCATCTCGATGGCGTCGCTGACGACGAGGCCGTCGAAGCCCAGTTCGCCGCGGAGCAGGTCGCCCAGGACGCGCCGGCTGAGCGTGGCCGGCAGATCGGGGTCGTAGGCGGGTACCAGCAGATGGCCGCTCATGACCGCGCGTACGCCGGCCTCGACGGCGGCCCGGAACGGGGGCAGCGCCTGGGCGGCGATCTCCTCCCGCCCCGCCGGGTAGGCGGGCAGGTCGTGGTGGGAGTCGACGGCGACGTCGCCGTGGCCGGGGAAGTGCTTGGCGCAGGCGGCGACGCCGGAGGACTGGAGCCCGCGGATCCACGCGGCCGTGTGCCGGGCCACCAGGGCGGGGTCGGCGCCGAAGGAGCGCACGCCGATGATCGGGTTGTCGGGGTTGGAGTTGACGTCCGCGCTCGGCGCGTAGTCGAGACTCACCCCGGCGGCGTGCAACTGCCGCCCCAGATCGGCGGCGACGGCCCCGGTCAGCTCGGTGTCGTCGACGGTGCCCAGCGCGAAGTTGCCCGGCCGCGACGACCCGGTGGCGGACTCGATCCGGGTGACGTCGCCCGCCTCCTCGTCGATCGCGACGATCAACTCCGGGTTCTCCGCGCGCAGTCGGGCGGTGAGCCGGGCGACCTGCTCGACGGAGGCGATGTTGCGGGAGAAGAGCACCACGGAGGCCAGTCCGTCGGCGATGTCGCGCAGGAGCCAGTCGGGCGGCTCGGTGCCCACGAATCCCGGCTGGAGTACGGAGAGCGCCAGTCGACGCAACTCGCCGCTGTGCTTGCTGGAGGCCATCGACCGCGCCTTTCGGTTCGGAATCTTGGTATAGACCAAGCCGGTGCGCGCCCAGGCTAACCGGACGTGTCAAGGGGGGAGCTTCCGGTGGTCGTCCCTCAACTCAACCCCGACGGAACGGTGTTGACAGTCTCGCTTGGTCTAGTCCATTGTGAGGCGCAAGTTCGGCGAGGGACGCATGTGACCTGAGCGTGTTCCCGTCGGCGCCCTGCCGCGGCCGGCCGTCAAGGCCGCCCCCGCGGCGACGACTTCCGTGACGACCACCCCGGACGAGACGACCGACCGGACGGGGGCGCGGGACCCGGGACGTCCCCCCTGACCAGGGAGACCCCGTCCCTCCGAGCCGCCCCCGTCGCCCCGCTCCCGCCACCCGGACGGCGAGCGGGCCCCGCTGCCCACCGACCTCACGCGTGACGGCCCGACCTCCGTCGCGCACACCGCCGTCGTCCGCACGGGCCGACGGCGAGGATCTGGAGCACCCGATGGCGACGCCCGATTCCTACCTGCACCGAGCCCCGTCCGACCTGCCCTACTTCAGCGCGGACGCCGACACCTACCTGGCCCGCACGCAGCTGCGCGACCTCGAGAAGACCCGTCCGCTGCGGGTGCTGTCCGAGGAGGACTTCGCGCACTGGCAGACGTACGGCTACGTCGTGGTGAAGGAGGCGATACCCGCCGACTCCGCGCGCCGGCTGCTGGACTTCGCCTGGGACTTCCAGGGGCTCGACCCCGACCGCCCCGACACCTGGTACCAGGACCGCGAGTACCGCTCCGACCTCGACAGGGAACTGCACATCTACGGCTTCGTCGAGGCGTACCACCACCAGCTCATCTGGGACAGCCGCCAGACGCAGCGCGTCTACGACGCCTTCGTCGACGTGTGGGACTGCGAGGAGCTCTGGGTCACCCTGGACCGGCTCAACCTCAACCCGCCCAACGTGGGCAACCGCGACCGCGCCCTCATCGACAAGCCGGAGCGCGGCTTCGACATCGAGCTGCACTGGGACGTGGACACCTCCCTCGGCGTCCTGCCGCAGCGCGTCCAGGGCATCATCGCGCTCAACGACACCAAGCCGGACCACGGCGGCTTCCAGTGCTGCCCCGAGCTGTTCCGCCGCTTCGACCGCTGGAAGGCCCTCCAGCCCGACGACCGCGACCCCATCCGGCCCGCGATCGACCGCGCGGAGATGCCCGTCGTACGGCCCGACCTGGAAGCCGGCGACCTGCTGATCTGGAACGGCCTGCTGGCCCACGGCGTCGCGCCCAACCTCTCGGGCGACGGCGTGCGCGCGGTCCAGTACCTGTCGATGATGCCCGCGCTGGAGACCCACCGCACCCTGCGCGACTCCCGTGTCCGGTCCTGGCGCACCCTCGCCACGCCCGACTGGAACGTCACGCTCCTCGGCGACGCCCGGCGCCACGAGTCCGAGCGCTACGGGCCCGCCGAGCTGAACGCGCTGGGCGCCCGGCTGCTGGGACTGGAGTCCTGGCACGGGGAGACGGGAACCGACCGGGACGAGGCCACCGGGGAAGCCGCATGCGCAGCATCTGCCTGACCCTGCCCACCAACCGGCACTGCCCGGACACCATCGCGGCCCTCGGCGAAGAGGCGGCCCACGCCGTCGCCCACTTCGACATCGATGTCCACCTGCTGGTCCTCGACTCCTGCCCGCCGCCCGAACGCGCCGCCCACGCCGAGGCGCTGCGCCGGCTGCCCGCCCACCCCCGGATCACCCCGCACCACCTCGACGAGGCCGCCCAGCGCGACTTCCTCACCCGGGTGACGGCACGCTCCACCACCGCCAAGCCCGCGCTGCTGCTGGACCTGATGCTCCCCGACGGGCTGTCCTACGGCGCCTGCACCAACCGCGCCTTCCTGATCGCGGCGGCGCTGGGCTGCGAGTCCGTCCACCGCAGGGACTCCGACAGCCGGTACCAGAGCCTGGCCGGCCGCACGGTCTTCCCCGTCCACCACGAGCTGCTCTCCCTCGGCCGTCGCGCGGCCGACGCCCTGCCCGGCGTCACCGAGTCGGCCCTGCCCGACGCCCTCCTCGGACGGCGGGTCGCCATGGTGGGCGGCTCCTTCGTGGGCGAACCGTCCGTGGACATCGGGCGGATACGGGACGCCGACCCCGAGACCTACCACGACGTCGTGTCCCTGTGGGCGCCCGAGCACTGGTCCCGGGCGCGGAAACGGGAGCTGGTCGAGGAGTCCTTCCTCGGCGCCGGCACCGAGCCCTTCACGTCCGACCACTCGCTGCTGACGGTGGTCGACCCGATGCGCGTGGACATGTGCAACATCGCCTTCCACGGTGACACCGTCTGCGAACGGGTGCCGCTGCCGCCCGCCCGGGACACCATCGGCAGCGACTACTTCCTGATCCACCTGGTGCACGACGCCCGGCTGCCCGGAGTGCTGCACAACCGGCACATCGTCAACTACCACACCGGCGAACGCAGGACCGACCACGGCTTCCTCGCCTACCAGACCCGCTTCGCCAAGTTCCTGCTGTCGATGCGCTACTTCCACTTCGTCTACGACCGCATGGCCGAGGCGGGCGACACGCTGCTGGACGAGCACGGCCGGGCCCGCCCGTCCGCCGTCGCCGCCCTCGCCCGCGAGAGCACCGGCCTGGACACCGGGGAGAACGTCCGCCGGCTCGACGCCCTCGACCGCGCCTACCGGCGCCTGGGCGGCCGGTACGCCGACTTCGCCGACCTCCTGGCCGGCCGCCGCGAGCGCCTCATCGACGAGGCGCGGGCCGACATCGCGGACTTCGCGCTGCTGACGGAGGCGTGGGAAGGGCTGGTGGCCGCCGCCCGCACCACGTCCCTGCCCGGGCCGCCGGAGCGGCACCGGTGAGCGCGACGCCGGGCGCCGGCCCCGGCGAGGCCCTGACCGCCGCCCTCGCCGCAGCCACCGAGGACCGCGTCGTCTACGACCTGGCCGGCATCGGAGGAAGCCACGACGCGCTGCTCGCCGAACTCCCGGACGTGCGCGTCCGGTTCGCGATGAAGGCGTGCCCGGTCGACGAGGTGATCGCCGTCCTGGCACGCCGGGGCGCCGGGATCGACGCCGCGAGCCCCGGCGAGATGGCGCAGGCCCTGCGGGCCGGGGTGCCCGTCGAACGCGTGCACTACGGGAACACCGTGAAGTCCGACCGCGACATCGCCGAGGCGTACCGGCTCGGCGTCCGCACCTTCGCCACCGACAGCGTCCAGGACGTGGCCGCCCTCGCCGTCCACGCCCCCGGCGCCCGCGTCTTCTGCCGGGTGGCCACCGGCGGCGCGGGCGCCCTGTGGGGCCTGAGCGACAAGTTCGGCTGCCCGCCCGACGACGCGGTGCGGGTCCTGGAACGGGCCCGGGAGCTGGGGTTGACACCGGCCGGCCTGTCCGTGCACGTCGGCTCCCAGCAGATGACGGGCGAGGCGTGGCGCACCGCCCTGGACGACCTCGGCGACGTGCTGCGCGCCCTGTCCGGGCGCGGCATCCGCGTCGACCACGTCAACCTCGGCGGCGGCCTGCCCGCGCGCGGTTACCGGGACCGGCGCGGCAACCCCCTCGACCCGCCGCTGGACAAGATCTTCGCGGTCATCCGGGAGGGCATGGACGACCTGCGCCGCGTCCACGGCGGGCCCCTCGACTTCGTCGTCGAACCCGGACGGCACCTCGTCGCCGACCACGGCGCGATCCGCGCCCACGTGGCCCGCCTCGCCGAACGCCGGGGTGCCGACGGGGTACGGCGGCACTGGCTGTACCTGAGCTGCGGCAAGTTCAACGGCCTGTACGAGATGGACGCCCTGCAGTACCGGCTGGTCTTCCCCGGCCACCCCGACGGTCCGCACGTCCCGGCCGTCGTCGCCGGACCCACCTGCGACAGCGACGACGCCTACTCCCACGAGGAGGGCCTGGTGCCGGTACCGAAGGCCCTGGCCTCCGGCGACCCGGTCTGGGTGCTGTCCTGCGGCGCGTACGCGGCCGGCTACACGACCGTGGGTTTCAACGGCTTCGCCCCGCTCCCGTACGCGTGCGCGGGCCGGGAGGAGAGGACCGGCGCCGATGGGTGAGACCGTGCGCGTACGCCCCCTCGCCGACGGGGACTGGGACGCCGTCGTGGCGCTGGAGCGCGACGCCTACACCGGCCTCGGCCTGTCGGAGGGCCGCGCCGCGCTGCAGTCCCGGGCGGCGGCGTCGCCGGACACCTGCTTCGTGGTGGACGTCGGCTCCCGCACGGCCGGCTACGCGCTGGCGCTGCCCTATCCCTTCCGCCGCTACCCGGACCTGGCCCGGGCGGAGGACACCGCGACCGCGTCCGGACCCGGCAACCTCCATCTGCACGACATCGTCGTGGCACCCGGCCTGCGCCGCCGGGGCCTGGCCCGGGCGCTGCTGCGGCACCTCGCCGGCACCGCCCGGGCGCGCGGGGACGAACGGATCTCCCTGGTCGCCGTCGGCGGCACGGCACCGTTCTGGTCGGCACGCGGCTTCACCCCGCACCCCGGGGTCGTGCCCGCCGGCGCCTACGGCACGGACGCCGTCTACATGTCCGGGCCGGTCCCGTCCCTCGCCCCCGTCCCCTCCCTGCGCGAAGTGAGCTGATGCGCGTGTCCCGCCTCCACGACCCCTTCCTGCGCGGCCAACTGGCCATCGCCGCGCTGTTCCTGTCCCTCGGCTTCCAGTACGCCACCTGGGCCGCGCGGATACCGGCCATCAAGTCCGGACTGGACCTGGGCGCCGCCGAGGTCGGGGTGCTCCTGATGGCCGCCGGGGTCGGTGCGGCGGTGTCCTTCCCCCTCGTCGCCTGGCTGATGCGGCGCCTCGGCTCCCGGCGGCTCGCCCTGCTGTCCCAGCTCGGCCTGGCCCTCCTGCTGCTCGCCCTGGCCGCCGCCCCGAACTACCCGCTGGCCCTGCTGGTGATGTGCGCCGACGGCGTCCTCGTCGGCTGCCTGAACGTGGCCATGAACGCGCAGGGCGCGGCCCTGGAGACCCGCTTCGAGCGCAACACCATGGCCCGGCTGCACGCCACCTTCAGCGCCGGATCGCTGCTCGCGGCGCTGCTCGCCTCCGGCATGACCGCCGCCACCGGGTCGGTCGCGGCGCACTTCGGCGTGGCGGTCGCCCTCCTGGCCGTGCTGGGCGTCTGCGCCCGGACCGGTCTCCTCGACGACGAGCCGGCGGCGGCCCCGGAGACGTCCGGACCGAAGCGGGAGCGGCGCCGCCGGTCCCTCCCCTCCCGGGTGACGCTGTGGATGTGCGGCGCGATGGTCTTCGGCACGGTCGCCGAGGGCGCCATGAACGACTGGTCCGCCCTCTACCTGGAGGACGTCGCCGAGGCGTCCGCGGAACTCGCGCCCCTGGGCATCGCCGTGGTCTCCGGGATGATGGTCGTCGCCCGCCTGTTCGCCGACGGCTGGCGAGGCCGCTGGGGCGACGGACGGGTCGTCCTGGTCGGCAGCGCGGTGGCCGGCACCGGCCTCGCCGCCGCCCTGATCGGCGGCGGCGTCGCCCCGGCCCTGGCCGGCTTCGCCTGCATGGGCCTGGGCATCGCCGCCGTGACCCCCTGCGTCTACGCGGCCGCCGCCCGGCAGGGCTCGGACGCGCTGACCCTCGTCGCCGCGATGGGCACCACCGGTCTGCTGGCCGGCCCGCCGCTCATCGGCTTCATCGCCGGTGCCACCGACCTGGCGTGGGGGATGGGCGCCGTCTCCGCCGCGGCGGGCGCCGTCGCCCTGTGCAGCACCCGCATCCGCTGGACCCCGGCACCGGCCGTCCGGGGCGAGACCTCGCCCGTCTGACCGCCCCCGCCACCCTGCCGTCCTCCGTCACCACCCCGGCCGCGCCCGCCGCCCGAACAGCAGCCCGCGCGGCTCGGGCGGAGGCGGGGTGCCGCGGCGCAGCGGCCAGGCGATCAGCATGCCCGCCACGAAGCCGAACACATGCGCCGCGTACGCCACGGTGCCGGCCTCGGAGACGGCCCCGCCGGACGAGTACACCGCCTGGAGTCCGAACCAGAAACCCAGCACGATCCAGGCCGGCAGCCGCAGCGGCAGGAAGATCAGGAAGGGCACCAGCACCCAGACCCGGGCCCTCGGATAGAGCACCAGATACGCGCCGAGCACTCCGGCGATCGCCCCCGACGCGCCGATCAGCGGGGCGCCGGAGTCGGAGTCGAGGAGGGCGAAACCGTAGGTCGCCGCGTAGCCGCAGACGCCGTAGAACAGCAGGTAGGGCAGGTGGCCCAGGCGGTCCTCGACGTTGTTGCCGAAGATCCACAGGAAGAGCATGTTGCCCAGCAGGTGCAGCCAGCCGCCGTGCAGGAACATCGCCGTCAGCACGCTCAGCTCCGGCGACTTGTCGTAGCCCGGCGGGCCGACCACGCAGCCCGGACCCTGGGGGCCGACGCCCGTGTCGCCGGTGGGCACCAGGGCGGGCATCCGGTGGTGGAGCAGTTCCTGCGGCACCGCCGCGTACTGGTCCAGGAACGCCTCGAGGTGGCACAGCTGCGCGAGGCTGCCCTCGCCCGTCACGGAGGCGGCGGTCCCGGGGGTGAACAGGAACACCAGGACGTTGGCGAGGATGAGGGCGTACGTCACCCAGGGGGTGCGCCGCGCGGGGTTCACGTCATGGACGGGGATGACCACGAGTCACTACTGCCCGCCCCGCCGCCGGTGAATCGGTGTGCCCCCTGAACGCCGCAGTCCCCGCGCGCGTATCTCCCGGCAACCGCCCGCGTCCCGGGGAAGGCGGGGCGCGGGGACGACGTGAGGAACAGGCGATGAACGAACGGGTCACAGCGGCTCCCGCGATGCACGCGCTGCCCGACGGCGAGGCCGAGGTCGCCCTCGTGCTGCGGCTGCCCTGGGAGGACGTCGCCCGGCTCGGGCAGGAGGCCGGGCGGCTGGCCGCGCAGATGCAGCGGCCGGTGACGCTGGACGAGGCGGTCAGCCACCGGCTGCGCTCCGCGCGGGGGGCCGCGCACGCCCGGCCGGCCGGTGAGCAGCCGCCCGCGGTGGGCGCCGCGCCGGTGACGACGGCCACCGCGGCCTCGGTGTCGTCGCTGCCCTCGCGGCCCCCGGCCGAGCAGGCGCGGCAGGCCATCGACCGGATCAACGGGACGGCGTGAGCGATCCCGGGTGTCTCCCCGCCGGGCCGGGGCCGCAGGTGCCTCCCCGCCGGGCGGGGTGCCCCTGCGATCCCGGGTGTCTCCCCGCCGGGCCGGGGCCGCAGGTGCCTCCCCGCCGGGCGGGGCGCCCCCTCTCTCCGCCGTGCCCCTCCCTCAAGCCGGGCCCTCCCTCAGCCGTGCCGCTCCACCTCCCGTGCCGCCTTGCGGGCGGCCACCAGCACCGGGTCCCACACCGGTGAGAACGGCGGCGCGTAGCCGAGGTCCAGGGCCGTCATCTGCTCCACCGTCATCCCGGCCGTGAGGGCCACCGCCGCGACGTCGACCCGCTTGCCCGCGCCCTCCCGGCCGACGATCTGCACGCCGAGCAGGCGCCCGGTGCGCCGCTCGGCGAGCATCTTCACCGTCATGGGGGAGGCGCCCGGGTAGTAACCGGCGCGGCTGGTGGACTCGACGGTGGCCGTCACGAACCGCAGCCCCGCCCGCAGCGCGTCCTTCTCGCGCAGCCCGGTCCGCGCGATCTCCAGGTCGCAGACCTTGCTGACCGCCGTGCCGACCACGCCCGGGAAGGTGGCGTAACCGCCGCCCGCGTTGGTGCCGATGACCTGCCCGTGCTTGTTGGCGTGGGTGCCGAGCGGGATGTGCCGCTCCTGCCCGGAGACCAGGTCGAGCACCTCCACGCAGTCCCCGCCGGCCCAGACGTTCTCGTGTCCGCGCACCCGCATGCCCAGGTCGGTCAGCAGCCCGCCGTGGGCGCCGAGCGGCAGCCCGGCGGCCTCGGCGAGCGCGGTCTCGGGGCGTACGCCGATACCGAGCACCACCACGTCCGCCGGGTACTCGGCGTCCGCGGTGGCCACCGCGCGGACCCGGCCGTCGTCCCCGGTCAGCACCTCGGTGACCTCGGCGTCGTTCACCATGGTGATGCCCAGGCCCTCCATCGCCTCGTGCACCAGGCGGCCCATGTCCGGGTCGAGCGTCGACATCGGTTCCCTGCCGCGGTTGACGACCGTCACCTCGTAGCCGCGGTTGATCAGGGCCTCGGCCATCTCCACGCCGATGTACCCGGCGCCGACGACCACCGCGCGCCGGCCCCGGGTGCCGGCCAGCGTGTCGAGCAGCGCCTGCCCGTCGTCCAGCGTCTGCACCCCGTGCACGCCCGGGGCGTCGACGCCGGGCATCCGGGGACGGATCGGGCGCGCCCCGGTCCCGATCACGAGCTTGTCGTACGAGGTCCAGGACTCGGCCCCGGAGTCCACGTCACGCGCGCGCACCCGGCCGCGGGCGAGGTCGATCTCCGTGACCTCGGTCCGCATCCGCAGGTCGATGTCGCGCGCCCGGTGCTCCTCGGGCGTCCGGGCGATCAGCTCGTCGCGGTCGCTCACGGCGCCGCCGACCCAGTAGGGGATGCCGCACGCTGAGTACGAACTGAAGTGGCCGCGCTCGAACGCCACGATCTCCAGGTCCCGAGGTCCCTTCAACCGGCGGGCCTGGGACGCAGCGGACATCCCCGCGGCGTCACCGCCGATCACGACCAGTCGCTCTCCCGTACCGCCCGCAGCGCTCATGTTCATGCGAACACGCTACGGGGGCGGGGGATTTCAGTCCCGTCCGCCCGGCTCCCGGCGGGGCGCGGCGTCGGGAACCGGCCGGGCGGTCGGCAGGGGCGCCGACGCGGCGGACGGGGCGGTCACGGGCGCCGCGGACGCCGGTGCCGTCCGGCGCGGCAGCCGGGGCCGCACCACCCGCAGCCACAGCAGCGCCAGCAGGGCCGCCACCGCGGCGAAGGGCAGCACCGCGCCCACCACCAGCATCACCCAGCGCAGCATCGTCACGAAGGCGTCCCAGCCGCCGGCCAGCGCGTCCGTGAAGCCGGGGTCCTCGTCCTTCTCCGCAGGTTCCACCGGCGTCTCGGACAGGGAGAGGGTGATGGTGGCCAGGCCGGTGCGGTCCTTCAGGGACGCCTGCCGGGCCAGCAGCGCCTCCAGTTCGGCCTGCCGGCTGCTCAGCTCCCCCTCCAGCGTCACCACGTCGCTCAGCTTGGTGGCCCGGTCCATCAGCTCGCGGACCCTGGCCACGCTGGCCCGCTGGGACTTGATCCGGCTCTCCACGTCGACGACCTGATCGGTGACGTCCTCCGCCTTCGCGCTGCGCTGCACCAGTTTCCCGGTGCCCTCCAGGTCGTCGAGGACGTCCTGGTAGGAGGCGACCGGCATGCGCAGCACGACGCGGGTCCGTTCGTGGCCGTCCCCGTCCCGCCGGGTGGTCTCGTCACCCACGTAACCGCCCGCGTTCTCGGTCCTGGCGCGGGCCTCGTCGAGGGCCTCGGGGACGTCCTCGACCTGCACCGTCAGCGAGGCGGTGCGGATGATGTGGCTCGCGGAGGTCTTCGGCGGCCCGGCCGCCTCGGTGCCCTCCGCGCCGCCGCCCGCGGCACCCTGCCGGTCGCTCGCCGCCGACGGGGCGGCCTCCTTGGCCGCGCTGTCCGCACCGCTGCCACCGGAGTCGTCACCCCCCGCCCCGCACCCGGTGAGCGCCAGGGACGCGGCCAGCAGGACGGCGGCCAGGGCCGGGACGGGACGTAGGGAACGCGGTCTGCGCATGGTGACCCCCGGGATCGCAGGAACGACTGTCGCTCCTACGACGCGGCAACCGCCCCCGGGGTCGGCGCGAAACGGTCCCGAACAGGTCACGGTCCGGCCTCGCCGCGCCGGACGGACCCTCACGCCGCGGCCCCGACCCGCGGCCCGGGCCCCTGCCCGGGGCCGGTGACCGGGTCTGAGACGCTGGGGGCATGAGCGCAAGGGAGACCTCCGCGGACGGGAAGTCCGCGGGCACGGGGCATGTGGTCGTCATCGGGGGCGGGATCGCGGGACTGGCCGCCGCCCACCGGCTGCTGGAGCGCGGCGCGCGGGTGACGGTGCTGGAGGCGTCGGACCGGGTCGGAGGCAAGCTGCTGCCCGGCGAGGTTGCCGGCGTGCGCGTCGACCTGGGCGCCGAGTCCCTGCTGGCCCGCCGTCCCGAGGCCGTCGGCCTGGCCCGCGAGGTCGGCCTCGCCGACCGCCTCCAGCCGCCGGCCACCGCCTCGGCCTCCCTGTGGACCCGCGGCGCCCTGCGCCCCATGCCCAAGGGACACGTCATGGGCGTGCCCGGCACCGCCGCCGCCCTGGCCGGCGTCCTGTCCGACGAGGGCCTCGCCCGCATCGAGCGCGACGCCGATCTGCCCCGCACCGAGGTCGGCGACGACGTGGCGGTGGGGGAGTACGTGGCGGCACGCCTGGGCCGCGAGGTCGTCGACCGCCTCGTCGAACCGCTGCTGGGCGGCGTCTACGCCGGTGACGCCTACCGCATCTCCCTGCGCTCCGCCGTGCCCCAGCTCTTCGAGGCCGCCCGCACCCACACCTCCCTCACCGAGGCGGTGCGCGCCGTCCAGGGCCGCACGGCCGCCTCACCGGCCACCGGCCCGGTGTTCATGGGCATCGAGGGCGGCATCGGCACCCTCCCGCTCGCCGTCGCGGAGTCGGTGCGCGCCCGAGGCGGCGAGATCGTCACCCACACGCCCGTGACCGGACTGCGCCGCACCGCCGAGCACGGCTGGCGCGTCACCACCGCCGACCGGGCGCTGCACGCCGACGCGGTCGTCGTCGCCGTTCCCGCCCGCCCCGCCGCCGAGCTGCTGCGCGCCGAGGCCCCCGCCGCCGCGGCCGAGCTGGCCGCCGTCGAGTACGCCTCGATGGCCCTGATCACCCTCGCCTACCGCCGCTCCGACGCCGCCGCGCTCCCCGAGGGCAGCGGCTTCCTCGTGCCCCCGGTGGACGGCCGCACCATCAAGGCGTCCACCTTCGCCTCCCGCAAGTGGGGCTGGATCGACGCCGACGACCCGGATCTCGTGGTCCTGCGCACCTCCGTCGGGCGGTACGGCGAGACGGAGATCCTGGGCCGCGACGACACCGGCCTGGTCGACGTCTCCCGGCACGATCTGAAGGAGGCCACCGGTCTGGCCGCCGAGCCCGTCGCCACCCGCGTCACCCGCTGGCAGGACGGCCTGCCCCAGTACCCCGTCGGCCACCACGCGCGCGTGGCCCGCATCCGGGAGCACGTCGCCGGGCTGCCGGGCCTCGCCGTGTGCGGGGCGGCGTACGACGGCGTCGGCATCCCCGCGAGCATCGCCAGCGCGTACGCGGCCGTCGACCGGATCCACGGCGACCCGCGGGGTGTGGAGCAGCTCACCGCCCACCCGGTGCAGAGCCTGCACGGCGGAGCGGGAGAATAGGGTCATGAGTGACGACGCCTCCACCCCCGCCGCCGAGCGGATCCCCAACAAGGGCAAGCTGGCCAAGGACCTCAACGAGGTCATCCGCTACACCCTCTGGTCCGTCTTCAAGCTGAAGGACACCCTCCCCGAGGACCGCGCCGGGTACGCCGACGAGGTCCAGGAGCTGTTCGACCAGCTCGCCGCCAAGGACGTGACGATCCGCGGCACCTACGACCTGTCCGGTCTGCGCGCGGACGCCGACCTCATGATCTGGTGGCACGCGGAGACCGCCGACCAGCTCCAGGAGGCGTACAACCTCTTCCGCCGCACCAGGCTCGGCCGCGCGCTGGAGCCCGTCTGGTCGAACATGGCGCTGCACCGCCCCGCCGAGTTCAACCGCTCGCACATCCCGGCCTTCCTGGCCGACGAGACGCCGCGCGACTACATCAGCGTCTACCCCTTCGTGCGCTCCTACGACTGGTACCTGCTGCCCGACGAGGACCGCCGCCGCATGCTCGCCGACCACGGCAAGATGGCCCGCGGCTACCCGGACGTGCGCGCCAACACGGTCGCCTCCTTCTCGCTGGGCGACTACGAGTGGATCCTCGCCTTCGAGGCCGACGAGCTGCACCGCATCGTCGACCTCATGCGCCACCTGCGCGCCTCCGAGGCCCGCATGCACGTCCGCGAGGAGATCCCCTTCTTCACCGGGCGGCGCAAGGACCTCGGCGACCTGGTGGCCGGGCTCGCCTGAGCGCACCCCGGTCAGCCGGTGGCCGGGCCGCCCGGTCACCCCCTCGGCTCGGGTTCCGGGCGCGGGGCGCACGACGTGTCCCGCGCCGGGAGGCGGCCCTCCAGCAGGTACGCCTCCAGGTGGCCGTTGACGCAGGCGTTCGCCCCGCCGCCGACACCGTGCGTCCCGGCGTCCCGCTCGGTCACCAGCACCGACCCCGACAGTCGCCGGCGCAGCTCCAGCGCGCCCTCGTACGGGGTCGCCGCGTCCTCCTCGGCGGCCAGCACCAGCGTCGGCGGCAGCTCGCCCGGCCCGGTGCGCACGTCGAGGGGCCGCTGCCGGGGCGCCCGCCAGTAGGCGCACGGCAGGTTCGTCCACACGTTGTCCCACGTCTCGAACGGCGCCCGGCGCGCCAGCCGCGTGTTGTCCCGGTCCCAGACCTCGAAGTCGGTCGGCCAGGGCGCGTCGTTGCACTCGACGGCCGTGTACACCGCGTTGGAGTTCTCCGCCCCGGCCGCGCCCTCCTCGGTCCGCGTCCCCGCCTGGTCGATCAGCGGCTGCGGGTCGCCCCGCAGATACGCCGACAGCGCCTCGGCGCGGTGCGGCCAGTAGTCGTCGTAGTACCCGGCCTTCAGGAACGCCCCCTGCAACTGCGCGGGCCCCACCGTCCCGCCCGCGGGCTCCGCCGACAGCCGCTCGCTCGCCTCCTCGTAGCTGTTCTGGACCTCCCTCGGCGAGTCCCCGAGCCCGTACACGGCGTGGTGCTCGGCGATCCACTCCTTGAAGTCCGACCAGCGGTCCTCGAACGCCTCCGACTGCTCCAGGTTGTTGCGGTACCAGATCCCCTCGGGGTCGGGGTTCACCACCGAGTCGAACACCATCCGCCGCACCCGCGAGGGGAACAGCTCCGCGTACAGCGCCCCGAGGTACGTGCCGTACGACGCCCCCATGAACGTCAGCCTCTCCTCGCCCAGCGCGGCCCGCACGACCTCCAGGTCCCGGGCGTTGTTGAGCGAGTGGTAGTGCCGCAGGGCGTCCCCGGCCCGTTCGGCGCAGCCGCGCGCGTACGCCTCGGCCTCGGCGGCCCGCTGCTCCTTGAAGGCGTCCGAGGGCTGGGTCGGCGCCGGACGGGGGCCCTTGAAGAAGTCCCCCGGGTCCTGGCACGACAGCGGCGCCGAGGGCGCCACCCCGCGCGGGGCGTACCCGACGAGGTCGTACGCGGCGGCGATCCGCTTCCACTGGGGCACCATGCCGGCCAGCGGGAAGTACAGGCCCGAGGCGCCCGGACCGCCCGGGTTGTAGAGGAGGGCGCCCTGCCCGGGGACCTCGCGCCCGCCGCCTTCCGGGGACTTGTGGGTGGCCCGCACCCGGCTGACGGTCAGCTCGATCCGCTCCCCGTCGGGGCGCGCGTAGTCCAGGGGCACGGTGACCGTGCCGCAGCGCAGGGCGGCCGGCAGTTCCTCCGCCTTCGGGCACCTGCCGAACTCGATGCCGGCCGCCGCCGCGCGCCCGGCGGCCACGGCGGTGCCGCGCGCCTCGGCGGCCCCGGGCCCGCCCGGCGTCCCCTCCGCCGGAGCGGCGGCGAGGGTGGTCAGCAGCAAGATCCCGGCGGCCGAGTAGAGGGCGGCAGCTCGCATCGCGTATCCCTTCGGTGCACGGTGTGACACAAGGGATGTTTGGTGCGCCGGCCCGGCCGGGCAAGCACCGCACGCGGGTGTCGGCGCGCGGTGCCTCCGTACGCCCCCGGCGCGTCAGGCCCGGCGCTCCCAGCGCTCCTCGACGTACCGCTCGCGGTGGGCGAAGGCCGCGCGCAGGTCCGGTTCGCCGATCGCGTGCACACCGCGCACGGCGACGGAGGTCAGGTACGTGCGGTCGTCGGCCGAGCCGTCGGCCTGCCGGACCAGGGAGCCGATCAGCCGCTGCCCGGCCGGGGAGGCCCAGCGGGAGTACGGGTGGGCCTCCATCCGCGTGATGGCGAGGCACCCCAGGGTCAGGGCGAGCGGCAGCGTGAACCACAGGGCGATCAGCGGGCGGGGCTGGTCCGCGGGCAGCGGCAGCGCCAGCGCGGCGGCGCCCAGCGCGCCCACGGCGAGGGCGGCGACCCGCACCCGTTGGACCCCGGCCGCGACACCGCGGGCGTCGTCCGGCACGGCGAGCCCGGCCCGGACCAGCCGGTCGGCCAGTGCGCGCACCGCGTCGGCGGCGGCAGCGCCGGACCGCACCGGCGCTATCCGGGACTGTCCCCCGGGCCCTATCGCCCCTATCACCGACCGTTCCATCTCGTCCCGCCCGCACGGGTCGACGACGGTGGCCCAGCCGGTGTGCGCGAGCAGCAGCCGGCGCTGGCGCGCCATGGAGACCAGCGTCAGGTCGGCGACCCTGCGGGGGCCGCCGGCCAGGAACGCCGCCTCGTACAGCGTCAGCGGGTGCGCACGGTCGACGGCGGGCGGAGCGACGGCCGCCGCTCGGACGGCGGCCAGACACAGCCGCAGGCAGGCCAGGCCGGCGACGGCCCAGGCGAGCAGCAGGAGAAGGACCCAGAACATGCCGTACTTCTATGCCAAAGACTTTCGCCGGCGCCATGCCCTGTTCACATTCCGGGACGCAGTGTTGTGGGGATGTGACGTTCCGTTGGCCCGTCCCGGGCGGACCCGGCCGGTCAGCGGCGCAGCAGCGCCCGCCCGGTCGCACGCGCCCACCGGACCCCGGGGCGCCGCGAGCGCGGCACCGGCCCCTCCCGCTCCAGCCACCACTGCCGCACCTCCCGCCGCACGGCCCCGTCCGGCACCCGACCGTCCCGCAGCAGCCACTCGGCGAAGTCGAGGGCGTCCCGGCGGTAGCCGCCGGTCATCGGCCGCCGCCGGGCGTAGGAGAGGAAAGCCGTCCGGTACCCCGCGCCGAGGAACACCGGCAGCTCGGGCGCGACCTTCGCGACCACGTCCGCCCGCTTCGCGGCCAGCGCCCGGGCCTGCACGCCCAGCCGCACCCGGTCGAACCCCTCGGGCACCGGCGTCCCGGCCACCAGCGCGGACAGCAGCGCGGTCTGATCGAGGGCGAGCCGCTGCCGTACGGCGTCCCCCGCGCCGGTCGCCGCACGGGCGGGACCGGGCCGCGGGGGCGCGGCGGCCCGGCTCCCGACGGCCGGCGCGCCCGTCGCCCGCCCCTTCTCCACGGCGGTGCGGATCGCCGCCACCTCGCCCTCCAGCTCCCCGGCCGCGGGGAAGTTCTCGTCGCGCTCCAGCAGGACCCCGGGCGGGGCCACCCGCGAGGCGAGGTCGGTCAGGATGTCCAGCACCGGCTGCGCGACGGGATGGGCGTGGCTGTCGTGCCACACGCCGTCCCGCTCGAAGCCGCCCGCGACATGGACGTAGGCGATGGCCTCCAGGGGCAGGTCGCCGAGCGCCTCGGCCGGGTCCTCCCCGCGGTTGACGTGGTTGGTGTGCAGGTTCGCCACGTCGATCAGCAGCCGCACCCCCGTCCGGTCGGCCAGCTCGTACAGGAACTGACCCTCCGTCATCTCCTCGCCGGGCCAGGCGAGGAGCGCGGCGATGTTCTCCACCGCGAGCGGCACGGGCAGCGCCTCCTGCGCGATGCGCACGTTCTCGCAGAGCACGTCGAGGGCGTCGCGGGTGCGCGGCACGGGCAGCAGATGCCCCGCCTCCAGCCGTCGCGAGGCGGTCAGCGGCCCGCCCGCGCGGACGAACGCGATGTGCTCGGTCACCAGCGGCGACCCCAGCGCCTCGGCCCGCTCCGCCAGCGCCGCGAGCCGTCCCGGGTCCGGCCGTTCGGCGCCGCCGAGCCCCAGCGAGACGCCGTGCGGCACGACCGTCACCCCGCGCTCGCGCAGCCGGACCAGGGACTCGGGCAGGTGCCCGGGGCAGAGGTTCTCGGACACGGCCTCGACCCAGTCGATGCCGGGCATCCCTTCCACGGCGTCCGCGATCTCCGGACGCCAGCCGATACCGGTGCCCAGTCGTGGCATGCGTTCCATGGTCCGTCCCCCTCCTGCCGGTATGCCGGGGGTATCGCCCACCGCGTCCGGCCCGAACCCCGCAGTGGGCATGTTCAGAGCAACATCTGAGGTTCGGAGGCGGCAGCCGGACGTCAGCGCAGGTCGAGCCGCATCAGCACCCGGGGGTGCCCGGACAGCACCGAGGCGGTGTCGGCGGCGTGGACGAAACCGGCGCGCTCGAAGTTCTTCCGGAGCCCGGCGTACGCCATGGTCAGATCGACCCTGGCCTCCCCGTTGTCCAGCGGATACGCCTCGACCGCCGGGGCCCCCTGGGAGCGGGCGAAGTCGACCGCCCCGGCGATGAGGGCGTGCGAGATCCCCCGCCCGCGGTGACCGGGCCGCACGCGCACGCACCACAGCGACCACACCGGCAGGTCGTCCACGTGCGGGATCTTGCGGCTGCGCGCGTAGGAGGTGTCCGCGCGCGGCGCGACGGCGGCCCATCCGACCGGTTCGTCCCCGTCGTGGGCGAGGACCCCCGGCGGCAAGCCCGTCCGGCACAGCTCGGCGACGTAGGCGCCCCGGGCGGGGCCGCGCAGCTCGTTGTTGAGCTTGGCCGGGAGGCGGTGGCTCAGGCACCAGCAGACGTCGGCCTGCGGGGACTTCGGGCCGAGCACCGCCCGGACGTCCTCGAAGACGGAGGCCGGGCGCACGTCGACGGTCATGGCACCACGATGCCACGCCGCCCGGGCCCGCGCCCGGCCTCCGGTTCCCCGGACCGGCCGGCTACCGCAGCGCCGGGTGGTCCGCCACCACCGTGCAGGACCCCGGCGCGATCTCCGTGTACCCGGCGTCGCGGACCACCGGCAGCCCGCTCGTCGTGAGGGTCCGCCAGTGGTCCGGGCCCGGGGTGCGCACGGCCAGCGGGTAGCCCGCCTCCCGCCAGGCGGTCCGGGCCGCGTCGTCCAGCTCCCACCAGGCGAGCTGTGCCCCGTGCCCCGCCTGGGCCATCGCCTTGCCGGCCGACATGTCCAGGTCCGGGTTCATCCACAGCACCGGCGCGGAGCGGTCGGCGTCGGCCGGGGGCTCCGGGTCGTCGAGGTCGGTGCCCGAGACCTGGAGGCGGGCCAGGTCCTTGGGCCAGCCGTCCAGCGGGACCGGCGGGAAGACCCGTACCTCCGCCGTCTTCCCGGTGACCGTGATGCCGGGCAGGGCCTCGGCCCGCCGCCACTCGGCGCCGCGTGCCCGCCGCACGACCTTGCGGATGCGCGCGTCCTGCCAGTCCCGCATCGCCCGCGCCCACGCGCCGTCGCCGGTGGACCGCTCGTCGCCCAGCATCACCAGCACCGCCCGGGCCGCGGTCTCCAGCGCGTCGGTACGCGGCGGCGGTGCCGCCCGCTCGATGCGGACGACCAGCGGCAGGACGAACTGCGGCGCGAGGTCGCGGTCGCCGGGCTCGGGACGGAAGGGGCTGTCGGGGACGGGGGTCGTCGCGTCGTTGCTCACGGAGACAGTCTGCCAAGCCGCACGGACGCGCGAGCCCGGCCCCCGCTCGCGCGGGTCAGCCCGAGCAGGCCGTCCGCTGGGCCTCCTGCCACTCGCAGCGCGGGCACATGGTGATCCCCTTGTACGACTCGGCGTACTCGGTCGGCTCCCGGCACAGCACGCACTCCGCGTACGGCGGGCCGTCGGCCTTGGGTGGCCGGGTCGCGTCGATCAGGCAGTAGTCGTCGATGCGCAGGTCGTCGTCGCCGCTCATACCTCCAGCGTAGGCCCGTCAGCGGCGGCCGTTCGCGGCGCCGATCAGCTCCGAGACCTTGACGAAGCGGTAGCCCTGCTTCCGTAGCGCCGGGACGATCGTGCGCACCGCCTCCTCGGTGACCGGGGCGGCGCTGCGGGTGCAGTGCATGACGACGACCGACCCCGGCCGGGCCCCGTCCAGCACCTGCCGGGCCACCGCGCCGGCGTCGGTCGCGAAGGCGTCCCCGCTCACCACGTCCCACTGCACGGCGGTGACGCCGGTGGCCCGCAGCGCCTTGAGCGCGGCCTCGTCGTAACAGCCGCCGGGGAAACGGAAGTACGGCATCGCGTCCGGCACCCCGGCCTTCTCGAAGGCCGCGTACGCCCGCTCCACGTCGGCCCGCATCCGGTCCTCGGACACGCTCGGCAGCCCGTAGCAGTCGTCGGTGTAGGCGTAGTGGCTGTAGGAGTGGTTGGCGATCTCGAAGCGCGGGTCCTCGCCGATGGAGCGGGCGGCGTCCGGGTACTCCTCGGCCCACCGGCCGGTCATGAACACCGTGGCCGGCACGTCCAGCTTCCGCAGCGTCGCGATCAGCCCCGGATTGTCGAACCGTTCCCCGGCCGCCGCCCGCGGACCCTGGTCGGCCGTCATGTCGGCGTCGAAGGTGAGGGCGATCGTCCTGCCGGCGGCGCGCGGTCCGTGCTCGAAGACGGGGGTGAGCCCCGCCGGACCGGGCGCGAGGGTGGGCGCGCGGTCCGGGGCGGCCCCGGACGCGGTGGCGGAGGGCGCGGACGGTGCCGGACGGGGCGTCTGTCCGGGCTCGGTGGCCCCGCAGGCGGCGAGGGCGACGGAGGAGGCGGCCAGGGCGCAGAGGGCGACGGCGCGGCGTACAAGAGTGGTCACCGCATGAACGTACGAGCGCGATGTTCGGTTTGTATGACTATGTGGGGTGACGTGCCCGGGAGGTCACCCTCCCGGATCAGGCCCCGTCCCGCGGATCAGATCTCCCGCCGCTCCAGCGGTTTCGTCGCCGGGCCCTGGATCACCTTGCCGTCGGTGTCGAAGCGGGAACCGTGGCAGGGGCACTCCCATGCCTTCTCGGCGGCGTTGAACGCGACCAGGCAACCGAGGTGGGTGCAGCGCGACGACACGGCGTGCAGCGCCCCCGCCTCGTCCCGGTAGACGGCGAGCCGGTCGCCGCCCACCCGGACCAGGGCGCCCTCGCCGGGCGGCAGGGCGTCCACGGGCGGCGTGGGCCGCAGGCGGTCGCCGACGAAGTGGCGGGCGACCTCGGCCTGCGTCTTGAGGAACGACGGCGCCTCGCGCACCGCCGTGCGCAGCCGCCGAGGGTCGTACAGGCCGCTCCACGCGCACTCCTCGCCGGTGATCTGCGCGGTGAGCAGCCGGCCCGCCATCATGCCGCCGCTCAGCCCCCAGCCGCCGAAGCCGGTGGCGACGTACGTGTGCCGGGCGCCGGGGTGCAGCGGGCCCACCATCGGGACGGTGTCGGTCGGGTCGATGTCCTGGGTGGCCCAGGCGTAGGTGAGGTCGACGCCGGGGAAGTGCTCGCGGGTCCAGGCGGACAGCCGGTCGAAGCGCTCCCGGGTGTCGCCCGTGCCCGGGGTGAAGTGCTCCCCGGTGACGATGAGCAGCCGGCGGCCGGCCTCGTCCAGGGGCGCCGTACGGACCGAACGGGTGTTCTCGTCCGGCGTGATGTACATGCCGTCGACGTCGCGGTCCGCCTCGATGCTCCCGGCGACGACCAGTTCGCGGCGCGGGGAGAGACGGGCGAAGAGCAGGGCCCGGTCGAAGATCGGGTAGTGGGTGGCGACCACGACGTCCCGGGCGGTGACCGTCGCCCCCGACGCCGTCGACACCCGGCACGGCTCGCCCTCGTCCAGGCCGTGCACCGTGGTGCCCTCGAAGATCCGCCCGCCGTGCGCCTCCAGGTCCTCGGCGAGGGCCAGCAGGTACTTGCGCGGGTGGAACTGGACCTGCCCGGTGACCTTGACCGCGCCCGCGACCGGGAACGGCAGCCCCGTCGTGGTCACGAACGACGCCGGCAGCCCCGCCTCCTTCGCGGCGGCCGCCTCGGCCCGCACCTCGTCGACCCGCTCGGGGTCGCCGACGTACGTGTACGCGTCCCGTGTCTCCCAGTCGCAGTCGATGCCCAGCTCGGCCACGATCCCGGCGGCGTGCTCGATCGCCTCGGACTGCGAGCGGGCGTAGAGCCGGGCGCCCTCGGGGCCCCGGGTGCGGCGCAGCTTGTCGTAGACCAGCGAGTGCAGCGCGGTCAGCTTGGCGCTGGTGTGCCCGGTGACCCCGGCGGCGATCCGTCCGGCCTCCAGCACCGCCACGCTGCGCCCGGCCCGCGCCAGCTCCCAGGCCGTGCTGAGCCCGGCGACGCCCGCGCCGATCACGGCGACGTCGACGTCGAGATCCTCCGCGAGTGCGGGGCGCGGCGCGCCGCCCGGTGCCGTCTGAAGCCAGTAGGAGCCGTTGACCTGCGCGTTCTCCGTCATGCGGAGTCGAGTACCCACAGGCCGGGGCTTCAGTGACCGGGCGGCGCGCCCGGGGTCACCCGCGCCAGGGGCCGGTCACCGCGAAGGTGGTCCCGGGCGTGTAGCAGTTGACGTACATGGTGTCCCCGTCGGGCGAGAAGGTCACCCCGGCGAACTCACCCCACTCGGGCTCCTCCTCCGTCCCGATGTTCTGGGCGCCGCGGGCCATCGCGTAGACCTCGCCGCGCCGGGTGACGCCGTAGACGTGCTGGGCGCCGTTGCCGTCCTCGCAGACCATGAGGCCGCCGCTGGGTGCCAGGCAGATGTTGTCCGGGGACTCGCCCGGCAGTCGCACGTCGGTGTCCGGACCGAAGACGATCACCAGGGTGAGCCGGCGCCGCTCGGGGTCGTAGCGCCAGATCTGCCCGTAGTGGTCGGCCGCCGAGCCCTCCGCGCTGCGGGCGAAGGAGGACACGAAGTAGACGCTGCGCCCGCCCCAGTAGCAGCCCTCCAGCTTCTGCGCGTGGGTGATGCCGCCCCGGCCGAAGTCCTGGAACCGGATCGGGGTCTCGGCGGCCAGCGGGTCGGGTACGTCCACCCACTCGACGCCGTCGAAGGACGCGCCGGTCTCCTGGATCGAGGAGAGGTCCGGCACGCCCGGCACCCGCATCGCCTGGAGCCGGCCGCCCGCCCGCAGCGAGCCCGTTCCGCCCAGCGGCTTCTCGGGCAGGAAGCGGTAGAAGAGGCCGAACGGCCGCTCGAAGGCGTCCTCGGTCTCGTAGACGACGCCCCGGCGCGGGTCCACGGCGATCGCCTCGTGCTGGAAGCGGCCCATCGCGGTCAGCGGTACGGCGCCGGTGCGGTGCGGGTCCACCGGGTCGACCTCGAAGATGAAGCCGTGGTCCTTGGTGTAGCCGTTGGTGCCGGCCTTGTCCTCGGTCTCCTCGCAGGTCAGCCAGGTGTGCCAGGGGGTGGGCCCGCCCGCGCAGTTGACGGCCGTACCGGCGATCGCGACCCGTTCGTCGCGGACGTGGTTGCGGTGGTCCAGGGTGAGGGCGGTGCAGCCGCCCTTGCCCTCCGGGTCGTACGTCAGCCCCTTCACCGTGGGCACGGGGACCCGGCCGTCGGCGCGGTTCTCGTGGTTGCGCACGAGGTGGACGCGGCCGTGTCTGCCCGGGAAGGCGGACATGCCGTCGTGGTTGGACGGGACCGGGCCCTCGCCCGAGCGCAGCTGGTCCCCCTCCCGGGACAGGACGCGGTAGCGGAACCCCCGGGGCAGGTCCAGCAGCCCGTCGGGGTCGGGGACCAGGGGGCCGTATCCGGCGTGGCCCAGGGACTGCGCGGCGGCGGTGCCGGCGAAGAGTTCGGAGAGGGCTCCGGTGAAGGCGATGCCTGCGCCCAGGGCCCCGCTGCGGGCTAGTACCTGGCGTCGAGTCGCCGGACGGCTGGAGATGGACATGGGGTGACCTTCCTGCTGGCGGACAGGACTGTGACCCGCTGTGTCTATCACCTGGCACGTTTCCCGGGAACCATGCGCGCTACACGCGTCACGTGGCGGCCGGCCGCTCAGGGGTGGGGCCGGCCGGCACCCGCTGCGGGTTCTCCAGGAACCGCAGCAGCTCCACCGGGAACGGCAGTACCAGGGTCGAGTTCTTCTCGGCGGCCACCGCCACCACCGTCTGCAGCAGCCGCAGTTGCAGCGCGGCCGGGGTCTCGGACATCTCCCGGGCGGCCTCGGCGAGCACCTTGGACGCCTGGCGCTCGGCATCGGCGTTGATGACCCGGGCCCGCCGCTCGCGGTCGGCCTCGGCCTGCCGGGCCATCGAGCGTTTCATGGTCTCGGGCAGCGACACGTCCTTGATCTCTACACGGTCGATCTGCACGCCCCAGCCGACGGCGGGGCTGTCGATCATCAGCTCCAGGCCCTGGTTCAGCTTCTCCCGGTTGGACAGCAGGTCGTCCAGGTCGCTCTTGCCGATGATCGACCGCAGCGACGTCTGCGCCATCTGGGACACGGCGAACTTGTAGTCCTCGACGCGGATGAGCGCGTTGGCGGCGTCGACCACCTTGAAGTAGACGACCGCGTCCACGCGGACGGTCACGTTGTCCCGGGTGATGCCTTCCTGGGCGGGCACCGGCAGCGTCACGATCTGCATGTTGACCTTGTGCAGCCGGTCCACCACGGGAACGATCAGGGTGAAGCCGGGCTGCCGCACCTCACCGGTGAGCCGGCCGAGCCGGAGGACGACCCCGCGCTCGTACTGCTTGACGATCCGCGCCGCCGACGCGAAGTACAGCACCCCGGCGCTCCCGGCGGCGGCAGCCGCAGTCAGCAGCTCCTGGAGCATGGCGACCTCCTCGCACTGAGGACTGAGGACCGATTCGCCCACTCCTGTCACGATATGCCGGAGGCCCGGCCCGAGGCCATGCCCCGGACCGGACCTCCGCAGGTCGACGAGGTGCCGACCATCACCGACGCACGCCGACCTGTGCCGACGGGCCTACACCGCCGCCGTCGCCGGTTCGGTGACCTTCACCGGGTCCGTGCCGGCGGAGCTGTGCCGTTCGGCCCAGTTCTCCAGCGCGGTGCGGCAGGCGTGGTCCAGGTGGTGCAGCCCGGACAGGTCCAGCTCGACCGGCCGGTCCTGCGGCAGCGCCTCCAGGCTCTCCAGGATCTTCGGCAGCCGGAGGAAGGTCGCGTTGCCCGTCAGGTGCGCCTGGATCGGGCCGGCGCCCTTGTCGACGATCTCCAGCTTGAGGTGCGAGGCCTCCCAGGCGGTCTTGACCACGGACAGGGCCAGACCGATCAGCACGCCCTCGAACATGTTCACCGCGACGATGGACACCGCCGTGACCACCAGGATCAGCGCCTCGCCCCGGTGATCGCGCCACAGCGGCACGATGCTGCGGAACGGGATCAGCTTCCAGCCCGCGTGGACCAGGATGCCCGCCAGCGCGGGCAGCGGGATCAGGGCCAGCACGGACGGCAGCAGCGCCGCGAACAGCAGCAGCCACACCCCGTGCATCACCCGGGACGCCTTGGTGCGCGCGCCCGCGCTCACATTGGCGGAGCTGCGCACGATGACCGCGGTCATCGGCAGCGCGCCGAGGACGCCGCACACCGTGTTGCCGGCGCCCTGCGCCATCAGCTCCTTGTTGTACTCGGTGCGGGGGCCCTTGTGGAGCCGGTCCACCGCCGCGGCGCTGAACAGGCTCTCCGCCGAGGCGATCAGCGTGAAGGCGACGATCGTGCCCAGCAGGCCCACGTTCGCCAGCTCGCCGAAGGCGTCGGCGCCGGGCGGCTGGATCACGTCCAGCAGGCCGCTCACCTCGACGGTCGCCACCGACAGTCCGAACGCCGCCGTGACGGCCGTGGCCAGGCCGACCGCGGCCAGCGCGCCCGGCACGGTCTGCGCCGCCTTCGGCAGCCGCTTCCACAGCACCATCACCGCGACGGTGCCCGCGCCGAGGGCGAGCGAGGTCAGCGCCTCGGTGCTGCCCAGCGCGTCGGCGGCGGCCCCGGGCAGCCCGATGAGCTTGTCGACGCCGGAGGAGGGCGCCTCCAGCCCGGCCGCCGAGTAGAGCTGGCCGGCGATGAGCACCAGGCCGATGCCGGCCAGCATGCCCTCGACGACCGACAGGGAGATCGCCCGGAACCAGCGCCCGAGTTTCAGGGCGCCCATCGCGAGCTGGATCAGACCGGTGGCCAGCACGATCACGCCGAGTGCGGCCAGTCCGTAGGAGTCGACCGCGCCGAAGACCAGCACGGTCAGGCCGGCGGCCGGACCGGACACCTGGAGGCTGCTGCCCGGCAGGAGTCCGGTCACCAGGCCGCCCACGATGCCCGTGACCAGGCCGAGTTCGGCCGGGACACCGGAGGCGACGGCCACCCCCACGCACAGCGGGAGGGCGACCAGGAAGACGACGAGCGAGGCGGTGAAGTCCTGCCGCAGATGCGGGAACTTGCGGGATATCGAGGTCATCGCGGCGCTCACAGCGTCTCGAACGTGTCGGTGTCCGCCCGGTGTTCGCGTACGACCCCGGTGTGGACCTCGTAGTACCAGCCGTGCATCCGCAGCCGGCCCTCCGTCAGCCGCCGCTCCACACACGGGTAGGAGCGCAGGCGCAGCAGCTGCGACAGGACGTGGTGCTGGACGGCCTCGGCGACCGTGGGGTCGGCGGGGTCGCAGGGCTTCGGCTCGTCCGCGGCCTCGGCCAGCCAGTCGCGGACGGCGGGTACGGCGGTCAGGTCGTCCCCGCGCACCAGGGCGCCGACGGCGCCGCAGTGCGAGTGGCCGCAGACCACGATGTCGGTGACGCCGAGGACCTCGACGGCGTACTCGATCGTGGCCGCCTCGCCGGAGGGGCGCCCGGCGCCGTGCGGCGGGACGATGTTGCCGGCGGTGCGCAGCTCGAAGAGCTGGCCGGGCCGGGCCCCGGTGATCAGGGCCGGTACGACCCGGGAGTCGGAGCAGGTGATGAACAGGACTTCGGGCGACTGGCCTTCGGCGTGCCCGGCGAACTCCTCAGGGCGCTGTCCGAACGTGCGGGCGTTGTCGATGAGGGGCTGCATGATGCGGTGGTTCCTCCTGGCGCGCCGTGGGGGCGCGTCGGACGGTCGGGACAGAGGTGGGGGATGTGCCGGCCGGTCTCTCAGCAGCGGAAGACCTGGAGGGTCGCGGGGGAGTGGTCCGCCGCCGGTCTCGAGGGGTGCCCGGCGCCGCGCCCGGGGTCGACGGGTTCGGGTACCGCCGGCACCGCGTGTCGGTGCAGCGCGCGCTGAGGGGTGTCGGGCTGGGGCGCGGCGGTGCCGCGGTGACGGTCGCGGACGCGCGGGGCGGTGGTCGGATCGCCCGTGCGGCCGCCCTCGTGGCAGGTGGCGGTCTCGTCGTGCGGCGCCAGGCCCGAGGCGGGGTCTCCGGGGCGGGCGTGGGCCACGGCATCACCGCTCGTATGCGCGGATGCGAAGGATGCGGCGGGAGTGAAGAACTGGAGCGCGAACAGGACGGCGGCGAGGATCGGAACCACGGTCCGGGCCGTCGTGCCTCGGAACATGCGCCCCCTTCCAGGCATTTCCTGCCGCTGGTATATGCCGGGACACAGGTCAACGCCCGGCAAAAGCATGGTCAACGCGCGGTCAAGAAACACGTTAACCCTGCAAAGGACTTTGCAGGGTTAACGTGGCGTTACGGGCCGGGAAGAGCCTCAAAATGGCGGGTTGGTTGGCGGGAACCGACCGTTCCTCAGGGGGTGTCGACCAGTCGGGCCGCGTCCCGGGCGAGCGCGGTGAGGCGGGAGATCGCCCGGAAGTACTTCTTGCGGTACCCGCCCTTCAGCATCTCCTCGCCGAAGAGCCGGTCGAAGGGCAGCCCGGAGGCGAGCACGGGCACCTCGCGGTCGTAGAGCCGGTCGGCGAGGACGACCAGGCGCAGCGCCGTCGACTGGTCGGGCACCGGGCGCACGCCGGTCAGGCAGACGGCGGCGAGGCCGTCGGTCAGGGCGCCGTAGCGGCTGGGGTGGACGCGGGCGAGGTGGTCCAGGAGGGCCGGGAAGTCGTCCAGCGAGGCGCCCTCGGTGGCCCGTGCCGCGCGGGTGACCTGCTCGTCGGAGTAGGGGGCCGGTGCCTCGGGCAGGCCGCGGTGGCGGTAGTCCTCGCCGTCGATGCGCAGGGTGCGGAAGTGGGCGGACAGGCCCTGGATCTCGCGCAGGAAGTCGGCGGCGGCGAAGCGTCCCTCGCCGAGCTTGCCCGGCAGCGTGTTGGAGGTGGCGGCGAGCGCGACGCCGGCCTCGACGAGCCGGGCGAGCAGGCTGGAGACCAGGACGGTGTCGCCGGGGTCGTCCAGCTCGAACTCGTCGATGCACAGCAGGCGGTGGTCGGAGAGGGTACGCACGGTCTGCTGGAAGCCGAGGGCGCCCACGAGGTTGGTCAGCTCCACGAAGGTGCCGAACGCCTTGCGCTCCGGCTCCGCCGGGGTGGCGTGCCACAGGGAGGCCAGCAGGTGGGTCTTGCCGACGCCGTAACCGCCGTCGAGGTAGACGCCGCGGGGGCCGGCGGGGGCCTTCGGGGCCTTGCTCCGGCCGAAGCCGAGGAAGCCGCGCTTGCCGGTGGCGGCGGGGCTCGCGCCCAGTCCGGTCGCGAACTCCTCCAGGACCCGTACGGCCTCGCTCTGGCTGGGCTGGTTCGGGTCCGGGATGTACGTGCTGAAGCGGACCGAGTCGAAGCGGGGCGGGGGCACCATCTCGGCGACCAGGCGCTCCGCGGGGACGTGGGGCTCGCGGGCGCACAGGGAGAGCGGGGCGGAGGCCGTCCCGGCTATCGGGGCGGGGCCGGGGGCGGCGGAACCGGAGGAGGGGGAGGAGGACGACACGGTGGTCCATGGTAGGGCCTGCGCGGAGGGGGCGGCTTCGGTGCGGTGCGGGGTGGGGCGGTGCGGGGCGGGGGTGCCTGTCTCGGCAGGGGTGGCCGGGGCAGGGGGGCGGCCGTCTCGGCCCGGGTGGCCGGGGCAGGGGGGCCGTTTCGGTGTGGGGCGGGCCGGGGCGGAGGGGGGCGGCTTCGACGAGGGTCGGGCCGGAGCGGGGGCCGGCGTGCCCGGGCCGGGTGGTGCCGCGTGGTGGTCCGGGGCGTGCGGGCCGGGTGGTGCCGCGTGGTGGTCCGGGGTGTGCGGGCCGGGCGGGGGTGGGTGGCGCGGTCCGGCGCTCGCGGGGGGCCGCCGCGCCCGCCCGTGCCCGTCCGCCGCCCGGCGGCACGAGGCTCGCGATCACGGGGAGCGCGCTCTGGGCTAACGCCCCCGCCCCTGCGCCCGCCCCCGCCCCCGCGTGAACGGGCGGTACCCGAACGGCCGCGCGGTTCGGTGACCCGGCGCGTGGAACACTGCACCGCATGCGACGCCTGTTCCCCGTCCCTGTGACCGATCAGACAGCCGGCCCCGCCCTCGACGGGGCCGACCGGGAGTGGAGCCTGGCCGAGCTGGCCGCGGCCTACGCCTATCCCGAGCCGGACCGGTGGACGGGCTCGGGCGCCTGGCTGCGGGCGAACATGGTCTCCACCCTCGACGGCGCGGCCCAGCACGACGGCCGCTCCCAGCCCATCTCGGGCGCGGCCGACATGCGCGTCTTCGGCACCCTGCGCGCCCTCGCGGACGTCGTGATCGCCGGCGCCGAGACCGTGCGCCAGGAGGGGTACCGCCCGGCCCGGTCGCGCGCCGGGTTCGCGGAGCTGCGCGAAGCCGCCGGGCAGCGCCCCGCGCCGGCGATCGCCGTGGTCAGCGCCGGCCTGGAGCTGGACTTCTCGCTGCCGCTGTACACCTCGCCGCTGGTGCCCACCCTGGTCCTGACCGGTGCCGCCGCGCCCCCCGACCGGATCGCGGCCGCCGAGAGGGCCGGAGCCCGGGTGGTGATCGCCGGTGACGGCGTCGGCGTGGACCCGGCCCGCGCCGTCGAGGCGCTGGCCGCGCTCGGGTACACCCGGCTGCTGACCGAGGGCGGCCCGCGGCTGCTCGGGCAGTTCATCGCCTCCGGGGTGCTCGACGAGCTGTGTCTGACGATCTCGCCGACGCTCACCGCGGGCGGCGCCCAGCGGATCGCGGGCGGGCCGTCGGTCGAGGTCCCGCGGCGGTTCGTGTTGGAGTCCCTGTTGGAGGAGGAAGGTTTCCTCTTCAGCCGGTACCGGCGCGACCAGGGCCGTTCCGCCCCGGGCCCGGCGGCGGCGACCGGACTGGGGTTCGGGCGTTAGCGCGCTTCCGGGAATCGGCGGAATCTGCCGTTCCGTTTAGTCCGCGACGGGCACACTGAATCCGGCAGTACCCGTGCGATCACGGGGCAGGATGGTTTCCGCAGGGTTCGGTACGACCCGTGGAAGGAGGGCCCGCGGGCTCTCGAAGGAGAAGGGGCGCCTGGTGTTCACAAGCGTTTTGATGATCGAGAAGGCCATGACGTCCGCCGACGTGGAGTTCGTCACCACCTTGCACGGCGAGGAGGAGACCGCCTTCCACGTGCTGCTCCAGCCGCGCGGCGACCAGGCGGACCGGCTGCTGAGAGCGATCGACGACGTCGCGCTCGGTGAGCTGGACGACGCCGTGCGGGAGGGCGAGACGCCCGAGGGCGAGGAGGCGCAGAGCGTCGGGCAGCGGGCCCTGGAGGTGTCCCTCACCGCCCTGCGCGCGTCCGGCGCCCGGGCGGAGGGCCGCCTGATCGAGGACCACCCGCTGGACGAGCTGAAATCCCTGGTCATGGAGATCGGCGCGGACGAGGTGATCGTCCTGACCGACCCGCACTACGTCGAGGAGTTCTTCCACCGGGACTGGGCCTCGCGGGCCCGCCACAAGGTCGGCGTGCCGGTCCTGAAACTGTTCTCCCACAGCAAGGCATAGGCTTGGGCCGCGCTCCCGCCCGCCGGGGGCGCGCCCACCGGCAGACCACCCACGGACACCCGTCGCACCTCTGGGGAGAACAGCGCATGGCACCCGGCCTTCCTACCGCCATGGACCGACCGCACTTCATCGGCATCGGCGGCGCCGGAATGTCGGGCATCGCCAAGATCCTCGCCCAGCGCGGGGCCGCGGTTGCGGGCAGTGACGCCAAGGAGTCCGCGACCGCCGAGGCCCTGCGCGCGCTGGGCGCCACCGTGCACATCGGGCACGCGGCCGCGCACCTCGCCGACGACGCGACCTGCGTGGTCGTCTCCTCGGCGATCCGCGAGGACAACCCGGAGCTGGCCCGCGCCGCCGAGCTGGGCATCCCGGTCGTCCACCGCTCCGACGCCCTCGCCGCCCTGATGCACGGGACGCGCCCGCTCGCCGTCGCCGGCACCCACGGCAAGACCACCACCACCTCGATGCTGGCGGTCTCCCTGTCCGAGCTGGGCCTGAACCCGTCGTACGCGATCGGCGGCGACCTGGACGCGCCCGGCTCCAACGCCCTGCACGGCGAGGGCGAGATCTTCGTCGCCGAGGCCGACGAGAGCGACCGCAGCTTCCACAAGTACGCCCCCGAGGTCGCCATCGTCCTCAACGTGGAGCTGGACCACCACGCCAACTACGCCTCGATGGACGAGATCTACGAGTCCTTCGAGACCTTCGCCGGCCGGATCGTCCCCGGCGGCACCCTGGTGATCGCCGCCGACCACGAGGGCTCCCGGGAGCTGACCCGGCGGCTGGCCGGCAAGGTGCGGACGGTGACGTACGGGGAGTCCGAGGACGCCGACGTGCGCATCCTGTCGGTCGTCCCGCAGGGCCTCAAGAGCGAGGTCACCGTCGTCCTGGACGGCGCCGAGCTGACCTTCACCGTCTCCGTCCCCGGCCGCCACTACGCCCACAACGCCGTCGCCGCCCTCGCCGCGGGCGCGGCCCTCGGCGTCCCCGCCGCCGAGCTGGCCCCCGCGCTGGCCGCCTACACGGGCGTCAAGCGGCGCCTCCAGCTCAAGGGCGAGGCGGCCGGCGTCCAGGTCGTCGACTCCTACGCGCACCACCCCACCGAGATGACCGCCGACCTGGAGGCCATGCGCGCCGCCGTCGGCGAGGCCCGCATCCTCGTCCTCTTCCAGCCCCACCTGTTCTCCCGCACCCAGGAGCTGGGCAAGGAGATGGGCCAGGCGCTGGCGCTGGCGGACGCCTCGGTCGTCCTCGACATCTACCCGGCGCGCGAGGACCCGATCCCGGGCGTCACCAGCGAGCTGATCATCGAGGCGGCCCGCGCCGCGGGCGCGGACGTGACGCCGGTGCACGACAAGGCCGAGTCGCCCGCGGTGGTCGCGGGAATGGCGAAGGCCGGTGATCTCGTTCTCACCATGGGCGCGGGCGACGTCACCGACCTCGGACCGCGCATCCTGGACGAGCTGTCGAGCAAGGCGAAGTAAGGGGCTGAGGACTCATGTCGTACGACGTCGAGAAGCCGGACGAGCAGTGGCGCGCGGAGCTGGCCCCGGCCGAGTACGCCGTGCTGCGGCAGGCCGCCACCGAGCCCGCCTTCACCGGTGAGTACACCGACACCAAGACCGAGGGCGTCTACTCCTGCCGTGCCTGCGGCGCCGACCTGTTCACCTCGGAGACGAAGTTCGAGTCGCACTGCGGCTGGCCGTCCTTCTTCGACCCGAAGGACACCGACGCCGTCGAGCTGATCGAGGACCGCTCGCACGGCATGGTCCGCACGGAGGTGCGGTGCGCGCGCTGCGGTTCGCACCTCGGCCATGTCTTCAAGGGCGAGGGCTACCCGACCCCGACCGACCAGCGGTACTGCATCAACAGCATCGCGCTGCGGCTCCAGCCCGCCGAGGGCTGAGGCACCCGCTCAGTCGGCGGCGGCCGGGAGCGTCACGGTGAAGACCGTCGTCCCCGGTTCGCCGCCCAGCGAGATCCTGCCGCCGTGCGCCCGCACCAGGGAGCCGGCGACGGAGAGGCCCAGCCCGCTGCCGCCCCGGTCGCGGCTGCGGGCCTTGTCGACGCGGTAGAAGCGGTCGAAGATCCGCTCCCGGTCGGCCGTCGGGACACCCGGCCCGGTGTCCGCGACGGCCATCGTCACGCTGTCGTCCGCCGCCGACACCGTGACCGAGACCTTCGTGCCCGGTGGGGTGTGCACGGCCGCGTTGGTGAGCAGGTTGTCGAGCACCTGCCGGATGCGTTGCGGGTCCATGCGCAGCTTCACCGCCGCCGGCCCGGCCGTCACCGTCAGCGGATGGTCCGGATGACCGGCGCGGAAGGCGTCGGCCGCCTGCCGGACCAGCTCCGCCAGGTCCGCCTCCTCCCAGCGCAGCGGCGCCTCCACCTCGGCCGCGTCCAGCCGGGCGAGGAGCAGCAGGTCGTCGAGGAGCACCCCCATCCGGGCAGCCTCGGCGCGCAGCCGGGCCAGGTGCCGCTCCCGCTCCCCGGGCTCGTTGGCCGCCGCGTACCGGAACAGGTCGGCGTAGCCCCGCACCGACATCAGCGGGGTGCGCAGCTCGTGCGAGGCGTCCGCGACGAAGCGGCGCAGCCGCTGCTCGGACTCGGCGCGCACCGCCAGCGAGGCGTCGATGTGCTCCAGCATCGTGTTGAACGCGGTCCGCAGCTCCGCCACCTCCCGGCCGCCGTCCCGGCCGTCCACCCGCAGCGGCAGCCGGGCGGCCGACTCGGACAGGTCGTGCGAGGCGATGCCGTGCGCCGTGCCCGCCATGTCGCTCAGCGGCTTCAGTCCGCGCCGCAGCATCCGCCGCCCGAACAGCACCAGCGCCAGCAGCGCCAGGCCGAACACGACGGCCTGCACCGCGATCAACCGGTCCACGGTGTCCTCGACGTCCCCCATCGGCGCGGCGCTGACCAGCACCACCCCGGGCTCCACCTCGCAGGCCCGCAGCAGATAGGGGCCGTGGCCGTCGATCCGCACGGTGCGGGTCAGGTCCTCCTCGGCACGGGCCGTCGTGCGCGCCAGGTCGGTCAGGGCCCGGCTGTCCGCCGGCACCTCGGCGGGCGTGCGCAGGTCGGCGGAGCCGCCGGAGACGTCGTAGACGGCCGTGTACCAGCCGTAGTACGGCTTGCGCCGCACCGTGCCGTGCGCCGCCGCGTCCTTGGACTGCACGGCCTGCACCAGCTTCATCTGGTCGGCGAGCTGGCGTTCCAGATAGTCCCGCATGTACGCGGTCAGCGCCGTGCCGACCACGGCGAACACCGCCAGCGACAGCACGCCCAGGCCCAGCGCCAGCCGGGTCCCGAGCCGCAGTCCGCGGTAGGCCCGCCACCAGCGCCGTATCACCGGGCCGCCGGCCGGATCATGTATCCGAAGCCGCGCACCGTCCGGATCAGAGGCTCGGCGTCATCGCCGTCGGACGCGGCGTCGTCGAGCTTGCGGCGCAGCCGGCTGACGACCAGCTCCACGACGTTGGACCGGCCGCCGAAGCCGTACTCCCACACGTGGTCGAGGATCTGCGCCTTGGTCAGCACCGCCGGCGACCTGCGCATCAGATAGCGCAGCACCTCGTACTCCGTCGGCGTCAGCGACAGCCGCCGCTCGCCCCGGCGCACCTCCCGGGTGTCCTCGTCCATCGTCAGGTCCGCCACCCGCAGCACCGACCGCGGGTGGTCCGGCCCGGCGCTGCGCCGCAGCACGGTCCGCAGCCGGGCCATCAACTCCTCCACCGCGAACGGCTTGACCAGGTAGTCGTCCCCGCCCCGGGTCAGCCCCGCCACCCGGTCGGCGACCCCGTCGCGGGCGGTGAGGAACACCACCGGCACCATCGTGCCCGAGCGGCGCAGCCGGTCCAGCACCCCGAAGCCGTCGACGTCCGGCAGCATCAGGTCCAGCACCACGATGTCCGGCCGGAAGTCACCGGCCAGCCGCAGCGCCTGCTCGCCGGAGTCGGCGGTGACCGCCTCCCAGCCCTCGTAGCGGGCGACCGTGGCCACGAGATCGGCGATGGGCGGGTCGTCGTCCACCACGAGGAGGCGTACTTTTTCCACCCGCACATACTGCGCCACCGGCCGCCCGATCGATAAGGACCCGGGAGTGGACCGACAGGAAGACGACAGGACCGCCGGGTGAGGCTTCCCCCGCATCTCGCGGGGCGGGGGAGGGCCCCACACGGTCACCACGGTTCCGTGACACCGGACGTCTAGACTCTCCCGGCAGCGAACCGTAGCGACCTGGCCAGAACTTTCCGCCCACCCGAAGGGTTTTCGGCGTTTTGATACGGATGGATTCAGTCACCAAGCGGTATCCGGACGGCACCGTGGCGGTCGACCGGCTGACGCTGGAGATACCCGACCGCTCGATCACGGTCCTCGTCGGGCCCTCGGGCTGCGGCAAGACGACGACCCTGCGGATGATCAACAGGATGGTCGAGCCCACCGAGGGCACCATCACCCTCGACGGCGCCGACCTCCAGCGGCAGCCGGTCACCGCACTGCGCCGGTCGATGGGATACGTCATCCAGAACGCCGGTCTCTTCCAGCACCGGACGATCCTCGACAACATCGCCACCGTCCCCCGCATGATCGGCTGGGGCAAGCAGAAGTCCCGGGAGCGCGCCAGGGAGCTGATGGAGCGGGTGGGGCTCGACGCCTCCCTCGCCAAGCGGTACCCGTACCAGCTCTCCGGCGGCCAGCAGCAGCGCGTGGGCGTGGCGCGGGCGCTCGCCGCCGACCCGCCCGTGCTCCTCATGGACGAGCCGTTCTCCGCCGTCGACCCCGTGGTCCGCAAGGGCCTCCAGGACGAACTGCTGCGCATCCAGGACGAGCTGGGCAAGACCATCGTCTTCGTCACCCACGACATCGACGAGGCCATCAAGCTCGGCACCATGGTCGCGGTGATGCGCACCGGTGGCCGTCTCGCCCAGTACGCGCCGCCCGCCGAACTCCTGTCGGACCCCGCGGACGACTTCGTCGAGGACTTCCTCGGCGCCGACCGGGGCATCCGGCGGCTGTCCTTCTTCGCCTCCGAGGGCCTGCAACTGACGACGGCCCCGGTCGTGCGCGTGGACGCCACGGCCGAACAACTCGCCGCGCCCGACGCCCCCTACCTGCTGGTGACCGACGTGGAGGGCCGCCCGCTGGGCTGGTCCGAGCCGCGGGACCTGACCGCCGGTGACATCGCGGCCGAGCGGCTGCTGCCGTACGGGCGGCCCTTCGTGCCCGGCACCGACTCGCTGCGGGCCGCCCTGGACTGCGCCGTGCTCTCGCCCACCGGCTGGGCGGTCGCCGTGGACGGCGACGGGCGGGTCACCGGTGTCGCCTCCCAGCAGACCATCGGCGAGGCGATCCGCACCGCCCACGGCGCGGCGGACGGCCGGACGGCGGGCACGGGGACCGACGGCGACCGGCCCGCGGGGGCCGCCGGCATCGCGAAGGCCGCCCCGTGAACGGCTTCTTCGACATCCCGAGCGACCTCGACAACACCTACTTCGGCCTGATCGGCCTGCACCTGCGCGAGGCGCTGCTGCCGGTCCTCGCCGGGCTGCTCGCCGCGCTGCCCGTCGCCCAGCTCTGCGTGCGGTTCCGCTGGCTGTACCCGCCCGTGCTCGGCGTGACCACGGTGTTCTACGCCATCCCGTCGCTGGCGGTCTTCGTCGTCCTCATCGACTACACCGGCCAGACCGAACTCACGGTGATGATCCCGCTGGCCGTCTACAGCCTGGTGGTGCTCGTCCCGGCCATCGTCGACGGCGTGCGGTCGGTGCCCGAGGAGACCCTGGCCGCGTCCACCGCCATGGGCTTCGGGCCGGTACGGCGCTACCTCCAGGTGCAGTTGCCGATCGCCGTGCCCGCGATCCTCGCCGGGCTGCGGGTGGCCGTGTCCGCCAGCATCTCCCTGGTCAGCGTCGGCGCCCTCATCGGCAACCAGGGCGCCCTCGGCAACCTGCTCGCGGACGCCCAGAAGTACGGCCGGCCCGAACTGGCGGTCAACTCCGTCCTCACCACCGCCGTACTGGCGATCCTGTGCGACGCGGTCCTCGTCCTGCTCCGCAATCTGCTGACGCCGTGGATGCCGCGCGGCAGGAACGGCGGGCGCCGCCCGAAGAAGGCCGCTGCGCTCCCCGAGTCCCAGGAGGCGGGCGCCCGGTGAACGTCCTCAACTTCGTCAACGCCTTCTTCAGCGACAGCGCCCACTGGCACGGCTACGACGGGATACCGCAACGCCTGCTGGAGCACGTCCAGTACACGCTGCTGGCGCTCGGCATCGCCGCCGCGATCGGGCTGCCCGTCGGGCTGCTGACCGGGCACACCGGGCGCGGCGGCAACGCGGTCGCCTTCGTCGCCACCGCCGCCCGCGCGCTGCCCAGCTTCGGCCTGCTGGTGCTGATCGCCGTCGTCGTCGGCATCGGCCTGCTGCCGGTCATGATCCCGCTGGTCGTGCTCGCGATCCCGCCGATCCTGGTGACCACCTACGAGGCGGTCCGCTCCGTCGACCCCGCCCCGGTGGACGCCGCGCGGGGCATGGGCATGCACGAGTCGAGCATCCTCTTCCGGGTCGAACTGCCCGTCGCCCTGCCGCTGGTGCTCAGCGGACTGCGCTCGGCGGCCGTCCAGGTCGTGTCGACGGCCACCATCGCCGCGTACGTCAGCCTCGGCGGGATCGGCCGGTACATCATCGACGGCCTCTACCAACGGAACTACGAGAAGGTGGTCGGCGGCGCGACCCTGGTGGCCCTGCTGGCGCTGGTCACCCTCGCGGCGTTCTGGGCGGTGGGGCGGCTGGCGGTCTCGCCGGGGGTGCGCAGGCGCTGACGCCTTCGCAGACCCATGCAGTTTGTTCCCCCCATGGGGAACAAACCGTAACCAGGCCGTTCTTGACTGACCTGTGAATGGCTCGTTTGGATCGACGGATGACTTCTACCGCGAAGAGCAGCAGGTCCAGGACGAGGCACACCGGCGCGGCGGCCGTCGCGCTCACCGCCGCGGCGGCGCTGCTCGCGGGCTGTTCCTCCTCCGACGACACCTCCGACAACCCCCTGGCAGGGGAGAAGGCGGAGGCCGGCACCGTCGTCGTCGGCTCGAACAACTTCGCCGAGAGCACCCTGCTCGCCGACATCTACGGAGAGGCGCTCAAGGCCAAGGGCCTCAAGGTCACCTACAAGCACAACATCGGCAGCCGGGAGACGACGTACGGCCTGATGAAGAACGGCTCGGTCACCGTGCTGCCCGAGTACAACGGCTCGCTGCTCGCCTACCTCGACCCCGAGGCCGGGCAGAAGTCCGCCGAGGCCGTGAACGAGGCGGTCAAGGCGAAGCTCGACAAGAAGCTGACGCTGCTGGAGTCCTCACCGGCCGAGAACAAGGACTCGGTCAGCGTCAACGCCGAGACCGCGAAGAAGCACGGACTCACCGCCGAGTCGACCCTCGCCGACCTCAAGGACATAGCCCCCGAGCTGGTCATCGGCGGCTCGCCCGAGTTCCAGACCAGGCAGCAGGGGCTCAAGGGCCTGGAGTCCGTGTACGGCCTGAAGTTCAAGTCCTTCAAGGCACTGGACGCGGGCGGCCCGCTGACCCAGTCGGCGCTGACCAAGAACACCGTGCAGGCGGCGGACGTCTTCACCACCGACCCGACCATCATCAAGGAGAAGTTCGTCGTCCTGAAGGACCCGGAGAACCTCTTCGGCTACGCGAACGTCACCCCGCTCGTCCACAAGGAGGGCCTGCCCCAGGAAGGCGTCGACGCGCTGAACGCGGTCTCCGCGAAGCTGGACACCGAGACCCTCCTCGACCTGGACGCCCAGGTCCAGCTGGACAAGAAGGACCCGCTGGACGTGGCCAAGCAGTGGCTGGAGTCGGCCGGTCTGAGCTGACCCGCCCCACGCCCCCTCACGACGCCGCGGCCCCGGCCGCGGCGTCGATCAACTGGTCGATCAGGGCGACGAGGACGTCCCGGCTGGAGGTCCGCTCCCGCGCGTCGCACAGCAGCACCTTCACGTGCTCCGGCAGCGCCAGCGCCTCCCGGATCTCCTCGGCCGGATACGGGTGCCGCCCGTGGAAGCCGTTGACGCCGACGACGAACGGGATGCCGCGCCGCTCGAAGAAGTCGATGGCGGCGAAGCTCGACTCGGGCCTGCGGACGTCCACCAGCACCACGGCGCCCAGCGCCCCGATCGCCAGGTCGTTCCACATGAACCAGAACCGCTGCTGACCGGGCGTGCCGAACAGGTACAGCACCAGCTCCCGGCCGATCGTGATCCGCCCGAAGTCCAGGGCGACCGTCGTCGCCCGCTTCTCCTCGATCCCGGCGAGGTCGTCGACGTCCAGCCCCGCCGCGGTCAGCGGCTCCTCGGTGCGCAGCGGGGCGATCTCGCTGACCGAGCCGACCATCGTCGTCTTCCCGACCCCGAAGCCGCCGGCGATCAGGATCTTCACCGCCTCGGGCGCGGCCGGGGCGGAGGCGTGAGCCGTGGGCGCCTCAGCGGCGCGGTCAGAGCCGGCCAAGGCCGTCCCTCACTTTCTGCAGCAGGTCCAGGTCCGGGGTGACGCGGTCGACCGGGTGCGGCGGCCGGGCGGTGATCCGGCCGGCCTCCAGGAGGTCCGAGAGCAGGATGACGATCACGCTCACCGGCAGGTCGAGGCGGGCCGCGATCTCCGCCACGGCCATCGGCTCGGCGCACAGCCGCAGAATCCGCAGGTGCTCGGGTTGCGGCCGGGCGGCACGGGCGGGCTGCGGGTCGAGCGCGGTCACCGTCGTGATGAGGGTGAAGTCGGCGCGGCTGGGCCGGGTCCGGCCGCCGGTCAGGGCGAACGGCCGCACGAGCCGGCCTCCCGCGTCGCCTCCCGTCACGTCACTCGCCGGGGCCGGCGGTGGCCCGCGGTGCCGCGCTCAGGTGCTCGCCGATCTTCTTCACCAGCATGTTCATCTGGTACGCCACCACGCCCACGTCGGCGTTCGAGCCGGTCAGCACGACCAGATGGGCGCCGGGCCCGGCCGAGGTGAGTATCAGGTAGCCGTTGGCCATCTCGATCAGCGCCTGCCGCACCGGGCCGCCGCGGAAGTCCATGCTGACGCCCTTGCTGAGGCTCATCAGACCCGACGCGGTCGCCGCCAGCCGCTCGGCGTCGTCGCGCAGAAAGCCGGTGGACTTGCTGACGACCAGCCCGTCCTCGGAGAGCACCACCGCCTGGTTCACGTCGGCGACCCGCTCCACGAGTCCGGTGAGCAGCTGGTCCAGCTCGGTGTGCGTGGCGGGGGAGGGTCGGGTCATGGCGTGTCCTTCGTCGGCGTTCGGGGTTCGGCGTTCGGGGTGGAAGGGGCGGCGGGGACGGAGGCGGCGGGGGTGTGGGCGGAGTGGGCGGGGGAGGCGCTGACCTGCGCGTCGGCGTCGGCGTCGGTCTCCGGGTCCCGGTCCTCGGCGTCCCTCTCCGCGGGGTCCCGGTCCTCGGCCTGGGCCCGCAGGGTGCCGCGCTGGAAGCCGGCCAGGGACGAGGCGGCGCGTTCGGCGGTGAAGTCGGCGTACTCGTCAGCGGCGGCCTCCGGGGCGTCCCGGCCGGTGGCGGGGGCCTCGTCGCGCAGCTCGGCGGCCAGGCTGGTCTGCGGCACCCGGCGCGGCAGCGGCGCCAGTCCGCCCCGCCCGGCGGGCGAGGCGACCGGAGCGGCGGGAGCGGCCGGAGCGGTCGGGCTCGTGCGGCCCGCGGGGCGCACCGGCCGCGCGGGCCGGGAGGGCCGCTCCTCGGGGGCCGACGCATGCCGGGCGGGCGCCGGCGCGGACGACGCGGAGGCCGCACCCCGGGAGGCCGGCACCCCGCCGTCCGCCCCGCCGTCCCCGTCCTCGGCCGGCTCCCGCACCACGATGTCGTGCGGGATCAGCACGATCGCCGTCGTCCCGCCGTAGGGCGAGGGACGCAGCGTGACGGTGATCCCGTGCCGGTGCGCGAGCCGGGCCACCACGAACATGCCGAGCCGCAGGTCGTCCGCGAGCGCCACCACGTCGAACTGCGGCGGTACCGCCAACTGGGCGTTGAACGAGGCGTAGTCCTCCTCCGACAGCCCCAGCCCGCGGTCCTCGATCTCGACGGCCAGGCCCTTGGCGACCAGCGCGGCCCGCACCCCGACGGGGTGGGGAGCGGGGGAGTACGCGGTCGCGTTGTCGATCAGCTCCGCCAGCAGATGGATCACGTCGGCCACCGCGGGCGGCGCGAGCGCCACCTCCTCCTCGGTGTGCAGCTCCACCCGCTGGTACTGGGCGACCTCGCCGACGGCGCCGCGCAGGATGTCCACCAGCGAGACGGGCTCGCGCCAGGTGCGCCGGGGCTGCTCCCCGGCGATGATCACCAGGTTCTCCTCGTAGCGGCGCAACTGGCTGGCCGTGGAGTCCAGTTCGTACAGGCCCTTGAGGATCTCCGGGTCGGTGTGTTCGCGCTCCAGCGCGTCCAGCTTGCCGAGCTGCATGTTGACGAGGTTCTGGCTCTGCCGGGCGATGCCGAGGATCACCTTCTGGAAGCCGCGCCTGGTGTCGGCGAGTTCGACGGCGGTGTGCACGGCGGTGCGCTGCGCGGTGTTGAACGCCTGCGCCACCTGCCCGAGTTCGTCGCCGCCGTAGTCCAGCGGCGGGGTCGCCGACTCCACGTCGACCTTCTCGCCCCGCTCCAGCCGGGCCACCACGTCCGGCAGCCGTTCCTCGGCCAGGCTCAGGGTCGCCAGCCGCAGCCCGCGCAGCCGCCGGGACAGCGAACGCGTGATGCGCCAGGACATGCCGACGCAGAGCAGCAGCGCGACCAGGCCGCCCGCGCTGAGGGACGCGGCCTTGATCAGCAGCCCGCGCGCGTTCTCGGCGCTGCGGTCGAGCAGCCCGTCGGTCTGCTGCCGGATCAGCTCCGCGTACTGGTCGGAGACCTTCGCCAGCGCCCCGGTCCACCGCTGCCGCGCGGCCGGCAGGTCGATGCGGTCGCTCCCGCCGGCGGCGCGGGCCGCCAGCACCTCGTCCTCGACGGACTCCAGGGTCTGCCACTCGGGGCTCGTGAGGATGCGCTCGGTCTGCGTCTTGGCGTCGCCGCTCAGAGAGGGGACGATCTGGTCCCTCACGAGCCAGCGCCGGGTGTGGACGAGCTGGGCGAACTGCGCCCACTCCGCCTCGTCCATCCGGCCGGACGGCCAGGACAGGGTGAGCCGGGCGTCCTCCTGGGACATGAGTTCGGCCGCGTGCTCCAGGGCGACCAGCGGACCGGCCTGCGAGGTGAGGTCGCCGTCGTCGACCTGCGACAGCTCCTGGAAGGCGTGGATCTGCTCGTCGATGATCGAGGTGTACTGGCCGAGCGCCTGCTCGGCGGTGATGTCGCTGGGCTCGTCCACCTGATCGCGGTAGTACTCGAGGCTGCCCACCGAGCCGAGCACCGAGTACAGCCGGTCCGAGACGCGGTCGGGGGCGCGCTCGATCGCCTCGGACTCGCCGACCAGCTGGGCGACCGCCGCGTCCGTCGTCCTGCGCTGGGCGTCCAGGGCGGCCCGGGAGCCGTCCGGTCCGGCCAGCCAGGCGGCGGACAGACTGCGTTCCTTCTGCAGGGCGAGGGTCGCCTCGGTGCCCATGGCTCCGGTGGAGCGGCTCAGCTCCGTCTGGGCGCGCAGCCGCAGCCCCTCCGAGAACATCTGGATCGTCGTCACCCCCCACACCGCGGCGAGACTGACGCCGGGGACCAGGGCCAGCAGGATCAGGGAGAGACGTATGGAGCCGAGGCGGCGCCGGGCACCCTTCCGTGCAGACATCGTCGTCCTAGGCGGTCAGTGGGCGAGCGAGGGCAGGGGGCGGGCAGCGCGCCCGCGGGGGCCGGTCACCGGGTGCCGTCCGCGGCGAACCCGGCCACCGCGTCGGCGTCGGACCGGGTCACGAACGCCGGGCCGGTCAGCACGGGGGCCACGCCACCGCCGCTGACGTTGCCGTTGGTGCGGTACAGCCAGAGCGCGTCCACCGCGAGATAGCCCTGGAGGTACGGCTGCTGGTCCACCGCGAACCGCACGCCCCCGCGCTCGACGGCGGCGATCAGTTCCTCGTCGAGGTCGAAGGTGACGACCTGCGCCTTGCTGCCCGCCTCCTCGACCGACTCGACGGCCGTCAGGGCGAACGCCGCGCCGTTCATGACGACCTCGTCGATGCTCGAGTCCTGCCGCAGCCGCGCGGTGACGGCGGCGCCCACCGCCTTCATGTCGGTGCCCTCGACGTACAGCATCTCGGTCTCGCCCCGGAAGGTCTTCTTCACGCCGGCGCAGCGGGCCTCCAGGGCGACGTTGCCCCGCTCGTGGATGACGCACAGGGCCTTCTCGGCCTTCACGCCGTTCAGTCTGTCGCCGACGGCCCGGCCGGCGACGCTCTCGTCCTGGCCGAAGTACCCGAGGAGACCCGCGGAACGCCAGGCATCCATGCCGGAGTTGAGGCCGACGACGGGGATGCCGGCCTTCCGGGCCTCGGCGACCGGGCCCTTCATCGCCTGCGGCTTGGCGAGCGTGACGGCGATGCCGTCCACCTTGTCGCGGACCGCGTCCCGCACCAGTTCGGCCTGGTCCGCGGCGTCGGCGTCACCGGCGTACGTCAGGTCGACGCCGTCCTTGGCGGCGGCGGCCTCGGCGCCCTTGCGCACCCGGTCCCAGAAGGCGTCGCCCTCCCCGCCGTGGGTCACCATGACGATCCGCATCCGGTCGTCGCCCGGCCCGCCCGCCGCGTCCGAGTCCTCCTCGTCCCCGCCGAGGGGCGAGCAGGCGGCCGCCAGCAGGCAGACGGCCGCGACGACGGCCGCGGTGCGGACACGCCGAGGGGAGCGGGCGTGCTGGGGAGTTCTACTCATGGGGGGTGCGGCACCTCGCTGTACGGCCGAGCAGGAGGAACGGAGCGAGGTGGACCGGAGTCGCGGGGTCAGTGCGCCGACCGGGTGAATCTCGCCTGGCCGGAGCAAACCGTGAGTGAGCGCCGGTAGTCAAGTGACCAGCGACCAGGTGTGAGTTGTCGGTGCCGCATCGTGATGAACGGGGCCGGTGGGGCTCGTGCGTACGTCGCGGCCCGGTGGCGCACGCGGCCCGGCGCCCGGCTCCGGGTGCGTGCCGGGGCGCGGGCGCCGGGTGGTTCGGTCGGGTCCGGCGGGTGGGGCCGGGGGCGCGGGTGCGGGCGTACCGGGTGGGTCGGGAGCGTGCGGCGAGTGGTCCCGGTATGTGGGCGGCGTCGCCCGCCAGGAAGACGCGGCCCCGCCGGTGCCGGACTGCCGGAAGGGCGGGGCGGGGCGGCCGCTGCCGGCCGCCCGCGGTGTCAGGCGGGTTCGCCGGCCCGCGGTTCCAGCGGTGGCGGAGCCGCTCGCGCGGTCCGGGCCGCCTTCCTGCGGCGCCGGCGGTCGCGGCGGGACTCCTGGTCGGGCAGCCAGCCGAAGACGAGGCAGCTGCCCACGCAGCCCAGGAGCAGCCCGACGATGAACCCGCCCAGGTTGGACGTGACCCAGGTGCCCAGCGAGGCCAGGACCCCGATCAGCGAGTAGAAGAGCCGCTGGGAGGGGTTGACCAGGGCCAGCAGTCCGCACAGCAGCATGACGACCGGCAGCAGGTAGCCGGCCACGCCCTGCATGCCGACGTGCAGGACGACCTTCAGCGACGCCTTCATGGTGAGCAGCACCTCCGCTCCGGCCAGGGCGAGCAGCAGCCCGCCCCAGAACGGCCGGCCCGAGCGCCAGTCGCGGAAGGCGGCGCGAAAGCCCCCGCGCCGGTCGCCCGGCATCAGCAGCCCGATCCGCTGAAGCGCATCTTCAGGCCGGGCAGCTTGAAGACCCCGGCCGTGGTCGCGTAGTTGGTCTGCCGCAGGTTCTTGATGTGCACGGTGTCGGCCTGCTGGCTGAAGACGCCGATCGGACCGCGGCCCTTCGGGCCGGCCTTGTCCAGGGTGCTGGCGTCGTTGCCGATCTCGATGTTGTCGAAGGCGGCGTCGCCCGACAGCTCCGTGGAGTCGGTGGTGAGGTCCTTCGCCGAGACCCGGGTGTCGCCGCCGCCGGCGGTGATGAGCAGGTTGGTGCCGCCCAGGTCGACGCTCTGGCACAGCTTGGTGAGCTTCGCCTCCTTGATCACCGAGGTGACGACCAGCACCTGCCCGCCGGTGTCACCGGCGTTCGGGCTGCCCTCGGCCATGTTGTCGAGGCCGCCGAACTGGGCGAAGCCGTTGCCGTCCAGCTCGGTGGCGGTGACGGTGAAGGGCATGCCGGAGATGGCGAACTGCACGCCCAGGGCGCCCTGGGCGGTGAGGATCGCCAGCCCCGCGGTGACCGCGGCGGCGGGCACCGCCAGCACCGCGGCCCGGCGCAGCCTGACCCGGCCGCGTCCGGCCGGCGTGCCGGTGTCGGCGGCTTCGGGTCGGGAAACGCTTTCCGGGCCGCTCTCGGGCTCGGGGGTGTTGCCGGCGGACGGGGTGGCGTCCGAGGACGAGGCCATGTCTGCTCCCAGAGGCACAGTGAATGCGGAACGGGCTTCAGCGGCACGTTGTCCTGGCGCGGACAGCGGCTGGCGCGCACGCCTCCCGGCAACTCCCGGCGGCTGCAAGGGCTTACACGTTACGCACCAGTAGCCAATCGGGAAGTTACCGGTGGTTACACGGCACGGTCAAGCAAGTTGTGAGTAAAGAGTGGGGATTGTGTGCCACCTGCCGCTTCTCGCTCGCGGGCGCCCCGGCGACACGCCATGATCCGCGCCAACTCGTGCGCGTCGTATTGACGTTGACTGACCGTCAGGTCTACAACGGACCCTGTTTCCCCGGATCCGTGGCGCCGGATCCGTCTCCGCGGCACCGTCCGCGTTCCCGGCCCCGGGACTGTCCCCGGACAGCACCGGGCCGCGCCCCCGTCGGGGCACCTCACATCCCGGGCACGACCCGTACCCCACGGGTCACGCACGCGCTCGTCCGGCACGGCCCGGAATCTCGTCGCATCGGCCCGGCCGCGTCCCCGCGGCCGGCCACCCCTGCTTCACGAACCCCACTTCAGAGAAGAGGCAGCCGCATGCGTACCGGTACACGTACTCGTCACCTGCTCACCCTCACCGCGGCCGTGGCCGCGCTCACCCTCCCCGCGGCGGTCCCCGCCGTCGCGGGCACCGCAGCCGACACCCCCGTCCTCACCACCGGCGCGGCCGGCGGCACGCCCGTCGCCGTCGGAGACACCCTCACCGCGTCCCTGGCGAGCGGCACCAGTGCCACCTTCCACTCCAGTGCCACCGGCACCAGCGGGGTCTCGTGCACCTCCTCGCAGTTCACGGTCAAGGTCACCGACAACCCGACCGCGCCCGGCACCGCCACCGAGACGCTCACCGCCCACACCTTCGACAGCGGCAGCTGCACCAGCAACGTCACCGGCGTCCTCGGCGTCAACGGCATCACGGTGCAGAACCTGCCCTACACCACCACCGTGTCCTCCGACGGCACCGTCGCCGTCACCCCGCCGAGCGGCACCACGGTCCGGACCACGGTCGCCCTGCGCACCCTCCTCGGCAGCATCAACTGCGTCTACGAGGCTCCCGGCCTCACCGGCACCGCGAGCAACACCGGCAACTCCATCGCCTTCGCCGACCAGCACTTCACCAAGGTGTCCGGCTCGGGCCTCTGCTTCGCCAACGGCTACTTCACGGCCACCTACGCCCCGGTGACCGACGGTTCCCAGACGGTCTACGTCAACTGACCGCCGTCGCCCGGCCCGTGCCTCGAAGGTGCGGGCCGGGCGACGAGAATCCGGGGTCACCGGCCGGACGATCTGACGGTGAGTTATCGTGTACAGGGGGTTAAGACAGGCAGCACGGCCTGTTGAGTTCCAGCCCAGGAGAGTTCAGCCGATGGCGAGGCAGCTACGCGCCGAGCAGACCCGCGCGACGATTCTCGGGGCCGCCGCCGACCTGTTCGACCGTCAGGGCTACGAGTCGACCAGTCTGAGCGAGATCGTCGCCCACGCCGGGGTCACCAAGGGCGCCCTGTACTTCCACTTCGCGGCGAAGGAAGACCTCGCCCACGCGATCATGGAAATGCAGTCCAGAACCTCGCGCCGGCTGGCGACGGAGCTGGACGGCCGGGGGTACTCCTCCCTGGAGGCGCTGATGCGCCTCACCTTCGGCATGGCCCGACTGTGCGAGGAGGGCCCGGTCCTGCGCGCCGGACTGCGGCTCGCCACCGGGGGAGTGCCGGTACGGCCACCGCTGCCCCACCCCTTCACCGAGTGGCGGGAGATCGCCTCCTCCCGCCTCCTGGACGCCGTCCGGCAGTCCGACGTGCACCCCGACATCGACGTCGACTCCGTCGCCCACACCCTCGTCTGCTCCATCGTCGGCACCCGCCTGGTGAGCGGCACGCTCGAACCGGACGCGCGCCAGCCGCGCCGCCTGGCCGGCATGTGGTACCTCATCATCCGGGGCATGGTCCCGGTGACCCGGCGCGCGCGTTACCTCACCCTGGCGGCCCGTCTGGAACGCGACACCTACGCGGCCTGACGCCGGCGCCCGGAGACGGGCACCGGCCGCCCCGCCTCCGCCGCGACCGCGCGGTACGGTGAGCCGCATGCCCGACACCCCGACCGCCTCCGCCCCCGTCATCCGCGGTGACGAGCCCGGCTCCTTCCCGCACGGTGTGCTGGCCGAACGGCACCCCGCCGTCATCCGACAGGTCGGGGAGTCGTTCCCCTACGGACCCGAACAGCGGCGTGCCCTCGACGCGCTCCTCGCGAGCTGCGCCGACGGGGTGATCGAGCCGCTGCCCACAGACGCCGAGCCCCGCGACCGTGAGCGCTGGGCCGCCTGGGGCATCGACGAGTACGCCGGCCGCTCCTGGTACGACGTGCCCTGGCTCTGGGCCGAGAGCCACTTCTACCGCAGGCTCCTCGACGCCGTCGGCTACTTCGGCCCCGGCCCCTGGCAGGGCGTCGACCCCTTCCGGCCCGCCAAGCTCGCCGAACTCGACGCCCCCGAGACGGACGAGGAACTGGCCGCGCTCGACGGCCTGGACGCACTGACCGAACGCGAGCGGACCGGGGCCCTGCTGCACGGATCGCTCTGGGGCAACCGCGCGGACCTCGGTTTCCGCCTCTCCGCCGCCGGCGCCGACGACCGGGCCGGCGCGGCGGCGCTGGTCGCCGACGACGGCGACACGCTCCTGTCCCTGCTCCCGCCGGTCCGCGACCGCACCGGAGGCCGCGGACCGGCCACCCTCTGCCTCGTCGCCGACAACGCCGGCCGGGAACTCGTCCCCGACCTGCTCCTCGTGTCCCACCTGCTCGCCGAGGGCCGCGTCGACCGAGCCGTCCTGCACGTCAAGCCGTACCCGTACTACGTCTCCGACGCCACCACCGCCGACGTGCTCGACGCGCTGCGGCGGCTCACCGCGGCCGGCGGCGCGGCCCGGGCGCACGGCGACCGGCTGTGGGCCGCGCTCACCGACGGCCGCGTCACCGTCCGCGCCCACCCCTTCTCCTGTGCCCCGCTGCCGTACTCCGAGATGCCCGCCGACCTGCGCGCGGAGTTCGCCGCGGCCACCGTCACCGTCCTCAAGGGCGACCTGAACTACCGGCGCCTGGTGGGCGACCGCCGGTGGCCCCCGACCACTCCCTTCGCGGACGTCACCGCCTACTTCCCGGGTCCGGTCGCCGCGCTGCGCACGCTGAAGTCCGACGTGATCACCGGTCTGACAGCGGAGACCGAGGAGGCGCTGGAGGCGAGCGGGGAGGGGCGGTGGAGGACGAGCGGGACGCACGCCTTGATCCAGGTGAGGGCCTGACCGTCGCGGGCGGAAGTTCCCGCCTTTCCCCCTGATTCACGCGATGGTGTGATCATGTCCCGGCGGGAGGATGCGTCCGACGGGCCGTGGGTAGTGCCCGGCCATGACGCAACAGCCGTTCGAACTGCCGCACTTCTACCTGCCGCACCCGGCGCGGCTCAATCCGCATCTCGACGAGGCGCGCGCCCACTCGACGACGTGGGCGCGCGAGATGGGGATGCTGGAGGGCTCCGGGGTCTGGGACCAAGCCGACCTCGACGCACACGACTACGGCCTGCTCTGCGCCTACACCCACCCCGACTGCGACGGACCGGCTCTCTCCCTGATCACCGACTGGTACGTGTGGGTCTTCTTCTTCGACGACCACTTCCTGGAGAAGTTCAAGCGCAGCCAGGACCGCGTCGCCGGCAAGGCCCATCTGGACCGGCTCCCCCTCTTCATGCCCCTCGACCTCGACACCGGCATGCCCGAGCCGGAGAACCCGGTCGAGGCCGGCCTCGCCGACCTGTGGCGGCGCACGGTGCCGGCCATGTCGGCGGACTGGCGGCGCCGCTTCGCGGTCGCCACCGAGCACCTGCTCAACGAGTCCCTGTGGGAGCTGTCCAACATCAACGAGGGCCGGATCGCCAACCCGGTCGAGTACATCGAGATGCGCCGCAAGGTCGGCGGCGCCCCCTGGTCGGCCGGGCTCGTGGAGTACGCGACCGCCGAGGTGCCCGCCGCCGTCGCCGGTACCAGGCCGCTCAGGGTGCTGATGGAGACGTTCTCCGACGCCGTGCACCTGCGCAACGACCTCTTCTCCTACCAGCGGGAGGTCGAGGACGAGGGCGAGCTGAGCAACGGGGTGCTGGTGCTGGAGACCTTCTTCGGCTGCACCACCCAGGAGGCCGCCGACCTGGTCAACGACGTCCTCACCTCCCGGCTGCACCAGTTCGAGCACACCGCGTTCACCGAAGTGCCGGCCGTCGCCCTGGAGCAGGGCCTGACCCCGGCCGAGGTCGCCGCCGTGGGGGCGTACGCGAAGGGCCTCCAGGACTGGCAGTCCGGCGGCCACGAATGGCACATGCGCTCCAGCAGGTACATGAACGAGGGCGCCCGGCCCGGCGCCCCCTGGGAGACGCTCACCGGCCCGGGCACCTCCGCGGCGGACGTCGGGGCGCTGCTCGCCCGGGCCGCCTCCGAGCGGGTGCGCCCCTACACCCACGTGCCCTTCCGGAAGGTCGGCCCGTCGGTCATCCCCGACATCCGCATGCCGTACCCGCTGGAGCTGAGCCCCGCCCTGGAGGGCGCCCGGCGGCACCTGTTCGAGTGGTCACGGGCGATCGGCTTCCTCAGTGAGGGGGTCTGGGACGAGGACAAGCTCGCCAGCTGCGACCTCCCGCTGTGCGCCGCCGGTCTCGACCCCGACGCCACCCAGGAGCAGCTGAATCTCGCCTCCGGCTGGCTCGCCTTCGGCACCTACGGCGACGACTACTACCCGCTGGTCTACGGCCACCGGCGCGACCTGGCCGCCGCCCGGCTGACCACCGCCCGCCTGTCCGCCTGCATGCCGCTCGACGGTGAGCCGGTCCCGCCGCCGGCCAACGCCATGGAGCGCTCGCTGATCGACCTGTGGGCCCGCACCACGGCCGGCATGACGCCCGAGGAGCGGCGCCCGCTGAAGGCGGCCGTCGACACGATGACCGAGGCGTGGGTGTGGGAGCTGGCCAACCAGATCCAGAACCGCGTCCCCGACCCGGTGGACTACCTGGAGATGCGACGCGCCACCTTCGGCTCCGACCTGACCCTGGGCCTGTGCCGCGCCGGCCACGGACCGGCCGTCCCGCCCGAGGTCTACCGCACCGGTCCGGTGCGGTCCCTGGAGAACGCGGCGATCGACTACGCCTGCCTCCTCAACGACGTCTTCTCGTACCAGAAGGAGATCGAGTACGAGGGTGAGGTCCACAACGCGATCCTGGTCGTGCAGAACTTCTTCGGTGTCGACTACCCGGACGCCCTCCGCGTCGTCCAGGACCTGATGAACCAGCGCATGCGACAGTTCGAGCACGTGGTCGCCCACGAACTGCCCGTGGTCTACGACGACTTCCAACTGTCCGACGAGGCACGGGAGATCATGCGGGGCTATGTGACCGACCTGCAGAACTGGATGGCGGGCATCCTCAACTGGCACCGGAACGTCCCGCGCTACAAGGCCGAGTACCTGGCCGGCCGCACCCACGGCTTCCTCCCGGACCGCGCCCCGTCCGTGCCCGTCCCGAGGAGCATCCCGGTCCCGACCCCCTGACCACCGGTCAGTCTCACTCTTTCGTGGCTCGTCACCCGCCGGTGCGCCGGGTAGATCACCTGCCGGAGGCGATCCATGGAACAGACTGCGTTGCGACCCAAGCCGATGCCCGGCCGGGACCCGGGGCCCGGCCCCGCGTGCGACGACGACCGGCGTCCGCCCGGCGGGCACCGGCGCCGCCGCCGGCTCACCACCCTGCTGCTCGGACTGCTCGCCGCGACCGCCCTGCTCCTGACCGGTGTGGGACTGGGCACGGTGGGCGCCACGGTGATCGGCATGAGCCGCCTCGCCGAACTGCGGCAACAGGCGGGGGCCCCGGGAGCGGAGCAGCCGCCGGGAAGCCCGGCCGCCCCGGCGCGGCCGCCGGCCGGCGCGTCCCCGTCCGCCTCCCCGGACCGCCCCGGCGCGACCCTCGGCGTGGAGGCCGTGGACGACGAGAGGCCGGGCGCCCTGATCACCGGCGTCCACGTGCCCGGCCCGGGATACGCGGCGGGGCTGGTGCGGGGCGATGTGCTCCTCGCGTTCGGCACCACCCGCGTCGACTCGGCGGCCGACCTCGCCGAGGCCGTGGCCGACGCCCGGCCCGGCAAGGGCGTCAAGGTCACGGTGCGCCACGAGAGCGGCGGCTACCAGCAGCTGACGGTCGTGCCGGGAGTCGTCACCTGACCGGTGGCCGTCCCGCCGCCCCCGCACCGTGCGCACGGGACCGGGGAGCCGCCCGGGGACGGCGGGCGGACGGCGGCTCGTCCGCGGCCCCGGCGCGAGGAGCGCCGACGACGGTGGCCGGTCGTCGGGAATCGGCTCGCGCCGCCCCCGCACTGCGGGCAGGATGCTGCTCGTAGTGTCCTCACCCCGTCGCCCTGGGAGGCCCGGATGACCGGCAGCGCGCCCGCTGCTTCCTTCACCGCCGACGACTACCGGGCCCGCATGCGGCGCGCCGCGGGAGCGGCCGCCGACGCGGGCCTGGCCGGGCTCCTGGTGGCCCCCGGGCCCGACCTCGTGTGGCTCACGGGCTACGCCCCCACCGCCGACACGGAGCGGCTCACCCTCCTCGTCCTCGTCCCCGGCCGCGACCCCGTGCTCGTCGTCCCGACGCTCGAAGCCCCCGACGCGGCGAAGGCGGTCGGCGCGCCGGCCCTGACCCTGCGCGACTGGACCGACGGCAAGGACCCGTACGCCGCCACCGCCGCCCTCCTCGACGGCACCGGCCGGTTCGGCATCAGCGACAACGCCTGGGCGATGCATCTGCTGGCCCTCCAGCGGACTCTGCCCGGCACGTCGTACGCCTCCCTCACCGAGGCGCTGCCCATGCTGCGTGCCGTCAAGGACACGGCGGAGCTGGACCTGCTGGCGGCGGCGGGCGCGGCCGCCGACGCCGCCTTCGAGGAGATCCGGAAGGTGCGCTTCGGCGGGCGCCGGGAGTCCGACGTCGCCGCCGACCTCGCGGATCTGCTGCGGCGGTTCGGCCACTCCCAGGTCGACTTCACCATCGTCGCCTCCGGCCCGAACGGTGCCAATCCCCACCACGAGGTCGGCGACCGCGTCATCGAGGACGGCGACATGGTCGTCCTCGACTTCGGCGGCCTGAAGGACGGTTACGGCTCGGACACCTCCCGCACCGTGCACGTGGGCGAGCCCACCGAGGAGGAGCGCCGGGTGCACGACCTCGTCCGGGAGGCGCAGGAGGCCGGTTTCCGGGCGGTGCGGCCCGGGGTCGCATGTCAGGAGGTCGACCGGGCCGCCCGCGCGGTCATCGCCGGTGCCGGGTACGGCGAGTACTTCATCCACCGCACCGGGCACGGCATCGGCGTCACCACGCACGAGCCGCCGTACATGATCGAGGGCGAGGAGCAGCCCCTCGTGCCCGGCATGTGCTTCTCCGTCGAGCCCGGCGTCTATCTCCCCGGCCGCTTCGGGGTGCGCATCGAGGACATCGTCACGGTCACCGAGGAGGGCGGCCGGCGCCTCAACGACACCACCCGGGAGCTGGTCGTGGTCGAGTGACCGGCGACGACAGACCCCGAACGCCCCGGCAGAACCGGAAGACCACGGCGCGATCATGACCCAGGCACCGACACCCACCGCGGACACCGTCCGCCGACTGGTCCGTTCCCTGCTGGGCGCCGCCGCGGAGGGCGACGTCCGGCCGGCCGCGTCCGGAGCCGCGCCCGCCACCTGGTGGGTCGGCACCCGGCACGTGCTGCGGCTGGCCCCCGACCGCGAGGCGGCCCTGCGGCAGCGGCGCGAACTGCGGCTGCGCGAGCTGGTCCGCGCCCATGTGCCCGTCACGGTGCCGACCAGCGTGGCGCACGGCGAGTGGGCACCCGGCCTGACCTACACGCTGGACGCCAAGGTGGCCGGCGGGTCGGGCGAGGACCACGACGTGTCGGCGCTGGGCGAGGCGGACCTGGCCGCGCTGCTCACCGGGCTGCGCGAGGTGCCCGTCCGCCAGGCCGAGACGCTCGGCGTGGCCCGCGCCGCCCCGCGCCCGCTGGAGGCGCTGCGGCAGTCGGCCGAACGGGCCGGACGGCACCTCGCCGAGGCCGACGAGTTCGACCCCGCCCGGCCGGAGCGACTGACCGGCGCGGCGGCGGCCCAACTGGGCGTCCAGCCCGGCGCGGCGCCGGTCCTCGTGCACCACGGGCTGACCGGCGAGCACCTCGTGGTGGCCGTCGACGGCCGGGTGCGCAGCGTCCTCGGCTGGGGAGACGCGGTCCTCGGCGACCCGGCCGAGGACATCGCCGCCCTCGCGCTCTGCGTCGGCTCGCCCGCCGCCGTGCGCGCCGCCACCCTCGCCGGCTACGGCGCCCGGCCCTGTCTGCGCGGCCTGTGGCTGGCCCGCTGCGACGCCCTCGTCCACCTGGCCGACGCCCTGGCCGGCCGCCCCTCCGCACCGGAGGGCGCACCCCTGTCCGCGCTGCGCACCCGGCTGCGCCGCGCCTGGGAACCGATCCTGCTGGAGCGCGTGACGGAACTGCGCGGCGACGACCCGGACGACGGACCACCGCCCCCCGCCCCCTGACCGCACCCCCGCCCGTCACTCCTGTGCGAGCACCACGCTCGACTCGCCCGGCACCCGCAGCACTCCGTCCGGGCCGGGGGCCTCGACCGGGTCCCACGCGGCCAGTACGCGGGCGGGGCGGCCGCCCAGCGGGATCTGGGCCGGCTCGGTGCCCAGGTTGACGACCACCCGGACGTCACCGCGCCGGAAGGCCAGCCAGCGGGCCTCCCCGTCGTACGCCACCCGGGTGTCGGCGAGGTCGGGGTCGGTCAGGTCGGGGTGCTCCGCGCGCAGGGCGATCAGCCGCCGGTACCAGTCCAGGACGCGCGCGTGCGGCCGGCGTTCCGGCTCGGACCAGTCGAGGCAGGAACGCTCACGCGTCGCCGGGTCCTGCGGGTCGGGCACGTCCTCCTCCTTCCAGCCGTGCGCGGCGAACTCCCGCCGCCTGCCGCTGCGCACCGCCTCGGCCAGCTCCGGGTCGGTGTGGTCGGTGAAGAACTGCCACGGCGTGCCCGCCGCCCACTCCTCGCCCATGAACAGCATCGGCGTGAACGGCGCGGTCAGCGTCAGCGTGGCCGCGCAGGCCGCGAGACCGGGGGAGACCAGCGCGGCCAGGCGGTCGCCCTGGGCGCGGTTGCCGACCTGGTCGTGGGTCTGGCTGTAGCCGGTCAGCCGGTGCGCGGCCGTGCGGCTGCGGTCCAGCGGGCGGCCGTGCCCGCGGCCCCGGAAGCTGGACCAGGTGCCGTCGTGGAAGTAGCCCCTGGTCAGGGTCTTGGCGAGCGCCGCGAACGGATCGCGCGCGAAGTCGGCGTAGTAGCCCTGCGACTCCCCGGTCAGCGCGGCGTGCAGGGCATGGTGGAAGTCATCGTTCCACTGGGCGTGCACACCGAGGCCGCCCTCCGCGCGCGGGGTGATGATCCGCGGGTCGTTGAGGTCGGACTCGGCGATCAGGAAGAGCGGGCGGTCCAGGTCGGCGGCGAGGGAGTCCACCGCCGTCGACAGTTCCTCCAGGAAGTGGCACGCGCGCGTGTCGACCAGGGCGTGCACCGCGTCCAGGCGCAGTCCGTCGAGGCGGTAGTCGCGCAGCCACGCCAGCGCGCTCTCCACGAGGTAGGCCCGCACCTCGTCCGAGCCGGGCGCGTCCAGGTTGACGGCGACGCCCCAGGGCGTGTGGTGGGTGTCGGTGAAGTACGGGCCGAAGACCGGCAGGTAGTTGCCGGAGGGGCCCAGATGGTTGTGGACCACGTCGAGGACCACGCCCAGACCCCGTTCGTGGGCCCGGTCGACGAACCGCTTCAGCGCCTCGGGCCCGCCGTAGGGCTCGTGCACCGCCCACAGCGAGACCCCCTCGTAGCCCCACCCGTGCCGGCCCGGGAACGGGCACAGCGGCATCAGCTCGACGTGGGTGACGCCCAGCCCCGCCAGGTGGTCCAGCCGGTCCGCCGCGGCGTCCAGGGTGCCCTCGCGGGTGAACGTGCCCACGTGCAGCTCGTACAGGACGGCGCCGGGCAGCGGCCGTCCGGCCCACTCGGCGCGCCACGCGTACCGTCCGTGGTCGACCACCGCGCTCAGCCCGTCCGGCCCGTCCGGCTGCCTGCGCGAGCGCGGGTCCGGCAGCACCGGCCCGTCGTCGACCGCGAAGCCGTACCGCGAGCCGTCCCGCGCCTCGGCCTCGGCGCACCACCACCCCGGCCGCTGCCCGTCGCGTTCCATCGCGCGCGTGACGCCGTCGCACTCCAGCGTCACCCGGCCGGCCCCCGGTGCCCACACCTCGAACTGCACGGACGGTTCCCCTTCGTCTGCTCACCGTGATGTAGCCCCGTCCATGGTGCTGCAAAAGCGATCTCCGCGCTGCCGAAAATCCCCGTTCGCGCCGGGTGTCGTGACGCGTCGGCACGAGGGGCGGCGGCGGGCCCGCGCGTGGGCCCCGTGCTCGCGTTTTCTGGACACCCGGGCCCGGCTGACCGACAATCACCTGCGTGACGTCGTCCTTCGAGTTCCACACGTACCCCGCGCGGCTCTCCGACGCGGAGCGCGACAAGGCGCTGCGGGTGCTCCGGGACGGGGTCGCCATGGGGCGCCTGTCGCACGACACGTTCATCCGCAGGATGGAGCTGGCGCTCGCCGCCCGCCGCTCGGACGAGCTGGCCCTGCTCACCGCCGACCTGCACGCGGAGGGCCGCCTGGCCAGGCTGGTGTTCGGCAGTGTGGAGGCGGTCTCCGGATTCGGGGTACGGCTGCGCCGGGCCTGGCAGGCCGAGCGGCTGCCCAAGCTGCTGCTGCCGCTCCCCGGCGCCGGCCAACCGCTGCGGATAGGGCGCGACCCGGAGAACGGGCTGCGGCTGTCCCACGAGACGGTCTCCCGGGTGCACGCCGAGCTGAGCCGGCAGGGCGGCATGTGGGTGCTGCGCGATCTGGGCTCCACCAACGGCACGACCGTCAACGGACGGCGGGTCATCGGCGCGGCCGTGGTCCGCGAGGGCGACCAGATCGGCTTCGGGCAGATGGCCTTCCGCCTCGCGTCGAACTGATCGGCGAACTGATCCCGAGCCGAGCGGCGAACTGATCCGCGAGCCGAGCGGTGCCCCGGGCGGTGACCCGAACGGCGCGGGGCCGTGGGGCCGGCTCGGCAGCTCTGGCCTGGGGTTCACTCGGTGTCGAACCCGCCGGTGGGACCGCCCCGGCGGGACAAATCCCTTTGCTTCTCATGGTGTTGACGTACCCCGCAACTCGTGACTGACTGTGCGTACACCGCGCACGCCAGGTGAACCGACGGCCCGCATCGTGGAGGTGTGCCCTGCCGCCCCTCCTGCGCTACCCGACCGTGGACGAGCTGGGCGCCCGGGCGGCCGCACTCGCCGCCCGCCACCCCCGGCACGCCCGGCTGCGCCGTGTCGGCACCTCCCGCGCGGGCACCCCGCTGCTGCTGCTCTCCGTCGGCCACGGCAGCCGGCACGCCCTGGTGGTCGCCGGACCGCACGCCAACGAACCCGTGGGCGGCGCCACCGTCATGCGGCTCGCCGAACGGGCCCTGGCCGACCCCCGGCTCACCGAGGGCGCCGACGCCACCTGGAACCTGCTGCTGTGCGCCGACCCCGACGGCCTGCGACGCAACGAGGGCTGGCTGTCCGGCCCGTACACCCTCGACCGCTACGCCCGGAACTTCTTCCGGCCCGGCTTCCTGGAGCAGCCCGAGTGGCTGCCCGACGGCCCGGACCACGCCGCGCTCCCGGAGACCCGCACCCTGCTCGCCCTCCAGGACGAACTCCGGCCGTTCCTCCAGTGCTCCCTGCACGGCGTCGACGTCGGCGGCGGCTTCGTCGAGGTGACCCACGACCTCCCGGGCCTCGCCCAGCGCATCGCGCACACCGCGGCCCGGCTCGGCGTCCCCCGCGAACTCGGCGCCTACGACACCCTGTACTGGCCCGGCCTCGGCCCCGCCGTCTACCGCATACCGCCGCCCCGGCTCGGCGACCTCACCGCCGCCATCACCGAGGCGGCCGTCGACTCGACCTGGTGCCACCCGCAGCGGTACGGCACCGTCACCGCGGTCGTCGAGGCGCCGATGTGGGGTGTGGCCGCCGTGTCGGACGGCTCGCCCCCCGCCGACCGGGACGGGGTGCTCCGCGCGGTGAGCCGCTCCCTGCGCGACGACACCCGGCGCCTGCGGCGCGTCCTGGCCCGCGTACGGCCGCATCTCGCCACCGACCCGGACGCGGCCCACCTCCTCGCACCGGTCGACGACTACCTCCTGGTCTGCCCCCGGCTCGCCGACGCCTGGGACCCCGACACCGACGACGGGACGGGCCGGTCCCTGCCGCCGATGAGCAACGCCCACCTGGTCGCCCTGCGCCTGGCCGGCCGGCGCCTGTCCCTGCGGACGGCGGGCCTGCTGCACCAGCTGGTGACCCGTACCGGCGGCGATCCGGCGGGCGTCCTGCCCGAGGTGGAACGGCTCGTCGACGAGGGCTGCGCCGACTACCGGGACGGCTGCGCGGCCCGCTGGATACCGGTCGCGCGGCAGGTGGAGTACCAGACCCGGGTCGTCCTCGCCGCGTTCGAACTGGCCGGCCGGCGCCCCACCGCGGGCTCCCGTTCGGGTGAGCCGGGCTGGGGTCCGGGGGCCGCGGTGCCGATGCACCGGGAATGAACCACATCCTCACCACCGCGGCGGGCCGTGCCGCACTCCTGACGGCCGCCGCGCTCCTGCTCGCCGGCGCCGCCCCGGCGCGGGCGGCCACCGAGCCGGCACGGTCCGCCGACTGGCTCCTGCTCACCGTCACCCGGGACGGCGCCCCCGCGGGCATCCGACCCGGCACCCCCGCGGGCGACCGGCCCGGCGCCGCCCGCGGTGCCCTGCTCCGGTGCGACCCGCCCAGCGGCCACGCCCGGGCCGAGCGGGCCTGCGCGGAACTGGACGCGGCACACGGCCGCATCGCCGACATCCCGGCGCGCGAGACCCTCTGCCCGATGATCCACGCACCGGTGACCGCCCAGGCGCGCGGACAGTGGCGGGGACAGCCGGTCGACTACACGCGGACCTTCCCCAACGCATGCGTGATGGCGGCACGGACGGGCGCGCTGTTCGCGTGGGACGCGGAAGACTGAGCCGTACGGCGGACGGGGGCCGACCGGGCCGGGGCACCGCTCGTGCAGCCCCCGGCCCGCCAGGGTCAGGAACGCCTCGCCCCCGCGTACCGCCCACCGGCGTCGCCGGGGCCTGCGCCGACCCGCTCCGCGCGGCCCGGCCGGTCCCGGCGGCGACCGGCCCCGCCACCACGACGGCCCCCCGTGACGCCACCCCCGTGACGGCGGCTGGGGCCCACGTCTGCGACGGCACAGCCGCCCCCGTGCGCACCTGACTCCGGCTCCGCGCGGGGCGGCCGACGGGAAGCCGTGCCGGCGGCCCGCCGCTCAGCCCCCGGCCCCGTCCTCCGTCCCCGCCCGCTCCAGCAGCGCCACCGGTAGCTCGGTGAAGAGGTCCGCCAGGCGGGCGTGCCCGGTGAACTCCCGTCCGGGTGTCAGCACGTCGGTCCACCGGCCGGGTGGCAGCGGCAGGGTGGTGTCGTGCCAGCCGCCCGCCTCCGCCAGCCGCAGCGACAGCCGGGTCACGGCCGTCAGGGCCTCGCCCGAGCGCACGAAGGCCACGCAGTGCGCCGCCGAGGGGCCCTCGGCGGCCAGCGGCTCGTAGGTCGCCGTTTCGCCGAAGACAGCGGGCCGCCGCGCGCGCAGCGCCAGCGCCGCCCGGGTCACCGCGGTCTTCCCCGACCGGTCGTCCCCGGCGGGGCCGGCCGGCGGGAAGTCGACCGCCCGGCGGTTGTCCGGGTCCACCAGGGCCAGGTACTCCCGCTCGGTGCCCTGGTAGAGGTCCGGCACCCCCGGCATCGTCAGGTGCGTCAGCGCCGTGCCGAGGACGTTGGCCCGGACGTGCGGTTCCAGCGCGGCGCGCAGGGCGGTCACCCGCTCGCCCGGCGCTCCGCAGGGACCCGCCGTCACGAACCGGGCCACCGCCTCCTCGTACGAGGGCTCCTGCTCCGTCCAGCTGGTGTACATCCCCGCCTCGCGCACGTGTTTCAGCAGCGCGTCCCGCACCCGGTCACCGTCCGCCGGTCCCAGCCCGAACACCGTCTGCCAGGCCGCCCACGCCAGCTGGGCGTCCGGTACGCCGTCACCCGTGCGGGTCACCTCGGTGAGGACGTCGGCCCACCGTCCGGGGCACTGGGTGAGCACCGCGAGCGCGGCCCGCACATCGGCGCTGCGCTTGGTGTCGTGGGTCGACACCACCGTGCCGGTGGTGGGCCAGTCGCGCTGCACGCGGGCGCAGTAGGCGTGGAACTCCTCCGGCGTCAGGGCCGGCCTTCCCGGGTCGCCGCCCACCTCGGTCGCCGACAGCAGCGGCACGTACCGGTAGAACGCGGTGTCCTCCACCGACTTCGCGCGCAGCGCCGACGCCGTCTGCGCGAACCGCGTCCGGAACTCCACGTGCTCGGGCCCGTCCCCGTACCGCCCGAGCAGCAGGTCCCGTACGACGTCCACCGCCCCGGCCTCCTCGGGCACCGCGAAGGCGAGCCGCGCCTCGGCCGCCGCCTCCTCGGTGACGACGGACGCGGCGTCCACCGAGGCGTACGGCCGGTACACCTCCAGTCGCACCAGCAGCTCGCGCAGCGCCGTGCGCAGCGCCCACGGCGCCCGGTCGCGCAGCGCGGGCTCCGGGGAGGCGACGCACAGCCGGTGCGCCACCCGCGTCAGCCGGTCCGTCTCGGCGGCCAGCTCGTGCGTGAGCACCTTGTACGCCGCCCGCCGCACCGTCGCCGCCCAGTCCCCGCCCCGGTCCGTCCGCGGGGCCGCGAATGCCCGGTACCGGTCGAGCAGCTCACCGTGCCCGGCGGGGTCCGTGAAGAGCCCGTCCAGGTGCCGCAGCGCGTCGTACCCGGTCGTGCCCGCGACGGGCCAGGCGGCCGGCAGCCGCTCGCCGTCCGCCAGGATCTTCTCCACGACCGTCCACCGGCCGCCGCTCGCCTCGTGCAGCCGCGCCAGGTAGGTGTCGGGGTCGGCGAGGCCGTCGGGGTGGTCGACCCGCAGCCCGTCGACCAGGCCCTCGTGCAGCAGCCGCAGCACCGTGGCGTGCGTGGCCTCGAACACCTCCGGGTCCTCCACGCGGACGCCGATCAGCTCGGAGATGCTGAAGAACCGCCGGTAGTTCAGCTCGGTGCGGGCCAGCCGCCACCAGACCGGGCGGTACCACTGCGCGTCCAGGAGCTGCGGCAGCGGCAGGTCCGCCGTGCCCTCCCGCAGCGGGAAGGCGTGCTCGTGGTACCGCAGGACGTCCCCCTCGACCCGCAGGTCCTTCAGCACCTGGCCGACGGGCGCCCCCAGCACCGGTACCAGCAGCTGTCCGCCCTGCGCCTCCCAGTCGATGTCGAACCACCGCGCGTACGGCGACTTCGGGCCCTCGCGCAGCACCTCCCACAGGGCGCGGTTGTGCCGGGGGGACATCGCCATGTGGTTCGGCACGATGTCCAGCACCAGGCCCAGACCGTGCTCCCGCGCGGTGCGCGCCAGCGCCCGCAGCCCCTCCTCGCCGCCCAGCTCCTCGCGCACGCGCGCGTGGTCCACGACGTCGTAGCCGTGCGGCGAGCCCGGCACCGCCTCCAGGACGGGGGACAGGTGCAGGTGGGACACCCCGAGGGAGGCGAGGTACGGCACGGCCGCCGCCGCGGCCGAGAAGGGGAAGGCCGGCTGCAGCTGCAGCCGGTAGGTGGCGACGGGAGGAGGGGAGGAGAGAGGGGCGGGAGGCGAGGGAGGGGAGGACAGCACCGGGTCGGGTCGCTCAGGCGTCATGGAGAGCTACGTACCCGCCCGGCCGCCTTTCGTGTCACCGGCCCCCCTGCACGGGTGCCGGGCACGCCCGTGAGGGACGCGCCCCGCACCCGTGCGGGCGCGCCCTCTAGACGGGCCGCCGCAGCACCGTCAGGCTCCGGTCCACCAGGGTGAGCCGGTCACCGGCCTGCACCTTCACCCCCGTCTCCGAGGGCAGCCCGTCCGTCCGCGAGGTGTCGACGACCACCTCCCACTGCCGGCCGTGGTCGACCGGCACCACGAAGTCCAGCGACTTCGGCGACGCGTTGAACATCAGCAGGAACGAGTCGTCGGCGATGCGCTCCCCGCGCGCGCCGGGCTCGGAGATCGCGTTGCCGTTGAGGAACACGGTGAGGGCCGACGCCCGCGCGGAGTTCCAGTCCCGTTGGGCCATCTCACCGCCCTCGGGCGTGAACCAGGCGATGTCCGACAGCTCGTCGTGGGTGCCCTCCACGGGCCGCCCGTGGAAGAAGCGCCGCCTGCGGAAGACCGGGTGGTCCTTGCGCAGCCACACCATCGCGCGGGTGAACCGCAGCAGGTCCGGGTCCTCCTCGGGCCAGCTGACCCACGCCAGCTCGTTGTCCTGGCAGTAGGCGTTGTTGTTGCCCCGCTGGGTGCGGGCGAACTCGTCGCCGTGGCTGATCATCGGCACGCCCTGGGAGAGCAGCAGGGTGGCGATGAAGTTGCGCATCTGCCGGGCCCGCAGCTCCAGCACCGCCGGGTCGTCGGTCTCGCCCTCGGCGCCGCAGTTCCACGACCGGTTGTGGCTCTCGCCGTCGCGGTTGTCCTCCCCGTTGGCGTGGTTGTGCTTCTCGTTGTACGACACCATGTCGTGCAGCGTGAAGCCGTCGTGGCAGGTCACGAAGTTGATCGAGGCCAGCGGGCGGCGGCCGTCGTCCTGGTACAGGTCGGAGGAGCCGGTCAGCCGGGAGGCGAACTCCGCCAGCGTGCGCGGCTCGCCGCGCCACAGGTCGCGCACCGTGTCCCGGTACTTCCCGTTCCACTCGGTCCACAGGGGCGGGAAGTTGCCGACCTGGTAGCCGCCCTCGCCCACGTCCCACGGCTCGGCGATCAGCTTCACCTGCGAGACGACGGGGTCCTGCTGCACCAGGTCGAAGAACGACGACAGCCGGTCCACCTCGTGGAACTGCCGGGCCAGCGTCGCCGCGAGGTCGAAGCGGAAGCCGTCGACGTGCATCTCGGTGACCCAGTACCGCAGCGAGTCCATGATCATCTGGAGCACGTGCGGGGACCGCATGAGCAGCGAGTTCCCGGTGCCCGTGGTGTCCATGTAGTAGCGCGGGTCGTCGGTCAGCCGGTAGTAGGAAGGGTTGTCGAGGCCCTTGAAGGACAGGGTGGGGCCCAGGTGATTGCCCTCGGCGGTGTGGTTGTAGACCACGTCGAGGATCACCTCGATCCCGGCCTCGTGCAGCGCCTTCACCGCCGACTTGAACTCCAGCACCTGCTGGCCGCGGTCGCCCCAGGAGGCGTACGCGTTGTGCGGGGCGAAGAAGCCGATGGTGTTGTAGCCCCAGTAGTTGTTCAGGCCCATGTCGACCAGCCGGTGGTCGTTGACGAACTGGTGCACGGGCATCAGCTCCAGCGCGGTCACCCCCAGCTCGGTCAGGTGCTCGATCAGCACCGGGTGCGCCAGAGCCGCGTAGGTGCCGCGCAGTTCCTCGGGAAGGCCCGGGTGCCGCATCGTCAGGCCCTTCACATGGGCCTCGTAGATCACCGTGTGGTGGTACTCCGTCCGGGGGCGCCGGTCGTCGCCCCAGTCGAAGTACGGGTTGACCACGACCGAGGTCATGGTGTGCGGGGCGGAGTCGAGGTCGTTGCGCCGTTCGGGTTCGCCGAAGTGGTAGCCGTACACCTCCTCACCCCACTGGATCGACCCGCTGATCGCACGCGCGTACGGATCGAGGAGCAGCTTGGCGCTGTTGCAGCGCAGCCCTCGCTCCGGGGCGTACGGGCCGTGCACGCGGTAGCCGTACCGCTGCCCCGGCATCACGCCCGGCAGATACGCGTGCCGTACGAACGCGTCGCTCTCCCGCAGCTCGACCGCGGTCTCCGAACCGTCGTCGTGCAGCAGACACAGCTCTACTCGGTCGGCGGCCTCGGTGAAGACCGCGAAGTTCGTGCCGGCGCCGTCGTACGTGGCGCCGAGTGGATATGCCTCTCCAGGCCAGACCTGCATGGACACGACTCTTTCAGGTGTGGGGCGCCGGTGCGGACGCCTTGGCTCCGAGTCTCCCGGAAGTCTCCCCGAAAGTGAGGCGACCACCTAGCACGTACGTGCTTCTACCCACCCCCTGGGCTTTCTCGTCGCGTTCCGCGCCTCGGGCGCCCGAGGAAGGGCGCGAGGCATCCTTCCCCGTACCCGGCCACGTCACCGCTATGAATCCGCTCACTCCCCGGTGTCCGGCCGGGCGGAACCCGCTTGCGGGCCACCGATGTTGGGAAAACCGGCCCGCCCATCGGGCTGCACCGCGCACCCCTCGCGGAGTACCCTTCCTTGATCGTTGGGACGGGGTCTGACCGGGAGTGCTCCGAGGGAGCGGAAGGCGGTGCGCGGGTGGGCTCGGGAGGGCTGGAGCTGCCCCCTGGTGACGACGGTCAGCAGGGGAACTCCACGGACGTCCCGCCCGGTGCGGTGTCCCTGGCGCGGCCGATGAACGCGGGCGCGATCGGTCCGGAACTGGACTGGGACACCGACGCCTGGCACGAGGTGCGCACGCGGGCGCAGCGCGCCGGCCGGGCCTACATCTGGCTCAATCTCGTCGAGCAGCGGCTGCGCGCGGTGGTGGCCGCCGTCCTGCGCCCCGTCTACGAGCCCGTCCACGGCGACGACTGGGTGGTCGCCGCCGCCGGGCCCGCCGGGCAGGAGTGGGTGCAGCGGGCCGTCGCCGTCCGCGAGGTCAGCCGCCGCAAGGGCTACCTCCTCGATCCGGCCGACGACAACGTCCTCAGCTTCCTCACCCTGCCCCAGCTGCGGGAGCTGATGGTCCAGCACTGGCCCTGCTTCGAGCCCTACGTGGACGACCGTCGCGACGTGGAACTGGCCCTGGACGAGCTGGAGGTCGCCCGCAACGTCGTCTCCCGCAACCGGGCGCTGTCCGAGGCGGTGCTGAACCAGGCCGAGCGGGCCTCGGCCCGGCTGCTGGAGGTGCTGGGCGCGGGCAGCGACGTGCCGTCCACCCGGCGGCTGCCGGTGGACGCGGTGGAGAACCTGGTCGGCGACCGGTACGCCGACGTGGTCGCGGTGCACTCGGACCGGGTGCGGCTGCTGCGCCAGTTCCCGGCCGAGGACCTGTTCGGCGGGGCGCGGCGGGTGGACGCCCTCGGTATCGGCCTCAACCTGCTCGTGCAGAACTTCTCCGGGCGCCGCCTGCTGCGGATGGCCGAGGCGGGCGGCCGGGTGCGGCTGCTCTTCCTGAACCCGGCCTCCAGCGCCATCAAGCGCCGCGAGCGCGAACTGGGCATCAAGCGGGGCGAGCTGAGCCGGGCTGTGGAGACGAACATCCTGCACATGCGGCGGGTGCGCTCGCGGCTGCGCGACCCGGGCGCCTTCGAGATCCAGGTCTTCGACGAGACGCCCCGCTTCACGGCCTACCTCGTCGACGGCGACGGCGCGGACGGCATCGCCGTCGTGCAGTCCTATCTGCGCCGCACGCGGGGGATGGAGGCGCCGGTCCTCGTGCTGCGCAACGGGCGCAACGGCGGCCGGGTCGTGAAGTCCGACCAGTTGGAAGAAAGTGGACTTTTCTCCACCTATCGTGAGGAGTTCGAGCTGATGTGGGCGGATTCGCGGCCGGTCTCCTGAATGCCGGCCCCGGGGCCGGGCGGCGGCACAAACGGAAGGCGATCCTCTGATTGTCAGTGGCCCGTGCGAGGGTGGAGGCCACTGGGGGAAAGCACCACCGAGAAGGGGGACCGCCCATGGGCTGGCACCGGGAGCTGCTGATCGGCTTCGACCTGGAGACGACGGGCACCGATCCGCGCGAGGCGCGCATCGTCACGGGGGCCGTGATCGAGGTCAGGGGCGGGCAGCCGCTGGGCCGCCGGGAGTGGCTGGCCGACCCCGGTGTGGAGATCCCGGCGGACGCGGTGGCGGTGCACGGCATCAGCAATGAGCGGGCCACCGCCGAGGGCCGCCCCGCCGATCAGGTCGCGGACGCCATCGCCGGGGTGCTCGCGTCCTACTGGAGGACGGGCGTCCCGGTCGTCGCCTACAACGCGGCTTTCGACCTCACCCTGCTCTCCGCCGAGCTGCGGCGCCACGGCCTGCCGTCCCTGCGCGACCGGCTGGGCGGCCGGGACCCGGCCCCCGTCATCGACCCGTACACCATCGACCGCTCCGTCGACCGGTACCGCCGCGGCAAGCGCAACCTCGAAGCGGTCTGCAAGGAGTACGGCGTCCCGCTCGACGCCGCCCACGACGCCACCGCGGACGCCCTCGCCACCGCCCGGCTGGCCTGCGCGATAGCCGGCCGCCACCCCAAGGTGGCGTCCCTCGGCCCGGCCGACCTGCACCACCGCCAGATCGAGTGGTACGCCGAGTGGGCGGCGGACTTCCAGAACTTCCTGCGCCGCAAGGGCGACGCCGCGGCCGTGGTGGACGGCAGATGGCCCCTGCGCGAGCCGGCCGGCGAGCGGGTCTGACCCGGCGCCAGGTCCCCGCACGGGGTCAGAAGGGATACCACCGCACCGTCGGGTCCCCGTCCCGCAGCGACGCCACCCGGCGCTCGAACTCCGCCAGCGCCTTGGGGTTGCTCGGCGCGTGCTGCGCCACCCAGGCACAGCTGGCCGTCTCCCGGGCGCCGCGCAGCACCGCGCACCCGTCCCACTCGCGCACGTCCCAGCCGTAGGTCGCGGTGAAGGCGTCGTACGCCTCGGCGGGCAGCCCGTAGCGGTCCCGGCTGAGCGCGAGCACCGCCAGATCGTGCTCGCGCAGGTCGGCGGAGAAGGTCTCCAGGTCGACCAGGACGGGCCCGTCGGGACCGACGTGCACGTTGCGGGGCAGCGCGTCGCCGTGGATCGGGCCGGGCGTCAGGTGCGGGGTGAGCGCGGCGGCGGCCGACGCGAAGCCGTCCCGCCGCTCGCGCAGATAGGCGGCGTCCGCCGGGTCGATCACGTCGCCCGCCAGGCGCAGCCAGCGTTCCACTCCGCCCAGCAGTTCGCGGGGCGGCAGCCCGAAGGAGGGGGAGGGCAGCTCGTGCACCAGCCGGAGCAGCACCGCCACGTCCCGCGGCTCGGCGGGCCGCACCGGGTCGGGCAGCCGCCGCCACACCGTCACCGGGTGCCCGTCGACGACCAGCGCCGTCGGGTCGGCCGCCCGCACCGCCGGCACGCCGGCCTCTTCCAGCCACACCGCGACGGCCAGTTCCCGGCGGGCCCGGTCGAGGAGTTCCGCGTCCCGGCCCACCTTGACCACGAGGTCACCCGCGGCGAAGACCGCGTTCTCGCCGAGGGCGAGCAGCCGCGCCTCCCGCGCCGGGCCGGGCAGCACCCCCGCCGCGGCCAGCACCTCCCGCGCCCGTGCCTCGTCCATCGTCTCCTGCCTCCGTGTCCGCCGGGTTCCCGCCATCCGTCCGCCAGTGTCGCATTCGCACAGGTCGGGGCGTGTGCGAGGGCCCTTGACGGGGCACCGCGCCTTCACGACCATGACCTGGCCCGTCCGAGCCGCGCAAAGGGGCTGATGACGTGACATCGGTGACCGATTCGAGCAGACCCGCACGCGGTGCGCCCGGCCGGGACCGGCGGCGGCGCGGCCCGGACCACGGCGCGTGGTTCCTGGTGCTGCCCGCGCTGATCCCCATCCTGGTGCTCAGCGTCGGGCCGCTGCTCTACGGCATCCTGCTCGCGTTCACCGACGCCCAGTCCGGTCGCACCGAGCCCACGCGGTGGATCGGCACGCTGAACTTCCAGGACCTGATGCACGACACCCTGTTCTGGGAGTCGTTCCGCGTCGGGCTGGTGTGGGCGGTCGGGGTGACGGTGCCGCAGTTTTTGCTCGCGCTCGGTCTCGCCCTGCTCCTCGACCAGAACCTGCGGCTGCGCTTCCTGGCCCGTGGGCTGGCGATCATCCCCTGGGCGATGCCCGAGGTCGTCGTCGGCATCATGTGGCGGCTGGTCTACAACCCGGACGCGGGCATCCTCAACGAGACCCTGCGCGACCTCGGCCTCGGCGACGGCCGGGACTGGCTCAGCGGCCTCGCCACCGCCCTGCCCGCCGTCATCGTCGTCGGCGTCTGGGCCGGCATGCCCCAGACGACGGTCGCCCTGCTCGCCGGCCTCCAGAACACCCCGCGCGAGCTGCACGAGGCAGCCGCCGTCGACGGCGCCGGGGCCTGGCGCCGCTTCCGCACGGTCACCTGGCCCGCCCTCAGACCGGTCGCCCTCGCCATCACCGCGCTCAACCTCATCTGGAACTTCAACTCCTTCGCCCTGGTCTACGTGCTGACCAACGGCGGCCCCGGCGGCCGGACCCGGCTGCCCATGCTCTTCGCCTACGAGGAGGCGTTCCGCTACGGGCAGTTCGGCTACGCGGCGGCGATGGGCTGCGTCCTGGTCGCCGTGATCTCGATCGTCCTGGCCGTCTTCCTCGCCGGCCGGCTCAAGGGCGGACTCAAGGACGGACTCAAGGGAGGTGACGAGGCGTGAGGACCTCGACCCCGGCCCGCGTGGGCCAGTACGCCGCACTGCTCGCCTACCTCGTCTTCCTGGCCTTCCCCTTCCTCTGGCTGATCTCCACGGCCTTCAAACCGCCCCAGGAGCTGGGCAGCCTCCACCCCACCTGGATCCCCGCGAACCCCACCCTCGACAACTTCCGGCAGGCCTTCGACGAACAGCCCCTGCTGCGCGCCGCCCTCAACTCCCTGCTCGCCGCGCTCGGCGCCGCGGTGATCGCCGTACTGATCGCGACGCCCATGGCCTATGTCATGGCCCGCCACCGCGGCCGGCTCGCGCGGGCGGCCACCGGATGGGTGGTGATCAGCCAGGCCTTCCCCTTCGTGCTGGTGATCATCCCGCTCTTCCTGGTCCTGAAGAACCTCCGGCTGATCAACAGCGTCCCCGGGCTGGTGATGGTGTACGTGGTGTGGTCGCTGCCGTTCGCGCTGTGGATGCTCGCCGGGTACGTCCGCGCGGTGCCGGCCGAGCTGGAGGAGGCGGCCGCCGTGGACGGCGCCGGGCGGCTGCGCACCCTGGTCTCCGTCACCGCGCCCCTGCTCGCGCCGGGGATCGTGGCGACGGCCCTGTTCGCCTTCATCACCGCGTGGAACGAGTTCTTCTTCGCGCTGGTCCTGCTGAAGACACCGGAGAAGCAGACCCTGCCCGTGATCCTCACCCACTTCATCGGCGCCGAGGGCGTCGCCGACCTCGGCCCGCTCGCCGCAGCGGCCTTCCTCGCGACCCTGCCCTCGCTCGTCGTCTTCGCCCTCATCCAGCGGCGGATCACGGGCGGCATGCTCGCCGGGGCGGTGAAGAGCTGATGACGGCACGCACCAGGATCGCGACCCTGCTGGCCTCCCTCACCCTGCTGCTCGCGGGCTGCTCGGGCGGCGGCGACGGAGCGGACGACGGCCGGATCACCCTGCGCTTCCAGTCCCTGGCCTGGCAGGAGGAGTCCGTCGAGGCCACCCGGGAGCTGGTGCGGGAGTGGAACGCCGCCCACCCCGACGTACGCGTCGAATACGTCCAGGGCAGCTGGGACAGCGTCCACGACCAGCTCCTCACCTCCTTCGAGGGCGGTGAGGCGCCCGACATCATCCACGACGCCTCCGACGACCTCGCGGACTTCGCCTACGGCGGCCACCTCGCCGACCTGACCGACCTGCTGCCCGAGCGACTGAAGTCGGACATCCCGCGGCGCAGCTGGGAGACGGTCACCTTCGGCGACGGAATCTACGGCGTGCCGTTCCTCCAGGAACCGCGCGTACTGATCGCCAACGCGGACCTGCTGAAGGAGTCCGGCGTCCGCGTCCCGACGCCCGAGGACCCCTGGACCTGGGCGGAGTTCCGGCAGGTCACGAAGCGGCTGAGCGGCGACGGGCGGTACGGGGTGGCCTGGCCGCTGAAGGAACCCGTCTCCGCCACGCTCAACCTGTCCCTGTCCACCGGCGGGCAGCTGTTCCACCGGGGGGCGGACGGCAAGGTCACCGTCCGGTTCGAGGAGAGCGACCAGGTGGTCCCGCGCACCATCCGCGATCAGGTCGACACCGACCACAGCGCCTCCCCGACCACCCTCGGCAGCGGCGGCTCCGACACGCTGCCCGGCTTCTTCGCGGGCAAGTACGCGATGGTGCCGCTCGGGTTCTCCTACCGCCAGCAGATCGAGCAGCAGGCGCCCGACGGCTTCGACTGGCAGGTGCTGCCCGCCCCGGCGGGAGCCGGCGGTCTCACCCAGGGCGTCAGCCCGCAGACCCTCTCCGTCGCCGAGGACAGCCCGCACAAGAAGGAGGCCGCCGCCTTCGTCGACTTCCTCCTCCGGCCGGACAACATGGTGCGCCTCGCCCTCGGCGACTGGATGCTGCCCACCGGCACCCGGGCCCTCGCGGACCCCGCCCTGCACACCCCCGAGCGGGGCTGGGCCACCGGTACCGCCCTCGCCGGTCATCTGCGCCCGGCGCCCGCGCAGTCCGTCCGCGGCTACCCCGAGTGGAAGGACAAGGTGGCCACCCCGGCCCTCCAGGAGTACTACAGCGGGGCCATCGACACGGACGAGCTGCGCGAGCGGCTGGAGGAGGACGGCAACCTCGTACTCGCCCGCTACCAGCGCTGAGGGCCGCCCGCGCGCCGGGATCCCGGCGCGCTCGTGGGCGAGGTGTCTCCTCGGCGGTGGCTGCGGCCGGACGCGGAGCCGACGGCATGAACGTAATTACTTTGTACGAGACGTATCGTCTCGCGTACGCTGCTCGCATGACCAGTCCCGCTCACATCGCCATGTTCTCCATCGCCGCGCACGGCCACGTGAACCCCAGCCTGGAGGTGATCCGCGAGCTGGTCGCGCGAGGCCACCGGGTGACGTACGCGATCCCGCCCGCCTTCGCGGAGAAGGTCGCCGAGACGGGCGCCGAACCCAAGCAGTGGACCAGCACGCTGCCCGGCCCCGAAGCCGACCCGGAGGCGTGGGGGACCACGCTGCTGGACAACGTCGAGCCGTTCCTCGACGACGCGATCCAGGCGCTCCCGCAGCTCGTCGAGGCGTACGAGGGGGACGAGCCGGATCTGATCCTGCACGACATCGCCTCCTACCCGGCCCGGGTCCTCGGCCACCGCTGGGGCGTACCCGTCGTCTCCCTCTCACCGTGCATGGTCGCCTGGGAGGGGTACGAGAAGGAGGTCGGCGAGCCGATGTGGGAGGAGCCGCTGAAGACCGAGCGCGGCCGGGCCTACTACGCCCGCTTCCACGCCTGGCTGGAGGAGAACGGGATCACGATGCACCCCGACCCGTTCGCCGGCCGTCCGGCCCGCTCCCTGGTGCTGATCCCGAAGGCGCTCCAGCCCCACGCCGACCGGGTGGACGAGACGGTGTACACCTTCGTCGGCGCCTGCCAGGGCGACCGCACCGCCGAGGGGGAGTGGCGGCGTCCCGAGGGCGCCGAGAAGGTCGTCCTGGTCTCCCTCGGGTCGGCCTTCACCAAGCAGCCCGCCTTCTACCGGGAGTGCGTCGAGGCGTTCGCCGGCCTGCCCGGCTGGCACCTGGTGCTCCAGATCGGCAGGCACGTCGACCCCGCCGAGCTGGGCGACGTACCGGGGAACGTGGAAGTGCGGTCGTGGGTGCCGCAGTTGGCGGTCCTCCAGCAGGCCGACCTGTTCGTCACCCACGCGGGCGCCGGCGGCAGCCAGGAGGGCCTGGCCACCGCCACGCCGATGATCGCCGTACCGCAGGCCGCCGACCAGTTCGTCAACGCGGACATGCTCGAAGGGCTCGGCGTGGCCCGGCGGCTCCCCACCGAGGAGGCCACCGCCGAGGCGCTGCGCACCGCCGCCCTCGCCCTGGTCGACGATCCCGAGGTGGCGGGGCGCCTAGAGGAGATCCGGGCCCGGATGGCGCGGGAGGGCGGCACCCGGCGCGCCGCCGACCTGATCGAGGCCGAGCTGGCGGCGGCGAGAGCCTGACCGAACCGGAGGGAAGAGCCCGGGAGTATCCCCGGGAGAACGCCGGGACGCCCGTCGGTTCGGGGAACCGACGGGCGTCCCGGCGTTGCCGCGGACCGGCGGGAAGCGGCTCAGACCCCGACCCGCTGGCCCCGCCCGCCGCGCTCGTCCGGGGCGTTCACCTCGGCGATCGCCTCGGGTGCCTCGTCGTGGGTGAGGTCCGGCAGCCGGTGCATCCACTTCGGCAGGTACCAGTTGCGCTCGCCCAGCAGGGACATCACGGCGGGCAGCAGCACCCCCCGGATGATCGTCGCGTCGATCAGCACCGCCGCCGCCAGGCCCACGCCCATCTGCTTCATGGACTGCATCGACAGCGTGCCGAAGATGGCGAACACGGCGACCATGATGACGGCGGCACTGGTGACGACCCCGGCCGTGGTGACCACGCCGTGCCGGATCGCGTCCTCGGTGTTCCGCCCCCGCAGCCGCGCCTCCCGGATCCGCGAGACCACGAAGACGTGGTAGTCCATCGACAGGCCGAAGAGGATCACGAAGAGGAACAGCGGCAGCCAGGTGATGATGGCGCCCACACCCTCCGCGCCCACCAGCGAGGCACCCCAGCCGTGCTGGAACACGGCGACCAGGATGCCGTACGCCGCGCCCACCGACAGCAGGTTCAGCACGATCGACGTGAGGGCGACGGTCAGTGACCGGAACGAGAGCAGCATCAGCACGAAGGCGAAGATCACCACGAACACGAAGACCGGGAGCACCGATCCCACCAGCTGGTCGTTGAAGTCCTTCGACCCGGCGACCTGACCGGTGATCGGCGCCTCGACCCCCTCCACCCCGCCGAGGGTGGCCGGCCGTACCTCGTCGCGCAGCGTCTCCAGGCTCCGGCCCGCCTCGTCCAGATCGGAGCCGCCCACCAGCGGGACGTACACCAGGGCGACGTTCCGCTCGTCGTGGACCGTGATCTCGACCGGCCCGCGCGAGGCGCCCGAACTGACCGCCCGCTCGCGGAAGTCGGCCAGCGCGGCCCGCACCTCGGGCGCGTTGATGTCGTCCGCCTTCACGACCACCTCGGCCGGGTCGGACCCGCCCGGGAAGGCCGCGTTGACCCGGTTGTACGTCTGCACGATGGGCAGCGAGTCACCGAACTCCTGGTCCAGCGTGAGGTTCTGCGTCTTCATGCCGAGGGCGGGTGCGGCGACGGCCAGCAGCGCGCCGGTCGCCACGGCGGCGGCCAGCAGCGGCTTGGCGAGCACGCGGTCCAGGACGGCCGTCCAGAAGCGGCTGTTCTGGGAGCCTCCGTTGCCGCGACGCCGGCGCAGGAAGGGCACGCGGCCCTTCTCCACCCGCTCGCCCAGCAGCGACAGCAGCGCGGGCAGCACCGTCACCGAGCCGACCATGGCGACCGCGACCACCATCAGCGAGGCCAGGCCCATCGCCTCGAACTCGGCGATGCCGGTGAACAGCATGCCCGCCATCGCCACGCAGACCGTGACACCGGAGACGACGATCGCCCGGCCGCTGGTGGCGGCGGCGATGCTCAGCGCGGTCCGGGCATCCCGTCCGGCGGCGCGCTCCTCGCGCTCGCGGCGCAGGTAGAACAGGCAGTAGTCGACGCCGACGGCCAGACCGACCAGCAGCATCACGGAGTTGGCGGTCTCGCTCATCGGCTGGAAGTGGCTGACCAGGGCCATCAGACCCATGGTCGCGATGATCGCGGTGATCGCCAGCGCCACCGGGACCAGCGCCGCCACCAGCGCGCCGAAGGCGACCAGCAGGATGCCGAGGGCCACCGGGACCGCCGAGTACTCGGCCTTCTTGAAGTCGTCGCCGAACGCGTCGTCGAACGTCTTCATCATGCTGGCGCCGCCGATCTCCTCGATCCGCAGCGTCTCGTGCTCCTCCTGGACGCCCTCGACGGCCTCCAGCACCGGCTCGACCCGCTCGCCCGCGGTGTCCGACTCGCCGCGCATGTCGAACTGGACCAGCGCGCTGCGCCCGTCCTCGGAGATGGTCTTCGTGTCGTACGGCGAGGCCACGCCCGTGACCTCACCGGTCTTCTCGACCGCCGCCATCACCGCGGTGACCGCCGCGCGGAACTCGGCGTCCGTCGCCCTGGTCGTGCCGTCCTTCGCCTGGATCAGGACGGTCTCACCGGCCGGCTCCTCGATCCCCGCGTCCTCGATGATCTTCGCGGCGGTGTGCGTCTCGCCCCCCAGCTGGTCGCTGTCCTTGACGTCGACCCGCCCGGCCGCCGAGCCGAGCCCCATCGCCAGGACGACGAACAGCACCCAGATGCCGACGGCAGCCCATCGGTGCCGGGCGCTCCAGCCACCGGCCCGGGCGGCCAGACCCCGCACCCGTATGTCCCCATTCCCCATGACGGGCTTGCCCCCTCGTGAGCGGTGGCGGCCCCCTGCCGCCACCTTCCGCTTCGAAGGTATGGGCCGGATAAGGCCGTCACGTCGTGCTCACCGGTGACCTCGCCGGGCGCCGGCTCATCCCTCCGTATCGCCGGTCTCACCGCTGAGAAGGACCCGGTCCCTTACACCTATCGGGGCCCCGCCCCGGAGGAGGCGGCTCCGGTCCGGCGGCGGACACGCCCCTTCCGCAACGTTGTTGAATAAGTCACAGGTGTGTGTAGTGGTTGAACCCCGCGCACCCATCGGCGAGAGTGGCGCGCACGTCCGCCCACGTGCGGGCCCGGCCGTCGTGCCCGCCCCCACGGGGCACGACGGCCGTTCTATGGTGTGCGGCATGACGACGACGTACGCGGCGCTGCTGCGCGGGATCAACGTGGGCGGCGCGCGGAAGCTCCCGATGGCCGAACTGCGCGCACTCCTGGAGGAACTCGGTCACGGCGCCGTACGCACCCATCTGCAGAGCGGGCAGGCCGTGTTCACGTCCGGCCACGGTGACGAGGACGCGCTGGCCGCCGAGTTGACGCGGGCGATCGAGAAGCGCTTCGGCTTCGGCGTCGACGTCATCGTCCGCGACCACGCCTACCTCGCGGCGGTCGCCGAGGCGTGCCCCTTCCCGGCCGACGGGTTGGAGCCCAAGCAGCTCCACGTCACGTACTTCTCCGGGCCGGTCGACGAGGAGCGCTTCGCGGGCATCGACCGGTCGGCCTTCCGGCCCGAGGACTTCCGCCTCGGCGACCGCGCCCTGTACCTGTACACGCCCGACGGACTCGGCCGGTCCAGGCTCGCCGAGGCTCTGGCCAAGCCGCGCGTGACCAAGGGCCTGATCGCCACCACCCGCAACTGGAACACCGTCACCAAGCTGGTGGAGCTGACCGGCGCCTGAGCCGGGCGGGCGCTCAGGCGCCCACCGCCGCCAGCACCGGTACCCGGGCCGCGTCGTAGCGCTCCAGCAGCACCCGCGCCACCTCGGGCGAGGGGCCGAGGACGTCCGCCAGCACGTCCGCCTCGGCCGCGCCGCGTGCGATGCGGTCCGGGAGGAAGCCGGGGGCCAGGACGTACGGGGCGACGGCCACCCGCGCGCAGCCCAGGGCGCGCAGTTCCCGCACCGCGTCCTCGGTGCGGGGAAGGGATGCGGAGGCGAACGCAGGCCGCACGGCGCACCAACCGGTGTGCCGCCACTCCCGCGCGATTTCAGCGATCACTGCGATCGCCTCCGGGTCCGAGGACCCCGCCGAGGCCAGCACGACCCCGGTCGAGGACTTGTCGGCGGGCGTGAGGCCCGCCTCGTACAGGCGCCGTTCCAGCGCCGACAGGAGCAGGGGGGAGGGGCCGAGCACCTCCGCCTGACGGATCCGCAGCCGCGGCGGGGCGTCCGCGAGGACCGCCGGGATGTCCGACTTGGCGTGGAAGGCGCGGGTCAGCAGCAGGGGCAGGGCGACGACGTCCCGCACCCCCTCCGTCTCCAGGGACTCCAGCACGCCCTGCACCGAGGGCACGTTGAAGTCCAGGAAGCCCGTCTCCACCCGCACGTCCGGGCGCAGCGACCTGACCCGGCGCACCAGGGCGTGCACGGTCGCGGCGTGCCGCGGGTCGCGGCTGCCGTGGGCGATGACCAGGAGGACCGGCGTGGACATGGTGCCGTCAGCTCCTCACCAGCAGGCCGCGGCTGCGCAGCACCCACCGCTCCAGCGGGCTGAAGATCAGCAGGTCGATGGCGATGCCGACGATCAGGATCAGCAGGATGGCCTCGAAGACCATGGCCATGTCGCTGGCGTTGCGGCCGTTCTCCAGGAGCTGGCCGAGGCCGACGCCGAGGTCGGGGAAGGAGGCGATGATCTCGGCGGCCATCAGGGAGCGCCAGGAGAAGGCCCAGCCCTGCTTGAGGCCGGCGACATAGCCGGGGAGCGCGGCCGGCAGGACGATGTGCCAGGTGCCCTTCAGACCGGTCGCGCCGAGGGTGCGGCCGGCGCGGAGGAAGAGCGGGGAGACCTGGTCGACACCGGACACCAGGCCGTTGGCGATGGAGGGCACCGCGCCCAGCAGGATGACGGCGTACATCATCGAGTTGTTCAGGCCCAGCCAGATCACGGCCGGCGGCACCCAGGCCACCGACGGCAGCGACTGGAGGCCGGACAGGATCGGGCCGATCGCCGCGCGCACGAACTTCACGCGGGCAACGAGCAGCCCCAGCGGCGTGCCGATCAGCAGCGCCAGCAGGAAGCCGGACAGACCGCGCGAGACGCTGGTCCAGATGTAGCCGAGGAGTTCGCCCTGGAGCCACGCCTGGTGGACCACGTGCCACACGTCGGACGGGGCGGGCAGCTTGGTCGGGTCGTCGACGATCTCGAAGGAGACCAGGCCCTGCCAGACCGCCAGCACCAGGAGCACGGCGACGGCCGGGGGCAGGATCTTCTCCACGAAGGTCTGCCGGAAGGGCGTGCGGCCCTGCTGCACCGTCTCCAGTGCGTCCAGGCCCGCCTCCAGACCGGCGAGATCGCCGCCCTCCTTGGCGGGGCGGGTCGTGTCAGTGCTGGCCATGGCGGCGGATCTCCCCACGCAGTTCTTCGGTGATCTCGACGGACAGTTCCGCGACCTCGGCGTCCTCGATGCGGCGCGGCTGCGGGATGCCGACCGTCCATTCCCGCGCCACGCGCCCCGGACGCGACGACAGCAGCACCACGCGCTCGGCGAGGCGGACGGCCTCGCGGACGTTGTGGGTGACGAAGAGGACGGACAGCCGCGTCTCGCGCCAGATCCGGGTCAGTTCGTCGTGCAGGACGTCACGGGTGATGGCGTCCAGGGCCGCGAAGGGCTCGTCCATCAGCAGGAGCTTGCTCTCCTGGGCCAGGGCCCTGGCCATCGCGACCCGCTGGCGCATGCCGCCGGACAGCTCGTGCACCCGCTTGCCGTGCGCGCCCTTCAGCCGCACGAGTTCGAGCAGCTCCTCCGCCTTGTCGCGGCGCTCCGACTTGGGCACACCGCGCAGCTTCAGGGCCAGTTCGATGTTCTTGCCCGCGGTCAGCCACGGGAAGAGGGCGTGCTCCTGGAACATCAGGGCCGGCCGCCCGTCCGTGGTGATCGCGCCGGCGCTGGGCCTGTCCAGGCCGGCCACCAGGTTCAGCAGCGTGGACTTGCCGCAGCCGGAGGCCCCCAGGAGGGTGACGAACTCGCCGGGCGCGACATCGAGGGAGATGTCGTCCAGCACGAGCTGCTGCCCGGTGGGGCCCGGATACGACTTGGAGACGTGCTCGATCCGGGCGGCGTGCGTGGCCGTCGCGGTGCCCTCGTCGGCCTTGGCGAGGGTCGTGGTCGTGGCCATGGTCGTCACCTCCTGGGAGTGGTCGGGTTCCGGGCTTACTGGACGCCGAGACCGGCGTCGTCGACCGCGGGCTCGCCCTTGGCCGCGAGGACCTTGTTGAGCAGCGTGAGGTCGTAGATGCCCTCGAGGTCGGGCTGCTCCAGCAGGCCCGCCTTGACGGCGTGGTCGGCCTGGGCGTCGAGGGTCGCGGCCAGCGGGTCGTCGGTGAGCCGGATCGACTTCCACGCCGGGTCCAGGACGTCGGCGGGCAGGGCCTTGCCGGTGTCCTTCTCGAGCTGCTTGTTGGCGGCGGCCTTGGCCTCGTCGGGGTTGGCCTCGATCCACTCGTTGGTGTCGACCGACGCCTTGAGCACCGCCTCCACCGCCTTCGGGTGCTCCTCGAGGAACTTCTGCGACACGATGATGTTCGTGATCACGAACTTCTCGTCCGGCCACAGCGTCGACTCGTCCAGCAGCACCTTGCCGCCCTGGGCGACCAGCTTCGACGCGGTGGGCTCCGGCACCCAGGCGCCGTCGACCGAACCGGACTTGAAGGCGTCCGGGGTCACCTTGTTGTCACTGCGGACGACCGTCACGTCGCCCTTGCCGCTCTGCGCGTCGACCTTCCAGCCCTGTTCGGCGATCCAGTTGAGGAAGGCGACGTCCTGCGTGTTGCCGAGCTGCGGGGTCGCGATGCGCTTGCCCTTGACGTCCTTCAGCGACTTGATCCTGTCGGGGTTCACCACCAGCCGCACCCCGCCGGAGGCCGAGCCGCCGACGATCCGCAGGTTCTTGCCGTCCGACTTGGCGTAGCCGTTGATCGCCGGGGACGGGCCGATCCAGCCGATGTCGATCGAGCCGGAGTTCAGCGCCTCGATCTCGGAGGGGCCCGCGTTGAAGACCGCGTACTTGGCCTCGGTCGCGCCCAGCGCCTTCTGGAAGAAGCCCTTCTCGTTGCCGACCAGGGCCGTGGCGTGGGTGACGTTGCCGAAGTAGCCGATCCGGACGGAGTCGAGACCGTCGATCTTCTCGGCCCCGGCGGCGATCTCCGCGCCCCCGTCGTCCTTGGCCTGGGAGCCGTACCCGCAGCCGGCGAGGGCCAGCAGCGGGAGGGCGGCGAGGGCCGCCAGGGTGCGGCGCAGGGGCTTGGTGGCAGGCACGGGAGGTGTTCCTCTCGTTGGCCCGGCGATCACGTTCCGTCAGGTCGTGGCCGGGAGTTCGGCGGGTGTGCGTCTACGGCGGTGGGGGTGAGGGGCGCCCGAGCGGTGCGCGTACGTCACCGCCCACATCGCCCCACGCCGCCCTGCCCGCTCCCGAGGGCGCCGCTGCCGACGCGACCGCCCTCCTTCGCGAAGGTGGACCAGAAATCGGGGGAGGCCATGACTAGAAGTCCCACCCGCCGTCGTCCGTCTCGTCCTTGACCGGCTCGGGCGCGGCGAAGGACTCGCCGACCATGCCCGCGGTGAGCGTGGTGCCGTCGCTCGGGTCGATCAGGATGAAGGAACCGGTGCGGCGGGAGTCGGCGTAGGAGTCCGCGGGCAGCGGCTCGGCGGTGCGGATCTTCACCCGGCCGATGTCGTTGGCGACGAGCTGCCCGGGGTGCGGGTGCAGCGACAGGTCGTCCAGCGTGAGCCGGGCCGGGATGTCCTTGACGATCGCCTTCACCGTGCGGGTGCCGTGCTTGATGAGGACGCGGTGGCCCACGGTCAGCGGCGCGTCGGCGACGTGGCAGACCGTCGCCTCCAGGTCCTGGGTGGTCTCCGGCGCGTCCTTGCTGGGCACGATCAGGTCGCCGCGGGAGACGTCGATGTCGTCCTCCAGCAGCAGCGTCACCGACTGCGGTGTCCAGGCCGCCTCGGCCGGCTCGCCCAGCACGTCGATCCCGGACACCTTCGAGGTGCGGCCCGACGGCAGGACGGTGACCTCGTCGCCGACGCGGAAGGTGCCGGCCGCGATCTGGCCCGCGTAGCCGCGGTAGTCGGGGTGCTCGGCGGTCCGCGGCCGGATCACGTACTGCACGGGCAGCCGGGCGTGGCAGTGCGCCAGGTCGTGGCTGACCGGCACCGTCTCCAGGTGCTCCAGCACGGTCGGCCCGCCGTACCAGTCCATGACCGCCGACGGCTCCACCACGTTGTCCCCGGCGAGCGCCGAGATCGGGATGGCGGTGACCTCCGGGACGCCCAGCTCGGTCGCGTACGCCGTGAACTCCTCGGCTATCGCGGCGAACACGGACTCCCGGTAGTCCACGAGGTCCATCTTGTTGACGGCGAGGACGACGTGCGGCACCCGCAGCAGGGCGGCGATCGCGGCGTGCCGGCGGGTCTGCTCGACGACGCCGTTGCGGGCGTCGACCAGGATCACCGTCAGCTCGGCCGTCGAGGCGCCGGTGACCATGTTCCGGGTGTACTGCACGTGCCCGGGGGTGTCGGCCAGGATGAACCGGCGGCGCGGGGTGGCGAAGTAGCGGTAGGCCACGTCGATGGTGATGCCCTGCTCGCGCTCGGCCCTGAGGCCGTCGGTGAGCAGCGCGAGGTCCGGGGCATCCTGGCCGCGGCTCGCGGAGGCGCGCTCCACGGCCTCCAGCTGGTCGACGAGGACCGACTTGGAGTCGTGCAGGAGGCGGCCGACCAGGGTGGACTTGCCGTCGTCGACGGACCCGGCGGTGGCGAACCGCAGCAGGGTGGTCTCCGACAGCTGCTCGACCGACAGCGGCTCGGTGGGTTCGGTGGTGCTGGTCATGGCTAGAAGTACCCCTCGCGCTTGCGGTCTTCCATCGCGGCCTCGGACATCTTGTCGTCGGCACGCGTGGCGCCGCGCTCGGTGAGCCGGGAGGCGGCGATCTCGGCGATCACCTTCTCGATGCTGTCGGCGTCGGAGTCGACGGCGCCGGTGCAGGACATGTCACCGACGGTGCGGTAGCGGACCTGCCGCTTCTCGACCGTCTCGCCGTCCTTCGGGCCGCCCCACTCGCCGGCGGTCAGCCACATGCCGGACCGGGAGAAGACCTCGCGCTCGTGGGCGTAGTAGATCGCCGGCAGTTCGATGCCCTCGCGGGCGATGTACTGCCACACGTCCAGCTCGGTCCAGTTGGAGAGCGGGAAGACGCGGACGTGCTCGCCGGGGGCGTGCCGGCCGTTGTACAGGTTCCACAGCTCGGGGCGCTGGCGGCGCGGGTCCCACTGGGAGAACTCGTCGCGCAGCGAGAACACCCGCTCCTTGGCCCGGGCCTTCTCCTCGTCGCGGCGCCCGCCGCCGAAGACGGCGTCGAACCTCTCCGCCTGGATCTTCTCGGTCAGCGGCAGGGTCTGCAGCGGGTTGCGGGTGCCGTCCGGGCGCTCCTTGAGCACGCCCCGGTCGATGTAGTCCTGCACGGAGGCCACGTGCAGACGCAGCCCGTGCCGGTCCACCGTGCGGTCGCGGTACTCCAGGACCTCGGGGAAGTTGTGCCCGGTGTCCACGTGCAGCAGCGAGAACGGGACCGGCGCGGGCGCGAACGCCTTCAGCGCCAGGTGCAGCATGACGATGGAGTCCTTGCCGCCGGAGAAGAGGATCACCGGCCGCTCGAACTCGCCCGCCACCTCGCGGAAGATGTGCACCGCCTCGGACTCGAGGGCGTCGAGGTGGGAGAGGGCGTACGGGCCGGCCGTGCCCTCCCGCACCGCAGCGACGGTCGTCGTCATGCCAGTCCCCTTTCGGTGAGCAGGGCGTGGACCGCCGCGGCGGACTCCTGAACGGTCTGGTCCTGCGACTCGATGCGCAGGTCGGGCTTGAGGGGCTCCTCGTACGGGTCGTCCACACCGGTGAGACCGGAGATCTCGCCCGCGGCCTGCTTGGCGTACAGGCCCTTCACGTCGCGCTCCGAGCACACCTCGACCGGAGTGGCCACGTGCACCTCGACGTACGCCGTGCCGTTCGCCTCGTGCCGCTCGCGCACCGCGTCCCGGCTGTCCGCGTACGGGGCGATCACCGGGACCAGCGCCGTGACGCCGTTGCGGGCGAGCAGTTCGGCGACGAACCCGATGCGCTGCACGTTGGTGTGCCGGTCCGCGCGGCTGAAGCCGAGGCCCGCCGAGAGGAACTCGCGGATCTCGTCGCCGTCGAGCAGCTCGACGCGCCGGCCCTCCTCGCGCAGCCGTCCGGCCAGTTCGCGGGCGATGGTGGTCTTGCCGGCACTGGGCAGACCCGTGAGCCAGACGGTGGCTCCGGTCGTCACGTGGTTCTCCCTGGATCTCGATGGTCCGGTGATCGTCGGTCCGGTGGTGGTCGTCATGTCAGCCGTGCAGTCCGCACTCGGTCTTGGAGCGGCCCGCCCAGCGTCCGGCGCGGGCGTCCTCGCCCTCCAGCACACGACGGGTGCAGGGCGCGCAGCCCACGGAGGCATAGCCGTCCATCAGCAGCGGATTGGTGAGGACGCCGTGCTCGGTGACGTACGTTTGCACATCTTCCTGTGACCACTTCGCGATGGGCGAGATCTTCACCTTGCCCCGCTTCTCGTCCCAGCCGACGACCGGCGTGTTCGCCCGGGTCTCGGACTCGTCGCGGCGCAGCCCGGTCGCCCAGGCCAGGTAGCCCTTCAGGCCCTCCTCCAGCGGCCTGACCTTGCGCAGCGCGCAGCACAGGTCCGGGTCGCGGTCGTGCAGCTTCGGGCCGTACTCGGCGTCCTGCTCGGCGACCGTCTGCCGGGGGGTGAGCGTGATGACGTTCACGTCCATCACGGCCTCCACGGCGTCCCGGGTGCCGATGGTCTCCGGGAAGTGGTAGCCGGTGTCGAGGAACACCACGTCCACGCCGGGCAGGGCCCGGGAGGCGAGGTGGGCGACGACCGCGTCCTCCATCGAGGAGGTCACGCAGAAGCGGCTGCCGAAGGTGTCCGCCGCCCACTGGAGGATCTCCAGCGCGGAGGCGTCCTCCAGCTCACGGCCGGCCCGCTCGGCGAGCGCCTTGAGGTCGTCGGTCGTCCGCTCTTCCTGAAGTGCCGTCATTTCGGTTCCCCTCCAGTGGAGTTGGGCTGAAGCCCCCGGGCGAGGAGCCCGAGGAACTTCAACTGGAATGCGCGGTTGCACGCCCCGCATTCCCAGGCGCCGTGGCCCTGCTCGCCCGGACGCAGGTCCTCGTCGCCGCAGTAGGGGCAGTAGAAGGGCGCGGCGCGCTCGCTCACGACAGGGCCTCCTCGGAGGCGCGGGCCGCCCAGGTGGCGAAGCGCTCGCCGTCCTCGCGCTCGGCCTGGTAGCGCTTGAGGACCCGCTCCACGTAGTCGGGCAGCTCCTCGGCCGTGACCTTCAGGCCGCGCACCTTGCGGCCGAAGCCCGGCTCCAGGCCGAGCGCGCCGCCCAGGTGCACCTGGTAGCCCTCGACCTGCTCGCCCCGGGCGTCGAGGACCAGCTGGCCCTTGAGGCCGATGTCCGCGGTCTGGATGCGGGCGCAGGCGTTGGGGCAGCCGTTGAGGTTGATGGTGAGCGGCTCGTCGAACTCGGGGAGCCGCCGCTCCAGCTCGTCGATGAGCGAGGCACCGCGCGCCTTGGTCTCGACGATGGCCAGCTTGCAGAACTCGATGCCGGTGCAGGCCATGGTGCCGCGCCGGAAAGTGGACGGCCGGGCGGTGAGGTCCAGGGCCTCCAGCGACTCGACGAGGGAGTCGACCCGGTCCTGCTCGACGTCGAGGATGATCATCTTCTGCTCGACGGTGGTGCGGACCCGGCCCGATCCGTGCGCCTCCGCCAGGTCGGCGACCTTGGTCAGGGTGGTGCCGTCGACGCGGCCGACGCGCGGGGCGAAGCCGACGTAGTAGCGGCCGTCCTTCTGCCGGTGCACACCGATGTGGTCGCGCCAGCGGCTGGTCGGGTCGGCGGGCGCCGGGCCGTCGGTCAGCTTCCGCTTCAGGTACTCGTCCTCCAGCACCTGGCGGAACTTCTCCGCGCCCCAGTCGGCGACCAGGAACTTCAGGCGGGCGCGGTTGCGCAGCCGCCGGTAGCCGTAGTCGCGGAAGATCGAGATGACGCCCTCGTAGACGTCGGGCACGTCGTCGATCGGCACCCAGGCGCCGAGGCGCACGCCCAGCTTCGGGTTGGTGGACAGGCCGCCGCCGACCCACAGGTCGAAGCCCGGACCGTGCTCGGGGTGCTCGACGCCGACGAACGCCACGTCGTTGATCTCGTGCACCACGTCCAGCACCGGCGACCCGGAGATCGCGGTCTTGAACTTGCGGGGGAGGTTCGAGTACGCGGGGTTGTTCAGGACCCGGCGCTTCATCTCCTCCAGGGCCGGCGTGCCGTCGATGATCTCGTCCTCGGCGATACCGGCGACCGGGGAGCCGATCATCACGCGGGGCGTGTCGCCGCAGGCGGTGACCGTGGACAGGCCGACGCCCTCCAGGCGCTGCCAGATCTCGGGCACGTCCTCGATGCGGATCCAGTGGTACTGGACGTTCTGCCGGTCGGTGATGTCGGCCGTGCCGCGCGCGAACTCCTGCGAGATCTCACCGATGACGCGCAGCTGCGCGGTGGTCAGCGCGCCGCCGTCGATGCGGACGCGCAGCATGAAGTAGCTGTCGTCCAGCTCCTCCGGCTCCAGGACCGCCGTCTTTCCGCCGTCGATGCCCTGCTTGCGCTGGGTGTACAGACCCCACCAGCGCATCCGTCCGCGCAGGTCGCTGGGGTCGATGGAGTCGAAACCGCGCTTGGAGTAGATCGTCTCAATACGTGTCCGCACATTGAGACCGTCGTCGTCCTTCTTGACCTGCTCGTTGCCGTTGAGCGGAGTGAAGTGACCGGCCGCCCACTGACCCTCGCCGCGGTGACGGCTCACCTTGCGGCGGGGGGTCGCGGCAGCGGGATTCGGCGGCGTGGCGGCCATGGTTGACACGTCCTTCGGGACAGCGGTGGAGGGGGCCGGCGCGTGGCGCCGACCGTGCGGGGCAGTGGTCGGGTGCCGGATGGGCGGCTCTGACCTGCGCATACGGGCACACGGACAGGGTGCGCGTCATTGCGCGGGCAGGGGCGAAGACAGGGAATCCGGTAGTGCTGGAGGGTGCTCTCAGCGGCCCGGACAGATGGCGCTGGACATGCGGCCGAGGTCGACGTGCCGCCGACTCACCAAGGCAATTCCAGTTCCAGGCATGACGGAAGATTGGCACGGCGATCTGGACACAGTCCAGCAATGTCCAAAATGCAGACACCCTTGTCTCGCACAACGAGACAAGGGTGTCGTGGGTCACATGCGGGGCCGCGAGCCCCGGCCGGGCGGCCGGTCAGGCGGGGAACGCGCCGGGCCAGGGTCCCGGGGTGGCCACCTCCGGCTCCTCCTCGACCTTGGTGTCGAAGAGGCGGAAGCCGCGCCGCTGGTAGTTGTCCATCGCGAACTCGCCGTCCTTGCTGCACGTGTGCAGCCACACCCGCTTGGTCGTGGCCAGCCCCGGCCAGCGCTCCGCCAGGTCCCAGGCGCGGGCGGTGCCGTACGAGAGCAGGTGGCCGCCGATGCGCCGGCCCCGGAAGGCCGGGAGCAGGCCGAAGTACTCGATCTCCACGACCCCGTCGTCCCCGGGCGTCAGCTCCACGTACCCGGCGGGCGTGCCGCGGTCGTAGGCGACCCAGGTCTCCACGCCCGGCCGCTCCAGGTGCTCCCGCCACCGCGCGTGGGTCCAGCCGAGCCGGTCGGTCCAGCGGATGTCCCCGCCGACCGAGGCGTACAGGAAGCGGCTGAACTCGGGGGAGGGCACCTCGGAGCGGACGATGCGGACGTCCCCGTCCGGGGCGGCGGCCGGCAGCAGGTCGGTCGGCGCCGTCTGCTCCAGGGACCAGGTGGTCACGGCGATGTTGGTCATGCCGGTCAGGGAATCATCAGCCCCGCGGATCTGTCGATCCCCGTCCGGCCGCACCGCCCGGCGGGCTCAGTCCAGGGCGTCCTCGATGGACCGGAGCGGCAGGGCGAACAGCATCCGGCCCGACTGGGACCAGACCTCGCCGGTCCCGGCCCAGTACGACAGGGACCCCACCGGCCCGCTCCAGCAGCGCTGCGAACGGTCCGCCCCGCACTCCGTGGCGCGGGAGCCCTCGGTGTCCTGGCGCCACAGGGTGCCGCGTCCGTCCTCCCCGCCGGCCGCGCGGCCCAGGTACCACTCGGCGGACGCCGCCCCGGCGGGGTGGTGCGACAGCACGCCGCCCACCTCGGTCGCACCGGTCCGGTACGCCTCGACGGCGTCGACGTGTCCGGCCGGGTCGACGGCCGGGAGCCCGGAGCGCGCCGGATCGGTGCTGAGGGAGTAGCGCCACAGCCGGGTGGGGCGGTCGCTGTCCGCGGGCACCCGCTCGCTCGCCACCAGGCTGGCGGGGACCGTCCCCCGGTCCAGCGAGAGCGCGCCGGGGCGCGCGGCGCCGGAGGAGTCGGAGAGCCGGTACGAGGCGACGGCGGGCAGCACGTACCGGTGACCGGCCGCCGCCCAGCCGCCGGGGACCCGGCCGACGGCGTGCGCGTCGGTGGTGGCGCGCTGGATCCGGTCCACGTCGTACACGAAGAGCGCGTCCCGGCCGCCCGTGCCGGCGGTGACCAGCAGCTTGTCCTGGTACCAGACCATGCCCGACACGGGGGAGGCGAGCCCCCGGTAGTCGTGGCCGCCGTCGACCGGGACGGCGAGCAGCGCCGAGGTGTAGGGGAGCCGGCCGGGGTCGTCGGCGTCGACGAAGGAGACGCGGGCCAGGCCGCCCTCGGGCGTGCCGTCGTCGCGGGACCAGGCGGACAGGACGACGCGGTGGGCACCCCAGCGGCCGTCGTCGTCGGCGTCCCCGGAGGTGGTGACCGCGCCGGGGCGCCAGCCCTCGGTGTCGTCCGCCTCCCAGCAGTAGGCGCGGGTGGCCGCGGGCGAGACGGGCAGCGCCTCCCGCTCCTCGGCCGTGCAGTCGGCGGCGTCCCGCAGGGTGTGGTCGGCGGAGTCGAGGACGGCGCCGACGCCCACCGGGTCGCCCATCGCGGCGGAGAGCCGGTCGAGCCAGGGGCGCGGTACGTGATGCTCCGTCAACCGCAGGTCGTCGGTGGCGGCGACGGAGGTCAGGGGCTTCAGCTCGCCCGGGTCGTCGGCCATCGTGGCCTGCGAGGCGCTGATCATCGTGGCGGCGCCCGTGAGTGCGAGGGCCGCGCCGGTCAGGGCGGCGCGCAGCGCCCTGCCCCGCCTGCGTCGGCGGTGTCTGCCGCGATGCTTCATGAAACCTCCACAGGCACCGGACCAACTGCGCTCTTCGGCGGCCGCGTTGACCGAGGGGCAGTGGGGGCGGTCCGTAGAGGATGCTACGACAGACGGACGGCCCGGCGGACGCGGACGCTGCAAATATGCGAGGAATATGCGAGAAGACCCTGCCGGCCCCCTTCGCGTCCCGCCGCCCGCGGGCACCCCTGCGCGGCACCGGTACGGCCCCGCTCATGGCACCGGTGCGGCCCCCGTTCACGGCGCCGATACGGCCCCCTTCACGGCACCGGTACGACCCCCCGCCGTTCCGCCACCGCCGGAGCCGTCGAGTGCGGCAGCAGGTCACGGGGGTCGGGCGGCAGGGCCACCTCGATCTCCACGTCGTCGCAGAAACGATACGGCCGGTGCTCCAGGTACGCCCCGAGGTACTTCCTGACCCGCGACATCTCCGCCCGCACCGTCACCGTGCGGGCCGGGTCGCCGAACATGTCCTCGGCCAGCCCCGCGGCACTGCGCCCGGAGCGGTGGACGGCCAGCAGGTACAGCAGTTCGGCGTGGCGGGGACTCAGCTCCCGCTCCCAGTCCTCCGCACCGCCCAGCACCCGCACCCACCAGCGGCGCGGCTGCCCCAGGTCCAGCACGATCCGCGCGCCCCCCTGCGGCACCGGCTCCCGGGCGGCCCGCACCAGCCACCCCTCGCCCAGCGGTTCGACCGTCGCCGCCCCGAAGCCCGGCAGCCACCGCGGCCCGGACGCCGGGGACTTGGGCAGCACCACCCGGTCCAGGGGCGGCATCCCCGTCACCGCCGCCGTCCAGCCGTCCCGGTCGGTCACCAGCGCCCGCCCGTCCAACCGGGCCAGCACCGGCGCGGCCACCGTGCGCAGCCGCTCCAGCGACCGCACGTGCATCTCCCGCAGCCGGGCCTCGGCGAGCTTGGCCACCGAGTCGACCCAGGCGAGCGTCGCCGGGTGCATGGTCTCCAACGGCCCGCTCACGTCGACCACGCCGAGCAGCCGGCCGCTGCGCGGGTCGGTGATCGGCGCCCCGGCGCAGGTCCAGGTCGCCTGGGAACGCACGAAGTGCTCGGCGGCGAAGACCTGGACGGGCCGCCGGGTGACCGCCGGGGTGCCCACGCCGTTGGTGCCCACGACCTCCTCCCGCCAGTCCGCCCCGAGTTCGAAACCGAGACCGTCGGCCCGGCGCAGCACCCGCGCGCTGCCCTCCCGCCACAGCACCCGCCCCTCGTCGTCGGCGACGACCATGATGTGCTGGGCGACGTCCGCGACCGACAGCAGTCCCTCGCGCAGCACCGGCAGCACGTGCCGCAGCGGCGAGGCGTCCCGGCGCCGCCGCACCTCCTCCGGGGACAGCAGCCCGGCGCGGAAGTCGTGCTCCGGATCGACCCCGCTGCGCAGCATCCGGTCCCAGGACTCCTCGATCACCGGACGCGGCGCCACCGGGGCCCGCCCGCCGGAGAGTCTCGCGGAGCGGACCTCGTTCAGCACGCGCGCCGCCCGCGTCGTGTCGACGGCGGCGAACTGCGTCACGTCCATCGGCGAGAGCGCCACTGGTTCCCGTCCTCCCGGAAGTCGGATGTTCGTCTCATAGTGACCGCTTCCCCGGGGCCGAAGGGCACAGTCCGCACACAGCCGGAAGCAAGTTGCAACCCCTTGCAACCCTGGTGGACCGGAGTCGCGGGTGTCCAAACTTGAACCACGTCGCCCCGAGCGGCGTACTCGGCCTGAACGGGCCTGTGTGGCGGGGGTGGTGCCGTGTCGGCGCAGCACCACCCCCGCACCACCGAAGCCTCAGGCCACCGGCCGCGCCCGCTCCACCACCGACGCCAGATCCAGCGTCGGCGGCAGCGTGCCGAAGGCCGCGCCCCCGTCGCCGCCCAGCCGCCCCGCGCAGAACGCGTCGGCGACCTCCGGCGGCGCGTACCGCACCAGCAGCGAGCCCTGGAGCACCAGCGCCAGCCGCTCCACCAGCCGCCGCGCCCGGCCCTCGGCGGCCCCGAGGTCGGCCAGCTCCGTCAGCAGCCCCCGGATCGCCCCGTCCAGACGGTGGTCGGCGCCACGGGCCGCGCCCACCTCCGTCAGGTACGCGTCCAGCGCCGCCGGCTCCCGCCCCAGCGCCCGCAGCACGTCCAGCGCCTGCACGTTGCCGGCGCCCTCCCAGATCGAGTTCAGCGGCGACTCGCGCACCAGCCGGGGCATCCCGGACTCCTCGACGTACCCGTTGCCGCCCAGGCACTCGGCGGCCTCCACCGCCACCGGGGCGCACCGCTTGGTCACCCAGTACTTCGCCGCCGGCACCGCCAGCCGCAGCAGCGCCCGCTCCCGCTCGTCGCCGCCCTCCGCCGCGTCGTAGGCCGCCGCCAGCCGCAGCCCGAGCGCGGTGGCCGCCTCCGACTCGATCGCGAGGTCCGCGAGCACGTTGCGCATCAGCGGCTGGTCGGCCAGCTTCGCGCCGAACGCCTCCCGGTACGCGCAGTGGTGCACCGCCTGCGCCACCGCCTGCCGCATCAGCCCCGCCGACCCCAGGACACAGTCCAGCCGGGTCGCCGCCACCATGCCGATGACGGTCCGCACCCCGCGGCCCTCCTCGCCGACCCGGCGCGCCCAGGTCCCGGCGAACTCGACCTCGGCCGAGGCGTTGGACCGGTTGCCCAGCTTGTCCTTGAGCCGCTGGAGCAGGAACACGTTGCGGGTGCCGTCCTCCAGCACGCGCGGCACCAGGAAGCAGGTCAGCCCGCCCGGCGCCTGCGCCAGCACCAGGAACGCGTCCGACATCGGCGCCGAGCAGAACCACTTGTGCCCGGTCAGCTCGTAGGTGCCGTCCTCGGCCAGCGGACGCGCCGAGGTGGTGTTGGCCCGGACGTCGCTGCCGCCCTGCTTCTCCGTCATGCCCATCCCGAAGAGCGCCCCGGCCTTCAGACGGGCCGGCCGCAGCTCCCGGTCGTAGACCCGCGAGGTCAGCCGGGGCTCCCACTCGGCGGCCAGGGCCGGATCGGTGCGCAGGGCCGGGACCGCCGCGTGGGTCATCGACAGCGGGCAGCAGTTGCCCGCCTCGACCTGCGTCCACAGGACGAATCCGGCCGCGCGCCGCACATGCCCGCCCGGCCGGGACCAGGCGGCCGTCAGGCCCGCCGCCACGCCCTTGCCCAGCAGCCGGTGCCAGGCCGGGTGGAAGTCCACCTCGTCGATCCGGTGGCCGTACCGGTCGTGCGTGCGCAGCACCGGGGGGTTCGCGTTCGCCTGCGCGCCCCACTCCTGGGTCTGGAGCGAACCGCAGCCGCGTCCCAGGCCCGACAGCTCCGCGAACGCCTCCTCGCGCAGCTGAGGGGCCAGGTGCCGCCCGACCGCGTCCGTCAGGGCCCGGTCGGCGGTGAAGACGTCGTGGCCGACCAGCGGCGGCGCCTGATTCGTGACGGTGTGGGTACTGCCTGCCATGACCGTGAACCTACCGTGCCGCCGACCCCCACGGAGCCCTCACCGGCGGGAGGCGGTCCGCGGATGAGTGCGACCCCCGGCGGCGGATACCTTTAGGGCGTGCAGCCAGCAAGTGAATCCCCCGAACGGCCCTCCGGCCGGCTCCATCGCGCCCGGGTCCTGTACCGGAACGTCTCCAAACGCAGGACCGCCTGGCTGCTCCTGAAGGACACCGTCAACTCGTGCATGGAGTACCGCATCCTCGGCCTGGCGGCCGAGGCGGCGTTCTTCACCCTGCTGTCGGTGCCGCCCCTGCTGCTGAGCCTCCTCGGGCTGCTCGGCTACGTCGACCTGTGGATCGGCGCCGACACCACCGAGAGCCTGCGCACCAACATCCTGGACGCCTCCCGCGCGGTGCTCTCGGAGCGGGGCGTCGAACAGATCACCGAGCCGATCCTGGACGACGTGATGAAGGGCGGCCGGCCCGACGTCATCTCCATCGGCTTCCTGTTCGCCCTGTGGTCGGGCTCCCGCGCGGTGAACGTCTTCATCGACACGATCACCGTGATGTACGGCCTCGACGGCGTCCGCGGCATCGTCAAGACGCGGCTGATGGCCTTCCTGCTCTTCCTCGTCGCCCTGCTGATCGGGTCGGTCGCGCTGCCGCTCATGGTGGCCGGCCCGGACGCCGTGGTGCGCATCGTGCCGTGGTCGACGACGGTCGTCCAGGTCCTGTACTGGCCGGTCGTCATCATCCTGTCCGTCGCCTTCCTGACCACGCTCTACCACGTGTCCGTGCCGGTGCGCTCCCCGTGGATCGAGGACGTGCCCGGCGCGCTGGTCGCCCTCGCCATGTGGGTGCTCGGCAGCTTCCTGCTGCGCATCTACCTCACCAACACCGTCGAGGGCCCCACGATCTACGGCTCCCTCGCCGCGCCCGTGGCCGTGCTGCTGTGGATCGGCGTGTCCGCTTTCGCGGTGCTCGTCGGGGCGGCGGTCAACGCGGCCATCGACCGGGTCTGGCCGGCCGCCGCCACCGCCGCCGCCCGCGAGGCCAACGAGCGGCTGCGTCAGGCCCAGGTCGCCGAGTACGTGGCCCGCACCGCCGCGAACGGCGGATCGGACCCCGACATGCCCTCCGAGTTCCCGGAACGCTGGTCCCGCTTCCTGCCCCCGGAGGACGTCACCTCCCGTCTGCGCGCCCAGGTGAAGAACACGCCGCCCGCGAACCACGACAAGCCGGAGGCGTCGTAGCGGGGTCCTACGCCTCGCCACCGGGCCCCACACCCCGGCCGCGGGGTCCTACGCCTCGCCGCCGGCCCCCGGGCCCCACACCCCGGCCGCCGCCCCTTCGCGCACGAACCGGCCGAAGTCCCTCGGCTCACGGCCCAGCACCTCCCGGACACCGTCCGACAGCCGGGCGTTGCGGCCGTCGAGCAGGGTGCCGAACAGCTCCACGAGGAACGCGGCCTCCTGCTCCGGCACCCCGAACCCGGCCAGGTTCGCCCCGTACTCCCGCGGCGGCACGTACCGGTACGTCAACGCACGGCCCGTCGCCTTCGCGATCTCGGCGACCGCCTCCCCGAAGGTCAGCAGCCGCGGCCCCGACACCTCCAGGACCCGCCCGGCGTACCGGTCGCCGGAGGCCAGCGCCGCCACCACCACGTCCGCGACGTCCCGCACGTCCACGAACGGCTCCCCGACCTCCCCGGCCGGGAACTCCAGCGCGCCCCGCTGCCGCAGCTCCCGGGCCAGCGGGCCCTCGCTGAAGTTCTGGGCGAACCACGCGGCCCGCACCACCGTCCACCCCGCGCCCGCCCCGGCCAGCGCCTCCTCGGTCGGCCGCGCCAGGTCCTCGCCCCGCGCCGACAGCAGCGCCAGCCGCCGCACGCCGAGCCGGGCCGCCTCCCGCGCCAGCGCCCCGACAGCCTCCGCGGCCTCCGGGTCCCCGACGTCGGTGGGGTAGGCGAGGTAGGCCGCGTCCGCGCCGCGCAGGACGTCCGCCCACGTCGCCCGGGAGCGCCAGTCGAAGCCGGTCGCGCGGGACGCCGCCCGCACCTTCGCCCCGGCCGCCCGCGCCGCCTCGGCGACCCGCCGCCCGGTACGGCCGGTGGCGCCCGTGACCACGATCGTCATGTCCCTGTGTGCGTGCGTCTGCGTCATGCCGCCAGCCAACCGCCGGGCGCCCGGAGTGCCCATCGTCGAAGGGATCAGGGGCATACGCGCGCGTCCACGCGGTGGCTAGGCTGGGGCGCCATGGACGCACTGGCCGGTCTGCTGGAAGGGCCCCGCGCCCGCGGGGCGTTCATGATCCGCGCCTGTTTCGACCCGCCGTGGGCCGTCCGCGTCGAGGACCGGGCGCCGCTGACGGTGATGCTGATGGTGCGGGGAGACGCGTGGGTGGTCCCGGACACGGGGGAGCGGCTGCGCCTGCGCGCCGGCGACCTCGCGATCGCCCGCGGTCCCGACCCGTACACCTGCGCCGACGACCCCGGCACCGAGCCCCGGGCGGTGATCCTGCCGGGCGGCGAGTGCGGCTACCCCGACGGACGCCCCCTCAACGGCTCGATGGACCTCGGCGTCCGCACCTGGGGCGACCGGCCCGACGGCGCGGCGGTGCTCCTCATCGGCACCTATCTGGTGCGCGGGGAGATCGGCGGGCGGCTCCTCGACGCGCTGCCCCCGCTGCTCTCGCTCACCTCGGAGCAGTGGGACTGCCCGCTCACGCCCCTGCTCATGGCCGAGGTCACGCGCGACGAACCGGGCCAGGAGGTCGTCCTGGACCGGCTCCTGGACCTCCTGGTCATCGCCGCGCTGCGGTCCTGGTTCGCCGGGCCGAGCGCCGAGCCGCCCGCCTGGTACCGGGCGCTCGGGGACCCGGTCGCCGGCCGGGCACTGCGCCTGCTCCAGGCCGACCCCGCGCACCCCTGGACGGTGGCCTCCCTCGCCGCCGGGGCCGGGGTCTCCCGCGCCGCGCTCGCCCGGCGCTTCACCGAGCTGGTGGGCGAGCCCCCGATGGCCTACCTCACCGGCTGGCGCCTGGCCCTCGCCGCCGACCGGCTGCGCGACACCGACGACACGCTCGGCGCCATCGCCCGCCAGGTCGGCTACGGCAGCGCGTTCGCCCTGTCGACGGCCTTCAAGCGGGTGTACGGCGTCAGCCCGCAGGAGTACCGCGCGCCGACGGCGTAACCTGGCCGGCGTGTACGCGGAACGGGCGTCCCGGCTCACCGGCGCGGTGGTGTGGACCCACACCCCGACCGTGCCCGGCAGCGGGCGGGTCCTGCCCGACGGCTGCATGGACCTGCTCTGGCACGAAGGCCGGCTGCTGGTCGCCGGCCCCGACACCCGCGCCCACCTCACCGCGGGCTCCTCCGGCGCCTGGGCCGGCGTGCGCTTCCCGCCGGGCACCGCGCCCGCCCTCCTCGGCGTCCCCGCCCGCGAACTGCGCGACCGCCGCGTCGGTCTCGACGACCTCTGGCCGGCCGCCCGCGTCAGGCGGCTGACCGCCCGGGTGAACGCCGCCCCCGACCCGGCGACCGGCCTGGAGGAGGCCGCGATGTCCCGGGCGGCCGACACCGAACCCCCGGACCCCTTGCTGGGCCGCCTGGTGGCCGCCCTCGACGCGGGCCGCCCGGTCGCCGCCACCGCCGACGAACTGGGACTGAGCGCACGCCAGTTGCACCGCCGCGCGCTCACCGCGTTCGGCTACGGCCCCAAGACCCTGGCGCGCGTCCTGCGGTTGCAGCGCGCCCTCGCCCTCGCCCGCGCCGGCACGTCCCTCGCCGAGACCGCCGTCCGGTCCGGCTACGCCGACCAGGCACACCTGGCACGGGACGTCCGGGAGTTGGCCGGGGTGCCGCCCGGCGAGCTACTCGCCCGGCACGGCTAGCGGCGCGAAGAGGTCGACGCCGTGGCCGTCGGGATCGTTGACGACGGCGTACCGCTGGCCCCAGGGGGCGTCCCAGGGCTTGCGCTCGCCGTGGCAGCCGGCGCCGGTCAACTCCTCGTAGAAGGCGTCCACCTCGGCGGGCGTGTCGCACAGCAGGGCGAGCGAGTGCCGCCCGCCGCCCGCCGGCGGCTCCCATCCCGGGGTGAAGGAGCGGACGGACTCCTCGGTGTCGAGCATCAGCCGGATGCCGCCCGGCAGATCGGCCTCGGCGTGCGGCTGCCGCTCGGCGCCCTCGGGGAAGGCGAAACCGAGCCGTCGGTAGAAGGTCACGGAGGCGGCCATGTCGGAGACGACGAGGCCGATGGCGTCGAATCGTGCGGTCATGGAGCCACCGTAGGCGGGGCGGCCGGGAGCCGTCTTGAAGGAATCGGACACCGCGTCCGGCTCAGCCCTGCGCGGGCATCGCGCCGCTCCGGGCCGCCTTCCGTCGGCGTGCGCTCAGGCGGGAGCCGGACTCGCGGCGGGCGGCGCGGCGCAGCAGGGGGATTGCGAGGAGGAAGCCGAGGACGGCCCACGCGGTCAGGACCAGGGCGACCATGGGCAGTTCCCAGGAGCCGGCCGGTTCGGCGGCCCGCGCCGCGTCCGGGAGCAGCGCCGAACGCAGCCCCTGCGCCATCCACTTGAGCGGGAAGACGGAGGCCACCTGCTGGACCGGCACGGGCAGCGTGGTGATCGGGAACACCGTCCCGGACATGATCAGCAGCGCCATCACGGGCAGCATGATCAGCGCCAGTGCCTCGCGCGGGTTGGGCAGCACCGCGCCGATGGCCGCGCCCAGCGGCACGACGGCGAGCAATCCGAGTGCGGTGACCCACAGCAGCGTCAGCCAGCCGGCCACCCCGCGCGGCACGGGCCCGTCCACCAGGACGGCCCCCGCCAGCAGGAGCAGCGCCAGCGTGCCGACCGCCGTGGCGAGCACCAGCACGCACTTGGCGATGAGGTAGGCCGGAATCCCTCCCGGTGTGGCGCGCAGCCGCAGCAGGGCGCCTTCCTCCCGCTCGGTCACCAGGATCTGCGGGAGGTTGACCAGCCCGACCTGGAACAGCAGGTAGGCCGCGAAGCCGGCCAGCGTCAGGTGGGCCATCGGGGTCCCGGTGCCGGGCACGTCCTCACTGATGAAGGCGGCCACGGCCACCGCGACGGCCACGTTGGTCAGGTGGCCGGACAGCTCCTTCGGGTTGCGCAGGAGCTGGCGCAGTTCGATCCGGCCCCGCTGGAGACCGGCGCGCCGGTAGCGCGTCATGCGGGTTCCCTTCATGCGGCCCGTGCCTCCTCGTCCTCGGCCTGGTCCGTTCCGTCGGCCGCCCGTTTCACCATGTGCAGATAGGTGTCCTCCAGGGTCGGGCGGCGGACCTCCAGGCCGGCGATCGGGCCGTCGGCGTCCCGGTGGAGTTCCCAGACGAGTTGTGAGGGGTCCGCGGTGTGTTCGCGGCGGGGCGTCCCGTCGTCGGCCGTCCAACGGACCTCGGCCTGTGCGGCGGCCCGGCGGGCCAGCTCGGCGGGGGTGCCCAGCGCGCGGATGCGGCCGCCGACCAGCATGGCGATCCGGTCGGCCAGCCGTTCGGCCTCGGCGAGGTCATGGGTGGTGAGCAGGACGGTGACGCCCTCCTCGCGGGCCAGCCGCTCCACCAGCAGGTGGAACTCGTGCCTGGCCTCGGGGTCGAAGCCGGTGGTCGGCTCGTCGAGGAAGAGGAGTTCGGGGCGGCCGACGATGCCGAGGGCCACGTCCAGCCGCCGTCGCTGGCCGCCGGACAGCCGGTTCACCTGCCGGCCGGCCTGGCCGGTGAGCCCCACCAGGGCCAGCAGCTCGGCCGGATCGCGCGGGTCGGGGTAGTACGTCGCGAAGTGCGCGAGCAGTTCGGCGACCCGCCAGCGGGGGTGGTCCCGCCAGGACTGCAGGACCAGCCCGAGCCGGCCCCGCCAGGCGTCGTCGCCGCGCTCCGGGTCGGCGCCGAGGACCCGGACGTCTCCGGCCGAGCGCCGCCGGAAGCCCTCCAGGATCTCCACGGTGGTGGTCTTCCCGGCGCCGTTCGGACCGAGCAGGGCGAAGACCTCGCCGCGGTGGATGTCCAGGTCGACGCCGCGCAGTACGTCGACGTCGCCGTAGGCCATGGTCACGTCCCGGGCCTCGACGACGACGTCGTGGGCGGGGACCGGTCGCCGCGTCATCGGGCGGCCTTCGTGGGGAGCGGCCGGTCCGCCGGGGCGGGGGCGGCGGGGCCCCCGGCGCCGTCGACGATCGCCCGGAGCGCCGCCACGTGTCCCTCGAAGGCGGCGCGCCCGCGGTCCGTGAGCCTCACCCGGGTGCGCCGCTTGCGGCCGCCGCCCTCCTTGCGCAGTTCCAGGTACCCGGCCTCCTCCAGGGTGTGGAGCTGTTTGGAGAGCGCGGAGTCGCTGAGCGAGAGGCTGTCGCGGACGAAGGCGAAGTCCGCCCATTCGGTGGCGGCGAGCAGGGCGACCACGGACAGCCGGGTCGCGGGGTGGATCAGCTCGTCGAATCCGGCGGGAGTGCTCACCGGCCCGCCCCCTCGCCGGCCGAAGACCCGCCCCGGCCGCGCAGCGAGCCGGTCGACCACCGGGTCATCGGCCCGACGAACAGGACGAACACCGCCGCGGAGACGGTGGCCTGGATCAGCGCGCCCGTCACCGGCGCCAGCGGCTCGACCAGGCGGCCGGACAGCAGGATCGTCCCCCCGGTCACCACCGCCCCGGCGACGAAGCCCGCGAACATCCGCCAGTCGCAGCGGGAGCGGTGCAGCCGCACCTGGCTCCTGCGGTGGTACGCCCGGGCCAGCGCGCCCAGCACCAGCAGGTACCCGGCGAGGGCCAGCCAGACCCCCCACGTGGGCGGCTCCAGTCCCAGGCCGGCCAGGAAGACCCACATGAGCGCCGCCGTCGCCCAGGTCGCGCCGGGACCGCCGGACGCCGCCCGCTCGACCTCGTCGTACACCCTCTCCTGCGGCACCCGGATGCGCTGCAGGTCCCTCCATGCCTGTTCGGCATCGACCGGTGTGCTCACGGTCACCGCCTCCCCGTGCGTGTCCCCATCACAACTTTCCTGCCGGGAAAGTTATCGGTTGCTTTCCCGGTGGGCAAGTCGAGGGGCACGCTTCACCGGCCGTCGCGCGGCGGGGCCGTACTCGCCCGCTCCACCAGACGGGTCGACAGCTCCGTGCGGGTGCTCTCCGGACGGTGGCCGTCCCTCAGTCGCAGCAGCAGGCGCAGGGCGGTGGCCGCCATGTCGGAGAACGGCTGGCGGACCGTGGTCAGCGCCGGGGCGGCCCAGCGGGCCTCGGGGAGGTCGTCGAAGCCGACCACGCTCATGTCGTCGGGCACCGTCAGCCCCCGCTCGGCCAGCGCCTCGTACACGCCGAGCGCCATGGCGTCGGAGCAGGCGAACATGGCCGTCGGCGGGACGGGCAGGTCCAGCAGGTCACGGGTGCGGCGGCGGGCGGCGGCCCGGTCGAAGCCGGCGTGGCGCACGTACTCGGGGCGGTGCCGCACGCCCGCGGAGGTCAGGGCGGACCGGTAGCCGGCGACCCTCGCGCCGCCGCACAGCTCCCGCCGCGGCCCGGCGACCACGGCGATCCGCTCGTGTCCGAGGCGCAGTAGATGCTCCGTCGCGGTCACGCCGCCCTGCCAGTTCGCCGAGCCCACCGACACCACGCCCGGCGGCGGCTCCACCGCCGGGTCAATCAGGACAAAGGGGACGCGGTGCTGCGCCAGCGCGGCGTACTGGACGGGGGTCAGCCGGGCTAGGTTGAACAGCGCCCCCTCCGAACCGCGCGCGACGAACCTGTCCAGCCAGCCGCGCTCCGCCCGGGGCGACCTCGGCGCCTCGGGCCGCGGCCGGTCCAGGGCCGCCGAGACGACCACCTCCAGCCCCGCGTCGTACGCCGCCTCCTCCACCCCGCGCAGCACCGCTCCCGACCAGGAGCTGTCCAGCGAGTGCACGACGAGGTCGACCAACCTGGGGGCCCGCGCGGTGTCGAAGCGGGGGCGGCGCACGTAGCCGAGCCGGTCCAGCGCCTCCGTGACGCGCCGGCGGGTCTCGGGCGCCACGTCCTCGCGTCCGTTGACCACCTTGGAGGCGGTGGGCACCGAGACCCCCGCCTCCCGGGCCACCACCGCGAGCGTCGGCCCGGCCGACGTGCTCGCACTCGCCGTACGGACCATCGGGCAACCACCTCTCGGCCCGTCCGGGGCCCGGGACAGAAAGCGCGGCACAAGCGCGGCAGGGAGGGCGCGATCTTAGAAAGCGCTTCCTATCCTAGGTTCGGCGCACCCGCGCGGGAAGACCGGGGAGGGACGGCGACGGGCGGCCGGTCAGGGCGCGAAGGTCACGACGGTGTCCACTCCGGCGTGCCGCAAGGTGCGGTGGACGGCCGGACGGGCCCCGCGCACCGTGATCGCGACCTCCCTCTCCGGCGTTCCGGTGACCGCGCGCAGCAGCGCGTACGCGCAGGCCAGATCGATGTGGTCGAGGGCGGACATGTCCAGCGTCCAGGCGGTCGGCTCCCGCAGCCGGTGATCGAGCAGCAGCTCCTCCAGGACGCGCAGCGCGGGGGCGTCCAGGTCGCCGGCGAAGGCCAGCACGGCGTGCCGCCCGTCCGCCTCGGCGATCCTCACGGGCGCGGTGGGCGTCGGGCTGGAGCGACGACGGTCGACGGTCACGACGGCCTCCTCGGCAGCACTTTGCGGGCGGACGTGTCTCCCATTGTCCACCCGTGGCGCCGAGCCGGTAGGACGGAATAGTTCTCCGCGCCGCGACGCTCTGGCTTGAGCGGCGCGACGGCGCGGAGAAGGGCTGGTGAGCGCGTGATGGCAGGGCAGAGACATCCCGTGGTTCCCACTCCCCACGGGGCTGTACGCGGCCGGTACGAGCAGGGCGTCGCCGTCTTCCGCGGCATCCCCTACGCCGCACCCCCCTTCGGGCCCCGCCGCTTCCGGCCGCCGGAGCCGCCCGAACCCTGGGACGGAGTGCGCGAGGCGGCCGGGTTCGGTCCTACGGCACCCAAGCCGCCGTACTCCGAGGCGTTCGCCCGGTACCTCTCCGACCCCGAGATCCCCGGCGACGACTGCCTCAATCTCAACGTCTGGACCCCCCATCCGGGCCCCGGCGCCCGGCTGCCGGTCCTGGTGTGGCTCCACGGCGGCGCCCTGACCAGGGGCTCCTCCGCCGTCCCCGTCTACGACGGCAGTACCTTCGCCCGTGACGGAGTGGTCTGCGTATCGGTCAACTACCGGCTGGGCGTCGAGGGCTACGGGCTGTTCCCGGACGCCCCCGCCAACGCCGGCCTGCGCGACCAGCTCGCCGCCCTGGAGTGGGTGCGGGACTCGATCACGGCCTTCGGCGGCGACCCCGACCGGGTGACCCTCGCCGGCCAGTCCGCCGGGGCCATCAGCACCGGCGCCCTCCTCGCCGCCCCGCGGGCCCGGGGGCTCTTCCGACGGGCCGTGCTCCAGAGCGGCGCCCCCGAGGCGTCCGACCGCGACAAGGTACGGCGGATGGTCCGCCGCATGGCCTCCCGCCTCAAGATCCCGGCCACCGCGGAGGCGTTCGCCGCCGCCGACCGGGGTGCGCTGCTGCGCGCCCAGGCCGAGGTGGGGCGCTTCAGCAGCCCCGTCCTCGGCGGCCCCGCCTTCGGGATCGTCGTCGACGGCGACGTGCTGCCGGTCGACCCCCTCGAGGCGCTGGTGGAGAACGACGCGGCACCGGGCGTCGACCTGATGATGGGCTGGACCCGCGACGAGTACCGGCTGTGGCTGGTCCCCGGCGGCCTCCTCGAACGCGTCGACCGGCTCGGCGCGGTCGCCCTCGCCGGGGCGCGGGCCCGCTGCCACTGCGGCAACGAGGTCGTGCGCGGCTACCGCGCGCTGCGCCCCGGCGCGGGTGCCGCCGAGACCGTGGGCCAACTGGTCACCGACCACCTGCTGCGCGTCCCGCTGCACCGGGTGGCCGACGCGCGGCCCGGCGCGTCGTACGTCTACGAGTTCGCCTGGCCGTCCGGCCTGCCCGGCCTCGGCGCCTGCCACGCCCTGGAGCTGGGGTTCGTCTTCGACTCCGGTGACCGGCCGGACTCCCGCCGGCTCGCGGGCGAGGGTGCTCCGCAGGAGTTGGCCGACGCGATGCACGGGGCGTGGGTGCGGTTCGTCGAGACCGGGGACCCGGGGTGGCGGGCGTGGGACGCCACCCACCCCGTGCGGGTCTTCGGGGACGGCGCCCCGCACACGGCGTACGGTCCGCGCGACGCGGAGTTCGACCTGTGGAAGGCCGACGTCGCCGTGCGAGCCATGCGGTCCGGGTCGCCGGCGCGACGGTGACGGTGCCGCCGGCGACGGGTGACCGAGCCGGGTTCGCGGTCAGCCGCCCGCCGGGTACGCGCCCGGCGACGGCGGTGCGGTCACCCCCACAGCCCTGGAGGACACGTCGGCCGAAGCGTCGTCCAGGTCCCGGCCCCCACCGCGTGCCGGACGCGTACGCGGCCGGCCCGAGGGACCGGCGGACCCGGGCCACCCGTTCTCCCGGCCCACGGCCACTTCGTCAACGGAGCTCAGGCGTTCCCGCGTCCCGCCCCCGCCACCGGGCGCGCAGCACCCCGCCCCCGACCACCGCCGACCCCACGATCACCCCGGCGGCGATCACGCGCCCCAGGCCGGAGCCGGCGTCGTCCACCGGGACCGCCGACGCCGTCAGGACCACCCCGGCGCCCGCGCAGGCCGCCGCCGCCTCCGCCCACACGCGTGCCGTCCCGCGCCCCCACCGCCACGGCCACGTCTCGCTCGTCACCAGATGGGCCACCAGCAGTGCGGCCACGCAGGCGCTCTCCCACCGGGAGGGGTCGCCGGCCGCCGCGATCACCACCACGCCGGACGCCGACACCGTCGTCCGGTGCCGCAGCAGCAGGTGGGACCAGCGGGTGGACTCCCGTGACGGCCGCCGGTCCGGCGACGGGGCCGCCCAGAGCGCGAAGGCCACCGCGCAGGCGAGCAGGACCGCGTCCCCCGCCCCGCTCACCGTCGCCCACGGCCGCCAGGCCGCCACCACGGCCGCCGCCGCGAGGACCCGCGCCGGCAGGGTGGTGACCCAGTACGCCAGGTACGCGCGGAGGCCGACCCGGGTCTCGAGTGCCGTCATCCCGCCCGCCCCCTTCCGCCGACCCGTCCGGCCGACAGCGGGGCCAGCGCCAGGTCCAACGACTCGCCCACCACGTGCCGCAGCACCGGCACCCCGCTGTCCCGCAGGGCGAAGCGCATCGCGTCCCGGTCCGCGTGCCACAGGCGCCGCCCCAACCCGCCCGCCTCGTCCCCGTCCTCGACCCGCGGGTCGCCGCTCGGGATCTCCACGACGACCGGGCGGCGCCCGCGCGACCGGAGGTCCCGCAGCACCTTCAGGACCCGCGCGTCGCTCAACGGGGTGAAGACGTACACCAGCGCTCCCTCCGGCAGCGCGGGCGGCGGCAGCCGCTCCAGGCCGGGCGCGTCGAACCGCCGGTCCTTGCGGACGTCCAGGACGCTCTCCACGATGCGGTAGAAGGCCGCGTCCCCGGTGCCCGGTGCCAGCCAGCGCGTGGTGCCGCCGGTCGAGACGACCCCCACCCGGTCGTGGGTGCGCAGGTAGGCCCGGGCGAGTCCGGTGGCCGCCCGCACCGTCTCGTCCAGGGAGGACAGACCGGTCACCGGGTCGACGACGTCCCCGAAGGCGTCGATCAGCATCACCGTGTCGGCGGCCCGCTCGGCCGCGAACCGGTGCAGCTGCACCGACCCGCGCCGGGTGGTCGACGGCCAGTGGATGCGCCGCTGCCGCTCCCCGGGCACCCAGGGACCCACCCCGACCACCTCGACCCCCTCCCCGGCCTGCGGTGCGGCGTGTTCGCCGAGCCGCTGCGGCAGCCGTACCGGGATCGGTGTGAACCGGGCCTGCGCGGCGTGCGGGAACACGGCCACGTCCAGCGCCTCGACGCGCACGGTGCGGCGCACGGTGCCCCCGGCGTCGTACACGTCGAGGTCCACCGGCCCGAGCGACCAGCGGCCCCAGCGCAGCGCGGTGTGGCGCAGCGTCACCGTGGACGGACCGACGACGACCTCGTCGAGCCGCAGGCCCGGGCCGAGCGTGACGCCGGGGTCGAGGCGGACGGCGTCCCCGTCGTGGGCCACGGAGATCCGCAGGGTGACCGCGTCGCCCTCGAAGCAGCGGCCCGGTTCGACGGTCGCCGTGGTCTCGACGCGCCGGACGTACGCGCGGGGCAGCGCCAGGGCGAGCAGCACCAGCGGCGCCGCCGCGAGGGCCAGCAGCCACGCCCGTCCGGTGAGCAGCGCGGCGGACAGCGCCACGACGGCGACGGTCAGCAGGCGCAGCGTCCGCTCGCCCGGGCGCGGCCCGGCGGGCGGCGGGGGAGGCGGCTGCGCCGGGACGGTGCGCCCCTCCAGGGCACGGATCACGCCGGCGTCCGGCGGCGGCGCGGGAGCGGGCGCGGTCACGACGAGACGGTGGCGGCCGTGCGCCGGGTCGTCGGCGTGCGCACGCTGTCGACGATCTCGCGCAGCACGTCGTCCGTGGACACCTCGCGCACCCACAACTCCGGGCGCAGCGACACCCGGTGCGCCAGCGCGGGCACGGCGAGGCCCTTGACGTCCTCCGGGACGACGTAGTCGCGGCCGTCCAGCACCGCGCGGGCGCGCGCCAGTTGCACCAGGGCCAGTCCGCCGCGCGGCGAGGCGCCGATGCCGATCTGGGGATGGTCGCGGGTCGCGCCGACCAGCGCCACGGCGTACTCCAGCAGGTCGTCGTCGATCTCCACGCGCTCCACGACGGCCCGCCACGCCACGACGTCAGCCGGCCCCGCCAGCCTGTCGAGCACGGCCTCGGGCGCCGCCCGGTCGATCCGGGCCCGCAGCATCGCCCGCTCCTCACCGGCGGTCAGATAGCCCATTCGCACGCGCAGCTGGAACCGGTCGAGCTGCGCCTCGGGCAGCGAGTAGGTGCCTTCGTACTCGACCGGGTTGGCGGTCGCGATGACCAGGAACGGGTCGGCGAGCGGCCGGGTCTCGCCGTCCACGGTGACCTGCGACTCGGCCATCGCCTCCAGCAGCGCCGCCTGGGTCTTGGGCGGCGTCCGGTTGATCTCGTCGGCGAGCAGGAGGTGGGTGAAGACCGGGCCGGGGTGGAAGACCATCTCGCCGGTGCGCCGGTCGTACAGCGGCGTCCCGGTGACGTCGGAGGGCAGCAGGTCGGGCGTGAACTGGATGCGGCGGAAGTTCAGGCCGAGGGTGGTGGCGAAGGACCGCGCCAGGAGGGTCTTGCCGAGCCCCGGCAGGTCCTCGACCAGGACGTGGCCGCCGGCCAGCACGCCCAGCATCACCAGTTCGAGGGCGTCCTGCTTGCCGACGACGGCGCGGCCCATCTCGCGCAGTACGGCGCCGGCCTCTTCGCCGACCTGCTCGGCGGTGCGGAGGCGGGGCGTGGGGTCAGTCGTCACGTCGCTTGTTCCTTACCGGTGCGGTTCGGGGGGGGGGGGGGGGGGGGGGGGGGGGGGGGGGGGGGGGTGCGCGCCCGGGGAGTCGGCGCGGGTGCGGTGTGCGCCGAGCGTTTCGAGCCGGTCGACGAGGCGGCGCAGTACGTCGACGGGTACCTCGCCGTCGGGGCCGGTCGCCGGGGGCACGGGCCCGAGCCACGGCCACAGCTCCGGGCCGATCAGCTCCGCGGCCCGCTCGGGCTGCCGGTCGAGCGAGACGTGGTGGTGCTCGGCGAGCGCGGCGGCGTACAGGCGGCGCAACTCGGGCCGGAGCACCGCGCGGTAGTAGAGGGCGCCGTCGGGCCCGGTCGCGGTCGCCACGTTCCGCCGCCACTCGCCCATGCCGGGCGCCCGCGTCCCGAGCAGCCGCACCTCCTCCCGGCGGCCGTGGTCGAGCGCGTCGGCCCCGACGGCGTACCGGGCCACGAGCAGCGCCACCACGGCCAGCAGGACCAGGAGGGCGCCGGCCGCCTCCGCCCCGTCGAGGAGCAGCACCAGCAGGACACCGGAGCCGGCGACCGCGCCGCCGAGCAGCCCGAGCCGGCCCGGGCTGAGCAGGTTCCCTCCCGGGGTGTCCGCCGCCGCCTCCCGCGCCGGCCGGTTCACCGCGCGCCCTCCGCGTCCCCGAGCAGCGAGGCGATCTCCTCCAACGCGTCGGACGCGGCCTCGCGGTGCGCGGCGTCCATCGGGTGCGAGGAGAACCGGGCCTCGCGGAAGAGCGCCGCCAGGCGGGGCGCGGCCGGGCCGGGCGCGAGGCCCGCCTCGACGGCGCGGGCGAGCAGGTCGGCGGGGCTGTCGGAGGCGCGGCGCTCCACCCCGGACGCGACGAGGGCGTCCTCCATCGCGGCGTAGCAGGCGATGACGGCGGCGCGGGCGTCCCCGGCGCCGGCCAGGGCCCGACGGCCCGAACGCACGGCGGACAGCAGCAGCCGCGCGTCGTCCTCCCCGGTCACCGGGGAGGCGAGCCCGGGGCGGTGCGGCACCCTCAGCTCCAGGCGTCGCAGCCGTCGGACGACGGCCACCGCGACCAGGACGACCACGACCGCTCCCGCCACGCCGAGCACGAGGTACAGCGGCAGCGTCGGGAGGCCCGAGCCCCCGGGGTCCGCGTCGGGCAGCGGCGCGCCGTCGGCGGGCGGCGGGACCGGTGTCGGGGGGACCGGCGCCGGGGCGGGCTCCGGGTCACCGCTGGAGAAGCGGTGCATGGCCAGGGCCAGGAAGCCGACGGCGCCCGTCCCGGCGAGCAGCAGGGGCGCGGCGATCTCCCGCAGCCGCTCCTCGCCCGGCGACAGCGTGACGCCGTAGGAGTGGAACCGCGGGCGCAGGTGGCGGACGATCCGCGCGGTAGCGATCGACCAGGCGAGGGCCGACCCGATGGCGACGATGCCCCACTCGCCCAGCGGCCCCCTGCCGGCCGGCAGCAGCTCTCCCGGGGGCCGCAGCAGGAGCGCGGCGACGGCGAGGACCGCGACCACCCCGAAGGCGACCACCGGACCGGGCGCCGCCCGCCGCCGTGCCCGTCCCGCGTGTTCCACGTCGCCCCCCAGCCGAACACGTCGTCCCCGAACGTCAGTTCATCACAGTCGGTCACACCGGTGCCAGTGCCGTCGCCACGGACCCGATCGTCTCCGGCCCCACCCGGCAGCAGCCGCCGATCAGCCGTGCCCCGGCCGCCCGCCACCGGCGCACCTGCCGGGCGTCGAAGGACGAACGCCCCTTCCACGACCGGGCCTCAGCGTCCCAGGACTCTCCGCTGTTGGGGTAAACGACGACCGTCTTCCCGGTGACGCGGACGGCGGTCTCCACGGCGCCGGAGACGTCCTCGGGGGCGCAGCAGTTCACGCCCAGCGCGACCACCTCCGCCGCGTCCGCGGCCAGCGCGAAGGCGTCCTCCAGCGGCTGGCCCGCACGGGTGCGCCCGCCCGCGACGGTGTACGACAGCCAGGCCGGGACGCCCAGACCGCGCACGGCCCGCAGCAGCGCCGCCGCCTCCTCGGTGTCGGGGACGGTCTCCAGCGCGAGCACGTCCGGCCGGGCGGCGGCCAGTGCCTCCAGCCGGGGCCGGTGGAAGCGCTCCAGCTCCGCGACCGTCAGCCCGTAGCGGCCCCGGTACTCGGAGCCGTCCGCCAGCATCGCCCCGTAGGGACCCGCCGACGCCGCCACCCACAGGCGGCGGTCCGTCCGGGCCCGGCGGGCCGCCTCCCGCGCCGACTCGACGCTCAGCGCCATGAGTTCGGCGGCGCGCTCGCGGCCGGTCCCGCGCCGGGCGAACCCCTCGAACGTGGCCTGGTAGCTCGCCGTGATCGCCACGTCGGCGCCGGCCTCGAAGTAGGCGAGGTGCGCCTTGACAAGCGCCTCCGGGTCCTCGGCGAGCAGGCGCGCCGACCACAGGTCGTCGCTCAGGTCGTGGCCCGCCGACTCCAGTTGGTTGGACATGCCGCCGTCGAGCACGAGGGGGCGGCCGGAGGCGAGGGCGTCGGCGAAGTCGCTGGTCATGGCATGAGGTTAGCCAGCCGGGCGGCGCGGCCCCGGGGGCTTGTCCCCCGTGCGAGCTACGGCGAGGTGTCCACCGTGAGGTGACGATCCGGGGCCGCCCGATCCGTAGCGTCGGGTGCAGTTCGCGGCACACCGGCCGCGGCCCGGAGAAGGGGTTTCCGTGAGGTTCGTCTGGCAGTTCCTGGCCGTGCTGGCGGCGTACGCCGTCGGCGGCGTCTCGATCAACGCGGTGAAGGACAACGACTGGCTCACCCTGGTCGTCGGTCTCACCGCGGCGGCGCTGGTGGTGTTCGTGTACGCGTGGGTGGTGCGCAGGACCGAGCGCCGCCAGGCCCTGGACGTGGCCCTGGACGGAGCGGCGGCCAAGGCCGGCTGGGGGACGCTGATCGGCGTCGGGATGTTCTCGGCCGTCATCGTGAACCTCTGGACCTCCGGGCACTACGAGGTCGAGGGACTGGGCTCGGTGCAGGGCGCGGTGGGGCTGGTCGGCTTCATGGCCGGTGCCGCGGCGACCGAGGAGGTCGTGTACCGCGGGGTGCTGTTCCGGATCATCGAGGAGCACATCGGCACCTACCTCGCGCTGGGGCTGACCGGCGTGGTGTTCGGGCTCTCGCACCTGCTCAACGAGGACGCCACCCTGTGGGGCGCCGTCGCCATCGCCGTCGAGGCCGGCTTCATGCTCGCCGCGGCATACGCCGCCACCCGCAACCTGTGGCTGACGATCGGCGTGCACTTCGGCTGGAACTTCGCCGCGGCCGGCGTCTTCAGCACCGTGGTCTCCGGCAACGGGGACAACCAGGGGCTGCTCGACGCCGCGATGTCGGGCCCGAAGCTGCTCACCGGCGGCGACTTCGGACCGGAGGGCAGCGTGTACTCGGTGGGCTTCGGAGCGCTGCTGACGCTGGTGTTCCTGTGGCTGGCGCACCGGCGCGGGAACATCGTGCGGTTCGGCTCCCGGCGGCGTGCCGCGGGCGCCGGCCCCGCGGCTACACTTCCCCGGTGATCGATCGCCGACGGGTCCCGGAACTGTGGCGCCGGCTCGACGTCACGGTCCGGGACCTCCCGCTCGGGGTGCTGCTCCTCGTCGCCTCGCTCCTGCCGGCGCTCCGCGGTCAGGGCACGGAGGTCGGCGGCCTGCCGACCCGCCCCGGCGACGCGCTGGCCGGGGTGGCGGCCGTCCTCCAGTGCCTGCCGCTGGCCGTGCGCAGGCGGTGGCCGCTCGTCTGCGTCGCCCTGGTGTCGCTCGGCTTCGCCGTCGACCAGCTGCGCGGCTACCACCTCTTCGCGGGCACCGCACTGCCCATCGCGCTGATCAGCGCGGGGTCGTACCTGGAGAGGTTCCGGCGCGCCACCGCGGTCGTCGCCTCCGTGGCGTTCGCGGTCCTGTCGGTGGAGCTGTACCGGCGCGGCACGGGCGAATCGGTGGTCGAGTTCGTGGCGTTCTACCTGGCGCTGGCCCTCGCGTGGGGCATCGGCGCGTGGATGCGCTCCGTCCGGGCCGCCGAGGCCGAACGCCGCGGCCGTGCCGCCGAGGACGCGCGCAACGCCGAACGCGCCCGCATCGCACGCGAACTGCACGACGTGGTGACCCACCATGTGACGGCGATGGTCGTGCAGTCCGAGGCGGCCCGTTACCTGACCGCCGCCCCCGACCGGCTCGACGCGACGCTGGCCGCCGTCAGCGACACCGGCCGGCGGGCCATCACCGACCTGCGGCACCTGCTCGACCTCCTCAACCCCGACCACGGCACCGCCGAGCCCCGGACGCCACCGGTCGGCCGGGTGCTCACGCTGGTCGAGCAGACGCGCCGGGCCGGGCAGCCGGTGGAGTTCACCGAGGAGGGCACCCCGGCGGCGGCGACCGGCAGTTCCGATCTGGTGGCCTACCGCGTCGTGCAGGAGGCCCTGACCAACGCCCTCAAGTACGACCACGGCGGCCGGACCTCGGTCCTGGTGCGGCACGGGGAACGGGAGATCACGGTGGAGGTGGGCACGGACGGCTCCGGTACGGGGGCCGGGTCCCCCGGCGGAAGCGGGCGGGGGCTGGCCGGTCTGCGGGAGCGGGTCGGCGTGCTGGGCGGCGAGTTCAGCGCGGACCCGGTGGAGGGCGGCGGCTTCGTCGTCCGGGCCCGGATACCCGGCGGGGGCGGAGGGAGCACGTCATGAGCGCGCCGGTCCGGGTGCTGATCTGCGACGACCAGGCACTGATCCGCACGGGGCTGTCGACGATCGTCGACGCCCAGCCCGACCTGGAGGTCGTGGGCGAGTGCGGGGACGGGCGGACCGGGGTCGACCTCGCCCGCGAACTGCGCCCGGACGTCGTGGTGATGGACATCCGCATGCCGGTGCTCGACGGCTTGGAGGCCACCCGCCTGCTGGCCGGCGCGGGCGTGGAGCACCCCGTCAAGGTGCTCGTGGTCACGACGTTCAACCTCGACGAGTACGTCTACGAGGCGCTGCGGGCGGGAGCCAGCGGGTTCCTGCTCAAGGACGCGCCGCCGGACCGGCTGCTGCACGGCATCCGCACCGTGGCCATGGGCGCGGCGCTGCTGGACCCCGAGGTGACGCGCAAGCTCGTGGGCCGGTACGCCGCCCGCATCCGGCCCGCCGAGGGCGACGCCCGGGACATCCCGCTGACACCCCGTGAACTGGAGGTCCTGCGGCTCATCGCGGACGGCCTGTCCAACAGCGAGATCGCCGCGGCCCTCGTCATCAGCCACGAGACGGTCAAGACCTTCGTGTCCCGCATCCTCACCAAGCTCGGCCTGCGCGACCGCGTCCAGGCCGTCGTCTACGCCTACCGGCACGGCCTGGTGACCTGAGGCGCCGCGCGGGCGCGGTGCCGTACCCGTTGACCTTCCCCCGTCACCCCCTTACCTTTTCGGCGTTCGTCATCACAGATGGCGTTCGGTATGCCGAACGTAGCGTGCCGGACTCCCCGTCGAGAGGCAGCCCGCATGAGCCGCGCCGACGAAGCGCAGCCCGTCCAGCCCGCAGTCCCCGGCCGACGCCTGCTGTTGAAGGGCGCCGTGGCCGCGGGAGCCCTGTCGGCCGTCCCCGCCGTCGCCGCCGCCGCACCCGGCGAGGCGGCCCCGTACGTGAACCCGCTGGTCCGCAACCGCGCCGACCCGCACATCCGCCGCCACACCGACGGCTTCTACTACTTCACGGCGACCGCGCCCGAGTACGACCGCATCGTCCTGCGCCGCTCCCGCACCCTCCAGGGCATCGGCACCGCCCGCGAGTCGGTCGTCTGGCGCAAGCACACCACCGGGGACATGGGAGCCCACATCTGGGCGCCGGAGATGCACCGCGTCGACGGCAAGTGGTACATCTACTTCGCCGCCGCGCCGGCCGAACGCGTCTGGGACATCCGCATCTGGGTCCTGGAGAACGCCCACCGCGACCCGTTCCGGGGCACCTGGGTGGAGCGCGGCCAGGTGAAGACCGCCTGGGAGACCTTCTCCCTGGACGCCACCACCTTCACCCACCGCGGCACCCGTTACCTCGCCTGGGCCCAGCACGAACCCGGCATGGACAACAACACCGCCCTGTGGCTGTCCGAGATGGCGAACCCCTGGACGCTCAAGGGCCCCCAGATACGCCTGTCCACGCCCGAGTACGACTGGGAGTGCGTCGGCTTCAAGGTCAACGAGGGCGCGGCCGTCCTCGCCCGCAACGGACGGGTGTTCATGACCTACTCGGCCAGCGCCACCGACGCCAACTACTGCATGGGCCTGCTCACCGCCGACGCGGACGCCGACCTGATGGACCCCGGCAGCTGGTCCAAGTCCCCGGTCCCGGTCTTCACCAGCAACGAGACCACCGGTCAGTACGGCCCCGGGCACAACTGCTTCACCGTGGACCGCGACGGCCGCACCGACGTGCTGGTCTACCACGCCCGCCAGTACAAGGAGATCGACGGCGACCCCCTCGACGACCCCAACCGCCACACCCGCGTCCAGCGCCTGGGCTGGAAGGCGGACGGCACACCGGACTTCGGCGTCCCGGTCGCCGACACGGCGCGGGGCCGCGCGTGAGACGCGTCGCCGCCGCCGCGCTGGTGGCCGCCACCCTGGCCGCCGGCGCCCTGACGGCCGTACCCGCCCGGGCCGCCCAGGGCCGCGTCCCCGCGACGGGCGAGTGCACGGCCACCGCCTGCCACTTCGACGTCCCGCCGGGCACGTACGACGTGACGGTGCTGCTCGGCGGTGAGGAAGCCGCCCGTACCTCACTCACCGGCGAGACCCGGAGGTCCCTGCTGCCGGAGACCGCGACCGCCCCCGGCGAGCGGGTCGCCCGCAGCTTCACCGTGGACGTCCGCACCCCCGAGGGCGAACCCGCCGGGCCCGCCGGCAGCCCCGGCCTGGACCTGACGATCGGCGGACCGGCCCCCGCCGTCGCCGCCGTCCGGGTCACCCCGGCGCGGCACGCCCGGCAGATCCTCCTCGTCGGGGACTCCACGGTCTGCGACCAGCCGGGCGCGCCGTACTCCGGCTGGGGCCAGCAACTGCCGCAGTACCTGCGCAAGGGCCTGTCCGTCGCCAACCACGCCGACTCGGGCGAGAGCACGGTCAGTTACCTGGCCGACGAGCGGATGTGGGGCACGGTGCGGCGGCTCGTCCGCCCCGGTGACCTGGTGCTCGTCCAGCTCGCGCACAACGACAAGACGACCGACGGGCCGACCTACCGGGCGAACCTGGAGACGCTGGTGGCCGGTGTCCGGGAGCGCGGCGGACGTCCGGTCCTCGTGACGCCGGTCGTGCGCCGCTGGTTCGGCGCCGACGGCACCCTGGACAACGACACCGCCCTGCTCGTCAACGGCCTCGGCGTCGACCATCCGGCCGTCGTCCGCGCGGTCGCCGCGGCCCGGGACGTGCCGCTGATCGACCTGACCGCGAAGACCAAGGCGCTGGTGGAGTCGCTCGGCGTGGAGGGCTCCAAGTCGCTCTACCTCTACGACGAGAAGCGGGACAACACCCACACCTCCGCCCACGGCGCCACCGTCTACGCGGGCCTGGTCCGGGACGAACTCGTCGCCCAGCACCTCGTGCCGCGCGGCGCCGTACGGCCCGGCTGAGCGCGTGGCCCGCGGCGGACACCCGGCCGCGGGCCACCGGGTACGGCGAGAACGGTTCGGCCGGTGCCGAAACGACGGGCCCGTAGCGTCGCGGGCATGAGCGACACCGACACCGACACCGCCACCAGCGCACCCGTGACCCCCGCCGGCACCGTCACCGGCATGGTCGAGCACGTCCTCGCCCTCGCCGCCACCTGGACCCGCTGGGACGGGCGGCCGGCGCACGTCGACGGCCGCGTCTACACCCCGCACAAGGCGATCCGCCGGGTCGCCGACCACTTGGTCGACCACCTCGCGGAGCTGGAGGCCCGGCTGGCGGGGGAGGAGACCCAGCCCGACCACTGGCACGCCTCCACGGTCACCACGGAGGCGGACCGCGCGCCCTTCACCCAGGAGGACCTCGACGAGGCCCGCAGCCGCCTCACCCGGCTCGCCCGGATCTGGGCCAACCGCCTGGACGCGCTCACCGAGGAGCAGTTGGACCACTCGCCCGGCGAGGGCTGGAGCTTTCGCCGACTGGCGGCGCACCTGGAGGAGTCGGTGTACTACGCCGACGCGGTGGGTGACCTGTCGTGACGGCTCCGGGCGAGCCCACCACCGAGCCCGCCGCCGGGCCCCCCACGGCCGCCGCGCCGCCGGACGCCGCTGCCTTCGCCGGCCTGCACCGTCCCGGTGAGCCGCTGCTCCTGCCGTGCGCCTGGGACCATGCCTCGGCGTTCGCCCTCGCGGGGCGCGGGTTCCGGGCGGTCGGCACGACCAGTCTGGGCGTCGCGGCGGCGGCCGGGCTGCCGGACGGGGCGTCGGCGACCCGCGACGGGACGCTGCGGCTGGCCCGGACCCTGGGCCCGGGCCCGTTCCTGCTCACCGTCGACGCGGAGGACGGCTTCAGCGACGACCCCGAGGAGGTGGGGGAGTTCGCGCGGGAGCTGGCGGCGGCCGGCGCCGTCGGCGTCAACCTGGAGGACGCCCTCGGCCCCGCCGACCGGCACGCCGCAAAGATCGCCGCGGTGCGGGCGGCGGCCCCCGGCCTGTTCGTCAACGCCCGCACGGACACGTACTGGTGCGGCGACGGCTCCTTCGCGCGGACCGTGCGCCGGCTCGACGCCTACCGCGAGGCCGGCGCCCACGGGGTCTTCGTCCCCGGCCTCGCCGACCCCGGCGCCATCGGGGAGCTGGCCGCCCACCTCGGCGGCCTCCCGCTGAACGTCCTGCTCACCCCCGCCGGACCCACCGTCCCGCACCTCGCCGACCTCGGCGTGAGCCGGGTCAGCCTGGGCTCGTTCCTCTACCGGAGGGCCCTGGGGGCCGCCCTGGAGGCGGTGGAGGACGTGCGCGCCGGGCGGACACCGGGCGGCGCGGCCCCCGCTTACGCCGAGGTGCGGGCGCTGGGGACGGTGAACCCCGGGCCGGGGACGGCGAGCCCTGGGCCGGGGACGGTGAACCCCGGGCCGGGGACGGCCGGCTCCGGGCCGGGGGCGATCAGCCCCGGGCCCCCTCGCGAGGCCAGTGGGTGAGGGTCACGTGCAGGGCCTCGACCACCTTGTCCCAGGACGCCCGTACGTCGCGCGGGGCGCCGAAGCCGCCGGTGGCCTCCAAGGAGCAGTAGCCGTGGAAGGTGCTGCGCAACAGGCGCACGGCGTCGGTGAGGTCGGGTTCGGTGAGGCCGTAGGCGCGGAGCATGCCGTGGGTGATCTCGGCGGTGCGGCGCAGGGCGGGGGAGTCGGCGACGAGGGCCTGGTCCACGCGGATCTGGGTCGCGGCGTAACGGCCGGGGTGGCGCAGGGCGTAGGAGCGGTAGGCGCCCGCGAAGGCGGCCAGCGCCTCCTTGCCGGCCCGCCCGGCCACCGCCGCCGCGATCTCGTCGATCAACTCGCCGCCGGCCAGCAGCGCGACCCGGACGCGGAGTTCCCGCAGGTTCCGCACGTGCGTGTACAGGCTCGCGTCCTTCACGCCGAAGTGGCGGGCGAGCGCGGAGACCGTCACGTTGTCGAAGCCGGTCGCGTCGGCGAGGTCGGCGGCGGCCGCGACGACACGGTCGGTCGTAAGACCCGCTCGGGGCATGCGCCACCTTCCCTGCTTCCCGGACATTCCTAGGGCTCCTAGGTTTCATGCTAGGGCGGGCGGCCGGGCATACGGGGCTCACCTCCGAGTCGTTCAACGTTCACCTTCCGCGCCGATTCTCCTCGGAGCCGCGTACGGCGGCGGTTTCCAGGAGGGGCTTCATGGGTCACGGACACGGCCACACGCACGGCCATCACCACCACGGACACGCACACCCGCACGACCACGACCACGCCGGGGCGCAGGCCCTGCCCGCGGCCTTCGACACGTCCGTCCCCGACGAGGCCCTGAGCCCCGAACAGCAGTCCCGCCGGAGCCTGCTGCGCCGTGCCGGCCTGCTCGGCGCCGGACTCGCCGCCGGCACTGTCCTCACCCAGACCGCCGGCGCCGCCCCGGCGCAGGCCGCGGGCAACGGCCGCCGCAAGAAGGGCTTCCTCTGGCTGGCCGGCGACCACCACATCCACACCCAGTACAGCAGCGACGGCAAGTACCGCGTCGTCGACCAGGTCCGCCAGGGCGCCCGGCACGGCATGGACTGGCTGGTCATCACCGACCACGGCAGCGTCACCCACGCCAAGATCGGCGTCGAGAAGGTCAACCCGGACATCCGCGAGGCCCGTGACGCCTACGGGGACACCCTCGTCTTCCAGGGCCTGGAGTGGAACATCCCGGCCGCCGAGCACGGCACCGTCTTCGTCCACCCCGGCAAGAACGAGGTCTCCGTCCTCAAGCAGTTCGAGACCGACTACGACGGCGGCGTCAAGGGCGCCACCGACTCCACGCCCGCCAACGAGGCCCTCGCCGTCGCCGGTCTGTCCTTCCTCGCCGACCAGGTGAAGCGGCGCAAGGTCAAGGACGCCCTGATGCTCGCCAACCACCCGGCGCGCAAGGGCATCGACTCCCCGCACGAGATCCGCGCCTGGCGCGACGCCACCTCCCGCGACCACCAGATCGCCGTCGGCTTCGAGGGCGCCCCCGGCCACCAGGCCGCCGGCCTGCCCGAGCCGCTCGGCATGGGCCGCGCCCGCGGCATCTACGACGGCAGCCCCGGCGCCAACTCCTTCCCCGGCTACCCGCTGGAGAGCTACCGCACCTGGGGCGGCTTCGACTGGATGACCGCCACCGTCGGCGGCCTGTGGGACAGCCTCCTCGCCGAGGGCCGGCCCTGGTGGATCACCGCCAACTCCGACTCCCACCAGGTGTACGCCGACACCGCCGCGCGCGGCGGCGGCGACTTCAACGCCAACGGCCGCTACGACGACCCGGTATACGCCGGGAAGATCGACGTCACCCAGGGCGACTACTGGCCGGGCCAGTACAGCCGCACCCACGTCGGCTCCGACGGCTTCTCCTACGCCGCCGTCATGGACGGCATCCGCGCCGGCCGCATCTGGGTCGACCACGGCCAGCTCATCAGCGGCCTCGACGTCCGCGTCTCGGGCGGCGGCCGCTGGGCCACCCTCGGCGGCGCCCTGCACGTCCGCAAGGGCACCCGGGTCACCCTGACCGTGGACGTCGCCCTGGCCGGCGGCCCCAACTGGGCCGGGTTCACCCCGAAGCTGGCCCGCGTCGACGTCGTCCAGGGCGACGTGACCGGCCCGGTCGCCGACAAGGACACCTTCACCGCGCCGACCGCCCGGGTGGTCAAGTCGTACGAGGTGAACAAGGACTCCGGCACCGTCCGCCTCACCTACGACCTCGGCCGCGTCGACCGCCCCGTCTATCTCCGCACCCGCGGCACCGACGGCAACCGGACCGCCGTCGGCGCACTGGGCGCCGAGGTCGACCCGGCGGGCCCCGCCATCGACGTCGTCGGCGACGCCGACCCGTGGCGCGACCTGTGGTTCTACTCCAACCCGGTGTGGATCCTGCCGTCGTGACACCGACCGCCCCCGCGCCGTACGCCATCGGCGTCGACACCGGCGCGACGACCCTGCGCGAGGCCGACCACCTGCTCCGGGCACTCGCGGCCGAACTCGACCTCCCCGAGGACGTCTTCGGCTGCACCCACCTGGTGCGGGACGGCCGGCCGCGCGTCGCCCTGTCACTGGCGGCCGAAGACGAGCCGGTCCTGCGCGCCGCCCGGGACCGGCTCACCGAGCAGGGGTACGAGGTGGGCGACGGCGCCCCGGACGAGGCCGGCCGGGCCGTCCTCTTCCCGGGCGCCGGCGCCCTCACCGGCACGCTCACCCTCGCCGAGGTGCTGGCGCGCTCCGCGATCGACCGGGTGACCGTGCTCGGCACACCGGACGAACCGTCCCCGGACACCCTGCTGGTGACCCGGGAGCACGTCCGGCCGCAGTGGCGGGACGGCCGCCTCGTCCTGGCCGCCATGCCCGCCGTCGGCGGCGTCCTGGTGCCGTTCGAGGACCCGGACCCGACACCGTGCTGCGCGGACCACTGACCGCGCGGAAATCCCCGCTGCGCACACCCCCGACCGCTCCGTAAGGTGGGCTCGCACCTGGCAGCGGGCGACGGGGAGGCGACCGGCATGCGACGGCGGACGGCGGCGGGCCGGTGACCCGCGAGGCACGGGACACGGGGCGCGCCGCCGACCGAGCCGCCGACGGCCGCCGCCCGCTGTGGCGGGAACGGGACTTCGGCGTCTTCTGGGCCGCGCAGACCCTCTCCGTCCTCGGCGACTCCTTCGCCCTGATCGCCCTTCCGCTGCTGGTGCTGGAGGCGACCGGGTCGATCGCGCGGATGGGGCTGCTGACCGCCGCCGGCGGCGCGGCGGCCGTCCTCGCCGCCGTGTTCGCCGGCGCCGTCGTCGACCGCGTCGACCGCCGCAGGCTGCTCATCGGCTGCGACCTCGTGCGGATGGTCCTGTACGGGCTGATCCCCCTGGTGTGGCTGCTCGGCCCGCAGGTCTGGCTCCTCTACGCGGTCCTGCCGCTGTGCGAGGCCGTCGGCATGTTCTTCGCCGTCGGCTACGTCACCGTCGTGCGCTCTCTGGTCGGCACCGAACAGCTCACCGAGGCCAACGGACGCCTCAACGCCACCGCCGCCGCGGCGGGGGTCCTCGGGCCGCTGTGCGCCGGTGTGGTGGCCGCCTGGTCCGGTCCGGCCGCCGCGGTCGGCGTGGACGCGGCCAGCTTCGGCGTCTCGGCCGCCCTCGTCGCCCTGGTCCGCTTCCGGCCCCGCCCCGCCGACGACCGGGAGCCGGACGAGCGCCCCGGACTGTGGCGGGACCTGCGTGCCGGCGTCGCCTTCCTGCGCGGGCACCCGGTGCTGCGCGCGCTCACCGTCCTGCTGTGCTGCTTCAGCTTCCTCACCCTCGGCCTGAACGACCTGGTGATCTACCACCTCAAGCACGACCTCGGCCACGACGACGGCACGGTCGGCACCGTCATGGCCGTCGGCGCCCTCGGCACCATCACCGGCGCGCTGCTGGTGGCCCGCACACGCCGCCTCCTCGGCTTCGGACGGACCTGGACCGGCGCGGTGGCCGTGTGCGGACTGGCCTTCGCGGGCCTGGGCCGGGCCGGTGACGTGCCCACCGTCGCCCTGCTCAGCGCCGCCTTCCTGGCCTGTGTCGGCATGGCGGGCACCTGCTCGATGTCCCTGCGGCAGGAGGTGACCCCGGAGCATCTGCTCGGCCGGGTCACCGCCGCCTACTGGACCCTCCAGTACTCGGCGGCGCCCGTCGGCGCGGCCCTGCTCACCTGGGCGGCGGAGGAGCGCGGCACCGCACCGGTCGCCCTGGTGGCCGGCGCCTGCTGCGTCCTGATCGCGGTGGCCGCGCTGTTCACCCCGGTCCGCCGGGCCGGGCGGGCCTGAGAGCGCCGGGCCGGTTCAGCCGGCCAGCACCTCGCGCACGAACGCGTTGGTGAACTTCCCCGACGGGTCCAGGTCCCGGGTCAGCGTCCGGAAGTCGGCCAGCCGCGGGTAGAGCGCGCTCAGCCGGTCCGCCGGGGTGGTGAACACCTTCCCCCAGTGCGGACGGGGCGCGAACGGGGCGAGCGCCTCCTCCAGCCGCCGCACCACCGGCAGCACCGCCGCCGTGTTCTCGACCCAGGTGAAGTGCGCCGCCACGGTGTCCCGCCCGTAGGAGGGGCTCAGCCACTGCCCGTCGGCGGCGACCGTGCGGATCTCACAGGTCTGCAGCACCGGCGCCACGACCTCCCGTATCGCGTCCATCGCGCGCAGGGCGTCCAGGGCGTGCTCGCGCGGCATCAGGTACTCCGACTGCAGCTCGGCGCCGCTGCTGGGGGTGAACTCGGCGCGGAAGTGCGGCAGCCGCTCGTGCCAGGGCCCCGCCACCCCGAACTGCTCGGTGCAGTTGACCGCGGGCATGCCCGGCACCGGGTGCGTCTTCTCGGCGGCCGGAGCGGCGTACGGGAAGTCGGGCAGCGGCCGGTCGGTGCGCCGCTTCAGCCACACCTGCCGGAAGCCGGGCGCCCGCCAGTCCGTGAACAGGCTCACGCTGTACGCCGCCGACATCACCGCCTCGAACGTCGCCGCGTCCAGCCCCTCCAGCGGCAGCTCGGTGAAGACGTGCTGCTCCACCTCGTAGGCCGGCTCCAGATCGAGGGTGAGGGCCGTCACCACGCCCAGTGCGCCGAGCGAGGTCACGGCACCGCCGAAGCGCTCCTCGTCCCGGGCGATCGTCACCGTGGAGCCGTCCGCCGTGACCAGCTCCACCTCCCGCACGGACGAGGAGAGCGGCCCGTTGCCGACCCCGGAGCCGTGCGTGCCGGTCGCCACCGACCCGGCGACGGAGATGTGCGGCAGCGACGCCATGTTCGCCAGCGCCAGCCCGGCGCCGTGCACCACCCGGGCCAGCTCCGCGTACCGGACGCCGCCCCCGACCCGTACGGTGCGGGCCGCCGAGTCGACGTCCACCTCGGCGGGCAGGTCCGCCAGCGACAGCAGGACGCCCTCGGGCCCCGGCTCGGCGATCTCGTTGAAGGAGTGCCCGCTGCCCAGCACGCGCACCCGCGCGCTGTCCGCCACCAGGGTCCGCAGCGCGGCCGTGGTGTGCGGCCGGAGCAGTTCCTTGGCCGTGTAGGTGATGTTGCCGGCCCAGTTGGTCACGGTGATGTCGGTCATACCCCGGAAACCTACCCGGCGCGTCTGGAGGGCCCCCGCGCGGGAAGCCGCACCGGCGGGGGCATACCGTGAGAAGTCGAACGCCGGACCCGGGAGGAGACACGGGATGGACAGCCGTACCGCGCTGGTCGAGGATCTGATGGAGCGGTTCCCGCACGTACCGCGCGAGGCCGTCTTCAAAGAGGACCTCCTGCGGGGCGGTGTCGCCTTCGACCCCTCGGCGCTGAGCGACAACGAGGACGGCGAGGTGAAGCCGAAGTCCTACTTCATCTTCTCCTTCGACCACGGCACCCTGCCCGAGCTGGGCGAGGCCGCCCTGCGCCGCCCGCCCGAGGAGATCATCCTCACCGGCGGGCCCTACGACCTGCGCCGCACCGTCGTCTCGGTCCGGGTGAACCCCGCCTCGCCCTACCGCGTCGCCGCGAACGAGGACGGTGTCCTCGGCCTCTACCTGGACGGCAAGCGGATCGCCGACGTCGGCGTGCCGCCCATGCCCGAGTACTACCGGCACAAGCTGTCCAACGGGAAGTCGGTCATGGAGGTGGCCCCGACCATCCAGTGGGGCTACCTGATCTACCTGACCGCCTTCCGCGTCTGCCAGTACTTCGGCGCCAAGGAGGAGTGCCAGTACTGCGACATCAACCACAACTGGCGCCAGCACAAGGCCGCCGGCCGGCCGTACACGGGCGTGAAGGACGTCGACGAGGTCCTCGAGGCGCTGGAGATCATCAACAAGTACGACACCGGCAAGATCTCCACCGCGTACACCCTCACCGGCGGCGCGATCACGTCGAAGGTCCAGGGTCTGGACGAGGCCGACTTCTACGGGCGGTACGCCAAGGCCATCGAGGAGCACTTCCCCGGCCGCTGGATCGGCAAGGTCGTCGCCCAGGCCCTGCCCAAGCCGGACGTCCAGCGCTTCAAGGACTACGGCGTGCAGATCTACCACCCCAACTTCGAGGTGTGGGACGAGTACCTGTTCAAGATGTACTGCCCCGGCAAGGAGCGCTACGTCGGCCGCGACGAGTGGCACCGGCGCATCCTGGACTCCACCGAGGTCTTCGGCGCCCGCAACGTCATCCCCAACTTCGTCGCGGGCGTGGAGATGGCCGAGCCCTTCGGCTTCAAGACGGTCGACGAGGCCATCGACTCCACCACCGAGGGCCTGCGCTTCTTCATGTCGCACGGCATCACGCCGCGCTTCACCACCTGGTGCCCCGAGCCCACCACCCCGCTCGGCAAGACCAACCCGGACGGCGCCCCGCTGGAGTACCACATCCGTCTCCTCCAGGCCTACCGCCAGACCATGGAGGACTTCGGTCTCTCCTCGCCCCCCGGCTACGGCCCTCCCGGCGCCGGCAACGCGGTGTTCTCGGTCAGCTCCTTCATGGACAGCCTGCCCGCGGACGCGCCCGTGGAGGTGTGAGCCGGCCGTGACCGCGCGGCCGGTCAGCCGGAGGCACCGGGGCCTCCGGCCCGGCCGGGGCCGCACACCCTGAGGGCGACCCAGGGGCCCAGCCACACCGTGTCGCCGTCGCGCAGGGGCTCGGACCGGCCGGGGGAGAGCACCCGGTCGTTGACCCGCACGCCGTTGGTCGCGCCCTGCGGGACCTCCGTCACCGAGGCCGCGCCGTCCTCGCCGTGGGCGACGAGGGCGTGGCGCGCGGAGACGCTGGTCTCCCCGGCGAGCAGCCCGGCCGCCTCCGGCGCCCAGTCCGCGTCCCGGCCCAGCCGCAGCTCCGCGCCCGGCGGGACCTCCAGGTGCCCTCCGGTGCCGCGGAACACCAGACGCCAGGCGGCGGGCGGCGGCCTCCCGGGCACCGCCGTGCCCGAGGCCCCGAGCGGCGACAGACACGCCGGGCAGGCGTCGACCCCCTCCGGCACGCGCGCCCCGCACCACGGGCAGGGGGCGGAAGGCCGTGCGACGGGCGGGGGCGGGGCGGTCGCGGCGGCGCCCCGGGGCGCCTGACCGGTCAACGTGTCGAAGAGGACCAGACCGTCGTCCTCGGGGTCGTCCGCGTCCTCGTCGGCGCCGCCGGGCGCCGCGTGATCCGTCATCCGCCCGCGCTCCCGTGCTCCGTGCCGTTCTTGAAGTCGACGGCGATCTCCACCCGGCCCGCCTCGTCCTGCGTGACGTCCGAGACCAGCGCCACCGCGCCCGGTGCCAGACCGCGCGCCGCGAACAGGGCACGGGCCAGCGGGTTGATCAGATGGGTCTCCAGGACCATGCCGATGCCCCGGCCGCCCTTCCAGGGGTCCTTGGTGCAGTGGGCGAGCAGCACCTCACGCGCCTCGTCCGTCAGCTCCAGCGCGATCCCGTGCCCGTCGGCCAGCTGCCGCTGGATGTTGCCGACCTGGAGGTCGAAGATCCGCTCCGCCGTCTCGGGGGAGATGAACCCGAAGACCACGACGTTGCCGCCGAGCCGGTTCATCAGCTCCGGGCGTCCGACGACCCGCTCGAAGTGCTCCTTGATGTTCCGCAGCACCTTCTCCTGCAACTGCGGGTAGGGCGTGCCGGGATCGACGAGCGGCTGCCACTCCTGGGTCTGCGGATCGGTGCGCTGCACCCCGAGATTGGAGGTGAAGATCAGCACGCACTCGCTGAAGTACGTGGTGACGCCCTGCCCGTCGGTGAGCCGGCCGTCCTCCAGCACCTGGAGGAACTTGTCCAGGACGCCCTTGTCGGCCTTCTCGATCTCGTCGAAGAGGATGACCCGGAACGGGTTCTCCCGCACCGCCGTGGTGAGTTCGCCGCCCGCCTCGTACCCCACGTACCCGGGCGGCGCGCCGACCAGGCGGTCGGCGGCGTGCGCGGCGGAGAACTCGCTCATGTCGAAGCGGAGGTAGGCCTGGTCGCTGTCGAACAGCACCTGCGCGACGGCCTTGGCCAGTTCGGTCTTGCCGGTTCCGGTGGGACCGGCGAAGAAGAGCACGCCGCGCGGGCGGTGGCCGGGACTGGTGGCCTGCGCGCCGGACAGACCCAGGGCCGCCCGCTTCAGGATGTCGAGCGTCATCGCGACGGCTGCCTCCTGGCCGAGGACGCGCCGGGGGATGGAGCGGGGGTCGGCGGGGTCCTCGCCCCGGACGATCCGCTCCCTGATCTCGTCCCGGCCCCACGGGTTCTTCTCCACCCCGAGCCGGTAGACGCGGACCGCGTCCGGCATCGCCCGGAACGGGATGCGCCGGGCGAGCGCCAGGTTCAGGCTCTCCCGCATGGCGGTGAGGTTCAGGCCCGAGGCGGCCCCGGCGAAGGCCCCGACGGCCTCCTCCGCCTCCTGCTCCGACAGCGGGGGAGCGGACGGCTCGCTCCGCGCGTAGCCCCGCCTCAGCACCCGCGCCATGCGGTGCCGCTCGTCCGCGTCCGGTTCCGGCACCGCGACGGCGCGTATCCGCTCACTGCCCGCCAGCAGCCAGTTGGGCAGGTCGCGTTCGCCGTCGGCCAGCCAGATCACCGGGTTGAACAGCGCGACGGCCGCGTCGCCGGTGCTGCCCGGCGGGGGCTCGACCGGCTGCGCCGCCTCGGCGAGCTGGAGGCAGGCAAGGAAGAAGTCCCGCTCCTCGGGGGTCAGCCGGCTGACGTCGCCGACCAGGCGCGAGGCGTGGTCGACCACCAGGGCCACCCGCAGCGGCGGCAGCGTCCGGTCCTGACGGGCCGTCTCCCGCCGCTCCCGCCAGCCGCCGACGATCTCCCTCAGCTGCTCCATGGTCCGCTGGACCCGGTCCGGGCTGGAGCCGGGGAACTCCAGCGGCTTCAGCAGCGTCAGCACGGCGTCCCGGACCGAGTCGTCGGCCTGCATCACCTGGACGCCCCGGAGCTGGTCGCACAGCAGCAGCACCTGGTAGCCCAGGGGCCGCAGCCGGTTCCACAGCACCTCAAGCAGCTGGAGCGGGTGGTCGCGGTCGCGGATGCGCACCAGGTGCAGATCGCGGAAGTTGCCGTGCAGCACGTACTGCGCGTGCACGCTCAGCGTGCCGGCCAGCTCCTCCACGAAGAGCGGGAAGCGCGCGTCCTTGTGCAGATCCATGTGTCCCTCCCGGCGCGGGGGTGCCCGCGGCTGTCTCAGCGACGCTCGTCGCCCACGGTCCGGTACCGGGGGGCCGACTGTTCGCGGTCCGGCTTCCCCTGCGGCGGCTGTCCGCCGAACGCCCCCCGCACCGGGTCCAGCACCACGGCGCCGTGCTCCCCCGGCAGGCCCGGCCGCGCCCCTTCGGTCTGTTCGATGCGGAGGTCCACGGTCAGGCCCAGCTCCCGGGCGACCGCGGTGAACTCCGCCAGGCGCTCCTGGGCCTCGGCGCACCGCGCGTCGTCCAGGGCCCGCTCCCTCGGCCCGCGTTCGCCCGGTCCGCCGCGGTACATGGTCGCGAAGCGCAGGGTGCCGCCGACCAGGGTCGCCCGCAGCCAGTGGTCGGGGCCCCAGCCGTCCGGTGTCCAGTCCAGCCGCAGATCCTGGCCCTCGGGGCGGCTCGCGTCGGCCGGGCCGCCGAACCGCTCCGCGAGTTCGCTGAGGGCGTGGGCGCACTGGGCCTGCACGTACAGGGCCTCCAGGTGGGCCATCCGCTCCGAGACCCGCAGCTCCACCGTCCGCCGCTCCCCGGGGCTCAGCGGCACCCCCTCCGCCAGCAGCCGGCGCAGGGGCCCGACCGCGTCGGGTGCCTCGTCCAGGGCCTCGGTGTCCTCGGGGGCCCGCCGGGTGAGGAAGTCCAGCTGTGCGGCGGCCCACTCCTCGTCGGCACGGCGGCGACGTGCCTTGCGGTTGGCGTCCTGGACGAACTTGCGCGCCTCGACGAGGTGCCGACGGGCCCGGGCGGGGTCGAGCGCCGCCCGTCCCACCGCCCGGCCCACCGCGCCGACGGCCAGTTCCACCGTCGCGCTCGCCGCCGCCGGGTCGAGCGCGGCCAGGATGTCCGCCCCCAGCGCCCGTACCGCCTCGGGGTCCGCCGTGGCGTCCGCCGTCGGGCGCGGCGGCTCGCCGGGGCCCGCCTCGTCCTGCTCCGCCTCGGCCGTGCGGCTCGCCGTGTGCCGGCGCACCATGGCCTCCCGGCGGTCCGCGACCAGGCGCCGCCAGGTGTCGTCCCCCTCGGCCGCGCCGTCCAGCACGGCGGTGAGCCGCGCCACCTCCCAGGCCGTCCGCCGCTCCTCGGCCCGCCGCAGTGCCTCCTCCAGGCGGGCCAGCTCGGCACGGACCTCGCCGAGCGGCCGGCCCACCGGGTCGAGCGGCGGGGGCAGATCGGGGCGGGACGGGCCGCCGTCGCCGGGCGCACCGGTGTCGCGCGCGCACCGGGCCAGCAGGGCGGTACGACGGGCGTTGGCCCGGGCCACGGCGTAGGCGGCCGCCTGCCACTGCTCGGCCGCGGCGGCGGACAGCTCCTCCTGCCGTTCCAGACAGCGCTGCTCCTCGGCGGCCCGGACGGCCGCCGAGGCCAGGACACGCGTGGTGAGCATCGCGGCCCGGCCCGCCAGGAGCGCGCCGCTGAGCGCCCCGAGCACCTCCACGGCGGCCTCGCCGGCCTCGCGCAGCCCGTGCGCCACCGCCTCCGACATCTGCGTGGACGCCTCGGAGGCCGCGTCGCCCAGCTGGGCCGTGCCGGTGTGGGGCACCGCGTACACGTCCGCCGCCGGCAGGGGCTGCGGGAAGGCCACGGACGGCGCCACCAGGTCGAGGGTGGGCAGCGCTACTCCTGAACTCATGTCCTGTCTCCCGTCGCGTCGTTCACTTGCACCCCGCCCCCGCCCCCGTCTTCGCCCCCCGGCCGCCGCCCGCTCGACGGAACCGCTCGGCTCCGCCGGACACGGCGGCGTTCGCCCCCGGAGGACGGCAAGGCCCGTGCCGGGCCGTGGCGTCCGGCGCGCCGCTCCCGGGCCGGCCCGGCCGGGTCCTTCGCCCCCGTGGCCGACGGGGCGTGTCCGCGCTCGCGGCGCGGTCCGCCCCGGCCCGCCGGGGTGCGCGGTCCTCCGTGGTCACCGTGGTCCATCGGGCACCCCTAGACCTGCCGGGCGGCGACCCGGCCGCGCCGCACCCCCAGGCGGCGGGCCGCCCGGGCCCGCCGTCGGCGCCGCCAGACCAGACAGCGCCGTACGCTCCACGCGGCGAGCGCCACCACGCTGGCCAGCGGCCACACCCACGGAGCCACCGCCAGCGCGGTGAACCCCAGCAGGACCGCCCCGGCGACCACCGCCGCGCCGAGCAGCACCGTGACGTACCGGCGGGACAGCGTCAGCCGCGCGGGACGCTCGGCCGACCGGATCAGCAGGCCGGCCAGCGACAGCCGGGGGTGGTAGGCGGGCGGGCCGATGTAGGCGGCGGTCAGCAGCTCCAGCGCGAAGACGGCCGCCGCGGCCGGCAGCGTCTGCGCCCACGCGGTGACGACCGCCTCCTGGGACGCCCGTCCGAGCACGTCCGCCAGCCCGATGACGAAGCACCACGGCGCCATGAGGACCGTGGCACCGAGCAGCGCCCAGGCCAGCGTGGGCGGCAGGTCCATGCGGCGCATCACCGCGAGCACGCCGTCCGTGTCCTCGTCCATGAGCCGCTGGAGTTCCTCGTCCACCTGCCGCCGGTGCAGCTCGGCGGCGCCGCGGACCGCGTCCTCGGCGAGCAGGACCGCGACCAGCAGCCGCAGGGGGTCGTCCTGCCCCGTCAGCAGCAGCCGCTCGAACCAGGGCACGGCCGCGGGGAGCCGGCCGCGCACGGCGGTGGCCTCCGCGGTGAGCCGGGCCGCCGTGCGGTCGGGCTCCCGGGCCAGCTCCAGCAGCCGCGCCCACACGGCCGTCGTCCCCCGCAGCCGTCTGCGGACCCGGTCGAGCCCGGAGATGCCCGGCGTGCGCCGCAACTCCTCGACCAGATGCGGCCACCGCTCCCGCAGCGCCAGCCACCGGACCCGCACCTCGTCCAGGTCTTCGCCCCGGGGGCGCCGGGCCAGGACGGTCAGGATGTCCGGCGTCCGCACCAGATGGTCCACCAGGCGCAGCGCCTCGGCGTCGCCCTGCCGGGCCGCCACGCTCAGGGCGCGGATGCCCTCGGCGGTCAGCGGCATGCCCCACAGCGACGCGTCCCGGTACGGGCCGAGCCAGGTGATCAGCCGTACGCAGGTCAGCGGGCCCGGGGACCCCCGCAGCTCGGCGCGGAGCGCGGCGAGCCGCCGCAGCTCCTCCGGGCTGCGTCCCCCCGCCGTCTCGAACCGGCCCAGCCACGCGGCCAGCGCGGCGCGGTCCTCGGGCTGCGCGAGCAGCGCCGTCGCGGCCGCGGGGTGGCAGTCCAGGGCGCGGGCCAGGTGCTCCGGCTCGGTGAACCGTTCGCCGAGGAAGTCGAAGGGGTCGGCGTCCGGCGGCTCCTCGGGCGGCGGGAAGAGGGTCCGGGAGCGGCGGCCGACCTCCGGTGACCGCCCCTCCAGCCATTCCCCGACTTCCTGTGCGCCCCACCGCTCCTCCGGCGCGCGCGTCAGCAGCCCCTCGCAGAGCCGCCGGGTCCGGGAGTCGCGGATGCCGGTCAGGTCCGGGTCGTGGGTGGCGATCTCCCGCAGCACCGCCTCGTCGCTGTAGAAGTCCACCGGGTGCTCGCCCAGGGCCAGTTCGGCGAGGACCATGCCCACCGACCACCAGTCGCCCTCGGCGGAGACGGTCTGGTGCATCGGCCCGGCCTCGGGCGCCAGGTACCTCGGCTTGCCCCGCCAGGCCCGCCGTGGGCCCTCGTCCTCGTCCGGCCGGTGCACGGCCACCCCGAAGTCGACCAGCACCAGCGTGAGTTCGTCGCCGCGCCGGCTCTCCACCATGATGTTGTCCGGGGTGATGTCCCGGTGCACCACCTCGTGTGCGTGCAGCGCGGACACCGCGGTGTGCAACTGCCGGGCCACCTCGCGCACCCTGCGCGGCGGCAGCTTGCCAGGGCCCGTGTCGAGATGGGCGCGCAGGTCCGTCTCGCCGTGCGAACGGAAGACCTGGTAGGGGTGGCCGTCGGCCGTCCCCGTCTCCAGCAGCTCCTCGAGGTGCGGGCGGGGACCCTCGGAGAGGAGCCGCGCCACCGCCGGGTCCGGCGCGTGCATGCGGTGGTACCACTTCAGCACCAGGGAGGCCGCGCCGGCCCCGTCACCGGCCCGCCGCACCCGCAGGACCACCGCCTGACTGGGGCGTTCGGCGACCTGGACGACCTTCACCAGGACGAAACGGCGATCCAGCGAAGGAGGTATGTCATCGCGCACGGCACGGGTCTCTATCGTGCGCGCGTCGGTGAAACCGCCGTCCGAGGGAGAGATGAAATCAGTCACCATACGGCCTTCCGGGAAGCCGACTTCGAGGACGACCGTGCCGATTCGAGAGAGAAGGGGCCTGAGAATACCCAAGGTATTCCGGAGTCAAAAGGAGTTTCCGGTATTTCCGGGAGCAGAGACGGATGCACAGGGGGCGTCCTGATTCTCAAGGGGCGCTCCCCGTGCGCCCCCGCATTACGATGCACGCCATGCCTTCCCTCCCCACGCATCCCAGCCTCGTCATGGAACTGAGGAGCATCCGGCGGCCCGGCCTGCCCAAGCTCCGGCACTGCGAGCGAGAGGCACTGCGGCAGACCGCCGTCGCGGCCGGCCTGTGCGCCGGACCGGAGGACGAACTCGAGGGCATCGAGAGGCTGCTGGCGGCCGCCGTACGCCGGCTCACGGGCGGCGGTCCCCTCCGGGACGACCCGGGATGCGATCCGCTGGCGCGCGCCGCGGCCCACACCTTCGGCCTGTTCACGGAGCGCCGCGGGGTGCCCGCGGCCGACCGGCGCAAGGCGGCGGCCGCCGTCTACGGAGTCGGCACCGAACGGTTCCGCCGCAGCCACGAGCAGGAGATCTTCGCCGAACTGGCCACCGCCTGCCTCGCGGTGGCCAGGGAGGCGGCCGGACCGGGCGCCGCGGCGGTACCCGTGCCGGCCGGCGCCGCCGCGCCGCCGCTCCCGGACCCGCCCCCCGGCCCGCCGGTCCCCTCCCACGTCGCCAACCGGATCTCGATCCGGACCTGTCCCATCGAACTCGTGCGGGACGCGGACATCCTGGTCTCCTCGGAGAACGTCTACCTGGAGATGTCCAAGACCTTCCGCCCCACCGTCTCGGCGGCCCTGCGCAGGGCCGCCGCCGTCCGCAACGCCGCGGGCGAGATCGTGGACGACGTCCTGCCGCGCGAACTGCGCACCTGGCTGCGCGGCCACGGCCGGACCGGACTGCCGGTACGGCCCGGCACCGTGGTCGCCACCTCGCCCGGAGCCCTCGGCGCCCACGGGGTGCGGCGCATCCACCACGCCGCCGTCTCCACCCCCGTGGGAGACGGCGACCGCTACCACGTCGCCCCCGCCGTGCTGGCCGAGGCCGTCCAGGCGTCCTTCGCGCTGGGCCGCGCCGAGCGCGCCGAGCTGTCCCTGCCCCTGTCCACGCTCTGCTTCCCCCTGCTGGGCGCCGGCCGCGGGGGACTGCCCGTCGAGACCGCCGCCCGCTGGCTGCTGTGGGCCCTGCGCCGGGAACTGCGCGCGGACACCTCCTGGTCGGTCATCGTGGTGACGGACCGGCCGCACCTCACCGAGGCCGTCAAGGCCGCCAACTCGCATCCCTGAGCGACACCCCCGTCCCGCGCAGCGCCCGTTCCGCCCGCGCCAACTCCCCGCGCAGCGGCACCCCGTACAGACGCAGCCCCATGCCGCGCCCGGCCCCCGCCCCCGGCGTCACCACCGCCTGGAGCCGGGCCCCCGTGGCCTCCCGCTCCAGGTGCGGGGCGTACCGGACCGCACCCAGCGCGGTGCGCGGCCGGATGCGCTGGTTGGCCGACCCGCGCCACACCAGACGGGTCGGTTCGGCCACCCGGAACCGCCCCGTGACCACGGCGTCGGCGCCCGCGAGCGCCCGCTCCTGACGCTCCGTCCACTCGGCGGGCTCGTACCCCGTGTACACCAGCAGATCGGCCGGGGCCCGCCCCCCTTCCGGGCCCCGGCCCGCCCTCGCGTTCCGCAGCCCGGCCGCGCCGGCCAGCAACTCGGCCAGCGCGTCGGGCTGCTGGAGGGGCTCACCGCCACTGACCGTGAGCCCCTCCGCGCCCCCGTCCAACGCCTCCCGCCACAACTCCAGCAGCTCGTCGACGTGTCGGGACGTCCCCCCTCGGGCAGCCCAGGTATGCCGGGACATGCAACCGGCACAGGCCAGCGAGCACCCCTGGAACCAGACGCCCAGGCGCCTGCCCGGGCCGAGCGTCTCCAGCGGAAAATGCGTCTCGCTGATCCGGACCTCCACGGCGGCTCCTCCCCTCGGCGCTGACGGGGAGTATCTCCGGCTCCGGATGCCGCCCGCAATCGCGTCCCCACCATTTCCCGGCCGTGTTCCGGGCGCAATCCGGTTGTTTTCCGGAAGCCCGCCGGAATGAGTAATTCCCTGTGTGATCGGGCGAGTCCCGATGCTTCTCCTTCCGCTACTCTCTCGGTCACCGCGCCGTGATCGACCGGAAGTCGCGCGGGGAATGGGGGTTGTCTCCGGTGATCCACTCCGACCGTTCGGGCACCGCCCGAAGACTGAGAATCGGATTCCTCTCCGCGGCGCACGCCCGCGCCCACGGCAGAAGGGACGCGTCGGGCCTGCTCGACGTCCTGGCCGACGCCGGCCTGGGACGGGCCCCGGACACGGACGGTCTGCCGCCCTACGTGCTGGGCGTGCGCGCCCAGGCCGTACGCAGCACCACCCGCCTGCGCGCACGGATGCTCGACCGCAACCGCGACCTCAGCAGGCGCATCCACGCCGAGTCCGTACGCGTGGTCACCCAGTACACGGTGCGCGGCGAACCCGCCCCGGCGGCTCTCGCCCGGTTCGGCACCATGGTCGGCACCTGGCGCAACTCCGCCGCGGTCTGCCGCTCCCGCGCCCAGGGCGTCGTCGACGAGGCCAACCACCTGCTGGCCTGCTACTGGGACGCCGCGTGGACCCGCGCCCGCCGCGCCCACGAGCTGCCGCCGCACCGCCCCGCCGGCTGGCTGCCGGGCCGCGCCGAACTGGACCCGACCTGGCACCGCGTCGACGACGGCCTGCTGCCCGACCGCTGGTACGGGCGCGGAGCACCACCCGCCTCCGCGGACCCGGCGGCCGTGGCCCAGGCCCTGGCCATCCTGGACAGCCAGCTCACCGGCGGCGCGACACGCACGACAGGCAGCCGGGGATGAACGCCCCGATCACAAGGAAGGTCACCGTGCGACCCTCGGTACCCCACGACCGCGAGCCGGACACCCGCACCGGGTCCCGTCCCCGCCGCGCGGCACGACACCGGCCCGCGAGCGGGCTCCTGGCACTCATATCCGCGGCCGCCGTGCTCGGCGGTCTGACCGCCTGCACCTCGGCGCCCGAAGCACTCACCACGCCGTGCGGCGTGGTCATCGACGGCTCCGGATCCGGCGACGCGACGAAGAACGGCTTCAACGCGGAGGCCAAACTCAAGGCCGAACTGCTCCCCTTCCTCGAGGACCAGGAGTGCGGCACCGTCGACTTCGCGCCCATCACCTACACCTCGCAGATCTCCTCCTGCAAGGTGGACCGGGTCGACCTCGACCCACCGCACAAGGAGACCACCGACCAGGACAGCCAGCGCGAACGCGCCCGGGTGCGCGCCGCCGGCGAGGCCCTGGAGGAGCTGAAGTGCGCCCGCCGGGAACGGCCCGGCTCCGACGTCTGGGGCGCACTGGACCGCATCGCCTCCGTGATGCCCTCCGACGGCCCCGACGCCAAGCTGCTGGTGGTCAGCGACTTCGAACAGGCCGACCCGGAGTTCTCCCTGGGCAAGGCCGACCTGACCACACCCGAGAGCCGCGACAAGGTCATCGACTCCCTCGTCAAGGAGCGCGGTGTGCCCGCCGTCAAGGGGATGACCGTCTACACCGTCGGCTTCGGCATGAAGTTCGGGGACCGGCCCAGCGAGTACGAGGACTTCGAGGCGTTCTGGAACGAGGTGCTCGAAGGGAGGGCCAAGGCCGATGTCGACAACTCCTACGAATGAGCCGCGCCGCCAGCGGCGCGGCAGGCTGAACCCGCCGCCCTTCCGGGGCGGCGACCGCCGCTCCGGCACGGTCCGCACCGGGACGACCCCGGCACCCGGCACCACCACCCCGCCGGGCGGTTCGGTCGTCGTCGCGGACCGGGCCGGACAGGACGTGGTGAACACCGCGCGGGAGAGGGGCGCCAGAGCCGCCCGGCGCGGCGTGTTCGACCCCTGGGTGCTCCAGAGCAAGGACAGGATTCCCTACTTCGCCGAACTCGCCTCGGAACGCGACCGGGTGATCGGACGCATCGGCGAGCAGGCCCGGCTCGCCGAGGAACAGGAGAGGCTCAACGACGTCCAGGCCGGCGTCGAGGTCACCAGGTGCGAGACGGACACCGCGGTCGTGCGGGAACGGCTGCGCGAGGTGGACCGGCAGATCGCCACCGCCAAGGAGCAGCTGGACCTCCTCGCCAGGCGCACCACCCGCTGGAACCGCTTCCGGGACGGCATCCGCGCCCGCCTGGAGGCGCGCTGGATGGAGGAGACCTTCCCCGCCACACCGGCACGCGGCCGTCCCGGCGCCGACGACGAGGGACGCGCCGAGCCCGTCCCGGCGGGCATCCCCGCCCAGGCGCGCAGCGGTGGCGCCGACGACGAGGACGAGGTGACGGGACTCCAGACGGTGCCGCGCACCGGCGAGGCCCCCAGGCCCGACGACGGCCCGACCACGACGCCGGACCCCGGCGTCCGGGCGGACCTGCGGACCGGCCACCGCCCGCCGCCCACCGCCGACGCGTGGGAGGGACTGACGAAGCGTCCGGGACTGCCGGCCTGGATGACCTGGGCGACGCTGCTGGCCCTGGTCCTCGTCGAAGCACCCATCTACTGGGCCGCGTTCCAGCCGTTCCACGGGGTGGGAACCGTCGACGCCGACACCCAGACGATCACCCTGGCCGCGGCCGCCGCCGTCGTCATGGTGCTGCTGCCGCACCTCGCCGGGCGCATGCTGCGGTGGCGCGCCACCACCGGTTCCGTCCGCGCCTCCTGGCTGCCGGCCCTCACCCTGCTCGGCGTCTGGGTCGGGCTGACCGTGCTGTTCGGCGTCCTGCGCGCGAAGTTCGTCACCCAGAGCGAGGAGGCCGACCCGGCGCCGGCCGAAGGGGCGGAGGGTTTCGCCGGGGTGGACACCGAGCCGGCCGGCACCCTGCTCGACCGGCTGGACCTGGCGCCGCAGACGGTCACCGCGATGTTCTGCGCCCTGCTGCTCCTGTCCGGCGGGATCGGCTTCCTGCTGGGGCTGTTCCGGGAACACCCCTTCCTCGACGCCTACCGGACGGCCGTGGAGAACCGGGCCGGGCTCGTGCGGCGGCTGGAGGAGAGCATCGCGGCGACCGAACGCGCGCGGGGCGCGCAGGAGACGGCGGACGCGCGGCGCGAGGACCGCCGGCAGGCCACCGAGGAACGGCTCGACTCGGTGCACGCGCTGTACAACGCCGCCGCCGCGGCCTACCTGGACAGTCTCGCGGCCCAGGCCGGCGATCCCGCGGTGACCGAGGCGGCCATGAAGCTGAGCAACACCTGGCCCCTGCTGCCCGTCTCCCGAACCCGCCGGTAGCCGACGTCGGTCCGCCGTCGGCCGACGGCGGTCCGCAGGGGGCCGCTGCCCGCCTGCCCGGCGTCGGCGGCGGCGTGGTGTCGCCGGTGCCTCGCCGGGCCGGGGGCGTCAGCCGACGGGCTCCGACACCACGGCGCGCAGCGGACCCAGCAGCCGGTTGACCGCCCGGACCCCCGCGGGGGCGTCCAGCCGGTGGCACTCCTCGGGCCCGCCGGCGAGCAGGTCGCCGGGGCACCGGTCGCCGAACAACTGCAGTGCCCGGCGCGGCATGCAGCGCTTCGACGTCCAGGCCAGACCCTGCGCGAGAGCGCTGTGCTCCCGGATCAGCCGGACCCAGTAGCGGGTCTGCGCGTACTCCGTGCTGGTGACCAGCCAGTCGTCCTGCCACACGGCCGCCAGCCCCTCGGCCCCGGTGAGGTCCACCAGCGTCACGTCCGCGCGGGTGCGTACCGCCGACAGCAGGTACCGCGACGCCTGCGCCCACGGGATCTGCCGCACGGCCGTCCGCCCGTCGAACTCCACCGAACGCAGCAGCACTTCCGCGAGCGCGGTCACCGGATCGAGCGCCGCGTACAGGTACGGGTACGGGTCCTTCTCCGTGGAGTCGAACCGGCTCCCCTTGAAATGCTCGTGCGCCGGTACGGGGTTGAACTCGTCCACCGCGTAACGGCTCAGGTGGCAGCGCCAGAGCAGCGTCCCCGCCGGGACCACGGTGAGCAGCGGCTCCATGGCGACCCCCTCGGGCGGGATCTGCCCGGTCATCCGTCGCCCTCCACCAGCTCGGCCGCGGCCCGCACCAGCTCGTCGTCGGGCAGCGTGCCGACGAGGTCGGCGGGGACGCCGCGCAGCCACGCGTTGCCGCCCAGCCACCAGTCGGCGGCGCCCCAGGGGTCGCGGTCGGCCCGCAGCAACTCGTTCACCCGCCGGACGACCGGCAGGGGCTCGGCGGTGCCGGGCCGGAACTGGAAACGGGGGTAGCGGGCACCGGACCGGGGGTCGTCGAGCCGGATCACGCCCGGGGGCGCGGACGTGCCGGCCGGTGGCCCGCCGGGCAGCCGCTCGTGCTCCCGGGACGACAGCGCCGGCGCGGCCAGCAGCCGGGCCCGCGCGGCACCCAGCAGGGCGCCGGGGTCGGGCGGGGGTTCACCGAGAATGTCGATCAGCTCCGACACCGACGCGGCCGACGGCGGGCGGAACGCTTCGGTGGCGTACCGCCGGCCGCCGAGGTGGGCGGAGATCGGATGCCCGGGCGGGAGCACCGACAGCGCGCGGGTCAGGCGGCGCAGGGCACGGGCGACGCCCCGCGCCCGGTCGGCGGCGGTCTCCTCGTGGAGCAGCCGCAGCGTCGCGACGACCTCCTCACGCGTCTCGTCGTCGAGTTCGCCGCGCAGCAGCGCGGCGTGCTCCCGCAGCGACGCGAGCAGGTCCGTGGGGTTCACCGTGTGCCCTCCCTGGGTGCGGCCGGGGCCGGCGCCGCCGGCGCCGGGTTGCCCTGGTGGACGAAGGCGGCCCAGGCTTCGGGCCGGTCACGGAAGTCCTGGCGCAGACGGTGGCCCGCGACGCTCCGCAGACCGGGCGGCGTGGGGCGCCGGCCGGGCGGGGCCAGCATCCAGCGCTGGGCGGCGCGCAGGGCGTCCGGCGGGGCGAGACCGGCGGCCAGCGCGTCGTGCAGGGCCAGCATGAGCAGTTCCGAGGCCCCGTCGGGAACCCGCCAGCGGGAGCCGATGGCGTCCGCGGCGAGCCGGTGCACCAGTACCGAGTTCACGGTGAGCGCCTCGTCGTGGTCACGGGTCGTCAGGTCCGTCTCGCACGCGCTGCACACCACCAGCGGCCCGGACCGGCGGTCCGCGGTGCCGTCCGCGCGGGTGTCCAGGAGCGCGCTCAGCGTGAGGTCGGCGCCGTCCGCGCCGTCCGCCGCCTCCGGTTCGCGGGGCGCCAGCCGCAGCGCCGAGGCGGTCGGGTCGGGCCCGGCCAGTCCGTGGCAGGCGAGGTGCACCAGGGAGGCGGGAGCGCCGTCCGCCTCGCCGAGGACCGCCAGCACCCGTTCCGGGGTGGGGGCGGCGCTCCCGTGCTCGTCCTCGCCCTCGGACAGCACGGTGGCCCCCGGGTAGTGGACCTCCCCGAGGATCTCGACCTCCTCCTCCGCCCACGGCAGGTCGTCCCCGTGGAAGACCAGCACCGGGTGCTCACCCGGTGGCATCCGCCGCCGGGCCGCCGCGCGCAGGAACTCCCCGCCCGAGGCGGCGTGGGAGACGACGGCCACCTCGCACAGCCGCACGGCGGGCGGAGCGCCGTACCGCTCGGGCGGCCGTACCACCGCCGCCTGCCACGGCACCACCCCCAGCTCGCCCCCCGGCACGAGCACCAGCCGCACGGCCGCGCACGCGTGTCCCGCGCCGCCCTCACCGACGAGGCCCGCCCCGCCGACGACGCCCGCCGCGCCGGGGGCGTCGCCCGCGTCACCCGCGCGGTGCGTGCCGGACGCGGTGACCGAGGCGTCCCCCACCGTCGCCGGACCACGGGCGTCGTCCGCGAGCATGGCGCCCTCCGTACCGGCGGCGGTGGGCGTGGGCTTCGGGACCGGGGCCGTCCCCGGGGTGCCGGACCCGGCGTTCTCACCGGGTGAGTCGGCCCCCGTAGCCGTAGCCGTGGCCGTGGCCGGGACTCCGGGGGACGGGTGAGGGTGGGCCGGGCAGCGGGCGAGGCCCGACTCGCACAGGGCCCGGGGCCACAGGTCCAGGCCGTCCAGGACCGGGGTCAGCACCTCGCCCGCCCACGCGCACAGGTCGTCCAGGGAGGCCGACCAGGCCCGTTCCGCCCGGTTCCACTCCTGGTGGGACGCCTCGACGCCCGGCGCCTCCAACCGCTGCCTGGCCGCGCCCGCCGCCAGGAAGGCGGTCACCGGGGACCGTCCGCCCACGGACAGCCCGGGCGAGGGCACCACCCGCACCGGTCCCTCCGGCGTGATCAGCAGCAGCGCGCCGTCCTGCGTGCCGGAACCCGGCAGCAGATGGACCAGGACGTCCGCCCCGGACCGGGCCAGTCCGGCCCGCAACTCCGCCACCGTCCCGGCCGCCGGTTCGCCGGCCGGGCGCTCCCGCCCCCGCAGCAGGGCCAGCGACCGCCGGCGCACCTCGCCGGACAGGACGGGACCCCCGTCGGCCGCGTTGGACAGCAACGCGTCGAGGGGCGAGCCGTCTTCCGCGCCCGGCAGCGCGGCGAGTCCGCCCGACGGGGCGGCCCGCCAGCGTGCCGCGAGGTCACCGGCGCCCAGCGCCTCCAGCCGGTCGGCGACCGAGGCGGACACCGCCGCCGCGCGCAGCACCAGGGAGCGGCCTGCCTCCAGACACCCCACCGCCTCCTCGGCGTCGCCGGTCCGCAGCGCCCACAGGGCCGCCGCACGCCCGAGGTCGGCCCCTTGCCGCGCCATCCGCAGACCGTGCCGCACGCCCACCTGGAGCAGCACGTCGTCCGCCGCCGACCGCAGCGCGTCCCGGGCGGCGACCACGGCGGCCCGCAGGTCCGCGACGGCCGCGGGCGTGCCGGGCCGGGCGTCCGCCCGGTCGGCCAGCCGCTCGGCCAGCATCACGTGGACGGAGGTCTCGCCGGGGGAGTCCGGCGCCATGGCCGCACGCGCCTGCTCGAGTTCCGCCACCGCCTCCTCGAGCGCCGCGACGTCACCCGTCAGGTCGTACAGGGAGTGCAGCGCGATGGCGATGCCGCTGTGCACCCGGGCCTCGAAGTCGAAGGTGAGGCCGGGCCGGCCCAGCACCGACCGCGCGCGTTCGATGCCCGCCGCGATCCGGCCGGGGTCCTTCTCGACCGTCGCGATCAGCGCCAGCAGCGGCGCCCAGGAGGCGTCCATCAGGTTCTGCAGCGCCGGAGGCGTCACCGCCGTGTCCAGGACCTGCTCGTAGTGGTGGGCGGCGGCGCGCACGTCCTCGACCGTCCGGCTGAGCCAGGCCAGCCCCAGGGACGCCGTGCCCAGCGTGTACGACAGGAGCACCGACAGCCACTCCAGGCCGTCGTCGACCACGGCGTCCAGGTCGTGCAGGTCCAGCAGGACCGACTCCACGCCCTCCACGTCCTTCGCGTCCAGGGCCTGTTGGAGGGCGATCTGGAGCCGGGCGATCCGGGCGCAGCAGTGCATCGTGATCGCGTCCGGGTCGTCCGTGGAGGGAGCCGCCCGGTCGAGGTCGCGCAGGACGGCGTCGGCCAGCTCCTCGTCCTGGAGGCTGCCGCCGGTCATGCTGCCGGCGAGGAGGACGCCGCCCACGACCGGCAGCAGCCAGTCGGTGCGCTTCGCGGCGTCGATCTCCCCGGCGGCGAAGGCCTCCTGCATCAGCCGGAGCGCGTCGCCCATGGCCTCCATGTCACCGGTGCGCGTCCCCTGGCTCAGGTGCGTCAGCGCGGCGATCATCCGGCTGGACAGCGTCGCGGGGTCCTGTGCGGCATCCGGGTCGGACCCGGTCAGCGCGGCGATGAGCGCGGGCGCGTCCGCCTCGTCCAGGGTGCCGGGGTTCATCGCCTCGGCGAGCGCCATCAACTCCCACAGCGGGGTCAGGCCCGCGTCGTCCGGACCCGTGGGCTGCGGACCCCGCGGAAGCTCGCCCCCGGGGAACGCCGACTTCAGCGCGGGCACCACCGAGTCCAACAACCGGGGCAGCATGGGCGGCGCACCCCCGCCGGGCTGCGGCAACCGCCCGGACCGCAACAGCCGCTCCGCGAACGCGAGCACGGCCGAGGTGTCGCCCCGCCGCAGCGCGTCGATGCCGTGAGTGAGGCCGTCCAGCAGCTCGCCCAGCTCCGGGGGCAGGTTCCCGCCGGACTCCTCGCGCAGCAGCCGGGCCAGCAGCTCGGTGTCCTCCAGCATCCCCGAACCGCCGTGCTCGGCGGGCCGCCCGAGTTCCGTGGCCCACTGGAGGTCGGCCAGCCGCAGCGCCTTCGCGTCCGCCATGCCCGACGCCCGCACATGCTCCTGCACCCGCGCCATCCGCGACCCCAGCATGCGGACCAGACCGCGGCGGGCGGCGGCCCGGCCGGCCGCGTCCAGGTGCTCCGACACCCGGGCCCGGTCGAGCAGTTCACGCGCGCGGCACCGGTCGGCGTCCCGCTGACCGAGGGCGTACCTCGTGGCCGTCAGGAGCCCCAGGCGGGCCTCCACCCGCGCCAGCAGCCCTTCCTGACCGGCGAGCGGACGCAACTCCTCGGCCACCGAGCCGAGTTCGTCGCACAGCGCGTCGAGGGCCGGGCCGTGCGGCCCGTCGTACTCCCCGACCAGCACCGGGACGTCGAGGTCCGTCACCCGGGCGAGAACGGCCTCGGCCCGGGCCGGCGGCGAGTCGTGCGAGGCGTCCGTCATCGGCATCCCCTCCCCACGCCATGATGCCCGTTCGGCCCGCGGGGCAGGGGCGGTTGACGCGGGCCGGTACCGCGCCGCCGGAGATCGACCGGTTCCCGCACGGAATCCGACCACTGTCCGTGCGGACCGGGCGATCTCCGGGCGTCCGGCCTAGAACACGGCCACCGCGTGGTCCCCTTGGTCCTGGGCCGGCCGCGCGCCGGCGCGGCGGAGGGGACGGAGGGACGCGCATGACGGGATCGGACGGCACCCTGCGGACGGATCAGGGCCCCGCCACCCGGGAGCCGGTGCCGTACCGCGAGGTGACGGAGGACCACTACGCGCCGACGTACACGGCGGAGGTCACCGTGACGCCCGTCGACGCGGAGAGCGTGGTGCTCAGCGGCCGCTGCCCGCGATGCCGGTGCCCGGCGGTGTTCCTCCACGCCCCCCGGACCTTCCGCGCCGCCCCGCGCCGCGCCGGCCGGAGCGACATCCCGGTGATCTGCACCTGCACCACGCCCCACCCCGACCGCCCGGAGGACGAGACGGGCTGCGGCGCCTACTGGAACGTACGACTGGAGCGGGCGTGACCGCCGGGCCGCGCGTGACGCCCGGCCCGGCGGCCACCCCGGCGGACCGCCGGGCCGCCCGTCGCGCGCAGGACCTGCTGGCACACGAACTGCCCCGGGTCCGCGAGGCGGCGCACGCCTGGCGCAACGGACTCGCCGGCCTCTTCGTCGGACTGCTGGGCTTCGGCCTCGTCAAGGGCCGTACCGACGTCAGCAAGCTCGCCCCGCCCTACGGCGCCCTGGTCGGCGCGGCACTGCTGCTGTCCCTGCTCTGCGGCACGGTGGCCGTGCTCCACCTGCTGCGCGCGGCGCACGGCGCGCCCCGCACGGTGCCCCTGGCCACGGGGACCGGGGCGGACGCCGCCCTGCTGCACGCCCAGGACCACCTGGAGACCCTGCGCAGCGTCCGGGCGCTGCGCCTCGGCGTGGCGCACACCCTCCTCTGCGCGGCCGCGCTGGTCACGGCGGTCGCCCTCACCTGGTACGGGCCGGTGCGCGAGGCGCCGCGCCTGCTGGTGCGGACCGCCACGGCCGACTTCTGCGGACAGCCCGTGCGGGTCACCGACGGCCGACTGACGCTCAAGACCTCGACCGGAGAGGTGAACGTGTCCCTCGCGGACGTCATCGGTCTGGGCGCCGTCGACACCTGTCCGGCCCCGGCCGCCCGCGGCGCGGAAAAACCGGTGGCGTCCCCGCCCCGGCTCTCCTAAGGTGACGGACGTGGTCACGCGCACCGGACGTGAGCACACATCGGCCGCCGTGCCGTGACCGAGCGAGAGAGGAGGTGTGACCGATGGCTGTCTTTGCGATGGGCCCTGCCCGCTTCCCGACACCGTCCGTTTCATCCTCCTCCGTGGTCGCCGGCCGGCAGACCAGCTGACTCCGCGCGCCGACGCGCGCCGGCCGGGGCCACCCTCGTGAAGGGTCCCCCCTTGACTTCCACCTCCCGTTCCACCGCCCACTCCGCCCTCAGCCCGTACGGCTGGGACGAGGACTGGGCCGACGCGTTCGCCCCGTACGACGCCGAAGGGCTGCTGCCCGGCCGCGTCGTCCGGGTCGACCGCGGGCAGTGCGACGTCGTCACCCCCGACGGCGTCCTGCGCGCGGACACCGCGTTCGTCACCCCGCACGACCCGCTGCGCGTCGTCTGCACCGGGGACTGGGTCGCCGTCGAACCCGACGGCAACCCGCGCTACGTACGGACGTACCTGCCGCGCCGTACCGCCTTCGTGCGCTCCACCTCCTCCAAGCGGTCCGAGGGGCAGATCCTCGCGGCCAACGTCGACCACGCCATCGTCGCCGTGTCCCTGGCCGTCGAACTCGACCTCGCCCGCGTCGAACGGTTCCTCGCGCTCGCCTGGGAGTCCGGGGCGCAGCCCCTGGTCGTGCTGACCAAGGCCGACCTGGTGCCCGACCCGGTGACCCTCGCCCACCTCGTCCAGGACGTGGAGACCTCCGCGCCCGGGGTGACCGTGCTGGCGGTCAGCGCCGCGCTGGGGGAGGGGCTGGACGTCCTCGCCGCCGTCGTCGGCGGCGGCACCGCCGTCCTGCTCGGCCAGTCCGGCGCGGGCAAGTCCACCCTCGCCAACGCCCTGCTCGGCGAGGACGTCATGGACGTCCAGGCCACCCGCGACGCGGACGGCAAGGGCCGGCACACCACCACCACCCGCAACCTCCTCGTCATGCCCGGCGGGGGAGTGCTCATCGACACCCCCGGGCTGCGGGGCGTCGGACTGTGGGACGCGGGCAGCGGGGTCGGGCAGGTCTTCGCCGAGATCGAGGAACTGGCGCGCGACTGCCGCTTCCACGACTGCGCCCACGAGAGCGAGCCGGGCTGCGCCGTCCTCGCCGCCATCGACGACGGCGAACTGCCCGAACGGCGGCTGGAGAGCTACCGCAAGCTCATGCGGGAGAACCAGCGCATCGTCGCCAAGACCGACGCCCGGCTGCGCGCCGAGATCCGCAAGGAGTGGAAGCGGCGGGGTGCCATCGGCAAGGCGGCGATGGAGGCCAAGCGCGGACACCTGCGGTAACGGGCGGGCGACCCGCGTCACGTCGCCGACGCGATGTCCGATTTCCGCCGGACCGGCTCGCCGGTCTGGCGGAGACTGGACGGCATGACGACGCGGAGTGTGGCGCCGGCGACGGCGTCGGACAGCAGGTACGAGGCGGTGCGCAGCCGGGACGCCCGGTTCGACGGGGTGTTCTTCTTCGCCGTCGAGACCACCGGGATCTACTGCCGGCCCAGCTGCCCCGCGGTCACGCCGAAGCGGAGCAACGTGCGGTTCTTCGCGACGGCCGCCGCCGCGCAGGGCTCCGGCTTCCGGGCCTGCCGGCGGTGCCGCCCGGACGCCGTGCCGGGCTCCGCGGAGTGGAACGTCCGCGCCGACGTGGTGGGCCGGGCGATGCGCCTGATCGGCGACGGGGTCGTCGACCGCGAGGGCGTCACCGGCCTCGCCGGCCGGCTCGGCTACAGCGCCCGCCAGGTACAGCGGCAGCTCACCGCCGAGCTGGGCGCCGGGCCCGTGGCCCTGGCCCGCGCCCAGCGGGCGCACACCGCGCGCGTCCTGCTGCAGACCACCGCCCTGCCGGTCACCGAGATCGCCTTCGCGTCCGGATTCGCCAGCGTGCGGCAGTTCAACGACACCGTCCGGGCCGTGTACGCGGCCACCCCGAGCGAGCTGCGCGCCGCCGCGCCCGCCCGGGACCGCGCCGCCTCCCGGCACGCCGCCACCCCGTCCGCCGGCATCCCGCTGCGGCTCGCCCACCGGGGCCCCTACCGGGCGGGGCCGGTCTTCGACCTGCTCCAGCGGGAGGCCGTCGCCGGGGTCGAGGAGGTGAGCGGCCCGCCGGACCGCCGCGTCTACCGGCGCACCCTGCGGCTGCCGTACGGCACCGGCATCGTCGCCGTCGACGAACGCCCGGGCCGCCCGCGCACCGGCAGCGGCGGCTGGCTCGACGCCCGCCTCCACCTCACCGACCTGCGGGACCTGACCACCGCCGTACAGCGGCTGCGCCGGCTGTTCGACCTCGACGCCGACCCGTACGCGGTCGACAGACACCTCGGCGCCGACCCCCGCCTCGCCCCGCTGGTCGCCGCCCGCCCCGGGCTGCGCTCGCCGGGGGCCGCCGACCCCGACGAGTTCGCGGTGCGCGCTCTGGTGGGGCGGACGGAGGCCGAGCGGCTGGTCCAGCGGTACGGCAAGACGCTCGACGCGCCGTGCGGCACCCTCACCCACCTCTTCCCCGAACCGGGCGTCCTCGCCGGGGCCGAGCCGCACGGCACCCTCGGGGCCCTCGCCGCCGCCCTCGCCGACGGCGTCGTACGCCTCGACGCCGGCGCCGACCGGGACGCCGCCGAACGGGCGCTGCTCGCCGTACCCGGCGTGGACGCGGCCGTGGCCGCCGCCGTCCGCGCCCGCGCCCTCGGCGACCCGGACGCCGCCCCGCCCGGCGCCGCCCTGCCCGACACCTGGCGCCCCTGGCGCTCCTACGCCCTGAACCACCTGCGCGCAGCGGGAGAACCGGAGAACGACCGATGACGACGACCACCACCGCCACGTACTGGACCGAGCTGGACAGCCCCGTGGGCCGGCTGCTGCTCACCGCCGCCCCGGACGGCGCGCTCACCTCCCTGTCCGTGCCCGGTCAGAAGGGCGGACGAGCCGTCCGGGAGGACTGGCGGCACGACGCCGGGCCCTTCCGGGCGGCCGGTGAGCAGCTCGCCGCCTACTTCGCCGGGGAGCTGACGGAGTTCCGGCTGCCGCTGCGCGCCGAGGGGACCGCCTTCCGGGAGCGCGTGTGGGCGGCCCTGGACGACGTCCCCTACGGGGAGACGACGACCTACGGGGAGATCGCCGCGCGCATCGGGGCCTCCCGCCCCGCGGTACGCGCCGTCGGCGGCGCGATCGGCGCCAATCCGCTGCTGATCCTGCGCCCCTGCCACCGGGTGATCGGGGCCGACGGGTCCCTGACCGGGTACGCCGGCGGCCTGGAGCGCAAGACGCGACTGCTCGCCCTCGAGGGCGTCCCGGCCCCGGCCCCGGCCCCGGCCCCTAGCCGGCCAGTACCGCCCCCAGCCACGCCCCGGTGATCAGCAGGCAGGCGAAGAACTCCGTCAGCACCCCGTAGCCGCCCGAGCGCAGCGCCGTCCGCAGCGCCGCCACCGCCTCGCCGTGCCGGCCCAGCCGCAGCCGCTCGGCGAGGTAGATGCCGCCCATGAAGCCGGGCACCGCGCCGACCACCGGGACCAGCACGAAGCCGAGGACGGCTCCGGCGCCCCCGTACAGCGTGAGCCGGCGGGTGGCGTCGTCGGCGCGCAGCCGCCGCCGGGACGGCAGCGCCCAGCGCACCGCCAGGGACAGCAGCAGGACGACGGTCGCGCCGACCAGCACGGCCCACGCGAGCGGGCGCGGGTCCTTCAGCGCCCACCACAGGACCCCGGCCCACACCAGCCACGATCCGGGCATGCCGGGGAAGAGCACCCCGCACAGTCCGAGCAGGATGACCAGCCCGGACAGCAGGAGGTCCCACGCTCCCATCTGTCCAGGGTGCCGGACCCGGGCGCGGTCCGCAGATCCCCGGGCGGGGCCGGCGCACCGGTCAGGACTTCCTGGCCACCCACTCCCTCTCGTACGCGTGCCAGCCGAGCTGGAGCCGGGTGGTGACGCCGGTCAGCTCCATCAGGCGCTTCACCCGGCGCTGCACGGTCCGCAGCCCCAGATCGAGCTGCTTGGCGACGCTCGCGTCGGTCAGGCCGGCCAGCAGCAGGGACAGGATCTCCAGGTCCGTGCCGTCGGGCCCGTCGGGGCCGTGCTCGCTCACACCGGACGCCCCGAGCCGCAGCGGCAACGCGTCCCGCCACACCGTCTCGAACAGGCCCGACAGCAGCTCCAGCAGGCCGCTGGCGTGCACGACCAGCGCGGCGGGCTCCGACGAGTGCGCGGTGAGCGGTACCAGAGCGAGGGACCGGTCGGCGACGACCAGCTTCGTGGGGACGCGGTCCACCACCCGCACCTGTTCGTCCCGGCCCAGCGCGGCCGTCAGCTCGGTGATGCCGGTCGGCAGGTCCAGCACCGCCCGTTCCACCACGACCCGGTAGCGCACCCCGCGTCCGGTGGCCTGCTCCTCGGCGTCGTTCTCCATGCCGGTCACCGCGACCGGGTTGCCGGTGACCAGCGCGCACACCTCGTCGCTCGCCCCGAGCTGGAGCTGCAGGAAGCGCTGGGCGACGGCCCCGGCGCCGGTCACCACCTCCACCAGATCGTGCACCGCGGGTTCGGCGGCGGCCGCGCGGTACTCCTCGGCCAGCAGCGCCGCCGCCAGCTCCGCCCGCTCCAGCTCGTGCCGCTGCTGGGTGAGGAGCGCCCCCAGCGCCACCCCCGGCGGCGCGGCGACCCAGCGGCCGGGCCGGGCCGAGGACTGCGCCGCGAGCCCGTTCTGCTCCAGCCGCCGCAGCGCCCGCTCCGTCTCCCGCTCGCCCAGCGCCAGCCTGCGGGCCAGATCGGGCACGTCGGCGGCGCCCACGGACACCAGCGCCCGGTACGCCGACTCGTGCGTGTCCTCCAGCCCCAGCACTCCCAGCATCAGACGTCGCCCCTCCCCGAGCACGGACCTCACCAGCCGCGGGCCCGTCGCGTGGCGGAAAACGGCCACGGCGCAAACCCGCCTCGGAACATCATCGCCGTACCGCGGGTCACTCTGCCAAGGTGGCGGCGCCGGGTGGTCCTCCCGTGGGGGGTGGGGCCGCCCGGCCACCCGTCCTCGCAACGCCGTTCGAGGCGTCCCCCGACACGCCGCGGGGCGCGCGCCGGTGCGCCGGAATTTCCGGATGCCCCGTTTTCATCCGGGCGCCTCGGTGGACAATCAGGAGCATGAGTCAGCAGGGGGGAAGTCCCGCCGACGACTGGTGGGCGCAGCTGTACGACGACCGTGCCGACGACACCGGCCCCACCGCCGCGCCCGATTCCCTGGACGACCGCTTCGCCTCCGCCGCGGGGACGGTGGCCCGCGGGCCGGACCACGGGACGCGGGGGGACCCCGGCCCACCGCCGCCGACGCGCCCGCCGTCCACGACGCCCGCCCCCGAGCCGTCACCGGCCACCGACGGCCACCGCCCCTGGTGGGCGACGCCCGCGCCCCCCGGCGTCCCCGGCCCGCGCACCGAGAGCACCGCCCGCCGCCCGGCCGGCCCGCCCCCGCCCCGGGCACCGTGGGAACCCCCGCCCGCCGCCCCCGCCGTCCCGGCGAACTTCCCGCCCGCCCCGGCCACCCCGCCCGGCGCCGCCCCCGCCGACCCCGGCCCGCCACCCCCGACGACCGAAGCCCCCGGCCCGCCACCACCCGCCGACGGCCCGCCCCCGCCCGCCGACGGCCCGCCCCCGCCCACCGACGGCCCACCACCGCCCGCCGACGGACCCCCGGCCCGCCGGCCCGGAGCCGTGCCCGACCGGGGGCGGGCGGGGCCCCGGGGGCGTACCACCTCGGGGACCGGCGCCGGTGACCTCTCGGAGCCGCCGGCCGACGAGACCGCGACGGCCCCCGGCGGCCCGCCGCCACCGCCCCGGACCGTTCCCGGACTGCCTCCGCTCCCGCACCCGTTCCTCCCCTCGACTCCTTCCGGGCCCGCCCCCGACGGCACCGGCCGCGACTACGTCGGCTCCGGGCCGCCGACGTACGACCCCGAGCCCACGGCCCTGCCGCCCGCCGACCCGGACCAGCTGGACGGGCTGGTGGCGGACACCGTGCTGGAGGGCGCCCGGTACGGCGGCCGCACCCTGCGTGCCGTCTCCGTGCGGGGGGACTCCGCCCGCTACCGGGGCGAACCGCGCCGGGACGCGCTGCTCGTCGCCCGCTTCGGCGCCGGGGAGCAGGCGCTGGTGCTGGTGGCGATGGCGACCGGGGCCCGCGCGACCGCCGGGGCGCACCGCGCCGCCGCCGAGGTGTGCCGGTGGATCGGGCGGGCCGTGGGCCGCAGCCACGCCCGGCTCGGCGAGGACCTGCGGGCCGCCCGGCGCGGCGACCTGAAGTCCGGGCTGCACCGCCTCACCGACCGCAGCCTCGGCCGGCTCCGGGCCGGCGCCGCCGACCAGGGCCTGAGCCCCGACGAGTACGCGGCCACCCTGCGCTGTCTGCTGCTGCCCGCCGACCCCGAGTGCCGTACCCGGGTGTACTTCGGCGTGGGCGGGGGCGGACTGCTGCGGCTGCGGGACGGGGTCTGGCAGAACATGGAGCCGAGCCCCGGCGAGGTCGCCGGCGCACCCGTCGTCGGGTTCGGGTCGGCCTCCGGCGGGACGGCGGACGACGACCGGCTCACCATGGACCTCGGCATCACCGCCCCGCCCGGCCCGCACGGCGACCCGCCCGCCGGGCGGCCCCGCGACCCCTTCCGCTTCCGGGCCTCCGTAGCCCGCCCGGGTGATGTGCTCCTGATGTGTACCGCGGGCCTCGCCGAGCCGCTGCTGAGCGAGCCCGAACTGGGCGAACTCCTCGCCCGGCGGTGGTCCGGCCGCACCCCGCCCGGCCTCGCGGAGTTCCTCGCCGACAGCCGCGTCCGGGTCAAGGGCTACGCCGACGACCGCACCGCCGCCGCCGTTTGGGAGGCGTGAGGCCGCTCGGTGTGCCATAGCTGGAGCCATGGCCAAACAGAACGTCGCGGAACAGTTCGTCGACATCCTCACCCGGGCCGGCGTCAAGCGCCTCTACGGCGTCGTCGGTGACAGCCTCAACCCGGTCGTGGACGCCGTGCGCCGCCACTCCGGCATCGAGTGGGTGCACGTGCGTCACGAGGAGACCGCCGCCTTCGCGGCCGGCGCGGAGGCCCAGATCACCGGGAAGCTCACCGCGTGCGCCGGCTCCTGCGGCCCCGGCAACCTCCACCTCATCAACGGGCTGTACGACGCCCACCGCTCCGCGGCCCCCGTCCTCGCCCTCGCCTCGCAGATCCCGTCCAGCGAGATCGGCCTCGGATTCTTCCAGGAGACCCACCCCGACCAGCTCTTCCGCGAGTGCAGCCACTACAGCGAGCTGATCTCCAGCCCGAAGCAGATGCCCCGGCTGCTCCAGACCGCCATCCAGCACGCCGTCGGCCAGGGCGGCGTCAGCGTCGTCTCGCTGCCCGGCGACATCGCCGACGAGCCCGCGCCGGAGAAGGCCGCCGAGACCGCCCTGGTCACCTCGCGGCCGACCGTACGGCCCGGCGACGAGGAGATCGACCGGCTGGTGCGGCTGATCGACGACGCCGACAAGGTCACCCTCTTCTGCGGCGCCGGCACGGCGGGCGCGCACGCCGAGGTGATGGAGTTCGCCGAGAAGATCAAGTCACCGGTCGGGCACGCCCTGCGGGGCAAGGAGTGGATCCAGTACGACAACCCGTACGACGTGGGGATGAGCGGCCTGCTCGGGTACGGCGCGGCCTACGAGGCCACCCACGAGTGCGACCTGCTGATCCTGCTCGGCACGGACTTCCCGTACAACGCCTTCCTGCCCGACGACGTGAAGATCGCCCAGATCGACGTCCGGCCCGAGCACCTGGGCCGGCGCTCCAAGCTGGACCTCGCGGTGTGGGGCGACGCGAAGGAGACCCTGCGCTGCCTGATCCCGCGGGTGAAGGAGAAGAAGAGCCGCCGTTTCCTGGACCGGATGCTGAAGAAGCACGCCGACGCGCTGGAGGGCGTGGTCAAGGCGTACACCCGCAAGGTCGACAAGCACGTCCCGATCCACCCCGAGTACGTCGCCGCCGTGCTGGACGAGATGGCCGACGACGACGCCGTGTTCACCGTCGACACCGGCATGTGCAACGTTTGGGCCGCCCGCTACATCTCGCCCAACGGCAAGCGCCGGATCATCGGCTCCTTCTCGCACGGCTCGATGGCGAACGCGCTGCCCATGGCGATCGGCGCCCAGTTCACCGACCGGCGCCGGCAGGTCGTGTCGATGTCCGGCGACGGCGGATTCACCATGCTGATGGGCGACTTCCTCACCCTCGTCCAGCACGACCTGCCCGTGAAGGTGGTCCTGTTCAACAACTCCTCGCTCGGCATGGTCGAGCTGGAGATGCTGGTCGCGGGCCTGCCCTCGCACGGCGTGTCCAACTCCAACCCCGACTTCGCCGCGGTCGCCGAGGCCTGTGGCGCCTTCGGGGTGCGGGTGGAGAAGCCGAAGGACCTGGCGGGGGCGCTGAAGGCGGCGTTCAAGCACAAGGGCCCGGCCCTCGTCGACGTCGTCACCGACCCCAACGCGCTGTCCATCCCGCCGAAGATCAGCGCCGACATGGTCACCGGCTTCGCCCTGTCCGCCTCGAAGATCGTGCTGGACGGCGGGGTCGGCCGGATGCTCCAGATGGCCCGCTCGAACCTGCGCAACGTGCCGCGTCCGTGACCGGCGGGCGGCGGCCCGGAAGGTCCGCGGGCGAATCCGGATGACTGCCCGGGGCCCGAATGGGCAAGGCTTCCCCCGTGAAGGTGTTCGAACAGGGAGGGGACCGACATCACCACGCGGACGGGGGACAGGGAGAGGAAGGCGGTGCCACAGCTCAGGAAGCGGCTGGGCAGGGCGGACCTGCGGGCGGTGCCCGAGGCCCGGCGGGCGCTGCGCGACCTGCTGCGGCACTGGGGCGGGCCGGGACGGTCGGAGATCGCGGAGCTGCTCACCAGTGAGCTGGTCACCAACGCGCTCGTCCACACCGACGACGGCGCGGTCCTGACCGCCACGGTCGGACCGCGCGCGCTGCGGGTCGAGGTGCGGGACCACGCGGGCCGGCCGCCCCGGCCGCGCGATCCGCGCCCGGAGGAGAGCACCGGCGGCCGGGGCCTGCTCCTGGTGCAGTCCCTCGCCGACGACTGGGGGGTGCTGCCCTGGGGCGCGGGCAAATCCGTCTGGTTCGAACTGGACGCCGAGGCGGCCTGAGGCGCCGGGTGGGTCCCCGGCGCCTCGCCGTCCTCGCGCGGCCGGCGGTCGGTCCCGCTCCCGGGAGTGTGACGACAGGACCTAGCCGAACTGCTGCTCCAGGTCCTTGAGCTTGCGCTCCAGGGAGTCCAGACGCGGCAGGGCCTGGGTGTCGTCCTCCGCGGTGAGGTCGACGGTCACCGGGTCAGCTCCGTTGCGCACGGGCTGCAAGGAGGGCCGCTGGCGTACGGGCAGGGGCTCCGGGGTGGATATGGCAGGCTCCGCGGTGGCCCGCTCGGTGCCGCGCTCCACCTGCTGCACCTCGACCTCGACCGGCCGGCCGCCGCGCCCGGGGAAGCCCCGGTGGCCGTGCCCCCGGCTGATCGCCTTGAGCTGGGCCCGCTCCAGGCGCTCCTGCTCGCGCCGGCGCTGCTTGGCCTCTTCCTTCTGGCGCCGGTCGTCGCGCACCTCCTCGACCGCCTCGTCGAGGCTGCGCACGCCCTCCAGGAGCATCAGGGACCAGGCGCGGTACGTCTCCCGGGGAGCCCGCAGCCAGCGGACCATCCGGATCTGCGGCAGCGGACGCGGCACCAGGCCCTGCTCGCGCAGCGCGGCCCGGCGGGTCTGCTTGAGCGCGCGGTCGAACAGGACCGCCGCCGACAGGGACATGCCCGCGAAGAAGTGCGGGGCGCCGGCGTGCCCGATACCGCGGGGCGCGTGCACCCAGTTGAACCACGCCGCGGCGAACGCGAAGGTCCACACGAGTATCCGGGAGCCGAGTGCCGCGTCGCCGTGGCTGGCCTCGCGCACCGCGAGGACGGAGCAGAACATCGCCGCCCCGTCGAGGCCGAAGGGGACCAGGTACTGCCAGCCGCCGCTCAGGCCGAGGTTCTGCTCACCGAAGCCGACCAGACCGTGGAAGGAGAGCGCCGCGGCGACCGCGGCACAGCAGAAGAGCAGGACGTAGGAGACGCTGCCGTAGAGGGCTTCCTTGCGCCTGCGCCGCTCCTCCATACGCTCCCACGAGTCGTCCGCGCCCGCGTCCTTTCCCGAGGAACGCTTGCCTCGCGCGAGCACCGCCACCGCCGCCAGCATGCCCAGGAGCAGCACGGCGCCCGGAAGCAGCCAGTTCAGCGATATGTCGGTCAATCTCATCTGGGGTCCCTTGCATTGGGATAGGGCGTAACGCCCGCCATGGTGGCCCAAACCCAGCGGCCCTCAGGGGGTTTCGGGGCAAGAGGCCGCCAAGGGAGTGAGAGGGGGTGCCCAGGGCGGCTTTCTGCTCGAACTGCCGCGTGAGGGGCGGGAGTTGAGTTCGATTAAGACTACCCGTACGGGTGGTTCCGCGGAAACTTCCCGCGACACGTGGGGGAGTTGTGAAACAGCGCGGATGATCTTAACCGACGACCGGTCAACTCGCGGTGGCGAGCAGCTTCTCGACGCGGTCGGCGTCGCAGGTGCGGGGGCAGGTGGCGCAGGTGTCCTCGGGGCGGACCGTGTAGAACATGCAGCAGCTCGCCCGGTCCCGGGTGTGCAGCGGCCGGCCGTCCGGGCCGGTCAGCTCGCGGAACGCCGCGTCGCCGACGTAGGGCTTGGTCGCGCCCGGCAGCAGCAGCTCCAGCTCGTGCCGCGCGCGCTCCTGCTCGCCGAGGAGATGGGCCACGTACCACAGGCCCTCGACGACCTCGTCGGTCGCCATGCCCCACAGGGCCCGTCCGCGCCGCCGCATACGGGGGCCGAATCCGGCCAGTACCGGCTCCAAGTGCTCGGCGACGGCGGCCCGCACCTCCGCCCGCAGCGCCTCCTCGTCGGCGACCACCCGGGCGCCGGGCAGGGCGGCGGCCGGATCGCCGGGCAGGCAGGCGAAACCGGCGGGGCGCACGGCCATGCGGCCGAGGGGCAGGCCGGCGGCGGAGCGGTCGTAGGCGACGTGGGCGGCGGGGTAACGGGGCACCCGGCGGTGCAGGAACCACGGCACGGTGATCAGCAGGCAGGCCGGCCACGCGTACCGGTGCAGTCCGAAGCTCGCCACGACGTCCGGCCGCGCCCGCTGCCCGTAGTCCCGCAGCACCTGCGCGTCGTCCCAGGCGAGGAAGGCGTCCAGCTCCGCCCCGCCATCGGCCAGCGCCCCGGCCGCCACCCAGCCGCCGTCGCGCGGGATCTCGCCGGACGGGCCGAGTTCGGTGACGCCCAGGCCCGGGAGGACCTCGGCCAGGCGCGCGTAGGCGTCCGTGAGGGCCGTGCGGGTGACAGGCATGGGGACCACCGATCCACGTCGGAACGAACGGGCAGCTTGAGGTAAGCCTTACCTTACCCAAGATCGTCGGGATGTGAATGAGCGGCCCGTGCCCGTATCGTGCTTGACGGGCAAGTGACAAGCCGCCGTAATGACCTCAAGTACCGACACGTCCCCCAGGAGGGCCCCGTGAAGCCGAGCGCGTACTCCGCCGCGTCCGCAGCGGCGCGTGTCCCGGCGCAGCCCGGCGCCGCGGACGCGCACCGGGAGCGGGACGTCCACCGGAGCGGCGCCCCGGACCGGGGCGGTGACCGGGACCGGAGCGGTGACCGGGGCCGGGGCGGGAGCGAGGACCGGGCCCGCGGCGCCGGGGAGCCGGTCGGGGCCGCGCGCGGCGAGCACACCCACAGCGAGCCCCCCGCCCCCCGCCCGCGCGTCGTCGTCCAGCGCTCCTCGGTGCGCGGACAGGTGCTGGACGCCCTGCGCACCGCGCTGCTCTCCGGCGAGCTGCGGCCCGGCGAGGTCTACTCGGCGCCCGCGCTCGGCGAGCGGTTCGGCGTCTCGGCCACGCCCGTGCGCGAGGCCATGCAGCAGCTGGCCGTCGAGGGCGCCGTCGAGGTCGTCCCCAACCGTGGCTTCCGGGTCGTCCGGCGCGGCGACCGGGAACTGGCGGAACTGGCCGAGGTGCGGGCGCTGCTGGAGGCCCCGGTGTGGCTCCGCCTGTCCCGGACCGTGCCCGCCGAGCGGTGGGCGGAACTGCGTCCGCTCGCCGAGTCCACGGTCCGGGCCGCGTCGTCCGGCTGCCCCGCGACCTACGCCGAGGCCGACCGCGCCTTCCACCGCGCGGTGCTCGCCCTGGCGGGCAACGAACAGCTCGTCGCGATCGCCGGTGACGTGCACCGACGTGCCCAGTGGCCGCCGGCCGGCGCGGGCGCGGGCCGAGGCCGGGCCGGCCTGATCGCCGACGCGCACGAGCACACGGCCCTGCTGGACGCGCTGATCGCCGGCGACCAGGAGCTGGTGCGGACCCTGGTGGGGGAGCACTTCACCGGCGCGCGCTGAGCGCGTCCCCCACCCGCGGCGCACCGCTTCCTACGACACCTCCTGCCGTTCCGCGCGGCTCGCCGGCACCGGCTTCTCCGTACCCCGCCCCTTGCGGCGCGCGGGGCGGGCGCCGGCGCCGCGGTCGTACATCTCGATGGCCAGCGGAGAGGCCGTGAACACCGAGGAGTACGTGCCGACCCCCACGCCGATCAGCAGGGCGAGGGCGAAGTCGGTCAGCGAGTCGTCGGCGAGGACGGCCAGCGAGGCGAGGATCAGCACCGCGCCCATGCCCGTGTTGACCGTGCGCGGCAGCGTCTGCAGGATCGCCCGGTTGGTGAGCCGTGCGAAGGACGCCTTCCGGTCCTTGCCGGCCAGCAGCTCGCGGATGCGGTCGAAGAGGACCACCGAGTCGTTGACCGAGTAGCCGATCACGGTGAGCAGCGCGGCCAGGAACACCCCGTCGATCGGTTTGCCCAGCCAGGCGAAGACACCGACCAGGATGACCACGTCGTGGGCGAGCGCGCTCACCGCCGCGGTGCCGAACAGGAGCCGGAAGCGGACCGCGAGATACAGCAACTGGGCGGCCAGGGCCAGCCCCAGCGCGATCAGGGCGTCCTTGCGCAGTTCCTCGCCGAGGCTGGGGCCGATCAGCTCGTCGCGGAGCTTCTCCGTCTCGCCGCCCAGCTCACCGATGGTCCTGGTGACGGTCTCCGCCTCGGCGTCGGTCAGCTCCTCGGTGCGCACCGTGAGGTCGCCGTCGCCGGAGGACTGGACGACGGCGCGGGGGAAGCCGACGTCGGCGAGGGCGTCCCGGGCCCGGTCGGCGTCGACCTGGGTGGTGGTGGAGTACTCGATCAGCCGGCCGCCGGTGAACTCGATCCCGAAGTCGAGGCCGCGGACCAGGATGCCGGAACCGGCTGCCACCATGACCAGCGCGGAGGCGGCCAGCCAGCGGCGCGGCCGGCGCATCAGGAACGGATCGCGGCGCAGCAGCGCGTCCCGGACCGGGCCGGTCGTCGAGATGCCGGTGATGTGCGGGCGGCGGAAGACCGCCGGGCGGCTCGCGGCGAACTCGGCGAGCACCCGGGTGATCACCAGGGCGCTGACCATGGAGGCGAGCACACCGATGCCCAGGGTGACGCCGAAGCCCTTCACCGGACCGGAGGCCAGGAAGAACAGCAGGGCGGCGGCGATCAGCGTGGTGACGTTGGAGTCGGCGATCGCGCTGAAGGCGCTGCGGAACCCGGCGGTCAGCGACGAACGGGTGCTCGGGCGGGTCCGGGCGGCCTGTTCCTCGCGGGCGCGTTCGAAGACCAGGACGTTGGCGTCCACCGCCATGCCGATGGCGAGGACGAAACCGGCCAGGCCCGGCAGGGTCAGGGTTGCGCCGACCGCCGCCAGCGCGGCGTAGGAGATCAGGCCGTAGCAGAGCAGGGCCACGGTCGCGAGGGCGCCCATGAGGCGGTAGACGACGATGATGAACAGCGCGGTGAGCGCGGTGCCGATGACCGCGGCCCAGGCGCCGGCCGAGATGGCCTCGTCGCCCAGGGTCGCGCCGATGGTGCGCTGCTCGATGGTCTCGACCGGCACGGGCAGGGCACCGCCCTTGATGAGCAGCGCCAGCTCGCGGGCCTCGGCGTCGGAGAAGGAGCCGGTGATCTGGGTGGTGCCGCCGGCGATGCCCGCCCCGCAGGCCACCGAGGGGTCGACCTGCGGCGAGGAGATGATCTTGTTGTCGAGCACGATGGCGACCCGGCGCCGCGGGTCGCCGGCCGGGTGGCAGGCGGCCTCGCCGGTCACCTTCGCCCAGCGGTCGCCGCCGGCGTCCTCGAAGTCCACGGTGACCTGCCAGCCGGCTCCGCTCTGCTGGTCGAAGCGGGCGTCGGCGCCCTTGACGTCCTCACCGGTCAGGGTCGGCGCCTCGAGCCGCAGACGCAGGCCCTCCTCGTCGGGCAGGACGCGTTCCCCCTTCTCGCCCTCGGCGGCCTCGGCGTCCGCGCCGGTGCCCTCGGCCGCCCCCAGCACCGGGTGGACGGTGAGCTGCGCGGTACGGCCCAGTACGTCGGCCGCCTGCTGGGGGTCCTGGACGCCGGGCAGCTCCACGACGACGCGGTTGTCCCCGGAACGGACGATGGTGGGCTCGGCGACGCCGAGCGCGTCGATCCGGCCGCGCAGCACCTCCACGGTGCGGTCGGTGGCCTCGCGGTCGGCCTCGGTGGTCTTGGTGGACTTGGTCTCCAGCACGATCTGGGTGCCGCCGCGCAGGTCGAGCCCGAGGCGGACCGGCATGGTCAGGGCGATGGTGACGGCCGCGGCCATCACCAGGAGGGCGACGAGCGCGCGTCCCCTGAGGGAGTGCGCGCGGGAGCGGGGACGGGAACGTTTCAACACGGACCTCCGGCAGGCACGCCGCGGCGGCGGCCGAGCGCGGCCGCGGCGGGAGAAGGAAGGAGAAGGGGATGTGACGGGTGTCAGGTGCCGGAGGAGGCGGGCGGCGCGCGCCCGCGGTCGTGGCTGGTGCGGCCGGGGGAGACGGGTGCGGCGCCGGACGGCGCGGTGGTCCGCCGGTGGGTGACGGGGACGGTACGCGGGGACCGCGTCGCGGTGGCCAGGCGCTCGGAGGGCGCCGGGCGCTCGGCGAGGTGGTCGTGCCGGGGCCGGGCCTGGGTGGCGCAGGGGGAGGCACAGCCGTCGTCGGCGTGGAACCCGGTGTCGGGGTGCGGGACGGTCGTCGCCGCGGCGGGAGCGCCCGGCAGCGCGAGGCGCGCACCGGCCACGGGGCCGGCCGGGACCAGCGTCAGCAGGACGGCCAGCAGCACCGTGAGCGTCGCCGCGAGCCGGTGACCCGGGGCGGTGCGGGGTGCGGGGCGCATGCACCGTCCCTTTCTGGTGGTCGGCGGGCGGAGCGGGCCCGGGGCTCCGGCCGGGGAGTGGGCGGCCGAAGTCCCGGGCGGACGAGGGGCGTCAGGGCTCGATGAGCCCCGCGCGGATGGCGTACCGGGTCAGCTCCAGGCGGTCGCGCAGCCCGAGCTTCTGCAGCAGGTTCGCCCGGTGCCGCTGGACGGTCTTGATGCTGATGAAGAGGATCTCGGCGATCTCCTTCGAGGAGTGGCCCTCGGCGACCAGCTTGAGCACCTCCTCCTCACGGGGCGTGAGGATGTGGTCGGCGTTCTCCTCGCCGTGCCGGACCCGGTCCAGGTAGTTGCGGATCAGGGCGGTGACCGCGCCCGGGTACAGGAAGGGCTCGTCGCGCATCGCGGCCCGGCAGGCGGCGACCAGATCGCGGTCGGCGACCGACTTCAGGACGTAGCCGCAGGCCCCGGACTTCAGCGCCTGGAACAGGTACTGCTCGTTGTCGTGCATCGTCAGCATCAGGATGCGCAGACCCGGTTTCAGAGCGGCCAGCTCCCGGGCCGCCTGGAGACCGGTGAGGCGGGGCATCGCGATGTCCAGGACGGCCAGGTCCACGGCGTGCGCCCGCGCCATGTCGATGGCCTCCGCGCCGTCCCCGGCCTCGGCGACGACCTCCAGGTCCGGCTCCCGGTCGAGGATGAGGCGCACCCCCCGGCGTACCAGCGCGTGGTCGTCGGCGAGCAGGATGCGAATCCTGGAGGGGTCGGCGGAGGACGCCGCGGACGAACCGGACGGGGCCCGTCCCGGCAGGGACGGGTCGGGCAGGGAGGGGTCGGACATGGTCAGGGCTGCTTCCTGGGGACGGGTGCGGTGAGCCGGATGCGGGTGCCGGCGCCGGATTCCGAGGTGATGTCGAGGGCGGCCCCGATGAGCAGCGCCCGTTCCCGCATGCCGCGGATGCCGGCGCCCTCGCAGGCGGCCTCGGCGGTGCCCCGGCCGTCGTCGGCGATGGTGAGGACCACCGCGTCCTCGGCGCGGCCGAGGCTCACCTCCACGCGTTCGGCGTCCGCGTGGCGGGCCGCGTTGGTCAGGCTCTCCTGCGCCACGCGGTAGAGGACCAGCTCGGTCTCCGGGTCCAGGGGCGGCAGATCGGAGTCGAACCGGCGCACGACCCGCAGGCCGGTGTGGGTGGCGAAGTCGTGCGTGAGCGAGGACAGGGCGCTGATCAGACCGAGGTCGTCCAGGACACCCGGCCGCAGCCGGCGCACCAGGCGGCGCACCTCGTCCAGGCTCTCCCGGGTGATCTCCTGCGCCTGCTGCAGCTCCTCGCGCATCGGCTCGTCCGCGTCGTCGGCGGCGCGCCCGAGCACCAGCAGGATCGCGGTCATGCTCTGCCCGACCTCGTCGTGCAGCTCCTGGGCGATGCGCCGCCGCTCCGCCTCCTGGGCGAGCAGGACCCGGGCGCTGCTCGTGGCGCGCTCGTGCTCCAGCCGGTCGAGCATCGCGTTGAAGGTGCGGATCAGCTCGGGCACGTCACCGCCGCCGGACACCGGCAGCCGCTGGCCGGGGCGCAGCAGGTCGACGGTGGTCATCAGCTTCGTGAGGCGGTCCAGGGGCGCCAGTCCCCACCGCAGCAGGGTGCCGTTGGCGACCAGCATGACGGCCATGCCGCCCACCAGGACGACCGCCTCGGTCAGCAGCACCGGCACGGAGACGGTCACCGGGGCCCACAGCAGCAGTGCCGTGGCGAAGCCCAGCACCACCGAGTTGAGCCCGAAGATCCGCCAGAACAGGGACACCGGGGGGTACGCCTCCTTCTGCGACGCGTCGACTGGTACGCCTCCACTGTCGGTCATCGCGCGCCCTCGGCGGGAGCCGCCCCCGGGTCCGTCCGGCGAATCGGACCTGGTCGCGACCGAGCAAGCGACCAGCGTGCCCCGCGCGAAGCCGCCGGGTCGATGGGGTCCAACCCCCATTTCCGGGCGGCGGCACACCCATACATGGGTCACGGCGCGCCGCGCAGTGGATGCTCCGGCCCCGGGCAAATGGGGCCTGCGCCCGATGGGTTTCCCCGCCGGCTCCGGCCAGGGTTGAGGCTGACCGGGTCTGATCGGCCCGGCGCTCGCCGTACCCGCGGAACCTTCCGGGCAGTAGCCGGAACCCTCGGGCACCGACGGCGGAACCCACCCGCAGAACCTTCCGAAAAGAGGACGCACCGTGTCGCTCGACGCCTCCCGCATCGAACCCCGCCCCGAGCGGCTGACCTCTCACGAGGCGCGCCAGCGTCTCGAGCACGCCCGCAACACCCGCATGACCCAGCTCCAGGCCCTCGGTGAGAGCGGCCAGGCCGACGACCAGCTGATGTCCGCGCAGACGGCGGCCATCGAACGGGTGCTCAAGGAGATCGACGAGGCGTTCGCCCGCATCGACGCCGGCACCTACGGCACCTGCATGGGCTGCGGCAAGCCGGTCCCCGGGGAGCGCCTGGAAATCCTCCCCTACACGCGCTACTGCGTCGCCTGCCAGCGCCGCGCCGCCGCCTGAGCGCCGTCCCGTCCAGCCTTCCTCTCCCGCCCTGCCCAAGGGGTGAAGTGGTGAACAAGCAGATCATCGACGACCGCGACACGCGTCTGTCGCCCGCGGACCTCGCCGTGCTCCGGGAGAACCTCCGGGAGCAGCGGCTCTTCCGCGAGGAGCAGCTGCGCCAGATCGCGGCCGTCCCGTCCCGCGCCGGCGAGCCGAGCCGGCGGTCCGCCGGGCAGACCGAGGTCCGGGTCAAGCTCGCGGCCTCCGCCCGCATGGTCCTCGCCGACGTCGAGGCGGCCCTCGCCCGCATGGCCGAGGGCCGTTACGGCGCCTGCCACCTGTGCCGGCGCCCCATCGACCGCGAGCGCCTGATGATCGTGCCGCAGGCCCGCTACTGCGCTCGCTGCCAGCAGGTGCGGGAGGCGGGGCGATGACCACGGTCCGGCGGTCCCGTGCCGCCCGTGCCCCGCACCGGCCGTGGCCGATGTGCCGGCACTGCACCGGAGTCGCCCTCGACATGGGCAGCGCCCGCACCCGCGCCTGGGTCGCCGGGCGGGGCGTGATCCTCGACGTGCCGACCGTGACCTTCCCGGGCGCCGGCGCCGTCTACCCCATCCAGCGCGGTTCCATCGTCGACACCGCGGGCACGGCGCGGATGCTCGACCGGCTGCTGGGGCACCGCCTGCCCCGCTTCACCCGCCCCCTGGTCGTGGTCACCGCACCGGTGCTGGACGGGTACGCCTACCGCAACGAGGCCCGTACCGCCGTGGAGGTGCTGCGCCCGCGCAGCGTGCTGACCGTGCCCAGCGCCCGCGCCGTGGCCCTCGCGGCGGGCGCGGACCTGACCCGGCCGCTGCTGGTGATCGACATCGGCGCCCATCTCACCGAGCTGGTGCTGCTGGTGGACGGCGCCGTCTTCGACGCGCGGCGCACCGCGCTGGGCACCGGCGACCTCGACGAGAACACGCCGGCGGCGCGGATCGGGGAGGCGGTGGCCGACATGACGACCTCGATGCTGCGCCAGGACCGTACGTCCCTCACCGTCGACGCCCTCGGCCGCGGGCCGCTGCTGGCCGGCGGGGGCGCCCTGCGTCCCGAGATCACCTGCGACCTCACCCGCAGACTGCACGCCCCGCTGCGGGCGGTGCCGGCTCCCCACACGGCCGCCGTGCGCGGCGCCGCGAAGCTCCTGGGGGTCGCCCACGTCCACCCGTCCACGGCGGGTACGGACCCGCCGGAGGAACACCCGCACTGACCGGCGGGCCGCGCCGGCCGGCGCGCCCGCTCCCGCCGGCCGGGAGCGGAACGGCGCCCCGCGCCCGGCGTCCCGGCCGACGCGCGCCGCCGTCGGTGCGGCCGCGCCCGCTCGCGCGCCGTTTCCGCGCGTACGGTCCGCCCCCGCCCTGCCCCGTCCCCGCACCCCCGAGCCGCCGTGCGGGTGCCGGCCACGCTCCCGGACCGGTACCCGCACGGTCGTCCCCGCCCGACCGCTCACGTCCCGTCCCCGCCCACCCCCGCCGTCGACGCCCCGGCACCGACGGCCCGATCCGGCTGCCCCGAGCCCGGAAGGAGGCACCCCGTGGCCGGTGAGATCCCCCGAGCCCAGCCGCCCCCCGCCGAACCCGACCCCGTGCGGGACGCGCACCCCTACGTCCTGCTGTGGCAGTGGCGGCGCAATCCGCTGCGGCGCCGCACCGATCGGCTCCGGGCGTGGATCGCCCTGGGACTTGCGCTCTTCGTGCTGCTCGCCGCGCCGGCGGCGATGTACGCCGTCGGCGACACGGTCCACCGTCACTACCGGAGCACCGCCGAGCACGAGGCCCGCACCCGGGACCAGCGCCCCGCGGTCCTCGTCCACGACGCCCCGCGCCACCCGGAGCCCGGGTCGGACGAGGCGAGGGAGACCCGGTATCCGGTCGAGGTGCGTTTCACCGGCCCGGACGGGGCGGTCAGGACCGGGACCACGGACGTCGAGCCGGGACTGCCGGCGGACAGCACCGTACTGGTCTGGGTCGACGCGGCCGGGGAGATCACCGGGCCACCGCTCACCGCGGACGAGATCCGCAGCCGCACGATGGGCTGGGCCCTCCTCGCCTTCCTGGGCGTCGTCCTGGCCGGCCTCGCGGCCCACGGCGTCACCGGACTGGTGCTGCACCGCCGCAACCTCGCCGGATGGGACGCCGCCTGGGCAGACACCGCCCGCCGCTGGACCAGGGCCCCGTGACCCCGCCGCCGTCCCGCCCCCACCCGGTCGCACCGTCATCCGACCCCGTACGCGCGAGGTCACCGCCCCGCCTGCGGGCAGCCGCTGCCGCCCCGCCGCCCTGCCTCCGCAGGCGACCGGCCCAGCCTCCGACCCGTCACCGTCCGGGCCCCGCGCCGCGCGTGCCGCGCGCCGAAGGGTCCGTCGGCCGCCGGGCCGCCCTCTCCGCCCGCGCACCGGGCCGGCCGGCCGTCGCGCCCGTGCCGCGCCGTGCCTCCGCGTGCCGCACCGCCTCAGCCCGCCGCCGTACCCCTCACCGGCCGGTCACCGCGGTGCGCCGCGGGGCCCGGCCCGCCGCGCACCACACCCTCACCCGCCCGGAGAGCACCCGGCACCGCACCGGTCCCCGCCCCGTCCGCGTCTCCGCCGCGTCGTAGTGCACCCGCGTCTCCGCCGCGCCGTAGCGCACCCGCGCCCCCACCCCGTCGCACCGCACCCGCGTCCTCAGGCCGTCGCCGCGTCCGGCGCGGGTGGTGTCAGATGGCGGGCCAGCCACGTCGGTACACCGCCGAGCAGGCGGAACAGCCGTCGCGCCTCCTCGCGCAGCCGGGACGCCTCCGGCTCGGACTCCGCGTCGGCCAGGGACACCAGCGCCGGTGCCGTGCCGACGAGGTAGCCCAGTTCCTCCCGGATCCGCAGCGACTCGGCGAAGCCGTGCCGGGCCTCGGCCAACTCCCCTTCCCGCAGGGCGAGTCCGGCCAAGTGGCGCCAGGTGAAGGACTGCAGGAGCGGGTCGGCGTGCGCGGTCGCGCCGGCGTGGGCGCGCCGGTAGGCCGCGCGGGCGGCCTGCGGCGAGCGGGCCAGGTTCTCCGCGAGCAGCCCGCGCCGGAAGTCCAGCAGCGCCCGCCCCGCGGCGCCCGGCGGGACGAGGGCCGCCGCGCGGCCGAGCGCGGCCCGTGCCTCGTCGGAACGGTCGCGCACCCCGTGCACGGTCGCGGCGTACGCGAGCTGCCCGCGTTCACAGGCGGCGGCACCGCGCTCCTCGTCGCTGTGGGCCAGCGCCTCGGCGGTGCGCAGCGCGTCCTCCGCGTCCGCCCAGCCCTGCTCGGTGTACAGGCACCGCTCCACCAGCAGCGCGGTCCGCTGCAACGCGGTCGCCGCGGTGACCGGCTCCAGCAGGGCCGCCGCGTCGGCCCAGCAGGCGCGGGAACGCAACCGCCACACGGCGGTCTGGAGCGGATCGTCACCCTCGTTCGTTCCCCAGCCAGAACCAGCCATGGCGGAATGCGCCACGTCGCCCTCCCCTTAGCACGCCATCGAGCTCTCGAGTGGTGGCGGCATCTCAGCACGGATACGGCGGCCCGGCCAAGGGGGTGGGTGAAAGATTTCACAAAGTCGTGGGAGTTCCCGGCGCCGAGGTTTGGCGCCGGGAAGGGGCCTCGTGCGGCCCGCGCCTCAGCTCATCCGCAGTGCCAGGAAGAAGTCGAGCTTGTCCTCCAGGCGCGACAGGTCACGGCCCGTCAACTGCTCGATCCGGCCGACGCGGTAGCGCAGGGTGTTGACGTGCAGGTGGAGCCGGGTGGCACAGCGCGTCCAGGAGCCGTCGCTGTCGAGGAACGCCTCCAGCGTCGGGATCAGCTCGGCGCGGTGCCGGCGGTCGTAGTCCCGCAGCGGGTCCAGCAGCCGGGCGGTGAAGGCCCGGCGGACGTCGTCGGGAACGAAGGGGAGGAGCAGGACGTGCGACGCCAGCTCCTGGTGCCCCGCCGCGCACACCCGGCCGGCGCGCGCCGCGGCGACCCGACGGGCGTGCCGTGCCTCCTCCAGCGCCCCGCGCAGCCCCTCCGCCGAGTGCACGGCCGCGCTGACGCCGAGGGTGACCCGTCCGTCGCCGTCCAGCCCCGCCGACAGCGGTTCCCGTACGGACTCCAGCAGGGCGTCGGCGAGGACGCCGGCCTCGGAGCCGTCGTGCTCGGTGGAGACCGCGGGCAGCGGCACCAGGGCGACGGCCTCGCCGCCGGTGTGCGCCACCGCGATGCGGTCGGAGTGCTCGGGGCCGGTGGCGAGCGGGTCGACGAGGATCTCCTCCAGCAGCGTCTGGGCGACCGGCCCGGTCTCCGCCTCGTCGTCCTCCCACTCGACGCGGGCCACGACGACCTGCCAGTGCGGTGCCGCGCCCAGGCCCGGCAGCAGCACCGGCGCCGCCACCCGCAGCCGGGCCGCGATCTCGGCGGGCGCCGCCCCGGTCTGCACCAGCTCCAGCACCTCCTGGGCGAGTCGCCGCCGCACCGTGCGGGCGGCGTCCCGCCGGTCCCGCTCGACGGCGATCAGCTGGGTGACGCCGTACAGCAGGTCGAGCCGCTCCTCGGCCCAGTCCCCGGCGTCCGCCTCCACCACCAGAAGCCAGTCCGACAGCACCGTCTCGCGCACGTCCCGCCCGGGCCCGGCCGCCTGCGGCGCGCGGCCCGCGGCGCCCGTCGCCGGGGGGTGCCCGGAGCCGCGCACCGGGAACAGGCTGTACGTGGTCCCGCCCAGCGGCACCCGGTGCGGCGCGCGCCGGCCCGCCCGGGTGGCGGCCAGGTGCTCCGCCGCCAGCTTCCCGCACACCTCGGCGGGGAGCGCGGGCCCGGCGTCCTTCGGACCGGCCACCGGACGCCCGGTCGGCGACAGCACCCAGGCCCGCAGGTCCAGGTCGGAGCCGAGCAGGTCGAGGACCACGTCGGGCCCACCGCCCGCCGGACCGGACGTCATCATCCGGCGGTGCCGGTCCACCACGGCGGCCAGATCGCCGGCCCGCTCGCCGGAGACCTGCCGGACCACGTGCTCGGTGATGGTGGCGAAGGCCACCGACTCGTGCACCGCGAACAGCGGCAGCCGGTGCCGCGCGCACGCCACCACCAGGTCCTCGGGCACGCTCCCCAGCTCCGCCTCGCCGGCGGCGAGGGCCGCCACGCCGGCCTGCACCAGGATGCGCACGAAAGGCTCCGAGTCGGCGGCGTCCCGGCGCCAGGCCAGGCCGGACAGGACCAGCTCGCCGCCCGACAGATAGCGGCTGGGGTCCCGCAGGTCGGTGGTCATCACGCCCCGCACGGAGCGGTCCAGCTCGTCCTCGCCGCCGAGCAGCTTGAGGCCCAGCGCATCGGTGTCCAGCAGTGCGCGCAGCCGCATTCTCGTCGCCGCCGTTCTTTGTCTCGAAGTGTTCCAGGTCACGCGGCTGTGTCGCCCGTTGCCGGAGGAAAACAGGGAGGTTTCCGATGGCCTCCGTTCATACGAATCTACAAGATGCCCGCCCTGGCCAGCCAACTCCTTCAGTGTTTCTGCGACTGACCCTGGTGGAGCGGCGGACGGTGTACTGGGCCCACTCCGGATGAACAGCACATGAACGAGCCCGGCCCGCGGCGCACCGGATGGCTCGAACCGTACGACCCACCAGACGACGAGGAAGTGAGCCGGTCATGGACGTCCTGCGCTCCGCCAGCCCCATGATCCTCGACACGCCGGCGATCCCGGCCGACGTGCCCCCTCTCGCCGAGGCCCGCACGCCACCACGTCCGGAACACCTCACCGGCACGGCGTGAGCAGACCTCCGGGCGGCGCACGGAACGTCACACACTCCGCGCCGCCCGGAGCACCACCGGGGCCCGCACCGCTCGCGGGCCCGCCAGCACCACACCATGCGTTCGTCTCGGGCCGTCCCCCGGGTCGTGCACATCCCAAATCCCGCGACCGCCCCAGCGGTTCGCGCGGGTGCCCCTATGAACCTTGGGAGACGGCCCCATGACCCAGCAGTCCGTGGAGCCCAAGACCACCGCCGAGGACGCGGGCGCGGGTTCCCGCGTCCCCTCCGGCCGGTCTTGGCTCGACCGGTACTTCCACATAACCCACCGGGGATCGACGGTCGCGCGTGAGGTGCGCGGCGGCATCACCACCTTCATGGCGATGGCGTACATCGTCCTGCTCAACCCCATCCTGCTCGGCGGCGAGGACGTCGCGGGCAACACCCTCGGCCAGAAGGCCGTGATCACCGCGACGGCGCTCGCCGCGGCGGTCACCACGCTCTTGATGGGCTTCGTCGGCAAGGTGCCGCTCGCCCTGGCCGCCGGTCTCTCGGTGTCCGGGGTCATCGCCGGCCAGGTCGTCCCCCAGATGACCTGGGGGCAGGCCATGGCCATGTGCGTGATGTACGGCGTGGTCATCATGCTGCTCGTGGTCACCGGGCTGCGCGAGATGATCATGAACGCGATCCCGCTCGCGCTCAAGCACGGCATCACCATGGGCATCGGCCTGTTCATCGCCATCATCGGCTTCGTCAAGGGCGGGTTCGTCCACGGGGGCGAGGCCACCCCGCTCCAGCTCGGCCCCGCCGGTGAACTCGCGGGCTGGCCCGTGCTGCTCTTCGCGGGCACCCTGCTCCTGATCTTCATGCTCCAGGCGCGCAACACCCCCGGCGCGATCCTGATCGGCATCGTCACCGGCACGATCGTCGCCGCCCTGCTCAACGCCACCGGTGTCATCGACCCCGAGCAGTGGGCCAACGGAGCGCCCGAACTGCACGGCAGCGCGGTCTCCATGCCCGACTTCTCGCTCTTCGGTGAGCTAGAGTTCGGCGGCTGGGGCGACGTCGGAGCCATGACCGTCGGCATGATCGTCTTCACGCTGGTGCTGGCCGGCTTCTTCGACGCGATGGCCACCATCATCGGCGTCGGCACCGAGGCCAAGCTCGCCGACGACAAGGGCCGCATGCCGGGCCTGTCCAAGGCGCTGTTCATCGACGGCGCCGGCGGTGCCATCGGCGGCGTCGCGGGCGGCTCCGGCCAGACCGTCTTCGTGGAGTCCGCGACCGGCGTCGGCGAGGGCGCCCGCACCGGGCTCGCCTCGGTCGTCACCGGTCTGTTCTTCGCGGCCTGCCTCTTCTTCACGCCGATCACCGCGATCGTGCCGCAGGAGGTCGCCTCCGCCGCGCTGGTCGTCATCGGCGCGATGATGATGATGAACGCCCGGCACGTCGACTGGGCCGACCGCGCCACCGCGATCCCGGTCTTCCTGACCGTCGTCCTGATGCCGTTCACCTACTCCATCACGGCGGGCGTCGCCGCCGGAGTCATCTCCTACGTCGCCATCAAGGCCGCCCAGGGCAAGGCCCGGGAGATCGGCGCGTTCATGTGGGCCCTGACGGCGATCTTCCTCGTCTACTTCGCCCTCGCCCCGATCGAGAGCTGGCTGGGGGTGCACTAGCCGCGACTTCGGGAACCCCTCCACCACCGCCGTACGGACGTGCGGGCGGGCAGCCGGAGCAGGTGGGCGAGGAGACCGAGGAGACCGACGGATGCTGGACATCGCCGAAGAACTGCACCGGTGGGTCGAGCAGGGACGCGACTTCGCCGTGGCCACCGTGGTGGCGGTCGAGGGCAGCGCCCCCCGTCCGCCCGGCGCCGCCCTCGCGGTGGACGCCGACGGCACGGCGGTCGGTTCGGTCTCCGGCGGCTGTGTGGAGGGCGCCGTGTACGAGCTGTGCCGGCAGGCGCTGCGGGACGGGCGGCCGGTCCCGCGGCGTTTCGGCCACAGCGACGAGGACGCCTTCGCCGAGGGTCTGACCTGCGGCGGAGTCGTCGACGTCCTGGTCATGCCGGTACGGGTCGGCGATCCCGTCCGGCCGGTGCTCGCCGCCGCCCCGTCCGCCGCCGCCCGCGGGGAGCCGGCGGCGGTGGCGCGCGTCGTGAGCGGACCGGCCGAGCTGACCGGCCGCGCGCTCGTCGTGCGCCCCGACGGCTCCCACGAGGGCGGTCTCGGCGGCCACCCGGAGCTGGACCGCACCGCCGCGTCCGAGGCGGGCGCCTTCCTGGAGGCCGGCCGCACCGGCACCCTGGAGATCGGTGAGCGCGGCTCGCGCTGCGGAGCGCCGCTGACCCTGCTGGTCGAGTCCCGCGCACCCGCGCCGCGCATGATCGTGTTCGGGGCGATCGACTTCGCCTCCGCACTGGTCCGGGCCGGGAAGTTCCTCGGGTACCACGTCACCGTGTGCGACGCCCGGCCCGTCTTCGCCACCGCGGCCCGCTTCCCGGACGCCGACGAGGTCGTCGTCGAGTGGCCGCACGCCTACCTCGCGCGCACCGACGTGGACGCCCGCACGGTGCTGTGCGTCCTGACCCACGACCCCAAGTTCGACGTACCGCTGCTGCGGCGGGCGCTGCGGCTGCCCGTGGCGTACGTCGGCGCGATGGGCTCCCGCCGCACCCATCTGGACCGCGAGGCGCGCCTGCGCGAGGCGGGCGTCGGCGACCTGGAGCTGGCCCGCCTCAGGTCCCCGATCGGCCTCGACCTCGGCGCCCGCACCCCGGAGGAGACGGCGCTGTCCATCGCCGCCGAGATCGTCGCGGCCCGCCGCGGCGGCACGGGCGCCTCGCTGACGGGCGCCCGCACCCCCATCCACCACGACGGCCCGCAGTCCCCGGCGGGCCGGATCGGGTCGGTGGCCTGATCCGGCCGGTCAGTCCCGGCCCGGCCCCTTCCTGACCAGGGACACGTCCGCGACCACCGGCCGGTGGTCCGAGGCCGTCGCTTCCGCGGGCACGCCCGCGCCCTCCACCCGCACGCCGTCGCCCACCGCCACGTAGTCGATCCGCTTCACCGGGGCCGCGGCCGGGTAGGTCGGGCCGGTGCCGGTCCCGGCGTCGTCCAGCTCCTTCCACAACGGCCCCAGTTCCGGCGCCGACGGCTCGGCGTTGAAGTCGCCGAGGAGCACCTGGCGTGCCCCGGGCAGCGCGGCCCGCTCCCGCGCCATGATCCGCCGGGTGTCGGCGACCTGCGCCACCCGCACGGCCGGGTCGGCCCGGTAGTCGAGGTGCGTCACGAACACCTGCACCGGCACCCCGCGGACCTTGAGGGTGACCTCGCCGAAGCCGGGCGCCGGGGCCGGCACCGGGTTCTGGTCCTGCGTGGACAGGCGGGTGATCTCGTGATTGGTCTCCGAACGGATCGGGAAGCGGGACAGCACCGCCACGCCGTACTCGCGCCGCGGTCCGCCGGCCTCCACCGGGTCGAGGCTGTAGATCGGCGCGAACGACACCCGCATGCCGAGCCGGCGGGCCAGCTCACCGGCGACGTCGAGGTTCCCGCTGCGTGCGCCCCAGTGGACGTCGACCTCCTGGAGGCCGATCACGTCCGCGTCGAGGGCGCGCAGCGCGGCGGCCTGCCGGTCGAGGTCGAAGACGCCGTCCGAGCCCGTTCCGGCGTGGATGTTGTACGTCGCCACGCGCAGCGGGACGGCGTGTCCCTGCCCGGCGGCGGAGGCGGGCGGCGCGGCGACGGCCAGGCTCAACAGTGCCCCGGCGACCGACAGTTGGACGTAGGTGTGCGCTCTGACAGACATGGCGGCACGGTACGCGGGAAACGGCTGCGGCGTGGCGCGCGGCGCCGTTGCGACCGCATGCCGTCCCCCGGGCGCCACCGGTGGTTCACGGGTGCCGCAGCAGCCGGTTCACCGTCCGGCCGAAGACGTACCGTCCCGCGCGGACCAGGACGCCGTCGAAGGCGGACGGCAGGAGACGGACCGTCAGCTCCTCGTGCCACACGACCCGGGTGCGGCCGCCGGGCCCCGGCCGCACCTCGATCTCCGCCCAGCCGCCGACCAGCCGGCCGCGCTTCTCCAGCCGGCAGCGGCCGGGGGAGTCGTCCTCGGGCGGTTCCCAGACGGTCACCTCCATGGTGTCGTCGAAGGCGAGCGGGCCGAGACCGGTGCGGGCCACGATCGCCGTGCCCGGCCGGGTGGGGCCGGGCGTGGCGACGGTGACGCGGGTCAGCGGTACGGAGTCCCCGTGCCGCTGCCAGGCGGTGAGCCTGCGCCAGGCCTCGTCCAGGGGGAGCGGAGCGGTGCGTTCGAGCGAGAAGACGGCCACGCGACGATCGTAAGGACCGCGGCCGGCGGATCAGCGGTAGACCTCGCCCGGCTCCGCCCTGCCGGGCGCCAGCAGCTGCGGCACCGTCACGAACACATAGCCCCGCTCCTTGAGCGCGTCGATGATCCCGGGCACCGCCGGCACCGTGCCGTCGTAGATGTCGTGCAGCAGGATGATGCCGTCCCGGGAGGACTGGTCGAGGACGCGCTCGGTGATCAGGTCGGGGTCGTCGGTCTTGTAGTCCTTGGCGGTCACGCTCCACAGCACCTCCGCCAGCCCCAGCTCCCGGCAGATCTCGTGGACCGTGTCGTCGGTGCGGCCCTGCGGGGGACGCATCAGGGTGGGGCGCTTGCCGGTCAGGCGCTCTATCTCCTTGTTCGGGCGCTCCAGTTCCTCGCGTATCTCGTCCGGTTCGGCGTCGGTGAGGATCTTGTGCGTCCAGGTGTGACTGGCCACCTCGTGCCCCTCGTCGGCCATGCGCCTGACAAGTTCGGGATAGGTGTCGATGTGCCGCTTGCCGAGCAGGAAGAAGGTCGCCGGGACCTGCTTGTCCTTCAGTATGTCGAGCAGCCGTGCCGAGTTCTCGCTCGGTCCGGCGTCGAAGGTCAGCGCGATGCACTTGGCCTGGCGGCAGTCGACGGTGCCGAACCCGGCCGCCCGTGCCGGGGCGCCCGCCGCGCCCCGGACGGTGCTGGGCGAGGTCGTCTCCAGTTTCGTGCAGCCGCTCAGCGCCAGCGTCAGCGAGGCGGCCGCCGCGAGGGTCGCCGCGCCGCGCAACCCGGTCCCCGTTTTCGTCATCTTCCTGGTCAGCGAAAGCATGCGAGGACTATACACAGCGAGTATATACGCAGTTTATAGTCCCCCCTCGAATGTGAGTTCGGGGTAGTGGTGGTCCCCGCCGGGTTACTCAGCCGACACGCACGTGACGGCGAGAGTGAGGAGGACCCCGTGAGCGAGAGCCCCCTGCGGGACAGCCCTGCGAGCGGACGCCGCTGGCGCCGGGCCCTGGTGACCGGCGGTGCCGGCTTCGTGGGGTCCCACCTGTGCGGCCGGCTGCTGGACGCCGGTACGGACGTCGTGTGCCTCGACAACCTGGCCACCGGGTCGCGCGCCAATGTGGCCGAACTGGAGCGGCATCGCGGCTTCCGGTTCGTCCGGGCCGACGCCACCGACCCGGCCGCCCTGCGCGCACTGCCCGGCCGCTTCGACCTGATCCTGCACTTCGCCTGCCCGGCCTCGCCCGCCGACTACCTCCGGCTGCCCCTGGAGACCCTCGACGTCGGCAGCACCGGCACCCGCAACGCTCTGGAGCGGGCCCGCGCCGACGGCGCCCGCTTCCTGCTGGCCTCCACCTCCGAGGTCTACGGCGACCCGCTGGAGCACCCGCAGCGCGAGACCTACTGGGGCAACGTCAACCCGATCGGCCCGCGCAGCGTCTACGACGAGTCCAAGCGCTTCGCCGAGGCCCTGGTCACCGCCCACCGCCAGGTGCACGGCACCGACACCGCCATCGTCCGCATCTTCAACACCTACGGCCCCCGCATGCGCACCGGAGACGGCCGGGCCGTCCCCACCTTCATCGCGCAGGCCCTGGACGGCATGCCCCTCACCGTCGCCGGGGACGGCGGCCAGACCCGCTCGCTCTGCTACGTCGACGACACCGTCGAGGGCGTCCTGGCCCTCGCCGCCTCCGCCGAGACCGGGCCGATGAACATCGGCGGCGCCGACGAGATCACCATGCTGGAGCTGGCCCGCCGCGTCGTCGAACTCACCGGGTCCGGCTCCCGCATCCGCTTCGTGGACCGCCCCGTCGACGACCCCGGACGGCGCAAGCCCGACACGACCCTGGCCCGGGAACGGCTCGGCTGGCAGCCCCGGGTCGGCTGGAGCGAGGGGCTGGAGCGGACCATCGGCTGGTTCGCGCACGCCGTGGCCGCATAGCGGGCAATATGCCCGGATTGCTCACTTTCCGTGATGAGTGCGCTCATTTCCGGAATTGAGTTGTCTCCAAGTGTTTGACCCAGCTGCCCTGCGGCACCCGCGAGACCGGAGAGGCCACAGAAGCCGGAGAGACCCCAGTCAATCGGAGAGACCCCAGCAGTCCCCCGGGACGGAGCACACCCCATGCGCATCCTCGGTATCAACGCCCTGTTCCACGACCCGGCCGCCGCACTCGTCGTCGACGGGCGGACCGTCGCGGCCGCCGAGGAGGAGCGCTTCAGCCGGCGCAAGCACGGCAAGCGGCCGGTGCCCTTCTCGGCGTGGGAGGTGCCCGAGCTGTCGGCGCGGTGGTGCCTGGAGCACGCCGGGGTACGGCCGGAGGAACTGGACGCCGTCGCGTACTCCTTCGACCCCAAACTGGCCCGTCCCGCCCGTGAGATGGGCCTGGACGACCCCTGGGACCCGCTGCGGCTCGAATACGCCCGCCGGGCACCCGAGTTCCTCGCCGAGGCGCTGCCCGGCCTCGACCCCGACCGGGTCGTCTTCGTCCCGCACCACGTGGCCCACGCCGCCTCCGCCGGACCGGCCTCACCGCACCCCGACAACGACGTCCTCGTCCTCGACGGACGCGGCGAGTCCGCCTCCCACCTGGCCGGCCGCTACCGCGACGGCAAGCTCGACACCCTCGCCACCCAGGCGCTGCCGCACTCGCTGGGCCTGGTCTACGAGGAACTGACCGAGCACCTCGGCTTCCTGCGCAGCAGCGACGAGTACAAGGTGATGGCCCTCGCCTCCTACGGGAAACCCCGGTTCGCGGACCGACTGCGCGAGCGGGTCCACGCCACCGGCGACGGCGGCTTCCGCGCCCACGGCATCGACTGGGCGGCCCTCGCGCCGCCGCGCGCCAAGGGCGAGGACTGGACCGAGGACCACGCGGACCTCGCCGCGAGCACCCAGGCCGTGCTGGAGGAACTGCTCCTCGAACTCGTCCACTGGCTGCACCGCGAGGCCGGCGGCCAGGCCCTCACCATGGCGGGCGGCGTCGCGCTGAACTGCGTCGCCAACTCCAAGATCGCCGCGCGCGGCCCGTACCGCCACGTGTGGGTGCAGCCGGCCGCCGGCGACGCGGGCACCGCCCTCGGCGGCGCCCTGCACGTCGCCGCCGCCCAGGAGGGCGCCGCACCCGAGCCGATGCCCGGCGCCGACCTCGGCCGCGGCTGGAGCGACGAGGAGATCCGCGCCTGGCTGGAGACGGCCGCGATCCCCTACGAGGAGCCGGACGACATCGCCGAGACGGTCGCCGAGGAACTGGCCCGCGACGGTGTCGTCGCCTGGTTCCAGGGCCGCAGCGAGTTCGGGCCGCGCGCCCTCGGACACCGCTCCCTGATGGCCCACCCGGGCCGCGCGGAGAACCTGGAGCGCCTCAACCACGTCAAGGGACGCGAGGAGTTCCGGCCGGTCGCGCCGATGGTGCTCGCCGACCGCGCCGCCGACATCTTCACCGGGCCGATCCCGAGCCCGTACATGCTCTTCGTGCACGACGTCGCCCCCGCCTGGCGCGACCGCATCCCGGCCGTCGTGCACGTCGACGGGACCGCCCGCATCCAGACCGTCGAGGAGCGCCGCGAGCCGCTGGTCGCGCGGATGCTGGCCTCCTTCGAGCGGCGCACCGGACTGCCCGTCGTCGTCAACACCAGCCTCAACACCGCCGGGCGGCCCATGGTCGACGACCCGCGCGACGCCCTGGAGTGCTTCGGCTCCGCGCCCGTGGACCTGCTGGCCATCGGACCCTTCGCGGTGCGCCGGGGGAGGGCGTTCGGATGAGCGGCGCTCCCGTGACCGGCGGCGCCAGGACCGGCTACGCCGTGGTCGTCCCCACGCTCGCCCGCCGGACGCTGGCCGACTGCCTGGCCGCGCTGGCCGCCGCGACCGGACCGGGCCCCGACGAGATCGTCCTCGTCGACGACCGGCCCGAACCGGACGCCGACCCGCGGGCGCTGGAGCACCCCCTGACCGTCCTGGGCGACCTGCGCGAGCGCACGGTGGTGCTGCGCAGCGGGGGCCGCGGCCCCGCCGCCGCCCGCAACACCGGCATCCGCGCGGTGACCTCGCCCTGGACCGCCTTCCTCGACGACGACGTCCAGGTCGGCCCGCACTGGTGCGACCAACTGGTCCAGGACCTCGCCGAGGCGGCCCCCGACACCGGTGCCGTGCAGGGCGTGATCGCCGTGCCGCTGCCCGGTGAACGCCGGCCCACCGACTGGGAGCGCGGCACCGCCGGCCTCGCCCGGGCCCAGTGGATCACCGCCGACATGGCCTACCGCACCGACGTGCTCAAGCAGGTCCACGGCTTCGACGAGCGCTTCCCCCGCGCCTTCCGCGAGGACGCCGACCTGGCGCTGCGCGTCCTCGACGCGGGCTGGCGCATCCGGCGGGGCCGCCGCACCACCCGCCACCCCGTGCGGGACGCCTCCCGCTGGGTTTCCCTCAAGCAGCAGCGCGGCAACGCCGACGACGCGCTGATGCGGCGGCTGCACGGCCCCGACTGGTGGGCCAAGGCGGTGGCCCCCAGGGGCCGCATCCGCCGTCACGCGGCGATCACCGCTGCCGGACTCGCCGCCTTCGCCCTCGCCGTCGCCGGCCGCCCCCGGGCCGCCGCGGTCGCCGGGCTCGGCTGGGCCGCGGGCACCGCCAAGTTCGCCTGGGCCCGTATCGCCCCCGGACCGCGCACCCGGGACGAGGTCGTCACCATGCTGGCGACCAGCGCGCTCATCCCGCCCGCCGCGACCTGGCACCGGCTGGCCGGCGAGTGGCGGCACCGCCACGCCCCCGCCTGGCGGGAGGTGGCCGCATGAGCCCCGTCGAGGCCGTCCTCTTCGACCGTGACGGCACCCTGGTCCACGACGTGCCCTACAACGGCGACCCCGACCTGGTCCGGCCCGTCGACGGTGCCCGCGAGGCGGTGGCGCTGCTGCGCGAGCACGGCATCCGCGTCGGCGTCGTCACCAACCAGTCCGGCGTCGCCCGCGGACTCCTCACCGACACCGACGTCCGCCGCGTCAACCGGCGGATCGACGAACTCGTCGGCCCCTTCGACGTCTGGGCGGTCTGCCCGCACGGCCCCGACGACGGCTGCCACTGCCGCAAGCCGCGGCCCGGCATGATCCTCTGGGCCGCCGGCCGCGTCTGCGCCGCGCCCGCCGACTGCGTCGTCATCGGCGACATCGGCGCGGACCTGGAGGCCGCCGAACACGCCGGCGCCCACGGCATCCTCGTCCCCAACGACCGCACCCGCCCCGAGGAGACCACGGCCGCCGCCCATGTCGCCCCCAACCTCCTGACCGCCGTACGGGCCGTCCTCGACGGTCCGCCCGAGGGCCGGGTCCTGGTGGACGAGCGGCCCATCGAGGCGGCGTTCGACGCGAGCACCCCGGGTTCCGCCCACGTCCCCCGCCGGGCCGTCCCCGGCGCCGAGGCGGACCGCTCGCGTGCCGCCGTCGACACCCGAGGGAGGCCGCGATGAAGGCACTGGTCACCCGGCTCGACAGCTTCGGCGACGTGCTGCTCGCCGGGCCCGCCGTGCGGGCCGTGGCCGCCCGCGCCGACCACGTCACCCTGCTGTGCGGATCGCGCGGCGCGCCCGCCGCCCGGCTGCTGCCCGGGGTGGACGAGGTGCTGGTCTGGGACGCCCCGTGGGGCGGCTTCCGGCCGCCCGACGTCGACCGGGCCGACATCGACGCCCTCGTCGACCGGATCGACGCCGACACGGCGCTGGTCCTGACGTCCTTCCACCAGTCCCCGCTGCCCACCGCCCTGGTCCTGCGCCTCGCGGGCGTCGCCCACATCGCCGCGGACAGCGTGGACTACCCGGGTTCCCTGCTCGACCTGCGCCACCAGCGCGCCCCGCACGCCCACGAGGCCGAGGCGGCGCTGGACCTGGCGGAGGCGGCGGGCTTCCCGCGGCCCGACGACGGACGGCTGCGGGTGCGCACACCGCCCCCCGTCGGCGACCTTACCGGCGCCGGCCCGTACGTCGTCCTGCACCCGGGCGCCAGTGTCCCCGCCCGCGCCTGGAGCGCCGAGCGCTGCGCGGAGGCGGTGGGCGAACTGGCCGCCGCCGGGCACCGCGTCCTGGTCACCGGCGGCCCCGACGAGCGCGACCTCACCGCGTACGTGGCCGGCGGGCACGGCATCGACCTCGGCGGCCGCACCGAGGCCCCGGAGCTGTCCGGCGTCCTCGCGGGCGCGTCCGTCGTCGTCACCGGGAACACCGCGCCCGCCCACCTCGCGGCGGCCGTCGGCACCCCGGTGGTGTCCCTGTTCGCCCCCGTCGTACCGGCGGAGCGCTGGCGGCCGTACGGCGTCCCGTACGTGCTGCTCGGCGACCAGGACGCGCCCTGCGCCGACAGCCGGGCCCGGGACTGCCCCGTCCCCGGCCACCCCTGCCTGAACACCGTCACGGCCACCGACGTGGCGGCCGCCGTCGAGAAACTCCTGGGGGAGGCATGAGGATCCTCATCTGGCACGTGCACGGGTCGTGGACCACGGCCTTCGTGCAGGGCCCGCACACCTACCTCGTCCCCGTCACCCCGGACCGCGGACCCGACGGCCTCGGCCGCGCCCGCACCTGGGACTGGCCCGACTCCGTCGTCGAGGTACCGCCGGAGCGGCTGCGGGACGAGGACGTCGACCTGGTGATCGTCCAGCGGCCGCACGAGGTCGCCCTGGTCGACCGGTGGCTGGGCCGCCGCCCGCCGATGGTCTACCTGGAGCACAACGCCCCCGACGGAGACGTCCCCGACACCCGCCACCCCGCCGCCGACCTCCCCGGCGTCACCCTCGTCCACGTCACCCACTTCAACCGGCTGATGTGGGACGCGGGTCCGACCGAGACGACGGTCATCGAGCACGGCATCGTCGACCCCGGCCACCGCTGGACCGGCGAGCTGGAACGCGCCGCCGTCGTCGTCAACGAGCCGATCCGACGCGGCCGTACGACCGGCACCGACCTGCTCCCCGAGTTCGCCCGGGCCGCCCCGCTCGACGTGTTCGGCATGCGCACCGACGGCCTCGCCGAGCACATCGGCGTCGACCCGGAACGCTGCCGCACGCGGGACGTGCCCCAGAGCGACCTGCACACCGAGCTGGCCCGCCGCCGCGTCTACGTCCACCCCGTCCGCTGGACCTCCCTGGGCCTGTCCCTGCTGGAGGCCATGCACCTGGGCATGCCCGTGGTCGCCCTCGCCACCACCGAGGTCACCGAGGCCGTGCCCCCGGGCGCCGGGGTGGTCTCCAACCGCATCGACGTACTGACCGACGCCGTACGCGACTTCCTCGCCGACCCGCTGCACGCGCGGACCGTCGGCGACGGGGCCCGTGCGGCGGCCCTGTCCCGCTACGGGCTGTCCCGCTTCCTGGACGACTGGGAGCGGCTGCTGAAGGAGGTGACCCGATGAGGATCGCCATGGTGTCCGAGCACGCGAGCCCGCTCGCCGCGCTCGGCGGCGTCGACGCCGGTGGACAGAACGTCTACGTGGCCCGTCTCACGGAGGAGTTGGCCAAGCGCGGCCACGACGTCACGGTCTACACCCGCCGCGACGCCCAGGACCTGCCCGACCGGGTGGGGCTGCCCGGCGGCGCGGTCGTCGAGCACGTGCCCGCCGGACCGCCCCGGGCCGTCCCCAAGGACGAACTCTTCCCGCACATGCCCGCCTTCGGCGCCCACCTGGCCCGCGCCTGGGCACGGGAGCGGCCCGACGTCGTGCACGCCCACTTCTGGATGTCCGGCATGGCCTCCCAGATCGGCGCCCGGCCCCTCGGCATCCCGCTCGTGCAGACCTTCCACGCCCTCGGCACCGTCAAGCGGCGCCACCAGGGCATGCGGGACACCAGCCCCTACGAACGCATCGGCATCGAACGGCAGATCGGCCGCTCCTGCGAACGGGTCCTGGCCACCTGCACCGACGAGGTCGTGGAACTCGGCGACATGGGCGTACCGCCCCGCCAGGTGTCCGTCGTGCCCTGCGGCGTGGACGCCGAACACTTCAGCCCGACCGCCGACACCGGCCGCACCCCCGACCGCAAGCAGCGCCACCGGCTGCTCGCCTGCGGCCGGCTCGTGCCGCGCAAGGGCTACGACCAGGCCATCCGCGCCCTGGCCGACATCCCCGACACCGAACTCCTCATCGCCGGCGGACCGCCCGCCGGCGGCCTCGACGCCGACCCCGAGGCCCAGCGCCTGACCGCGCTCGCGCACCGCACCGGCGTCGCCGACCGCGTCCGGCTGCTGGGCGCCGTCGACCCCGAGGACATGCCCGCCCTGCTCCGCAGCACCGACCTGGTGCTGTGCACCCCCGTCTACGAGCCCTTCGGCATCGTCCCGCTGGAGGCGATGGCCTGCGGCGTACCCGTCCTCGCCACCGACGTCGGCGGCCACCGCGACTCCGTCGCCGACGGCACCACCGGCCGCCTGGTCACCCCGCAGGACCCCGGCGCCATCGCGGACGCCGCCCGCGAACTCCTCGCCGACGAACGGCTGCGCCGCCAGTACGGCCGCAACGGCCGCGAACGGGTCCTCAGGCACTACACGTGGGCGCGCGTCGCCGACGGCGCGGAACAGGTGTACCGCCTGACCCTCGCCGACCACGCCCTGTCGAAGGAGGTCGCCTGATGACCGTGCACCCGCCCGTCGTGGACCACTGCGACGAACTCCAGGACGCCCTGCGGGCGTTCCGCGCCCACGCGCACGTCACCCAGCGCTGGGGCGAACGGCTCGCGGCCGCCCTCGGCGGCGGCGGCCGGCTGCTGGCCGCCGGCAACGGCGGCAGCGCCGCCCAGGCCCAGCACCTGACCGCCGAGATCGTCGGCCGCTACCGCGACGACCGTCCGCCGTTCTCCGCCATCGCCCTCCACGCCGACACCTCCTCCACGACCGCCATCGCCAACGACTACGGCGTCGACGAGGTGTTCGCCCGCCAGGTCCGCGCCCACGGCCGCGAGGGCGACGTGCTGATGCTGCTCTCCACGTCCGGCGCCAGCGCCAACCTGCTCTCCGCCGCCGACGCGGCCCGCGCGGCCGGCGTACGGGTGTGGGCGCTGACCGGCTGCGCCCCCAATCCGCTGATGGCGGGCAGCGACGAGTCGCTGTGCGTGGACGCCGCCTCGACCGCCACCGTCCAGGAGATCCACCTGGTCGCCGTCCACATGATCTGCGCGGCCTTCGACGCGGCCCTGGAAAGGGGCGTGTCCGGGAACGGACGGAGGACGGCGAGGTGACGGGACGCACGAGGGGACGCCCGACGGGGAACGGGGCCGGACGACGCGCGGGCAGGGCACCCCTGGTCGTCGTCGGCGACGCCCTGCTCGACCGCGACCTGTCCGGCTCCGCCGACCGGCTCGCCCCCGACGCACCGGTGCCGGTCGTCGCCGAGTGCGCCGAACGCGTACGTCCGGGCGGCGCGGCCCTCGCCGCGTACCTCGCCGCCCGGGACGGCCGCGAGGTCACCCTGATCACCGGGCTGGGCGACGACCCGGCCGGCCGGGCCCTGCGCGAACTGCTGGAGCCCTGGCTGACCCTGGTCCCGCTGCCCCTGACCGGCACCCTGCCCGAGAAGACCCGCGTCCTGGCCCAGGACCGGCCCGTGGTCCGCCTCGACCGCGGCGGCGGCCGGGCGAGCGCCGCCACCGACGAGGCCCGCGCGGTGCTGCGCTCCGCCCGGGCCGTCCTCGTCTCCGACTACGGCCGGGGAGCCGCCGACGTCCTGCGCGACGAACTGGCCGCCCGCCCGCCGCTGGTCTGGGACCCGCACCCGCGTGGCGGTCCGCCGGTGCCCGGCACCCGGCTGGTCACCCCCGCCGAGAAGGAGGCCCACGGCTTCGCACCGCGCGACGGCCACCCGGGCGGGGGCCTGCGCGCCGCCGCGCACCACGCCGCCGCCCTCGTACGCGACTGGCGGGTCGCCGCGGTCACCGTGACCCTCGGCTCCCGCGGCGCCCTCCTCTCCTACGGCGAACACCCCCTCCTCGTCCCCGCGCCCGCCGCCCACCACGGCGATTCCTGCGGCGCGGGCGACCGCTTCGCCGCCACCGCCGCCGGGCTGCTCGCCGACGGGGCGCTGGTGGGGGAGGCGGTCGAGGGCGCGGTGGGCGCCGCCACGGCCTTCGTCGCCGCCGGCGGCGCCGGTGCCCTGCCGCCCGCCGGGGACGGCCCGCGGGACGCCGCCCCGCCCGACACCGACGACCCGCACGCCCTGGCCGCCCGGATCCGCGCCCAGCACGGCACGGTGGTCGCCGCGGGCGGCTGCTTCGACCTGCTGCACGCCGGACACGTCGGCCTCCTGCAGGCCGCCCGGCGGCTCGGCGACTGCCTGGTCGTGTGCGTCAACTCCGACGCCTCCGTCCAGCGCCGCAAGGGCGAGGGCCGCCCCGTCAACCCCCTCGCCGACCGCGTGCGGGTCCTGCGCGCCCTCGCCTGCGTCGACGCGGTCGCCGTCTTCGACGAGGACACCCCCGAACGCCTCCTCGGCGACCTGCGCCCCGACGTGTGGGTCAAGGGCGGCGACTACGCGGGCGCGGACCTCCCCGAGGCGGCCCTGCTCCAGGAATGGGGCGGCCAGGCGGTGCTCCTGCCCTATCTGGACGGCCGCTCCTCGACGGCCCTGATGGCACGCGCGGCGGAGGGCGTGCGATGACCCACGGCACCCCGGACCCGGCGGCCCGTGACCGGGCCCCGGCACCACCGTCCCGCGCCGGCGCGCCGACGCCCCCGCCCCCCGCCGGCACCCACCGGACGCCCCCCGGGCCGGCTCCGGGGCGGGCGCCGGTGGGCGATGGTGCCACGGGCACGGACGGTGCCGGACCCGCCGCGTCCGCGAGCCGGGCCGTACCGGGTGACCCCCCGCCCCGGGCCGGCCGCCCCGGCACGGGGGACGCCGCGCGTCCGCCCACCGGCGGGGCGGCGCACCCGCCGGGCGCGCGCGGCGCCGACGAGCCGGTGCGCTACGGCACGCCGGGCCGACGCCAGGAGGGCGCCGGGCCGCGCCCCCGGGTGCTGGTGCTGCGGGCCCTCGGGCTCGGCGACCTGCTCGCCGGGGTACCGGCGCTGCGGGCGCTGCGGCGCGCCTACCCCGCGCACGAACTGGTGCTGGCCACCCCGGCCGAACTGGCCCCCGTGGTCGCCGCGACCGGAGCCGTGGACCGGCTGCTGCCCGCCGCCGAACCCGGCCGTGCCGTCCCGCGCGCCCTCGACTGGACCGGCCCGCCGCCCGACGTCGCCGTCGACCTGCACGGCAACGGGCCGCCCAGCCACCGGCTCCTGGCGGGACTGCGCCCCGGGAAGCTGATGGCGTTCGCGCACCCGGGGACACCGGAGATCGAGGGACCGCCCTGGTACGCCGAGGAACACGAACGCGACCGGTGGTGCCGGCTGCTGGCGGCGTACGGCATCGACGCCGACCCGGCGGACCTGCGGCTGCCGCGCCCGACGGCACCGTCCCCCGCGCCCGGCGCCGTCGTCCTGCACCCCGGCGCCGGCGCCCCTTCGCGCTGCTGGCCCGTGGAACGCTACGCGGCCGTGGCCGAGGCCCTGCGCGCCCGCGGGCGCCGGGTCGTCGTGACCGGGGGAGCGGACGAGGGCGACCTCGTGGCCCGGCTGGCCAAGCTCGCCCGCCTGCCCGACACGGACGTCTTCGGCGGGGGCCTGCCCTACGACCGGCTCTCCGCCCTGGTGGCCGGCGCCCGCGCCGTCGTCAGCGGCGACACCGGCATCGCCCACCTCGCGGTCGCCCACGCCACGCCCTCCGTCACCCTCTTCGGCCCCGTACCGCCCAGCCGCTGGGGACCGCCCGACCACCCCCGCCACCGCGCCCTGTGGCACCCGGGTCCGGACGGCGACCCGCACGGCACCGAGACCGACCCCGCGCTGCTGCGGATCGGCACCGACGACGTCCTGGACGCGCTCGACGTCCTGGACGCCCTGGGAGAGGCACCCGCACCATGAACCACGCCACCGACCGCGGCCCGTCGACCACCCGGGAACGGGCCCGCGCCGAACGCACCGCACCCGCCCCCGTCGGCGTCGTCATCGCCACCCGCAACCGCTCGGCGAGCCTCGCCGTCACCGTCCGCCACCTGCTCGCCCTGCCGGAGCGGCCCCAGGTCCTCGTCGTCGACAACGCCTCCACCGACGACACCGCCGCCATGCTCGCCCGGGACTTCCCGAGGGTCCGGGTGATCACCCTGCCCGTCAACCGCGGCGCCCTCGCCCGCACCCACGGCGTCCGCGCCCTCGACACCCCGTACGTGGCGTTCAGCGACGACGACTCCTGGTGGGCGCCCGGCGCCCTCGTGGTCGCCGCCCGGCACTTCGACGCGCACCCGAGGCTCGGCCTGCTCTCCGCCCGCACCCTGGTCGGACCCGCCGGCGCCGCCGACCCCCTCAACGACCTGCTCGCCGGCTCCCCGCTCGGCACCGCCACCGACCTGCCCGGTACCCAGGTGCTCGGCTTCCTCGGCTGCGCCGCCGTCGCCCGCCGCACCGCCTACCTCGACGTCGGCGGCTACCACCCCCTGCTCTTCTTCGGCGCCGAGGAGACCCTGCTCGCCTACGACTTCGCCGCCCGGGGCTGGGGCGTCACCCACTGCCCCGACGTCACCGCCCACCACCACCCCGACCCCGGCCCCCGCACCGGCCGCTCCGCCGTCGTACGCCGCAACGAACTCCTCACCGCCTGGCTGCGCCGGCCCCTGCCGCACGCGCTGGCCCGCACCCGCGACCTCGCCGCCGACGCCCGCCACGACCCGCACGCCCGGCGGGCCCTGCGCGAGACGCTCACCCGCCTGCCCGCCGCCCTGCGCGCCCGGCGGCCGCTGCCCCCGCACGTGGAACGCGCCGCCCGCCTCCTGGACACGGTGAACGGAGCGACCTCATGACGGACACCCGGACCACCGTCGTCGTCATCACCCACAACCGGCGCCCCGAACTGCTGCGCACCCTGGACCGCCTCGCCGAACTCCCGGAACGGCCCGAGGTGATCGTCACCGACAACGCCTCCACCGACGGCACCGCCTCCGCCGTGGCCCGCCACCACCCGCGGGTCAGGCTGCTGCGTCCCGGCCGCAACCTGGGCGCCGTCGGCCGCAACCTGGCCGTGCGGCACGTCCGCACCCCCTACGTCGCCTTCTGCGACGACGACTCCTGGTGGGCGCCGGGCTCCCTGGCCGGGGCCGCCGACCTGCTCGACCGCTACCCGGCGGTCGGGACGGTCACCGCCCGCATCCTCGTCGAACCGGACGGCACCGAGGACCCCATCGTCGAGGAGCTGCGCGACTCGCCCGTGCCCCGCCCGGACTGGCTCCCGGGCCCGGCCCTCGGGTCCTTCCTCGCCGCCGCGACCGTGCTGCGCACCGACGCCTTCCGGGCCGCGGGCGGCTTCCACCCCCGGCTGTGGCTGGGCGGCGAGGAGGAACTGCTCGCCGCCGACCTGGCGGCGGACGGCTGGTGGCTGACGTACGCCGATCACCTGACGATCCACCACCACCCCTCCACGGTGCGGGACGCGACCCTGCGCCGGGCCCACGGCATCCGCAACACCTTGTGGTTCACCTGGCTGCGGCGCCCGGCGGGCCCGGCCCTGCGCCGCACCCTCCACCTGGCCCGCACCGTCCCCCGCGACACCGCGTCCCTGCGCGCCTTCGCCGAGGCGACGGCCGCCCTGCCGTGGGTGCTGCGGGAACGCCGGGTGCTGCCGCCGGAGGTCGAGGCCCGACTGCGCTCGCTGGAACCCGCCCAACGGGACTCCACGGCCCGCAGTTACACCGGCTGACGCTCGGCCGCGCCACATCGGCCGCCGACGGACCACACCCCACACGGACCGGCCCCGCGCCGAGGGGACGCGGGGCCGGTCCACACTCCCGGACGGGTCAGGGGGACGAGGCCCGGACGGGTCCGCGACGAGACCCGGACGCCACCTCAGCCCTCGGTCCACCGGCACAGCAGCCGGAACGACGCGAACAGCGTCACCGGCCACACCGCGGCGAACGCCCAGATCACGCCGGGCGAGGCGGTCGCGATGCCGGTGACCAGCAGGGTCACCGACAGGACAAGCAGCAGCAGGACCGTCGAGGTGCGCGGGCGGTAGGCCGCCAACCGGGTGAGGTCGGGACAGCGGCTGAGGCGCAGGGTGCGCAGCCGCCGTTCCAGCCGGCGGTCCCGGCTCAGCTCCCGCTCCACCTCGTCGAGGACGCGCTGCTCGTGCTCGGGGAGTCGGTCGATGCTCACGATGTCTCCTCCCGGCGGCGGACCGACGGTCCACCGAGTGCCCGCGCCGACCCGGCGCTAACCGACCGGCCGCGCCCCGAGCGCCGCCACCAGACCGTCCGCCGCGTCGGCCTCCGCGTCCGCCGACCGGAAGGCGGCGCCGATCCGCACGGCCTCGCTCCGGCCGCCGGTGAGGCACCACTGCCACCAGTGCTCCAGCGCCTCTTCCGTGAGCCGCTCGGCGGCCACCAGCGCCGGCCAGCCGCAGGCCCGGGCCTGCGCCGTCACCTTCGCGCCGCCCTCGACCGGGTCCACGGCCAGCGCCGGAGTCCCGGCCCGCAACGCCAGGACCAGCCCGTGGAGCCGGTCGGTGACGACCAGGTCCAGCCGGGTCAGTACGGCCTCCAGCTGGGCCGGCGTGCCGCACAGCCGCCAGTCGTGCGCGTCGAGCCGGGTCTCCAGCTCCAGCCGGGCGCAGTCCTTGCCGGCCAGCCAGCGGGTCAGCGCCGCGGCGACCTCCTCGTGCCGCCGCTGCCCGCCGTACTCGTGCTGGCCGTGGGTGAGGACGACCCCGGCCACCGGCCTGGCGGGCAGCGCGGGCGCGCGGGCGGCGAGGTCCAGCGTCGGACCGGTGCCCTCGGCGTCCCGGGCCAGCACCCGGTGGAAACCGGTGACGGCGGGGGAGCCGGGGTCGATCACGGAGACGCCGACGGCGATCCGCACACAGTGCGCGAACCGCCGGTGCAGCTCCTCGACCTGCCACCCGTGCGCGGGCCCGCACACGAAGACCAGCCGCGAGTACGCCGCCGGGTCCAGGTCCTCGAAATGCGTCCCCTCCGCCCGGAAACCGGGGCTCCACACGACGTCGTACGCGAGGCCCGCCTCCCGCAGCACCTCCTCGACCCGCCGCAGCGCCAGCACGTCCCCGGCGGTCGCCTCCCCGTGCAGGAAGCTGAACCAGCCGGTCACCAGGATCCTGTCTCGTCCGTGCACAGTGCGCACGGGTGCCCCGCGGGGGGTGCGGCAATCACCGGCGGACCCGGGCGTGCGCGGTGACGGCGTCCCCGAGGGAGGCCGGCCCGGCCCCGCAGCGGCGGGGCACCGGCCGTTTCGACCCGACCGGGGACCGAACCGACGGCCCCCGGCGCGCTGTGCGGGCTCGCGGTCACCGGCCGTCCGCGACCGCGGTTACCGTGCACGGCATGACGACCAAGGCACGCACCACGTCGGCCCCCGTCCTCGGCCTCCGCGCCCTCAACCGGGCCACCCTGGCCCGCCAGTTGCTGCTGCGCCGCGCGTCGCTGTCCGCCGAGGCCGCCGTCGCCCACCTCGTCGGGCTCCAGGCGCAGAACGTGAAGCCCCCGTACTACGCGCTCGCCGCCCGCCTCGACGGGTTCACGCCCGACGACCTGTCCGCGCCGATGGCCGACCGGCGGGTCGCCCGCCTCGTCACCCTGCGTTCCACCCTCCACACCCACACCGCCGACGACTGCCTCACCCTGCGCCCGCTGGTGCAGGCCGCCCGCGACCGGGAACTGGGCGCCTTCCGCAAGGGGCTCGTCGGCGTCGACCTGGACCGGCTCGCCGTCCTCGCCCGTGAGCTGGTCGAGGCCGAGCCCCGCACGATGGGGCAGCTGCGCGAGGCGCTGCTCGCCGAGTGGCCCGACGCCGACCCGCAGGCCCTCTCCGTCGCCGCCCGCTGCCGGCTGCCGTTGGTGCAGGTCACGCCGCGCGGCCTGTGGGGCAGGAGCGGCCAGGTCACGCTCACCACCGCCGAGCACTGGCTGGGCCGCCCCGCGACGCCCGCCCCGGCCCCGGACGACACGGTGCTGCGCTACCTCGCCGCCTTCGGGCCCGCCTCCGTCAAGGACATGCAGACCTGGGCGGGCCTGACCCGCCTCAGGGACGCCTTCGAACGGCTCCGTCCGCGTCTCGTCACCTTCCGGGCCCCGGACGGCACCGAGCTGTTCGACCTGCCCGACGCGCCCCGGCCCGACCCGGAGACGCCGGCGCCGCCGCGCTTCCTGCCCGAGTTCGACAACCTGCTCCTCTCCCACGCCGACCGCACCCGCCTCGTGCCGCCCGCGTACAAGGGCCGCACCTGGGCGAAGAACACGGCCTACCGCGTCCTGCTGGTCGACGGTTTCGTGGCCGGGCTGTGGCGGCTGGACGACGACGCCCTCGTGGTCGAACCCTTCGGCCCCCTGACCGGGGCCCGCCGCGACGAGGTGGTGGCCGAGGGGGAGCGGATGCTCGCGGCCCTGCATCCGGGGAGCACGTACGCCGTCCGCTTCGGGACGGTGCGCGGCTGACGTGGAGAGGGGGCGTTGCGGGCCGCTCGTGGAGGCCCGCAGCGCCCCCTGGTCTGTCACCCGAGGGTCACTCGGGAGTCCTGCGCGGGTGGTGCGCCGCGGGCGGCGGCTGCGGACACGGACGCGCGGCGCCGGCCGGAGCGGCAGGTCTGGTGCGGAAGAGCCCGAACATGAGTCTCCTCGGGTTTTGCCGGTGGGGGGTCGCCCGGAGTGGGGGGTTGCACGGGGGTCTCGGGACAGACCCCCGTATGCCCGGGCGAGCGGCACGTGCACACGCTAGAACCGGCCGCGGGACCGGCCCAATGAGGGAACCCCCTAGGGGGAGCCGGGCAGGGAAAACCCTCGGTCCGTCATCTCCGCCCGCCGCCGCGGGAGATGCCTCACTCGGGCCGCGGGCCCGCCGCCAGCCGGACGATGTCGACGCGGGAGCGGATGCCCAGCTTGCGGTAGACCCGGGTCAGCGTCGCCTCGACGGTCTTGACGCTCACGAACAGGCGCCCGGCGATCTCCCGGTTGGTGGCGCCCTCCATGACCAGCGCGGCCACCTGACGCTCCATCGAGGCCAGCCCCGCCAGCGCCTCGGGGTGGGGAGCGCGCGCGGGCTGCGGACCGGCCTCCGGCGCGGCGAGCGCGGCCTCCACCCGCCGCAGCCAGGGCAGCGCCCGGCAGCTCCGGAACAGCCGTGCCGCCTCGTCGTACGACGCGGCCCGCGGGGCCCGTCCCGCCCGGTCCCCGCTCAGCTCCGCCAGCGCGAGGGCGGCCCGGGCCTCCTCCAGGCCGTAGCCCAGTGCGGCCAGCCGTTCCCGGGCCGACGTCAACCGCGTGACGGCGGCCCGGTGTTCACCGCGCGCCGCCCGCACCAGCGCCTCGGCCCGGTCCAGCACCGCGAGCACGCTGCCCCGGCCGAGCCGCAGCGCGTGCGCCCGCGTGACCTCGATGACGTCCAGGGCCTCGGCCGGCTCCCCGGTCCGCACCAGCGCCTCCGCCAGGTCGCCCTGCCACCGGCCCCGCGCCGGGTCGGTGATGCCCGCGCCCGCCTCCAGCTCCCGCACCCGCCGCAGCGCCCGTACCGCCGCCCGCGCGTCACCCGCGACCAGGGCGGCGTGGCCCAGGGCCGCCAGCGCCCGCGACAGGTACACGGCGTCTCCGTCCTCCTCGGCCCGCCGCACCGCCTCCCGCGCCAGCGTCAGCGCCCGCTCCACGTCCCCGCCGGCCGCCTCGGCGAGCGCGGCCTGCATCGCGCCGGCGCCCTCCCCGATGCCGGCGTCGCGGGCCAGCGTCAGGCTCTCCCGGGACAGCTCCAGGGCCCGCCCGCAGTGCCCGGAGTGCAACTCGGTCTCGGCGAGGAAACGCAGGTAGTGGACCTCGCTCTCGGCCATGCCGCGCCGGCGCACCTCGCGCAGCAGCCCGGTGACGGCGGTGCGCGCCTCGGCGAGCCGGTCGCTCATCACCAGCCACCGGAACCGGGCGGAGCCGGCCCCGTTGTGATGGCAGGCGACCCGCGCGTCCTGCGGCTCCGCCAGGGCCCGCCCGATGGTCTCCGGGGCGTCCGGATGCCCCATCAGCGTCTCGGCCTGCGCCTGGAACGCCAGCGCCAGCAGTTCGGTGCGCCGGTCAGCGGCCTCGGCCGCCAGCCGGGCCGCGTGCGCGGCCTCCTCCCGGCCCTGCGCGAAGTCGCCCTGCACCACCAGGGAACGCCAGGCCAGCTGGTAGTGGACCAGGGCGAGCAGGCGCGGGTCCTCGCCCGCGTCGGCCAGGGCCTGCGGGAAGGCGGCGTCGACGTCGGCGATGGCCTGCCCGGCGGCCTCGATCACCACCATCCAGGCCCGTACCCGCTCCTCGGGCGCGCCGGCCCGGGTCAGCACCTCGCGGGCGATGTCCCGGGCGAGGTCCGGCTCGCCCGCGGTGATCGCGTCCTCGGCCGCGGTGAGCCGGCGCTCGTCCGGGCCCGGGAAGCCGTCCGGCGGGGTGTGCCGGGCCGCGAGCAGACCCAGCGACGCGGCCACCGACGGCGCCCCGCGGTCCCGGGCCAGCGCGGCGGCCTCGGCGAGCCGGTCCGCCACCTCCGGGTCGGTGCCGGTGGTGGCCAGGGCCAGGTGCCGGGCGCGTTCGATCGGGTCGGAGGCGGCCGTGGACAGCGCGGCGTGCGCGGCCCGCCGTTCCGGCGCCGGCGCCTCCGCGTACAGGGCGGCCGAGATCAGCGGGTGCGCGAACCGTACGGCCGGGCCCTCCGGGTCGGTCGCCAGCAGCCCCAGGGCCGCCGCCTGCGCGGTCTCCGCCTCGGCGTTCTCCCGGCCGGCCGCGTGCAGCAGCGCCGGGGTCGGGCGGGCGCCGGCGCTGGCGACCAGCAGGGTGCGGCGGGCCTCGTCCGAGAGCATCTCCAGCCGGGTCAGGACCAGGGCGCGCAGCGAGGTCGGCACCGGCAGCGGCTCGCCCGGCCGGGGCGGGGTGGGGCTCTCGGCCAGCGCCCGGCCCAGCTCCAGGGCGAAGAGCGGATTGCCGCCGCTGGTGCGGTGGATGTCGCGGACCGTGGAACGGGGCAGGCCCGCGTAGCCCCGCTCGTCGAGCAGCGCCGACACCTGGGCGCGGGTCAGCGGGCCCAGGCGGACCGCGCGGGTGTCCGGCGGGGACGCCCGCAGATGGCGGTCGTACGCCGCGCCCTGCGCCTCCGGCCCCTCGGTGCGCGCCGCGCACAGCAGCCGTACCGGGGTGTCGCCCAGGCGGCGGGCGGCGAAGCCGAGCAGTTCGGCGCTGGCCGGATCCAGCCACTGCAGGTCGTCGGCGACGACCAGCACCGGGCCCTCGGCGGCGAGGGCGCGCAGCGCGGAGAGCACGGCCAGGCGCAGCGCCAGCCCGTCGCGCTGGAGCGTGGACTCGCCGCGTCCGGTGAGCGCCGACTCCAGCGCGGTGGCCTGGGCGTCGGGCAGCACCGGGGTCACCCGGTCCAGGACCAGGCCCAGGAGGTCGGCGAGGGCGAGGAAGGGGAGGTGGGATTCGGACTCGGTGGCGGAGCAGCGCAACACGGTGTGCGCCGTACCGGCGTATTCCGAGGCCAGTGCCCGCAGCACCGTCGACTTCCCGATGCCGGCGGGTCCGTGCAGCAGCACACTTCCCCCTCGGGAGAGCTGCTCGCGCGCCGCGCCGAACGACTCCTCCCGCCCGATGACCAGGTCGGAACGGCACCCGGCAGACTCCGTGAAGTCCCGTCGCACGGCGACCGCTCCCCTCCGTATGTCGTGTCCCGGCCAATGTTAGGCAACGGCCGGTCGCGTCACGGCGGGACGACGAGGTGACGGGAACGACGCGGGCGACGAGAACCGAACGCGGCACACGACGGAGAAGAGCCGGCCGTCACGGCAGCAGGCCCGCGCGGCGCGCGGCGACCACGGCCGCCCCGCGCGTGCGCGCCCCGAGCTTGCGCATGGCCGAACGCAGATAGCCCTTGACGGTCTCCGGGCCCACCCCGAGCCGTTCGGCCGCCGCCGCGTTGGTCGCGCCCGCCGCCACACAGGCCAGCACGTCCACCTCGCGCGGCGTCAGCCGCACCGCGTGCGGGCCGGGCCCGACGCCGGGGGCCAGCAGTCCGCACGCCCGCAGCAACTCGTCCCGCAGCGCCGGGTCGGCGATCCTGGGCGCCAGCGCCCGCAACGCCGCGTGCGCCTCCCGCACCTGTTCCCAGGCGGTGACGGAGCCCGTGGGCGCGGGCACCGGTTGCGGCCGGGCCGCCGCCAGCAGCTCGCCGGCCTCCTCCCGCAGCACCAGCGCCTGTTCCACGTCCCGCGCCGCCGCCACGGCCGCGCCCAGCGTCCGGTCGCCCAGCGGCTGGGCCGCACGCAGGGCGCCGTACAGCACGCCGCGCACCCGGCGCCGTACGACCACCGGCACCGCCACCACCGAGCGCAGCCCCTCGGCGGCGACCGGGAGGTCGTACTCGTGGCTGATCTGCCGGGAGACGGAGTAGTCGGTCACCGCGCAGGGCCGCGACAGCGCCACCGCCTTGCCGCCCAGGCCGTTGCCGGAGGTCACCGCCAGGGCGCTGAGCGCGCCCGTCGAGGTGCCGCTCAGCTCGCTGATCCGCACCTGCCGCCGCCCCGGTTCCACCAGCCCGCCGAAGGCGACCGGCAGCCCGGTCGTACGCCGCAGCCGCACCAGCGCACTGCGGATCTCCACCCCGTCGGCCGCGTCCACCGCCACTCGTCCCGCCCTTCTCGCGCCCGTCCCGGGGCGCACACCCCCGTTCGGGGGTAGTGAGACCTGCATCACGGATTACACGATGGCAGAGAGCCGCCCGGCAAGGTCCGGCACGAAGGAGGACAGATGACGACGGCCACGGAGCTGTTCCGCAGCGCACGGGACTTCCTGCTGGAGCACCGTGAGGACTACACCGCCGCCTACGAGGGGTTCCGGTGGCCCCGGCCCGAGCACTTCAACTGGGCCCTGGACTGGTTCGACGCGATCGCCGACGGCAACGGGCGCACCGCGCTGCACATCGTCGAGGAGGACGGCTCCGAGGTCCGGGTCTCCTTCGCCGAGATGTCCGCCCGCTCGAACCGGGTCGCCAACCGGCTGCGGGAGTGGGGCGTCGGCCCCGAGGACCGCATCCTCGTCATGCTCGGCAACCAGGCCGAACTGTGGGAGACCGCGCTCGCCGCGATGAAGCTGCGCGCCGTCGTCATCCCGGCCACCCCGCTGCTCGGCCCCGCCGACCTGCGCGACCGGGTCGACCGCGGCCAGGTGCGGCACGTGATCGTGCGCGCCGAGGACACCGGCAAGTTCGCCGACGTGCCCGGCGACTACACGCGGATCGCGGTCGGTGGCACGGGGGAGGCCGGCTGGCGGCCCTACGAGGAGGTGTACACGGCCTCCGACGCCTTCACCCCCGACGGCCCCACCGCCGCCGACGACCCGCTGATGCTCTACTTCACCTCCGGCACCACCGCCCGCCCCAAGCTGGTCGAGCACACCCACGTGTCCTACCCCGTCGGGCACCTGGCGACCATGTACTGGATCGGGCTGAAGCCCGGCGACGTGCACCTGAACATCTCCTCGCCCGGCTGGGCCAAGCACGCCTGGTCGAACCTGTTCGCACCGTGGAACGCCGAGGCGACCGTCTTCCTGTACAACTACACGCGGTTCGACGCGGCCCGGCTGATGGCCGAGATGGACCGGGCCGGCGTCACCACCTTCTGCGCCCCGCCCACCGTGTGGCGGATGCTCATCCAGGCCGACCTGGCGCAGCTCGCCACCCCGCCCCGCGAGGTCGTGGCCGCCGGTGAGCCGCTCAACCCCGAGGTGATCGAGCAGGTGCGCCGGGTGTGGGGCCGGACCATCCGGGACGGCTTCGGCCAGACCGAGACCGCCGTCCAGGTCTCCAACAGCCCCGGCCAGGTGCTGAAGACCGGCTCGATGGGCCGCCCCAGCCCCGGCTACCGCGTCGAACTCCTCGACCCGGTCACCGGCGCGCCCGGCGCCACCGAGGGCGAGATCGCCCTGGACCTGTCCGCGCGCCCCGTCGGCCTGATGACCGGCTACCACGGGGACCCCGACCGCACGGCGGAGGCGATGGCCGGCGGCTACTACCGCACCGGCGACATCGGCGCCCGTGACGAGGACGGCTACCTCACCTACGTGGGCCGCGCCGACGACGTCTTCAAGGCCAGCGACTACAAGATCAGCCCCTTCGAGCTGGAGAGCGCCCTGCTGGAGCACGAGGCGGTCGCCGAGGCGGCGGTCGTGCCCGCCCCGGACGAGCTGCGCCTGGCCGTGCCGAAGGCGTACATCGTGCTGGCGGCGGGCTGGGAGCCGGGCCCCGACACCGCCAAGGTCCTCTTCGAACACTCCCGGCAGACCCTCGCGCCCTACAAGCGCGTCCGGCGCCTGGAGTTCGGCGAACTGCCCAAGACCGTCTCCGGCAAGATCCGCCGCATCGAACTGCGCGAGGCCACCGCGGCCGGCTCCCAGGACGAGTACCGCGAGGAGGACTTCCGGTGACCGCGCTCTCCTACGCCCACGGCACCAGCACCACCCCGCTCCTCGGCGACACCATCGGCGCCGACCTCGACCGCGCGATCGCCGCCCACCCGGACCGCGAGGCCCTGGTCGACGTACCGTCCGGACGGCGCTGGACCTACGCCGAGTTCGGCGCGGACGTCGACGAGGTGGCGCGCGGACTGCTGGCGAAGGGCGTGACCAAGGGCGACCGGGTCGGCATCTGGGCGGTCAACTGCCCCGAGTGGGTCCTGGTCCAGTACGCCACCGCCCGCATCGGCGCGATCATGGTGAACGTCAACCCCGCCTACCGGGCGCACGAGTTGGAGTACGTCCTCCGGCAGTCCGGCATCAGCGTGCTGATCGCCTCCCTCGCCCACAAGAGCAGCGACTACCGGGCGATCGTGGAGCAGGTCCGCGGCCGGTGCCCCGCGCTGCGCGAGACCGTCTACATCGGCGACCCGTCCTGGGACGCGCTGACGGCGGGCGCCGCCTCCGTACCGCCGGAGCGGCTGGCCGCGGCGGCGGCCGAGCTGAGCTGCGACGACCCGGTCAACATCCAGTACACCTCCGGCACCACCGGCTTCCCCAAGGGGGCCACCCTCTCCCACCACAACATCCTCAACAACGGCTACTGGGTGGGCCGTACCGTCGGCTACACCGAGCAGGACCGGGTGTGCCTCCCCGTCCCCTTCTACCACTGCTTCGGCATGGTCATGGGCAATCTGGGCGCCACCTCCCACGGCGCCTGCATCGTCATCCCCGCCCCGTCCTTCGAGCCGGGGGCGACGCTGGAGGCGGTGCAGCGGGAGCGGTGCACCTCCCTGTACGGCGTGCCGACGATGTTCATCGCGGAGCTGAACCACCCGGACTTCGCCTCCTGGGACCTCACCTCCCTGCGCACCGGCATCATGGCGGGCTCGCCCTGCCCGGTCGAGGTCATGAAGCGGGTGGTGACCGAGATGCACATGGAGCAGGTCTCCATCTGCTACGGCATGACCGAGACCTCCCCGGTCTCCCTCCAGACCCGGATGGACGACGACCTGGAGCACCGCACCGGCACCGTCGGCCGCGTACTGCCCCACATCGAGGTCAAGGTCGTCGACCCGGTGACCGGCGTGACCCTGCCGCGCGGCGAGGCCGGCGAACTGCGCACCCGCGGCTACAGCGTGATGCTCGGCTACTGGGACGAGCCCGAGAAGACCGCCGAGGCCATCGACGAGGGCCGCTGGATGCACACCGGGGACCTGGCGGTGATGCGCGAGGACGGCTACGTCGAGATCGTCGGCCGCATCAAGGACATGATCATCCGGGGCGGCGAGAACATCTACCCGCGCGAGGTCGAGGAGTTCCTCTACGGCCACCCGAAGATCGCGGACGTCCAGGTCGTCGGCGTACCGCACGAGCGCTACGGCGAGGAGGTGCTGGCCTGCGTCATCCCGCGCGACGCGGCCGACCCGCTCACCCTGGAGGAACTGCGCGCCTACTGCGCGGACCGGCTGGCCCACTACAAGGTGCCCAGCCGCCTGCGCATCCTGGACGCCTTCCCGATGACCGTCTCCGGGAAGGTGCGCAAGATCGAGCTGCGCGAGCGCTACGGCGACGCGTAGCTCCCGCGGTCGTCAGCCGGCCGTGGCGTCCAGCGCCACGGCCGGCGCGTTGACGGGGCGCGGCACACCGGCCGGGTCGAGGAGGAAGAGCGGCACGCCCAGCAGATCGGCGCGGGCGCGCGCCTGTTCGGCGTACCCGGCGAGGGAGAAGTAGACGGGGGTCGCGGACTCCGCCATGGCCGTCAGCCACAGGCACTCCACGTCCCGCGCCGAGGCCGGGCCCACCGTCGGGTCCACCTGGACGACCAGGCCGGGGGCGGCCAGCCCGATGCCGGCCACCGGCCGCTGGTCGGCGCGGCGGACGTCCCGGTGCCCCAGCCCGCGCAGATACAGCACCGCGGCGGTGACCGCGTCGCGGGCGGTACGGATCGGCACGGCCCGGTGGGCCGGCACCCGGGAGCCCGGCGTGCGCCCCGACCTCCCCGTCGCCTCCGGGTCCACCGGCACGCACAGCACCGTGCCGCAGGGGCAGCCCAGCTCCGGGCGCGGCCACCGGCTCCGGGCCCCGCAGGCCGCGCAGCGCAGTCCGATCCACTCCTCGTCCCACGTGCGGTGGGTGACGGCGGTGGCGGCCCGGCGCGGATCCAGCCGGGGGCTGACCGGCTCCCCGCACGCACAGGGATACGACGGTGCCGTGTAGCGGTGCCGGCGCCCGCAGGCGGTGCAGCACACCGAGACGGTCTCGGACATGACCCCCATCGTCCTCCCTTGACGGCCTTCGGCTGCCCACTTACATTACTTCCAGATCGTAGAAACAAGTTTCCACTATACGGAAAATCGCAAAGTCGCTACGGAAGAGCTCACCGCGGGGCGCGACGGGAGTGCGAATCCGACAGCCGAAGCAGGAGTACTCGATGGCTCGTATGACCGCTGCCCGAGCGGCAGTTGAGATCCTCAAGCGCGAGGGCGTCACCGACGCGTTCGGTGTGCCGGGCGCGGCGATCAACCCCTTCTACGCGGCGCTCAAGGCCTCCGGCGGCGTCAACCACACCCTCGCCCGGCACGTCGAGGGCGCCTCGCACATGGCCGAGGGCTACACCCGCACCCACCCGGGCAACATCGGCGTCTGCATCGGCACCTCCGGACCGGCCGGCACCGACATGATCACCGGTCTGTACTCGGCGATCGGCGACTCGATCCCGATCCTGTGCATCACCGGCCAGGCGCCGACCGCGGTGATCCACAAGGAGGACTTCCAGGCCGTCGACATCGCCTCGATCGCCAAGCCGGTCACCAAGATGGCGGTGACCGTCCTGGAGGCCGCGCAGGTCCCCGGCGTCTTCCAGCAGGCGTTCCACCTGATGCGCTCCGGCCGCCCCGGCCCGGTCCTGATCGACCTGCCGATCGACGTCCAGATGACGGAGATCGAGTTCGACCCGGACACCTACGAGCCGCTCCCGGTCTACAAGCCGGCCGCGACCCGCGCCCAGATCGAGAAGGCCATCGGCCTCCTCAACGCCTCCGAGCGCCCGCTGATCGTGGCCGGCGGCGGTGTCATCAACGCCGACGCCGCCGACCTGCTCGTCGAGTTCGCCGAGCTGACCGGCACCCCGGTCGTCCCGACCCTGATGGGCTGGGGCCTGCTGCCCGACGACCACGAGCTGAACGCCGGCATGGTCGGCCTCCAGACCTCGCACCGCTACGGCAACGCGACCTTCCTGGAGTCGGACTTCGTCCTCGGCATCGGCAACCGCTGGGCCAACCGCCACACCGGCAAGCTGGACGTCTACACCGCCGGGCGCAAGTTCGTCCACGTCGACGTCGAGCCGACCCAGATCGGCAAGATCTTCGCCCCGGACTACGGCATCGCCTCCGACGCCAAGGCGGCCCTGGAGCTGTTCGTCGAGGTCGCCAAGGAGATGAAGGCGGCCGGCAAGCTGCCCGACCGCTCGCAGTGGGCCGCCTCCGCGCAGGAGCGCAAGGCCACCCTCCAGCGCCGTACGCACTTCGACGACATCCCGATCAAGCCGCAGCGCGTCTACGAGGAGATGAACAAGGCCTTCGGCCCGGAGACCCGGTACGTCTCCACCATCGGCCTCTCGCAGATCGCCGGCGCCCAGATGCTGCACGTCTACCGCCCGCGGCACTGGATCAACTGCGGCCAGGCCGGCCCCCTCGGCTGGACCGTCCCGGCGGCGCTCGGCGTGGCCAAGGCGGACCCCGAGGCGCAGGTCGTGGCGCTCTCCGGCGACTACGACTTCCAGTTCATGATCGAGGAACTGGCCGTCGGCGCGCAGCACAAGATCCCCTACGTGCACGTCCTGGTCAACAACTCCTACCTGGGCCTGATCCGCCAGGCGCAGCGCGGGTTCGACATGGACTTCCAGGTCAAGCTGGAGTTCGAGAACATCAACTCGCCCGAGCTGGGCGTCTACGGCGTCGACCACGTCAAGGTCGCCGAGGGCCTGGGCTGCAAGGCGATCCGCGTCACCGACCCGAACGAGCTGGGCGCCGCCTTCGAGCAGGCCAAGAAGCTCGCCGCCGAGCACCAGGTGCCGGTCGTCGTCGAGGCGATCCTGGAGCGCGTCACCAACATCTCCATGTCGGGCACCAACGACATCAGCAACGTCGTGGAGTTCGAGGAGGTCGCGACCGAGCCGGGGCACGCCCCGACGGCCGTCAAGACGCTGAAGGTCTGATCCGTACCAGGACGTACGAGACGTACGAGACGTACGACGTACGAGACTGCGAGACGTACGAGACGCAGGTGAGGGCGGTCCGTCATCCGACGGGCCGCCCTCGGGCGTGCGCGGGGACCGTCAGTCCCCGCCGCCCCCGCCTCCCGAACCGCAGCCGCCCGAGTGGCCCCCGTGCCCCGCGCCCCAGTCGCCGGAGACCGAGTCCTCGTACTCGTCGCGCCACCGCAGGAAACGGCCGCGGCCCAGTGAGAAGCGGCCCCGGTCGGCCGGGGCGCCCGGGGCCGTCAGCCCGGCGCGCAGCGCGAAGCGCGGCAGGAGCATGCGCAGGGCCGCGTCGCCGTGCAGGGCGACCGCCAGCAGCGTGTCCTCGTCCGACAGTCCGTGCCTGACCGCCGGCAACGGGTGCCGTGCCCGCCAGAACTCCACCCGCCGGCGGGCGCCGCGGGTCGGCCCCAGCCGGGGGTAGCGCAGCAACCCCTCGTCCGCGAGCGGGATGCGCGCGAGGGCCACCGCCAGGCGCACGTCCGAGTGCCGGACCAGCTCCCGGGCGGTGAGGGGTTCGCGCAGGCAGTCCAGGACGGTCCCCTCGAACGGGCCCAGTCCCTCCGGCTCCGGCCCCGTCGCGCACAGCGTCCTGCGCGGGCCGGTCTCCAGGGCACCCTTCAGATGCAGGGCGACCACCGCCACCGTGACCGCGCCTCGCGGCCCGCCGTTCAGCAGCGCGATCTCGTGCGGCTCCCAGCCGATCTCCGTGGCGCCGTCCACCGCCTCACCCCCCGTGTGTCAGGGGATGTGCCCGCCGGCGGGGGCTCCTACGCCCGCTCTCAGCCCTCGTGGTGCTCGTGCAGCCCCGGCCAGTCGTCCGGGCCGCCGCCCTGCCACTCGACCAGGTCGCTGCCCTCGACGTCGGTCACGTACAGGTCGGCCAGCCGCAGCAGCTCGGCGACGTCGTCGACGTGGGAGGCGACGCCGAGGGTCTCGTCGCCCGAGGTGACCCGGCGGGAGCCGTCCAGGGCGGGGGCGTGGACGACGATGCGCGGATGCTCGGGTGGGTGTGCCGTTGCCATGTCTCCAGGCTGCTGCGCGGGCCGTCGATCCGCACCCCGTGCACGCCGAGAGGCGCCGGATGCGGGACCGTCCGCATCCGGCGCCTCTCAGCCGGTGAAGGTTCTTCACGTGGTGTCCGTCCGACAGCGCGAGGCTGGGCGCGACAGGTCGTTCGCGCCGCCGGACGGAGTCGTGGGCCCCCTCGGGAGGGGGTGGGTGGCTGGGACCGCGGCGGTGCGACGGGCCCGGGACGCCGCTCCCCTCAGGTCGTAGGAGAAGCGTCCGGACCTTTCACCACCGCACTGGCTCGCTGGCCGCCGCGGTCCTCGCCCTGCCCGCGCCGGCCCCGGGCGACCACCCCTCATCCGGGCCGCTCCGGTGCCTGCGCGGGCCGCGCACGGTCCGGCCTCCCCGCCGGGTCCGTGCGCGCGTCTTGCGTCAGTCCTCGCGCAGGGCGCGGACCGCCTCCTCCACGCGCTTGCCGTACTCGGTGTCGGCGGCGTGGAAGTGCGCGAGGTTCTTCTCGACCACGTCGTTGCGGGAGACCTGGGACAGGCCGCCGGCGATGTTCGCGATCAGGCGCTTCTTCTCGTCCTCGGACATCAGGCGGTACAGCTCACCGGCCTGGAAGAAGTCGTCGTCCTTGGTGTGCTGCGGGGCCTCGTGGGTGCCGGTGTGGCCGGACACCGCGAGCGGCGCGGCCAGGGGGCGGCCGGTCTCGACCGGGCCGTCGTACGAGTTCGGCTCGTAGTTCTTGGCGTCCCGGCCCTGCGCGTTGGAGGCCATGAAGCCGTCGCGCCCGTAGTTGGCGGCGCCGCCGGGCACGGCCTTCGGGGCGTTCACCGCGAGCTGGGTGTGGTTGACGCCCAGGCGGTAGCGGTGCGCGTCCGCGTAGGCGAACAGACGGCCCTGGAGCATCTTGTCGGGGGAGGGGCCGATACCCGGAACGAAGTTGTTCGGGGAGAACGCGGCCTGCTCGACCTCGGCGAAGACGTTGTCCGGGTTGCGGTCCAGCACCAGCCGGCCCACCCGCTTGAGCGGGTAGTCGGCGTGCGGCCACACCTTGGTCACGTCGAACGGGTTGAAGCGGTAGTTCGCCGCCTCGGCGACCGGCATCAGCTGCACGTGCAGCGTCCAGGACGGGTACACGCCCCGCTCGATGGCCTGCACCAGGTCCGTCTGGTGCGAGGTCGGGTCCTCGCCCGCCAGCTTCGCGGCCTCGTCGGCGGTCAGGCAGCGGATGCCCTGGTCCGTCTTGAAGTGGTACTTGACGAAGTACGACTCGCCCTTGGCGTTCGTCCACTGGTAGGTGTGCGAGCCGAAGCCGTCCATGTGGCGGTAGGACGCCGGGATGCCGCGGTCGCCCATCAGCCAGGTCACCTGGTGCGTGGCCTCGGGGGAGTGCGCCCAGAAGTCCCAGACGTTGTCCGGCTCCTGGCGGCCCGAGAACGGGTCGCGCTTCTGCGAGTGGATGAAGTCGGGGAACTTGATCGGGTCCTTGATGAAGAACACCGGGGTGTTGTTGCCGACGAGGTCGTAGTTGCCCTCCTCGGTGTAGAACTTCAGCGCGAAGCCGCGCGGGTCGCGGACCGCGTCCGCGCCGCCGAGGGAGTCGGCCACGGTGGAGAAGCGCAGGAAGACCTCGGTGCGCTTGCCGACGCTGCTCAGGAAGTCGGCGTGCGTGTAGTCGGTGACGTCGTCGGTCACCTCGAAGTGGCCGTAGGCGCCGGAGCCGCGGGCGTGCACCACGCGCTCCGGGATGCGCTCGCGGTTGAAGCGGGCCAGCTTCTCGATGAGGTGCTGGTCCTGGATGAGGAGGGGACCGCCGATGCCGGCGGAGGCGGAGTTCTGGTTGTCGGCGACCGGGGCGCCGGACTCTGTCGTGAGCACGCGCTGCGACATCGGGGACCTTCCGTGCGAGGGGTCAGCGGAAAACTATTTCCGCTTCGTGGAGCCTAAGTTCGGGTGACAGGCACGTCAACAGTTTGTTGAAGTGGGTTCCGGGCGGTGCCGTCGCTCGGGCGCGACAGGACAGGTGTCAGCGACGGCACCGCCCGGAGGTCTTGTCGACCGTCCGCGGTCAGACCTGGGCGCCGGACAGGCGCTCCACGGCCCGCAGCAGGGCCGAGTGGTCCAGGCCGCCGTCGCCCTGGGCGCGCAGCGAGGCCACCAGCTGGGCCACCACGGCGCCGACCGGCAGCGCGGCGCCCACGTTGCGGGCGGCGTCGGTGACGATGCCCATGTCCTTGTGGTGCAGGTCGATGCGGAAGCCGGGCTTGAAGTCGCGGGCGAGGAAGTTGTCCTTCTTCCGCGTCAGCACGGTCGAGCCGGCCAGGCCGCCGTTGAGAACGTCGAGGGCGGCCTTCAGGTCCACGCCCGACTTCTCCAGGAAGACCACGGCCTCGGCGCACGCCTGGATGTTCACGGCGACGATCAGCTGGTTGGCGGCCTTCACGGTCTGGCCCGAGCCGTGCGGACCGCACAGCACGATGGTCTTGCCCAGCGCCTCCAGCAGCGGCTTGGCCTCGTCGAAGTCGGCCTGCTCACCGCCGACCATGATGGACAGCACGGCCTCGATGGCACCGGCCTCGCCGCCGGAGACCGGGGCGTCCAGGACGCGGATGCCCTTGTCCTTCGCGGCCTTCGCGAGGTCGACGGAGGTCTGCGGGGTGATCGAGGACATGTCGATCAGCAGGGCGCCGGACTTCGCGTTCTCCAGGATGCCCTCGGGGCCGTAGGCGATGGCCTCGACCTGCGGCGACGCGGGCACCATGGTGACGATCACGTCGGCGTCGCGCACGGCCTCGGCGATCGAGCCGGCCGCGGTGCCGCCGGCGGCGGACAGGCGGTCCAGCTTCTCCTGCTCCAGCGTGAAGCCGGTGACCTGGTAACCCGCCTTGATCAGGTTCTCGGACATGGGGGAGCCCATGATGCCGAGACCGATCCAGGCGACCTTGGGGAGCGTGCTCATGATGGGTGCCTCTCTGAAAATCTGTGAAGAGTTCCTGCGGGGTGGCGCTCAGCGGGCCGCGCGGGCCTCGGCCGGCAGCCAGGAGAAGGACTCGGCGCTGGGGTTGTCGCCCGGCTTGTACTCCAGGCCGACCCAGCCCTCGTAACCGGCCTTCCTCAGCCGGTCCAGCAGCTCCTGGAGCGGGAGGGTGCCCGTGCCGGGGGCGCCGCGGCCCGGGTTGTCGGCGATCTGCACGTGCCCGGTCTTCGCGGCGTACGCGTCGATCACCTGCGGCAGGTCCTCGCCGTTCATGGACAGGTGGTAGAGGTCCATCAGGAACTTGGCGTTGCCGAGGCCGGTGGCCTCGTTGACCTTGTCGACGACCTCGATCGCGGCCGGCGCCGACACCAGCGGGTAGAGCGGCGACTCGGGCTTGTTGAGCGCCTCGATCAGCAGGATCGCGCCGATCCGGTCGGCCGCGCGGGCGGCGAGGACCAGGTTCTCCAGCGCCAGCTTGTCCTGCTCGGCCGGGTCCACGCCCTCGACGCGGTTGCCGTACAGGGCGTTGAGCGCCGTGCAGCCGAGCGACTGCGCGAAGTCGGCGGCCACGTCGATGTTGGCGCGGAAGCGGTCCGACTCCTCGCCGGGCACGGACAGGGCGCCGCGGTCGGGGCCGGGCAGCTGTCCCGCGTAGAAGTTCAGCCCGGTGAGCTGGACGCCCGCGTCCTCGATCGCCTTCTTCAGGGCGTCGAGCTCGGACTGCTCGGGGGTGGGCGAGTCGATCCAGGGCCACCACAGCTCGACCGCGGTGAAGCCGGCCGCGGCGGCGGCCGCGGGACGCTCCAGGAGCGGGAGTTCCGTGAAGAGGATCGACAGGTTGACGTTGAAGCGCTGATCTGCGAAGCCCATCGGGTGCCGCGCTCCCTTCCGTTTCGTTCGTTGTTCCGCATTACGGAAGTTCGTTTCTGCGTAATGGAAGATTGCCGGTGGAGCTCCGCACTTGTCAAGAGGGGGCGGCGTAAAACGGTCACCGCGCGTTAGGTTGACCCGGTGCGATTGAGAGTGGAGTTCACGACCGAGCCCTTCGACCTGGACGAGGCGCCCGCGCACGCGGTGGTCGCCCGTGAGGTCGTCGAGGCCGCGGAGCTGGACGAGGTGGACGTCGGCCCGTTCGGCAACACCGCCGAGGGCGGCGCCGACGCGGTGCTCACCGCCGTGGACGCGCTGCTGCGCCGGTCCCTGGAGGCCGGGGCCACCCGGATCTCCCTCCAGGTCAACGTGGTCGGCCAGGGCGCCGAAGGGGAGGACGAGCGGTGACCGGCCCGGGTCAGGAGCCCTTCATCGCGGCCGTCAAGCCCCTGGTCGACGCCATCGGCGGCGAGATGCTGCCGCCCGACGAGGCCGGTCAGGACGACGTCGTCCTCGCCTGGGAGGGCGCCGACGTCGTCGCGGTGCGCCTGCCCCAGCTCGCCGACTCCCTCGACCACATCCTCGCGGCCATGGAACGCCGGCAGGGCAGGCCGCTGGCCGACCTGGACCGGCGGGCCAAGCAGGAGGTCGTACGCACCCTGGAGGCGCGCGGCGCCTTCTCCGTGCGGCACGGCGTGGAGACCGTCGCGAGCGCCCTCGGCGTCAGCCGTTTCACCGTCTACAACTACCTCAACCGCGAGAAGGACGCCTGACCTGCACAGGAGCCCCACACCACGAGCCGCCGTCCGGGATCCGGACGGCGGCTTTCGTAACACCGAATTTTCAACAAAGTGTTGACGCGTTGTTTCCGAGGGCGTTAGCTATCGGCACGCCCGTTCAGCACAAGGCCACGGAGGCTCCCGTGACGTCCACTTCCGCGTCGGGCCTGGCCCGTTTCAACGCCCTCGAGGAGTCCGCGGCACTCGCGGAACTCCACGAGGCGTGTGCCTCGACGGCGTGGGCCCGGCACCTGCTCGCCGCCCGCCCGTACGCCACCGCCGAGGACCTGTACGCCGCCAGCGACGCCGCCATGGCCGAGCTGACGGCGGACGACCTCGCCGAGGCGATGGCCGGGCACCCGCCCATCGGCCGCCCCAAGCCGGGCGACCCGACCTCCTCCCGGGAGCAGGCCGGTATGGCCGGCGCCTCGGAGGAACTCAAGGCGGAGATGCTCGATCTCAACCTGGCCTACCAGGACAAGTTCGGCCACGTCTTCCTCATCTGCGCCACCGGCCGGACCGGCGAGCAGATGCGGGACGCGGTCAAGGAGCGGATCGGCAACTCGCCCGAGCAGGAGCGGGAGATCGTCCGCACCGAACTGGGGAAGATCAACCGCATCCGCCTGACCCGACTCGTCGAACAGGACGCCTGACCATGAGCACCAGCACCACCGCCTCCGTGTCCACGCACATCCTGGACACCAGCGTCGGCCGCCCCGCCGAGGGTGTCGCCGTCCAACTCGCCGCACGCTCGGGCGGCGACGCGGACTGGCAGGCACTCGGCGGCTCCGCGACCGACGCCGACGGCCGGTGCAAGGACCTCCCGGCCCTGCCGGAGGGCACCACCCACGTACGGCTCGACTTCGACACCGAGACGTACTTCGCCAAGAAACAAGCCGCGGCCCAGCAGGACGCCCCCGCGCTCCGGGACAGCGAGAACGGCCGGCCGGTGTTCTTCCCCGAGGTCACCATCACCTTCGCGGTGGTGCCCGGGGAGCACTACCACGTTCCGCTGCTGCTCAACCCGTTCGGCTACTCCGTTTACCGAGGGAGCTGACCGACACATGACCCGTTTCGTCCTGGGACAGAACCAGTACGGCAAGGCAGAGAACCGCGTCGTCAAGATCACGCGGGACGGCGACACGCACCACATCAAGGACCTGAACGTCTCCGTCGCCCTCTCCGGCGACATGGAGGAGGTCCACCGCAGCGGGTCCAACGCGAACGTCCTGCCGACCGACACCACCAAGAACACGGTGTTCGCCTTCGCCAAGGAGCACGGGATCGAGAGCGCCGAGGACCTCGGCGTCAAGCTCGCCCGCCACTTCGTCGACAACAACGAGCCGATCCACCGGGCCCGCATCCGCATCGAGGAGTACGGCTGGGAGCGGATCGAGACCTCCAAGGGCGGCGCCCGCTTCGTCGGCTCCGACGAGATCGCCCACTCCTTCGTCCGCAAGGGCCAGGAGACCCGCGTCGCGCAGATCACCTACGACGGCCACGGCATCCAGGTGCTCTCCGGCTTCAAGGACCTCACCGTCCTGAACTCGACCAACTCCGAGTTCTTCGGCTTCCTGAAGGACAAGTACACCACCCTCCAGGAGGACTACGACCGCATCCTCGCCACCACCGTCTCCACCTGGTGGCGGCACAACTGGGACGGCATCGACTCCCACGCCCCGGACTGGGACCGCTCCTACAACGGGGTCCGCAAGCACGCGCTCCAGGCCTTCGCCGAGACCTACTCGTACTCGCTCCAGCAGACCCTCTTCGAGATGGGTGTGCGGGTGCTGAACTCGCGCGACGAGGTCGAGGAGATCCGCTTCTCGATGCCCAACAAGCACCACTTCCGCTCGGACCTGTCGCCGTTCGGGATCGACAACGAGGCCAAGGACGGCGCCGTGTACTACGCCGCCGATCGGCCCTACGGCCTGATCGAGGCCACCATTCTGCGGGACGGCGCCGAGCAGCTGATCCCGGTCGACATGACCAACCTCTGACGCGGGACGCGCGCCGCCGGCCCGGCCGCTCGGGCCGGCGGCGCGCCACACCGGAGGGAACACCATGGCACAGCCTGCAACGGAGCCGGCGAAAGGCTCAAGTTCCACCCCGTCACCGGAGCACATGGAGGACGCCGTCACGTCCGTGCACCCGGTCGACGAGAAGCTCCACCCCTCGCGGCTCGTCCCCGCCGCACTCCAGCACATCGCCGCCATGTACGCGGGCGTTGTCACTCCTCCGCTCATCATCGGCCAGGCCGTCGGCCTCGACATCGAGGGCCGCACCCGGCTGATCGCGGCGAGCCTGCTCATCGCGGGCATCGCCACCCTGATCCAGACCATCGGCGTCAAGGGCTTCGTCGGCAACCGGCTGCCCTTCGTCAACGCCGCCTCCTCGGCCGGCATCGCGCCCATCCTCGCGATCGCCGAGACCAACAGCGAGGGCGGTCAACTCCCCGCCATCTACGGCGCGGTGATGGTCGCCGGCGTCTTCTGCCTCGCCGTCGGCCCCTTCTTCGGCCGACTGCTCCGCTTCTTCCCGCCCCTGGTCACCGGCGTGGTCATCACCCTGATCGGCGTCACGCTGATGCCGGTCCCGGTCGGCTGGGCCCAGGGCGGCGACAAGGCCGCCGCCGACTTCGGCGCGATGCGCAACCTCGCGCTCGCCGCCTTCACCCTCGGCGTCATCCTCGTCATCCAGCGCTTCGGCAAGGGCTTCGTCAAGCAAGTCGCCCTGCTCTTCGGACTGTTGATCGGCACCCTGGTCGCCATCCCGTTCGGCATGGCCGACTTCAGCGGCCTGAGGTCCGCGCCCGTCGCCGCGCTGCCCACGCCCTTCGCCTTCGGCGCCCCCGAGTTCCAGCCCGCGGCCATCCTGTCGCTGTGCATCGTGATGCTGGTGCTGATGACCGAGTCGTCCGCCGGCATGCTCGCCCTCGGTGAGATCTGCGACCGCCGCGCCGACTCCAAGGTCATCACCCGCGGCCTGCGCACCGACGGCCTCGCCACCCTGGTCGGCCCCGTCTTCGGCGGTTTCCCCACCTCCGCCTTCGCGCAGAACGTCGGCGTCGTCTCCCTCACCCGGGTCCGCAGCCGCTACGTCGTCGCCGTCGCCGGCGCCACCCTGCTGGTCCTCGGCGCCTTCCCCGTCCTCGGCGCCGTGGTCTCCCTGGTGCCGATGCCGGTCCTGGGCGGCGCGGGCATCGTCCTCTTCGGCTCGATCGCGGTCAGCGGCATCCGTACGCTGTCCGAGGCCGGGCTCGACGACAGCTCCAACATCATCCTGGTCGCCGTGGCCCTCGGCGCGGGCATCATCCCGCTGGCCGCCCCGACCTTCTACGCCGAGTTCCCCGCCTGGGCGCAGACCGTGCTCGGCTCCGGCATCAGCGCCGGCGCGCTCGTCGCGGTCACGCTCAACCTCTTCTTCCACCATCTCGGCACCCGCAGCCGCCCCGCGGCCGCGGCACTCAAATCCTCCTAGGGTCCTGCCGTGCCCTCCCCGCGGACACTCCACTCCCCGCCCGCGGGACGCACCGAAAGAGAAGGAAGCAGCATGGCAGCATCAGCGGCAGCCGATCGCGTCGCCCTCCCCACGGCACCCGATCGCATCGTCATCGAGAACTGCGCCATCGCGACCGTCGACGCGGACGACACCGAGTACGCCTCGGGCCACGTCGTCCTCGCCGGCAACCGGATCGAGGCGGTCGGCGCGGGGCGGGCACCGGAGGACCTGGAGAACGTAGTACGCCGGATCGACGCGACCGGACACCTGGTCACGCCCGGCCTGGTCAACACCCACCACCACTTCTACCAGTGGCTCACCCGGGGCCTCGCCACCGACCACAACCTGTTCGACTGGCTGGTCGCGCTCTACCCGACCTGGGCGCGCGTCGACGAGTCGATGGCGTACACGGCGGCCCAGGGCTCGCTGGCGATGATGGCCCGGGGCGGGGTCACCACGGCGGCGGACCACCACTACATCCACCCGCGCGGCGCCGGAGACCTGTCCGCCGCGATCATCCGCGCCGCCCGTGAGATCGGCGTCCGCTTCACCCTCGCCCGCGGCTCCATGGACCGCGGCGAGTCCGACGGCGGGCTGCCGCCCGACTTCGCGGTGGAGAGCCTGGACGACGCGCTCGCCGCCACCGAGGCCACCGTCCGCGAGCACCACGACGCCTCCTTCGACGCGATGACCCAGGTTGCCGTGGCGCCCTGCTCACCCTTCTCCGTCTCCACCGAACTGATGCGCCGGGGAGCGGAGTTGGCGCGCCGGCTGGGCGTGCGGCTGCACACCCACGGCTCGGAGACCGTGGAGGAGGAGAAGTTCTGCCACGAGCTGTTCGGCATGGGCCCGACCGACTACTTCGAGTCCACCGGCTGGCTCGGTGAGGACGTGTGGATGGCGCACTGCGTCCACATGACCGACTCCGACATCGCCGCCTTCGCCCGCACCGGCACCGGCGTCGCCCACTGCCCGTCGTCCAACGCCCGCCTGGCGGCCGGCATCGCCCGGGTCCCCGACATGCTCGCCGCCGGCGTCCCGGTCGGCCTCGGCGTCGACGGCACCGCCTCCAACGAGTCCGGCGAACTCCACACCGAACTGCGCAACGCCCTGCTGGTCAACCGACTCGGCGGCCACCGCGAGGCCGCGCTCGACGCCCGCAAGGCGCTGCGCCTGGGCACCTACGGAGGAGCCCGGGTGCTGGGCCGCGCCGCCGAGACCGGCTCCCTGGAGGCCGGCAAGCTCGCGGACCTGGTGCTGTGGCGGATGGACACGCTCGCCCACTCCTCGATCGCCGACCCCGTGACCGCCCTGGTCTTCGGCGCCCCCGCGCCGGTGACGGCGTCGTTCGTGAACGGCCGCCGGATCGTCGAGGACGGCCGGCTGCTCACCGTCGACGAGGACGCCGTCGCCCGCTCCACCCGGGACGAGGCGCGACGGCTGGCGACCCTCGCCGCACCGAACTGAACCCCGAGCTGAACACCGAGCAACCGAACACCACTTGATCTCCGGCCGAGAGGGACGGCTCCCGGCCGGTAGCCGTGGACCCGAGCGGGGTCCATGGCGGCCGTCTCCGGGGCGTGCGTCCGTACGCACGCCCCCGGAGCGGTTCCCGTTTCCCCAGAACGGGGTCCGTCCCGGTCCCGCACGACCACCCGCACCACCTCCCTGACACCCGCGTCAATGCCGACGTGAAACCGACCGGAGGAACGCCGCCGTGGCCGACCACCCTGTTGACGAGAAACTCCCGCCACTGAAAATGGCGACGACCGGCCTGCAGCACGTGGCCGCCATGTACGCCGGAGTCGTCGCCCCGCCCCTGATCGTCGGTGCGGCCATCGGCCTCTCCGCGACCGAACTGACCTTCCTCACCGGCGCCTGCCTGTTCACCGCGGGCCTCGCCACCTTCCTGCAGACGCTCGGCATCTGGAAGATCGGTGCCCGGCTGCCCTTCGTCAACGGCGTCACCTTCGCCGGTGTCGCCCCCATGACCGCGATCGTCGCCTCCACCGAGGACAAGTCCGACGCGCTGCCGATCATCTTCGGTGCCGTCATCGTCGCCGGACTCCTCGGCTTCTTCGCGGCGCCCTTCTTCAGCAAGGCGATCCGCTTCTTCCCGCCGGTCGTCACCGGCACCGTCATCACCCTCATAGGCGTGTCCCTGCTGCCCGTCGCCTTCGGCTGGGCACAGGGACCGAGCCCCGAGGCCGACGACTTCGGCTCGTCGACCAACCTGGGCCTGGCCGCCATCACGCTGGTCATCGTCCTGCTGCTGCGCCGCTTCACCCGGGGCTTCGTCAAGCAGATCGCCGTGCTGCTGGGCCTGGTCGCGGGCACGCTCATCGCGATCCCGTTCGGCGTCACCGACTTCGGGCCGGTCGCGGACGCGAGCATCGTGGGCTTCCCGACCCCCTTCCACTTCGGCGCGCCGCAGTTCCAGCTCGCCGCGATCCTCTCCATGTGCGTGGTGATGGTGGTCTCGATGACCGAGTCCACCGCCGACATGCTCGCCCTCGGTGAGATCGTGGACCGCAAGGCCGACGAGAAGACCATCGCGGCCGGCCTGCGCGCCGACACCCTCGGTTCGGCAATCAGCCCGCTCTTCAACGGCTTCATGTGCAGCGCCTTCGCCCAGAACATCGGCCTGGTCGCGATGACCAAGATCCGCAGCCGCTACGTCGTCGCCGCGGGCGGCGGCTTCCTGGTGCTGATGGGCCTGTGTCCGATGGCCGCCTCGCTCATCGCGGTCGTGCCCCGTCCGGTCCTCGGCGGCGCCGGTGTGGTGCTGTTCGGCTCGGTCGCGGCCAGCGGCATCCAGACCCTGGTCCGGGCGGCCCTGGACAAGGACAACAACGTCCTGATCGTGGCGGTCTCCCTGGCCGTCGGCATCATCCCGATCGCGGAGCCGGAGTTCTACCACGCGTTCCCGGAGAACGCGAAGATCATCCTGGACTCCGGCATCTCGACCGGCTGCGTCGTCGCCGTCCTGCTCAACCTGGTCTTCAACCACATCGGCGGCCGCGCGCGGGACGCGGAGGAAGTGACCCACCCGATGGAGGCGGGCGAGGAGATCTCCGAGGCGACCCGTGCCCCGGCCACCCCGTGAGGCCGGCACCGGGTGAACCCCGGGCCTTAAGAGGGCCGGCGCCTCGACCAGAGGCGCCGGCCCGCACACGTACGGGGCTCCGCACACGCACGGGGCTCCGTACACGTACGGGGCTCCGTACACGTACGGGGCTCCGTACGCGTACGGGCCCCGCCCCTCGTGCGCGGTGCCCGCACACCTGCAAGGGCCACTCCGGGCCCGCGCGTCACGGCCCGAGGAGGGCCGGACGGGTCGTCAGTTCCTCCAGCCGCCGTCGCGGGTCGGCGACCAGCTTGCGGGCCTCCAGGTCCATGAGCCCCCCGACGCCCTCGACCTCGGCGGCCACCGTGCCGTCCGTCTTGCGGATGACCTGGCGGATCCGGAAGGTCTTGCCCTCGCCCCATTCGAACGCGCAGGTCACCTCGACCTCGTCACCGGCGAGCAGCTCCCGGCGGAAGCGGATGGTGGTCTCCAGGGCCACCGGCCCCACGCCCCGGGCCACGAGGTCGGTCTGCCGGATGCCCGCCGCCCGGAGCAGCGACCAGCGGGCGTGCTCCGCGTAGTTCAGGTACACGGACTGGTTCAGATGGCCCTGTGTGTCGGTCTCGTACCCGCGGACGGTCACGGGCACGGAGAACGGCTCGCTCATCGCTACGCCTCTCCTGATGGTCGTGCTGTCGTGCTGGACGTGCTGACCGACCGATCTTGACATGTGCCTCACACCCGGCGCGGGGAGGCCAGCAGATAACGGACCCGGGTGCGCGGATCGGTGTGCTCGCCCACCTGCCAGCCCGCTCGCTCCAGCGTCACCGCGCACTCCCGCAGCGCGGTCCCGTCCGGCTGGTGCACGGCGACCGCCTCGGGCTGCGGGGTGGCGCGCACCCGGTAGCCGTCGCCGTCGCCCGTCGCCGGGGTGTGCCCGGCGGCCTCCAGGGCGAGCGCGGCGGCCTGCACGAGATGGGTGCGCTCCCAGCCGCACGGCAGCTCCGTCGCCCCGTCGGAACGCGTCATCCGGCGCAGCTCCAGCAGCCCCTGCCAGGCGCCGCGCACCTCGCGCACGCGTGCCGGACCGTCCGCCGGCGCCGGATCCTCGCCCCCGACCCGCGCGGAGAACACGCCGTCGGCGGCCGGCGCGGGCGGCTGCCCGGCGGCCCCGGGCGTCTCGTCCCCGGCGGGCTGCTCCCGTATCCGGTGCCCCGCCGGGGTCAGGAAGTGGTCGTGCGGCGGGCGCGGGTGCCGGAAGGCCAGCCCCCGCTTCACCAGCGCCGTCAGCTGTGCCTCCGGGCCCTTCAGGCGCCCGGTGGCGGGATCGGCGGCGGCGATGATCCGCCGCTGCGCGGCGGTCGGCGACAGTGCCACGGCGTCTTCCTCCCCTCACCGGTCACACCTCGGAAGGCTACGACGGGGGTCTGACATTCCAGGCGGCGATCACCGGCCGGCCGTGTTCCGTGCCCAGCCGGCACAGCGTCCCCGTGCCCAGCTGGAAGAGTGCCCCGTGGGACGGCGGCAGCCCCAGGTGCCGCGCGGTCAGCACCCGCAGGAAGTGGCCGTGCGCCACCAGCACCACGCACCCCTCGGTGTTGGCGAACGCGGCCTCCACCCTGGCCAGGACCCGGTCGGCCCGCTCACCGACCTCCTCGGGCGTCTCCCCGGGACGCTCCGGCGGCCCGGGGGCCACCCCGTCCGTGAAGAGGAACCAGTCCGGCCGGCTCCGGTGGATCTCGACGGTCGTGATCCCCTCGTACCCGCCGTAATCCCACTCGTGCAGATCCGGGTCGACGCGCACGTCGTGCAGCCCGATCAGCTCGGCCGTCTCCCGGGCGCGCTGGAAGGGGCTGACGAACGCGGCCCCGATGCGGTGCGACCGGATCAGCGGTACCAGGCCGCGCGCCTGCTCCCGCCCGTGCTCGGTCAGCGGAACGTCCGTCAGCCCGGTGTGCCGCCCGGACCGCGACCACTCGGTCTCACCGTGCCGGACCAGAAAGAGATCACCCATGGCTCCAGGCTACGGCGGAGCTTTCCGCCGCTACTGCCGGTACCCGGCCAGGAACCGCCCGATCCGCCCGATGGCCGCCTCCAGGTCCTCCGCGTGGGGCAGCGTCAGGATGCGGAAGTGGTCGGGCCTCGGCCAGTTGAAGCCCGTGCCCTGGACGACCTGGATCTTCTCCCGCAGCAGCAGGTCCAGGACGAAGCGCTCGTCGTCGTGGACCGGGTACACCTTGGGGTCGAGGCGCGGGAAGGCGTACAGCGCGCCCTTGGGCTTGACGCAGGAGACGCCCGGGATCTCGTTCAGCTTCTCCCAGGCCACGTCCCGCTGTTCGCGCAGGCGTCCGCCCGGCGCGGTCAGCTCGCGGATGGACTGCCGGCCGCCGAGCGCCGCCTGGATGGCGTACTGGGCGGGCGCGTTGGCGCACAGCCGCATGGAGGCCAGCATGGTCAGGCCCTCCAGGTAGTCCCTCGCGTGCTGCTTCGGGCCCGTGACCACCAGCCAGCCGGAGCGGAAGCCCGCCACCCGGTACGTCTTGGACAGGCCGCAGAAGGTGAGGACCACCAGATCGGGGGCGAGGGCCGCGGCCGAGTGGTGGACGGCGTCGTCGTAGAGGATCTGGTCGTAGATCTCGTCGGCGAAGACCATCAGGCCGTGCCGGCGGGCGAGATCGAGGATGCCCTCGACGATCTCCTTCGGATAGACCGCGCCGGTGGGGTTGTTGGGGTTGATGATGACGACCGCCTTGGTGCGGTCGGTGATCTTCGACTCCATGTCGGCCAGGTCCGGGTACCACTCCGCCTGCTCGTCGCACAGGTAGTGCACCGCCTTGCCGCCCGCGAGGGTGGTCACCGCCGTCCAGAGGGGGAAGTCGGGGGCGGGGATCAGGACCTCGTCGCCGTCCTCCAGCAGGGCCTGTACGGCCATGGAGACCAGCTCGGAGACGCCGTTGCCGAGGAAGACGTCGTCCACGTCCACCTCCAGCCCGAGCGCCTGGTAGCGCTGGGCGACGGCCCGGCGGGCGGAGAGGACGCCCCGCGAATCGGTGTAGCCGTGCGCCTGCGGCAGCATCCGGATCATGTCCTGGACGATCTCCTCCGGCGCCTCGAACCCGAAGAGCGCCGGGTTGCCGGTGTTCAGGCGCAGCACGCTGTGCCCCGCCTCCTCCAGCGCGTTGGCGTGCTCGATGACCGGGCCGCGGATCTCGTAACAGACCTCGCTGAGCTTGTTCGACTGCCGGAACTCCATGCGCCGCTACCCCTCCGGAATCTGGTGTTGCTTGGTTTTACCAAGTAGCAGCTTGGAAAGTCCAACAACTTGTCTACACTGCGTCGCATGTCACCTCGTCCTCGCCGAAGCTACGACCAGTACTGCTCCGCCGCCCGCGCCCTCGACGCCGTCGGCGACCGCTGGACCCTGCTGATCGTCCGGGAGTTGCTGGCCGGTCCGCGGCGCTACACCGACCTGCACGCCGACCTGCCCGGCGTCAGCACGGACGTGCTCGCCTCGCGGCTGAAGGACATGGAGCGCGAGGGGCTGACCACCCGGCGCCGGTTGCCTCCGCCGGGAGCGGCGTACGTCTACGAACTCACCGAGCGCGGCGCCGGGTTGCTGCCCGTGCTGGAGGCGCTGGGCGCCTGGGGCGCCGCCGAGCTGGGTGAACGGCGTCCCACGGACGCCGTACGGGCGCACTGGGCCGCGCTGCCCCTGCGGCGGGCGCTGCGCCAGGCCGGCGCGGGGGAGGGGACCGTCGAGGTCCGCCTGGAGGAGGGCACCTTCCACGTGCGCGCCGGTGACGCGGAGGACGGGGGGCCCGTGTACGGCGACGGACCCGCCCCCGGGGAGCCCGACGCGCGGCTCACGCTGGACGCCGGGACCTGCGCGGCCGTCTGCCGCGGTGAACTCGGCCTGCGCCGGGCGGTGCGCGAGGGCCGGGCCGGCGTGACCGGCGAGGGTACGGCGGCCAAAGCCCTCAGGGAGCCCTGAGACGACGGAAGGCCCGCCGCGCGGCGGGCCTTCCCCGGGGTGACGGGCGTTCAGGCGCCCGGCGGCACCCTCGACGGCCGGCCCGAGCCGCGGGTCAGCGCGTACCCGCCGACGCCCGCGAGCGCGGCCAGCACACCGCCGATCCCGGTCCACACCCATCGGTCGGACCACCAGCCGGAGGACCAGCCGTCCTCGGGCTCGATCGCGGACAGCACCGCGCCGCGGTCCTCCCCGTCCTCGTCCGCGCCGGACGCCATCGCGACACCCGGCACCAGCGGCTCGGACAGCGAACCGTCCACCGCCGCCGCGCCGCCCATGTCCTTCGAGCCGACCTCGATCTCGGCGCCCACCCGGGCGCCGAGATCGGAGGTGGCTAGGTCAAGGGCCGTCAGCCGGACGTAGTACGTGCCCGGCAGCGGGTCGTTCGCCCACGGCTCGGACCAGGCGCGAACGGTGCGCAGCACACAGGCCAGCTCCACGGAGGAGGCGTCGGCCGCCGCCGTGCGGGTCTGGGCGCCCCACTGGCACGCCTGGCGCCGGCGCAGACCGTCGTACACGTCGACCTGCCAGGTCTGCGCGGCGTGCGTCTCGGGCAGCCGCACCGTGGCCCGCACCGTGGGGCGCTGACCGGCGTCGGCCGGGAACGACCAGTACAGGTAGTCACCGGCGGCGGCGTTCGCGGTCGCCCGCCGCCCCTGCTCGATCTCGGTCGCCGTCCGGAAGGAGGTGCCCGCCGTCGTCGGCGCGTCACCGTCCCCGGAAGGGCCCGCGGAGGGCGAGGAGTCGGCCGCCGCCGGGGTCGCGGCGAGGCCCAGCAGCAGGACCGCGGCGCTCAAGGCTCGTACAGCACGCATCAGTTGGTCCTCCAGACCGCGAACCGCCAGCGCGACAGCCAGCCCCACAGCAGACCGGCCAGGAAACCGACGAGCACCAGCACGCCGAGCAGCCACCAGCCGCGCCCCAGACCGAACGCGGCCACGTCGTCGGCGTCGCCGGGACCCTCCACCACGTCGACGGTCAGCTCCAGCGGCAGCCCCGGCGTGGTCTTCACCCCGGAGGCGGCGGTGAAGGAGTGGGTGACCTGGAGGCACACGGTCTCGGCGGCCGGCTTGTCCCCGTCCTCCCCGTCCGTCCCGTCGCGCTCCGCCTTCGGATACCGCAGCCCCGTGGAGATCACGTCCGTACGGCCGTCACCCGCCGCCTCGCCGCGCACGATCTCCCGGCCGTGCACCGTCACCGCCCGCAGCAGCACCCCGTAGGAGGGGGCCACGGCGCGGTCGGCGCCCACGCTCACCGAGGCGCGCAGCTCCTGCCCGGGCAGCACGTCCACCCGGTACCAGCGCTCCCGGCCGAACTCCTCGCGGTCGGTGTAGAGCCCCGACTCCAGTGTCGGCGCCTTCGCGCACGAACCGGCGCCCTCGGTGGCCACCGGAGTCACCACCGGGTCGGCCGCCCGGTCCACCAACTGGTTGACCCGGTCGGTGAGTTCGTCGGTGTGCTCGACGGAGGTGTACGTCCCGCCGGTCGCCTCGGCGATGCAGCTGAGCTGCTGCCGCATCTTGGCGTTGGGGACCAGGCCCAGCGTGTCGATGGTCAGCCCGATGCCCTTCGCGGCGATCTCGCGGGCCACCTCGCACGGGTCGAGCGGGGCGCAGGTGTCCTCGCCGTCGCTGATCAGCACGATCCGCTTGGAACCGGCGCCGCCCTCCAGGTCGTCCGCCGCCGCGAGCAGCGCCGGTCCGATCGGCGTCCAGCCGGTCGGCGACAGGGTCGCCACCGCCGTCTTGGCCTCCGTGCGGTCCAGCGGGCCCACCGGGTAGAGCCGCGCCGTGTCCTTGCAGCCCCGCTCGCGGTCGTCGCCCGGGTAGTCGGCGCCCAGCGTCCGGATGCCCAGCTCCACCTCCTCGGGCGTCGCGTCGAGCACCTCGTTGAAGGCCTGCTTCGCCGCGGCCATCCGCGTCCCGCCGTCGATGTCCCGCGTCCGCATCGAACCGCTGACGTCGAGCACGAGATCGACCTTGGGCGCGTCCTCGCCCGTGGGTTCGCCGGCGGCCGCGCCGGACGGGAACGCGAGCCCCGCCGTCAGCGCGGCGAGCAGGGCACAGGTGCCCGCCGCCAGCCGTGTTCTTGTGATCATCGGCGGATCTTATTGATCACTGGTGCCGGGCTCCAAAACGGGAGACCGCGCACCGCCCCGACGTCACTGCAGTTCCAGTGGATTGGGCAGCCGCGCCCAGAGGTCCCCGGAGCGCTCCGGCGAAGTGCGCATCAGCGTCAGCGCCTTGACCGGCAGCGGCTCCTCGCACAGCGCCACGACGTCCGGCGTGCGGGGCAGTTCGCGTACGACACCCTCCAGCGCCCCGCGCAGCGCGGGACCGGAACCCAGCGTCGCCGCCAGCGCACCACCCACCAGCGACCCGAACAACTTGCCGCGCAACACCGCCGGATCGTCCGTGAGCATCCGCTCCGGCAGCTCCGGAGCCGGCACGCCGTGCCGGGCCAGGCGCGCCGGGCTCACCCGGATGTCGGCGAGGTCGCGGTAGACCAGGCGCAGCGGGTCACCCGCCGGGGACAGCACCACCAGCAGGTTCTGCCCGTGCGCCTCCAGGGCCACGCCCAGCTCCAGCGCGCGCAGCCCGACGGTGAGCGCGAGCCGGGCGAAGGCGGCCGGCCACCCGGGGCGGCGGGGCAGCCCGGTGGTGGCGAGGGCGGCCACCGGGACGACCCGCTCGCCCCCGGTCGCGTACACCTCGGGGGACTCGCGCACCACGGCGGCCAGGTCGGGGGAGTGCGCGGTGGCCGCCCCCAGGGTGCGGGTCGTGTGGAGCAGACCGTCCGTGCGCGCCGCCACCTCCTCCCCGAAGGACGACAGGACCGCCGACGCGGCGACCGAGGCGACCGAGATGTCCCGCACCGAGGAGGTGAGCCGGGCACTGAGCGCCGTCTTGACGTGCGGTCCGCCGGGCACGGCGAGGGTGCGCAGGGACATCAGCGGATGAGCGGCGATCCGCTCCTCGCACGGCCGCTTCAGCACGTGCGCCGCCTGCCAGGGATGCACCGGAAGCAGTACCGCGTCCCCGTCCCGCAGGTCCGGCGGCCACACGCCCGTCACCAGGCACCCGGACGCCGGTACCGGCACCAGGCCCAGCCCCACCACCGGCCGGTGCTCGGGTCCGTAGGCCAGCTGGTCCGCCACCGAGAAACCGGGACGCGAACGGCAGTTGGGGTGGTACGGATGCCCGTCCACCACCCGCTGCTCCCACGCCCAGTCGCTGTCCGGCCACTCGTCCGGGTGATTCTCCGGGGCCGTCCGGGACAGCGCCAACGACGCCACGCTGTGCCCCAGTTCCGCGGCGAACCCCGCCGAGTGCGCCACGGCCAGATCCGCCGTCAGCCGCGCCGGATCGTCGTAGGGGACGTCGTCGAGGCGTACGACGCGGACGTAGGCGTCCGTCCGGTACGGGTCGGCGGCCGGACCGGACAGCCGGCGGCCGTCCCGAAGGCGCAGGACGAGGCCGTCGCGCACGCGGCGGCGGCTCGCGATCCAGGGCAGCGGCTCATGGGCGAACGCACGCCACAGCCGGGTCAGCACGGCGGCACGGGCGCCCGGCAGCCCGGCCGTGAACCCGGGGAGCAGTCCGGGCCTGAGGGCGGCCAGTTCGTCGGCGACCTCGGCCTCGGCGGTGGGGGGACGATGCACGGGCGGGCTCCTCGGGGTACGAATCGGTTACGGGCCGGAGGTCACGGCACGAGGACGACGGCAGACATACTGATCGCCTCCGCCTCTCCGCCATGGACAGACCGTAGGGAACGAGTGGAACGCGTGGATTTCCTGCCCCCGCCCACCGGCGCCGACGCCGCCTCGCCGGGCGTCACCGAGCGCGCCGACGCCGCCCGTCCGAGCGTGGCCGAACGCGCCGACGCCTACGCGGCGGTGCCGCTGCTCAACTGCCTGCTGCGCGAGGTGGCCGAACCCCTGCCGGGCCCCGGCCCCCGGCCGGTGTACCGGCTGCCCGGCGGCAGACTGCTGCGGGTACGGGCCGGACGCCGCCCCGCCGAACCGGAGGTCGGCACGGCGACGGGCGGCTGGCAACCGGTCGACCACCCCGAACTGGTCAAACTCGTCGCGGAGGAACTGCGCCGCCACACCGGCCTGCCCAACCACGAGCTGCCCACCGAGATGACCGACAGCCGGGACGCGGTCGCCGCCCTGCTCACCGCCCGCGCCCGCGCGACCCCGCCCCAGGACCCCTACCTCCGCTCCGAACAGGCCCTGATCACCGGCCACACCCATCACCCCGCTCCCAAGGCGCGCGGCGGGGGCCCGCACACCGGCTGGCTGCCGTACGCGCCCGAGGCGCACGCCCGCTTCCCGCTGACCCTGCTCGCGGTGCGCGAGGACACGGTCGTCGAGGAGGGCGACACCTCCGCCCTGGACGGCCTGGCCGCGGCCCCGCCCGGCTACCGGCTGCTCCCGGCCCACCCCTGGCAGCTCGACCTCACCGCGGGCACCCTCGCCCCCGCCTTCGCCGACGGCCGGCTCCGGCGCCTGGGCACCACCGGCTTCTTCGCCTGGCCGACGGCCGCGATCCGCACGGTCTACGCCCCCGGCCCGGACCTCTTCCTCAAGTTCAGCCTCGACGTACGCATCACCAACGACGTCCGCCGGCTGTGGCGCCACGACCTGCTGAAGCTGCGCCGCACCGACACCGCCGTCACCGAGGCGTTCGACGCCATCGGCCCGCCGGCCGCCTGGCTCGGCGACCGCGGCTACCGCACGGCCGGCTTCGCCTTCGAGGAACTGGCCGTCGTGGTCCGCGACGGACTGCGGGACCACGTCCTGCCCGGCGCGACCCCCTTGCTCGCCGCCGCGCTCGTCGAGGGCTTCGAGGGCAACCCCCTGGCGGCCGCCGGCGACCCGGCGGCCTGGTGGGAGGCGTACCTCACCGCCGTCGTCCCGCCCGTGCTCACCGCCTTCGCCGAGGACGGCGTCGTCCTGGAGGCGCACCTGCAGAACACCCTGGTCGCCGTGGACCCCGCCGGCACACCGGTGCAGGCGCTCTTCCGCGACGCCGAGGGCGTCAAGCTGCGACCGGACACCTCGCGGGCGGCCGGCTGGGAACGGCTGGTGTACTGCCTCGTCGTCAACCACCTCGTGGAGATCGCCGCCGCCCTGGCCGAGCACCACCCCGGCCTCGACCCCTGGCCCGCCGCCCGCCGCGCCCTGGCGCGCCACGACGACCTGCCGGAGATCCCGGCCCTGCTCACCGCGCCCACCCTCCCCGGCAAGACCAATCTTCTGCTCCGCTGGACGGGCGCGGACGGCGCCGACGCGCGGTACCGACCGCTCGCCAACCCGCTGCGGAGGGTGTGAGCGGCGGCCGCCGTGCTGCTTCGCGGCTCCCTGGGCGAAGCCGTTGTGGATGTACCGCTGGAGGAACAGGAAGACCACCACCGGTGCGGCCGCCCCGGGGCGGGACGCCGTCGCGTCCCCGGGCCGGCCGGCGTGCATATGCTCGCCCCATGCTCACCGAAGTCACCGCCACCCGCTACATCGAGCCCCTGCGCTCCGGCGGCTCCGTCCCCGCCGTCGTCGAGGCCGACGACCTCGGCACCTACGTCCTGAAGTTCACCGGCTCCGCGCAGGGCCGCAAGGCGCTGGTCGCCGAGGTGATCGTGGGGGAGCTGGCGCGGGAACTCGGGCTGCGGGTGCCGGAGCTGGTGCTCGCCCACTTCGATCCGGCGATCGGCGCCGGCGAACCGCACCAGGAGGTGCGGGACCTGCTGGACGCCAGTGCGGGGCTCAACCTGGGCATGGACTACCTGTCGGGTGGCGCCGACCTCACGCCCGAGCTGGCCGAGGTGTTCCCGGTGGACGCGGCGGAGGCCGGCCGCGTCGTCTGGCTGGACGCCCTCACCGTGAACGTCGACCGGACCGTGCACAGCTCCAACCTGATGGTGTGGCCCACCTCCGGCGCGGTCCGGCCCCGGCTGTGGCTGATCGACCACGGCGCGGCCCTGGTCTTCCACCACCGCTGGGGCGCCTCCCCGCCCGAGAAGGCGTACGACTTCCGCCATCACGCCCTCGGCCACCACGCCCCCGACGTCCGGGCCGCCGACGCCGAGCTGGCGCCGAAGGTGACCGAGGAGCTGCTGCGCGAGGTCGTGGCACGGGTGCCCGAGGAGTGGCTGACCTGCGAGGCGGGCCTCGACACGCCCGACGAGGTGCGCGCCGCCTACGTCGGCTACCTGCACGCGCGAGTCCGCGCCTCCGGCCAGTGGCTGCCCACCGACTTCCCGAGCCGCGAGGAACTCGCCGCCGAGAACGCGGCCCGAGCGGAGCGCACCCGGCGCGGCCGGCCCGACTGGCTGAAGCAGGTCCCCGATCTGCACGGCAAGCCCCCCGCCGAGCAGGACTGGTCCGTGCACCTGGACTGAACGCGCGACCGCGCCTCCGGTGCTGTGCGGTACCGGGGGCGCGGTCGGGTGCGAAGGCGGAGCCGGGCTCAGCCCTTCAGCTGCTCGTACGCCGGCAGCGTGAGGAAGTCGGCGTAGTCCTCGTCGAGCGAGACGGTCAGCAGCAGGTCGTGGGCCTGCTGCCAGTTGCCGGCCGCGAAAGCCTCGTCACCGATCTCGGCGCGGATGTTCGCCAGCTCCTCGGCGGCCACCTTGCGGGCCAGCTCGGCGGTGACCCGCTCGCCGTTGTCGAGGACGACGCCCGCGTTGATCCACTGCCAGATCTGGGAGCGGGAGATCTCGGCGGTGGCCGCGTCCTCCATCAGGTTGAAGATGGCGACGGCGCCGAGGCCGCGCAGCCACGCCTCGATGTACCGGATGCCGACCTGGACGGCGTTGACCAGGCCCGCGTACGTCGGCTTGGCGTCCAGGGAGTCGATGGCGATCAGGTCGGCCGCCTTGACGTCGACGTCCTCGCGCAGGCGGTCCTTCTGGTTCGGCTTGTCGCCGAGGACCTTGTCGAAGGACTCCATGGCGATCGGGACCAGGTCGGGGTGGGCGACCCAGGAGCCGTCGAAGCCGTCGCCGGCCTCGCGGTCCTTATCGGCGCGGACCTTCTCGAAGGCCACCTTGTTGACCTCGGCGTCCCGGCGCGACGGGATGAAGGCCGCCATGCCGCCGATCGCGTGCGCGCCGCGCTTGTGGCAGGTGCGGACGAGGAGTTCGGTGTACGCCCGCATGAACGGGGCGGTCATCGTCACCGCGTTGCGGTCCGGCAGGACGAACTTCTCGCCGCCGTCACGGAAGTTCTTGACGATGGAGAAGAGGTAGTCCCAGCGGCCCGCGTTCAGCCCGGAGGCGTGGTCGCGCAGTTCGTAGAGGATCTCCTCCATCTCGTACGCGGCCGTGATCGTCTCGATCAGGACGGTGGCGCGGACGGTGCCCTGCGGGATGCCGACGTAGTCCTGCGCGAAGACGAACACCTCGTTCCAGAGGCGGGCCTCCAGGTGCGACTCGGTCTTGGGCAGGTAGAAGTACGGGCCCTTGCCGAGGTCCAGCAGGCGCTGGGCGTTGTGGAAGAAGTACAGGCCGAAGTCGACCAGGGCGCCGGGGACCGGGCGGCCGTCGACCTGGAGGTGGCGCTCGTCGAGGTGCCAGCCGCGCGGGCGCATGACGACGGTCGCCAGCTCCTCGTTCGGGCGCAGGGCGTAGGACTTGCCGGTGCGCTCGTCCGTGAAGTCGATGGTGCGGGTGTAGGCGGCCATCAGGTTGAGCTGGCCGAGGACGACGTTCTCCCAGGTGGGCGCCGAGGCGTCCTCGAAGTCCGCGAGCCAGACCTTGGCGCCCGAGTTGAGGGCGTTGATGGTCATCTTGCGGTCGGTCGGGCCGGTGATCTCGACCCGGCGGTCCTGGAGCGCGTCCGGAGCGGGGGCCACCTTCCAGGAGTCGTCCGCGCGGACGGCGGCGGTCTCCGGGAGGAAGTCGAGCGTGGAGGTGCGGGCGATCTCGGCGCGGCGCTCGGCACGGCGGGAGAGGAGCTCGTCACGCCGGGGCGTGAACCGCCGGTGCAGCTCGGCCACGAAGGCGAGCGCCGCATCGGTGAGGACCTCCTCCTGCCGGGGCAGGGGCTCGGCGTCGACGATGGCCAGCGTGGACGGCGCTGGTGCGGACATGAGCTGTCACTTCCTTCAGCGGTGGCACCGGGTGCCAACGGGCACGTATGGGGCATAGAGCACTCGTTGTGCGGTCGAGTGCTTCTGGTCAGTGGATAGTAGTTTCCTCATCGTGGAACTTCAATGGTTTGTTGACGTCGAGATTCTCTGAGTCGAGGGACAGTGGCGCCCAGTGCCACACCCCTCACTCAAGGTGGCGCAGGTCGGCCTCGGTGTCGATGTCGTAGGGCCGTGCCACGTCCCCGCACTCCACGAGCGCGATCTCCGCCTCGTGTTCCCTCAGATAGGCGCGTGCCCCCCGGTCCCCGGTGGCAGTCGCCATCACGCCCGCCCAGTGGTCCGCGCCGAGCAGGACCGGATGGCCGCGCACGCCGGCGTACGTCGCGGCCACGAGCGAGGTCGCGTCCCGGAATCCGTCGCGCACCCGCGTCATCGCCCGCGCGTCGATACCGGGCTGGTCCACCAGCGAGACCAGCGCGGCCCGGGCCCCGGTGGCGGCGAGCGAGTCGAGTCCGGCGCGCAACGACGACCCCATGCCCCGCTCCCAGTCGGGGTTCTCCACGAGCACGCACCCCTCGTGCCCGTCGAGGATTCCGTCGAGCGCCATCCGCTCGCGCACGGCTGCGGCGCGCGCCCCCAGGACGACGTGCACGCGGGTGCATCCGGCGGCGCGCAGGGCGTCGAGCGCGTGTGCGACGAGTGGATGTCCACGGTGTTCGAGCAGGGCCTTGGGCCGTCCGCCGAGCCGCCGTCCGCCCCCGGCGGCGAGCAGCAGCCCCGCCACCTGCTCCTTGGTCTGCGTCATGCGTCCTGCATACCTGACGGGCCGCCAAACTCCGGGCCGGAGACGGGTTTTCCGGAGACTGAATTTCGGTCCGCGCGGTGGCGCGTCCGGTGCGGGTGGCGTTTACTGGCCCGCGTCCCCGGCGCCCGCCCGGCGTCAGGGGGCGCTCGGCACGTTCACCGCGCAGGGGCGCACAACGGGGTGCGAGGGGGAGGGCTGTGTTGCGTAGCTCGGGGCAGGGGCAGGTGACCGTCGGCGACGAGGACGTGAGGGTGGTCGCGCTGCGCACCGCCGTGGCGCGGTTGCGCCGCCAGCTCGCCGTGCTGCCCGCCGACTTTCCGGACCGGGCCGTCGCCGAGGACGAGCTGGCCGATCTCGCCGCGATGTCGGAGCACGGTGTCCCGGAGGTGAGCCGGCTGCACCGCTCGCTGCTGCTGGTGGCGGGCGCGATCGGCTCCGTCAGCGCGCTGTCGCGAGGGCTGACGGAGGTCCGTCACGCGGTGGAGCTGTTCGGCGATCCGCCGCGCCGCTGAGCCGGTGACCGGGGCGGCACCCGCGACGCGGGTCGCGTCGGCGCCGGGGACCGGTCTCCCGGGCGGGTCCTAGGCGGCCGGGCCGCCGTTGCCGTTCGAGGTGAGCAGCGCTTCCGACAGCTCCGCCGCCACCTGCTGCAGCAGCGGCACCATCCGGTCGGTCGCGGCCTCCGTGACCCGGCCGGCCGGACCGGAGATCGAGATCGCGGCGGCGGTGGGGGAGTTGGGCACGGAGACGGCCAGGCAGCGGACGCCGATCTCCTGCTCGTTGTCGTCGATCGCGTAGCCCTGGCGCCGCACCTCCTCCAGCGCCGCGATGAAGCCGTCCGGAGTGGTGATCGTCTTCTCGGTCGCGGCCGGCATGCCGGTGCGGCCGAGCAGGGCCCGCACCTCGTCCGCCGGGAAGTCCGCGAGCAGCGCCTTGCCGACGCCGGTGGAGTGCGGCAGGACGCGCCGGCCGACCTCGGTGAACATGCGCATCGAGTGCTTGGACGGCACCTGCGCGACGTACACGATCTCGTCGCCGTCGAGCAGCGCCATGTTCGCCGTCTCGCCGGTCTCCTCGACCAGGCGGGCCAGGTGGGGGCGGGCCCAGGTGCCGAGCAGCCGGGAGGCGGACTCGCCGAGCCGGATCAGGCGCGGGCCGAGCGCGTACCGCCGGTTGGGCTGCTGGCGTACGTAGCCGCAGGCCACGAGGGTGCGCATCAGACGGTGGATGGTCGGAAGCGGAAGTCCGCTGCTCGCGGACAGCTCGCTGAGGCCGACCTCGCCGCCCGCGTCCGCCATCCGTTCGAGCAGGTCGAAGGCGCGTTCCAGGGACTGGACGCCACCTGTGGCGGACCTGGCGGAGTCGGTGGTGCTGGCGCTGGACGTCGGCACGGCACGTTCCTTTCGGGGCTGGCGGGAGGAAAGAAGCGTACCCGGCAGCCGGTTGACTACCGGCTTGTACGTAGCTACGTTCTGCTTGCTGGAATTCTAATTCCGCTTTGTGGAAACGTCCAGGGCTGAGCCGTGGGCATGCCCGCACAAAGGGTGCCTCTTGACGGCACGGGAGCGGGAATGAAGACTCCTTCGACAGGAGGCTTCAACAGAACGTTGAAAAACTCGGCGGCAGAAAGAGGGGTTTCGGGTGTCCGGAGCTGAACTGGTGCTGCGCTCGACGCGCGTCATCACCCCCGAGGGGACACGCGCCGCGTCGATCGCGGTGACCGGGGAGAAGATCACGGCGGTCCTGCCGTACGACGCCCCCGTGCCGGACGGCGCCCGGCTGGAGGACGTCGGCGACCACGTCGTCCTGCCCGGCCTGGTCGACACCCACGTGCATGTGAACGACCCCGGCCGCACCGAGTGGGAGGGCTTCTGGACCGCCACCCGCGCCGCGGCGGCCGGCGGCATCACCACCCTCGTCGACATGCCGCTGAACTCCATACCGCCGACCACCACGGTCGACAACCTGCGCACCAAGCGCGAGGTCGCCGCCGACAAGGCTCACATCGACGTCGGCTTCTGGGGCGGCGCGCTGCCCGACAACGTCAAGGACTTGCGCCCCCTGCACGAGGCCGGGGTCTTCGGCTTCAAGGCGTTCCTGTCCCCGTCGGGCGTGGACGAGTTCCCGCACCTCGACCAGGAGCAGCTGGCCCGGTCGCTGGCGGAGATCGCCGCCTTCGACGGCCTGCTGATCGTGCACGCCGAGGACCCGCACCACCTGGCCGCCGCCCCGCAGCAGGGCGGTCCCAAGTACGCGCACTTCCTCGCCAGCCGCCCGCGCGACGCCGAGGACACCGCGATCGCGACCCTCCTGGCGCAGGCCAAGCGGTTCAACGCCCGCGTGCACATCCTGCACCTCTCCTCCAGCGACGCCCTGCCGCTGATCGCCGAGGCCCGCGCCGACGGCGTGCGGGTGACCGTCGAGACCTGCCCGCACTACCTCACCCTCACCGCCGAGGAAGTGCCCGACGGCGCCAGCGAGTTCAAGTGCTGCCCGCCCATCCGCGAGGCCGCCAACCAGGACCTGCTGTGGCAGGCGCTCGTGGACGGCACCATCGACTGCGTGGTCACCGACCACTCGCCGTCCACCGCCGACCTGAAGACCGACGACTTCGCCACCGCCTGGGGCGGCATCGCCGGCCTCCAGCTCAGCCTCCCGGCGATGTGGACCAAGGCCCGCGAGCGCGGCCTCGGCCTGGAGGACATCGTGCGCTGGATGTCCGCGAACACGGCCCGCCAGGTCGGCCTGGACGGACACAAGGGCGCCATCGCGGCCGGCCACGACGCCGACTTCGCGGTCCTCGCCCCCGACGAGACCTTCACCGTCGACCCGGCCGCCCTCCAGCACCGCAACCGCGTCACCGCGTACGCGGGCAAGACCCTGTACGGCGTCGTGAAGTCCACCTGGCTGCGCGGAGCGCGCATCGTGGCGGACGGCGCGTTCACCGACCCGAAGGGACAGCTCCTCACCCGGACCCCGTGACCCACGTCCGGACCTGCCCCGACCCACACGACGAACGAACCCGAGAGGAACACCTGATCACCGTGACGGCCCAGCAGAACACCTCGTTGGCCAGCTTCACCGGAGACGCGAACCCCTACGGAGGCGGCGACCCGTACGCGGACTACCGCACCGCCGACCTCCCCTTCACCCAGTACGCCAATCTTGCCGACCGGCAGCTCGGCGCGGGTGTCGTCGCCGCCAACGACGAGTTCTTCGCCCAGCGCGAGAACCTGCTGGTGCCCGAGCGCGCCGAGTTCGACCCCGAGCACTTCGGGCACAAGGGCAAGGTCATGGACGGCTGGGAGACCCGCCGGCGCCGCGGTGTCTCCGCCGAGCACCCCTGGCCCACCGAGGACGACCACGACTGGGCGCTGATCCGCCTCGGCGCCCCCGGCGTGATCCGCGGCATCGTCGTCGACACCGCCCACTTCCGCGGCAACTACCCGCAGGCCGTCTCCGTCGAGGGCACCTCGGTCGCCGGCTCCCCGTCGCCCGAGGAACTGCTCGCCGACGACGTGAAGTGGACGACCCTCGTCCCGCGCACCGCGGTCGGCGGCCACGCCGCCAACGGCTTCGCCGTCTCGGCCGAGCAGCGCTTCACCCACCTGCGCCTCAAGCAGCACCCCGACGGCGGCATCGCCCGCCTGCGCGTCTACGGCGAGGTCGTGCCCGACCCGGCGTGGCTCGCCGCCCTCGGCACCTTCGACGTCGTCGCCCTGGAGAACGGCGGCCAGGTCGAGGACGCCTCCAACCTCTTCTACTCGCCGGCCACCAACACCATCCAGCCGGGCCGCTCCCGCAAGATGGACGACGGCTGGGAGACCCGCCGCCGCCGCGACCAGGGCAACGACTGGATCAGCTACCGGCTGGTGGACCGCGTCCAGATCCGCGCGATCGAGATCGACACGGCGTACCTGAAGGGCAACTCGGCCGGCTGGGCCTCGGTGTCCGTGAAGGACGGCGAGTCCGGCGAGTGGCGCGAGGTCCTGCCGCGCACCCGCATGCAGCCCGACACCAACCACCGCTTCGTCCTGCCCGAGGCGGCCGTCGGCACCCACGCGCGCGTGGACATCTTCCCCGACGGCGGCATCTCCCGCCTGCGCCTGTTCGGTTCGCTGACCGAGGACGGCGCGGCCCACCTCGCCGCCCGCCACCAGGAGCTGGGCGGCTGACCCACCCCGTGGACCCGTGGGGCGCGCCCGGCCTGGACAGCACCGGCGCGCCCCACGCGTGTCTCCCGGCGCCGGGGCGGACGGGCGCCGTCGTCACTTCCGGCGCGGCGGTGCCCGCCCCGTCCTCGCCGCCGGCGTCAGGCGGCGTGACCGCCGTCCACCGAGAACTCCGCCCCGGTGACGTAGGACGCCGACGCCAGGTGGGCGACGGTCGCCGCCACCTCCTCGGCCCTGCCGAAGCGGCCCAGCGCGGTCATCGCCGCCTGCCCGTCGGCGTACGGGCCGTCGGCCGGGTTCATGTCGGTGTCGATGGGCCCGGGGTGGACGATGTTCGCGGTGATGCCCCGACCGCCCAGCTCCCGGGCCAGCGCCCTGGTCAGTCCGACCAGCGCCGCCTTGCTCATCGCGTACAGCGTCCCGCCGGGCCCCGGCACCCGCAGCGCCATGCAACTGCCGACGGTGATGATCCGCCCGCCGTCCGTCATGCGGGCCGCGGCCGCCCGTGACGTGAGGAAGACGCCCCGCACGTTGACCGCCAGCACCCGGTCCACGTCGGCGACCGAGAAGCCGTCGAGGGGGCCGAGCAGGCCGACGCCCGCGTTGTTGACCAGCACGTCGAGCCGGCCCAGCGCCTCGGCGGTACGTTCCACCGCCTCCGCCGCCCCGTCCGCGTCGGCGCTGTCCGCGCGCAGCGCCACCGCCCGGCGGCCCATGGCCTCGACGGCCCGGACGACCTCCTTGGCGGCGTCCTCGCGGTTCACATAGGTCAGGGCCACATCGGCACCGTCCCGCGCCAGTCGCAGCGCGGTCGCCGCGCCGATGCCGCGGCTGCCGCCGGTCACCAGGGCGGTACGGCCGGCGAGAGGGGCCGGGAGGAGTGCGGAAGGGGCCGGGTTCGTGTCCGTGTTCGTGAAGGTGGTCGTGCTCGCGCTCGTGTTCATGGCTCCATCCCACCGGCCCGGCCCGCCGGACGCTGGCGGCGAACGGACACGGACCTCGGGGTCGGACGCCAACGCCCGTGTGAACTTCCCGAAAACACATATGACGTCCCGGGAAACTCCACCGTCTTGTCATTGACATGCCACTGTCTACGCGCGTCATCATGAGGTCATGCGATTCCCCCCACGCGTCGCTCGGTTCGGCGCAGCAGCCGCAGTCCTGTCCACCCTCCTCGTCGGCGGCGCCGTCTCGGCGAGCCCGGCCGGCGCCGCCCCCGCCGCGGTCGGCGACATCTGCTACAGCGACCTGCCCTCCCAGGCCCACGACACCCTCGACCTGATCGAGCAGGGCGGCCCCTACCCGTTCGAGCAGGACGGCACCGTCTTCCAGAACCGGGAGGGCATCCTGCCCAGCCGCACCACCGGGTACTACCACGAGTACACGGTGATCACCCCGGGCTCCGACACCCGGGGCGCCCGCCGCATCGTCACCGGTGAGTCGTATCAGGAGGACTACTACACGGCCGACCACTACGCCTCGTTCGACCTCGTCGACCACGGCTGCTGAGGGCGCCCACCGCCGGTCCGGGGACTCGGCTCACCCGGACTTCCGGCTCTCGGCGGCGGCGAACAGCGCGCCGCCGAGAGCGAGCAGCACGACACCCGCGTACACCTCGTAGCCGTCGAGGAAACCGATCCGCTGCACCAGGCCCCATTTCCAGTCGGTGAACTCGTGCACCAGGGCGGCCACGCCCTGGATCACGGCGATCAGCCCCAGGAACTCCAGCAATTCCTTCATGCCCCGACCCTCGCCCCGCGGTCCCCCCACACACATCGGCCGCGGGGCGAGTCCTGCCCGTCACAAGGCGCCGTCCGGCGGGCCCCGGTGCGCCGAAAGTATCCGGTCCCTCGACTTCGGTCGGCGATCCCCCTCGCCCGGCCGTCCCGGTCACGACCGGTGCGTAGATTTGTCGACTGTGAACGGTGACAAGCAGGCCACGGTACCCACGGCGCTCCCGGGGCGGCGCTGGGCGCTGCCCTCGGCGCTGGTCGAGGACCTGTACCCGGAACGGTCCCGTCCCGGCGGCAGGCCCCGGCGCACCGCCCGCGACTGGTTCGTCGACTTCGGCTGCTTCCTGCTGGCGGTCACCATCGGACTCCTGGCCGCCGACGTGCTGGACGACGAGAACCTCTCCGCCGCCATGGCCGTCGCCGACCAGGTGATCGGAGCCCTGTCCTGCGCCGCCGTCTGGCTCCGGCGCAGGTGGCCGGTGGGCCTGGCCGTGGCGATGGTGCCGGTCTCGCTCCTGTCGGCCACCGCGGGCGGCGCGGTCCTCCTCTCCCTGTTCACGCTCGCCGTGCACCGGCCGTTCCGGTACGTGGCCTGGATCGGCGGCGCGAGTCTCGCCGTGACGCCCCTGTTCTACTGGATGCGTCCGGAGCCGGGCCTGCCCTATCTCGCGTCGCTCTTCATCAGCGTGCTGCTCGGTGTCACGGTCATCGGCTGGGGCCTGCTCGTCCGCTCCAAGCGGCGGCTCCTGCTGAGCCTGCGCGACCGTGCCCGGCACGCGGAGGCGGAGGCACGGCTGCGGGCCGAACAAGCGCAGCGGCTGGCCCGTGAGGCCATCGCGCGCGAGATGCACGACGTGCTGGCCCACCGGCTGACCCTGCTCAGCGTGCACGCGGGCGCCCTGGAGTTCCGGCCCGACGCGTCCCGCGAGGACGTCGCGCGGGCGGCCGGCGTGATCCGGGAGAGCGCACACGACGCCCTCCAGGACCTGCGGGAGATCATCGGCGTGCTCCGCGCCGGGGAGTCCGAGGACGCGGGCCGTCCCCAGCCGACGCTCGCCGCGCTCGACGGACTGGTCGCCGAGTCCCGGGAGGCCGGCATGAAGGTCGTCCTCGTCGCCCGCGTCGCCGACGCCGCCGCGGTTCCCGCCTCCGTCGGCCGCACCGCGTACCGCATCGCCCAGGAGGCACTGACCAACGCGCGCAAACACGCGCCCGGCACCGAGGTCACCGTCTCCGTCTCCGGGGCCCGGGGCGACGGTCTGGTGCTGACCGTGCGCAACACCGCACCCGAGGGGGAGGTTCCGCACGTACCCGGCTCCGGGCAGGGGCTGATCGGGCTCACCGAGCGGGCCTCCCTCACGGGCGGCACCCTGGACCACGGCCCGACCCCCGAGGGCGGCTTCGAGGTACGGGCCCGGCTGCCGTGGGGATGAACCGGGCACCCGGCGCGCGGTGCCGTCGTCGCGTGAACGGGCAGTGACACCGTCGGCCCGAACGGGCAGTGACCCCGTCGGCCTGAACCGACCCCCGTCGACCTGATTACGTAGAGGCCATGACTGCCATCAGACTCCTCCTCGTCGACGACGACCCGTTGGTGCGGGCCGGGTTGTCCTTCATGCTCGGCGGGGCCGACGACGTCGAGATCGTGGGGGAGGCCGCCGACGGCGACGAGGTCGCCGGGCTCGTCGACCGCACCCGCCCGGACGTCGTCCTCATGGACATCCGCATGCCGGGCATGGACGGTCTGACGGCCACCGAGCGGCTGCGGGGCCGACCGGACGCCCCGCAGGTCATCGTCCTCACCACCTTCCACGCCGACGAGCAGGTGCTGCGGGCGCTGCGCGCCGGCGCCGCCGGTTTCGTCCTGAAGGACACCCCGCCCGCGGAGATCCTCGACGCGGTGCGCAGGGTCGCGGCCGGGGACCCCGTCCTCTCGCCCGCGGTGACCCGGCGGCTGATGGAGCACGCGGCCGGCGGCGCGGCCGACGTCCGGCGCACCCGTGCGCGGGCCCGCATCGAGACCCTCAACGAACGCGAGCGCGAGGTCGCCGTCGCGGTCGGCCGGGGCCTGGCCAACGCCGCCATCGCGGCGGAACTCTTCATGAGCGTGGCCACCGTCAAGACCCACGTCTCCCGCATCCTCGCCAAGCTCGGCCTCGGCAACCGGGTGCAGATCGCGCTGCTCGCGTACGACGCGGGGCTTCTGGACGCGTACGAGGAGGACGGACGCTGAAGCGCGGGGGCCGTGCGCGCCCGTGCGGCCCCGGAGGGCTACCCCGCCACCGCCCCGAAGGGCTACCGGCTACCCCGCCACCGACGACGCGGCCGCCTCGACCTCCGCCGGCCGCACCGGCCTGCGCTCGCGCCGGGAGACGTCGCACGCCTCGGCGATCAGCAGCGCCCGCAGGGCCTCGCGCCCGTCGCACGGGTTGGCCCGCTCCCCGCGCACCACCTCCACGAAGGCCGCAAGCTCCGCCTCGTAGGCGGGGCCGAACCGTTCCACGAACCCGGTCCAGGGCTTGTCCGCGGCCGGCGGCCCGGTCGGCTCCGTCGAGGCGATCGGCGTACGGTCGTCCAGCCCGACCACGATCTGGTCCAGCTCACCGGCCAGCTCCATGCGCACGTCGTACCCCGCGCCGTTCAGCCGCGTCGCGGTCACCGTGGCGAGCGTGCCGTCGTCCAGCGTCAGCAGCGCCGCGCCGGTGTCCACGTCGTCGGCCGCCCGGAACATCGGCGGCCCGGCGTCGGACCCGCCGGCGTACACGTCGACGACCTCCCGCCCGGTCACCCAGCGCAGCACGTCGAAGTCGTGGATGAGCGTGTCCCGGTAGAGCCCGCCGGACTGCGGCAGGTACGCGGCCGGCGGCGGGGCCTGGTCGCTGGTCAGCGCGCGGACGGTGTGCAGCCGGCCCAGCCGCCCGGACCGCACCGCCTCCCGCGCGCCCCGGTAGCCGGCGTCGAAACGGCGCTGGAAGCCCATCTGCAGGATCGTCCCGGCGGCCTCCACCTCCGCGATCGCCTGCAAGGTGCCCGGCACGTCCAGCGCGATGGGCTTCTCGCAGAACACCGGCAGCCCCGAGCGCGCCGCCCGGCCGATCAACTCGGCGTGGGCCGGCGTCGCCGTCGTGATCACCACGGCGTCCACGCCCCACCGGAAGATCTCGTCCACCCCGGGCGCCGCCGTCTCACCGAGCCGGTGCGCCAGATCCTGGGCCCGCGACAGGTCCGCGTCGGTGAGGATCAAGGACCCGACGTCCCGGTGGCGGCTGAGCGTGTTGGCGTGAACGGTGCCGATCCGGCCCGTACCGATGACCCCGATGCGCATGGAATCAAAGTGGGCTCACAGCCCGCACCCTGTCAATGCGTATGTCCGGACAATCGAACTACACAACTTCCCGTCATCAGCGCACGGAGCTACGCTCGGGCCCGTGCCGAAACCAGAAGTGGACCCGACCGTGTCGCTGGACCTCAGCGTGGATCGCAGCAGCCCCGTGCCGCTGTACTTCCAGCTGTCGCAGCAGCTCGAGGCGGCGATCGAGCACGGCGAGCTGACCCCCGGGAGCCTGCTGGGCAACGAGATCGAGCTGGCCGGGCGGCTCGGTCTGTCCCGCCCCACGGTCCGCCAGGCCATCCAGTCGCTGGTCGACAAGGGCCTGCTGGTACGCCGCCGCGGCGTCGGCACCCAGGTCGTCCACAGCAAGGTCAAGCGCCCGCTGGAGCTGAGCAGCCTCTACGACGACCTGGAGGCCGCCGGCCAGCGCCCGGCCACGAAGGTCCTGGTCAACACGGTCGTCCCCGCGACCGCCGAGGTCGCCGCCGCGCTCGGCGTCGCCGAGGGGAGCGAGGTGCACCGCGTGGAGCGGCTGCGGCTGGCGCACGGGGAGCCGATGGCGTACCTGTGCAACCACCTGCCGCCCGGGCTCGTCGACCTGGACACCGGACAGCTGGAGGCCACCGGCCTGTACCGGCTGATGCGGGCCGCCGGCATCACCCTGCACAGCGCCCGCCAGTCCATCGGCGCCCGCGCCGCCACCGCGGAGGAGGCCGAACGGCTCGGCGAGCACGAGGGCGCGCCGCTGCTCACCATGGAACGCACCACCTTCGACGACACGGGGCGCGCGGTCGAGTTCGGCACCCACACCTACCGGCCGTCCCGCTACTCCTTCGAGTTCCAGCTGCTCGTGCGCTCCTGACACGCCCCGCCCGGGGAGTCCGTCGGTGACCGCCGGCGTCCCGCGGCTCGCCGTGCGGGTACGTCGCAATGTCCGGACAATGTGACCGACGTCCGCTCCCCGGCGCCAGAGGCTCGTTCGCCATGTCGGACAATGGGGCGTTTGTGGTTTCCGGAGCCCGGTCGGGCTGCCGCGGGACCCGGCACGCACAGCACGGCACAGCAAGAAGGGCACGGCCTCGTGGCACGGTTTCGGACATGGGTGGGCATCGCGCTGGCAGGGGCACTGTCGCTGTCCCTGGCCGGCTGCAGCAGCACGGGAGGCAAGCGCGCCGAGGACGCCCGCAAGGCCGCGTCGGCCCAGGGGAAGGCCGCGGTGAACACGCCCCGCTGGACCTTCGCGATGATCACCCACTCGGGTGACGGCGACACCTTCTGGGACATCGTCCAGAGCGGCGCCGAGCAGGCCGCCGTGAAGGACAACATCAACTTCCTGTACTCCCACGACGACGAGGCGCAGCAGCAGGCGCAGCTCGTGAACGCGGCCATCGACAAGAAGGTCGACGGGATCATCGTCACCCTCGCCAAGCCCGCCGCGATGAAGTCCGCCCTGGACCGCGCGCGCCGGGCCGGCATCCCGGTGATCACCGTGAACTCCGGCTCCGCCGAGTCCAAGGACTTCGGCGCCCTCACCCACGTCGGCCAGGACGAGACCATCGCCGGCGAGGCGGTCGGCGAGGAGCTGAACGAGCGCGGGCGCGAGAAGGCGGTCTGCGTCCTGCACGAGCAGGGCAACGTCGGCCACGAGCAGCGCTGCGACGGCGTGGAGAAGACCTTCGACGGCAAGGTCCAGCGGCTCTACGTCAACGGCACCAGCATGCCGGACGTGCAGTCCGCCATCGAGGCCAAGCTCCAGACCGACAAGGCCGTCGACGCCGTCGTCACCCTCGGCGCGCCGTACGCCGACACCGCCGTGAAGGCCAAGCAGGGCGCGGGCAGCAAGGCCGAGATCGACACCTTCGACCTCAACGCCAAGGTGGCCGCCGGACTGGAGGACGGCTCCCTCGGCTTCGCCGTCGACCAGCAGCCCTACCTCCAGGGCTACGAGGCGGTCGACCTGCTGTGGCTGTACAAGTACAACGCCGACGTCCTCGGCGGCGGCCGCCCGGTGCTCACCGGGCCGCAGATCATCACCAAGGACGACGCCGCCGAGCTGGCCGACTACACCAGGCGAGGCACCCGATGAGCGCCGCACAGGTCAAGGACGCCGACGCTGACGAAAGGATTCTGCACGCCTCTCCGCTGCGGAAACTCCTCGGCCGCCCCGAGCTGGGCTCCGTCGTCGGCGCGATCGCGGTCTTCGTCTTCTTCGCCTTCTTCGCCGACAGCTTCCTGCGTGCCTCCAGCCTCAGCACGGTCCTCTACGCCGCCTCGACGATCGGCATCATGGCCGTACCCGTGGCGCTGCTGATGATCGGCGGCGAGTTCGACCTGTCCGCCGGCGTCCTGGTCACCTCGTCGGCCCTGGTGTCGTCGATGTTCAGCTACCAGATGACCGCCAACGTCTGGGTCGGCGTCGGCGTCTCCCTGCTGGTCACCCTGGCCATCGGCGCCTTCAACGGCTTCATGCTCACCCGCACCAAGCTGCCCAGCTTCATCATCACGCTGGGCACCTTCCTCATGCTGACCGGCATGAACCTGGGCTTCACCAAGCTCATCGACGGCACCGTCTCCACCAAGACCATCGCCGACATGGAGGGCTTCGACTCCGCCCGCGAGGTCTTCGCCTCCACGATCACCGTCGGCGGCGTCGGCTTCAAGGTCACCATCCTGTGGTGGCTCGCCCTGGTCGCCGTCGCCAGCTGGGTCCTGCTGCGCACCCGCGCCGGGAACTGGATCTTCGCGGTCGGCGGCAACAAGGACGCCGCCCGCGCGGTGGGCGTCCCGGTCACCAAGACCAAGATCGGCCTCTACATGGGCGTCGGCCTCGGCGCCTGGATCTCCGGCCAGCACCTGCTCTTCTCGTACGACGTCGTGCAGTCCGGCGAGGGCGTGGGCAACGAGCTGATCTACATCATCGCGGCCGTCATCGGCGGCTGTCTGATCACCGGCGGCTACGGCAGCGCGGTCGGCTCGGCGGTCGGCGCCCTGATCTTCGGCATGACCAGCAAGGGCATCGTCTTCGCCGAGTGGAACCCGGACTGGTTCAAGTTCTTCCTCGGAGCGATGCTGCTCCTCGCGACCCTGCTCAACGCCTGGGTCCGCAAGCGCGCGGAGGCCACCAAGTGACGCAGACCGAAAGCCGTCCGGCGCTCGTCGAGCTGTCCGGCGTCAGCAAGAACTACGGCAACGTCCGTGCCCTGGAAGGGGTCTCCCTGGAGGTCCACGCCGGTGAGATCACCTGCGTGCTGGGCGACAACGGCGCGGGCAAGTCGACCCTCATCAAGATCATCGCCGGTCTGCACCAGCACGACGGCGGCACGCTGAGCCTGGACGGGGAGGAGACCCGCCTCTCCTCCCCGCGCGAGGCCCTGGACCGGGGCATCGCCACGGTCTACCAGGACCTCGCCGTCGTCCCCCTCATGCCGGTCTGGCGCAACTTCTTCCTGGGCTCCGAGCCCCGCAAGGGCGTGGCGCCCTTCAAGCGCATGGACGTCGACCACATGCGCCGCACCACCCACGCCGAACTCCTGCGCATGGGCATCGACCTCCGCGACGTCGACCAGCCCATCGGCACCCTCTCCGGCGGCGAGCGCCAGTGCGTGGCCATCGCCCGCGCGGTGCACTTCGGCGCCAAGGTGCTGGTGCTGGACGAGCCGACGGCGGCGCTGGGCGTGAAGCAGTCGGGCGTCGTCCTGAAGTACGTGGCGGCGGCACGGGACCAGGGTCTGGGTGTTGTGTTGATCACCCACAATCCGCATCACGCGTACCTGGTGGGCGACCGTTTCGTCCTCCTGAAGCGCGGCACGATGGTGGGCAACCACGAGCGGGAGGACACCACGCTGGACGAGCTGACCCGCCAGATGGCGGGCGGGAACGAGCTGGACGATCTACGCCACGAGCTGGAACGCCGCTAGGGGCGCGGAGCGGTGTCGATGAACGGTTCCGCCGTGTGGGCGCGACCAGGCACGATGCGTCGACTTCCGGCAACGCACCGTCCCGCCCGCCCCCTGCCCATTCGGCACCCAGCGTGAGCGTGCGGCACAATCGCACCCGATGAGCACCTACCGCGACTTCACCGCCCCCATCGGCTCCCGCCGCGCCCCGGTCCTGCGCACCGTGGGCACCCGGGAGCGCCGCTCGCACCTGACGGCGCCCCGCGTCCCCACGGTCGGCATCGACATCGGCGGCACGAAGGTCATGGCGGGCGTCGTGGACGCCGACGGCAACATCCTGGAGAAGCTCCGCACGGAGACCCCGGACAAGTCCAAGAGCCCCAAGGTCGTCGAGGACACCATCGTCGAGCTGGTCCTCGACCTCTCCGACCGGCACGACGTGCACGCCGTCGGCATCGGCGCGGCCGGCTGGGTCGACGCCGACCGCAACCGCGTCCTGTTCGCCCCCCACCTGTCCTGGCGCAACGAACCGCTGCGCGACCGCATCGCCGGCCGCCTGGCCGTTCCCGTCCTGGTGGACAACGACGCCAACACCGCCGCCTGGGCCGAGTGGCGCTTCGGCGCCGGCCGCGGCGAGGACCACCTGGTCATGATCACGCTCGGCACCGGCATCGGCGGCGCCATCCTCGAGGACGGCCAGGTCAAGCGCGGCAAGTACGGGGTCGCCGGCGAGTTCGGCCATATGCAGGTCGTCCCCGGCGGCCACCGCTGCCCGTGCGGCAACCGCGGCTGCTGGGAGCAGTACAGCTCCGGCAACGCCCTGGTCAGGGAGGCCCGCGAGCTGGCCGCCGCCGACTCGCCGGTGGCGTACGGGATCATCGAGCACGTCAAGGGCAGCATCGGCGACATCACCGGCCCGATGATCACCGAGCTGGCCCGCGACGGCGACGCCATGTGCGTCGAGCTGCTCCAGGACATCGGCCAGTGGCTCGGCGTCGGCATCGCCAACCTCGCCGCCGCCCTCGACCCGTCCTGCTTCGTGATCGGCGGCGGGGTCAGCGCCGCCGACGACCTGCTGATCGGCCCCGCCCGCGACGCCTTCAAACGCCAGCTCACCGGCCGCGGCTACCGCCCCGAGGCCCGCATCGTCCGCGCCCAGCTCGGACCCGAGGCCGGCATGGTCGGTGCCGCCGACCTGGCCCGCCTGGTCGCCCGTCGGTTCCGTCGCGCCAAGCGGCGCCGGGTGGAGCGCTACGAGCGCTACGAGCGGTACGCGGAGGCCCGCCGCACGACCCGGGAGTCGCTGTGACCGAGTCCCTGCCGCACCAGGCCGGACCCCCGGACGAGCCGGGGCCCCCGGCCGAGGACCGCCGGCACATGATCCGCCGCCGGTCGCTCACCCTGCTCATCATCGTGCTGCTCATCGGCATCCCGGCCGGCTACCTCGTCATCTCCGCCAACCAGAGCCGCGACAGCGGCCGGGAGAAGGAGGCGAAGTACGCGGCGACCGGCATGACCGAGGGCTGGCCGTCCAAGCTCCAGCGCCGCATCTACGAGGTGCCCGTCCCGGTTCCCTCCGAAGAGGTCGCCTACTACGAGACCAACAACTGGAAGACCAGTCGCCTCTACGTCCAGTTCGAGACCACCCAAGCCGGCCTCGACGCCTTCCTGGCGGGGCTCGGCGTCGACCGGGACGACCTGAAACGGGGCGAGATGGCCATCAGCGACCGCGCCCAGCGGGTCACCGGCTGGGAGTTCGGCGGGTCCGGCTCCTGGTGGGGCCTGGTCAACGAGCAGCGGAACCCGGCGCCCACCCAGGACGTCATGGTCGACATGGAGAACCCGGACTACCCGATGGTCTACGTCGTCTCCCGCACGGTGCCCTAGGCGGCCGGGCCCCGGACAGGCCGCCGGGGCCGATTGTCAGTCCCCGCCCGTAGAGTCGAAGACATCTGATCGGGCACGCGGGCGGGAGGTGACAGTACGTATGAGCGACGTGGCCGTGGCGGGCACGCCGGTCTCCGGACGGGCCGCGGAGCGAGGGCGGCAGGGGGAGCGGGGGCGCTCCGGGCAGCCGGAGGCCGCCCCGCCGTCGGTCCCCCCGCGCCTGGCCGCCGTCTTCCTGCCCGCGCCCCTTCCGCGCGACGGGCGGATCGGGTTCTGGGACGCCGGGGACGGGTCCGACGCCGCGACCCTCACGGAGACCGGGGCCCTGGGCGCTCTCGCCGGGCCCGGTACCCCCGTGGACGCGTCACCGCGGGAGGACACCCCGGCCGCCCGGCTCACGGAGCTGACCGTCGTACGCCGGCACGGCGCCGGGGTCCGGCGCCGGACGACGCCCGCGCTGACGCTGCCCCTCGCACAGGCCCTGCCCCTGCTGGTGCGGGCCCGGCACGACCCGGCCGCCCACCCCGCCACCGCCTGCTGGGGCGCCGCCGCCCTGCACGCCCTGCGGCTCACCGCGCGCGGACGCCTGCTGCCCGGCCTGACACCGACCGGCCACGACGCCTGGCGGGCGGGCCCGCTGGACCCCGACGACATCGCGCACCTGCGGGCGGTCGCCGCCGCGCTGCCCCCCGAGGGCCACGCGGTCCCGCTGGACGGCCCGGGGCCCATCAGACTGCCCGAGCCGGAAGCGCTGATCCGCGCCTTCCTGGACGCGGTCGCCGACACCCTGCCGCGCACGCCCGCCGCCCCCCACGCCTCGGGCCGCCCCTTCGCCGCCCGTGAAGCCCAGCGCCTGCCCGGCGCCCAGGACTGGGCGGCCGAGGTCGCCGCCGGCATGGACGCGGGGGTGCGGATCTCCCTGCGCCTGGACCTGTCGGCGTACGACCTCTTCGACGCGGACGGCACCCCCGGCGTGCGCAACGCGGGGGCGGCGGTCGTCCAGGTGCACAGCCTCGCCGACCCGACCCTGGTCGCCGACGCCGCGGACCTGTGGTCGGGCGCCGCGGACGCCGCGTTCGGCCCCCGCGCGCGCGTGGACGCCGCCCTCGCGGTGCGGCGTGCCGCCAGGGTCTGGCCGCCGCTGGACCGGCTCACCGAGCAGGACGTGCCCGACGTCCTCAGCCTCTCCGAGGAGGAGGTCACCGACCTGCTGGGGGTGGCGGCCGGCCGGCTCTCCGCCGCCGGGGTCGCCGTGCACTGGCCCCGCGACCTCGCCCAGGACCTCACCGCGACCGCCGTGGTCCGGCCCGCGCCCGGCTCCGCCACGGACGGCACGGGCTTCTTCGAGAGCGAGGACCTCCTCCAGTTCCGCTGGCAGCTGGCCATCGGAGGCGACCCGCTCACCGAGGCCGAGATGGACACCCTCGCGGAGGCCCACCGCCCGGTGGTGCGACTGCGGGACCGCTGGGTCCTGGTCGACCCCGCCCTCGTCCGCCGCGCCCGCAAGCGCGAGCTCGGCCTGCTCGACCCGGTCGACGCGCTGTCCGTCGCCCTCACCGGCAGCGCGGAGGCCGACGGGGAGACGGTGGAGGTGGTGCCGGTCGGCGCCCTGGCCGCGCTGCGCGACCGGCTCACCGCGGGGCCCGGCCCCGCCGAGGCGCCGCCCGGTCTGCACGCCACGCTCCGCGACTACCAGCTGCGCGGCCTGGCCTGGCTCGACCTCATGACCTCCCTCGGCCTCGGCGGCTGCCTCGCCGACGACATGGGCCTCGGCAAGACGGTCACCGTCATCGCCCTGCACCTGAAGCGGGCCCGCACGGAGCCGACCCTCGTGGTCTGCCCGGCCTCGCTCCTCGGGAACTGGCAGCGGGAGATCACCCGCTTCGCCCCCGGGGTCCCCGTCCGCCGCTTCCACGGCCCGGACCGCACCCTGGACGACCTGACCGGCGGCTTCGTCCTCACCACGTACGGCACGATGCGCTCCGCCGCCGCGACGCTGGCCGAGCGGCCCTGGGGGATGGTCGTCGCCGACGAGGCCCAGCACGTGAAGAACCCGTACTCCGCGACGGCCAAGGCCCTGCGCACGATCCCGTCCCCGGCCCGGGTGGCACTGACCGGCACACCCGTGGAGAACAACCTCTCCGAGCTGTGGGCGCTGCTCGACTGGACCACCCCCGGCCTCCTCGGCCCGCTGAAGTCCTTCCGCGCCCGGCACGCCCGCGCCGTGGAGAACGGGGAGGACGAGGAGGCGGTGGAGCGCCTGGCCCGGCTGATCCGCCCCTTCCTGCTGCGCCGCAGGAAGTCCGACCCGGGCATCGTCCCGGAGCTGCCGCCCAAGACCGAGACGGACCACCCCGTGCCGCTCACCCGCGAGCAGGCCGCGCTGTACGAGGCGGTGGTGCGCGAGTCGATGGCCGCCATCGAGGCCGCCGAGGGCATGGGCCGCCGTGGCCTGGTCCTCAAGCTGCTGACCTCGCTCAAGCAGATCTGCGACCACCCCGCGCTGTTCCTGAAGGAGGAGACCGCACCGGGAGGAGCCGACCGGCTGACCGCCCGCTCCGGCAAACTCGCCCTCCTCGACGAGCTGCTGGACACGGTGCTCGCGGAGGACGGCTCGGTCCTGGTCTTCACCCAGTACGTGGGCATGGCCCGCCTGATCGTCTCCCACCTGCGCGCCCGCGCGGTCCCCGTCGACCTGCTCCACGGAGGTACGCCGGTGCCCGAGCGCGAGCGGATGGTGGACCGCTTCCAGAGCGGGGCGGTCCCCGTCCTCGTCCTGTCCCTGAAGGCCGCCGGGACCGGCCTCAACCTCACCCGCGCCGGCCACGTGGTGCACTTCGACCGCTGGTGGAACCCGGCCGTCGAGGAGCAGGCCACCGACCGCGCCTACCGCATCGGCCAGACCCAGCCGGTCCAGGTGCACCGGCTGATCACCGAGGGGACGGTCGAGGACCGCATCGCCGACATGCTCCGCTCCAAGCGGGCGCTGGCCGACGCGGTCCTGGGCTCCGGCGAGTCGGCGCTCACCGAACTCACCGCCCGCGAACTGTCCGACCTGGTGTCCCTGCGGAGGCCGTCATGACCCCCCGCCCCGCCGACGAAGCCCGCCGCGCCCTGCGCGAGGCCCGGGACCTCACCGGAGCGGGCAAGGGCAGGGCGGCCGCCACGGGCGAGGACGTCGACACTGACGCCGACGCGGTCACCGAGCCCGGCGTCGGCCAGGACGCCCCGGCGACGCGGTCGCCCGAGCAGGCCCGTGCCCACGTCGCCGACTCCGGCTCCGACTCTGGCCCTGACCCCGACTCCGGCCCGGGTCCGGGTCCGGAGCGGGACCGAGACGGGGTCCATGATCGCGAACAGAGCGGGCGCCGGGACGGTAAGGAGCCGGGCGGGGCACCGGAGCGGGACCCCGGGCCGCAGCCGGGCCGGGAACGGGCGCAGGGGCGGGACCCCGGTCAGGGTGAGGAGCGTGGGCACGGACCTCACGTGGCGCAGGGCCGGGACCAGGACCACGAGCGCCGGGACCAGGACTACGCGCGGGGGAGGGGCGAGGTCCTGGCCCAGGACGAGGCTCAGGCTGACGGCGAGGCCCAGGCCCGGGCCGCGGACCACGGACCGGGCGGGTCACAGCCGCCGGGCCAGGGCCAGGGACGGGACGAGGACCGCGGGAAAGGTGCGGAGCGGTCAGGGCCGCGCCCCGGTGACATCGCACGCGAGGCGCTGCGCAACGCCCGCACCGCGCGCCGCGCGACGGGGCAGCCTGACGCGCCCCCGGGTGCCCTGTCGGCCCCGCCCGGAGAGCGGGAGGCGGAGGACGACCGCTCCGAGGAGGGCACCCGGCCCGCTCGGCAGGTGACCCCGGACGGGACGGCGGTCACCGAGCAGACCGACGGCTCCGGCCGCTCCGACCGCCGTTCCGGTCGTGCGGCGGACGCCCGGCCCGGCGACGCGGCGCGTGAGGCGCTGCGGGCGGCCCGCCGGCAGGCGCGGTCAGGCTCGACGGCCGGGGGGACGGCGACGTCTCGACGGCCGGACCGGTCGGCCCGGGCCGGGCAGCGTACGGGGGGTTCCCGCACCGCCGACGCCCGCGCCCGTGCCGTGCGGGAGTTCGTCGCGGACGCCTTCCGGCTGCCTCCGGAGGCGGACGCGGCGGTGGACGAGCCGTCCCCCGGCCGGACCACGTCCCCCGGAGAGCCCTCGCTCACCGGCAAGCCCGCCGACGCGGCTCCGGGGGACCAGGAGACCGCACCGGCCGCCACCGCCGACCCGCCCACCCGGCCCGCGCCGTCGGACACCCCACCGCTCCAGCACCGTCCGGCGGCAACGGAAGCCGAGCGCTCACCGGCACCGGAACCGGACCCGGAGCGCGCATCGGCACAGGCACCGGACCCGGAGCGCCCACCGACACCAGCACCGGACCCGGAGCGTGCACCGGCGCCGGCCCGCTCCGCGCACCGGCCCGCGCATGCGGCCTCGTATCCGACCCCGCACCGGGAGCCGTACGGCGAAGCCCTCACCTCCCCGCGCTCCGAGCCACCCGCGCGGCCCCGCGCACCCCGCTCCATGGCCGCCCCGGACCGCGACGGCGAGCTGCGCCGCACCTTCCCGGCGCTGCCGCCCCGGCCGTCGGGGCAGGACGGCTTCGCCGAAACCTGGTGGGGCAACGCCTGGGTGGACGCGCTGGAGGAGGGCGCCCTGGATTCCGCGCGGCTCGCCCGGGGCCGCGTGTACGCCGAGCGGGGGACCGTCGACGCGATCACCGTGACGCCCGGCCTGGTCCTCGCGTACGTACAGGGCAGCCGCCCCCGCCCCTACCGGGTCCAGGTGCGCCTGCGGACGCTCGGCGACGGCGACTGGGAGGCGTTCCTGGACGCCGCCGTCGAACGGCCCGGGCACATCGCCGCCCTCCTCGACAAGGAGCTGCCGCACTCCCTGGCCGACTGCGGCGTCCCCCTGCTCCCCGGCCCCGGCGATCTCGCCCCGCAGTGCAGCTGCCCCGACTCCGGCCACCCCTGCAAGCACGCCGCGGCCCTCTGTTACCAGACGGCACGTCTGCTCGACGCCGACCCGTTCGTCCTGCTCCTGCTGCGCGGCCGAGGCGAACGCACCCTGCTCGACGACCTGTCCCGCAGAAACGCGGCGCGCTCCGCACGCGCCGCCCAGGACCGGGGGCCCGCGCCGCTGCCCGGCGTCCGGGCGTCCGAGGCGCTGGCGGCACGCACCTTGCCGCTCCCAGCGCCGCTGCCCGTGCCCCCGCACCCCGAACAGCCCCCGGCCTACCCGGCGGCCCCGGGCGGCCCGGACCCCTTCGCGCTCGACCAGCTGGCCACCGACGCCGCCGCCCGCGCGCACGCCCTGCTGGCGACGGGCCGCGACCCGGTCGGCGACCTGACGCTGTGGCAGGACGCCGTCCGTCTCGCCGCCGCCCGCCCGGGCTCCGGCCTCACCGCCGGCACCCGGACGCTGTACGCGTCCCTCGCCGCGGCCGCCGGCCGGGACACGGCGGAGCTGGCCCGTGCCGTGGCCGCCTGGCGCCAGGGCGGGCTCGACGGCCTGGAGGTACTGGAGGAGGCATGGGACCCGCCGGCCGGACGCTTCGACCGCGCCCGCCCTCTGCTGCTCGCCGCGGACCTCCCCGCCTTCCGCCCTTGGCGCAACCGTCTCACCCACCCCGTGGGCCACGTCCAGCTCCGCCTCGGTCGGACCGGGCTGTGGTACGCCTACGAGTCGGAGCCGGGCCGCGACGACTGGTGGCCGCGCGGCACCCCGGACCTCGACCCGGTCGGCGCCCTGACCGGGCTGGGCGCCTCCGACGGCCTCTGACCAGACGGCCTCTGACCAAATCAGTCCCTGACCGGACGGCCTAGGGTCAGGCAGCCCGCGCACGGCTGAGTGCGTGGCCGACTCGGCGCGTGGCCGAGCCGAGGGCCGGCCGGACCAGCGCGGGCCGGGTCCCGTGCCTCTCAGGCGACGGCGGCGATCGCGCGTCCCGCCCAGTCCGGAGCCGGTTCGGCCAGGTCCGTGAAGCGGTGCCGGACCGCGTCCGGGAACGCGATGGCCCGGCCCGTCCGCCGGTCGACGTGGAGCGCCAGCAGCTCCGTCGTCGCCACCGGCGCCGCGTCGGGCACCGGCTCGGCCTGCGGCTCGGGCACCACGTACATCTCGTGCGCGAAGCGCGCCTTGCGCGCCGCCGCGCCCAACACCCGTGTGCGGACGGCCAGGTGGGCGTCGGCGGGCACCTCGCGGAGGAAACGGACGTGGGACTCGACCGTGTAGAGGGAGCAGCCCGTGGACTCGCGGTATCCGGAGTCCAGGCCGGTCCCGATCATCAGTGCGTCGGTGGCATGGCCGAAGACGAGGACGTAGAAGGCCTCGCTCATATGGCCGTTGTAGTCGATCCACTCCTCGCGGACCGTGCTGTGGAACAGCGGGAGCCGGGTCATCGGGAGTCCTCCTCGCGGTGCAGCCGGCCGGTGGCGCGCAGCACGTCGATGACGCCCCGGTCGCGCTCGGCCACCAGGTCGGCGATGGAGCGGCCGTCCGCGGCCTCGTCGCAGCCCGCCACCACGGCGTCGTACAACTCCTCGTCCAGTTCCGGAGCTTCGAGGCGCGTCCACGGCGACTTCAGGGACGGGCCAAAGTGGTCGAGCATGTGCGCCATGCCGCCCTCGCCGCCCGCGAGGGCGAAGGTCAGCATCGGCCCCATCACCGCCCAGCGCAGCCCGGGCCCCTCGGTGATCGACAGGTCGATGTCCCGGACCGTCGCCTCGCCGGACGCGACCATGTGCAGCGCCTCCCGCCACAGGGCTTCCTGGAGGCGGTTGGCGATGAAGCCCGGCACCTCGTGGTCCATCGTGATGACGGACTTGCCCGCGACCTCGTAGAAGCGGGAGGCCCAGGCGACCGCCGCCGGGTCGGTGCGCTCGCCGCCGACGACCTCGACGAGCGGGATGAGGTAGGGCGGGTTGAAGGGATGACCGACGACCAGGCGCGACGGGTCCGCGGCCGCCGTCTGCATGTCGGTCATCGGATAGCCGGAGGTGGAGGAGGCGATGACGACGCCGGGCGGCGTCGCCGCGTCCAGACGGGCCAGCAGATCGCGCTTGAGGTCGAGCTTCTCGGGCGCGCTCTCCTGGACGAACTGCGCGTCGACCACCGCCTGTTCCAGGGTGTCGGTCACGGTGAGCCGGTCGGTGGAAGCGCCCTCGGCGAGGCCGAGCGAGGTGAGCGCCGGCCACGCCGCGTCGACCAGGCGGCGCAGCTTCGGGCCGGCGTCGGGCGCCGGGTCCCAGGCGGTGACGTCGTAGCCGCGCGCCAGGAAGTGGGCGGCCCAGCCGCCGCCGATGACTCCGGCGCCGACACAGGCGACGCGGCGGACGTTCTCGGGGGAGGTCGTCCCGGGGGTGGTCGTCTCGGATGAGTGCATGAGAGAGGCAGGTCCTTCGTCGTCGTCGCGGAGGGAGGGCTACTGGCGCGGCTTGAGGCCGAGGGTGGCGCGGGCCTCGTCCGGTGTCGCGACGCGTGCGCCGATCGACTCGGTGATGGTCACGGCGCGCTCGACGAGCTGGGCGTTGGTCGCCTTGTTGCCCTTGCCGAGGTACAGGTTGTCCTCCAGGCCCACGCGGACGTGCCCGCCGAGCAGGATGGACTGCGCGACCCACGGCATCTGCATCCGGCCCAGCGCGAAGCTGGCCCAACGCGCGCCGACCGGCAGCATGTTCACCATCGACTGGAGCACTCCGGGATCCGCCGGGGCGCCCCACGGGATGCCCATGCACAGCTGGAACACGGTCGGGTCGTCCAGCAGTCCCTCCGCGAGCAGCTGCTTGGCGAACCAGAGGTGACCCGTGTCGAAGATCTCCAGCTCGGGCCGCACTCCCAGTTCCTGGATGCGCCGCGCCCCGGCGCGCAGCATGTCGGGCGTCGAGACGTAGAGGTTCGAGCCGTCGCCGAAGTTGAGCGAGCCGCAGTCCAGCGTGCAGATGTCGGGCAGCAGGTCCTCGACGTGGGGGAGGCGCTCCAGCCCGCCGACGAGGTCGGTGCCGGGGAGGTGCGTGAGCGGGTCGTCGGGGTCGATGACGAGATCGCCGCCCATCCCCGCGGTGAGGTTGATGACGACGTCGGTGCCGGTCTCCTTGATGCGCTCGACGACCTCCCGGTACAGCTTCGGGTCGCGCGACGGATCGCCGGTCTCGGGGTCGCGTACGTGGATGTGGACGACCGCCGCCCCGGCGGCGGCCGCCTCCACGGCGTTCCTGGCTATCTGCTCCGGGGTGACGGGGACGTGCGGGCTCTTGCGGACGGTGTCGCCGGCGCCGGTGAGCGCGCAGGTGATGATGACGTTCTCGGTCATGGGCATGCGGGAACCTCCCGAAAGGGCGGGGTGGGGGGACTTCGTGCTTCGGTGGTCTGTGGCCTGTGGCTACTCGGCCAGGATCGTGTGGTCGACGTGGGCGGTCAGTGCCGCGTGCATCGCGTCCGCCGCCGCGGCGGACGCCGGACCGCTCACCGAGAGGACGTGTGTCGCCAGGCCGTCGATCAGCGCGGTCAGCGTCAGCGCCGCCGCCTGCGGGTCGACCTCGGCCCGGAACACGCCCTGCCGGACACCTCGGCGCACCACGTCGGCGACGGTCTCCCGCCACTGCCGGTAGTACTCGGAGTGCAGTCGGCCCACCGCCGTGGAGCGCGCGGCCTCGGCCCACAGGTCGAGCCAGACCGCCCACTGGCGGCGCTGCTGTTCGGTGCGCGGCGTCTGCAGCGCGATGAGCTGCCGAAGCTCCGCCGCCGCGTCGTCCGCCTCGGCGAGGAGGGCGGCACGGCGGGCGGTGTCCTCGTCCATGCACCAGCGCACGGCCGCCTCCAGGAGTTCGGCGCGGCCCGGGAAGTGGTAGTGGATCGCGGCACTGCTGGTGGCGCAGGCGCGGGCGATGTCGGCGACCCGCACCGCGTGGAAGCCGTGCTCGGCGATCAGCCGGACCGTCTCACGGACGATCTGCAGCGGACGGCCTCCCTCGACGGTGACGGCCGGCGCCGTGGCCACCTCACGGGTCCGGGTGCCGAGCAGCCAGCCCGCGTCGACCCGGCCCTCGTCGGCGATCCGTGCCAGCTCCGCGGCCGTGAAGCGGCGGGTGCCGCTGAGCGAACGCGAGAGCTTGGACGGATCCATGACGACCCGGCGCGCGAACTCCCGCTGGCTGACGCCCGCGGCCGCGATGACCTCGCGGACGCGAGCGGCGGTGTCGGCGGTCGGTGCGCTGTCGAGGACGTCGTCGGCTTCCACGGTCCACGACCCTAGGCAGACGTTGCGAAAAACTCAACACCACCGCAGCGCGCGCTCCAGTTTTCAAGCCGTTGTTGAGATCCTGACCGGCACATCAGTCAGTACCCGGACCGATCCGCTCCCCGGCGGTCCGCGACCCCTCGCTCGACCGGAAGGCCCGGCTGCCACGCGACGTGAAGACCCGACTGAGCACCCCGTCCCCCTCCGCGTGAGTACGCGCACTCACGCGGGGGCGGTGGCCCGATCGCAGACTCGGCACATGACGAACCTGGTCCCGCCCGCCACGGTCACCCGCTCCCCGCGCCGCCTGTGGCTCCCGCTGGCGCTCGCGGCTCTCACCCTCGTGACGGTGCCCGCCTGCGGTACGGAGAAGACGGAGAGGGCGGGCGCCGACGGACCGCCGAGCACGCACGCCGACACCGCCGGAGACCGGCCCGGCGCCGCCTTCACGAAGATGCTGGACGAGGTCGCGCACGCGTGCCCGCCCAGCGCCGCGCCGGAGGCGCCGCCGACCGGTCCGGCGGAGCCTTCGACTCCCGGTCCGGCGGAGCCCTCGACTCCCGGTCCGGGGGAAACACCGCCGAGCGACCCGATCGAGCCCCTCGCCCCCACGGCGGGGCCGGAAGTGGAGCTGAACGCCCGCGACTGGTGCGCGGGCGTCCGACACGAACAGCGCATCGCCGAGGCGCTGTGGGACCTGACCGACCCCACCCCCACCGAGGTCAGGACAATCCTGAACGACCTCGGCTACATCGACGAGCGCATCCACGGCCTCGAGCGGTCCGGTACGACCACACGGTTCTCCCTCGACCTGCGCGACCGAGGCGGACGGCTCTGCCTGAACGGGTCCGCGGCCGGCGAGCAGACCGTCGTCGACATGTGCGTGGCCCCCACGACCGGCCCGTTCACACCCGCAGAGCAGTCCGCCCACCAGGGCCCGTCACCTACGCCGTAGCGGGCGGACGACACCCGCGCGGGACGGCCCGGGGCCTCCTACGGTGTGCTGCCCGAAAAGCCTTTCATCTGGTCAGACCGACAGAGCCACCACCCGGCCGGGGTCCCGGTGGAGGAGGATAACGGCGCGATACGACCCCCATATCCGCCGCCAGCACAGTGGAGCCCGATCTCGTTTCGAGGTGTGGAATCAACCCTGAGCCCCAGAGGTGAACGCCCATGAGTACGGACCCCAAGTCGGTTGTGCACGGGATTCTGGCCGAGGACCTGGAAGTGGACCCGGCGGACATCGCGGACGGCGCCCTGCTGCGGGACCTGGACCTGGACTCGCTGGCCGTGGCCGAGCTGATCGTGCGGATCAAGGAGGAGACCGGCGTGGACCTCGGCGGTGAGGAGACGCGGGTCGCGGACCTCACCGTGGCGGAAGTCGTCTCGCTGGCCGGCGCGGGACTGGAAGCGGCGTGACCGAGGGGCCCGTCGCCATCACCGGTGCCGGACTGGTGACGCCGGCCGGTACCGACGCCGACTCGACCTGGGAGGCGATGTGTGCCGCCGACTCCCTGGAGAGCGGTGACCCGGAGCCGCTGGCCGGTACCGGCGCCTGGCACAGTCTGCGGGTGCCCGCGCTGCGGCCGGGGCAGCTGACCGGGCGCGGGACCGCCCGTACCGATCCCTTCATCCGGTTCGCCCTGGTGGCCGTGGAGGAGGCGCTGGCCCAGTCGCGGCTGGATCCGGGCAGCTGGGACGGCAGCCGGGTCGGCATCGTCGTGGGCAGTGCCTTCGGGGGCGTGACCACGCACGACGAGCAGCATCTGCGGATGGAGCGGCAGGGCGCGGGCATGGTGTCGCCGTATCTGCATCCCCGGGCCCTGATCAACATGGCGGCCGGGACCATCGGCGCGCGGTACGGGATCACCGGGCCGGCACACACCGTGGCCGCCGCCTGCGCCTCGGGCGCCTCGGCGTTCGGGCTCGGCAAGACACTGCTGGACGCCGGTCTCTGCGACACGGTCGTCGCCTGCGGTACGGACGCCGCCGTCACCCCCCTGGTCGTCTCCGGGTTCGCCCGCATGGGCGCGCTGTCGGAGCAGAAGGCGACCGACGCGTCCCGGCCGTTCGCCGCCGACCGCGACGGCTTCGTGATCTCGGAGGGCGCCGCGGCCGTCGTCATGGAGAAGCCGGCCAAGGCGCGCGCCCGGGGCGCGGACGTGCTGGGGCGGCTGCTCGGCCACGCCGACACCTCCGACGCCCACCACCCGACGGCCCCCCGCCCGGACGGCGCGGGCGCCGCGGCAGCCGTCGAACAGGCGCTGGCGGCGGCGCGCATGACGGTGGGGGACGTGACCTCCGTCAACGCGCACGGCACCTCCACCCCGCAGAACGACCGGACGGAGGCCCGGCTCATCGCCCGCCTCTTCCCGCACGGCCCGGCCGTCACCGCGAACAAGGGCCTGCTCGGCCACACCCTCGGCGCGGCCGGCGCCATCGAGGCCGTCCTCACCCTGCGCAGCCTGCGCAGCGGCATCCTGCCGCCCATCGCGCACACCGAGCGGGCCGATCCCGGCCTGCCCGACCTGGACCTGGTCCTCGGCGGCCCCCGCCGACACGGAGGGAGCGTCGCCGTCAGCACCTCCTTCGGATTCGGCGGCAGCAACTGCGCCCTGGTGCTGGACGCCGCCTGACCCACGTACGCGCCCCCACACAACGCGCCCCGCACAACGCGCCCCCACACAACGCGCGGCCGCACTGCCGGGCCGGCCGGCACCCCGTCACACCGCCCCGGTCCGAGCGGCCACCCCCTGGAGAGTCCATGACGCAACGCGAAGAAGAACTGGCCCGTGTCCTCTCCGGGCCCGAGTTCGCCACCATCCGACCGGACGACCTGACCCTCCTCGACTACAGCCTGCTGACGCTGCGCCGGGCGAGGCTTCTCAACGGGGCCGGGTTCGCGGCCAACTCCCTGTGGCTCGGGCGTGGTGACAGCGCCCGCTTCCCGGAGTTCCTGCGCACCATGGGCTGGATCGGCGCGTACGACCTGTCCCTGCTCAACGTCCTGGTGTCGCACCAGATCGCCGGTGACGCGCTGCTCAGCCACGCCGGTCCGGAGCAACTGGACGCCTGGGCGGCGGAGATCGACTCGATGGAGCGGATGTACTGCTTCGCGGGCTCCGAACTGCTCGCCGGCTCCGACCTGAAGCAGGTGCGGACCATCGCGGTGTACGACCCGCGGGACCGGTCCCTGGTGCTCAACACCCCCCGGCCGGCCGACAGCAAGGTGTGGACCGGCAACAGCCTGCACACCGGCGACGTGGCCATGGTGCTGAGCCGGCTTGAGGTCGGCGGGCGGGACGAGGGACACCACTGGCTGCGTGTTCCGCTGCGCGCGGACGGCGCGGTGCTGCCCGGCGTGCGCATCGGGCGGGCCGAACCGAAGGGCGGTGTCACCGCCAACCAGACCGGCGTACTGACCTTCACCGACCACCGGCTCCCCCTCTCCGCCCTGATGAACCGCTGGGCGTCGATCGACGAGGAGGGCACCTACCGCTCACCGCTGCCGCGCCACCGGCGGTTCGAGGAGTGCCTGGCCACCTTCACGCACGAGCGGCTCTTCCCCTCGGTGGGCGCGGCGTACGCGCAACTGCTCGCCTGCGCGATCACCACCCGGTTCGCGGCCGTCAAGCAGACCTTCGGCAGACCGCTGCTCGGCCACGAGCACTACCGCATGCGGCTGTCGGCCGCCGTGGGCCGCTCGCTGGCCGCCCGGCACGCCATGGCGGCGCTGTCGGACCTCGCGGTGGCCCGCAGCGCCCACGGCGCACCGGCCCGCGACCAGGTGCTGCACGCGCTGATCTCCTGCGGGAAGTCCGGCTCGACCGGCGACGCCCGGCAGACCCTCGCCGAGACTCGGGAGCTGTGCGGCGGGCTCGGTTACCACGACGCGAACCAGATCGCGCCCCTGCTGCACGACTACGAGATCGCCGTCACCTTCGGCGGCGACAACACCGTCCTCGGCTACCAGGCGACCCGCTTCGCCCTGCGCCACCGCGAGGACTTCGACAGGGTGCTCGACGAGGCGGTGGCCGGAGCCGCGCGCCTGGACGCCGCCCGGGTGCTCCGGGCCGTCTGCGACGCCCTGCTCGACCGGGTGGAGCGCGACGGAGCGGGCGAGGCCAGCGCGCGGTGGAGCCGTGCCGTCCACCAGTTGCTGGCGATCGGCCATTGGGCCCGGCAGGCCGCGACCCCGTTGTCCGAGCGGCTGCTCGGGCAGTACGCGGCGGCCTGCGTGCTGGAACACGCGCTGACCGGTCTGCGGGCCGGGATCCTCGGCCAGGACGCGCTCCTCGGCTTCGAGGCGGCCCGCCACGAGGCGGCCGGCGCGTCCCTCGACGCCGGGGCGCTGCTGCGGGAACTGGCGGTGCCCGAGGGACTGATCAGCGCGCCCATCGCCCATCCGGACTTCGCCGAACGGCATGCGGCCGCGGCCCACGCCGGAACCGGTCCCGTCCCCGGCGCCGTCCAGGCAGGAGTACGCGCGTGACCGCGGCGAACGACCGCGTCGGCGCCGTCGTCACCGGTCTGGGCACCTGCCTGCCGGAGACCGTGATCACCAACGACGAGGTGTCCCGGCACCTGGACACCGACCACGCCTGGATCCACAGCCGCACCGGCATCGAACGCCGTCACCGGGTGTCCGCCGGGACCTCCACGGGGGACCTCGCCGTGACCGCGGGGGCCGCCGCGCTGAAGTCCGCCGGACGCGACGACTGCGACCTCGTCCTCCTCGCCACCACCACACCGGACCGGCGCTGCCCCGCCACCGCCCCCCGGGTGGCGTCCCGGCTCGGGCTGCGGGCCGCCGCGTTCGACCTGTCCGCCGTCTGCTCCGGCTTCGTGTACGGGCTGTCCGTGGCGGACGCGATGATCACCGCGGGCACCTGTGAGCGGGCCCTGGTCATCGGCGCGGACGTCTACTCCTCGATCGTGGACCCCGGCGACCGGGGCACGGCCGTGATCTTCGGCGACGGCGCGGGCGCCGTGCTCCTCGAGCGCGGCCGGACCGGCGAGCCGGGCGCGGTGCTCCACACCGAACTCGGCAGCGACGGCACCGGCGACGACCTGATCACCATCCCGCCGCAGGGCGAGTACCTCACGATGAGGGGCAGCGACGTCTACACCCGCGCCGTGACCACCATGACGGAGTCCGCGCGCTCGGTGGCCGCGCACGCGGGCTGGGACCTGGCGGACGTGGACGCCTTCGTCGGACACCAGGCGAACCTCCGCATCCTCACCTCGGTGGCCAAGCGCCTCGGTCTGCCCCGGGAGCGGGTGGTGACGAACATCGCGGACGTGGCCAACACGGCGGCCGCCTCCATCCCCCTCGCCCTGGCCGACGCCGCGGCCGAGGGGCGCATCGGCTCCGGGGACCGGCTGCTGCTGACCGCCTTCGGCGGCGGTCTCACCTGGGGCTCCGCCGCCGTCGTCTGGTCGGGCGCCGAACCCGTGCAGGACCAGCGGAGCTGACCGGACCGAGCCCACGAGCAGAAGGGACACGTGGTGCCGAAGCTGCGGATCGCGGTCGTCGGCGGGGGCATCGGCGGACTCGTCGCCGCCCTCGCCCTGACCCGGAAAGGCCACGAGGTACGCGTCTTCGAGCAGGCGCCAAAGCCCAGGGAGACCGGCGTGGGCATGCACCTGGGCCCCAACGGCAGCCGCCTCCTGGAACGCTGGGGCCTGGGCGAGCGGCTGCGCGCGCTCGGCGTACGGCCCACGGGGATGGAGGTGCGGGACTGGTCGCACGGGGGCACCCTGGTGCGGCAGCCGATGGGGGAGGAGTGGCTGGCCGAGTTCGGGGCGCCGTACTACACGATCCACCGGGCCGACCTGCACACCGTGCTCGGCGAGTCGCTGCCGTCCGGCGTCGTCCGGCCGGGGCACCGGCTCGAACGGTTCACCGACACCGGGCGCGAGGTCCGGCTGGAGTTCGCCGGCGGCTCCACCGCCGAGGCCGACGTGCTGATCGGCGCGGACGGGGCCCACTCGCTGGTGCGCCGCACCCTCGCCGGGCCCGACACCGCCGTCTTCTCCGGCCAGAGTGCCCTGCGCGGCGTCGTCGCCCGCGATCAGGTGCCCGCCCTGCCCGGCGACACCCTGCTGGTGTGGGCGGGGCCGGACGCCCGCATGCTGGTCTACCCGGTGCGCGGCGGGGAGTTCCTCACCTTCGTGGCCGTCGTGCCCGACCCGCGCCGACGGCTGGAGTCGTGGAGCGCTCGTGGCGAACCGGACGAGCTGGCCGCCCGCTTCGACGGCTGGAACCCCGACGTCAAGTCGCTGGTCGCCGCGGTGCGCGAGACCCGCCGCTGGGCGCTGTACGACCGTGAGCCGCTGGCCCGCTGGAGCAGCGGCGCCGTCACCCTGCTCGGTGACGCCGCCCACCCGATGCTGCCCCACCACGGCCAGGGTGTCAGCCAGGCCGTCGAGGACGCGGCGGTCCTCGCGCACTGCCTGGACGCGCCGGCCCGCGTCGCGTCCTCGACCGCCGTCCGCCGTGGGCTGATCGCGGACGCGCTGGACGCCTACGACGGCGTCCGCCGTCCGCACACCACCCGCGTCCAGCTCGGCTCCCGCGGCGGCGGCTCGCAGCGGCTGCGTCCCGAGGAGGACGGCGGCGAGTCCACGGGGACGATGTCGTCCCTCGTCCGTGACGTGTCCTGGATCCAGCGGCACGACGCCGAGGCCGGCCTTCCGCCGCTGCCGCCGGCGCCCCACTGAACCCCCTCTTCGAGCTTCCGTCCCTGCCCGCGCGAGAGAACCCAAGGAGAAATCATGTCGCACGACAACCTCGGCCGACGACGGCTGATGACCACCACCCTCGGCACCGTCGCGGCCGTCGGCCTCGGCGCCGGCGGCGGCCTCCTGGGCGCCGGTCCGGCGGGTGCCGCCGAGCGGCCGGCCGGTCCGCACCGCGGCCGCGGCGACGACTTCCCCGACGTACCCGGCATGCTCGGTGACCGCCGCGCCAACGAGCTCTGGTACATGTTCGACGAGACCACGCTCTACCACGTGGGACCGGAGCTGGAGCAGGCGTTCACCGACATCGAGACCGCGCTCGGCGACGGCTGGGAGCGGGCCATCTTCGACGCCTGGATGGCGATGGCGGCCACCAGCGACTACCCGCACAACTTCATCGAGTACGTCACCCCCATCAAGGGCCCGCTCGCCGTGCTCTCCAAGGCCCAGCTCGGCGTCTTCGACACCTACTACCGGCCCGGCGGCCGCGGCATCGTCAGCGCCTTCGCGGACTTCGCCCAGGGTGTGCTCTACGACCCCCGCCGGGAGCGCCCGGTACACACCATGAACGGCAACCCGCCGCCCGGCTACCACATCTGGTTCATCTTCATGCGCTCCATGATGCTGCTGGACATCAGCCGCCACCGCTGGGAGCGGATGGCCCCGGTCAACGCGATGGCATGGGCCCTGCAGACCATCGCCAAGCCCACCCAGACGGAGGTCAAGGAGCCGCTGCCGCGTCAGGTGGTGGTCCGTGAGGCCGTCAAGTGGCTGCCGCGCAGCGTGCGTCAGCTCGACCGCGACTTCCTGTCCTACCCGCTCCCCGAAGGCATGAGCTGACGGACGCCCCGCGGGCGCGGCGCGCGACCCTCGCCGACCCGGAGCGCGTCGTCAGCAAGACGGCGCGCTCGGTGCCCGCCGGAGACGGGATTTCCGCTCATGCTCACTCGATACGCGGCCGATAACGGCGGCCCATAGCGTCACGAGTGCACACAAAATGACTGCCGACGGAGGCTCTGACAATGGCTGCGAATGCCGCGCGGTCGGCGCCGCGCTACGACGTGACGCTGAACCAGTCGGACGCGGAACTCGTCGAGGAAATAGCCTGGAAACTCGCCACACAGGCGACCGGGCGGCCCGACGACGCCGAATGGGTCGAGGCGGCCAGGAACGCCTGGCACGAATGGCCCGCGACCCTGCGCAAGAAACTCTCCGAGTTCCGCCGGGACTCGGGACCGGACGGCAGCATGCTGCTGCGGGGACTGCCGGTCGACTCCATGGGGCTGCCGCCGACCCCGGCGGTCAACGGCTCCGTGCAGCGCGAGCCCTCGCTGGGCGCCGCCGTGCTGCTGACGGTGGCCTGCGGACTGGGCGACCCCGGCGCGTTCCGTCCGGAGAAGAACGGGGCCCTCGTCCAGGACGTCGTCCCCGTTCCGGGGATGGAGGAGTTCCAGGGCAACGCCGGCTCCACCCTGCTGACGTTCCACAACGAGAACGCCTTCCACGACCACCGCCCCGACTTCGTGATGCTGCTGTGCCTGCGGGCCGACCCCACGGGCCGGGCGGGCCTGCGTACCGCCTGCGTCCGGCGGGTGCTCCCGCTGCTCTCCGACCGTACCGTGGACGCCCTGTGGGCACCGGAGTTCATCACCGCGCCCCCGCCCTCCTTCAACCTGAGCGGACCCGGCGAGGCCGCCGGCCCCGTCCTCCTCGGCGACCCCTCGGACCCCGACCTCCGGGTGGACCTGGCGGCCACCGAACCCGTCACCGAACGCGCCGCCGAGGCCCTGCGGGAGCTCCAGGACCGCTTCGACGCCACCGCGACCACCCACCGCCTCGTACCGGGCGAACTGGCGATCGTCGACAACCGCGTCACCGTCCACGGCCGCACCGAGTTCACCCCGCGCTACGACGGCACCGACCGCTGGCTCCAGCGCACCTTCGTACTGACCGACCTGCGCCGCTCCCGCGCGTTGCGCCCGGCCGACGGCTACGTGCTCGGAGAAGCGCCACAGCCCGCCTGACCGGCGAAGCCCCAGCAGTGAAACAGGAGTAGGAGTCCGATGACGAGCACGCAGACCAGGGAGCGACCGCCCGCTCCGGAAGCCGGGGCGAAGAGCGTGCCGGAACCCGGGCCACCGGCCCCGTCCGCCCGGAAGGTCGGACTGCGCTCCCTGTTCCCGTATCTCCAGGGCTACTGGCCGACGCTGGGGATCGTCGCGGTGCTCTCGCTGGCGGTGACCCTGCTCACCCTCAGCCAGCCGGTGCTCACCCGCGACGTGCTCACCGACATCGAGGCGGACCGGCCGGTGGGCCGGCTGGTCGCCCTGCTCGTCGGCGTCCTCATCGTCGTCGCCGTGCTCGGCGGGGTCCGCGACTACCTGCTCCAGCGGGCCGCCGAAGGGCTGGTCCTGACCGCCCGCCGCCGACTGGTGGCCCGGCTGCTGCGGCTGCCCATCACCGAGTACGACCGGCGCCGGACCGGCGACATGCTCTCCCGGGTCGGCGCCGACACCACGATGCTGCGCGCGGTGGTCACCTCCGGCCTGTTCGACACCGTCACCAACGTCGTCATGGTCGGCGGCTCCGCGCTCATGATGTGCCTGATCGACCCCACCCTGTTCGCGGCCACCGCCCTCGGCCTGGGCCTCGGCGTCCTCGCCGTCGTCGGGCTCTCCCGCAGGGTGCGCGGAGCCTCCCGCGACGCCCAGGACCGCATCGGGGAGATGACGTCCGCCGTGGAGCGCGCCATCTCCGCCGTCCGCACGATCCGCGCCAGCGGCGCCGAGGAACGCGAGGGGCACGCCGTCGACGGCTACGCCCAGGAGGCGTACCGCGCGGGCATGCGCATCGCCCGCCTCCAGGCGATGATCAACCCGATCACGTCGACCACCATCCAGGTGGCCTTCCTCGTGGTCCTCGGCCTGGGCGGCGCCCGGGTGGCCAGCGGCGCCATCCAGGTCGGTGACATGGTCGCGTTCGTCCTGTTCCTGTTCATGCTCTGGTTCCCGCTCGGCCGCGCGCTGACCGCCTACTCCCGGCTCCAGTCCGGACTCGGCGCCCTCCAGCGCATCGAGGAGATGGTGGACCTGCCGCAGGAGACCGACAGCGCCGCCGCCAGGACGCTGACCGTGCGGGAGCGGACCCGGCCCGAACCCGCAGCCGACGCCGGTGCCGGAGTGCCGCCCGCGATCGAGTTCGACCGGGTCAGCTTCGGCTACGACAACGGCGAGACGGTCCTGCGGGACGTGTCCCTCACCGTCCCCCGCGGCACCCGCACCGCCCTGGTCGGCCCCTCCGGAGCGGGCAAGTCCACCCTGCTGTCCCTGGTGGAACGCTTCTACGACGCCACCTCCGGCGTGGTGCGGGTCGGCGGCACGGACGTACGCGACCTGCCGCGCCGAGACCTGCGCCGGCGCCTCGGCTACGTGGAGCAGTCGGCGCCGGTCCTCGCCGGCACCGTCCGCGACAACCTGTCCCTCGCCGCACCCGACGCCACCGACGACGACATGCGCGAGGTGCTGCGCTCGGTCAACCTCCTGAGCGTCATCGAGCGGGCGCCGCAGGGCCTGGACACCGAGGTCGGCGAGGGCGGCGTCCTGCTGTCCGGCGGCGAACGGCAGCGGCTCGCCCTGGCCCGCACCTTCCTCGCCGCGCCGCCGATCATGCTGCTCGACGAGGCGACCAGCAACCTCGACGCCCGCAACGAGGCCCTGATGCGGGAGGCCATCGGCACCGTCACCGCCGACCGGACCCTGCTCGTGGTCGCCCACCGGCTCTCCACCGTCGTGGACAGCGACCAGATCGTCGTCCTGGAACACGGCGAGGTCGTCGCCGCGGGCCGCCACGAGGAACTGACCGGCACCAGCCCCCTCTACCGGGAGCTGGCCAGCCACCAACTGCTCATCCAGTAACCCCCACACGCGGAGGGGCCTCCCGGTGAAATCACCGGGAGGCCCCTCCGCGTGTGCCGTGTGCCGGTCAGCCGGCCGTCGCCAGGCACTGCCGGACACGGTGCCGGGTCAGTTCCCAGGCGGCGTCGAGCCGTACCGCCCGGGCCCGCGAGGCGTCGTCGGTGAAACGCCGGTGGGCACGGCGCTCGCGGTAGAGCAGCAGCGTCAGGTTCACCAGGAACGGCATCATCCCGTCCCGCTCGTCGGCGCGTTCGGCCACCGCCACCTCGATCCGCGCCCGGGCACCGGGCACGTCCCCGAGCAGCATCCAGAGCTGGGCGAGGTCCAGGCAGGGCAGGTACAGGGCGCTGCTCGCCCAGTCGATCAGCACCTCCCGGCCCCGGCTGCGGACCACGTTGGCCAGCACCAGGTCGCCGTGGCCGAACTCGCGCGGCGGTCCGGACAGTTCCAGGAGCCTGAGGAGCGAGGTCCAGTGATCGTCGTCGAAGACACCCTGGGCGCGCACGCCGTCCAGCATCCCCCGGTAGTCCACCGACCAGCCCTCGGCCGGCGCGGGCCGCCAGTGCCGCAGCCGCTCCACGGCCGCCAGCACCCCGGCCAGGTCCTCGGGGGAGACGGGCGTGACCGGGAACCGGTCCGGCGCCAGCACCTCCCCGGCGAGCCGCTCCATGACCAGCACGGCGCGCTCCTTGTCGGAGGCGAACCGCCGCGGCACCGGCACCGGCGGGGGCACCGCGTCGAACAGGTCGTACGTGTCGATCTCACGCAGGCACTGGCGCCGCCAGTCGGGTGTGCGCACCTTGGCCAGCGCCTCCACCCCGTCCAGAGTGCCCCCGACCACCAGGGAGGTGCGGCTGCGGTAGACGACCTCACCGGGGGCGAAGCCGGGGCACACCTCCAGGGCCAGCCCGACGAGGTGCCGGTCGGCGGGCGTCAGGGCGGCCTCTGACTCGGTCTTCAACGCGTTCTCCTTCACCGGCGCAGGAATTCGACGAGGCTCTTGTTCACCGCGTCCGGTGACTCGAGGTATCCGTAGTGCCCGCAGTCGGGCACCAGTTCGTACTCGGCGCCGGGGATCGCGTCGGCGACCTCCCGGCCCAGGTGGGGCGGGGCGATCAGATCGTCCTGGAAAGCGATCACCCGGGTGGCGGCCCGGATGCCGCGGTAGGCCTCGCGCCGGTCGGGCATCACGCCCACCCCGAGCTGGGCCCGGTGCCCCGCCCCGGACACCCGGGTCAGCTCCAGCACGTCGAGCCAGTCGCGGGCCTGCCGGTCGTCGTCGAGGGTGCGGGGCGAGAGGTTCTGCATGGCCTGGACGACCGCCTCGTAGGCGGCGGGCAACCGGACCCCCTGGTCGTACAGTTCCATCTCCGCGCGGCACAGCGCGTCGCGCAGGGCGTCCGGGCGGGCCCGGGTCGCCATCAGCACCAGCCGGTCGACGAGGTCGGGCCGGGACAGTGCCAGCTCCTGGGCGATGTGCGCGCCCATGGAGATGCCCGCCACCTGGCAGGGGCCGAGGCGCAGTTCCTCGATGAGGGCCGCGGTGTCGGCGACCAGGTCGTCGATGCCGAAGCCCCCCGGGCACTCCTCGCTGGGGGCGATGCCCCGGTTGTCGAAGCTGATCACCCGGAAGCCGGCGGCCACCAGGGCGGGCACCTGGTGCAGGTGCCAGGCCCGGCCGCTGCCGCCCGAGCCCATGACGAGCAGCACGGCGGGCGCCGAGCGCTCACCCCCGGGCGGCGCGCTGTCGTAGTAGTTGATCCTGATGTCGTTGACGGTGATGACAGGCATGGCGTCAGGCGACCTCGGACGAGGGGCTCATGGCGGTGACTCCTTCGGTCGGAGGGGATACGGGATGCGCGGGACCGGCCTCCCGGCCCAGGCGTTCGGCCAGGGCACGGCCGACGACGGCGAGGGCGGCGTCGGACTGCACGAGCCCGAGGTGGTCGGCGTCGACGCCGACCCGTTCGATCCGGCCCGTCACATGCGGGCGCCAGGACTCGGCGCCGCGGCGGGCCAGCTTGTCGGCGTCCGCCCGTTCGGCCGCGAGCACCAGCACGTCGCCGTCGTAGGTGCCGGGGGTGTGGCCGCGCATCAGGCCGGCGTTGTTCATGAAGACCCGGAGGACGGCGGCCAGTTCGTCCTCGTCGAGGCGGCCCATCGGGTCGCCGGCGGCGTTCAGGAACGCCCGGTAGCGGGCGGAGGGGAAGCGGCCGTCGGTGAGTTCCTCCTCGGTGACGGCGAACCCGGCGTCGCGCAGGTTGTGCGCGAACACCTCGGCCAGCGGGGTCTCCGGCCCCGAGCCCGCCTGGCGCGGATAGGCGTCCAGGAAGGCCAGCAGCTCCACCTCCTGTCCGCGGGCGCGCAGCTCGCCCGCCATGGCGAAGGCCACGTTGCCGCCGAGCGACCAGCCGAGCAGCCGGTACGGCCCCTCGGGCTGCGCCTCCTGGATCAGGTCCGCGTACTCGGCGGCCATCTCCTCCAGCGTGGCGGGCAGCCGGCCGTCACCGTCGAGGCCGGCGGCCTGGACGCCGTAGACCGGGATGTCGGCCGGCAGGTGACGTACCAGGCCCGAGTAGCACCAGCTCATGCCGGAACCGGGGTGGACGCAGAACACCGGTCGTCCGGTGCCGGCGGCGCGCAGCGGGAGCAGGCGCTCCATCGGCTCCCGGCCGCCGCGCGCCGCGAGCCGCACCGCGAGGTCGGCTACGGTCGGCGCGGCGAACAGGTCGCGCACGCCCAGCTCCTCGCCCAGCTCGGCGCGGACCCGTTCCACGAGCCGGACGGCGAGCAGCGAGTGGCCGCCCAGGTCGAAGAAGCCGTCGTCGAGACCGACCAGGTCCAGGCCGAGGACCTCGGCGAAGAGCCGGCACAGGGTCTCCTCGCGCGGGGTGCGCGGGGAGCGGCCCTCGACGCTGCGGTACTCGGGCGCCGGCAGGGCGCGGTGGTCGAGCTTGCCGTTCGAGGTGAGCGGCAGCGCGTCCAGGACGACGAGGGCGGCGGGCACCATGTACTCGGGCAGCGAGGCGCGCAGCCGCTGCCGCAGCGCGGCGGTGTCCACGGCGGCCCCCGCGTCCGGCACGACGTAGCCGACGAGACGGCGGTCGCCGGGGGCGTCCTCGCGGACCAGCACCGCCGCCTGCGCCACGCCGGGCTCACGGGCCGTCACCGCCTCGATCTCGGCTGGCTCGACGCGCATGCCGCGCAGCTTGACCTGGCTGTCGGTGCGGCCCAGGTACTCCAGGTCGCCGTCCGCGGTGTGCCGGACCAGGTCGCCGGTGCGGTACATCACGCTGCCCGCCGGACCGAACGGGCTCGCCACGAAGCGGCTCGCGGTCAGCGACGGCCGGCCGAGGTAGCCGCGGGCCAGGCCGGGGCCGCGCACGTACAGCTCACCGGGCACGCCCGGCGGCACCGGCTGGAGGGCGGCGTCCAGGACGTAACCGGCGGTGTCGGCGACGGGGGAGCCGATCGGCGGGACGACCGCGCCCGCCAGCGGGGCGCTCATGGTCGCGCAGACCGTGGTCTCCGTCGGCCCGTACGAATTGCGCATCAGGCGCCCGGCGGACCAGCGTTCGACCAGTTCGGGCGGGCAGGTCTCGGCGGCGACGACCAGCGTCATCGCGGCGGGCAGCGCCCCCTCGGGGATCAGCTGGAGCACCGCGGGCGTGATCGCCGCGTGGGTGACCCGGTGGCGCACCGCCAGCTCCGCGAGGGCGGGCCCGGGGACCGTGCCGGGTTCGGCGACGACCAGGGTGGAGCCGGTCAGCAGACCCATCGCCAGTTCCCAGAACCCGCCGTCGAAGGCGGGCGACAGGTGGTGCAGGACGCGGCTGCCGGGTACGACGCCCAGCTGCGAGGTGAAGATGTCCAGCAGGCCGGGCAGCCCGGTGTGCGTCACGGTGACGCCCTTGGGGCGGCCGGTGGTGCCGGAGGTGTAGATGACGTACGCGGGGTGGCGCGGCAGCAGCGGCGCCAGGCGGTCGGCGTCGTCCAGGTTCCCCGGGTCCCGGTCCGCCGCGGGCTCCTCGTCGAGCAGGATCCGGGGCACGTCCGTGTCCGGGAAGCCCGCGGCGACCTCGGCCGTGGTCAGGAGGGCGACCGGCGCCGCGTCGTCCAGGGTGCCGGCGATGCGTTCCGCCGGGTGGGCCGGGTCCAGCGGCAGGTAGGCGGCGCCGGTCTTGGCCACCGCGAGGACGGCGACGGGCAGTTCGACGGAGCGGGGCAGGGCCAGCGCGACCAGCCGCTCGGGGCCCGCGCCCCGCTCCACCAGCAGCCGCGCCAGCCGGTTGGCGCGCGCGTTCAGCCGGGCGTAGGTCAGGGACTCGTCGCCGAGGACCACCGCCTCGGCGTCGGGGCGCTCCCGCACGTGCCGCTCGAACAGGTCCGGCAGGGTGGCCGGGGCGAGGCCCTTCGCGGTGGCGTTCCACTCCTCGACGACCCGGTGCCGCTCGCGCGGGCCGAGGACGTCGATGCGGCTCAGCGGCCGGTCGGGGTGGGCGGCCGCGTCGGCGAGCACCCGCACGAAGCGGTCCACCAGCGCCTGCGCGGTGCCGTGGTCGAACAGATCGGTGCGGAAGTCGAGGACGCCCGACACGCCGTCGGGGGTGTTGTCCGCGGCCCGGCGCTCCGTCACCGAGAACCCGAGGTCGACCTTGGCCGCCGTCGCCGCCGAGCCGCCGACCCCGCTCACGGTCAGCCCGCCCGGCAGCGCCGGCGCGCCCTCGCCGTCCGCCCGCCGCGGAGCGGTGCTGCGCAGCGCCAGTACCACCTGGAAGAGGGGGTGGTGGGCGAGGGAGCGGGTGGGGTTGAGGGCTTCGACGAGGCGTTCGAAGGGGAGGTCCTGGTGGGCGTAGGCGGTGAGGTCGGTGTCGCGTACGCGGGTGAGGAGGTCGCGGAAGGTGGGGTTGCCGCTGGTGTCGGTGCGCAGGACGAGGGTGTTGACGAAGAAGCCGATGAGGTGGTCGGTGGCGTCGTCGGTGCGTCCGGCGATGGGGGTGCCGATGGGGATGTCCTCGCCGGCGCCGTGCCGGGTGAGCAGGGTGGCCAGCGCCGCCTGGAGCACCATGTAGAGGGTCGTGTCCGTGGCCCGCGCCAGGTCGGTCAGGCGGGTGTGCAGCTCGGCGGGGACGGTGAAGGCGACCCGGTCGCCGGTATGGTCGGCGGTGGCGGGCCTCGGCCGGTCGGTGGGCAGGTCCAGCTGCTCGGGCAGGCCGGCCAGCTGCTCCTTCCAGTGGGCGAGTTGCCGTCCGGCGAGGCTGTCGGCGTCGCCGTCGTCGCCGAGTACGTCGCGCTGCCAGAGCGCGTAGTCGGCGTACTGGACCGGCAGCGGTTGCCAGGAGGGCGCCTTCCCGGCGCAGCGGGCGGTGTAGGCGGCGGTGAGGTCCTGGGCGAGCGGGGTGCGGGACCAGGCGTCGCCGGCGATGTGGTGGATCAGGAGCAGCAGGACGTGCTCCTGCTCCGACAGCCGCAGCAGCCGCGCCCGTACGGGGATCTCCGCAGCCAGGTCGAACGAGTGCCGGGCCGCGCGCGCGAGGTCGGCCTCGTACTCGGCCTCGGTGGACTCGGCCGTCTCGAAGACCAGCCGGACCTCCTCGGGGCGGTGCACCACCTGCCGGGCCCCGCGCTCGTCCTCGGCGAACGTCGTCCGCAGGCTCTCGTGCCGCCCGATCACGTCGAGCAGCGCCTCGCGCAGCGCCTCGGGGCGCAGCGGGCCGGAGAGCCTGAGCGCGGTCGGGATGTTGTAGGTCGGGCTCGGCCCCTCCAGCAGGTGCAGGAACCACAGACGCTGCTGGGCGTACGAGAGCGGGAGGCGCTCGGGGCGGGGACGCGCCGTCAGCGCGGTGCGCGCCCGGCCGGCGTGGTCGAGCGTCCCGGCGAGCGCGGCCGGTGTCGGCGCCTCGAAGAACTGCCGGATGGACAGCTCGGCGCCCAGCGTGGTGCGGATCCGGCTGACCAGGCGGGTGGCGAGCAGGGAGTGCCCGCCGAGGTCGAAGAAGTCGTCGTCGACGCCGACGCTCGGCAGCGACAGGACCTCCGCGTACAGGTCGCAGAGGATCTCCTCGCGCGGGGTGCGCGGGGCCCGGCCCGCGCTCCGGCCGGTGTACGTGGGTGCGGGCAGCGCCGCACGGTCCAGCTTGCCGTTCGGACTCAGGGGCAGGGCGTCCAGCGTGACGAACGCCGACGGCATCATGAAGTCGGGCAGCGAGCGGGCCAGCCCGGCGTTGACGGCGGCCTCGTCCCAGCGGTCGCCGTCCGGTACGACGTAGGCGACCAGGCGCTGGTCGCCCGGCTGGTCCTCGCGCAGGACGACCGCGGCCTGGCGCACGCCGGGACCGGCCATGACGGCGGCCTCCAGCTCGCCCAGCTCGATGCGGTAGCCGCGCAGCTTGACCTGCCGGTCCACGCGACCGGCGAAGACCAGCTCGCCCGCCTCGGTCCAGTGCGCGAGGTCACCCGTGCGGTACATGCGGCTGCCCGGCGCGCCGAACGGGTCGGCCGGGAACCGCTCGGCGGTCAGGCCGCCCCTACCCAGGTAGCCGCGCGCCAGCTGCACGCCCGCCAGGTACACCTCGCCGTCGAGGCCCGGCGCGACCGGCCGCAGCGCCGCGTCGAGGACGTACACCCGCACCCCCTCGTGCGGGGTGCCGATCGGCACCGGGCCCGGCGGCACCGGGCGGCCCGGGTCGATCCAGTGCTCCAGGCAGTGGCCGGTGGCCTCGGTGGGCCCGTAGACGTTCACCACCGTCACGTCCGGCACGGTCGCGCGCCAGGGTGCCAGGACCTCGCCGCGCAGCTCCTCGCCGCCCAGCGTGATCGTCCCCGACGGTGAGACGTCCTCGGGCATGGTGGTGAGCAGGGCCAGGTGGGACGGGGTGCCCTTCATGAAGGTGGCCCGGCGGAAACCGGGTTCGCCCACGGCGGTCTCGGCGAGGGTGCGCAGGTCCGTCAGCCGGACGCAGCCGCCGCTGATCAGCGGGGCGTGCAGGGAACCGACGCTCTGGTCGAAGGAGGCCGAGGCCTGCATCACGGACAGCCCCGAGATGTCCGGCGCCTGCGAGGAACGGCAGTGCCGGACGAACGCCGACAGCGCCCGGTGCTCGACGACGACGCCCTTGGGGCGGCCCGTCGTGCCGGACGTGTAGATGATGTACGCCGGATGCCCCGGCAGCAGCGGACCCGAGCGGTCGGCGTCGGTGAGGCCGATCCCGGAGTGCCTGGCCAGCGACCTGCCGGTGCCGGGGTCGTCCATGACGAACGTCAGCGGTCCGCCGCTCTCCTCACGGATCCGGGCGTCCACGTCGGAGGTGGTGAGGACGAGCGCCGGATCGGAGTCCTCGATCATGTAGCGGACGCGGTCCGGCGGGTACTCCGGGTCGATCGGCACGTAGGCGCCGCCCGCCTTGAGCACGGCCAGCATGCCGACCACCAGTTCGGTGCGGCGCGGCACCGCGACGGCCACGGGCCGCTCCGGGCCGACGCCCAGCTCGACCAGGCGGCGGGCCAGCCGGTTGGCCGCCGCGTCCAGTTCGGCGTAGGTCAGCCGACCGTCGGGGGCGATCAGCGCCGTCTTGGCGGGGGTGCGCGCCACCTGCTCCTCGAACAGGTCGGTGAACCGCTCGGCGGGCCGTACGTCGTCCGAGCCGCTCCACTTCTCCAGGACGGTGCCGCGCACCTCCGGGTCGAGGAGCGTGACCGCGCCGACCCGGGTCTGCGGGCTGTCCAGGATCGTGCGCAGCGCCCGGCGGAACGCGGCGACCACCGCCCGGACCCGCCGCGCGTCGAAGACCTGCGGCAGATAGCCCAGCGAGAACCGCAGGGTCTCCCGGGGCAGGGCCAGCAGGCCCAGCGGATAGTGCATCTGGTCCTTCGAGTGGACCTTGAGCACCGTGGGGAGACCGGCGTCGGCGGCGGCGCCCGGCGGCCGGCCGCGGCTGGAGTTCAGCGGGTAGTTCTCGAACACCATGGCCGTGTCGAACAGTTCGCCCGAGCCCGCCCAGCGCTGGATCTCCGCGAGCCCCACCCACTGGTGGTCGATCAGCCGCGCCTGCTCGCTCTGCGTCCGGCGCAGGAACTCCGCCAGCGACTCGGCGGGCCGCAGCCGCACCCGCAGCGGCAGGGTGTTCATGAAGAGACCGACCATGGTGTCGACACCGGGCAGCTCCGGCGGGCGGCCGCTGACCGTCACGCCGAACACCACGTCGTCCCGGCCCGTCAGATGCGACAGCACCAGACCCCAGGCACCCTGGATCACCGTGTTCACCGTCAGCCCGTGCGACCGGGCGAAGCGGGTCAGGGCGGCGCTCGCCGCCTCGTCCTCGGAGAAGTCGATCCGCTCGGGCGCCGCGGTGAGCGCTCCCCGGTCCGGCGCCACGATGCTCGGGGTGTCGAACCCGGTGAACGCGTCCGTCCACGCCTGCCGGGCCGCGTCCCGGTCCCGGCCGCCGAGCCAGCCCAGGTAGTCGCGGTAGGGGCGCACCCGGGGCAGTGCGGTGGCGTCGCCGTGCACCGTGTACAGCGTCATCAGCTCGCGCAGCAGGATCGGCATCGACCAGCCGTCCAGCAGGATGTGATGGAGCGTCATCAGCAGGCGGTGGCGTCCCGGGGCGAGCCGGACCAGGGTGAAGCGGATCAGCGGCGGCCGGGACAGGTCGAAACGCGTCCAGCGGTCCCGCTCGGCGATCCGCTCCGCCGCGGCCTCGCGCTCCTCCTCGGCCACGGCCGCCAGGTCCTCCTCGCCCCACGGCAGGTCGGCCCGGCGGGGGATGAGCTGCACCGGGCGCTTGAGGCCCTCGTGCCGGAACGCGGCACGCAGGTTGGCGTGCCGCTCCAGCAGCGCCTGCCCGGCCCGGCGCAGCCGCTCCGGGTCGGTGTTCCCCTCCAGCTCGATGAAGACCTGGACGTTGTACGCGTCCAGTTCCTCGTCGTCGAAGAGGTTGTGGAACAGCATCCCCTCCTGGAGCGGGGACAGCGGCAGGATGTCTTCCAAGCCGGACTTGGCCATCAGAGGGAGCCCCATTCGCTCTCGAGTCGGGTGATGTCGTCCTCGCTGAGCGAGGTGAGGGAGACGTCCGAGGGGGTCAGACCGCTCGCCTCGGGCCGGCCCGCGTGCTCGACCAGCGCCTTCAGGGCCCGGAACCAGCCCTCTGCCAGGCGCCGCACCTCGCCCTCGCTGAGCACGGCGTCCGCGTACGTCCAGACGCTGTGCAGCCTGGGCCCCTCGTCGGTGTCGTGGGCGCCCGCGACCAGTTCGACGGGGTGCGCGAGCGGCGTGTCCGGATGCTGGCCCGCCACGCCCCGCCCGAGCACGCTCCACGCCTGGGGCCCGGCGCCGGGGTCGGCGTCCCGCCCGCCGGTGTACCGGCCCAGGTAGTTGAAGCCGAACGCGGGCACCGGCAGCGCGGCGAACCGGTCCCGGGTGCGCGGGTTGAGGTGACGGAGCAGGCCGTAACCGACGCCGTCGCGCGGTACGGCGCGCAGTTGCTCCTTGACGCGCTTCAGGGCCCGGCCCGCGGCGGCACCGCCGTCCCACACCTCCGGCCAGTCCCACTCGTCGACCTCCGGGCGCAGCGGCACCGGGTGCATCGACGTGAACCAGCCGGTGGTACGGGTGAGGTCGGCGCCCGGCACCAGGTGCTCGTGGCGGCCGTGACTCTCCAGGTCCACCGTGACCGGCGCGCCCGCGCCGCCGCCCCGGGCGCGCCGCCAGTCGGCGACGGCCAGGCCGAACGCGGTCAGCAGCAGGTCGTTGATCTCGGCGCGGAACACCCCGGGGACCCAGGTGAGGAGCGCGTCGGTGGTCTCCGCGTCCAGGTCGAGGACGACCTGACCGGAGCGGCCGTGGGTGTCGCGCGCCGGGTCCAGTGCCGGGTCCGTCGGCTCGGCGGCCGGGCGGACCGCGTCCAGCCAGTGGTCCGTCTCCGCCTCGGTGACGGCCGTGCCGGCGAGGTCGCGCAGCGCACCGGCCCACTCACGCCAGTGGGTGCCGGCCGGGCTGAGCGGGCTGCCCTCGTAGGCGGCGGCCAGGTCCGGCACGAGCAGCCGCCAGCTGACGGCGTCCACGGCCAGGTGATGGGCGACCAGAACCAGCAGTCCCGGCCGGCCGGGACCGCGGTCGATCCGGCAGGCGCGCAGCATCCGGCCGTCGGCCGGGTCCAGCCGGTCGCGTTCGGCGACGGCCGCCTCGGCCACCAGAGCACGCAGCGCGTCGTCGTCGACGTCCGGCGCCCGCAGGTGCGTGACGAGGTCCGCGGCGTCCACCGTGCCGGGCTCGGGGACGGTCATGGTCCAGTCCCCGGCGACCCGCAACCGCAGCGAGTCGTGCCGGTCGACGACGGCCCCGAGGGCGGCCACCAGCCGTTCCTCGTCGAGGTCCGCCGGCACGGACACCACCACCGACTGGTTGAACGGGGCGGTGGGGCCGCCCAGTCCCGCGAACCAGCCCATGATCGGCGTGGCCGGCACCGGCCCGCTCGCCGGCACCTCCTCGCGCCGCCCGGCGTCCGGCTCCGGCTCCTCCGCCCCGTCCAGCGCCTCGGCGATGTGGGCGACGCTCTGGTGCTCGAAGACGTCCCGCACGGAGAGCGTGAGGCCCTTCGCGCGGGCCCGGCTGACGAGCTGGATGGAGAGGATGCTGTCGCCGCCGAGGTCGAAGAAGCCGTCGTCGACGCCGACGGACTCCAGGCCCAGCGCCTCCGCGAACAGCGCGCACAGCAGTTCCTCGCGCGCCGTCGTCGGCGCCCGGCCGGTGCCGGCGGCGACGTAGTCCGGCGCGGGCAGCCGCCCCCGGTCCAGTTTGCCGTTCGCCGTCAGCGGCAGCTCGGCCAGCCGGACGAACGCCGACGGCACCATGTAGTCGGGCAGCGACTCGCGCAGCCACTCCCGCAGCTCCCCGTCCGAGGGCACGGGTCCCGCGTCGGCCACCAGGTAGGCGACCAGCCGCCGGTCGCCCGGCCGGTCCTCGCGTACGACCGCCACCGCCTCCGGCACCGCGGGGTGCCGCGACAGGGCCGACTCGACCTCGCCCAGCTCCACCCGGAAGCCGCGGATCTTCACCTGGTCGTCGACGCGGCTGATGAACTCCAGGTCGCCGTGCCGGTTCCAGCGCACGATGTCACCGGTGCGGTACATCCGCTCGCCCGGCTCCCCGAAGGGGTCGGCGACGAACCGGGACGCGCTCTGCCCGGGCCGGTTCAGATAGCCGCGCGCCAGCTGCACCCCGGACACGTACAGCTCGCCCGGCACCCCGGCCGGCACGGGCTGCAGGTACGGGTCGAGGACCAGCATCCGGGTGTTCGGGAACGGGCGGCCGATGGTCAGCACGCCGTCCGCGAGGTCGTCCGGCGTCTCGACCCGCCACGTGGTGCAGCCGACGATCGTCTCGGTCGGGCCGTACTCGTTGAGGACCCGGGCCCCCGGGTGCGCGGCGAGCAGCGCCCGCACCGCGCGGCCGGTCAGCGACTCGCCACCGAGGACCAGCTCCCCGTCCGGCACGCACACCCCGGGCAGGCCGGTGATCAGCGGCAGGTGACTGGGCGTCGCCTTCAGGAACGTCACCTGCGGCAGGTCCGCGGGCACCTCGCCGTCCAGCGCCCGCTCGTGCAGCTCCTCCAGGTCCGCGAGGTGCACACAGCCGCCGTTCAGCAGCGGCGCGAACAGGCCGGTCACGGTCAGGTCGAAGGAGAGCGGCGAGTGCAGCAGGGCGTGGCCCGCCACGCCCGGGTACAGCTCCGCCGACACCGCCAGGTAGTTGAGCACCGGCTGGTGCTCGACGAGCACCCCCTTCGGCCGGCCCGTCGAGCCCGACGTGTAGATGATGTACGCCGCGTTCCACGGCGACAGCGGCTGCGTCCGGTCCTCGTCCGTCAGGTCGTGCGCGGGCTGCGCGGCGAGCCGCGCCGTCACGTCCGGGTCGTCGAGGAGCAGCCGGGGCAGCTCGTCCGGGAACACCCCGTCCGGGACCGCCGACGTGGTCAGCGCGCACACCGGAGCCGCGTCCTCGGCCATCGTCGCGATCCGCTCGCGAGGGCTGCCCGGATCGACCGGCAGGTACGCCGCGCCCGTCTTCAGCACCGCGAGCACCGCCACGCCCATCTCCACCGACGGCGGCAACGAGATCGCCACCACCTGCTCCGGGCCCGCCCCGGACTCCGCGAGGAGGTGGGCGAGCCGGTTGGCGCGGGAGTTCAGCTCGGCGTACGTCAGCGTCGTCCCGTCCGCCGAGAACGCCGGGTCCCTCGGGGTCCTCGCCACCTGCTCCTCGAACAGCTCCGGCAGGGTCCCCTCGCGCTGCGGACGTGCCGTGTCGTTCCACTCCTGGAGCAACTGCCGCCGTTCGGCCGGGTCCAGCAGGCCGATCCCGCCGATCGGCAGGTCCGGGTCGGCCGTGACCGAGCCCAGCACTCCGAGCAGCCGCGAGATCAGCGACTCCGCGGTCTCCCGGTCGAACAGCTCCGTGCGGTACTCCAGCGAACCCCGCATGCCCGCGGGGCCGCCCGACGCGTCGTGCCGCTCGCCGAAGGTCAGCGACAGGTCGAACTTCGCCACCCCGGTCCCGGCTGTCATCCGGGTCGCGTTCACCAACGCGTCACCGTCACCGTCACCGTCACCGGACGCGGCCCGCGCAGTGTTCCGGTCCGCCGTGTTGTTGAACGTGATCATCACCTGGTACAGCGGGTGATGGGCCAGACTGCGCGCCGGGTTGACCGCCTCCACCAGCCGCTCGAACGGCACCTCCTGGTGCGCGTACGCCGCCAGGTCGCCCTCCCGGACGCGGCCGAGCAGTTCCCGGAAGGTGGGATTGCCACCGGTGTCCGTGCGCAGCACCAGCGTGTTCACGAAGAACCCGACGAGATCCTCGGTGGCCGCGTCGTTGCGTCCGGCGACCGCCGTGCCGATCGGGATGTCCTCACCCGCCCCGAGCCGCGTCAGCAGCGCCGCGAAGGCCGCCTGCGTCACCATGAACAGGCTGGAGTGCGTGGCGCGCGCCAGCTCCGTCAGCCGCGCGTGCAGCGCCGGCGGCACCGTGAACGCGATGCGGTCACCGGTGTATCCGGCGGTCGCCGGCCGGGGCCGGTCGGTGGGCAGCTCCAACTGCTCGGGCAGCCCGGCCAGCGCCTCCTTCCAGTACGCCAGCTGCCGCGCCGCCACGCTCTCGGGGTCGGACTCGTCGCCCAGGACGTCCCGCTGCCACAGCGCGTAGTCCGCGTACTGCACCGGCAGCGGCTCCCAGCCCGGCGCGTCACCCGCGCGGCGTGCCGCGTACGCGGCCGTCAGGTCCCGGGCCAGCGGCGCCATGGACCAGCCGTCGCCGGCGATGTGGTGGACGAGCAGCAGCAGGACGTGGTCCGTCTCCGAGACCCGGAACAGCCGCGCCAGGAACGGGATGTCGGCGGTCAGGTCGAAGACGTGCCGGGCCGCGTCCGCCACCCGCTCCTCGACCTCCTCGGCGGTGACGTCGACGACCTCCAGGCGGTGGGCGGACGGGTCGGCGGGCAGCACGATCTGCCACGACCCGTCGTCGTCCACCGCGAACACGGTCCGCAGGCTCTCGTGCCGCTCCAGCACGTCACCGATCGCCCGCCCCAGCGCCGCCCGGTCCACCGGACCGGACAGCCGCAGCGCCGTGGGCACGTTGTACGTCGCCGAGGGCCCCTCGAACTGGTGCAGGAACCACAGCCGTTGCTGCGCCGGCGACAGCGGCACCCGCCGCGGACGCTCCCGGGCCACCAGCGGTGTCCGCGCGGCCGCCGCCCCGTCCAGCACCCCGGAGAGCCCCGCGATGGTCGGCGTCTCGAAGAACTGTCGCACGGACAGCTCGACGCCCAGCGCCGTCCTGATCCGGCTCACCAGCCGGCTGGCGAGCAGCGAGTGCCCGCCCAGGTCGAAGAAGCCGTCGTCGATGCCGACCCGGGCGACCCCCAGCACATCGGCGAAGAGCGCGCAGAGGATCTCCTCGCGCGGGCCGCGCGGCCCCCGGCCCGCAGGCTCACCGTCGTACTTCGGCGCGGGCAGCGCCTTGCGGTCCAGCTTCCCGTTCGGCGTCAACGGCAGCGCGTCGAGCGTCACGAACGCCGTCGGCACCATGAACTCCGGCAGCCGTCCCCACAGCCGCTCCCGCAGCTCCCGCACGTCCGGCGTCGGACCCGCCGGGACGACGTACGCGACCAGCCGCCGGTCACCCGGGCGGTCCTCGCGTATCGTCACCACCGTCTCGGCGACCGACGGCTGCCGGACCAGCTCCGCCTCGATCTCCCCGAGTTCGATGCGGAAGCCGCGCAGCTTGACCTGCTGGTCCACCCGGCTCAGATACCGCAGCGCCCCGTCCCTGCGCCGGCACACCAGGTCCCCGGTCCGGTACATCCGCGCCCCGGCCGGTCCGTACGGGTCGGCCGTGAACCGCTCCGACGTCAGCGAGGGACGCCGGTGGTAGCCCTGCGCCAACTGCTCTCCGGCCAGGTACAACTCACCGGGCACGCCCACCGGGACCGGCCGCAGCGCCGCGTCCAGCACGTACGCCGACGTGTTGGCGAGCGGCACGCCGATGACCGGCCCGGACTCGGCGACGTCGGCGGCGGTGGCCCAGATCGTCACCTCGGTCGGACCGTAGAGGTTCGTCACGGAACGGGCCCGCTCCGTCAGCGTGCGCGCCAGCTCGTGCGGCAGCGCCTCCCCACCCACCAGGACGCGTACTCCGGCCAGCTCGTCCGCGGCCACGGCCGCGACGCCCTGCCACAGGCTCGGCGTCGCCTGGACCATGGTGATTCCCGACGCGGTCACGGTACGCAGCAGCGCGTGCGGGTCCTTCGCGGTCTCCTCGTCCGCGAGCACCAGCACCGCCCCGTGCAGCAGCGGCAGGAAGATCTCCAGACCCGCGATGTCGAAGCCCACCGTGGTCACGGCGAGCAGCCGGTCGCCGTCGGTGGGAGCGAACCGCCGGCCCATGTCCGCGAGGAAGTTCCCGAGCGCCGCGCGCGGCACCACCACGCCCTTGGGGCGTCCCGTGGAGCCCGAGGTGTAGATCGCGTACGCCGGGTGCGCGCCGAGGACCGGCCCCCGCAGCTCGCCGGCGTCGAGGTCACCGCCCGCGTACCCCGCCAGCTCCGCCTCCGCGACCGGCTCGGTCAGCGTGAGGGCGGGCCCCGCGTCGTCCAGCATGTACGCGACGCGGTCGGCCGGGTAGTGCGGGTCGACCGGCAGATACGCCGCCCCGGACTTCAGCACCGCCAGCAGCGTGACGACCAGCTCGGCCGACCGCGGCAGCGCCACGGCGACGAAGCGGCCCGGAGCCGCGCCCCGCGCGACGAGGTGCCGGGCCAGCCGGTTGGCCCGTGCGTTCAGCTGCCCGTACGACAGCCGCGTGTCACCGAACTCCACGGCCGTCGCGTCCGGCGACCGCCGCGCCTGCCGCTCGAACAGCCCGACCACCGAATCGGCGGGCGGCTCGGCGGCGGTGTCGTTCCACTCCTCCAGGACCAGCCGCCGCTCGGCCGCGTCCATGATCTCCAACTGACCGACGGGCCGCCCCGGGTGGGCGACCGCCGCCGCCAGCAGCCGCACCAGGCGATCGGCCAGGTCCCGGACGGTCTCCCGGTCGAAGAGCGCCGTGCTGTACGTGACACCGCCGCTCATGCCCTCGCAGACGTTGCCGTCGCCGAAGTGCTCGGCCAGCGCGAACGACAGGTCGAAGCGCGCCGAGACCGACTCCGACGCCACCACCTCGGCCGCGAGATCGGCGAACCGTTCCGCCTTCGCCCCCTGCGTGTTGTGCAGGGTGAGCATCGTCTGGAAGAGGGGGTGGTGGGCGAGGGAGCGGGTGGGGTTGAGGGCTTCGACGAGGCGTTCGAAGGGGAGGTCCTGGTGGGCGTAGGCGGTGAGGTCGGTGTCGCGTACGCGGGTGAGGAGGTCGCGGAAGGTGGGGTTGCCGCTGGTGTCGGTGCGCAGGACGAGGGTGTTGACGAAGAAGCCGATGAGGTGGTCGGTGGCGTCGTCGGTGCGTCCGGCGATGGGGGTGCCGATGGGGATGTCCTCGCCGGCGCCGTGCCGGGTGAGCAGGGTGGCCAGTGCCGCCTGGATCACCATGAACGTGGTGGTGTTGGTCGACCGCGCCAGGTCGGTCAGGCGGGTGTGCAGCTCGGCGGGGACGGTGAAGGTGACCCGGTCGCCGGTGTGGTCGGCGGTGGCGGGGCGAGGCCGGTCGGTGGGCAGGTCCAGCTGCTCCGGCAGGTCGGCCAGCTGCCGCTTCCAGTAGTCGAGCTGCCGCCCCGCCAGGCTGTCCGCGTCGGTCTCGTCGCCGAGGACCTCCTGCTGCCAGAGCGCGTAGTCGGCGTACTGGACGGGGAGCGCCTGCCAAGCGGGCGCGTCGCCGGCGCGGCGGGCGGTGTAGGCGGCGGTGAGGTCCTGGGCGAGCGGGGTGCGGGACCAGGCGTCGCTGGCGATGTGGTGGACCAGCAGCAACAGGACGTGCTCCTGCTCCGACACCCGGAAGAGCCACATCCGCACGGGCAGGTCTGCCGTCAGGTCGAAGGGGTACGACGCGGCCTCCGCCACCCGGTCCGCGACCTCCTCCTCGGTCACGTCGACGACCGTGAAGGGCGTCGAGGCGACCTCCGCGGGCAGCACGATCTGGTACGCGCCCTGCTCGTCCTCGGTGAAGACCGTGCGCAGGCTCTCGTGCCGGGCGATCAGATCCCCGGTCGCAGCGCGCAGGGCGTCGTGGTCGAGGGTGCCGGTGAGGCGGAGGGTGGTGGGGATGTTGTAGGTCGCCGAAGGGCCTTCGAGCTGGTGGAGGAACCAGAGGCGCTGCTGGGCGTAGGAGAGCGGGATGCGCTCGGGACGCGGCTTCGCGGTGAGCGCGGTGCGGACGGTGCCGGACGTGTCGAGGGCGTCGGCGAGTCCCGCCACGGTCGGCGTCTCGAACAGCTGCCGGATCGGCAGCTCGACACCGAGGGTGCTGCGGACGCGGCTGACGAGGCGGGTGGCGAGGAGGGAGTGTCCGCCGAGGTCGAAGAAGTTGTCGTCGATGGTGACGCGATCGACGCCGAGCACTTCGGCGAAGAGGGTGCAGAGGATTTCTTCGCGGGGGGTGCGGGGGGTTCGTCCGGTGGTTGTGGGGGTGTAGGTGGGTGCGGGGAGGGCTTTGCGGTCGAGTTTGCCGTTGGGGGTGAGGGGGAGGGCGTCGAGGGTGACGTAGGCGGTGGGCACCATGTAGTCGGGGAGCCGGCCGCGCAGGGCGGCGGTCGTGGCCTCGGCGTCGTATTCGTCGGTGGTGACGATGTAGGCGACGAGTCGTTGGTCGCCGGGGGTGTCTTCGCGGAGTTGGACGGTGGCCTGGCTGATACCCGGCTGGTTGTTGAGGGTGGTGTCGATTTCGCCGAGTTCGATGCGGTGGCCACGGAGTTTGATCTGGTGGTCGGTGCGGCCGTCGTAGGTGAGGTGGCCGTGGTGATTCCAGTGGGCGAGATCGCCGGTGCGGTAGAGCCGGGTGCCGGGGTCGCCGAAGGGGTTGGCCACGAACCGCTCGGAAGTCAGGGCGGGGCGTCCGTGGTAGCCGCGGGCGAGTTGTTCACCGGCGAGGTAGAGCTCGCCTGTGATGCCGGGGGGCACGGGTCGTAGGGCGGCGTCGAGTACGTAGACCTGGGTGTTGGCGAAGGGCCGTCCGATGGGGACGGAGCCCTCTTCCGTGCCGTCGAGGTGGTGGTCGGTGATGTTGACGGTGGATTCGGTGGGTCCGTAGGCGTTGATGATCTGGACGTGGGGGTGCTGGGTCCGCCAGGTGGCGAGGTGGTCGGTGTGCAGTGCCTCGCCGCCGAGGATGAGGGTGTGGGAGGGAGAGGCGGTTTCGGGGAGGGTGGTGAGCAGGGGGAGGTGGCTGGGGGTGGCCTTGATGAGAGTCGGTTGTGTCACCGTCTCTTCGAGGCTGGTGAGGTGGACGGTTCCGCCGGCGGTGAGGGGTGTCCAGAGGGCGGTGATGGTGAGGTCGAAGGCGAGGGGGGAGTGCAGGACGGTGTCGCCGTTCATGGCGGTGTAGGTGGTGCGGGCCCGGTGGAGGTAGGTCGCGAGGGCGTGGTGTTCGATGATGACGCCCTTGGGGCGGCCGGTGGAGCCGGAGGTGTAGATCATGTAGGCGGCGTGGCGTGGTGACCACGGGCTACGGCGCTCTGTGTCGGTGAGCGTCGTGGTGGGGTGTCCGGCGTACTGCTCTTCGGGTATCGGCTCGGTGAGGGTCAGGGCCGGTCGTGCGTCGTCGAGGATGTAGGTGATGCGCTCGGCGGGATAGTCCGGGTCGATGGGCAGGTAGGCGGCACCGGTCTTGAGGACGGCGAGCATGCTGGTGATGGCGTCGAGTGACTTCGGGAGTGTGATCGCGACGAAGTCCTCGGCTCCCACGCCTTGTTCCAGCAGGTGCCGGGCGAGTTGGTTGGCGCGGGCGTCCAGTTCGGCGTAGGTGAGGGAGGTGTCCCCACAGGCCACGGCGGTCGTGTCCGGGGTGCGGTGGGCCTGCTCGGTGATCAGTTCGTGCAGCGGTGTCCCGGGGAGTTCGGTACGGGCGCCGTTCCATTCGACCAGGACCCGTTGCCGCTCGGCCGGGTCGAGGGTGTCCAGGCGGGCCACCGGGATGTCGGAGTCGGTGACCAGGGCCTCAAGGACCCGCAGCATCCGCCGGCCGAAGTCGCGGGCGTACTCCTCGTCGTAGAGGTCGGGGCGGTAGTCCACGCGGAAGGACAACTCCGCCCCGCGCATCGTCGCGACGACGTTGACGGCGAAGTGGGTGCCGCCCTTGATGTCCGCCGAGGCCACCCGGAGCCGGTCGGGCTCGGAGGCGGCGGTGAGGTCGCCGTCCTCGACCGGGTAGTTCTGGAAGACCATGGCGGTGTCGAAGAGTTCGCCGTGTCCGGCCCAGCGCTGGATGTCGGCGAGTCCGGCCCACTGGTGGTCCAGGAGGCGGGCCTGTTCGGCCTGGAGGCGGCGGAAGAGGTCGCCCAGTGGCTCGGCGTGGTCGAGGCGGGCGCGGACGGGCAGGGTGTTGATGAAGAGCCCGATCATCGACTCGACGCCGGGCAGCTCGGGCGGGCGGCCGGAGACGGTGGCGCCGAAGACGACGTCGTCGCGGCCGGTCGCCTGGGCGAGGGCGAGTGCCCAGGCGCCCTGCACCACGGTGTTCATGGTCACCCCCTGGCCCCGCGCCCAGGCCGCCAGCGCACCGCTGACCTCGGGATCCACGGTGAACGACACGTGCTCGGGCGCGGTGGACGCCGCCGACCCGGCCGGGGCGAGGAGGGTGGCCTCGTCGAGGCCGGAGAGGGACTCCTGCCAGGCGGTCCGGGCGGCCTCCCGGTCGCGGGCGTCGAGCCAGGCCAGGTACTCGCGGTACGGGCGGACCCGGGGGAGTGCCGCGGGATCGCCACCGGAGGCGTACAGCGCCATCAGCTCGCGCAGCAGGACCGGCATGGACCAGCCGTCGAGCACGATGTGGTGGTTGGTCATCACCAGCCGGACGTGGCCGGCGGAGAGCCGGATCGCCGTGAAGCGCAGCAGCGGCGGGCGGCCGAGGTCGAAGCGGCGGGCGCGGTCGGCGGCGGCGAGCCGGTCGGCCTCGGGGCCGCGCTCGTCCTCGGGCAGCGCGCTCAGGTCGGCGTCCTGCCACGGCAGGTCGACGTCGTGCAGGACGAGTTGGGCCCAAGCCCCGTTCTTGCGCTGCCGGAACCCGGCCCGCAGGTTGGCGTGCCGGCGCAGCAGGGCCTCGGCCGCCGCGCGCATCCGGGCGCCGTCGAACGGGCCCTCCAGGTCGAAGGCGACCTGGCCGACGTAGAGGTCGGGCCCCTCCGTGTGCAGCAGCCCGAGGAACACGAAGCCCTCTTGCAGCGGGGAGAGCGGAAGAATGTCCTCGATCTTGCTACGCGAACGAGACGGTTGCTGGCTCACTGCTCAATCTCCCACTCGGACTCAAGGTCGGACTCGAACTCCTCGATCTCGGACTGACTCAGCGAGTCGAGGGTCACGTCGGAGGGCGTCAGGCCGCCCGCGCCGGGACGGCCGGCATGTTCCACCAGGGCTTCCAGTGCCCGGAACCAGTGCTCGGCCAGGAGCCGGGCGTCGTGATCGGGGACCAGGCGGCGTGCGTAGGTCCATTCCGCGCGCAGTCGGGGGCCGTCCGCTCCCTCGTGCACGACCGCGCTGATCTCCACCGCGTGGGCCATCGGCGCCGCCGGTCGCGACGCGGCCACCCCGCCGCCGGTCACGGTCCACGGCTCAGGGGCGCCGGTGGCCGGGGCGACCCGTCGGCCCAGATAGTTGAAGCCGAAGTCGGGCTCGGGGAGGCTCGCCAGGCGAGGCCCGGTGGTGGGGTTGAGGTGGCGCAGCAGGCCGAAGCCGATGCCGTCGCCCGGCACGGCCCGTATCTGCTCCTTGACCTGCTTGAGGCCGTCCTGGAGCGCGTCGCCGTCCTGGTGCAGCCGCCCCCAGTCGGTGACGTCCGGGGCCAGTCGTACCGGATGGAGGGCGGTGAACCAGCCCGCCGTGCGGCTGAGTTCGGCGCCCGGCACGGCGTCCTCGTGCCGGCCGTGGCTCTCCAGGTCGACCACGACGGGCGCGTCCGGGTCGTCACCGCGCCCGCGCCGCCACTCGGCGACGGCGAACGCGAAGGCGGTCAGCAGAACGTCGTTCACACTGGCGTTGACGCTCCCCGGCACCTGCGTGAGCAGGGCCTCGGTCGTGGGCGAGGGCAGGTCGAGGCCGACGCGTCCGGCTTCGCCCTGGACATCGCGCGCACGGTCCAGCCGCAGCGCGCCCGCCCCGGCGAGCGTGTGCTCCCAGTGGGTGATCTCCGCCTCGACCCTGGGGTCGGTGGCGAGCCGTTCCAGGGAGGTGGCCCACTGCCGCCACGAGGTGCCCACGGGTGCCGGTTCGGCGCCCCGGTACGCCGTCGCGAGGTCCGGCACGACGATGCTCCACGTCACCGAGTCGACCACCAGGTGGTGGGCGACCAGGACCAGTACGCCGGCCCGTTCGGCCCCGCGGTCCACGAGCACCGCCTGGAGCATGCGGCCCTCGGCAGGTGCGAGGCGGTCCCGCGCGGCTCGGGCCACTTCCGCGACCAGGCCGTCGAGGTCGTCGGCGCCGGGCGACCCGGTGACGACGCGGAGCACGTCCGCCGCCGGCACACTGCCCGGTCCACGCACCTCGGCGCTTCCGTCGGGGCGGACCAGCAGTCGCAGCGCGTCATGGTGGTCCAGCACGCTCTGGAGGGCCCCGGCCAGTCTGTCGCCGTCCACCGCGGGCGGCAGGGAGACCACGACGGACTGGTTGAAGTCGTCACCGCCCAGACCGAGTTCGGCGACCCGGGCCATCACCGGGGTCAGCGGGACCGGACCGTGCGGCGGCACCTCGTCGACCTCCGGGTGGGCGTCGCCGTCCCGCTCGGCCAGGGCCGCGGCCAGCTCGGCCGTCGACTGGTACTCGAAGACGTCGCGGACGGCGAGGGGCAGTCCGGCCGCGCGGGCCCGGCTGACGAGCTGGATGGACAGGATGCTGTCGCCGCCCAGGTCGAAGAACCCGTCGTCGATGCCGACCGTGGACAGGCCCAGTACCTCGGCGAAGAGCGTGCACAGCAGCTCCTCGGCGGGGGTGCGGGCGGCCCGCCCGGTGGACGCCGCCGCGTAGTCGGGTGCGGGCAGCGCCTTGCGGTCCAGCTTGCCGTTGACGGTCAGCGGCAGGGCGTCGAGGACCACGAAGGCCGACGGCACCATGTAGTCGGGCAGCGCCTGGCGGGCGAAGGCGCGCAGCGCGTCCGGGCCCGCCTCGCCGGCCCGGCCCTCTGCGGCCACCACGTAGGCGACCAGGCGCCGGTCGCCGGGCCGGTCCTCGCGGACGACGACGGCGGCCTGGGCCAGCTCGGGACGCGTGGACAGGACCGTCTCGATCTCGCCCAGCTCCACCCGGAAGCCGCGGATCTTGACCTGGTCGTCCGCGCGGGCCAGGTACTCCAGCTCGCCCGCCGGGTTGTAGCGGACCAGGTCGCCGGTGCGGTACATCCGCTCGCCGGACCCGCCGTACGGATCGGCGACGAACCGCTCGGAGGTCAGGTCGGGGCGGCCCAGGTAGCCGCGCGCCAGGCCGGTGCCGGAGATGAACAGCTCGCCCGGCACCCCGGCGGGCACCGGCTGGAGGTACTGGTCGAGCACGTACGCCCGGGTGTTCCCCGTCGGACGGCCGACCGGCAGGCTGCCGCGGGCCGCGTACGGCGCCCGGACCTCGTGCTGCGTCACGCACAGCGTCGTCTCCGTCGGCCCGTACAGGTGGCGCAGCACGGTCCGCGGGGCGTGCTCCAGCACCCGGGCGACCGCGGCGGGCGAGACCACGTCACCGCCGGTCAGCACCTCCCGCACCCCGGCGAAACACTCCGGCGCCTCCTCGGCGACGACCCGGAAGAAGCCCGCGGTGAGGTGGATCGCGGTGATGTCGTGAGCGGCGATCAGATCGGTGACGGCGGCCGCGTCCAGGTGCCCGGGCGGTGCCACGACGACCGTTCCGCCGGAGACCAGCGGCACCCACATCTCGTAGCAGGACACGTCGAACGCGTGCGGGGCGTGCAGCAGCACCCGCTCGTGGGCATCCGGCCGCCAGCAGTGGTCGCGGACCAGGTCCACGACTCCGCGATGGGTGACCGCCACGCCCTTCGGCACCCCGGTGGATCCGGAGGTGTACATCACGTACGCGAGATCCTGCGGGCACAGCCCCACGTCCGGTACGCCGTCGACGTACCCGGACCCGGGCGGGGCGCCGAACTCGTCGACCACCATGACCCGCGCACCCAGTTCCCCGGCCCGTGCCGCCTCGGCCCGGTCGGCCAGGACGAGCGTCGCCGCGGTGTCCGCCACCACGTGCCGCATCCGGTCGAGGGGATACGTGTCGTGCAGTGGTACGTAGGCGCCGCCCGCCCTGCTGATGGCCAGGGTCGCCACCACGTGGGCCAGGGACCGCTCCATCAGCATGACCACGGGCGTCCCCGGCCGCACCCCCTGCTGCCGCAGCACCCGGGCGAGACGGGTGGTGCGGGCGTCGAGTTCGGCGTAGGACACCGTCGTCGCGCCCTGCACCAGGGCGGGCGCGTCGGGCGTACGCAGCACCTGCGCCGCGAACAGCTCGGGGAGCGTCGCGTCCAGGTCCTCCAGCGCGGTCCCGGCCCCCTCGCCGAGCAACCGGTGGCGTTCGGTGCCGGCCAGCACCGGTACGTGGGACAGCCGGACACCGGGGTCGGTGACGACCGTCTCCAGGACCCGCACGAACCGCTCCACCAGGGAACGTGCCGTCGACCGGTCGAACAGATCGGTCCGGAAGTCCAGCGCTCCCGTGAGTCCGGTGCTCCGGCCCTCGCCGTCCCGGGTCTCGGCCAGCGCGAAGGCCAGGTCGACCTTGGCCGCACCGAGCCGGCTGCGTTCCACGCCGACCCGAAGCCCCGGCAGGGCGAGCGAGGCGTCCGGGTCCGTGTCGGCCGTGCTCAGGATGAGCATGACCTGGAAGAGGGGGTGGTGGGCCAGCGTCCGGACCGGGTTGAGCGCCTCCACCAGCCGCTCGAAGGGCAGGTCCTGGTGGGCGTAGGCGGCCAGGTCGGTACGGCGCGTCTTCTCCAGCAGATCCCGGAAGGTGGGGTTGCCGCTGGTGTCGGTGCGCAGGACCAGCGTGTTGACGAAGAAGCCGACGAGGTTCTCCGTCGCGCCGTCCGTGCGGCCCGCGACCGGCGTGCCGATCGGGATGTCCTCACCCGCGCCCAGCCGTGTCAGCAGCGCGGCGAGTGCCGCCTGCACCACCATGAACGTACTCGAGTGCGTGCTCCTGGCCAGCTCCGTCAACCGCGCGTACAGGCCCGCGTCGAGCGAGAACGCGACCCGGTCGCCGTCCTGGGCGGCGACGGCCGGCCGGGGCCGGTCGGTGGGCAGCTCCAACTGCTCCGGCAGCCCGGCCAGCCGATCCTTCCAGTGGGCGAGCTGCCGGCCGGCCGCGCTGTCGGCGTCGGCCTCGTCCCCGAGAACCTCCCGCTGCCACAGCGCGTAGTCGGCGTACTGGACGGGCAGCGGCTCCCAGGCCGGCGCGTCGCCCGCACACCGCGCCGTGTAGGCGGCGGCGAGGTCCTGCCCCAGCGGCGTGCGGGACCAGGCGTCGGTGGCGATGTGGTGGATGAGGAGCAGCAGCACGTGCTCCCGCTCCGAGATCCGGAACAGTGTCGCCCGCACCGGAATCCCGGCCGTGAGGTCGAACGCGTGGTGAACGGCCCCGGAGAGCCGCGCGTCCAGCTCACCTTCCTCGGTGTCGACCACGACCAGCGGCAGCAGCCCGGGCTCCCACTCCCGAATCACCTGCCGGGGCCCCTGTTCGTCCTCGGTGTAGGTGGTGCGCAGGCTCTCGTGCCGGGCGAGCAGGTCGTTGATCGCCGCGTGCAGGGCGTCGTGGTCGAGGGTGCCGGTGAGGCGGAGGGTGGTGGGGATGTTGTAGGTCGCCGAGGGGCCTTCGAGCTGGTGGAGGAACCAGAGGCGCTGCTGGGCGTAGGAGAGCGGGATGCGCTCGGGACGCGGCTGCGCGGTGAGCGCGGCCCGCGCACCGTCGGCCTGGTCGAGCGCACCCGAGAGCCCGGCGATCGTCGGCGTCTCGAAGAACTGCCGCACGGACAGCTCGACGTGCAGTGCGGTGCGGACGCGGCTGACGAGGCGGGTGGCGAGAAGGGAGTGTCCGCCGAGGTCGAAGAAGTTGTCGTCGATGGTGACGCGGTCCACGCCGAGTACTTCGGCGAAGAGGGTGCAGAGGATTTCTTCGCGGGGGGTGCGGGGGGTTCGTCCGGTGGTTGTGGGGGTGTAGGTGGGTGTGGGGAGGGCTTTGCGGTCGAGTTTGCCGTTGGGGGTGAGGGGGAGGGCGTCGAGGGTGACGTAGGCGGTGGGGCGCATGTAGTCGGGGAGGGCGTGGGCGACTGCGTCCCGGAGGGTGGTCTCGTCGTATTCGTCGGTGGTGACCAGGTAGGCGACGAGTCGCTGGTCGCCGGGGGTGTCTTCGCGGAGTTGGACGGTGGCTTGGGTGATGCCGGGCTGGTTGTTGAGGGTGGTGTCGATTTCGCCGAGTTCGATGCGGTGGCCGCGGAGTTTGATCTGGTGGTCGGTGCGGCCGTCGTAGGTGAGGTGGCCGTGGTGGTTCCAGTGGGCGAGGTCGCCGGTGCGGTAGAGCCGGGTGCCGGGGTCGCCGAAGGGGTTGGCCACGAACCGCTCGGAAGTCAGGGCGGGGCGTCCGTGGTAGCCGCGGGCGAGTTGTTCTCCGGCGAGGTAGAGCTCTCCTGTGATGCCGGGGGGTACGGGGCGCAGGGCGGCGTCGAGTACGTAGACCTGGGTGTTGGCGAAGGGCCGTCCGATCGGGACGGGGCCGTCAGGTGTGTCTTCGTTTACCTGGTGGTCGGTGATGTTGACGGTGGATTCGGTGGGTCCGTAGGCGTTGATGACCTGGACGTGGGGGTGCTGGGCACGCCAGGTGGCGAGGTGGTCGGTGTGAAGTGCTTCCCCGCCGAGGATGAGGGTGTGGGAGGGGGAGGCCGTCTCCGGCAGGGTGGTGAGCAGGGGGAGGTGGCTGGGGGTGGCCTTGATGAGAGTTGGTTGTGTCACCGTCTCTTCGAGGCTGGTGAGGTGGACGGTTCCGCCGGCGGTGAGGGGTGTCCAGAGGGCGGTGATGGTGAGGTCGAAGGCGAGGGGGGAGTGCAGGACGGTGTCGCCGTTCATGGCGGTGTAGGTCCTGCGGGCCCGGTGGAGGTAGGTGGCGAGGGCGTGGTGTTCGATGATGACGCCCTTGGGGCGGCCGGTGGAGCCGGAGGTGTAGATCATGTAGGCGGCATGGCCTGGTGACCACGGGCTACGGCGCTCTGTGTCGGTGAGCGTCGTGGTGGGGTGTCCGGCGTACTGCTCTTCGGGTATCGGCTCGGTGAGGGTCAGGGCCGGTCGTGCGTCGCCGAGGATGTAGTCGATGCGCTCGGCGGGGTAGTCCGGGTCGATGGGCAGGTAGGCGGCACCGGTCTTGAGGACGGCCAGCATGCTGGTGATCGCGTCGAGCGACTTCGGCAGTGCGATCGCGACGAAGTCCTCGGCTCCCACACCCTGTTCCAGCAGGTGCCGGGCGAGCTGGTTGGCGCGGGCGTCCAGTTCGGCGTAGGTGAGGGAGGTGTCCCCGCACACCACGGCGGTCGCGTCCGGGGTGCGGTGGGCCTGCTCGGTGATCAGTTCGTGCAGCGGTGTGCCGGGGAGTTCGGTACGGGCGCCGTTCCAATCGACCAGGACCCGTTCCCGCTCGGCCGCGTCCATCAGGTCGATCGTGCCGATCGGCCGGTCCGGAAGCGCGGTGGCCGCCTCCAGCACCCGGAGGAACCGGTCCGCGATGGCCTGGGCGGAGTCACGGTCGAGGAGTTCCGTACTGAAGTCCAGCGCCGCTTCGATGCCTTGCGGCCGGCGTGACGCGTCGAAGGACTCCGCGAACCCGAACGAGAGGTCGAACTTCGACGAGGTCCGCTGCACCTCCCGGAGCGTGACAGCGAGCCCCGGAAGGCCGGCGATGTCCTTCAGCGCGCCCTCGTGGTCCGTGTTGTTGAAGGTCAGCAGAACCTGGAAGAGCGGGTGATGGGACAACGTCCGGGTCGGATTGAGCGCCTCGACCAGCCGCTCGAAGGGCAGGTCCTGGTGGGCGTAGGCGGCGAGGTCGGTGTCGCGCACGCGGTCGAGGAGCCGGCGGAAGGACGGATCACCGGCCGTGTCCGTGCGAAGGACCAGCGTGTTGATGAAGAGCCCGATCAGGTCGTCGGCGGCGTCGTCCGTGCGCCCCGCGACGGGCGTGCCGATCGGGATGTCCTCACCCGCACCGAGACGCGTGAGCAGGACCGCGACCGCCGCCTGGATCACCATGAACGCACTGGTGTTGGTGGCGCGCGCCAGCTCCGTCAGCCGTGCGTGCAGCTCTGCCGGCACGGTGAACGGAATGCGGTCGCCCGAGTACCCCGCGACGGCCGGCCGGGGCCGGTCGGTGGGGAGGTCGAGCTGCTCGGGCAGGTCGGCCAGTTGTTGCTTCCAGTAGTCGAGCTGGCGGCCCGCCAGGCTGCCGGAGTCGGTCTCGGCGCCGAGGATTTCCTGCTGCCAGAGCGCGTAGTCCGCGTACTGGACGGCCAGCGGAGCCCACGCGGGCGCCTCGCTGCGGACGCGCGCCGCGTAGGCGGCGGTGAGGTCCTGGGCGAGGGGCGCCCGGGACCAGGCGTCGCTGGCGATGTGGTGGATGAGGAGCAGCAGCACGTGCTCCCGCTCCGACACCCGGAACAGCGAGGTGCGTGCGGGGAGTTCCTGAGCCAGGTCGAAGCGGTGGCCCACGGCCTCGTCGAGCCGGGCGCCGACCTCTTCCTCGGTCACGTCGACGACCGTGAAGGGCGTCGAGGCGGCCTCGACGGGCAGCACGATCTGGTATGCGCCTTGCTCGTCCTCGGTGAAGACCGTGCGCAGGCTCTCGTGCCGGGCGACGACATCACCGATCGCCGCGCGCAGGGCCTCCACGTCCAGGGTGCCGTCGAGACGCAGCGTGAGCACGGTGTTGTAGGTCGCCGAGGGGCCTTCGAGCTGGTGGAGGAACCAGAGGCGCTGCTGGGCGTAGGAGAGCGGGATGCGCTCGGGACGCGGCTTCGCGGTGAGTGCGGTGCGGACGGTGCCGGAGGTGTCGAGGGCGTCGGCGAGTCCCGCCACGGTCGGCGTCTCGAACAGTTGCCGGATGGAGAGTTCGACGTGCAGTGCGGTGCGGGTGCGGCTGACGAGGCGGGTGGCGAGGAGGGAGTGTCCGCCGAGGTCGAAGAAGTTGTCGTCGATGGTGACGCGGTCGACGCCGAGTACTTCGGCGAAGAGGGTGCAGAGGACTTCTTCGCGGGGGGTGCGGGGGGTTCGTCCGGTGGTTGCGGAGGTGTAGGTAGGTGCGGGGAGGGCTTTGCGGTCGAGTTTGCCGTTGGGGGTGAGGGGGAGGGCGTCGAGGACGACGTAGGCGGTGGGCACCATGTAGTCGGGGAGCCGGCCGCGCAGGGCGGCGGTCGTGGCCTCGGCGTCGTATTCGTCGGTGGTGACGATGTAGGCGACGAGTCGTTGGTCGCCGGGGGTGTCTTCGCGGAGTTGGACGGTGGCCTGGCTGATACCCGGCTGGTTGTTGAGGGTGGTGTCGATTTCACCGAGTTCGATGCGGTGGCCGCGGAGTTTGATCTGGTGGTCGGTGCGGCCGTCGTAGGTGAGGTGGCCGTGGTGGTTCCAGTGGGCGAGGTCGCCGGTGCGGTAGAGCCGGGTGCCGGGGTCGCCGAAGGGGTTGGCCACGAACCGCTCGGAAGTCAGGGCGGGGCGTCCGTGGTAGCCGCGGGCGAGTTGTTCACCGGCGAGGTAGAGCTCTCCTGTGATGCCGGGGGGCACGGGGCGCAGGGCTGCATCGAGTACGTAGACCTGGGTGTTGGCGAACGGCCGTCCGATCGGGACGGAGCCCTCTTCCGTGCCGTCGAGGTGGTGGTCGGTGATGTTGACGGTGGATTCGGTGGGTCCGTAGGCGTTGACGACCTGCACATGGGGGTGCTGGGCACGCCAGGCCGTCAGGTGGTCGGTGTGCAGTGCCTCCCCGCCCAGGATGAGGGTGTGGGAGGGAGAAGCCGTCTCCGGCAGGGCGGTGAGCAGGGGGAGATGGCTGGGGGTGGCCTTGATCAGGCTCGGTTGCGCCACCGTCTCTTCCAAGCTCGTCAGGTGGACCGTTCCGCCGGCGGTGAGAGGCGTCCACAGGGCGGTGATGGTGAGATCGAAGGCGAGGGGGGAGTGCAGGACGGTGTCGCCGTTCATGGCGGTGTAGGTGGTGCGGGCCCGGTGGAGGTAGGTCGCGAGGGCGTGGTGTTCGATGATGACGCCCTTGGGGCGGCCGGTGGAGCCGGAGGTGTAGATCATGTAGGCGGCGTGGCGTGGTGACCACGGGCTACGGCGATCCGCATCCGTCAGGGGCCCGTGGGGACGGTTCTCGTAGTCCGCGGAGTTCACCGGCTCGGTGAGGGTGAGGGCCGGTCGTGCGTCGCCGAGGATGTAGTCGATGCGCTCGGTGGGGTAGTCCGGGTCGATGGGCAGGTAGGCGGCGCCGGTCTTGAGGACGGCGAGCATGCTGGTGATCGCGTCGAGCGATTTCGGCAGTGTGATCGCGACGAAGTCCTCGGCTCCCACACCCTGTTCCAGCAGGTGCCGGGCGAGCTGGTTGGCACGGGCGTCCAGTTCGGCGTAGGTGAGGGAGGTGTCCCCACAGGCCACAGCGGTCGCGTCCGGTGTCCGGTGGGCCTGCTCGGTGATCAGTTCGTGCAGCGGTGTCCCGGGGAGTTCGGTACGGGCGCCGTTCCATTCGACCAGGACCCGTTCCCGCTCGGCCGGGTCGAGGGTGTCCAGGCGGGCCACCGGGATGTCGGAGTCGGTGACCAGGGCCTCAAGGACCCGCAGCATCCGGTCCGCCAGTGAGCGGACGAGGTCGCCGGGGCAGGTGTCCGCGCGGTGGTCGAGGCGCAGCCGCAGGGCGTCGTCGCGGGTGTGGGCCACGAGGTTGACGGCGAAGTCCGTGCTCTCGACCGCGTCGTAACCGGCCACCCGCAGCCCGTCGAGCTGGCGGCTCGTCGTGTCGGCGCTCACCGGGTAGTTCTGGAAGACCATGGCGGTGTCGAAGAGTTCGCCGTGTCCGGCCCAGCGCTGGATGTCGGCGAGTCCGGCCCACTGGTGGTCCAGGAGGCGGGCCTGTTCGGCCTGGAGGCGGCGGAAGAGGTCGCCCAGGGGTTCGGCGTGGTCGAGGCGGGCGCGGACGGGCAGGGTGTTGATGAAGAGCCCGATCATCGATTCGACGCCGGGCAGCTCGGGCGGGCGGCCGGAGACGGTGGCGCCGAAGACGACGTCGTCGCGGCCGGTCGCCTGGGCGAGGGCGAGTGCCCAGGCGCCCTGCACCACGGTGTTCATGGTCACCCCATGCCCCCGCGCCCAGGCGGAGAGGGCGGCCGTGGCGTCGCGGTCCAGGCCGAAGGGGACGCTCAGGGGCGCCGCCTCGGCCGGGCCGGCGCCCGGGGCGAGAAGGGTGGCCTCGTCGAGGCCGGACAGGGACTCCTGCCAGGCGGTCCGGGCGGCCTCCCGGTCGCGGGCGTCGAGCCAGGCCAGGTACTCGCGGTACGGGCGGACCCGGGGCAGACTCACGGGGTCGCCGCCGGAGACGTACAGCTCGGTCAGTTCCTGCCAGAGCAGGGGCATGGACCAGCCGTCGAGCAGGATGTGGTGGTTGGTCATCACCAGGCGGACGCGGTCGGCGGAGAGCCGGATCGCGGTGAAGCGCATCAGCGGCGGGCTGGTGAGGTCGAACCGGCGTTCCCGGTCGTCGGCGGCCAGACGCGCGGCCTCCGTGTCCCGCTCGTTCTCGGCGCGGTCGGTCAGGTCGTACTCCCGCCAGTCCGGGGCGACGTCGGCGGGCACCACCTGCACCCACGCGCCGGACCCGGTCTGCCGGAACCCGGCCCGCAGGTTGGCGTGCCGGCGCAGCAGGGCGTGGGCCGCCGCGCGCATCCGGGCGCCGTCGAAGGTGCCCTCCAGGTCGAAGGCGAGCTGGCCGACGTAGACGTCGCGGGCGTTCTCGTCGTACAGGTTGAGGAAGAGGAAGCCCTCCTGGAGGGGGGCGAGGGGCAGGACGTCCTGAAGGCCGGGGAGGTCGCTCTCCAGGTGCTCGATCTCGTCCTGGCCGAGCGTCGGGTGCGCGATGTCCGAGGGGGTGAGGCCGCCTGCGCCGGGCTGCCGGGCCTCCTCGACGAGGCGGCGCAGCATCCGGAACCAGGCGTCGGCCAGCCGCTGGGTTTCCTCGGTCTCCAGCTCGGTGCGGGAGTAGGTCCAGCGGGCACGCAGCCGGGTGCCGTCGGCGGTTTCGCGGGCGACGGCGTTCACGTCCACGGGGTGGGCCAGTGGCATGGCGCCGTCGATGCCGGCGACGTCGCCGCCCTCGATGGTCCACGGGTCCTCGTCGGAGCCCTCCTGGCCGATCTGACCGAGGTAGTTGAAGCCGAACTCGGGGACGGGCAGCGCGGCGAGGACGTCCCGGGTGCGAGGGTTGAGGTGGCGCAGCAGGCCGTAGCCGAGGCCGTCGCCCGGTACGGCGCGCAGCTGCTCCTTGACGGCCTTCAGCGTCCGGATCGCCGATACGTCACCGGAGGCGGCGGGCGGGGCCAGCCGGATCGGGTACATCGACGTGAACCACCCTGCCGTGCGGCTGAGTTCGGCGCCCGGGACCGCCTCCTCGTGCCGGCCGTGGCTCTCCAGGTCGACGACGACGGGTGCGGAGGGGTCCTCGGCGCGGCCGTGCCGCCACTGGGCGACGGCCAGGGCGAAGGTGCTCAGGAGCACGTCGTTGATGGTCGCGCGGCAGACGCCGGGGACCCAGGTGAGCAGGGCCTCGGTGGTGTCCGCGTCGAGCTCGGCGGTGATCTCGCCCGCGGTCGCGTGGGTGTCCCGCGCGGGGTCCACGCGCAGGGCGCGCGGGGTGTCGCCGAGTACCGAACGCCAGTGTTCCAGCTCCTCCTCGGTCCGCGGCTGCCCGGCGAGGTCGGTGAGGGCCAGCGCCCACCGGCGCCACGGTGTGCCCACGGGTGCCAGGGCGTCGCCGGCGTAGGCGGCCGCCAGGTCCGGGATGAGGATGCGCCAGGTGACGCCGTCCATGACCAGGTGGTTGGCGACCAGGACGAGCAGACCGTCCTGGGCGGCGCCCCGGTCCAGCCAGACCGCCTGGAGCATGCGGCCGTCCGCCGGAGCCAGGCGGGACCGGGCCGCCCTCGCCTGCTCGGTGACCGCCGAGCGCACGGCGGACTCGTCCAGGCCCACGGCGTCGAAGCGGACCAGGCAGTCGGCCGGTGTCACGGAGCCCGGCTCCGGAACCTCGATGGTCCAGTCGCCGGCCACCCGCATGCGCAGCGCGTCGTGACGGTCCAGCACGGCCCGCAGGGCGGTACCGAGCCGGTCGAAGTCGAGAGCCGCGGGCACACGCAGGACCAGTGACTGGTTGAACTCCGCCATGTCGGAGCCGAGGTCCGCGAACCAGCCCATCATCGGGGTGCGGGGCGTCGGGCCGTAGGCGGGGACGTCCGTGTCCCGCGCGGAGCGGTCCGGGCCCGCCCCTTCGGCGGCCGACCGGGCCAGCAGCGCGGGCGTCTGGTGCTCGAAGACGTCCCGTACGGACAGGACCAGGCCCGCCGCGCGGGCGCGGCCGACGAGCTGGATGGAGAGGATGCTGTCCCCGCCCAGGTCGAAGAAGCCGTCGTCGACGCCGGCCGACTCCACGCCGAGGATCTCGCCGAACAGCTCGACCAGCAGCCGCTCGCGCGGGTCGCGGGCGGCCCGGCCCGAGGTGCGGGCGGAGTAGTCGGGGGCGGGCAGTGCCTTGCGGTCCAGCTTGCCGTTGATCGTCAGGGGCAGCGCGGCCAGCACGACGAACGCCGTCGGGATCATGTGGTCGGGCAGGGTCTCGCGCAGTTCGGCGCGGAGAGCGGCGGTGTCCACGGTGCGGCCGGGCTCGGGCACGACGTAGGCCACGAGCCGCCGGTCGCCGGGCCGGTCCTCCCGTACGATCACGGCGGCCCGCGCCAGGTGCGGGCGCTCGGTGATGACCGCCTCGATCTCGGTGGGCTCGATCCGCAGGCCGCGGATCTTGACCTGGGTGTCGACGCGGCCCAGGTACTCCAGTTCGCCGTCCGGCAGCCAGCGCACCAGGTCGCCGGTGCGGTAGAGCCGGGTGCCGGGGTCGCCGAAGGGGTTGGCCACGAACCGCTCGGAAGTCAGGCCGGGGCGGGCGTGGTAGCCGCGGGCCAGGTGCGGTCCGGCGGCGTACAGCTCCCCGGGCACACCGGGCGGGACCGGGCGCAGGGCCGCGTCCAGCACGTAGACGGCGGTGTTGGTGACGGGGGAGCCGATGGGCGGGGTGTGGGGGCCGGACAGCGGCCCGCTCATGGTGGAGCAGACCGTGGTCTCGGTGGGACCGTAGGAGTTGAGCATCGTACGGCCCGGCGACCAGCGTTCCACCAGCTCGGGCGGGATCGCCTCGGCGCCCACGACGAGGGTCAGGCCCTCGGGCAGGGACCCCTCGGGCAGCAGTCCGAGGACGGAGGTCGTCAGGCTCAGGTGGGTCGCCGCGTGCCGGGTCGCCAGCTCGGCCAGCTCCGGTCCCGGCGTGGTCTCCTGCGGCGCCACGACCAGGGCGGCGCCGGTGAGCAGCCCCATCGCCAGCTCCCAGAACGAGGCGTCGAAGCTCGGCGAGAGATGCTGGAGCACCTTGCTGCCCGGGCCCGCCGCGCAGTCGCGGGTGAAGATGTCCACGAGGCCGGGCAGGCCGGTGTGGGTGACGACGACGCCCTTGGGGCGGCCCGTCGTACCCGAGGTGTAGATCATGTACGCGGGGTGCTCGGGGCGCAGCGGGGCCGGCCGGTCGGCGTCGGTGACGTCGTGGCCCGGGAGCGCGGCGAGGGCCGAGGCGGTCCCGGCGTCGTCGAGCAGGAGGACGGGCGTCCCCGTGTCCGGGAGTCCGGCGGCCAGGGCGGACGTGGTGACGACGAGGGTGGGCGACGCGTCGCGGACGAGGTGGGTGATGCGCTCGGCGGGGTAGGCCGGATCGACGGGAAGGTAGGCCGCGCCCGCCTTGAAGGCGGCGAGCGCCGAGACGACCAGGTCTGCCGAGCGGGGCAGGGCGACCGCCACGAACCGCTCGGGGCCCGCGCCCAGTTCGAGGAAGCGGCGGGCCAGCCGGTTGGCACGCTCGTTGAGTTCACCGTAGGTCAGGGTTCCGTCCGCGGACTCGACGGCGAGGTGGTCCGGGCGGTCGGCGGCGTGCTCGGCGACGTAGTCGGCGAAGGTGCGGTCCACCGGACTGCGGGGCGTGTCGTTCCACTCGACCAGGACGCGGTCCAGTTCCCGGGAGCTGAGCACGTCCACCTCGCCGATGCGCCGGCCGGGATCGGCGACCAGCGCGGCCAGGAGCCGCAGGAACCTCTCCACCAGCAGCGCGACCGTGCCCTCGTCGAACAGGTCCGCGCTGTACTCGGCCGCGCCCACCAGTCCGGCGGGGGTGCCGTCGGCGTCGCGGTGCTCGGCGAGTTCCAGGGCGAGGTCCAGCTTGGCGACGCCGGTGGTCACGTCCAGCAGGCGCACGCCGAGGCCGGTGGTGGCGAGCGCCGCGAGGGCGTCCTGCTGGGTGGTGTCCAGGCTCAGCAGCACCTGGAAGAGCGGGTTGTGGGAGAGCGACCGGGTCGGCGAGAGGACGTCCACCAAGTGCTCGAAGGGCAGGTCCTGGTGGTCGTAGGCGCTCAGGTCGGTGTCCCGCACCCGGTCGAGGAGCTGCCGGAAGGTGGGGTCGCCGCTCGTGTCGGTGCGCAGCACCAGGGTGTTGACGAAGAAGCCGACGACCTGGTCCACGGCGTCGTCGCCGCGGCCCGCCACCGGGGTGCCCAGGGGGATGTCGTCGCCCGCGCCCAGCCGGGTCAGCAGGGCCGCCAGGGCCGCCTGGAGCACCATGAAGACGCTGGTGCGGGACTCCCTGGCCAGAGCCACCGCGCCACGGTGCAGGTCGGCGGGGACGGTCAGCGGGACCCGGCCGCCGCGGTGCGAGGCGACGGCCGGCAGCGGCCGGTCCGCGGGCAGTTCGACCCGGTCGGGCAGCCCGGCCAGGGCCTGCTTCCAGTACGCGAGCTGCCGGCCGGCGGGGCTGGTGGCGTCGGAGGCGTCCCCGAGCGAGGCGCGCTGCCACAGGGCGAAGTCCGCGTACTGCACGGGCAGCGGCGCCCAGTCGGGGGCGTGGCCGGCCGCGCGGGCCGTGTAGGCGGCGGCCAGGTCGCGGACCAGCGGGCCGAGGGACCAGCCGTCGCCGGCGATGTGGTGGACCATCAGCAGCAGCACGTGCTCGTCGGTGCCGAGCCGGAACAGCTCCGCGCGCACCGGGATGTCGGTCGTCAGGTCGAAGCAGTGCCGGGCGGCCTCTTCGAGCCGGCGGTCGAGCAGGTCCTCGGTGAGGTCGGTGACCGGCAGTTCGAAGCGCACGGACGCGGCGTCGAGGACGGTCTGCCGGGCGCCCCGCGCGTCCTCCGTGAAGACGGTCCGCAGGCTCTCGTGGCGTACGACGACGTCCCGGAAGGCCGCGCGCAGCGCCCGGGGGACGAGGGCGCCCGTCAGCCGCAGCGCGCCGGTGATGTTGTAGGTGGGGGAGGGGCCTTCGAGCTGGTGCAGGAACCACAGCCGCTGCTGGGCGTAGGACAGGGGCAGCCGCTCCGGGCGCGCCCCGGCCGTCAGCGCCGCCCCGGCCCGCTCGGCCCCGTCTAGGGCGGCGGAGAGCCCGGCGACGGTCGGGCTCTCGAACAGCCGGCGCACGGACAGTTCGACGCCCAGGGTGCTGCGGATACGGGCGGCCAGCCGGGTCGCGAGCAGTGAGTGGCCGCCGAGGTCGAAGAAGCTGTCGTCCACGGTCAGCCGGGGTACCCCGAGGACCTCGGCGAACAGCGAGCACAGGATCTCCTCGCGCGGCCCGCGCGGGGCGCGTCCGGTGACCTGCCCCGCGTGGGAGGGGGCGGGCAGCGCCTTGGCGTCGAGCTTGCCGTTGGGCGTCAGCGGGAGCGCGTCCAGCGTGACGAACGCCGACGGCAGCATGTGGTCGGGGAGGTGCCCGGCGGCGTGGTCGTGCAGTGCGCGGGCGGTCGTGCCGGTGCCGGTCACCACGTACGCGACGAGCCGCGGGTCGCCCTGGACGTCCTCCCGCGCCACCACGGCGACGTCGTCGACGGCGGGGTGGGCGGCGAGCACGGCCTCGATCTCGCCGGGCTCGATGCGGAAGCCGCGGATCTTCACCTGCTGGTCGGCGCGGCCCAGGTAGTCCAGGCCGCCGTCGGTGCGGCGCCGGGCCAGGTCGCCGGTGCGGTACATGCGGGTGCCGTGCTCGCCGAACAGGGCGGCGTACGGGTCGGCGGGGAAGCGGTCCGCGGTGAGCGCCGGGCGGCCCAGGTAGCCGCGGGCCAGTCCCGCGCCGGCCACGTACATCTCGCCGGTGACGCCGGGCGCGGTGGGGCGCAGCCGGTCGTCGAGGACGTAGACGCGCAGGTCGGGGATGTTGACGCCGATCGTGCTCGCCGACGCGGCCGCGGCCGTGGCCCGGTCCAGGGCGATGTGCGAGACGTGCACGGTGGTCTCGGTGATGCCGTACATGTTGACCAGGGCCGGCGCGTCCTCGGCGTGCCGTTCGTACCAGTCGGCCAGCCGGGACAGGTCCAGGGCCTCACCGCCGAACACCACCGTGCGCAGGGCGAGTTCCTCGCGGCTCTCCCGGTCTGCGGCGGCCAGTTGGTGGAACGCGGACGGCGTCTGGTTGAGGACGGTGACCCGCTCGCGGGCGAGCAGGGACAGGAAGGCGGCGGGGTCCCGGCTGACGTCGTGCGGGACGACGACGAGCCGGCCGCCGTGCAGCAGCGGACCCCACAGCTCCCACACCGAGAAGTCGAAGGCGTACGAGTGGAACAGCGTCCACACGTCGTGCTCGTCGAAGCCGAACCACTGCTCGGTGGCGGAGAAGAGCCGCACGACGTTGCGGTGCGGCACGGCCACACCCTTGGGGCGGCCGGTCGAGCCGGAGGTGTAGATGACGTAGGCGGTGTCCCTCGGGTCGAGGGGCCTGATCCGCTCGCTCTGCGCGAGGTCGGTGGCAGGGTAGGCCCGCGTCGCGTCGCCGTCCGGGTGCGCCGGGTCGTCGCCGAGGACGACGAGGGGCACCTCGTGGGCGGGCAGGCGGTCGGCGGTGGCGCGGTCGGTGAGCAGAGCGGCGGGGGCGGAGTCGGACAGCGCGTGGGCGAGTCGGTCGGCCGGGTAGCCGGGGTCCAGCGGGACGTAGGCGGCGCCCGACTTGACCACCGCGAGCAGCGCCACGACCAGCTCGGCCGAGCGGGGCAGGGCGAGGGCGACCAGCGCGTCGGGGCCGATGCCGCGCGCCGTCAGCAGCCGGGCCAGGCGGTTGGCCCGGGCGTTGAGGTCGGCGTAGGAGAGCGAGGTGCCTTCGAAGGTCAGCGCGGTGCGACCCGGGTGCCGGGCGGCCTGCCGCTCGAACAGCTCGGGCAGCGTGGCGGTGACGGGTGCGGGGGAAACGGGGGCGCCGTCCGGCCGGTTGGCCGCCACCAGCAGGTCGTGGTGTTCGCCGGGGAGGAGCACGTCGACGTCGCCGAGCCGTGCGCCCGGGTCGGCGGCGACCTCCGTGAGCAGCCGCAGCAGCCGCTCGGTGAGGGTGCGGACGCTCGCGGTGTCGAACAGTTCGGTGCTGAACTCCACCGCGAGGTCCAGCCCGGCGTGCCCGCCCTCCGCGTCCCGCCGCTCGTCGAAGGCGAACACGAGGTCGAACCGGGACAGCCCGGTGTGCACCGGCAGCAGCGACGTGCTGATCCCGGGCAGCCTGCCGAGCTCGCCCAAGGCGTCCTGCCGGCTGGTGTCGAAGGTCAGCATCACCTGGAACAGCGGGTGGTGGGAGGTGGCCCGGTCCGGGTTGACCGCCTCCACGAGTCGCTCGAAGGGCACGTCCTGGTGGGCGTAGGCGGCCAGGTCGCCCTCGCGGACGCGACCGAGCAGTTCGCGGAAGGTGGGGTCACCGCCGGTGTCGGTGCGCAGCACGAGCGTGTTGACGAAGAAGCCGACCAGGTTCTCCACCGCCGCGTCGGTGCGGCCCGCGATGGTCGAGCCGATCGGTACGTCCGTGCCGGCGCCGAGCCGCGTCAGCAGCCCCGCGAGCGCGGCTTGGAGCACCATGAAGACGCTGGTCCGGGTCTCGCCGGCCAGCGCGGCGAGCGAGCGGTGCAGGCCGGCGGGCACCGTCACGTCGAGGCGGGCGCCGGAGTTGTCGCGGCGCACGGGGCGCGGCCGGTCGGTGGGCAGCTCCAGCCGCTCCGGCAGTCCGGCGAGCGCCGCGCGCCAGTGCGCGAGCTGCCGGGCGCCCTCGCCGCCGCCCTCGCCCCCGGCCTCGCTCCCCGTCTCGTCGTCGCCCGTGCCGAGCAGTTCGCGCTGCCAGAGCGTGTAGTCGGCGTACTGCACCGGCAGCGGCGCCCAGTCGGGGGCCCGGCCGGCCGACCGGGCGGCGTAGGCGGTGCCGAGGTCACGGGCGAGGGGCGCCAGCGACCAGCCGTCGCCCGCGATGTGGTGCAGGACGAGCAGCAGGACACGTTCCTCGGGCGCCACCCGCAGCAGCGTGGCCCGCAGCGGCACGTCCCGCGTGAGGTCGAAGCAGTGCCGCGCGGTGCGCGCGAGGTCGTCGGCCAGCCGCTCCGGGGCGCTGTCCAGCGTCTCCAGACGGGACGGGACCTGTTCGGGGGCCAGGATCACCTGGTGGGGGCCGTGCGCGTCCTCGGCGAAGACCGTGCGCAGGCTCTCGTGCCGGGCCACCACGTCCGCGAGGGCGTCCGAGAGCGCGGCCTCGTCCACCCGGCCGGAAAGCCGCAGTGCCGCCGGGATGTTGTACAGCGGCGAGGGCCCCTCGTACTGGTGGATGAACCACAGGCGCCGCTGCGCGAAGGACAGCGGCAGCCGCTCGGGGCGCGGCCGGGCGGTGACCGCCGCGCGGGTCCGCCCGGTCTCCTCCAGCGCCGGGGCCAGCTCCGCCACGCTCGGCGACTCGAAGACCCGCTGGATCGGCACCTCCGCGCCGGCGGTGGAGCGGATGCGGCTGATCAGCCGGGTGGCGAGCAGCGAGTGGCCGCCCAGTTCGAAGAAGTCGTCGTCCACGCCGACCTCGTCGACGCCCAGCACCTCGGCGAACAGCGTGCGCAGCAGCTCCTCGTGCGGCGTGCGCGGGGCCCGTCCGCCGGACCGCTCGGTGCGCGCGGGTGCGGGCAGGGCCCGGCGGTCGAGCTTGCCGTTGGGGGTGACCGGCAGCCGGGGCAGGGTGACGAAGGCGGCGGGCACCATGTAGCCGGGCAGCAGCTCGCGCAGGCGCGCGGTGAGCGGGGCGGCGTCCGCCTCCGAGCCGGGCGCGGGAACGGTGTAGGCGACGAGGCGCTGGTCGCCGGGCCGGTCCTCGCGCAGCACGACGGCGGCCTGGTCGACCTCCGGCTGCCGTACCAGCGCCGCCTCGATCTCGCCGAGTTCGATGCGGAAGCCGCGCAGCTTGACCTGGTGGTCGGCGCGGCCGAGGTAGTCGAGGCTGCCGTCGTGGTTCCAGCGCGCGAGGTCGCCGGTGCGGTACATCCGGCTGCCGGGAACTCCGTGCGGGTCGGCGGTGAAGCGTTCGGCGCTGAGGCCGGGACGGCCCAGGTAGCCGCGGGCGAGCTGCACGCCGGCGATGTACAGCTCGCCGGGCACACCGGCCGGGACCGGGCGCAGTGCGGCGTCGAGCACGTACATCCGGGTGTTCCACACCGGGCGCCCGATCGGCACCGGACCGTCGCCGGTGTCCTCGGCGCACGGCCAGTACGTCACGTCGACGGCGGCCTCGGTGGGCCCGTACAGGTTGTGCAGCGGTACGTCCGACACGGAGCGGAATCGGGCGCGCAGCTCCGCCGAGAGGGCCTCACCGCTGCAGAACACCCGGCGCAGTCCGCTCAGCGAGGCCGCGGACGGCTCCCGCAGGAACACGTCGAGCATCGACGGCACGAAGTGCAGGGTGGTCACGCCCGCGCGTCGGACGGTGTCGGCCAGGTAGGCCGGGTCCAGGTGGCCCTCGGGCCGGGCCACGACCAGCGTGGCGCCCTGGACGAGGGGCCAGAAGAACTCCCACACGGACACGTCGAAGCCGGAGGGTGTCTTCTGCAGCACCCGGTCGGACGGTTCCAGGCCGTAGGTGTCCTGCATCCAGGCCAGGCGGTTGACGATCGCCCGGTGGGAGACGACCACGCCCTTGGGGCGCCCGGTGGACCCGGAGGTGTAGATGACGTAGGCCGGGTGGTCGGGGCCGGGCGCGGTCGCGGGTGCGGTCGAGGCGGTTTCCGGGACGGCGGCCGGGCCGTCGAGGAGCAGCCGGGGCGTGCCGTCCTGCGGCAGCCGCTCCTCGGCGTCCCGCGTGGTCAGGACGAGCATCGCGCCCGCGTCCCGCAGGATGTGCGCGATGCGGTCGGCCGGATAGCCGGGGTCGACGGGCACGTACGCCGCGCCCGACCTGAGCACCGCGAGGAGCGCCACGACCAGCTCGGTCGACCGGGGCACGGCGACCGCGACGAAGCGCTCCGGGCCCGCGCCCCGGGCGGTCAGCGCACGGGCCAGCCGCTCGGCGCGTGCGTCGAGTTCGGCGTACGTCAGGGAGGTGCCCTCGTAGACGACGGCCTCGTGCTCCGGGGTGCGCGCGGCCCGCGCGGCGAGCAGCTCGGGCAGGGTCGCGGCGGGCACCTCGCGCGCGGTGTCGTTCCATCCGTCGAGGACGAGGTCCCGCTCGTCGGGCGTGAGCAGCGCGACGTCGTCGACCCTGGCCGCGGGGTCCGCCGCCAGGTCGGCCAGGAACCGGACGAAGCGTTCCTGCAACGAGTCCAGGTCCCGGACGCCGTACACCTGCGGGTTGCCCTCGAAGTCGACGCGGAGGCCGGTCTCGGGGGTACCGGACAGCACGATGGTCAGGTCGGTCGTCGGACCCGAACTGATGCTGCGCATCAGGCCGACCGGACCGCCGAAGTCCACCGGTCTGATGTACGGCATGACGTTGACGGAGGGTCCCGACACCCCCGAGCCGCCCAGCTCCCGGTCGAGGTCCTCGCCGCGGTAGCGGCTGTGCGCCATCAGGCCGCTCATCGCCCCGGACACGTTCTCGACCACCCGCGCGAAGCTGTCGCCGGGGTCCACGGCCAGCCGCAGCGGCAGCCGGTTGGAGACCATGCCGGGCGTCGTCCGGGCGTTCGCGCCGTAGCGGCCGGTGACCGGCACGGACACCACGATGTCCCGGGCGCCCGTCATCCGGTGCACGAAGGCGCCCACGCCGGCGATCACCACGCGCGCCCAGTGCGCGCCGGTCGCCTCGGCGGCCCGGCCGAGCACGCCCGTGCGCTCCGGGCCGAGGGTCAGGCTCCGCACGGTCGGCGCCAGTGCCCGGGCGCCGACCCGGCCGGTGAGCGAGACGGGCTCGGGGCGGTCGGCGAACAGGCCGGTCCAGTACGCCCGGTCCCGCTCGTGCCGCGCCGAGCCGCGATAGGCCACCTCACCGGCGACCATCCGGTCCGTGTCCCCGAAGGAGTGGGCGGGGACCTCGTGCCCGTCCCGCAGCGCCCGGTACACCTCGGCCAGCCGCTCGTAGAACAGCGCCATGCTGGTGCCGTCGATCACGATGTGGTGGACGCCCAGGTAGTACACGTGCCGGCCGCCGCCCAGCGTGAACAGCGCGTGGCTGCTGAGGCCGGGCCGGTCCAGGGACACCGGCGTCGCACGGTCCCGCTCCATCCACCGCTGGGCCTCGCCCTCGGGGTCCGCGTGGTCCGAGAGGTCGATGTGGTGCAGCAGCACGGGCGTGTACGGCACGTGGTCCGGGCCCTCGACGGCGTCCGAACCCTCCGGCGCGGGCGGGCAGTACGCGCGGTACGGGTGGCCGTCCTCGTCGGTGAGGAAGCGGGAGCAGAGCGTCTCCGTCTCGGACACGGTGTGCCGCAGGGCCGTGCTCAGCAGCGCGTGGTCCAGCGGCCCGTCGATCTCCAGGCAGGATCCCGTCTTGTAGTGCGTGCCGCGCGGATCCAGCTGCTGCGCGAGCCACACCTCGTGCTGCGCGCTGGTCAGACCGTGCCGGACCGAAGACTTCTCAGACACCTGTCTCCTCACAATCCTCTGCCGGAACCCCCGGCCTCGCAGTGGCGCGCGGTAAAACAAATACGGTGCAGCCCGGATGGCATTCGACTAAGGGCGAACTGGGACGCTAGCAAGGCCGCGACGAGATGGTCAATATCGTTATCCAAGTGGATAACCGCAGGTAGGAACGTTGATAACCAGCCGATAGCGAGGTTATACGGGTGATTTGTAGAGTGTAGTCACGCGCATTTCTCATTGCTGCCCCGAAAATGCGCCGCCCCTCTTTCCCGCGGGCGCTCCCGTAATTCTCCCCTTCATTCATTGGAGATCCGCATGCCGCCCAGTGCCATTGCGTACGCCGAGCTGTACGTCGCGGACGACCGGGACGCCGCCGGCTTCCTCGTCGACAGCCTCGGCTTCGTCCCCCTGGCCGTGGCGGGGCCCGCCACCGGCACGCACGACCGCCGGTCCACCGTGCTGCGCAGCGGTGAGGTCACCCTCGTGGTCACCCAGGCGCTGCGGCCGGACACCGATGTCGCCCGGTACGTGGAGCGGCACGGTGACTCCATCGCGGACCTGGCCTTCACCTGCGACGACGTACGTTCCTGCTTCGACCGCGCGGTCGTCGCCGGCGCCCGGGCGGTGCAGACGCCGACCCCCTCGCGGCGGACGGGCCAGGACGCGTGGTTCGCCACCGTCTCCGGCTTCGGGGAGATCCGGCACACGCTGGTCGCCACCACCGGCGACGGCGCGGCACCGCTGCCGCCCGACCGCGACTGGGCCCTGCTGCCGGCCGCCACGGACCACGCGGGCCCCCGGCCCTTCCTCGACCACGTCGCCGTCTGCCTGGAGGCCGGCACGCTGCGGAGCACCGCCGAGTTCTACGAGGCGGCCTTCGACATGCCCTACTACTCCTCCGAGTACATCGAGGTGGGCGAGCAGGCGATGGACTCGATCGTCGTGCGCAACGCCGACGGCGGCATCACCTTCACGCTCATCGAGCCGGACGACACCCGACTGCCGGGGCAGATCAACCAGTTCCTGACCGCCCACGACGGTCCGGGCGTCCAGCACCTGGCCTTCCTGGTGGACGACATCGTCGACTCCGTCCGCTCGCTCGGCAACCGCGGCGTCGCCTTCCTGCGCACCCCGGGCGCCTACTACGACCTGCTCACCGAGCGGGTCGGCGCCATGGCCGACGCCATCAGCGACCTGCGCGAGACCAACGTCCTCGCGGACCGCGACGAGTGGGGCTACCTGCTGCAGATCTTCACCCGCTCGCCCTACCCGCGCGGCACGCTCTTCTACGAGTACATCCAGCGCAACGGAGCCCGCGGCTTCGGCAGTTCCAACATCAAGGCGCTCTACGAGGCCGTCGAGAGGGAGCGGGAAGTGGCCGGTCGATGACGTCCGCCACCCGCGGGCCCGCCGGCGCCGCCTTCGGGGAGCCGGATCCGGAGCCGCTCACGCTCGACGACTTCGCCCGGCTCGCGCGCCGACGACTGCCCCCCGAGGTGTGGGACTTCATCGCCGGAGGTGCCGGACGGGAGCGGACCCTCGCCGCCAACGAGGCCGTCTTCGACGCCGTGCGGCTGCGGCCCCGGGCGCTGCCCGGCGTCGACGAGCCGGACACCACCGTGGAAATGCTGGGCGTCCGGTGGGCGGCGCCGGTGGGCATCGCGCCGGTGGCCTACCACCAACTCGCCCACCCCGACGGTGAACCGGCCACCGCCGCCGCCGCGGGCGCCCTAGGTCTCCCGCTCGTCGTGAGCACCTTCGCGAGCCGGACCCTCGAAGAGGTGGCGCACGCCGCGAGCGCACCGCTGTGGCTCCAGCTGTACTGCTTCCGCGACCACGGCACCACCCTGGACCTGGCCCGCCGGGCGCGCGACAGCGGCTACCAGGCGCTGGTGCTCACCGTCGACACCCCGTTCACCGGCCGTCGGCTGCGCGACCTGCGCAACGGGTTCGCGGTCCCCGCCCACATCACCCCGGCCAACCTGGCCGGTTCGGCGGCGGCCGGCAGCGCCACCCCGGGAGCGCACAGCAGGCTGGCCTTCGACCGCGGCCTGGACTGGTCCTTCGTGGCCCGGCTGCATGCGGTGAGCGGGCTCCCGGTGCTGGCCAAGGGCGTCCTGACCGCGGCGGACGCCGAGGCAGCGGTGCGGGCGGGCGTCGCAGGCGTCGTCGTCTCCAACCACGGGGGCCGCCAACTCGACGGCGTACCGGCCACGCTGGAGGCGCTGCCCGACGTGGTGGCCGCCGTGCGCGGACGCGTCCCGGTCCTCCTCGACGGCGGCGTCCGCACCGGCGCCGACATCCTCGCCGCGCTGGCCCTCGGCGCCCGCGCCGTCCTCGTCGGGCGGCCGGCACTGTACGCGCTCGCGGCCGGCGGCGGCCCGGGCGTACGCCGGATGCTCGCCCTGCTGACCGCGGAGTTCGCCGACACCATGGTCCTCACGGGCCACGCCACCACCGGCACCATCGGCCCGGACACGCTGTCTCCGCCACGTCCGGGCCCGCCACTGCCGGGCTCACCGCCCCCGGGCCCGACCACCGTGCCCCGCACGGCGCCGCACACAGACAGGAGCCACGGATGACGACCACCCGAGCGAGCGCGGATCCCGACTGGTCCCTGCCGCGGACCGCCCTGCACCCCAGCCTCTCCGCTCCGCTGCTCGACACGATGACCTTCCTCAACGAGGTCACCCACCGCTACCCGCAGGCGATCTCCTTCGCCCCGGGACGGCCGTACGAGGGCGACTTCGACGTCGCGCGCGTCCCCGGGTTCATCGAGACCTACCTCGACCACCTGCGCGGGCGCGGCCTCTCCGAGGAACGCGTGCGCACGGCGCTGTACCAGTACGGCGAGACCGCCGGCCAGATCAGGGACATCGTCGCGCGCATGCTCGAAGTCGACGAGGACATGACGGTCGACCCCGCCGCCGTGGTCGTGACGGTCGGCTGCCAGGAGGCCGTCCTCCTCACCCTCCGCGCCCTGTTCACCGGCCCGGACGACGTGCTCCTCGTCGACAGCCCCGCCTACGTCGGCATCACCGGCGCCGCGAGCCTGCTGGACATCCCCGTCGTACCGGTGCCCGGTACCCCGAACGGCCCGAGCCTGGAAGGGCTCGAACGCACCGTCCGGGAGATCGAGGCGAGCGGCCGGCGCGCCAGGTGCCTGTACGTGGTGCCCGACTGCTCCAACCCGACCGGCGTCAGCATGCGCCGGGAGGACCGCACCGCCCTGCTCGACGCCGCGGGCCGGCTGGGGCTGCTGCTCCTGGAGGACAACCCCTACGGCGTGTTCAGCTCGGTGCGCCGCCCCACCCTCAAGTCCCTCGACACCGAACGGCGCGTCGTCTACCTGGGCTCCTTCGCGAAGACCGCCTTCCCGGGCGCCCGGGTCGGCTTCGTCGTCGCGGACCAACCGGTGGCGGGCGCGGCCGGCCGGCCGCCGGGACTGCTCGCCGAGGAGCTGGCCAAGGTCAAGAGCATGGTCACCGTCAACACCTCCAGCCTGAGCCAGGCCGCCGTCGCCGGACTGCTCCTCCAGAACGGCGGTGGACTGCGGTCGGCCAACGAGACCTCCGCACGCCACTACCAGGCCACCATGAAGTGCCTGCGGGACACCCTCGCCGCCGAACTCCCGCCCGGCTCACCGGAGACGGACGGAGTGCGCTGGAACGACCCCGACGGCGGCTTCTTCCTCACCCTCGACGTGCCGTTCGAGGCGGACGAGGCCGCGCTGGACGTCTCCGCGGAGAAGTACGGCGTCATCTGGACGCCGATGCGCCACTTCCACCTGGACGACGCGGGCGACCGGCAGATCCGGCTCTCGTGCAGCTGTCTCACCACCGACCGGGCCGCCGAGGGAGCGGCGCGGCTGGCCCGCTTCGTCAAGGACCGGGCGGGCGCCTGACCCGCCCGGGCCCCTCAACTGCCGAGGTCGCTCCGCGTCACCAGCCCCGCCTCGTAGGCGATGATCGCCGCCTGCACCCGGTTGCGGACCTCCAACTGGGTGAAGATGGCGCTGACATACGTCTTGATCGTGCCCTCGACCAGATGCAGCCGCTGCGCGATCTCCGCGTTCGACATCCCGGCCCCCAGCATGCCGAGGACCTCCTGCTCCCGCTTGGTCAGCAGCATGGTGCGCTCCCCGGACAACTGCGAGCGCGGCGACGGCGCCCGGCGCAGCTCGGTCATCAACCGCCGCGCCACCAGCGGCGAGAGACAGGACCCCCCGGACGCCACGGCCCGCACGCCCGAGATCAGGTCCCGCGGGTCGGACGCCTTGAGCAGGAAGCCGGCCACCCCCTGGTCGAGGGCGCGCTCGATGTACTTGTCCTCACCGAAGGTGGTGAGGACGACCACCGCGGTGTCCGGGTTGGTGGTCCGCAGTTCCCCCGCGGCCGTCAGGCCGTCCATCTCCGGCATCCTGATGTCGAGCAGGGCCACGTCGGGCCGGTGCTTGCGGGCCAGCTCGACCGCCGCACGCCCGTCGGACGCCTCGGCGACCACCTCGATGCCCGGCTCGGTCGTCAGGATGGAGCGAACCCCGGCCCTGATGATGGTCTCGTCGTCGGCGAGCAGTACGCGAATCATCCGATCCTTCCCTGGTGGTCAGAGCATGTCCTTGGCCATCAGGACATCATCCTTGAAGCACAGCCGGTACATCGTGTCGCCGAAGTCCAGGAGACTTCTGCTCGCCCGGTAGTACTCGCACGTCGCGCCGGCCGGCACGGACGGCTCGGAGATGACCGGCGGCGGCTTCCTGATCCGCCGGTCCGGCAGGACCGGCGTCAGCTCGTCACGGGTCTCCCCGACCCGTATCCCGGCGTAGTCCTCGGGGCTGACCGACGTCGTCGCCGAGGTGAAGACGTAAAGTCCGACGAGGAACACCACGATGGCGGCCCCGAGCACCACCGGGATCAGCGCGGCCCGGCGCGCGTCGCGCCTGAGCCGGGCCCGGGTGCGCAGCAGTGCGGTCCGCGAGGCGCTGCGCCACGGCGCGGCGGTCGCGGGCCGGGCCGCGTCGGCCGGGCCGGCCCCGTGGTCCGCGCCCGTGCCGCCGCCGTCCGTGCCGTCCTCCCCGGTGTGCGGCCCCGGGGCGCCGGTCCCGGTGGCGCCGTTCGGCGGCTCGGTGGCCCGCGACGTCGAGGAGGCGCTGCGCGGCAGTCGCGCGTGTACTTCGAAACCACCGGACCGCGGGCCCGTCCGGAGCGTGCCGCCCGCGAGCCGGACGCGCTCGTCGAGGCCGATCAGCCCGGACCCGCTGCCCGTCGCCGGCGTGTCCGGGCCGTGCTCCGGCCGTTCGTTGAGGACCGAGACCACGGTCTCGTCCGCCGTGTGCGTCACCTGGACGGTGATGGGGGCGCCCGGCGCGTGCTTGGCCGCGTTGGTCAGCGCCTCCTGCACCACCCGGTAGGCCGCGAGGTCGGACAGCAGCGGTGTGCCCGGCCGGTCCCGAGCCCCGTCCTCCTGGAACGTCACCGGCGTGCCCGAGAGCTGGAACCGGCGCACGAGCTGGGCGATGGACTCGTGGGCGGGAGTCAGGGAGGGCGTGGGGTCCTCCCGCAGCAGCCCGATCACCTCGTGCAGCCGCTCGGTGGCCATCGTGCACCGCTCGCGCAACTGCCCGACGGACTCACGGTGCTGCTCCGACAGCCCGGGGGCCAGTTCCAGCCCGCCGGCGAGCAGGGCCATCACGCTCAGCTCGTGACCGAGGGAGTCGTGGATGTCCTGCGCGATCCGGGCCCGCTCCTTCATCCTGGCCTGGTCGGCGATGTAGCGCTGGCGCCACTCGAGTTGCTCGGCGTGCTCCCAGCCGGCGTGGGCCAGCGCGGTGCGCTGGCTCCACCAGTTCCCCGCCCACCAGGGCAGCACGCAGGTGACGAACTCGGTCATCAGCAGGCTCAGCCAGTCCTTGGTCTGGGCGACCGTGCCCACGAGCAGGAGTCCGGCCACCGCGACACAGAGGAACACCAGGTGCGCGGGCCACAGCCGGGTCAGTCTGCGGCCCGCGAGGCAGCTGAGCACCACCGTCGCCATCGCCGGCCACAGACTCGCGCCGAACCACGGATAGAAGAGGGTGAGGAGCCCCGCCAACAGCAGAGACAGCAGGGGGGCGGTGCGCTGCACCACGACCGCGGCCGTGATGACCAGGCAGGCGGTCAGCCAGCTGACCGGCGTGGACACCAGCGCCTGGGTACTGAACGCGGAGGGCGCCAGCAGCACCAGGACCAGCACCAGATCGCCGCGGCGGGCGAAAGGGCGCTCGGAGCACAGGACCCGCAGGAGCGATCGGATGCGTCGGCGCACGGCCTGCCATCGGTGCATTCCAGCACGGTACAAGAAGGGTCGCGGCCTGCGGATCTGCCGAAAGTCGAATGCGGTCGTTGCCGATCGCCAGATGTCTTCGGCCTTCTCCTCTCCCTAGCGTTGCACACGTGACTTTGGAAGGAGCCACCAGGCGATGATCACTTTGGACCGACTGACCAAGCGGTACGGCGACAAGACGGCCGTCTCGGACCTCTCGTTCGAGATCAAACCGGGGAAGGTCACCGGATTCCTCGGCCCGAACGGCGCGGGGAAGTCGACGACCATGCGCATGATCGTCGGTCTGGACGCGCCGACGTCGGGGCGGGCCCTGCTGAGGGGCAAGCGCTACGAGGAGCTGCGGCACCCCTTGCGCGAGGTCGGCGCCCTGCTCGACGCCCGCGCCGGCCACCCCGGCCGCTCGGCCTACCACCACCTGCTCGGTATGGCCCGCAGCAACGGCATCCCGGCCTCCCGGGTCGCCGAGGTCCTGGAGACCGTGGGCCTGACCGAGGTGGCGAAGAAGCGCATCGGCTCCTTCTCCCTCGGCATGGGGCAGCGGCTCGGGATCGCCGCGGCCCTGCTGGGCGACCCCAAGGTGCTGCTCTTCGACGAGCCGGTCAACGGACTGGACCCGGACGGTGTGCGCTGGGTCCGCGAGCTGATGCGCTCCCTGGCCGCGGAGGGCAGGACGATCTTCGTCTCCAGTCACCTGATGAGCGAGATGCAGGAGACCGCCGACCACCTCCTGGTCATCGGCCGCGGGAAGATCATCGCGGACGCGCCGATCGAAGAGGTCATCGCGGGCAGTTCGCTGACCGCCGTCCGGGTCCGGACCCCGCAGCCCGACGTGCTGAGGAGGCAGCTGCTGGAGTCCGGACTGCGCGTCGAGCCCGGCGCCGACTCCGCGCCCGACGAGCTCCTCGTCGTCGGCGGCACGCTGGAGGAGATCGGTGACCTGGCGTTCCACCACCGTGTCCCCATCCACGAACTCAGCATGCGCAAGGCCAGCCTGGAACAGGCGTACATGGAACTCACCGCCGCGAGCGTGGAGTACGGCTCTCCCGCGCTCGCCCAGGTCACCGAAGCTCCGGACCACCAGAAGGCGTAACTGGACATGACTACTACTGCAACCGCCCCCAAGCTCGTGGGCCCCGTGAAGGGCGGCGGCTTCAAGGGCGCCGTCGCGTTCGAGTGGACCAAGTTCTGGAGTGTCCGGGCCACTTGGTGGAACCTGACCGTCGGTCTGCTGCTCACGGTGGGCTTCGCCGCCATGGTCGGCGCGTCGGCCGACGCCAGTGCGAAGAAGGGCGTCGACGTCACGATGCCGGCCCCGCACCACGCCTCCCAGGCCTTCCTCATCTCCCAGCTGGCCATCGTGGTCCTCGCCACCCTCGCCCTCACCAGCGAGTACTCCAGCGGCTCCATCCGCACCACGCTCCAGAGCGTGCCCAAGCGTGGCCGGATGCTCCGGTGCAAGACCCTGGTGATCGGCGCCGTCGTGGTCGCCGCGGGCTTCGTCTTCAGCCTGCTGGGCACCTTGGTGGCCGCGCCCCTGATGGGCGAGCACGGCGACTACACCGGCGGCCAGTTGCTCGGCACCGCACTGGGCGCCGGGGTCTACCTCGGGCTCCTCGCCGTGATGGCCATCGGACTCGGCACCGTCCTGCGCAGCGCGGCCGGCACCATCACCACCCTCATCATGGTGCTGCTCGCGCTGCCGCAGCTGATGGGCGTCGTCGGCGCCAAGTGGCTGGAGACCGCCTCCGACTACATGCCCAGCGTCGCCGGCACCGTCCTGCTGACCCAGGACAGCGACCCCTACGGCGGCGGAGTCGCCCTGCTGGTCCTCGTGCTGTGGGCACTGGCCGCCTACGTCGCCGGCTCCGCGGTCCTGCGTCGCCGAGACGCCTAGGAAGTCCGTACTCCGCCCCCCGCGGAACACGAAGGGGCCGCACTCCGCCCGTCGGTGTGCGGCCCCTTCGCCGTGTCCGCGCGAGCGGGGGCCGGCGGGCGATAGCGGTGCGATAAGGGGCCCATAGCGGGCCTCGCCAAGGTGGTGGAGCCGCATCCTCACCCCACCTTGGAGGCCGTTCCATGCGCACCACGACGAAGACCAGGACCACCCTCGCCGTCCTCGGTTCGGCGCTCGCGCTCGGCGTCGCCGCCGCCCCCGCCCAGGCGGCCCCCGCGGACAAGCCGCAGGTGCTCTCCTCGTTCACGCAGACCAGCGCGACCAGTCAGAACGCGTGGCTCGCCGCCAACCGCAACCAGTCCGCCTGGGCCGCCTACGGGTTCGACTGGTCGACCGACGGATGCACCCAGGCGCCCGACAACCCCTTCGGCTTCCCCTTCGACAACGCCTGCGCGCGCCATGACTTCGGCTACCGCAACTACAAGGCGGCCGGCCAGTTCGACGCCAACAAGAGCCGCCTCGACAGCGCCTTCTACGAGGACATGAAGCGCGTCTGCACCGGCTACACCGGCGAGAAGAACACGGCCTGCAACAGCACCGCCTGGACGTACTACCAGGCCGTCAAGATCTTCGGCTGATCCGCGGCACGGGCCGGCCCTCCGGCGGGAGCCGGCCCGATTCCCCGCCGGAGAGGGTCCGAGCCGAGGAGAGGAAGGCGCATGCGCAGCGTCGTCATCGTGGGTGCCGGAGTGATCGGCCGATCCGTGGGGCTCGCACTGCGGCGGCACGGTGTGACCACCTACCTGACCGACGCCGACCCCGAGGCGGCGCTGGCCGGCGAACGGTGCGGCGCGGGCTTCGCCGCGCGCCCCCCGCGCCAGGCCGACATCGCGGTCCTCGCGGTGCCGCCCGACCAGGTCGCCCCGGTCCTCGCCGAGCACCAGAAGCTCGGCACCGCCCGCTGCTACACCGATGTCTCCGGCGTCAAGGTGCCCCTGCACCGTGAGGTCCGGGCCTACGGCTGCGACCTGACCTCGCTGGTCAGCGGCGCCCCCGTGGTCGGCGGCGGACAAGGCCCGGCCCAGCCGCGGGCCGACCTCTTCGACGGCAGGCCCTGGGCGCTCACCCCCACCGAGGCCACCGGGAACCTCGCCCTGAACTGCGCACTGGAACTGGTCGCACTGTGCGGGGCGGTCTCGGTGCTGCTCGCCCCCGAGGCACACGACCGCGCCGTGGCACTCGTCTCGCACGCCCCGCACCTGGTCGCCAGCCTGGTCGCCGCGCGCCTGCTGGGCGGCGACGAGTCGGCCGTACGGCTGGCCGGCCAGGACCTGCGCGACGTGACCAGGACCGCGGACGGCGACCCGGAGCGCTGGGCGGAGATCCTGACCGCCAACGCCGGTCCCGTGGCCGACCAGTTGGACGACTGGGCGGCCGAGGCGCAGGCGATGGCCCGCGAACTGCGGGACGCCGCCCGGTCCGGGGACGCGACCGGCCCGGTCCGGCTGCGGGAGACCCTGCGCTTCGGTGCGGCGGGACGGGCCCGCATCCGGGAGCCGGACACACCCCGGCCCTGAGCCGGGTCAAGGACCAGCGCGCGGAGAGCACCACCTGCACGGACCGGCAACCCCGACGGAAAGGACACCACCATGCGCGGAATCCTGCGCGCCGCGGCTCTCGCCGGGGCCATCGGCGCGGCCGCCCTGCTCCCGCCGACGACGGCCTCCGCCACGCCGGACGCGACCGCGGCACCCGGCTGTGTGACGGACAGTGAGACCGAGGACTTCGGCCGGGGCGAGATCACCGTATGCGTCGACGGCGGCGGCGTGCGCGTGACCGGGTACGTCGAGGACCTCAAGCCCGGCGGCCCCTTCACGGGCGGCGACTCCGGCTGCGTCGCCTGGTCCATCGACTGGCAGACCGCCACCGGAACCGACTCCAGCAGCAGCCACATGGCCTGCCCGCACTTCCCGGGCGGCGAGGCGTACGTCGAGTTCGACTACGACCCGACCGAGTCGGAGTACGGCCCGAAGGACGTCGCCGGTGTGCGGGACACGAGCCTCGCGCTGGTCTTCATGTGACGGCCCTGCCCAAGAGCCCCCGGAAGAACCCCCCGCCGGAAGAACCCCTGCCATAAGAAAGGGGAAAGCGGCGAAGCGGACGACCAAGGTCCAGGCGTGGCACCGTTCGGCCCACGGAGATCGCACAGACTCCTGTCGACCAAGGTCATGAAAGTGCCGTCCCCGCTGTCACCTCGCGGTTTCCCCTCCTAACGTCATCAGTGTTCCTGCTTCCGACGAAGTGAGCGCTGATGACGAAAGTGACCGGAGCCGGCCGTGCGGGACGTCGGTGCGCGGCCCTCGCGGTCGCGCTGCTGCTGGCCGTCGCGCCCTCCTGCGAGGGCGGGCGGAGCGCGGCCGCCGCCCCGGCACCCGAGACGGCCCGGGACGCGCCGGCCCTGCCCGCGCCGACCGGCGCCCTGCCGGTCGGCCTGCGCACGACGCAGTTGAGCGACACCTCCCGGCCCGACCCCTGGAACCCCGACCGGCACCGCGAGCTGACGGTCTCGCTCTGGTACCCCGCACTGCCCTCCCGTGCGCCGCACGCCTCCTACGTCACCGCGCGGGAGTCGGAGCTGATCCTGCGCTTCCACCGGGTGCGCGGCGTACCCGCCGACCTGCTCAGCCGCACCCGCGTCCACGCGCGCCTGGCCCCTCCGCCGCTCGCCGCGCCCGCGACGGGCCTGCCTCTGGTGCTGCTGTCACCGGGCTTCGCACTGCCCCGCACCTCGCTGACCGGACTGGCCGAGGAACTGGCGAGCCGGGGTTACGCCGTCGCCGCCGTGGACCACGCCTACGAGGCCCCGGCCATCAGCCACCCCGACGGCCGCGTCACCGGCTGCCTGGCCTGCGAACGGCGTCCCGAGGGCGCCCGGGTGGCCGCCGTCCGCGCCGCCGACCTCCGCTTCTTGCGCGAGCGGCTGCTCCGGTCGCCCGGCACCGCGGGGCTGCCGCGCCTGGACCCGTCGCGGGTGGCGGTGGTGGGCCACTCCATGGGCGGTGCCGCGGCCTTCGAGGCGCTGCGCACCGATGCGGGCTTCGCCGCCGCGGCCAATCTGGACGGCACCGTGCACACGGCCGGGAAGAGCCCGGTGGACCGGCCGTTCCTGCTGCTCGGCGCGGGCGGACACGGCAGCCCCGGCGCCGACGCCACCTGGGGGCGGACCTGGCGGGACCTGTCCGGTCCGCGCCGCTGGCTGTCGGTGCGCGGCGCGGGGCACCTCTCCTTCACCGACTACGCCCCGCTCCTGGAGCGGACCGGAGCGGCCGGCCCCGAGGTCACGCTCGGCGCGGCGGACGCCCAGCGCGTCACCCGGGAGCTGGTGGTCGCCTACCTAGACGAGCGGCTGCGGCAGCACGGCCCCCGTCTCGACACGGCGGTCCGGCACGCCCCGGAGGTCGTCGACCACGGCCGCTGAACAGCCCGCGGCGGCCGGTGGAAAAACGGATCGATATCGGAAGGAAAGACGGCCCCCGTACCTTGGCCGGAGTCGGCAGGGTCCGCGACTCGCGCAGAGTTCACCCGACGCTCCCGGAAGGAATGAAGACGTGACCAATCCGTTCGAAGACGCAGACGGCCGCTACCTCGTGCTGGTCAATGAGGAGGGGCAGCACTCGCTGTGGCCCTCGTTCGTGGACGTGCCCGCGGGGTGGACGGTCGCCTTCGGCGAGTCCGACCGGGAGGCGTGCCTGGAGTACGTGGAGAAGAACTGGACCGACATGCGGCCCAGGAGCCTCGTCGAGGCGATGAGCGCCGGCAACTGACGCCTGGCGAACGCGACGGCCCGTACCACCCCGGCCGGGGTGTACGGGCCGTTGTCGTGTCCCGGCTCAGTCGGTGAGCGCCGCCCCGCACGGGGTGGCGGCCGTGAGGCAGTGCAAGGCGTGCAGCCGCACCAACTCCTGCCACCGGTAGCGCATCTCGCCCCAGGTGCCGCCGCGGCCCACCGCCTCCAGGAGCTGCGCGTCGACCAGGGTCTCGATCAGGTCCTCGGCCTCCAGCAGGTCCGTGCCGAGCACCTGCGCCGCCTGGGCGGCGTCGAAGTCCGTGTCGTCGAGACGGCTCAACTCCCGGTAGGCGGAGGCCACCCTCGGGTCCAGCTCCCGCATGCTGCGGTCCAGCCGGGCGCGCAGCGAGTCGTCCCCGATGCTGAGTTCCGCCAGCCGGTCGCCCGAGCGCTCCAGGCGGCGGACCAGATCGAGGACCCGCCAGTGCGTCTTGGTGAGCAGCCGGGCCGCGGCGGCCCGCAGCGCGAGGGGGGTGTGCCCGCACAGCGCGGCGAGCCGGCTGGTCGCCTCGGGGGATTCCTCCGCCCTGGCGTCCCGCAGCACACTGGTCAGCGTCTCCCGGGACTCGTCGTCCGACAGCGGCGCCACGCGCAGGCGCAGGGCGCGGTACTTCTGCATCAGCTCGTCCAGGTTGGCCCGGCCGGTGATGAGGACGCAGCACCCGCCGCTCGTGGGCAGCAGATGACGTACCTGGGTGTACGACGAGGCGTGGTCGAGCACGATCAGGACGCGCCTGCCCTCCAGCATCCCGCGGTACCGCTCGGCCGCGTCCGCGGGCTCGGTGGGCAGCGGGCCCTCGGCTCCCAGCTGGCGCAGGAACCGGTGGAGCACCCCCAGGGTGTCGCCCTCCCGGAGGTCGGCGAACAACTGACCGTCGGGAAATCTGTGGGCCGTGCGGTGCGCCCAGTTGACGGCGAGGCTCGTCTTTCCGATTCCGGGACTTCCGGTGATGTAGGCGATGGGGGAGGGATTCTGCGCGGATCCGTCGAGCAGCACATCATCCATCAGCCACTGCTCTCGACTACGCCCGATGAAGTAGGCGTCGCTTTCCGGAAGCTGAGTGGGAACGGTCTGCTGTCTGTCTCTTTGCTGCACCGCTATGCCCGGGACGTCGAGCTGTGGGAATTCGTCCCGGAGGATCGAGTCGTGCAGCGCCTGGAGGTCGGTGCCCAGTTCAAGACCGATCTCTTCGATGGAGTGGCGCATTCCGTCGCGAAATGTCGTCAGCGCCTCCGCACGCCGGCCCGAACGGTACTGGGCGAGCATCAGGTAGTAGCGCAGCCGGTCCCGCAGTGGACAGGCGCCGACCAGTGCCTGGAGTTCGCCCAGCACGGACTGGTGCTCGCCCAGTTGGAGGCGCAGCGCCGTGAGCTGCTCCACGGCCAGCATCCGCTGTTCGTCGAGGCGGGCCGCCTCGGTCTCGGCGAACGGCGCGTAGACGCCGCCGAGCGCGGGGCCGCGCCACAGGGCCAGCGCCTGGCGCAGCGCGTCCGCCGCGGGCGCCGGGCGGTTCTCGGCCGTCAGCTCCGTGGCCCGGGCGACCAGTTGCTCGAAGCGGAGCGAGTCCAGCGAGTGGCCGGTGAGGCTGAGCATGTAGCCGGGCGTGGCCGTGATGATCGTTTCCCGGTCCAGGCCGGCGGTGCGGAAGATCTTGCGCAGAGTGGCGATGCAAATGGCCACCTGAGTGCGCGCCGTACTCGGGGGACGGCCGTTCCAGACCTTTTCTATCAGGGCGTCAAAAGAGACCACCTGATTGAACGAGAGGAGTAATGCGGAAAGCACGGCACGTTGCCTGGGGCCGCCCACGGTAAGCCCTCGGCCGTTCATATTCACTTCGAGCGGCCCGAGCACTCCGAATTCGAGACCGACTGCGGGAAATTCCTTTTGGGAATTCTCCGTACTGCCGATTCCCTTGTGTATCGGTTCTATCAGCCGAAGATTCATGACCTCTTGATACCCCCGCGTCAAGTTGTGCTGATGTCTGCGTGCCGTGACTCTCCGAATCTGATGGGTGTCGGGGACATGAAATCTTCGCGTGGGTCGGGTCAGCCGGGTTCACCGCTGGTAGGGCCCTCGTCGCCATGTCGCTCACCTCCTGATCCGGTCTCTGTGCGTCAGCGGTTCGTGGTCTGCGCGAGTTCCTCACTTCCGTTCGGTGCCGTACGCCCGGGCCCGGTGGCCGGGTGGCAGTGTGAGGGGGATCGGTGCGAATGTCGCGGTCGTGGTCGCCGGCGCGGCGCTGCCTGCGGTTCGGCCCAATGTGACCTGCGTATTTTTACCGTCGTAGCCGGCTCCCCCCTGCCTGCAGTCGAATAATACGGATCTTCTTCAACTCCAACACTCAACTTTCGTCAGGTCTCTGCCCTGGCTTTGGTTAGTGCGGCGTTTCCTATTCCCTCAAGGCTTGGATCCGGCCCCTCGGTCACTCGTCGGTCACCTTCCCCGTGGATAGCCGAAGAATGCGAAGTCCGCTGGTGGCGGCGGATGTCGCGGTGCGCTGCGGCCGACGGGGCCGGGGTGGGCCGGAGGTGTCGCGTCCGGTCGAACCGGAGTGGACTTTGGCTGGATCCGGACGCCCTCGGCGACAGGGAGCCGTACAGACGGAAGGGACGCCCGGCACGGACCGGGCGTCCCTTCCTCTCACCGGGCGGTACGGGGGACGACCGCCCGGTCGCTCACGTGGCGTCGAGCCTGCGCCGCATCCGGGCCCAGACCACCTCCAGCACCAGTCCGGCGACCGCCGCACAGGCGACCGCCGCCCACGGCGCCGTGACACCGACAAGCTTCAGCTGGAAGAACTCCTGGAGCCACGGCACCACCAGCACCACGGCGAAGCTCACCGCCATGGTCAGCACCAGCAGCACCCGCCACCAGGTGTACGGGCGGGCGATGATGGCCAGGGCCCACAGCGCGGTCAGGAAGAGCGCGAGGGTCGCCGCCGAGGTCTCGGCGTCCAGGTTGTCGTCGTACACGGACCGGGCGATCAGGTAGGCGACCGAGGTCGCGGTGGCCGCCAGCGCGCCGGCCGGGATCGCGAACCTGAGGACGCGACCGACGAAGTCGGGCCGGGCACGCTCCTTGTTGGGGGCGAGCGCGATGAAGAACGCGGGGATGCCGATGGTGAGGGAGCCGACCAGGGTGATGTGGCGCGGCAGGAACGGGTAGGGCACCTGGGCGATCACGACGACCAGGGCCATCAGCACCGAGTACACGGTCTTGGTGAGGAACAGGTTGGCCACCCGCTCGATGTTGCCGATGACCCGGCGCCCCTCCGCGACCACCGAGGGCAGCGCGGAGAAGTTGTTGTTCAGCAGCACGATCTGCGCGACCGCCCGCGTGGCCGGGCTGCCCGATCCCATCCCCACGCCGATGTCCGCGTCCTTCAGCGCGAGGACGTCGTTGACGCCGTCACCGGTCATCGCCACCGTGTGGCCGCGCGACTGCAGGGCGCCCACCATGTCCCGCTTCTGCTGCGGCCCGACCCGCCCGAAGATGGAGTTCTCCTCGACGGCGTCGGCGAGTTCCCTCGGGTCCTCGGGCAGGAACCGGGCGTCCACCGGCCGCTCCGCTCCCGGCAGCGACAGGCTGGACGCCACGGCGCCCACCGAGACGGCGTTGTCGCCCGAGATCACCTTCGCCGTCACGCCCTGGTCGGCGAAGTACCGGAGGGTGGCCGGCGCCTCCTGCCGCACCCGCTGCTTGATGACGACGAGCGCGGCCGGAGTGACCGCGTCGGGTACGGCGGCGGGGTCCTCCATGAGCACGTCCAGCGGTCGCGAACAGCGCGCGAGGAGCAGCACGCGCAGCCCCCGCGCCCCGTAGGAGTCGGCGGCGGTGAGCACCGAGTGGCCGGCCGGCAGCATCGTGTCCGGGGCTCCGAGCAGCCATGCCGACTCGGCGCCGGACGGCTCGACGAAGGAGGCGCCGCTCCAGCGCCGCGCGGACGAGAAGGGCGCGGTGGCGGTGCGCCGCCAGTCCTCGGGCGCGGGGTAGGACTCGATGATCGCCTGGAGGCTGGCGTTGGGGCGCTCGTCGGCGGCGCCGAGGGCGCCGAGCACCGCCTCGGCCGGCACGTCCGGCAGCAGTTGCAGGACCTCGTCGATGTCCATCGAGGCCTCGGTGAGCGTCCCCGTCTTGTCCAGGCAGACCGTGTCCACCCGGGCCAGCCCCTCGATCGCGGGCAGCTCCTGCACGAGGCACTGCTTCTTGCCGAGCCGGACCACGCCGACCGCGAAGGCCAGGGAGGTCAGCAGCACCAGGCCCTCGGGGACCATGGGGACGAGACCGCCCACCATGCGGCGGATCGCCTCCGAGAAGTTGTCGTCGTTCACCACGAACTGCGTGATGATCAGCGCGACACCCGCCGGGATGATCGCGTAGGTGACGAACTTCAGGATCCGGTCGATGCCGTTGCGCAGCTCGGAGTTGACGAGGCTGAAGCGCTTAGCCTCCTCGGCGAGCTGCGAGGCGTACGCCTCCCGGCCCACCCGGGTGGCGGTGAACGTCCCCGACCCGGCGACCACGAAGCTGCCGGACATCACCGGGTCACCGGGTTGCTTGACCACCGGGTCGGCCTCGCCGGTGAGCAGCGACTCGTCGACCTCCAGGTTGTCGCCCGAGGTGACCGTGCCGTCCACCACGATCTTGTCGCCCTGGCCGAGGTCGATGGTGTCGTCGATGACGATGTCGGAGGCGCTCAGCTCGACCCGCTGCCCGTCCCGCCAGACGCGGGGCCGGCTCTCGCCGACGATCGCGAGCTGGTCCAGGGTCCGCTTGGCGCGCACCTCCTGGATGATGCCGATCAGCGTGTTGGCGAGGATGACCCCGCCGAACAGTCCGTCCTGCACCGGTCCGACGATCATCACGATGACGAACAGCACGCCGATGATCGCGTTGATGCGTGTGAACAGGTTGCTGCGGACGATCTCGCCGACGCTGCGGCTCGACCGGGCCGGCACATCGTTGACCTGCCCCGCCGCGACCCGTTCGGCGACCTCGGCCGCGGTGAGGCCGCCTCTCCCGCCGACGCGTGTCGTGCCCCCCGGCTCGTCCAACTGGTTCTTCATCCCTGACGCCCTCCCGGGCTCGACTCCGCGCTCAGTTCCGGTCTTGGCTGCGTCCCCCGCGGAGTGACTGTAGGAGCCCGTCATCCGCTGTCACCAGGCACGAACGACGTCTCTTGCGCCTTACTTTCGTCAGGGACGGATCTTGGCCCGGCGGGGCGAAAGCCGATCGATATCGAGGAGAAAGACGCCGCTCCTAGGGTCGTGGCCGCACGTTCGGCGGGCATCGCGTTGGCCCGCGTTCACCCCCACCCGAGGAGATCCCGACGCATGCACGCACAGACGAGCGGACGCCCCGTGGCCGGGGACGACGTGCGGGAACAGCTGGCGGTACTGCGGCGGCACCACCCCGAGCTGCACGCCCTCGCCGACCCGCGCAGGGTCGCCGCCTGGGAGGCGGCCACGGACAACGCCCCACCGCGGCACGACGACTTCGGCGCCGACGGCGAGGGCAGCCGGGGCGTGGAGTACGTGCAGGCACAGACCCTCAACCGGCGGGCCCGCGAGACCGGTATCAGGAAGCTTCTGGGCCTCGCCGGCACCGCCCGCCGCACGCCGGACGGCGAGCGGCCCGTCCTGGTCGACCTGCTGGGCGGGGACGGGCTGGTCCGCAAGGTCTGCGACGACCTGGGCATCGGCGACTTCGACATCCTCACCTGCGACGCGTCCCCCCACATGGTGACGACGGCGTGGGCGGCGGGCGTCCCCGCCCTGCTCCAGCGGGCCGAGCAGCCGTTGCTGCGCGACCGCAGCGTGGACGCCGTGCTCCTGGCCTACGGCTCGCACCACGTGCCGCCCTCCGACCGCCAGACGGTGGCCACCGAGGCACACCGGATGCTCCGCCCCGGCGGGGCGTTCGTCCTGCACGACTTCCTCGTCGGCTCGCCCGTGGACGTGTGGTTCGAGGAGATCACCGACGTGTACTCGGCGACCGGCCACAAGTTCCTGCACTTCACCCGGGACGAGATCGACGGATACCTGGAGAAGGCCGGATACGACCACCGCGAGGTGGTGGAGATCGACGACCCGTACACCGCCGTCGGCGCCACCCCCGAGGAGGCCGAGCTGGAGATCGGCCGATACCTGCTCAACATGTACGGCCTGGTCAAGGTCTTCGAGGGCCGCACCGAGGCCGAGGCGTACCGCTGGGTGGCCGAGACCGCCAAGGCCGTCTTCCGCTACCCGGACACCCCGGGGAGCCTCGCCTCCTGCGAACTGCGCCGGGAGGCCACCGGCGGGTGGCGCGTCACCATCCCCCGGCGCGCCGTCGTCGGCGTGGGCCGGATCTCCTCCGCCGCCGGGAAAGCCGCATGACCGCCCAGGCCGCCGAGCCGCGCACCGCAGACGCACGGGACGCACAGGAGGCACGGGAGGCGGCCGAGGCGGCCCGCGCCACCGTCCCGGACCGCTCCACCGCCGCCGCACTGGCCCGGGAACACGACGTCATCCCGCTCCACCAGGAGTTCCTGGACGACGCCGTCAGCCCCGTCACCGCCTTCTCCCAGCTGTGCGGACCGGACGAGGCGGGCTTCCTGCTGGAGAGCGTGCCGGTCTCCGGCGGGGTGGCACGCTACTCGTACGTCGGCCACCGCCCGGTACCGCTGGACCTGCCCGGCGGCGACCCGCTGACCGCGCTGCGCGCCTTCCTGGCCCGCTCCGCGGCCCCGGTGCACGGACTGCCGCCCTTCCACGGCGGGATCGTCGGCTACCTCGGCTACGAGGCGGCCCGGCACTTCGAGGACCTGCCCCTCGCCGCGGGAGAGCCACCCGGCCTGCCCGAGTCCGCCTTCCTGGCCGCCGACGACCTCGTCGTCTTCGACCACGCCACCCGGCGGATCCTGCTGATGACCCTCTACCGCCCGGCCCTGGAGTCCTACGACGACGCCGTCGCCCGGATCACGCACCTCAACCGCAGGCTCCGCGACGCTGACCGGCCCGCCGGGTTCGCCGGCCGCCCGCTCGCCGACACCGCTGCGGCGGGCACCGACACGGACGGCTGGACCGCCAACCTCACCGAGGCGCAGTTCACCGACCGCGTCGCCCGCGCCCGCGAGCACATCGCCGCCGGCGACGCCTTCCAGATCGTGCTCTCCCGACGGCTCAGCAGACCCCTGCGCGCCGCACCGCTCGACCTGTACCGGCACCTGCGGGCGACCAACCCCTCGCCGTACATGTACCACCTGAGCCTCGGCGGCGGCCGGCACATCATCGGCGCCTCGCCCGAGCTCCTCGTCAAGGCGACCGGCCGCACGGTACGCACCCGCCCCCTGGCCGGCACCCGGCCCCGGCACCCCGACCCGGAGGAGGACCTGCGGCTGGAGCGGGAACTGCTCGCCGACGAGAAGGAACGCGCCGAGCACGTGATGCTGGTCGACCTCGGACGCAACGACCTCGGCCGGGTCACCGAACCGGGCACCGTCCGGGTGGAGCGGCTCATGCGGGTCGAGCGCTTCTCCCACGTGATGCACCTGTCGTCCACCGTCGCCGGCCGGCTCGCACCGGGCCGGGACGCGCTGGACGCCCTGCGCTCCGCCTTTCCCGCCGGCACGCTCTCCGGAGCACCCAAGATCCGGGCGATGGAGATCATCGCCGAGCTGGAGCCCGAGCGGCGCGGCGTGTACGGCGGCGCCCTCGGGTTCGTCGGCGCGGACGGGCTGACCGACTTCGCCATCGCGCTGCGCACCATGGTCGTCGCCGACGGACAGGTGCACGTACAGGCGGGCGCCGGGATCGTCGCCGACTCCGACCCCGCCGCCGAGTTCCGCGAGACACTGCACAAGTCGCGGGCCATGCTCACGGCCGTACGGCGGGCGGAGGCCGGGACATGAGCGCGCCGCGGGGAGCCCGACCGGGTGCCGGGCCACGGGTCGCGGTCGTGGACAACTACGACTCGTTCACCTACAACCTCGTCCACTACGTCGCCGAACAGGGCGGCCGACCCACCGTCTTCCGCAACGACGCCGTCGGCCTCGCCGATCTCGCGGCGTTCGACCTGCTGCTGCTCTCACCGGGCCCCGGCACGCCCGCCGAGGCGGGGATCTGCGTCGAGGCGGTCCGCGAGCTGGGCGCACGGCTGCCGATCCTCGGCGTGTGCCTGGGGCACCAGAGCATCGCCACCGCCTTCGGCGGCTCGGTGGTGCGCGGCGAGCAGGTGCACGGCAAGGCATCGGCGGTGCACCACGACGGCAGCGGCGTCCTCGCCGGCCTGCCCGACCCGTTCACCGCCACCCGCTACCACTCGCTCGTGGTCGCGCCCACCGGTCTGCCGGACGAACTGGTCGTCACCGCCCGCACGGCGGACGGCACGATCATGGGCCTGCGCCACCGCGAGCACCCCGTCCACGGGGTGCAGTTCCACCCCGAGTCGGTGCTCAGCCCCGAGGGCAAGCAGCTGATCGCGAACTTCCTGGAGTGCGCTGATGATTGAGGCACTGAGAACGCTCGTACGGCGGCCCCTCACCGAGAGCGAGGCCGCCGAGGCGATGCGCGTGATCATGCGCGGCGAGGCGACGGCGGTCCAGATCGCCGGGTTCGCGCTGGCCGTGACGGTGCGCGGCGCGTCCGTGGACGACCTGGCCGGCATGGCCCGCGCCGCCCAGGAGTTCGCCACGCCCGTACCGTGCGAGGGTGACCTGCTCGACACCTGCGGAACCGGTGGCGACGATCTGAACACCTTCAACATCTCCACCACGTCCGCGATCGTCGCCGCCGCCTGCGGGGTGCGGGTCGCCAAGCACGGCAACCGCAGCGCCTCCTCCGCCTGCGGCAGCGCCGACGTGCTGGAGGAACTGGGCATCCGCATCGACCTCGGCGCCGAGGAGGCCGCGGCCTGCCTGGACCGCGCCGGGATCACCTTCCTGTTCGCCCCCGTCTTCCACCCGGCCTTCCGGCACACGGCGGGCCCGCGCCGGGAACTGGGCGCGCGCACCGTCTTCAACCTGCTCGGGCCGCTGTGCAACCCCTCGGGTGCCCGGCTGCGCACCCTGGGCGTGCCGAGCCGGGACCTGGTGGAACCGATGACCGAGGTCCTCGACCGGCTCGGCGTCAGGAGCGCCCTGGTCTTCCACAGCGAGGACGGCATGGACGAACTGAGCACCGGCGCGCCGGCCCACATGGTCGAGCTGCGCGACGGCCGCCGCACCACCCACCGCTTCGACCCCGCCGAGTACGGGCTGGCCAGGTCCCGCCCCGGCGACCTGGCCGGCGGCGACCGCGCCGTCAACGCGGCCGTCGTCCGCCGCGTCCTGGCCGGCGAACGCGGGCCCAGGCGGGACGTCGTGCTGCTCAACGCGGCGGCGGCCCTGCGCGTCGCCGACCTGGCCGGCACCTGGCCCGACGCGCTCCGGCTGGCCGGGGCCGCCGTGGACGGCGGTGCCGCCGCCGACCTGCTCGACCGCTGGACCCGCGCCTCGTGGCGGCGCGCCGACGTGGAGGTGCCGGCATGAGCGGCATCCTCGACACCCTCGTCGCCGACGCGGAACTCCAGACGCGACGCCGGCGCGCGGCACGTCCCGAGGCGGAGCTGGCCGACCTGGCCGCCGCCGCGCCCCCGGCCCGGGACTTCGCCGCCGCCCTGCGCGGACCGGGCCTCGGGGTCATAGCGGAGATGAAACCGCGCAGCCCCTCCAAGGGGCCGCTCACCGACGACTACCGGCCCGCCGAACTGGCCCGCGCCTACCAGGAAGGCGGCGCCCACGCCCTGTCGGTGCTCACCCACGAGGCCGGCTTCGGCGGCAGCCCCGAGCACCTGGCCGTCGCCCGCGCCGCCTGCGACCTGCCCGTGCTGCGCAAGGACTTCATCACCGACGAGTACCAGATCCTGGAGGCCCGCGCGCTCGGCGCCGACGCTCTGCTGCTGATCGTCGCCGCACTCAGTCCCGAACGGCTCGCCGAACTCCTCGCCCACACCCGGGCCCGGGGCATGGCGGCACTGGTCGAGGTGCACGACGAGCGCGAGGTGGACGTGGCCCTCGCGGCGGGCGCCGACATCATCGGCGTCAACCACCGCGACCTGCGGGACTTCTCGATCGACCGGACACTGTCGGCCCGGCTGCGCGGGCGGGTGGGCACCGGACGCGTCATGGTCGGGGAGAGCGGAGTCCGCGGCGCGGCGGACGCCCGCGCACTGGAAGGGGCCGGAGTGGACGCGGTCCTGGTCGGAGAACTGCTCATGCGGGCCGGGGATCCCGGTGCCACGATCAAGGAACTGGTCGGATGACGGCGAGCGACACCCACACGACACAACTAGCGGTCCCGGACGGGACCCGGACGGCGGGCGGCGGTGGACCGGCCGCGTGGAGCCCGGACTCGTGGAGCCCGGACTCGTGGCGCGGCCGCCCGGCCGCCCAGCAACCGGACTGGCCCGATCCCGAGGAACTGCGCGGGGTGGAGAACACGCTCGCGCTGCGCCCGCCGCTGGTGCTCCCCGAGGAGATCCTCGACCTGCGCCGCTCCCTGGCCCAGGTCGCGGCAGGGGAGGGCTTCCTGCTCCAGGCGGGCGACTGCGCGGAACGTTTCGGCTCCTGCACCGAGGCCGGGGTGCGCGGCAAGCTGCGGGTGATCCTCCAGGTGGCCATCCTGCTCACCTACGGATCCGGACTGCCGGTGGTGAAGGTGGGCCGCATCGCCGGCCAGTTCGGCAAGCCCCGCAGCCGGCCCACGGAGACCGTCGACGGCGTCGAACTGCCCGCCTTCCGCGGCGACATCGTCAACCGGCCCGAGTTCACCGCCGAGGCCCGCCGCCCGGACGCCGGCCGGCTGCTGAGCGCCTACCACCACGCGTCGGCGGCCCTGAACGTGCTGCGCGCGCTGACCCTGGGCGGCTACGCCGATCTGGGCCAGGTCCACGACTGGAACCAGGAGTTCGTCCGGCGCAGCGCCGCCGGGCAGCGGTACGAGACGGCCGCCGACGACATCACCCGGGCCCTCAGGTTCATGGCCGCCTGCGGCGTGGACACCCGCTCCCAGGCGGCCCTGCACCAGGTGCAGCTCTACACCTCGCACGAGGCACTGCTGCCGCAGTACGAACAGGCACTCATCCGGTACGACGAGAAGCGGCGCGGCTGGTTCGACACCAGTGCGCACATGCTGTGGATCGGCGACCGCACCCGCCGGCTCGACGGGGCGCACGTGGAGCTGCTGGCCGGGGTGGACAACCCGGTCGGCGTCAAGGTGGGGCCGTCCACCGGCGCCGCCGACCTGCGCGAGCTGTGCGAGCGGCTCGACCCGGACCGCGCCCCGGGCCGCCTCGTCCTGATCAGCCGGCTCGGCGCGGGACGCGGCGGAGAACTGCTGCCGCCGCTGCTCCGGGCCGTGCGGGACGCCGGGCACACCCCGGTGTGGGCCTGCGACCCCATGCACGGCAACACCTTCGTCTCGGAGAGCGGCTACAAGACCCGCCGGCTGTCCGACATCACCACCGAGGTGGCCGAGTTCTTCGCCGTGCACCGCGAGGAAGGGCTGCATCCGGGCGGCATCCACCTCGAACTCACCGGCGACGACGTCACCGAATGCCTCGGCGGCGACCTCGACGAGGTGCTGGACACCCACCTGGCCAGCCGCTACGAGACCGCCTGCGACCCGCGGCTGAACGCCGCCCAGTCCATCGAACTCGCCTTCCGGGTGGCGGAGTTCCTGCGCGAACAGCGCAGCGGGGCGTGAGCCGCACTGTCGAAGGTAAGTTCGGCGCCTGACGAACGCCAGGTGTGGCGCGGGAGCCGTCTGCGTAACCTCGGAACGCAGGGGCCTGAATCCCCCGCAGGCCCCGGCGAACCGGCCCGGGGGCGGCGGTCCTCCCTCTGCGGACCGCCACCCCCGGGCCGTCGGCCGGCGACCGGAAGCGTTGTGCCGCCCGCGAGGTCTTCAACCTGGTCAGACCGGTTTCCCGCACCCCCGTGTTTTAGGGGCGTCCGTGAGACGTGAGAGGGTCTGGGGCGTGAGTGAGACACCACCGAACACCCTGCAATACCGCTTTGACGGGCCAGAAGACGCCCCGGTCCTCATCCTGGGTCCCTCACTGGGTACCACATGGCACATGTGGGACCGGCAGGTGCCCGAGCTGGCGCAGCAGTGGCGGGTCTTCCGTTTCGACCTGCCCGGGCACGGTGGCGCCCCCGCCCACCCGGCGGGTTCCGTCGCCGACCTCACCTCGCGCCTGCTGGCCACCCTCGACGGACTCGGCGTGCAGCGCTTCGGCTACGCGGGCTGCGCGTTCGGCGGCGCCGTCGGCATCGAGCTGGCCCTGCGCCACCCCGAGCGCCTCGCCTCCCTGGCGCTGATCGCCGCCTCGCCCCGCTTCGGCACGGCCGACGAGTTCCGTCAGCGCGGCGTGATCGTCCGTACCAACGGGCTCGATCCCATCGCCCGCAGCTCCCCGGAGCGGTGGTTCACCGGAGGCTTCGCCGCCGCCCAGCCCGCGATCACCGAGTGGGCCGTCCAGATGGTGCGGACCACCGACCCCGGCTGCTACATCGCCGCCTGCGAGGCGCTCGCCTCCTTCGACGTGCGCGGTGAACTCGGGCAGGTCGGCGTCCCCACCCTGGTCCTCGTCGGCTCCGACGACCAGGTCACCGGCCCCGCCGAGGCCCGCACGCTGGTCGCCGGCATCCCCGACGCCCGCCTCGCCGTCGTCCCCGGCGCGTCCCACCTGGTCCCCGTCGAGCAGCCCGGAGCCGTCACCGACCTGCTGGTGCGGCACTTCTCCACCGCCTGGCAGATCCCCCACGACGCCGCCACCGGGCAGATCGCCGTCCCGGCCTCGCAGCCGGCCGTCCCCGCCGCCCACGCTGCCGCCCACGCCGCGGTCCCGGCCGCCCACGCCGCGGTCCCAGCCGTCCCCGCGGCCTCCGCCGCCCCCGTCCAGCCGGCGATGGCCCCGCCCCCGCCGCCGGCCGCGCCCGTGGCCGAGATCGCTCCGGCCGTCGTACCGCCGCAGGCCGGCGCTGAGGGGCGGCCCGACCCGTACGACGCGGGGCTCAAGGTGCGCCGCGAGGTGCTGGGCGACGCGCACGTCGACCAGGCGCTGGCGGAGGCGGACGATTTCTCGGGGGAGTACCAGGAGTTCCTCACCCGGTACGCGTGGGGCGAGGTCTGGGACCGTCCCGGCCTGGACCGGCGCACCCGCAGCTGCGTCGCCCTCACCGCCCTGGTCGCCGGCGGCCACCTCGAGGAGCTGCCGCCGCACCTGAGGGCGGCCCTGCGCAACGGGCTCACCCCGGCCGAGATCAGGGAAGTGCTCCTCCAGGCGGCCGTCTACTGCGGTGTGGCGGCCGCGAGCGGCGCCTTCCGGGTGGCGCAGCAGGTCATCAGGGAGGAGACCACGCCGCCGGAGTGAGCCAGCCGCCGGAGTGAGGGCGCGCCGCCGGAGCGAGTCCCGGTGAGCCGGGGGCCGGTGTGCGGCGGCAGGATGGACGCATGAAGCTCATCAAGAAGTCGCACGCCTGTGTCCGCCTCGAGAAGGACGGGCGGACGCTCGTCCTGGACCCGGGCGCGTTCAGTGAGGAGGACGCCGCCCTCGGCGCGGACGCGATCCTCGTCACCCACGAGCACCCGGACCACTTCGACGAGCTGCGCCTGCGCGCCGCCATGGAGGCCGACCCGGCCGCGGAGATCTGGACGCTGAGGTCCGTCGCCGAGAAGATCTCGGCCGCCTTCCCCGGACGCGTGCACACCGTCGGCCACGGCGACACCTTCACCGCCGCCGGCTTCGACGTGCAGGTCCACGGCGAACTGCACGCGGTGATCCACCCCGACATCCCGCGCGTCACCAACGTCGGCTTCCTCGTCGACGGCGGCAAGGTCTTCCACCCCGGCGACGCCCTCACCGTCCCCGGCCACCCGGTCGAGACGCTGATGCTGCCCGTCATGGCGCCCTGGAACAAGATCTCCGAGGTCATCGACTACGTCCGCGAGGTGAGGCCGCAGCGCGCCTACGACATCCACGACGCCCTCCTCACCGACCTCGCCCGTCCGGTCTACGACCGGCAGATCGGCGAGCTGGGCGGTGCGGAGCACCTGCGGCTGGCCCCCGGGGACTCCGCGCGGCTGTGAGGGCCGTGGCGTGTGGCCACGGGGCGGTCGGAGGGCGGCCGGGTCCAGGCGGCCCGGGGCGCGAAGACCGCGGTGCCCGTGCACCGGTGTCCGGGGCCGGCCGGGAGCGGGGCCGCGTTGTCAGTCCCGCCCGGTAGGTTGTGGGACATGCGCATCGCCACCTGGAACGTGAACTCGATCACCGCCCGCCTGCCGAGGCTCCTCGCCTGGCTGGAGAGCAGCGGCACCGACGTGCTGTGCCTCCAGGAGGCCAAGGTCGCCGAGGAGCAGTTCCCCTTCGCCGAGCTGCGCGAGGCGGGCTACGAGGCGGCGGTCCACGCCACCGGCCGGTGGAACGGGGTGGCGGTGCTCTCCCGCGTCGGCCTCGACGACGTCGTCAAGGGCCTGCCCGGCGACCCGGGCTACGACGGCGTCCAGGAGCCCCGCGCGATCTCCGCCACCTGCGGCCCGGTCCGCGTCTGGTCGGTGTACGTGCCCAACGGGCGCGAGGTCGATCACCCGCACTACGCCTACAAGCTCCAGTGGTTCGAGGCGCTGCGCGCGGCCGTCGAGGGCGACGCGGCCGGCAGCCGCCCGTTCGCGGTGATGGGGGACTACAACGTCGCGCCGACGGACGACGACGTCTACGACCGCGCCGCCTTCGAGGGCTCCACCCACGTCACCCCCGCCGAGCGCGCCGCCCTCGCCTCCCTGCGCGGCGCCGGCCTGTCCGACGTGGTCCCGCGCCCGCTGAAGTACGACCACCCCTACACCTACTGGGACTACCGCCAGCTCTGCTTCCCCAAGAACCGAGGCATGCGCATCGACCTGGTCTACGGCAACGAGACCTTCGCCAAGGCCGTCACCGACTCCTACGTCGACCGTGAGGAGCGCAAGGGCAAGGGCGCCTCGGACCACGCGCCGGTCGTGGTGGACCTGGACGTGTAGCCCCCGGCCTCCCTCTGCCTTCCCTGCCTCCCTCTACCTTCCCTGCCTCCCTCTACCTTCCCTGCCTCCCACCGACTCCCTCTGCCCCCCCGCCACCCCCTCCCCGCAGTCCGCCGCGTCCGCGCGCCCTGTGGTGCGCACCGCGGCACGAATGACAGTCTGGAGGTATGAACATCCCCTTCCTCGGCAGACGGCGTGAAGAGCCCCGGGCTCAGGACGCCGAGGGCATCGGTGATCTGCTGGCCGACTGCGACCTGCTGCGTTCACAGGCGCTGGAGGAGGGTGTGCGCCTCGACGACTCCGCGGTCTCCCTGGAGCGGCTGGACCAGATGCTGCCGCGCTGGCGCGGCGACGAGGAGATCCTGGACTGGCTCGGCAACGACGCGGGTCTGTACCTCGGCACCGTGATCGTGCGCACCGTGCCCGGCGCGGCCTGGTCCATCCGGCCCGACGGACAGCCCGTCGTCCGGCTGGCCACCGGCCGGGAGTTCGACGTGGTGGCCTCCGGCCACGCCTGGGCGGCGGACGGCGCGCCCGAGCTCTCGCAGCTCTACGCCGAGGTCGCGGAAGCGTGAAGCGCCGTACCCGGGACAGCTGTCCGCAAGGCGCGTGCCGTCCGTACGCGTCAGCCGCACGCCGGGCTCAGGAGGCCCGGTGGGAGGTGCGGGGCGTCGCCGCCGGCGCCGGCAGGGGACTCGTCGCCGCCCGGGTCACGTCCCCGACGAGTTCGACGACGTCCGGGCCGTACGCCTGTGAGTTGACCACCTTCAGCAGCAGCACGAAGGAGTTGGTGCCGTGCTTGCGCGCCAGCTTCTCGTGGTGCCGTGCCAGGTAGCGGGTGGCCGCCTGGTTGGTGACGGCGCGCTGCCCGCAGAAGAGGAACGCGGGCCGCGCCTCGCGCCGGTCACCGGCCGTCAGCCGGGCCAGCAGGACGTACTCGGTGACCCCCGGATCCATGCGGTAGCGCTCCGCGCCGATCTGGAAGGCGCCCCGGTCGGGACCGGGCTCGGGATCGACGTTGACCCGCACCCCGGGCAGCATGGCCGCCATGTGGGCGACCATGCGCCGGTTGGACCCGGGCCCGCCCACGCAGAACTCCGTGCGCTCGCCGAAGCCCTGGTGGACCATGTCCTGGGTCACCACCTGCATATGGGCACCGCAGTCCTTGATCAGGGCGGCCAGCTCCAGCAGCGCGAAGACGTCGAAGCGGTGGACCGCCGGTTCGGAGGCGGCGGGGTCCCGGTTGACGACGAGCAGCGACTCGGAGCCGTCCGGCAGCCCGAAGAAGACCTGCTTGCGGCGGAGTCTGCGCTTCCACAGGTAGGTGCGGGTCAGCCAGCCCAGCGCGGCGCTGATGCCGGCGGCGACCACGCCCAGGACGATGTTGCGTACGTCGTCAGTCATGGGCGCGCATGCTAGCGGGCGTCGGCGTACCGGTGTTCGACGGACCGCGTCGGGACCGCGTCGGAACCGTGTCGTACGCGATCCCCGGACGTTCCTGACGCGACCATGACGATCAACTAAGCTGCCCGAACGGCCCTTCCCTGGAGGTGCGGATGCGTCGCCCTGTCACACGCAATCTGACGGTCCTGGCGGTCTCGGCCGCCGTGGTGTCGGTGGGGGCGGCGGCGCCACCCGCCGCGCAGAGCAGACCCGCCGTCCCCAAGACCCCGGTCGCCGTCGGGTACGGCGGCGCGGTGGCCAGCGTCGATCCGGACGCCTCCGCCGCCGGCATCGAGGTGCTGCGCAAGGGCGGAAACGCCGTGGACGCGGCCGTCGCCACCGCCGCCGCCCTCGGCGTCACCGAGCCCTACTCCGCCGGCATCGGCGGGGGCGGCTACTTCGTCCACTACGACGCCAAGTCCCGTACCGTGCACACGATCGACGGCCGCGAGACCGCGCCGCTGAGCGCCGACGAGAAGCTGTTCACGGAGAACGGCAAGCCCATCCCCTTCGCCGACGCCGTCAGCAGCGGCCTCGCCGTCGGCACCCCGGGCACGCCCGCCACCTGGCAGCGGGCCCTCGACGCGTGGGGCAGCCGGAAGCTGTCCTCGGTCCTCGAACCCGCCGTGCGCCTGGCCCGGGACGGCTTCACCGTGGACGAGACCTTCCGCTCCCAGACCGCCGCCAACGAGCAGCGGTTCCGCTACTTCCCCGACACCGCCGAGCTGTTCCTGCCCGGCGGGGAACTCCCGGTCGTCGGCTCCACGTTCAAGAACCCGGACCTGGCACGCACGTACAAGGAGCTGGCGCGCGAGGGCGTCGACGCGCTCTACCACGGCGAACTCGGCGAGGACATCGTCGAGACCGTGGGCGAGCCGCCCGTCGACCCGGAGTCCGGCTGGAAGGCCCGCCCCGGCGACCTGACCGCCGAGGACCTCGCGGCCTACGAGGCCGAGTTCCAGGCGCCCACCCGGACCTCGTACCGCGGCCTGAACGTCTACTCCATCGCCCCCTCGTCCTCCGGCGGCACCACGGTCGGCGAGGCCCTCAACATCCTGGAGCGCACCGACCTCTCCCGGGCGAGCAAGGCCCGCTACCTGCACCGCTTCATCGAGGCCAGCCGCATCGCCTTCGCCGACCGCGGCCGCTGGGTGGGCGACCCGTCCTTCGAGGACGTACCCACGAAGGAGCTGCTGTCGCAGCGGTTCGCCGACTCGCGGGAGTGCCTGATCAAGGACGACGCGGTGCTCACCAGCCCCCTGGCGCCCGGCGACCCGCGCGACCCCGCCCGCTGCGCGGACAGCGGCACGGCGGCGCCCACGACGTACGAGGGCGAGAGCACCACCCACCTGACGGTGGCCGACAAGTGGGGGAACGTCGTCGCCTACACGCTCACCATCGAGCAGACCGGCGGCAGCGGCATCACCGTGCCCGGCCGGGGCTTCCTGCTCAACAACGAGCTGACCGACTTCTCCTTCGCCCCGGCCAACCCGGCGGTCCACGACCCGAACCTGCCCGGCCCCGGCAAGCGCCCCCGGTCGTCCATCGCGCCGACGATCGTCCTGGACCAGCACCACAAGCCGGTCGTGGCCGTCGGTTCGCCCGGCGGAGCCACCATCATCACCACCGTGCTCCAGACCCTCACCGGCGTCCTCGACCGCGGCCTCCCGCTGGTCGACGCCATCGCCGCCCCGCGCGCCAGCCAGCGCAACGCCGCCCAGACCGAACTCGAACCCGGGCTCTACGACAGCGGCCTGCGGCAGGAACTGGAGGCCATCGGGCACTCCTTCAAACGCAACCCCGAGATCGGCGCGGCGACCGGCGTGCAGCGGCTGCCCAACGGGGCCTGGCTGGCCGCCGCCGAGAAGGAACGGCGCGGCGGCGGCTCGGCGATGGTCGTCAGGCCGGTGCGCTAGGGCTCACAGTTCGGGGACGGGCTGCCGCGGCGTCCGGAACACCAGCCGCCCGTCCTCGACGTCGACCGTCACCCGGCCGCCGTCCGCGATCCGGCCGTCCAGGAGCAGCCGGGACAGCTCGTTGTCGACCTCGCGCTGGATGGTGCGGCGCAGCGGCCGGGCGCCGTACTCGGGCTGGTAGCCGCGCTCGGCGATCCAGTCGACGGCCGCGTCCGTGAAGTCGACCGTGACGCCCTGCGCGTGCACCATGCGCCGGGTCTCCTCCAGCAGCAGGCTGGTGATCTGCCGCAGCTGCTCGCCGCTGAGCTGGCGGAAGACGACGATCTCGTCGATGCGGTTGAGGAACTCGGGCCGGAAGTGCTCGCGCAGCGGGCGCAGCACCTGCTCGCGCCGGGCCTCCTCGTCCGCCTCCGAGCCGCCCGCGCCGAAGCCGATGCCCGCGCCGCGCCGGGTGATCACGTCCGAGCCCAGGTTGCTGGTCATCACGATGACCGCGTTGGAGAAGTCGACCGTGCGCCCCTGCGAGTCGGTCAGCCGCCCGTCGTCCAGCACCTGGAGCAGGATGTTGAAGACGTCCGGGTGCGCCTTCTCCACCTCGTCCAGCAGCAGCAGCGAGTACGGGTGCCGGCGCACCACCTCGGTGAGCTGGCCGGCCTCCTCGTGCCCGACGTAACCGGGCGGCGCGCCGACCAGACGGCTGACGGTGTGCCGTTCCTGGTACTCGCTCATGTCGAGCCGGACCATCCGGTCCTCGCTGCCGAACAGCGCCTCGGCCAGCGCGCGGGCGAGTTCGGTCTTGCCGACGCCGGTCGGGCCGAGGAAGAGGAAGCTGCCGATGGGCCGGTCGGCGCTGGAGAGGCCGGCGCGGGAGCGCAGTACGGCGTCGGAGACGACCCGGACGGCCTCGTCCTGGCCGACGACCCGCTCGTGCAGGTGGGACTCCAGACCCAGCAGGCGCTCCTTCTCCTCCTGGGTGAGGCTGCTGACCGGGATGCCGGTCTGCCGGGACACCACCTCGGCGATGGACTCGGTGCCGACCACCAGGTTCAGGCCCTCGTCGGCCTCGCCGCCGCCGTCGGCCTCGGTGATCCGCTTCTTCAGCTCGACGATCCGGTCGCGCAGCTGGGTGGCCTGCTCGTACTGCTCGTCCGCGACCGCCTGGTCCTTGTCCCGGATCAGCTGGTCGACCTCGCGCTCCATGGCCCGTACGTCCGTGCCCTTGGTGCGCGCCCGCAGCCGCACCCGGGCGCCGGCCTGGTCGATCAGGTCGATCGCCTTGTCCGGCAGCCGTCGGTCGGTGAGGTAGCGGTCGGACATCTCCACGGCCGCCACCAGCGCCTCGTCGGTGTAGCGGACCTGGTGGTGGGCCTCGTAGCGGTCGCGCAGACCGCGCAGGATCTCGATGGCGTCGGCGGTGGTCGGCTCCGGGACCAGGATGGGCTGGAAGCGGCGGGCGAGGGCCGCGTCCTTCTCGATCCTGCGGTACTCCTCCAGGGTGGTGGCGCCCACGATGTGCAGCTCGCCGCGGGCCAGGGCGGGCTTGAGGATGTTCCCGGCGTCCATCGACCCGCCCTCGCCGCCCCCGCCGGCGCCGACGACCGTGTGCAGCTCGTCGATGAAGATGATCAGCTGGTCGGAGTGGGCGCGGATCTCGCCCACGATGTTGTTCATCCGCTCCTCGAAGTCACCCCGGTAGCGGGTGCCCGCGACGACGCCGGTCAGGTCCAGGGCGACCACCCGGCGTCCGATCAGCACGTCGGGGACGTCGCCGTCGGTGATGCGCTGGGCCAGCCCCTCCACCACGGCGGTCTTGCCGACGCCCGCGTCACCGATCAGCACCGGGTTGTTCTTGCCGCGCCGGGAGAGCACCTCGACGGTCTGCTCGATCTCGTCCTCGCGCCCGATGACCGGGTCGATCCGGCCCTGCTGGGCCAGGTCGGTGAGGTCGCGGCCGTACTTGTCGAGGGTCGGCGTGTTGGTGGCCTGCGGCCCCTCGGCGCGCCCCTTCGCCGGATCCGGCGTCTCCGTCGGCAGACCCGAGGGGGCGAAGCGGGCCGCGTTGAGGATGTGCCCGGCGGCCGAGTCCGGGTTGGCGGCCAGGGCGCTGAGCACGTGCTCCGGGCCGATGTACCCGGTGCCGGTCGACCGGGCCAGCTCGTGCGCGTCCAGCAGGGCGCGCTTGACGGCCGGGGTGAGGGACAGCGAGGTGGGCGGCGGGGCCTCGCCCGGCGGGTGCTGCACCGGGCCGCTGCGCTCGTCGATCTGCGACGCCAGCGAGTCCGGGTCGGCCCCGGCACGGCTGAGCAGGCCCCGCGTCGGTTCCGTGGAGAGCGCCGCGCGCAGCAGGTGCTCGGTGTCCAGGTCCCGGCTGCCGTGCTCGGCGGCGTACTGCGCGGCCCCGCGCACCAGCTCCCGGGCGGGCTGGCTGAGCAGCCGGCCGATGTCGATCTGCCTCGGCCTGGGCCCGCCGAAGAAGCGTGCCAGGAATTCCGCGAACGGGTCGCCCTCCGGGCCCATGTAGCCGCTGGTCATCGTGTACGGACCTCCGCTGCATCGCTGTCGACGTGCCGGGGCCGGGTAACCCGGTCGGGGCGCGGTCATGCCCAACATGACACGTTCTGTTCCGGTGGGCATGTCCGGGAACCCGGGGGCGGGACCCGGGCGGCGGAGGGCTTCACTCCCGGGTCCCGCGATGCCTCAGAGGCCGTCCCGTGACGTCAGGACGCGGGGGCCGGCGTCCGTGATCGCCACCGTGTGCTCCACGTGCGCCGCCCGCGAGCCGTCGTTCGTCCGCAGCGTCCAGCCGTCCGGGGCGGGGTGGTAGTCGTCCCGGCCGCCGCTGATCAGCATCGGCTCGATGGCGAGGACCATGCCGTGCCGCAGGGGGAGCCCGCGCCCGGGCCGGCCCTCGTTGGGCACCCCCGGGTCCTCGTGCATGTGCCGGCCGATGCCGTGGCCGCCGAAGTCCTCCATGATGCCGTAGCCCGCCGACCGGCACACGGTGCCGATGGCGTGCGCGATGTCGCCGATGCGGTTGCCGACCACGGCCGCCGCGATGCCCGCGGCCAGCGCCCGTTCCGCCGTCTCGATCAGGGTCACGTCCGCCGGGCGCGGGGCGCCCACGACGAAGCTGACCGCCGAGTCGCCGGCCCAGCCGTCCAGCGTCGCTCCGCAGTCGATGGAGACGAGGTCGCCGTCGCGCAGCCGGTAGCCGTCGGGGATGCCGTGCACGATCGCGTCGTTCACCGAGGCGCAGATGACGCCCGGGAAGGGCGTGGGCGCGAAGGAGGGCCGGTAGCCGAGGAACGGCGACCCGGCGCCCTCCTCGCGCAGTACCTCGCGCGCCACCGCGTCCAGCTCCAGCAGGGAGACCCCCACGTCCGCCGCCTTCCGTACGGCGGTCAGGGCGCGCGCGACGACCTGGCCGGCCGCGTGCATGGCGTCGATCGATGTGTCCGTCTTCAGTTCCACCATGCCAATTACTATACCGGTATTTGAATTGGGTCCCGCACGCCGGACCGGTATTAGAATGACGCCATGGTGCGCACCCCCCTGACCCCCGAAGAGCGCGAGCGCGGCGAACGGCTCGGCCGCCTGCTCCGCGCGGCCCGCGGCGAACGGAGCATGACGGAGGTCGCCGCCGCGGCCGGCGTCTCCGCCGAGACCCTGCGCAAGATCGAGACCGGCCGTGCGCCCACCCCGGCGTTCTTCACCGTGGCCGCGCTGGCCGGCGCGCTGGGGCTGTCCATGGACGAGCTGGTCGGCCGGTGCGAGCCCGCGGCGGCGGGCCTGAGGCTCTCGCACCCGGCCGCCTGAGCCGCGCGCACTCACCCACAGGAGTGCGAAACACGATCGACACCGCGCCTTGACGACGATGGTCTTGGCAAGCCCCTGCGGCCAGGCTTACGTTCGTCCCTCTACGGCCGCTCTACGGGCGTAGAGGCTCTGACGTCGTGACGTCGTGTCGAAGGAGCAGCTCATGGCCAACGTCGTACGCGCCGCTCTGGTCCAGGCCACCTGGACCGGCGACACCGAGTCCATGGTGGCGAAACACGAGGAGCACGCCCGCGAGGCCGCCCGGCGGGGCGCCCGGATCATCGGCTTCCAGGAAGTCTTCAACGCCCCCTACTTCTGCCAGGTCCAGGACCCCGAGCACTACCGCTGGGCCGAGCCCGTGCCCGACGGCCCGACCACCCGCCGCATGCAGGCCCTGGCCCGGGAGACCGGCATGGTCGTCGTCGTCCCCGTCTTCGAGGTCGAGCAGTCAGGCTTCTACTACAACACCGCGGCCGTGATCGACGCCGACGGCACCGTCCTCGGCACCTACCGCAAGCACCACATCCCGCAGGTCAAGGGCTTCTGGGAGAAGTTCTACTTCCGTCCCGGCAATCTCGGCTGGCCCGTCTTCGACACCGCCGTCGGCAAGGTCGGCGTCTACATCTGCTACGACCGGCACTTCCCGGAGGGCTGGCGCCAACTCGGCCTCGGCGGCGCCCAGCTCGTCTACAACCCCTCCGCCACCCACCGCGGCCTCTCCGCCCACCTGTGGCGGCTGGAGCAGCCGGCGGCGGCCGTCGCCAACGAGTACTTCGTCGCCGCGATCAACCGGGTCGGCCAGGAGGAGTACGGCGACAACGACTTCTACGGCACGTCGTACTTCGTCGACCCGCGTGGCCGGTTCGTCGGCGACGTCGCCAGTGACACCGAGGAGGAACTGGTCGTCCGCGACCTGGACTTCGACCTCATCGAGCAGGTGCGGCAGCAGTGGGCCTTCTACCGCGACCGCCGCCCCGACGCCTACGAAGGGCTGGTGCAGCCGTGACCAAGGACCTCTACGCCCGGCACCGCTCCGTCCTGCCCGACTGGCTCGCCCTCTACTACGAGGAGCCGCTGGAGATCACCCACGGCGAGGGCCGGCACGTCTGGGACTCCGCCGGCAACAAGTACCTCGACTTCTTCGGCGGCATCCTCACCACGATGACCGCGCACGCCCTGCCCGAGGTGACCAAGGCGGTGAGCGAGCAGGCCGGGCGGATCATCCACTCCTCGACCCTGTACCTCAACCGGCCCATGGTCGAACTCGCCGAACGGATCGCCCGCCTCTCCTCCATCCCCGACGCCCGCGTCTTCTTCACCACCTCCGGCACCGAGGCCAACGACACCGCCCTGCTGCTCGCCACCGCCCACCGGCGCAGCAACACGATCCTGGCGATGCGCAACAGCTACCACGGCCGCAGCTTCAGCTCCGTCGGCATCACCGGCAACCGCGGCTGGTCCCCGACCTCCCTCTCCCCGCTCCAGACGCTCTACGTCCACGGCGGCGTCCGCACCCGCGGCCCCTACGCCCACCTCGACGACCGGGACTTCATCGACGCCTGCGTCGCCGACCTGGTGGACCTCCTCGGCCACACCCGCCCGCCCGCCGCGCTGATCGCCGAACCCGTCCAGGGCGTCGGCGGCTTCACCTCCCCGCCCGACGGCCTCTACGCCGCCTTCCGCGAGGTGCTGCACGAGCGCGGCATCCTGTGGATCGCCGACGAGGTGCAGACCGGCTGGGGCCGCACCGGCGAGCACTTCTGGGGCTGGCAGGCCCACGGCCGCAGCGGTCCGCCCGACATCGTGACCTTCGCCAAGGGCATCGGCAACGGCATGTCGGTCGGCGGCGTCATCGCCCGCGCCGAGATCATGAACTGCCTCGACGCCAACAGCATCTCCACCTTCGGCGGCACCCAGGTCACCATGGCCGCCGGCCTCGCCAACCTCAATCACCTCCTGGAGCACGACCTCCAGGGCAACGCCCGGCGCGTCGGCGGACTGCTCATCGAACGGCTGCGGGCCGTCGCCGCCCAGGTGCCGCACGTCCGGGAGGTGCGCGGGCGAGGGCTGATGATCGGCATCGAGCTGACCCGGCCCGGCACCGACGAGGCCGCCCCCGAGGCCGCGTCCACCGTCCTGGAGGAGGCCCGCGCCGGCGGGCTGCTCGTCGGCAAGGGCGGCGGCCACAGCACCAGCGTCCTGCGGATCGCGCCGCCGATGTCCCTCACCGTCGCGGAGGCCGAGGAGGGCGCCGCGATCCTGGAGCGCGCCCTGCGGAGCATCTGACAGCAGCGTCCCGAGCAGAGGAAACGCCGCCATGACCTCCACCGTGGAGACCTCCGGGCAGCCGCCCTGGGAACCCGCCCTGTCGGTCCGCCAGGTCCTCGGTCTGGAGCGGGTGCTCGCCGGGCAGCCCGAGGTGGTGGCCGGCGCCCACAGGCTCGACCGGCCCGTGCGCTGGGTGCACGTCGCCGAGGCCGCCGACGTCGGGGTGATGCTCAGCGGCGGGGAGATGGTGCTCACCACCGGCGTGCTGCTCGCCGGTGACGAGGACAAGCAGGACGAGTACATCCGCTCCCTGCACCGCGCCGAGGCCGCCGCCGTCGTGCTCGGCCTCGGCCGGGCCTTCCCCGCCCCGCCGGACGTGATGCGGCGCGCCGCCGAGCGCTGCGGCCTGCCCATGGTCGTCCTGCACCGGCCCTTCCCCTTCGCCGAACTCACCGAGGAGGTACAGTCCCGGCTGCTGCGCCGCAAGTTCGCCGCCGTCAGCCTCTCCGAGGCCGTACGCACCGAACTGACCGGCCTGATCACGGCGGGCGCCCCGGTGCAGCGCCTCCTCGACGAGGTGGCCCGGCACGGCGGCTGCCCCGTCGTCGTCACCAACCTCGCCCACCGCGTCCTCGCCACCGCCGGGGAGCGGTCCGCGGTCGACGACGTGCTCCGGGACTGGGAGCGCATCGCCCGCCAGGCCGGCGCCGGGGCCGCCGACGGCTGGGTCCGCGCCGAGCTGAGCTGCCGCGGGGAGCGCTGGGGGCGGCTGGTGCTGTGCGGCTACCGAGGCGACCGGGCCGCCGGACGGCTCCTCGCCGACCGCGCCGCCGAAGCCCTCGTCCTGCACCGCATGCTCGGCGACGGGACGCACGCCGGCGGTCCGGGGAGCGTCCGGGACTCCTGGGAGGAGCAGTCCGCCCGCACCCTGCTCACCGACCTCGTCAGCGGCGCCGTACCCGCACGCCAACTGCTGCCCCGGGCGCGGGCCGCCGGACTGCCGGTCAACCGGCGCCTGTTCGTCCCGCTGGTGGTGCGCGACCCCGAGCCCGACCGCCCGGCCCGCGTGCTGCGGCTCCTGGGACTGCGGGGGATCGTCGCGGAGCTGGCCGACGGCACCACCGCCGTCCTGCTCAGCCTCGCCCCCGACCAGGACGCCAGGACGCTGACCACCCGCTTCGCGGCGCGACTGCGGTCGGAGCCGGACGCCGCGCACACCGTGGTGGCGGCGGCCGACGCCCGCGCCGACTGGGACGACGTACCCGCCGGGCTGCGCGAGGCCCAGCACGTCGCCGAGGCCGTCGCCGACTCCGCGGACGCCCTCGACCCGCCGCCCGTGGTCCGGCTGCGCGACATCCACCTGCGCGGCCTGGTCCGGCTGCTGCGCGACGACCCGCACGTGCAGTCCTTCGCCGAACGCGAGCTGGACGGGCTGCTGCGCGGGCCCGACGACGACCTGCTGTCCGTGCTGCGCACCTATCTCGCCACCGGCCGCAACAAGTCCCGCACCGCCCGGCTCCACCACGTCTCCCGCCCCGCCCTCTACCGCCGCCTGGAAGCCATACAGGGCCGGCTCGGCGTCGACCTCGACGACTTCGAACAGGCCGCCTCCGTGCACATCGCGCTCCTCGCCCACGACGCACAACAGGGGTGACACCGTGCAATGCCCGACTCCCGCAGACGTGACACCGTGCCACTCAAACCGGCCACCCGCCTTGCCTAGGCTCGCTGCACACCGAGCGAGTGGAGGCCGAAGATGAGCCGAGTGATCCGTGCCGCGCTCTTCCAGACCGCCTGGACGGGCGACAAGGAATCGATGATCCAGGTCCACGAGCAGGCGGTGCGCGACGCCGCCGCCCAGGGCGCACAGGTCCTGTGCTTCCAGGAGCTGTTCTACGGACCGTACTTCTGCCAGGTCCAGGACCCCGAGTTCTACGCCTACGCCGAGCGCGTCCCCGACGGGCCGATCGTCGAGCGCTTCCGGCGGCTCGCCCGCGAGCACGGCATCGTCCTGGTGCTCCCGATGTACGAGGAGGAGCAGCCCGGCGTCCTCTACAACACCGCCGCCGTCATCGACGCCGACGGCTCCTACCTCGGGAAGTACCGCAAGACGCACATCCCGCAGGTGCGCGGCTTCTGGGAGAAGTTCTACTTCCGCCCCGGCAACAGCGGCTGGCCGGTCTTCGACACCGCCGTCGGCAAGGTCGGCGTGTACATCTGCTACGACCGGCACTTCCCCGAGGGCTGGCGGGCGCTGGGCCTCGAAGGCGCCGAGATCGTGTTCAACCCGTCGGCCACCTCGCGCGGCCTGTCCGGCTACCTCTGGCAACTGGAGCAGCCGGCCGCCGCCGTCGCCAACGAGTACTTCGTCGGCGCCATCAACCGCGTCGGCGTCGAGGAGTACGGGGACAACGACTTCTACGGCACCTCGTACTTCGTCGACCCCGAGGCGCAGTTCGTCGGGGAGGTCGCGAGCGACAAGGAGCCCGAACTCGTCGTCCGCGACCTCGACATGGGCAAGCTGCGCGAGGTCCGCGACCGCTGGCAGTTCTACCGCGACCGCGCGCCCGGCGCGTACTCCCCGCTGACCGCGCCCTGACCCACCCGCCGGGGCCCCTGACAGGAGGGAACAGCAGCATGAGCAGCCGTACCGTCATCCGCGGTGGCCTCGTCGTCACCGCGTCCGACGAGATCCACGCCGACGTCCTGATCGAGGACGGCCGCATCGCCGCCCTCGCGGCGACCGGCACCCCGGCCGCCGAGGCGTTCACGGCCGAGCGGACCATCGACGCGAGCGGCAAGTACGTCGTCCCGGGCGGAGTCGACGGCCACACCCACATGGAGATGCCCTTCGGCGGCACGTACGCCGCCGACACCTTCGAGACCGGCACCCGGGCCGCCGCCTGGGGCGGCACGACCACCATCGTCGACTTCGCCATCCAGAGCGTCGGACACTCCCTGCGCTCCGGCCTGGACGCCTGGCACGCCAAGGCCGAGGGGAACTGCGCGATCGACTACGCCTTCCACATGATCGTCTCCGACGTCAACGAGAAGACGCTCAAGGAGATGGACCTGCTGGTGGAGGAGGGGGTGACCTCCTTCAAGCAGTTCATGGCCTACCCCGGGGTCTTCTACTCCGACGACGGCCAGATCCTGCGGGCCATGCAGCGCGCCGCCGAGAACGGCGGGCTGATCATGATGCACGCCGAGAACGGCATCGCCATCGACGTCCTCGTGGAGCAGGCCCTCGCCCGCGGCGAGACCGACCCCCGCTACCACGGCGAGGTCCGCAAGGCACTCCTGGAGGCCGAGGCCACCCATCGCGCCATCCGGCTCGCGCAGGTCGCCGGGGCGCCGCTGTACGTGGTGCACGTCTCGGCGGCGGAGGCGGTGGCCGAGCTGACCCGCGCCCGCGACGAGGGTCTGCCCGTCTTCGGCGAGACCTGCCCCCAGTACCTCTTCCTGTCCACCGACAACCTCGCCGAGCCCGGCTTCGAGGGCGCCAAGTACGTGTGCAGCACCCCGCTGCGGCCCGCGGAACACCAGGCGGCCCTGTGGCGGGGCCTGCGCGGCAACGACCTCCAGGTGGTCTCCACCGACCACTGCCCCTTCTGCTTCAGCGGGCAGAAGGAGCTGGGCCGCGGCGACTTCTCCAAGATCCCCAACGGGATGCCGGGCGTCGAGAACCGCATGGACCTGCTCCACCAGGCCGTCGTCGACGGGCACATCAGCCGCCGCCGCTGGATCGAGATCGCCTGCGCCACCCCGGCCCGGATGTTCGGCCTGTACCCGAAGAAGGGCACCATCGCGCCCGGCGCCGACGCCGACGTGGTCGTCTACGACCCGCACGCCGAGCAGGTCATCTCCGCCGAGACCCATCACATGAACGTCGACTACTCGGCGTACGAGGGCAAGCGGATCACCGGCCGGGTGGAGACCGTGCTCTCGCGCGGCGTACCGGTCGTCACCGAGCGGGAGTACACCGGGCGCAAGGGCCACGGCGTCTACACCCCGCGCGCCACCTGTCAGTACCTGAACTAGGAGTGGTGCCCATGGACTTCGGACTCGTCCTGCAGACCGACCCGCCGGCCTCCCGCGTCGTCGAGCTGATGAAACGCGCCGAGGACAACGGCTTCCGCTACGGCTGGACCTTCGACTCGGCCGTGCTGTGGCAGGAACCGTTCGTGATCTACAGCCAGATCCTGGCCCAGACCTCGGAACTCGTGGTCGGCCCGATGGTCACCAACCCGAGCACCCGCACGCCGGAGGTGACCGCCTCCACCTTCGCCACCCTCAACGACATGTTCGGCAACCGCACCGTCTGCGGCATCGGACGCGGCGACTCCGCGATGCGCGTCGCCGGACGCAAGCCCAACACCCTCGCCCGCATAAGCGAAGCCATCAAGGTCGTCCGGGCGCTGGGCAGGGGAGAGGAGGCCGACCTCGGCGGCGGCACCGTCGTCCGCTTCCCCTGGATCAAGCCGGGCGCCGAAGTCCCCGTGTGGATGGCCGCGTACGGCCCGAAGGCCCTGAAGATGACCGGTGAGGAGGCCGACGGCTTCATCCTCCAGCTCGCCGACCTCTACCTCACGCAGTACATGGTCAAGGCGGTCAAGGACGCCGCCGTCGCCGCCGGACGCGACCCGGACGAGGTGACGATCTGCGTCGCCGCCCCCGCCTACGTCACCGCCGACGACTCGCCCGAGGCCCTGGCCCACGCGCGCGAGCAGTGCCGCTGGTTCGGCGGCATGGTCGGCAACCACGTCGCCGACCTCGTCGACAAGTACGGCGCCCACACCGGCGCGGTCCCCGACGAACTCACCGACTACATCAAGGCCCGCCAGGGCTACGACTACGCCCACCACGGGCGCAGCGGCAACCCGGACACGCGGTTCGTGCCGGACGAGATCGTCGACCGGTTCTGCCTGATCGGACCGGCCGAGAAGCACATCGAGAAGCTCAGGGCCCTGCGCGCCCTCGGCGTCGACCAGTTCGCGCTGTACGACATGCACGACGCGCAGGAATCCGTGATCGACGCCTACGGCACGCGGATCATCCCGGCCGTCAACGCCTGACCCGACCCCCTCCCCCTCCGGGGGGAGGGCCCCCAGGACGCTCCCGCGCACCCCCCTCGGCACCGCCCGCACGGCCTCTCCCGTCCCACCGCACGATTGGCCTGCCCATGACCGACACCGCGCCCACGGCGATACCGCCGTCCGCCCAAGTCACCCTCCCCGACGGGCGCGTGGAGCTCGCCCCGGGCTCCCCGCCGCCGAGCGGCCCCTACGCCAACGAGGACCTGCTGCCGGTCCCCGTCGAGAAGCGCACCTGGACGACGTACAACTTCTCCGCCCTGTGGGTCGGCATGGCCCACAACACGGCCTCCTGGACGCTCGCCTCCGGTCTGATCGCCGTCGGCATGGACTGGAAGCAGGCGGTGTTCACCATCGCCCTGGCCAACCTGATCGTGCTGGTGCCGATGCTGCTCACCGGGCACGCGGGACCCAAGTACGGCATCCCTTTCCCGGTCTTCGCCCGCGCCTCCTTCGGCATCCGCGGCGCCAACCTGCCCGCCGTGGTGCGGGCGCTGGTGGCGTGCGGCTGGTTCGGCATCCAGACCTGGATCGGCGGCGAGGCGATCTACTTCCTGGCCGGCAAGCTGATCGGCGACGGCTGGACGGACGCGGGAGGCTTCGGCGGCCACCCCTGGACCATGTGGCTGTCGTTCGCGATCTTCTGGGCGATCCAGGTCGTCATCATCTATCGGGGCATGGAGACCATCCGCCGCTTCGAGAACTGGGCGGCGCCCTTCGTGCTGGTCGGCGCCTTCGTGATGCTGTGGTGGATGACCGACAAGGCGGGCGGCTTCGGCCCGCTCTTCGACCAGCCGTCGAAGCTCGGCTGGGGCGCGGACTTCTGGGCGCTGTTCTGGCCCTCCCTCATGGGCATGATCGGCTTCTGGTCCACGCTGTCCCTCAACATCCCCGACTTCACGCGCTACGGGAAGAGCCAGAAGGCCCAGACCCGCGGCCAGGCCCTCGGCCTGCCGACCACGATGACCCTGTTCGCGTTCCTGTCCGTCATGGTCACCTCCGGCTCGCAGGCCGTCTACGGGGAGCCGATCTGGGACCCGGTGAAGCTCGCCGCGAAGACGGACAACGTGGTCGGGCTGCTCTTCGCCCTGGTCACCGTCCTGGTGGCGACCCTGTCCGTGAACATCGCGGCCAACCTGGTCTCGCCGGCCTTCGACTTCTCCAACGTCGCCCCGCGCAAGGTCAGCTTCCGGGCCGGCGCGATCGTCACCTGCGTCCTCGCCGTACTGATCTTCCCGTGGAAGCTGTACTCCGACCCGCAGGGCTACATCTTCACCTGGCTCGGCCTGGTCGGCGGGCTGCTCGGCACGGTCGCGGGCATCCTCATCGCGGACTACTGGATCCTGCGCCGCGCCCGCCTCGACCTGGTCGACCTCTACCGGACGGGCGGACGCTACTGGTACGGCGGCGGCTGGAACTGGCGGGCGGTCCTCGCCTTCGCCGTCGGCGGCGTCCTGGCCGTCGGCGGCGCCGACTTCCACCCGCTGGTCGACGGCCGTCCGGTGCCCTTCCTCGAACCGCTGGCCGACTACGGCTGGGCGGTCGGCCTGGGCACCTCCATGGCGCTGTACCTGCTGCTGATGCTGCTGCCCGCCACGCGTCCGGCCCGGCGCTAGCCTTCCTCCAGGGCGGCCACCGCTTCCTTGGCCGCCTTGATGGCCCCCTTGTTGACGGTGTCCGAACCCGGCGCCTTCTTCGACTCGAAGTCGCTGCCGTTGTACGTGATCATCACCAGCGCGTTGGCGGCGCGGACCAGCACCGTCCCCTCGCGGGTCTGCTGCCCGTCCTCCGTGGTGAGGTTGACGACGGAGTAGGCGGCGTCGCCGAGGCCCGGCACCTCGCCCCCGCCGCTCCGGTCGGCCACCCGCTCCTTGTACGACTTCAGCGCCGCCTCGTCCGACGCCATCACCTCGAAGGAGACGTCGAGCCAGCGGTAGTCGTACCCCTTGAGCGCGTTCCAGGAACAGGTGCGCCGGACCGCGGTGTCCGTGGACGGGATCTCCTTGCCGGCCGCCTTGGCGCCGGGCACCAGCGAGGTGACGGTCTTCCCGGCCAGGCTCTCGCAGGGCGCCGGGGCGGTGGCGTAGGTCTTCGTCACCGCCTCGGTCGCCGGTGCGGACGCGGACCGGTGCACGGTGTCGGGCGGCGTCTCGTCCTTGGCGGCCGGCGTGGTCGGATCCGGCCCGGACGACAGCGCCCAGCCCGCCGTGGCGAGCACGGCGACCGGCGCCAGACGCGCGGTCAGGGCAAGCGGCAGGGGAAGAGGACGCAAGGCGCACTTCTCGTGGGGACGGTGCGGAGGGGGTCCGCACTGCGGACGGGACGCCAGTGTCACACGAGTCCCTGTGGGGCGGAAGGGCGAACTCGGTGCGTGGCCGGGCGGTGACGCAGACACACCGACGCACGGCCGGAGCGCCCCGCCCGGCCGCCGGTCGTCGCCCGTCAGGGGCGGCCCGGCGGCGGTGTCCGGCGGGGCGCCGGCCGAACAGTGGTCACCCGCCGGACAGTGGTCACCCGCCGGACGTCCGGCCGCGTCGGCGACCGGTGCCCGGGGCGAACGGGAGGAGTAGGTCCTCCGGGCCGGCGAGGCGTGAGGCGGGCAGCGCGCCGCCCGGCAACGGCGACAGCAGGAACTCGACGAGGTCCGGCTCGGCCCGTGTCGGGGCCGCCTCCGCGGTGTCCGGTGCGACCGTTCCGGTCCGGTGACGGCCGGTGGCGAGGTTCATGAGGGCTCCTCCACGGTGGTGGGTGCGGACAGGGTGCTCTCGACACGGTCCACGGCGGCGAACGCGCCGTACGCGACGAGGTGCACCAGGCAGTGGTCGGTGTGCTCGGGGCGGCGCCACGCGGCGACGTCCGCCGGGCCGATCCGGGACGGCGCGAGGGCGGCCAGCAGCGCCAGCCGAGCGCCGGGCCGCCGCTCGCGGTCGGGGAAGGGGTCCGGGTCGACCGGCGGCCGGGACCCGTCCCACTTCCGCAGGGCGGTGCGCACGAGGGCCTGGTCGTCGGCGTCGAGGAGGCCCGCGCCCAGGGCGGCGGCCGCGCGCAGGGCGGCGTAGGCGGGGCCGACCGGCGTGCCCGCCGCCCAGGCGGGTCCCGGGCCGGGCGTGTCGAGCAGGGGCAGGGAGGCGCCGGGGACGGCGGGGCGGCGCACGGTACGGGACAGGGAGCGGCCCACCAGGCTCCGCACCGGTCGCAGCCGCTGCGCCTCGCCGGGAAGCAGCCTCTCGGAGACCAGGGCCGACACGATCCGGTTGATGAAGTGGAAGGCCAGCGCGGTGCCCAGATAGCCGGGCGCCTCCTCGCGCGGGAACGGCGGGGGCTCCCGCCCGGCGTCCGGGCTCCCGGTCCGCCGGGCCCAGTCCAGCACGCGCGCGTGCCGTTCGTCCGCCGGCTCGCGGCCCCGCGCCAGCCGCTCGGCCAGGGCGTGGTCGCCGGTCGCGTGCAGCAGCATCGTGTGCGCGTCCACGCAGAACCGGCACCCGTTGGCCTCGGACACCCCGAAGGCGGCGACCTCCTTGCCGGTCCGGTCGCCGGGGCCGGCGATCAGGGACTCGCGCATCAGCGCCCAGGCGGGGGCGAGGAGCGCGGGGGCGGAGGACAAGGCCACGAAGGGTGCGGGTCCGGGGATGCCGAAGTCCCGCGCGATCTGCTCGAAGACCTCCGCGACGCGGCCGGTGGCGGCCTCGGGCGGCAGGGGTGCGGTGTGACGGAAGGGTGTGGGCATGGACAGCAGAGTGCGCCGGGGGGACGCCCTCGGTCGTCGTACGGCCGGAGACGGTCCGTCCTGCGCCGCCGGGGCCCGTCCCGGGCGGCGACTACTTCGGCGGGAGTAGTCCGCAAGCCGTCCCCAGGGCCGACGCGGTCGCGCGGCGGGCGCGTCTAGGGTGCGGGCATGAGTGGGCGTCAGACGGGACCGACCGGCCGTGACCGGCTCGCCGACGTGGCCCTCGCGGTCGTCGTCGGCGCCCTCGGCACGACCGTGGCCGCCTTCGACGACGACACCACGGCCCTCGACCACGTCCTCGTCGCCCTCGCCTGCGCGGCGCTCGCCTTCCACCGCACCGCCCCGCGCGCGGTCCTGGCCGCCGCCACCGTGCTGGGCACCGCGTACGTCGTGCACGCGCACCCCGGGCCGCTGTCGGCGCTGCCCGTCCTGGCCGCGGTGCACACCGCGGCCCGGGTCGGCCACCGGGGCGTCGCGGCGGCCGGCGGCGCGGTGTTCCTCGCGGGGTACGTGGCATCCGGTCCGGGGACCCAGGACGCGGCCGAACGGGCCGGACTGCTCGCCGGCTGGTTCCTGTGCGCGGTGGTGACCGGACTCGCCGACCGCAACTGGCAGGCGTACCTGCGCCAGACCGAGCAGCGCGCCCTGGAGGCCGAGCGCACCCGCGAGGAGGCGGCCCTGCGCCGGGCCGGCGAGGAACGCCTGCGCATCGCCCGGGAGTTGCACGACTCGCTCACCCACAGCATCTCCATCGTCAAGCTCCAGGCGGGCGTCGCCGTCCACCTCGCCCGCAAACGCGGCGAGGAGGTGCCGCCCGCGCTGCTGGCCATCCAGGAGGCGAGCGGCGAGGCGATGCGCGAACTGCGCTCGGCCCTCCAAGTGCTGCGCGCCGACGAACCGGCGGGCACCCCGGCGCTGCTCGTGGAGCGGGCCCGCGCCGCCGGACTGGCCGTGGACCTCACGGTCACCGGCACGCGGCGCACGCTGCCGCAGGCCGTCGACCGGGCCGCCTACCGCATCGTCCAGGAGGGCCTGACCAACGCGGCCCGCCACGCGGGACCGGCGAAGGTGTCGGTGCGGATCGACTACGGAACGGAGAGCGAGGGGGAGTTGACGGTGGCCGTGGAGGACGACGGCGCCGGCGACCCGGCCAGGCCACCGGAGCCGGGCGCCGGACTGACCGGCATGCGCGAGCGGGTCACGGCCCTCGGCGGCACCCTCCGGGCCGCTCCGCGCGCCGAGGGCGGCTTCTCGGTGCGTGCCGGACTCCCGCTGGGGGAGCGGGGATGAGCGAGGCGGTCCTCAGGGTCGCGCTCGTCGATGACCAAGCGCTGATGCGGGCCGGCTTCCGGGCGCTGCTGGACGCCGAGGACGGCATCGAGGTGGTCGGCGAGGCCGCCGACGGGGAGCAGGGCGTGGCGCTGGTGCGCGCCGAGGTACCCGACATCGCCCTGGTCGACGTGCAGATGCCGGTGATGACGGGCATCGAGGCGACCCGCCGTATCGCCTCCGACCCCGCCCTGGCCGCCGTCCGCGTGGTGATCCTCACCAACTACGGCCTGGACGAGTACGTCTTCGAGGCGCTGCGGGCGGGCGCGAGCGGCTTCCTGCTGAAGGACACCGAGCCGGCCGACCTGCTCCAGGCCATCGAGGTCGTCGCGCGCGGCGAGGCCCTGCTGTCCCCGAAGGTCACCCGCACCCTGATCGGCGAGTTCGTCGCCCGGCCCCCGGACCGGGCCACCGCCCCCGGCCTGGACCGCCTCACCCGCCGCGAACGCGAGGTCACCGCGCTCGCCGCGCGCGGTCTGAGCAACGAGGAGATCGCCGCGCACATGGTGATCAGCCCGCTGACCGCCAAGACGCACATCAGCCGGGCGATGACCAAGCTGGGCGCCCGGGACCGGGCCCAACTGGTGGTCTTCGCCTACGAGTCCGGCCTGGTGGAGCCGCGGCGCCGTTAGCGTCCGTGCCGTGCCGTGCCGTGCCGCGTCGTGCCGAGGCGTCGCGGCACGCGCGAGCCGCTCAGGGCACTGCGTGCGGCCCAGGGCACCGCGTGCGGCGCAGGGCAGTGCGCGCGCTCAGGGCACCCGCGCGGTCCACTCCGCGGAGCCGAACTTGGTGCGCGCCAACTCCCTCGCCCGGGCCAGTTCCTCGTCGGTCACCTTGCCCTGGGTGAGGCCGTACCGGCCGCCGAAGGAGGTGATCATGCGGTCGATCACGGCCTCGCGCGGCAGACCGGTCTGCCGGCGCAGCGGGTCCACCCGCTTCTTCGCGCTCCTGGTGCCCTTGTCGGACATCTTCTCCCGGCCGATGCGGAGCACCTCCAGCATCTTGTCAGCGTCGATGTCGTACGACATGGTCACGTGGTGCAGCACGGCGCCGGGACCGCCCGCGGGGCCGACCACGCGCTTCTGCGCGGCTCCCGCGATCTTGCCCTGGTCGGTGGCGATGTCGTTCAGCGGCTGGTACCAGGCGCGGATGCCCAGCTCGCCGAGGGCACCGAGCACCCAGTCGTCGAGGTAGGCGTAGCTGTCCTGGAAGGAGAGCCCCTGCACCAGAGCGTCCGGCACCGACAGCGAGTAGGTGATCGTGTTGCCGGGCTCCACGAACATCGCGCCGCCGCCGGAGATCCGGCGCACCACCTCGATGCCGTGGCGGGCGGCGCCCTCGGGGTCCACCTCGTTGCGCAGCGACTGGAAGCTGCCGATGATCACCGCCGGGGCGCCCCACTCCCACACGCGCAGCGTCGGCGGACGCCGGCCCGCCGCCACCTCGGCGGTCAGCACCTCGTCCAGGGCCATGTGCAGGGCGGGCGACTGCGGACCCTCGTGGATCAGCTGCCAGTCGTAGTCCGTCCAGTCGGTGGCGTGCGCGAGCGCGCGGCGCACGGCGATCCCGACGCCCTCCGAAGTCAGCCCGTACATCACGGTGCCCTCGGGCAGCGCCGCGTCGATCCGGGCGGCCAGTCCCGCCGCGTCGGTGTCGGCCGGGGCGCCCTCCAGCGCGCGGTTCACGGCGTCCAAGGCCTCGTCCGGTTCGAGGAAGAAGTCGCCCGCCACGCGCACGTGCCGCAGCACACCGTCCTCGGCCTCCACATCCACGACGACCAGCTTGCCGCCGGGGATCTTGTACTCACCGTGCACCGTTCCGCCTCCGTTTCCCTACCCCGGGGCAACAGCGGCGCGGGCCGCGCTGTTCCCCGGTCCGGCCCGTCGGCCCCGTCCGGCTAGCCTGAGCGCATGCGTGTCACCAGGGACCTGCCGACGCTCGCCGCGGGCGAGGTGGACGTGTCCTTCGTGATCGAGGCGTACGAGGAGGTCGTCGCCACCGACACGGCGTGGACCGAGCACTCCCACCCGTGGCACGAACTGCTCTGGAACGAGCACGGCACCTCGACGGCCGTGGTCGGCTCCCAGGTGTGGTGCATCACGCCGACCCTGGGCCTGTGGATGCCCGCCGGGCAGCCGCACTCCGCGTCCGCGGTCGCCGGCACCGCCTACCGCGCCCACTTCTTCCGGCACGGCACCGTCTCGGCCCTGCCCGACGTGCCGGTGGCCGTGGAGATCACGCCGCTGCTCCGGCTCCTCACGGAACGGCTCGCGGAGCCCGACCTGCCGCCGGCCTCCCGGGCGGTGACCGAGGCGATGGTCCTCGACGTGCTGCGGCCGTCGCCCCGCGCGCTGCTGGTGCAGCTGCCCACCTCGCCGTTGCTGCGGCCCATCGTGGACGTGGTGCGGGCCGATCCCGCCGACCAGCGGACGCTGACCGGCTGGGCGACCGCCCTCGGGTGCAGCGCACGCACCCTGACCCGTGCCTTCAGGGCGGAGACCGGCACGAGTTTCGCCCGCTGGGTCGCCTCGGTGCGCGCCCAGCACGCCGTCCGGCTGCTGGCCCTGGGCTTCGAGGTCGAGGTGGTGGCCGAGGCGGTCGGCTACCGCTCGGCGAGCGCCTTCGGCGCGGCCTTCCGGCGGACCACCGGCATGACGCCCGGCAGGTTCCGCGCGCGCTGAGCGACGCGGGGCGCGGGGACGGAGCGCCGCCCGCTGTCCCGATCGCTACAAGGGGTGGCGGAAAATCTCGATTGCCCCGGCCGCGCCCGCTTCATACGCTGTCCCGGCAAGTGAGGCTCGCCTTACTTCGCCTCGCTTGCCGTAGCGCATCCGGTGCCCTCCGCCACGCCCGTACCCCTTCCCGCGGTCCACGGTGCGGGCCACGGCACCCCGACCGAAAGCGGAACCGGGCCGATGAACACCCCACGCCTGCGTGCACGCGCACGTGCCCACCCGGACGGCCGTGCTCGTCCCCGCCCCGCCGGGCCGACGCCCGTTCCCGCCGGGAGCCGCTGAACCATGACCTCCCGACTCGCCTCGGTGCTGCCCGACCTCGCGCCCTGGCGCTCCTCCCGCGACTTCCGCCTCCTGTGGGTGCAGGGCCTGGTCACCTACCTCGGCAGCGTGATGGCGCTGATCGCGCTGCCGCTCCAGATCAAGGACCTGACCGGCTCACCGCTCGCCGTGGGCGCCATGGGCGCGGTCGAACTCGTGCCGCTGGTCGTCTTCGGCCTGTACGGCGGCGCACTCGCGGATGCCGTGGACCGCCGCAGGGTCATCGTCCTGACCGAGGCCGGCCTCGGCCTGCTCGCCCTGATCCTGCTGCTGAACACCCTGCTGCCGAACCCCATGCTGTGGCCGCTGTACGTGGTCGCCGCCGGCGTCGCCGCCCTCGCCGGGCTCCAACGGCCCGCCATGGACTCGCTGCTGGCCCGGATCGTGCCGCACGACCAGCTCGCGGCGGCCGCCGCGCTGAACGCCCTGCGCTGGCAGGCCGGAGCCATCGCCGGACCCGCGCTGGCCGGGCTGGTCGTCGCGTACGCGGGCAACGGCCCCGCGTACGCCACCACGGTGGTCTGCTTCGCCGTCTCCGTCCTGATGTGCCGTCGCCTGACGCCCGTGCCGCCCCACGAGAAGGCGGCCCGCCCCTCCCTGCGCGGCATCGTCGAAGGCGCCCGGTACGCCTGGTCCAGGCCGGTGCTGCTGGGCACGTACGCCATCGACCTCGCCGCGATGTTCTTCGCCTTCCCCAACACCATCTTCCCGTTCCTCGCCGACGAGCTGGACGCCGACTGGTCGCTGGGCCTGATGTACGCGGCGGGCTCCGTCGGCTCCCTGCTGGTCAGCCTGACCAGCGGCTGGGTCTCCCGCACCCGGCGGCACGGCCTGCTCGTGGTGTTCGGCGCCGCCGGCTGGGGCCTGGCCATGGCCGCGGCGGGCTGGACGGCCAACGTCTGGCTGGTGCTGGTGTGCCTCGGCCTCGCGGGGGCCGGGGACATGCTGAGCGGACTGGGCCGCTCCACCATCTGGAACCAGACCATCCCCGACCGGCTGCGCGGACGGCTCGCCGGCATCGAGGTCCTCTCCTACAGCGTCGGCCCGCAGCTCGGCCAGGTCCGCGCCGGTGCCATGGCGGGCTGGACCGGCGCCCGCCCGGCGATCTGGACCGGCGGACTGGCCTGTGTGGCGGCGGTGGGCCTGCTCACCGCCGCCCTGCCGCGGCTCGTCGCCTACGACGCCGACACCGACGAGGACGCCCGCCGCCGCGCCGCCGAGCACGGGCTGCCCGGGCAAGGGGCAGCGCCGGCCACCGGGACCGAGGACGCCGCGCCGGGGGAGGAGCCGTCGAGGACCTGACCCGGCCGGTGCCCGCGGACCGGAGTGGGTAGGGAAGACCGGTGCGACCCGACGACGCACCCGAGGTGAGAAATGCAGCACACCACCCGCCCCACCCTCCAGGGCACCTTCGGCATGGTCTCCTCCACCCACTGGCTGGCCTCGCAGTCGGCCATGGCGGTGCTCGAGGACGGCGGCAACGCCTACGACGCCGCCGTGGCCGGCGCCTTCGTGCTGCACGTCGTCGAGCCGCACCTGAACGGGCCCGCCGGCGAGGTGCCGATCCTCCTCGCGCCGGCGGGCGGCGAGGTGCGGGTGCTGTGCGGGCAGGGCGTGGCACCGGCCGGGGCGACGGTCGCCCACTACCAGGGCCTCGGCCTCGACCTGGTCCCGGGCACCGGTCCGCTCGCCGCCGCCGTCCCCGGTGCCTTCGACGCCTGGACGACCCTGCTGCGCGACCACGGCACCAAGTCGCTCGCCGACGTGCTCGCGTACGCCATCGGGTACGCCGAACACGGGCACCCTCCCGTGGAGCGGATGACGGAGACGGTCGGGACCGTGCGGGAGCTGTTCGAGACCGAGTGGACCTCCTCGGCCGAGGTCTACCTGCCGGACGGCCGTCCGCCCCGCCCCGGCGTGCCCTTCCGCAACCCCGCCCTCGCCGCCACCTGGAAGCGGCTGCTCGCCGAGACCGCCGGTGCCGGAGACCGCGAGGCGCGGATCGACGCGGCGCGGGAGGTGTGGCGCACCGGGTTCGTCGCCGAGGCCCTGGTGCGGCAGGCCGGCCGGCCCACCCTGGACACCAGCGGCGCGCGTCACACCGGCACCCTCACGGCGGCCGACCTCGCCGGCTGGTCCGCGCACTACGAGGCTCCCGCCACCTTCGACTGGAACGGCTGGACCCTCTGCAAGGCCGGCCCCTGGAGCCAGGGGCCCGTACTGCTCCAGCAACTCGCGCTGCTCCCGGACGAACTGCCCCGGTACGGCTCCGCGGACTACGTCCACCTCCTGGTGGAGGGCTGCAAGCTCGCCATGGCCGACCGCGAGGCCTGGTACGGGGACGCGGCCGGCGCGGACCGGGTGCCGCTCGACGACCTGCTGTCGCCCGGGTACAACGCGGCCCGGCGGGCGCTCGTCGGCGACAAGGCGTCCTTCGACCTGCGGCCCGGCAGCCCCGGCGGGCGTGCCCCGCGGCTCAGCGCGCACGCGCGTGTGGCGGCCGTGGAGGGGGAGGGCCTCGACGCCCTGGGCGTCGGCGAACCGACGGTGGCCAAGAGCCCGACGTCGCCGGTGCCGGGCGAACCGGAGGTCACCGCCGACGGGGGCACCCGCGGCGACACCTGCCACCTGGACGTGGTCGACCGCTGGGGCAACATGGTCTCGGCCACCCCCAGCGGCGGCTGGCTCCAGTCCAACCCGGTCGTACCCGAACTGGGCTTCCCGCTCGGCACCCGGCTCCAGATGACCTGGCTGGAGGAGGGCCTGCCCAACTCGCTGACCCCGGGCCGCCGGCCGCGCACCACGCTCACGCCGTCCCTGGCCCTGCGCGACGGGGTGCCGGTCATGGCCTTCGGCACCCCCGGCGGCGACCAGCAGGACCAGTGGCAGACGCACTTCTTCCTGGCGGTCGCCCTGCGCGGGCGGGTGCGCGGCGGACTGGACCTCCAAGGCGCGATCGACGCCCCCAACTGGCACAACGACAGCTTCCCCGGCTCCTTCTTCCCACGCGGGATGCGGGCGGGCAGCGTCACCGTGGAATCCCGGATGCCGGCGGAGGTCGTCGAGGGGCTGCGCCGCCGCGGGCACGACGTGACGGTCGGCGAGGCGTGGTCGGAGGGCCGGCTCTGCGCCGTCGCCCGGGACCCGGAGACGGGCGTGCTGTCGGCGGCGGCGAACCCGCGCGGCATGCAGGGGTACGCGGTCGGCCGCTGATCCCGGCGCCGAGGGCGGCCTCCGCACCCGTTGTTGGCCCCGATTCTACCCTGCGTCCACCACCAGGGTGGGGATTGTCAGTGCCGCGTGCTCTCATGGAGTCATGATCGAGACCAACGAAACCATCGACGAGTTTCTCGCCCGGCACGCCGACGACGTGTCGGAGGCCGTCCGCAAGGCGGCCGCCCAGGAGATCCTGCCGCGCCGGCGCCGGCTGGCCGCCCACGAGGTCGACGAGAAGGCCGGCCCGCACGACCTGGTGACCGACGCCGACCGCAAGGCGGAGCAGTTCCTCACCGAGGCCCTGTCCGCCCTGCTGCCCGGATCGGTCGTGGTCGGCGAGGAGGCGGTGCACGCGAACCCCGCCACGTACGAGGCGATACGCGGCGAGGCACCGGTGTGGATCGTCGACCCGGTCGACGGGACACGGCAGTTCGTACACGGCGACCCGGGCTTCTGCACCCTGGTCGCCCTCGCCCACCACGGGATCGTGCGGGCCTCGTGGACCTATGCCCCGGTCCACGACCGGATGGCCACGGCGGTACGGGGCCAGGGCGCCTTCCTGGACGGCGAGCGCCTGCACGCCGGCCCGCCCGAGCCCGGCCGTGAGCTGCGCGTCGCCACCTCCCACCCGGACTACACGACCGACGAGCAGAAGCACGCCCTGCTCGGCCTGCGCGCCCCGGGCGTGGCCCCCCGGCCCTGCGGCTCGGCGGGCCTGGAGTATCTCGCGGTGGCCCGCGGCGAGTTGGACGCCACCGCGTTCAGCTGGGAAGCGGCCTGGGACCACGCGGCCGGTCTGCTCCTGGTGGAGGAGGCGGGCGGCACCCACCTCACCCGCACCGGTGAGCCCTTCCGCATCACCGGCGACAACGACCTGCCGTTCACCGCGGCCCGCGACGCGGCCACGGCCCGCCGGGTGGTGGCGCTGCTGGCGGGCGGCGCCTGAGCCCCCCCGGGGCGGGCTTCCCGCGCTCAGACAGCCACCGCTTCGTGGGCGAGGAACTTCTCCACGAACTCCCGCGCCCGACGGTCGAAATCGGCGTACTGGGCCTCGCGCTCGGCGCCCGAGACCGCGTCGCCGACCAGCAGGTTGCCCTCGGCGTCGACCCGTTGCGGGCGGTCCTCGGCGTCGGGCAGCAGACCGACTTGGGAGTGGGAGAAGCCGCAGTAGTAGGCGATGCCCTCACTCAGATTGGCCTCCAGGAGGGAGTGCATCCCCTCCGTGACGGGATCGTCGGCGGCGGCGCCGGCCAGGGCGAGCCACAGCATGCGCTTGCCCGCGAGGCGGGGCTTGCTGCGGCCGTAGGCGAAGCCGTAGTTCCACACGCGGTCGATCCAGCCCTTGAGGACGGCGGGCACGCTCTGCCAGTACACCGGGAAGACGGCGACGACCACGTCGGCTTCGAGGACGCGCCGCATGTGGTCCCGCACCTCCCGCGAGTACGTCTTCTCCCTGTTCCCCCAGTCCGGCTGGTCCGCCTCGGTCATGCGCGGGTCGAAGCCCTCGGCGTGCAGGTCGAGCAGATCGACGCGGTACCCGGCGGCCTCCAACTGGGCGGTCGTACGACGGGCGGTGTGCGCGGTGAGGGAATCGGAGCGGTGGTGGGCGAGGACCACGAGGGCCGTCCTGGTGTCGTTCCGGTGCTGCGTCACGGGGTCTCCCGGCTGGTCTCGGTCAGTGCGACGGGTCCAGTACAGCCGCGTGATCCTGGATGATCCATGGGAGAAAGTCTGGAGAACATAGGAGAACGTCCACGGTCCGCTCGTCTACGCTCTCTTCCGTGGATCCCCTGAGTTCACTGCTGAGCGACATCCGGGCCGAGGGCTCGGTCGTCAGCCACGCCGTGCTGACGGCGCCCTGGACCATCCGCTTCACCGACGGCGCGCCGCTCACCATGGTCAGCGTGCTGCGCGGCGGCGGGACCCTGCTGCTGCCCGACGGCACCCGGCAGGAGGTCGGCGTGGGCGACACCGCCCTGGTCCGCGGTCCCGAGCCGTTCCTCCTCGCGGACCGGCCCGCCACCGTCGGCCGCCCGCACACCGAGTACGAGATCGCGTGCTTCACCCCGGACCCCGAGTGCACCGCCCGAGGACTGGGCGGCATCCGCTGGGGCGCCGATCCGGACGGGGCGACCGCGCTGATCGTGGGCGCCTACCGCACCTCGGGCCGGCGCCCTGAACGGCTGCTGCGCGCCCTGCCTCCGGTCCTGGTGGTCAACGAGGACGTCGAGGTCTGCGCCTGGCTGGAGACGGCCGCCGCCGACGCCGCCCGACTCTCGGCCGGTTCGCAGGCGCTGATGGACCGGCTCCTCGACTGGGCCCTGGTGTGCACGCTGCGCAACTGGTTCGACGAGGCGGGCGCCGACGCGCCCAGCTGGTACCGCGGCCTGGCCGACCCGGTGCTCGGCCCCGCCCTGCGGGCCTTCCACAGCCGGCCCGCCGATCCCTGGACGGTGGCGTCGCTGGCCGGCCGGGCGGGCGTCTCCCGGGCGCTGTTCGCCAAGCGCTTCACCGAGCTGATGGGCCGCCCGCCCCTCGCCTACCTCACCGAGTGCCGGATGGCCGACGCGGAGGCGCTGCTGACCGACACCGACCTCAGCATCGCCCAGATCGCCAGATCCGTCGGCTACGCCGACGCCTTCGGCTTCAGCGCCGCCTTCAAACGCCACAAGGGCCAGAGCCCCAGTACGTTCCGCGCCGCGGCGGCGGCCTGAACCCCGCCCGCCCGCGTCGAGGGCCGTGCGGCCGGGCGACGCCCGCGTCCGGCACCACCCGAGGCCGCCGGCCGTCGGACCCCGGGCATATCCTGATCCCCAGTGGCCATCGGCTGACGAAGGGGTCCGAAGGTGCCGTCGATGCTCGATGCGGTCGTGGTGGGAGCGGGGCCGAACGGGCTGACCGCTGCCGTGGAGCTGGCCCGGCGCGGATTCTCGGTCGCCGTGTTCGAGGCCCGGGACACCGTGGGCGGCGGCGCCCGCACCGAGGAACTGACCCTGCCGGGCTTCCGGCACGACCCGTGCTCCGCCGCGCACCCCCTCGGCATCAACTCGCCCGCCTTCCGCGACCTGCCCCTGGAGCGGTACGGCCTCCAGTGGCTGCACGCCCCGCTGCCCATGGCACACCCCTTCCCGGACGGTTCGGCGGCCGTCCTGTCCCGGTCGGTCGGCGAGACGGCCGCCTCCTTCGGGGCGCGCGACGCCGGCGCCTACCGCCGACTCGTCGAGCGCTTCCTGCCGCACTGGGACACCCTGGCCCGCGACTTCATGTCCCTGCCGCTGACCGCGCTGCCCCGCGACCCGGTGACCCTCGCGCGCTTCGGCCTGGTCGGCCTGCCGCCGTCGACGTGGCTGATGCGCCGCTTCCGCGACGAGAAGGCCAAGACGCTCTTCGCCGGGCTCGTCGCGCACGTCATGGCCCCGCTCGGCGGCTTCGCCACCGGCGCCATAGGCATGGTCTTCGCCCTCGCCGCGCACGCCCGCGGCTGGCCGGTGGCCCGCGGCGGCTCCCAAGCCATCTCGGACGCCCTCGCCGCCCTTCTGAAGGACCTCGGCGGCACCGTCCACACCGACTACGAGGTCAAGCGCCTCGACGACCTGCCGCCCGCCCGCGCCTACGTCTTCGACACCTCGCCCACCGCCCTGGCCCGCATCGCCGGACTCGGCGGCCACTACGCCGGCTACCGGTACGGACCCGGCGTCTTCAAGATCGACTACGCGCTGGACGGCCCCGTCCCGTGGACCGCCGAGGCGCCCCGCACCGCCGGCACCGTGCAGATCGGCGCCGACAGCGCGGAGATCGGCGCCGCGCTGAACGCCGCCTCCCGCGAGGGCCGCGCCCCCGACGCGCCGTTCCTCATCACCACGCAGCCCAGCGTCGCCGACCCCACCCGCGCACCGGAGGGCAAGCACGTCTTCTGGGCCTACGGACACGTCCCCAACGGCTGGACCGGCGACCTCACCGACGCCATCGAGCGCCAACTGGAGCGCTTCGCCCCCGGCTTCCGCGACCGGGTCCTCGCCCGCGCCACCGCCGGCCCGCCCGAACTCGCCGCCCGCAACGCCAACTACGTCGGCGGCGACATCGCCTCCGGCGCGGTCTCGGGCCTCCAGCTCCTGCTGCGGCCCAAACTGTCCCTGTTCCCGTACGGCACCCCGCACCCGGCCGTCTACATCTGTTCGTCGGCCACCCCGCCGGGCCCCGGGGTGCACGGGATGTCGGGGCACAACGCCGCGAAGGCGGTCTGGCGCAGGCTGCGTCAGACGTGACCTTCCGACCGAGCCGACCCGGGGGCCGGACATGACCGCCATCACCCTCGTCCAGGGCGACATCACCCGCGAGAGCGTCGACGCCATCGTCAACGCCGCCAACTCCTCCCTCCTCGGCGGAGGCGGCGTCGACGGCGCCGTCCACCGGCGGGGCGGTCCGGCGATCCTCGCGGAGTGCCGCCGGCTCCGCGCCTCGCACTACGGCAAGGGCCTGCCCACCGGCCGGGCGGTCGCCACCACCGCGGGCGACCTGGACGCCCGCTGGGTGATCCACACGGTCGGCCCGGTGTACCAGGAGTCGGGCGGCGACCCCGCGCTGCTCGCCTCCTGCTACCGGGAGTCGCTCCGGGTGGCCGACGAACTGGGCGCCCGGACGGTCGCCTTCCCGGCGATCTCCACCGGCGTCTACCGCTGGCCGATGGACGACGCGGCCCGCATCGCCGTCGAAACGGTGCGGCACACACCGACGGCCGTCGAAGAGGTGAGGTTCGTGCTCTTCGACGACCGGGCGTACGAGGCGTTCTCCCGGCGACTCGGCTGACGGGACGGGCCCTTGAAGTCTCCTCGACGGACCGGTGCCGGTGCCGCTTCGGCACTGGTGGTGCTCGCCCTGTCCGGCTGCTCCTCGCACTGGGGCTGCGCCGACACGACGGCGGAGCGCGGTGAGGCCGGTGTCCGGGTGCGGGTCGAGGAAGTGACCGGGCGGCCTCTCGACGTCTTCGCCGAGGTCGTCGACTGGCGCCTGGAGCCCCACCCCCAGGTCCCCGCCGAGGGCGACCAGGTCCACTTCCGCTTCCGCTTCGACGGCGCCGACGACATGTCCGACCCCGCCGTGGACGCCTGCGCGGTCGACGAGGAGCGCGTCGCCCTGGGGTGCCGGACGATCCACTCGTACCAGGCCTTCGGGCCGAACGGCAGCCCGATCGGCGACGAATGGCTCGCCGTCGCGGACCCCGAGCGGGTGACCGGAGTGCTGTTCGTTCCCAACGACCAGTCCTACGTCGGACCGACCTGCGAGGAGGACGCCAAGGACGGCGGCGGGCCGCGTCCTCCGGAGCCCGCCCGTGCGGGGGACCGGCTGTAGGGAGGTCCGGGTGTCCGTGCACTTCCGCACGCCTCCCCACCTGGCTTGACGCTTTAGTTGCAACTGATGTGCAATAACCCCGCACCAACAACAAGCGTGGGGGAGACATGACAACCCGTCGGATACGAAGTGCCGCCGCCGCGGCGGCGTTGGCCGCGGGCGTCACCGCCTGCTCCGCGCCCGGGGGCGGCGGAACGGGCGGTGACGCCGAGGCGGCCGAGTCCGTGGTGATCGGGGTGGCCTCCGAGCCGGACACCCTCAGCCCGCTGCTCGGCTACGGCAAGGACGGAAACTCCAAGATCTTCGACGGGCTGCTCGCCCGCGACACCGACCTGAAGCTGAAGCCCGCGCTCGCCACGGCGCTGCCGAAGATCGCCGACGGCGGCAGGACGTACACGTACACCCTGCGCGAGGGCGTGAAGTTCAGCGACGGCGAACCGTTGACGGCCCAGGACGTGGTCTACACGTACCGCACCGTCCTCGACGAGAAGACCAACAACACCGCCCGCAGCGAGCTGGACGCCGTGAAGAGCGTCAGCGCGAAGGGCGACGACACCGTCGTCTTCTCCCTCAAGTACCCGTACGCGCCCTTCGCCGCCCGCACCGTGCTTCCCATCGTCCCCGAGCACGTCGCGGGCGGCCAGGACCCCAACACCGGCGCCTTCAACACCCGGCCGGTCGGCACCGGGCCCTACGTCCTCACCGACTGGAGCAAGGGCGAGAAGCTCACCTTCAAGGCCAACCCGCACTACTGGGGCGGCAAGCCCGCGGTGAAGTCCTTCACCATGGCGATCATCGCCGACGACAACGTGCGCGCCACCCGGCTGCGCTCCGGCGACCTCGACGGCGCCGTCCTGCCGCCCAACCTCGCCGCCACCTTCGAGAAGGACGACGGCCGGCGCACCTACGAGGCCAAGTCCTACGACTTCCGGGCCGTCACCCTGCCCACCTCGAACAAGGTCACCGGCGACCGCGCGATCCGGCGCGCCCTGGACGCCGCCGTGGACCGCCGGGCCATGGTCGACAAGATCCTGGACGGCGCCGGCCGGCCGGCGTACGGGCCGCTGCCAGTCGACGACCCCTGGTACGAACGCGGCATCGAGCGTCCGCACGACCTCGCCGAGGCGAAGCGCATCCTCGACGGGGCCGGCTGGAAGCCCGGCTCCGACGGCGTCCGCGCCAAGGACGGGCAGCGCGCCTCCTTCACCCTCTACTACCCCTCGGGCGACAAGGTCCGGCAGGACCACGCCCTCGCCTACGCCTCCGACGCCAAGAAGGCCGGCATAGAGGTGAAGGTGGAGGGCGCCACCTGGGAGGTCATCGAGCCGCGCATGAAGAACGACGCGGTCCTCGCGGGCTTCGGCAGCGTCGGCGACCCGGACTTCGGTCTCTACACCCTGCTGCACTCCTCCCTGGCCAACGACGGCTTCAACAACATGGCCGGCTACGACGACGCGGCAGTGGACCAGGCTCTCGACGCCGGCCGCCGCACCCAGGGCCCGGAGCAGCGCGCGGCCGCCTACGACAAGATCCAGCGGGCGCTGGTCGAGGACCCCGGATACACCTTCCTGACCCACATCGACCACCTCTACGTCCTCGCCGACCGCTGGGACGGACTGACCACGCAGCTGGAGCCGCACGAGCACGGCTTCGCCAGCGGGCCCTGGTGGAACATCGAGGACTGGCAGCCGAAGAAGTGACCCGCTCCCTCCGGAGGCTGCCCTGGGGAGCGATGGCACGGCTGGCGGGGCGGCGGGCGCTGTTCGCCGTCCCCGTCGTCCTCGTCGTCACCTTCGGCGTCTTCGCCATCGCCGCCGCCTCCCCCTTCGACCCCGTCAAGGCGTACGCCGGCACCGCCGCGCTCGGCGCCGACCAGGAGACCCTGGACCGGCTGCGCGACAACCTCGGCGTGGACCGGTCGTTCGTCGTCCGCTGGTGGGACTGGCTGACCGCCGCCCTCACCGGCGACCTCGGCCACTCGCCCGTGATGCGCCAGCCGGTGGCCGAGGTGATCGGCGAACGCCTGGTCTGGTCCGCGCTGCTGTGCGCCGTCGCCTTCACCGTCGCCGTCCTGGCCGGCACCCTCCTCGGTGTGCTGGCCGCCCGCCGCCCCGGCTCGATGCTCGACCGCGCGGTCACCTCCCTCGCGTACCTCCTGGAGGCCGCCCCGGTCTTCTGGATCGCGCTGCTCGCGGTATGGCTCTTCGCGCTGCAGTGGGATGTCCTGCCGGCGGGCGGACTGACGGACACCGCCAGCGCGCGGGTCACCCCGGGGCAGGTGGCGAGCCACCTCGTGCTGCCCGCCGGTGTGCTCGCCGTCTCCCAACTGCCCTGGTTCACGCTGTACGTGCGCCAGGGCGTGGGCGACGCCCTCGCCGAGGACCCGGTGCGCGGCGCGCGGGCCCGCGGCATCGGCGAGGGCACCGTCCTGTTCGGGCACGCCCTGCGCTCCGGCCTGCTGCCGGTGCTCACCCTGATCGGCTCCCGCGTTCCCGAACTCATCACCGGCGCGCTGCTGGTGGAGACCGTCTTCAGCTGGCCGGGCATCGCCGCGGCCACCGTCGAGGCGGCCACCGCCGTCGACTTCCCGCTGCTGGCCGCCCTGACCGTCCTCGCCACCGCCGCCGTCCTCGCCGGCAACCTGCTCGCCGACCTGCTCTACGGACTGTTCGACCCGAGGGTGAAGCTCAGTGAAATGTGATTCCCATGGCTGACATCGCCGCGAAGAAGCCCGAGCAGCCCGAGCAGCCCGAGCGGTCCCGTAAGGCGGCGACCGCCGCAGGGGCCGAGGACACCGGCACCGTGTGGCGGGCCCACGGCACCGACCGCCGCTCCACCCGCACCCTGCGCCTGCGCGTCTCCGCCGCCCTGCTGACCCTGACGGTCCTCGCGGTGCTGCTGGTGCCGCCGCTGGTGCAGCTCGACCAGCAGGCCGTCGACCTGGCCGCGAAGCTCCAGCCACCGAGCTGGGCCCACCCGTTCGGCACCGACGACGTCGGCCGGGACCTGCTGCTGCGCTGCGTCTACGGCCTGCGCGTCTCCCTGCTGGTCGGGGTCGCGGCGGCGCTGACGGCGACGGTCGTCGGCACCGCCGTCGGCGCCACGGCGGGGGCGCTGGGCGGCTGGGTCGACCGTGCCGTGATGCGGGCCGTCGACACCGTCTCCTCCGTACCCCACCTGCTGCTCGGCATCTTCATCGTGGCGATGTTCCGGCCGGGCGTGTGGCCCGTGGTGATCTCCGTGGCCCTCACCCACTGGCTGTCCACCGCCCGCATCGTCCGCGCCGAGGTGCTGTCCCTGCGCTCGCGCCCCTACGTCGACGCGGCCGTCTCCGGCGGCGCCTCGCGGTGGCGGGTGGCCGTACGGCATCTGCTGCCGGGCGTGCTGCCCCAGGCCGCGCTGGCGGCCGTACTGATGGTGCCGCACGCCATGTGGCACGAGTCGGCGCTGTCCTTCCTCGGACTCGGCCTGCCCACGCACACCGCGAGCCTCGGCAACCTCATCCAGGAGGCGCGCGGTTCGCTGCTCGCCGGGCAGTGGTGGCCGACCCTCTTCCCGGGCCTGTTCCTCATCGTCCCCACCCTCGCCGTCGCCGGTCTCGCGGGCGCCTGGCGGGAGCGGATCAACCCCCGTCGCCGATCGGAGCTGATGCTGTGACCGAGCGAGCCCCCGTGCTGTCGGTACGCGGTCTGTCGGTGCGTTTCCTGATGCCGGGCGGGCGCCGCGTCGCCGCCGTCAGCGACGCGCACTTCGACGTGGCGGCCGGCGAGTGCCTGGCCCTGATCGGGGAGAGCGGCTGCGGCAAGTCCGTCCTCGCCTCGGCCCTGCTGGGGCTGCTGCCCGGCAACGCCCGGACCGCCGGCGCCGCCCTCCTCGGCGACCTCGACCTGCTCGCCGCCGACGAGCGGACCTTCGCCCGCACCGTACGGGGCAGGCTGGTCGGCCTGGTCCCGCAGAGCCCCGCCGCCCACCTCACCCCCGTGCGCACCATCCGCTCCCAACTGGAGGAGACGGTCGCGGAACTCACCGGCGTCCGCGGCCGTGCGGCGCTGCGCCGGGCCGCGGAGGCCGCCGCCGAGCGCGCCGCCTTCCCGGTCGACCACCTCGACCACCACCCGCACGAACTCTCCGGCGGTCTCGCCCAGCGGGCCGCGACGGCCATGGCCCTCGTCGGTGACGCCCCGCTGCTGCTGGCCGACGAGCCGACCACCGGACTCGACCGCGACCTGGTGGACCGCACCGTCGACGAGTTGCGGCGACATGTCGACAACCAGGCGGGCGACCGGAGCCGTGCCCTGCTGATGATCACCCACGACCTGGCCGCCGCCGAACGCATCGCCGACCGGATCGCCGTCATGTACGCCGGCCGCATCGTGGAACTCGCGGACGCCGCCGACTTCTTCGGCGCCCCCGGCCCCCGCCACCCCTACAGCCGGGGCCTGCTCGACGCCCTGCCCGACCGCGCCTTCACTCCCATACCGGGGCTGCCCCCGGAACTCGGCGCCCTCCCCGACGGCTGTGCCTTCGCCGCCCGCTGCGACCGGGCGACCGACGCCTGCGCCGCACCGCCGCCGCTGACCGCGGCCGTCGCCTGCCACCACCCGCACGCCGCGCTCACGGAGGCCGCCGACCGTGCTTGAACTACGCGACGTCACCGCCGGATACGTCAGGAAGGCACCGGTGTTCCGGGGCGTCTCCCTGACCGTGCGACCGGGCCAGGCCGTCGGGCTGCTCGGCCCCAGCGGCTGCGGCAAGTCCACCCTCGCCCGCGTCGCCGCCCTGCTGCACCACCCCGACGCCGGGACCCTGGTGGTCGACGGCACCCCCGTGCGGCGCTGGCGCCACCGGGCCCCGCGCGCGCAGCGCACCGCGTTCGGCGTCGTCTTCCAGCAGGCGCGGCTCTCCGCCGACCCCCGCCTCACGCTCACCGACCTGATCGCCGAACCGCTGCGGGCCACCGGGCGCCGGGAGGGCGTCGGCGGCCGGGTCGCCGAACTCGCCGCCACCGTGGGCCTCACCGCCGACCTCCTCGGCAGGCGCCCGCACGAGGTGAGCGACGGCCAGTTGCAGCGGGCCTGTCTCGCCCGCGCCCTCGTGCTGCGCCCGCGCTGGCTGGTCTGCGACGAGATGACGGCCATGCTCGACGCCTCGACCACCGCGGCGCTGGTCCGCGTCGTGGAGGACTACCGCGCCGAGACCGGCGCGGGGCTGCTGGCCGTCGGCCACGACCGCGTCCTCCTCGACCGCTGGTGCGACCGCACCGTCGAGTGGCACACCCTGACCGGCACCCCGACAGGCACCCCGACAGGCACCCCGACAAGTCCCTGAGCCCCGGCACCGAGCGTCCGAGCGCCCGAGCGTCCTCTCGACATGTATCGGTCAAGCGCGGTCAACGAGCGCAGCAGCCGGGGTTCACCCGGTGCCGTTTGCCTGGTTGTCGTCCGGCCGTCCGTCCTCTGGAGGTTCGATGACCCCGCCGCGCACCAGCTCCCCGAACTCCCTGCACAGAAGGGGCTTCCTCGGCATCGCGGGGGCCGCCGGCGCCGGTGCGGTGCTGCTCGGCACCGGTGCCGCGCCCGTCGCTTCCGCCGCCCCCGGACGCGTCCCGCGCGACCCGTTCCAGCTCGGCGTCGCCTCCGGCGACCCGCTCCCCGACGGGGTGGTGCTCTGGACCCGCCTCGCGCCCAAGCCGCTCGACGAGGACGGCGGCATGCCCCGGCGTCCGGTCGCCGTGCACTGGGAGGTCGCCCTCGACGAGCGGTTCCGGAAGGTCGTCCGGCGCGGTGTCGAACACGCCGTGCCCGCCGAGGCGCACACCGTCCACGCCGACGTACGCGGCCTGCGCCCGCACCACGAGTACTACTACCGCTTCCGCGCCGAGAACGTCCTCTCGCCCGTCGGCCGCACCCGCACCGCCCCGGCCCCCGGCACCTCGCCCACCGTCGACTTCGCCTTCGCCTCCTGCGCCAACTGGGAGCAGGGCCACTTCACCGCGTACCGGCACATGGCCGAGGAGCGCCCCGACGTGGTCTTCCACCTCGGCGACTACCTCTACGAGTACGCCGCCGGCGTCAACGGCAAGGTGCGCACCCACCACGGCGACGAGATGAACACCCTCGCCGAGTACCGCGCCCGGCACGCCCAGTACAAGACCGACCCCGACCTCAGGCTGCTGCACGCCACGGCGCCCTTCGTCGTCACCTGGGACGACCACGAGACCGACAACAACTACGCCGACCTGAGCCCGGAGAACAACGACCCCGGCCAGGGCAACGACACCACCGCCCGCTTCGCCGCCCGCCGCCGGGCCGCCTACCAGGCGTACTGGGAGCACATGCCGCTGCGCCGCCTGCGCAAGCCGGTGGACACCGCGCTGCCGCTGTACCGGCGCCTGGAGTACGGGGCCACCGCGACCTTCAGCGTGCTGGACACCCGCCAGTACCGCACGAACCAGCCCTACGGCGACAAGTGGCAGGTCTCCGGACCGGACCAGTGGGACCCGAAGGCCACCATCCTCGGCGACGAGCAGCACGCCTGGCTGGAGCGGAGCCTCGCCCGGTCGCGCTCCACCTGGAACGTGGTCCCGCAGCAGATCTACTTCGCCAACTGGGACGCCGTCGCCGGCCCCGACGACGGCGGCTACAACGACGGCTGGGACGGCTACCGCGCCTCCCGCGACCGGGTCCTCGGCTATGTGGAGGAACGCCGGATCGACAACTTCGTGGTCCTCACCGGCGACGTGCACAACAACTGGACCAACGACCTGCGCCGCGACTTCGAGCGCCCCGAGACCCGGCTGCTGGGCAGCGAGTTCGTCACCACCTCGATCACCTCGGGCGGCGACGGCTCGGCCACCCACGACCCCGGCCAGGTGTACTGGGACGAGAACCCGCACACCAAGTACTACAGCAGCCGCCGCGGCTACGTCCGCTGCTCCGTCTCCAAGCGGCAGTACACCGCCGACTACCGCGTGGTCGACTACGTCACCCGGCCCGGCGCCCCGGTCCGCACCGACAAGTCGTTCGTGATCGAGGCCGGCGTGCCCGGCGTCCAGGACGCCTGAGCACCGCGCCTCCCTCAGGAACCAACAAAGTCCGACGGGGTAATTGAATCGGTTGTGTTCGGGTTCTAGGGTGTGCCTGACTCAGTAGTCGCTGCGTCACCGGCAGTTGTGAACCATCCGCCTGTCAACTGCCTTCACAGCACCGTGCGTTGAGCCGCCCCCGATGCCCACGGAAGGCCACGGTCATGCCGCACTCGCCCGTGTCACCCGCCGGACTCCCGGCCCCCCGTCCCCGGCCGCTCGTCAGCCGCCGCCGTCTGCTGGAGGGCGGTGCCGCCGTCCTCGGCGCGCTCGCCCTGTCCGCGACGCCCGCCGCGGCCCGGGCGAGCGGCCGGCGGGCGGCGGCCGACACCGCCCCGGAGTGGAACGACTTCGGCGTCTTCCGGGTCGGCACCGAGCCGCCGCACACCACCCTCATGCCGTACGCGGACGTGAGACAGGCACTCGCCGCCGACCGCACCGACTCGCCGTACCGGCTGAGCCTGGACGGCACCTGGAAGTTCGCCTACGCCGACCGCCCCGAGGACCGGGACGCCGACTTCCACCGCACCGACCTGGACGACGGCGACTGGGGGACCGTCCCCGTGCCGTCCGTGTGGCAGCTGCACGGCCACGACTACCCGATCTACCTCAACATCACCTACCCGTACTGGGGCCCCAACGGCCGCGGCGAGGACCCGCAGCCGCCCGCCGCACCGACCCGCTACAGCCCGGTCGGCCAGTACCGGCGCACCTTCACGGTGCCCCGCGACTGGACGGGCCGCCGCACCTTCCTGCACTTCGAGGGCGTCAAGGCCGCCCACTACGTGTGGATCAACGGGGAGCTGGTCGGCTACGACGAGGACTCGTTCACCCCGTCCGAGTACGACATCACCGACCACCTCAGGTCCGGCACCAACCAGATCGCCGTGGAGGTCTACCGCTACGCCGACGGCGACTGGCTGGAGGACCAGGACATGATCCGGCTGAGCGGCATCTTCCGCTCGGTCTACCTCTACTCCACCCCGTCCGTGCACCTGCGCGACTTCAAGCTCGACACCCCGCTGAACGACACGTACACGGCGGCCGAGCTGGCGGTCACCGCGAGCGTGCGGGCGTACGGCGACGCGGCCGAGGGCGCCGGGCGGTACACCGTGGAGACCCAGCTCTACGACGCCCGCGGGCACGCCGTCTGGTCCCGCCCCCTGGAGCAGCCCGCCGACCTCGGCACGGTGCGGGCCGGGCAGGACGTCACCGTACGGGCGGCGAAGGCCGTGCCGAAGCCCCGGCTGTGGTCCGCGGAGCACCCGTACCTCTACACGGCCGTCCTGCGCCTGCGCGATCCGGCCGGCAAGGTGATCGAGACCCTGTCCCACCGGGTCGGCATCCGCGAGTTCGCGCTCAAGGACGGGCTGATGCGGATCAACGGCAAGCCGGTCTCCTTCCGCGGCACCAACCGCCACGAGATGCACCCGGACCGCGGCATCGCGCTCACCCGCGAGGACCTGGTCGAGGACATCGGGATCATCAAGCGGCTGAACATGAACAGCGTCCGCACCTCGCACTACCCGAACAACCCGCTGTGGTACGAACTCGCCGACGAGTACGGCCTCTACCTCGTCGACGAGACCAACCTGGAGACCCACGGCATCCGCGACGAGTACCCCGGCGACCACCCCGAGTGGACGAGGGCCTGCGTGGCCCGCGCCCAGAACATGGTCCACCGGGACAAGAACCACGCCTCGGTCGTCATCTGGTCGCTGGGCAACGAGGCGGGCGGCGGCTCCACCTTCACCGCCATGCACGACTGGATCCGCTCCTACGATCCCACCCGCGTCATCCAGTACGAGGGCGACGACCGCCCGGGCGTCAGCGACATCCGCTCCGAGATGTACGACCCCCCGCAGCGCGTCGAGCAGCGGGCGAAGGACACCTCCGACACCCGGCCGTACGTGATGATCGAGTACTCCCACGCGATGGGGAACTCCAACGGCAACTTCAAGAAGTACTGGGACCTGATCCGCCGCTACGACGTGCTCCAGGGCGGCTGGATCTGGGACTTCGTCGACCAGTCGCTGACCTGGCCGGTGCCGCGGCGCACCCTGCTGACCGAGGAGGGGCCCGCCGGGCTGCGCGGTGAGATCCTCGCCGCCTCCGGTACCTTCGAGCGCGGCACGGGCCTGTCCGGCGGCACGGTCTTCGCCCGCGACGACAGCCTGGACCTCACCGGCTCGCTGACCCTGGAGGCGTGGGTCACCCCGCACTTCACCGGCTACCACCAGCCGATCATCGCCAAGGGCGACACCCAGTACGCCCTGAAGCAGAACAACCGGACCCTGGAGTTCTTCATCCACTCCGGCGGTCAGTGGATCACCGCCACCTGGACCGTGCCCGAGGACTGGACCGGCCGCGAACACCACCTCGCCGGCGTCTTCGACGCGGAGGCCGGCACCCTCACCCTCTACGTCGACGGCGAGCGCCGGGCGACCCGCACCACCGACCGGCGTCCCAGCCGCAACACGGCCTCCCTCTCCCTGGCCACCGACTCGGACAACCAGGTCCGCGAGTTCAGCGGCACCATCCGCCGGGCCCGCGTCTACGCCCGTGCGCTGAGCGCCGGCGAACTGGCCGACGCGGACCGGGAGCCCGACGACGACGGCGTGCGGTTCTGGTTCGACGCGGAGACCGTCGAGGTCGAGAGGGAGCGGGCGAAGGAGAAGAACTTCTTCGCGTACGGCGGGGACTGGGGCGACAACCCCAACGACGGCAACTTCGTCGCCGACGGCGTCGTCCTCGCCGACCGCGGTCACACCGGCAAGGCCGCCGAGGTCAAGCGCGTCTACCAGGCGGTCGGCGTCGAGCAGCGGTCCGGCGGCGCGGGCGCGGTCACCCTCGTCAACGAGTACCTGTTCACCGACCTCCGCGAGTTCGACGGCCACTGGGAGCTCGTCGCCGACGGCAGGACCGTACGGCGCGGGCGGCTCACCCGGGACCAGCTGGACGTGGAGCCGCTGTCCAGGAAGGACATCACCGTGCCCGTACGGCTGCCGGGCGACCCGGCGCCGGGCACGGAGTTCTTCCTCCAGCTCTCCTTCACCACCAAGGAGGACACCCCCTGGGCGAAGGCGGGCTTCGAGGTCGCCCGGCACCAACTCGCCCTCGACACCGACGCTCCCGCCGTGACCCCGGTGCCCCTGGGCCGGGTGCCGTCCCTGCGCCACCGGGACGGCGACGACGCGGTCGAGGTCGACGGCCGGGACTTCTCGGTCACCGTCGACAAGGGCACCGGCACCATCACCTCGTACGAGGCGCACGGCAGGAGGCTGATCACCTCCGGGCCGGCCCCCAACTTCTGGCGGGCGCCCACCGACAACGACCACGGCAACGGCCAGCACACCCGCAACCAGACCTGGCGCGACGCGGGCGCCCGGCGCCGGGTCACGGACGTCACCGTGCGGGCCCTGGCCGACCGGGCCGTCGAGATCAAGGTCACCGGCACCCTGCCCACCACGGTGGAGTCGGCGTACACCACCACGTACACGGTGTTCGGCAACGGCGAGATCAAGGTCGACAACACCCTGCACCCCGGCGCCGCCGACCTGCCCTACCTCCCCGAGGTCGGGACGATGCTCTTCCTGCCGCGCGGCCTGGACCGGATGCACTGGTACGGCCGCGGGCCCGAGGAGAACCACTGGGACCGCAACACCGGCACCGACGTCGGCCTCCACTCCGGGACCGTCGCCGAGCAGTGGACGCCCTACATCCGCCCGCAGGAGAACGGCAACAAGACCGACGTCCGCTGGGTCGCCCTCACCGACTCCCGCGGCGTGGGCCTGCTCGCCTCCGGCGAGCCGCTGCTGGAGGTCAACGCCTCGCACTTCACCCCGGAGGACCTGTCCGGCGGGGTGCGGCACGACTACCAGCTCACCCCGAGGGACGCGGTCGTGCTCCGACTGAACCACCGTCAGATGGGGGTGGGCGGCGACAACAGCTGGGGCGCGCACACCCACGACGAGTTCAAGCTCTTCGCCGACCGGGACTACTCCTACACCTACCGGCTGCGCCCGCTGACGGACGTGAAGGAGGCGACGGCGGCCTCGCGGCGGCCCACCGCGACCGAATAGCCGCCGACTGGGCGGGGATGAACCGGGAGTCCGGGGCAACCCGGGCTCCCATGGGTGACGTACTGGTCGGAGCGTGTTCCTGGACGGACCGGCAACTGGTCGCGAGCGGCTGGTACCCGCGCGGACGGCGGGACGCCGAGGGGCGGCTGCGGCACTACGCCTCACGGCTGCCCGTCGTCGAGGTGGACGCCGGGTACTACGCGCTGCCGAGCCGGCGCAACAGCGAACTGTGGCTGGAGCGCACGCCCGAGGGCTTCCGCTTCGACGTCAAGGCGTTCTCCCTGCTGACCGGCCACCCCACCCGCCCCGAGGCACTCCCCGCCGACCTGCGCGGGGCCGACGGGGGCCGGCTGCGACGCGGGCAGGCGGGTGACGGTCTGCTGGACGAGGTGTGGGGACGTTTCGCCGAGGCGGTCGAACCGCTGCGCAAGGAGGGCCGGCTCGGCACCGTGCTGTTCCAGTTCCCGCCGTGGTTCGCACCGGGTTCCCCGGCCGAGGCGGCGCTCGAAGCGTGCGCCGGGCGCACCGAGGGCTGGCCGATCGCCGTGGAGTTCCGGCACCCCGGGTGGTGGGAGGCGGAACGGGCGGACGCCACCCACGCCCTGCTGTCCGCGCTGGGCGCCTCGGCCGTCGGCACCGACATGGCCCAGGGCCTGCCGTCGTCCCTGCCGCCCGTCGTGCCGGTCACCCGGCGGTCCCTCGCCGTGGTCCGCTTCCACGGGCGCAGCCAGGCGTGGGGGAGGGGAAGCAAGGAGGACCGCTTCCGGTACGACTACTCCGCCGCCGAACTGGGCGCCCGGGTACCCCGGCTGCGCCGCGCCGCCGCCCAGACCGACGAACTGCACGTGCTCTTCAACAACTGCTGCGCCGACGCCGCCGTGCGCGCGGCCGAGCTGATGCGGCGGCTGCTGGCCGCCCCAGCCGGTACCAGGACCGGCCGGGGCTGACCGACCTCTACTGGTCGGACTGCTTCTCCACCCCTTCACCCACCACCGCGAACTGTCCGTTGACGGTGTTCTCGAGACGGAATCCGAGACGCAGGAGCAGACTTCGCAGCTTGCCACCCCCCAGAACCCGGGCGTAGCTCTGACGCCCGAACGTCTCCTGGAGCAGGGCTCCCAGGCGGAGCGAGGTGACCGCGTCGGTGTCGGGGCCTTCGCTCAGCATGGAGCGGACAAGGAAGCGGTAGGCCTCCTCTTCGTTGGTGCGGGCCAGTTCCTTGGCCCGGCTGCGGAAGTCGGCCGACGCCGCCGGTGCGGGTGGGTGCAGGGCGACGGGGCGCTCGGCACCGGGTTTCGGCGGCTCAGGGCGGGACACATCCGGGCGGGGCACAACAGGACGCCGTGGCACGACGTCGGTGCGTACAGCTGCCGATGGCGGCGCGGCCGGCTTGGAGCGGGGAGCCGGAACCGGGCGGCGGCTCGCGGCGGCGGGCGCGGCGAAGTCCACCGACCAGGCGCGCAACCCCTCGTAACTGAAACCCAGATAGAACTCGACGAGCTGATTGATGTCGCTGTGGCGCCGGAACTTGTCCTTCGGGACGAAGAATGCTCCCATGCGGCCGTCACCGACCGTGATCCAACCGGACTGCGGGCCTTCGATCTCCTTGATCACGCCAGTCATGCGCAGCAACTTGTCGGAGTGCTCCCACAGCTCCGGCTCGGGCCTGCGCTCACCCAACTCGGTGAAGTGCACCAGGCGCGGAGGGGCCTGCCTGCCGTCCTCTGCGGGAGCACCGACACCCACCCACTCGTAGCTGTACTGGCGGCGGCCGTCCCTGGCCAGTCGTTTGGAGTCGGTGACGTAGCGTTCGACCTCCTGCTGGTTCTGCTCCTCGTTGCGCAGCCAGCGCATGAAGCGCAGCACGTACAGGTAGTAGTGAGCCTCTTGGCTGGTGTTGCGGTAGTCGGCGATCACGGCGAAGCGCTGCAGCGCGTCCAGCTCGTCGTACTCCTCCAGTTTTCGATAGCAGCGGAACCAGGTCCGCATGTCGCTGTCGCTCAGGTCACCTCGGTTGTCGAAGACGGAGTCGTACAACTCCACCACCGACCGGAACGCCTCGGTGGCGACCGAGCTGAGTTCTTGCTGCTGTTCCCGGAAGAACGCGCGGGCGAGAACGAGCGCGGCGCCCGAGTGACTGCGCGACTCTGTGACCAGGGACCGCCACTGGCTGACGAGGCTCGCGATGTTGCCGTGCAGCGTCTGGAGCTGTCGTTCACAGGTGTTGTGGTAGCTGCTCCTGCGATGCCCGGGCAGGGCCATGTCGAGCTGATCCAGCAGCCCCTCGGCAACCCGGAGTTGTTCGTCCGCCCACCCGCCCACGTCCCCGCCATGGCGCACGAGGTCCAGGAAGTTCTCGTACGGTGAGATACGGACCATGTGGTTCAGCACGTCGACGATCATCTGTACCGGCGTGACGTAGGAGTGCTCGTCTTCGGAGTCGAGCCGACGCCCGTCGGCGAAGGCATCGAGCGCGCCCTGGTAGATGTCGTGGATGGCGTCCAGGGCCTCCTGTGTCCGCCCCGTGTCTGACGCTTCCTTCGCGAGTTCGTGCTTGACCCACAGACGGTGCACCATGCCGAGAGAGTGGAAGTGGAGGGAGTCCTTGCGCCCGGACAGCTCAATGGCCTTCAGGAGATATTCCTGGGCGTTCGGGTAGTCGTACTTCATCTCGTGGATGTGGTACCGGCCCATGTGGTTCCAGAAGTGCGGTTCTGAGGGGCACTTGCGGGTCAGCTCCTTGAAGATGCGGTAGGCCTCATCGCGTACCGGCACCTGGTGGATGAGCTCCGCAAAACGGGCGGCTGAGGGCGAGGAACCGCCCGACCACTGATTACGCCGGATGAAGAGGTCCTGGAGGATGCGCCGGGTCTGTGCGTTGTCGGAACCGAGGTGACCGCATACTTTGCCGATGAACTCGACGGCGGTGTCGGCGAGCCGTGACTCCCAGCGCCGCTCGCCCCCGGGCTCCAGCGCGGCCGCCAGCACATGTTCGGCGACGAAGGGATGGAGGAGCCGCAGTTCGCCGTTGTCGTCGACAACCAAGTGCCGCAGATCCTCGCCCAGCACCGTCCGCAAGTCTTCCTGGTAGTCAGCGGTCGAGGCGGCGAGATCCCCCCACTTTCCAGTGAGCCACCGTCGCACGAGGGGGTAGGGCAGGCCGTTCTGGGCGTAGCGAGTGACCAGTGCAAGGTACTTGGCGACGCGGAGCCGGCGCTCGTCGAGGTGGTTCAGATGACTTTCCACATAGCCCCTCGTTCCGGCGAAGTCGGCGGCGAAGGCGGAAAGCCCGAAGAAGAAGGGCGACAGCTGTTGGCTGGGCACGTTGCCGGGCCGGAGTTCGTTCACGGCCGCCCGGGCGCGCTCGTCCCTCGCGCGGACAGCGAAGCTCTGCCGGAACTCCGAGGCCTCCCCATGAGACATGGGATCCATCAGGTGGTACTTGTGGTGGCCGGGAACCCGACGGTTGGTTCGCGTCACCCAGAGCACGACAGCGGGTGTGTTCCACTGGTGCAGTCGGTGGTACAGGTTCTCCCGTTCGCTCTGCGTGAGGTCGGCGCTTTCCGTGACCACGAGTACCGAGCGTCCCGTGCGGCGGTAGACGTCGTCGATCCGTTCGACGGTGTCCTGGCTGTACCGGCGCACGAGGACGACCGGGTAGTCACGGTGCAGGTTCCACGCGATCCGGCGCGCCAGCGTCGTTCCGCCCGCTCCGGGTGAGTGGAAAAGCTCGAGCGTCGCAGAGCCCTGTTTCTGCAGGACTGCGGTGATGTTCTCGGTCAGCTCTCCCTGGACGTCCCGCGGCACGTCAAGCCCTTGATCCAGGTCCAGCCAGTTCGCGGGACGGCCGCGCCAGAACTCGTCGACCGGCTCGTCCTTGAGCTGACTACTGAGCGTCTGCGAGTGCAGCATCTCCAGATCGACGGAGAGCCGCGCCAGTTCCTCGCGCTCGAAGGGAACGGGGCCGTCCTTGCCCGGCATGGTTGGCGGCGGCAGCACGCGTGCGATGGTCCGCGCGTCTCCGAGGGCGGAAAGAAGGGCGGTGAACTCGGGGCCACCGGCGGCCACCACCATCCGGTCAACCTGCTCGTATGCCTCTTCGATCACCTCGAGAACTCGCTCGGCCCGCTCGTCCGGTTCCGTGCCCGCGGTCAGGCACAGGACGGACGCGGCTCGGTTCGGGCTGAGTTCGCTCTGCCTGTCGAAGAGCCGACGAATCAGGGGGAGGTGTCCCCGGCGCCAGTCCCGGAACATCTCCGACCGCTGTTCTCCGAGCCGTCCCCAGCCGTCGGCCATCAGCCAGGGCACGACTCCCCGGCCCGGTGTCACCGCCCCGTCGTTGAGTCCGAACCGGAGGATCTGATGCTCGACGGCGTCCGTGTGCACGAGGGCGGCCAAGCCGCTGGTCTCGCTCTCCGGGTTCAGGTCGACCACCGCCGACCAGCGCTGCGCGGCCAGATGTGCCATGTCAGGATGCTGGACGTCGTTCTCCACCACGAGGAACCGGTCGAAGCTGTTGGACGTACCGGCGGTGAAGAGCTTGAATCGCTGCACCAGCTCGGCGGAGGCTGCCTCGTCGCCCGACGTCGACACCTGCGCTCCCCGCGTCGAGGCCGAGGCGGATACCGATGACACTGGCCGAGCCGGGCGCTGCTCCAGCACTCGGTACCACATCGCCTCGTGATACTCGGTCAGGATTCGTCGCGTCGTCCATGCGGCCAGGTTGTACGCGCTGATGCGTTCCGGGTCCGCCATGCCCTTCGACGCGTAGTTCAGGGCCGCTCCGAGCCGAGCCAGCAGGTACTGGTAGTCCAGGGAGTCCTTACGGTTCGGCTGGTGCTCCCGCATGGCGCTCTCGGCGCCGCGCCTGATGCTCTTCGCGACTTCCACAAAGAGCTCGTCATCGACCTCGAGGATGCCGTTCGCGTCGAGTTGGTCAAGTTCCAGGAGGACCTGGGAGGACACCTGTCGGTTGCGGCGTGCCTGGATGGTGAGCACGGCGGCGGTCTCGAGGTAGGCCTGGTCGTACAGCAAGGGAGCGGGGGAGGACCAATTGACGTCGATGAGCCAATAGCTCCCGTGGTGCTGCCGGGTACGGTCCAGAAGGATGTTGCGCAAGTGCAGGTCGCCGTGACAGACGCCCAAGAGGGCGATGTCGTCCTGCAGGGTCAGCTCGTTCTCTTCCGCGAGGAGGGACAGCGGGTCGGGCAGCACCTGGCCTGACAGATGAAACCAGGGCCCGTCCACCCCGGCGAGTTGACGGGTCTCACGCAATGCCTTGCCACGTCCGGAGTCGAGGAAGCCGACACCGAGCCAGGCCTCCAGAACCTCCAGGGCCGTCATCACCTTCCGCCCCGTCGAGCTCACCAGCTGCGCGGTGAGGAGGTCGTGGCTCACGGTCTCGCACGCGGCCCGGAACTGCGCGCTGCCCGCCACCTCGGCGGCGTGCACGCCTCGGAGACCGCCGCCGGCGATCTCGTACAGATCGATGGCGAACCGGTCGTCCTCAGCGCTCAGAACCAGCTTCGGGACGTGTTGCTCGGTGAAGGTGCCAAGAGCGCCGAGGAAGTGCTCGTGAGCAGTACGCTGCCGCTCTTTGCCGGTGAGGGGCGTGGTCTTCACGATGTACTGGCCGTCGAGGCCCGGGCTGCCGCCGCTCGCCACATCGCACTTGGCGACCGAGGCTTCTGTGTATCCTCCGGCGAGATCCTCCATGAACTCGACCGAGGCGTCCGGCCCCAATCGAGAGTGGATGAGTCTCCTGACACGCTCCTGCACCGTGAGCGTGTGCGAGGTGACGGCTTCGTCGCCGTGCTCGGTGGTGTACGTCACATACGCCAGATTAGCGGGACAGTCGACGTCAAGTGGGGTCTACCGGCGGTCTGCTGGCTGCAGCGGGCTGTGAGTCAGGAGGTTCCGGTGACCCCCAGGTCGGAACGCATCGCGTCGCGCAGGTCGTGGAGCAAGGCACGTGCCGCATCGACGCGTGAACATACCGCGGACAGCGAGTCTCCGTCACGAACCGAGCCCTGCTCGAGGCGCCTGAGGATGCCGTAGATCTCGTTGAGCTCGGCGTTCGCTGCGCGTGCGGCGGTGAGTACGGTGTCGGGGACGATCATTTGGGCTTCGGCGTAGCAGTTCCGGTAGGAGGCGCGCTGCTCCTCCAGCAGGTCGGCTCCCTGATTCGGACCGGGCGCCGTCGACTCCCACGCATGCGCCCGGTTCCGCAGAGCCGTGAGGTACTGGCGGGCGGACGCGTTCAGCGCGACGTAGGCCGTGCGCCGGATGGTCAGCGCCGCATCCTGGGCCTGTTCCTCGTAGGTGGCGCGGCGTTGCAGCTCCGCATGATCCATCTCCCGCTGCCGCGTACGATCGTTGCTCCACTGCGTCAGCCAGGTGGCGGCAAGCGTTCCGCAGACCCCGATTACCGCGATGATCAGAGCATCGGTGGACAACTGGCCTACTTTCGGGTCAGGGCGTCGAGGGTGGGCATGAGGCCGCCTGCGGGCGCCGGGGTATCACTCCGCCGCGTCGCTGATCCCCAGGCGCAGGTGCTCGACGTGGTACACGGCCTGGTCGAGCAGTCCGGCCACGTGGTCGTCGTGGAGCGCGTACACCACCGAGCGGCCGCGCCGTTCGCCCACCACCAGGCCGAGGTTGCGCAGCAGCCGCAGCTGGTGCGAGCAGGCCGACTGCTCCATGCCGACCTCCGCCGCCAATTCGGTCGCGGGCAGCGGGCCTTCGCGCAGGCGGGCCAGGATCAACAGCCGTGAGGGGGTGGACAGGGCCTGGAGCGTGGTGGCGACCTTGGCGACGTTGTCCGCGTCCAGGCGCACGCGTGCGGCGGCGTCCTGCGCGGTGGTGGCGGCTCCGTGACCCATGCGCTCATCCTACTCACCTCACATGAACGCATGAATGAGTCTTCATCTGTTCCTGTATGGTGTGCCGCGTGTCCATCACGCTTGCCCCGACCCCCGTCCCCGCGCCCACCGACCGGGCGCCCCGCCGCCGCACCCGCGTCCTCGCGCTGCCCGAGGCCCGCTGGGCGCTCGTCTCGCTCGTCGCGTTCCTGCTGGCGCTGCCCCTCGACCTCGGCGGCGCCCCCGCCTGGACGTACGGCCCGCTGTACGTCGTGGCCTACGCCGCCGGCGGCTGGGAGCCCGCCCTGGAGGGCCTGCGCGCGCTGCGCGAGAAGACCCTGGACGTGGACCTGCTGATGATCGTCGCGGCGCTCGGCGCGGCCTCCATCGGGCAGGTCCTCGACGGCGCCCTGCTGATCGTCATCTTCGCCACTTCCGGCGCCCTGGAGGCCCTGGCCACCGCCCGCACCGCCGACTCCGTGCGCGGCCTGCTCGACCTCGCCCCCACCACCGCGACCCGGGTGACCGGCGACCGCGAGGAGACCGTCGCCACCGCCGACCTCGTCGTGGGCGACGTCCTCCTGGTCCGGCCGGGGGAGCGGATCGGTGCCGACGGCACGGTCCTCGGCGGCGAGGGCGAGGTCGACCAGGCCACCATCACCGGCGAGTCCGTCCCCGTCCTCAAGCGCCCCGGCGACGACGTCTTCGCCGGCACCCTCAACGGCACCGGCGCCCTGCGCGTCCGCGTGGAGCGCGACCCCGCCGACTCGGTCATCGCCCGCATCGTCACCCTCGTCGAGGAGGCGTCCCGGACCAAGGCGCCGACGCAGCTGTTCATCGAGAAGATCGAGCAGCGCTACGCGGTCGGCGTGGTGGTGGCCACCCTCGCGGTCTTCGGCGTCCCGCTCGCCTTCGGCGCCGACCTCACCGACGCCCTGCTGCGCGCCATGACCTTCATGATCGTCGCCTCGCCCTGCGCGGTCGTCCTCGCCACGATGCCGCCGCTGCTGTCCGCCATCGCCAACGCCGGCCGCCACGGCGTCCTGGTGAAGTCCGCCGTCGCCATGGAACGCCTCGGCGAGATCGACACCGCCGCCCTCGACAAGACCGGCACCCTCACCGAGGGCACCCCCGAGGTCACCGCCGTACGCCCGCTGCCCGGCACCGGACTGGACGAGGACGCCCTGCTCGCCCTCGCCGCCGCCGCCGAGCACCCCAGCGAGCACCCGCTGGCCCGCGCGATCGTGGCCGCCGCCCGCGCCCGGGACCTGAGCATCGCCCCCGCCGAGGACTTCACGGCGGCTCCGGGTCGCGGCGTCACCGCGGTCGTCGACGGCCACGAGGTGCACGTCGGCCGGGCCGACGCCCCCGAGGGCGCCGAGACCACGGTCCAGGTCACCCGCGACGGCAGCCCCGTCGGCACCCTGGCCCTCACCGACCGCCTCCGTGCCGACGCCGCCGGGGCCACCGCCGCGCTCACCGCCCTCACCGGCACCCCGCCCACCCTTCTCACCGGCGACAACGCCCCCGCCGCCGCCCGCGTCGCCGACGCGACCGGCATCACCGACGTCCGCGCCGACCTGCTGCCCGAGGACAAGGTGGAGGCCGTACGGGAGCTGGAGGGGACCGGCCGCAAGGTGCTGTTCGTCGGCGACGGCGTCAACGACGCCCCCGCGCTCGCCGCCGCGCACGCCGGCATCGCCATGGGCCGGGCCGGTTCCGACCTGGCCCTGGAGACGGCGGACGCGGTCGTGGTGCGCGACGAACTGGCGGCCGTACCCGCCGTGGTGGACCTCTCCCGGCGGGCCCGCGGGCTGGTTGCCCAGAACCTGGTCATCGCCGGTACGTTCATCACCGTCCTCGTCCTGTGGGACCTGATCGGACACCTGCCGCTGCCGCTCGGCGTCGCCGGCCACGAGGGATCGACCGTGCTGGTCGGCCTCAACGGGCTGCGGCTGCTGCGCGAGTCGGCGTGGCGGCCCGGCAAGCGATCCGCGGAGGCCCAGGAAGCGTGACGTCCATGTCGGATTCCCGCCAGCCCTCACCGGGCCGGCGGGCCATCCTGGACGCATGCAGACGGGAACGCGGACGGGAATGCACACCGACACCGAGCGCTGCGTGCGCGCCGTGCGGTCGAAGGACGCACGGTTCGACGGCTGGTTCTTCACGGCCGTCCTGACGACCGGCATCTACTGCCGGCCCAGCTGCCCGGTGGTGCCGCCCAAGCCCGCGAACATGACGTTCTACCCGAGCGCGGCGGCCTGCCAGCAGGCCGGGTTCCGGGCGTGCAAGCGCTGCCGCCCGGACACCAGCCCCGGCTCCCCGGAATGGAACGAGCGGGCCGACCTCACCGCCCGCGCCATGCGCCTGATCGCCGACGGCGTCGTGGACCGCGAGGGCGTGCCCGCTCTCGCCGCCCGGCTCGGCTACAGCACCCGCCAGGTCGAACGCCAGCTCCTCGCCGAGCTGGGCGCGGGCCCGCTCGCCCTCGCCCGCGCCCAGCGCGCCCAGACCGCCCGGCTGCTCATCGAGACCACCGCGCTGCCCATGGCCGACATCGCCTTCGCGGCCGGCTTCTCCTCCGTCCGCACCTTCAACGACACGGTCCGCGAGGTCTACGCCCTCTCCCCGAGCGAGCTGCGCACCCGCGCTCCCGAGGACCGCCCCGCGGGCAACGCGCCCGGCACGCTGTCCCTCCGCCTCCCCTTCCGCGCCCCCCTCAACCCCGACAACCTCTTCGGACACCTCGCCGCCACCGCCGTACCCGGCGTGGAGGAGTGGCGGGACGGCGCGTACCGGCGCACCCTGCGCCTCCCGTACGGTCACGGCATCGTGGCCCTCACCCCGAACCCCGACCACATCGCCTGCCGCCTCACCCTCGCCGACCCGCGCGACCTGACCGTCGCGATCAGCCGGTGCCGCCGCCTGCTCGACCTGGACGCCGACCCGACGGCCGTCGACGACCAACTGCGCGCCGACCCGCTGCTGGCACCGCTCGTCGACAAGGCGCCCGGACGGCGCGTGCCGCGCACGGTGGACGAGGCGGAGTTCGCCGTACGGGCCGTGCTCGGCCAGCAGGTCTCGACCGCCGCCGCCCGTACCCACGCCGCCCGCCTGGTCACGGCGCACGGCGACCCGGTCGACGACCCCGAGGGCGGCCTGACCCACCTCTTCCCGTCCACCGAGGCCCTGGCGTCGGTGGACCCCGAGACCCTGGCCATGCCCCGCACCCGCCGCACGACCTTCACCACCCTCGTCTCCCACCTGGCCGACGGCTCGCTCAACCTGGGCGTGGAGACCGACTGGGCCGAGACCCGGGCCCGCCTCCTGGCCCTCCCCGGCTTCGGCCCCTGGACCGCCGACGTCATCGCCATGCGGGCCCTCGGCGACCCGGACGCCTTCCTCCCCACCGACCTCGGCATCCGCCGCGCCGCCGGGGAACTGGGCCTGCCCTCGACCCCGGCGGCGCTGACCGCCCGTGCGGCGGCCTGGCGGCCCTGGCGGGCGTACGCCGTCCAGTACCTGTGGGCGACCGACGACCACCCGATCAACTTCCTGCCCGTGTGAGCCACCGCAGTCCGTGTGAGGAACCGACGTGAAACAGCACACCGTGATCGACAGCCCCTACGGCCCCCTCACGCTCGTCGCCGAGGACGGCGTCCTGTGCGGCCTCTACATGACCGACCAGCGCCACCGCCCGCCGGAGGAGACCTTCGGAACCGCCGACGACGGGCCGTTCGCGCGGGCGGAGGAGCAACTGGCGGCGTACTTCGCCGGCGAGCTGAAGGACTTCACCGTCGACCTGCGCCTGAACGGCACCCCCTTCCAGCGCACGGTCTGGGACCGGCTCCGGAAGATCCCCTACGGCGAGACCCGCACCTACGGCGAACTCGCCGCCGAACTCGGCAACCCGGCGGCCTCCCGCGCCGTGGGCCTCGCCAACGGCCGCAACCCCGTCGGCATCATCGTCCCCTGCCACCGCGTCATCGGCGCGAGCGGCGGCCTGACCGGCTACGGCGGCGGCCTGGAGCGCAAGCAGCGGCTGCTGGACTTCGAGCGGGGCGCGGCGCTCTTCTGACCGTGCGGCTCGGCGGCTCCGCGCGTCCCCGCCGGCACGCGCGGAACGACGCGCCTCAGCCGCCCGCCCCGTCCGTCCCGCGGGCCAGGGCGCGCAGCAGCGCGGGCAGCGCGGTGCCGATGGGCTCCCGGACGACCTCGTCCGCGAGGTCGTCGTACGGCGTCGGCTCGGCGTTGACCACGATCAGCCGCGCGCCGTGGTCGGCGGCCACACCGGCCAGGCCCGCTGCGGGCTGGACCTGGAGGCTGGTGCCGACGGCGACGAAGACGTGGCACGCCTCGGTGATCGCGACCGCCTCGCCGAACACGACCGGGTCGAGGGGTTCGCCGAACATCACGGTCGCCGGCCTCAGGACGCCGCCGCACTCCCGGCACGGCGGGTCGCCCTCACCGGCCTCGACGCGGGCCAGCGCCTCCTCCATCGGCCCCCGCACGGGGCAGCCGGTGCACACGTAGCTCCGCGCCGTGCCGTGCAGTTCGAGCACCTTGCGGGCGGGCAGACCGGCGAGCTGGTGCAGCCCGTCCACGTTCTGCGTGATCACCCGCACCGGCACCCCGGACCGCTCCAGCTCGGCCACCGCGCGGTGCGCCGCGTTCGGCTCGGCCCGCAGGGCCCCGGTCTCCAGCCGCATCCGCCAGGAACGGCGCCGGATCTCCGGATCGCCCATGTAGTACTCGTACGTGACGAGCTTCTCGGCCTCCGGGTCGGCGCGCCACAGCCCCTTGGGACCACGGTAGTCGCAGATGCCGGAGTCGGTCGAGACGCCGGCGCCACTGAGGACGGCGACGAGAGGCTTGCCGGTCATGCGGTCGAGGGTAGGACGCCACCGGCGGGCGGGCGAGCGGTTTCTTCTGGTGCCGGGTGCCGGGTGCCGGGTGTCAGGAGTCAGGCGCCGGCTGCGGGCCCGGCGCCCGGCGCACGGTCACACGTCGACCCGGCGGCCGTTCTCCAGCTCCGCCGTCCCCGACCCGTCCGCCAGCACGTCCAGCGCGGCCAGCACCCGGCCGTGGAGGGAGCCGAGCAGGTGGTCGCCCAGCTCCTCGCGCGGCACCAGGCGCCAGGACAGCAGCTCCTCCTCCTGCAACCGGATCGCCTTGAGGTCGTCCTCGGTGAGGACGCCGCCGTCGTACAGGTACGCCACGATCGGCGGCCGGCCCACCCCGTGAGACCAGTCCACCACGAGCAGCCGGCCGAGCCGGACGTCCAGCCCGATCTCCTCGGCGGTCTCGCGCCGCGCGCCCTGCCGCGGCGTCTCGCCGTCCTCCGACTCGATCGTGCCGCCGGGCAGCGTCCACCCCTCGCGGTAGTTGGGCTCGACGAGCAGCACCCGGCCCTCGGCGTCGCGGAGGACCGCGGCGGCACCGGCGAGGACGCGGGGGAGTCCGGCGATGTAGGTGGCGTAGTCAGGAGTCGTCATTGCGAAAGCGTAACGAGGGCCGCGCCCGCCCCGCCGTCCCGTTCCACGGTGCGGGCGGGGCATGACGGCGCGGGCGTCCTCCGGTTATGGTCGCAGCGGCGCGACTGCCTTGACGTGCGCAAGGCTCGGAGAGCAAGGGGAGAGCAAGGTGGCTGACGCTGCAGTGGACGGAGCCCGCAGGGTGCTCGTCGCCGCGGACAAGTTCAAGGGGTCGTTGACGGCCGTCGAGGTCGCCGAGCGGGTGACGGCCGGACTGCGCCGGGTCGTGCCGGACCTCGCGGTGGAGGCGCTGCCCGTCGCCGACGGCGGTGACGGCACGGTGGCCGCGGCGGTCGCGGCCGGGTTCGAGCGCCGGGAGGTGCGGGTCGCCGGCCCCCTCGGCGACGAGGTGACGGCGGCGTACGCGCTGCGCGAGGGCACCGCCGTGGTGGAGATGGCCGAGGCCAGTGGCCTCCAGCGGCTCCCGGAGGGTGTCCTGGCGCCGCTGACGTCGTCCACGTACGGCTCCGGTGAGCTGCTGCGGGCCGCGCTGGACGCGGGCGCGCGGACGATCGTGTTCGGCGTCGGCGGCAGCGCCACCACGGACGGCGGCGCCGGGATGCTGTCCGCGCTGGGCGCGCGGTTCCTGGACGGCGCCGGGGAGCCGGTCGCGCCGGGCGGGGGCGGTCTCGCCGACCTGGCCTCGGCGGACCTGTCCGGCCTGGACCCGCGGCTGTCCGACGTCGAGCTGGTGCTGGCCAGCGACGTCGACAATCCGCTGACCGGCCCGAAGGGCGCGCCCGCCGTGTACGGCCCGCAGAAGGGCGCCTCGCCGCAGGACGTGGAGACCCTCGACGCGGCCCTCGGGCACTTCGCCAAGGTGCTGGAGGGGACGGAGACCGTGGGCGCGCGGGCCGCCGAGTACGCCGCCTCGCCGGGGGCCGGTGCGGCGGGCGGCATCGGGTTCGGCGCGATGCTGCTGGGCGCGCGGTTCCGGCCCGGCATCGAGGTGATGCTCGACGTGCTCGGTTTCGCGCCGGCGCTGGAGCGGGCGGACCTCGTGATCACGGGGGAGGGCTCGCTGGACGAGCAGACCCTGCACGGGAAGGCCCCGGCGGGCGTGGCGTCGGCGGCGCGGGCGGCCGGCAAGGAGGTCGTCGCGGTGTGCGGGCGGCTGGCGCTGGCGCCGGAGGTGCTGGGGCGGGCCGGTATCCGGCGGGCGTATCCGCTGACGGATGTGGAGCCGGACGTGGCGAAGTGCATCGCGGACGCCGGTCCGATCCTGGAGCGGGTCGCCGAGCGCATCGCGCGGGACTTCCTGGCGTAAGGGCCCCACCGGCGCAGAGCACGCACAAACGGAAGGGCCCCGAACCCTACCCGGGTCCGGGGCCCACCGACATCACACCGTCACGGAAGCTGCGCGGCCCGCGCTTCCCGCCGATTGTCACGGAAATTGTTCACCCGGCGAGCCGTGGCGAACAGCGGGATCACCGCACCCATCACCAGCTGCAGCGCACACCCCGTCTGGAGCAGCAGCTGCCCGCTCGGCGCGTCGAAGGCCCACGCGGCCAGCAGCCCCATCGACAGGACGATCCACGACAGCATCGCCACCGCGAGGCGCCCCCGCGGCTTCGGGTACTCGACGCGGCTCACCATCAGCCAGGCCGTGCCGATGATCGCCAGCAGCGTCGCCACGAAGGGCAGCTCCAGCAGCACGATCGACACCACCGTCAGCGCCCCGAAGGGCGACGGCATGCCCTGGAAGGTGCCGTCCTTGACGGTGACGCAGGAGAACCGGGCGAGTCTCAGCACCACCGCCAGCAGCACCACGATCGCCCCCACCGCCGCCACCCGCTGGTAGGCGTCGTCCGCGACCATGCCGTAGACGAGGACGAAGTACGCCGGCGCGAGCCCGAAGCTGATGAGGTCGGACAGGTTGTCCAGCTCCGCGCCCATCGGGGACGAGCGCAGCTTGCGGGCGACCAGCCCGTCGAACAGGTCGAAGATCGCCGCGCACAGCATCAGGATGACCGCCGTGGCCGCGCTGTGGCGGGCCATGCCGGACTCTTCGCTGCCCATGAGGTGCGGGATCAGGATGCCGGTGGTGGTGAAGTACACCGCCATGAAGCCGCACGTGGCGTTGCCGAGGGTGAGGGTGTCCGCTATCGACAGGCGGAGCGAGAGCGGCATCTCCTCCTCTTCGTCCACCTCGTCGGCCTCCGGCACCCAACCGGCCTGGGTCTGCGGATCAACCACGGTCAATTCGAGTCACCCCAGCCACCGTCTTCTGGCCCACTTCGACATCCACCTCTACGCCCTCCGGCAGGTACAGGTCGACGCGCGAGCCGAAGCGGATCAGTCCGACCCGCTCGCCCTGCTCGACCTTGGTGCCCTGCGGCACGTAGGGGACGATACGGCGGGCCACCGCGCCGGCGATCTGGATCATCTCGATGTCGCCCAGCTCGGTGTCGAAGTGCCACACGACCCGCTCGTTGTTCTCGCTCTCCTTGTTGAAGGCGGGAACGAAGCCACCGGGAACGTGCTCGACCGACGTCACCGTGCCGGCCAGCGGGGCGCGGTTCACGTGGACGTTGAGCGGGCTCATGAAGATGGCGACGCGGGTGCGGCCGTCCTTCCACGGCATGATGCTCTGCACCACTCCGTCGGCGGGCGAGACGACCCGGCCCTGGGTGATCTCGCGCTCGGGGTCGCGGAAGAACCACAGCATCCCCGCCGCGAGCGCGGTGGCGGGGACGGCGACGGCCTTGGCGACGCCGGAACGGCGGGCGCGCAGGAGGCTGACGGCTGCGGTGGCGACGGTCGGCAGAAGCCACGGCGATGCTCCGCGCGCGAGGCGTACGCCGGCCAGGCTGTCGCGAGATGCAGAGGTTTGGCTGTGGGGCATGGATGACCTTCGTAGCGGATGATGCCGCGCACTGACGGGGGACGGCGGCTTTTCGGCGATCGTAGCGGCTTCCTGCCGCAACTGGGTAAGCCAGGAAGCCGAGTCGGCGGCCGAACACTGCCTACGGGGTGTGACCTTGTTCTCCAAGAAAACACCCCGTATCCGGACATCTAACCCTGGAATCGATACTCTTCGAGCAGTCGGCGGCCGATGATCATTTTCTGGATCTCGGCGGTGCCTTCACCGATCAGGAGCATCGGGGCCTCGCGGTAGAGGCGCTCGATCTCGTACTCCTTGGAGAAGCCGTATCCGCCGTGGATCCGGAAGGCGTCCTCCACGACCTCTTTGCAGTACTCGGAGGCGAGGTACTTGGCCATCCCCGCTTCCAGGTCGTTTCGTTCGCCCGAGTCCTTTTTGCGTGCAGCGTTCACCATCATCGCATGAGCCGCCTCCACCTTGGTAGCCATCTCCGCGAGCTTGAACTGAATGGCCTGGTGCTGGGCGATCTGCTTGCCGAAAGTGTGACGCTGCTGGGCGTACCGGACGCCGAGCTCGAAGGCACGCTGAGCGACGCCGCAGCCACGCGCCGCGACATTGACGCGGCCCACCTCGACGCCGTCCATCATTTGGTAAAAACCTCGGCCGGTGACGCCGCCGAGCACCCGGTCGGCCGGAACGCGCAGGCCGTCCATGATGAGCTCGGTGGTGTCGACGCCCTTGTAGCCCATCTTGTCGATCTTGCCGGGGATGGTGAGGCCGGGGCGGACCTCGCCGAAGCCGGGCTCCTTCTCCACCAGGAAGGTCGTCATCGACTTCTGCGGGGCCGTGCCCTCGGGGTGACCCTCGTCACTCTTCACCAGGACGGCCACCAGGGACGAGGTGCCGCCGTTGGTGAGCCACATCTTCTGGCCGTTCAGGACGTACTCGTCGCCGTCCTTCACCGCCTTCGAGGAGATCGCCGACACGTCCGAGCCGAGCGCCGGCTCGGACATCGAGAAGGCGCCCCGGATGTCGCCGGCGGCCATGCGGGGCAGGAAGTGGTCCTTCTGCTCCTGCGTGCCGTGCTGCTTGAGCATGTAGGCCACGATGAAGTGCGTGTTGATGATGCCGGAGACCGACATCCAGCCGCGGGCGATCTCCTCCACGCACAGCGCGTAGGTCAGCAGCGACTCGCCCAGGCCCCCGTACTCCTCGGGGATCATCAGGCCGAACAGGCCCAGTTCCTTGAGCCCGTCCACGATGTCCTGCGGGTACTCGTCCCGGTGCTCCAGCTCGGTGGCGACCGGGATGATCTCCTTGTCCACGAAGTCCCGGACGGTGGAGAGGATCTCCCGCTGGACGTCCGTGAGGCCGTGGGTCTGGGCGAGGCGGCTCATCTACTTCCCCTGTTCCTTCAGCTCGGGCCGGCCGGGCTGCTCGCCGCCGCGCTCCTTGATGTACGTCTCGGTGGGCACCATCACCTTGCGGCGGAAGACGCAGACCAGCGTGCCGTCCTGCTTGTAGCCCTTGGTCTCGACGTGCACGATGCCGCGGTCGTTCTTCGACTTCGACGGCCACTTGTCGAGCACGGTCGTCTGGCCGTAGATCGTGTCGCCGTGGAAGGTCGGCGCCACGTGCTTGAGCGACTCGATCTCCAGGTTGGCGATCGCCTTGCCGGAGATGTCGGGGACCGACATGCCGAGCAGGAGCGAGTAGACGTAGTTGCCGACCACCACGTTCTTGCCGAAGTCCGTCGTCTTCTCGGCGTAGTTCGTGTCCATGTGGAGCGGGTGGTGGTTCATGGTGAGGAGACAGAAGAGGTGGTCGTCGTACTCGGTGACCGTCTTCCCGGGCCAGTGCTTGTAGACCGCCCCGACCTCGAACTCCTCGTAGGTGCGTCCGAACTGCATCGCCCTCAGCCCTCCGGGATCTCGAACTTGCTGGTGCGCCGCATCCCGGCCGCACGTCCCTTGCCGGAGATCACCAGCGCCATCTTGCGGCTGGCCTCGTCGATCATCTCGTCGCCGAGCATCGCGGAGCCCTTCTTGCCGCCCGCCTCGGACGTGTAGTAGTCGTACGCGTCCAGGATCAGCTCGGCGTGGTCGTAGTCCTCCTGGGAGGGCGAGAAGATCTCGTTGGACGCCTCGACCTGACCCGGGTGCAGCACCCACTTGCCGTCGAAGCCGAGCGCGGCGGCGCGCCGGGCGACCTCGCGGTAGCCCTCCACGTTGCGGATCTGGAGGTAGGGGCCGTCGATCGCCTGGAGGTTGTTGGCGCGGGCGGCCATCAGGATCTTCATCAGGATGTAGTGGTAGGCGTCCGCCGGGTAGCCGGGCGGCTGCTCGCCCACGACCAGGGACTTCATGTTGATGGACGCCATGAAGTCGGCCGGGCCGAAGATGATGGTCTCCACGCGCGGGCTGGCCTGCGCGATCTCGTTGACGTTGTTCAGGCCCTGGGCGTTCTCGATCTGCGCCTCGATGCCGATGCGGCCGACCTCGAAGCCCATCGTCTTCTCGATCTGGGTGAGCAGGAGGTCGAGGGCGACGATCTGCTGGGCGTCCTGGACCTTCGGCAGCATGATGCAGTCGAGGTTCGGGCCGGCGCCCTCGACGACCGTGACGACGTCGCGGTACGTCCACTCGGTGGTCCAGTCGTTGACGCGCACGACGCGGGTCTTGCCGGTCCAGTCGCCCTCGTTGAGGAACTTCACGATGGTGTGCCGCGCCTCCGGCTTGGCGAGCGGCGCGCAGGCGTCCTCCAGGTCCAGGAAGACCTGGTCCGCGGGGAGGCCCTGGGCCTTCTCCAGGAAACGCGGGTTGCTTCCCGGGACCGCCAGGCAGGAGCGGCGGGGGCGAAGGCGGTCGACGGTCGTCATGCGGGGACCTCCAGGGGGTCGAGCTTGTTCGCGTTCCGGATCTCGTCGACGATCCGGCCGATGATGCCGGTGATGTCGAAATCCTTCGGGGTGAAGACCGCGGCCACTCCCGCGGCCCGCAGTTCTTCGGCGTCACCGTTCGGGATGATGCCACCGGCGATCACCGGGATGTCTGTGGCACCGGCCACACGGAGTCGTTCCAGCACGTCCGGGACGAGCTGGGCGTGCGAGCCGGAGAGGATGGACAGGCCCACCGCGTGCACGTCCTCGGCGAGGGCGGCGTCCACGATCTGCTCCGGGGTGAGCCGGATGCCCTGGTAGACCACCTCGAACCCGGCGTCGCGGGCCCGCACGGCGATCTGCTCGGCGCCGTTGGAGTGACCGTCCAGGCCGGGCTTGCCGACCAGGAAGCGCAGCTTGCCGACGCCGAGGTCCTTCGCCGTCAGGTCCACCTTCCGGCGTACCTCGGACAGGGCGGAGCCCTCCTCGGCGGCGACCGCGACCGGCGCCGACGACACCCCCGTGGGTGCCCGGAACTCGCCGAAGACCTCGCGCAGTGCCCCCGCCCACTCGCCGGTCGTGACGCCGGCGCGGGCGCACTCCAGGGTGGCCTCCATGAGGTTGTCGGTGCCCTTGGCGGCCTCCTTCAGCTTCTCCAGCGCCTTGCAGGGGCGCGGGTGGTTGAAGGGCGGCTGGTACCGGGTGTCCCGCCAGTGCTGGAGCGAGGCGATGACACGGGCCTCCACCGCCGGGTCCACCGTCTGGATGGCGGTGTCCAGGTCGGCGGTCAGCGGGTTGGGTTCGGTGCCCTCGAAGGCGTTGACACCGATGATCTTCTCCTCGCCGGACTCGATCCGGGCCCGGCGCTCGGCGTGCGAGGCGACCAGCTGCGACTTGAGGTAGCCGGACTCGACGGCCGCCATCGCGCCGCCCATCTCCTGGATGCGCTCGATCTCCGCGAACGCCTCCCCGACCAGCTCGGCCACCTTCGCCTCGACCACCTTCGAGCCCTCGAAGAGGTCGCCGTACTCCAGCAGGTCGCTCTCGTACGCCAGCACCTGCTGGATGCGCAGCGACCACTGCTGGTCCCAGGGCCGGGGCAGGCCCAGCGCCTCGTTCCAGGCCGGCAGCTGCACGGCACGCGCGCGGGCGTCCTTGGAGAGGGTGACCGCCAGCATCTCCAGCACGATCCGCTGGACGTTGTTCTCCGGCTGCGCCTCGGTCAGCCCGAGGGAGTTGACCTGGACGCCGTAGCGGAAACGGCGGTGCTTGGGGTTCTCGATGCCGTACCGCTCGCGTGTGATGCGGTCCCAGATCTGCCCGAAGGCCCGCATCTTGCACATCTCCTCGACGAAGCGGACGCCCGCGTTCACGAAGAAGGAGATACGGCCGACCACGTCGCCCATGCGCTCCTCGGGCACCTGGCCGCTGTCGCGCACGGCGTCGAGGACGGCGATCGCGGTGGACATCGCGTACGCGATCTCCTGCACCGGTGTGGCGCCCGCCTCCTGCAGGTGGTAGCTGCAGATGTTGATCGGGTTCCACTTCGGGAGGTGGGAGACCGTGTACGCGATCATGTCCGTCGTCAGGCGGAGCGAGGGGCCCGGCGGGAAGACGTGCGTCCCGCGGGACAGGTACTCCTTGACGATGTCGTTCTGGGTCGTGCCGCTGAGCCGGGTGATGTCCGCGCCCTGCTCCTCGGCGACGACCTGGTAGAGCGCCAGCAGCCACATGGCCGTGGCGTTGATGGTCATCGAGGTGTTCATCTGCTCCAGGGGGATGTCCTGGAACAGCCGGCGCATGTCACCGAGGTGCGCGACCGGCACGCCGACCCGGCCCACCTCGCCGCGGGCGAGGATGTGGTCGGAGTCGTAGCCGGTCTGGGTCGGCAGGTCGAAGGCGACCGACAGACCGGTCTGGCCCTTGGCGAGGTTGCGCCGGTACAGCTCGTTGGACGCCTCGGCCGTGGAGTGACCGGCGTAGGTGCGCATGAGCCACGGCCGGTCCTTCTGACGCTCAGTCATGTGTGGCCTCCGCCGTCCTCAGATGTTCCGGAAGCGGTTGATGGCGTCGAGGTGCTTGGCGCGCTTCTCGTGGTCGCGCACGCCCAGGCCCTCCTCGGGGGCCATGCACAGCACGCCGACCTTGCCCTGGTGGGCGTTGCGGTGGACGTCGTGGGCGGCCTGCCCGGTGTCCTCCAGGGAGTACACCTTGGACAGGGTGGGGTGGATCTTGCCCTTGGCGATCAGGCGGTTGGCCTCCCACGCCTCGCGGTAGTTGGCGAAGTGGGAGCCGATGATGCGCTTCAGGGACATCCACAGGTAGCGGTTGTCGTACTCGTGCATGTAGCCCGAGGTCGAGGCGCAGGTGGTGATGGTGCCGCCCTTGCGGGTGACGAAGACGGAGGCGCCGAAGGTCTCGCGGCCGGGGTGCTCGAAGACGATGTCGATGTCCTCGCCGCCGGTGAGTTCGCGGATGCGCTTGCCGAAGCGCTTCCACTCCTTCGGGTCCTGGGTCTGCTCGTCCTTCCAGAACCTGTAGCCCTCGGCGCTGCGGTCGATGATCGCCTCGGCGCCCATCGAGCGGCAGATGTCCGCCTTCTGCTCGCTGGAGACGACGCAGATCGGGTTGGCGCCGCCGGCCAGCGCGAACTGGGTGGCGTAGGAGCCGAGGCCGCCGCTCGCGCCCCAGATGAGGACGTTGTCGCCCTGCTTCATGCCGGCGCCGTTGCGGGAGACCAGCTGGCGGTAGGCGGTGGAGTTGACCAGTCCGGGGGCGGCGGCCTCCTCCCAGCTGAGGTGGTCCGGCTTGGGCATCAGCTGGTTGGACTTGACGAGCGCGATCTCGGCGAGGCCGCCGAAGTTGGTCTCGAAGCCCCAGATCCGCTGCTCGGGGTCGAGCATCGTGTCGTTGTGGCCGTCGGACGACTCCAGCTCGACGGAGAGGCAGTGCGCGACGACCTCGTCGCCGGGCTGCCAGGCGTTGACGCCCGGGCCGGTGCGCAGAACGACGCCCGCGAGGTCGGAGCCGATGATGTGGTACGGCAGGTCGTGGCGCTTGGCCAGCTCGTTGGTGCGGCCGTAGCGCTCCAGGAACCCGAAGGTGGACAGCGGCTCGAAGATCGAGGTCCACACCGAGTTGTAGTTCACCGAGGAGGCCATGACGGCCACCAGGGCCTCGCCCGGGCCCAGCTCGGGCACCGGCACCTCGTCGAGGTGGATCGACTTGCGCGGGTCCTTGTCGCGGGTCTCCAGGCCCGCGAACATCTCCGTCTCGTCCTTGTGCACGGTGATCGCGCGGTACGACTCGGGGATCGGCAGGGCGGCGATGTCGGCCGGCGTGGATTCGGGCGACTGGATCGCGTCCAGGATGTCCTTCACGGTCACGGTGTTGCCTCCGGCGATGAGCGCCCTGAGGGAGGGGCGCCGATGGGTACGTCGGTGCTGCTGAGGGTTGGTGTGAAAGTGCCTGTGACGCAGGCGTTCGGGCGCGCAGGGGATGAGTGCGGGGACAGCCCGGACACCTTCAACGTATGACACCGCGTGTCACCCCGCAAGGCACTGAGTGCCAGAAGTTCCACTCAGATGAAATCTTTACGCTACAGATGAGCGATGATCGATCGAATGAGGGTGCAGGAGGGGTGGGAAAGGGGCGTTGACATGCAAAAACGGCCACCCGGTGGGTGGCCGTCATCACAGCACGGAACGAGCGGGGAGCGCCCCTCAGTGTCTCTCAGGGCCTCTCAGTGCTCCTCAGTGCTCCTTGAGGGCCTGCTCGATGGTGCGCATCACCTCGTGCAGCGGCGCGTCGGTGCGCGCCACCGTCACCAGCACCTCGCCCTGCACCGAGGCCGAGGAGGCCGCGGGCCGCGCGCCGGCCGCCGTGGAGCGCCCCGCCCCGATGCCGGTGCCGAACGTCCGGCGGACGATGGCGAAGGCGTGGTCCAGCTGCGCCTCCACGTCCCCCTGGCCGCCCGCCCTGAGCCAGCGCCGCAGCACGTGGTTGTGGGCGGTCACCACGGCCGAGGCGGCGACCTCGGCCAGCAGCGGGTCGTCGTTGGCGTCGTCGTCGTGCGCGTGCTCGTCGAAGTGGCCGAGGAGATAGCGGGTGAACAGGCGCTCGTAACGGGCCACCGAGGCGATCTCCGCCTCACGCAGCGTCGGCACCTCACGGGTCAGCTTGTAGCGGGCCACCGAGATCTCCGGCCGGGCCGCGTACATCTTCATGACTTCCTTGATGCCGCGACACACCGTGTCGAGCGGGTGCTCGTGCGCGGGCGCCGCGTTGAGCACCGCCTCCGCGCGGACCAGGGTGTCGTCGTGGTCCGGGAAGATCGCCTCTTCCTTGGAGCGGAAGTGCCGGAAGAAGGTGCGGCGGGCGACCCCGGCCTGGGCCGCGATCTCGTCGACGGTGGTCGCCTCGTACCCCTTGGTCGCGAACAGCTCCATCGCCGCCGCCGCCAGTTCCCGGCGCATTTTCAGCCGCTGGGCGGCGGCTCGGCTGCCGGCCGCGCTCTCCGGCGCGTCGGGCGTGGCTGGTGTACGTGAGGACCTGGCGGGCTGGGACATGCCATGAACGTACTGCATGTGCCCGCAATCATGCGCGTGACCGGGGATCCCGCCGCCCGGGGCGGGCGGCGCGGACCCGGCCGCGGGCGGCGGGAACCCGGCCGGGTCGAGCAGCCCGCCCCAGTCCTCCTCGGTACGGAACCAGTCACCCGCCCCCTCAGCGGCGGGCATACTCGCGGAAGCCGCGGCCCGTCTTGCGGCCGAGGCAGCCCGCGGCCACCAGATGCTCCAGCAGCGGCGCCGGGGCCAGACCCGGGTCGCGGAACTCGCGGTGCAGCACCTTCTCGATGGCCAGCGAGACGTCCAGCCCGACCACGTCCAGCAGCTCGAAGGGGCCCATCGGGTAACCGCCGCCCAGCTTCATCGCCGCGTCGATGTCGTCGAGCGTCGCGTAGTGCTCCTGGACCATCTTCACGGCGTTGTTGAGGTACGGGAACAGCAGGGCGTTCACGATGAACCCGGCGCGGTCGCCGCAGTCCACGGCGTGCTTGCGGATCTTGCCGCAGACCTCGCGGACGGTGGCGTGCACGTCGTCCGCCGTCAGCACCGTGCGGACCACCTCGACCAGCTTCATCGCCGGCGCCGGGTTGAAGAAGTGCATGCCGATCACGTCCTGCGGACGCGAGGTGGCGCGGGCGCAGGCGACGACCGGCAGCGAGGAGGTGGTGGTGGCCAGCACCGCGCCGGGCTTGCAGACCTTGTCCAGCGTGGCGAACAGCTGCCGCTTGACCTCCAGGTCCTCGGCGACCGCCTCCACGGCCAGGTCGACGTCGGCGAAGTCGTCGTAGGTGCCGGTCGGCGTGATCAGCTCCAGCGTCCGCGCGGCGGCCTCGGCGGTCAGCCGGCCCTTGTCCACGCTGCGGGCCAGGGACTTCCCGATGCGGGCCTTGGCGGTCTCGGCCTTCTCCGCGCTGCGGGCGGCGAGCACCACCGCGTAGCCGGCCTTCGCGAAGACCTCCGCGATGCCGGACGCCATGGTCCCCGAACCGGCGACACCTACGGAGCGGACCGGACGCCCGGCGGCCTCGGTGCCGCCCGCGCCGGGCGTCAGGGCGTCCGGCACCACCACCGCGCTGCCCGGCGCCTCGTAGGTGTAGAAGCCGCGTCCCGCCTTGCGGCCCGTCAGGCCCGCCTCGCTGAGCTGCCGCAGGATCGGGGCGGGAGCGTGCAGCCGGTCGTGGGAGGCGGCGTACATGGCCTCCAGCACCGTGCGCGCGGTGTCCACACCGATCAGGTCCAGCAGGGCCAGCGGGCCCATCGGCAGCCCGCAGCCGAGCCGCATCGCGGCGTCGATGTCCTCGCGGGAGGCGTAGTTCGCCTCGTACATCGCGGCGGCCTGGTTCAGGTACCCGAACAGCAGCCCGTCGGCGACGAAGCCCGGCCGGTCGCCGACGGCGACGGGCTCCTTGCCGAGGTCCAGGGCCAGGTCGGTGACGGCCGTGACGGCGCCCGGCGCGGTCAGCACCGAGGAGACGACCTCGACCAGCTTCATCGCCGGCGCCGGATTGAAGAAGTGCAGGCCCAGGACCCGCTCCGGGCGGGCCGAGTCGGCGGCCAGCCGGGTCACGGACAGCGCGTTGGTGCCGGTCGCCAGGATGGTCTCGGGACGCACGATGCCGTCCAGCTCCCGGAAGACCTGCTGCTTGATCTCGTACGACTCCGGGACCACCTCGATCACCAGGTCGGCGTCGGCCGCCGCGCGCAGGTCGGTGGAGGTGTGGACGCGGGCGAGGGCGTCGGCGCGCTCCCGCTCGGTGAGGCGTCCGCGCTCGACGGAACGGGCGGTGGAGGACTCCAGCGCGGCGACGGCCGTCGCCGCCTGTGCCTCGCTCACGTCGATGCCGACGACGTCGCGGCCGGCCCGGGCGAGCACTTCGGCGATGCCGGTGCCCATCGTGCCGAGGCCGACGACGGCGACGGTCCGCAGCGGGGACAGAGGGGTGTCGGACAGGGGAGTGGCCATCGCGGGACTCCAGGAATGAGGGTGACGACGGGAGCACGCCCGGACGCGCCGAGGGGCGCGCCGGATGCGTGGAGGAGGGAGTGCGGGTGTTGCCGGGCTGACGGACGCACACGCCCGGTGCCGACGCGGGGGGGCGTGCACACGCCCGCCCGGCGGCGGTTGCCGACCGGCCCTGTCCCGAGGCCGGGTCGCACTGCGGTACCCGAAGATCCGGTACCGAACCGACTGCTCTGCTCTCACACCGGCCGCGTCACCAGACCGTTGTGAGGAGTCGTACGAGTGGGTGACTCGCTCGTCTGAGATTAACTCGCGGGTAACGAGCGCGCCAGCCCCCGGTGTTCGTGATGTACGTCCCACGCCTCCTGTGACGCCCCTAACCTCGGTGTCATGGACGAAGAGTTGCGAGCGCTCACGGAGCGCTTACGGGCTGAGTCGGCGGCCTCGGGCGCGCCCGGCGCCCGGGAGACGTACGACCGGCTGCTGGCGACCGGTGACCCCGACGAGCTGGCCGCGGTGCTCACCGAGCCGGGACAGCCGCTCTGGGCCCGGGAAATGGCCGCCTTCCGGCTGGGTGTGGCGGGGGACCGGCGGGCCTTCGAGTCCCTCGTCCTGCTGCTGAACCACCGCGACCCCCCGCGCTGCGCCTCCGCCGCCCACGCCCTCGCCCGGCTAGGCGACCCGCGCACCGCCCGCGCCGCCGCGGCCCTCGCCACCAACGAACTCCGGGTCGCCTACGCCCTCTACCCGGTACGGCTGCTGGTCGAGCTGCGGGCCCCGGAGGCCGCGCCCGCCCTGATCACCACGTTGCGGCGCCGGCTGCGCCCGCACGACCCGTACCGCCGCGTGGCGCTGGCCTGCATCGAGGGGCTGGGCGCGCTCGGCGACGACCGGGCCGCGCCCGTGCTGACCGACGCCCTGGCCCACCCGGCGCTGGCCCAGGCGGCGGTACGCGCGCTGGCGCTCATCCCCGGACAGCGGTGACCGTCGTCGAACGGCGGATGCCGGGCCGTGGGCTCCACGGCCCCGTCGGCGCGGGGAACCCGCCTCGTGGAAGCGCCGGGCGCGGGCGGTGCCCTCGGCCACCCACGGGAGCATGCGCTCGTGCCCGGCGGCGGCACGGCGCGTACAACTCGGCGTCCTGGGTGTGGTGTTCACCGCCCCGGCAGGGGCGGCACGCCCAGCCGACCCGCACGCGCGGCCCGCTCACGGGGAGACGACCGCCAGCGCCTCGATCTCCATCAGGAACTCCGGCCGGACCAGTGCGGCGACCTGGACCGCCGAGGCGGCCGGGAGGCGGTCGTCGGGTATGTGCTCGGCGCGAGCCGCCCGGATCGCGGACATGTGCGCCATGTCCGTGACGAAGAAGGTCAGCTTCACCACGTCGTCGAAGCTCGCCGCGGCCGCCGCGAGACACCGGCGCAGATTCTCGAAGACCTGCCGCGCCTGGGCCTCCGCGTCGCCCTCGCCGACCACCTTGCCGTCCTCGTCCAGGGCGAGCTGGCCGGAGACGGCCACGAACGTCCCGGTGCCGAGGACGACATGGGTGTACTGGGCGGCGGGGGCGACGCCCTCGGGCGCGGGGATCCTGGTCAGCTCGCTCATGTGTCCATACTGGACCACGGGTCCGACAACGCCCCCGCGCTAACCCCGGAAGCCGAGCAGCCCGTGCAGCGTCGAACCCCGCGAGGACGTCGACGCCGCCTTGGACTCCAGCGGCTTCGGCTCGGGCAGCGCCGGGCAGACCGCGTCCGCCTCGCCGGTGCCCGCGCCGTCCGGCACGGTGCCGTCGGCCAGGTAGGCGGCCAGATGCTCGTCCAGGCAGGTGTTCCCGCTCAGCGTGATGCCGTGGTTGCCGCCGCCCTCCTCGACCACCAGACCCGAGCCGCGCAGCAGCCGGTGCGCGGTGACGCCGCCCTCGTACGGGGTGGCCGCGTCCCCGGTCGCCTGGAACAGCAGGGCCGGGGGCAGTGCGTCGTTGGCGACGTCCAGGGGCCGCAGCGACCCGGTGGGCCAGAACGCGCACGGTGCGTTGTACCAGGCGTTGTTCCACGCCATGAAGGGCGCCTTCTCGTACACGTCCCAGTTGTCCTCGCGCCACCGGTCCCAGTCGCGCGGCCAGCCCGCGTCGCGGCACTGCACCGAGGCGTAGACGCTGTAGCCGTTCTCCCCCGAGGCGTCCACGGCCCCGAAGTTGTCGTACGCCTCGACCAGCGGACCGGAGTCCGCGTCGGTCACGTACGCGGCGAACGCCTCCGCCAGATAGGGCCAGTAGCCGTTGTAGTAGCCGCCCGGGATGAAGGTGTCCTCCAGCTCCGCGGCGCCGACCTTCCCGCCCGCCGGCTCCTTCGCCAGCGCCGCCCGCATGGCGTACCAGGCGGCCTCCACCCGTTCCGGGTCGGTGCCCAGCCCGTACGCCGCGTCGTGGCGGGCGATCCAGGCCAGGAAGGCGCGGTGCCGGTCGTTGAAGACGAGGTCCTGGGCGAGGTTGGAGTCGTGCCAGACCTCGGTCGGGTCGACGACGGAGTCCAGGACCAGGCGCCGCACCCGGTCCGGGTACAGCTTGGCGTAGACGGCGCCCAGGTAGGTGCCGTACGAGTAGCCGAAGTAGTTCACCTGCCGCGCTCCGAGCGCCGCGCGGATGGCGTCCACGTCCCGCGCGGCGCTCACCGTGTCGATGTACGGCAGCACGTCCCCGTGCTTCTCGCCGCACGCCTCGGCGAAGGACCTCGCGCGCGCGAGGTTGGCCTTCTCGACGGCCTCGGCGGCGGGCAGGGAGTCGGGGCGCACCGGGGCGAAGTGGCCGGGCCGGCAGTTCAGGGCGGGCTCGCTGCGGCCCACTCCGCGCGGGTCGAAGCCGATCACGTCGTACTGGGCGGCCACCTTCTCGGGCAGCGAGGACGCGACGAACCCGGCGAGCGTCAGCCCGCTGCCGCCGGGACCGCCGGGGTTGACCAGCAGCGGGCCTTGGTACGTGGCGGCGGTGTGCGGCACGCGGGAGAGGGCCAGCGTGATGCGCCTGCCCTCCGGACGGGCGTGGTCCAGCGGCACCGTGAGGGACGCGCACTGGAGCGTCGGATAGTCGGCCGTGCCGCACGCGCGCCAGTCGAGCGCCGGGGCGCCCGGGGCAGCCGCGGGGCGCGATGCGCCGGCCTCGGCGGGGACGGCCGTGACGGCACCGGCGGCGATCACCGCGGCGCCGCACAGCACGGCTGCGCGATGTCTCATGGCGTCCTCCCAGGACTCCCCGGACGGAGAGGCTGCGGTCCGCGCTGCTCGCGGTCCTCGCCGCATCGTCCCGGGGAGCGTCGCGGGATGAACGCGTTCTGTTCACAGTTGACCCGGTTGGGCCCGTGGATGCCCTCGAATGCCCTCGGGGGCTCGGGGTTCAGATGAGCGACAGCTGCACCGGGTCGTCCCGGACGGGCTCCGCCGGCGGCTCCGCGATCCGCCGCGGCGTCCCCGCGCGCGTGGGACCGATGCCGTACTCCCGGGCCAGGTCGTGCACCTGGCGCGTGATCCGGCGCTGGTACCACTTCGGCGCGTAGGCGCCCTCCGCGTACAGCCGTTCGTAGCGGCGCACCAGGTGCGGGTGGTGCCGGCCGAGCCAGGCCATGAACCACTCCCGGGCGCCGGGCCGCAGGTGCAGCACCAGGGGCGTCACCGAGGTGGCGCCGGCCGCGGCGATCGCCCGCACGGTCGCGCGCAGTTGGGCCGGCTCGTCACCGAGGAACGGGATGACCGGCGCCATCAGCACCCCGCAGCCGATCCCGTGCTCGCCGAGGGTCCGTACGACCTCCAGGCGGCGCTCCGGCGCGGGCGTCCCCGGCTCGACCGTGCGCCACAGGTCGTGATCGGTGAAGCCGACCGAGACCGAGATCCCCACGTCCGTCACCCGCGCCGCCCGCGTCAGCGGCTCCAGGTCGCGCAGGATCAGCGTGCCCTTGGTCAGGATCGAGAAGGGGTTCGCCCGCTCGGTGAGTGCCTCGATGATCCCCGGCATCAGCCGGTAACGGCCCTCCGCGCGCTGGTAGCAGTCGACGTTGGTGCCCATCGCGACGTGCTCGCCCTGCCAGCGGCGGGAGGCGAGCTGGCGGCGCAGCAGCTCGGGGGCGTTCACCTTGACGACGATCTGCGAGTCGAAGCCGAGGCCGGTGTCGAGGTCCAGGTAGCTGTGCGTCTTGCGCGCGAAGCAGTAGACGCACGCGTGCGTGCAGCCCCGGTACGGGTTCACCGTCCATTCGAACGGCATGCGCGAGGCGCCCGGCACCCGGTTGAGGATCGAGCGGGCCCGCACCTCGTGGAAGGTGATGCCCCGGAACTCGGGCGTGTCGAAGGTGCGGGTGGTCACCGCGTCCGCGCCGAACAGTGCGGGGTCGGCGGCCCGGGCGTGGTCGGAGTCCGTGAGGTTCTCCCAGCGCATGGCGCCTCCTCGGTAGTGCTGCGAACGCCACAATAGAACAAGTGTTCCCTTGATCGTGCGGGTGAGTCGTGCGGGGCTGCTTCGCGCCCCCCGATTTGGTGGCCGGGCGGCGGGGTGGTTGGCTTGCCCCGACCCCGAGAACCAGGCCCTGGAGGGACCCGATGGCGCAGGTCGAGGCGGAGACGGAGCGGATCGTCGCGGCGGACGCGGAGACGGTGTTCGACACCCTCGCCGACTACAGCGGCACCCGCGAGAAGCTGCTGCCCGAGCACTTCAGCGAGTACGAGGTCCGCGAGGGCGGCGACGGCGAGGGCACCCTGGTGCACTGGAAGCTCCAGGCCACCAGCAAGCGCGTCCGCGACTGCCTGCTGGAGGTCACCGAACCGTCCGACGGTGAGCTGGTCGAGAAGGACCGCAACTCCTCCATGGTCACCACCTGGCGGGTCACGCCGGCGGGCGAGGGCAAGTCCCGGGTGGTCGTCCACACCGTCTGGCAGGGGGCCGGCGGCGTCGGCGGCTTCTTCGAGAAGACGTTCGCGCCCAAGGGGCTGGCCCGCATCTACGACGCGATGCTCGCCAGGCTCGCCGCCGAGGTCGAGAAGTAGCCAAGAGGCGGGAACGGGGCGGCCGTTGGCCGTCTCACCGGTTCGAGTGATCTCCGCTCGAAAGCGCCGCACTTCCGTAACTCGTCGCACTTGTTCGCAGTTGCCGCTTCAGGCGGCAATTGTGAGCAGGTGTGACGAGGGGAGCGGAACGTGGGCGGGATCACTCTGGTGCAGGACGAACCGGCCACCGCACCACCGACGCCTCCCGAGCCCCCCGCACCCGGGCCCGAGCCCGGTGCCGGGCTGAGCCCGCGGCGGGTGCGGCTGGTCTTCGTCGGACTGATGCTGGCGCTGCTGCTCGCCGCCCTCGAGCAGATGATCGTCGCCACCGCGCTGCCGAAGATCGTCGGTGAGCTGCACGGCCTGGACAAGATGTCCTGGGCGATCACCGCCTATCTGCTCACCTCCACCATCGGCCTGCCGATCTACGGCAAGCTCGGCGACCTCTTCGGCCGCAAGGGCGTCTTCCAGTTCGCCATCCTGGTGTTCGTCGTCGGCTCCGCGCTCGCCGGCCGGGCGCAGACCATGGACCAGCTGATCGCCTTCCGCGCGGTGCAGGGCGTCGGCGCGGGCGGCCTGATGATCGGCGTGCAGGCGATCATCGCGGACATCGTCCCGCCCCGCGAGCGCGGCCGGTTCATGGGACTGATCGGCGCCGCCTTCGGCCTCGCCTCGGTCGCGGGCCCGCTGCTCGGCGGCTACTTCACCGACCACCTCTCCTGGCGCTGGTGCTTCTACATCAACGTCCCCTTCGGGCTGGTCACCATGGCCGTGGTGGCCGTGGTCCTCAAGCTCCCCAAGCCGCGGGCCAAGCCCCGCCTCGACGTCCTCGGGGCGCTGCTGCTCGCCGCCGCCTCCACCTGCCTGGTGCTGCTGACCAGCTGGGGCGGCACCGAGTACGCATGGGGCTCCGAGGTCATCCTCGGTCTCGCCGCCGGAGCGGTCGCGGCGACCGTGCTCTTCCTGGTCGCCGAGCACTTCGCGCCCGAGCCGGTGATCCCGCTGCGGCTGTTCCGCGACTCGGTCTTCAACGTCACCGGCCTGGTGGGCCTCGTCATCGGCGTCGCCCTGTTCGGCGCCGCCAGCTACCTGCCGACCTTCCTGCAGATGGTCGACGGCGCCACCGCCACCGAGTCCGGGCTGCTCATGCTGCCGATGATGGGCGGCATCGTCGGCGCCTCGATCATCTCCGGGCAGCTCATCAGCCGCACCGGGCACTACCGCTCCCACCCGATCCTCGGCAGCGCCCTGTCCGTGGTCGGCATGTGGCTGCTGTCCCGGCTCGACGCCGACACGCCCCGCCTGCACTACAGCATCTGGATGGCGGTCCTCGGCGCCGGCATCGGCATGGTGATGCCCGTCCTGGTCCTCGCCGTGCAGAACTCCGTGCGCCCCACCGACCTCGGCACCGCCACCAGCGCCAACAACTACTTCCGGCAGATCGGCGGCAGCGTCGGCGCGGCGATCTTCGGGACCCTCTTCGCCGACCGTCTCACCGACTCCCTGGCCGACCGCGTCCCCGCCGAGGCGGGCGCCTCGCTCCCCGACGCCGAGGCCATCACCCCCCAGCTCGTCCACTCCCTGCCCCCGGCGCTGCGCGACGCCTACATCGGGGCGTACGCCGACGCCATGCCGCGGATCTTCCTCTACCTGGTGCCGGTGCTCGCCCTCGGGCTGCTCATCGCCTTCTTCCTCAAGGAGAAACCCCTGGTGTCCCACAACACCCCCGTCACCGAGCAGGAAACCGCCCAGACCGCGCCGCCCGCCGCCCCCGTCCCGCAGGCCAGGTCGCCGTACGCCGCCGGCGTCCCCGTCTGCGGCACCGTGCAGCACCCCGACGGCACCGTCGTGCCCCGCGCGGCGCTCACCCTCATCGACGTCGGCGGCCGGCAGATCGGGCGCGGCGCCAGCGGCGAGGACGGCCGCTACGCGCTCGCCACCCCCGGCTCCGGGGCGTACGTCCTGATCGCCGCCGCCGGCGGCCACCAGCCGCAGGCGGTCTCCGTGACCGTCGGCGAACGCCCGGTGGAGCTGGACGTCGTCCTCGGCGGCGCCGGACGGCTCGCCGGCAGCGTGCTCACCGCCGACGGCAGCCCCGTGCGCGACGCCATCGTCACCCTCACCAACGTCCACGGCGAGGTCGTCTCCACCACCCGCAGCGGCCGGGAGGGCGGCTACGTCATCACCGAGCTGGTGGCCGGCGAGTACACCCTCGCGGCCAGCGCCCCGGCCTTCCGCCCGGCCGCGCTGCCGGTCAGCGTCCAGGCCGCCCGGGAGACCCGCCAGGACGTCGAACTGGCCGGCGGCGCCGTCCTGCGCGGCACCGTCCGCGCCCCTGGCGGACGCGTCGTCGAGGACGCGCGCGTGACGCTCCTCGACGCGGCGGGCAACGTGGTGGACACCCTGACCACCGGCCCCGACGGCACCTTCCGGTTCGTCGACCTGTCGTCCGGCGAGTACACCGTCATCGCCGCCGGTTACCCGCCCGTCGCCACCGTGCTCCAGGTGGCCGGCGGCGGCCGTACCGAACGCGACCTCCAGCTCGGGCACGAGGACTGAGACCGGGCACCGGCGCGCGTTCGCGCGCCGGTGCGTTCGCGCGCCACCGATTCCCCCGTTGCCGCACATGGTCACCGGCCGCCCCCGTACGGTGGGTGACGGTGACACAGATCATGGGAGCCGTGGGAGAGAGGGCCTGACGCCATGGACCAGGGCACCGAGCGGGACGTACCTCCCGGCCGCGGAACCGGGTCCGGCGCCGTGCGGGGCGGCCCCGTGACCGGCCGCGTCCCGCTGGCCGTGGTCGTGGTGGACCGCGAGGGCTCGGTCTCCCACTGGAGCCGGGGCGCGCGACGCCTGTTCGCGCTGCCGAAGGAGGAGGCGATCGGCCGGCCCGCCCCCGACCTGCTCCCCGTCTCGGGCGTGCTCCCCGAGACCGGGGACATCGGCGACCACGGCTCCTGGACGCCCCACGACGGCCTCGGGCCGGATCTCGAGTCGTCCCTCGGCGGACGGCTGTCCTACCCGGCGGCGGGCCGCGCCCGTCTCACCGTCCCGGGCGACGACCGCGTCGACGTGCTGTGGTGGGCGTACCCCCTGGTCGGACCGGGGCCCGAGCGCCTGCTCTTCCTGGCGGCCGACGCGGAGGCGCTGGGACGGGACCACACCGGCGGCGACCCCGGCGAGGAGGCCGGGGCGGCGACCGTCGAGCGGATCGCTCCCGGTTTCGCCCTGCACACCGACTTCCCCGGCGCCGACGAACTCGCCCGCCGCCTCCCCGAGATCCTGCCCAGCATGAGCGTCGGCGAGAGCGCCCGCATCGTCGCCCAGGTCCTCGAACTGGGCTACCCCGTCCTGGAGTTCAGCCAGAACGACCGGGTGCCCGTCACCCCCGACTGGGGCGTCGCCCGCCGCGCCGAGCGCAGGGCGCGCAGGGGGCGGGCCGCACGGGCCCTGGCGGCCGGCGAACCGGTGCCGGACGACCTGCGCGACGAGGCCGAGGACCTGGAGTACGCCGCCGTCCGCGAACGCCTGGAGTTCCTCAACGAGGTCAGCGGACGGATCGGCACGTCGCTGGATCTCTCGCGGACCATCGTCGAGGTCAGCAAGGCCGTCGTCCCCCGCTTTACCGACGTCGCCGGCACCTACCTGCGCGAACAGATCGTCGCCGGTGAGGGCTTCCCCGACGGCGTGCCGGACACCACCACGATGTGGCACCGGGTGGCGCTGGAGCACACCGACGAACCGGGCCGCTGGGACGACGTCGTCCCGGTCGGCGAGGCCATGCCCTTCCCGGCGCACACCCCCTTCTTCCAGTGCATGACCAGCGGGGAACCCGTCCTGGTGCCGCGCATCACCGAGGAGATGGGCCACGCCATCGCCTCGCAGTTCGAGAAGCGGGACATCCGGCCCCTCATCACCGGCCGCTCGATGCTGCTGGTGCCGCTGAAGGCGCGCAACGTCGTCCTCGGCTTCATGATCCTGCTGCGCCATCCGGAGCGCCCGGTCTTCAACGACATGGACCGGGTCACCGGCGCCGAACTCGCCGCCCGCGCGGGGCTCGTCCTCGACAACGCGCGCATGTACACGTACCAGGAGAACGTCGCCGAGACGCTCCAGGACAGCATGCTGCCGCACATTCCGGCGCGCATGGCGGGCTGCGACATCGCCACCCGCTACCTGCCGGGGACGCTCCTCGGCCGGGTCGGCGGCGACTGGTTCGACGCGGTCAAGCTGCCCGGCGCCCGCACCGCCCTGGTCGTCGGCGACGTCATGGGGCACGGGCTCAACTCCGCGGCCATGATGGGCCAGTTGCGCACCGCCGTGCAGACCATGGCCGGGCTCGACCTGCCCCCGGCCCAACTGCTGCGCAACCTCGACGACCTCGCCCAGCGGCTCGGCGACAGCTATCTGGCGACCTGCCTGTACGCCGTCTACGACCCCGTCGCCGGCGAGCTGCACCTCGCCAACGCGGGGCACATCCCGCCCGTCCTGGTCCGGGCCGCGGACGGCTCCAGCGAGCTGATCGACCTGCCGACGGGGGCGCCGATCGGCGTGGGCGGAGTGCCTTTCGAGGCGGTGCGGGTGCCGGTGGCGCCCGGCGACCGGCTGGTGATGTGCACCGACGGTCTGGTGGAGGTGCGCGGCGAGGACATCGGCATCGGCCTGGCGACCCTGTGCGAGTCCGCCGCCCACCCGGCCGCCTCCATGGACGACGCCTGCGACACCATCATCCGCGCGCTGGGCACCCGCGGCGGCCGCAAGGACGACGTGGCCCTGCTGATGGCCCGGCTCGCCGGCATCGACGACGAAGCCGTCGCCGCGTGGCGCCTCGCCCGCGACCCCGCCGAGGTCGGCCGGGCCCGCGCGGCCGTCCGCGAGCAGCTCCACGACTGGGGCCTGCCGCATCTGGCCGACACCGCCGAGTTGCTGGTCAGCGAAGTGGTCACCAACGCCGTACGGCACGCCCGCGCCCGGCCCGTGGACCTGCGGCTGGTACGCGCCGACACGCTGCTGTGCGAGGTGGACGACGACGACCACGACCTCCCGGCGCTGCGCGGCGCCGGCCCCGACGACGAGACCGGGCGCGGCCTGCGCGTGGTCAGCGCCCTCGCCCGGGAGTGGGGCGCGAGCCGGGGGAGGACGGGCAAGACCGTCTGGTTCGAACTGACGCTGCCGCGCCGGCGCCGCTGAGGGCGACCGCTTTCCCGGGCGCCGCTGAGCGCGGTCGGCTCCCGGCGCGGCCGGCTGCCCCGGCGCCGCCGCGTCCACCGGCGGCGCTCGGTGTTCGCACGTCCGGTGAAGGAATGCGCCGGGCGCTTGTGGCCGTGCGCCGGGCGCGATACACCGTACGAGCCCGTCACGCCGACGGGCCGTACGTCGTCGCACCTGGGGAGACGCGCATGAGCGTGACGAGTCGGTACCGGATGGCCTGGGAGAGCTTCTGGAGCGAAGCGCCCGAGGGACAGGGGGCGGTGTTCTGGGACGCGGAGCCGATGCTGACCGCCGGCCGGCACCTGGCCCACTTCGAGCCGCACCTCGTCGACCCCGGCCTGCCCATGATCGACCTCGGCTGCGGCAACGGCACCCAGACCCGCTACCTCGCCGAGCGCTTCGGGCACGTCGTCGGCGCCGACCTGTCCGCCGCCGCCCTCGACCACGCCCGTCGCGCCGACCCGGTCGGCCGGGCCGTCTACCGGCAGCTGGACGCCACCGACAAGGCCGAGGCCCAGACGCTCCACGCCGAGCTGGGCGACGCCAACGTCTATGTGCGGGGCGTCCTGCACCAGTGCGAGCCCGACGACCGCCAGCCGCTGGCCGACGCCCTCGCCACGCTGCTCGGCGACCGGGGCCGCGCCTTCCTCGTGGAACCCTCCCAGGAGTCCAAGACGATCCTGAGGGACCTGGCGCAGGGCCCCGACGGCCCGCCCGCCAAGCTCGCCCCCGTCCTGCGCCACGGACTGACCCCCGGCGCGGCACCCGACGAGGCGGTGCCCGAGCACCTGCGCGCCGCCGGGCTCAGCGTCCTGGCGAGCGGTGAACTCCCCTTGATCAGCACCGAGTACACGGGGGACGGCACCCGGATCGAGCTTCCGTCGGCCTGGGTGGTCGCGGGCCGGGGCCGGTGAGCGGCCGGTGACCCGGGGCGAGGGCTCCCACCAGCCATTGGTCTGGGCCGGTGAGAGTTTTCCACAGGTCTGGCTGGGGGTCGGAGCGACCGCGTAACGTGGCGCAGCATGAAGATCCTCATCAGCGCCGACATGGAAGGCGCCACCGGTGTGACCTGGCCGGCCGACGTGCTGCCGGGGACGCCGCAGTGGGAGCGGTGCCGGTCGATGTTCACCTCGGACGTGAACGCGGCCGTGCAGGGCTTCCTGGACGGCGGGGCCGACGAGGTGCTGGTCAACGAGGCGCACTGGACCATGCGCAACCTGCTCCTGGAGCAGCTCGACGAGCGGACGCAGATGCTCACCGGGCGGCACAAGGCGCTGTCCATGGTGGAGGGCGTCCAGCACGGGGACGTGGACGGCATCGCCTTCATCGGGTACCACGCGGGCGCCGGCATGGAGGGCGTCCTCGCCCACACCTACCTCGCCAACCAGATCACCGGGGTGTGGCTGAACGACGTGCGGGCCAGCGAGGGCCTGCTCAACGCGCACGTCGTCGCCGAGTACGGGGTGCCGGTCGTGCTGGTCACCGGGGACGACGTGGCCTGCGAGGACGCGCTGGGATACGCGCCCGAGGCGCTGAAGGTCGCGGTGAAGGACCATGTGTCGCGGTACGCGGCCGTGTGCCGCACACCGTCCAGGACGGCCTCCGACATCCGGGCGGCGGCCAAGGAGGCGGCGGCGCTGGCGGTGCGGCACGAACCGGTGCGCGGCGGCCCCTTCACCGTCGCCGTGGAGTTCGACGCCGAGCACCTGGCGGCCGCCTCGACCGTGGTGCCGGGTGTGGCCCGCGTCGGCGAGCGCAAGGTGGCGTACACCCACGAGACCATGTTCGAGGCGATCCGTACCTTCAAGGCGGTCACCACCATCGCCTCGGCCGCCGTGGAGGAGCAGTATGGCTGAGCGGCACACCCCGGACACCGGCGCGCGGGCGCTGGAGGAAGTGGTCCGGTTCACCTCGGAGCTGATCCGGATCGACACGACCAACCGGGGCGGCGGCGACTGCCGGGAGCGGCCGGCCGCCGAGTACGCCGCGGCGCGGCTCGCCGAGGCCGGGATCGAGCCGACGCTGCTGGAGCGGACCGAGGGCCGGACCAACGTCGTCGCCCGTATCGAGGGCACCGACCCGTCGGCCGACGCGCTGCTCGTCCACGGTCACCTGGACGTGGTGCCCGCCGAGGCCGCCGACTGGAGCGTGCACCCGTTCTCCGGGGAGATCCGCGACGGGGTCGTCTGGGGGCGCGGCGCCGTCGACATGAAGAACATGGACGCGATGATCCTGGCCGTCGTGCGCGACTGGGCCCGGCAGGGGGTGCGGCCCCGGCGGGACGTCGTGATCGCGTTCACCGCGGACGAGGAGGCCAGCGCCGAGGACGGCTCCGGGTTCCTCGCCGACCGGCACGCCGCCCTGTTCGAGGGCTGCACCGAGGGCGTGAGCGAGTCGGGGGCGTTCACCTTCCACGACGGCGCCGGACGGCAGTTCTACCCCATCGCCGCCGGTGAACGCGGCACGGGCTGGCTCAAGCTCACCGCACGCGGGCGGGCCGGCCACGGCTCCAAGGTGAACCGGGAGAACGCGGTCACCCGGCTCGCCGCGGCGATCACCCGCATCGGCGACCACGAGTGGCCGCTGCGCCTGACCCCGACCGTGCGCGCCGCGCTGACCGAACTGGCCGCGGTCTACGGCATCGAGACCGACCTGCGCGACGTCGACGCGCTGCTGGACAAGCTGGGGACCGCCGCCGAGCTGGTCCAGGCCACCGTCCGCAACAGCAGCAACCCGACGATGCTCGACGCCGGTTACAAGGTCAACGTCATCCCCGGCGAGGCCGTCGCGTACGTCGACGGCAGGTTCCTGCACGGCTGCGAGGACGAGTTCCGCGCCACCCTCGACCGGCTCACCGGCCCGGACGTCGACTGGGAGTTCGCCCACCGCGAGGTCGCCCTCCAGGCGCCGGTGGACTCGCCGACGTACGCCAGGATGCGCGCCGCCGTCGAGGAGTTCGCGCCGGAGGGACACGTGGTGCCGTACTGCATGTCGGGCGGCACCGACGCCAAGCAGTTCTCCCGGCTGGGCATCACCGGCTACGGGTTCGCCCCGCTGAAGCTGCCCGAGGGCTTCGACTACCAGGCGCTCTTCCACGGCGTCGACGAACGTGTCCCGGTCGAGGCGCTGCACTTCGGCGTCCGGGTCCTCGACCGATTCCTGCGCACGGCCTAGCCACGGCCGGGGACCGCACCGAGAAGGAGCTGGAGGACAGAGTGGGGGAGTCAGTGCAGACCCTGCCGTACGGATCGTGGCCGTCGCCGGTCGACGCGGCCCTCGCCGCCGCGCACGACGGGCGGCCCGACGACGTCGGCTTCGTCGGCGACGAGGTGTGGTGGACGGCGCCCCGGCCCACCGAGGGCGGTCGCCGCACCCTGGTGCGTCGGCACCCCGACGGCACCGAGGAGTCGGTGCTGCCCGCCCCGTGGAACGTGCGCAGCCGCGTCATCGAGTACGGCGGCCGTCCCTGGGCCGCGTACCCGACCGACGCCGGGCCGCAGGTCGTCTTCGTGAACTTCGCCGACCAGCGCCTGTACTCCTGGCGGCCGGGTGCCGGCGAGCCGCGTCCGCTGACCCCCGTCTCCCGGGTGGGCGGCGGGCTGCGCTGGGCCGAGCCGCAGCCGCGCCCCGAGCGCGGCGAGGTGTGGTGCGTCCTGGAGGAGTTCACCGGCGAGGGGCCCACCGACGTACGCCGGGTCCCGGTCGCGGTCCCCCTGGACGGATCGGCGGCCGACGACCGCGGCGCCCTGCGCGAACTCACCGGCGAACGGCACCGGTTCGTCACCGGGCCGCGCCCCTCGCCCGACGGCCGGCGCGTGGCCTGGCTCGCCTGGGACCACCCCCGCATGCCGTGGGACGGCACCGAACTGATCGTCGCCGAGGTCGGCCCCGACGGCACCTTCCAGGACGCCCGGACCGTCGCCGGTGGGCCGCGGGAGTCGATCGCCCAGGTCGACTGGGCGCCCGACGGCCGCCTGCTGTACACCTCGGACCGCACCGGCTGGTGGAACGTCTACCGCGACGGACAGCCCCTGTGCCCCCGGGAGGAGGAGTTCGGCGCACCCCTGTGGCGGCTCGGGCAGCGCTCCTTCGCCCCGCTGGACAGCGGTCTGATCGCCGTCGTGCACGGTCGCGGCGCCACCGCCCTCGGCATACTCGACCCCGAGACCGGCGACCTCGTCGACGCGGTCGGCCCCTGGACCGAGTTCGCGGCCACCCTCGCCGTGCACGGCGAGCGCGTCGTGGCCGTCGGCGCGAGCCCGCACAGCGCCTACGAGGTCGTCGAGCTGGACGCCCGCACGGGCAGGTCCCGGGTGATCGGCGCCCCGCATCAGGACGCCGTGGCCCCGGCCTATTACCCCCGCCCGCGCGGCCGCACCTTCACCGGCCCGGGCGGACGCGAGATCCACGCGCACGTGTACCCGCCGCACCACCCCGGCTTCCGCGCCCCGGACGGCGAACTGCCGCCGTACGTGATCTGGGCGCACGGCGGCCCCACCAGCCGCTCGCCCCTCGTCCTGGACCTGGAGATCGCCTACTTCACCTCCCGCGGCATCGGCGTCGCCGAGGTCAACTACGGCGGCTCCACCGGGTACGGCCGGGAGTACCGCGACCGGCTGCGCGAGCAGTGGGGCGTCGTCGATGTGGAGGACTGCGCGGCCGTAGCCCTCGCCCTCGCCGACGAGGGCACCGCCGACCGGGAGCGCCTGGCCGTGCGCGGCGGCAGCGCGGGGGGCTGGACGGCCGCCGCCTCCCTGGCCACCACCGACGTGTACGCCTGCGGCACCGTCATCTACCCGGTCCTCGACCTCACCGGCTGGGCCACGGGCGGCACCCACGACTTCGAGTCGCAGTACCTGGAGAGCCTGATCGGCCCCCACGCCCAGGTCCCCGACCGCTACGCCGAGCGGTCCCCCGCCGGCCGCGCCGACCGGGTCACCGCGCCCTTCCTGCTGCTCCAGGGACTGGACGACGTGATCTGCCCGCCCGCGCAGTGCGAGCGGTTCCTCGAAGGCGTCGCCGGCCGCGGGGTGCCGCACGCCTACCTCACCTTCGAGGGCGAGGGGCACGGCTTCCGGCGGGCCGAGACCATGGTGCGCGCCCTGGAGGCCGAACTCTCCCTGTACTCCCAGGTCTTCGGGCTGAAGCCACCCGGCGTCCCCACCCTGGAGCTGACCCGGTGAAGCCCCTGACCCGCCCGCCCCGGCTCGCCCCCGGAGCGCGCGTCGCCGTCGTCGCCCCCAGCGGTCCCGTGCCGGAGGAGCGCCTCCAGGCCGGACTGGACGTGCTGCGCGGCTGGGACCTCGACCCGGTGGTGGCCCCGCACGTCCTGGACCGGCACGCCGCCTTCGACTACCTCGCGGGCACCGACGCCGACCGGGCCGCCGACCTCCAGACGGCCTGGTGCGACCCGTCCGTCGACGCGGTGCTGTGCGCCCGCGGCGGATACGGCGTCCAGCGCATGGCCGACCTCCTCGACTGGGAGGCGATGCGGGCGGCGGGGCCCAAGGTGCTGGTCGGCTTCAGCGACATCACGGCGCTGCACGAGGCGTTCGCCACCCGGCTGGGCCTCGTCACCCTGCACGGACCGATGGCGGCCGGGATCGACTTCCTCAAGAACGCACGGGCGCAGGAGCACCTGAAGGCCACCCTGTTCGCCCCCGAGACGGTCCGCGTGATCGCCTCCGGCGGCACGCCCCTGGTCCCCGGCCGGGCGCGGGGCGTCACCCTCGGCGGCTGCCTGTGCCTGCTCGCCGCCGAGGTGGGCAGCCCGCACGCGCGGGCGTCCGCGCGCGGCGGACTGCTGTGCCTGGAGGACGTGGGGGAGGAGACGTACCGGCTGGACCGCTACCTCACGCAGCTGCTGCGGGCCGGCCTGCTGGAGGGCGTCCGCGGGATCCTGCTGGGTTCCTGGCACGCGTGCGAGCCCTACGAACGGCTGCGGCCGATGCTGGCCGACCGGCTCGGCGGACTCGGCGTGCCGGTCGTCGAGGACTTCGGCTTCGGGCACTGCGAGGGGGCGCTGACCATCCCGTTCGGCGTGACGGCGGAACTCGACGCGGACGCGGGCACCCTGACGCTGGACGCACCGGCGCTGCGCTGACCCGCGCCCCGCACGCGTGCGTCGTAGGCTGGCGGAATGCCGCACAACGCATCCCGCTACCTGGCCGAGGGCCCCCGGGTGGGCATACGCCACTTCACCTACGAGGACGGCGCCGAGTTCACCGCCCGTGCCCGGGAGAGCAAGGACCTGCACCACCCGTGGCTCTTCCCGCCGGACACCGCCCAGGCGTACGAGGCGTACGCGGCCCGGCTGATCGAGGACCCCACCAAGGCCGGGTTCCTGATCTGCGAGAAGGACGCGGGCGCCGACCCAGGCGCCATCGCCGGGTTCGTCAACATCAACAACATCGTCCACGGCGGCTTCATGAGCGGCGCGCTCGGCTACGGCGCGTTCGCGCACGCGGCCGGGCGGGGCCTGATGCGCGAGGGCCTGGACCTCGTCGTGCGGTACGCCTTCGGGCCGATGCGGCTGCACCGGCTGGAGATCAACGTGCAGCCGGGCAACGCCGCCTCCATCGCGCTGGCCCGCGCCTGCGGCTTCCACCTGGAGGGCTTCTCGCCGCGGATGCTCCACATCGACGGCGCCTGGCGGGACCACCAGCGCTGGGCCGTCACCGCCGAGAGCGTGACTTCCGGTTGATCTTCATGGTGTCCAGGTCCGTCACCGTCGACCTGAGATCGCGGAACCCGTAGCCGAGCGCCCGCAGCGCCGTCTCCGCCCGGTCCTCGGCGATCGCGCCCGCCATCTCCTCGCCGTCCGCGGCGTCGGACACCACGACGTACCGCAGGGAGAAGTGCTTCAGCGGCGAGGGCTCGTACGACAGCGAGCCCTCCTCCGTGAAGCGCATGCTCGCCATCCCGTGGTCCCCCGCCTCGGCGAGCAGCCGCGTCCGGGCGTCCTCGGTCAGCCCCTCCCAGGTGCCCCGGACGATCACCCGGTAGGTGTGCCGTTCACTCACGCGCCGCTCCTTCGTGCTCGTCACCGACCGACCGACTGTACGTCGGTCCCGGACCACCGCCCACCGAATATCGGTGGGGTGGGCACCCTGTTCAGCGGGCCCGCGAGCGGCTTCCATGGGGAAGCGTGACGACCATCCGACGTGAGGTACTGACGCTGCCCGCCGCGCCGCTCGGCCCGGACAACCCCCTGCCGCCACTGCGCCCCCTGGACGAGGCCCACCGCATCGACGCACGCGACCGGGCCGCCCTGCCCCGCGAGATGGCCCGGCAGGTCGGCTACGCACCCCTGCGCAGCCTGCTGCCCGCGCCGGTCCGCGACGGCTACGGGCGGGTGCGCGAACCCCGCGAGTTCGACGCCCTCGTCCTGGAGAACGACCGGCTGCGGGCCACCGTCCTGCCCGCCCTGGGCGGCCGCGTCACCTCCCTCTTCCACAAGCCGACCGACCGTGAACTGCTCTACGTCAACCCCGTCCTCCAGCCCGCCAACTTCGCCCTCAACGGCGCCTGGTTCTCCGGCGGCATCGAATGGAACATCGGCGCCACCGGCCACACCACCCTCTCCTGCTCGCCCGTGCACGCCGCCCGCGTGCCGGCCCCCGACGGCGGGGAGATGCTGCGTCTGTGGGAGTGGGAGCGGCTGCGGGACCTGCCCTTCCAGGTCGACCTGTGGCTTCCGGAGGGTTCGGACTTCCTCCGCGTCGGCGTCCGCATCCGCAACCCGCACGAACGTCCGGTGCCCACCTATTGGTGGTCCAACATCGCGGTCCCCGAGGACCGCCGCGTCCTCGCGCCCGCCGACGAGGCCTGGCTGTTCGGCTACGAGCGGCGGCTGCGCCGCGTCCCCGTGCCGTCGTACGACGGAGCGGACCGGACGTACCCGCGCAACAGCGCCTACGCCGCCGACTGGTTCTACGAGGTGCCGGACGGCCGGCGCCGCTGGATCGCCGCCCTGGACGCGGACGGGCACGGACTGGTGCAGACGTCGACCGACGCGCTGCGCGGCCGGAAGCTCTTCGTGTGGGGCACGGGACCGGGCGGGCGGCGCTGGCAGGAGTGGCTCACCGAACCCGGCACCGGGGGCTACTGCGAGATCCAGGCCGGGCTCGCCCGCACCCAGCTGGAGCACGTGAAGCTGGAGGCGGAGAGCGAGGTGTCCTGGCTGGAGGCGTACGGGCCGCTGGACGCCGACCCCGAAGGGGAGTGGCACGGCGTACTGCGCGGGGCGGAGGACCGGCTGGAGGCGGCCCTGCCGCGCGCCGAGGTCGACGCCGCCTACCGGGAGTGGCTGCGCCACGCGGACGCCGACCCCGGCGAGCGCCTGGCCGCCGGGTCGGGCTGGGGCGCCCTTGAAGTGCTGCGCACCGGCTGGAAACTGCCCGGCACCCCGTTCGACGAGGCCACCCTGGGCGACGAGCAGCGGCCCTGGCTGCACCTGCTGCACGCCGGCTCGCTGCCCGAGCCCGACCACCACGCGCCGCCCGGCGGCACGCTGGTCGCCCGCCCGTGGCGCGACATGCTGGAGACGGCGGCGGCGACGCCCGCCGCCGAGTACCACCTGGGTGTCGCCCAGTGGCACGAGGGCGACCGCGCGCAGGCGGTGCGCAGCTGGGAGCGCGGCCTCGACCGGGCCACCGCCCGCTGGCCGCTGCTGCGCTGCCTCGCCGTGGCCGACCGGGAGGAGGGGCACGACGAGCGGGCCGCCGATCGGTACGCGGAAGCCTTCGACGACCTGTGCGCATGGGCGAGGGGCGGCGCGGACGGCTCCTCCGGGACGGCCGGCGCGCCCGGGACCGGTGAGGCGGGGGACCTCCCCCAGGCGGCCGCCGGCGCCGACGGAGCGACCTGGACGGCGGCCACGGCCGCGCTCGGCGGCGAGGCGATCGGGGCGCTGCTCGCGGTGGGGCGCACGGCGGACGCCCGTTCCGTGTGGGAGCGGCTGCCTCCTGCCGTCCGGGCCCGCGGCCGGTTCCGGCTGACCGAGGCGGCGCTGCTCGCCGCCGAGGGCCGAAGGGAGCGGGCGCGGGCCGTCTTCGACGAGGGTTTCGAGGTCGCCGACCTGCGCGAGGGCGACGAGGTCATCGGCCGGCTGTGGGCCGCGCTCGGCGACGAACCGCTCCCGGCCCGGTACGACTTCAGGATGCGGCCGGGCGGGGACTGAGCCCCGCCCGGCCCGGAACTACGCCCGCCGGTCCACGTACTCGTAGATCGCCCCGTCCGGGTGCCGGGCGATCAGGTTGCGGCCCGCCGGCGTCGGGACGGGGCCCGCGATGATGTCCGCGCCGAGGGAGCTGAGGACCCGGTGGGTCTCCTCGACGTCCGTCACGGCGATCGTCGCGGCCACCTTGCGCAACACCTCGAGCTGGGACTCGGGTCCGCTCATCAGCAGGAAGCAGCCGACCGCGGCGACTTGGACGCCGCCGCGTTCGAAGCGGAGCGCCCGGCCGCCGGCCAGGCCCTCGTAGAAGGGGATCGCCTTCTCCAGGTCGTCGACATAGATGCGCAGTGTGGCTCCCAGAATGTCCATGCGCAGGAGCCTAGTTGGGAGGGCGGGACCGGTCCCGCCGTCCCCGCCCATGGACGGTGCGCCCGGGGGTACCCGCAACGCATGGACCGCATGGATCACTTGGAACACCTGGACAAGCATCTGGTCGACGAACTGGCGCAGGTGGCACGCGAGACCGTGCGCGACGAGCTGCGCGAACAGACCCGCAAGCAGCGTCGCAAGGCCACCCTGTACGCCGCCTCCGGCGCCGCCGCCCTGTACGCGGGCGCCGCGCTCGCGCTCACCGTGGGCCTGGCCCTCGCGGTCGCCCTGCCCGACTGGGCCGCCGCGCTGATCACGGCCGTCCTCCTGGGGGTGGTGGCCCACCTGCTGCGCCGAGCCGCCAAGCCCCACACGGACCGGCCGGGTGCCGGGCACCAGCACGTGGTGGGCGGTGACGCGCCGGGCGTGCCGCCGAGCGGGCTCGGCATGCCGTACCCGCCGATGCCGCCGGTCGCGCCCGGCGGCGCGGGCGGAGCCACCGGCGCCCCGGGGGCCGGTACGCCCGCACCGGGCGGCACCGGGCCCGCGGCGCCGCGCCAGGACGACATCGACCCCGAGGCCCGGTGAGGGCGGGGCACAGCGGCCGTGAGGACACGGCCGGCCGTGGACAGAAGGGCGCCCCCGCACGACATGCGTCGCGCGGGGGCGCCCTTCTGCTCGCGGGTCAGGACTCCTCGTGGAGCCGCGGCAGCACCTTGGTGCGGTAGAAGTCGAAGAAGCCGCGCAGGTCCGGCCCGATCTGGTTGACGTAGACCCGGTCGAAGCCGGCGTCGGCGAACCGCCTCAGTTCCGCGACGTGTTCGTCCGCGTCGTCGCCGCAGACCCGGTTGGAACGGACCATGTCCTCGGTGACCAGGGTCTGCGCCTGTTCGAAGTGCTTGGGTGAGGGCAGCACCTGCCCCAGCTCTCCCGGCAGCAGCTCGTTGGCCCACAGCCGGTGCACGGTCCGCACCGCCGCGTCCCGTTCGGTGTCGTAGCAGACCTTGGTGCCCCCGCTGACGAGCTTCCCGCCGCCCCCGCCCTTGCGGTACTGCTCCACCATCGAGGCGTCCGGCATCATCGTGATGTACCCGTCGCCCACCCGCGCGGCCAGCTTGGTGGCGGCCGGGCCGAAGCCGGAGATGTCGATCGGGACGGGCTCGTCCGGGACGGTGTACAGGCGGGCGTTCTCCACCGTGTAGTGCGTGCCGTGGTGGTTGACCTCCTCGCCGGTGAACAGCCGCCGCATGACGAGGATCGCCTCCTCCAGCATCTCCAGGCGCACGTGCGCGGCCGGCCAGGCGTCGCCGAGGATGTGCTCGTTCAGTGCCTCGCCGGTGCCGACGCCGAGCCGGAAGCGGCCGTCCGTCATCACCGCGCTGGTCGCCGCCGCCTGCGCCACCACCGCCGGGTGGATGCGCACGGTCGGGCAGGTCACCGCCGTCTCGACGGGCAGGGACACGGCGTCGGAGAGCGCGCCGATGACCGACCAGACGAACGGGCTCTGCCCCTGCTCGCCGTTCCACGGGTGGTAGTGGTCCGAGATCCACAGTGCCTGGAACCCGGCCTGCTCGGCCATCCGCGCCTGCTCGATCAGCTCCGCGGGACCGTACTGCTCGCACGAGAGGAAGTAGCCGTACTCGGGCATGAGGGGTTGCCTCCGGGAAGTGGAGGGGGTGGGTCCGCGGCCGGGTACCCGGGCGGCGGCGGGGAAACCGAGGGGCCGGCGGGCCGCCGCCCCGCCGGACGTTTGGGCGCCCTGGTCAAGGGGACGCGGAAGGCTCACGAGGTACGCGACAGCCCGGAGGCGAACCGTGAGCCGACCCCGCATCGTGATCGTCGGCGCCGGCTTCGCCGGGTACCGGACGGCCCGCACCCTGTCCCGGCTCACCCGGCACCAGGCCGACATCGTCCTGCTCAACCCGACCGACTACTTCCTCTATCTGCCCCTGCTGCCCCAGGTCGCCGCCGGAATCCTGGAACCGCGCCGGGTCAGCGTGTCCCTGTCGGGCACCCTGCCCCGCGTCCGGCTGGTGCTCGGCGAGGCCGACGGCATCGACCTCGACGGACGCACCGTGCACTACACGGACCCGGAGGGCGGCGAGGGCACGCTGCGCTACGACCGGCTGGTGCTCGCCGCGGGCAGCGTCAACAAGCTGCTGCCCATTCCCGGCGTCGCCGAGCACGCCCACGGCTTCCGCGGCCTGCCGGAAGCCCTTTATCTGCGCGACCACGTGACCCGGCAGGTGGAGCTGGCCGCGGCGGCCGACGACCGCGCCGAGTGCGCCGCCCGCTGCACCTTCGTCGTGGTGGGCGCGGGATACACCGGCACCGAGGTCGCCGCGCACGGCCAGATGTACACCGACGCCCAGGTCCGCCGGCATCCGATGCGCACCGGCATGCGGCCCCGCTGGATGCTGCTGGACGTGGCGGAACGGGTGCTGCCGGAGATGGACGAACGGCTCTCCCGCACCGCCGAGCGGGTCCTGCGGCAGCGGGGCGTCGACGTGCGCATGGGGACCTCCGTGAAGGAGGCCACGCACGACGGGGTGCTGCTGACCGACGGCACGACCGTGGACACCCGGACGCTGGTGTGGTGCGTGGGCGTACGGCCCGACCCGCTGGTGGAGTCCCTGGGGCTGCCCATGGAGCGCGGGCGGCTGCTGGTCGACCCGCACCTCCAGGTGCCGGGGCGGCCCGAGCTGTTCGCCTGCGGTGACGTGGCCGCCGTGCCCGACCTGACCAAGCCGGGCCAGTACACGCCGATGACCGCGCAGCACGCCTGGCGGCACGGCAAGGTCTGCGCCGAGAACGTCGCCGCGTCGCTCGGCATCGGCGGGCAGCGGCGCGCCTACCGGCACCGGGACATGGGGTTCGTGGTGGACCTGGGCGGGGCGAAGGCCGCGGCCAATCCGCTGGGGGTGCCCATGTCCGGCCCGGCGGCGGGCGCGGTCACCCGCGGCTACCACCTCGCGGCGATGCCGGGCAACCGGGTGCGGGTGGCCGCGGACTGGCTGCTCGACGCGGTGCTGCCCCGCCAGGCGGTCCAGCTGGGCCTCGTACGGTCCTGGTCCGTACCCCTGGAGTCGGCCTCTCCCGAGGTGGCCCGGGTACCGGGACGGCCGGACGCCGGGCCGGCGGGGTCGGCGGGATCGGTGGGTGGCCCCGGCAGAACGGAGCCGGCCGAGGGGCGCCAGGGCGGGGAGCCGGCGAAGGCGCGGCCGGGCGAAGAGCCCGCGAAGAGCCAGCCGGGCGGTGAATCCGCGAAGAGCCAGCCGGGCGGTGAACCCGCGAAGGGGCAGCCGGGTGGTGAACCCGCGAAGAGCCAGCCGGGTGGTGAACCGGCCAAGGCACAGCCGGGCGGCGAACCGGCCCGGAAGCACCCCGGCCGGCCCGGCGCGGACGGGGCCTCCGGCAAGAGGCACCGCACCTCGGAGAGCACCCGGCCCCGCCCGGCCCACGCGCCCGGCACGTCACGGAAGGCTGCCGAGCCGTCCGCCGCGCCGAAGCCGTCCACCGGGGTCAGGCGCTCCGAGGCGCCCGGCGGAACCCGGTCGTCCGGCCGAACCCGGTCGCCCGGCGCCCCCGCGCCGACGCGCTCCGCCGGTCCCCCCGCCGACCCCGGCCCCGAACCCCCGCCGAACCAGCCGCCGCCCGGACCCGACATCGCCCCCGGCCCCGTCAAGCGAACCGACGGCCGTGCCGTGGAAGGAGACTCATGAACACCGGTGAACTCGTCGACCTCGGACAGCAACTGCGCGTGGACAGCGTGCGGGCGTCCGCCGCCGCGGGCTCCGGGCACCCCACGTCCTCGATGTCCGCCGCGGACCTGATGGCCGTACTCCTCGCCCACCACCTCCGCTACGACTTCGAGCGCCCCGCCCACCCCGGCAACGACCGCTTCGTCCTCTCCAAGGGACACGCCTCGCCCCTCCTCTACTCCGCCTACAAGGCGGCCGGCGCCATCGACGACGAGGAGTTGCTGACCTTCCGCAAGCTGGGCAGCCGACTGGAGGGCCACCCCACCCCGCAGCGGCTGCCGTGGGTAGAGACGGCCACCGGCTCGCTCGGCCAGGGCCTGCCCGTCGGCGTGGGCATCGCGCTGGCCGGCAAACGGCTGGACCGCACCGACTACCGCGTGTGGGTGCTGTGCGGCGACAGCGAGATGGCCGAGGGCTCGGTGTGGGAGGCCGCGGAGCACGCCGGCCACGAGCGCCTGGACAACCTCGTCGTGATCGTCGACGTCAACCGGCTGGGGCAGCGCGGCCCGACCCGGCACGGCCACGACCTCGACGCGTACGCCCGCCGTTTCCGGGCCTTCGACTGGCACACCGTCGAGATCGACGGCCACGACGTGGACGCCATCGACCGCGCCTACGGCGAGGCCCTGTCCACTCAGGGCCAGCCCACGGCCATCATCGCCCGCACCCTCAAGGGCAAGGGAGTCGAGGCCGTCGAGGACCGCGAGGGCCAGCACGGCAAGCCCCTGCCCGAGGCCGAGGAGGCGATCGCCGAGCTGGGCGGAGCACGCGACCTCCGGGTGCGGGTGCAGGAGCCGCCGGCCGCGCGGGCGCTGCACTCGGCCGGCACCGGGGAGGCCGAACTGCCGCGCTACGACAAGGGCGACGAGGTCGCCACCCGCAACGCCTTCGGTGAAGCCCTCGCCGCGCTCGGCACCGCCCGGGGCGACGTGGTCGCCCTCGACGGCGAGGTCGGGGACTCGACCCGCGCCGAGTACTTCGCCAAGGAGCACCCCGAGCGGTACTTCGAGTGCTACATCGCCGAGCAGCAGATGGTCGCCGCCGCGGTGGGAATGGCCGCGCGCGGCTGGGTGCCCTTCGCCACCTCCTTCGCCGCCTTCCTGACCCGCGCCTACGACTTCGTGCGCATGGCGTCCGTCAGCGGCTCCGGCATCAACCTCGTCGGCTCCCACGCGGGCGTCGCCATCGGCCAGGACGGACCCAGCCAGATGGGGCTGGAGGACATCGCCATGATGCGCGCCGTCCACGGTTCCACCGTGCTCTACCCGTGCGACGCCAACCAGACCGCCCGCCTGGTCGCCGAGATGGCCGGCCTGGAGGGCATCCGCTACCTGCGCACCTCGCGCGGCGGCAGCAAGGTGATCTACGGCGCCGACGAGGAGTTCCCGGTCGGCGGCAGCAAGGTGCTGCGTTCCTCCGACGAGGACCGGCTCACCGTCGTCGCGGCCGGCGTCACCGTGCACGAGGCACTGGCCGCGGCCGACGCCCTGGAGCGGGACGGCATCCGGGTCCGGGTGATCGACCTCTACTCGGTCAAGCCCGTCGACCGGGCCACCCTGCGGCAGGCCGCCGAGGACACCGGCTGCCTCCTGACCGTCGAGGACCACCGCCGGGAGGGCGGCATCGGCGACGCGGTCCTCGACGCGTTCACCGACGGGCGGCCCGTGCCCCGTCTGGTGCGGCTCGCCGTCGAGACCATGCCCGGCTCCGCGAGCCCGGCCGAGGAGCTGCACGCCGCGGGGATCGACGCCCAGTCCATCGAGGCCGCCGGACGGATGCTGGTGGAGCAGGCGATCGTCCCGTGAGCCGTGACGCCGTACGGACCGTCCGGGCCGGCCGGCGCTCGGTGGAGGTGCACCGACCGGACAAGGTGCTGTTCCCCGCGGAGAGCGGCACCGAGGAGTACACCAAGGCCGACCTGGTCGACTACTACCACTCCGTGGCCCCGTTCGTGCTGCCGCACCTGCGGGGCCGCCCGCTGATGCTGGAGCGTCGCCCCGACGGCGTGGACGGGCCCCGGTTCATGCAGAAGAACACCCCGGAGCACTACCCGGACTGGATCGCCCGTGCGGAGGTGGCCAAGGAGGGCGGCACCGTCCGCCACACGGTGTGCGACGACACCGCCACGCTCCTGTACCTCGCCGACCAGGCCGCCCTCACCCTGCACCGCTGGCTCTCCCGGGTGGGGGCGGTCCAGACGCCGGACCTGATGGTCTTCGACCTCGATCCGGCCGGCGACGACTTCCCGGCCGTGCGGGAGGCGGCCGTCCTGCTGGGCGGACTGCTCGACGAGCTGAAGCTGCCGTCGGCGCTGATGACCACCGGGTCCCGCGGGCTGCACGTGGTCGTGCCGCTGAACGGCCGTCACGGATTCGACGAGGTACGGGAGTTCGCCCGCGACGTCGCCGACGTGCTGGCCGCCGGGCATCCCGACCGGCTCACCACCGCGGCCCGCAAGAAGGACCGCGGCGACCGGCTCTACCTCGACATCCAGCGCAACGCCTACGCGCAGACCGCGGTCGCCCCCTACACCGTCCGGGCGCTGCCCGGCGCGCCCGTCGCCACCCCGCTGTCCTGGGACCAGCTCGACGATCCCGCGCTGCACGCGCGCCGCTGGACGATCGCGGACGCCGCCGACCAGGCGCGTACCCGCCCCTGGGCCCGGATCACCGGGCGCGCGCGGAGCCTGGGCCCCGCCCGGCGGAGGCTGGACGCCCTGCGCGGCTGAGCGGAATCTCGGCAGCACAGGTGAGTCCGTGGAGGTTTGGCGAACACTCTTGCGGCCACACGGAGGGGGAGGTGGCCATGTCGAACACGAACAACACGTCCGAATCACAAGGCTCACAACAGAGTTCACGGAAATCACAGAAGTCACAGGACTCCCAGGAGTCACGAAAGACCCACAACTCACATGAAGCGCAGGAGTCGCGCCGACCGCGGCCGATGGAGGTGCTGCGCGAGGCTCGCGCCCAACTCGCGGAACTCACCGGAATGACCGCCGAGTCCGTGTCGTCCTTCGAGCAGACGGAGGAGGGCTGGGCACTGGAGGTCGAGGTGCTCGAGCTGGAGCGCGTCCCCGACACGATGAGCCTGATGGCGAGCTACCTGGTGCAGCTCGACCCCGAGGGGCAGCTCACCGGATACCGCCGGGTGCGGCGCTACGAGCGGGGACGGGCCGACGCCCGCGGTGGCCGCTAGGCCGCCCGGCCGGTCGATCACGTCCGCGCGCCGCGGACACGGTCCGTGCACCCGCGCGACCGCACCACGGACGAGAACCGCACACCACACACATCCACGCGACACACATCCACGCATACGAGGAGGAACAGCTGGCATGACTGTCGTACCGGCACAACAGACCGGCGGTGGAGGCGGCAGCAGCGGCCTTTACGACGTGCTTGAGCTTGTCCTGGACAGGGGGCTCGTCATCGACGCATTCGTGCGCGTCTCCCTGGTCGGTATCGAGATCCTGAAGATCGACGTCCGTGTCGTCGTCGCCAGCGTCGACACGTATCTGCGCTTCGCCGAGGCGTGCAACCGGCTCGACCTGGAGGCCGGGCCCCGCAAGGACCCGGGGCTGCCCGACCTGGTCGGTGAGATGACCGAGTCCGGCGCCCGCGGCAAGTCCAAGGGGGCGCTGTCCGGCGCCGCCGAGACGATCTCCGACGCGTTCAAGCAGGCCCGTGAGGGGAGCGGCTCCGAGCGCGAGACCGAGTCCCGTCCGCGCGCCCGCAAGACCACGTCCTCGCGCCGGAAGGAGGAGCAGGAGTGAGCACGTACGTCTACGGCATCACGGCCGTCTCGCACCCCTCCGTCCCGGAGGGACTGACCGGCGTCGGTGATCCCCCGGGCCCGGTGCGCGTGCTGAAGCAGGGCGGGCTGGCCGCCGTGGTCAGCGACGCGCCCGAGGGGCTGCGTCCCAAGCGCAGGGAACTCCTCGCCCATCAGAACGTGCTGAGCGAGGTGGGCGGGTCGGGCTGCGTCCTGCCCATGCGCTTCGGGAGCGTGGCCCCGGACGACGACGCGGTCACCGCGGTGCTCGCCGAGCGCGCGGAGCACTACGAGGAGCGCCTCGGCGCCCTCGACGGCCGGGTGGAGTACAACATCAAGGCCAATCACGTGGAGGAGGCCGTCCTGCACCACGTGATGGCCGGGAACCCGGAGATCCGCGCCCTGGCCGAGTCCAACCGCCGGCAGGGCGGCGGAAGCTACGAGGACAAGATCCGGCTCGGCGAGATGGTCGCCGCCGCGGTCAAGGACAAGGAGGCCGACGACGCCGCCGCGCTGGAGCGCGCGCTGGAGCCGGCGGCCGACGCCGTGAGCACGGGCCCCGAGTCCACCGGCTGGCTGGCCAACGTGTCGTTCCTGGTGAACCGGGAGTCGGCCGAGGAGTTCCTGGCCGCGGTGGAACGGGTCCGCGCGGACATGCCGCACCTGGAGGTGCGGGTGAACGGACCGCTGCCGCCGTACAGCTTCGTCGAGCCCGGCCCGGCCGAGCCCGCGGGGACCGCGGCCGGCGGAACGGACGTCGGAACGGAGTGAGGACGTGGGTCTGATCTCGGAGGTCCTGCTGCTGCCGTTCGCCCCGGTGCGCGGCAGCGCCTGGGCCATCAGACAGGTGTTGAACGAGGCCGAGCGGATCTACTACGACCCCGCCACGGTCCGAGCCGAACTGGCCCGTCTGGAGGAGCGGCTGGAGGCCGGAGAGATCACCGAGGAGGAGTTCGACCGGCAGGAGGACGAGCTTCTGGACCGGCTGGAGACGGCAACGCGCGCGAGCGCGGGATTGGGCAACGGTACGGCACCATGAACCGAGTCGGGATGGGCCTCGCGGTGGGGGCCGGATATCTGCTGGGACGCACGAAGAAGCTGAAACTCGCGGTGGCCGTCGGCACCATGGTGGCCGGCAAGAAGATGAACCTGACGCCGAAGGGCATCGCGGAACTGGTCGGCTCGCAGCTGCAGAACAACCCCCAGTTCAAGGAGATCGGGGACCAGCTGCGCACCGACCTGCGGGGCGTCGGCAAGGCGGCCTCGGGCGCGCTGGTCGAGCGGCAGATCGACGCGCTCGCCGACCGTCTGCACGGCCGCACGGCGCAGGTCCGCGACCAGCTCTCCGGCGCCGCGTCGAAGGCGCCCGGCGTGGGGCCGGACGACTCCCGCGGCTCCGGGGCCTCGGAGGACCCGGAGCCGCGGGAGGAGTACGGCGATCACGACGACGAGCCCGAAGAGCGCGACGAGCCCGAAGAGCGCGACCGGCGCGACGAGGACGAGGGGCGCGACGAGGGCGACGAGCGGCGGGAACGGGCGGCGAGGAAGGCCCCGGCCCCGGCACGCAAGGCGGCCAAGAAGGCGCCCGCGAAGAAGACCGCGGCCAGGACCGCGGCGAAGAAGACGGCCGCCAAGCGGGCCCAGCCCGCTCGCAAGGCGGCCGGCAAGAAGACCGCCGGGGCCAGGAACGCGGCCCGCGGGGCCGCCGGTGACCGGCAGTCGAAGGGCGGTGGTGAGCGATGAGCGACACCCTCGGGTCCGCGGCCTCCACGGCCGGCAAGGCCGCCAGGAAGAACCCGCTGGCGGACGTGGCGCAGAGCGAGGCGGCCGACCGCCTGAAGGCGGAGGTGCAGGACTACCTCGCCGCACAGGTCACACGGCTGCTGACCGGCGTCGGCACCAAGCTCGGCGAGACCACGGGCAAGCTCAACGACATCGCCGAGGGCAACAGCCCCGGATTCGCCAAGCTCGCCCTCGACGGCGGACGCAAGCTGGCCGAGGGCAAGAGCCCGATGCGCGCCGCCTTCGAGGTGGGCGCGGGCAAGGTCAAGGACAACGTGGCCGGCGCCTTCAAGGACCTCGTCGGCGGCAAGGGCCGGAAGAAGGGCGGCGGCGGTCAGAAGCCGACGGTCATCATCGAGTACGTCGACGTCGGGGTGCCCCTGCGCACGGCCTACGACCAGTGGACCCAGTACCAGGACTTCAGCACCTTCGCCAAGGGCGTCAAGAGCGCGAACCGCGCCGACGACACGTCCTCCGACTGGCAGCTGAAGGTCTTCTGGTCCAACCGCAGCTGGAAGGCGAAGACCACCGAGCAGGTCCCCGACGACCGGATCTCCTGGACGTCGGAGGGCGCCAAGGGCACCACCAAGGGCGTCGTCAGCTTCCACAAGCTCGCCGACAGCCTGACCCGGGTGATCCTGGTCATCGAGTACTACCCCAAGGGATTCTTCGAGAAGACCGGCAACCTCTGGCGCGCCCAGGGCCGCCGGGCCCGGCTCGACCTCAAGAACTACGTCCGGCACATCACCCTCAAGGGCGAGGCCGACGACGGCTGGCGCGGCGAGATCCGCGACGGCGAGGTCGTCCGGAGCCACGAGGACGCCCTCGCGCAGGAGCAGGAGGAAGAGAACTCCGAGGCGGAGGAGCGGCCCGAGGACGAGGAGCGGCCCGAGGACGAGGAGCGGCCCGACGACGAGGAGCGGCCCGACGACGAGGAGCGGTCCGACGACGAGGAGCGGTCCGACGACGAGGAGCGGGCCGAGGACGAGGAGGGCCCCGAGGGCGAGTACGAGGAGGAGCCCGAGGGCGAGTACGACGAGGAGCCGCCCCAGGACGAGGACGACGAGGAGGACCCCGAGGCCGAGTACGAGGACGAGCCCAAGGCAGAGGACGAGCCCGAGGACGAGCCCGAGGCAGAGGACGAGCCCGAGGACGAGTACGACGAGGAGCCCGAGCCCGAGGGCGGCTACGAGGAGGAGGACGACGAGGAGGCCGCCGACGCCGACGCCGAGGACGAGTACGCGCCCCGTGACGACTACGAGGACGCCGATCGCGGGAGCCGTCGATGACCACGCCCGGCCGGCTGCCCGATCCCTACGGCCAGGGACAGAGCGCCAACCTCGCCGACATCCTGGAGCGCGTGCTCGACAAGGGAGTCGTGATCGCGGGTGACATCCGGATCAACCTCCTCGACATCGAGCTGCTCACGATCAAGCTGCGCCTCGTCGTCGCCTCCGTCGACAAGGCCAAGGAGATGGGCATCGACTGGTGGGAGAGCGACCCCGCGCTCTCGTCGCGCGCCCGGCACGACGAGCTGACCCGGGAGAACGCCGCACTGCGCGAACGACTGCGCGAACTGGACCCGGGCCGCGTTCCTAGGGAGGCACCGTGACCGGACTGCGGTACGTCTACGCCGTCTGCCGGCCCTTCGGCGCGGCCCTCCAGTCCCAGCTGACCGGGGTGGCGGGCGACCCGCCCAGGCTGCTGCCTCACGGCGGCCTGGTCGCCGTCGTCAGCCACGTCCCGGAGGCCGACTTCAGCGAGGAGGCGCTGCGCGCGCACCTGGAGGACCTGGACTGGCTCGCCGGGACCGCCCGCGCCCACCAGCAGGTCATCGACGCGCTCACGGTCGTCACCACCCCGCTGCCGCTCCGGCTGGCCACCGTCTTCCGGGACGACAGCGGGGTGCGCACGATGATGGAGGAAAGGGAGGAGTCCTTCCGGCGCATCCTCGACCGCCTCGAAGGGCGCGTGGAATGGGGCGTCAAGATCTACGTCGAGTCGGGCACCGACCAGGCCGCCGGCCGGGCGGAGCCCGCCCCGAAGCCCGCCACGGGCCGGGACTACCTGCGGCAGCGGCGCCGGCAGACGCGGGCGAGCGACGACCTGTGGAGCAGGGCCGAGGAGTTCGCGAACCGCCTGCACGAGACCCTCTCGGGCCGAGCCGACGACGCACGGCTGCACCCGCCGCAGAATCCCGGCCTCTCCGGTGCCGCCGGACGGAACGTCCTCAACGCCGCCTATTTGGTGCGGCGCGACGTCTCCGAGGAATTCGTGGAAATGGTGGACCGGACGAAGGACGACGCCCCCGGAATTCGGGTGGAACTCACCGGCCCGTGGGCCGCCTATTCGTTCGCCGGCGAGGAAGGAACGGGGGAGGGAGCATGACCGTCGTCGAACGCCGTGAGATCGCCCTGGTGGACCTGCTCGACCGGCTGCTGGCCGGCGGCGTCGTCATCACCGGCGACGTCACGCTGCGCATCGCCGACGTCGATCTGGTCCGCATCGACCTCAACGCGCTGATCAGCTCGGTCAACCGCAACGTCCCGTCCCCGTTCGGAGACTGATCGACGTGAGCGAACCCCGCAAGCACCTCGACCTGGAGCCCGACACCGTCGAGCGCGATCTGATCAAGCTGGTGCTGACCGTGGTGGAGCTGCTGCGCCAGCTCATGGAGCGCCAGGCGCTGCGCCGCGTCGACGAGGGCGACCTGAGCGAGGAGCAGGAGGAGCGGATCGGGCTCACCCTGATGCTCCTGGACGACCGCATGACCGAACTGCGCGACCGCTACGGACTGCGGCCCGAGGACCTCAACCTGGACCTCGGGCCGCTGGGTCCGCTGCTGCCCCGGGAGTGAACCTTCCGGAGCCGGAAAGGCCGCTGCCCCGGGAGTCCGACTCCCGGGGCAGCGGCCTCGTCACACCTCGTTCACCACCTGTACCAGCGGCCCCTTCCGCCGCCGGCCGTCGTCCCGCGGGCGAGGAAGCCCACCAGCCACAGGACCAGGACTGCCAAGGCAATCCACCAGAGAATCTTCACGGCGAATCCGGCGCCGAAAAGAACGATTGCGAGAAGCAGTACGAGCAGAAGCGGAACCATAACGTCGAACCTCCTGTCGTACTGGTTTCCCGTTATTCACCGTTCAGGCACGGGACGGGATTCCTTTCGGCACAGGATTTCTCCGTGCAGCACACTGAACCAGCCGTCCGGCCGCGCGCCCCATTCCCGCCAGGCGGCCGAGACGGTCCGCAGCCCCTCCGCCGTCGCGTGGCCGCCCTCGGTGGCCAGTCGCGCGTACGCCGACGCCACGGTGCGGTCCGCCCACAGGCCGCTCCACCACTTCCGCTCCTCGGGGGTGGCGAAGGTCCAGGTGGCGGAGGTCGCCGTGATGTCCGTGAACCCGGCCTCCAGCGCCCAGGACCTCAGCCGCCGTCCGGCGTCCGGCTCGCCGCCGTTGGCACGGGCCACCCGTCGGTACAGGTCCAGCCAGCCGTCCAGGCCCGGGGAGGCGGGGTACCAGGTCATCGCGCCGTAGTCGGAGTCGCGGACGGCGACGATTCCGCCCGGCTTCGCCACCCTGCGCATCTCGCGCAGGGCCTGGACCGGGTCGCCCACGTGCTGGAGCACCTGGTGGGCGTGGACCACGCAGAAGGTGTCGTCCGGGTAGTCCAGCGCGTGCACGTCCGCGACCGCGAAGTCGGTGTTGCCGAGCCCGCGTCCGGCGGCCGTGGCCCGTGCCCGCTCCACGATCTCCGGGGCCCGGTCCACGCCGGTGACGTGCCCGTCCGGGACGAGTTCGGCCAGGTCGGCGGTGATGGTGCCGGGCCCGCAGCCGATGTCCAGGATCTTCATGTGGGGCTTGAGCGACCCGAGCAGGTACGCCGCGCTGTTGGCGGCGGTGCGCCAGGTGTGCGAGCGCAGCACCGACTCGTGGTGCCCGTGCGTGTAGACGGCGGTCTCCTGCGGCTTCGGCATGCTGGGCCCCTCTTCCGGCTCTCCCGAACGGTGGGGTCACCGTACGCCCGGATGCCGGATGATGAGATGCGCGTATCGCATAATGAACTGACGTGGCGTCAGGGAACGGTCGGGCGCGCCGTCGGACGACTCGGCGTCAGCGCAGGAACCCGTCGCCGGGCAGCGGGCGGTACACCGTGAGCGCCTCGGGCAGCTTCTCCAGCGTCAGGTCGCCCTCGGTCTCGGTGAGTTCGCCGTCGTACGCCATCAGCGTGCCGGGCGCGACGCCGGACAGCCTCAGCCGGGAGACCTGCACCGCGGCGTGGGCGGGGGAGCGCGTCAGCGGTCCGGCGAGCGCCGCGGACAGCAGCCGCAGGGCGGGCCGTCGACCACCGTGCACCACCCGCACGTCCAGTTGCCCGTCCGCCAGGTCGAGGCGGCGCCCGGAGGCGATGCCCCTGCGGTGATAGGTGCCGTTGCCCGCGAAGAGCATCCACAGCGGCCGCCGGCGGCCCCGCACCTCCGCCTCCAGCGGATGCCGGTCGGCGCGCAGCACCCGCACCGCCGCGAGCACCCCGGCGGGCCAGCCGCCGATCCGCGACGACCAGCGCTCCCGCTCGTTGACCAGCTCGGGGTACACACCCAGGCTGAAGGTGTTCAGGAAGATGCCGCGCCGCCCGCCGGAGGCGAACCGGCCCACGTCCACCCGTACGCCCTCACCGCCCTCCAGGGCCCGGCACAGGTCCCGGGCGTCCTCGACGCCGAGGTCGTAGGCGAAGTGGTTGAGCGTGCCGCCGGGCAGCACGGCCAGCGGCAGCCCATGGCGCAGGGCGACCTCGGCGGCGGCGTTGACGGTGCCGTCGCCGCCGCACACGCCGAGCACCCGGGCGTGGTCCGCGGCCCGCTCCAGCTCCGCCCGGACGTCCTTCGGGTCGCACTCGACGACCTCCGCGTCGGGCAGCGCGTCGCACAGCGCCCGCACCCGGTCCGAGGTGCCGGAGGCCACGTTGGCGACCATCACCAGTCCCTCGCCCCGGGGCAGCGCCGGCACCTCGGCGCGCGGCCGGGCCGGCGGCATGTGCTGGGCGCGCGTGGGCACCATGCCCCGTACGGCGAACGCGGCGCCCACCCCGAGCGCCGCACCCGCCGCCACGTCGCTCGGGAAGTGGACGCCGGTGTACACGCGGGAGAGGGCGACCGCGGCGGCCACCGGGGCCACCGCCGCACCCCACGCCGGCGACTCCAGCGCGACGCCGGTCGCGAAGGCGGCGGCCGACGCGGCGTGCCCCGACGGGAAGGACGTGGTGATCGGCTGCCGCTTCAGCTGCCGGACCAGCGGTACCGGGTCCAGCACGGGACGCGCACGGCGGACCGAGCGCTTGCCCAGGGTGTTGATGGTCAGCGAGGCCAGTCCCAGCGAGGCCAGGCCGCGGGCGGCGGCCCGGCGGGCCCGGGGAGTGCGGGACGCGGCCAGGGCGGCGGCCGCCCCGAACCAGAGCACGCCGTGGTTGGCGCTGCGGCTCAGCCGGGGCAGCAGGGGGTCGGCGCCGGGCCAGGTGCGGGCGGCGACGGCCTCGAACACCCGCTGGTCCAGTCTCAGGAAACCGTCGCGGACCGGGTGCGGGCCGGGCGTCGGGGCGGTGAGGTCTACGTCGGGGCTCATGCCCACCGCCTACCCTCCCGACGGCGTTTCCTGCGAGTGGCGCTTCCCACGCCCGGCCCGGGCAAAAGAGTTTGCCCCGGGCGCGCCCGGGACCGGAGAATCCGGTCCCATGGGTCATCTCGAAGCCGCGCACCTGGAGTACTACCTCCCCGACGGGAGGGCCCTGCTGGGCGACGTCTCCTTCCGGGTGGGCGAGGGGGCGGTCGTCGCCCTCGTCGGACCCAACGGGGCGGGCAAGACCACCCTGCTCCGCCTGCTCGCCGGGGAGCTGAAGCCGCACGGCGGCACCGTCACCGTCGGCGGCGGCCTCGGGGTGATGCGGCAGTTCGTGGGCTCCGTCCGGGACGAGACGACCGTGCGCGACCTGCTGGTCTCCGTGGCCCCGCCCCGCATCCGCGAGGCCGCCCGCGCCGTCGACGCCGCCGAGCACGCGATCATGACGGTCGACGACGAGGCCGCCCAGATGCGCTACGCGCAGGCCCTCGCCGACTGGGCCGAGGCACAGGGCTACGAGGCCGAGACCCTCTGGGACATCTGCACCACGGCCGCACTGGGCGTGCCCTACGAGAAGGCCCAGTGGCGACAGGTGAGCACCCTGTCCGGCGGCGAGCAGAAGCGGCTCGTGCTGGAGGCCCTGCTGCGCGGCACCGACGAGGTGCTGCTGCTCGACGAGCCGGACAACTACCTCGACGTGCCCGGCAAGCGCTGGCTGGAGGAACGGCTGGCGGAGACCCGCAAGACGGTGCTCTTCGTCTCCCACGACCGGGAACTCCTCGCCCGGGCGGCTCAGAAGATCGTCTCCGTCGAGCCGGGCCCCGCGGGCGCCGACGCCTGGATGCACGGCGGCGGCTTCGCCACCTTCCACGAGGCCCGGCGCGAGCGCTTCGCCCGCTTCGAGGAACTGCGCCGCCGCTGGGACGAGAAGCACGCGCAGCTCAAGAAGCTGGTGCTCACACTGCGCCAGGCGGCCGGCGTGAGCGACGACATGGCGTCCCGCTACCGCGCCGCCCAGACCCGGCTGCGCAAGTTCGAGGAGGCCGGCCCGCCGCCCGAGCCGCCGCGCGAGCAGGACATCCGGATGCGCCTGAAGGGCGGCCGTACCGGAGTGCGCGCCGTCACCTGCGAGCGGCTGGAGCTGACCGGCCTGATGAAACCCTTCGACCTGGAGGTCTTCTACGGCGAACGGGTCGCCGTCCTCGGCTCCAACGGCTCCGGCAAGTCGCACTTCCTGCGGCTGCTGGCCGGCGACGACGTGGCCCACACCGGACGCTGGAAGCTCGGCGCGCGCGTGGTGCCCGGACACTTCGCGCAGACCCACGCCCACCCCGAGCTGCTGGGCCGCACCCTGCTGGACATCCTGTGGACCGAACACTCCCAGGACCGCGGCGCCGCCATGTCCAGGCTGCGCCGCTACGAGCTGACCCAGCAGGCCGAGCAGACCTTCGACCGCCTCTCCGGCGGCCAGCAGGCCCGCTTCCAGATCCTCCTGCTGGAACTGGAGGGCGTCACCGCCCTGCTGCTCGACGAGCCGACGGACAACCTCGACCTGGAATCGGCCGAAGCCCTCCAGGAGGGCCTGGAGGGCTTCGAGGGAACGGTCCTCGCGGTCACCCACGACCGCTGGTTCGCCCGCTCCTTCGACCGGTACCTCGTCTTCGGCAGCGACGGACACGTCCGCGAGACGCCGGAGCCGGTCTGGGACGAACGGCGGGTCGAGCGGGCCCGCTGACGCCCGCGGGGATCACTTCCAACGCAGCAGCGCGCCCAGACCGCCCACCGGCGCGTCCCGGTCCGACCTGGACGGCAGCGCCGAGGTCACCGAGACCGCCGGGGCGCCGGTCATCACCGCGGAGCGGAGCAGGGCGTCGTCGGCCCGGGCCGACCAGGAGTTCTGCTCGCCGAGCGTCTTCAGCTCGGTGCGCCGCACCGCGAGCTGGTCGGCGTCCTCACCGACCCACACCTCGCGGTGGGTGTCGGGCGCGTCCGGGATGACCAGCAGCTCGTCGATGCGGTGCTCCCGGGCGGCCTCGACCAGCGCGGGCACCCCCTCCGCCGCCCCGGCCCGGCCCTCACCGTCCGGGGTGCGGGCAGCCAGGAAGCGGTCCAGGTCCTCCCGGGCGCGCGAGCGCACGTGGTCCGCGCGCAACCGCTCCACCTCGTCGTCCAGCAGCCTGCTGCCGGCGCCGCGCGAAGCCTCGGCGATCCGGTCCTGCAGCCGCTTCGGCAGCCGCTCGTGCACCGACCGCCGCTCCCGGTCATCGCCCACCAGGATCAGCAGGTCCGCGCCCGTCTCCTCCTGGCACACGGCGAGCGCGTCCGCGATCTCGGCCGCGTTGTGCTCCCAGGTGTTCTCCACCCGCAGCTGGAAGTGGCGCTCCGACCAGTCGACGCTGCTGGTGCGGTGCACCGGCCACTGCCGGCCCGTGACGCCGCCCGCGTCCGAGCTGCCCAGCGCGCTGCGCAGCTCGAAGTCGGCGCCCTTGCGGTCGATGTACGCCACCACGCACACCGGGTCCTCGCCGGCCAGGTCCAGCAGCGGCGTGACGTGCGGCAGCGGCGCCCAGTCCGCGGTGGTCCCGCCGTACGGGGGCCGGGCCAGGCGCGGATCGAGCACCACCCGCCCGCCGCACGCGAACAGCGCGCGGCCGTGCGGGTCGGTGGCGTGGCGCAACTCCTCCACCGCCTCCCGCACGGCCCGGCAGGTGGCGTCGTCCGCGCCCTGCTCCGCCAGCTCCCGGGCCACGGCGGCGGCCGTCAGCTCACGCTCGTGAGGGGTGTCCTCGGTGTGCCGGGACAGATCCACGTACACGGAGGCCCAGGGGCCCTGATGTTCGTAGAGGGGGTGCAGAAACGCGAGATCCATGGTGGCTCCCTCCCGGGTGCCGCTCGGGGGTGGTAGTGCTCGGGGGCGGGTACCCGGCCCGCATGAACGAACACGACACGCGGGACGGCACCATGACCGGAGTGGACCCGGGTCGCCTGGACGACCAGCAGTTGATGAAGGAGCTGGAGACCATCCACCGCACGCGTCACGACACCCTGCTCTACGGGTCGAACGACGCGCTGCGGGCCCACAACGAGCGCATGGCGCAGCTGGAGGGGGAGTGGCTGCGCCGCAATCCACGGCGCCCGGTGGCGGCGGGCCGCACCCGTGAGGGCGCCCGGGGGCGGGGCTGCGGGGAGTCGGCGACCCCCGGCGCCTGAGCCCGCCGGGTCGCGCCGTGGCCGGCGCCCCGCCGGCCGCCTCTACGCCTCACGGCTCGGCCGCCGTGAGGCGTAGAGGCGGCCGGGCGCGGGCGCGCGGGCCGACGCCGGGTGCAGGCCGACGCCGGGCGGCCGGACCCGGTCCGTCCGGTGCGCACACGCCCGCGCCGGAACCCCTGTACGCGCAGCCCCCGCGTGAACGCCGGAACCCGGCCCCTCCGGCGCGGGTCGGGGCGCGCGGGAGGAGCCGGGCTCTGGCGGTGACGGCTGGGCCGCTCAGCCCGCCGCCTTGGCGAACTCCGCCAGGAAGGTCTCGCAGAACGCCTTGAGGTCGTCCGGCTTGCGGCTGGTGACCAGCACGTTGTCGCCGTGGTCGCAGACCTTGACCTGTTCGTCCACCCAGGTGGCGCCGGCGTTGCGCAGATCGGTCCGCAGGCTCGGCCACGACGTGAGCACCCGGCCGCGTACGACGTCGGCCTCGACGAGTGTCCACGGCGCGTGGCAGATGGCGGCCACCGGGCGCCCCTGGTCGAAGAAGTCCCTGACGAAGGCCACGGCCTTCTCGTCGGTCCGCAGGAAGTCCGGGTTGGCCACCCCGCCGGGCAGGACCAGCCCGCCGAACGAGTCGGCCGACGTGTCGCCCACCACCTCGTCCACCGGGAAGGTGTCCGCCTTGTCCAGGTGGTTGAAGCCCTGGATCTCGCCGGACTGCGTGGAGACCAGCACGGGCTCGTGCCCCGCGTCCTTCGCGGCCTGCCACGGTTCGGTCAGTTCGACCTGTTCCACGCCCTCGGGCGCGGTCAGAAATGCGATGCGCATGTGGTCGTGATTCCTTTCCGCGTGCCGGGCCGGTGTCGCCGCCCGGTACGCGTGCGTCATTCGGTCTTCGAAGGCCACCGGACCGCACGCGGCCGGCGGCCGGGGCCGCCCTGCCCGGCGGCTACGCGCCCCGTGACCCGGCGGGTCCGGAGCCGCCGCTCTCGGTCAGGGCCACCGCCAGTTCCTGGACGTTGTCGTAGCGCGCCTTGTGCGGCAGCCGTTCCAGTCCTTCGACGAGCGCGTCGGGTGCGTTGCCGCGGCGCAGCGCCCGGGTCAGCTCCCGCGGGCCGGCGGGGAAGGTGCCGCGGGTCAGGTTGCGGGCCAGTTCGAGCCGGAGGGCCTCCAGATAGGTCGGGCCGCGGCCCGGCGTGACCGGACCGTACATGACGTCGGGGTCGTCCTCCGCGGCCGGTTCCGGGTCGTGCCACTCCTCGGTGCGAGTGGGGTGCCCGGACCGGAGCAGGCCCTGCAGTTCGTGCTTCATCTCGTCGTCGCGGTGGACGCTCATCCGGTCGCTGCCTCGCTGCATGTCTCCCTCCAGATCCTTCGGGGGTGCCGACCGCGTACCCGGCCACCACGGACCGACACGGATTCACCCGGACGGGTCCGTACCGATTCCCGACGACACGGTGCGTGCTCACGTGGGCACGCCGGGTTCGGTCGCCCGGGGCGGGGAACCCGGTCGGCATCACCACCCCCCACGCCCCTCCTCCTCGGGAAGGACGGATCATGGCGGTGCTGCTCGCTGTGTGCGTTCCGGTCCTCATGCTCGGCGTGGTGCTGGCCCTCGGCCGCTACGAGGAACTGGTGCTGCCGGGCACCGTGCCACCGCCGGCCGACGGTGCCGAACCGGCCGACCGCACGGATCAGTAATCGAGAAGCGACGCCGGCTCCACCCCGTCTACCGTGGCCCCTGCCGACCCGCCCGACGGATGGAGAGACGATGAGCAGCGCCAAGAGGACGGACCGGAGAACGGCCGCAGCGCACCCGGCCGACGGCCACGACATGATCCGTGTGCACGGCGCCCGCGAGAACAACCTCAAGGACGTCAGCATCGAGATCCCCAAGCGCCGGCTGACCGTCTTCACCGGAGTCTCCGGTTCGGGCAAGAGCTCCCTGGTGTTCAACACCATCGCCGCCGAGTCCCAGCGGCTGATCAACGAGACCTACAGCGCCTTCGTGCAGGGCTTCATGCCGACCCTGGCCCGCCCCGAGGTCGACGTCCTCGACGGCCTGACCACCGCGATCATCGTCGACCAGCAGCGGATGGGCGCCGACCCCCGCTCCACCGTCGGCACCGCCACCGACGCCAACGCCATGCTGCGCATCCTCTTCAGCCGGCTCGGCGACCCGCACATCGGCCCGCCCAGCGCGTACTCCTTCAACACCGCGTCCGTCCGGGCCAGCGGCGCGATCACCGTCGAGCGCGGCAACAAGAAGGCGGTGAAGGCCACCTACGAGCGCACCGGCGGCATGTGCACCAACTGCGAGGGCCGGGGCAAGGTCTCCGACATCGACCTCACCCAGCTCTACGACGACTCCAAGTCGCTCGCCGAGGGTGCCTTCACCATCCCCGGCTGGAAGTCGGACAGCCAGTGGACCGTGCAGGTCTACGCCCAGTCCGGCTTCGTCGACCCGGACAAGCCGATCCGCGAGTACACCGAGAAGGAACTGCGCGACTTCCTCTACGGCGAGCCGGTCAAGGTCAAGGTGAACGGCGTCAACCTCACCTACGAGGGACTGATCCCCAAGATCCAGAAGTCGTTCCTGTCCAAGGACAAGGAGGCGATGCAGCCCCACATCCGGGCGTTCGTGGAGCGGGCCGTCACCTTCACCACCTGCCCCGAGTGCGACGGCACCCGGCTCAGCGAGGGCGCCAGGTCGTCCAGGATCGGCAAGATCTCCATCGCCGACGCCTGCGCCATGGAGATCCGCGACCTCGCCGAATGGGTCCGCACCCTCGACGAGCCGTCGGTGGCGCCGCTGCTCACCGCCCTGCGGGACACCCTCGACTCGTTCGTGGAGATCGGCCTCGGCTACCTCTCCCTGGACCGTCCGGCGGGCACGCTGTCGGGCGGCGAGGCCCAGCGCGTCAAGATGATCCGCCACCTCGGCTCCTCGCTCACCGACACGACGTACGTCTTCGACGAGCCCACCATCGGCCTGCACCCGCACGACATCCAGCGGATGAACGACCTGCTGCTGCGCCTGCGGGACAAGGGCAACACGGTGCTCGTCGTCGAGCACAAGCCGGAGGCGATCGCCATCGCCGACCACGTCGTCGACCTCGGCCCCGGCGCCGGCACGGCGGGCGGCACCGTCTGCTTCGAGGGCACCGTCGAGGACCTGCGGTCCGCCGGCACCGTCACCGGACGCCACCTCGACGACCGGGCCGCGCTCAAGGAGACGGTGCGCGAGCCCACCGGCGCACTGGAGATCCGCGGCGCGAACACCCACAACCTCCAGGACGTCGACGTCGACATCCCGCTCGGCGTGCTCTGCGTCGTCACCGGCGTGGCGGGCTCCGGCAAGAGCTCGCTGATCCACGGCTCGGTTCCGGCCGGCGCGGACGTGATCGCCGTCGACCAGAGCCCCATCAAGGGCTCCCGGCGCAGCAATCCGGCGACGTACACCGGACTCCTCGACCCGATCCGCAAGGCTTTCGCCAAGGCCAACGGCGTCAAGCCGGCCCTGTTCAGCGCCAACTCCGAGGGCGCCTGCCCCACCTGCAACGGCGCCGGTGTCATCTACACCGACCTGGCCATGATGGCCGGCGTCGCGAGCCCCTGCGAGGACTGCGAGGGCAAGCGGTTCCAGCCCTCGGTGCTGGAGTACCGGTTCGGCGGCCGGGACATCAGCGAGGTGCTCGCGATGTCGGTGGCCCAGGCGGAGGAGTTCTTCGGCACGGGTGAGGCGCGCACGCCGGCCGCGCACAAGATCCTTCAGCGCCTCGCCGACGTCGGCCTCGGCTACCTCACCCTCGGCCAGCCGCTCACCACCCTCTCCGGCGGCGAGCGGCAGCGGCTGAAGCTGGCCACGCACATGGGCGAGAAGGGCGGCGTGTACGTCCTCGACGAGCCCACCACCGGACTGCACCTCGCCGACGTCGAGCAACTGCTCGGCCTGCTCGACCGCCTGGTCGACGCCGGCAAGTCGGTCATCGTCATCGAGCACCACCAGGCGGTCATGGCCCACGCCGACTGGATCATCGACCTCGGTCCCGGCGCCGGCCACGACGGCGGCCGGATCGTCTTCGAGGGCACCCCCGCCGACCTCGTCGCCGACCGCTCCACCCTCACCGGCGAGCACCTCGCGGCCTACGTCGGCGCCTGACCCGGCCCACCTCCCGCGGCGCCGTACCCGAGAGGTACGGCGCTGTGGGATCGTGGTGGGGTGACGACGCTGGAGGACCTGGCGCGGCTGCGCCGCGCCCGCGACCTGATGGACCGCGAGTACGACAAGCCGCTCGACGTCCCGGCACTGGCGCGGGTCGCCCTCATGTCGGCGGGCCACTTCTCCCGCAGCTTCCGCGCCGCCTACGGCGAGACGCCCTACAGCTACCTGATGACGCGCCGCATCGAGCGGGCCAAGGCCCTGCTGCGACGGGGCGACATGTCGGTGACCGAGGTGTGCTTCGCGGTCGGCTGTACCTCACTGGGCTCGTTCAGCTCCCGCTTCACCGAGCTGGTCGGCGAGAGCCCCAGCGCCTACCGGGCCCGCGACCACGCCGACGGCGCCGCCGTCCCGGCCTGCGTCGCCAAGATCTACACCCGACCGGTCAGGAACGGAGAAGCCGGGCGCGCGTCCGGGCCCCTAGCGTGAGGCGCATGGACATCAACCTCTCGCAGTGCTTCATCGCCGTCGACGACCACGACAAGGCGCTCGCCTTCTACCGCGACGTGCTCGGCATGGAGGTCCGCGACGACGTCGGCTTCGAAGGGATGCGCTGGGTGACCGTCGGCTCCCCGGACCAGCCCGACGTGGACATCGTCCTGGAACCCCCGCTCGCCGACCCCAACGCCTCGGACGCCGACAAGAAGGCCATGGCCGAACTACTGGCCAAGGGTCTGCTGCGCGGCGTCATCTTCACCACCGACGACGTCGACGCCACCTTCGAACGCGTCAGCGCGGCCGGCGCCGAGGTCCTCCAGGAGCCGGTCGACCAGCCCTACGGCGTCCGCGACTGCGCCTTCCGCGACCCGGCCGGCAACATGCTCCGCTTCAACCAACCGCGCAAGCGGTAGCGGGCCGGGCGCCGCCCGCGGGCGTCCGGGAAAATCGGGTGTTTGCCGTGGGGCGAAGGGGGCAGGCGCAAGGTCAGTGCTTCGGACAGGAGGCACGTCCGTGGGAGCGGTGGCAAGCCGCCACGGACGCGTCCGTCCGTGCGCCGGACGCCCTCCCACGGTGACCGCCCGACCTCAGGGCCGTGCCGTCGCACCGGTGACGCCGCCGCGCGCCGCCCCGGGAGTTCCCCGCGAGCCCCCGGTGCCGCCCGCCCGGCCGCACCGAACGGGCCGTACGCCCGGCGCTACGGCGAGGCCCCGCACTCCGAAGGAGTTGCGACGCACCATGCCGATCCACGCCAGCGTGAAGCACCCGCACGACGACGCCCCCGACACCGCCGACGCCTTCCGTCGCCTCACCACCCTCCCCGACGGCCCGGAACGCGACGCGGTCCGCGACCGGATCGTCGAAGCCTGGCTCCCCATGGCCGAACGGCTCGCCGGACGCTTCCGCAGCCGCGGCGAGAGCTACGAGGATCTGCGCCAGGTCGCCGCCCTCGGGCTGGTCAAGGCCGTCGACCGGTACGACCCCGAGCGCGGCAACGCCTTCGAGAGTTACGCCGTGCCGACGATCACCGGCGAGATCAAGCGGCACTTCCGCGACCACATGTGGACCCTGCACGTGCCGCGCCGGGTGCAGGACCTGCGCAACCGCGTCCGCTCCGCCGGGCAGGACCTCTCCCAGACCGTCTCGGGCCGCGGGCCCACCGTCGCCGAGATCGCCGAGCACGCCGGCATGAGCGAGGAGGACGCCCGGGTCGGCCTGGAGGCGCTGGAGAGCTTCACGGCCCTGTCCCTGGACGCCGAACTCCCCGGCAGCGAGGACGGATACTCCCTCGGCGACGCCATCGGCGGCCCCGACCCCGCCCTCGACACCGTCGTCGACCGGGAGGCGGTCAAGGAACGCCTGGCCGCCCTGCCCGAACGCGAACGGGCCATCCTCTACATGCGCTTCTTCGACGACATGACGCAGAGCCGCATCGCCGAGCAGCTGGGCATCTCCCAGATGCACGTGTCCCGCCTGATCAGCCGCTGCTGCGACCGCGTACGGGAACAGGTGCTGCGGGACCCGGCCGCCTGAACCGCCGACCGCCTTCCCCGGCGGCCGGTCCGGGTTCCGGCCGTCGGTCCCGCCGCCGACCGGGCCGGCGCGACCGGGCCGGCGTGGACGGGGCCGAAACCTGACGCTCACCCGCTCGGGCGCCCCGTTCCCGCGAACGGCGCACGGCGGCGCGCGGGCGGGTGCCGGGCGGGCTGTGATGGCCGAGGGGCGCGAGTGCCGTGCCCCCGCAGCCGTCGCTCGAAGGAGCCCGACCCATGCGCCGCACCGCCCGCGCCCTGTCCACCGCCGTCCTGGCCAGTGCCGCCCTCGGCGTCTTCGCGGCGCCGGCCCCGGCCCAGCCCGGCGTTCCCCCGCCGCCCGCCGGAACGGGCCGGCCCGTCGCCGAGGTCAGCCCCGCCGGTGTCACCCCCGGGGGCACCGTCACCGTCTCCGTCACCTGCGCACCGTCCGGTGGTCCCGCCCCCGCGACCCTCGACGCCGCCTCACCGGCCTTCGACGGCGGCACCGTCGCACTGCGCAAGGTGGCGGCCGAGGCGGGGACCTCCTCCGGGCCCGCCTACCGGGGCACCGCCCGCATAGCCGCCGCCGAGGACCTGACGAGCGAAGCGGAGGCGGCGACCCCGCAGGACACGTGGACCGTCGACGGCGCCTGCCCCGAGGCGTCCGGCGAGGAGCAGCCCTGGAGCACGACGATGACCGCGCCGGAGGGGCCGCCGACCGTGCCGGAGGAGCCGATGACGGTGCCCGAGGATCCGATGACGGCGCCGGAAGGGCCGATGACGGTGCCCGAGGAGCCGATGGGCGTCCCGGACGAGCCGATGACCGCGCCGGGGGAGGGCGGCGGCGCCGTCGCACCCCCCTGCCCGGCACCGACCTCACCGCACGGCTCGGCCGCCGGCCGGGGCACCCCCTGCGCCACCGGGTCCGCGTGCCCGGAACCGGCCGCGCCGCACGGCGGGACCTCCGCCCCGTGGGGGAACTGCGGCGGCACCACCGCGGAGCACGGGGTGCACGCCGGTGCGGGCGGGACCTTCACGGACTCGGTGCCCGCCCTCGCCGCCGGCGGCGTCCTGATCGCCGCGGCGTGCGGCGCGGCCGCGCACCGGCTGCTGCGGTCGCGTCCCCGTGGGGAGGCCGGACACCGCTGACCCGGCGTCGCGACCGGCTCGAGCGTGAGTCGAACAACGGAGCCCCACCCATGCCAGGGCGCCACGATGGGTACGTGGAGCAACGACCGGACGAAGAGCGTCGGCGGCGACCGGACACGCCACCAGGGACAGCGCGGAGGAACGGCATGCGGCGGACGGACCCTCCAGGGCACGGCCACGGCGGCCACGACCCCGCGGGGCACGGTCCCGTCCGTTACGGCCCCCACCTCCCCGACGACGGGCTCCCCGTCCTGCCGGAGACGGCCGCCGTCCTGGCCGCCGCGGCGGGCCGCGCCCGCGAGGAACCGGCCGGCGGCGCGCCCGCCCTCCTGGAAGCCGCCTGCGGCTACTGGGACCGGCGCGGCCTGCCCACCGACACCGGCCACGTCGCCGCCGCACCCGGAGCCAACGCCCTGCTGCTGGCGCTGACCGCCGCGCTCGGCGGCGACGTCCTGGTGCCCCGGCCCTGCGCCGCCTGGTGGGCGCCGTACGCGCGCCTGCTGGGCAGGCCCGTCTTCCACGTGCCCACCCCGCCGGAGTCCGGCGGCGTCCCCGACCCGTACGCCCTCCTGGAGACCGTCCGCCGGGTCCGTGCCGAGGGCGGCGATCCCCGCCTGCTCGTCCTGTCCGTCGCCGACGACCCGACCGGCACCGTCGCCCCGCCCGAACTGCTGCACGAGACCGTGGAGGCGGCCGCCGGCGAGGGACTGCACCTGGTCAGCGACGAGACCTGGCGCGACACCCTGCACGACCCGCACGCCACCGTGCTCCTCAGCCCGGCCGAGATGCTGCCCGAGCGGGTCACCGTCGTCACCGACCTGGCCGGCGCGCTGCTGCCGCCGGCCTGGCCGGCCGCCGTCGCCCGCTTCCCGGCGTCCGCCGCCGGGGACGGTCTGCACGCACGCGTGCTGGACGTCCTCACCGCGCTCGGCGCCCGCGTCGCCGCGCCCGTCGCCGCCGCGGCCGGGTACGTGCTCGGCGAATCCGGACCCGTCACCGACCGCAGATCGGCCGCGGTACGCCTGCACGCGCGCCTGGCCGCCGCCGCGCACGCCGCCGTCGTCACGGCGGGCGCCACCGCCCGGCCCCCGCAGGCCGGCCGCCACCTCTACGCCGACCTCGGCCCGCTGCGGGACGCGCTCGCCGCCGAGGGCGTCGGCGACGCCCAGGAACTGGAGGACCTCCTCACCGCCCGCCTCGGCATGCCCGCCCCGGGCGGCCATCGCTTCGGCGACGACCTGCCGTCGCTGCGCGTACGGCTCGCCACCGGCCCCCTGCTCGGCGGTGGCACCGACGAGCGGCGCACGGAATGCCTCACCTCCCCCGACCCGTTGGAACTGCCACAGGTGCACAGCGCGTTGGCCCGCCTGAAGTCGGTCTTCGGCGGTCTCCGCGACGCTCAGCGATGGGAGCCCCTTCGATGACGCAGCAGCCCCGGTCGACCGCGAGCACGCCCACTCCCGCCGAGGACGCCGACGCCCCGCCCGCCGCGCTCTCCGCGGCGCCCCCGTTCCCGCCGCTCGCCGACCCCCGGCCGCCCGCCGAGCGCCGGGTGTGGCCGCGCACCTTCCACGACCGGCTGACCGCACCGCTGCCCGGTCTCAAGGCCTTCGCGAGATTCGCCCGCGAGGGGGCGGTCAGACCCGGCCCCGAGGGCCTCGCCGACATCCCCCGGCTGCCGTACGAGCCCGGCCCGCTGCCCCGCGTGGACGCCCGCACCGTCGCCGTCACCTGGGCGGGACACGCCAGCTGGGTGGTGCGGATCGGCGGGCTCACCGTGCTCACCGACCCGGTCTGGTCCCGCCGCATCCTCGGCACCCCGGCCCGCGTCACGCCCGTCGGCGTCCCCTGGAGCGCCCTGCCCCGCGTCGACGCGGTCGTCATCAGCCACAACCACTACGACCACCTGGACGCCCCCACCCTGCGCAGGCTCCCGCGCGACACCCCCGTCCTGGTACCGGCCGGACTCGGCCGCTGGTTCCACCGCCGCCGCTTCACCCGCGTCACCGAGCTGGACTGGTGGGAGGCGACGGAACTGGACGGCGTCCGCTTCGACTTCGTACCGGCCCACCACTGGTCCAAGCGCAGCCTCACCGACACCTGCCGCACCCTGTGGGGCGGCTGGGTCCTCACCGCCCCCGACGGCCGCCGGGTCTACTTCGCCGGCGACACCGGGTACGGCCACTGGTTCGACCGCATCGGCCGCCGCTACCCCGGCATCGACCTCGCCCTGCTCCCCATCGGCGCCTACGACCCCCGCTGGTGGCTCCGGGACGTCCACTGCGACCCGGAGGAGGCGGTACGGGCCGCGCAGGACCTCGGCGCCCGCCGGATGGCGCCCATGCACTGGGGCACGTTCGTGCTGTCCGCGGAACCGGTCCTGGAGCCCCTGACCCGCGTACGCACCGCCTGGGAACGCGCCGGCCTGCCCCGCGAGCACCTGTGGGACCTCCCCGTGGGCGGCTCCCGGGTACTGGAGTGACTCCCCGGCAAGCCCCCTGGGCCGGAGGGCCTACGCCTTCGCCGGCCCCCGCAGCCGCCGCCACACGCTCGGCGCGCCGCTCACCAGCACCGTCAGGGCGATCGCCGCGGCCACGCCCTCCCACGGCTCGCTGAACAGGGCGCCGCTCAGAATGCCGATCAGCTGGTACGTCACCGCCCAGGCCAGGCAGGCCGGGAAGTTGCCCCGGGCGAAGCGGCGCGCCGGCCACTCGGCCAGCAGGCAGGCCAGCATCACGGGTATGCGGCCCGCCGGCACCAGCCGCGACAGCACCAGCACCGCGACATCGTGCTCGGCGAGCTTCTCCTGCGCCTGCTCCAGCCGGTCCTCGGGCGCCCGGGACCGGATCGCCTCCAGCCAGCGCGAGCCGTTCTTCGAACCGACCCCGCGCCGCCCCAGCCAGTACAGCGCCATGTCCCCGCAGAACGCGGCCAGCGACGCCGTCGCGAACACCATCAGCATCGAGTACGGCAGCGTCTGGTGCATCGCCACCACGGCCGCCGAACTCACCAGCGCCCCCGTCGGCACCACCGGCACCAGGGCCCCGATCAGCACCAGCAGGAACAGCGAGGGATAGCCGAACGCCTGCTGGGTCGGCTCGGTCGGAATGCTCGTCACGGCGGCGCCCAGCGTGCTCACCGCGCGACCTCCACGCGCACACTCTCACCGTGCCCCAGCCGGTGCACCGCCACGCCCGGCGCGCGCAGCGCCGACAGGCGCACGAACTCGTCACCCGGCGTGTGGAACTCGTGCGGGCGCACCGCGTCCATCCCGATCGGCCAGTACGTGCCGTAGTGCACCGGCACCGCCGTGCGCGGCGCCAGCCGGGCCAGCGCCTCGGCCGCCCGCCCCGCGTCCAGGTGCTCCGGGCCGAGGTACGGCCCCCAGCCGCCCACCGGCAGCAGCGCCGCGTCGACCGGCCCGACCTCCTTCTCCATGTCGTCGAACAGGCCGGTGTCCCCGGCGAAGTACGTCCGGGCCTCGCCCTCGACGACATAGCCGAGCGCGGGGGAGCGGTGCGGGCCGAGCGGCAGCCGGCGCCCGTCGTGCCGGGCGGGCACCGCCCGTATCCGCAGGTCGCCGACGGTGGTCTCGTCGCCGGGCACCACTTCGGTCAGTTCCAGGTGTCCGAGTCTGCGCATCCCGGGCACCGCGCGCGGCGCGCCCCGGGGCACGAGCAGGCGCGTGCCCGGCGCGAGCCGCGCGAGCGACGGCACGTGCAGATGGTCGGCGTGCAGGTGCGACACCAGCGCCACGTCCGCGCGCCAGGCGTCCGGCGGCGGCACCGCGCCCCGTCTGCGCCGCAGATGGGCCAGCCGGCGGACGAACAGCGGATCGGTGAGCACACGGATGTCCGAGTCCTCGACCGTGCAGGTGGCGTGACCCCACCAGGTGAGCTCCACCGGCACTCCTTTGCCTCCTTCGCGCGACTCCCCGCAGCCTACGTCCAGGAGTAGGGTCGGCGGCGAAACGGGAGGTGAGGGGGACACCATGGGACTGGTGAGGGTGACGGCGATCGCGAGTCTGACGCCGCTGGAGCAGCTGGACGACGACCCGTTCCTGGTCGACTCCCGCAGTCAGCACGCGATGTGCGCCCGCTGGGCCGCCGAGCACGGCTACGTCGTCGCCCGGGAACTGCTGGTCCGCGGACTGCGTCCCGACCACGACGCCCTGTGGGACGGCGTCCGTCCCGGGCACGACCTGTTCGTCGCGCCCAGCCGCCGGGTGCTGGAGAGCGCGTTGTCGTCGGTGGACGCGTTCACCGCCGAGTGCGCGCGCCGCGGCGTCCGCGTCGAGACCGTCGGCCGAGCCGAACCGGCGTACGACGCCCGGATGAAGGCGTGCGTGCACCGGCGGCTGTCCATGCCGACGGCCGGGTACGACGGCCGCTGACCGGAGTGCCACGGCCCCGTCGGGGGTGTGAACCGGACCCCGGGGGACAAACGGACGTCCCGGAGCGTTGTGGCAGGGTGGGGGATGCCCGTGCCGACGGACGGGCCGGGACGTGAGGTGTGCGGAGCGTGGGTGGAGGGCGTTGGCGCCGGGTCGCCAGTCAGATCGGCCGGAGTGTCGCCGTGTGGGCCGTGTCCACGCTCACGATGCTCGCGCTCGCCGGAATCCTGCCGGACTTCCGGCTCCAGTCGCCCGACGGGGACAGCGCCACCGACATCGCCGTGACCGCCGCGGTCGGCGCCGGTGCCTTCGGTCTGCTGTCCGCCCTGGTGTGGCCGCTGATGGTCCGGCTGCTGCTCCTGGTGCCGGCGCTCGTCCTCGGGCTGCTGGTCTTCTTCCTCAACGGCGGGCTGCTGCTCCTCGCCATCGACGTCAACCCGGCCGGGCGCGGCGGCGTCGCCCCCGAGACCGCCGTCGTGGTGGCCGCCGTCATGTCCGCGGTCGCCTCCGCCACCGGCGGTGCCCTGGCCGTGCGCGACGACGACGCCTACCGGCGGCGGCTCTACCGCCTCGCCGACCGCCGCCGCAGATCCGGCCCGCCCTGCCCGGACGGGCCCGGCACCCTCTTCCTGCAACTCGACGGCGTCGGCCACGACGTCCTGCTGGACGCCGTCGAGGCCGGTGACATGCCCACCATCGCCCGCTGGCTCGGCCGCGACGGCGCCTCCGCCACCCACCGCCTCGCCCCGTGGCGCACCGACTGGTCCAGCCAGACCGGCGCCAGCCAGCTCGGCATCCTGCACGGCTCCAACCACGACGTCCCCGCCTTCCGCTGGTTCGAGAAGGACACCGGCGAGGTCGTGGTCTGCAACCGCCCCACCAGCGCCGCCGAACTCCAGCACCGCGCCATCGCGCACACCGGCGACGGCGGCCTGCTGACCTTCGACGGCGCCAGCCGCGGCAACCTCTTCAGCGGAGGCGCCGACGAACAGGCCCTCGTGCTGTCCATCGCCACCCGCCGCCGCAGCAAGGAGACGCGCTCCCGCTCCGGCTACTTCGCCTACTTCTCCGACCCGGCCAACGCCGTGCGCACCGCGCTGTCCTTCGTCGCGGAGGTGTGCCGGGAGATCGGCCAGTCCACCCGCGCCCGTGTCCACAAGGTCCGCCCGCGCGTCTCGCGCGGCGGCCTCTACCCCTTCGTCCGCGCCTTCGCCACCGTCGTCGAACGGGACGTCGTGGTCGCCGCGGTGATGGGCGACATGCTCGCCGGCCGCACCGCCGTCTACGCCGACCTGGTCGCCTACGACGAGGTCGCGCACCACTCCGGACCGCGCAGCCGGGACGCCGCCAAGGTCCTCCAGCGGCTCGACCGGTCCCTCGCGCTGATCGAGAAGGTCGCCGAGCACGCCCCCCGCAAGTACCGGATCGTGGTCCTGTCCGACCACGGACAGAGCCCCGGCGAGACCTTCCGCGCCCGCTACGGCCTCACCCTCGGCGATCTGGTCCGGGCCGGCTGCGGCCTGCCCGTGCCGCGCCGCGCCCAGCGGACCCGCAGCGGCGCCGAGGCCCGCAACACCGTACGGGCCGCCCTGCACCGGCCCGTCGAGGAGGGCGCCGAGCAGCAGCGCCCCGCCGACACCCCCACCGGCCGCCGCTCGGAGCCGATCGTGCTGGCCTCCGGCAACCTGGGCCTGGTCTCCTTCCCGGACGTGCGGCACCGGATGACCCGCGAGGAGATCGACGCCCGCCATCCCGCCCTGCTGACCACCCTCGCCAACCACCCCGGCGTCGGCTTCCTGCTGGTCCGCAGCGAGGAGCACGGCGGTGTGGTGCTCGGCGCGCGCGGCGCGGAGGTCCCGCTGGACCGGCTCGACGAGGACCCCGGCCCGCTCGCGCCGTTCGGGCCCGGCGCCGCCGACGCCGTCCGGCGCACCCACTCCTTCCCGCACACCGCCGACATCATGGTCAACTCCTTCCACGACCCGGTCGACGGCGAGGTGCTCGCCTTCGAGGAGCAGATCGGCTCCCACGGCGGACTCGGCGGCGCCCAGTCCCGCGCCTTCCTGCTCTCCCCGGTCGTCCTGTCCGCGCCGACCCGGGACGGTGCGGAGATCACCGGCGCCGAGGCCGTCCACCGGGTGCTCCGCCGCTGGCTGCGCGAGTCCAACGGCCCCCAGGTGCCCGTGGAGGATCCTCGGTCGAGGACCGTCGCCGACGGACCATTTCCGGTCCCGGACGGGGTCGTGCAGGACAAAAGCGCCTGATTTGGAGCGGTGCCGGGCCGTGCCGGACCATGGGCGCCGTCCCGGCGATCCCGGGCACCAGTTCCAAGGAAGGCGCACCACCCCATGCACGTCACCGGGACCGTCCCCCCACCGGCTCCGGCCCCGCAGGAGACCCCCGCGGCCCCCGGTTCCACCCCCGCCCCCGAGGGCACCAGGCACACCCGCCGCTTCGGCCTCCCCGTCGCCACCGCCCTGGTCATGGGCAACATCATCGGCGGCGGCATCTTCCTGCTCCCGGCCTCCGTCGCCCCCTTCGGCACCATCAGCCTGCTCGCCTTCGGCGTCCTCACCGTCGGCGCCATCGCGCTCGCCCTGGTCTTCGGCCGCCTCGCCCGGCGCGACCCGCGCACCGGCGGCCCCTACGTCTACGCCCGCGAGGCATTCGGCGACTTCGCCGGCTTCCTCGCCGCCTGGGCGTACTGGATCACCACCTGGGTGTCCAACGCGGCCCTCGCCGTCGCCGCCGTCGGCTATCTGGACGTCCTGATCCCGGTCGGTGACCACCGCTGGACCGCCTGCCTGGCCGCCCTCGTCATCCAGTGGCTGCCCGCCCTCGCCAACTTCGCCGGCACCCGCTACGTCGGCGCCGTCCAGCTCGTCGCCACGGTCCTGAAGTTCGCCCCGCTCCTGCTCGTGGCCGTCGGCGGTCTGTTCTTCTTCGACGCCGACAACCTGGGCCCGTTCAACGCCACCGGCGGCAGCGGCATCGGCGCCGTCTCGGCCGCCGCCGCGATCCTGCTCTTCTCCTACCTCGGCGTGGAGTCCGCCGCCGTCAGCGCCGGTGAGGTCAAGGACCCCCGCCGCACGGTCGGCCGCGCCACCGTCATCGGCACCGCGGGCGCGGCCCTCGTCTACCTGCTGGGCACCCTCTCGGTCTTCGGCACGGTCGCCCACGACCGCCTGGTGGACTCCACCGCGCCCTTCTCGGACGCCGTCAACGCCATGTTCGGCGGCGCCTGGGGAGGCTGGGCCGTCGCGCTGGCCGCCCTGGTCTCCATGACCGGCTGCCTCAACGGCTGGACCCTGCTGAGCGCCCAGACCCCGTACGCCGCCGCCAAGGACGGCCTCTTCCCGGCCGCCTTCGCCCGCAAGCGGCGCGGTGTCCCCACCGTCGGCGTCGGCGTCACCGTCGTCCTCGCCTCCCTGCTCACCGTCTACAACTACACGTCCGGCTCGGCGAAGGTCTTCGAGATCCTCGTCCTCGTCACCACCTTCACCGCGACCGTGCCCTATCTGCTGGCCACCGCCGCCCAGATCTTCCACCTCGTCTCCGGGCAGGGCGAGAAGGTCGACCGGGCCCGCCTGGTCCGCGACGGCGTGATCGCGGCGGTCGCGGCGGGCTTCTCCCTCTGGCTGGTCGCCGGCGCCGGCTACGCGGCGGTCTACCAGGGCGTGCTCTTCCTGTTCGCGGGCGTGCTCGTGTACGCGGTGATGGCGGCCCGCAGGCGGCGCGCGGAGGGGCCCGCGGCACCGTAATTGGGCTGCGCGGGAACGGCGGGACACCCACACTGGTGCGGTCCCCTCCCGACGATCTTCTCGAGGAGCCCCTGCGTGCAGGCAGCCGTCACCGTCACTCCCGCCCGACTCCCGGAACTGCTGCTGGGCCTCGCCACCGTGCGGCCGGTCTTCCTGTGGGGCGCACCCGGCATCGGCAAGTCCTCCCTGGTGAGGAACTTCGCCGACTCGCTGGGCCTGGAGTGCGTGAGCCTGCTCGGCACCCAGCTCGCGCCCGAGGACCTGATCGGCGTCCCGCAGATCCGGGACGGCCGGTCGGTGTTCTGCCCGCCGGAGTCCATCGCCCGCGACGAGCCGTACTGCCTGTTCCTGGACGAGCTGAACGCGGCCACCCCCGACGTGCAGAAGGCGTTCTACTCCCTCATCCTCGACCGCCGCATCGGCAGCTACGAACTCCCCAAGGGCTCCATCGTCATCGGGGCCGGCAACCGCGCCACCGACAACGCCCTGGCCCGCCCCCTCGCCTCCGCGCTGGTCAACCGCCTCACCCACGTCCACCTGGACGCCTCCGCCCAGGACTGGCTCACCTGGGCCGGCGAGAACGGCATCCACCCCTGGATCACCGACCACCTCACCGACCGCCCCGACCACCTGTGGTCCAAGCCGCCCAAGACCGAGGAGCCGTTCTCCACCCCGCGCTCCTGGCACATGCTCTCCGACGCCCTGCACTCCTTCGGCCGCGACCTCGACGAGGACACCCTGAAGGTCCTCGCCCACGGCACGCTCACCCCCGCCCACGCCACCGCCTTCTGCGGCTACGTCAAGATCGTGCGCAGCCGGTTCGGCATCGAGGCGATCCTCAAGGGCGAGGCCCGCTGGCCCAGCCGCCTCCAGGACCGCGACCTGCTCTACTACCTCGCCGAGTCCTTCCGCGGCCGGCTGGTCAAGGAACTGCCCGCGAGCAAGGAGCACATGTCGGCGAACGGCCGCCAGACCGCCTACCGCGCCAAGTCGCTGCTGGTGCAGCTCGCCGAGATCTCCGTCGAGGTCGCCCAGAGCGTCATCGCCTCCGACCCCGACGGCAACCCGGTGCTGCCCGCCTGGTTCCTGGTCGAGGCCGCCCGCGACATGCCCCGGCTGGTCGAGGCCCGCCGATGAGCCGCACCCGCAGGCAGAAGCAGCAGCAGAAGAAGAAGGACCCGGCGGCGGAGGACTGCGCCGAGGGCATCCGGCTGGTGTGGGCCAACCCCGCCCTGGCGGCGATGGAGGTCAAGCTGTGCCGCGAGGAGGAGTGCCGGGTCGCGCCCCGGCAGGGACTCGTCCGCGTCAGCTCCAACGGCCGGGTCCACCTCAGTCACACCCGTCACGCCGAGCCCGCCGAGTGGGCCTGGGCCATCGCCCACGCCCTGATCCACCTCGGCTTCGGCCACGTACCCGCCGCGACCGGCGAGCGCCCCCAGCCCGACCGCTACGACCTCGCCGCCCGCTGCGTCGTCGTCAACCGCTTCCTGGCGACCTTCCCGGTCGGCCGCACCCCGGACCACCTGCCGCCGACGTACCCCGACGGCGACGAGGAACGCATTGCCGCCGCCTGGCGCCGCGAGGGCGGCATCCCGGCCGCCTACGAGCACTGCGGCACCGCGGGCGCCGAACCCGACCAGCTGCTGGTGCCCTGGGACGGATACAACGGCCAGGCCCCCGACTGGCAGCTGGCCTTCGCCCACGCCCTGACCCGCACCATGTCCACCGCCCTCGACCTCGCGGGCGGCCGGCGCGACGACATGCTGGGCGGCCCCACCCGCCTGCACCCCTGGCAGCAGGCCCTGAGCTGGTTCGTCTCCTCCTACCCGCTGCTCGGCGGCATCGCGGCCGGCATCACCCTCGTCGCCGACGCCGAACTCGCCCGCGCCCACGGCATCTCCGTCGCCGCCGTCGACGCCGAGGCCGGCGAGATCTACGTCAACCCCCTGCGCCGGTACGACGACGAGGAATGGCGCTTCATCCTCGCCCACGAGATGCTGCACGCCGCCCTGCGCCACGGCGACCGCCGCGGCACCCGCGACCCCTACCTCTTCAACGTCGCCTGCGACTACGTGATCAACGGCTGGCTGGTCGAGATGCGGGTCGGCACCATGCCCGAGGGCCTGCTGCACGACCCGGCCCTCGCCGGCCTGTCCGCCGAGGAGGTCTACGACCGCATCGCCGGCGACCTGCGCCGCATGCGCCGCCTGTCCACCCTGCGCGGCAAGGGCGTCGGCGACATCCTCGGCGGCCCGCTCGGCGCGCCCCGCGACCACGTCGACCTCGACGGCTTCTACCGGCGCGGCCTCGCCCAGGGCCTCGACCTGCACCAGCGGCAGGAGCGCGGCTACCTGCCCGGCGGCTTGGTCGAGGAGATCCGCGCCCTCAGCCACCCGCCGCTGCCCTGGGACGCCCGCCTCGCCCGCTGGTTCGACGAGTTCGTGCCCCGCCCCGAGCCCGTACGCTCGTACGCCCGCCCCTCCCGGCGCCAGGCCGCCACCCCGGACATCCCGCGCGCCGGACGGTACTTCCCGCCCGAGGAGATCGCCCGCTGCACCTTCGGCGTCGTCCTGGACACCTCCGGCTCCATGGACCGCACGCTGCTCGGCAAGGCGCTCGGCGCCATCGCCTCCTACGCCGAGGCCCGCGACGTGCCCGCCGCCCGCGTCGTGTTCTGCGACGCGGCACCGCACGACGCCGGGTATCTGCCGGTGACGGAGATCGCGGGCCGGGTGCGGGTGCACGGCAGGGGCGGCACCGTCCTCCAGCCCGGCGTCGACCTGCTGCTGCGCGCCGACGACTTCCCGCCCACCGCGCCGGTCCTCGTCATCACCGACGGCTGGTGCGACGTGCTGCGGGTGCGGCGCGAGCACGCCTACCTGATCCCGAAGGGCGCACGGCTGCCGTTCACCGCCCGGGGACCGGTCTTCCGGGTGAGCTGAGCCGGAGTGTGATCGGATGGGGGTGGGAACCCGGTCGCGGGCTCCCACCGCCCCAGTACAGCAAGAGATTTCGAGAGGAACCGCCGTGGCAACCACGCGCTCCGCACACACCGTCTGGGAAGGCAACCTGCTCGAGGGCAACGGTGTCGTCACCTTCGACTCGTCCGGCATCGGCGAGCAGCCGGTGTCGTGGCCGTCGCGCGCCGAGCAGGCGAACGGGAAGACCAGCCCCGAGGAGCTGATCGCCGCCGCCCACTCCAGCTGCTTCTCCATGGCGCTGTCGCACGGCCTGGCCGGCGCCGGCACCCCGCCCACCAAGCTCACCACCTCCGCCGACGTCACCTTCCAGCCGGGTGAGGGCATCACGGGCATCCACCTCACCGTGGAGGGCACCGTCCCCGGCCTCGACAACGACGCGTTCGTCGCCGCCGCCGAGGACGCCAAGAAGAACTGCCCGGTCAGCCAGGCCCTGACCGGCACGACCATCACCCTGACGGCCAAGCTGGCCTAGTCGGACAGGGCGCTAGGAGCCCGCGCGCTCCCAGCCCCGCCGGTCCGGGCGCGGCCCCAGTTGCCTGGGGTCGCGCGACCGGTACACCACGTACGGGCGGGTCAGGTACTGCACCGGCGCGCTGAACATGTGCACCAGCCGGGTGTACGGCACCAGGGCGATCAGCAGCATCCCCACCACCGCGTGCACCTGGTACAGCACCGGCACCCCCACCATCAGCTCCGTCTTCGGCTGGAGGGTGAACAGGCTGCGCGACCAGGGCGCGATGGTGTGCCGGTAGTCGTAGCCGGTGCCGGAGGAGTGCGCCAGCTTGGCGACCATGCCGAGGACGATCGCCGCCAGCAGGAAGACGTACATGACCTTGTCGTTGGCGGTCGTCGCCCGGAAGACGGGCGCGTTGGTGCGCCGGCGGTAGATCAGCATGAGGATGCCCGCGACGGCCAGCACACCGGCCGCCGTGCCGCCGTACAGCGACAGCAGGTGGTAGGCGTGCTCGCTCACGCCCAGCGCGTCCGTCCACGACTCGGGAACGAACAGCCCGACGAGATGGCCGACGAGCACGAACAGGATGCCGTAGTGGAACACCGGCGAGGCGATGTTCAGCAGCTTCGACTCGTAGACCTGCGAGGAGCGCGTCGTCCAGCCGAACCGGTCGTAGCGGTGCCGCCAGACCAGGCCCGCGATCAGCAGGGCGAAGGCGGCGTAGGGCAGCACGCCCCAGAGGAAGACGGTCACGGGCGGGCTCCGGTGGGTGCGGGCGGCAGGGTGGCGCACACCGCGTCCAGGACGCACGCGTAGGGCGTCCCGAAGGCGGTGAGCCGGGAGCGGAGCTGGTCCAGGGCGTCGCGGTGCTCGGTGAGCATCCCGATGTTCCCGGTGCGGGAGGCGAACTCCAGCACGGCCGGCAGGAAGTCGGGCAGTTCCTCGTCGGTGAACTCCAGCCCGTGCGCCCGGTACAGCTCCTTGAAGCGGACCAGCGACATGCCGCGGTTGCGGGTGTCGCCGTCGGTCCACCAGCTCAGATAGAGGCTGTGCCGGTTCTTGAAGTCGAAGACCTCCACGTAGTGCGCCTGGAGCGCGCCCTGTTCGGTCGCCGCCGCGTGGTCGGTGAAGCCCCGCAGTTGCGGAGCGGCCTCCCGCAGCAGCGGCAGCCGGGCGCGGAAGTCGTCGTCGGGATACGTCAGACAGAGCGCCGCCGCCTGGTACAGCAGCTCGAAGCCGGGCATGGGATCAGACCTCCCTCTCGTCGTCCGCCGTCTGCCGCCTGCGCAGGATGTGGAAGTTCTCCACCGGCACCAGCGGCAGCCGCCTGCGCCCCGAGTCCTGGCCGAACGGCCCGTCCCCGCCCATCCCCGGCCCGCCGTCGGTGTCCAGGCTGCACGTGTCCGGCAGCGCCGACGCCTCCAGCCGGTGCGCGTCGCCGACGGCCGCCGTCGGGATCACGTACCGCTCCTCGTACTTGGCGATCGCCAGCAGCCGGTACATGTCCTCGACCTCCTGCGGGCTCATGCCGACACCCGCGCAGACGGCGGGGTCCGGTTCCTCGCCGAGGTTGATCGCCCGCATGTGGGCCCGCATCGCCGCCAGCTTCTCCAGCGACGCCCGTACGGGGCCGGTGTCGCCCGCCGTGAACACCTCCGCCAGGTACTCCAGCGGGATGCGGAGCGTGTCGATGGCCCCGAAGAGGTTGTCGGCGTCCTCGCCGTCGTGCCCGGTCTCCGTCAGGGCGTCCACCACCGGTGACAGCGGCGGGATGTACCAGACCATCGGCATGGTGCGGTACTCCGGGTGCAGGGGCAGGGCGACACGGTACCTGCTCACCAGCGCGTGCACGGGGGAGCGCCGGGCCGCCTCGATCCAGTCGAACGGGATGCCCGCCTTCTCCGCCTCCCGCCGCACCTCGGGGTCCTCCGGGTCGAGGAAGACGCCCAACTGTGCCGCGTACAGGTCGTGCTCGTCCGGCGTGGAGGCCGCCTCGGTCACCTTGTCGGCGTCGTACAGCACCACACCCAGGTACCGGAGCCGGCCGACGCAGGTCTCCGAGCAGACCGTCGGCTGCCCGATCTCGATGCGCGGATAGCAGAAGGTGCACTTCTCGGCCTTGCCGGTGCGGTGGTTGAAGTACACCTTCTTGTACGGGCATCCGGTCACGCACATCCGCCAGCCCCGGCAGCGGTCCTGGTCGACCAGGACGATGCCGTCCTCCGAGCGCTTGTACATCGCCCCGGACGGGCACGACGCCACGCACGACGGGTTGAGGCAGTGCTCGCAGATGCGCGGCAGGTAGAACATGAACGTCTCTTCGTACGCGAACCGCACCTTCTCCGAGGCCCGCTGCCGCGTCCGTTCCACCATCGGGTCGAGGTCGCCGTAGGCGGGGGCGCCGCCCAGGTCGTCGTCCCAGTTCGAGGACCAGCCGATCTTCATCGGTTTGCCGTCGAGCTGCGAGACGGGCCGGGCGACCGGGTAGTCGGAGCCGAGCGGGGCGTCGGTGAGGTTCTTGTAGTCGTAGGTCCAGGGCTCGTAGTAGTCCTTGATCTCCGGGAGCTTCGGGTTGGAGAAGATCCCGGCGAGCTTCCTGATCCGGCCGCCCGCCTTGAGCTTGAGCGCGCCCCGCCGGTTCAGCTCCCAGCCGCCCTTCCACCTCTCCTGGTCCTCGTAGCGGCGCGGGTAACCCTGACCGGGGCGGGTCTCCACGTTGTTGAACCAGACGTACTCCATGCCCCGACGGTTGGTCCACGCCTGCTTGCAGGTGACCGAGCAGGTGTGGCAGCCGATGCACTTGTCGAGGTTCATGACCATCGCGACCTGGGCCATCACTCGCATCAGTACTCGACCTCCTGGCCGCGGCGGCGGATCACCGTCACCTCGTCGCGCTGGTTGCCCGTCGGGCCCAGGTAGTTGAACGCCCACGACAACTGGGCGTAGCCGCCGATGAGATGGCTCGGTTTGAGGAGCAGGCGGGTGAGCGAGTTGTGGATGCCGCCGCGCTTCCCGGTCGTCTCCGCGAGGGGCACGTTGACCGTGCGCTCCTGCGCGTGGTGCATGTAGACCGTGCCCGGTGGCATCCGGTGCGAGACGATCGCGCGGGCCACCACCACGCCGTTGCGGTTGACCGCCTCGATCCAGTCGTCGTCGCCGACGCCGATCGCCTCCGCGTCCCGCGCCGACATCCAGATGGTCTGGCCGCCCCTCGACAGGGCCAGCATGAACAGGTTGTCCTGGTACTCGGAGTGGATGGACCACTTGTTGTGCGGGGTCAGATAGCGGACCGTCACCTCACGGTGCCCGTCCGGGCCGAGCCGCGGTTCGCCGAACAGCCGGCTCATGTCCAGCGGCGGCCGGTACACGGGCAGCGCCTCGCCCAGCTCGTGCATCCAGTCGTGGTCCAGGAAGAAGTGCTGCCGTCCGGTGAGGGTGTGCCAGGGCTTGAGATGCTCGGTGTTGAGCGTGAACGCCGTGTACCGCCGCCCGCCTGCCTCGCTGCCCGACCACTCCGGGGAGGTGATCACCGGCACGGGCGCCGCCTGGGTGTCCGCGTAGGTGACGCGCTTGCCCTCGTGTTCGGCGGCGAGGTGGGCCATCTCCTGCCCGGTCTTCGCCTCCAGGGTGTGGAAGCCCTGGGTGGCCAGGCGCCCGTTGGTGGTGCCGGAGAGGGCCAGGATGGTGTCGGCGGCCTTCACCGCCGTGTCCAGCGCCGGGCGGCCGTCGGCCGGGCCGCCGCGCACCGCGCCGTTCAGCTCCCGCAGCCGCGCCACCTCCTCGTCCGGCCTCAGCGTGATCCCCTTCGCGGGCAGGCCCTTGGCCTCCACCAGCGGGCCCAGCGCCGCGAACTTCGCGCCGATCGCCGTGTAGTCGCGCTCCACGACGACGAGGTTCGGCATGGTCTTCCCGGGCTCCGGATCGCACTCCCCGCGCCGCCAGTCCCGGACCACCCCGCCCGGCTGGGCGATCTCGCCGGGTGTGTCGTGCTGGAGCGGCGCCGCCACGAGGTCCTTGCGTACCCCGAGGTGGCCGGCGGCCAGCTCGCTCAGCTTCTCCGCGAGCACCTTGAACGTGTCGAAGTCGGTGCGGGTCTGCCACGGCGGGCTCACGGCCGGGGAGAAGGCGTGCACGTAGGGGTGCATGTCCGTGCTGGACAGGTCGTGCTTCTCGTACCAGGTCGCGGCGGGCAGCACCACGTCGGAGAGCAGCGTGGACGAGGTGTGCCGGAAGTCCAGCGACAGCAGCAGATCGAGCTTGCCCTCGGGCGCCTCCTCGTGCCAGACCACGTCCCGGGGCCGCTCGCCCGGCGCGGCCTCCTCGGCGCGCAGCGAGGAGTGGGTGCCCAGCAGGTGCTTGGTGAAGTACTCGGCGCCCTTCGCCGACGAACCCAGCAGATTGGCCCGCCACAGCGTCACGATGCGCGGCCAGTTCTCCGGCGCGTCCGGGTCCTCGCAGGCGAACTTCAGGGTTCCCGCGCGCAGCTCGGCCACCGCGTTCGCCACCGGGTCGCCGAAGGTCTCGCCCAGCTCCAGGGGATTGCGGTCGAAGGTCGGGTACGACGGCATCCACCCCGTGCGCGCCGACAGCGCCAGGCAGTCCGCGCCCGTCATCCCCTCGAACCTGCCCTCACCGAGCGGCGAGGCCAGCACGTCCGCGCCGAACCGGTCGTAGCGGAACTGGTCGGTGTTCAGGTACCAGTACGCGGTGCCGATCATCTGCCGCGGGGGCCGCGACCAGTCCGACGCGGCGGCCAGCGACGCCCAGCCGGTCGACGGGCGGCACTTCTCCTGGCCCACGTAGTGCGCCCAGCCGCCGCCGTTGCGGCCCTGGCAGCCGGTGAGCTGGAGCAGGGCGAGGAACGCCCGGTAGATCGTCTCGGAGTGGAACCAGTGGTTGGTGCCCGCGCCCATCAGGATCATGCAGCGTCCCCGGGAGCGCTCGGCGGTCCGCGCGAACTCCCGGGCGATCCGCACGCAGGCCGCCGCCGGCACCGAGGTGTGCGTCTCCTGCCACGCCGGGGTGCCGGGCGCCTCCGCGTCCTCGTACGACGCCGGCCACCGGCCCGGCACCCCGGGCCGGGCCACCCCGTACTGCGCCAGCAGCAGGTCGAACACCGTGGTCACCAACGGCCCGGTCGCCCCGCCCAGCCGGGTCGCCGGCACACCGCGCCGGACCACCTCGCCGCGGCCCTGCGCGTGCGCGCCGCCCTCGGTGTCGAAGCGGGGGAGCAGCACCTCCACACCCGACGCCATCTCGTGGCCGTGCAGGCTCAGCCGGGGCCGCACGTCGCCCAGGTCGAGGTTCCACCTGCCCTGGTCGGCCTCGTTCCAGCGGAAGCCCAGCGAGCCGTTCGGCACGACCGCACGGCCCGTCGTGTCGTCCAGCACCACCGTCTTCCAGGCGGCGTCCGCACCCTCCTGCCCCAGGTCGGCCGCGCGCAGGAACTTCGCCGGCACGTACCCGCCGTCCCGCTCGGTCAGCGTCACCAGGAACGGCAGGTCGGTGAAGCGGCGTACGTAGTCGTCGAAGAACGGGGTCTCCCGGTCGACGAAGAACTCCTTGAGCACCACGTGCCCCATCGCCAGGGCCAGCGCGGCGTCCGTGCCCGGGTGCGGGTGCAGCCACTGGTCGGCGAACTTGGTGTTGTCGGCGTAGTCGGGGGAGACGACCACGACCTTCTGGCCCCGGTAGCGGGCCTCGGCCATCCAGTGCGCGTCCGGCGTGCGGGTCACCGGGACGTTCGACCCCCACATGATCAGGTACGCCGCGTCCCACCAGTCCCCCGACTCCGGCACGTCCGTCTGGTCGCCGAAGACCTGCGGGGACGCCACCGGCAGGTCGGCGTACCAGTCGTAGAACGACAGCATCGGGGCGCCGATGAGGGAGTGGAAGCGGGCGCCCGCCGCGTGCGACACCATCGACATCGCCGGGATGGGGGAGAAGCCCGCGATGCGGTCCGGGCCCTGGGTGCGGATGGTGTGCACATGGGCCGCGGCGACCATCTCGACCGCCTCGTCCCAGCTCGCCCGCACCAGACCGCCCTTGCCGCGGGCCCGCTGGTAGCGCCGCCGCCGCTCGGGGTCGCCCTGGATGTCGGCCCAGGCCAGCACCGGGTCCGTCAGCCGGGCCTTCGCCTCCCGGTACATCTCCAGCAGCACCCCGCGCACATACGGGTAGCGCACCCGGGTCGGCGAGTACGTGTACCAGGAGAACGCCGCCCCTCTCGGGCAGCCGCGCGGCTCGTACTCGGGGCGGTCCGGGCCCACCGACGGATAGTCCGTCGCCTGGGTCTCCCAGGTGATGATGCCGTCCTTGACGAAGACGTTCCAGCGGCACGACCCCGTGCAGTTCACACCGTGCGTGGAGGTGACGACCTTGTCGTGGCTCCACCGGTCCCGGTAGAACGCGTCCGACTCCCGGCCCCCGACCAGTCCGATGCTGTGCAGGTCGGGGGCGGCGGTGCCGGGCCGGAAGAACCGCCCCGCCCGCAGCAGTGCCGCGCCCGGCTCGGTGGGCGGTGTCCGCGTGTCCGTCACGTGCGCTCTCCCTCGGTCGCCCTGGCTCCGAACCTAGGGGCGGGTGCGGGAGCGCACCCGTTCGCGGCGCCCGTACGGGTCAGGGCGGACGCCGGCCGGTCCCGTCAGACCTTGCGCGCCACCCCCGCGTACACCGGCACGATGCCCTCCGCCTGTACCGCCACGTCCTCCGGGTCCGGCCGCCAGCCGGTGACCGGGATGACGCCGGGGCCCAGCAGCTCCAGGCCGTCGAAGAAGCGGGAGAACTCACCGAGCGAGCGCGGGTAGAACGGCGTGCCGCTGCGCGCGAACAGACCGGCCGCCTTCCCCACCGCCTCCGGGTTCAGATCCGGCGTGACCTGGGAGAGGACCAGAAAGCTGCCCGGCGCCAGGGCGTCCACGTACCGCTTCAGCAGGCCGTGCACGTCGTCGCCGTCGGCCGCGTCCCCGAGGTAGTGCGTCAGGGCCACCAGGGACAGGGCGACCGGCCGGGCGAAGTCCAGCGACTCGGCGGCCAGCCGCAGGATGGTCTCCGGGTCGCGCACGTCCGCGTGGACGTACTCCGTCGAGCCCTCGGCGGAACCGTGCAGCAGCGCCTCGGCGTGCCGCAGCACGATCGGGTCGTTGTCGGCGTAGACCACCCGCGCCTCGGGCGCCACCGCCTGGGCGACCTGGTGCAGGTTCGGCTCGGTGGGGATGCCGGTGCCGATGTCCAGGAACTGGCGCACCCCCGCCTCGGCGAGGGTCCGCACCGCACGGTGCATGAACCGGCGGTTGGCCCGCGCGCCGCGCACCGCCGTGTCGTCCGCGGCGAGGATCTTGCGGGCCAGTTCCTCGTCCACGGGGTAGTTGTCCTTGCCGCCCAGCCACCAGTCGTAGACCCGGGCCGGGTGCGGCCGGCTGGTGTCGACGGGAGCGGCGGCGGACGTGGCGTCGGATCCGGTCATGCGGTGTGCTCTCCTCGGGTGCCTGGGGGGTCGGGACCGCCGGGTCGGAAGCTTTCGAGGCGGCCGGTTCAGAAGTTCTCGCGGTAGCGGCGCAGGATCTTCTCGGTGCGCTGGGTCGAGGCGGCACGCGCCGTCATGTGGTCCAGGACCTCCAGGTGCGCGGAGACCTCCGTGCGGGAGTCCAGGTACAGAGCGCCCGTCAGGTACTCGGTGAAGACCATGTCGGGCAGCTCCGGCTCCGCGAACCGGAACAGGGTGAACGGCGCGTACGTCCCGGGGTGCGGCCCGTCGTCGAACTCGGCGACCTGGAGCGTGACCCGGTCGCGGGTCGCCAGCTCCAGCAGCTTGTCCAGCTGGTCGCGCATCACCCGTCCGTCGATGCTCACCGGCCGCCGCAGCACCGTCTCGTCCATCACCACCCACAGGTGCGGCGGGTCGGCGCGCTCCAGCAGCCGCTGCCGCTCCATGCGCAGGGACACATGGCGTTCGACCGCGTCGCCGCCCGCGTTCCCGATCGTGCCCGCCTCCATGACCGCGCGCGCGTAGTCCTCGGTCTGCAGCAGCCCCGGCACGAAGTGCGGCTCGTAGGAACGCACGATCCGCGCGGCGCCCTCCAGGCTCACGTACATGCTGAACCAGTCCGGGAGCACGTCGTGGTAGCGCTGCCACCAGCCCGGCTGATTGGCCTCCTCGGCCAGCGCGACGAACGCGGAGACCTCCGCCGCGGGCACCCCGTACGCCGTCAGCAGGATCTGGACGTACGGTATTTTCAGCGCGACCTCGGCCATCTCCATGCGCCGCACGGTCGCCGGGGCCACCCGCAGCACCTTGGCGGCCTCCTCGCGCTTGAGGCCCGCCGTCTCCCGCAGTTCCTGCAGCCGCCTGCCCAGGACCACCTGGCCCACGGTGGGTGCGGCCCGCCGCTCACTCACGCCACGCCTCCCCAACGCGCCCAAGTCTCACCGCAGTCTGTCATGTTCCCCTGTCAGTCTCACAGGGGTGGTGGTGGATCAAGGCGCGGAGCGGCGTCATTACCCGACGGGTAATCGACCGGGACCGCGCCGGACGCGATCGTGGAGTCACCGGGTCACGGGCAGGCGCACTCCGGCCCGTGACCCGGCCCCCCAGCAGTGTCCCGACCCCGACGGAGGGTGACCTGTCATGTCCGCCAACCAGTTGGCCGTCCTCGCCCGCACCGCCGAACCGCAGCTGATGCTGCGCCGCTTCCTGGCCCTCGACGCGGTGGTGACCGGCACCAACGCGGTCGCCTACCTCACGCTCTCCGGACCGCTCGGCCGGCTCCTCGGCGCCCGCTCCGGACTGCTGCTCGCCCTCGGCGCGTTCCTCGCGGTCTACGCCGGCTGCGTGGCGCTGCTGGCCGCGCGCACCCGGCCGCCGGCCCTCGGGGTGCGGGCGGTCGTCGAGGCCAACCTCGCCTGGGCGGCGGTCAGCTTCGCCGCCCTCGGTCTGTGGCTGTCGCCCACCACCACCGGTGCGGTGTGGACCGTCCTCCAGGCGCTGGTCGTCGCCGGGTTCGCGCTGCTCCAGTACGCGGCGCTGAGGCAGCGTCAGGACAGCAGCGTGTGAAGGTACTTGACCGTCGCCGGGTCGGCCGGGAGCAGCGTCTCGATGGCCAGCTCGGCGACGGTGACGTCCATCGGCGTGTTGAACGTCGAGATGGAGGAGATGAACGAGAGGGTCCGTCCTTCGTGCTCGATCTGCATCGGCAGCGCGAAGTACGGCACCGGCTCGGCCGGCTCCTCACCCGCCCCGCTCTCCGGCACCGGATACGCCGCCACCTCCTCGTACAGCGCGCGCAAGGGCTCCGAGCGGTGCAGGGCGATCTGGCGCCGCATCTGCTCCAGCAGGTGCCCGCGCCATTCGCGCAGGTTGCGGATGCGCGGCGCCAGTCCCTCCGGGTGCAGGGTCAGCCGCATCGCGTTGACCGGTGGCTGAAGCAGGTGCTCGGGCAGGCCGTCCAGCAGCATCAGGATGCCCCGGTTGGCGGCCAGCACCCGGTACGTCGCGTCCACGACCAGCGCGGGGTAGGGCTCGTATCCCCGGATCAGCCGCTCCATGCCCTCGCGCAGGGCGTCCAGCGCCGGGTCGTCCAGCGGGGTCTCCGGGTAGTGCGGGGCGTAACCGGCCGCGAGCAGCAGCGCGTTGCGTTCCCGCACAGGCACGTCCAGGTGCTCGGCGAGCCGCAGCACCATCTCCTCGCTCGGCCGGGAGCGGCCCGTCTCGATGAAGCTGATGTGCCGGGCGGAGGAGTCCGCGCGCAGCGCCAGCTCCAGCTGGCTGACCCGCCTCCGCTCCCGCCAGGCCCGCAGCAGTGGGCCCACGCCCTGGGCGGTGGGGACGGTGTCCGACACGAGTGCGGTCATACCCGCACGGTAGCCGACCGGGGCCGCCGTCGGAGTGCCGGTCCCGCCCGGCCGGGGCCGGGTGCGCCGCCCTGTGGCAGGCTGAGGGAGCCGAGCCGCCCCGGCGGCGCCGTCCAGGAGAGGAGCGCGGCCCATGCCCGTCGAACCGCTGTCGCAGAAGGAGATCGAGGAACGGCTGGCCGAGCTGCCGGGCTGGTCCCTCGACGACGGCCGCCTCACCCGCACCTACCGGCTCGGCTCGCACTTCGCGGCGACCGCGATGGTCGTCCACGTCGCCCAGGTGCAGGAGGAGCTGGACCACCACTCCGACCTGACCCTCGGCTACGACACCGTCTCCCTCGCCGTGCACACCCACAGCGCGGGCGGCGCCGTCACCGAGAAGGACGTGGAGCTCGCCCGCAGGGTGGAGGACCTGGCCACCGGCCACGGGGCACACTGACGGGTGTGCTGGACTACGACAAGGAAGCGGAAGTCTACGACGCCTCACGCGGCGGCGAACCCCGCGCCGAGGCCGCCGCACGGGCGGTACTGAGCCTCGTTCCGCCGCGCGCCCGCGAGCTGCTCGACGTGGCCTGCGGCACCGGCATCGTCACCCGCCGGCTCGCGGCCGGCCGTGCGGCCCTGCGCGTCACCGGGGCCGACCTCGCGCCCGCCATGGCCAGGCGGGCCGCCGCCCGGCTGCCCGGCGCGGTGGTGCTCGCCGACAGCCGCCGGCTGCCCTTCCGGGAGGGCGGATTCGACGCCGTCACCAGCGTGTGGCTGCTCCATCTGGTCGGCGGCGAGCGGAACGTGCGGGCGGTCGTCGGCGAGTGCGCGCGCGTGCTGCGCCCCGGCGGGGTGTACGTGACCACCGTCGACAAGGGCCCCTCGCACAACGTCGGCAGCGACATCGACGCGGTGCTCGCCGACCGCCCGCCCAGCACCGCGCACGACGCCGCCCCCCTCGTCGAGTCCTGTGCCCGCGCGCACGGCCTGGTCCCCGCGGGCGAGGCCCGCTTCACCGGCCACGGCCAGGGCCGCAGTCCGCGCCGCACCATCGCCGACCTGAGGCGCGGCTGGTTCGTCACCCTGCCGCCGGGGGAGCCGCTCGCGGAGGAGTTCGCCGCCCGCCTCGCGGCCCTGCCCGACCAGGACCGGCCCCGACCCGACCCGGTGTTCACCCTGCGGGCGTTCGCGAAGCCGTAGCGGACCCGTGAATTGCCGGGCCCCGGGCGGCAACCCGGCGGCCCCGGGCGGCGACCAGGAGGCGGAACCCATCCGTCCTCCAGGAGGTTCGTCCCGTGAGCCACCCCCACACGCACCGCAGACGCCGTCCGCTCGTCCTCGGCGCGGCCCTCGCCGCCGCCGGGCTCGTCGGCACCGGCCTGACCACGCTCACCACCGACACCGCCCAGGCCGCGACCGCCCGGCAGGTCGAGGCCCTCGACCGGGGCGTGGTCAGCGTCCACACCGGCGACGGCAATCTGGTCAGCTGGCGCTGGCTGGGCACCGACCCGGACGGCGTGGCCTTCAACGTCTACCGCGCCGGCACGAAGGTCAACTCCGCACCGCTCAACGGCTCCACCACCTTCTTCCACGCCGGCGCCCCCTCGCACGCCGACTACACCGTCCGCGCGGTCGTCGGCGGCACCGAGCAGGGCGACTCGGTCCACGCGATCCAGTTCCGGGCCGGGTACAAGGACGTGCCGATCTCCCCGCCCGCCGGCGGCACCACCCCCGACGGCGTCGCCTACACCTACGAGGCCAACGACGCCTCCGTCGGCGACCTCGACGGCGACGGCGCCCTCGACCTCGTCCTGAAGTGGCAGCCCACCAACGCCAAGGACAACTCCCAGTCCGGCTACACCGGCAACACGATCGTCGACGGCGTCAAGCTCGACGGCACCCGGCTGTGGCGCGTCGACCTCGGCCGCAACATCCGCTCCGGCGCCCACTACACGCAGTTCCAGGTGTACGACTACGACGGCGACGGCAAGGCCGAGGTCGCCATGAAGACCGCCGACGGCACCAAGGACGGCACGGGCGCGGTCGTCGGCAGCTCCTCGGCCGACCACCGCAACTCCTCCGGCTACGTGCTGACCGGCCCCGAGTACCTGACCATGTTCAACGGGCAGACCGGCAAGGCCATGGGCACGGTCGACTACGTACCCGGCCGGGGCAACGTCTCCTCCTGGGGCGACTCCTACGGCAACCGCGTCGACCGCTTCCTGGCCGGCACGGCCTACCTGGACGGCTCCCGCCCCTCCCTGATCATGGCGCGCGGCTACTACACCCGGTCGGTCATCGCCGCCTGGGACTGGCGGGACGGCCGCTTCACCCGCCGCTGGACCTTCGACACCGACTCCTCCACCAACGCCGGCAAGGGTTACGACGGCCAGGGCAACCACCAGCTCTCCGTGGCGGACGTCGACGGCGACGGCCGGGACGAGATCGTCTACGGCGCGATGGCCGTCGACGACAACGGCCACGGCCTGTGGACCACGCGCAACGGCCACGGTGACGCCCTGCACGTCGGCGACCTCGACCCGTCCCGGGCGGGCCTGGAGGAGTTCAAGGTCGACGAGGACGGCTCCAAGCCCTCGTCCTGGATGGCCGACGCCCGCACCGGTCAGATCATCTGGGCCACGGGCGCGAGCGGCGACAACGGCCGCGGCGTCTCGGCCGACATCTGGTCCGGCAGCGCGGGCGCCGAGTCCTGGTCGTCGGCCGAGAGCGGCATCCGCGACCCCAAGGGCACGGTCGTGAACAGCCGCAAGCCCTCCAGCACCAACTTCCTGTCCTGGTGGGACGGCGACCCCGTCCGCGAACTCCTCGACGGCACCCGTGTCGACAAGTACGGGACCTCCGGTGACACCCGCCTGCTCACCGGCTCCGGCGTCGCCGCCACCAACGGCACCAAGGCCACCCCGGTCCTGTCCGGCGACATCCTCGGCGACTGGCGGGAGGAGATCGTCTGGCGCACGTCGGACAACAGGGCCCTGCGGATCTACTCCACCCCGCACGACACGGACCGCAGGATCACGACCCTCCTCCACGACCCCCAGTACCGCACGGCGCTGGCTTGGCAGAACACCGCCTATAATCAGCCGCCGCACCCGAGCTTCTTCATCGGCGCGGGGATGGCGACGGCACCCAGGCCGGCGGTGTACACGCCCTGATCCGGGGCCCGCGTCCTCACGCGGCCTTGTCCACCGGCGGGCGCTTCCCGCCGGTGACCACCTCCCTGACCCGCCCCTGCGTCAGCCGCGTCCGGGAGGCGAGCACCTCCAGCGGTACGCCCCGCCGGTACGCGGCGCGCAGGGCCGCGTCCCGGCAGTCGTGCAGTCTCTTCCTCGCGGCCTTTCCCGTGACCGTCCGGTGCAGCAGCGCCGCCAGTGCGAGCATCAGCCGCCCCGCCGCGCCCTCCCATGTCCGCGCCATACGGCGCCCCCTGTCCTCGCCACCCACTCCTGCTGACACAACGGTCGAAGAAGTGCAGCGCGGCCACAAGGGCGTGAAACGGGCGCACAGGTCCCGGAAGCGGGAGGGGCGCGCCGTACGCACGCGCCCCTCCCGCGAGGTCACGCCCGACCGCAGACCCGGTCACCCATCGCGAACGACGCCGGTGCCGCGTTCGTCCCCGACCAGCTCCCGGTGAAGCCGAAGCTCACCGAAGCGCCCGGTGCCACGTCGGCGTTCCAGCCGACGTTCCTCGCCGTCACCACCGTGCCCGACCGGGTGTGCTCGGCGTTCCACATCTGCGTCACCTCCTGGCCGCCCGGGAACGACCAGTCCAGGGACCAGCCCCGCCACGCGGCGGTGCCCGTGTTGGTGAGCCGCACATCGGCCTGGAAGCCGCCCGCCCACTGGTTGGTGACCTTGTACGTCACCGCGCAGGTGCCGGCCGGCTCCGGGTCCGGTCCCGGACCGGGGCCGGTACCGGCGGTGTCGCCGTAGACGATCCCGCGCCCGTTGGTCGCCACGTACACCCGCCCGTACACCCGCGGGTCGCCCGTGATGGCCGCGCCGGTCCAGCCCCACTGGTGGGCGTCGTCGTTGACGCGGGTCCAGGTGGCGCCCCGGTCGGTGGAGCGGAAGATGCCGCGGACCCCGGCGATCTTCGCACTGGTGTACAGGGTCTGGTACGAGGCGCCCGGCGCCGCCTTGCCGAAGCCCACCGTGTCGGCCTCCTCGACGTTCGGCAGCTCGGTGAAGCTCGCGCCGCCGTCCGTGGAGTGCCACAGCCCGTACGGGCCGTCCGCCGCCCCGCCGGCCAGCCAGATGTCGCCCTTCGCACCCGGCAGCGCCTTGAAGCGGACGCTGTCCCCGGCGGGCAGTCCGGTGGCCGCCGCCGCGGTGAAGGTCGCGCCGCCGTCCGTACTGACGTAGAACTTCCCGGACTTGAAGCCGTAGAAGGTGTTCGGGTCGACCCGGTCGGACTCGACGACCGCCCCGGCCGGGATGCCGCTCGACGCCTGCCAGGACGTGCCGAAGCCGTGGGTGAAGTGGACGCCGGCGCCCTGCGGGCTCCACACGAAGCGCTTCCCGTCCGCGCCCGCGGCCACCGTGCCGCCGCCGCTCACGCCCGCCGGGTCGGTCCCGCCGAACCAGTTGGCGCCGTTGTCCGTGGAGAAGGCGATGTGCGGGCCCGCGTCCAGGTTGCCGGCCCGCACGACGACGTCCGGGTTCGACTCCGCGAAGTCCAGGCTGGTGGTGGAGGTGAAGTTCGGGGAGGTGAACATCATCGACGGCACCTCGGTCAGGCTCGTGTGCCGGAAGCCGCCGATGTCACCGAGCGCGCTGAGCAGCGGGGCACCCGACGGGGGAGCGGCCAGGTCGTTCACCGCCGTCTCCTCCAGCCCGCGGACCATGGGCTCGATGGCGAACTTCCCGCCCTCGTCGTCCCAGACCGTGAGGTTCTCCGTGCCGTAGATCGTCGCCCCGGTGCCGTACATCATCCGGTCCGAGTCGAACGGGTCGATCTCCAGCGCCTCCGTCATCCAGCCCAGCTTCGGCGTCTGCTCGGGCGGCGCTGGGTTCGCGCCCCAAGTCAGCCACGGGGACGAGGAGACGTCCATGGTGTAGCGGTTCTCGCGCGTCGGGTACGACGTGTACTCCCACGCCTGCGTCCAGGTCGCGCCGCTGTCCGTGGACCGGTAGATCTGCGTGTCCGGCCACCAGGAGCTGTACGCCGTCGCCATCACCGTGCCGGGGTTCTGCCGGTCGACGGTCAGTCCGCTGAAGCCGAAGTAGGTGTCGGCCTCCGCGACCGGGCTGATGTCCGTCCAGGTGCCCGTCCCCGTCGCGTACCGGTACAGCCGGCCCTTGCCGCCGTCGTAGGGGCCGCCGGTGTCGCTGTAGGCGAGGTAGAGGTAGCCGTTCTCCGCGTCCAGGACGCCCTTGTGCGCCAGGTAGCCGGTGGGCTGCCCGGCGACCCGCTGCCAGGTCGCGCCCGCGTCGGTCGAGCGGTAGACGGCGTTCTCCTTGTCGGCGACCCCCACGTAGACCGTCTTCGTGGGCGTGCCCGCCGTGCCCGTGGACTCGTCGAAGGTCACCCAGACGATGCCCTGGTTGTCGGAGGCGTAGCCGCTGGTGTCCGTCGGGTCCTGCGCGTAGTTCCCGGGGTTCGGGAAGGCCGTCACCTCGGACCAGGTCACGCCCGCGTCCGTCGAGCGCCACAGGCCGTGGCCGCTGGGCGCGCCCAGGTACAGCACGTCGTTGTCGTGCGGGTCGACGGCCAGCCGCTCGCCCATGCCGCGGCCCGGCATGTTGCCGCCCAGCTTGAACGGCAGGTCGGCCTTCTCCCAGGTGGCGCCCCGGTCGGCGGAGCGCAGCACCGCGCCGTTGCCCGGGTCCCAGTCGTTGGTGTACGTGCCGACCGCCGCGTACACCCGGTCGGGATCGACGGCGTCGGAGGCGACGCTGACCACGCCCGTGTGGCCCCAGTCGTCCCAGCCGACGTGGTCCAGCAGCGGGGCCCAGGACTTCGTCCCCTCCTGCCAGCGGTAGGCCCCGCCGATGTCGGTGCGGGCGTAGGCCAGGTCCTTCTCGGAGCGGTTGAAGACGATGCCGGGGACGAAGCCGCCCCCGTCGACGCGCGCGTTCTTCCAGGTGTAGGTGTCGGCGGACACGGCGGCCGGCCTCGGTGACTCGGCGGCCAGCGCGGCCGGCGGGCCGCCGGTGAGGAGGCCGGCCGCCAGGGCCAGCAGGGCTGTGAGGAGCCGGGTTCTTCGCACGGTGGGGAACCGTCCTTCCGTCAGGAACAGAACACATGCGAGGCCGGGCGGCCCTCGGCGTGGACGAGGGCCGCCCGGCAGGTTGTCCCGCCGTCCGGTGGCGGGACCGAGCACGCGGAGCCGTCGAGCGCCACGGGGGAGGAGCGGTGCCCCCGCGCCCGTCAGGGGCGCGGGGAACTGCGCGACCGGCCACACACGGCCCGCAGCCGAGGAACCGCCTATCCCGCCCGGCGCTCCGCGGGGGCTATTCGAGAAGCTCCGCGTACGAACCCATGGCGAGGGCGATGTCCGCCTGCGCCCAGAACCGGTGGTACGTGAACGTGGGCGCGGCACCGCCCGCGAGATAGCTCTCGATCTTCGACCAGGCGGGGTCGTCCTGGTAGAAGGAACGGATCGAGGAGAAGGTCGACGACGCGTCGATCGTGTCGCCGTTCGGCATGGTCCCGGTCCAGCCGTTGGGGACGTGCACCGGGTCGTCGAAGCGGTTGTAGTCGGCGCGGGTCTCCGGGACGGCGATGCCGAGCGCGTCCTGGTTGTTCTCCCACATGCCGTCCAGCAGCGCCTTCGCGGTCGCCGCCGCCTCGGTGTCGCCCGAGCGGTCCGCGTAGTACGTCAGCGTCTTGGCGTAGGCGGCCGCCACACCGACGTCGTTGGTGTAGTCCGCGACCGTGACGTGCAGCGAGGCGTTGTCACCGGGGGAGGCCGCGTTCCAGGTGTCCGGCTGCCCCGACCACTTCAGCGTCGAGGGCATCAGGAAGCTGCCGTCCGGGTTGACCGTCGTCTCCGACAGCGCCCAGTCGACCCACTTGTCCAGGACCTCCTCGGCCCGCGCGTCGCCGCTCTGCCGGTAGTACTCGGCGACCCGCTCCATGGACCACGCCTGGAAGCCGAACCACTGGTTGGACGGCGGGTCGTGGTACACCGGCTTCTCGTCGTAGTACATGCCGTAGAAGGTCGGCGTACCGGCCGGCGGCGTCGCGTAGCGGCCCGCCCAGCTGTTGGTCGCGCCGCCCGCGATGGCGCCCTCGTCGGACTGGAGCCAGCGGTAGAACTCGATCTGCCGGTCCAGGGACTTGGCCCAGTCCGCCGCGCCCGTCGCCGACTTCGGCTTCAGGTCGTCGTACGTGCTCAGCGCGTACGCGGCCAGCGGGTTCTGGTAGCCGCCGTGGGTGTGGCTGGAGCCGATGCGCCAGGCCCAGCCCGCCGAGGTGTCGACCGCGCCGCCCCACGCGTAGTACCAGGACAGCAGGTAGTGCGCGGAGTCCTTGCCGGTGCCGGCCGGGCAGCTCGACGGCCCCACGCAGTTCCCGACCTTCTTGAAGTACTTGTCGTACATCGCGTAGCGCAGGTAGTCGCCCATCTTGGCGGCCTTGTCCAGGGTGCCGGCGATCTCCTCGCCCTTGCCCTGCTCCTCGGCCCAGATGTCCGCCCAGTACGCCGCCTGCACCGCCCGCGCGTCGGCGTCCGGGGCGTTGGTGAACTTCCACTGCTTGGCGTAGGAGGCGTCACCCGTGAACAGGTCCAGGTAGCCGTTCTTCCCGCCGTACTTGAAGGCGTCGCAGGTCGGCTGCGGCACCGTCTCCCACACCGACTCCTGCGCGCCGCGCTGGAAGGTGTTGATGTACGACGGACCGGTGTCGGAGGGGCCCGCCTCGCACTTGCCGGGCGAGTTGCCGTAGCCGTAGGTGTTGTCGACGTCCTGGAGCCAGTGCATGCCGTAGACGTCGTCCGTGCCGTACGCCGACTTCAGCTCACCGGCGATCGGGTCCGGGCCGACGGAGACCGTGCCGTCCAGCTTCGCCGGGTACTCCTGCGGCGTGTCCAGCTCGGGGGCGTAGGTCGCCGGCTTGGACGCGTTGTAGGAGGAGTTGGTCGGCTGGTCGGCGTGGGTGGGGATCATGTAGGTCTCCATGATCTCCCAGGCGTTGTTGAACCGGTCCCAGTCGCCGGTCACCTTGCCGTACATGGCCTGGAGCCACAGCAGGTAGCTGTACGCCTCGGACGTGGTCTCGTGCCCGTGGTCCGGCGCCTCCACGATCAGCGTCTCGACCGAGTGGTACGGGATGCCCTCGGGGGAGAAGTAGCCGTTGGCCGGGTCGGTGATCTTCCCGTACAGCTCCAGGAAGCGGGCGTCGTAGTCCTTCCGGGCGCCCAGCTGGGTCACGGTGACCGTGGCCTTGCCGTGGCCGGGGGCCGTGGACTCGAAGACCGCCGAGCCGCTGCCGGAGGCGTCGGCCGCGATGGTCACCCGCTGCGCGGTGTTCCAGTTCGACGGAGTGAAGGTGAGGCTCGCCCCGGCGGAGACCGACAGACCGGAGTTGCCGCTCGCGCGGGCCGTCGTCACGGTGACGTTCGCGGTCGGCTGCTTCGACAGCTTGACCTCGAAGCTTCCCGACTCGCCTTGCTGGACACCCAGTTGAGCCGGCGTGGCGACCACGGTCGGTCCCGAGGCGACCGTGATGCCGACCGGCACGGAGGCGGCGGAGGCGCCCATGCTGTCGTACGCCTTCGCCACCAGTGAATGACTGCCCACGGTCAAGCCAGAGGCCGAGTGCGTGAAGGGCGCGCTGGTGTCGGTGCCCAGCAGCGTGGTGTGGTCGTAGAACTCCACCTTGCTGATGGTGGCGTTGTCGGCCGCGGCGGCCGTGGCGGCCAGCGGGACGGCCTCGCCCTGCGAGTAGACCGACCCCGGCTCCGGGCTGGTCAGCACGGTGATCGGCGGCTGGTGCGCGCCGGCGCAGGTGGTGCCGTTGACGGCGAAGTTCGTCGGCGCGGTGTTGGTGCCGCTGTAGGTGAACTGCCCGCCGGTGGTGACGGCGGCGCCGGCCGCGACCCGGGCGTTGTACGTGGCGTTCTTGACGGTGACGGTCTTCCCCGACTGGCTCCAGCTGCCGTTCCAGCCGTTGGTCAGCCGCTGGTTGCCCGCGTAGTCGTACGTCAGGGTCCAGCCGTCGATGGGGTCGGTGCCGCGGTTGGTGAGCGTCAGTTCGGCGGTGAAGCCGGAGCCCCAGTCGTTGGTCCGGTAGTCCACGCTGCACTGGAGTGCGGCCGCCTGGGCGGGAGTCGAACCGGTACCCAGCATGGTGAGGGGTAACGCGAGGGCCGCCAGCGCGGCCGTCCACAGCCGCCGCGCGGTGCGGCGTCTGCGTCTGTGGGCGGGGTGCATGGTGCTGGTTCCTCCTTGCGGCTCGGGGGTGTGGGGGCGGAGCAACAAGCCTTGAACCAGTGGGAGCGCTCCCATAGTGAGGAGGGGGGTCGGTGCGGTCAAGATGTGTGAAGAGTCGAAAAGATTCGACAGTCGGCGCCGGGAGAAAGTCGGTAACTCCTCTGTTCTTTGCCGTCACTTGGCGCTACCTTCATCGGCACCAGTGGGAGCGGTTCCATCAGTCGACGCGTCCGTCACGACGCGTCCGACCTGCGAGGAGTCGCTCATGCGCCACCCCCCGCACCACCTTCTGCGTTCAGGACTTTTAGCCGCGTCCGCGGTCCGTCCGACGCGTCCTCGGCCGGCGTGCCGGCTCGCACACCCCCCGGGCGGTTCCACCGCGCCCGCGGGCCGTTCCTGATCTCCGTCCGCGACGGCACCCCCATGCCGTCCGGGAACGGACCGCGCCCCGTGCGCGCGGTCCCGGACGAACAGCACGCGCACCCCTGACCACAGCACGCGCACCCCACGAAAGAAGGAACCCGCACTCATGACCCGCAGCAGAACCGCGATGCTCGCCGCCCTGGCGCTGGTCGCCGGGGCCTCCGGCACGGCCTTCGCCGCGCAGTCCGCCGGCTCCGGCGCGGCGGCCGTCCCCTGTACCGTCGACTACCAGGTGCAGAACGACTGGGGCAGCGGCTTCACCGCCGCCGTGACGGTCACCAACAACGGTGCCGCGACCTCCGGTTGGTCACTGGGCTGGACCTTCGCCGGCAGCCAGAAGGTCACCAACAGCTGGAACGCGAAGGTCGGCCAGAGCGGCGCCGCCGTCACCGCGACCAACGAGTCGTACAACGGCACGCTCGCCACGGGCGGATCGGCGAGCTTCGGCTTCCAGGGCACCTACAGCGGCAGCAACGCCGTCCCCGCCACCTTCACCCTCAACGGCGTGACCTGCAACGTCGACGGCGGCGGCTCGACCGACCCGGACCCGACCGACCCGCCGGACCCCACGGACCCGCCGGAGCAGGGCGAGCGGGTGAACAACCCGTACGACGGCGCCAAGGTCTACGTGAACCCGGAGTGGAGCGCCAAGGCGGCGGCCGAGCCCGGCGGCGACCGCATCGCCGACCAGCCCACCGGCGTCTGGCTCGACCGGATCGCCGCCATCGAGGGCGTCAACGGCGGCATGGGTCTGCGCGACCACCTCGACGAGGCGCTGACGCAGAAGGGTTCCGGCGAACTCGCGATCCAGCTGGTCATCTACAACCTGCCCGGACGCGACTGCTCCGCCCTCGCCTCCAACGGCGAACTGGGCCCGACGGAGATCGACCGGTACAAGACCGAGTACATCGACCCGATCGCGGAGATCCTGGGCGACCCGAAGTACGCGGGCCTCCGCATCGTCACCACGGTCGAGATCGACTCGCTGCCCAACCTCGTCACCAACGTCTCCGGGCGGCCGACCGCCACGCCCAACTGCGACGTGATGAAGGCCAACGGCAACTACCAGAAGGGCGTCGGCTACGCCCTGAACAAGCTCGGCGCCGTCGGCAACGTCTACAACTACGTCGACGCCGGCCACCACGGCTGGCTCGGCTGGGACAGCAACTTCGGTCCCTCGGCCGAGATGTTCAAGACCGCCGCCACCACCGAGGGCGCGACCGTCGACGACGTGCACGGCTTCATCGTCAACACCGCCAACTACAGCGCCCTCAAGGAGGAGAACTTCAAGATCACGGACTCGGTGAACGGGACCTCCGTGCGCCAGTCCAAGTGGGTCGACTGGAACCAGTACACCGACGAGCTGTCCTACGCCCAGGCCATGCGCGCCAAGCTGGTCTCGCTCGGCTTCGACCAGAACCTCGGCATGCTGATCGACACCTCCCGCAACGGCTGGGGAGGCACGGCCCGGCCCGCCGGTCCCGGCCCGCAGACCAGCGTCGACGCCTACGTGGACGGGGGCCGCTACGACCGCCGCATCCACCTCGGCAACTGGTGCAACCAGTCCGGAGCCGGCCTCGGTGAACGTCCGCAGGCCAGCCCCGCCGCCGGGATCGACGCGTACGTGTGGATGAAGCCCCCGGGCGAGTCCGACGGCGCGAGCAAGGAGATCCCGAACGACGAGGGCAAGGGCTTCGACCGGATGTGCGACCCCACCTACGAGGGCAACGCGCGCAACGGCAACAGCCCCTCCGGAGCGCTGGCCGACGCCCCGATCTCCGGGCACTGGTTCTCCGCGCAGTTCCAGGAGCTGATGAAGAACGCGTACCCGCCGCTGTCCTGAGCCGACTCCGGCGTGACTGACGCCCTCGGGGCCCGGCCTTCCCGGCCGGGCCCCGAGGGTCCTCTCCCCTTTTTGCGGTCATGGCAACTTTGTTTGCCCCGCGCCGGTGCGTCGTCGCACCCTGGCGGCACCGCGAACGGGAGGCTGACCACCATGGCGCACGACCACCACGACACCCACCACCGCCAGGATGCGGGCCACGGCCACGGCCACGGGCACGGGCACGGGCAAGGACACGACCACGACCACACCGACCTGGACTGGGCCGAGATGGCCCCGGTGCTGGAGGCCCAGGCGGAGCTGTACACGCCCCTGTACCGGCAGGCGATGACCTGGCTGGCGCGGGAGGTGACCGAGCCCGGCCTGGTCGTCGACGTCGGCAGCGGACCCGGCGTCGTCTCCTGCCTCTTCGCCGACACCTTCCCCGGCGCCCGCGTCCTCGCCGTCGACGGCGCCGAGCCCCTGCTGGAGCGGGCCCGCGACCGCGCCGCCCGCCTCGGCGCCGCCGACCGCTTCGGCACCCTCGCCGGCGACCTGCCCGGCGTGCTGGGCGAACTGGAGTACCCGGCCGACCTGATGTGGGCGAGCCAGAGCCTGCACCACCTGGGCGACCAGCGGGCGGCCGTGGCCGCACTCGCCGGGCACCTCGCGCCGGGCGGCACCCTGGCGGTGCTGGAGGGCGGGCTGCCCGCCCGGTTCCTGCCCCGCGACATCGGGATCGGGCGCCCCGGGCTGCAGGCCAGGATGCACGCCCTGGAGGAGGACTCGTTCGCCGAGATGCGCGCGAACACGCCCGGCTCCGTCACCGAGACCGAGGACTGGCCCGCGATGCTGACGGCGGCGGGCCTGGAGCACACCGGTACCCGCAGCTTCCTGCTGGACCTGCCGGCGCCCCTGTCGGACGAGGCCCGCGCCTACGTCACCACGGCCCTGTCCCGCCTGCGCGACCGCATCGGCGACGGCCTCGACGCCACCGACCGCGACACCCTCGACCGGCTGCTCGACCCCGCCGACGAGGCGAGCGCGCACCGGCGGACGGACGTCTTCGTGCTGGTCGCGCACACGGTCTACACGGCGGTCCGGCCCGTCTGACCGTCCGGCGGGTCCGCCCGCGCACACGCGAGGGGCCCGGTCACCGCGACCGGGCCCCTCGCGCACGGGCGTCGTCTCACTCGGCGTTGAACTCCGCCGGGTCCGGACCCGTGCGCCGGTCCTCGTTCAGCGCGCTGATCGCCGCGAGGTCCTCGGTGTCCAGGCTGAAGTCGAACACGTCGATGTTCTCCTTGATCCGCGACGGCGTCACGGACTTCGGGATCACCACGTTGCCGATCTGGAGGTGCCAGCGCAGCACGACCTGGGCCGGGGTGCGGCCGTGCTTCTGGGCGATCGCCACGATCGCGGGGATCTCCAGGATGCCCTTGCCGGAGCCCAGCGGGGACCACGCCTCGGTGGCGATGCCCTGCTCCGCGTGGTACTCGCGGGCGGCGTGCTGCTGCAGGTGCGGGTGCAGCTCGATCTGGTTGACGGCCGGGATCACCGACGTCTCGGCGGTCAGCCGCTCCAGGTGCTCCGGCAGGAAGTTCGAGACGCCGATGGCGCGGATGCGGCCGTCGGCGTGCAGCTTCTCGAACGCCTTGTAGGTGTCGACGTAGCGCTCCTTGGCCGGCATCGGCCAGTGGATCAGGTACAGGTCCACGTACTCCAGGCCGAGCTTCGCCAGCGAGGTGTCGAAGGCGCGGAGGGTGGAGTCGTACCCCTGGTCCGTGTTCCAGAGCTTGGTGGTGACGAACAGCTCCTCGCGGGGCACGCCGGAGGCCGCGATCGCCCGGCCGGTGCCCTTCTCATTGCCGTAGATCGCCGCTGTGTCGATGCTGCGGTACCCGGCCTCCAGCGCCTGGGCGACGGCCGTCTGCGCCTCGTCGTCCGGCACCTGCCAGACGCCGAAGCCCAGCTGGGGCATCTCGACGCCGTTGTTCAGGATGATCGGGGGGACCTTGCTGCTCACGAGCTCTTGATCCTTCGGTTGTGGTCAGGTGGTACTCACATCGTCAACGATCACGGGCCGTGACGCATTCCTGACCGGCGAATTCACGCGCGGTAGAGCGCCTCGACCTCGGCGGAGTAGGCGTTCTCGATGGCCTTGCGCTTGAGCTTGAGCGAGGGCGTGAGCAGCCCGTGCTCCTCGGTGAAGGGCTGGGCGAGGATGCGGAAGGTGCGGATGGACTCGGCCTGCGACACCAGCGTGTTGGCGGCGACGACCGCGCGCCGCACCTCCGTCTCCAGGTCGGCGTCGTGCACCAGCTCGGCCGGGGACATCCGGGGCTTGTTGCGCATCGTCAGCCAGTGGTCGACCGCCTCGGTGTCCAGGGTGATGAGGGCGGCGACGTAGGGGCGGTCGTTGCCGACGACGATGCACTGGTTGACCAGCGGATGGTCCCGGACGCGCTCCTCCAGCAGGCCGGGGGAGACGCTCTTGCCGCCGGAGGTCACCAGGATCTCCTTCTTGCGGCCGGTGATGGTGAGGTAGCCGTCCTCGTCCAGCGCGCCCAGGTCGCCGGTGGCGAGCCAGCCCTCGTGCAGGGCCTCGTCGGTGGCCTTGGGGTTGTTCAGATAGCCCTGGAAGACGTTGTCGCCGTTCAGCCAGATCTCGCCGTCGTCCGCGATGTGCACGGTGACGCCGGGGATCGGCCGGCCGACGGTGCCGTAGCGGGTGCGTTCGGGCGGGTTGGCGGTGGCCGCCGCCGTGGACTCGGTCAGCCCGTAGCCCTCGTAGATCTGCACGCCCGCGCCCGCGAAGAACAGCCCGAGCCGCCGGTCCATCGCCGAGCCGCCCGACATGGCGTTGCGGATGCGTCCGCCCATCGCGGCCCGCACCTTGGCGTAGACGAGCTTGTCGAAGAACTGGTGCTGCATCCGCAGGCCCGCCGACGGGCCCGGTCCGATGCCCCAGGCCCTCGCCTCCACCGCCTCCGCGTACCGCACGGCCACGTCGACGGCCTTCTCGAAGGGGCCGCCCTTCCCCTCCTTCTCGGCCTTGCGCCGGGCCGCGTGGAACACCTTCTCGAAGATGTACGGCACGGCCAGGATGAAGGTCGGCTTGAACGCGGCCAGGTCGGGCAGGAGGGCCGCGGCGTTGAGCTGCGGCTGGTGGCCGAAGCGCACCCTGCCGCGGATCGCCGCGACCTCCACCATCCGCCCGAAGACATGAGCGAGCGGCAGGAACAGCAGGGTCGCCGCCTCGTCGCCCTTCCTGGAGTGGAAGACCGGCTCCCAGCGCTCGATGACGGTGTCCGCCTCGTACATGAAGTTGCCGTGCGTCAGCACACAGCCCTTGGGGCGGCCCGTGGTGCCCGAGGTGTAGATGACGGTGGCGACCGTGTCCGGCGTGACCGCCTTGCGGTGCCGGTGCACCACCTCGTCGTCGAGGTGGGCGCCCGCGTCGTACAGCTCCTGGACGGCGCCGGCGTCGAGCTGCCACAGGCCGCGCAGGCGCGGCAGCCGGTCGATGACGGTGGCGATCGTCATCGCGTGGTCCTCGTGCTCCACGACCGCGGCCGTCACCTCGGCGTCGTGGAGCATCCACAGGCACTGCTCGGCCGAGGAGGTCGGGTAGACCGGCACCACCTGGGCGCCGATGGTCCACAGGGCGAAGTCGAAGAGCGTCCACTCGTAGCGGGTGCGGGACATGACGGCGACCCGGTCGCCGAAGCGGATGCCCTGGGCGAGCAGGCCCTTGGCGAGGGCCAGGACCTCGTCGCGGAAGGCGCCCGCGGTCACGTCCCGCCACCGCCCGGCGTCGTCCTTGCGGCCGAGCGCGATGTGTCCCGGGTCCTCCTGGGCATGCCGGAAGACGACATCGGCCAGACCGCCCACCGGTGGTGCCGACGTCGACGGAGGACTGGTGAACTCGCGCAAACCCCGCTCCCCGCTCTGGCTCCCTGGCTCCGGGTGACGCCCCGCACAGCGCGGTGAAAGCTACCCCACGCACACCGGTGGCGGCAGGGGTGCCGAAGGCGAGCAGTGCTCAGGTCCACGCTGGTCAGCGGGAGGAAATGCGCTCACATGGGGAAGGGTCGGGCACGTTCCTGACGTTTGAGTAAGTTTCGGTGGCGTGATCTCCACCGAATCTGTACGACCCGCTCACCGCCGGTCGCGGGGGCGCGGCGGCGCCGTTTCCCCTTACAGCGCGGGCGGGGCGGACGGTGTCACACCCCGTGCCGCGCGGCTACCCGAGACCGGCCCGCCGGGACCGGTGCAGGCGGTCGCCGCCCGCCAGGATCGCGGCCGCCAGGGCGTCCGCCGCCCCCTGTGCCGAGGGGTGCCGCCTGCCGTGCACCAGCACGAAGTCGACCCGGCCCAGCTCCGGCAGCCCCGCCCGGTCGGGCACCCGCACCAGGCCGGGCGGGATCAGCCCGCGCGAGTGCGCCATCACGCCCAGTCCGGCGCGGGCCGCCGCGATCAGTCCGTTGAGGCTGCCGCTGGTGCACGCGACGCGCCACTCGCGGCCCTGACGTTGCAGGGCGTCGAACGCGAGCGCGCGGGTGATGCCCGGCGGCGGATAGACGATGAGCGGCACCGGGCGGTCCGGGTCGAGCCGCAGGCGCTCCGCGCCGATCCACACCAGCCGGTCGCTCCAGACCGGTTCGCCCCGCGGGTCCTCGGGCCGGCGTTTGGCCAGGACCAGATCCAGCTTCCCGGCGGCCAGCTGTTCGTGCAGCGTCCCCGACAGCTCCACCGTCAGCTCCAGGTCGACCTCGGGGTGGTCGTGCCGGAAGCCTTCGAGGATCTCCGGCAGCCTGGTCAGCACGAAGTCCTCGGACGCCCCGAAACGCAGCCGACCGCGCAGCCTGGTCCCGGTGAAGAACGCCGTCGCCTGCTCGTGCACCTCCAGGATGCGGCGCGCGAAACCGAGCATCGCCTCCCCGTCCTCCGTCAGCTCCACGGAGTGGGTGTCGCGGCTGAAGAGCTGCCGGCCCGTGGCGTCCTCCAGGCGCCGCACGTGCTGGCTCACGGTCGACTGGCGCAGTCCGAGCCGCCGGGCGGCCTGCGTGAAGCTCAGCGTCTGGGCCACCGACAGGAAGGTGCGCAGGTGGGACGGCTCGTACACGCCGTCAGTCTATCGCGGTCCGTGATGACAGTCAGAGCGGTATACCGGATTCCCGATCGCGCGGCGGGGGAGCAGGATGGAGCGGGGACCCGTGAGTCCCGCGAGCGGAACGAACGAGCACGACGAGCAAGTGGAGCACCGTGAGACGCCTGCGATGGCCGCGTTGGATGCCGGTCGACCCGTACATCCTGCTGCTGCTCGGGACGGTGGGCCTCGCGGCCCTGCTGCCGGCCCGCGGCACGGGCGCGGACGTCGCCTCCGGCGCGTCCACGGCCGCGATCGCCTTCCTCTTCTTCCTCTACGGCGCCCGGCTCTCCACCCGCGAGGCCATGGACGGCCTGCGGCACTGGCGGCTCCACGTCACCGTGCTCGCCTGCACCTTCGTCGTCTTCCCGCTGCTGGGCCTCGCCTCGCGCGGCCTCGTGCCGGTCTTCCTGACCGACCCCCTCTACCAGGGCCTGCTCTTCCTCACCCTGGTGCCGTCCACCATCCAGTCGTCGATCGCCTTCACCTCGATCGCCCGCGGCAACGTGCCCGCCGCGATCTGCGCCGGGTCCTTCTCCTCGCTGGTGGGCATCGTGGCGACGCCGCTGCTGGCGGCCGCGCTGCTGGGCGGCGACGGGGGCGGGTTCTCCGCCGACTCGCTGGTCGAGATCGTGCTGCAGCTGCTGGTGCCGTTCGTCGCCGGGCAGGTGCTGCGCCGCTGGATCGGAGGCTTCGTCACCCGGCACAAGAAGGTCCTCGGACTCGTCGACCGGGGCTCGATCCTCCTCGTCGTCTACACGGCGTTCAGCGAGGGCATGGTCGAGGGCGTCTGGCACCAGGTCAGCCCCCTCCGGCTGGCCGGGCTGCTGGCGGTCGAGGCCGTACTGCTCGCCGTGATGCTGCTGCTGACCTGGTACGGGGCCAAGGCGCTGCGCTTCGACCGGGCGGACCGCGTCGCCATCCAGTTCGCCGGGTCGAAGAAGTCCCTCGCCGCCGGACTGCCGATGGCGAGCGTCCTGTTCGGCGCCCAGGCGTCCCTGGCCGTGCTGCCGCTGATGCTCTTCCACCAGATGCAGCTGATGGTCTGCGCGGTCATCGCCAAGCGCCGGTCGCACGACGCGCAGGCGGACCCCGACGAGGGGCCCGCCGTCCCGGTGCGCGCGACGGCGGGTACCGGCGGCCGCTGATCCCAGGTCCGGGGCGGCGGCCTCAGCCGCCCGCCGAGACGCCGTCCAGGGGCAGGTGCAGCACGGTGTTCCCCGCCGCCGAGGGCGGGTCACCGGCGGCGATCTCCGCATCGGTCAGCGCCCGGTCCCACACCCGCACCTCGTCGATCGCGCCGGTGAACCGGGCGCGGCCGTCCATCCGTTCGCCGATGTGCACCCCGAACGGCGAGCTGCGGCTCACCGAACCGGGGACGTCCGCCGTGCCGGCCGCCGTACCGTCCAGGAACAGGGTGAGCCGGCCACCCCCGCGCCGCAGCGCCACATGGTGCCAGCGGCCGTCGTTGTGGGCGTCGTCGGTGCGCACCCACGCCGAGCGCGGGGCCGCCGCGCCGTCGCGGGCGGTGATCAGCCCCTGGACGCGGTCCTCGCCGGGCTCGGCGCGCAGCCACACCTGCGGCTGCCGGGTGCCGATCCCGCCCATCCACAGCAGCGGCTGCTCCCCGCCGCTCGCGGAGTACCGGAACCACAGCGACACCGTGAAGTCCCCGTCCCCGAGCGGCAGCCGCTCGTCGTACGGCAGCCGGACGGCGTCGTCGGCGCCGTCGAAGGCGAGCGCGCCGCCCACCGCGCCGTCCGTCGTCCCGGCGCCGCCGAGCACGGCCGCGGGCGCGGCGCCCGGCGCGAGGTCGGCGGTGGTGGGGTCGGCTCCCCGGCGGGGCCGGAGCCAGTCCTCGGTGAAGCGGGCGAACCGGATCTCGTCGCGGGCGTCCACCGGCCCGGCCTCGTACATCAGGCCCACCGTCGCGTCGTCGACGGCCACCATGTCGGAGTAGCCGGCCCAGTCCCGGGTGACGACCGTGCCGCGGTCCACGCTGTCCCAGGTCGCGCCGCCGTCGTAGGAGGAGCGGACCGCCATCGTGCGGCGGCGATCCGGGTCGGCGGGGGCGGACAGCAGGAGCCGGTCGCCGAGGCGGAGCACGGCGCCCTGCACCTGCGGGGTGTACAGGTCCGGCAGGGCCCGGAACGGGGCGGTGAAGCTGTCGCCGCCGTCGCGGCTGACTGCCTGGGTGCGGTGGCCGAGGTCGGTGCCGTTGTCCTCCCGGCCGCTGACCAGGAGCGAGCCGTCGGCGCGTTCGGTCAGGGTCATCTCGGACGGCTTCTGCCGGAAGGTGCCGTCGGCGGCCACGGGCCAGGTGTCGGTGGCCCCGATCCTCCAGTGCTCGCCGCCGTCGTCGCTGACCACCAGCGCCGCGTGGTTGGCGGTGACCCGGTCCCCGTCCCAGGTCTCGGCGTTGACCCCGATCACCAGCCGTCCGGCGTGCGCGCCGCCGCTGAGCTGGACGCCGTGCACGGGACCGGTCGCGTACCAGGAGTTCCAGTCGGGCGGCAGGACCTGCGCGCCGAGGTCGCGGGGCGCGGACCAGGTGCGGCCGTCGTCGTCGCTGTACTGGAGGTGGGGCGTGCGCGCACAGGGCACCGCGCAGTTGCCGCCGTCGGTGCGGCCCGCGTTGTACGTCTCCACCAGCAGGACGCGGCCGGTGTCGCGGTCCACGACCGGGGTCGGGTTGCCGTGGGTGTCGCCGCCTCCCTCGTTGACGACCTGGAGCGGGCCCCAGGTGCGCCCGCCGTCGGTGGAGCGCTTGACGACGATGTCGATGTCGCCGGCGTCCCCGCAGTCGAGGACGCGTCCCTCGGCGAAGGCCAGCAGGGTGCCCTCGTTCGTCCGCACGATCGCCGGGATGCGGAAGCAGGCGTAGCCGCCGGGGTCCCGGTCGGCCCGGAAGAGGACCTGCTGCTCCAACTCCGCCGCCCGGTCCCGCTGTTCGGCGTGGGCGGGCGGCGTGGAGGCGGGCAGCGCGGAGGCGGCCAGGGCGCACAGGGCGGCGAGGACGAGCAGGGGGGAGCGCGGACGGGTGCGGGGAGGTGACGGCATGGAGCGGTCTGCCCTTCAGGCGGCTGGTCGGAGCCGGTCGTCAGGACATCAGTACATCAGGACGTTCGTCGCCTGATCCGCCCCGTTCGTTCACGCGCGTGTCGCCGGACGCCGCTCGGTGTCCGGGACGGACCACGGCGGGGCCCGGCGGCGCAGGGGGCGCTCCCCGCCGCTCGGGGCCCCGCCGCCGTGCCGCGGGGAAGCCGGTCAGCCCCGGGCGGCCGCGGCCCGGAGGACGACGCGGTCCTCACCCGCGTACACGTTCATGGAGTCGCCGCGCAGGAAGCCCACCAGCGTCAGCCCCGTCTCGGCGGCCAGGTCCACCGCCAGCGAGGACGGCGCCGACACGGCGGCCAGCACCGGGATGCCCGCCATCACGGCCTTCTGCGCCAGCTCGAAGGAGGCCCGTCCGGACACCAGCAGGACGGACCGGGACAGCGGCAGGTCCCCGTTCCGCAGGGCGCGGCCGACCAGCTTGTCGACCGCGTTGTGCCGGCCCACGTCCTCCCGGACGTCCACCAGTTCGCCGCCCTCGTCGAACAGGGCCGCCGCGTGCAGGCCGCCGGTGCGGTCGAAGACCCGCTGGGCGGCGCGCAGCCGGTCGGGCAGGCTCGCCAGCAGCTCCGGGGTGACGCGGACCGGGGGAGTGTCGGCGATGGGCCAGCGGGCGGTCGTGCGCACCGCGTCCAGGCTCGCCTTGCCGCACAGGCCGCAGGACGAGGTGGTGTAGACGTTCCGCTCCAGGGTGATGTCCGGAGCCCGGACGTGCGCGGCCGTCCGCACGTCCACCACGTTGTACGTGTTCGATCCGTCGGCGGTCGCTCCCGCGCAGTAGACGATGTTCCGGAGGTCGCCCTGCTCCGCGAGGACACCCTCGCTCACCAGGAAACCGGCGGCCAGCGCGAAGTCGTTGCCCGGGGTGCGCATCGTGATGGCGAGGGGCTTGCCGTTCAGCCGGATCTCCAGCGGTTCCTCGGCGACGAGTGTGTCCGGGCGGGTGGAGACCGCCCCGCCCCGAATGCGGATGACCTTGCGTCGTTCCGTGACTCGTCCCATGTGTGTCAGTCCCGGTTCTGTACGTGCTGGTAGCCGAAGCGGCCCTTGATGCAGAGGTTGCCGTGGGTCACCGGGTTGTCGTGCGGGGAGGTGACCTTCACGATCTCATTGTCCTGCACGTGGAGGGTCAGGTTGCAGCCCACGCCGCAGTACGCGCACACGGTGGTCGTCTCGGTCTGCCGCTCCTCGTCCCAGGTGCCGGCCGCGCGCATGTCGAACTCCGACTTGAACGACAGCGCCCCGGTGGGGCACACCTCGATGCAGTTGCCGCAGTAGACGCACGCCGAGTCGGTCAGCGGGGCGTCGTGCTCCACGGAGATCCGGGCGTCGAAGCCCCGCCCGGCGACGGAGATCGCGAAGGTGTTCTGCCACTGCTCGCCGCAGGCGTCCACGCACTTGTAGCAGAGGATGCACTTGCCGTAGTCCCGGACGTAGAGGTCGTTGTCGATCCGCGGCCGCTCGTCGACCCGGGCCGCGTCCGGGCCGAAGCGGTCGGGTTTCGCCTCGTACTCCTTCAGCCACCCGGCGACCGCCGGGGTCGTGGACAGGTCGACGGAGGAAGCGAGCAGTTCGAGGACGACCTTGCGGCTGTGCCTGGCCCGCTCGGTGTCCGTGCGCACCACCATGCCCGGTTCCGCCCGGCGCGAGCAGGCGGGGGCGAGGGTGCGGGCGCCCTCGACCTCGACGACGCAGACCCGGCAGGCGTTCTTCGGGGTGAGCGTGTCGCCCTCGCACAGCGTCGGGACGTCCTTCCCGGCGGCCCGGCAGGCGTCGAGGATCGTGGAGCCCTCGGGGACACGGGCCTCCTGCCCGTCGAGGGTGAACTCCACCGGCCGGCGCGGCACTCCGAGCGGTATCGCGGTCATTCGTACGCCCCCAGACGGTCGATGGCGGATTCCACGGCGTTCCACGCGGTCTGCCCCAGACCGCAGATCGAGGCGTCCCGCATCGCGCGGCCCACCTCCCGCAGCAGGGCGACGTCCCCGGCCGCCGCGTCGCCCGTGCGCTCCGCGATCCGGCGCAGTGCCTCCTCCTGACGCACGGTCCCGACCCGGCAGGGCACGCACTGCCCGCACGACTCGTCGCGGAAGAACTCGGCGATGCGCAGGAGCAGGCGGGGGAGGGGGACGGTGTCGTCGAAGGCCATCACGACCCCGGAGCCGAGTGTCGTGCCGGCCTCGCGGGTGCCCTCGAAGGTGAGCGGGAGGTCGAGTTCGTCGGGGCGCACGAAGCCGCCGGCGGCGCCGCCGAGCAGGACCGCGCGGAGGCGGTCGCGGACACCGGCGAGGGTGAGCAGCTCGCCCAGGGTCGCGCCGAAGGGAAGTTCGTAGACGCCGGGGCGGGCGACGCTCCCCGAGACGCAGAACAGCTTCGGGCCGGTGGAGGCGGGGGTGCCGATCGCCGCGTACGCCCGGGCGCCCAGGGTGAGGATCGGCAGGACGTTGACCAGCGTCTCGACGTTGTTGGCCACCGTGGGCTTGCCGAACAGGCCCTTCTCCACGGGGAACGGCGGCTTGGAGCGCGGCTCGCCCCGGTGGCCCTCGATGGAGTTGAACAGGGCGGTCTCCTCGCCGCAGACGTACGCGCCCGCGCCGCGCCGGATCTCGATGTCGAAGGCGTAGCCCCGGCCCATGACGTCGTCGCCGAGCAGGCCGCGGGCGCGGGCCCGCTCGATCGCGTGGGTGAGACGGGCGAGGGCGCGCGGGTATTCGCCGCGGAGGTAGAGGTAGCCCCGGTGGGCGCCGGTGGCGTAGGCCGCGACGGTCATCGCCTCGACCAGCGCGTACGGGTCGCCCTCCATGAGGACGCGGTCCTTGAAGGTGCCCGGTTCGGACTCGTCGGCGTTGCAGACGAGGTAGTGCGGATGGTCGGGCTGGGCGGCCGTGGCCTGCCACTTGCGTCCGGTGGGGAAGGCGGCGCCGCCGCGCCCGAGCAGGCCGGCGTCGGTGACCTCGCGGATGACGCCGGCGGGGCCGAGGGCGAAGGCGCGGCGCAGGGCGGTGTAGCCGCCGTGGGCGCGGTAGTCGTCGAGGGAGGCCGGGTCGGTCGTGCCGACGCGGGTGAGGAGGGTGAGGGAGGGGGCGCCGGCCTGGGGGACGGCGAGGGCGGGGTCGGGCTCGGCGGGGGCCGACTCGGGGGCGGTGGCCGCCTGGAGCGCGGTGGCCGGGGTCGCGGGGGCGCATACGGCGGTGGCGTGGAGGGTGTCTCGCCCCTGCCGCCCCTTCCCGTTCCGTCCCCGGGGGCCTCGCTCCCGGACCACCCTCGCTTCTTCGGCGCGGACGGCCTCAGCGTCCTCGAACGCCGGACGGGCCGGGATGTCACCGTGCGCCGGACGGGCCGGGGTGTCACCCTCCGCCGGACGGGCCGGGGTGTCACCCTCCGCCGGACGGGCCGAGGGCCTGCCTGCTCGCACCGCCAGTGTCGCCGGTGCCCGCTCGCACAGGCCCAGGCACGGGGACCGCTCGACCCGCACCCCGCTCTCCGGACCCAGCCGCCGCTCCACGTCCGCGCACAGCTCCGCCGCCCCCGCCGCCGTGCACGCCAGGTCCGTGCAGACGTGGAGGACCGTGGCCGGGCGGGGGCGGACCGAGAACATGGCGTAGAAGGTCGCCACGCCGTACGCCTCGGCCGGGGGCACCGTCAGGCGCCGGCACACGTAGTCCAGGGCGCCCTCGCTGATCCAGCCGACCCGGTCGTTGACCGCGTGCAGGGCCGGGAGGAGGAGGTCGCGGCGGTCGCGGGCCTCCCGGCCGCCCCGCGCCCATCTGAGGTCCGTGTCGGTGCGGTCGGCGCCCTCCCAGGAGGACTCCGGCGGGCCGAGCAGCGCGTCGACGGCCTCGCGCTCCTCGTCCGTGGGCTTGCTGTCACCGAAGCGCAGGTCCACCGCTGCTCACCTTCTCGATCCGGATCGCCGAGGCCTTGAACTCCGCCGTCCCGGCGATCGGACAGTTGGCCTCGATGGTCAGCTGGTTGGTGTCCACCTCGTCGGGAAAGTGGAAGCTCATGAAGGCGAGCCCGGGCCGCAGCGCGGTGTCGACCCACACGGGCGCGATCAGCGACCCGCGCCGCGAGGTCACCCGCACCTCCTCGCCGACGGCCACCCCGTAGCGCTCGGCGTCCTCCGGGCACAGCTCGACGGACTCGCCGCGCCGCAGGGGAGAGGCGTAACCACCGCTCTGGACACCGGTGTTGTAGGAGTCGAGGCGCCGTCCCGTGGTCAGCCGGATCGGGTACTCCTCGTCGGTGAGGTCCACGGGCGGGTCGTGCCGGACGAGGCCGAAGGGCGCGCGGGGGCCGCGGCGTGCCGGGTCCGGGTCCCACAACCTGCCGTGCAGGTAGGTCGGTTCCAGTTCCTCGGTGCTCGGGCACGGCCACTGGATGCCCTGGTGCTCCTCCAGGCGCGCGTACGTCATCCCGTGGTGGTCCGGCGACAGGGACCGCAGCTCGTTCCAGACGGCCTCGGCGTCCGCGTACTTCCAGTCGTGGCCCAGGCGGGCCGCCAGGTCGCAGAGGATGTCGATGTCCTCCCGGGCCTCCCCCGGCGGGGTCACGGCCCGGCGCACGCGCTGGACGCGCCGCTCGCTGTTGGTGGTGGTGCCCTCGGTCTCCGCCCAGCCCGCGGTGGCGGGGAGGACGACGTCGGCCAGCTCGGCGGTCTTCGTCAGGAAGATGTCCTGCACCACGAGGAAGTCCAGCGCCCGCAGCCGGCGTACCGCCTGTTCGCCGTCCGCCTCCGACTGGGCCGGGTTCTCGCCGATGCAGTACACGGCCCGCAGCGCGCCCTCGTCCATGGCCTCGAACATCTGGGTGAGGGTCAGGCCGTGGCGCGGCTCGATGACCGTGTCCCAGGCGGACTCGAACTTCAGCCGGACCGCCGGGTCGAGGACGTCCTGGAAGCCGGGCAGCCGGTTGGGGATCGCGCCCATGTCCCCGCCGCCCTGCACGTTGTTCTGGCCGCGCAGGGGCTGGAGCCCGGAGCCGTAGCGCCCGACGTGGCCGGTGAGCAGCGAGAGGTTGATCAGGGCGCGGACGTTGTCGGTGCCGTTGTGGTGCTCGGTGATGCCCAGCGTCCAGCAGAGCTGGGCGCGTTCGGCGCGGGCGTAGGCGTGGGCCAGGTCCCGGACGGCGGCGGCCGGTACGCCGGTCACCTTCTCGGCGAGGGAGAGCGTCCACGGTTCGACCAGGGCGCGGTACTCCTCGTAGCCGGTGGTGGCCCGTTCGACGAACGCCTCGTCGACGAGCCCGGCGTGGATGATCTCGCGGCCGACCGCGTGCGCCAGCGGGATGTCGGTGCCGACGTTCGGGCCGAGCCAGCTCTCCGCCCACTCGGCGGTGGAGGTGCGGCGCGGATCGACGGCGTACATGCGGGCGCCGTTGCGGATGCCCTTGAGCACGTGCTGGAAGAAGATGGGGTGGGCGAAGCGGGCGTTGGAACCCCACATCACGATGACGTCGGTGTGCTCGATCTCCTCGTACGAGGAGGTGCCGCCGCCGGAGCCGAAGGCTGCCGAGAGGCCGGCGACGCTCGGGGCGTGGCAGGTGCGGTTGCAGGAGTCGACGTTGTGGGTGCCCATCACCACCCGGGCGAACTTCTGGGCGACGTAGTTCATCTCGTTGGTCGCGCGGGCGCAGGAGAACATCCCGAAGGCGCCGCGCGCCGCCGCCAGGCCCCGGGCGGTGCGGTCGAGCGCCTCGTCCCAGGTCGCGCGGCGGAAGGGCTGGTCGCGCGAGTCGCGGACCAGGGGGTGGGTGAGCCGGGTGTAGGTCTTCGGTTGCCGTTTCCTCATGCGGCGCTCCTCAGCGCGAGCAGGTCCGACAGGGCGTGCACGGTGCGCAGGGTGGGCACCGGCACCCCGGTGATCTCCGCCAGTTCGACGACGGCCGCGAGCAGGACGTCGAGTTCGAGCGGCTTGCCCCGCTCCAGGTCCTGGAGGGTGGAGGTGCGGTGGTCGCCGACCCGCTCGGCGCCCGCGAGCCGGCGCTCGATGGAGACGCCGACCTCGCACCCGAGGGCCGCGGCGACCGCCAGCGTCTCGGTCATCATGGTCTCGATGACCCGGCGGGTGCCGCCGTGCAGGCACATCTGCCGCATGGTGGCGCGGGCCAGGGCGCTGATCGGGTTGAAGGAGATGTTGCCCAGCAGCTTCAGCCAGATGTCCTGGCGCAGGTCCGGTTCGACCGGGCACTTCAGGCCGCCCGCGCGCATCGCCTCGCTCAGTGCCAGGCACCGCGCGGAGACGCCGCGGCCGGGCTCGCCGACGGAGAAGCGGGTGCCCTCCACATGGCGCACGACGCCGGGCTGTTCGAGTTCGGTGGCCGCGTAGACGACACAGCCCACGGCGCGTTCGGGCGCCAGTACGGAGCTGACCGCGCCGCCCGGGTCCACGCTCTCCAGCCGGCGGCCGTCCCAGGGACCGCCGTGCCGGTGGAAGTACCACCACGGGATGCCGTTCTGGGCGGCCACGATCGCCGTGGTGTCGTGCAGCAGCGGCTCGATCAGCGGCCCGCACGCCGCGTACGAGGTCGCCTTGAGACCCAGGAACACATAGTCGGCCGGGCCGACCTCGGCCGGGTCGTCGGTGGCGCGGGGGTGCGCGGTGAAGTCGCCGCGCGGGCTGCGCACCCGAACTCCGTGCCGCCTCATGGCCGCCAGGTGCGGTCCACGGGCGATGAGATGCACGTCGGCGCCCGCGCGGTGGAGCGCGGCACCGACGTAGGCGCCGATCGCCCCGGCGCCGAGGACTGCGACTTTCATGACGAGAGAGCTCCGTCCGGTCGAGGGATACCGCGGAACCGCCGATGATGTCGACGAAATATTGTCTACAGTATGGAGGTTGACCCAGCAAGGCACCCGGCACGCTTTGTGGAGCACCGGTGGTTGTCTGCTCAACTGTCTTCTCAACCGCCCCTCCCGCCCCTACGGTTGGGGACTCATGAGTCCCCCCGTCGCACCCCCGGGCTGGAGCCGCTGGCTCGTTCCCCCCGCCGCACTCTCGGTCCACCTCTCCATCGGCCAGGCGTACGCCTGGTCCGTGTTCAAACCGCCCCTCGAATCCGCCCTCGGCCTCAGCGGAACGCAGAGCGCGCTGCCCTTCCAGCTCGGGATCGTCATGCTCGGGCTGTCCGCGGCCTTCGGCGGCACCCTCGTGGAACGGCACGGACCGCGCTGGGCGATGACCGTCGCCCTGGTCTGCTTCTCGTCCGGCTTCCTGCTCTCCGCGCTCGGCGCGGCGACGGAGCAGTACTGGCTGATCGTCCTCGGCTACGGCTTCGTCGGCGGGATCGGCCTCGGCATCGGCTACATCTCGCCCGTCTCGACGCTCATCAAGTGGTTCCCGGACCGGCCCGGCATGGCCACCGGCATCGCCATCATGGGCTTCGGCGGCGGCGCGCTGATCGCCTCGCCCTGGTCGGCGCAGATGCTGGAGTCCTTCGGCACCGACAACTCGGGCATCGCCCTCGCCTTCCTCGTGCACGGACTCGCGTACGCCGTCTTCATGCTGCTGGGCGTGCTGCTGGTGCGGGTGCCGCGTCCGAGGACGGGGGCGGACGGCGGTCCGGCCGTGCTCGAAGGAGTCCAGGTCTCGGCGCGCGGCGCCATGCGCACCCCGCAGTTCTGGCTGCTGTGGGTCGTGCTCTGCACCAACGTCACGGCCGGCATCGGCATCCTGGAGAAGGCCGCGCCGATGATCACCGACTTCTTCGCGGACACCTCCACGCCGGTGTCCGTGACCGCCGCCGCCGGGTTCGTGGCGCTGCTGTCGGCGGCCAACATGGCGGGCCGCATCGGCTGGTCCTCGACCTCCGACCTGATCGGGCGCAAGAACATCTACCGCGTCTACCTCGGCGTCGGCGCGCTGATGTACACGCTCATCGCCCTGTTCGGCGACTCCAGCAAGCCGCTGTTCGTCCTGTGCGCCCTCGTCGTCCTCTCCTTCTACGGCGGCGGCTTCGCCACGGTCCCCGCCTACCTCAAGGACCTCTTCGGCACCTATCAGGTCGGCGCGATCCACGGCCGGCTGCTGACCGCCTGGTCTACTGCGGGCGTGCTCGGACCGTTGATCGTGAACTGGATCGCCGACCGGCAGGAGGAGGCCGGCAAGCACGGCGCCGCCCTCTACGGAACGTCCTTCGTCATCATGATCGGGCTGCTGGCCGTCGGTTTCGTCGCCAACGAACTGGTCCGTCCCGTCCACCCCCGCCACCACGTGTCCGCCGCCCCGGCGGGGAAGGAGGCCGTCGATGTCCCCCGACAGCAGCCAGAGTCCGCCTGAGCCGCCCTCCCGGCGGCCGCTGATCGCCTTCACCTGGCTGTGGGTGGGCCTGCCGCTCGCCTACGGCCTGTACGAACTCGTCCGCAAGGCCACGCAGCTGTTCACCGGGTGACGCACCACGAGCGCCCGGGGTGCTGACCGAAGCCGACAAGGCGGACGCCCGTTTCCTGTCGCTTCACCTGCCCTCGTACCCGCCGGTCACTGATCACACTGGTGGATCCCGTACCCGAGGCAGCGAGGACTCCACCCATGCACCACGGCTCCCGGATCACCGCCGTCGGCCACTACCAGCCCGCCGGAATCCTCACCAACGAGGACCTGGCGGGCATGGTCGACACCAGCGACGAGTGGATCAGGAGCCGTGTCGGCATCGTCTCCCGCCGCATCGCCGGACCGGACGAGCCGGTCGACGAGCTGGCCGGCCACGCCGCCGCCAAGGCCCTCGCGGCGGCCGGGGCGACCCCCGCCGACGTGGACATGGTCGTGGTCGCCACCTCCACCGCGATCGACCGCTCCCCGAACACCGCCGCCCGCGTCGCCGCCCGCCTCGGCATCCCCGGCCCCGCCGCGCTGGACCTCAACGTCGTGTGCGCGGGCTTCACCCACGCCCTGGCCACCGCCGACCACGCCGTACGGGCCGGTTCGTCGAGCCGGGCCCTGGTCATCGGCGCCGACAAGATGTCCGAGGTGACCGACTGGTCCGACCGCACCACCTGCGTGCTGGTCGGCGACGGGGCGGGGGCGGCCGTCGTGGAGGCCTGCGCCCCGGGCGAGGAGGCCGGGATCGGGCCCGTGCTGTGGGGGTCGGTGCCCGAGATGGGCAACGCGGTGCGCATCGAGGGCACCCCGCCGAGGTTCGCGCAGGAGGGCCAGAGCGTCTACCGCTGGGCGACCACGAAGCTGCCCGCCATCGCCCGCCGGGCCTGCGAGCGGTCCGGACTCACCCCCGCCGACCTCGCCGCGGTCGTCCTGCACCAGGCCAACCTGCGCATCATCGAACCCCTCGCAGCCAAGATCGGCGCCGTCAACGCGGTCGTCGCCCGGGACGTCGTGGAGTCCGGAAACACGTCGGCGGCGAGCATCCCGCTCGCCCTGTCCAAGCTGGTGGAGCGGGGCGAGATCACCACCGGCGACCCGGTGCTCCTCTTCGGCTTCGGCGGCAACCTCTCCTACGCCGGGCAGGTCGTGCGCTGCCCCTGAACGCCCGTGCCCGGCCGGGTTGTGACGTACCCCACCCCGGTCCGTCGGCCGCCCGCGCCGTAGACTGTAGACGAAAGACAATTCATGCTCGGGGTACCCGGCGTACCTGTCGTACTCGGCGTGCCCGTCGTTATCCGGCCTGCCCGCCGTGTCCGTGCGTCCGGGTGCCGGCCGTGCTCGTTCCGCTCGTCGTACCTTTCCGAGGGGGGACCGATGTTGTCCGCAGGACTGCCGCAGGGCGCGGTGCCCAGACTCGAACGCCCCGGTCCGCTGCGCGACCGGGTCTACGAGGCGCTGCTCGAACTCATCACCACCCGGGCCCTCCGGCCCGGCCAGCACCTCGTCGAGAGCGAACTCGCCGGTCATCTCGGTGTGTCGCGGCAGCCCGTGCGGGAGGCCCTGCAGCGGCTCAACACCGAGGGCTGGGTGGATCTGCGCCCCGCCCAGGGAGCGTTCGTCCACGAGCCGACGGAGGAGGAGGCCGACCAGCTGCTCACCGTCCGTACGCTGCTGGAGGCCGAGGCCGCCCGGCTCGCCGCCGCCAACGCCTCGAGCGCGGGCGTGGCCGCCCTGGAGGCGCTGTGCGAGGAGGGGGAGCGGGCCGTCGCCGCGGACGACGTGGACGCCGCCGTCGCCGCCAACGCCCGCTTCCACGCGAAGATCATGGAGCTGGCGGGCAACGCCGTACTCGCCGAACTCGCCGCACAGGTCGACCGCCGGGTCCGCTGGTACTACACGCCCGTCGCCCGGCAGCGGGGCCGGCAGTCCTGGATCGAGCACCGCCGGCTGATCGCCGCCGTCACCGACCGGGACGAGCAGCGGGCGACACGGCTGATGCGCGAGCACACCGAGCACACCCGGCGTTCGTACCACGCGCGCGCCGAGTCGGACGGCTCGTAGCGGACCCGGTTCGTAGCGGAAACGCGAGGTCAGAAGCGGTGCGGAGGCCGCCCGGCGGGAGAGCCGGGCGGCCCTTTCGCGTCCTGGGGCCGGCGACGCACCGGCCGGCGGACGGAGGCGGGCCGCACGTCTTTGTCCACTCAGTGGAGAAAGTTCGCAGCAATTCGTGCGTGACTTCTTCCCACACCGGGCGGCCACTGCTACGTTCCCTCCGAAAGCAAGCCAAGGAACGTGGCCGGAAACCGGCACACTCAAGGCCGATTGAGGCGGGGAGGGGTTCGTGAGACGCATGACCGCACGACCCGCCAACACCCACCAGGCGCGACTGCTCCAGCTGTTGCGCGACTCGGGACCCAACTCCCGTGCCCAGCTCGGCGACCAGGTCGACCTCTCCCGGTCGAAGCTGGCCGTCGAGGTGGACCGGCTGCTGGAGACCGGGCTGGTCGTGGCCGACGGGCTCGCCGCCTCGCGCGGCGGGCGGCGCAGCCACAACGTCCGGCTCAATCCCGAACTGCGCTTCCTCGGCGTCGACATCGGCGCGACCTCGGTCGACGTCGCCGTCACCAACGCCGAGCTGGAGATCCTCGGGCACATCAACCAGCCCATGGACGTACGCGAGGGACCGGTCGCGGTCTTCGAGCAAGTCCTGTCCATGGCCGCCAAGTTGCGGGCCTCGGGGCTCGCGGAGGGCTTCGACGGCGCCGGCATCGGCGTCCCGGGACCGGTCCGCTTCCCCGAGGGTGTGCCGGTGGCACCGCCGATCATGCCGGGCTGGGACGGCTTCCCCGTGCGGGAGGCGCTCAGCCAGGAACTCGGCTGCCCGGTCATGGTCGACAACGACGTGAACCTGATGGCGCTGGGGGAGCAGCACGCGGGCGTCGCCCGCACCGTGCACGACTTCCTCGTCGTCAAGATCGGTACCGGCATCGGCTGCGGCATCGTCGTCGGCGGTGAGGTCTACCGCGGTACGACGGGCAGCGCGGGCGACATCGGGCACATCCAGGCCGTGCCCGACGGACGCCCGTGCGCCTGCGGCAACCGGGGCTGCCTGGAGGCGCACTTCAGCGGCGCGGCCCTGGCCCGCGACGCCACCGAGGCCGCCCAGCAGGGACGCTCGGCCGAACTCGCGGGCCGGCTGGAGGCGAACGGGGGCCTCAGTGCCGCCGACGTCGCCGCCGCGGCCGCCGCGGGCGACGCCACCGCGCTCGACCTGATCCGGGAGGGCGGCCGGAGCACCGGCCAGGTCATCGCCGGACTGGTCAGCTTCTTCAACCCGGGCCTGGTGGTGATCGGCGGCGGGGTGACCGGCCTCGGCCACAACCTGCTCGCCGCGATCCGCACCCAGGTCTACCGCCAGTCGCTGCCGCTGGCGACCGGCAACCTGCCCATCGTCCTGGGCGAGCTGGGACCCACCGCCGGAGTCATCGGCGGAGCCCGGCTGATCAGCGACCACCTGTTCTCACCCGCGTAGGCACCCTTCGCCTCCACGGGCATCACAGCGACACCCGGCACAGCGCTCTACCCCGACATGCCCTGTTCCGTACGGCTCCGTTCCGCACAGTCCTGCCCCGCTCCGCCCCGACCCTGCCCTGCTCTGCCCTGACACCGGCCCGCATGCCCGCCGAGGGGACCTCACATGGCACCAGAACCACCGCTGCTCAGCATGTCCGGCATCACCAAGTCCTTCCCGGGAGTCCGGGCCCTGGACGGCGTCGACCTCGACGTCCAGGCCGGCGAGGTGCACTGCCTGCTCGGCCAGAACGGCGCCGGCAAGTCCACCCTCATCAAGGTGCTGGCCGGCGCCCACCAGCCCGACACCGGCACCATCCGGTGGCGCGGCGAGGAGGTCACGCTCCGCTCGCCCATCGCGGCCATGCGCTTGGGCATCGCCACCATCTACCAGGAACTCGACCTGGTGGAACACATGTCGGTCGCCGAGAACGTCCACCTGGGACACGAGCCGACCGCCGGCGGCTTCGTCGTCCGGGGCAGGACCGCCAAGGAGTCGACGGCCCGGCTGCTCAAGCGGCTCGGGCACCCCGAGGTCGACCCCGGACGGCTGGTCGGGGAGCTGTCGGCGGCCCAGCAGCAGATCGTGTCCATGGCCCGGGCGCTCTCGCACGACGTACGGCTCATCGTGATGGACGAGCCGTCCGCCGCGCTCGACCCGGACGAGGTCGACAACCTGTTCCGCATCGTCGCCGACCTCACCGCCGACGGCGTCGCCGTCGTCTACATCTCGCACCGCCTGGAGGAGATCCGCCGCATCGGCGACCGGGTCACCGTCCTCAAGGACGGCCGGGCCGTCGCCGGCGGACTGCCCGCCGAGTCGACGCCCACCCGCGACGTGGTGGCGCTGATGACCGGACGCAACGTCGAGTACGTCTTTCCCCAGCGTCCGGCCGCGCCGCCCGCCGGCGAACCCGTGCTGAGCGTCAAGGGCCTGTCCCGGCAGGGCGAGTTCCACTCCCTCGACCTGGAGGTCCGCCCCGGGGAGATCGTCGGCCTCGCCGGTCTCGTCGGCTCCGGCCGCTCCGAGATCCTGGAGACCGTCTACGGCGCCCGCAGGGCGAGCACCGGCCAGGTCTTCGTCGAGGGACGCCCGCTCAGGCCGGGCAGCGTCCGCGCCGCCGTCCGCGCCGGGCTCGGACTCGCCCCCGAGGAGCGCAAGGCGCAGGCCCTGCTGATGCTGGAGTCCGTCACCCGCAACGTGTCGGTCTCCGCCATGTCCCGCTTCTCGCGCGGCGGCTGGCTCGACCGCGGCGCCGAACGGGAGGCGGCGCACGCGGCGACCCGAGAGCTGTCCCTGCGCCCCGACAACCCCTCCGTGCCCGTGCGCACCCTGTCCGGCGGCAACCAGCAGAAGGCGGTCCTCGCCCGCTGGCTGCTGCGCGGCTGCAAGGTCCTGCTCCTCGACGAACCCACCCGCGGCGTCGACGTCGGCGCCCGCGCCGAGCTGTACGCGGTCATCCGCCGCCTCGCCGACGAGGGGCTGGCCGTGCTGCTGGTCTCCAGCGAGGTGCCCGAGGTGCTCGGCCTCGCCGACCGCGTGCTGGTGCTGCGCGAGGGCCGCGTCGTGCACGAGGCCCCCGCCCGCGAACTCGACGAACACCGCGTACTCGACCTCGTGATGGAAGGAAGCCCGGCGTCATGACGCAGCACGTGTCCCCGCCCCGGGACGGCACCGGCAAGGCGGCACCGGTGGACGGTCCGCCGGCCTGGCGGGTCCAGTTGGGCCGCGCCGACGTCCGCACCCTCACCCTGCTCGGCGTGCTCGCCGTCCTGGTCCTCATCGGCGGCATCACCCAGCCCGACTCGTTCCTCGACACCCGCAACCTCCAGCTGGTGCTCACCCAGGCGTCCGTGATCGGCGTCGTCACCGTCGGCATGACCTTCGTGATCATCTCCGGGGGCATCGACCTGTCCGTGGGCGCGATCGTCGCCCTGGCATCGGTGTGGGCGACCACCGTCGCCACCCAGGAGTTCGGATTCGTCGGCATCCTCTTCACCGCCGTCGTGGTGGGAGTGGGCTGCGGACTGGTCAACGGGGTGCTCATCGCCTTCGGCCAGATGGTGCCCTTCATCGCCACCCTCGCCATGCTGGCCTCGGCCCGCGGCCTCGCGCTCCAGATCACCGACGGCCGCACCCAGGTCGTCACCGTGCCCAGCGTCCTGGACCTCGGCGAACGCGACTCCTACATCCTCGGCATCCCGCCGCTGGTCCTGGTCTTCGCGGCCGTCACCGTCATCGGCTGGCTGGTGCTGAACCGGACCACCTTCGGACGCCGCACCGTCGCCGTGGGCGGCAACGCGGAGGCCGCCCGGCTGGCCGGCATCGACGTCCGCCGCCAGCGGCTCTACCTCTACCTGCTGTCCGGGCTGTGCTGCGGCATCGCGGCCTTCCTGCTGATCGTCCTGGCCGGCTCCGGCCAGAACACCAACGGCAACCTCTACGAACTCGACGCCATCGCCGCCGCGATCATCGGCGGCACTTTGCTCAGCGGCGGCCGGGGCACCATCGTCGGCTCCGTGCTCGGCGTCCTGATCTTCACCACCATCACCAACATCTTCGCCCTGAACAACCTGCAGACCGACGTGCAGCAGATCGCCAAGGGCGCGATCATCGTCGCCGCCGTGCTGGTCCAGCGCCGTACCGCAAGCACGCACTGAGGAAAGGGTCCACCTCCATGACGAACCTCCCGAGCCGCAGAGGACTGCTCTTCGGAGCGGCCGCCGTGTCCGCCGGTGCCGTCCTCACCGGGTGCACGAGCAACGACCCCGACGACGGCGGCGACAAGGCCGCGGACACCCAGCCGGCCGCCGACGACAAGCCCGGCAAGCCGGTCACCATCGGCTACGCCGGTCCGCAGGCCGACCACGGCTGGCTCAACGCCGTCAACGACCAGGCCCAGCAGCGCGCCGAGAAGTACTCGGACGTCACCCTGGAGGTCACCGAGGGCTCCAACGACACCGCCCAGCAGATCGGCCAGATCGAGACCCTCATCAACAAGAAGGTCGACGTCCTGGTCATCCTGCCCGCCGACGGCAAGGCCCTCACCCAGGTCGGTCTCAAGGCGATGCGCGCCGGCATCCCGGTCGTCAACCTCGACCGCATCTTCAACAGCCCGCAGGCCTACCGCTGCTGGGTCGGCGGCGACAACTACGGCATGGGCCTCAACGCCGCCCACTACATAGGCGAGAAGCTCAAGGACAAGCAGGGCGCCAAGGTCATCGAGCTGGCCGGCCTGGACAACCTGGAGCTGACCCAGCAGCGCACCAAGGGCTTCGACGACGGCCTGAAGAACTACCCGAACATCCAGAAGGTGGCCCGCCAGGCCGCCGAGTTCACCGTCGAGTCGGGCCAGGCCAAGATGGCCCAGCTGCTCCAGGCCCAGTCCCAGTTCGACGCCCTGTGGAACCACGACGACGACCAGGGCGTGGGCGCGCTGCGCGCCATCGAGCAGGCCGGACGCGACGACTTCCTGATGGTCGGCGGCGCCGGCGCGCTCTCCGCCTTCCAGGCCATCAAGGCGGACAGCGGGGTGCTGAAGGCGACCGTGCTCTACCCGCCGACCATGGCCGCCTCGGCGATCGACCTCGCCCGCGCCCTCGGCCAGGGCAAGGGGATCAGCGGCCTCGCCGAGTTCGAGATCCCCTCGACCGTCACCTGCTACTCGGCCGTCGTCGACAAGGAGAACGTCGACCAGTACATGCCCACGGGCTTCAAGTGAGGGCCGCCGCCCCGGAGCGGCCCGACCAGCCGACCGGGGCGGGGCCCACCCCCCACCGCGCACCACGACGAGGAGGACATCCGCATGGGACAGCCGCAGCAGCCCGAGGGGGCCGGGGAACAGGAACCGGCCACCGGAACCGGGACCGACAGCGGGACCGGAGCCGGGACCGGGGCGACGGGGGCGTCCGCCAACAGACCGCCGCTGCGCGTCGGCATGGTCGGTTACGCCTTCATGGGCGCCGCACACTCCCAGGGCTGGCGCACCGCCGGCCGGGTCTTCGACCTGCCCCTGAACCCGGTGCCGGCGGCCATCTGCGGCCGGGACGCCGACGCCGTCCGCACCGCGGCCGACCGGTACGGCTGGGCGAGCACCGAGACCGACTGGCGGACCCTGGTGGAACGGGACGACATCGACCTCGTCGACATCTGCACCCCCGGTGACAGCCACGCCGAGATCGCGCTGGCCGCGCTCGCCGCCGGCAAGCACGTCCTGTGCGAGAAGCCCCTGGCCAACACCGTCGCCGAGGCCGAGGCGATGACCCGGGCGGCCGAGGAGGCCGGCGCGCGGGGCCAGGTGGCCATGGTCGGCTTCAACTACCGCCGGGTGCCCGCGACCGCGCTGGCCCGGCGGATGGTGGCCCAGGGCCGCGTCGGACGGCTGCGGCACGTGCGGGTGACGTACCTCCAGGACTGGCTGGTGGACCCGAAGGCGCCGCTGACCTGGCGGCTGCGCAAGGAACTGGCCGGTTCGGGCGCCCTCGGCGACCTCGGCGCCCACATCGTCGACCTCGCCCAGTACCTGACGGGGGAGCGGATCGTGGGCGTCTCCGCCCTCACCGAGACCTTCGTGCGGGAGCGCCCGCTGCCCGAGGGCGCCGCCCAGGGCCTGTCGGCGGGCTCCGCGGACGGCACCACGGGCGAGGTCACCGTGGACGACGCCGCCGTGTTCACCGGCCGCCTGACCTCCGGCGCCCTGGCCTCCTTCGAGGCCACCCGGTACGCCACCGGCCGCAAGAACGCCCTGCGCATCGAACTCAACGGGGAGCGCGGCTCCCTCGCCTTCGACCTGGAGCGGCTCAACGAACTCGAGTACCACGACGGTACGGAGCCGGGGGAGCACGGCGGTTTCCGCCGCATCCTGGTCACCGAGCCCGAGCACCCCTACCTGGACGCCTGGTGGCCGCCGGGCCACGGCCTGGGCTACGAGCACACCTTCGTCCACCAGGCGCGCGACCTCGTCCACGCCGTCGCCGAGGGCCGCCGGCCCGAGCCGTCCTTCGCCGACGGCTTGCAGGTCCAGCGCGTGCTCGCGGCCGTGGAGGAGAGCGCCGAGAAGAACTCCGTCTACACCCCGATCGCACCACTCGCCCCCATCGCCCCCTGAGGAGGCCGGCAGCGACATGCCACGCAACTTCACTCTCTTCACCGGCCAGTGGGCGGACCTGCCGCTGGAGGAGGTCTGCCGACTCGCCCGCGACTTCGGTTACGACGGTCTGGAACTCGCCTGCTGGGGCGACCACTTCGAGGTGGACAAGGCCCTGACCGACCCCTCCTACGTGGACTCCCGCCACCAGCTGCTCGACAAGTACGGGCTGAAGTGCTGGGCGATCTCCAACCACCTCGTCGGCCAGGCCGTGTGCGACGCCATCATCGACGAGCGCCACGAAGCGATCCTGCCCGCCCGGATCTGGGGCGACGGCGACGCCGAGGGCGTACGGCAGCGGGCCGCGGCCGAGATCAAGGACACCGCGCGCGCCGCCGCTCGCTTCGGCGTCGACACCGTCATCGGCTTCACCGGATCGGCGATCTGGCATCTGGTCGCCATGTTCCCGCCCGCCCCGGAGTCCATGATCGAACGCGGTTACCAGGACTTCGCCGACCGCTGGAACCCGATCCTCGACGTCTTCGACGCCGAGGGCGTGCGCTTCGCCCACGAGGTCCACCCCAGCGAGATCGCCTACGACTACTGGACCACGCAGCGGGCCCTGGAGGCGGTGGACCACCGGCCGGCCTTCGGCCTCAACTTCGACCCCTCCCACTTCGTGTGGCAGGACCTCGACCCCGTCGGCTTCCTGTGGGACTTCCGCGACCGGATCTACCACGTCGACTGCAAGGAGGCCCGCAGGCGTCTCGACGGCCGCAACGGACGGCTCGGCTCCCACCTGCCGTGGGGCGACCCGCGCCGCGGCTGGGACTTCGTGTCGGCCGGCCACGGAGACGTGCCCTGGGAGGACGTCTTCCGGATGCTCCGCTCCATCGACTACCGGGGGCCGGTCTCCGTCGAGTGGGAGGACGCCGGCATGGACCGCCTCCAAGGCGCCCCCGAGGCCCTCACCCGGCTCAAGGCGTTCGACTTCGAGCCGCCGACGGCGTCCTTCGACGCCGCGTTCAACAGCTGATCCCACGCCTCCGCCCACGGGTCGGAACGGGGACCGGAGCATCCGCCGGTCCCCGGTCCGATCTGCCCGGATCCCGCTTTGTCCTGGGATAGGAAGAAGTTCAACTATTCCTGACCCAAGGGGTGTTGGCCCCGGACGAACAGGGTTACCGTCCCTGAAGTGTTCAGGACGCACACGCCTCCGGGGTGACGGCGCACCCCGGCGCCCGCACCGCACCTCTCCTCAACGCACGCACCGCACGACTCCGCACCATCCCGTACGGCCCATTCCGTTCCCGGAGGGACTTCGTGCACAGAAGCAGACTCAAAGGCACCCACACCACGAGGCGTCCCCGACTTCGCACCGCCCTCGCGCTGGTCACCGGCCTGATGCTGGCCGTGGGCACCCCGGCCACCGTCGCCGTGGCCCAGCCGGCGGCCGACGAGCCGGCCGCCGCCGAGGGACAGTTCCAGCAGGTACCGCTCGCCAAGGGCGAACCCGAGATGGGCGAGCCGATGTCGCTCGCCGTGCTCCCGGACCGCAGCGTCCTGCACACCTCGCGCGACGGCACCCTGCGCATCACCGACCAGGGCGGCGTCACCAAGGTGGCCGGCAAGCTCGACGTCTACAGCCACGACGAGGAGGGCCTGCAGGGCGTCGGCGTCGACCCGGACTTCGAGAACAACCGGGCGATCTACCTGTACTACGCCCCGCCGCTCGACACCCCCGCGGGCGACGCCCCGGAGACCGGCACCGCCGAGGACTTCAAGAAGTTCGACGGCGTCAACCGCCTGTCCCGCTTCGTCCTCAACCCCAACGGCACGCTGGACACGGCCAGCGAGAAGAAGGTCATCGACGTCGCGGCCTCCCGCGGCACCTGCTGCCACGTCGGCGGCGACATCGACTTCGACGCCGAGGGCAACCTCTACCTGTCCACCGGCGACGACACCAACCCCTTCGCCTCCGACGGCTACACGCCGATCGACGAGCGGGCCGACCGCAACCCGGCCTTCGACGCCCGCCGCAGCTCCGGCAACACCAACGACCTGCGCGGCAAGATCCTGCGCATCAAGGTCGCCGAGGACGGCTCGTACACCGTCCCGGAGGGCAACCTCTTCCCGCCGGGCACCGAGAAGACCCGTCCCGAGATCTACGCGATGGGCTTCCGCAACCCGTTCCGCATGAGCGTCGACGACAAGACCGGCACGATCTACGTCGGCGACTACGGACCCGACGCCGGCTCCGCCGACCCGAACCGGGGCCCCGCCGGCCAGGTCGAGTTCGCCAAGGTCACCGAGCCCGCCAACTTCGGCTGGCCGTTCTGCACCGGCGCCAACGACGCCTACGTCGACTACGACTTCGCCACCAAGACCTCCGGCGAGAAGTTCGACTGCGCCGCCCCGAAGAACACCTCGCGGCACAACACCGGCCTGGTCGACCTGCCGCCCGCCCAGCCCGCCTGGATCCCGTACGACGGCGGCAGCGTGCCCGAGTTCGGCAGCGGCTCCGAGTCCCCGATGGCCGGCCCGGTCTACCGCTACGACCCCGAGCTGGACTCCTCGGTGAAGTTCCCGGAGGAGTTCGACGGCGACTTCTTCGCGGGTGAGTTCGGCCGCCGCTGGATCAAGCGGATCGAGCAGAACGCCGACGGCACCGTCGCGAAGATCAACGACTTCCCGTGGACCGGCACCCAGATCATGGACATGGAGTTCGGCCCCGACGGCGCGCTCTACGTCCTCGACTACGGCGTCTCCTGGTTCCAGGGCGACGAGAACTCCGCGCTGTACCGGATCGAGAACGCCGAGGACGGCTTCTCACCGATCGCCGAGGGCAGCGCCGACAAGACGTCCGGCGCGGCCGGCCTGAAGGTGCAGTTCACCGCCTCCGCCAAGGACGCCGACTCCCCGGACCTCACCTACAGCTGGGACTTCGGCGACGGCACCAAGGGCGAGGGTCTGAACCCCACCCACAAGTACAAGAAGGTCGGCACCTACACCGCCACCTTCACCGCGAAGGACCCCGAGGGCAACACCGGCAACGCCAGCGTCCGCATCGTCGTCGGCAACACCGAGCCCAAGGTGCAGATCGAGGTCCCGGGCAACGGCACCCTGCTGCCCATGGGGGAGCCCGTCCCCTTCAAGGTGAAGGTCACCGACCCCGAGGAGACGATCGACTGCTCCAAGGTCAAGGTCGCCTACAGCCTCGGCCATGACTCCCACGCCCACGAGCTGACCAGCGAGATGGGCTGTGAGGGCACCCTCAACCCGCCGCCCGGCGACGGCGGTCACGACCCCAACGCCAACATCTACGGCGTCGTCGGCGCCAGCTACACCGACGGCGGCGCCAACGGCCAGGAGGCCCTGACCGGCACCGCGCGCACCGTCATCCAGCCGCCGCACCGCCAGGCCGAGCACTTCGGCACCCAGCAGGGCGTGTCCGTCATCGACAAGACCGGCGCCAACGGCGGCAAGACCGTCGGCGACATCCACGACGGCGACTGGATCTCCTTCAGCCCCTACAAGTTCGACGGGCAGAAGAAGCTGACCGTCCGGGCCTCCTCCGGCGGCGCCGGCGGCTTCGTCGAGCTGCGCACCGGCTCGCCCACCGGCCCGCTGCACGGTTCGGCGTACATCCCGCCGACCGGCGGCTGGGAGACGTTCCAGAACGTCGACGTGCCGCTGCGCTCCCTGCCGAAGCGCACCACGGAGATCTACCTGGTCTTCCGGGGCGGCGACGGCGCGCTGTACGACGTGGACGACTTCGAGTTCTCCAAGGAGCCGTTCACGAAGGGCAAGAAGGTCCTGGTCTTCTCCAAGACGGCCGGCTTCCGCCACGACTCCATCCCGGAGGGCATCGCCGCGCTGAAGGAGCTGGGCGCCCCGGCCGGCATCTCGGTCACGGCCACCGAGGAGGCCCGCCAGTTCACCACGGCCAACCTGGCCAAGTACGACGCGGTCGCCTTCCTGTCCACCACCGGTGACGTCCTGAACACCGACCAGCAGAAGGCGTTCGAGAACTACGTCAAGAACGGCGGCGGCTACATGGGCATCCACGCCGCCGCCGACACCGAGTACGACTGGGAGTTCTACGGCGGCCTCGTCGGCGCCTACTTCGACTCGCACCCGGCCATCCAGAAGGCCACCGTGCGCGTCCACGACCACGACCACCCGTCCACCGCGCACCTCGGCGACACCTGGGAGCGCACCGACGAGTGGTACAACTACCGCACCAACCCGCGTGAGCAGGCCAAGGTCCTCGCCACCCTCGACGAGACCACCTACCAGGGCGGGAACATGAAGGGCGACCACCCGATCGCCTGGTGCCAGAGCTACGGCGGCGGCCGCTCCTTCTACACCGGCGGCGGCCACACCAAGGAGTCCTACGCGGACGAGGCGTTCCGCGCCCATCTGCTCGGCGGCATGCAGTACGCCACCGGCCAGGTCAAGGCGGACTGCAAGCCGACCAAGGGCTACCGGGACATCTTCAACGGCCAGACCCTGGACGGCTGGAAGCAGGCCGGCCCCGGCAAGTTCACCGTCAAGGACGGCACCATGGAGTCCGAAGGCGGCATGGGCCTGCTCTGGTACCAGGCCAAGGAGCTGAAGTCGTACTCCCTCAAGCTCGACTGGAAGATGCGGGGCGACGACAACTCCGGAGTCTTCGTGGGCTTCCCCGCCTCCGACGACCCCTGGTCCGCCGTGAACAAGGGCTACGAGATCCAGATCGACGCCACGGACGCGCCCGACCGCACCACGGGCTCCGTCTACTCCTTCAAGTCGGCGAACATCAAGGCCCGTGACCAGGTCCTGCGGCCGCCCGGCCAGTGGAACTCCTACGAGATCAAGGTCCAGGGCGAACGCCTCCAGGTGTTCCTCAACGGAGTCAAGATCAACGACTTCACCAACAAGGACCCCCAGCGGAGCCTGACCGACGGCTACATCGGCCTGCAGAACCACGGCGCCGACGACCAGGTCTCCTTCCGCAACATCCAGCTGAAGGAACTGCCCTCCTAGGGCGAACGCCCTCCGGGAGGACCCGCCGCCCCACCCGGGGCGGCACCGCCCTCCGGGGCAACCGGAACGGCGGCGGGCGGAGGACGCCGGACCTCCGCCCGCCGTCCCGCCGGGGCCGACGCGCCCCGGCACCCCGCTCGTCCCCTTCCGGCGCTCGCACCAGGTTCGCGTACGACAAGGAGGCTGCCCATGTCCGCCGAACCGTCCCGTCCCACCCCCTCCACCGCCCCCCGATTCGGCGTCTGGCTCATCGGGGCACGCGGCTCCGTGGCCACGACCGCGATCGCCGGCTGCGCCGCCGTCGCCGGCGGACTCCATCCGCCGACCGGCATGATCACCGAGACTCCCGACTTCGCCTCCTGCGGACTGCCCCCGCTGTCGTCCCTCGTCTTCGGCGGCCACGACACCGTCGACTGCCCGCTGCCCAAGCGCGCCGAGCACCTCGCCGCCGGCGGCGTGCTGCCGCACGGGCTGCCGTCCGCCGTGCACGCCGAACTCGTCGCCGCCGACCGCGAGATACGTCCCGGCGGGCCGCTGCCCGGGGACACCGACGGCGGACCGGACCGCACCGACGACGCGTGGATCGACGCGTTCGCCGCCGACATCCGCGACTTCGTGCGCCGCCAGGACCTCGCGGGCGCCGTCGTGGTGAACGTCGCCTCCACCGAGCCCGCACCCGCCGACGGCTCCCTGCCGCCCAGCTCCCTGTACGCCGCGGCGGCCCTGCGGGCCGGTTGCGCCTACGTCAACTTCACCCCGTCCACCGGCCTGCACCACCCGGCGCTGACCGCGCTCGCCGCCTCGGCCGGCGTGCCGTACGCGGGCCGTGACGGGAAGACCGGGCAGACCCTGCTGCGTTCGGTGCTGGGGCCGATGTTCGCCCAGCGGGCGCTGGCGGTGCGGGCCTGGTCGGGCACGAACCTGCTGGGCGGCGGGGACGGCGCCGCCCTCGCCGACCCCGCGGCGGCCGCCGCGAAGAACGCCGGCAAGGAACGCGTCCTCGCCGACACCCTGGGTGCCGCGCCCGAGGGCGAGGTGCACATCGACGACGTGCCCGCCCTCGGGGACTGGAAGACCGCGTGGGACCACATCGCGTTCGGCGGCTTCCTCGGCGCCCGCATGGTCCTGCAGACCACCTGGCAGGGGTGCGACTCGGCCCTCGCCGCGCCGCTCGTCCTCGACCTGGCCCGCCTGGCCGCCCGCGCCCAGCAGCGGGGCCTGACCGGGCCGCTGGTCGAACTCGGCTTCTACTTCAAGGACCCGGTCGGCGACGGCCCGGCGTCCCTGGGCGAACAGTACGCGGAGCTGAAACGCTTCGCCGGTCGGCTGCGGGACGGCAGCGGTGACACCGGTGACCCCGGTGACACCGGCGTCCGGGCGGACGGCGGAACCGGGGGTGGTGCCGCCGGGAGCGAGGCGTACGGGACCGCGCCCGGTGACCGCGCGGCCGAGGATCGAGGGCCCGGTGACGGCGCGGCCGGTGACCGCGCGGCCGATGGGCCACGGCACGGTGCCGGCGACAGCGGGGGGCGGCGGTGAGCCGCACGGCGCCCGCGGCGCGGGCCGGGTCCGCGGCGGACCCGGCCGTGCCCGGGCAGCACGCACCGTCCCTGGCCGGCGCCCCGGCGGCCTCCTCCGACGCCGCCGCCCGTCCTTCCGTCCCCCGGTCCGGACACGCCGCCGCCTGGGCGGAACTGCTGCGCCTGCCCGCGCTGTTCACCGTTCCCGGTGACGCCCTGGCCGGTGCGGCGGCGGCCGGCGCCCGCCCCGGCCGCCGCACCCTGCTCGCCATCGGCTCCTCCCTGTGCCTGTACGAGGCGGGCATGGCCCTGAACGACTGGGCGGACCGTGCCGAGGACGCCGTGGAACGCCCCCACCGTCCCCTTCCGTCCGGCCGTGTCCGTCCGGCGGCCGCCCTCACCGCGGCCGGCGTCCTCACCGGCGCCGGCCTGGCGCTGGCCGCCGGAGCGGGGCGCCCCGCCCTGGCGGTCGCCGCGCCCCTGGCGGCAACCGTCTGGGCTTACGACCTCGGTCTGAAGCACACCCCCGCCGGGCCGGTGGCGATGGCCGCCGCGCGCGGTCTGGACCTGCTCCTGGGCGCGGCCGCCACCGGCGGCGGCACCCGCGCCGCACTGCCCTCCGCCGCGCTGCTGGGCAGTCACACCCTCGCGGTCACGGCCGTGTCCCGGCGGGAGACCACCGGCGGCTCGGGCCTGGCCCCGCTGGCGGCCCTGGCGACCACCGGGGTGCTGACCCGGCTGGTCGCCGACGGCCGCATCCGACTCCCGGCAGGCCGGCGGGCAGCAGCCGCCCCCGGCCTGTCGGGCTCCACTCCGCCTACCCGGCCGACCGGGGCCAACGGCGCCCTCACCACCGCCCTGGCCGCCGCCTACGCCGCGACGGCCGCCCGCCCCTACGTCCACGCCGCGCTCAACCCCTCACCCCCGCTCACCCAGCGCGCCGTCGGCGGCGGCATCCGGGCCACCGTCCCGCTCCAGGCCGCACTGGCCGCACGCGCCGGCGCCCCCGTCGCGTCCCTGCTGGTCGCCGCCCTGGCCCCGGCGGGCCGGATGTTCGCCAGGAGGGCCGCCATGAGGAAGGTGAGCATCACATGAGCCCACAGTCCCCGCCGGCACGGCACGAGCAGACGGCACCGAGCACGCCGACGGCCCGGGACGGGGCCCCCGCGTCCCCCCTCCGTTTCGGTTACGGCACGAACGGGCTCGCCGACCTCCGTCTCGACGACGCCCTCGGCCTCCTCGCCGACCTCGGCTACGACGGCGTCGGTCTGACCCTCGACCACATGCACCTCGACCCGCTCGCCCCCGAGCTGGCCGCCCGCACCCGCCGTCTGGCGCACCGGCTGGACGCGCTCGGCCTCGGCGTCACCGTGGAGACCGGCGCCCGCTATGTGCTCGACCCGCGCCGCAAGCACGGACCCTCGCTTCTCGATCCGGACCCCGGCGACCGTGCCCGTCGCACGGACCTGCTGCTGCGGGCCGTACGCGTCGCCGCCGACCTCGGCGCGCACGCCGTGCACTGCTTCAGCGGCATCACCCCGCCGGGGACGGACGAGGAGACGGCCTGGAAGCGACTGGCGGAATCCCTCGCCCCCGTCCTGGAAGCCGCCGCCGGCTCCGGAGTACCGCTCGCGGTGGAACCCGAACCGGGACACCTCCTGGCCGACCTCGACGGCTTCCACCGGCTGCGGCACACCCTCGGCGACCCCGAGCACCTCGGTCTCACCCTCGACATCGGGCACTGCCAGTGCCTGGAGCCCCTGCCGCCCGCCGACTGCGTACGGGCCGCCGCGCCCTGGCTGCGGCACGTGCAGATCGAGGACATGCGGCGCGGCGTCCACGAACACCTGCCCTTCGGGGACGGCGAGATCGACTTCCCGCCCGTACTCGACGCCCTCGCCGCCACCGGCTACCAGGGCCTGACCGTCGTCGAACTGCCCCGGCACTCCCACGCGGGCCCCCACTTCGCCGAACGCTCCCTCCCGTTCCTCCGCCGGGCCGCGACGGCGACCTCCCGCACCACCCGCTCGGGCGAGCCCTCCGACACCCCAGGAAGGGAGCCACACCCATGACGCAGCTCCACGCGGCCCACGTCCCGCCCGCCGACCTGCGCGCCGCCCTCAGCGCGGAACTCGGGGGAGCCGCCCGGTCCTGGCTGGACCAGGCCCTGGACGAGGCGGCGGCCCACCCCGGCACCCACGGCCCCATCTCGGTGTGGGAGCTGCGACTGGCCGAGGCCGGCCGCCGCTGCGGCCCCGCCCACGCCGACGCCGCGCGCGTCCTCGTCCTGCACGCGGCCCGGGCCGGCACCGACGCCCTGACCAGGGTCTACTCCCAGGGCACCGCGGACGAACGCCGTGCCGTCCTGCACGCGCTGCCCCACCTCGTCCCCGGCCCCGACGCCGTCCCGCTCGTCGAGGACGCCCTGCGCACCAACGACACCCGGCTGGTCGCCGCCGCCCTCGGCCCCTACGCGGCCCGGCACCTGGACGCCCACCAGTGGCGGCACGCCGTGCTCAAGTGCCTGTTCACCGGCGTTCCGGTCGACAGCGTGGCGGACCTCGACCGTCGAGCCGCCGGCGACACGGAACTCGCCCGCATGCTCGCCGACTACGCGGCCGAACGCACCGCCGCCGGCCGTCCCGTTCCCGAAGACCTCCACCGCGTCCTGGCCCTGACCGAGTCGGAGCCTCCCGCTCCCGGCCCGGCCGACCCCCACGGCAAGGAGTCCTGATGCGCATCTTCGACCCCCACATCCACATGACGTCCCGGACCACCGACGACTACGAGGCCATGTATGCCGCGGGTGTCCGTGCCGTGGTCGAGCCCGCCTTCTGGCTGGGGCAGCCCCGCACTTCTCCGGCTTCCTTCTGTGACTACTTCGACGCGTTGCTGGGCTGGGAGCCGTTCCGTGCGGCGCAGTACGGGATCGCCCATCACTGCACGATCGCGTTGAACCCGAAGGAGGCGAACGACCCGCGCTGCACGCCGGTGCTGGCCGAGCTGCCGCGCTATCTGGCCAAGGACCGGGTGGTGGCGGTGGGGGAGATCGGCTACGACTCGATGACTCCCGCCGAGGACACCGCGCTGGCCGCCCAGTTGCAGCTCGCCGCCGACCACGGCCTGCCGGCGCTGGTGCACACCCCGCACCGGGACAAGCTCGCCGGGCTGCGCCGCACGCTGGACGTGGTGCGCGAGTCCGCGCTGCCCACGGACCGGGTGCTGGTCGACCACCTCAACGAGACCACGGTCAAGGAGGCCAAGGACAGCGGTGCCTGGCTGGGGTTCTCCGTCTATCCGGACACCAAGATGGACGAGGCCCGCATGGTCGCTCTGCTGCGTGAGTACGGCCCGGAGAAGGTGCTGGTGAACTCGGCCGCGGACTGGGGCAGGAGCGACCCGCTCAAGACCCGCAAGGTCGGTGACCTGATGCTCGAGGAGGGCTTCGGCGAGGACGACGTGGACCGGGTGCTGTGGCGCAACCCCGTCGCCTTCTACGGCCTCAGCGGACGACTGAGCCTGGACGTCGCCTCGCCGGACGCCACGCACGAGGGCAACTCCATCCTGCGCGGCGGTGAGTGAGCCATGCGCTTCCGGCACCCGGACGGTTCGACCGTCCATCTGGCCTACTGCACCAACGTCCATCCCGCCGAGACGCTGGACGGGGTCCTCGCCCAGCTCCGCGACCACTGCGAGCCGGTCCGGCGCCGTCTGGGGCGTGATCGTCTGGGGATCGGGCTGTGGCTGGCCAAGGACGCGGCTCATGCTCTGGTCACCGATCCTTCCGCGTTGCGGGGGCTGCGGGGCGAACTGGACCGGCGGGGTCTGGAGGTCGTCACCCTCAACGGCTTTCCCTACGAGGGCTTCGGCGCCGAAGAGGTCAAGTACCGCGTCTACAAGCCGGACTGGGCCGACCCGGAGCGTCTGGAGCACACCACGTCCCTGGCCCGTGTCCTCGCCGGACTCTTGCCCGACGACGTCACGGACGGCAGCATCTCCACCCTGCCGCTGGCCTGGCGCACCGCCTACGACGAGACCCGCGCCGACAAGGCCCGTAGCGCCCTGGTCACCCTCGCCGAACGCCTCGACGCCCTCCACGAGCTGACCGGCCGCTCCATCCGCATCGGCCTGGAGCCGGAGCCGGGCTGCGTCGTGGAGACCACGCATGATGCGATCGCCCCGCTGGGCGCGATCGGGCACGACCGGATCGGTATCTGTGTCGACACCTGTCACCTCGCCACCTCCTTCGAGGACCCGCACACCGCCCTGGACGCCCTGACCACGGCCCGCGTCCCCGTCGTCAAGTCCCAGCTCTCCGCCGCCCTGCACGCCGAACACCCTTCTCGCCCCGCAGTACGTGACGCCCTCGCGGCCTTCGCCGAGCCTCGTTTCCTGCACCAGACCCGCACCACCACTGCCACGGCCGGCCTGCGTGGCACGGATGACCTGGACGAGGCTCTGGCCGCCGGCGGTCCGCTGCCCGACACGGCGCCCTGGCGCGCGCACTTCCACGTCCCCCTGCACGCGGACCCGGCCGCGCCGCTCACCTCCACTCTCCCCGTGCTGAAGTCGGCTCTGTCCCGGCTGGTGGGCGGGGCGCGTCCGCTGACCCGGCATCTGGAGGTGGAGACCTACACCTGGCAGGCGTTGCCGGCCCAGTTGCGGCCCCGGGGCCGGGCCCAGCTCACCGACGGGATCGCCGCGGAGCTGATGCTCGCCCGTGACCTGCTGACCGACCTCGGCCTGAAGGAGCTGCCATGACCCCCACCACCACATCTTCCGGGGGGCCGGTCCCGCTGCTGGTCCTGGACGTCGTCGGCCTCACCCCCCGGCTCCTGGACCACATGCCCCACCTCAAACGGCTCGGCCAGTCCGGCTCCCGCGCCCCGCTGGGCACCGTCCTGCCCGCCGTCACCTGCGCCGCCCAGTCCACCTTCCTCACCGGGACCTACCCTGCCGAGCACGGCATCGTCGGCAACGGCTGGTACTTCCGCGAACTCGGCGACGTCCTGCTGTGGCGCCAGCACAACGGCCTGGTCACCGGCGACAAGCTCTGGGACGCCGCCCGCCGCGCCCACCCCGGCTACACCGTCGCCAACATCTGCTGGTGGTACGCCATGGGCGCCGACACCGACATCACCGTCACCCCCCGCCCCGTCTACTACGCCGACGGCCGCAAGGAACCCGACTGCTACACCCGCCCCGCCGCCCTGCACGACGAACTCACCGACAGACTCGGCACCTTCCCCCTCTTCCACTTCTGGGGACCGGGCGCGGACCTGGTCTCCAGCCAGTGGATCATCGACGCCACCCGCCACATCATGCATACGCGTCGCCCCGACCTCACCCTGTGCTACCTCCCTCACCTCGACTACGACCTCCAGCGCTACGGCCCCGACGACCCCCGCTCCCACAAAGCCGCCACCGACCTGGACACGGCCCTGGCCCCGCTCCTGGACGACGCCCACGCCCAGGGACGCACCGTCGTCGCCCTCTCCGAGTACGGCATCACCCCCGTCAGCCGGCCCGTCGACATCAACCGCGCCCTGCGCCGCGCCGGTCTGCTTGAGGTCCACACCCAGGACGGCATGGAATACCTCGACCCCATGGCCTCCCGCGCTTTCGCGGTCGCCGACCACCAGATCGCCCACGTCTACGTCCGCCGCCCCGAGGACCTGGACGCCACCCGCGCCGCCCTCGACGGTCTGCCCGGCATCGAGACGCTCCTGGACGACGAGGGCAAGAAGGCCCACCACCTCGACCATCCCCGCGCCGGTGAACTCGTCGCCGTCGCGGAACCGGACGCCTGGTTCACGTACTACTACTGGCTCGACGACGACCGCGCGCCCGACTTCGCGCAGCTGGTCGAGATCCACCGCAAACCCGGCTACGACCCGGTCGAGTTGTTCATGGACCCCCTCGACCCTTACGTGAAGGTCAAGGCGGCCACCGCCCTGGCGCGCAAGAAGCTCGGCATGCGCTACCGCATGGCGGTCGTGCCCCTGGACGCGTCACCTATTCGTGGCAGCCACGGCCGCCTCCCTGCGAGCGACGACGACGGTCCGCTCCTCATCTGCTCCACCCCCCGCGCTGTCGGCGACCGCGTCGCGGCCACCGACGTGAAACAACTCCTGCTCCGACTGGCCGGACTCGGCTGACGTACCACCCGGCAACGCCATCGAGATCCGACTACTGAGAGTGAAACACACGGCACTGACAACGGCCCGCCCCAGCCGCATCGGCGCAGGCCACGACCCAGAAGGCAGGCACCCGTGACCCTGTTCTCAGACCCCTCCGGCACCAGAGCCACCACGGCCCCGACCGCCGACGGCCCGGACGAGGGCCTGCGCCGCACCCTCGGCGTGGACCGGCGCCGCTTCCTCAGCACCTGCACCGCCGTCGCCGCCGGCGCGGTCGCGGCACCCGTCTTCGGCGCCGCGCCCGCCCTGGCCCACGACCGCGACGGGGACCACGACCGCGATCACGGCCACGGACGCGGACACGTCCTCGTCCCGGCGGACAAGCGCGGCATCATCCTCTACACCGTCCGTGACGCCACCGCCCGCGACCCCCTCGCCTCCGACCTGCCCTCCGGCTTCCGCGAGGTCTTCAAGCAGCTCGCCCGACACGGCTACCGCCAGGTGGAGTTCGCCGGCTACCGCCAGCACGCCAACGCGCCCGGCGGCGCCGACCTCGAGTCCGTCGAGGGCGCCAGGCTGCTGCGCCGCTGGCTCGACGAGTACGGGCTGCGCGCCCAGGGCAACCACGGCTTCATCCCGCCCTCCTGGCCGCTGACCACGGCGGACAAGGACACCTTCAAGAAGCACCTGGAGATCGCCAACATCATCGGCATGGACCACATGGGCACCGGTGGCGACCCCACCGGTAGCTCCTACCGCGCCGACTGGGACGTCGCCGCCGACAAGTGGAACGCGCTCGGTGAGATAGCCCGCCGCGAGGGCATCAAGCTCTACACCCACAACCACGACAGCGCCTACGGCTTCCTGCTCGACGGCGGCCCGCTGGACGACCAGGGCCGGCCGACCCGCAGCTCGGGCATCCGCAAGCTCGAGTACTTCCTGAAGGTCACCGACCCGAGGCTGGTCTGGCTGGAGATGGACATCTTCTGGGCGCACGTCGCCCAGTACAAGTTCCACACCTACACCGCCCACGACGGCTCGACCCGCAGGAGCGTCTTCGACCCGGCCGGTCTGGTCGCCCGCCACAACAAGCGCTACCCGCTCTTCCACGCCAAGGACGGCGTCGTCAGCACGACCAACGGCATGGGGTACGACATGGTGCCCTTCGGCACCGGCGTCATCGACTACACGACGTTCTTCTCACGGGTCGGACAGCGCAATTACCACAACCCGATGATCGAGGACGACAACTCACCGAGCGCCACCGACCCGGCGCAGTCCCTGCGCGAAGCCAAGATCAGCTACGACAACCTGGCCGCCCTGCGCAAGCGGCGCCGCTGACCCGACCCACGGAGAACACGGACCGGGCGGTCCCTCCCGCGTGCCGCGGGAGGGACCGCCCGGTCCGTGCGAGGAAGCGAGGAAGCGCCTTCGGTCACCCCTCACCCAGTGGGCGGGGATTGGGCGTGACGCGCTTGTTCCTCGGGCGGCCCGGTGGACGCAGGAACAGCGCCATGAAACCGGCGAAGATCGAGATGCAGCCGGCCAGGGTGAAGGCCCCGTTGTAGCCCCAGGCGCCGACGACCACGGAGCCCATGCCCGCGCCGAGGCCGGAGACCAGCTTGGAGCTGTAGACCATGCCGTAGTTCGTGGCGTTGTTGTTCTCGCCGAAGTAGTCCGCCGTCAGTGCCGCGAACATCGGGAAGATGGCACCGCCGCCGAAGCCGGAGACGGCGGAGAAGAGCAGGAACAGCGGCAGGTTCTCGATCTCGGCCGACCAGATGATGCCGAACTGGGCGAGGCCCAGGATCGCGCACACGTACAGCAGGCACTGCTTGCGGCCGTACAGGTCGGAGAGCCAGCCGATGACACCGCGCCCGGTGCCGTTGACGATCGCCTTCAGCGACATCGCGGTGGCCACGATCCCGGCCGCGAAGCCCGCCTCCTCACCGATGTCGACCTGGAAGGCGATGCCGAAGATGTTCACGCCGGAGGTGCAGGCGAGACAGAACCACATCAGCGCCACCCGGCCGGTCCGCCATGCCTCCATCGGGGAGTACTGCCGGACGGCCGGGGGGTTCTTCTCCAGGGAGCGCCGGGCGCGCGGGTCGGCCGGCGGGTTCAGCGGGTCGATGGCGGCCGGCCACCAGTTCTTCGGCGGGTCCCGGAAGTAGAAGCCGGCGATCGCCACCGTCGCGGCGAGGAAGACACCGGCCGAGACCAGGACCCAGCGGAAGTTGGAGGTGTCCATGTAGCCGTGGAAGATGAAGACGAACGGCACCGAGCCGTAGGCGAAACCGCCGTTGACGAAGCCGGTCTTGCCGCCCCTGCGCTCCGGGTACCACTTGCCGACCATGTTGACGCAGGTCGCGTACACCATGCCGGCACCCATACCGCTGAACACGCCGAAGCCGATGAAGGCGAGGGTGACGTGCGGAGCGAAGGCCAGCGACAGATAGCCGAGCAGCGTGCCGGCCGAACCCAGCATCATCGCCCAGCGGGCGGGCAGCTTGCCGTTCTCTCGCAGCCGGCCCGCCGGAAAGGCGACCGCCGCCTGGCAGAAGACCCAGGCGGTCATCATCCAGTAGATGCTGCCGCTGGACCAGTGGTGGGCCTCGTGGAGCGTGTCCTCGGCGGACGCGAACGCGTACTCGGCGGAGGAGATGCCCATCATCCCGACCCAGGGCAGGATCACCATCCACTTGCGTTTGCGCCCCATGATGTCGATGTCGGACTCGCCCACGCGATAGACGCGTCCGTTCCTGTCGGTCACCTCCCGGTAGGTGCCTGCCCGTGTGACATCGGTGGTTGTCATGTCGTTCGCACCCCTAGCGTTCGAAAGTTCTGGCCAGCGCCCCCTGTCCCATGCCTTTCGTGCGCGCGCGGGTCCCGGGCCGGCCGACGCGCACCCGTCGGCCGGCCCTTCGCTGCCTCACCTCATGTACCGCCCCCCAGCAATCCCGCGGCCCGCGCCCACCGGTACTTCGCGCCCAGCACGGCCACCGGCTTCTCGGTCGTGTACGGGTACGCCACCACCCCGCGCTCGAAGAGGTACTGGCACGCCGCCTCCACCTCCACGTCACCGGCGAGGGAGGCGACCACGGGCTTCTCGACGCCGCGCTCCCGGAACTCGGCCACCACGCGGGCGGTGAGTTCGGCGAACACCATGGGTGGCGTGACGATGGTGTGCCAGTAGCCGAGGACCAGCGCGTGGACGCGCGGATCCTCCAGACCGAGCCGGATCGTCGCCTCGTACGTCGACGGCGGCTCGCCCCCGGTGATGTCCACCGGGTTGCCGGCCGCACCGAACGGCGGGATGAACGCGCGGAACGCCGCGTCCAGGTCCGGCGGTATCTCCATCAGCGACAGCCCGTTGTCCGTGACCGCGTCGGAGAGCAGCACCCCGCTGCCGCCGGCCCCGGTGATGATCACCACGTTGTCGCCCTCGGGGACGGGCAGGACCGGCAGCGCGCGGGCGTACTCCAGCATCTCGTTGAGTCCCGGAGCCCGGATCACCCCGGCCTGACGCAGGACGTCGTCGTACACGGCGTCGTCCCCGGCCAGCGCCCCGGTGTGCGAGCCCGCCGCCCGCGCGCCCGCCGCCGTGCGCCCCGCCTTCAGCACCACGACCGGCTTGCGCGGCACGGTGGCCCGCGCGGCCTCCACGAACGCGCGCCCGTCCTTGAGGTCCTCCAGGTGCATCGCGATGCACTCGGTGTGCGGGTCCTCGCCGAACCAGGTGAGGAGGTCGTCCTCGTCCAGGTCCGACTTGTTGCCGAGGCCGACGATGGCCGACACGCCCGTCTTCGTGGTCCGCGCGAAGCCCAGGATCGCCATCCCGATGCCGCCCGACTGGGAGGTCAGCGCCACGCCGCCCTTCACGTCGTACGGCGTGCAGAACGTGGCGCACAGGTCCTGCCAGGTCGAGTAGTAGCCGTAGATGTTCGGCCCCAGCAGACGGACGCCGTGCCGCTCGGCGACGGCCACGATCTCCTCCTGGAGGGCGTGTTCGCCGGTCTCCGCGAACCCGGACGGGATCAGGACGGCGTTGGGAATCTTCTTGCGCCCCACCTCCTCGAGCGCCGCCGCCACGAACCGCGCGGGGATCGCGAAGACCGCCACATCCACCTCACCGGGAACGTCGGTGACGCTCTTGTACGCCTTGCGGCCCAAGATGTCATCGGCCTTCGGGTTCACCGGGTGGATCTCGCCCGCGAAGCCTCCGTCGACGAGGTTGCGCATCACCGAGTTGCCGATTTTGCCGGGCTCGGCCGACGCGCCGATCACGGCCACCGACGAGGGCTGCATCAGACGGCGCATCGAGGTGAGGATCTCCTCGCGCGTGTACCGGCGGCGCTCCCTGGGCGCCTCGGTCGCCAGGATCACCCGGATGTCGGCGGCGATCGCGCCCTCGGGCGTGGCGATCACCGGGTTGAGGTCCACCTCGGCGATCTCCGGGAAGTCCGCGACGAGTTCGGAGACCCGGCGGATCTGCTCCGCCACCGCCCACCGGTCCACGCCGGCCCGTCCGCGCACTCCGCGCAGCACCTCCGCCGCCCGGATCGAGTCCAGCATGGACAGCGCCTCGTCGGCGGTCACCGGCGCCAGCCGGAAGGTGACGTCCTTCAGGACCTCCACCAGTACTCCGCCCAGCCCGAACGCCACCACCTTGCCGAACGTCGGATCGGTCACCGCGCCGACGATGACCTCCTGCCCCTGCGGCAGCAGCTCCTGGATCTGCACGCCCTCGATGCGCGCGGTGGCGTCGTACGCCCGCGCGTTGTCGACGATCCGGCAGAACGCGGCCCGTACGTCGGCCGCGCCCTCCACCCCGACGACCACGCCACCGGCATCGGTCTTGTGCAGGATGTCCGGCGACACGATCTTCATCACCACCGGCCCGCCGAACCGCGCCGCGCACGCCACCGCCTCGTCGACGTCCCGCGCCAGCTCCTCGCCCGGTACGGCGATCCCGTAGGCGTCGGCGAGCACCTTCCCCTCGGGCGCGGTCAGCGCGGTGCGCCCCTCGGCCCGCACGGACTCCAGCAGCGCCCGCACCCGCGCCCCGCGGTCCTCGGCCATCACCTCAGATCACCCCGTTCGACTTGAGCAGGCGCAGCTCCTCGTCGCCGAGGCCCAGCTCGCCGACGTAGACCTCTTCGTTGTGCTCGCCGAGCAGCGGCGAACTGCTGATCTCCACCGGGGAGTCGGAGAGCTTGAGCGGGCTGCCGACGGTCGTGAACTCGCCGCGCTCCGGATGCGGGACCTTGACGATCATCTCGTTGGCGGCCAGCGAGCGGTCCTCGATGATCTCCTTGGTGGACAGGATCGGCCCGCACGGGATGTTGTGCGCGTTCAGCCGTTCCAGCACCTCCCACTTGGGGAGCGCGGACGACCACTCCTCGATCAGCTGGAACATCTTGTTCAGCTTCGGCAGCCGTGCCTGGGGCGTCGCCCACTCGGGGTCGTCGGCCAGCTCGGGCCGGCCGATCAGTTCGCTCAGCGGCCGCCAGCCGACCGGCTGGACGATGACGTACACGTAGTCGTTGGGGCCGCCCGGCGCGCACTTGACCGCCCAGCCGGGCTGCCCGCCGCCGGAGGCGTTCCCGGACCTGGGAACCTCCGCGCCGAAGTCCTCGTTGGGATATTCGGCGAGTGGGCCATGGGTCAGGCGCTGTTGGTCGCGCAGCTTCACCCGGCAGAGGTTGAGCACCGCGTGCTGCATGGCCACGTTCACCCGCTGACCGCGTCCGGTGCGCTCCCGCTGGTACAGCGCGGCGAGGATGCCCGCCACGACGTGCACGCCCGTGCCCGAGTCCCCGATCTGGGCCCCCGTCGCCAGCGGTGGCCCGTCCTCGAAACCGGTGGTGGACATCGATCCGCCCATGGCCTGCGCGACGACCTCGTACGCCTTGAAGTCGGTGTACGGGCCCTCGCCGAACCCTTTGACGGAGGCGTAGACGATCCGTGGATTGATCTCCTTGACGCGGTCCCAGGTGAATCCCATCCGGTCGACGGCGCCCGGCCCGAAGTTCTCGACCATGACGTCCGAGCGCCGGATCAGCTCGGTGAGGATCTCCTTGCCGCGCTCGGTCTTGGTGTTGAGGGTGATGCTCCGCTTGTTGCAGTTGAGCATCGTGAAGTAGAGGGAGTCGACGTCCGGCAGATCCCGCAGCTGCTTGCGGGTGATGTCACCGGTCGGCGCCTCCAGCTTGACCACGTCCGCGCCGAGCCAGGCGAGCAGCTGGGTCGCCGAGGGGCCCGACTGCACATGCGTCATGTCCAGGACGCGGATGCCCTCGAGCGCCTTCGCCGGCGTTCCCGTCGGGCCTGTCGTGGCTGTCGTGCCTGTCGTGCCTGTCGTGCCTGTCATCGGGATCACCTCACTTGTACATCGTCTGGTTCATGGTTCCGGGGGCGTACGCGTCGGGGTCGACCCAGACGTTGATCAACGACGGCTTGCCGGACTCGCGGGCCCGGCGCAGGGCGGGCCCGATGTCGGCGGGGTCGCGGACCTCCTCGCCGTGGCCGCCCAGCATGCGCGCGAACTCGTCGTACCGGACGTCGCCGAGGGTGTTGCCGACCCGCTCGCGGTCCTTGCCGTACTTCGCGGCCTGGCCGTAGCGGATCTGGTTCATGGAGGAGTTGTTGCCGACGACGCCGACGAAGGGGAGGTCGTAGCGGACGAGGGTCTCGAAGTCCCAGCCGGTGAGCGAGAAGGCGCCGTCGCCGAAGAGGGCGACGACCTCCTTGTCGGGCCGCGCCTGCTTGGCCGCCAGCACGAAGGGGACGCCCACGCCGAGCGTGCCCAGCGGCCCCGGGTCCATCCAGTGACCCGGCGACTTGGGCTGCACCACCTGTCCGGAGAAGGTGACGATGTCGCCGCCGTCGCCGATGTAGAGGGAGTCCTCGGTGAGGAAGTCGTTGATCTCGCTGACCAGCCGGTACGGGTGGATGGGGGAGGCGTCCGACCGCAGCTGCGGCAGCCGCTTGTCCAGCGCCGTCCGCTCGGCCGCGCGCAGCTCGTCCAGCCACTCCTTGCGCCTGGACGCGCCGCCGTTGATCCGTCCCGACGCCGCCTCGGTCACCGACCTGAGCACCAGGCCGGCGTCACCGACGATGCCGAGGTCGATGTCGCGGTTCTTGCCGACGGTGCGGTAGTCGAGGTCGATCTGCACCACGGTCGCGTCGGGGGAGAGCCGCTTGCCGTAGCCCATGCGGAAGTCGAAGGGCGTACCGACGATGACGATGACGTCGGCGTGGGAGAAGGCGTACCGGCGCGAGAGCTGGAAGTGGTGCGGGTCGCCGGGCGGCAGGGTGCCGCGTCCGGCGCCGTTCATGTACGCCGGGACGTTGAGCGTGCGGACGAGTTCGACGGCGGCCTCCGTCGCGCGCGTCGTCCACACCTGGCTGCCGAGCAGGATCGCCGGCTTCTCGGCGTGGACCAGCAGGTCGGCCAGCCGTTCCACGGCGTCGGGGTCGCCCGGGGAGCGGGTCGAGGCGCGGTAGGCCCCCGCCTTCGGCACGCGGGCCTTGTCCGTCGCCACCTTGGCGTCCAGCACGTCGCGCGGAATCTCCAGGAAGGAGGGGCCGGGCGCGCCGTGGTAGCACTCGCGGAACGCCATCGACACCATGTCCGCCGCCCGCGCGGTGTCCGGCACGGTCGCCGCGAACTTGGTGATCGGCGTCATCATGTCGACGTGCGGCAGGTCCTGGAGGGACCCCATCTTGTGCTGGGTGTGGGCGCCCTGACCGCCGATCAGCAGCATGGGCGACTCGGCGCGGAAGGCGTTGGCGACACCGGTGACGGCGTCGGTCGTGCCCGGTCCCGCGGTGACCACCGCGCAGCCGGGCTTGCCGGTGACGCGGGCGTAGCCGTCCGCGGCGTGCGCGGCGACCTGCTCGTGGCGTACGTCGACGACCTCGATCCCCTCGTCGACGCAGCCGTCGTAGATGTCGATGATGTGGCCGCCGCACAGGGTGTAGATGCGGTCGACCCCCTCGGCCTTGAGTGCCTTGGCGACGAGGTGACCGCCGGAGATGACGTCCTGGGTGTCGTCGGGCATGGCGAAGTCCTGTCCCTTCACGAGGGGTCGGGGCGCTGTCGCGGTAGATTGCATACAGTCGACGAATACTGTATGAAGCTTGTTATCCCGCATCCGGTGGGTGGTGTCCAGGGGGCGTGCGGCACTTTCAGTCAGGAGCCGGAATGGACCTGTACGAACACCAGGCAAGGGAACTCTTCGCGAAACACGGCATTCTGGTGCCGAGGGCCGAGGTCACCGCCTCGCCCGAGCGGGCCCGCGAGATCGCGCGCGCCCTCGGCGGACGCGCCGTCGTCAAGGCCCAGGTGAAGACCGGCGGGCGCGGCAAGGCGGGCGGGGTGCGGCTCGCCGCCGACCCGGCCGCGGCCGGGGAAGCCGCCCGGCGCATCCTCGGCACGGACATCAAGGGCCACCGCGTCGACACCGTCATGCTCGCCGAACCGGTCGACATCGAGCGCGAGTTCTACGTCTCCTACGTCCTCGACCGCGCGGCCGGCCGCTTCCTCGCCGTCGCCTGTGCCGAGGGCGGCACGGAGATCGAGGAGGTCGCCGCCGAACGGCCCGAGGCCGTGGCGCGCATCCCCGTCGACCCGGCCACGGGCGTGACCCGGCCACCGCGGTACGCATCGCGGACGCGGCCGGCCTGCCCCCGCAGACCGTCGACACCCTCGTACGCCTGTGGCGGGTACTGGTACGCGAGGACGCCCTCCTCGTCGAGGTCAATCCGCTGGTCCGGACGGCCGACGGACGGACGATGGCCCTCGACGGCAAGGTCACCCTCGACGACAACGTTCTGTTCCGCCGGACAGGCTGGGGAGACGAACGGGCGGCCTCGGCCGACCCGCTGGAGGCACGGGCCGCGGCCAAGGGCCTCCACTACGTCAGGCTCGACGGCGAGGTCGGCGTCGTCGGCAACGGCGCCGGACTGGTCATGTCGACGCTCGACGTGGTCGCCGGCTGCGGCGCCCGCCCCGCGAACTTCCTGGACATCGGCGGCGGCGCCTCCGCGCGCGTGATGGCCGACGGGCTGTCGATCGTCCTCTCCGACCCCGCCGTGAGATCCGTCCTCGTCAACGTCTTCGGCGGCATCACCGCCTGCGACGCGGTCGCCGACGGCATCGTCCGGGCCCTGGAGGAGATCCGGCCGACCAAGCCGATCGTCGTGCGCCTCGACGGCAACAACGCCGCGCGCGGCAGGGCCGTCCTCGACGCACACGCGCATCCGCTGGTCGAACAGGCCACCACCATGGACGGCGCCGCCCGCCGTGCCGCCCGACTCGCCACCGCGGCGTGAGGAGACAGACCGACATGGCGATATACCTCACCGAGGAGAGCAGGGTCCTCGTCCAGGGCATGACCGGAGCCGAGGGCATGAAGCACACCCGCCGGATGCTGGCCGCGGGCACCGACGTGGTCGGCGGCGTCAACCCCCGCAAGGCCGGCCGCACCGTGACCCTCGACGAACGCGCCGTACCCGTCTTCGGATCGGTGCGGGAGGGAATCGAGCGCACCGGCGCGGACGTCACCGTCGTCTTCGTCCCGCCCGCCTTCGCGAAGGCCGCGGTCCTCGAAGCCGCCGACGCGGGCATCGGCCTCGCCGTCGTCATCACCGAGGGCATCCCCGTCCACGACACCGTCGCCTTCACCGCGTACGCCCGGAGCAGGGGCACCCGGATCATCGGCCCCAACTGCCCGGGCCTGATCAGCCCCGGCCGGTCCAACGCCGGCATCATCCCGCCCGACATCACCCGACCGGGCCCCGTCGGCCTGGTCTCCAAGTCGGGCACGCTCACCTACCAACTCATGCACGAACTGCGCGACACCGGCTTCTCCACCTGCGTCGGCATCGGCGGCGACCCGGTCGCCGGCACCACCCACATCGACTGCCTGGCCGCCTTCCAGGACGACCCCGACACCGAACTGATCGTCCTCATCGGCGAGATCGGCGGCGACGCGGAGGAACGCGCGGCGGCCTACATCCGCGACCACGTCACCAAACCGGTCGTCGCCTACGTCGCCGGATTCACCGCGCCCGAGGGCCGCACCATGGGCCACGCCGGTGCCATCGTCTCCGGTTCCTCCGGCACGGCCCGCGCCAAGAAGCAGGCGCTCGAGGCCGCCGGCGTCCGGGTCGGCGCCACCCCGACCCGGGCGGCACGGCACGTCCTGGCCGTACTCGGCGGCACGGCACGCGACGGAGCCCTCGCATGACCGCACGACGTACGGGCCCGACGACCGGCGCCGAGCACGCCGCGCCCCTCACCCTCAAGTCCGGCACCTCCTGGACCGACGCCTGGCGGCGCTGCCTCACCGTCGCGCCGGAGGCGTTCCGGGACGACCGGGTCCTCAACCTCTGGGACGCCCGCTGGCAGGCGGACGGCCGGGTCCTGCCCGCCACCAGCCCCGTGGACGGCACCCCCGTCGCCGGTCCGCCCCGGCTGGACGGGACCACCGCCCACCGGGCGGTGCGCGCCGCGCTCGACCAGCACCGCGCCTGGCGCCACGTCCCGCTGCCCGAACGCCGCGCCCGTGTCGCCGCCACGCTCGACGCCCTCGCCCAGCACCGCGAACTGCTCGCGCTGCTCCTCGTGCACGAGATCGGCAAGCCCTGGCGGGCGGCCCGGGCCGACGTCGACCGGGCGGTGGACGGCGTGCGCTGGTACGTGGACGGCATCGACCGGATGACCGAGGGCCGCGCACCGCTGGACGGACCGGTGTCCAACATCGCCAGCTGGAACTACCCGATGAGCGTGCTCGTCCACGCACTGCTGGTACAGGCCCTGGCCGGCAACGCGGTCGTCGCCAAGACCCCGACCGACGGCGGCGTCACCTGTCTGACCCTGGCCTGCGCACTCGCCGCCCGCGAAGGGGTCCCCGTCACCCTCGTCAGCGGCAGCGGGGGCGAGCTGTCCCAGGCGCTGGTCCGGGCACCCGAGATCGGGTGCGTCTCCTTCGTCGGCGGCCGGGACACCGGCGCCGCCGTCGCCACGGCCCTCGCCGACCTCGGCAAGCGGCACATCCTCGAACAGGAGGGACTCAACACCTGGGGCGTCTGGGACTTCACCGACTGGGACGCGCTCACGGCGGTGATCCCCAAGCTCTTCGACTACGGCAAGCAGCGCTGCACCGCCTACCCGCGCTTCGTCGTCCAGCGCCGCCTGTTCGACGCGTTCCTCGCCGCCTACCTCCCGGCGGTCCGCACCCTGCGCGTCGGCCACCCGCTCGCCGTCGCGGCACCGGACGACCCCTACCCCGACCTCGACTTCGGGCCCCTGATCAACGCGGCCAAGGCCAAGGAGCTGAGCGACCAGGTCGCCGAGGCCGTCGACCGGGGCGCCGTGCCCCTGCACCGCGGCAGCGCGGCCGACGCACGGTTCCTGCCCGGCCAGGACACCTCCGCCTACGTCCAGCCGGTCACGCTCCTCAACCCGCCCCGGTCCTCGCCGCTGCACCACGCCGAGCCCTTCGGCCCCGTCGACACCGTCGTCCTGGTCGACACGGAGGCCGAACTGCTCGCCGCGATGAACGCCTCCAACGGCGCGCTGGTCGCCACGCTCTCCACGGACGACCGGGCGACGTACGAGAGGCTGGCGCCGCAGATCCGCGCGTTCAAGGTCGGCCACGGAGTGCCGCGCTCCCGGGGCGACCGCGACGAGCTGTTCGGCGGACACGGCGCGTCCTGGCGCGGCGCCTTCGTCGGCGGTGAACTGCTGGTGCGCGCCGTCACCCAGGGCCCGCCGGGAGAGCGGCTGCCCGGCAACTTCCCGGGACACCACCTCATGCCGTGACGGCCACCACCCGGGGGGCGTCCGGCCCGGACGCCCCCCGGGTCAACCGATGCCCTGCCGGTCCGGAAACAGCGCGAAGGCCCGGTCCGCCGGAGCCGGGGTGACCCGCTCGACGGCCTGCCGCAACAGCTCACGGTGCCGCCGCAGCGGCGCGCGCCGCTGCGGCGGGGCGAGCCGCAGCAGGTCGTCGAGACCGGCCAGCATCCGTCGCGTGACCTGCGCGTTCCCCGCCCCGCAGGCTCGGATCTCGGTGAACCCGAGGTCCACCAGGTCCTCCCAGCCCGGCACCGGCCGCACCAGCCGCAGAGTGCCGCGCCGGTCCCGGTGCACGGCCCGGTCCAGCGGCCGGCGGGAGAGCGCGGCGAGGATCTGCACGATCCGGTCCAGCGCCTGGACGGCCGTGGTGGGATCGTTGACCGCGCTCGACAGGGCCCGCAGCGCGATGTCGGACAGCTGACGCAGCCCGAACCCGAGATCCTGGTGGAAGGTGCGCTCCACCCCCACGCTCAGGGCGTACCGCAGCACCCGGCGCGGCGGCGCCTGCCCGCCGTGCACCGCCAGCACCGGGGTGCCGGGCACCAGGAAGTCCCCGATGCGCGGGACGAGCCGCAGCACCGCCCCCTGCTTGCGCGCCACCCGCACCAGGCGCGCGACGTGCACGTCCCGCAGTACGCCCGCCGGCCCCTCGTGGACGACCCACGCGGTCACCGGCCCGACCTCCGGTGCGCGCCCGTCGTCCGCCGGCGCGGGCGTCAGCGCCGCCACCCGGAAGGACTCCGCGGCGATCCGGGCGATCACATGACTGACCCGCATCAGCCGCAGCGTCGCGTTGACGTACATCACGAACAGCAGCAGGCTCAAGGCGACCATGAGGAGCGTGAGCACCGACTGCACCAGCGGGACCGACGTCGTCACCCGGGGGTCCGGGGAGCTGTCGTAACTGGTCAGGACGAGCAGCGTCAGCACGAAGGTGGCGAGGAACACCGCGAAGGTCGCCTTCGTGATCCGGCTGCGCACGAAGAGCCGCACCACCCGCGGCGTGAACTGCCCGCTCGCCATCTGCACCGCCACCAGCGAGATGCTGAACACCACACCGATGAACGTCATCATCGCCGAGCCGACCGCGGACACCACCGTCCGCGCGTCCTCCGCGAACCGCAGCAGCTCCGCCACCGCCCCGTAGTCCCCGTCGTCCTGCAACGACCGGACGAGCGCGGCATCCACCTCCTGAGCCGCCCACCACACCGCGAACACACCCGCCATCGCCGCGGTGGGCGCGAACCAGAACGTGTCCCGCAGATGCTCCCTGAGCGGCGACAACACCCGCGGCCGACGACGCGGAAGCGGGCCCTGGGTAACCAGCCAGTCACTCATGGTACGACCCTAGGCGCAAGGGCGCCGTCGACCCCGGAGCGGCGCTCTGGGGAAGGAAACGCAGGTGAAAGGCACTGCGAAACCTTGGTATGGTTGTCCATGTCGCCGCGAGGGAACACCACGCGAACGGCAGACACCTAGTCCGGGTGGCGGAATGGCAGACGCGCTAGCTTGAGGTGCTAGTGCCCTTTATCGGGCGTGGGGGTTCAAGTCCCCCCTCGGACACAGAGCAGGTCGAGCGAGAGGCCGGCCGGGAGAGATCCCGGTCGGCCTCTCGCGTTGTGCGCGCTTCGACCGGCGCCCTGGCGGCGGCGGGGGGCGGGGCGCGGACGGGAGCGTGAGCGCGGCGTGGGCGGGAGCCCGGCGTGGGCGGGAGGGCGGCGCGGGCGGCGCGGGTGGGAGCGCGGAAAATGCGCTGCGGTGCCCCGCCTCGCTTCCCTACACTCACCACGACATCGAGATCGAGTGAGGGGAGCCGGGCCGTGCGCATCCGCACCGCTGCCGTCGTTCCCCCGTCCCGGTACGAGGTGATCCTCGTGTCTCGGGCCGACCGGTGTCCGCAGCGCGGCCGGCACCGGAAGCCCGCGACGAGCATCTGACGAGCGACCGCTCCCGCCCCGTGCGGCGAGCCCTCACCCCGCTCCGTCCTCCTCCTCCCGGGAATCGCGCCGCCCTGCTCACACCAGCGAAAGGCCACGGGCCGTGCGCACCAGCACCAACCCCCTCACCACCGTCCGCAACCTGGGCATCCTCGCCCACGTCGACGCCGGCAAGACCACCGTCACCGAGCGGATCCTCTACACCACCGGCACCACCTACAAGCGCGGCGAGGTCCACGACGGCACGACCGTCACGGACTTCGACCCGCAGGAGCGCGACCGCGGCATCACCATCTTCGCCGCGGCCGTCAGCTGCTCCTGGGACGGTCACCGGATCAACCTGATCGACACCCCGGGGCACGTCGACTTCGCCGACGAGGTCGAACGCTCCCTGCGCGTGCTGGACGGCGCGGTCGCCGTGTTCGACGCCGTCGCGGGCGTCGAACCGCAGAGCGAGTCCGTGTGGCGGCAGGCCGACCGGCACGGGGTGCCGAGGATCGCCTTCGTCAACAAGATGGACCGCGCGGGCGCCGACCTCGACACCGCCGTCGCCTCGATCCGCGAACGGCTGCACCCGGTGCCCCTGGTGACCCAGTTGCCCATCGGCACCGAGGACGGCTTCACCGGCGTCGTCGACCTGCTGCGCATGCGCGCCCTGGTGTGGGCGGACGGCGCGGACACACCCGAGGAGGGGCCCGTCCCCGACGCGCTGAGCGAAGAGGCGGCCCGCAGACGGCGACTGCTGGAGGAGGCGGTGGCGGAACGGCACCCGGCCGCGCTGGAGGAGTTCTGCGACCGGGAGACGCTCACCGCCGCCACCCTCGCCGGCGCGCTGCGCGACCTGACCCGCACCGGCGACGGCGTGGTGGTGCTGTGCGGCTCCGCCTACCGCAACCGCGGGGTCGAACCGCTGCTGGACGCCGTGGTCGCCTACCTGCCGTCCCCGCTGGACGTCCCGCCGGTACGCGGCACGCACGACGGCGCGGACGAGGAACGGCCCGCCGACCCGGCGGCCCCCATGGCGGCACTGGCGTTCAAGGTGAACGCCACCCCGACGGGACGGTTGACGTACCTGCGGGTGTACTCGGGCACGATCGAGAAGGGAGACACCGTGCGGGACGCCGGCACCGGTCGCACCGAGCGCGTCGGCCGCCTCCTGCGGGTACGGGCCGACCGTCACGACCCGCTGGAACGGGCGGTCGCCGGGGACATCGTCGCGGTGATCGGCCTGAAGGGCGCCCGCGCCGGTTCGACCCTGTGCGCGCCGGACGCCCCGCTGGTCCTGGAACCCCCGGGCGTCGCCGAACCGGTGGTGCACGTGGCGGTGGAGGCCCGCCGCGCCACCGACACCGACCGGCTGGCCTCGGCGCTGGCACGGCTGACCGAGGAGGACCCCTCGCTGGCCGTGCGGACCGACCCGGAGACCGGGCAGACCGTTCTGTCGGGCATGGGCGAACTGCACCTGGAGGTCGCGGTGGAGCGGGTGCGCCGCGAACACGGCCTCGAGGTGACCGTCGGCCGGCCGGGTGTGGCGTACCGCGAGACGGTCCGCGCGGGCGTGACCGGGTTCGTGCACCGGCACGTCAAGCAGGACGGCGGGGCCGGTCAGTTCGCGCACATCGTCCTCGACGTCGAACCCCGGGAGGAGGGTGGATTCGAGTTCCGTTCCACGGTGGTCGGCGGGCGCGTGCCCCAGGAGTTCGTGCGGGCCGTCGAGGCGGGCTGCCGAGACGCGCTGGCCGAGGGCCCCCTCGGAGGGCACCCGGTGACCGGCCTCAGGGTCACGCTCACCGACGGCCAGACCCATGTGAAGGACTCCTCGGACACCGCCTTCCGCACCGCCGGCCGGTTCGGTCTCCGCGACGCCCTGCGCGCCTCGCGGATGGTCCTGCTGGAACCGGTCGTCGAGGTCACGGTCACCGTGCCCGAGGACGCGGTCGGCGGCGTGCTGGGCGACCTCGCCGCGCGCCGGGGCCGGGTCACCGGCTCCGAGACGCGGGGCGGCGCTGCGGTCGTCACGGCCACCGTGCCGCTGGCCGAGCTGTTCGGCTACGCGACCCGGCTGCGCAGCCGCACCCAGGGCCGCGGCACCTTCACGGCCCGCCCGACCGGTTACGCCCCGGCCCCCGCCGAGGCACCGGCGCGGTAGCGCACGGGGTCGCCTCCACCCGTCCCGGGCGGAGGCGACCGGCCCGACCGAGGGGTACCCAGGCCGGGTCGGCCGCTCGGCCGACCCGGCACCCGCCCGCGAGGCGGACGCCGACCGGTCGGGCCGGTCGGGCCGGTCGGGCCGGTCCCGGATCGGGCCGGCCCGCCGTCCGTTGGTCACCCGCCCGTCAGAAGCGCCTCCAACGCCACCGAAGCGTCGGGGTGACGGCGCGTCAGCACGGAGCCCGCCGAGGGCGCACCGTCCGCCCCCGCCGCCCACTCCCCGTCGCAGCCGAGCAGCGTCGCCACCGCGTCGCAGGTCGCCGGGTGAGCGGTCAGGAGCCCGACTCCCGGTGGTGCCGCGACGGACGGGTCCCCGGGGCTCGCCCACCCCTCGGCGCAGCCCAGCAGGTCGGCCACCGCGTCGCAGGTCGCCGGGTGCGCCGGAAGCAACGCCGCGCCCCGGCGGCCGGCGTCGGCCCGCACGCCCCCGGACGGGTCCGCGGACGCCCGCCACGGCGGCACCCACGCGTCCAGCGCCTCGAGCCGGCCGGGGAAGATCCGCCCGGCCTCGCGGATCAGCAGCGGAGCGAGATCCGCGGCGCCGGACCGCAGCGTCGTGATCAGCAGCGGCAGCCACGGCAGCAGCACCGAGTCCGGCAGCCGCCCGAACGCGTTCGACACCGCCTCCACGACCACGTCCGCCAGCCCCGGCACGGGCTCCAGCGCGTGGACGAAGCCGCTGAGGTAGCGCGGGTAGGAAGGCACCACCAGGGGGTTGTCCAGCAGCTTGTCGCACCGGGCCCGCAGCTCGGCCCGTGACAACGTCCCCAGCTGCACCTGCGCCGCCCACAACAGGGCCGTCTTGGACGGGTCCTCGGGATGCGACTGGGCGACCGCCAGCTCCAGCTGCGCCCGGTCGCAGCCCAGCGACAGGGCAAGGCTCTCCATGCTGAACAGGAAGCCCAGCATCGCCGCGACCTGCCCGACCGTCGCGTCCTCGTCCCGGAACGCCGTCGGCAGCAGCGTGCAGTAGTGCGCGTACCCGGTCTTGACGAACGACTCGATCCACGCCGGCAGCACCGGCTCGCTGGTCCGGTAGTACGCCAGCAGGGCCCGCACCCGCCGCAGCACCTCCGGCGCCCCGTCGACGCTGCGTTCGCCGGCGAGCACCTTCAGCGCATGGGTGCCGAGTTCGTCGGCGAGACGGCGGCTGCCCAGGTACAGGGTCGCGTCCTCGACGGCGGCCAGCACGCTCGCCGTCGTCGCCCGCGGCCCGTAGGCGTCGCGCCGCAGCCGCTGCTCCAGCACCTGCTCGATGCTGACACCCTCGTAGCCCAGCTCGATGAGGGCCCGCTGATGGGTGCCGAGCGCCACGTCCCAGGACTCCTGGATCGACCGCTCGCCGAGCCGCCGCTCGCCCATGATCGGCCGGGCCGCGCCGTGCGGCATCAGGCGCCGCAGCATCCACAGCACGTCGGAACACGCCTGAAGCTCCGGCCGGGACGCCATGTCGAGCAGCGCCCGCTGCACCCCGCGCTGCTGGAGCTTCAGCCCCAGCGGCGCCAGCCGGTCGTGCACGTCGCGGGCGAGCGGCGGCAGCGCCTCGTAGCCGACCTGGCCGATCCGGTCGCCGCCCATCATGATCTCGACCAGCCGCCGCACGTCCCGCCGCCCGGGGACGACGTCCTTCTCGATGCAGGTGACCGCCGCGTCCTGGAAGTCGTACGGCGTCGGCTTGGCCCGGTCGCGCATGCCGGCGAGCAGGATCGACGTCTCGAAGACGGCGATGGCGTCGGCGGTGGAGGCGAGGTACCCGTTGCGCCGGGCGGCGCGCACGATGTCCACGGACCAGCCCAGCAGCTCCGCCTCGTCCAACGCGTCGATCACGGGCGGCCGCCGCAGGAACCCGGACAGCCGGTCCCCCGCGGCGGAATCCGCCGCAGGACCGGAGGAGACCTGGGCCCGCTGGGTCGGCGCGGCCTTTGGCGCGGCCTTCTTCGCGGGGCGCTGCTTGCCACCCGTCTGACCCGCCAGCCGGAACGGTCGCACACGCGTGCGCTTCAGGCTCTTCGCCCACTCCGTCGCCGCGATCGACACCGAGCCCGCGGCGAGGCCGAACTGCGCCTCGATCGCCGCGTTGCTGGACGGGATCAGCCCGTACTGCCAGGTGGTGCCGGAACGCGGCGAGATGGTGAACGTGTCGCTGCCGTCCACCCCGAACTCGGCCACCCGGCTGGCCGCGTGGAAGGCCCCGCACACGTACAGGGCGTCCGCGGGCTCCGTCCCGGTGGCAGCCATGTGCTCGCGCATCCGGGTCCACATGTACCGCTCGCGGTCCTCGTCCACCCGGACCCGGGCACCGTCACCCGGGGCGAGCCGCCGGAAGAGGCTGCCGATGAGGAACATGACCTGACGGTAGGTGTCGTGGTCGGCCGCGCTGTCGCCGAGCGGCACCTCGACGTACTGGTGCCACCACTCCGACCAGTGCCGCACCTTGCCGTGGCGCAGCAGGTGCTCCTCCAGCTGGGAGAAGCGCGGACGCAGGTCGCCGATCTCGACGCCGACGGCCTCGCCGTGCAGCCCGGCCTCGGGCTCCTCGGGAGCGGCCTCGCCGTCCTCGGCGGCCTTCTCTCCCCGGTCGTCCCACTGGAAGACGTGGTCCGCCGACCGGTCGACGAGGACCAGCTCCACCCCCGGGGTGTCGAGGGCGTACGCGATCGCCTGGTACTCGGCGGACGCCTCGGTGATCGGCGCGACGACCGACAACGGAGCCCACTCCTGCGGGAAACCGTCCACGTCGCCGGCGAACGCCTGCACGGCCACCGGCAGCCGGCAGTTGCGCAGCTCGGTCAGGAGCGGGGCCATGTCCTCGCACAGCTCCAGGTACACGACCTTGGGCTGCTTCTCGCGCAGCCGGCGGGCCATGGCCGTCGCCGAGGCGGGGGAGTGGTGACAGACCGGGAAGATCTCCAGCGGCTCCCGCACCGCCCGGTCGACGTCGTCGACCAGCCCGAGCAGGATGCCCTCCAGCGCGTCGGGCCCGCCCGCGAAGGCGGCGGCGGCCTCCTGCAACTGCCCGCGCAGCGCGGCGAACGAGGTGCTCTCCTGCGACCTGCTCTCCTGGGACCTGTTCACCCGGACCCCGCTCTCCTGGGGGCCACTCATGACAGCGTGGCGATCGCGTCGCGGCCGCCCTCCAGGAACTCGGGCCAGGAGCCGCCCTCCTCCTTGCTGCGCGGCTCCACGACGCCGTGCAGGTACTTGTTGAGGATGGCCAGGTCCTCGGGCTCCCGGCGGGTGAGGGAACCGACGAGGGAGGAGGCGAGCGTACGGGCGGTCAGGGCGCGCTCGCCGAAGAAGTTGCTGTGCAGGACGGCGTCCTCCAGCACGCCGATCTGCTCGGCCGTGGACAGCGCCGACTCCAGCTTCTCGTCGTCGCTGCCCGCGGCGGCCGCGGAGGCGCGCAGGTCGGCGAAGCTCTGCAGCAGCACGTCCAGGAGCGTCGGCGGCACGTCCAGGTCGATCGAGTGCCGGCGCAGCAGCTCCTCGGTGCGGAAGCGGACGATCTCCGCCTCGCTCTTCTTGTTGGTCACGACCGGGATGCGTACGAAGTTGAAACGGCGCTTGAGCGCGGAGGAGAGGTCGTTGACGCCCCGGTCGCGGCTGTTGGCCGTGGCGATGATCGAGAAGCCGGGCTTGGCGAAGACGATGTTGTCGTCACCGCCGCCGCTCTCCAGCTCGGGCACGGAGATGTACTTCTCGGAGAGGATGGAGATCAGCGCGTCCTGGACGTCACTGGTCGACCGGGTCAGCTCCTCGAAGCGTCCGATGGACCCCGCCTCCATCGCCGTCATGATCGGCGAGGGGATCATCGACTCCCGCGACTGCCCCTTGGCGATGACCATCGAGACGTTCCACGAGTACTTGATGTGGTCCTCGGTGGTGCCGGCCGTGCCCTGCACCACCAGCGTCGAGTTGCGGCAGATCGCGGCGGACAGCAGCTCGGCCAGCCAGCTCTTGCCGGTGCCGGGGTCACCGATGAGCAGCAGACCCCGGTCGGAGGCGAGGGTGACGATCGACCGCTCCACGAAACTGCGGTCGCCGAACCACTTCTGCGAGACCTCCCGGTCCAGGCCGTCGGACCGCTCGGACCCGAGGATGAACAGCCGGACCATCTTCGGCGACAGACGCCAGGAGAACGGCTTCGGGTTGTCGTCGATCGACTCCAACCAGTCCAGCTCCTCGGCGTACTTGATCTCGGCGGGCGCGCGCAGCAGGTCGGACATGAGGGAAAGCCTTTCCGTACGGTGATCACGAAGAGAAGAAGGGCGTTGCGGGGCGCCTTCGGTGATCAGGTGAGAAACGTCTTGAGTTCGTGCACGAGCTTCTTGATGTGACCGGAGATCACCGGCGCGCCGAGGTCCTTGAACCGCTCCCGGAACCACGGGTTGACGCTGCCGCGCCCGGAGCTGGTCACCGACCCGACGGGGATGAACTTGGCCCCGGAGCGGTGGACGGCGGCCATGCTGTCGAACAGCTCCTGCTGCCGCCACTCGTAGAAGTCGGAGATCCACACCACCACGGTGTTGCGCGGCTCGGCGATCTTCGGCTGGGCGAGTGCCATGGCGACCGTGCCGTCGGTGCCGCCGCCGAGCTTGGTGCGCAGCAGCGTCTCGAACGGGTCGTGCGCCCACGGCGTGAGGTCCAGCGCCTGCGTGTCGTACGCGATCAGATGGACGTCGACCTTCGGCAGACCCGCGAAGATGGACGCCAGGATGGTGCAGTTGACCATCGAGTCGACCATGGAACCCGACTGGTCCACGACCACGATCAGCCGCTGGGGTGTCGTCTTGCGGCTGGTGTGCCGGTAGTAGAGGCGGTCGACGTAGAGCCGCTCCCCCTCCGGGTCCCAGTTGGTGAGGTTCTTCCAGATGGTGCGGTCGATGTCGAGGTTGCGGAAGACCCGCTTGGGCGGCACGGACCGGTCCAGCTCGCCGACCGTGGACTTCTCGACCTGCGTGCGCAGCACCTCGGTGACCTCGTCGACGTAACGCCGGATCAGGGCCTTGGCGTTGGCGAGGGCGACGCCGGAGAGGTTGTCCTTGTCCCGGAGCAGCTGCTCGATGAGCGACATGCTCGGGGTCAGCCGGGCGGCCAGCGCGGGATCGGCCAGTACCTCACGTAGGTGCATGCGCTTGACGAGACCGGCCTCGATGGAGCCCAGCTCCGGGCCGATCGCGGGGATCAGCCGGCTGAGGTCGGGCAAGGGCCCGCCGACGCCGGTGCTCGTCGGGCCGACACCGGTGCCGCCCCCGGCACCCGCACGTCCCGCGCCGCCCCGGCCGCCCCGCAGCTCGCCGGGCCGGCAGCCGAGGGCCCGCTCGAACCACTCGGCGTCGGACTGCCAGCGGGCCAGCTGCTCGGCGGTGACCGTGCCGGAACCGGAGGCGAAGACGTTCAGCAGCACCTTCGACGCCAGCGCCGCGCGCCGCACCTCGGCGGCCCGGTCACGCCCGCCGTCCTCCTCCGGCTCGGGCGTCATCAGCCCGTCGAACTCGGCGGCCAGCTCCGGATGCCGCTGCACGACGGAGCCGACGGACGCCCCCGGGTCGAGCAGGGCGGGCGGCAGGCCGATGTCCTCGACCACGGCGAGACTCGCCGACTCGAGCGCGGGCTGCTCCTCGTGGTCGAAGAGGCGGGCGAGCAGGCGCCAGTAGAGCACCTGCCGACGGTTGTCGTCGGCGTCCGGGGCATCGGCCGCGCCGCCCGGGCCGTGTCCGGTGTTCTGTTCGGTCATTTCCGCAGCAGCTTCCCGGCGCGTTCGCGCAGCACCTTCACGGCGTCGGTGGCGGCCTTCTCGGCCCGTACCCCGGCCTTGTCGGCCGTCTCCCCGGCCCAGGCCCCGGCGTGCACGGCGACCGCCTTCTTCCGCACGGTCCGCTCCACCGCGAGCGGCTGGAGCAGGAAGGCCCCCGCGTCCCAGCGCAGCAGCCCCAGACAGGCACCGGACGAGGCGACGGCCTCCGGCGTCAGCGGCCCGGCGGCCGGTACGCGGCCGGTGTCGACAGCGATACGGCACCCGGCGACGTCGAACACCACCCCGCCGTCCCCTTCGGCCTCCTCCACGCCGTACCCCTCCAACAGGACCGGCACCGCGATCCGGGCCGGATGCCGGTCGAGCGGCGCGACGGCGAACGCGGCGGCGGCCGGCAGCGCCACCCTGGCGGTGGCGAACGCGTCGGCGGGCTCACCGGCCCGGGCCCGGGCGTCGTCCCATATGAGGTCACCCTCGCCGGTGAGGGGCATCGCGTCGAGCTCCATGGAACGGCCCTCGCTCACGGCGGCCAGCAGCGACATGTGCGGTCGCAGCAGCTGCCACAGTCCGGCCCCGACGACCGTGTCGGGCTTCGGCGCGGACACCGAGGCCCGCACCAGCCGGGCGGCCCCGCCGTCCGCGGGCTCGAACACCGCGTGCACCTGCGCCTGGACGGCGGTGGCGTGCTCCTGGAGGTCGACGCCGAGCGGCAGCAGACGCCCCGTGGCCTCGTCGGCGGCCCGCGCCGACACGGCCCCCGGCACCGTCAGCAGCACGGCCCGCGACCACAGATCCGCCCACCGCCGTACCGGCACCCGCTCCAGGGTCGCGCCGGGGCAGGACGCGGCCAGCTCGGCCGCGAAACCGTCGAGGAGCGTGGCGAGCCGGCGCAGCGCCGGGTCGGGCAGCATCGCGGACACGACGGGCGCGGCCCCGCCGACCAGTTCGTGGTCGATGCCCTGCCACCCGGCGCGCGCCAGGTCGGACAGCCAACTACGCGCGGCTACCAGCAGGTTGGTCGCCTGCTCCGCGCCCGCGCCGACCGGCACGGCGTCGGTGTCGCCCGTCGCCGGTCGCCCGGTGGCCTCCTCGACCCGGGCGACGAGGGCGTCGTGGACGGACCCGAGCAGCGCCGTACGAGCGGCGGCGAGCGCGACGAAGTGCCCCTCGTCACCGGCCCCGGCGGCCGTCTTCTCGGCGGCCTCGGCCACCCGCGACGCGAGCGGTGTCCCGGCGACGGCGTCCGCGAGTCCGGTCAGCCCCCCGGCCTGCCCGGGCTGCGGGCGCAGCAGCCCGCCCACGAGAGCGGCGTCGAAACCGTCCACGGCGGCAAGCGCCTCGTCGAGCCCGTCGACGACGTCGACCAGCAGATCCGTACGCATCAGGCCGCCACCGCCCCGGCCGTCGGGAACCACTGCATCTCGGGCAACGGAGCGGTGCTCGCCGGCAGTTCGAGATAGGCGAGGTGCCGCAGGAACCGGCTGAACACCTGCGCGGCGGCCGAGGCGTCACCGGCCCCGGGCCCCGTGGCGGTCATGGCGGACGTGAGGACGTGCGCGTCGGCGGTCCCCTCGGCGTCGACCTTCAGATACCGGGCCACGCGCTCGGTCCCGTACTGCAGCACGGCCTCGCTCACGAGCGCCCGGATGTGATTGCAGAACGAACCGCGCGCCCCGCCGCAGGGACGGTTGTTGTTCGTACTGCACGCGTACGCGTACGACCCCGCCGCGATCGACGACACGTACACCCGCCCGATGTCCGACCCACTGGACACCACACCCTGCAACCGCCCGTCGGCCAGCTCCACGAACGGCACCTTGGCGAGCTTCCGCGGTCGTGCGGACGGCACCACCCGCGCCGTGCTCGACTTCTCCCAGTCGGACAACGCACCATCTCCCATGCATGCGAAGGGGGGCGTTCACGCCACCTCGGCGGAACGAGATCGAATCTATCGGCGACCACTGACAACGCGGTCCGCCCTGACGCGGTCCGCCCTGACGCGGGCCTCGTGGCCATGAGGTTCATGGCCGACCTCCGGGAACCGCGGCCTTGACGGTGCGCCGGAACGGGTCACTACTTGTGCAGTGAGCGTTGCACCGCTGTCCACGTCCGCGTCAGAAGTGAGCGGAGAGGATGGACGGCGAATGATCGTCCCAGGTCTTCGGTCCCTTCCCTCCAGGCGGTGCAGATGAAGAAGAGACTGTGCGGTGCGGCTGCCGTCCTCGGCGTCCTCGTCACGGCGGGCGCACCCCCGGCCCAGGCGTCCTCCCCGGCGACCCGTCCGCATCAGCCGGCCCGGCACGCGCTCCCCCTCGGCCCCGCCGACCTGACCGAGACCCGTACCACCACCACGCTCCAGCCCGGCGTCACCCTCACCCGCATCGTGCGGGGCGGCGACGAGACCGCCGCCCCCGCCCCGCACTGGACCGTCGAGGTCTCCATCCCCGGCGGCGCGACCTCACCGGACCCCGACGCTCCGCCGACCACCCTGAAGGACCGGGCGAGCGCCGAGGAGCTGACCGCCGAGCTGAAGTCGAAGGGCTTCCAGGCGCGCGCGGAGCAGGTCAGGACGGAGCGCACGGCGGACTACGCGGGCGGCACCCTCGGCTGGCGGGTCCGCGTCGGCACCTTCGACTCCCAGTCCGCCGCGACCGCCGAGCGCACCCGCCTGAGAGCGGCCGGCCACACCGGATCCGCCGTCCACACCGGCTGGGACGGCGACGCCGACGCCCGCGGCCCCTGGCACGTCGACGTGCTCACCATCGACCCGCGCCAGTTCCGGGGCCGCCTCGACGCGTCGTACGGTCCCGATCTGGAGCAGCGCGAACCGACCAGCCAACTGTCCCGGACGGCCGGCGCGACGGCCGCCGTGAACGCCGGATTCTTCGTCCTCGACCCCAAGGCGGGCGCCCCCGGCGACCCGGCGGGCGTGGGCGTCTACGACGGCCGCCTCCTGAGCGAGCCCGTCGCCGGCCGCCCCGCCCTGGTGACCCACGACAACGGCCGACGCACCGAGGTCACCCGCCTCACCTGGCGCGGCCGGGTCGACGCGGGCGCCGCCTCCCTCCCGCTGAACGGCATCAACCGCGTACCCGGCCTGATCAGGAACTGCGGCGGCAGCGCGGGCGACACCCCCACCTCCCGGCCCCTCCACGACGTCACCTGCACCAACCCCGACGAACTGGTCACCTTCACATCCGAGTACGGCGCCGCCACCCCGTCCGGTGAGGGACTGGAAGCCGTACTGGACGCCCACGGCCGGGTGGTGGAACTGCGCTCACCGCGAGGCGGCGCCCTCCCGACGGGCGGAAGCTCCGTACAGGCGACGGGCCGACGCGTGGCCGACCTGACGGCCGCGGCACACCTCGGCGACCGCCTCCGCGTCAGCACGACCCTCCTGGACGAACGAGGCCACCGCATCCGGCCCACCGCGAAGACGGACATCCTCAACGCCGGCCCGGAACTGGTCCGCGACGGACGCCTGCACGTCACCCCCGCCACCGACGGCATGGTCCACCCGGACGACCCGAGCTGGTACTACGGCTGGGTCCACAAGCGCAACCCGCGCACGCTGGCCGGGGTGGACGCGGCCGGCAGGACCGTCCTCGTCACGGCCGACGGCCGCAGCACCGCCTCCCTCGGCCTGAGCATCGCCGAGAGCGCCGAGGTCGCCCAGTCCCTGGGCCTGCGCGACGCCGTCAACCTCGACGGCGGAGGCTCCACGACGATGGTGACCGGCGGCACGGTGATCAACGCCCCGTCGGACGCAGCCGGCGAACGTCCCGTGGGTGACGCCTTGCTGATCCTGCCCCGCCGCAGAACCACTGACACCCCCCTGCACCCACTCCCTCCACACCCCCGCACCGCACCGCCGGCAACACCCGCACCGCAGCGAAGATCCGCCACCCACCCAGGGAGCCGCCGTGTTCGCGAACGTGCCCCACGCCCTGTCCCTACGCACCCGAGTCCTGCTCGTCCTCGCCGCACTGCTCGCCACCCTGACCCCGGCCGCCCCGGCCGCCGCTGAGGCCGCCCGTGCCTCCGGCTCCCCCCACGGCGCCGAGGTCATAGCCGTCACCCAGGTCGCGGACCGGCAGGTCGACCTCTCGGTCCGCTCGACGGCCCTAGGCGGCCGCACGGTCAAGGTCCGCCTCCTGACCCCCGACGGCTGGAACCCCGCAGACCGCCGCCGACAGCACTGGCCGACCCTGTGGCTCCTGCACGGCTGCTGCGGCGACTACACCTCGTGGACGGCGAGGACGGACGTGGCGGAGACCGCAGCCCTCCGCGACGTCCTCGTCGTCATGCCGGAGGCCGGCTGGAACGGCTGGTACAGCGACTGGTGGAACCACGGCGAGGGCGGCGACCCCGCCTGGGAGACGTTCCACACCGAGGAACTGCGCCACCTCCTGGAACGCGACTGGGGCGCCGGCCGCGACCGCGTCGTCGCCGGCCTCTCGATGGGCGGCCAGGGCGCCCTCCTCTACGCCGCCCGCCACCCGGGCATGTTCAAGGCCACCGCCTCCTACTCCGGCTCTGCCCACCCCCTGCTGAACGACGAGTCGGTGGCCCGCATCATGGGCTTCTTCGCCGGCCAGGACAACGACCCGTTGAGGGTCTGGGGCGACCCGGTCGCCCAACGCCGGATCTGGAAGGCCCACGACCCCTTCCACCTCGCCAAGCGTCTCCGCTCCATCCCGGTGTACCTGTCCTGCGGGGACGGGACGACGGGGCCGTTGGACGCGCCGGGGAGCACCAGCGCGTTGGAGGCGGACTTCGAGCGGCAGAATTTGGCGCTGGCGGAGGAGTTGCGGCGGGTGGGGGCTCGGCATCTGACGACCCACTTCTACGGTGCGGGCACGCACACCTGGGCGTACTGGGAGCGGGAGCTGCACGCCTCGCTGCCCATGCTGCTAGGGGCGCTGAGGTAGGAGACCCCCGCCACGAGGTGCCCGCCGCACCGATCACCATCGCCTACGCTTTCGTCACCAATGGCCAGTTCACTGTCACTGCCGGTGGCTATGGTGTCTGTGGCACGTATCTCGCAGGCTGGGGGCAGCATGGGGCTGGCAAACGACAGGATCATCACTCAGGTCGAGGACCTGTTGCGGGGCCGGGTCGTGATTCCCTCCATCCAACGCGATTTCGTCTGGATGAGGCCCGACGTACGTGATCTCTTCGACTCCCTCTACCGGGGCTACCCGGTCGGTGCCCTGCTGCTGTGGAAGACCAACCTGGCCGTCCCCTTCAAGACCGCAGCCGTCGTCCAGACCGAGAAGTCGGAGCGACAGCCGGTCTATCTCCTCGACGGGCAGCAACGGTTGACCTCCCTGGCCTGGGTGTACCGGCCGGAGTCGAAGGCCGACGGGCGACTCATCGACCTGCGGTTCGACGTGCGCACCGAGGAGTTCGTCAACCCGAGTGCCGTGCAGCGCAAGGACGCACTGCTGGTCCCGGTGTCGACCTTGCTGCAGGAGAACGTGCAGTTCTACCAGGTGCTGCGTAAGGCCGGCGTATCGATCGACGACCCGAATTTCGACGCATGGGTGCAGCGACTGCAGAAGGTGAACAACATCCGGCAGCACCAGATCGCGGTCATCACCTACGAGTCCGACGACTACGAGGAGGTGGCCGAACTCTTCGCCCGGCTGAACAAGGGCGGTCGTCGGCTGTCCAAGGGCGACCTCGTGTACAGCGCGATCGCCGCGCGCTGGGCCGACGGCCTGGAAACCATGGACGCCTTCCACCAGGAACTGCAGGACGGCAACTTCCCGCTGAACCGGGAAGCGGTCCTGCGCCTCATGAGCCTCCTCGCGGGAACCGGCGCCCATCACATCAAGCTCATCGGGGCGGACGTGGACGAGGCCGCCCTGAAGGAGGCCTGGCAGGCGACAGAGCGTGCCCTGCGTTTCGCCATCGACTTCCTGAAGGGCGAGTGCTCGATCCCCCGGTCCGAGGTCCTCTCGTCGCCGAACGTCACGATCGTGCCGGCCATGCTGCTGCACCACCGGGACGGCAAACTGCGCCCGGGGGAGGCTCAGCTGCTGCGCCGCTGGGTGTACACGGCCATGGCGTTCAGCCACTACTCGCTGCAGGTCGAGGGCAAGCTCGACGCCGAGGCCAGGCTGATCAAGTCGCGGACGGGCGACGACCTCTTCGCCGAACTCATCCGCCGCGCTTCCGGCCCTCGCTCCCTGGACAGTGCCCTCCACCCGAGGGACTTGGAGCAGAAGTACTCCACGCACCCGTTCTTCAAGCTGCTCTACATCGCCGCACTGCGCGGCACGGCGCGGGACTGGGCAACCAACATCGCCATCAGCGACCAGCCGATGAACAGCGGAGCCAAGATCGAGTTCCATCACGTCTTCCCGCGCGCCCGCGTCCAGGGCGCGTACGCGAAGGAAGAATGGAACAGCCTGGCCAACCTGGCCTTCATCACCGGCCAGACCAACAAGATGATCTCCTCCCGGCTACCCGCTCAGTACATGGCGGAAGTGGCACGGGAGCGCCTCGCGGAACAGTGGATCCCCGACGACCCGGCACTGCGGTCCCTCGAGCGCTTCCCCGATTTCCTGGCTGCCCGGAGGCGTGCATTGGCCAACGTCCTCAACGAGCTGTTGGGCCTTCCCGCCTACGACGGGCAGACCGTCCACCAGGACACCGACGAACTGCCCGCCGACGAGCAAGTGCTCGCGGAGGAACCGTCCGCGCCGACACTGATCGGTGCGGATGTCCACCGGCTCCGTACGAAGCGGGGGGTGGAGGTCCACGCGGTCTACGAGGGTCGGCGGACCGACGCCTTCTACGACCCGTTGTCCCGCACGGTGACGATCCCCTCCGGACCGGGTCGGGGCGAGTACGACACTCCCAGCGGGGCGGCAGTCGCCGTGGTGCACGCCCTCAACCCCCACGTCAATCCGAACCGAAACGGATGGTCCTTCTGGATCGTCACGGCCACGGGGCAGCTGCTGCAAAGCATTCGGTAGTGGCAGACAAACTTCGGTATTTCGTCCTGCCGATTCCTCGGCGGGACGAAAACGGTCACACGCCAGCCTCCACCAGGAACTGACTTGGCTTGCCCGACCATGAGACGTACAGGCTGTCGCGGGCCCTCGTGCAGGCGACGAAGAGCAGGCAGCGTTCGGACATCATGTCGGCCTCGTGCTGCTTCGGATCCACCTCGGGAGGGGTGACCGCCTTCGGGAACGGTAGCGCCTCGTCATCGACACCGATGACCGCTACACAACGGAACTCCAGCCCCTTGAAGGAGTGCATGGTGCCGACCCGCACGGTCGCCGCTTTCCCAGCGGTCTCGGTCGAACGGAGCGTCGCGGCAGGGATACCGGCGTCCTTGAGGTACGCGACCGCCTTCGCGCAGGTCTTGTTGAACCGGGCGCTGACCCCGATCTCACCCGCGCCGACGCCCGCGGCCATCCACGCGCGCACCTGCGCGACCAGCGCCTCCAGCTCGGCCTCCTCGGACTTCACCGGATGCACGGTGGGCCCGTCCCCGTGGAGCGCGGAACGGTAACCGAGCAGCGTCTCGTTGCGGCTGTCGTCCTCGAGCTGGGCGATCGGACGGCCGATGAGCAGGGCCGTGGACCAGCGCAGGATCTCCTGCGTGCTGCGGTAGTTCTTGCGCAGCTTCACCGACCGCCCGGCCACCCTGATACCGAGCGACTTCAGCGACACCTTCGAGTCGTAGATGCGCTGGTGCGGGTCGCCGGCGATGAACAGGTCGTCCGGGCGGGCGGGGACGGCCGCACGCAGCAGACGCCACTGCGCAGGATGCAGGTCCTGTGCCTCGTCCACCACGACGTGCCGGTACCGGGGTCCCGTCTCCTCGAGCAACTGTGCCGCCTCCGCACAGGTCTGCAGCCAGGTGCGAGCCCCGTCCTCGACCAGGGTGGCTGTGAACCGTTCCACCGTCTCCCAGACGAGAGGCCGCTGCGCCGCTGTCAGCCCGCTCCCGCGGCCCCGCCGGTCCGCCGTCTCGTACTCGGCCGGCGTCCGGATCCCCTGCGCCAGGATGACGTGCCGGTACTCCTGGGCAAGGAACTGAGCACTGCCGGTGAAGCCGGTCGCCTTGGCTGCCTTGCCCCAGCGGCTCACCTCCTCGTTGCTCATCAACGGCCGAAGAGCCACCGCGCCCGGTGCTTCCGTCATGACCCGGCTGGCGAAGCCGTCCACCGTCGAGATGTCCACGCGTTCCCGCAGCTCCGGATCGTCCACCAGAGACTCCAAGCCCGAGCGGAGCGCGTTCACCAGCGCGTTGGTGTAAGTCGTCAGAAGAATGCGGTCGCCGTCCCGCAGATGCCCGAGCAGGTGCTTGACCCGGTGCAGGGCTACGACGGTCTTGCCGGTGCCCGGCCCGCCGGTGACCTGCGCCGGTCCCGAGTACGAGGCCCGGTACGCCACCTTCCGCTGCGAGGGGTGCAGGAACACCCGCCAGGCCTCGAACGGCTTCTCCAGGATGTCCCGCAGCTCTTCGGGGGCCGACACCAGCGCGATACGCGCCAGGGTGTGCTGGATCGCCGTCTCGTAGTCCGCCGTGTCCACCGGCTGGGAGGACGCGTGCAAGGCGGGCGCCACGATGTCCTGCCAGACCTCCTCCACCGTGCACCCCGCGGCGAGGTACTGCAGCACCTCCCGCTGGTCCTGCGGCAGCAGCGGCGCGAAGACGTCCAACTGCTCTTGGTCGACCAGCGACCGGGCCTGCCGCAGCGTCTCGTCGTCGATACCGAGCGCCTTCAGGTCACCGTCGGAGAACTTCGCGAACAGCCGCTCCTTCGACGAGGCCTCGGCCACCCGCTCGTAGGCAGGCGTGATCTCGTCCAGGGTCGCCGCGTCCCGGATCTCGACGGCCCGCGTCACCTCGTTGATGCTGGACTTCTGCTTCATCGCCCAGGAGATGGCCTTGTCGTGCTGCATCACCTGCAGCAGGACGAAGGTGTCCCCGGAAGGCGGTGCGAGCACGACACCGCGCCAGAACTGGTCGATGCGGATGGTCCGGATCTGCTTGTCCTTCGCCTTCGTGAGGCTCTCCAGCTTCAGTCCTGGGTCCTTGAAGAGCTGGTCGAGAGTGAGCCGGTCGAACTTCTCCCAAGCCTCGAGGACACCCTTCCTGACGGGAGGCTGGAGCTTGGGGAGTTCGGCGAAGAAACCGACATCGAAGGCGAGCTGCGGCATGCGGAGATCCTAGTGTCCGGGTGGGCTGCCATGTGCGGGAAGGCCAGGTCAGGGCGAGGAAGCGGCACTGTCACCGTCGAGATCCAGACGGATCACGGCCAGGGTCTCGGCCACCTCGACGGTGAGTTCGTCGTCCGGGCCGAACACCACGCACAGGTCCGTGTGCAGCGGCTTCAGGACGTCGAAGGCCTCCGCCGCCCGCTGTTGTGCGAGGAGCAGCATGCCGATGTCGCGGCGCAGTTCCACCGCGTTCTCGCTGACGTCGCCGTCGACGGCGCGGACGGTCTCCAGGACGCCGTGCAGCCCGGCCAGCGCCTCGGTCACCTGGCCGAGTTCACCGCGGCAGCGCGCCGCCTGGGCCCGGCACTCCAGCACCTCCTCGCTGCTCGGGCCGCTCACGCGCCCGTACGCGTCGGCGAGCGCCTCGAACTCCGGCAGCGCGGCCCGGTGGTCACCCGCCAACTGACGGCTCGCTGCCCGCCACGAACGCAGTCGCAGCACCGCCTTGTTCTCCGAGCCGAGGGACCGTGCGGCAGGCTCGATCAACTCAGCCATCACATCGGCGGCCTGCGCGTACCGCTCCTCCTCCATCAGCGCCACATAGTGCGCGTGCACCTCGCGGATCTGCTCCCGCAGCGCCTCGCGCTCGGCCGCGGGAACGACCGGTGGCGCGTCCGGGCCGACAGCGGCTACGTCGGGCCGCGCGCCGCCCGAGGCACCGGCACGCGAGCGGGGCGCGTAGGGCCGCCGGAAGATCCCCGTCGGATCGGGCGCCCCGGTGGGTCCCGCCTCCTCCGGCACGGATTCCTCGCCGGGCACCGGCAGGAAGGGCCGCAGCCGCTCGTACACCTCCTGCACGTCCGCCGGACGCGCCTCGGGTGCCTTGCGGAGGAGGTGCAGGACGAGTTCTTCCAGGGCCACCGGTACGTCGGCACGCAACTGCCGCAGCGGCGTCGGGGCAGCGTTGACGTGCTGCATCATCAGCTGCCACTCGCTGTCGCCGCTGAACACCAGCCTGCCGGAGAGCAGTTCGTGCAGCACACAGCCCAGCGCGTACAGGTCGGTGCGGGGCGTGACCCGGGCACCCCGCACCTGCTCCGGTGCCATGTACTGATGCGTCCCGATGGGACTGCCCGTCGCGGTCAGCTTGGTGACGTCCGTCCGCAGGATCGCCGCGATGCCGAAGTCCAGCACCTTCACCGTGCCGTCCCGGGCGACGATGATGTTGCTCGGCTTCAGGTCGCGGTGGACGACAGGCACGTCGTGCGCGTACGACAGTACGGTCGCCACCTGCGCGGCCACCGCCACCGCCCAGCTGACGGGCAGCGGGTGATCGGGGTGCACGTACGCGGTCAGCGGAACGCCGTCGACCAGCTCCATCACGAGGAACAGCTGTTCGTACGACTCGTCCAGCACCGCGTCGTACACCTGCGGCACGCCCGGGTGCTGGATCCGCGCGGTGACCCGCGCCTCACGCCGGAACCGCTTCTCGAACTCCTCCGCCATTTGCGGCGACGTGACGGCCTGCGGCCGAATCAGCTTCACGGCGACCGGCCGGTCCAGTACGGCGTCGTAACTGCGCCAAACGTCCCCCATGCCGCCATGGTTGAACTGCTCGAGGAGTTCGTAACGCCCCGCGATCCGTTGTACGTCCGGCACCTGGTCCCCGCTCCCGCCCCGTCGCGTGTCCGAAGGGATCAGTCTCGCGGGCCGGGGTTCGGCGCGTCCAGCCAGGTCGCCGTGGAGCTACAGGATCAGTTCAGGCCGGGCGCGGTGCACTCCGCCCAGACCGTCTTGCCGGGTCCGCCCGAGGAACGCGGTGACCATCCCCAGCGGTCGGCCAGCGCCTCGACCAGCAGCAGCCCCCGGCCGCCGTCACCGTCCTCCGGTACGCCGGCGGAAAGGCGGAGGAGGCGTTCCCCACGCGTGTCGCTCACCTCGATCCGTACGGTGCCGGTCACCGGGTCGGCGGTGAGGAGCAGGTGGAAGTCACGTCCGGCGACGTGCCCGTGCCGTACGGCGTTGGCGCACAGCTCCGACGCGACGAGCGTGACGACGTCGTGCGTGTCACTGCCGTACGGGACGCCCCAGGCGTCGAGCCGGTGCCCGCACAGCCGCCGGGCGAGGCGGGCGCCGCGCGGGGTGGAGCTGAAGCGCATCGTGAACCGGTGCACCGTGCGGGGTGATTGCGTTGCGGTCATGCACTCACGGTGGTGGGCCGTGGCCTGGCGTGACCAGTGGTGACGCGCTGACGTCGGCCCTCCGTACGGGACGGAGACGGGCGCTGTACGCGGTGGTACTGGGTCGTGGGTCCGGGGTCCGGATCACCCAGTACTTCACCACGGGGGAGTTCTGGAACTGTCTGCCCGCTCCGGAGGCAACTTGACGCCCATTCAGGTCGGCTGCTCTTCTGTCACCATTGTCGACAAAGGGGGCGCTGGTGAGCCAGTCGGATCTGAGGGCGTTGTTCCGCTCGAACGATCGCGAAGTCAAGGCGGTCGACTACTTCGCCGACAGGCGCGACGAGTGGGACTCGGTGGCACGGAGCCTTGCCCACCTCGTCCGTGAAGTTCGCGCCGATGGCTTCGACGTGCAGGACCTCGAGACGCCCCGCCGCAATGTGCTCACGTTCTACGGTGTCGGCGGCATCGGCAAGTCGACGTTGTCCCGGTGCGTGGCGCAGCATCTCACGGGAGAACTCCCGGTCCAGGAGCACTGGCCGCCGCTCGACCAGAGCCTCGGCCCCGTAGTACCGGTGAGGGTGGATCTGTCGCGCGACTCGGGCGTCGATTTCGAATCCCTGATCCTGGCCGTCCGGCTGGCCGCGGCCGAGATCGGGCAGCCGATGCCGACGTTCGACCTGGCCCTCCAGCGGTACTGGGAACACAACCATCCCGGTGAACCGCTCGAGGAGTACGTCCGTCGCCGCACCCGACTGAGCTCCCTTCCCGGAGCGCGGAACCTGTCGGCACAGATGCAGTCGGCGCTGGCGGACGTGGCGCAAGCGGTGGCCCTTCCCGGCACGGTGGGGCAGGTGGTCGGCCACGGGCTGCGAACGGTCGTGCGAGCGCTGAGGGAACGACAGCACCGGATCAGGGCGCTTGCGGAGTGCAGTCGCTTCGCCGACCTGCTGGAGACCACTCCCGACCAGGACGCACTCAGCTACTATCCGCACCTCCTGGCGTGGGACCTGGCGTCCCTGCCCGCCAAGCACCGGGCCACCCTGGTGGTGCTGCTGGACACGTTCGAGGACGTAGGAGACCGGGTGCACCGGGATCTGGAGCGTCTTGTCCAGCGAGTGGTGTGGTTGATGCCCAACGCCCTGTTCATCGTCACGGGCCGCAATCGCCTTCAATGGGATGATCCGCTGCTGGAGGGCCAACTCGACTGGGCAGGTCCGGAGTGCTGGCCCCAGCTCGCCGGTGGTGCGACGCGTGAGCCCCGACAACACACCGTCGGCTACTTGTCCGCGGGAGACTGCGAAACCTATCTGTCCCAGCGCCTGACACGTGACGGCCGTCCGATGATGGACGAAGCGACCCGCCGTCTGATCACGGCGAACTCGCACGGACTGCCGCTCTACCTCGACCTCGCGGCGATGCGCTTCCTTGATCTGTACCGCCGCTCGGGGAACGCTCCCTCCGTGCACGACTTCAACCTCGACTTCCCCGCCCTGGTCGCCCGGACCTTCCGTGACCTGCCTCCGGACGTCCGGCGAGTCGTACGGTCCGTCAGCCTCCTGGACACCTTCTCCGTGCCGCTCGCCTCGGCGGCCGCAGGCTTCGACCACGATGCTCCGGCCCAGAACCTGGTGGACAGGCCGTTCGTCGATCACGACCCCGGTGCGCCCTGGCCCTACCGCCTGCACGCCCTGGTCCGGGACGCGGTCCGAGAGGCGGACTCGACCAGCGACGACCGGTGGACGTCTGCCGACTGGCAGCGCGCTGCGCGACGCGCCTTCCAGGCCCTCGGCAAGGAAGACAAGTCCCACCGCGGGCGCCTGGTATCCGCTCTCCGCCAAGGCCTCGCCCTGGCCCACCAGTTCGACCTTCCGCTCGGTTGGCTCGAGGACGCGGCCTTCCAGTACGTCGACGATTTCGTCTGGGAGCCCGTCGAGCCGCCTGCGGCTGTCCTGGCCGGGGCTTCTCCCACTCCGGCCCAAGCACTCGCCACGACTCTCTCGGCCATCGCCCAGCGCCAGCGCCGGCACCGAGGCAGTACGGCACAACAACTCCGTGACGTCCTGCAGGCCGGAGCCCTGCCGCCGAGTCTCGACGAGCTGCCCCGCTACTTCCTGGCCGAGTGCGACCGGGACCTGGGTAACTTTCAGGAGTCACTGAACGGCATGCAGCGCGTCGCGGAACGGGGAGGCCGCCTCGCCGCGACCGCCCGCCGGGGGCTGATCCACCTGGCCCGCCGCATCGGTGACTTCCCGCAGGCCAGGGAGGCGGCACTGCACCTGGGTACGGAGGGCCGCCAGGACCGCGTACTCGGTGACCTCTGGTGGCCTCAGGGATCCATCGCCTTGGCCTGCTCCGCCTACGCCGCCAGCCGCGATCAGGCACTGGCCACCGGGCAGGTCGGCGAAGCCGCTCTGTCACAGGCCTGCCTCGCCTTCGCCGCGGCCTTTCAGGACCGCCCGCGCGCCGCCGAGCAGATCGCCCGGGCCGAGGACCTGCTCGCGGGCGTGTCGATCCGATGGGCCGAAACGCAGACCCGCATCGCAGCACTGGTGAGGGACGCGGGTATCGCGCCGGACCTGCCGACGCGCGCCGAGGCTGTGGCGGTGGAGGCCGTGGAGGCGGGGCTGACCTCGTCGGTCGCCTATATCCGCTTCGCCGAATGCCTGCATGCCCTCGTGTCCGGCGCCCCAGGAGCGCTCGCCCAGGCCCGGGAGCGCCTGATGGAGGACTGCGTCAACGGCGTCGAGTTCGCGTACCTCGCCGAACTGACCTATCTGATGGCGGACGAGGAACCGCCTTCCGACCTCCCGCGCGCCGAGTGGCTGGACAGTGCCCCTCAGGTGCGGGCACGCTGGGTCGGCCTCATCGAGGATCGCCGACAGGAGTCGGCAGCACAGCAAGGAGCCTGAATCAGGTGGCGCACTACACCACAGCGGACCAGATCGACCTCTCCAGCGTTGCCGACAGGTACGGACTGACGGGCGCGTCCCTCACCGTGCTCTCGGGTGGCGCCGCGAACTCCAGCTTCCGCCTCGCCTGCGACCAGGGCGAGTACGTGCTGACCTCCCTCGACAACCACGACGAGGACACGGCGAACACCCTCGCCCGCCACACCCGCGCTCTCCGGCGGCTCGGCGTGCCGACCAGCGAGGTCGTCCCCGCCACGGACGGATCACTCATCGTCCCGGTCGACGGCCGCCTCCTCGTCCTGAAGAGGTGGATCGCCGGTGCGGTCGAGCAGCCCCTGCCCCTCGCCCTCCTTCCCGAGGCCGGCAGCCTCCTCGCTCGTCTTCACGAGCTTGCCCCCGACGCCGAAGGCCTGGCCGACGTCCCCGTCGGCTCCCGCCGTCTTTCCGCCGAGCACCTCGCGTCGATCCCCGGCTTCGCGGACCAGGAGTTCGCCCGGTGGCTGACCTCCAGGCTCGACCTAGTCCGTAGCGCCGAGGCCGACAGCCACCGAGCTCCCTGCCTGATCCACGGAGACCTCTTCGACGACAACGTCATCGTCCGTGACGACGGTGGCCTGTCCGTCCTGGACTGGGAGACGGTCTCCCTCGACGACCCCCTGCTCGACCTCGGCATGGCAGCCGTGGGCCTCGCCCAGGACGAGGCCGGCCTTCTCGACACCGAGCGTCTCCACGCGCTCCTCGACGGATACGAGAAACTTCGCCCCCTCACCACGGTGGACCGCGCGATCCTCCCCCTCGAGATCGAGCACGCGGCGCTGATCATCGCCTTCCACCGCTATCACCGCCACAACGTCCGGTTCCCGAACCCGGAGAGGGCCACGTATCACCGGGCGATGGTCCGCTTCACGGAATCGGTCGCCGGTCGGGTGTGAGGCTGCGCCTGCCCGTTTCACCGGAGGGTGACTGGTTTACGAACCGCTACTCACGGTTGCGGACTGTGTCCTAGCGTGATCCGAGGTGGGTTGCGCTGGAAGAGGGGCAGGGCAGTGAGCGTGGTGAACGACGAGGAGCCGCCGCAGCGTCAGCAGCGACCGGAGGACGAGCCGGGAACGGGCGTGGTGACCGCGTTCGGACGACAGCTGAAGCTGCTGCGGATCCGGGCGGGGCTGGACCGGGCCGAGTTCGGCAAGAGGGTCGGCTACTCGGCGGACACGGTGGCGTCGATCGAGCAGGGGAGGCGGATCCCACAGGCCCGGTTCATCGAGAAGGCGGATGAGGTGCTGGGGGCGGGTGGGGTGCTTGTGGCATTGAAGGAGGAGGTTGGGCGGGCTCAGTACCCCTCGTTCTTCAGGGATGCCGCGCGGCTGGAGTCGGACGCTCACGAGCTCTTCCTCTACGCGGTGCAGGCGATCCCGGGGCTCCTCCAGACCGAGGACTACACGCGTGCACTGCTCGCCATGCGACGACCGTTGCTGGATGAGGACACGATTGAACAGCGGGTCTCAGCACGGCTGTCCCGTCAGGAGACGTTCGCGCGTTGGCCAGCACCACTGGTGAGCTTCGTCATTGAAGAGGCCGTGCTGCGCAAGCCCTTCGGCGGCAAGGCCGTATTGCGCGGAGTGCTTGAGAACGTCCTCTTGATCGGGCATCGACGGAACGTCGAGGTCCAGGTCATGCCGAACGATCAGGAGGACAATGCCGGTGTTGATGGCCCGTTCACGTTGATCACCCCGAAGAAGGGCGAACAGATCGCGTACTTGGAAGTACAGGGACGCAGCATGCTCGTCACTGACCGGGACGAGGTGCGGTCCATCTCAGCGCGTTATGGGATCATCCGAAGTCAGGCTCTCACTCCGCGAGAGTCTCTGGGATTCGTAGAGAAGGTGCTGGGAGAGCTATGAACACGGGCGAGTCGTGGCGCAAGAGTAGCTACAGCGGCGCGGAGGGCGGCGAGTGCGTCGAGGTCGCCGAGACCAGCAACGCTGTGCTGGTACGTGACTCCAAGCGGCCAGTGGAGGCCAGGCTGTCCTTCGGGGCGGAGGCGTGGGCCGGCTTTGTGCGGATGGCCTCCGGCCGCTGAACTCAGACTTACGACGAGCGGGGTCCGGTGCGCACGTCGCACCGGACCCCGACGCGTCAGATGTCGTCCAGCCCTTCCTCTCGGCGGATCATCCGCCAGGCCGCGCGGCGGGCGCTGCGGTCGAGGTTGGACTTGAAGTCACGGTCAGTGCCGAAGTACCGCTTGCCGAGCGTGTCGATCGTGGAGACGTGATCCATCATGTTCTCCTCGAACTTCTTGTCGAAGACGATGCCGAAGTTCTCCTCGTCGTTGACGAGGGCGGCAGCCCGAACCTTCGGGTCCTCCTTGGTCGCGTTAAAGGCGGGGAGGACGTCCTCCTCGGTGAACTCCGTGCCGAACTTGGCGTTGAACTTCTCGATCAGCTCGGACAACAGTGACTTCTCGGCGTCCTTCGCGCCGCCGACGCCATCGCCGAAGCCCTTGAGCTCGGCGGGGCCGTCGGGGTTGAGGGACACGTCGTGCTCGCCGGTCTTCTCGACGCGCAGGTGGCTCAGGTCGACCTCGCCTATGTCGACTCCGCCGTCCGCCAGGCGGGGAAGGCGGTTGAGCAGGTAACGCCCGTAGAGGTACAGGCGCTCCAGTTCGGCGTCGCGGTACGGGACGATCTGCGCGAGGAAGCCGTACTTGCGGACGTAGTCGTTCAGGTTGGCCCGGAACTCCTCGGCCGTTTCGACGTCGTCCTCCTCGTCGCTCTCCAGGAGAGCGGTGAAGCGGGTGACGGCGGGGGAGAGGAGCCGGTACAGCTCGGCGTGCAGCTTCTCCCACTTGGACTGCGAGCCGCCGGCCTTCTCCTGTGCCTCGAAGTACGCGGCGACGAACTCGTCCATGTCCTGCTCCGAGATGATCGGCGCGGACATGACGCGGCTCTGGGCCGTGTAGAGGAGGTTAGGGTCGGAGGGCAGGGTGTGCGCCTCCTCGAAGTACGGGCGGAAGGCGTCCTGGATGTCCTCGGCCTCGTTGACGAAGTCCAGGACGGCGAGGTCGGCCTGGGACTTGCGCTCGGCGGTGCGGTTGAGGCGGGAGAGGGTCTGGACGGCTGCGATGCCGGTCAGGGTCTTGTTGACGTACATCGTCGTGAGGAGCGGCTGGTCGAAGCCGGTCTGGTACTTCTCGGCGACGACGAGGATCCGGTACTCCTGCTGGCCCTTGCCGCCTGCCTTCGCGGCCTTGTCGTCGGCGCGGGTGTAGCCGAAGGCCTTCGGCAGCGCGCTCTCGGAAAGGCCGCCGTTCTCCTTGCTCTCGGTGGTCTCCTCGCCGTCGATGGTGAGGGTCCCGGAGAAGGCGACCAGGACGCCGAGGTCCGGGTACTTGGTGTCGTACTCGCGGTCGGCGATGTAACTCCGGATGGCACGGGCCATCTGCACGGCGGAGTGACGGGAGGCCGTGACCACCATGGCCTTGGCCCGTCCGCCGAGCCGGCCGCGGGTGTGCGCGACGAAGTGCTCGACGATCACCTGGGCGTGCTGGGACACCGTGTGCTCGTGCATGAGCGCGAACCGGGCGAGCAGGCTGTTCGCCTTGGAGGGGTCGACCTCCTTCTCGTCGCGGTTGAGGTTCGCCAGCTTCCAGTAGGTGTTGTAGGTGACGTAGTTGCGCAGGGGGTCGAGGATGAAGCCTTCCTCGATGGCCTGGCGCATGGAGTAGGTGTGGAAGGGGCGGTAGACGGCCTTGCCGTTCTCGACGCCTTCCGTGCCGAAGAGTTCGAGGGTCTTGGACTTGGGCGTGGCGGTGAAGGCGAAGTAGGAGAGGTTGGCGGCGCGGGAGCGCTCGACCGCCTTCGCCTTCAGCTTGTCGCCCACGGTGACCGTGGACGCGCCTTCTTCGTCCGAGTCGGCGTCCAGGCCGAGGTCGCGCAGGGCGGACTTCACGGCGGTGGCGGCGTCGCCGGACTGCGAGGAGTGCGCCTCGTCGACGATGATCGCGAAGCGGGTGCCCTTGATCTCGGTGGGGTTGCGCTTGACGTAGTCGAGCAGCGCCGGGAACGAGTGCAGGGTGACCGTGACGATCTTGCCGGTGTCCCGGGAGAGGGCACGGGCGAGCTGTTCGCTCTTCGCGCCGTGCTTCTCGTCGACCTTCACGACGAGGCCGTCGGTCTGGCTGAAAGCGCCGACGGTCTCCCGGAGCTGGGAGTCCAGGTTACGGCGGTCCGTGATGACGATGACCTTGTCGAAGACGGGCTCGCCGGGCTTGATACGGCCCTCTGCCAGCGCTTCGGGACGCAGGACGTGCGGGTCCATGCGGGCGTGCAAATCGCTGAGGCGGTGGGCCAGCCAGCCGATGGTGTTCGACTTGCCAGAACCGGCAGAGGCCATGACCAGGTAGTTCTGGCCGGCGCCGTGAACGGAGGCGTGCGCGGTGAGCTTCCGGACGACGTCCCACTGGTGGAAGCGGGGGAAGATCGTCGTCTTGGTCGTGCCGCCGCCGGGCGTCTTGTGCTTCTGCTGGTGCACGAAGCGCTGGAGGAGGTCGAGCCAGTTGTCCCGCTGCCAGACCTCTTCCCAGAGGTAGGAGGTGGCGTACTTGCCGTGCGCCGTGGGTGCCGGATTGCCGGCCCCGCCGGGCTGGCCGGGTCCATTGGAGCCGGTGTTGAACGGCAGGAACCGGGTGCTCTTGCCGCGCAGCTGCGTGGCGACGAAGACCAGGTCCGGGTCGACGGCGAAGTTCGCGATGACGCGGCGCGTGAAGATCAGCTCGGTCGGGTCGCGGTCCGTCCGGTACTGCTCCTTGGCCTGCTCGACGCCCTGACCGGTGAGCGAGTTCTTCAACTCGGCGGTGGCGACGGGGATGCCGTTGAGGAACAGGGTCAGGTCGAGCCGGTGGCCCCAGTCGGCCTGCTTGGTGGCGTAGGGGAGTTCCCGGACGACGGTGAGGCGGTTGGCCCGGTAGCCGTCGAGGACGGAGTCGGCGGAGATGAGGTTCGGCTTGAAGTAGGCGACGCGGAGACGGACTCCGCGGTCCTTGACGCCGTTGCGGAGGACGTGGAGGAGCCCGTCATCGGCGATGGCCCGATCGAGCCGCTGCGCGAAACCGCGCTGGGCTTCATCGGGGTTGCGGCCGTAGACGGTGAGCAGTTCATTCCACTCGTCGGGCTGGGTAGCGCCGATGAAGGTGAACAACTCGTTGGTGTCCAGTCCCAGGTCGGCCTGATAGTCCTCCGGGTTGGCCTCCCGCCAGCCTCGCTCGCAGAGTGCGGCGACGATGGCAGAACCGAAGGAGGACTCGTCGTGCACGGGGCTCATACGGTGACTCCTTCGGTGGCATTGCGTCCGCTGGCAGTGGTCACGTCGAACTGGCCGGTTACCGCGGCGGTGATCAGGGCCTGGCGGCGTTCTGTCAGGAGTGAAAGTTGTGCTTCCACGGCAGACAACAGGCTGTTTACTGCCTTCTCCTGGTTACTCACCCGCTCTGCCAGCAGCTCTCGCCCCTTAGTGGTTTCCGGCAGCCATACGGTAAAATGCGCCATATCGGACATATTCAGGGCTGGTTGGGCGGCCGCTCCACTCGTGGCGAGTTCCGCTTGAATCCGGAACTGTCGACCTCTGACCCAAGCGGCCATCAGCCATGGTGACAGTCCCGGGATCAGTTGGACTCGGGCGATTGCCCGACTGACGTTGAACCCGTCCGTCTCCAGTGGGGCGACATCGCAGCGTCCGATCGTGGCGCCGACCACGGTGATCAGGAGATCACCAGGAGAGATGCGCGTGCGTCGGTACTCGACTGCCTGGTCTGTTTCGATGCGGGGCAGTCTGTCGAGTTCGTTGTCGAGGCGACCGAGGTTGCTGACACGGATCAGTGGGACTCCATCTTCCGCGAAGCGGGGAACCAGAACGCCGTAGCAGGGGTTGAAACGCATGAGGTGACGGAAGCGATACTCCCGGCTTCCTGTTGCCTGGGAGAAGAGCTCGGTCAGTGCTACATCTGCGCGTTCGCGCAGAAGAGCGATCTGGCGGCGGCGAAGATCCATCAGCTCATCGATGCGGGCGGTCTCGGCGTCGAGGAAGTCGGCGATGCGGCGTTGCTCTCCCAGTGGGGGCAGCGGTACCCGCAATTGCTCAATGTCCGGCATGTAAATGGTCTTGTGCGTCGACCCTGTGGCCACACGCTTGAGGTCCGGTTCCATACCACGCAGGGCATGCAGCAAATACCGAGGCTCCAGCTCTGGGCCGCATGTCCAAGTGGCGAAGTCCTGACTCGTGGCCATGTCGCTACCCATGATTGCGGAGAACCCCACCGAGGCAGTGCGGGAAAGAATTACCGTTCCGGCGGGGTGCTGGACTGCCGCTGAGTTAGCCAACCCGAGCGGGCTGACCATCTCCTTGGTATCAGCGATGACGCTGGTCCGACCGTCACGCAACTGCCAGACATCGGCGAGCGTGATCCAAGGAACCGTGCAGTTCTCCCAGTACTCAGGCTTGCTTCGGCTGGGCGTGTGCCCAGATCCCAAGCGTGCCACCAGTCGAATCGGTGCCGTGGGCCATCGTGAATTAGAAAGCCAAGGTGCCAGACGTGACTCCGTCATTCTGTGACCTCTCCCAACAACCCCTGAATTTCTACCTCCAACGCCTTCAACTCTGCGTCGATCTCCGCCAACGGACGCGGCGGTTCATACACATAGAAGTGCCGTGTGAACGGAATCTCGTACCCCATCTTCGTCTTGCTGTGATCGATCCACGCATCCGGCACGTGGGGGTGGACCGCCCGCGCCAGGTAATCCTCAACGTCCTCGCCCAGCGGAACGTTCTCGTAGTCCCGCAGCTCCGCGTCCGACTCGGGCCCGCCCTTGACGCGCTGGACCTCGCCCTTCGGGTCCCGCACCCCGACGACCTCGCGCAGCGCCTTGTTGAAGGGCGCCCCCGTGGGCCACGTCCCGCCGGCCTGTACCACCGCGTCCTTCAACGCGAGCCAAGCCTCCTGTTTCGTCGCCCACTTGGTGCCCATCAGGGACTTGAAGGCGTCCGCCAGTGCCGGAGCCTGGGGAAGTTTCTGAATCGCCTTAGACACCTCAAGCGCCGCCAGCGTCTCCTCCGTCACCTCGAACCGCAGCTTCAGCGGGCGTTCCACCGTGATCCGCTGGTAGCCGAAGTCCTCGTTGCGGAAGATCTTCACCTTGCCGTGCAGCGGGTGATCAGGGTCGTCTGCGACGGCCAGCGCCTCACCGTACAGCTTGACCACCGTCGCGATGTGATCCTTGCTCAGCTGCTTGCGCTTGTCGCCGAGCGACTTTCGCATCTTCTGCCACTGGTCGCGGGCGTCCAACAGGACGACCTTGCCCTTGTGGTCCGGGCTCTTCCTGTTCGTCAGGATCCAGAAGTACGTGGAGATGCCGGTGTTGTAGAAGAGCTGGTCCGGCAGGGCGACGATGCCCTCCAGCCAGTCGTTCTCCAGGATCCAGCGGCGGATCTCCGACTCGCCCGAGCCCGCCGCGCCCGTGAAGAGGGGGGAGCCGTTGAAGACGATCGCGATGCGCGAGCCGCCCCCGCCGTTCACGTCCACCGGCTTCATCTTGTCGATCATGTGCTGGAGGAACAGCAGCGAGCCGTCGTTGATACGCGGCAGCCCCGCCCCGAAGCGGCCGGCCTCGCCCAGCGCCTTGTGCTCGTGCTCGACCGCCTCCTTGACCTTCTTCCACTCCACGCCGAACGGCGGGTTGGCCAGCATGTAGTCGAAGGTCTTGCGGGCGTGGCCGTCGTCGGAGAAGGAGTTGCCGAAGGCGATGTTCTCCGGGTTCTGGCCCTTGATCATGAGGTCGGACCGGCAGATCGCCCACGACTCGGGATTCAGCTCCTGCCCGTACACCTCCACCGTGGCGTCCTCGTTGAAATCGGTGATGAGGTCGTCCATCGCCGAGAGCATGCCGCCCGTGCCGCAGGCCGGGTCTAGGACCGTGCGGACCGTACCGGGAAGCTGGAGCGCGTCGCCGTCAGGGGCGACGAGCAACCGCACCATGAGCTGGATGACCTCACGCGGCGTGAAGTGTTCACCGGCCGTCTCGTTGGACTGCTCCGCGAAGCGGCGAATCAGCTCCTCGAAGATGTAACCCATGTTGTGGTTGGGCACGACCTCGGGCCTCAGGTCCAGGTCCGTGAACTTGCCGATGACCTTGTAGAGCAGTCCCGCACTGTCCAGCCGCTTGATCTGCTGGGCGAACTCGAAGCGCTCCAGCACGCCCTGGGCGTTGTCCGAGAAGGCCCCCACGTACACCTGCAGGTTCATCGCCGCGCTCTGCGGGTCCTCGGCGATCTTCTTCAGGGTCAGGCGGGACCTATTGTAGAAGGAGTGGCCCGAGGCCCGGCGCAGAAAGCGGTCCGGGTCGATGTCGCTGTCCTTGTACTGCTCCGCGATCTCCGCGACCTTCTCGCGTGTCGGCGCCAGCACGCATTCCAGTCGCCGCAGCACCGTGAACGGCAGGATGACCTTGCCGTAGTCGGACTGCTTGTAGTCCCCCCGCAGGAGGTCGGCGACGGACCACGCGTGGTTCGCCAACTCCGTGTGCTTACTGCTGTTCAACTGGATCCCCAGGTTCCTTCCGAAATGTCCCGACCCCACCGCCCGAATCGAGCCGGTTGATCGGCCCGCCGGGGCGGTCTGACAAGTGTGGTCCATGTGTGAAGGCCTGCGTGCCGAATGGGGCGAATCGCCACCCCACGGCCCGCGTGCCTCAGATGTCTCCCGGCGGCGGCAGCAACTGTCCGCCCGTGAGCCCGCCCGCCAGCAACCGCGCCGTCTCCTCCGCCAGCACCGTCGCCCGTCGCGCCTCCGCCCGCAGCTCGTGCACGCGCCGAAACGCCTCCCCGTACCGCCGCTGCTCCTCCAGCGGCAGCAGCGGTACGCGCAGCCGGCCCGGGCTGACCGTCAGCACCGTGCTGCCCGTCGACGCGCCCGCGATGTTGTCCTCGGCACCCAGGAACCCGGCGAGGAACCAGGCGTCCAGGCGGGCCGGGTCCGGTCGAAACAGGTGGACGTGGTGGCCGAGCAGCGCCCCGGCGTCCTCCTCGCCGGCGACCCGGGCCATCGGGCCCCCGTCGCCTGCGAGCGCCCGTACGAGAACGTCCCCGGCGGCGATCACCGGTGCCGTGTCGTCGTGCAGCCCCGCCGGGTCTCCCGTGGGGCCCGACCCGGTCGCGATGTCCGAGCCGGTGAGCACCGCACGCGTCTCGGGCCCTCGCCCTCCGTCGGTGCCGGTCCCGCCGCCCGCGGCCTGGGCGGCGCGGGTGCGCGCGCTGTCCGGTGCCGTCCGCAGCAGGGTGAGCGCCCCGCCACGGGCGAGGTCGGAGACCGTCGCCGTACGCCACTCCCGCGCCGAGGTGCCCGCGGCGTTCCAGTCCGCCCGGCCCGCTGTCCGCGCGAGGGACTTCGCGGCATCGACGAGGTTCCGGCGCGTCGCGTCGGCTTCGGCCGCCAGGTCCGACGGATCGATGCCGGCCCGTGAGGCCCGTACGAGCCGGGCCGGGGTCAGGTCCACCACGTCGTCCAGCAGGTCCACCACGCCGACCGCGTGCGCGACACCGGGCTCGCCCTCGAATGTGTCGGGGTTGTCGGTGAACGCCCGCCACGCGTCCAGGGCACGCACCATGATGCCCACCCAGTCCAGGGAGGCGGACGTGGACCGGCTGCCGCCCCGCGTTCGCGCGGTCGCCGCCGTCCCACCGCGCCCGGTCGCCGTCGCCGTGCCCGGCGCCGCCTCCGCGGCGGTGTCCACGAACAGCACCGTCTTGCGCTCGGGGCCGCCCGGCTCGGGCCGTTGCAGCACCCACACGTGCAGCCCGACGTGCAGCGGCACCGACGCGCCGGCCGGCAGCGCCACCACCGCGCGCAGGGCTCCGCTGCGTACCAGCTCCGCCCGTACACGCCGCCCCGACGCACGCCCGGCCGTGGCCGGCGGCAGCAGCAGGACCGCGTACCCGCCGGGCGTCAGGTGGGCGAGCGCGTGCTGCACCCAGGCCAGCTCCGACTCGGCGCGAGCCGGAACGCCGTACGCCCAGCGCGGGTCGTAGGCCAGTTCGTCGTGGCCCCAGTCCCGGATGCCGTAGGGCGGGTTGCACAGAATCGCGTCGGCGAGCAGGTCCGGGAAGGCGTCCGCGCGGAGGCTGTCGTCGGCGCGGACGGTGACCGTGGCCTCGGGGGCGGTCAGCATCAGACTGACCGCGCTGCGCCGGGCCTGGACGGGCAGCACGTCCTGGCCGTACAGCTCGCGTGCGCCGCGCCGGGCTGCCGCCGCGAGGAGGGAGCCGCTGCCGCAGGCCGGGTCCAGGACGCGGGCCGGGGTGCCGGGGACCAGGTGTGCGATCAGGTCCGTGAGCGGCTCGGGGGTCCGGTAGGCGCCGCTCGCCGCACTGTCCTCCAGCTCCCACTCGGCGAGCACGCCCAGCGCGGCCTGGCCGCCTTCCTCGCGTACACACGCGTACAGCGCGCGGAGGACGGCCGCGTCCTCGGCCGTGAAACGGGCGGGTCCCGCCCCGCTGCCGGGTACAGCTTCGGCGACGGACGCCCGGTCGTGCTCGGCCCGGGCCGCGAGGTCCGCGTCGGACAGTGCGGCGGTGGCCGCCAGGTCGTCGGGGGAGTGGCGGGCCGCCGCCAGCACGAGGAGGAGCAATTCGCCGGAGTCGCCGGAGCCGCTGTCGCCGCGGCCGTGCAGGCGGAGCGTCGTCCGGAGCTCTTCCGCCGGGCTTGCGGCGGAGGCGTGGCCGCGCGCGGCCAGCCATGCGCGGACCGCCCCCAGGTCGTACAGCGGGCTGCTCTCCGTGCCTCCGGAGGGCTCGGGGAAGTCGTCGTGCCGGCGGCGCCAGTTGCTGACGGTGGCGCGCGTGACCCCGGCGATGCGGGAGATCTCGGCGGCCGTCACCTGTGCGGTGGGCTGCTGGGGCATGGCGGTTCCTGGGTCTCTCGGGAGTGGACAGTCAACAACTTACAGCACCCGTCAAGTCAGTCAAGGTGATTGACAAGGCTTTCATTGTGCTGCTTATCTGGTCACGCTTCCAACGAGGAAGCTCCGGACCGGCGCAGCCGTGTGCTGTGACCTGAAGCCGTGACCTGAAGCCGTGCCCTCACCGCGCTCCAGCGCGAGTCGGCGCGGACGGCGGGTGTCGATCGCACCTGTCGGACCACTCCGAAGACCACTCCGGGGGAGACCCATGCGCCTGACCATGCCGACCGCAGTCGTCGAAGGCACCCAGCTCACCGTCATGCCGTTCCGCGACGGCGCGGTCGTCGGGACGATGGCGGTGCCCGCGCTCGTCCAGCTGGTGCCGTCGCCGCGTGCCGAGGAGGACCCGCGCAAACTGAAGGCCTCGTCGGGTCTGGTGCGCCGGCACGCCGAACTGCGCGCGACCGTGCAGCGCACGCTGAAGTCCTCGCAGAAGGGCAAGAACGTCGCCCCGTACGCCGAGTACATCGCCGCCGGTCTCAAGGGCGAACTCGGCGCTGCCTGGTCCACGCCGCCCATCACCCTGTGGCACGCGGGACCGCTCGCGGCACTCAGTGACGAATTCGTCCCCGGCACCGGCCTGCGCACCCTCACCGTCGCGCCGGGCACGATGGTCATCGCCATCGACGGCGAGACCCAGACCACCGCCTGGCACGACCTCTACGACGACCCGGAGGCGTACGGCCTGACGTATCCGCAGCTGTCGCAGGTGCGCATCCCCTTCGAGCTCTACGTCGACCTGGCGCCGGCGGACGCGCGGCAGATCTTCTACGACCGCAACGTCCAGGGCGTCGCCGTCGCGAAGAACCTCGCCATGTCCATGGACCAGCGGGACTTCGGGACCCGGCTCGCGCACCTGGTGGCCGACTCGGTGCGGGTCGACGTCGGCGGGCAGCGGGTGCCGTTCGCCCGGCTCGTCAACGTCAGCAAGCGGCAGCTCTCGGCCGGTGACCGCGAGGTCGTCACCCTCTCCGCGCTGCGCGCACTCGTCGTCACCACGCTCTACGGGCGGGGCGGGCTGGCGCGTTCTGCCGAGTCCGTGCACGAGGACGAGCTGCCGGCGGGCGTCCGGCCCGAGCAGGCGGAGGCTGCCCTCGTACCCGTCCTCGGCGAGCTGATCGTCCGCCACGCCCGTGACTTCACCGAGCGCGGCGCCATCACCGCGCCCGCCGTCCTGGCCGGGCTCGGCATCGCCGTCCACCCCACCATGCCGTGGAGCGACTCGGGGTCCGTGTTCCGCATGGACGACCTGCTCCGACTCCTGGACGGCATCCGCTGGGAGCGCGAGGCGAAGTACTGGGACGGGGTCGCCGCCAAGACCGGCACGTCCGGCCGCCTCAACTTCAGTGGCGGGGTCAAGGACTCCGGCGGTCGCGTCGCCGACGCGATCCTCTACCCGGCGACCGAGGCGGGGCGTCAGATCCGGGGGCTGTGAACCGCGTCGACCGACCACGGCGTCGGCGAGCGGCCACGACACCACGAGCAGGCGGAGTGCCGGTTCGCTTCGGCTCACCCGGCACATGTGCGAAACGGAGCAGAGAACATGACCGATCAGAAGCCCGCCCCGGACCACCGTCCCGACAGCGGTCACATCCTTCCGTCGACTCCCGGTCCGTACGGCGGCGGTCAACCCCCCTTCCCGCCGGTGCCTCCGAGCAGCCCGATCGGGCGGCCCGCTCCGCGCGGCAGGGCATGGCTGAAGTACGGCGCCGTCGCCCTTGTGTCGCTGCTCGTGGGCGTCGGCATCGGCTCGAGCGGCGACTCGGGCGGCGGGGGTGAGACGGTCGCCGCCTCGGAGGCCGATCCTCGCCCCACGGTCACCGTCACCGAGACGGCATCGCCCGCCGAGGCCGAACCCGCGCCCACGGTGACCGAGACCGTGACCGAGACGGTGACCGCCGAGCCGAAGAAGACCGAGGAGCCGGGACCGGCGACCAGCTTCTCCGGAGACGGGGAGTACCTCGTCGGCGAGGACATCAAGGCCGGCACCTACAAGACGGCCGGGCCCGAGGGCGAGTTCGGCTGCTACTGGGAGCGGGCCAAGGACGCCAGTGGCGAGTTCGGTTCGATCATCGCCAACAACAACCTGGACGGCACCGGCCGGGTGACCCTCAACAAGGGTGAGTACTTCAAGACCAACCGGTGCCAGGAGTGGAAGCGGGTCGGCTGACACCTGAAGTTCTGTTCGGTGACAAGCGTCACAACAACTAGACAGGGCACGGCCGAGTCGGAGTACGAGCCGATGTCCGACGCTCCCCGAACGTGCGTAGTGCCTCGAGGAAAGAGCTGAGATGCCGCCTGAGCGGGGTGACTCATGTCTACTTGTCGTAGGGCAGCCGCAGGCTGTTGTGGGAGAACAAGGGGAGACGATGACTGACAACCGTAAGGCGATCGTTCCGGTGTGGACACTGGCGACCGGTGACGTTCGGGTGCCCGTTCTGGCCGGAGACGAGCCGATGACGGTTGAGCGCTTGGCTGAACTGCGCAGTGTGCTGGCCGGCCTGGCCGACAAGCCCATCGCCACGCTTGAGGTGCATCCGCTGCCGGAAAAGCTCGACCGCAGCCGGGGCATCCCGCTCGATGCCGCGAGTCCCTTGGCACAGCACCTGTCACAGCTCGTCACGCAGTCGGCGAAGGGTTCCTCCGCGGCGGCTACGGCGACCGCTGCCGGAGAAGGCCTGTATCGCATGGTGATTCCGGCGAAGGTGGCCGCCCAGGTCGGTCAGGGCATCGTTCGTCCGATGGCGTCGAAGGCGGCGGCCGGCGGCATCCACAGTGCACTCGTGAACCAGACGGGCATCGCCGCCCAGGCGACGTTCGTGCCCGTCGGTGCAGCGGCAGCGGCAGGCGCAGCCGGTGGAGCGGGTGCAACAGCGGGCGTCGCGGTCGTCGGCAGCGCGGCGCTCACCGTGGCCGCGCCGCTCGTGCTCATGGCAGTGGCGGTGGGGGTGAGCGCGAGCGCCGACCGCAAGCGCCAGCAAGCCATCGAGCACATCACGGAACTGCTGGAGCAACTGCACGAACAGAAGCTTGATGACGAGCGCAGAGACCTCGACGCCTGCCGCGATGCCATTGACAAGGCCACTGCCATTCTGCTGGATCAGGGCAAGCTCGGTCTCTCAGTGGGGCTGGACTCGGCAGCGCACGCCATCAGCAAGGCGCTGGTCGCCGCTGAGGGTCGCCTTGCCCAGTGGCAGAGCGCGCTCGACAAGCTGCCCGACGGCAAGGCTGTCGAGATCGACACGCTGAACAAGTCGTTTCCCGGTGTGGACGACCAGGGTGGCATGTTCCGTGCGCACCTCGAACTCGCCGCCCTGGCCATTGCGCTGAAGCAGCGGGTCATCGTGCTGCAGGCCGTCGAGCACGCCCAGGCCGACTCCGGCAACCTGTTCGAGAACTTCGCTCGCGCGCTCAAGGTCGACCAACAGCGTCTCGACAAGCTGGAGTCGGGCATCGCAGGTGTTCTGGTACGCCTGTCCGCGCTGGAGCTGGCACGTCCGCGCGGTGTGCGGCCCGTCTTCACTGCCGGTGAAGTCGATCGCCTCATGAGTGCGGCGAGCCGGATCCGCAAGCTGGGCGATGGTGTCTCGGTCGACAGCCGCGCGACGGACGTGGCGATCGAGATTGCCCGCAATGAGGACGGCTCGGTAGTCGTGTTCCCCGCACTGCCCGCGTAGGCGCCCCGCACTCACTGCGCGAACCGAACGACCGCCATCGACGGCCGCCGCCGAGGCCCCTCAAGATGCCCAGGCTGGCAGCGGTTCGGCTGACGGCACGCCCGTGTCCGGAACGGTGCGGTCTCGCTTGTGACGGAATCGTGCACAACCCGAGCGGGGTCTGCGCAGTCGAAGTTGGCGTGCCGTCCGACTCTTGCGGACGAGCGCTCTGCACGTACAGCAAGGAGACGGCCGCCGATGATCCCAGTCGGACTTGAAGAGGACACCCGCAAGGTTCAGACAGCCGTGCTGGGCGGCCCCGACGGACACATTCCTCTCTTCCTCCCGTACGAGAAGCACGCCGCGGACGGGCTCCGCAAGGAGCACGGGCCCAACGCTTTCACCTGTGGCACCCTCCTGGGCGGGTGCGGGAAGCTTCTTACGCTGCGTGCCTGCGACGACAAGAAATCGCACTTCGCGCACCGCCCGCCGGTCCGGTGCAGCCGCACCGCCCTCGGTGAGGACAGCGCCGACCACCTCTACATCGGTGAGGCCATGACCAAGTGGCTGCGCAGACAGGGGCAGCCGACCGTCGCGGTCCAGTACGTCCAGCAGAAGGGCGCGCGGAGCGACGCGATTGAGCTCCGCTTCGGGTCCAAGAAGAAGCGTCGCCTGATCCACGTGCAGATGGCCCGGCGCTCCTTCAAGGACTGGCAGGCCGACGGGGAGCGCCTCAGTGCCCCGCCCGGGAAACCGGCCACCATCCGCATGTACGGACCGGAGAGCCAGCTCGCCCCGTACGAGGTCGACGCCACCGGGTATGCCCTGCGCTTCAAGTGCGCGACCGAGAACGGCACCCGCGTCGTGTACGTCGGAACGCACCCACCCGGCCACCAGGTCGAATGGACGACGCTCGACAAGTGCCGACTGGTGCACGCCGGGATCGTCACTCCGTGGCTGGGGGAGACGCCGTACGGGATTCGGCCGAAGGGAACCGTGCCCGCGCCCCGCCCGGAGCGTCACGCCGTCGAAGACCGCAAGGCGGAAACCGCTCGGACGCCGGAGGGTCAGGGCAGCGGTTCCGCCATCGGTCCCGTACTCCCGCTCATGACGGGGCGCGTCGCGTTCACGGGCGCCTCATTGGTGTCCGAGGAGGGCGGCCGGGGACTTTACAACGTGGATGCCCAGCCCATCGGGTCGACGAGGTTCCCTGCCCGAATATCCCTGCCGGCCTCGGCTGCGGCTCCAGAACCTCACCATGTGTACGTACTGACCGACCGAGCGGCAGTACTGAACGGCCCCGAACCAGCCCTTCCCGACTCGCGATGGATGCTTCGCGCGGAAGGCTTCGTTCGTCTCACGCCCGCGAAAGCGGCGGAATGGGCGCTGCTCAAGCCGCCCGCGCCCGCGCGTGGGAAGGACGCGACCGCAGCGGCGACGCCTGCCTCGCAGCAGAAGCCCGAACGGCCTGCCGGAGCGGACGCGAAAAAATCCCCGAGCACACTCACCCCTGCACCGTCGCAGCGCGTTACCGCATCGGACGACCGCCTCGTCGCCGAACTGACCCGCGTCCTGGCGAGGACCGCCCGCGAACGCACCACCATCACCTGGTACGAGCTGCTCGAGCAGACCGGGACCCGGCCCGACGAAGTCACCCAGGCACGGCAACTGCGCCTGCTCACCGCGGTGGACGCGCCGCATGCCAAGGGGCACCGGCCCCTCCTGTCCAGCCTGATCACCTTCTCCAGGCAGGCGCAGCCGCACGACGACACACCACCTCCCTTCTTCCGGCAGGTGCTCCTGGCTCTCGGCTGGCCCCACTGGACCGATGCAGCAGGGGTGGCCCAGATCTGGAAAGACCACCGGACGCGCATCCACAGCGCGCGGTCGTCGGCGCATCCCGGTCCGGCCCAGGGGGCAGGTGCTTCCGCACTGCCGCCCGCACGCCCCGGGGAGGGGCCCATGGTGCGGCTTCACGTGATCCTCCGCCACCTCGAGGAGGCGGAAGCGGACCTCCCGTTTCCGGCGTTCAACAGGGCTGTGCGCGAGGCGGACGATTTGGCGTTGCTGATCGGCAACCCCTTCTTGCCCACCCCTGTGCTGCAGCGCCTGAGCCACTGGCGCAAGGTCTTGCGCCGGCGTCTCGAGGGGCCGGGCGTGCCCGACACCCCACCACGTGAGGTGTTCGACCGGATGGCCGACGAGTTCCGTTCGGCCCGGGATGCGGGCGACCTCGCGCTGGCGAGGCACGTCCACAACGCGATGGGACCCGTCTACTCTCTGCGCCTCTCACCCCAGGACGGCGAGGCCGTGGCCGGTCTGATGCGCGAATTCAAGCAGTGGGTGCGTGACAGGGAATCCACGACGTCGGCGAACGGCTCCCTCGAGACACTTCGGCGGATTCTCCGCGATCTCGAAGTCCGGAAGGACACGCTGACCACCACGGAGATCGCGGACGCTCTCACGGAGGCCGACCGGATCCGCCGCGGTCTTGCCGGCCCCTTGCCGGAAGCGGACGACGAGACTTTGAGACGTCAGCGCGCGGATCTCCGACACCGACTGCAGGCGGAAAGCGGCAGCGGCGGGGCACTCGCGCCGCTCGCCGCACGCGTGCGCACCGTCCTTCAGGGCGCCGCGCGCGCCGGTACCACCGTCACCTGGGAAGAGCTGGCCCACCGGGTGGGTGGAGGACTGCACCGTCTCCACGAGGAGGACCAAGGCGAGATCCTCCTCCTGGTCGACGAGGAGACACCGGCGCACGAGCCTCCGCTGGCCGCACTGGTGGCCCATGGTGACCTGGCGCCGCACCGTTCGTACCGCCATGTCCATGACAGCCGCGGCAGGAAGTCTGTGCCAGAACTGTCCCTGGAGATGCACTGGCGGATGGACGTCTTCAAGCTCTACCAGTTGTGGCGGCACCGCTGATCGCTCCGGGGGTTCATGCGTGGGGGGCACGGGCTCCGACGAGGGCCCTGACCAGCGGGCATGGCCTACTGCATATGATGTGCAAGTGCGCGACAGTGACTACAGCATCAGGACAGCAGCCCCGGCCGACCTGGACGGAGCCCGAGCCGTCATGCTCGACACCGTCTACCGGGACTTCGGCACCGGGTACGTCCCCCGCTGGCACGGCGACATCATCGACCTGGGCGGGGCGTACGTGACGCCGGCCCGGCACACGCTGCTCGTTGCCGTGGACGGCAGGGACGGTGAGGTCGTCGCCACCGGTGCGCTCGACTCTCGGGGCCCCGCGCACCCGCCGAACCCCGCGCACGTAGCCGAGAAGTACCCCTCCGGCGTCACCGCTCAGCTGCGGCGCGTGTACGTGCGGCCCGAGCATCGTCGGCGCGGGCTCGCGCGGCGGCTCGTGGACGAGCTGCTCGCCTTCGCCGCCGCCGACGGCGGGTACCGGGCCGTGTACCTGCACACCGACCCCGCCGTCACCGGTGCCGAGCCGTTCTGGCGCTCGCTCGCCAAGGTCGTGCACGACGAGCGGGAGGACGCCGGCGGCGGGCAGGGCATCGTGCACTTCGACGTGCCGATGCCGTGAGGCGTATGAGGAAGGGGCCCGCGATCATGGAAATGATTGTCATGTAGGCTCTTGTCGCCGCCGCTCCCGTCCTGTCCCCGCACCACGCACGCACCCGACCGATCCGAGGACCATGCGCTCCCACCGCCGCTCCCGGCTGCTCGCCCCCCTCATGCTCGCCCCGCTGATAGCAGGCTGCTTCGCCTCCGGAGGCGGTGACGACTCCGGGGACGGTGGCGGCGGGGACGGGGCCCGGCTCCGCGTCGCCCTCGCCTTCCCGCCCGCCGAGAACCTCTCCCCGTACGGCGCCGACGCCACCCTCCTCAGCCGTCTCGGTGTCACCGAGGGCCTCACCGCCCTCGACGCCAACGGCTCCGCCGCCCCCGCACTCGCCGAGTCCTGGCGCAGGGACGGGGACAAGGTCTGGGAGTTCACCCTCCGCGACGCCACCTTCCAGGACGGCGGCGACGTCACCCCGGCCGCGGTCGCCGACTCCCTCACCCGCGCCACCGACGCGAAGCCCGCGCCCGCCGCCCTCGCCGGTGTCACCCTCAGCGCGAAGGCGCAGGGGGAGAGGGTGGTCCGGATCACCACCGCCGAGCCCGACCCGGTGCTGCCGCTGCGGCTGTCCAGCCCCAGCCTCGCCATCCTCTCCGCGAAGGCCTATGAGAAGGGGAACGGCCGTGTCGATCCCGTCGGCCACGCCACCGGGCCCTTCGAGCTGACCGAGGTCAACGGCGCCACCTCCGCCACCCTCGACCGGTTCGACGACTACTGGGGCGGGCGCGCCCAGGCCTCCGGCATCGACGCCCGTTTTATCGCCGACGGCACCGCCCGCGCCAACGCCCTGCGCACCGGGGAGCTGGACATCGCCGAGGCCGTTCCGGTGGCCCAGGCCGCGACGCTCGACGAGAAGACACGGCGCGACACCGCCACCACCCGGACCACCAGCCTGCTCCTCAACGCCTCCTCCGGGACGTTCGAGGACGCCGGGCTGCGGGCCGCCGCGCGCAGCGCCATCGACACCTCGGTGTTCGCCGAGGACGTGTACGAGGGGTACGCCGACCCCAGCGCCGGGATCTACGGACCCGCCGTGACCTGGGCGGAGGGGAAGCGGACCGCGCCCGTCGGGCGGGCGGAGGCCGAGAAGCCCGGTGGCGCCACCGTCAACCTCGCCACCTACGACAACCGGCCCGAGCTGCCCGAGGTCGCCCAGGTGGTGAAGCAGCAGCTGGAGAAGGCCGGGTTCAAGGTGAAGCTCACCGTGCGGGAGTACTCGCGGCTGGAGGGGGACGCCCTGGCGGGGAAGTTCGACGCCTTCGTGCTCGCCCGGAACACCCTCCTCGACACCGGTGACCCCGTCGCCGTCCTCGCCGGCGACTACACCTGCGACGGCGGCTTCAACATCGCCCAGCTCTGCGACCGGGACGTCGACCGCGCCGTCGCCGAGGCCGTGGGGATCGCCGACACCGCGAAGCGGCAGGACGCCGCCATGGCCGCCGAGGCGCGCATCCTCGGCACTGACGCCGTCGTGCCGCTCGTGCACCAGCGGATCATCACCGGCGTCGCCGACTCCGTACAGGGCGTGATCCTCGACCCGTACGAGCGCACCCTCGTCGGCACCGGCACCCGGCGCTGAGCCGTGCGGCAGCGGGTGGCCACCGCGGTGTGGCGGGTGGCGCTGGCGGGGGGACTGGTGTGCGGCATCGGGCTGCTGCCGTGGCTCACGCGGACCGATCCGGCCTACACCGTGCTCAAGGCGCGGTCCGCCGAGCGGGAGCCCACGCCCGAGGTGCTCGCCGACATCCGTGCGCAGCTCGGGCTCGACGGCGGCCCGCTGCACGTGCTCGGGCGGTGGCTCGGCGGGCTGGCGCGCGGGGACGCCGGACAGTCGTGGATCTCCGGGAGCGAGGTGCTGCCGGACGTGCTGCGGGCGCTCGGGGCCTCCCTGCTGCTCATGTCCGTCGCGCTGCTCGTCGCCGCCCTCACCGCCGGGATCATCTGCGCCCGCACCCTGCGCCTGGGTGCCCGGCGCCGGCTCGGTGGGCGGCGGCGCGGCGGGACCGCTTCCGCCGTCGTCGCCTCGCTGCCGGAGTTCCTCGTCGCCTCCGTGCTCGCCACCGTCGTCGGGGTGCAGCTGGGGTGGCTGCCCGCGCTGGGGTGGTACGGGGCCCAGTGGACCGTGCTGCCCGCGCTCGCCCTCGGACTGCCCGCCGGGGCCGTGATCGGGCGGCTTCTGGACGATCTGCTGCCCGGTGCCTTCGGCGAACCGTGGGCGCTGGCCGCCGCCGCCCGCGGGCTGCCGGGCCGGCGCATCGCGCGGCAGGCGCTGCGCCGGTGCGTGCCCGCGCTGCTGCCCAACCTCGGACTGTTCGTCGTGGGGCTGACGGGCGGGGCCGTCGCCGTCGAGCAGGTCTTCGACATCCCCGGCCTCGGCCGGACCACCCTCCAGGCCGCCCTCGCCCAGGACCTGCCCGTCCTCCAGGCCGGCACCTTCGCCCTGGTCCTGCTCGCCGCGCTCGCCACCGGCGCCACCCGCCTCGCCGCGCGGCTGCTCACCGGGCCGGCCCTGCGGGACGGCGCGCTGTCCTCCCTGCACCGGCCCGCACCGCCCGCCGGGGGCGTGCTCCCGCTCGTCTACGGTGCCGTCCTGCTCGCCGTCGTGGTGGCCGGGCTGACCCGTGACCCGCTCGCCCTCGACACGGGGGAGAGGCTGCTGGCGCCCTCCCTCGGCCATCCCTTCGGCACCGACTCCCTCGGCCGCGACCTGCTCGCCCGCGTCGGCCACGGTGCGCTCGACACCCTGCTGCTCGCCTCCGCCGTCACGGCCGCCGCCCTCGTCGCGGGCGTGCTCCTCGGGCTGGTGCCCCGCCTGTCCGCGCCGCTCGTCGACACCGTCAACGCAGTGCCCCCTGTCCTCGCCGCGCTCCTCGTCACCGCGGTCGCGGGCAGCGGCGCGGCCACGCCCGCCCTCGCCGTCGGTGCCGTCGCCTGGGCGCCGCTCGCCGCGCACACCTCCGCGCTGCTGGGTCAGGAACGCGCCACCCTGCACATCACCGCCACCCGGGGGCTGGGCGCCGGACGGTGGTACCTGCTGCGCCGCGAACTGCTGCCCGCCGTCCTCCCGCCGGTGCTGCGGCACGCGCTGCTGAGGCTGCCCGGTGTGGCCCTGGCCCTCGCCTCGCTCGGATTCCTCGGGCTGGGCGCCCAGCCGCCGTCGCCCGAGTGGGGCCTGCTCCTCGCCGAGAACCAGCCCTACGCCGAACGCGCGCCCTGGGCCGTCCTCGCCCCCGCCGCCGTCCTCGCCCTGCTCGGTGCCCTCGCCGTCACCGCGGCGGGCGGACTGCGCCGGCCCCGGAGGCGACGCCCGGACACCGCCGTCCCGGTCGGCGCCGAGCGGACCGCCGCGCCCCGGAAAGAACCGGCCGGCACCCGATGACCTCACTCTTCACCGGCCGGAAGGCAGGCACCGCCGACCGCGCGGCCGTGCCGCTCTCGCCGCTGCTGCGGCTCCTCGTCCTCACCCAGCTCGCCTTCAACATCGGCTTCTTCGCCGTGCTGCCCTTCCTCTCCGAGCACCTGGGGCAGGGCATCGGCATGGCGGGGTGGCTGGTCGGGTTCGTCCTCGGGCTGCGGACCTTCAGCCAGCAGGGGCTGTTCGTGGTGGGCGGGGCGCTCGCCGACCGGTACGGCGTCCGACCCGTCGTGCTCGCCGGGTGCGGTCTGCGGATCGCCGGGTTCGTGTGGCTGGGGTTCGCCGAGCGGACCTGGGCTGTCGTGGCGGCCGTGCTGCTCATCGGATTCGCCGCCGCGCTCTTCTCCCCGGCCGTCGAGTCCGAGGTGGCCCGGCAGGCGGTGCTGTGGGAGGAGGCGGGCGGCGGGGACCGGACCCGGGTGCTGGCGTTGTTCACCGTCGCCGGTCAGGCGGGGGCCTTCGTCGGGCCGCTGCTGGGGGCACTGCTGCTGGCCGTCGACTTCCGTACGGCGTGTCTGGCCGGGGCCGGTGTCTTCGTGCTGGTCCTCGCCGGGCACGCGTGGCTGCTGCCGCAGCACATTCCCGGGCGGGCGCGGGTGCGGGCCAAGGGCGGTGCGCGGCTGCTGCTGCGCAACCGGCGTTTCCTCGCGCTGTGCTGCGCGTACGGCGCCTATCTGCTCGCCTACAACCAGCTCTACCTGGCCCTGCCCGCCGAGGTGGAGCGGGCCGCCGGTTCCCAGGCGCCGCTGGCCTGGCTGTTCGCGCTGTCCTCGCTGCTGGTGGTAACCGCGCAGTTGCCGGTGACACGGTGGGCGGGGGAGCGGCTGGCGCCTCGCCGGTCGATGGTGGCGGGGCTGGCGCTGGTCGCGGCCGGGTTCGCCGTGGTGGCGGTGGCGCGGCCCGCCGGGTGGACGGGGGCGGGCGGGCTGGTGCCCGCCGCCGGGTTCGTCGTCCTGCTCACCCTGGGGCAGATGCTGGTGGCGCCCGTCGCCCGTGCCTGGGTGCCGGACCTGGCCGAGGACGGACGGCTCGGGCTCTACACGGGGGCGCTGTCCTCGGTCTCCGGGCTCATCGTGCTGGCGGGCAGCTCCGCGACCGGCCTGTTGCTGGACAGCGGGCTGCCGGCCGCCGTGCCGTGGCTGGTGCTGGCCGCCGTACCGCTGGCGGCGGCGGGGATGCTGCCGCGGCGCGCGTAGCCTTCGGGTCCGTGGTGGGCTCGGCGCCCGGTGGGGTGATGACGGCTTCGTCTTCGGGCTTGTGGTGGGCGCAGTCCCGGTGGGGGCGTCCGTGGTGGGCGCAGTCCCGGGGTGCGGTGGTGACGGCTTCGTCTTCAGGGCGTCCGTGGTGGGCGCGGTCCCGGGGTGCGGTGGTGACGGCTTCGTCTTCGGGTCGTCCGTGGTGGGCGCAGGCCCCGGGTGCCGTGGTGGGTATCGCTCCCGGGACCGGTGGCGGGCACGGCCACCGGTCCCGCCACCGGTCCCGCTGCGCGCAGGGCCCGGGGCCGCGCGGGACCGACGGTGCGGGGCGGCGTACGGCGCTCACGGAGCGACGAGCTTCCGCGCCGCCGTCCGTCCGGTCACCGACGGCCGCGCGGCCGTCCGCGACGTCCTCCACAGCCACACCACGTCCCGCCCGAACGACCACACGAGCAGCCCGAGCGCCAGCACCACCACCCCGGCGTTGGCCGGACGCGGCAGCAGGTGCGCGCCCGCCACCAGCAGCAACACGCCCTGCAGCGCGGCCACCGTCTTGCGGGCCGTGCTCGGCGGCAGCGGGGCGGTCAGCCACGGCCACACGCGCGCCGCCGCGACGAACACGTAGCGCATGCCGCCGATCAGCAGTACCCACGGGCCCAGGTCCGTCGCGACGTACACGCTGAGCACCAGGATCAGGAACGCGTCGACCTCCATGTCGAAGCGGGCGCCCAGCGGGGAGCAGGTGCCGGTGCGGCGGGCGACCTTGCCGTCCACGCCGTCCAGGAGCAGAGCCACGGCCGTCAGGCCGACGAGGAGGGAGACGGGCGGTGCTTCACTGAAGGAGTCCGCGACCAGGGCCGTCACGCCGCCCACCAGGACGGTCCGGCCGAGGGTGACCCGGTTGGCCGGGCCGAACGACGGCAGCCGGGAGCGGTGCAGGGCCCGGGAGAGCACCGCCCATGACGCGAGTGCGAAGGCCAGGCCGGTCAGCCAGCCCGCGGTGCCCATGCCGACCGCGGTGGCGAGCAGGATCAGCAGAAGGAGCTGCGCGGCCGCCCCCACCGCGGTCTCCTGCTGAACGGGCCTCGCGTCGTAGGCGTTGTACGTGTTGTTCAGGGCCACCGAACACCCTCCGGCCGAGTGACAGAGACGATCTGCGCCGCTACCTTGTGCGCGGCTCGTGCATCCGTCGGTACGTGGGCGGCTTCCCGATCGTTCAGGAGGACATCCGATGACAGGCACCGCACGCGCGTTCTGGCTCGACTCGCCCGGCCGGGGCGTGATCCGCGAGGTGCGCCTGCCCGAGCCGACGGCGGACGAGGTGCTCGTGCGCACGCTCTTCAGCGGCGTCAGCCGGGGCACCGAGACGCTCGTCTTCCGCGGCCGGGTGCCCGAGAGCCAGTACGCCGCCATGCGCGCGCCGTTCCAGGAGGGCGACTTCCCGGGACCGGTGAAGTACGGGTATCTCAACGTCGGCGTCGTGGAGGAGGGGCCCGGGGACCTCGTCGGGCGCACCGTCTTCTGCCTGTACCCGCACCAGACGCGGTACGTCGTCCCGGCCGCCGCCGTCACCCCCGTGCCCCCGGCCGTCCCCGCCGGGCGGGCCGTGCTCGCGGGCACCGTGGAGACCGCCGTCAACGCGCTGTGGGACGCGGCGCCCCTGGTCGGCGACCGGATCGCGGTGGTCGGCGGGGGCATGGTCGGCTGCTCGGTGGCCGCGCTGCTGGCCCGGTTCCCGGGCGTCCGCGTCCAGTTGGTCGACGCCGACCCGGACCGGGCGAAGGTCGCCGACGCGTTGGGCGTCGGCTTCGCGTCCCCCGCCGACGCCCTCGACGGCCTCGACCTCGTCGTGCACGCCAGCGCGACGGAGGCGGGCCTCGCCCGCTCGCTGGAGCTGCTGCGGCCGGAGGGCACCGTCGTCGAACTGAGCTGGTACGGCGACGGGCGCGTCGCCGTACCGCTCGGCGAGGCGTTCCACTCCCGCCGCCTGACCCTGCGCGGCAGCCAGGTCGGCACCGTCTCCCCGGCGCGCGCCGGCACCCGCACCTACGCCGACCGGCTCGCCCTCGCCCTCGACCTTCTCGCGGACCCGGCGCTCGACGCGCTCGTCACCGGCGAGTCCGCGTTCGCCGAACTGCCCGACGTGATGCCGGGGTTGGCCTCGGGCGAGATCCCGGCGCTGTGCCACCGGATCAGGTACGCCGGGAACGACGACTGAGACCGGGCGGCTTCGACGGGCGAGTCCTCCGCGCCTGACCTTGAGAAAGACGTGCGGGCCGCTGAACACGGGAAGGCACCGGGCCGTAATGGACGGTACCCCGCGCACCGACCGGCGGGGGACCAGACGTGCCACACCTGGAGGGTCGTCCGTTGTTCAGCATCACCGTCCGCGATCACCTCATGGTCGCCCACAGCTTCCGCGGCGAGGTCTTCGGACCGGCGCAACGTCTGCACGGAGCGACGTTCCTGGTGGACGCCACCTTCCGGCGCGAGCAGCTGGACGAGGACAACATCGTCGTCGACATCGGGCTGGCCACCCGGGAACTGGGCGCCGTCGTCAGCGAGTTGAACTACCGCAACCTCGACAACGAACCGGACTTCGCCGGCGTCAACACCTCGACCGAGTTCCTGGCCATGGTCATCGCCGACCGGCTCGCCGAACGCGTGCGCAAGGGCGCGCTCGGCGAGGGAGCCAGAGGTCTGGCCGGGCTCACCGTCACTCTGCACGAGTCGCACATCGCCTGGGCCAGTTACGAGCGTGCGCTGTGACCGACACGTCCACCGAACGGGTGGTGGCCGAGACGCCCGAGCCGGCGGCGGCCGAGACGCCCGAGCCGGTGGGGCGCACGAGGTCCCAGCCGGCAGGTTCCACGACGATCGGGCCGGCAGGTTCCACGAGGATCGAGCCGGCAGGTCGCACGCCGATCGAGCCGGTGGTCGCCCCGACCACCGTGCCGGTGAATCCCACCACGGCGGGGCGCGCTCGCCTCGCCTACGTGCCGGCGCAGTCGCCGGCCGCACCGAGGAACGGCGGGATCGTCCCCATGTCCCTGCGCTCCGTGCACTTCGTCATGCCCGGCGGGGTCGACGACCCGGCCGCCCCGAGCGGCGGCAACGCCTACGACCGGCGCGTACGGCTGGACCTGCCCGGCTTCGGCTGGCGGGTGCGCGGGCTGCCCGTCGACGGTGCCTGGCCCCGGCCGGACGCCGCCGCACGCGCCGAACTCGCGCGGCTGCTGCGCCGGTTGCCGGACGGCGCCGTGGTCCTGCTGGACGGGCTGGTGGCCTGCGGGGTCCCGGAGGTGGTCGTCCCCGAGGCGGAGCGCCTGAGGGCGGCCGTCCTCGTCCACCTGCCGCTCGGCGACGAGACCGGCCTCGCCCCCGGTGTCGCCGCCGACCTCGACGCCCGCGAACGCGCGGTGCTGCGTGCCGTCCCCGCGGTCGTCGCCACCAGCGACTGGGCGGCGCGCCGGCTCGTCTCCCACCACGGTCTCGACCCGGCCCGCGTCCATGTCGCCGCCCCCGGCGCCGACATCGCGCCCCTCGCACCCGGTACCGACGGCGTCTCGCGGCTGGTGTGCGTCGCCGCCGTCACCCCGCGCAAGGGGCAGCACCGGCTGGTGGAGGCGCTGGCGACCGTCGCCGACCTGCCGTGGAGCTGCGTGTGCGTCGGCGGGCTCGGGCACGACCCGGAGTACGTCGGCAGGCTGCGGAGGCTGATCGAGCGGCACGGGCTCCAGGAACGGCTGGAGCTCGCCGGTCCGCGGTCCGGCGCGGAACTCGACGCCACCTACGCAAGCGCCGACCTCATGGTCCTCACCTCGTACGCCGAGACGTACGGCATGGCGGTGACCGAAGCCCTCGCACGCGGGGTGCCCGTGCTCGCCACGGACGTCGGCGGCCTCCCGGAGGCGCTGGGACGCGCGCCCGACGGTGGGGTGCCCGGCATCCTCGTGCCGCCGGAGGACCCCGCCGCGCTCGCCGCGGAACTGCGCTGCTGGTTCGGCGAGGCGGACGTGCGGCGCCGGCTCAAGGCGGCGGCGCGCGGCCGCCGCGCCGCCCTGAACGGCTGGGCGGCCACGGCACGGAGCCTGGCCGCGGTACTCCGCAGGCTCCCGGACGAGCCCCGGAGGGCGGCATGAGGAAGACGACGGCACCGGCCGGGGGGCCCGTGGCGGCCCGGCCCGGCCCGCAGGACGCCGCCGAGTCCGCGAACGGCGTGATCCCCGGCGCGGGACCGGTCGGCCCGGTCGCACCACTCCCGACGGACCCGCCGCGGGGCGGGGAACCGGTGCGAAGGCGCGGCCGTCCTGCCACCGCGCCCGGCGGCACCGCTCCGGAACCGTCCGCCGGGACCGCCGGGCGCACCGATCGGCCGGCCGCGTGGGCCGCGTGGGCCGCCTGGGCCGCCGGACAGCCCGGCGCCGGGCGGCTCACCGACCACCCCGCCGCCGACCACCTCGCCCACCCCGCCGCCGATCACTCCGCCCGCCCCGCCGCCCACCCCCCAGGGCCCGCCGCCGACCGGGACACCATCCGCCTGCGCGAGACGGCCGGGACCGCGACGCCCCTCACCGGGACCGCGAGGCCCTTCACCGGGTCCGCGGAGCAGCCCGCCGCCGAGGCCCCGGAGTCCGCCGCCGAGCCCCCGACGACCGCCGCCGGTACCGGCGCCACCCCCGACCACCCCGACGACCCGCCCCGCTACGCGCCCGAGTGGCTGCGGCTGCGGGAGCCCGCCGACGCCGCGGCGCGGGCGCACGACCTTCTCGGTCCGCTCCGTGTCCGCCTCGCCGACAGGCCGGGCCGGGCGGCGCACGACGGGCTCGTCGTGCACGACCTGGGCTGCGGCACCGGCTCGATGGGACGCTGGCTCGCGCCGCTGCTCGACGGCGCCCAGCACTGGGTGCTGCACGACCGCGACCCCTACCTCCTGCACTTCGCCGCCGTCGGCACCCCGCGTGCCGCGGCCGACGGGAGCCGTGTCACGGTCGAGACCCGGCGCGGCGACCTGGCCCGCCTCACACCGGACGCGCTGACCGGTGCCGGGCTGGTGACGGCGTCCGCGCTGCTGGACGTGCTCACCGCCCGGGAGGTCGACGCGCTCGCCGCCGCCTGTGCCGCCGCGGGATGCCCGGCGCTGCTGACCCTCTCCGTCGCCGGTCGTGTCGAACTGACTCCCGAGCACCCCCTGGACACCGAGTTCACCCTGGCCTTCAACGACCACCAGCGCCGCTCCGGCCTGCTCGGTCCTGACGCCGTGAGCACGGCCGCCGAGGCGTTCGCCGCGTACGGGGCGACCGTACGGACGCGGTCCGCCCCCTGGCGGCTGGGACCGGACGAGGCCGCGCTCGCCGGGCAGTGGCTGCGCGGCTGGGTGGCGGCGGCCGTCGAGCAGCGCCCCGAGCTGCGCGAGCCGGCCGCCCGGTACGTGGAGGAGCGCCTCGCCGCCTGCGCCGCGGGGGAGTTGCGCGTCGTCGTCCACCACACCGACCTGCTGGCGCTGTGCCGGCCGAAGGGCGCGGCCTCGTGAGCGCACCCAAGGCCGACGCGGGCGCGCGCGCCCTGCGCACCCGGCTGGGGACCCTCGCCGGCGTCCTCGTCCTCGGCGTGCTGCTGTGGCGGACGGGGACCGGGCCGCTGCTCGGCGGGCTGCGGCGGATCGACGGGCCCGCGCTGCTGGCGGCGCTCGGGATCGGGCTGGTCACCACCGTGTGCAGCGCCTGGCGCTGGTCCCTGGTGGCCCGGGGTCTGCGCATCCGGCTGCCCCTCGCGCCGGCCGTCGCCGACTACTACCGCGCCCTCTTCCTCAACGCCGCCCTGCCCGGCGGAATCCTCGGCGACGTGCACCGCGCGGTGCGGCACGGGCGGAGCACCGGCGACCTGGGACGCGGCGTGCGATCCGTCGTCCTCGAACGCGCCGCCGGTCAACTCACGCTGGCCGTCTTCGGCGTGGCGGTGCTGCTCACCATGCCCTCCCCGTTGCTGACCGGGGCCCGGCAGGCGGCGCCGATCGCCGCGCCGGCCGTACTCGGCGCGCTCGCCGTCGCCGTCGCCGTGCGCAGGAACCGGGTGCCCGCGCCCGAGGGACGGCGGGGCCGGCCGACGATGCTCGCCGAGGCGCGCGAAGCGCTGCTGTCCCGCGCGAACCTGCCGGGGATCGCGCTGTCGTCGGCCGTCGTCCTGGCCGGGTACCTGGCGATGTTCTTCCTCGCCGCCCGCGTGGCCGGCAGCGGAGCCTCCGTCGCCGTACTGACACCGCTGGCCGTGCTCGCGCTGCTCGCCATGACGCTGCCGCTCAACGTCGGCGGCTGGGGTCCCCGGGAGGGCGTCACCGCCTGGGCGTTCGGCGCGGCCGGGCTCGGCGCGGGCACCGGACTGGGCGTGGCAGCGGTGTACGGGGTCCTCAGCTTCGTGGCCGGGCTGCCCGGCGCCGTCGTGCTCGTCGGGCGCTGGTACGCCGGACAGCGCGCCGGACGCTCCGGCACCACCGCCGTACCCCACCCACACCCCCACCCCCACCTCCAGTCCCACCCGGACCCCCACCTCCAGTCCCACCCGGACCCCCACCTCCAGTCCCACCCGGACCCCCACCCCCGGTCCCACCCGGGCCCACACCCCCACCCGGCCGCCCCCCACCCCGCGCCCGGCGGGACCTACCCGCGCTCGCCCCCCGGCCGGGGCGGCTCCACCTCCGTAAGGAGCGAGAAATACGCAGCGAAGGAATCCGCGAGGCTCGCCAGCAGTTCCTTCCCCTTTTCCGCCGAACCGCGTGACGGGCGTCCGATGACACCGGAATCGGTATAGGCGGACATACCGAGGGAGAGCAGATGACGCCGGTCGTCGGCGACGAAATCGGCGGCCTCGTGACCGGGCCGGACCAATTCGGGATGCGCGTGCAGAAGAATGGATGTCTCGATTTCCCCCGCGTGCATGTCGGTGAGCAGCGAGGTGGTCACCCCGGCCCGCTCCCGCGCCGTCTCCCAGTCCTCCACGGCCGGGAACAGGGCCATCCGTTCCCCCCGCGCGGACGCCTCCTGGACGACGTTGCCCAGTACGTAGTTGCCGCCGTGGCCGTTGACCACCACCAGCGCGTCGACGCCCGAGCGGCGCAGGGAGTCGGCTATGTCCCGTACCACCGCGTACAGCGTCACCGCGGAGACGCTGACCGTACCCGGCCAGTCCGCGTGCTCGTGCGAGCAGCCGATCGTCACCGGCGGGAGCGGGTGCACGGGGTACGCGGCGGCGATCTCCCGGACCACGGCGCACGCGACGAGCGTGTCGGTGGCCAGCGGCAGGTGGGGGCCGTGCTGTTCGTAACTGCCCACCGGCAGCACCGCGATCTGGCGCGGCACTCCCACGCCCCGCCCGCGCACGTCCTCGGTCGTGTCCGCCGGCACCAGTGAGACATCCATTCCCGCACGGCCCTTCGTCTCGGTCGAGAAAACTGTTGAGCCATTAGAGCATCTGTTGAGGAATGCGAGAATCATGACGGAAAAAATCGGTGTACTCGGTGAGCAGGCAGCGCAGCGCACGGATGTGGAGCGTGTCGTGGTGACTCCGCTGCCCACCGTCTACGGGCAATTCCGGGCGTACGGGTATTTCGACCACGAGCGCGGGGACGAGCAGGTCGCACTCGTCCACGGCGACCCGGGCCCCGACGGCGTGCTCACCCGGCTGCACTCGGAGTGCCTGACGGGCGACGCCCTCGGCTCCCGGCACTGCGAGTGCGGCGCCCAACTCGCCGCGGCCCTCCAGGAGGTGGCCGCCGCCGGAAGCGGCGTGGTCGTCTATCTGCGCGGTCACGAGGGCCGGGGCATCGGGCTGCTCGCGAAACTGCGTGCGATGGCGTTGCAGGCGGAGGGCCTGGACACCGTGGAGGCCAATCTCGCGCTCGGTCTGCCGGTGGACGCCCGCGACTACGGCGTGGCCGCCCGCATCCTGGCCGACCTCGGGGTGCGTTCGGTGCGGCTGATGTCCAACAACCCGCGCAAACGGGAGGCGTTGGTGCGGCACGGCATCGGGGTCACCGAGCAGGTGCCGCTGCTGATACCGCCGTGCGCCAGCAACATCACCTATCTGCGCACCAAACGGGAACGGCTCGACCACCACCTGCCCCACCTCGACGCGGTGGCGCACCTGTCGTCCTGAGGGGGACGGTCAGTCCGTCAGGGCGGCGGCCACGAGCCGCTTGAGGTCCGGGTAGACGGTGTGCGAGGACTTCGGCCGGACCTGGGTCAGGAACTGCACCGTCAGGTCATGCTCCGGGTCGACCCAGAAGGTGGTCGTCGCCACCCCGCTCCAGCCGTACGTGCCGAGCCCGGAGGGCGCCTCGGTGCGGCTCGGGTCGATCACCACGGAGACCCCGAGTCCGAAGCCGACACCGTCGTTGCCGGGCCGGTCGTGCGCCGGGCGGCTGCCGAAGGAGCGCAGGTCGGCGTCGCCGGGCAGGTGGTTGCGGGTCATCAGGTCGACCGTCGCGGGGGCGAGGACGCGGACCCCGTCGAGTTCGCCCCGGCGCCGCAGCAGCTCCGCGAAGCGGTGGACGTCGTACGCCGAGGAGACCAGGCCGCCGCTGCCCGAGAGGAACCGCGGCCGGCCCCGCAGCGGCAGTCCGGGGACCGGCGCGATGCCGCCGTCGTCCGTCTCGCCGTACAGCTCGGCCAGCCGCCCGGCCTGCTCGTCGGTGACCTCGAAGCCGGTGTCCGGCATGCCCAGCGGCCGGAAGATCCGCTCGGCGCAGAACACGTCGAGCGGCCGGCCGGACACCACCTCCACGAGCCGTCCGAGCACATTGCTGGCCACCGAGTAGTTCCACCGTGTGCCCGGCTCGAACTGGAGCGGCAGGCTCGCGTACAGGTCGACGGTCTCCGCCAGGTCCGCGCCCGGCCGCGTCGACGACTCCAGGCCGGCCGCCCGGTACAGGGCGTCGACGGGGTGCGCGTGGTAGAAGCCGAAGGTGAGGCCGGCCGTGTGGGTCATCAGGTGCCGGACCAGGACCGGCCCGGAGGCCGGCCGGGTGACGACGTCGTCCGCGGTCCCCTCCACGTACACCCGGGGCCCGGCGAACGCCGGGAGGTACCGCTCCACCGGGTCGTCGAGCGACAGCCGCCCCTCCTCCACCAGCGTCAGGGCGGCCACGGCCGTGACCGGTTTGGTCATGGAGTAGATGCGCCACAGGGTGTCGGCCGTCACGGGCAGTCCGGCGGCCACGTCCCGCATCCCGTGCACCGTGAGGTGGGCGACGCGCCCGCCGCGGGCGACGGCCACCAGGAAACCGGGCAGCCGCCCCTCGTCGACCTGCCGGGCGAAGTGCCCGTCGAGCCGGTCCAGCGCGTCGGCGTCCAGTCCCGCCGCGTCCGCGTCGATCTCCTGCCGCAGGGGTGTCATGTCCCTCGCCTCCCAGGTCGCTCACCGAGGTGCGTCCGGCATACCCCGTCAGGACGCCTCCAGACCTCGGGACCCGCCGTGCGCTCCGGTACGCGCCTCGATCGCGCGCAGCACCGCCACCATGTCCTCACCGCCGTGCCCGAGGGCCACCGTCTCCTCGAACAGGGTGTGGCAGGCGTCGAGGAGGGGAGAGGCGACTCCCGCCCCGCGGGCCGCCTCGGCGATCAGCCGGTTGTTCTTCAGGACGTCCAGGGCCGCCGCCTGCACGCTGAAGTCACCCGCCAGCAGCTTCGGCGCCTTCATGCGGGAGACGGCGCTGGCCATCGGGCCGGCCTCCAGGACGTCGAGGAAACGGGCCCGGTCCAGGCCCTGGCGCTCGGCGAAATGGAACGCCTCGACGAGACCGGTCACCTGGGTGATCAGGAACAGGTTCACGGAGAGTTTCGTCAGCAGGGCACCCGGCACCGGACCGCACGCGAAGGACTCGTGGCACAGGGGAGCGAGGAGCGGGGCCACCTCGGCCACCGCGCTCTCCTCGCCGGCCAGCATCGCCACCAGCCGGCCGTTCTGCGCCGGCACCCGGGAACCGGAGACGGGCGCCTCGACGTAGCGTCCGCCCGCCGCGCGGACGTCGGTCTCCAGGCCGCGGGAGAACTCCGGCGAGGTGGTGCCCATGTGGACGACCAGGCGCCCGGCGACGCGGGAGGCGAACTCCGGGGTGCCGCGCGCCAGCACGGCGTCGGTCGCCGCCTCGTCGGCCAGCATCAGGAGGACCGCGTCGGCCCGCTCGAAGACCTCGGCGGGACCGGCCGCCACCTCGGCGCCGACCGCGCGCAGGGGCTCGGCCCGGGCGGGGGTGCGGTTGTGGACCACGAGCGGTGTGCCGGCGTCCGCCAGACGCAGGGCCATCGGCTGACCCATGACACCGAGACCGAGGAAACCGACCCGCACGACGCACCACCCGTCCGTCCGTACCGGGCGCGCCACACGGCGGGCCCTCGTTATGACACCTGTCATAGTAGCCCCGGTTATGACGCCCGTCATAGAGTGGTCACGCCGCCGGGAAGGGCGGTGGACGGCAGGTGAGTGAAGGTGCGAGGTGCGGAGGGAGCCCTCGATGGTGAAGCCCGAACGGGGCCCCAGGGAGCGGATGGTCTTCAGCGCCGCCCAGTTGATCCGCCGCGACGGGGTGGAGGCGACCGGGATGCGGGATGTCGCCGCGCACGCCGGGGCGCCCCGGGGATCGCTCCAGCACTACTTCCCCGGCGGCAAGGAGCAACTGGTCGCCGAGGCGCTGCGGTGGGCCGGGCGGTACGCGGCCGACCGGGTCGCGCGCTTCCTGGCGGCGATGGAGCGGCCGACGCCGAGCGGGCTGTTCGCGGCGATGGTGGGCCAGTGGACCGACGAGTACCGGACCTCCGGCTTCGCCGGCGGATGCCCGGTCGCCGCGGCGACGGTGGACCGCGCCCAGTCCTCCGAGACCGCCCGCCGAGCCGCCGCCGACGCCTTCGCCGCCTGGACCCGCCCGGTCGCCGACGCCCTCACCGGTATGGGTGTGCCGGCGGCCCGGTCCGAGCCGCTCGCCACACTGATGATCAGCGCCCTGGAGGGGGCGATCGTCATCGCCCGCGCCGAGCGGGACGTACGGGCGCTGACGACCGTCGCCCGCGAACTCGGCCCGCTGCTGGACGCCGCCGCCACCGAAGCCTGAACCGGGGCGGGGGGCCGGCCCGCGGCCCTCCAACGCCGACGGACCCGCGGTCGGCCACCGGCCCGGGGCTCAGGCCGCCACCGTCTCCGGGGCGGCGGCCTTCGCGCGACCGCGCTCGCCCAGCTCCTCGGTCGGCACCCGGTGGGTCTCCCGGGCCGACAGCGCGGCGATCACCGGCGGGACGCACAGCGCCGCCGTGAACAGCGCCACCGCGAACCAGTCGTCGCCGTCCGGACCGGCGATCCGCGCCGCGAACGTCACCGCGAACCCGGCCACCGCGAAGCCGATCTGCGTTCCGATCGCCACGCCGGACAACCGGACCCGGGTGGAGAACATCTCGCCGTAGAAGGCGGGCCACACGCCGTTCGCGGCGCTATAGACGACACCGAAGGCGACGATGCCGGTGAGGAAGGTGAGCGCGTACGAGCCGCTGGAGATCGCCCACAGGTACAGGAACATCGTCACCGCGCTGCCCACCGCGCCGATCAGGTACACCGGGCGCCGGCCGATCCGGTCCGACAGCGTCGCCCACAGCGGGATCGCGGCGAGCGCGACGACGTTGGCGAGCGCCCCCACCCACAGCATGGCGGTGCGGGACATGCCGACCGAGTCACTGGTCGCGTAGGCCAGCGCCCACACCGTGAAGATCGTGCTGACCGAGGCGATCAGCGCCCCCGCGACCACCCGCAGCACGTCCGCCCAGTGGTCGCGCGCCAGCACCACGAGCGGCATCTTCGCGACGCCCTCGGTGGCCGCCTGTTGCGCGAAGGCCGGCGTCTCGTCGAGCTTTCGGCGGATGACGTAACCGACGACCGCGACCACGACGCTCAGCCAGAACGGGACCCGCCAGCCCCAGGTCAGCAGGTGCTCCTCGGGGAGGGCGGCGACGGGGAGGAAGACCAGGGTGGCCAGCAACTGCCCGCCCTGGGTGCCGCTGAGGGTGAAACTGGTGAAGAAGCCGCGTTTGCCCGGCGGCGCGTGCTCCAGCGTCATCGAGTTGGCGCTGGCCTGCTCGCCCGCCGCCGAGATGCCCTGGAGGATGCGGCACAGCACCAGCAGCACCGGAGCGAGCGTGCCGACCTGCTCGCGCGTGGGCAGACAGCCGATGAGGAAGGTCGACACGCCCATCAGGATCAGCGTGAACACCATGATCTTCTTGCGGCCCATGCGGTCGCCGACGTGCCCGAGGAAGAACGCGCCGACGGGACGGGCGGCGTACGCGACGCCGAAGGTGGCCAGCGACAGCAGGGTCGCGGTGGCCGGGTCCGACTCGTCGAAGAAGACCTCGGGGAAGATCAGCGCGGCGGCGCTGCCGTAGATGAAGAAGTCGTAGTACTCCAGTGCGCTGCCGATCCAGGCGGCGGTGGCCGCCTTCTTCGGCTGGCCGGGCGGAGCGGCGCCCTGGGGCGCGGGGGCGGGGACGGACACGGCGTTGCTCCTTCGGGGGGCTCCACCGTAGGCGGAGCGAGCGGAGGGGAGAAGTGCCGATCGGCTAATTAACCCACTGGGTAGTTAGTCGCGGATGGGAAGGGATGTTGCGCGCACGTTTCGCGTGTGTCAAGGGGTCCCGGCCGTCCCGGAGCCGGCCGCTCAGTCCGCCGCGCGCTCCGCCGTCAGGTAGGCGATCACCATGTCGCCGAGCATGGTCCGGTAGTGCTCGCGCTGGTCCGGGGCGACCAGGTCGCGGCCGAACAGCGCGCCGAAGGTGTGCCGGTTGGCGACCCGGAAGAAGCAGAAGGAGCTGATCATCGCGTGCAGGTCGACGGCGTCGACGTCGGCCGTGAACAGGCCGGAGCGCTGCCCCTCCTCCAGGATGCGGCGGATCACCTCGAGGGCCGGGGAGCCGATGCTGGCCAGCATCTCGGAGGACGCGATGTGCTCGGCGTCGTGGATGTTCTCGATGCTGACCAGGCGGATGAAGTCGGGGTGGCGCTCGTGGTGGTCGAAGGTCACCTCGGCGAGGCGCCGGATGGCCGCCACCGGGTCCAGGTGCTCGACGTCGAGCTGCTGCTCGGCCTCCCGGATCACGCCGTACGCCCGCTCCAGCACGGCCGTGAACAGCTGCTCCTTGCCGCCGAAGTAGTAGTAGATCATCCGCTTGGTGGTGCGGGTGCGGGCGGCGATCTCGTCGACGCGGGCCCCGTCGTAGCCGGCCCGGGCGAACTCCCGCGTGGCCACGTCGAGGATCTCGGCCCGGGTGCGGGCGGCGTCACGGGTGCGCGCGCCGGATCGTGCCGGTTCGTCGACGCTGGTCATCGGGTTCCTTCGGGGGCCGGGGCGGAACTGCGGGCTGGGGAGGCGCTGCGGGCGAGGGACGTGCGGTGATTGTAGAAGCCCCGGCCTTCCCTCCCGCCCCGCCCTCCTGCTATGACTAACGTACTGGTTCGTACATTGGTCGCTCGGGCGTGGACCCGAGCCGCTCAGGAGGTCCCCGGTGGCCAAGGACTCGTATCTCGTCGGACTGATCGGCTCCGGCATCGGCCCGTCGCTCAGCCCGGCCCTGCACCAGCGGGAGGCCGACCGGCAGGGCCTGCGCTACCTGTACCGGCTGATCGACGTCGACACCCTCGGGGTGCCGCCCGAGGCCGTGGGCGACCTGCTGCGCGCCGCCCGGGACCTCGGCGTCGACGGGCTGAACATCACCCACCCGTGCAAGCAGCTCGTCATCGAGCACTTGGACGCGCTCGCCCCGCAGGCCGAGGCGCTCGGCGCGGTCAACACGGTCGTCTTCGACGACACCGGCCGGGCCACCGGTCACAACACGGACGTCACCGGCTTCGCCGCGTCCTTCGCCCGGGGCCTGCCCGACGCGCCGCTGGAGCGGATCGTGCAGCTCGGCGCCGGCGGCGCGGGCGCGGCCGTCGCCCACGCCACGCTCACCCTGGGCGCCGGGCAGGTCACCGTCGTCGACGCGCTGCCCGAGCGGGCCGCCGCCCTCGCCGCCCAGCTGAACCGGCACTTCGGGACCGGACGCGCCGCCTGTGCCGCCCCCGACCGGCTGCCCGCGCTGCTGGCCGAGGCCGACGGCATCGTCCACGCCACCCCCACCGGCATGGCCGCCCACCCCGGCCTGCCGCTGCCCGCCGCCCTGCTCCACCCCGGGCTGTGGGTCGCCGAGGTCGTCTACCGCCCGCTGGAGACCGAACTGCTGCGCACCGCCCGCGCCCTGGGCTGCGCCACCCTCGACGGAGGCGGCATGGCGGTCTTCCAGGCGGCCGACGCGTTCCGGCTGTTCACCGGGCGGGAACCCGACGCCGTGCGGATGCTCGCCGACATCGCCGACCTGGCCGGCGTGGTCGGCGCCCCGAAGTAGGAAGAGGTACCGACGTGCGGACGTCCATCGCCACCGTCTCCCTCAGCGGCTCGCTCACCGAGAAGCTCACCGCCGCCTCCCGGGCGGGCTTCGACGGCGTGGAGATCTTCGAGAACGACCTGCTGGCCAGCCCCCTCACCCCCGAGGAGATCCGCGCCCGCTGCGCCGACCTCGGCCTCTCGGTCGACCTCTACCAGCCCATGCGGGACATCGAGGCGCTGCCCGAGGAGGAGTTCGCCCGCGCCCTGCGCCGGGCCCGGCACAAGTTCGAGCTGATGGGCCGGCTCGGCGCGGACACCGTCCTGGTCTGCTCCAGCGTCTCGCCGCACGCCCTGGACGACGACGCCCTCGCCGCCGAGCAACTCAGCCGCCTCGCCGGCCTCGCCGAGGACCACGGCGTCCGCGTCGCCTACGAGGCGCTCGCCTGGGGCCGGCACATCAGCACCTACGACCACGCCTGGCAGGTGGTGAAGAGCGCCGACCACCCCGCGCTCGGCACCTGCCTCGACAGCTTCCACATCCTCTCCCGGGGCAGCGACCCCAAGGGCATCGAGGACATCCCCGGCGAGAAGATCTTCTTCCTCCAGCTCGCCGACGCGCCGCTGCTCGCCATGGACGTGCTCCAGTGGAGCCGCCACTACCGCTGCTTCCCCGGCCAGGGCGGCTTCGACGTCGCCGGTCTGGTGCGGCACGTGCTGCGCGCGGGCTACCGGGGCCCGCTCTCCCTGGAGGTCTTCAACGACGTCTTCCGCCAGTCCGAGGCCGGCCCCACGGCGGTGGACGCCCGGCGCTCCCTGCTGACCCTCCAGGAGACCGTCGGCCTCGCGACCCCGCCCGCCCCCGCACCGCCCACCGGGATCGCCTTCGCCGAACTGGTCACGCCCGACGCCGCCCCCGTCTCCGCCGTGCTCGGGGCGCTGGGCTTCACCCGCACCGCACGCCACCGCGGCAAGCCCGTCGACCTGTGGCAGCACGGCGAAGCCCGCGTCCTGGTCAACACCGGCCCGGCCGAGCGCCGCGACGGCACCCGGCTGGCCGCCGTCGGCCTGGAGTCGCCCGACCCCGCCGGGGCCGCCCGCCGCGCCGAGGCCCTGCTCGCCCCGGTGCTGCCGCGCCGCCGCGCGCCCGGGGACGCGGAACTGGAGGCGGTCGCCGCGCCCGACGGCACGGAGCTGTTCTTCTGCGCGACCCGGCGCTCCCCGCTGCCCGACTGGCGCGCCGACTTCGAGGACGTGGCGCCCGCGCCGCACGACGGGGGACCCTGGCGCGTCGACCACCTCTCCCTCGCCCAGCCCTGGCACCAGTTCGACGAGGCGGCCCTCTTCCACCGCTCCGTGCTCGGCCTGCGCTCGCAGGAGAGCGTGGACGTCGCCGACCCCTACGGCCTGCTGCGCAGCCGCGCCGTGAGCACGGACGACGGCGCCGTGCGCATCGCCCTGACCGTCGGCCCGGCACCCACGGACGACACCGCGCACGCCCAGCACCTCGCCCTGGCCACCGACGACGTGGTCGCCGCCGCCCGCCGCTACCGCGAGGCCGGCGGCCCGCTGCTGCCGATCCCCGCCAACTACTACGACGACCTCGCCGCCCGCTTCGAGTTCGCCGACGGGGAGCTGGAGACGTACCGGGAGCTGGGCATCCTCTACGACCGCGACGCGCACGGCACCTTCCGGCACTGCTACACGCACACCGTCGGCCGGGTCTTCTTCGAACTGGTCCAGCGCGACGGCGGCTACCGGGGCTACGGCGCGGCGAACGCGCCGGTCCGGCTGGCGGCGCAGCACGCGGTGCGGGCGTTCACTGCCGGCTGACGGTGCGGGTCAGGCCCGCGATCACCGTGGTGGCCAGGATCCACCCCGTGATGATGAGGACGTACGCCAGCGTCTGGTGGCCGCCCTCGGGGGCGAAGGCGTTCTCCTGCCCGAAGGAGATCACCGGCAGCAACAGGTCGAGGGTGTAGAACACCGGGTCGAAGTCGGGGGCCTCGGCGGGCTTGAGCGGCGGCGGGTGGTGCAGTCCGAACGCCACCGAGCCGACCGCGAGCAGCGACAGCAGCCAGCCGCCCGCGCGCAGCGGCCGGAAGCCGTAGCCGACGGTCATGTCCTGTACGTGGCCCCAGAGTCGGCCGTACCAGGGCAGGGTGCGCCGGTGCCGTCGCTGCTTGGCGAGCTGGACCGTCCGGGCCGCGTCGTCGTCACCGATCCTGCGGTAGGAGGCGGTCAACTGCTCGTAGACGAAGGGCAGATAGCTGTCGCCCTTCTCCAGCATCGGCAGCCGTCGCTCGGCGGGCTCGTGCGGGATGAGCGAGGTGTAGGTGAGGTCGTTGAGCTGGACCCAGGCCGGTACGGCCTCCGGTTCGAGGAACAGGACGTCCACCTGGGAGCGGCGCAGGTTGAGGGCGCCCTCCACCCTCGGACACTGGCGCAGCCACAGTTCGCCGATCACACAGCTGCTGGCCCGTATCGCGGTTCCGTCGGGGTTGGCCAGACGCGCGTGGGAGAGGTCCAGCCGCCCGGGTATGCGCGCCCCGCGCAGTTCCAGCCGGCCCCGCACCTCGGCGTTCCGCATCAGCACGTCGGACTCGGCCGCCAGTGTCTCGGCCTTCAGCGCGGTGCCGCCCGGCCGGTCGAGCACCGCGTCGGTGAGGTTGACGGTCCCGGTCACCCGGGCGCCGTCGAGCCGCACCTCGCCCCGCGCCACCAGGCCCGGTGCCCACAGGTCGGCACCCAGCACGGCCTGGTTGAGCTGGAGCACCGGTCCCTCGGCGTCCGGCGCCTGGATCCGCGTGCTCTCGAGGTACAGGCTCCCGGTGACCTCCGCGCCGCCGAGCCGCACCATCCCCGCGAACCGGGTGCGGGTCAGCCGCAGCACACCCTCCACCCGGACGGCGTGCGAGACCAGCCCGGGCAGCACGGACTCGCTCAGGTTCACCTCGCGCAGCCGCGCTCCGTACAGGCGCGGCACGTCCTCGAAGTGGCAGTACCGCAGCCGCACGGGATGGTCGACCGTCGCGTACTGGAGTTCCAGGACACCGGTGACGCGCACCCCCGCCAGATTGAGCGCGGGCACCTCGCCCTCCGCGCGCGGGCCGTCCAGCAGCAGTGTCCTCAACACGCGGGCGCGGACGGTGCGTTCGGGTCCCCAGGCGCCACCGTCGGCGGGGTCCTCGTCGTCCGAGGCGCGGAAGTCCACGAGGGCGCCGGAGGCGAACGCCCGCCAGACGCGCGTCTCGGCCGGTGTCAGGTCGTTGATCTCCATCAGGGAGGGACTCTGACCCGAACCGGCCGATCACGTCAACGCGCTTTCCGGACCGCCCCGGTGAGCGCCTACTTCTTCGCGGCCTCCACCGCGTGGCCGCCGAACTGGTTGCGCAGCGCGGCGATCATCTTCATCTGCGGCGAGTCCTCCTGCCGGGACGCGAACCGCGCGAAGAGGGAGGCCGTGATCGCGGGCAGCGGCACGGCGTTGTCGATGGCCGCCTCGACGGTCCAGCGTCCCTCGCCCGAGTCCTGCGCGTAGCCGCGCAGGTTGTCCAGGTGGTGGTCCTCGTCGAGGGCGTTGACGGCCAGGTCGAGCAGCCAGGAGCGGATGACCGTGCCCTCCTGCCAGGAGCGGAAGACCTCGCGGACGTTGTCCACGGAATCGACCTTCTCCAGCAGCTCCCAGCCCTCGGCGTAAGCCTGCATCATGGCGTACTCGATGCCGTTGTGGACCATCTTGGAGAAGTGGCCCGCGCCGACCTTGCCCGCGTGGACGTAGCCGTAGGGGCCCTCGGGCTTGAGCGCGTCGAAGATCGGCTTGAGGTCGTCGACGACCTCCTTCTCGCCGCCGACCATGAGCGCGTAGCCGTTCTTCAGGCCCCACACGCCGCCGGAGACGCCGGCGTCGACGAAGTTGATGCCGTGCTTGGCCAGCTCCTCGGCGTGCTTCTCGTCGTCCGTCCAGCGGGAGTTGCCGCCGTCGATGACGGTGTCGCCGTGCCGGAGCAGGCTCCCCAGCTGGTCGATGACGCTCTGGGTGGCGGCACCGGCCGGCACCATCACCCAGACCGCGCGCGGCCGCTCCAGCTGCTCGACCAGGTCGACGAGGCTGTTCACGTCGGCCAGCTCGGGGTTGGTGTCGTATCCGACGACGGTGTGGCCGGCGTTGCGCAGACGCTCGCGCATGTTGCCGCCCATCTTGCCGAGGCCCACAAGACCGATCTGCATGTCAGTGCACTTCCTTCAGTTCACGGTAGGCGGCCACCAGCGCGGCCGTGGACGGATCGAGGCCGGGTACGTCGGCGCCCTCGGTGAGGGCCGGCTCGACGCGCTTGGCGAGGACCTTGCCGAGCTCGACGCCCCACTGGTCGAAGGAGTCGATGTTCCAGATCGCGCCCTGCACGAACACCTTGTGCTCGTACAGCGCGATCAGCTGGCCCAGGACGGAGGGGGTCAGCTCGGTGGCCAAGACGGTGGTGGTGGGGTGGTTGCCCCGGAAGGTGCGGTGCGGCACCTGCTCCTCGGGCACGCCCTCGGCGCGGACCTCGTCCGAGGTCTTGCCGAAGGCCAGCGCCTGTCCCTGGGCGAACAGGTTGGCCATCAGCAGGTCGTGCTGGGCCTTCAGCTCGTCGCTCAGCTCGGCGACGGGCCGGGCGAAGCCGATCAGGTCGGCCGGGATGAGCTTGGTGCCCTGGTGGATCAGCTGGTAGTAGGCGTGCTGGCCGTTGGTGCCCGGCGTGCCCCAGACCACCGGCCCGGTCTGCCACTGAACGGGGCGCCCCTCGCGGTCCACCGACTTGCCGTTGGACTCCATGTCCAGCTGCTGGAGGTAGGCGGTGAACTTCGACAGGTAGTGGCTGTACGGCAGGACGGCGTGCGACTGGGCGCCCATGAAGTTGCCGTACCAGACGCCCAGCAGACCGAGGATCAACGGGGCGTTGGCCGGGGCCTCGGCGTTGCGGAAGTGCTCGTCGACGATGCGGAAGCCGTCGAGCATCTCCCGGAAGCGGTCCGGGCCGATGGCGATCATCAGGGAGAGACCGATCGCCGAGTCGTACGAGTAACGGCCGCCGACCCAGTCCCAGAACTCGAACATGTTCGCCGTGTCGATGCCGAAGTCGGCGACCTTCTCGGCGTTCGTCGACAGGGCGACGAAGTGCTTGGCGACCGCCTTCTCGTCGCCTCCCAGGCCGTCCAGCAGCCAGGAGCGCGCCGAGGTCGCGTTGGTGATCGTCTCGATGGTGGTGAACGTCTTGGACGCCACGATGAACAGCGTCTCGGCCGGGTCCAGGTCCCGGACCGCCTCGTGCAGGTCGGCGCCGTCCACGTTCGACACGAAGCGGAGGGTCAGCGAGCGGTCGGTGAACGCCCGCAGCGCCTCGTAGGCCATCGCCGGACCGAGGTCGGAGCCGCCGATGCCGATGTTGACGACGTTCCTGATGCGCTTGCCGGTGTGGCCGGTCCACTCGCCGGAACGGACCCGGTCGGAGAAGTCGGCCATCCTGTCCAGCACGGCGTGCACCTTGGGCACGACGTTCTCGCCGTCGACCTCGATCACCGCGTCCCGCGGGGCGCGCAGCGCGGTGTGCAGCACCGCCCGGTCCTCGGTGATGTTGATCCGCTCGCCGCGGAACATCGCGTCGCGCAGCTCGAATACGCCGGTCGCGGCGGCCAGCTCCCGCAGCAGCGCCAGCGTCTCGTCGGTGACCAGGTTCTTGGAGTAGTCGATGCGCAGGTCGCCGACGCGCACGACGTACCGCTCGGCCCGCCCGGGGTCGTCGGCGAACAGCTCGCGCAGGTCCGGGTGGGCCAGCGCGTCCTTGCGGTGGTCCGCCAGCGCGGTCCACTCGGGCCGCCGGTCGAGCTTCGGGGTGTCGGTCTCAGACATGGACAGGGGTCTCCTTGCCGGCCTCGCCGCGCAGGGCGATGGCGTACATCTCGTCCGCGTCGAGGCGCCGTAGCTCCTCGGCGATCAGTTCGGAGGTCGAGCGGACCTTCAGCGCGAGGGAACGCGGGGGCTGGTCGGGCAGGGTCATCGTGGCGATCGGTCCCTCGGGCCGGTCGATGACGATCTCGCCGTTGGCGGTCCCGAGGCGGACGGCCGTGACGACCGGACCGTCGGTGATCACACGGTCGACCGTGACGTGCAGCCGCGCCTCCAGCCAGCGGGCCAGCAGCTCGGCCGCCGGGTTGTCCGCCTCGGCCTCCACGGTCGCGGAGGTCACCGGCACCCGGGCCTGGTCGAGGGCGGCGGCCAGCATGGAACGCCACAGCGTCAGCCGGGTCCAGGCCAGGTCGGTGTCGCCGGGCGCGTAGGTGCGGACCCGGCGCTCCAGGGTCTCCATCGGGCGTTCCACCGCGTACAGGTCGGTGATGCGGCGCTGGGCCAGCGCACCCAGCGGATCCCCGGCGGGGTCGTCGGGCGAGTCCACCGGCCACCACACGACGACCGGGGCGTCCGGCAGCAGCAGCGGCAGCACCACGGAGTCGGCGTGCTCGGAGACCTCGCCGTACATGCGCAGCACCACCGTCTCGCCGGTGCCGGCCTCGGAGCCCACCCGGACCTCGGCGTCGAGATGCGAACGGGTGCGGTCGCGCAGGTTGCGCGGGTGCCGCTTGATCACGACCAGGGTGCGCGAGGGGTGCTCGTGCGAGGCTTCCTCGGCCGCCTTGATCGAGTCGTAGGCGTTCTCCTCGTCGGTGACGATGACCAGGGTGAGCACCATGCCCACGGCCGGTGTGCCGATGGCCCGGCGGCCCTGGACCAGCGCCTTGTTGATCTTGCTTGCCGTGGTGTCGGTCAGGTCGATCCTCATGGCCTGCGCCAGCTCCGTCCGTCTCGTGCGAGCATCTCGTCGGCTTCCCGGGGGCCCCAGCCGCCCGAGGCGTACTGCGCGGGCTTCCCGTGCGTGCTCCAGTACTCCTCGATCGGGTCGAGGATCCGCCAGGACTCTTCCACTTCCTGGTGGCGCGGGAACAGGTTGGCGTCGCCCAGCAGGACGTCCAGGATCAGCCGTTCGTACGCCTCCGGGCTGGACTCCGTGAAGGACTCGCCGTATGCGAAGTCCATCGACACGTCCCGGATCTCCATCGAGGTGCCCGGCACCTTGGAGCCGAAGCGCACCGTCATGCCCTCGTCGGGCTGGACGCGGATGACGATCGCGTTCTCGCCCAGCTCCTCCGTCGCGGTGGAGTCGAAGGGGGAGTGCGGGGCCCGCTGGAAGACCACCGCGATCTCGGTGACCCGGCGGCCCAGGCGCTTGCCGGTGCGCAGGTAGAAGGGGACGCCCGCCCAGCGCCGGTTGTCGACGCCCAGCTTGATCGCCGCGTAGGTGTCGGTGGTGGAGGCCGGGTCGATGCCCTCCTCCTCCAGGTAGCCGGGGACCTGCGCGCCGCCCTGCCAGCCGCCCTCGTACTGTCCGCGCACGGTGTGCGCGCCGAGGTCGTCGGGCAGCCGCACCGCCCGCAGCACCTTCAGCTTCTCGGTGAGCAGGGAGCGGGCGTCGAAGGCGGCCGGCTCCTCCATGGCGGTGAGGGCCATCAGCTGGAGCAGGTGGTTCTGGATGACGTCGCGGGCGGCGCCGATGCCGTCGTAGTAGCCGGCCCGGCCGCCGATGCCGATGTCCTCGGCCATGGTGATCTGCACGTGGTCCACGTAGGACCGGTTCCAGATCGGCTCGTACATCTGGTTGGCGAAGCGCAGCGCCAGGATGTTCTGGACGGTCTCCTTGCCCAGGTAGTGGTCGATGCGGAAGACCTGCTCCGGGTCGAAGACCTCGTGCACCAGCGCGTTCAGCTCCCGGGCGCTGCCCAGGTCGTGCCCGAACGGCTTCTCGATCACCGCGCGGCGCCAGGAGCCCTCCGGGGCGTCGGTCAGCCCGTGCTTCTTGAGCTGCTGGACCACCTTCGGGAAGAACTTCGGCGGCACCGAGAGGTAGAAGGCGTAGTTGCCGCTGGTCCCGCGCGAGGTGTCCAGCTCCTGCACGGCCTTGCGCAGCTGCTCGAAGGCCTCGTCGTCGTCGAAGTCGCCGGGGATGAAGCGCATGCCCTCGGCGAGCTGCTGCCAGACCTCCTCGCGGAACGGCGTGCGCGCGTGCTCCTTGACCGCGTCGTGCACGACCTCCGCGAAGTCCTGGTTCTCCCAGTCGCGGCGGGCGAAGCCCACCAGGGAGAAGCCCGGCGGCAGCAGACCGCGGTTGGCCAGGTCGTAGACGGCCGGCATCAGCTTGCGGCGGGAGAGGTCGCCGGTGACGCCGAAGATGACCAGCCCCGAGGGGCCGGCGATCCGGGGGAGGCGGCGGTCCTGGGGATCGCGCAGGGGGTTGCTCCAGTCGAGGGGCGCCACCGGCTCGACGGGCTTCTCGTCCGCCTTCACGCCCTTCGTGGCGCCGGCCGCCCCCGACTTCTTCCCGGCCCGGGCGGACCTGGACGACTTGCCGGCCTTCGGCGCCCCGGCGGCCCGCGACTCCTCGGCCTGCTGGGCGTGCAGCGGCCCCGCCGCCTCCCGGGCCGCCTCGGTCTCCTTGGCCTCCTTCGTCGCCTTGGTCTCGCCGACCGTCTCAGCGGGAAGGTCCTCGCTCATTCCCCGTCAACTCCCTTGCTGTCGAGGGACTTCGTCACGGCGTCCAGCAGGTCCTGCCAGGCCACCTCGAACTTGGCCACGCCCTCCTGCTCCAGCTGCTCCACCACCTCGTCGTACGAGATGCCGAGCCGCTCCACGGCCGCGAGGTCCGCCCGGGCCTGGGCATAACCGCCGGTGACCGTGTCGCCCCGCACGTCGCCGTGATCGGCGGCGGCGTTCAGGGTGGCCTCCGGCATCGTGTTCACGGTGCCGGGAGCGACCAGCTCCTCCACGTACAGGGTGTCCCGGAATGCCGGGTCCTTCACCCCGGTCGACGCCCACAGGGGACGCTGGGCGTGGGCACGGGCTCCGGCCAGGGCGGTGAAACGGCTGCCCGCGAAGACGTTCTCGTACGCCTCGTAGGCCAGCCGCGCGTTGGCCAGCGCCGCCTTCCCCTTCAGTGCCAGGGCCTCGTCCGTGCCCAGCACCGTCAGCCGCTTGTCGATCTCGCTGTCGACGCGGGAGACGAAGAAGGAGGCCACGGAGTGGATGCCGGCGAGGTCCAGCCCGGCCGCCTGCGCCTTCTCCAGACCGGCGAGGTAGGCGTCCATGACCTCGCGGTAGCGCTCCAGCGAGAAGATCAGCGTGACGTTGACGCTGATGCCGGCGCCGACGACCTCGGTGATCGCCGGGAGACCGGCCCTGGTCGCCGGGATCTTGATCATCACGTTGGGCCGGTCGACCAGCCAGGCCAGCTGACGGGCCTCGGCGACCGTGGCCCGGGTGTCGTGGGCGAGGCGCGGGTCGACCTCGATGGAGACCCACCCGTCCCGGCCGCCGGTCGCCTCGTGCACCGGGCGCAGCACGTCGGCGGCGGCGCGGACGTCGGCGGTGGTCATCATGCGGACCGCCTCGTCGACGGTGACGCCGCGGGTCGCGAGGTCGGCGAGCTGCTCCTCGTAGCCCTCGCCGGAGCCGATGGCGGCCTGGAAGATCGACGGGTTGGTGGTGACGCCGACGACGTGCTTCGTCTCGATCAGCTCGGCCAGGTTGCCGGACTCGATCCGCCGCCGCGACAGGTCGTCCAGCCAGATGGAGACGCCCGCCTCGGACAGGCGTCGCAGCGCTCCCGCGGTCGCGGTTGCTTCGGTCACAGTGATCATCTTCTCTTTCTGCTTCTCGGTGCGTCCGGCTCAGCCGCGGGCGGCGGCCAGGGACTCCCTGGCGGCGGCGGCCACGTGCTCGGCGGTGAAGCCGTACTCGGTGAACAGGGTCTTGGCGTCGGCGGAGGCGCCGAAGTGCTCCAGCGAGACGATGCGGCCCGCGTCGCCGACGAACCGGTGCCAGGTCAGGCCGATCCCGGCCTCCACGGCCACCCGTGCCTTCACGGACGGCGGCAGCACGCTCTCGCGGTACTCGCGGGGCTGCTCCTCGAACCACTCCACGGACGGCATCGAGACCACCCGCGCGGGCGTTCCCTCCGCCTCCAGCGCCTCCCGTGCGGCGACGGCGAGCTGCACCTCGGAGCCGGTGGCGATCAGGACGACCTCGGGGGAGCCGGTGGACGCCTCGGCGAGGACGTACCCGCCCCGCGCCGCGTCCGGGTTGGGCTCGTACGTCGGCACGCCCTGGCGGGTGAGGGCCAGACCGTGCGGAGCCGGGTGGGTGGAGTGCCGCTTGAGGATCTCCGCCCAGGCGATGGCGGTCTCGTTGGCGTCGGCCGGGCGGACCACGTTCAGGCCCGGGATGGCGCGGAGGGCGGCCAGGTGCTCGACCGGCTGGTGGGTCGGACCGTCCTCGCCGAGACCGATGGAGTCGTGCGTCCACACGTACGTCACCGGGAGCTGCATCAGCGCCGACATGCGCACCGCGTTGCGCATGTAGTCGGAGAAGACCAGGAACGTTCCGCCGTAGACGCGGGTGTTCCCGTGCAGCGCGATGCCGTTCATCTCCGCGGCCATCGAGAACTCGCGGATGCCGAAGTGGATGGTGCGGCCGTACGGGTCGGCCTCGGGCAGCGGGTTGCCCGCCGGGAGGAAGGACGACGTCTTGTCGATCGTCGTGTTGTTCGAGCCGGCCAGGTCGGCCGAGCCGCCCCACAGCTCCGGCAGCACCGGGCCGAGCGCCTGGAGCACCTTGCCGGACGCGGCGCGGGTGGCGACCGCCTTGCCGGTCTCGAACACCGGCAGGGCGTCCTCCCAGCCCTCGGGGAGCCGGCCCGCGACCACCCGGTCGAACAGCGCCGCGCGCTCCGGCCGGGCGCCCCGCCACTTGTCGATCCGCTTGTCCCAGGCGGCGTGCGCCTCCGCACCCCGGTCCAGGGCCCCGCGGGTGTGGGCGAGGACGTCGTCGGCGACCTCGAAGGACTTCTCCGGGTCGAAGCCGAGGACGCGCTTGGTGGCGGCGACCTCCTTTTCGCCGAGGGCGGAGCCGTGGGATGCCTCGGTGTTCCGGGCGTTCGGGGCGGGCCAGGCGATGATGGTGCGCATGGCGATGATGGACGGGCGGCCGGTCTCGGCCTTCGCCGCCGTCAGCGCCGCGTACAGCGCGTGCACGTCGACGTCACCGTCGTCGGCGGGCTCGATGCGCTGCACGTGCCAGCCGTAGGCCTCGTACCGCTTGAGCACGTCCTCGGAGAACGCGGTGGCGGTGTCGCCCTCGATCGAGATGTGGTTGTCGTCGTAGAGGAAGACGAGGTTGCCGAGCCTCTGGTGGCCGGCCAGCGACGACGCCTCGGCGGAGACGCCCTCCTGGAGATCGCCGTCGGAGACGATCGCCCAGACGGTGTGGTCGAAGGGGGACTCGCCCTCGGGCGCCTCGGGGTCGAACAGACCGCGCTCGTAGCGGGCGGCCATCGCCATGCCCACCGCGTTGGCGACGCCCTGGCCCAGCGGGCCGGTCGTGGTCTCCACGCCCGCGGTGTGCCCGTACTCCGGGTGGCCGGGCGTCTTCGAGCCGTGGGTGCGGAAGGCCTTCAGGTCGTCCAGCTCCACCTCGTACCCGGCGAGGTAGAGCTGGGTGTAGAGGGTCAGCGAGGTGTGTCCCGGAGAGAGGACGAAGCGGTCACGGCCGGTCCACTCCGGGTCGGCGGGGTCGTGCCGCATCACCTTCTGAAAGATCGTGTACGCGGCCGGGGCGAGCGCCATCGCCGTGCCGGGGTGGCCGTTGCCGACCTTCTGCACCGCGTCGGCCGCCAGGACACGGGCGGTGTCGACGGCACGCCGGTCGAGTTCGGTCCATTCGAAGCGGTCCGCGCTGTCCACTGTGTGCGTGCTCATCTTCAAGAAATCCTCGATCGGAGCGGGGTATCGGGTCTGACGTGTTCAAACTTAAAAGTCTGACTTTTGAGAGTGAAGGTCGTGGTGTGCCAGCCTGTGGTGAAACTGGGACACGGCCCGGCGCGCGGGCGCACGGGCGGGACGGCACGAGAAGGACATGGCGCACGAAAACCGACAAGACGGCGGGGGTGGCCCGCGGGGCGACGGCGACGGGATCAGAACCTTCCCCTTCCCGGTCGATCTCAGCCTCCTGGGCGTCGGCATGCAGGTCGGCCCCATGGGCGCCGGCCGCACCTGGCACGCGCACGCCCCGCTGCACCGCGTGCACCGCATCGACTTCCACGTCGTCATGCTGTTCACCGGCGGACCGGTCCGCCACATGATCGACTTCGCCGAGTACGAGGCGACGGCCGGCGAGCTGCTGTGGATCCGGCCCGGACAGGTCCACCGCTTCTCGCCGGACAGCGAGTACCGCGGAACGGTGCTGACCATGCAGCCCGGCTTCCTGCCCCGCGCCACCGTGGAGGCCACCGGCCTCTACCGCTACGACCTGCCGCCCCTGCTGCGCCCGGACGAGGCGCGCCTGGCCGCTCTCGCCGCCTCCCTCGACCAGCTCCGCCGGGAGTACGAGGACGCCACCACCCTCCCGCTGAGCCTGCACACCGCCGTGCTGCGCCACTCGCTGTCCGCGTTCCTGCTGCGGCTCGCGCACCTCGCGGTCAGCTCGGCGCAGCAGGAACGCCCGGGGCCGGCGTCCGGGGACACGACGTTCACCCTCTTCCGGGACGCCGTCGAACGGGGTTTCGCCACCAACCACAGCGTCAGCGCCTACGCGGACGCGCTCGGTTACTCCCGCCGCACCCTCGTCCGCGCGGTGCGCGCGGCCACCGGCCAGACGCCCAAGGGGTTCATCGACCGGCGTGTCGTCCTGGAGGCCAAGCGCCTCCTCGCCCACACTGAGATGCCGATCGGCCGGGTCGGCGCGGCGGTGGGCTTCCCGGACGCGGCGAACTTCTCGAAGTTCTTCCAGCAGCACACCGACCGGACGCCGGCGGCGTTCCGGGCCGAGCTGCGCTGAGACACACACGACGGAGGGGTCCCGCGCCTGCCCGCGCGGGACCCCTCCGTCCTCCTTCGGGAGGTCGGCCGTCCGCCGCTCAGCGGCCGAAGCCGAACCAGTTCACGTTGACGAAGTCCGCCGGCTGTCCGCTGGTGAAGGTCAGGTACACGTCGTGCGTACCCGTCACCGCCCCGATGTTCGCCGGGATCGTCCGCCACGACTGCCAGCCCCCGGTGTTGCCCACCGCGAAGCTGCCGACCGGCGTACCGGTACGGCTGTCCAGGCGCACCTCCACCAGGCCGCTGACGCCGGCGGCCGCACCGCTGGCCACCCGTGCCTTGAACTGCGTGGCCGCGCTCGACCCGAACTTCACGCCCTTGTACTGGACCCAGTCGCCGTTGGCGAGCGCGCCGAGGTTGCCGCCGCCGCCCGAGTCCGAGGTGGCCTCGGTCATCGTGCCGGACTGGGCGTCGTACGACTCGGCCTCGATGGTGCTGTAGGCGTCCCGGTCACCGCCGGTCGGCGGCGGCGTGGTACCGCTCCCACCGGCCGTGAGCACCTGGACGTAGTCCACGAGCATCGAGTGGCCGGGCTGGGTGCCGGCGTCCGGGCCGCCGCCGAAGGCGTTCGGGAAGCCGCCGCCCATCGCGACGTTGAGGATGAGGAAGTACCCGTGGTCGGTGGCGTTCCGCCAGGTCGTGGCGTCGACCTGGTCGGCGCGCACGGTGTGGAAGTTGTTGCCGTCGACGTAGAAGCGGATCTGCTCGACGCTCGTCGAGCGGTCCCACTCCACGCGGTAGGTGTGGAAGGCCGCCTGGCAGGTGGCGCCGGGGCAGGCGGTGCTGCCGCCGATGCCGCTGGTCTCGTTGCAGGGGCCGCCCGGAGAGGTGCCGCAGTGCATCGTGGCCCAGACGGTGTTGAGCCCCTGCGTGTTCTCCATGATGTCGATCTCGCCGACCGCGGGCCAGTTCCAGTAGTTGCCGCGGTAGGGAGCACCCAGCATCCAGAACGCCGGCCAGTAGCCCTTGGCCGCCGCCCCGGTGACGTTCGGGACCTGGATGCGGGCCTCGACGCGCAGCTTGCCGCCGGCCGGCGGCTCGAAGTCGGCGCGCCTGGTCTCGACGCGGCCCGAGGTCCAGTTGCCGGCGGCGTCGCGCTGGGGGGTGATGCGCAGGTTGCCGGCGCCGTCGAGGGAGACGTTGCTCGGGGAGGAGGTCATCGTCTCGATCTCGCCGGTGCCCCAGTTGGCGGGGCCGCCCGGGTACCCGGTGCCGGTCGCGTACTGCCAGTTCGCGGTGTTCACGCCGGAGCCGGCCGCGCCGTCGAAGTCGTCCGCGAAGACCTGGGTCCAACCGGACGGGGGAGGCGGGACGGTGGCGTTGGCCGACGGCCCGGTGACGGCGGTGGCGGCCGCGGCGAGGCCGAGCGTGCCGACGACGGCCACCAGGGCCCGGCGCAGTCGCCGTCGCCCGGGCGGGTTGCCGGAGGTCTCTCTCATGTGGGGGTCGCCTCTCGATGCGGGGGAGGGAAGCGGAAGTGGCCCGGGGCGCTCTCCGCGATGCTTCTGAGAGCGCTCTCAGGGTGCGGCCAATGTGCTCCCGGGCGTACCCGTCGTCAAGAGGTGAAGCCGGGAAAGTCCTTGCCACGCCGGGGAGTTCACCCCGTGAACACCCACGAACGGCGCGAATGGGCCCAAGCGCGCGCCACACCCCGGGCCCCTTCCCCCCTGTCGGCGAGGAGGGGCCCGGCGCGCCGGCCTCGGCTCCCGGCCTGGGCTCCCGGCCTCGGCTCCCGGTCTCAGCGGCGGGCCGGCGCGGGCGGTGCGGGCGGCTCCGGGACGGCCGCCTCCTCACGCACTCCGAACCTCGCGTGCGCCTTGCGCAGCGGCTCCGGGGCCCACCAGGCGTGCCGGCCGAGCAGTGCCATGCTCGCCGGGACCAGCAGCATCCGTACGACCGTGGCGTCGACGAGCACCGCCAGGGTCAGGCCGAGCCCGATCTGCAGGATGGGGGAGAAGCCGCCCGTCATGAAGGCGCCGAACACGACCGCCAGGAGCAGCGCGGCGCAGGTCACCACCCGGCCCGAGCGGCGCAGACCCGTGACCACGGCCTCCCGGTCGTCGCCCGTCCGCTCCCGTGCCTCCCGCATCCGGGCCAGGATGAACAACTCGTAGTCCATGGCGAGCCCGAACGCGATCGCGATGATCAGCGGCGGGGCCGTCAGACTCAGCGCGCCCAGCCCCTCCGCGCCGATCAGCCCGGCCAGACGGCCGTGCTGGAACACCCAGACCACGGCGCCGAGCGCGGCGCCGAGGCTGAGCAGCGTGGTCGCGATCGTGCGCAGCGGGAGCAGCACCGACCCGGTGAACGCGAACAGGAGCAGGAAGATGCCCGCCAGTACGGTCAGCACCGCCCACGGCGCGCGGTCGGCCAGCATCTGCCGGAAGTCCACCAACTGGGCGGCGGTGCCGGTGACCTGGACCGGCTCGTCGTCGCGCAGCTCCCGTACCCGCTCGACCAGCTCGGTGGCCGCCGGCCCGTCGACGGTGCCCGCCGGGCGCAGTTCGAGCACGGCCGTGCCGTCGGGCAGCTCGCGGCGCTCGGTGCCCGGCACGAGCGCCGCGATCCGGTCGGCCGTCGCCGCGTCGGTGCCCGACCGGAGGACCACGGTGACCGGTGAGACGCCGGTGCCCGGCGGGAAGTGCGCCTCCACGGCGTCGTACAGCCGCCGTGCCTCGGTGCTCGCCGGGAGCTGCCGCGCGTCGCCGATGTTGATCCGCATCCCGGTGACGGGCAGTGCCAGCACCAGCAGGGCCGGGACCACCACCGCCAGGACGGCCAGGCGCCGTCGGGCGGCGAAGCGGGCCAGCCGGGCGAAGAGCCGGCCCTCCTCGCCCTCCGGCCGCACCTCGGCGGGGGCGATCCGCCCGCCGAACCGGGTCAGCAGCGCGGGCAGCAGGGTCAGCGCGGCGAGCATGTCGACGACGACCACCGCGGCCACCGCCAGGCCCATGCTGCGCAGGAAGGTGCTGGGGAAGACCAGCAGCCCGGTCAGGCTCACCGCCACGGTCAGGCCGGAGAACAGCACGGTCCGTCCGGCCGCCGCGACCGTGCGGTGCACGGCCTCCACCACGTCCCCGGCCTCGCGCAGCTCCTCGCGGAAGCGGACCAGCATCAGCAGGGCGTAGTCCACGGCGAGGCCGAGCCCCAGCATCGTCGTCACCTGGATCGCGTACACGGAGATGTCGGTGAACTGACTGAAGGCGAACAGGCCGAGGAAGGCGCCCGCGATGCCGGCCACCGCGATCAGCAGCGGCAGTCCGGCCGCGCGCAGCCCGCCGAAGACGACCAGCAGCAGCACCAGCACGACCGGCAGCGAGATCATCTCGGCGTGCGCGACGTCCTGCTGGGCCCGCTCACCGAGCTGATCGCCGAGCAGCGGACCACCGCTGACGTGGACCGCGGACGCGTCGATCGCGTGCAGCCGCCCGGCCGCGGCCTCCACCGCCTCCTCCTCGGCCTCGTCCCCGAGGCCGCCCTCGAACTCGACGGGGACGATCAGCGCCCGCCCGTCCCCGGCGATCAGTCCGCGCGTCGCGTACGGGTCGGGCACGGCGGCGACGCCCGCCGTCCTGCGCAGATCGGCGACGGCCCGTCCCACCTCGGCGCGGACCTCGGGGGCGCCGACCGCCGTGGCCTCGACGACCGCGGTGATCGACGCACCGGAGGGGTCGATGTCGTCCAGGTACTCGGCCGTCACCTCCGACTCGGTGCCGGGGACGTCCGGTACGTCGTCGGAGAGCTTGCCGAACACCCCCGTCCCCAGGCCGAAGCCGAGCAGCAGGAACAGGCCCCACAGGAGCATCACGGTCAGTGGGCGGCGGGTCGCCGCCCGGGCGAGTGTGGACAGCACGGTCCCTCCCGGCGGTCGTCGTACGACAGGGGACGCCTCCACCGGCGTCGCCCACAGCGTCGCGGCCCCGGGGGTGCGGCCGGATCGCCGGGAAGAGCGGTTCGCGGCGCTCGCCCGTGCGGGGGAGGGCGCCGCCCGGCTCACCCGTCAGGGGGAGCCCGGTGCCACCAGGCCCGTCTCGTAGGCGCAGATCACCGCCTGCACCCGGTCCCTGAGGGCGAGCTTGCCCAGCACGTTGCTGACATGGGTCTTGACGGTGTGCTCGCTGACGAACAGGGTCGTGGCGATCTCGGAGTTGGACAGCCCGCGCGCCAGCAGCCGCAGCGTCTCCACCTCACGGGCGGTCAGCACCTCCAGGCGTTCCGGCGTGGCGCCGGCGGGGGCCTCCCGCCGTCGGCGCCGGACGATGTCCGCGACCAGCCGGCGGGTCACCGCGGGCGCCAGCAGCGAGTCACCGGCCGCGACCACCCGCACCGCGTGCACCAGGTCGTCCCGGCGCACGTCCTTCAGCAGGAAGCCGCTCGCGCCCGCGTACAGCGCCTCGTACACGTACTCGTCCAGGTCGAACGTGGTCAGCATGACGACCTTGCAGCCGGACCGCGCGCACACCCGCCGGGCGGCCTCCAGACCGTCCATGACCGGCATCCGGATGTCCAGGAGCAGCACGTCGGGCGCGTGCCGGGCGACCGCGGCGACCGCCTCGGCCCCGTCCCCCGCCTCGGCGACGACCTCGATGTCGGCCTGTGCCTCGAGGATCATGGTGAACCCGCTGCGGACCAGTTCCTGGTCGTCCGCGACCACCACCCGGAGGGTCACCCGAGCGCCGCCCGCCGTCCGGCCGCCACGGGCAGGCGTACGGCCACGCGGAAGCCGCCGCCGGGCCCACCGCCGGTGACGGCATCGCCACCGCAGGCGGCGGCCCGCTCCCGGATGCCGATCAGACCGTGCCCGCCGGTCCCGGGCACCGGGGACGGGCCCCGCCCGTCGTCCGTCACCGTCAGGGTCACTTCGTCCTCCCGCCAGTCGAGCCCGACCGTCGCGCAGGAAGCGTACGCGTGCCTGACCGTGTTGGTGAGGGCTTCCTGTGCGATCCGGTAGGCGGCGACCTCGGTGTCCGGCGCCAGCGTCCGCGGCTCACCCGTCACCCGCAACCGGACGCGCAGGCCGGTGGATTCGGCGACCTGCCGGACCAGACCGGCCAGCCCGTCCACGCCCGGCTGCGGCACACGGCTCGGCACGGCGTCCGGCCGCTCCTCGTCCCCGAGGACGCCGAGGATGCGCCGCAGTTGGGTCATCGCGTCCCGCCCGGTGCTCGCGATCGCGTCGAACGCCGCCTCGGCGCGCGCCGGATCGCTGCGCACCACCACCGGCCCCGCCTCGGCCTGCACCACCATCAGGCTGACCGCGTGCGCCAGGACGTCGTGCATGTCCCGGGCGATGCGGGCGCGTTCCCGCGCCGTCGCCCGCGCGGTGTCGGCGGCCCGTTCGCGCTCCAGCCGCCGGGCCCGGTCCTCCAGCGCGGCGGTGTAGGCCCGTTGCGTGCGGGCCAGCACCCCGAGGGCGTACGCGCCCACCAGACTCAGCAACTGGAAGGCGTACTCGAAGGGTTCGGCGTCCTCGTTGTGCCGGATGGTGACCGCCACCCCGATCAGCCAGCCCGCGAGCATCACCCGCCGCTGCCAGGGCCGGCCGAGGGCGGCCAGCGTGTACAGGACGACGAACCCGCCGTACATCAGGTCGGGCGGCGGCGCGTGGTACACCGCCTGCGCGGGCGTGGCCGCCGACACGGCGCAGGCGGACGCGAAGGGCGCCGCGCGCCGCCACACCAGCGGCACCGCCGTGGCCGCCCCGAGCAACCAGCCCGGCCAGGACAGCGGGTCGTCGCCCTCGTCGGGGAACATCCACTGAAGGGAGACGGCGAACAGCACCAGCGTGGCGACGGCCGCGTCCACGGCGTACGGGTTCGTGGTGCGCAGCCGCGCCGCGAGGGGCGCGAGCGGGGACCGTGCGGGCATGGGCGGCTCCTCGGGGCAAGGGCCGTCCCAGTATCACGAGCCTCGCGGGGCCGTGTCCTCACCGGTGCGAGGGATTTCCGGCACCGGCCGGCCGGTCCGCACCGGGTGCCGTCCCAGGGCCCGGGACATCCCCCGTCCCGTCGGCCGCACCGCGGGGACCAGCGTCGGCACCTGTACCCCGCACAGGGCACGACGACCGAGACGGCGGCGGTCACCGTGCCGCCGTCCGGGCCGCGCACCGCAGCGACCACCGACAGGGCGTCGTCCGTGATCCGCCGGTCGCTCACCGCGACCCCGGTCCGCCGCACCTCGGCCGGCACCCGGCGCAGGCGCGCCGGGTCGGTGAGCGTGTCAGCGCCCCCACCAGCCGGTGCGCGGTGGTCAGGCTCAGCCCGGCCCGGCGGCCGATGTCGGTCAGGCAGAGCGCCGGGTGCTCCTGGTCGAACGCGGCGAGCACGGCCGGCAGCCGGTCGGCCGCGGTGGGGACGGTCCCGCGCGGGCCGGGCCGGGGGAGGGCGAGGGCGCGGGGTCCGGGGGCGGAGGTCACGGCGCGGGCACCTCCCGGCACGGGGCGGGGCGTCGTCTCGGGCGGCGGGCGGCCTCCCGGGCGCGGTGGCGGGGCGGCCTCCCGGGCACGGTGGCGGGGCGGCGTCCCGGGCAGAGGGTACGGGTCAGGCGGGCCCCGGAACAGGGGTGGTGCGGTCGGCCGGGTGCCGGGCCGGACGTGCCATGATCGGCGCCGGACGGAAGGTGCGGCTGGCGACGGAAGGGTACGGGCGTGAGGCTGACGATTCTGGGCGGCGGCGGATTCCGGGTGCCGCTCGTGTACGGGGCGCTCCTCGGGGACCGCGCGGAGGGACGCGTGACCGACGTCGTCCTGCACGACGTCGACGCGGCCCGGCTCTCGGCGGTGACCCGGGTGCTGGCCGAGCAGGCGGCCGGTGTGCCGGACGCGCCGGCGGTCACCGCGACCACCGACCTGGACGAGGCGCTGCGCGGCGCCGACTTCGTGTTCTCCGCGATCCGGGTCGGCGGCCTGGAAGGACGGGCCGCCGACGAGCGGGTGGCGCTGGCCGAGGGCGTCCTCGGGCAGGAGACGGTCGGCGCGGGCGGCATCGCCTACGGGCTGCGGACCGTGCCCGTCGCCGTCGACATCGCGCGCCGGACGGCCCGGCTGGCGCCGGACGCCTGGGTCATCAACTTCACCAACCCGGCGGGCCTGGTCACCGAGGCCATGTCCCGGCACCTCGGCGACCGCGTCATCGGCATCTGCGACTCGCCGGTCGGCCTCGGCCGCCGCATCGCCCGCGTGCTCGGCGCCGACCCGGACCGGGCGTTCATCGACTACGTCGGCCTCAACCACCTCGGCTGGGTACGGGGCCTGCGCGTGGCCGGCCGCGACGAACTCCCGCGGCTGCTCGCCGACCCGGCGCTGCTCGGCTCCTTCGAGGAGGGCCGGCTCTTCGGCCCCGACTGGCTGCGCTCGCTCGGCGCGGTCCCCAACGAGTACCTGCACTACTACTACTTCAACCGGGAGACGGTCCGCGCCTACCGGGAGGCCGAGCGCACCCGCGGCGCGTTCCTCCGCGACCAGCAGGGCCGCTTCTACGAGGAGATGCGGCACCCGGACACCCCGGCGCTGGCCGCCTGGGACCGCACCCGCGCCGAACGCGAGGCCACCTACATGGCCGAGAACCGGGAGGCGGCCGGCGCGGGCGAGCGCGAGGCGGACGACCTGTCCGGCGGGTACGAGAAGGTGGCCCTGGCGCTGATGCGGGCCGTCGCCCGCGACGAGCGCGCCACCCTGATCCTCAACGTCCGCAACCGCGGCACACTCTCCGCCCTGGACCCCGACGCCGTGATCGAGGTCCCGTGCCTGGTCGACGCGAACGGCGCCCACCCGGTGGCCGTGGACCCGCTGCCGGGGCACGCGACGGGGCTGGTGTGCGCGGTCAAGGCCGTCGAGCGCGAGGTCCTGGCGGCGGCCGGCACCGGCTCCCGGGCGTCGGCGGTCCGCGCCTTCGCCCTGCATCCCCTGGTCGACTCGGTCAACGTCGCACGGCGCCTGGTCGAGGGGTACACGGCGGTCCATCCGGGCCTGGCGTACCTGAGGTAGCCCGCCGGGCTTCCGCCCGGCCGCCGCTTCCCCGGCGCTGCGCCGCCCGGGTCACCGACGCCCGGACGGCGTACGGCTGGGCCGTGGCGCCGACCGGGTGCCGCTCGCTTTCCCGAGCGCCCCGTCTACGCGGGAGCCCCGGCCGCCGGGTCCGGCGCCGCCGCCGCGGCCAGTCCGTCGGCCGCGGCGGTGACCGTGGGCCGCGGCGCCGGCGCGTGGGCGGGGACGGACGGGAGGTCGAGGTCCGGGCGGGGGTGGCGTGCGGGGGCCGGGCGCAGGGGGCGCGGGCCGGCCACCACCGAGTAGTCCTGGCCCAGGAACGGCGGTGTCAGCTCGCCCGGATCGTCCCCGAGGGCGAGGCGGACCGCCGCCCACGGCGCGTTGATCCCGCACAGTGCCAGCTGGTGCAGCCCGCCGGCGGGCCGGGTGTTGATGTCCATCAGGACGGGCCGGTCCCCGTACATCCGGAACTGCACATTGGACAGGTGGTGCAGCCCGAACGTCTCGGCGATGCGCCGGGCGGGGCCCAGCCACCGCTCGTGGAGGGTGAAGCCGCGACGGCGGCCGTTCTTGGTGCGGCCCACGGCCATCCGTACCCGGCCGTCCGGACCGGTGAGCAGGTCCACCGACACCTCCGGCTCCTCCAGCCGCGGCATCACCAGCCAGTCGACGGGTTCCTCCGCCGCCCGCAGCGCCTCCACGACCAGGGGCAACGGGACGTACGGGCTCGGGAAACCGTTGAGGTGGGTGAGGGAGAAGGGGTCCCGGGTGACCATCCGGAAGCCCACGCCGCCCGCGCCGGACGCCGGTTTGAAGCACGCCCGGTGGCCGTGTGCCTCCAGCTCCTCGACGGCGGCCACCAGTTCGTCGGCCGTGCGCACCCGCCACCAGGGCGGCACCGGCACACCGATCGCGCGGACCGCCTCGTAGGCGATCACCTTGTCCTGGAAGACGGCCACCGCCTCGGGCGGCGGCGCCAGCAGGGCCGTGCCCGCCGCCTCGAACTCCGCGCGGTGGGCGACGATCGCCGTCTGGTGCAGCCGGGGGACGAAGACGTCGATGCCGCGCCGCGCGCACTGGTCCAGCGCGAACTCCACGTAACCCGCCGCGGACAGGCCCTCCGGCTCCAGGTCGGCGGTGTCGGCGGCGGCCAGCACCGGGGAGTCCGGGTCGCCGTGCGTGGCGTGGATCTCGACCGCCCGGTCGGCGGGATTTCGCCTCAGCTGATCCATGAAGAAGACGTTCTCCGCGTACGTGCGGTTGAGCCAGACGCGTACCGGAGAAACCATGCAGACCGCCTTTCACGGTTCGCGGGCAGGGCGGAGCGGGCCGTGCCCGGCCAGGGGGTTGGAGGGACACCGGGGCGCCCTGGCGCGAACGGTGGGTCGGGGCGGCGGTGTTGGGGCGATCATAGGGGCACGCCCGCCCGCGAACGCAAAGTGCGCCGCGCGGACGCACCGGCTCCCCGAGCGGGGCGCCGAAAGGTCCGGCCGGGCCCGGCGGGCCGCTCTTGTGACCGGGCCCGCGATGTGATCTCGTGGCGTCGAACGTGGGTCCGGAAGGGGTGGGTATGACGTCGGCGACCGATGGCCCGGGACAGTTGTGGGCCATCAGCGACCTGCACATCGGGCATCCGGAGAACCGTGCGCTGGTGGAGGCGATGCGCCCGGCCTCCGACGACGACTGGCTCCTGGTGGCCGGCGACGTGGCGGAGACCGTCTCCGACATCCGCTGGGCCCTCGGCACCCTCGCGGACCGCTTCCGCCGGGTCGTCTGGGCCCCCGGCAACCACGAACTGTGGACCCACCCCAAGGACCCCGTCACCCTGCGCGGCGCCGCCCGCTACGCGCACCTCGTCGAGGTCTGCCGCGAGCTGGGCGTGACCACGCCCGAGGACCCGTACCCCGTGTGGGAGGGCGCCGGCGGCCCGGTGGCCGTCGCGCCGCTGTTCCTGCTCTACGACTACTCGTTCCTGCCCGCCGGGTGCGCCACCAAGGAGGAGGGACTGGCCTACGCCCACGGCACCGGGGTCGTGTGCAACGACGAGTACCTGCTGCACCCCGACCCGTACCCGAGCCGCGAGGCGTGGTGCCGGGCGCGCGTCGCCGAGACCGAACGCAGGCTCGCCGAGGTGCCGGACGGCCTGCCCACCGTCCTCGTCAACCACTACCCGCTGGACCGGCATCCCACCGACGTCCTGTGGTACCCCGAGTTCGCCATGTGGTGCGGCACCCGCCTGACCGCCGACTGGCATCGCAGGTTCCGGGTCGACACCATGGTCTACGGTCATCTGCACATCCCCCGGACCACCTGGCACGAGGGAGTGCGCTTCGAGGAGGTGTCGGTGGGTTACCCGCGTGAATGGCGCAAGCGGAGCGGGCCGCCGGGCCGGCTGCGCCGCATCCTGCCCGCGCCCGTACGCCGGGAACAGGAGGCGGCGGCCCGGTGATCGAGGAACTGCTGCCCGACACGGTCGTCACCGTGGAGGCCCACGGCAACGACGACGCCGGTCACCTGCCCCTGCACCCCGAGGAGGAGCCGCTGGTGGCGCGTGCGGTGGCCAAACGCCGCCGCGAGTTCACCGTGGTGCGCTCCTGCGCCCGCCGGGCCATGGAGAAGCTGGGCGTGCCCGCGCAGCCCGTGCTGAACGGCGAGCGCGGCGCGCCGATCTGGCCCGAGGGGCTGACCGGCAGCATGACCCACTGCGACGGCTACTGCGCCGCCGCCCTGGTCCGCGCCACCGACCTGGCGTCCCTCGGTATCGACGCCGAGCCCGACGGGCCGCTCCCCGACGGGGTGCTGCCCAGTGTCTCCCTGCCCGCCGAGGCGGAGCGGCTGCGCCGGCTGGGCAGGGAGCACCCCGGTGTCCACTGGGAACGGCTGCTGTTCAGCGCCAAGGAGTCCGTGTACAAGGCGTGGTTCCCCCTCACCGGGCGGTGGCTGGACTTCACCGAGGCCGACATCGAGATCCTGGTGGACCCGGACGACCCGCGCCGCGGCACCCTGCGCGCCGAACTGCTGGTGCCGGGGCCGACCGTCTCGGGCCGGCGCCTGCACCGGTTCGACGGGCGCTGGGTCGCCCGGCACGGACTGGTCGCCAGCGCCGTCACCGTCCCGTACACCTGACCCGCCGGACACTCGCGGGCCGACCGGTCAGGTGCCGGGGCACCAGCTTCTCAGCAGCCGGAAGAACGCCTCCTCGTTCCCCGCGAGTCCCGCCTCCCGCAGCGCCTGGTCGGCCTCGGCGAGCACCGAGGGCGGGACCACGGCGGGACGGGGGGCACCCGCCGGTCCCGGCGCGGAGTCGAACTCGGCCCGTACCGTGTGCAGGAGCCGCAGATACGCCTGGACGGCCGTGCGCTCGTGATCGGTCAGTACGGCGGTGGTCATCGGTCGGCTCTCCCCACAACGACGTCAGCGGTCACGCGCCCCCGCACGGCGGCGGCACACCACCAGCTTGCCGTCCACCACTGACAATGGCCGTCGCCCACGCCCGCCGGCTCAGGAATCCGGCCGCTTGACACTCTCCAGGAGCATGTCCAGCCACTCGGCGACCTTGTCGCGGTGCTGGTCGGTGGGGAGTTGGGCGGCCCGCCAGGCGATCCCGCGCACCCCGTGGTCCTGGAGCAGCCGCTCCAGCGGGTCGTCGGCGGCGGCCGCCGCCCGCTCCCGGTCGGCGAGCTGCTGCAACAGCTCCTGCTCGGTGTGCTGCAGGGCGACCGCCAGCGCCTCCGGGTCCTCGGCGGTCAGGAACCCGGCGTGCACCCTGAAGAACCGCTGGATGGCGTCGCAGTGCTCCATGGTGGGCCGCCGGTCGCCGTTGATGAGGGCGCCCGCCTGCTGCCGGGACATGCCCGCGCCGTCGGCTATCTCCTGCTGCGTGTACCTGCGGCCGTTGGGCTTGAGCCGGGTGCGCCGCAGCAGGTCCAGACGCTGGACGAACCGGGCCTGCACATCGGGTTCGCCGGCCGGCCGGCCGCTCAGCAGGGCGGCCACCACGGGCTCGGGGACGCCGGAGGCGGTGGACAGGCGGCCGAGGTCGAAGACCTCCGCGGCGGGCACGCCCAACCGGTCCGCGAGAGCGGAGACACGGGCGACGACGGCGGACAGCACGGCCGTCGGCGGGGTACCCGGAGCCTCGAAGCCACCCGTCACCGACAGCTCTCCCACGTCTCTCACAGGCCTCACAGGCTTCTCACAAGCGGTTGCCGTGAACTTCCCGGAGAGTAGCCTGCCGCTCGAACTCACATCCAGGTCTCGCCACAACTGTGGCCTATTTCAGCCGTCAACAGGCGCGGAATGCCACGATAGTTGACACGGCTCGCGTCGGGGCAGCAGGATCGGGACGCCGCGAGAAGGCCGCATAGGCAAGAGGGGTGACCTCCCGATGGCACATCAGGCAGGAGGGCAGCGGCCGGCGCCGCGGCCCGCTCCCGCGACCCCCGAGGTCCAGGCGTATCTCGAGGACTACACGGCGTTCCTGGAGGCCGTCCCCTTCCCCTCCCTCGTCGTCGACCACCGCTGGGACGTGGTGCTGACCAACGGCGCCTTCCGGACACTCTTCCGGGGCGTCGGACCGCACCCGACGGCCATGCCGGCCGACAACTTCCTCAGGTTCGTGCTGTTCCACCCGGACGCGTCCGCGGTCCTCGGGGAGCACGAGTCGAGCTGGTGCCTGCCGATGCTGGCGCACTTCGCGGCCACCCTGGAGCGCCACGGGCGGGACCCGGTCCTCCAGGCCGTCCGCCGCGACATCGCCCAGGACCCGATCATGGAGGCCGCCTACCGCCAGGGCCTGCCGCACTGGATCCGCGCGGTCGGCGCGGAGGCCGTCGAACACGACGGAGCCGTACGGCCGCTGCACCACCCCGACCCGCGCTGGGGCACCACCGAGTGCCGGATCGTGGTCGAGACCCCGAAGTCGCTCGCGGAGCTGGGCTGCACCCGGTGGACGCTGGTCCTGCGCGAGCCGCGCCGGACCCCCCTGCGCCCCGCCCGCCCCCGCCGCGCGGCGACCCATCTGCGGGTGGTCCCGACCCCTCCTCGGTGAGCAGCGAGTCCCGGTGGTCCGGCTCGCCCTCGACCACCTCGGTCTCGCAACTGCCGCAGGTGCCCTCGGTGCAGGAGTGCAGCCCTTCGGCGCCGACGGCGAGGGCGGGGGGCGGCAACGCCGCTTCCGTCCGGCGGAAGGACGCCGCCGGGCCGCGCGTCAGCGTTCCAGTTCCTTGTGCGCCGTCTCCGGCAGCCGCAGGTACACCAGCGAGGACAGGAGGCACAGCACGGCGACGTACCAGGGGAAGAGCCCGGAGTGCCCCAGGTCCTTGAACAGCGTGCCGACGTACGGCGCCGTGCCGCCGAACAGGGCGACGGTGAGGGAGTAGGGGAAGCCGATGCCCGCCGCCCGGACCCGGGGCGGGAAGATCTCGGCGTTGACGGCCGCGCTGATCGAGGTGAAGCCGGTCAGCAGGACCATGCCGGCGCACTGGACGAGCAGCAGCACGGCGAACGAGTCGCGCAGGGTGTGCAGCAGTGGCACGCTCAGCAGGGCGAAGCCCACCCCGAAGAACAGCAGCAGCGGCCGGCGGCCGTACCGGTCCGACAGCATCCCGCCGAGCGGCTGGAGCAGCGCGAAGAAGGCCAGCGAGAGCGTGCCCGCGAGCAGCGCGTCGGACTTGTCCAGCCCGGTGTTGAGCTCCGCGTACGTCGGCAGGTACGACGTCCAGGTGTAGTAGGCGATGGTGCCGCCCGCCGTGATGCCGCAGATCAGCAGGGACTCGCGCGGATGGCGCCGCAGCGCCTCGAACAGGCCCGGGCGCGGTGCCCGTCGCTGCTCCGCGCTGCGGGTCTCCTCGGCGCCCTGCCGGATCCAGAAGCCCACCAGGCTGAGGACGGCCCCGAGGACGAACGGCACGCGCCAGCCCCAGGAGTTCATCCGGTCCTCGCTGAGCGTGTCCACCAGCACCGTGGCCACGCCCGAGGCGACGAGCTGGCCGATCGTCGTGGAGACGTACTGGAAGCTGGAGAACAGCCCGCGCCGGCCGGGACCCGCCGACTCCACCAGGAAGGTCGTCGAGGCGGCGAACTCGCCGCCCACCGACAGGCCCTGGAGCAACCGGGCGGCGACCAGGACCACCGGGGCGAGGACACCGGCCGCCGCGTAGGTCGGAGTCAGCCCGACCAGGAGGCTGCTGCCGCCCATCAGCAGGATGGTGACCGTCAGGGCGGCACGCCGTCCCCGCCGGTCGGCGATCGCGCCCATCAGCAGCCCGCCGACGGGCCGCATGAAGAAGCCCACCGCGAACACGGCGAAGGTCGACAGCAGCGGCACCAGCGAGTTGTCGGCGCCCTTCGGGAAGACCTGGTCGGCGATGTAGGTGGCCAGGAAGGTGTACGCGTACCAGTCGTACCACTCCACGGCGTTGCCCACCGAGGCGGCGAGGAGCTGCCGTACGGGCCGGCGGGTGGGCGGGGAATCCACGTGCATGCCTGTCATGATCGCGACCATCCCCTGGCCGTGGACCCGTCACACCTCACGTACCGAGGACCTTCACACCGACGCCACCGCACCCTTCCCTGACGTTTGCTGCTCCTGGAACACTCCATTCGCGCGCATCACGTCATCACCCGGCACCGTCCGGCCGGTTGCACTTCCGGCACGCGCCAAGGCCACCCCCCGAGTCGAGAGGTCCCTCACCCCATGCCCGATGTCAACCGGCGCAGATTCCTCCAAGTCGCGGGCGCGACGGCCGCCTTCAGCGCGCTGTCCGCGAGCATCGAGCGCGCCGCCGCGCTCCCCGCCAACCACCGCGCGGGCACCATCGAGGACGTCGAGCACATCGTCGTCCTGATGCAGGAGAACCGTTCCTTCGACCACTACTTCGGCAAGCTGCGCGGCGTCCGCGGCTTCGGCGACCCGCACCCGGTCCGGCTCGAGGACGGCAGGTCGGTGTGGCACCAGCGCAAGGCCGACGGCACGGAGGTGCTGCCGTTCCACCCGGAGGCCGACGACCTCGGCATGCAGTTCCTGGAAGGTCTGCCGCACGGCTGGGCGGACGGCCAGGACGCCTACCACAACGGCAGGTACGACCGCTGGCTGCCCGCCAAGGGCACCACCACCATGGCGTACCTGACCCGCGAGGACATCCCCTTCCACTACGCGCTCGCCGACACCTTCACCGTCTGCGACGCGTACCACTGCTCCTTCATCGGCTCCACCGACCCCAACCGCTACTACATGTGGTCGGGTCACACGGGCAACGACGGCACGGGCGGCGGCCCGGTCCTCGGCAACGACGAACTCGGCTACGACTGGACGACCTACCCCGAGCGGCTGGAGGCGGCCGGGATCTCCTGGAAGATCTACCAGGACATCGGCGACGGACTGGACGCGGCCGGCTCCTGGGGCTGGATCGACGACGCCTACCGCGGCAACTACGGCGACAACTCCCTGCTGTACTTCAACAAGTACCGGAACGCGAAGCCCGGCGACCCCTGGTACGACAAGGCCCGCACCGGCACCGACGTGAAGAACGGCGACGGGTACTTCGACCGCCTGCGCGCCGACGTCGAGGCGGACAGGCTGCCGAAGATCGCCTGGATAGCCGCCCCCGAGGCGTTCTCCGAGCACTCCAACTGGCCGTCCAACTACGGCGCTTGGTACATCTCCCAGGTCCTGGACGCGCTCACCTCCAACCCCGCGGTCTGGGCGAAGACGGCCCTGTTCATCACCTACGACGAGAACGACGGCTTCTTCGACCACCTGGTGCCGCCGCTGCCCCCGAAGTCGGCCGCGCAGGGCCGGTCCACCGTCGACGTCTCCCTGGACGTCTTCCGGGGCAGCGCGAAGCACCGGGAGGGCTTCTACGGGCTCGGCCCGCGCGTGCCCATGCTGGTCGTCTCGCCCTGGAGCAAGGGCGGCTTCGTCTGCTCCGAGACCTTCGACCACACCTCGATCATCCGGTTCATGGAGCGCCGCTTCGGTGTGCGCGAGCCCGGTATCTCGCCCTGGCGGCGCGCCATCTGCGGCGACCTGACCAGCGCCTTCGACTTCTCCCGCAAGGACAGCCGCCCGGCCCGCCTGCCGGACACCGACGCCTACGAGCCGCCGGACCGCGAGCGCCACCCGGACTACCGCCCCACGCCTCCCGCCGACCCGGACATGCCCCGCCAGGAACGCGGCCTGCGCCCCGCCCGCCCCCTGCGGTACGCCCCGCACGTGGACGGTGCCGTGGACGCGGCGGCCGGGAAGTTCACCCTGACCTTCGCCTCCGGTCCCCGGGCCGGCGCCGCCTTCCTGGTCACCTCCGGCAACCGCACCGACGGCCCCTGGACGTACACCACCGAGGCCGGCAAGAGCATCGCCGACACGTGGAACTCGGCGTACTCGCAGGGCTCCTACGACCTGACCGTGCACGGCCCCAACGGCTTCCTGCGCACCTTCCGGGGCCGCAACGGGACCACCGGCCCCGAGGTCACCGCCCGGCACGCCGGCGACGACCTCCGTCTGACCCTCACCAACGCCGGGAGCGGCACCGTCCGGCTCCGGGTCGCCGACGGTTACGGCGGCCGCGGCCGCACCGTCACGGTGCGCCCCGGCGCCACCGTGCACCACACCGTCGACCTCACGCACAGCCGGCGCTGGTACGACGTGACGCTGACCTGCGAGTCCGACCCGGCGTTCCTGCGCCGCCTCGCCGGGCACGTGGAGAACGGACGGCCGGGGGTGAGCGACCCGGCGATCGCCACGGACTGACGGGCACCCGGCGTCGCCCGACCGGCCGTGGCCCCGCGCCCGGACGGGCCGCCCGCATCCGGACCGGGGAGGGGGGAGAGAGACCGGTCCCGCCCGCTACCGGTCCCGCCCGCCATCGGTCAGGGGGCGGCCGGCCGCCGTACCGTCCTTGGTGCGGCCGGTGCGGCCGGTGCGGCCGGTGCGGCCGGTGCGGTCGGTGCGGTTGATGCGGTTGGTGCGGCCGGTGCCGCCGATGTGGAGGCGTGGGGCGGTCGGGTGACCGCCGCGGAGCGAGGGCGGGTGCCGGCGGTGGTGCTCCGGGCGGTGCTCACAGCCGCGTGGGCTGCCGCCGTCCGGGCGGGTGCGGGACGAGTGCCGTCCCCCGTACGGGTTCCGGTGCCGACCCCCGTACGGGTTCCGGCTCCGCCGGGCCCGGTCCGGACGGGGCGGGGACGGACGACGGTCCGGGGGCGGCCGGGCGGGTGTCGTCGGGCGGTCGCGGTGTCGCCCGGCTCAGCTGGAGCACGCCCCAGGCGGCCAGCGCCGCGCCCGTCAGCGCGAGCAGCACGCCGCCCGCGCCGCCGCGCAGCCGCTCGCCGAGCAGGGAGAGGCCGATCGCCGCGGCGGCCACCGGATTGGCCAGGGTCACCACGGCCAGCGGGGCGCCCAGCCCGCCTCGGTAGGCCGTCTGCGACAGCAGCAACCCGCCCGCCGCGAAGGCCGCCACCAGCACCGCCACACCGATCACGTGCGCGCTCAGCAGCGGGCCCGACGGGTCCGTCGCGGCCACCGTCACGGTCTGGGTGAGCGCCGAGGCCACCCCCGAGGCGATCCCCGACGCCGTCGCGTGCCGCAGCCCGGGCCGTGCGCCGGGCCGGCACAGCAGGCCGATCAGCACCGCCGTCGCCCCGGAGACCGCCACCGCCTCCGTCACGCTCAGCACGTCGTCGGGGGTGGGGCCCGACGCGGTGAGCAGCAGCGCGCCCAGGCCCAGCAGCGTCAGCCCGGTGCCCCGCCACTCGACCGCGCTGACCCGCCGGCCCGCCAGCCGCGCCCCGAGCGGTACCGCCGCGACCAGCGTGAGCGCGCCGAGCGGCTGGACCACGGTGAGCGGCCCGTACTTGAGGGCCACGACGTGCAGGAGCGCGGCCGAGGCGTTCAGCGCGACCGACCACCACCACGCGCCCGAGGCCAGCAGCCGCAGCGCGCCCGATCCTGGGCTGCGGGCGGCCAGCCGCTCCTGGGCGACGGCCGCGGCGGCGTACGCGCACGCGGAGACCAGGGACAGCAGGACCGCGAGCAGGGCGGCGCTCATCGGCCCGCCCCCACCAGCTCGCGCCGCTCCGCCGTCCGGCGCCGCAGTGCCGGGCGGTGGCGGGGCAGCGCGCGCCCCGACGGGTGCGGCGGGCGGAAGACGGCCAGGGCGACGCCGAGCAGGGCGGCCGCCACCATCACGTCGAGCCAGTAGTGGTTGGCGGTGCCCACGATCACCAGCAGCGTCAGCAGCGGATGCAGCAGCCACAGCCACCGCCACCGGGGGCGGCACGCGACGACCAGGCCGACCGCCACCATCAGGGCCCAGCCGAAGTGCAGGGAGGGCATCGCCGCGAACTGGTTCGACAAGGCGTCCGTGCGCGGCGGGCCGTACACCGAGGGGCCGAAGACCCGGGCCGTGTCGATCAGACCGGTGGCGCCCAGCATGCGCGGCGGGGCGAGCGGGAAGACCAGGTGCAGCACCAACGCGGCGCCGGTCACCACGGCCAGCGCCCGGCGGGCCCAGAGGTAGTGCGCCGGGCGCCGCAGGTAGAGCCAGACCAGGAAGGCCACCGTGGCCGGGAAGTGGACGACGGCGTAGTAGGTGTTCGCCGTGTGGACCACGGCTTCGCCGTGCAGCAGCAGCGACTGCACCGTGCTCTCGTCGGGCAGGCGCAGCGCCCGTTCCCAGTCCCACACGCGGTGGGCGTTGCGGAAGGCCTCGGCGGTGTGTCCCGTCGCCAGCTGCCGGCCGAACTTGTACACGAGGAAGAGCCCTGCGACGAGCAGGAGCTCACGGACGAGCGGCGGGCGCGCGGGCGCGTCCGGCCCCGCTTGTCCAGGCTCGGTACGGGCGTTCATCCCCCGGCCCCTTCACTGACGGTGGTGCGTGTGGCTCACAGGCGGGGGCCGTGTGACGGTTTTCATCGATACGACCCCGTTCCGATACGCCAGTGTACCGATACGGTGGTGTACCGGTACACTGGCGTATCGGTAGACATTCGACACAGTCGTCTACGGCACGACATGGGACTACGGCACGCTCGAGATCCGCTGTAGGACCGCTCGAACCAGGTGAGGAGCAGAGCCGATGACGTCGCACGACGCGGACCGACCGGACCCGGTCGGCACCTCGCGCCGCTCCAAGATCACGCCCGAGCGTGAGCAGGAGTTCTTCGACGCCGTGCTCGAGCAGATCCGGTCCTGCGGCTACGACGCCGTCACCATGGAGGGCATCGCCGCCAGCACCCGTTGCAGCAAGTCCACGCTCTACCGGCAGTGGAAGACCAAGCCCCAGTTCGTGGCCGCCGCGCTGCGCTCCCGCCGCCGGGTGCGCTTCGCCGACATCGACACCGGCTCGCTCGCCGAGGACCTGCGTCAGGCGGCCGCCGCCGCCGGCGAGGAGGCGGGCAAGGACACGGGACTCCTCCAGGCGCTCGGCCACGCCGTGATGGAGGACCCGGAGCTGAAGTGCGCCCTGCGCGAGGCGCTCGTCGAACCGGAGATCGCCACCCTCCGCGCGATCCTCGACCGGGGTGTCGCCCGGGGCGAGGTACCGGCCGGTCACCCCGCTCTGGAGTACGTGCCGGCGCAGCTCTTCGGCATGCTGCGGATGCGGCCCGTCCTGGAGGGCGAGCAGGCCGACGCGGAGTACCTGGTCCGGTTCGTGGAGGCCGTGGTGCTGCCGGCGCTCGGACTCCCCTGAGACCCAGGCCGCCGTCCACGGGATGACTGGACGGTGGTCTGCCCGCGCCGCACCGTGGGGACGGGGGCGGCGCGCACCCCCGGCCGGGCGGGGCCCCTTTGAGCGGAGGGGCGCCCCGCCCGGCCGACCATTCTCCGGAGCCGGTCAGACGTCCTGGCCGGTGCCGCCCCCGCCGCCCGAGGTGTCCGCCTCGATCCCCTCGGTGATCTCGTCGATGACCGCCTGCCCCTCCTCCACGTCGACGCCGAAGCGGACCACGACGATGCGCTCGGGGTCGGCGGGGGCGGGGAAGGCCAGGGACTCGACGTAGCCGTCGGAGCCCTCCTTGGTGACCGCCTTCCAGCGGACCAGCCACCCCTTCTGCCCGGCGACCGTGACCGCCTTCGACGCCAGTTCCTCGTGCGAGGCCAGCCCGCCGTAGGCGTCTCCGTAGGACTCCTCGGCGTTCGCCCGGATGTCGGCCTTCGCGACCTCCTCGGCGGTACCGCCCTCGGTCTCCAGCGCCTCCTGGGGCGCCGAGTACGCGCCCCCCTTGGTGCAGCTCTCGGAGGGGGCGGCGGGACACTCGTAGCTGTCGTCGGAGGTCACCGTCGCGCCGACCGGGAACTGCTGACCCGACCAGCCGTCCGGGATGGGCAGGCTGATCCCGCTGACCCGGTCCGTCACCGACCCGCTGTCGATGGTGGGCGGCTCCGACTCGCCCGGGGAGTCCGGCGCCGGCGACTCGCCTCCCTCGCCGCCCCCGCCCCCTTCGCCGCCGAAGGGGCTGTCCTGGCCGCCGGGGCCGCGCCGGTCCTGCTGCGACGACGCGCTGCCGCCGCCGGAACCGTCGTCGGTCAGCACGTACACGCCGGCACCGATCCCGGCCAGCACGGCGACGGCCGCCGCGACGGCTATGCCGGTCCGCAACCGGCGCCGCCGCGCGGACGGGGGCTGGACGGGATATCCGGGATAACCGGGGTGCACGGGATACGCGCCGGGCGCCGAGCCGTACGCCGCCGGCTGAGCGGACCCCGGGGCCGGGGGCTGCGCGGGCCCTGGGGCCGCCTGGAACTGCGGGGCACCCGGGACCGGAGACTGCGCGGAATCAGAAGCCGAGGGCTGAGCGGAGTCCGGGGCCGCCGGCTGAGCGGAGTCCGGGGCCGCCGGTTGAGCGGAGTCCGGGGCCGAGTCCTGAGCGGAGTCCGGGGCCGCCGGCTGCGCGGGGGAGGGGGCGGAAGGCTGCGCAGGCGGTGCCCACGCGGCGGCCGGCCCCGCGGGGCGGACCCGGTCCGTCCACGCCCTGCCGTCCCACCAGCGCTCGGTGGCGGGACCGTCCTGCTTCTGTCCGGGGTCCGGGTACCACCCGGGAGGAGTCACCTGCGTCATGGGCCCACCGTATGAGGCGTCGGTGAAAGCCGGATGAGAGGCCCGGTCGTGACCGGACGCGGCACGACGTGCCGCACCCCGGCCGGCCGCTCCGCCGTGACGGGTTGACGGGGGCTCAGCGGCACCGCGCCTGATGACGGACCCGGCGCGTCGTCCGTGCTTTACCGCATGTCACCCGTCACGGCAACCGGTCTGCGGACCGGCCACCACACGGGCTCCCGGCCGGATAGGCTCGAGCCCTGTACGTCGTTCGGGCGACTTGGGGAGGTAGCGGGATGACGGAGGCAGGGCGGACGGCCGGCCCCTCGGCCTCCCTCTGGGAGCGCGACGAGGAGATCGCCACCCTCACGCGGGCGGTCGACACCCTGTGCGCGGACCGGACCTCCCCCGGCACCCTGCTGGTGGCCCGGGGCGAGGCCGGACTCGGCAAGACCGCGTTGCTCGCCGAGACCCGCCGCATCGCCGAGGCCAGGGGCTGCACCGTCTGGTCGGCGCGCGGCGGCGAGACCCTGAGGTCCGTCCCCTTCAACGTCGTACGCCAACTGCTCCAGCCCGCCCTGGTGTCCATGCTCCCCGAGGAGGCGCGCGAGTACCTCGGCGACTGGTACGGCATCGCCGGGCCCGCCCTCGGCATAGCCGACCCCGGTGAGCGGCAGGCCGACCCGCAGGGCGTGTGCGACGGCCTGGTGGCCGCCGTGCGCCGGCTCGCCCGCCGGGAGTGGCCCCTGGTCCTGCTCGTCGACGACGCCCACTGGGCCGACCAGGAGACCCTGCGCTGGCTCGCCGCGCTCGCCGAACGGCTCGACGAGACCTCCGTCCTGATCGTCGTCGCCCGCCGCCCCGGCGACGTCAGCGGGGACAGCGCCCGGTACCTGGACGCGGCCGCCGCCGCGGGTCGGCCCCTCCTCCCGCTGAACGTGCTCAGCCCCGACGCGACCGCCGGCCTCACCCGGGCCACCCTCGGCGACCACGCCGACGCCGCGTTCTGCCGCGAGGTGTGGGCCGTCACCGGCGGGAACCCCTACGAGACCGTCGAACTCCTCGCCAAGGTCCAGGACAGCGAACTGCAACCGGTCGAGGCGGAGGCCGCCGAACTGCGCGCCCTCAACCGCTCGGCCCGGGGCGGCGGCCTCGTGGCCCGTCTGGAACAGCTCGGCGTCGACTCCACCCGGTTCGCCTGGGCCGCCGCCATCCTCGGCGACGGCATCACCGTCGACATGGTGGCCAGGCTCGCCACCCTCGACCGCGCCGACGCCGCCCGCTGCGCCGAACTGCTGTGCAACGCCCGCATCCTCACCGCTCCCGACCCCGCGCCGGGACCGTCGGACGCGGACCGCCTGGAGTTCGTCCACCCCCTGATCGCCACCGCCGTCTACAACTCCATCCCGGACGCCCTGCGCACGGCGATGCACGGCATAGCGGCCCAGCTCGTCACCGACTCCGGCCTCGGCGCGGCGGCCGCCTCCCGCCACCTCCTCCAGGTGCACCCCGACGACGACCCGGAAGTCGTGGAGCAACTGCGCGACGCCGCCCGCGAACACCTCGCCGTCGGCGCTCCCGAAGCCGCCCGCCGCTGTCTCGAACGGGCGCTGCAGGAACCGCCCCTGCCCGAGATGCACGCCCGGGTGCTCTACGAACTCGGCTGCGCCACCCTGCTCACCGCGCCCGCCACGACCATCGGTCACCTGCGCACCGCCCTCGCCATGCCCGGTCTCGACGGCGAGCAGCGGGTGAACGCCGTCTTCCGGCTGTCCGAGGCCCTGCTCCACAACGACCAGCTGGAAGAGGCCGTCCGCACCGTCCAGGCGGAGGCCGCCCGCAACCCGGACCCGTCCGTCCGGCTGCGGCTCCAGGCCGTCCAGTACATGTGGGAGGGCATCCACCCCGGCGAGCCCTCCTCACCGGGACGGTCCCGACGCCTCGCCGAACTCGCCGCCACCTGCACCGGCCGCGACAACGCCGAGCGCGCCCTGCTCATCCTGCGCGGCTTCGACGCCATGACCCGCGGCGAGAACGCCGAGGAGGTCGTCGAGCTGTGCGACCGGGCCCTCGTCAACGGCCGCCTCGCCCCCGGTCTCGGCTGGACCGACACCGAGTGGGGCCTCGAACTGCCGATGATGCTGGCCACCTCCTACGCCTACACCGACCGGCTCGACCGCGCGGAGGCGTTGTTCACCGAGGCCCTGAACACCTACGAGACCGCCGGCTGGAGCGGCGGCCACCTGGCCCTCGCACACGCCTACGTCGGCCTCGGCCACCGCAGGCGCGGCCGGCTCCGGGAGGCCGAGAAGTCCCTGCGCGAATCGCTGCGGATCGCCGAACGGGTGGGTCGCGGACTGCCGCTGTACTGGTCGGCGACCTGCAATCTGATCGACACGCTGCTCGCCCGCGGCCACGTCGAGGAGGCCCGGTCCGTCGCCGACCGGTACGGATTCGACCCGCCCTACCCGTCCACGATCGTGCTGCCCGACCCGCGTCCCGTGCGGGCCCGGCTGCTGCTCGCGACCGGCCGCACCGAAGAGGGCGTCAACGAGCTGGAGACCGCCGAGAAGGCGGCCGCGGCCCGCGGCCGGCACAACCCGGTGGTGCACCCCTGGACGACCGAACTGGCCCGCGCCCTCGCCACGGAGGACCCCGGCCGCGCCGCCCGGCTGGCCACCGAAGCCCGCCGCCACGCCGAGCGCTTCGGCACGGACACCGCGATAGGGGAGGCCCTGCGCTGCGCCGCCGCGCTGGAGACCGGCCAGCGCGCCGTGCGGCTCGCCGCCCAGGCCGTCACCTATCTGGAGGCCTCGCCCTGCCAGTACGAGCACGCCGCCGCCCGCGTCGAGTACGGCATCGCGGCCCGCTCGGAGGCCGAGCTGCGCCGCGGCCTGGCCCTCGCGGACTCCTGCGGCGCCGACGGGCTGGTGGCGCGGGCCCGCGAGGCACGCGGGCTGAGTCAGCCGGTGGCGCCGTCCTCCTCGGCCAGCACCCGCTGCGCCGCCGCGAACGCCGAGTTCGCCGCCGGCACACCGCAGTACACCGCCGTCTGCAGCAGCACCGCGCCGATCTCGTCCGGCGTCAGCCCGTTGCGCCGCGCCGCCCGCACATGCATGGCCAGCTCCTCGTAGTGGCCGTGCGCCACCAGCGCCGTCATCGTGATCATGCTGCGCTCGCGGCGCGACAGCGTCTCGTCGGTCCAGATCTCGCCCCAGGCGTAGCGCGAGATGAAGTCCTGGAACCGGGCGGTGAAGGGGGTCTGCCGCCCCTGCGCCCGGTCCACGTGCGCGTCGCCCAGCACCTCGCGCCGTACCGCCATGCCCCGCCGGGCGCCCCCGTCGAAGTGCGCCCGCAGCGCCGTCAGCACCGCCTCGGGCCGCTCCGCCGGCGCCAGGTGCGAGGCGCCCGGCAACTCGGTCAACGTCGACCCCGGCACCGCGTCGGCGATCTCCCGCAGATGCGCGGGCGGTGTCGCCGGGTCCTCGCGGCCCGCGATCAGCAGGGTCGGCACGCCGATCCCACCGAGCCGGTCCCGCAGGTCGAAGGAGGCCAGCGCGTCACAGCAGGCGGCGTACGCCCCCGGGTCGGCGTCCCGGTGGTCCTGGACCAGCCTCGGCACGGTGAACCCGGGGGTGAACCACCGCCCGTCCGCGCCGTCGGCGAGCTTCGCCAGCCCCTCGGCGCGCACCGTCGCGGCCCGTTCCTCCCACGCCTTCGCCCCGTTGAAGTGCGCCGACGAGCAGATGACCGCCAGCGACGACACCCGCTCAGGGTGGTGCACGGCCAGATGCAGGCCCACCGCGCCGCCGAGCGACACGCCCGCGTAGGCGAACCGCTCCACCCCCAGCGAGTCGGCGAGCGCGAGCACCAGGCCGGCCAGGTCGCCGACGGTGGCGCCCGGCCCGATCAGCTCGGCCGGCGAACCACCGTGTCCGGGCAGGTCCCAGCGGACCACCCGGTGCCCGATGGACAACTCGGGCGCCACCTGGTCCCACAGGGCGTACGAGGTGCCCAGCGAGGGCCCGAGCAGCAGCGGGGGAGCGGTGGCGGGGCCTTCGGTCAGGTGGTTCAGCACAAGGGTCAACGTCGCTCCAGCGCACGGTCGGTCAGGGCTCCGGCGGAGCCCGTGTAGCGGGCGGGGTCGGTCAGGGCGGTGAGGTCGAGGCCCTTCAGCTCCGGTACTTCGGCGAGCAGTTCGGCCAGCGAGCGATCCTCGGTGTACGTCCGGCCGGCCAGCTCCGTCAGCAGCGCCTTGGCGCGGGCCCGCCCCAGCACCGGCGCCAGTTCCGCGGAGAGCCGCTCGGACACGAGGAGCCCGTGGGTGAGGGCCAGGTGCTCCCTCATGGTCTCCGGGCGCACCTGGAGACCTTCGGTCAGCTCGGCCGCGTCCCGGGCCGCGCCGCCGGTCAGCCGCAGCAGGTCCCGCAGCGGCTCCCACTCGGCGTGCCAGGCCCCGGCCGGCCGCTCGTCCTCGGCGGCCAGCGAACCGTACAGGGTGGCCGCCAGCTGCGGCGCGCGCCGGGCGGCCGCCGCGATCAGCGTGGACCGTACGGGGTTGGCCTTGTGCGGCATCGCCGACGAGCCGCCGCCGCTGCCTTCGGCCAGCTCGCCGATCTCGGTGCGGGACAGGGTCAGCACGTCCGCGGCGATCTTCCCGAGCGCCCCGGCGGCGAAGGCCAGACAGCCGGCCAGGTCTGCGACCGGGGTACGCAGGGTGTGCCAGGGCAACAGCGGTGCGCTCAGGCCCAGTTCGCGGGCGTACGCGGCCGGCAGCGCGAGCGGGTCCGGGGCGCCGTACGCGCCGAAGGCGGCCAGGGTGCCCGCCGCACCGCCGAGCTGGGCGGGCAGCGCGTCCCGCACGGCGGCGGTCCGGTCCCGGGCGTCGAGGACCAGCGCCCGCCAGCCGGCCGCCTTCAGCCCGAACGTCGTCGGCACGGCGTGCTGGGTGAGGGTCCGGCCCGGCATCGCGGTGTCCCGGTGCTCGGCCGCCAGCCGCGCCAGCGCCCGCTCCGCGCGGCCGAGGTCGGCGAGCAGCGGCTCCAGGGCCCGGGCGGCGACCAGCATCAGCGCCGAGTCCAGGATGTCCTGGCTGGTCGCGCCCCGGTGCACGTACGGCCCGTGCTCCTCGCCGACCGCCTTCGTCAGGTCGGCCACCAGTGGGATCACGGGGTTTCCGCCGCCGCGGGCGCGTTCGGCGAGGGAGGACGCGTCGAACCGGGCCGGGTCGGCGGCCTCGGTCACCGCGCTCGCCGCTTCCTCGGGGGCGAGCCCCAGTCCGGCCTGAGCCCGGGTCAGGGCCGCCTCCGCGTCGAGCAGCGCCCGCACCAGGGCACGGTCGTCGGTCGCGTCGGCGGCCGGTGAGCCCGCCCACCCGGGGGCGAGCAGACCCGCGTCGGGAGCTGTTGTCACTGGAACTCCAGGAAGACCGTCTCGCCTTCGCCCTGAAGGCGGATGTCGAAACGGTACGTTCCGTTGCCCTCGTCCACGGCGATCAGCGTGTCGCGGCGCCCGGCGTCCACCCGGGACAGCAGCGGGTCGGCGGTGAGCGCCGCCTCGTCGCCCGGCAGGTAGATCCGGGTGAACAGGTGCACCAGCAGTCCGCGCGCGAACACGCACACGCTGAGGTACGGCGCGCTGTTCCCCCGCGCGCCGGGTCGCAGCGTCCGCGCGTACCAGTGGCCGTTCGCGTCGGTCTGGATGCGGCCGAAGCCGGTGAACTCCACGCCGTTGCGGCCGAGGAAGCCGCCGGAGGCGGGGTCGCGCCGCATCGAGCCGTCGACGGTCGGCAGCTCGCCGTCCGGACCGGGTCCCCAGACCTCCAGCAGCGCGTCCGGCAGCGGGGCGCCCGCGCCGTCGTACACGTACCCGTGCACGGTGATCGTGTCCGGATGGCCGGCGGGCGCGATGTCCTCGCCGCCGCGGAAGGGCAGCGCGTACCCGTAGAACGGGCCGACCGTGTGCGACGGCGTGGGCAGCACGTGTTCCGGGCTGCTGGTGTCGATCTTCGTCATGGCGGTCAGCGTCCTTCTTCGATCCAGGTGGCGTTCGGGCCGTCGAGCACGATGTCCCAGTGGTAGCCGAGCGAGAACTCTGGCACGGACAGGCTGTGGTCGTACGTCGCTATCAGCCGCTGCCGGGCGGCGTCGTCGGTCACGGACTGCAGGATCGGGTCGTACGGGAACAGCGGGTCGTTCGGGAAGTACATCTGGGTCACGAGCCGCTGCGTGAACGCCGAGCCGAAGACCGAGAAGTGGATGTGGGCGGGGCGCCAGGCGTTGACGTGGTTGCGCCACGGGTAGGGGCCCGGCTGGACGGTGGTGAAGCGGTAGAAACCGTCGTCGTCGGAGAGCGTGCGGCCCACGCCGGTGAAGTTCGGGTCCAGCGGGGCGTCGTGCTGCTCGCGCTGGTGGGCGTAGCGGCCGGCCGAGTTGGCCTGCCAGATCTCCACGAGCTGACCGCGCACGGGCCGGCCGTCGCGGTCGAGGAGGCGGCCGGAGACGGTGATGCGCTCGCCGACCGGCTCCCCGGTGTGCTGCCGGGTGAGGTCGTTGTCGATCTCGGTGATGTCCCGCTCCCCGAAGGCGGGGGAGGACAGCTCCACCAGCTCCGGGTCCTTGGTGACGTCGATGGCGATCGGCGGCTGCTTGGGGTGGCGCAGCACCGAGGAGCGGTACGGGGCGTAGTCGCGGCGCGGGTGGTGCTCGACGGGCCCGCCGCCCGCGACCCGCTTCTCGTACGCGGCGTGCTCGGCCGCGATCTCCGCGTCGATGTCCTGCTGGGTGAGAGTCATGAGGTTTCCCGTGGGTGACTAGCGGTCGAGGACCAGGGCGAGGCCCTGGCCGACACCGATGCAGAGGGTGGCGACGCCGGTTCCGCTTCCCTTGCGGGCGAGCTGGTGGGCGACGGTGCCGGCGAGACGGGCACCGGAGGCGCCCAGCGGGTGGCCCAGCGCGATGGCTCCGCCCTGGGGGTTGAGGATCGCGGGGTCGAACTCGGGCCACTCGGCCACGCAGCCCAGCGCCTGGGCGGCGAACGCCTCGTTGAGTTCGAGGACGTCCAGGTCGGCGAAGGTGCGGCCGGCCTTGGCGAGGGCGCGGTTGACGGCCTCGACGGGGGCGAGCCCGAACCAGTGCGGGTCGGTCGCCGAGACGCCGGTGGCGGAGATCCGGGCGAGGGGTTCGCGCCCGGTGGCCTTCAGGCCCTCCTCGTCGACGAGGAGGAGCGCGGCGGCGCCGTCGTTGAGCGGCGAGGCGTTCCCGGCGGTGACCGTGCCGTCGGTCTTCCGGAAGGAGGGCTTGAGCTTGGCCATCGCCTCCAGGGACGCGGTGGGGCGTACGCACTCGTCGGCGGCGAAGTCGACCGGGTCGCCCTTGCGCTGCGGCACCGGGACCGGCGCGAGTTCCGCGTCGAACAGGCCGTCGGCCTGCGCGCGGGCCGCCTTGTGGTGGGAGGCGAGGGCGAACTCGTCCTGCCGCTCGCGCGAGATCCCGTGCTTGTCGGCGATCAGCTCCGCCGACTCCCCGAGCGGAATCGTCCACTGCGGGTCCATCCTCGGGTTGACCATGCGCCAGCCGAGGGTGGTCGAGTACAGCTCGGTGTGCCCGGCGGGGAAGGGCCGGTCCGACTTGGGCAGCACGTAGGGGGCGCGGGTCATCGACTCCACGCCGCCCGCCAGCACGATCGAGGCGTCGCCGACGGCGACGGCGCGGGCGGCCTGGATCACCGCTTCGAGGCCGGAGGCGCACAGCCGGTTCACGGTGACGCCGGGGACGGTGGTGGGCAGACCGGCCAGCAGGGCGGCCATCCGGGCGACGTTGCGGTTCTCCTCGCCGGCGCCGTTGGCGTTGCCGAAGTACACGTCCTCGATGCGGGACGGGTCCAGGGCGGGCGTCCGGGCGAGGAGTTCACGGACGGCGTGCGCGGCCAGGTCGTCCGGGCGTACGCCCGCCAGGGAGCCGTTGTACTTGCCGAACGGGGTGCGGACCGCGTCGACGACGTAGACGTCCTTCACTTCAGGTCCTCCGCAAGGGTCAGCTCGGCATCGGTCCCGGCGATGATCTCGTCGACGCTCACGCCCGGTGCGGTCTCGACCAGGACCAGGCCGTCGTCGGTGACGTCGAGGACGCCGAGGTCGGTGATGATCCGGTTCACGCACGCCTTGCCCGTGAGGGGCAGCGCGCACTCCCGGAGGATCTTGGGGGAGCCGTCCTTGGCCGTGTGGGTCATCACCACGATCACGGTGCGGGCGCCGTGGACCAGATCCATCGCGCCGCCGATGCCGGTGATCATCTTGCCGGGGATGGCCCAGTTCGCCAGGTCGCCGCCGGCGGAGACCTGCATGGCGCCCAGGACGGCGACGTCGATGTGCCCGCCCCGGATCATGCCGAAGGAGAGCGCCGAGTCGAAGAAGGAGGCGCCCGGCAGGACGGTGACGGTCTCCTTGCCGGCGTTGATCAGGTCCGGGTCCACCTCGTCCTCGGTGGGGTACCTGCCGGTGCCCAGGATGCCGTTCTCCGACTCCAGGGTCACCTCCACGCCCTCGGGGAGGTAGTTCGGGATCAGCGTCGGCAGGCCGATGCCCAGGTTGACGTACTGACCGTCCCGCAGTTCCCGGGCCGCCCGCGCGGCCATCTGTTCACGCGTCCAGGCCATCAGGAACTCACCGTCCGCCGCTCGATCTTCTTGTCCGCCGCCTGCTCGGACGTCAGCGCGACCACCCGCTGCACGAAGATCCCCGGCAGGTGCACCGCGTCCGGGTCGATCTCGCCGGGCTCGACCAGCTCCTCCACCTCGGCGAGAGTCACCCGGCCCGCCATCGCCGCCAGCGGGTTGAAGTTCCTCGACGACTTCGCGAACACCAGGTTCCCGTGCCGGTCGCCCTTGGCCGCCCGCACCAGCGCGAAGTCGGTGCGGATGCCGCGCTCCAGCACGTACTCGGTGCCGTCGAACTCGCGCACCTCCTTCGGCGGTGACGCCAGCGCGACCCCGCCGGCACCGTCGTAGCGCCACGGCAGCCCGCCGTCGGCGACCTGGGTGCCCACGCCGGCCGGGGTGTAGAAGGCGGGGATGCCGGCCCCGCCGGCGCGCAGCCGCTCGGCCAGCGTGCCCTGCGGGATCATCTCCACCTCCAGCTCACCGCCGAGGTACTGACGGGCGAACTCCTTGTTCGCCCCGATGTAGGAGCCGGTCACCCGGGCGATCCGTCCCGCGGCCAGCAGGACCGCCAGCCCGGACTCCATCGCCCCGCAGTTGTTGGAGACGACCGACAGTCCGCCGGTGCCGCGCTCGTACAGCGCCTGGATCAGCACATCGGGCACACCACTGAGGCCGAAGCCGCCCACGGCGAGCGACGCACCGTCCGGTATGTCGGCCACCGCCTCGGCGGCCGTGGCCACCACCTTGTCCATCCGAGAAGCCCCATCTCTGCAAATTAATCAGGGCACTGAGTATTTCAGCGAGGTGTCCCACACGCTGCCACCGGACGGCCGGGTCGTCAAGACCCCGGAAAACCCGAGGTGAGGGCCATGGCAAGACGCCGGACGATCGGCGCCTCGCCGATGTATCGTCAGTGCACCGACGAAAACACCCGCGAAAGTGACCCTCAGGAGCGCACATGGCCGCGGTCGACCTGACCACCCATCCCGGGCATCTGGCCCGGCGGCTGCAGCAGGCGCACTACCTGCTGTGGAACACGATGGTCTCGGAGGAGATCACCTCGCCGCAGTTCGCGGTCCTCAACGCCCTGGTCGCCGAGCCGGGCCTGGACCAGCGCACCGCGGGGGAGCGGGTGGGTCTGGACCGGTCCACCATCGCCGAGGTGGTCACCCGGCTCGGCCGCCGCGGGCTGCTGGACAAGGTCCGCGACCCGCAGGACGGCCGCCGCTTCCTGCTGCGCCCGACCGAGGAGGGCCTGCGCGTCCACCGCAAGCTGACCGTGCGGACGGCCCGCATGAACCAGGTCTTCCTCGCCCCCCTCTCCGGCGACGAGCAGGCTCTCTTCTTCGACCTGATCCGCCGGGTCGCGGACGCCGCCGAAGGGCTCCGCAACCCGGCCGAGCCCGCGACCGCGCAGGGCTGATCAGGGGTTCGCCGTCGTGTTCGCAGTGTTGGCCGTCTTCGTCTAGTTCGCCGAGTCGACGAACACCACCCACACCTGGCCCTCGGCGAAGTCCAGCCGCTCGCCGTCGCGGGCGGTGAAGTCGGTGCCGTCCGTGGCGCCGCCGCGCTTCCAGGTCGCCTCGTACACGCGCCCGTCGCGCAGCACCTCCGCCTCTCCCGAGCCGATCGACTCGACATAGGGCGAGTAGTTGCCCCGGAAGTCGTGGAACTCGGACTCGCGCACGTCGACGTGCTGCACGACCACCGTCGCCGGAGCCAGGCGCCCGCCGTCGGCCGTGCGGGCGGGGTCGCCGTCCATGCCGACCAGCCAGCGGTCACGGCTCTCCGACCAGGTGAAGGTGAAGGACGCCGACGGATAGCGCACCGTGCGGGACGACACGGCCCGCCCGCCCTCGGGGGCCTCGCCGTAGCGGAAGCCGGTGGTCAGGGCGTCGGCGCCGGGCGGCTCGGCCATCAGGCGACCGGGGCGCACGTACAGGTTGTGGGGAGCGGGCCGGTCCTCGTCGCGGACGTAGGCGTCGGAGTCCTGGTCCGGCGGTGCCGCGCGCAGCGGCGCCCTGTCGATCAGGGGCAGCAGCTTGCTCTGGGCGCCGGAGAAGGCCAGCGTGGGCCGGTCGAACTGGCGCAGCAGGTCGAGGTCCGACTCGCGGGCGCTGCGCACCGGCCCGACCGACTCCGGGAACCCGGTCGCGTACACGGCCATCAGGCGGCTCAGGCCGGCCTCCACCGGTTCGACGTAGACGACGTCCGCCGCCTCCAGACCCGTCTGCGGGCGGGCCGCGCGCACATTGTCGACCTTCACGGCGAGCACGGACCCCGGGTGGCCGCTCGGCGTCGCGGGGGAGGCGGTCGACTCGGGCGACCGCCCGTCCTCCCGGGCCCCGGGACCGCTGGTGCAGCCTGCCGCCAGTGCGGCCGCGACCGCCGCCGCAAGCAGCGCGCCACCCCGCCGCCCGTACGTCGTCCCCCGCGTCCCTCGTCGCATTCCGACCACCCGCCACCCATCCTCTGTCATTGATTGTGCGCTTCTAGAAGCTTTTAGTGCGATACCTGACCGAATCTGATACGGCACGCGGAGTGGGGCAGATGATCCGCTGTTCGGACGAATCCGGTCGCGGTTCGGCGGCGGAAGCCCCGGGTACCCGGGCGTCACGCAGGACCCGACACCGACGCGCACGGGCGACGGAGGGAGCGCGAGGCGATGAAGGCAGTGACGTGGCAGGGCAAGCGGGACGTGCGGGTGGAGGAGGTGCCCGACCCGAGGATCCAGGAACCGACGGACGCCGTCATCCGCGTCACGTCCACCGGACTCTGCGGCTCCGACCTGCATCTGTACGAGGTGCTCACGCCGTTCATGACGCCGGGCGACATCCTCGGGCACGAGCCCATGGGCATCGTCGAGGAGGTCGGTCCCGAGGTGACCGGTCTGAAGCCCGGCGACCGGGTCGTGGTGCCGTTCCAGATCGCGTGCGGGCACTGCTACATGTGCGGCACCGGACTGCCCACCCAGTGCGAGACCACCCAGGTCACCGGCGAGGGGATGGGCGCCCCGCTGTTCGGCTACACCCGCCTGTACGGCGCCGTCCCCGGCGGCCAGGCCGAGTACCTGCGCGTGCCGCAGGCCCAGTTCGGTCCGATCAAGGTTCCGGAGGGGCCGGCCGACGACCGCTTCGTCTACCTCTCCGACGTCCTGCCGACCGCCTGGCAGGCGGTCGAGTACGCCGCCGTCCCCGAGGGCGGCAGCGTGGCCGTGCTCGGTCTCGGTCCCATCGGTGACATGGCCTGCCGGGTGGCCCGCGCCAAGGGCGCCGGGCGGGTGTTCGGCATCGATCTGGTGCCGGAGCGGCTGCGGCGGGCCCGCGAACGCGGCGTCGAGACGTACGACCTGCGCTCCTTCGACAACGAGAAGGAACTGGTCGCGGCGATCCAGGACGAGACCGGCGGCCGGGGCCCGGACGCCGTGATCGACGCCGTCGGCACCGAGGCGCACGGCAGCGCCGCCGCCAAGCTGGTGCAGCAGGCCGCCGCGGTGATGCCCCGGTCCATCGGCGGCCCGCTCGCGGAGCGGTTCAGCATCGACCGGCTCGCCGCCCTCTACACCGCCATCGACCTGGTGCGGCGCGGCGGCACCATCTCGCTGTCCGGCGTGTACGGCGGCATGGCCGACCCGATGCCGATGCTCACCCTGTTCGACAAGCAGATCCAGATGCGGATGGGGCAGGCTAACGTGCGCCGCTGGAGCGACGAGATCATCCCGTACCTGACGGACGACGACCCGCTGGGCGTCGACGACTTCGCCACCCACCGGGTGCCGCTCACCGAGGCGCCGCGCGCGTACGAGATGTTCCAGAAGAAGCAGGACGGCGCGGTCAAGGTGCTGATGAAGCCGTGAGGACGCCGGTTCACGTGGGTTCCCGTGAGGCCGTGAACCGGCGGCCTCACGGGCCGCCGAGGATCTCCGCCAGGTCGTAGCGGACCGGTTCCTCCAACTGGGCGTAGGTGCAGCTCTCCGGCGTCCGGTCCGGGCGCCACCGGCGGAACCGGGCCGTGTGCCGGAAGCGCGCCCCGTTCTCCATGTGGTCGTACGCCACCTCGACCACCCGCTCGGGCCGCAGCGGCACCCAGGACAGGTCCTTCTTGCCCGACCAGCGGCTGGGGGCGCCGGGCAGCCGCGCCGACTCGTGCGCCGACTCCTCGGCCCACGCCGCCCACGGGTGACCCCGGACATCGTCCATCCGCAGCGGCTCCAGCTCCTCCACCAGCTCGGCGCGCCGCTTCATGGTGAACGCGGCGCTCACGCCCACGTGTTGGAGGACGCCCTTGTCGTCGTACAGCCCGAGCAGCAGCGAGCCGACCACCGGGCCGCTCTTGTGCAGGCGGTAGCCGGCCACCACCACGTCCGCCGTCCGCTCGTGCTTGATCTTGTACATCGCCCGCTCGTCCTGCCGGTAGCGCAGGTCGAGCGGCTTGGCGACGATCCCGTCCAGCCCCGCGCCCTCGTACTGCTCGAACCAGCGCCGGGCCACCTCGATGTCGTCCGTCGCCGGTGCCACGTGCACCGGCGCGGTGACGCCGGACAGCGACCGGACCAGCCGCGCCCGCCGGTCGGCCAGCGGCACGTCCAGCAGGGACTCGTCGTCCAGGGCCAGCAGGTCGAAGACGACCAGGGAGGCGGGCGTCCGCTCCGCCAGCGTCCGCACCCGGGAGTCGGCCGGGTGGATCCGCTCGGTGAGCGCGTCGAAGTCGAGGTGCCCCTCCCGGGCGATCACGATCTCGCCGTCCACTACGCACCGCTCGGGCAACCGCTCCCGCACCGCCGCCACCAGCTCCGGGAAGTACCTGGTCAGCGGCTTGCCCGTACGACTGCCCAGCTCGACCTCGGCGCCGTCGCGGAAAACGATCGACCGGAACCCGTCCCACTTGGCCTCGTAGTGCATGCCCGGCGGGATCTTCGCCACGGACTTGGCGAGCATCGGCTTCACGGGCGGCATGACGGGCAGATCCATGGTCCGACTGTATGAGCGGCCCGTGCGCCTCGCCTGTTAAGCTTGCCGGGTGATCAGGTTCTACTACTTCTACATCTGATACCGCCCCGGGAGACCGGGCGCCGATGCCGCCGCGCGCAAGCGGCGTGATTCCGGCTGCCCCGTCAGGGTCCCCGGGCCGGCCGTCGTGCCGCTCTCGCACCGTTCGACCGCCCGCCGGTGACCCCTCCCTCCGTATCGGCCACCTGTTCACGTCTTCCGATATGGCGGATCACCCATGCATCGGCGTACCTCTGACGCGCCCACCTGCCCCACCACCCCCACCACCATGTCCACGCCCGGCTCGGGCGCCTTCCAGGTCGTCCTGGACGACGTCGTGCGCGCCCCCGGCGGCCGGCTCCTCCTGGACGGCGTCCACCAGTCGGTGTCCCTCGGCGAGCGCATCGGCGTCATCGGCGAGAACGGCACCGGCAAGTCGACCCTGCTCCGGCTCCTCGCCGGCGCCGACCTGCCCGACGCCGGACACATGCGGGTCCACGCGCCCGGCGGCGCCGGATACCTCCCGCAGACCCCCGACCTCCCCCCGGACGACACCGTCCAGGACGCCGTCGACCACGCCCTCGCCGACCTGCGGGCCCTGGAGGCCGAACTGCGCCGGGCCGAACGGGCGCTGGCCGAGGCGGGCCCCGGCGAACTCGACGCCCGGCTCGCCGCCTACGGCGAGCTGCTGGAGGCGTTCGAGGCCCGCGACGGCTACGCGGCCGACGCCCGCGTCGAAGCCGCCCTGCACGGACTGGGCCTGCGCCACATCACCCCCGACCGGCGCCTGGGCAGCCTCTCGGGCGGTGAGCAGGCCCGCCTGGGCCTGGCGTGCCTGCTGGCGGCCGCACCCCAGCTCCTGCTGCTCGACGAACCGACCAACCACCTCGACGTACCGGCCGTGGAGTGGCTGGAGGAGCACCTGCGCGCGCACCGCGGCAGCGTCCTGGCCGTCTCCCACGACCGCGTCTTCCTGGAACGCGTCGCCACCGCCCTGTGGGAGGTGGACGGCGAGCGCCGCACCGTGCACCGGCACGGCGGCGGCTACGCGGGCTACCTGCGCGCCAAGGAGAGCGCCCGGCGCCGCTGGGAACAGGACTACGCCGACTATCAGCGCGAGTTGGCCGAGCAGCGCGCCCTGGTCCGCCGCGCCGCCGACACCATGGCCGCGGGCCCCCGGCGCCGGGCCAACGCCGACCGCGAGGGCCAGCGCCACCAGCGCAGCGTGGAGAAGCAGATCTCCGCGCGCGTCCGGCAGGCCAAGGAGCGGGTGCGGCGCCTGGAGGAGAGCCCGGTGCCGCCGCCCCCGGCTCCCCTGCGCTTCCGGGTCCGGGTCGAGGGCGGCGGGGCGGATCACCAGGGACCGTTGGCCGACCTGCACCGGGTCGGCGTCGGCGACCGGCTGGACGTCCACGACTTCACCGTCGACCCGGGCGAACGCATCCTGGTCACCGGCGCCAACGGCGCCGGCAAGAGCACCCTGCTGCGGGTCCTCGCCGGGGACCTGCCTCCCGACCGGGGCACGTGCACACGCCCCCGGCGCATCGGCTGGCTGCCCCAGGAGACCGCGGTCACTCACCCGCGGCGCACCCTGCTGGACGCCTACGCGGCCGGACTGCCCGGCGCCCCGGCCGAGCACCGCGAGGCCCTGCTGGGTCTCGGCCTGTTCCGGCTCCCCGACCTGAGGACGGCGGTCGGCGACCTGTCCACCGGACAGCTGCGCCGGCTGGCCCTGGCCCGGCTGCTGCGCGACCCGGTGGACCTGCTGCTCCTGGACGAACCCACCAATCACCTCTCACCCGCCCTGGTGGAGGACTTCGAGGACGCCCTGCGCCACTACCGCGGCGCCCTGGTGATCGTCTCGCACGACCGCATGGTCGCCCGGCGGTTCACCGGCCGCCGGGTCAGGATGAGCGGCGGGACCCTGACCGGGTAGCGCGCGGCGCCGCCCGGGGACGTCCGCCGGGACGGCCCCGGGCGGCCCGTCGTCTGATGTGCGAGGTCGCCCGGGTGCGCCTACCGTGGCTCGCATGGCGGAAGCGGTGGAACTGGAAGCGGGCGGACGCACCGTGCGGCTGTCCAGCCCGGGCAAGGTCTTCTTCCCCGAGCGCGGCTACACCAAGCTCGACCTGGCCCGCTACTACCAGGCCGTCGCCCCCGGCATCCTGCGCGCCCTGCGCGACCGGCCCACCACCCTGCAGCGCTACCCCGACGGCATCACCGGCGAGTGGTTCTACCAGAAGCGCGCCCCCAAGGGCATGCCCGACTGGATCCCCACCGCGCACATCACCTTCCCGAGCGGTCGCAGCGCCGACGAGATGTGCCCCACCGAGGAGGCCGCCGTCCTGTGGGCCGCCCAGTACGGCACCCTCACCTTCCACCCCTGGCCGGTGCGCCGCGACGACGTCGACCACCCCGACGAGCTGCGCATCGACCTCGACCCGCAGCCCGGCACCGACTACGACGACGCCGCCCGCGCCGCCCACGAACTCCGTGCCGTGCTGGAGGAGTTCGGCGGGCTGCGCGGCTGGCCCAAGACCTCCGGCGGACGCGGCATCCACGTCTTCGTACCGATCGAGCCCCGCTGGACCTTCACCCAGGTGCGGCGCGCCGCCATCGCCGTCGGACGCGAGATGGAACGCCGGATGCCCGAGCAGGTCACCATCAAGTGGTGGAAGGAGGAGCGCGGCGAGCGCATCTTCATCGACTACAACCAGACCGCCCGGGACCGCACCATCGCCTCCGCCTACTCGGTGCGCCCCCGCCCGCACGCCCCGGTCTCCGCGCCGCTGACCTGGGACGAGGTGGGCGTCGCCCACCCGCAGGACTTCGACATCACGACCATGCCCGCGCGCTTCGCCGAACTCGGCGACGTGCACGCGGGCATGGACGACCGTTCCTACTCCCTCGACGCCCTGCTGGAGCTGGCGACGAAGGACGAGCACGACCACGGGCTCGGTGATCTGCCGTACCCGCCCGAGTATCCGAAGATGCCGGGGGAACCCAGCCGGGTACAGCCGAGCCGCGCGAAGAAGCCGCGCCCTCGCAAGAACTGACCTACAACTCCCTGATCCTCACGTCCCGGTACGAGACCACGTCCGTGGTGCCGTGGACCTGGAGCCCGATGTAGCCGGAGGCGTACCGCCGCCCGTCCGTGCCCGGGTCGTCCGAGCGCGGCGGGTAGAAGTCCTGGCCGCCGGTGTTGTCGAACTCGTTGATCAGCACGCCGTTGCGGTAGATCGAGTAGTGCTGGTCGACCACGCGGATCTCGTAGTCGTTCCAGGTGCCCTTCTCCGTCACCCCGGCGCCGGCCAGGCCCACCCGGTCGAAGCCGTAGATCGACCCCGACTTGTACATGTCGCCGGTCGGGCTGTCGAACACCTGCACCTCGTGCCCGTACTTGATGGCGACCCACTCCGGCCGGGACTCCTCCGGGTGGTCGTGGGCCTGCGGGAACCGCACGAAGACACCGCCGTTGGTGTTCGCCGTGCCGGGCGCGTCGTCCCGCCACTGGAGCTTCAGCGAGAAGTCCCCGTATTTGCGCTCCGGGAACCACAGCATGCCCATGCCGGGCGTGCTGGTGCTGGAGGTGATCGAGCCGTCCTCGTTCAGCGCGAACGAACCGCCACCCACCTGCTGCCACTTGGCGAAGGACTCCTGGGAGCCGTCCAGGATCGCGCGGTAGCCCTCGGTCTGGCCGGGCACGCCGATCTTCGACTGGCGGGCGGCCTTGTTGATCGCCCGGTACTCCCGTCGGTCGATGACGCCCTCGTCCAGCAGCGCGTCCGTGACCTCGCGGACGTGCTTGAGGAAGAGCTGCTGCGACGACCAGTCCTTCTCGTCCTCGATCAGCTCGTTGATCCGGCACCGGTTGTTCGTGACCCGGTTCGGCACACCCGTGTCGACCGTGCCCACGATCACCGTGAGCCGTTCGTCGTACTCCGGGCAGGGCGGCGGCGGCACCTGGCCCGACACCACCGTGAAGCTGACGGTCAGCGGCGCCGAGGTGTTGCCCGCCTTGTCGCTCGCCCGGTAGCTCACGGTGTGCCGGCCCACCCGGTCGACGACGACCGGCCCGGTGTACGCCAGGTAGGGCCCGGCGTCCAGGGAGTACTCGATGCCGGCCACGCCGGAACCGCCCTCGTCGGTGGCGCTGACGGTCACCTTGGCGCTGCCGACGTACGCGCCGTCGGAGTCCTTGGTGCCCTCCACGGTCGCGCCGGTCACCGGCGCCACGGTGTCCTGCGGGGGAGCGGCGACGACGGTGAAGGTGACGCTCTTCTCCGCCGCGACGTTGCCCGCCTTGTCGGTGGCGCGGTAACGCACGGTGTGCTCACCGACCGCGTGCACCATGACCGGCGCGGTGTACGGCTGCCAGGCGCCGTCGGCGCCGACGGCGTACTCGATGGTGTTGACGCCGGAACCGGTGTCGGAGGCGGTGACGGTCACCGTCGCCATGTCGATGTAGGCACCGTCCGGGTTCTTCTCGCCGCTGACCGTCGCCGAGGTCTCCGGCGCGGTCGTGTCGTCGGTGTCAGGGGCGGCCACGGCGAAGGTGACGCTCTTCTCCTCGGCGGCGTTGCCCGCCTTGTCGAACGCCCGGTAGCGCACCGTGTGCTCGCCGACCTGGTCGACCACGACCGGCGTGGTGTACGGCTGCCAGGCGCCGTCGGCGCCGATGGCGTACTCGATCCGTTCGACGCCGGAGCCGCCCTCGTCGGTGGCGGCGAGCGTCACGGTGGCCGAGCCGACGTAGGCGCCGTCGGCGTTCTGCACGCCGCCGACCTCCGCCGACGTCGCGGGGGCCGTGGTGTCCTCGCCACCGCTTCCCTCGGTCACCACGAGCACGCCCTTCATCTCCCCGTGGCCGGGGATGGTGCAGTGGTAGAGGTAGCGGCCGGGGGAGAGGGTGACCTCGGCGGTGTGCTTGCCGCCCTGGTCGTCGAAGGGGTTGGCCAGGATGTTCAGCTGGACGTCCTGGTTGTACTCGGGGTCGCTGGTCACGAACGTCAGCGTGTGCGGCATGCCGGTGGTGTTGCCGGTCGCCTCGCTGTTCTCGAAGACGATCGTGGCCGGACCCGCCACCGCCGTCTCCGGCGCCGACGTGTACTTGGTGATGTCGTTCCCGGCGGTCCAGGTGAGGACCTGGTCCGCCGCGGCGGCCTTCGCCTCGGTCCCGGTCTGCCCGGAGGCGGACGTCGCCTGCAGTCCGAGCATCATCAGCAGGCCGGCCAGCAGCGCGGCCCACATTCTTCGTCCACGTATCACTCGGTCCCCCTCGCCAGCTGTCCGGCGGCCGGCGTCGGGCCGCCGCCCTCGTAGGTGACCCGCCACAGGGCCGACTTGGAGTCCGAGGTGAAGAAGCCGCGGCCGTAGTCGAGGACGTACAGCGCGCCGTCCGGACCGAACTTCCAGCCCATCAGGTTCTTGATGCCGTCGTTGCCGACCGGCACGATCTTCTTCAGCGACTCCGAGTGCACCGGCAGGCCGCCGTCACCCTGCGTCCTCGGGTCCATCAGCACCGCGTTGCGCGGCTGGTCGGCGTCGTAGAAGTCGCCGACGAACCACTTGCCGTCCCAGTACGCGGGCCACTTGGTCCCGCTGGTGCTGTCCGCGTCGTAGCGGTAGACCGGGCCGTTCATCGCGGCCTGGCCGCCGCCCTTGAGCCAGGGCAGCTTGTACGTGCCCTCCTCCTGCTTGTACGACGGGACGCCGTTCTCGTCGCGCGGGAAGTCGGGGCCGCCGCCCTGCGGCGAGTACCAGATGTTGTTGCCCGTCACCGGCGGCAGGTTGACCAGGCCGTCGTTGTTGGGCGACTCGTTCTTCGGGGCGTCGCAGTCGTACCAGCCCAGCGGCTTCGACGGGTCCGGCAGGTTCCGGTCCCGGTAGGGCTGCTTGTTGCCCATGCAGTACGGCCACCCGCGGTTGCTCGCCTCGGTGATCACGGCGAAGGTGTCGTACTTGGCCGGACCCCACGTCGGCGACGGGGCGCCGGCGTCCGGCCCCACCCAGCCCGCGTAGAGGGTGTCGGTCTGCTTGTCGACGGAGATGCGCGCCGGGTTGCGGACGCCCATCACATAGATCTCGCCGCGCGTCTTGCCGCCGCCCTCGGCGGTCTCCTTCCCGGTGAAGAGGTTGCCCTCGGGGAGCGTGTACGTCCCGTCCGGCTCCGGGTGGATGCGCAGGATCTTGCCGTTGAGGTTGTTGGTGTTGCCGGCGGTGCGGCGGGCGTCGGCGAAGGACACGCCCTTGTAGTTGGGCTCCGGGTTGTTGCCCGAGTAACCGTCGCTGAAGCCGCTGGAGTTGTTGTCACCGGTGGCGATGTACAGGTTGCCCTTGGAGTCCCAGGCCATCCCGCCGCCCGCGTGGCAGCAGCTGTGGATCTGCACCGGCCACTTCAGCAGCACCTTCTCGCTGCCCAGGTCCAGCTTGTTCGTGGCCCGGTCCAGTGTGAAGCGGGAGACGCGCCGCTCGGCCATGCGGGTCTCGCGGTTGATCCCGGAGTGCGGCGTGTAGTGCAGGTACACCCAGCCGTTCTCCGTGAACCGCGGGTCCAGCTCGATGCCGAGCAGGCCCTCCTCGACCTTGGTCAGCTCGTCGCCGCCGCCCTTGTTGCCGAAGACGGTCAGTTCACCGGCAAGAGTGACCTCCTTGGTCTTCGGGTCCCAGACGTGGACCTCGCCCTTGCCCTTGCCGACGTCCGGGTTGTTCCAGTCGGTGATCACGGGCCGGGAGGAGTCGGCGCCGCCGCGGCCGATGTAGAAGACGCGGCCGTCGGGGGCGGTGACCAGGCCGTGCGGTTCGCCGATCTGGTCGTTCTGGCCCGGCTGGTTGGGCTTGGTCAGGCGCTCGGCCTTGTAGTTGCCGGTGATGGTGGCCTTGCAGTCGGCCTGCGCCAGCCGCGTGGTCCACAGCAGGGCGCCGCGCAGATGGGCGCGGAAGTCGGTCTCGTCGTACGACGACACCGTGCCGCCCATGCCGGTGTAGAAGGACCGGCCGCCGTCGTAGTCACGGCACCAGCTGACCGGGTGGTCCGCGCCGTTGGCGCTCGCGCCCGGCGCGTAGGTCGACTCGCGCACCCGGGCCACGGTGTGGACCTCACCGGACGGGTTCTTCTGCCAGTTCAGCCATGCGTCGGGCCGCTTCCACTCCATCGGCAGGTCCTTGGTGGCCGGATGGCGCCGGTCACCGACCTCGACGGTGGCCCGCTGGACCTTGGTCGGACTGGAGGCGGCCGGGCGGGCGCCGACCAGACCGGTGAACCAGTCCGAGTACGGCTCGGCGCGGGCCGCGTCGTGGATGCCGACGAACCCGCCGCCGGCCTCCATGTACGCCTCCAGGCCCGCCTCCTGTGCCGGCGTCAGCACGTCTCCGCCGCCGGTCAGGAACACCACCGCGTTGAAGCGGCCCAGCCGCTTCTCGTTGGTGAAGACGTTGGCGTTGTCCGTGGCCTCGACCGTGAAGCGTTCCTTCGCCGGGCCGGACAGCCCGATCCGTTCGATGGCCGCGATCCCGGCGTTCACGACCGGGGACTCGTCCCCGGACGCGGCGGAACCGTAGAAGATCAGCACCCGTACGTTCGCGCCGCCTGGCGGCGACTTGATCGACATCGTTGTCAGGGACGGATCCGGCGCCGGACGCGCACTGGCGGCAGGGCCGGCCAGCAGTCCCGCGGCGACGAAACCGGCGGTGGCGAACGCCGCCCAGCCTCTCCTTCTCGCGCTCGACCCTCTTAAGGGCATGGGCACCTCCTTGGTCACGGCAGCAGCGCCAAGGAAGCTAGACCTCTTTGCGCGGTTCGCCAATAGGTATGACCGGGATGGAACGAACTTTGTCCTGAGTGTGGATAAACCAGTCGGCAACCGGTACCGTCCCACAGGTTCATCACAGCCAATCAGGGCGATCCCCTTGGCTAGGTCTCCGCAAATTCCGTTTGAGCGTGGGGAGTTCGGCATGGACAGGCGAGGCTTCAACCGACGGGTACTGCTGGGCGGCGCGGCCGTCGCGACATCGTTGTCCATCGCACCGGAGACCGCGGGCGCGGCCGGTGACGCCAAGGGGGTCACCGCGCGGACGGCACCCGCCGGCGGCGAGGTGAGACACATCAAGATGTACGCCGAGAAGCTGCCCGACGGCCAGATGGGCTACGGCCTCGAGAAGGGCAAGGCGTCCGTTCCCGGCCCGCTGATCGAGCTGAACGAGGGCGACACGCTGCACATCGAGTTCACGAACACCATGGACGTGCGCGCCAGCCTGCACGTCCACGGCCTGGACTACGAGATCTCCAGCGACGGCACGGCGATGAACAAGAGCGACGTGGAGCCCGGCGGCACCCGCACCTACACCTGGCGCACCCACAAGCCCGGCCGCCGCGCGGACGGCACCTGGCGGGCGGGCAGCGCCGGTTACTGGCACTACCACGACCACGTCGTCGGCACCGAGCACGGCACCGGCGGCATCCGCAAGGGCCTGTACGGCCCGGTGATCGTGCGCCGCAAGGGCGACGTGCTGCCGGACGCGACGCACACCATCGTCTTCAACGACATGCTCATCAACAACCGCGCCCCGCACACCGGGCCGAACTTCGAGGCCACCGTGGGCGACCGCGTCGAGATCGTCATGATCACGCACGGCGAGTACTACCACACCTTCCACATGCACGGTCACCGCTGGGCCGACAACCGCACCGGCATGCTCACCGGCCCGGACGACCCGAGCCAGGTCATCGACAACAAGATCACCGGGCCGGCGGACTCCTTCGGCTTCCAGATCATCGCGGGGGAGGGGGTGGGCGCCGGGGCGTGGATGTACCACTGCCATGTGCAGAGCCACTCCGACATGGGGATGGTGGGCCTGTTCCTGGTGAAGAAGCCGGACGGCACGATCCCCGGCTACGACCCGCACGAGCACGCGCACGGCGGCGGCGAACCGACCGCGGACGCGCCCGCGCACCAGCACTGACGGGCTCGGCGGACGGTGGCGAGAGCGCTCTCTCCCGTCCTGGGGCTGCCGCTATCCTGGCGGCAGCCGCCGACGAGGAGCCCCGAAGTGACCGACACAGCGCCGCGTCCCACGCTGGAAGCGGTGGCCGAGCGCGCCGGGGTGTCCCGGGCGACCGTCTCCCGGGTGGTGAACGGCGCGCAGGGCGTGCGGGACGCGCTGGCCGAGCGGGTGCGGCGCGCGGTGGAGGAACTCGGGTACGTGCCCAACCAGGCCGCCCGCTCCCTGGTGACCAGGCGCCACGACGCCGTCGCCGTCGTGGCCGCCGAGCCGGAGACCCGGGTCTTCGCCGACCCGTACTTCGCCCAGCAGTTGCGCGGCATCAGCAAGGAGCTGACCGCCCACGACAGCCAGCTGGTGCTGCTGCTCACCGAGGGCCGCGAGGACCACGCCCGCGTCGGCCGCTATCTGGCCGGCGGTCACGTGGACGGCGCGCTGGTCTTCTCCCTGCACCTCGACGACCCGCTGCCCGGCCTGGTGCGCGGCGCCGGTCTGCCCACCGTCTTCGGCGGACGGCCCGGCTGGGACGACGGCCGCGACGACGTGGTCTACGTCGACAGCGACAACCGCGGCGGCGCCCGCGACGCCGTGCGCCACCTGGTCGGCCTCGGCCGCACCCGCGTCGCCCACATCACCGGCCCCCTCGACCAGACCTCGGCCGCGGACCGGCTGGCGGGCTTCCACGACGTCCGGCCGGACGCCGACGCGGGGCTGGTGGCGGGCGGGGACTTCACCTCGGGCGGCGGCGAGCGGGCGATGCGCGAACTGCTCGACCGCCGCCCCGACCTCGACGCCGTCTTCGCCGCGAACGACCTCACCGCGGCGGGCGCCCTCCGGGTGCTGCGCGAGCGCGGACGGCGGGTGCCGGACGACGTGGCCGTGGTCGGCTTCGACGACATGCTGCCGGTCGCCGAGGAGACCGACCCGCCGCTGACCACGGTCCGCCAGGACATCGAGGGGATGGGCCGGCTGATGGCCCGTCTGCTGCTGCGCGGTCTGGAGCGTGATGCCCGGCCCGGCCGGGACGCGGGCGCCCCGGCCGAGGCGCCGTCGGGGACGATCCTGCCGACCACCCTGGTGCGCCGCGCGAGCGCCTGAGGCCCGCACGGCGCACTCACGCGGGCCGGGGCCGGGCGTGGGCCCGGGGAGCCCGGCAGGGCACGCGACCGCTTCCGCGCGCCGCCGTGCCTCCGGGCGCGGTCCGCTGGGACCATTAGGCGGCCCGGCGGCGCGGCGTTGATCCCGCGTTGATCGAACGTTTTTCACCGCCCGGCACGCTGCTGCCATGCACACCGAAACCATCGCGCCGCCCGACCTCGCCTGGCAGGAGGAGGCGCTGTGCGCGCAGACCGGAGCGGACTTCTTCTTCCCCGAACCCGGCAGTTCCGTGCGGGACGCCAAGCGGATCTGCGCGCTGTGCCCGATCCGCTCGGCCTGCCTGGAGTACGCCCTCAGCAACGACGAGCGCTTCGGCGTCTGGGGTGGGCTGTCCGAGAAGGAGCGGCTGGCCCTGCGGCGCGGCTGACGCGCCGCGCTCAGCCCGCCGCCCGGGCCGCCATCCGGGCCTTGCGGGCCGCCAGCTTCTCGTCGAACTTGGCGGCCTCCGCGTCCAGTCCGCCCATGTACAGACCCAGCTCCTCCTGCGCCTTCTGCCCCTCGGGGCCGAGCCCGTCGATCTCCATGATCTTCAGGAAGCGCAGTACCGGCTGGATCACGTCGTCGTGGTGGATACGCAGGTTGTAGACCTCGCCGATCGCCATCTGCGCGGCGGCCCGCTCGAAGCCCGGGATGCCGTGTCCGGGCATCCGGAAGTTCACGACCACGTCCCGCACCGCCTGCATGGTGAGGTCGGGAGCGAGCTCGAAGGCGGCCTTGAGCAGGTTCCGGTAGAAGACCATGTGCAGGTTCTCGTCGGTCGCGATGCGGGCCAGCATGCGGTCGCAGACCGGGTCGCCGGACTGGTGGCCGGTGTTGCGGTGCGAGATGCGGGTGGCCAGCTCCTGGAAGGCGACGTACGCCACCGAGTGCAGCATCGAGTGCCGGTTGTCCGACTCGAAGCCCTCGCTCATGTGGGACATGCGGAACTGCTCCAGCTTGTCCGGGTCGACGGCCCGGGAGGTGAGCAGGTAGTCGCGCATGACGATGCCGTGCCGGCCCTCCTCGGCGGTCCAGCGGTGCACCCAGGTGCCCCAGGCGCCGTCGCGGCCGAAGAGGCTGGCGATCTCGTGGTGGTAGCTGGGGAGGTTGTCCTCGGTCAGCAGGTTCACCACGAGGGCGATGCGCCCGATCTCGGTGACCTTCGACTGGTCCTTCTCCCATGCCTCGCCGTCCTCGAAGAGGCCCGGGAAGTTGCGGCCGTCGGTCCACGGCACGTACTCGTGCGGCATCCAGTCCTTGGCGACCTTGAGATGCCGGTTCAGTTCCTTCTCGACGACTTCCTCGAGCGCGTACAGCAGCCGGGCGTCGGTCCATTCGGCGGAACTGCCGAGGTGCGGGGAGACGATCGTCACGAATAACTCCAGGGGACGTGCGACAGAGCGGAAAGCGACCGGCGAGCGGGCCGGCGGATCGAACCTACGGAATCGTAGGCTACGAAACCGTAGGTTACGAGAGCGTAGGTTAAACACGCCGTAAAGGCCGCTGATCAGCACCGTCCCCGCGGACACGCGAAAGCCCCGGGACCGCAGGTCCCGGGGCCGGACGCATGCCCTGAGCGCCCCTCAGACGTACAGTTCCCGCAGCCGGACCGAGAGGCAGGTCACACAGCCTTCGAGCTTCTCGAACTCGCCGATGTCCACGACCACCGGCTCGTGGCCGAGGTCGGCGAGCAGGTCGGCGGTCTTCGGGGCGCTCGCCGCCATCAGCAGCTTGGCGCCGCCGAGGTGCACCACGTGCGCCCCGGACTCCTCCGGCACCGGAAGGAACCGGGGGAAGAGCGACGGCACGTCGGTCATCGGGATGTGCCCGATCACCGTCCCGTCCGGCAGCGCGGTGACCGCCGACTTCAGGTGCAGCACCTTGCTCACGGGCACGGCGACCACCCGGGCGCCCAGCGGCTCGAACGCCGCCCGCAGCTGCTGGACCCCGGCCGCGTTGGTGCGTCCGCCGCGCCCGACGTAGATCGTGTCGCCGATCTTCAGGACGTCGCCGCCGTCCAGGGTGCCCGGCTCCCAGATCCAGTTGACCGAGCAGCCCAGCCGCGCGACCGCCTCCTCGACGCCCGGGGTCTCGGCCCGCCGCGACTCGGCTCCGGGCCGCGTGATCAGGGCGACGTTCCGGTACATGACGACCGTGTCCTCGACGAAGACCGAGTCCGGACAGTCGTCGGCCGGGTCCACCTCCAGCGTCTCCCAGCCGTGCGCGTCCAGCGCCTCGACGTACGCCTCCCACTGCTCGACGGCGAGGCCGTGATCGACCCGCTCGCGGGCGATGTGGGTGACCAGCCCCTCGGCGAGGCGGGGGCTCGGACGGCGGACGAGGGCCTTCTTGCTGGGCACGAGGGGGTCTCCGGGATCTCCGAATCGGTGCTGGCTGCTCCGGCGCCCGAAAGCGGCGCCGGTCGGCCATCATGCAGGGCGGGCCCGCGCGGGCGAAACCCCCGTCAGTGTCCCGTGGCCCTCCTGAGGTGCTCCGCCGTGCTGGAGTCGCGGGCGGCGAGCAGCGCGCGCGGGGTGCCCTCGAAGAGCACCCGCCCGCCGTCGCGGCCCCCGTCCGGGCCGAGGTCGATCACGTGGTCGGCGTGTGCCACCACGTCCAGGTTGTGCTCGACGACCACGACCGTGTTGCCGGTGTCGACCAGCCGGTCCAGCAGGGCGAGCAGCCCCTGGACGTCCGACATGTGCAGCCCGGTGGTCGGCTCGTCCAGGACGTACACGGCACCGGTGCGGTGCAGCCGGGTCGCCAGCTTGATCCGCTGGCGCTCGCCGCCCGAGAGCGTCGACAGCGGCTGTCCGAGGGTGAGGTAGGTGAGGCCGACGTCGCGCAGGGCGCTCAGCCGCCGCCGTACGCCGGTGTCCGTGAAGAAGTCCAGGGCCTGCTCGGCGGTCATCGCCAGCACGTCGGCGACGGAACTGCCGCCGACGGTCAGCCGCAGCACCTCCTCCCGGAAGCGCCGGCCCTCGCAGTCGCCGCAGACGGTCGTCACCGGGTCCATGAAGGCCAGGTCGGTGTAGATGATCCCGCGTCCCTCGCAGGTGCCGCACGCGCCCGCCGAGTTGAAGCTGAAGAGGCCCGCCTCGGCGCCCGTCTCCCGCGCGAAGATCCTGCGCACCGTGTCCATGATCCCGAGGTAGGTCGCCGGGGTGGAGCGCGCGGAGACGCCGATCGCCGACTGGTCGACGACCACGGCCTCCGGGTGACCGGCGACGAGTTCCGCGACCAGGGTGCTCTTGCCGGACCCGGCGACCCCGGTGACCGCCGTCAGCACCCCGGCCGGGAAGGCGACCGTCACGTCCCGCAGGTTGTGCCGGTCGGCGCCCTTCACCCACAGCTCACCGGTCGGCGTCCGCGGCTCCGCCTTCACCGTCGTACGGCGTCCGAGGCAGCGGCCGGTGAGGGTGTCCGCCGCGGCCAGTCCGGCCGGCGTCCCCTCGAAGACCACCCGGCCGCCCCCGGCGCCCGCCCGCGGGCCCATGTCGACCACGTGGTCGGCCAGCGCGATGACGTCCGGGTCGTGCTCGACGACCAGCACGGTGTTCCCCTTGTCGCGCAGCCGCAGCAGCAGGTCGCCGAGGCGCCCGACGTCGCGCGGGTGCAGCCCGACGCTGGGCTCGTCGAAGATGTACGTCATCCCGGTCAGGCTGGAGCCCAGGTGCCGCACGGTCTTCAGCCGCTGGCCCTCGCCGCCGGAGAGGGTGGCGGTCTCCCGGTCGAGGCTGAGGTAGCCGAGGCCGATCGCCTCGATGCGCTCCAGCGCGGTGACGGCGGCACCGGCGACGGGCCGGGCCACCGGGTCGTCGATCTCCTTCAGCACGGCGATGAGGTCGGTGACCTGCATGCGGGAGCAGTCGGCGATCGAGTGCCCGTTCACGCGCGTCGCGAGCGCCGCCGCGTTGAGCCGGGCGCCGCCGCAGTCGGGGCACTCGCCCTCGACCAGGAACTCCCGCACCAGATTCCGGGTCTTCTCGCTCATCGCCGACAGGTCCCGCTTCAGGTACAGCCGCTCGAAGCGGTCGGCGAGCCCCTCGTACTCGGTCGTCCAGGTGCCGCCCGTGCCGTTGACGGTGACCTTGCTGCCGGGCCGCCCGCGCATCAGGAAGGCCCGCTCGTCGTCGGTGAAGTCGCCGACGGGCTTGTCCGGGTCCAGTTCGTCGGTGTTGGTGTACGCCTGCCCCTGCCAGGTCCCCGCGGCGAACGGCGGGAAGCGGACCGCGCCGTCCGCCAGGGACCTGCCCGGGTCGAGGATGCGGTCCCAGTCGGGGCGCACCGTGCGGCCCAGGCCGTCGCAGCCGGGGCACATCCCCGACGGGTCGTTGAACGAGTACGCGGTCGCCGACCCGGCGCTGGGGGTGCCGTGCCGGGAGAACAGCACCCGCAGCACCGAGTGGATGTCGGTCATCGTGCCGACGGTGGAACGGGAGTGGCCGCCGACCGGGCGCTGGTCGACGACGATGGCGGGGGAGAGGTCCTCCAGGGCGTCCGCGTGCGGTCGCTCGTACTTGGGCAGCCGGTTGCGGACGAACCAGGTGAACGTCTCGTTCAGCTGGCGCTGCGACTCGACCGCGATCGTGTCGAAGACGACCGACGACTTCCCCGACCCCGAAACGCCGGTGAACACGGTCAGCCGGCCCTTCGGGATGCGGAGGGTGACGTCCTGGAGGTTGTTCTCCCTGGCTCCGGTGAGGGTGATGAACTCGCTCATGCGAGCGACGTTAGGCGGGATACCCGACAGGTTCTGACGTGTTTTCCCGCAGTTCTCCCTCCTCCAGCAGCAGCCACCGGGTGATGCCGATCGACTCCAGGAACGGCATGTCGTGGCTGGCCACGATCAGCGCCCCCTCGTACGACTCCAGCGCGGTGGTGAGCTGCCGGACGCTCGCCATGTCCAGGTTGTTGGTCGGCTCGTCCAGCATCAGCAGCTGCGGCGCGGGCTCGGCCAGCATCAGCGCGGCCAGCGCCGCCCGGAAGCGTTCGCCGCCGGAGAGCGTCGCCGCCTGCTGGTCGGCGCGGGCGCCCCGGAACAGGAAGCGCGCCAGCCGCGCCCGGATCCGGTTGCGGGTGGCGCCCGGCGCGAAGCGGGCCACGTTCTCGGCGACGGTCAGCCCGTCGTCGAGGACGTCGAGGCGCTGCGGCAGGAACCGCAGCGGCACGTGGGCCGTCGCCTCGCCCGCGACCGGCTCCAGCTCACCGGCGACCGTCCGCAGCAGCGTGGTCTTGCCCGCGCCGTTGCGGCCGACCAGCGCGATCCGCTCGGGACCGTGCAGGTCGAAACCGCCCACCCGGGCCCCGTACCGCAGCTCCAGGTCCCGCAGGGTGAGCACGGTCCGGCCCGGCGGGACGGCCGTGTACGGCAGGTCGACGCGGATCTCGTCGTCGTCCCGCACGGCCTCCACCGCGTCGTCGAGCCGCTCCTTGGCCTCGGCCAGCTTCTCCTCGTGCATGACGCGGTACTTGCCGGCGGACTCCTGCGCCGAGCGCTTGCGCAGCTTCATCACCGCCCTCGGCTCGCGCTTGGTGTCGTACATCTTCTGCCCGTACCGTTTGCGCCGGGCCAGCGTGACCTGGGCCTCGGTCAGCTCGCGCTTCTGTCTGCGCAGGTCCGACTCGGCGACGCGCACCATCCGCTCGGCCGCCTCCTGCTCGACGGCCAGCGCCTCCTCGTACGCCGAGAAGTTGCCGCCGTACCAGGTGATCCGTCCCGAGCGCAGGTCGGCGATCTGGTCGACGAGGTCCAGCAGCTCCCGGTCGTGGCTGACCACGACCAGGACCCCCGGCCAGGACTCGACGGCGGTGTACAGCCGCCGGCGCGCGTACAGGTCGAGGTTGTTGGTCGGCTCGTCCAGGAGCAGGACGTCGGGCCGGCGCAGCAGCAGCGCGGCCAGCCGCAGCAGCACCGACTCGCCGCCCGAGACCTCGCCGACGGTGCGGTCGAGACCCACGTGGCCCAGGCCGAGTTGGCCGAGCGTGGCGAGGGCGCGTTCCTCGACGTCCCAGTCGTCGCCGACGGTCTCGAAGTGCTCCTCGGCCACGTCACCGGCCTCGATGGCGTGCAGCGCGGCCCGCCGGCCGGCGATGCCGAGCGCCTCGTCGACCCGGAGCGCGGTGTCGAGCGTGACGTTCTGCGGCAGGTAGCCGACCTCGCCGGCCACCCGGACGGTGCCGTCGGCCGGGGAGAGCCGCCCGGCGATCAGCTTCAACAGGGTCGACTTCCCCGACCCGTTGACGCCGACCAGGCCGGTGCGGCCGGGGCCGAAGGAGGTGTCCAGTCCTTCGAAGACGGGGGTGCCGTCGGACCAGGCGAAGGAGAGGGACGTACAGGTGATCGAAAGTGACATACGGGTCTCCGCGGTTGCTCGAAGCGGTCAGGGGCAAACGCGTATCGAGACACCGCGGGCGGCGACCGCCGTCGGGCGAGGGAAGGAGGTCCCGGGAGGCGCGGGGCACGGGCACCCAGAAGGCCCTGTTCCGCAAGGGACGGCTCGAACGCCGAGGTCGCACGCGGCGTACACACGTGACCTGCGTGGACGTGTGTGACGCGGTGTCTCAGGACCTCAGACGAGCAATGTCCTTCTCCGATCGGCGGCAACAGAAGCGATGTAAAACGTAGGAGGGACCACTCGGACTGTCAACGCGATTTACGGACGGTCCCGGTCCCACGGCCCCGAGGAGGCCCCGTGCCCAACGGCCCGCTCTCACCGCCGGCCCGGCTCTGCCTGCTGGCGTGGGACCCCGCGCGGCCCGGCGCGACCGACAGCGCCCGGGTCCACCACCTGGTCCGCGCGGGCGCGCTCACCGAGCTGGCCCGGCGCGGCCTGCTCGTCGACGACGACGGCGTGGCCGTCCCGGCCGACCCCGACGCGCGCACCGGGGACGCCGTCCTGGACGGGCTGCTGGACCTCGTCCGCGAGTCCATGCCGCACCGGTGGCGCACGTGGGTGCGGCGCTACGCCCGGGTCACCTTCGACGCCGTCCGGGAGCAACTGGTGGCCGAGGGCCAACTGCGCGCCGAGAAGAAGCGGGTCCTCGGCCTCTTCCCGTCCGTGGAGTACGTCCTCGAGCGGCCGGCGGCGGCGCGGGCACTGCGCGAGCGGACGCGTGCCGTCCTGGAGGGCGCGGTCCCGGTCGACGAGATCTCCGAGCGGGACGCGGCCGTGGCCGTACTGGCGGCCGCCGCCGAACCCCGGGCCCTCGGCACCACCGGGACGGGTGCGGACCGGGAGGCCCGGATCGCGGAGCTGACCGCGCGCGCCGCGGCGGCGCCCGGCCCGCGGAGGATCCTCATCGAGGTGCGGAGCGCGCTGCGCGCCGAGGCGACGGACGCCGTGGCGCCGTCGGGCGGCTGAGGCGTCGGGCGGCGGTGGGGACGCCCCGCCGCCGGCCCCGCCGCCGGCCCCGGGGCGCGTTTCAGCAGGTGCCGCGCATCAGCTCGGCCAGGTCGTGGTCCAGGTCGAGCTGAAGGTGTTCGAGACCGACCGGCACCAGCTCGCCGGTCGCCTGGAGGAAGCGGCGCAGCTCGCCCGAGCGGACGTGGACCACGGCGGTGCCCTCCGGAGCGTGGAACTCCAGGACGGTGCGGTCGTACCCGTACGGGCGCACCCGCACGTCACCGTGGCCGTCCGGCTCCTCCATGCCCGAGATGAGCAGCTCGCGGGAGAACGTCCAGCACACCTCGACGCCTTCGAGGGTGGCCGGGGCCGGGAAGGTCATGCGGACGGCGAACGGGTCGCTGCGGTCGTAGTGCAGCGTGGCGGGAATGCTCGGCATACGCGGCGCGGCGGCGACGAGACGCGCCTCGACCGGCTGTTCGATGACGGTGGACAACGCCTTGCTCCCTCGTGACGGCTGGACGGGCGGGGACGGTGGTGGGGCCGGGCACTGGAAGAGACGACGGAATCAGCCAATCCGTGCACACGCAGAGCGAGTGACCTCTGTCACCGCGTTCATGCACGGGAGTGACATGACTCTCCTCGCGTGCCACGCACGGCACTTGGGCCACCGCCGCCTCCGCGCGGGAGCCGTTCCCGGTCCTCTGGACGGCACGGGAGCGGTGGGCTAGCTTCGCCCGCCATGAGGCGCTCGGGGAACAGACGACGTACGGTCCGCACGGCGAACGGCACCGCCCGCACGGGCGGCGGTGGGCGCCCGGGCCGGACGGCGGTCGCGGGAGCGGTGTGCGCGGCGGCGCTCGCCGCGCTGACGGCCGCACCCGCGCAGGCGCACCAGCGCCCGCACTGGGACCTGAAGGACACCGGCGCCGCCGGGGCGTCCGACGTCCGCTTCCGGGGCCTCGCCGCCGTCAGCCGCAACACCGCCTGGGTGGCGGGCACCCGGGGCACCGTCCTCACCACCACCGACGGCGGCGCCACCTGGCGGAACGTCTCGCCGCCGGGCGCCGGCGAGCTGCAGTTCCGGGACGTGGAGGCGTTCGACGCCCACCGGGCCGTGGTGCTCGCCATCGGCGAGGGCGAGGCGTCCCGGATCTACCGCACCGACGACGGCGGGGCGACCTGGACCGAGTCCTTCCGCAACACCGACCCGCGGGCCTTCTACGACTGCCTCACCTTCTTCGACCGCCGGCACGGCCTCGCCATGAGCGACCCGGTGGAGGGGAAGTTCCGCATCCTGTCGACCAGCGACGGCGGACGCTCCTGGAAGGTGCTGCCCGACCGGGGCATGCCGGCCGCGCAGGACGGCGAGGCCGGGTTCGCGGCCAGTGGGCAGTGCCTGGTCGCCTCCGGACCCGGGGACGTCTGGCTGGCCACCGGCGGCGCGGCACGCGCACGCGTCCTGCACTCCGCCGACCGCGGCCTCACCTGGACCGCGACGACGCCCCGGTCCCGGCCGGCGACCCGGCCCGGGGCGTTTTCGCCCTCGCCTTCCGCGACCGCGCCCACGGCCTCGCGGTCGGCGGCGACTTCCGCCCCGGCCAGGCATCCCCGAGGGCGGCGGCGCGGACCGCCGACGCCGGCCGCACCTGGCGCTCAGCCGACCGCTCACCCGACGCCTACCGGTCCGGCGTGGCCTGGCTCCCGCACAGCCGCACCGCCGCCCTCGCGGTGGGACCGACCGGCACGGACCTCACCACGGACGCCGGCCGCACCTGGCGGACGGTCGACACGGGCTCCTACGACACCGTGGACTGCACCGCCGACCGGGGCTGTTGGGCGGCCGGCGAGCAGGGGAGGGTCGCCCGGCTGGAGCGCTGACGCCGCGCGGGGCGGGTGTTCGTCCGTGACGTGGGTACCCGCTCACCGAACGTGAGAGGAGTGAGCGCAGATGCCACGCGGTTCGAGCTCCAAGCGGGAGCGGCAGTACGAGCACATCAAGGACAGTGCCGAGGACCGGGGCGCGAGCACCAAGCGCGCCAAGGAGATCGCGGCCCGGACGGTGAACAAGGAACGCGCGCAGTCCGGTGAGTCCAAGACCGCCAGCCGCACGTCCACGCGGGACAAGTCGCCGAGCAAGCGCGGCGGCGAGCGGTCCGGGAACCGCCAGGGGCCTCAGGGGCAGACCTACGACCAGCTCTACCAGGAGGCCAAGCGCCGGGACATCAGCGGCCGTTCGCACATGAACAAGGGCGAGCTGCAGCGCGCGCTCGGCAAGTGAGCCGTACCGCCAGGCCCCGGCCCCCCGCTACGGACGCGGCGCCGGCCCGCCGCGCGTACGGCTCGCTGGGCCACGCCACGGTGTCCGCCGGCACGGCGCCCACGGCTTGCGGCGGGGCGTGCGGGACAGCTCCGGTACGAACATGATCGCGAGCGCACGCCGGCTCCCGTAGGCTTGCCGGCACCATGAGGACCGTCGCAGCGCACACCCCCGCCGACTGGCCCGCCACCGAGGAGCACGCCCGCGCCGTCCAGGACGACCTGCGGACGCGTGTGGTGCTCGGCGAGCAGGGCCCGCCGCCCGGCACGGGCCGGGTGACCGGCGTGGACGTCGCCTACGACGACGCACGCGACGTCGTCGCGGCGGCGGCCGTGGTGCTCGACGCCCCGACCCTCGACGTCGTCGCCGAGGCCACGGCCGTCGGACGGATCTCCTTCCCCTACGTCCCGGGCCTGCTCGCCTTCCGCGAGATCCCGGCCGTCCTCGCCGCCCTGGACGCGCTGCCCTGCCCGCCCGGCACGGTCGTCTGCGACGGCTACGGCCTGGCCCACCCGCGCCGCTTCGGCCTCGCCAGCCACCTCGGGGTGCTCACCGGGCTGCCCACCATCGGCGTCGCCAAGAACCCGTTCACCTTCACCCACGACGAACCGGACGCGCGGCGCGGCAGTACCTCGCCGCTGCTGGACGGCGCCGAGGAGGTCGGGCGGGCCGTGCGCACCCGGGCCGGCGTCAAGCCGGTCTTCGTCTCCGTCGGTCACCGCGTGAGCCTGGACAACGCCTGCGCCCACACCCTGGCGCTGGCCCAGTCCTACCGGCTGCCGGAGACCACCCGCAGGGCGGACGCCCTGTGCCGCGAGGCCCTGCGGGCGGCCACCCCCTACCCGGCCTGACCCTCGATGCTCCAGCGGCCCACCTCCCGGTACGCCGAGTCGTAGATCTCGGCGCCGTCGCCGGCCCGCAGTTCGTAGTGCTTCAGATTGCCGCCCCAGTAGCGCAGGATCCGCTGCAGCTCGCCCGTGGGGTCCTCGGCGAGCGCGCCCTCGTCCATGGTGACTTCGAGAAGGAATCTCATGCCTTCAAGGGTTTCATTGAAATCCTTCTTGGGGCCTGGCCGCGCTCGGTCGCAGGTGGAGGGGTCCGACGGCGGGGAAAAGTATCAAATCGCGGTGCGGACCGGGGTGAGCACCGGTGCGCGCCGGTGCTCAGCCGCGGGCTGAGTATCCGTACGGATGTGCCCGCCCCGGCGCGGGCGCAGGCTGAAGGGCATGACGACGCATCGCGCACCCGAGCAGTCCACCCGCCGGCCCGCACCGCACAGCGAGCGGGCGGTGGTCGCCGGGCTGGTGCTCGCCGTGGGCGCGGGCGTGGCCTGGGTCGGCGGGATGATCTACACGATCGTCGGATGGTCGGGGTAGGGCCCGCGCGCCCGCCCGGGACGCGGTCGGCCGGTCAGCGGGTGGCCGCCACCCGGAAGCCGATGCCCGCCCGGCGCAGGCGTTCCGTCAGCGCGTCCCCCATCGCCACCGCCGTCGTGACCTGCCCGGCCACCGGCGGCAGGTCGTCGAGGGCGAGGGACAGCGCCGCCTCGGCGAACATCTTCGCGGTCTCGTCGTAGCCCGGGTCGCCGCCGGAGACCTCGGTGAACACCTTCCGGCCACCGCCCTCGCCGACGAAACGGACCGAGAACCAGCTCCGCGCACGCTTCTCGGGGCTCGGCCCGTCCCCGGGCTTCAGCCGGTCGGACAGCCAGCGCCGGGCCGCGGGCACCTGGGCCGCCGCCACCAGCGCGCCGACGCCCGCCACGCCGCCCACGGCCACGGGCAGGTGCCGGACGGCGGCGTAGTGGCGGTAGCGGAAGTCGGGGCCGTAGCGGTCCAGGGCCTTCGCGGAGCGTCGCACGATCTGCGCGTCGATGGTCGGCAGCGGCAGCGCCCAGGCCCCGACCTCACCGGCGAACCGGGGCGCGCCGGTCGGCGTCACCGCCCGGCGGCCCACCGGGCGGGGCTCGTGGCGCCGGCGTTCGCGGGCGGCGCTCCGCATCTGCCGGGCGCGGGCGAACTGGCCCAGCGCGGAGGCGAAGGTGCCGCCCGAGAAGGCGGCGTCGGCGGTCACGAACCCGTCGACGGTCAGCGGCACCCCCTCCGGCAGCTGCCGCACCGTGAAGTACACGCCGAGGTCGTGCGGAACGGAGTCGAAACCGCAGGCGTGCACCAGCCGCGCGCCGGTCTCCCGCGCGCGTGCGTCGTGCCGGACGTACGTCAGGTCCACGAACTCGGGCTCGCCGGTGAGGTCCAGGTAGTCCGCCCCGCTCTCCGCGCAGGCGCCCACCAGCGCGTCGCCGTACCGGACGTAGGGGCCCACGGTCGTGGCCACCACGCGTGCCTGCTCGGCGAGTTCGCGCAGCGAGGCCGGGTCGGACACGTCGGCGCGCAGCACGCCGACGTCCGGGGCGCCGGACAGCCGCTCCCGCAGCCGCCGCAGCTTCTGCTCGCTGCGGCCGGCGATCGCCCAGCGCAGCCCGTCGGGCGCGTGGGCGGCCAGGTACTCCGCGGTCAGCTCGCCGACGAACCCCGTCGCCCCGAAGAGCACGATGTCGTACGGCCGGTCGTCCCTGTTCAGCCTGGTCATGACACCCCTTCGTCACCCATCGGCGACCTCTGGGCCCGCAGTACGCGCCGTCGCCGGTGGCCGAGGCTAGCGTGAGCACTGCGAGTCCGGAGAGGAGCCTGTCCCATAATTGGCTAAGCGCTTGCTCGCCCGGGTCTTGTGCCCAGTGGAACACGTTTCTAGCATCACTGGTGTTACATCAGTTGTGTCACAGAGCTGGGGGCTCCATGTCGCAGGCGAGGACCGCGGGGCGGACACCGGGCGAGGGCCCGCTCGCCGGTGTGCGCGTGGTGGAGCTGGCCGGCATCGGCCCCGGGCCCTTCGCCGCGATGCTCCTGGCCGACCTGGGCGCCGACGTCGTCCGCGTGGACCGCCCCGGCGGACCCGGCCTCGCGATCGACCCCGCGCATGACGTCACCAACCGCAACAAGCGGTCCGTCGTCGTCGACCTGAAGGCGGCGGACGGCCCGGCCCGCGTCCTGGACCTGGCCGAGCGCGCCGACGTGCTGATCGAGGGCTACCGCCCCGGCGTCGCCGAACGGCTCGGCGTCGGCCCCGCCGACTGCCACGCCCGCAACCCGCGCCTCGTCTACGGACGCATGACCGGCTGGGGCCAGGACGGCCCGCTCGCCCGGCGCGCCGGGCACGACATCGGATACATCGCGCTCACCGGCGCCCTCGGCATGATCGGCGCCCCCGACGCGCCGCCGGCCGCCCCGGCCAACCTCCTCGGCGACTACGCGGGTGGCTCCCTCTATCTGGTCGTGGGCATCCTCGCCGCCCTGCACCACGCCCGGGCGACCGGCACCGGGCAGGTCGTGGACGCCGCCATCGTGGACGGCACCGCCCACCTGACCGCGATGATCCACGGCATGCTGTCCGCCGGCACCTGGCAGGACCGGCGCGGCGCCAACCTCCTCGACGGCGGTTGCCCCTTCTACGGCACCTACGAGACCGGCGACGGCCGGTACATGGCGGTCGGCGCCCTGGAGCCCCGGTTCTACGCCGAGTTCATGGAACTCCTGGGCATCCCCGAGCAGGCCCCGGCCCGCGACGACCTGACCCGCTGGACCGAGCTGCGCGAGGCCGTCGCCGCCCGTTTCAGGTCCCGCACCCGCGACGAGTGGACGGCCGTCTTCGCCGACTCCGACGCCTGTGTGGCCCCCGTCCTGACCTTGCGCGAGGCTCCCCACCACCCGCACCTCGCCGCCCGCTCCACCTTCACCGAGCACGGCGGCATCACCCAGCCCGCCCCCGCTCCCCGCTTCTCCGCGACCCCCACCGCCGTCCGCACCGGGCCCGCCCTGCCGGGCACCGACACCGAGGCGGTGGCCCGCGACTGGGACGCGCCCCGGCTCTCGACCCCGTCCCGAAACCCTCAGTGAAAGGTCTGCCCGTGACCACCGAAGCGTACGTGTACGACGCGATCCGCACCCCGCGCGGACGCGGCAAGGCGAACGGCGCCCTGCACGGCACGAAGCCCGTCGACCTGGTCGTCGGTCTGATCCACGAGATCCGCGCCCGTTTCCCGGACCTGGACCCGGCGGCCGTGGACGACATCGTCCTCGGTGTGGTCGGCCCGGTCGGGGACCAGGGGTCGGACATCGCGCGTATCGCCGCCATCGCGGCCGGTCTTCCGGACACCGTGGCCGGAGTCCAGGAGAACCGCTTCTGTGCCTCGGGCCTGGAGGCGGTCAACCTGGCCGCCGCCAAGGTCCGCTCCGGCTGGGAGGACCTGGTCCTCGCGGGCGGTGTGGAGTCGATGTCCCGGGTGCCCATGGCCTCGGACGGCGGCGCCTGGTTCAACGACCCGATGACCAACCTCGCCACCAACTTCGTCCCGCAGGGCATCGGCGCCGACCTCATCGCCACCATCGAGGGCTTCTCGCGACGCGACGTGGACGAGTACGCGGCCCTGTCGCAGGAGCGGGCGGCGGCCGCGTGGAAGGAGGGCCGGTTCGAGCGGTCGGTGGTGCCGGTGAGGGACCGTGCCGGTCTCACGGTGCTGGACCACGACGAACACCTGCGGCCGGGTACGACGGCCGATTCGCTGGCGACGTTGAAGCCGTCGTTCGCCGACATCGGCGAGCTGGGCGGTTTCGACGCGGTGGCGCTGCAGAAGTACCACTGGGTGGAGAAGATCGACCACGTCCATCACGCCGGGAACTCCTCCGGCATCGTGGACGGCGCCTCGCTGGTCGCCATCGGTTCCAAGGAGGTCGGGGAGCGCTACGGGCTGCGGCCCCGTGCGCGGATCGTGTCCGCCGCCGTCTCCGGTTCCGAGCCGACGATCATGCTGACGGGGCCGGCTCCGGCGACCCGCAAGGCGCTGGCGAAGGCGGGGCTGGGCATCGAGGACATCGATCTGGTGGAGATCAACGAGGCGTTCGCCGCGGTCGTCCTGCGGTTCGTGAAGGACATGGGCCTGTCGTTGGACAAGGTCAATGTCAACGGCGGTGCGATCGCGCTGGGCCATCCTCTGGGTGCCACCGGCGCGATGATCCTGGGCACGCTCGTGGACGAGTTGGAGCGCCAGGACAAGCGGTACGGGCTTGCCACGTTGTGTGTGGGTGGCGGTATGGGCATCGCCACCGTCGTCGAGCGCGTCTGACCCCTACTCCCGACGGATCACCAGGAGCACATCCACATGACCACCGAGTCCACCACCATCCGCTGGGAACAGGACGACACGGGGATCGTCACCCTCGTCCTCGACGACCCCGACCAGTCCGCCAACACCATGAACCAGGCGTTCCGCGAGTCGCTGGCGGTGATCACCGACCGCCTGGAGGCCGAGAAGGATTCGATCCGCGGCGTCATTTTCACCTCCGCCAAGAAGACCTTCTTCGCCGGCGGCGACCTGCGCGACCTGATCCGGGTCACCCCCGAGACCGCCCAGGACCTCTTCGACGGCGGCATGGCGATCAAGCGGAACCTGCGCCGCATCGAGACCCTCGGCAAGCCCGTCGTCGCCGCCATGAACGGCGCGGCCCTCGGCGGCGGCTACGAGATCGCCCTCGCCTGCCACCACCGCGTCGCCCTGGACGCCCCCGGCTCCAAGATCGGCTGCCCCGAGGTCACCCTCGGCCTGCTCCCCGGAGGCGGCGGCGTGGTCCGCACCGTCCGGATGCTCGGCATCACCGACGCCCTCCTCAAGGTGCTCCTCCAGGGCACCCAGTACAACCCGCGCCGCGCCCTGGAGAACGGCCTGGTCGACGAGGTCGCCGACAGCCGCGAGGACATGCTCGCCAAGGCCCGCGCCTTCATCGACGCCCACCCGGAGTCCGCCCAGCCCTGGGACAGGCCCGGCTACCGCATCCCCGGCGGCACCCCGTCGCACCCCAAGTTCGCGGCCAACCTGCCCGCCTTCCCGGCCAACCTGCGCAAGCAGACCAACGGCGCCCCCTACCCCGCGCCGCGCAACATCATGGCCGCCGCCGTCGAGGGCTCCCAGGTCGACTTCGAGACCGCCCAGGTCATCGAGGCCCGCTACTTCGTCGAGCTGGCCGCCGGACAGACCGCGAAGAACATGATCCAGGCGTTCTTCTTCGACCTCCAGGCCGTCAACTCCGGCGCCAACCGTCCCAAGGGCGTCGAGCCGCGCACGGTCCGCAGGGTCGCCGTCCTCGGCGCCGGGATGATGGGGGCCGGCATCGCCTACTCGTGCGCCCGCGCGGGCATCGACGTCGTCCTCAAGGACGTCTCCCTGGAGGCGGCCCTCAAGGGCAAGGGCTACTCCGAGAAGCTGTGCGCCAAGGCCGTCGCCAAGGGCCGTACGACCCAGGAGAAGGCCGACGCGCTGCTGGCCCGGATCACGCCGACCGCCGAGGCGGCCGACCTCGCGGGCTGTGACGCGGTCATCGAGGCGGTCTTCGAGGACACCTCCCTCAAGCACAAGGTGTTCCAGGAGATCGAGCACGTCGTCGCCCCGGACGCGCTGCTGTGCTCCAACACCTCCACGCTTCCCATCACCGCGCTGGCCGAGGGCGTCGAGCGGCAGGGCGACTTCATCGGCCTGCACTTCTTCTCGCCGGTCGACAAGATGCCGCTGGTGGAGATCATCAAGGGGGAGCGGACCGGTGACGAGGCGCTGGCCCGTGCCTTCGACCTCGTCCGCCAGATCAACAAGACGCCGATCGTGGTCAACGACTCGCGGGGCTTCTTCACCTCCCGGGTCATCGGCCACTTCATCAACGAGGGCGTCGCGATGGTCGGCGAGGGCATCGAGCCCGCCTCCGTCGAGCAGGCCGCGGCCCAGGCCGGCTACCCGGCCAAGGTCCTGTCCCTGATGGACGAACTGACCCTCACCCTGCCCCGCAGGATCCGCCAGGAGACCAAGCGGGCCGTGGAGGAGGCCGGCGGCACCTGGACCGCGCACCCCGCCGAGGCCGTCATCGACCGCATGGTCGACGAGTTCCAGCGCCCCGGCCGCAGCGGCGGCGCCGGCTTCTACGAGTACGGCGAGGACGGCAAGCGGGGCGCCCTGTGGCCGGGGCTGCGCGAGCACTTCACCCGGCCGGGCCACGAGATCCCCTTCGAGGACATGCAGGAACGCATGCTCTTCTCGGAGGCGCTGGACACGGTGCGGCTCCTGGAGGAGGGCGTGCTGACCTCCGTCGCCGACGCCAACATCGGCTCCGTCTTCGGCATCGGCTTCCCGGGCTGGACCGGCGGTGTCCTGCAGTACATCAACGGCTACGAGGGCGGACTGCCCGGCTTCGTCGCCCGCGCCCGCGAGCTGGCCGACCGCTACGGCGAGCGCTTCGACCCGCCCGCGCTGCTGGTGGAGAAGGCGGAGAAGGGGGAGGTCTTCACCGACGGCCGCTGAGCCGCCCGATCACTCACCGCTCTCCTTGTCGAGCCACTCCCGCAGCTCCTGGCGCAGCGACCGCTGGAACGTGGTCAGCAGCGCCTGCACCACCAGGGGGTGCATATGGGCGGAGAGCGACCGCACGTCCCGCGCGTCGCGTTCGGCGACCGCGTCGCGCAGCAGCCGCGACAGGTCCCGCGCGGCGGCGCGGGAGTGCTCGAGGAGGGCCGTGCGGGCGGCGAGCACCGTCTCGGGGGAGAAGGGCACGTCGAGCAGTTCGACGCCGAGCCGGAGCAGCCCGGCGTCGACGCGGTAGCCGTCGCCGTCGGGCACCACCACGTCCATGGCCGCGAGCCGGTCCACCTCCTCGTCGGTCAGCGGCCGGCCCGCCCGCCGGCCCAGCTCCTCGCGGCCCACCCGTTCCACCGTCTCCGGCGCCCAGGAGGCCACCACCGCGCGGTGCAGCTCCAGGTCGTGGGCGCTCAGATCGGACGGCAGCCGGCTCAGGTACCGCTCGATCGCGGCCAGCGTCATGCCCTGGTGCTGCAACTCCTCGATCAGCGCCAGCCGAGCCAGGTGCTCGCCGCCGTAGCGTCCCACCCGGCGGGGGCCGATGACCGGGGGCGGCAGCAGCCCCTTGGTGCCGTAGAAGCGGACCGTGCGCACCGTGACGCCGGCCCGCGCGGCCAGCTCGTCGATGGTGAGGGTGTGCCCCTCGTGCCCCCCGTGTCCCCCGGCGCCCGCCGCCTCGGTGTCGCTCGTCGTCATGTGCAGCAGTATCGCTGTCTCACCAGTGCTGTGACACCTCTTGTGCACCAGGTGGAGACCCTAGGCGGATCATGTGAGAAGTCACGCTCTGTGACATGGGCCACCGCATGTCTACGGAGCGTCGTGGGAAGGTGCTGCCTTGGTCTGTGCCGCGAGGGTGGTGCGGGCCTTGTCACTGTACGGACGACCCGGGCCCATCCCGCCCGGGCGCACCAGAGAGTGGAACCACCCGTGAGCAAGGAAGCCGTCGACACGGCACAGGCCGCCGCCCATCCCCAGGCGGCCGCGCAGCCCCCGGACGCGGGCGACGCCGGCTACAGCAAGGACCTCAAGGCCCGCCACGTCAACATGATCGCCATCGGCGGCGCGATCGGCACCGGCCTCTTCCTCGGCGCCGGCGGGCGTCTGCGCGACGCCGGACCGGCGCTCGCGATCGCCTACCTGGTCTGCGGCGTCTTCGCCTTCTTCGTGGTCAGGGCACTGGGCGAGCTGGTGCTCTACCGGCCCTCCTCCGGCTCCTTCGTGTCGTACGCGCGCGAGTTCCTCGGCGAGAAGGGCGCCTACGTCGCCGGCTGGATGTACTTCCTGAACTGGTCGACCACCGGCATCGCCGACATCACGGCGATCGCGCTGTACACGCACTACTGGAGCATGTTCACGAGCATCCCCCAATGGGTGCTCGCGCTGATCGCCCTGGCGGTGGTCCTGGCCGTGAACCTCATCTCGGTGAAGATCTTCGGCGAGATGGAGTTCTGGTTCGCGATCGTCAAGGTCGCGACCCTCGTCGGCTTCATGCTGATCGGTATCTTCCTGCTGGTCACCCAGCACGACGTCGGCGGTCACACGCCGGGCATCGGCATGATCACCGACCACGGCGGCATCCTTCCGCACGGCGTGATGCCCGTCGTCCTCGTCATGCAGGGCGTGATCTTCGCCTACGCGGCCCTGGAGCTGGTCGGTGTCGCGGCCGGCGAGACCGCCGAGCCGGAGAAGGTCGTCCCGCGCGCGGTGAACTCGATCATGTGGCGGGTCGCCCTCTTCTACGTCGGCTCCGTCCTGCTGCTGGCCCTGCTGCTGCCCAGCTCGCTCTACTCCGGCGACGAGAGCCCCTTCGTCACCGTCCTGTCCAAGATCGGTGTCCCGGCGGCCGGCGACGTGATGAACCTCGTGGTCCTCACCGCCGCCATGTCGTCCCTGAACTCCGGCCTGTACTCCACCGGCCGCATCCTGCGCTCCATGGCGGTGGCCGGCTCCGCGCCGAAGTTCACCGGCGTGATGAGCCGCACCCAGGTCCCGTACGGCGGCATCCTGCTGACCTGCGCGGTCTGCGTCCTCGGTGTCGGGCTCAACTTCCTGGTGCCGAGCAAGGCGTTCGAGATCGTGCTGAACGTCGCCTCCCTGGGCATCATCAGCACCTGGGTGATCATCATGATCTGCCACCTGGTCTTCGTGCGCCGGGCGCGCGCGGGCCTGGTCACCCGACCGCACTTCCGCCTGCCGGGGAGCCCGGTCACGGAGATCGCCACGATCGCCTTCCTGCTCTCCGTGCTCGTCCTGATGTGGAACGACCCGGAGGTGGGGCGCAAGACCCTCTACCTCGTCCCGGTGATCGCGGTGATGCTGGTCGCCGGCTGGTTCGGCGTCCGCCGACGGGTGGCGCACAACGCCGAGCGGGACGTGTCGGCGCTGCGCGAGTAGCGTCCCGGGCCACTGTCGGTGGTCGCCCTTACGGTGGTGGCATGTCGGAGATCAGGTATGTCCGGGGTGACGCCACCGTTCCGTCGGTCAAGGGCGTCAAGGTGATCGCCCACGTCTGCAACGACCTGGGTGGCTGGGGCAAGGGCTTCGTCCTGGCCGTGTCCCGCCGCTGGCCGGAGCCGGAGGCCGCCTACCGCGCCTGGCACCGCGACCGCGCCGCCAACGACTTCGGGCTCGGCGCGGCCCAGTTCGTCCAGGTCGAGCCGTACGTCTGGGTGGCCAACATGATCGGCCAGCGCGGTATGCGGACGGGCAGCAAGGGCGCCCCGGTCCGCTACGAGGCGATCGACACCGCGCTCGGCCGCCTGGCCGACAAGGCGGCCGAACTCGGCGCGTCCGTGCACATGCCCCGCATAGGCTGCGGCCTGGCCGGCGGCAAGTGGTCCCGGATCGAGCCGCTGATCGACGAGCGCCTCGTACGACGCGGCATCCCCGTCACCGTCTACGACCACGGGGACTCCGCCTGAGTCCGGGCGCCGCCGGTCAGTGCGCGTGCACGTCGTTCGTCGCGGCGATCTTCCGCCACGACCGGGGCTGCGCGGGCGTGTCCGCCGCCTTCGCGAGGGACGCCGCGCGCGCCGCCGGAGCCTCCGGCTTCGACGGCTGGAACAGCCAGGTGTCGAACAGCGCGGCCAGCGGCTCGCCCGACACCTCCTCGGCGTACCGGCGGAAGTCGGCGACCGAGGCGTTGCCGTGGGCGTACTTCGCGGGCCAGCCCTTCAGGATCGCGAAGAAGTCCTCGTCCCCGACCGCCTCGCGCAACGCGTGCACGGCCAGCGCGCCCCGGTCGTAGACCGCGATGTCGAACTGGTTCTCCGGACCGGGGTCACCGGGCCTCACCGTCCAGAACGGATCGTCGGCCGGGTGCGAGGCGTAGGTGTAGTCGGCCAGTTCCCGCGCCGTTCCCTCGCCCTCGTGCTCGGACCACAGCCACTGGGCGTACCGGGCGAAGCCCTCGTTGATCCAGATGTCCTTCCAGCCGCGCACCGAGACCAGGTCCCCGTACCACTGGTGGGCCAGCTCGTGCACGACGACGGACACGTTGGAACCGTTGGCGAACTGCCGCGGGCTGTAGAACGGCCGGGTCTGCGTCTCCAGCGCGTACCCGGTGTCCGTGTTCGGCACGTACCCGCCGAGCGCGTTGTACGGGTAGGGCCCGAAGTATCCGCTCAGCCAGTCGGCGACCTCCCCGGTCCGCTCCACGCTGGCCCGCGCCGCGCCGTCGTTCGCGCCCAGGTCCACGCTGTAGGCGTTGACGACCGGGATGCCGCTCTCGGTGGTGCCGGTGGTGAGGTCGAACCGGCCGACCGCCAGCGTGGCCAGATAGGTGGCCTGCGGCTTGTCGGACCGCCAGTTCCAGCGGGTCCAGCCGAGCCGTGAGCTCTTCGACCGCAGGGTGCCGTTGGAGATGGCCTGGGTGCCGTCCGGCACCTGCACCGACACGTCGAAGGTGGCCTTGTCCAGCGGGTGATCGTTGCTCGGGAACCACCACCAGGCGGCCTCGGGCTCGTTCGCGGCGACGCCCCCGTCCGGGGTGCGGTGCCAGCCGGTGAAGCCGTACGCCTCCTTCGACGAGGGCACTCCGCTGTAGCGGACGACGACGGTGACCGGTGTGCCCTTGGCCAGCGGCCGCTGCGGGGTGATCTCCAGCTCGTGCTCGCCGGAGGTGGTGAACGACGCCTTCGCGCCGTTCACCCGTACCTCGCCGACGTCCAGCAGGAAGTCCAGGTTGAACCGGGACAGGTCCTCGGTGGTGCGGGCGAGGATCGTCGCCGTGCCCTCCAGTCGGTCGCTGTCCGGCCGGTACGTCAGACGCAGGTCGTAATGGGAGACGTCGTATCCGCCGTTGCCGTAGGCCGGGTAGTAGGGGTCGCCGATGCCCGGAGCGCCGGGGGAGGGGGCCGCCGCCGAAGCCGGGATCGCCAGCAGGACGGAAGCGGCGCCCAGTGCGCCCGGCACGATGATTCTGCGGTGCACGAAAGCTCCAAGTCGTAGGACCGGTGGGTCTGTTCGCAGCCTATTCAGCCCCTGTGGGTGCGGGGGTGTCCACGGCCACCGCTGTCACACGATCGCCATGCGGCCGTCATGAGCCACCGGTTGCCCTCTTCTGTACGGCAGTTGACCGATGTACCGTCCCGCGCATGCCGATACGCACGCGCTTCACGACCTGGAGACCGCTCGCGACGGCGGCCACGGCCGCACTCATGGCAACCTTCCTCAGCCCCGTCGCGGCGGCACACCCCGCGGCCCCGCGACAGAGCGAACCGGTCCACTCCTACGAGGACGCCGTCCGCGAGGCCGTCTGGGTGGACACCGGACACGACGGGGACGGCGACGGCGAGGACGACCGCGTCGCCGTCGACATCGTCCGCCCCCGCGAACCCGCCGCCCAGGGCCGCAAGATCCCCGTCATCATGGACGCCAGCCCGTACTACTCCTGCTGCGGGCGCGGCAACGAGAGCCAGAAGAAGACCTACGACGCCGACGGGAACGTCGTCGGGATGCCGCTGTACTACGACAACTACTTCGTGCCGCGCGGCTACGCCTTCGTCGGCGTCGACCTGGCCGGCACCAACCGCTCCGACGGCTGCGTCGACGTGGGCGGACGCTCCGACGTCCAGTCCGCCAAAGCCGTCGTCGACTGGCTCAACGGCCGCGCGAAGGCGTACACCAGCCGCACCGGCGGCGAGCGCGCCGAGGCCGACTGGACCAACGGCAGGACCGGCATGATCGGCAAGAGCTGGGACGGCACCATCGCCAACGGCGTCGCCGCCACCGGCGTGGAGGGCCTGGAGACCATCGTCCCGATCGCCGCCATCTCCTCCTGGTACGACTACTACTTCAGCCAGGGCGCCCCGCTCTACGGCTCGGGCCCCGACTGGCTCTCCGACTACGTCAACAGCCCCGAGGCCCGCGCGAAGTGCGACGCCGTGCAGCAGAAGCTCGTCGACGGGGCCCCGCGCTCCGGCGACTGGACGAGGCTGTGGTCCGAGCGCGACTACGTGAAGGCCGCGAGCAAGGTGAAGGCGAGCGTCTTCCTCGTCCACGGCATGCAGGACCTCAACGTCCGCATGCAGCACGTCGGTCCGTGGTGGAACGCCCTGGCGAAGAACGGCGTCGACCGCAAGATCTGGCTCTCCCAGACCGGCCACGTCGACCCCTTCGACTTCCGGCGCGCCGAGTGGGTCGAGACCCTGCACCGCTGGTTCGACCACGAACTCCTCGGCTACGACAACGGCATCGACCGTGAGCCCATGGCCGACATCGAACGCCGGCCCGACCAGTGGGAGACTTCGAGGACCTGGCCGCCCCGCTCCGCCGCGGCCACCACCCTGCGCCCCGCCGACGGCGCGCGGAACGGCGTCGGCACCCTCGGTCTGCGCGGCGACCGCGGCACCGAGACCTTCACCGACGACCCGGCGCTCGGCGAGACCGACTGGGCCGCGCACATCGACGAGCCCACCCCGGCCAAGGCCGGCTTCGTCACCGGCCCGCTCACCCGCGACCTGCGGCTGTCCGGTACCTCCGAGGTCACCGTCACCGCGCGCTCCAGCACCCCGACGGCCCACCTGACCGCCGTACTCGTCGACCTCGGCCCCGCGACCATCCGCGACTACGCCGACCGCGGCGAGGGCATCACCACCCGCACCGACCGCACCTGCTGGGGCCCGAGCACCCCGGGCGACAGCTCCTGCTACCTGGAGACGGCGGCGAAGACCACCGACGTGGGCCACACGGTCGTCAGTCGCGGCTGGGCCGACCTCGGCAACCACGCCTCGCAGTGGCACGGCCGCCCGCTCACCCCGGGCAAGGCGTACACGATCACCCTGGACCTGGCGGCGACGGACCACGTCGTCCCGGCCGGGCACCGTCTGGCGCTGATCGTGGCGGGCACCGACAAGGACCTCATCGACCCGCCCGCCGACACGCCGACCTTCACGCTGGACCTCTCCCGCACCTCGGCCCGCGTACCGTTCGTCGGCGGCACCGCCGCGTTCGCCGAGGCCACCGCCGGGAAGGCCACCGCCGCGCCCGCGCCGGCGCCCCTCGACGGCGTGGACGCCCCGCACACCACGCACCGCATCCCGAAGGGAGCCCGATGAGCCGCCCGCGCGCCCTCACCGTGACCACCGCGGCGGCCACCGCGGCCCTCGCCGCCTCCCTCCTCACCGCCCCGGCCCACGCCGCCGCCACCGGTCACGAGCCGCCCCGCACCGGCTTCGAGAAGACCCACGGCGCCCGCTGGACCACCCAGCCCGAGGAGCAGGCGCTGCTCGCCGCCGCCGACCGGGCGAGCGACCGCGTCAGCGTCGACCGCATCGGCACCACCAAGCAGAACCGGCCCCTCCGACTGGTGACGATCGGCAGGCCCTCGGCCCCGAACAAGGTGCTCCTCGTGTGCAGCCAGCACGGCGACGAACCCTCCGGCCGCGAAGCCTGCCTGTCCACCGTCCGGGACCTGGCCTGGGCCGAGGACCGGAGCACCCGGCGCTTCCTCGACCGCACCACCGTGCTGGTCCTGCCCACCGCCAACCCCGACGGCCGGGCCGCGGACACCCGCGGCAACAGCGACGGCGTGGACATCAACCGCGACCACCTCGCCCTGAGGACCGCCGAGGCCCGCGCCCTGGCCGCCGTCGTCCGCGACCGGCGCCCCGACGTCCTCTACGACCTGCACGAGTACGGCGCCACGCCCCCGTACTACGACAAGGACCTCTTCGACCTCTGGCCCCGCAACCTCAACACCCACGACCGGGTCCACGACGAGGCGCGGACGCTCTCCGGGGAGTACGTCCGTCCCGCCGCCGGCAAGGCCGGCTACTCCACGGGCACCTACGGCATCTGGACCGACCCGGCCACCGGCGACCCCGTCAAGCAGACCGCCGGCGACGGCCAGGAGCGCATCCTGCGGAACATGTCCGGCGTGAAGCACTCGGTCGGCCTGCTCATCGAGAGCCGCGTCGACCCGCTGACCGAGGCCGAGCGGGAGGACGAGGCGCTGAACAACCGGCGCCGGGTGGAGTCGCAGCTCGCCGCCCTGGACGGCATGTTCCGCTACGCGGACCGGCGGCGCGGACACGTCGAGGCGGCCACCGCGTCCGCCCGGTGGTCCGGACTCGCCGACACCGGACCCGTGTACGTCGGCGGGGCGGACAACGACCCGGCCGAGAACACCGAGGTCATCCAGGACCCGCCCTGCGGATACCGGCTGACCGGTGCCCAATACACGGATATTCGGGACGAACTGGAACTGCACGGTGTACAGACCCGCCGGGCGGGGGAGGAGGGCGCCTACGTGCCGCTGCGCCAGCCACTGCGGGCCCTCGTGCCGCTGCTCCTCGACGAGCGGGCGACGTATCACTTGACGGTGGGTGAACCCGACACCGACTGCTGAAGGGTGAGTTCCGCGTCGCAGGTGGTATGGGCATAGCGGAGGATTGTTTTCAGCCTCACCGACTTGAAAGGTGCCGCCTGTGACGCAGGACCGACCAAGCGACAAGGAACACCACGACAGAGGCACGCTGCCGGGGTCGGAAGCCGGCCTGCCGGGTCAGGAGCGCAAGCCGCGGACCGACCGCGTCGTCTTCGGCGTCACCGCGATCCTGACCCTCGCCTTCGTCCTCTGGGGCGCCATCGGCACCGACTCGCTGGAGGACGCCTCCGGCACGATGCTCAGCGGCCTGATGCACAACGGCGGCTGGGCCTTCGTGCTGGCGGCCTCCGGATTCGTCGTCTTCGCCCTCTGGCTCGCGGCCAGCCGCTACGGACGCATCCACCTCGGAGCCGAGGGCGAGGAGCCCGAGTTCCGCACGGTGTCGTGGGTCGCCATGATGTTCAGCGCCGGCATGGGCATCGGTCTGATGTTCTGGGGCGTCAGCGAGCCGCTGGCGCACTTCGACACCGCCCCGCCCGGCACCTCCCCGGCCGACTCCGGCGACCGCATGGAAACGGCCATGGCCACCACCCTGTTCCACTGGACGCTCCATCCGTGGGCGATCTACGCGGTGGTCGGCCTCGGCATCGCCTACAGCACCTTCCGCAGGCGCCGCCGGCAGACCATCAGCGCGGTGTTCACCCCGCTCATCGGCACCAAGCACGCCAACGGAACCGGCGGCCGGGTCATCGACATCCTCGCCATCATCGCGACGGTCTTCGGCTCCGCGGCCTCCCTCGGCCTCGGCGCCCTCCAGATCGGCTCCGGCGTGGAGAAGCTCGACTGGATGGACAAGGTGAGCACCGGGCTGCTGGTCGGCATCATCGCGGTGCTGACCGTGGCGTTCGTCGCCTCGGCGATCTCCGGGGTCGAGAAGGGCATCCAGTGGCTGTCCAACACCAACATGGTGCTGGCCCTGCTGCTGGCCGTGTTCGTGTTCGTCGCCGGCCCGACCATCCTCATCCTCGACCTGCTGCCGACCTCGGTCTTCACCTACCTCGGCGACCTGCCCGAGATGGCCGGCCGCACCGAGATCAGCGGCGGCGAGGGCGTCGCGGACTGGCTGGGCAGCTGGACCGTCTTCTACTGGGCGTGGTGGATCTCCTGGACGCCGTTCGTCGGCATGTTCATCGCCCGCATCAGCCGGGGCCGGACCATCCGCCAGTTCATCGGCGGCGTCATCCTGGTCCCCAGCACGGTCAGCCTGATCTGGTTCGCCATCTTCGGCGGCTCGGCGATGCGGCTCCAGGAGCAGAACCGGCTCGGGGACGAGACCACGCCCGAGGGCCGGCTCTTCGCCGTCCTCCAGGAGTACCCCATCGCCACCGCCACCAGCCTGCTGGTGATGATCCTCGTCGGCATCTTCTTCGTCTCGGGCGCCGACGCGGCCTCCATCGTGATGGGCACCCTCTCGCAGAAGGGCGCGCTGGAACCCAGCCGCTGGGTCGTCGTGTTCTGGGGCGTGGTGACCGGCGCGGTCGCCGCCATCATGCTCCTGGTCGGCAGCGGGGAAGGGGACGCGCTCACCGGCCTGCAGAACCTCACGATCCTCGCGGCGGCGCCCTTCGTCATCGTGATGATCTTCATGTGCGTCGCCCTCATGCGCGACCTGCGCCGCGACCCCCTCATCGTGCGCGGCGAGATGGCCTCCGAGGCCGTCGAGATGGCCGTCATCGAGGGCCACAAGCAGTACGAGGGCGACTTCGAGATCCGCATCGGCCCGGGCACCGGCCCCGACGTCGAGGGGGACCCGATCGGCAAGCACCACTGACCGGGGCGGACCCGGTCCGATCGGTGACGGGAGACGGAAAGGGGCCGGCGCGCACCGCGTGCCGGCCCCTCCCCTTCGCGGCACCCGCCCGCTCCGTCAGCGGGACGCCAGATCGGCCGCCTCCCGCGCGCAGCCCCAGGCCACGGTGACGCCCCCGCCGCCGTGGCCGTAGTTGTGCACCAGCACCCGCCCGTCCGGCAGCGCCACCCGCTCCAGCCGCACCGCGTCCCGCGCCGGCCTGAGCCCCACCCGATGGCCGAGCACCCGGGCCCCCGCGATCTCCGGCCGCAGCGCCGCGCACCGCCGCACGATCGCCTCGGCGACCGCCGGGTCCGGCTCGGCCTCCCAGACGTCCTCCTCGGCCGTGCCGCCGAGCAGCAGCCGGCCCGGCTGCGGCAGGAAGTACGCCATCTCGCCGGAGACCGGGTCGGTGGAGACCAGCCAGGTGTCGACGCCGGGGTTCTCCACCACGACCAACTGCCCGCGCACCGGCCGCACCGACGGATCCGGAACCAGCTCCCGGGCGCCCAGGCCCGTGCAGTTGACCACCACCGGCGCCTCGACCTCCTCGAGACGGTGCACCGCGCGCTCCTCCAGCACGCCGCCCGCCGCCGCGAACCGCTCCCGCAGCCACGCCAGATGGGCCGGCATGTCGATCAGCGGCAGCCGCGCCCACACCCCGGTCCCGCCGTACTCGTCGGCCCTCGCCGCGCGCAGCCCGGGCAGCCGGGCCGCGGCCCACGCGTCCACCTCGTCCAGCGCGGTCTCGCCCAGCACCCCTTCGACCATGCGTACGCCGCTCTCGTCGGGCCGCGCCGCCAGTTCCTCGTACACGTCCAGCGACTCCAGCGCCCACCTCCGCGCCAGCGCCACCGGCTCGACGCGGTACGGCCACCACAGGCCACCCGCGACCGCCGAGGTGGTCCGCCCGGCCGCCTCCCTCGCCCACAGCCGCACCCGCCCGCCGCGCTCGGCGAGCACAACGGCCGTCGTCAGACCGACCACCCCGCCGCCGACCACGACGACCTCGTCACCCAGTTCGGTTTCCATCCGGGGACGTTAGCGGAACCCGCCGTGCCGTGCGCAGACCGCCTCCGCGGCGGGAATACTCACCGCATGGCAGCCCCGTACGCGTCCTTCGGCCTGGCACCGGCGACCCGGGCCGGCGCGGTCCTCGCCGACGGTGACGTCCAGGTCCACCGCGACTTCATGGACTTCGTCGTCGACGGGCACCCCCTGCTGTTCCGCCTGTCCGACCTCGACGCCGTCTCCCCGCTCGCCTCCGACATCCCGCCCGCGATCCTCACCGAGCAGGTCCGCGGCCTGCTGCTGGAGTCCGACGCACCCCTGCCCGGCGGCCGGTACGTCATCTACGGCTGCCCCGAGTGCGCCGACCTCGCCTGCGGCGCGGTGACCGCGGTGATCCAGCGCGACGGCGACGACTTCGTCTGGCGGGACTTCGCCTGGCAGACCGGCGAGCACGCGGACCTCGCGTTCAACGGCTACCACGGCATCGGCCCGTACCGCTTCGCCGGCGCCGAGTACCGGGCCGCCCTCGCCGCCCTGCTCGACGGCGACCGCACCGCCCCCGCCCGCCGCCGGGTACTGCTCATCGGCGCCCGCGTCGCCCTGCCCGCCAGGCTCGCCGCCGCGCTGCGCACCATCGGCATCGGCGCCGACATCGCCGAGGACGCCGCCGCCGTACCGGCCGACGAACTGCGGGCCTACGGCGCGGTCGTCTTCGGCACCGCGGTCACCGAGGAGCAGCGGTCGGCCGTGCGCCGCTCCTTCGCGGACGCCGGGGTGGACGTGCCCCACGTCGACGGACTCGCCCCGATCGTCCCGGTCCTCGTCGCCCAGATCGAACACGCCCTCGACGGCGGACCGGACGGGCGGCGCCGGCTGGCCCGCCTGACGGCGACCGGCGCCGCCGCGGAGGTCGAGGTCACCTCCGCCTGCCGGGTGCGGCTCACCGCCTACCGCGTCGACCGGCTCCACCGCACCCGCGCCCAGGACGTCTTCGACGGCGTCCTCGAACCGGGCGCCCACCGGATCGCCCTGGACGCCGGGGCGGTGAAGGGCCGGTCCTGCCTGGTGGCCCGGGCCCCCGGGAGCGTGCTGGCGGTGGCCGTGAGGCACCGGGAACCCGGCTGAGCGGGCGGCGGCCCGCGGCTAGGTCCTGTCGTCACACTCCCGTCGTCCGCCCGGAGGGAGGCAGACGGGAGTGTGACGGCAGGGCCTAGGATCGACGGTCTGATGACTGCCACCCTCGTCGCCAAGAACCTCGCCGCCGGCCACGGCGACCGCTCCCTGTTCACCGGACTCGACCTCGTCGTCGCGCCCGGCGACGTGATCGGCCTCGTCGGGGCCAACGGCGCGGGCAAGTCCACGCTGCTGCGGATGCTCGCCGGGCTGACCGCCCCGGAACACGGCGAGCTGCGCCTGTCCCCGCCCACCGCCACCGTGGGCCACCTCCCGCAGGAGCCGGAACGCCGGCCCGGCGAGACCGTCCGGGCCTTCCTGGCCCGCCGGACCGGCGTCACCGAGGCCCAGCGCGCCATGGACGAGGCCACGCAGGCCCTGGTCGACGCGGCCCCCGGGGCCGACGACGCCTACGCCACGAGCCTGGAGCGCTGGCTCGCCCTCGGCGGCGCCGACCTCGACGAACGCGCCGAGGAGACCGCCGACGCGCTGGGGCTCACGGTCGGCCTCGACCAGCCGATGACGTCCCTGTCCGGCGGCCAGGCGGCCCGCGCCGGACTCGCCTCCCTGCTGCTGTCCCGCTACGACGTCTTCCTCCTCGACGAGCCGACCAACGACCTCGACCTGGACGGCCTGGAACGCCTCGAACGCTTCGTCACCGGTCTGCGGGCCGGCACCGTCGTCGTCAGCCACGACCGCGAATTCCTCACCCGCACCGTCACCAAGGTGCTCGAACTCGACCTCGCCCAGCGCCGGATCAACCTCTACGGCGGCGGCTACCAGGGCTACCTGGAGGAGCGCGAGGTGGCCCGTCGGCACGCCCGCGACGAGTACGAGGAGTACGCCGACAAGCGGGCCGCCCTCCAGGACCGGGCGCAGATGCAGCGCGGCTGGATGGACAAGGGCGTCAAGAACGCCCGGCGCAAGGCCGGCGACAACGACAAGATCGGTCGCAAGTTCCGCAGCGAGGCCAGCGAGAAGCAGGCCGCCAAGGCCCGCCAGACCCAGCGCATGATCGAGCGCCTGGAGGTCGTCGAGGAACCGCGCAAGGAGTGGGAACTGCGGATGGAGATCGCCTCCGCGCCCCGTTCCGGCGCCGTGGTCGCCACCCTGCGCGACGCCGAGGTCCGGCGCGGCGACTTCGTCCTCGGCCCGGTCTCCCTCCAGATCGACTGGGCCGACCGGGTCGCGGTGACAGGGGCCAACGGCGCGGGCAAGTCCACGCTCCTCGGCGCCCTGCTGGGCCGGGTCCCGCTCGACGCCGGACACGCGTCGCTCGGCTCCGGCGTCCTGCTGGGCGAGGTCGACCAGGCCCGTGAGCTGTTCCACGGCCCCGAGCCGCTGCTGGACGCGTTCCGCGGCGCCGTCCCCGACACCGAACCGGCGGACGTCCGCACCCTCCTGGCCAAGTTCGGCCTGAAGGCGGACCACGTCATGCGTCCCGCGTCGACCCTGTCACCGGGTGAACGCACCAGGGCCGCACTCGCCCTCCTCCAGGGCCGGGGCGTCAACCTCCTGGTCCTGGACGAGCCGACCAACCACCTCGACCTCCCGGCCATCGAACAACTCGAATCGGCCCTGGACGCCTACGAGGGCACCCTCCTCCTCGTCACCCACGACCGCCGCATGCTGGACGCGGTGCGCGTGACCCGCCGCCTGGAGGTCACGGACGGCAAGGTGGTGGAGCACCCGTAACCGCGGGGCTGCCGTGCGGCTGGGGCGCGACACGGGGTGGGGGCGCCTCCCGCTCGAGCGGAGCCGAGAGCGGGAGCGGCACCCCGTCACGCCGGGCCGCGCACCCCCGCGGTCAGCCGGGACCTGCCGCGCCTACGCCAGCCCGGCCCGCCGCAACGCGTCGGCCATCGCCCCGTTGGACGGAGCGGGCGCGGAAGAGGACCGCCCCTTGCCGCCCCCGGAGTCACCCTGCTGCCGCCGCTGGCGGGGCGGCCTGCCACTCCGCTCCTTCTTCGGCTCCCCCGGCCCGGCGGCCTCGTCGTCCAGCCGCAGCGTCAGCGAGATCCGCTTCCGCGGAATGTCGACGTCCAGCACCTTCACCTTCACGATGTCCCCGGGCTTCACCACGTCCCGCGGGTCCTTCACGAACGTCTTCGACATCGCGGAGACGTGCACCAGCCCGTCCTGGTGCACACCGACGTCCACGAACGCCCCGAAGGCGGCCACGTTGGTGACGACGCCCTCCAGCACCATCCCGGACGACAGGTCGGAGATCTTCTCCACGCCCTCCTTGAAGGTGGCCGTCCGGAAGGCCGGCCGCGGGTCGCGCCCCGGCTTCTCCAGCTCCCGCAGGATGTCCGTGACCGTCGGCAGACCGAACGTCTCGTCCACGAAGTCCGCCGGCCTCAGCGACCGCAGCACGGAGGTGTTGCCGATCAGCCCGGCCACCTCCTGCCCCGCGGTCTTCACCATCCTGCGCACCACGGGATAGGCCTCGGGGTGCACGCTGGAGGCGTCCAGCGGGTCGCTGCCGCCCCGGATGCGCAGGAAGCCCGCGCACTGCTCGTACGCCTTGGGGCCGAGCCGCGGCACCTTCTTCAGCTCGGTGCGGGAGGCGAACGGCCCGTTGGCGTCGCGGTGGGCCACGATGTTCTCGGCGAGTCCGGAGGTGATGCCGGACACGCGGGCGAGCAGCGGTGCGGAGGCCGTGTTGACGTCCACGCCCACGCCGTTCACACAGTCCTCGACGACCGCGTCCAGCGAACGGGACAGCTTCACCTCGGAGAGGTCGTGCTGGTACTGGCCGACGCCGATCGACTTCGGGTCGATCTTCACCAGCTCGGCCAGCGGGTCCTGGAGCCGCCGGGCGATCGACACCGCGCCGCGCAGCGACACGTCCATGTCGGGCAGCTCCTGGGAGGCGAAGGCGGAGGCCGAGTACACGGAGGCACCCGCCTCGGAGACCATCACCTTGGTGAGCTTCAGCTCCGGGTGCTTGGCGATGAGTTCACCGGCGAGCTTGTCGGTCTCCCGGGACGCCGTGCCGTTGCCGATCGCCACCAGCTCGACCGCGTGCTCCTTCGCGAGCCGCGCCAGCTTGGCGATCGCCTCGTCCCAGCGGTTGGCCGGGACGTGCGGGTGGATGACGTCGGTGGCCACCACCTTGCCGGTCGCGTCGACCACGGCGACCTTCACGCCCGTGCGGAAGCCCGGGTCCAGGCCGAGCGTCGCGCGGGTGCCCGCCGGGGCGGCCAGCAGCAGATCGCGCAGATTGGCGGCGAAGACGTCGACCGCCTCGTCCTCGGCGGCGGTGCGCAGCCGCAGCCTGATGTCGATGCCGAGGTGGACCAGGATGCGGGTGCGCCAGGCCCAGCGGACCGTGTCCTTCAGCCACTTGTCGCCGGGCCGGCCGCGGTCGGCGATCCCGAACCGGCTCGCGACGATCCCCTCGTACGAGGAGGGGCCGTCGGTCGGCTCCTCGGGCTCCAGGACGAGGTCGAGCACGTCCTCCTTCTCGCCGCGCAGCATGGCGAGGATCCGGTGCGAGGGCAGCTCGGTGAACGGCTCGGCGAAGTCGAAGTAGTCGGCGAACTTGGCGCCCGCCTCCTCCTTGCCCTCCTTCACCTTGGCCGCGAGGCGCCCGCGCCCCCACATCCGCTCCCGCAGCTCTCCGATCAGGTCGGCGTCCTCCGAGAACTTCTCGGTGAGGATCGACCGGGCCCCGTCCAGGGCCGCCTGCGGATCGGCCACTCCCTTGCCGGCGTCCACGAACGCGGCGGCCGCGGCCAGGGGGTCCACCGACGGGTCGGCGAGCAGGCCCTCGGCCAGCGGCTCCAGACCGGCCTCGCGCGCGATCTGCGCCTTGGTCCGCCGCTTGGGCTTGAAGGGCAGGTAGATGTCCTCCAGGCGGGCCTTGGTCTCGGCCGTGCGGATGCGGGTCTCCAGCTCCTCGGTGAGCTTGCCCTGCTCGCGCACCGAGTCGAGGATGGCCGTCCGCCGCTCCTCCAGCTCCCGCAGATAGCGCAGCCGCTCCTCGACGGTGCGCAGCTGCGCGTCGTCGAGCATCTCGGTCGCTTCCTTGCGGTAGCGGGCGATGAAGGGCACCGTCGAGCCGCCGTCGAGCAACTCCACGGCGGCCTTCACCTGCCGCTCCCGTACGCCGAGCTCCTCGGCGATCCTGCCTTCGATGGACCGCACGTCGCTGGACGCGCTGGACCCGGGTGTCGTCACGATCCCGTACCGCCTTCTCACTGAGGTTGCGCGGCAATTGTGGCAGGTGGTGCCGACAATCGGGGATCAGGGCGACACCCGGGCCCGTCGCGGCCGGGGCGCACCGCGGCCGTCGTCAGACCCTGCGGCTGCGGGTGGCGGACGACGCGCCGCCGAAGAGCCGGGCCACGGCCCGGAAGGGGAGCGTCACGACGGTGGCGACGGCGCCGCCGATCTGGCGCAGTACGTCTGCGATGGCACGGAACACGAAAAGCCCCTCTCGTCCACCCGGCCCCTCCGACCGGGTGACGTACGGGTACCTCCGCATCGGCGCGGCATGCCTGCGCGTCTCAGCGCTTGCCGATCCCGTCTCAGCGCTTGCCGATGAGGTCCGCGGGGAAGGCGCCCGCGCCGAGTGCCGTACGGGCGAAGCCCGACGCGAGTTCCGTCAGGCGCGCCACGCCCTCCGCGCCCAGCCGCGCGTAGGGGGCGGCGTCCAGCCGGTCCGTCTCCCGCTCGACGTCGTCGCGCAGGGCCACGCCACGCTCGGTCAGCTCCCCGGCGTCGTCGACGAGGCCGCGCCCGCGTAGCCGGTCCGTCGCGGCGTCCCACTCCTCGCGGCTCCAGCCACGGGTGCTGAAGATCCACTTCGGCGCCATGCCCCTGCCCGTCGCGGTGTGCGTCACCAGCGCCTCGAGACCGTCCAGCTCCGCCGCCGCCAGCGCGATCAGATGACCGTCGCCGCGGTGCTCGCGCAGCAGGGTCGCCGCGTGCCACAGGGCCAGGTGCGGCGCCTCGGGCACGGGCAGGTCGGCGTGGGCCGAGTACAGCGGGCGCGCGCCGCGCGAGCAGCCCTCGGCGGCGCGCAGCGCCAGGCCGGCCGCCTCGGACATCTCGGGCGAGGAGACGGTCTCCTCGCCGAGCAGCCGGCGCAGCGTCGCGTCGACGGCGCGCTCGCGGGCGGCCAGCGCCTGGGCGGGCGTGACGGTCTCCCACACGGCGGGCACGTGCTGGGCGACGAGGGTGTGCTTGTAGTTGTAGAACGCCGCCGTCACCGCCCCCGCGCCGACCGGTCCGAGCGCGGCGGCGCGCACCGCGAAATTGACCGCCCGAGGGTCGGTGACCCCGAGGGTGGCCAGCTCCCGGCCCGTGTCGGGCGAGAAGTAGTGCGTCGAGTGCAGCGAGTTGAGCGCGTTGTGGCAGCGGCGGCCGGCACGCGCGTCGAGGGCGGCAGTGGTCATGCCCGGCACGTTACCAACCGCTCAGTACGTCCTCCAGACCCGCGTCCGACGGAGGAGCGGCATGGCAGGAAAGGTGGGGAACTCGTCATTGCGGCCGTCCGGGGCCGGGCGAAGAATCGAGGGCATGGCGCAGCGAACCGTCCTGGTCGTCCTCTTCGACGCCGTCCAGAGCCTCGATGTCACGGGCCCCGTGGAGGTCTTCACGGGCGCCGAGAAGCACACCCCGGGGACGTACCGCGTCCGGACGGCCTCGCTGGACGGCGCTCCCGTGCGCACCTCCAGCGGTCTGACCCTCGTACCGGACCGGGCGCTCACCGCCGCCCGTGCCCCGGACACCCTGATCGTCCCCGGCGGCGAGGGCTCCAGGCACCCCGATCCGAGGCTGATCGACTGGCTGCGCGAGCACGGCCCCCGCGCCCGGCGCCTGGTCTCCGTGTGCACCGGGGCGATCCTGCTCGCCCGGGCGGGGCTGCTGGACGGACACCGCGCCACCACCCACTGGGCCTACTGCGACCGGCTCGCCCGCGACCATCCGGCCGTGGACGTCGACCCCGACCCGATCTTCGTCCGCGACGGCCGCGTCGCCACCTCGGCGGGCGTCACCGCCGGCATCGACCTCGCCCTCGCCCTGGTCGAGGAGGACCTGGACCGGGACGCGGCCCTGACCGTCGCCCGCCATCTGGTCGTGTTCCTGCGCAGGCCCGGCAACCAGGCCCAGTTCAGCGCCCAGCTCGCCGCCCAGACCGCGCGGCGGGCGCCCCTGCGCGAGGTCCAGCGGTGGATCAGCGAGCACCCCGGCGCCGATCTGAGCGTCGAGTCGCTCGCCGCCCGCGCGGGCTTCTCGCCGCGCCACTTCGCCCGGGCGTTCCAGGCGGAGACCGGCACGACACCGGGCCGCTACGTGGACCGGGTCCGGCTGGAGCACGCCCGGCGGCTGCTGGAGGACACCGGCGACGGCGTCGAGGAGGTCTCCCGCGTCAGCGGCTACGGCACGCCTGAGGCCATGCGGCGCGCCTTCGTCAAGGCACTGGGCACCTCACCGGCCGAGTACCGCCGCCGGTTCCGTCCCGCGCCCGTCCGGTGAGTCCGGCGTCCGCGTCCCACCCCGTCCCGACACCGACCGGAAGGAAACCCGTGCAGATAGCCATCGTCCTCTTCGACCGCTTCACCGCGCTGGACGCCGTGGGCCCGTACGAGACCCTCGGCCGTCTCCCCGACGCGGAGACCGTCTTCGTCGCCGAACAGGCGGGCCCGGTCCGCACCGACACCGGGAACCTCGCCCTGACCGCCGACCGGTCCCTGGCCGACGTACCGGCCCCGGACATCGTGGTCGTCCCGGGCGGCCCCGGCCAGACCCCGCAGATGGAGAACGCCGCCCTGCTGGACTGGCTGCGCGCCGCGGACGCCACCAGCACGTGGACCACCTCCGTGTGCACCGGCTCGCTGCTGCTCGCCGCCGCCGGGCTGCTGAAGGGCCGGCGCGCCACCTCGCACTGGCTGGCCCTGGACGTCCTCGGCCGCTTCGGCGCCGAACCGACGGGCGAGCGGGTGGTCACCGACGGCAAGTACGTCACCGCGGCCGGCGTCTCCTCCGGCATCGACATGGGTCTGACCCTGCTCGGCCGGATCGCCGGCGACGACCACGCGCGCGCGGTCCAGCTGCTGACCGAGTACGACCCGCAGCCGCCCTACGACGCGGGGTCCCCCGAAAAGGCCCCGGCCCACCTCGTCGAGGAGTTCCGCGGCCGGAGCCGGTTCATCCTGACGTAGGCGCGCTCCCCGGCACGCTCCAGCCGAAGCTGGGCTGCCGGCGCTCCAGGAAGGCGGCGACCCCCTCCGCGAGGTCGCCGCTGCGGCGCGCCTCGGCGGTCCAGTAGGCGTCCCGGTCGGTGCGGCCGCCCGCGAACTCCTTCGCCGCGGCCTGCGTCAGCTGCGAGCGGGAGACGAGGACCCGGGTGAACTCCGCCACCCGCGCGCCGAGTTCGCCCTCCGGCAGCACCTCGTCGACCAGGCCGGTGCGCAGCGCCCGCGCGGCGTCGATCAGCTCCCCGGAGAACAGCAGGTACTTGGCGGTGGCCGGCCCCGTCAGCGCCACCAGCCGCCGGGTCGAGGACGCCGGGTACACCACGCCCAGCTTCGCCGGGGTCACCCCGAACAGCGCCGACTCCTCGGCGAACCGCAGGTCGCAGGCGGCCGCCAGTTGTGCCCCGCCGCCCACGCAGTGCCCGCGCACGGCCGCCAGCGTCGGCTTGGGGAAGGCGGCCAGCGCCTCCTCGGCGCGCACGGCGAGCCCCTGCGCCTCTGGCGCCGACTCCCGCAAGGTGGAGATGTCCGCCCCGGCGCAGAAGGTGCCGCCCTCACCGGTGAGCACCAGCGCACGCACCGCCGGGTCGCCGGCCAGCGCGTCGAGCAGCGGCGGCAGCGCCCGCCACATCCGCGCCGTCATCGCGTTGCGCTTGGCCGGGTTGCGGATGACGACGGTGGCGACCGAGTCGGCGACCCGGTGCGACAGCTGGGGCTCCATGGGCCGGATGCTATCCGCCGGCCCCTCAGGTCCGTACGGGTGGTGCGAGCGGGACAGGAACGATCCCTCAACTGACCGTGTCATACGCCAACGATCAGAACCGTTCGATACCAGCTGACTTGTGTTCAGTGATGCGGAGGGGAGCGACGCGTTACCAACACTCAGGGGTGTGGTGACAATCGAGCCCAGGGGTGGCGACCGGACGATGGACGAGACCGGGCCCGCCGGGCCGCTGCCGTACGAAGGCGTCTGGCGGTTCACCGCCCCCGCCGTGGAGGCGTCGGTCCCGCAGGCGAGGCACGCGGTGCGGGACCTGCTGGCGCGCCAGGGCGTGCCGGTCTCCGACGACGTGGCGCAGGGACTGCTCCTGATCGTCTCCGAGCTGGTCACGAACGCGGTCCGGCACGCGGCGGTGCTGTCCCCGGTGCTCGCCGTGGAGGTCGCCGTCGGACCCGAGTGGGTGCGGGTGTCCGTGGAGGACAGCCACCCCTACCGTCCGACCGCCCTGGAGGCCGACCACGGGCGGACGGGAGGACGCGGGCTGCTCCTGGTCCGGGAGATCACCCGGGAGGCGGGCGGGGCGTGCGACGTGGCCCACACGGCGAGCGGCGGCAAGGTGATCTGGGCCGCCCTGCCGCTCAAGCACGCCCCGAGCTAGGGCCGCTCACCACCCGGCCGACGGACCCGTCAGCTCGCGCACGGCGGGCCGGGCCGCGTCCAGCACCGTCATGAACCACGCCGAGAAGGTGTCCTTCGCGTGCCGCTCGGCCAGCTCGGCCGGGTCCACGAAGGCCGTCTCGGCCACCTCCTCCGGGTCGGGCTGCGGCGCGGCCTGCACCAGGCCGACGAAGAGGTGGTTGTACTCCTGCTCCACCAGCCCGGAGGCCGGGTCGGGGTGGTTGTAGCGCACCGTGCCCGCCTCGGCGAGCAGCGAGGGGGAGACGCCCAGCTCCTCGTGGGTCCGCCGGGCCGCCGCCGCGAACGGTGCCTCGCCGGGGTAGGGGTGACCGCAGCAGGTGTTGGACCACACACCGGGGGAGTGGTACTTGCCCAGGGCCCGCTGCTGGAGCAGCAGCCGGCCCCGCTCGTCGAAGAGGAAGACGGAGAAGGCACGGTGCAGCCGCCCCGGCGGCTGGTGCGCGGAGAGCTTCTCGGCGGTGCCGATCGTCACACCGTTCTCGTCGACCAGTTCCAGCAAGATCGCGTCTGCGGTGCCGTTCGACGAACTGTGCGTCGCGGTGGCAGGAGTGATCGGCATACCCATCCTTCAACTCGGTCCTCGCGCCCCAAGTGTGCCGTACGAATCCGGCACTCTCGGCACTTCCCGGCACTCCGCATGTCCCGCGCGGCGGCGCGGGCGGGGGGTGTGGCCGGTGGGACGCCGAGGAGGGGCCCGAGGGTTGATCATTCCCGGTGGTGCGGACCGGGAACCGTCGGGGACGTGACCGGGAAGGGTGGAGCGGAGGACGGGGCCGCGCACGTCCGGCGGACGGCCGCACCCCCCGGCGCGCGGATCAGACGTACGCGCCCCCCGGCCCGCTCACCGGCGTGGCGGGCCCGCGCCGGCACGCGGAGCGCCCGGCGCGGCGGGGACTCAGTGGCAGAGCCTGGCCTCGTGCTCCGCGTGCCCGCCGGGCTCCAGCTGGAAGGTGCAGTGCTCCACGTCGAAGTGGTCGCCCAGGCAGCCCTGCAGCTCGTGCAGCATCTTCTCGTGGCCGATCGCGCTCAGCACCTCGCCGCTGACCACCACGTGCGCCGACAGCACCGGCATGCCCGAGGTGATCGTCCAGGCGTGCAGGTCGTGCACGTCCTCGACGCCGTCCAGCGCCAGTATGTGGGCGCGCACCTCGGCGATGTCGACGTCCTTGGGCGCCGCCTCCAGCAGCACGTCCAGCGTCTCGCGCAGCAGCCGCACCGTGCGCGGCACGATCATCAGCCCGATGACCAGCGAGGCGATCGGGTCGGCCGCCTGCCAGCCGGTGGCCAGGATCACCAGCGCGGAGACGATCACGGTCAGCGAGCCCAGCGCGTCCGCCGCCACCTCCAGGAAGGCGCCGCGCACGTTGAGGCTCTCCTTCTGCCCCCGCATCAGCAGGCCGAGCGACACCATGTTGGCGACCAGGCCGATCACACCGAAGACGACGGCCAGCCCGCCGTCGGTACCGGCGGGCGTGACGAACCGCTCGATCGCCTCGAACAGGATGTAGCCCCCGACCCCGAGCAGCAGCAGACAGTTGGCCAGGGCGGCCAGGATCTCCGCGCGGGCGTAGCCGAAGGTCCGCCGGTCGCTCGGCGGCCGGTTCGCGAAGTGGATGGCCAGCAGCGCCATGCCGAGGCCCAGCGCGTCCGTGGCCATGTGCGCCGCGTCGGCGACCAGGGCGAGCGAGTCGGCGAGCAGGCCGCCGACGATCTGCACGACCATGACGAAGACGGTGATCGCCAGCGCCACCCGGAGCCTGCCCCGGTACGCGGCGCTCGCCGTCGCGCCGCCGCCCGCCCCGTGAGCGTGCCCGTGATCGTGCCCAGCCCCCATGAGGTGCCGCCTCCCTGTGCGTCCGTCGTACCGGCGTCCGGGCCACAGTCAACTACGGGGAGGGGGTATGGGGCAACGCGGCACTGAACACCGTTGTCATCTGCTGTGACCTGCGGAAACGTTGCGCAGGTCAGGGCGGCGGAGGTGCCCTGGAGGACCCGTACGGGCGGCGCCGGCGGACGGCGGCGGGCGGGTGCCCCTGACGCAGTGCGAACGCCCGTCGACCCAGTGCGATGTCCGCGATGTCCGGTCTGGGGGCGCGGTTTGTGGGGCGGGCCCCGCATCCACGATGATGATCGCGGCGAAGGCGGGTGCACGGGGCGTCGACCGACCGTGAAACGGGCGGTGAACACGGCGTTCCCGGTATCCGATAACCTCTGCCGACATGCCGTCCGGGTGCCGCAGGCGCGGGCGCCCCACCATGCACAGGCCCGGTGCCCAGGCGCCGGCTCCAGGGAGTGAGTTCGGTTGCCGACCGCCATCCTCACCGGTCAGCCGGTCCCCGGTTCGTCGATCGAGAGCGAGCTGCGGTCCCTGGGCTTCGCCGTGGAGTACGCCTCGGGTGCCGCCGACACCGAGACGCTGCTCGCCCGGGTACCGGCCGCGGAACGCGTCGCCGTGGTCGACGCCCGCTTCGTCGGCCACCCGCACGCCCTGCGCCTGGGCCTCACCGACCCGCGCTTCCCGCTCGCCGCGATCCCGGGTGCCGTGACCGCCCAGCCCGACGCCCGCCGCGCCCTGACCCGCGCCATGGCCCGGGAGCACTCCGCGACCGCCGGCACCGCGCACGGCGCCGCCCCCGTCGAGCCGGGCGCCGGGGACACCGGCAGCCTCGCCGACCGGATCACCGCCGCCCTCGACGCCGACGGCGCCGAGGTGCACCGGCCCGAGCTGGGCAGCCTCGTCGCCGCCGTCCCCGCCGACCCGCAGGCCCGCAACGAGGCCCGGCAGGCCGTCGCCGCCGTCGACGACGAGGCCGTACGCCTGAAGTCGGCCGTCAAGGCCCGCGACGGCTTCGTCACCACCTTCTTCATCAGCCCGTACTCCCGCTACATCGCCCGCTGGTGCGCGCGCCGCGGACTGACCCCCAACCAGGTCACCACCGCCTCGCTGATCACCGCGCTCATAGCGGCGGGCTGCGCCGCCACCGGCACCCGCGGCGGCTTCGTCGCCGCCGGCGTGCTGCTCATCGCCTCCTTCGTCCTCGACTGCACCGACGGGCAGCTCGCCCGCTACTCCCTGCAGTACTCCACGCTCGGCGCCTGGCTCGACGCCACCTTCGACCGCGCCAAGGAGTACGCCTACTACGCGGGCCTCGCCCTCGGCGCCGCACGCGGCGGCGACGACGTGTGGGCCCTCGCCCTCGGCGCGATGGTCCTCCAGACCTGCCGGCACGTCGTCGACTTCTCCTTCAACGAGGCCAATCACGACGCCGCCGCCAACACCAGCCCCACCGCCGCCCTCTCCGACCGGCTCGACAGCGTCGGCTGGACCGTCTGGGTGCGCCGCATGATCGTCCTGCCCATCGGTGAACGCTGGGCCATGATCGCCGTCCTGACCGCCGTCGCCACCCCCCGGATCACCTTCTGGGCGCTGCTGATCGGCTGCGCCTTCGCCGCGACGTACACCACGGCGGGCCGGGTGCTGCGCTCGCTGACCCGGAAGGCGACGAGGACGGACCGGGCCGCGAAGGCGCTGGCCGACCTGGCGGACTCGGGACCGCTCGCCGAGGCCGCCGCCAAGGGCTTCGCCAAGCCGGCCCGCCGCCTGCCCGGCTTCACCGCCCCGGCCGTCGCCCTGCTCGGCGGCCTCGCCGTCGTCGCCACGGCCGCGCTCACCGACTTCGGGGGCCCCTGGCCGCTCGTCGCCGCGGTCGCCTACGTCCTGACCTCCGCCCTCGCCGTCGCGCGCCCCCTCAAGGGCGCCCTCGACTGGCTGGTCCCGCCCTTCTTCCGCGCCGCCGAGTACGGCACCGTCCTGGTGCTCGCGGCGAAAGCCGACGTGAACGGGGCGCTTCCGGCGGCTTTCGGGCTGGTGGCCGCGGTCGCCTACCATCACTACGACACGGTCTACCGCATCCGCGGCGGTGCGGGCGCGCCGCCCGCGTGGCTGGTGCGGACGATCGGGGGGCACGAGGGCCGCACGCTGGTGATCACCGCGCTCGCCGTGCTGCTCACCGCCACACAGTTCAAGCTCGCGCTCACGGTCCTCGCCGTGGCCGTGGCACTCGTGGTGCTCGTCGAGAGCATCCGCTTCTGGGTCGCCGCCCACAAGGACGGCGCACCCGCCGTACACGACGAAGGAGAACCCGCATGATCGGCCTCGTGCTGGCGGCCGGCGCCGGCCGGCGTCTGCGCCCCTACACCGACACCCTGCCCAAGGCGCTGGTGCCGGTCGGTCCCGAGGGGGCGGAGGACAGCATCACGGTGCTGGACCTGACCCTGGCGAACTTCGCCGAGGTCGGCCTGACCGAGGTCGGGATCATCGTCGGCTACCGCAAGGAGGCCGTGTACGAGCGCAAGGAGGCGCTGGAGCAGAAGTACGGCGTCAAGCTCACCCTGATCGACAACGACAAGGCCGAGGAGTGGAACAACGCCTACTCCCTGTGGTGCGGCCGTGACGCCCTCAAGGACGGCGTGATCCTCGCCAACGGCGACACCGTGCACCCGGTCTCCGTCGAGAAGACCCTGCTCGCCGCCCGCGGCGACGGCAAGAAGATCATCCTCGCCCTCGACACGGTGAAGAACCTCGCCGACGAGGAGATGAAGGTCGTCGTCGACCCCGACAAGGGCGTCCAGCGCATCACCAAGCTCATGGACCCCGCCGAGGCGACCGGCGAGTACATCGGCGTCACCCTCATCGAGGGCGAGGCCGCCGCCGACCTGGCCGACGCCCTGAAGACCACCTTCGAGCGCGACCCGCAGCTCTACTACGAGGACGGTTACCAGGAGCTGGTCAACCGCGGCTTCACGATCGACGTCGCGCCGATCGGCGAGGTCAAGTGGGTCGAGATCGACAACCACGACGACCTCGCCAAGGGCCGGGAGATCGCGTGCCAGTACTGACGAGGCTCATCCCGTCGCCGGTCGTCGTGGACATCCGCGCGGGTGCCCTCGACGACCTGGGATGTGTGCTCGCCGACGAGCGCATCTCCCACTCGGGCAAGCTCGCCGTCGCCGTCAGCGGCGGCTCGGGCGCCCGGCTGCGCGAGCGTGTCGCCCCGTCGCTGCCCGGCGCCGACTGGTTCGAGGTCGGCGGCGGCACCCTCGACGACGCGATCAAGCTGGCCGGAGCCATGAAGGGCGGCCACTACGACGCGGTCGTCGGCCTCGGCGGCGGCAAGATCATCGACTGTGCCAAGTTCGCGGCCGCACGCGTCGGCCTCCCGCTGGTCGCCGTGCCGACCAACCTCGCGCACGACGGCCTGTGCTCGCCGGTCGCCACCCTCGACAACGACGCGGGCCGCGGCTCCTACGGCGTCCCGAACCCGATCGCGGTCGTCATCGACCTGGACGTCATCCGCGACGCCCCGGTGCGGTTCGTCCGCGCCGGCATCGGCGACGCGGTCTCCAACGTCTCCGCGATCGCGGACTGGGAGCTGGCCAACCGCGTCAAGGGCGAGCGGATCGACGGCCTGGCCGCCGCGATGGCCCGCCAGGCGGGCGAGGCCGTGCTCCGGCACCCCGGCGGCGTCGGCGACAACGACTTCCTCCAGGTCCTCGCCGAGGGACTGGTCCTGACCGGCATCGCCATGTCGGTCTCCGGTGACTCGCGGCCCGCCTCCGGCGCCTGCCACGAGATCAACCACGCCTTCGACCTGCTCTACCCCACCCGCGCCGCCGCCCACGGCGAGCAGTGCGGCCTGGGCGCGGCCTTCGCGATGTACCTGCGCGGGGCCCACGAGGAGTCCGCCCACATGGCCTCGGTGCTGCGCCGGCACGGGCTGCCCGTGCTGCCCGAGGAGATCGGGTTCACCCCGCAGGAGTTCTTCCGCGCGGTGGAGTTCGCACCGCAGACGCGGCCGGGCCGCTACACGATCCTCGAGCACCTCGACCTCACCACCGACCAGATCAAGGACCTGTACGCCGACTATGTCAAGGCCATCGGTAGCTGAACTACGTCCGGTCGTCCACCCCGCTGGGGTCAAGGACCGGCGCAGCGGTGAGCACTGGGCGGGACGCCTCTACATGCGCGAGGTCTCGCTGCGGATCGACCGCTACCTGGTGAACACCAGGATCACGCCCAACCAGCTCACGTACCTGATGACCGTCTGCGGCGTGCTCGCGGCCCCGGCCCTGCTGGTGCCGGGCGTCACGGGCGCGGTGCTCGGCGTCGTGGCGGTCCAGCTCTACCTGCTGCTGGACTGCGTCGACGGCGAGGTCGCGCGCTGGAAGAAGCAGTACTCCCTCGGCGGCGTCTACCTCGACCGGGTCGGTGCCTACCTCACCGACGCCGCGGTCCTGGTCGGCCTCGGCCTGCGCGCCGCCGACCTCTGGGGCACCGGCCGGATCGACTGGCTGTGGGCCTTCCTCGGCACCCTGGCCGCCCTCGGCGCCATCCTGATCAAGGCCGAGACCGACCTGGTGGGCGTCGCCCGGCACCAGGCCGGCATGCCGCCCGTCAAGGAGGCCGCGTCCGAGCCGCGCTCCTCCGGCATGGCACTGGCCCGCCGCGCCGCCGGGGCGCTCAAGTTCCACCGGCTGATCCTCGGCATCGAGGCGTCGCTGCTCATCCTGGTGCTCGCCATAGTCGACGCGAGCCGCGGCGACCTGTTCTTCACCCGGCTCGGCACCGCCGTACTCGCGGGCATCGCCCTGCTGCAGACCCTGCTGCACCTGGTGTCCGTCCTGGCCTCCAGCAGGCTGCGGTGAACGGCGCCATGAAGGTCGGCGCGGTGATCATCACGATGGGCAACCGCCCCGACGAACTGCGTGCCCTCCTCGACTCGGTCGCCAAGCAGGACGGCGACCCGGTCGAGGTGGTCGTGGTCGGCAACGGCTCGCCCGTCCCGGAGGTGCCCGCCGGTGTCCGCACCGTCGAGCTGCCCGAGAACCTGGGCATCCCCGGCGGCCGCAACGTCGGCATCGAGGCCTTCGGCCCGGGCGGACAGGACGTCGACATCCTGCTCTTCCTCGACGACGACGGCCTGCTCGCCCGCACCGACACCGCCGAGCTGTGCCGGCAGGCGTTCGCGGCCGACGACGACCTCGGCATCATCAGCTTCCGCATCGCCGACCCGGACACCGGCGAGACCCAGCGCCGGCACGTGCCGAGGCTGCGTGCCTCCGACCCGATGCGCTCCTCCCGGGTCACCACCTTCCTCGGCGGCGCCAACGCCGTGCGCACCCGTGTCCTCGCCCAGGTCGGCGGCCTGCCCGACGCGTTCTTCTACGCCCACGAGGAGACCGACCTCGCCTGGCGGGCCCTCGACGCCGGCTGGATGATCGACTACCGGTCCGACATGGTGCTGAACCACCCGACGACCGCGCCCTCCCGGCACGCCGTCTACCACCGCATGGTCGCCCGCAACCGCGTCTGGCTCGCCCGCCGCAACCTCCCCGCGCTCCTCGTCCCGGTCTACCTGGGGGTGTGGATGCTGCTCACGCTCCTGCGCCGCCCCTCGCGCCCGGCCCTGAAGGCGTGGTTCGGCGGTTTCCGCGAGGGCTGGACCACCCCCTGCGGTCCGCGCCGGCCCATGCGGTGGCGTACGGTGTGGCGGCTGACGCGGCTGGGCCGGCCTCCGGTGATCTGACAAGCTCGTACCCGAGGGCTTGTGGCCCCACCGGGTCCGGCCGGACCCCTCCGAGGCCGACAGAACCGTGCCGGGCCCCCACCGGGCGCGCACGGACGAAGACGAAAGTATCCACTAGTGAGTGAGACAACGCACGACGGCATGGTCGCCACGACCAGGCCCGTGTCGCCCGACGAGGGCCTCACGGCGGCCCAGCTCGCCGCCAAGCACGGGCTGACCGTGAGCGGTGCCCGACCGTCCCTCGTGGAGTACGTCCGTCAGCTCTGGGGGCGGCGCCACTTCATCCTCGCCTTCTCGCAGGCGAAGCTGACCGCCCAGTACAGCCAGGCCAAGCTCGGCCAGCTGTGGCAGGTGGCCACCCCGCTGCTCAACGCGCTGGTCTACTTCCTGATCTTCGGCCTGATCCTGAACGCGGGCCGCGGCATGGAGAAGGACGTGTACATCCCGTTCCTGGTGACGGGTGTCTTCGTCTTCACCTTCACCCAGTCCTCGGCGATGGCGGGCGTGCGCGCGATCTCCGGCAACCTCGGCCTGGTGCGGGCCCTGCACTTCCCCCGCGCCTCGCTGCCCATCTCGTTCGCGCTCCAGCAGCTCCAGCAGCTGCTGGCCTCGATGATCGTGCTGTTCGCGGTCGTGGTGGGCTTCGGCAGCTATCCCAGCCTGTCCTGGCTGCTGGTGGTCCCCGCGCTCGTGCTGCAGTTCCTCTTCAACACGGGGCTGGCGCTGATCGTGGCCCGGATGGGCGCCAAGACGCCCGACCTGGCCCAGCTGATGCCCTTCATCATGCGGACCTGGATGTACGCGTCGGGCGTGATGTTCTCCATCCCGATCATGCTCGAGGACAAGCCGGCCTGGCTGGCCGACGTGCTCCAGTGGAACCCGGCCGCCGTGTACATGGACCTGATCCGCTTCGCGCTGATCGACGGCTACGGCTCCGAGAACCTGCCGCCGCACGTGTGGGCGGTCGCCCTCGGCTGGGCCGTGGTGCTCGCCGTCGGCGGCTTCGTGTACTTCTGGAAGGCGGAGGAGAGGTACGGCCGTGGCTGAGCAGCGACAGGACGCGCGGGTCCCGACGGTCATCGCGGACGAACTGCACATCGTCTACCGCGTCAACGGCGCCAAGACCGGCAAGGGCAGCGCGACGGCGGCCCTCAGCCGGATGATCAGGCGGGGCGAGGAGCGTGGCGTGCGCAAGGTGCACGCCGTGCGCGGGGTCTCCTTCGTCGCCTACCGGGGCGAGGCCATCGGCCTGATCGGCTCGAACGGCTCGGGCAAGTCGACCCTGCTGCGGGCCATCGCCGGTCTGCTGCCCGCCGAGCGGGGCAAGGTCTACACCGACGGCCAGCCCTCGCTCCTCGGTGTGAACGCGGCCCTCATGAACGACCTGACCGGCGAGCGGAACGTCATCCTCGGCGGTCTCGCCATGGGTATGACCCGCGAGCAGATCAAGGAGCGCTACCAGGACATCGTCGACTTCTCCGGGATCAACGAGAAGGGCGACTTCATCACCCTGCCGATGCGCACCTACTCCTCCGGCATGGCCGCCCGCCTGCGCTTCTCCATCGCCGCCGCCAAGGACCACGACGTCCTGATGATCGACGAGGCGCTGGCCACCGGCGACCGCAAGTTCCAGACGCGCTCGGAGGCGCGCATCCGGGAGCTGAAGAAGGAGGCCGGCACCGTCTTCCTGGTGAGCCACAACAACAAGTCCATCCGCGACACCTGCAACCGGGTGCTGTGGCTGGAGCGCGGCGAGCTGCGCATGGACGGCCCGACCGACGAGGTCCTCAAGGAGTACGAGAAGTTCACGGGCAAGTAGCCCGGCGCGCCGGAGCCCCGCCGGAACCGCCCCGGCGGGGCACGCGTCCGCAAAGGAAACGTCAACTCCTGGTGTTCCCAGGAATCTTGAAGCGGATCGGTGTGTTGTGGTGGTGCGCGGAGGACCCCCTCGGCCCTTCACGCGTTGTACAACGTAAGCTGGACCGGTCCCGAAACGCGGCACATGGGGCGATAATGCCCGACACCCTCGACCGGGCCTGCCGCGCGGGCAGCCGGGCGGCGTGTCCGAAATAGTGTGAATTGGGTCCGCAGTGTAGAACGGGAGATGTGACGGCAATGGCTACGGAAACTCCCCACCTCCGCGAAGCGTGCGCCGTCCCCGCCCCGGGCAGCCCGCGATGACGGTCACCGACCCGGAGCGCGGCACCCTCGCCAAGGCCGCCGACGAGAACTTCCCCGTCGCCCCCTTCTTCCTGCCCCGCGACTGGCGCACCGACCTCATGGCCGTCTACGGCTTCGCCCGTCTCGTCGACGACATCGGCGACGGCGACCTGGCACCCGGCGGCGCCGACGCCCGCCTGCTCGGCGTCCCCGCCGACCGCGCCGACGACCGGCTGCTGATGCTGGACGCCTTCGAGGAAGACCTGCGCCGGGTCTTCGACGGCACCCCGCGCCACCCGCTGCTGCTCCGTCTGCGGCCGACCGTGCGCCGCCGTTCGCTCACCCCCGAACCCTTCCTCGGCCTGATCGCCGCCAACCGCCAGGACCAGCTGGTCGGCCGCTACGAGACCTACGACGACCTGCTCGCCTACTGCGAGCTGTCGGCCAACCCGGTGGGTCGGCTCGTCCTCGCCGTCACCGGCACCGCGACACCCGAACGGATCCGCCGCTCCGACGCCGTCTGCACCGCCCTGCAGATCGTCGAGCACCTCCAGGACGTGGCCGAGGACCTGGGCCGGGACCGCGTCTACCTGCCGGCCGAGGACATGAAGCGCTTCCACGTCCAGGAGGCGGACCTCGCCGCACCCACCGCCAACGCGTCGGTGCGCGCCCTGATCGCCTTCGAGGCCCAGCGCGCCCGCGACCTGCTGCGCGAGGGCGCCCCCCTGGTGGGCAGCGTCCGCGGACGGCTGCGGCTGCTGCTCGCGGGGTTCGTGGCGGGTGGCAGGGCGGCCCTCCGGGCGATCGCCGCCGCCGAGCACGACGTACTTCCCGGCCCGCCCAAGCCCGGCAAGGTCGACTTGCTGCGCGAGGTGGGCCCGACCCTGCGAGGAGAGGGGTGACCCAGGCCGTGGAGCCCTCAGCGCACACGTCGGCACCGGTACTGGCCGCCTACGGCTACTGCGAGACCGTCACCGGACAGCAGGCCCGCAACTTCGCCTACGGCATCCGGCTGCTTCCGGCACCCAAGCGCCGGGCGATGTCGGCGCTGTACGCGTTCTCGCGCCGCGTCGACGACATCGGCGACGGCGAGCTGGCGGCCGACGTCAAGGTCGCCCGGCTGGAGGAGACCCGCGCGACGCTCGCCCGGATCCACGAAGGCAAGGTCGAGGAGGACGACACCGACCCCGTCGCCGTCGCCCTCGCGCACGCCGCCCGGCAGTTCCCGATCCCGCTCGGCGGCCTCGACGAACTGATCGACGGCGTCCAGATGGACCTGCGCGGCGAGACCTACGAGACCTGGGACGACCTGAAGGTCTACTGCCGGTGCGTGGCCGGTGCGATCGGCCGCCTCTCGCTCGGCGTCTTCGGCACCGAACCGGGGGCGCGCGGCGCCGAGCGCGCGCCCGAGTACGCCGACACGCTCGGACTCGCGCTCCAGCTCACCAACATCCTGCGCGACGTCCGCGAGGACGCCGAGGACGGGCGCACCTACCTGCCCGCCGACGACCTCGCCAAGTTCGGCTGCTCGGCCGGGTTCGGCGGGCCGAAACCGCCCGAGGGCTCCGACTTCGCGGGTCTCGTGCACTTCGAAGTGCGTCGGGCCCGCGCCCTGTTCGCCGAGGGCTACCGGCTGCTGCCCATGCTCGACCGGCGCAGCGGCGCCTGCGTGGCCGCCATGGCCGGCATCTACCGGCGTCTCCTCGACCGCATCGAGCGCGACCCGGAGGCCGTGCTGCGCGGCCGGGTCTCGCTTCCCGGACGCGAGAAGGCGTACGTTGCCGTGCGCGGTCTGTCGGGTCTCGACACCCGGCACGTCACCCGGCGGGCCGTCAGGAGGCGCGCCTGATGGAGACACCGGGCACACTCGACACTCCGGACCGGTACAGGGCGGCCGCCGGCGAAGAGCGGCGGGCAACCCTCCGGTGGCGGGCGGCGTCCCAGACTGAGACGGTCAGCCGTACGCCGTTCAAGCACCACGGCGACCGGACAGGGAAGGGCGCACCATGACGCAGGGCAAGGGCACGCGCGAGGACGGGCGGCTCGCGGACGTCTCCGCCGTCCGCCCCGGCGGACACGCCGTCGTGGTCGGCGGCGGACTCGCCGGCGTCACCGCCGCGCTCGCGCTCGCCGACGCCGGGGTGCGCGTCACCCTGCTCGAAGGCCGGCCGCGCCTGGGCGGGCTCGCCTTCTCCTTCCGACGCGGCGACCTCACCGTCGACAACGGCCAGCACGTGTACCTGCGCTGCTGCACCGCCTACCGCTGGTTCCTCGACCGCATCGGCGGCGCGGAACTCGCCCCCGTGCAGGAACGTCTCGACGTGCCCGTGGTCGACCTCGCCCGGCCCGAGGGACGGCGGCTCGGCAGGCTGCGGCGCGACGCGCTGCCGGTCCCCCTCCACCTGGGGCGCAGCCTCGCCACGTACCCCCACCTCTCGCTGGCCGAGCGCGCGAGCGTCGGGCGGGCTGCCCTGGCGCTCAAGGGCCTCGACCTCGCCGACCCCGCCCTCGACACCCAGGACTTCGGCAGCTGGCTGGCCGCGCACGGCCAGTCGGCGCGCGCCGTCGAGGCCCTGTGGGACCTGGTCGGGGTCGCCACCCTCAACGCGGTCGCGGGCGACGCCTCGCTCGCGCTGGCCGCGATGGTGTTCAAGACCGGTCTGCTGTCCGACCCGGGCGCGGCCGACATCGGCTGGGCCCGCGTCCCGCTGGGCGAACTGCACGACCGGCTGGCCCGCAAGGAGCTCGACTCCGCGGGCGTCCGCACCGAGGTCCGTACACGCGTCACCTCCGTCCGTACGAACGACAACGGCGGCTGGAGCGTTCAGGTTCCCGGCGAGACGCTGGAGGCGGACGCCGTCGTCCTTGCCGTACCGCAGCGCGAGGCCCACGGCCTGCTGCCGCAGGGCGCCCTCGACGCCCCGGAGAAGCTGCTGGAGATCGACACCGCGCCGATCCTCAACATCCACGTCGTCTACGACCGCAAGGTGCTCGCCGCGCCCTTCCTCTCCGCGCTCGGCACGCCCGTGCAGTGGGTCTTCGACCGCACCGAGGCGTCCGGGCTGCGGGACGGCCAGTACCTGGCGCTGTCGCAGTCGACCGCGCAGAACGAGATCGACGCGTCCGTGGCCACGTTGCGCGGGCGGTACCTGCCCGAGCTGGAGCGGCTGCTGCCCCGCGCCCGGGGCGCCGAGGTGAGGGACTTCTTCGTGACCAGGGAGCGCACCGCGACCTTCGCTCCCGCCCCCGGCGTCGGCCGTCTCAGGCCCGGCGCCCGCACCAAGGCACCCGGCCTGTACCTGGCCGGAGCGTGGACCGCCACAGGGTGGCCCGCGACCATGGAGAGCGCGGTTCGCAGCGGAGTCGGGGCGGCGGGAGCCGCGCTCGGCGCCCTGGGCCGGTCCCGCGGCCTCCTCCCCGACTTCTTCGAGGAGGCGGCGTGAAGACGGATCCGCGTGGCACCGAAGCCCGCGCTCCCGGCACCGCAACTGGAGGAAAGACTGTGCCCACTGTGCCCCCGGCCCCGACGGCCGACCGACGGACCACGGTGGACGTGACCGCGCTCCTGGAGCGCGGCCGGACCCTGGCCACGCCGGTGCTGCGGGCGGCCGTAGACCGTCTGGCGCCTCCCATGGACACCGTCGCCGCCTACCACTTCGGCTGGATCGACGCCCATGGCAGGCCCGCGGACGGCGACGGCGGCAAGGCCGTCCGCCCCGCCCTCGCGGTGCTCTCCGCCGAGGTCACCGGTGCGGCGCCCGAGGTCGGCGTCCCCGGCGCGGTGGCCGTGGAGCTGGTGCACAACTTCTCCCTGCTGCACGACGACCTGATGGACGGTGACGAGCAGCGCCGCCACCGCGACACGGTCTGGAAGGTGCACGGCCCCGCCCAGGCCATCCTGGTCGGCGACGCCCTGTTCGCCCTCGCCAACGAGGTACTGCTGGAACTGGGCACCGTCGAGGCCGGCCGCGCCACCCGCCGTCTGACCAAGGCGTCCCGCGCCCTGATCGACGGTCAGGCCCAGGACATCTCCTACGAGCACCGCGACCGCGTCAGCGTCGAGGAGTGCCTGGAGATGGAGGGCAACAAGACCGGCGCCCTGCTCGCCTCCGCCAGCTCCATCGGCGCGGTCCTCGGCGGCGCCGACGAGCACACCGCCGACACGCTGGAGAAGTACGGCTACCACCTGGGCCTCGCCTTCCAGGCCGTCGACGACCTGCTCGGCATCTGGGGCGACCCGGACGCCACCGGCAAGCAGACCTGGAGCGACCTGCGCCAGCGCAAGAAGTCCCTCCCGGTGGTGGCCGCCCTCGCGGCCGGCGGCCCCGCCTCCGAACGGCTCGGCGAGATCCTCGCCGCCGACGCCAAGACCAGCGACTTCGCGAACTTCTCCGAGGAGGAGTTCGCGGCCCGCGCCGCCCTCATCGAGGAAGCGGGCGGGCGGGAGTGGACCGCCGACGAGGCGCGTCGCCAGCACACCATCGCCATCGAAGCCCTCGACACCGTCGACATGCCCGACCGGGTGCGGGACATGTTCGTCGCGCTCGCGGACTTCGTCGTCGTACGAAAGAGATGATCACTATCGGTCGAATAGCCCTCGCGTAGTCGCCGGCCGGTGTCGCGGGCAGCGCAGCACCGGCCGACGGCGGACCCACAGCAGAAGCACCACTTGCAGACTGCACGAAGGGGAAGCCATGACAGCGACGACCGACGGAAGCACCGGGGCGACCCTCAGGCCCCTGGCAGCCGCGGCCAGCGAAAACGAGATCACGACCCCCGACACGGCGGCCGGGGTACCCGAAGCCGCCGCCCGCGCCACCCGGCGCGCCACGGACTTCCTGCTCTCCCGGCAGGACGCCCAGGGCTGGTGGAAGGGCGACCTCGAGACCAACGTCACGATGGACGCCGAGGACCTGCTGCTGCGCCAGTTCCTGGGCATCCTGGACGAGGAGACGACGCGCGCCGCCGCCCTCTTCATCCGGGGCGAGCAGCGCGAGGACGGCACCTGGGCCACCTTCTACGGCGGCCCCGGCGAGCTGTCCACCACCATCGAGGCCTACGTCGCCCTCCGCCTGGCCGGCGACGCGCCCGACGCCCCGCACATGGCACGGGCCTCGGAGTGGATCCGGTCCCGGGGCGGCATCGCGGCCTCCCGCGTCTTCACCCGGATCTGGCTCGCCCTCTTCGGCTGGTGGAAGTGGGACGACCTCCCCGAACTCCCGCCGGAGATCATCTACTTCCCCACCTGGGTGCCGCTGAACATCTACGACTTCGGCTGCTGGGCCCGGCAGACCATCGTGCCGCTCACCATCGTCTCGGCCAAGCGCCCGGTGCGCCCCGCGCCCTTCCCGCTGGACGAGCTGCACACCGACCCGGCCGCGCCCAACCCGCCGCGCCCCCTGGCCCCGGCGGCGAGCTGGGACGGCGCCTTCCAGCGCATCGACAAGGCCCTGCACGCCTACCGCCGGATCGCCCCGCGCCGGCTCCGCCGGGCCGCGATGAACACCGCAGCCCGCTGGATCATCGAGCGCCAGGAGAACGACGGCTGCTGGGGCGGCATCCAGCCGCCGGCCGTCTACTCGGTCATCGCCCTCTACCTGCTCGGCTACGACCTCGAACACCCCGTGATGCGGGCCGGTCTGGAGTCGCTGGACCGCTTCGCGGTGTGGCGCGAGGACGGCGCCCGGATGATCGAGGCATGTCAGTCACCGGTGTGGGACACCTGCCTGGCCACCATCGCGCTGGCCGACGCGGGCGTGCCCGCCGACCACCCGCAGCTGGTGAAGGCCGCCGACTGGATGCTGGGCGAGCAGATCGTCCGCCCCGGCGACTGGTCCGTGAAGCGGCCCGGACTCCCGCCCGGCGGCTGGGCGTTCGAGTTCCACAACGACAACTACCCCGACATCGACGACACCGCCGAGGTCGTCCTCGCCCTGCGCCGCGTCAAGCACCACGACCCGGAGCGGGTGGAGCAGGCCATCGGCCGCGGGGTGCGCTGGAACCTCGGCATGCAGTCGAAGAACGGCGCCTGGGGCGCGTTCGACGTCGACAACACCAGCTCCTTCCCCAACCGCCTCCCGTTCTGCGACTTCGGCGAGGTCATCGACCCGCCGTCCGCGGACGTCACCGCGCACGTGGTCGAGATGCTCGCGGTCGAGGGCCTGACCCACGACCCGCGCACCCGGCGCGGCATCCAGTGGCTGCTGACCGAGCAGGAGGCCGACGGGTCCTGGTTCGGCCGGTGGGGCGTCAACTACGTCTACGGCACGGGATCCGTCGTCCCCGCCCTGATCGCCGCCGGTGTCCCCGCCTCGCACCCCGCCGTCCGCCGCGCGGTGGCGTGGCTGGAGTCCGTCCAGAACGACGACGGAGGCTGGGGCGAGGACCTGCGCTCCTACCGGTACGTGAGGGAGTGGAGCGGCCGGGGCGCCTCCACCGCCTCGCAGACCGCGTGGGCGCTGATGGCGCTGCTGGCGGCGGGGGAGCGGGAGTCCAAGGCGGTCGAGCGGGGCATCGCCTGGCTCGCCGCCACCCAGCGGGAGGACGGCTCCTGGGACGAGCCGTACTTCACCGGCACCGGCTTCCCCTGGGACTTCTCCATCAACTACCACCTCTATCGGCAGGTCTTCCCGCTCACCGCGCTCGGCCGGTACGTGCACGGGGAGCCCTTCGCCCAGAAGTCCGGCGCCGCGCGCCCTGCCACCGAGACGTCCACCGCCGAGGTGAAGGGCAGCTGATGATCCCGCGGACCGGCCCGTCCCCGCTGCTGATCGCCTGCGCGCTCGGCATCGAGCACCTCGCCCTGCGCACCGGCGACCGCGCCGGCGCCGGCGGGCCGGTCACCGTCCTGCGTACCGGCATGGGACCGAGGGCGGCCGAGCGCTCGGTCTCCCGGGTCCTGGCCGACCCGGCGCTCGACGGCGCCGCCGTGCTGGCCACGGGCTTCTGCGCGGGACTCGCCCCCGGCATGCACCCCGGCGACCTCGTCGTCGCCGAGGAGACCCGGGACCCGCGCGGGACGGTCGGGTGCGTCGGCACCGACCGGCTGGTGAAGGAACTCGCCCGCGCCCTGCCCCGACGCACCGTCCACCGGGGACCGCTGACCGGCTCGGACCACGTCGTCCGCGGCCCCGAACGCGCCGACCTGCTCGCGACCGGCGCGATCGCCGTGGACATGGAGTCCGCGGCCACGCTCCTGAGCGCCGCCCGCGCGGGCACGCGCCCCGTTGCCGCCGTACGGGTGGTCGTGGACGCTCCAGAACACGAACTCGTCCGGATCGGCACGGTGCGCGGTGGAATATCGGCTTTCCGCGTCCTTCGATCCGTTCTTCCCGCATTCTTCGAATGGCACCGTTCTTTGCTGCTCCCCCGGAGGTGAGCCCAGATGGCCATGCCGCTGCGTCAGTCCATCAAGGTCGCTACATACCTGGCCGAACAGAAGATCCGCCGACGGGACAAGTTTCCGCTCATCGTGGAGTTGGAGCCGCTTTTCGCCTGCAACCTGAAATGCGAGGGCTGCGGGAAGATCCAGCACCCGGCCGGGGTGCTCAAGCAGCGCATGCCGGTCGCGCAGGCCGTGGGGGCGGTGCTCGAATCGGGCGCGCCGATGGTCTCCATCGCCGGCGGCGAGCCCCTGATGCATCCTCAGATCGATGAGATCGTGCGCCAGTTGGTGGCCAAGCGCAAGTACGTCTTCCTCTGCACCAACGCCCTGCTCATGCGCAAGAAGATGGACAAGTTCACGCCCTCGCCCTACTTCGCCTTCGCGGTGCACATCGACGGGCTGCGGGAGCGGCACGACGAGTCGGTGGCCAAGGAGGGCGTGTTCGACGAGGCCGTCGAGGCCATCAAGGAGGCCAAGCGGCGCGGCTTCCGGGTCACCACCAACTCGACCTTCTTCAACACCGACACCCCCCAGACCGTCGTGGAGGTCCTCAACTACCTCAACGACGACCTCAAGGTCGACGAGATGATGATCTCGCCCGCCTACGCCTACGAGAAGGCGCCCGACCAGGAGCACTTCCTGGGCGTGGAGCAGACCCGCGAGCTGTTCAAGAAGGCGTTCTCGGGCGGCAACCGGGCCCGCTGGCGGCTCAACCACTCCCCGCTCTTCCTCGACTTCCTCGAGGGCAAGGTCGACTTCCCCTGCACGGCGTGGGCCATCCCGAACTACTCCCTCTTCGGCTGGCAGCGCCCCTGCTACCTGATGAGCGACGGCTACGTTCCGACGTACCGGGAGCTGATCGAGGACACCGACTGGGACAAGTACGGCCGCGGCAAGGACCCGCGCTGCGCCAACTGCATGGCGCACTGCGGCTACGAGCCCACCGCCGTGCTGGCCACCATGGGCTCCCTCAAGGAGTCCCTGCGCGCCATGCGCGAGACCGTCTCCTCGAACCGGGAGTGACGGCGTGACCGCCATTCCCCTGGGCGTGCCCGAGGTCCCGGTCCGGCCGATCGCCGAGCGGCGCGTGTCGCGGCGCATCCAGGTCGGGCCGGTGGCCGTCGGGGGCGGGGCCCCGGTGTCGGTGCAGTCCATGACCACCACTCGTACGGCCGACGTCGGCGCGACCCTCCAGCAGATCGCCGAGCTGACGGCGTCCGGCTGCGAGATCGTACGGGTGGCCTGCCCGACGCAGGACGACGCGGACGCCCTGCCGGTGATCGCGAGGAAGTCGCAGATCCCGGTGATCGCCGACATCCACTTCCAGCCCAAGTACGTCTTCGCCGCGATCGAGGCCGGCTGCGCTGCGGTCCGCGTCAACCCGGGCAACATCAAGAAGTTCGACGACCAGGTGAAGGAGATCGCCAAGGCGGCCAAGGACCACGGCACGCCGATCCGCATCGGCGTCAACGCGGGCTCCCTGGACCGCCGCCTGCTGGAGAAGTACGGGAGGGCGACTCCGGAGGCGCTGGTCGAGTCGGCGCTGTGGGAGGCGTCGCTCTTCGAGGAGCATGACTTCCGGGACATCAAGATCTCCGTCAAGCACAACGACCCGGTCGTCATGGTCGAGGCGTACCGCCGGCTCGCCGCCCAGTGCGACTACCCCCTCCACCTCGGCGTCACCGAGGCCGGCCCCGCCTTCCAGGGCACCGTCAAGTCGGCCGTCGCCTTCGGCGCGCTGCTCTCCCAGGGCATCGGCGACACCATCCGGGTGTCGCTGAGCGCGCCGCCCGCCGAGGAGGTCAAGGTCGGGCTCCAGATCCTCCAGTCGCTGGGGCTCAGGCAGCGCCGGCTGGAGATCGTCTCGTGCCCGTCCTGCGGCCGCGCCCAGGTCGACGTCTACAAGCTCGCCGACGAGGTGACGGCCGGCCTGGAGGGCATGGAGGTGCCGCTGCGCGTCGCCGTCATGGGCTGTGTCGTCAACGGTCCGGGCGAGGCCCGCGAGGCCGACCTCGGCGTCGCCTCCGGCAACGGCAAGGGCCAGATCTTCGTCAAGGGCGAGGTCGTCAGGACCGTCCCGGAGTCCAGGATCGTGGAGACGCTGATCGAGGAGGCGATGAAGATCGCCGAGCAGATGGAGCAGGACGGCGCGTCGGGGGAGCCGGCCGTCACCGTGAGCTGAACAGCACGGACCGAAGGGGGCCCGAGCGTGACGATTCTGGAGAACATCCGGGGACCACGCGACCTGAAGGCGCTGTCCGAGGCGGAACTCGGCGAACTGTCCGACGAGATACGGGACTTCCTGGTGCACGCGGTCGCCCGTACCGGCGGGCACCTCGGCCCGAACCTGGGGGTGGTCGAACTCACCGTCGCCCTGCACCGGGTCTTCGAGTCACCGGCCGACCGCATCCTGTGGGACACCGGCCACCAGAGCTATGTGCACAAGCTGCTGACCGGGCGTCAGGACTTCTCCAAGCTGCGCGGCAAGGGCGGGTTGTCCGGCTATCCCTCGCGCGAGGAGTCCGAGCACGACGTCATCGAGAACAGCCACGCCTCCACCGTCCTCGGCTGGGCCGACGGCCTCGCCAAGGCCCGCCGGGTGCGGGGGGAGCGGGGACACGTCGTCGCCGTCATCGGCGACGGGGCGCTCACCGGCGGCATGGCCTGGGAGGCGCTGAACAACATCGCGGCGGCCCGGGACCGGCCGCTGATCATCGTCGTCAACGACAACGAGCGCTCCTACGCGCCGACCATCGGCGGCCTCGCCGACCACCTGGCGACGCTGCGGACGACGGACGGCTACGAGCGGATGCTGGCCTGGGGCAAAGGCGTCCTCCAGCGCGTCCCCGTGGTCGGCGCCACCGTCTACGAGGCCCTGCACGGCGCCAAGAAGGGCTTCAAGGACGCCTTCGCCCCGCAGGGGCTCTTCGAGGACCTGGGCCTGAAGTACGTAGGTCCCGTCGACGGACATGACATCGGGGCCGTCGAGTCGGCGCTGCGGCGCGCGAAGCGCTTCCACGGTCCCGTGCTCGTCCACTGCCTCACCGAGAAGGGCCGCGGCTACGAGCCCGCCCGGCGCGACGAGGCGGACCACTTCCACACCGTCGGCGCGATGGACCCGCTGACCTGCGCGCCGCTCGGGCCCTCGGCCGGGCCCTCGTGGACCTCCGTGTTCGGTGAGGAGATGGCGCGGATCGGCGAGGAGCGCGAGGACGTCGTGGCGATCACCGCGGCCATGCTGCACCCGGTCGGCCTCGGGCGCTTCGCCGAGCGGTTCCCCGACCGGGTCTGGGACGTGGGCATCGCCGAGCAGCACGCCGCCGTCTGCGCGGCGGGCCTGGCCACCGGCGGACTCCACCCGGTCGTCGCCGTCTACGCCACCTTCCTCAACCGCGCCTTCGACCAACTGCTGATGGACGTGGCCCTGCACCGCTGCGGTGTCACCTTCGTCCTGGACCGGGCCGGCGTCACCGGCCCCGACGGTCCCTCGCACAACGGCATGTGGGACATGTCCGTCCTCCAGGTCGTCCCCGGACTGCGCATCGCGGCCCCCCGCGACGCCGATCAGTTGCGGGCCCAGCTGCGCGAGGCGGTCGCCGTCGACGACGCGCCGACGCTGGTGCGCTTCCCGAAGGAGTCCGCCGGGCCGGCCGTACCCGCCGTCGACCGGATCGGCGGCCTGGACGTCCTGCACGCCCGCGACCATCCCGACGTGCTGCTCGTGGCCGTCGGGGTGATGGCGCCCGTCTGCCTCCGGGCCGCCGAACTGCTCGAAGCCCGCGGCCTGCGCTGCACCGTGGTGGACCCGCGCTGGGTCAAACCCGTCGACCCGGCGCTCCCGCCCCTGGCCGCCCGGCACCGCCTGGTGGCCGTCGTCGAGGACAACAGCCGTGCCGCCGGGGTCGGTTCGGCGGTGGCGCTGGCGCTGGGTGACGCCGAGGTCGACGTGCCGGTGCGCCGCTTCGGCATCCCCGAGCAGTTCCTCGCGCACGCCAAGCGCTCCGAGGTGCTCGCCGACATCGGTCTCACCCCGGTCGAGATCGCCGGCCGGATCGGCGCGAGCCTGTCCGTCGCCGATCAGGCCCGGGACGGCCGGACCGCCATGCCAGTCCAAGGAGAGAACTGAATGACCAAGGAGTTCGACCTCGCCGCGCTCCTGGCCGAACGCGGAGCCGAACGCTACGAGCTGCACGCCAGGCACCTCAACCACCAGCTGCCGCGGATGCTGCGCACCATCGGCTTCGACAAGGTCTACGAGCGGGCCGAGGGCGCGCACTTCTGGGACACGGACGGCAACGACTACCTGGACATGCTCGCCGGGTTCGGCGTCATGGGCCTGGGGCGCCACCACCCCGTCGTCCGCAAGGCCCTGCACGACGTCCTCGACGCCTCGCTGGCCGACCTGACCCGCTTCGACTGCCCGCCGCTGCCCGGACTGCTGGCCGAGAGGCTGCTCTCCTACAGCCCTCACCTGGACCGGGTCTTCTTCGGCAACAGCGGCACCGAGGCCGTGGAGACCGCGCTGAAGTTCGCCCGGTACGCGACCGGGAGACCGAGGGTCCTGTACTGCTCGCACGCCTTCCATGGCCTGACCACCGGCTCGCTCTCCGTCAACGGCGAGGAGGGGTTCCGCAAGGGCTTCGCCCCCCTGCTGCCCGACACCCCCGTACCGCTCGGCGACGTGGACGCACTGGCGCGGGAGCTGAGGAAGGGCGACGTGGCCGCGCTGATCGTGGAGCCGATCCAGGGCAAGGGCGTGCACGAGGCCCCGCCCGGCTACCTGCGCGCGGCGCAGGAACTGCTGCACCGCCACAAGGCCCTGCTGATCGCCGACGAGGTGCAGACCGGGCTGGGCCGGACCGGGAAGTTCTACGCCTTCCAGCACGAGGACGGGGTCGAGCCGGACCTGGTGTGCGTCGCCAAGGCGCTGTCCGGCGGCTACGTGCCGGTGGGGGCCACGCTGGGCAAGGACTGGATCTTCCAGAAGGTGTACTCCTCGATGGACCGGGTGCAGGTCCACTCGGCGAGCTTCGGGTCCAACGCGCAGGCCATGGCCGCCGGGCTCGCGGTGCTGTCCGTGATGGAGAACGAGGAGATCGTGGCGAACGCCGCCGCGGTGGGGGAGCGGCTGAAGACCCGGCTCGCCGAGCTGGTGGACCGCTACGAGCTGCTCGCCGACGTCCGCGGCCGGGGGCTGATGATCGGCATCGAGTTCGGCCGGCCCCGGTCCCTCGGGCTGCGCAGTCGCTGGACGATGCTCCAGACGGCGCGCAAGGGACTCTTCGCGCAGATGGTCGTGGTGCCGTTGCTCCAGCGCCACCACGTCCTGACCCAGGTCTCCGGCGACCACCTGGAGGTCATCAAGCTGATCCCGCCGCTGATCGTCGACACGGCGGACGCCGACCGCTTCGTCGACGCCTTCACGGAGGTGATGGACGACGCGCACAACGGCGGCGGACTGATGTGGGACTTCGGCAAGACCCTGGTGAGACAGGCGGTGGCCAACCGCTAGCCGCAGAGGCGGCGACCGGTCGCCGGAGGGGCACCGGCCTCGGATTTTGCCTCTCGGGCAAGAAAATTGCCTGTGGGGCAAAGTTCGGGCTGAATAGGAGCCATGACCTCCCACGAGACCGGGCCCCCGGCGCCCGAGGCGGCGGCGGACGCGGTGTCCGTCGTGGCACCGCAGCTGCGGTCCCTGCGGCGCAGGGCCGCCCTCACCCTGGAGGCGGCGGCCCGCGCCGCCGGGCTGTCGCCCGCCCACCTCTCCCGGCTGGAGACCGGGCAGCGCCAGCCCTCGCTGCCGATGCTGCTCGCGCTCGCCCGTGTCTACGGTACGACCGTCTCGGAACTGCTGGGCGAGACGGCCCCGGACCGGGACGCGGTCGTCCGGGCCGACGCCATGGAGCCGACGTACGCCGGCGGCTGGACGTACTGGCAGGCCGGCGGGGCCGGCCGCGGCATGCAGGCCCTGCGGGTGCACGTGCCGCACGGCTCCCAGGGCGACATCGTGCGGGTCCACCCGGGCGAGGAATGGCTCCATGTGCTCCGGGGCCGGCTGCGCCTGCGGCTCGGGGACACCGTGCACCTGCTCGGTCCGGGCGACGGAGCGCACTTCGACTCGCTCACCCCGCACCGGATCGCCGCCCAGGACCCCGACGGGGTCGACCTGCTCTTCGTCCACACCCTGCTGCAGAGTCCGACGGCCGCGCTGTGCCTGGGCCCCGCCCCCACGACGACCCACCCCGCCTCGGGAGAGACGCCATGAACCTCCAGGACAAGTTTCCGCGCGCCCTGTGGGTGCGGCTGTTCATCTACCTCATCGTGGGGCACGTCTTCGCTGGCTTCATCTACCTGCTCTTCGAGGTGGGCGCCAACAGCCGGTGAGCGCCGGGCTCAGTCCAGCAGCCGCTCGCGCAGCCGCTCCCGGGTCTCCGGAGTGATCCGCAGACCCTGCTCCAGGTAGGCGTCGACCCCGCCCCAGGTCTCGTCGATCGTCTCGAAGGCCGCCGCCAGGTACTCGGCGCGCGCGTCGAAGAGCGGGCTGAGCAGCTCCATGACCTCGGGGGAGTAGGCCGAGGCGGCGGAGCCGCTGCGACGCACCTTGTACCGGCGGTGGGTGGCGTTCGACTTCAGGTAGTCCTCGACGACGGCCTCGCGCTCCACGCCCAGGGCGAGCAGCGTGACCGCGATCGACAGGCCCGCGCGGTCCTTGCCGGCCGCGCAGTGCATCAGGGCGGGGACGCTGTCCTCGGCGAGCGCGTGCAGCACCCGGGAGTGCTCCGCCGTGCGCTCCTTGATGATCAAGCGGTAGGAGCCGATCATCCGGTCGGCTCCCTTGCCGTCCGCCAGGATCGAGCGGAGCTGGTCGAGGTCGCCGTCGCGGACCATCTTCCAGAACTCGGCGCCGTCGGCCGGGTCGCTCAGCGGCAGGTTCACGTTGCGCACGCCCGGCAGCTCGACGTCCGGGCCCTCGAGCTTCTGGTCGGCCGCGTTGCGGAAGTCGAAGATCGTGTGCAGGCCCAGCGAGGCCAGGAACGCGGCGTCCTCACCGGTGGCGTGCGCGAGGTGGCCGCTGCGGAACAGCACCCCCTGGCGGACCCGCCGGCCGTCCACGGTCGGCAGCCCGCCCACGTCCCGGAAGTTGCGCACCCCGGCCAGCTCGGGTTCGGTCGACGGCACCTGCTGCGTCACGGGGGCTCCTCCCACTCCGCCCCGCCGACGCCGCTCGCCGACGGGCACGAGTCGACGATACGGCACGGTGCCCCGGCCTCAAGGGGGCGAAGTAATCCGAGTACACCGCTTCTGGGCTTTCTGTCCGAATTGCAGCATTGATTCCAACTCGCTCTGGAATGAGAGTGACTGGCGGGGAAGCGCGTGAGCAGCGTCATACCCGTGACGGTGCGTTGCCCGTCATGTTCACGTAATTCACGCGGTTTTCATGGCTGTTTACGGGAAAACACGCTTCCGGAATCGACGGAGGGTGACGGCGGAATCCGGTAATGGATCAATCGGAACACCCGTGAACGCAACCTCTCGCTTGTCCCTGTGCGTCTTGGTCCCTTACGTTCACCACCGATCCGGACGGACGCCTAATCCTGCCGCCGACCGGAGCCCGCACTCATCCACCACCCGTACACGGCAGGAGCGGGGGACCCACAGGTACGAATGCCTGTTCCGGTTCCCGGAACGGCTCGGGGTGAAGCCGCGTCCAGACGCGGCCGGGCATCTCCAGCCCGAACCCGACAGCTCACCTCGTAGGCGCCGGAGAGGAATTCGACATGCCCGCGAAGGGTAAGCACCGCCGTACCAGGGCCATGCGCCTGACCCGCACCATCGCCGTCGCCTCCACCGGCGGCGCCGCGCTCGCGCTCCCGCTGATGGGCGCCGCCGCAGCCCAGGCGGCCCCCGCGCACCCGGTCTCCGAGCAGGCCGTGCAGGGAGTTCCGGCGTCGGCGAAGAAGGCCGCCGCCGAGAAGAACGCCGACTCGCGCACGTACACCGTGAAGAGCGGTGACTACCTCTCGAAGATCGCCGACGAGCAGGACGTCGACGGCGGTTGGAAGAAGCTCTACGCGGACAACCGCGAGGCCGTCGGCGCCGACCCGTCCCTGATCCACCCCGGTCTGAAGCTCTCGATCGACGGACCGGCCGCCAAGTCCGGGCAGCCCGCCGCCGAGAAGCCCGCCCAGGCGGAGAAGCCGGCCTCGCAGTCCTCCGCCGAGAAGGCCGAGCCGGCCGAGGCGGAGAAGTCCTCCAAGGCCGCGAAGGCGTCCTCCGCCGACTCCGCCGACTCCACCGACTCCGCCGAGTCCTCCGGGTCCTCGGGCAAGAGCACCCAGTCCGCCGGTACCACCAGCGGCTTCACCTCCCCCGTCCCGGGCGGCACCGTCGGTACCCCGTACCACCAGACCGGCAGCATGTGGTCCAGCGGCTACCACACCGGCACCGACTTCGTCGTCCCGACCGGCACCTCCCTCAAGGCCGTCGGCGCGGGCACCGTCGTCTCCGCCGGCTGGGGCGGCGCCTACGGCAACCAGGTCGTCATCCAGCTCGCCGACGGCCACTACGCCCAGTACGCCCACCTGTCCTCCCTCTCCGTCTCGGCCGGCCAGTCCGTGACGGCGGGTCAGCAGGTCGGCCTCTCCGGTGCCACCGGCAACGTGACCGGCCCGCACCTGCACTTCGAGATCCGCACCACCCCGGACTACGGCTCGGACGTGGACCCGATCGCCTACCTGCGCTCGCACGGCGTCTCCCTCTGACGACGCCTCGGCGCGGTCTGCGCGCCGCCGAAGGCCGGACCCCGATCCCCGGGTCCGGCCTTCGGCCATTTCGCGGTGTCCGGCACGTGTCCGGCGTATTCCTGAATTGGCGAACACTTTAGGCGTGGTGTTTCTCACCGCACGTCAACCCTTTCCTACGGTCGCGTAGGTCACATTCCAAGGTGGAGGATGGGCCGACGTGGCAGACGATTCGAAGAGTGACAGCAGAGCAGTGATCGGGTCGTACGTGGCGGTGGGGGACAGCTTCACCGAGGGCGTCGGCGACCCCGGCCCCGACGGGGCGTTCGTCGGCTGGGCCGACCGGTTCGCCGTACTGCTCGCGGACCGGCGCCCCGAGGGCGACTTCACGTACACCAACCTCGCCGTGCGCGGCAGGCTGCTCGACCAGATCGTGGCGGAGCAGGTGCCCCGGGCCGTCGAACTCGCGCCGGATCTGGTCTCGTTCTGTGCGGGCGGCAACGACATCATCCGGCCCGGCACCGACCCCGACGAGGTGGCCGAGCGCTTCGAGCGGGCGGTGGCCGCGCTGGCCGCCGCGGCGGGCACGGTGCTGGTGACGACCGGGTTCGACACCCGTGGGGTGCCCGTCCTGAAGCACCTGCGCGGCAAGATCGCCACCTACAACGGACACGTCCGCGCCATCGCCGACCGCTACGGCTGCCCCGTGCTCGACCTGTGGTCGCTGCGCACCGTCCAGGACCGCAGGGCGTGGGACGCGGACCGCCTGCACCTGTCACCGGAGGGGCACACACGCGTGGCGCTGCGCGCGGGCCAGGTCCTCGGCCTGCCCGTCCCCGCCGACCCCGACCAGCCCTGGCCGCCGCTGCCGCCCCGCGGCACTCTGGGCATCCGGCGGGACGACGTGCACTGGGCCCGGGAGTATCTGGTGCCGTGGATCGGGCGCCGGCTGCGCGGCGAGTCCTCCGGCGACCACGTGATCGCCAAGGGGACGCTGTCGCCGGACGACATCAAGATGCGGATCGCCTCGGTGGCCTGACGTACCCGCCGTGATCCGTCGACCCGGTCGCCGGGGGCGGTCACCGCGGGGCGGTCACCGTGGAGCGGGCGACCCGGGTCGGACGGGCGGTGCCGGCCGGGGGGATTCGGGTCAGCCGCGCGGTGCCGGCCGGGCGGAGACCGCCTCGCGGTCCAGACCCAGCTCCCGGGCCAGCGCCTCGTCCGTCCACTCCCGGGCCCGCGCCCTCGACACCGTCCCCGCGTACGAGGTGAGCTGCACGGCCAGTCCGTCGAGGAACGCCGTCAGACGCAGGGCGGCACCGTCGGGGTCCGCGCAGCGGAACTCGCCGGCCGCCACACCCTCGGCGATCACTCCGGCGATCTCCGCCTTCCACTGCCGGTCCAGGTCCCGCGCGACGTCGCGCAGCGCGGGCTCGCGCAGCGCCACCGCCCAGCCCTCGATCCACAGTCGCCAGCCCTTGGCCTGCCCGGTCGGGGCGTACCACCGCACCGCCGCCCGCAGCCGGCGCAGTGCCGAGGTGCGGCGGCCCAGCAGCTTGCGCAGGTGGGCGAGATCGTCCTGGGCGGCGTGCGCGAAGGCGGCGGCGACGAGCTTCTCCTTGGTGGAGAAGTGGTAGAGCACCAGCGCGTTGCTGACGCCGAGCGCGGCGGCCACGTCGGCGATCCGCAACGCCGCCACACCCCGCGCCGATATCTGGTCCAGGGCCGCGCGCAGCAGCTCCTCGCGCCGCTGCGCCACACTCAATCGGACTCTCCCCACGCCCGCCACCCTATACAGACGCCCGGAGCCGGGGCCGCCGCAGCCGTCGTGAGCTGCGCCTACGGCGGCCCGCGGCTCTCTGGCACCCCGCCGCTCAGTCGGTCGTCGCGGCGGCCGTGCCCGTGCCGGTGCTCGCCTCGGTGCGTCCGGTGCGTCCGGTGCCGGGCACCTCGCACGCATCCTTGAACCCCTGGCTGGTCAGATCCAGCGCCGCGTTGATGCGGGACCGCAGGTTCTCGACGGCGACGATGGCCGTCAGCTCCACGAAGGCCGGCTCGCCCAGCGCCGTCCGCAGCCGCCCGGCGAGGTCGTCGCCGACCTGGGGCGGTGTCGCCGTCATCGCCTCGGCGTACTCCATGACGTCCCGCTCCAGCGGGGTGTAGGCGTCGCTGTCCCGCCACACCGGCACGTCGTGGAGCTTGCGACGGTCCATGCCGCGCTCGGCGTTCTCCCAGTAGCCGAAGTCCATGCACCAGGAGCAGCCGATCGAGGCGGCCGAGGCCATCACGGCGAGTGCCTTCAGGTCGGAGTCCAGCTTGTTCCACCCGGCCACGGACTGCTCGAAGCGCAGGTCGCCCCAGAGCACCCGCGGGTTGTGGGCGAGCGCCTTGCCGGGGTCGAGGACCTTTCCGTAGGTGCGCCGGGAGTACCACTCCACGGCGCGGAAGAAGAGCGTCCGGGGCGGGGTGAGCGAGACGCGGGCCATGGGGGCCACCTTCCTGTCCGTCGGTCGTGCGGTGTGCTTGCGGACGCTCCGGCCGGGCGCCCTCACCAATAGGACGGAGGAGGGGAACACGGATGTGACATCGGTCGTTCGAGTGACGTCGGACGAGAGTCGGACACGACGACAATGGAGACCTCGACCACATCACCTGGAGGCACCGTGGCCGCATCCCGTTCCCCGAAGCAGGGGCTCCGCCTGCCCCTGCCCGCGGCCTTCGGCGCGGACCCGACCGGCGCCCGCATGGCGCGCATCCGCCGCTCGCCCCACTTCCGTGACGGCGTCTTCCAGAACCCCGGCGGCACCGCCCGGACCCGGCCTTCCGGATCGGCCCGTGACTTCGCCAGGGTCTACTTCGACAAGGAGTCGCGGCGAAGCCGTGCGCCGCGGGGCCCGGTCCCCGTGCACGCCACCACGCTCGCCGACCTCGCCCGGCCGCCCGCCACCGGACTGCGCCTGACCTGGATGGGCCACTCCAGCGTGCTCGCCGAGATCGACGGGCAGCGGGTGCTCTTCGACCCGGTGTGGGGCGAGCGCTGCTCCCCGTTCCCGTTCGCCGGCCCCAAGCGGCTGCACCCGGTCCCCGTGCCGTCGGCGTCCCTGGGCCCGGTCGACGTCGTCGTCATCTCCCACGACCACTACGACCACCTGGACCTGCCCACCATCAAGGCGCTGGCCGGCACGGACACCCTCTTCGCGGTGCCGCTCGGGGTCGGCGCCCACCTCGAACACTGGGGCGTGTCCGCCGACCGGCTGCGCGAGCTGGACTGGCACGAGTCGACGCGCGTCGGCGGCCTCACCCTCACCGCCACCCCGGCCCGGCACTTCTGCGGGCGCGGCCTGCGCAACACCCAGCACACCCTGTGGGCGTCCTGGGTCGTGGCCGGCGAGGAGCACCGCGTCTACCACAGCGGGGACACGGGCTACTTCGACGGCTTCCGGGACATCGGCGCCGCGCACGGCCCGTTCGACGCGACGATGATCCAGCTGGGGGCGTACGCCGAGTTCTGGCCGGACATCCACATGACGCCCGAGGAAGGCGTCCGCGCCCACCTGGACCTTCAGCAGGGCCGGCCGGGCGGTGTCCTGCTGCCGATCCACTGGGGGACCTTCAACCTGGCGCCGCACGCGTGGGCGGAGCCGGGGGAGTGGACCAAGGACGCGGCCGAGGAAGCCGGGCAGGCGGTGGCGTTCCCGCGGCCGGGGGAGCCGTTCGAGCCGGCGGGGAAGCTGCCGGTGGAGCCGTGGTGGCGGGCGGTGTCGGGCCCGATCGCGCACCCGTGGCGCCGTCCCCGGAACACCGAGGGTGCGGCCGGGACGAGCAGGGGTGATCTCGACCTCGCGGGGGAGCGGTGAGGGCGAGCGGGGACTAGGGAGGGGAGGGTGCGGAGACGTCCCGACCGGGGCGCGTCGGCGTCGCTGGGCGCGGACCTCGCCGCGGAAGCAGTCGAACCACGCGTCCGCGCCGCTCGGACCGCATCGGTGCGTCAATAGCCCATTCGTATCGGGCGGTTGACGCCGTCACCCGTCACTCCATGTGACCGAATCCGATCGAGTCCGACCGGTCCGGAGCGCTTCCGGAGCGGAAGCTTCACCGGGTTATCGGGCTGTCGTACGAGGCCTCATACCAGAGCGGGACGTTGTCCGAGGGACTTTGGCAACTGCCCCTCGCACATGATGCTCGGGCGACTACTGTCAGTGTCCGTCGGGCGACGTAGGTCGCCTGTCCGCGTGGCGTCCGTCCGACGCGCGCACCCCAGGCCCGACGGACCAACGGACCAGTACGAGGACCCCGATGTCTCACCTCCGCGCCCCGGCCGCGCGAGCGGACCGCCGCGAGGGCGGGCGGCACGGCCGGCCGGCCTCCCGCACCGCTCCCGCACTGCACGAGACCCACATACGGCCCCAGTTGCTGCGTCTGGCCGTGCTGCCGCCGGTCGCGGTCGCCCTCAGCTCCTGCGCGGTCGTCCTGTTCACCGTCCGGTCCACGGGAGTCCGGCCCGGTCTGGTCCTGTGGGGTGTGCTCGCCGGAGCCGTCTCGGTGACCGTCGCCGCCGTCGTCATCGCCGCCGTGGCCGCCGACCGCGCCGCCCGGTCCGTCCACGAGCGCGTCGGGGCCCTGCGGCGCAGTACCGCGCGCGGGGAGGGCGATCTGCGCGCCGTGGTCGAGGCACTGCGGCGCGGGGAGACCCCGTCACCGCGCAAGCCGCGCGGCGGACCGCCGGACGACGCCGACGACTTCGAACTGCTCGCCGCCGACCTGTCCCGCGCCCACGACGGCGCCGTCGAGGCCGTCGTGCGGGCGGCCCAGCTCTCCAGCCAGGCGGGCAGCGAGCAGAAGCTGGAGGTCTTCGTCAACCTGGCCCGGCGCCTGCAGTCCCTGGTGCACCGGGAGATCTCCATCCTGGACGAGCTGGAGAACGAGATCGAGGACCCCGATCTCCTCAAGGGCCTCTTCCACGTCGACCACCTCGCCACCCGCATCCGTCGCCACGCCGAGAACCTCGCCGTCCTCGGCGGCGCCGTCTCCCGCCGGCAGTGGAGCAACCCGGTGGACATGACCGAGGTGCTGCGCTCGGCCATCGCCGAGGTCGAGCAGTACTCACGGGTCCGGCTGGTCCCCCCGATCGACGGCACCCTGCGCGGCCACGCCGTCGCCGACGTCATCCACCTGCTCGCCGAACTCGTCGAGAACGCCACCCTGTTCTCCGCCCCGCAGACCCAGGTGCTGATGCGGGCCAACCTGGTCACCTCCGGGCTCGCCGTGGAGGTCGAGGACCGCGGACTCGGCATGCCCGTCGCCGAGCAGAGCCGGATGAACGCCCTGCTCGCCGACCCCGACCAGGTCAACGTCGCGCGTCTGCTCGCGGACGGCCGCATCGGACTGTACGTCGTCTCCCAGCTCGCCAAGCGGCACGGCATCACCGTCCGCCTGCAGACCAACATCTACGGCGGTGTCCAGGCCGTACTGGTCGTGCCGCAGGCCCTGTTGGGCGGGGAACCGGGCGCGCTGCCCGGAGGCGGGGCCCGGACGGGGGAGGGCACGGGCGCGGAGCCGGTGCCCGTCCCGCCGCCCCGGCAGCACCCGCGCCCCGCCACACCCCAGCCGTCCACGGCAGCCGTCACGTCCCCGCCGTCCCCGGCAACCCCGGTGGCCCCGGCATCCGTCGGGCACTCGGCACCCGTCGGGCACTCGGCGCCCGAGGCGCACCCGGCGTCCCTGACCCCCGTGGCGCAGCGGCTCCCCGACGCCCCCGCCCCCTCCGGGCCGGGGACCGTCCCCGCCTCCGTCGCGCCCGCCCCCTCGGAGCCCTCGCCGCCGGGGACGGTCACCCACGCGCCCGTCACCGCGGCGCCGACCTCGCACGCCCCCGCCCCCCACGCCCCGCACGAGCCCGGCGCGTCCGGGCCCGAGGCGCCCCGCTCCACGGGCCGGGGCGAGCCCCTTCCCCTGCCCGTGCGCGGCGCCCGTGGGGACCGGCCGACGCCGGCCGCCGCCGTGCCCGGGGTCCGGCCCGCCGACCGGGGTGTCATCGCCGAACACGCGGCCACTCCGCCCGTCCCCCGCCACAGCGCGGTGCGCGGCACCATGGGCAAGCCCCGACTGCCCCGGCGTCGCGCCCAGGAGCACATCGCACCGCAACTGCGCGGCGGCCCCGCACCCCGCCAGGAACCCGAGCAGTACGCCGGTCACGACCCCGGCCTGATGGCCGCCTTCCAGCGTGGCGTCGGCCTCGCGGAGGCCCAGCAGCACAGGGACCCGCCTCCCGAGGAACCGGCCCCGCTGGAGCCCACCCACCGGGACCCGGCCGGATGACGACCCGCCCCACGCCCACCACCGGCCCACTCCCCACGTCCACCCCCACGACCAGCGCTCCCGCAGACCTTCGTACCCCAAGGAGTCGATCCACCATGGCGAGCGATGCGCCGACCAGCCAAGTGTCCGACCTCGACTGGCTGATGAGCGGCCTCGTGCAGCGCGTACCGCACACGAGCAGTGCGGTGCTCCTGTCCTGCGACGGGCTGGTGAAGTCCGTCCACGGCCTCGACGCGGACAGCGCCGACCACATGGCGGCACTGGCGTCCGGCCTGTACTCCCTCGGCCGCAGCGCCGGCGTCCGCTTCGGCGACGGCGGCGACGTACGGCAGGTCGTCGTCGAACTCGACTCGACCCTCCTCTTCGTCACGACCGCCGGCTCCGGCACCTGCCTCGCCGTACTCGCCGGCCGGGAGGCCGACGCGGCCGTACTCGGCTACGAGATGGCGATGCTCGTCAAGAGCGTCCGCCCCTACCTCGTCACCGCTCCCCGGCAGCACGCCGTCGAACCACCGGCGATGAGGCCTTGAGGGTGGCCGCGGCCGGCGACGGGCCCTGGCTCGACGACGCGGCCGGTCGGCTGGTGCGCCCCTTCACCGTGAGCAACGGCCGTACCCGGCCCACCGTCGCGCTCGACCTGATGTCCCAGGTGATGGCCACGGGGGCGACCCCCCTCGGCTACCTCGGTCCCGAGCACGCGCAGGCACTCGACCTGTGCCGGGCGCCCCTCCCGGTCGCCGAGCTCGCCGCCCATCTGAGGCTTCCCGTGGCAGTCACCAAAGTGCTGCTGTCGGACCTCGTCGACTGCGGCGCGCTGACCACCAAACCCCCCGCCGCGTTCCACCACGACCCCACGGACCGGGCCCTTCTGGAGGCAGTGCTCGATGGACTACGACGACAGCTCTGACTACGGCCGCGGATCCGGACCAGGATCCGGCCACGACACCACCGACCCCTTCCCCACCGCGCTGAAGATCCTCGTGGCGGGCGGGTTCGGGGTGGGCAAGACGACCTTCGTCGGCGCGGTCAGCGAGATCGCGCCGCTGAGCACGGAGGAATTGCTCACCACGGTCAGCGCCGCCACCGACAACCTCGACGGAATCGAGAACAAACTCGAGACGACCGTGGCCATGGACTTCGGCCGCATCACCCTCGACCCCGAACACGTGCTGTACCTGTTCGGGACACCCGGCCAGGAACGCTTCTGGTTCATGTGGGACGAACTGTGCGAGGGTGCCCTCGGCGCCGTGATCATCGCCGACACCCGCCGGCTGGACGAGTCCTTCGCCGCCGTCGACTTCTTCGAGGAACGCGGCCTCGGCTTCATCGTCGCGATCAACGAGTTCGACGGCGCCCACCGCTACGACCCCGAGGAGGTGCGCGCCGCGATGGACCTGCACCCGGAGATCCCGATCGTGCGCTGCGACGCGCGGATCTCCAGTTCCGGGGTGCAGACGCTGCTCACCCTCGTACGCCACCTCATCGACCACACCCCGGCCCCCACCACGGGGTACGGCGCCGGAGCCCGCCCATGAGCTACGACCCGCCACGCCCGGTCGGACGCCTGCTGCTCACCCCCGAGGACCGGGAGGCCCCGGCCCGGGTGCGACGGCTGCGCCGGCTCGGCCTGGTGGAGCGTCCGGACCCGGCCCTCGACACCTTCGCGGCACACCTCGCCCACCTCGCCGAGGCGCCGTACGCGATGGTCAACTTCCTCGTGGAGGGCGGGCAGTTCTTCGCGGGCCTGCGGGTGCCCGAGGTCCCGCCGGTGACGCACGGGGACGGCACCAGCCCCGAGTTCGGCCGCGTCCAGCCCCGCGATCACGGCTTCTGCCCCCACGTGGTGGTCCGGCGCAAGGCGCTGGTCCTGGAGGACGTGCGCGACTACCCGCGCTTCGCCGGCAACCCCGTGGTCGACGCGTTCGGCATCCGCTCCTACCTCGGCGCCCCGCTCATCGACAGCACGGGCACGGTGCTGGGCACGGTCTCCGCGTCCGACGTACGGCCCCGCACCTGGGGGACGGCGGGTCTGGCCACGATCAAGTCGACGGCGGCGGATCTGGTGCGGCGCATCGAACGCAGCGCCGAGGACGGGCTGCCACTGTGAATCGCAGGCCCGGCGGCCCCCGGGGGCGGCCGGCGTGAAGGAAAGCTGCGGCCGGGCTTAAGAAAGGCTCGATGGACCGGGGACCGTCTCGTACGGCAGATTGCTGTGCGATTCCCCTCCCCTCCCCGGACGCGGGCCGCCTCGGCGTGCCCGGCGCCGGGACCTCACCCCCGTCAGGAGCCGTAGCGTTGAAGGCGCTGGTCAAGGAGAAGGCGGAGCCCGGGCTGTGGCTCGCGGACGTGCCCGAGCCCGCCGTCGGACCCGGTGACGTACTCATCAAGGTGCTGCGCACCGGCATCTGCGGCACCGACCTGCACATCCGGGCCTGGGACGGCTGGGCGCAGCAGGCCATCCGCACCCCGCTCGTCGTCGGCCACGAGTTCGTCGGCGAGGTCGTCGAGACCGGCCGCGACGTCACCGACATCAAGACCGGCGACCGCGTCAGCGGCGAGGGACACCTCGTCTGCGGCAAGTGCCGCAACTGCCTGGCCGGACGGCGCCACCTGTGCCGCGCCACCGTCGGCCTCGGCGTCGGAAGGGACGGCGCCTTCGCCGAGTACGTGGCCCTGCCCGCGTCCAACGTCTGGGTGCACCGCGTCCCCGTCGACCTCGACGTCGCCGCGATCTTCGACCCGTTCGGCAACGCCGTGCACACCGCCCTGTCGTTCCCGCTGGTCGGCGAGGACGTCCTCATCACCGGCGCCGGACCGATCGGTCTGATGGCCGCCGCCGTCGCCCGGCACGCCGGGGCGCGCAACGTCATGATCACCGACGTCAGCCAGGAGCGGCTGGACCTGGCCCTCAAGGTCGGCGTGAGCCTCGCCCTCGACGTCTCCAAGGTGTCCATCGCCGACGGCCAGCGCGAGCTGGGCCTGCGGGAGGGCTTCGACATCGGCCTGGAGATGTCCGGCCGCCCCGAGGCCATGCGCGACATGATCGCCAACATGACGCACGGCGGCCGGATCGCGATGCTGGGCCTGCCCGCCGAGGAGTTCCCCGTCGACTGGGCCCGGATCGTCACCTCGATGATCACCGTCAAGGGCATCTACGGCCGCGAGATGTTCGAGACCTGGTACGCCATGTCGGTGCTGCTCGAGGGCGGCCTCGACCTCGCCCCCGTCATCACCGGCCGCTACGGCCACCGCGACTTCGAGGCCGCCTTCGCCGACGCCGCCAGCGGCAAGGGCGGCAAGGTCATCCTCGACTGGACCGCGTGAGCCACCGCGTACGTCACCGCGTAAGCCAACTGCCTTCCTAGGAGCCTGAGAGATGTTCGACTCCGTGCGCGACGACCTGCGCGCCACCCTCGACGAGATCCGCGCCGCCGGCCTGCACAAGCCCGAGCGGGTCATCGACACCCCGCAGTCCGCGACCGTGAACGTCACCGCGGGCGGCCGTCCCGGCGAGGTGCTCAACTTCTGCGCCAACAACTACCTCGGCCTCGCCGACCACCCCGAGGTCGTCGCCGCGGCCCACGAGGCGCTGGACCGCTGGGGCTACGGCATGGCCTCCGTCCGCTTCATCTGCGGCACCCAGGAGGTCCACAAGGAACTGGAGGCCCGGCTCTCCGCCTTCCTCGGCCAGGAGGACACGATCCTCTACTCCTCCTGCTTCGACGCCAACGGAGGCGTCTTCGAGACCCTCCTGGGACCCGAGGACGCGGTGATCTCCGACGCCCTCAACCACGCCTCCATCATCGACGGCATCCGCCTGTCCAAGGCCAAGCGCTTCCGGTACGCCAACCGCGACCTGGCCGACCTGGAGACCCAGCTCAAGGCCGCCGGCGACGCCCGCCGCAAGCTGATCGTCACCGACGGCGTCTTCTCCATGGACGGCTACGTCGCCCCGCTCGCCGAGATCTGCGACCTGGCCGACCGCTACGACGCCATGGTCATGGTCGACGACTCGCACGCCGTCGGCTTCGTCGGCCCCGGCGGGCGCGGCACCCCCGAACTGCACGGGGTCATGGACCGCGTCGACATCATCACCGGCACCCTCGGCAAGGCCCTCGGCGGCGCCTCCGGCGGCTACGTCGCCGCCCGCGCCGAGATCGTCGCCCTGCTGCGCCAGCGGTCCCGCCCGTACCTGTTCTCCAACACCCTCGCCCCGGTGATCGCCGCCGCCTCCCTCAAGGTGCTCGACCTGCTGGAGTCGGCCGACGACCTGCGGGTGCGGCTCGCCGAGAACACCGCCCTGTTCCGGCGCCGGATGACCGAGGAGGGCTTCGACATCCTCCCCGGCGACCACGCCATCGCCCCCGTCATGATCGGCGACGCGTCGCGGGCCGGCCGCATGGCGGAGCTCCTGCTGGAGCGCGGGGTCTACGTGATCGGCTTCTCCTACCCGGTCGTGCCCCAGGGCCAGGCACGCATCCGCGTACAGCTGTCCGCCGCCCACTCCACCGAGGACGTGAACCGCGCGGTGGACGCCTTCGTGGCCGCGCGGGCCGAGCTGGACGCCTGACGCGTGCGTGACGCGGGCCCACCGGTGAGAGAATCGATCCCGTGATCGAAGCGCGGCGGCTGCACATCCTGCGAGCGGTGGCGGACCACCGCACCGTGACGGCGGCCGCCGCCGCGCTGTACCTCACCCCCTCCGCGGTCTCCCAGCAGCTCGCCGCCCTGGAACAGGAGACCGGGCACCGCCTGGTCGAGCGCGGCGCCAAGGGCGTGCGGCTCACCCCGGCCGGGGAGATCCTGCTCAGCCACACCAACGCCGTCCTCGCCCAGCTGGAACGGGCCGAGGCCGAGCTGGCCGCCTACGGCTCGGGCGAGGCCGGCACGGTGACCGTCGCCTCCTTCGCCACCGGCATCGCCCTGGTCGTCGCACCGGCCCTGGCCCGCCTCGCCGAGTCGGCGCCCGGTATCCGCATCCGCGTCCAGGACGCGGAGGGCGACGCCAGCCTGCCGATGGTCCTGGACCGGCAGGTCGACGTGGCGGTCGCCGTCGAGTACCGAGGGGCCCCGCCCGCCGACGACCCGCGCCTGACCCACGTGCCCCTGTACGCCGAGCCCTTCGACGCGGTCGTCCCGGTCACCCACCGGCTCGCCGACGCCGCCGAGGTCCCGCTCGCCGAGCTGGCCAAGGACCCCTGGATCGGCCCCTACCCGGGCAACCCGTGCCACGACGTCGTCGTCCTGGCCTGCGAGAACGCCGGCTTCCAGCCTCGTATGGAGCACTCCTCGGACGACTTCCGCGCGGTGGTGTCCCTGGCCTCCGCCGACGTGGGCGTGGCGCTCGTGCCGCGCTCGGCACTGCACGGCACCGACCTCACCGGTGTCGTGGTCCGCCCCGTCGACGGAGTGGCGCCCACCCGCCGCGTCTTCGCCGCCGTACGCCGGGGCGCCGAGGAGCACCCGCTGATCCGCCCGGTGCTCGACGCGCTCGGCGAGGCGGCGCGGGCGTGAGGCTTCCGTAACACGGGCGTCTCATCTGCGGGATACCGTCCCGGATGTGAGAGACGACGTCGATTCCGTGGACGCCCGCCTCGCCGCGAGGCTGGCCGAACTGCGCGCCGAACGCGGCTGGTCCCTGGAGGAGCTGGCGGAGCGCACCGGGCTGAGCCGGTCCACGCTGTCGAGGACCGAGCGGGCCGAGTCCAGCCCCACCGCCTCCCTCCTCAACCGCCTCTGCGCGGTCTACGGCCGGACCATGTCCCGGCTGCTCAGCGAGGTCGAGGCGGAACCCGCGCTGCTGGTGCGGGCCGCCGAACAGCCCGTGTGGGAGGACCGGTCGGCCGGGTTCGTGCGCCGCTCGGTGTCCCCGCCGCACGCCGGGCTGCGCGGCGAGCTGGTCGAGGGGCGCCTCGCCGCGGGTGCCGACATCGCCTACGACCGGCCGCCCGTGCCCGGGCTCGAACAGCACGTGTGGGTTCTGGACGGCGCCCTGGAGATCACGGCCCAGGACGACGCCCACCACCTCGCCACCGGGGACTGCCTGCGGATGCGGGTGTGGGGGCCGACGCGGTTCCGGTGCGCCGGCCCCGGGGACGTGCGCTACGCGCTGGCGGTGGTGCTGCCGTGAGGGTGATCCGGGTCGACGAGCGGGAACTGACGGCGCGCTTGGACGGGCTGGCCGGTCTGCTGGCCGACACGGTCGCCGGCGGCGCCTCCGTCGGATTCCTCGCCCCGCTGGGCCACGAGGAGGCCGCCGCGTGGTGGCGCGGACGGGCCGCCGACGTGGCCGCCGGCCGACTCGCCGTGTGGGTGGCGCGGGAGGGCGAGCGGGTGACCGGGACCGTGAGCCTCGCGCTGCCCGACAAGCCCAACAGCCGCCACCGCGCGGAGCTGGTCAAGCTCATGGTGTCCCGCGAGGCGCGCGGCAGGGGAGTGGGCCGCGGGCTCCTGGCCACCGCCGAGGAGGCGGCCGCCGCGGCCGGACTCACCCTCCTCCACCTCGACACCGAGACCGGCAGCCCCGCCGAGCACCTGTACCGCTCGGCGGGATGGACCCGGGCCGGGACGATCCCCGACTACGCCGCCGACCCGGGGGGCGAGCTGCGGCCGACGACCCTCTACTTCAAGCGGGTCGGCGTCCCCTCCGCCGCCGGGTGATTGTCAGTGGCGGCGGCTACGGTGCCTGACATGCCGGACGCAGAAGACGTACGCCGTGTCGCCCTGTCCCTGCCGGACACGACGGAGAAGACCGCCTGGAGCATGCCCACGTTCCGGGTGGCGGGGAAGATGTTCGCCACGCTGCCCGAGGACGAGACCTCCCTCGCGGTGCGCTGCCCCAAGGAGGAGCGCGACGAACTGGTGCTGGCCGAGCCGGAGAAGTTCTGGATCGCCGGCCACGAGGCGCAGTTCGCGTGGGTGCGGGCCCGCCTCGCGGCGCTGGAGGGCGAGGACGAGCTGCGCGACATCCTCGCCGACTCCTGGCGCCAGGCGGCGCCGACCCGGCTGCTGGAAGCCCATCCGAGGCTGGGGCTGCCGGCCGGAGGGCCCGGGGAGTTCGAGGGCTGAAAATCCCTCGGGCGTTGTCAGTGCCCCGTGGCATGATCCGGGGACATGCGTGGCAGCCGGGGCCGGAGGGGGGCTCCGGCTGCCAGGAGCACGACGCGCGGGGGACGGGCACAGGCAGCGGGGCGCGGACGCCGGCGGAGCCGGCCGGGGAGGGGATGACGCGGGATGGCGGGGACGTCGTCGCAGGCCGGGCGGGAGCGGGCGGCGAGCGGAAAGGCGGCACGGGGCGTCTGGTCGCGGGACTTCGCACTGTTCTTCACCGCGCGGGCGATCGCCCGGCTCGGAGACACCATGCTCCCGGTCGCGCTCGCCGCCGGCCTGCTCCAGCACGGGTACGGGGCGGGCGCGGTCGGACTCGCCATGGCCGCGACCGCCGCCGCCTTCGCCGGACTGGTCGTCTTCGGGGGAGTCCTCGCCGACCGCTTCAGCACCCGCAAGCTGATGATCGGCGCCGATCTGGCGCGGCTGGGCACCCAGGCCCTGGCCGCCGCCCTGTTCTTCTCCGGCCACGTCGTGCTCTGGCAGATCTGCGCCATCGGGTTCGTCAACGGCGTCGCGGGCGCGGTCTTCCAGCCCGGCGTCGCCGGCACCGTGCCCCGGCTCGCCTCCGACGTCCAGGGCGCCAACGGCGCGATACGCGTCGCCGAATCCGCCGCCCAGCTCGCCGGCCCCGCCGTCGCCGGTCTCCTGGTCGGCTTCGCCTCGCCCGGCGGGGTCTTCGCCGCCCACGCCGCCACGTACGCCGTCAGCGCCCTGTGCCTGCTGCTGCTCCGGCTGCCCCCGCCCGCCCCGGGCGCGCGCGCCGCGGCCCGCCGAGGCGCCGGGGCGTTCCGCGCCGACCTGGCGGAGGGCTGGCGGGAGTTCCGCGGCAGGCGGTGGCTGTGGGGCGTCATCGCCGTCTGGTGCGTGTACATGATCGCCGTCTGGGGGCCGACCGTGCCCCTGGTGGCGACCGAGGTGGTGCGGGACCACGGACCGCGCGCCTACGGCTTGATCAATTCGGCCCTGGGGGCCGGCACCGTGGTCGGCGGACTCGTGGCGCTGCGGCTGCGGCCCCGCCGCATGCTCCGCGCCGGTGCGATCGCCCTGGTCGGCTTCGCCGCGTTCCCCGCGAGCGTCGGCGCCGGGCTCGACGTACCCGCCATGGCCGCCGGTGCCGCGGTCGCCGGGGCCGGGATGTCCTTCTGGGGCGTGATGTGGGCGACCAGCGTGCAGACCCAGGTCCCGCCCGACGTGCTCAACCGCGTCCACGCCTACGACGTGGCGGGCTCGCTGGCGATGATGCCCGTCGGCCAGGCCCTGGCCGGCCCGGCCGCCGCCGCCCTCGGCGCCGACCACGTGCTGCTCGTCGCCGGCGTGACGAGTTTCGGCGTGTGCGCCGCCCTGCTGCTGAACCCGGCGGTCCGGGGGCTGGAGCGGGTCGACGGCGCGGCGGCCTCCTCGGAGCCGGCGGTCCGCGCGCCGGGGCCCTCCCGCGCGCGGAAGTGCTGACCGGCCGGTCCCGGCCCGAAAAGCGATGCGCGACCACCGGTCCGAGTGCGGTATGGTTTTCTTGCGCGTTCGGCCGGGGGAAACCCCAGGTCAGGCGGGCAACGGGACGTGGCGCAGCTTGGTAGCGCACTTGACTGGGGGTCAAGGGGTCGCAGGTTCAAATCCTGTCGTCCCGACCGGAGACGGTCGTTGATCGAGGGGCGGTTTCGGAGGAATCCGAAACCGCCCCTCGATCGCGTTCCCTGCGGCGTGCCTGGACGCTCAGGCGAGATGCCCGATATATCACTGTCGGGTGTCCGCGCTCATCCTCTGCCACTTCGCGCTCGCGCTCTTCGCCGCGCCGCTGGTGAGGTGGTGCGGCACCCGTGCCTTCCTCGTACTGGCCCTGCCGCCCGCCGCGACGGCCGTCTGGGCGGCCACCCGGTGGAGCACGACGGCCGCGGGCGGCGCCGACACCGCCGTCCGGGCCTGGCTGCCGGCCTACCGCGTGGACTGGGCCCTGCGGCTGGACGCGCTCGCCGAACTCATGGTCCTGCTCGCCGCGGGAGTCGGCACCCTGGTCCTGGTCTACTGCGCCTCGTACTTCGACGACCGCTCGCGGCACCTGGGCAGGTTCGCCGGAAGCCTCCTCGCGTTCGCCGGGGCGATGCTCGGCCTCGTCCTCGCCGACGACCTGATCCTGCTCTACATCTTCTGGGAACTGACGACCGTCTTCTCCTATCTGCTGATCGGCCAGACCAGCGACCACAAGCGCAACCGGCGCAGCGCCCTTCAGGCACTGACGATCACCACCCTCGGCGGGCTGACCATGCTCGTCGGCCTGCTCACCCTGGGGCACGAGGCGGGCACCTACCGGATCTCGGCGATCCTCGCCGACCCGCCGCCCCCGTCGGCGGCGCTGTCCACGGCGATCGTGCTGATCCTCGTCGGCGCCCTCTCGAAGTCCGCGATCTGGCCGTTCAGCCTGTGGCTGCCCAACGCCATGGCCGCCCCCACCCCGGTCAGCGCCTATCTGCACGCCGCCGCCATGGTCAAGGCGGGCGTCTACCTCATCGCCCGGCTCGCCCCCGCCTTCGCCGAGGTCACGCCCTGGCGGCCGCTGCTGCTCGTCCTGGGCTCCGCGACGATGCTGCTGGGCGGCTGGCGGGCGCTGCGCCTCAACGACCTGAAGCTCGTCCTCGCCTACGGCACGGTCAGCCAGCTCGGGTTCCTCACCGTCCTCGCCGGGGCGGGCCGCCACGACACCGGCCTCGCCGCCACCGCCATGCTCCTGGGCCACGCCCTCTTCAAGGCCCCGCTCTTCCTGGTCACCGGGATCATCGACCACGCCACCGGCACCCGCGACCTGCGCAGACTCTCCGGACTCGGGAGCCGGCTGCCCGCGGTCGGCGCCGTCGCCGCGCTCGCGACGCTGTCCATGGCCGCCGTACCGCCCCTGCTGGGTTTCACCGCGAAGGAGGCCGCCTTCCAGTCCCTCCTGGACGGGAGCACCGCCGACCGCTGGGCCCTCGCCGCGACCGTCGTCGGCTCCGCCCTGACCACCGCCTACACCCTGCGCTACCTGTGGGGCGCCTTCGCCCGCAAGCCCGGCGCCCCGGACACCGAGGCGCACGACGTGTCGCCGGCCTTCCTCGCGCCGCCCGCCCTGCTCGCCCTCGCCGGCCTGGTCCTCGGCCCCGGCGTCCCCTGGCTCCAAGGGCTCCTCGGCGCCTACGCCGAGCAGTTCCCCACGCCCGCCCACCCGTACCACCTGGCCCTGTGGCACGGAGCGGGCCCGGCGTTCGGCCTGTCCTGCGCGGCCTGGGCCGGCGGCGTCCTGCTGTTCCTGGCGGCGGGCCCGGTCGCGCGGGCCGGCCAGGCCCTCGCCTGGCGTTCCGCCGACCGGATCTTCGGACGGTCGCTGCTCGCCCTGGAGCGCACCGCGCTGCAGTGCACCGGCTTCGTGCAGCGCGGCTCGCTCTCGGTGTACCTCGTGACGACCATGAGCGTGGTCCTCGCCGGGCAGGTCGCCGTCCTGCTGGCGGACGAACCCTGGACGGGCGTCCCCGCCCCACGGGTGTGGGACCACCCCGCCCAGGGCGCGGTGGCGGTGCTGACCTGCGCCGCCGCCCTGCTCTGCCTGTGGGTGCGCCGCCGGATGAAGGCCGTGGTCCTCGCCGGTCTCACCGGGTACGGCACCGCGCTGCTCTTCGTCGCGCAGGGCGCGCCGGACCTCGCGCTGACCCAGTTCTGCGTGGAGACCGTCTCGATGATCGTCTTCGTGCTCGTGCTGCGCCGGATGCCGGTGCACTTCGAGGAGAACTACAGCAGGCGGCGACGGGTCCTGCGGATGCCGGTGGCGCTCGCCGGCGGCGCCGCCGTCGCCTTCGTGCTGTGGATCATGGCGGGGCACCGGCGGGCCGACAGCGCCGGTGCGGCGATGGTCGAGGAGACCGCCCACCACGGTCTGAAGGACGTGGTGGCGACGATCCTCGTCGACCTGCGTGCCTGGGACACGATGGGGGAGTCCGCGGTGCTCGCCGCCGCCGCGATCGGCGTCACCAGCCTCATCTACCTGCACCGCCGCACCGACGGCGCCGAGCAGCCCGTGCTTCCGCTGCCCGGCGACCATCCGCACGCGGGCCTGCGCACGGCCTGGCGGGCGACCCGGTACGAACTGGCGGGCCTGCCCGAGGGGGACGAGGGGGCGCCGGAGCGGACCTGGCTCGCGGCCAGTTCCACGCTGGCCCCCGAGCGCCGCTCCCTGGTCCTGGAAGTCGTCGCCCGGCTCATCTTCCACCCCGTTCTCGTCCTCTCCGTCTACCTGCTGATGTGCGCGGAGAACCTGCCGGGCGGCGGGTTCGTCGCGGGCCTGACCGCCGGGGTCGCCTTCATCACCCGCTACCTCGCGGGCGGACGGCACGAACTCGCCGACGCCGTGCCCTTCAAACCGGGCCTGTTCACCGGCCTCGGCCTGTTCGTGTCCACCTCGGTCGCGCTGGGCGGCCTCGCCGAGGGCACCGTGCTGCACGGCTGGACCTGGCACGGTCACCTGCCGGTCTGGGGCGACGCCCACCTGTCCACCGCCGTCCTCTTCGACTGCGGGGTCTACCTCCTGGTCCTCGGAGTGGTCCTGGACATCGTGCGCGCCCTCGGTGCCCGCATCGACCGCCAGATCGAACGTGCCGCCGCCCTGCGCGCCCGCGGAGAGGCGGGCCCCGCGTGACCGTGAGCCTCTCCCTCCTGGTGGCCGCCGCCGTGCTCGCCGCCGTCGGCGGCACTCTGCTGCTCACCCGTTCCCTGACCCGGATCCTGCTCGGCGCGGTCGTCCTCGGCAACGGCGTCAACCTGCTGGTCCTCGCCTCCACGGGCAGCGCGGGCGACGCGCCGCTGCTCTACCCGCACGTCATCCGCAACCGGGTCACCGACCCGCTGCCCCAGGCCATCGCCCTCACCGCGATCGTCATCACCCTCGCCACCACCGCGTTCCTGCTCGCCATGGCCTACCGCAGCCACCAGGTCACCGGCTCCGACGAGATCAGCGACGACACCGAGGACCGGCTGGTCGCGCTGCGCGCCGAGTTCCTCGACCGGCGCGGCGAACTGCGGGACCGCTACCGCGAGGACCGCGCCGACGGCGGCACCAGCCCCGAACAGCGCGCCCGCTACCGGGACGCCCGCCGACGGCTGCGCAAGCGGGTCCGCGAGGAGCGCGCCTACCAGGCCCGCGCCAACGACGTCTCCGGGAACCTCTGGAACGACATCCTCGGCGCCGACCCCGAGGACTACCGCGAGGGCCGGGAGCGGGGCACCACCGACGCGACGGGCCGTCCGGGCCCGGCACCGGCCCGTGTCGCCGGTCCCTCCAACGACCCCGAGGAAACCGGCCGCGAGCCCGACTCCCGCCCCGGCGAGGACTCCTGCCACCCGTCGCCCGACCAGCCCGACGACCCCGGGGGCGCCGGCACGGAAGGAACCAGGTGAACGCCCTCGTCCCGCTCCCCGTCCTGCTGCCCCTGTGCGTCACGGGCCTGAAACTGGCCATCGGGCCCCGGCTCCAGCGGTTCCAGCGCTTCATCAGCCTCGCCGTGCTCGGCGCGGTCCTGGTGCTCTCCGTGCTCCTCATGATCGCCGCCGACCGCCACGGCCCACTCAGCGTCCACCTCGGGGACTTCGCCCCGCCCATCGGCATCACCCTCGTCGCCGACCGCCTCGCCGGCCTGATGCTCACCGTCTCCAGCGCCGTCACCCTGCTGGTCCACGTGTACTCGCTGGGCCAGGGCATGGCCGACCGCGACGACCAGACGCCGGTCGGCGTCTTCCACCCCGCCTACCTGATCCTGGTGGCGGGCGTCTCCTGCACCTTCCTGGCCGGCGACCTCGTCAACCTCTACGTCGGCTTCGAGATCATGCTCGTGGCGAGCTTCGTCCTGCTCACCATCGGCGGCACCGCGACCCGCATCCGGGCCGGATCGACGTACGTGATCATCTCGCTGTTCTCCTCGGTGCTCTTCCTCGTCGCCATCGCCATGACCTACGCGTTCGCCGGGACCGTGAACTTCGCCCAGCTCGCGGGCCGGCTCCAGGAGGCGCCGGACGGGGCGCGCACCCTGCTGGAGGCGATGCTGCTGACGGTCTTCGCCATCAAGGCGGCCGTGTTCCCGCTCGCGGCCTGGCTGCCCGACTCGTACCCGACCGCCCCCGCGCCGGTCACCGCGGTCTTCGCCGGCCTGCTGACCAAGGTCGGCGTGTACTCGATGCTGCGCACCCAGACCCTGCTCTTCCCCGGCCACCGCCTCGGCGACCTGCTGATGCTCGCCGCCCTCGCCTCCATGGTCGTCGGCATCCTCGGCGCCGTCGCCCAGACCGACCTGAAGCGGGTGCTGTCCTTCACCCTCATCAGCCACATCGGCTACATGGTCTTCGGCATCGCGCTGGCCGGGCGCGGCTCGATCAGCGGGGCCATCGTGTACGTGGCCCACCACATCACCGTGCAGACCACGCTCTTCCTCGTCGCCGGGCTCGTCGAACGGCGCGACGGCACCACGGAGCTGACCCGCCTGGGCGGCCTGGCGAAGTCCGCACCGCTGGTCGCGGTGCTGTTCTTCGTGCCCGCCATGAACCTCGCGGGCATCCCGCCGCTGTCCGGGTTCATCGGCAAGGTCGGTCTGATGCGGGCGGGCATCGACAACGGCGGCGGCTGGGCCTGGGCGCTGGTCGCCGGGTCCGCGGCCACCAGCCTGCTCACCCTCTACGTCATGGCGAAGGTCTGGAACCTGGCCTTCTGGCGGGACGCGCCGCCCGGTGCCGAGGGCGAGGGCGTGGTCCTGGAGTCCGCCGGGGACGAACCCGGAGACGACGAGGACGACGAGGACGACGACGAGGACGAGGAGGCCCCGGCGGCGGGGTCGGGGAGCGGCCGGCCGGTCCCGGCGGGCGCCGTGGTCTCCGCCGGCCTGCTCGGCCAGTCCATCACCACCACCAAGCGGCTGCCCTGGCCGATGCTGCTGGCCACCGGCGCCGCCGTCGCCCTCGGCCTGCTCTACACCGTGCTCGGCGGCCCCCTCACCACCTTCACCGAGGCCGCCGCCGCCGAACTCCTCGCCCGCACCCCCTACATCGAGGCGGTGCTCGGCCGGTGAGCAACCTCTTCCGCGACCGTTCCCCCTACAGCTGGTCCTTCCGCATCGGCAGCGGCAGACGCGTGCTGGACCTGCCGCTCGTCGCCTGGCTCACGGCCATCTGGATCCTGCTGTGGGGCACCCTGTCCTGGGCCAACCTCGTCAACGGGATCGTCGTCGCGGTGTGCCTGTGCCTGGCCTTCCCGCTGCCCGCCGTGGACATCGGCCTGCGGCTGCGTCCGCTGGGCATCCTGCGGCTGGCGGTCTATCTGCTCTACGACATGTTCTCGTCCAGCGTCGAGGTCACCCGGCAGATCTTCGCCAAGGGCCCCTACCACGCCGCGGTCGTCGCCGTTCCGCTGCGGGTGCGCAGCGACCTGATGCTCACGGCCACCGCGGTCGCCGTCTCCAACGTCCCCGGCGGCTCCGTGATCGAGGTGCGCCGCTCGACCGCCACCCTGTTCCTGCACGTCCTCGACGCCGACGACCCCGGCGAGATCGAGAGCGCCCGGCGACAGGTGTGGCGCATGGAGGAACTCGTCGCCCGCGCCTTCGGCACCGCCGAGGACATCGCCCACGCCGCCCGCCCCGTACCGGAAGGGGACACCCCGCCGTGACCACCCTGCACGACGTCGAGGAGGCGCTGCTGACCGCCTCGCTCGTGATGATCCTCGTCGCCGGCGCGCTGCTGCTGTACCGCATCTGGTACGGCCCCTCGATGCTGGACCGGGCGGTCGCCCTGGACGTGGCGGCGGCGCTCATCGTCGCCGGCATCGGCGTCAAGGCCGCCCACGACGGCGACGGGTTCTACTTCCCCGTGATGCTGGTGCTCGCCTTCCTCGGCTTCACGGGCTCGGTGGGCATCGCCCGGTTCATCGCCGTGCGCGACCGGCCCTCGGTGCGGGCGGACGGCACGGAGGACCACCGGTGAACGCCTGGGCCCGGGCGGCCGACCTGACCGGCGCCGTCCTGCTGTTCCTGGGCTGCCTGCAGAGCCTGCTCGGCGTGATCGGGATGCTCAGGTTCCCCGATGTGCTCTCCCGCAGCCACGCCGCCACCAAACCGCAGACCCTCGGGACCCTCCTCGTCCTGGTCGGGGTGGCGCTCCGGCTGCGGCACGGCATCGACGTGGGCACCCTCGCGCTCATCGTCTTCTTCCAGTTCCTGACCAGCCCGGTCGCCTCCCACCTGGTCGCCCGCTCCGCGTACCGCACCGGGCAGACGGGTTCGCGGGGCCTGCTGCGGGACGACCTGGACCCGCAGCTGAGCGACATGGAGCAGCGGGAGGAGTAGAGACCGGAGCAGCGGGAGGAGTAGAGACAGGGAGCAGCGGGAGAAGCAGCGGAGTGGTCGCGGCCGGGGGAACGGCTCGACCGTCAGCCCACGCAGCCCACGTGGGCCAGCGCCTGCTTCAGCAGCACCCCGTGTCCGCCGGGCATCTCGCTCTGCACCGCCTCGGACAGCGCCTCCCGCGGGTCGAACCAGACCAGGTCCAGCGCGTCCTGCCGGGGCCGGCAGTCACCGGTCACGGGCACCACGTAGGCCAGGGAGACCGCGTGCTGCCGGGGATCGTGGTACGGGGTGACCCCGTGCGTCGGGAAGTACTCGGCCACCGTGAACGGCTGGAGCGAGGCCGGCACCCGGGGCAGCGCCACCGGGCCGAGGTCCTTCTCCAGATGACGCAGCAGGGCGTCCCTGACCCGCTCGTGGTGCAGGACCCGCCCGGAGACCAGCGTCCGGCTGACCGTCCCGTCGGGTCCGATGCGCAGGAGCAGGCCCACGCTGGTGACTTCACCGCTGTCGTCGACGCGCACGGGCACCGCCTCGACGTACAGGATCGGCATGCGGGCGCGTGCCATCTCCAGCTCGTCGGTCGTCAGCCAACCCGGCGTGGTCTCGGTCATGTCAGACATCGCTTGATCATACTTTCAGCCGTTCCTGCTTCCCGGGCGGCGCTCCGGGACTGTGATGGGTGCCACGCCGCTCAGCCGTCGTCCGGCGCCCCGTCCAGCGGGCCGCCCGGCAGCCGGTAGACCCGGCGCGCGTTGTCGCGCCCCGTCCACCGCGCGATGCGCAGCGCGTCCGCCAGGGCCATCTCGTCGGCGTCCACCCGCTCCTCGAGCAGCCCGGCCAGCCCCTGCCGGAAGGCCAGCGCCCCCAGGTGGTGGAACTCGGCCACCCCGTAGGCGTCCGAGCTGTGGAGCAGCTTGCGGAAGGGGGTGATCTCCAGCGCCTCCGCGAGCACCGTGCCCGCCCGCGCGGGGCCGACGTGGTGCAGGGCGAGGCCCACGTCGAGGTGGACCTGCTCGAAGACCGCCGACAGGTAGGCCGCCTGGCGCTGGAAGGGCCAGCAGTGCAGCAGCACGACCGGGACGGTGCCGGCGGTCAGGCGCAGCCAGTCGGTCAACAGGGACGGGTCCGCGCGGTGCAGGCGGAGGTCGCCGTCGCCGAAACCGGTGTGCAGCTGGAGCGGACGCCCGAGGTCCACCGCGGTCCACAGCAGGTGCCGCACGAGCACCGGATCGTCGAGCCGGCCGCCGCGGGCCAGCCAGCGCCGGGCGGCCTCGGTGACCTCCGCCGGCGAGGGACGCTCCGGGTCCAGGCCGAAGCCGGTGCGGTAGGCGGCCACCGACTTGACGCCCACCACGCCCGGACGCCGCACCGCCTCCCACGCCGCCGACCGGAACGCCGCCCCGTACGCGTCCGGTTCGACGCCGTCGGCCGCCACCGCCTCCGCGACGCTCTCCAGCCGCACCACCTCGTACGCCGTCGCGCCCGCGGCCCCGGCCAGCTCGGCCGGTGTCGTCACCCGGTCCGGGGCGAACCCGGTGTCGACGCAGAAGACGCCGGTGCCCGCCGCGCGCAGGAACCGCCGGTTGACCTCCTCGGCGCCCAGCTCGGCCCGCCGGGCCAGGTACACGTCGGCGGGCGCGTGGCGCGGCAGGTCCAGCAGGGGAGCGCAGTGGCGGCGGACGGCGAGGCCGACGGGGCTGTCGAACGGGGAGACGCCGGGCCATGCCTCGCCCTCGGTCAGGAGGGACTCGAAACCCGTCCGGTTCAGCCCGTGGGTGACCGCGCCGTGGCAGTGGTGGTCCACGAGGTCCAGGGCGGCGAGCGCCTCGTGCACGGGGCCGGCCGCCACGTCAGTACCTCCAGCGGTAGGCCGCCGCCACACCGTCGTCGTCCAGTCCGGCGGCGGCCTCGATCTCGCCGCGTCGCACGGCGGTCACGGCGTCGGCCAGGACCGGCCCCAGCGCGGCTCTGAGCACGCCGTCCGCGCGGAACGCCTCCACCGACTCCGCCAGCGACACCGGCAGGCGGCGCACCCCGCGGGCCGCGGCCTGTGCCGTGTCGAGCCGGGCCGGGTCGCCGGTGGTCTCCGCCGGCAGCGACGCGCCGGACGCGATCCCGTCCAGCCCGGCGGCGATCACCGAGGCGAGGGCGAGATAGGGGTTGGCGGCCAGGTCGACCGGCTTGACCTCCACGTTGGCCGCCCGGTCGCGCACCCCGGTCGTGCCGGTGACGACCCGCAGGGCGGCCTCGCGGGTCTCCCGGCCCCAGGCGGTGAACACGCCCGCCCACTGCGAGGGGCGCAGTCGCAGACGACTGGCGGGGCTCGGCGCGGTCATCGCGGTGAGCGCCGGGAGGTGGTCGAGCACCCCGGCCACGAAGGACTCGGCCTCGGCCGTCATCCCGTACCGGCCCGGGCCGCCCGCGTGCAGATTGCGTCCGTCGCGCCAGGCGGAGAGGTGGAGGTGCCCGCCGTTGCCGACGCCCTGCCCGAGGACCGCCGGCGCGAAGGAGACCCGCAGCCCGTGCCGCCGGGCCACGGCCCGGATCGTCTGCCGCACCAGTACGCTGCGGTCGGCCGCCGCCACCGGGTCGAGGGCGCCCACCGAGACCTCGAACTGCCCCGCCGCGTACTCGGGGTGCAGCTGCTCCACGTCCACGCCCTGCGCGGCGAGCGCCGCCAGGGTGTCGGCGGCGCAGTCGCTCAGCTCGATCTGCCGCGTCGCGCCGTACGCCGGTCCGGACACCGCCGGGACGAAGCCGTCGCCGGGCATGTCGCCTCGGCCCACCACCCACTCGATCTCCACGGCGGCCTTGAAGCCGATCCCGTACGACCGGGCGGCCTCGGCCACGACCCGGCGCAGCACGGTGCGTCCGCACGCCGGGTGCGGCTCGCCCTCCTGGGTGATCCGGTCGACCGGCGCCCACGCCCAGCCGGGCTGCGCGGACAGGACGGTCACCCGGTCGAGGTCGGGGTACAGGCGCAGGTCGCCGTCGGGGGAGCCGAGGACGTCCGTGGTGACGATCGCGTCGTTCGCCAGGAAGGTGTCGAAGACCGGGGACATGCCGACGCCCCACGCGGCCGCCGAGGCGAGCTTCGCGGTGGGAACGGTCTTCACCCGGCCGATGCCCGCCGTGTCGACGTAGGCCAGCACCACCCCGTGCACGTCCTGTGCGGACAGCTCCGCGCTCAGCGCGGTGGCCCGCTCGACCTCACCCGGACGCCCGCCGGGAACGGGGCCGCTCTCGCTCACGTGTCGGCTCCTTCGCGCGTGCGCCGTCCGCCGCACCCCATTGTGCCGTCCGGGGGTCACGCTGTCCGGGTTTCGCCCGAGTCGCCCGGAGCCCAGCGGGTGGTTCAGTCCAGGTCGGTGGGCTGCGGGGACGGCGTCCCGCCGTCCAGGACGGTCCGCAGCCGCTCGGCTCCCGCCTGCGTCGCCTGTTCCACGGAGTCCTTCTGGTCGCCGTCCAGACCGCCGCCGGTGACGGTGACGGCGCTGTCGCCCACGCGCACGGCCGTCACCATGAGGGAGAGCGTGGCGGGGCCGCCGTCCGCGTCCCCCCGCACGGTCACGTGCAAGCCCTGGCGGGCGTCGCCCACCTCGGGCACCGAGACCTCGGTGACCTGGACGGTGCGCTCGCCGCCCCCGGAACCGTCGAGGGTGAACTGGTCGCACTTCTGGGGCAGGGAGGCCATCCACTTCAGCCGGTCGTCCAAGGCCGCGCGGTCGTACGCGGCGACCTGCTCCAGCAGGCGGGAGTCGCCCTGCTGGAAGCCGGTGAGCGCCGACGCCCCCGAGGGCTTGCCGAGCAGGTCCTCGCCGTAGAGTCCGTCGACCAGTTCCTGGCAGTCCGAGGCGTCGGCCTTGCCGGTGAGGAACTGGGCCACGTCGACCTGGCCGATCAGCATGCTGTCACGCCACTTGCCGGCGTCCCGCACCTTCTTCCAGCCGCCCTCGAGATCGGTCTCGGTGAGCAGGGCCGCCTTGGCGCCGGACTCCGTGAGGGCGGAGGGGGAGGCGGTCGCGGAACCGGTGGGTGAACCCGTGGGTGCCTGCTCGGCGATGTCCCGTTCGGCGGCACGTGCCTGGTCGGCGGCGGTGTCCGCGGCCGTCGTCGCGGCGCCGTCGTCCGAGCAGGCCGCGGTGGTGAGCAGCGCGGCCGCGGCCAGGGCGGAGGCCACGAGACGGAACGGGGGGACGACGGGACGACGGCTCATCGCGGATGCCTCCTGGGACGTGACACGGTGACCCTCAGCGCATCACCGCCCCCGGCACGCCACCAGCGGACGTGACTGTTCGGGTGACCCGGCGTCGAGGGGCGGGCCACCGCCGCCGGTCACCCCGGTCGGGCCGTTCCCGCGGGCCGCTCCCGCAGATCACCCCGGTGGCTCACGCGCTGCGGTCGAGGGTGTCCCGGGCGACCTCCTCGTCCACGGAGGCCCGCACCAGCGCCGCCGCGAGGACGGCGGGTTCCGTCCGGCCGGCGAGCCGCACGAGCCGGTCGGGGTCCTTCGGGAGCCCGAGGCGTTCCGCGCCCTGGAGGGCCTTGCGGTCCAGACAGGGGGCCACCTCGGGCCACACCCGCTGGACCTCGCGCAGGAAGATGTCCGCGCCGGTCGGACCGATGCCGGGGAACTCCTGGAGCAGCCGCCGCACCTCGCCGACCTCGCCGTCCGCTTCCTCGCGCAGCCGCCGCAGATCCCCGCCCCACCGCTCGTTCAGCAGTTCCGCGGCCTCGCCGAGCTGGGTGGCGGTGCGCTCGTCGTAGCGCCGGTAGCCGCCCCGGCCGAGCGCGTCGACCCGCTCCTGCCGGTCGGCGTCCGCCATGCGGCGGGGGTCGCTCAGGCCGGCGTCCTGGAGGGCGCGGGCGGTGGCCACGGCGACCGAGCCGCGGATGCGGGCGCTGAGCAGGTGGGCGAGGACCAGCAGCCGGTACAGCGGTTGCGGGGTGTCCTTCAGCGCGATGCCCGCCTCCTCGGCGTACGTCCGCCCGTGCGCGTCGACGAGTTCCCGTACGACGCGCTCCTGGTCCCGGCCCACGGCCTACGGCTTCAGCGGGTCGTGCCCGACGGTCATGAGGCGGTGCCTGAGACCGCTGTCCTCGGCCTTCGGCTCGTTCTCCAGGTCGGCCTGGGACGTCACGGTGTCGACCACCTTGCGCATCGCGCGGAGGTCGTCCTCGGTCAGATCCGTGCGCCGCTTCTGCAGGATCGCCAGGACGTGCTGCCCGAGCGGCGGCCCGGCGTCGTCGGGCAGCGGCTCGGTCAGTTCGCCGGAGTCGCGCACCCGGAGCCAGTCCGCGAGCTCCGCGGAGGTCATGTTCACCACGCGGTGGAAGTCCTCCCACAGCGCGTCGAGTTCGAGGGCGTCGGCCATGAGGTGCCCCTCTCCGGGTCGTCGTGCCTGTGTACGCGGGCGCGGGTGCCCACGGGGCTCCCCGGGCAAACGCCCCGCGTCCGCCCGGGCGGACACCCCCGCAGATGCCCGGGCGGACACCCTCGCCGACGCTCCGGGCGAACGCCCGCGCCGGTGCTCGGGGCGGACCCCCCGCCGACGCTCCGGTGCAGCGACCGGTCACCCCGCCGGTGCTCCGGGCGGACGCCCCCGCCGGTCAGCGGGCGAGCACGCCGTCCAGGAAGCCCGTGACGTCCGCGAACACCTCCGCCCGGTTGGTCTCGTTGAACAGCTCGTGCCGGGCGCCCGGGTAGATCCGCTCGGTGAGGTCGCCGCCGCTGAGCGCCTCCACGCCGGGGCGGCTGCCGGGCAGCGGCACCAGCCGGTCGTCGTCGCCGTGCACCCACAGCACCGGGAGCGGGCCCACGTCACCGCCCTCGGCCACGGTGGCCAGGGTCCGTACGAAGGCCTGAGCCGTCGGCCGCTTCATCGGGCCGTGCCACACCAGTGGGTCCGCCGCGTACGCCGCGCCGACCGCCGGGTCCCGGGAGAGCGAGGACGGGCTGATCGGCTTGTCCGGGATCTCGTCCAGGGCGAGCAGCGTGCGCGGCAGCTCCCAGTCGCCGATGACCGGGCCGGACAGCACCAGCGCGGTCAGCTCCCCGGGGTGGCGCTGGGCGTAGCGGGAGGCGATCAGGCCGCCCATCGAGTGGCCGATCATGACCACCGGCAGCCCCGGGTGCGCGGCCACGGCGTGCTCCGCCGCGGTGTGCACGTCGGTGACCACGTCCTCGAAGTCCTCGATCAGGACCCGTTCGCCCTCCGAGCGCCCGTGGCCGAGGTGGTCGACGCCGTGGACGGCCGCCCCGTGCCGCCTCAGGACGCCCGCCACCTCCTCGTAGCGGCCGATGTGCTCGCCGTAGCCGTGCACCAGCAGGGCCACGTAGGAGGGCCGCTCGGCGGGCCACTCGTAGGCGGTGAGCCGCCCCCGCGTCCCGGCCAGATGGTGCTCGCGCGCCTCGGTCATGTCTCCTCCGGCTGCCTCGGTGAAGGTCACCGGGGGATCTTCCCAGGGAGGCGCCCGGCGGTCTATAGTCCAAAACTAGCAGTGCTAATTAAGTCGGTTACGTGTCGGTCGCCACCGGCGGCCCAGCGACGGTCAGGAGTCCCCGTGCGCCCCGTCCACTTCGCGGCCGCCCGCCGCACGCCGATCGGCAAGCTCCGCGGCGCCCTGTCCACCGTGCGCCCCGACGACCTCGCCGCCGCCGTGATCCGGGGCCTGGTCGCCGACGTCCCGGCCCTGGACCCGGCCCGCGTCGACGACGTCTACTGGGGCGCCGCCAACCAGGCGGGCGAGGACAACCGCAACGTCGCCCGCATGGCCGCCCTGCTCGCCGGGTTGCCCGACTCCGTCCCCGGCGCCACCGTCAACCGCCTGTGCGCCTCCGGTCTGGAGGCGGTCACCACCGCCGCCCGCGCCATCGCCGCGGGCGAGGCCGACATCGTGCTCGCCGGCGGTTCGGAGTCGATGAGCCGCGCCCCGTTCGTCCTGCCCCGCCCCGACGAGGCCCTGCCGCACCGCATCGAGACCGCCGACACCCGGCTCGGCTGGCGCCTGGTCAACCCGGCGATGAAGGAACTGCACGGCCTGCTGGCCATGGGCGAGACCGCCGAGGAGGTCGCCGAGCGGTACGGCGTCGGACGCGAGCGGCAGGACGAGTTCGCCCTGCGCAGCCACCGCCTGGCCGCCGAGGCCCGCAGACACGGCCACTTCGACGACGAACTCCTTCCCGTCGAGCGCCCCGACGGCGTGCTGGTCGACACCGACGAGTGCGTCCGCGAGGACACCTCCGCCGAGAAGCTCTCCCGCCTCAAGCCGGTCTTCCGCGCCGGCGGCACGGTCACCGCGGGCAACGCCTCCCCGATGAACGACGGCGCCGCCGGACTCCTCCTGGTCAGCGAGGAGGCACTGAACGAACTGGGACTCGAGTCGCTGGGCCGGTACGTGGCCGGAGGCTCGGCCGGTGTCCACCCGGACGTCATGGGCATCGGCCCGGTCCCCGCCACCCGCAAGGTCCTGGCCCGCGCCGGCTGGAGCGTGGACGACCTCGCGACGGCCGAGTTCAACGAGGCGTTCGCCGCCCAGGCCCTCGCCTGCGTCGACCGGCTCGGCATCGACCCCGACCGGGTCAACCCGACCGGCGGCGCCATCGCGCTGGGCCACCCGCTCGGCTGCTCCGGCGCCCGCATCCTCACCACCCTGCTCCACCGCATGCGCCGCACCGGCGCCGCCCGCGGGCTCGCCACGATGTGCGTCGGCGTGGGGCAGGGCAGCGCGGTGCTGGTCGAGCGGCACTAGGGCCCTTCCCGCGACCCTGATCCGCCGGCCAGGCCCCGCCGCGTCCACGACGCCACCCACCCTGAGCAGAGCCGCAGCAAGGAACGGAGCAACATCCCATGGCAACCCTCTCCGTCGCCGCCATCCTCGCCGAGAACGCCCGGCGCCGTCCCGACAAGGAGGCACTGGTCGAGGGCGACCTGCGGCTGACCTTCGCCGAGGTGTGGCAGCGGGCCCGGGCGCAGGCCGGCGCCCTCACCGGCCTGGGCGTGCGACCGGGGGACCGGGTCGCCCTGATGGCCCCGAACACCGCCGACTTCCCGCAGGCGTACTACGCGATCGCCGCCGCCGGCGGCGTGGTCGTGCCGGTCCACCTGCTGCTGTCGCCGGGCGAGGTCGAGCACGTGCTGCGCGACAGCGGCGCGAGTCTGCTGCTGTGCCACCCGGCCCAGGCGGAGACCGGGGCCGCCGCCGCGCGGGAGACCGGCGTACGGATGATCACTCTCGGCGACGAGCTGGGCAAACTCGCGGCCGACGCCGAGCCGCTGCCCTCCTACGTCACCCGCGACGCCGACGACCCGGCCGTCGTCTTCTACACCAGCGGCACCACGGGCGTGCCGAAGGGCGCCGTGCTCAGCCACTTCAACCTGGTCATGAACGCGACCGTCAACGCCTTCGACGCCAACGACATCCGGCCCGACGACGTCGCGCTGGGCGCCCTGCCGCTGTTCCACGCCTTCGGCCAGACCGTCTCCCTCAACTCCACCTGGCGCGCGGGCGCCACCCTCGTCCTCCTGCCCCGCTTCGACGCGGCGCGCGCGATCGAGCTGATGGTGAGGGAGAAGGTGAACACCTTCCACGGGGTGCCGACCATGTTCGTGGCCCTGGCCGCCGCGGCGGCCGACGCGGACGCCCTGCCCGACCTGCGGGTGTGCGTCTCCGGCGGCGCCTCCCTGCCCGTCGCCGTGCTGGAGCGGTTCGAGGCGGCGTTCGGCGCCGAGATCTACGAGGGGTACGGGCTGTCGGAGACCTCCCCGGCGGCGGCCGTGAACCAGCCGGTGTTCGGCACCAGGCCCGGCACGATCGGCCACCCGCTGTGGGGCGTGGACGTCGAGATCGCCCGCGCGGAGGTCGAGGGCAGCGTCGAGCTGCTGCCGCCGGGCGAGCTGGGCGAGGTCGTCGTGCGCGGCCACAACGTCTTCTCCGGCTACCTCGGCCGCCCCGAGGCCACCGCCGAGGCGCTGGTCGACGGCTGGTTCCGCACCGGGGACCTCGGCACCAAGGACGAGGAGGGGTTCCTGCGGATCGTCGACCGGAAGAAGGACGTCGTCATCCGCGGCGGCTACAACGTCTACCCCCGAGAGGTCGAGGAGGTCCTGATGCGCCACCCCGGCATCGCGCAGGTCGCCGTCATCGGCCTGCCGGACGAACTGCACGGCGAGGAGGTGTGCGCCGTCGTGGTCCCCGCTCCGGACGCGGCGCCGGACGCCGCCGAGATCGTCGACTGGTCCAAGCAGCGCCTGGGCAGGTACAAGTACCCGCGCCGCGTCGAGTTCGCGCCGGAGCTGCCGCTCGGACCGAGCATGAAGGTGCTGAAGCGGGAGCTGCGGGCACGGTACGCGCCCCGCTGACGGGTGTCAGGTCCGTACGGCGAGACGGTGCTCACGCCGCCGGCCGGGTGCGCATAGCATCGGTGCCCGCAATGGACACCATGACGCTGTGGCACCTCACCGGCTGGGAATTCGCCGCCCTCGCCTTCGCCGCCCTGCTCGTCGGCTTCTCCAAGACGGCGGTGAGCGGTGCCAACACGGTCAGCCTCGCCATCTTCGCGGCGGTGCTGCCGGCCCGCGCCTCCACCGGCATCCTGCTCCCGGTGCTGATCGCCGGGGACATCCTCGCCGTCCTCACCTACCGGCGGCACGCGCACTGGCCCACCCTGTGGCGGCTGTTCCCGGCGGTAGGGGCCGGTGTGGTCGTGGGCACCGTGTTCCTGGTGTGGGCCGACGACGCGGTGGTCCGGACATCGATCGGCGTGATCCTGCTGCTGATGGCCGGGGTGACCGTGTGGCGCCGCCGACAGGCCGACGGCGAGGGGCGGCCGGACGCGGCCGGGCAGCCCGGGGCGGGCGGCACGCGGGCCGGACGCGTGAAGGCCCGTTCCTACGGCGTCCTGGGCGGCTTCACCACGATGGTCGCCAACGCCGGCGGCCCGGTGATGTCGATGTATCTCCTCTCGGCGGGCTTCCGCAAGCTCGGCTTCCTGGGCACGTCGGCCTTCTTCTTCCTGATCGTCAACGTCTCCAAGCTGCCCTTCAGCGCGGGCCTGGGCCTGATCGACGGCCGGTCGCTGCTCCTGGACGCCGTGCTCGTGGTGTTCGTGGTGCCGGGCGCGCTCCTCGGCAAGTGGGCCGTGACCCGCATCGACCAACGGCTGTTCGAGCGTCTGGTCATCGCGGCGACGGTGGTGGGCGGCCTCCAGCTGCTGCTGCCCTGAGGGGGCGTGTCCTGGACCTGCCCGGGGCCGTACGCTCGGCCCATGTCCCCTCCCTCCCCCCACGTGCTGATCCTCGGCGGCACCACCGAGGCCCGCCGCCTGGCCGCCGACCTGGCCTCCCGGCCGGGCGTCCGCGTCACCACCTCCCTCGCCGGCCGCGTCAGGCGCCCCGGTCCGCTCGCCGGGGACGTGCGGACCGGCGGGTTCGGCGGGGCGGAGGGACTGGCCGCCTGGCTGCGGGAACGACGGGTGGACGCCCTCGTCGACGCGACCCACCCCTTCGCCGCGCGCATCACGGCGAACGCCGCGCACGCCGCCGCGGCCACCGGCACGCCGGTCGTCCTCCTGCGCCGGCCGGGCTGGCGGGCGGGCCCCGGCGACGACTGGCACCCGGTCGGCTCCCTCCCCGAGGCCGCCGCCCTGCTGCCGGGCCTCGGCGACCGGGTCTTCCTCACCACCGGCCGTCTGGGTCTCGCCGCCTTCGCGCACCTGTCCGGCCTCCACTTCCTGGTCCGCTCGGTGGAGCCCCCCGACCCACCGCTGCCGCCGGACACCCGCCTCCTGAGGGACCGCGGCCCCTTCACGGTCGCCGACGAGACGGCCCTCCTGCGCGAGCACCGCGTCGACGTACTGGTCACCAAGGACAGCGGGGGAGCGGCCACCGCGGCCAAGCTCACGGCGGCCCGGGACCTCGGCCTGCCGGTGGTCGTGGTCCGCCGGCCCCCCGCGCCGGACGGCGTGCCCGTGGTGCCCGACGTGCCGACGGCACTGGAACGGCTGGCCCGACTGGACGGGCTGGACGGGCTGGGCCCGCGTCCGCGGTGACGGCCCCGGGGCCGCACCCCCCTCGCGCCCGCGTTCAGCCCGCCGCGACCGGCCGGTGGGCGTGGTCCGGCAGGCCGTTGCTCAGGTCCTCGACCAGCAGCCGCTTGGCGATGGCGTCGACGGCGGCCCGCAGCTCCGTGCCGGAGGGCCGGCCGATGTCCTGCTGCACCCGGTCCTCCAGCCAGCTCGCCCACGCCCGGCCGATGACCAGGGCCTCACGGGCGCCCGCCTCGGTGTGCGAGAGCAGGGAGCCGTGCCGGGTCAGGAAGCCCTCCTCGACCATGCGGTCGAAGACCGGCAGCAGCACCTCGGGCGGCAGCCGGCGGCGGGCGGCGATCAGACCGAGACTGGCGTGCCCGACCAGCCGCGTGAACAGCTCCACCTGCATCACGGCCCACGCCCCGGCGACGTCGAGCCGGGTGTCGCTGTCCGCGATGATCCGCCGCGCGGTGTCCAGCTCGGTGCTGCCGATGATCTTGCCGACGGAGGCCTCCAGCGCCCGCCTGCTGTCGGCGTCGTGCGGTGAGGCGAATCCCTCGCCCATGTCCGTCGAGCCCAGCCGCGCGCTGTCGCGCAACTGCACCTGCTTGAGGAACAGGGCGACGAGCAGGCCCAGCGCCGCGACCGGCACCGTCCACAGGAACACGGTCTGGATGGTGTCCGCGTACGCGCCGACGATCGGTGCCGACGCCTCGGGCGGCAGCCGGTGCACGCCCTCCGGGCTGGTCGCCGCCCGCCCGATCACCGAGGGATCGGCGACGCCGGTGCCCGCGGCGGCCGCGACACCGTCCCGCAGGTTGGGGGTGAGGGTGTTGGCGTAGATGGTGCCGAAGACGGCGGTGCCGAAGGAACTGCCCAGGGTGCGGAAGAAGGTCACGCCGGAGGTCGCGGTGCCGAGGTCGGCGTAGTCGACCGTGTTCTGCACGGCGATGGTCAGCACCTGCATGGACAGGCCGATGCCCGTGCCCAGCACGAACATGTACAGCGACTCGAGCAGGGCACCCGTGGAAGGGCCCATGAGGGACATCAGGTAGAGGCCGACGCCCATGACCAGCGTCCCCACGATCGGGAAGAGCCGGTACCGGCCGGTCCTGCTGACCACGCTGCCGCTGAAGACCGAGGCGATCAGCAGGCCGATCACCATCGGCAGCGTCCGCACGCCCGAGACGGTGGCCGAGTCGCCGTCCACGTACTGCAGATAGGTCGGCAGATACGTCAGCGCGCCGAGCATGGCGAAACCGACGATGAAGCTGAGGACGGAGCAGACCGTGAACACCGGGTTGGAGAACAGCCGCATCGGCAGCATCGGCTGGGCCGCCCGGGTCTCCACCCGGCAGAACAGCGCGAGGGCGATCAGGCCGCCCGCGAACAGCCCGATGATCACGCCCGAGCCCCAGGCGTACTCGTTGCCGCCCCAGCTGGTCGCCAGGATCAGCGCGCTGGCGCCCACCGCCACCAGGGCGATGCCCAGATAGTCGATGACGGGCCGCACGGCCGACTTGACCACCGGGATGGTGCGGGCGGCGGCGATCACCACGACGATCGCGATGGGGACGTTGACGTAGAACGCCCAGCGCCATGACAGGTGGTCCGTGAACAGGCCGCCCAGCAGCGGACCGATGACCGTGGAGACACCGAACACGGCCCCGATGGCGCCCTGGTACTTGCCGCGCTCGCGGAGCGGGATGACGTCCGCGATCAGAGCCATGGAGGTGACCATCAGACCGCCCGCGCCGATGCCCTGCATCGCGCGCCAGGCGATCAGCAGCATCATGTCGGTGGCCAGGCCGCACAGGAACGAGCCGGTGATGAACACGACCGCCGAGACCTGGAAGACGACCTTGCGGCCGAAGAGGTCGCCGAACTTGCCGACCAGCACCGTCGCCACGGTCTCCGCGAGCAGGTACGAGGTCACCACCCAGGACATGTGCTCGCCGCCGCCCAGGTCCGACACGATCGTCGGCAGCGCGGTGCCGACGATCGTCTGGTCCAGGGCGGCGAGCAGCATGCCCAGCATGATCGTGACGAAGACGACGTTGCGACGGCGCTTGTCCAGCACGGGCGGCTGAGCGGCGGTCCGGGGCGTTTCCTCGGCGACTGTCACACCGTCACGATCACACCGGTGCACCGGCCACGCATGCGGGGGCGGTCCGCCCGGGTGCGGCCGCGGGTCCGGTCAGCCGTCGCCGGGGTTGCGCCGCAGCAGGTACGTGTCCATGATCCAGCCCTTGCGCTCCCGGGCCTCGGCGCGCAGCCGCTCGATGCGGGGCGCGGCCTCGGCGATCGGACCGGAGGCGAGGATCTCGTCCGGGGTGCCGAGGTAGGCGCCCCAGTAGATGTGGATGTCCTGGTCCGCGTACTTCCGGAAGGTCTGGTGGGCGTCGAGCATCACCACTACGTCGTCCACCCCCTCCGGGAAGCCTTCGGCGAGCCGCCGCCCGGTGGTGATCTGCACGGGCCGCGCCACCCGGTTCAGTCCGGTGCGGTGCCGGGCGACGAGCGAGGAGACGCTGCTGACGCCCGGCACGACGTCGTACTCGAACGCCACCGTGCCGCGCTCCAGGATCTCCTCCAGGATGCCCAGCGTGCTGTCGTAGAGCGCGGGGTCCCCCCACACCAGGAAGGCGCCGCTCTCGTCCTCGCCCAGCTCATCGGCGATCATCCGCTCGTAGATGCCGGCGCGGGCGCTGCGCCAGTCGCCGACGGCGGGGGAGTAGTCCGCGCCGCCCGCCTTCCGGTCCCGCTCGGGGTCGCGGGCCTCGACGATCCGGTACGTCCCCTCCGGTACGTGCGTCTCCAGCATGTCCCGGCGCAGCCGGACCAGGTCGGCCTTCACCTCGCCCTTGTCCAGGACGAAGAACACGTCCGTGTCGCGCAGCGCCCTGACCGCCTGCAGGGTGAGCTGGTCGGGGTCGCCCGCGCCGATACCGATCACATGAATTGTCCGCACGCCACGAGTCTGCCGTACGCCTCGAACACCTCCCCGGCCGGGCCGCCCTCAGCCCCGCAGCCGCGGCGCGCGGGCCGCCGCGTCCACGGAGGCGCCGCCGTCGACGTCGTCCGCCAGCGCGCGGGCCCACTCGGCGACTCCCCCCAGGTCCATCCCGTACGGCCGCTCCCGCCCGGCCCCCGACGCCGCCCACTCCGTCACGGCCCCGGCCCCGCGCCGCAGCAGCCTGGCCCCGCCCGTGACATTGCCGCGGGCCGCGTGGGTGAGGCCGACGGCCAGCTGGGCCATCCCCCGCCACAGCTCCCGCTCCTCGTCGGGCCCCGACTTCCAGGCGTCCTCGAACACCTCGTGCGCGTGGAACGGCTTCCCCTCGTCCAGCAGCCGTTGCGCCTCGGCGACGGTCTGCTCCGGCTCCCGCACGACGCCCTCCGGCTGGCGGGGGACACCGGCCGCGCCGTACGGCAGGGGCCGGCCGAGCCCGTCCCGGGGCCGGGAGTTGCGTGCCCGCCCCTCCTCGTCGCGGTCCCGCGCGCCCATCGGGCGGCCGGAGGCCGTGGGGTCCGTCGTCGTGCGGTCCGTCGTCGTGCTGTCCCGGGGAGTGTCGGCAGGGCTGTCCATGAGCCGATTGTCCCCCGTCGGTGCCCGCTTAGGCGTGGCCCGGCAGGTGAGGTAAAGTGCTGTCCGCGTGATCGCGCGGTGCACCGCGCGTGAGCACACCGGGACGTGGCGCAGCTTGGTAGCGCACTTGACTGGGGGTCAAGGGGTCGCAGGTTCAAATCCTGTCGTCCCGACGGTGACATGACGAAGGGGCCTTCGCGGGTCGACCGCCCGCGAAGGCCCCTTCGTCGTGCCCTACGGCCGTGACCGCGGCCGGGCCCCGGCGGCGACCAGGAGGTCGGCGGTCTCGGTGTGCGACCCGTGGGCCGCCCAGTCCAGCGGGGACCAGCCCGTGCCGTGGTCCTCCCTGAGGTTCGGGTCGGCGCCGGCCTCCAGGAGGGCGCGGACGGCCTCCGTGTGACCCCAGCAGGCGGCGCCGCACAGCGGTGTCCCCTCCGAGCCGATCCCGCTCTCCGTGTCGGGGGAGGCGCCGGCCGCCAGCAGCACGCGGACGAGGTCGGCGGCCCCGTTCACGGACGCCTGGTACAGCGGCGTGGTGCCGGCGGCGTCGGCCGTCTCGGCCGGCGCGCCCGAACGCAGCAACGTCCGCACCCCGGCGACGTCGCCGACCAGCACGGCCGTGACGAGTCGCTCCGACAGCTTCTTCCTCCGTCGTCTGTTCACGGGTGCCCAGCCTAGGGCCTGTCCGGCGGGCCATGCGCGGACGCGGGGGCCGGTACGCCCCGTGGTAGAAGCGGGACATGACCACTTCGCCCCGCCCCGCGCTCCTGGACGGCCGCCCGTGACCGCCGGCATCGACACCCCCGACCGCCGGGGCCGCACCGGACTCGACCGGGCCGGCCAGGACCTGACCGGCAATCCCCGGGTCAGGATCACCGACGTACGGCTGCTCTCCAGCCACTGGTACGTCGAGCGCGCCACGACCTTCGACTTCCGGCGCGCCGACGGCACCTGGAGCACCCAGGAACGCGAGACCCACGACCGCGGCAACGGCGCCACCGTGCTGCTCTACGACACCGCGCGCGAGACCGTCCTGCTCACCCGGCAGTTCCGGCTCCCCGTCTACGTCAACGGCCACCCCGACGGCATGCTGATCGAGACCCCCGGCGGAGTCCTCGACGACGAGGACGAACACCCCGAGATCGCCGTACGGCGTGAGGTGGTGGAGGAGACCGGGCACACCGTCGGCGAGGTACGGCACGTCTTCGACGTCTACATGAGCCCCGGTTCGGTCACCGAACGCGTCAGCTTCTACGCCGCCGCCTACGGCCCCGCCACCCGCACCCACGAGGGCGGCGGCCTGGACGAGGAGGGCGAGGACATCGAGACCCTCGAACTGCCCTTCCGCCGGGCCCTGGCGATGATCCGGACCGGGGAGATCGTTGACGCGAAGACCATCATGCTGCTCCAGTGGGCGGCGCTGGAAGGTCCCTTCGCCCTCCCCGGCCGCGGGGCCGAGGAGGGCGACGGGGCCGAGGACGACGGGACCGCGCCGGCGGGGCGCCCGTGATCCGTACCCGTCACCCCCTGACCAGCAGCTGGAAGTCGAAGGCGTAGCGGGACGCGCGGTAGACGTGGGTGCCGTACTCGACGGGCCGTCCGGTGTCGTCGTAGGCCGTGCGCCGCATGGTCAGCAGGGCGGCGCCCTCCCGTTCGTCGAGGCGCGCGGCCTCCTCGCGGCCGGCGGTGCGGGCCCCGACGGTCTGGCGGGCGCTGTGCAGGGTGATGCCGGACGCCCGCATCAGGCGGTACAGGCCCGTCGACTCCAGGCGGGCCCCGTCCAGGGCCAGCAGTCCCGTCGGCAGGTAGTTGCACAGCAGCGCCACCGGCCGGCCGTGGGTGAGGCGCAGCCGTTCCAGGACGGTGACCTCGCCGCCCTCCGCGATGCCGAGGGCCGCCGCCACGTCGGCGGGGGCCGGGACGGTCTCGTTGCGCACCACCCGCGTGGACGGCTCCTGCCCGGCCGCCTCCAGGTCGTCGTAGAGGCTGCTCAGCTCCAGCGGGCGCCGGACCTGGCTGTGCACCACCTGGGTGCCCACCCCGCGCCGGCGGACCAGCAGCCCCTTGTCGACCAGGGACTGGATGGCCTGGCGGACGGTCGGCCGGGACAGTCCGAGGCGGACGGAGAGGTCGACCTCGTTGCCCAGGAGGTCGCCCGGGGCGAGGACGCCGTGCTCGATCGCCGCCTCCAGCTGCTGGGCGAGCTGGTAGTAGAGGGGGACCGGGCTGCCGCGGTCCAGGGTGAAGTCCGGTCCGCCGATCGCGGGGGCGGTCACGGCACGTACCCGGTCGCCGGTTCTGGCCATGGACGTACCTCCGTTGCGTCGGTGACGATCTGTCAGAGGTGGCGGCGGCGGTCGGCGACCGCGCGTTCGTACTGCGCGCGGGCGTCGGCGGCGGCCTCGCGGGCGGACACCTCGGCCACCGGCACGTCCCACCACGCCTCGGCGGGGGGAGCGGTGGGCGTCGGGTCGGTCTCGACGTAGACGCACGTCGGCCGGTCCGACGCGCGAGCCGTCCGCAGGGCCTCGCGCAGCTCCCCCACGGTCTTGGCGCGCAGCACCTCCATGCCGAGGCTGGCCGCGTTGGCGGCGAGGTCGACGGGCAGCGGAGCCCCGGTGAAGGAGCCGTCGGCGGCGCGATGGCGGTACGCCGTGCCGAAGCGCTCGGCGCCCACCGACTCGGACAGGCCGCCGATCGAGGCGTAGCCGTGGTTCTGCACCAGGACCATCTTCACCGGCAGTTTCTCCTGGACGGCGGTGACGATCTCGGTCGGGTTCATCAGGTACGTGCCGTCGCCCACCAGGGCCCACACCGGGGTGCCGGGCGCGGCCTGCTGGACGCCGAGCGCGGCCGGGATCTCGTAGCCCATGCACGAGTACCCGTACTCCAGGTGGTACTGGCGCGGGGAGCGGGCCCGCCACAGCTTGTGCAGATCGCCGGGGAGCGAGCCGGCCGCGTTGATCACCACGTCCTCGTCGCCGACCACCGCGTCCAGCGCGCCCAGCACCTGCGTCTGGGTGGGGACGGCGCTGTCGTCCTCGGCGCGGTAGGCGGTCCGCACGACCTCCTCCCAGCGGGACTTGCCGGTGCGGTACTCGGACTCGTACGCCGCGTCCACCCGGTGGCCGGACAGCGACTCGGCCAGCGCGGTGAGCCCGGCCCGGGCGTCGCAGACCAGGGTGCGGGCGGCCAGCTTGTGGGCGTCGAAGGCCGTGATGTTGAGGTTGAGGAAGCGGACGCCGGGGTGCCGGAAGAGGGTGCCGGAGGCGGTGGTGAAGTCCGAGTAGCGAGTGCCGACGCCGATCACCAGGTCCGCGGTGCGGGCGAGGTCGTCGGCGACGGTGGTGCCGGTGTGGCCGATGCCGCCGAGGTCCGCCGGGTGGTCGTGGCGCAGCGCGCCCTTGCCGGCCTGGGTGGAGGCGACCGGGATGCCCGTGGCGTCCACCAGCGCCCGCAGCGCCTCCTCGGCCTCGCTGTGGTGGACGCCGCCGCCCGCGACGATCAGCGGGCGTTCGGCGGCGCGGACCGCGCGGACCGCCTCGGCCAGTTCCACCGGGTCGGGGGCCGGACGCCGCACCCGCCAGACGCGGTCGGCGAAGAACTCCTCGGGCCAGTCGTACGCCTCCGCCTGCACGTCCTGGGGGAGCGCCAGGGTGACGGCGCCGGTCTCGGCCGGGTCGGTGAGCACGCGCATCGCCTGGAGCGCGGAGGCGACGAGGGCCTCGGGGCGGGTGACGCGGTCGAAGTAGCGGGAGACGGGGCGCAGGGTGTCGTTGACCGACACGTCGGCCTCGATCGGGTGCTCCAGCTGCTGGAGCAGCGGATCGGCGGCGTGCGAGGCGAAGTAGTCGCCGGGGAGCAGGAGGACCGGGAGACGGTTGATCGTGGCGAGCGCGGCGCCGGTCACCAGGTTGGTGGCGCCGGGGCCGATGGACGTCGTCACCGCCTGCGCGGACAGGCGGTTCAGATGACGGGCGTGGCCCACGGCCGCGTGCACCATGGCCTGTTCGTTGCGGCCCTGGTGGTACGGCATGACGTCGGCGTACTCGACGAGGGCCTGGCCGATCCCGGCCACGTTGCCGTGGCCGAAGACGCCCCAGGTGCCGGAGATCAGGCGGCGCCGCACGCCGTCGCGTTCGGTGTACTGGGCGGCCAGGAAGCGCACCAGGGCCTGGGCGGTGGTCAGTCGGCGGGTGGCGGCGGCGCTCATGCGGACCTCTCCGGTGCGGTGTAGAGGGGGAGTTGGGGGTCGACGGGCTGGTCGGGCCAGGTGTCGCGGACCCAGGCGTGGTCGGGGTGGTCGCAGATCAGCCAGGCGCGTTCGGGCTCCGGACCGGCCATGACGTTGAGGTAGTACATGTGGTGGCCGGGGACCGCCATCGACGGGCCGTGCCAGCCGTCCGGGATCAGCACCACGTCACCGTCGCGCACTTCGGCCAGCACGTCCGTGCCCCGCCCCCGCCCGGAGGGGGAGACGCGCTGGTAGCCGAGGCCGGGAGTGCCCTCGTGGGCCGCGAACTCGAAGTAGTAGATCTCCTCCAGCGCGGACTCCTCGCCGGGGCGGTGCTCGTCGTGCTTGTGCGGCGGGAAGGACGACCAGTTGCCGCCGGGGGTGATGACCTCCACCGCGATCAGCTTGTCGCACTCGAACGTCCCCGCCGCGCCGAAGTTGTTCACCTGCCGCGAGCAGTTCCCGCTGCCCCGCAGCTCCACCGGCACCGACGAGGCCGGTCCGTAGCGGGCGGGCAGGCGGCGGGTGCAGCGGGCGCCGGTGAGGGCGAAGCGGCCCCCGCCGGCGGTCGTCACGGTCGTACGGGCGTCGCGCGGCACGTACGCGAAGTCGCTGACGCCGCTGAACACGTCCGCGCGGCCGTGGAGTTCGAAGGTCTCCCGGCCGGAGTCGTCGGCGGTGGCGACCGTGCAGGCGCCGCTGAGCGGGAGGACGATCCACTCGCTGTCGGCGCTGTCGAAGGTGTGGGTGCCGCCGGGCGGCAGGTCGAGCACGCGCAGGCTGGACCAGCCCCAGCCGGCCTTCTCGGGCGTCACGTCGACGGCCAGGACCCCGTCCGCGGCCTTGCCCGCCGGGAGGTGGTACGTCATCTCCTCTTCCCCTCTCGTCGTCTCCACGCCGCTCACAGCAGTCCGACCGCGGTGTCCACCGCCTGCTCCACGCTGCCCTCGGCCGGGTAGAGCAGCGAACGGCCGACGACCATGCCCTGCACGGTGGGCAGCCGGAGCGCCTTGCGCCAGCGTTCGTAGGCGGCGCTCTGGTCCGCGGGCGAGCCGCCTATGTCGCCGCCCAGCAGCACGGCGGGCAGCGTCGAGGTCTCCAGGACCTCGCCCATGTCGTCCGGGTCCTGCGTGACGGGCAGTTTCAGCCAGGTGTAGGCCGAGGTGCCGCCGAGGCCCGAGGCGATGGCGATGGACCGGGTGACCGCCTCGGCGGACAGGTCGTTGCGGACCCGGCCCCCGACGCGACGGGAGATGAACGGCTCGACGAAGACGGGCAGTTCACGGGCGGCCATCGCGTCGATCGCGCGGGCGGTCGCCTCCATGGTGGACAGCGAGCCGGGGTCGTCGTAGTCGATGCGCAGCAGCAGCTTGCCTGCGTCGAAGCGCAGCCGGGCGATGTCCTCGGCGCGGTGGCCGGTGAAGCGGTCGTCCATCTCGAAGGCGGCGCCCGCGAGGCCCCCGCGGTTCATCGAGCCCATGACGACCTTGTCGTCCAGCACCCCGAGCAGCAGCAGGTCCTCCAGCACGTCGGCGGTGGCGAGCACCCCGTCGACGCCCGGCCGGGACAGCGCGGTGCACAGGCGTTCCAGCAGGTCGGCCCGATTGGCCATGGCGAGCCCGCGGTCTCCGACGCCGAGCGCTCCGCGCGCCGGGTGGTCGGCGGCCACGATCATCAGGCGGCCGGAGTCGCCGATGAGCGGCCGGCGGCTGCGGCGGGCGGCCGCCTCGGCGACGGCCTCCGGGTGCCGGGCTCTGACCGCGGTGAGGTCGGGGATGCTGAGGGACAAGGCGTTGCTCCGTTCAGGGAGTGGCTCGCGCGAGGAGGCCGTCGACCTCCGCGACGGTGGGCATCGCGGAGGAGCAGGCGAGACGGGAGGCGACGAGGGCGCCGGCCGCGTTGGCGTACCGCATGGTCCGCTCCAGCTCCCAGCCGGCGAGCAGACCGTGGCAGAGCGAGCCGCCGAACGCGTCGCCCGCGCCGAGCCCGTTGACGACTTCGACCGGCACCGGTTCCACCTCGGCGCTGCGGCCGTCGCGGTGCACGGCGAGCACCCCCTTCGGGCCCTGCTTGACGACGGCCAGCTCGACCCCGGCCGCCAGCAGCGCCTCGGCGCAGGCGCGCGGGTCGCGCACGCCCGTGGCGATCTCGCACTCGTCGAGGTTGCCGACCGCGACGGTCGCGTACCGCAGCGCCTCGGCGTAGTGGGAACGGGCCTGTTCGGGGTCGGACCAGAACATGGGGCGCCAGTCCAGGTCGAAGACGGTCGTGCCGGACTTGGCGCGGTGGGCGAGGGCGGCGAGGGTGGCCGTGCGGCTCGGCTCCTCGCTCAGTCCGGTGCCGGTGATCCAGAAGACGGCGGCGGCACGGATCGCGTCGAGGTCCAGCTCCTCCGGGTGGATCTCCAGGTCGGGTGCCTTGGGGCGCCGGTAGAAGTAGAGCGGGAAGTCGTCCGGCGGGAAGATCTCGCAGAAGGTGACGGGGGTCGGGTACGCGGCGACCGGGGTGACCCAGCGGTCGTCGACGCCGAACTCCTTCAGCGCCCGGTGCAGATAGCCGCCGAAGGCGTCGTCGCCGGTGCGGGTGATGACGGCTGCGGTGCGGCCGAGGCGGGCGGCGGCGACCGCCACGTTGGCGGCCGAACCGCCGAGGAACTTGCCGAAGGTCTCGACCTCCGCCAGCGGCACGCCGGTCTGCAAGGGATAGAGATCGACCCCGATGCGGCCCATCGTGATCAGATCGAAACGCGGGACTGACTCGGCCATGTGCGACGCTCCTCGGGCTGGGCGGGGGCCTGCCGCCTCCCAGGTGTATGACTCCCGGACGGCCATGTCAATACTTTGTACTTACATTCGGACCTGTGAGTGAAATGATGTCTTGACAAAGTATTGACAGCGGGCGTCTCAAGGACTTGTATCCGGACCCAGCGCAGCAACAGCCGTTCTTCTCCGGTCTGGCACACGGCTTCCCCGTCGCACAGTCGCACAGTGAGGTGCAGGAAAGATGGACCGCTCTTCGCACGCCCGCTCCCGCAGAATCGCCCCCGCCGTGGCCCTCGCCGCCGCCGCGGCCCTGACCCTCGCCGGCTGCTCCAGCAGCTCCGGAGGGAAGAAGGCCGACGAGGAGGGGGACTCGGGTGCGTCCGCGGGCAAGGCGAACACCCCGCGCATGACCGTCGCCCTGGTCACCCATCAGGCGCCCGGCGACACCTTCTGGGACATCGTCCGCAAGGGCGCCGAGGCCGCCGCCGCCAAGGACAACATCAAGCTGGTCTACTCCGCCGACCCGAACGCGGGCAGCCAGGCCAACCTGGTCCAGAACGCGATCGACCAGAAGGTCGACGGCATCGCCGTCACCCTCGCCAAGCCGGACGCCCTGCGCGGTGTCATCGGCAAGGCGGAGCAGGCCGGCATACCCGTCGTCGGGCTCAACTCCGGCCTCGCGGACTGGAAGCAGCTCGGCCTGATGGAGTTCTTCGGCCAGGACGAGACCGTGGCCGGCGAGGCGCTCGGCAAGCGGCTGAACGAGGACGGCGCGAAGAAGGCAGTGTGCGTCGTCCACGAACAGGGCAACGTCGGCCTCACCCAGCGCTGCGACGGCGTGAAGAAGACCTTCGAGGGCTCCATCGAGAACCTCTACGTCAACGGCACCGACATGCCCTCGGTGAAGTCGACGATCACCGCCAAGCTCAAGCAGTCGAGCGACGTCGACCACCTCGTCACCCTGGGCGCCCCGTTCGCCATGACCGCCGTGCAGTCCGTGGACGAGGCCGGCAGCGAGGCGAAGGTCGCCACCTTCGACCTCAACAAGGAGCTGACCGGCGCCATCGAGAAGGGCGACATCGAGTTCGCCGTCGACCAGCAGCCCTACCTCCAGGGCTACCTCGCCGTCGACGGCCTGTGGCTCTACAAGAACAACGGCAACTACAGCGGCGGCGGTGAGCAGCCGGTGCTGACCGGCCCGGCCTTCGTCGACAAGTCCAACGTGAAGGCCGTCGCCGAGTTCGCCGCGAAGGGCACCCGGTGATGAGCATGACCCGACAGGCTGAGCCGGCGGTGACCACACCGCCGGCCCCCGGCCCGAAGGAGACCGACGGACGCACCCGGCAGCGCTCCGTGGCACTGCGCCTGCTCGCCCGCCCCGAGGTCGGGGTCTTCCTCGGCGCCGTCGCCGTCTTCGTCTTCTTCCTGATCGCCGCGCCCTCGGTCCGCGAGGGCGGCTCCATGGCGACGGTGCTGTACCAGTCGTCCACCATCGGGATCATGGCGCTGCCGGTGGCCCTGCTGATGATCGGCGGCGAGTTCGACCTGTCCGCCGGTGTCGCCGTGGTCACCTCCGCGCTCACCGCGAGCATGCTCAGCTACCAGCTGACCATGAACGTCTGGATGGGCGTGATCGTCGCCCTCGTGGTCTCCCTCGCGGTCGGCGCGTTCAACGGCTGGGTACTGGTGAAGACCGGCCTGCCCAGCTTCCTGGTGACCCTCGGCACCTTCCTGATCCTCCAGGGTGTGAACCTCGCCGTCACCAAGCTGGTCACCGGCAACGTCGCCACCGACGACATCAGCGACATGGACGGCTTCGACCAGGCCAAGGCCCTCTTCGCCTCCTCCTTCGACGTCGGCGGCGTCCAGGTGAAGATCACGGTGGTGTGGTGGCTGGCCTTCGCGGCCCTCGCCACCTGGGTGCTGCTGCGCACCAAGTACGGCAACTGGGTCTTCGCGGTCGGCGGCAGCAAGGAGTCCGCCCGCGCGGTCGGCGTCCCGGTCACCTTCACAAAGATCACGCTGTTCATGCTGGTCGGCTTCGGCGCCTGGTTCGTCGGCATGCACCAGCTCTTCTCCTTCAACACGGTGCAGTCCGGCGAGGGCGTCGGCCAGGAGCTGATCTACATCGCCGCGGCCGTCATCGGCGGCTGCCTGCTCACCGGCGGCTACGGCTCCGCCGTCGGCCCCGTCTTCGGCGCCTTCATGTTCGGCATGGTGAACCAGGGCATCGTCTACGCCGGCTGGAACCCCGACTGGTTCAAGGCGTTCCTCGGCGTGATGCTGCTCGGAGCCGTCCTCATCAACCTGTACGTGCGCCGCGCGGCGACCCGGAGGTGACAGCGATGACCAGCGAGACCCCCGGCACCCACGGCGCCGTCCTCGCGGACCCCGCACCCGAGCGGGAGGGCCGCCCGATCGTGGAACTGCGCGGCGCCGGCAAGGCGTACGGCAACATCCGCGCCCTGCACGGCGTCGACCTCGCCGTCCACCCCGGACGGGTGACCTGCGTCCTCGGTGACAACGGTGCCGGCAAGTCCACCCTGATCAAGATCATCTCCGGGCTGCACCAGCACACCGAGGGCGACTTCCTGGTGGACGGCGAACCGGTGCGCTTCCACACCCCGCGCGACGCCCTCGCCCGCGGTATCGCCACCGTCTACCAGGACCTCGCCACGATCCCGCTGATGCCGGTGTGGCGGAACTTCTTCCTCGGCTCCGAGATGACCAAGGGCCCCTGGCCGGTCCGCCGTCTCGACATCGCCCGCATGAAGCGGACCGCGGACGAGGAACTGCGCAACATGGGCATCGTCCTGGACGACCTGGAGCAGCCCATCGGCACGCTGTCCGGCGGGCAGCGCCAGTGCGTCGCCATCGCCCGCGCCGTCTACTTCGGCGCCCGTGTCCTCATCCTCGACGAGCCCACCGCCGCCCTCGGCGTCAAGCAGTCCGGCGTCGTCCTGAAGTACATCGCCGCCGCCCGCGAGCGCGGACTCGGGGTCATCTTCATCACCCACAACCCGCACCACGCCTTCCTGGTCGGCGACCACTTCAGCGTGCTGCGCCTGGGCACCCTCGAGCTGAGCGCGGCCCGCGCCGACATCACCCTGGAGGAACTCACCAACCACATGGCGGGCGGCGCCGAACTCGCGGCCCTCAAGCACGAGCTGGCGCAGGTCGGCGGGGTGGACGTGGCGGCCCTCCCCGAGGAGCCGGAAGCCCCCGCGGCCGGCGCATCCGACCCGGCCGGCGACACCCCCGCGTCCGACACCGCCGCACCCGCCGAAGGGAAGGCCTGACATGCCCGCTGCCCTGGACCGCATCCGCGTCGGCTCGGCCCCCGACTCCTGGGGCGTCTGGTTCCCCGACGACCCGCGCCAGGTCCCCTGGGAACGCTTCCTGGACGAGGTCGCCGAGGCCGGCTACGAGTGGATCGAACTCGGCCCCTACGGCTATCTCCCCACCGACCCCGCCCGCCTCACCGAGGAGGTGGCCCGGCGCGGCCTCAAGGTCTCGGCGGGCACCATCTTCTGCGGGCTGCACCGCGGCCCCTCCGAGTGGGAGAGCACCTGGGAACAGGTCAGCCGCGTCGCGGCCCTCACGCAGGCCATGGACGCGAAGCACCTCGTCGTCATCCCGTCCTTCTGGCGCGACGACAAGACCGCCGAGATCCTGGAGCCGCCCGAGCTGACCGGCGAGCAGTGGGCCCACCTCACCAAGGGCATGGAACGCCTCGGCCACGAGGTGAAGGAGCGCTACGGCCTGGACATCGTCGTCCACCCCCACGCCGACACCCACATCGACACCGAGGAGCACGTCGAGCGCTTCCTCGACGCCACCGACTCCGACCGGGTGAGCCTCTGCCTGGACACCGGCCACTACGCCTACTGCGGCGGCGACAGCGTCAAGCTGATCGAGACCTACGGCGAGCGCATCGGCTACCTCCACCTCAAGCAGGTCGACCCGGAGATCCTCGCCGACGTGCGCGCCAACGGCGTCCCCTTCGGACCGGCCGTGCAGCGCGGCGTGATGTGCGAGCCGCCCGCCGGGGTACCGGAGCTGGGACCGGTGCTCACCGCGGCCCAGCGGCTCGACGTCGATCTCTTCGCCATCGTCGAACAGGACATGTACCCCTGCGAACCGGACCGGCCCCTGCCGATCGCGGTGCGCACCAGGAAGTTCCTGCGCTCCTGCGGAGCCTGATCCCGACGGCGCCGGCGGGGACGGGTCCCGCCGGCGCGCCGCTCGGCGGGCCGTCGCCGGTGCCGCGCGCTAGCGTGCGGAGCACTGGCCCTTCGTCCCGTCCCGGGAGGCAGTCATGACCTCGCGTCTCAATCCCTATCTGAGCTTCGACGGCGACGCCCGAGAGGCGATGGAATTCTACGCGCAGGTGTTCGGCGGGACCCTGTCGCTGAACACCTTCGGCGAGTCCGGCATGCCCGACAGCGCCTACACCGACAAGATCATGCACGCCCTGCTGGAGACGCCGAGCGGCTTCACCCTGATGGCCTCCGACACGCCGCCCGGCATGGAGTACACCCCGGGCACCAACTTCTCGGTGAGCCTCAGCGGCGACGACGCCGGCGAGCTGCGCGGCTACTGGGAGAAGCTGTCCGCCGACGGCACCGTGGCCGTGCCGCTGGAGAAGCAGATGTGGGGGGACGTCTTCGGCATGTGCACCGACCGCTTCGGCGTCCCCTGGATGGTGAACATCAGTGAGCCGGCGGGCTGACCGCGCACCCCGCCGACCCGTTATGACGGCGCTCAGCCCCGCTTGACCTCCGCCACCGTCACGGGGCGGTGCTCCCGCAGCGACAGGGTGCACGCCTCGGCGATCCAGCCCGCCTCCAGCGCGTCCTCGACGGTGCAGGGGGAAGGCCGGGCACCGGCGACGACCTCGGTGAAGGCGGTCAGCTCGGTGCGGTAGGCGGCGGCGAAGCGGTCCATGAAGAAGTCGTGCGGCACTCCGGCCGGGAAGGCCGTGCCGGGCTCGACCGAGCGCAGCGGCAGCTTGTCCTCCAGACCGACCGCGATGGAGTCGGCGAAGCCGTGGATCTCCATGCGGACGTCGTAGCCGCGGGCGTTGTGCCGGCTGTTGGATACCACCGCGATCGTGCCGTCGTCCAGGGTGAGGACCGCGCCGGTGGTGTCCGCGTCGCCCGCCTCCCGGATGAAGTCGGCGCCCCGGTTGCCGCCCACGGCGTACACCTCGCTCACCTCACGGCCCGTCACCCAGCGGATGACGTCGAAGTCGTGCACCGAGCAGTCGCGGAAGATGCCGCCCGAGGCCGCGATGTACGCCGCCGGCGGCGGCGCCGGGTCCAGCGTGGTCGACCGCACCGTGTGCAGCTTGCCCAGCTCTCCTGCCCGTACGGCCTCCCGTGCCGCGACGAAGCCGGCGTCGAAGCGGCGGTTGAAGCCGATCTGCACCGGCACGTCACGGCCCGCGACCGCCTTGAGCACCTCGACGCCCTCCGTCATGGTGCGGGCGACGGGCTTCTCGCAGAAGACGGGGACGCCCGCCTCGACGGCGGCCACGATGAGGGCCGGGTGGGCGTCGGTCGCCGCCGCGACCACCACGCCGTCCACCCCGGCGGCCAGCAACGCCTCGGGGGAGTCCGCGATCTCGGCGCCGAACCGCTCGGCCGCCGCCTTCGCCGCGTCCGCGTACGGGTCGGCGACGACGAGCGAGTCGACGGTTTCCAGCGTGTGGAGGGTCTCGGCGTGGAAGGCGCCGATGCGGCCGAGGCCGAGGATTCCGATGCGCATGGTTCTCGTTGCTCCTTGTGCGTGGGTGCCGTACGGTGCCGGACGCGCGGTGTGGGGGTGCCGTGCCGGACACGCGGTGTGGGGGTGCCGTGCCGGACAGCGCGGTGTGCGCGGGCCGTGCCGGGGGTGCGGAGGGCGGCTGCCGGGCCGGGCCCGGGTACTCAGTCCAGGCCGCCCAGGACGTTCTGGTCCCAGTCGATCACCGAGCCCGTGACCACGCCGGACCGGTCCGACAGCAGCAGGACCACGAAGTCGGCGATCTCGTCCGGCTGCCCGAGCCTGCCCATCGGCAACCTTGCGGCGGCCCGCTCGCGCCAGTCGTCCCCGGCGCCGTGGAAGGCCCGCTGGGTGGCGTCCTCGCCCTCGGTCGCCGTCCAGCCGATGTTCAGGCCGTTGATCCGCACCCGGTCGAAGCGGTGGGCGTGCGCGGCGTTGCGGGTCAGGCCCACCAGGCCGGCCTTGGCGGCGACGTACGGTGCCAGGAACGGCTGCCCGCCGTGCGCCGACGACGTGATGACGTTGACGACGGTGCCGGGCGCGCCCCGGCCCACCATGTCCGCGACCGCCGCCTGCATCGCGAAGAACGGCGCCCTGAGGTTGATCGCGATGTGCTGGTCGAACAGCTCGGGCGTGGTGTCCAGCAGCGTCCCCCGGGACGTCAGCCCCGCCGAGTTGACCAGGCAGTCGATCCGGCCGTACGCCTCCACCACCCGGCCCACGGACGCCTTCGCCTGCCCGGCGTCCGCCAGATCGGCCCGCACGAACACCGCCTCGCCGCCCGCCGCCCTCAGCTCGGCGACCAGGGCCTCGCCCGGTTCCGGCCGCCGCCCGGTGACGGCCAGGACCGTCCCCTCCCGGACGGCGGCCCGCGCGATCGCGGCGCCGACGCCCTGGGTGCCGCCGTTGACCAGGACGACCTTTCCGTCGAGCAGGCTCACCGCGTCCCCCGGCTCTCCCGGCGCCGGGCCCCGACGCGCAGCTCGGCACGGAGCACGTCCGGCGTCCACTCCTCACGCAACGCGCGCCGTACGACGTCCGCCTGGGAGGGCGGAGCCAGACCGTCTACCGGCGGATCGCTGTCCAGATCGGTGGGGAACGGATAGCCCTCGGCGCTCGCCGCGACCACGTTCTCCAGCCACCGTTCGCCCGCACCCTCGGCCCGGCGCTTCAGCAGCACCGGGAAGACGGCGTTCACCACCGCCTCCCGATCCACGCTCTCCATCGCGCGGCCGAACGCGGACGAGATCTGCAGCAGGTTGGCCATGCGGCGGATGCCGGCGGAGCGGTTGGTGCCCGCCGCGTGGAACAGCGCCGGGTTGAAGAAGACGGCGTCGCCCTTGGCGAGGGGCAACTGCACGTGGCGCTCCTCGAAGCAGGCCCGGAACTCGGGGAGCCGCCAGGCCAGATAACCCGGCTCGTACTTCTGGGAGTGCGGCAGGTACATCGTCGGCCCCGACTCCACGGGCATGTCGCAGTGGGCGACCGCGCCCTGGAGCGTGAGGACGGGGGAGAGGCGGTGCACGTGCGCCGGGTAGGCCGCCGCCGCCTCGGACGACAGGAAGCCGAGATGGTAGTCGCGGTGCGCCGTCTGGGCCGCGCCGCCCGGATTGACCACGTTGATCTGCGAGGTGACCTGGTAGCCGGGACCGAGCCAGGCCCGGGCGACCAGGGCCAGGACGTCGTTGGCGTAGTAGTCGGCGAAGGTGTCGGGGTCGTGCAGGGCTGCCTTCTCCAGCGCGTTCCACACCCGGTCGTTGGCGCCCGGCGCGGCGAAGTGGTCGCCGGCGGTGGCGCCCGAGGCGCGCTGCTCTTCGATCAGCGCGTCGAAGACGGCGGTGGCCCGGTCGACCACCGACGCGTCCGGGAAGGCGCCCTTGAGGACGACGATGCCGGGGCCGTCCGCGAGGGCGTGGACGAGTTCGGCCGCCGTCCCCTCGTCGTCGCGCAGTTCCCCCGCGTCGTACAGGGGGACGTTGTGCTCGACGGCCGTGGCCCGCGGGTGGGCGGCCGGGTCGGTCGACTGCTCGACCAGGGCGCGGAAGGCGTCGAGGTCGCAGTCCCGTTCGGACAGCCGGGAGCGCGGGGCGGGCAGGGGCGTGGCGGACATCGTCGTCCTTTCGCTGACAGGGGCGACGCGGTGCTGTCATTCTTGTCCTGACAAACGCGTCGAACAACCAGCAGGCGGCCATCAAAAACCCCTCAGAGCGTGCCGCGGGAGGAAGCCGAGGAGCCGGTCATGGGACACCCCTTCCCGATCCGGGAGATCGCCCGGCAGGCGGGCCTGAGCGAGGCCACCGTCGACCGGGTGCTCAACGGCCGCGGCGGCGTGCGCGAGAGCACGGCGTACGAGGTGCGCCGGGCCATCGCCGACCTGGACCGCCAGCGCACCCAGGTCCGGCTGGTCGGCCGCACGTTCATGTGCGACATCGTGATGCAGGCCCCGGAACGCTTCACCACCGCCGTGCGGGCCGCCTTGGAGGCCGAACTGCCCGCGCTGCACCCGGCGGTGGTGCGCTGCCGCTTCCACTTCCGCGAGACGGACCCGGCCGGGGAGCTGACCGCCACCCTGGACCGGATCGCCCGGCGCGGCTCCCAGGGGGTGATCCTCAAGGCCCCGGACGTCCCCGAGGTGAACGCCGCCGTGACCCGGCTGACCGCCGCCGGCGTCCCCGTCGTCACCCTGGCGACGGACCTGCCCGCCGCCCCCCGGGTCGCCTACGTCGGCATCGACGACCGGGCGGCCGGCGCGACCGCCGCCTACCTCATGGGCCAGTGGCTCGGCGACCGTCCCGGCAACGTCCTCACCAGCCTCAGCAGCGGCTTCTTCCGCAACGAGGAGGAGCGGGAGATGGGCTTCCGGGGCCTGATGCGGGCCCGCCACCCCGGGCGGGCCCTCGTCGAGATCGCCGAGGGGCAGGGCCTGGACGCCACCCAGTACGACCTGGTGCGGGCCGCGCTGGAACGCGACCCGGACATCCGGGCGGTCTACTCGATCGGCGGCGGCAACATCGCCACCCTGCGCGCCTTCGAGGACCTCGGCCGCGTCTGCGAGGTGTTCGTCGCCCACGACCTCGACCAGGACAACACCCGCCTGCTGCGCGAGCGGCGCCTGTCCGTCGTCCTCCACCACGACCTGCGCCAGGACCTGCGCGAGGCGTGCCGCCACGTGATGCGGGCACACGGCGCCCTGCCGCCCGCCGGTCCCGCGCGGCCGTCGGCGATCCAGGTCGTCACCCCGCACAACCTGCCTCCCGACACCGCGACCGTGTGACGCGCACCGCCGTCTTCGGCTACGTGGAGCAGGTCGACGGCCAGGTGATCACCCTGTCCCCGCTCGGCCTGGCGGTCGGCCCGGCGGCCATGTGGAGCCGGCTGGTGCTGGTCCCGGTCCGGGGACTGCTGGGCCGATCGGCGACGCGGGCCCGCCGGGACGCCCTCACCCGTCGAGCGCGGGGCTGACCCAGGTACCGTGCTCCGCCGACCGGACCATCGCCTCCAGTACGGCCGCGCTGTGCACGGCGTCCGGCAGGGTGGCGCCGTACGGGGTCGACTCGGCGATCGAGCGCAGGAAACGGTGGGCCTCCACCACCTTGAGGTCGTCGTAGCCCATGGCGTTGGCGGCACCCGGCTGGAAGGCCGCGAACTCGCCGTGCGCCGGGCCGACGTATACCGTGCTGACCGGCTGGTCCTGGTACGCGGTGCCGCGGCTGACGCCCAGTTCGTTCATGCGCCGGAAGTCCCAGAACACCGCCCCCGTGGTGCCGTGCACCTCGAAGCCGTAGTTGTTCTGCTCGCCGACCGAGACCCGGCTGGCCTCCAGGACGCCGCGGGCGCCGGAGGCGAAGCGCAGCAGGCAGTTGACGTAGTCCTCGTTCTCGACCGGCCCCATGTCGCCGCCGGCGGCCCGCGCGTGCCCGGCGGTGGCGGCGGTGGGGCGGGCCCGTCGCGGCACGAACACGGCCGTGTCGGCGGTCAGCGACGCGATGTCGCCGAGCAGGAAACGGGCCAGGTCCGCGCCGTGCGAGGCCAGGTCGCCGAGCACCCCGCTGCCGCCGCGCTCACGCTCGTAGCGCCAGGTCAGCGCCCCCTCGGGATGGGCGGCGTAGTCGCTGAAGAGACGGATGCGGACATGGGTGACCGTGCCGATCTCCCCGTCGGCGATCAGCGCGCGGGCGGCCTCCACGGCGGGCGCGTTGCGGTAGTTGAAGCCGACCGCGCCCTGTACCCCGGCCTCGGCGACCGCGTCCGCCACGGCCCGCGCGTCGTCGAGGCAGAGACCGACCGGCTTCTCGATCCAGATGTGCTTGCCCGCCTCGGCCATGGCGACGGCGATCTCCCGGTGCAGGAAGTTCGGCGCGGTGATGCTGACCGCCCGGACCCGCGGGTCCGCGGCCACCTCGCGCCAGTCGCGGGTCGTGGAGACGAAGCCGAACTGCGCGGCGGCCTCCTCGGCCCGTCCCGGCACCTCCTCGGCGACGGTGATCAGCTCGGGACGGAGGGCCAGCCGCGGATAGTGGTGGCGGACCCGGGCGTACGCCTGGGTGTGCACCCGGCCCATCCAGCCGAAACCGACGACGGCGACACCGAGTGCGTCCACCATGAGAGCCCTTCTTCGGACCGGTCCCTGCGCTGTCCCGCCCACCCTGTGCGGAGCGTCGGCATCATGTCAACCTTTTGACAGGACAAAGCCCGGCGGGCGTCGGGCTAACCCAGGTCGATCGCGTACGCCTTGCGCAGCGTCTCGTGCACCGTCCACGTCGTGCGGTCGCCCTCGCGCAGCACGGCCAGGTCGCCCGGACCGACCGTCAGCGTCGGGCCGCCCGCCACCTCGATGGTGGCCGAGCCGCTGAGCACCACGAACATCTCGTCCGCCTCGGTGTCGGTGACCACCCCCGGGGTGATCTGCCAGACCCCGCGCACCCGGCGGCCGTCCGCCGACTCCCAGACCACCTTGCCGGTCACCTCGGGGTGCCGGAGACGATCTGCTCGGGGGAGAGGGGCTCGGGTTCGAGCTCGGCCTCGGGGACGTGTACGACGAAACTGTGGGTCATGCCGTGACGCTAGCCGGGGCGGCGGCGGCTCCGGGGCCGACAGGGTGTGGCGTATCCGGGGGCGCGCGCGGACACTTCGTCGCTCCTCCGGCGAGGCACGGCGACGTGAACACCGCCCACCATGCAGGCGGCGGCCTCTCCGCCTACGTGGCCCTGTGGATCGTCGCACCGCTCGGCCCGCCGCGGGACACGTCACCGCCCCCGGCGCGAGAGCCAGGCCGCCGCCACCGCGCCGGAGACGTTGTGCCAGACGGAGAACACCGCCGCCGGCAGGGCCGCGAGCGGGCTGAAGTGCGCCGTGGCCAGGGAAGCCGCCAGACCGGAGTTCTGCATGCCGACCTCGAAGGCCATCGCACGGCTCGCGGGCTCGCCCAGGCGGCCCAGGCGTCCGGCCCCGTACCCCAGCGCCAGGCCCAGGCCGTTGTGCAGCACCACCGCGAGGAACACCATCGCCGCGGCCGACTTGATGGCCTCGGCGCTGCCCGCCACCACGACCGCCACGATCACCGAGACGGTGACCGCCGACAGCCAGGGCAGAACCGGCAGCGCCCGCTCCACGTACCGCCCCGCCAGCAGCCGTACGGCCAGCCCCGCGAGGACCGGCAGCAGCACCGTCTTGAGGATGTCGGTGACCATGGACCCGGCGTCGACCGGAAGGTACTCACCGGCCAGCAGCAGCGTCAGGGGCGGCGTGACGAGCGGCGCGACCAGGGTGGAGACCGTCGCGACGGACACCGACAGGGCGACGTCGCCCCGGGCCAGGTACGTCACCACGTTGGAGGCGGTGCCGCTGGGCGCGCAGCCGACGAGGATGACGCCGGCCGCGAGCTGCGGCGGGAGATCGAGCAGGTGGGCGACGGCCCAGCCGAGCCCCGGCATGATCACGTAGTGCGCGACGAGACCGAGGGCCACCGCCCACGGACGCTTCACGACCCCACGGAAGTCCTCGGGGGTCATGGTGATGCCCATGCAGAACATCACGACGCCCAGCAGATACGGAACCGCCTCGCTCCCTCCGGTGAAACTCCCGGGGAGCAGCAGGCCGAGGGCGCCGGCCAGCAGGACGAGGATCGGGAAGACGGTCACGGCACGCCGCGCGGAGCGGTCACCGCCGGCGGGGGCGCTGAGGTGTTCGGGTCGTTCGATTCGCACCGTGCGAGGTAACGCCCGGTGGTGGGCCCGGCGCAACGCCGTCTCGCGATGTGATCATCGGGTGGCGTCGGAAGGAAAAGGCGGGTAACGGCCGTTCCGTCGCTGGTGACCGTCCAGGACGCCTTGCGCACGTGGCCGGCCCCATCGGAGGGGGCGGCGGGCGACCGCACCCGGGCCCGCCGATGAGGTAGGCTTGACCAGCGCGATCACGCCGGGACGGGTGGCGCGCACCGGGACGTGGCGCAGCTTGGTAGCGCACTTGACTGGGGGTCAAGGGGTCGCAGGTTCAAATCCTGTCGTCCCGACGGACGTGACAGGGCCTTCGCGGGCAGCAGCTCCGCGAGGGCCCTGCGCGCGTCGTGCCCATGGGGGTTCCCGACGTGGCGCGCCCGGGCGAGGCCCCGACGGCGCACGGCCGGGCCCCGCTTCCTCCCCCGAAGAAGCGGGGCCCGGCCGGCCGGAGTGCCACCCGTGTCCGGTGTCGCGGCGACACCGTCCCCCGCGGGTGGCCTCCCCGGCCGCCCCCGGCGCCGGCCTGTGGCCGCGGCGCCCGGGTGCCTCGGAGCCGTGCGGTCACCAGTACATGACCGCCGTCTCGCCCGCACCCCACGAGGAGTACAGGCGCACCCGGACGACATAGCGGCGGCCCTTGACGAAACGGGCCCTGATCGTGGCGTTGCGGGGTGTGCCGCCGTCGTCGTGCCCGGCCAGGTAGCGGGGCCGGCCGTCCCGCACCTCGAAGACGACCACGACGGCGTCGCTGTCGCCGAAGGTGCCCACGGTGTACTCGCGGGTCTCCGGCGGGTCCACGCGGAAGTCGGCCTGCTCGCCCGGCCCGAGCCCCAGCGGCACCGAACGGAACGGCACCAGCGGGCCCGGCCGGCCGAGGGGCGGGTACCAGCGCAGGGCGAACTCCTTGTCGGCGGCGGAGAGGGTGCCGGGCGGGTGCAGACCCGAGCGGTAGTGCTCCGGCTCGAGTATCAGCCCGGACGGGAAGGGATACTCCATGATCGACTGCGGGTCCCAGACCGGACCGTTGGCCTCGTCGCCGTCGAGCTTGCGCAGGATGTTGTGGAAGGTCCGCTCCCGGCTCCAGTGGTTCGGCGGGCCCGCCAGCTCGGCGTAGACGGCCTCGTCGTCCCAGAGGATGCCGGAGTACGGGCTCTGGTGCTCGTGCAGCATGCCGAGCGCGTGCCCGATCTGGTGCAGGGCCGTCGCGCGCTCCCCGGGCGCGGTCAGGTCCCAGCCGAAGTTCATCGTGCGGTCGTTCAGACCGACCCGCAGCGCGTCCTTGCCCACCGCCGACCACGAGCCGTCGCCGGGCTGGAAGCCGATCCGCAGCTCGGCCTCCGACCGGTCGCCCACCTCGGTGAGGACCAGCCCGATGCCGAGGTCCTGCCACTGCCGGAAGCAGTCCCGGACCACGTCCCGCTGCTCCTCGGTCCCCGCCCACGACCCCCGCCGCGGGCGGCCGGTGCCCGGCATCGGCACCACGGAGGAGTCGGTGTCCCCGCCGAGGAAGCAGTAGTGCAGCACGGTGCCGTTGACCCACATCCGCTGCCCGCCGACCAGCGCGGCGACGCGCTCGGCGGCCAGTCCCGGTGGCAACACGGGAGCGGGGTGCCGCGCCAGCGAGCAGTAGCGTACGGTCATGACCCCCAGCATGCCGTCCGGGCGGGTGCGGTCGCCTGAGTCGGGGTCTACTCAAGTCGCCCTGTATCAGGGGCGAGTAGGCCGACTCATGTTTCCGTGACGACTTCTGAGCGGGACGTGAGAGCACTGCGGACGCCCTGGCCGTTCACCGGGCGGACGGACGAACTGGAACTGGTACGACGGTCGGTGACCGCCGGACGCGGCGGCATCGTGGTGACCGGCCCGGCCGGCTGCGGCAAGACCCGGCTCGTGACCGAGGCGGTCCGCGGCACGGACTGCGCCCGGGCGGCCGGGACGCCCGCGACCCGGGACATCCCCTTCGCCGCCTTCGCCCACCTCCTGCCCGGGTCCGTCACCCTGCACCGGGCGGTACAGCTCCTGTCCGGCGTACGCCTGCTGCTGGTCGACGACGCCCACCTGCTCGACGACGCCTCCGCGGCCCTCGTGCACCAGCTCGCCGTGCACGGCCGCACCCGGCTCCTGGTCGTCGCCGCGGAGGGCGTGCCCGTGCCGGGCGCCGTGTCCCGGCTGTGGTCCGGGGAGCTGCTGCCCCGCCTCTCCCTGCCGCCGCTGTCCCGCGACGAGACCGCCGACCTGCTCACGGCCGCCGAGGGAGTCGCCCCCGACCCCCTCACCGCACGCCGGCTGCACCGGCTGAGCCGGGGCGATCTGCGCCTGCTGCGCGAGCTGTTCACCGCCGTGCGCGAACGGGGGCTGCTCACCGCGGTCCCGGAGACCGGCCGGTGGGCCTGGCGGGGGCCGGTGCCGGTCACCGCGGCCGTGCGGGAGCGCACCGCCCAGGTACTGGACCGTGTCCGGCCCGAGGAACGCGAGACGCTCGAACGCCTCGCCTTCGCCGAACCCCTGCCCCTCGGCCTGGACACCCTGGACGTGTCCGTCCTGGAGGGCCTGGAGGGCAAGGGCCTGGTCACCGTCGACGACCACGGCGCCACCCGCCTCGCGCACCCCCTGCACGGGCCGGTGCTGCGGGCCGCCGCGGGCCGGCTGCGGGCACGGCGCCTGGCGCGCGCTCCGGAGCGCTGCGGCCCTGCCCTGGACGCCGAGACGGCCGCCCTGGCCCGCCGCATCGAGCGGGCCGACGTACGCGAGCCGTCCGCGCCCGTCGGGGAGTGGCTGGCGGCCGAGGGGGTCCCGCTGCCGGCCCGGCACGCGGCGCTGCGCGCCCGGTTCGCCCGCCTGGGCGGACGGCTGGCCGAGGCGGCGGCCTGGGCCCGGGAGGGCCTGCGGAGCGACCCGCGGGACACCTCCTGCCGCGACGAACTCGCCCTGGCAGCGGCGCAGTCGGGCGACGCTACCGCGGGGGACCGGGAGCCGCGGCGGTGCGCCGGGACGGTCGCCGCCTGGGCCGCCGCCGTCCGCGGCGACCTCGACGAGGCGGTCCGGTCGGCCGCCGCGGGCGACCCCTACGACGCCGTCCGGCTCGGCGCGCCCGAACGCGCGGCCGGCCGGCTGACCGGCGTCTTCGCCGCGCACGCCGACGCCCTGGCGCGGGGCGACGGACCGGCGCTGGACGAGGTGGCCGGGGAACTGGAACGGCGCGGCTTCCTGCTCTTCGCGGCCGAGGCCCACGCCCAGGCGGTACGGGTCCACCGCGACCCGAGCGCCGCGCGCACCGCCCGCACCCGTGCCGTCGCCCTCGCCCGGCGCTGCGAGGGCGCCCGCACCCCCGCCCTGTCCGGCCTGGTCCTCGGCGAACTCACCGCCCGCCAGCGGCAGGTCGTCACGCTCGCCGCCGCCGGGCTCAGCAACCGGCAGATCGCCGAGCGACTCACCCTCTCCGTCCGCACCGTCGGCAACCACCTCTACGGCGCCTACACCCGCCTCGGTGCCGGTGACCGCGGCGCCCTGCCCTGGCTGGTGGAGCCGCCCCAGCCGCAGCCGGCCTGAGAGCGGCGGCCGGTCGGCCGGTCAGGCCGCCCCGAACGCGGAGAACGCCCACCCCGTCGCCTGGTGCACGGCGTCGCCCGGCAGCGCGGCCCGCGCGTCGCGCAGCGCCTCCGCGAGGGACAGCCCGGCGTCCAGGCCCTTGTGCAGCGCGAGCATCAACGGCACCACCGCGGCGTCGTTGACCGGCGCGCTGCACGCCACCACCCCGGCCGTGCCCAGCGGCAGCAGCGCGGTGACCAGCCCGAGCAGCTCGTCCGCGCCGACCGAGGCGAGACGGGCGGTGTCGCAGCAGGACAGGATGATCCGGTACGGGCTGCGGTCCAGCCGCTCGAAGTCGTGCACGATCAGCGGCCCGTCCGCCATCCGCAGCGACGAGAACAAGGGGCTGTCCGCGCGGAAGGCGCCGTGCGCGGCGATGTGCGCCAGCGCCGCCCCGTCCAGCTCCCGCAGCACCCGGGGCACGCTCGCCTCGTCCCCCTCCAGCAGCACGGGACGGCCGTCGAGCGGTCCCGCGCCGCCCGACCGGGCCCCCGTAACCCGCCGGGGACTCTCCCCGGAGCGCGCCGGGGGAGGGGGGCCCGCGTGGCGGTCCGCGAGTTCCGGTACCTCGGCGCCGCCGCTGGCCAGCCCCGGGCCGCGCACCAGCACCCGGCGGCCGCCGGGCGGCGGGGCGGTGTCCTTCGCGCGCAGCCAGCTGCTCGCCGACGGCGAGACGCTCAGCACCCGGTCGCGCAGCACGGGCAGCAGGGCCCACGGCACGCGGTGCAGCCTGCCCGGCGGGACCACGACGACCGGGCCGTTGCCGAGATGAGCGGCGGCGGGACCGAGCAGAAGCTCCTGGAGGCGCGCGCCGGCCGCCTCCACCAGGGGCAGCCGGGCCTCCGCCCCGGGATGGGCCAGCCGGCGCAGCCCGGCCTGTACGTGTTCGGCCTCCCGCTCCGCCTCCGCCAGCAACCCCGCCTCGAACCGCCGTACCCGCCCCTGCCCGCACAGCAGCACGTGCACGCGCCCGTCGAGCACGGCCAGTTCCACCAGGCGCAGCTCGTCGCCGAGCCGGTCCAGCAGACGCCCGACGTCGAACCGGCCGCCGTCGCCGTCACCGCGCCCCTCGCCCCGCATGTGCAGGGTGCGGGAGCGGATCTCCCGCTCCAGGCGGCGCTGTTCGCGCTCCAGGGCGGGCGCGGGACGGCCGCCGTCCGTGCGCGCCTCCTCCGCCCGGGCGGCCAGCTCCCGGAACGCCGTCATGGTGCTCAGCAGCACCGGGTCGGCCGGCGGCCGGGTCGGCGGCGCCGACAGCACCGTCGCCCGCCACCGCTCGCTCCACACCAGCAGCCGCCGCGGCCCGCCCGACACCAGGCTCGCCCGCTGCGCCAGCGCCGCCAGCTCCGCGCCCTGGGCGGTGGCCCGCGCCCGCAACTCCGAGGCGCCCAGCGTCATCCGGTGGTCGTCGAGGACGTCCAGACCCCGTCGGCATGCCTCCAGCACGCCGCGCGCCGACCCGGCCGCCCGCGCCCGCAGCGCCTGCGCCGCCCAGCCCGTCATCCGGGCCAACGGCGGCCCGCCGTGCCGGCTGCGCGCGGCGACCGCCAGATGCCGCTCCGCGTCCGCCGTCCAGCCGAGCCCCAGCGCGATCCGTCCCGCCAGCAGCGACGCCTCCGGGGCGGCCGGCGCACCGAAGGCGGCCAGCCGCTCCGCCACCGCCGCCGCGTCCGCCACCAGCCGCCCCGAGGCGCGCCCCGTCGCCACCCGCGCCTCGATCAGCACCAGCCGGGCGTGCGTCTCGTACCAGGTGCGCCGCTGCCCGGCGAACAGCCGCACCGCCAGGGCCGCGCGCGCCAGCGAGGTCTGCGGATCGCCCGCCAGCCGGGCCGCGCGCGCGGCCACCAGCAGCAGCTCCGCCTTGCGGGTGGACTGCCCGCCGATCCCGTCCAGCGCCGCGATCGCCCCGTCCGCCTCGGCCAGTGCCTCCGTCGCCAGCCCCGCCGCCATCAGCACCTCGCAGCGGCGGATGGACAGCATGAACGTCGGCGTGCCCAGCTTCGCGTACCGCTCCTCCGCCTCGTCCAGGAGCCTCAGAGCCGCCGGCACGTCGCCCGAGCGGAACGCCGCCAGCCCCCGGCTCTCCACCGCGTCGGCCTTGTCGTGTTCCTGGCCGGTGGTGTCCCACAGCGCCTCCGCCGCCGTGAAGTCGGCGTCCGCCCGCTCCACCGCGCCGAGCGCCAGGTGCACGGTCGCCCGCAGGGTCAGCGCCCGCGCCGTCCAGATCACGTCGTCGGCCTGCCGCAGCACCGGGACCGCCCGGCGTACGTCCTCCAGCGCCTCGCCGTGCCGCCCCAGCACCCACCAGACGTACGCCCGCCGGTACAGCACCCGCGCCCGGGTGTGCCCGGTGCCGCGCGCGACGCCCCGCTCGAACGCCGCCAGCCCGTCCCGGGTGCGGCCGGCGTGCACCAGCGCCACGCCCAGGGTGGCCAGTACGTCCGCCTCCCGCTCGGCCGAGTCCGCGCGGGCCGCGAGTTCACGGGCGCGCCGCAGATGGGCCAGCGCCCGCCGGGTGTCGCCGAAGTCCCGCTGCCAGATGCCGATCACCTGATGGGCGACCGAGGCGTGCAGCGGTGAGGGATCGGCCCCGAGCAGTTCCTCCGCGCGGGCCAGCGCTTCGCCGGGGGCGGCGAACACCATCGGCAGGAGCTGGAGCACCGCGTCGTTTCCCGCTGTCACCCCACGGATGGTAGTGGTCCGGAACCACACCCCACAGGGCCGAGTCTGTATCAATCGGCCACCCCCGGACTCTGATTGACGACTGTCGCCACCACCGTGGCCACGACCGCCGTCACACCGCCGCCTCAGTGGAGGACATGCCATGGCACCACAGCGATTCCGTGAGCAGTTCGACCAGATCCAGCGCTCGATGCCGGACGTCCCGCTGGTGATGGGGCCGGACGACTCCGCCGAGTTCCTCTACGAGAAGGGCGTCGTCCTGGCCCGCGACGGCGAGGAGGCCCGCCTCGTCGAGGACGCCGTGCGCGACCACTTCACCGCGACGGACGGCCTGACCCCGGACCAGGTGCGCCGGGCGAGCCCCGCGGCCAACCGGACGGGCATCACCCGCATCCGGGTCGGTGACCCGGGCGAGGGCGACGGGAGCGGCGACCCCACCGTCGCGCACGCCCTGCGCTCCCTCAGAACCATGGAGGGGCGCGCGGGCCGCCGGCTGATCAGCCGCAACCATGTCGTCTCCATCGCCGTGAACGCCTGCCCCGGCGACGAACCCGTGCCCGTCCCGGTGGGCGCACCGCCGAACCCGGCGCCCGCCGACACGCCGTACGACGCGGGAACCGCCGTGGGCGTCCTCGTCATCGACACCGGCCTGATGCACGACTACCGGTCCTCCCCGATGCTCGCCCACACCGAGGGCGACCCGCAGATCAGGGAGTGCGACGAGGACGGCGTCCTCCAGCAGTACGTCGGCCACGGCACTTTCATCGCCGGACTCGTCGCCGCCGTCGCCCCCAACACCCACGTGACCGTCCGCAACACGCTCAACGACGCGGGCGCCATCCTGGAGTCCGAGCTGGGCGAGAAGCTCTTCGAGGCCGTCGACCGCGACGGCTGGCCCGAGATCCTCAGCCTCTCCGCCGGCACCTCCAACGGCCGCACCGACGGCCTGCTCGGCGTGCACGCCTTCATGGAGGAGCTGCGCGACCAGCGCACCCTGCTGGTCGCCGCCGCCGGCAACAACGGCAGCGCCACCCCTTTCTGGCCCGCCGCCTACGCGGAACTCCCCGGCTGGGAGCGCTCGGTGCTGTCGGTCGGCGCGCTGCGCGCCGACGGCGAGTTCGGCGCCTGCTTCAGCAACCACGGCGGCTGGGTCAAGGTGTACGCCCCGGGCGAGCGCCTCACCAGCGCCCTCACCGGCTTCGGATCACCCGTGCCCTACGTCTACCAGCACTCCACCTACGACGCCTGCCGGTACGGCTTCGGCTACGCCTGCACCTGCCGGTACCCCCGGCACAACGGCGTCCTCAGCGAACCCGGCGAGGCGCCCGCCAAGCCGGACCAGGTGATGTTCGAGGGGCACGCGCAGTGGAGCGGCACCTCCTTCGCGACCCCCGTCGTCGCGGGCCTGGTCGCCTCGCACATGACGGAGACGAAGGAGCGGGACCCGCGCGTGGCGCGCCGCCGCCTGCTCGCCGCCAACACCGAGTACGCGGAGGTGCGCGGGGCGCACGTGCCCGCGCTGCTGCCGCCCACCTGGCACCCGGTCACCGTCGAGGTGCCGGCCGACGGGGCGTGAGCGGCCCGATGCCCGGCGGAACCACCCACTCCACGGCGTACGATGGCCTGTCGTACACGAGGGGTGGGACCGTGGACCGTGCAGATGTCGGGGTGCTCGTCCAGTTGGCCGCCGACGGGGACGCGGCGGCCTGGAAGCAGTTGGTGGACGGGCTGGGCCCGCTGGTGTGGTCCGTCGCGCGCTCGCACGGGCTGTCCGACGCCGACGCGCACGAGGTGTACCAGACCGCCTGGTTCCGGTTCGCCCAGCACCTGGGGCGCATCCGCGAGCCCGAGAAGACCGGTTCCTGGCTGGCGAGCACGGCACGGCACGAGTGCCTGAAGCTGCTGAGGGCGTCGAAGCGGTGGACCCCGACCGACGACCCGCAGCTGCTCGACCGGCCGAGCGAGGAGCGTACGCCCGAGGAGTCGGTGCTCGACTCCGAGGAGGCCGCGGCGCAGACCGAGCGCGTGCGGCGGTTGTGGCAGGAGTTCGAGGAACTGGGCGAGCGGTGCCGCCAGTTGCTGCGCGTGCTGATCTCCTCGCCACCGCCCAGTTACCAGGAGGTGTCCGCCGCGCTGGGAATCGCGGTGGGCAGCATCGGGCCGATGCGCCAGCGCTGTCTGCGCCGGCTGCGGGCCCGGCTAGAGGCACGGGGGACGACGACATGAGCGGCACGCACGACGAGGCGTTCGGGGACGACGGGTCCGACGAGGCATTCGCGGACCTCACGGACCTCACGGACTCCACTGACTCCACGCACTTCACGGACGACGCACTCGACACCGGACTGCTGGAGGAGGAGCTGCGGCAGGCCGCCGCCATCCTGGACCCGGTCCCGGCCGAGCTGCGGCGGATCGCCGTCGACGCCTTCGCGCTGCACGACCTGGACGCCCGCGTCGCCGAGCTGACCTTCGACTCGCTGGTCGACGCCATCCCGGTCAGGGGAGCGGAGGACCCGCCGCGGATGCTGACCTTCCGCGTGGACGACGTGACCGTCGACGTCGAGGTGACGGAGGACGGCCTGATCGGTCAGCTGCTGCCGCCGGGCCCGGCCGACGTCGAGGTGCTGAGCGGTCCGCGGGCCCACGCCCGGCTCACGGCGGACGACCTGGGGCGCTTCACCGGCGAGGCCCCGCCCTCCGGCCCGTTCGCGCTGCGGCTGCGGACCGGTGGGGACGTGGTGGTCACGGAGTGGCTGCGGGCCTGAACCGCCGCTCTCACCAGGCGCAGGGCAGGGTGCGCGGGCCGCGGATCATGGTCCGGCGTCGCCACCGGACCTCTTCGGGCCGGACCGCGAGCCGCAGCCCCGGCAGCCGCTCCAGCAGCGTGTCGACGAGCAGTTCGGTCTGCATCCGGGCGAGGACGGCACCCGTGCAGTAGTGGTGCCCGTTGCCGAAGGACAGGTGCGGATTGGGGTCGCGGTCCGGGTCGATCCGGTCCGGGTCGGGGAAGACCTCCGGGTCCCGGTTGGCGGCGAGGTAGGAGACGTACACGGGGTCGCCGGCGCGGATGCGGGTTCCGTGCAGGTCGACGTCCTCCAGGGCGATGCGGGCGAGCCCCACCGAGGTGCGGTGCGGGATCCAGCGCAGCAGCTCGTCCAGGAGGGCGCCCCGGACCCCGGGGCGGTCGTCGCGCATCCTGGCCATCAGCTCCGGCCGGGTGAGCAGCACGTACAGCATCTGCCCGACGTTGTGCGTGACGGCCTCGCCGCCGATCTGCAGCGGTCCGGCCAGGCCGACCGCCTCCGTCTCGCCGACCTCGCCCCGGCCCACCGCGGCGCCGAGCATCGCGTACACGTCGTCACCGGTGCTGCCGGCACGGGCGCGCACCGTCTCGGTGATCCACCCGTACAGGCCCTGCTTGGCCCGCTCGGCGGCCTCGGCGCCGCCGGAGGTGGAGATGATCTGCCGGGTCCAGGCGTGCACCCGCTCCCGGTCGGCGGGCGGAACGCCCATCACCTCGCTGACGACGGCGATCGGGAAGGGCTCCAGGACCCGCTCGACCAGATCCGCGGGCGGACCGTCCGCCACCACCCCGTCCACCAGGCAGTCGAGGATCTCCTGCGCCCGGGGGCGCAGCGCCTTCGCCCTGCCCACGGTGAACGCCCCCGCGACCGCGCGCCGCAGCCGGTTGTGGTCGGGCTGGTCGGCGAAGGCGAGCGAGCCGGGGCGCGGCTTGAAGTGCGGGGCGAGCCGCGTCACCTGACGTCTCGTCACCTCCGCGCGCCCGAACCGCGGATCATTGGTGATGGCCTTCACGTCCGCGTAGCGGGTGGCCAGCCACGCCCAGCCCTCGCCGTGCGGCAGCCGTACGCGGGTCAGCGGCCCCTCGCGCATCAGGTCGGCGAGGACGGGGTCGAACTCCGGTCCGTCCAGGTCGAGGGCGGGCCAGTCCCGTACCGGGGGCGGGGACTGACCGGTCAGCGTGGTGGTCTCCTGCGTCATGCACCCACCCTGGCCGCGCGCCCGGCGGCTGTCGCGCGGGAGTGCTCCAGCCGGTGGGCGCGCGGGCTCCGGGCCCGCCGGATCAGCCGGACACGGCGTCGACCAGCGTCGCCAGCGCCTCGGCGAGGCGGGACAGACCGGGTCCGGCCGGTCCGCCCGGCTCGCTCATGTAGGTGTCCCGGCGGATCTCCACCATCAGCGCGCCCACCTCGGCCCGCTTTCCGTAGAAGTCCAGCGGCACGTACGTCCCGCCGAACGGGCTGTCCAGCCCGGTCTCCCCGCACGGCGCGAACGCCTCCCGGGCCGCGGCCAGCAGCTTCGGCGACGTGTGGAAGCCGTCGGTGCCCAGGCAGACCGGCGGGCGCGGGCCCTGGCCGTGCAGCTCGTAGGGCAGCGGTTCGGTGGGGTAGGAGTGCACGTCGATGATCACCGCCCGGCCGGTGGCGGCGAGCCGGCCCGCGACCGCCTCGGTCATCGCCCGCGCGTAGGGCCGGAACCAGCGCTCGATCAGCGGCTCGGGGTCGGTGCCGTCGGACCGCAGGACCTCGCGGTGCGTGGTCCGCGTGTACACCGCGCCCATCCCGACGGCCGTCATCTCCTCCCGCTCGTCCGGGAACCGCTCCGGATCGACGACCAGGCGCGACGTCCGGTTGACGAACCGCCAGGGGGTGAGCCCGGCGAGCCCGGCCGCCGCCCGGGCGATCTCGGCCGTGTGCGCGTCGGTGATGTGGTCCAGCTCCCGCTCCAGCGCCGCGTCGTCCAGGACGATGCCGGCCCGGACGTCGGCGGGGATGTGCCGGGAGGAGTGCGGCACGTGGAGGATCACGGGGGAGGCGGGGTCGCCGGGGACGGTCTCGAAGGACGCCGGGGCGTCGCTCATGGGGTGCCTCGCAAGGTGCGTACGGAAAAGCGGGGGTGGGGACAGACGGACACCCCGCCTCCGGTGCGCGGAGACGGGGTGTCACGGCCGTGAGCCCTTCGCGGGCCCCGGTGAGGATCAGGCGAAGGACGCCAGCGCCTCGTTCCAGGTGGCCGACGGGCGCATCACCTCGGCGGCCTTGGCCGGGTCGGGCTGGTAGTAGCCGCCGATCTCGGCGGGCTTGCCCTGGACGGCGTTCAGCTCGTCGACGATCTTCTGCTCGTCGGCGGTCAGCTTCTCGGCGAGCGGGGCGAAGGCCTTGGCCAGGTCCGCGTCGTCGGTCTGCTTCGCCAGCTCCTGCGCCCAGTACAGGGACAGGTAGAAGTGGCTGCCGCGGTTGTCGATGCCGCCGACGCGACGGGTCGGGGACTTGTCCTCGTTGAGGAAGGTCGCCGTGGCGCGGTCGAGGGTGTCGGCGAGCACCTTGGCCTTGGTGTTGCCGGTGGCCGTCGCGTACTGCTCCAGGGACGGGACCAGGGCGAAGAACTCGCCGAGGGAGTCCCAGCGCAGGTAGTTCTCCTTGACCAGCTGCTGCACGTGCTTGGGCGCGGAGCCGCCGGCGCCGGTCTCGAACAGGCCGCCGCCCGCCATCAGCGGGACGACCGACAGCATCTTGGCGCTGGTGCCCAGCTCCAGGATCGGGAAGAGGTCGGTCAGGTAGTCGCGGAGCACGTTGCCGGTGACGGAGATGGTGTTCTCGCCGCGGCGGATGCGCTCGACCGACAGCTTGGTCGCCTCGACCGGGGACAGGATGCGGATGTCCAGGCCCTCGGTGTCGTGCTCCGGCAGGTACTGCTCGACCTTGGCGATCAGGTTGGCGTCGTGGGCGCGGCCCTCGTCCAGCCAGAAGACGGCCGGGTCGCCGGTGGCGCGGGCGCGGGTGACGGCCAGCTTGACCCAGTCGCGGATCGGGTCGTCCTTGGTCTGGCAGGCGCGGAAGATGTCACCGGCGGACACGGCCTGCTCGATGAGGGCGGCGCCCTTCTCGTCGACCAGGCGGACCGTGCCCGTGGTGGGGATCTCGAAGGTCTTGTCGTGGCTGCCGTACTCCTCGGCCTTCTGCGCCATGAGGCCGACGTTCGGGACCGAACCCATCGTGGACGGGTCGTAGGCGCCGTTGGCCTTGCAGTCGTCGATGACGGCCTGGTACACGCCGGCGTAGGAGGAGTCCGGGATGACGGCGAGGGCGTCGTGCTCCTGGCCGTCCGGGCCCCACATGTGGCCGGAGGTGCGGATCATGGCCGGCATCGAGGCGTCGATGATGACGTCCGAGGGCACGTGCAGGTTGGTGATGCCCTTGTCGGAGTCGACCATGGCCAGCTCCGGGCCCTCGGCCAGCTCGGCGTCGAAGGACGCCTTGATCTCGGCGCCCTCGGGCAGCGACTCCAGGCCCTTGTAGATGCCGCCCAGACCGTCGTTCGGGGTCAGGCCGGCCGCGGCGAGCGCCTCGCCGTACTTCGCGAAGGTCTTCGGGAAGAAGGCGCGCACCACGTGACCGAAGATGATCGGGTCGGAGACCTTCATCATCGTGGCCTTCAGGTGCACCGAGTACAGGATGCCCTCGGACTTGGCGCGGGCGACCTGCGCGGTCAGGAACTCGCGCAGCGCGGCGACGCGCAGCACGGAGGCGTCGACGACCTCGCCCTTCTTCACCGGCACGGACTCGCGCAGCACCGTGGTGGTGCCGTCGTCGCCGACCAGCTCGATCCGCAGCGCGCCGTCCTCGGCGATCACCACGGACTTCTCGGTGGAGCGGAAGTCGTTCTCGCCCATGGTGGCGACGTCGGTCTTGGAGTCGGCGCTCCAGGCACCCATGCGGTGCGGGTGGTTCTTGGCGTAGTTCTTGACCGAGGCCGGGGCGCGGCGGTCGGAGTTGCCCTCGCGCAGGACCGGGTTGACGGCGGAGCCCTTGACCTTGTCGTAGCGGGCGCGGATGTCGCGCTCCTCGTCGGTCTTCGGGTCGTCCGGGTAGTCCGGCAGCGCGTAGCCCTGGGCCTGCAGCTCGGCGACGGCGGCCTTGAGCTGCGGGATGGAGGCCGAGATGTTCGGCAGCTTGATGATGTTGGCGGCGGGGGTCTTGGCCAGCTCGCCGAGCTCCGCGAGGGCGTCCGGGATGCGCTGGTCCTCGGTGAGGTACTCCGGGAAGACGGCGATGATCCGGCCGGCCAGCGAGATGTCGCGGGTCTCGACGGGGACACCCGCCTGCGAGGCGTACGCCCGGACCACCGGCAGGAACGAGTACGTCGCCAGGGCCGGGGCCTCGTCAGTGTGTGTATAGATGATGGTCGAGTCAGTCACCGGGTGCTCCGCTCCACGTCTGCAACATTGCTCGACATCAAGATATCTCGTGATCGACCTCGGCTCGACAGGGGTCGCACGGAGATTCCGGACAACCGGCCGCGCGACCCGTGTCGGGGAGGAAGTCGATCACAGGTGTGCGGCGGCGTCCTCACCCGTGCGCTGCTGCGGGAACGCCACACCGCCCTGCTGGAGGGCGACCGTCCGGGCGGGCGCCGGGATGCGGATGCCCTCCGCGCGGTACCGCTTGTGCAGGCGCTTGATGAACTCGTGCTTGATCCGGTACTGGTCACTGAACTCGCCCACGCCCAGGATGATCGTGAAGCCGATCCGGGAGTCGCCGAAGGTGTGGAAGCGGACGGCGGGCTCGTGGTCCGGCACCGCGCCCGTGATCTCCGTCATCACCTCCGCGACCACCTCCGTCGTGACCCGCTCCACGTGGTCCAGGTCGCTGTCGTAGGCGACCCCGGCCTGCACCATGATGGTCAGCTTCTGCTCGGGCCGCATGAAGTTGGTCATGTTCGACTTGGCGAGCTGCCCGTTCGGGATCACGATCAGGTTGTTGGACAGCTCACGGACGGTGGTCTGCCGCCAGTTGATGTCCTCGACGTAGCCCTCCTCGCCGCTGTCCAGCTGGATGTAGTCACCCGGCTGCACGGTCTTCGAGGCCAGGATGTGGATGCCGGCGAAGAGGTTGGCCAGCGTGTCCTGGAGGGCCAGCGCGACCGCCAGACCGCCGACGCCGAGGGCGGTGAGCATCGGCGCTATGGAGACGCCCAGCGTCTGGAGCATCACCAGGAAGCCGATGGCCAGCACCAGGACGCGGGTGATGTTGACGAAGATCGTGGCCGACCCGGCGACGCCGGAGCGGGACGTGGTCAGCGTGCGCACCAGACCGGCGATCACCCGGGCCGCCGAGACGGTCGTCACGAAGATCAGCAGGACCGTCAGCGCCTGGTTGACGTTGTGCTGCACGGTCCGGGTCAGCGGCAGCGCCGCCGCGGCCCCCGCCACCCCGCCCGCGACCGCCGCCCAGGGCACCACCGTGCGCAGCGCGGCCACGATCACGTCGTCGCCGCTCCAGCGGGTGCGTCCGGCGTGCCCGGCCAGCCAGCGCAGCAGCACGCGCAGCAGGAACGCCGCCACCAGGCCGGCCGCCAGCGCGATGCCGGCGGGCACCAGATGGTCCATGGTCAGGTCTTCCGTCACCGGTCACCTCGGGATCTCGGGATGCACGACTGCGCCGGTCCGCAAGGCAGTTCGACCGGCGCGAGCGTTCATCCTGCCGTATTCCGGGTGGTGCTCCGTACCGCGTCGCCGTTCCGGGTGGTGCTCCGTACCGCGTCGCCGTCCGGGTGGTGCTCCGTACCGCGTCGCCGTTCCGGGTGGTGCTCCGTACCGCGTCGCCGGGCAGGGCGGGGCGGTGCGCGGCGGTGAGGCTCAGATCACCCGCAGCCGCACCAGCGCCGCCAGCGTCAGCGCCCCCGGCAGCAGCGGCAGCCAGACGGTCAGCAGCCGGAAGGCCAGCACCACCGCGGTGGCCACGGCCGCCGGGCCGCCCGCCGCCACCAGGGCCACCACCAGCGCCGCCTCGACCGAACCGATGCCGCCCGGCGTCGGCACCAGCGCGACCGCGACCGTCGCCGCCAGGTACGCCACCGCCATGTGCCCGGCCGGCACGTCGAGCGCCAGCGACTTGCCCACCATGACCAGGACCGCGGTCTGGAGCGCCGGGAAGGCCAGGGCCCCGCCCCACAGGGCCAGCGCCCGCGCCGGACGGGCGTGCACCGAGCGTGCCTCGCCCAGCGCCGTCCGCAGGAAGGACTCCACCGCCCCGCGCAGCCGCGGCGCCAGTGCCAGTACGCCCGCCGCGACGACCGGCACCGCGCCCGCGGCGACCAGCAGCGGCCCCACGGCGCCCTCGGGAAGCAGCGTGCCGAGCCGCAGCGCGCCGGGAAAGGCGAGCACCAGGGCGCCCAGCAGTGCGACGCGGCCGACGCTCTCCGCCAGCAGGTACAGGGCGAGGGCCGCCGAGGCGCGGGCCAGCGGCAACCCGCACACCGTCATGAACCGCAGGTTGACCGCGCTCGCGCCCAGCCCCGTCGGCAGCAGGTGGTTGGCCGCGCCCGCCGCGAACTGGGTGGCGAGCAGCCGCCGCCGGGGCAGCCGCCGGACCACCGCGCCCTGCCGGGTGCAGGCCGCCGCGACCCAGGTCAGGCAGGTGGCACAGGCCGCCGCCAGCAGCCACGGCCACCGGGCGGTCGTCAGATGGCCGAACCCCTCGGCCAGCACCGACCGGTGCCGTACCGCGACCACGGTCACCAGCAGCAGCGGAAGCACGCAGCACACCCGACGCACCAGCCGGGCACGGCCCGCACGGCGGACGCGGACCGACGCGGGTCGGACGACCCGCGTCCCGGCGACGGACCCCTCCGGGGCGGACTCCTGGGGAATACCTACCGCTGTCACACCACAAGAGATTCCCCGACCCGCGCCAACTACGGATGGCCGACGCGCGGACGACGCCTTACGGGCCGCGGGCGCCCGGACCGCTCCCGCGCGCTTGACCTCAAGGAAAGTCGAGGTTCTACCGTCGCCCTCATGAGCATGGAGACCACCGCCTGGACCCAGCTGCACAGCGTCATGAACGCCGAGCAGGACCGCCGTCCCCTCGCCCGCGCGACGCTGCGCCGCATCGGCGCCTTCGCCCGCCCGCACCGCACCCGCATCGCACGGTTCGTCCTGCTCGGGGTGGTGACCGCGCTCCTCGCCGTCGCCACCCCCGTACTCGCCGGACGCGTCGTGGACACGATCGTGTCGGGCGGCGACGAGGGCACCGTCGTCCGGCTCGCCCTGCTGATCGCGCTGATCGCGGTCGCCGAGGCGGCACTCGGCATCCTCTCCCGGAGGCTGTCGGCGATGCTCGGGGAGGGACTCATCCTCGATCTGCGCACGGCTGTGTTCGATCATGTGCAGCGCATGCCGGTCGCGTTCTTCACACGTACGCGTACGGGCGCCCTGGTCTCCCGTCTCAACAACGACGTCATCGGCGCCCAGCGCGCCTTCAGCAACACCCTCTCCGGCGTGGTGACCAACCTGGTCACACTGGTGCTCACCCTCGCCGTGATGCTCACCCTGTCCTGGCAGATCACCCTGCTCGCCCTGGTCCTGCTCCCCGTCTTCGTGCTCCCGGCCCGGCGCATGGGACGCCGCATGGCCCGCATGCAGCGCGAGGCCGCCACCCTGAACGCCGCGATGGGCACCCGCATGACCGAGCGCTTCTCCGCACCCGGCGCCACGCTGATCAAGCTCTTCGGCCGCCCCGAGGAGGAGTCGGCCGAGTTCGCCGACCGGGCCCGCCGCGTCGCCGACATCGGGGTGCGCACCGCCACCGCCCAGGCCGCCTTCATCACCGCCCTCACCCTGGTCTCCGCCCTCGCCCTGGCCCTCGTCTACGGCCTCGGCGGCTTCTTCGCCCTGCGCGGCACCCTGGACCCGGGCGCCGTCGTCGCGCTGGCGCTGCTGCTGACCCGCCTGTACGCGCCGCTCACCGCGCTCGCCGGGGCCCGCGTGGAGGTCATGAGCGCCCTCGTCAGCTTCGAACGGGTCTTCGAGGTGCTGGACCTGACCCCGCTCATCGACGAGAAGCCCGACGCCCGCCCGGTCCCCGAGGGCCCGGTCGCCGTCGAGTTCGACGACGTCCGCTTCGGTTACCCGTCCGCCGACAAGGTCTCCCTCGCCTCCCTGGAGGAGGTCGCCTCCCTCGACACCCGGGGCGGCGACGAGGTCCTGCACGGCCTCTCCTTCCGCGCCGAACCCGGCCAGACCGTCGCCCTGGTCGGCTCCTCCGGTGCCGGCAAGTCCACCATCGCCCAGCTGCTGCCGCGCCTGTACGACACCGACGGCGGCGCCGTGCGGATCGGCGGCGTCGACGTCCGCGACCTGAGTGCCCGCTCCCTGCGGGACACCGTCGGCATGGTCACCCAGGACGGCCACCTCTTCCACGACACCGTCCGCGCCAACCTGCTGCTGGCCCGGCCCGACGCCTCCGACACCGAGCTGTGGGACGCCCTGCGCCGCGCCCGCCTGACCGACCTCGTCCGGTCCCTGCCCGACGGCCTCGACACCGTGGTCGGCGAGCGCGGCTACCGGCTCTCCGGCGGCGAGCGCCAGCGCATGACCATCGCCCGGCTGCTGCTGGCGCGCCAGCGCGTCGTCATCCTCGACGAGGCCACCGCCCACCTCGACAACACCTCCGAGGCCGCCGTCCAGGAGGCCCTGGCCGAGGCCCTGGAAGGCAGGACCGCCGTGGTCATCGCGCACCGGCTGTCCACCGTCCGGTCGGCCGACCAGATCCTGGTGGTCGAGGCCGGCCGCATCGTGGAACGCGGCACCCACGACGAACTCCTCAGTGCGGGCGGACGCTACGCCCAGCTGCACCGCACCCAGTTCGGCCGGCGGGCGATGGAGAAGGCGGCGTAGGCGGGCCGGAAACGGTGGGAAGGGGCCGCTACCGCCCGTGCGGGCCGTCGGAAGGGGTCCGCACGGGCAGGTCCTGCTCCGCCCAGACGACCTTGCCGGTCGGTGTACGGCACGAACCCCAGCGCCGGCACAGCATGTTGATCAGCTGGAGCCCGCGCCCGCTCTCGTCGCTCACGTCCGCGTGCTGGATCTGCGGCAGGTCCGGCCCGGAGTCGGAGACCTCCACGGACAGCCGCTCGTGCCGCAACAGCCGCAGTTCCCCCGGGGCGTTCCCGTACCGCAGCGCGTTGCCCACCAACTCGCTGACGACCAGCTCCGTCGTGTCGACCAGCTCCTGGAGCCCCCACTTCGCCAACTGCTCGCGCACCGCCGTCCGCGCCTGACCGGCGGCCTTGCCGTCGGGCGGCAGCGCCCGTACGTACAGGGCCCCCTCCGGACCCAGCGGGCGCGCTCCGGCGACCAGCACGATGGCGTCGTCGGACCGGTCGCCACCGACCCGCTCGGTGACCGCACGACAGGCGGTGCCGTCCTCGGGCGCGGCGCCGCCGACCGCCTCGCGCAGCCGCTCCATCCGCTCGGCGAGCCCGGTGGTGCGCGACCTGACCAGGCCGTCCGTGTACAGCGTCAGCCGGCTCCCCTCGGGTGCCGGACAGTCCACCGGGTCGTACGGGATCACCCCGGCGCCCAGCGGGGCGCCGGCCGGCACGTCCAGATAGGCGGCGTCGCCGTCGGCGCCGGTGAGCAGCGGGGGCGGATGACCGGCGCTGGCGATGCGGAAGGACGAGCCGTACGGGTCGTAGACCGCGCACAGGCAGGTGGCGTACTGGTCCTCCTCCAGGTCGCGGGCGGCCAGGTCCAGCCGGGCCAGCAGCCGCTCGGGCGCGATGTCCAGCGCCATCAGCGTGCGGGCCACCGTGCGCAACCGGCCCATGGTCGCGGCGGCGGCCAGCCCGCGTCCCATCACGTCGCCCACCATCAGCGCGGTGCGCCCGCTGGGCAGCGCCACCACGTCGAACCAGTCGCCGCCCACGGCGCCCGGATCGGCCGCGGGGTCGTAGCAGGAGGACACCGCGAGCCCCGGCGTGCTCGGACTGGACCGGGGGAGCAGGGCGCGCTGCAGCGTGACCACGTGCTCGCGCTCCCTCCCGTAGAGCCGGGCGTTGTCGATGGACACGGCCGCCTTGGAAGCCAGTTCCATGGCCAGCGCCACGTCGGCCTCGGTGAACGGCGCCCGGCTGCCGGCCCGGACGAAGTCGGCCAGCCCCAGCAGCACCCCGCGGGCGACCAGCGGGACCACCAGATAGGAGTGCACCCCCGCGCGGCGCATGATGTCGGCCGACTCGGGGGTGGGGGCGACGACGGCGAAGTCCGACCGGGTCATCCGCGGTATCAGCACCGGCTCGCGGGTGGTCAGGCACCGCAGCCCCAGCCGGTCGGCGCCGTGCACCGACAGTTCGCCGACCGGGTCCGGCGCCAGGTCCAGGCCGTCGATCTCCGACACCGCCATGGCCCTGAGCCGCGGGGGTTCGCTGCCCCGGGCGCGGTCGCCCTCCTGGAAGCGCAGCACCCGGTCCAGCAGGTCCACCGCGGAACCGTCGGCCAGCTCCGGGACGGTGAACTCCGCCAGCTCCTCCGCGGTGCGCCGCAGGTCCAGCGTGGTGCCGATCCGCGTTCCGGCCTCGTTCAGCCAGGCCAGCCGGCGCCGCGCGCCCAGCGCCTCCGTCATCGGCCGCAACGCGCCCCGCAGCGCACGGCGCCCGCCGACCAGGGGATTCGCAGGACGGCGCACCTCGCGCCGCCACGGTCGCTCCCGCACGCGTCGCCTCCTCCCACGCCTACTGCCCCGATTCTGCCTCGCCTCGGGACGGGCGGCGACGGCGGCGCCGTGATCGAGGGGCCCCGCCGGCCCGGCGGCGTCGTGACCGACGGGCCCCGCCGGCCCGGCGCCGCCGGGGCGTGGCTCAGGCGCGCAGCCACACCGCCGTGTCACGCGGCAGCCGCCCGTCCGCGTCGAGGGGCCCGCTGCGGAGCAGGAGGGTGCCGTGTTCCGGCAGGCCGACCGGCCCCGGGGACAGGTTGACCACGCAGGTCGGCCCGCCGGGCCGGCGGAAGGAGAGGACGCCGTCCGGGGAGGGCAGCCAGTCGAGCGGACCGTCGCCGAAACCTTCCGTGGTGCGCCGCAGGGACAGGGCCCGCCGGTAGAGGTTCAGCATCGACTCCGGATCGGCGCTCTGGCGGTCCGCCGCGTACGCCGACCAGCCCGGGGGCTGCGGCAGCCAGGGTGCCGTCTCGGAGCCGAAGCCGCAGTACGGGGCGTCGGCCGTCCACGGCAGCGGCACCCGGCAGCCGTCCCGGCCCGGATCGACACCCCCGGAACGGAAGTGCATCGGGTCCTGAATGCGTTCCAGCGGGACGTCGGCCTCGGGCAGACCGAGTTCCTCCCCCTGGTACAGGTAGACGGACCCGGGCAGGGCCAGCGTCAGCAGCGCGGCGGCCCGGGCGCGCCGCGTCCCGAGCGCCAGGTCGGTCGGGGTGCCGAAGGTCTTCTTCGCGAAGTCGAAGCCGGTGTCCTCGCGGCCGTAGCGGGTGACGGTACGGGTCACGTCGTGGTTGCAGAGCACCCAGGTCGCGGGGGCGCCCACCGGGGCGTGTTCGGCGAGCGTGTCGTCGATGGTGCGGCGCAGCCGGTCCGCGTCCCAGGGACAGGACAGGAAGTTGAAGTTGAACGCGGTGTGCAGCTCGTCGGGCCGCAGATAGCGGGCGAAGCGCTCGGCGTCCGGCAGCCACACCTCGCCCACGAAGACGCCGCCGTACTCGTCGGCGACGGCCCGCCAGGAGCGGTAGATGTCGTGCAGCTCGTCCTGGTCGATGTAGGGGTGGGGGTCGACGCCCTCCTCGAAGTCCGCGAGCGCGGGGTCCTTGGCGAGCAGGGCGGCGGAGTCGATGCGCACGCCCGCGACCCCGCGCTCGAACCAGAAGCGCAGCACGTCCTCGTGTTCCCGGCGCACCTCGGGGTGGGCCCAGTTCAGGTCGGGCTGCTCCGGGGTGAACAGGTGGAGGTACCACTCGCCGTCCGGGACCCGCGTCCAGGTGCGGCCGGAGAACTGCGAGGGCCAGTTGTTGGGCGGCAGTTCGCCGTTCTCCCCGCGTCCGGGACGGAAGTGGAAACGCTTGCGCTCCGCGCTGCCGGGGCCGGCGGCCAGCGCCGCCCGGAACCACGCGTGCTGGTCCGAGACGTGGTTGGGGACGATGTCGACGAGGGTGCGGATGCCCAGCTCCCGCGCCTCGGCGATCAGCTTCTCGGCCTCGCCGAGGGTGCCGAAGGCCGGGTCGATGGTGCGGTAGTCGGCGACGTCGTAGCCGCCGTCGACGAGCGGCGACACGTACCAGGGGGTGAACCAGACGGCGTCCACGCCGAGTTCGGCGAGGTAGGGCAGTCTCGCCCTCACGCCCGCGAGGTCGCCGGTGCCGTCGCCGTCGCCGTCGGCGAAGCTGCGGGGGTACACCTGGTAGATGACGGCGTCGCGCCACCAGTCGTCGGTGCGGTGCGGGTTGGGGGCTGCCACGTGACGGTCCTTTCGGGCAGGTCGGATCTTCGCCGCCGGCCCGGACAGGGCGGGGCGTCGGACGGGCCGGCGGCGAAGGTTGACGGGGACGGGCCCAGGGAGCGGGCGGCGCGGAGCGCCTCAGCCCTTGAGTCCGCCGGCGGTGAGTCCGCTCATGATGTTGCGCTGGAAGATCAGGAAGATGATCAGAGTCGGCAGCGAGGCCATGGTGAGCGCGGCGATCAGCACGTTGACGGGCACACCGTTGGACAAGGAGTAGATGCCGACGTTCAGCGTCTGCCTGGCCGGGTCGGGCAGCGTGAGCATCGGCCAGAGGAAGTCCTTCCAGACGCCCACGATCGCGAAGATGGACACCACGCCGAGGATCGGCCGGGAGATGGGCAGGACGATCGACCACAGCGTGCGCATCGGTGAGGCGCCGTCCATGGACGCGGCGTCCAGCAGCTCCCTCGGGATCGAGTCGAAGAAGCGCTTCAGCAGGAAGATGTTGAAGGCGTTGGTCACCGAGGGCAGCCAGATCGCCCACGGCGTGTTCAGCAGATTGCGCTCGAAGACCGGCACGTCCAGCACCGTCAGGTACTGCGGAACGACCAGCACGGTCGCCGGGATCATCAGCGTGGCCAGCATCATGCCGAGGATGGCCTTGCCGAAGACCGGGCGGAGCTTGGACAGCGAGTAGGCCGCCGCCACGTCCAGCACCAGCTGGAAGGCGAGGGCGCCGAACGCGTAGTACAGCGTGTTCCCCAGCAGGCCGGCCAGGTCCATGACGTTCCAGGCCTGCGTGTAGTTGTCGGGCTGGAAGGACTCGGGGACCAGCGTCGGCGGGGTCGCGACCGCTTCCTGGGTGTCCTTGAAGCCGCTGGAGACCATCCAGTACATCGGGCCGAGGAAGACCACGGTGAACACCGTGACGACCAGACCGAACGTCAGCCAGTACAGGCGCTTGCCGCGCGGCCGGGCGAGCTGGGCCGGCGAGATGAGCGTGCGTGTGGACATCGGTGGATTCCCCCGGCCTACTCGTTCTCGGCGCGGTTGAGCTTCACGTACGCCGCCGAGAAACCGGCGAGCAGTACGAGGAGCAGCAGGCCGAGGGCCGCCGCGGCGCCGTAGTTGTTGAAGTTGAAGGCGTACTGGTAGATCAGGTAGACGACCGTGGTGGTCGAACCCTCGGGGCCGGCACCGCCGGTGAGCAGGAAGGGCTCCACGAAGACCTGCATGGTGGCGATGATCTGCATCAGCAGCAGCAGCGACAGGATCAGCCGCGTCTGCGGGATCGTCACGTGCCAGATCTTGCGGAACAGTCCGGCACCGTCCAGCTCCGCCGCCTCGTACAGCTCCCCGGGGATGCCCTGGAGCGCGGCCAGGTAGATGAGGGCCGCGCCGCCCATGTTCATCCAGGTCGACGCGATCACCACGGAGAGCATGGACAGGTCGGGATCCTGCAGCCACTGCTGCTCGGGCAGTCCCACCGAGCCGAGCAGTTCGTTGAGCAGGCCGTAACCGGGGTCGTACAGGTATTTGAAGAGCAGGACGGCGGCGACCGGCGGCAGCATCACCGGCAGGTAGACCAGCAGCCGCAGATAGCCCTTGCCGTGCCTGAGTTCGTTGATGACGAGCGCGACGGCGAACGGCACCGCGAAGCCGAGGACCAGGGCCAGCACGGTGAAGAGCAGGGTGTTGCGCCAGGCCTGCCAGAAGGCCGGGTCGTTGAAGACCGTGCGCAGGTTGTCCAGGCCGACCCAGGAGACCTCGCCCTGGTCCGTCTTCTGGAAGGCGAGGAGGAACTCCCGGACCATCGGGTACCAGGAGAAGAACGCGAAGCAGAGGACCGCGCCGATCAGGAAGCCGTGCGCGGTGAGGTTGCGCTTCAGGCTGCGGGCGAAGGAGCCGCCGGGCGGGGGCGGGCCGTCCGGCGGCGGCTGGGCGTGGCGGGCTCTCGCCGTCTTGCTCGGGGTGAGGCTGGGGGCCGACATCGTCGCTCCTCGGTACTGATCTCATGGGCCCCGGGGAGCGGTGCGGCCCGCCCCCCGGGAGAGCCGGTCACTGCGTGGCCAGAACCTGGTCGACCTGCTGCTCGGCCGTGTCGAGCAGCTTGTCGATGTCGGCGTCCTCGTTGGTGAGGATGCCGGACATCACGTTGTCCAGGACCTTGTAGACCTCCTGCGCCTTCGGCGGCTCGGCCTTGCCCGGGACCGGGTTGTCCATGAACGTCTTGAAGTTCTCGACCGGCATGGTGGCGTGCTGGACGCGGGCCGCGTCGTCCTTCTTCTTCGACTCGTTCAGCCAGAAGTTGGGCTGGGGGAGACCGACCGGCAGGTCGTCCCTCTTCTTGCGTTCCCAGTTGAACTGGCCCTCGCCGACGGTGAGGTTCTGGAAGGCGAGCCAGGCGACCGCGGCCTTGATCTTGTCGGGGGAGATGCCCTTCTTGATCATGTAGCTGTTGCCGCCGGCCAGGGTGTTCTCGGCGCCCGGAATCGGCCCCATACCGAAGTTCTCGTAGTCGGCGCCGAGTTGCTGGACCATGTACGTGATGTCGTCGGGCGCCGCGAGGAACATGCCGAGCTTGTCGGTCGCGATCTGCTTCTGCAGGTCGCCCCACTTGAGCAGCTGGGTCTTGCCCATGCTCCCGTCCTCCCAGCGCATCGCGTGGAGGTTCTCGGCGACCTGCTTGCCCAGCTCGTCGTTGAAGGCGGCCTTCTTGCCGCTCGCGTCGACCACGTCCCCGCCGACGCTGTACATCTGGGCGGTGAAGTGCCAGCCGCCGGTGTTGCCCGCGCTGTACTCGCCGAAGCCGGCGATGCCGTCGCCCAGGTCGGAGATCTTCTTGGCGGCGGTGCGGACCTCGTCCCAGGTGCGCGGCGGGTTGTCCGGGTCCAGTCCGGCCTTTTCGAAGAGCTTGCGGTTGATCAGCAGGCCCATCGTGTAGTTGCTGGTCGGCAGGCCGTACAGCTTGTTCTCGTGCTTGAGCTGGCCGAGGACGTTCGGATCGATGTCCGCGAGGGCCGGCACGGTCCTGTCGTTGACGTACGCGGTGATGTCCTCGGCGCCGTCGTTGTCCAGCACCTGGGGCAGATCGGTGAAGTACGTGTAGAAGACGTCGGGCTGCGACTTGGCCTTCAGCATCGCGGTGAAGCGCGGGGGTTCCAGGCACTGGCCGGGGGTGGAGCGGCCGTCGATGGTGACGTTGGGGTACTTCTTGTTGAACGCGGCGACGTCCTCCTTCCACTCCTTCAGCTCGGCCGCCTTCGCCGCCGGGGGCATGCAGTCGATGGTGATGGTCACCTTGGTCTTCGGGTCCAGGGGAGCGGCCGGGTCGGAGGACCCGCTCCCGCCTTCGGAACCGCCGCCGTCGTCGCTGCTGCTCGTGCCGCAGGCGGCCAGAGCGGTCAGGGTGAGAGCGGAGACGAGCGTGATGGCGCCGGTACGACGGGTACGGCGGAACCGAGCACTTCTCATGGGTGGTCCCCTTCGGGCATGAACGTGGAAGGCGCCCCACCGCCGATGCGTTGTGGGGCGCCGCACACTCAACCACCGTGAACATGTGAACGCAATATCTCGCGCTGTTTTCGTAATTGCGCGACAGTCTCCCGTAGATGTTGAGAGTCGGTTGAGAGCCGGTTACTTGGTGACGGCTTGTGCGGTGGAGCCGCGGACGACCAGTTCCGGCTCGAAGAGCAGTTCCCGGTGGGGGACTTCGGTGCCTTGGATCTGGGCGCAGAGGAGGTCGACGGCGGCGCGTCCCATGGCTTCGATGGGTTGGCGGACGGTGGTGAGCGGGGGTTCGGTGCAGGTCATGAAGGCGGAGTCGTCGTAGCCGACGACGGATACGTCGTGGGGTACGGCGAGTCCGCGGCGGCGGGCGGCGCGTACGGCGCCGAGGGCGAGGGGGTCGCTGGCGCAGATGATGCCGGTGACGCCGCGGTCGATGAGGCGGGAGGCGGCTGCCTGGCCGCCCTCCAGGGAGAACATCGACCGCTCCACGTACTCCTGGGGCATGGAGCCGCCCGCGGCCCGTACGGCTGCCTGGAGCCTGCGCAGGGAGGGGATGTGGTCGCCCGGTCCCAGCACCAGGCCGATGTGCTCGTGGCCGAGGGAGGCCAGGTGCCGCCAGGACTGCTCGACGGCCACCGCGTCGTCGCAGGCGATGCACGGGAAGTCGAGGTCCGGGATGGAGGCGTTGATCAGGACGACCGGGATGTTGCGTTCGGCGAGGAGCCGGTAGTGGTCGTGCGGGGCGTCGGCCTGGGCGAAGAGCCCGCCGGCGAAGACGACCCCGGACACCTGCTGCTGGAGCAGCAGTTCGACGTAGTCGGCCTCGGAGACGCCGCCTTTGGTCTGGGTGCACAGCACCGGTGTCAGTCCCTGCTGGGCCAGGGCGCCGCCGATGACCTCGGCGAAGGCCGGGAAGATCGGGTTCTGCAGCTCGGGCAGGACCAGTCCGACCAGACGCGCCCGCTCGCCCCGCAGCTGGGTCGGCCGCTCGTACCCGAGCACGTCCAGCGCGCTCAGCACGGACTGCCGGGTCGCCTCCGAGACCCCCGGCTTGTCGTTGAGGACCCGGCTGACCGTGGCCTCGCTGACCCCAACCTTCTTCGCTACTTGAGCAAGTCGTCGCGTCACGAACGCAAGACTAGCGCAAGCCCCGCAAGAGACTTGCGCCAGTCGTCGATCCGTCCGACAAGGCAGGGACGGGTCTAGGGGTTGCGGATGATCTTGAAGGTGGACGTGGTGTTCCTGATGTCCACGGCGTTGTCCTCGAGCGTCAGGTTGTTGAAGACGACCTCACCGACCGCCGGGCCCTCCCCGGCCTCCGGCATCTCGTTCGCCCACAGACCGAAGCCGGACTTGGCGTCGAACGCGTCACCGCTCTTGCGCGCGCCCGAGACGGTGACGTCGGTGAAGATCGTGTCCTTGATCGGGTACTGCTGCTGTCCTGCGACGTAGTCCGTCTGGAACATGATGCCGCTGTAGGTCGGGTCGACGATGTCCACGTCGGTGACCCTGATGCCCTGGAAGACCTTGGACGCCGAGAACACCCAGATGCCCGGGAAGGTCTGGTTGCCCCAGAAGTGGCCGCCGGCCCGGACGATCGAGATGTTCTCGAAGGTCGTCGGATCGGTGCCGAAACCGTTCATCGGGTAGCCGAAGTCCAGCGAGCTGATGGTGATGCCGGAGTAGACCAGGGTGTCGGCGATGTGGATGTTGCGGAAGGTGTTGTTGTAGCCGCCGTAGACGGCCAGCCCCGCGGCGCGCCAGGTCAGCGTCGTCGACAGGTTCTCGTAGACGTTGTTCTTCATGTCCGCGCCGCCCGCGTCGATCGCCGAGAAAAGCGCGAAGCTGTCGTCACCGGTGGCCCGGGCGTCGTTGTTGGAGACGAGGTTGTCGGTCGAGCCGTTGGTCATGTTGACGCCGTCGGCGAACATGTTGCGGATCCGGGAGTTCTTGATCGTGACCCGGTCCGTGTTGGCGCCCCAGTAGAGGCACACCATGTGTTCGTTCCAGATGTTGTCGATGACGATGTCCGACACGTTGGAGAAGTCGAACACCTTGCCCGGCCCGTCGATGCGGCTGGTGTAGTTGCCGAAGTACGCGAAGTTCGCGAACGACGAACCCTTGGCGCTCGCATCGGCCCGGAAGCCGACGTCGGTGTTGTCCTGCGTGGCGGGCGCGTGGAACCGCGTGAACCACGGACCCGCGCCGACCACCTTGACCGCCTTGCCGTACACCTGGAACTTGCTGGACGTCTGGTAGTCGCCGGGCGGCAGGTACACGCCGACCAGCTTGCCCGTGGAGTCCATGCGCACCCGGTCGAGGGCGTTCTGCACGTCCTGGTGCGTGAAGCCGGCGGGCACGGCGTACGCCGCCGGGTCCGGGTTGGGCACCGGGGCGACCTGCTCCAGGTCGACGAAGTCGATCGCGTAGTCGGTGGTGTTGGCGGCGTCCTTCTGCAACCGGATCTTGCTTCCCGCCGGGACGGTCCCGCCCAGCATGATGTGCGCCTCGTCGTAGATGTGTCGCGGCGCGCCCGCGCTCGGCGCGTTGCCGGGCGCGGCCTCGGCGCCGTACAGCCAGGCGTACTTCGAGGTGAGCGGCAGCGCCTTCCGCAGGACGCCGTCGACGTAGACGTTGATGGTGGAGTCGATGCCCCCGCCGCCCGGCGCGTCCGGTATCGAGAAGCGGGTCACCAGTGTGTTGGTCTCGGCGCGGGTGGTGAACTCGACGTACTCACCGGTCGCGTCCAGGTGCACGGCCCTGCGGCCGGACGCCTCGCCCGCGATGTCGCCGATGGTCCGGTTGGGACCGACCACCTGCGCGCCGCCGCCGACCGTGCCGTCCTCCGCCTCGTACGTGTCGTACGGCATGTCGGCGCCGCGCCCGACGAAGAGCGGCTGTTCGGAGGTGTTGTTCTCCCGCTTGACCGGCAGCTCGTTCGCGTCGTCGGCGACCTCGACCTTCAGGGTGTACGAGCCGTCGGCCGCCTTCCAGGTGCCGAGGTTCAGTGCGGGAGTCGTCGCGCCGGCGGCGATGACACCGTCGTGCGCGCCGGTCAGGGTCTTGACGGTGGCGCCCTCGGAGTCGACCAGTGCGACCGTCACCGGGTGGCTGCCGCCCGCCGTGTCCCGGGTGCCCTGGTTGCGCAGCGCGACCTTGAAGGTCACGTCGTCACCCGCGGCCGGGCTGGAGGGCGAGGTGGTGACCGCGGCGGCCACCAGGTCGGAGCTCTGGACCGGCTTGACCACCAGCGGCTCGGACCGGGTGTAGGTGTTGTTGGTCTCGTTCTGCTCGATGATCGCGTCCGCCTCGTCGGCGACCGCGCTCAGCTCGTACGAACCGGCGTCCCGGGCCCCGATGGAGGCGCTGACCGTCTCCTCGGCACCCGCCTTGAGGGCACCCACCTCGGCGGTGGCGACCTTGCTGCCGCCCAGGCGCAGGGCCACCCGGCCCGCCGGGGCGTCGGCCGCGCCGCTGTTGCGGACGGTGGCGGACACGGTGATCTCGTCGGACTCCACGGGCGAGGCGGGCGAGGTGGTCAGCCCCGTCACCTCGAGGTCGGGGTTGGGCGCGGGCGTGCCGATCACCTGGAACTCGGCGATCTGCCCGGCCGTCGCCCCGCTGTTGGCGGTGAACCTGAGCTGGACGTCCGCGACCCGGTCGCCGACGGGGATCGACACGCTGTTGCCGCCGCTCGCCGGGTCGAAGACGTAGTCCTCGGCGCCGACCAGGCCGGTGAAGCCGGAGGCGTCCTGCTCGCGGCCCAGCACCTCGATCCGCTGGGTGCGCTTCGACCAGCTGGTGCCGGGATCGAGCTTGAGGACGACGCGGTCGACGTCCGCGTCGGCGCCCAGCTTCAGGGTGAGCGTGTTCGGGTAACTGCCCGCGGCGCCCTCCCAGTAGGTCGAGGTGCTGTTGTCGTTGGCGTTCTCGGCGACGTAGGTGTGGATGACCGACGAGGCGCTGATCGGCTTGCCGACGGCCATGTTCGAGCCGCCCCCGGTACCGGTGCGGGTCACGGAGTTGCTGGCGGCCGACTGGTTGCCGGCCGCGTCCTTCGCCCGCACGAAGTACGTCACGTGGGCGGAGACGGGCTGGGTGTCGGTGTAGGTGGTCACGTCACCGGGGACGCTCGCGCGCAGCCGGTTGTCGGCGTAGACGTCGTAGGCGGTGACGCCCCTGTCGTCGCTCGACGCGTCCCAGGTCAGTTCGATCCGCCCGGTGGACGGCTCGGTCAGGGCGAGGCCGGCGGGCGCGGTGGGTGCCTGGGTGTCGCCGGTGTCGGCCCGTCGGGTCACGGAGTTGCTGTCGGCCGACTGGTTGCCGGCCGCGTCCCTGGCCCGCACGAAGTAGGTGACGGTCGTGCCGGCCGGCCGGGTGTCGGTGTACGTGGTGACGTCGCCCGCGACCGACGTCAGCAGGTTCCCGTCGGCGTAGATGTCGTAGCCGGTGACACCCTGGTCGTCGGTGGCCGCGTTCCAGGTCAGTCTGATCCGGTCGGTGGCGGGCTCGGTGAGGGCGAGGCCGGCCGGTGCGCTCGGGGCCTGTGTGTCGCCGGTCGCCGGGCCGTAGACCTCCAACTCGGATACCTGGGCGGCCGGATGACCGGTGTTGGCCGTCACCAGGACGCGCACGTAGCGCGTGGTGGTCGCGCCGAAGGTGATCGTGGCCGACTGACCGCCCGCCGCGTCGAAGCGGTACGCCTGGGCGGCGGTCAGGTCGGTGAAGTCCGTTCCGTTGTCGCTCGCCTGGATCTTCAGGGTCTGGCTGCGGCTCGGCCAGCCGTCCGGCAGCCGCAGCACGACGCGGTCGACACGCCGGGAGGAGCCGAGATCGGCCCGCAGCCACTGCGGCAGGGCGTTGTTGGTGCTCTCCCAGTAGGTGGCCCGGTCGCCGTCGTTGCCGTTGCCGGGGATGTACTGCCCGGTGGAACCGCTCGCAGTCAGGGTCCGTCCGGCGGCGAGGTTCGCGGACGACTCCCCGGCCGCGTGGACCTCCAGTTCGGAGAGCTGGGCCGCCGGCCAGCCGGTGTTCGCGGTGATCGCGATCCGTACGTACCGCGTCCCGGTGGCGGGGAAGCTCACGGTGACCGTGTTGCCCGACCCCGGGCTGAAGGTGTACCGGGCCGAGCTCTTCAGCGTGCTGAAGCCGGTGCCGTCCGCGCTGCCCTGCACGGAGAGCGTCTGGTCGCGGCGCTCCCAGCCGGCGGGCAGTCTCAGGACGACCTCGTCGATGCGCTCGGTGGCACCGAGGTCGGTCTGCACCCACTGGGGCAGCCCGTCACCGCCGCTCTGCCAGTACGAAGCCTGGTTGCCGTCGGTGATGTTGGCGGCGCCGTACTCGGCGTGCGAGCTGCTCGCCGCCGTGGGGTCCCCCACGGCGATGTGGGGACCACCGGCTGCCGTGGCCGACAGCAGCGGACCTCCCCACGCCAGGAGACTGGCCGCGACCACGGTGCACAGGGCACGTGATCTCCCGTTCCGGTTTCTCATCTGTCCCCGATCTCCGCCTCGGTTCTCTGGCATTTACGCTGAGCGCTCAGAGAGTTGCAGAGAATTGTTGAGCCGTCCACGGCCGGTGCAGCGGAAATTGGCCCGTGAATGACCGTGGCGGGCCCCGTGGTGGCAGCGAGGTGCCTGGGGCGGGCCTCGGATCAGGGGCTTTCGTGCGCGCTGCCGGACGGCCGCACACGGCTTTCATATCCCGCAAGTTTTTGCGGGCAAGGTGATGTGTGAGGTGCGGCCGTTACTCGGTGGTGGCCTGTGCGGTGGAGCCGCGGACGACCAGTTCCGGCTCGAACAGCAGCTCTCCGTGGGGGACTTCGGTGCCTTGGATCTGGGCGCAGAGGAGGTCGACGGCGGCGCGTCCCATGGCTTCGATGGGTTGGCGGACGGTGGTGAGCGGGGGTTCGGTGCAGGTCATGAAGGCGGAGTCGTCGTAGCCGACGACGGATACGTCGTGGGGTACGGCGAGTCCGCGGCGGCGGGCGGCGCGTACGGCGCCGAGGGCGAGGGGGTCGCTGGCGCAGATGATGCCGGTGACGCCGCGGTCGATGAGGCGGGAGGCGGCTGCCTGGCCGCCCTCCAGGGAGAACATCGACCGCTCCACGAACTCGCCGGGCAGCTCGGCGTCCATGGCGGCGGCCGCCTCCCGCGCGGCGGCCAGCTTCCGACGCGACGGGATGTGGTCGGAGGGACCGAGGACCAGGCCGATGCGCCGGTGCCCGAGGGAGACCAGGTGCCGCCAGGACTGCTCGACGGCCACCGCGTCGTCGCAGGCGATGCACGGGAAGTCGAGGTTCTCGATCGACGCGTTGATCAGGACGACCGGGATGTTGCGTTCGGCGAGGAGCCGGTAGTGGTCGTGCGGGGCGTCGGCCTGCGCGAAGAGTCCGCCGGCGAAGACGACCCCGGACACCTGCTGCTGGAGCAGCAACTCGACGTAGTCGGCCTCGGAGACGCCGCCCTTGGTCTGGGTGCACAGCACCGGCGTCAGTCCCTGCTGGGCCAGCGCGCCGCCGATGACCTCGGCGAAGGCCGGGAAGATCGGGTTCTGCAGCTCGGGCAGGACCAGCCCGACCAGACGCGCCCGCTCGCCCCGCAGCTGGGTCGGCCGCTCGTACCCCAGCACGTCCAGCGCGCTCAGCACGGACTGCCGGGTCGCCTCCGAGACCCCCGGCTTGCCGTTGAGGACCCGGCTGACCGTGGCCTCGCTGACCCCAACCTTCTTCGCCACCTGAGCAAGTCGTCGCGTCACAGCGGAAGGCTAACGCAAGCACCGCAAACGGCTTGCTCTCGTGCCGCACCGCGACGGTCACCTCCGGTGGCCCGTCCCGGGCGGCGCCCGCCGTCAGCCCAGCCGGATCCGCGCGGCGACCGGAAGATGGTCGCTTCCGGTGGCGGGCAGGGCGCGGATGTGGCGCACGGTCGCGGAGCGGGCCATCACCTGATCGATCCGCGCCACCGGGAAGGCGGCCGGGAAACTCAGGGCCACGCCGCGTTCGGCGACGTCCAGCCGGGAGGTCAGCGGATCGAGGGCGCGGTCGTCGACCGTCCCGTTGAGGTCGCCCAGCAGGATCACCCGGGGCACCTCCTCGGCCGCGACGGCATCGCCCAGCAGCCCGGCGCTCTCGTCCCGGCGGGCCGACGCGAGGCCGCCCGCGCCGACGCGGACCGAGGGCAGGTGCGCGACGTACACCGCGATCTCGCCGCGCGGTGTGCGGGCCACCGCCCGCAGGCCCCGGTTCCACTCCTCCGTGATGCCCCGCGGCTTGATGTCCAGCGGCCGGGCGCCGGTGAGGGGGTGCTTCGACCAGAGCCCGACCGTGCCCCGGACCGTCCGGTACGGGTAGTCGGCGGCGAGCGTCCCGGCGTACACCTCCAGCGCCGGGGACACCAGCTCCTGGAGGGCGATGAGGTCGGGTTCCGCCTCGGCCAGGGCGCGGGCGGTGGCCGCGGGATCGTCGTTCTCGTCGCTGACGTTGTGCTGGACCACGACCAGCTCGTCCGCGCCGGGCTCCGGCGCGGGCAGCAGCAGGGGCCCGAAGAGGTACGTCCAGGCCGCGACCGGCAGCAGGAGGGCCACCAGCGCGAGCACCGACCGGCGTACCAGCGCGCAGACGAGCAGCACCACGACCACCGCGCCGAGCCAGGGCAGGAACGTCTCCAGCAGACTGCCGAGCCGGCCCACCGCGTTGGGGACCGCCCCGTGCAGCACCAACAGGGCCGCCGTCAGCACCGCGGCCGCGGTGATCACGCGGCCGCGCCCCCGGACCGGCCTGACCCCCGGGACCGGCCGGTCCGGCCCCCCGCCCGACGGGCGCGTCACCCGTGCCGTCAGCCCCCTCGCCCACGCCGCACCCTCCGGTCGCCGCCGCTCCTCCGCCTGCTCCACCATGCGTCTTCCGTCCGCTCGTCCTTGCCCGTCGGGACGAGCCACGGAGCGGATCAGGTTCCCCGACCGGGGGTGCCGCCGCGGCGAGGACCCGCCGGAACCGGGCCGTTGTGCTCCGGGAGAGCCGGTGTATAGCCTGCGCGGTGGCATCCGATGGCATGTGACATTGCACCGAGGAGGCTCGATGACCCTGAAGGTCGTCGTCGTGGGCGGGGGAGTCGTCGGTGCCGCGTGCGCCTTCCACGCCGCCTCGGCGGGCCTGGACGTCACGGTCGTCGACCGCGGACCCGTCGGTGCCGGTACCACGAGCCGCGGCGAGGGCAATGTCCTGCTGTCCGACAAGGAACCGGGCCCCGAACTCGACCTGGCCCGGCTGAGCCGCGCGCTGTGGGACGAGGCCGGGGACGAACTCGGCGCGGACCTCTTCGAGCTGGAACCCAAGGGCGGGCTCGTCGTGGCGCGCACGGACGAAGGGCTCGCGGCACTGGGCGTGTTCGCCGCCCGCCAGGCACGGGCCGGCGTCCGCGTCGAACCGGTCGACCGCGTCCGGGAACTCGAACCCCACCTCGCACCGGGACTCCCGGGCGGCGTCCACTATCCGCAGGACGCCCAGGTGCAGCCCGTACGGGCGGCGGTGGCGCTGCTGGACGCCGCCGTGCGGCGCGGGGCCCGCACCCGGACGGCCGAGGTCACCGCGGCGGTCACCGGCCGCGACGGCGCACTCACCGGAGTCAGGACGGCGGCCGGTGACGTACTGCCCGCCGACGCCGTCGTCAACGCCGCCGGCACCTGGGGCGGCGAGGTCGGCCGCCGGCTCGGCGCCCCCGTCGAGGTGCTGCCGCGCCGGGGCTTCGTCCTGGTGACCGAGCCCCTGCCCCCGATGGTCCGGCACAAGGTGTACTCCGCCGACTACGTCGCGGGCGTCGCCTCGTCCGACGCGGGTCTGGAGACCTCGTGCGTCGTCGAGGGGACCCGCGGCGGCACCGTCCTCATCGGCGCCAGCCGCGAACGCGTCGGCTTCGACACGACGCTGAACCCGGCCGTCGTCACCCGCCTCGCCGCGCAGGCGTGCCGGCTCTTCCCCTTCCTGCGCGGCACCCACCTCATCCGGACCTACCGGGGCTTTCGGCCGTACTGCCCGGACCACCTCCCGGTCGTCGGACCGGACCCGCGCGCCCCCGGTGTCGTCCACGCCTGCGGCCACGAGGGCGCCGGCATCGGACTCGCCCCCGCGACCGGTGCCCTGGTGACGGCCCATCTGCTCGGCCGGCCCTGGCGGGGAGCCGATCCGGCGGCGCACACCGCGCTGCTGCCCGACCGCCTCGTCACCCGGGGAGGTGCTTCCCGGTGACCCGGATGACCGTCGACGGAGAACCGCTGGACTTCACCGAGGGCCAGACGGTCGCCGCCGCCCTGGTGGCCGCCGGCCGGGTCGCCTGGCGCACCACCCGCGTCGGACGCCGCCCGCGCGGAGTCTTCTGCGGGATCGGCGTCTGCTTCGACTGCCTGGTGACCGTCGACGGGGTGCGGGGCCAGCGGGCCTGCCTGCTCCCGGCCCGCGCGGACATGACCGTCACGACTCGGGAGGACGACGATGGGGACGACGATGGGGACGACGGGTGAGACGGCGGACCTCGTCGTCGTGGGAGCGGGACCGGCCGGGCTGGCCGCGGCGGTCACGGCCCTCGCCGGAGGGCTGCGCGTCGCGCTGGTCGACTCGGCCGGCACCGTCGGCGGCCAGTACTGGCGGCACCCGCCGGACACCGCACGAGCGGCGATCCCCACCGCGGACCTCCACCACGGTCTGCGCGAGTACCGGGCCCTGCGCGAGGCGCTGGCGGCGGCCGGTGACCGGGGCCGGCTCGACCTGCGCCTCGCCCACCACGTCTGGTCCGTGACCCGCGACGACGACGGTTTCACGGTGCACACCGTCGACCGGCGCAGGGCCCCCGAGGAGACCGCCGGGACGCTGCGGGCGCCACGACTGCTGGTGGCGACCGGGGCGTACGACCGCCAACTGCCCTTCCCCGGCTGGGACCTGCCCGGAGTGCTCACCCTCGGCGGCCTCCAGGCACTGCTCAAGGGCGGGGGAGTCGTGGCGGGCGACCGGGTGGCCCTGGGCGGCACCGGACCGTTCCTGCTGCCGGTCGCCGCCGCCCTCGCCGCCCGCGGCGCGCGAGTGGTCACGGTGTGCGAGGCCGCCGGCCCGTCGGCGTGGCTGCGGTCTCCCGGCCCCCTGCTGCGCAACCCCGCCAAAGGGGCCGAGGGAGCGCGGTACGGGCTGACGCTCGCCCGCCACGGCGTCCGGTTCCGCCCGCGCACGGCGATCGTCGCGGCCGAGGGCACCGACCGCGTGACATCGGTCGAGATCGCCTCCCTGGCGGCGGACGGCAGCCCCCGCCCGGGCACCGAACGACGCGTCGAGGCCGACACGGTCGGGGTCGGGTGGGGGTTCGTGCCCCAACTCGACCTGCTCGTGCCGCTCGGCTGCGCCCTCGCCGACTCCGACGACGGCAACACGGTCGTCGCCGTCGACCCGGGACAACGCACCACCGTGCCCGGGCTCTACGCGGCGGGCGAGGTGTGCGGGGTGGGCGGGGCGCGCCTGTCGCTCGCCGAGGGACGCCTCGCCGCCGAGTCGGTCCTCGCCGACCACGGAGCCGCCCCCCTCCTCGGGCGCGGACGCCGGGCCGCCGTGCGCGCGACGGTGAAGCGGCACCGGGCCTTCGCCCGCGCCCTGGCCCGCGCCCACCCGGTCCCGCCGGCCTGGTCCCGGTGGCTGACCGACGACACCGTGGTGTGCCGGTGCGAGGAGGTGACCGCGGGCGCCGTCCGCGCCGCCCGCACCGACGGCGGGGCACGCGACCACCGGCAGGTCAAGCAACTGACCCGGGCCGGCATGGGGTGGTGCCAGGGCCGCGTCTGCGGTCCCGCCGTGCACTGCCTGGTCGCACCGCACCGGAGCTACACACCCACCGAACGGCTCGTGGCGACGCCCGTCACCCTCGGGGCCCTCGCCGACCTGGACCACGCCCGTGAGAACACAGGAGGAGCAGCCCATGAGTGAGCACCGCAAGCCCTGGCACGGCGTCGTCGTCGCCACGAGCCTGCCCTTCAACGCCGACCTCACCGTCGACCACGGCGCCTACGCCGAGAGCGTCGCCCGGCTCGCCGCCGACGGCGTGCACGGCGTCGCGCCGAACGGCTCGCTCGGTGAGTACCAGACACTGACGTACGAGGAGCGCGACCGCGTCGTCGAGACCGCCCTCGCCGCGGCCCCCGACGGGTTCACCGTCATGCCCGGCGTCGGCGCCTACGGCGGCGTCGAGGCCAGGCGGCACGCCCGGTTCGCCAAGGAGGCGGGCTGTCAGGCGGTCATGTGCCTGCCGCCCAACTCCTACCGGGCCGACGACCGCGCCGTCCTCGAACACTTCGAGCTGGTCGCCTCGGCCGGCCTCCCCGTCGTCGCCTACAACAACCCCGTCGACACCAAGGTCGACCTGCGCCCCGAACTGCTCGCCACACTGCACGCCGAGGGCTTCGTCGTCGGCGTCAAGGAGTTCTCCGGCGACGTGCGGCGCTGCTACGAGATCTCCGAACTGGCCCCGGGACTGGACCTCGTCATCGGCACCGACGACACCGTGCTGGAGGTCGGCACCGCGGGCGCCAAGGGCTGGGTCGCCGGCTTCCCGCAGGTCTTCCCCCGCGCCTGCCTCGCCCTGTACGAGGCGTCGCTCGCCGGCGACCTCGGCACCGCCCTGCCCCTCTACCGGCGGCTCCACCCGATCCTGCGCTGGGACAGCAGGACGGAGTTCGTCCAGGCGATCAAACTCGGCCAGGACATGACGGGACGCCGCGGCGGTGTCTGCCGGCCGCCGCGGCAGCCGCTCGACCCGCGGACGGAGGAGGCCCTGCGCGCCACCGTCCGCGCGCTCGTCGACGCCGGGGTGAACTGACCGTGCGCTCCACCGTCTGCTACCACGCCGTGGACTCCCACACCGAGGGCATGCCGACCCGCGTGATCACCGGCGGCATCGGGACCCTCCCCGGGGCGACGATGGCCGAACGGCGCCGCCGCTTCGTCGAGGAACGCGACCATCTGCGCACCCTGCTCATGTGCGAACCCCGCGGACACGCCTCGATGTCCGGCGCGATCCTCCAGCCACCGACCCGGCCGGACGCCGACTTCGGCGTCCTCTACATCGAGGTGTCCGGCTGCCTGCCGATGTGCGGGCACGGCACGATCGGCGTCGCCACGGTCCTCGTCGAGACGGGGATGGTCGAGGCCGTCGAACCGGAGACGACGGTACGCCTCGACACCCCCGCCGGACTGGTCACGGCCCGGGTGCGCGTACGCGACGGCCACGCCGAGTCGGTGACCCTGGAGAACGTCGCCTCCTACTGCCACGCCCTCGATCAGGTCGTCGACGTCGACGGCTACGGACCGGTGCGCTACGACATCGCCTACGGCGGCAACTTCTACGCCTTCGTCCGGCTGGAGGACCTGGGCATCCCCTTCGCGCGGGCGCACAAGCAGCGGATGCTCGACGCCGGACTGGCCGTCATGGACGCCGTCAACACCCAGAACCCGGTGGCCCACCCGGAGCACCCCGAGATCGACGTGTGCCACCACGTCTACCTGGAAGCACCCGGGTCGACGGCGGAGCACTCCCGGCACGCCATGGCGATCCACCCCGGCTGGTTCGACCGTTCGCCGTGCGGCACGGGCACCAGCGCGCGCATGGCCCAACTGCACGCCCGGGGCCTGCTGCCGGCCGGCCGGGACTTCGTCAACGAGTCGTTCATCGGCTCCCGCTTCGTGGGCCGGATCCTCGGCGCCACCACGGTGGGGGACCGCCCCGCCGTCCTCCCGTCGGTCACCGGACGCGCCTGGATCACCGGGACCGCCCAGTACCTGCTCGACCCGACGGACCCCTACCCGGCGGGCTTCACCCTCTGAGGGGCATCCCCTTCGCCGCCGTCCGCACCCGCCGGGCCCTCGGCCCACAGGGTGCGGATGTGCGAGAGGTGACGGCGCATGCACTCCTCCGCCTCCCGTGCCCGTCCGGCCACGACCAGGTCGAGCAGTTCGATGTGCTCCCGGGCGGAGGCCACCAGCCGGCCCGACTCGTCGAGGTCGCCCAGTCCGTACAGCCGCGAACGCTTGCGCAGGTCGGCCACGACCTCGACCAGACGCCGGTTCCCGGCGAGCGACAACAGCTCCAGGTGGAAACGGTGGTCGGCCTCCAGGTACTGGAGGACGTCGTGCTCCTGGGCCGACGTCACGATCCGCCGCGCGAGGGGGCGCAGCCGCTCCAGGCGCTCGGCCGGCACCGTCCGGGCGACCAGACCCACGGTGGGGACCTCGATCAGGGTACGGATGTCCGTGTACTCGTCGAGGTCACGGTCGGTCAACTCGGTGATGCGGAAACCCTTGTTGCGGACCGCCTCGACCAGACCCTCCCGGGCCAGGTCGAGCATGGCCTCGCGCACCGGGGTCGCGGAGACGCCGAGTTCCGCCGCCAGGCGGGGGGCGGAGTAGACGACGCCGGGACGCAGTTCGCCGGCGATGAGCGCGGCGCGGACGGCGTCGGCCACCTGGTCGCGCAGATGCGCCTGAGCCGGGATCGCCCGCGACGTGAGATGAGGCATGCGCGCTCCTCCGAGCCAGGGTCCGACCGGGCCTCACCCTACAATGTCGCGTTGCTCACGGGGCCCGGCCGGACGGAGGCGGGTGACCGGTCTCACGTGCCCGCGACGGGGCGGACGGGAGGCACCGGGGCACCGGTCAGGCGTTAAGCTGCCAACGCCCCGCGGGGGAAGTCCGGTCGAAATCCGGCGCTGACCCGCAACGGTGGGCGGAGTCCCGTACGGGGGTCCGCGAGCCCGATCGCCCGCGGTGGTGACGCTCCTGTCGATCGCCGTGGACTGCGAGAGGGTGCTGCTACCGGCGCCCGGCGCCCGGAGCCGCTCCTTCCTTCCCGTAGGTGCACGGCCCGAGGCGAAAGTGAACCGCCGGTGGCCACGCTCCGCGACCCCTTGCCCACCACCCCGCGCCGCAGCACCGACAGCGGGCCCCCACCCGCCCGGCGCGTCCCCCTGCCCCTGCTGGTGGCCGGCCTGTGCGCCGCCCTCCCCGTCTCTCTGGCCTGCGCGGCGGGCATCGGGGCGTCGGGACTCTCGTGGGGCGAGACGCTGCACTACCTCTGGGCGGGCCTGACCGGTGGCTCCCTGACCCCGGACGAGGTCCCCTCCTACGTCATCGTCTGGGAACTCCGCTTCCCGCGGGCCGTGCTCGCCGCGGTCGTCGGGGCGGGACTGGCCTCCGTCGGCGTCGCGGTCCAGGCCATGGTCCGCAACGCGCTCGCGGACCCCTTCGTCCTCGGCATCTCCTCCGGCGCGGCCGTCGGAGCCAACGCGGTGCTCATCTTCGGCGCCTTCGGCGCACTCGGGCTGTGGGCGCTGTCCACCGCCGCGTTCGTCTCCGCCCTCGCGGCCATGGCGCTGGTGTACGCCGTCGCCCGGACACCGCGCGGGCTGACCCCGCTGCGGCTCGTGCTGACCGGCACCGCGCTGTACTACGGCTTCTCGGCCGTCACCACGTTCATGGTGTTCGCCGCCGAGCACGGTGAGGCGGCCCGGTCCGCCATGATGTGGCTGCTCGGCAGTCTGGGCGGGGCGAGCTGGTCGTCGGTGCCGATCGCCGCGGGCGCGGTGCTCGGCGGGCTCGTCCACCTCGGGTGGTCGGCGCGGCGACTGAACGCCCTCGCGATGGGCGACGAGACCGCCGCCGCGCTGGGGGTGGACGCCGGCCGGCTGCGCAAGGAACTCTTCGTCACCGCCGCCGCCGTCACCGGGACGGTGGTCGCGGTCAGCGGGGCGATCGGCTTCGTCGGCCTGATGGTCCCGCACGCCGCCCGGATGCTGGTCGGAGCCGACCACCGCAAGGTGCTGGCCGTCGCGCCCCTGGCCGGAGCCGTGCTGCTGATCTGGGTGGACATCCTGTCGCGGGTGGTGCTCGCCCCCGCCGAACTGCCGCTGGGCGTACTGACGGCCGCGATCGGCGTGCCCTGCTTCGTCCTGCTCATGCGGCGCCGCACCTACACCTTCGGAGGCGTGTGATGCGGGTCGAACTCGACGCGGTCACGGTGGAGATCTCGGGCACGCGGCTGGTGGAGGACGTGTCGCTCCGGGCGGGCAGCGGCCAGTTCGTCGGACTCGTCGGCCCCAACGGGAGCGGCAAGTCGACCCTGCTGCGGTGCGTCTACCGGGCGCTGCGCCCCACCGCCGGCGCGGTACGGCTGGGCGGCGACGACCTGTGGGCCCTGCACCCGCGCGAGGGCGCACGCCGTCTCGCGGCCCTTCCGCAGGACGCGGCCGCCGATTTCGACTTCACGGTGGCCGAGGTCGTGGCCATGGGCAGACTGCCGCACCAGCGAGCCGTCGCGCGGGAGACCGACGAGGACCGCCGCGCCTGTGCCGCCGCGCTGGAGGGAGTCGGCGCCGCCCACCTCGCCGACCGCGGCCTCCTCACGCTCTCCGGCGGCGAGAGGCAGCGGGTCCTGCTCGCCCGGGCCCTGGCCCAGCAGCCCCGGGTCCTCGTCCTGGACGAACCCACCAACCACCTCGACATCGCCCAGCAGTTGGACATCCTGGCCCTGGTGCGGGCCGGCGGCCCGACCGTGCTCACCGCGCTGCACGACCTCAACCTCGCCGCGCTCCACTGCGACCTCCTCCACGTCGTCGACGGCGGCCGGATCGTCGCCTCGGGCGCTCCGCACGACGTCCTGACGCCCGCCCTGCTGGCCGAGGTCTTCGGCGTCCGGGCCCACCGCGTCCGCCACCCGGAGACGGGCGCCCTCCAACTGCTCTTCGACCGTCTTCCGGGCCGGTAGCCCGCGCCTTCCCGGCCGAAGCCCTCGCCTGCCGGGCCGGCCGCGCCTCCCTCCCGGCCCGGCAGCCCGGTTCTCCCGCCCCGGCAACCCTCGTTTCCCCGACCCGGCAGTCCCCGCTCTCCCGCCCCGGCAGTCCCCGTTCTTCCGCCCCGGCAACCCCCGTTCTCCCGGCCCGACCACCAAGGAGTCACCCCACCATGCCGATCCCCGCACGCCCCGCCGCCCTCGCCCTCACCCTGGTCCTCACCCTCGCCGCCACCGGCTGCGGGGCCGAGGTCTCCCCGGACACGGGGGAGGGAGCCGGCGGCGCCCGCACGTCCGACGGCCACTACCCGGTCACCGTCGAGAACTGCGGAGAGCGGAGGACCTTCGAGAGCGCACCGCGGCGCGTGGTCACCAACGACGTGGGCATCACCGAGATCATGTTCGCCCTCGGCCTGGAGGACCACATGGCCGGCTACGTCATGCCCGACGACAAGGGCGACCTCACCGGCGTGCCGTGGAAGGACGGTTACCGCAAGACCGAGTGGCTCTCCAAGGGGCGCATCAACAAGGAACTGGTGCTGGACGCCCGGGCGGATCTGGTCTTCGCGGGCTGGAACTACGGCTTCAGCGAGGGGGAGGGGTTCACCCCCGACGCGCTGCGGCGGGTGGGTGTCGACTCCTACCTGCTCAGCGAGTCCTGCCGCAACGGACAGGGCAAGGCCCGCGGCGTGATGGCCCCGCTCGACGCCCTCTACACGGACCTGCGGAACCTGGGGAAGATCTTCGACGTCGAGGACCGCGCCGACGCTCTCGTCACCTCGTTCCGCGAGCAGGTGGCCGAGGCACAGGCGAGGGCGCCGCGGGGCGCCGACCGGCCCCGGGTGTTCCTCTACGACAGCGGCGAGGACAAGCCGCTCACCTCCGGCGCCTACGCCGGCCCGCACGACATCATCACCAAGGCCGGCGGCGACCACGTCATGAAGGACCTCGAGGACAGCTGGACCACCGTGGGATGGGAGACGGTCGTCGCCCGGGACCCCGAGGTCATCGTCATCAACGACTACGGGGACACCACCGCCGAACAGAAGCGGAGGTTCCTCGAGTCCTACCCGCCCCTCGCGAACGTCTCCGCCGTCAGGAACGGCCGGATCGTCGTCCTCGACTACGTCGACCTCGTCGAGAGCCCGCGCAACCCCGCGGCCGTCGGCCTTCTCGCCGAGGAGCTGAGGCGTCCCGGCTCGTGAACCGGGCGGGTCCGGCGCGCCCCTCGGCCTCCGGGGCGCGCGGCCGACGTACGGTCGACGCATGCCGATGGAGGAGGATCGATCCCCGATGCGCAGTGTCACCTACTCGATGAGCGTCTCCCTCGACGGATACGTCGTCGGTCCGGACGGCCGGTTCGACTGGACGGCGCCCGACGAGGAGATCTTCCGGTTCTGGATCGACGACATCCGGCGGGCGGGCGTGCACCTGCTGGGACGACGGCTGTACGAGACGATGCTGTACTGGGAGACCGCCGACCAGGACCCGTCGCTCGACGAGGACACGCGGGAGTGGACCGCGCTCTGGAAGGCGCTCCCGAAGGTGGTGTTCTCCACCACGCTCACGGAGGTGAGGGGCACCAACACCCGCCTGGCCTCCGGCAGTCTGACGGAGGAGATCGAGCGGTCGCGGGCCGAACCGGGGGAGGGCGACATCGCGATCGGCGGCGCGACCCTCGCCGCCCGGGCGGCCTCGGAAGGACTGATCGACGAGTACCGGACCATGGTCCACCCGGTGCTGGTCGGCGGCGGCGTCCCCTTCTTCCCCCGGGACGAACGGAGGGTGGACCTCGAACTCGTCGAGACCCGCACCTTCGGGCGAAAAGCCGTCTACCTCGGCTATCGCGTGGTGCGCGGTGCCGGGGGCGGTTCCGTGGCCGACGACGCCCCAAGCACTGTTGACTCAAATTAAGTTGACAATGTGACAGCTTGAGACTCCCGTGATAGTCTTATTATAGGTGAGGAAACTCGCCAGTAGCTTAGGCGGTTGCGCTTCGGGGGAAGCTGGCGAAAACGGCCGGTGCACGCGCGGGCTTCTCCGTGTTCTCAGTGAGACAGGGTGAGCAAGCTTGTATGACGACCAGTTCGCCGATGTGTACGATCGCGTCTACTGTGCCCTCTACGACTATGCCGACCATGCCGAACTGATCGGGGATCTGGCCCGGCGGCATGTAGAAAACCCCGAGAGTCTGTTGGACGTGGGGTGTGGCACGGGCGAGCATTTGAGATACCTCGCCAAACAGTTCTCGGTGACCGGCGTCGATCTCTCGGAATCCATGGTCCGGGTGGCCCGCCGAAAGCTCGGTGACATCGCGGTTCACCAGGCCGACATGCGTGATTTCGACCTCGGCCGGACTTTCGACGTCGTGTGTTCCATGTACAGCTCGGTCGGATATCTGGGCGGCCCCGACGAACTGCGGGCGGCGGTCGCGCGCATGGCGGCCCACGTCGCTCCGGGCGGGGTGCTCGTCGTCGAACCCTGGATCCTCCGGGAGAAGTGGAACGGCGGGATTCTGGCGCACGCCACCGTCGAGCACGAGGGGGTGACCATTTCCCGGATGGGACAGTGGCGCACCGAGGGCGACCGCTCCCTCGTGGACATGCACTACCTGGTCTCCGAACCGGGCGGTGTGCGCCACTTCGTCGACCACCAGGACCTCGCCCTGTACTCCCTGGAGGAGTACCTGGACGCCTTCGCCCGGGCGGGTTTCGAGGCGTCGCTGCTGCCGGCCGGGAGGGCGGATCGCGGAGTCTTCGTGGCCGTCGACCGAACCGGGACGCGGAGCGGCTGACCCGCCCTTCTCCCGTTCCGTGACGGACGGACCCGGCCGCCGGGCCCGCCCGTGGGAGAGGCGCGCCCGGCCGCGGGCGGAGTCCGGTGAACACCGATGTCGGACGCGTTAATCCTCTTTGCAGATCCTTGACGAAACGCTTGCGATTGGTAGAGCATCACGATGTGTCATCGCAGTGCGGGGGTGTTTATCGCCGGTCGGCACGGAGTGCCGGCGCGTGCGTAAATCGATAAGCGCGGATGACCGGGTAGTTTGACCGCGAGTGCGAGTTGTGTCACGACAGGGGAAACTCGCGGTCAACAGGGGGACCACGGGAGAGAAATGCTGGTCGAACGTGCACGCACTATTTCCGAACTGAGTGAACTCATACGGTGTGTCCACAGCGGACGGGGTGGCGTGGCCGTCATCACCGGACCCGCCGCCGTAGGCAAAACAGAATTGACGCATTCTCTCGCCGAGATTGCGGAAGAAGACGATCTCGAAGTCCTGCGAGCACGCATGTGTGTGCCCGGCGGTCAGGGGCGCCGGGGATTATTCGAGCAGCTCGCCGAGAGCCTGCGGAGGGAACCGGGGCGAAGTGCCGGAACATTCGCCGGTGAAAAGCCCGAGAATCCCGACGGCGCGTATGCGCTCGCGGGCGGCACCGCCGCGGAGAACCCGCTGCGGGCCGCCGAGGAGATCGCCAGGTACGCGCACCGGCAGCCCCTGCTCGTCGTGATCGACGACCTGCACCACGCCGACGCCGACTCGCTCGACGGCATCCTCCACCTGGTCCGGGCCTGCCGCACCGCCCGGATCATGATGGTGCTCGTGGCATCCGACTGTTCCTACGAGCAAATGCCGCTGTTCCACGCGGAGTTGCTGCGCGCTCCGCACTACCGGCGGGTGCGTCTGCGCCCGCTGTCCCGCCTCGCCGTCGCCGAGGTCGTGGCGGACAGCCTGGGCTCCGAGGTGGCCGAGCGGTCCGCCGCCGACTACTACCGCTACAGCGGGGGAAATCCGCTGGCGCTGCGGGCCCTCATCCAGGAATGGTCCTCCACCCGGTTCACCGACGAGGCCGGCCCCGAGACGGCCAGGGGCGGCACGCTCGCGCCCGGCAAGGTCTCGGCGCTGGCCGTCTTCACCTCCCTGCACCGCAGCGGCCCGCAGGCCATGGCCGTGGCCCGCGGCATGGCCCTGCTCGGCCCCGCCGCCGGTCTGGACCTGCTGTGCCAACTGCTGCGCAGCACCCCCGAGGACGTCACCCGGCATCTGCAGGACCTGGAGGCGGCCGGCGTGCTGGACGGACTCCGTTTCCGGCACCCGGGCGTCGCCCAGGTCCTCCTCACCGACCCGGACTTCCACGACCTGCGGGAACTGCGCCTGGCGGCGGCCGCCCTGCTGGACGCGGACGGGCACAGCGCCCTGCGGGTGGCCCGCCACCTGATCGCCGCCGACATCGTTGCCGAGCCCTGGACCGTCGCCGTGCTGCGCGAGTCGGCCCGGGAAGCGGCCGGCCACAACGACTGGGACTTCGCCCTCAAATGCCTCCGGCTGGCCCTGCGCGGCGCCCTCACCGACGAGGAGCGGGGCCTGGTCGTCAGCGAGTTCCTGCGCGTCGGATGGCGACAGAACCCGGCCCGGGTCACCAAGCACTTCCAGGAGTGCTTCGAGCTGCAGCAGAAGGGCCACGTCCCGGACGCCGAGACGCTCACCCTGCTGACGATCTTCCTGTGGCACGGGCACGTCGAGGACGCCGTGACCATGCTGCTGGACGTCGCCGACCGCTGCGCCGACGGCCCCCTCCGCACCGAGATCCAGACCTTCCTGGACTGGGCCCGGCTCAGCCACCCCGGCCTGCTGGACCGGATCCGCCGGGCCGACGAACAGCTGCTGAACCGGCTCCTGGAAACCTCCTCGGACTCGCTGCGCCCCCTCACCTCGCTCTCCCTCGCCCTGTGCGAGACGGGCCACGCCAACGTCCCCGCCACCGCCCAGGAGGTGCTGGCCGACCGGCGACTGACCGGCGACACCGCCGGCTCGGTCCTCCAGTCGCTCCTCTACGCGGGTGAACTGGTGACCGCCGAGCGCTGGGCCGCCCGGGCCGTCCAGGACGCCGAGCAACTGGCCACCCCGCTGGCCCGCGGTGTGCACCAGGCCGTCTGCGCGGAGATCGCCCGGCGCCGCGGCGACCTGCCGGCGGCGCAGCAACTGGCCGAGCGCGCCCTCACCCACATGGCACCGCGCGCCTGGGGAGTCGCGCTCGGACTGCCCCTGAGCGTCCTCGTCGCCGTGCACACCGCCCGGGGCAACACCGAACGCGCCGGGGAACACCTGTCCTGGAGCGTGCACCCGGAGATGTACCAGACGCTCTACGGCCTGCACTATCTGCAGGCCCGGGGCCGTCACCACCTGGCCGTCGGCCAGTACGCCGCGGCCCTGCGGGACTTCCGGTCCTGCGAGGAGCGCGTGCGCGCCTGGGGCCTGGCCCCGCCCGTCCTCGCCCCCTGGCGGCTGGGCCAGGCCGAGGCCGCCCTCGCCCTCGGCGACCGGAGCGAGGCCCGCCGCCTGACCGAGAGCGAGCTGAACCAGGCCCGCGGCCGTCACTCCCACGTACGCGCCGCGCACCTGCGCGTGTACGCGCGACTGGTGGACCGCAGCCGCCGCCGCGAAGTGCTCACCGACGCGGCCGAACTGGTCGCCGGCGGACGCGACCGCTACGAGCACTTCCTGATCCTCACCGACCTCAGCCGCGCCCACCAGGAGGCCGACGACACCGCGAGGGCACGCGTCACCGGTCAGCAGGCCTGGCACAGCGCCGTGCGCTGCGGCGCCGAGCGCCTGGCCCGGACCCTGCTGCCGGAGAGCGCCGTCACCGCCGGCGAGGAGACCCCGGTGATGCCCCGCCAGCGGCTGAACACCGCCATGCTCAGCGAGGCGGAACTGCGCGTGGCGGAACTCGCCGCGGCCGGTGAGACCAACCGGGAGATCTCCGGAAAGCTGTTCATCACCGTCAGCACCGTGGAACAGCACCTCACCCGCGTGTACCGCAAGCTCCGCCTGTCCGGACGCGCGGACCTGCGGGCCTGCCTCGCCACGAAGGCCGGGGTCGGCGCGGGAGTGCCCGAGCACTGCGCGCCGGGCGCCTGACCGGACACGCCGGCGCACGGCCGGCCGGGGTAGGGGGCCGGGGCGCCGGTTAGGGGTTGGCCGCCGCCCCGGCCGGTGCGTAGCGTCCCAGGAGCCCCGGGAAGAGCCGCCGCCGCGCGGTCCGACGCCCCGGCCAAGCCACCCACTGCAGAGGTGATCGACCATGGCAACCGCTCCCGGCCTCGCCGCCCCCAGCGCCAAGGGCACGCTGTCCTTCGGCGAGTGGCAGACCTGGTACCGGGTCACCGGCGACCTGGGCAGCGGCCGCCCCGCCCTGGTCGTCGTCCACGGGGGCCCCGGCTCCACCCACGACTACCTGCTGCGGATCGCCGAACTGGCCGAGGACGGCTGGCCCGTCGTCCACTACGACCAGCTCGGCAACGGCGGCTCCACCCACCTGCCGGACAAGGGCCCGGACTTCTGGACCGTGCAGCTCTTCCGGGACGAACTGGCCAACCTCCTGAACGGCCTGGGCATCGCCGAGAACTACGTGCTCTTCGGCCACTCCTGGGGAGGACTGCTGTCCGCCCGGCACGCCGCGGAGCGCCCCGCCGGGCTGCGGGGCCTGGTCATCGCCAACTCCCCGGCCTCCTACCCGCTGTGGCTGCGGGAGATGAAGGTGCTGCGGGCCCAGCTCCCGCCCGGCACCGACGAGACCCTGCGGCGCCACGAGGAGGCCGGCACCACCGACAGCGAGGAGTACCGGGAGGCCGTCAAGGTCTTCTACTCCCGCCATGTGTGCCGGCTGCGGCCGTGGCCGCGCGAGTTCATGGCCTCGTTCTACGAGATCGCCAACGACCCCACGGTCTACGAGACCATGAACGGGCCCAACGAGTTCCATGTGATCGGCACCCTCAAGGACTGGTCGGTGGTGGAATACTGCTCCGCCATCCAGGCCCCCACCCTGCTCATCTCGGGCCGTCACGACGAGGCCACACCGGAGACGGTGCGCCCCTACGCCGAGCACATTCCCGACGTCCGCTGGGAATTGTTCGAGGAGTCCAGTCACCAGCCGCACCTGGAGGAGCCCGAACGTTTCCGGGACGTACTCGGGAAATTCCTGGAAAGTGTTTCGGTGCCGCCGGCCCGGCACGGGGACCGATGACCGCCACGACCTGAACGAGAACCGGGCCGGGACCCCAGGGGTCCCGGCCCGGTTCTCGTTCAGGTCGTGCCTCAGGCGGCCGACGCGTCGAGCTCGTGGAGGGTCAGCCACAGCCGCTCGGGCGTGGCGAACGTCGCCAGGGTCAGCGCCTCGTCGACGAACCGCAGGCCGTAGGCGCCCTCCAGGTCGCTCAGCAGCTCCACCGTGGCCAGCGAGTCCAGACCCAGGTCCCGCAGCGCGGTGTCCGGCGTCAGCTCCTCGTCATGGCCCAGGAACGGCAGATGACGGCGCACGATCGCTTCGAACTTCTCGTCCCACATGGTGTCTCCGCATCCGAGAAATGGCTTGCTCCCATCGCAGTCCCGAACGCCGGCGGTGACAACCCTTATCACCGCCCTCAGGGGTCGCCTAGGGGTGTTTCGGCCGCCTGTCCTTCCTTACTGTTCCGGAGCAGCGGAAACAATGCGGTGCGAATACGCGCGGATGCGAATCGGAGAGACCATGACGGAACTCGCGGTTTCAGGAACCGCCCCGGATTCCCCGGCGACGAAGCCGTTTCTGGTACACGAGTTGCTGGACGAGGCCGCGCGCGCCGTGCCCGACGGCCCCGCCGTCCGCGACGCGGCCGGCGGCTGGACGTACCGGGAACTGCACCGCACGAGCCGCGCCTTCGGCGCCTGGCTCGACGCCCGGGGGCTGCGTCCCGGCGACCGCCTGGTCGTGCAGGCGCCCAGCCGGCGCGACCTGGTCGCCATGTTCTACGGCGCGGTCTCCCGCGGCGTGGTCTTCGTGCCGCTCAACCCCGGCATGAAGCCCTTCCACCTCCAGTCCGTCCTCGCCAACGCCGATCCGGCGCTGGTGATCGGCTCGGGGCCGACCACGCCGCGGCTGCGGGAGGTGACCCCCGCCCCGGTCCACGACCTCGCCGACCTCTGGCCCGCCGTCACCGACCTCGCCGAACGGGGCGAGGCCGCCCCGCCGGTCACCGTCGGCCCCGACGACCTCGCCGTACTGATCTACACCTCGGGGTCCACCGCCGCGCCCAAGGCCGTGATCTGCCCGCACGCCCAGGTGACCTTCGCCTCCCGGGCCATCGTGGACGCGCTCGGCTACCGCGCCGACGACGTCGTCTTCTGCCGCTTCCCCCTGTCCTGGGACTACGGCCTCTACAAGGTGCTGCTGACCTGTCTGGGCCGGGGCGAACTGGTCCTCGCCGACGAGGAGTCGGACCTGACCCTGCTCAACCGGATGCGGCAGACCGGCGCCACGGTGGTGCCCATCGTCCCCTCCCTGGCCCAGATGATCGTGTCCCTGGCCCGCCGCGACCCCGACGCGCTGCCGCCGGTGCGGATGTTCACCAACACCGGGGCCGCCCTGCCGGCCCCCACCATCCGGGCCCTGCGGGACCTGTTCCCCGGCGTGCGGGTGGTCCGCCAGTTCGGGCAGACCGAATGCAAGCGGATCTCCGTCATGCCGCCCTCCCAGGACGACAGCAGGCCCGACTCGGTGGGGCTTCCCCTGCCCGGCACCCGGGTCCTGATCCTCGACGAGGACGGCCGCGAGCTGCCCCCGGGCGGCATCGGCGAGATCGTGGTCAGCGGACCGCACGTGATGCCGGGCTACTGGCGCGACCCCGAGCAGACCGCGCGCTCCTTCCGCCGGGACCCGGACACCGGCGAACTGCGCCTGCACACCGGCGACTACGGCAGCCGGGACGAGGACGGCTACCTCTACTTCGAGGGCCGCCGCGACGACATGTTCAAGCGCAAGGGCATCCGGATGAGCACCGTCGAGATCGAGGCCGCCGCGATGGACGTCCCCGGGGTGCGGGCCGCGGCCGTGGTCCCGCCCGCCGACGGCACCGACCTGGCCCTCGTGGTGGAGGCCGACGACCTCGAGGGCCACGCCGTGCTGCGCGCCCTGGCCGGCCGGCTGGAGCCCGCCAAGGTGCCCGCCCTGTGCCGGGTGGTCGCCAGCATGCCGCTCACCGGGCACGGCAAGAACGCCCGGCACGAACTGGCCGCGCTCGTCCGGGAGGGAGCCCGATGACCGGCACGGCACCGACCCCGCACGACGCGCTCGTCGAGCGCTACGGCACGCCGCTCTACGTGTACGACCTCGACGAGGTCGCCGCCGCCCGCGCCGAACTGCTGGACGCCCTGCCCGACGGGGTCGTCCTGTACTACGCGCTCAAGGCCAACCCGCACCCCGACGTGGCCCGCACCCTGCGCGGCGACGACGGCAGGTGCCGCGCCGAGATCAGCTCCACCGGTGAGCTGCACGCCGCCCTGGACGCCGGCTTCGACCCCGCCCACTGCCTGTACACCGGGCCCGGCAAGACGACCACCGAGATCGGCCACGCGCTCGACCTCGGGGTGCGCACCTTCTCCACCGACTCCGTCGGCGACGTACGCCGGGTCGGCCGGGCCGCCGCCGCGCGCCGGGTGACCGCCGCGTGCGTCCTGCGGGTCAACGCCGTCAACACCGACACCGGCGGTGCCACCACCGGCATCCGCATGACCGGGCGGCCCAGCCAGTTCGGCTTCGACGCCGAGAGCCTGCCCGACGACCTGCCCGAACTGCGCCGTGTCGAGGGCGTCCGGCTCACCGGCCTGCACTTCTTCCCGCTCAGCAACGCCAAGGACGAGGAGAACCTGGTCGCCGAGTTCCGGCACACCGTGGCCGCCGCCGTCCGCCTCGCCGACGACCTGGACCTTCCGCTGGAACTGCTCGACCTCGGCGGCGGCTTCGCCGCCCCGTACGGGACGCCCGGCACCCGCGACAGCTACCCCGCCCTGCGCGGAGAGCTGGAGGCCATGCTCGACGCCGCCCTGCCCCGCTGGCGCACCGGCAGCCCCGTGATCGCCTTCGAATCGGGCCGCTATCTCACCGCCTGCGCCGGCACCCTGCTGCTGGGCGTCACCAACGTCAAGACGGGACGCGGACGCACCCACGTGATCCTCGACGGCGGCATCAACGTCTTCGGCGGCATGTCCGGCCTGGGCCGGCTCCTGCCCACCCACGTCGAGCCCGCCGCCACCACCGCCCCCGCCGACGCCCCCACGGCCCCCGCCCGCCTGGTCGGACCGCTCTGCACGCCCGGCGACGTCCTCAGCCGCGACCTGCCCGTCCCCGCCCTGCGGGACGACGACGTGGTCACGGTGCCCAACACCGGCGCCTACGGCCCCACGGCGAGCCTGCTGGCGTTCCTCGGCAGGCCCGCGCCCGCCGAGGTCGCCCTGCGCGGCCCGGACATCGTCTCGGCCACCCGCATCGACTACCGGCGCGTGCCGCTGGAGGCCGCCGACGCCCCGGACACCGCCGGAGCCCCGGCCCCCGCCGGCCGCGCAGCCGAGGAGCCCACCCCGTGACCCACCTCCCCAGGCCCCGGTCCGCCCCCGGCGAGCCGAGCAGCGCCTCCGACCCGTCGGGCACCTCGGGCACCGCGGGCACCGTCGTCGTCACCACCGTGGCCTCCGACTCCCACACCTGGAACCTGGTCTTCCTCCAACTCCTCCTCGAGGAGCGCGGCTACCGGGTGATCAACCTCGGGCCCTGTGTGCCCGACTCGCTGCTGCTGTCCGAGTGCCTGCGCCACGACCCCGCACTGGTCGTGGTCAGCAGCGTCAACGGACACGGACACGTCGACGGGCTGCGGCTGGCCCGCACCCTGCGCGGCCACCCCGACCTCGCCACCGTCCCGGTGGTCATCGGCGGCAAGCTCGGGGTCTCCGCCTCCGCCGCCGAACGCGGCCGCCAGGCCGCGGCCCTGCTGGAGGCCGGCTTCGACGCCGTCTTCGACGACGGCCAGGAGGACGACCTGCGCCGCTACCTGGACTCGGCCCGGCCCGCGCCCGCCCTCACCGGCGCCCGGTCCGGAGCCCCGGGCGCGCCTTGACCCCCGACGGCCGGCCCGTGCCCCGCCCCGGCCCGCTCGTGGACCCGGCCGGCGGTGCCACGGACGCCGCGGACTTCGGGAGCTTCGTACGGCGGGAGGGCGGCGCCGGGCGTCTCGTCGTCCAGCCCCGCATGGGCTTCGACGACCCCGGCCGGATGCGCGCCGGTCTCGCCGCCACCAAGGCGGCCCGCGCCGTCACCGTGGGCACCGTGACCCTGGACAGCTACACCCGGCTCGGCGAGAGCGAGGCCCTCGCCGAAGCCCTCGCCGAGGGCCGCGAACTCAACGGCTACCCGATCACCGCCCACGCCCCCGCCGTCACCGCCCGGATGCTGGCGGGCATCCGCGACCACACCTTCCCGGTGCAGGTCCGCCACGGCTCGGCCGTCCCGCAGCACATCTTCGCCACCCTCATCGACCAGCGGCTCGACGCCAGCGAGGGAGGCCCGGTCTCCTACTGCCTGCCCTACGGCCGCACCCCCCTCGCCGAGTCGGTGCGCAACTGGACCGAGGGCGTACGCCGCTTCGCCGCCCTGCGCGAGCTGGGCGGCGAACCCCACCTGGAGTCCTTCGGGGGGTGCCTGCTCGGCCAGTTGTGCCCGCCGAGCCTGCTCGTGGCGGTGTCGGTGCTGGAGGCCCTGTTCTTCCACCGGCACGGGGTGCGCGACGTCTCCGTCAGCTACGCCCAGCAGACCCACCCGGCGCAGGACCGGGAAGCGGTGGCCGCGCTGCGGCGGCTGTGCCGGGAACTCCTGCCCGTCCCCACCTGGCACGTGGTGATCTACGCCTACATGGGGCTGTACCCGGTCACCGAGCACGGCGCCTACGGCCTGCTCTCCGACGCCGCCCGGCTGGCCGTGGACACCGGCGCCGAGCGGCTGATCGTCAAGACGGTCGCGGAGTCCCGGCGCATCCCCACCATCGAGGAGAACGTCGCCGCGCTGGAGGCCGCCGCCCGCTCCGCGCGGACCACCGTGCCGGGGTCCGTGCCGCCCGCCCGGGCGGATACGGCCGCCGCGGACAGCGAGACCTACCAGGAGGCCGCCGCCCTGGTGCACGCCGTGCTCGACCTGCACCCCGATCCCGGCGTCGCCATGGCGAAGGCGTTCGCGCGCGGCTACCTCGACGTCCCCTGGTGCCTGCACCCGGACAACCGAGGCCGCACCCGGAGCTTCATCGACGGCGACGGCCGGCTCCGCTGGGCCCACACCGGAGCGCTCCCGCTCGGCCGCTCCGCCACCCGCTCGACCGCCCGGCACCGGGTCGACTCCGCCGGCCTCCTCGCCGACCTGCACCACGTGCAGCGCCGCTACGACACGGCCGGCGGCGCGCTCCCCGCCGCGGCCCGCACGGCAGCGGAGTCCACCGAGATCACCGAGGGCGGAAGCGGCTCCCCGGTAAGCCATAATTGACGCCATGTGGTTCGGGGTGCTGGGCGAGTTCGTGGTGCGTCGTGACGACGGAAGCTCGGTGGCCGTCCGCGGCCCGCGAGCCCGGTCCCTGCTGGTCCTCCTCGCCCTGGAGGCCGGCCGGCCCGTCACCGTCGACTCCCTCATCGAGGGCCTCTACGGCGACCATCCGCCCGGCGACGCCCTCAACGCCCTGCAGTCCCAGGTCTCCCGGCTCCGCCGCGACCTGCGGGGCGCGGCGCCGCACGAACTGGTCGAGTCCCACCCGCTCGGATACCGGCTGGCCGTCGACCCCGACAGCGTGGACGCCCACCGCTTCGAGCGCCTGGCCGCCGAGGGCCACCGGCAGCTCGCCGCCGGTGACCACGCCGCCGCCGCGGCCACCCTCCGCCAGGCCCTCGACCTCTGGCAGGGCCCCGTGCCCGTGGAACTCGGCGAGGCCGCCACCGCCCGCGCCCGCGCCCACCGTCTGCAGGACCTCCGGCTCGCCGCCGCCGAGGACCGGGCCGAGGCCGAACTCGCCCTCGGCGGACACCGGGAACTCGTCGCCGAACTCCAGCAGCTCGTCGCCGCCCACCCGCTGCGCGAACGGCCCCGCGGCCAGCTGATGCGGGCGCTCTACGGCTCCGGACGCCGCGCCGACGCCCTGGCCGTCTACGAGGACGCCCGCCGTACCCTCGCCGAGGAGCTGGGCAACGACCCCTCCGAGGAACTGGCCGCCGTGCATCTGGCCGTGCTCCGCGGCGAGCTGCCCCCCGCCACCCGCGCCACCCCCGCTCCCGCCCCCGCCGCGCCGGAGCCCGCCACCGTCGGGCGGACCGGGCCGCCCGCCCAGCTCACCACCTTCGTCGGCCGCCGCGACGAACTCGAACGGGTCTCCCGGCTCCTCGGCCCGCTGGACCGCGGTGGCGGCGCCCGCCTGGTCACCGTCGTCGGCTCCGGCGGCTCCGGGAAGACCCGCCTCGCCATCGAGGCCGCCGGCCGCGACCCCGGCGGTGTCGCCTTCGTGGACCTCGGCGGGCTGCGCGACGGCGGGGACCTGCCCCGCCAGGTGCTCAACGCCTTCGGCGTCCGCGAGGGCGTGCTCAACGCCGGCGGCCGCCAGAGCCAGCCCCCGGACACCGTCGAACGCCTCGTCGCCGCCCTGTCCGACACCGACCTCCTGCTGGTGCTGGACAACTGCGAGCACATGGTGGAGGAGGTGGCCCGCCTCGTCTTCCGCCTGCTCACCTCCTGCCCCCGGATCAGGGTCCTGGCCACCAGCCGCGAGGCGCTGGGCATCACCGGAGAGGTCCTGTGCCCCGTACCGCCGCTGGCCGCCCCGCCGGAGGGGGTCAGCGCGGCCGAGGCCCTGGAGTACCCCGCGGTGCGGCTCTTCGCCGACCGCGCCACGGCCGTACGGCCCGACTTCACCGTCGACGCCGCCACCGTCGCCTCCGTGGTGCGGGTCTGCCGCGCACTGGACGGCCTGCCCCTGGCCATCGAGCTGGCGGCCGCCCGGCTGCGGTCCCTGCCCGTGGACGAGGTCGCCGCCCGCCTCGACGACCGTTTCCGGCTGCTCAGCCAAGGCAGCCGGACCGCCTCGCCCCGGCACCAGACGCTGCGCGCCGTGGTCGGCTGGAGCTGGGACCTGCTGGAGGAGGACGAGCAGCGGCTCGCCCGCCGGCTCACCGTCTTCGCGGGCGGCTTCACGCTCGACGCGGCCGGCCGGGTCTGCGAACTGTCCGACGCCGAAGCCGTCGAGCGGCTGACCGGCCTCGCCGACAAGTCCCTGATCGAGGGCGACGGAGGCCGCTACCGGATGCTGGGCACCGTCCGCGCCTTCTGCGCCGAACGGCTGGCCAAAGCCGGCGAGGAGGAAGAGGTCCACGGCCGGTTCACCGAGTACTTCCTGGACCTGGCCCGCACCGCGGAGCCGTACCTGCGCAGCGCCGACCAGCTGGACTGGCTCGCCCGGCTGGCCGCCGAGGACGCCAACCTCCAGGCCGCGCTGCACCGGGCGGTCCGCACCGACCAGGACACCGCATTCCGGCTCATCGCGGCCCTCACCGGCTACTGGTGGCTGCGCGGCCTGCGCGGCCACGGCGCGGTGGCCGCCGCCGAACTGCTGCGCAAGGTCGGCACCGCACCGCCGCAGGGCCTGGAGGAGGAGTACGTGCTGTGCGTCCTCAACGCGGCGGCCGGCGGCGAGGACGGCGCGGGCGGCGGCTTCACCCTCCAGCCGTACTGGCAGCCCGCCGAGGAGATCATGGCGGAGCTGGAATGGCCGCCGCGCCACCCCTTCCTGACGGTCCTGTGGGGCATGGGCACCGGCGCGCCGCGGCCCTCCGCCCTGACCGGCGGCCCCCGGCGCCCCGACCCGTGGTCCGACGCGCTGACCCGGCTCGGCAGGGGGCACATGGCCCTGTTCGGCGGCGAGGTGGACGAGGCGGCCCGCCAGTTCGAGGACTCCCTGGCCGGTTTCCGCTCCACCGGCGACCGCTGGGGCATGGCGCTGTGCCTCGCCGAACTGGCCATGCTGGCCGGGTGGCGGGGAGAGGGGCAGCGCTCCATGGCCCTGTACGACGAGGCACTGGAGTCGGCCGGACAACTCGGCGCGGTCGAGGACCTGGCCGACCTGCTCTGCCGCAAGGCCGACGGACTGGTGAGGGCCGGGGACTTCGCCGCGGCCCGCACCGCCTACGAGCGCGCGGCGCGCACCGCCCGGGAGGCCGGGGCTCCCGCCCTGCCCGCCGCCGTGGAGTGGGGACTGGGGGAGATCGCCCGGCTCAGCGGAGACCTCACCGAGGCACGCCGGCTGATGGAGGCGGCGCTCGCGGGCTGTGCCACCGGATGGTTCGCCGTGGAGGAGCTGCGGGCCCGGGTGTTCGTGGCGCTCGGCCGGATCGCCGAGGCCGAGGACGACACGGCCCGGGCCCGGGAATGGCACCAGCGGGCACTGAACGTGATGATCGGCAGCCGCAACCTCGCGGGCGCGGCCGGAGCCGTGGAGGCCCTGGCCGGGGTGGTGCTGCTCGAGGGCGACCCCGAGAGCGCGGCGCTGCTGCTGGGGCTGGGCGCGGGCCTGCGCGGCATCTCGCTGGACCAGGACCCCGACGTGGCACGGACCATGAGGCGCGCGCGGGAACTGCTCTCCCCGGACGCCTACGAGGCGGCGTACCGCCGCGGACGTGCCATGACCGGCGAGGAGGCCCTCGCCTTCCTCGGCCGCGCCTGACCGCCCGCGCCCCCCGGAGCAGAGCCGAACCCCGGACCACAGGGGAGTGGTCCGGGGCGAGCGGGTGCCGCCGCGCGCGGAACGGGGGACGGCCGCGGCGGCGACACCCGGTGCGGGCCGCCTTCCACGTGACAGGGGGTACGCGGGAAGGCGGGCGCCGCGTCCGGCGCTCGTCGAGAGCACCGGAGTCGGGGGCTCAGCGGGTCGTGGTGAGGGGCACCGCGGGCTCGTCGCCCGGTTCCTCCTCCTCGATGACCTTCGGAACGTTGCGCAGGGACACCAGCGAGACCACCGCGACCATGGCCATCACCCCGGCCGCGACCAGCGCCGAGAGGTGGAAGGCGTCCACGAACGCGTGCCGTGCGGCCTCGACGACCTGCGCGGCGAGGTCGGCCGGCAGGGACGACGCCACCTGCACGGCGGAGGCGATGGAGTCCTCGATCGCCGGCACGGCCGAGTCGGGCACCCCCTCCGGCATGTCCAGGCCGCTGGTGTAGGCGGAGTTCAGCGCGCTGCCGAGCACCGCGATGCCCAGCGCGCCGCCCACCTCCATCGCCGTCTCGGAGATCGCCGCGCCGGAACCGGCCCGCTCCTTGGGCACGGTGGCCAGCACCGTGTCCCCGGTGACCGCGAACGCCATGCCGAAGCCCACGCCGACCGGCACCATCGCCACGACCAGCATCAGGTAGTTGGACTCCATGCCCGCCGTCGTGTAGAGCGCCAGGCCGAGCGCGCCCAGGCCGAGCCCCAGCCCGACGGTCCTGCCGCGGCCGATCGCCGTGATCAGCGGCGCCGCCAGCGCGCCGCCGCCCACCGCGGAGGCCGCCGCCCCGGGCAGACCGGCCAGTCCCGCCTTCAGGGGCGACCAGTCGAGGACCAGCTGGAAGTACTGCGAGAAGATCAGCGACTGCGCCACCATGGCGAACATCGCGAAGAGGTTGGCGCAGACCGCGCCGCTGAACGCGGCCCTGCGGAACAGCCGCACGTCGATCAGCGGATGCGTCAGCTTCGTCTGCCGCACCACGAACACCGCGAGCGCCACGGCGCCCACCGCGGCGGCCGCCCACACCTTCGGCTGGTCCACCCCGCCGTGCGCGGCCTCCTTCACCGCGTACACCAGGCCGATGACACCACCGGTGGACAGCACCACGCTCGGCCAGTCCAGCCGGCCCGGACGCGGGTTGCGGGACTCCGGCAGCACCAGCAGAGCGGCGATGAACAGCACCAGCAGGATGGGGATGTTGATCAGGAAGACGGAGCCCCACCAGAAGTTGTTCAGCAGCGCCCCGCCGATGATCGGCCCGAGGACGAAGCCCGAGGCCGACATGCCGCTCCACAGACCGATCGCCGCGGTGCGTTCCTTGGGGTCGGTGAACACGTTGCGCAGGATGGACAGCGTGGACGGCATGATGGTCGCGCCGGCCGCCCCCAGCAGCACCCTCGCCACGATGAGGATCTCGGCGTTGGGCGCGTAAGCGGTCAGCAACGAAGCCCCGGCGAACGCGACCGTACCGATCAGCAGCAGCTTCTTGCGGCCGATGCGGTCGCCGACCGAACCCATGGTGATCAGCAGACCCGCCAGGACGAACCCGTAGATGTCCGCGATCCACAGGATCTGGGTGGCCGAGGGATCGAGATCACTGATCAGCTTGGGAATGGCGAGGTGCAGGACGGTCAGGTCCACCGTCAGCAGGACCACCGCCGCGCAGGCGATGGCCAGGACGAGGCCCTTGTGCAGGCGTCCGTTGACTGGAGTTGGCATGCTCCCAGACTGCGGTGCTCCGCTTACCGCCCGAGCACCGCGCGCTTACCGCGCGCGCACCGCCCGGTTCCCGGGCGGTGCGCGCGACCCGTGAGGGCCTTCACGGGCGTACGGCTAGGCCAGTTCGGCGGCGATGGACCGCACGTACGCGCCGTAGGCCGAGGCCGGCAGTCGCGCACCGAGCCGCTCGCACGCCTCCGCGTCGATGAAGCCCATCCGCAGCGCCACCTCCTCCACGCAGGCGATGCGCACACCCTGGCGCTGCTCCAGCACCGACACGTACTGGCCCGCCGCGAGCAGCGAGGACGGCGTGCCGGCGTCCAGCCACGCGAACCCCCGGCCCAGGTCGACCAGTCTGGCCTTCCCGCGCCGCAGGTAGTGCAGGTTCACATCGGTGATCTCCAGTTCGCCCCGCGGGGAGGGCCGCAGGTTCTTCGCGATGTCGATCACGTCGTTGTCGTAGAAGTACAACCCCACGATGGCCCGGTTGGAGCTGGGCCGGGCCGGCTTCTCCTCGATGGAGACCAGCCGCCCCTCCGCGTCGGTGACCCCGACCCCGTACCGCTCCGGGTCCTCGACCGGATACCCGAACAGCACGCACCCGTCGACCTCGTGCGCGGCGCTCTGCAGGATCTCGTAGAAGTTGTTGCCGTGGAAGACGTTGTCCCCCAGCACCAGTGCCACCGGATCGTCGCCGATGTTGTCCGCGGCCAGGATGAACGCCTCGGCCAGGCCACCGGGCACCGGCTGCTCCACGTAGTCGAGCTGCAGCCCCAGCGCGGAGCCGTCGCCCAGCAGCCGCCGGATCTGCGGCAGATCGTGCGGCGTGGAGATGACCGTGATCTCCCGGATGCCGGCCAGCATCAGCACCGACAGCGGGTAGTAGATCATCGGCTTGTCGTTGACCGGCAGCAGCTGCTTGGACACGGCGAGCGTCAGGGGATGCAGCCGGGAGCCGTGTCCGCCCGCCAGCAGGATGCCCTTCATGCCCGCTCGGCCGCCAGCCGCTCCAGCTCGGGCACGATGTCCCGCGGCGCCGGCGCGGACAGCAGCTCCTTGGCCAGCCGCTCGGCGCTGTCGGCGAAGGAGGGCTCGTTCAGCACCCGCTCCACCGCGGCCTGCAACGTGTCGGCCCGGAACTCACGGGGCTCGATCATCAGCCCCGCCCCCTGCGCCTGCACCGCCAGCGCGGTGGCCCGCTCGTCCCACAGCCAGCCCGGCACGATCACCTGGGGCACACCGTGCCGCAGGGTGTTCTGCAGGGTGCCCATGCCGCCGTGGTGGATGATCGCCGAGCAGGTCGGCAGCAGCTCGTTCAGCGGCACGAAGTCCACCAGCCGCACGTTCTCGGGCAGGGTGGTCCCGGACAGCGACTCGGCCGTCGCGGAGCCGACCGTGGCGATCAGCTCCACGTCCATCTCGGCCGCCGCCGCCAGCAGGTCGGTGATCGGGAAACCGTCGTTGTAGGCCTCGGGCAGGGTCAGCCCGAGGGTGAGCACCACCCGCGGCCGCTCCGGCCGCTCGTGCGTCACCCAGTCCGGGACCACCGACGGACCGTTGTACGCCACCGGACGCACCGGGATGCGGTTGAGCCCCGCCTCGATCCGCAGGAACGACGGCAGCGGGTCGATGGTGCGCTGACCGACCACCAGCTCCTCGTCGAACCGACCGTCGCCCTCCGGCGCACAGCCCAGCCCGGCCAGCCGGCCGGTGATCCAGTCCCCGAGCGCGTCCACCCGTGCCTCCTCGGGCTGCTCCGCGGCCAGACGCAGGTACAGCTCCCGCATCCGGGCCCAGTGGTCGGTACCGAACAGCAGCCGCGCGTGCGCGGCACCGCAGGCCCGGGCGACGGCCGGGCCGACATAGCTCATCGCGTCCCACAGCACCAGGTCCGGCTGCCACGCCCGGGCGAACCGGGTCAGGTCGGTGAGCATCTCGGTGTTGGTGGACAGCTCCGCGATGTGCGCGTAGGCGGCGAGCGTGTCCCGGACGTACTCCCAGGTCAGCTTGGCCGGGTCGGTCTCCGCGATGTTGAAGCCGCTGCCGTAGCCGGCCTCCGCCGACTCCGGGGCCTGCTGGGACTGCTCCATCAGGTTCAGTTCCCGGCCCACGGGGACGGCCGTCAGGCCGGCCCGGGTGATCGTGGGCACGAGGTCGGGCTGGCTGGCCACCCGAACCTCGTGACCGGCGCTGCGCAACGCCCAGGCGATCGGCACCGTGTTGTAGAAGTGCGAATCGAGCGCGAGTGTCGTGACGAGGACACGCATGTGACATCTCCCTGGTGAACGGAATGCCGGGTGCGACGAGTCCGGGCTTCGGCGCCGGCTCTTTCCCATCTCCGATCAGCGGGGAACGCACCACACGGCTTCCCTCATGTGCGCAGTCACCGTATTCCGGCCGCCGGGGCCGCCCAACCCCTAGCGTCCGGGGCCTGCCCCTAGGGCCACCAAGGGCACGTAGGGGTTTTTGCGGCCATCGGCGTTCCCTACTTTTGACGCCTGCGGCAGGAACGAAAGGCGGTCGGCCATGCAGATGGATTCGAGCACCACACCCTCGTCCCGCTCCGCGATCGTCTTCCCCGGCATGGGGGCGATGTCATTCGCGGACGTGGGACGTTTCATGGTGGCCAACCCTTACGCACGGCGGTTGGTGGCCATCGCCGAAGAGGTCCTCGGCTATTCACTGATCGACGGATACCGGCAGTCCGAGCACGACTACAGCGAAGCCGCCCAGGTCGCCTTCCTGGTCAACTGCCTGGCCCTGGCGGAATGGGCGGAGGCGGAACTCGGCGTCGCCCCCGACCTGTGCGCCGGCCCCAGCTTCGGCGGGAAGGCCGCAGCGGCCTACACCGGCTCCCTGCCCTTCTCGGACGCGGTGCTGATGACCACGCGGCTGGCCGCCTGCCAGGACGCCTACTTCGCCGAGCACCACACGGACGTGGTCACCCACTCCTTCGTCCGCACGCCCGAGCCGAAGCTCCGCGAGATGCTCGCCGAACTCGAGGCACGCGACGAGTGGTACGAGATCTCCTGCTACGTCGACCACGACCTCTACATGGTCTCGCTGCGCGAGCAGGGCCTCGACCGGTTCAAGAAGCGCATCCGCTCCCTCGGCGGGCTGTCCCTCTACACGATGCGCCCGCCGCTGCACTCGGCGCGATTCGCCGACCTGCGCCGTCGCGCCGAGGACGAGGTGCTGGGCAAGCTGCCCTTCACCGACCCCCGGATGCCCGTCGTCTCCGACCACGACGGCACCCTGCTGACCGAGGGCGACCAGATCCGCACCCTGCTGCTGGACGGCATCGTGAGGCCCATGCGCTGGCCGGAGGTCGTGGCCGCGCTGCGCCGGAACGACGTGGCGACCGTGCACGTCGCCGGACCCGACAACCTCTTCGGCCGGGTCGCCTGCACCACCGACAACTTCGACGTGGTGCGCGTCAACCCGCGACTGGCCCTCCAGCCCCGCAACCGGCCCCACGCCGAGGCGTGACCGACCGCCCGAGGAGCGCATCCATGTCCGAGGAGTACGGCGGTGCCCTGCACACGCGGTTCCTGAGCGGCCTCGCCCTGGCCCCCGAGCGGGTCGCGGTCCGCGGACCCGGCTGGGCCCTGACCTACCGGGAACTCCACGAGCGCGCGCTCACCTGGGCCGGGACCCTGCTGCGCGCGGCCGACGGCGACGCCCGGGGCGGCCCCGGCACCGTCGCGGTCCTGGCGGACAAGGGGCCCGACGCCTACACCGGCGTCCTCGCGGCACTGTGCGGCGGCATGACGGTCGTACCGATGAGCACCTCCTTCCCCGCCTCCCGCATCCGGCAGATGCTGGACGCGGCCGAGGTGTCCGCGGTCGTCGCCGACGAGACCGGACGGGCCCTGCTCGCCGCGGCCACCGAGCCCGGCGTCCGCACCCCGCCGGTGCTGGCCACCGAGGGCGGCACCCTCCGGGCCGACGCCGCGCACGCGCTCACCGCGCCCCGCCCCGTCCGCCCCGAGGACACCGCCTACATCCTGTTCACCTCGGGATCCACCGGCCGGCCCAAGGGCGTGCGCGTCACGCACGGCGCCACCGACCACTACTTCCAGGTGCTGGACACCCGCTACCCCTTCACTCCCGAGGACGTCTTCTCCCAGACCTTCGACCTCAACTTCGACTGCTCCCTGTTCGACCTGTTCTGCGCCTGGGGCGCGGGGGCCACCGCCCAGCAGCTTCCGGCCGCCGCCTACCGGGACCTGCCCGGTTTCGCCGCGTCGGCCGGACTCACCGTGTGGTTCTCCACGCCCAGCGCCATCGCCCTGGCCCGCCGCACCGGAGGACTGGGGGAGGGCGCGCTGCCCGGCCTGCGCTGGAGCTTCTTCGCCGGTGAGGCACTCACCTGCCGGGACGCCGGGGACTGGCACCGGGCGGCACCCCACTCGCACGTGGAGAACCTCTACGGCCCCACGGAGCTGACCGTCACCGTCACCGGCCACCGCTGGTCACCGCAGGACGCGGCGGACCCGGCCGGGAACGGCCTGGTGCCCATCGGCACCGTGCACAAGGGACACGACTGGCTGCTCCTCGGCGAGGACGGCGAACCCGCGGCCGACGAGGGCGAACTCGTCGTGACCGGGCCGCAGACGACCCCCGGCTACCTGGACCCGGCGGACGACCGGGGCCGCTTCCTGGAGCGCGACGGCCGCCGCTGGTACCGCACGGGCGACCGGGTGCGCCGGGTTCGCGGCGAGGTGCTGGCCTACGTGGACCGCCTCGACGCCCAGGTCCAGGTACAGGGCTGGCGGGTCGAGCCCGCCGAGATCGACCAGCGGATGCGGGACGTGGCCGGCGTGCAGGACGCCGTCACGGTGGCGGTGCCCACGCCGGACGGCCAGAACGCGCTGGTCGGCTTCTACACCGGTGAACGCCTCTCCCCGGCCGTCCTGGTCCGTGCCCTGCGCGCCCACCTTCCGGAGCGCATGATCCCACGGCACTTCCACCACGTGCCCGCATTCCCCCTCAACGCCAACCGCAAGACCGACCGCAAGGCCCTGCGGGCGCGGGCGGCCGAGCTGCTGAACCCGACCCGTTTCTGAACGACCGGGACGACCGGTGCGGCGGCGACCCGGCTGGGCCGGCCGGTACGACCTGGCCGGCTGGTATGGCTGGTACCTGGTACGACCGGGACGGTTGGTACGGCTGGGCAGGCTGCTACGGCTGCTACGGCGTGAAGGGGCGGGCCACCACATGGGAGAGCCGCGAACCGACTGGTTCGCGGCTCTCGTCCGTACGTGCGGCTCGGCCCGCTCAGGCCGCCGGCAGCCCCTCGCACAGCGGCTTCCACCACGCCGGGTTGTCGACGTACCAGCGGACCGTGTCGGCCAGGCCCGCGTCGAAGGGGACACCCGGCCGGAAGCCCAGCGCCCGCAGCTTCCCGTCGTCCAGTGAGTACCGCCGGTCGTGCCCCTTGCGGTCCGGCACCCGCCGCACCATCTCCGGCCCGGCGTCCAGGGCCCGCAGCAGACGGTCGGTCAGCTCCAGGTTGGTCAGCTCCGTCCCGCCCGCGATGTGGTGCACCTCGCCCGGCACACCCCGCTCGGCCACCAGCTGGATGCCCCGGCAGTGGTCGTCCACATGGATCCAGTCCCGGACGTTCAGTCCGTCCCCGTACAGCGGCACCGGACGGCGCTCCAGCAGACGGGTCACGAACAGCGGGATGACCTTCTCCGGGTACTGGTAGGGCCCGTAGTTGTTGCCGCACCGGGTGACCCGCACGTCCAGCCCGTGCGTCCGCGCGTACGACAGCACCAGCAGGTCCCCGCCGGCCTTCGCTGCCGCGTACGGGGAGTTCGGCGACAACGGCGCCTCCTCCGTCCACGAGCCCGCGTCGATGGAGCCGTACACCTCGTCCGTGGACACGTGCACCAGCCGCGCTCCCGCCGCCAGGCACGCCGCGGCCAGCCGGTGCGCGCCCACCGCGTTGGTCAGCGCGAACACGTCCGCCGCCGTGATCGACCGGTCCACATGGGTCTCGGCCGCGAAGTTGACCACCACGTCGTGGCCCGGGACCAGCGACGCCAGCAGCTCGCTGTCGCAGATGTCCCCCTTCACGAACGTGTACCCGCCCGCCACCGGTTCGAGATTGGCCGGATTGCCGGCGTACGCCAGTTTGTCCAGGACGGTCACCTCGGCGCCCGCCCAGGCGGGGAACCCTCCGGTGAGCAGGGTGCGCACGTAGTGCGACCCGATGAACCCGGCCCCTCCCGCCACCAGTACCCGTTTCACCATGCCCACGCCTCCGGTCCCGGACCACCGTTGCCGAGCGGCGGGAACAGTTCCTCCAGCTCGGCCAGCAGCCCCTCGTCCAGCCGCAGGCCGAGCGCCCGCCGCGCCCCGTCCAACTGCGCGGTGGTGCGGGGGCCCACCACCACCGAGGTCACCCCCGGCCGGTTCAGCACCCACGCGAGTGCGACCTCCGCCGGATCCAGCCCCGCCTCGGCGCACAGCTTCTCGTAGCGGGTCACCGCGGCCCGATGCTGCTCCAGCGCCACCGACGCCCGGCCCTGCGCCGTCTTCACGGCGGTGCCGTCGGCGAGTTTGCGCAGCGCCCCGCCGAGCAGACCACCGTGCAGCGGGGACCAGACCAGGATGCCCATGCCGTACGCCTGCGCCGCCGGCACCAGCTCCAGCTCCACGTACCGGGTCACCAGGTTGTACACGCACTGCTCGGAGACGATGCCCAGGAAGTGCCGCCGGTTCGCCGCCTCCTGCGCCGCCGCCAGGTGCCAGCCCGCGAAGTTGGACGACCCCACGTACCGGATCTTGCCCTGCTGGACCAGCACCTCCATGGCCTGCCACACCTCCTCCCAGGAGGCCGCGCGGTCCACGTGGTGCATCTGGTACAGGTCGATCCAGTCCGTGCGCAGCCGCCGCAGCGAGTTCTCGCACCCCGCGATGATGTGCCGGGCCGACAGCCCCTGGTCGTTGGGCAGATCGCTCATCGGGTTGAACACCTTGGTGCCCAGCACCACCCGTTCGCGCCGGCCGCCCCCCTGGGCGAACCAGTCGCCGATCAGCTCCTCGGTGAACCCCTTGTGCTCCTGCCAGCCGTACTGGTCGGCCGTGTCGAAGAAGTTGACACCGCGCTCCAGCGCCTCGTCCATCAGCGCGAACGCCTCTGCGCGGGTGGTGCGGACGCCCAGGTTCAAGGTGCCCAGGCACAACCTGCTCACCTGCAGCGCCGTACGCCCCAGCCGGGTGTACTCCATGGTGTCCGCGTCACCGTCGTGTGCCGCCGTCATCGTGCCGGGACCTCCTCGCCCGTGCCGGTCGCCCGGGTCCCGCCGGCCAGACTGTGCAGGCAGGCGACGAGACTGCGGGCCTCGATGTTCAGGTAATGGCCGTGCCGGAGAAGCCCGGCGAGCTGATGCAGGGCGACCCAGCGGAACGTGTCGTCCTCGATCCGGTGGTCGCCGTGCCAGTCGACGATCAGATAGCGGTTGACCGCGTGGTGGAACCGGCCCCCCTCCTCCGACAGACGACTGTCGAACCGGACGCGCTCCGCCGGCGCTTCCAGCACCTCGTCCAGGAAGCGCAACTGCGGCGGGTACGGCGCCCGCGGGTAGTTCGACGGCACGCACTGCACCGTCGGCGCCAGTTCCACCTTGTCGATCAGACCCGCCTGGGTACGGGCGTTGACCAGGGCGTGCACCACACCGCCGATCTCGGCGACCAGGAAGGCCACCACGCCCTGCGCCACCGGCTCGATCAAGGGCTGCGTCCACTGCCGCACCTCGCGGCCCGCGGCCCGCACATCCACCCCGATCACGCGGAAGAACCGCCCGTCCTCGTGGGCCACGCTCTCCTCGGTGCGCTTCCACCCGCGCACCTCGTCCAGCGGCACCCGCCGCACCGCCAGGCCGCTGCCCGCCCGCAGACCCGCCAGCCAGCTCAGGATCTCCCCGGTGGGGTGCAGGGCGCCCGTCTCCTCCACGCAGGACCGCAGCACGGCCGTCGAAGCCGGCGCCCCCTCGCCGGCGCCGCCGAAGGGCAGGCAGGCCAGGACCGACCGGGCGTCCATGTTGATCACGTCGTCCTCGGCCAGCAGCCGGTGGATCTGGCCCAGGGTGAGCCACCGGAAGCTCTCCCCGGCCTCGACCTCGACCTCCCGCCCCACCTCCACCACGATGTTCCGGTTCCGCTTCCCGACGAACCACGAACCCTGCTCCGACTGGAGGGAGTCGGCCAGCACATGATGACGCCCGGCCTGCTGGAAGAACTCCACGTACGGCACCGAAGCACCCCGGTGGACCCTGCTGTAGTTGCTGCGCGTCGCCTGGACGGTGGGGGACAACTGGACGCCGTTGTGGTTGCCCGGCTCGTTCTTGGCCTGCATCAGGAAGTGCAGCACCCCGCCGAACTCCTTGGCGACCAGCCCCAGGATGCCGATCTCCGGCTGCCGGATCACCGGCTGCTCCCACCCCGGTGAGCCACCGTCGACATCCTCGGCCGCCAGCCCCTCCACCGAGAAGAAGCGGCCCGAGTCGTGCACCAGGTTGCCGGTGCCCGGCTCGGCGCGCCAGCCGGACAGCCGGTCCAGCGCAATTCTGCGGACCTCGGCGACGTCGTCGCGCACCCGCCCCGCGTACCAGTCCCGGAACTCCCGGTCGCCGGTGGCCACCCCCTCCACGGCGAGCGCCGACTCGGCCAGCCGCGCGGCCGTGCGCATCGCGCTCTGCCGGTCCGGCGGTCCGAGCGGCGGCGCCGTCGCGGGAAATACATCGGCCATGGGAGATCCCCTTCGGTCGTACCTTTCCCCATTCGTCGGCGAGCCTATTCAAGGAAAGACAGCACAGGGAATGCTCCAGAACCCCGGAAATAACGTCCCCCGCCACCGTCAGCGTGTTCCCCCGAAGAATAGGGGTGGCGACCGGCGGCCACCTCGCCCACCACGTCCCACGGCGGCACGGCGTAGGGGTGGCCCCGAAGAGCTAGGGGTTAACACCGTACGTTCCCGCTCTTTATGCTCCCCCCGTGTTCCGACTTCCCGTATTCCGCGAGCCACTGCACGTCGGCCGCCCCAATATAGGCGACCGCGAAAAACTCCGGGAAAAAATCGACGATGCGCTGGACCGCCGGTGGCTGAGCAGCGGCCCGCTGGTGCGCGAACTCGAGGAGCGGGTCGCCGCACTGGCCGGCACCGCCCACGCCGTCGCGACGTGCAACGCGACCGTCGCCCTCCAGCTCGCGGCCCGCGCCACCGGCGTGCCGGCCGGCGCCGAGGTGATCGTCCCGTCCTTCACCTGGGTGGCCACCCCGCACGCCCTCGACTGGATCGGCCTCACCCCCGTCTTCTGCGACGTCGACGAGGAGACCGCCGGCATCGACCCGGCGCACGCCGAGAAACTCGTCGGACCCGCCACCGGCGCCATCCTGGGCGTGCACGCCTTCGGCCGCCCCTGCCCGATCGACGAACTCACCGAACTCGCCGACCGCCACGGACTGCCGCTGCTGTTCGACGCCGCCCACGCCCTCGGCTCCACCCACCGCGGACGCCCCGTCGGCGGCTTCGGCAGCGCCGAGGTGTTCTCCTTCCACGCCACGAAGTTCATCAACAGCTTCGAAGGCGGAGCCCTGGTCACGGACGATCCCCGGGTCGCCGAACGCGCCCGCGCCATGCGCAACTTCGGCATCGGCGAGGACCGCGAGGTGATCTCCTCCGGCACCAACGCCAAGATGAGCGAGGCCAGCGCGGCCATGGGACTGGTCTCCCTGGAACGCGTGGACGCCCTGATCGAGCAGAACACCCGCAACCACCGCCTCTACGAGGAAGGGCTGGCGGGACTGCCCGGCATCTCCGTCCGGGGACAGGCGCCGGGGGAGCGGGCCAACCACCAGTACCTGGTCATCGAGATCGACCAGGCCGCGGCCGGCGTCCACGCCGACCAGGTGCACGCCGTACTGGAACGCCACAACGTGCTCGCCCGCCGCTACTTCCACCCCTGCTGCCACCAACTCGCCCCCTACAGCGACCGGCCCGAGACCCACGCCCCCCTGCCGCTGCCGCGCTCCGAGGCACTGGCCGAGCGGGTACTGGCACTGCCGACCGGCGAGGTCATCGGCGAGGAGGAGATCGACGGCGTCTGCCGCATCATCCGCTGGGCCGTGGAGACCGGCTGCGCGGACGGCGCCCCGAGCACGACGGACTGAGAAGACGGGAACGCCGGCCGCCGGAGGCGGCCGCGCCACGACCGGCCGGCGCCGCGACGCCTGGCCGACCCATGTACTGAAGAGGCTGGTGTGCGGATGTCGAACGAAGAGAAGCTGCTCGATTACCTCAAGCGGACCACGGCCGACCTCCGCGAAGCCCGTCGCCGTCTGAGCGAAGCCGAACAGTCCGAACGCGAACCGATCGCCATCGTCGGCATGAGTTGCCGCCTGCCCGGCGGGGTCACCACCCCCGAGGAACTGTGGCGACTCGTCGCCGACGGCCGCGACGGCATCACCCCGTTCCCGCGCGAGCGCGGCTGGGACGTCGACGGCCTGTACGACCCCGACCCGGACAAGTCCGGCAAGAGCTATGTGCGGGACGGCGGCTTCCTCGACGGCGCCGCCGAGTTCGACGCGGGCTTCTTCGGCATCAGCCCGCGTGAGGCCCTGGCGATGGACCCGCAACAGCGGCTGCTGCTGGAGACCTCCTGGGAGGCGCTGGAACGCGCCGGCATCGACCCCACGTCACTCCGGGGCAGCCGCACCGGCGTCTTCGGCGGCGTCATGTACTGCGACTACGGCTCCGGCGGTACGGCCGTCCCCGAGGACCTGGAGGCGTACCTCGCGGCGGGCAGCGTCGCCAGCATCGTCTCCGGTCGCGTCTCCTACACCCTGGGCCTGGAGGGCCCGGCCGTGTCGGTCGACACCGCCTGCTCGTCGTCCCTGGTAAGCCTGCACCTGGCCGCTCAGGCGCTGCGGCGCGGCGAGTGCTCCCTGGCCCTCGTCGGCGGCGTCACCGTCATGACCCAGCCGAACATGTTCGTCGAGTACAGCCGCCAGCGGGCGCTCTCCCCGGACGGCCGCTGCAAGGCGTTCTCGGCCGGTGCGGACGGCACGGGCTGGTCCGAGGGCGTGGGCGTGCTGGTGGTCGAGCGCCTGTCGGACGCACGGCGCAACGGGCACCGGGTGCTGGCGGTGGTGCGGGGCTCGGCCGTGAACCAGGACGGCGCCTCCAGCGGCTTCACGGCGCCGAACGGTCCGTCGCAGCAGCGGGTGATCCGGCAGGCGTTGACGGCCGCGGGGCTCAGCGCCGCGGACGTGGACGCGGTGGAGGCGCACGGTACGGGGACGACGCTGGGTGACCCCATCGAGGCGCAGGCGCTGCTGGCCACGTACGGGCAGGAGCGGCCCGAGGACGGTGCGCCGTTGTGGCTGGGGTCGCTGAAGTCGAACATCGGGCACGCGCAGGCGGCCGCGGGTGTCGCCGGTGTGATCAAGATGGTGATGGCGATGCGGCACGGGGTGCTGCCTCGCACCCTGCATGTGGAGGAGCCTTCGCCGCACGTGGACTGGTCGGCGGGGGCGGTGGAGCTTCTGACGGAGGCCCGGCCCTGGGTTCAGGGTGGGCGTCCGCGCCGGGCGGGTGTGTCGTCCTTCGGTATCAGCGGGACGAACGCGCACGTCATCCTGGAGGAAGCACCGCCGGTTCAGGAAGAGGCAGAAGAGGAAGCTGCGGCGCCGCTGCCGGTCGTTCCGTGGGTGTTGTCGGGGCGTGGTGAGGGTGCGTTGCGGGCGCAGGCGGAGCGGCTGGCCGAGTACGTGGCCGGGCGGGATGACCTGTCGCCGCTGGATGTCGGGTTCTCGCTGGCTACGACGCGGAGCGTGCTGGAGCACCGGGTTGTCATGGTGGGCCGGGACCGCGAGGAGCTGCTGAGCGGGCTCGCCGGGGTGGTTTCCGGTGGGACGCCGGTGCAGGGCAGGACGGCGTTCGTGTTCTCCGGGCAGGGGAGCCAGCGTGCGGGTATGGGGCGTGAGCTGTATGACGCGTTCCCGGTGTTCGCGCGGGCGTTGGATGAGGTGGTTGAGGCGCTTGGGCTGCCGTTGCGTGAGGTGATGTGGGAGGGGGAGGGGGAGGGGGAGGGGCTGGACCGTACGGGGTTCACGCAGCCGGCTCTCTTCGCTCACGAGGTGGCGTTGTATCGGCTGTTGGAGTCGTGGGGTGTGCGGCCGGACATGGTGGCCGGGCATTCGGTGGGTGAGCTGAGTGCTGCCCACGTGGCGGGTGTGCTGTCGCTGGAGGATGCGGCGACGCTGGTGGCGGCTCGGGCGCGGTTGATGGAGGCGCTGCCGGACGGTGGCGCGATGATCGCCGTGCAGGCCACGGAAGAGGACGTCCGCAAGCACCTCATCGACGGTGTGGACATCGCGGCTGTGAACGGCCCCCGGTCCGTGGTCATTTCCGGTGCTGTGGAGGCCGTCACGGAGGTGGCCGGTCACTTCGAGCGCACCACCCGGCTCAAGGTGTCCCACGCTTTCCACTCGCCGCTGATGGAGCCGATGCTGGACGAGTTCCGTCGGGTGGCGTCCGGGCTGACCTATCACGCGCCGACTGTCCCGGTGGTGTCGAACGTGACCGGCCGGCTCGCCGAGCCGGGTGATCTTCAGGACCCGGAGTACTGGGTCCGCCACGTCCGTGGCACCGTCCGCTATCACGACGGCATCCGGACCCTGGAGGGCGAAGGCGTACGCACCTTCGTCGAGGTCGGCCCGCAGGCCGTCCTGGCCGGACTCGGTTGCGGCGAGGACGCCGTGTTCGTGGCGGCCCAGCGCCGCGACCGCGCTGAGGCGGTTCAGCTGGTCACCGCGCTGGGTGAGCTGCACACCCGTGGTGTCACCGTCGACTGGCAGGCGTTCTTCGTCGGTCGCGGTGCCCGCACCGTCGACCTCCCCACCTACGCCTTCCAGCGTGAACGCTTCTGGCTCGATGCCGCCCTCACCGTCGGTGATCCGTCCGGCCTCGGGCAGCGGTCCGCGGAACACCCGCTGCTCGGCGCCATGTTGTCGTTGCCCGGCAGCGATGGCGTGGTGCTGACCGGCCGTCTCTCCTTGTCGACCCACCCCTGGCTCGCCGACCACGCGGTCCTCGGCACCACACTGCTGCCCGGAACCGCCTTCGTGGAACTCGCGCTCCACGCCGGTGACCAAGTCGGCTGTCCCGTCCTCGACGAACTGACCATCGAGGCACCGCTCGTGCTGCCCGAGCACGAGGGCGTGGCCGTGCAGGTCGTGGTGGAAGGGCCCGACGGCTCCGGCACCCGGCACCTGCTCATCCACTCCCGGCTCGAGTCGGCGCCGTCGGACGAGCCGTGGGCACGCAACGCCACCGGCGTCCTGACCGCCGCCGACCCGGACGGAGCCGCGCACGCCGCCGATCTGCGGGTCTGGCCTCCTCAGGGGGCGGTCCCCCTGCCCGCGGACGGCTTCTACGAGCGGCTCACCGAGCGCGGTTTCGGCTACGGGCCGGTCTTCCAGGGACTGCGTGCCGCCTGGCGGCGCGACGGTGAACTGTTCGCCGAGGTGGCGCTCCCCGACAGCGCGCTGGATGACGCGGCCGCCTTCGGACTGCACCCGGCGCTGCTGGACGCCGCCCTGCACGTCAGCATCCTGGAGGAGCAGGAGGGCGAGGAGAGCCCTTCGATCCCCTTCTCCTGGAGCGGCGTCCGGCTCCACGCCACCGGTGCCGCCGTACTGCGCGTGCGGGTCTCGGCGGACGGAGGCACCGTCACGGTCGCCGACGCCCACGGGGCTCCCGTGGCCGACGTACGGAACATCACCGCCCGCCCCGTCTCGGCGGACCGGCTCGGGGGCGGATCCGGTGAGGAACGCGAGGCCCTGTACCAGGTGGAGTGGCTGCAGGTGCCGGGGCCGGTCGCCCCGGACACCTCCTGGGCGCTTCTGGGACAGTCTCCTCTCGCCGGCGACCACGACGTTGCCGTCTTCCCGGACGTGGCCGCGCTCGTCGCCGCCGTCGCCGAGGGAGCCCCGCTCCCCGAAGCGGTCGTCCTCGATGCCCATCACCTCGGTGACACGGCCGAGTCCACCCGGTACCTGCCGGACCGGATGCGCTCCTTCACCAGCCGGGTCCTGCCGGTGCTCCAGCAGTGGCTGGAGCACGACCTCCTCGCGGCCACCCGTCTGGTCGTCGTGACGCGCGGTGCGGCCGGGGCGGACGCCGCGGCGGTCGACGTGGCGCAGGCGCCGGTGTGGGGTTTGGTGCGGGCCGCCGCCGAAGAGATGCCCGGCCGCTTCGGCCTCCTGGACCTCGACCCCGGCCAGGACGGGGAGGCGCCCGACCCGACAGCGCTGGCCGAGGCCCTCGGCAGCCGGCAGGGCGAACTCGCCCTGCGCGGCGACCGGATGCTGATGCCGCGCCTCTCCGCGATCGACCCCGGTGCGCACGCCGCGACGGAGGGGCCGTGGGACCCCGACGGTACGGTGCTCATCACCGGCGGCACCGGAGGGCTGGGCTCGCTCGTCGCCCGTCATCTGGTCGCCGAGCACGGTGTCCGCCACCTGCTGCTGATCAGCCGGAGCGGCATGGCCGCACAGGGTGCCGCGGACCTGGTCGAGCAGCTTTCCGCGTCGGGCGCCGAGGTGAGCGTGGAGCAGTGCGACGTGGCGGACCGCGAAGCGCTGGCCGAGGTGCTCGCCGCGATTCCCGCCGACCGTCCCCTCAGAGGCGTCGTGCACACGGCGGGCATCGCCGAGGGCGGCCTGGTGACCACCCTCACCCCGGAATCCATGGAACGTGTCATGCGTCCCAAGGCCGACGCGGCCTGGAACCTGCACGTCCTCACCCGGGACGCGGACCTGACGGCGTTCGTGATGTTCTCCTCGTCCGGCGGACTCATCCTGGCGGCGGGACAGGGCGACTACGCCGCCGCCAACGTCTTCCTCGACGCTCTCGCCCAGAACCGCCGGGCCACCGGACTGCCCGCCACCTCGCTCGCGTACGCCACCTGGGACCCGCCCGTCGGCCTCACCGCCCAGCTCACCGACGTCGATCTCAACCGCATCCGTTCCCTGGGCGTGCCCGCGATCGCGACGCATCAGGCCTTCTCCCTGTTCGACCAGGCCCTGACCACCGAGCACGCTCTCCTGGCACCGCTCGTCCTCAACACCGCCGTCCTGCACACCCGGCGGCGGGGAGCCTGGATCGGCGGCGGCACCGAACTCCCGCCCCTGTTGCGACCGGCCACCCAGTCCGCGCACCGCGCGGCGCGTCCAGTGGCCGGCGGCCCCGCGGCGGCGGGGGAGGGCGGCCCCGGCACCGGAGGTCTCGCGGGGCAACTGGCCGGGCTGCCCGAGCCCAAGGCCCGCGAGACCCTGCTCGACCTCGTCCGCAGCCACGCCGCGTGGGTGCTCGGGCATGCCTCGGCCGACCCCATCGACCCCGACCGGGCTTTCCTGGAACTCGGCTACGACTCGCTGACCGCGCTGGAACTGAGGAACCGACTCAAGATAGTCAGCGGAGTCCCGCTGCCGACCACTGTCGTCTTCGACTATCCCAGCGCCCGAAGCCTCGCCGACCTCCTCATGGAGGAACTGCTGGGCGACCGCGAGGACACCGCCGCACCCGCCACGGCGCCGGCGTCCGGGGGAGGGGCGACCGCCGACGACGAACCGATCGCCATCGTCGGCATCGGCTGCCGCTACCCGGGCGGCGTCACCGGCCCCGACGACCTGTGGCGCATGGTCGCCGACGGCATCGACGGCATCTCCGAGTTCCCGGCCGACCGCGGCTGGGAGGTCGAGCGGCTCTATGACCCGGACATGGCCGCGCCCCACAGCAGCTACGTCAAGCACGGCGGATTCCTGCACGATGCCGCCGAGTTCGACCCGGACTTCTTCGGTATCAGCCCGCGTGAGGCCCTGACCATGGACCCGCAGCAGCGGGTGCTGCTGGAGACGGCCTGGGAGGCCCTGGAGCACGCGGGTATCCGGCCCTCCGCGCTGAAGGGCAGCGCCACCGGCGTCTTCGCCGGCGTCATGTACCACGACTACCTCACCGGTCGCAGCTCCGGCAGTGTCGTCGCCGGCCGTGTCTCGTACGCGCTGGGCCTGGAGGGCCCCGCGATGTCGGTGGACACGGCGTGCTCGTCGTCGCTGGTCAGCCTTCACCTGGCGGCCCAGGCGCTGCGCAACGGCGAGTGCTCCCTCGCCCTGGCGGGTGGCGTGGCGGTCATGGCCACGCCGGACAGCTTCGTGGAGTTCAGTCGCCAGCGTGGTCTGTCTCCTGACGGGCGGTGCAGGGCGTTCTCGGCGGGTGCGGACGGCACGGGCTGGTCCGAGGGTGTGGGTGTGCTGGTGGTGGAGCGTCTGTCGGATGCGCGGCGCAACGGGCACCGGGTGCTGGCGGTGGTGCGGGGCTCGGCGGTGAACCAGGACGGTGCGTCGAACGGGTTGACGGCGCCGAACGGTCCGTCGCAGCAGCGGGTGATCCGACAGGCGTTGACGGCCGCGGGGCTGAGTGCTGCGGATGTGGATGCGGTGGAGGCGCACGGCACGGGCACCACGCTGGGTGACCCGATCGAGGCGCAGGCGCTGCTGGCCACGTACGGGCAGGAGCGGCCCGAGGACGGTGCGCCGTTGTGGCTGGGGTCGCTGAAGTCGAACATCGGGCACGCGCAGGCCGCCGCGGGTGTGGGCGGTGTCATCAAGATGGTGATGGCGATGCGGCATGGTGTGCTGCCGCGCACGCTGCACGTGGAGGAGCCTTCCCCGCACGTGGACTGGTCGGCGGGGGCGGTGGAGCTTCTGACGGAGGCCCGGCCCTGGGTTCAGGGTGGGCGTCCGCGCCGGGCGGGTGTGTCGTCCTTCGGTTTCAGTGGGACGAACGCGCACGTCGTCTTGGAAGAAGCACCGCCGGTTCAGGAAGAGGCGGCGGAGGAGGCTCTTGCTCCGCTGCCGGTGGTTCCGTGGGTGCTGTCCGGGCGTGGTGAGGGTGCGTTGCGGGCGCAGGCGGAGCGGCTGGCCGAGTACGTGGCCGGGCGGGAGGAGCTGTCCCCGCTGGACGTGGCGTTCTCGCTGGCCATGGCCCGTAGTGTGTTTGAGCACCGGGCTGTCGTCGTGGGCCGGGACCGCGAGGAACTGCTGAGCGGGCTCGCCACGGTCGTCTCCGGTGGGACACCGGTGGCGGGCAAGACGGCGTTTGTGTTCTCCGGGCAGGGCAGCCAGCGTGCGGGGATGGGGCGTGAGCTGTACGACGCGTTCCCGGTCTTCGCGCGGGCGCTGGACGATGTGGTCGAGGCGCTTGGGCTGCCGTTGCGTGAGGTGATGTGGGACGGCGAGGGCCTGGACCGTACGGGGTTCACGCAGCCGGCTCTCTTCGCCCACGAGGTGGCTCTCTACCGACTGCTGGAGTCGTGGGGTGTGCGGCCGGACGTGGTGGCCGGGCATTCGGTGGGCGAGCTGAGTGCTGCCCACGTGGCGGGTGTGCTGTCGCTGGAGGATGCGGCGACTCTGGTGGCCGCCCGGGCGCGCTTGATGGAGGCGCTGCCGGACGGCGGGGCGATGATCGCCGTACAGGCCACAGAAGAGGACGTGCGGGCGCGTCTGGTCGACGGTGTGGACATCGCGGCTGTGAACGGCCCCCAGTCCGTGGTCATTTCCGGTGCCGTGGAGGCCGTCACGGAGGTGGCGGCGCACTTCGAGCGCACCACCCGGCTCAAGGTCTCCCACGCTTTCCACTCGCCTCTGATGGAGCCGATGCTGGCGGAGTTCGGGAAGATCGCCGCCGAGCTGACCTATCACGCCCCGGTTCTCCCGGTGGTGTCGAACGTGACCGGCCGCCTCGCTGAGCCGGGCGACCTCCAGGACCCGGAGTACTGGGTCCGTCACGTCCGTGGCACCGTCCGCTACCACGACGGCATCCGCACCCTGGAGGGTGAAGGCGTCCGCACCTTCGTCGAGGTCGGCCCGCAGGCCGTCCTCGCTGGACTCGGCTGCGGCGACGACGCGGTGTTCCTTGCGGCCCAGCGCCGCGAGCGTGCCGAAGCCGGCCAGCTGGTCACCACTCTCGGCGAGCTGCACACCCGTGGTGTCACCGTCGACTGGGAGGCGTTCTTCGCCGGTCGCGGTGCCCGCACCGTCGACCTCCCCACCTACGCCTTCCAGCACAAGCGCTACTGGATCAACTCCCTCGACACCGGGGCGGACATCTCTGCCGCTGGCCTCGAATCGGCGCAGCACCCCCTCTTGGGAGCCGTGTTGTCGGCGCCCCAGGGTGATGGCGTCACGCTCACCGGGCGGGTCTCCCGGGAGACCCAGCCGTGGCTCGCCGATCACGCCGTGAGGGGCAGTGTGCTGCTGCCCGGGACCGCCTTCGTCGAGATGGCCGTCCGTGCGGGCGACGAGGTGGGCTTCCCGGTGGTCGAGGAACTGACCATCGAGGCTCCGCTCGTCCTGCCGGAGCGAGGCGCCCTCATGGTGCAGGTCACCGTGGGTGAGGCCGATGATTCGGGACGGCGAACGGTGTCGGTGCACTCCCGGTCCGAGGACGACACCTCGGAGACGGCGTGGACTCGGCACGCCGGCGGGACCCTGGCCGAGGAGACCGATGCCGTACCGCCCGCCGGGGCACCGGACATGCGGACCTGGCCGCCGCGTGGAGCCACGGCCCTGGAACTGGACGGCTTCTACGACGCGCTCACCGACCACGGGCTGCGCTACGGCCCCGCCTTCCAGGGACTGCGCGCCGCCTGGCGGCACGGTGACACCCTCTTCGCCGAAGTGACCCTGCCGGACCACCTCATCGACGGCGGCGCGTACGGACTGCACCCGGCTCTGCTCGACGCCGCCCTCCACGCTCACCTGGCGGAAGTCGTCGACGGCGGGAGCCGGACGGACGGCACGGACGGGCCGGCCATTCCGTTCTCGTGGAACGGGGTACGTCTCCACTCCGCAGGTGCCACGGTGCTGAGGGTCCGTCTCACCGGTGACGGCCTGGAGGCGTTCGATGCCACGGGCTCACCCGTCCTCTCGGTGGAGTCCCTGTCGACCCGGCCCTTGCCCGCCGACCCGCAGGGGCCCGGACTTCCGGCGGTACTCGGTGACGGCGGCGCCCTCCACCGGGTGGACTGGATCCCGGTATCGGAGACGGCCGAGCAGGACTCCGCCCCCAGCTGGGCGGTCGTCGGCGGGGCGGCGTCCGGCGACAACGGCTACCCGGACTGGGCGACCCTGGTCGAGGCGGTCGGCGAGGGCGAGGTGCGCGCGCCGGACGTCGTGCTGCTCCCCGTATCGGCGACGCGGACGGAGATCACGCCGGCCGGGCCCGGTGCCGTGGCCGAGGACGTTCCCGCACGGGTCCGCGCGGCCGTGCAGCACGCCCTCACCGGGCTGCGGGCCCTGCTCGGCGAGGACAAGCTGGCCGGTTCCGTGCTCGCCGTGGTGACGCACCGCGCGGTCGACACCGGCGCGGGGGACGCGGCCGGCGACGCGAGCGGTCTCGCCCAGGCGGCGGTGTGGGGACTCGTGCGCTCCGCACAGGAGGAGGAGCCCGGCCGGGTCGTCCTGCTCGATCAGGAGACGCCGGACACCCCGCACGCCGTGCTGGCCGCGTACGCGGTCCGCGGTGAGCCCCAACTCGCCCTGCGGGACGGCGGACCACGCGTGCCGCGGCTCCACCGCGTCGAAGGGGCGCCCGACGGGGCGACCGCCGGCATCGGCGGAACCGAAGGCTGGAAGCCCGACGGCACCGTACTCGTCACCGGTGGCACGGGCGACCTGGGGCGCCTCGTCGCCCGGCACCTGGTCACCGACCACGGCAGGCGGGACCTGCTGCTGGTCAGCCGCAGGGGTACCGAAGCCCCGGGGGCCGACACCCTGGTCGCGGACCTGACGGAACTCGGCGCCCGGGTCCGGATCGCGGCCTGCGACACCGGCGACCGTGAGGCGCTCGCCCGGCTGCTGGCCGGCATTCCCGAGGACCGGCCCCTCACCGCCGTCGTCCACGCCGCCGGTGTCATGGACAACGCCCTGATCGGCGGTCTGAGCGAGGAGCAGATCGACACCGTACTGCGGCCCAAGGCCGACACGGCATGGCACCTGCACGAGCTGACCCGTGACCAAGAACTGGGCGGATTCGTCCTGTTCTCGTCCGCGGCCGGAGTGCTGGGCGCCGCCGGGCAGGGCAACTACGCGGCGGCCAACGCCTTCCTCGACGCCCTGGCCCGGCACCGCCGCGACCAGGGGCTGCCGGGTCAGTCGCTGGCGTGGGGGCTCTGGCAGGGCGGAGTGGGCATGGCGCGCGACATGGGCGAGGCGGACCGCCTCCGCATGCGGCGCGGCGGCGTGGACTCCCTGACCGTCGAGGACGGGCTGCGGCTCTTCTCGCAGGCCCTGGGCACCGACGAGCCCGTTCTGCTCCCGGTCTCCCTGGATCCGGCGGCACTGCGGGCCGCCGGAGCGGACGTCCAGGCGCTCCTCCTCGACCTGGTGCCCGCCGGCCACGGCCGACGCCCCCGTACCCGTGCCGGCGCGGGCACGGGAGGTGCGCGCGCTCTGACCGAACACCTCGCGGGCCTGCCGGCGGGGGAACGGGCCCACGCGGTGGCCGACCTGGTGCGCGCCCATGTCGGAGCCGTCCTCGGCCACACCGGTCCGGACGCGATCGATCCCGACGTCACCTTCCAGCAGCTCGGCTTCGACTCCCTGGCGGGCATCGAACTGCGCAACCAGCTCAAGGCGGCCACCGGACTGCACCTGTCCGCCGCCGTGGTCTTCGACCAGCCCACCCCCGCCGCCCTGGCCCGCCACCTCGCGGAGGAACTCGCCGTGGACGACGCGGACGCCTCCCGTTCGGTGCTGGCCGACGTCGACCGGCTGGAGGCCGCCTTGGCCGCCCTGTCGCCCGCCGACGGCGACGCCACCCGCATCACCGGCCGGCTGGAAGCCCTGATCCGCACCTGGCAGGGCCGCCTCGGCGACCGCCCGCAGCCGGACGACCGGCACGACGACGATCTCGCGGCCGCCACGGACGAGGAACTGTTCCAGGCCCTCGACAGCGAGCTCGGGCTCTGACGCACCTGTGGTACCTGACGAAACGGTGGGACCGATGTCCAACGAGACGGCGAACGACGAGAAGCTGCGCGACTATCTCCGACGCGCCACGACGGACCTGCGCGAGACCCGACGCCGCCTGCGCGAGGCCGAGGAACTCCAGCACGAGCCGATCGCCGTCGTCGGCATGGGCTGCCGCATGCCGGGAGGAGTGCGCACCCCCGACGAACTGTGGGAGCTGATCGCCGACGGCCGCGACGCGATGTCCCCGTTCCCCACCGACCGGGGGTGGGACCTGGACGGCCTCCACGGCCCCGACCCGGACACCCCCGGCGCCAGCCTGGCCCGCGCCGGGGGCTTCCTGGACGACATCGCCCACTTCGACGCGACCCTCTTCGGCATCAACCCGCGCGAGGCCCTGGCGATGGACCCGCAGCAGCGACTGCTGCTGGAACTCACCTGGGAGTCCCTGGAACGCGCGGGCATCGACCCGCTCTCCCTGCGGGACACCCGCACCGGCGTCTTCGCCGGCGCCATGTACCACGACTACAACACCCGCCCGATCCAGGTGCCCGAGGACGTCGAGGGCTACCTGATGATCGGCAACTCGGCCGCCGTACTGTCGGGCCGAGTCGCGTACGCGTTCGGTTTCCAGGGGCCCGCCGTCACCATCGACACCACCTGTTCCTCCTCCCTGGTCACCATCCACCTGGCGTGCGCCGCCCTGCGGCGCGGAGAGTGCACCCTCGCCGTCGCCGGCGGCGCCACGGTGATGTGCGCCCCCGACGTCTTCGTGGAGTTCAGCCGGCAAGGCGCGCTGTCCGCCGACGGCCGCTGCAAGGCGTTCTCGGCGGCGGCCGACGGCACCGGCTGGTCCGAAGGAGTGGGCCTGGTCCTGCTCGAACGCCTCTCCGACGCCCGCCGCAACGGGCACGAGGTGCTCGCCGTCGTGCGAGGGTCGGCGGTCAACCAGGACGGCGCCTCCAACGGGCTGACCGCACCCAACGGACCGGCGCAACGCCGCGTCGTGGAGGACGCGCTGCTCGCCGCCCGCGTGAGCCCCGACGAAGTCGACGCCGTCGAGGCCCACGGCACCGGCACCGTCCTCGGCGACCCGATCGAGGCCGACGCCCTGCTCGCCACCTACGGCCGGGACCGGCCGCACGACCGCGCACCCCTGTGGCTGGGGTCGGTCAAGTCGAACATCGGGCACACCCAGGCGGCCGCGGGTGTGGCCGGCGTGATCAAGATGGTGATGGCGATGCGGCACGGGGTGCTGCCCCGGACGCTGCACGTGGAGGAGCCGTCGCCACACGTCGACTGGTCGGCCGGAGCGGTGGAACTGCTCACCGAGGCCCGGCCCTGGGAACGAGCCGGCCACCCCCGCCGCGCCGGTGTCTCCTCCTTCGGGATCAGCGGCACCAACGCCCACGTCATCCTCGAAGAGGCCCCCGACGACACGTCCGACGTTCCGGCGGACGACGGCCGGGACACCGACCGGACGTCAGGACGGTGCAGGACCGTGCCTTGGGTCCTGTCCGGCCGCACCGACGCCGCCCTGCGCGCCCAGGCCGGCCGACTGGCCGAGCACTTGGCCGGTCATCCGTACCTGGAGCCGGCGGACGTCGGCCACACACTCACCACCCGCGCCGCGATGGACCGCAGGGCCGTGGTCGTCGGCTCCGATCGTGAGGAACTGCTGCGCGGACTGGCCGAGGTGGCCTCCGGAGAGCAGCCGGGGGACTCACCCGTCACCGGTCGCACGGCGTTCGTTTTCTCGGGGCAGGGGAGTCAGCGTGCGGGTATGGGGCGGGAGTTGTGTGACGCCTTTCCGGTTTTTGCGCGGGCGCTGGACGAGGTGGTCGGGGCGCTTGGGCTTCCTCTTCGTGAGGTGATGTGGGAGGGGGAGGGGGAGGGGCTGGACCGTACGGGGTTCACGCAGCCGGCTCTCTTCGCCTACGAGGTGGCGTTGTATCGGCTGTTGGAGTCGTGGGGTGTGCGGCCGGACATGGTGGCCGGGCATTCGGTGGGTGAGCTGAGTGCTGCCCACGTGGCGGGTGTGCTGTCGCTGGGGGATGCGGCGACGCTGGTGGCGGCTCGGGCGCGGTTGATGGAGGCGCTGCCGGACGGCGGGGCGATGATCGCCGTACAGGGCACGGAAGAGGACGTCCGCAAGCACCTCGTCGACGGTGTGGACATCGCGGCTGTGAACGGCCCCCGGTCTGTGGTTGTTTCGGGTGCTGTTGAGGCGGTCACGGAGGTGGCTGGTCACTTCGAGCGCACCACGCGGCTGAAGGTGTCGCATGCCTTCCACTCGTCTCTGATGGAGCCGATGCTCGATGAGTTCCGTCGGGTGGCGTCCGGGCTGACCTACCGCGAGCCGGTTCTCCCGGTGGTGTCGAATGTGACCGGCCGGCTCGCCGAGCCGGGCGACCTCCAGGACCCGGAGTACTGGGTCCGTCACGTCCGAGGAACCGTCCGCTATCACGACGGCATCGGCAGCCTCGTGGCCCGGGGCGTGCGCCGGTTCCTCGAACTGGGGCCCGCGCCCGTGCTGACCGCGCTCGCCGCCGACCGTCCGGAGACGGACGGTGCCGTGCACATCGCCACCGCCCGCAGTCGAGGCGGTGCGACGGACTCCCTGCTGCGTGCCGTCGGACGACTCCACACGAGTGGCCTGTCCCCGGACTGGAACGCCGTGTTCGCCGCCACCGGTCCCGTGCAGCGGGTGCCCCTGCCCACCTACGCCTTCCAGCGCAAGCGCTACTGGCTCGACGTCACGCCGGGCCACCAAGACGCGGCAGCCGGGCCCGAACACCTCCGTTACAGGGTCGCCTGGCACCCGATCGTGCCGTCGGACGCGGGACGCGGGCTCCAGGGGACGTGGAACATCGTGGTCCCCGCGACCCACCGGGACCACCCCCTCGTTCCGGCCCTGGTGGACGCCGTCACCCGGAGCGGCGGGAAGCCGTCCGTACTCGTCACGGACACGGACACGAGCACGGGGGCGGGCGCGGACACAGTCACGAGCACGGGCGCGGACGACACGGCGGCCGGCATCGCCGAAGCCGTCCCGGACGTGCTGAGGGGACGACTCGGTTCCCCGGCTGGAGTGCTCTCCCTGCTGGCGCTGGACGACAGGCCGCACGCCCGCCATGCGGGTCTCACCCGAGGGTTGGCCGGCACCCATGCGCTGGTCAAGGCGGTTCGCGCACTGGCCGAACCCGCCGCGCTCTGGTGTGTCACGAGTGGCGCCGTCGCCGTCCACGACGGCGAGGACGTCCGGTGCGACCAGGCCCAGGTGTGGGGGACCGGCACCGTCCTGGCCCTGGACCATCCGGACACCTGGGGCGGCCTCATCGACGTGCCCCCGACCGAGGCCGTCGCCGCCCCCGAACTGGCGCTCCGCATCGTCGGTCTGGTCGCCGACGCGGGCGGCGAGGACCAGCTGGCCGTACGGTCCGGCGGCGTCTTCGGCCGGCGCCTGGTCCGTGCTCCTCGTTCCCGGCCCGGCACGAGTGGGTGGCGGCCCCGCGGGACCGTGCTCGTCACCGGGGGCACCGGCGCCCTCGGCGCCCACACGGCCCGCTGGCTCGTCCGGCACGGTGCCCGTCACCTCCTCCTCACGAGCCGGCGCGGCCCTCAGGCCCCCGGCGCCGCCGAGTTGGCCGACGAGCTGACCGCCCTGGGGGCCGAGGTCACCGTCGTGGCGTGCGACGTCACCGACCGGGAGGCGGTCGTCGCCCTCCTGGACCACGTACCCGACGAGCACCCGCTGACCGCCGTGGTGCACGCCGCCGGCGTCATGCCCGAGCCCGTCGACCTGACCGACATGGCACCGGAGACCTTCGCCGACGTCAGCCGCGCCAAGACCGAGGGCGCCCGGCTCCTGGACGAAGTCCTCGGTGACCGGCCGCTGGACGCCTTCGTCCTCTACTCCTCCGGGGCCGCCGTCTGGGGCAGCGCGGGACAGGCCGCCTACGCCGCCGGCAACGCCCACCTGGACGCGCTCGCCCACCGTCGCCGTGCCCGGGGACGCGCCGCCACCGCCATCGCCTGGGGCCCCTGGCGAGGCGGCATGGTCGACGCCGAGGCCGAGGCCGCCCTGCGCCGGGCCGGAGTCCCCCCGATGGACCCCGAACCCGCCCTCGAAGTGCTCCGGCAGGCCCTGGACGACGACGAGACACATCTTGTCGTCGGCGACTTCGACTGGCCCCGCTTCTCCGCCGTCTACGGCTTCGAGCGCACCCGGCCGCTGCTGCGGGCCCTCCCCGAGGCCACCGGCCCCGCCGGGGACGGCACAGCCGTACCGGACGAGCGGACGGACGAAGGCGCGGGAGGGGAGCGCCTGTCGGCCGAACGGCTGGCCGCACTGCCCGTGGCCGACCAGGAGCAGACCTTGGTGGAACTCGTCACCGAACACGCCGCCAAGGTCCTCGGCTACGACCGCGACGAGGTCGAGCCCGACAGGGCGTTCAAGGACATCGGGTTCGACTCCATGACCGCCGTCGACTACCGGCGCCGGCTCTCCGCCGCGCTCGGGCTCGACCTGCCGGCCACCCTGATCTTCGACCACGCCACTCCCACCGCGCTCGCCCGTCACCTGAGGTCGGAACTCCTCGGGCCCGACGCCGACCCGCTCACCGCCGTCCTCGCCGACCTGGACCGGCTGGAAGCCGCCGCGCCGGGCCTCCCCCAGGAGGAGATCGACCGCAACCGGCTCGCCGCCCGCCTGCAAGCCCTGGCCTCCCGCCTCCTCGCCGGCAGCGGCAGCACGGACACGAGCGCACCACCCGGAGACGCCGGGGACGCCACCGATGTGGCCAGCCGTCTCGAGGACGCGGACGCCGACGACGTACTCGCCTTCATCGACAAGGAACTCGGCGTCGGCTGAGCCGACCCGGTCCGACCGGAACCACCGCCGGGGCGTGCCCCGGCGGTGCTACCACCGGGGCACGGTGCTTGTAGGGGCGACTAGGGGTAGGCGGCCCCGACGCCGCACTGAATTCTTAGTCATTGATCATTCATAGCCATTGATCGTGGTTCGTCATTATTTGCGCAGTGGGGTGACCTTGGTGCAGGACGAGAAGAAGGTTCTCGACTACCTCAAGAAGGTGAGCGCAGAGCTGCATCAGACACGTCAGCGGCTGCGACAGACCGAGGACCGACACCAGGAGCCCATCGCCATCATCGCGATGAGCTGCCGCTATCCCGGCGGTGTGCGCTCGCCGGAGGACCTGTGGCGGCTGGTCGCCGAGGGCGGTGACGCAATCGGCCCCTTCCCCGACGACCGGGGGTGGAACCTGGACGCCCTGCTGCACCCGGACCAGGACCGCCCGGGCACCTCGTACGTCCGTGAGGGCGGCTTCGTCGACGACATCGCCGGCTTCGACCCCGGCTTCTTCGGCATCAGCCCCCGCGAGGCACTGGCCATGGACCCCCAGCAGCGGCTGGTCCTGGAGGTGGCCTGGGAGGCGTTCGAACGCGCCGGCATCGACCCCCACGCGCTGCGCGGCGCACCCGTCGGCGTCTTCACCGGTTCCGGCGGCCACGACTACGGCGAACTCGTCGCCACCCGGCCCGAGGTGGCCGAGGCCTACATGATGACCGGCAGCTCCGGCTCGGTCATCACCGGACGGGTCGCCTACACCCTCGGTCTGGAAGGGCCGGCGGTGACCGTGGACACGGCCTGCTCCTCCTCCCTCGTGGCCATGCACCTCGCCTGCCACGCACTGCGCCGACAGGAGTGCTCGCTCGCCCTGGCGGGCGGGGTGGCGCTGCTCGTCAAACCCGAACCCTTCGTCGCCTTCAGCCGACAGGGCGGCCTGGCCGCCGACGGCCGTTGCAAGCCGTTCTCCGACAGCGCCGACGGCACCGGCTGGTCCGAGGGCGTCGGCGTGCTGATGCTGGAACGGCTCTCCGACGCCGAGCGCAACGGACACCGGGTACTGGCCGTCATCCGCGGCTCGGCCGTCAACCAGGACGGCGCCTCCAACGGCCTCACCGCACCCAACGGACCCGCCCAGCGGGACGTCATCCGGCAGGCCCTGGTCGACGCCCGTCTGACGACCGGCGACATCGACGTGGTCGAAGGGCACGGCACCGGAACCACACTCGGCGATCCGATCGAGGCCCAGGCCGTTCTCGCCACCTACGGACAGGGGCGCCCGGCGGACCGGCCGTTGTGGCTGGGCTCCCTGAAGTCCAACCTGGGCCACACCCAGGCCGCGGCTGGCGTCGCCGGTGTGATCAAGATGGTCATGGCGATGCGGCACGAGGTGCTGCCCAAGACCCTGCACGTCACCGAGCCGAGCACGCACGTCGACTGGACCGCGGGCGCGGTCGAACTGCTGACCGAGGCCCGCCCCTGGAAGACCGACGGGCGTCCGCGCCGCGCCGGTGTCTCCTCCTTCGGCGCGAGCGGTACCAACGCACACCTGATCATCGAGGAGGCCCCGCTCCCGCAGGCCGACCCGGAGGAGACGGCGGAAAGGACGCGGACGGACCTGCTGCCGCCGTTCCTGATCTCCGGCAAGGGCCCCGCAGCCCTGCGCGACCAGGCCCGCGCCCTGTCGGCCTTCCTCGCCGAGCAGCCGGACCTCGACCTCACCGACCTCTCCTATGCCCTCGCCACCACGCGCGCCTCCTTCGAGCATCGCGCGTCCGTCGTCGCGGCCGACCGCGAAGAACTCACCCGGTCACTCACCGCCCTCGCCGCGGACGAATCCGCTCCCGGCCTCCACACGGACACCCTGCGGCCCGGAAAGTCGGCCGTGGTGTTCTCGGGGCAGGGGAGTCAGCGTGCGGGTATGGGGCGTGAGCTGTATGACGCGTTCCCGGTGTTCGCGCGGGCGTTGGATGAGGTGGTCGGGGCGCTTGGGCTGCCGTTGCGTGAGGTGATGTGGGAGGGGGAGGGCCTGGATCGGACGGGGTTCACGCAGCCGGCTCTCTTCGCCTACGAGGTGGCGCTGTATCGACTGTTGGAGTCGTGGGGTGTGCGGCCGGACATGGTGGCCGGGCATTCCGTCGGTGAACTGACGGCCGCGCACGTGGCCGGTGTGCTGTCCCTGGAGGATGCGGCAACGCTGGTGGCCGCCCGCGCCCGGCTGATGGAGGCGCTGCCGGACGGTGGCGCGATGATCGCCGTACAGGCCACGGAAGAGGACGTCCGCAAGCACCTCGTCGACGGTGTGGACATCGCCGCTGTCAACGGCCCCCGGTCTGTGGTGATCTCGGGTGCTGTGGAGGCGGTCACGGAGGTGGCTGGTCACTTTGAGCGCACCACGCGGCTCAAGGTGTCTCACGCTTTCCATTCGCCGCTGATGGAGCCGATGCTGGACGAGTTCCGTCGGGTGGCGTCCGGGCTGACCTATCACGCGCCGGCTCTTCCGGTGGTGTCGAATGTGACCGGCCGGCTCGCTGAGCCGGGCGACCTCCAGGACCCGGAGTATTGGGTCCGTCATGTCCGTGGCACCGTCCGCTACCACGACGGCATCCGCACCCTGGAGGGTGAAGGCGTCCGGACCTTCGTGGAGGTCGGCCCGCAGGCCGTCCTCGCCGGACTCGGCTGCGGCGAGAACGGCGTGTTCGTGGCGTCCCAGCGCCGCGACCGCCGCGAAGCCGGCCAGCTCGTGACCGCCCTCGGTGAGCTGCACACCCGTGGTGTCACCGTCGACTGGGAGGCGTTCTTCGCCGGTCGCGGTGCCCGCACCGTCGACCTCCCCACCTACGCCTTCCAGCGCAAGCGCTACTGGGTGAACCCGGCTGTCCAGACCGGCGACCCGGCGTCCATCGGCCAGCGCACCATCGACCATCCCATGCTCAGTGCCGTCGTTCCGCTCGCGGACTCGGACGGCATCGTCCTCACCGGGCGCCTTTCCCTCCGTACTCACCCCTGGCTCGCCGACCACGCCGTCATGGGCACGGTGCTGCTGCCCGGCACCGGGTTCGTGGAGCTGGCGGTGCGCGCCGGTGACGAGGTGGGCTGCTCGGTCATCGAGGAGCTGACCATCGAGGCGCCGCTCGTCTTCGCCCAGCGGGCCGGCCTCATGCTCCAGGTCCTGGTCGGCCCCCCGGACGGCGCGGGCACTCGATCGGTGGCCGTCTACTCCCGTGACGAGGACGCCGAGACCGGCCCCTGGCTGCGTCACGCCGCCGGTCTCCTGACCGCCGCCGAGCCTTCTTCCGACGGCGGCGGCGACGGCGACGGCGACAACCTGACGCAGTGGCCCCCGGAGAACGCCTCGCCCCTCGCCGTGGACGGTCTCTACGAGCGTCTGGTGGAACAGGGCTTCTCCTACGGTCCCGTCTTCCAGGGACTGCGGGCGGCCTGGCGGCGGGGCCAGGACCTCTTCGCGGAGATCGTCCTGCCCACCGACTCCGCCCACGACTCGCCGTCCGGCGCGGCGAGCTTCGGGGTGCACCCGGCGCTCCTCGACGCCGCCCTGCAGACCCGATTCCTCGACGACGGCGGGCCGGACGGCAAGGGCATGGGGGAGACCTCCATCCCGTTCGCCTGGAACCGGGTGACCCTGCACAAGGCCGGGGCCACCGCTGTCCGCGTCCAGGTCTCCCCGCACGGGGCGGGGCTGCGGATGACCGTCGCCGACCCGGCCGGTGCCCCCGTGGTCACCGTGGAGTCGCTGATCGCGCGGCCCGTCTCACCGGAACAGCTCCAGGCGTTCCGTGGCGATGAGGAAACCCTCTACCGCGTCGGCTGGGTCCCCGCACCGCAGGGCACGGACGACGCGACCGACGCGGCCCATGACTTCACCGTGCTGCGCCTGTCCGAGCTGCCCGACCTTCCCGTCCCCGAGCCGGAGGCGCAGCCGCTCACTCAGGTCCGTGCGGTGACCCGTCATGTCCTGGCCGCCCTCCAGCAGTGGCAGGGCCCCGGCCGGCTCGTGGTCGTCACCCACGACGCGCTCGACGTCCCCGGCGCTTCGGAGGACGACGGTGTCGAACGCTCGACGGCACTCCGGCTGGCAGGAGCGGCCGTCCGCGGGCTGGTGCGTTCCGCACAGGCCGAGGCCCCGGGCCGCTTCGTCCTCGTCGACCTGGACGAGGACCCCGCCTCGGAGGCCGCGCTGGCCGCCGCCGTCGCCACCGGCGAGCCCGAAGTGGCGATCCGGGCGGGAGCCCTGCGCGTCCCCAGGCTGGAAGCGCTGCCCACCCCCGCCGAACGCGGCGACACCCAGGCCGCGCCCGCGTGGGACCCCGACGGTACGGTGCTCATCACCGGCGGCACCGGAGGGCTGGGCTCGCTCGTCGCCCGTCATCTGGTCGCCGAGCACGGTGTCCGCCACCTGCTGTTGACCAGCCGAAGCGGCATGGCCGCCGACGGCGCCGCGGAGCTGGTCACCGAGTTGTCCGAGGCGGGCGCGGACGTGCGGGTCGAGGCGTGCGACGTCGCCGAACGGCAGGCGCTCGCCGACCTGCTCGCCGGCATCGGCACCGACCACCCGCTCACCGCCGTCGTGCACACCGCGGGCGTCGCCGACAACGGCGTCATCGAGGCGCTGACCCCCGACCAGGTCGACTACGTGCTCCGCCCGAAGGCCGACGCCGCCTGGCACCTGCACGAACTGACCCGCGACCTGCCGCTGACCGCCTTCGTCATGTTCTCCTCGTCCTCCTGCGTGGTGGACGGTCCCGGCCAGGGCAACTACGCTGCCGCCAACCTCTTCCTCAACGCCCTCGCCGAGCACCGCGCCACCACCGGCCTGCCGGCCCACTCCATCGCGTGGGGCCTGTGGGGCGGGAACCAGGGCATGATCCAGCGGCTCAAGCGTGCCGACGTCCTCCGCGTCAACCGCTGGGGCGTGATCGAACTCGCCGCCGACGAGGGACTCCGCCTGTTCGATGCGGCCCTCGCCACCGGCACACCCGCCCCGGTGGCGTTCCACCTCGACAAGACCGCCGTCCAGCACCGCGCCGAAGGCATCCCCGCGATGTTCCGCGGCCTGGTCAGCGCCGCACCCGCGCGACGGACCGCCTCCTCCCGGCCCCCCGCGTCGGCAGGCACCGCGTCCGACGACACCGCGCTCGCCCAACGGCTGGCCGGGCTGCCCGACACGGAACGTGAACGTGCCGTCCTGCAACTCGTGCGGGCGGAAGTCGCGGCCGTGCTCGGTCACGAGAGCGCCGACACGGTCGAACCGGACCGCGCGTTCCAGGAACTGGGCTTCGACTCCCTCACCGCAGTGGAACTGCGCAACCGCCTCCAGGCCACCACCGGCCTGCGCATCCCGGCCACCGTGGTCTTCGACTACCCCAGTTCGCGGGTGCTGGCCGACTTCCTGTTCGCGGAGGTCTCGGGCACCGACGTCGACGCGGCCCACATCGCGTCGAGCGTGGCCGCGCACGCCGGCGCCGACGAGGACCCCGTCGCCATCATCGGCATGGCCTGCCGTTACCCCGGCGGAGTCACCGACGCGGAAGGTCTTTGGCAACTGGTCGTCGACGGGGTCGACGGAGTCACCGCCGACCCGCCGACCGACCGGGGCTGGGACCTCGGGCGGCTCTACGACCCCGAGCTGAGCCGCCCCGAGACGACCTACGTCCTGGACGGCGGATTCCTCTACGACGCCGCCGACTTCGACCCCGACTTCTTCGGCATCAGCCCCCGCGAGGCGCACCGGCTGGACCCCCAGCTCCGCGTGCTCCTGGAAGCGTCCTGGGAGGCGTTCGAACGGGCCGGCATCGCACCCGGCACCCTCAAGGGCAGCCCTACCGGCGTGTACGCCGGCCTCATGCACCACGACTACGTCACCAGCGCCATCCAGGGGAGCACCATCTCGGGCCGCGTCTCCTACACCCTCGGCCTGGAAGGCCCGTCGGTGACCGTCGACACGGCCTGCTCCTCCTCGCTGGTCGCCCTGCACTTCGCCGCCCAGGCGCTGCGCCAGGGCGAATGCTCGCTGGCCCTGGCGGGCGGCGTCTCCGTCATGGCGACCCCCGACATGTTCACCGAGTTCAGCCGCCAGGGCGCGCTGTCCCGGGACGGCCGCTGCAAGGCGTTCTCGGCCGCCGCCGACGGTACGAGCTGGGGCGAGGGCGTCGGCGTCCTCGTCCTGGAACGACTCTCCGACGCGCGGCGCAACGGCCACCGGGTACTGGCCGTGGTCCGGGGCTCGGCGGTGAACCAGGACGGCGCTTCCAACGGCTTCACCGCACCCAACGGCCCCTCGCAGCAACGAGTCATCCGCAAGGCTCTGGGTACCGCCGGTCTCGGCGCCGCGGACATCGACGTCGTGGAAGCCCACGGCACCGGTACGTCCCTCGGCGACCCGATCGAGGCACAGGCGCTGCTGGCCACCTACGGGCAGGGCCGACCCGAGGGACGGCCCCTCTGGCTCGGCTCGCTGAAGTCGAACCTCGGACACACCCAGGCCGCGTCCGGTGTCGCCAGTGTCATCAAGATGGTGATGGCGATGCGGCACGGGATGCTGCCGCGCACCCTGCACGTGGACGAGCCGTCGCCGCACGTCGACTGGTCGGCGGGGGCGGTGGAACTACTCACCGAGGCCCGGCCCTGGGAGAGCGACGGGCGTCCGCGCCGGGCGGGTGTCTCGTCCTTCGGTCTGAGCGGGACGAACGCGCACGTGATCCTGGAAGAGGCGCCGGTCCTGGCTGATGCGGAGGTGGAGGCGGAAGAGTCTCCGGCTCCTGCTCCGGTGCCGCTGCCGGTGGTTCCGTGGGTGTTGTCGGGGCGTGGTGAGGGTGCGTTGCGGGCGCAGGCGGAGCGGCTGGCCGAGTACGTGGCCGGGCGGGATGACCTGTCGCCGCTGGACGTGGGATTCTCGCTGGCCACGACCCGGAGCGTGTTCGAGCACCGGGCTGTTGTGGTGGGCCGGGACCGCGAGGAGTTGCTGAGCGGGCTCGCCACGGTCGGCTCCGGTGGGACACCGGTGGCGGGCAGGACGGCGTTCGTGTTCTCCGGGCAGGGCAGCCAACGTGCCGGGATGGGGCGTGAGCTGTACGACGCCTTCCCGGTCTTTGCACAGGCGTTGGACGAGGTGGTCGAGGCGCTTGGGCTTCCCCTTCGTGAGGTGATGTGGGGCGGGGAGGGTTTGGACCGTACGGGGTTCACGCAGCCGGCCCTCTTCGCCCACGAGGTGGCGCTGTACAGGTTGTTGGAGTCGTGGGGTGTGCGGCCCGACATGGTGGCCGGGCATTCGGTGGGTGAGCTGAGCGCTGCCCATGTGGCGGGGGTGCTGTCGCTGGAGGATGCGGCGACGCTGGTGGCCGCCCGCGCCCGGCTGATGGAGGCGCTGCCGGACGGTGGCGCGATGATCGCCGTACAGGCCACGGAAGAGGACGTCCTTAAGCACCTCATCGACGGTGTGGACATCGCCGCCGTCAACGGCCCCCGGTCCGTGGTGATCTCGGGTGCTGTGGAGGCTGTTACGGAGGTGGCTGGTCACTTCGAGCGGACCACCCGGCTCAAGGTCTCCCACGCCTTCCATTCGCCTCTGATGGAGCCGATGCTGGCGGAGTTCGGGAAGATCGCCGCAGGGCTGACCTATCACGCGCCGGCTGTCCCGGTGGTGTCGAACGTGACCGGCCGGCTCGCCGAGGCGGGCGACCTCCAGGACCCGGAGTACTGGGTCCGTCATGTCCGTGGCACGGTCCGCTACTACGACGGCATCCGCACCCTGGAGGGTGAAGGCGTACGTACCTTCGTGGAGGTCGGTCCGCAGGCCGTCCTGGCCGGGCTCGGTTGCGGTGACGACGCTGTGTTCCTTGCGTCCCAGCGCCGGGACCGTCCCGAAGCCGGCCAGCTCGTCACCACTCTCGGCGAGCTGCACACCCGTGGCGTGACCGTCGATTGGGAGGCGTTCTTCGCTGGTCGTGGTGCCCGCACTGTCGATCTCCCGACCTACGCGTTCCAGCGTCAGCGCTACTGGCTTGGTTCTGGTGGTGCTGGTGGTGTGGATGTGGGGTTGGCGGGTTTGGAGGTGGCTGGGCATCCGTTGTTGGGTGCGGTGGTGGAGCTGCCGGTGTCGGGTGGGGTGGTGCTCAGTGGGCGGTTGTCGCGTGAGGGGCAGCCGTGGCTGGTGGATCACGGGGTTTTGGGTGCGGTGTTGTTGCCGGGTACGGCGTTTGTGGAGTTGGCGGTTCGTGCTGGTGATGAGGTGGGTTGTGGTCTGTTGGAGGAGTTGACGCTTCATGCGCCGTTGGTGGTGCCGGAGCGTGGTGGGGTGGTTGTGCAGGTGGCGGTCGATGGTCCGGGTGGTGGGGGCGGTCGGTCGGTGCGGGTGCATTCCCGGGTCGAGGGTGTGGCCGGTGAGGGGGAGTGGACGCTGCATGCTGAGGGGTTGCTGGCGGTGGAGGCGGGGCAGCCGGGGCCGACGGGGATGGAGGTCTGGCCGCCCGAGGGCGCTGAGGCCCTCCCGCTCGACGGCTTCTACGAACAACTCGCCGAGCACGGGTTCGCCTACGGCCCCGTCTTCCAGGGCGTCCGCAAGGTGTGGCGGCGGGGCGACGACCTCTTCGGTGAGGTGGCCCTGCCGGAGCAAGGCGCCGGCGACGCCGCGGCGTTCGGGGTGCACCCGGCCCTGCTCGACGCCGCCCTGCACACCAAGTTCTTCCTGACCGGTGACGACGCCGACGCGGGTGACGTCGGAGCGTCGATCCCCTTCGCCTGGAACGGCGTCCGGTTGCACGCCGCCGGGGCCTCCCTGCTGCGGGTCAAGGTGACCCCCGAGCAGTCCGACTCGGGCGCCGTACGGATCGTCGCCGCCGACGGCGCGGGCGCACCCGTCCTGACCGTGGACTCGCTGGTCACCCGCACGGTGACGCCCGACAAGCTCTCCACCGGAGACGGCCGCACCCCGGCCGCCGTCCACCCGTCCCTCTTCCGTGTCGCCTGGACGTCGCTGCCCGACGGTGCGGCAGGGGCCGTACCGGCGGCCGGGCCCATGGAGATCCATGAAGTGGTCACGGACGTCACCGCGTCCGTCCCGGACCGGGTGCGCTCGGCCACGCACGCCGTCCTCACCGCTCTCCAGGCGCGAGCGGAGAACGAGGAGGAGCCGAACCCCCTGGTGGTGACCACCACGGGCGCGGTCTCCGTGGACGACGACCCGGTCACCGACCTCGCCGGTGCCGCGGTGTGGGGCATGGTGCGCTCGGCGCAGTCCGAGAACCCGGGCCGTTTCGTGCTGGCCGACCTGGACGACGACCCTGCCTCCAGGGCAGCCCTGGCGGGCGCCGTCGCCACCGGCGAGCCCCAACTGGCCATCCGAGCGGGCCGCGTCAGCGTTCCCAGGCTCGTCCGGGTGACGGCCGGGGAAGGCGAGCCGCAGCGTCCCGACGCAGGCGAACCTTGGCCGGTCGGCTCGGGCACCGTGCTGGTCACGGGAGGTACCGGGGGACTGGGCTCGCTCGTCGCCCGTCACCTGGTCGCCGAGCACGGCGTCCGCCACCTGCTTCTGGTCAGCCGGAGCGGAATGGCCGCGGAAGGTGCCGCCGAAGTGGTGGCGCAGCTGTCCGAGGCCGGCGCCGAGGTCCGTGTCGAGGCGTGCGACGTCGGCGACCGCGACGCACTCGCCGAACTGATCGCAGGCATCGGTACGGACCACCCGCTCACCGCCGTCGTGCACACCGCGGGCGTCGCCGCCAACGGCGTCATCGGCGCGCTCACCCCGGAACAGGTCGACTACGTCCTCGGCCCCAAGGCGGAGGCGGCCTGGCACCTGCACGAGCTGACCCGCGACCTGCCGCTGACCGCGTTCGTCCTCTACTCCTCGTCGTCCAGCGTCGTGGACGGCCCGGGCCAGGGAAACTACGCGGCAGCCAACCAGTTCCTCAGCGCACTCGCCGAGCACCGTGCCGCCGCCGGTCTGCCCGCCCAAGCCCTGGCCTGGGGACTGTGGGACGAGCAGCGGGGCATGATCCAGGGCCTGACCACCACGGACGTCGAACGCACCCGCCGGTGGGGCATGACCGAACTCAGCCCCGCCGACGGGCTCGAACTCCTCGACCTCGCCACCGGGACCGGACTCCCCGCCCTGGTGCCGGTGCACCTGGACCCCGGGGTGATCCGTGACCGGGTCGGCGGAGTACCGCACATGCTGCGCGAAGTGGCCGCGACGGCACCGGGGCGCCGCGCCACCTCCCGTACGCGGGCCGGCGGCACCGCGCCGCGAGCCGCCGGACCGGACCTCGCCGAACGGCTGGCCGGCCTCACCGACGCCGAACGCACGCGTACCGTGCTCGATCTGGTGCGCACCCACACGGCCGCGGTCCTCGGCCACAGTTCCGCCGACGCGGTCGACCCGGACCGCGCCTTCCAGGAGATGGGCTTCGACTCCCTGGGCGCCGTGGAACTCCGTAACCGCCTCATGGACGCCACCGGACTCCAGGTCCGGGCCACGGCCGTGTTCGACCACCCCACCTCGCGGGCCCTCGCGGACGCCCTGCTCGCCGAGATCGCGCCCGCCGACGACGGTGCCGACACCGCCACCGAGGAACACGTCCGACGGGCACTGGGGAGCATCCCGCTCAAGCGACTGCGTGACACCGGAGTGCTCGACACGCTGCTGGAACTCGCCGGAATCGGCGACCCCGGCGCCGCCGCCGGACTCGACGGGGGAGAGGACGACCCCTTCGACGACCTCGACGACATCGACGCACTCGACACGGAGAGCCTGATCAGCATGGCGTTGGACGGTTCCGCGGCCGATTCCGGCGACGACAGCCAGGAGGCGTGACGTGACGACGACCGGCAAGGAACAGAAGATCGTCGCGGCGCTCCGCTCGTCGGTCAAGGAGACGGAACGACTGCGGGAACAGGTCCGCAAGCTCACCACGGCAGCCCGGGAACCGATCGCCATCGTCGGGATGGGCTGCCGCTACCCGGGCGGCGTCACCGGCCCCGACGAGTTGTGGCGGCTCGTGGCCGAGGGCCGCGACGGCGTCTCCGGATTCCCCGAGGACCGCGGCTGGGACACCGCACGGCTCTACGACCCGGCGCTGAGCCGCCCGGGCACCAGCTACGTGCGTGAGGGCGGCTTCCTGTACGACGCCGCCGCCTTCGACCCGGAGTTCTTCGGCATCAGCCCGCGCGAGGCCCAGGCCATGGACCCGCAGCAGCGGCTGCTGCTCGAAACCTCCTGGGAGGCGCTGGAACGCGCCGGCATCCCGCCCACCGGCCTCAAGGGCACGCCGACCGGCGTCTTCGCCGGAGTGATGTACCACGACTACGCCATGAGCGGCATCTCCGGCAGCATCGTCTCCGGCCGCGTCTCCTACACCCTCGGCCTGGAGGGGCCCTCGGTGACGGTGGACACCGCCTGCTCCTCCTCCCTGGTCACCCTCCACCTGGCGGCCCAGGCACTGCGGCAGAAGGAGTGCACCCTGGCCCTGGCCGGCGGCGTCGCCGTGATGTCCACCCCCGACATGTTCGTGGAGTTCAGCCGCCAGGGCGCCCTCTCCCGCTCCGGGCGGTGCCGTTCCTTCGCCGCCGACGCGGACGGCACGGGCTGGTCCGAGGGCGTCGGCGTCCTCGTCCTGGAACGGCTCTCCGACGCCCGCCGCAACGGTCATGACGTACTGGCCGTGCTGCGCGGGTCGGCCGTCAACCAGGACGGCGCCAGCAACGGCCTCTCCGCGCCCAACGGCCCCGCGCAGGAACGCGTCATCCGGCAGGCCCTCGCCAACGCCAGGGTGCCCGCCGACCAGATCGACACCGTGGAGGCGCACGGTACGGGGACCACACTGGGTGACCCGATCGAGGCGCAGGCGCTCCTCGCCACGTACGGCCAGGAGCGGTCGCGGGAGCGTCCGTTGTGGCTGGGCTCGTTGAAGTCGAACATCGGGCACGCGCAGGCGGCCGCGGGTGTCGCCGGTGTCATCAAGATGGTGATGGCGATGCGTCACGGGATGCTGCCGCGCACCCTGCACGTGGAGGAGCCTTCGCCGCACGTCGACTGGTCGGCGGGCGCGGTCGAGCTTCTGACGGAGGCCCGCCCCTGGGACCGAGCCGGCCACCCCCGCCGCGCAGGTGTCTCCTCCTTCGGCATGAGCGGCACCAACGCCCACGTCATCCTCGAAGAGGCCCCCGCCGACACGTCGGCCCCCCTTCCGGCGGAGAACGAAAACGCCGCCCCCGAACTCTCCGTCACCCCCTGGGTGTTGTCGGCACGTGGTGAGGGTGCGTTGCGGGCGCAGGCGGAGCGGCTGGCCGGGTATGTGGCCGGGCGGGATGACCTGTCGCCGCTGGATGTCGGATTCTCGCTGGCTACGACGCGGAGCGTGCTGGAGCACCGGGTTGTTGTGGTGGGCCGGGACCGCGAGGAGTTGCTGAGCGGCTCGCCGGGGTGGTTTCCGGTGGGACGCCGGTGCAGGGCAGGACGGCGTTCGTGTTCTCCGGGCAGGGGAGCCAGCGCGCGGGGATGGGGCGTGAGCTGTATGACGCGTTCCCGGTGTTCGCTCGGGCGCTGGACGAGGTGGTCGAGGCGCTTGGGCTGCCGTTGCGGGAGGTGATGTGGGAGGGGGAGGGGGAAGGGCTGGACCGTACGGGGTTCACGCAGCCGGCTCTCTTCGCTCACGAGGTTGCGCTGTACAGGTTGTTGGATTCGTGGGGTGTGCGGCCGGACATGGTGGCCGGGCATTCGGTGGGTGAACTGGCGGCCGCGCATGTGGCCGGGGTGTTGTCCCTGGCCGACGCGGCAACCCTGGTAGCCGCCCGCGCCCGGCTGATGGAGGCGTTGCCGGACGGCGGGGCGATGATCGCCGTACAGGCCACGGAAGAGGAAGTCCGGGCGTGTCTGGTCGACGGTGTGGACATCGCGGCTGTGAACGGGCCGCGTTCTGTGGTGATCTCGGGTGCCGTTGCGGCTGTTACGGAGGTGGCCCGCCACTTCGAGCGCACCACCCGGCTGAAGGTGTCGCATGCTTTCCACTCGCCGTTGATGGAGCCGATGCTCGATGAGTTCCGTCGGGTGGCGTCCGGGCTGACCTATCACGCGCCTGCTGTCCCGGTGGTGTCGAACGTGACCGGCCGGCTCGCCGAGCCGGGTGATCTTCAGGACCCGGAGTACTGGGTCCGTCATGTCCGTGGCACCGTCCGCTATCACGACGGCATCCGGACCCTGGAGGGTGAAGGCGTCCGGACCTTCGTCGAGGTCGGCCCGCAGGCCGTCCTCGCGGGACTCGGTTGCGGCGAGGACGCCGTGTTCGTGGCGTCCCAGCGCCGCGACCGTGCTGAGGCGGTTCAGCTGGTCACCGCGCTGGGTGAGTTGCACACCCGTGGTGTCACCGTCGACTGGGAAGCGTTCTTCGCCGGTCGCGGCGCTCGCACCGTCGACCTCCCCACCTACGCTTTCCAGCACAAGCACTACTGGCTCGAGGCCCCCGATGCCGTCGCCGACGTCTCCGCCGCGGGGCTGGAGCCGGCAGGGCACCCCCTCGTACGCGCCGCCGTGCGCTCGGCCGACTCCGAGCAGGTGATCCTGACCGGGCGGCTTTCGCTCAGTGCCCACCCCTGGCTGGCCGATCACGCCGTGGCGGGCACCGTTCTCTTCCCCGGCACCGGGTTCGTAGAGCTGGCGATCCGTGCCGGCGATGAGGCCGGTTTCCCCGTCCTCGACGACCTCACCCTCGAAGAGCCGCTCGTGCTGTCCGAGGACACCGGTGCGATCCTCCAGGTCATCACCCGTTGCGAGCCTCACCCGGGGGCAGGGGACGAGGCGTCCACGGAGATGCGGATCGTGGAGATCTACTCCCGTTCCGACGATCCCGCCGCCGAAGTGTTCTGGACCCGCCACGCCTCCGGAGTGCTGCGGCCCGCTGCCGTCGGTGCACCCGAGGACAGCCGTGCGCTCGCCGAGTGGCCGCCTGCGGAAGCGGAACCGCTGCCCGTGGACGACGCGTACTCCCTTCTCGCTTCCCACGGACTGCGCTACGGGGCCGCGTTCCAGGGGCTGCGTGCCGCCTGGCGGCGTGGTGACGAGTTGTTCGCCGAAGTGGTCCTGCCCGAGCACGTCGCCGAGAAGGCCGAGGAGTTCGGGCTGCACCCGGCGCTCCTCGACGCCGCCCTGCACCCGATGGCGCTGGACGCCACCGCCCGTGACGAGGACGGTGGCGACGGTGGTCCACGGCTGCCGTTCGCGTGGAGCGGGGTGACCCTGCACGCGACCGGTGCCTCGGCAGCACGGGTACGTCTTCGGCCCACCGGGCCCTCCACGGTCACGCTGGAAGTCGCCGACGCGGAGGGCGCTCCTGTGGCGACCGTGGACTCCCTGGCCGTTCGCCCGGTGAGCCTCGGGGCGCAGTCGGCCCCGAAGCCGCGGCGCGACGACCTTTTCCGGCTGGACTGGACTCCCGTTCAGCTCGCCACGGAGACCGGAGCCACGTCCGAGCCCCTGGTGGTCCGCTCCCTGAGCGACCTCGCCCCGCTGGGTGAGACGACGGGCGTGGTCGTACTGGACTGTGCCCCGGAGGAAGGCGTCGGGCGTCCTGATGCGGCGGCCGCACGCCGCCTCACCCAGCAGGTACTGGAGTTCCTGCAGACCTGGTCTGCCGACGACCGCTTCCGCGACACCACGTTGGTCGTCACCACCCGCGGTGCCGTCGCCGGTCCGGGAGAAGACCACGCCACCGACCCGGCCGGTGCGGCCGCCTGGGGCCTGGTCCGTTCCGCCCAGATCGAGAACGACGACCACGTGGTCCTGGCCGACCTGGACGGTCACCCCGATTCCCTCGCGTTGCTCCCCCTGCTCGCGGGCGCGACCGAGTCCGAACTGCTGCTCCGCGCAGGTGTGCCCTTCGGCGCCCGTCTCACCCGGTTCCGCCCGGGGGACGGCCCGACACCTGGAGCCGCCACCGCCGAACTCCCGGTCTTCGACCCCGACGGCACCGTACTGATCACGGGAGCCACGGGCGCCCTGGGTGCTCTGGTCGCCGAACACCTCGTCACCGCACACGGCGTCCGACACCTGCTGCTGATCAGCCGCCGAGGCCCGGCCGCCCCCGGCGCCGACGACCTGCGGAGCCGGCTCACCGGGCTCGGCGCCGACGTCCGCGTCGCCGCCTGCGACGTGGCCGACCCGGACGCGCTCGCCGAACTGCTGGCGCAGGTCCCGGACGAACACCCCCTGCGAGGCGTCGTCCATGCCGCCGGCGTCCTGGACGACGGAGTGCTCGCGTCCCTGGACGGCGCGCGCCTCGACCGCGTACTGCGCCCCAAGGCCGACGCCGCATGGCATCTGCACCGCCTCACCAGTGATCTGCCACTCACCGCCTTCGTGCTGTTCTCCTCGGTCGCCGGCACCTTCGGCGCCCCCGGACAAGCCAACTACGCCGCTGCCAACGCGTATCTGGACGCCCTCGCCCATCACCGCCGTTCCGTACTCGGGCTGCCGGCCCAGTCGCTCGCCTGGGGGCCGTGGGACGTGGACCGCGCGGCGGAGGCGGGCATGGCGGGCGGTCTCGCCGACCGGGACCGCTCCCGTCTCACCCGCTCCGGCCTGCTGCCGCTCGCCGCGCACGAGGGTCTCGCCCTCTTCGACACCGCCGTCGAGGCGTCCGCCGCGGCACTGCTGGCGACACGGCTCGACCTGAACGCCGTACGCGCCCGGAGCGGACCGGACGGAGAACTCCCGGCCCTTTTCCAGGGACTCGTGGACGGCACCACCGCACGCCGCCGTGCCGCGGCAGGACGCGCGCCGGGCACCACGGGCTTCGCCGAACGCCTCAGCCGCCTGCCCGCGGAGGAACGCCTCCCCGCTGTCGGCGAGCTGATCCGATCCCACGCCGCCGGCGTACTCGGCTACGCCTCCGGTACGGACGTGGACACCGACCGGCCCTTCCAGGAGCTCGGCTTCGATTCCCTCACCGCGGTGGAGTTCCGCAACGGACTGGCCTCGGCCACCGGCCTGCGGCTCCCGGCGACGCTCGTCTTCGACTACCCCGACATCACCACGCTGGCGCGGCACCTGCTCGACCAGCTGACCGACCTCGGTGAGCGTACGACCCCCGCGTCCGACGGATCCCGCCGGCAGCACACCGACACGGACGACGAACCGCTCGCGATCGTGGGCATGGGCTGCCGGTACCCGGGCGGCGTGACCGGACCCGAGGACCTCTGGCGGCTGGTCGCAGAAGGCCGGGACGGCGTCACCGACTTCCCCACCGACCGCCGGTGGGACACCGACCGCCTCTACGACCCGGACAACACGCGGCCGTACACCACGTACGTCAAGGAAGGCGGTTTCCTGCACGACGCCGCCGAGTTCGACCCGGACTTCTTCGGCATCAGCCCGCGCGAGGCCGAAGAGATGGACCCGCAGCAGCGGGTGCTGCTGGAGACGGCCTGGGAGGCCCTGGAGCACGCGGGCATCCGGCCTTCGGCCCTGAAGGGCACGGCCACCGGAGTGTTCGCCGGCGTCATGTACCACGACTACCCGACCGGTGCGAGCGCGGGCAGCATCATCTCGGGCCGCGTCTCCTACACCCTCGGCCTGGAGGGCCCGGCCGTGTCGGTGGACACCGCCTGCTCCTCGTCACTGGTCGGTCTCCACCTGGCCGGCCAGGCGCTGCGGCGCGGTGAGTGCTCCTTGGCCCTCGTCGGCGGCGTGACCGTCATGTCGACCCCGGACACCTTCGTGGAGTTCAGTCGCCAGCGTGGTCTGTCTCCTGACGGGCGGTGCAAGGCGTTCTCGGCCGGTGCGGACGGCACGGGCTGGGCCGAGGGTGTGGGTGTGCTGGTGGTGGAGCGTCTGTCGGATGCGCGGCGCAACGGTCACCGGGTGCTGGCGGTGGTGCGGGGCTCGGCGGTGAATCAGGACGGTGCGTCGAACGGGTTGACGGCGCCGAACGGTCCGTCACAGCAGCGGGTGATCCGGCAGGCGTTGACGGCTGCGGGGCTGAGTGCCGCGGATGTGGACGCGGTGGAGGCGCATGGCACGGGGACGACGCTGGGTGATCCGATCGAGGCGCAGGCGCTGCTGGCCACGTACGGGCAGGAGCGGCCGGACGGTGGTGCGCCGTTGTGGCTGGGGTCGCTGAAGTCGAACATCGGGCACGCGCAGGCGGCTGCGGGTGTGGGCGGTGTCATCAAGATGGTGATGGCGATGCGGCACGGTGTGCTGCCTCGCACGCTGCACGTGGACGAGCCGTCACCGCACGTCGACTGGTCGGAAGGGGCGGTAGAGCTTCTGACGGCAGCCCGGGAGTGGGCGAGCGACGGGCGTCCGCGCAGGGCGGGTGTGTCGTCCTTCGGTATCAGCGGGACGAACGCGCACGTCATCCTGGAAGAAGCTCCGGTTCAGGAAGAGACAGAAGAGGAAGCTGCGGCGCCGCTGCCGGTCGTTCCGTGGGTCTTGTCGGGACGTAACGAGGCGGCCCTGCGGGCCCAGGCCGACCGCCTGGCCGAGCACGTTGCAGTACGCGAAGAACTGTCGCCGCTGGACGTGGGATTCTCGCTGGCCACGGCCCGGAGCGTGTTTGAGCACCGGGCTGTCGTCGTGGGCCGGGATCGCGAGGAACTGCTGAGCGGGCTCGCGGGACTGGTCTCCGGTGGGACGCCGGTGCAGGGCAGGACGGCGTTCGTGTTCTCCGGGCAGGGCAGCCAACGTGCGGGGATGGGGCGCGAGCTGTACGACGCGTTCCCCGTGTTCGCGCAGGCGCTGGACGAGGTGATCGACGCTCTCGGGCTTCCCCTTCGTGAGGTGATGTGGGACGGCGAGGGCCTGGACCGGACAGGGTTCACGCAGCCGGCCCTCTTCGCCCAGGAGGTGGCGCTGTATCGACTGTTGGAGTCGTGGGGTGTGCGCCCCGACATGGTGGCCGGGCATTCGGTGGGCGAACTGAGCGCTGCCCATGTGGCCGGTGTGCTGTCCCTGGAGGATGCGGCAACGCTGGTGGCCGCCCGCGCCCGGCTGATGGAGGCGCTTCCGGACGGTGGCGCGATGATCGCCGTACAAGCCAGCGAGGACGACGTCCGCAGGCATCTCATCGACGGTGTGGACATCGCGGCTGTGAACGGCCCCCGGTCTGTGGTGATCTCGGGTGCTGTGGAGGCGGTCACGGAGGTGGCTGGCCATTTCGAGCGCACCACCCGGCTCAAGGTCTCCCACGCTTTCCACTCGTCTCTGATGGAGCCGATGCTGGCGGAGTTCGGAAAGATCGCCGCCGGGCTGACTTATCACGCGCCGGTTGTCCCGGTGGTGTCGAACGTGACCGGCCGGCTCGCTGAGCCGGGTGATCTTCAGGACCCGGAGTACTGGGTCCGTCATGTCCGTGGGACCGTCCGTTACCACGACGGCATCCAGACTCTGGAGGACGAGGGCGTACGTACGTTCGTGGAGGTCGGCCCGCAGGCCGTCCTCGTCGGACTCGGCTGCGGCGACGACGCTGTCTTCCTTGCGTCCCAGCGCCGCGACCGTCCGGAGGCGAGCCAGCTGGTCACCACCCTCGGCGAGCTGCACACCCGTGGCGTGACCGTCGACTGGGAGGCGTTCTTCGCCGGTCGCGGTGCCCGCACCGTCGACCTCCCGACGTATGCCTTCCAGCGTCAGCGTTACTGGCTTGGCTCTGGTGGTGCTGGTGGTGTGGATGTGGGGTTGGCGGGTTTGGAGGTGGCTGGGCATCCGTTGCTGGGTGCGGTGGTGGAGCTGCCGGTGTCGGGTGGGGTGGTGCTCAGTGGGCGGTTGTCGCGTGAGGGGCAGCCGTGGCTGGTGGATCACGGGGTTTTGGGTGCGGTGTTGTTGCCGGGTACGGCGTTTGTGGAGTTGGCGGTTCGTGCCGGTGATGAGGTGGGTTGTGGTCTGTTGGAGGAGTTGACGCTTCATGCGCCGTTGGTGGTGCCGGAGCGTGGTGGGGTGGTTGTGCAGGTGGCGGTCGATGGTCCGGGTGGTGGGGGCGGTCGGTCGGTGCGGGTGCATTCCCGGGTCGAGGGTGTGGCCGGTGAGGGGGAGTGGACGCTGCATGCTGAGGGGTTGCTGGCGGTGGAGGCGGGGCTGCCGGGGCCGACGGGGATGGAGGTCTGGCCGCCCGAGGGTGCTGAGGCCCTCCCGCTCGACGGCTTCTACGCACAACTCGAGGCGAAGGGCCTCGAATACGGTCCCTCCTTCCGCCTCCTGCGTGCGGCATGGCGGGACTCCGACGCCCTGTACGGAGAAGTCGCCCTGCTCGACGACGCGTCGGACCACGCCACCGGCTACGGACTGCACCCGGCGCTGCTCGATGCCGCGCTGCACACCAGCTTCCTCGAAGAGGAGTCGGACACCGCACCGTCCGTTCCGTTCGCCTGGAACGGTGTGCGCCTGCACGCGACGGGCGCCTCGATGCTCCGGGTCCGCGTGACCGGAGTCGGTGCCGGGCTGCGTCTGGATGCCGTCGACAGCACGGGCGCCCCCGTGGTCACCGTGGAGTCGCTGGCCGCCCGGACGATCGCGCCCGAGCAGCTCAGTGGCCGTTCCGCAGCCGTCCATCGCTCCCTCTTCGAGGTGAGCTGGCTGCCGGGCCCCTCCGTGGCCGTCGACCTGGACACTTCCGGCGCGGCCCCGTGGGCGTGCTTCGGACCGGACGTCCTCGGGCTCGGGTATCCGGATCTGGCGACGGCGTCCGACGGGTCGGCGGAGCCGCCGGCCGTCGCCGTGCTCGGCTGTGTCACCGACTCCGGCGCGCCCATGCCGGACAGAGTCCGCTCCGCGACGGGGTCCGTGCTCGCGGCGCTGCAGTCGTGGGCCGCGGACGAACGGTTCGAAGCGTCCCGCCTGCTGGTCGTCACCCGGGGCGCTGTCGCGGCACAGCCGGGCGAGGACCCCGGCGCGGACCTGCCGGGGACCGCCGTATGGGGCCTGGTCCGCTCGGCCCAGGCCGAGAACCCGGGCCGCCATCTTCTGGTCGACCTCGACGACGACCCCCGCTCGCTGGCCGCCCTTCCGGCCGCCGTGGCCAGTGGTGAACCGCAACTCGCGATCCGTGGCGGCCGGCTCCTGGTTCCCCGGTTGTCCCGCGCCGGCCGGAACGGACCCGCCGACGACGGGCCCGCTCCTTGGGACACCGACGGCACGGTGCTCATCACCGGGGGCACCGGCGGCCTCGGCAGCCTCGTCGCCCGCCACCTCGTCGGCGAGCACAGTGTCCGTCACCTGCTCCTCGTCAGCCGACGGGGAGCGGAGGCCGAGGGCGCAGCGGAACTGGCCGCCGAACTGAGCGCGTCGGGTGCCGACGTCCGTATCGAGGCATGCGACGTCGGCGACCGCGACGCACTCGCCGCACTGATCGCCGGCATCGATCCGCAGCACCCGCTCACCGGCGTCGTCCACACGGCGGGTGTCGCCGCGAACGCCGTCACCGGCGCATTGACCCCCGAGTACCTCGATCATGTCCTCGGCCCCAAGGCCGACGCCGCCTGGTACCTGCACGAGCTGACCCGCGACCTGCCGCTCACGGCCTTCGTCATGTTCTCCTCGTCCTCCTGTGTGGTGGACGGTCCGGGTCAGGGCAACTACGCCGCCGCCAACCTGTTCCTCGGCGGACTGGCCGAACACCGCGCCGCCCTCGGACTGCCCGCCCACGCCCTGGCCTGGGGCCTGTGGGGGGAAGGCCACGGCATGGTCCGGAGCCTCAAACCCGTGGACATCGAACGCATCCGTCGCTGGGGCATGACCGAACTGACCGCCGACGAGGGCCTGGAACTGTTCGACACCGCCGTACGACGCCCCGTCCCGGCGCAGCTGCCGGCGCATCTGGATCCGATGGCGATCCGGGAGCGCGCCGACGGAGTTCCGTCCCTGCTGCTGGGGCTGGTGCAGACGGCCGCGCCCGCCGCGCGCCGTGGTGCGGCCCGAACCGCGGCCGCCACCGGCATCGCCCAGGGACCGTCGCTCGCCCAGCGCCTCGCCGGACTGTCGGGCGAGGACCGTGAGCACGCCGTGGTCGACCTGGTCCGCACCCATGTGGCCGCGGTGCTCGGTCACGCCGGTCCCGAGGCCGTCGCACCGGACCGCCCCTTCCTGGAGATGGGCTTCGACTCCCTCGGGGCGGTGGAACTCCGCAACCGTCTCAAGAGTGCCGCGGGCATCCCGATGCCCGCCACCATCGTCTTCGACCACCCCAGCGCCCGCGCCCTGGCCGGTTGGATCCTCACGGAGACCGCGTCGCAGGCGGGTACGGACACGGGTGAGGGAGGGCACGGCTCAGCGCTTCCGGGAAGCGGTGAGGGGAACCCCGCCGGGCGGGGACGCGACGCGGCGGGGGAATCACTGAGCGCGCTGTTCCGCCAGGCCATCGACCGCGACATGCTCGACCAGGGCGTCGCCATCCTCGACCTGGCCGCAGGGCTGCGTCCTACGTACGCCACCCCGGCCGATCTGCCCGAGCTGCCCTCCGCCGTCCGGCTGGCGAGCGGACCGCAGGACCCCGCCCTGTTCTGCTTCCCGTCACCGGCGGCCATGGGCGGAGCCCACCAGTTCCTGCGGATCGCGGGGGCGCTGCGCGGCAAACGGGACGTCTCCGCCGTCCCGCTGCCGGGTTTCGCCGACAACGAGAGCCTCCCGGCGACCTTCGCCACCGTGGTGGAGGGCTGCGCCCAGCAGATTCGCGCGGCGGCCGGAGACAAGCCCTACGTCCTGCTGGGCTACTCGGCGGGCGGAATCTTCGCGCACGCCACCGCCCGTTTCCTGGAGCAGACCGGTACCGGTCCCCGAGCGGTCGTCCTGCTGGACACCTACCATCCGAAGACCGAGGGCCTCGTCGGGCTGATCGCCCAGATGTTCGCCGGTCTCTTCGAGAAGGAAGCCCTGTTCGGCCCGTTCACCAACGCCCGCCTGACGGCCATGGCCTGGTACGGGCAGTTGATGGAGGACTGCGACCTCGACGGCATCACCGCACCGATCCTCTTCGCCCGGCCCCGAGACTGGGCGGGCGACGCGGACACGACGACCGCCACCGACGCCTGGCGCACCTCCTGGGACACGGCTCACACCGTCGTCGACGTCGAGGGCGACCACCTGACGATGGTCGAGTCCAAGGCGCACCGCACGGCCGAGGTCATCGACGACTGGCTGACGTCGCTGGACTGACCTCGATCGCGAGGGCGAAGACAAGGACCGGAACCGATACGACGACCAGGACGAGAAGAAGGGCCGGGCTCATGGAGCCCGGCCCTTCTTCTCGTCCGGAGCGCGGCAGCGCGGCAGCGCAGCAGCGTCGGAGCACCGGTGGAGTACGACCGGCCGGCGGAGACGGAGGCCGAGACGGACGCCGAGACGGGCGCGGGGACGGACACAGAGGCAGAGTCAGTGGCGGCCCTCCCCACCGCGAGCGGAACCGAGCCCCGGCACCCGGAAACCGTTCGGCCCGTCACCCTCCGTGGGAGCGGTGACGGGCCGAACGGTGCGAGGGGTGACTCAGGCCTCCAGCTCACCGTCGAGCATCTCGAACAACTCGTCCGCGGTGGCCGCTGCCAGCCCCTCGTCGTCGACGGGCGGAACCGTGGTGACGCGGTGGGTATCCGCCCACTTGGCGGCCAGTGACCGCAGCCGCTGCTCGATGCGGGCCGCCTCGTCCGCATTCGCCGCCACCCCGGACAGCGCCTGCTCGATCCGCGACAAGTCCGCGTCCAACGACGTCAGATCGACGCCGACGGCCACTCCGCCGGCTGCGGCTGCCCCGGTCGTCCCGGCGGCGTGGGCCGCCGTTTCCGGCCGTTCGCCCACCATCTCGGTACGCAGGAACTCCGCCACGGCCACCACGGTCGGGCAGTCGTAGATCAGCGTGGCGGGAAGCCGCTCCCCGGTGGCACCGGAGAGCCGGTTGCGCAGTTCCAGAGCGGCCAGCGAGTCCAGCCCCATGTCCAGGAAACCGCGCTCAGCCGTCACGGCTCCGGGACCGTCGTGCCCGAGCACGGCCGCCACATGCGTCGCGACGATGTCCTGCAGCAGGCGTCCCGCGTCCTCCCAGGAAAGGTCCGCGAGCTGCTCGGCGAGCGAACGCTCGGGGAGGGGCGCGGTGGAGGCCCCGGCCGCGTCGGATCGTCCGTCCTCCGCCGTCAGGCCCCGTTCCGGGTCCGCCCCCGGCCGCGTACCGACCCGCGCCCCTTCCGGGAGCAGACCGCGCAGCAGCGCCGGCAGGTCGTCCGGCCTCGCCCGCAACGCCTCCATGTCGAACCGCACCGGGACCGGCACCGCCTCGTCCGAAGCGATCGCCGCGTCGAACAGCGACAGCCCTTCCGAAGCCGACAGTTCGCGTACGCCGAGGTGGCGGATGCGACCCGCGTCCACGGCCTGGGCGTCACCGTCACCCGCCGTCCCCTCCCACAGTCCCCAGGCGAGGGAGTGGGCGGGGAGGCCGAGGTGGTGGCGGTGGTGGGCGAGGGCGTCGAGGAAGACGTTGGCGGCGGCGTAGTTGGCCTGTCCGGCGGCGAGGATGAGTCCGCCGGCGGAGGAGTAGAGGACGAAGGCGGTGAGGGGGAGGTGACGGGTGAGTTCGTGCAGGTGCCAGGCCCCGTCGACCTTCGGCCGCAGCACCCCCTCCACCCGCTCCGGTGTCATGGCGTCCACCACACCGTTGTCCATCACTCCGGCGGCGTGGACGACCGCGGTGAGGGGGTGTTGTGCGGGGATGCGGTCGAGGAGTTCGGCGAGTGCTGCTCGGTCGCCGGTGTCGCAGGCGGTGAGGGTGACGGTGTGGGCGCCGAGGTCGGTGAGTTCGGTGCGCAGGGCGTCGGCGCCGGGGGAGTCGGGGCCGCGGCGGCTGGTGAGGAGCAGGTGCCGTACACCGTGTTCGGTCACCAGATGCCGGGCCAGTTGCGAGCCCAACAGGCCGGTCCCACCGGTGACCAGCACCGTACCGGTCGTCGGCCATTCCACGGCCGGTTCCCCGGTTGCCGTCGGCGTCGTCGTCCGTACCAGTCGAGGCACCCGGACCACGCCGTCGCGCAGCGCGATCTCGGGCTCGTCCAGGGCCGCCGCCGCAGGCAGCGCACGCAGGGACGCGGGGGAGCCGTCGGTGTCGATGATCGAGAACCTGCCGGGATTCTCCTCCTGCGCCGCCCGGACCGCACCCCAGACCGGCGCCGCGCCCAGGTCGATCGACCGGTCCGAGGCGTCCACGGACACGGCGCCGCGCGTCACGACCACCAGCCGGGACGACGCGCACCGGTCGTCGTCCAGCCAGGCACGCATCGCGGCCAGTACTTCATGGACCGACCCCCGCACCAGGGCCGGCACGGTCGCATCCTCGCCCGTGGACGCCACGGAGAGGGTGACCACCTCCGGCACCGTCCCACCGTCGCGCGTCTTCTCCCACTCGGCCAACGTCACCGTCACCGGAACCGCCGGGCCCGCGGCGGGACCCGTCCCGTCCGAGCCGGGCAGAGGCCGCCACTCGACGCGGTACAGCGGCAGCGCCGAGCCGCCCAACTGCTGAGCCGTCACGGGACGCAGGGCCAAGGAGCCCACGGTCGCCACGGGCTCGCCGTTCCGGTCGGCGATCTCCAGGGAGACTCCGCCGTTGCCCGTGCTCCGCACGCGGACCCGGAGAGCGGCGGCGCCTGTCGTGCGCAGGGAAGTGCCGGTCCAGGCGAAGGGGATCCGTGTCTCCTGATCACCGTCGGCCGGACCGTCGCCGTTCAGGAAGTCCGTCAGGTGGAGCGCCGAATCCAGCAGCGCCGGATGGATTCCGTACTCGCCCGCGTCGAGTGCTTCCTCGGGCAGTGCGATCTCTCCCAGGACAGCCCCGTCGTGCCTCCAAGCCCGCCGTACGCACCGGAACATCGGTCCGTAGTCGTACCCCTGGCCGGCCAGCTCCTCGTACAGGGTCTCCACCGGAATGGGGGTGGCATCCGCCGGCGGCCAGGCGGTGGCGTCCTCCGCGAGCGCCACTGCCTCGTGAGGGCGCGCGGGGGCCAGGACGCCCACCGCGTTCCGGGTCCACGGGGCAGTCGGGTCGTCCGCGTCCCGTGAATGGATCTCCACGCCGCGATGGTCGGAGTCGTCGGCAGCGCCAACGGTGACCTGGAGGGCGAGGGCCGTGCGGTCGGGGAGGGTGAGGGGGGCTTGGAGGGTGAGTTCGTCGAGGACGGGGGTGCCGGCGTGATGGCCGGCGTGGAGGGCCAGCTCGACCAGCGCGGTGCCGGGCAGGAGGGTGGTCCCGTGGACGGCGTGGTGACCCAGCCACGGGTGGCTGTCGACGCCGAGCCGCCCGGTGAAGGCGAGCGCACCGGTCCCGGGCAGCGTGATGGCAGCGCCGAGGAGCGGGTGGGCGGCGGGTGCCTGCCCCAGAGCCGTCGGGTCACTGGGGGCGGACGCGGTGGCGTCGAGCCAGTAGCGCTTGTGCTGGAAGGCGTAGGTGGGGAGGTCGACGGTGCGGGCACCGCGACCGGCGAAGAACGCCTGCCAGTCGACGGTGACGCCTCGGGTGTGGAGTTCGCCGAGGGTGGTCACGAGCTGGATCGCCTCGGCACGGTCGCGGCGCTGGGCCGCGAGGAACACGGCGTCGTCGCCGCAGCCGAGTCCGGCGAGGACGGCCTGGGGGCCGACCTCGACGAAGGTCCGGACGCCTTCGTCTTCCAGGGTGCGGATGCCGTCGTGGTAGCGGACGGTTCCTCGGACGTGGCGGACCCAGTACTCCGGGTCCTGGAGGTCGCCCGGCTCGGCGAGGCGGCCGGTCACGTTCGACACCACTGGGACAGCCGGCGCGTGGTAGGTCAGCTCGGCGGCGATCTTCCCGAACTCCGCCAGCATCGGCTCCATCAGGGGCGAGTGGAAGGCGTGGGAGACCTTGAGCCGGGTGGTGCGCTCGAAGTGCGCCGCCACCTCCGTGACGGCCTCCACGGCACCGGAGACGACCACGGACGCGGGACCGTTGACGGCGGCGATGTCCACACCCTCGCTCAGGTGCTTGCGGACGTCCTCTTCCGTGGCCTGTACGGCGATCATCGCCCCGCCGTCCGGCAGCGCCTCCATCAACCGCGCCCGAGCCGCCACCAGCGTCGCCGCGTCTTCCAGCGACAGCACACCCGCTACGTGGGCAGCGCTCAGTTCGCCGACGGAGTGTCCGGCCACCATGTCGGGGCGCACACCCCACGACTCCAACAGCCGGTACAGAGCCACCTCGTGGGCGAAGAGGGCCGGCTGCGTGAACCCTGTCCGGTCCAGGCCCTCGCCGTCCCACATCACCTCACGCAACGGCAGCCCCAGCGCCTCGACCACCTCGTCCAGCGCCCGCGCGAAGACCGGGAACGCGTCATACAGCTCACGCCCCATCCCGGCCCGCTGGCTGCCCTGCCCGGAGAACACGAACGCCGTCCTGCCCGCCACCGGCGTCCCACCGGAGACGACCGTGGCAAGCCCGCTCAGCAGTTCCTCGCGGTCCCGGCCCACGACGACAGCCCGGTGCTCAAACACGCTCCGGGCCGTGGCCAGCGAGAACGCCACGTCCAGCGGGGACAGGTCATCCCGCTCGGCCACGTACTCGGCCAGCCGCTCCGCCTGCGCCCGCAACGCACCCTCACCACGCGCCGACAACACCCAGGGAACGACCGGCAGCGGCGTCGCAGCTTCCTCTTCTGTCTCGTCCTGAATCGGTGCTTCTTCCAGGATGACGTGGGCGTTGGTCCCGCTGATGCCGAAGGAGGAGACAGCCGCCCGGCGGGGCCGTCCGTCGGTCTCCCATTCCCGGGCCTCGGTGAGTAGTTCCACCGCCCCTTCCGACCAGTCGACGTGCGGTGAGGGCTCGTCCACGTGCAGGGTGCGCGGCAGCACACCGTGCCGCATCGCCATCACCATCTTGATGACACCGCCCACACCCGCAGCGGCCTGTGCGTGCCCGATGTTCGACTTCAGCGACCCCAGCCACAACGGCGCACCGTCCTCCGGCCGTTCCTGCCCGTACGTGGCCAGCAGCGCCTGCGCCTCGATCGGGTCACCCAGCGTCGTCCCCGTACCGTGTGCCTCCACCGCGTCCACGTCCGCGGCGCTGAGCCCGGCAGCCGTCAACGCCTGCCGGATCACCCGCTGCTGCGACGGACCGTTCGGCGCCGTCAGCCCGTTCGACGCACCGTCCTGATTGACCGCCGAGCCCCGCACCACCGCGAGCACCCGGTGACCGTTGCGCCGCGCGTCCGACAGACGCTCGACCACCAGCACACCCACACCCTCGGACCAGCCGACACCGTCGGCGGTGGCCGAGAATGCCTTGCAGCGGCCGTCCGGGGACAGTGCCCGTTGCCTGCTGAAGTCCACGAAGGCGTCGGGCGTGGAGAGGAAGGTGACGCCACCAGCCAAAGCCATGGTGCACTCGCCGTTGCGCAGCGCCTGGGCCGCCAGGTGCAGACTGACCAGCGACGACGAGCACGCCGTGTCGACCGACACGGTGGGCCCTTCCAGGCCGAAGAGGTAGGCGAGGCGTCCGGACAGCACGCTGGCGGCGCTGCCGTTGGCGAGGTAGCCGGCCACGTCCGCAGGGACGTCGTTGCCCAGGCGGGTGGCGTAGTCGTCGTACATGACACCCGCGAAGACGCCGGTCTGACTGCCGCGGAGCGACACCGGGTCGATGCCGGCACGCTCGCACGCCTCCCAGGCGGCCTCGAGCAGCAGTCGCTGCTGCGGGTCCATCGCCAGGGCCTCGCGGGGGCTGATACCGAAGAAGTCCGGGTCGAACTCGGCGCCGTCGCGCAGGAAGCCGCCATCCCGTACGTAACTCTTGCCGTCCTCGGGTTCGGACGCGTACAGCCGGTCGGTGTCCCAGCCTCGGTCGGTGGGGAATCCGGACACGGCGTCGATGCCGTCGGCGACGAGACGCCACAGGTCCTCGGGGCTGCTGACATCGCCCGGATACCGGCAGCTCATCCCGACGATGGCGATGGGATCGTCCGCCTGGTCCGACCGCGACCGGCCGGGCCGGGCGGCCGTCCCCGCCTCGATGCCCGAGGCCGAGTCCGCGGCCGAGGCGTCCGGTGCGCCGAAAAGCTCCCGCCTCAGCAACTCGGCCACGGCCTGCGACGTCGGGTGGTCGAAGACGAGGGTGGCGGGAAGCGCCAGGCCGGTGGTGCCGCGCAGGGCGTTGCGCAGCTCGACCGCTGCCAGCGAGTCGAAGCCCAGCTCGCGGAAGGCGCGTTCCGGCTCGACCGCGTCCACGCCGTCGTGCCCGAGTACGCCGGCCACCTGACCGCGCACCAGTTCCAGCAGCTCCCGCGCGCGCTCTGCGTCGGACAGGCCGGTCAGCCGCTCGACGAGGGAGTTGCCGCCGGTGACGGAACCCGTCGAGTGTCCGGGGGCGGCGTTCGAGGCCCGAGGGACGGGCGTCCGTGACAGACCACGCAGCAGCGGTGGCAGGTCGTCTCCACGGCCCCGGAGCGCCGCAGCGTCGACTCGCACCGGAACGACCACGGCCTCGGCGGGGGACAGAGCGAGCGCGCGGTCGAACAGGGCCAGGCCCTGCTCCCGATCCAGCGCGGGCAGTCCCAGCCGGTCCATGCGGCGCAGGTCGGCCTTGTCGGGGTCGCCCATCCCGCTGCTCTCCTTCCACAGTCCCCAGGCGAGGGAGTGGGCGGGGAGGCCGAGGTGGTGGCGGTGGTGGGCGAGGGCGTCGAGGAAGACGTTGGCGGCGGCGTAGTTGGCCTGTCCGGCGGCGAGGATGAGTCCGCCGGCGGAGGAGTAGAGGACGAAGGCGGTCAGGGGGAGGTGGCGGGTGAGTTCGTGCAGATGCCATGCCCCGTCGACCTTCGGCCGCAGCACCCGTTCGGTCTGCTCCTCGGACAAGGAGGTGATCAGGCCCCCGTCCGCCACTCCGGCGGCGTGGACGATCGCGGTGAGGGGGTGTTGTGCGGGGATGCGGTCGAGGAGTTCGGCGAGTGCTGCTCGGTCGCCGGTGTCGCAGGCGGTGAGGGTGACGGTGTGGGCGCCGAGGTCGGTCAGTTCGGTGCGCAGGGCGTCGGCGCCGGGGGAGTCGGGGCCGCGGCGGCTGGTGAGGAGCAGGTGCCGTACACCGTGCTCGGTCACCAGATGCCGGGCCAGGACGGCCCCCAGGCCACCGGTGCCGCCCGTGATCAGGACCGTGCCGTCCGTCCGCCACACGGGCGCGGCCGGGGCGGTCCCGGCGGGCAGCGTGCCGGTGACCCGGGCCAGGCGGGGTACGCGGACCTGCCCCAGACGCAGCGCGGACTCGGGCTCGCCCAGGGTGAGGGCGGCGGGCAGCGCATGCGTCGAGGCGTCGGTGCCGTCGATGTCCAGGACGGCGAACCGGCCGGGATTCTCCTCGGCGGCAGCACGTACGAGACCCCACAGCGGGGCCTGCGCCAGATCGATTGCGTCCCCCTCGACGCCGCCGGTGACCGCGCCGCGTGTGAGCACGACCAAGCGGACGGCGCCGAGACGGTCCTCGGCCAGCCACGCCTGGAGCAGGGCCAGCAACTGGTGGGTGAGCGCCCGGGCACGGCCCGGCACCTCCGTGCCGTCCCCCTCGGTTTCCGGCACCGGGAACACCACGGTCCGCGGAGCCGGGCCGGCGGTGGGGTCGGCGACGGCGGCGGCCAGGGCCGACACGTCGGCGTACTGGGGCACCTGGCCGAGGCCGGGTGCCTCGCCCGAGCCGGAAGCGGCGGGCATCGGACCGGCCGCCGCCGGGGCGCCGGAGCGCAGTACGGCCCATCGCAGATCGTCGTCGGCGGGCGGCGGAGCCGTCACGGCCTGCCACTCCACCCGGTGCAGCGGGATCTCGGCAGCCTGTCCGGCGGCCTCAGAGAGCCGTTCCTGGTCGACCGGCCGTGACACCAGCTTCGACACGGTGGCCACCGGCCGTCCCTCGGCGTCGGCCATCCGCATCACGGACGCCTCGGCTCCGTCCAGACGAGTGATCCACATCCGCAGGCCGGCTGCTCCGGCCGCGTGCGGGGCCACCCCGGTCCAGGCGAACGGCAGCAGCACCGGGCCGTCGATCCCGTCCAGCAGGTCGACGTGCATGGCGGCGTCGAGCAGGGCGGGGTGCACGATGTAGTCGGCCGCCTCGGCGACGTCACCGGGTTGCAGGGCCACCTCGGCGTAGATCTCCTCGCCGTCCCGCCAAGCGGCCCGCAGCCCCTGAAACGCCGGACCGTAGGCGTAACCCCGGTCGGCCAACAGCGCGTAGGCGTCGGTGACGTCCAGGGGAGCCGCACCGGGCGGCGGCCACTGGGTGAGGTCGAACTCGGGGGCCGGCCGGAGGGGGCTGAGGAAACCGACGGCGTGAGTGATCCACGAGTCGCTGTAATCGGCGCCGGCGGCTCGGTCCTCCGGACGGGAGTGGATCTCCACGGACCTACGGCCCGCCGCGTCCGGTGCCCCCACCACAACCTGGAGGGCGGCCGCGGTGCCCTCCGGCAGCACGAGGGGCGCGTGGAGGGTCAGTTCCTCGACCACGGGGCAATCGGTGTGCTGACCGGCCTGGAGCGCCAGTTCGGCGAATCCGGTGCCGGGGAAGAGCACGGTGCCCCTCACCACGTGATCGTTGAGCCAGGGCTGGGCGTCCCCCGCGAGGCGCCCGGTGAGGACGAGCCCTCCGGTACCGGGAAGAGGCACGGCGGCACTCAGCAGAGGGTGCTCGACCAGCAGTTGACCGAGCCCGACGGGGTCGTCGTGGCCGGATGCGGTGGCGTCGATCCAGTAGCGCTTGTGCTGGAAGGCGTAGGTGGGGAGGTCGACGGTGCGGGCACCGCGACCGGCGAAGAACGCCTGCCAGTCGACGGTGACGCCTCGGGTGTGGAGTTCGCCGAGGGTGGTGACGAGTTGGCCGGTTTCGGGGCGGTCGCGGCGCTGGGACGCGAGGAAGACGGCGTCGTCGCCGCAGCCGAGTCCGGCGAGGACGGCTTGGGGGCCGACCTCGACGAAGGTGCGTACGCCTTCACCCTCCAGGGCGCGGATGCCGTCGTGGTAGCGGACGGTGCCACGGACATGGCGGACCCAGTACTCCGGGTCCTGGAGGTCGCCCGGCTCGGCGAGTCGGCCGGTCACGTTCGACACCACCGGGACAGCCGGCGCGTGGTAGGTCAGCCCGGAAGCCACCCGACGGAACTCATCGAGCATCGGCTCCATGAGCGGCGAGTGGAAGGCGTGGGAGACCTTGAGCCGGGTGGTGCGCTCGAAGTGACCGGCCACCTCCGTGACCGCCTCCAGAGCACCGGAGATGACCACGGACCGTGGCCCGTTGACAGCGGCGATGTCCACACCGTCGACCAGACGCGCCCGGACGTCCTCTTCCGTGGCCTGTACGGCGATCATCGCCCCGCCGTCCGGCAGGGCGTCCATCAACCGCGCCCGAGCCGCCACCAGGGTTGCCGCGTCGGCCAGGGACAGCACCCCGGCCACATGGGCAGCGCTCAGTTCGCCGACGGAATGCCCGGCCACCATGTCCGGTCGGACACCCCACGACTCCAACAACCTGTACAGAGCCACCTCATGGGCGAAGAGGGCCGGCTGCGTGAACCCTGTCCGGTCCAGGCCCTCGCCGTCCCACATCACCTCACGAAGGGGAAGCCCAAGAGCTTCGATCACCTCGTCCAGCGCCTGCGCAAAGACCGGGAAGGCGTCGTACAACTCACGCCCCATTCCGACACGTTGGCTGCCCTGCCCCGAGAACACGAACGCCGTCTTGCCCTGCACCGGCGTCCCACGGGAGACGACCGTGGCAAGCCCGCTCAGCAGTTCCTCGAGGTCCCGGCCTACTACGACAGCCCGGTGATCGAACGTGCTCCGGGTCGTGGCCAGCGAGAACGCCACGTCCAGCGGGGACAGTTCTTCCCCCGCTGCCACGTGCTCGGCCAGGCGGTCGGCCTGGGCCCGCAGGGCCGCCTCGTTACGTCCCGACAAGACCCACGGAATCACCGGCAGCGGCGTCGCAGCTTCCTCTTCTGCCTCTTCCCGAACCGGTGCTTCTTCCAGGATGACGTGCGCGTTCGTCCCGCTGATACCGAAGGACGAGACACCCGCCCGGCGGGGCCGCCCGTCGCTCTCCCAGGGCCGGGCCTCGGTGAGAAGTTCTACCGCCCCTTCCGACCAGTCGACGTGCGGCGACGGCTCTTCCACGTGCAGGGTGCGCGGCAGCACCCCGTGCCGCATCGCCATCACCATCTTGATGACACCGCCCACGCCCGCAGCCGCCTGCGCGTGCCCGATGTTCGACTTCAGCGACCCCAGCCACAACGGCGCACCGTCCTCCGGCCGCTCCTGCCCGTACGTGGCCAGCAGCGCCTGCGCCTCGATCGGATCACCCAGCGTCGTCCCCGTACCGTGCGCCTCCACCGCGTCCACATCCGCAGCGCTGAGCCCCGCAGCCGTCAACGCCTGCCGGATCACCCGCTGCTGTGACGGACCGTTCGGCGCCGTCAACCCGTTCGACGCACCGTCCTGATTGACCGCCGAGCCCCGCACCACCGCCAGCACCCGGTGCCCGTTGCGCCGCGCGTCCGACAGACGCTCGACCACCAGCACACCCACACCCTCGGACCAGCCGACGCCGTCGGCGGTGGCCGAGAACGACTTGCAGCGGCCGTCCGCCGACAGGCCACGCTGACGGCTGAAGTCCACGAAGGTGTCCGGGGTGGACATCACCGTCACCCCGCCCGCGAGCGCGAGCGTGCACTCTCCGCGTCGCAGCGCCTGGATCGCCCAGTGCAGTGCCACGAGCGAGGACGAGCAGGCGGTGTCCACGGTCACCGCGGGGCCTTCCAGACCCAGTGCGTAGGCGACCCGCCCGGACACGACGCTGGCCAGGCTGCCGTTGCCCAGGTAGCCGGCGACGTCCTCCGGCACGTGCCGCAGCCGGGTGCCCCAGTCGTGGTACATGACGCCGGCGAAGACACCGGTCGCGCTGCCGTGCAGGGACACCGGGTCGATGCCGGCGCGTTCCAGCGCCTCCCAGGAGGTCTCCAGCAGCAGCCGCTGCTGCGGGTCCATGGCCTGGGCCTCGCGCGGGCTGATACCGAAGAAGGCGGGGTCGAAGCCGGCGGCGTCCTCGAGGAATCCGCCCTCACGGGTGTAGGTCCGGCCGGGAGTGCCGGGCTCGGGGTCGTAGAGGTTCGCCACGTCCCAGCCGCGGTCCCCGGGGAACGCGGACACCCCGTCCCCGCCCCCGGCGACGAGGTCCCACAGCCCTTCCGGGGAGGCCGCGCCCCCCGGGTACCGGCAGCTCATCCCGACGATGACGATCGGCTCGTCGTCGGCACGCGCTGCGGCGGTCGTCGCCGTGGCGCCCGCCTCGGACGCGGTCATCGCCGCGGCTGTCCCGGGCAGCGTGTCCAGCGAAGCGCGGAGTATGTGCGCGGCGAGGGCGCGGGGAGTGGGGTGGTCGAAGACCAAGGTGGAGGGCAGGCGCAGACCGGTCGCGGCGTTGAGCAGATTGCGCAGTTCGACCGCGGCCAGGGAGTCGAAGCCGATCTCGTTGAAGGCGCGGGCGGGCTCGACGGCGGTCGCTTCCTCGTGACCGAGGACGGCGGCCACCCGGTCCCGTACCAGTTCCAGTACGTGTCCCTCCCGCTCGGGCTCGGGGAGGGCCACCAGGGCGTGCGCATACGGCAGTTCCTCCCCCGGGCCGCCGGGCCGCGCTCCGGCGGCGGGCCCGGAGCCCACCGCGTGTCCCGCCGGCTCGGCTGATCCGGCTGACCGGGCCGACGCTGCCGACCGCGTCGGCCGTGCGGGCCGCACGACGGACCGGAGCAGGGGCGGAATGCCGTCCGGACGTGCCCGTACGGCGGCCGCGTCGACGCGCACCGTCAGGGCGACCGGAGTGCCGGACGCGGCGCAGGCACGGTCGAACAGGGCCAGGCTCTCCGCCGGGGTGAGCGGCGCCAGTCCTTGGCGTTCGATGCGCCGCAGAGCGGTGGAACCGAGGGTGGTGCCCATGCCCTCACCGCCCGCCCACAGGCTCCACACGTGGGACTGTGCGGGCAGGCCCAGCGCCCGGCGGTGATGGGCGAGGGCGTCCAGGAAGGCGTTGGCGGCCGCGTAGTTCCCCTGCCCGGGAGCGTCGAGCAGGCCGGAGGTCGAGGAGACGAGGACGAACGCGGTCAGCGGCACATCGCGGGTCAGTTCGTGCAGATGCCAGGCCGCGTCGGCCTTCGGGCCCAGCACGCCGTCGACGCGGTCGGTGGTCAGGCCGGCCAGCAGGGCGTCGTCCAGGACCCCGGCCGCGTGCACCAGCCCGGTGAGCGGGTGTGCGGGGTCGATGCCGGTCAGGAGGCCGGCCAGGGAGGCCCGGTCCGCCACGTCGCAGGCGGCCACGCGGACGTGGGCGCCCAGGGTCTCCAGTTCGGCCACCAGCTCGGCGGCTCCGGGGGCGGCCCCGCCGCGGCGTCCGGCGAGCAGCAGATGGCGTACCCCGTGACGGGTCACCAGGTGGCGGGCGATCTCCCGGCCGACGCCGCCCGTTCCGCCGGTGATCAGTACGGTGCCCGTCGAGTCCCAGGCGGTCGTCGGGGCTTCGGGGTCACCGTCCGGCCCGCCGGGCACGCGCATCGCGCGCGGAACCCAGATCGCGTCCTGCCGCAACGCGATCTCCGCCTCCGGCGCCGTGGAGGCGGCCGCCGCGAGGACCCTCGCCGACGAGTGCCGCGCCGCGTCGTCGTCCACGAGCACCACCCGGTCCGGGTACTCGGCCTGGGCGGAACGCACGAGACCGCGCACGGCGGCTCCCGCCAGGTCGGTGAGTTCCTCGTCGGAGCCCACCGCCGCGGCGCCCCGGGTGACGAACACCAGTCGTGTCCCGGGGGGACGGCTCCCGGCGCGGTCCTCGTCCTTCTCGACCAGCCAGGCCCGCAGGAGCCCGAGCGCCCATCCGGTGGCGGACCGCACCCGGTCCGGGACGGTACCGCCCGCTCCGGGCTCCGCGACCGGGAGTTCGGCGAGGACCACGCCCGGCAGGCGAGCGGGTGTGTCGAGCAGAGCGGCCAGTTCGGCCGCGCCGGAGACCTCGGCCCACGTGCCCGGTGCCGACGACACGGGAACGGCCGGGCCGCGCTGCCACGTCAGGCCGTACACGGGGCGCCGGTCCGTTCCGGAGGCGGCCAGCCGTCCGGCGGGGACCGGGCGGGACACCAGCGAGGCGACCGACGCCACCGGGGCACCGGACGGGTCGGTGATCTCCAGCGCGAGGCTCCCGGACCCACCACCGATGGACCCGCCACCGATCGACCCACCGTCGGTGGACCCACCACCGGACCCCTCACCGATGGACCCGCCACCGGCAGACTCGCCGTCGCCGGAAGCGCCACCGTCCGCAGCGGTGATGCGTACCCGCACGTGCGCCGCACCCCTCGCGTGGAGCCGCACACCGGACCAGGCGAACGGGATGCCGGTCTGCGCGTCCTGCGGAAGCGTGTCGGAGGTGAGGAAGTCGGCGCTGTGCAGGGCGGCGTCCAGCAGGGCCGGGTGCAGACCGTAGGCGGACGCGTGGACGGCCGTCGCGTCGTCCAGCGCGACCTCGGCGTACACCGCGTCCGCGTGCCTCCAGACGGCCCGCACGCCCTGGAACGGCGTTCCGTAGCCGTACCCCAGGGCGGCGAGGTCGCGATAAAGGGTGGAGACGTCGACGGGGACGGCGCCGTGCGGTGGCCACACGTCGGCGTCCGGGGTCCCCACGACCACCGCGCGATCCGTGGCTTCCGTGGCCGCTTCGGCGGGGGAGAGCACGCCGGACACGTGCCGGGTCCACGCCACGTCCTCCGCGTCGTCCCCGGCGTCCCCGGCGTCCTCGGGACGGGAGTGGACGGCGAGCGAGCGGCGCCCGGTCCCGTCGGGACCGCCCACGGTCACCTGGAGCGCCACGCCACCGCGCTCGGGGACCACGAGCGGCGCCTCGATGGTCAGTTCGTCGATCGTCGGGCAACCGGTCAGCTCGCCCGCGTGCGCGGCCAGTTCCACGAAGGCGGTACCAGGAAGCACGACGGTGTCCAGAATGACGTGGTCGGCCAGCCACGGATGCGTTCGGCTGGACAGCCGCCCGGTGAGCACCAGGCCGTCCGAGCCGGGCAGCGCGACCATGGCACCCAGCAGGGGATGCTCGTCGACGGCCTGGCCGAAGCCGGTGGCGTCGCCGGTGGCGGCGGGGGCGTGCAGCCAGTAGTGCCGGTGCTGGAAGGGATACGTCGGCAGATCCACCTGCCGGAGCGGCCGGCCGGCCGAGTTCCGTTCGAGGACCGCGCCCCACCGGACGGTCCGGCCGCTCACGTGGAGCTGGGCGAGGCAGGACAGCAGTTCGGGCTCCTGCGGCCGTTCGCGACACAGCGGGGCGACCGCCAGCACGTCCTCGCCGGTCACCGACTCCTGGACCAGGCCGGTCAGGGTCCGGTCGGGACCGACCTCCACGAAGACGGTGGCACCGGCGTTCGCCAGGGCGGTCGTACCGTCGTGGAAGCGCACCGCCTCACGGGCGTGGCGTACCCAGTACTCGGGGTCGCACAGGTCACCGGCCTCCGCCTCGGCGCCGAGCACCGTGGAGACCAGCGGGATCGTGGGCGGACGGTAGTCCAGGACCTGGGCCACTCGCCGGAACTCGTCCAGCATCGGCTCCATGAGAGGGGAGTGGAAGGCGTGCGACACCCGTAGCGCGACGGTCCGGTCGAACTGCCCGGCGACCTCGGCCACGGAGTCGGCCGCGCCGGACAGCACCACCGAGGCCGGACCGTTGACGGCGGCGACACCGGCGTCCGTGCGGTCACCGAGGGCCGCGCGCACCTCCGCCTCGGAGGCCCGCACGGCCACCATGGCCCCACCCTCCGGCAGCGCCTGCATCAGCCTGCCCCGGGCGGCCACCAGCATGGCCGCGTCCTCCAGGGAGAGCACGCCCGCCACATGGGCGGCTGCCAACTCGCCGACCGAGTGGCCCGCCACCAGGTCGGGTACCACGCCCCAGTGCTCCAGCAGCCGGTACAGCGCCACCTCGAAGGCGAACAGCGCGGGCTGCGTGTACTCCGTCCGGTCCAGCAGCCGCCCACCGTCCTCCGACGGGGTGGTCTCCCACATCACCTCCCGCAGGGGGCGGTCCAGCTGCACGTCCAGGTGCCCCACGACCTCGTCCAGGGCGGAGGCGAAGACCGGGTGGCGCGCGTACAGCTCCCGCCCCATGCCGGCCCACTGGCTGCCCTGGCCGGAGAACAGGAAGGCGGTACGTCCCTCGACGGGCGCCCCGGTGACCAGGACGGAGTCCTCCGCCCCGGCCGACAGCGCGGCGAGGCCGCGCAGCGCCTCCTCCCTGCCGTACGGCAGGAGCACGGCCCGGTGCTCCAACGCGGCCCGGCCGACGGCCAGGGTGTAGCCGACGTCGCCCAGAGCGACTTCCTCGTCGCCGGGCTCCCCCCGGTCACCCTCACTCGCGGCGAGCGTGGCGCGCAGCCGCTCGGCCTGGGACCGCAGCGCCGCCCGGCTCCGGGCCGACACCACCAAGGGCACCGGTACCGGCAGGAGTTCGCCATCGGCGGCGGAATCCTCACCCCACTCCTCGCCCGACGCCTCGCCCCACTCCTCGCGCGACGCGTCACCCCACTCCTCGCGCGACGCGTCACCCCACTCCTCGCGCGACGCGTCGCCCCACTCCTCGCCAGACTCCCCAGCCTTCTCCGCGCGCGGTGCCTCGACCTGTTCCTCCCGCGGCGCCTCGTCCTGCTCCCGCGGCGCCTCCTCCACCAGAAGATGGGCGTTGGTACCGCTGATCCCGAACGACGACACACCGGCGCGCCGCGGGCGTCCCTCCGCCGTCCACGGCAGGGACTCGGTCAGCAGTTCCACCGCACCCGCCGACCAGTCCACGTGCGGGGTGGGCCGGTCCACGTGGAGCGTCCTCGGCAGGAGGCCGTGCCGCATGGCCATGACCATCTTGATCACGCCCGCGACGCCGGCCGCCGCCTGCGTGTGCCCGATGTTCGACTTGAGCGAGCCGAGCCGGAGCGGACGTTCCCCGGGCCGCCCCTGCCCGTACGTCGCCAGCAGTGCCTGGGCCTCGATCGGGTCACCGAGCGTCGTGCCCGTCCCGTGCGCCTCCACCGCGTCCACGTCGGCCGGGTCCAGGCCCGCCGCCGCCAGGGCCTGCTCGATGACCCGCTGCTGGGAGGGGCCGTTGGGCGCGGTCAGGCCGTTGGACGCACCGTCCTGGTTCACGGCCGAGCCGCGGATCACCGCGAGGACGCGACGGCCGGCACGGCGGGCGTCGGACAGCCGCATGAGGACCAGCACACCGGCGCCCTCGCCCCAGCCGGTGCCGTCGGCCGCCGCCGCGAACGGCTTGCAGATGCCGTCCGGGGCGAGCCCGCGCTGCCGACTGAAGGAGGTGAAGACGCCGGGGCTGCCGATGACGGCGACACCGCCGGCCAGGGCGAGGCCGCACTCACGCTGGCGCAGGGACTGGCAGGCGAGGTGCAGTGCCACCAGGGAGCCCGAACAGGCCGTGTCCACGGTGAGGGTCGGTCCCTCCAGGCCCAGCGTGTAGGCGGCGCGGCCGGAGACCACGCTGGGCGCGATGCCGGTGAGTAGGTAACCGTCCAGGCCGTTGGGGGCCTCGTGCAGGCGGAAGCCGTACTCCTGGGGCTCCGCGCCGATGAAGACACCCGAGCGGCTGCCGCGCAGGGAGTGCGGATCGACGCCCGCGTGCTCCAGGGCCTCCCAGCACAGCTCCAGCACCACCCGCTGCTGCGGGTCCATGGCGGAGGCCTCGCGCGGGCCGATGCCGAAGAACTCGGCGTCGAAGCCGCCCGCGCCCTCCAGGAAGGCGGCGTCGCGTACGTAACTCTTGCCGGGCGTGGCGGGGTCGGGGTCGTAGAGGTCGTCCACGTCCCAGCCGCGGTCTGTGGGCAGCGGCGACAGGGCGTGACGCTCCTCGGCCACCAGGCGCCACAGGGCGTCGGGCGAGGTCGCGCCGCCGGGGAAGCGGCAGCCGATGCCGACGATGGCGATCGGTTCGTGCGGATCGACGTCCACCGGGGCGAGAGAACCCGACCCCGCCGTCCTCGCGGCAGGGTCGTCGCCCAGCAGCCGACCGGACAGGAAGCGGGCCAGCGCGAGCGGCGTCGGATGGTCGAAGACCATGGTGACCGGGAGGTCCACCCCGGTGGCGGACACCAGCTGCGCGTGCAGTTCGACGGCGGCCAGCGAGTCGAACCCCAGCTCCTGGAACGGTAGTTCGGCCTCCACCGTGTCCACGTCACCGGGGGCCAGCGCGGCCACGACGGCAGTCGCACGGGTGCGTACGAGGTCCAGCACCAGGGCCTCACGGGCCGAGGCCGGCAGACTCCGCAACCGCCGGACCAGCGCCTCCCCGTCGCCCGGCCCCTCGCCGCCCGCCACCTCGTCAGGAATGAGATCCCTGGACTCGCTCATCCGCGCACTCCACTGTTCCGGTACGTGAGGAATTGCCGCACAGCACCGCACAGCACTCATCGCGCAGCACCGCGGTGCACACTTCTGAGGAAGGGGTCGTCAAGACGCGCCACCTCGGCGTCAGGCTAGATTCGGCTAAGGCGGCCAAACACCCCTAACCACCCCTAGGGCCGGCCGCCCGGAACAGCCCACGGAAACGACGACATGGCTGGTCAGACGGGTGATCGAGAAACAGCGCCGACCCGCCGCAGCCAGTACCTCAGCCCCGCCGCACCCGTCAGGCGTACGCCCGTACCGTGGCGGCGAGCCGCTCGATCGTCTCGGCGGCGCGAGCGGTGAGGTAGAAGTGGCCGCCCTGGAAGACATGGACGGCGAAGTCGCCGATGGTGTGCCGGCGCCAGGCGTCCGCTTCCTGGAGCGTGACCTGCTCGTCGGTGTCGCCGACGAACACCTCGACCGGGCAGTCGACGACGGCGTCGGCCGCACCGACGTACCGCTCGATGGCCCGGTAGTCGGCCCGCACGGCGGGGAGAATCGCGCTCAGCATCTCCTCGTCGTCCAACAGCCGGGTGTCGGTGCCGCTCAGCTTGCGGATCTCGGCCACCAGACCGGCGTCGTCCCGCAGGTGGACGTCTTCGGAACGCCGCTCGGAGGGAGCACGGCGCCCGGACGGGATCAGCACGGTGGGCGCCAGCCCTTCCCGCCGCATGCGCACCGCCACCTCGAAGGCCACCGTGGCGCCCATGCTGTGGCCGAAGAACGCAGGCCGCGGTTCACGGACGAGCTGGGGGCGCAGCGCCTCGAAGACCCGGTCGGCCAGCTCGCCGATGTCGGTCATCGGGGCCTCCCCGCGCCGGTCCTGGCGCCCGGGGTACTGGATCGCCAGGACCTCGATGTCGGGCCGCAGGGCACTGGACACCGGGTGGAAGAAGGACGCCGACCCGCCGGCGTGCGGAAAGCACACGACCCGCGCCTTGGGCGCCGGCGAAGGGTGATAGAGCCGGACCCAGCTCGCGCCGTCGGTGGTGGCTCCCGCCATGGCTGATTCCTCTCTGGCCGCACGATCACCGGCCATGCTGCGGACACGAGGCACCCCCGGCCAACCCCTAAGGCCCCCTACGCCCCCGCGGCGACGCTCCCGAGCGGCCCGGTGACCCGCCCTGAACCGTTTCGAACACCGCCCTTGACCGGCAGAAGCAGGCAGGGAGCAGACACATCGGGAGTTTCTCCGTGCTTCGTACCATGTTCAAGTCCAAGATCTAGCATTTGGGCGTTCTGCAGGTCAGAGGCTTGATGACCCCACTCAGGTCAGCAAACGGTCAGCATCGGGCGCGGGAGCATCCCAGCTTGCTGACCAGGTGGCCGCCATGACGGGGGACCTGGACACAGGTGCCTGGCTCCCGCTTGGGACGTTCGCTGCGTTACTCGACAGCTCGTCCGCGGCATGCGCTGGCGCCATGGGCCTCGGCTTCGGCACCGTCGTCATTTCCGATACCGAGACCGAAGCCGCAGCCGACTCCACCGCGGCGACCCTCCGCATGACCTGCTGTGTCATGATCACCCGCGCCTGTGGGCGGGCTGCCCGGGCCTGCACGGGTAGGCGATGATGCGCTAGCGCGCCCTCGCTGAGATGGTCGAGGGGAGGGCGGGCGCCCGACCCGTACGTACGACAGGCACCCCCGTATCCGCCATGCCGCCGCCTCCCAGCAGCAATACTGGATGCATGGACACGACGCTCACCGCCCCCCGCGCCGAGGTGCTGCGGGACCGCTACCGCAGCCGGCTGCCCGAGCGCTTGCAGGAGCTGACCGGCCCCGTCGAGGGCGACGTGGATCTGCCGCTCCACATCGTCTGGTCCGGGCGGACGAGCTACAGCCTGGACCGTCCAAAGTCTCGCATGACGCTCTACCGGACCGTCCTCGCCGAAGGACTGCGCGAGGACCTGATGGCCCTCCTGCACCACCGGCTGCTCACCGAGCAGTGGCCCGTGCTGCGGCGCTTGATCAGTCCCTACATCCGCGAGGTCTGGGAGGATGCCTTCCCCGAGCTGCTCCGCACTGCTCCGGCCGACACCAGCGCCGCGTGAAGCTCACTCCGCTCCACGAGCGTCTCCTCGCCGACATCCTCGACCTCGGCTCCCCCTACCCCCTGGTCCTCACCGGCGGATACGCCGTGCAGGCCCACGGTCTGGTCGAACGCTTCAGCCGTGACCTCGACGTCGCCACCGAGAACCCCGCTCCGATGCAGGAGATCGTCGCCTCACTCACAGCCGGCCTCAGCGCGCGCGGATGGCGGACCACGCACGTCCAGACAGATCCGCTCAGCGGCCGGTTTCTCGTCACCGATCCGGGCACCGGCGAGGAGTGTGAGGTCGACGTCCTCAAGGAGGCGTTCTGGGCTCCGCCTGCCCAGACCCCCTACGGCCCCGTTCTTTCCCTCGACGACGTGATCGGCACCAAGGTCCGTGCTCTCGCCGACCGCGGCACCGTCCGCGACCTCATCGACGTCCAGGCTGCCTCCCGCCACCGCTCCACCGCCGACCTCGAATCCCTGGGCCGCCGTCGCGCTCACGACGAGTTCAGCCTTGAAGACCTCCGGGACCGGCTGATCGGCGCGGACTGGTACGAGGATGAGGACTACACCGCGTACGGGCTCACCCCCCGGCAGATCGAAGAACTCAAGGCGTGGGCGCTGGAATGGGCGGAGGGCCTGGGCGCACGGATCCATGACGAGAACGCCTGAGAGGCGGTCATCGCGTCCATCTGCTCCGAGGAGACGTACCGCACCTACCGGCACGTGATGCCGGGCATGATCACCAAGGCGCGCCGGACCCTGGGCGCCGGCCTCTGGGCAGCCGCCTGATGGAAGAAACGGTGACGTCTGGCTCTTGAGGTGGGCAAGGAGAACTTCTTGAAGTCGTCGCCTTCACCCCGCTGACCTGTGCAAAGGTTTGCACGAGCTGGGCTGAATTGCGGCTTTTCGGATTGCCGGGGATTTCACGATGTCGCTGTCTTACTGATCGTTTTAGAATGCCGTCCTGCGGAGACGCTGGCGGTCCCATGGAACAATCCTTTCAGCCACGGGCTCAGGGGGGATGACGCCGTATGGAACAGGTTGGGGCTGCACGGGAGCTCGTGCTTGGTTACGTCCACGCTCTGAACGCAATTGACGAGGCCATGAGGGCGGCGATCCCCTCGCTTGAGCGACTCGCAGATGTCCTCGGCCTGGTCCGTTCGCGCCGGATCATCAGCCGGAATGGGTATGTCGGCACCTACTCCTACAAGGTTCATGGGGCAGGGTGTCGATTCGTGAGCTACGACGGCACCGAGGTCGATGTGGACTTCGCAGCCGACGGGAGCGAAGTCTTCGACCTCTGGCGGCTGCGCTTGTATGGGCTGAGCCTGCCGGAGCCTGTTGACGTCACGGACGAGGACCTGTGGACCGCAGTGCGGTCGCTGCAACCGCTTCTGACCGAGGTGCGGCCGGGGTGGTTCAGCGTAGCCAACTGATCGCTTCAGGATGAGGTTCGTAGGCGACGGAGGCGTATTAGGCTGCAGGCCAGTTCGCGCAGGCCCTGATGGAGTTCGGCACGTCGCTCGTAGCGGGTCCGGAGCCATTTCAACTGGTGCAGCCAGGCGAAGGCGCGTTCGACCACCCAGCGCACCTTGCTCAGTCCGGAGCTGTGGACGACGCCGCGTCGGGTGATCATGGGTTTGATGCCGCGCTTACACAGCAGGCGGCGGTACTTGTCGAAGTCGTAGCCCCGGTCGGCACACAGGAGCCGGGCCTTGCGGCGGGGGCGTCCCCGCAGACCCCGTATCGGCGGGACGGCGTCAAGCAGTGGCACAAGCTGGGTGACGTCGTGCCGGTTGCAGCCGGTTAGGGTGACGGCGAGCGGGGCGCCGTGGCGGTCGACGATCAGATGGTGCTTGGAGTCGGGGCGGGCGCGGTCGACGGGCGAGGGTCCAACGTGGTCCTCCCCTTTTGAGGGCCCGGACGTGCGAGCCGTCCACGGAGCGGTCGTCCAGGTCCAGCAGATCGGCGCGGCGCAGTTCGGTCAGCAGGGCAGCGTGCAGGCGCGGCCAGACGCCAGCCTCAGTTCGTTCGCGCAGCCGGCGCCAAGCCGTCACCCGGAGCAGCCCACCGTCTCCGCGGGGACATCACGCCATGCAACACCGGTCCGCAGTGCGTACATGACGTCGGCGAGTGCCACTCAGTCGGGAACGCGCAGCCGCCCGGGGTGGCGACGGCGCCGTTCGGGAGCGGGCGGCGGCAGCGGGGCCACCCGCTCCCACAGGTCGTCAGGAACGAGATCAGCGCGCACCAGGGACACCTTGCCGACCAAGATCGTCGAGCACAAGACTCGCGGCTGAACTCATTCTGAAACGATCAGTTTACACGGTCGATTTTCCCAGACACTCCGCAGGGCAGGCTGATTCTCCCCGGCAGAGGGCCATGTGGCGTGCAGACGCAGGGGGTAGGGCATGGTCCGAGTGCACCGCTCTGTGGCGCGCAGTACGCGGCGGGGCGCACGCCGCAAGCCGGTGAGCGGCTGGCCGATTTCGACCACTTGAAGCGGAAACTTTGCTGGGGCACCCTTTTCCGGTGCCAGGTGAAGAAGCGCACCTTGTAGGTGCAGAGGCTGTCCAGCGGGCGAAAAGATGGCTTGAGGGCACCATGCGCGTGGCCCAGTCGTACACCAATACGGACGGCGCTTGGGCGAAAAAACTCACCCTCCACTGGCCGCACGGCAATGAGAAGCAGTTCTCCTACGACCTCGGCGGGGTCATGCGTGGCGGAGACTGGGATGGCCAGATGTTCTGTGCCGAGATCAAATGGCGACGGAACTCAAGTGATCAAGGTACGGAGTACAAGAGCTTTCTGGCCAAGTGCTACGTCGCGCTCAGCAAGGACTATATGCTCGGTGATCACTACATGTGGATCAGCTGGGCGCCGTTCCGCGCACGCGATTGGGATGTGCTCACGGCTCCGGACACGGTCCGGGAAGCCGTTCTCGCCGAGTCGGCTCGTGCTTTGGGCACGGAAGATCCAGACGAAGCCCGGGAACTGATCAAGGACGAGATCGTCGATGAGCTGTCGGCGCGGCTCTGGATCGTGGTCATGTCTGAGAAGCAGGAGAAGCTCGTTCCGCTTGACGACTGGCGTGGAGTCGTAGCCCGCTTCTACAACAGCCAGGGGAAGACGTCATGGTGACACCAGTCGCACCCGAGATCGATCGCGCACTTGACCACCCTGACCCCCGCGAGGCCGTTGAACGGGTCAAGGACGTGGTGCAGCGCCGACTGCTTGCAGTGCATCCCTCCGCCAAGATCGTCCGAACCCCCTTCTTCAACCACACTTACGTTCCGGACCTGTTGATGAGGTGGAGGAACGGTCGCGGTGTGGCTGAACGGCGCGTCTATCTCCGGACTTCATCCGATCCGATTCTCCTCGCCAACGATGTGTTGCTGCTCGAACGAGAGCAGCAACCGCTCGTCGTGCCGCTGGGGCAGGTCGGGCAGGGCCCTTCATGGACCCGACTGGACGACATCGCGGGGGAGCGACAGACGCTCGTTCTGGACCCCTTCGGACTCGGTTCCCTGCCTCCCCACTCGACGACCCGCTCGCCGGTTGCACTGGCTTCCGACGCGATCGTCGAAGGCGGCCGCGGGATCATGAGACAGGAACAAGTGGAACAGTTCCTCGCCTCGGTGGACCTGGGAGTCGGTGCGGCCCGTGAGGGCCGGGAGGCCCCGACGCGTGCCGCCCTCACCACGCTCAGCCGTCGCACGACCCCGGGCGTGGCGCATCGGCTTGCCACTTTCATGGCCGCGATGTGGCAAGGCAGCGGCCGATCGATGACGGACTTCCCGGGTGATGTGCCGCTGCGCTCGTCCCTTGATGCCACGTCATTGAATTTGCTGCTGTCCTCGGAGGAGATCGAAGACGAAGATTTCTGGCGGCGTATCCAGCCGCTTGTGGACATCAAGCCGCTGCTCGACAGCGGCATCACGGACACCGAAAACCTGCAACACCTCATGCGTAGCGCTGTCGGTGTCTGGAAGGCCCATGTCTGCATGGTCGTCGAGGGGCGTGGGGCGGGCGGCGGTTGGCGCTGGACGGTGGACCGAGGGCGACTGGCCCTGCGAGGTCCGGATTTCGTCGCGTACATCGCCGGCAGCCGCAAGGACCTGGAGTTTCCTGAGGAGCGTGAGGTTCCGTTACTGGCGGAGGTACGTGAGCGGGCGAACAGGCACGGCATCACGCTCACGTCGATTCGCATGATGACGCCGAACCGGAGTATCGGATATGACTCGCCCGGTGAAGATGTCACCAACGACCCGCAGTTGGACGGCATCAGCGCGGCACTGGGGCAGGAGGAAGGAGTCGTGGAGGCCCTGGCCGTGACACCCGGAGGGTATGCCCTGAGGTGTAACTTCTCCACGCAGACGGCCGGCCCACCAGGCGCTCGGGCGTTGCTCATCTACGCCGATCTCTTGGGGACGGCGCTCCGCCTCCTGCGACCATTCGGCGAGGGGGACGGGGACGTGCTGCGCAGCCTGCTGGGTGGGGGCCCGGTGCAACCGGTGCAGTGGTCGCAGCCGACCCTGCCGGAGGCGTGAGCAGAGGGCGGCTGCGAGACCGGCTTCCGTCAATTGGTGGTCCGCCTTCCGGGGCACGCCCATGCATCGCAGGTGAGCCGTCCGTCTGCATGACGAACTGCACCGAAGTCCTGGCCTGAGCCACAAGAACCCGGGCGAGGCACGCTTCCGCAGGCGCCCATCACCCTGGTCTACCTGCGCGAGCACACGACCTACGCGAAGCTCGCCGCGGGTTTCCGGATCAGCGAAGGCACCGCTTACGCCAACGTACAGAGCGTGATCAAACTCCTCGCCGCAAGGGCACCGTCCCTGACACAGGCCCTGGGAAGCCATCCAGTCCGACTGGAGCGACGTTCCTCACAAACATCGGAGGGGGGTACCGGTGTAAGGTCGAGCGTGCCCTTGACCTGCACAAAGCAGGCAGGGAGCCGTCTTCCAGGAGTCCGACATGCTGCGCACCATGTTCAAGTCCAAGATCCACCGCGCCACCGTCACCCAGGCCGACCTGCACTACGTCGGTTCCGTCACCATCGACGCCGATCTGCTGGACGCCGCCGATCTACTGCCCGGCGAGCTGGTGCACATCGTGGACATCACCAACGGCGCCCGGCTCGAGACCTACGTCATCGAGGGGGAGCGGGGGTCCGGGGTGATCGGGATCAACGGGGCCGCGGCCCACCTCGTCCACCCCGGCGACCTGGTGATCATCATCAGCTACGCTCAGGTCAGCGACGCCGAGGCGCGGTCCCTGCGGCCGCGGGTCGTGCACGTGGACGGCGACAACCGTATCGTCGCCCTCGGCGCCGACCCGTCCGCACCAGTGCCGGGGTCGGACCAGGAACGCAGCCCGCAGGCCGTCTCGGCCTGACGAACCGAACTGCGCGGACGAGGAGCGTGGCCGTGAGCGACATCGAGATCCGGGACGACCGGGCGGCGGGCCGCCTGGAGGCGATCGGCGACGGCGAGGTCGTCGGCCGCATCGAGTACTTCGTGCTGGACGCCCCCGAGCGCGCCCTCGTCCCCGTGCACACCATCGTCGAGCCGGCCCACGAGGGCAAGGGCATCGCCGGTTCGCTGGCGCGCGAGCTGTACGCGCTGTCCCGGCGCGAGGGCGTCGTCGTGGCGCCGCTGTGCCCGTACGTCGTGAAGTGGGCCGAGCGTCATCCGGACGAGGCGCCCGCGGCCGACCCCGAGCTGCTGCGCGCGGCGAAGGAATGGCTCGTGGCCCACCCCGGGCGCTTCTGACGCCGACGACGACCGACTGACACGGGGGGCATGCTTGCTGGCGCTGCTGCACACCTCCGCCGTGCACGTCCCCGTCTTCGACGCCCTGCGCGACGCGGCGCACCCGGGTCTGGAACTGCGCCACCACGTCGCCGCCGAGCTGCTGGACGTGGCGCGGCGCGACGGGCCCGCGGCGGTCACCGGCGCCGTCCGGGAGGCGGTGCTGCGGGCCGTCGGCGAGGGGGCGCGGGCCGTTCTGTGCACCTGCTCGACCATCGGCCAGGTCGCCGAGGCGGTCGCCGGCGACGCCGGGGCGCCGGTGTTGCGGGTGGACCGGCCGATGGCCGCCGCGGCGGTGGTCGCGGGCTCGCGCGTCGTCGTCCTGGCCGCCCTCCGGAGCACGCTCGCGCCCACCGCCGCGCTCGTCGAGGACGAGGCCCGGCGCGCCGGGCGTGCCGTCGAGGTGCGGTCCCGCCTGGTCGACGGCGCGTGGGAGCGCTTCGAGGCCGGTGACACCGAGGGCTACCTGCGGCTGGTGGCCGACGCGGCGGACGCCGTCACCGACGCCGACGTGATCGTCCTGGCGCAGGCATCCATGGCACCGGCCGGTGAGCGGACCGGGGCCGCCGTGCCGGTGCTGGCCAGCCCCGGCCCCGGACTGGCCGCTGCGGCGGCGGCAGTGAGTACCGGACGGAGTGAGTACGGGACGGAGTGACTACCGGACGGAGTGAGGACCGGACGGCGCGGGCCCCTCGGTGAAGCCCGCCCTCGTCTTCGAACCGCCTGGTCTCAGTACCTCTGAACCGTTGGGCCCAGCGCGTCCGAGCCGCTCGGTCCCGGTACCTATGAGCCGCTGAGCCCTGTACCTCTGAGCCACCTGGGCCCGGCGCGTTCGCGCGGAGGGGTGAGTGGGGAGACGGCCCCCGGGTAGGCGGGGGACAAGTCCAGAGCCGACGTCGACCGACTGGCCGGAGGACAGCAGCCATGACGAACCCGTATCCGGATCCCGTCCCGCCCGGTCCCACACCGGGACCCACCCCTGGGCCGGACCCGGAGCCCCAGCCGCACCCGGACCCGGTGCCGACCCCCGGCCCCGGCCCGGAACCGACGCCCCCGCCCCCGCCTCCGGGCCCCGGACCCCAGCCGACGCCTCAGCCTCCCGGCCCGGGACCGCAGCCGACGCCTCAGCCTCCGGGCCCCGGTCCGCAGCCACCGCCCCCGCACCCGGGCCCGCCCGAGCCCTCTCCGTCCCCGATCCCGCCGGGACCGGAGCCGGTGCCCGACCCGGAGCCGGGGCCGCCGCTCACCTGACGCGGCAGGGCGCGGACGCAGCGGCGACGGTCCGCATCCGTACGGGGAGGGGATCCGTACGGGGAGCAGGTCCGTACGACCGGTACGTCTTAGGCGGCCGTACGACCGGTACGGCCTACGCGTCGACCTCCGACCGGTCCCCGCCCCACAGCGTGTGGAACGCGCCGTCGCGGTCGGTGCGCCGGTAGGTGTGTGCCCCGAAGTAGTCCCGCTGCGCCTGCGTCAGCGCGGCCGGCAGCCGCTCGGCGCGCAGGGCGTCGTAGTAGGCGAGGGCGGCGGCGAAGCCCGGCGTGGGTACACCCTGGCGGGTTGCGGAGACCAGTACCTCGCGCCAGTCGTCCTGGGCCTCGGCGATCTCCCGCGCGAAGGTGTCGTCCGACAGCAGGCTCGGCAGGTCCGGGCGGGCGTCGTAGGCGGCGCGGATGCGGTCCAGGAAGGCCGCCCGGATGATGCAGCCGCCGCGCCAGAGGGCGGAGACCGCACCGAGGTCGATGTCCCAGCCGTACTCCGCGCTGCCCGCCGCGATCTCGTGGAAGCCCTGGGTGTAGGAGACGATCTTCGACGCGTACAGCGCCTGCTCCACCCGGTCGGCGAAGGCCCCGGCCTCCGACTCGCCGAGCGGCGCCGCCTTGGGACCCGCCAGGCCGTGGGAGGCGTCGCGCAGCGCCGAGTGACCGGACAGGGAGCGGGCGAAGACCGCCTCCGCGATGCCGGAGACCGGCACGCCCAGGTCGAGGGCGATCTGCACCGTCCAGCGGCCCGTGCCCTTCTGTTCCGCCTGGTCGACCACGACGTCCACGAACGGCTTGCCCGTCGCCGCGTCCACGTGCGAGAGCACCTCGGCGGTGATCTCGATCAGGTACGAGTCCAGGCGGCCGGTGTTCCAGGTGCGGAAGATGTCGGCGATCCGGGCGGGGGAGTACCCGGCTACGTCCCGCAGCAACTGGTACGCCTCGCCGATCAGCTGCATGTCGGCGTACTCGATGCCGTTGTGCACCATCTTCACGAAGTGTCCGGCGCCGTCGGGGCCCACGTGCGTGACGCACGGCGCTCCGTCGGCCGCCTTGGCCGAGATCTTCTCCAGCATCGGGCCGAGCGAGTCGTACGACTCCTTCGAGCCGCCAGGCATGATGCTCGGGCCGTGCAGCGCGCCCTCCTCACCGCCCGAGATGCCGGTGCCGACGAAGTGGATGCCCTGCTCGCGCAGCTCGCGCTCCCGGCGCCGGGTGTCGGCGAAGTGGGCGTTGCCGCCGTCGATGATCATGTCACCGGGCTCCAGCAGCGGGGCGAACTCACGGATCACCGCGTCGGTCGGGTCACCGGCCTTCACCATGACGACCAGACGCCGGGGCCGCTCCAGCGCCGCCACGAACTCCTTGGCCGTCTCGGTGGCCACGAAGTCGCCCTCGCTCCCGAACTCCTCCACCAGCGCGTGCGTGCGGGACGCGGTCCGGTTGTGCAACGCGACCGTGTAGCCGTTGCGGGCGAAGTTCCGGGCGAGGTTGCGGCCCATGACCGCGAGGCCCGTGACGCCGATCTGCGCTGTCTTGCTCATGAGGATGGCTCCTAGTGACCTTGGTGTCCGTGGTGCCGTTCGTGCCCGCCAGTATGGCCGGTTCCGTCGCCCGACCATCCTGACGTGCCGGTACGCCGGACGCACCTCCTGGCCCGGCGGAATCCAGTACGCGCTAAGGGGGCCGGAAGCCTCACCCGGCTCACCTCCGATCGGCCAACCGGAGTCCGTTATCCGCCACTTGCGGTGGCCAACCGGCCGATTGCCGTCTTGTCATGGCCTGTTACCGGCGCATACTTTTGCGGCTCCTGACGCACTGTCGAGGGGGACCCCCATGGCCGTACGCGGCCGGCACCGCCGGTATCAGCCGAACAGGATCAACCGCGCCTCCCTGACCGTCACCGCGGGCGGCGCCGGACTGGCGCTCCCGCTCGTCGGCACCGGCACGGCACAGGCGGCCGACGTGGAGACCTGGGACAAGGTCGCCGCCTGCGAGTCCACCAACGACTGGGACATCAACACCGGCAACGGCTACTACGGCGGGTTGCAGTTCACCCAGTCCACCTGGGAGGCGTTCGGCGGCACGCGGTACGCCCCGCGCGCGGACCTGGCCACCAAGGACCAGCAGATCGCCATCGCCGAGAAGGTGCTGGACGGGCAGGGCCCCGGTGCCTGGCCGGTGTGCTCCCAGCGTGCCGGACTGGCCCGGGGCGGTGCCGCGCCCGATATCCGTCCGGCGTCCGCCCCGTCCACCGGGGAGTCCGACAGGTCCGGCCCGGCGAAGTCCGGCTCCGGCAAGTCCGAGTCCCGGAAGTCCCCCACCCGGAAGTCCGACCCGGTACAGGACGTCAAGCCACAGACCACACCGCAGTCCCGGGCGGGCAAGGCCCAGATGTACACGGTCGTCACCGGCGACACCCTGTCGGGCATCGCCGACGCCCAGCAGGTGCGCGGCGGCTGGCACGGGTTGTACGAGACCAACCGCGCCGAGATCGGGGCGGACCCCGACCTGATCCTGCCCGGCCAGCGCCTGGCCCTCCGCGACGGGCGGACCGCCACGGCGCCCCGCCCGGAATCCCCGCGGAAACGGCAGGCCGAACCGGAGCGGAAGCAACAGGAAAAGCCGAGGCAACAGGAGAAGCCGAAGCAACAGCAGAAGCAGAAGCCGGAGAAGGCGCCGAAGAAGTCGGCTCCCGACGGCGGTACTCAGAAGGCCGCCAAGTCCGCCGCGAAGGCCGCTCCCCACCAGGCCGTCGTCGCCCCCGTCGACGCCTCCACCGGCACGCCCTACCGCAAGGCGGGCTCCTCCTGGTCGAAGGGCTACCACACCGGCGTCGACTTCGCCGTGCCCACCGGTACCTCGGTCAAGTCGGTCGCCGCGGGCCGGGTGGTCAGCGCGGGGTGGGGCGGCTCCTACGGCTACCAGGTGGTCGTCCGGCACGAGGACGGCCGCTACTCGCAGTACGCCCACCTCTCGGCGATCTCCGTGAAGGACGGCCAGTCGGTGGGCGCCGGGCAGCGGATCGGGCGCTCGGGCTCCACCGGCAACAGCACGGGCCCGCATCTGCACTTCGAGGTGCGGACGGGGCCCGGCTTCGGCTCGGACGTCGACCCGGTGGCGTACCTGCGGGCCGGCGGGGTCAGGATCTGATCCGCACCCGGTGCCGGTCGAACACGGTGGGCGGGATGAAGGGGCCTCCGTACAAGGGACCGTACGAGACCTGAGGGACGGGTAGCGGAGCCTCGCTCCGCACCGGCGCCCGTCGCCCCTCATACCGCTCCTCGGCGGGGCCCGGGACCACCGCGGCCCCTGCCAGAGCGGCTGCCACGGGGGTCCCTGCCACCGCGGCCCCGGCCGCCACCGTCTCGGCCACAGGCACGACCGCCTCAGCCGGTACGACCGCCTCAGCTGACACGACCGCACCGGTCGGCACGACCACCTCGTCCGGCACGATCACCCCGTCCGGAGCTGCGGTCGACGCCGCCTCCTCGGCGGCCTCCCGCGCGATCCGCTCCGTCGTCAGCAGGATCAGCCCGCCCGCGGCCACCACGCCGCAGCCCAGGGCGAGCACGGTGCCCGTCGTGCCGTAGCGGAACGTCTCGCCGAACATCGTGATGCCGACCACCGCCGCCACCACCGGGTTCACGACCGTGAGCGTGGCCAGCGGTGCGGCGAGACCGGCGCCCCGGTACGAAGCCTGGGACAGGAGCATGCCGGCCGTGGCGAGCACACCGATCACGGCCATGGAGGGCAGGTCGGCGGCCGACACGCCGCCGGTCCAGTCGACCGCGACGGACTTGGTGAAGACCGAGGACATGCCGAAGGCGATGCCGGACGCGGTGGCCAGCAGGATGCTGCGCACCGCCGGATGCCGGTGGGCGGCCCGCCCGGCGATCATCAGGGCGACGACCACCGCGCCGGTGACCCCGGCCGTGGCGATCCGCTGCGCCGTGTCCAGCGACTGCGCGTCGGACGCGCCGACCAGGGCCAGCAGACCGGCGAGACCGACCGTCGCCATCAACGCGCCCCGCCAGGCCGTCGCTCCGGCCCTGCGGCCCACGAAGAGCGCCGCCATGGGCAGCGCGAACACGATGGTGAGGGCACCCAGCGGCTGCACCAGACTCAGCGGGCCGAGGGCGAGGGCCACGACGTGCAGGAGGCCGCCGAGGCCGTTGAGCGCGACCGCCGCCCACCAGCCGGGCCGGCGCAGCGGAGCGTACTGAGCACCGGGGGAGGACGCCGCCACCTGCTCCTGCACGATCGCTCCGCCCGCGTACGCCACGGCGGAGACGAGCGACAGCAGCACGGACAACGCGAGGGCGCTCATCGGCTGCTCCTCTGCGTGAGGCGGGGGCTCTCGGCCCGACGCGGCGAACGGTCGTCTTCCATGGACAACACGATGCCGTCCCGGGAGCTTCCCGTCGTCGTCCCTGAGCACTCATTGGGTCCTACTGCCGATGGAGTACGACAGCGCCGCCGTCCTCCCCAGGGTGGGCGCCTGACGGCCCGGGCCCCTGACCTAAGTCCCTAGGGGCCCTGATACTACTGCTCCCCGTGGACCTCGACGCGGACTGCGACGCGGCCCCGACCAGGGCCTCGACGCGGCCCCCGGAGCGGCCCCCGACACGGACTCGGACTCGGAATCGGACATGGACCTGGACCCCGGCCTCGCGGCCCTCCGCCCCCTCGGCGGCTTCTTCCTCCTGCACACGGTGCCACCGAAGCCGGGCAGCCCGCCGCTCCCCACCCTCGCCGACGCCTACGCCGACACCGTCCCTGGCACCGACGCCGACGGCGCGATAAACCCCCGACCGCACCCCACGCCCCACCCCCACCCCCCGCACCCTCACAACCCCCTGACCTTCCGCGTCCGGAAGGTCGCCGCGGCACTGTGTGCCCCCGAGCCCCGGGTCGCCGCCTCCGTGGCTCACCAGGGGCTCGCGGCCCGGCTGTGGTCGGTGACGCTGGGGTGCGCCGCGCTCTACGGCCGGGTCCCGTACCTCGCTCCGCGACTGCTGCGCTGGGACCCCGACGCGAGTGCCCCCGACGACCTCTGGCTCACCGGTGTGAGACCCCTGCCCGGCGACGCGGCCACCGCCGCGGGCGTCGTGCTCCGCGACCACATCGCGCCGCTGACGGCGGCCGTGCACGCCCGGTACCGCGTCGCGACCGGGCTGCTGTGGGGCAACGCGGCCTCCGCGCTGGCCGGCGCCGGCCGGGAACTGGACCGCTGGGCCCGCCGCGCCGGCCGACCGGACACCGCCGAACGCGCCCGCGCCCTGACCGCCGGTCTCCTCGCCCACCCCCTGCTCGCCGGAACCGGCACCCTGACCGCCGCTCGGGACGGCATCGCCTTCCGGCGCCGCAGCTGCTGCCTCTACTACCGGGTGCCCGGATCGGGGGTCTGCGGCGACTGCTGTTTCCCCTCTCCGCCCGCGCCTCCTCGGTCCTCACCCCTCACGCACCCTTCCCCAGACGCCCCGTCCGGGTGACCATGAGGGGACCAGCCGCCGAGCACGGGAGGTTCCGGGTGCGTGTGGGACTGCTGACCCGCGAGTACCCGCCGGACGTCTACGGCGGCGCGGGCGTCCACGTGGAGTTCCTCGCCCGCGAACTCGGGCGCCTGGTCGACCTGGACGTGCACTGCTGGGGCGAGGGCCGCACCGAAGGGGTGTTGCGCCACCGTTCCTGGTCCGCCCTCGACGGCGCCAACGACGCGCTGCGCACCTTCTCCGTGGACCTCGCCATGGCCGCCGCCCTCCAAGGCCGCGAGCTGGTCCACTCCCACACCTGGTACGCCAATCTCGGCGGCCACCTCGCCAAGCTCCTCCACGGCGTGCCGCACGTGGTGACCGCGCACTCGCTGGAGCCCCTGCGCCCCTGGAAGGCCGAGCAGTTGGGCGGCGGTTACGCGCTGTCGAGCTGGGCCGAGCGCACCGCCGTGGAGAGCGCCGACGCGGTGATCGCCGTCTCCGGCGCCATGCGCGAGGACGTCCTCGCCTGCTACCCGGCGATCGCGGCGGACCGGGTCCACGTCGTGCACAACGGCATCGACACCACCCTCTACCGGCCCGACCCCGGCACCGACGCCCTGGACCGGATCGGCCTCGACCGCTCCCGCCCGTACGTCCTGTTCGTCGGCCGCATCACCCGCCAGAAGGGCGTGCCGCACCTGCTGCGCGCCGCGCGCGCCATCGATCCGGCCGCGCAGCTCGTGCTGTGCGCCGGCGCCCCGGACACCCCGGAGATCGACCGGGAGTTCCGGGAGCTCTTCGCCGAGTTGAGCCGGTCCCGGGAGGGTGTGCACTGGATCCCCCGGATGCTGCCGCGCCCCGAGGTGATCCAACTGCTGACCCACGCCGCCGTCTTCGTCTGCCCGTCCGTGTACGAGCCCCTCGGCATCGTGAACCTGGAGGCGATGGCCTGCGGCACGCCCGTCGTGGCCTCCCGGATCGGCGGCATCCCCGAGGTCGTGGCGGACGGTGAGACGGGGGTGCTGGTCCCGAGGGACGCGTCCGGGACCGCGGACGTGGACCGCGACTTCGAGGCGGGTCTCGCCCGGGCCCTCGACTCCCTCCTCGGCGACCCGGACGCCGCCCGGCGGATGGGCGAGGCGGGCCGGGCGCGGGCGGTGGCGGAGTTCGGCTGGGACGTGGTGGCCCGCCGCACCGTCCGGCTCTACGAGGAGATCCTCAAGCAGGCTTAGGCCGCCCCGCCCGGGGCAGTCGGGGTGAACGAGGGTGAGGGGAGCGGCCATGCGTCGTGGAGGTCCTTCGGTGCTCGGGATCGTGCTGGCGGGCGGGGAGGGCAAACGCCTGATGCCCCTGACCGCGGACCGCGCCAAACCCGCGGTCACCTTCGGCGGCACGTACCGGCTTGTCGACTTCGTGCTGTCCAACCTGGTCAACGGCGACATCCTGCGGATCTGCGTCCTCACCCAGTACAAGTCGCACTCCCTGGACCGGCACATCACCACCACCTGGCGGATGTCCAGCCTGCTCGGCAACTACGTCACCCCGGTCCCCGCCCAGCAGCGTCTCGGCCCGCGCTGGTACCTGGGCAGCGCCGACGCCATCCTGCAGTCCCTCAACCTGGTCCACGACGAACAGCCCGAGTACGTCGCGGTGTTCGGCGCCGACCACGTGTACCGGATGGACCCGCGTCAGATGCTCGCCCAGCACATCGAGTCCGGCGCGGGCGTGACCGTCGCCGGGATACGGGTCCCGCGCGGCGAGTCCTCGTCCTTCGGCGTGATCACACCGGGCTCCGACGGCCGTACCGTCGCGGGCTTCCTGGAGAAGCCCGCCGACCCGCCCGGTCTGGCCGACGACCCCGAGTGCGTCTTCGCCTCGATGGGCAACTACGTCTTCACCACCAAGGCCCTGGTCGAGGCCCTGCACCGGGACGCCGAGGACGAGCACTCGGTGCACGACATGGGTGGCTCGATCCTGCCGCAGCTCACCGACCGGGGAGAGGCCGCGCTCTACGACTTCAGCGCCAACCACGTGCCGGGGGAGACCACCCGGGACCAGGGCTACTGGCGGGACGTCGGCACCCTCGACTCCTACTACGACGCCCACATGGACCTGATCGCCGAGCGGCCCGCCTTCAACCTCTACAACCGCGACTGGCCGATCTACACCCACTCCGCCCAGCTCTCCCCGGCCCGCTTCAACGCCGGCGGCATCGCCGGCGAGTCGATCATCAGCGCGGGCTGTCTGGTGCGGGGGCAGGTGACCCGGTCGGTGCTCTCGCCGGGCGTGGTGGTCGACCCCGGAGCGGTCGTGCAGGGCTCGGTGCTGCACGACAACGTGCACATCGGGCGGGGCGCGGTGGTGCGCGGGGCGGTGCTGGACAAGAACGTGGACGTGCCGCCCGGCGCGACGATCGGCGTCAACCCGGAACGGGACGCCGAGCTGTACACCGTCTCCAAGGGGGGCGTGATCGCGCTGGGCAAGGGGCAGCGGGTGCCGTGAGGGCCGGACGGCGGCCCCGGGCGGGGCGGAACGCGCGTGACGCCCGGGGCTGTTGTCATGTCCCTGGACGTCGGGCGGATTCCGTGCTGTCATGCCTCTGCACCTCTGCGTTACATCGATGTATGACATCGATGTCCTGAGCCATCGGCCACCACCCGTTCCGAGGAGAGGGTCCGTGCGCACCAAACGACTCAGAGACCGCCTGGCGTTACTGCTGGCCGCCGCACTCGGTGTCGGCACACTCGCCGCCGTGCCGCACGCGAGCGCGGCAGCCGACGACACCGCCGAGATCCACGGCCTGAAGGGCGAGTACTACACCCAGTCCGCCCCCGGCGCCTTCGACTTCCACGAGCTGAAGGCCACCGGCTTCGACCCGCAGCTCGACTTCGACACCCTGGAACCGCGTCTGAGCTTCGCCACCGGGCAGTCGGACGACGTCAGCGTCCGCTGGACCGGCAAGCTGGTGCCGGAGAAGACCGGCGCCCACACCTTCTCGATCACCGGCGACAACGGCTTCCGCCTCTGGATCGACGGGCGGCTCGCCATCGACCACTGGGTCGACGACTGGGACCGCGAACAGTTCGCCGAGCCCGTCGAGCTGACGGCCGGCCGGTCCTACGACATCAAGCTGGAGTACTTCGAGCACTACGGCGGCTCCAACCTCCACCTGCGCTGGACCGAGCCCGGCGGCGGCAAGGAGCCCGTCCCGCAGTCCGCGTTCCGCCTGCCCGACGGCTTCGACTACGACGGCGCCACCGCGACCACCGTCACCGCCACCGGCCGCACCCTCAAGCTCGACTTCCCCCGCCCGCTCGCGACCGCCCCCGCCGGCCTCGCCGACCACCTCGAAGCGGTGATCGGCGGCGCCCGGTGGCCGCTCGGCGAGGCGAAGGTCGACCCGGCCGACCCGACCGCCCTCCTCGTCGCTCTCGACCAGCCCGTCGTCGGCAACAAGGACGGCGACGCACCCGGCACCGCCGACGTCCGCTACGACGGCGAGGGCGGCCTCGCCGACGCCGAGGGCAACGTTGTCAGCGCCTTCTGGAGCAGTGGCGGCAACAAGTCCACCTACGAACTGCGCACCGACTGGGCCGACGAGGTGGGCCCGGACAACGCCCTCCCGGAATACCCGCGCCCGCAGTTGACCCGCGACGACTGGCAGAACCTCAACGGCCGTTGGCAGTTCGCCGCCGCCGAGGCCGGCGAGGAGCCGCCGGTCGGCAAGGAGCTGAAGGAGCGCATCCTCGTCCCGTACCCGGTGGAGTCCCAGCTCTCCGGCATCCAGCGGCACGAGGACCGCATGTGGTACCGCCGCACCTTCACCGTGCCCCGCGACTGGCACATCGGTCACGGCAAGCGCCTCAAGCTCAACTTCGGTGCCGTCGACTGGCACTCCGAGGTGTACGTCAACGGCGTCGAGGTCGCCGACCACAAGGGCGGTTACGACAAGTTCAGCGCCGACGTCACCGACGCGCTGAAGCCCGGCCGTACGCAGGAGCTGATCGTCGGCGTCCACGACCCGACCGACTCGGCGGACGGCGAGAACCCGCCGGTCGGCAAGCAGCGCCTGGACCCGAGCGGCATCTGGTACACGCCCAGCTCCGGCATCTGGCAGACCGTCTGGATGGAGCCGGTCGCCCCGGACCACGTCGACTCCCTGAAGCTCACCCCGCGCGTCGACGGGGCCGCGAGCACCCTGACCGTGGAGCCGCAGGGCGTGCGCGACGGCGTACCGGTCCGCGCCACGGCGTACGCGGGACACCGTAAGGTCGCCACGGTGAGCGGACGCACCGGCGAGCCGCTGACCCTGAGGATCCGCGACCCGCGCCTGTGGTCGCCCGACGACCCGTTCCTGTACGACCTGAAGGTCACCGTCGGCCGGGACCGCGTCGACAGCTACTTCGGCATGCGCTCCGTCGCCGTCGAGAAGGTGAACGGCGTGCCGCGCACGATGCTCAACGGTGAGCCGGTCTTCCTGATGGCCACCCTCGACCAGGGCTTCTGGCCGGACGGCCTGCACACCGCGCCCACCGACGAGGCCCTTGCGCACGATCTGAGGCTGCACAAGCGGCTCGGCTTCAACTCCGTGCGCAAGCACATCAAGGTCGAGCCCGACCGCTGGTTCTACTGGGCGGACCGGCTGGGACTGCTGGTGTGGCAGGACATGCCCGCGATGACGGCCGGGAAGAACCCGGGCACCGCCGCCCGTGCCCAGTACGAGCGGGAGATGAAGGAGATGATCGACGAGCACATCAGCAGCCCGTCGGTGATCATGTGGGTCACCTTCAACGAGGGCTGGGGCCAGTACGACATCAAGCGCGTCGCCGAGCAGGCCAAGTCCTGGGACCCGACCCGCCTGGTCAACAACCAGTCCGGCCTGAACCTCGGGGCCGACGGCGGCGCCGGCGACCTCATGGACGAGCACGGCTACCCGAGCCCCGCCCTGCCGCCCTCCCCGGACGGCCGACGGGCCCTGGTCACCGGCGAGTACGGCGGTCTCGGCCTCGCGGTGCCCGGGCACGCCTGGTCGGTGCAGCAGTCGTACGTCGACGTCGACCCCGAGACGTACACGGACGACTACCTCACCAAGCTCGACGAGGTGCGCGCCCTGGTCTGCCGGGGCAGCAACGGCGCCGTCTACACCCAGATCTCGGATGTCGAGGGAGAGCTGAACGGCCTGACCACCTATGACCGCAAGGTCCTCAAGCCGGACGTGGAGCGGGTGAAGGCCGCCCACGAGGCCCTGATCCAGGACGCGTCCCGGCCCGTTCCCGCGGGCTGCCCGACCGCCTGAGCGGCCGGCGGGTCCGACCGTCGACCGGCGCGCTCGGTCCACGGTCGGCCCGCAGCCGTCCGGGTGGGAACCTCGCGCCGGACGGCGCCGCCCGCACAGGAGTGAGCGCGCCCGCCCCAGTGATCACCGCAGTCCCGCCCCTTTCCCAGGGGCGGGACTTTAATCTGCTGTTAACTGTGCGTAGCCTGATCGTACTTGACCGTAATCGGCGAAGGGCGATTGACTGCTTGTTCACCCGACGTCCTTGCGAGGCACGCCCTTGACTTCCGATCCGCTCGCTCCCCTCGACCTGGCGTTCTGGAACATCGAGTCCGCCGCGCACCCCATGCACCTCGGCGCGCTCGGCGTCTTCACGGCCCGCTCGCCCACCGCGGGCGCCCACGCCGCCGACCTGCTCGCGGCCCGCGCCCCCGCGGTGCCCGGCCTGCGGATGAGGATCAGGGACACCTGGCAGCCGCCGCTCGCACTGCGCCGCCCCTTCGCCTTCGGCGGCGCCACCCGCGAGCCCGACCCGCACTTCGACCCGCTCGACCACGTCCGGCTGCACGCCCCGACGACGGACTTCCACGCCCGGGCCGGCCGCCTCATGGAACGCCCGCTGGAACGCGGCCGGCCGCCGTGGGAGGCGCATGTGCTGCCCGGCGCGGACGGCGACCGCTTCGCCGTGCTGTTCAAGTTCCACCACGCCCTGGCCGACGGCCTGCGCGCCCTCTCCCTCGCGGCGGGCGTCCTCGACCCGATGGACCTGCCCGCCCCCCGGCCCCGCCCCGAGGAGCCGCCGCGCGGACTGCTGCCGGACGTCCGCGCCCTGCCCGAGCGGCTGCGCGGCGCCCTGTCCGACGCGGGCCGCGCCCTCGACATCGGCGCCGCCGCGGCCCTGTCCACCCTCGACGTGCGCTCCTCGCCCGCGCTCACCGCCGCGTCCTCCGGCACCCGCCGCACCGCCGGCGTCGCCGTGGACCTCGACGACGTGCACCACGTGCGCAAGAGCACCGGCGGCACCGTCAACGACGTACTGATCGCGGTCGTCGCCGGTGCCCTGCGCCGCTGGCTGGACGAGCGCGGCGACGGCAGCGAGGGCGTCGCGCCCCGCGCCCTGATCCCCGTCTCCAAGCGCCGTCCGCGCACCGCCCACCCCCAGGGCAACCGGCTCTCCGGGTACCTGATACGGCTTCCGGTCGGCGACCCCGACCCCCTCTCCCGCCTCGGCACGGTCCGCTCCGCCATGGACCGCAACAAGGACGCCGGCCCGGGCCGGGGCGCCGGCGCCGTCGCCCTGCTCGCCGACCACGTCCCGGCGCTCGGCCACCGGCTCGGCGGGCCGCTGGTCTCGGGCGCCGCCCGGCTCTGGTTCGACATCCTGGTCACCAGCGTGCCCCTGCCCAGCCTCGGCCTGCGCCTGGGCGGCCACCCGCTCACCGAGGTCTACCCGCTGGCGCCGCTGGCCCGCGGCCACGCCCTGGCGGTGGCCGTCTCGACGTACCGCGGACGGGTCCACTACGGCCTGGTCGCCGACGCGAAGGCCGTGCCGGACCTCGACCGGTTCGCCCGGGCCCTGACCGAGGAGGTGGAGACCTTGCTCACGGCCTGCCGTCCCTGACCCCCGCGGGTTTGGTTCCGGGCCCGGCGCTGAATAAAATCCGCTGTTCGACAGCGGTCGCCTCCCGGAGCGCCGCGACGGTGATCAGGGAACGGCGACGGCGATGACGGTGACACAGGACGGTTCGGCGACCACGGACGAGGTGACCCCGTCCGCGTACGGCCCCGGCATCGACCCCGAACGGCTCGCCGTCTGCCTCGACGTGCTCAAGGAACTCGACGAGCTGGACGTCGACCACCCGGACGCGATCGCGGTCCGCCGGGCCACCTCGCACATCTACCGCATGGTCAAGCAGCGCCGCCGCCAGGAGCGCCGGGCCGCCAAGACCGCCCACGACAAGGCGGTCACCGAGGCCACCGCCACCGGCTCCGCCCAGCGCATCGACGACGAGACCGAGGGCATCCTGCCCTCCTCCCGCACGGAGGAGGGCACGATCGCGGGGATACTCCAGCGTCCCCGCTCCTGCTACGTCTGCAAGGCGCGGTACGTCGAGGTCGACTACTTCTACCACCAGCTCTGCCAGGACTGCGCCGCCGAGAACCGGGCCCGCCGCGACGCGCGCGCGGACCTCACCGGCAAGCGCGCGCTGCTGACCGGCGGCCGGGCCAAGATCGGCATGTACATCGCGCTCAGGCTGCTGCGCGACGGCGCCCACACCACGATCACGACCCGGTTCCCCAAGGACGCCATCCGCCGCTTCACGGCCATGGACGACTCCGCCGACTGGATCCACCGCCTGGAGGTCGTCGGCATCGACCTGCGCGACCCCGCCCAGGCCGTGGCCCTGGCCGACCAGGTCACCGAGCAGGGCCCGCTCGACATCCTGATCAACAACGCCACCCAGACGGTACGGCGCCTGCCCTCCGCCTACGCGGCGCTCGTCGAGGGTGAGAGCGCCCCGCTGCCGGCCGGGGAACTGCCCGCCCACCACGTCATCGGCGCCTTCAACTCCGGTGCGGTGGACGGCCTGGCCGCGCTGCCCGTCGGCACCTCGGGCCTGGACGCGCAGAAGGTGGCCGACCTCGCGCTGGTCGCCGGCAACGCCAGCGTGGTCCGGCACCGCGAGGGCACCGCCATCGACGCGGGCGGGCTGCTGCCCGACGTCGTCGACACCAACACCTGGGTCCAGACCATCGAGCAGATCTCCCCGGTCGAACTGCTCGAGACCCAGCTGTGCAACTACACCTCGCCCTTCATCCTCATCAGCAAGCTGCGCCCGGCGATGGCCGAGGCCGCGCGCCGGGCCGCCTCGGGACGCGCCTACGTCGTCAACGTCTCGGCGATGGAAGGGGTGTTCGCCCGCGGCTACAAGGGCGCCGGCCACCCGAACACCAACGCCGCCAAGGCGGCCATGAACATGGTGACCCGGACCAGTGCCCAGGAGATGTTCGACACCGACCGCATCCTGATGACCTCGGTCGACACCGGCTGGATCACCGACGAGCGGCCCCACTACGACAAGCTGCGCCTGGCAGAGGCCGGCTTCCACGCCCCGCTCGACCTGGTCGACGGCGCCGCCCGCGTCTACGACCCGGTGGTGCGCGGCGAGGCGGGCGAGGACCTGTACGGCGTCTTCCTGAAGGACTACGCGCCCGGCAAGTGGTGAGCGCGGCGGCGGACCGGGCGTGTCAATTCCCTGGCCCGCCCGCCCCTGCCGCCGCTACCGTGGGGCGAGCGCCGGTGTGCCCGGTGCGCCGGTCACGCGTACTTCGTGGTTCGATCCCATACAGGCCCGCCCGGGGGCCTGCGCCCGTCGGGGGCACCGCGCGGCCACCCGGACCTCGGGCACTCCGCGCGCCCTCCCGGCGCGTCCCTCAGTCGACCGCGCCCAGCCGCGAGTTGCGCGCGGCCGTCAGCTCCAGCACCGTGCGCCAGTCCTCCAGGACCCCGGCGTCGAACACCGCCGTGCGGGCCTCCTCCTGAGCCTGACGGAGGGTGGACAGGTCGTCGTCGTGCGCCCAGTCCCCGGGGCGGGCGCCGCGGCGCAGCAGACGGGCGACGCGGGCGCCGAGCAGCGGTCGCACCGCCTCGGCGGCCCGTCCCGCCGGACCGTCCGGCCACAGCAGCCGGCCCACGGGGGCGACCAGGCCGGCCACCTGCAGCTCCTTGTCGGCGGGACGGCGGCGGCGCAGCAGCGCGGCGGTGCGCAGCGCGTGCCCGTGCGGGTCCCCCGGCCCGCCGCCGTGCTCCCCGGCGGGCTGTTCGCCCCGGCAGGCGTACAGCAGGTCCATCAGCTCCTCGACGCTGCGCAGTTCCATGCCTCGGTCCTCCCACGAGACAGCCGTTGCCGACCGGCAGCAGAACATGGCGAGCTTGCGCCCCAGCCAACGGCGTCTGAACTGCGCGACCCGGCGCCGTCGGCATGCGAAAGTGTGGTCGCCGTGGTGGGCCGAACGGGTGAGTTACGTGCGGTGCACAAGCGGGCGAAACGGGCCATACTCGGGTCAACTGCGCGGGGAGTCAAGGGCAATGGTTGTCCCATGTTTTGAGCCCCATAGAGCGCACCCCCGCTCATTTGGTTAATCTGGAGCGGACGGACGCCAGCACAGGGTCCTACCCACACCCGGGGCCCACACCCGAGGTCCGTCACGGGACGAGCCGGTTCACCCCGGCCCGCTCCCGCACGAGTTGCCGGCGCCACCGCGTCCGAACTGCATTCGACCACACCCGAGCGGGCGCCGGGCGCCGGACGGCAGACCGGCCTGCGGGCCCCGAGGGTGACCCGACACATAAGGAGTGCGCGGTGACACCGGAGACGACGAGTCCAGAACAACGCCCCAAGGAACGCGCCGAGCGCGCGGGCCGCAGGCCCGGCGAGATCGGCAGCCTCGACGTGTGGGCCAGGTCCGCCCCCATCCGCCTCGCGGGCTACGAGGAGGACCTCGCCGAGCCGCACATCCTGCCCAGCGTGGACTGAACCCACCGGACGTGCCGCGCGCATGGGCGTGCGAGACTCACGCCCATGCTGATCAGGGAAGCGACGGCCGACGACTGGCCGCACATCTGGCCCTTCTGGCACCGCATCGTCGCCGCCGGCGAGACCTACGCCTGGGACCCGGACACCTCCGAGGAGGACGCCCGGGCCCTGTGGATGAACCCCGCCAAACGCGTCTACGTCACCGAGGACGGCACCGGAGCCGTCGTCGCCTCCGCCTACCTCACTCCCAACTACGGCGGCCCCGCCGCCCGCATCGCCAACGCCGGCTTCATGGTCGACCCCGACCGGGCCGGCCGCGGCACCGGACGCGCCCTCGCGGAGCACGTCCTGGCCGCCGCCCGCGCCGAGGGATACCGGGGCATGGTCTTCAACGCCGTCGTCGAGACCAATCCCGCCGTGCGGCTGTGGACCTTCCTCGGCTTCACCGTCCTCGGTACCGTGCCGGACGCCTTCGAGCACCCGCGCCACGGGCGGGTGGGCCTGCACGTCATGTACCGGGCGCTGTAGGGCGCCGGTCAGTCCAGCGGCGCCGTCCGCCGCCAGGGACGCAGCGCCTCGATCCGCTCCGCCAGCTCCAGCAGCGTCGCCTCCGACCCGGGCCGCCCCACCAGCTGCACGGCCGTCGGGGCGCCCGAGGGCAGGGTCCCGACCGGCACCGCCATGGCGGGCCAGCCGGTCAGGTTCCACGGCGGCGTGAAGGGCGAGTACGCCGAGTTGGCCGCGATGTTGCGCAGCCACCCGCGCTCGTGCCAGGCGGCGGCCCGCGGGGAGCGGCGGGCCAGCGCCGGGGTGAGCAGGACGTCGTACTCGGCGAAGAACGGCTCCAGCCGATCGCGCAGCGCCTGCCGGGCCGCGCCGGCGGCGGCCCGGCGGACGAGGGGCCGTCCGAGCGCCGCGTGGACCCTCGTGCGCCGGGACAGCAGCCGCCGGTCCAGCTCCCGCGCGTCCACGGACGTGCCGGCCGTCCAGTGGGCCAGGGCGCTCGCGCCCAGCGACGCCGGGTAGGGCGGCTCGGCCCGGCGCACCTGGTGCCCCGCCTTCATCAGCACCCCGGCCGCCTCCCGTACGGCGTCGGCGTACGGGCGGGAGACGGTGACGCCGGCCAGGGGGCTGCGCAGCGAGGCGGCGACGCGGAGGGCGCCAGGGTCCTCGCGGGACCGGAGGGCGGTGTCCGCGAGGACCGCGAGCATCAATCGCAGGTCCTCGACCGTCGTGGCCAGCGGGCCGTTCTCCGACATCCCGAACCAGTCGCCGTCGCCGATGCCGGCCGGGACCACGCCGTGCCCCGGCTTGAGGGTGACCAGGCCGCAGTTGGCCGCCGGTATGCGCAGCGAGCCCATTCCGTCGTTGCCGAGCGCCAGCGGCACCATCCCGGCGGCCACCGCCGCAGCGCTGCCGCCCGAGGAACCACCCGCCGAGCGGGCCGGGTCCCACGGGTTGCGGGCGGTGCCGTGCACGCCGTCGGTGGTGCCGAACACGCACAACTCGGGCACGTTGGTCAACCCCACCACCACCGCGCCGGCCGCCCGCAACCGGGCCACGGTGACGTGGTCGGACCCGGCCGGCGCGTCCGGCGTCGCGGCGGAGCCGACCCGGACCGACTCCCCGCGCACGGCGAGGTTGTCCTTGACCGCCACCGGTACGCCCGCCAGCGGCAGTTCGCCCAGGTCGCCGCGGGCGCCGACCTCGTCGGCCTCGGTGAGCGCCGCCTCGGCCCGCACCGCGCGGAAGGCGCCGATCCGGCCGTCGAGCCGCTCGATCCGGGCCAGGTGCCGCGCCACCACCTCGCGGGGCGTGGCCCGCTTCTCGCGGACGGCGGCGGCGATCTCGGCGGCGGTCCGGCCGGCCCAGTCGGTCACGGGGGCTCCTCGGGATGCGGAGGGACGGGATTACTGGCGAGTACGCAGGATGCACTCTGCCCGTCCGGACACCTCCGCGTCGAGAGCGCGGGACCCGCGGACCGGTCACATCCGCCTAGGCCCGCCGGGCCGGGCCCGTGCTGTCCCGTTCGATCAGCCGCGGCACCGGGACCCGGACGGTGCGGGCGGGGCCGCCGTCCAGCAGGGCGGTCAGCTCCGTCGCCGCCGTGCGGCCGAACTCCACACTGTCCCGGGACAGCGCGGACAGCCACGGCTTGACCATGCGGCACAGCGCCGAGTCCTCCCAGGCCACCACCGACACGTCCGACGGCACCGAGAAGCCGAGACCGGCCGCGGCGGCGACCCCGGCGACGGCCATCACGTCGTTGTCGTAGACCAGGGCGGTCGGGGGAGCGGGGGCCTCCAGCACCCGGCGGGTGACCGCGGCGCCCTCGGCGTCGGAGTAGTCGGTGGTCACCGACTGCACCTCCGTCAGCCCCCGCCGCTCCGCCTCGGCGCGCAGGGCCCTGATCCGGCGCTCGGTGTGGGCGAGGCCCGGCAGCCCGGCGATGTGCGCGATCCGCCGGTGGCCCCGCGCGAACAGCCCGTCGACCAGCGCGGTCATCGCGCCGGCGTCGTCCGCCCACACGGTCGACAGCCCCGGGTGCCGCTCGTCCGGCGCCCCGCCGATCACGACGGCCGGCAGCCCGAGTCCGTCGAGCAGATCCGGTCGCGGATCGTCGGTGCGCGGGTCGACCACCAGGACCCCGTCCACCCGGTGCTCGGCCCACCAGCGCCGGTAGACCCCGCACTCCTCCTCGACGTCCTCGGCCACCTGGAACAGCAGCCCCAGATGGCGCCGCGCCAGCACCTCCTGGATGCCGGAGACCAGTTGCAGGAAGAACGAGTCCACGCCGAGCGTGTGCGCGGGCCGGGCCAGCACGAAGCCGACCGTGGCCGCGCCCTCGCCGGACAGCGCGCGCGCCGCCGTGCTGGGCCGCCAGCCCAGCTGCTCGGCGACCCGGCGGACCCGGTCACGGGTGACCTCGGAGACCCCCGGCCGGTCGTTCAGCGCGAAGGAGACCGCGCTCTCGGATACGCCGGCCCGCCGTGCGATGTCCTTCATCGTCGGCCGGCGCGCGGCGGGCCGCTTGGCCGACATGCGCGTTCCTTTCTTCCCTGCGTGAGCTAAAGCGCTTGAGTGAAAAGATCCTAAAGCGCATTAGTCAGGGATGGCAAGTGTCGGTCTATAACCCATCTGACCTGGACTAATGCGAGCTGAGGCGCATTAGTTCCCGTGAATCCATTGACTTTCTCCGAACGGGGCGTGCATCGTCGTCGGCATCCCACCGCCGACGTCCTCAGGGAGACGTGTCACCGTGCCCACCTCGCGCAGAACACTCGCCGTCGCCGCCGTAGCCGCCCTCCTCCTGCCGCTGAGCGCCTGCGGCTCCGGGGGCGGCGGCGGGGGCTCGACCGACGCCTCGGGCAAGGTCGAGGGCGACATCACCTTCCAGACCTGGAACCTGCGGGCCAACTTCAAGGACTACTTCGAGGGCCTGATCGCCGAGTTCGAGAAGAAGTACCCCGGGACCGACGTCAAGTGGGTCGACCAGCCCGGCGAGGGCTACGCCGACAAGATCAGCGCCGACGCGGCGGGCGGCACCCTGCCCGACGTCGTCAACGTCTCCCCGGACCTCGTCGCCCCGCTCGCCGAGGCCGGCCTCGCCCTCGATCTGGACAAGGCCGCCGGCCAGTACGCGAAGGAGTACCTGGACGGCGCCTGGGCCAGCCACCGGATACCGGGCACGGAGGGCACCTACGCCTTCCCCTGGTACCTCAACACCGGCCCGCTCTTCTACAACAAGACGCTCTTCGAGAAGGCCGGACTCGACCCCGAGCAGCCGCCGAAGACGTACGACGACCTCTTCGACTCGGCCCTGACGATCGCCGAGAAGACCGACGGCGAGGTCGCCACCCTGGCCAACGTGCCCACCATCGAGGACTTCGGCCGCTACGGCGTACCGCTCATGAACGAGGAGGGCACCGCCTTCACGTTCGACGACGCCAAGGGCGTCGAACTCCTCACCCGGTACAAGGAGCTGTACGACGCGGGCGCCCTGGACGCGCAGGCGCTGACGGCGACGCCCGAGTCCTCCGGCAAGAAGTTCCTCACCGGAGCCGTCGCCATGAACCCGGGCAGCGCGCTCGACCTCGCCAACTTCAAGAAGCAGGCGCCGAGCCTGTACGAGAACATCGGCATCACCGACCAGATCACCAGCACCGGGCACGTCAACATGTACGTGATGGGCCTCATGGTCAACTCCCAGAGCGACCGCAAGCCCGCCGCGGTGGCCTTCGCGCACTTCGTCACCGACGCGGCGCACCAGATGTCGTTCGCCAAGCAGGTCGCCATCTTCCCGAGCACCGCCGGTTCGCTGGACGACCCGTACTTCACCGAGGAGGACGGCACCGACGAGACCCGCGTCCGCGTCGCGGCCGCCAAGTCGCTGAAGACCGCCGTCAACTACACGCCGGTGCTGTTCAGCGAGCAGATGAAGACCGAGCTGCGCAACGAGGTCGCCAAGGCGTTGCAGGGCAAGCAGAGCCCGAAGGAAGCTCTTGACAACGCTGTCAAGAGCTGTGACCGGCTCCTGAAGCAGCAGGGCTGAGCTTCATGGCCAGCACCGCCGTGTCCTCCGGCGCGCGCCGGATCCGACGCCAACTGCCGACCAGCCCCTGGCTGTTCGCCGCGCCAGGACTGCTGATCGCCGGCGCCTTCATCCTCTACCCGTTCGTCTCGACGCTGGTCAACGCCTTCACCGACCGCCGGACCCTGGTCCCGGGCGAGTTCGTCGGCCTGGCCAACTTCCGCGAGCTGCTCCACGACGACATGTTCTGGATCGGCCTGCGCAACAGCTCCCTGTACGTCCTCGGGGTCGTGCCCGCGCTCGTCCTGCTGCCGCTGCTGCTCGCGCTGCTCGTGCACAAGAGCATCCCCGGCATCACCTTCTTCCGGTCCGCCTTCTACACCCCGGTCGTCGCCTCGATCGTGGTCGTCGGGCTGATCTGGGTGTGGATGCTGGACGAGCGCGGCCTGGTCAACTCGCTGCTGGAGACCGTCGGCGTCGGCCGGATCGGCTTCCTGAGCGACCAGTGGCTGATCCTGCTCAGCGCCATGGCCGTCACGGTCTGGAAGGGCCTCGGCTACTACATGATCATCTACCTCGCGGCGCTCGCCAACGTGCCCCGCGAACTGCACGAGGCGGCGGCGGTGGACGGCGCGGGCCCCGTCCGCCGCTTCCTCTCCGTCACCGTGCCCGCCGTGCGCTCCACCATGGTCCTGGTCGCGGCCCTGGCCTCGGTCGCCGCGTTCAAGGTGTTCTCCGAGGTGTACCTGATGGCGGGCCCCAGCGGCGGCCCGGCGGGCGAGGACACCACCCTCGTCATGCTCGTCCAGCGCACCGGCACCGGCCTGACCGGCCGCGTCGGGTACGCCTCGGCCATCTCCGTCGTCGTCTTCGCCGTCACCCTCGTCCTGATGCTGCTCGTGCTGCGAGCCGACCGGAAGGAGGAGTCGTGAGCGTCCTGGAGAAGGTCCGCCCCGCCCCGCAGCGGCCGGCCGCCACCGCCCGCGAGCCCCGGATCACCGACGAGAACGGCCGGCGGATACGCGTGTGGGAACTCGTCCTGCGCTACCTGCTGCTGCTCGGCGTGCTCGCCCTGACCGTCGGCCCGTTCCTGTGGCAGCTGTCGACCTCGCTGAAGGGCCCGACGGAGGACATCTTCAGCTCCCCGCCGAGGTTCCTGCCCTCCGACCCCACCCCGCACAACTACGAGCGGGTCGCCGAGACCATCCCCGTCTGGGACTACGCCCTCAACTCGCTGAAGGTCGCCCTCGCCAACGTCGTGACCAACTGCGTCGGCGCCGCGCTCGCGGGCTACGCCCTGGCCCGGCTGCGCTACCGGGGCCGCCGCGTCGCCACCCTGGTCTTCATCCTGACCATGCTCGTCCCGGTCGAGGGCATCATCATCGCCCAGTTCACCACCATGCGGGAACTCGGCCTCAACAACACCCTGATCGGCGTCCTGCTGCCCGGCTGCGTCAGCGCCCTCAACGTGCTGCTGATGCGCAACGCCTTCCTCAACCTGCCCTACGAGATCGAGGAGGCGGCCTACGTCGACGGCGCCAACGTCTGGCAGCGGTTCCTGCGCATCGCCCTGCCGGCCGTGAAGGGCACCCTCGCGGTCGTCGCGATCTTCGCGTTCATGGGGTCCTGGGACGACTTCCTGTGGCCGCTGATCGTGCTGAGCGACCCCGCCAACTTCACGCTCACCATCGGTCTCAACTACCTGCACGGCACCTTCGCCAACGACGAGCGGCTCGTCGCCGCGGGCACGATCATCGCCGTGGCGCCGCTGATCGTCCTCTTCGCCTGCCTCCAGCGGTACTTCTTCCGCGGGGTCGGCGAGGGCGCGGTCAAGGGCTGAACCACCCGCTTCCCCCTCACAAGGACACCGCATGCCTTCTGCCGTGCGCTTCGGCGTCAACTACACCCCGAGCGAGGGGTGGTTCCACCACTGGCTCGACTTCGACCTCGACTCCGTACGCGCCGACCTCGACTCGATCGCCGCACTGGACATGGACCACATCCGCGTCTTCCCGCTGTGGCCCTACTTCCAGCCCAACCGCTCCCTCGTCCGCCGGCGGGCGGTCGAGCACCTGGTGGCGCTGGTCGACGCGGCCGGCGAGCGGGGCCTCGACGTCAACGTCGACGGCCTCCAGGGCCACCTGAGCAGCTTCGACTTCCTCCCGGCCTGGACCCGCACCTGGCACCGCCGCAACCTCTTCACCGACCCCGACGCCCTCGACGGCCAGGCCACCTACCTGCGCACCCTCGCCGCCGCCCTGGCCGGCCGGTCCAACTTCCTCGGCATGACCCTCGGCAACGAGGTCAACCAGTTCTCCGCCGGGCCCCACCCCGACCCCGACCGGGCCACCGAAGACCAGATCGACGCCTGGCTGGAGCGGATGCTCGCCGCCTGCGAGGAGGGCGCCCCCGGGCGGACGCACCTGCACGCCGAGTACGACGCGACGTGGTACCAGGACGACCAGCCCTTCACCCCCGCCCAGGCCGCCCGGCGGGGCGCCGTGACGGCCGTGCACTCCTGGGTCTTCAACGGCACCGCCCAGCGCCACGGCCGCGCCTCCGTGCCCAGCGAGCACCACGCCGCCTATCTGGTCGAGCTGAGCAAGGCATGGGCCGACGACCCCCACCGCCCGGTGTGGCTGCAGGAGGTCGGCGCCCCCGCGCCCCTGGTCCCCGCCGAGCACGCCGCCGCTTTCACCGAGGCGACCGTCGAGAACGCGCTGGACTGCCCCGACCTGTGGGGCGTCACCTGGTGGTGCTCCCACGACGTGTCCCGCTCGCTGGCCGACTTCCCCGAGCTGGAGTACGGGCTCGGGCTGCTCACCAACGACCGGCGTCCCAAGGAAGCGGCCCGGGTCCTGGCCCGGGCGGCCCGCGCGGCAGCCGCGGGGACCCGCCCGGCCCCCGCACCGCGCACCACCGCGCTGACCGTCCCGGCCGACCCCGCCGCACGCTCGGCCTGCGCACCCGGCGGCGCCGTCTTCGACGCCTTCTTCCGGCTGGTCGCCGACGGCGCCCGCCCCACCACCGTCCTCGACACGCGCGCCGCGGACACCGGCCACCTCACGGCGCGCGGCATCACCGAGGTCGTCACCCCCGACCAGGTACTCCCCACCCCGCACGGGCCCGACGGATCACCGGTTCGCCAAGGAGGCACCCGCTCGTGAACCCCACCCGACGCACCGTCCTGCTCGCCGGCGCGGGCACCGCCGCCGCCCTGTGGTCCGCGCGCTCGGCGAGCGCCGCACCCGGGAGCCCCGCCCGGTCCGCGGCACCGCTCCAGCCGTACGCCTCCTACTGGTTCCCCGACTCGCTGCCGTCCGGCACCCCGGGCGACGGCATCACCTGGCGCAGCCTCAAGCAGTGGCGCGCGGCCGACGACCCCGACCTCCCCTTCAACACCGCCTCCGTGCCGCTCGCCGACCGCTTCACCCCGACCCCCGCCAACACCACCGCCCGCGCGGGGCAGGCCCGCATCCAGGCCCTGGTCTCCTTCGGCCCCACCGCGGGCAACCCCTCCCAGGGCTCGGCCACCGCCGACCACTACGCCCTCACCCACTGGGCGTACGTCGACGAACTCGTCTTCTGGGGCGGCTCCTCGGGCGAGGGACTGATCCTCGCCCCGAACGCGCCCGTCGTCGACGCCGCCCACCGCCACGGCGTACCCGTCCTCGGCAACGTCTTCCTGCCGCCCGCCGCCTACGGCGGCCAACTGCGCTGGACCCGCGACCTGGTGCAGAAGGACGCCGCGGGACGTCACCCGCTCGCCGGGCGACTGGTCGCGGTCGCCGAGGCGTACGGCTTCGACGGCTGGTTCGTCAACGCGGAGACCGGGGGAGGGGACGCCGCGCTCGGCGCGGACATGCGGAGCTTCCTGCGGGAGCTGAAGTCCCTCGCCTCGGCCAAGGGACAGCGGGTGACCTGGTACGACTCGATGACCGTGGACGGCGCGGTCAGCTGGCAAGGTGCCCTGAACGACCGGAACCAGGCGTTCTTCGAGGCCGCCGACGCCATGTTCGTCGACTTCCGCTGGACGGCCGACCGCCTCGCCTCCTCGGGCGAGCGGGCCGAAGGGCTCGGCCGCGGCCGCTACGAGCTGTGGGCCGGCGTGGACGTGGAGGCGAACGGCTGGAACACCTCCGAGAACTGGGACGCGATCGTGCCGCGGGACGGCGCGCACACGACGTCGATCGGCCTGTACCGGCCCGAGTGGACCCGCAACCACCTCCCCGAGGACCGGCGGACACCGGGCGACTTCCACGCCGCCGACGACCGGTTCTGGACGGGCGAGTCGCTCGACCCGTCCCGCCCGGACGGCGGGGACTCCTGGCGCGCGCCCGCCGTGTCGGTCGCCGACCGGTCGACGGTGACGTCCCTGCCGTTCGCCAGCAGCTTCAACACCGGGCACGGGCTGCGGTGGTACGAGGAGGGCGTCGTGACCTCGGACGCGGCGTGGAACCACCTCGGACTCCAGGACCGGATGCCCGCGCGGCGATGGGTGGTCCGCACCGAGGGCACGCGTCCGACCGTCGGTTTCGACTTCGCGGACGCCTGGCGCGGTGGCAGCAGCGTGCTGGTCGACGGTGAACTCGACGCGCCGACGGTACTGGACCTCTACGCGACCCGGTGTCCCATGGGTGTGAACACCGTTGTCGAGCTGACGCACCGCACGGACGCCGGCGCGGTGACGGTCGAACTCGCCGTCGCCACGGAAGAGGCCGGTGAACCGGGCGCGGCACCGCCGTACCGGTGGCTGCCGGTGACCGCGGCGAGGACGGTGAAGTCGGTCAACGGCTGGCAGACGGCGACCGTCCCGCTCACGGGGCTGACCGGCACGCGAACCGGCACGCCGACCGGCACGCGACACGGCAGACGCAACGACGGACGGAACCGCACCGGCACACTGCACGCCATCGGCGTCCGGCTCACCGCCGCCCAGGGGCCCGTGCGATGGAGACTGGGAGGTCTCGCCGTCCGCGACCGGGCACCGGAGACCCCAGGCGCCCCCACGGCCCTGCGCGTCACCGCCGCGAGCGGCGGAGACCTGCGCTTCGCCTGGAACCGGCCACCGGGCGACCTGCGCCACCACATCCTCCACCGCGTGCTGCCCGACGGCACCCGCCGCTTCCTCGGCGGCACCTGCCAGCGGGCCTGGTTCGCGGGCGGGCTCCGGCCCGAGCCCGGCGAGCGCGCCGCACGATTCGAAGTGCGCGCCGTTGGGGAGCTGTACACCACGTCCGCTCCCGCGACCGTCACCCACTCCTGGTAACCACCCGCCCCACCGACCCCGGAGCACCCGCATGCATGACGACCGCAACCTGGTCGAAGCCCGCCTCAAGCGCGTCCTCGACGAGCGCGTCCGCCCCGCCGTGTACCCCGAGTCCGTGCCCCTGGACGTGGCCGTCTGGAACGCGCCCGGCGAGCCCGTGCCGGTCGAGGAGGGACTCGCGGCCGAACCCGAACCCGTCGAGGTGGGCGCCCGCTGGGGCGCGCCCTGGGGCACCAGCTGGTTCCGCGTCACCGGCACCGTGCCCGAGGAGTGGGCCGGGAAGACCGTCGAGGCCATCCTCGACCTCGGCTTCGACGAGAACATGCCCGGCTTCCAGTGCGAGGGCCTGGTCTACCGGCCCGACGGCACCCCGGTGAAGGGTCTCAACCCGCGCAACCAGTGGGTGCGGATCGGCGCCCCCGTCGAGGGCGGCGAGGAGGTCCGCCTGCACATCGAGGCGGCCTCCAACCCGGTCATCCTCGACTACCACCCCTTCGTGCCCACCCCGCTCGGCGACAAGGACACCGCGGGCAGCGAGCCGCAGTACACCCTCGCCCGCATGGACCTCGCCGTCCTCGACGAGACAGTGTGGAACCTGGTGCTCGACCTGGAGGTGCTCGGCGAGCTGATGGCCGAGCTGCCGGTGGAGTCGCCGCGCCGCTGGGAGATCCTGCGCGCGGTGGACCGGGCGCTGGACGCCATCGACCTCCAGGACGTGAACGGCACGGCGCGAGCCGCCCGCTCCCGCCTCACCGAGGTGCTGTCGGCCCCCGCCGTCCCCTCCGCGCACCGCGTCAGCGCCGTCGGTCACGCGCACATCGACTCGGCGTGGCTGTGGCCGCTGCGCGAGACCGTGCGCAAGGTGGCCCGCACCACCTCCAACATGACCGCCCTGCTGGAGGACGAGCCGGACTTCGTCTTCGCCATGTCGCAGGCCCAGCAGTGGGCGTGGGTGCGCGACCACCGGCCCGAGGTGTGGGCCCGGGTCAAGAAGGCCGTGGCCGACGGACGGTTCGTGCCGGCCGGCGGCATGTGGGTGGAGTCGGACACCAACATGCCCGGATCGGAGGCGATGGCCCGCCAGTTCGTGCACGGCAAGCGCTTCTTCCTCGACGAGTTCGGCGTCGAGAACGACGAGGCGTGGCTGCCGGACACCTTCGGCTTCGCGGCCGGACTGCCGCAGATCATCAAGGCGGCCGGCGCCAAGTACCTGCTGACGCAGAAGATCTCCTGGTCGCAGACGAACAAGTTCCCGCACCACACCTTCCGCTGGGAGGGCATCGACGGCACCCGGATCTTCACCCACTTCCCGCCCGTCGACACCTACAACTGCTCGATGAAGGGCAGCGAGATCGCCCACGCGGCGAGGAACTTCAAGGACAAGGGGGTGGCCCGGCACTCCCTGGCCCCCACCGGCTGGGGCGACGGAGGCGGCGGCACCACCCGCGAGATGGTCGCCAAGGCCGCCCGCCTGCGCGACCTGGAGGGCTCGGCGACGGTCGAGTGGGAGACCCCGCACGCCTTCTTCGAGAAGGCCGAGGCCGAGAACCCGCACCCGCCCGTCTGGGTCGGCGAGCTGTACCTCGAACTGCACCGCGCCACCCTCACCAGCCAGGCCAAGACCAAGCAGGGCAACCGACGCAGCGAACACCTGCTGCGCGAGGCCGAGCTGTGGGCGGCGACGGCGGCCGTCCGCACCGGGTTCCCCTACCCGTACGACGACCTGGACCGCATCTGGAAGACCGTCCTGCTGCACCAGTTCCACGACATCCTGCCCGGCTCCTCCATCGCGTGGGTGCACCGCGAGGCCCGCGCCACCTACGACCGGGTCGCCGCCGAACTGAACGGCATCGTCGACGCCGCCCAGCGCGCCCTGGCCGGGGAGGGCGACACTCCGCTGGTCTTCAACTCCGCCCCGCATCCCCGCAGCGGCGTCCGGGCGGGCGCCGCCGCCACCGTCGTCGCCGAGGGCCGCACCGGCCTCGCCCCCCGGCCCGACGGCGGGCACGTCCTCGACAACGGCCTGCTCCGCGTCGAGATCGACGCACGCGGCCTGGTGGTGTCGGCGTACGACCTGACCGCCGACCGCGAGACCATCGCGCCCGGCACGGCGGGCAACCTGCTCCAGCTGCACCCCGACTTCCCCAACATGTGGGACGCCTGGGACGTCGACGCGTTCTACCGCAACACGGTCACCGACCTCAACGACGCCGACGAGGTGACCCCCGGCGACGACGGCGCCTCGGTGCGGATCGTCCGCTCCTTCGGCTCCTCCCGCGTCACCCAGGTGCTCACCCTGCCGCCCGGGGAGCGGCGTCTCGAGGTGGACACGGAGGTCGACTGGCACGAGACGGAGAAGTTCCTCAAGCTCGCCTTCCCGCTCGACGTGCACGCCGAACGGTACGCCTCGGAGACCCAGTTCGGGCACTTCCACCGGCCCACCCACACCAACACCAGCTGGGAGGCGGCCAAGTTCGAGGCCTGCAACCACCGCTTCGTCCACCTGGAGGAGCCCGGCTGGGGCGTCGCCGTCGTCAACGACTCGACGTACGGCCACGACGTCACCCGCACCGTCCGCACCGACGGCGACGAAGGCACGACCACCACCGTCCGGGTCTCCCTGCTGCGCGCCCCGCGCTTCCCCGACCCCGAGACCGACCAGGGCGTGCACCGCTTCCGGCACGCGCTGGTGCCCGGCGCGGGCATCGGCGACGCCGTGCGCGAGGGCTGGCGGATCAACCTGCCCGAGCGCCGGGTCACCGGCGCCGGCGAGGTGGCGCCGCTGGTCTCGGTCGACCGGGACGCGGTCGTGATCACCGCGGTCAAGCTCGCCGACGACGGCAGCGGCGACGTCGTGGTCCGCTTCCACGAGGCCCACGGCGGCCGGGCGCGGGCCACCCTGACGGCCGGTTTCCCGGTCGCGGGCGTGGCGGTCACCGACCTGCTGGAGCGTCCGCTCGCCGGGGAGGAGGCCGCGGCCGAGGCGGACGGCGACCGGATCGCCGTACGGCTGCGTCCCTTCCAGCTGATGACCCTGCGGCTGAAGCGCGCCTGACGCCTCCGGCGGACCCGGCTCACCGCTTCCCGGTGAGCCGGGTCGGCGGCAGGTACTCCCGCACGTACGTCCGCTCCCAGCACGCGCCCGTCTCCCGCAGTTCCCGCCAGGTCGTGTACCGGTACCGGAACAGCCGGGCGCGCACGAAGCGCGGCGGCGCGTCGGGCGGGAACGGGGAGCGGCGCAGCAGCCGCAGCGTGGCGCGGTCGTTCTCCAGCAGCCGTTCCACGAAGGTGCCGAACCACGGCCCGGCGTAGGACGGCGACAGCGCGGCGAACCACATCAGCCAGTCCAGGCGCAGGTGGTACGGCGCGAACTGGCGCGGCCAGCGGTGTGGATCACCGGGTTTGCCCTTGAACTCGTACGCGCGCCAGTCGCCGTCCTTCCTGGCCACCTCGTCGGCGGTGCCCTCGACCACCACCTCGTACCGCACCCGGCTGACGGAACCGAAGGCGCCGTAGGTGTTGACCAGGTGGAGCGAGTCGAAGGAGCGGTTCATCACCTGGCGGCGGGAGATCATGTTGCGCACCGGCCGGTGGCTCAGGAACACCAGGAGCGCCGCCACCGCCAGGACCACGACCTCGTACCAGAGCGGCGCGGCCGCGACGTCCGGCGGATCGGCCGGGAAGCGGATCACCGACAGGGCCAGCACGATGGTGATCCAGTTGAGCCAGGAGAAGTTGCCCGAGAGCACCAGCCAGAGCTGGGTCGCGATCATCAGCGCGGCGGCGGCCGTGGAGACGGGGTGCGGGGCGAACAGGAGGAACGGCACCACCAGCTGCGTGACGTGGTTCGCGGCGACCTCGACACGGTGCAGCGGCCGGGGCAGGTGGTGGAAGAACCAGCTCAGCGGACCCGGCATCGGCTGGGTCTCGTGATGGTGGTCCAGACACGTCAGCTTCCGCCAGCACTCGTCGCCCCGCATCTTGATCAGCCCCGCCCCGAACTCCACCCGGAACAGCAGCCAGCGCAGCAGGAACAGCACGACGACCGGCGGCGCCACCTCGTCGTTGCCGAGGAGGACGGCGACGAAGCCGGTCTCCAGCAGCAGCGACTCCCAGCCGAAGGAGTACCAGGTCTGTCCCACGTTGACGATCGACAGGTACAGCACCCACGGCACCAGCCACAGCAGCATCGCGCCCCACAGCGGCAGCAGCGAGTCCACTCCCGCCGCCAGCGCCGCCGACACCGCGCAGCCTGTCCACGCCACACCCGCGAAGAGACCGTCCGAGTAGCGCAGCTGGAACAGGCTCGGCGCCTTCCTGAACGGCACCCGCTCGACGAAGCGCGGCACCGGCGTCAGACCGCGCTCGCCCAGCAGCGGACGGAACTGCAGGGCCGCCGTCAGGAACGCGACCACGTACATGACGGCCAGACCCCGCTGGAAGACCAGCCGGGCCGTCCCGTACTCGGGTGCGGTGAACCACTCCACGGCGCGCGCTCCTCTCGTACCACCACGCACTGTGTACCCCGGCCGGCCGGGAGCCCCCTCGTCCGACGCCCCGGGCGGCCCAGCCGGAGTCGAAGAATCGGACGAATCCTGGCAAGGTAGGGCGCATGGCTGATCGGGCAGCGAGTGCCCCGTCACTCCCGGACGACTGGCCCGCCCACCCGGACCCGATCCTGGCGCTCAACCGCATGGGCAGCTTCGACTGGGACCTGGACACGGGACTGTTCCACATGGACGCCCAGGCCCACGAGGTGTTCGACCTGCGCCCCGAGGAGTACGACGGACGGCCCGAGTCCTTGTCGGTGCGCGTTCCCGCGGCCGAGGGACGCCGGCTGGACACCATCGTCGCCCGGGCCATGAAGGACGGCAGCGAGAACTACGGCACCTACTTCCGCCTGCGCCGCCGTGACGGCACCCTGCGCTGGACCCGAACCCAGGGTTACATCCGCCGGGACGAGACCGGCCGCCCCCGCCGGATCATCGGGATCGTCCGCGACGCGACCCAGGAGATCGCCGACATCGAGGCCCGTCGCGAGCAGGCCGCCCAGGACGAGGCCCGCCGCCGGCTCACCAACGTCGTCCAGCTCGCCACGGCCGCCCTCGCGCACGCCCGCACGGTGGACGAGGTCATCGAGGTCCTGCGGGACACCCACGGCCTCACCCGGCTGGGCGCCACCAGCCTCGTCATGGGCCTGGTCGAGGCGGGCCGCATCCGGCTGGTCGCCGACGGTCCCGACAACACCTTCGTCCCCGGCACCCGCGTCACCCGGATCGACGAGCCCTACCCGATGAGCGAGGCGGTGCGCACCCTCAGCCCCCGCTTCATCGAGTCGCCGGAGGAGTTCGCCGAACGCTACCCCCTGCTCTGGCAGCACATCACCCATCTGAACATCACCGCGGCGGCCTACCTGCCGCTGATCGCCCAGGCCCGGCCGATCGGCGCCATCGGGCTGCTCTACAGCGACCGGTACGGCTTCTCGGCGGAGGACCGCAACGTCCTCGTCGCGCTCGGCAGCGGCATCGCGCAGAGCCTGCAGCGGGCCATGCTCTACGAGCAGGAGATGGACCTCGCCGAGGGCCTGCAGCAGGCGATGCTGCCGCGCACCATCCCCAGCGTGCCCGGCTGCGACGTCGCCGTCCGCTATCGCGCGGCCTCCATCGGCGGTGCCCTCGGCCGGGACATCGGCGGCGACTGGTACGACCTGATCCCGCTGCCCGGGGGCCGGGTCGGCGCCGTCATCGGCGACGTCCAGGGGCACGACACGCACGCCGCCGCCGTCATGGGCCAGCTCCGCATCGTCCTGCGGGCCTACGCCGCCGAGGGCCACCCGCCCGCCACGGTGATGGCCAGGGCCTCCGTCTTCCTCCACGAACTGGACACCGACCGCTTCGCGACCTGCCTGTACGCGGAGGCAGACCTGGCCACCGGGGTGGTCCAGGTGGTCCGCGCCGGGCACATCGACCCGCTCGTGCGGTACGGCGACGGAAGCTGCCGCCGTGCCCCGGTCGAGGGCGGACTGCCGCTCGGCCTGTCCGCCGAGTTCGGGCGCCTGGCCTACCCGGTCTCCACCGTCGAGCTGGACCCCGGCAACACCCTGCTGCTGTGCACCGACGGCCTGGTCGAGCAGCCCGGCGCCGACCTCGACGAGGGCATCGAGGTCCTGACCGCGCTGGTCGCCTCGGGTCCGCAGGACGTGCGGGACCTGGCGGACCGGCTCATCGACGTGGCCGAGGAGCGCCGGGGCGACGACGACGTGGCGCTGCTCCTGCTGCGCCGCCACGGCACGGGCGCTCCGAGGACCTTCGGCCGGCTCCAGCAGCACGTCTCCCCGGGCGATCCCGAGGCGCTGACCGAGGCCCGGCACATGATCCGCGCCGCCGTCCGCGCCTGGGGGGCCTCGGGCCAGAGCGACGAGATCGAGCTGGTCGCCGACGAGCTGGTCACCAACGCCCTGATGCACACCGAGGGCTCGGCGGTCGTCACCCTGCGGCTGCTGACCGGTACCGACCGCAGGCTGCGGGTCGAGGTCGAGGACTCCTCCAGCGCCCTGCCGCGCCGCCGGGAGGCCGGGGACGACGGTGTCTCCGGACGGGGGCTGCTCCTGGTCGAGACGCTCGCCGACGTGTGGGGCGTGGAGGCGCGCGGCGGCGGCAAGTGCGTCTGGTCCGAGTTCGTGGTCTCCCACCGCACGGGCTGAGTCCCGGCCGTCCCACTGGCACTGTCGGTCCCCGGTGGCACCCTGGACGTATGCCAGAACTGCCCGAGGTCGAGGCGCTCAGGGACTTCCTGACCGAGCACCTGACCGGCCGCGAGATCGTCCGGGTGCTGCCGGTGGCGATCAGCGTCCTGAAGACGTACGACCCGCCGCTCACCGCGCTGGAGGGCCACCGGGTGGCCGCCGTGCACCGGCACGGCAAGTTCCTCGACGTCGAGACCGCCGACGGCCCGCATCTGGTCACCCACCTGGCCCGTGCGGGCTGGCTGCACTGGCGGGACAGCCTGCCCGACGGCCCGCCCCGCCCCGGCAAGGGTCCGCTCGCCCTGCGCGTCGCCCTCGACACGGGGGCCGGCTTCGACCTGACGGAGGCGGGCACGCAGAAACGGCTCGCCGTCCATGTCGTGGCCGACCCGGAGCAGGTGCCGGGTGTGGCGCGGCTCGGCCCCGACCCGCTCGCCGACGACTTCGACGAGGCGCGCTTCGCCGCCCTCCTCCGGGGCGAGCGGCGGCAGCTCAAGGGGGCCCTGCGCGACCAGAGCCTGATCGCGGGCGTGGGCAACGCCTACAGCGACGAGATCCTGCACGCGGCGAAGATGTCCCCGTTCAAACGGGCGGCCTCGCTCACCGACGAGGAGACCGCCCGGCTGTACACGGCGCTGCGCACCACGCTCACCGAGGCCGTCGAGCGCTCCCGGGGCGTCGCGGCCGGCCGGCTGAAGTCCGAGAAGAAGAGCGGGCTGCGCGTCCACGGCCGCACCGGCGAACCCTGCCCGGTGTGCGGCGACACGATCCGCGAGGTCTCCTTCAGCGACTCCTCGCTCCAGTACTGCCCGACCTGCCAGACCGGCGGCAAGCCGTTGGCGGACCGCAGGCTGTCCCGGCTGCTGAAGTGACGGTCGCCCGGCGCGCTGTCACCCGACGGGCAGCGTCACCAGACGCTCCCCGTCGGCGGTCCGCACCTCGTAGCGGGCGATCTGGTCGGTGTGCAGGGCGGCCCCGCCGCGCATCGTGCTCGGCCGGTCGTCGCGCCCGGGGACCATCCAGCTGGTGACCGTCTGCTCGGTGCCGTCGCGGCCGACGGCGACCAGCCGGCAGGGCCGCGGGCCCGCCCCGTCCTTGACGGTGAGTTCCACCCCGGTGCCCCAGGCCCGGTCCTCGGCCGAGACCCGCGCCCACACCCCCGACCGTTCGTCGGTGGCGGTGAGCCGCACCCCGGGTGCGTCCGCCGGGCCCGCGTGGAGGACGGCGCCGGAACCGGCCACGGCGCACACGACCGCGGCGGCCACGGCGTACAACACACGCCGGCGGCCCGACCGGCGACGGGCGGCGACCTCGCCCAGCAGCCGGTCCAGCAGGCGCGGGCCGGGCCTGGCCATGGGGTGGACGGGACGGGGCGTCGCCTGCCGGTACAACATCAACTGGCGGGTGGCGGGGCCGAATTCGGTCACCTGCGTCGCGCACCGCGGGCACTCCATGAGGTGGTCCTCGAAGCGGAACGCGTCCGCCTCGTCCAGCACGCCGAGCGCGTAGGCGCCGACGTCACGATGCCTCTCCAGGGACCTCATGCCGAATCCTCGTGCCGTTGGGTGGGGGTGGGGTCACTCCGTGCTCCCACCCGTACGCACCGGACAGCCGAATCACTCAAGCCACCCGCGGAATCGCGCCCGAGGGATTCGGAGCGGCGGAGCCGGCGGATTGGTCCCTGCCCGAGGAAATCAGAAAAGGTGGATGGCGAGGTGGCCGAGCGGCAGACCCAGCTGCCAGGCCGGCGTCCACACCTTCGGCCCCTCGTCCTCGCCGGTCACCGGCGCTCCGCCGGGCACCGCGTCGAGGTCCGGGGCGAGCAGTTCGGTCTCCTCGAGCCAGCGCCAGGCGGCCCGCGCCATGTCCAGGTCCGGCGAGTGCCGGCCGGCGGCGACGGCGTCGGCCGTGACCTCGGCGAGGCGCAGGCGCACCCACTCCTGCCACGGCTGGTCGTAGGCGGTCAGCGACAGCCAGGTCTCCAGCCGGGTGATGACCCGGATGCCGCTCAGCTCGTCCTCGGTGTCGGACAGGAAGACGGTCAGCGCCAGCGCGTCGCGTCCGGCGCGGAACTCGAAGGACGTCGGCGGCATCAGGTCGCCGGTCCGCAGCAGCTCGTCGGCGATGTACTCGGCGTACAACCACGCCATGGGAACGGTCAGTTCGCCGCCGCCCGTGCCGTCCGTGCTCTCTTGACCTCTGTGCAGCATCCCTTCCTGCCTTCCTCCGGTGCGTGCGCGTCGCCCGACCCGGGTCATGGGCCCCCGTCCGGAACACGGATGAGGACAGCCGATTACTCAACCGGGGTCCCGGGCAAGGCGCTTTACGGAGGTTTGACCATCGGGTCGGTTTCACCGCAGGTCGGCGGCGTATCCCGGTAGCACCCTGCGCAGGGCGCGCAGCGCGTAGTACGCGCGGGACTTCACGGTACCGGGTGGGATGCCCAGGGCCGCCGCGGCTTCCGCCACGCTCGCCCCTTGGAAATACACCAGCACCAGGACTTCACGGTGCTCGGGAGTGAGAGTCTTCACAGCCTCGCGCACGTCCAGGGCGGCGGCGGCCCGTTCGGCGTGGTCGGCGCAGACCCGCGCGTTCTCCAGCACGGCGTCGCCGACCTCGGCGGGGCGCGCCTGCCGGGCCCGGCGCGCGTCGATCGCCAGCCGCCGGGCCACGGTGAGCAGCCACGGCCGTACGGAGTCGAAGTCGTCGGCGCGCAGGGCCTCGGGGTGCTGCCAGGCGCGCACCAGGGTCTCCTGCACGAGGTCCTCGGCGCGTTGCCGGTCTCCGTCGCTGAGCCGCAGCAGCAGCGCGAAGAGCGGCCGGCCATGCTCGCGCTGGAGTGCGGCGAGCTCGTGCTCGGCGGTCGTCTCGCTGGTCCTGTCCATCAGGGTGTTTCCGGCCGTCATGGCCGTATGGCACCGCAGGGGGCCGTCGGGGGACAGGGCGCGCGCACGGGTGTGCGACGGACGGTCGATCGCGTCGACGAACGGTTCGACGAACGGTCGGCGCACCCCGTTCGCGCACGCCGGACGGGCTAATGAGCGTGTCGCAGCCGCCCGGGGCCACAGGGGACCCATTACCTGTTTGTCGGTAAATGTGACTTTTCCCGGTGTGTGCGACCCCAGCGGAGTGAACGGATGATCACACGCAGTCGGCAGGTGGCCCTGGCCCTGACCGCCCTCCTCACCGCGGGCGCGGCCTGTCAGGCCCGCGACCACGAACCGCCGAAGCCACCGGCCCCGGCACCGTCCGCCGCGGACACCGGCGCCTTCACCCTGGTCGCCTCCGGCGACGTGCTGCCGCACGACTCGATCATCGACCGGGCCCGCTTCGACGCGGGCGGCGCGGGCTACGACTTCCGCCCCATGCTGGCGGGCGCCCGGCCCGTGGTCTCCGGCGCCGACCTGGCCCTGTGCCACATGGAGACCGTGTACGGCGCGAACGGCGACTACAGCGGCTACCCCCTGTTCAAGTCCCCGCCGGAAGTGGCCGAGGCGCTGGCCGCCACCGGCTACGACGGCTGCTCCACCGCCTCCAACCACAGCGTCGACGACGGCGCCGACGGCATCCGCCGCACCCTCGACGCCCTCGACCGCGCCGGCGTGCGGCACGCCGGGACGGCGCGCTCCGAGACGGAGGCGCACACCACGACCGTCCTGCGCGCGGGCCGGGCCGAGGTCGCCCATCTCGCCTACACCCTCCACACCAACGGCCATCCGCTGCCCGACGGGCAGCCCTGGGCGGTGGACATGATCGACGAGGAGCGGATCGTCGCGGACTCCCGGGCCGCCCGCGAGGCCGGCGCGGACGTCGTCGTCGTGTCCCTGCACTGGGGGACCGAATGGCAGGACGAACCCGACCAGGACCAGTTGACGCTGGCCCGGAGCCTGACCGCCGCCCGCACCGGCGAGCGCCCCGACATCGACCTGATCCTCGGTACGCACGCCCATGTGCCCCAGGCGTACGAGAAGGTCAACGGCACCTGGGTGGTCTACGGGATGGGCGACCAGATCGCGGGCGAGATGATCAACGGCGACGGCGAACGCGACCCGCGCGGCAACCAGTCGTCCATCGGCCGCTTCACCTTCGCCCCGCCCGCCCGGCCCGGCGAGCGCTGGCGGGTGACGAAGGCCGAGTTCGTCCCGCAGTTGTTCGACGTCGACGCCGGCCGGGTCGTGAACCTCAACCGCGCGCTGGAGAAGGGCGCCGAGGTGAAGGCCGTGCGCGACCGCATCCGCGACATCGTGCTCAGCCGGGGCGCGGCGGAGGACGGCCTGGTGATGGGGAAGTAGCGCGGGTCAGGCGTCGTCCACGTGGTCCAGGGCCGTCAGCATCGCCCCGAGCACCCGCAGGCAGGCGGCGACGTCGGTGTCGGTCAGGTCGCCGCCGACGTCGCGCAGCAGTCGGTGCTCCCGGTCCAGTACGGCGGTGATGGCGTCCCGGCCCGGCCCGGTCAGCCGGATCAGCGACGACCGCCGGTGCGCCGGGTTCGGGATGCTCTCGACCAAGTCCCGCGCCGCCGCTTCGTTGACCATGCGCTGCACGAACTGCCGGCTGATCGCCTGCGCCCGGCCCATCTGGGGCACGGTCATCGGCCCGTTGCGGTGGAGCAGCGTCAGCACGGCGCGGACCCCGACGGACAGGTCGTGGGCGGCCAGGCCCTGTTCGACACCGCGCTGCGCGCGCCGGTAGAGGGGGCCGACCAGGTCGTAGACCTCGGTGAGGCGCCGGGCGAGCGCGTCCGGCGGGAGGGGGGTGTCGGTGTCCTTCACCCCGCCATCATGACACCTGGGTTGCCAAAGCGGAGTCAGGATGACACCTTGGTTGTCATGACTGCTGCGTCGGATCTGTGCTTCTTCCCCTCCTCGGACGGGGACCTCGCCTACCGCGACACCGGGGCCGGGGACCCGGTCGTCCTGCTGCACTCCGGATTCGTCGATCACCGCGTCTTCGAGGCACAGATCCCGGCTCTCGCCGCCGGGTACCGCGTCATCGCGCCCGATGTCCGCGGCCACGGCGCCTCGGCCAACGCCACCCGGCCGTTCCGCTGGGCCGACGACCTCGCCGCGCTGCTGCGCCACCTCGACGCCGGGCCCGCCGTGCTCGTCGGTGTATCGATGGGCGGGGCCATCGCCACCGACACGGCGCTGGAGTACCCGGAGCTGGTCCGTGCGGTGGTGGTCTCGGGCGCGGCCACCAGCGAGTTCGAGTACACCGACCCCTGGGTGCGGCAGGTGCAGGCCGAGCAGGCCCGCGCGCTGGGGGCGGGTGACGTCGAGGGCTGGGTCACCGCCTTCCTGCGCTTCGTGCCCGGCGAGCACCGCACCCTCGACGACGTCGACCCCGGCGTTCTGGCCCGGCTGCGCGAGATGGCCCTCGGCACCCTTGCCAAGCACACCCCGGACGAGGAGAACCACCACGTGCCGATGACCGGCACCTGGTCCCGCGTCCCGAAGATCGACGTACCGGTCCTCACGGTCAACGGCGCCCTGGACGCGCCCGACCTGATCGCCGAGGCGGAACGGCTCGCCCGCACGGTCCCGGACGGCCGCTCCACCACTGTGGAAGGCACCGCGCACTACCCCAACATGGAGCGGCCGGAAGTCTTCGACGAGATCGTCTCGGGCTTCCTCCGCAGCCTCTAACCCCGCCGCGCCAGCTCCGACTTCCGGTACGAGTAACCGAAGTAGATCACCAGGCCGAGCGCGAACCACACGGCGAACCGCGCCCACGTCTGCCACTGCAGGAACGTGATCAGCCAGATCGAGAAGACGATGCCCAGCGCCGGCACGAACGGCATCCACGGCGTACGGAAGGTGCGCGGCAGTTCCGGCTGCCGGTAGCGCAGCACGATCACCGCCGCGCACACCACCACGAAGGCCAGCAGGATGCCGATGTTGGTCAGCTCGGCCGCCTCGCCGATCGGCAGGAACCCGGCGATCAGCGCGGACGCGACACCGACGATCCAGGTCACCCGGGTCGGCACGTGGCGCGTCGGGTGCGTCTTGGCGAACCACTTGGGCAGCAGACCGTCACGCGACATGGAGAACCACACCCGGGTCACGCCCAGCATGAACGTGAACATCACCGTCAGGATGCCGATGATCGCGCCCACCGCGATCACGTCGGCCAGACCGCTCAGCCCCACCGACTTGAAGGCCGTCGAGAAGCCGCTCTCCGGGTCGATGTCCGTGTAGTGCTGCATGCCGGTCAGCACCAGACAGGCCGCCACGTACAGCACCATCGAGATGACCAGCGAGTAGATGATCGCCTTCGGCATGTGCCGCTGGGCGTCCTTGGACTCCTCGGCGGCCGTCGACATGGCGTCGTAGCCGAAGACCGCGAAGAACACCGTCGCCGCGCCGGTGAACGCCCCGCCGACCCCGTACGGGAAGAACGGGTTGTAGTTAGAGGTGTCGATGTGGAAGACGCCGACCGCGATCACCAGCAGCACCACCAACACCTTCAGGACCACCACGACCATCTCGAACCGGGCCGCGTTCTTGATGCCCAGGTTCAGCAGGTACGCGATGAGCAGGCACAGCAGCGCGGCGAACAGGTCGACCCGGTGGCCGTCGCCGGTACCGGGGGCGCCCAGCATCCAGTTCGGGATGTCGGCGCCCATCTCCCCGACCAGGAAGCTGAAGTAGCCGGAGATCCCGATCGCGACCACCGCCACGATCGCCGTGTACTCCAGCAGCAGGTCCCAGCCGATGAACCAGCCCGCCAGCTCACCGAGGACCGCGTACCCGTAGGTGTAGGCCGAGCCCGCCTTCGGGATCATGCCGGCGAACTCGGCGTACGACAGCGCCGCCGCCGCGCTCGCGACGCCCGCGATGAGGAAGGAGACGAGGACCGCCGGTCCCGCCGTGCCGTTGGCCACCGTGCCGGCCAGGGTGAAGATTCCGGCACCGATGATGCCGCCCACACCGATCGCGGTCAGCTGCCACAGTCCCAGCGTCCGCTGCAGGCCGGAGCCCTCGCCGCCCTCCGTGTCCTCGATCTGCTCGATGGGTTTGCGACGGAGAACGCCCTCGCCCATACGGAACCCGGCCATGCGCCTCACCTCTTTGTGAACGGCAAACGGCTGACGGTGGATCATGATGACTCACACACGCCCGCGACGGAAGCCACGACGCACACGCCACTCCGGCCGGAGCTATGGCACCACGGTCACCGGCCAGCGCCCCGCCTTCACCAGCCGCACCGCGACCGACCCCACGATCCGGTGCCCGGCCTGCTCCGAGGCGCCCACGACGACGGCGTCGGCCTTCAGCTCGTCGGCCGCCTTCACCAGACCGTTGTACGGGTCGCCGCGGAAGGTGTGGAACTCCCAGCGGACCTCGAATATCCCCTTGGCCCGCTCGGTCGCCTCCCGGATCTGCGCCACCAGCTCCTCGGCGATCTCGTCGGTCGTCTCCACCACCGGCGCCCCGAGTGCCGCACCCGCCGCCAGCACCGGCTGGACGTACACCACGGCGAGCAGCGCGTGCTGCCGCCGGGCCAGACCGCCGGCGTAGGCCGCCGCCCGCAGCGAGGAGTCGGAGCCGTCCACTCCGACGACGATGACCTTGGGTCCGTCCGTGCCCCGCTCGAACTGCCGGGCGTGCTGTTCCGTCACGCGGTGAGGTTATCGAAGCCGCTCCCGATCTTGGTCCGTGCGGGTGGTTCCGTGCCGCCGCCCCGGTGTTTCTCAGGTGCGCCGGACCCTCGCCGGGCGACTGATGAGTCATGCAGAAGGATCAGTTGCTCACCCGGCGCCGCGCACTGCTGGCCGGCGCCGCGGCCGTCGGAGCGGCCGGCACCGCCGGCGCGCTGGCGGTGGGCTCGGCGGACGGACCGGCCCCGGCGGCCGCCCCCGCCCCGGGGCCCGCGGCCCGCCGCCCGCTCGAACCGTCCGCCTACCGCCTCCAGCCCCTCACCGGCTACGGCGCGCCCCGGGAGGCGCTCCGGCGGCCCCCGGTGCGCAGCGAGCCGATCCTGCGCATGTCGGGCCGCGGCCGCGTCATGATGCTCACCTTCGACGACGGACCCGACCCCCGCTACACCCCGGACATCCTGGACACGCTGGCCGAGTACGACGTGCGCGCGACGTTCTTCGTCTGCGGGGAGATGGCCGACCACAACCGCGACCTGCTGTCCCGGATGGCCGACGAGGGACACGTCGTCGGCAACCACACCTGGTCCCACCCGCTGCTGACCCGGCTGACCCGGCGCCGCATCCGCTCCGAGATGGAGCGCACCAGCGAGGTCGTCGAGCGGGCCTACGGCGAGCCGCCCCGCTGGTTCCGGGCCCCCTACGGGGCGTGGAACCGCGCCGCCTTCCAGCTCGGCGCGGAACTGGGCATGGAACCCCTCGCCTGGACCGTCGACACCCTCGACTGGACCACCCCGGGCACCGGCACCATCGTCGAACGGGTCGAGGACGGCGCCGCCCCCGGCGTCGTGGTGCTCTCGCACGACGCCGGGGGCGACCGCTCACAGACCGTCCGTGCCCTGCGCAGGTACCTTCCCGAGCTGCTGGACTCCGGCTACCACCTCACCGTCCCCCGCCGACGGCTCGTCTGACGTCCGCCCCGCCCGCGGCGCCGGGGACCGCTCAGCGGACCTCGGTCATGCGGGCGAAGGCGACGACGTTCCCCTCGTAACCGTTCTGCTTGGAGAAACCGCCACCGCAGGTGATCACCCGCAGTTCCGGGCCGCCCTTGGACGCGTAGACCCGGTCGCCCGGGAAATCGTCCTTCGCGAACACCTCGATGCCGTAGATCTCGAAGACCGCCGTCTTCCCGTCCTGGCGGTGCACCTCGACCTTGTTCCCCTTCTTCAGGGCCCCCAGCCCGTAGAAGACGGCGGGACCCTGCTCGTTGTCGACATGGCCGACCACGACCGCGGTGCCCTTCTCCCCGGGAGTGACCGCGCCGGTGAACCAGCCGGCCAGATTCGGGTCCTCGGGCGGCGGCGCGTCGACCCAGCCCTCGGCGTCGAGCCCGACCGGCATGATCGGGGCGTCGACCTGGATGGCCGGGATGCCGACCCGGTCCGGCACCGAGTACGGCAGGGGAGCGAGGCCCGGGGCGGCCGCGTCGCCCTGAGCGACCCGGGTGTCCGAGGCGGCGGCCGACGCCGGCTGGGGCGGGCCCTGGTCGAACTCCCCCGAACCGTTCCGGATGAGCGCCAGCCCGGTGAGCAGCACCAGCGCTATCACGCCCCAGGGAGCGCGCTTCCTGCGCCGCTCCTCCTCTTCGGCCCACTCGGAAGCGTCCATTGGCCATCCCCTCTCGACCCGGCCGTCGCCGTGTCGTTCGCGCATACGGGCACGCTAAGCGCCGCACGCCCGACCGGCGACGGGGCGGTGGCGAACGGGTGGCGGACGCGCCCCGGCGTGAGCCATCCGGGACGGACCCGGCGGAATTCCCTGACGGTCCGTGACCTGCGGGGATACCCGCCGCCGGGCTTCCGGGCCCGCACCCCCCTCACCAGGACGGACCATTCCCGAAATGCGGGGCCGGGCACGGCAACTGAGGGTCTTTCTGGGAGGCGCTTTCTCGCCGATCGACCGGGGACGGGTCCCGGGGCGTCTTCCGCGGAGGATCAGATGCGCAACACTCGTGCCCTCGCGGCAGCCGGCGCCGCGGTCGCTGTCCTCGGGCTGGCCGCCCCCACGGCCACCGCCGGAGGCGACCACAACCAGCCGAGCAACATCGTCGCCCTGCCCAGCGTGATCGCCCGGGGCGGCCAGATGACCGTCACGGTCGACGGCTGCCCCCAGGGCGGCACCATGACCTCGGACGCCTTCCGGACGACCCACCTGACCCCGGTCCGGGGCGCCAACGAGACGTCCAAGGGCACCGCCACCATCAAGGAGGACGCCCGCCCGGGCTCCTACGACATCACCGTCAACTGCTCGGGCAGGCGGCTGACGCGCCCGGCCGCCTTCACCGTCATCGGCGGCGTCCGCGGCGGCATCGGCGGCAGCAGCACCAGCGGGGCCACCTCGACGGACATCGCGATCGGCGGCGGGCTGGTCGCCGCGGCCGTCGCCGGGGGCGGCGTGTTCTGGATGCGCCGACGCGCCGAGCGCCGCATCTGACCGCCCCGGCACGTCGTCGTGCGGGCCCTCCCGTCCACGGGCGGGGTCCGCACGGCGTCGCGTCCACGGCCTTCACGACGCGCGCGCGCCCTCCCGGACGACCGCACGGACGAGGACGACCGCACGGACGAAGAGGTTCGCCCCGGGCTCCCTGCCCGGGGCGAACCTCTCTGCGTGTTCTGTGTGCTCTGTGCGTTCTGTGTGTTCCGTGTTCTGCGCGTTCCGGGGGGGGGCGGTGTCTTCCGCGGGTCCGCGGGACGGGTCAGGCCGCGTCCTCGCCGGTGCGGCGGCGCGAGAGGTGCCACGCCGCGCCGACCGAACCCGCGATGAGCAGGGAGCCCAGCCCGATCTCCTTGACGTCGAACCCGGCGACACTGCCGCCCTCGCCCGCGTGCACGCCCTTCTCGGGGTGGCGCGGCTCGTGGGTGGGGTGGCCGGAGTGGCCGCCCGCGATGGTCAGCTCCAGGGTCTCCGTCCGGCCCTCGCACGAGAACCGTACGTCGTAGACGGCTCCGCGCCGGGCGTCCCGGTCGACCTGTGCCGTGGCCGAGTACTCGTGCCGCGGGATGGCGACCGGGTCGAAGACCGGCGACGTGACGGTGACCCGCCCCTTGCAGCCGCCCGCGGCGCGACCCACCCCCAGCGTCACCTCGCCGCCCGGCGCGACGACGGCGGGAGAGACCGTGAAGCCGAACGTCGAACCGTGGCCCGGTGCCGCCCCGGCCGGTACACAGGCGGAGAGGGCGGCGACGCCCAGCAGTGCGACCGAGGCGGCGGGTATCGCGCGCATGGTGAATCCTCCGGGTCCCCGAGGAGCAGCGGGCGGACCTGTTCCGCTCGCGCCAGGAATGCACCTCGATGCCCGAAACGCTAGGAAGGCGGAGTGTCCCGCGCGATCGGTGTCGTGCATATGGGGCAGAGGTGTGGGCCGCACAGGGGACGCCGACGGCGTGTCGGACGCCCCCCGGCGCGGGGTCTTCCTCAGTCGCCCGCCCCCGGGAAGAGGTTCAGGAAGGGCTCCGTGGACGCCGCCACACCGCGGCTGAACGGTGCGTCGAAGTCCCAGATCAGGAACAGCAGGAAGGCGATCAGCGCCGAGAACAGTCCGGCGAGGACCAGTTCGCGTGCCGTGCGCCGGATCTGCAGGGCGAACACCATCCCGACCGTGACGACTCCGCCCGTGATGAGGCCGAACCAGACCACGCCCGGCATCGTCGCCCCGGTGGACTCGGCGCGGGCGATGCGGGCCTGGTCCGCGGCGGTCACCTGGTCGACCAGCGGCTGGTACGCCTGGGCCTCGAAGTCCGACGTGGGCTCGTAGTCCGTGACGTCGGCGCGGACCCGGTCGAGGAGTTCGGTGCCGCGCTCGGTCACCTCGCCCCGGTCGGCCATCGCCTTCCACTCGGTGGTGACGACGTGTCCGACATAGGCGTTGACATCCTCCCGGATGCGGTCACGGACGTCGGGTGGATAGACCCGGACGCGTTCCGAGATCTCGTGCAGCGCGACCGCTTCCGCCTGGACGTGGTCCTGGGCGGCGCTGCGCGCCTCCCAGACACCCGCGATGGCCAGGCCCAGGACGATGGCGTACACCACACCGATCCACATCGTCATGTACTCGATGACGTCCGGGGTCTCGGTGATGTCCTCGTCGTCGGACGCCCGGCGGTGCCGTACGACGGTGATGAGGACGACCACGGCGCACGCCGCCAGCATCGCGAGGGTGAGAACAAGCCATTCCGGCACGAGAGGCTCCAGGGGATCAGCGCGCACGGAGCGCGGCGACGGCTACCACCGCGGGCACCGTGATGAGCAGGACGAAGACGAGCGGCGAGGTGGCCCCGCGAGAGGACCGCTGTTGCGGCCGGGCGGCCCGGTAGCGCGGATAGTGCACCGGGCTCAGCGACGGCCGGGGTGTGGGTGCGGGCGTGGTCGACGGGGCCGGCGCGGGCGGAGCCGGCCGGTCCGGCGAGGGCGCGGGGGCGGGCGCCGGCGGCGGGGTCGGTGCCGGCCGGGGCCGTTCCGGCGCCGGCCGCGGGGGTGGCGGGGGTGGCGGCTCGGGACCGGGGGCGGGCGGAGGCGGGGGCTCGGGCGCGGGAGGCGGCGGGGGAGTGGGCTCGGGCGGTGGGGGAGTGGGCTCGGGAGGCGGCGGGGGCGTCGGCTTGGGCGGCGGTGGCGGCGGTGGCGGCGGTGTGGGCTCGGGGCACGAGGGAAAGGTGGGCCAGGAGCCACTGCCGGCGATCGCCACGGCGTCGGTGCCGCCGGGTCCGGTCGAGGCGTACGCGCAGGCGTCCGCCCGCGCCGGGCCGATCGGCGCGCCGACGAGCGTGAACGTCAGCGTCACCAGGGCCAACACCCGTCCGGCACAGGCGGATCGGGTCGGTTCGGGTCCATGCACGAGCAGATCATGAAGGCCCCGCACGGGGAAGCAGTCGTGATTACCGGACGATTGACCCGAAGGGGGTATGCGGGGAGGTCGGCGGTTTGACCTGCGCGCCTTCGCTCGCGCCGGGGTGCGTATCCGTGTGCGAGGCCGTCGGCCCGTCCCGGCGGCGGAAGAAATCCTCGCCCGGATTGAACACGAGCGGCGCCCATGTGCGTACCCAGTGTCGTGCGGCGGCGCGCAGCCGCCCCAACACCTTCGTGACGATCGGGGATTGACGATGAAGACCTCCTGGCGGAGCGCCTCACTCGTGGCGAGCGCCGCGGTGGTGCTGGCCCTGACGACGGCGTGCGGCCAGGACGGCGGCGGCGCCACCGGCAGCCAGAACGTGGGCGCCACGGCCGCGCCCGGTGACGTCGGCGACATCGGAGCCGGGGCCGGCGCGGGACAGGGCACCGGCAACGGCGCCGGAGCGCAGGCGTCGGCGAAGGCGCCCCAGCCCGCGGGCAAGCTGTCCGTCACCACCGACGCCGAGATCGGTGAGCTGGTGACCGACGGAGCGGGACGCACCCTGTACCGGTTCGACGCCGACACCGCCGAGCCGCCCAAGACGACCTGCGAGAACGACTGCGCCGCCGCCTGGCCGCCCGTGGCCGCCGACGACGCGCTGGCCGGCGAGGGCATCGACGAGAAGCTGCTGGGCGAGGTCACCCGGCCCGACGGCACCAAGCAGCTCACCATCGGCGGCTGGCCGGCCTACCGCTACGCCAAGGACACCGCCGCCGGCGACGTCAAGGGCCAAGGGGTGGGCGGCAAGTGGTTCGCGCTGGCCGCCGACGGCAAGAAGGCCCAGGCCGACGACGCGCCCGGACTGTCCACCCGGAACGACCCGAAGCTCGGCGAGATCGTCGTCGACAAGAACGGGATGACCGTCTACCGCTTCATGAAGGACGAGGCCTGGCCGAAGCCCGTGTCGGCCTGCACCGGCGCCTGCCTGGAGAAGTGGCCGGTGGTGGCACCCGTGGAGCCGAACGACACCGAGGGCGTCGTCAAGAAGGACCTGATGACCTTCACCCGGCCCGACGGCGCCGAGCAGCAGACGGTCGACTGCTGGCCGATCTACACCTTCGCCGGTGACGAGAAGCCCGGCGACACCAACGGTCAGGGCGTCGGCGGCACGTGGTACGCCGTCTCGCCCGACGGCAAGCCGGTCGGCGCGCCGAAGAAGTAGCGGCCTCCCGCCCGTCACGCTCCGGCGCCCGGCCCGAGGGCCGTCCTCTCCGCACCCAGGCGGAGGGGGCGGCCCCGTTCGCGTGCCGCGGCGTGACCGGGGCGCCCCCGGCGCCTGGCACGTGCCCCAGGCAGTGACCGGGAACGGACGGTCAATTTCCGTTTGGACTCGCCCGTTTGGCGGACGATCAGTAGCCTCAGCTCGAACACCGGATCGCCAACGCCTTGGAGAGCCAGATGGAGCGTCCCGCCTGGGCCCCTCGCAGCATCGACATCTCGGTGCCCAGCGTGTCCCGGATGTACGACTTCTACCTGGGCGGTTCGCACAACTTCGAGGTCGACCGGGAAGCGGCCCGCAGGGCCATGGAGTTCATGCCGGGCCTCCCCAAGATCATGCAGGCGAACCGGGCGTTCATGCGCCGCGCCGTGCGCTTCGCGGCAGCCGAGGGCATCGACCAGTTCCTGGACATCGGCTCCGGCATCCCCACCTTCGGCAACGTCCACGAGGTGGCCGCGCGCAGCCGCCCCGGCTCCCGCGTCGTGTACGTCGACCACGACCCGGTCGCGGTGGCCCACAGCGAGGCGGTCCTGGCGGGCCACGACGACGCGGGCGTGGTGGCCGCCGACCTCCTGAAGCCGCACGACATCCTCGCCAGCCCCCAGGTGGAGCGGCTGATCGACCTGAATCGGCCGGTGGCCCTGCTGCTGGTTGCCATACTGCACTTCGTGGAGGACGCGGACGACCCGTACGGTGCGGTGGCCGAGTTGAGCGGCGCCCTGGCGCCCGGCAGCATGCTCGTCCTCACGCACGCCTCGTACGAGGGTGTTCCGCTGCCCGCCGAGCGGGCCTCGGGCGCGGTGGACGTGTACAAGGACATCCGAAACCCGCTGATCATGCGCTCGCGCGAGGAGATCGCGCGCTTCTTCGAGGGGTACGACATGGTGGAACCCGGACTGGTTCCGATGCCGCGCTGGCGGCCCGAGGGGGAGCCGGAGGACGAGGACCCGTACGCGTTCTCGGGGTTCGCCGGCGTGGGGCGTACGGCGTGACGGCACAGCCGGGCGGACCGGAGGACAGACTGCGCCGGTTCGCGACGATCTGGAGCCGGGCCGTGTTCCCGGTGACCTCCACGTCGTCGACCCGGCCCGAGTTCGAGGAGCAACTGCTCCCGCTGGCCCGCAGACTCAGTGCGGCGCTGCGGGCCCGGGGCTTCGACGCCGACGAGGCCCGAGCGGTCGGCGCCGCGCTCGTCGACTCCCACTGCACCGATCCCGAGGCGCTCGCCCGGACCCTGGACTGCGTGGACGCCTATCTGGTGCTCTACTGCGGCGAGGACGGCGACCCCGAGGACCTGCGGGCCCGCTCGGCCCGGCTCCAGCACGCCATGGCGGCCGGCTTCGCCGGAGCGCTGCGGGCCCGGACGCTGGCCGAACAGGAGGCCATCGCACAGGCCGCGCTGAAGGCGCAGGGCGTGGTCGCCGAGGCGCTGCACGCCAGCGAGGCCCGCTTCCGGGCGGTCTTCGAGGGCGCCGCCATAGGCATCGGCATCGCCGACCTGGACGGCAACATCCTCCAGGTCAACGGGGCGTTGACCCGCATGTTCGGCATCACCGAGCGCACGATGCGCGGACGCAGGGTCCGCGAGTGGTCGCACCCCGACGACGCGCCCCAGACCTGGCGGCTCTACGAGGAGCTGGTCCGCGGCGAGCGCGAGCACTACCACGTGGAGAAGGCCTTCTACCGGCCCGACGGCACCGTCCTGTGGACCAACCTCACCGTCTCCCTGCTGCGCGACGCCGACGGCACGCCGCAGTACCAGCTCGCGCTGATGGAGGACACCACCGAGCGCCGGCTGCTCAACCTGCGGCTGCGCTACGAGGCCACGCACGACGCGCTGACCGGACTGCCCAACCGCAGCTTCTTCTTCGAACGCCTGGAGAAGGCCCTGAACGCGGGACCGGGACAGCGCTTCGGCCTGTGCTACCTGGACCTCGACGGCTTCAAGGCCGTCAACGACAGCCTCGGCCACGCGGCCGGCGACCGTCTCCTCGTGGAGGTCGCCGACCGTCTGCAGTCCTGTGCCACCGCACCCGGCGAGATGGTCGCCCGGCTCGGCGGCGACGAGTTCGTGGCCCTGACCACCGGGCCCGACACCCGGCACGAGGTCGACGAACTCGCCGGGCGCATCATGAACGCGCTGCACGCCCCGATCAGCGTCGACGGCCGCGAACTGACCGTGCGCGGCAGCATCGGCATCGTCGAGGGCCCGGCGGGGGAGCGCAGCCCGGCGGAGGTGCTGCGCAGCGCGGACATCACCATGTACCGGGCCAAGTCGGCGGGCGGCAACCGCTTCGAGCTGGCCGACCCGGAGGCCGACGCCCGCGTCATCACCCGGCACGGGCTGACGACCGCGCTGCCCGCGGCCCTGGAGCGCGGCGAGTTCTTCATCGAGTACCAGCCGCTGGTCCACCTCGGCGACGGCAGTGTGCGCGGCGCCGAGGCACTGGTGCGCTGGCTGCACCCGCAGCACGGCGTGCTCGGCCCGGACCGCTTCATCCCGCTCGCCGAGCGCACGGGGCTGATCGTGCCCCTGGGCCGCTGGGTCCTGGAGCAGTCCGTGCGGCAGGCCCGCCTCTGGCGGGAGCGGTACGGCGGGACGACCTCCGCCGGTCCGCTGCGCATCAACGTCAACCTCTCGCCCTGCCAGCTCACCCACCCCGGGCTGGTCCAGGACACCGTCGACATCCTGGAGCGCACGGGCGTCGCCCCGGACGCGCTGTGCCTGGAGGTGACGGAGTCCGCCCTGATCGGCGCCGACGACGACCTGCTGAAGCCGCTGCGCCGGCTGGCCGAGATGGGCGTCGACATCGCCCTCGACGACTTCGGCACCGGGTACTCGAACCTCGCCAACCTGCGCCGGCTCCCGGTCAGCGTCCTCAAGCTGGACCGCTCCTTCACCCAGAGCATGCAGCGGTTCCCCGCCGACCCCGTCGACCTCAAGATCGTCGAGGGCATCGTCTCCCTCGCCCACAGCCTCGACCTCACGGTCACGGTGGAGGGCGTGGAGACCGGCGCCCAGGCCGAGCAGCTCCGCATACTCGGCTGCGACACGGCGCAGGGCTGGTACTACGCCCGCCCGGGCCCGCCGGAGCGGCTGCACGAACTGGCGCTGGTCGACGCCACGGCGTAGCTCCCCGGGGTGCCTGATCACCGGCGCCTAGGGGAGCGCCCCCTTCGGGGGCGGGGCTGTGAGACGGTGCGGCCGCGACGCGTGGGCGTACGCCGCCACGGGTCGCGGCACCTCGGCGAACGCCCATCCCACGGCGCCGCCGGGCCCTGCCTGCGCCCAGGGGGGCCGTCACCGCTCCGACTGCCTCCGCTCAGGGGGACCGTCACCGCTCCGACTGCCTGCGCCCAGCGAGACCGTCACCGCTCCAACAGCATCCGCTGCAGCTCCCGAGCCGCCCGGGGCGGAGCCACGTCACTGCGGTGCGCCAGCGCGATCGTCCGGGACAGTCCCGGCCGGGCCAGCGGAGTGACCCGCAGCCCCCGCCCCGACCGCGCCGCCACCATCCGGGGCACCACCGCCATCCCCAGCCCCGCCCGCACGAACCCCAGCACCGCGTCCATCTCCCCGCCCTCCACGGCGAAGTCCGGTTCGAAACCCTCCGCGCGGCACGCCGCCACGGTCAGCTCCCGCAGGTCGTAGCCGTGCCGGAACATCACCAGCCGCTCGCCCTCCAGGTCCGCGATGCGCACGGCGCGCCGGCCGCCGCCCGGCCGGGGTGACTCCGGTGACGACACCACCACCAGGTCCTCCCGCAGCAGCTCCACCGTGGTCAGCGCCGGGGAGGCGGTGGGCAGCGGGAGCACCACCAGCGCCAGGTCGAGGGCGCCCCGCGCCAGCTCGCGCACCAGATCGTGCGAGCCGCTCTCCTCGATCATGAGCCGGATGCCGGGATACCGGTCGTGGAACGCGCGCAGCACGTCGGGCAGCAGCCCGGTGCACAGGCTCGGGGTGGCGCCCAGTCGGACCCGCCCGCGCCGCAGCTGCACCAGCTCCAGCACCTCGTGCCGGGCGGTGTCCGCGTCGGCCAGGATGCGCCGGGCCAGCGGGAGCAGGGCCTCCCCGGCGTCGGTGAGCGTGATGTTGCCGCGCGCCCGCAGGAACAGGTCGGCGCCCAGCTCCCGCTCCAGCGCTCTGATCTGCTGGGACAGCGAGGGCTGCGCCACGTGCACGGTCTCCGCGGCCCGGGTGAAGTGCCGGGTCTCGGCGACCGCGACGAAGTACTGGAGCTGCTGCAACTGCATGCCCCCAGCGTAACCGGGCGATAGGGAGAGCCTATGGAAACGAGGCGGACCATGTCTTGGACCGATGGCCCCTCGTCCCCGTAGCGTCTTGTGACATGGCTCTGGCAACGCGGACGGACCGACGGCCGTCCATGGCGCGCACCGTGTGGGACTCGACCGTCGGCAAGAAGACAGTGATGGCGGTCAGCGGTCTCGTCATGCTGCTCTACCTGGTCGCCCACATGATCGGAAACCTGAAGATCTTCTTCGGGACCACGGAGTTCAACGAGTACGCCCACTGGCTGCGCACGGTCGGCGAGCCGTTCATGCACTACGAGTGGACGCTGTGGCTGATCCGCGTGGTGCTGGTCGTGGCCGTCGTCGCCCACGCCGTCTCCGCGTTCCAGCTCAGCCGCCGCGGCATCAAGGCGCGGCCCAGCAAGTACGTGCACAAGAGGAAGCGGGCCGACTACGCGACGCGGACCATGCGCTGGGGCGGGATCATCCTCGGCCTGTTCATCGTCTGGCACATCCTGGACCTGACCACCGGCACGGTGCACTCCGGCGGCTTCGAGACCGGCAAGCCCTACCAGAACGTCGTGGACACCTTCTCCACCTGGTACGGCAACACGATCTACATCGTCGCGATGCTCGCCCTCGGCCTGCACATCCGGCACGGCTTCTGGTCCGCCGCCCAGACCCTCGGCGCCGGCAGCCGTACCCGCGACCGCGCCCTGAAGACGACCGCGAACGTCCTCGCGCTGCTGCTCACGATCGGCTTCGTCGCCGTACCCGTGGGCGTCATGACCGGAGTGGTGAGCTGACATGACAACCTACGCCGACTACACGACCGGTGAGCCGATCGCCGACACCAAGGCCCCGTCCGGGCCGGTCAACGAGCGCTGGGACACGCGCCGTTTCGAGGCGAAGCTGGTCAACCCCGCCAACCGGCGCAAGCAGACCGTCATCGTCGTCGGCACCGGTCTCGCGGGCGGCTCGGCCGGCGCGACCCTGGCCGAGCAGGGCTACCGCGTCGTCCAGTTCTGCTACCAGGACTCCCCGCGCCGGGCCCACTCCATCGCCGCGCAGGGCGGCATCAACGCCGCGAAGAACTACCGCAACGACGGCGACTCCGTCCACCGCCTCTTCTACGACACCGTCAAGGGCGGCGACTTCCGCTCCCGCGAGTCCAACGTGCACCGGCTCGCGCAGATCTCCGTCGAGATCATCGACCAGTGCGTGGCCCAGGGCGTGCCCTTCGCCCGCGAGTACGGCGGCCTGCTCGACACCCGCTCCTTCGGCGGCGTCCAGGTCTCCCGCACCTTCTACGCCCGCGGCCAGACGGGCCAGCAGCTGCTGCTCGGCGCCTACCAGGCGCTCAGCAGGCAGATCGCGGCCGGCAACATCGAGATGCACCCGCGCACCGAGATGCTGGACCTGATCGTCGTGGACGGCCGGGCGCGCGGCATCGTCGCCCGGGACCTGATCACCGGCAAGATCGACACCTACTTCGCGGACGCGGTGGTCCTGGCGAGCGGCGGGTACGGCAACGTCTTCTACCTGTCGACCAACGCCATGAACTCCAACGCGACCGCCGTCTGGCGGGCGCACCGGCGTGGCGCGTACTTCGCCAACCCCTGCTTCACCCAGATCCACCCGACCTGCATCCCGCGCACCGGCGACCACCAGTCCAAGCTGACGCTGATGAGCGAGTCACTGCGCAACGACGGCCGGATCTGGGTGCCGAAGGCCAAGGGCGACGACCGGCCGCCGAACAAGATCCCCGAGGACGAGCGCGACTACTACCTGGAGCGCATCTACCCGTCCTTCGGCAACCTGGTGCCCCGCGACATCGCCTCCCGCGCCGCGAAGAACGTCTGCGACGAGGGCCGGGGCGTCGGCCCCGGCGGCCAGGGCGTGTACCTGGACTTCGCCGACGCGATCGAGCGCATGGGCCGCAAGGCCGTCGAGGCGAAGTACGGCAACCTCTTCGACATGTACCAGCGGATCACCGACGAGGACCCGTACCGGGTGCCGATGCGGATCTACCCCGCCGTGCACTACACGATGGGCGGACTGTGGGTCGACTACGACCTGCAGACCACCGTCCCCGGCCTGTTCGCCATCGGTGAGGCCAACTTCTCCGACCACGGCGCCAACCGGCTCGGCGCCTCCGCGCTGATGCAGGGCCTGGCCGACGGGTACTTCGTCCTCCCGGCCACCATCAACGACTACCTCGCCCGCAACCCGCACAAGGAGGAGGTCGACGCCGACCACCCGGTGGTCCAGGAGGTGCTGGCCGAGACCGAGGACCGGCTCAACCTGCTGCTGTCGGTCGACGGCGACCGCACCCCGGACTCCTTCCACCGTGAACTGGGCGAGCTGATGTGGGAGTTCTGCGGCATGGCCCGCTCCGACGCCGGACTGCGCAAGGCCCTGGAGCGCATCCCGCAGATCCGCGAGGAGTTCTGGCGGCGGATCAAGGTGCCCGGCACCGGCGAGGAGTTCAACCAGTCGCTGGAGAAGGCCAACCGCATCGTCGACTACCTGGAGCTGGCCGAGCTGATGTGCCTCGACGCGCTGCACCGCTCCGAGTCCTGCGGCGGCCACTTCCGCGAGGAGTCCCAGACCCCGGACGGCGAGGCGGCCCGCAAGGACGACGAGTTCGCCTACGCCGCCGCCTGGGAGTTCACCGGCACCGGCGAGGCCCCCACCCTGCACAAGGAAGACCTGGTCTTCGAGTACGTCCACCCCACCCAGCGGAGCTACGCATGAAGCTCACCCTGCGCGTCTGGCGGCAGAAGAACGCCGACGCCGAAGGTGCCATGTCCACGTACGAGGTGGACGGCATCTCGCCCGACATGTCCTTCCTGGAGATGCTCGACACCCTCAACGAGGAGCTGATCCTCGAGGGCGAGGAGCCGGTCGCCTTCGACCACGACTGCCGCGAGGGCATCTGCGGCGCCTGCTCGCTGGTCATCAACGGCGACGCCCACGGCCCCGAGCGCACCACCACCTGCCAGCTGCACATGCGGTCCTTCAAGGACGGTGACACCATCGACGTCGAGCCGTGGCGGGCCGCCGCCTTCCCGGTCGTGAAGGATCTGGTCGTCGACCGCTCGGCCTTCGACCGCATCATCCAGGCCGGCGGCTACATCACCGCGCCGACCGGTGCCGCCCCCGAGGCCCACGCCACGCCGGTGCCGAAGCCGGACGCGGACTTCGCCTTCGAGCACGCCGAGTGCATCGGCTGCGGCGCGTGCGTCGCCGCCTGCCCGAACGGCGCGGCGATGCTCTTCACCTCCGCGAAGGTGAACCACCTGAACGTGCTGCCGCAGGGCGCGCCCGAGCGGGAGACCCGGGTGCTGGACATGGTGGCGCAGATGGACGACGAGGGCTTCGGCGGCTGCACGCTCACCGGCGAGTGCGCGACGGCCTGCCCCAAGGGCATCCCGCTGGTCTCCATCACCAGCATGAACAAGGAGTGGCTGCGGGCCACGCGCAAGGCGGCCGGGAAGTAGCCCCACGGACGTTCGCCGGAAGGTGCGGACGGGCGGGGCCGGGAGAGGTGCTCCTCCCGGCCCCGTCTCGCATGCGCGCCCGGCATTCAGCAAGCGCACACCCGCTCTCCCGGCGCCGGTCACGCGCAGTACAGCCGGCGTCGGAAGAACTGTGGCGGACCGCCCCGCGTCCAGTGGACCGCCCCAGGAGAGCACCCATGACCGGCGTACTGACCGCAGACCGCCCCCCGAAGCCCGCCTCCCCCCGCCGCTACACCGTGACCCTCGCCCGGGACGAGGAGGACGTGCGGGCCGCGCAGCGGCTGCGCCACGACGTCTTCGCCGGAGAGATGGGCGCCCTGCTGGCGAGCCCGCAGCCCGGGTACGACATCGACCCCTTCGACGCGTACTGCGACCACCTGCTGGTGCGCGAGGAGACGACCGGGCAGGTCGTCGGCACCTACCGGCTGCTGCCGCCCGAGCGGGCCGAGGTCGCCGGACGGCTCTACGCGGAGAGCGAGTTCGACCTCGCGGCGCTGGACGCCATCCGGCCCGGCCTGGTCGAGGTCGGCCGCTCCTGCGTCCACCCCGACCACCGCGACGGCGCCGTCGTCGGGCTGATCTGGGCCGGCATAGCCCGCTACATGACCGAACGGGGCCACGAGTGGCTGGCGGGCTGCTGCTCCGTCCCGCTCGCCGACGGCGGCGCCCTCGCCGCCGGTACCTGGAACCGGGTCCGCGCCAAGCACCTGGCGCCCGAGGAGTACCGGGTGCGGCCGCTGCTCCCCTGGGTCCCGCGCGCCGCGTCGGTGCCCGCCGGCCGCACCGAGCTGCCCGCCCTGCTCCGCGGCTATCTGCGCCTCGGCGCCTGGGTCTGCGGCGAGCCGGCGCACGACGTGGACTTCGGCGTCGCCGACCTGTACGTGCTGCTGCCGATGAACCGGGTCGACCCGCGCTACCTGCGGCACTTCCTCTCCCTCGTCCCGGCCTGATGAACGCCTGGCTGCCCACCGCCCCCTGCACCCCGGGGACCTGCGTGGAACCGCTCCCGGCCGCCCGGACCCTGCCGCGCGCGGTACTGCGGCTCACCGGGGTCGCCGTACTGCTGCTCGCCGGCGTCGCGGTCGCCCTCACGCCGCTGCGCGGCCGCGCCCCGGCCGCACTGGTGCGCTGCTGGTGCCGGTGGATCGTGCGGGCCGCCGGCGTCCGGGTGCGGTTCACGGGCGCCGCCGCCCCCTCCGGGGGGCTGCTGCTCGTGGCCAACCACGTCTCCTGGCTCGACATCCCGCTGCTCGCCGCCGTGCGCCCCGCCCGGATGCTGGCCAAGAGCGAGGTCCGGCGCTGGCCGGTGGCGGGACCGCTCGCCGCGCGCGCGGGCGTGCTGTTCATCGAACGGGACCGGTTGCGGGCCCTGCCCGGCACGGTCGCCGCCGTCACGAGGGCGCTGCGGGAGGGCGCCGCGGTCGCGGCCTTCCCCGAGGGCAGCACCTGGTGCGGCCGGGCGCAGGGCCGGTTCCGCCGGGCCGTGTTCCAGGCCGCCCTGGACGCGGGGGTGCCGGTCCAGCCGGTCCGCATCGGCTACCGGGGCGGGGAGCGGACGGTGAGCACGGCACCCGCGTTCGTGGGCGAGGACACCCTGCTCGCCTCGCTGTGGCGGGTGGCGTCGGCACGGGGCCTGACCGCGGAGGTCGAGGTGCTCCCGGCCCTGCCGCCCGGCCGGTACCGCGACCGCCGGTCGCTCGCCGGGGCCGCGGAGCCGCCGGGCCGCGGTCACCCGGGGAAAGCACACTCGAAAAGTATGCGTACTTTGTGACTTATGTTCCGTTTTTCTGCTTCTGATGCGGACATCCGGAAGGCAGGCACTCCGGAAGGAGGGTGATGCCAGATGATCACCCGTGAAGAGATCGCCAACGTCCTGGACCATCCGGTCTACGACGGGGACGGCAACAAGATCGGCGACGCCAAGCACGTCTTCTTCGACGACATGACGGGGCGCCCCGAGTGGGTGAGCGTCAAGACGGGGATGTTCGGCTCCAACGAGTCCTTCATCCCCATCCGCGACGCCGCGGTGGTGCAGGACCACCTGGAGGTCCCCTACCGCAAGGAGCAGGTCAAGGACGCACCCAATGTCGACGTCGACGCGGGCGGCCATCTGTCCGAGTCGGAAGAGCACCGGCTCTACGACTACTACGGCATCAACTGGGACAGCGTGCTCTCGGAGGCCGAGCGCACCGACGACGGCCGCTTCGCCGCCGGCCCCGGACCGGCCGGCACCGCCTCGGCCGCGGGAGCGGCGGGAGCCGCGGGCACGGCCGGCATGGCCGGCACCGCCGGTACGGCGGGCGGCATGACCGGCCGTCAGGAAGGCGCGGACCGCACCGGCATGCGCGGCGACGACGCCATGACCCGCTCCGAGGAGCAGATGCACGTCGGCGTCGAACGGCGTGAGTCGGGCCGGGCCAGGCTGCGCAAGTACGTGGTGACGGAAGAGGTCCAGCAGACCGTTCCGGTGAGCCACGAGGAAGTCCGGGTGGAGCGCGAGCCGATCACCGACGCCAACCGCGGTGACGCGCTGGCCGGCCCGGAGATCAGCGAGGCCGAGCACGAGGTCACGCTGCACGAGGAGCGCCCCGTCGTGGAGACGGAGACGGTCCCGGTGGAGCGCGTCCGGATGGTCACCGAGGAGCACGTCGAGGACGAGGTGGTGCGCGGCCGGGTGCGCAAGGAGCGGATCGAGGCGGAGACGGAGCGCTTCGACGACGACGCGGCGCGGTTCGACGACGAGTCGGCACGCCTCGACGACGAGAGGCGGCCGGGCCGCGAGTAGCCCTCCGCGCCCCTCACCGCGGGGCGGGGCGCCGGTGGCCCGGCTTCACCGGCGCCCCCCACCGTGCAGCGCCTCGGCCAGATACCGCGCCGTGGCGCTCCCGTCGGCCCGCGCCACCTCCGCCGGGGAACCCTCGGCGACGATCCGGCCGCCCGCCTCACCGCCGCCCGGCCCGAGGTCGACGACGTGGTCGGCGCCCGCCACCACGGTCATGTCGTGCTCCACGACGACCACGGTGTGCCCCGCGTCCACCAGCCCGTGCAGCTGCCGCATCAGCACCTCGACGTCCGCCGGATGCAGCCCGGTCGTGGGCTCGTCGAGGAGGTACAGGGTGTGCCCGCGCCGCCCCCGCTGCAGTTCGCTCGCCAGCTTGATGCGCTGCGCCTCCCCGCCGGACAGCTCCGTCGCCGGCTGACCGAGCCGCAGGTAGCCCAGCCCCACGTCGAGCAGGGCGGCGAGGCTGCGCGCGACCGCGGGCGTGTCCGCGAAGAACTCCGCGGCGCCCTCCACCGTCAGGTCCAGCACCTCGGCGATGTTCCGCCCCCGGTACGCGACCTCCAGCGTCGGGGGGTTGTAGCGCGCCCCGCCGCAGTCCGGGCACGGCGTGTACGTGCTGGGCAGGAACAGCAGCTCCACGCTGACGAATCCCTCGCCCTGGCAGGTCTCGCAGCGGCCCCCGGACACGTTGAAGGAGAAGCGGCCGACGCCGTAACCCCGCTCGCGCGCCTCGTCCGTGGCGGCGAAGACCTTGCGCACCACGTCGAACAGTCCCGTGTACGTCGCCAGGTTGGAGCGCGGGGTGCGTCCGATCGGCCGCTGGTCGACCGAGACGAGCCGGCCCACCCCCGGCAGCTCCTCGGTGATCTCGCCGATGAGCGTCGACTTCCCGGAGCCGGACACGCCCGTCACCGCGGTGAGCGCGCCCAGCGGGAAGCGGGCGGTCACACCGCGCAGGTTGTGCCGGACGACCGGGCCGACGGTCACCGAGCCCCGCGGGGTGCGCGGCGTGCGGACGGGAGCGGGGGAGCGGTCGAAGAGGTGACGGGCCGTCGCGGATTCCGCCACGCCGGCCAGCCCGTCGACGGGACCGCTGTAGAGCACCCGCCCGCCGTGCTCGCCCGCCCGCGGGCCCACGTCCACGATCCAGTCGGCGCCGCGCATCACCGCGAGGTGGTGCTCGACCACGAACACCGAGTTGCCCGCCGCCTTGAGCCGTTCCAGCACCGTCAGCAGCGCCTCGGTGTCCGCCGGGTGCAGCCCCGCCGACGGCTCGTCCAGGACGTAGACCACGCCGAACAGGCCGGAGCGCAGCTGCGTCGCCAGCCGCAGCCGCTGCAGCTCGCCCGCCGACAGCGTGGGCGTGGGGCGGTCCAGGCTCAGATAGCCGAGGCCCAGCTCGACGACGGGCGCGATCCGGGCGGTGAGGTCCGCGGTGAGCACCCGGGCCGTCTCTCCGTCCGTCGGCAGCGCCCCGGCGAGTTCGGTCAGCGGCAGCGCGGCCAGCTCGGCGACGGTGCGTCCGCCGACGGTCACCGCCAGGGCCTCGGGCCGCAGCCGCCCGCCGCCGCAGACGGGACAGGGCTCACTGGTCAGGAAGCGCTCCGCCTTCGCCCGCAGCGTGGCGCTCCTGGTGTCCGAGAAGGTCTTGAGCACATAGCGGCGGGCGCTCGTGTACGTGCCCTGGTACGGCCGCTGGATGCGGCCCGCCTCCCGCACCGGGTGCACCGTGACCACCGGCTGCTCGTCCGTGAACAGGATCCACTCACGCTGCTCGGCCGGCAGCTCGCGCCAGGGCCGGTCCACGTCGTACCCGAGCGCGTCGAGGACGTCCCGCAGGTTCTTGCCCTGCCAGGCGCCCGGCCAGGCGGCGATCGCACCGTCCCGGATCGACAGCGAGGGGTCCGGGACCAGCAGCTCCTCGGTCGTACGGTGCACCCGCCCGAGGCCGTGGCACTCCGGGCACGCCCCGGCCGCCGTGTTCGGCGAGAAGGCGTCCGAGTCGAGCCGCGGCGCGCCCGGCGGATAGTCGCCGGCCCGGGAGAAGAGCATCCGCAGGGAGTTGGAGAGGTTGGTGACCGTGCCGACCGACGAACGGGACGTCGGCGCCGTGCGGCGCTGCTGGAGGGAGACGGCCGGCGGGAGGCCCGTGATCTCGCCGACCTTCGGGGCGCCGACCTGGTGGATCAGCCGGCGCGCGTACGGCGCGACCGATTCGAAGTAGCGCCGCTGCGCCTCCGCGTACACCGTCCCGAAGGCCAGCGACGACTTCCCCGACCCCGAGACACCGGTGAACACCGCCACCGTGTCGCGGGGGATGTCCACGTCCACGCCCCTGAGGTTGTGCTCACGGGCGTCGCGCACCCGGACGTACGGATCGTGGGGGCTGTGCATCGCGGGGAACTCCGTACGCTCTTCGGCCCCGGGCCGGAACCGGGGGAGGGGACAAACCCCGCGATTCTACGCCGGGACGGCGACCGGCTCCCTGCCGGTGACGCGGGCGAGCCGCCGGTAGGAGTCCAGCAGGGCCCCGCGGTCGTAGGTGCTCGTGGTCACCAGGACCTCCTGCGCGCCCGTCGCCCCGATCAGCGACTCCAGCGCCTCGGCGACCTGTTCCTCGGTGCCGGCCAGGTGCCCGGCGAGACCCGACTCGTACAGGTCGCGCTCCTTGGCGGTCATCGGCCGCCCCTCGACCTCCTCGGCCGGGGGCAGGGGCGGGAAGGAACCGCGGGTGCGTGCCCGCGCCATGGACCAGGACTCCGGCAGCAGCAGCCGCCGGGCCGCCTCGGGACTGTCGGCCACCGCGATCGTGCCGGACACGACGACGTACGGCTCCGCGCTCCACTCGGAGGGGCGGAACCCGGCGCGGTAGCGCTCGATGCCGCGCAGCATCCGCTCGCGGTCGCGCAGGTCCCCGATGACCATCGGCAGTCCCGCCCGGGCCGCGACGGCCGCGCCCTCGCCCATGGCCAGCACGAACGGCGGCACGGTCAGCCCCTCCGCCGGGCGGGCGTGCACGCCGGTCGGGGAGGTGCCCCGGAACCAGCCGAGCAGCTCGGCCAGTTGGGCGTCGAAGTCCTCGGCGTCCTCCTTGTCCCGGCCCAGCGCCCGGCGCACGCCGTCGGTGAAGCCCACCGAGCGGCCCAGCCCCATGTCGATCCGTCCGGGGAAGAGCGACTCCAGCACGCCGAACTGCTCGGCGACGACCAGCGGCCGGTGGTTGGGCAGCATCACGCCGCCCGTGCCGACCCGGATGCGGCGGGTGGCACCGGCGACCGCGGCGGCCAGCACGGTCGGCGCCGAACCGGCCACGCCGGGCACGCCGTGGTGCTCCGCCACCCAGAACCGGTGGTAGCCAAGCCGCTCCGCCTCCCGGGCCAGCGCCACGGTGTCGCGCAGCGCCTCGGCGGCGGTGTGTCCCTCGCGGACGCGGGAGCGGTCGAGGACGGAGAGGCGGGTGGACGCGATCACTGAACTCACACCGGGTTTAACGCCCGCGCGGCGCCAGGATTCCCGGCAGCCGTTCTAGGGTGGGCGGATGACCCGCACCGACAAGCCTCCGGTGGCCGTGTTCGACCTGGACAACACCCTCGCCGACACCGCGCACCGGCAGCGGTTCCTGGAGCGCCGCCCCCGCGACTGGGACGCGTTCTTCGCCGCCGCGCCGCACGACGCGCCGCTGGCGGAGGGCGTCGCGCTGGTGCGGGAGAGCGCCGAGGAGTGCGAGATCGTCTATCTGACCGGGCGTCCCGAGCGCTGCCGGCGCGACACGCTCGACTGGCTGTCCGCCCACGGTCTGCCGGACGGGCCCGTGCACATGCGGGGCGACGCCGACCGGCGGCCCGCCCGGCGCACCAAGCTGGAGATCCTGCGACGGCTCGCGCGCACCCGCGAGATCAGGGTCCTGGTGGACGACGACGAACTGGTCTGCGACGACGCCGAACGGGCCGGTTTCACCGTGGTCCGGGCGCGGTGGGCGGCCCGGTCCGCCGAGCTGCGGGTGGCCCAGGAGCGCGAGGGCCGCACCTGAGCGCGCGGTCCCGCCGCCGTCAGTCCGTCTCCTCCAGGCGGAAGCCGAGCTTCAGGCCGACCTGCCAGTGCGCGACCCGTCCCTCCTCGATCTGACCGCGCACCTGCGTCACCTCGAACCAGTCCAGCTTGCGCAGCGTCCGCGAGGCACGCTCGATGCCGTTGCGGACGGCCTGGTCGACGCCGTCGGGCGAGGTGCCGACGATCTCGGTGACCCGGTAGGTGTGGTTCGACATGCGGGTGCTCCCTTCCGCGGGGCGGCGGTGTGCCGTGTCCTTCCACCGTGCCCCAAGCCGCGACGCGGCGCGAGGCGTCGGAGCCCGGCGGGGCAACCGACGGTCACCCCTTGACCTCCGCATTGGTACATACCAAAATCCCTGACATCACACCCGTTCGAGCTTCGGGCTCGTCCCCCACGTCGGGTCACCCTTCGCGTGCGCAGGACACCCGTGTCCGCGTCCGCGCCCTGTGCGTCAGACAGAAGGACCCTCCGTGAGACGTCGCCTCCTCGCCCTCGCTTGCGTATCCGCCTCCCTGCTCAGCGGCTGCGGTCTGATGTCGCAGGAGGACGGGGGCGAGCGACGTGCCGTCACCCTCTGGCTGATGAAGGGCAGCGCCTCCGACGACTTCCTGAAGCGGTTCACCGAGGACTTCGAGCGCGCGCACCCCGACCTCGACCTCGACGTCCGGATCCAGGAGTGGACCGGGATCGGCGACAAGGTGCAGGCCGCCCTCAAGGCCGACGGCACCGACGGACCCGACGTCATCGAGGTGGGCAACACCCAGGTCCCCCAGTACGCCGAGGGCGGCCGGCTCCAGGACCTGACCCTGGAGTCGATGCGGGACTGGGGGATGGAGGACTGGCTGCCCGGCCTCGCCGAACCGGGCAAGTGGATGTCCCAGCAGTACGGCATCCCCTGGTACGCCGCCAACCGCGTGGTCATCTACCGCAAGGACCTGTTCGAGCGGGCCGGGGTCGACGAGCCGCCCCGCACCCGCGAGGAGTGGCTCACCGTCACCGAGAAGCTCGACTCGGGCGGCACCCAGGGCATCTACCTGGCCGGCCAGGACTGGTACACGCTCTCCGGCTTCATCTGGGAGGAGGGCGGCGAACTGGCCGTGGAGGAGGGCGGTACCTGGCGGGGCACCCTGGACTCCGAGGCCGCCCTGCGCGGCATGGACTTCTACCGCGAGCTGCAGGCCCTGGGCGACGGCCCGGTCGACGCCGACGAGGAACACCCCCCGCAGGCCGGCGTGTTCGCCAAGGGGAGCGTCGCGCAGATCGTCGCCGTGCCGGGCCTCGCCCAGACCATCCTGAAGGAGAACCCCGGGCTCCAGGGCAAGCTGGGCTTCTTCCCGGTGCCGGGCAAGACCGCCGGCCGGCCCGGCGCCGTCTTCACCGGCGGCTCGGACCTCGTCGTGCCGAAGAACACCGACGAACACGACGGAGCCCTCGCCGTCGTCGAGGCGCTGGCCGGCACCGAGTGGAACACCGAACTGGCCCGCACCATGAACTACGTCCCGAACAAGGAATCGCTCGCCGACGCCGTCGCGGGCGAGGAGGGGGTGGCCGCGATGGCGGCCGGCGCCGCCCGGGGACGGGCGACCCCCGGTACGCCCCGGTGGGGCGCGGTCGAGGCGGACAACCCGATCAAGGAGTACATGACGAAGGTGCTCACCGGGAGCGACGCGGAGTCGGAGGCCCGCAGGACCTCCGACCGCATCACCGAACTCCTGGACCTGGACGCCCGCTGACCCGCGCGGCCGGGCCGCCGGCCCGCGCGGCCGGTCGACCGCGCGGCCGGGCTCGGCGCCCCGCGCTCAGTGCGCCACGCTCAACGACAGCGCGAACCGGCCCGCCGCGTCCGTCCACCAGTGGGCCGGCTCCAGTCCGGCCTCCGCCAGCTCGGCGTGCACGCCCTCCCGGCGGAACTTCGCGGACACCTCGGTGCGCAGCTCCTCCCCGGCCGCGAAGTCCACCGCCAGGTCGAGCGCCTGGATCTTGACCGTCTGCGCGCTCAGGGAGCGCAGCCGCATCTCGATCCACTCCCGTTCGGCGTTCCACAGCGCCACGTGCGCGAAGGCGGCGGGGTCGAAGTCGGCGTCCAGCTCCCGGTTGACCACGGACAGCACGTTCTTGTTGAACGCCGCCGTCACCCCGGCCGCGTCGTCGTACGCCCGCACCAGCACCCGCTCGTCCTTGACCAGGTCCGCGCCCAGCAGGAGGGCGTCGCCGGGGGAGAGCAGGGCCCGGACGCCGGACAGGAAGGCGGCGCGCTCGTCGGGCAGCAGGTTGCCGATCGTGCCGCCGAGGAACGCCACCAGCCGGGGGCCCGGCGTGTCGGGCAGCGTCAGTTCCGCGGTGAAGTCGGCGATCAGCGCGTGCACCCGCAGGTCCGGGCGCTCGGCGGCGAGCGCCCGTCCGGCCTGGGTGAGCGCGCTCTCGCTGACGTCGACCGGCACATAGCCGCGCAGCCCGGTCAGCGCGTCGAGCAGGAACCGCGTCTTCTCCGACGACCCCGAGCCCAGCTCCACCAGGGTCCGGGCACCGGTCGCCGCGGCGATCTCGCCGGCCCGGTCGACCAGGATCTCCCGCTCGGCGCGGGTCGGGTAGTACTCGTCCAGCGCGGTGATCTCCTCGAACAGCTCGCTGCCGCGCGCGTCGTAGAACCACTTCGGCGGCAGCCACTTCGGCGTGCTCGTCAGCCCCGCCAGGACGTCGTCGCGCAGGGCGGCGTCCGTGGCGTCCTCGGGCAGGGTGCGGGTGACACGGAACGGGCTCACGTGCGGGGCTCCTTCGGGGAGGCGTAAGCGTCTGCGAGGGCGTCGCCGCCCGGGTCCTTGAGGGCGGTGAGCAGCACCTCCGTGCCGCTCGCCGTGAGCAGGGTGCGGTCGGGGACCTCCCGCCAGCGCGGGTCGTCGTCGTACGGCTCCGAGGCGACGACCGTGCCGCCGCCGGGCCGCGCCAGGTACCACAGGGTGTCGCCCCAGGTGGTGGCCGTGACCGTGGCGCCGTCGGTCAGCAGCAGGTTGAGCCGGGAGGCCGGGGCCGCCGCGGCGACCTCCGTCACCGTCTCGCCGAGCGCCCGGCCCGCGTCGTCCCCGGCGCGCAGCCGGGCCAGCACCAGCGCCCACACGAGCGCCGAGTCGTTGCGGGCCTCCAGGTCCAGCAGGTCCCCGGCCGGCAGCGTCCCGGCGATCCCGGCCAGCGAACCGGGCCAGCCGGCCACGGCGCCGTTGTGGCTGAACAGCCAGGTGCCCGCGGCGAACGGGGCCGCCGCCGCCTCCGCGTCGGCGCCGGCGAGCGTCGCGTCCCGTACGGCGGCCAGCAGCGCGCCGGTCCGCACCACCCGGGCCAGGTCGGCGAAGGACTGGTCCGCCCAGATCGGCCCGGCCCTGCGGTACCGCGCCGGCACCGGGTCGCCCTCGGCGTACCAGCCGACGCCGAAGCCGTCGGCGTTGACCGTGCCGTACCGCTGGTGGCGCGGCGCCCAGGACTGGCGGTACAGGCCGTGCGGCGGCGCCACCACGAGCCGGCCGATCGCCTCCCGGGGCCCCACGTAGGCCAGGTGACGGCACATCAGGAGACCTCCGCCGACCGGGCGGTGCGGAACCCGGAGAAGATCTGCCGCCGGATCGGATAGTCCCAGTTGCGGAACGTGCCCCGGCAGGCCACCGCGTCCACGGCGAAGGAACCGCCGCGCAGCACCTTGTGGTCGGAGCCGAAGAACACCTCCGAGTACTCCTTGTACGGGAAGGCCCTGAAGCCCGGGTACGGGGTGAAGTCGCTCGACGTCCACTCCCAGACGTCGCCGATCAACTGCCGTACGCCGAGCGGCGACTCACCGGCCGGGTAGCTGCCGGCGGGCGCCGGGCGCAGGTGCCGCTGACCGAGGTTGGCGTGCTCCGGGCCGGGGTCGGCGTCGCCCCACGGGTAGCGCATCACCCGGTCGCCCGCCGGGTCGTACCGGGCGGCCTTCTCCCACTCCGCCTCGGTCGGCAGCCGCCGCCCGGCCCAGCGGGCGTACGCGTCGGCCTCGTACCAGCACACGTGCACCACCGGTTCGTCGGCCGGCACCACCTCGGTGACGCCGAAGCGCCGCCGCAGCCACTGCCCGCCGTCGCGCCGCCAGTACAGCGGGGCGGTGATGGAGTGCCGGCGGATGTGGTCCCAGCCCTCCGGCGCCCACCAGCGCGGGTCGTCGTAGCCGCCGTCGTCGATGAACGCCTGGTACGCGCCGTTGGTCACCGGAGTGGTGTCGAGGTGGAAGGAGGCCACCTCGCGCCGGTGCGCGGGCCGTTCGTTGTCGAGGGCCCACGGCTCGGTCGAGGTGCCCATCACGAACGGCCCGCCGGGCACCAGGACCTCCGCCGGGCCGGTGAACAGGGGCACCGGGTCCGGGTCCGGCGCGGTCAGCGCCTGCGGGCCCTTGCGGAGCTGGTGCGTGATGAGCATCGTCTCGTCGTGCTGCTGCTCGTGCTGGGCGATCATCCCGAAGGCGAAGCCGGCCTCCGTCAGCCGGGTCCCGTGGAACGCGGTGCCCTCCAGCACGTCCAGTGCCCGTCCGCGCACGTCGGCCGCGTACCGGCGGGCCTCCTCCGGCGAGAGCAGCGGCAGCTTGGGCCGCTCGGCGCGCGGGTGCTCGAAGGCGTCGTAGAGGCTGTCTATCTCGGGCCGTATCGCCTTGTGCCCGGCGACGGCGCGCAGCAGCCACTGCTCCTCCTGGTTGCCGATGTGCGCCAGGTCCCACACCAGCGGGGACATCAGCGGCGACACCTGGGCGGTCAGGTCGGGGCCTTCCACACAACTGGTCAGCAGCGTGGTGCGCTCTCGGGCGGTGACCAGGGTGGCCAGGGCCCGCTCGCGCAGCGCCTCGGCGTCGGCGGGCTGCTCGGCGGTGGCCCCGGCGGCCGACCGGGGGCCGGTGGCGGTGTCGGTGGCGGTGTCCACGGCGGGGTCGGTCATGTGCGGGTCTCCCTCCCGTACGGGCCACGGCTCGCGCCGTCCGGCATCTCCAGCAGGTCGTCGGCGGGGCAGCGGCCCCGCAGGACGTAGCGCTCCAGGTACCCGGCGACGGCCTCCGTGATCGCGGGCGCGGCCCCGATCCGGGGCAGTGCGGCGAGCGCCGCGGTGAAGCAGGTGGCGGCGGCCTCGCGCAACTCCGGGTCGGTGAGGGCGAGACGGGCCGCGTCCTGGTAGAGCGGGTTGTGCGGGGCGGGCAGGCCGAGGGTGCGCTCGGCGAGCGGCTTCACCGCCCGGTAGGCCGTCTCGGTGGCCTCCGGGTCGTCGAACAGCGCCGCCGTCACGGCGAGCGGCACGATCCAGCCGTCCTCCCCGGGCTGCGCGTCGATCATGCGCAGCTCCAGGTGGCCGCGCGGTCTGACCGGTGGGAAGAGCGTGGTCAGGTGGTAGTCCAGGTCCTCCCGGGTGGGTGGCCTGGGCGAGCGGCCCCGGGTCCACTCGCGGAAGGTCAGGTCCTCCGGCACCTCCCAGGGGCCGGCCTCCCGGCGCACGCACATCACCGGGGAGTCCAGGACGTGCCGGGTCCAGGCGGCGCGGGGGTCGGAGTCCAGCGGGGGGCCGCCGGCCCGGCCGGCGCCGATCTGCGTCCAGCGCAACTGGCGGGTGGACCGCCAGCCGGTGGGCCGGTCGCCGGCCAGCGGGGAGTTCGCGAACGCGGCCAGCAGGACCGCGCCCAGGTGATGGGCCAGCCACCAGCGGCGCACGTGCCCGAGCGGGCCGGGCTCCTCGTGTCCGGCGTCCAGGCACACCTGCACGGAGGCGGAGGTGCACATCATGAAGCGCCCGGCGGGGCCGGTGCGGTCCAGACACGCCTCCATGGCGTCGTAGCGCGGCTGCCGCAGGAAACGACGGGGCGTGGGCTGCCAGGGGTCGTGGCCGAGGCCGACCAGGGCGAGACCGTCCTCGCGCAGTACCGCGCGGACGGCGTCGAGGTCGGCGGAGACGGCGTCCACGCACTCCGTCAGGGAGGTGGCGGGCAGCGAGCTGAGTTCCAACTGGCCGCCGGGTTCGACGGTCAGCGCGGACCTGAGGGGCACGGTCCGCAGGGCGGCGTAGACCGCCTCGAGTCGTTCGGGCGCCACGGGGAGCCGGGGCGCGCTCGCCTCGTGGACGAGCCATTCCACTTCGACGCCCAGGCGCCGGGGCGGGCCGGTCTTGAAGCAGATGCCGTGGACCAGCGCCTCGACCTCGGCCTCGGTGACAGGGGTGCGTGGCCGGGTACAGCCACCTACCGCATCGGACATGTCGGGATCCTCCTGAGATTCCACCATGTCGCCGGCCCGTTCACGGTGGTCCGGGTCGGCACACTCGTCCCACCCAAGACCCTCGTGCGGCTCCGCACAAGGGTGCACAGCGGGACATTCCGGCTCGGAAATCTCCGCGACCCGTCCGTTTCCGGGGGCTTTCCCCGTCGTTCCCCGGCCGGGAAACTCCGTTGCACCGCAGCACCAGCATCACCCAGGATCACCACATGAGCACGACGGGGGAGACCGCGCGGCGCGCGGTCGTGGCGGCCACGGGGGTGTCGCCATGAGCGCGCGCCTGCGGGACATCGCGCAGCGGACCGAGCAGATCGTCACGGCCGGGACCTACCGCACGACCGGCGGACGCGAGGTGTCCGTGGCGGACGCGGTCGCCCGGGCGCGCGAGGGGACCCGGATGTACGGGCCCGAGCCCGTGGAGCCGGGCCCGGTGCGCACCGTCCGCACGGTCTTCGAGGTGACCGGCGAGAGCAGCCTGGAGGCCGCCCGCAGGCTCGGCGGCGAGGTCGCCGTGCTCAACTTCGCCTCCGCACGCAATCCGGGAGGCGGCTACCTGAACGGCGCGCAGGCCCAGGAGGAGGCCCTGTGCCGGGCCTCGGCGCTGTACACCTGCCTGCTGAGGGCGCGCGAGTTCTACGACCATCACCGCGCCCACCGGGACCCGTTCTACACGGACCGCGTCATCCACTCACCGGCCGTCCCCGTCTTCCGCGACGACCGCGGCGGCCTGCTCGAGGAGCCGTACACGGCGGGCTTCCTCACCTCCGCCGCGCCGAACGCGGGCGTGGTCCTGCGCACCGCCCCCGAGCGCGCCGCCGAACTACCGGCCGCCCTGACGGCACGCGCCGAGCGGGTGCTGGAGACGGCCGCCGCCCACGGGTACCGGCGGCTGGTGCTGGGGGCCTGGGGCTGCGGCGTGTTCCGCAACGACCCCGCCCAGGTCGCGGGCGCGTTCCGGACGCTGCTCGGGCCCGGCGGGCGCTTCTCGGCGGCCTTCGACCGGGTGGCCTTCGGCATCCTGGACCGCACCCCGGGCGGCACGGTGCGCCAGGCGTTCGCGCGCGCCTTCCCCGAGGGCGCGGACCGCCCCGGTCAGCTCCAGCCGTAGCGCTCCCGCAGCCGCCGCCGCACGAGGTCGAACCGCATCCGGTCCAGCGCGCACGCCTCGCGGCGCATCCCGGCGTCGTACAGCCGCAGCACCCGGTCGACGTCGACCCAGGAGTCCCGCCCGGACCGGTCCCACGGCCCGCTGCCGATCGGCACCCATTCCCGGTCCCGGTCGTGCCGCTTGCTGGACAACTGCACGGCGAGCAGCGTGCCGGCCGGTTCCCGGGCGACGACGAGCACCGGCCGGTCCTTGCCCCGCCCGTCGTTCTCCTCGTAGGGCACCCAGGTCCAGACGATCTCGCCGGGATCGGGGTCGCCGTCGTGCGCGGGGGAGTACTCGGTCCGCACCGGGCCCACCTCCCGGGGATCGGCCTCGGTCGTGGCGAAGGGCCCGTGGCGGCCGGGGACGGCGTCGTCCGTGTCGTCGATGAAGGAGCTCACGGCCGTACCGTACGGGACGCGCGCCGGGCGGCCCCGGAGTGCGTGCCGGGGGTGCCGGGCACCCGGCCGGTGATCATGGGTGCGGGTGCGGGTGCGGGTGCGGGTGCGGGTGCGGGTGCGGTCGGCGGGCCGGCTCCGTTCGCCGACGCGGCGTCCCGAGCCGCCCCCCCCCGCCGGGTGCGTGGGTGGCCGGACCGGCGCCGCCGCCGGCCGGATGGCAGGCTGATCACCGGGTGCCGCACCGCCGGCCCCGGCCACCGACCGTACGAAGACAGAAGGCCGACGTCATGACCGACCAGCTCACCGTGAGCGTCCTGGGCACCGGCATCATGGGTGCCGCGATGGCCCGCAACCTCCTGCGCGCCGGACACACCGTGCGCGTCTGGAACCGCAGCCGGGACAAGGCCGAGCCGCTGGCCGCCGACGGCGCGCACGTCGCCGGCGGCGCCGAGGAGGCGGTGCGGGGCGCCGACGCCGTGCTCACCATGCTGTACGACGGTCCGGCCGTCCTCGACGTCATGCGGCAGGCCGCCCCCGGGCTGCGGCCCGGCACCGCGTGGGTGCAGTCCACCACGGCAGGCGTCGACGCGGTCGCCGACCTGGCGGCCTTCGCCGACGAGCACGGCCTGGTCTTCTTCGACGCGCCCGTCCTGGGCACCCGGCAGCCCGCCGAGGCCGGGCGACTGCTGGTGCTGGCCGCCGGTCCGGCCGACGCCCGGGACGCCGTCGCGCCCGTGTTCGACGCCGTCGGCTCGCGCACGGTGTGGACCGGCGAGGACGCCGCGGCGGGCAGCGCCACCCGGCTGAAGCTGGTGGCCAACAGCTGGGTGCTGGCCGCCACCAACGCGGCCGGCGAGGTCCTGGCGCTCGCCAAGGCGCTCGGCGTCGACCCGGACGGCTTCTTCGACGCCATCGCCGACGGGCCGCTCGACATGGGGTACCTGCGCGCCAAGGCGGGCATGATCCGGGACGACGCGCTGACCCCCGCCCAGTTCGCCGTCGACACCGCGGTGAAGGACGCGCGGCTCATCGTGGAGGCCGGTGAGGCCAACGGCGTCCGCCTGGACCTGGCCGCCGCGGGCGCCGAACGACTGGCGCGGGCCGCGGCGCTGGGGCACGGCGAGGAGGACATGGCGGCGGCCTACTTCGCCAGTTTCGAGGAGAAGGCGTCCGGGTGACCCCGCCCGGGTACCGGCTCCCGCCCGCCGGGTAACGGTGACCGTGCCCGGGGTACCGGTGACGGTGCGCGAGAAGCGGAACGCCGACGTAGCCTCGGCACAGACCAAGATCCAAGGAGGCGCCCCATGTCCAAACCCCCGCTGCCGCCCGAGGCCGTAGAACTGCTGCGCCGCCCCAATCCCTGTGTGATGGCCACCGTCCGTTCCGACGGCGCGCCGGTCTCCACGGCCACCTGGTACCTGTGGGAGGACGACGGCCGGGTCCTGATCAACTTCGACGCCGGCCGGGTGCGCCTGAAGCACGTGCGCCGCGACCCGCGGGTGACCCTCACCGTCCTGGCGGGCGACGATTGGTACACCCACGTCACCCTGATCGGCCGCGTCACCGACATCCGCGACGACGAGGACCTCTCCGGCATCGACCGCCTCTCCCGGCAGTACACGGGCAAGCCCTACCCGGACCGCGAACGGCCCCGGGTCAGCGCCTGGGTCGAGGTCGAACGCTGGCACGGCTGGGGAGCCATGAAGGACAGCGACCAGGCGTCCACCTGAGCGACGGCCGCGAGACCCGCGTCCGCCGGTGCACGCGCACGCCGCGAACCGATACGGACGCGGGGGCCGGGCCCGGGCGCCTAGTCCTTCCGCCCGGTCACGGCCACGGTGACGCCGAGGCCGATCATCGCCAGACCGCCCGCCCCGCCGACCGCGGACAGCCGGCGCGGCGACCGCGCGAACCAGTCCCGCGCGGTCGCCGCGAGCAGCCCCCACACGCTGTCGCAGGCCAGCGCGATGGCGTTGAAGACCAGCCCCAGCACGAGCATCTGCACGACGACGCCGCCCCGGTCCCGGTCGGCGAACTGCGGCAGCACCGCGGCGAAGAACACGATGGTCTTCGGATTGGTCACCCCGACGGCGAAGCCCTGCCGGAAGGTGCGCCACCGCTCCCGGTCCCCCTCCGCCGCGGCGCCACCCGCGAACTCCGCCCCCGGGCGACCGCGTTCCCGCCACGCCCTGACCCCCAGGTGCACCAAGTAGGCGGCACCCGCCAGCTTGAGCGCCGTGAAGACGACGGCCGACCGTTCCACGACCGACCCGACACCCAGGGCGACCGCGACGACCAGCAGGTACGCGCCGAGCGTGTTGCCGGCCACCGTGGTCAGCGCGGCGCGGCGGCCCCGCGAGAGCGCCCTGCCGACCACGAACAGCACACTCGGGCCCGGGACCACGACGATCACGAGCGACAGCGCGGCGAAGGCGAGGAGACGGTCGGGGGACACCATGGCGCCATGCAAGCACGGGCCCGGCGCGGCGCACCACGGGATATACCGCCGGCCGTCGACACCCGGCGCGCGTTTCGTCTAGCATCCACGGCGCGGCATCGCGTGTCGGTCACCGTCCGGGTGAGGCATGGAGGCGCCGCGGAGATGCCCGTGGAGGCATTGACCGTGTCAGTCGAGTTCAACCACACCATCGTTCTCTCCCGCAGCCGGGAGGAGTCCGCCCACTTCCTGGCCGACGTCCTGGGGCTGGAGGTCGGCGAGCCCGCCGGGATGTTCCTCCCCGTGACGACCGCCAACGGCGTCACCCTCGATTTCGCCACCGTCGACATCGACATCCCCACGCAGCACTACGCGTTCCTCGTCTCCGAGGACGAGTTCGACGCGATCCTCGCCCGCCTCGTGGCGGGCGGCGTGCCCATCCAGGCCGACCCCCACGGCAGGCACCCGCGCCGCATCAACCGCAACGACGGCGGCCGGGGCGTGTACTTCAGCGACCCGTCGGGACACGGCATGGAGGCGTTCACCCGCCCCTACGGCAGCGACCCCGCCTCGCCGCTCAACGGCGTCACCGAGGACGTCCCCGGCGCCCGCTGACCTCAGCGGCCCCCGGTGGACACCGCCCGGGCGTGACCGTGCGCATGCCCGCGCCACGGCAACAGCAGCGGGGTCGCCAGCAGGAGGACCCCCGCGAGCGCCACCGCCGTACGCGTACCGGTCACGCCCGCCACCAGGCCCCACACCGCGGTCAGAGCCGCGGTCGTCAGCTTCCCGCTGACCGTCCAGGCGGACAGGGCGCGCGTCACCCTGTCCGCCGGCGTCAGCTCCAGCCGCCGCGTCGCCAGCACCGTGTTGAACACGGCCACCGAGGTGATCAGCCCCAGCTCGACGGACATGACGAGCACCAGCCCCGCGCCGCCAGGGCGGACGAAGGCCAGCCCGAGGGGCCAGCACACGCGCAGCGTCCCGCCGACGACCAGCACCCGGTGCGTCCCGAAGCGCGCCACGAGCGGGCGGGCCAGCCGGGAACCGATCAGCCCGCCGACGCACGGCACCGCGAAGGCGAGACCGTACTGCCAGGGCGCGAAGCCCAGTTCGCCCAGCATGAGGACGGCGAGCAGCGGCGCGGTCGCCATGACGAGGGCGTTCACCACGACCGTGTTGAGGAACAGCGGTCGCAGGTCCGGGGAGGTGAGGAGGTACCGCCAGCCTGTCGACAGGCCGCCCGCTCGCGGCCCGGCCGGACCGGTGCGCACGGGGCGCGGCTCGTCCGTACCGACGGCGCGGACGCCCAGCGCCGACAGCAGGTGGCTCACCGCGTCGACGGCGACCGTCACCACCGGGCCGAAGAGCCCGATCGCCGCCCCGCCGACCGGCGGCCCGAGCATGGTCGCCGTCCAGGTCGTCGCCTCCATCCGACCGTTCGCGGTCAGCAGGTCCCCCGGGGGGACCAGAGCCTTCAGACAGGAGCCCGCCGCCGCCCGGAAGGTGATGTCCGCGGCGGACATCACCACCGACACCACCAGCAGCTGGGCGAAGGTGAGCCGCCCGAACGCGTAGGCCACCGGCACGCTCAGCAGCACCGCGCACCGCACCAGATCGGTGGCGATCATGACCGGCCGCTTGCGCCGGAACTCCACCCACGGCCCCAGCGGTACCGCCACCACCGCGCCCACCGCGAGCCCCGCCGCCGCCAGCGCGGCCACCCGCCCCGGACCGGCGTGCAGCACCACGACGGCGATCAGCGGGAAGGCGTCGAACGCCAGCCGCGTGCCGAAGGTGCTCACGGCGTACGCGCCCCACAGCCATCGGAAGGGCCGCCCCAGCGACCTGCCGCTCTTCACCACGTCCGACTCCGACACGCCCGCCATCCAAGCGAGCGCGGGTCACGCGGATCAAACAACGGTCCGGGGGCCCCGTACAACCCGTCGTTGTACGGGGCCGTGCCGGGGCCTACCGGGCGAGCAGCTTCCGCAGCGCCCCGGTGACCTCGGCGGGCGCCTCCTCCGCCATGAAGTGGCCGCAACCGACCGTCTCGTGGCTCAGGTCCGGGGCCCAGGCCCGCCACAGCGCGGCGGCGTCGTAGCCGAGGGCCGCGCCCCAGTCCTGCTGGAGCACGGCCACCGGCATCCGCAGCCGGTTGCCGCCGTCGCGGTCGACCCGGTCGTGAACGACGTCGATGCCGGCCGAGGCCCGGTAGTCGGCCACGATCGACGGCACCGCCGCCCGGGACGCCTCCAGGTAGGCGGCGCGGACGTCGGCCGGCAGGGCGTCCGGGTCCCGCGTCCACACGTCGAGGAAGTGACCGAAGAACGCGTCCGGCGCGGCCCCGATCAGCTGCTCCGGCAGCCCGGGCGGCTGTGCCATCAGGTACAGGTGGAAGCCCACCGCCGCCGAGGTGCCGTGCAGCACGTCCCACATGTCCAGGGTCGGCAGCACGTCCAGCGCGGCCAGGTGCGTCACCGCGTCCGGGTGGTCGAGCCCGGCCCGCACCGCCACCAGCGCCCCCCGGTCGTGCCCGGCCAGCGCGAACCGCTCGTGCCCGAGCGCACGGGCGAGGGCGACGACGTCGGCGGCCATCGTCCGCTTGGCGTAGGCGGTGCCGTCGGGATCGGCCGGCTTGTCGCTGGCGCCGTAGCCGCGCAGGTCGGGGCAGATCACCGTGTGGTCGGCCGCGAGGTCGGCGGCGACGTGCCGCCACATCAGATGGGTCTGCGGGAAACCGTGCAGCAGCACCACGGGGCTGCCGGAGCCGCCGACGGCCACGTTCAGGGCGACGCCGTCGGCGACCGTCACGCGGTCGTAGGTGAAGTCGGGGATCGTCGGTGCCATGGCTGCTCCGTGCCTCTCGTCGCACGCCGTGCCTGTTCCACGTCGTGCTGGTCGCTGCGTCGAGCCTCCCGGCCGCCGATCAGCAACCGATCAGCACGGGCCCGGACACGCGTACCGTGGTGGCGGCGGCCGGGTACCTGCGGCGGCGGTGCGGAACGGAGCGGAGCGGACGGAACATGGAAGCGGTCACGTTCGGCGTGCTCGGACCGGTCACCGCCGAGCGCGCCGGTGATGCCCTCGCACTCAAGGGCCCCAGGCACCGCGCGGTGCTGGCCCGGCTGATCCTGGCCCGGCGGCGCGTCGTCCCGCTCGACCGCCTCGTCCGGGACCTGTGGGACGAACCGCCGCCCCGGGCCGTGGGCGCGGTGCGCACCTTCGTCGGGGATCTGCGCCGCGCCCTGGAACCCGACCGCCCGCCGCGCGCCCCGGCCCGGCTGCTCGTCACCGAGGGCCCCGGGTACGCCCTGCGCGCGGCCCCGGACGACGTGGACGCGTGGCGTTTCGAGGCGGCCGTCGCCGAGGCCGACCGGCTGCCGGCCGCGCAGGCGCCGGACCGCCTCCGGGCCGCCCTGGCGCAGTGGCGGGGACCGGCGTACGCCGAGTTCGCGGGGGAGGAGTGGACCCGCGGGGAACGCTCCCGCCTCACCGAACTGCGGCTGCGCGCCGTCGAACGCCGGGCGGAGATCCTGGTGGACCTCGGCCGGGCCGCCGAGGCGGTCCCCGACCTCGACGCGCATCTGACCGAGCACCCGTGGCGCGAGGAGGCGTGGCGGCTGCTCGCCCTGGCGCTGTACCGGACCGGACGCCAGGCGGACGCCCTCGCCGTGCTGCGCCGGGCCCGCGACCTGCTCGCCCGGCACCTCGGCGTCGACCCCGGCCCCGGGCTGCGCCGACTGGAGGCCCGTGTCCTCGCCCAGGACCCGGACCTGGACCCGCCCGGCGAACCGGCCGAGGCGGCCGCCCGACTGTGGGTCCGCGCCACCGAGGCGTACGACCGCGCGGTCGCCGCCGGTTCCCACGCCCGCCTGGAGTCCACGGTCGGCCTGCTGCGGGGCCTCGCGGTCACCGGAGGCGGCGGCCTCCAGGCGGCGAGCCGGCAGCGCGTGGCGGCGATCGCGGCGGCCGAGGAGACGGGCGACGCGGAGCTGACGGCCCGGGTGATCGGCTCCTACGACGTGCCCGCCAACTGGACCCGCAGCGACGACCCGGTACTGGCCCGGCAGGTCGTCGCGGCGGCCGAGCGCACCCTCGCGGCCCTGCCGGACGGGCCCGCCGCCGCCCCGGCACGCTGCCGCCTGCTGGCCACCGTCGCCGTCGAGTCCCGCGGTGTCAGGTCCCCGCGCGGGCCACGGGCGGCCGCCGAGGCCGAACGCCTCGCCCGGGGCCTCGACGACCCGGCCCTGCTCGCCTTCGCCCTCAACGGCGCCTTCATGCAGTCCTGCACCGCCGCGGGAACGGCCCCGCGCCGCGACGCGATCGGCGCCGAACTCGTCGAGCTGTCCGCCCGGCACGGCATGGTCAACCACGCGGTCCTCGGTCACCTGATCCGGCTCCAGGCACGCTCGGCCCTCGCCGACCTGGCCGGCGCCGACGAGCACGCCGACGCCGTGGACCTGATCGCCGCACGGCACGAACGGCCGTTGGCGGGCGTCTTCACCGCGTGGTACCGGGCGCTGCGCCTCGCCGTCACCGGCGGGCCGTACGACCGCGCCGAAGCCGCCTTCCGGTCCGCCGCGGCGCTGCTGGAGGGCGCGGGCATGCCCGGCCTGGAACGCGGACTGCTGCCCCTCGCCCTGCTGGGCCTGCGGCTGTCCCGCGGCCGGCCGGCCGACGTGGACCCGCGCGCCGACTGGGGCCCGTACCGGCCCTGGGCGGAACCGTTCGCCCTCCTCGCCGACGGGCGTCGCACCGACGCCCGCACGGCCCTGCGGTCCCTCGCCGAGCCGCCGCCCGACCTGCTGTACGAGGCCCTGTGCTGCGCCGAGGCCGCGCTCGCCCTGGCACTCGGCGACCGCACGGCCCTGGAGCGGACCTACGAACGGCTGCTGCCCGCCGCCGGCGAGATCGCGGGCGCGGGCAGCGGTCTGCTCACCTTCGGGCCGGTCGACACCTGGCTCGCCGGGCTCCGCCGGGCACTCGACGGGTGAGCCTCCCGCGCCCGCCGCGCCGGGGTTGCCCCGGCCTCCGCCGGGTACCCGGCGGGCATGCAGTGGCAGCAGGTGCAGGACGGCCCGTCCGAGGTGTACGTGGTGGTGCTCGAACCCGGTGAGGACGCGGTCGCCGAACTGACCGCGTTCGCCCGCGACCGGTCCCTCGGGGCCTCCCAGGTGACCGCCGTGGGCGCCTTCTCGGAGGCGGTCGTCGGCTGGTTCGACCGGCGGGCGAAGGACTACCGCGACATCCCGGTGGAGGAGCAGTGCGAGGTGCTGTCCCTGATCGGGGACATCGCCGTCGCCGACGACGGACCCACACCGCACCTGCACGCCGTACTGGGCCTGTCCGACGGCTCCACCCGCGGCGGCCACCTGCTGTCCGGACGGGTCTGGCCGACGCTCGAGGTCGTCGTCCGGGACAGCCCGGCGGAACTGGCCAAGACCCACCGCCCGGAGATCGGACTGGCCCTGATCGACCTGGAGGCCCGACCATGACACGGCGCGTACGAGACGTGATGTCACCCGCTCCGGTCGCCGTCGAACCCATGACCACCGTGTCGCGGGCGGCCCGGCTGATGCGCGAGGAGGACGTCGGCGACGTCCTGGTGACCTACGACTGCGACCTGTTCGGCGTGCTCACCGACCGGGACATCGTGCTCCGGGGCGTCGCCGACGGGCGCGACCCCGACGCGACCACGGTCGGCTCGGTGTGCACGCCCCCGCCCGTGGTCACCCTCGGGCCGGACGAGACGACCGACCGCGCCGCCGAGCTGATGCGGCACCACGCCGTCCGGCGGATCCCGGTCGTCGACCACGGCGGCGTGCCGGTCGGCGTGGTCTCGCTCGGTGACCTCGCCGCCGCCGACGACCCGCACTCGGCCCTGGCGGACATCAGCAGGGCCGAGCCCGGCCACTGACTCACCGGACCGGTCACGCAGGAGGCACGGCATGAACGACCCGCGTCGTCCCCACGGGGCCACGGACTCCGTCTCCCGGGCGCGGCCCGGCGCGTTCGGCCGCCGCCGCCCGCGCACCGGCACCGAACCGGTCACGGCACAGAGCCCGCTCGGGCTCCGTCTGGTGCTGTCCGCCGTCTTCCTGCCGCTGTTCCTGGCCGGCGCCGCGTACTTCGGGGTGTGGGCCGCCGACGCGGACCCCGGGGACAGTCCCGGACGGGGCGGCCTGGTCGTCCTCGCCGTCGTGTGCGCGGCCCTCGCCCTGCTGGCGGTGGCGGACCTGATGGTCGTCCTGCGCAGGATGCGGCAGGCCCGCACCGGGACGGCCCCGCACTGACCCCGAGCACCCGAGGAGGGGACGGAGGAGGAAGCGACATGGCCCCCCGCGACACGGCCCGCCCGGCACGAACGGCCGCGGCCCCCACCGAGGACCGCCGCGCCCCCGCCCGCACCGCACGGCTGCGCAGCCGCATCCCCGAACCCGACGAGGAACCCGACCTGCTCGGCCAGTACCTGGCCCAGATCGGCGCCACCCCGCTGCTGACCGCCGAGGAGGAGGTGCGGCTGGCGAAGCGCATCGAGGCCGGGGTCCGGGCCCGGGAGGAGCTGGAGTGCGCCGACACCGGCGAACCCGCCCCGACGCCCGGGCGGCGCCGCGCGCTGGAGGCGACCGTCCACGACGGCCGGGCCGCCAAGGACCACATGGTGCGGGCCAATCTGCGGCTCGTGGTCTCGATGGCCAAGCGGCACGCCCACCGCGGCCTGCCCCTGCTCGACGTCATCCAGGAGGGCAACCTGGGTCTCATCCGGGCGGTCGAGAAGTTCGACCACACCAAGGGGTTCAAGTTCTCCACGTACGCCACCTGGTGGATCCGCCAGGCCATCGAACGGGGTCTGGCCACGCACGCGCGTACGGTGCGGCTGCCCGTGCACGTCGTGGAGCAGCTGCAGAAGCTCGCCAAGGTCGAGCGGCGGCTCCGGGCGGCCCTCGACCGCGAACCGACCGCCGAGGAGGTGGCCGCCGAGAGCGGCATCGACGGGGACAAGGTGGTCTGGCTGCGCCGCGTCGGACGGGACGCCGTCAGCCTGGACACCCCGGTCGACGAGACCGGCGAGACCGTCGTCGGCGACCTCATCCCGGACACCGAGGTGCTCCAGGCCCCCGAGGTCGCCGAGTTCCAGGCGCTCGCGGCGGAGCTGCGGGAGGCCGTCGGCACCCTCGCGCCCCGCGAGGCGATGATCCTCAGCCTGCGCTACGGACTGCACGACGGCCGCCCGCGCACCCTGCACCAGGTGGCCCAGCACGTGGGCCTGACCCGGGAACGCGTCCGCCAGCTGGAGAAGGCGTCCCTGGACCACCTGCGCGCCCCCGAGACCCGGGACCGCCTGCTGGACTGGGCGGGCTGACGGACTCTTCTCCGAGCCGGCTGACGGACGGCGGGCCGACGGGCGCGCCGGCCGAGGCGCGGGCCGTCAGGTCCGAAGCCGCGCCCCCTGACGCAGCAGCTCGTGCTGGACCATGCGGTAGGGCAGGCCGCGCGGCCCGCGCCCGTGCCGGACGGTCAGCGCCGCGCACACCCCGGCCGCCTGGCCGGTCGCCATCGCGATCGGCATCACCCGGTACGACGAGTGCGCCACGTGCGTCCCCGAGATGCAGCGCCCGGCCACCAGCAGCCGCTCCGTGCCCCGGGGGACCAGACAGCGCAGCGGGATGTCGTAGAAGCTGCCCCGCGGGACCCGCTTGAGGACGGTGCCCGAGCCGCGCGGGTTGTGGATGTCGACCGGGTAGGCGCCGTGCGCGATCACGTCCGGGAAGGTGCGCGCGGCCAGGATGTCGTGGCCGGTCAGCTGGTAGTCGCCGAGGACCCGCCGGCTCTCCCGCACGCCGATGTGGGTGCCGCTCTGCACCACGTACGACTCCTCGAAGCCGGGCACGCGGGTGCGCAGGAAGCGGTCGATCTGGGCCAGCTGGCGCCGGGCCGTGTACTCGGCGCGGGTGAGGTCCCAGACACTGGTGCCCAGCACCCGGTTGACCCGGGTGCTGTTGACGGCGACCTCGCGCGGGTGCGGGGTGGCGAAGAACAGGATGTCCTCGCGCGGCAGCCGCAGCTCTCCGGCCGCCCTGGCCTCCTCGATGAGGTCCCACAGGCCGTGCACACCGCGCCACTGGTCGGGGTGGTCGCGGACGTAGTCGGCGAAGTCCGGGCGGGAGAAGTCGGCGACGCGGAACATCAGCGTCATCGGCTGCGCCAGCCCGTCCTCGGGCCGGCCGATCTCGAACGGCGCCCCGCAGGAGGCCGCCACGTCGCCGTCGCCCGTGCCGTCCACGACCACCCCGGCGTCGATCACCACCGGCCCCGACTTGGTCTCGAACACCACCCGCCAGCCGGAACCGTCGTCCAGCGGCAGCGCCCCGGAGGCGAACGCGTGGAAGAGCATCCGCACCCCCGACTCGTCCATCATCTCCAGCAGGGAGAACTTGAACAACTCCGGGTCGAAGGGGACCGTGTACCCGGTCTTCGGGGAGGGCGGAAGGCAGCCGCCCCGGCCCATCAGCCGGTCGAGCAGCTGCCACAGCACGCCCGCGACGACCGGCTCGCCCTCCCCGTGGTCGGTGGGCAGCAGCCGCGAGGTGTCCCCGGCCTCGGTGAACGCCGCCTGCTTGTGCTCGTTGTGGAACGACATCAGCGGCATCACCAGGGCGACGGTCGCGTTGCCGCCGAGGAACCCGTACCGCTCCGCCAGCACCACGTCGGCCCCGGTGTCGGCGGCGCCGATCGCGGCGGCGAACCCGGCGGGGCCGCCGCCCACCACGAGGACGTCGCACCGGCCCCCGTGCCGGGCGGGCCGCGGCGGCAGGGTGACCTCACGGGGCTCGCGGGGCTCTTCCAGGACCGGCATCGCTCTCCTCGGGGTGGGTCAGGCGTGCAGCGGGCGCGGCTCGGCGGAGTACGGCGCCTGCCCGGCCGCCCGGGCGCCCGCCGCGTCGTCCGGCCCGTCGCTCCGGGCGGCGCCCGCCCCGGTGGTCGCGCCGATGGCGTCGAGCACGACGCCGCAGCGCACGCAGGTCTCCCGGGCGGCGGCGGACAGTTCCCGCATCCGGGACCGCAGGTCGTCCCGGCGCTGCGGGTACTCGTCCCACATCCGGTCCACCTCCGCCAGCAGCAGCCCGGCCTGCTCCCGCGCTACGCCCACCAGCGCCGGCGCGCCGAGCCGGCGCGCGAAGTCGAAGACCTTGCCGGAGTAGGGCAGCGGCAGCACCGGCACCCCGCTGAGCGCCGCGAAGATCACGAAGTGCAGCCGCATGCCGACGGCCACGTCCAGGTGGCGCATGAAGCCGAGGACCTGTCCCGGGCTGTAGTCGCCGTGCAGGATCCGGCCCTTGTCCGGCGCCGTCATGTGGGACAGCACGGCGTGCGCGTGCCGTACGTCGTGCCGTTCCATCGGCAGGAACACCACGTGCGCGTCCAGCCGTCGCACCAGGAAGTCGGCGACGTCGGCGAGCAGCGCGTGGTAGTCGCCCTCGTCCAGCTTCTCGGCGGCCCGGCCCGGTTCGCGCACCGACATCCCCACCAGCCGGGCGCCCGAGGGGATGCCCTCGTCGCGCATCATCGCCTCGGTGAACGCCTCCGGACCGAGCAGCAGGGCCGGGTCCGCGGTGACCGTGACCTCGCGCTCCAGGCCCACCTCCTCCAGCACCAGCCGGGACTCCTCGTCCCGCACCACGACGTCGTCCATGTCGGCCAGCACGGTGCGCACCGCGTCCCGGTCCTCGCTGTCCGTCAGGGGCCCGGCGCCGACGGCGTACGCGAAGGTCGGCACGGACCGGGTCTGCGCGGCGCGCACCAGCCGCAGATAGCGCCGCGCCTCGCCGTCGTAGAGGATTCCGCCGCCGCCCAGCACCAGCAGGTCCAGGCCGGGCAGCACGTCCAGGACGTGGTTGCGGCTGACGCCCTCCCAGGGCACGACCTCGTCGGCGTCGGGGTGATGGGCGCGGGTGTGTTCCGCGTCGCGGCTCAGGACGACCAGGCGGGCGTCCGGCCGCTGGGCGCGCAGACAGCTCAGGACGCAGGTCAGGATCGCCTCGTCCCCGATGTTGAAGCCGCCGTAGGAGCCGAGCACGCCGATGCGCGGTGCCGGCAGGGCGTGGGGCGGATGCGAGGGGGCAGTGGTCATCCGGGGCTCCTGTCAGGTCGGAGGGGGTCGGCCCGCCGGCCGCGGTGCGCCGACCACGCGGATCGGGCACGGTGCCGGGTTGCCTGCGCCGCCCGGCGGAAACACCCTGTCGAAGAACCCGTTCGCGGTCCCTTCCCCGCCCCGTCCCCCCACTCCGTCCCCCCCACCGCACCAGGAGCACCAGTGAACGTTTCGCTCACGGTCTGGCTGCTGACCGTCGCGGGCCTGTGCGTCCTCGTCGCGGCCGACTTCTTCATCGGCCGCAAGCCGCACGACGTGTCGATCCGCGAGGCGGGGATCTGGACGGCCGTCTGGGTGGTCCTGGCCTGCCTGTTCGGCGTGGGGCTGTGGGTGGCCGGAGGCGGCGACCCGGCGGGGGAGTTCTTCGCCGGCTACATCACCGAGAAGTCGCTCAGCGTCGACAACCTCTTCGTCTTCGTCCTGATCATGGCCAAGTTCGCGGTGCCCTCGCAGTACCAGCAGCGGGTCCTGATGGTCGGCGTCCTGGTGGCCCTGGTGCTGCGCGCCGCCTTCATCGCGGCCGGCGCCGCGATCATCTCGGCCTTCTCCTGGGTCTTCTACATCTTCGGCGCCTTCCTGATCTGGACCGCCTGGAAGCTCGTCCAGGACGCCCGCAAGGGCGGGCACGACGAGGAGTACGAGGAGAACAAGCTGCTGAAGTCGATCGAGCGCCGTTTCGGGGTCGCCGACCGCTACCACGGCACCAAGCTGTGGATCGAGGAGAACGGCAAGCGCGTCATGACCCCGATGCTGGTGGTGATGCTCGCGATCGGCTCGACCGACGTCCTGTTCGCCCTGGACTCCATCCCCGCGATCTACGGGCTGACCCAGGACCCGTACATCGTGTTCACGGCCAACGCGTTCGCCCTGATGGGCCTGCGGCAGCTGTACTTCCTCATCGGCGGCCTGCTCGAGAAGCTGGTCCACCTCTCGTACGGTCTGTCGGTCATCCTCGGCTTCATCGGCGTCAAGCTGGTGCTGCACGCCCTGCACGAGTCCGGGGTCCACGTCCCGGAGATCGGCATCCCCTTCTCCCTCGGCTTCATCGTGCTCGTCCTCGCGGTCACCACGGTGACCAGTCTGGTGGCCGCGAGGAGGCAGGCGGAGCGGGAGCGGCGGCAGGGGTGAGCCGCCCGCCGGGGCCGGTGACCCGGCGGGCGCGCCGTCAGCAGCCCGCCGGGGTGGGCCTGCCGCGCGAGACGACGCGGGTGCCGCCGCCGTCGACGACGCGGGCCTGGAGCGAACCGCAGGCGCACCGGGTCCACAGGGTGCCGCCCGCCGCGGTGGGATGCGCGGACAGCACCTGGAACGGCTCGGCACCGTCGGGCCACCCGCAGTGCGGGCAGGCGGCACCGGTCGTGCTGGACATGGCTTCTCCTCGTGCTTCGGGGGCGTGGTACGTCGGTGGTACGCGCGGGACGGCCGGTGCGCGGCGCCCGGGCGTCTCCCGTGGCACTCACAGGGTGCGGCCCCGGGTCCGTTCACGTCCAGGTTGACTTTACGGACCTCACCGTGAAGCGTGCGCTTCATGATTGACCTGCGTAGGCTGCACGTCCTCAGGGCCGTCTCCCACTACGGCACGGTCACCGCGGCGGCCCGCGCCCTGCACTTCACGCCGTCCGCCGCCTCCCAGCAGATCCGGCAGCTGGCCCGTGATCTGGGCGTCGACCTGCTGGAGCCGCAGGGCAGGGGGGTGCGGCTCACCCCGGCCGCCGAGAGCCTGCTGGCGCACGCCGACGCCATCGCGGCCCGCTGGGACGAGGCCGAGCTGGAGTTGCGGGCGGGGGAGGGGGAGCCGGCCGGCCCGCTGCGGGTGGCGGGGTTCCCGGTGGCCGTCGCGGTCCTGCTCGCCCCGATGGCGGCGCGGCTGCGGTCGCGGTATCCGCGGGTGTCGGTGCGCGTCCGTGAGGTGGAGGTGGTGGAGAGCTTCGACCTGCTCTTCGAGGGGGAGGCCGATCTGGCGGTCGTGGAGGCGACACCGTCCAGCCCGCCGGCGTCCGACGCGCGCTTCGACCAGCGGCCGCTGCTGGACGAACCGTTCGATCTGGTGGTCCCCGAGGGGCATCCGCTGGCCGGGCGGGACGGAGCCGACCTCGCGGACGTGGCGCGCGAGCCGTGGATCGCCCCGCTGCCGGAGAGCCCCTGCCGGACGCACGTGATGTCGGCGTGCGGTGCCGCCGGGTTCACCCCGGACGTGGTCCACCACGCCGTGGACTGGAACGTGACCGCCCATCTGATCGCCCACGGGCTCGGCGTCGCCCTGATACCGAGGCTGGCCCGGCTGACCCCGCACCTGCCCATCGTGCGGGTGCCCTGCGCCGGCCGGCCGCACCGCAAGCTGCTGACCTGCACACGCAGCGGCGGCCACCGGCGCCCGGCGGTGGCGGTGGCGCTGGAGGAACTGCGCTCGCTGGCCGCGGCGGCGGTGGCCTGACACACGTCGGGACCGGAGCCGCGCGGCTCCGGTCCCGTGGGCGTGGTGCAGCCGTCAGGCGGCGACGGCCTCGTCGGCGTGGCCGTGCAGGCGGGCGACGACCTCGGTCAGCTGGGCGGCGACCTCGGCGTCGTCGGCCGGGTGGACCTCGGCGAAGCGGGTCACCGAACCGGGGATGGACAGCTTGATGTCCTCGATCACCTTGCCGCCGGCGATGCCCACGGCCTTGCGGGTGTCGTCCTGCGCCCACACGCCGCCGTACTGGCCGAAGGCGGTGCCGACCACGGCGCTGGGCTTGCCGGAGATGGCGCCCGCGCCGAACGGACGGGACAGCCAGTCGATGGCGTTCTTCAGGACGGCCGGGATGGTGCCGTTGTACTCCGGCGAGAAGAACAGGAAGGCGTCGGCGGCCTGGGCGGCCTCGCGCAGCTTCACGGCGGCGGCCGGGACGCTGCCCTCGACGTCGATGTCCTCGTTGTAGAAGGGGATGTCGGCCAGCCCCTCGAACAGCTGTACCTCGGCGCCCTCCGGGGCGAACTTGGCGGCCGCCTCGGCGAGCTGGCGGTTGTGCGAACCGGCGCGAAGGCTGCCGACGAGCGCAAGGATGCGGACAGACATGAAGAACTCCCACTGACGAAGCGCAGGCGCTGCGGGGACAGACGCTGCTGGAAACACTGCCGTTACGAATCCGGACCGGGGTCCGTTTAATTTCTAACATCCTAAGCGGACCGCGGTCCAGTTTTCTTCCCGATGCTTTACGCTGGTTTCATGTCCGCCGCCCTGCCGCCCTTCCCGAAACCCGAGGAGACCGTCGGTCCGCCCGAGCTGCTGCGGCTCGGCACGGGATTCGAGGAGGACGAGCCCTGCCTGCGCGCCGACGCCGCGCGCAACCGGGCCCGACTGCTGGAGGCCGCCGCCCGGCTGGTCGCCGAGCACGGAGCGGCCGCCGTCACGATGGAGGCGGTGGCGGCGGCCGCCTCGGTGGGCAAGGGCACGGTCTTCCGCCGCTTCGGCGACCGCACCGGCCTGCTCATGGCCCTCCTCGACCACTCCGAGAAGAAGTTCCAGGCCGCTCTCCTGAGCGGACCCCCGCCCCTGGGGCCCGGGGCCCCGCCCGTCGAGCGGCTGCGCGCCTTCGGCTGCGCGATGCTGCGCCGCTCCGTCGACGAACTGGAGCTGCAGCTCGCCGCCGAGCCCAGCGCGGAACGCCGGTACACCTCCCCGCCGCGCCGCTTCCTGCGCGGCCACGTGGCGCTGCTGCTGCGGCAGGCGGCCCCGGACGCGGACAGCGAACTGCTCTCCCACACCCTGCTGGCCTACCTCGACGCCGCCCTGGTCCACCACCTCACCGCGCAGTGCGGGGTCCCCCCGGAGCGGCTGCGGGACGGCTGGCTGGACCTGGTCGCACGGGTGACCCGCACCGAGTGCCCGGCCTGACGGACGGTCAACATCCGTCCACCGCCCGGGACTTCGTCCGATCCGGACGGTGCCGACCCGCCCGGATCCCCGCCCGCGGCCTCTGCCAAGATGCCGTACGTCATGGTGCAGATACCGAACCCGCCGTCCGCCCCCGAGCCCTCCGCACCGCGCTCCGTCCCCACGAGCGCCGATGTGGCCCGCCTGGCGGGCGTCTCGCGCGCGACCGTCTCGTACGTCCTCAACAACGCCGGCGCCGTCCGGATCAGCGAGCCCACCCGCCGGCGCGTCCACGACGCCGCCCGGGAGCTGGGCTACGTCCCGCACGCCGCGGCCCGCTCGCTGCGCGCCGGGCACAGCCGCACCGTGCTGATGCCGGCGCCGTCCTTCCCGGCCGGCCCGCTCTACAGCGGCTTCCTCAGCGAACTCCAGTGGGCCCTCGGCCGCCTCGACTACACCGTGGTGCAGTACGGCAGCGTCGGTCTGCACGGCGACGAGGCGGCCCGCGCCTGGGCCGAACTGCGGCCGGTCGCCGTCCTGGTGCCCGGCCGGGGCCCGGGGCCGCGCGGCGTGGAGATCCTCAAACGCTCGGGTGCCCGCGCGGTCGTCACGCTGGGCCCCGAGGCCGTGGAGGGCGCGCACGCCCTGCTCATGGACCACGCCGTCGTCGGACACCGCGCGGTCCGTCACCTCGTCGAGCGCGGACGCCGCAGGATCGGCGTCGTCATGCCCGCGGAGGACGGCCTGGAGTTCTTCTCGGCGCCGCGCCTGGCCGGGGCGCGGGACGCCGTGCGCGGCACCGACGCCACCGTGACCGAACTGCCCCTCGCCCACGAGGAACGCGCCGCCGCCCGGCTGGCCGACCGCTGGGACTCACTCGGTCTCGACGCCGTGTTCGCGTACAACGACGAGTACGCGATGCTGCTCATGCGCGCGCTGCAGGACGCGGGCGTCCGCGTCCCGGGCGACACCGCCCTGATCGGTGCCGACGACCTGATGCTCGGGCGCCTGCTGCGGCCCCGGCTGAGCACCGTCCACCTGGAACTGCCCTCCGGCCGCGACCTGGCGGCACTGGTCGACCGCGCGGTCCACGACCCCGGCGCCGCGCCCGAGCGACGCGAGGTGCTGGGCGCGACGGTGGTGCACCGGGAGTCGAGCTGAGCGGGCCCTACTGACCGCCCTGACCCTGTCCGTCCTGACCGGTCGGGCCGCCGGCCTGGGCCTGCTGCTGGGCGACCGCCTTGCGGACCTCGTCCATGTCCAGGTTCCGGGCCTGCCCGATGACGTCGGTCAGGGCCTCCTCGGGCAGCGCGCCGGGCTGCGCGAACACGGCCACCTGGTCCCGGACGATCATCAGCGTGGGGATCGACTGGATGCCGAAGGCCTGGGCCAGCTCCGGCTGCGCCTCGGTGTCCACCTTGCCGAAGACGAGGTCGGGGTTGGCCTCGGCGGCCTTCTCGTAGACCGGCGCGAACTGACGGCACGGACCGCACCACGACGCCCAGAAGTCGATCAGGACGAACTCGTTGTCCGTGACCGTCTGGTCGAAGTTCTCCTTGGTGAGCTCCACGGTGCTGCTCATGGTGTGACCCTCTTCCTGGGTTCGGGTGCGTCGACCGTCGGCACAACACTGCCGACCTGGTGGGTATTCCGCGCACGTACCCATGTGGCCACGCCGCACACCACCCACCACACTGGCCCCATGACGCAAACGGATTCCATCGCGTACGACGTCGTCGTGATCGGCGCGGGCCCCGTGGGGGAGAACGTCGCCGACCGCACCCGAGCGGCCGGTCTCACCACCGCGATCGTGGAGAGCGAACTGGTCGGCGGCGAGTGCTCCTACTGGGCGTGCATGCCCAGCAAGGCCCTGCTGCGCCCCGTCATCGCCCGCGCCGACGCCCGCCGCCTGCCCGGCGTGGGCGGGGCGGGCCGCGATCCCCTGGACGCCCCGGCGGTCCTCGCCCGCCGCGACGCGTTCACCTCCCACTGGAAGGACGACGGCCAGGTCCGGTGGGTCGAGGGCATCGGCGCCGACCTGTACCGCGGGCAGGGACGGCTCGCCGGGCCGCGCACGGTCGAGGTCACCGCGCCCGACGGCACCCGCCGGACGCTGACCGCCCGGCACGCCGTCGCCCTGTGCACCGGTAGCGGCGCCGCCCTGCCGGACCTGCCGGGACTCGCCGAGGTCCGCCCCTGGACCAGCCGCGAGGCCACCAGCGCCAAGAGCGCGCCCGGACGGCTCATCGTGGTCGGCGGCGGAGTCGTCGCCGTCGAGATGGCCACCGCCTGGCAGGCCCTCGGCTCCCGGGTGACGCTGCTGGTGCGCGGCGACGACGGTCTGCTCGCCCGGATGGAACCCTTCGCCGGCGAACTGGTCGCCGAGGCGCTCACCGAGGCGGGCGTCGACATCCGCACCGGGACCTCCGTGGAGTCCGTGGTCCGCGAGAGCGGCACCGTCGTCGCCGTCACGGACCGGGGCGACCGTGTCGAGGCCGACGAGATCCTCTTCGCCACCGGCCGCGTCCCGCGCACCGGCGACCTCGGTCTGGAGACCGTCGGCCTGGAACCCGGCTCCTGGCTCCACGTCGACGACAGCCTCCGGGTCGAGGGCCACGACTGGCTCTACGCCGTGGGCGACGTCAACCACCGGGCGCTGCTGACGCACCAGGGCAAGTACCAGGCCCGCATCGCCGGCGCCGCCATCGCCGCCCGGGCCTCCGGCGAGCCGGACCTGGAGTCCGGCCCGTGGGGCGCGCACGCCGCCACCGCCGACCACGACGCCGTGCCCCAGGTCGTCTTCACCGACCCCGAGGCGGCCTCCGTCGGCCTCACCCTCGCCGAGGCCGAACGGGCCGGGCACCGCGTGCGCGCCGTCGACGTCGACCTCGCGACGGTGGCCGGCGCGAGCCTCTACGGCGACGGCTACAAGGGGCGCGCCCGGATGGTCGTCGACCTGGAGGACGAGATCGTCCGCGGTGTCACCTTCGTCGGGCCCGGCGTCGGCGAACTGATCCACTCCGCCACCGTCGCGGTCGCCGGCCGGGTACCGGTCGACCGTCTGTGGCACGCGGTCCCGTCCTACCCGACGATCAGCGAGGTCTGGCTCCGCCTGCTCGAGGCCTACCGGGACAACTGACCGCCGCCCCGTTCCGCGGCCTGCCCCGTTCCGCGGCCCGCCTCGCCCAGTTCCGCGGCCTGCCCCGGCCGCGGGCAGCCGCGCCTCCCCCCTCCGCTCGAGCGGAACCGAGAGCGGGGGAGGGGGCGCCGCGCACCCGGCACCGCCGCGCGTTCCCCGGGTCGTCCGTCCGCCCGTCCGCCCGTCCGCCCGTCCGCCCGTCAGGCCCCCGGCAGCCCGAACCCCAGCTCTTCCGCCGCCCGCTCCGGCGTGGCCTGCCCCCACCACTGCGCCATCGCCCGCGACGACGCCAACGACCGCGGCTCCGCCCGGTCCAGATACAGGACCCCGTCGAGATGGTCCGTCTCGTGCTGGACGATCCGCGCCGGCCACCCGGAGAACACCTCGTCAACCGCCCGCCCCTCCGGGTCCAGCGCCCGCAGCCGCACCTCGGCTTGGCGCGCCACCACCGCCTGCCAGCCCGGCACGCTCAGGCAGCCCTCGAAGAACGCGGCCCTGCCGTCCCCGACGGGCTCGTACGACGGATTGACCAGCACCCGGAACGGCTGCGGCACCCGCCCCCGGACCACCCGCACCTCCTCCGGCACCGGGGCCGGATCCTCGATCACCGCGATCCGCAGCCCCACCCCGACCTGGGGCGCGGCCAGCCCGACGCCCGGCGCCGCGTGCATGGTCCGACGCAGCGCCTCGACGAACCGCGCCAGCAGGGCCGGCGCCAACTGCCCGTCGAAGGGCTCGGCCACGCGCCGCAGCACCGGGTGACCGGCTTCGAGAATCGGCAACGGGCCGTCCACGGCGAGCAGTTCCTCGACGTGCTCGGCAAGACGCCCGTGATCACTCGGAGTTCCCATCGCGCCAGGATGCCACGGCGCGCCCCGCCCACCGTCCCCGTCACGTGACCCACGTCACGCCATGCGCCGGGAACCGCGTGTGCTCCGGACCCGACCACTGGGCCACCCCACCCCCACGACGCGCCCGGAGCAGCCTCGATGACCACCGCTTCCCCGACCCACACCGATCCGCTCCGTGGGCCGACGCCCCCGGCTCCGGGCCCCCGCCGCCGGTCGGCCCTGCGCCCGCTCGTCCTGCGCCTGCACTTCTACGCGGGCCTGTGCGTGGCCCCCTTCCTGCTGGTCGCGGCGGCCACCGGGTTCCTCTACGCCGCCTCGTTCCCGGCCGAGAAGCTGCTCTACGCGCACGAGTTGACCGTCCCGGAGCCGGGGGAGCGCAAGCTGCCGGTCTCGGAGCAGGTCGCCGCCGCCCGCGAGGCCCATCCCCGGGGCACGGTGTCGGCCGTGCGTCCCTCGCCCGAGGACGACGCCACCACGAGGGTGCTGCTGTCCGGCGTCGAGGGAGTGGATCCGGACCACACGCTCGCGGTCTTCGTCGACCCGTACACCGCCGAGGTGCGGGGCGCCCTGGAGCAGTACGGCTCGACCGGCGCCCTGCCCCTGCGCACCTGGGTCGACGAGTTCCACCGGGACCTGCACCTGGGCGAACCGGGTCGCCTCTACAGCGAGTTCGCCGCCAGCTGGCTGTGGGTGATCGCGGGCGGGGGCCTGGTGCTGTGGTTCTCCCGCCGCAGGGCCCGGCGCAGGGTGCGCGGCACCGAGGGAAGGCGCCGCACCCTCGGCCTGCACGGCACGGTGGGCGCCTGGGCGGCGGCCGGCTTCGTCTTCCTCTCCGCGACCGGTCTGACCTGGTCGACGTATGCCGGCGCCAACATCGAGGAGCTGCGCGTCCGGCTCGGACAGACCACGCCGTCCGTGTCGGCCTCGGCCGCCGGGGGCGGTGAGCACGCGGGGCACGGCGCGGCGGCGGGCGCCGGCGGGGACGCCGCGCACGGGGTCGGCCTCGACAGGGTCCTCGCGGCGGCGCGCGCCGAGGGGCTGGGCGATCCCGTGGAGATCGTGCCGCCCGCCGACGCCTCGTCCGCCTACGTGGTCAAGCAGATACAGCGCAGCTGGCCCGAGAAGCAGGACGCGGTGGCGGTGGATCCGGGGACCGGCCGGGTGACCGACGTCGTCCGCTTCGCCGACTACCCGGTGCTCGCCAAACTGAGCCGCTGGGGCATCGACCTGCACACCGGCGTCCTGTTCGGGCTGCCCAACCAGATCGCCCTGATGGCGCTGGCCGGCTCCCTGGTGTTCCTCGTCCTGTGGGGATACCGCATGTGGTGGCAGCGGGGCAGGGGACGGGCCTTCGGCCGCCCGGTCCCGCGCGGCGCGTGGCAGCAGGTGCCCCCGCTGCTCCTCGTCCCGCTGCTGGCGGCGGTCACCGTCCTCGGCTACTTCGTGCCGCTGCTCGGCATCCCGCTGGCCGCGTTCGTCGCGGTCGACGTGGCGCTGGGCGAGATCGCCCACCGGCGGGGGCGGCGGGCCGCCGCGGGGAGCAGGACGGCGAAGACCTGATCCGGCGGGTGCGGCGGTGGGCACGGTGTCGCGCCCACCGCCGCACCCGGCTCACCGGGGCCGGCCGCCTAGAGCCCCGCGAAGTCGCCCGACAGGGCCGCGGCGATGCGCAGCTGAGTGTCGGCCTCCTCCTGCCGCCCCTGCCGTTCGAGGGTGCGCCCCAGCAGCAGCCGGGCGTAGTGCTCGACGGGGTCCCGCTCGACGAGGGTCCTCAGCTCGGCCTCCGCGCGCCGCAGCTGGGCCGAGTGGTAGTAGGCGCGGGCCAGCAGCAGTCGCGGTCCGCTCTGCTCCGGCACCTCCTCGACCAGCCCGCTCAGGACCCGCGCGGCGGCGGCGTAGTCCTTGGCGTCGAAGAACATGCCCGCCCGCTCCCAGCGCTCCGCCGGAGTTCCGTGGTCGTAGTACGTCGTGTCCACTCGTGACCTCCTCTTCCGGCGACTGCAACCGATCCGTTCGGTTGAACATTCCACCACCGGCCGACCGTGGTGCGCGGGCCCCGGACGGACCGCTCCCGACCACCCCGCGCACGTCTACGTGCGTGCGGGCGTGCTGCCGGCGATCGGGATCGGGCTGTGGGTGGTGAACAAGGCGGTGATGAAGGCACGCGGCGAGGAGGACGAGCTGAGCGGGTCCTAGAGTGAGGGCATGGCAACGATCCTGGTGAGCGCGTGTCTGCGCGGGGTGCCCTGCCGGTTCGACGGCCGCCACAAGGCGTCGCCGGAGGTCGAGGCGGCGGTGGCCGGCCGTAGGGTCGTGCCCTTCTGCCCGGAGGTCGCGGGCGGTCTCACCACACCGCGCCGGCCCGCCGAACTGGTGGGCGGCGACGGGCACGACGTCCTGGACGGCACCGCGCGGGTGCTGGAGGATACGGGCGGCGACGTGACGGCGCAGTTCGTGGACGGCGCGCACCGCGCGCTCGAAGCGGCCCGGCGCAACGGGTGCACGGAGGCCCTGCTGATGCCGCGCAGCCCCTCGTGCGGACGGGCCCAGGTCTACGACGGTTCGTTCACCGGGGAACTGGTGCCGGGGGACGGGGTGACGGCCGCGCTGCTCGAACGCAACGGCGTCACTGTGCGACGGGCCCCCGCGGTCTGACGCGGTCCGGCGTGTCCGACACGGCCGGACCGCCGGCGCCCGGTGCGGTGCGGGCGCCGACGGTCCGGCCTGCGCGTCGCCTCAGGCGCCGAGGTCGTACAGGACGAACTCCTCCCAGGAACCGGAGATCTCGGTGGAGCGGGCGCGCAGCGCGTACTGGAGCGACCCGGTGTAGCTGTTCTCCATGGTCACGAAGAGACCGTTCAGCGTGGACTGGAGCGCCCAGCGGTCCAGGCTCTCGTTGTAGTACACGATGAACCGCTCCCAGCCGCCCACGCTCGTGGAGCGGGCCCGCAGCACGTTCTGGGCGCTGCCCGTGTAGTTCTTCTCCACCGCCACGTAGCGGTTGTTGGCCAGCGACTTCAGGGCGTACGTCTCGGTGGTCTCGTCCCACTCGAAGGCGAAGCTCTCCCAGGAGCCGCCGATCTCGGCCGAACGCGCCCGCAGGACACCGGTGTTCGGGGCGGCGTAGTTCACCTCGGTGGCGGCGAACCGCCCGTTGGCGACGGACTGCACGGCCAGCACTTCGGGCTCCGCGGCGGCGGCCGCGTCACCCTCGGCGAGCGGCGCCCGCCGCGCGTCCGCCTCCCCGTTGATGCGCGCCAGGTCGGCGGCGTCCACCGCCTCCCAGCCGGCGGGCACACCGGCCGGCCGGTCGGCCGACGGGGCCGCTCCGGCCGCCGGAGCGGACAGGGCGGAGACCGCCAGCACGGCGCTGAGGGACAGAAGGACGGAGGTCATGCGTCTCACAGGAATTCCTCGGCTTTCGTCACACGGAATCGGGGTGGCGAGGAAAAGGGCCCGCGGCATGCGCACGGCAACGGCAGCCCGCGCATCACGACATCGTCCCCGGAATTACTGCGCCCCCCACGACTGCCTCCACGCCCCTCCCCGGACGCGTCGGCAGCGGCTGCGCCACCTGGGCGAAGCGGATTCAGAATAGTGATCGCCGGGCGTTCTTCCGTAGTGATCCACGACTTTTTCGTACGCGCTCGAACCGAAACGCGCATGATTCTGAATTCCGCAATTCCTCGTTCATGCGCAAGTCGCTTCTCCTTGCCGTCGCGGTCACCTCGCCGATCGGATCGCCGCCCCGATCCGCCGCCCCGATCCGCCGCCCGCCGGCCCGCCCGGCGGGCGTACACCGTTCCCCGTGCCGTACGCCCCCGTCGGTATCCCGGGTTACTCCCCTCGCGGGACGCCCGGGCGGCCGCCGACCGGCAGCGTGGAGGGCGTGAGACTCAACCGCCCCGCTCGCCGGGCCCTCCTGGTCGTCCATGTCGTCGCCTCCGCCGGCTGGCTCGGGCTCTCGCTCGGGCTGCTGGCGCTGGGAGTCACCGCCGCCACCACCGCCTCCCCGGGGGCCCTGGAGGCCGGCGTCCGTGCCATGCAGCTCTTCGCCGACCGGCTGCTGCTCCCGCTCGCCCTCCTCACCCTCCTCAGCGGTGTGGTGCTGGCCCTGGGCACGCCCTGGGGGCTGGCGCGCCACCGGTGGGTGTTCACCAAGTTCTGGCTCACCCTGGCCACGACGGCCGCCACGGCCTTCGTGCTGCGGCCCGCGGTGGACTCCGCGGCCGAGGCGGTGGCCGCGGGCGGTCCCCTCCCCGACACGGGGGACGTGCTGTTCGGCCCGGTCGTCTCGCTGTCCTCCTACGTCTTCATGACGGTGATCTCCCTGCTCAAGCCGTGGGGCCCCACCCGGCGCGGGCGCCGGCCGCGCACCACGGCGGGGACCCGCGAGTCCGCTCCGCGGCCCGCCCGTTCGTAGCATGGGGTCCATGACCGACACCGTCCCCGACGCCGACGCCGCGGAGGCACTGGCACCCGGCGGGCGCCTGGTCGCGATGGTCGGACTGGGCGGCGCCGCCGCCGAGCTGCCGGTGGGGCGGCTCTACGCCAAGGACGCGAGCATCGTGGGCTTCGCCCTCAGCAACGCCACTACCGCCGACCTCGCCGACGCGGCGCGCGGCGTGGTGGGTCTCCTGCGCGACACCCCGTGGCGCCCGCGCGTCGCCGACCGGCTGCCGCTGTCGCTGACGGCCCGGACCCACCGCGCCCTGGAGGCCGGCGAGGTGCGCGGCCGGCTGCTTCTGACACCGCCTTGACCGTCCTTCGCGCCCGGCGGCACCGGCCCGTCACGCGGGGCCCCGCCCCGGCGCCTCCCGGGCTCACGGCTGCGGACGGACGGTGAGCAACTGCTGGGCGTGGCCCACCGGGCCGTCCACGTCGTGCAGCACCGTGCTGGTGATGCCCTGCCCGGTGGGGCCGAAGACGACCGTGGTGTCCAGGCCCGTCCAGCGGCCGCGCGGCGCCCGGTGCAGGTGCAGCGTCAGGTCGACGTTCGGGAACATCCACTCCTCGGGCGACTGCCGTACGGCGATGCCGTTGGCCGTGTCGACCAGTGCGACGTAGGACGCCAGCGGGCTCGCGGCCTCGCCGGCGACCAGGTCGAGCCCGGTGGAGACCCACGCCGTGGTGCGCCCGGGCTGCGGCGGGGCCAGGGGGCGCACGTCCAGGGAGGCGATGTAGCCGCCGGGCCACTGGGCGGCCATGGGCCAGGACGCGAGCGTCCCGGGCGCGGCGAGCCGCTCCGCGCCGCCCCCGGCGACGGAGCCGGTGTCCACGTCGGCCAGCAGCCAGGCTCTGGCCCGCACCTCGGGCCGGCCGGCGATCAGCACCGTCGCCTCGACCAGCTCGATGGTGCGGCCGGGACGGACGGTCTCCACCCGTATCTCGCACTCGTCCAGGGCCGGGCGCCCGAGGATGTCGAAGCTGATCCGGCTCAGCGACATGGCGGCGCCCGCCCGTCCGGCCAGGTGGCGGTCGACGGCGTGGACGATCAGGCCCCCGAGCGGACTGAAGTGCTGCTCGTTCTCGCTCCAGGCGCCGCCGGCGTGCGGGGTGGGCTTGTAGCGGTGCTCGTCGATGCGCTCGTAGTAACTGTCCGGGGTCGCTGTGCCGGTGCTCAACGGTGCTGCTCCTGGGACGACGGTGGCGGGGCCGCGCTCAGGATAGTTCCGCGTCCCACCGAGGAGTCGGCGCCCCCGGGAGGGGGACCCGTCGGCGTGTGCCGGACCGTCCGTACACCGTACGGCCCGGTCGCGATCGGAAGGAGCAGCCGCATGGCGAAGAACCGGGACGGGAACGGGAAGCTCGGCAAGGGCGACAAGGTCGCCTGGAGCAGCCACGGGGGACAGGCCGAGGGGAGAGTGGAGAAGAAGATCACCGAGCGCACCGAGGCCGCCGGCCGCACCGTCGACGCCTCGCCGGACGACCCGCAGTACCAGGTCCGCAGCGAGAAGTCCGGCAAGTCCGCGGTCCACAAGCCCTCCGCCCTGAAGAAGCGGAAGTGAGGGCGGCGTGGACGAGGACGAGCGCGAGGAGACCCGGGACCGGTTCGGCGAGCTGGTGAACATGACACCGGCCGCACTGGAGAAGTGGCTCGCCTCCGAGGAGTCGAAGGACGCCGGGCAGCACAAGGACGGCGGCGAGTCCACCGGTCACGCCTCCGGCCGCCGGATCGTGGAGCTGCTGCGGACCGCGCAGGGCGACCTCACGGACGACGACTACCGGCACATGCGCAAGGTCGTCGGCTACATCCGCCGCCACCTCGCCCAGCGTCCCTCCGGCGACGTACGGGAGACCCGTTGGCGGTACTCGCTCATGAACTGGGGCCACGACCCCCTGGCCTGACCGGAAGGAGAACGCCGCATGGAGGATGCGCACCGGCGCCCCGAGGGCGTCAGCGACGAGACGGTGGCCGCCCTCGGTTCCCTGTCCAAGGCACTGGAGACGACCGAGCGCGCCCGCGGTCACCTGTTCTCCTTCCACCAGCTCACCGGCACGGCCGACCTGGAGCTGGACCGCGCCGTGGAACTGCTGCGGGCGGCGGGGCACCACGAGTGGGCGGAGCGGGTGGAGCGGGAGATCCTCGGACGCAACGTCATCCCCGGCCACTGGACGTTCCAGATCGTCGAGGCGTACGACCGGACGTACTACGAGGCGTTCAAGGAGCTGGAACGCGAGGCGGTGGACCGGCTCGCGCAGGGCCGCGACCACCTGTTCGAGGCGGAGATGAAGGAGAACCGTCGCACCCGCGGCCACCCGGACCACACGGCGCGCCCCGACAGTCCCGGCACGCGCCCGCCGAACGCTCCGTTCACCTGAGGTCGCGGGCGTCCGCCCGGCGCCCGCCCCGCCCCGCGCGGCCGCCGGTGGGCGCGGGCGTGGGCCGGACCGGCCTTCTATACGCTGATCGCGTGGCGACAGCGAAGCGGCGCGGACAGGACGCGCGTGAACGGGGGACCGGTGGCGGGCCGGAGGCGGGCGACCTCCAGACCCTGGCCGTGCACATGCGGCGGATGAACGGTGAGATCAACCGCCTCGTGCAGAGTTTCGCCGGCACCCACGGCCTGCACGCCACCGACGTCCACGCCCTCGCGGCGATTCTCGACGCCGACGAGCCCATGACGCCGGGGCGGCTGCGCGAGCACCTGGGGCTCACCTCCGGCGCGGTGACGGCCTGCGTGGACCGGCTGGAGCGCGCGGGGCACGTCCGCCGGGTCCGCGAGAGCGCCGACCGGCGCGTCGTCCACCTGCACTACGTACCCGACGCCCGCGCCGCCGCCCGGACGTACTTCCGTCCGCTGGCCGGCGCGGCGGCGGCCGCCCGCGCGCGCTTCGACGACGCGGAACTGGCGGTCGTGCTGCGCTTCCTCGCGGTGATGAACGAGGAACTGGCCCTGGTGCGGTCGGACGACCGCTGATTCCCGGACGCGTGGCGCATCCGGGGGACGGGCCCGGGCAGTAGTAGGCATGTCAGGAGACGGACCACGACCCCCGACTGGTTCAATAATTGAGATTGTTTATGATCGAGTCACTTTCCGCTCCGCCGAGTGCCAGGAGAACCGAACACCCATGACCAACCCCGCCCGACGGGCCCGCTGGCTCGTCCCCCTCGTCCTGCTTCTGGTCTGGCTCGGCATCGGCGGGACACTGGGCCCGTACGCCGGGAAGCTCGGCGAGGTGGCCACCAACGACCAGGCGGCCTTCCTGCCCCGCAGCGCCGAGTCGACGCGGGTCGTCGACGCGCAGCGGGCCTTCCAGCAGGACGAGACCCTTCCGGTGATCGTCGTATGGACCTTCGACGACGGCGACGACGACGGTGGCGCCGCCGCCCACCGCGAGGCGGCCACCCGGTCGGTCGCCGCCCTCGCCGGCGAACCCGGCCTCGTCGGTCCCGCCTCGCCCGCCGTGCCCTCACGCGACGGCGAGGCCCTGCAGGCCGTCGTCCAGGTCGAACCCGACCTCGGCGACCGCCTGCCCGATGTCCTGGAGCGCATCGAGGAGGCCGCCGCGCAGGTCCCCGGCGCCCGGGCGCAACTCGCCGGACCGGCCGCCTCCCAGGCCGACCTCTCCGACGCCTTCTCCGGCATCGACGGGCTGCTGCTCGGCGTCGCGCTGATCACCGTGCTGGTGATCCTGCTGCTGGTCTACCGCAGCGTCCTGCTGCCCCTGGTGATCATCATCAGCGCGGTGTTCGCGCTGGGCCTGGCCTGCGCCGTCGTCTACGCGCTCGCCGACCGCGACGTCGTCCGCGTCGACGGGCAGGTGCAGGGCATCCTCTCCATCCTGGTCATCGGCGCCGCCACCGACTACGCACTGCTGCTCACCGCCCGCTTCCGCGAGGAACTCGCCCGCCACCCCGACCGCTTCGGTGCCGTGCGCGCGGCGCTCGGCGCCTCCTGGCAGGCCGTCGTGGCCAGCGCCGCCACCGTCGCCCTCGGCCTGCTGGCCCTGCTGCTCAGCGACCTCACCAACAACCGCGCGCTGGGACCGGTCGGTGCCATCGGCATCGTCTGCGCGGTCCTGAGCACGCTCACCTTCCTGCCCGCCGTCCTGGTCCTGCTCGGCCGGGCCGCCTACTGGCCGGCCAAGCCGGTCCGGGCCGGCGACCCGGAGGCCGGCCACCGCCTGTGGCACCGGATCGCCGAACGGGTGGACCGCGCCCCCCGCCGCGTCTGGGCGATCTCCCTGGCCGCGCTGGTGGCCTGCGCCGCCTTCGCGCCGACCCTCAGCTCCAAGGGCGTGCCGCTGGACGAGATCTTCGTGGGCGACGCCCCCTCGGTGACCGCCCAGCAGACCCTGGCGAGGCACTTCCCGGGCGGCTCCGGCAACCCGGCCGTGATCATCGCGGACGCCGACCGGCTCGACCCGGTCCTCGCGGCGGCCCGCGACACCGAGGGCGTGGCGTCCGCCGACGCGGTGACCGCCTCCGGCCGCCCGGGCGGCGGGGACCCGAAGGTGGTCGACGGACGGGTGCGGATCGACGCGACGCTGCAGGCGCCCGCCGACAGCGACGCGGCCAAGAGCACGGTGGCCCGGCTCAGGACGGCCGTCCACGCCGTGCCCGGCGCGGACGCGCTCGTCGGCGGCTACACCGCCCAGCAGTACGACACCCAGCGCACCGCCGAGCACGACCGCACGCTGATCGTGCCCGTCGTCCTCGCCATCATCCTGGTCATCCTCGTCGTCCTGCTGCGGTCCCTGCTGATGCCGGTGCTGCTGGTGGCGACGGTGGCCCTCAATTTCGTCGCCACCCTGGGCGTCTCGTCACTGGTCTTCACCCATGTGTTCGGCTTCAGCGGCACCGACGCCTCCGTCCCGCTGTACGGGTTCGTGTTCCTGGTCGCCCTGGGCGTGGACTACAACATCTTCCTGATGTCCCGGGTACGGCAGGAGTCGCTGGAGCACGGCGTGCGGGAGGGCATCCTGCGGGGCCTGACCGCCACTGGCGGCGTCATCACCTCGGCCGGCGTCGTGCTCGCCGCCACCTTCGCCGCCCTCGGCGTGATCCCGCTGGCCTTCCTGCTGCAGATCGCCTTCATCGTGGCCTTCGGGGTGCTCCTGGACACGCTCGTGGTGCGTTCCCTGCTGGTCCCGGCGCTGGCCCGGGACATCGGCGCCGTCGCCTGGTGGCCCAGCCGGCTCGGCCGGCGCACCCCGGCCCGCACCGAGTGACGCACGGTCCGCCGCGTCAGGCCCCGGCGGTTCCCGCGCCGGGGCGCACGGTGCCGAGGAAGCGCCGTACCGCGATCTCGACGACGACCCGCTCCGGGTTGGCCCGGGGCCGCCGGTAGCGGGCCGCGTACCGGGCCTCGGCGTCGCGGACCGCCTCGGCGTCGTACCGCACGGTCGCCACGCCCTCCAGGGTGGACCAGCGCCTGCCGTCCACCTGGCCCACGGCGACCACGGGACTCGCCGCCCGCTCGACGTTGCGCACCTTCGCGGTGCCCCGGCTCGTGATGACCCGCGCGGTCCGGGTGGCGTGGTCGTACGTCACCCCGACCGGGACGAGATGCGGGGTGCCGTCGGCGCGCGGCGTCGACAGGAAGCAGACCCGGCGCTCCTGCCAGAACGCCGTGAACTCGGCGTCGTCGTCGGGCCGTCGGTCGGTGTCCATCGGATCTCCTCGCCCGAGCCGCGGGGCCACTGCCGCCCGTTCCGTCCGCCTCAGGCACTCCCACACCCTACGACGCCCCGCGGCGCGCCTTGCCCGGCCGCCCCGGCATGTGTCGGGGCGGCGCGGGGTCAGGCGGCGTGCCGGCCCGGCGGGTGATGCCGCGCGGCGCGCCCCGGCCGCCCGGCCCCGGGCGCCGCGCCCCGGCCGCCCGGGATCAGCCGCAGATGCCGGCGCCGGGCGTGCCGGGGCGGCTCCGGATCGCCGAGGAGGCGGTCCTCCAGATACGTCATGGTGAACAGCAGCAGCCCCAGTACGGGCAGCAGCAGGACGGCAACGATGACCACGCCGCAGGTCCCCCTCCGCTGTGGACGATGCCCTTGCGGGTGCCCGGACCGGCGCCGGTGATGGGCCGTCGGAAGGTGAAGATGCCGCAACCGACGGACATATGGGGCGACCGGGAGGAAGGGGGCGGAGTGCGCCGGGTGTCATGTTCGAGCCGGACATGGGTAGGCGGGCCCGACGGCGAAGACACCACCCCGAGAACGGAGCACCTGAGCCGATGTCGCACACCGCACCACCCACCGGCCCGAGCACGGCCGCGCAGTCGGCGGCCTCGTGGTCGGACTGGATCGGCGACCACACCGCGGCGCTGATCGGCATCCCGCTGCGCATCGCGCTCATCGTCGTGGTCCTGCTGGTCCTGCGCGCGGTGGCCAAGCGGGCCATCACCCGTGTCGTCCAGCGCGTGCTGGAACCGTCGGCCGGCGAGAGCGAGAGCAGCCGTCCCCGGCGTTCGAACCGCGGGGCCGCCGTGCTGCACCGCGACCGCTCCCGGGCCCGGCAGCGCCGCGAACAGCGCGCCCGCACCATCGGCTCGGTGCTCAGCAGCGCCGTGACCATCGTCCTGTTCATGGTCGGCGTGGCCATGGTCCTGGACCAGGTGGGCATCGCGCTCGGACCGCTGCTGGCCAGTGCCGGAGTGGTGGGCCTCGCCATCGGCTTCGGCGCGCAGAGCCTGGTCGCCGACTACCTCTCCGGCCTGCTCATCATGATCGAGGACCAGTACGGCGTCGGTGACTCGGTCGACCTCGGGGAGGCCGTCGGCGAGGTGGAGCACGTCGGTCTGCGGCTGACGCACGTCCGCGACCTCAACGGCGGGCTGTGGCACATCCGCAACGGCGAGATCCTGCGGGTCCGCAACGACAGCCAGGAGTGGGCGCGCGCCGTCCTGGACGTCGCCGTGGCCTACGACGCAGACCTGGACACGGTCCACCGCGTCCTGGAGGACACCGGCCGCGCCCTGCGCCAGGACCCGGACTTCGCGGACGTACTGCTCGAGGACCCGGCGGTGTGGGGTGTGCAGTCCCTGGACGCCGACGGAGTCCTCGTGCGGCTCGCGGTCAAGACCGTGCCCCTCCAGCAGTGGGGCGTCACCCGTGAACTGCGCCGCCGGGTCAAGGAGGCCCTGGACGCGGCGGGCATCGACATCCCCTTCCCGCAGCGGACGGTGTGGGTGCGCACGGACGCCGAGGAGCCCGCCGGGGCCGACGCCCTGACGCGCTGACGGCGGGCGGGCCGCGGGTTTGCCGGAACCGCAAAGTTCTTTGTCGTCCCGGCGCCCGCCGATGCAGTCTGCGGGTGCGGCGCGCGACCGTCGCGCGCCCGGCCGTGCAGACGGCCCCGTCCGTCCCTGGAGGCATCATGTCCGACACGCCCGCCACGGCACCCGCGGCCGCGTTCTGGGAGGCCCGCTACCGCGACACCGACCGGGTCTGGAGCGGCCGCCCCAACGAACTGCTGGTCCGCGAGGCGAGCGACCTCGACCCCGGCACCGCGCTGGACCTGGGCTGCGGCGAGGGGGCGGACGCCGTGTGGCTGGCCTCGCGCGGCTGGCGGGTCACCGGCGTCGACATCTCCGGCACCGCGCTCGAACGCGCCGCGGGACACGCCGCGGACGCGGGCGTCGGCGACCGCGTCTCCTGGGAGCGCCACGAGCTGGGCCGGTCGTTCCCCGAGGGCTCCTTCGACCTGGTGAGCGCCCACTACCTGCAGTCGCCGGTGGAACTCGACCGGCCGGCGGTCCTGCGCGCCGCCGCGCGTGCCGTCGCCCCCGGCGGCACGCTGCTGCTCGTCCTGCACGCCGGCTGGCCCTCCTGGCAGACCGAGCCGCCCTTCGACGCCGTCTTCCCCACCCTGGACGGGGTCCTCGCCGAACTCGCCCTGCCGGACGCCGGGTGGACGGTCGAGACGAAGGAGACCGTCCGCCGGCCGAGCACGTCACCCGAGGGCGTCGAGGGCTACCGCGAGGACCACGTCTGGCGCCTGCGCCGAGCGTGAGGCCGGGGGCCGGCACGGACCGGTGTCCGATTTGTTGAAAAAGTTATCTCCTGAGTTTTTTGAGAAGAGAGGCATGCTTTGTGACTTCCCGGACACCTGTGGTGTGAAGGCCATTGGCTACCAGAGGGAGATGGTGAAATGCCTTCCAAGGACAAGGTGCTCGAGGAAGTCCGCACCGAGAACATCGACATCGAAGCAGCACTCGACCCCAGCGAGCCCGACGGAGTCTTCCGCGACAGCCGGGAGTGCGCGGCACTCGCCCTGCAGTCCGGAGGCACCTCCCTGCTGCTCTCCCCGCCGACCCCGCGCCCGAAGAAGGGTTGACGGACCGACGGGAGCAGTGAAATGGAGCAGTCGAGCACATCGGCCCTTCTCCAGGGAACGGTGCTGGACCTCGCTTCCGACGTGGTCTCCGCTCTTCGGAGCGGAGACCACGTGCGAGCGGGGAGCACCCTGGCGGCGGGCGGACCGGGCGACGGCGTGACGCGTGCGGCGGTACGCGTCCTCGGCGCCGACCTGCTGTTGCCCTCCACCCTGCTGGGGCGCGACCCCGGCCCCGCGCAACTCGCCGTGTTCCAGGAGGCGGTGGCGGCCCATCCGCCGCGCCCCGACGCGGCCCCGACCGTGTGGTGGAGCCACTGGGCGATGACCCGGGCCCTGCACCGGCTCGGCCACCCCCCTAACGGCCCGCTCGCCGACGGCGCGGGCGCGGAACCCGACGCCCGCTGGCTCGACGACGCCGGCTGGCAGCACCTGACCCACCAGCTCGCCGTCCTCGCCCCGCTCGCGCTGCCCGGTGAGGAGTGCGCGGTGCTGAGTGCCGCCCGGCGCCGGCCGGTGGACGTCGCCCGCGGCTTCGTACGGGCGGTGCGCCGCCGCGACTGGCAGCAGGCGGCCGGTGCCGGACGCTGGCTCACCCTCCTGGACGGGGTGCCCGACACCCTCGGCCTGGAGGCCGGGCTGGACTTCGTCCGGCTCATGGGCGGCGGCGACCCCAGGGTGGCCCTCCAGTTGGAGGCGGCACGGCTGATGCCCGCGGGAGTGCTCCTGTGAGCGCCCGGCGGGTCCAGGAGGCGGCCCTGGACTGGGTGTCGGCCCACCGCGACCGCTTCGCGCTCGGCGAGGACGCGCTCGCGGCGGACGGCCAGGTCAACCGCACCTGGAAGCCGCTGGGCGAACTGGCCCAGGTGTGCGCGTCGGTCTCCGCCCGCACCCCCCGCTCCGACCCGTTGCACGCGCGGGTGGCAGAGCTGCTGGACTTCGCCTGGCAGCAGACCCGCGAGGGCGAGATGTTCCCGCTGATGCAGTCGCTGGAGCCCTTCGCCACCTACCCGCTGGAGGTGTACGCGGCCTTCGCCTCGGCCGGCTACCGGCACCCCGGCTACGAGGCGTCGGCAGCGGTGGTGGCCCGCACCCGCGGCTGGCGGCTGACCGAGCAGTACCCCACCCGGCGGCTCGGCGTCATCGAGGCCGAGCGGCGCAGCGGCCTGCCCCCGCACGGCACGGTGCCGGGGGCGCTGGACCGGACCTGGCTGGGCGGCCTGCCCGAACCCTGGACCTTCGAACGCGCGGCCGGATACGCGCTGACCCACGTGGTCTTCCACCTCACCGAGTGGGGGCGGGCCCCGCAGGGCGTGCCGCCGGAGCTGGCGGACTATCTGCGGCACTGGCTGGCGCCCTGGCTCGACACCTGCCTCGAAGCCCGCATGTGGGACCTGAGCTGCGAGTTGCTGGCGGTGGCCGCGAGCCTGCCCGAGCCGCCGGAGCCGGCCGTCACCGAGGACGCCTGGCGCCGCGTCGCGGCCGCACAGCACACCTGCGGCGCCGTCCCCGAGGAAGGCGCGTTCCAGGACGCCGCCCCGCCGGCGCGGGACGACCCCTACGACTTCACCGACTGCTACCACTCCACCCTGATGGCCGTGTTCGCCGCGGCCCTCGCCACGGCCCGGCGGGAAGACGCCGAACACGCCGGACAAGGAGTGCCCGGATGACGGACACCCGACTGATCCACCGCGTCGGAGCAGGCGCCCTGGAATGGCTCTGGGCCCACCGCGACGGCTTCCGCCTGGAGCCCGACGTGGACCCGGAGATCGGCTTCCTGGAGCGCTTCAAGCCGATCGGCGAACTCGCCCTGATCTGCAAGGTGCTCTTCCGCGAGGGCGTCGCCGGCTCCCGGCAGGCGCATCTGGCCCGCCAACTGCTCGACCACGTCTGGCGCGAGACCCTCGACGGCGGCGGCATGCTGGTGCGCGGACAGCGCGTCGAACCCTTCTCGCCCGTGCCGTTCGAGGTGTACCTGCCCTTCAAGGAGCTGGGCTACAGCCAGCCCGAGATCGAGCGGGCCACCGTCCTCAACCACCGGCTGGACAGCTGGACGCGGTTCCCCGTGACCCCGACCAGGCGGCTGGGCCTGTCCGCCTTCCAGCGCCGCTTCGGCCTGCCCGCCCGGCCGCCCGAGGCCGACCTGGTCGGCACCACGTGGTTGGCCGGAACCCCCGAACCCTGGACGGTCGAGGGCCACACCGCCTACGACATCACCCACACCGTCTTCCACCTCACCGACTGGGGCGAGCGGCCCGACGGCCTGCCCGAGCCCGTCGCCGAGTACCTCGCCACCTGGCTGCCGGTGTGGATCGACGACTGGCTGGACCTGGAGCGCTGGGACCTGCTCGGCGAACTCCTCGTCGTGGACGCCTGCCTGCCCCGGCCCACCCTGGACGAACCCGCGTGGCGGGCCTTCGCCGCCGCCCAGCAGCCCGACGGCGCCATGCCCGCCGTACGGACGATGCCCGAGGGCGACCCCGACACGGTGTTCGACATGGTCTACCACCCGACGCTGGTCGCCGCCTTCGCCTCCGTGCTCGCCACCTCCCGCGCCCTCAGCGAGCTGGCGCACACCGCCTCATGACGGCCCGTCCCGTGCCCTGGCCGGGCGAGCCCGGGAACGAAGACCTTCCGCCCGCCCCCGCGCCCCCCGGGAGGGGCGACGAGGCGGCCCTGCGCGACCGGCTGGCCGAAGCCGTCGACGCCTCCGACGCGCCCGACGTCGTCTTCGCCGTCTCCCGGCACGGCCGGCGCACCCTCCACAGCGGCGGCACCGCACCCCCGCCCGCCGTCGCCCGGGAAGACCTCCGCTACGAGATCGGCTCGGCCTCCAAGACCCTCACCGGACTGCTGCTGGCCCTGCTGATCCGGCGCGGCGTGCTCACCGGAGCCGAACCGGCCGCCGCCTGCCTGGACCCGGGGCACCCGGTCGGCCCGCACCCCGTGACCCTCGCCCACCTCGTCACGCACACCGCCGGACTCCCCGCCCTGCCCGCCGACTTCGTCCCCCGCGCCCTGCCCGCCTGGCGCACCAACCCCTACGCCCGCTACCCCGCCGACCGGGTCACCGGCACCTTCCTGCGGCGCGGCCCCCGGCACCGCCCCGGGACCCGCTGGCACTACTCCAACTACGGCGTCTCCGTGCTCGGGCACGCCCTCGCCGCGGCCACCCGCACCCCCTGGGAGGACCTGCTCACCGGCCAGGTCCTGCGCCCCCTCGGCCTGAGCGGCACCGCCCTGCGCGCCGAGGACGAGAAGACCGACGCCACCGGCCACCGCAAGGACGGCCGCACCCCGGTCCCGGCCTTCGACGCGGGCGGTTTCGCGGCGGCCGGAGCCGTCCGCTCCACCCCGCACGACCTGCTCACCTTCCTGGAGGCGCACCTCGACCCGGCCCGTTCGCCGGCGGCCGGCGCGCTGCGGGCGGTACGCGTGCCGGTCCTGCGGCGCGGGCTGGGCCACCGGCACGTGCACACCGTGGCGTGGTTCCGCCACCCCACCGACGGCGGGCCGATGTACTTCCACAGCGGCGCCACCCTCGGCCAGCAGGCGTTCCTCGGCTTCCGGCCCGACACCGGCACGGCCCTGGCCGCGGTCTGCACCCGGCGCTTCCGCGCCCGGGACCCGTTCATCGCCACCGCCTACGCGCTGCTCGCCGGGGAATGACGAAGGCGCGGGCCCGCCTCGGCGGCGGCCCCGCGCCCGAGCCGTACGGCGGGCTCAGCCTCCGTCAGACACGCTGCCACAGGGCCGGCGTGGCCTCGGGTGACCAGACGCCCTGCGCCTGGTGGTTCTGCAGGCAGCGGTACCGCAGCCCCGCGTGGGACACCGTCGCCCCCACCTCGTAGACCCGGCCCGCGGCCCACGCGTCCGCCGCCGCGTTGTCCTGCGGCGCGGGCGTGCCCGTCTGGGCCGAGGTGGTCCTCAGGGTGAGGCCGAAGTCGCTGAGCAGCGGGTTGACCGGCTGGTAGAACGTCGTCCCGCCGCCGGTGCAGTCGCCCGAGCCGCCCGACGTGGTGCCCTGCGCCTGGGTGCCCGCGACGAACGGGCCGCCCGAGTCGCCGGGCTCGGCGCACACCGTGGTCCGGGTGAGCCCGTCGACGGTGCCCTGCGGGTAGGTGACGCTCGTGTCGTGCTGCTGGACCGTGCCGCAGTGCCATCCGGTGGTGGAGCCGGAACGGCACACGGACGCGCCCACCAGCGCCTCCACCGAGCCGGTGACCTGCACCTTCTGGTCGTTCTCGCCCTTCACGTCCGGGGTGGCGGTCCAGTCGGCGTTGACGCCCACCCAGGCCATGTCCTTGCCCGGGAAGGTGGACGCCTGGAAGGTGCCCTGGTCGGTCTCGTCGAACCCGGTGGTCTTCGCCCCCGGCCCGCCGCAGTGGCCAGCCGTGGCGAAGCCCTGCTGGTCGTCCTTGGTGACGGAGAAGCCGATGGAGCAGCGGGCCTGGCCGTCGATGTAGTAGGCCTCGCCGCCGACGAGGTCCTTGAACACCCGCGGGCGCTCCGACGACACCCGGACCGTCACGTCGGCGGCCTCGGCGCCGGCGGCCTCGACGAGGTCCGCCCCCGCCGACTCGCTGGTGGCCTGGACCACGATCCGGTTGGTCCTGACGTCGACGAACCGGACCGGCGTCTCGGCGGCCCCGGTGCGCGCGGCGGCGGCGTCCAGCTTCTCCTTGACGGCGCGCAGCTCCGCCAGCCCCTTGTCCACGACCGCCGCCTTGGCCCCCTGCGCCTCGATGGCGGCGGTGTCCGCGGCGTCCGTGGTGGCGACGGTCAGCTCGGCGGAGGTCGCCCCGCTCACCCAGGCCCCGGCGAAGCGGTCTCCCAGCGTGTTGCGCAGCATCCCCGCGCGGGTGCCGGCCTCCGCCTCGTTGACCAGCCTGGCCGACGCCTGGTCGGGGGTCAGTCCGAGGTCCCGTCGCATGGCGCGCAGCACCTGCGCCGGGGGTGCGTCCGCGCCGAGCGTCCGGGCGGCCGCGGACACCGGCCCGGGAGCGGGCGGCGGGGCCGCCGACGCGGCGGCGGGGAGTGCGGTCAGGACCAGGGCGCCGAGCGCCGTGAGGGCGGCGCGGCGGCTGCGCGCGGCATGTCTGCCGACCATGCGATGTGCCTCCTTCGGGGGCTGTGCGAGACAGCGGGTGTCGATGGGTGACCGTGGGTCACGGTGCGGCGAGGTCTCAGTCCTTGCCGCGAGGATCCGCGGCCATGTCGCGACCGGGCGTCTTTCGCGCGATGGGGGACGCGGCGGGTGGCATGTGCAGTACGCGGGCGTGCGGGACGCGCCGCGCTCAGGCGGGGGTCAGTCCCGGATTGCCCGCCTCGGTGACGAAGGACGCGGCCGTGGTGACGGGGGCGCCGGGCGTACTGATGGCGGAGACCGTCCGGAAGTCCAGGCGGGCCGCCTGGCGGCCGAGTTCGACGCGGACGTAGCCGCGCTTGCCGTTGTAGAACTTCATGTGCGGGTTGGCCCGCATGTACAGGTCCCAGTTGGCGGGCTGCTCGACGCCGTCCCGGCCGCTGGCCACCGAGGTGCAGGTGACCTCGGTGCCGACGGTGGCGGACGCCGGGTCGTCGAAGTCCTCCTTGACGTCGAGGGCGTAGCCCACGTGCACGTCACCGGTGAGGATCAGCCAGTTGTCGATGCCGGCGGCCTTCGCCCCGGCGACGACCCGGTCGCGCGAGGCGCGGTAACCGTCCCAGGCGTCCATCGAGAGCGCGGCGTCGGCGGTCACGTCGAACTTGCGCTGCGAGAAGCACACCTGCTGGGGCATCACGTTCCACAGCGCCGTGGAGTTCTGCCAGCCGTCCAGCAGCCACTGCTCCTGCGCGGCACCGGTGATGGTGCGCGCCGGGTCGTCCGACTCGGGCCCCGGGGCGTGCGGCCGGTCGTCGTAGGCCTGGTCGGAGCGGTACTGCCGGGTGTCGAGGATGTCGAACTGGGCGAGTGTGCCCCAGTGCAGGCGGCGGTAGAGCTGGGCGTCCGGTCCCTGCGGCAGCTGGGCGGCGCGCAGGGGCTGGTTCTCCCAGTACGCGCGGTAGGCGGCGGCCCGGCGCAGCAGGAACTCCGCCGGCGGGATGGCGTTCTCCGGGATGTCGTCGGCGTAGTTGTTCTCCGTCTCGTGGTCGTCCCAGGCGACCACGAAGGGGTGCGCGGCGTGGGCGGCCTTGAGGTCCTCGTCGCTCTTGTACAGCGAGTAGCGCAGCCGGTAGTCGGCGAGGGTCATGGTCTCGCGGTTGAAGACGTCGGGCAGGACGCGGTCGGTGTAGCGGCGCTCGCCGCCCGCCGCGTTCACCGCGTACTCGTACAGGTAGTCGCCGAGGTGGAAGACCACGTCGACGTCGTCCTCGGCCACGTGCCGCAGCACCGTGTAGTAGCCGTCCATGTAGGCCTGGCAGGCGACGGCGCCTAGTTTCAGCGACGAGGTCGCGCTGGTGGCCGGCGGAGCGGTGCGGGTGCGGCCGGCGGGGCTGATCCACGCGCCCGCGCGGAAGCGGTAGTAGTACACCGTGCCCGGCGTCAGCCCCTGCACGTCGACGTGGACGCTGTGGTTGTACTCGGCGTGGGCCTCGGCGGTGCCCCGGAACAGCACGGCGGCGAAGTACTCGTCGAGGGCCACCTCCCACTCGACCGTGACCCGCTCGGTGCCCATGCCGCCGTCCTCCAGGAACGGCTCGGGCGCCAGTCGGGTCCACAGCAGCACCGAGTCCGGCAGCGGGTCGCCGGACGCGACACCGAGGGTGAACGGGTCCTTGGTGATCCGGGCGGTGCGCCGGGGGGCGGCCACCGCGCCGCGGGCCGGGAGGTTGGTGGAGAAGGCGAGCGCGGCGGCGGCCGCGGTGACGGTGAGGAAGCGTCTGCGGACCAGGTGCCGGGAGGCCATGGCCATCACGGCGTCGTGCGGGGAGAAGGCGTGGTCGGCCGGTCGGCGGGGACGGCCCGTGGGCGCCATCTGGGGTCCTCTCGTACGGGGCGGGCGTCCACCCGGGATGCGCGGACCCCGCATGTTAAGCAGACAAAACACCCGAAAACGGCAGGACTTGCGGAGTGATCACACAGGCGGACGTACGCGCGTGTGGACATCCGCCGCCAGGGGCACCCGGCAGCGGGAGGGGCGGCACGGGGGAGAGGAAGGCGGTGGGCGGAGCCGATGGCGAGGACCAGGCGCTACCAGGTGGCGGCCTCCGGCCGCTGGTGGGACGAGGAGGACAACCGCTGGCTGCCGGCCGGCGAGGTGCACGCGTGGGAGCAGGGTCTGAACCAGACCGCGTGCGGGCTGTCCCTGCACCGCTCACGGCTCGCGCGCTTCGCGGCCGTCGGCTGGAGCGACGTGCTGCCCGAGTCGGGCGGCGCCGCCGACGCCGTCCGCCGGGTCTGCCCGCGCTGCGCCGCGGCGGCCGGCCGCCGCGGCGCGGGCGACCGGCCGGGCTGGCGGCGGGTGAATCCGCGGCCCTGAGGCCGGGCCGCGGAACGGGAAGTCAGGACGGCAGCGGCGAGCGGCTGACCCGGATCTTGGACTGACCGTGCGGCCGCTTCTCCCAGTCCTCCATGAACCGGGCGTGCAGTCGGTGCTGGGCGGCCAGCGTCAGCAGCGTGTCGGTGCGGTAGTAGAAGTCCTCCCGCAGCACCTGGTGTTCCGTGCCCTCGGTGCGGTCGAAGGTGAAGTCGAAGAAGCCCGTGTCGGTCAGGACCCGGCCGACGTGCGCGAGGCACTCGTCGATCACGCTCAGCGGGGAGTGCGAGAAGACGCTGTGCGCGTGCACCACGTCGAAGTGGTCGTCCGGCAGGAAGTCCAGCCGCAGGTCCCCGGTGAGCGTCAGGTGCGGCAGCTTGGCCTGGAGCCCGCGCCGGGTGAGCGTCCGCTTGGCGGCGATCAGGATGTCCGGCGAGATGTCGATGCCGTAGTAGTGGCCGGTGTCGAGGTGGTCGATGAAGCGCCAGCCGCCGCGCAGGTTGCCGCAGCCGATGTCGAGCATCCGGTGCTCCGGGCGCAGCCCGTGCTCGAGCAGGTAGTCGAACTGCATCCGTCCCAGCGCCAGCCAGCGGTCGTGGCTCCGGCTGCCGACGGCCGCCTCGGGGTCGCGGCGGGTGTCGTGGGCCATCACCGCCCGGTAGTAGCCGATGTGGTCCGGGTGTCTGAGCCGCAGCCAGGCGTCCCGGCCGGCGCGGCGCACATAGGGTCCGACGCGCTCGGGGTGGCGCAGCGCGTACCCGACCTTGTGGGTGAGCGCGGCGCGGTTGCTGTGCAGCTTCTTCGGGGAGTGGGCTTCCTTCGGCACGGGCGTTCGACCTCCGCGGTGAGGGCCGGGACGGTGAGTAAAGGGGGGCGGGCAGGGTGTCACGTCCGGCGGCGGAGCACCAGGACCCGGGGCCCGTGTCGCGTGGCGCGGCGGGCCGGTCGGGACCGGTCACCGCTCGTACGGCGGTGGCGGCGACGACCTCCTCGGCCGTGGCGAGCCTGTCCCCGCATGAGGCGGTCCGTGGGTGTCAGCCGCCCCGGGAGGCGCCGTCGAGTTGACAGACGGAGGATGGAGTGGTGGGGACAGGGAAAGGAGGAGCGTCATGCTGGAGGCCAAGACGCTCGACAAGCCGGACGAGCGGCGCGATTTCCCCCGCGGTCACATCGAGGCCGTGCACATGGAAGGGCTCGACTTCGCCGTCGCCACCTTCGAACCGGGCTGGCGCTGGTCGGAGTCCGTGGCGCCCATCGCGGGCACCGACAGCTGCATGATCCACCACAACTGCTACGTGGTGGAGGGCCGGATGCACGTCCGCATGGACGACGGAACGGAGTGCGAGGTGGGTCCCGGCGACGTGTTCGTCTGCTCACCCGGCCACGACGCCTGGGTCGTGGGCGACGCGCAGTGCGTCGTGTACGACTTCGCGGGCGGCATGGCGAAGGAGTACGCCAAGGCCGACTAGGAGCCCCCGAGCGGGCACGGGAAGAGGGGGGTGACCGCCGCAAGACGGTCACCCCCTCCTCGCCCGTCGCTCAGGCGGCCAGGGCCACCGCCCCGACCGCCGGGGTGCGCAGCACCCGCCGGGCCGTGGCCAGGCTCGTTCCGAGCGTCACCGCCGCCGACACCGCCACCATCGTGAGCCAGACGCCGGGGAACTGGTCCGGCAGCACCGCGTCGGTCCGCACGACCGTGAACGGGACGACGCCGGCCAGCGCGGCCACCGTGCCGAAGAACACCCCGGTCAGCGTCATGATCACGCCCTCGGCAGCGACCATGCCCAGTACCTGGCCCGGGGTCGCGCCCGCGAGCCGCTGCTGCCCGAACTCGCGGGAGCGGTACGTCGTCGCCGCGTACAGCGAGTTGACCAGCATCACGCAGACGAACACCGCGATGATGCCGACCACCGTGAGGTTGAGCGTCTCCAGGTTCTTGGCGTCGACCGACTTGACCAGGCCGGACGCCTCCACCGCGTCGCTCTCCACCGCCTGCATGGTGACGGTCGCCGTCGACACCGCCGTGAACAGGATAAGCGACACCAGGATGCCCGCGAGGTGGTCCGCCCGCTCCCGCAGGTTGCGCACGGCCAGCCAGCCGCTCGCGCCGCGCAGCGGCAGCCGGTTCAGCACGCCCTTCAGCAGCCGCGGCGACAGCAGCGCGAAACCCACCGACAGCAGGATCGCCCCGTAGGCGGGCGGTGCCATGAGCGCCTCGTCGGACGCGGAGAACAGGAAGGTGGAGCAGGCGCCCGCGGCACCGGTGACCAGCGCGGCGCAGGCGAGGAACCGCTTGGCGCCGGCCCGCTCCCGACCCCGCCGCGTCACCCGCCGCACCGCGAGGAACGCGGCGCCCGCCGACGCCAGGAGGGTGATGTCCACGCCGCTCAGCAGCGCGATCGGCCCGAAGGAGTACTCGACGGACCCCGCCACCTGGCCGCTGTCCTGGAACATGTCCAGCAACGCGCGCCCACCGAGCATCGCCGGGCCGACGGCCAGCGCCGCGCCCACCAGGGCCACGGCCACCGCCTCACCCACCACCATCCGCTTGATCTGCGCCGGGGTCGCCCCCGAGCAGCGCAGCAGCTCCAGCTCGGCCGTGCGCTGCCGCACGTTTACCGTCAGCGTCGAGGCCACCGCGAAGAACACCAGCAGCGTCCCGTACCCACCGACGACCCCCGCCGCCGTGCCCAGCGTCTGCGAGCTGACCGAGTCGACGCCGGCCTGCCCGGCCGTGTCGTGCATCGAGTTGAACGTCATGATGATCGCCGCGCCGAGGAAGGCGGAGAGCAGCGTCGCGACGAACCGTCCCGGGCGTCGCCGGATCGACCGCAGGGCCAGTACCAGCATCGCTCACACCCCCGCCGGCACGTCGTCGCCGAGGTGCGCCAGCCGCTCCGCCACCGCGTCCGGGGTCGGGTGGTCCATCCGGCCCGCGAGCCGGCCGTCGGCGAGGAAGACGACCGAGTCGGCGTACGAGGCGGCGACCGGGTCGTGCGTCACCATGACCACGGTCCGGCCGTGCACCCGCACCGCTTCCTGGAGCAGCAGCATCACCTGTCGCGCGCTGCGCGTGTCCAGCGCGCCCGTCGGCTCGTCCGCGAAGATCACCCTGGGTTCGGTCACCAGCGCGCGGGCGATCGCCACCCGCTGCCGCTGACCGCCGGAGAGCTGGTCGGGACGGTGCCCGAGCCGGTCCCCGAGACCGACCGCGGTCAGGATCTCGCGTGCCCGCTTCCGGTCGACGCGGTGCCCGGCGAGCTTCAGCGGCAGCACCGTGTTCTGCGCGACCGTCAGCGTCTCCAACAGGTTGTACTGCTGGAAGACGAACCCGACCCGGCCGCGCCGGAACTTGGTCAGCTCCGCCTCGCCGCCGCCGGTCAGCTCGGTCCCGTCCACCCAGACCATGCCGCTGTCCGGCCGGTCGAGGCCCGCCGCGCACTGCAGCAGCGTGGACTTGCCCGAGCCCGACGGTCCCATCACCGCGGTGAACGTGCCCCGCCCCAGGCTCAGCGTCACCCCGTCCAGCGCGGTGACGGCGCTCTCGGCGGTGCCGTACGTCCGGGTCACCTTCACCAGGCGGAGCGCCTCGGGAGCGGGCCCCGGTTCGCTGCCGCCTCGTGCGCCGCTGCGAAACATCGTCATCATCCTCCGTGCGGCACGCCCTGTGCGCTGCCTCACCGACGACGCTACGGAGCCCGGCCCCGGGACACACTGGGCGCAGAACCCGTATCGGGAGGTGTACCCAGCGACACCCTCACCCCTCCACCAGCACCACCTCCAGGGTGCGCGGACCGTGCACCCCCTCGACCCGGTCCAGCTCGATGTCGCTGGTCGCCGACGGGCCGGAGATCCAGGTCGACGGGCGCGTCGGGTCGAGCCGTGCGAGGGCCTGGGGGACGGAGGAGACCACCTGGTCCGGCACCCGTACGACGCAGACGTGGTGGTCCGGGACGAGGGTGATGCGGCGGCGGCCCTGGTCGGGGGAGCCGTCCAGGACGATCGTCCCGGTCTCGGCGACGGCGACGGCGCAGCCCGTGACCACGCTGTCGACCCGGTCCAGTTCCCGCGGGGTGATCGCCGCGCGGTCCTGGACCCGGGTCGCGTCGACCCCTTCGAGCCAGTACGCGGGCAGCGCCGGCGGGACCACCACGCTCCCCGAGCCGCGCGCCGTCAGGAGCCGCTTCAGCAGCTCGGGCAACTGCCCGTCCGTGCACCGGTGCACGATCGCCCGGTAGTCCGCCAGGTTCTCGGCGAGCAGCTCGACCGTCTCCTCGGTGCTCCGCCGCCCGTGCTCGCGCAGATAGTCCCGCGCGATCGGTTCCTCGTCGGGCGGCACGTCCGCGAGGGCGCGCCGCACCCGGCCCAGAACGCGTTCCCTGCTGCTCACTTCGCCCCGTCCTTCCCGCCGCGCGTACGCTGCCACCAGTCGCGGAACGGCTCCGCAGGCACCTCGGGGAGATCCCGCGTGCCGCTCCACGCCCGGCCCGGTCCGGGGAGCGTACGGGGGTGGAAACGCCGGGTCCGCGACGCCAGCCGCTGTCCGGCCCGCAGCGCGCCCGGGTGGGTGAACGCCCACTGCGCCGCCCGCATCGCCGCCCGTTCGGCGGCGTGTCCTTTCGCCGGCCTCAGCACCACCCTGTTGCCCCGCCGGACGGCCGGGCCGCCCTGCACCACCCGCTCCCGCAGGTGCACCAAGACCTCGGGGATGTCGATGGCCACCGGGCACACCTCGTAGCAGGCGCCGCACAGCGACGACGCGTACGGCAGGGATGCGTCGATCTCGCTGCCCGTGCCCCGCAGTTGAGGGCTGAGGATCGCGCCGATCGGGCCCGGATACACCGAGCCGTAGGCGTGGCCGCCGGCCCGCTCGTACACCGGGCAGACGTTGAGGCAGGCCGAGCAGCGGATGCAGCGCAGCGCCTGGCGGCCGACCTCGTCGGCGAGGGTGTCGGTGCGGCCGTTGTCCAGCAGGACCAGGTGGAAGGTGCCGGGGCCGTCCTCGTCGGTGGTGCCGGTCCACATGGACGTGTACGGATTCATGCGCTCGGCCGTCGAGGAGCGGGGGAGGGTCTGGAGGAACACCTCCAGGTCCTGCCACCTCGGCACGACCTTCTCGATGCCGACGACGGAGATCAGCGTCTCGGGCAGGGTCAGGCACATCCGGCCGTTGCCCTCGGACTCCACGACCACCAGCGTTCCGGTCTCGGCCACCACGAAGTTGGCGCCGGAGATGCCGACCTTCGCCCGCAGGAACTTCTCCCGCAGGTGCAGCCGCGCCGCCTCCGCGAGTTCGGCCGGTGTGTCGGTCAGGCCCTCCGGTGCCGGCCGGCCCCACTCGCCCATCTCGGAACGGAAGATGTCCCGGATCTCACCCCGGTTGCGGTGGATCGCCGGGACCAGGATGTGCGACGGCCGGTCCTTGCCCAACTGCACGATCAGCTCGGCGAGATCCGTCTCGTAGGCGTGGATGCCCTCCGCCTCCAGGGCCTCGTTGAGACCGATCTCCTGCGTCGCCATCGACTTGACCTTGACGACCTCCCGCTCACCGGTCTCCTTGACCAGCCGGGCGACGATCGCGTTGGCCTCCTCGGCGTCGGCGGCCCAGTGCACGGTCCCGCCGGCCGCGGTGACCGCCTCCTCCACCTGGACCAGATACCGGTCGAGGTGGCGCAGGGTGTGGTCCTTGATGCGCCGGCCGGCCTCGCGCAGCGCCGCCCAGTCGTCCAGTTCCGCGACCGCGCGGGCCCGCTTGTCCCGGATGGTGTGCGTGGCGTGGCGCAGGTTGCCGCGCAGGGTCGGGTTGCGCACCGCCGTGCGTGCGGCCTCGGGGAAGGCCGGCATCCCCACGAACGTGCCGCTCATACGGTGACCGCCTCCTCGGTGCTCGCCAGGATCTCCGCGATGTGCACCGGCCGCATGCCGGTGCGCAGCCGCGTCATGGTGCCGCCGATGTGCATCAGACAGGAGTTGTCGGCGGCGCAGAGCACCTCCGCGCCGGTCGACTCCGCGTTGCGCACCTTGTCCGCGCCCATCGCCGCCGACACGTCCGCGTTCTTCACGGCGAAGGTGCCGCCGAAGCCGCAGCACTCCTCGGCGCCCGGCAACTCGAGCAGTTCCAGCCCCTTCACCGCCTCCAGCAGCCGCCGGGGCCGGTCGCCGAGACCCAGGCTCCGCAGCCCGTGGCAGGTCGGGTGGTACGTCACGGTGTGCGGGTAGTACGCCCCCACGTCCGTCACCCCCAGCACGTCCACCAGGAACTCGGTCAGCTCGTACGTCTTCGGCACCACCGGCGCCAGCGTGGCCGCGAGCGTGTCCCCGCGCCCCTCGGCCCGCGCCCGCTCGCCCATCCGCGGATACAGCTCCCGCACCATCGCCCCGCACGAGCCCGAGGGCGTGACGACCGCGTCGTACTCCGCGAAGACCTCCGCGAAGTGCCGGGCCAGCGGCTCCGCCTCGTGCCGGTAACCGGTGTTGTAGTGCGCCTGGCCGCAGCAGGTCTGGCCCGACGGGAAGTCGACCTCGACACCCAGTCTGGTCAGCAGCTTGACGACGGCGCGGCCGGTGTCCGGATAGAGCGTGTCGTTGACGCAGGTCAGGAACAGGGCGACACGCATCGCGGCTCCTTGTGATCGGCGGAACTTGTTGATCATCGGATGAATCGCAGGGTAGTCGGCACGCCGGGACCGGGGGAGACCCCCTTCACCGGTCGGCGAGTCGGGCCTCGGCCGCCCGCCAGCGCTCCGTGCCGCCCCGGGGCTCGTACCGGGTCAGCGACTGGGTGCGCACCAGCAGACGGCGCATCTGCGCGAGGTCGCCGACCAGCCCGTGGGCGCGGGCCTGCACCAGGACGTTGCCGAGCGCGGCGGCCTCCGTCGGCCCCGCCACCACCGGCAGCCCGCAGGCGTCGGCGGTCAGCTGGCACAGCAGCGCGTTGCGGGTGCCGCCGCCGACCACGTGCACGACGTCCACCGGGTGCCCGGCGAGGCGCTGGGCGTCCTCGACGGCCCTGCGGTGGGCCAGCGCCAGCGAGTCCAGGATGCAGCGGGTCACCTCGGCGGGCGAGGCGGGCACCGGCTGCCCGGAGGCGCGGCACGCCTCGGCGATCCGCTCCGGCATCCGCCCCGGCGCGAGGAACGCCGCGTCCCCCGCGTCCACCACCGACCGCAGCGCCGGCACCCGCGCCGCCGCGAGCAGCAGCCCGCCCAGATCCGGCTCGCCCCAGGCCCGTACGCACTCCTGGAGCAGCCACAGCCCCATGATGTTGCGCAGGTACCGGACCGTGCCGTCCAGCCCCAGCTCGTTGGTGAAGTTGGCGGCGCGGCTCTCCTCCGTCAGCACCGGAGCGGTCAGCTCCAGGCCGGCCAACGACCAGGTGCCGGTGCAGATGTACGCGAAGCGCTCGCCCGAGGCCGGCACGGCGGCCACCGCGGAGGCGGTGTCGTGCGACCCGACCGCCGTCACCCGCACGGGACCGGCCAGCCCCGTCTCCTCCAGCACGCGGGGCGTCAACACGCCCGCCGGATCGCCCGGTCGCCGCAGCGGCGCGAAGAGGGCCAGGTCGATCCCGAGCCGGTCCGCCACCTCGTACGACCAGTCGCGGGTGCGCGGATCGATCAGCTGGGTGGTGGAGGCGTTGGTCAGCTCCGTGCCCTGCTCGCCGGTCAGCCAGTACGTCAGCAGGTCCGGGATCAGCAGCAGCCGCCGGGCCTGGGCGAACTGGGCGGTGCCGCTCGCGGCGACGAGCTGGTACAGCGTGTTGAAGGGCGCGTACTGCAACCCGGTCGCCGCGTACAGCTCCTCGGGGGGCAGCGTCGCCCACACCTTCCGCGCCACGCCCTCGGTGCGGGCGTCGCGGTAGTGGACCGGGTTGCCGAGCAGCGCGCCGTCGGCGTCCAGGAGGCCGTGGTCGACGGCCCAGCTGTCGACCCCGACGGAGTCGACCTGCCCCGCCGCCCGCAGCCCGTCCAGCACACCGGCGTACAGCGCCAGGACGTCCCACCGCAGCCCCTCCGGCGTACGGACCGGCCGGTTGGGGAAGCGGTGCGCCTCGGTCAGCTCCAGCCGGTCGGGGTCCACGCGGCCGACCATGACGCGCCCGCTGGACGCGCCGAGGTCGACCGCGGCGTACGACTTGAGGCCCATGGCGGTGCTCATCGCAGGAACGCGGCGGCGACGCCGGCGTCGACCGGGACGTGCAGGCCGGTGGTGTGGGTCAGGTCGCCGCCGGTCAGCGCGAAGACGGCGTTGGCGACGTGCTCGGGCAGCACCTCGCGCTTCAGCAGCGTCCGCTGCGCGTAGAACTCGCCCAGCTTCTCCTCCGGCACCCCGTACACGGCCGCCCGCCGGGCGCCCCAGCCGCCCGCGAAGATGCCCGAACCGCGCACCACGCCGTCCGGGTTGACCCCGTTGACCCGGATGCCGTGCTCGCCCAGCTCGGCGGCGAGCAGGCGCACCTGGTGGGCCTGGTCGGCCTTGGTGGCGGAGTAGGCGATGTTGTTGGGGCCCGCGAAGACCGCGTTCTTCGAAGCGATGTAGACGATGTCGCCGCCCATCTCCTGCGCCGTCATCACCCGGGCCGCCTCGCGCGAGACGAGGAAGGAACCGCGGGCCATGATGTCGTGCTGGAGGTCCCAGTCCCGGGCGGAGGTCTCCAGCAGCGGCTTGGAGACGGAGATGCCCGCGTTGTTGACCACCAGGTCGACCCCTCCGAAGGCGAGCACGGCCGTCCGGAACGCCTCGACGATCTGCTCCTCGGACGTGACGTCCACGGTCACCGCGACGGCCTTGTCCGCACCGCCCAGCTCCTCGGCCACCCGCGCCGCGTTCTCGGCGTTCAGGTCGGCGACCACCACACACGCGCCCTCGGCGACCAGCCGCCCCGCGATCGCCTTCCCGATCCCGCTGCCCGCGCCCGTGACGAGCGCGACGCGCGTGGCGAGCGCCTTGGGCCTCGGCATCCGCCGCAGCTTGGCCTCCTCCAGCGCCCAGTACTCGATCCGGAACTTCTCCGACTCCTCGATCGGCGCGTACGTCGACACCGCCTCCGCCCCGCGCATCACGTTGATCGCGTTGACGTAGAACTCGCCGGCCACCCGGGCGGTCTGCTTGTCCTTGCCGAAGCTGAACATGCCGACGCCCGGCACCAGCACGATCGCCGGGTCGGCACCGCGCATCGCGGGGGAGTCCGGCTCGGCGTGCCGCCGGTAGTAGGCGGCGTACTCCTCGCGGTAGGCGGCGTGCAGCTCCTTGAGCCGGGCGACGGTCTCGTCCAGCGGCGCGGAGGGCGGCAGGTCGAGGACCAGGGGCCGCACCTTGGTGCGCAGGAAGTGGTCGGGGCAGGAGGTGCCGAGCGCGGCGAGCCGGGGGTGCTCGGCCCGGGCGAGGAAGTCCAGCACCACGTCCGCGTCGGTGAAGTGCCCCACCTGCGGCCGGTCCTTCGAGGCGAGCCCGCGCACATACGGCGCCAGCGCCGCCGCCCGCTCCCGCCGCTCGTCCTCCGGCAGCGCCTCGTACCCGGCGACCACCGGGCCGAACGGCTCGGCCTTCCCGCGCTCGGCGAGGAACGCCTCCGCGGTGCGGATGATGTGCAGCGAGTTGCGCTCGCACTCCTCGGAGGTGTCGCCCCAGGCGGTGATGCCGTGCCCGCCGAGCACACACCCGATCGCCCGCGGGTTGGCCTCCTTCACCGCCGCGATGTCCAGCCCCAGCTGGAAACCGGGCCGCCGCCACGGCACCCACACCACGGTGTCCCCGAAGCACTCGGCGGTCAGCTTCTCGCCGTCCGCCGCGCAGGCCAGCGCGATCCCCGAGTCGGGGTGGAGGTGGTCCACGTGCGCGGCCTCCACGAGCCCGTGCATCGCGGTGTCGATGGAGGGCGCGGCACCGCCCTTGCCGTGCAGGCAGTAGTCGAAGGCGGCGACCATCTCGTCCTCGCGCTCGACACCCGGGTAGACGTCCTTGAGCGCCCGCATCCGGTCCAGCCGCAGCACGGCGAGCCCCGCCTCGGTGAGCGTCCCGAGATCACCGCCGGACCCCTTGACCCACATCAGCTCCACGTCACCCCCGGTGACGGGATCGGTGGCGGTGCCCTTGGCGGAGGCGTTGCCGCCGGCGTAGTTGGTGTTCCGGGGATCGGAGCCGAGCCGGTGGGAGCGGGCGAGGAGGGCGGAGGCTTCAGGGTGAGATGCCATGACGGTGCTCTTTCGATCGAGGGGTGGTGTAGCGCCTTCAGGGGCGCGGGGAACTGCGCGACCGGCCACAACCGGCCCGCAGCCGAGGAACGACGGAAACCCGGCGGACGCCTACGCCCCCCACCCGGCCTGCTGCCCACCGACCCGCTCGGCGACGACCTTCTCCGCCCACCCGCACTCGCGGTACGCCGCCAGGGGATCCGGGGCCAGCCCCATCTCCTGGCGCACCTCACGAAGGAGCGGCCGCACGTCCGAGGCGTAGGCGTCCATCAGCACGGCGTTGGCGCCGAGCACGTCCCCCGACGCCTGCGCGGCCGACAGCGCCTCCGCGTCCACCAGCAACGCCTTCGCCGTCGCCTCCTGCACGTTCATCACCGACCGGATGATCGCCGGGATCTTCGCCTCGATGTTGTGGCACTGGTCCAGCATGAACGCCACGTCGGAGGTGAACCCGCCCCCGCGCACCACCTCGTACATGATCCGGAACAGCTGGAACGGGTCGGCCGCGCCCACCATCAGGTCGTCGTCCGCGTAGAACCGCGAGTTGAAGTCGAACCCGCCGAGCTTCCCCTCCCGCAGCAGCGTCGCCACGATGAACTCGATGTTGGTGCCCGGCGCGTGGTGCCCGGTGTCGACGACGACCTGCGCCTTGTCGCCCAGCTTCAGACAGTGGGCGTACGCCGTGCCCCAGTCCGGCACGTCCGTGGTGTAGAACGCCGGCTCGAACAGCTTGTACTCCAGCAGCATCCGCTGCCCCTCGCCGAGCCGCTCGTACACCTCGGCCAGCCCTTCGGCCAGCCGGTCCTGCCGGGAGCGCACGTCGTCCTGCCCGGGGTAGTTGGTGCCGTCGGCGAACCAGAGCTTCAGGTCCCGCGAGCCGGTGGCGTCCATGATGTCGACGCACTCCAGCAGGTGACCGACGGCCTTCTCGCGCACCGCCGCGTCGGGGTGGCAGATGCTGCCCAGCCGGTAGTCGTCGTCCTGGAAGGTGTTGGAGTTGATCGCGCCGATCCGCACGCCCCGCGCCTTCGCGTGCTCCGCCAGCGCCGCGTAGTCCTCGACCTTGTCCCACGGGATGTGCAGGGCGACGGTCGGGGCCACGCCGGTGAACTCGTGCACCTTCGCCGCGTCGTCCAGCTTCTCGAACGGGTCGCGCGGCACGCCCGCCTGGGCGAACACCTTGAACCGGGTGCCCGAGTTCCCGTACGCCCACGACGGCGTCTCGACTGCCTGGGTCTTGAGCGCGGCCTTCACCGCGGCGAGCTCGGTCACTTCGGCGCTCCTGTGGCATCGGGTCGCGGCCCGGTCCCGAGACCGACTCTGCGCACGACCATGTGTGAAACGATTCAGAACGTGAAGCTATGAGGCGCCCGAAGGGGTGTCAACCCTTCTGCTCGGCCCGGCTTTCCGTGACCCCGCCGTGACCTTCGATTATCGAAAGTTTTTCGACCCGGACCCATTGACGCGACATGCGCTGCCTGCCTAACGTCCCGGCAACCCAGTTGAAACCTTTCACGGCGCCGTGAGGGCCGTCCCGCCCGGCGTCGTCGAGGAGCCCCCATGACCCACCCGTCCGACACGGGTACGGCCCCGGTTCTGGCGCTCAGGGACGTCTCCAAGTCCTTCGGCGCGGTCCGCGCGCTGCGGGACGTCTCCCTGGAGCTCTTCCCCGGTGAGGTGCACGCCCTCGCCGGTGAGAACGGCGCCGGCAAGTCGACCCTCATCAAGACGCTCGCCGGAGTCCACCGGCCGGACGCCGGCCAGGTGCTGCTCGACGGCGCGCCGGTCGTCTTCCACGGCCCCGGCGACGCCCGCGCCGCCGGCATCGCCGTGATCTACCAGGAGCCGACCCTCTTCCCCGACCTGTCGATCGCCGAGAACATCTTCATGGGCCGCCGGCCCCGGCGTGCCCTCGGCCGTATCGACCACCGGGCGACCCGCGACGCCACGGCCGCGCTCATGCGGCGCCTCGGCGTGGCACTCGACCCCGACCGCCCGGCGCGCGGCCTGTCCATCGCGGACCAGCAGATCGTCGAGATCGCCAAGGCCCTCTCCTTCGACGCCCGTGTCCTGATCATGGACGAGCCGACCGCCGCCCTCACCGGCAGCGAGGTGGCCCGGCTCTTCGGCGTCGTGCGCACCCTGCGCGAGCAGGGCGCCGCCGTGCTCTTCATCTCGCACCGCCTGGAGGAGATCTTCCGGATCTGCACGCGCGTCACCACCCTGCGCGACGGCGGCCGGATCGCCAGTGAGCCGCTGGCCGGCATGACCGAGGACGACCTGGTCCGCCGCATGGTCGGCCGCGACCTCGACGAGCTGTACCCCAAGCAGGAGGTCAGCCCCGGCGAGGTCGCCCTCAGCGTGCGCCGGCTGACCCGGGAGGGCGTCTTCACCGACGTCTCCTTCGAGGTGCGGCGCGGGGAGATCGTGGGCCTGGCCGGACTGGTCGGCGCCGGCCGCACCGAGGTCGCCCGCGCGATCTTCGGCGTGGACCGCTGGGACGCCGGCGAGGTCACCGTCGACGGCAAGCCCCTGGTCAACGGCGCCCCGTCCACCGCGATGGCCGCGGGCCTCGCCCTGGTCCCCGAGGACCGACGCGCCCAGGGCCTGGTGATGGACATGTCCATCGAGCGCAACATCGGCCTCACCGGGCTGCGCAAGACCGTCAGGGCCGGACTGATGGACCGGGGCGCCGAGCGCAGCCGCTCCCTCGACTGGGCCGTCAGGCTCCAGGTCAAGTACGCCCGCATCGCCGACGCCGTCTCCACCCTCTCCGGAGGCAACCAGCAGAAGGTCGTCCTCGCCAAGTGGCTGGCCACCGGCCCCAAGGTGCTGATCGTCGACGAGCCGACCCGCGGCATCGACGTCGGCACCAAGGCCGAGGTGCACCGGCTGCTGAGCGAACTGGCCGCCGACGGCGTGGCCGTCCTGATGATCTCCTCCGACCTGCCCGAGGTCCTCGGCATGGCCGACCGCGTCCTGGTGATGCACGAGGGCCGGCTGACCGCGGAGATCGACCGCACCGACGCCACCGAGGAGACCGTGATGGCCGCAGCCACGGGGAGGGCCGCCGCATGACCGACGCCCCCACGCCCCCGTACGTCACCGGGAGGGCCGCCGCATGACGGTCACCGCACCCGACCAGGCCCCCGTCACCGATGTGCCGAAGGCCGGCGCCACCCGGCTCGTCGACCGCGTCTTCAAGATGCGCGAACTGGCCATCCTGCTGGTCTTCCTGGTGATGATCGCCGTCACCCAGGCCGGCAACAGCGCGTTCCTGTCCGAGCAGGGCATCAAGGACCTGCTGCTCAACGCGACCATCCTGGTCCTGGTCGCCACCGGCCAGTCCCTGGTCGTCATCACCCGCAACGTCGACCTGTCCGTCGGCTCCACCCTCGGCATCAGCGCCTTCGCCGCCGGCACCTACCTCCAGGGCGGCGGCGACTCCGCCGTGGCCGTGCTCCTCGCCGTCCTGATGGGCGTCGGCTTCGGCCTGCTCAACGGTCTGCTGGTCAGCCTCGGCCAGGTGCCCGCCCTGGTGGTCACGCTCGGCACCCTGTACATCATCCGCGGCATCGACTCGATCTGGGTCGGTTCCCGCCAGATCACCGCGGCCGACCTGCCCGGCGGCTTCGTCGACTTCGGCTCCGGCGGGATCTCCGCCGTGCCGTATCTGGCCCTGATCGCCCTCGCGGTGCTCGTCACCACCGCGTACTACCTGAAGCACTTCGGCAGCGGGCGCGAGCTGTACGCCCTCGGCTCCAACCCGGAGGCGGCCCGGCTCGCCGGCATCCCGGTCCGCAAGCGCATCCTTACCGCGTACACCTTCTGCGGCGCCCTCGCCGGACTCGCCGGCGCCCTCTACCTGGCCCGGTTCGGCAACGTCGACTCCGGCACCGGCAACGGCTACGAACTGACCGTCGTCAGCGCGGTCGTGGTCGGCGGCGTCGTCTTCACCGGCGGCTCCGGCAGCGTCTACGGCGCCGCGCTCGGCGCGCTCCTGCTCACCTCGATCAACAGCGTGCTGCCCGCCCTCGGGGTCAGCTCCGTGTGGGTGCTGGCCATCAACGGCATCCTGCTCATCCTCGCCATCGCCGTCGACCGGATCGTCGCGCTCCGGGTGGCCGACGCCCTGAAGAAGAGGAACGCCCGCCATGGCTGACCGCTCCCTGATGCGCGCCGTCCGCCGGTCCGCCTCGCCGAGGTGGGACGGGGCCGTGGGCGCCCTCCTCCTCGTCGTCCTGCTGCTCTCCTTCGGCTTCGTCGACGGTTTCGGCAACGCCCTCAACCTGTCCTTCCTCATCGGCAACACCCTGCCCATCGCGCTCATCGCCCTGCCGATGACCCTGCTGGTCGTCTCCGGCGAGATCGATCTGTCGGTCGCCTCCACCGCCGGCCTGTCCGGAGCGGTGATGGGCGCCCTGTGGAACCAGGGCATGGCGATCGAGACGATCATCCCGATCTGTCTGCTGCTCGGCGTGGTGTGCGGCCTGGTCAACGGGCTGCTCGTCACCCGGCTCGGCCTGCCCTCCCTCGCCGTCACCATCGGCACCCTGGCGGCCTACCGGGGCATCGCGCAGATCGTGCTCGGCTCCGACGCGGTGACCGACTTCCCCTCCGCGTACCTGGACTTCGCGGCCGGACGCATCGACGGCACCTTCGTCCCGTACGCCTTCCTGCCGTTCCTCGTGCTGCTCGTCGTCGCCGTGGTCGCGCTGCACGCCATGCCGTTCGGCCGGTCGCTGTTCGCCATCGGCGCCGGCGAGGAGGCGGCCCGGTTCGCCGGTATCCGGGTCAAGCGGCAGAAGCTGATCCTGTTCACCCTCACCGGACTGATGTCCGCCCTCACCGGCGTCTTCTGGGCCCTGCACTACGCCAGCGCCCGCTACGACAACGCCACCGGCCTGGAACTCTCCGTCGTCGCCGCCGTGCTGCTGGGCGGCATCGACTTCGACGGCGGCAAGGGCACGCTCGGCGGCGCGATCGCCGGGGTCTTCCTGCTCGGGACCCTCCAGAACGTGATGAGCCTGAAGGACGTCTCCGCCCAGTCGCAGATCGTCGTCACCGGCGTCCTGCTCGTGCTCTCCGTGCTCGGCCCCCGCCTCGCACGGCAGCTCTCCCTCGCGCGGGCCGGACGCAGGGCGGCCTCGGCGCCCCCGCCCGGGACACCCGCGCCCACCCCGTGACCGGCACCGCCCACCCTCGTAAGGAACCCGCCATGCGCAAGCAGTCCCTGAGCCGCACCTGCGCGGCCCTCGCCGCCGTCACCTCCCTCGCCCTGGCCGCCACCGCCTGCGGCGGCACCACCAAGGAGGACGTCGAGAACGAGGACGCGGCCGCCGCCACCGCCGGCAAGGCCGACCCGGACGCCCCCACCAAGAAGGGCCTGACCGTCGGCTTCCTGCCCAAGCAGGTCAACAACCCGTACTTCACCGTCGCCGACAAGGGCGGCGAGAAGGCCCTGAAGGAACTCGGCTCCGACTACAAGGAGGTCGGCCCCTCCAGCGGCACCGACACCGCCGGCCAGGTCTCCTACGTCAACACGCTCACCCAGCAGCAGGTCGACGCCATGGCCGTCTCCGCACAGGACCCGGGCGCGCTGTGCACCGCGCTCAAGCAGGCCATGAAGAGCGGGATCAAGGTCGTCACCTACGACTCCGACACCAACCCCGAGTGCCGCAACGCCTTCGTCTCCCAGGCGTCCGCCGACGCCCTCGGCCGCACCCAGGTGCGCCTGCTCGCCGAGCAGATCGGCAACAAGGGCGAGATCGCGATCCTCTCCGCCGCGCAGACCGCGACGAACCAGAACGCCTGGATCGAGATCATGAAGGACGAGCTGAAGGATCCGAAGTACAAGGACATCGAGCTGGTCGAGGTCGCCTACGGGGACGACGACGCCCAGAAGTCCTTCCAGCAGACCCAGGGCCTGCTCCAGGAGCACCCCGGCCTGAAGGGGATCATCTCCCCGACCACCGTCGGCATCAAGGCCGCCGCCCAGTACCTGTCGGGCTCCAAGTACAAGGGCAAGGTCAAGCTGACCGGCCTCGGCACCCCCAACGACATGCGCAAGTACGTCAAGAACGGCACCGTCGAGGCGTTCGAGCTCTGGGATCCGGCCAAGCTCGGCGAACTCGCCGCGCGCACCGCCGTCGCCCTGGCCTCCGGACAGATCACCGGCAAGGAGGGCGAGACCTTCGAGGCCGGCGCCATGGGCGAGTACACGATCGGCGAGGACGGCGTGATCGACCTCGGCGAGCCGACCGTCTTCGACGCCGAGAACATCGACCGGTACGACTTCTGACGCCCGCGCCCGCGTCCCCGCCCACGCCCGGCCCACACGTTCCCCCAGGAAGGCGGTACTCCGTGCAACGCGTCTGTTTCCTGCTCAAGGTCCGACCGGACCGGATCGCGGAGTACCGCGAACGCCACGCGGCGGTGTGGCCGGAGATGTGCGAGGCACTGACGGCCACCGGCTGGCACAACTACTCGCTCTTCCTGCGCGACGACGGCCTGCTCGTCGGCTACCTGGAGACCGAGGACTTCGACGCCGCCCGGGCGGGCATGGAGGCGACCGAGGTCAACGCCCGCTGGCAGGCCGAGATGGGCCCCCTCTTCGAGTCCCTCGACGGCGACCGCCCCGACGAGGCGATGAAACCGCTCACCGAGGTGTTCCACCTCGCCTGACACCCCTCCCGGGACGGCAGCCGCCCCCTCGGCACGGCGGCGGGCACGGCGGCGGTCTTCCCGGGACGGCGCGGGTAATGTGAAGGTCATCCGGCCGCCCGCGTCCCTGGGTGCGTTCCCCCCGCCCGACCCTGGAGGTCCCTGCCCGATGGCCCATTCCGTGGGTATCAAGGACGTCGCCCGCGCCGCCGGAGTATCCGTGGGCACGGTCTCCAACGTCATCAACCGCCCCGACACCGTCGCGACCGAGACCCGGGCGCGCGTGCTGTCGGCGATCGACCGGCTCGGCTATGTGCGCAGCGAGTCCGCGCGCCAGCTGCGTGCCGGCCGCAGCCGGATCATGGGGCTGCTCGTCCTCGACATGGGCAACCCCTTCTTCGTCGACGTCGCGCGCGGCGCCGAGCGGGCCGCGCGCGAGGCCGGGCTCGGCGTGATGGTCTGCAACAGCGCCCAGAGCCCCGGGGAGGAGGCCGAGTACCTCTCGCTCTTCGCCGAGCAGCGGGTGCGGGGCGTCCTGCTGACCCCCGCCGACGCCACCGGCCGCAACATCGAGGGGTTCCGGCGCCACAACATCCCCTTCGTACTGGTCGACCGGGTCGCCGAGGGCACCACCGAGTGCTCGGTCTCGGTGGACGACGTGGCGGGCGGGGCACTCGCGGTACGTCATCTGGTGGACGCCGGGCACCGCTCCCTCGCGTACGTCAGCGGACCGCCCGGCCTCCATCAGGTCCGCGACCGCCGCACCGGCGCCCTGGCCGCCCTAGCCGAGGCCGGCCTCGGTCCCGACGCCCTGCGCGAGCTGCCCACCGAGCGGCTCGACGTCGCCGCCGGCCGGGACGCCGGGGCCCGCCTGCTCGGCCTCGCCGACCGGCCCACCGCCGTCTTCTGCGCCAACGACCTGCTCGCCCTCGGCGTCCTCCAGGCCCTGTACGCCGCCGGTGTCAGCGTCCCGGACGACCTCGCGATCGTCGGCTACGACGACATCGAGTTCGCCGCCGCCGCCGCCGTCCCGCTCACCTCCGTGCGCCAGCCCGCCGTGACCATGGGCGCCATGGCCGCCGAACTGCTGCTGGAGGAGACCGAGCCGGCGGCCCCCGACCGGTCCCACGCCCACCGCCGGGTGGTGCTCCAGCCCGAGCTGGTGGTGCGCCGCTCCAGCCTCGCCGCCCGCTGACCCGTCGTTCAGCACGAATTCCGGTCCCGGGGGCCCGCCCCCGCAAGGCCGTGTGCTGAACTGGGTCCCGGCCGAAAGATCCGCCCGTGCGGTCCGACCGTACGATCCGTCCGTCCCGGGAGCCCCGTTGAGCGTCCGTTACCGCCAGCCCGGCGTCGTCCTCACCGATCGCCGTTTCACCGTGCCCCTCGACCACGCCGCCCCCGACGGCGAGACCATCGAGCTGTACGCCCGCGAGGTCGTCGCGAGCGACCGGGCGGACCGGGACGACCTGCCGTGGCTGGTCTACCTCCAGGGCGGCCCCGGCTTCGGGGCGAACCGTTTCATCGGCCGTCCCGCCTGGCTCGGCCGCGCCCTGAAGGAATACCGGGTCCTCCTGCTCGACCAGCGCGGCACCGGTGCCTCCACACCCGCCAACCGCCAGACCCTCCCGCTGCGCGGCGGCCCCGCCGAGCAGGCCGACTACCTGACCCACTTCCGTGCCGACGCCATCGTCCGCGACTGCGAGGCCATCCGCCCGCAGGTCACCGGCGGCGCCCCCTGGACGGTGCTCGGCCAGAGCTTCGGCGGCTTCTGCACCGTCGCCTACCTCTCGATGGCCCCCGAGGGCCTGAGTACCGCGCTGATCACCGGCGGGCTGCCCTCCCTGGACGCCCACGCCGACGACGTGTACCGGGCCGCCTACCCGCGCATCGAGCGCAAGGTCGCCGCGCACTACGCCCGCTACCCGCAGGACGTCGAGCGCGCCCGCCGCATCGCCGACCACCTGCTCACCCACGACGTCGTCCTGCCGAACGGCTACCGGCTCACCGTCGAGGCGTTCCAGTCCCTCGGCATCCTGCTCGGCGGCAGCGAGGGAAGCCACCGCCTGCACTTCCTGCTGGAGGACGCCTTCGTCCGCACCCCGCGTGGACCCGAGCTGTCCGACGCGTTCCAGGAGGAGGCGCAGTCCCTGCTCTCGTACGCGGGCCACCCGCTGTACGCCCTCGTCCACGAGGCCATCTACGGCCAGGACGCGCGCCCCACCGACTGGTCGGCCGAGCGGGTCCGCGCCGAGTTCCCGCAGTTCGACGCGGCCAAGGCCCTCGCGGGCGACGGGCCGCTGCTCTTCACCGGGGAGTCGGTCCACCCCTGGATGTTCGACTGCGACCCGGCGCTGCGCCCGCTGCGCGAGACGGCCGAACTGCTCGCCGCCCGCACCGACTGGACCCCGCTCTACGATCCCGCCCGCCTCGCCGCCAACGAGGTGCCGGCCGCCGCGGCCGTCTACCACGACGACATGTACGTCGACACCGCCCACGCCCTGACCACCGCCCGCGCCGTCCGCGGCCTGCGCACCTGGGTCACCGACGAGTTCGAGCACGACGGCGTCCGGGCCGGCGGCCCCCGCGTCCTGGACCGGCTGCTGGCACTCGCCCGCGACGAGGTCTGAGCGGCCGCGCCCCGATTGCCGGTGGGACGGCGGCGGCCCGGGTTACTGTGCGGGCATGACGGAGCCGACGATCACGCAACTGGAGCCCATGCCCGGCGACTGGCGGCGCGCCCTGGCCGTCGTCGCCCACCCGGACGACCTGGAGTACGGCTGCTCGGCGGCGATCGCCGCCTGGACCGACGAGGGCCGGGAGGTCGCCTACGTCCTCGCCTCCCGGGGCGAGGCGGGGATCGACACCCTGGCGCCCGCCGAGTGCGGCCCGCTGCGGGAGCGCGAGCAGCGGGCGAGCGCGGCCGTCGTCGGGGTCAGCGAGGTGGAGTTCCTCGACCACCGCGACGGCGTCATCGAGTACGGCACCGCGCTGCGCCGGGACATCGCCGCCGCGATCCGCCGGCACCGGCCCGAACTGGTCGTCACCCTCAACCACCGGGACACCTGGGGCGGCGTCGCCTGGAACACGCCGGACCACGTCGCCGTCGGGCGGGCCACGCTCGACGCGGCGGGCGACGCCGGCAACCGGTGGATCTTCCCGGAGCTGACCGAGCAGGGGCTGGAGCCCTGGGACGGCGTGCGCTGGGTGGCGGTCGCCGGTTCCTCCTCGCCCACGCACGCCGTGGACGCGACGCCGGGACTGGAGCGGGCGGTGCGCTCCCTGCTCGAACACCGCACCTACATCGAGGCGCTGACCGACGAGGACCCGGAGACGTACGTGCGCGGGTTCCTCGTCGGGTTCGCCGAGTCGGCGGGGGAGCGGTTCGGCGGGAAGCCGGCGGTCACCTTCGAGGTCTTCCCGCGGTAGCCGGGGCCGCCCGAGCCGTGGCCGGCCGGCGGTCCGTATGCTCGACGTCATGCGAGAACACACGGCCGACCTGGCGGAACTCCGCGGCGACTGCGAACGGTGCTTCGGTCTGTGCTGTGTGGCCCTGCCGTTCGCCCGGTCCGCGGACTTCGCCGTGGACAAGGAGGCCGGACGCCCCTGCTCCCACCTCCGGGACGACCACCGCTGCGCCATCCACGCCCGGCTGAGCCGCTCCGGCTTCACCGGCTGCACGGTCTACGACTGCTTCGGCGCCGGGCAGCGGGTCTCGCAGATCACCTTCGGCGGGCGGGACTGGCGCGGGGCACCGGCGGACCACGCCCGCCGCATGTTCGACGTGTTCCCGGTCGTCCGCCAGTTGCACGAACTGCTCCGGTACCTCACCGAGGCGCTGACGCTGCCCGCCGCCCGCCCGGTCCACGCCGACCTGCGCCGGGCCCTGGCCGAGACCGAGCGGGTCACCGGGGGGACGCCCGAGGAACTGGCCGCCCTGGACGTCGCCGCGCACCGGCAGCGGGTCAACGTCCTTCTGCTGCGCGCCAGCGAACTGGCGCGGGCCGGCACGCGCGGCCGGAAGAAGAACCGCCGGGGCGCCGACCTGATGGGCGCCCGCCTCAAGGGCGCCGACCTCAGCGGCGCGGACCTGCGCGGCGCGTACCTCATCGCCGCCGACCTCACCGGCGCCGACCTGCGGGGCGCCGACCTGATCGGCGCGGACCTGCGCGGTGCCGACCTGACCGACGCCGACCTCACGGGCGCCCTCTTCCTGACCCAGCCGCAGGTCACGGCGGCCCGGGGGAGCGCCGGCACCAGGCTGCCGGACTCAGTCGGCCGCCCCGCGCACTGGACAGCGGGAGGCTGACGCGGCGTCCTCGGCGTCCGACGCGGCGTCCTCGACGCCGGGCGCGCCGTCCGGGGCCGACGCGGTGCGGCCGGGCGCGGGCCGCCGCTCGAGACGCAGCCGCAGCCCCTCCGGCATCAGCGTCAGCCGCTCGGTCACCCGTAGCCGGTAGCCCGGCTCCGGCCGCAACTCGTAGCGGCGCAGCAGCAGTCCCAGGACCAGGGTCGCCTCGTGCAGCGCGAACTGGCGTCCGATGCAGGCCCGCGCCCCCGTCCCGAACGGCTTGAAGGTGTGCGGCGCCCGCGCCCGTACGGCCTTGGCGTCGAAGCGGTCCGGGTCGAACCGCTCGGCGTCCGGCCCCCACACCGCCGGGTCGCGGTGGAGCATCCCGGTCAGCACCAGGGCCCAGGCACCGCGCCGCATCGGATGCGTGCCGTCCAGCACCGTGTCCCGGCGGGCCTCGCGCGCGAAGGCGGGCGCCGTCGGCCACAGCCGCAGGGCCTCGTCCAGCACCCGGCGCACATAGCGCAGTTTGGCCACCTGCTCGTAGCCGGGAGCCTCGGTGCCGCCCCAGACCCGGTCCACCTCGGCGCGGGCGCGGGCCGCCACCTCCGGGTGCCGGGCGAGGTAGTGCAGGGCGAAGGAGAGCGCCCCGGAGGTGGTCTCGTGGCCGGCCACCAGGAAGGTGATGACCTGGCGCCGGACGTTCTGTGCCGACAGCCGCTCACCGGTCTCCGGATGGGCTGTCTCCAGCATCCGGTCGAGCAGGTCGCCCGTCGCGCTCCCGCCGGCGGTCCGGCGCGCCCGTATCAGGTCGTCGACCGTGCGGTTGAGGTACGCGATGTCGGCGGTGTTGCGGCGGCTCGCGCCGCGCAGCAGCCACGGGGCGAGCGGCGCGGGCACCGTGTTCAGGCGCTGGGCATAGCCGAGGGTGCCGACCATCGCGGTCACGAAGGGGTGCGGGCGGGAGCGTTCGAAGGAACCGAAGTCGTGTCCGAAGCCGGTGCGCGAGATCGTCTCCAGGGTCAGCTTGGTCATGTCCCCGGGCACGTCCACCGGCCGGCCCTGCGCCACGGCCCGGTCCCAGTGGCCGGTGAGGCGCGCGGCCACGTCCAGCATCATCACGTGGTAGCCCGCCATGGCCTCCCGGCTGAACCCGGGCGCCAGCACGTCGTGCGCGAGCTGCCAGTTGGACTCGTGGTTGTACGCCGTGAACAGCCCGTCCCCGGCGACCGGCCGCAGGTTGGCCACGCCCAGGCCCACGTGCTTGGCGAAGCGCGTCTCGTCCGCGAGGTCGGCGGCGAGGGAGGCGCCCCACACGAACACGAACTCCTTGCCGAAGGCCCGCCGCCGGAAGATCGGGCCCAGCCGCCGGGCGTATCGCAGCGAGTCCTGCATCGGGGTGCTGCGGCTCGCCCCGATCACATCCCCGAGCAGCGGGAGCCGGTAGGGCGGGCGGGGGATGCGGTGCAGCTCCGGCCAGCCCAGCTCGGCGCTGCGGAAACCCTTCGGAAGGCCGTCCGGTGCCAGTCGTTCGGTCGTCTCCGCCATGACGCGATCTCCCTTGACGCAGCGGCGTGTTGCACGTGCCGGGCAAGCGTGTTGTACATGGATTCAATAACGCGCCCACAGTCTCGACCCGTTGTTGAACCGACGTCAAGTAAGGTGCGGGCATGGCCGCGAACCAGGGCGAGCGCACCCGCCGCAGGCTCAGTACCGAGGAGCGCCGGGAGCAGCTGCTCTCGGTGGGCGCGCGACTGTTCTCGGAGAGCCCCTACGACGACGTGTGGATCGAGCGGGTCGCCGAGATCGCCGGGGTCTCCCGCGGGCTGCTGTACCACTACTTCCCGAACAAGCGGGACTTCTTCGCGGCGGTCGTCGAGCGCGAGAGCGAGCGGATGCTGCGGATGACGGCGGCCGTGCCGGGGGTGCCGGTGCGCGAACAGCTCGCGGCGGGCCTCGGCGCGTACCTGGAGTACGTCCGGGCCCACGCCCACGGCTACCGCGCCTTCCATCGCGCCGACGCGACCGGGGACCAGGCGGTGCGCCGGGTCTACCGCAAGGCGCTCGCCGCCCAGGAGCGGCAGATCCTCGCGGCGCTGGCCGCCGACCCGGAGTTCGGTCCGTCCTTCGGGGAGCGCACCGAGGTGCGGCTGGCGGTGCGCGGCTGGCTGGCGTTCACCACCGCGGTCTGCCTGGAGTGGCTGCGGGACCCGGAGCCGAGCCCGGAGCAGGTGCGTGACCTGTGCGCACGGGCCCTGCTCGGCGCCATCGCGTCGTGAGCGCCCCCGTCGCGCTCCGGACGCGCCGTCAGACCGCCTGAACGCGCCGCCCGCCGCGCCGAAGAGGGCCGGCGGAGATCCCGGCCGTGGTTGGCGCACGCCCCGATCTCGGATAGGTTAGGTGAGCCTTACCTAATGAGCTTGAACATGGGCCTGCCAAAGAGCCTGCCAATGAACTGACGACGGAGGTTGGGGATGGGTGACAGCCACATCTGGACGGCCGCGCCTGCCGCTGCGGAACGGGCCCGCTCCGTGCTCGCCGCCGCCTGGTCCTGCGCGGTGACCGCGGACGGGGGACGCGAGGAGCTCGTCGGCGCGCACAGCGTCGCCGACGACGGCCGGGTGCTGCTGCACGTGCCCGAGGACAGTGCGCTGCTCGCGGCGGCGATCTGCGCGCCCCGCGGCGAGCCGTCCGCCGTACTGGAGTTCGCCGACGTGGCGCCCGTCCCGGTCCGGGGCAGGATCAGGGCCCGGCTCTGGCTCGCGGGCTGGTTCGCCCCGGAGGACGGCCACTTGGCCTTCACCCCCACGCGCGTGGTGCTGCGGCAGTCCTCGGGCGCCGTGGTCGTCGACCTCGACGAGTTCGCCACCGCCGCGCCCGACCCGCTGGCCCTGGCCGAGGCCCGGCTGCTGACCCACCTCGCCGACTGCCACGGCGACGCGGTCGAGCGGCTGACCCGGCTCGTGGACGCCGACAGCCTGCACGGCGCGGTCCGGGTGTGGCCCCTCGCCGTCGACCGGCACGGGCTCACGCTGCGCATCGAGCGCGCCCGCGCCCACGGTGACGTACGCCTGCCCTTCCACGCGCCCGCCGACGACATCGCCCGGCTCACGGAGCGGATGCACGTGCTGCTGGCGCAGGCGAGCGCCGCGTCCTGCCCCCGGGCCCTGCAGCGGCAGCGCACCGACGGCGAGGGGTGAGGACGGGCGGCGGTCCGCCGCCCGCGCGGGGTGCCCGCGGTACCCGTGCGAGGTGCCGGCGGTACCGGCGCGGGGTGCCCGCGGTACGCGTGCGGGCGTCCTCATGAGGAGCGCCGCGCGGCACCGCGCCGCTTCCGCCTGCGCGGCCGGGCCCGCAGACGGGCCCGCAGCCGGTCGCGCAGCCGGGTCAGCCGGGGCATGCGTTCGCGCTGCTCGCGCGTGTGCCGGTCCAGCTCCTCCAGCAGCCGACGCGAACGGTGCTCGGTGTCCATCTCGTCGATGATGCGGTTGACCTCGGTCAGCACCGCGCCCTGCAACTGCCACTGCCGCGGGTCGCGCTGCACCTGTGCGAGCAGGAGCCCGGCGAGTCTGTCCCGGGTGACCGCGGCCTGGCGCAGCTGGGCGGAGAGGCGCTCCTCCGCGGACTCGGCGTCGTCGCTCACGCTGGTGGTGACCAGGACCGCGAAGCTGACCACGGCGTCGGCGATCTCCGCCAGGAGCTGTTCGACGGCGGCGCCGGTCTCGGGGGGGAAGAGGGGGTCCGGTTCGCGTTCCTTCGCGAGGTCGGTGAAGGTGCGGGCCAGTACCCGCATCACCACCGTGCAGATCTCCAGTGTGTCCAGACCCGAGCGCAGCACCACCCGGTGCAGCAGTCCCTCGCGCACCCGGGGGTTGAGCCGCAGGCTGTCCTCGGCCTGCCGCAGGTCCTCGTCCACCTCGCCGATGTCGTGGTCGAGGCGGCGGGCCTCGTGCAGCCGGGCCGCCGCCTCGTGGAACGCCGTGTGTCCCGCGGCCTCCTCGCCCATCCTCAGCATCAGCTGCCGCACCCGTCGGGCCAGCCCCTCGATCGACTCGCCCGCCTGCTCCACCCACACCGGGGGCGCGAGCACCAGGTTGAAGGCCAGTCCGACGATCGCGCCGATCAGCGTCTCCACCACCCGCGCCCACGCCAGGGTCCCGTGCGAGGTCACGCCGAGCACCAGCATCGCGCTGATCGCCACCTCGGCCACGAACTCGTGCGCCCGCACCAGATGGCCGACGCCGAGCGCCGCCACGATCACCAGGGCCAGACTCCACCAGCTCAGTCCGACCAGTTGGCTGAAGAGGATGGCGACCAGGACACCGGCCACCACGGCGTTCACCCGGCGGAAGCTCATCTTGAGGGTGGCGTACAGGGTGACCTGCACGACCAGCAGCGCGGTGAGGGGCGCGGTGAGCGGCGCCGCCGACTTGTCGGGGGTCAGCCGCACCGCGATCACATAGGCGATCGACGCCGCGGCGGCCGAGCGCAGCGCCTGCACGACCATCGGGTCCCTGAGCCACTTCACCCGCCGCAGGGCCGACGCGGCCCTCTCACGTACCTCGTGCATCCTCGGGCTGTTCCCTTCCCCAGGCGCCTCGAACGTATCCGGACAGGACGGTAACCGGACGAAGGGGGACGGGAAGGGTCATACGCGCCGTGCGCCGCGGCGCGTCCGGGATCTTCAGGCGTTCACCTTGGCGAGGAAGGCCGACAGGTTGCCCATGGTCCGGGCGATCTGCTCCTCCAGGGACAGGCTCTCCTCGAAGCGGGCACCGCCCTCCGGCACCTTCTTGCCCCGCAGGTACAGCGAACAGGCCAGGTCGGTGCACATGTACAGGCCGACCGAGTTGCCCTCGCGGCCCGCCGGGCCCGCCTTGCGGGCGGTCATCAGCGACACACCGCCCCGCGGATGGGTCGTCAGGCACAGGGCGCACAGACTGCGCTGGAGGAAGCCGGACCGGCCCGGCTGGAAGCGCAGGGCCACGCCGGTCAGCCGCCCGTCGTCCTCTTCGCGGACCAGATAGCTGCGGTCGGGCGCGCCCGGATCGCGCCAGCCGAGGAAGTCGAGATCGTCCCAGGGGCGCTCGCCGAGGTCGCGGGGGACGGCCAGACGCTTGGCCTCGCCCTTGGAGCAGTTGACGAAGGAGTTGCGGATGTCCTGCTCGGTAAGGGCTCTCATGGGATCTCCCAGGGTTCGGTGACGGAAGCAACCTAGGGCCTCTAGGTTTCCACCTAGCGTAGATAGCCACGGGGGAGGGGTGCCAACGAATTTGCCGCGCGCCCGCCGTCCACCGCCGTCCACCGCCGTCCACCGCCGTCCGGGGTCGCCGCCGGAGCGGACCGGAGGCCGCGCGGACGTTTCGCGGGCGGGCGGAGAGGTACCCGCTGCCGCCCGGACGACCCGCAGCGAAGCAGAGAGGCAGTGCGCCGTGACCGATCACCGACTCGAAGGACCGGGGGAGAACGGCGACCCCGTCCCCCGGGACATGCCGGACCAGCAGGCGGGCGCCGGTGACGACCCCTGGGAGGCCGCCGCCCCCACGCGGGAGCAACTGGAGCAGGGTCAGCGCACCGAGGACGCCGACGACGCCGACGACGCCGACGACGAGGACGGGACCGGCGGCACCGACGTGCCCGACACGGACGAGGCGGGGACCGGCCGTCAGGGACACCCGCACTCGGGGGCCGTCCACCCGGAGCACCCGGTGCCCGACGAGTCCTCCGGCTGAGGGCGACCCGGGACACCCGCACACACACCGGCCGACCGGACCCCCGACCGGGGACGTGTCGGCTCGCGGCTCACCCATGGCGGTCCCGCCGTGCCCGGCCGTGCGCGGTCCCCTGCCGGCCCTGTCGGCCGTTCCCGGCCGCCGTCCGTCGGGGGACCGCCAGGGAGGCGCGGCCGGCCGTCGCCGCGCCTCCCGGGCCCGGTCAGCCCACCTTGCGTCCGCGCAGTGGCTCCGTGGCGGCTCCCGCGCCCTCCCGGAAGCCCCGCAGGAACTCCTCCAGCACCTCGGTGGCCGTGTGCACCGGCCGCCAGCCCAGCTCCGCCCGTGCCCGTGTGCAGTCCATCAGCGGCAACCGCAGCACCGCGTCGAACAGGTGCGGGGAGGCCGGCAGCAGATGCAGCCCCCACGCCGCGGCGATGGCGGAGCGGGCCGCGCTGCGGGGCAGCCGCACCGGCCGTGCGCCCATCAGCTCGCCCAGCAGTTCCGCGTCGACCGGCGGCTCGGCGGCGAGGTTGTACGGCCCCCGGGCGTCCTCGTCACGCACCGCCAGCCGGTACGCGTTCGCCGCGTCGTCGGTGTGCAGCGCCTGCACGCGGAGCCCGGGCACGTCGGGCAGGAAGGGCAGCAGCTCCGGACGGGCGAGCGGGCCGGGGAGGTACTTGCCGCCGAAGATCCGGCGTTGTTCACTGGCCGACTCCCGCTTGAAGAGGAAGGCCGGCCGCATCCGGACCACCCGTGTCCCCGGGTGGTCGCGTTCGAAGGTGTCCAGGACCCGTTCCAGGTACGCCTTCTCCCGGCAGTACGCCGCGTCGGGCCAGCCGTGGGTCGGCCACGACTCGTCCACCGCGCGGTCCTTGGGGCCCGGCGAGTAGGCGCCCACCGACGAGGCGTGCACCAGGGCCGGCACGCCGGCCGCGGCCACCGCCTCGAAGACCCGCAGCGAGCCCAGCACGTTGGTGCGCCACGTCGTCGCCGGGTCGTGCGTCGGCTGGAAGGCCCAGGCCAGGTGCACCACCGCGTCGGCGCCCGCGAGGTGTCCGGACAGATCGGCCCGGTCCGAGGCCAGGTCCACCGCGGCCCATTCCGTCTTCTCGGGTGACCACCGGGGAGTACGCCGGGCCAGTCCCAGCACGGAGGCGACCTCCGGGTCCTGCGAGAGAAGCCGCACCACGCTGGTGCCCACGTTGCCGGTGGCCCCCGTGACCACGACCCTGATGCCCGTTCCACTGCTCACCTTGCGCTCCTCTCGGTGACTCGCCCGTACGGCCGTCACCGGGTACCCGCCCCTGCGGCCGGGCACGCCGAAGGACCGGCACGAGGAACCGGGAGGGGAGGGGCCGGACAAGGAGGAGCCGGGAGGGGAGGGGCCGGACAAGGAGAAGCCCCGACCGCGACGGGGGAATCACGGTCGGGGCGGTACGAGGTGGGTACGGATGGCGGTCGCCTCTCGGCGAAAGGCTCCACAGGGCTTCAGCCGAACGATCTTCCCTGTGGGCGAAAGGTGAGGCCCGGGGACACTGTCCCATCCGTACCCACGCTCTCTTCAACGGGGGAGGGCCCGCCGGTGTTCCACCGTCTGTCGGGATTTGGGGTGATGTGTGTCACTGGGAGCGGTGCGTGGGGACGATCTCGGCCCACAGGTTCTCGGCCTGCAGCAGCAGCGTGCCCAGCACCGCCGTCCGCGCCGCGTCCTGCCCGGCGTGCTCCTGGAGCCCCTGCTGGAGCCGCCGGTGCAGCTCCTCCATCGTCTCCTCCGTCTCCTCGCGGGGACGCGGATCGGCGTCCTCGCCCAGCATCCGGTCGGCCTCCGCGTGACAGGAGTCGCCGATCAGCCGCAGCAGGCGCGCGTACAGGTCCAGCGCCGGGCCCTCGGGCGGGGCCGGGGTCCGGTTCTCGTCGGCGGCCACCGCCAGCGTCCGGGTCAGCGCCGTGATGTGCCCGGTGACCCTGCTCCAGCGCTGGTCCTCGTCCTCGGGCGGCACGGCGGCGGTGGGCGCGCGGCGCAGCGCGCGCAGCGGACCCGAGGTCAGGCGCAGGCTCTCCCGGCTCCAGGACCGGGCCGACTCGAGCGCCCGCAGGCGCCGCTGCAGCCGCGCGGCGTCGTCCGACCAGCCGGCCGCGGTCTGCGCGTCCCACTCGGACGCGCGCAGGTCGTCCGCCACCGAGCGCAGGACGTCGCCCGCCTCCCGGGCCAGCCCGGCGAGGTTCTCCGGTACGTCGCGCAGGTGGATCGGCGGCAGTACGAGGGCGTTGACCGCGACGCCGATCACCGCGCCGAGCGCCGCCTGGCCCACCCGGTGCCCGACCGCCGACGCGGAGACGGCCGTGCCGGAGGCCAGCACGAAGACCGCGGTGGTGGCCGTGTAGATGCCCTGCCCGCCGAAGCGGGACCAGTTCGAGATCAGCATCAGCACCGGCAGGGACAGCGCCAGCGCCCCCGTGTTGTCGTCCGTGATGGCCTGCGCCGCCGACGCCACCAGGGCCCCCGCGCAGATCGCCGTGAACTGCTGCCCGGCCTGCCGCACCGAGCTGTAGACGGTGGCCTGTACGAGGACCAGCGCCACCCAGGGCGCCATCAGGGCCATGGGATCGTCCAGCCAGACGCCCGCCACGGCCCAGGCGATCAGCGCGGCGCCGGCCGCCTTCAGGGACTGCACGACCAGATCGCGTTCGCGTCCGGGCCCCTGCCAGGCGGCCCGGGCCGCCCGCCCGACGGCACGCGCCTCCCACCCCACCGCGGCCAGCGGCCGCCGCCCCCGGAACATCTCGCGGACGGTATGTGTCACAGCGGTCATACGGCGCCGGACATCCCCTCGACGGGCCGAAGCCTCCGGCGACGGAGACGGGTCACGACACGGTGGCTCATGCGAACGGGCTCTCCTTCAGCGAGGCCAGCAGGTCGGCCGGATCGGCGTAGACCGCGTCCGCGCCCGCCTCCTCCAGGTCGGCGCGGGGCAGCCCGCCGCACAGCACGGCCACACAGCGCACCCCGGCCCTGCTGCCCGCGCGCATGTCCCAGACGGTGTCACCGACGAACACGGCCCGCTCGGCCGGCACCCCGGCCAGCTCCAGGGCGTGCTCCACCGGCTCGGGCGCCGGCTTCCCGGCCGCCACGTCGTCGGCGCTCGCGGTGGCGGCGATGGCGTCGTCCGCGTCGATCGCCCGCCGCAGCGCGCCCAGCTCGGCCCCGCCCGCGGAGGTGGCGAGGACCACCTTCCAGCCGTCCCGGGCCAGGCGCCGCAGCAGCTCCCCGGCGTCCGGCAGCGCCGGCAGCCGGTCGAAGTACTGCCCGTACAGCGCCTTGTGCGCGGCGCTGAGCCCCGCGTCCTGGTCGGTGTCCCGGTCCTCGCCCAGCAGATGCCCGATGAGGTCGGTCGAGGCGAGCCCCACGGCCCGGTGGATCGCGTGCATCGGCACCTGATGACCTGCCTGCCGGAACGCCTCCCACCAGGTCGTCACATGCAGGTGATTGGTGTCGACGAGGGTCCCGTCGACGTCGAACACGGCTGCCCGTTCCATGCACCGTTCCCTTCCTGGTCCGTGGTTCGAGCAGCGAGTACCACGTCAGCGGCCCGCCACTCCGGACGGAAGGCGGCCCTCACGGGTCCAGGCGAGCAGGTCCTCCAACGGCCAGGTGGTGACCACCCGCTCCGGGGGCACCCCGCACTCCTCGGCCCGCGCGCACCCGTGGGCCTGCCAGTCCAGCTGGCCGGGCGCGTGCGCGTCGGTGTCGACGGAGAACAGCACCCCCGCGTCCACGGCCCGGCGCAGCAGCCGGCGCGGCGGGTCCAGCCGCTCCGGCCTGCTGTTGATCTCCACCGCCGTGCCGGACTCCGCGCAGGCGGCGAACACCTCGTCCGCGTCGAACTGGGACTCGGGCCGTCCCCGGCCGGTCAGCAGTCGCCCGGTGCAGTGCCCCAGGATGTCCGCGTGCGGGTCGCGTACGGCCCGCACCATGCGGCGCGTCATGGCGCGGGCGTCCATCCGCAGCTTGGAGTGGACCGACACCACGACCACGTCCAGCCGCTCCAGCAGCTCCGGCTCCTGGTCCAGCGAGCCGTCGTCGAGGATGTCGCACTCGATGCCGGTCAGCAGCCGGAACGGGGCCCAGCCCTCGTTCAGCTCCGCCACCACGTCCAACTGCTCGCGCAGCCGCTCGGGGGACAGGCCGCGCGCCACCGTCAGCCGCGGCGAGTGGTCGGTGAGCGCCGCCCACTCGTGCCCGAGCGCCGCCGCCGTACGGCCCATCTCCTCGATCGGGCTGCCGCCGTCGGACCAGTCGGAGTGCAGGTGGCAGTCGCCGCGCAGCAGCTCCCGCAGCCGCTCACCGCCCCGGGCGAGCGGGGCGTCCGCCTCGCCCTCCAGCTTCTCCAGGTACCCGGGCACCCGCCCGGCCAGTGCGTCGCGCGCCACCTGCGCCGTCTTGGGTCCCACGCCCTTCAGCGACTCCAGCGAACCGGCCCGCTCGCGCAGCTCGTCCCCGGTCAGCTCCCCGAGCACCCGGGCCGCGGTGCGGAAGGCGCGGACGCGGTACGTCGGCGCCTGGGACCGCTCCAGAAGGAACGCGATGCGCTCCAGTGCCTCGACGGGCTCCATCGCCACCTCCTCCTCCGGCACGTCCAGGGTTCCCCAGTGCCCCGGGGACCGCACCACGGGCCGGGCGGTTTCCCCGGACCGCACGCGGGTACTGCGACGCCCCGCGCACCCGCGCCGCCGAGCGCGCGGAGCGGGCACCGGAGAGCCGAGCGGAGCCACGAGGAGGCCGTCATGTCCAGCCCCAGCCCGTCCGAGGTCAGGGTGGCCGTCGTCACCGGGGCCGACTCCGGCATCGGTCGCGCCACCGCCGTACGCCTGGCCGAGGCGGGGATGGACGTCGGCATCACCTGGCACACCGACGAGGAGGGCGCCGAACGGACCGCCGAGGAGGTCCGCGCGCGGGGCCGGCGGGCCGAGACCGCCCGGGTGGACCTGACCCGGCTGCCCGAGGCCGCGGAGACCGTCGACGGACTGTGCGACCGGCTCGGCCGCGTCGACGTCCTGGTGAACAACGCCGGGACGGGCACCGCCACCCCCTTCCTCGACCTGGGGCTCGACGACCTCCGGCACGTCCTCGACGTGGACCTCGCCGGCCCCTTCCTGTGCGGCCAGAAGGCCGCCCGGCGCATGATCGCCCAGGGCGGGGGCGGCCGGATCGTCAACGTCACCTCCGTCCACGAGCACCAGCCCCGGGTGGGCGCCGCCCCGTACTGCGCGGCCAAGGGCGGGCTCGGCCTGCTCACCCAGGTCATGGCGATCGAACTGGCCGAGCACGGCATCACCGTGAACGCGGTGGCCCCCGGTGAGATCGCCACGCCCATGACCGGCCAGGAGGACACCGACCCGCACACCGAGCGCCGCCCCGGCGTGCCGCTGGGCCGGCCCGGCGACGCCCGCGAGGTGGCCGCCGTGATCGCCTTCCTCGCCGGCCCCGACGCCTCGTACGTCACGGGCGCGTCCTGGAGCGTGGACGGCGGCATGCTCCGGATGGGCCCGATGGCCGGATCCCATCTGACGGGCGACGACTGGCGTCGGCCCTGAGGGGTCGTACCGCCTGGTGGGTCCGCTCGTCCGGCGACCACCGCGCCTTGCGGCCTACCCTCGATGCATGACCGAAATCGACAGCCCGCACATCGGCAGTCCGCGGATTCTCGTGCTCCGGGTCCAGCCGGGCACTCCGCCGTTCCGGATCGTGGAGATCGACGGCCAGGTGGTCGGTGAGGCCAGGGCGGTCACCGACGTACTGGAGGCCGCCGCGGCCTTCGGCATCACGGTCCACGACCTCGACGACCCGGACGTGGTCCGCTGGGTGGGCGGGGACAAGTTCACCTGGACGCTGCGCTAGCCCGTGCGCCGGCCCCCGCCCGGATGCCTCAGCCGACCGTCCACTTCTGGTTGGCGCCGCCCGTGCAGGTCCAGATCTGGAGGCGGGTGCCGTTGGCCGAGCTGTTGCCGGTGGCGTCGAGGCACTTGTCGGCCTGCGGGTTGACGATGTCGCGCGCCGCGGTGACGACCCACCGCTGGGCGGCGCTGCCGTTGCAGTCCCACAACTGCACGGCCGTGCCGTCCGCCGTGCCGCCGCCGCTCACGTCCAGGCACTTGCCGAGGGCCCGGACCGTGCCGTCGGCGCCCACCGTCCACCGCTGGGCCGCGGTGCCGTTGCAGTCGTAGAGCTGTACGGGGGTGCCGTTGGCGGAGTTCGCCGCCGCGACGTCCACGCACTTGCCGGCCAGGCCGCGGATGGCGCCGCCCGCCCCCGAGTCGCTCGTCGTGACCGACACGTGGTCGACCACCAGCGTCTGCGGGAAGACCGTGGAGGCGTCCGGGTCGCCGGGCCAGTAGCCGCCGACCGCCAGGTTGAGGATCAGGAAGTACGGCCGGTTGAACACCCACTGCTTCCCGCCCAGGTCGGCCGGGGTGCGCCGCTGGTAGACGGTGCCGTCCACCGACCAGGTGATCGAGTCGGGCGCCCAGTCGACGGCGAAGGTGTGGAAGCCGTCCGCGAAGGCCTGCCCGTTCGGCAGGGTGTACCCGGCGCCGATGCCGCCCGCGCCGGAGTAGCCGGGGCCGTGGAGGGTGCCGTGCACGGTCGAGGGCTCGAAGCCGACGTTCTCCATGATGTCGATCTCGCCGGAGTCCGGCCAGTTCACCGGGGTGCCGAGCATCCAGAACGCGGGCCACATGCCCTGCCCGCGCGGCACCTTCATCCGGGCCTCGACGTGCCCGTACTGGGCCGTGAACTTCCCGGAGGTGTTGAGCCGGGCCGAGGTGTACTGGCAGGTGCCGTACCAGCACTGGTAGCCGGCCGGGTTCTCCTTGCGGGCCGTGATGACCAGGTGACCCTGGCCGTCCAGGGCGGCGTTGCGGTTGCCGGCGGTGTAGTACTGCCGCTCGTGGTTGTTGACGTTGTCGCCGGTCTCGATCTGCCACTTCGAGGAGTCGACGGCCGCGCCGGCCGGACCGTCGAAGGTGTCCGAGAACGCCACGGCGGCGGCCGCGGCGGGGGCGGCCTCGTCGGGCGCCGGTTCCGCCCGGGCGGGACCGGTCACGAGGGACGCGGCCAGCCCGGCGGACAGGGCGGCGGCGAGGAGACATCTGCGGAGCAGGCGTGGACGGGCCACGGCTCTCCCTTCCGTACGGCGTCCCGGGGACGGGAGCGCCGACCGAGGTGGGGGGTAAGGGTGTCTCCTCTTGATTCAAGTAGTGAAGTAAGGGGTGGTCAATACCTTGGTACGGACCACCCTTTCCTCTTTCGGGCGCCGGGCCTCTTGCGGACGCCGCGGACGCCTCGCCTCTTTCAGGTGCGGGGCTCGCGCGCGTGCACCGCGCGGCTCATCCGCCGGCCCAGCAGCAGGTAACCGATCAGCGCGCCCGTGGTGTTGAGGATGACGTCGTCGATGTCGAAGGCCCGCCCGGTGACCAGGGCGCCCTGCGCGAACTCGACCAGCAGCATCACCACGGCCGTCAGGAGCAGCACCCGCAGCAGTCCCCGGGTGCGCGGGGCGACGACCGGGACGAGCACGCCGAACGGGACGCCCAGCAGGATGTTCCCGCCGATCTGCTTGACCGCGTCCCGCAGGGCCGGCTGGTCCAAGTAGGCCCTGAGCGAGCGCCCGGGGTGCATGTTGGTGTGCGTCAGCGCCTCCGACGCGGGGGAGGGGTTCAGCGTCAGCCGCGCGAGCACCACCGCGAACGCCACCATGAAGACGAACGCGCACAGTGTGGCCAGCAGGCGCAGGGGGAGGGGGAGCGGACGCCGCTCGTGGGCGTCGGGCTTCTCGGTCCGGGCGGTGCGTGGGCGCAGTAGGGAGCGCGACCCCGAAGCGGTGCGTGCCATGCGATTCTCCAGTCGTCGACTTCCCCGCGTGGCGGAGCGGTTACGCGGACGGTTACCCGTCGAACGGGCGAGGACGGGCGGACGGGCGGGCGGGCGGTCCCGGCCCTTCAGGACCCGTAGGTCACGCGCACCTCCTCGAAGCCGAGGGAGTGCAGCAGGCCCTTGAGCATCGCCGTGGTGTTGCTCTCGGCCCTCGCCTTGAGTTCGCTGTCCTTCGCCGCGTCGCCGATGTGCCGGGCCGCGAGCTTCTGCACGGCCTGTTCGCCGTTCGGGTTGTCGGAGAACAGGTCGCCGAGGCGGTCGAGGAGCCCGCGCTGCTTGGACACGGCGTAGGAGCGCTCGGGGTCGAGGGCCGGCTCGCCGAGCGCCGCGTGCGGCAGCCGGAGCGTGGCCGAGGTGCGGTCGTCGTCGACCGTCACGTCGCCCTCGTCCACCTTGCCGAGGTCCACGTAGGCGTCGACGGTGCCCGCCCCGACGTAGAGGGTGCGGGTGCCGCGGATGGCGTCGGGCAGGAGCTTGGCGTCCTTCTCCAGGTCCACGACGACCTGGAAGTTGCCGGAGGCGGCCTCGTAACGGCTGATGTCCTGGACGGACTCCAGCAGCGCGGGGCCCGAACGGTCGTGGGTCTCGGTGCCGAACACGTCCTTCAGCCCCGGTACGAGACTCAGCCGGAACCCGGCGAACAGCACGACGAGGACCAGCAGGAACGCGCTCAGTGCCTTCGCCCAGCCGGGCACGCGCCCGGGGGGCTTCCTGACGGGAGTCGTCATGGCGACAGCCCTCCTTCCTGGTGTCCGGATGCCCCCCATCTCTCGTGCCAGACAGAGCAGTTGGCGCCGGGCGAGAGAAGACGGGGCGCGGAGGGCGCGTGCGGCGTTCGGTGCGTGCGGCGGGTCAGCGCGGCGGCTTCAGCGGACGGTCCGCACCGGGCCGGGACGACCACACCGCCTCCCCGCGGGTCAGTCCCGGCAGCCGCAGCTCGGCCTCCCGCACCCGCCGGGCCGGCAGCTCGCCGGTGACCAGCCAGACCGGGTCGCCGCCCGTGGTGCCGGTGAAGTCGGCGCCCAGCGCGGCGAGCCGGGCCGTCACCGCGGCCAGCGCGTCCGCGGGGATCTCCGCCTCGAAGCAGTGGTACGGCTCGTACAGCCGGGTCCCCGCCCGGCGGAGGGCGCGGCGCAGCACGATCGGGGTCAGTCCGCGGAAGTCGGCGGCGGTGCTGACCGGCGAGCTGTAACCGGAACGGGTCAGCGTGACCCGGTAGTCCGTGACCGCGGCGCCGCTCAGGCCGGTCCGCAGGGTCGCGTGCACCGTCTCCTCGACGGCCTGGTGGAAGGCGCGGGGGAGGGCGCCCAGTTCCGTCTCGTGGGTGAACACCCCGCCCGAGCCGCGCGGCCCGGGCTCGACGCGCAACCCGATCGTCGCCCAGTAACGCGTGTGGTCGAGCCACGGCATCTCCTCCGCCGCCTCCCCGGTGCCCGTCGGTCGCTCCAGGAACCGGACGCGGCCCGGTGCGAACTCCGCCTCGATGCCGAACTCCTCGGCCAGCGTCGCCGCGAGCACCTCCATCTGGACCTCGCCGTACAACAGCAGCGCGGTCCCGCCGGACGCCTCCGGGCGCGCGTGCAGCATCGGGTCCCGGTCGGCCAGCGCGAGCAGCGCGGACCGCAGCGCGGCCGCCTGCCGGGGCCGGCGGGCCCGGACCACGGTCTCCAGTGTCGGCGGCGCGAACTGCGGGGCCCGGTCGGTGGGGTCGCCGAGCCGGTCGCCGACGCGCAGGCCGCCGGGGACCCCGAGGGCCGCGATGTTGCCGGCGGTGAGCGCGCCCGCTCCGCCGACCACGTCCAGGCGCGTCACCCGGCCGGTGACCTCGGTGGCCCCGCCGTCGGCCGCGCGCCGCAGGAACGTCAGCCGCTGACGCGGGCGCACCTCACCGTCGTACAGCCGCAGATACGCCGTCGGCTCGCCGCCGGGGCCGGGGCGCACGGCGAACACCGTGCCGCGCGGCGCCGGCCGCCGGTCCGGCGGAGGCGGCGGCGCCGGGACCAGCCGCACCAGGTCCGCGACCAGCTCCGCGACGCCCTGACCGCCGAGCGCCGAGCCGTGGTACAGCGGGTGGAACGAGCCGTCGGCGGTGCGGGCGGTGAGCGCGGCGGCCAGGTCGTCGGCGGTCGGCGCGGGGCCGTCCACCAGGGCCGCCAGGACGCCGGGGTCGACGTCGGCGAGGGCTTCGGCGGTCCGCTCGTCCGGCGGGCGGCGGGTGACCCGGGCGTGCGGGGTGCCCGCGCCGGTGACGTCGGTGAGCGGCGCGACGTGCGGGGTGAGCAGGCGCCGGACGTCGGCGAGGAGGCCGTCGGTGCGTGCGCCGGCCCGGTCGATCTTGTTGACGAAGACCAGCGTGGGCAGCCGCAGCCGCCTGAGGGTGCGCATCAGCAACCGGGTCCGCGCCTGTACGCCCTCCACGGCGGACAGCAGGAGCACCGCGCCGTCGAGGACCTCCAGGGCGCGCTCGACCTCGGCGACGAAGTCGGAGTGGCCGGGGGTGTCGATCAGGTTGACCTGGGTGTCGCCGACCGTGAAGGCGGCGACGGCGGAACGGACGGTGATGCCGCGGCGGCGCTCGATCGCGCCGTCGTCCGTAAGGGTGTCTCCGGCGTCGACGCTGCCGAGCCGGTCGACGGCGCCGTGGTCGAAGAGCAGCCGCTCGGTGAGGCTGGTCTTACCGGCGTCGACGTGGGCCAGGATGCCGATGTTCAGGGTGCGCGGGGCGCGCGCGTCGTGCGGGGTCTGCATGCGGGGTGGAGTCCTCGTGAACCGTGGGCCGGAAGGGGCGCTGGGGGTTTCCGAGGAGTCGGCGCATGCGAGCGATCCTGACCTGAGGGAGCACGGACGGGCGCCATCATGCCGTCGTCTCCCGGGTCCCCCGCAAGCGGATTTCCGTAAGCTGGGGCTCCCGGCCGGACAGGATCACGCGAGGAGCGGTCCGTGCGAGACATCGCCGTGTTCAGCGGTAGTGCCCACCCCGAGCTGTCCGAGGAGGTCTGCGCACACCTGGGCGTGCCGCTCAGCCCCACCCGGGTCAGCCGCTTCGCCAACGACTGCCTGGAGGTGCAGCTGCGGGCCAACTGCCGGGAGCGCGACGTCTTCCTGATCCAGCCGCTGGTCACGCCGGTCCAGGAGCACCTGGTCGAGCTGCTGCTGATGTGCGACGCGGCCCGCGGGGCCTCGGCCGGCCGCATCACCGTCGTCATGCCGCACTACTCCTACGCCCGCTCCGACAAGAAGGACGCGCCGCGCATCTCGCTCGGCGGACGTCTGGTGGCGGACCTGCTGGTGGCGGCGGGCGCGAGCCGGGTCCTCGCCATGACCCTGCACTCGCCGCAGGTGCACGGCTTCTTCAGCGTCCCGGTCGACCACCTGCACGCGCTGCGGGAACTGGCGGCGCACTTCCGGCAGTACGACCTGTCCCGGACGACGGTGGTCTCCCCGGACCTGGGCAACGCGAAGGAGGCCGCCGCGTTCGCCCGGATGCTGGGCGCCCAGGTCGCGGCCGGCGCCAAGCAGCGGTTCGCCGACGACCGGGTCAGCATCAGCTCGGTGATCGGGGACGTCGCCGGGCGGGACGTCATCGTGCTCGACGACGAGATCGCCAAGGGGAGCACGGTGCTGGAACTGCTCGACCGGCTGCGGGAGGCCGGTCCGCGCACGATCCGCCTCGCGTGCACGCACGGGCTGTTCGCCGCGGGAGCGCTGGGGCGGCTGAGCGAGCAGCCGGACGTGCTGGAGATCGTGTGCACCAACACCGTCCCGGTGCCGGTGGACGACCACACGGAGAAGCTGCGGATCCTCTCCATCGCCCCGGCGCTGGCCGAGGCGGTGCGCCGCATCCACAACGGCGAGTCGGTCAGTGCCCTGTTCGACGCCCCGCCGGCGGGCTGACGCCGAACACCTCCTCCAGGGTCGGCCGTGGCGGCAGCACCCCCGCCAGGCCGGTGATCCGCAGCATGCGCAGGGTCAGGGGGTGGGCGCACACCAGATGCACCTCCCCGCCCCCGTCGAGCACCCGGTGGCGGGCCCGGTACAGCAGCCGCAGTCCGGAGCAGTCGAAGAACTCGATGCCGCCGAGGTCGAGCACGACCCGCGCGCCGGGGCGTCCCGTCTCCCGGTCCAGGTGCGGGACGATCTCCGCGGCCGACGCGATGTCGATCTCGCCGCGGAACTCCAGCACCGTGTGCCCCCGGTCACGGCGCACGCGCAGATGCCGGGTGGGCGACGCGGGTTCCTGCCGCACGACGACCTCGCCTTCAGCCCTCCGGGGCCACAACGGTCAGTTCCGCTCGGGAAGTTACCCCGATCGAGCGAGTTTGAGCATGTTCGATTGACATATGTCATCGAAATCTCACACGGTGTCCGGCCGGCGCGTCGGCCGGCCGGACACCGCCGGTCACTCCACGACGAGCACGAGCTTGCCCGTGGTCCGGCCCGTCTCGCCCAGCGCGTGCGCCTCGGCCGCGTCGGCGAGCGGAAACGTCCGCTCGACCGTGGCGCGCAGCTTCCCCGACTCCACCAGGGCGGCGATCTCCCGCATGTCGGCCCGGTCGGCGTCGACGAGCATCCGCACCGCCCGCACGCCCAGCCGCTCGGCCTCCTCGTAGAACTCGTCCGACCCCACCGGAAGGATCGACACCACCACGCCGCCCGGGCGCAGCACGCGCAGCGAACGCAGGGACGTGTCCCCGCCGATCGTGTCCAGCACCACGTCGACGTCCTTGACGGCCTCGGCGAAGTCCGTCTCCCGGTAGTCCAGCGGCTCGTCCACGCCGAGGGAGCGCAGGAACTCGTGCTTGCCCGCGCTGGCGGTGCCGATCACATGGGCGCCGCGGGCCTTGGCGATCTGCACGGCCACGTGACCCACGCCCCCGGCCGCCGCGTGGATCAGCACCCGCTGCCCGGGCCGGACGTCGGCCCGCTCGACCAGCGCCTGCCACGCCGTCAGCGAGACCAGGGGCAGGGCGCCCGCCTGGACGTGGTCGATGCCGGCGGGCTTGTGGGTGAAGGTGCGCGCGGGCGCCGTGACGTACTCCGCGTGGGAGCCGTGGCCGAACGGATAGGACAGCATGCCGAAGACCTCGTCGCCCGGCCGGAAGGCGGCGACACCGATCCCGACCGCCTCCACCACACCCGAGACGTCCCAGCCCAGCACGAACGGGGGGTCGCCCAGGAAGCCGGCGCCCGACCGGTGCTTCCAGTCGGTCGGGTTCACCCCGGCGGCCCGCACGCGCACCAGCACCTCGTTCGGGCGCGGCTCGGGGCGGTCGAGGCGCACCTCCTTCAGGACCTCGGGACCGCCGAGGGCGTCCTGGCTGATGGCGCGCATGCTGTTCATCGAGAACCTCGCAGAACGAAGAAGGGTTTCAAGGTCACGGTCTGCAACCCCCGACGCGATCGTGTCATTCCCGGTGGCGGCGGGCACCCGGAGGCGCCCGGCTCCACCGGGTGTCCGGCTCCACCGGGTGTCCGCGTCCGCACATCCGGCCGTCGCCGCGCCCGGGGCCGCGGTCCCCGCCGCCCGCTCCGCCAACCGGGCGACCGCCCTGTTTTCACTGCCTCAACTTGCCTGTGAGGCAAAGGGATTGGTCGACCCGACGTCTATTTGTCGACCGTGACGGAATCCTCACTTCCGCCGGGTCGCGGAATTGATCTTTTCGGCTTCACAACCGATAAGCTCCCGAGCGGCGCTGCGAGTTGACACGGTCGCGACGTGTCGGCCGCGGTGCGTACTCATGAGTGCGGTCCCCCTTGCGCACCCCCCCGTGTTCGATCGTTTTGTTCGAAGGATGCAGATGGAACTCGCCACTCCGCCACCGGCGGCGCGGGCCCCTGTCGCCTGGTACAGCTGGTGGCTGATGCCGCTGGGCCTGGGAGGCGGGACGGTAGCCGCGACGTTCATGAGCTCGGAGCGAATATCCGTCGCCGTCGCCGGCGTGGCGGCGACGGCGGCCGGCACCGTGTGCGTACGCCTCCTCCTGCGCACCCGCGCGCAGCTGCGCCGGACCGAGGACGCGCACCGCGCGGCGCAGGCCGAGCACTCCCAGCAGTGGCAGCAGCACGTGGCCGGCCTCGAGCGGAAGTTCTCCACCGAACGCGCGGCCCTGGACGCCCGGCTGACCGAGCAGGCGCGGACGTACGAGACGCGCCTGACCGAACAGGCCCGGGCCGCCGACGAGCGGCTGGCCGAGCAGGCCGCCGCCCACGAGACGCGCCTCGCCGAGCAGGCCGGCGCCTGGCAGGAGCGGCTCGACCACCAGATGGCCGCCGTGGCCCGGCTCGCCGACGAGCAGCTGCCGGACGCGATGCGCCGGCTGCGCGCCGGCGACGCCATCGACGACATCCTGCCGACCGTCGAGCAGTGCGCCAAGGTCGGCGCCGACCTCCAGGCCGAACTGCGCAAGGTCCTGCGGACCGCGCTGATGGGCGTCGAGGCGGAGTTCGACCGCTCCACCTCCGCCGAACAGGCCGTCATCGGCGTGGGCAACCGCATCCACGTCCTGACCAGCAAACTCCGGGGCCGTCTGCACGAGATGCAGGGTGAGCACGGACGGCTGCCGTCCGTCGCCCGGGGACTGATGGAACTCGACCAGGCCATCGGTCCCGCGGACTGCCTCGCCGCCAGCATCGGCGTCCTCGGCGGCTCCGACCGGCCCGGCCGGCAGTGGCAGGAGCCGCAGCGGCTGCTGAGCGTGATGCGCGGCGGCATCGGCCGGATCAAGGACTTCCACCGCGTCCAGCTGCGCCATCTGCCCGAGCTGGGCGTCGACGGCGGTCTGGTCGACCACCTCACCCTGATCTTCGCCCACCTGCTGGACAACGCCGCGCGCTACTCGCCGCCCACCGAGCCGGTCGTCGTCTCCGGCAAGGAGGTGCCCAACGGCGTCGGCATCGAGATCCAGGACTCCGGGAAGGGCCTGAGCGAGGAGAAGAAGCGCGAGGCCGAGCACGCCCTCGCGGGCACCTCGCCCGGCCCCGGGCTCGGCGGCATCTCGGAGGACGCCAGCATCGGCCTCCGGGTCGTCGGCGCCCTCGCCCGGCGCTACGGCATCCGGGTCACCTTCGCCGACTCGCCCTGGCTGGGCACGTCCGTCGTTGTCGTCGTACCCCACAAATACTTCGGTCCGCTGCCGACGGCGGCCCCCGCCACCCAGGCGGCACCGGCCGCCCCCGCGCCACCCGCCGCCGAGGCCCCGGCCCCCGGCCCGGCCGGTGCTCCGGCCCCGGGCCCGGCCGGTGCCCCGGCTCCGACGGGCTCCCCGGTCCCGACGGGCTCCCCGGCCCCGACCGGAGACGACTCCGTGGAGACCACCCCGGGCGGCCTGCCCCGGCGCCGCAGCAGGCGCGGCGAACCGGCCGCCGCCGGAACGCCGGACCGCCCGGCGGGACAGCGGGCCCCCGAGCCCGCCGCGCACGGCGCCCGGTCCGGCGAGTCCGAGGTGGCCCCCGTGCCCGCGGCGTCCCCCGTCCCCGCGATCCCGCCGGACGCGTCCTTCGCCGGACTCGCGGCCTTCGCCACCGCCGGGCGCGACGCCGGCCCGGCGACCGGCGCCGCGCCGCCGCCCGGGACCGCCGGCACCCGTGACACGACCACCGGTGGCCAGCCCACCGAGCACCGTACTGAAGAGAGCGACTAGTCCCCATGACGCACCAGGGAACCGACGTGAGCTGGGCGCTCCGCGACCTTGTGGAGTCCATCCAGGAGATCCGCTTCGCCCTCGTGGCCTCCAGCGACGGCAAGGCCATCACCTCCTACGGCGCCGAAGACCCCGACGACGTGGACCGCTTCGCCGCCGTGGTGGCCGGACTGCAGGCGCTGGCCCAACCGGTCGCCGAGCAGTTCCCGCAGCACGCGGGGCAGCTGCGCCTCGCGATGATCGAGGTGGACGGCGGACACCTCTTCGTCGTCCGCGCGGGTCTGGAGACGTATCTCGGCGTCCTCGCCCGCGAGGGCCTCGACCAGGGCCTGCTCGGCCATCAGATGCGCGACCTGGCCCGCAGGATGGGTGAACTCCTCGGCACCACTCCGCGCCAGGAGGAGCACTCTGGATGAGTGCTCCCCGCCGACCGACCGATCCGTCCGGCCTCGAGCGCTACTACGTCCTCACCGGCGGGCGCAGCGGGCCGGGCGGTTCGGCGTCGACCCTCGACGTGGCGACCCTCGTCGTCTCCCGGGCCGCCCCGTCACCGGGCATGCAGCACGAGCACCAGGAGATTCTCCGGCGCTGCCGCGAACCGCTGTCGGTGGCCGAACTCGGCGCCCATCTGCAACTGCCGTTCAACATTCTCGCGGTGCTGCTGTCCGACCTGCTCCGGGCGGGCAGCGTCGAAGCCCGTGATCCCATCCCGGCGCACGACGCCGGCCGCGGGCCCGACCTCGCGCTCCTTGAGGAGGTACTCAGTGGACTTGAAAGGCTTTGACCGACCGGGGTCACCGACGTCGGGGGAGACCCGCTCGGTGAAGGTGATGATCGCCGGCGGCTTCGGTACGGGCAAGACCACCATGGTCCGCTCCGTCAGCGACATCAAACCGCTGACCACCGAGGAGACCCTCACCCAGGCCAGCGCCGACGTCGACCACCTCGTCGGCGTGGCCGACAAGACGCAGACCACCGTCAGCCTCGACTTCGGCAAGATCAGCCTCAACGACACGCTGATGCTGTACCTGTTCGGCACCCCGGGCCAGGAGCGGTTCTGGTTCCTGTGGAACGGCCTGTTCAAGGGGGCCCTCGGTGCGGTGGTCCTGGTGGACACCCGGCGGCTGGCCTCCAGCTTCCGGGCGATCGAGGAGATGGAGCGGCAGAAGGTCCCCTTCGTCATCGCGCTCAACGTCTTCCCCGACTCCCGCGACTACCCGGTCGAGGAGATCCGCGACGCCCTCGACATCCCCCCGCGCACCCCGGTCGTCACCTTCGACGCCCGGGACCGCGAGGCCAGCCGCGACGTCCTGGTCACGCTGATCCGGCACCTGAAGGACCGGTCGACCGCAGCCCTGGAGCCCCGATGACCGACGACCAGACCCCGTCCGGTGCCGTGGGCGGCGGCTGCCCCGTCGCCCACGGCGCGGACGTCACCCGGCTCTACGGTCCCGAGGCGGCCACCGACCCCCACGACATCTACGCCCGGCTGCGCAAGGAGCACGGCTCCGTCGCGCCGGTGCTGCTGGAAGGGGACGTACCCGCCTGGTTGGTGCTCGGCTACCGGGAGAACCGGCGGGTGCTGGACAACCCCCTCCAGTTCAGCCGGGATTCACGGATCTGGCGGGACTTCCGGGACGGCCGTGTGGAGGAGACGTCCCCGCTGATACAGATGGTGGGCTGGCGGCCCGACTGCGTCTCCCAGGACGGCGAACCGCACCGCAGGCTGCGCGCGGCCGTCACCGACAACCTCCACGCCGTCGCCGGCCGGGGCATCCGCCGTCACGCCACGCACTTCGCCAACAAGCAGATCGACGCGTTCGCCGACGCGGGCCGCGCCGATCTGGTGGCCGACTTCGCCGAGTACCTGCCGATGCTGGTCCTCACCCGCGTCTTCGGGCTCGCCGAACGGGAGGGGCGCAGCCTCGCCGAGTCCAGCAATCAGGTGATCAAGGGCGGCGCGGACGCCCTCACGCACAACGAGCGCATCATGGGCATCCTCGGCGAACTCGCCGCGCGCAAGCGCGCCGAGCCCGGAGCCGACTTCACCTCCGGCCTCATCGAGCACCACGCCGGTCTGGACGAGGACGAGATCGTCAACCACCTGCGTCTGGTGCTGATCACCGCCCACACCACCACCAGCAACCTGCTGGCGCGGGCGCTTCAGCTCGTGCTCAGCGAGACCGCCTGGCTGTCCGGCCTGGTGAGCGGGCAGCTGAACATGTCCTCGGTCGTGGAGGAGGTGATGTGGAACTCCCCGCCCCTCGCCGTGCTCCCCGGCCGGTTCGCCACCGCCGACCTGGAGCTGGGCGGCTGCCCGGTCAAGGAGGGCGACCTGCTGGTCCTGGGGCTCGCGGCCGGCAACCACGACCCCGAGATCCGTCCCGACACGGGTGTCTCGGTCGAGGGCAACGCCTCGCACCTGGCCTTCAGCGCGGGGCCCCACGAGTGCCCGGGGCAGAGCATCGGCCAGTCCATCATCGAGACGGCCGTCGACGTGCTGCTGCACCGGCTGCCCGGGCTGCGTCTGGCGGTGCCGCCGGCCGAGCTGACCTCCACGGCCTCCACCTGGGAGTCCCGGCTGGACAGTCTGCCCGTGGAGTTCGCCGTCTGACGCTGGCGCCGTCTGGCCCAGGCGCCGTCCGACCCTCGCGCCGGCCGGGCCGACGCCGCCCGGCCGGAGGGGTCCGGCCGGGCGGCGCCCGCCTCACACCGTCAGCAGGTCGTCCACCGAGCCCCGCCCGGCCAGCTCCGCCGTGGCCACCGGACCCTCCTTGGCCGCCGTGTAGCGGCCGGAGGTCAGCGCCCACTCGTAGTTGCCGTTGATCCAGTGCTGGATGGCCTCCACGCCCATTCCCACCCGGGCCCGCTCCCGCGCGTCCAGACCCAGTTCGTCGCACATCTCGGGCACGCGGGCCTCCAGCGCCACGTACTCGTCGAGACAGGCGGTCGTCATCCGGTACGCCTCCTCGGCGGCCTCCTGCCACGAGCAGCCCCGCTCCCGGTGCAGGACGGCGATCAGGTTGTGGCCGTCCCCGCGACGGCGCTCGCGCTCGAAGGAGTGGATGTCGTTCATGAAGCCGATGGTGTCCGCGGCCAGGTCCCGCAGCCGCTCCATCAGCGGATGCGCCATCGCCGACGGCGGCACCTCGAAGCCGCGGCTGCGCTCGCCCGCGTCGATGCTGTGGTGGATGCCGACCGTGCGGCGCCGGAAGGCGGTGTAGTCGGCGAGGCCGAGCGTTCCGGCCCGGCCGCCGGCCGCCAGGTCGACCTCCTCGCAGTGCGCCACCAGGAAGCGGCCCCAGGAGGCGGCGAACCGCGACCTCCACGTCAGGGACATGCCATCCGAGAGATGGGCCCAGACCTCCGCCCAGGCCAGGGTGATGGGGCACTCCACCCGCGGCGCGGTACCCGCCGGGCGCAGCGGTGTGGCGATCAGTTCCCGCGCCACCTCCGCTATGCGCTCCGCCCGGTCCGGACGGGCCGCGTCGAACTGGTCGTCGAAGAGGAAGGCCAGGGAGAACCAGTTCATCAGGACGACCATGTCCTGCGCCGACGCGTACGGGTAGGTGCGGGCGGCGGCGCCGGCGAGGTCCCAGGACTCGTACTCGTCGAACCCGGCCCGGCTGCGCACCAGGCCCCGCTCGCGCACCCAGCGCAGATGGAGGTCGCGGGCGGTGGCCAGATGGGGGCTGACCGGAGTGTCGAAGGGGAGGTCGAACCGGACGTCCTGAGGCATGTGTTTCCTTTCGGGAGACGGAACGCAGAGTCCCCCCGCCCTGCGGGCGCACGGTCGCCGGACCGTGCGCACACTCGAACTGGGCTTCCCGGGACGAAAGTTGAACCGAGAAGCGATACGAGGCTGCCCCGACCCTAAATGATCTACACGACGCCTGCTGGTGATCTTCGTTACCGCCCGTCCGCCGTGGCACGATCGAGACCCGGCCGATCATGACGTCGCCTCAGGAGGCTCGCCGATGACCCCGCCACCGCCCCGCGGCACCGAACAGCGCAAGCGCGACACCCTGCACCGCCTGGACCACGAGGTGGACGCCTGGGTGGCCACGGCCGACGGCGCCTCCGGCGCGCCGTACCTGGTCCCCCTGTCCTTCCTCTGGAACGGTTCCCACCTGCTCTTCTCCACCCCCGCCGCCAGCCCCACCGGCCGCAATCTGGCCGCGAGCGGACGGGCCCGGGTCGGCATCGGGCCGACCCGCGACGTGGTGATGGTCGAAGGCACGGTGGAGACCGTGACGCCCGCCGAACTGTCCGAGGAGGAAGCCGAGTCGTTCGCGGCCAAGACCGGCTTCGACCCCCGGTCGCTCGCCACCCCGTACCTGTACTTCCGTCTGCGCCCGCGGCGTGTCCAAGCCTGGCGCGAGGCCGACGAGTTGGAGGGACGCGAGCTGATGCGCGACGGCCGTTGGCTGCCGGCCGACTGATCCGGGCGGACCGGGATATCCGCAAGGTACGGGACCGCGGGGCACGACCGCCCCGCGCCCGGAATCCTTCGGAGGAGACATGGCACTGGTCAACGCGGGCGTCGTGGTGCTCGACTGCGCCGAGCCCGAGAAGCTCGCCGAGTTCTACAAGGGACTGCTGGGCGCGGAGGAGTCCGAGGCGACCGCCAACCGGATCGAGATCGAGGGGCCCGGCGGCTTCCGGATGGCGTTCCGCCGGGACGTCAACGCCACCCCGCCCAGCTGGCCGCGCCCCGAGAACTCCCTCCAGGTCCACCTGGACTTCGTGGTCGACGACCTGGACGAGGCGGAGCGCGCCATCGTGGGGCTCGGCGGACGCCCCGTGGAGGCGAAGGACCCGGCGGGCCCGCACGAGGAGCGCGGCTTCTCCGACCCGGCGGGGCACTCCTTCACCCTGCGCGGCGCTGTCGCGCCGACGGCACCCAAGCAGGGCTAGCCTGCCGGGTGCCGTCGGGGAGGGGGAGCGGGCCCGTCCGGGCGCCGGGTCGGGTCAGTCCCGGCCGCCCTTGTCGCCGACCGGCCAGACGCCGGTCGAGCGCTCGATGGCCTTGGCGCCCGTGCGGTCCACGGCGCTGCGCACCGCGGCGAAGATGGCGCCCTGGATCGCGGCGGCCAGCAGGATCTCTCCCCAGCCGCGGTCCGGGTCCAGCGCGTCGGGCGCGTCGTCCTCGTGCCGGAGCACCTTCCAGGTCTTCTGGAAGGCCATGCCGGCCAGCGCGCCGCCCGCCCAGCCCAGTACGAAACCGACGGGCTTGTAGGCCAGCGGGAGCGACTTCTTCTTTTTCTTGCCCACGTGATTCTCCTTGCGTCGGGTGATCGGTCGTCGGGTGAGCCGTTGTCGGGTGATGGGTCGTCGGGTGAGCTGTTGTCCGGTGAGCCGTTGTCCGGTGAGCCGCCGTCGGACGGGCGGTGGCCGGATGAGCGGGGTCCCGGGGTCCGGGCGGCCCGGCCGGTCCGCGGTCAGGGCCTGCCCGGCACCGCGACCGCCTCGTCGGGGCGGACCGGTTCCGGCGGCGTCCCGTCGCCGAACGGCCGGCCGCCCAGCTCCTGCCGGTGGTGGGGCGTGAGCCAGCCGGACAGATCCGGGCCCAGCGGCACGATGGCGGTCGGGTTGATGCCGGTGTGCACCTGGTAGTAGTGGCGCTTGATGTGGTCGAAGTCCACGGTGTCGCCGAAGCCCGGGGTCTGGAACAGATCGCGGACGTACGCCCACAGCACCGGGTTCTCGGCCAGCTTCCAGCGGTTGCACTTGAAGTGACCGTGGTAGACGGCGTCGAAGCGGACCAGGGTGGTGAACAGCCGGATGTCCGCCTCGGTGATCGTGTCGCCGACCAGATAGCGCTGCCGCTCCAGGCGGGGCACCAGCTGCTCCAGGCGCCGGAAGACGCCCGCGCACGCCTCCTCGTACTCCTGCTGCCCGGTCGCGAAGCCCGCGCGGTACACGCCGTTGTTGACGTCCTCGTAGACGCCCGCCATGACCTCGTCGATCTCGTCGCGCAGCGCCTCGGGATACAGGTCGGGCGCGCCCGGCCGGTGCAGGGACGTCCACTCGGTGGCGAGGTCCAGGGTGATCTGCTGGAAGTCGTTGGTGACCAGTTTCCCGCTGGGCACGTCCACGATCGCCGGCACGCTCACCCCGCCCGGGTAACCGGTCTCCCGCCGGTCGTACGCCTCGCTGAGGTAGCGGATGCCGAGGACCGGGTCGCGGCCGTCCGGGTCCAGGGTGAAGCGCCAGCTGCGGTCGTCCTGGATCGGATCGGCGACCGCCAGGGAGAGGGTGTCCTCCAGGCCGAGCAGGCGCCGCGAGACCAGCGCCCGGCTCGCCCACGGACAGGCCCGGCTCACCACCAGCCGGTAGCGGCCGGGCGCCACCGGCCAGCCGTCCCGGCCGTCGGCGGTGATCCGGTCCGCGAAGTGGCTCCGGGACCGCTTGAACGCCTTCCTGCCGTAGCCGCTGTTGCCGGGTGTCCCGTCGTCACCGCTCATGCCCCTGCCCTCCGGTCGTCCGTGTGCTCTGGTGGACGCGTTCCCCGTTTTCGGCCGACGGCACTGGTGGAACCCCCGCGGGCCACCCGCAAGGCGGGTGTGAGCCACGCGGGTGGGGGCAGTCGGCCCCTCGTGAGTGGGACAGCCTCTGAAGAAACGCCCGAACGCGAGCCCGGTCGTCGGCACGACGGCCACCCCGGCGACGGCCACCGGGACGTCGGCCGCCGGCGCGACGGCCACCGGGACGACGCCGGCCGGAGCGACGGTCATGGGGACGACGGCCGCCCGGGCGCGGCCGACCGCGCGGCCGACCGCAGGACGCGCGTCACCGTGCTGGTGGCCCTGGCCGCCAACCTGGTGATCGCCGTGGCCAAGGCGGTGGGCGGCTTCCTCGCGGGCTCGCCCGCGCTGCTGTCGGAGGCCGCGCACTCGGTGGCCGACAGCATGAACGAGGTCTTCCTGCTCGCCGCGCTGCGCCGCAGCCGCCGGCCCGCCGACCGCAGGCACCCCTTCGGCTACGGCAAGGAACGGTTCTTCTGGTCCCTGCTGGCGGCCGTCGGCATCTTCGTGATGGGCGGCTGCTTCTCCTTCTACCAGGGCGTGGAGGCACTGCGTACCGGCGCCCAGGAGGAGCTGAGCGGTTACGTCGCCGGACTGGTGGTGCTCGGGGTCGCCCTGCTCGCCGAGGGCGCGTCCCTGCTGCGGGCCCTGTACCAGGTGCGCGGCCAGGGCGGGCTCGCCGCCGGGCTGCGCGACCCGGCCCTGCGCACGGTCGTCGCCGAGGACGGCACCGCGGTGCTCGGCGTGACCCTCGCCATGGCCGGCATGATCCTGCACATGGTCACCGGTCAGGTGGTGTGGGAGGCCGGCGCCTCGCTCGCCATCGGCGCGCTGCTGGTCTACGTGGCCTACCGGCTGGGCCGCGAGGCCCGCGACCAGCTGATCGGCGAGGCCGCCGACCCGGAGGCCAGCGGCCGGATCTGCGCGCTGTTGCGCGCCCAGCCGGAGATCGACAGCGTCGAGGCGCTGTTCACCATGAAGACGGGCCTCGACTCCACCCTGGTGGCCGCCCGCATCGACCTGGTGCCGGGCCTGGACAGCGAACGGGTGGAGGAGGTCGCCGTGCGCATCAAGCGGTCGATAGCCCACACGATCCCCGAGGCCGGGCAGATCTTCCTGGACGTCACCGACCGGCCCGCGCGCGAGGCAGCGGAAAGCCCCGCCGCGACGGGGGAACGCGGCGGGGCCTGACCCACGCGTGCCCGGCCGCCGCCGGTTCATGCGCGCGTGTGCCGAGAATTTTCCGGGCCGCCCGTTCAGCTCCCGTCGGCCGGTTCCAGCACGAAGACCGGGATCTCCCGCTCCGTCTTCTTCTGGTAGTCGGCGTACGGCGGATACGCCGCCACCGCCCGCTCCCACCACGCGGCCTTCTCCGCGCCGGTGACCTCACGGGCCGTCATGTCCCGCTTGACGGGACCGTCCTGGAGTTCCACCCGCGGATCGGCCTTGACGTTGTGGTACCAGACCGGGTGCTTGGGCGCCCCGCCCAGCGACGCCACCGCGGCGTACCGGCCCTCGTGCTCGACACGCATCAGCGGCGTCTTGCGGATCTTGCCGCTGCGCGCTCCCCGGGTGGTCAGCACGATCACGGGCATGCCCGTGTCCAGCAGGGTGGTGCCCTTCGTGCCGCCGCTGCTCTCGTAGAGCTCGACCTGTTCGCGCACCCACCGCGTCGGGCTGGGTTCGTACTCGCCGTCCAAAGGCATGGCATCCGTCCCATCGTCACGTCGTACGGCTGACCGGTACCGGTCTACAACACCGGCCGGTGCTCCATCCATCCCGGCTCGCCGCGACGACCGCGCCGGCCGCGCACGGGCGGCGCGGTCGCCCACCGTCGGGATCCGGCGTACCGCACCGGCCGGCGAGCGGTGCCATCGAGTCACCGTCCGCCGCCCGCGGACCGCCCGCGGGGGCACAGGAGTTCACCGCCCACCGCCAGCACGGCGATCCCCGGCCAGGGCGTGCCCGGGGTCACGCCGGTCGCCCGGCGCCCGTCCGGTCGCGTTCAGTAGGGTTCCCGGATGAGCGAACAGGTCCGGAACACCGGGACACCGGAGCAGCCCTTCCTCTACGTCGTGGTCTGCGCCGCAGGCGTGGCCTCCGGCGTCAGCAAGCTGATCACCGCCGCTCAGGAGCGCGGCTGGGCGGTCGGCGTCTTCGCGACGCCGGTCGCCCTGAACGGCTTCTTCGACACCGACGCCGTCCGGGCGCAGACCGGCCGGCCCATCCGGTCGGCCTGGCGCCGCCCCGGCGAGCCCCGTCCCTTCCCGGACCCGGACGCCGTGGTGGTCGCGCCGGCCACTTTCAACACGGTCAACAAGTGGGCCGCCGGCCTCGCCGACAACCTCGCGCTGGCCACCCTGTGCGAGGTGAGCGGCCTGGGGGTGCCCGTGGCGGTGCTGCCCTGCGTCGCCGACGCGCTGGCGTCCCATCCCGCGTACCGGGAGAGCCTGGCCCGGCTGCGCGGCATGGGCGTGCGCTTCGGCGACCCGTACGCCGGGCAGGGAGAGGACGGCGGCCGCCCCGACTTCGCCTGGGAGCGGGCGCTGGACCTGGTCGAACGGGGCTGACCCGGCGCCGCCCGAAGCCGCACCAGGACGTACGCTCGCCACCGGTACTGATGATCCCGAAGACAGGAGCAGCAACGATGCGGTACGTGAAGCTCGGTTCGACGGGCCTCGAGGTGTCGCGGATCTGCCTGGGCTGCATGACGTACGGCGTTCCCGACCGGGGCACCCACGCGTGGACCCTCGACGCCGAGGCGTCACGTCCGCTGATCCGGCAGGCGCTGGAGGCGGGCGTCACCTTCTTCGACACGGCCAACGTCTACTCCGACGGCACCAGCGAGGAGATCGTCGGCGAGGCGCTGCGCGACTACGCCCGCCGGGACGACATCGTGCTCGCGACCAAGGTCAACGGCCGGATGCGGCCCGGACCCAACGGCGCCGGGCTGTCCCGGAAGGCGATCATGACCGAGATCGACCACAGCCTGAGGCGCCTGGGCACCGACTACGTCGACCTCTACCAGATCCACCGCTTCGACCCGCACACGCCCGTCGAGGAGACGATGGAGGCGCTGCACGACCTGGTCAGGGCGGGCAAGGTCCGCTACATCGGCGCCAGCTCGATGTACGCCTGGCAGTTCTCCAAGATGCAGTACACCGCCGAACGGCACGGCTGGACCAAGTTCGTCTCCATGCAGAACCACTACAACCTCCTCTACCGCGAGGAGGAGCGCGAGATGCTGCCGCTCTGCGCCGACCAGGGGGTCGGCGTGCTGCCGTGGAGCCCGCTCGCCCGCGGCCGGCTCACCCGTGACTGGGACACCACCACCGAGCGCAGCGCCACCGACGACTTCGGCGGCACGCTGTACCAGGAGGGCGACCGGGCCGTGGTCGAGGCCGTCACCCGCACGGCCGAGAACCGCGGTGTGCCGCGCGCCCAGGTGGCCCTCGCCTGGCTGCTGCACCGGTCCACGGTGACCGCGCCGATCGTCGGGGCGTCGAAGCCGGGGCACCTGGAGGACGCCGTGGCGGCGGTCGAACTGTCGCTCACCGAGCAGGAGATCGAGGAGCTGGAGCGGCCGTACACGCCGCACCCGATTGCAGGTCACTGAGCCGGGCCGGCCCCCGGACGCTCTCGCGGGCGCCTCAGGGGCCCGTGCCGGGTTCGAGGGCGGTGACCTTCACGGACGACTCGTCGCCGCCCACCGGGACCTCACCGGCCGTCCACGCCACCCGGATCGGGTCGTGCTCGTCGGGCGGGGTCACGAGCAGCGCCGCCGGGGTGGCGGTGCGGGCGCCGCTGATCTGGGGGCTGGAGAACGACAGCCCGGCCCACGCGCTCTTCCCGGGCGCCAGCGTGACGGTCCCGGGGGAGGAGGGCGCGCGTACGGGATCCGGGCCCAGCTGCCCGCCGGAGGCGTCGACGAAGGCGGCGCCCGGGTAGCCGTGCACGGTGCAGGTGCGGTCGGAGGTGTTGGTCAGCACGATCGGGAAGTTCCGCTGCCCGGCCCCGGGGTCGACGCGGCCGACCTCGGCGCGCAGTTCGCCGGTGCGGCACCGGCCGTTGGTGCGGGCGGAGGCGGAGGCGGAACCCGCGGTGTCACTGGGTGCGGCGGTCGCCGCCGGGGTGGTGGCGGCACCGGTCGCGGCACCAGGGTCCGGAGTCGTCGTGCGGGGGGCCTGGGTCGGGCGCGGGGCAGTCGACGTACTGCTCTCGCTGCCGCAGGCGCCCACCAGGCCGAGGAGCGCCGCCGCGCTCGCCAGCAGGGCGGTACGGCGTACGGGCCGTGACGTGTTCGCCATCGCTTCTCCACTCCCGTCAGGTCGCGCGCACGGCCGCCCGGCGGCACGTACGCCCCGTGCCTTTCGAGTGTCCCGCCGCACCGCCCGGGAAACGACGGGCGCGCCGCCTTGACGGGAGCACGGCCGGTGCTCCCTCGCGCGCGCGTCCCGCCGTGCGCCCGGGGCGCGGGTCCCGGGGCGTCGCTCACGGGCGTGCGCCTTCGCCGGCGTCCGCCGGCGCACCACCCGGTGTCACTCCTCGCCGAGCAGTCCCAGCTCCGCCCAGATGGTCTTGCCCTCGGCGGTGTGCCGGCTGCCCCAGCGCTGGGTGAGCTGGGCGACCAGCAGCAGCCCCCGGCCCCCCTCGTCCCAGGTCTTGGCCCGGCGCAGGTGCGGCGCGGTGTGGCTGGTGTCGGAAACCTCGCAGATCAGCGTGGCCGAGTCGTGGATGAGCCGCAGCCGGATGGGCGGGGAGCCGTAGCGGATGGCGTTGGTGACCAGTTCGCTCACCACCAACTCGGCGGTGAAGGACGCCTCCAGCAGGGCCCAGGCGGACAGCTGCTCGACGACCTGTTTGCGTACGGGGGCGACCAGCGACGGGTCGGCCGGGATGTCCCAGGTGGCCACCTGCTCGGCGGGCAGCCCACGGGTGCGGGCCAGCAGCAGTGCCACGTCGTCGGCGGCGCCGCCCGACGGGAGCAGTGCGTGCAGGACCCGGTCGCAGGTCGCGTCGAGCGACTCGGTGGGTCCGGCCAGGGCCTCGCGCAGCAGCGCCTGACCCGCTTCGGCGTCCCGGTCCCGGCCCTCGACCAGACCGTCGGTGCAGAACGCCAGCACGCTGCCCTCGCGCAGCTCCAGCTCCGCCGACTCGAACGGAAGGCCGCCCACCCCCAGCGGCGGCCCCGAGGGCAGCTCGATCTGCCGGGGCGGGCCGTCGGGCGGGACCAGCACCGGTGACGGATGCCCGGCGCGGGCCAGGGAGCAGCGTCGCGACACCGGGTCGTAGACCGCGTACAGGCAGGTGGCGCCGACCTCGCCCGTGCCGTTGTCGCCGGACTCCTCGGAGAGCCGCACGACCAGGTCGTCGAGGTGGGTGAGGAGTTCGTCGGGCGTCAGGTCGATGTCGGCGAGTGTGCGCACCGCCGTGCGCAGCCGGCCCATGGTGGCCGATGCCTGGATGCCGTGGCCCACGACGTCGCCGACGACCATGGCGACCCGCATCCCGGACAGCGGGATCACGTCGAACCAGTCGCCGCCGACCCCGGAGCGGGCCGCCGGAAGATAGCGGGAGGCGGCCTCCAGCGCGGCGGTGGGCGGCAGCCACCTCGGCAGGAGGCTGCGCTGCAGCGTGAGCGTGGTCTCGCGCTCGCGGGAGTAGCGGCGGGCGTTGTCGATGCAGACCGCGGCGCGGGCGGTGACCTCCTCGGCCAGCAGCCGGTCGTCGTCCGTGAAGGGGTAGGGCCGCCGGTACCGGGTGAACACCGCCACGCCCAGGGTCGTGCCGCGGGCCTGCAGCGGCACGGACATCGTGGAGTGGATGCCGTACTCCTCCACCCGCCGGACGCGCACGGGGTCCCACTCCTGCCACCGCTCCAGGTCCCCGGAGGGAACCTCGGCCACGATCGCGTGCCCCGCGACCAGGCACTCGGCCTGGGGGGAGCCCGCCGGGTAGACGTCCAGCCGGCCGGGTTCGGCGACCGCCTCCGGGGAGCCCGGGGTGATCGACCGGTGGGCGGCCCGCCGCAGACCGACCGGCGGGGCGGGCACGACCGGGGGCTCACCCCCGTGGTCGTGGGGGTCCAGCAGGTCGACGCTGACGAAGTCGGCGAGCGCGGGCACGCACACGTCGGCCAGCTCTTGCGCCGTGTGGGTGACGTCGAGTGTGGTGCCGATGCGCACGCTGGCCTCGTTGACCAACTGCAGCCGCTCGCGGGCGAGGTGCTGCTCGGTGAAGTCGTGGGCGCTGACGCAGACGCCGCGCACCCGGCCGTCGGCGTCGGCGAGGGGCGCGATGCGGGCGTGCCACGCGTGGGCCCGGCTCTCCCCGGTGGCCTTCAGGTGGGTGTGCATGTCGTGGCGGTCGCCGGTGGCCAGCACCCGGCGCAGGTGCCGCTCCAGCTCGGTGTGCTGGGACCTGCTGCCGATGTCGGTGGGCCGCAGACCGCGCAGCCGGTCGGCCGGCAGGCCGAGCAGCCGCGCCATGGCGTCGTTCACGGCGCGCAGCCGCAGCCGGTCGTCGAAGATCATGGTGGCGCAGGGCGACTGGGTGAGCGCCGCCCTGACCAGCGGGTCGTCGTGGTGGTCGGGGCCGTCGTAACGAGGGGCGACGGCGAGCCAGGTGCCCGGCCCGCCGCCCCCGGACGGTCTGCGGTGGGCGAGCACCCAGACGGGCACCGCCCGTCCGTCGCGGTGCCGCAGCGTCAGGGTGCCGCTCCACCGCTCCTGCTCGGGGCCGGGCGGCAGGCCGTCCGCGCGGTCGGCCAGCAGGTCGGCCGCGGGGCGTCCCACGACGTCCGCGGCCGAGTGGCCCAGCAGGAGCCGGGCGCCCTCGTTCCACTCGCGCAGGGTGCCGGAGTCGTCGATGACGGCGCGGGCCGCGGCGTCATCCTCGGACGGGTTGACCGGACTCATCGTCGCCACTCCATTGCGCACACCCATGGTGAACAGCGCGTCACCTGGGCCCCAGCCTAGTGCGTCCGGGGCCGGTACGGACCGGAACGAGCGGTCTCGCGCGCTTCGGCACCCCACCGTCGGGCGGCGGCCGGAGGAGAACCGGTGCCGTCCGGACCGTTGACGGACTGTCATGTCTGCCACAAGCATGGCCTGCGACCGATTTGGGAGCGCTCCCATTCCTGACCGCTCCCTCCATGTGAGCGCCACTCGCACCTCCCCCGAGGAGCCCAGACGTGAAAAGACGCAGAACCGCGCTCGTCTCCCTGACCGCGCTGCTGGCGGCGGCGGTCACCGCGCTGCCCGCCGCCCCGGCCGGCGCGGAGGAGACCGAGCAGGTGCGGAACGGCACATTCGACAACGGCACCGAGTCCTGGTGGGCGAGCAGCAACGTCACCGCGGCAGTGACCGACGGCCGGCTGTGCGCCGACGCCCCGGGCGGCACCGCCAACCGCTGGGACGCCGCCGTCGGCCAGAACGACATCACCCTGGTGGCGGGGGAGTCGTACCGCTTCTCCTTCACCGCGACCGGCGCGCCCGCCGACCACGTGGTCCGTGCGATCGTGGGCCTCTCGGTCGCCCCGTACGACACCTACCACGAGGTCAGCCCGCAGCTCAGCGTCTCCGGCAACACCTACTCGTACACCTTCACCTCGCCCGTCGACACCACCCAGGGCCAGGTCGGCTTCCAGCTCGGCGGCACGCCCGACGCCTGGCGGTTCTGCGTGGACGACGTGTCGCTGCTGGGCGGGGTCGCGCCCGAGCCGTACGAGCCCGACACCGGGCCGCGGGTCCGCGTCAACCAGGTCGGCTACCTCCCCTCCGGCCCGAAGAACGCCACCGTCGTCACCGACGCGACCTCGCCGCTGGGCTGGCAGCTGAAGAACGACCGCGGACGCGTCGTCGCCCACGGCCGGAGCGAGCCGCGCGGCGTGGACGCCTCCTCCGGGCAGAACGTCCACTCGATCGACTTCGGCCGCTACGGGAAGCGCGGCGAGGGCTACACCCTGGTCGCCGACGGGGAGACCAGCCGCCCCTTCGACATCGGCACCGCCGCCTACGAGCGGCTGCGCACCGACTCCGCGAAGTACTACTACACGCAGCGCAGCGGCACCCCGATCAGCGACGAGCTGCGCCCGGGCTACGGCCGCCCGGCCGGACACGTGGGCGTGGCGCCCAACCAGGGCGACACCGAGGTCCCCTGTCAGCCCGGCGTCTGCGACTACACCCTCGACGTCTCCGGCGGCTGGTACGACGCCGGCGACCACGGCAAGTACGTCGTCAACGGCGGCATCTCCACCTGGGAGCTGCTCAGCACCTACGAGCGCTCGCTGCACGCCCGCACGGGCGAGCCCTCGAAGCTCGGCGACGGCACCCTCGCCATCCCGGAGAGCGGCAACAAGGTGCCGGACATCCTCGACGAGGTCCGCTGGGAGCTGGACTTCCTGCTGAAGATGCAGGTGCCCCAGGGGCAGCCGCTGGCCGGCATGGCCCACCACAAGATCCACGACGAGGCGTGGACCGGTCTGCCGCTGCTGCCCAGCGACGATCCCCAGAAGCGCGAGCTGCACCCGCCGACCACCGCGGCCACCCTCAACCTGGCCGCGACGGCCGCGCAGGCGGCCCGCCTCTACCGCCCCTACGACCGGGAGTTCGCCGCGAAGGCGCTCGACGCGGCCCGCACGGCGTGGGCGGCGGCGCTCGCCCACCCGGACGTGCTCGCCGACGAGAGCGACGGCATCGGCGGCGGCGCCTACCCCGACAGCCGGGTCGACGACGAGTTCTACTGGGCGGCGGCCGAGCTGTATCTGACGACGGGGGAGCGGGACTTCCGGGAGTACGTGCTGAACTCCCCGGTCCACACCGCCGACATCTTCGGCCCGCTCGGCTTCGACTGGGCCCGCACCGCGGCGGCCGCCCGCCTCGACCTCGCGACCGTGCCGAACCGGCTCCCCGGCCGGGACCAGGTGCGCCGCTCCGTCGTCCAGGGCGCCGACAAGTACCTCGCCACCCTGAGGGCACACCCCTACGGCATGCCTTACGCCCCCGAGGACAACGTCTACGACTGGGGCTCCAGCCACCAGATCCTCAACAACGCGGTCGTCCTGGCCACCGCCTACGACATCACCGGCGCCTCGAAGTACCGCGACGGAGCGCTCCAGAGCATGGACTACATCCTGGGCCGCAACGCGCTGAACATGTCGTACGTCACCGGCTACGGCGAGGTCAACGCCCACAACCAGCACAGCCGCTGGTACGCCAAGCAGCTCGACCCGTCGCTGCCGGCCCCGCCCGACGGCACCCTCTCCGGCGGCCCGAACTCGAATATCCAGGACCCCTACGCGCAGAGCAAGCTCCAGGGCTGCGTCGCCCAGTTCTGCTTCATCGACGACATCCAGTCCTGGTCGACCAACGAGCACACCATCAACTGGAACGCCGCCCTGGCCCGGATGGCCTCCTTCGTGGCGGACCAGGGCTGACCCTGCCGTCGCTGCCCTGACCGCCTCCCGCGGTACCGTCGCATCACTGCTCTGACCTGGGCCTATTTACTGGTCAGTACCCGCGCGGTACCGTGGGAGGCATGCCAGCTCTGAACGTGGAGTTCAGCGACCGCGAGCTCGAGGACCTGCGGCAGATCGCCAAGGAACGCGGTACGTCGATGAAGGCGCTCGTGCGGGAGGCCGCCGCCGCCGACATAGCCCGGCACCGGGCGCTTCAGGAGGGGGCGGAGGCGTTCCGCCGGTTCTTCTCGGCCCACGCCGACGAATTCGCCGCCGCCTTTCCCGACGACGAACCGCCCCCCGTCCGGGGCGAGGGGCGGGCCGCCTGACCCATGGCACCGGTCCTGCACATCGACGTGCCCTGGCTGCTCCAGCGTCATGAGGAAGTACTGCCGGAGCAGCCCACGATCAACGACTTCTCCGCGCTGGTCGCCGCCGTCGCCCGGCACCGGGTCGACCCGCCCCGGCTCGGCGTCGACTCCGACCCGGCCTGGCGGGCCGCCGCCCTGCTGCACACCCTCGCCGTGCTCAAGCCGCTGCCCGCGGCCAACGCCCGCTTCGCCTGTGCCACGGCCGTCGCCTACATGTACGCCAGCGACGTCGGGATCGACCCGCCCTACGGAGCCCTCGTCGACCTCGCGCGCGACCTGATGTCCGGCAAGGCCGACGTTTACGGCGCGGCGGACCGGCTGCGCTCCTGGCAGATCTGAGAAAGCCGGAAGCGGGCGCGCGCCGCGAGAGCCGCCGCGCATTCTGACCTTCTTTCAAAGCGGGCCGAAGTCACCCGTCCGCCTTGTTGACCATGAGAGGCTTGTGCGAGAGTGAAGCACCCGTGCGGGGGGTAAAGGCCGGGTCTCGCACGCGCGTTGAGAAACCCAGACCGGATTTCGCCGTGGCGAATTCACGCTCCCCACACCGCGGTAAAAAGGTATACACCAATCGGTGGTCCCTTTTCGGCGACCGGAACATCTGTGTCACACGCGCGTGGGAAGGAACGACCCCAGTGCCCACCCCCCACCCCCCTCGTCCCGCACACCCGCCCTCGGGCGGGGACCACGGGGAGTCCGACGAACTGCTCGCCGCGCGGCTGCGCGACGGTCCGGAGAGCGAAGGCTCCCGGGCCGCCGCCCTGCTCATGGCGCGGCACTGGCAGCCCGCCCACGACTACGCCACCATCTGTCTCGCCGCATCGGGCCAGGTGACGGCGATGGTGGCCGGCGCCGCCTGGCACCGGGTGCTGGACCGGCTGGCCGAGGGCGAGCAGGCCACGGCCCTGCGTCCTCGGCTGCTGGTGGCCGTACGGGACACGGTCCGCCAGTGGTCCGCGGAAGAGGGGATATCCGCCGTTCTCCCCCCGTTGGCCAAACCCGCCGGCGGACGTGGTATGCGGGCGGCGAAGTCGATGATTCCGGAAAACCGCACCCTGGCCGCGCGGGCATTCGCGTCACTTCCGGGACCGGCCCGTTGTTTGCTCTGGCACACGGAGGTCGAAGCCGAACACATTGCTGTCCCGGCCGGTCTGCTCGGCATGGATACCGACACCGCGTCGATCACTCTCGAACAGGCTCGGGAGAAATTCCGCGAAGGCTGTCTGGACGCCCATCGGCAACTCGCGCCCTCCCAGGACTGCCGCTTCCACGGCCGGCTCCTCGACGTGCCGATCCGCCGGGGCGGCACCCTGCTGCCGGACGTCCGCAAGCACCTGGCCGACTGCCGCCACTGCCGGCACGCGGCCGAACAGCTCGGCCACTTCGAGCGTGAGCTGGGCACGCTGATCGCCGAAGCGGTCCTCGGCTGGGGCGCCCGGCGCTACCTCGACTCCCGTCCCGGACGGGCGAGGCTGAGCACCCTTGCCCGAGGAAGCGCCCGCCACCGCGGCGGACGTCCGGGTCTGCTGGCCCGGTTGCCCGTGCCCCTGGGCCGGCCGCGCTCCGGCCGGGCGGTGCTGCGGCAGCTCGGCGCCGCGTCGGCGGGCGTGATGGCCGTGGCGCTCGTGGTGAGCGTCTGGTCGTACGACGGAGGAGGCGCCGACCCCGCCGCCTCCACCAGCGCCGCGGGGGACGAAGGCACGGCGTCCGCCACCAGCAGGCCGAAACCGCCCGGCACGGCCGGGCTGCCCACGGCGGCGGACCGGGCGCTGCTGCGCAACGTCGCCGCCGACCTCTGCCTCGACGTCCGGGGCGAGCCCGGGGCCGGGGTGGGGACCCGCCTCGCGCAGTGTTCGGGGGCGTGGACCCAGCAGTGGACCCTGGAGGACGACGGACTGCTGCGCAGCGCCGCCGATCCGGGGCTGTGTCTGGACTCGCGGGCGGACGCCGGGGTCGTCGTTCTCGGTACCTGCGCCGACGAGGGCACCGAGCGGGGCGACCACGTGCGCTACGACCTCACCGACCGGGGTGAGCTGGTGCCGCACGGGCAGCGCGGGCTCGCCCTCGCGGCCACCGCCACCGCCCCGGACGCCGATGTGGTCGTCAAGGTGCACGACGGCTCCGACGCCCAGCGCTGGCGGAGCGACCCGGTACCGGTGGACGGCTCCCTGTCCGTCGCCCGCACCGAGACCCCGGCCGCCCGCGCGGTGGAGCTGCCGGGCGGCTGAGGGAGCCTCACGGTCGCCCGGTCGCCCGGTCGCCACGGCACGCACGGGGGCCGGTGCTCCGGGCCGGGGCGGCGGCGGGACCCCGGCCCCCTGTGCGGGACCCCGGCCCCCTGTGCGGGGCCTCGGGCCCCTGTGCCGGGCCTCGGGCCCCTGTGCGGGCCCCCGGGACCCTACGCGGGGTCCTCGACGAGGTCGCCCGGGCCCGGGGTCGTCGGCGAGGCGTGGCCCGACAGGGCCAGGGTCAGGTCGAGTTCGGCGAGCAGGCAGCGGATCACATGCTCCACGCCCGCCTGCCCGTCCAGCGCCAGACCGTAGACGTAGGGACGGCCGAGGAGCACCGCCCGCGCGCCGAGGGCCAGCGCCTTGAAGACGTCGTCGCCGGTGCGCACCCCGCTGTCGAACAGCACGGTGAGGCGGTCGCCGACCGCCTCCACCACACGCGGCAGGGCGTCGGCGGCGGCGACGGAGCCGGCCACCTGACGGCCGCCGTGATTGGAGACCACCACGCCGTCCATCCCGGCGTCGGCGGCCAGCCGGGCGTCGTCCGGGTGCAGGATGCCCTTGAGGACGATCGGACCGTCCCAGTTCTCGCGCAGGAACGCCAGATCCGGCCAGGACTTGGCGGGATCGGAGAACATGCCGACGAAGTGCATCACCGCCGCGTTCGGATCCTCGTGCACCGGCTTCGCCAGGCCGGCCCGGAAGGCCGGGTCGGAGAAGTAGTTCGCCGTGCCCACCCCGTGCAGGAACGGCAGGTACGCCTGGTCGAGGTCGCGCGGGCGCCACGACAGCAGCGGCGTGTCCAGGGTGACGAACAAGGCGCTGTAACCCGCCGCCTTCGCCCGCCCCAGGAAACTGCGGGCCACCTCGCGGTCCTTGGGCCAGTACAGCTGGAACCAGCGCTCGCCGTCGCCCATCGCCTCGGCGACCTGCTCCATGGGGGTGCTGGACGCGGAGGACAGGACGTACGGCACGCCCCGGGCGGCGGCGGCCCGGGCGGCGGCCGGCTCCGCGTCCGGATGCATGATCGACAGGACGCCGACCGGCGCGAGCGCCAACGGGGCGGGCAACCGACGGCCCAGCACCTCGACCGCGAGGTCACGTTCGTGGACGTCGCGGAGCATGCGCGGCACGATCCGGCGCCGGTCGAGAGCCGCCCGGTTGGCCCGCGCGGTGCTGCCGTCACCGGCACTGCCGGCGACGTACCCGACCGGACCGGGGCCCAGGCGCCGCTCGGTCAGCTCCTCCAGCCGCGTCAGGTCGGTGGGCAGGCGCGGAACGGCACCGGTCATCCCGTTCAGGTAGATCTCGTACTGGAAGTCCGCCCAGTGCTTGGCCATCCGAAGCCCCGCCTCTCGTCGTCGAGTTGCCGCCTTCGGCACCATACCCGTGAGTATGTCGGGCCGTGCCGTCGGGGAGACGGGCATGTTTCAGGGGTGTTTCCGGCCTATTGGCGAACGAAGGGATCACGCCATCCGGCCAGTTCATGACTGAAGTACCGATCAAGAACCGGCCTCTTACGGACTTGGAACGTTCGAATTCTGTGACTTCGCGCCACTGATTCAATACGCAAGGTTACCGAAATCCGTGGGGTCGAGATGAGTTTCGGTGGCGGACTCGGCAGACTCGCGCTCGCCGTTCCGGCACCCACCGGGCCGGGCCGGCGATCACCCTCATCCCGAGCGGAAGGATGCACACAATGCGGAACACCGCGCGCTGGGCAGCGACTCTGGGCCTGACGGCCACCGCCGTCTGCGGGCCCCTCGCCGGGGCCTCCCTCGCCTCCCCGGCCACCGCCCCCGCGTCGCTCTACGCCCCCTCGGCCCTGGTGCTGACCGTGGGGTACGGAGAGAGCGCTGCCACCGCCGCGCCGGTACGCGCGGTCACCCTGACCTGCGCCCCGCAGGCGGCCGGCACGCACCCGGCCGCCGCGTCGGCCTGCGCCGAACTGCGCGGCGCGGGGGGTGACTTCGACGCCCTGAGAGCGGAACCCGGCGTGTTCTGCACCCGTGAGTACGACCCCGTGGTGGTCACCGTCGACGGGGTCTGGCAGGGCCGGCACGTCTCCTACGAACGCACCTTCGCCAACGAGTGCGTGAAGAACGCGGGCAGCGCCGGCGTCTTCACCTTCTAGGACCGGGACCGGCCGCCCGTGCGGCGCGAGTGGCGGCTCGCTACTGGGGAGTGCGAGGCGCCGCCGGACGGGAAGCGGTCCCGCACCGGGGACGGCGGACGGAGTGGGGCCGTCCGCCGTTCTCCGGGATCAAGCGGGTCATAAGAGGGTCAGCCCTTCGCCGCGGGCCCGTCGCCGGAGCCCGACGAGCGGGCGCGGTGACTGGTGTCGCACCAGGGATAGCGCCGACTGCGGCGACAGGTGCACAGCGCGACCCGGAAACGGTCGGAGGACACCGTCGTGCCGTCCTCCAGCTCCACCTCCACCGGGCCCTCCACCAGCAGCGGCCCCCGGCGCTGGACCTTGACCCGGCGCGGGGCGTCAGACGGGGAGTTCGGCACGGACGACCACCAGCTCCTCCTCGTTGTCGGCCAGGGACAGCAGCCCGCGCTGGCGCAGCCAGCGTTCCCGGCCGCGCACCACGGGACCGAAGGCGATCCGCTGCCGCCGGGTCACCGCCGCCTTCAGTCCGGCCTCCCGCAGGCGCCCCACGGTCCGCTCCGGATCGCTGAGGGCGGACTGCACGAGCAGCAGCACCCCGCCGGGGCGCAGCAGGCCGGGCGCCTCGGCGCAGATCCGGTCCAGCACCAGCCGCCCGTCGTGGCCCGCGTCCCAGGCCCGCGCCGCACCGCGCGGCGCACGGCCCCGGCCCGGGGCCGGTACGTACGGCGGATTGGCCAGCACCAGATCGAACGTCTCGCCCCGTACGGGCGTGAAGAGGTTGCCGTGCCGAACACGGACGCGCAGCCCGGCCCGCGCGGCGTTCACCCGGGCGGCGCACACCGCGCGCCAGGACACGTCCACCGCGGTCACCCGGCCGCCCCGCCGGGCGGCCGCCAGGGCCAGGGCGCCCGATCCGGTCCCCACGTCGAGCACGGCCGCGCCCGGCGGGAGCGACTCGTCGGACAGCGCCCCGGCCAGCAGGGCGGTGTCCTCCTGAGGGGCGTACACGCCCGGTAGCACCATGAAATTCACGGATCCCAGGTACCCCACCGGTCACGAAGTATGGGACACCTCGTGCTCCGCGTGCCGCGGGTCGGGCAGCGGGGTGCGCAGGGACGACCTGCCGCAACGCCAGTCGGCGAGCAGCCGGGCCCCGAAGCGGTCCTCCAGGAAACCGGTGGCGTCGATGCCGAAGGCGACGTCCGCGGCGAGCCAGGGCTCCTGCTCGAGGAGCCCGTCGATCACCTCGTGCCGGACGATCTGCTCGTGCACCGCGTCGGCCTCGACGTGCTCGTCGTAGAAGTGCTCGGCGGCGGGTCCGGCGCCGGTGCGGCGCATCGCCTCGGCGAGCCGCCGTGAACCGGGCGACGAGGTGATCTCGACCGCCGCGAAGTGGCCCACCAGGGCGCCGCGCAGCGACCGGTGCAGGCCGAACAGCGACATCATGTTCACCGTGGCCAGGCATTCGGCCGACGCCGCGTCCAGATGGCGGCCGTACGCGGTGTCCAGACCCAGGTCCGTCATCAGGTCAGCGAACAGCCGGGCGTGCACCCGCTCGGCACGGCCGCCGCCGTACTCGTCGAACTCCACCGCCGCCATCGCCGCCTTGGCCCGCCCCCACAACCGCGGCAGCACCCAGGCGTGCGGGTCGGCCTCCTTGAGGTGGTAGAGGGAGCGCTGGGCCGCGTACTCGCGCAGCTGCCACAGCTCGCCCTCGTCCCGGAGGAAGTGACTGACGCCCTTCCCGTCGACGGGTTCGACCAGCAGCGCCCCGACCGCCTCGGCGACACTGTCGTGCACCGGGGTGTCGGCGCGCAGCGCGGACAGGAAGCGGTCCTCCAGCGCGGCCCGGGTCCCCAGCAGGCCGGGGTCCCATTCGAGAGCGGGGGAGACGCCGGCGAACCCCCGGTAGTGCAGCTCGTAACACTGGTACAGGGCCAGTTGCAGGTCGTCGCCGTACGGCGGGGCCTCGGCGACGGTCTCGGCGGCGGGCAGCGGACCCGCCCCGAGCAGGTACGCGCCGACGGCCGCGGAGATCGGGCCCCGGGCCGTCGGCAACTGTGGTCCTTCGCGGTCGTACTCCATGGCACGCCGAGTACCCGCCCGGCACCGCGGCACCCCTGCCCGGCCGGGACGGGTGACACGTCACTCTCCCTCGGCGTCCTCCTGGGCCCCGGTGTTCGGCGAGGTGGCGTCCCCCGCCTCGCCCCGGCGCGGGCCCTCGTCGGACTCGGCGTCGCGCGGCCGGGCCTCCGCGATCTCGTGCAGAACCTCCTCGATGGCGGTCTCGGGGGACTTGTGGTCGGCATCGCCGTTCCGGGACACGGGTGCTCCTTTCCTCCGTACGACCGGACCCCTGCGGCCCGGTCCTTCGGCTCGGTCAGCTCGATGTGCTCGCGACGCGCAGCGGCACCGGTGCCGCCGCGGTCGCCTCGTCGTTGTGGCGGGTGACCTCCGCCCACCAGGCCGGACCGTCCTCGATGTGCCGCAGCAGGACACCCTCGCGGATGGCCCAGGGGCACAGGGTTACCGACTCCAGGCCGGTCAGCTTCATGGCGGTGTGCCCGACCACGGCCCCGGCCAGGCTCTGCGCCGCCCGCGGCGCCGAGATGCCCGGCAGCCGGGCCCGCTCGGCGGCGGTCAGCGTGGCGAGGCGGTCCGCGGCCTCACCCAGGTCCGCGCAGCGCATCCGGCGCTCCACGAACGGGCCGTGCCGGCCCGGCGGCGCCCCGCACAGCCGGCCCAGCTGCTGGAAGGTCCGCGACGTCGCCACCGCGGTGCGCGGCCCCTCCCAGCGGATCCGCGCCGCGACGTCCCGCAACTGGTGGCGGACCCTGCGGCGCAGCGCCCGGACCTGCTCCGGCGGCGGCGCGTCCACCCCACCGTCCAGGAACTCGTGGGTCAGCCGGGCGGCGCCCAGCGGCAGCGAGGCGACGAAGTCGGGCAGCCGGCCGCGGCCGAAGGCGATCTCCAGCGAGCCGCCGCCGATGTCCAGCAGCGCCAGCGGACCGGACCGCCAGCCCATCCAGCGCCGGGCACCGAGGAACGTCAGCTCCGCCTCCACCTCGCCCGGCAGCGTGCACAGGGCGACACCCGTACGGGCGCGGACGGTGCGCAGCACCTCCCGCCGGTTGGGCGCGGCGCGCACCACGGCCGTCGCGAAGGCCAGCGGGGCCGAGGACCCCCATCGGGCCGCGGTCCGGCTCGCGCCCTCGACCGCCGCCACGAGCCGCTCCACGGCCTCCTCGGGCACCGCACCGCCCGGCTTGACCTGCTCCGACAGCCGCAGCCGCCATTTCGCGGTGTGGACCGGCAGCGGTACACCGCCCTCCGCGTCCGCCACCATGAGACGGACCGTGTTCGACCCCACGTCCACCACGCTGATACGCATGAGGACGCAGGTACCCATTTACGGCCGGTCCAAGGGCCGCCCGCCCGGGTACGGCCGGAAACACGCGCCGGGGCTCAGGCGAGCTGCCGCCGCACCAGCTCGTGCAGCCGTCCGCCGGTGTCGGCGAGCAGTTCCGCCGGCGGCCCCTGCTGGGCGACCTTGCCGTCCTCCATCACGATCACGCGGTCGGCGTCCAGCACCGTCGACAGCCGGTGCGCGATCACCACCCGGGTGGCGTCGAGGGCCTTGGTCGACTCGATCACCCGGCGCTGCGTCTCGTTGTCCAGGGCGCTGGTCGCCTCGTCGAAGAAGAGGATGCGCGGCCGGCGGATCAGCGCCTGCGCGATCATCAGCCGCTGCCGCTGCCCCCCGGAGACCGCCCCGCTGCCCGAGACGATGGTGTGCAGACCCATCGGCATCCGCCGGATGTCCTCCGCGAGCCCCGCCATCTCGGCCGCCGCCATCGCCTCCTCCGGCGTGTACGGCTCGGTGCCGCAGATGACGTCGAGGATCGAACCGGTGAACGGCTGCGCGTGCTGGAGCACCACCCCGCACTGCCTGCGTACCGCGGACTGGTCCAGCGCGGCCAGGTCCTGGCCGTCGTACAGGACACTGCCCGACAGCGGGCGGTCGAAGCCGATCAGCAACCGCAGCAGCGTCGACTTGCCGCAGCCGCTGGGGCCGACGATCGCGACGAATTCGCCCGGCCGCACCTCGAAGGAGACGTCGTCCAGGACCAGCGGACCGTCGTCGCTGTACCGGAACGACAGCCGCCGCGCCTCGATCGCGCCCGACAGCGGACCCGGCCGGGTACTGGCCGCCCGCACCTCCGGTGTCGCGTCCAGCACCGGCCGGATCTCCTCGAACAGCGGCAGCGCGGCCACCGCCGACACGAACGCCCCGGTCAGCTGGGTGACGGAGGTCAGCAGCATCGTCACCGACGCGTTGAAGGTGAGGAAGTCGGCCGCCGACATCGAACCCCGCGCGGGACCGGCGAGCAGCATGAACATCAGCAGCGTGCACAGCGGCAGGTACACCGCGCCCAGCACCGCGTTGAGGTTCTTGATCCGCCCGGCCCGCTGCTGGAGCTCACGGCTGCGCGCGAACTGCTCCGCCCACGCCGCGTACGCGTAGTTCTCGGCGGCGGCCACCCGCAGCTTGGGCAGCCCGCGCAGGGTCTGGAACGCCTGGTTGTTCAACTTGTTGGTGAGCTGGACCAGCCGCCGCTGCCAGCGCACCTGCCACAGCCCGAGCCCCAGGAAGACGGCGGCCACCACCACCAGCATGCCGATCGCCGCGAGCGCCATCGGGACGCTGTACCAGAGCAGCAGCACCAGATTCATCGCCCCGACGGTCACCGACTGCGCCACCGTCGGTCCGACCCCGGCCAGCAGTCTGCGGATCGCGCTGATGCCCATGGCCGCGCTCGCCAGTTCGCCGGTGGAACGCTCGGTGAAGAACGTGGTCGGCAGCCTCAGCAGCCGGTCCCAGACGGCCGGCTGGAGCGTCGCCTCGACGCGGCCCTCCAACCGCAGGACGGTGAGGTTCTGCAGCAGCATGAAGGCCGCCGCGACGACGCCGCTGAGCATCACCGCGAGACACACCTGCGCGATCAGCCCCGTCTGGGCCTTCGGCACGAACTCCCCGAGCACCTTGCCGGTCGCGACCGGCACCAGCGCGCCGAGCGCCACCGTCACCAGGCCCGCCAGCAGCAGCGCGGACAGATCCCGGCGGGTGCCCCGCAGACAGAACCGCAGCAGCCCCAGCGGGCCGAGCCGGCGTTCCGGCAGCGGCCGGTAGAACATCACCGCGCGCGGCTCGAACTCCTCGGCGTTCGCCTTCTCGACCGGCGTCCGGCGGCCGGTCGCCGGATGGACGGCCACATAGCCGCCGCGCTGCCACAGCAGCGCCACCGGCGCCCCCGACAGGGCCCGGTGACCGACCAGCGGACCGACGTCGTCCCGCCACCAGCGGCCGTCCAGCCGCACGGTCCGGGTGCGCACGCGCGAGGCGACGGCGATCCGTTCCACCGGATCGATCCGGTCGCTCTCCGTGCCGTTGCGCGCGGGTTCGGCGAGCGGAATCCCGGCGGCCCGGGCGACGAGCCGGCACGCCGCGTACGTGGCGTCGGCGTCGGCGGCGGTGCTCCGCTGCCCCGACCGCTTGCCGATGGAGGCCAGCAGCGTCCGGTCGGCCCGGGCGCGCACCGCCTCACCGGCCTTGATACCGGCGGCGGTACGGGTCTCGTGGGTGCGTTCCAGCTGCTCGATCCAGCGGTCCAGCGTGGTCAGCAGCCGGTGCTGCTGGTCGACCATGCTCTGCCACAGCGCCGGGTCCATCAGCAGGTCGGCCGCGGCCTCCTCGCCGTACACCGCCCCGTACTGCACGCTGCCGGGCGGCACCTGCATCCAGAACACGTCGTCGTCGCCCACGCCGGCGTGCGCCCGCGCGGGGGAGCCGCCGTGGGCCGTGGCCTGTTCGGCGGCCATCGGCGCCTGGAAGAGGACGGTCAGACCGCGGCCCACGCCGAGGGCGAGGGCGTACTCCAGCGGGCTCGTCCGCGGCGGAACGTACTGCGGATTGCCGTACTCGTCGTACGACCACGTCTGGGTGTGCGCCGGCTGGTACAGCTCGCGCAGTGCGATGCGGTGCACCACGCAGTCCCGCAGCGGGCGGGCGACCAGGGTGTGCCGGGGCCCGGCGACCGGGCCGAGCAGCACCGAGCCGGCCTCCAGGCGGCCCAGGTGGTGCCAGTGCCCCTGCTCACCGGCGTCCACCGCGAACAGGTCCAGCGCCCCGGACGCCACCAGCCACAGGACCTGCGGCCCCTCCAGGTCGAGGCGGCCGAACCCGGCGCAGTCGACGCGGGTGCCCAGCGAGCCGAGCGCCCCGAGGACGAGATCGCCCTGACCTTCGTGCACGGCAGTCATCTCACCGCTCCCTGACCAGTGCCGCGTACGTGCCGCCGCGTGCCAGCAGTTCCTCGTGCCGTCCGCGCTCGACGACCGTGCCGTGCCGCAGCACGACGATCTCGTCGCTGTCCCGCACGGTGCTCAGCCGGTGCGCGATCACCACGCAGGCACAGCCGCGCCGGCGCAGGTTGTCCATGACCACCAGCTCGGTCTCCGCGTCCAGCGCGCTGGTCACCTCGTCGAGGACGAGGATGCTCGGCCGGCGCACCAGGGCCCGCGCGATCTCCAGCCGCTGACGCTGACCGCCGGAGAAGTTGCGGCCGTCCTGCTCCACCCTGCTGTGGATGCCGCCCGGCCGGCGCATCACCACGTCGTGGAGGGCGGCGTCCCGCAGGGCCTCCACCACGGCGTCGTCGGGGATCGAGGGGTCCCACAGCGCCACGTTGTCGCGCACGGTGCCCTCGAAGAGGAACACGTCCTGGTCGACGAAGGAGACGGAGGACGCGAGCGCCCCGCGCGGGATGTCCTCCAGACGCTGTCCGTCGATGCGGATGACGCCGTCCCAGGGGGCGTACAGGCCCGAGATCAGCCGGGACACCGTGGACTTGCCGCTGCCCGATCCGCCGACCAGCGCCACCTGCCGCCCCGGCCCGACGGTCAGGTCGAAGCCGGTCAGCAAGGGCTCGTCGAGGGGGTTGTAGCCGAAGGAGACGTTCTGCAGCTCGACGTGCCCGCGGAGCCTGCGGGTGGAGTCGCCGGCGCCGCCCGGACGGTCGTAGAGCGGGTCGGCACGGAAGTTCTCCACGTCCTTCAGCCGTGCCACGTCGGCCGCGAAGTCCTGGATGCGGCCCGCGACGCCGTTCAGCCGGGTCAGCGGGGCCGTGAAGCGGACCACCAGCGCCTGGAAGGCGACGAGCAGGCCGACCGAGATGTGCCCCTCGACCGCGCGCAGACCGCCGATCCACAGGATCAGCCCGCTGTTGAGCGTCGCGAGCGTCGGCGCCACCACGCCCAGCCAGGCGCTCGGCACCCCGAGCCGCTGCTGCTCCTCCAGCGTGGTGGCGTGCTGCCCCGCCCACTTGCGGAAGTAGCCGTCCTCGCCACCGGTCGCCTTCATCGTCTCGATGAGCTGGAGGCCGGTGTACGCGGTGTTGGTCAGCCGCGCCGTGTCCGCCCGCAGCTTCGCCGTGCGGGTCGCGCGCAGCCGGATCACGATCCGCATGGCGAGGATGTTGAGCAGCGCCACGCCGATCCCGACGAAGGTGAGCTGCGGGTCGTACGTGTACAGCAGCACGGCGTACAGGACGACCACGATCGCGTCCACGCCCGCCGCGGCGAGGTCGCGGGCCAGCGTCTCGGCGACGGCGTCGTTCGACTGGAGGCGCTGCACGAGGTCGGCCGGGCTGCGCTGGGAGAAGAAGGTGACCGGCAGCCGCAGCAGGTGGCGCAGGAAGCGGGCGCTGGAGAGCGTCGAGGAGATGATCCGGCCGTGCAGCAGGTTCGCCTGCTGGAGCCAGGTCAGCACCACCGTGAGCAGCACGCACGCCGCCATCGACGCGAACAGCACCCCGAGCAGCGAGGTCTGCCCGCCGATCAGGAACATGTCGATGTAGGTGCGGCTGAGCGCGGGCACCGCCGCGCCGACCGCCACCAGCAGCAGACTGGCCAGCAGGGCGGCGGGGAGCGTGCCCGCGGTGCCGCGCAGCCGGGCCGGCATCGCGCCGAGCACGCCCGGCCTGCGACCGCCCCGGGTGAAGCCGTCGCCGGGCTCCATGGTCAGCACCACGCCGGTGAACGACCCGTCGAAGTCCTCCAGGGAGACGAAACGGCGGCCCTTGCCGGGGTCGTTGACGAACACCCCGCGGCGGCCGAATCGACGCCCCATGCCGTCGTAGACGACGTAGTGGTTGAACTCCCAGAACAGGATGGCCGGCGCCGTCACCTCCGCGAGTGCGGCCAGGTCCATCTGCATGCCCTTGGCGGTGAGGCCGTAACTCCGGGCCGCCTTGAGCAGGTTGCTGGCGCGCGAGCCGTCGCGGGAGACGCCGCAGGCGATGCGCAGCTCCTCCAGCGGCACGTGCCGCCCGTAGTGGGCGAGGACCATGGCGAGGGAGGCGGCCCCGCACTCCACGGCCTCCATCTGGAGCACGGTGGGCGTGCGGACCGTCCTGGCCCGCGCCTTGGGCGCCGTGCGCTTGGGCGGGGCGGCACGGCGCCTGCCCCGGGTCTCCTGTGCGGTGCTCACGGCAGCAGCCAATCGACGGGACGCTGATCGGCCAGCCGGATGGAACCGGTGGCCATGGTCATGGAGGTGAGGGCGAACGGGGGTCCGTCCGCGGACGACCACGCGTAGCCGCTCTTCGTGGACTCCGAGGTGTCCAGCCGGACCGTCACGGCCACCGGCCTGCCCTCCTCGGTGAACTGCTCGCCGAGCTGGCTGTCCCCGAGGAACGCGGCGATGGACTGCGCCGACTGCGCCGAGCGGTCCACCGACTGCACCTCCCCGTGCAGGACGCCGTACTGCTGGGCCGGCACCGACTGGACGGTGAGGTCGACGGAGGCGTGCGCGGGGATGGCGGCGGCGTTCTCGGCGGGGACGTAGACGGTGGCGTAGAGCGGATCGTCGGCGTGGGCCACCTTCTCGACGGAGGCGACGTTGGCGCCGGTCCCGATGATCTGCCCGACGGTGGCGGCGAGCGCGCTGACCCGCCCCGCGTCGATGGTGCGGACCACCGTCTCGCCGTCGTCCGTGCGCACCCTCAGCACGGGGGAGCCGGCGGGCAGCCGCTGTCCCTGGCGCGCGAGGACCGCGGTGACCTGGCCGGAGACGGGGCTCTGCAGGAGGTAACTGCCCTGGCCGTGAGTGAGGACGGCGGGCGCGCTCACCGTGGAGGTCACCGAACCGCCCACCGCCCACACGGACGCGGCGGCCATGGCGACCACGGTCACGGAGAGCACCAGCCAGCCCTGCGGGCGGGCGAGACGCACCGGGAGGTCCAGCTCCTCCGGTGACTGGAGCTTGGCGAGGGCCTGTTGGCGGAACTGCACGTCGGTGACTTCCCAGGGTCTTGCGAGGCGCTGCGGGTGAACCGCCGAAAAGCCCCGGAGCCTGGAGGGCTCCGGGACTCAGCGGCACAAGGGCGCGATCAGAGACCGGCGACCAGGTTGGTGACCGGGGCCGTGTTCAGGCCGGTGACGCCCTCGACGGTGCCGACGGCGGTGTTGACCAGGCCGGAGACCGGGGCGATGCCGTCCACCAGGCCGGTGACGGTGCCGACGGCGTTCACGTTCAGGCCGCCGGAGACGTTGTCGAGGTCGGCGTCGGAGATCTCGACGGTCTCGACCTGGGGGGTGGAGTTCATGATGGAACTTCCCTTCGTATAGCCATTTCACAAGGGGGGAGCGGCCCCCTCTGGGGACAGATGACGGCCGCGACCGCGGGCGCCGGGCGCCCGTTTCCGGAGCCCTCCGCGGCCCCCGCGGTGCGATGGATCAAAGCACGGGGCCGGTCCGCCCTTCCAATCAATCACCCCCTCCCACCAGGGAACTTGCGACGCCCGCGCGCCCAAGCGTGCAGGCTCGCGCACGCCTTCGCGGCGACTTCTTCACACCGGGGACCGCATCGGCCGGCGCGACCCCTTGCCCGCGCGGCGGTGAATCCGGCACTCCCGCCCCAAAGGCGTGCGCGGGGCCGTGGGCTTGTGCAGATCCGCCGACGGGAGTGACCGGGTTGGGCATTCGATGTGCAGATTCGCTGAAGCGGCGATTCCGCTCCGCGTCCGGAACGGAGCGTCGCCGACCGGATGCGGAGGGTGTCGATCCGTTCCGATCGCGCGGCTTTCGTGAACACGCCGTCCGGGCGGTGCGTATCAACAGCCGTCCAGGCGCCCCCGACAGCCGCCGGCCCGGCGGCACGGACCCCGTCCCAGGAGGTCGAGAAGGTTGAGTCACAAGCGAATTCCGAAGCGCAGGGCCGCGATGGCGGCGGGCGGTGTGGTGGCGCTCGGCGCGGCCGCCGTCCTGCTGCCCAGCGCCAACGCCTCCCAGGACGGCGGCTCTTCCGACGACGCGGCGGCGCCGAGGACGCTCAAGGCGGCGGACGCGCCGGACCTCGCCTCGCGGCTCGCCGGTCTGCTCGGTGACGCCTTCGCCGGCTCCTACTACGACGCCGACGAGCAGCGGCTCGTCGTCAACGTCGTACCCGGCGACGACGACCAGGTCGTCGTGCGGGCCGAGAAGGCGGGCGCGGAGGTCCGCGAGGTCGACAACACGATGGGCGAGCTGCGCGACGGCGCCCGGACCCTGAAGTCGCGGGCGACCATCCCGGGCACCTCGTGGGCGATCGACCCCCGTACCAACAAAATCCTGGTGACCGCCGACAGCACGGTCACCGGCGCCGAGTGGGACCGGCTGGAGTCCACCGTCCAGGGGCTCGGCACCGGCATGGCGACCCTCAAGCAGTCCCCCGGCACCTTCAAGACCTTCGCCTCGGGCGGCGACGCCATCTTCGGCGGCGGCGCGCGCTGCTCGCTCGGCTTCAACGTCACCGCGGGCGACGGCGCCCCGGCCTTCCTGACGGCCGGTCACTGCGGCGTCGCGGACGACCAGTGGTCCGAGGCGCAGGACGGGCCGCCGACGGCCACCGTCGACCAGGCGGTCTTCCCCGGCGAGGGGGACTTCGCGCTCGTCCGGTACGACGACCCGGCGACCCAGGCGCCGAGCGAGGTCGACCTCGGGGACCAGGCCGTCCCGATCGGCCGGGCCGCCGAGGCGACGGTGGGTCAGCAGGTCTTCCGGATGGGCAGCACGACCGGGCTGGCCGACGGGCAGGTCCTCGGCCTGGACGCCACCGTCAACTATCCCGAGGGCACGGTCACCGGCCTCATCCAGACGAACGTGTGCGCCGAACCGGGCGACAGCGGCGGCCCCCTGTTCACCCAGGACGGCCTGGCCGTCGGCCTGACCTCGGGCGGCAGCGGCGACTGCACGGTCGGCGGCGAGACCTTCTTCCAGCCGGTCACCACCGCCCTGGAGGCCGTCGGCGCGACCCTGGGCGACGGCACCGGCGCCGGCACCGGTGCCGGACAGGCCGGGGACGGAGGCGCCGGCGCGGCCGACCAGGCGGGCGAGGAGAACGCCGGGGGCGCGGACGCCGACGGCGGCGGCACCGGACAGGCCGGGGAGGACGCCGGCGGGGGTACCGGAGCGGGCGCGGACGGCGACGAGGTCGGCGGCCCGGGTGACGCCGGTGTCTCCGGTGACCCCGGAGACCTCGGTGACGGCACGGGAGCCGGTGCCGCCGCGGGCTCCGGACCCACCGGCTGACCGCCCGGCCCGGACGCCCGCGGCCCCCACAGCAGGGGCCGGCCCTCCGGCGGAAGGGCCGGCCCCGCACGCGTCCACGGCCGCACTCCGAGCCGGGACCCCGCCCGTGCCCGGCCCTCGCACGGGCGCCCTGCCCGTGGGCCCGCCACTCGTCCACGGCGTGGGTGGGGGCGTCTCGTCGCTTGTCCACGGCGCGACTGTTGGCGTCTCGTCGCTCGTCCATGGCGCGGGTGTTGGCGTCCCGCCGCTCGTCCACGGCGTGGTGCTGGGCTTCGCCGTTCGTCTATGGCAGGGGTGTTGGCGTCCCGCCGCTCATCCACGGCGCGGGTGGGGGCGTCCGCCATTCGCCCACGGCATGACTGTTGGCGTCCCGCCGTTCGTTCACGGCGCGGTGCTGGCCTCCCGACGTCCTTCCACGGCACGGCTGTTGGCGTCCAGCCGTTCGCGTCTCGCCCTCAGTCCAGGGTGCGCATGCCCTCGTCCCGCCCTCCCTCCACGCTGCGCGTGCCCCCGCCCCGCCCTCCCCCCCAGGCTGCGCATGCCCCCGCCCCGCCCTCCGCCCCCGGCGCGGCTGCCCCGCCCCGCGTCACGCAACCGGTGCCCGCAGCAGCATCAGCGCGATGTCGTCGGGCCGTTCCTCCGCGTCCGCCGCGTGCCGCACCAGCCGGTCGGCCAGCTCCTCCAGCGGCAGCTCCCCGGCCACGGCCAGCCGCCGCCCCAGGCCGGCGAGGGCGTCGTCGAAGTCGACGCCGGGGGACTCGACGAGGCCGTCGGTGTAGAGGGCGAGCAGGGAGCCCGGGGCCAACTCCACCTCGGTGCGCGGATAGTCGGCCGACGGATCGATGCCCAGCAAGGGGCCGCCGGGGACGTCGAGCACGTCCACCGCGCCGTCCGGACGGCGCAGCAGCGGCGGCGGATGGCCGGCCCGCGCCAGCACCACCCGCCCGCGCCCCGGCTCCAGCCGCAGATACAGACAGCTGGCGAACAGCTCGGTGCCCAGGTCGATCAGCAGCCGGTTGGTGCCGCGCACCACCTCCTCGGGCGCCTGGCCGACCGCCGTGTAGGCGCGGACCGCCGTGCGCACCTGCCCCATCAGTCCGGCCGCCGTCACATTGTGGCCCTGCACGTCCCCGATCACCGCCGCCGCCGAACCCCGGGCCGGGACGAGGTCGTAGAAGTCGCCGCCGATGTCCATGCCGCGGGTGGCCGGCAGATAACGGGCCGCCGCCTCGATGCCGGGCAGCGCGGGCAGCGAGTGCGGCAGCAGGGCGTCCTGCAACCCGTGGGCCAGCCGGTGCTTCGCGTCGTAGATCAGGGCCCGGTCCAGGGCCTGGGCCACCAGCCCGGCCAGGCTGGTCAGGATCGCCCGTTCCTCCGTGGTGAAGGAGTGCGGCCGCTCGTAGGCCAGGACGCAGGTGCCCACCGGCCGCCCGGAGGCGATCAGCGGCAGGAACGCCCACGCGGCGAAGCCGTCGTGGGTGCCCCGCCGGGCCGGGTACAGGCGTTCGAGCTGCTCCCAGGACTCGAAGAACGCGGGCACCCCCGTCCGCAGGACCTGCGTGCCGGGGAGCCGTTCGGTGAGCGGGGTGCCGTCGAAGCGTTCGGCGACCGCCGGGTCGGGATAGCCGCGATGCCCCAGCACGTGCAGCCGGCCGGCCCGCGAGCCGAGGACGACCAGGCCCTGGCTGCCCACGGTCGGGGCGATCTCGTCCGCGATCAGCTGCACCACGTCCCGCACGCCCACCGCCTCGGACAGCGCGCCGGTCAGGCTCACCACCCGGGAGACGGTCACCAGCCGGGCCGGCGGCACGGCGTCCTCGGCCAGGGGGCCGCCCGGCCTCGGCCGTGACACGCCGCGGGCGCGGCTGATCCGGACGCTCAGTCCGGTGCGGGTCGGGTAGAGCCGGAACGACAGCCACCGGCCCGGTGGCCGCAGCGCGACGAACGACGTCGTCTCCTGGCTGAGCAGCGCCGCCCGGTAGCGGTCCTCGTACACCGGGTCGTCGAGCCACGGCACCGCCGTCCACAGCCGGCTGCCGATCAGCCGGGAGACCGGCACGTCCAGCAGATCGGCCGCCGCCGGATTGGCGTAGCCGACCCTGCCGTGCAGGTCGAGGGAGCACAGGCCGTACGGCAGCCGCCCCACCATCCGTACGGCCTCCAGGGCGCCGAGCGTTCCGGGCACGCCCCCGACCACCGGCGCGGCCAGCAGATCGGGCTCGGGGTGCACGGGGAGGTTCGCCTCCGCCGCGCTCTCCAACCGCGTGGCGAGCCGCCCGCAGGCCGCCGTGAGGCGCTCGCGCTCACCCGGGGACAAGTCGGCGTCGCGCGCACCGGGCCAGGTCAGGAAGACGGCACCGTACGCCGTGGTGTCCGTGGCGAGGGGGAGCGCGGCCAGCGAGAACGGGTAGGGCAGCACCACGGCGACCCTGGGATAGCGCCGCGCCATCTCCTCGCCGTCCCGGACCCAGACCAGCCGCCGCTCGCGCACGGCGTCCGCCACCGGCACCGGGGCGTGCAGCGTCACCCGCTCCCAAGGGGCCGCGAACGCCCTCGGCAGCCCGGCCATCACCGCCATCTCCAGGACCGGCGGATCGGCGCCCAGCAGGTACACCGCGCCGGAGTGGGCCCGTACGTCCTCCAGCATGGCCGCCAGCGCCAGGGAGAGCACCGGCCGGTCGGCCGGGTCCGGCGCGGCGACCCGCGCCGGTGACGACGACCGCTCGTCGGACACACCGACCACCTCCTCGCACGGCCGCACCGTGGCCCCGGTTCAAATCTCCTCCCCGGGAGCCCGTACCGCACGGTGGGGGAGCGGCGTACGGCGCGCGCGGTCGCGCCCTCCGCTCCTTCCGGGATTCTTCCCGGCCCTTCCGGGACTCTTCCCGCCCCGCAGGGGCTGCGCGGACGTCCCAGGAGCGCTGTAATGGCGGCGTGGTCAGTGAGGGCGCGGTGGAACGCGGAGCGAGGTCGCTGCGTGCCGAGGGTGCCCTGAAGGCGGTCGCGTCCGTGCCGGACCCCGGGGAGCGGCTGCGCCGCGTCCTCGAACAGGCGCTGGTCTTCGCGGGGGCCTCCTTCGCCGCCCTCTACACACCCGGTGAGAACGGGGAACTGCTCTGCCTGGCGGGGTCGGCGGGCGTTCCGCGCACCCTGTACGGCGTGCGCGACGGATACCCCGTGTCCGGCGGCTCCCCGGTGGCGGACGTCCACCGGGAGGGTGCTCCGGTGTGGCTCGGCCCCGAGGAGTTCGCCGGTTCGGCGGAGTCGCGGCACGTTCCGTCCAGCGGCTTCTCCCTGGCAGCCCTGCCCGTGCGCGGCGGCGGAGGGGGCTGCCTCCTCGCCCTCACCGAGCGCCCCGAGGGCTTCGGCGCCGAGGACCGCGCGTGCCTGGAACTGGTCGCCGGGGCCGTGACCAGCCCGGCACCCGGCGTGGTCCCCGAGGGCGAGGAGGTGCGGCCGGACGCCTTCTCCCTGGCGATGGACACCGGCCGGGTCGAGGTCGGCGACGACATCCTGCGCCTGTTCGGTCTGGCGCCCGGCGAGTTCGACGGCAAGGTCGAGACGCTCCTCGGCCTCACCGTGCCCGAGGACCTGCCCTCGCTGATGTCGGTCACCGAGGCCGACCACATGTCCATCGGCGACCGCGAGCTGGAGTTCCGGGTGCTGCAGCCCAGCGGCCCGCCGAAGTGGCTGCGGCTCAGCGGGCGCCTGCTGCCCGGCGGCGAGGGCCGGCCCGCCCGCCTCGTCGGCACCGTCGCCGACGCCTCCACCCTGCGCCCCGACGTGACCGACGTGGCCCGCGTCCAGCGCCTCGCCGCCGCGCTGGCCACCGCCGGCACCGTGCGCGACGTCAGCCAGGCCGTGGTCGCCGCCCTGCGCAGGCCGCTGCGCGCCGACCGGATCGCACTGGCCGAGCTGGAGAACGACCGTCTGGTCGTCACCGTCCTCGACCCGCCCGAGCCCGAGTCCTGGCCGGAGCTGTGGCGGTCGGAGTGGCGCACCGAGTGGCCCGACGCACCGGTGCGGGCGATGCCGACGCTGGCCGCCGCGCTGCGCGAGGGCCGCGCCCGGATCTGGCCCGCCGGGACCGGCGACGTGGAGCCCGCCCTCGCCGACGTCGGCCCCGGCGGCCTCGCGGTGCTGCCGCTGCCCGCCGGCGGCCGCATGGCCGGCGCCTGTCTGATCGGCTGGGACGCCCCGCACGACTTCGGCCCCGACGAACGCGCCCTGCTCACCGCCTCGGCGGGCCTCGCCGGACAGGCCCTGATGCGCGCCCACGCCTTCGACGCCGAGCACGAACTCGTCGGCATGCTCCAGCGTCAGCTCCTGCCGCGCCGCCTGCCGAAGCTGCCCGGCGCGGTCGCCGTGGCCCGCTACCTGCCCAGCACGGCCGGACTGGAGCTGGGCGGCGACTGGTACGACGTGATCCCGCTGCCCGACCACCACGTCGCCCTCGTCATCGGCGACGTCCAGGGCCACAGCGCCGGCGCCGCCACCCTCATGGGCCAGATGCGCACCGCGCTGCGCGCCTACGCCGCCGAGGGCCACCCGCCGGACGTCGTGGTCTCGCACGCCAACCGGCTGCTCATGGACATGGAGACCGACCTCTTCGCCACCTGCGTCTACGTCGACCTGGACATGGAGGCCGGCTCCGCCTGGTGCGTACGGGCCGGGCACCCGCCGCCGGTCCTGCGCCATCCCGACGGCAGCACCGAGATCGCCGAGTCGGAGGGCGGCCCGCCGCTGGGCGTGGTCCGGCAGGCGGACTTCCCGATGAGCCCGCTGCGGCTGCGCCGCGGCACGCTGATCGCCCTCACCACGGACGGTCTCGTGGAGTCCGCCGAGGAGGACATCGACGCGGGCATGGACCGTTTCGCCCACGCGCTGGCCGTCTCCGACCCGGCCCACCTGGGGCTCGTCGCCGACGCCCTGCTGGGCAACGCCCGCCGCAGCGACGACGTCGCCCTGCTCCTGGTGCGCTACGACGGCATGGCGGTGCGGCCGCTTCGGGAGAGCTGGTCGGTGTGGCGGCTGCCCGAGGCCGTGCGGCACGCCCGCCGCTTCACCCGGCGCACCCTGCGCTCCTGGGGCGTGCAGGACGCCGACGTCGACGGCGTCCTGCTGATCGTCTCGGAACTGGTCACCAACGCCCTGGTGCACACCGACGGCACGGTCCGCCTCGACCTCGCCCTGATCAACGGCCGGCTGCGGGTCGCGGTCGCCGACGCCTCGCCCCGTACGCCCGTCAAGCCGACCAGCATCGGCTGGGAGGCCACGGGCGGACGCGGCATCCTCCTCGTCGAGGCGATGTCGGCGACCTGGGGGACCCTGCCGGTGGGCGGCGGCAAACAGGTCTGGAGCGAGATCCCGGTGCGCCGCGGCCCGGCATAGGTGCGGGCCCCGCCCCGCCGGGTACCCGGCGGGCACACCCCGACCGAGCAGCGGAATGAGGTACCCCGCCATGACCCGGTACGTCCGCGACATCATGACCGGCCACCCCGTGACCGTGGAGCCGCTGACCTCCGTCACCGCCGTGGCCCGCGTCATGCGCGACCGCGACCTCGGCGCCGTCCTGGTCACGGACGGCGACGAGCTGCGCGGCCTGGTGACCGACCGTGACCTGGTGATCCGGGCGGTCGCGGAGGGCGGCGACCCGGAGCGCACCACCGTGGCCGGCGTGTGCAGCGACGAGGAGCTGGTCACCGTAGGTCCCGACGACGAGCTGGAGCGCGCCGTCGAGCTGATGCGGGAACACGCCGTGCGCCGGGTACCGGTCGTCGACGACAGCCGCCCCGTGGGCATCGTCTCCCTGGGCGACCTGGCCCTGGAGCGCGACCCGGAGTCGGCGCTGGGCGACATCAGCGTGGCCCGGCCCAACCCCTGAGGCCCGCCACCGGGGGTTTCGCGGGGACAGCCCTGGGGACCCGACCGGGCGACGACGGTGCCGGAAACAGAAGGAAGATGATGCTCCGTGACGACGGACACCAGCGAGAAACCCGCCGCCCGCCGACTGGAGACGGGCTGGTCCAAGGCCCGACGGCTGCGCCGCCGGGGCGCCGTGCGCACCTGGATACCGGCCGTCGATGACGGCAGCACCGCACGCGCGCCGCGGACGGGTCAGGAGTCGAACATCGTCAGGGGCGAGGACTGACCTCAGGGACCCCGGTTCGGGGGAGACACCGGCGCGCCGGCCGAGTGCCGGCGCGGCGCGCGCCCGGGCCGCCCGCGGACCGCGCCGTCCGCGCGGGTAACGTCGGCGAAGGCTTCCCCCGGCCCGTACCGTCCGACCGCCCGACCGCAGCAAGGCACCGAAACCGTCCATGAACCTCCTGGTCACCGGCGCAGCCGGCTTCATAGGCTCCCGCTACGTCCGCACCCTGCTCGCCTCCGAGGCGCCCGACGCACCGCGGATCACGGTCCTGGACAGCCTCACCTACGCCGGCACCCTCGACAACCTCCCCCTGGGCCACCCCCGGCTGGACTTCGTGCACGGTGACATCCGCGATGCCGCGCTGGTCGACAAGCTGATGGCCGACGCCGACCAGGTGGTGCACTTCGCCGCCGAGTCCCATGTGGACCGGTCGATCGACGCCGCGGCCGGCTTCGTGCTCACCAACGTCGTCGGCACCCAGACCCTGCTGGACGCGGCCCTCCGGCACGGTGTGGGCCCGTTCGTGCACGTCTCCACCGACGAGGTCTACGGATCGGTCCGGACGGGCTCCGCGACCGAGCGGTACCCCCTGCGGCCCAGCTCGCCCTACGCCGCCTCCAAGGCCTCCGCCGACCTGCTCGCCCTCTCCTGCCACCGCACCCACGGGCTGGACGTCCGGGTGACCCGGTGCTCCAACAACTTCGGCCCGCACCAGTTCCCCGAGAAGCTGATCCCGCTGTTCGTCACCCACCTCCTCGACGGCCGGAAGGTCCCCCTGTACGGCGACGGCCGCAACGTCCGCGACTGGCTGCACGTGGACGACCACTGCCGCGGCGTCGAGCTGGTCCGCACCCGGGGCCGGGCCGGCCAGGTGTACAACATCGGTGGCGGCACCGAGCTGTCCAACCGCGAGCTGACCGGTCTGCTGCTCGACGCCTGCGGCGCGGGCTGGGACCGCGTCGAGCACGTCGCCGACCGCAAGGGCCACGACCTGCGGTACTCGGTCGACTGGTCCAAGGCCCGCGACGAGTTGGGCTACCGCCCGACCCGCGACTTCGCGGCCCGACTGGTCGGCACCGTCGCCTGGTACCGGGACAACCGGGCCTGGTGGGAGCCGCTCAAGCGGAGGGCCGAGTCCGCCGTCTAGGCTGGCCGTGTGCGACTGCTCATCATGTCCGACACCCATCTGCCGAAGCGGGCGAAGGCGCTGCCGGAGCCGCTGCTGGCCCGGGTGCCGCACGCCGACGTCGTCCTGCACGCGGGCGACTGGGTGGACACGGCCACGCTCGACCTGCTGGAGCGGCTCAGCCGGCGGCTGATCGGCGTGTACGGCAACAACGACGGCCCCGGCCTGCGCGCCCGGCTGCCCGAGGTGGCGTACGCCGACCTCGGCGGCCTGCGCTTCGGCGTCGTCCACGAGACGGGCGCCGCCCAGGGCCGCGAGCGGCGTTGCGCGGGCCGTTTCCCGGACCTCGACGTCCTGGTCTTCGGCCACAGCCACATCCCCTGGGACACCACTGCCGACACCGGCCTGCGCCTGCTCAACCCGGGCTCGCCCACCGACCGGAGGCGCCAGCCGTACTGCACCTACATGACGGCGACGGCCGCCGACGGCCGGCTCACGGACGTCGAACTGCACCGGCTGCCGCGGAAGTAGCGGCCGGCGACCGGGCCGCGGCGGTGGCCGCCGGGCAGCCGCCGGCGGCCACCGCGGGCCGGGTCAGCCGGCGGACGGGCCGGTCCAGTCCGCCGCCACGTGTCCGAGGCGCACCCGCTGGGGGTGGTCGCCGACGGGGACGGACACCGACTTCTCGCCGGTGGCGAAGTCGATGGCGGTCACCCGGTCGGCGCCGCTCTCGGAGACCACGCAGTGGGTGCCGTCGCCGCTGACGGTGGCCCAGTACGGCTTCGCGGCGGTGACCAGCGGACCCTCCCGCAGCGTCGTGCGGTCCACGACGGTCGCGTAGTCGTCCATCGTGCCCGCGACGCACAGCTTGGACCCGTCCGGGCTCATGGAGAGGCCGTGGTGGCGCGAGTCGTTGACCCAGGTGGTGCGGTCCTCGCTGGTGGCCGGGTTCTTCGGCAGGGTCTTGGTGCGGGTGATCCGGTCGGTGGCGAGGTCGTACTCGAAGAAGCCGTTGAAGAACGACACCTGGAAGTACAGCTTGGACTCGTCCGGTGAGAAGACGGCGGGCCGCACCGCGTCGGAGTGGTCGCCGAGGCCGATCGCGTCCAGCCGTTCACGCATGTCGATCACCTTGACCTGCTCGTACGTCGTGGCGTCCACGACGGTGATGCGCCGGTTGCCCTTCGTCCAGTCCAGCCAGGGGGCGTCGAGCGCGGTGTTCACCTCGCCGATGGACATGTTCCAGAGGTACTTGCCGTCGCGGGTGAAGATGTTCTCGTGCGGCTTGTCGCCCGTCTTGAAGGAGCCCAGTTCCTCACCGGTGGAGATGTCCAGCACGTGCACGGTGTTGGAGGTGGAGGCCGACACCGCGACCCGGGAGCCGTCGGGGGACAGGGCCATGTGGTCGGAGCGGTAACCCGAGACGGGGAAGCGCCAGTTGATGTCTCCGGTGGCGAGGTCGACGGAGACCACGTCGGCGAAGCTCGGCCGGGAGACCACCACCGACCGCCCGTCCGGCGTGGAGTACATGTCGTCGACGAACTGGTCGTGTCCCTCGCCGACGCTGTTGCGGATGGCCTGGAAGTAGATCCACTTGATCGGATCGGCGTTGATCTCCGCCATCCGCCGCGCCTTGTCCGGAACGACGTCGATCCGGCCGATCCTCGCGAAGTCCCCGGTGGAGCGGATGACGTCCGCGGTGCCGTCCCAGTTGTTGCCGACGAACATGACCTCGCGCAGCCCGGCGGGCGCGTCCGGGACGGCCGCCGCGCCGGTCGTGGGAGCGGCGGCGGTGAGGGCGAGGGCGGCGGTCACGGCGGCGGCGCGGAGGTGCCTGGTTCCGAAGGCAGGCATGCTGCTCTCCTCTGGCAGGGGGCGTGGGAAGGGGGGGTGACGCGCCGGAATGACGGCGCGCGCATTCTGAACACAGCCGCTTTCAGAGTGAACTTACTGCAAAGTAAGGAAGAGCGGCCCTTCTCCACAAGACCGCGTACACGACAAAATTGGCCCGCGGGGATCCGTCGGCGGACGGAGCGACGACGGCGCGGGACGGGGGTGCGGGTGGCGGGCAGGCTCAGGGCACCCACGGGACGCTACGGCGGCAAGTCCGCCGCACAGCGCCAGGCCGAGCGCCGGCGGCGCTTCCTCGACGCCGCGCTCCAGCTCTTCGGCGACACCCCCGGCTACCGCGCCACCACCGTGGCGGCCCTCAGCGAGGCCGCCGGGCTCTCCACCCGCCAGTTCTACGAGGAGTTCCGCACCCTGGAGGACGTGCTCGCCGCCCTCCACCTCCAGGTCAACGACTGGGCCGAACAGGCCGTCCTCGCGGCGGCGGCCGACGCCCGCGACCTGCCGCTGGCCGAACGCGCCGCCGCGATCTTCCGCGCCTACGCGGCCGACGTCACCTGCGACCCCCGGCGTGTGCGCATCACCTTCGTCGAGATCATCGGTGTCAGCCCGCGCCTGGAGGAACAGCGGCTGGCCCGCCGCGCCCGCTGGGTCGACCTCATCCGGGCCGAGGCCGAGGCCGCCGCCGAACGCGGCGAGGCGGCGCGTCGCGACTACCGGCTCGCGGCCACGGCGTTCATCGGCGGGGTCAACGGGCTGCTCCACGACTACAGCGCGGGCTGGGTGGACGCGACCCTCGACGAGGTCGTCGACGAACTGGTCCGCCAACTGCTGGCCGTGCTCCGGCCCCCCGGACGGGAGGCCGGATAGACGTCTGCGGCAACCGGCCGGCCACCGCTCACTCGTCCCAGGCCTGGACGGTGGTCTGCTCGACGATCTCGCCGTTGCGCAGCGACAGCATCGACTCGGCGAGCACCCGCACGCCGTCCGGGTACGCGCACTCCTCGGTGAAGGCGACCTGGTCGCCCTGGACCACGCACCGGGCCAGCCGGTGCGACATGTCGCGGCTGTACACGTCGTCGAGCATCTCGGCGATCTCGTCCCGGCCGCGCAGGACCTTGGGGCGGCTGGGCTGGTCGTACCGGTCGACGATGCGGACCTCCGCGTCCGGCGCGTAGAGCGACACGAGCGGCGCCGCCGTGTCCGCCTCGATGCCCCGGCGCAGTGTCTCCACGTCGAAGCCGTGGGTTGCGTGGGTGCTCATGACGGCCTCCTTCCACGCGAGCGGCCGAGCGCGGCCCGCGAGGAGGGCGGGCCGCAGGGGCCCCTCGCCTACGAGCCTCCTCCGTCCGGGCGCCCGCGGCAACGCGGCCGGGCCGATGGTCCCGTCGGGTGAGCGCCGCCGCCCGCCCGTGTCCGACCGCGGGCCGCCACCGTTGCTCAGAGCATGATCTCAACACGACGTATCGCCGCCGCCGTCGGACTCGCCGCCGGTGTCACCGGCCTCGCCGCGCCCATGGCGAGCGCCGCCGACGCCGGCGCGCTGGGCGGCGGGAAGCTCAGCGTGACCCAGACGCTGGACGAGCTGGCGGTGGGCGACATGCCCGCCGAGGACCGCGCCCAGATGCCCACGCCCTCCCAGCAGCTCAGCCGGCTGAGCGACCTCAACCAGCTCCAGCAGGTCACCGGCCTGGTCTCCCCGGTGTTCGGGGCCGTCCCCGCGATCGGCTGACCCGCCGGGGAGGCCGCCGAGGGCCGTCCGGCACCGGGCGGCCCCGCCCGCTCCGGGCCGGACTCAGGCGCCCGCGGCCAGGAACTGCGTCGCCGCCAGCTCCGCGTACAGCGGGTCCTCGGCCACCAGCGCGCGGTGCGTGCCCACCGCCCGGACCCGCCCGGCGTCCATCACCACGATGCGGTCGGCCATCGTCACCGTGGACAGCCGGTGCGCGACGACCAGCACCGTGGTGGTGCGCGCCACGTCGGCCACGGTGTCCCGCAGCGCGGCCTCGTTGACCGCGTCCAGCTGCGAGGTGGCCTCGTCGAGCAGCAGCAGCCGCGGACGGCGCAGCAGGGCGCGGGCGATGGCGACCCGCTGGCGCTCGCCTCCCGACAGCTTGGTGCCGCGGTGCCCGACCAGCGTGTCGAGACCGGCCGGCAGCCGCTCCACCAGGGAGTCGAGGCGGGTCGTCTTCACCACCGCGGCGACGGCGGCCTCGTCCGCCCCCGGGTTGCCCAGCAGCAGGTTGTCCCGCAGCGAACCGGACAGCACCGGCGCGTCCTGCTCCACGTAACCGATCGCCGCGCGCAGCGAGGCCAGGTCCCAGTCGGCGAGGCTCCGGCCGTCCAGCGTGATCTCCCCGGAGACCGGGTCGTAGAACCGCTCGACGAGGGAGAAGACGGTGGTCTTGCCGGCGCCGGACGGGCCGACGAAGGCCGTCATCCCCCGGGCCGGCACCTCGAAGGTCACCCCGTGGTGGATGTACGGCAGATCGTCGGCGTAGCGGAAGCGGACGTCGCGGAAGGCGACGGAGGCCGGCTCCGCGCCCGGCGACGGCAAGGGCGCGGGCCGCGCCGGCGGCTCGGCGGGCAGCCGCAGCGCGTCCTGGATGCGGGCGAGCGCCGCCTTGCCCGTCTGGTACTGCGTGACGGCGGCCACGACGTTCTGGATCGGCGCCATCAGATAGAAGACGAACAGCAGGAACGCGACCAGCGTGCCGATGTCGATCGCCCCCGTCGCCACCCGGGCCCCGCCCACCGCGAGCACCGTGATGAACGCGACCTGCATCGCCAGCCCGGCCGTGTTCCCCGCCGCCGCCGACCACTTGGCGGCGCGCACGCTCTGCCGCCACGACTCCTCGGCGGCCTCGTGCAGCGTCCGCTCCTCACGGGGCTCGGCACCGGACGCCTTCACCGTGCGCAGCGCGCCGAGCATCCGCTCCAGCGCGGCGCCCATCACGCCCACCGCGTCCTGCGCCTGCCGGCTCGCCCGGTTGATGCGCGGCACGATCAGGCCCAGCACCGTGCCCGCCCCGGCGACCACCGCCAGGGTGACACCGAGGAGCACCGGGTCGACCAGGCCCATCATCACCAGGGTCGCCAGCAGGGTGAGTCCGCCGGTGCCCAGGCCGACCAGGGAGTCGGTGGTGACCTCGCGCAGCAACGTCGTGTCGGAGGTGATCCGGGCCATCAGGTCGCCGGGTTCGGTGCGGTCCACCGCCGCGACCCTCAGCCGCAGCAGGTACGACGACAGGGTGCGCCGCGCGCCGAGCACCACGGACTCGGCGGTGCGCCGCAGCACGTACCCGCCCAGCGCCCCCAGCGCGGCGTTGGCGACCACCAGCCCCGACATGGCCAGCAACGCGCCGGTGATGGCCCGGTCGTGCGCCAGGTCGTCGATCAGCTCCCGCGCCACCAGCGGCAGCATCAGCCCCGTGGCGCCGGTGACGAGGGAGAGCGCGGCGCCCGCGAACAGGGCCGCCCGGTGCGGCCGTACGTAGGTCAGGAGCAGTCGCCAGGCGGGCTGACCGGTCTCCGTGTCGGCGGCGCTCACGGCACTCCTTCGGCAGGCGGGCGGAAGCTTCAGGCTACGTGGGCCCGCAGCGACGTCGGAGTGCCCCTTGTCGATCAGTTGCGCGTAGGGTCGGGGGAGAACGCTGAACGGCCGAAGAAGGGGTCCAGACCATGGCGCAGGAAGTACGCGGCGTGATCGCACCGGGCAAGGACGAACCGGTGCGGATCGAGACGATCGTCGTGCCCGATCCCGGCCCGGGCGAGGCCGTGGTCGCCGTCCAGGCCTGCGGGGTGTGCCACACCGACCTGCACTACAAGCAGGGCGGCATCAGCGACGACTACCCCTTCCTGCTCGGCCACGAGGCCGCGGGCGTGGTCGAGTCGGTCGGCGCCGGTGTCACCGACGTCGCCCCCGGCGACTTCGTGATCCTCAACTGGCGCGCGGTGTGCGGCAAGTGCCGGGCCTGTCTGCGCGGCCGGCCCTGGTACTGCTTCGACACCCACAACGCCGAGCAGAAGATGACCCTGGCCTCCACCGGCCAGGAACTCTCCCCGGCCCTCGGCATCGGCGCCTTCGCCGAGAAGACGCTGGTCGCCGCCGGACAGTGCACCAAGGTCGACCCGGCCGTCGCCCCGCAGGTGGCCGGGCTGCTCGGCTGCGGTGTGATGGCCGGCATCGGCGCCGCCATCAACACCGGGAACGTCGGCCGCGGCGACACCGTCGCCGTCATCGGCTGCGGCGGCGTCGGCGACGCGGCGATCGCCGGCTCCCACCTCGCCGGGGCCGCGAAGGTGATCGCCGTGGACATCGACGACCGCAAGCTGGAGACCGCCCGCTCCATGGGCGCCACCCACACCGTCAACTCCCGCGAGACCGACCCCGTCGAGGCGATCCGGGAGCTGACCGGCGGCTTCGGCGCCGACGTCGTCATCGAGGCGGTCGGCCGCCCGGAGACCTACCGTCAGGCCTTCTACGCCCGCGACCTGGCCGGCACCGTCGTCCTCGTCGGCGTCCCCACGCCCGAGATGAAGCTGGAGCTGCCCCTCCTCGACGTCTTCGGCCGCGGCGGCTCCCTGAAGTCCTCCTGGTACGGCGACTGCCTGCCCTCCCGTGACTTCCCGATGCTGATCGACCTGCACCTCCAGGGCCGCCTGGACCTGGACAAGTTCGTCACCGAGACCATCCGCCTCGACGAGGTGGAGGCCGCCTTCGACCGGATGCACGCCGGTGACGTGCTGCGCTCGGTGGTGGTGCTGTGATGGCCGCCCGCATCGAACGCCTCGTCACCTCCGGTCAGTTCAGCCTCGACGGCGGCACCTGGGACGTCGACAACAACGTCTGGATCGTCGGCGACGACCACGAGGTGATCGTCATCGACGCCGCCCACGACGCCGACGCCATCGCCGAGGCCGTCGGCGACCGCAGGCTGACCGCCATCGTCTGCACCCACGCCCACAACGACCACGTCAACGCCGCGCCCGCGCTCGCCGAGCGCACCGGCGCCACCATCTGGCTGCACCGCGACGACATGCCGCTGTGGCAGCAGACCCACCCGGACCGGGACCCCGACGCCTGGCTGACCGACGGCCAGGTCATCGAGGCCGCCGGCGCCGACCTGACCGTCCTGCACACCCCCGGGCACGCGCCCGGCGCGGTCTGCCTGTACGACCCGGGACTCGGCACCGTCTTCACCGGCGACACCCTCTTCCAGGGCGGCCCCGGCGCCACCGGACGGTCCTACTCCCACTTCCCGACCATCATCGACTCGATCCGCGACCGGCTGCTGGTGCTCCCGCCCGAGACGGAGGTCCGCACCGGCCACGGGGACCCGACCACCATCGGAGCCGAGGCGCCGCACCTGGAGGAGTGGATCAAGCGCGGCCACTGAGCCGCGACGGGACGAAAGCGGCGCGGGACACGCGCGAAAGGTGACAGGAGATGTCCGGCTTTCCGTGCACCCTCGATCACGAGACCGAAAGCACTCGTGCATCTCGTGGGAGAGGAACGGAAGCCGGACATGGCACAGTCACCGAACAGGCCGTTGACGGGCAGGGTCGCGCTGGTCGCCGGGGCGACCCGCGGCGCCGGACGCGGCATCGCCGTGGAACTGGGCGCGGCCGGCGCCACCGTCTACGTCACCGGCCGCAGCACCCGCGCCCGGCGCTCGGAGTACGACCGCCCCGAGACCGTCGAGGACACGGCCGACCTGGTCACCGAGGCGGGCGGCCGGGGCATCGCCGTCCCCACCGACCACCTCGATCCGGCCCAGGTCGCCGCACTCGTCGACCGTATCGCCCGTGAGCAGGACCGCCTCGACATCCTGGTCAACGACATCTGGGGCGGGGAGCACCTCTTCGCGTGGGACAGCCCCGTCTGGGAGCACGACCTCGACAAGGGGCTCCGGCTGCTGCGCCTGGCGGTCGAGACCCACGCCGTCACCAGCCACCACGCCCTGCCGCTCATGCTGCGCCGGCCCGGCGGACTGGTCGTCGAGATCACCGACGGCACCGACGACTACAACCGCGACCACTACCGGGTCTCCTTCTTCTACGACCTCGCCAAGTCGTCCGTCCTGCGCATGGCCTTCGCCCTCGGCCACGAACTCGGCCCGCGCGGCGCGACCGCCGTCGCGCTGACCCCCGGCTGGATGCGCTCGGAGATGATGCTGGAGCACTTCGGGGTCGCCGAGGACAACTGGCGCGACGCCCTCGACCGCGTGCCGCACTTCGCCATCTCCGAGACGCCCCGCTACGTGGGACGCGCCGTCGCCGCGCTCGCCGCCGACCCCGGCGTGACGCGCTTCAACGGCCGGTCCCTGTCCAGCGGCGGCCTCGCGCGGGAGTACGGCTTCACCGACCTCGACGGCAGCCGCCCGGACGCCTGGCGCTACCTCGTCGAGGTCCAGGACCCGGGCAAGCCGGCCGACGTCACCGGCTACCGCTGACGGACGGCGCCGACGCTGACATACGCCGTCTGCCCTTGTGATCGTCGCGGCAGTACCGTCGGCACCATGACGGAGACAGGGCGTTTCGCCGACCACGGAGCACTGGTGACGGGCGCGGCCCGCGGCATCGGAGCGGCCACCGCACGCCGGCTGGCCGCGGAAGGGGCGCGGGTGCTGCTGACCGACATCGACCTCCCCGCCGCGCGGAGGACGGCGGCGGAGCTGGCGGAACAGGGACTGGACGTCCACGCGTTCGCCTGCGACGTCGCCGACCGGGCGTCCGTCGAGGCGGCCGTCGCCCACGCCGTGGACACCTTCGGCGGCCTCGACGTCCTGGTCAACAACGCCTACGCCTGCGCGCCCGACGCCCCGCTCTTCGAGGACGAGGCGGACGAGGTCTGGGCCCGCGACCTCGACGTCACCCTCACCGGCGCCTACCGCTGCTGCCGGGCCGCCCTGCCCCACCTGGCGGCCGGCGGACGCGGCGCGATCGTGAGCGTCGGTTCGGTCAACGGCGTCCAGGACTTCGGCAACCACGCCTACAGCGCCGCCAAGGCCGGCCTCGCCTCGCTCACCCGTACCCTCGCCGGGCACGCCGCGCCGCGCGGGGTCCGGGTCAACCTGGTGACGCCGGGCACCGTGCGCACCACGGCCTGGGAGGGGCGGGACGAGGACCTGGCGGCGGTCCGGGAGCTGTATCCGCTGGGCCGGGTCGGCAAGCCGGACGACATCGCGGCGGCCGTCGCCTTCCTCGCCTCCAGCGACGCGTCCTGGGTCACCGGTACGACGCTGGTCGTCGACGGCGGCCTGACCGCCGTCAACACCGGCTTCCGGCGGGCGGTGCGCGAGCGGGACGAGGGCTGACGGCCCGCCCGCGCCGCCGCGTCACACCTCGGGCGCGTCCCCGAAGTCCGGGATCTCCAGCCTGGCCCCGCCCTGCCGCGAGGACTCGTGCGCGATGATGCCCGGCAGGGTGTAGCGGGCCGCCACCCACGCGTTGACCGGCGGCAGGGTCCGGGAGTTCACGGCGACCACGAAGTCGTCCGCCAGGAAGTGGTGGCTGCCCTCGTGCCCGTTGCGCATCCCGTCGAACACCCGCGGCAGCCGCGCCCGGTCGTGCACCGGCGCCGAGCCCGAGGTGAAGGCGGCCCGCAGCTCCGGCGCGACGTGCTGGAGCGACGGGTCGTCGGGGGAGGTACTGGGCTTGGGCTCCAGCAGCTCGCTGATGTCCTCCACCCCGGTCTTGTCCTGCCACAGCGCCACCGTGGCGAGCTGCTCCATGCTCGCCTCGGTGCCGAAGAAGCGGAAACGGGACTCACGGATGTGCGCGGGGTACCCGACCCGTCGGAACTCGTTGGTGCGGAAGGAGCCGCCGCCGGCCACCTCGAACAGCGCCGTCGCGTTGGAGACGTCGTTGTCGAACTGGCTGACCGACCGGTCGAAGACCCCGTCCCCGCGCCGGTCCACGACCCCGACCGCCGAGACGCTGATCGCGTGCGTCCGCCAGGCGCCCAGCACGCCGCCCACCGAGTGGGTCGGGTACAGCAGCGGCGGATAGCTGGCGGTCTCCTTCCACCGCTCGCCCCCGCTGTACTGGTAGGCCTCGTAGAAGCCCAGGTCCATGTCGTGCACGTAGTCGCCCTCGGCGTAGAAGAGCCGGCCGAAGGCGCCCTCGGCGATCTTGTTGCGGGCGTGCACGGTCGCCGGGTTGTACTGGCTGGTCTCGCCCATCATGTAGGTCAGGCCGGTCGACTTGACCGCGTCGATGATGTCCGCGATCTCCTGGGTGCTGATCGCCATGGGGACGGCGGAGAACACGTGCTTGCCCGCGCCCAGGCCCTGGAGCACCAGCGGGCCGTGCGTCCAGCGCTGGGTGAAGATCGCGACGGCGTCGACCGCCCGGGACTCCAGCATCGCCTCGTAGGTCGGGAAGGTACCGGCGAGACCTTCGGCGGCGACGAGCCGTTCGGCCCGCTCCGGCAGCAGGTCGGTGACGTACACGTCGCTCACGCCCGGGTGGGCGTGGAACAACTTGGCGAACTGGCCGGAGAACTGGCCGGCACCGACGATGCCGAGGGAGAACGTCATGAATGCAGTGCCTTTCACTGGTCGAGGATCAGGTTGATCTGGTCGTTGGTCTCGTCGAGGCTGCTCACCGGCCTGCCGCCGCCGTACACGTCCTGCATGGCGGGGCGCATGAGCGCCTGCACGTCCGCGGCGTAGTTGGTGATCGGGTAGGAGAACGTCCGGAAGTTCTCCTTGTCCTCGACCGGCCGGGTGAACGCCGAGACGTCGATGCCCTTCTTCTCGTACGCGGCGACCGCCGCCTCGGTGCCGTCGGGCGTGGCCGGGAAGACGATGCCGTAGCCGCCCACGGTGCGCTGGCACTCCTCGGAGGCCAGGTACTTCACCCACTTGCGGGCACCGGCCTTGTTGCGGGCGTCCTTGCTGACGGAGTCCGCGAGGCCGTTCATCATCGTGGCCCGCTTGCCGGTCGGTCCGGCGGGGGTGACGGCGGTGCCGAAGTCCACGCCCTCGAAACCGTCGTACGTCGACAGCATCCACGCCCCGTCGAACGCGGTGGCCGCCGTGCCCGCGGCCACCTGGGTGTTGGCCTGGTTGGAGACGGAGTAGTCGGTGAAGGGCGCCATGTAGCCCTTGTCCGCCAGCCCGAAGTACCACTCGATCATCGACTGGAACGTGTCGTCGTCGTACCGGTACTCGGTGCCCCACCGCTCCTTCCCGGTGTACGTCCAGCCGGCGGAGGCGGCGAAGTGGCTCCAGGTGGTCTGGCCGTCGCCGTCGCCACCGCCGTTGGTGGCCAGGCCGTACACCTTCACGTTGTCCTTGTCGAAGCCGGGTTCGTCGCCCCGCCTGCCCTGCTCGTCCACGGTCAGGCGGGCGATGGCCTTCTCGAAGGTGCCGCCGTCCTCGGGATTCCAGGCCAGGTCGTTCAGGTTCGCGGCGTCGAGCCCGGCGTCCTTCACCATCTTCTCGTTGTAGAACAGCGCGACCGTGTCCCAGTCCTTCGGCACGCCGTAGCGGCGGCCGTCCTCGCCCAGCCAGCTGGCGGCCAGTCCGGGCTGGTAGTCGGAGTCGTCGATGCCCAGGTCGTCGAGGGGTTCGAGCACCTTCAGATCGGCGAACTGGCCGAACTTCTGGATGTGGTCGGTGAAGACGTCGGGCTGGGTGCCCGCGATGAAGCTCGCGGTGAGCTTGGTCCAGTAGTCGTCCCAGCCCAGCTGCGAGATCTCCACGTCCAGGCCGGGGTTCTGCTTCTCGAAGTCCTCGGCGCACGCCTGGTAGGCGGGCAGCTGGTTGGTGTCCCAGAGCCAGTACGTCACCGTGTCCGCGGACGACCCGGCGCCCTGCGCGCAGCCGGTCACCAGGGACAGTGCCAGCGCCCCGGTCACGGCCGCGACGGTACGAAATCGCATGTCCGTCCCCTCACTTGATGCCGGTGAAGCCGATCGTGCCCACGATGCGGCGCGCGAAGACCCCGAAGAGCAGCAGCATCGGCAGCGCCGCGATGAGCGTGGCCGCCATCAGCCCCGACCAGTCGGTGCCGGTCGTCGGGGTCTGGGAGCGGAAGACCGCCAGCGCCACGGTCAGCACCCGTGAGCTGTCGCTGTAGGACACCATCAGCGGCCAGAAGTAGTCGTTCCAGGACGTGATGTACGTCAGCACGGCCAGCGTCAGGACGGGTGTCGAGGCCATCGGCAGCAGCATCCGGAAGAAGATCCGCACCTTGCCGGCGCCGTCCAGGAGCGCCGCCTCCTCCACCTCGCGCGGGATGCCCATGAAGAACTGCCGCAGGAAGAAGACCGCGAACGGGGTCATGAACAACGTCGGCAGGGCGATGCCCAGCAGGGAGTCCACCAGCCCGATCTCCTTGATGAGCACGAAGTTCGGCAGCAGCGTGAAGACGGTCGGCACCATCAGACCGGCCAGGAACAGGGCGAACACCGTGTCGCGGCCCCGCCAGCGCAGCCGGGCGAAGGCGTAGGCGGCCATGGCGGAGAAGAGGATCTGGCAGACGGTGATCAGCGTGGAGACGAGCACCGAGTTCAGCAGGTACCGCCAGAACTTCAGTCCGCTGCCCGAGCCGCCCTGGGCGATGGCCTCCTCGGCCGACTGCAGACCGAGCGCCCGCTCGAAGCCGCTGGTCGTCGGGTCGACCGGCAAGGGGTCCGCCGGGTGGCCGGCCAGCCCGGCGTTGGAGGACAGGGCGGTGCGCAGGATCCAGTAGAAGGGAAGCAGGGTGACGAGCACGATGGCGGCCATCACCGCCCACGCCACGATCCGTCCGGGGGAGAGCCGGCGCCCGCCGCGTCCCGCGCCACGTGCCGTGGCGGGGGCGACGGCGCTCGTGTCGGTCATCTCGTTCTCCTCTCCGTCAGCCGAGGTCGGTCTGGCCGGCCCGGGTGAGCCGGTACTGGACGAAGGTGATGGCGCTCAGTACGACGAGCAGGGCGACCGACATCGCCGAGGCGTACCCGAACTGGAAGCGGCCGAAGGCGGCGCCGTAGATGTAGAACTGGAGGACGTTGGTGGCGTTCGCCGGTCCGCCGGCGGTGGTCACGGCGACGGTGTCGAAGACCTGGAACGAACCGATCACCGTCATGATGAGGACCACGGCGAGGACCGGCCGCAGCAGCGGCAGCGTGATCCGCCGGAACATCCGCCACTCGCTCGCCCCGTCCACCTTCGCGGCCTCGTACATGTCGTCCGGGATGGCCTGCAGTCCCGCGAACAGCAGCAGGGCGGTGTAGCCGACGTGCCGCCACACGTTGATCAGCGCGATGGCCGGGACCGCCCACGTCTCGTCCGTGAGGAACGGGATGCGGTCGAGACCGAGCGCCATGACGATCTCGTTGCCGATGCCGAGCTGGGTGTCCAGGATCCACAGCCACACGACGCCGGCCACGACGTTGGACATCAGGTACGGCGTGAGCACGATGCCGCGCAGCCAGGGGGACCGGGTCAGGCGCTGCAGCAGCACGGCGATGGCCAGGGCCGAGACGGTCTGCACGCCGATGTTGAGGACCACGTAGACGACCGTGACCCGCAGCGACTCCCAGAAGATGGGGTCGTTGACCATCCGCACGTAGTTGTCGAGACCGACCCACTCGGCCGGCGTGAGCAGATTGAAACGGGTGAAGCTCAGGTAGACGCCGAGCAGTGTCGGCCAGAGCAGGAAGACCGCGAACCCGAGGAACGCCGGCGCGATGAACACGGCGGCGAGACGACCGTCACCCTGCTTCCCGGAACGGCTGCTGAAGGCGATGGACATCGGCAGACTCCCTCGCGTGGGACGGCTCGTCCTGTTTACTTTTGAGGCGGAATAATCGGTGCGTCAAGAGGTGTGCGGAGATCGTTTTCCGTGAGGGAATGAGCCTAAAATGGCCTTGTTATTTCCGTGATGGAAGAAAGTGGGGCTGGATTCGTCATGCGCACTCAGGCCGAAAGCTGGCTTCCGCTGAGCCCGGGTGAGCGCTCCGTGGCGATCGAGGTGCTCGTGCACGGCCCGCTGTCCCGGACGGAGATCGCCCGGCGGCTGGATCTGTCGCCGGGCAGCCTGACCCGGCTGACCAAGCCGCTCATCCAGGAGGGACTGCTGGTCGAGGTGGAGGAGGCGGGCGCGACGGAGGGGCGGCAGGGGCGCCCCTCCCAGCCGCTCGACGTGGTCGCGGACTCCCGGCACTTCCTCGGTTTCAAGATCACCGATGACACGGTGTACGGCGTCCTCACCACGCTGCGCAGCGAGATCGTCGCCCGCCTGGACCGTTCGCTGGCCGCACGGGACCCCGGAGAGGTCGCCGACGTGCTGGCCGGAATGACCCGGGAGCTGTCCCGGGGGCGTCCCCGGCCGGCCGGGCTCGGGATCGGTGTGGGCGGCCTCGTCGAGGGACGCTCCGTGGTCGGCGAGTCCCCCTTCCTGGGGTGGCGGGGCGTTCCGCTGGCCGCGCTCGTGGAGGAACGGACCGGTCTGCCGGTGGTGGTCGAGAACGACACCGCGGCCTTCGTGGAGGCCGAGACCTGGTTCGGGGCGGGGCGCGGCCTGGACCGGTTCGTGGTGCTGACCATCGGCGCGGGCCTCGGCTACGGACTGGTGCTCGGCGGCAGGCGGGTGCCGTACTCGGGGGACGAGGACCGCGGCTTCGGGCGTCACTGGATCCTCGACCCGTACGGCCCGCTCACCCCCGACGGGCGGCGCGGCAGCGCGGTCTCGCTGCTGACCATCCCCAACATCCGCTACCAGGTCCGGGCCGCCACCGGCCGTGACGTGGGTTACGAGGAGATCCTCGCCTCCGCCGCCGCGGGGGAGCCCATGCCGGCGCGGGTGGTCGGGGAGGCCGCGCGGGCCCTCGGCACCCTGGTGGCGCAGATCGCCAACTTCGTGATGCCGCAGAAGATCCTGCTCGCCGGGGAAGGGGTGGGGCTGATGAAGGTGGCCGGCGACGTGGTGGAGAACACCATCCGCGACAACCGGCATCCACGGGCCGCCCCGGTAGTACTGGAGACCCGGGTGTCCGACTTCCACGACTGGGCGCGCGGCGCCGCCGTGCTGGCCATCCAGGTACTGGTGTTGGGGGCGGCACAGGTGTGAACGGGTGGGAGGTGTGCGGCAGGACACAGCGCGGACAGCGAACTCGCCCCCGGGCCTTGACAGATGAGAAGATCGACGTGACCAGTAACACGGTCCGTTATGTCCGATTGGCCGCCGATTACTCACATCGTCTTCACGCGCGGCGCCGTATGCTTCACAGCATGTCCACCACTGTTGAACCCTCCTCCGAGCGATCGGCTGCCGAGGTCAACGAGGAGATCCGGGCCCTGTGGCTCCGGTCGGGCGGGACACTGAGCGTCGAGCAGCGCGAGGAGTACCAGCGGCTCGTCATGGAGTGGGCCTCGGCCCCGGAGCACGCCGCCTGAGCGGCGTCCGGGCTCTCCTCGGCGCATCGCGGCTCCGCCCCCCGGGCACCCAGAGGGTGCCCTTCTCGCACTGACCTCGGCTCACCCCCATGTCGCCGAGTAGTGCCGTCGGTAGGCCTTGCGGTCCTGCTCCGCGCGGATCCAGCGGGTGGCCACCAGGGCCACCGTGCTGCCCGCGACGACGAGCATGCCGGGGCCGACGTTGCGGCGGTCGGTGAGACGCGACAGGAGCGTCGAGCCGTCGACACCCGTGACGGGTGCCGTGGCCCCCGGGGCCGCGCCCCCCGGCGCCGTGGCCCCGCCCGCGCCCGCGCCCGCACCCTCGCCGCCGTTCGCCGCAGGTGCGGACGGCGCCGCGCCCTCCCGCGCGGCGGCGAGCAGCCGCACGCCCAGCGCTTCCATGGCCTCCGGCAGCGGCTGGAAGAACGTCGTGCCGCCCTTGTCGCAGTCCCCGTTGCCGCCCGAGGTCACGCCGAGCGCGACGCCCTCGGAGAACATCGGCCCCCCGCTGTCGCCCGGTTCCGCGCAGACGTCGGTCTCGATCAGACCGGTGACCGTGCCCTCCGGATAGTTGACCGTCGCCTCCAGCGCGGTCACCCGGCCGTCGCGCAGCCCGCTGGTGCTGCCGCTGCGGAACACGCGCTGACCCACGGCCGGTTCACCCACACCCGTGATCCGCACCCCCTTGCCCCCGCCGACGGCCACCACCTCGGCGCCCTCGCCGGCCTCGCCGTCGGCGTACTCGACCAGGGAGAAGTCGTCCCCGGGGAAACTCCCGGCGACCGTCCTGCCGACCTGACGGTCGCCCCCCTCGTCCCCGAACCACACCGACCCCGTCGGCCCGCAGTGGCCCGCGGTGAGGATGAAGTCGTCTCTCCCGTCCGTCACGTTGAAGCCCGCCGAGCAGCGCCCCGCCGTGGACAGGATCGGCTCGGCACCGTTCAGGCGGGTGGTGAAGGCGCCCTCGGTGCGCTCCATGCGGACGAAGCCGCCGATGCCCGAGGCGACGTCCGTCAGCCTGGACCAGTCGGCCCGGGAGACCGTGCTGTCACCCCGCACCACCACCTCGTTCGACCGGTAGTCGAGGGCCCATGCCGTGCCCGGCACCCGCGGCGCGGAACGCAGCGCCTCGGTTGCCGACTTCAGCTCGGCCATGCTGTGCCGCACGACCTTCGCCTCGGCGCCGGCCCGCCGCACCCGCGCGGCGGTGCCCTCGTCGGTGACCGCGACGACCGGCCGCCCGTCGGAGCCGACCCAGTGGCCCGCCGTACGGTCGGCGCCCAGCCGGGACACCAGGCCGGCGCCCGTGCCGGACGCCGCCCGCGCCGAGGTGTACGGCACCGCGGGTGCGTCGGGCGGCTCGCTCGCCACCGCCCGGGTGACCATCGTCCCCCCGAGCAGCAGCCCGCCGACGGCCGCCAGCCGTGCGACTCGCCGGACCATGCGTCGTCGTGCGTGCCTCATGCGTGTGCTCCCGAACCCGGACGCGCGGCGCCACCGCCGCGGAGGCCCTGCCCGACATCGAGGGCCCTCCTCCCATACGGGGGCGGGCGCACCGGTGTTCACGGCCCGGCGGCCCCACCCGCCCGCCGGCGCCCTCCCGTCCCGCTTCCGGTCGGCACCGCCGCCGCCTATCTTGTGCCCCATGACCAGCATCGAGGAGCACCCGTCCGGCGAGCCGAACCCCCTTCGCGCCCTCACGCTCGAGCAACTGCGCCGCCGCACCAGCATGAAGTGGCGCACCTACCCGGCCGACGTGCTGCCGCTGTGGGTGGCCGAGATGGACGTCCCCCTCGCCGCCCCCGTCGTACGCGCCGTCACCGAAGCCGTGGAACTCGGCGACACCGGCTACCCCGTCGGCACCGCCTACGCCGAGGCGCTGGCCACCTTCGCGGGCAAGCGCTGGGGCTGGGACGACCTCGCCGTCGAACGCACCGCGATCGTGCCCGACGTGATGCTGGGCGTCGTCGAGATGCTCAAGCTGGTCACCGGCCCCGGTGACCCGGTGATCGTCAACCCGCCGGTGTACCCGCCGTTCCACGCGTTCGTGTCCCACATGGACCGGCGGGTCGTCGAAGCGCCCCTCGGTGCCGATCTGCGCATCGACCTCGGTGTGCTGGAGGAGGAGTTCCGGCGGGCCGTCGCCGGGTCGGGGCGCGCCGCCTACCTGCTGTGCAGCCCGCACAACCCCACCGGCACCGTGCACACCGCCGAGGAACTGGCCGCCGTCGCCGCCCTCGCCGAGCGGTACGGCGTCCGGGTCGTCGCCGACGAGATCCACGCGCCGGTCGTCACCGGCCCGGGCGCGCGCTTCGTGCCGTACCTCAGCGTGCCCGGGGCCGAGCGCGGCCTCGCGCTGATGTCCGCGTCCAAGGGCTGGAACCTGGCCGGTCTCAAGGCGGCGCTCGCCCTCGCCGGACCCGGTGCCGCCGCCGACCTGGCGCGGATGCCCGAGGAGGTCGGCCACGGACCGAGCCATGTCGGCGTCCTGGCCCACACGGCCGCCCTGCGCGACGGCACCGCCTGGCTGGACGCCGTGCTCGCCGGGATCGAGGAGAACCGCCGGCTGCTCACCCGGCTGCTGGCCGAGCACCTGCCCGGGGTGGTCCACCGGCCCGGTGAGGCGACCTACCTCGCCTGGCTCGACTGCCGCCCGCTGGACCTCGGGGACGATCCGGCGGACGTCTTCCTGCGGCGCGGCCGGGTGGCCCTCAGCTCCGGCATCCCGTTCGGCACCGGCGGCGCGGGGCACCTGCGGCTCAATCTGGCGACGTCGGCCGAGGTGATCACGGAAGCGGTACGGAGGATGGCCGCGGCCCTGGACTGAGACGGGTGCGGGTGCGGTGTTGATGCGGGTGCGGTGCGGTGCGGTGCGGTTGCCGGGCCCGCGGCCGTGCCCGGCGCACGCCTAGACTCCCCGCCATGGACGACGTCTCAGTGGCCCGGCTCGGCACCGGCAAGTACCTGCTGGTCACCACCTACCGGAAGAACGGCACCCCGGTCGCCACCCCCGTGTGGGTCGTACGGGACGGGGACGCGCTCGGCGTCTGGACGGCCGCCGACTCCTGGAAGGTCAAGCGGGTCCGCAACCGCGCGGACGTGCTGATCGGTCCGTGCGACCTGCGCGGCCGGCCGACCGGCGCCCAGATCCCGGCGACGGCGGAGGTCTGCGACCCGGCCACCACCGGCCGCTACCGCCGGCTGATCGCCCGCAAGTACGGAATCGTCGGCCGGCTCACCCTCCTCGGCAGCCGGCTGCGCCGCGGAACGGCCGGCACCGTGGGCATCAGGATCACGCCCACGTCCGAGGCGGACCGCCGGCTCGGCTGACGCACAGTCAGGTCCAGGCCCGGTACGGCTCGTCGACCAGCTGGAAGACCGGCTCGCCGCGTACCGGGTCCTTGGCCGTGGACAGCCGCACCCGGTCGCCGCTGTGGATGCCGATGAGCGGGCCCATGACCCGTCCGCGCAGCACGAAGCCCTCGGCCATCTCGATCAGGGACACATTGCGCGCGGCGGGGGTGTTGCGGTGCACCACCGTGGCGTGCCGCACCGTCCCCGTGCCCTCGCTGCGCTCGGTCCGCAGGTCGCTGCCCCGACAGACGGGGCACAGCACCCGGTGGTACATGGCGGTGCCGCACCAGGTGCAGCGCTGGAAGTGGATCGCCTCGGTCTCCGGGCCCTTGGGATCGAGCACGCCCGTGGCGGAGCCGGCCGTCTGCTGAGCGACGTTTCCTGAGTGGTGGTACACGCTGGTCAACTCCCTGCACTCGAGCCGGAACCGCGTGCGCGGTCTCCCGGGCACGCGGGTGCGCGGGTGACCGTGCCACCGTGCACGGCCACAGGCTATGGCACTGCGTGCCACACGTAAAGGCACTCGGTACCCTCGCTTTCCGACGCCACGGCTCGTGGGACGAGGCCGGTCAGTCGCCGGCGAACGCCGCCTCGACCTCCCGCACCACCTGCCACAGGGGTGCGCCGCGCCGTGCGACGACGACGACCACGTCCCCCTGCTCGTCGGCGGGCGGCGGTGTCGGCGCGCCGCCGAAGGCGGACTGCGCGTAGCGGAGCGCGTGGTCCACCGCGGCGCCGGCGTCCTTCCGCCCGTCCGAACGCAGCCAGGACCGCAGGGCGTTGTTGTGGGCCGCGACCACCGCCGCCGCGATCACGTCCGCCTCCAGCGTCCCGTCCGGCCGCCCGCCCAGGCGCCCGCGCAGATACTCGGCGAGGGCGCGCTCGTAGCGCCACACCACCGACAACTCGTACGCCCGCAGCCCCGGGACCTTCTTGGTGAGCCGGTAGCGCTGCACCGAGAAGTCCGGGTTCTCGGCGTACATGCGCAGCACCAGGCGGGCCGCGTCGCAGACCCGGGCCACCGGGTCGGCGTCCTCGGGGGAGGCGGCCAGGAAGGCCGTCATGTCGGCCAGGCAGCGCTCGTGGTCGGGGAAGACCACGTCCTCCTTGGAGGGGAAGTAGCGGAAGAAGGAGCGCCGTCCGACACCGGCGAGCGCCACGATGTCGTCGATGGTCGTCTGTTCGTAGCCCCGCTCCAGGAACAGCCGGAACGCCGCCGCGACCAGTGCCTCGCGCATCGGCGGACGCCCGCCCGCCGCGTCCGCGGCAGCCGCCGCGCCGTTGCCGTCCTCGCGGCCGGGCGCCGCGCTGCTGGAGCTCATGAGGGGGAACGTAGCAGTTCACCGGCCTGGTGGCACTCGGTGCAGCCTGGAGGGGGAACTGAGTGCACTCCGGAGGTCGACCTGTCGAGCTGCCGAGCTGTCGATCACATACGATCACAGCCGGTCAGCCCCGAGGAGGCCCGCATGCCGTCCGTCCGTCCCCGTCTTCTGTACGTCACCGACCTGGCCTACCCGGCGCGCGGCCGGCGCTACTGCGACGAGGACATCTTCCTGACCTCCCGGCTGCGCGACGAGTTCGACCTGGCGCTGTGTCACCCGGGGGAGGCCGCCGCGCTGCTCGACGCCTTCGACGCCGTGGTGGTCCGCAACAGCGGTCCGGTGCTGGGCCACCGGGCCGCCTACGACGCCTTCCGCGAGCGCGCCACCGAGCGCGGTACGCGGGTCTACAACCAGCTCACCGGCCGGGCGGACATGGCCGGCAAGCAGTACCTGCTGGACCTGAGCGCTGCCGGGGAACCGGTCATACCCACCGTGGGGAGCCTCGCGGACCTGCACCTGCTGCCGGCGGCGGACGAGTACGTCGTCAAGCCCCGGCTCGGCGCGGACTCGGCGGGCCTGCGGATCGTGCCCGCCGACCGCCTCCCGCAGGCGCTCGGCGACGAGGACGCCGGGGCCGCCGGGGCCGACGGATCCGCCGGAGTCGACGGGGGCATCCTGGTGCAGCCGCGCGTCGACTTCGCGTACGAGGTGTCCTTCTACTTCGTCGACGACGACTTCCAGTACGCCCTCTTCGCGCCGGACCCCGGCCGGCGCTGGGAGCTGGTGCCGTACGACGCCACCGCACGGGACCTCGAATTCGCCCGGCGGTTCATCGAGTGGAACGGTATCGACCACGGCATCCAGCGCGTCGACGCCTGCCGTGCCCCCGGCGGCGAGCTGTTGCTGGTCGAACTGGAGGACCTCAACCCCTACCTGTCGCTGGACGCGCTCGACGACAGCGGCCGGGACTCCTTCGTCGCCGCCCTGCGCGCGGCGCTGCGGCGCCTTCTCGCGGCCTGACCGCACCCGCGGGGCGTCAGGGACCGGCGGACGGGGGTATCAGCGCCCGCCGCCGCGCTCGACCAGCGCCTCGGTGACCGCCCGTACGCTGCGCGCGATGTGCTGCAGCTGCAGGACCTCCGCCGCGTACAGCTTGATGGTGTGCTCGATGACCGACTCGGGCAGCCCGAGCCGGGGCAGGTCCGCGCGGGCCGTCTGCAGGGCGGTGCGCGCCACCCGGATCTCGTGCTGGACCTGGATCTGCGCGTGGCGGGCGAGGAGCACGGGGTGGCGGATCAGCGCCGGATAGCCGGCGTAGCGGGCCGGCACCAGTTCGCGCAGCCACTTGGCCGCCGAGCGTTCCCAGTCGTAACTGCCGGGGGCCTTCACCTGGCAGGGCCAGTCCGGGCTGGTGCGCGTGGTCGTCAGGGGCATGATCATCGCTTCCGGTGCGGCGGCGTCGACGGGGTGGGACGACGGTGGGGGGCGGCCCCGGTCCAGGGGACGACCGGGACCGCCGCGGGCGCTCACGCGGGAGACGCCCGACGGAACACCGCGGGCGCCGGAGCGGGTAGGAGTCGGCGGCCGTGGTGTTCACGCGGGTGCGGACGCGTTCCGGAGGCCGGGGGTGCGATCCGTGGAGCAGTATTTATATATGCCATCCGCTTTGCAAGACGTATGAAAACATTCATGCGTGCTTCGGCTCGCGAAAAAGGGCCCGCTCAGTCCCGCAGGAAGAACTGGTGCTGGTCGGCCACCTGCTCGTACCCCTCCAGCCGGGCCTGGGTCCGCTCGGGATCGGCGTCGGTCATGGCCTGGAGGAGGGCCGCGCACATCACGCCGGGCGCCGCGTAGGAGTCGAAGACCAGCCGCGACCCCGTGCCCGTGGCGAAGGTGACGTCGGCCTCGTCGACGACGGGTCCGAGGGCCAGGTCGGTGATGAGCGCCACCTTCAGTCCCGCGCCGCGCGCCACCCGGACGGCGTTCAGCGTCTCGTGGGCGTGCCGGGGCATGGAGAACGCGAGCACCCAGGTGCCGCCGGCCTCGCGGGACTGCAGCAGCGCGTCGTAGGCGACGCTGCCGCCGCGGGTCACCAGCCGCACGTCCGGGTGGACCCGGCGGGCCGCGTAGGCGAAGTACTCGGCGAGGGAGACCGAGATGCGCAGGCCGAGGACGGTCAGCGGGGTGGACGCCGCCAGCTTGCGGCCCACGTCGATGACCCGGTCGGCGTCGGCGAAGTCACGCCGCAGGTTCTCCAGGTTCTCGATCTCCGCGTCCACGGCCGCCTGCAGTTCGTTGCCCCGGTTCTCCTCGGCCGGACCGGTGCCCCGGCCGCCCAGAGCGATGGACTGGAGCCGCTCCCGCAGCGCCGGGTAGCCGCTGAAGCCCACCGCGGAGGCGAACCGCGTCACGGAGGGCTGGCTGACCCCCACCCGGTCGGCGAGGTCGGTGATCGACAGGAACGCCGCCTCGGGGAGGTGCTCGATCAGGTACTGCGCGATGCGCCGCTGTCCGGGGGAGAGACGGGGACGGTCGAACAGCGTCCTGAGCCGGGACGTGGCGGAGACCTCCGTCTCCTCGGCCGTACGTCCCGAGGTGATCGCCGATGCCTGTGCGCGGGCCTGCTGCGGCGATGGCACGGGTGCGCCTCCTTTGTCTCCCACGGAGGTCAACATAGCTCACCCCCGGTGACCTGCCCGGCCGTGTCCGGGGCGGCCCGGCCGCCCTCCGACGCCGGATTCCGCGCCGCCCGCCCCGCCCCGCGGTCGGCGGGGATAGCCCGGCGCCGACCGGGAACCCGCCGTTGCGAAAGCGACCGCAACACGCACGAGAGGCAGTGTCATGACCGTCCCGGAAGAGAACCGGCCGAAGACCGACACCACCGACGACGTCCTCGACCGGCGCGAGGACGAGGAGACGCCCCGCGCGCCCGGCGGCACCGGCCGGACCATGCGCGAGGCCCTGGAGGAGGCGCACGTCCGGCCCGGCGACTACGACGAGCACTGACCGGCGCACGACCGCCCCACGACCGCACTCCCTCCCGGGCGGCCGGGCGACCGGCCCCGGGGGCACCCCCGGAAGGTGACACACATGGGCGCCATCAGCGCGCTGGAGAAAACACTGGAGAACCGCATGGAAGCGCTGTGGGCGCGGGTCTTCGACAAGGACCCGGTCGAACTCCTCGACGCCCTGCGCACCGAATGCGACAGCAAAGCGGTGGTCTCTCCCGCGGGGCGGGTGCTGGCCCCCAACGCCTACGACGTCGCCCTCGCCGGCAGCGTGCACGACGAACTGGCACGCCACGGCGGCCGGGTGGGCCAGGTGCTCACCGACAGCCTCGCCCGGCACGCCGAACGGCGCGGCTACGAGTGGGCCGGCCCGCTCGCCGTGCACATCACCAGGTCGGACGACGTGCCGGGCGGGCGCTACCGGGTGGCGAGCGGTGTGCTGCCGCACGTGAGCGCCGACGGCTTCCCGGACGCCGGGCGGCCGCAGCGCACGGACGGCGGATCATGACCGGATCGCCCGATGGCGGGGGAGGGACCGACGCCGGCGTAGGGACCGACGTCAGCGGTCCGGCCGGCATCACCGGTTGACCCGCATCACCGGCTGACCGGCATCGCCCCCTCGGGCACCACGAGGTCGGCGCGGTCCCGGGTGGCGGCGACCAGCTCGGCGTTGCGGCGGTCGCTGCCCCGGACCCAGGCGACCGCGTCCGCGGGGGACTTGCCGAACCGCTCGTGCCGGGCCACCAGGCGCCGGACCCGTTCATCCTCCGCGAGTTCGCAGAACCAGACCTCGTCGAGGTGGGAGCGCACCCGGGCCCAGGCGCCGGTGCCGAGCAGCAGGTAGTTGCCCTCGGTCACGACCAGCCGGGCCGAGGGCGGCACCGGCACCGCCCCCGCGATCGGCTGCTCCAGCACCCGCTCGAAGCCGGGGGCGTACACGGTGTCGCCGTCCGCCGGGTCCTCGCCGTCCGCCGGGTCGCCGTCCGTCGCCCGGCCGTGCGGCTCCGCGCGCAGCCGGCCCAGCAGCGCCGCGTACCCGGCCGCGTCGAAGGTGTCGGGCGCCCCCTTGCGCTCCCGGCGGCCCAGCCGGTCCAGCTCGACGTCGGCGAGGTGGAAGCCGTCCATCGGGACGTGCGCGACCCACGGCTCGCCGGTCCCGTTCAACTCCCGCACCAGGCACTCCGCCAGTGTCGACTTGCCGGCCCCGGGACTGCCCGCGATACCGAGGATCGCGCGCCGTCCTCCGCGGGGCAGACGGCGGGCACGGGCGAGGAGGTCGTCGAAGGTCAGCGTCACACGCAGAGTGTGTCACCTGATCGGAGCCGCCCCGGCGGGGAACTGTGTGGGGTATGACGACGCAGCTGGGACTCCCCGACTCCATCCGGGCCTGCCTCTTCGACCTCGACGGGGTCGTCACCAAGACCGCGGTGGTGCACGCCGCCGCCTGGAAGGAGACCTTCGACGCCTTCCTGCGCGAGCGGGACGGCGCGGACTTCAGGCCCTTCACCGACTCCGACTACGACGAGTACGTGGACGGCCGCCCGCGCGCCGACGGCGTGCGCACCTTCCTCGCCTCCCGCGGCATCGAACTCCCCGAGGGCGACCCCGACGACCCACCGGACGCGCGGACGGTCAACGGCGTCGGCAACCGCAAGAACGAGCTGGTCCTGGAGAAGATCCGCACCGACGGCGTGGAGCCCTACGAGGGCACGCTGCGCTACATCGACGCGGTCCGCGCCGCCGGCCTCGCCACCGCGATCGTCTCCTCCAGCGCCAACACCCGGGACGTGCTCCGCTCCATCGACGCCGAACGCCTCTTCGACGTACGGGTCGACGGCGTGGTCGCCCGCGAACGCGGGCTGCCGGGCAAGCCGCGCCCCGACACCTTCCTCGCCGCCGCCCGCGACCTGGGCGTCGAACCGTCCCGGGCCGCCGTCTTCGAGGACGCCCTGGCCGGCATGGACGCGGGCCGCTCCGGGCACTTCGGCTACGTCGTCGGCGTCGACCGCGTGGGCCAGACCGACGCCCTCTACGCCCACGGCGCGGACCGCGTCGTCAAGGACCTCGCCGAGCTGGGACCGGGAGGTGACGCGTGATCACCAACCGGACGTACAGCGTCGAGCCGTGGGCCGTGCGCGAGACGGCCCTCAACCTCGACCTCCTGGCCCAGAGCGAGTCCGTCTTCGCCCTGTCCAACGGACACATCGGCTGGCGCGGCAACCTCGACGAGGGCGAACCGCACGGCCTGCCCGGCAGCTACCTCAACGGCGTGTACGAACTCCACCCGCTGCCCTACGCCGAGGCGGGCTACGGCTATCCCGAGTCCGGCCAGACCGTCATCAACGTCACCAACGGCAAGCTGCTGCGCCTGCTGGTCGACGACGAACCCTTCGACCTGCGCTACGGCCGGCTGGACAAGCACGAGCGGACCCTCGACCTGCGACGCGGGGTCCTGGAGCGGACCTGCGAGTGGACCTCCCCGGCCGGTACGACCGTCCGGGTGCGCTCCACCCGGCTGGTCTCGCTCACCCAGCGGGCCATCGCCGCCGTCTCCTACGAGGTCGAGCCCGTCGACAGCCGGACCAGGGTCGTGATCCAGTCCGAGCTGGTCGCCAACGAGAGCCTGCCCGACCCCGACGGCGACCCCCGCACGTCCAAGGCGCTGAGGTCGCCGCTGGAGCCCGAGGAGGACATGGCCGTCGGCTCCCGGCTGCGCCTGGTCCACCGCACCCGGCGCAGCGGCCTGCGGGTCGCCGTGGCCGCCGACCACGAGATCGACGCCCCGGGCGAGACCACCACCAGCAGCGAGAGCAACCCGGACGTCGCCCGGCTGACCGTCACCGCCGTGCTGGAACCCGGACAGCGGCTGCGGGTGCGCAAGACGGTCGCCCACGGATGGTCGGGTGCCCGCTCCCGGCCCGCGATGAGCGACCAGGTCGAGGCGGCGCTGGCCGCCGCCGGACACAGCGGCTGGGACGGCCTGGTGGCCGAACAGCGCGCCTACCTCGACGACTTCTGGGCGCGGGCCGACGTCGAGGTGCACGGTGACGAGGAGATCCAGCAGGCCGTGCGCTTCGCCCTTTTCCACGTACTGCAGGCCGGCGCCCGCGCCGAACAGCGGGCCATTCCGGCCAAGGGGCTGACCGGCTCCGGCTACGACGGGCACGCGTTCTGGGACACCGAGATGTTCGTGCTGCCCGTGCTGACCTACACCGAGCCCCGGGCCGTGGCCGAGGCGCTGCGCTGGCGCCGGGACACCCTGCCCGCCGCCCGCGACCGCGCCGCCCAGCTCGGTCTGCGCGGCGCCGCCTTCCCGTGGCGGACCATCGACGGCTCGGAGGGCTCCGCCTACTGGCCGGCCGGGACGGCCGCCTTCCACGTGGCCGCCGACATCGCGCACGCCGCGGTGCGTTACACGGCGGCCACCGGCGACACCGACTTCGAACGCGACACCGCCCTCGAACTCCTGGTGGAGACGGCCCGGCTGTGGCGGTCGCTGGGCCACCACGACCACCACGGGGTCTTCCACATCGACGGCGTCACCGGCCCGGACGAGTACAGCGCCATCACCGACGACAACACCTACACCAACCTCATGGCCCGCTCGAACCTCCTGGCCGCGGCCGACGTGTGCGAGCGCCACCCCGACGACGCGGCCCGGCTCGGCGTCGACGACGAGGAGAGCGCCGCCTGGCGGGACGCGGCGGAGTCCGTGCACATCCCGTACAACGAGGAGCTGGGCGTCCACGAGCAGCACACCGGCTTCACCCGGCACCAGCGCTGGGACTTCGCCCGCACCGCCGCCGACCAGTACCCGCTGATGCTGCACTTCCCCTACTTCGACCTCTACCGCAAACAGGTGATCAAGCAGTCCGACCTCGTGCTGGCGATGTACACCTGCGGCAGCTGGTTCGACGCCCACTGCGACGAGGACCAGATCGCCCGCAACTTCGCCTACTACGAGCCGCTGACCGTGCGCGACTCCTCCCTGTCCGCGTGCTGCCAGGCCGTCGTCGCCGCCCAGACCGGACACCTGCGCCTGGCCTACGACTACGCCGCCGAGGCCGCGCTGATGGACCTGGCGGACCTGGAGCACAACACCCGCGACGGGCTCCACATCGCCTCCCTCGCCGGTACGTGGATGGCGCTGGTCGCCGGTTTCGGCGGCACCCGCCGGGAGGGAGACAGCCTCCGCTTCACACCGCGCCTGCCCGAGAAGTTCAGCCGCCTCGCCTTCCGGCTCCAGTTCCGCGGCCGGTGCCTGCGGGTGGAGGTCGGCTCCGACAAGGCGACGTACACCCTGCTGGACGGGGAGCCGCTGACCATCCATCACCACGGCGAGGCGGTGACCGTGAACGGCGACGGGCCCGTCACCCGCGCCGTGCCCGCGCCCAAGCGCCGCCCCACACCCGAACAGCCCCCGCACCGCCGTCCCAACGCCCGCTGACCGGCCGCGGAACGGTACCGGCGGGGCCGGGCGCCCGGCCGAGTACCGCCCCGCGGGCCCGTGCATTAGTTTGATCAGTGATCCGGATTCCGTACTCCCGCCAGTGGCGGCAGGAGGTGAGGACCGAGCGGCTCCGCGACGAGCGGGGGTAAGGGGTGCACGATGGCCGACGGCGCGAACGCCATGCTCACCGGCAGACGACGAGGTGAGCCGGCCCCATCGACCGGAAGCCCCCGACGCCTGCGCGGCGACGTCCCGCTCGCCGTGGTGGCCGCCGTGTTCACCCTCCTGCAACTGATCTTCGTCCACCCGTGGATGGGCCTCGGCTGGGACGAGACGGTGTACGTCAGCCAGGTCACCACCCACCACCCCGCCGCCTTCTTCAGCGCCCCGCGCGCCCGGGGCGTCTCCCTGCTGGTGGCGCCCGTCGCGTCCTGGTCGTCCTCCACCGAACTGCTGCGCGTCTACCTCGCCGTGCTGTCCGGCGTCGGCCTGTACCTGGCCCTGCGCGCCTGGAAGGGACTGTTCCCGACACGCGTCGTCGCCACCGCGGGCGCGTTCTTCGCCACCCTGTGGGTGACCCTCTTCTACGGCCCGCAGGCCATGCCCAACTACTGGGTCGCGATCGGTGCCCTGATCTGCGTGGGCTGCTTCCTGCGGTCCTGGCAGGAGCGCTCCGGCCGGGCCGCGCTGTGGGGCGTGGTGGCCGGCGTCGCGCTGATGGCGTGGATGCGGCCCACCGACGCCGTATGGGTGACCGTGCCCCTGCTGGCCCTGGTCCTCGTCCGCCGCCGCTGGATGCTGCTGCTCGCCCTCGTGGGCGGTCTCGCCGCCGGGGGAGTGGAGTGGGTGATCGAGGCGTACGGCTGGTACGGCGGCCTCGGCGAGCGGCTGTCCAGGGCCTCCGAGATCCAGGGCGGCCTCGGCTGGAACATCGCCGTCGACGACCAGATGCGCAGCCTCGGCGGCCGGGGCCTGTGCCGCCCGTGCACCGGCTCCATGCCCCACCCGGTGGTCACCGCCTGGTGGATCGTCCTGCCGTTCGTCGCCGCGCTCGGTGTCGCCGTCGCGGCCCGGGCCCGGCGCACCGCCCTCACCCTGGTCCCGTTCGTCTGCGCCGTCACGGCCGCGGCACCCTACCTGCTCATGATCGGCTACGCGGCGCCGCGCTTCCTCCAGCCCGCCTACGCCCTGCTGGCGATCCCGGTCGCCGACGGACTGTGGCACCTGGCCAGGACGCACCGGGGGCGGTGGCGGCCGGTGGCGGCGCCCCTGGTCGCGCTCGCGGTCGCCGGTCACCTGGCCGTGCAGCTCACCGTCCTCGAGGGCACCGTCGACCGCAATGTCGCGAGCCGCGAGGACTGGGCCCGGGTCGCGGACGAACTGCACCGGCTCGGCGTCCGCCCGCCCTGCCTGGTCACCGGGCACGAGTCCATCCCGATCGGCTACTACACCGGCTGCTCCTCCGGCGCCACCAGCGGCAACAACGAGAACACCACCGCCGCCGAGATCGTCGAGACCGCGCGCCGCATCCCGGTCGCCGCCGTCACCGGCCCGGGCGGCGGCGCGCCCGGCTACGCCCGGGACTGGACCGCGTACCCGATCACCGATCTGACCGTGCGCGTCGCGCCGCGCGGGTGAAGACCACCCTCCCGGAACGGGTTAGAGATCGCGTAACGGGAAACGCGAACCGCACACCGAGACCACCGAGCCGCCGCAGCGCGAGAGGGAGGCAGCGATGGGCACGGACCCGATGGCCGACGACGCCTACCAGCCCACCGGGGACAACGAGGAGCAGGAGGATGCCGCGCCCCTCGACCTCCAGGACGCCGTCGACGAGCGGACCTACGACGAGACGCTCGACGAGGGCTACTCCCCGCCGGAGAAACCCCTGGGCGTGACCAAGTACGGCACCACGGCGGCCGAGCAGCGCGACGGCGAGACCCTGGACCAGAGGCTCGCCCAGGAGGTGCCCGACGTGTCCGGGCCCGCCGGGGACGGCGTGGGCGACCAGCCCGGCGGCGAGGGCGAACCGGTCGACCCCGAGGCGGGCACCGAACGCTCCGGCCGGCTGGTCGCCCCCGACGAGGGCGTGCGCACCGACACGACGAAGGAGACGATCGCCGAGGACGTCGGCATCGACGGCGGGGCCGCGGGCGCCGAGGAGGCGGCCGTGCACATCGTGGAGGACGAGACGGACCTCCCGGACGGGACCGAGGCGCCGGACCGCGGCGACGACCGGACCGCCTGACGCGTCGCGGCACCTCTGCGGCCCGGGCGGGTGCCACGGCACCCGCCCGGGCCGCGCCCGTGGTCAGGGCAGCAGTTTGTCCAGGGCGGCGGGGCCCTCGTCGGCCAGCTTCCGCCGGGCCCATTCGAGATTCTTCGGCGTGATGTCCCGGCCGGCCGCGAGAACGACGTCCTCGGGGGACACCTCGGTGCCGGTGCGGGCGTGGAGCAGGTCGTCCGGGGTGGCGCGGTCGTCCCCCGCGCGGGACTCGGACGGCTGGGAGGCGTCGGGCTGTGACGTCGACATGATCAGTGCTCCTCGGATCCGGATCGCTGCTTCGGTGCCGTGCTGTGTCGGTCCCGAATATCCCGATAACACCATTCAATGCGGAAGCGGTCCGCGCATCCCGAGGGGCGGACCCGTTCCGCCCGGTCAGCGGGGCGACGGGGTGAGCACGAGCATCGTGACGTCGTCCTCCACGTCCGGACAGAACCGGAGGAGATCGGCCCGGACGCGCTCCAGCAGGGTGTCGTCCCGGGCCTCCCCGGCGGCGAGGACGGCCAGCCGCTCGGCCAGTGGGTAGAAGGCGCCGCCGGCGCCCCGGGCCTCGACCACCCCGTCGGAGGCGAGGAAGAGCCGGTCACCGGGGCGCAGCGTCACCGTGGACACCTCGATCGCGCAGTCGTCCGCCAGCCCGAGCCCCAGCGGCGTCCACGGGGTCACCTCCAGCTCCGTGGCGCGCCCGCCGCGCAGCAGGAGGGGCGGCGGGTTGCCGCAGACCACGACGCGCACCTCGAGGGCGTCGGCGGAGAACTCCAGCAGCGCGGCCGTGGCGAACAACTCGGAGTGCCGCGCCCCCGCCGCGTCCACCAGCAGCCTGCGGTCCAGCCGAGCCGCCACCGACACCAGGTCCGGCCGGTCGAGCACCGCCTCCCGGAACGCGCCCAGCAGCGAGGCGACCGTCGCCACCGCCGACAGCCCGTGCCCCTGCACGTCGCCCATGACGGCCCGCACACCGAAGGGCCCGTCCCGCACGTCGAAGAAGTCACCTCCGACCAGGGTGCCGCTCTGGGCCGCCCGGTACAGCCCCGCACAGCGCACCGCGCCGACCCGCTCGGGCAGCGGCGGGGCGACCGCCCGCTGCGCGGCCTCGGCGACCGTGCGCTCCAGGTCCAGCTGGGCGTCACGGCGGCTGCGCACGAAGGACACGAAGACGCTCAGTACGGAGACGAACACGACGGTCAGCAGGTCGGCGTCGCCCGGCCGGTCGAGCTGGAAGGCCGGCACGGTCAGCAGCACGATCACGGCCCCGCACAGCAGCGCCGTCGCCGGCGGGCCGTACGACAGGACGGCCAGCGGCGGGATGGCGCCCAGCAGGAAGCCGATGTCGAGCCGGTCGTCGCTGGCCAGCGTCGCCGCGCAGACCACCCCGACGAGGACCGGTGGCAGCGCCCGCACCCAGCGGGGCGGCGGAGCACCGCTCAGCCAGCTCCGCCGCTCCTCGCCCCGGCGCGGTGGCGGGGCCGGCACCTTTCGCACACCCACCACGCTCCTACGCCGCCCCGTGCCGCGCACGCCGGGCCGGGGCGGCGGGGCGAGAGCGCGCTAGAAGGCGGTCAGGGTCAGCCGGAACCCGGTGGGCGCGGTGTCCTGGACGTACGAGGCGAAGTCCGCGACGTCGTCGAAGGCGAAGCCGTACGCCTTCCCGTCCTCGGTGGCCGCGTGCACGGCCTTCGCGTAGTGGTTGGTCAGCGCGGCCCGGTAGAACGACGCCGGGTCGGTCGTGGGCTGGTCGGCGGAGGAGACCAGCGTCGAGCGGTTGAAACCGGCGCCCAGGACCGCCGCGACGGGACCGGTCGTGCCGTCGTTGGGGGCGGCGAGGGCGCCGTCGCAGAAGAGCACGTCCCGGGTGGACGGCTTGGCGAACGACACCTGGGCGGGCCCGTCGAAGGTCAGCCGGTCGCCGCGCACCCGCCCGGTGAAGGTGCCGGCGTTCGTGGTCACGCGCAGATCCTTCCCGGTGTAGGTGCTCCAGACCTCGTCGATGTACGGAGCGAGGTAGTCCGCGGGGAACAGCCCGGCGTCCAGACCGTGGCCGGGGGCGATCACGCGCGTGTCGTCCACGACGAGCGGAGCGAACTCCTCCACCGACCGCACCGCGTCGAAGACGGCCGCCCGTCCGCCGGGGCGCACGGTGCCGGTCGTCTGGTCCTTCTCGCCGGTCAGCCGGATGCTCATCGGCACGCTGAACATGTCGACCATGGTGGTGTTGCAGAACATGCCGGCGGAGTTGTAGGTGAACTCGGCGCAGTCGTGCAGTACCCCGTGGTTGGGGTCCGACTTCACCCAGCCCGCCGGGTACTGCAGGGCCGGCTTGCCGGCGCCGTCGGCGACGACCTTGAACTTCAGCTTGGCGCCCAGCGAGACGTAGATGCGGCCGGAGAGGTACGGCAGTGACAGCGTTGTCTCGCCGCTGCCGGCGAGGCTGATCGCGTAGTCGGTGTAGCCGTCGGCCCCGTTGTCCGACAGCGCCACGGGCGCGACCGTGCCGTCGGGGGTGACGCGCACCTGGGTGCCGTCCTGGTTGCCGACGATGTACACGTGCACGTCGGCGTTGCCGAAGGAGCCGGTGTTGTTGACGATCGTCAGCGGCAGCGCGCCCGCGGCCCGGGGCGCGGCGCCGTCGCCGTCCGGACCGGCGCCGGCGAGGGCGTGCGGGGCGACGGCGGCGGCGACGGGAGCGGCCACGACGGCGCCGCCGAGGGCGACGAGCAGCTTGCGGCGGCCGAGCGGGCGCTGGTGACGAGGAGTCATGTGGGGGGTCTCCAGAGTGTTCGGGACATGACAGAGTGCGAGCGGGTTCCTGAGAGCGCTCTCACACCGTGCGCCGATGGTACGCAGGACGCATGGTCCGGCCAACCGTTCCCGGCGGCTCAAACCCCGCGCACCCGCCCCGACTTGGGACGTCCTGTGCCGCGCGGGCCACGCTTAACCGGCCTTTAAGGCTGGTTTAAACCGCACCGGAAAAGCGATGGCCCCGCCCGACGGTCGTGGTCTACGGTGTGGGCACCACGCCCGAGACCCACGGAAGGAGGGAGAGCCGTGCAGTTCACCGACACCCCGCGCTCCCTCCCCGTCGTCCCGGCGTGAATCTCGTCCGACCGGGAGCGCACCACGCATGACGCATCCCGGAGGAATCCGTGACCGATACGGTCATCCGCGCGCTCGACGCGAGCGACGCCCATCTCTTCGACACCATGCCCGACCCGCTGGACGCCCGTAAGGCCCACCGGCTCACCCGGCACCGCCCCGAATGGAAGCGGGTCGCCCTGCGCGACGGCGTGGTCGTCGCCCGCGGCGCCTGGTGGGGCGGTCCCGACGACACCGAACCCCTCAACGTCAACTGGTTCGACGTGGCCGAGGGCGAGGAGGAAGCGGGAGCCGAACTCCTGCGCACCGCGCCCTGGCAGGTCGAACTGGAACTGAACCCGCCCGCCGACTGGCGCACCGACCCGGCCCGTCGCGCCGCCACCCAGGCGTGCTTCGCCGCCGCACGGGCGGCCGGGTACGACCTCCTGGTCGAACGCTTCCTCTACCGCTGGACACCGGAGTGCGGGCTGCCCGAGCGGCCCGGGCGGCTGGAGTTCCGCCCCGAGCCGGACGACGGGGTGTTCTTCGACGCGCTCCGCCGCATCCACTCGGTCACCCTGGACGCCCACGCGCTGCTGGACATCGAGGAGGGCGGTCTCGACCGGGCCGCCCAGGCGGAACTGGACTTCTTCCACTGGTGCCCGTCGCCGCGCGAATGGTGGCAGGTGGCCCGCACTCCCCGGGGCGACCTCGCCGGCATCCACATCCCGGCGCACAACCCGTCCGGCCCCTGCGTCGGCTTCATCGGCGTCCTGCCCGAACACCGCGGCCACGGGTACGGCTACGACCTGCTGGCCGAGTGCACCCACTTCCTCGTCGAACGGGGAGCGGAGTTCGTCTCCGCCGCGACCGACCGGGGGAACCACCCGATGGCGGCGAACTTCGCCAGGGCCGGCTACCCGGTCGTCCGGGAGCGGATCAACTTCCGTCCCGCCGTGACGGACCGGTAGCCGCACGGCGGTGCCGCCGCACCACGCACCGGGCCGGGGGCTTCCTCCGGCCCGGTGCCGGGGCCCGGTGGCATGCTGGGCCGCGAGAGCGATCACCGGAGCGGGCGGCGGAGGGCGGCAGGACGTGGGCTTCGAGGGCGAGACCTGGTACGTGCGCGGGGTGGACCCGAGGTACGGGGGCGGGGACGCGGACATCGGCGAGATCCTGATCGACGAAGCCGACTTCCCCTGGCTGTCCGGACGGTTCCGGGCGGGACCCGCCTTCGCGGCTGTCGAGGACCTCTTCGCGCGCGAACTGGCCCTCGCGGAGGGGGACGACGCCTCACACCGGTCCCGATGGGAGGCGATTCAGGCCGAGATCGAACGCACGGTGCGGCTGATCTCCCCCGACGGCCCGGTCGCCGCGTTCCTGCTGCACATCCGGGGCGATCGGGCCTGGTTCAGATGGAGCGACGCACCCTTCGACGACGAGGGCGACGAGGGCGACGAGGGTGCCGGGCGTGCCGGGGGCTGACGCCGGTCACCGCCGTCCGGCGGCCAGCAGGGCCTCCGCCTCGGCGAGGATCTCGGTGACCCGCAGGCCGAACGAGGCGTCGCACGGGTGCGGTTCACCGCCGCCGGCCGCGACGAGGAGCGCGTCCGCTGCCCTCAGCAGCGCCGGCACCGGGCCCTCGTCCTCCTCGGGGAGCAGGGTCACCCCCGTGCGGCCGCGCAGCTCCACCGCGGCGCCCGCCGCCGCCGGCGGTGCCGTCAGGCTCAGGGTGAGGGTGCTGGACGCGCCGCCGGCGTGGTCGAGGACCAGGTGGACGGTGTCGCCGGGTCCGGGGGCCGCGGCCGACACGTGACGGACGTCGCCCAGCACCGGCAGCAGCACGGACAGGGCGTGCGGGCCCACGTCCCACAGGGCTCCCTTCTCCCGCCGCCACGGTGAGTCGGCGAACGGGCTGTCCCCGCCGAAGACCGCGCCGAGCCACTGGGCCCGCGCGGTGAACCAGCCGCCCGTGGCGCCCTGTTCGGTGATCCACGCCTCGCTCGCGGCCTGGAACCGGGCGGTGAAGAAGACCACGGACGCGACGCGCGCCTCGGTCGCCGCCGCGACCACCGCCCGCCCCTGCGCCACGGTCGCCGCGAGCGGCTTGTCCAGCAGCAGGTGGCACCCGGCGCGCGCCGCCCGCACCGCCAGGTCGGCCTGCACCTCCGGGGGCAGCGCGATGGCGACGGCGTCCACGTCCGCGAGCAGGGCGTCGAGGTCGCCGTAGGCACGGGTGCCGTGCCGCCGCGCCAACTCCCCGGCGGCTTCGGGGCGGCGGCCCCACACCCCGGCGAAGTCCAGTTCCTCGTGCAGACGCAGGGCGGGGGCATGCGCCATGTCCGCCCAGGGTCCGGTACCGAGCAGTCCGATCCGCATACCGCCGCCTCTCCCTCGCACCCCACCCGGCACCGGGCGGGCCGACCTTGCCGACACGGGCCGGCGGCACGACCGCCCGGCCGACGCCGAGCGTGCCACACCGACGGGGTGCCGGGGCAAGACGGCCCCCGCGCCCGGCGCCGTCCGCCCGGCTTGCGTGGGCGGTCTGCGGGCCCGGTGTCCGGGTCTGGCGTTCGTGTCCGGCGTGAGTGGGCGGTCTCCGCGTCCGGTGTCCCCGGCCGGTGATCGCGTCCGGCGCCCGCGCCCGGTCCTCGTGCCGTTGCCGTTGCCGAGGCCGTGTCCGTGTCCGTGTCCGTGCCGGCCCAGAACCCGCCGGCGTCGCGTCCGTGCCGGTGCGGAGTCCGTCCCGGCACCGGGCCGTCGAGGTGCCGGGCCGTCGAGGTGCAGGGCCGTCGAGGCACCGCGCCGTCCCGGTGTCGTGTCCGTCCCGGTCCGGACGCGGCGCACGAGACCGGTGATTCTGCCGATCCGCCCGGCCGCACCGGCCCCCGACAGTGGCACCGCCAGCTCATCGGCGACGTCCGGCCACCGGATGTCCCGGGACGCGACCCCACGCGCCCCGGGCCGTGTGCGACCACCGGCCGGGCCCCTCGCCCCGACAGAGAGGACCACTCCCCGTGCAGCAGAACCCCCACACCCACGCGGCGCGTCCGGCGTTCCGTGGACCCCGCCGGCGGCTCGCCGCTCTCACGGCCGCCGTGGCCGCCGCCGTCGCGCTCACCACCCTCACCGGCCCGGGCGCCCAGGCCGCCGACAACCCGTACGAGCGCGGCCCGGCGCCCACCGAGTCCAGCATCGAGGCCCTGCGCGGTCCGTACTCCGTGGCCGACACCAGCGTCTCCTCGCTCGCCGTCACCGGCTTCGGCGGCGGCACCATCTACTACCCGACCAGCACCAGCGACGGCACCTTCGGCGCCGTGGTGATCTCGCCCGGCTTCACCGCGTACCAGTCGTCCATCGCCTGGCTCGGTCCGCGGCTGGCCTCGCAGGGCTTCGTGGTCTTCACCATCGACACCAACACCACGCTGGACCAGCCCGACTCCCGAGGTCGGCAACTGCTGGCCGCCCTGGACTACCTGACCGAGCGCAGCTCCGTCCGGGGACGGATCGACAGCAGCCGGCTCGGCGTCATGGGCCACTCCATGGGCGGCGGAGGCTCGCTGGAGGCCGCCAAGTCCCGTCCGTCGCTCCAGGCGGCGATCCCGCTCACACCCTGGAACCTGGACAAGAGCTGGCCGGAGGTCAGCACCCCGACCCTGATCGTGGGGGCCGACGGCGACACGGTCGCGCCCGTCTCCTCGCACTCCGAGCCGTTCTACTCCAGCCTGCCGTCCGGAACGGACCGCGCCTACCTGGAGCTGAACAACGCGACCCACTTCTCGCCGAACACGTCGAACACCACGATCGCGAAGTACAGCATCTCCTGGCTCAAGCGGTTCATCGACAACGACACCCGCTACGAGCAGTTCCTGTGCCCGCTGCCCCGGCCGAGCCTGACCATCGAGGAGTACCGGGGCAACTGCCCGCACGGCTCCTGACGCCCTTCCCGGCACCCACCGGCGGCGGTCGCGGACACCTCGCGGCCGCCGCCGGCCCGCTGTGCCGCCGCACGGCCACCGGCGTCGGCGGCTGGGCGGCGGCACAGTGCGCGTTCCCGTCGTACGGCGCACAACCGCAGGTGACACGGCCGACGCCCGGGCGGCCCACGGCGGACCGACGGCTTCCGCGTGAGGTTACGCACGCGTAACCTCCCGTGGATGACCGGAGAGACGACCGTACGTACGGCCGTGCGCATCCACGGCCGCAGCGCGCAGCGGGAGGCGGTGCGGGCCCTGCTGGACGGGTTGCGCGCCCGCAGCGGCCACCTCGTCGTGACGGGCGAACCCGGGCTGGGCCGGACCGCCCTCCTCCAGTGGGCCGCCGACTCCTTCCGGGCCGGGCCCGTACTGCGCCTCGGCCCCGGAGAGGACCGGGGCGCGCCCGCCACCGCCGGGGAACTGCTCACCACCCTGCGGAAGGCGGCCGGCGAGGCTCCGCTCCTGGTGTGCGTGGACGACGCACACCTGTGGGACGCGCCGGCCCGGTCCGCCCTGAGCCGCGCCGCCGAACGCCTGCACACCGCGGGACGCGTCGCGCTGCTCCTCTCCGTCGCCGGACACCGCGCCGTCGACCCGGAGTTCGCGCGCCTCCCCGTCGTCCGCCTCGACCCGCTCGCGCCGTCGCACGCCGACGCCCTGCTCGACGAGGTGACCGACGGCTCCACCGACCCGGCCGTCCGCGAGCACCTGCTGGCCGAGGCGGAGGGCAACCCGGCCCTGCTCCTGGCCCTCGTCCGCCGGCTCACGCCCGCCGAACTGCGCGGACTGCGGCCGCTGCCCCGCCCGACGGCCGACGCCGGGGCCCTGGCGGCGGTGGCCGGCTCCGCGCTGACCTGCCTCTCCGGAGACGCCCGCGACCTGCTGCTGACGGTGGCGGCGGCGGTACGCGCGGCGGACGGACCGGACGTCGACACCCGCCTGGTCCTCGACGCCCTGCGGCACCTGGACCCCGCGTCCGCCCCCACCGCGAACCCCCTCCCCGACGTCCTCGCGGGGGCCGGGGACCGGCTCCGCTTCCACAGCCCGCTGCTGTGCCGGGCGGTCCACGCCACCGCCGCGCCCGACCGGCGCCGGGCCGCCCACCGCGCGCTGGCCGACGTGCTGGAGGCCGACGGACAACCGCTGCCGGCGCTGCTCCACCGTTCCTGGTCGCTGTCCGGCCCGGCGCCCGTGGCCCGGCTCGCGGACCGGCTGGCGGCGGTCGCCGCCGACGGCACGACGCCGGCCTCCCACGGGTTGCGCGGCACGGCGTACGCCCGTGCGGCCGAACTGACGGCCGACGCGCCGGTCCGGGCGGAGCGGTACACGGCCGCGGCCGAGCAGGCGCTGCTCGGGGGCCGCCCCGACCGGGCACGCCCGCTGCTCGCGGCGGCCCGGGACTGTGCCGCCCCCGCCGTCGTACGGGGGCGGGCCGAGCGGGTACGCGGTCTGGCGGAACTCCGCGACGGCCCCGTCGGCGACGCCCACCAGTCCCTGCTGCTGGCCGCGTCGCTGCTGGCCGAGGACGCCCCCGCCGAGGCCGCGTCCGCCGCCCTGGCCGCCGTCGACGCCGCCTGGGCGGCGGGCGACCTGTCGTCCTGCCTCGCCACCCTGTCCCTCGGACCGGCACCGGTGCCGCGGGACGCCGCGGGGATGCTCGGCCCGGCGGCCCCCGACGCCGCCACCGGCGCGGACGGCCTCCCGGGCGCGGTCGATCTCGCGGGTGCGGTCGACGGCGCCGGTCCCGGCGGCGTCCCGGTCCCGACCGACCAGCCGGGCCCCCGGCACGCCGCCGATCCCCGGCACGCCGTCGATCCCCGGCAGGCCGTCGCCCCGCGACACGCCACCGCTCCGGGGCGCGCTGCCGTCCCGGGGCACGTCACCGCTCCGGGGTACGCCGCCGTCCCGTCGGCCGTCCTGGCGGGTGGCCGCACCGGCGGCGCGACGCCCCGGACGGACGCGGGTGCCCGGGGCGGGCCCGGCGGGACACGGGTGTGCGGTGCCGTGCCGGATCCCGTGCGCGACCACCGTGTCGGCATGCGCGCGCTGCTCGAAGGGCGGCTCGACCGGGCGGCCCCTTCGCTCGGGCAGGTGGTGGAGCGGGCCCGGACCGACGACCGCCCCGAGGCCCTGCTGCGGGCGGCCTCCGCGGCCCTGCTGCTCGGGAACGTGGACGCCGCCCGCCGGGCCGGCGCGCGGGCGCTGGCCGCGACCCGGCAGTCCGGCTCGGAGGCGCTGGTGCCGCAGGCGCTGGAGTACCTCGCCTACGCCGAACTGCGTGCCGGCCGGCACCCCCAGGCCCGCGCCCACGCGGAGGAGGGACTGCGCACCGCGCTGCGGGCCGGACAGCGCAACACGGCGGCCCACCACCAGGCCGTACTGGCCCTGGCGGCGTCGATCGAGGACGAGCCGGCGACGGTGGCCCGGCACGTGACGGCGGCGCTGGCGACGGCCCGGCGCCACGGGCTGGCCCAGGCGGCCACCCTCGCCGAGTGGGCGGCGGCCCGCGCGGACCTGGGCCGGGGACGCCCTCAGGACGCGGCCGACCGGCTCGGGCTCCTGGTCCTGCCCGGGCCCGGACGCGGGCACTTCGCGGTCTGGCGGCTCGCCGTGCCGTGCTTCGTCGAGGCCGCGGCCCTCGCCGGACGCCCGGAGGACACCCACGAGGTGCTCACGGACTTCGCCGGCTGGGCGGCGTTCGGCGCCGACCCGCAGGCCGCCGCGCAACTGGCCCGCTGCCACGCCCTGCTGGCGCCGCCGGACCGCGCCGACGACCTCTACCGGCGCGCGCTCGCCCGGCACGACGAGGCCGGCGGCGACTTCGAGCGGGCGCGCACCGCGCTGCTGTACGGCAAGTGGCTGCGCCGGCGACGCAGACCCCGTGAGGCCCGCGGCCGCCTCGGCACCGCCCTGGCCGGGTTCGACCGGTGCGGCGCGGGGGTCTGGGCGGCGCAGGCCCGCGCGGAACTGCGGGCGCTGGGTGCGGCACCGCAGGGCGGGGGTGCCGGGACGCTGACCGGCCTGACGCCGCAGCAGCTGCGCATCGCGCGGCACGTCGCCGAGGGCGCCACCAACCGGGAGGTCGCGCTCACCCTCGCCGTGAGCACCCGCACCGTCGACTACCACCTCCGCAAGGTCTTCGCCGTGCTCGGCGTACGGTCCCGCCTGGAACTGGCCCGCATGGTCGAGCACGCCGACCGGACCCGGGGGGACCGGAGGGCCGGAGACCGGATGTGAGGGGCCCCGACGACCGGGGGCCGACGCCCGGGCGTCCGCTCGCGCCCGGAAAATACCGGTGCGCAAACCCTAGGGACCGACCGGACGGTATGCCATCCTTCGGGGCAGGACGAGTCAGGGGGCATGCCCGGCACGGGCGGACGGCCCGGCCGCAGGGGCACACCTCCGCAAGCCTGGCCTGGGGAGGACCGCGATGCAGCACGCCGTACGGTCACGAGCAGCGATCCGCACCGGACTGACGCCCGTTCCGCGCCCGAGGACACCGAGCGTCGCGTCGCTGATGGACGCCGACGCCCTGCGGGTCCTGCACCGGGCCGCCCGTGCCCTGCTCGACGACCTGCCGGACCTCACGGACCGGCTGGTCGCCCTGTTGCGCGAGCAGGAACCGGCGTACCGCACGGCCCTCACCAAGGACCCCACGGCCACCTGGCAGGAGGCCCACCGCTCCCTGCGGCACAGTGTGACCTCCCTGCTGGACCCCCGCGGTGCGCGCGACGCGGCCCGTCGCTGCTCCTGGCGGATCGGCGCCGCCCGCGCCGAACAGGGACTCCCGCTGGACGCCCTGTTGCACGCCTTCCGCCTCGGCGGCTCGCTGGTGTGGCAGCGGCTGGTCGAGGAGACCTCGCGCACCGCGCCCGAGGACGTGCGCCTCCTGGTCCACGTCGCCGCCGACGTCTGGAACTTCGTGGACGAGCACTGCACCCTCGTGGCCGACGCCTACCGGCAGACCGAGTGGCAGCTCGGCCGCCGCCGGGAGAACCGGGCCCGGCTGCTGGCGGCCGGTCTGCTCGACGGCACCAGCCGCATCGCCGACCTCCCCGAGGCCGCCCAGGCGCTGGGGCTGCCCGAGTACGGCCGGTACTACGTCGTCGCCGTCACCGGCGCGCCCCCCGCCCGCTCGGACGCCGCCCGCGCGGTCCTGCCGCCGGGTGCCCGCGTCCACTGGCACGCCGGGACGGACGTCGACTACGGCATCGTCCTGGACGGCGCGGACGGCGCGGACGACGACGGGCTCCCGGGGCCGGCCGGCCCCGAGGACGCGCCGGACACCCCGGTCGCCGGTGTCCGGATCGGCATCGGCAGCGCGGTCGACGGCCTGGCCTCGGTCGGCGACGCCCGCAGGCGCGCGGACACCGCCCTGGAGATATGCCCGCGGACCGGCGGCACGGTACGCCTGGCCGACCACCTCCCCGCCGCCCTCGTCGCCTCCAGCCCCGAACTCGGCGGTGCCCTCGCGGAACGGGTGCTCGGCCCGCTGCTGCGGCTGGAAGCCGCCGATCGCGAGGTGCTCCTGGAAACCCTCACCACCTGGCTCGACTGCGACGGCTCCGCGCAACGGGCCGGCGAACGCCTCTACTGCCACCGCAACACGGTCCTCAACCGCCTCCGCCGCTGCGAACAGCTGACCGGCCGCTCGCTCGCCCGCCCGGCCGACCTGGTCGAGATCAGCCTGGCCCTGACCGCCCGACGCGTCCTGCGCGCCTGACGAGCCCGGGAGCCACGCGGCCCCCACGCACCACGCGCCCCAACGCACCACACCGCCCCACCGCACGCGGCCCCGCATGCGGTGGGGCCCATCCGTGACCTCACGCGTCGCGGGCCCGTGCGCGAGTTCTCGCGCTCCGCGCGCCCGCCCCCCCCGCCCTACGTGCACGGCCCTTGCCCGCACACAGCACCCGCACACAGCACCCGCACCGACCCTCCCCACGCCCGTCCCCGCACCGGTGACCGGCGCGGAAAGGCGTCGAGGTCGGGCCGAGGGCGCGCGGCCCCGCACCGCCTGCGGAGGCCGACGCCGTACGAGCGGCCCGCCCGCGCTCCGATCTCCGTGTGGGCCGACCCCCACACCCGCCACGTGCGGTTCTTCGCCCCTGCCCCGCCGGCGCCTCGGTCTGGGCACCCGCACAGACTCTCCATCCCCGGACTGGGACACCGCAGCGACCCGGGCCTGAACCCCTGTACGGGCACCCGGGCCCGTGCTGTCGTGAGCTCCCCCCTTCACCCGTCACCGTGCCGCCCCGGCACGGTCCCAAGGAGCCGCGATGCCCTCAGCACCACCGGACGGCGAGCCCGCCCTGCACGTCGAGAGCCTCGACGTGACGTACGGGCGCGCACTGTCCGCCCTCCGTTCCGTGTCCCTGACCGTCCCGCACGGCGGCGTCGTCGCGCTGCTCGGTGCCAACGGCGCCGGCAAGACCACCCTGCTGCGGGCCGTGTCGGGCACCCTGCGCCTGCACCGCGGCGCGATCACGGCCGGCCGCGTCCGCTACGGCGACACGGAGCTGGACGGGCGGGACCCGGTCGCCGCCGTGCGCGCCGGAGTCGTACAGGTGCCCGAGGGCAGGCGGGTGTTCGCGGGACTCAGCGTCGACGAGAACCTGCGGGCCGGGGGACTCGGCCTGAACCGGCGCGCCCCGGCCCAGGTCCGCGAGGCACGCGACCGCGTCTTCACCCTCTTCCCGCGGCTCGCCGAGCGCACCCGCCAGGCGGCCGGCCTGCTCTCCGGGGGCGAGCAGCAGATGCTGGCCATCGGGCGCGCCCTGATGGCCGCGCCGCGCCTGCTCCTCCTCGACGAGCCCTCGCTCGGCCTCGCCCCGCTGATGGTGAACCGCATCGCCGAGGTGGTTCGCGAGATCAACGCCCAGGGCACCGCCGTACTCCTCGTCGAACAGAACGCCGGCATGGCGCTGTCCCTGGCCGAGCACGCCTTCGTCCTGGAGGTCGGCGAGGTCCGGCTGTCCGGCGCCGCGGACGAACTCGCCCGGACGGACGCCGTACGCCGCCTCTACCTGGGCGACACCGGCGACACCGCCGAGGACACCGACGGCAAGGGGGCCGCGTGACCCGCACCGCCGCACCCCCCGCGCTCGAGGTCCGCGACGTGACCGTGCGCTTCGCCGGACTCGTCGCCCTCGACGACGTCTCCTTCACCGTCGCCCCGGGCACCGTGCACGCCGTCATCGGCCCCAACGGCGCGGGCAAGTCCACCTGCTTCAACGTCCTGTCGGGCCTGTACCGGCCGGCCGCCGGCACCGTACGGCTCGGCGACACCGAACTGACCCGGCTCGCCCCGCACCGGATCGCCGCGCTCGGGGTGGCCCGCACCTTCCAGAACATCGTCACCACCCAGGGCACCGTCGCCGACAACCTGATGCTCGGCCGCCACGCCCTGTCCCGCGCCGGCTTCGCCGCCAGCGCCCTGCGCCTGCCGAGCGCCGTGCGCGAACAGCGCGCACATCTCGCCAAGGCCCGCGAGATCGCCGAACTCACCGGCCTGGGCGCCCTCTTCGACTCACCCGTCGCCCTGCTGTCGTACGGCGACCGCAAGCGGGTCGAACTCGCCCGTGCCCTCTGTCTGGAGCCCCGTGTACTGCTGCTCGACGAACCCGTGGCCGGCATGAACGCCGCCGAACGCGTCCGGATGACCGAGGTCGTCCGGGAGATCCGCGCCGAACTCGGCCTGTCGCTCGTGCTGGTCGAGCACGACATGGGCCTGGTCATGCGCCTCGCCGACGAGGTCACCGTCCTCGACTTCGGCAAGGCCATCGCCCACGGCACCCCCGACGAGGTCCGGCGCGACCCCGAGGTGCTCCGCGCCTACCTCGGCACCGACACCACCGGGGAGGACGCGGCATGACCGGCTTTCTCGACGCCCTGCTCAACGGGCTGGCCCTGGGCTCCGTCTACGCTCTGATCGCCCTCGGCTTCGTCACCATCTTCAAGGCCTCCGGCGTCCTGAGCTTCACCCACGGCTCGCTGCTGCTGCTCGGCGGCTACCTCGTCGCCGTCCTCCACGACGACCTCGGCTTCGCCGGGGCGCTCGCCCTCGCCGTCGTCGTGACGGCCGCCGTGGCCGCGGCGCTGGACCGGCTGGTGCTGCAGCGGGTCGGCGGCACCGATCCGCACGCCGCCCATGTACAGACCATCGTCACCATCGGCATCGACATCGTGCTCGTCACCGACCTGGCCCGGCGCATCGGCGGCGACCTGCTGCCGCTCGGCGACCCCTGGGGTAACTCGGTGACCGACCTCGGACCGGTGACCGTCGCCGACAGCCGCATCGCCGCGATCCTGGTGTCCGCGGTGGCCATCGGCGGTGCCTTCGCCCTCTTCCGGTACACGCCCTGGGGGCTGTCGCTGCGCGCGGCGGCCGAGGACCGCGAGGCCGCCGCCCTCATGGGCGTACGCCTGACCCGGGTGCGCACCGTCGCCTGGTGCCTGGCCGGCGGACTCGCCGCGCTCGCCGCGGTCTTCCTGGTCGCCTTCCCGGCCCCGGGACTGGAGCGCACCACCGGGCAGATCGCCCTCAAGGCGTTCCCGGCCGCCATCCTCGGCGGCATGGCCTCCCCGGTCGGCGCCCTGGTCGGCAGCATGCTCATCGGCCTGACCGAGGCGTTCGTCGCCGGCTACCAGTCCGACCTGCACGTCCTGGGCGAGGGCTTCGGCGACGTGGCCCCGTACGCCGTCATGGTGCTGGTCCTGCTGGTGCGCCCCGCCGGACTCTTCGCGGCGAAGGGAGCGGCCCGTGTCTGACCTCCTCAAGAGCGGCCGCCTGCGCGGGGCCGCGACGTTCCTGCTGCCCGCCCTCCTCCTGTGCGCGGTGCCCTTCTACCTCGACGCGTTCTGGCTGCGCATCGGCCTGTTCTCCATGGCCGCGGCCATCGGCGCCGTCGGGCTCAGCCTGCTCAGCGGCACCGCGGGCCAGCTCTCCCTCGGCCACGCCTTCTTCCTCGCCGTCGGCGCCTACGGCTACGTCTGGCTCGCGGGCGAACCCGGGCCGGGACTGCCGCCGGCCGTCGCCGCCGTCCTCGCCGTGCTGCTCGCCGGGGCCGCGGGCGGCCTGTTCAGCCCCGTCGCCGGGCGGGTCAAGGGCGTCTACCTCGGCGTGGCCACCCTCGCCCTGGTCTTCCTCGGCCACCACGTCCTGCTCACCGCGGACTCCGTGACCGGCGGCTTCAACGGCCGCTCGGTGCCGCCGCTGGAGCTGGGCGGCTTCACCTTCGCCGAGACCGACCCGGAGCTGACGGTCCTGGGCGTGCCGTTCGGCGCCGAGGAACGGCTCTGGTACCTCGGCCTCGCCCTGTTCGCCCTCACCTGGTTCACCGCGCGCGGTGTGCTGCGCGGGCGCCCCGGCCGCGCCCTGGCGGCGCTGCGCGACAGCGAGACCGCGGCGTCCGTGATGGGCGTGCCCGTGGCGCGCTACCGCTCGTCGGCGTTCGTCGTCTCCTCGATGTACGCGGGCCTCGCCGGCGTCCTGCTGGCGCTCTCCTTCCGCCGCGTCGTGCCCGACTACTTCTCCCTCCTCCTCTCCGTCGACTACCTCGCCATGATCGTCATCGGCGGTCTCGGCTCGGTGGCCGGGGCCACCGCCGGAGCCGTCTTCGTCACCGCGCTGCCGCTGCTGATGACGCGCTACGCCGACCAGTTGCCGCTGGTGGCGACGCCCGGCTCGGGCGACGGCTCGATCGGACCGACCGAGGCGTCCCGCTACCTGTACGGCGCCGCCATCGTCGTGATCCTCCTCTACGCCCCCGACGGCCTGCACGGACTGGCCCGCCGGACCCGCGCCCGCCTGCGGCGCCGGCCGCCGGTCACCGGTCCGCCCGGCACCGGACCCTCGTCCGGCGCACCCTCCGCCGTAACCGACACCGCCGGCGACACCGCCACCACCGCACGAGCCAAGGAGCACACCCCGTGAACGTCACGCACCCAAGGCCCCGCACCACCCGGACCGCCGCCCTGGCCGCGGCACTGGCCGCCGTGCTGCTCGCGGGCACCGCCTGCAGCTCCAAGGCGGAGAGCGGAGGCGGCGGCGACGCCGCCGACGGCGTCAAGGCAGGCCCGGGAGTCAGCGAGAAGCACATCAAGCTCGGCGCGCTGACCGACCTCACCGGCCCCTACGCCACCCTCGGCAAGTCCATCGTGCAGGCCCAGCAGATGTGGGCCGACGAGACCAACGCGGCGGGCGGCATCTGCGGACGCCAGGTCGAGATCGTCGTCAAGGACCACGGCTACGACGTGCAGAAGGCGGTGACCGCCTACGCCGACATCTCACCGGACGTCGTCGCCCTGCCCCAGGTCATCGGCTCGCCCGTGGTGGCCGCGCTGCTCGACGACATCGAGCGGGACGGGATGCTGACCTTCCCGCAGGCCTGGGCCGCCTCCCTGCTCGGCAAGGACGCCGTCCAGGTCCTCGGCACCACCTACGACATCGACATGATCGCCGCGGTCGACTTCCTGACCCGCACCAAGAAGATCGCCAAGGGCGACACGATCGGCCACGTGTACTTCGAGGGCGACTACGGCGCCAACGCGCTGGAGGGCTCCGAGTGGGCCGCCGAACAGGCCGGGATGAAGGTGGTCGGCCAGAAGATCAAGGCGACGGACACCGACCTGACCGCGCAGGTCTCCGCGCTCAGCAACGCCGGGGTGAAGGCCGTCCTGATCAGCGCGGGACCCGCCCAGACCGCCTCCCTCGCCGGCGTGGCCGCCGCCCGGGGCCTGCGGGTGCCGATCGTCTCCAGCGCTCCCGGCTACTCCCCGCAGCTGATGAAGACTCCCGCGGCGCCCGCCCTGGAGGCCATGGTCCACGTCGTCAGCGCCGCACCCGCGGTCAGTTCCGACCTGCCGGGCGTCAAGAAGATGGTCGCCTCCTACACCAAGAAGTACCCCGGCGAGCCGGTCGACTCCGGGGTGCTCTCCGGGTACAACGCCGCGCAGCTGATCGGCGCCGACCTGAAGAAGGCGTGCGAGGGCGGCAGCCTGACCCGCGAGGCCGTGGTGAAGGCGCACCGCTCGCAGAAGAACGCCGACACCGGCCTCGGCACCCCGCAGAACTTCACCTTCGTGACCGAGCCGGCCAGCCGGTCCACCTACGTCCTCAAGCCCGCCGCCAAGGCGGTCGGCGGCCTCGTCGGCGTGGAGGACGCCCACGAGGCACCCGGCGTCGACGCGTACCTGGCCGCACGCGGCTGACCGGGAGCTGCGGCCGTCAACTCGCCTGCGCCGCAGACGTTTTGACGGCCGCCTCATCCACCCCCTGGTTTGCCTGACCACCGGGTCTCTAGGATGTACTCTCTGTCATGCCAGTCCAGTTGGCGCCCGTACGGAGCTGGGGGAACGATGCAAGCCGACAAGCAGCTGTCCACGGAGATCGACGCCAACGTGCCCACAGCCGCACGGATGTACGACTATTACCTGGGCGGCAAGGACAACTACGCGGCCGACCGGGCCGCCGTCGGTGAACTCGACAAGGTCGTCCCCAGCACCCGCCGGCTGGCGCTGAACAACCGGCGCTTCCTGCAGCGGGTCGTGCGCACCCTCGCCCAGGAGTACGGCATCCGCCAGTTCCTGGACCACGGCTCCGGCCTGCCCACGCAGGACAACGTGCACCAGATCGCCCAGCGCGTCGCCCCCGAGTCCCGCGTCGTCTACGTGGACAACGACCCGATGGTCCTGGTCCACGGCCGCGCGCTGCTCGACCAGAACGACCGGACCGCCGTCATCCACGCCGACATGCGCTCGACGGAGGAGATCTTCTCCCACCCGGACACCCAGCGCCTGATCGACTTCTCGCAGCCGGTCGCCGTGCTGTTCAACTCGGTGTTCCACTGCATCCCGGACAGCGACACCGACGGCCCGATGGCGGTGGTCCGCCGGGTCACCGAGCGTCTGGTGCCCGGAAGTTACGCGGTGATGTGCCAGCTGGTGAGCGAGGATCCCGAGGTGCGGAAGTTCGTCACGGACTTCATGGACCAGGCCACGCAGGGGCACTGGGGCCGAGTCCGTGAGCCGAAGGACGTCGAGGCCCTCTTCGAGGGGATGGAGATCCTGGAGCCGGGCCTGGTCGAGGTCTCCACCTGGCGCCCGGACACCGACGTGGCGCCCCGCCAGCTCACCGACGAGTGGATCGAGTTCGGCGGACTGGGCCGCATACGCTAGGCACGAGATGGACCGAGGGCCGCGCCGTGGGCGCGGCCCAGTCCTATTCGTGCCTCCTCGGTGCTCCGTGTTCCGGCGGCGGCGCTGCCCGGGTGCCCCGCGGTGCTACTTCTCCGAGTAACGCTGCCGTGCCGTCTCGCGCAGCAGGTCGAGTGACGCGCGCGGCGTCAGCGCCTCGTCCGCCAGCCGGTCCAGCGCGACCCGGTACTCCTCGGTCTCGTCCTGGTCCTCGAGGAAGTTGGCGCTCCGGATGTGCTCCAGGTACACCACGTCGGGCAGGTCGGTGCCGCCGAAGCGCAGATAGGTGACCGGGATCGCGGGCGCCGAGGCGTTCGTCACGTCCAGCGGCACGATCTGCAGCGTCACTTCTGGCTTCTGCGCCATCTCGACGAGATGCCCCAGCTGCTCCCGCATGACGTCGCGGCTGCCCAGGACGCGCAGCAGTACGGACTCGTCGATGATCGCCCACAACTGCGGGGCGTCGGCGCGGTGCAGCAGCTCCGCACGGCGCATGCGCAGCTCGACCCGGCGCCGGACCTCGCTCTCGGGCGCGTTGGGCAGGCCGCGCTCGACCACGGCCCGGGTGTAGGCCGCCGTCTGGAGCAGGCCCGGGACGTACTGGATCTCGAAGGTACGGATGGTCGCCGCTGCCTCCTGGAGGCCGACCAGGCGGTCGAACCACTCGGGCATCAGACGCTTGTCGTACCGCTGCCACCAGCCCGGTTCACCGGCGCGCTGGAGCAGTTTGAGCAGGACCGAAGCCTCGTACGCGTCGGTGCCGTACCGCTCCAGCAGGGCCCGGACGTCCTTCTCCGTCGGCGGCCTGCGGCCCTTGCCCGACTCGATGCGCGAGAGCTTCGCCGCGCTGAACCCCAGCTCGCGCGCGGCCTGTTCCTGGGAGAGGCCGGCGTCCTCGCGGAAGCCCGCGAGCTGCACGCCGACGAGCATCTTCAGCAGAGTGGGCGCCGGCTCGGCCCGGTCCAGATAGGGTTCGAGACGGGAGATGCGGGGCGACGCGGCGGCGGACATCCTGACTCCCAGCAGACCGGCAGACTTGAGAAACCACACTATCTCATCCGGCCCGTGCCCACCGCATCTGCCCGTGGAAATCGGGTAGTTGGCCTCCGTTTGAGCGGAAGCCCAGCCTCCACGGGCGCTCCGCCGCCGTGGTCGCGGCCCGCCTCACAGCAGATGGTCGAACTCGCCCTCCTTGGCGCCGGCGAGGAAGGCGGCCACCTCGGCCGGGGTGTAGACGAGCGCGGGGCCGTCCGGATCACGGGAGTTGCGCATCGCTATGCCGCCGTCCACCAGAGCGACCTCGACGCAGTTGCCCTCGGCGTTGCTGTGCCGACTCTTCTTCCAGCAGGCTTCCAGCGAACTGGCCTGCACTCCGTTGCGCACTGGTGGCACCGCGGTCTCCTTGCCGTTCGGGGGAGCGACCGGGGTCCCTCGGTCCCCTTGCGCCCCCATCCGATTTTTTTCGCGCAATTTCTCGTGCAATTGCACGCGAGCGCTGTCAGCGTGGATAATAGCCGTGGCGTCAACCCCTCTTCCGGCGCCCCGTCCTGACGTCGCATCAGGGAGATGCCGTGTCGTCACCTGCGCATACCAAGCTCCGGTCGCCCGGCGAACCCGCGTCGGAGGCAGGCGCGGCGAGCCGGTTCGGCGGGCTCCCGCACACGGGGGCGGACGCCGACCGGAGGGCACGGCCGTTCGCCGCTCCGGCCGCGCGGTCGCAGGTGCCGGGCGCCCGTCCGGCGTCCGCCATGCTGCGGATCGCGTGCAGCGCCGAAGGCTTCGCCCGGGCCCGGGTCTTCACCCGGGAGACCCTGAGCGGCTGGTCCCTGGACCGGCACGCCGACGACGCCGTCCTCGTGGTCACCGAGCTGGCGGCCAACGCCGTGGCGCACGCGGTGCCCTCGGCCGCGGCCGGCGCGCCCGAGATCAGGCTGGGGCTCTCCCTGGAGCCCGGCCACCTGACGCTGACGGTCTCCGACCCCGGGGACGGCGAGCCCGTGCCCACCCCGTCCGACGGCTCCGCACTGCGCGAGCACGGACGCGGTCTGTGCATCGTCGACGCACTCGCCGACGACTGGGGCTGGACCCCGAGGCCCCCGGCGGGAAAGACCGTCTGGGCCACCCTGACCACCCGCCACCTTCCCTGACCCGACTGCCGCGGAGGGCCCCACACCATGCGCAGCGCTCCGACACCCGAACCGAGCACCCGGCGCACCGAGACGCAGACCCAGCCGCCCGGCCTGCCCCGGGCCGCCGCCCCGCTCGCGGGCCTGGACGGAGTGCCCTGGGGGGAGATCCAGGACTCCAGCGGGTCGGCCGCGGCCATCCCCCGGCTGCTGCGCAAGGTCGCCGGAGGTGACCCGGAGACCGCCCGGGCCGCCCTCGCGGATCTGCGGAAACGCATCTGCCAGTACGGGTTCGTCGTCGAGCAGGCGACGGCCGCGACCGTTCCCTTCCTGTGGGAGCTGGCCCAGCGGCCCCAGGTGAACTGCCGCGCCCAGATCATCCAGTTGCTCAAGAACATCGCCGACGCGCGGCAGTGGGAGACCACCGCCACGGTCTATCCCAAGCTGCTCAACCACCGGGAGAACCCGGTGGCCTGGGAGCGGGCGGCGCGGCAGGCCGTGCGCGCCCGGCGGGGCGAGCTGAAGCGGCTGCTCGCCGACGACGACAGCGAGATCACGCGGGCCACCACCGAACTCGCCCGCACACTCGGAGACTGAGACCCGCGCCCTCCGCGGGGGAGAAGGCGCGGGTCTCCTTCCTGTCGGGGCGTCGGGGCGTCGGGGCGTCGGGGCGTCGGATCGGCGGATCGGTGGAGCGGCCGGGCGGAGTGACGGGTGGCGAGGGCCGGTGCGTACCGGCCCTCGGGACGAGGTGGCGCTCCGGGGAGCGGCGGGGTAGGAAAGCGCGGGAAGAAAGCGCTTGCCCCCCTCGGTCACCAGGAGGACCACGCCGATGGCGTCGCCGCTCGAAAAGCCGCTCGACCACCGCTACCGGGGCGAACACCCGATACGCACGCTCGTCTACCTCTTCCGCGCCGACCGTCACCGCCTGGCCGGCGCGGTCGCCGTCTTCACCGTCAAGCACAGCCCCGTCTGGCTGCTGCCCCTCATCACCGCGTCCATCATCGACACCGTCGTCCAGCACGGCCCGATCGGCGACCTGTGGACCAGCACCGGGATCATCATGTTCATCCTGGTCGTCAACTACCCGCTGCACCTGCTGTACGTCCGTCTGCTCTACGGCAGCGTGCGCCGCATGGGCACCGCCCTGCGCTCGGCGCTGTGCACGCGGATGCAGCAGCTCTCCATCGGCTACCACTCGCGCGTCAGCGCCGGGGTGCTCCAGGCCAAGGTCGTCCGGGACGTCGAGACGGTCGAGCAGATGGTCCAGCAGACCGCCGAGACGGGACTGGGGGCGTTCACCGTGCTCGCCGGCGGCCTCGTGATCATCGCGGTCCGCACGCCGGAGTTCCTGCCGGTCTTCCTCGTCGTCGTCCCCGCGGCCTCCCTCCTCGTGGCCCGGCTCCGGGCCCGGCTGCGCACCCACAACGAACACTTCCGCCACGAGGTCGAGACGCTGTCGTCCAGGGTCACCGAGATGACCCGGCTGATCCCGGTCACCCGCGCCCACGGCCTGGAGCGCAAGGCGCTGCGCCGCATGGACGGCACCCTGGACCGCCTGCTGACCTCCGGTATGCGCCTGGACCTGGTCAACGGCCGCTTCGGCTCGCTGTCCTGGGTGGTGCTCAACGTCGTCGGCGTGCTGGTGCTCGCCGGCGCCGCGCTGGTCTCGTACTACGACGTCTGGGGCGTCACCGCCGGCGACGTCGTCATGCTCAGCGCGTTCCTGACCACCCTCACCAACTCCACGACGACGCTGGCCGGCCTGGCGCCGGTCATCACCAAGGGCCTGGAGTCCGTGCGTTCGGTCGGCGAGGTGCTCCAGGCGCCCGAACTGGAGGACAACGAGGGCAAGGCGGAACTCGCCGCCCTGCGCGGGGCCGTCACCTTCGAGGGGGTCGGGCACTCCTTCGACGGCGACGCCCGGCCGGCCGTGAGCGACTTCTCGCTCACCGTCGCTCCCGGGGAGACGATCGCCCTGGTGGGGGCGTCCGGTGCCGGCAAGTCCACGGTGCTCAACCTCGTGATCGGCTTCCTGCGGCCCACCTCCGGCCGGCTGCTGCTCGACGGCCACGACATGAACACCCTCGACCTGCGCACCTACCGGCGCTTCGTGTCGGTCGTGCCGCAGGAGTCGATCCTCTTCGACGGCACCGTCCGGGAGAACGTCGCCTACGGGATGGACGACGCCGACGAGGAGGCGGTGCGCGCGGCACTGCGCGACGCCAACGCGCTGGAGTTCGTCGACCGGCTGCCCCAGGGCCTCGACACCCTCGTCGGGGAGCACGGGGCGCGGCTGTCGGGTGGTCAGCGTCAGCGACTGGCCATCGCCCGCGCCCTGATCCGGGACCCGAGGGTACTCGTCCTCGACGAGGCCACCTCGGCCCTGGACACCCGCTCGGAGGCCCTCGTCCAACAGGCCCTGGCCCGGCTGCTGCGCGGCCGGACGACCTTCGTCGTCGCCCACCGGCTCTCCACCGTCCGCGGCGCGGACCGGATCGTGGTGATGGGCGAGGGACGCATTCTGGAGACGGGTACGCACGAGGAGCTGCTCGGCAGGGCGGGGGCGTACGCCGCGCTGCACGGCGGGCAGGTCGCCTGATCGCTCAAGCTGAGGATGCGATCGAAGGGGAAGAAGTTCTGTCCCTTTTTGGTTGAATAGCCGCTCATTTTCGTCGTAGGTCGGACAGTAAACGACGCATTTTCGTCAATTGCGGGTGGCGGCGCGCATGGTGCGAATGTTTCGTCCGGGTTCGGGCATACGGAGCGCAAATCGAGAGAGGGGCGCTTCGTGCTCGAACCGGACCCGAAGGTCGTCAGGGAGTTGTTGACGCGGTACGCGTCTCTGCGGATCGCTCAGGCGGAGAGGGAGAGGCCGGCGACGGCGCGTGAGCTGGCGGACGTCAGTTACACGCTCTGCGTGATGATGGCGACGACGACCATCCACGAGGCCGTGGCCAAGGCCGACGCGCTGCTGCTCGCCAAGGAACGGACGCCGGACACGGCTCGCGTGGCGCATCCGGACGGGGAGAGCGGCCTGTCGCTGGCCGTCTGAGACAGCCGTACCCCGGGCCCGCCCCGGGGGCCGGGGTACGGCTGCGCACGCCGGGCCGGCCCCCGGGGCGGGCCTACGCGTGCGGTGCCGTCGCGGCGGACCTGTCGAGGAAGGCCGCGCGATAGGCGTGCGGCGTCGTCCCCACCACCCGCCGGAAGCGTTCCCGGAAGGCCGTGGGGGAGCCGAACCCGGCCTGCCGCGCGATGCGTTCGATCGAGTGGTCGCCGTTCTCCAGAAGGTACTGGGCCCGTCGCACCCGCGCCCGCAGCAGCCACTGCAGCGGTGTGGTGCCCGTCTGCTCGCGGAAGCGGCGGCTCAGGGTGCGCTCGCTCATGCCCGAGCGCGCGGCCATCGCCCCGAGGGTGACCTCCCCGGCCAGGTTGTCCTCCAGCCACTCCAGCAGCGGCTCCAGGTCCGAGCCCCGCGGTACGGGCGGCTGCCGGTGCACGATGAACTGGGCCTGGCCGCCCTCCCGTTCCAGCGGGACGACGCACATCCGGGCGGTGTGCGCGGCGACGGCCGAGCCGAGGTCCCGACGGATCATGTGCAGGCACATGTCGAGCCCGGCGGCGGCGCCCGCCGAGGTGAGGATCTGCCCGTTGTCGACGTAGAGCACATCGGGCGCCACCTCCACCTCCGGGTGGCGGCGGGCCAGTTCGTCCGCGGCGATCCAGTGCGTGGTGGCCCGCAGCCCGTCCAGCAGCCCCGCCTCGGCCAGGACGAAGGCGCCCACGCACACCGAGGCGATCCGGGTACCCGCGCCGGCCGCCTCCCGCAGCGCCGCCAGGACCCGCCCGGAGGGCGGTCCCGACTCCTCGGAACGGCCCGGCACGATGATCGTGTCCGCCGTCTCCAGCGCCTCCAGCCCGTGCTCGACGCGGAGCGTCAGCCCCTGGGTGCGCACCTCGGGCGACTCCGCGCACATGCGGACGCGGTACGGGGCGCGCCCGTCGGGCAGCCGCGCCCAGTCGAACGCCTGCATGGGCGCCGCCATGTCGAAGGGCACCACGTCGTCGAGGACCAGGATCGCCACCGCGTGCATGGCCGCCACGATAGGCGGTGTCCCGCCGGGCGGAGAAGGTCCTGCTCGGCGGCGGGAAGCGGGCCGGGGCGGCGGGCACCGCCCTGGTGGGGGCGTTGGCGAGAACCCGTTGAATGCTGTCGTTCCGGCCTCTGGGCGATCACGCGTCGGCTTCCTAACGTGGCTTCCACCCCACCGATCCGCCTGCCTCCCGGAGCCCCGACCGATGACCAAGTTCCTGCTGTCCCTCCACGTCCTGGCCGCGATCCTCGCCATCGGGCCCGTCACCGTCGCGGCCAGCATGTTCCCGCAGGCCGTCCGCCGGGTGGCGGTGGCCGTTCCGGTCGGTACCGCTGGGGGAGGAGACGGTGCTGCCGGTGCCGGTGCCGGTGCCGGTGCCGCCCAGGACGACATGAGCACCGTCCGGCTGCTGCACCGCATCTGCCGCGTCTACTCCGGTCTGGGTGTCGCGGTGCCGGTCCTCGGCTTCGCCACCGCGGCGGCGATGGGAGTCCTCGGCGACGCGTGGCTCATCGCGTCCATCACCCTGACCGCGGCCGCGGCCGGCATCCTGCTCGCCTTCGTCCTGCCGCGCCAGGAGGAACTGCTGGAGGACCTGACCGGCCGGCAGCCCGTCGAGCGCGCCAGGACCGCCCGGCTCGCCATGTTCACCGGCCTGTTCAACCTCCTGTGGGCGACGGTGACGGTCCTCATGATCGTCCGGCCGGGCTCCACCACCGGCGCCTGAGAGAACGTCGCCTTCGAGGGGAATCCGCACCCCCGGACCGATGGACGCCTAGACTGCTCAGTCGCGCCTCCGTACGGGGGCGGACGACACGAAAGGCACGTTGACGGGTGTTCCAGGATTCCCCCATCTACGACCGACTCGTCGCCGAACGCGGTGACGTCCCCGAGCAGGTGCGACGGGATGCCGAGCGCGTGAGCAGGGAGCTCGAGGTGGTCATGCGTCCGCTGCGGGCACCCGGCCATCTGCCCGGTGCCGAGCGACAGCCCTCTCCGGGCGCCGGCTGGCAGCGCACCGCCCTGCTGCCCGGTCCGCGCCCGCACTGACGGACGGCCCGCACCCGGGGGCCCGGCCTCACCCGACGGCCGCCGTGTCCGCACCGCCCGCGTCCGCCGGCGCCCCGGCGGCGGGCCGCGCCAGCCACTCGGCGATGGTACGGGCGATGGGCTGGCCGGTGTCCACCTCGACGAAGCCGAACTGCCCCGACTGATTGCACTCCAGGAACCACCAGGTGCCGTCGCCGTCCTCCGCGAAGTCGAAGGCGCCGTAGGCCAGGTGCGCCGCCCGGAGGTAGGCGCGGACGGACTCGGCGACGCGCGGCGGGACCTCGGCGGGCCGCCACGGCTCGGGGGACCGCGTGAAGCGCACGTCGACCACCTCCGGGTCCGGTCCCGCGAGGGTCGTCTTCCGCGCGGCCAGCAGTTCCTCGCCGACGGCGGTGACCCGGATGTCGGCACGCTTGGCGATCCGGCGCTGCAGCAGCGTCGGTCCGTGGGCGACGGCGGAGAAGTCGGCCTCGGGGGGGACCCTGCTGGTCGGCACCGCCAGGGGCGGGTCCTGCGGATGGGAGCCCGAGACGGGCTTGACCACCAGGTCCGGATAACGCTCGGCGAACTCCCGCGCCGCCCGCGGGAACGTGGTGATCAGCGTCGCGGGCACCGGCAGTCCGCACTGCTGGGCGAGGCGCAGCTGCCAGGGCTTGTAGCGCGCCCGGTGCGCGGCGTCCGGCTCGTTCATCCAGCGCGCCCCGCAGTCGCGGAGCATGCCGTACAGCGCCTGCCCGGACTCCTCGGTCAGCCACGCCGAGGGCTCGGCGGCCCGGGCGGCGGCACCCCCCGGCCTGCGCACCCACACGGACCGCAGCCCGCCGATGCTCACCAGGCGGCCCCCCGAGGAGAGGTGGCCCCGGAACGAGCCGTGCGCGAACTCACCGGAGAGCGCGACGGAAGCGGTGAGGTCCGCGGGGTCCAGCCGGACCACCGGCACCCCTGCCGCGTTGAGGTGCACGACCACCATGTCGGCGGTGACGTCCTCTTCACAGGTCAGGATCAGCACGGTCATGTGCGACTGCCCGTGTTCAGTCGTCGAAGTGAGTCTTCGACCCTGCGGTGGAGGTCGTGGTCCCCAGCTCTCTCAGCAGCGCGTGGTCGCCGGCGGCCACCCGCCCGTCCAGAAGCACGTTCAACTGCAGCCCGGAGTCGTAGACATAGGGAGTGGCGGCTTCCAACTCCACTGCCGGACGTGCGTAGTTGAGCGCGAACGGTTTCATCGTCTCTCCCTGGTCGGTGCTGTGCCGACCGGCCGGCGGCTCGTGTGCGCGCCGCCGCCCGGTCCGCCGACTTCCTTCGGCTTCCAGAGACTTATACGAATCGAACGGGTGAATGGTTTCCTCACGCTGCGTAGTCGCCGCGTGGACCGGCCTCCCGCCGCCGGTCCCCGGCGTCCCGCCGGGCGCCGAGCGTGCCGCGGGCGGAGCGCAGAGCGAGCAGGAGCACACCCACGTCGTCCAGGTAGACCGGGTCCGGCACCAGGTCGGCCGGCAGTACCAAGTAGAGGACGGCGCCCCAGAAGACCCACCGGGGACCGGTGGGGAGCCCGGCCCGCCTGAGATCCCGTCGGGTGCGGACCAGCCGTACCAGCACGGCGACCGCCGCCGCGAGGACGGCCGCCGCGAGCGCCACCGCCGCGACGATCACCACTGTGGTCGTGTCCACCCCGGTCCTCCTCCCGGCGCGCGGCACGCGCCTCGCCTTGCGGATGCCCGGTCGCGGCCGTGCCAAGTCACCGGGAACGGGCCTCTCATCCCTGTGGCCCACTCCGGTGGCACTCCGCGTCGGACGTGCTTAGTAATGGGCAGCACACACAGCGCGTGTCGCATGTCGGGGACGCAGGGCGGCCGCACCCCCACCACACGGAGAGATCATGACCACCGGCTCTTCATCACCCCGTTCGCCCGAGTACGCCATATCCGCCCTGGACCTGCCCACCGGGGAGACGACCACGGCCACGGGCACCCACCAGGTGCGGCCGCCGCAGGCGCGGCCCGACACAGGGTCACCGGCGGCCCGTCCCTCGCCCGTCCGCCCACCCGCGTCCGAGGAGGACGCGGAACCCGCCGGGGAGTACCACGCCACCGAGGACCCGTTCGAAGAGGACGCGTTCGTGGAGGACGCCTTCGCCGACGAGCCCTTCCCCGCCGATCCCGACCCCTACGACCAGGACCGCGGCGTCCGGGACGAGGCGGCGCGCGAGTACGGCGACCCCGTCGGGGACCTGGTGCGCGCGGCCGTGGCCGACCGGCCGCTGGAGGAGGTCGTCGACCTCATCACGATGCTGGAGGGGTCCCCCCAGTACGCACAGGCCACGATCGACGCGCTCCGTGCCGTCGGCGTGAACCGCTCGGTGGAGGACGTCACCCGGCTGGTCGGCCTGCTGACCCGGCCCCCGCGCCACCCGGACAGCGCGGACGAGGCGATCCGGGCCGCGGCCGAGTGCCGCTCGGTGGAGGACGTGACCCGGCTGATGGAACTGCTGCACCGCACCCCGCTGGAGCCGCACTGCGGTCAGGAGGCCGTCCGGGCCGCCGCGACCGGCCGGCCCGTCGAGGAACTGGTGCAGCTGATCGGTCGCCTCGCCGAGGACGGCCGGGTTCGGCCGGACCGGCCCGACGCCCGGCGTCTGCGGGCGGCCCTGGAGGGCGGCGCCGAGGACGACGGACCGGTGCCCTCCGCCCGCCCGGGCGAAGCGGCCGACGCGCCCGCGGCGGGCGACCGACGGGGCCGCGACCGCCGCCGCGGCTTCCGACCGGGCCGCCGGGGACGCGACCGCGACGCGGACCGCGCGGCGCGCGACGACGCCCACGACGAGGAACGCGCCCGGCGCGACCGCGACCGGGCCGCGCGCCGGGCCGACCGGGGTCCGGCCTGGCCGGTGTGGCTCACGGTCGCCGTCCTGGCGGGATGCGGCGTGGCGTACTTCCCGCTGCACCAGGACGGGGCCTCACCGCGCGCCTACGGAGTCGCCCTCGGCCTCTCCGCGCTGTGCCTGCTGCTGGCCCTGCTGCTGACCGTGCGGCCCGCCGTCCCGTTGATCGCGGCGGCGGTCGTCGTGCCGGCGGCGCTGGCCGCGGCCACGCTCTACGGCAGCGCCACCCCCTCGTCGCGGGTCTCCCGGACCGTCGACCTCACCCTGGCGCCCAGCTGGATCGCGGTCGCGGTCGCGGTGGCGGCGTCCCTGGTCGCGCTGACCGCCCTGTGTGTGCGGGTGGCCTCGCAGGTACCCGCCGGGCGCCGGACGGCCCGCCCGGTGCCCCGGGCGAGCCGCGTCGCGGACTGACCGGGTCGGTCACCGCCGTACACACGTCCCGGGGTTCGCGCCGGTGTCCGGCGCGAACCCCGGGACGAGCCGTTCACACGCCCAGCGTGCCGGCCGGGTGCTCGTGCTCCAGCAGGGCCGCGAGCACCCGGTCCGGGGTCAGCGGCAGCTCCCGGAAGCGGATGCCGGTGGCGTGGTGGACGGCGTTGCCGACGGCCGCGGCGGAGCCCACGATGCCGATCTCGCCGATCCCCTTGCTGCCCATGGGGTTGAGGTGGGCGTCGTCCTCGTCGACCCAGTACGCCTCGACGGACGGGACGTCGGCGTGGGCCGGCACGTGGTAGGAGGCCAGGTCGGACTCGGTGAAGTCGCCGAACGCCGGGTCGACCGTGCTGTCCTCGGTCAGCGCCATGCCCAGCCCCATCGTCATGCCGCCCACGAACTGGGAGCGCGCCGTACGGGCGTTGAGGATGCGCCCCGCCGCGAACACCCCCAGCAGCCGCGTCACCCGTACCTCACCGGTGACCGTGTCCACGGTGACCTCGGCGAAGTGCGCGCCGAACGCGTGCCGGGCGTAGGGGCTCACGGCGTCCGCGGTGCCGGAGGTGTCGGCCTCGGCGAGGACGCCGTCGTCCGGCAGCGGGCCCGAGTGCTCGGCGAGCCGGGCGACCAGCCGTGCGCACGCCTCGTGCACGGCCCAGCCCCAGGACGCGGTGCCGGAGGAGCCGCCGGCCATCGGTGCGAAGCCGATACCGCTGTCGGCGACCTCGATCCGGACCCGCTCCAGGGGCACGCCGAGCGCGTCCGCCGCGATCTGCGCGCAGACCGTGCGGGCGCCCGTGCCGATGTCGGTGGCGTTGACCCGGACCAGGAAACCGCCGTCAGGCAGGGCCCGGGCCGAGGCGGCACACGGGGAGACCAGCACCGGATACGTGGCCGCGGCCACCCCGCTGCCGATCAGCAGCGGCCCGTCGGCGCGCGCCCCGGGGCGCGGGTCACGCTCCTGCCAGCCGAACCGGCGGGCCCCCTCGCGCAGACACTCCACCAGGTGCCGGCTGCTGAAGGGCTTGCCGCTGTCCGGTTCGGTCTCAGGCTCGTTGCGGATCCGCAGCTCCACCGGATCGATGCCGAGGCCGGTGGCCAGTTCGTCCATCGCGGACTCGAGCGCGTACATGCCGGGGCACTCCCCGGGAGCGCGCATCCAGGACGGCGTGGGCACGTCCAGCGGGGCGACACGGTGCGCGGTGCGCAGGGCGCCGGCGGCGTACATGACGCGGGCCGGGACGGCGGCCTGCTCCACGAACTCCTTCACCCGGGAGGTGTGTGTCGTCACCTCGTGCGTCAGGGAGGCGATCCGGCCGTCGGCGTCGGCGCCGAGCCGCAGCCGGTGCAGGGTCGGCGCCCGGTGCCCGACGACGGTGGGCAGAAAGCGGCGCGGCAGCGCCACCGTCACCGGGCGGCCCGTCGCGCGCGCCGCCGTCGCGGCCAGCACCACGTCGGGCCGGGGCGTGCCCTTGGAGCCGAAGCCGCCGCCCACGTGCTCGGCGAAGACCGTGATCCGGTCCTCGGGCAGCTCGAACACGCGGGCCAGTTCCGCGCGTACGGCGGTGGTGCCCTGGCTGGAGGAGTGCACCGTCAGCCGGTCGCCCTCCCACCACGCCGTACTGGCGTGCGGCTCCATCGGATGGTTGTGCAGCGGCGGGACCCGGTACTCGACGTCCACCCGGGTCGGCGACGAGGCGTAGGCGGCGTCGGGGTCGCCGTGCTCGGTGACGGCCGGGAACCCGCCGTTGGCCGAGTCGGGGACGTACGCCCCGGGGTGGTCGGCGGTGAGCGTCACATCGAAGTCCTCCGCCTCGTACGTGACCCGTACGGCCGCGGCGCCGGCCCGCGCCGCCTCCAGGGTCTCGCCGACCACCAGGCCCACGAACCAGCCCCGGTGCGGGACGTGCGGGTTCTGCAGGAGCGCCAGGGTGGGGTCCTCGGGATCGGCGAGCCGCGGCGCGTTCTCGTGGGTGAGCACGGCCACGACGCCCGGCAGGGCCAGCGCGGGCGCCGCGTCGACGCCGGTCACCCGGCCCCGCGCGACGGCGGCGGGCACGGGCCAGCCCTGCGCACGGCCGGGCACGTCGAACTCGGCGGCGTAGCGGGCGGTGCCGGTGACCTTCTCCCGCCCCTCCCGGCGCTCGGCCGGAGCGCCCAGGACGGTCTCGGTGCCGGTCATGGAGTCCTCCTCGTGGACGCCGGGTTCAGGTGGTGGAGGGCGGGGCGAGCCGGCCCAGTACGTCCAGGGCCAGCCGGCGGGCCAGCGGCACCTTGTAGGCGTTGTCCCGCAGCGGTTCGGCTGCGGCCAGTTCCAGGTCGACGGCGTGCTCGAAAGCCGCCGTCGTCGGCGCGGCGCCCACCAGCGCGTCCTCGGCCCGCCGCGCCCGCCAGGGCCGGTGCGCCAGCGCGCCGAAAGCGATCCCGGCGCGCTCCACCACCCCGTCCCGCAGGTGCAGCACGGCGGCGACGGACGCCAGCGCGAAGGCGTACGACGCCCGGTCGCGGGCCTTGCGGTACGCGGAAGGCAGCCCCGCGGTGGCCGCGGGCAGGACGACACCGGTGATCAGCTCACCGGGGTGGATCTCCGTGTCCCGCTCCGGGTGCACGCCGGGCAGGCGGTGGAAGTCGGCGGCGGGCACGCTCCGGGCGCCCTCGGGCCCGCGCAGCTCGACCCGCGCGTCCAGGGCGGCGAGCGCCACCGCCATGTCCGAGGGGTGGGTGGCGATGCACTGCTCCGAGTGGCCGAGCACCGCGTGGTCGCGGTGCACGCCGCGCAGCGCGCCGCAACCGGTGCCGGGCTCGCGTTTGTTGCAGGGCTTGGACAGGTCCTGGAAGTAGGGGCAGCGGGTGCGCTGCAGCAGGTTCCCGCCGGTGGTGGCGGCGTTGCGCAGCTGCCCCGAGGCGCCCGCCAGCAGCGCCTGGGACAGCGCGGGCCAGCGGTCGCGGACGGCGGGGTGGGCCGCGAGGTCGCTGTTGCGGACCGTCGCGCCGACGCGCAGCGCACCGTCGGGCAGCTCCTCGACCGCGTCCAGCGGCAGCCGGGTGACGTCGACGAGCGCGGTGGGCGCCTCGACCCCCAGCTTCATCAGGTCGACGAGGTTGGTGCCGCCGCCCAGGTAGCGGGCGCCGGGATGGGCGGCGAACGCGTCGGTGGCCTCCTGGACGCTGCCGGCCCGCACATAGGCGAAGGGCTTCACGGGATCACGTCCTCGACCGCCTCGGCGATGCGCGGATAGGCACCGCACCGGCACAGGTTGCCGCTCATCCGCTCCCGGATCTCCTCGGGGCCCAGCGGAACGGGAGCGCCGGAGGGGGCCCGCGGGTCGGTGACGCGGGACGGGTGCCCGGCCGCCGCCTCGGCGAGCACGCCGACCGCCGAGCAGATCTGGCCCGGGGTGCAGTACCCGCACTGGAAGGCGTCGCGGTCCAGGAACGCCCGCTGCACCGGGTGCAGCTCCTCGCCGTCCCCGGCCAGGCCCTCGACGGTGGTGATCTCGCAGCCGTCCAGGGCGACGGCGAACAGCAGGCAGCTGTTGACCCGCCGTCCGTCCACCAGGACCGTGCAGGCGCCGCACTGGCCGTGGTCGCAGCCCTTCTTCGCGCCCGCCAGGCCGAGGTCCTCCCGCAGGAGGTCCAGCAGGACGCGGCGGTGGTCGACGGTGAGGGTGTGCGGCTTGCCGTTGACGCGGAGCGTGGTGTCCGACCGGGACGTCGGTGGCGGTGCGGCGTGGGCGGTGCCCTCGTGCTGGCTGTCCATGGCGTCGGTGACCTTCCGGGACGGGCCGTGCGGCTGTGCCGTCCGCGTATCCACCTTGCGGCACCTGACACGTGAGGGTGCCCTCACCGGGCCCCGGGGCGACGGGGGCGACCGGGCGGCGCAGCGGTGGGGGCCGTGCTGTCAGCCGCCGGGCCGGGGCGGCTCGTCGCCGGTGGCGCCGTCGGACCCTGGGCGCTGGGCGCGGGCGCCCTTGAACCGTTCCAGCGTGCGGGTCAGCCCCCGGAAGGGGGAGACCGGCGCCTCGGACGGTGCCGGCTCGGCCGGGCCCGCACCGGCGGACTCCCGGTAGGCGGCCAGCGCCTCGGCCGCGCGTTCGGCCGCCTCCCGGTACAGGTCGCGGGACTGCGTCATGGCCTCCAGCGCCTCCGCGTACATGGCCACCAGCTTGCGCTCGCGGTCCAGTTCCTCGGCCATGGTCAGCAGCCGCCAGTCCTCCCGCAGGGCGGTCAGGGCCGCCTCCGCGTCCGCGGTGAGCGGCCTCGCCAGCCCGGCGAACGAGGTGACCGCGGTGATCAGGGCGGTGGGCTCGGAACCGTCTAGGAAGACGGTGCGCACCGAGAAGTCCCGGGCCTCGTAGCCCTCCGGCGCCGGCGTGCCGGGCAGCACCACGGCGCCGCCGCGCGGCAGCTGGACGCCGAAGTCCTCCAGGGCCCAGTTCACCACGCGCAGTTGCTGCGGGGCGGCGCGGTGCTCGACCACGCGGTGCCGCAGGCCGGGCGGCAACCGGTCCGCCAGCGGCACCCGGCCCCGGTGGTCGGGGGTCATCGCCTCGTGCACGACGACGTGGATGTTCCACGCCCCGCGCCCCGCCTCCTTCAGCAGCCGGCGTACGGCCTTGTCGTCGTCGGGCAGCGTGTTGATGCCCCGCAGCCGCAGTCCCGTCGCGATGTCCCGGTCCCAGGTGACGTCCGGGTCGTCCGGCCAGAACACGGTCGCGGGGGAGGGCCAGGCGAGGTCCCAGGCCGCTTCGGCCTCCGCCAGCAGCGTCCACTCCTGACTCCCGGCCGAGGGGGCCGCGAGGGTCAGTCTGGCCCGCACGGTGACGGACTCCGCGACCTTCCACCGCGCCTCGAAGGTCCGGACGCCCGTGGGCTCCTGCGACCCCTCGTCGGGAAGTTCCAGCCAGTCGTCGATGACGTGGCCGTCCTTCAGCCGCTGGAGGTGGTGCCGGACGGTGTCCTGTGCCGCGGATCCGACATGGCGGCCGCGAGCGGACCACAGCGTGGGCGGAGTCGAGGGGCGGGCGGTGGCAGAAGTCGGCATGAGTCCATCGGGAAGCAGGGGCACGGACGTAGGCAAGTATCGTCGCCGCAGGTCAGCGGAGAGCACCCGGGGTCCGCCGACCGGGCGGGGCGCGGCGTGGCGCACGGTGCCGTCGGCGGGGGCCCGGGCGGGCCGTGGGCGAGGCTGGACAGGAGCACGGCGACCGACCGTACGGCACGACAGGGAGCGATCTGATGAACCTCGACCTCGGCGGACGGACCGCACTGGTGACCGGCTCCTCGCAGGGCATCGGAGCGGCGATCGCCGCCGGACTGGCCCGGGCAGGGGCCACGGTGGGCGTCAACGGCCGCGACGCCGGCCGTCTGGAGGAGAGCGTCGCCGGACTGCGGGCCGAGGTGCCGGACGGCACGTTCGTGCCGGTGGCGGCCGACCTCGGCACCGAGGAGGGCGCGCGGCGGGCCCTGGAGGCGATGCCCGACGTCGACGTCCTGGTGAACAACCTCGGTGTCTTCGGGGCCACGCCCGCGCTGGAGATCAGCGACGACGAGTGGCGCCGCTACTTCGAGATCAACGTCCTCGCCGGCGTCAGGCTGACGCGCGCCCATCTCCCCCGGATGAGGGAACGCGGCTGGGGCCGGGTGCTGTACATCGCGAGTGACTCGGCCGTCGTCGTCCCGGCCGAGATGATCCACTACGGGGTCTCCAAGACCGCTCTGCTGGCAGTGGGCCGCGGCTTCGCCAAGGAGGCGGCCGGCAGCGGCGTCACGGTCAACTGCGTCATCGCCGGACCCACCCGCACCGAGGGCGTCGAGGAGTTCGTGTACCAGCTCGTCGACCGGGACCTGCCCTGGGAGGAGGCCCAGCGCGTCTTCATGCGCGAGCACCGCCCGCAGTCGCTGCTCCAGCGGCTGATCGAGCCGGAGGAGATCGCCAACCTGGTGGTCTACCTCAGCTCGCCCCTGGCGTCCGCCACCACCGGGGCGGCCGTCCGTGTCGACGGGGGCTACATCGACTCGATCCTCCCGTAGGCCCTGCCGCGGCCCGGACGCGCGCCGCCCCGACGGCTCCCGGGCCGGGCCGCGTCACTCGTCCGGCGCCGCCCGCCGCCGGTCGGTCTCGTCCCAGGCACGCGTGTCGCGCGGCTCCACGTACGGCTCCCGGTCGGCCGGGTGGCCGCCGTCGATCACCCGCTGCCGGGCCAGCTCGGCGTCGAACTCCAGGCCGAAGAGGATGGCCAGGTTCGTCACCCACAGCCACACCAGGAAGATGATGACGCCCGCCAGAGTGCCGTACGTCTTGTTGTACGAGCCGAAGTTCGCCACGTAGAAGGCGAAGCCGGCCGAGGCGACCAGCCAGACCAGCAGGGCCAGCACACTGCCCGGCGAGATCCACTTGAAGCCCTTGACCCGGGCGTTCGGGGTGGCCCAGTACAGGATCGCGATCATCAGGGTGACGAGCACGACCAGCACCGGCCACTTGGCGATCGACCACACCGTCATCGCGGTGTCGCCGACCCCGAGCGCGGTGCCGACCTGCTGGGCGAGGCTGCCGGTGAACACGACGATGAGCGCGCTGACCACGGCGAGCACCAGCAGCACCACGGTCAGGGCAACCCGCAGCGGCAGGACCTTCCACACCGGGCGTCCCTCGGGCACGTCGTAGACGGCGTTGGCGGCCCGGATGAACGCGGCCACGTAACCGGACGCCGACCAGATCGCGCCGACCAGACCCACCACCGCCAGCACCGAGCCGAGGCCCGCCTTGGCCTGCAACTGTTCCACGGCGTCGGTGATGACGTCCCGCGCGGAACCGGGCGCGAGCTTCTGGATGTTGTCCAGCACCTCCTGGGTGGCGGACCGCCCGGCGATGCCCAGCAGCGAGACCAGCACCAGCAGCGCCGGGAAGAGCGAGAGGATCCCGTAGTAGGTCAGGGCCGCGGCGCGGTCGGTCAGCTCGTCGTCCTTGAACTCGGCGACCACGCGCCGCAGCAGCGCGGACCACGAGCGCTTCGGCAGCTCGGTGGGGGAGTCGGGCGCGGCGCGCTCGGCGGAGGGGTCCGGACCGTAGTCGCCGGACTCCGTGCTCCCGGGCGCGCGGGCGGCCGAGCCCCCCGTGTCGTCGGTGTCGTCCTTGTGCTTCCCGAGGTGGGGAAGGTGAAGTCGGGCCATGCCCCCCGGGTTGCCCGCGACGGCCCGCCCAAGCCCCTGGGACGCGGAACGCGCGCCGGAGCGCGGGCCGCCCGAAGCCGCACCGCAAGCCCCGAGCACGGCCGAAACACCGCAGTATGCCGCAGCGCGCGCACGTTCCTCTGGAAAATGCCAAAGCGCTCACCGGATGCGTGCACTTTCCGTAGTCTCGGCGTCACGTTCGCGGTACAGCCGTGCAGGGGAGGGGATCCGGCGTGCCCGGAATCGACGAGAGTCTGGTGGAAGCCATCCGGCTGCCCGGCGCGCGGGGCGCGTCGCTGGTCGACTGGATCAGCGGGCTCGCACTGGGCGCCGTCGGCGACGCGCCGGGCGGCGACTGGGAGGCGACCGCGGCCCAGACCGCCGAACTGGCCCGGCACGTCGCGGAGAACGCCTCCCTGGGCGCCGGCGGCGCCGCCGAGACGGACAAGGAACCGGCGGTCGAGGACCTGATCGCCACCACCGGCGACGCCTACCACCTGCTCCGCTTCGTCAGCACGCCCTTCGACAGCACCGTCTTCCTCCACCTGTGGCTCGACCGCAACGACGGCAATCTCGCGCTGGCCCGCATCCGGCTGGCCGAGCTGGCGGAACGTCTGGTGCTCGGGTGACGAGGGTGGCGAGAGTGACGAGGGTGACGACGGCATGGGCCGCGCACGAGACGACCTCGGCGGCGCTCGGCGCCCTCGCGGCCGAGGGGGCGACCGGGGCCCTGTCGGGCGACCGGGGCATCGTCTATCTGTCGGCGGGCCGCGTGGTGCACGTGGAGTCCGCCTTCACACCGGACCTCGGCGCCCTGCTCACCCGCAGCGGCGCCGTGCCGCCGGACGGCTGGTGGGACGCGGTCGACCGGGGCGGCACCCAGCACCGGGTCGGCCACCGGCTCGTGGACAGCGGCCGGCTCACCGCCGGCGCGCTGGAGGTCTGCCATCTGGGCGCGCTCTTCGACGCCGCGTACTTCGTGCTCGCCCACGACACGCGCGCACACCGCTTCCGGCCCGGCGCCGTGCACTGGCTCGGCGCGGTCAGATCCGTGCCCGTGGACGTCGTCGTCCGGGAGACCGGACGCCGACGCGCCCTGCTGGACCGCATCTGGCCGGACGCCGCCATCGACACCGCCCCGCTCACCCGGGTGCGCGACGCCCGCGCCGCCGGTCTTCCGGTGCGACGCAGCAGGACCCTGACGCAGGTCGACGGCGTCCGCACGGCCGCCGAGATAGCCTCCGCGCTCGCCTGCCGCACGTACCACACCCTCGTCGAGCTGCGCCGCCTGGCCGCCGCCGGTCTCGTCACCGCCGCCCCGCCCGCTCCCGCTCCGGCCGCCGCGGCACCCGAGCCGGGCGGGGTCGTGTGGGACGACCCGGACACCGCCCTGCTGCGGCGGCTCCGTGACGCCCTGGAGGCCCTGTGATCCGCGCGCGCCGACAGCGTGCCGAAAGGAGACTGCTCATGGCCGTCGAGAGCGACGTCCTGGACGAACTGCGGGGGCTGCGCAACCGCGTACCCCAGCTGACCGGATCGCTCGCCGCCACCGTCGACGGGCTCGTCCTGGCCCACGACGCGCCGGGCACCGAACCCGAGGGGCTCGCGGCCCTCACCGCCGCCGCCCTCGGGGTCGCCCACCGCATGGCCGACGCCACCGGGCGCGGCGGCTTCCGCGAGCTGCTGCTGCGCGGGACGGACGGCTACGTCGCCACCTACGCCGCGGGTCCGGCCGTCGTGCTCACCCTGCTCGCCGACGGGCGGGTCAACGTCGGACGGCTGCACCTGGAGGGCCGGCGCAGCGGGGCGCGGATCGGGGAACTGGTCGGTGCCCACATCGGCCGGGACGGCGTCGGCACCGCCTCCGCCGAGCGCGTCGTCACCCCGGCCCCGGAAGCGGGCCGCCCCATCGGAACCCTGCCGGTCCGCACCCCGCAGCGGCCCGCCCACCTGCCCAGTCCCCAGGCCGGCGGCCACCGTCGGCCGACCTGATCAACCGATCACGTACCGAACACGCACAGATCGCGTCCGGAAAGGAACTCACCATGGCCAACCTGGAGACCTCGCTCAAGGAATGCCTCAGTGCCATCGACGGGGCGTCGGCCGCCGCGCTGGTCGACTACACCAGCGGTATGGCGCTCGGCACCCTCGGCGGCAGCAAGGAGTTCAACCTGGAGGTGGCCGCCGCCGGCAACACCGACGTCGTGCGGGCCAAGCTGCGCACCATGGAACTCCTCGGGCTGAAGGAGGAGATCGAGGACATCCTGATCACCCTGAACAGCCAGTACCACCTGATCCGCCTGCTCAAGGGCCGCGGCGGCAACGGGCTCTTCCTCTACCTGGTGCTCGACGGGAGCCGCGCCAACCTGGCGATGGCCCGCCACCAGCTGCGCCGGATCGAGAGCGAACTGGAGGTCTGAGCCCGCACGCGCGGCACACCGGCCCGGACGGGCGCGGGCCCGGGACGAGACAGGAGCTCGTCCCGGGCCCGCGCCCGCGCCGGTGCGGTCCGCTCAGGCGCCGCTCTCCCGGAGCATGTCCTCACGCTCGACGAGCTTGACGCGCTCACGTCCCTGCGGCTCACCCAGCGCCTTCTCCGCGGCGTCCAGCTTGTACCAGCCCTCCCAGGTGGTGAAGCGGACGTTCCGCTCGGCCAGGAAGGCGTCCACGGCCTCCGGGTCGGGCGAGGCGGGCGTCTGCAGCCGGCCGCCGGCGTAGTCCTCCAGCAGGTTGGCGACCGTCTCGTTGGCGTCGCCCTTGGTGTGGCCGATCAGGCCGACCGGGCCGCGGCGGATCCAGCCGGTGACGTACGTCGACCGCAGGTGCTCGCCGGACTCCTGGATGACGCGTCCGCCCTCGTCCGGGACGGTGCCCGAGTCGATGTCCCAGGGCAGCTTGGGCAGCTGGTCGGACAGGTAGCCCACGGCCCGGTAGACGGCCTGGACGTCCCAGTCCTTGAACTCGCCGGTGCCCTTGACGTTGCCGGTGCCGTCCAGCGCGGTGCGCTCGGTGCGCAGGCCGACGACCTTGCCGTCCTCGCCGAGGATCTCGGTGGGCGACTCGAAGAAGTGCAGGAACAGCTTGTGCGGGCGGTCGCCGACGTCGCGGATCGCCCAGTTCTCCAGGGTCTTGGCGACCATGTCGGCCTGCTTGTTGCCGCGCCGGGTCGCGATCGAGCCCTCGTCGTAGTCGATGTCCTCGGGGTCGACGATGACCTCGATGTTGGGGGAGTGGTCCAGCTCCCGCAGCTCCATCGGGCTGAACTTCGCCTGCGCCGGGCCGCGGCGGCCGAAGACGTGGATCTCCATCGCCTTGTTGGCCTTCAGGCCCTCGTAGACGTTCGGCGGGATCTCGGTCGGCAGAAGCTCGTCGGCGGTCTTGGCGAGGACGCGCGCGATGTCCAGGGCGACGTTGCCGACACCGAGGACGGCGACCTTCTCCGCCTCCAGCGGCCAGGTGCGCGGGAAGTCCGGGTGACCGTCGTACCAGGCGACGAACTCGGCGGCACCGTAGGAGCCGTCGAGGTCGATGCCGGGGATCGGCAGCGCCCGGTCGGCCGTGGCGCCGGTGGCGAAGATCACGCCGTCGTAGAAGGCGCGCAGATCGTCCAGGCTGATGTCGGTCGGGTAGTCGACGTTGCCGAAGAGACGGATCTGCGGCTTGTCGAGCACCTGGTGGAGGGCGGTGATGATGCCCTTGATCCGCGGGTGGTCGGGGGCGACGCCGTACCGGATCAGTCCGAACGGGGCGGGCATGCGCTCGAAGATGTCGATGGACACACCGGGGTCGGCGGCCACCTCGGACTTGAGCAGGGCGTCGGCGGCGTAGATCCCGGCCGGGCCGGATCCGACGATGGCTACCCGCAGAGGGCGGGGCATGTTCAGGTTCCCTTCGAGCGGTGACAGATCGACTCTCGGGGAAGCCTAAGCTAAGGCAAGCCTAAGTGGGTACGCGGGTCCGGTCTATGAGCCCATAAGGCGAACTTATGGGATCTCATGGTGTGACTTTGCCCTCCGGGTTTGAAGCCCCGGTCACGGGTGACGCAGGCGGGAGGCAGGCGACCGCGTCCACCTCGTGAGGGGAGTTCCCGTGCACCGTCCGGACGACCGACCGGATCCGAACCGGTGGCGGGCCCTGTGGGTGACCCTGGTCGCCGGGTTCATGACCCTGCTGGACGTCACGATCGTCGCCGTGGCCCTGCCCTCCATGCAACGGGAACTGCATGCCTCGGCGGCGTCCGTGCAGTGGGTGGTGTCCGGCTACGCCCTCGCGTTCGCCCTGACCCTGGTCACCGCCGGGCGGATCGGCGACGCGTTCGGCCGGCGGCGCGTCTTCCTCGTGGCCCTGGCCGCCTTCGTCGTCTGCAGCGCCGCCGCCGGGGCCGCCCCCGGTATCGAGCTGCTGGTCGTCGCCCGGCTCGCCCAGGGCGTCGCCGCGGGCAGCATCGCGCCGCAGAACTCGGCGCTCATCCAGCAGCTCTTCCGGGGCGCGGAGCGCGGACGCGCCTTCGGGCTCTTCGGCGCCACGGTCGGCGTCTCCAGCGCGGTGGGGCCGGTCGTCGGCGGACTGATCCTCGCCCTGGCCGGCCCGGAGGGCTGGCGGTGGATCTTCTACGTCAACGTGCCGGTCGGCGCCCTCGCCTTCGTCCTCGGCCTCCGCCTGCTGCCCCGGGTCGCACCGGGCGGCCGGGGCCGGCTCGACCCCGTGGGAGTGACGCTGCTGGGCGCCGGCATCCTGGCCGTGATGCTGCCGCTGGTCCTCGCCGAGGGCGGCGGGGTGGCCGAGGTGTGGTGGCTGTTCCCGGCCGGGCTGCTGATCCTGGCCGCCTTCGTGCGCTGGGAACGGCGCGTGGCCCGCCGCGACGGCGAGCCGCTGCTCGATCCCGGACTGCTCACCGAGACCCGGGGCTACGCCACCGGCGCGGGGCTGGCCGCCCTGTACTTCGTCGGCTTCAGCGGCGTGTGGCTGGTGTTCGCGCTCTTCTTCCAGAACGGCTTCGGCTACTCGCCGCTGATGTCGGGACTGGCGGTGACCCCGTTCGCCGTGGGGTCCGCGACCGCCGCGGCCGTCGCGGGCCGGCTGGTGGACCGGCTGGGCCGGCTGCTGACGGTGTGGGGACTGGTCGCCGTCATGGTGGGACTGGGCGCCACGGCGCTGGTGCTGTGGCTGGCGCCGGCCGGCCCGGCGCCCTGGCTCGCCGCCCCGGCCCTGCTGATCGGCGGACTGGGCAGCGGCTGTGTCATCTCCCCGAACATCACGATGACGCTGCGGGACGTGCCGGTGCACATGGCCGGCGCGGCCGGCGGCGCCCTCCAGACGGGGCAGCGGCTGGGCGGCGCCGTCGGCACCGCCGCCCTGCCCGGACTCTTCTACCTGACGCTGAACGCCACCCACGACGACTACCGCGAGGCGGTGGCCCTGTCGGTCGGCTGCGGCGTCGCCGCGATGCTGTGCGCGCTGACCGTGGCGGTCCTCGACTGGCGACGGGACCGCTCCGGGGACGCCGGGCGCTGCCCGCCGGAGAGGACCCACAGCCACACCCACGCGGGCCAGGGCTGAGACCTAGCGCCGCTTGCCGAACTTCCGCAGCATCTGCTGGGCCTGCGCGCGGCGGCGCGGGTCGGAGGCGGCGCGGCGCACCTGCTCGGCCGCCCGGCGGCCCTGCGGGCTGCGCGCGAACTGCTTGATCCGGTCCAGTACTCCGGCCATGACGTTCCTCCGAAACGACGACGGTGTTCCCGTCCGACCACCTACCCCGTCGGCGCCCGGTCACCCGGGACGGTTTGACCCGGCTCTTCCGGGCCACCCTCAGGACAGGACCCACGCAAACGAACCGAGCGAACACCGAGAGGTGAGTCACTGTGGCCGGCAACGAGAAGTCCAAGGCCAAGACGGAACAGGCCAAGGGGAAGGCCAAGGAGGCGGTCGGCCGGGCCGTCGGCAACGAGCGCATGACGGCCGAGGGCCGCGCCGAGCAGTCCAAGGGCGACGCCCGGCAGGCCAAGGAGAAGGGCAAGGACGTGTTCCGGCACTGACGGCGGAACACTTCTTCCGGCACTGACGGCGGAAGAGACGCGCGCGGGCCGCGGAACCGGTAAACGACCGGGTCCGCGGCCCGCGCCGTGCCTTGACGCGACCGCCTTCGGCCGGCGGCCGGGTCCGGTCAGGGGATCGGCTGCTCCGCCCAGATCACCTTGCCCGCCGGCGTGTACCGCGTGCCCCAGCGCTCGGCGAGCTGCGCGACGAGGAAGAGCCCGCGCCCGCCCTCGTCGGTCATGGCGGCGTAGCGCAGGTGCGGCGAGGTGCTGCTGCTGTCGAACACCTCGCAGATCAGGCTCCGGTCCCGCACCACCCGGACCTGGACGGTCTCGCCGCCGTACCGGATGGCGTTGGTGACCAGCTCGCTGAGGATCAGCTCGGTCGTGAACGCCAGCTCGTCCAGCCCCCAGTCGGCCAGTCGCCGGGTCACCTCCGAGCGGATCTCCCCGACCGCCGCCGGGTCGTTCGGCACCTGCCACTCGGCGACCCGGTCGGGGCCGAGCGTGCGGGTGCGGGCCACGAGCAGGGCGATGTCGTCGCCCGGCCGGTCCGGGAGCCGGGCGTCGAGGGCGGCCCGGCAGGTCTCCTCCGGTGAGTCCCCGGCCGTCTCCAGCGCCTGGCGCAGATGTTCCAGGCCGACGTCGATGTCGTGCTCCCGGGTCTCCACCAGCCCGTCGGTGTACAGCACCAGTCGGCTTCCCTCGGTCAGACGCAGCTCCGTCGTCTCGAAGGGCAGGCCGCCCAGGCCCAGCGGGGGTCCGGCGGGCACCTCGGGGAACTCCACGGTGCCGTCGGGCCGGATCAGCGCGGGCGGCGGATGCCCGGCCCGGGCCAGCACACAGACGCCGGAGACGGGGTCGTAGATGGCGTAGAGGCAGGTCGCGCCGGTGACCGGGGCGCTGTCGTCGGCCGCCTCGTCCTGGTCGATGCGGCCGACCAGCTCGTCCAGGAGGCCGAGCAGTTCGTCGGGCGGCAGGTCGAGCGAGGTGAAGTTGAGGACCGCCGTCCGCAGCCGCCCCATGGTGGCCGCGGCGTGCAGCCCGTGGCCGACGACGTCGCCCACCACGAGGGCCACCCGCGCCCCCGACAGCGGCAGCACGTCGAACCAGTCGCCGCCCACCCCGGCCTGGGCGGGCAGGTACCGGTAGGCGATGTCCAGGGCGTTCTGCTCGGGCATCCGGCGGGGCAGCAGGCTGCGCTGGAGGGTCACCGCCATGCTGTGCTCGCGGGTGTAGCGGCGCGCGTTGTCGATGGAGACCGCGGCCCGGGCCACCAGTTCCTCGGCGAGCGCCAGCTCGTCCTCGTCGAACGGCTCGGGCTTGACCGAACGCCAGAAGCTGACCACGCCGAGCACCAGGGTGCCCGCGCGCAGCGGCACCGTGATCAGCGAGTGGACGCCGTACTCCAGCACCTGCGCGGAGCGTTCGAGGTCCTGTGCCCGCCAGCCCGGGGCATCGCCCAGGCGGGGTTCGAGCACGGGCCGGCCGGTGTTCAGCGAACGGCCCTGCGGCGAGGAGGCCACGAAGCGGAGCTGGCGGCCCACGGGGTAGAGCGGGGCCTCGTCGCTGACGCCGCTGAGCGCGACCCGGCTCAGCGGCGTCGCGCTTCCCGGCTGCCCGCCGGCCAGCACGGCGTCGAACAGGTCCACGCTCACGAAGTCCGCGAACCGGGGCACCGCCAGTTCCGCCAGTTCCTCGGCGGTCCGGGTGACGTCCAGGCTGGTGCCGATGCCCACACCGGCGGCGTACAGGATGTCCAGGCGCTCGCGGGCCGACTCGGCCCGTCCGGACAGGGCCCGCAGCTCTGTGGAGTCCCGGAGCGTGGCGACGCTGCCGGCGGGGCCGCCGCGTACGTCCGTGGGCCGCTGGTTGACCGCCAGCAGCCGGTCCTTGACCAGGTGCACCTCGTCCGTGGCGACCCGTCCGGACGACAGCAGCTCGGCGGTGTCCGCCGGGAGCCGCAGGTCGCGGACCTGGCGCCCCTCGGCGTCCTCGGGCAGGTCGAGCAGGCGCTGCGCCTCGTCGTTGGCGAGCAGCAGGCGGCCCTCCGGACCGACGATGAGCACGCCCTCGCGGACGCTGTGCAGCACCGCGTCGTGATGTTCGTACATCCGGGTCATCTCGTGCGGGCCCAGGCCGTGCGTCTGGCGCAGCAGTCGCCGGCTGACCAGCGCGGTCCCCGCGGTCGCCAGGACCAGTCCGACACCCGCGACGATCAGCACCAGCGGCAGCTGCCGGTCGGCGGCGCCGCCCACGTTCTCCGTCGTGATGCCGGCCGAGACCAGGCCCACCACCTCGCCGTCGTGCGTCTCGACCGGCACCACGGCCTGGACCAGCGGGCCGATGGTCCCCTCGATCTCCTCGGTCACCGTCTCCCCGGCCAGGGCGGGGGCGATGTCGCCCACGAACTCCTTGCCGATGCGGTCGGGCTTGGGATGGGTGTAGCGGATGCCGTCGGTGTTCATCACGACGACGAAGTCCACGCCCGTCGCCCGGCGCGTGGCCTCGGCCCGGGGCTGGAGCACGGCCGTCGGATCGGGGCCGCGCAGCGCCTCGCGGATACCGGGGGAGTTGGCGAAGGTCGAGGCCACGGCCACGGACCGGTTGCGGGCCTCCACCTCGCTGTCGTGCCGCACCTGGAGGACCAGCGCCACCGCCGCCGCCACCACCAGCAGCAGCACGATGAACACGTTCAGGGCGAAGACCTGGGCGGCGACACTGCGTCCGGACAGCGCGGAACGCAGCGCCGCCGCGCGTCCTCGCCGTCCCGCGCCCGCCCCGCGCCGTGACCGGTCCGCCTCTCGCCGGACCCGGGCGAGCGAACCGCTGGGACGACGGGGTGACCGCTCTCCCGATCGACCCATCAGTCGGACCATGTGCCCATGTCTACACTGCCCGGCCCCGGGAGGCGAGGGGCGCCCCGGGCGGCGGGGGCGCCCGGCGGCAGCGGGCCCGCACCCGTGCTCACCGGGGTCCTCGGTGGCGCGGGCGGCGGGCGGCGAGCAGCAGGGCGATGTCGTCGGGGCGGTCCGTGGTGTGGCGCGAGGTGCCGGTGAGCCGGTCGGCGAGACCTTCGAGCGAGCGGCCGTCCGGCCCCGCCGCGGGCGCGCCCTCCCTGGCCAGCGCCAGCCCGAGGGCGGTGATGCCGTCGTCGATGTCGGTTCCGGGCCGCTCCACCAGCCCGTCGGTGTACAGGGCGAGGACGGCGCCGGGCTCGAGACGGAACTCGGTCAGCGGATACGGCGTGCCCGGGTCGACGCCGAGCACCATCCCGCCGGGCAGGTCCAGCGTCACGGTGCGTCCGTCCGGGTGGCGCAGCAGCGGCGGCGGGTGCCCGGCGCGGGCCGCGCGGGCCCGCCCGGTGGCCGGATCGAGCCGGATGTAGCAGCAGCTCGCGAACAGGCCCGGGTCCAGATCGGTCAGCAGGTGGTTGACGCCACCGAGGACCTCGTCCGGGGACCGGTCCCCGAGGGCGAAGGCGCGCACCGCACTGCGCAGTTGCCCCATGGTGGCCGCCGCCTGCACCCCGTGCCCCTGGACGTCGCCGATGACCAGGGCCATGCCGTCGCCGGAGGCCACCACGTCGTACCAGTCCCCGCCCACGTCCATCCCCTGGGTGCCCGGCAGGTAGCGCCCGGCGGTCGCCAGCAGCGGATGTGCGGGGAGCCGGCGGGGGAGCAGGGCGCGCTGCAGCCCGCGGGCGAGCGCGGTCTCGGACTCGTAGCGTCTGGCCCGCTCCATCGCCTGGGCGATCACCCCGGCGAGGGCGGTCAGCACCGCCCGCTCCTCGGTGCCGAAGCCGCGGGCCCGGTCGAAGCCGAGGATGCAGGAGCCGACCCGGCGGCCGGAGGCGATCAGCGGCAGGAAGGCGCGGGCGCCCTCCGTGGCGTCGAGCGGGATGCCGGGGTAGGCGGCGGCCAGCGCCTGCATCGAGTCGAAGAAGAGCGGACGGCCGCTGGTGAGCGTCTCGACCCCGGGCAGCCGGGCGTCCAGCGGCACGCCCTCGAAGGGCGCGAGGAAGCCCGGCGGGAAGCCCGTCTCCCACGCCAGGTACAGGTGCCGGTCCTGGAGCAGGTAGAGGGCGAGGCGGCGGCCGCCGAACGCCGGCAGCAGTTCCCGTACGACCACGGCGGCCACCTGGCGGGCGGTGACCGCCTCGGTCAGGGCCACGGCGAGGACGATGGGCCGGTACACGGGCGGCGTGACGGTGGCGTCGGCGGGTGCGGGGGCGCCGGTCGCGGGTGCCCCGGGCGGGGCGCCGTGCTCGGGAGTGAGGCCGGCGGACGCGTCGGCCACCCGGTTGGCCGGACGGAGCGTTCCCGTCAGGAGGTCCCGCCCCGGGTGCACGGAGACCGCGAGCCAGTCCCCCTCGTAGGGCCGCGGGGTGGCCCGGCGGCTGTCGTCGGGCGGACGCCGGACGTGGAAGTGGACCGGGTCGGGGGAGAGCAGGGCGCCGCGCAGATGGTCCTCGTAGTCGGCCTGGTCCAGCCACGGCAGGGCCTCCCACAGGGTGTGGCCCAGCAGCCGGGACCGGGGCAGGCCCAGCAGCCGGGCGGCGCGCGGATTGGCGTAGACGATGGTGCCCAGCCGGTCCACGCAGAAGACGCCGTCCGGCAGCAGATCGGCGGCGGCGTCCGCCACGGCACCGCCGGACGGATCGCGCACGACGCCGCGTACCGGGCCGCCGGCGGGGGGCGCCGACTGCGGTTTCCACAGTTCCACCAGGCGCAGCGCGCCGTCCGCGGCGCGTACGTAGAGGGGCAGCGGGGGCGGCCCGCCGGCGGCCGTCTGGCGCAGCGCCGCGGCGATCCGGTGCCCGTCGTCGGGGGCCAGCGCGCCGGTGAGCGCGTCGAGCGCGGCGCCGGCTTCCCGGGCGTGGTCCGCCAGGCCGAGCAGGGCGCGCAGCGGTTCGTCGACGGTGACGGCGCCGGTGGCGGGGTCCCAGGCGAAGCTCCCGGCGTGCTGCGGGTGCCGGGCGGCGGGCGGGGGCCGCAGGCACAGCGGTTCCCCGTCCCAGACGGCCGGCGGGGGGTCCGGCGCGCCCGACGCGGCCGACCGGTCCAGGACCGCGCCCAGATCCCGCGCCGCCGCCTCCGCCCGGTCCACGCCGGCCGTCACCTCGGCGGTGTCGGAGGCAGCCGGGCGCAGGACGGCCAGCACCCCGTAGGTCCGCGAGGCACCCGGCACGGGTACGTACAGGGAGCCGAAGGGGAAGGGCAGGCCGGCCGCGAACTGCGGGTAACGGCGCATCGTCTCCGTCGCGTCGGGCAGCACCACCCGTGTGCCCAGCCGGTAGGCGTCGGCCACCGGGAAGGGACTGTCGGCGTGCACCCGCCACCAGGGGCGGAAGAGCGGTCCCGGCAGTCCGGCGAGGACGGCGAGCCGCAGCACGCCGGGCGTGCGGGAGGGCAGGTAGATCCCGCCCGCGTAGCCGTCGGCCGCGCCGATCGCCCGCGCGCAGGCGTCGATGAGCGCGGCCGTCAGCCTCCCTGGCATCCGGCCTGCGTCCTCGGCGCCTGCACTCATCGGCTCCACCTCGTCCGTGCGCCGTCACGCGGGCGACACAGCAAGAATGCGCCACCCCGTCCGGGTCGCGCACTCCCTCGGGCCGCACGGGTGACCGCGACGGGCGTTGACCGGGGCGACGCGAGTCCGTAACCTCCTCCGCGACATTCGGAAAGTGTTCCGAAACTTTCGGGGTCCTGCGGCTTCTCCGGGCGGCTCCGAACGGCTCCCGCACACCGATACGAGGAACGGGATGACATGCGCATGACCTTGCTCCGTCTGTCGAGAGCGGCCACCGCCGGTCTCGTCGCCGCGGCGGCACTGACGGCCGCGGCGCACTCCGCCGAGGCCGCCGAGGCCGCCGACACGCTCGGCTCCGCTGCGGCGGCCCAGGGCCGCTACTTCGGCACCGCCGTCGCGGCGGGCCACCTCGGCGAGGCCGACTACGCCGCCACCCTGGACCGCGAGTTCAACTCGGCCACGCCCGAGAACGAGATGAAGTGGGACGCCACCGAGCCCAGCCGCGGCACCTTCACCTTCTCGGCCGCCGACCGGGTCGTCGACCACGCTCGGGCCCAGGGCATGGACGTCCGCGGCCACACCCTCGTCTGGCACTCCCAACTGCCCTCCTGGGTGGGCGCCCTGGGCGCGGCCGACCTGCGCGGCGCCATGAACGACCACATCAACCAGGTCATGGGGCGCTACAAGGGACAGATCCACAGCTGGGACGTCGTCAACGAGGCGTTCCAGGACGGCGGCAGCGGCGCCCGGCGCAGCTCGCCCTTCCAGGACAAGCTGGGCGACGGCTACATCGAGGAGGCGTTCCGCACCGCCCGCGCCGCCGACCCCGCGGCCAAGCTCTGCTACAACGACTACAACACCGACGGCGTCAACGCGAAGAGCACCGCCGTCTACGCCATGGTCAAGGACTTCAAGGCGCGCGGCGTGCCCATCGACTGTGTCGGCTTCCAGGGCCACTTCAACAGCAACTCCCCGGTCCCCGCCGACCTGCGGGCCAATCTCCAGCGCTTCGCCGACCTCGGCGTCGACGTGCAGATCACCGAACTGGACATCGAGGGCTCCGGCACCGCCCAGGCCGACGCCTACGCGCGGGTGGTCGACGCCTGCCTCGCCGTGGACCGCTGCACCGGCATCACCGTGTGGGGCGTCACCGACAAGTACTCCTGGCGCAGCGGCGGCACCCCGCTGCTCTTCGACGGGAACTACGTCGCCAAGCCCGCCTACGACGCCGTCCTGGCCGCCCTCGGCGGTGACGGCGGCGGCGGTGAACCGGGCGAGGGCACGGCGACCTGCACGGCCACCTACACCAGGACCGCGGACTGGAACAGCGGCTACAACGGCCAGATCACCGTCACCGCGGGCAGCGAGCCGATCAGCTCCTGGGCGGCCACCGTCACCTTCGCCGCGCCGCAGCAGGTGCAGGCCACCTGGAACGCCACACCGTCCTGGAGCGGCAACGTCATGACGGCGCGGCCCAGTTGGAACGGCACGCTGGCGGCCGGCGCGTCCACCAGCTTCGGGTTCACGGTGTCCAAGAACGGCAGTGACGCCGCCCCCGTCGTCGGCGGCTGCACCGCGTCCTGACCCGCCGGGCGCACCGGACCGCCGTCGAGCCGGGGTCTGCGCGGCGGTCCGGTGCCGCCCGCCGTCCGCCAAAAGACGGCGCGTCCGGCGGAAGTTGGGACAAAGAGCCGGTGCCGGGCGTCCCGGTGCGTATCGTGAGGGGCCGGGGTCAGCGCTCTCCCTACCCGGCCCCGGACCGGACGGTGAGGCTCGGTATGACTCCCGCGCACAGACCCGACGCGGCGGACGCCTCGGTCCTGTCCTCGGTGGTGGAGTTCCGGGGCGGATCGGCGATGATTCCGGCCTCCCGCGACGTGGTGCACCGCTTCGTCGAGCGGCTCGGGGCGCGGGGGGTGGAGCCGCCCGACGGGTTCCTGGACGCCGCCCGCCTGGTCGCCGGCGAACTGGTGACGAACGCCCTGCGGCACGCGCCCGGGCCCTGCCGGCTGGCGCTGACCCTGGTCGACGGCGGCGTGGAGATCGCGGTGTCGGACACGGGGGAGGGCTATCCCACGTTCCTGCCCCGCGATCCGCTCCGGGTCGGCGGGCACGGTCTGGAGATCGTGACGCGGCTGTGCGACGAGGTCATCACCAAGCCGCACGCGACGGGAAAGACGGTCTACGCCCGGCTGCCGCTGCGCTGAGGCGGGCCCGGCCCCGGCTCAGGCGGCCAGGGCCCGCTCGACGGTCGGGAAGCAGGCGATCAGGGTGTCTACGCCCACCAGGCGCAGTACCCGCTCGACCGGGTGCTGGGGCGCGGCCAGCCGGAACCAGACGCCGCGGGCCTCGGCGGCCTGGTGGGCGGAGATGAGCACGTTGATGCCGCTGGAGTCCAGGAAGCCCACCTCCGAGAGGTCGACCACCGTGCCCGACGCCGTCTGCACGGAGGAGAGCAGGACATCGCGGAGCTGACCGCTGCCGTCGAGATCGACCTCCCCGGCGAGGACGACGACGTCGACGCCGTCGCCCCTGGTGGTACGGGTGATCAGCAGCCGCTCCGGAACCGCCGCTCCCTCTATGTCCGCCACGTCTCTCCCCACTCCCGCATATGCCCGGCCCGTCGTCGGTGGGTCGATGTTAAGGCCCCCGGGGGTCCGGGTGGGTCACTTGGGCACACCCGCGGACCGTGCGAAAGGCGCCGGACCTGGCTCGGCGCGCGCGAGGGCGTTCCACTGACTACGGTCGAGGTGTGGTAGCTCACACATTCGAGGAGCTCGTGCACAAGCGTCGCGCGGCCGATCAGGCCCGCCATCGGGTCGAGACGCTGCGGGACTCGTACGGGCCTCCCACGCAGCATCAGTGGACCCCGCGGCAGTCGGAGACCTACGAGACCGCCGTGCGGGCCTGGCGCGACCTGGACCGGGACGCGCAGACCGCGATGACGGAGTACGTGAAGGAAGGTGGCCAGTCCCGGCACAAGATCGAGGCGAAGGTCCGCAAGGCCGTCCAGGACGGAGGCCCGGGTGCCTGACCGGCGGTGAGGCGCGCCTCGGGAACCGTTCGACGGTGCCGGCACGTCAGCGTGAGGCCCCGCACCGGGTCGGGTGCGGGGCTTCCTCATGGGCGGGGCGCCGTGGGCGGGCACCCCGGACGCGGCTCGGGCCGCGGGCCGGCCGCGCTGCTCCGGCCGCCGGGCTCGGGTGCGGTGACGAGGTGCCGGGCTCGTGGCGGTGACGTGGCGCCGGCTCGTGGCGGTGGTGCCGCCGGGCTCGTGGCGGTGGTGCCGCCGGGCTCGTGGCGGTGGTGCCGCCGGGCTCGTGGCGGTGGTGCGGCCGGGCTTGTTGCGGTGGTGGGGCGGCGGGTGTCCCTGGTCGTGGTCCGGGTGTCACACCCGTCCCGGCAGCGCCTCGACCACCAGCGCGCGTACGGCGTCCAGGGCCTCCGCGCGGTCCTCGGGGACCAGGCCGATGCGGGTGCGGCGGTCCAGGAGGTCGGCCTCGTCGAGGGCGCCCTCGTGCCGCAGGGCCCAGAGGATCTCGGCCCCGGTGACGGGGTGGTCCGGCAGGACCCGCTCGCCGAGCCGGGGGTCGCGGGCGGCGAGGGCGTGGACGGCCGGTGCCTCGGTGCCGTAGCGGCGGACCAGGCGGCGCGGTGCGCGCAGCGCGGCCAGGGCCCGCGGTGCGGCGGCGCCGACCAGCGGCAGCGCGGCGGTGGGGGACGGGCCGGCGCCCAGGCGGCGGGCGGCGACGGCGGCGTCCACGGCGTCCTCGGCCATGCGCCGGTACGTGGTCAGCTTGCCGCCGACCACGGTGACCACGCCCTCCGGCGAGGTGAGGACCGCGTGGCGGCGGGAGATGTCCGCCGTGCGGGGCCCGCCGTCGGACCGGTCGGCGGGCCCCGTGTCCAGCAGGGGGCGCAGCCCCGCGAAGGCGCCCACCACGTCCTCGCGGTGGACCGGCGCGTCCAGCACGGAACCCAGCACGTCCAGCAGGAAGCCGACGTCCGTCTCGGGCACCTCGGGAACGTCCGGGACCTCCCCTTCCACGGGCTCGTCGGTCAGACCGACGTAGACCCGCCCGTCGCCCTGGGGCAGCACCAGGACGAAGCGGTTGGTCTCCCCGGGCACCGGCACGTGCAGGCCCGCGGGCAGCGGCCCGAGCCGGTCGGAGCGCAGGACCAGGTGGGTGCCGCGGGAGGGGCGGACCCGGATGCCCTCCACCAGGTCACCGGCCCAGACGCCGGAGGCGTTGATCACCGCGCGGGCGCGGATCTCGCCCTCCTCCCCGGTCAGTTCGTCGCGTATCCGGGCTCCGGAGGCGGTCAGCTCCAGCGCCCGCACGCGGGTCAGTATCCGGGCGCCGCGCGCGGCGGCGGTCCGGGCGAGCGCGGTCACCAGGCGGGCGTCGTCGGTGAGCCGGCCGTCCCAGGACAGCAGCCCGCCGCGCAGCCGGTCGGAGCGCAGGGCCGGGGCCAGATGGTGGGTCTCCACCGCGGACAGCCGGCGCGGCGCGGGCAGCGTGGCCCGCGCGGTGCGTGCCGCCAGCCGCAGGGTGTCACCGGCCCGGAACCCGGCCCACGCCAGCGCGGCCTGGCTCCGTGAGACCAGCGGCGTCAGCGGCAGCACGAACGGCTGGGCGTGCACCAGGTGCGGAGCCGTGCGCTCCATGAGCACCCCGCGCTCGACCGCGCTCTCGTGGGCCACGTCCAGGTGCGCGGAGGCCAGATAGCGCAGACCGCCGTGGATGAGCTTGGAGCTCCAGCGGGAGGTGCCGAAGGCCAGGTCGTGGGAGTCCACGGCGACCACGCTCAGACCGCGGGCCGCCGCGTCCAGGGCGACGCCGGCGCCCGTCGCGCCGAGCCCGACGACCAGGACGTCCACGACGGGGCCGCCCAGCGCCTCGGTCAGCTCGCGCGAGCGCCGGGCGGCGGACAGGGAGGCCCCGGCGGCGGGGCTGCTGCTGGTCGGGCTCATGGGGTGAGGGTCCTCTCCAGAACGGTGCGCAGTTCCCCCAGGAAGGCCGCGGGGGTCAGTTCGTCGTCGTCCTCGTCGGTCATGGTGCGCAGCGACAGGGCGAAGGACTGGACGACCAGCAGCACGGACCGTGCCTGCCGTCCGGTGTGGCCCGGGCGCACCGAACCGTCGGCGTGGCCCTCGGCCAGCGCGCCGGCCAGCAGCTCCAGCAGCGCCTCCTGGCTCGCCCCGCGCCGGTCCAGGACGTAGGGGAGCAGCAGCTCGGGATCGACGTCGACGATCTTGCGGAAGAGCGGGTGCGCGCGGAACCCCTCGACCCCGGTGACCAGCCCCTCGACGACGCGGGAGCGGGTGTCCAGGCCGGGCCGCGGTTCGGGGATGGCCCCGGTGGCCACCGCGATCCACTCGCGGGTCATCAGATCGCCGACCAGCGTCCGCACGTCCGGCCAGCGCCGGTACAGCGTCATCCGGGAGACGCCGGCGCGGCGGGCCACGTCGGTCATCGTCGTGCGGCGGACCCCGACGGCCAGCACGCAGTCGCGCACGGCGTCCAGCACGGTGTCGTTGTCCGAGGCGTTGGGTCGGCCCGAGTCATTGTGACGGTTAGGCGTCATGTGTAACAGTGTAACGCCCCTGGGGCTGCGCAACCGGCATGCCCCGCACCGACCGTGAGGACGACAGGCCATGGACATGCTGTGGAACGGCTGGGGGGACCCGGCCCGGGCGACGCCGCTGCCCTACACGGTGAGCGGACTGCTGCGCGACCTGCTCGGCGTAGCACCCCGGGGAGCCGCCGCCCTCCCGCTGGAGGAGATCGGCGTCCCCGCCTCGCCGCTGGACGCAACCGTCCGCCGTGCCCTGGAGGGAGCCGTCGGCGACCGCCCGGACCGGGTGCGCACGGACGCCGAGACCCGCCTGCGCCACACCCGCGGCAAGTCCACCCCCGACCTGCTGCGCATGCGGGCCGGCGACACCGCCGACACCCCGGCCGCCGTCGTGCTCCCGGACGACCACGACCAGGTGCTCGCCGTGCTGGCGGCCTGCGTCCGGCACCGCCTGGCCCTCGTCCCCTTCGGCGGCGGCACCTCCGTCGTCGGCGGCCTCGCCCCCGAAGGCGGGTCCGCGACCGCCGGCTTCGTCGCCCTCGACCTGCGGCACATGAACCGCCTGCTCGACCTGGACGAGGTCTCCCGCACCGCCACCCTGCAACCCGGCCTGCGCGCCCCCGAAGCGGAGGCGCTGCTCGCCGAACGGGGCTACACCCTCGGCCACTTCCCCCAGTCCTACGAGTGGGCCACCATCGGCGGCTTCGCCGCCACCCGCTCCAGCGGTCAGGCCTCGGCCGGCTACGGACGCTTCGACGAGATGGTCCTCGGCCTCACCCTCGCCACCCCCGAGGGCACCCTCGACACCGGCCGCGCCCCGCGCTCCGCCGCCGGACCCGACCTGCGCCAGCTCGTCCTGGGCTCCGAGGGCGCCTTCGGCGTCATCACGTCGGTCACCGTGCGCGTGTGCCCCCTGCCGCGGGTCCGCCGCTACGAGGGCTGGCGCTTCGCCTCCTTCGACGCCGGCGCCGCCGCCCTGCGCCGCCTCGCCCAGGACGGACCGCGCCCGACGGTGCTGCGGCTGTCGGACGAGACGGAGACGCTGATCGGCCTCGCCCAGCCCGACGCCATCGGCGCCTCCCTGCGACGGCAGGACGCCGGCTGCCTCGCGGTCGTCGGCTTCGAGGGCACCGAGGAGGACACCGCGCACCGCCGCGAGGGCGCCGCCGCCGTCCTGCGCGCGTGCGGCGGCACCTTCGCCGGGGAGGAACCGGGGGAGCGCTGGGCCCACGGCCGCTACTCGGCGCCGTACCTGCGCGACTCGCTGCTCGACGCCGGGGCGCTCGCCGAGACCCTGGAGACCGCGACCTACTGGTCCCGGGTCCCCGCCCTGTACACCGCCGTCCGCGACGCGCTCACCGGCACCCTCACCGAGGCCGGCACCCCGCCCCTGGTCATGTGCCACATCTCGCACGTCTACGAGAACGGCGCCTCCCTGTACTTCACGGTCGTCTCGGCGCAGGGCGAGGACGCCGTGGCCCACTGGACGCGGGCCAAGCACGCCGCCAACGAGGCGATCCTCGCGGCGGGCGGCACCATCACCCACCACCACGGCGTCGGCACCGACCACCGCGACTGGTACGTCCGGGAGGCGGGCCCCCTCGGGGTCAGGGCGCTGGACGCCGTCAAGCGGAGCCTGGACCCGGCGGGAGTGCTCAGCCCGGGTGTCCTGCTGCCCGGGAACGGACCCCGCACGTCGGCGCACCCCCACCCGTGAGACAACTGTCCGGCACCACTCGTCAGCCCGGAGGCACATCGATGCGTCAGTTCACCGCCGTCGTCAACCCCACCGCGGGCGGCGCCACCTCGGCCGCGGCGCTGCTGGGGGTGGCCCGGCTGCTGCGGGAGGCGGGCGCCGGGCTGGAGACCGAGTACAGCCGCAGCCTCGGCCACGCCCGGGAGATCGCCCGGCGGGCCGGGGAGGACGGCCGGGTGGTGCTCGCCGTCGGCGGCGACGGCATGGCCGGCGGCATCGGCGGCGCCCTCAGCGGCACCGGGGCGACGCTCGGGCTCGTCCCGGCCGGCCGCGGCAACGACTTCGCGCGCGCCCTGGGCCTGCCCACCGAGCCCGCCGCGCTCGCCGAGGTGCTGCTGCGGGGCGAGCCGCGCCCCGTCGACACCATCGAGGTGACCTCGGCGGTCCACGACCGCACCGTCGTGCTCGGCAGCGTCTACGCGGGTGTCGACGCGCTCGCCAACCGGCACGCCAACGACACCCGCCTGCTGCGCGGTGCCGCCTCCTACTACGCGGGCGCCCTGCGCGCCGTCACCGGCTGGCGTCCGACCCGCTACCGCGTCACCGTGGACGGCGAGGAGCACGCGTTCACCGGCTACACCACGGTGGCCGCCAACTCCGGCTACTACGGCTTCGACCGCCGCATAGCCCCCTCCGCCCGGGTCGACGACGGCCTGCTGGACGTCGTGATGATCCACCACGCGCCCCGGCTGCTGTTCTTCGCCCTCATGAACGAGCTGGCGTCGGGCGCCCACGTCCGCCGTCCCCAGGTCCGCGTCGTGCGCGGCCGGGAGGTCCGCATCGAGGCCGACCGGGCCGTGCCGTACGGCGCGGACGGCGAGGTCGAGGCCCTCGTCCCGGTCACGGCCAGGGTGCTGCCCGGCGCGCTGCGCGTCCTGTGCTGAACGGGCCGCCGGGCCGGCCACCGTCCTCGGTGACCGGCCCGGCGGGATGCCGCTCTCTCAGCCCCGGGGCGTGGTGAACCGTTCCCACACCCGGTGCGCGCCCAGCAACCCGGTGACCTGCTCCAGGGCCGCCGTGCCGGAGTCGGCGACGACCACGCCCGGTGCGTCGGCGGGCACCCCGGACGCCTCCAGCGCGACCTCGCCGCCCGCCCAGACACCGATCGCCTTGCCGTGCCGGAACGCCTCCGACACCAGCAGGCTCACCCGCGGGTCGGTCGTCGCCGGCCGCGCGGGCGCCGGGCCCGACTTGTAGTCGCGCGGGGTGTACGCGTCGCCGCCCATGTCCGGCGCCCCCGCGATCAGCACCGCGTCGAACTCCACGGAGCGCGCGGTGACATAGCTGCGCTGCACGGTCAGCGCGGCGTCGCCCGACCCGAGGGTCCCGCCGGTCGGCGCCACCACCAGCGGCACCATTCCGGCGTTCAGCACCGCCTGCCGCACCGCGTTCACGCCCTCCAGGTCCGCCCCGCCGGTCACGATGCCGATCACCCTGCCCTCGGTGGGCCAGGTGCGGCCGACCTGCGACAGCGCCGGGCTCGGCTCGACGTCCGCCAGCGGCACCGTCGGCTGCGGGGCGGGCAGCCCCAGGCCCTCGGCGACACCGGCGCACAGTTCCGGGTCGATGTTGGCCAGCACCTGAAGCGTCCGCTCCCTGATGGACTGCTCGTAGCACTTGCCCAGCTCGAAGGTGTACGCGCCGATGATGTGCTCGCGCTCCACCGAACTCATGCTCAGCCAGAACCGCCGCGGCTGGCTGAAGTGGTCCGCGAACGACTCCGGCGCCTCACGCACCTTCGTCGCCTCCGGCACCGGCACCGGCGCCTCGATGTACGCGCCCTCGGCCGCGCCGGCCGTGAACGGGCAGCCGCCGTCCAGGGAGTTGGGCCGGTAGGGCGCCACCCCCCGGTGCACCGCCGTCTGGTGCATGCCGTCGCGGAGCATGTCGTTGACCGGCGCCTGCGGGCGGTTGATGGGCAGCTGCGGGAAGTTGGGACCGCCGAGCCGGGTGATCTGCGTGTCCAGGTACGAGAAGAGCCGGCCCGCGAGCAGCGGGTCGTCCGTGACGTCGATGCCGGGCACGAGGTGCCCCACGTGGAAGGCGACCTGCTCGGTCTCGGCGAAGAAGTTGGACGGGTTGCGGTTCAGCGTCAGCAGCCCCACCGGCTGCACCGGAGCCAGCTCCTCCGGCACGAGGTTGGTCGGGTCGAGCAGGTCGATGCCCTCGAAGGTCTGCTCCGGATTGTCGGGGAAGGTCTGGATGCCCAGCTCCCACTGCGGGTACGCGCCCGCCTCGATGGCGTCCGCCAGGTCCCGGCGGTGGAAGTCCGGGTCGACGCCGTTGATGAGCTGCGCCTCGTCCCAGACCAGGGAGTGCACGCCCAGCTTCGGCTTCCAGTGGAACTTCACCAGCGTCGTCTCGCCCGCCGCGTTGACCAGCCGGAAGGTGTGGACGCCGAAGCCCTCCATCATCCGGTACGAGCGCGGGATGCCGCGGTCGCCCATGAAGAAGATGGTGTGGTGGGTCGCCTCGGTGTGCAGCGAGACGAAGTCCCAGAAGGTGTCGTGCGCGCTCTGCGCCTGCGGGATCTCCCGGTCGGGGTGCGGCTTGGCGGCGTGGACGACGTCCGGGAACTTGATGGCGTCCTGGATGAAGAAGACCGGGATGTTGTTGCCGACCAGGTCGAAGACGCCCTCGCTGGTGTAGAACTTCGTCGCGAAACCGCGGGTGTCCCGCACGGTGTCCGACGACCCCCGTGAACCGACCACCGTGGAGAACCGCGTGAACACCGGCGTCTCCACGTCCTCGGCGAGGAACGCCGCCTTGGTCACCGAGGCGGCCGTGCCGTAGCTCTGGAAGACGCCGTGCGCGCCGGCGCCGCGGGCGTGCACCACCCGCTCCGGGATGCGCTCGTGGTCGAAGTGCATGATCTTCTCGCGCAGGTGGTGGTCCTGCAGCAGCACGGGGCCGCGCGGTCCCGCCTTCAGCGAGTGGTCGGTGTCGTACAGCCGCGTGCCCTGGGCGTTCGTCAGATAGCTGCCGGACTGCGCCACCCGGGCCTGGTCGGCGCCCGTGGGCTGGCCGGTCGGCGACACGGTGTCCGGGCCGCTCTGGTCCGGCTTCGGGGGCAGCGGCTCCCTGGGTTCGGTGGGCTCGGCGACGGGCGGCGACTTGGGGCCGGGCTTGCCGGGGACGCCGTCCGCCGGTCCGCCACCCTCGCCCGTCAGGCTCTCGGTGACCTTGTGGGCTACTCGCTTGAGGGGATTGGCCTCGCTCATCAGCCTTTTTCTCCGTTCTGGGCGGGCCGCTGCACGCGGCCGGTCGTGTTCGGGTACCGACTGCCGTGGTGGGCCGTGACCGCGTACCCAGCGAGCGGGACTCAAGGCATGGGCGCGGGGGAACGGACGCGGACGTCTCAGGTGACGGACTCCCCGTCGTGCACGCCGCCCTGACAGCGTTTCGTGAAGGAGCCCGTCCCCGACTGGTCGACCGAGACGACGATCAGTCCGCCGCCCTGGATGCACTCGCTCGCCGTCACGTCGGCCGGGAGGTGCGGGGTACGGGTCATCGCGGCGTCGGCGGGAGCCGCGCCCAGGACCGGCAGGGCCAGGGCCGCGACGACGGCCCACGGGGACTTGCGCATGAGTCGGACTCCTTCTCACCGGTGCCGTACCAGCGTCACCGGGCCCGGGTCGGTCCGCCACTTCAGCCGCGCGCACGAGGGAGGGCCCCGACCGGCCGTGCCGGTCGGGGCCCCGTGCGTCGGATCGGCCCGAAGGCGCTTCACTCAGCCGTGTGCGTCACCCCGACGGGGTCGAAGGAGACGCGGGTGCGCCCCCCGCCGTCCGCCCAGACCACCTCGACGCCCTCCTCACCGGGCACCACCTCGGTGACGGCCTCGGCGAGGGGGCCGGGCCCCGGTTCGCCGCTGAGCGCGGCCAGGCAGACGTGCAGGGAGGTGCCGCCGGCCGCGCCGGACAGCCGGGGCAGCTCGGCCCAGGCCGTGTACGCGGTGCCCTGCGGGGCGCGCACCGTCTCGGGCTCACCGTCCCAGCCGTGCAGTCCGTGCAGCGCGGACACCAGGGGCTCCTCCGGGCCGGTGGCCCATCCGGTGTGCGTCAGGCGGGCGCCGGGCGGCGCCCCGACCACCCGGTGCACCCGCAGCTCGTACGGCCCCCGTGCCACCGTCACGCTCTCCACCCGCAGCCCCGGCACCATCGGGGGGCCGCCGGCGAACACCGGCCGGTGCCAGGACGCCGCCCAGCCCCAGCCGTCGCCCTGGCCCGCGCCGAGCGGGTGGACACGGCGCCGCACGCTGCCGCGGCCGTTCACCCGGACGGAGAGGTGGTTGTCCGCCACGTTGGTCACGGCGGTGGGGCCGGTCCGGGTCGAGTACGCCTGCCGGCCGTAGTGCGGGTCGTCCTCGGCGGCCACCTCGCCCTCGTGCGGCCGGACGTGGTCGCTGCCGTGATTGTGCAGCCGTACGATCCCGTCGGCGCGCGTCGCCTGGAGCAGCAGCCCGGGGCCGGGCAGGGCCAGCACGCGGTCCGCCTCCTCCACCGGGGCCGCCTCCTCGGTGGCCGTCCACAGCGGGTGGCCGGCCGGGGCCAGGAGCGAGACGAACGCCTTCGACGCCCAGTACGGGGAGGCCGGGCCCGAGTACGGCTGGAGGGTGGCCTCGTGGGCCCCGTGCCAGCCCAGCGAGAGCAGCCCGTCGTCGGTCAGCGCGCCGTGCTCCAGGAAGTACCGCAGACTGCCGCTCACCAGCCGTCGCGAGACGCCCGGCGACAGCGGTGTGTGCCCGGTGACCGCGCCGAGCCCCACGGCGGCGGACGCGGCGAAGCGGTAGGAGAGCGAACGGCCGTAGTGCAGCGGCGCGCCGTCCGCGCCGAACATCAGGGCGAAGCCCTCCAGATGGGCGCGCAGCCGCTCACCGAACCGGGCGGCGTCCTCGCCGGTGTCGCCCGCCAGATGGGCGTCCAGCACCGGATACAGGTGCAGCGCCCAGCCGTTGTAGTGGTCGAAGGCGCGGCCGTCGCCGTCGGCGTACCAGCCCCCGCCCCGGTACCAGCCCTCCATCAGCTCCAGCGCCCGCCCGCGCGCCGCCGCCGTCTCCGCGTCGCCGCGGCCGACCGACTCCAGGAACCCGGCCACCGTGTACGGGAACAGGTACCAGTTGTTCGGCGCCGGCACGTGCCTGAGCGCCCCGCGCAGCCACTCCTCCACGCGGTCCTGCACCCCGGCGTCGAGGTTCTTCCACAGCCAGGGCGCGGTCAGCCGCAGCCCCAGCGCGACCGACGCGGACTCGACCATCGGCTGGCCCTGCACGTCGTGGTCGAGGATCAGCGGCCAGGACTCGGTGTCCTCGCGGCCGGGGGTGCGGGTGCCCGAGTCGAGACCGCGCGCGTAGCGGTCCAGCCAGCCGTGCGGGTCGTCGCCGTCGGCGCCGGCGACCCGGAAGGCCGCCGCGAGGAAGGTGCGGGCGAAGCCCTCCAGCCCGTCGGAGCGCACACCCGAGCGGGACGGACGCCCCGGCAGGTCCAGCAGGGCGCGGCCGGGGGAGCTCCAGCGCCACGCGGCCCACAGCAGTCCGTCCGCGACGGCCTCCCAGTGGGCGCGGGTGTACCCGGTGTACGGGCTCGGCGCACGGTCCTCGGTGGGCAGTTCGAACGGGATGCTCATGCCAGGAACGCCAGCCTTTCGCGTCGTACGGGATGGAGGAAACCGGCGCCGGACGCCCAGCGGGTGGTCTCGGCGAGGGCGAGGTCGGCCAGGCGGCGCCACTCGTTGCCCTCGGAGCCGGCGAGGTGCGGGGTGATCAGCGCGTTGTCGCAGTCCCACAGCGGATGGTCCGGGGGCAGCACCTCGGGGTCGGTGACGTCCAGCACCGCCCGGATGCGGCCCTGGGTGACCGCGTCCGTGAGCGCGTCCTGGTCGACGACCGCGCCCCGGGAGGTGTTGACCAGCACGGCGTCGGGCCGCATCGCGTCGATCAGGGACCGGCCGACCAGGCCGCGGGTGGTGGGCAGCAGCGGGGTGTGCACGCTGACGGTGTCGCAGCGCGCGAACAGCTCGGGCAGCGTCACCAGTTCGACGCCGAGCGCGGAGGCGTCCGTCCCGTCGACGTACGGGTCGTGCAGGAGGACGTCGACGTCGTGCGGGCGCAGCAGCTCGACGACCCTGCGGCCGATCAGCGAGGCGGACAGGATGCCGACCGTACGCCGGTAGTTGCCGACGCCGCGCGGGGTGCGCAGCCAGTTGCCGCGCTCCCGGGAGACCCGGTAGTCGCGGGCCCGTTCCAGTACCCGCTTGCCGGTGAGCAGGATCATGGCGAGCGTGTACTCGGCCACCGGCAGCGCGTTGGCGGCCGCGGCCGAGGAGACCTCGATCCCGCGCTCCCAGCAGGCCTCGGTGACGTGCCCGCGGACGCTGCCCGCCGTGTGCACCACGGCCCGCAGCCGCGGGGCGGCCCGCAGTACGTCCTCGTCCAGCCGCGGACAGCCCCAGCCGGTGACCAGCAGGTCCACATCGGCCAGCACCGACCTGGCCCGGGGCGTGGACAGGTCGTCCAGCACCGGGAACGGCGCGAGGTCGCAGACCCGGCGGAAGGCGCCGAGGGACTGCGGGTCGAGGACGGCCGAGGCGGCGTCCCGGGACATGGCCACGGCGGCACGGGGCCGGAATCCGGGACCGGGGGAGTGCGAGGTCACTTGACGGCTCCGGCGGTCAGCCCGCTCCGCCAGAAGCGCTGGAGCAGGACGAAGGCGAGGATGAGCGGCAGTACGGCGAGCAGGGACCCCATGATGACCACGGGGTAGTACTCGGGCGAGACGGACGCCGCGCTGTTCCACTGGTACAGGCCGAGACTGACGGGATACAGGTCCTGGTCGGACAGCATCACCATGGGCAGGAAGAAGTTGTTCCAGATCGCGGTCAGCTGGAAGAGGAAGACCGTCACCAGGCCGGGCCCGAGCATCCTGAGCGCCACCCGGAAGTACGTGGTCAGCTCGCCGGCCCCGTCCACCCGCGCCGCCTCCAGCACCTCGTCGGGCACGTAACCCCGCGCGAAGATCCGCCCGAGGTAGACGCCGAACGGGTTGAACAGCACCGGGATGAAGACCGCCCAGAAGGTGTTGACCAGGCCGGCCTCGGACGCCATCAGGTACAGCGGCAGCGCGAGGACCGTCTGCGGCACCATGACCGCCGCCAGGACCAGGCCGAACAGCTTCTCCTTGTGCCGGAAGCCGTACTTGTCGAAGGCGTAGCCGCAGGCCACGCTCACCAGTGCGCCGATCGCCGCGCCCACCACCGCGTACAGCAGGCTGTTGACGTACCAGCGGCCGTACAGTCCGCCGTCCATGGCGAACAGGTCCTGGAGGTTGCGTGCGAAGGAGAAGTCGCTCAGCGAGAGCAGGTCGCTGCTGAAGAGCGCGTCCCGGGTCTTGGCGGAGGCGAGCACCAGCCACAGGACCGGGAGCAGGGTGTAGAGCACGGAGATCGCCACGACCACGTTGACCGTGGCCCGGCCCAGCAGTCCGGGGCGGAGCAGGGAGCTGTCGGCGGCGCTCATCGGGCCTCCCGGGAGACGTCGGCGCGACTGGTGAAGCGGGTGACGCCGTAGGACAGGGCGATGGTGCAGACGAGCAGGACGACCGAGGCGGCCGCCGCGAGGCCGTAGTTGTTGCGGGTGAAGGCCGCGTCGTAGATGTACATGCTCGGCGAGAACCGCGAACTGATCATCGGTGACGACTGGCTGAGCAGCATCGGTTCGGTGAAGAGCTGGAGCGCCCAGATCAGGGTGAAGATGGAGACCATCACGATGGAGGCGCGCACCAGCGGCGTCTTGACCTGGAGCGCGGTGCGCACCGGCCCCGCGCCGTCCACCACGGACGCCTCGATCACCTCGCGCGGCACCGCCTGCAGGGCGGCGTAGAAGACCACCATGTTGTAGCCGAGGTTGCTCCACAGCGCGATGTTCACGATGGAGGGGACCACCGTGTGCACGCCGAGGAAGTCGATGGTGACGTCCGCCTGCGCGAACAGTTCGATGACCGGGCTGATGCCGGGCGTGTACAGGTACAGCCAGATCAGCGCCGCGATGATGCCGGGCACCGCGTGCGGCAGGAACAGCCCGAGCTGGGCGAAGGCGCGCAGCCGGACCACGCCGGAGTCCAGCAGCAGGGCGAGCGCGAGCGCGCCGACGACCATGAGCGGGATGTAGATCAGGCAGTACAGGGCGACCGTGCCGAGCCCGCCGAGGAAGGTCGGGTCGGTGAGCACGGCCGCGTAGGACCGCAGCCCCACGAAGACCCTGCGCTCGGGGCCGAAGCCGAGGCCGGGCTGGTCGTCGCTGAAGAAGCTCAGGTAGACCGCCGTGCCGACGGGTATCAGGAAGACGGTGACCAGCAGGACGAAGAACGGCGTCATCAGGACGCACGCCGCGGTCAGTTGACGGCGCCTGGCCGCTCTGCGGGCACGCGGGCCCGACGCGGAGGGGGCCGCGGCGGCGGGGGAGGCGCCGGCCGGCACCCGGGTGCGGATGGTCGTGGTCATGGGGTGTCACCTGCCTTTCGTCGGCTCAGGTGCTGTGCTGGGTGGTGGACAGGCCGAGGGCCTTGAGGTCGGGCATGGTGCCCTCCTGGGCGGTGCGCAACGACTCGACGAGGGAGCCCTGGCCGCCGCTGACGCGGGCGAAGGAGTCCTGCATGACCTTCTGGGTGGCGCTCATCCGCGGTCCCCACAGCCACTGCTCGCCGATCTTCTCCGCCTCCCGCTCGAACAGGGTGTAGATGTCCTGCCCGCCGTAGTACGACCGGTCGAAGGCGTCGCGGCCGACGGAGACCAGGCCGGGGGCGGCCGGGTACTGGCTGCTGGTGCCGCTGGACAGCCGGGCCCGCAGGGCGTCGGGGTGGGAGACCTGCCACTCGATGAACTCCATGGCGGCCTCGGGGTGCCTGCTGTCCGCGGTGACGGCGAAGGTGGAGCCGCCGTGCGTGCCGACGGAGGGGCTGCCGGTGTCCCACTGCGGCATCGGCGCGATCCGCCACTGGCCCTTCTGCCCCGGCCGCGCGTTCATCTGCGCGCCCGCGTCCCAGGCGCCGCTGAGCCGGGTCAGCACCAGGCCGTTGCCGATCTGCGCGTCGGACTGGCGGCTCTCGACGGCGTTCATGAAGACGTCGTCCCGGTCGATCAGGCCCTGCCAGTAGTCCGCGACCCGCCGGGACGGCGCGTCGGCGAGGGAGACGTTCCAGGCGCCCTTCGAGGTGTCGAACCACCGGGCGCCCGCCTGCCAGGCGTAGCAGGCGAACTGCGTCATCCCGTCGGTGGGGAACAGCACCAGCCGGCGGTCGGGGGCCTTGCGGCGCACGGCCGCGGCCTGCTCGGCGAACTCGTCCCAGGTGCGCGCGGGCCGGAGCCCGTAGCGGTCGAAGAGGTCGGCCCGGTAGTGCATGACCATGGGCTCGACGTCCAGCGGCACGCTGAACACCCTGCCCTCGAAGGTGGTCAGGCCGAGGGCCTGGGGCAGCAGCTTGCGGCGCAGGCCGTCGCCGACCAGGTCGGTGATGTCCCGGGCGACGCCGTCGATGGCGTACCCGGGCACCTGCGGGTACTCGATGGTGGCGACGTCGGGCGCGTTGCCGGCCCGGGCGGCGTTGCTGAGCTTGGCGTAGCCGCCCTGCCCGCCGGAGGGGATCTGCTGGAACTCCACCTGCACGGTGCGGTGCGTGCGGTTGAAGGCGTCGACCACCTCCTGGCTGCCGCGCAGGGCGGACCAGAAGGTGATGCGCGTGGTGGTGCCCGTGCGGGCCGACGATGCGGCGTTCCCCCCGCTGCAGGCGCTCACGGCTCCTGTCAGGGGTACGGCGGCCATCGCGGCGAGCACGGAGCGACGGCTGGGTCGTCCGGGCATGGCGCCTCCCGCGGCTCCTGCGGGCCCGCGTCGGTGCGGACCCGACTGTTCGGGACACGGGAATCCTGAAGGCTCCGCCACAAACGGTCAATAGATCGATCAGAAGAAAATGAAACGCTCAAACGCTCATTCCCGTGGGGCGGTCGATCCCCGCACCATCAGCCGGGGCAGCAGCTCGACGCGGCGCGTGGGCCCGGGCGCGCTCTCCCGCAGACGCCGCAGCAGCAGCTCGGCGGCGACCCGGCCGACCTCGGCCCGGGGCGGGGACACGGCCGTCAGCGGGGGCGTCGCGAGCCCGGCCACCACGTCGTCGTACGCCACGACCGAGCAGTCCTGCGGCACCCGCACGCCCTCGGCCGCCAGCCGCTGCACGATCATCAGCGCGTCCACGTCACCGTGCAGCACGACCGCGCTCGCCCCCGTCCTGCTCAGCAGCACCGGCAGTTCGGCGGTCTCGTCCGCCGTGTACGGCCCCTCCGGACCCGACTCCGGGGTGCTCAGCGCCCACGCCCACTCCTCCACCAGCGGGTGCGCGTCCGCGATCTCGGCCAGCGCGGACCGCAGGGTGCGGGCGGTCGGGCTGTCGTCCCGGGTCGCGAAGACGACGCGTCGGTGACCGAGTCCCACCAAGTGCTCCACCGCGAGGTGCGCGCCGTACCAGTGGTCCGAGCAGACCGAGTCCAGCACGTGCGGTGCGCTGCCGCGTCGCGGCCGGCGTTCCATGAGCACCGTCGGCACCTCCAGCCCGGACAGCCACCCGTGGTCGGCCTCCTCGACGGCCAGGCTGTTCCACCGGGGCGCGAGCAGCAGGCCCCGGGCGCCGTCCGCGAGGGCCCGCTCGACCAGCGGGCGTTCGGCACCCGCCGCCTGGGGCGCGATGTGCAGCGCCAGACGCACACCGGCCTCCTCCAGCACCGTGCGCGCGCCGTGCAGCGTCTCGGTCAGGTACGAGTGCCGCTCCGGCACCACCACGGCCACCCGGTCACCGTCGGCGGCCTCCCTGACGGGGACCTCCTGGGCGGGCAGCGTCGAGCGGACGACGCCGTGCCCCCGGCGCAGCCTGCCCTCGCGTGTCAGCTCCTCCACGTCACGGCGCACCGTCACCACGGAGACCTGCAACTCGTCGGCGAGGTCGCGCACCCGCGCGGTGCCCCGCGCCTGCACCGCCGCCAGAATCCGCTGACGCCTGAGATCGACCGGCTCCCGCATCTGGCCTCCCACCCCCGTGATGTTCGTTTGAGCGATTCCGCGTCATCATAGCGATCGCTCGGAGCGGGTGCCCGCGTCTCCCGGGGCGGTGACAGGGCCTAGGGCTCGGGGTCCGCGAGAAGCGGACCCAGCGGGCCCAGATCCAGGTTCAGGTCGGCGCGACTGAGGCCGTGCTGCGCGCACAGGTCGTCCATCCGCTCGTCGAGCAGCAGCAGCGCCGTGCCCAGCCGCTCCTCCTGTTCCGGGCTGAGCGTCCCCTCGTCGAAGCGGCGCACCGCCTGGCGCTCCATGAGCTGGCGCAACAGTTCCACGACCGTGAGGACCAGGGCGGCCAGGTCGTTGGTGACCCGCTCGGGGTCCAGGTCGAGGGAGTGGGCCCGGGGCGCGCTCACAGCGGCCCGCTGTCCGGCCAGGGAGCAGGCACCCGCTCGTTCACCGAGGACAGCAGGGCGTGCAGCGAGATCCGCACCAGCGGCACGTCCGCGATGGCCAGCACCAGGTCCCCGCTGACGACGACCCCCGTGGCCAGCACCCGGTCCAGGAGGTCGACCAGGGGCACGCCCACCGGGGCGTAGGGCTCGGGACCGTCCCAGGGCACGGTCGGCGGGCCGGGCGCACGGAGGTCCGACCGGTTCACGCGCCTACCTCCCGCAGGGTGCGCCCGGGCTCCTCGTCCCAGCGGGCGAAGGAGTACGGGATCCAGGGGCCCGACGCGTCGACCTCCACGGCGGTGAGCCGGCCGTCGGCGGTGAGCCGGGCCAGGGCGCGGGTGAAGGCGGCCGACTCCGCGTTCTCCACCAGGTAGGCGGCGTTGAGCACCTGCGGGGAACGCCGGCCGGTGAGCCGTTCGCTCTGCGGCCGGTGCCGGGTCGCGGCGACGGCGTACCGCCGCAGCTCCGCGTCCACCTTCTCCGCCTCGGCCAGCGCCTTCGCGTGCCCGTCCCGCCGGTCGCGGCGCCGCGCGCTGACCCGGCTGAGGTAGTCACGACCGCCGGCGCCCCGGTCGCGATGGGCACCGGGACCGGCGGCGGGCCCGTCCGGCCCCTCGACGGCGTGCGCCTTCACCGCCCACTCCGTCCGGTCCCGCAGACGGTCCAGCAGCTCGTCCAGCACCGCCTCCCGGCCGGTCACGGCCCGCTCGGCGCTCCGGTCGCCGCGGTACAGGGTCGCCATCGGCAGCGGTACGACCGGGCCGCGGGCGGCGGCGACCTCCACGCCCCGGTGATGGGCGCGGGCGCAGCGCTCCAGGTCGTCGGGCCGGTTCAGCCGCTCCGCGAGCGCGTCCTCGTCGAACAGCGCGGCCGGAACGTCCTGCACGACCAGGCACAGGCCGCCCGCGCGCAGGACGCGCAGCGGGCCGCCCTCCTCGTGTCCGGTGACCGCGGCCAGGGCGGCACCGTCCGGTGGGGTGCGGGTGACGGCGAAGGCGCACACGAGGTCCACCGTCGCCGGTCCGGCGGGGCACTCGCTCACCGTGCGACCTCCCTCGTGTCCTCGGCGTCCTCGCGGGGGGCTTCCTCCAACGCGTCCTCCAGGGCGTCGAGCCGGGCCCGCAACCGGGCGTTCTCCTCGGCGAGCGCGTCCCGCGCGGCCCGGGAGGACAGCGCCGGATCGGTCTCCCACCAGTCGATGCCCGCCTTCTTCGCGGTGTCCACCGAGGCGATGAACAGGCGCAGGCGGATGGTGAGCAGTTCGATGTCCAACAGGTCGATCTTGATGTCGCCGGCGATGACGATGCCCTTGTCCAGCACCCGTTCGAGGAGGTCGGCGAGATTGCCGGTGACGGGTGCGTAGGGCTGGGTGTCCGGAGCCGCGTAGCGGTGATCGAGGTCCGTCACCGCGTGCTCCCCGGGAGATCAGCGGCGCGGGCGGGCACGTGGGCGGTCCTCGTACGCGTCGTCGTCCTCGTCGCCGTCGCCGTCGCCGTCGTCGTCGCCGTCCTCCTCGTCGTACTCGCCCTCTTCCTCGTCGTACGCGTCTTCTTCGTCCTGATCGTCGTACTCGTCGTACTCGTCGTCGCGCGTGTCGTCGTACTCACCGTCGTCGCCCTCGTCTTCGTCCTCGCCGTCCTCGTGCTCCTCCTCCAGCGCCTCCTCGTGGCTCCGGACGACCTCCCCGTCGCGGATCTCACCGCGCCAGCCCTCCAGCTCCTCGTCCTCGCCCCTCAGGGTCACGTGCCGGGCGAAGTGCTTGAGGTCCAGCCGCAGCCGGCGTCCCTGGGCGCGCCAGAGGTTGCCGGTCTTCTCGAAGAAGCCGGCCGGGTAGTACTCCACGACCACGACGACCCGGGTCAGCCTGGGGGCGAGTTCGTGGAAGGTGACCACCCCGTTGGTGCTGCCCTTGGCGCCCTCGGAGGTCCAGACGATCCGCTGGTCGGGAACCTGTTCCTGGACGGTCGCCTTCCAACTGCGGGTGGAGAAGGCGATCTTGGCGGTCCAGTCCGAGGTCACCTCGTCGTGGGGGCTGACGCTCTGGACGCCCTTGGTGAAACCGCTGAAGTCCTGGAGCTGCGTCCACTGGTCGTAGACGGTGCGCAGGGGGACTCCGATGTCGACGCTCTCCATGATGTGCGTCGCCTTGACGCTGCCACCGCTGCCACCGCTGCCACCGCTGCCGCCCCTGCCACCGCTGCCACCGCTGCTTCGGGAACCGCCGCCGTCGGCCGAGTCGGCGAGTCGCTCGGTCAGCCCGCCGATCCGTTCCCCCGCCTTGCCGACGAGGCTGTGGCCCGTGGCGGAGAGATAGCCGCCGAGAGCGTCCTTGAGGTCGCCGAGCGGGGACGGTCCGCCGTCGCCCTGTCGTTCGGGGCTCATCCGCGCTCACCTCCGTGCCGACCCGGGTTCGCGGTCCGCTTCGCCGGCGCGGTCTTCTTCGCGGCCTTCTTCATGCCCTCCGCGGTCTTCACGGGAGGCGCGGTCTTGCGCGGAGGTGCCTTCTTGGCCGTCTTCTTGGCGGCCTTCTCGGCCGTCGTCTTCCGGGGTGGTGCGGGCCGTCGGGCCTCCTTCCGTTCCTCCTCGTCGAAGTAGGCGTCCTCGTCCGGACCGCCCTCGTCGGTCTCGTCGTCCTCGTAGCCGTCGTCGCTCCGGCCGGCGCCCGTGAGCGCGTCGGTGCGGTCGCGGAGGTTGTCCGCGAGGCCGGTGAGTGTGCGGTTGGCCGCGGCGGTGACGGCCGTGCGCGAGGCGGTCAGCAGCTCGCCGCGCACCTGGTCCGTCAGCTCCTGGAGCTGCGGGTTCCGCTGGATTCCGGACAGGCCCTGGGAAAGGACCTGTCCGGGGGTGAGTCCGATACGCCGGCCCATGAGGTAGGAACCGACCGCGAAAGCGAGTTTGGCCTTCTTGGTGCGGCCCATGAGGTATCCGCCGGCCACGGCCGCCGCCAGGGCCGCCTTGCTGTCGTTCATCCGTGCCTTCCCTGCGCTCGATGCGTGGTGGTGGTGCGACCGCTCGGCCGGGCCGGGCGTTCGAGGAGGCCGAGCAGACGCTCCTCCTCCCGTTCGAAGGCCGCTTCGTCGATGGACCCCTCGTCCAGGGCCCGGTTGAGGGCGGCCAGGCGCGCCTGCACGGCGCGCGGGTCGTGGGCCTGGCGCCGGGCCTCCCGCAGCAGGTGATCGGCGATCCACGCCGTGCCGCGCACCGGGGCGAGCGGGAGCAGCAGGAGACCGCTCACGATGCCCACCGCGTCACCGCCCGGCCCGCGCGGGGCGCGGCTCGACGAAGCTGTAGCACGGCAGGGGCCCGGTCAGGCTGAGTGCCAGCCGGTCCCCGCGGTCACGTGCCAGGGCGTCCACCTCGCGGCGGAACCGCCGTTCGTCGGTGGAGCGCAGCAGGAACGACACGCTCAGCACCTGCTCGTCGTCGGTACGGCCCGGTGCGGTGCGCACCGCGAGCGGGGTGAGGCGGTCCAGCACCTCGCGCGCCGCGCGCCGCGCCTCGCGGCGGACGGCCTGCGCGAGAGCCTCGCCCAGCCGGACGTTGGCCTCGTAGTCGGGCCGGCGCCGGGTGCGCAGGGCCAGGGAACGCAGTGTCTGGTCCCGGCGCACCAGATCGGCGAAGTGACCCGGTACGACCGTCCCCTTGACGTTGAACTCGGCGCACCCGCGCACCTCTTCGAGCTGCCGCGACAGCGGAACGGCGTCCGCTCGGAGCTGGTCGAGCAGTGCGTCGGGCCGAGGGCTGAGAACGGCGAAGCGCATGGGCAGCAGCGGCCCCTGGGCGGCCAGTTCGTCCAGTACGGCCTGGTGCGCGAGCAGGTCACGACGCCGCGGCCGGAGCCGTACGGGAGCCGGCGACACCGCGGCGCACAGGCCCGAGCCGGTCAGCAGCCGCACCGGGGCGCCGTCGACCCCCGGCGAGGCCGGGGTGCGGACCCCCGCGGGGGCGATGCCGTAGACGTACAGGGCCTTCGGGGCGGCTTCCGGGGCAGCCTCCGGGGTGGCCGTCCGGGTGGTGGCGGTCCTGGCCGTGGTGCCGGTGGGTGTCGTGGTGGTGGCGGGCGCGGTCATTCGTCCTCCGGCTCCGGGCGTCGGCGGGGGCGGCTGCGCGGACGGTCGTCCGCCTCGGGGGACCGCGCGGCCGGCCGGGTGCGCCGCCGTTCGGGGGCGCGGGCGCGCGCGGTGCGTTCGACGGCGCGGGAGCGCGGACGGGTCTCCTCTTCCGCCGCCGCCTCCGCCTCTTCCTCGGGCGAGAGGATGTCGCGCACCTTGTCGGTCAGGGAGCGTGCCGTGTGCTTGGCGCCCGCCCTGCCTATCGTCTTGGCGACGGGACTGCCGAACATCTCGGGAACGGTCTTGGAGCGCACGTCGTGCTCCAGGTCCAGCCGGTTGCACGCCTCGGCGAACCGGAGGTAGGTGTCGACGCTGGCGACCACGATGCGGGCGTCCACCTTGAGGATCTCGATGCCGACGAGCGAGACGCGCACGAAGACGTCGATCACCATGCCGCGGTCGAGGATGAGTTCGAGGACGTCGTAGAGGGTGCCGGCGCGGGGGGCGCAGACGACCTCGTCGTCGTAGGTGATCATGCGGTGGTCCTTCCGGGAGCGGGCCCGACGGCGGTCACTGGTCCTGGGCACCGCGCCGGTAGCGGGCGACCCGGCGGTACTGGAGCAGATCGCCCGACGGGTCCAGCTCGACCTCGTAGGTGGCGAGCAGACTGGTGGTGTCGGGGATGCGTGCGACCTCCAGCACGTCCACGTTGACGACCCACCCGTCGTCCTCGCTCCGGCAGACCGCCGAGACACCCTCGACGCGGTGCCGGATCAGCTCGGACAGGGCGTCCGCGGCGTGTTCGGCGGCGTCCCGGGCACCCCGCACGGAACGTTCGCGGGTGGTGGTGGAACGCGTGCCGCGCCGTCGCTCGCCAGGTTCTGTCATGCTGCCCACTCTGGCCGCGGGCCCCGGTCCGCGCGTGCGCAGTTACCCCATCCGGGGACGAAGGGGATGAAGGGGGCGAAGGTGCGTCAGCCGCGCGGGTCGTCGGCGGGCCGGCGCCGGCAGTGCAGGAAGAGGTGGGGCTCCGGCCGGGCCGGCGGGTGGGCCGGCGTGAACATCGACGCCTCCTGCGCCAGCACCTCCAGGCCGGCCTCCTCGGCCACCGCGACGAGGGCCTGAGCGGTGAAGCTGGTCACCCGCACGGGCTGGCACATGAAGGTGGCGTCGACCCCCTCCACGTCCAGCGGCACCGTGGCCAGGACCAGGTGGCCCCCCGGCTTCAGCGCCCGCACCAGCCGCCGGATCAGGTCCGTCTGCTCGCGCCGGTCCAGCTGGAGCAGTGAGAAGTACACGCAGACCGCGTCGAAGGAGGCGTCCGCGAGCGGTACCTCACGGATGTCCGCGCACCGGAAGGCGGCCCGCGGCACCTGTCGCGCCGCCAGCTCCACCATGACGGGGGAGACGTCCACGCCCAGGACGTCGTGCCCGGCGGCGGCCAGGGTCTCGGCGGTGGGGCGGCCCGTGCCGCTGCCCACGTCCAGCACCCGGCTGCCCGGTGCGAGCCGCCCGAGCAGCCACTCCAGGGAGCGCCGGTGCGCCTTCGATCCGGCGAAGGCCTTCTCGTAGTCGGCGCCCAGCGCGTCGAACACGGCGGCGGCCGGCGGCCGTTGCTGCTCGTCGGTCACGAGGTTCCCTTCGGTGGGACGGGCCCGGTGCCGTGGGCATCGTTCCACCGGTGCGGGGCCGCCGACAAGGGCCCCTACGGGTGACCGGCCATGTCGGAGGGCCCGATGCCGGTCCCGCGACCGTCCGCACGCCCTACCTGGCGTATGCCGTATGTCTACCGGCCGCACGCCCTACCGTCCGCATGCCCTACCGGCCGTCGTCCTCCGTCGCCGACCCGTTCCCCGTCGCTGCTCCGTGCTCCGTCGCCGATCCGGGCTCCGCCATCCGTCGGTGCACGGCGGCCTTGACGCGGTCCGGCAGCACCTTGTCGGCGACCCCCTGCGCCTTGGTCTTCGCCGAGCCCGTGACCAGCTTCCCGCGACCCTTCATGACGGCGTCGTACGCCTGCCGCGCGACCTGCGCCGGATCGTCCTTCTCCATGGTGCCGACCTTGGTGTCCGTCATGCCGGCCCGCCGGAAGAAGTCGGTCTCCGTGGGCCCCGGCATGAAGGAGGTGACCGTGACGCCGGTGTCCGCGACCTCCTCCTGCAACGCCTGGGCGAAGGACTGCACGAACGACTTCGAGGCGTTGTACACCGACTGGAACGAACCCGGCATCGTCGCGGCGACCGACGACGTGAACATGAGCCGTCCCACGCCCCGGGCCACCATGTCCCGCAGCAGCGGCTTGGCGAGCCGTACGGTCGAGGACACGTTGAGGTCGATGACGGACTGGTCGTCGCGCGGGTCGGTGTCGACGAAGGCGCCGCCCTGCCCGACACCCGCGTTGAGGGCGGCCACGTCCACCGTGAGCCCGGTCAGGGCGGCGACCAGCCGGTCCACACCCTCGGCGGTCCGCAGGTCCGCCCGCACGGCGCGCACCTCGACGCCGGTCTCCCGCAGGCGCCGGGCGGCGTGCTCCAGCCGTTCGTCCTCGGCGTTGACCACGAGATCGTGCCCGTGCTCCGCGAACAGCCTGGCGAGTTCGTACCCGATGCCGCTGGACGCCCCGGTGATCAGGGCCAACGGCCTGCCACCGCCCGCGCGGTCCCCGTTCACCGCGGTTCTCCGTGGACCGCGGCCACGGGGAAGCGGTCCACCGGATGCGGCACCCGGGGAGCGCGGTCCCGCGACCTCGCGGCGGTCACCCCGGGCACCGGCACGGGCACCGGCACCGGCGGACCGCCGGCCTCCCGGCCGCGCAGCGGCGGGTCGCCGTGGGCGGTGAGGTTCGGCGCGTCGGTCCCGGCCGCCGGGGCGACGGGACCTCTGGTCACGGACATGCGGACCTCCCTCGGCGTGGGCGGCGACGCGCCGGGCGCGGCCGCACCTGCGGGCACTGCGACCCCGGGTTCCCCGAACCCCGGCGCCTAACAGGCGGGCGGCCCGTCCCCACCGCCCGGGGCGCCCGTCTCCCCGCCCCCGGCCCACCGGCCGCTTCCCGCGCCGGTGCTCAGCCCTTCCGTCCGCTCCCCTTCGGCGGTGAGAGCAACTGCTCGCGCAGCAGGGTCAGCTGGTGGGAGGCGTCCACCGCCCCGGGCTCCGCCAGTGTCGTCAGGGCGAGCAGCAGCACGTCCGCCACGACCAGTGCCGTGAGCGCCTCTGAGGTGATGCCCGTCGGGGTGTGCGGCGCGGTGAGGACCGCGTCGACCCGGTCGCCGAACTGCTCGCCCAGTTCGTCGGTGACCAGCACGACTCGTGCCCCCACCGCCCGTGCCCGCTCGACCAGGACGGTCAGTTCGTGCAGGGCCCGGCCGGGCTGGAAGACCACCACCGCGTCGCCCCGGCGCAGCGCCAGCAGATCGTCGGCGAGGGCGAATCCGGTCGCGCCGACGAAGCGGGCCCGGCGTCCGATCCGGCCGAGCGCCAGCGCCAGATGACGGGCGGCCGGTTCCGAGGCCGCGACCCCGAAGGCGTGCACCTCTCCGGCGTCCGCCAGGGCCGTCACCGCCGCCCGCAGCACGTCCGGCTCGGTGAGGCGCCGGGTCTGCTCGATCCGCTCCCGGGCCTCGTCCAGCACCTCGGTCCAGATGCCGTCCAGGTCCCGCCCCACATGCGCGATGCGCTGCTTCAGCCGCACCTCCGGGGCCACGGCGGCGGTGAAGCCGCTCGCCAGCTCCCGTTTGAGCGCGGGCAGTCCGGCGTAGCCGAGGCGCTGGAGGGCGCGCACCACGGTGGCGTTGCTGGTGCCGCTGGCGGCGCCCAGCTCCTGGGCCCCGGCGTACAGCAGGTGCTCGACGGGGGCGCCCACCAGGTACTGGGCGACCGCGCGCTCGGACGCGGACAGATGCTCCCAGTGATCGCGTACGGCCGCCCGGAGCCGCGCCATACCGTCGGACTCGCCCGCCTCGCCCCGGGACCCGGAGTCTCCGTGCTCTGAAATTTTCATTACGGACATTGACTTCCCTGTGACGGCCGTTACTCTCCTGGACAACGCATTCCAAGAGGAGCGCTGCTCGTAATCGACGTTACAGGACGTCGGTCGTCCGGGCAGCCCTCCCGCAGCGAGGAGAAGAATGACAGCCCCCGCCCCCTCGGCAAGCCCAACACCCCGCACGCTGCCACTGGTTGAGATCTCCGGCGGCCCCCGTGACCGCGGCCGCCAGTACGGTGAGGCGGTCCGGCCCCAGTTGCGTGCCGCCCTCGGCTACTACGAGGAGGCCTTCGGCCGCGCCGCCGGCCTTACCTGGAGACAGGTGACCGCACGGGCCGCCCGCTGGCACCGGCCGGTGCACGAGTACGCCCCGGACCTGCTGGAGGAGATGCGCGGCATCGCCGAGGGCGCCGGCGCGGACCTGCTCGACGTGCTCGCCCTCAACGCACGCGGTGAAGTCCTCTACGACAACTCCTTCGCCGACATCGCCGTCGAGGGACCCGAGGGCCCCGAAGGGCCCGCGGAACCCGAGGTGACCGTCCACGGCCGTCCGTACGAGCGCCCCGACGAGCGCGCCGAGGGCTGCACCTCCTTCGCCGCCTACGGGCCCGCCAGCGGTGACGGCCACGTGTGGGCCGGACAGAACTGGGACTGGCGGGCCGGCGTCGCCGACACGGTCGTCATGCTGCGCGTCGTCCAGCCGCCCGCCCCCACCCTGATCATGCAGGTCGAGGCCGGGCAGGTGGGCCGCCAGGGGGCCAACTCCGCGGGCATCGCGTTCAACGCCAACGGCCTCGGCGGCCGGTTCGGTTCCGCGATCGGCCTGCCGCAGACCGTCGTCCGCCGCAGCGTCCTGGACCAGTCCGCGATCACCGACGCCCTCGACGTGCTGTGCCGCACCCGTGCGCACATCGCCTCCAACGCCCTGCTCACCTGCCGCGAGGGCTTCGCCGTCGACCTGGAGACCACCCCGGCCGGACACGGCTGGCTCTACCCGGACGACGGGTTGCTCGTTCACGGCAACCACTACCAGGCGGGCGTCCCCGCAGCCCTCGCCGCCGACTACCGTCCGCTCTCCCCGGACTCCCTCGTCCGCGTCCCCCGCGCCCAACAGGGCTTGAGGGCACTGCGCGGCTCCACCGGCCCCGACGAGTCCCGCAAGCTCATCAAGCAGGCCCTGTCCGACCATCTCGGCCACCCCGAGTCCCTGTGCACCCACCCCGACCCGCGCAGACCGGTCGTCGAGCACTGGGCGACCCTCGTCTCCTCCTGCGTGGACCTCACCACCGGCGACTACCACGTCACCGCCGGCACCCCCTGCGACCGCGACTACCAGCACCTGCCCTGGAACCTCTACGACGGCCCGTACGGCGACGCCGCGCCGGCCGGCCGCCCCGCCTGACACAGGAGCCCACTCATGCCCCCGCTCACCAGGAGAAACGCGCGCGACGACGCACGCGCACGCACCACCGTGACCGTCGCCCTCGTCGCCGCCGCCGCACTCACCGCCGCCGGATGCAGCGGCGCCGACCGGCCCGCCACCGGAGCCGCGCCCGCCGACGCGGCCTCCCTGAAGCTGACGCCGACCACCCCGGCCGCCCGGGGCCCCGTGGACAGGGTCGACTGGCTGCTGGAGGACGAACCCGACTCCCTCGACCTCGACACCCAGGGCAGCAGCGCGGGCCGCGTCGTCCTCACCAACGTCTGCGAGCGCCTCTACCGGCTCCAGCCCGACATGACCGTGAAGCCCTTGCTCGCCGAACAGGCCGCCAACCCCGACGACAAGACCCTCGTCCTCACCCTCCGCGACGGCGTCACCTTCCACGACGGCTCCCCGCTCACCGCCGACGACGTGCTCTGGAGCCTGAACCGCCACGCCGACCCGGACATGGAACAGAGCGACGAGTTCGGCAACGTCGCCTCGATGACGAAGACCGGGGCCGCCGAGATCACCATCCGCTTCAAGACCCCCGACGCCCTGTTCACCAAGGCGCTCGCGGGCGACGCCGGCATCGTCTGGAACAAGGAACAGGTCGAAAAGGCCGGCCGCGACTTCGGCACCCCCGGCCACCCGGACGCCTGCTCCGGCCCCTACGAACTGGCCGGCTGGAAGTCCGGCGACTCCCTCACCCTGCGCGCCTACGACGGCTACTGGGGCGAGCGGCCGCTCACCGAGGAGGTCGTCTTCCGCTGGGCCTCCGACAGTGCCCTGGTCAACGCGCTCAAAACCGGCGCCGCCGACGGCGCCTACGCGGAGTCACCCGACACCGCCGCCGCCCTGCGCGACGTCAAGGGCCTCAGCCAGTACTACGGCCCCTCCACCGCCACCCTCGACCTCATCCCCACCGACCGCGGCGGCCTGACCGACCCCCGCCTCCGGCGGGCCCTGTCCCTCTCCCTGGACCGCGCCGGCATCGCCGACTCCGGTTACGGCGGCCTCGTCCAGCCCTGGGCGACCCCGGTCGGATCGGGCTCCTGGGGCTACGAGCAGCAGACCTTCGCCGCCGCGCAGAAGGAACTGGACGCCCTCGCCCCCGCCTCCCCGGACGCCGAGGACCTCGCCGAGGCCAAGAAGCTGGTCGAGGAGGCCGGCGCCCCCACCGACCCCGTCGTCATCGGCACCGACAGCACCCAGGGCCGCACCGTCGCCGCCAACGCCGTACGCGCCGCCCTGCAGCGCATCGGTGTCGAGGCGCGCATCAAGACCGTGCCCACGGCTCAGTTCGAGGAGTTCTACAGCGACCCGCAGGCCCGCGCCGACATCGACGTCCTCGTCGGCGACTGGTACATCTCCAAGTCCGATCCCATGGGCTTCTACGACAACGGCCTGTCCGACTCCTCCAACAACTGGGTCGGCTTCGAGGACGCCACCTACGACCGCAAGGTCCACCAGGCCCTGTCCACCCTCGACGACACGGCGCGCGCGGCCCTCGTCGTCGAGGTGCAACGCCGCTTCACGGAGGCCGCCGTGTGGATACCCGTCGCGCAGGTGCCCACCGTCCTCGTCCTGAACGACGAGCTGACCGGCGCCCCGGCCTCCCAGGCGTACCTCTACTACCCGTGGGCCGCCGACCTCGGCGCCAAGAAGGGCTGAGGACACCATGGCCGTCCGCATCGCGCGGCGCCTGGCCGGATTCCTGGCCACCCTGCTCGCCGCCTCCTTCGTCATCTTCGCCGCCGTCTACGCCGCACCGGGCGACCCGGCCGTCTTCCTCGCCGGCGGCCGGGACAAGCTCACCCCCGAGCGCCTGGCCACCGTCCGCGCCCAGTACCACCTCGACGAACCCCTCGTCGTCCAGTACGGCCGCTGGCTCGGCGACTGCCTCCACTTCGACCTCGGGCGCTCCTTCAAGTACGGCGACCAGGTAGCCGACCTCATCACCGCCCGTCTCGCCACCACCCTGGAACTCGTCGCCTACGCCACCGTGCTCTTCGTCGTCCTCGGTGTCGGCGCCGGCGTCCTGGCCGCCGTACGGCAGTCCACCTGGGTCGACTCGGCCGTCGTCGGCACCACCACGCTGGCCGCGTCCGTGCCGTCCTTCGTCGCGGCCATCGCCCTGGTGTCCCTCTTCGGCGTCCAGCTCGGCTGGTTCCCGGTGACCGGCAGCGGCGAGGGCTTCGCCGGCACCCTCCACCACCTCACCCTGCCCGCGCTGTCCCTGGCGCTCGGCGCGCTCGCGCTGATCAGCCGCGTCACCCGGCAGGCCATGGCGGACGCCGCCGCCTCCGACCACGTCGAGGCCGCCCGCGCCTCCGGTGTCCCGGAACGGGAGATCGTGCGCCGGCACGTGCTGCACAACGCCCTCGGCCCGATCATCACCATGTGCGGCCTGGTCATGGCCGGCATGCTCGCCGGCACCGTGGTCGTGGAGACCGCGTTCGGCATCAGCGGCATCGGCTCGCTGCTCGTCAACGCCATCAACACCCACGACTTCCCGGTCGCGCAGGCCGTGCTGCTGCTGATGGTCACCGGCTACATCGCCGTCACCACCCTGGTCGACCTGGTCCACCCGCTGCTAGACCCGCGCGTGAAGCAGGAGGCCCGCAACGCATGACCACGCTCACCCTCACCCCGGTCCGCACCTCGGACCGCAGGCCCCTCGGCGTGACCGTCGCCGCCGCCCTGCTCGCCCTGGTCGTCCTCACCGCGTTGCTCGCCCCCTGGATCGCGCCCTACGCCCCCGACGCCATCGACCTGTCCGCCTCCCTCGCCGGCACCAGCGGCGACCACCTCCTGGGCACCGACTCCTCCGGGCAGGACCTGCTCTCCCGGGTGCTCCACGGCGCCCGCGGCAGCCTGGTCGCACCCGTGCTGCTGCTCGCCGTGGCCGCGCTGCTCGGCGTCACGCTCGGGGTGCTGGCCGCCTGGCGCGGCGGCTGGACCGACGCCCTGGTCTCCCGGCTGACGGACGTCATGTACGCCTTCCCCGGACTGCTGTTCACCGTCCTGATCATCGCGGTCTTCGGCACCGGAACCACCACGTCCGTGCTCGCCCTCGGCCTCGCCTACACACCGACGGTCGCCAAGTACACCCGCTCCCTCGCCCTCGCCGAGGCCCGCAAACCCTACGTCGACGCCTACCGCGTCCAGGGCATGGGCGGCGCCCGGATCTGCGCCCGGCACCTGGTGCCGAACCTCGCCCGCGCGGTCGTCGGCTATCTGGTCGTCCTCTTCGGCGAGGCCCTGATGTCCCTCGCGACCCTGTCCTACCTCGGCTTCGGCGCCCAACCGCCCAGCTCCGACTGGGGTCTGATGGTGCAGGAGGGCCAGGCTGCCGTCGTCCAGGGCGCGCTGCTGCCCGCCCTGGTGCCCGGCACGGCCATCGCCCTGGTCGTCGTCTCCTTCAACGTGGTCGGCGTCTGGGCCGCCGACCGGCTCGGAAGGCAGGCCGTCTGATGCTGCTCACCCTCGACCACCTCACCGTCCGCCTTCCCGGCGCCGCCCGGCCCGTGCTCGACGACGTCACCCTGCGCGTGGCGGCCGGCGAGGTCGTCGGCCTGGTCGGCGAGTCGGGCTCCGGCAAGTCCACCACGGCCAAGGCCGCCCTCGGCCTGCTCCCGGGCCGGGCCGCCGCCACCGGCACCGTCCGCGTCGACGGCACCGACGTACTCGCCCTCACCGGCGAGGAGTTGCGCCGCCACCGCGCCCGTACCGTCGCGATGATCCACCAGGACCCGCGCGCCGCCCTCAACCCCGTCCGCCGCGTCGGCGACTTCCTGCGCGAACGCGGCGCCGACCGCGCCCGGGCCGCCGAACTCCTCGACGCCGTCGGCCTGTCCGACCCCGAACGCAGGCTCCGTCAGCGCCCGCACGAATTCTCCGGCGGCATGCTCCAGCGGGTCGTCATCGCCGGCGCCCTCGCCGCCCGTCCCCGGCTCCTGCTGGCCGACGAGGCGACCAGCGCGCTCGACGTCACCACCCAGGCGGAGATCCTCGCCCTGCTGCGCGGCCTGCGCGCCGAACAGGGCGCCGGGCTGCTGTTCATCACGCACGACCTGCACCTGGCCGCGGCCTACTGCGACCGGGTGTACGTGATGTACGCCGGACGCGTCGTCGAGGAGCGCACGGCCGCGGCCTTCTTCGCCGCCCCCGCCCACCCCTACACCCGCGGTCTGCTGGCCTGTTCGCCCACCCTGGGCGACACCGGCCGCTCCCTGACGCCCGTCCCAGGCCGCCCGCCCTCCCTGGGCGACGTCTTCCCCGGCTGTCCCTTCGCGCCCCGCTGCCAGGAGGCCGAGCCGGACTGCGAGACCTGGCGGCCCGAGGCCCTGCGACTCCCGGACGGGGGAGCGTCCGCGTGCCGCCGCACCCCGGCCCAGCCGTCCACCGACGGGACCGGGGCCGAGAAGCCCCTGCCCGGAACGCCCCCGGCCGACGGTCCGGCGACGGCGGGGGCCGGGACCACGGCGCCGAGGTGCGCCGAGACCGCGGCCGTCGAGTCCATGACCGTCCACAGGAGGACCCCGTGAGTGAGCGTCCCGTCTCGTCCTCGACGGGCGAGAGCCCCGGCGCCGCCCTGCTCGTCGTCGACCGCCTGCGCAAGACGTACCCCCTCCCGGGGCGCGGCCGGCTCACCGCAGCCGACGACGTCTCGTTCTCCGTGCCGGCGGGCGGCTCCCTCGGCATCGTGGGGGAGTCCGGGTCGGGCAAGACCACCGTCGCCAGGATGCTGGTCGGCCTGGTGCGCCCCGACGCCGGCACGGTCACGGTCGACGGCCGGCTCCGCCCGCCCCGGGCGCGTGGGAAGCGGGCCCGGCTGGTCCGCGCCCGGGAGATGCAGATGGTCTTCCAGGACCCCTACGTCTCCCTCGATCCGCGGCTGACCGCCGCCCAGTGCCTGCGCACCACCCTGCGCCTGCACGGCCGGGACGAACGGCAGGCCCTCGCCCTGCTGGAGCGCGTCGGGCTCGGCGCACGGGAGGCGGGCGCCCGGCCCCGGGAGCTGTCGGGCGGCCAGCGGCAGCGGCTCGCCATCGCCCGCGCCCTCGCCGTCGAGCCCCGCGTGCTCGTCCTGGACGAGGCCGTGGCCGCGCTGGACGTCTCGATCCAGGCGCAGATCCTCCAGCTCCTCGACACCGTCCGCCGCGACACGGGCGTCGCCCTGGTCTTCGTCAGCCACGACCTCGCAGTGGTCCAGCACGTCACCGACGAGGTCCTGGTGATGCGCCGGGGAAGCGTGGTCGAGCAGGGGCCGACGCACCGGGTCCTGACCGAGCCGGCCCACGCCTACACCCGGCTGCTGCTGGCCGCCGTACCCCGTGAGGGCTGGGACCCGCGGCAGGCGGCCGCCGCCCGGGCCTGAGCCCGCCGGGTCACTCCGGGCGGGGCAGGGCGCCCCGCAGCGCCAGGTCCACCAGGCCCCGCACCAGCGTGTCGTCCAGCTCCGCGCCGCTCAGCAGCACCCGGACGAACAGCGGGCCGCTGACCGCCTCGATGAGCAGCCCGGGGTCGGTGTCCGCGGCCAGCTCGCCCCGCTCGACACCGCGCCTGACCATCACCACGGCCCGGTCGAGGCGCTCGCTCCAGTAGGGGCCGCGGCGGTCCTCGAGGGTGGCGTCGTGCTCGACGCTCAGCCGCAGCAGTGCCCGGCCCTGCGCGGTGCCGAGCAGCCGGGCCAGCGAGGAGAAGAAGCCGAGCAGGTCGTCCCGGACGCGGCCGGTGTCCGGGACCGGCAGGGCGGAGTCCAGCTCCGTGGTCAGCGCGTCCAGGATCAGGTTCTCCCGCGTGCCCCAGCGGCGGTAGACGGACGTCTCGTGCACCCCGGCCGCCCGCGCGACGGCGCCGACGGTCGCGCCGGTCAGCCCCTGGGTGGACAGCAGGTCCACGGCGGCGGCCAGCACCGCCCGCCGCATCCGCTCCCCACGGCGGCGCAGGGGCGGGGCGGCGGGTTCGGAAGCGGTCATCCTCTCAGCCTAAAGCAGGTCGTCCTGCGTTGAAGGTCAACGCAGGTCGCCTTGCGTTGGGTGTACGGTTAACGCAAGTCGACCTGCGATGGACCGCTGGGGGCCGTCCGGGGTCGCCGCCGCACCGAGGAGGTCCTGTCATGGCGCAGATGCTCGCCGCCCGCCTGCACGTCCCGAGCCGCACTCTGCGGCTGGAGGAGGTGCCCCGCCCGCAGCCGGGCCCGGGGGAGGTGCTGGTCAAGGTCGAGGCGGCCGGGGTGTGCCTGTCCGACGTCCACCTCATCGACGGCACGCTGACCCCGTTGCTCCTCCAGGGCGACACCGTCACCCTCGGCCACGAGGTCTCCGGCACCATCTCCGAGGTCGGCGCGGGCGTCACCGCCTGGTCGCCGGGGCAGCGGGTCGTGCTGTACGCCGGTGAGGTGCGCGACGGCGTCACCTACACGCGCGGCGTCGACTACGACGGCGGCTGGGCCGAGTACGCGCTGTCGGCCGAGACCGCGCTGACCCTGCTGCCCGACGCCATCCCCTTCGAGCAGGGCGCCATCATCCCCGACGCTGTGTCCACGCCGTGGGGCGCGATCACCGAGACCGGTGCCGTCCGCCCGGCCGAGGCGGTCGGCGTGTGGGGCGTCGGCGGCCTCGGCGTGCACGCCGTGCAGCTCCTGCGCGCCGCGGGCGCCTGCCCGGTCGTCGCGGTCGACCCCAACCCGGTCGCCCGGGAACGCGCCCTCGCCGCGGGCGCCGACCTCGCCCTGGACTCCGCCGACCCGGAGCTGCGCCAGGCCGTGGGCGCGGCGACCGGCGGGGCCGGACTCGCCGCCGCCTTCGACTTCGCGGGCGTGCCGCCGGTCCGCGAGCAGGCCCTGTCCGTCCTCGCGCCCAAGGGCCGGCTGGTCCTGGTGGGCCTGACCGACAAGCCGCTCACCGTCACGGACGGGACCCGTTTCAGCTACCTCCAGCAGCGCATCCTCGGCCACTACGGCTCCGACATGCCGGTCGCGCTGCCGCAGCTCCTGCGCCTGATCCAGGGCGGACGGCTGGACTTCTCCGGCTCCGTCAGCGGTGTGCTGCCGCTGGCCGAGGCCGCCGAGGCCGTCGCGCGGCTGGAGAGGAAGGAGGGCGACCCGATCCGGCTGATCCTGCGCCCGTGAGGTGAGGGATCGCTGAGAATCCCCGGGACCGCTGAACGCTCCGGCCCCCGGCTCCGTATGGAGCCGGGGGCATTTCATGTCCGAGTCCGCCACGACACAGGAGCACGTCTTGGGACACAACAGGCGCAGACGCCCGACCGGGGCGCGACGCGCGACCTTCGGAGCATGCGCGCTGATACTGGGAGGCGGCGGCCTGGTGGCCGTGAACGTGTTCGCCTCCGCCACCGAGGGCGGCAACACCGCCGTTCCCCTGGGCAGTTCCGGAGTGGCGGCCACCATCGACTGCCCCGACCTCAGCGAGCGGCTGACTACGGTCCCGCAGGCGGCGCGGCCTGAGGTCGACACCGAACTCGCCCGGCTCGACCAGCAGATCGCCACCGCCTACGGCCAGCTCCAGGAAGCGGCCCGCGGCGCCGACGACGGCGAGCTGGACGAGGCCGCCGTCCTCGACCCGCTGGAACGGGAACGGGCGGCGACGATCGAGCGCATCGTCGCCGCCGTCGACAAGGCAGGCGACCGCCCGGAGGGCCTGGACGCCGAGGCGGCGTGCGCGCTGCGCCGCACCGAGGCGACGACGACGGGCGCGGAGAGCGGCGGCCCGGAGCAGGGGCAGCGCCAGGACGGCAAGGAGCAAGAGACCGGGAACGGCGACGACGCCGACGGGACCGGTCAGGACGCCGGCGGACAGCGGCCGCCCGGCAACGGCGGGCAGGCGGGCAACGGCCCGGTGGCGGGGGACTACGCCGCCATCGAGTCCGTCCGGCCGAACGCCGTCGAGGCGCCCCGGCGGGACGGCGCCTCGAACGGGTCCTTCGCCACCAGCTGCGGCGTCAACGCCGAGGGCCTGTTCAACTCGGACAACCTGATCGCGGCCCCCGGCGTCGGCAACGGCGCCCACCACTTCCACGACTACGTCGGCAACCAGGACAACGACGCCTTCTCCAGCGACGAGGACCTGGCCGCCGCCGACACCAGCTGCGCCGACCGGGGCGACAAGTCCTCGTACTACTGGCCCGTGCTCCGGCTCCAGAACGGCACCGTGGAACAGGACGCCCAGTCGCCCGGCGGCGGCATCGAGGGCAACGCGGGGGAGATCGTCACGCCGGCCGAGGTCACGCTGACCTTCGAGGGCAACGAGCGCGGCAAGGTCACCGAGATGCCGCGGCTGCTGCGCATCATCACCGGTGACGCGAAGGCGTTCGTCAACGGCGACGCCAACGCCAACGCCTCCTGGAGCTGTACCGGCTTCGAGGACCGGCAGTTGAAGGACAAGTACCCGCTGTGCCCGTCGGGCAGCGACGTGGTGCGCACCTTCACCTTCCAGAGCTGCTGGGACGGCCGCAACATCGACAGCGCCAACCACCGCACCCACGTGGCCTTCGCCGCCGCCGACGGCAGCTGTCCGGACGGATTCCGTCCCATTCCGCGCCTCGTGCAGCGGATCGTGTACGACGTGGACGCGCCCAGTCTCCAGGACGGAGGCAAGACGGTTCCGTTGTTCGCCGTGGACTCCTTCCCGGAGCAGTTGCACAAGCCGGTGACGGACCACAGCGACTTCATCAACGTCTTCGACGAGGACCTGATGCGGGAGATGGTCGACTGCATCAACACCGGCCGCGCCTGCGGTGCGGGCGCGTCCCCGGGGCCGGGCCAGGGCGGGGACCCGGGGGAGGGCGCCGGGGAAGCGCCGCAGGAGCAGCCGACCGGCGACCCCGGAGCGAACCCCGGCGACCCCGGAGCGAACCCCGGTGAGGACGCCACCGATGAGCCCACCGAAAAGCCCACCGAGGAGCCCACCGAGAAGCCGATAGAGGAGCCCACCCGGGCGGCGCCCACCGAGGAGCCCACCGGGGCGCCGCAGCAGGGCTCCGGAGCCCCGGAGGAGGACGCCCGGCAGACCGAGACCGCCTCCCCGAGCGCCGAGCCGAGGGCCGCCACCACGCCCGCCGGGGCCGCCGACGACCGGAGCGCCGCCGAGGCCGCCCCCGGGGCGGAGGGGGACGCGGGTGCCCGCGAGGACGTCGCGGCGGGCGCCGACGGCGAGCCGAGGGTGCCCCAGGGAGGACTCGCCGAGACGGGTTCCGGCCTCGGCCTGTGGCCCGCGGCCGTCGGAGGCGTCCTCTTCGCGGGCGGCTGTGTGCTGCTGGTCCGCTCCAGGAGGCATGCGCGGTGAGGCCCGCATGACGCCGTGCATGACCCCGTACAGGACGCCGTGAACCCAGCCGTCGGGCGGGCGGGAACGCTCCCGCCCGCCCGACCCGCGAACGAATCGAACACGCCACGGCCCTCCGGGAAGTGGCGTGATTCAACCATTGCCATTCCGTCGCCCCGGGCGCAGCCTGGTCTCCGAACCGGGTTGGGAGCGCTCCCAAAGTGCTTCCGGGCCGGTGTCCACCCGCAGTCCCCCCACGCGAGAGAAGGACGTCATGACTTGTCATGATCACGCCAAAGCTGCGCCGGGACCCCTCACGAGAGCCCGGCGGGCCTCGACCCTCGTCCTCGGCGCCCTGACCGCCGCCCTGCTCGCCCTCGTCCCCTGGAGCGGCACCGCCGTCGCCCACGGTTCGGTCGTCGACCCCGCCTCCCGCAACTACGGCTGCTGGCTGCGCTGGGGCGACGACTTCCAGAACCCCGCCATGGCCCAGGAAGACCCCATGTGCTGGCAGGCATGGCAGGACAACCCCAACGCCATGTGGAACTGGAACGGCCTGTACCGCAACGGCTCCGGTGGCAACTTCGAGTCCGTCGTCCCGGACGGCCAGCTGTGCAGCGGCGGCCGCACCGAGGGCGGGCGCTACAACTCCCTCGACACCGTGGGCGCGTGGAAGACCACGGCCGTGGCGGACGACTTCACCGTCAAGCTGTACGACCAGGCCAGCCACGGTGCCGACTACTTCAAGGTCTACGTCACCCGGCAGGGCTTCGACCCCACCACGCAGCCCCTCGGCTGGGACGACCTCCAGCTGCTCACCACCACGGGCCGTTACGCCCCCAGCCAGAACTACGAGATCCCGGTGAGCACCTCGGGCCTGAGCGGCCGGCACGTCGTCTACACGATCTGGCAGGCGTCGCACATGGACCAGACGTACTTCCTGTGCAGCGACGTGGACTTCGGCTGATCCGCGCCGTCCCGTCCCCCCACCCCCGCCGGACGCCCCGCGTCCGGCGGGGACACCGTCGGTGGACAACCCCCGCGACGGGGCCCGCGGCCGCTCGCCGCTGCGGTATACGTCCCCTCATGGACCCGATGGACTACTACGACCTCGGCGGCCACGGCCGGCCCGTGACGACCTCGTCGCCCGAGGCGCAGCGCTGGTTCGACCGCGGACTGGTGTGGACGTACGCCTTCCACCACGAGGAGGCGGTCTCCTGCTTCCAGGCCGCCGCCGAGGCCGACCCCGACTGCGCCATGGCCCACTGGGGCATCGCGTACGCCCTCGGCCCGAACTACAACAAGCCGTGGGATGCCTTCGACACCGAGGAACTGACCCGGACCGTCGACCGCACCCACGCCGCCGTCGAGCGCGCCCACGAGAAGGCGCTCCGGGCCGCCACCCCGGTCGAGCGCGCCCTGATCGGAGCCCTTCGCGCCCGGTATCCCCAGTCCGGCGCCGTCGCGGACTGCTCGGTGTGGAACGCGCCGTACGCCGACCGCATGCGGACCGTCCACGAACTGGCCCCGGACGACCTGGACGTGGCGGCCCTGTACGCCGACGCGCTGATGAACCTCACTCCCTGGCAGCTGTGGGACCTGCGCACGGGGCTCCCGGCGCGGGGAGCCCGCACCACGGAGGCGAAGGACGTGCTCGACCGTGCCCTGGCCGCCGAGGGCGGACCCGAGCACCCCGGCGTACTGCACCTGTACACCCACCTGATGGAGATGTCCCCCACCCCGGAGGCGGCGCTCACCGTCGCGGACCGGCTGCGGGGGCTGGTGCCCGACGCCGGGCACCTCCACCACATGCCCTCGCACCTGGAGGTGCTGTGTGGCGACTACCGACGGGTGGTGTCGGACAACAGCGCCGCGATCGCCGCCGACGAGAAGTACCGCGCGCGGGCCGGCGCGATGAACTTCTACACCCTCTACCGCGCCCACAACTACCACTTCAAGATCTACGGCGCGATGTTCCTCGGGCAGTACCGGACCGCCCTGGACACCGCCGCCCGGCTGGAGGCGGCGGTTCCCGAGGAACTGCTGCGCGTCGAGAGCCCGCCCATGGCCGACTGGCTGGAGGGCTTCCTCGCGATGCGGGTGCACGTCCTGATCCGCTTCGGCCGCTGGACGGACATCCTCCGGCTGCCGCCGCCCGCCGACCCGGACCTGTACCGCGTCACGACCGCGATGCTCCACTACGCCCGGGGCGTGGCCCTCTCGGCCACCGGCAGGGTGGACGAGGCGGAGGCCGAACGCGCGCGTTTCCGCGCGGCGGTCGCCCGGGTGCCCGAGTCCCGCACCCTGTTCAACAACACCTGCGCCGACATCCTCGCCATCGCCTCCGCCATGCTCGACGGCGAGCTGGAGTACCGCAGGGGAGACCACGCCGCCGCCTTCGCCGCCCTGGAGCGGTCGATCGAACTGGACGACAACCTCCCCTACGACGAACCGTGGGGCTGGATGCAGCCCACCCGGCACGCCTACGGCGCCCTGCTCCTGGAGCAGGGCCGCCTCGCCGAGGCGGAGGCCGTCTACCGGGCCGACCTGGGACTGGACGACACCCTGCCCCGGCCGCTCCAGCACCCGGGCAACGTCTGGTCCCTGCACGGACTCCACGAGTGCCTGGTGCGCCTCGGCAGGGAGGCGGAGGCGCGGCTCGTGGCCCAGCAGCTCCGTTTCGCCGCCGCGCTGGCGGACGTACCGGTCGACGCCTCGTGCTTCTGCCGCCTGGGCACGGGCCCGGACGCCGGCGCGGGCGACTGCTGCGCCGCGGAGGGCTGAGGGGGAGACGGTCGCCGCTCACCGGCGGCCGGTCTATACGATGGCGCCCCGGAACAGGGACTGCGGCGGAAGGAGGCGGGCCGTGACGGATCACCGGCGTCCGCGGCGGCGAGGCCAGGGCGAGCTGGAGGCGCTGGTGCTGTCGGCGCTGCGCGAGGCGGACGGCCCCGCGACGGCCGGCTGGGTGCAGGAGCGCCTGGGCGGCGACCTCGCCTACACCACGGTGATCACGATCCTGACGCGCCTGCTGGAGAAGGGCGCGGTCGACCGCGAGCGCGTGGGCCGGTCCTTCGCCTGGACCCCCGCCTCGGACCAGGCCGGTCTGGCCGCCCGGAAGATGCGCAAGGTCCTGGACGCCGAGAGCGACCGGGGGGCGGTGCTGGCCAGCTTCGTGACCGGGCTGGACGCCGACGACGAGCGGCTGCTGCGCGAGCTGCTGGGCCACCTCCCGGACGCGGGGGACGGCTGACGCCGCATGGGCATCTTCGTCTTCCTGCCGCTGGTCCTGCCGCTGACGGCGTGGCCGATCGCCCGGCTGGCCGAACAGCACCTGCATCCGCGGACCGCGACCAGGCTGCTCACCGGTGTGGCCGCGGTGATGGCCCTGTGCAGCACGGTGTGCCTGGCCCTGGTGATGGTGGTGGGCACCGCGCAGCTGCCCGGCAATCCCCTGCCCGACGGCTGGTCCGACCCCGAGGTGCGGGCGGCGGTGCCCTACGACGAGGTCGTCGGCAAGGCGGCGATCCCCGCCCTGTGCGCCGTGGTCGCCGCCTCGGCGCGGGCCCTGTGGCGCCACGGCAGGGTGCGCCGCCGTGCCCACCGGGCCCTGGCCGGCCTGCCGGGCACCGGCGTGGCCGTGCTGCCGGACGACGTGCCCTACGCGTACGCGCTGCCCGGCGGACGGCGGGACCGGGTGGTGGTGAGCACCGCCCTGCTCGACCGCCTCCGGCCGGCCGAGCGCCGCGCGCTGTTCGCCCACGAGCGCGCCCATCTGGCCGCCCGGCACCACCGCTTCCTGCTCGCCGTCCGGCTCGCCGCGCTCGCCAACCCCTTCCTGCGGCCGCTGCGGACCGCCGTGGCCTACGCGGCGGAGCGGTGGGCCGACGAGGCGGCCGCCCGGGTGGTCGGCGACCGCCGCGCGGTGGCGACGGCGATCGGCAAGGCGGCCCTCGTCTCCCGGGGCACTCCGGTCGCCACCCTCGCCGGGTTCGCCGCGCCCGGCCCGGTGCCGCGCCGGGTGGCGGCGCTGCTCGGGCCCCCTCCCGCGGTCCGCACCTGGCCCTCGCTGTTCACCTCGGTCGGCCTGGCGGCCTGGGCCGCGGCCGCCGGTACGGCCGTGTCGGCGATGTCGTCGGCGAACGCCGCCGTCACGATGTTCCTCATCCTCCGCGCCGCCACGCCCCTCTGAACGGGCCCGTCCCCACGCGGGTCCCCGGTCAGTCCATGAGCCCGGCGGCGAGCGTGGCCCCCAGCTCCCAGCAGGCTTCCAGGTCGGCCTTGCCGGGCTCGCCGGCCACGCTCACCGCCGGCGCCGCGCGCTGCCAGCCGAGGCCCGTGGTGACCGCCTCGATGCCGCGCACCGCGCCGGTGGTGTCGCTGCCGCCGTGGACGTAGTAGCCGAAGGGCCGGCCCCGCGTCGCGTCGAGGCAGGGGTAGTAGACCTGGTCGAAGAAGTGCTTCAGCGCCCCGGACATGTAGCCGAGGTTGGCCGGTGTGCCCAGCAGGTACCCGTCGGCCTCCAGCACGTCGACGGCGGTCGCCGCCAGCGCCGCGCGCCGGACCACCCGCACCCCCTCGATCTCCGGATCGCTCGCCCCGGACACGACGGACTCCAGCATCGCCTGGCAGTTCGGCGACGGCGTGTGATGCACGATCAGCAAGGTGGCCACGGACCGAAGCCTGCCGTCCGGTGCCCGTTCGGGGCAAGCGACGCCACCGGGCCACCGCAGCGGTGGCTCACACCTCGGGAGCCCCCGTCTCCGTCAGTTCCCCGCCGGACAGCCGCAGCCACCGGTCCACGCCGATCTCACGCAGGAACCGCTGGTCGTGGCTGACCACCACGAAGGCGCCCCGGTACGCGTTCAGGGCGCTCTCCAACTGGCCCGCGCTGACCAGGTCCAGGTTGTTCGTCGGTTCGTCCAGTAGCAGCAGGTGGGGAGCGGGCTCCGCGCACAGGACGCAGGCCAGCGTGGCCCGCAGCCGCTCGCCCCCGGAGAGCAGGCCGACCGGGAGGTGCGCCCGGGCGCCCCGGAAGAGGAAACGGGCGAGCAGGTTCATCCGCTCGGCCTCCGGCCGGCCCGGGGCGTACGCGGTGAAGTTCTCGGCGACCGTGCGGTCCGGGTCCAGCAGGTCCAACCGCTGGGAGAGGTAGGCGATGCGTCCGTCGGCCCGTCGCACCTCACCGCTCCCGGGTTCCAGATCACCGTTGACCAGGCGCAGCAGCGTGCTCTTGCCGGCGCCGTTGGGCCCGGTCAGCGCGATGCGCTCGGGGCCCCGGACACTCAGGTCGACGCCCTCGCCCCCGAAGACGTCCGCCTCGCCGAGCCGGACCCGCAGCCGCCTGCCGACGAAGAGGTTCCGTCCGGCCGGCACGTCGGTCTCCGGCAGGTCCAGCGAGATGCGCTGGTCGTCGCGGAGCGACCGCTCCGCCTCGTCCAGCCGGGCCCGGGCCTCGCCGACCCGGCCGGCGTGCGTCTGGCCCGCCCGGCCCGCGGACTCCTGCGCCCCGCGCTTCATGTTGCCCGCGAAGATGCGGGGCAGCCCGGCGTTCTTGAGGTTGCGCGCGGCGTTGCTCGCGCGACGCTCGGCGCGTTCGCGGGCCTGCTGCATCTCCCGCTTCTCGCGCTTCAACTCCTGTTCGGCGTTGCGGACGTTCTTCTCCGCGACCTCCTGCTCGGAGCGGACGGCCGCTTCGTAGTCGGTGAAGTTGCCACCGTAGAAGCGCAGTTCTCCCCGGCCGAGTTCGGCGATGCGGTCCATGCGGTCGAGCAGCACCCGGTCGTGGCTGACCAGCAGCAGACAGCCGGTGTAGTCCGCGAGCACGTCGTGGAGCCGGGTGCGCGCCTCCAGGTCGAGGTTGTTGGTCGGCTCGTCGAGCAGCAGCACCTCGGGCCGCTTCAGCAACTGCGCGGCGAGCCCGAGGGAGACGACCTGACCGCCGCTGAGCGTCCCCAGCCGGCGGTCCAGGGCGAGACCGGACAGGCCCAGGCGGTCGAGCTGCGCGCGGGTGCGTTCCTCGATGTCCCAGTCGTCACCGATGACGGTGAAGTGCTCCTCGGCCACGTCGCCGGCCTCCACGGCGTCGATGGCCCGGACGATGTCGGCGATGCCCAGCACCTCGGCCACGGTGAGGTCGCCGGTCAGCGGGAGGCTCTGCGGCAGGTAACCGAGACCACCGGTCACGGACACGGCTCCGGCGCCGGGCCGCAGCTCCCCGGCGATCAGTTTCAGCAGGGTGGACTTGCCGGCACCGTTCGGGGCGACCAGCCCGGTGCGGCCGGTGCCCACGGTGAACGACAGGTCCTCGAAGACGGGGGTGTCGTCGGGCCAGGAGAAGGACAGGTGGGAGCAGCGGATCGCGGCGTCGGACATGACAGACCTCGTGAAGGGGAGGCCGGGCGGGAAGAGACCTCTGCCCGGACAGACAGGAAGGGGAAAGGGCACGACGAGGCGGCCACCACGGCGGCGCTTCCACGCGCCCGCCGGCGGCCGATCAGATCCGGGTATCACCCGGAGATGTCGTCGTCACCCACCATGTCTGGGACTCCTCGATCCACTTCAACGTCTCCACCACCGTAGCAGCCGCGGATCGGCGAGGCGGGCCGGCACGGACGTGCACTGCCCACGACCGTCGCCCACCGCCGTCGTCCACGGCCGACCACCGTGCCGTGTCGTCGTCCGGCCCCGTCGCAGGGCCCGGTGCACGACACCGGTCCCACGCCCGGCGGGTGACCCCGCAGGCGCCGCACGGGTAGAGTGGCAGAGGTTCGCGTTCGGCGAGCCGATGGACCGGGACGACGGGGAGGTGAGGTCGATGACCGCGCTCGAAGCCGCGCTTCGCGGCGCCCGGGTCTCCCTCACACCCCGGGCCACGACCTGACCCAGCCGAACGCAACCCGGAAACGGATTCGTATCCCGCCATGTCGTACACCTGGAACACCCGTGCCGAAACCGGCGCCGACATCCCCGCCGTCCGTGACATCGTCCGTGCCGCCTTCCCCACGCCGGAAGAGGCCCTGCTCGTCGACGCGCTGCGCGCCGACCCCGAGGCATGGATCGACGGCCTGTCCCTGGTCGCGGTGGACGACGACGACCGCCCCGTGGGCCACGCCCTGCTGACCCGCTGCCACATCGGGGACAGCCCGGCGCTCTGCCTGGCCCCCGTCGCCGTACGCCCCGACCGTCAGGGCACGGGCGCCGGCTCGGCCGCCGTCCGCGCGGCCCTCGCCGCCGCCGGGCGCCTGGGCGAGCGCCACGTCGTCGTGCTCGGCCACCCCGAGTACTACCCCCGGTTCGGCTTCGGCCGGGCCTCCGCCCACGGCATCGGCCTGACCATCGACGTCCCGGACGAGGCCCTCATGGCCCTCACCCTGGACGCCGCCCACCCGCTGCCCGCCGGCACCGTCCGCTACGCGGCCCCGTTCGGCATCTGAGACACCGGACCGACCGCGGTCGCGCGCTGCTGAGGCGCCGGTACGCGCGAGGGGCCGCCCACCGTGTGCGGTGGGCGGCCCCTTCGGCGTCGTGGGCCGGGTCCGGCTCAGGCGACCGGCGACGCCGGTCCGCTGTCGGCCTTCGACGGCGCGTCACCGGAGCGCTGCGACGGGACGGAGATCCCCGCGCCCGGGGCCTCGCCGGCCTCCTCGGCCAGCCGCTCCATGCCGCTGGTGGTCTTCAGCGGCTTCTCCTTGATGAAGACCACGGCGACCAGGGCCAGCAGCGCGAACGGGGTGGCGACCAGGAAGAGGTCGGCGGTGGCGACACCGTAGGCGTGCTCCACGATCTCCCGCATCGGGGCGGGCAGGGTGCTCATGTCCGGGACGGCGCCGTGGCCGCCGCCCGAGCCGCCCTCGGCCGCACCTGCGGCGCCCGCCTTCTCCAGCCCCTTGGTCATCTCGGTCGCGACCCGGTTGGCGAGGATCGCGCCCAGGACGCTGGTGCCGATCGTGCCGCCCATGCTGCGGAAGAAGGACAGCACGGAGGTCGCGGCGCCCAGCTCGGCGGCGGGGACGTCGTTCTGCGCCGCGAGCACCAGGTTCTGCATCAGCATGCCGACGCCGATGCCGAGGACGGCCATGTAGAGGCTGAGGAGGCCGAAGTGCGTGTCGGCGTCGATCAGGGAGAGCAGGGCGAGGCCGGCGGTCATGATGACCGCGCCCGCCACCAGGTAGCCCTTCCACTTGCCGGTCCGGCTGATGAGCTGTCCGGCGACGGTGGAGGAGACGAGCAGACCGAGGATCATCGGCAGGCTCATCAGGCCCGCGATCGTCGGCGACTTGCCCAGGGACACCTGGAAGTACTGCGAGAGGAAGACCGTGCCGCCGAACATGGCGACACCGACCAGGAGGCTGGCGACCGTGGTCAGGGTGACCGTGCGGTTCTTGAAGATGCCGAGCGGGATCACCGGCTCGGCGGTGCGGGCCTCGACGAGCACCGCCAGGGCCAGCAGCACCACGCCGCCGGCGACCAGGGCGGCGGTCTGCCAGGACGCCCAGTCGAACTGGTTGCCCGCCAGCGAGACCCAGATGAGCAGCGCGCAGACGCCGGCGACGATCAGGAAGGCGCCGAGCCAGTCGATCTTCACCTCGCGCTTCACGGTGGGCAGCTTCAGCGTCCGCTGCAGCAGGAAGATGGCCAGCAGCGCGAACGGCACACCGATGAAGAAGCACCAGCGCCAGCCCAGCCAGTCGGTGTCGACCAGCACGCCGCCGATCAGCGGCCCGGCCACGGTGCCGACGGCGAAGACGGCACCGAAGATGCCGGAGTACTTGCCCAGTTCCCGGGGCGGGATGATGGCGGCCATGACGACCTGCGCGAGCGCGGTCAGACCGCCCGCGCCGATGCCCTGGACGACCCGGCTGAAGATCAGCAGCGTCGTGTCGTGCGAGAAGCCCGCCAGCAGCGAGCCGATCACGAACATCAGCAGCGACAGCTGGAGCAGCAGCTTCTTGTTGAACAGGTCGGACAGCTTGCCCCACAGGGGGACGGTCGCGGTCATCGCCAGCAGCTCGGCGGTGACGACCCAGGTGTAGGAGGACTGGCTGGCGCCGAGGTCGGCGATGATCGTCGGCAGCGCGTTGGAGACGACGGTGCCCGCCAGGATGGCGACGAACATGCCGGCCATCAGGCCGGACATCGCCTGGAGTATCTGGCGTTGGTCCATGGAGGTGGGCGGCGCGTCGGCGGGCGCCTGGGCTGCGGTCACGGCATCTCTTTCGGTGGTGGACTGACGAATTCGCGCCGGCGCCCGGCGCGGTGGGGAGGTGGTGCTGAGGCGGTTACGCGGGAGGGGCCGGCAGACCGGCGGCCAGGAGGGAGAACACCTCGTGGAAGACGTCGAGGAAGGCGGCTTCCTCCTGGTGGGCCGACCAGTGGTCCATGCTGATGCGCACCGCGGTGCCGGCCACCGCCGCCAGCAGCCGCGGGTAGAGGCCCCCGGTGTCGCCGAGGCGCTCGGCGATGGCTTCGGCCAGCTCCGCCTCGGCCGCCATGTGCGCGCCGACGCCCCGCGCCAGGAGGTGGGGGGAGGCGTGCAGCACCTCGGCGTGCAGTCGCCACAGCTCGTGCTGCTGCTCCGCCTCGGCGATCTCCGCCGCCAGGGCCCCGCGCAGGACTTCCAGCGGGGGAAGCCCGGGCGGCGCGTCGAGCACGGCGGCCCGCATGCGCGCGCCCGCGTCCGCGTCGATGACGACGAAGGCGTCGTCACGGGTCTCGAAGTAGTTGAAGAAGGTGCGTACGGACACCCCGGCCGCGGCGCTGATCGCCTCCACGGTGACCTTCTCGGCCCCGTGCTCGGCGGCGAGCCGTACCGCGGCCTCGGCGAGCGCGGCACGGGTGGCCCGCTTCTTCCGCTCGCGCAGGCCGCCCCCCGCGGCTCCCCTCTCCGACATAAGTTGCATGGTATGCAAAGATGCACGACATGCAAAATTGACGACGGGCGCCGCCCCCGGGAGGAGCGGCGCCCGTCGTCGTGCGGTGGTGTCCCGGATCAGCCCGCGAGGCGCGTCAGCGTCTCCTCGAGGGGCACGGCGTCCCCGGCCGCCCGGTTGTGCGGCAGCCGGGCCAGCACCGCCGCCATCCCGCAGGTGCCGGTCACCCCGGAGAAGACCAGGCCCGCGCCGACGGCGCCGGACAGCCAGTGCGCCGGGCGCCAGGCGCGGCCCGCCAGGAAGCCCAGGGCGACGAGCGAACCGGCGGCGAAGCGCACCTGCCGGTCCATCGGCCAGGGCGCGCGGGCGCCCGCGGGGCGCTCGACGGGGTGCCCCTGAGCCGCCCACGCGCCGGTGCCGCCGTCCAGGTGGGACGCCTCGACGCCGCGTGCCGCCAGCCGCGCGAGCCCCTGCGCCGACCGGTTGCCGGAGGCGCACACGAGCAGCAGCGGGCCGCGCGAGGCTGCCGCGGTGAGTGCGTCCGCCGCCTCGTCGAACCGGTCGAGCGGAACGTTGTGCGCGCCGGGGAGGTGGCCGCCGGCGTACTCGCCGGGGGAGCGGACGTCGACGACGGTGAACGCGTCGAGCCGTGCCGCGGCTTGCGCGGGGGCGAGGGCGGTCGGGGTGGTGCGGGTGGTCATGAGGGAGAACCTTTCTCGTTGTCGTGCGCCCCGTTCTCGCGCACCCTCGCGGTAGGATACCCGCGGGGGTATAAGGGGCCGGGTGGAGGAGGAAGCGTGGAACTGGACATGTCCGCCGACGAGCTGAAGTCGGCGCTCAATCGGCTGCGGCGCGCTCAGGGGCAGCTCGCGGGAGTCATCCGGATGATCGAGGAGGGGCGCGACTGCGAGGACGTGGTCACCCAGCTGGCCGCCGTCTCCCGGGCCCTGGACCGGGCCGGCTTCTCGATCATCGCCACGGGCCTGCAGCAGTGCATGACCAGTGACGACCCCGAGGTGCGGGACTCGGCCCAGATGCGGGCCCGTCTGGAGAAGCTCTTTCTCTCGCTGGCCTGAGCCGCGGCCCGCGCCGCTCCCGGCCCGCGCCGCTCCCGGCGCCGCCGCTCACAGCGCCGCCGAGGCGGCCATCGCCACGGCCACGGCGAGCAGCACGGCGCCGAACACGCGCCGCAGCGTCCCGGGGGACACCTTGGCGGCCAGCCGCTTGCCGTCCCACGCGCCCAGCACGGCGGTCGCCAGGAAGGGCAGCAGCAGGGTGAGGTCGAGGTGTACGGCGGTGTGGGCCCGGGCCGCGAGGGCCACCAGCGCGTTGGCCGTCACGACCAGCAGACTCGTGCCCACCGCCGCGCCCATCGGCACGGCCAGCACCGTCACCAGCGCGGGCACCGCCAGGAACCCGCCGCCCACCCCGAGGAACCCGGTCACCGCGCCCAGCCCGGCCCCGGCCCCGACCGCCCGCGCCCCCGACACGGGGCCGCCCTCGCGGGGTTCGCGGCGGCGCAGCATCCGCAGCGCGGCCAGTGCGGCGAGTGCCGCGAACACCAGCGTCAGCACCGTCCCGGGAATCCGCGCGGACAGGGCGCCGGCCGCGGCGGCGGGCAGCAGTCCCGCCGCCGCGAAGAGCAGCCCGGCCCGCCAGTGGACCGCTCCGGTCCGCGCGTGGGCGACCAGGGCGGCGACCGACGACACGATCACGACGACCAGACTCGCGGTGGTCGCCGCCGCAGGGGTGAAACCCAGCAGAAAGATCAGCGCGGGGACGGTGAGGATGCTGCCGCCCGCCCCCAGCGCGCCCAGCGCCAGACCGGCCACGGCACCGGCGAGCAGGGCGAGGACCAGGGCGGTCATGCGGCACGGTCGTCCGACGGCGCGACCAGCGCGAGGCCGGCCGCCTCCGCCGCCGCGAAGCCGTCGTCCACCGCGACCACCTCACGGCCGGCGGCGTCCAGCACGGAGGCGGCGACGGCCGCCCGCATCCCGCCCGCGCAGTGCACCCACACCGTGCCCGGCGGCACCTCGTGCAGCCGCCGGTGGATCTCGTGGACGGGGATGTGCACGCTGCCCTCGATCCAGCCGTCGGCGCGCTCGGCGGCCCGGCGCACGTCGACCACCACCACGTCCTCGCCGGCCCGCCGCGCCGCGGCCAGCTCGGCGAACGCGGCCCGACGGAACGAGGCCGGGCGGGTGCCGTCCTGGACCCAGTCGGCCGGGGAGCCGACCGCCGCGGCGGCCGGCCGGTCGATCCCCACCCGGGCCAGCTCGCGCTGGGCGCGGGAGACGTCCTCGGCGCTGTGCGCGAGCAGCGTCACGGGCTTGCCCCACGGGATCATCCACGCCAGGTAGGTCGCGAGCTGTCCGTCGACCTCGAAGTTGAACGACCCGGCCACGTGCCCGGCGGCGAACGCCACCCGGCTGCGCAGGTCCACGACCCACTCGCCGGCGGCCAGCCGCCCGGCGATCTCGTCGGCGTCGGCACGCCGGGGCTCGGTCAGGTCCACCGGGGCGGGCCCCTCCGCGTTGGCCGGGCCCATGTGGGCGTAGTAGGCGGGTACGTCGTCCAGCCCCGCCAGCAGCCCGGCCACGAAGGAGTCGACGTCCTGGAGGAGCGCCGGGTTGGCCGCCTTCTCGGCGCCTATGGTGCTCCGCGCGCCGCCGGCCGGCGAGGAGGAGCAGAAGCTGCCGAACCCGTGCGTCGGCAGCACGGGCACCTCGTCGTCCAGCCGTTCGGCGAGCCGGTGCGCGGAGGCGTGCTGGGCACGGGCCAGTTCCTCGGTCAGCCGGGGTTCCACCAGGTCGGGGCGGCCCACACCGCCGATCAGCAGCGAGCCGCCGGTGAAGACCGCCACCGCCCGGCCCGCCTCTTCGAGCACGTACGAGGTGTGGTGCGGGGTGTGGCCGGGCGTGGCCACCGCGCGCAGCTCCAGCGCCTCGTCGACCGGCTCCACGTCCCCGTCGGCCACGGCCACCCGGGCGTACGCCACCCCGGCCCCGGCGGGCACCAGGTAGCGCGCGCCGGTGAGGCGGGCCAGCTCCAGGCCCCCGGTGACGTAGTCGTTGTGGACGTGGGTCTCGGCGACCGCGGCGATCCGCACCCCGCGCCGGGCTGCCGCGGCGATGACCCGGTCGATGTCCCGCGGCGGGTCCACGACCACGGCCGCGCGGGCGCCGCCCGCCAGGTAGCTGCGATTGCCCAGCCCCTCGGTCTCCAGGACGTCGACGAAGAACATGGCACACTCTCCTTCCTGATTACCCCCCGGGGTATTTCCTCCACCGTAGCAGAGATACCCAGGGGGGTATCGAGGGGCGTCCGTCGGCCCTGCCGTGCGGGGTGCGTGGGCGGTAGAGGGGCGGGATGCGGTGGGCGGGAAGGGGTGGGGTCGCCGTCGCCCGGTCCGTCAGACCTTGTGCAGGGCTTGTACAACTCCTGCGTGCTCCGCCGGAGTTGGGGTAGACGGTGGTGCAGCACGGTCGGCACCGGGGTCGGCGCCGGTGGCGGCCGTGCCATGTACCTGCCGTGCTTCCGCGTGTCTCCGCCGTGCCCGTCCGGTGTCCGGGTCACCCGCGCGCCGGCCCCGTTCGGGCCCCGACGTGACCCGAACGGTCCTGTCGGGTACCCGACCGGCCCGCGCGGGGTTGGGATGTGCACGGGCACCCCCGTGCCCGCGCGGCCCGATCGCCGTCCCGACACGGAAAGGACCCCGATGTCCGCCGACACGCACCAGGCGCCCCCCGGACTCACGGACGAGGAGCTGGCCGGTCTGGACGCCCACTGGCGCGCCGCGAACTACCTCTCCGTCGGCCAGATCTACCTGATGGCCAACCCCCTGCTCACCGAGCCGCTGCGCCCCGAGCACGTCAAGCCGCGCCTGCTCGGCCACTGGGGCACCTCACCCGGCCTCAACCTGGTCCACACCCACCTCAACCGGGTGATCAAGGCACGCGACCTGGACGCCCTCTGCGTCTGGGGCCCCGGTCACGGCGGGCCCGCCGTGCTGGCCAACGCCTGGCTGGAAGGCTCCTACACCGAGACCTATCCGGACGTCACCCGGGACGCGTCGGGCATGGCCCGGCTGTTCAAGCAGTTCTCCTTCCCCGGCGGTGTGCCCAGCCACGTCGCCCCCGAGACGCCCGGCTCCATCCACGAGGGCGGCGAACTGGGCTACGCGCTCTCGCACGCCTACGGCGCCGCCTTCGACCACCCCGGCCTGGTGGTCGCCTGCGTCATCGGCGACGGCGAGGCGGAGACGGGACCGCTGGCGACCTCCTGGCACTCCAACAAGTTCCTCGACCCCGTCCACGACGGCGCGGTCCTGCCGATCCTGCACCTCAACGGCTACAAGATCGCCAATCCCACGGTGCTCGCCCGGCTGCCCGAGGCCGAGCTGGACGACCTCCTGCGCGGTTACGGCCACGACCCGATCCACGTCACCGGCGACGACCCGGCCGCCGTCCACCGTGCCATGGCCCACGCGATGGACACCGCGCTGGACCGCATCGCCGCCCTCCAGCGCGCCGTCCGCGAGGACGGCGCCACCGACCGCCCCCGCTGGCCCATGATCGTCCTGCGCACCCCCAAGGGCTGGACCGGCCCGGCCGAGGTCGACGGCCTGCCCGTGGAGAACACCTGGCGCGCCCACCAGGTCCCCCTGTCCGCCGTCCGCACCGACCCCGACCACCTGCGCCGACTGGAGCAGTGGCTGCGCTCCTACCGCCCCGAGGAACTGTTCGACGAGACCGGGGCGCCCCGCCCCGCCGTCCTCGCCGCCGTCCCCGAGGGCCCGCGCCGCCTGGGCGCCACCCCCTACGCCAACGGCGGCCTCCTGCTGCGCGACCTGCCCGTGCCCCCGCTGGAGAACTACGCCGTGGCCGTCGACCGGCCCGGCGCGAGCACCCACGAACCCACCCGGGTCCTCGGCGACCTGCTCCGCGACGTCATGGCCGCCACCGCCGACCGGCGCGACTTCCGCCTCGTCGGCCCCGACGAGACCGCCTCCAACCGTCTCCAGGCCGTCTACGGCGCCAGCGGCAAGGCCTGGCAGGAACGCACCCTGCCCGTGGACGAGGACCTGGACCGGCACGGCCGCGTCATGGAGATCCTGTCCGAACACACCTGCCAGGGCTGGCTGGAGGGCTACCTCCTCACCGGCCGGCACGGACTGTTCTCCTGCTACGAGGCGTTCGTCCACATCGTCGACTCGATGGTCAACCAGCACGTCAAGTGGCTGCGCGTCACCCGGCGCCTGCCCTGGCGCGCGCCCATCGCCTCCCTCAACTACCTGCTCACCTCGCACGTGTGGCGCCAGGACCACAACGGCTTCTCCCACCAGGACCCGGGCTTCGTCGACCACATCCTCAACAAGAGCCCCGAAGCCGTACGGGTCTACCTGCCGCCGGACGCCAACACCCTGCTCTCCGTCGCCGACCACGCCCTGCGCAGCCGCGACTATGTCAACGTGATCGTCGCCGGCAAGCAGCCCTGCTTCGACTGGCTGACCCTGGAGGAGGCCCGGGTGCACTGCGCGCGCGGCGCCGGCATCTGGGACTGGGCCGGCACCGAGGACGGCACCCGGGAACCCGACGTGGTCCTCGCCTGCGCGGGCGACGTCCCGACCCAGGAAGTGCTCGCCGCCGCCCAGCTCGTCCGCCACCACCTGCCGGACCTCGCCGTACGCGTGGTCAACGTCGTGGACATCGCCCGCCTGCTGCCCAGTGGCGAACACCCGCACGGCATGAGCGACTTCGAGTACGACGGCCTGTTCACCGCCGACAAGCCGGTCGTCTTCGCCTACCACGGCTACCCGTGGCTGATCCACCGGCTCGCCTACCGGCGCACCGGCCACGCCCATCTGCACGTGCGCGGCTACAAGGAGATCGGCACCACCACCACGCCCTTCGACATGGTGGTCGGCAACGACCTGGACCGCTACCGCCTCGTCATGGACGTCATCGACCGCGTCCCCGGTCTCGCCGTGCGCGCGGCGGCCGTGCGCCAGCGGATGGAGGACGCCCGGCTGCGCCACCACGCGTACATCCGCGAGCACGGGGTGGACATGCCCGAGGTCGCCGACTGGACCTGGGAGGCCCGGAGGTGACCGCGACACCCTCGACCTGGGACTACGACCACTACGACCCGGCCGAGGAGCGGCTGCGCGAGTCGCTGTGCACGCTCGGCAACGGCTACTTCGCCACCCGCGGCGCGCTGCCCGAGTGCGCCGCGGACGACGTGCACTACCCGGGCACCTACGTGGCCGGCTGCTACAACCGGCTCACCTCCACCGTCGCCGGACGCGAGGTGGAGAACGAGGACATGGTCAACCTCCCCAACTGGCTGCCGCTGCGCTTCCGGCTCGCCGGCGGTGATTGGCTCACACCGGACACCGCGGAGGTGCTGGACCACCGGCAGACCGTCCACCTGGACTCGGGCGTACTGGAGCGCCGCACCCACTTCGGGATCGGCGGCGGGCGCGTGCTGGTGGTGCGCCAGCTGCGCCTGGTGCACATGGCCGACCCGCACCTCGCCGCGCTGCGCACGGAGTTCACGGTCGACGCCGGCGCGGTGGACCTGGAGGTGGAGTCGGCCCTGGACGGCGGCGTCACCAACTCCGGTGTGCCGCGCTACCGGGACCTGGACGGCCGCCACCTGACCCATGTGCACACGGGCGTCACCGACGACAGCGGGGTCTGGCTGCGCTGCCGCACCCGCACCTCGGACATCCGGATCGGCCTCGCGGCCCGTACGACGGCGGGCGCGCCCGTCGCCCCGGCCCGCGAGCACCTGCGGGTCACCCAGCGGGCGACGCTGCGCGCCCGGCCGGGCCGCACCGCCACCGTCGACAAGGTCGTGGCCCTGCACACCTCGCGCGACCCGGCGATCAGCGATCCGCTGCAGGCCGCCGTGGACCGGGTGACCGACGCCCCCGGCTTCGACGACCTGCTGCGGACCCACCGCACCGCCTGGGGCCAGCTGTGGCGCCGCGCCGAACTCGACGTCCCCGGTGAGGCGGGCAGCATCCTGCGCCTGCACCTCTTCCACGTGCTGCAGACCCTCTCCCCGCACACCGCCGACCTGGACGTCGGCGTACCGGCCCGGGGGCTGCACGGGGAGGCCTACCGCGGTCACGTCTTCTGGGACGAGCTGTTCGTCCTGCCCTACCTCAACCTGCACTTCCCGGAGGTGTCCCGGGCCCTGCTGCACTACCGCCACCGCCGCCTGGAACGGGCCCGCGCCGCGGCCCGCGCGACCGGCCGGCGCGGCGCGCTCTACCCGTGGCAGAGCGGCAGCGACGGACGCGAGGAGACCCAGCAGCTGCACCTCAACCCGCACTCGGGCCGCTGGCTGCCCGACCACTCGCACCTCCAGCACCACGTGGGGTCGGCGATCGCCTACAACGTGTGGCAGTACTGCGAGGCGAGCGGGGACGCCGAGTTCCTGCACACCAAGGGCGCCGAGATGCTGCTGCAGATCGCGCGTTTCTGGGCGGACTCCGCCACCTGGGACGCCCGGCTGGGCCGGCACCGCATCCGGGGCGTCGTCGGCCCCGACGAGTACCACGAGGCGTACCCCGGCGCCGACCGGCCCGGTCTCGACGACAACGCCTACACCAACGTGACCGCCGCCTGGGTCCTGGCCCGCGCCCTGGAGGTCCTGCGCGACCTGCCCGAGCCCCGCCGCCGCGAGCTGGTCGAGCGCACCGCCCTGGACGACACCGAACTCGAGCAGTGGGAGAGCGTCTCCCGCACCCTCCACGTCCCCTTCCACCAGGGCGTCGTCAGCCAGTTCGAGGGCTACGGCGACCTCGCCGAACTCGACTGGGCGGGCTACCGGGAGCGGTACGGCGACATCCGGCGCCTGGACCGCGTCCTGGAGGCCGAGGGCGACAGCCCGAACAACTACCAGGCGTCCAAACAGGCCGACGTGCTGATGCTCGGCTACCTCTTCTCCCCGGACGAACTGCGCTCGCTCTTCGACCGCCTGGGGTACCGCCTGGACGAGGAGACCTGGCAGCGCACCGTCGACTACTACCTGGCCCGCACCAGCCACGGTTCGACCCTCAGCGGCCTGGTGCACGGCTGGATCCTCGCCCGGGCCCGCCGCGCCGAGGCGTGGGCCTACTGTCTGGAGGCCCTCAAGGGCGACGTCGCCGACCTCCAGGGCGGCACCACCGGCGAGGGCATCCACCTCGGTGCCATGGCGGGCACCCTCGACCTGGTGCAGCGGGGCCTGACCGGGCTGGAGACCCGCTCCGGCGCCCTCTGGCTGAACCCCGTGCCGCTCCCGGAGCTGTCGTCGTACGGCTTCTCCGTCCGCTACCAGGGCCACTGGGGCGTCCGGTTCCGGCTGGAGCACGGCCGGCTGGAGATCGCCGTGCCCGACTCCGGCCCGCTGCCCATCGACGTCCGGCTGCCGGACCGCGAGGTGCGGCTGGAGCCCGGCGACACCTGCAGGCTGGCCCTGCCGGACTGACCGCCGGCCCGGTCAGCCCGGCAGCGGGTAGGCCACGGTGCGCGGGAACCCGTCCGGCCTGCCGTCGGTGTAGGTGAGGGTCATCCGCGTGAAGTGCCGCTCGCCGGGGTCGCTCTGCGAGGCCCTCGGCTCGTCGAGCCGCACGGTCACGGGGTACGCGCGGAAGGTGCCCGCGGCGCAGTAGGGATCGCAGTCGTTGACGACGTTGGTGCCCCGGCCCACCGCGGCGTGCGCGTCCCAGCGCAGCCAGTGCATCGAGACCAGGCGGCTGTTGCCGTCCCCGCAGGCGAGGACGTACGCCTCGGGACGGACCTCGGGCTGCGAGGCGCAGTCCAGGAGCACCGGGTCAGATGCCTGCCGGTGCTGCGCCGTCCGGGCGGTGTCGGTGTGCTGCGCCGACGGTGCCGCGAAGGCCGTGCCCATGGGTACTGCGAGCGCGGCGGCGGCACAGAGCGTGATCGCTGCCCTCATCGGGTTTCTGCCCATGTCTGCTCCCGGCCTTCTCGGGGTCGCTTGTCTCCGCTCCGTTCCCCGTACCGACCGTACGACCGCGCCCGGGAACGCACCACTCGTACGGAGCAGCGCCCGGACCGGCGCGGGGAGCCGGCCGGTGCTACCCGGGCGCGTCCAGCACACCGGCCACCAGGCGGCGCGCGTACCCGGCGTCGAGCCCGCCGGGGCGGAACAGGATCCGGTACATGACGGGCGCGACGACGCGGTCCACCACCGTCTCCGTGTCGGGCACCGCCTCCCCGCGGCCGGCCGCGCGGGCGAGGACCACGTCGATCTGCTCGGCGGCGTAGGCCGAGCACTGGCCCGCGTTGGCGCCGTCCGCATCGCCCAGCAGGGCGTCGCGGATGTAGGCGCGGCCCGGGGGAGAGGCCATCTCGTCGAGGAACTGCTCGGCCCAGGCCGTCAGATCGGCGCGCAGGCTGCCGCGGTCCTCCGGGTCCGAGTCGGGGCGCAGCCGTTCGACGGCCACGTCCGACAGCAGTTCCTGGAGGTCTCCCCAGCGGCGGTACACCGTCGACGGGGTGACTCCGGCGCGGGCGGCGACCAGCGGCACCGTCAGCGCCTCACGGCCCACCTCGGCGGTGAGTTCGCGGACGGCCGTGTGCACCGACTCCTGGACCCGGGCGCTGCGCCCGCCCGGGCGGGCCATCGGTCTGGGACTCATGCCCACACCTTAGAACAGCGCCCTCGCGTCAGGCGGAGCCCCGTTCGTGGGCCAGGCCGACGCGCACCACGGTGGCCTCGTCGAAGGGGCGTCCGAGCACCTGCAGGCCGATCGGCAGCCCGGCCCGGTCGGTGCCGGCCGGCACGGTGAGCGCGGGAACGCCGGTGATGTTCGCCGGCGCGGAGAGCCGGACGTAGGCGTCCGAGACGCTCTCCACGGTGCCGTCGGGCCACGACACGGACGTCTGTCCGGCCGGTACGGCGGTGAGCGGCACGGTCGGGGCGACCACGACGTCGACCTGCCGGAGCATGCGCGCCCACTCCCGCCGCATCAGCGTCCGCGCCCGCTGGGCCCGCAGGTGGTCCCCGGCGGACATCAGCTCCCCGGCCTCCAGGAGCACGCGGACGTCGTCCTCGTACAGTCCGGCGGCGGTGCGCAGGGTCCGCTCGTGGTAGGCGGTGGCCTCGGGCACCATCAGCCCCCACTGGACCGCCTGGACGTAGCGGGCCATCGGGATCTCCACGTCGACGAGGCGGGCGCCGCGCAGCGCCAGCCGGTCCACGGCGCGGCGGACGGCATCGGCGACCTCCGGGTCGACGTGGTCGAAGTAGTAGGTGGTCGGCACGCCGACGCGCAGCCCGGACAGGTCGTCCGGATCCGTCGCCGGCCGGTGGCCCGGGGCGGGCGCGGGGCGTGACGCGGGATCGCGCGGATCGTGCCCCACGAGGGCGGCCAGGACCGTCGCGGCGTCCTCGACGGTCCGGGTGATCGGGCCGACGTGGTCCAGCGACCACGACAGGGAGGTCACTCCGTGCCGGGGCACCAGGCCGTACGTCGGTTTGAGGCCGACGACGCCGTTGAGCGCGGCGGGCACGCGGATCGATCCGCCGGTGTCCGTGCCGAGCGCGAAGGTGGCCGCGCCCGCCGCCACCGCGACGGCCGAGCCTCCGCTGGAGCCGCCCGCGACCCTGCCGCGGTCGTGGGCGTTGCGCGTCTGGGGGGTGGTGAGGCCGTAGGCGAACTCATGGGTGTGGGTCTTGCCGGCCAGCACCGCGCCGGCCGCCGTCAGCCGCGCGGCGACCGTGCTGTCGGCCGGGGCGCGATGCCCGGCGCGGACGCGGGAACTCGCCGTGGTCGCCGTGCCGGCGACGTCGATCAGGTCCTTGAGCCCCATGGGGACGCCGTGCAGCGGCCCGCGGAGGCGGCCGTGCGCCACGTCCCGCTCGGCCGCCAGCGCCGAGCGCCGGGCCCGGTCGGCCGTCAGGGTCACGTACGCGCCGAGCGACGCCACCTCGCGGGCGCGCTCCAGCACCGAGTCGACCAGTTCGACCGGGGAGAGCCGCCGGGCGCGGATCTCCCGCGCGGCGGCGGTCAGGGACAGCTCATACGGCCGCACGGTGCCCCTCCTCCCGCACGGTGTCCGAGGCGTCGGCGGCGTCGAAGGCGGCGGCGGGCGGCGTGTCGCCGAAGTCCAGTTCGCGCAGCACCGAGACGACGTCCTGGATGTGGCGGGCGGTGGCCGCCACCACGGCTCGGTGGTCCTCTTCCGGGGTGGGCATGCGCCCCTCCTTCCTGCGGGGGTGGAACCCCTGGCCGCTTAAAGCCAAAGGTTTGCGTTAGTGGACCGTAGGTCCTACGGTGGCTAAACGCAAACCAATAGCTTTTAGCGATCGAGGAAAGAGCGGACCCTTAATGCAGACCCCGTCCTGGACCGTGGGCGACACCACCGTCCACCGCATCGACGAGACCCTTCTGCCGCCCGCCACCGGCCCCTGGCTGCTGCCCGGAGCGACCCCCGAGGTGGTCACCCGCCAGGACTGGCTGCGCCCCGACTTCGCCGACGACGACGGTGTCCTGCGCCTCGGCAGTCACAGCTTCGCCCTGACCACCGGGGGACTGCGGGTCGTCGTCGACACCGGCATCGGCAACGGCAAGACGCGCGCCAACCCGGCCTGGCACGACCTGCGCACCGACTACCCGCTGCGGCTCACCGCGGCGGGCTTCCCGCCGGACACCGTCGACCTGGTGATCCTCACCCACCTGCACACCGACCACGTCGGCTGGAACACCACCCGCACCGACGACGGCTGGGTCCCCACCTTCCCCAACGCCCGCTACGTCGTCTCCCGCGCCGAGCGCGACTTCTGGGCCGGGTACGCGATGGACGAGCCGCGCCGCCAGATGTTCCGGGACTCCGTCCACCCGGTCGAGGACGCCGGACTCCTCGACGCCGTGGAGGTCCCCGCCGAGGGCACCGACCTCGCGCCCGGCCTGCGTCTGCTGCCGACACCGGGGCACACCCCGGGCCACGTCGCCGTGCGGGTGGGCGGACCCGGCGGCGGTGCCCTCGTCACCGGGGACTGCGTCCACCACCCCGTGCAGCTCGCCCACCCCGAGCTGGGCAGTTGCGTGGACATCGACCCGGCCCTCGCCGCGTCGACCCGGCGCTCCCTGCTCGCCTCGCTGGCCGGCACCGACACCCTGGTGCTGGGCACCCACTTCCCGCCGCCCACCGCGGGACGGGTCGTCGCCGACGGCGACGCCTACCGGCTGACGCCCGTGCCCGGCCGGTTCGTGCGATAAGGCGCCGATTGCATCCACCGTGTGGTCCGGCGGACGGTCCGCAACCGCGGCCGCCGCACCGGTGTCTCCAGTCGTCGAGAACGCCGACCCATCAAGGCGACCCACCCCGTTGGAGGACCGCGCCATGCACACCATGACCGCCCCGACCGGCGCCGACCCGGCGCGCCGCGACGACACCGACGGCGACTTCCTGCTCCCGCCGCCCCGCCCCGCCGACCGCCTCCCCTGCCGCGTCGACCCGGTCGACCTGCGGCGCCTGGACCTGCTGGCCCTGCTCACCGCGGCCGGCATCGCGCCGTCCGCCGGGGACCGGGCCGCCATCGAACGGCTCAGCGAACTCCCCGGCAGCGTGCACACGGCACTGCACCGCTGGCTGGAGCAGGCGTACGGCTTCTGCCGCTGACCCGCGGCGGCGGTCCGGCACGGGCTCAGAAGTCGACGGGGTCGCGCACCAGCGGGCAGGTCATGCAGTGCCCGCCCCCGCGGCCCCGGCCCAGTTCCGCGCCGACGATGGTGACGACCTCGACGCGGGCCTCACGCAGCAGTGCGTTGGTGAGGGTGTTGCGGTCGTAGGTGAACACCACGCCCGGCTCGATGGCGACGGCGTTGTTGCCGCTGTCCCACTGCTGGCGTTCGGAGGCGTAGGCGTCACCGCCCGTCTCCACCACCCGCAGCGAGGAGAGCCCGAGGGCCTTGGCGACGACGTCGACGAACGGCGTCGTGCCCTCGTCGACGACGTCCAGGCCGCCGGCCCGGTCCCCGGGACGCAGCGAGAAGGTGTGCACCGCGTCCATGATGCGCGGATACAGGGTCACCACATCGCGGTCGGCGAAGGTGAACACCGTGTCCAGGTGCATGGCGGACCGCAGCTTCGGCATCCCGGCCACGACGACGTGCTCGGCGGCGCCGGCGCGGAACAGGGCGGCGGCGACCTGGGTGATGGCCTGGCGCGACGTGCGCTCGCTCATGCCCATGAGGACCACGCCGTTGCCCACCGGCATGATGTCGCCGCCCTCGAAGGTGGCCTGGCCCCAGTCGAGTTCGGGGTCGCCCCACCACACCTTGGCGCCGGTGAAGTCGGGGTGGAAGGTGTAGATCGCCTTCATCAGCAGCGTCTCGTCGTGCCGGGCGGGCCAGTACAACGGGTTGAGGGTGACCCCGCCGTACAGCCAGCAGGTGGTGTCCCGGGTGTACAGCGTGTTGGGCAGCGGCGGCATCAGGTACTCGCGGGCGCCGGTGGACTCGCGGGCGAGCGAGAGGTACGGGGAGCGGAAGTCCTCCGGCAGATCGCCGACGGCGAGCCCGCCGACCAGGTACTCGGCCAGCTCCCTGGGCGACAGGGTCTCCAGATAGGCGCGGGTGGCGTCGATGAGGCCGATGCCGACCTGATTGGCGGTGATCTTCCGGTCCAGGAGCCACGCCTTCGCCTGCGGGATCGCCATGATCTGCGCGAGCAGATCGTGCAGCTCCACCACCTCCACCCCGCGCCGGCGCAGTTCACCGACGAACGCGGCGTGGTCGCGCTCGGCGTTCTCCACCCACATCACGTCGTCGAAGAGGAGGTCGTCGGAGTTGGTCGGGGTCAGCCGCCGGTGTGCGAGGCCGGGGGAACACACCAGGACCTTGCGCAGCCGGCCGACCTCGGAGTGGACGCCGAGCGCGGGCTGCTCCACGCTGTCGATGCTGGTCACACGGTCTCCCTGAAGGTGCGGTGAGCGAGGGGTGCGGGAAGGGGTCGGGGAATCAGGAGGAATCAGGAGGGACGGGGAGCGCGGGGGTCACAGGCTGATCCATCCGACGGCCAGCGCCACCACGCCCAGGACCGCGCCGGCCACGGAGACGCCGAGGACCACGAGTTCCGCCGGCGAGAACAGCCGGCGGCCCTGTTCGCGGCGGGCCATCACGAACAGGGCGGTCGCCGGGGCGTAGAGGACGAACGAGACCAGGAGGTACTTCAGTCCGGCCGCGTACAGCAGGAACGCGGTGTACAGCGTGGCGACGACACCGACGGCCAGTTCGCGCGGCGAACCGCGCCCGCCCTCCGTGCGCGGGTCGTCCCGGACGCCGATCCGCACCGCGAACGCCGCCGCCAGCAGGTACGGGATCAGTGACAGCGCGCTGGTCAGGTTGAGCGCGAAGTCGAAGGCGTCGTCCGAGAAACTGGTGACGATCAGCACCGCCTGGGTGAGCAGCGAGGTCATCAGCAGGGCCGGCACGGGCACGTCGGCGGCGTTGGCGCGGCGCAGGAAGCGCGGCATGTCGTCGTCCTTCGCCGCGACGAAGAGCACCTCGGCCGCCATCAGCGTCCACGCCAGATAGGCGCCCAGCACCGAGACGATCAGACCGACGCTGACGAACACCCTGCCCCAGGTGCCGACGGCCTCCTCCAGGACGCCCGCCATGGAAGGCTGGCGCAGCTCCGCGATCTCGGCCATCGGCATGATGCCGTACGACACGATGGTCACCGACGCGAAGACGGCGAAGACGCTGAGGAAACCCAGCACCGTCGCCCGGCCCACGTCCGAACGGCGCTCGGCGTGCCGGGAGTAGACGCTGGCGCCCTCGACACCGAGGAACACGAAGACGGTGGCCAGCATGGTGCCGCGCACCTGGGAGAAGAGCGAACCCGAGTAGTCGGCACCGCCGAAGTTGTCGGCGAACACGCCCGGCCTGAAGCAGATCAGGGCCAGCAGCACGAAGATGACGATGGGGACGAGCTTGGCCACCGTCACGATCCGGTTGATGGCCGTCGCCTCCCGCACCCCGCGCCGGATCATCCAGAAGAACGCCCACAGCCCGGCCGAGGACAGGACGACGGCGAGCGCGGTGTCACCGTCGCCCAGCTCCGGCCAGACGGAGCCGACGGTCGACATGATGAGCACCCAGTAGGTCACGTTGCCCACGCAGGTGCTGGCCCAGTAGCCGAAGGCCGAGAAGAAGCCCAGGTACTCGCCGAAGCCCGCCTTGGCGTACGCGTAGACGCCCGCGTCCAGGTCGGGCCTGCGCACCGCCAGGGACTGGAAGACGAAGGCGAGCGTCAGCATGCCCGTCCCGGCCACGGTCCAGGCGATCAGCGCGCCCGCGACGCCGGTCTCCTCGGCGAACCGTCCCGGCAGCGAGAACACCCCGGCGCCCACCATCGACCCGACGACCATGGCCGTCAGGGTGAACAGCGGCAGCTTGGCGGTGGGCGGGGCCTGTCCGCCGTCGTCGGTGGTAGCGGCCTGCGACATGCCGTCCCTCGTGGTCGCCGGGCGATTGCGACCACTGTGCCTTACTTGGTGGCTTCGGGCATCTTGTTCGTTTCGCGCAGATCGATGCCTCGCCGGGCGAGGGTCAGCACGCCCGCGACGACCACGGCCACACCGAGCAACTGCGGCAGGACCCACCAGCCGGCGCGCACCTCCTCGCGGTAGAGGACGACACCGAGCATGAGGCTCACCGCGGCGTCCCCGAGGGTGAGGGCGGGCTGGGAGGCCACCAGCGGCCCGCCCTGCATGGCGTGCTCCAGCAGCAGCACGGCGCCCACACCGGCGGCGGCGAAGGCGTACGTCTGCCACGCCGTCAGGAAGCCGGCCACCCCGTCGGTGTCCAGGACGCGCATGGAGTCCTTCATCAGGGCCGCCGTCAGCGCGTAGCACACCGCGGTGGCCGCCCCGAGGCAACCGGCGCGCGCCTTGCCGACGGCACGTCTGAGGCCCGCCGCCGCCAACAGCACGGCCGCTCCGGCGCAGGCCACCAGTGCGGGCAGCCAGCGGTCCAGGGGGACGTCCTCCTCACCGGCGTCCGGCGCGGCCGACACCAGCGCGATGCCGAGCCCGACGACCACCCCGCCCACGGCCAGCCACACGGCGGGGGCCAGACGGCGGCCGGTGGCGAGCGAGGCCAGCAGCAGCGCCAGCGGAAGCTCCAGCACGAACAGCGGCTGTACGAGTGACAGCGGCCCCGTCGCCAAGGCCACCGCCTGGCTCACACCGGCGACGACCACGGCCAGCATGCCGCCGAGCCACACCGGCCGCCGCAGCAGGTCGAGGACGAGTCCCGGGCGGAACCCCTGGGACTGCGGCACGGTCAACGCCGCCTTGCGCTGGAGCACGGTGGCCAGCGCGTTGCTGAACGCGGCGAGGAGTGCGAAGAGCACCGGCAGTACGACAGCCATCCACCGATACTCGCCCGGTTCGCCGCACTCCGCGCGCGGCGGCCGTCAGTCCTTCTTCTCGGCGGGCTCCGCCTCGGCACCTGTGTCCTGCTGCTCGGCCGCCCGCGGGGCGTCGGCGGCGGTGTAGTAGACCGAGGTGCCCTGCTTGGTGCGCTGGGCCTGGTTCCTGGCGACGAGCCCCTCGAGCGTGGTGCGCACGACCGTGCTCTTGATGCTCCGCCCGGTGTTGGCCCGCCCCAGTGCCGTGGCGACCTCGGCGGCGGAACGCGGCTCGCTCTGCTCCGCGAGGTGGGCGCGCACCAGCTCGACCAGGGTGGGCTGGGCGGTGGCCTGCTCGGCGGCGGAGCCCTTCGCCGACGGCTTCTTCGCCGCGCGCTTCCCGCCCGTCCTGGCGGACGACTTCGCGCCCTGCCCGGCGGGCGTCTTCGCGGCCTGTCCGGGGGCCGGCTTCGCCGCGGACCTGGACCTGGCCGTGGACTTGGAGGCCGGCTTGGCGCCCGGCTTCGGGGCGGCGGCGCGCCGGGGCGCCGCCGCGCTCTTGCGGCCCCGCGTCCGCTTGGCGGCGGGCTCCGTGGCGGCGCCGTCGCGGGGCGCGGGCACCGATGCCGCGTCGGCCGTGTCCGGCGCGGTGTCGGTGCCGGCGGCGGTGTCGGCGGCGTCCTGGGCGGCCGACGGCGGCGTGATGCCCAGCGCCTGCTGCATGTTCACCAGCAGGGCGTGGTCGTGCTGCAGCCCGGCCAACTGCTGCTGGAGCGCGGCGATCTCGGCGCTGACCCGCTCCTGCTCCTTGACGTTGCGCTCCAGGTCGTCGGTCACCTGGACGCTGTACTGCGATGCCAGTTGGGTGGCGGGCTGTGTCGTGCTCTCGGACATGCTTCCACTCTCCTCGATTCGCGGCCGTGAAGGCTCGGGAGGAACTACGGGACTTCGGGCGCGGGACATGAGGACCATGTCCGATCGGCGCTCGGCCGGTATACCACGTATGGCGGTCACCGCGGTATGTCCCGCCGTGTTTCCTCGTGCGTGCGTTCGGTCCGCGAACACCCCGGGCTCATTGGCCCTCCGGCACCTCCACGATGTTCCCGTCCTCGTCGACGGTGTGCGTCTGCCAGTAGGTGTCCCACTCGTCACCGACGTGCTCGGGGACCTTTCCTTCCGGATAACGGGTGTAACCCTCGGGTGGTTCCTCACCGTTCGGGACGCACGCGCTGCCGGTGCCGCCGACGGAGATGACGGGGTACTCGCCGCCGCCGCAGGTCGCCTCCTCCATGGAGCAGCCGCTCAGTGCCGCGGCGGCGGCCGCGCAGGCCAGGGCGAGGCCCAACGCGGGGCAGGCCGCGCGGACTCGGTGGCGGGCTGACGGTCGGACGGCTCGGCCGGTGCGACGCATGGGTGACTCCCTCGTGACGACTGACAGGGCAAGCCTCCCCCGGACGGGGAGGGTGTCTCATGAGTACGGGTACTCAGTCCCGCGGGTCCCGCCGCTCGGCTCGCCCGGCCGTGCGGTCGGCCTCGTGCGCCGCGTCACGTGCCTCCCGTTCGGCCCGGTCCAGGGCCTGCGCGGTCGTGTGCTCCCGTTCGCGTGCCGTGCCCAGTTCCCGCTCGGCCCGGGCGAGTTCCGCGTGCGCCTCACGCAGCCGCCGCTCGGCCGCGGACACCTCCTCGCGTGCCCGGTCGACAGCGTCGCCGGCCCGCCGGGACGCGGCGTCGGCGTCCTCCCGCTCAGCGCGCCGGTCATGTGCTTCCCGCGCGGCCCGCTCCGCCGCCCGCTCCGCGCGGGCCTGTTCCTCCTGGCGACGTCTGCGGCGCCGCTCGGCGAGTTCGTCCCCCGCCGGGCCCTCGGGAGGGGCGTGGGGACGGGTGGGCCGCTCACGTGGTGCGGGCCCGGCCCGGCCACCGCCCGAGGGGAACTCGGACGGCGGGGTGAGCGAGCCGGTCAGGCGCCCACCGGCCCACTGCTCCGCCGCGGCCGGGTCGGCGAGTACGGCCAGCAGCGTCGACTCGACCTCCCGGCGCGCCCCTTCGGACAAGGGGTGCCCCGCCTCGCGGGCGAGGTCGGCGGCCTGCCGGGACAGGGCGGTCACGACGCTGCGCCGCTGTGCGGACAACTCCTTGAGGCCGTCGGCGTCCAGGGCGCGGTACGCCTCGCGCAGCGCCCGGCCGAGTTCCAGGAACCGCCGGCTCTCCTCGGGCAGGGAACGGGTCAGCAGGTTCGCCGCCCACGCCGCGAGGGTGGGCCGGCGGGCCGCGTGCAGACGGCGGGCGTCCTCCTTGCGGCCGGCCGATCTGGCGGCCCCGGCGTGCCGCTCGCGGAGGGAGACGAAGTCGGACGGCGGCGCGGCGTACAGCAGGTCGAGCTCCGACTCGACCGGCCCGACCGACGGGGCGTCCTCGGCCGAACCGGCCGAACCGACCGGCACCGGGCCCCGGTCGCCGTCCTTCCGGCCGGGTCCGTCCTCGCGTCGCGTGCTCATCCGTCTCCGCCTCCGCCTCGGCGTCCGTGCGCGGCGCGGCCCCTACGGCCGTGCGTGCTTCGCCACCGCCGCCTCCGCCGCGTCCTCGTCGTCGTACACCAGCAGACCGTCCTCGCGCAGCCGGGCGCCCGGGGTGGGGGAGTGGGCCGTCAGGCGTCCGTCGTGCATGAGGTGGTCCACGGGGACACCGCGGGCCAGGACGGCGAAATCGGCGATGAGGCGCCGGTGGCACCGCCACCACACCGCTTCACTGCACATCACCGTGGTGCGTTCCCGCGCCGCCGCCTCCAGCAACTCGTCCATGGCGGTGACGAACTCCGGCGAACGGGTGTGGCCCGCGTACCCGCGGAACGACGTGTTGCGCCACACCACGTCGGGCGAGTCCGCGGCCGGCTTGCGGAACCCGCCCAGCCGCCGCTCCCACCGGTAGGCGAGGCCCTCCTCGGGCAGCCACTCGGCGAGCCGTTCCCGCAGCAGGTCGGGGTCGCGGCGGCTGCCCGGCGCGGTCCTGACGTCGACCACGGTGGAGACGCCGGCGCCCCTCAGCAGCTCGGCCAGCGCGGCGCGGTCCGCGGTGCCGTGCCCGAAGGTGACCAGATGGGGCTGTGCCATGGGAACGGGGTCCCCGCACCGCCCGCCCTCATGCCTCCCGACCACCCGTGCTCATGGCCCCCCGGCCGCCCGCGTCCGGCACCGGCCGCCGGCCGAACGTGCGCCGGTAGGCGTGCGGGCTGACCCCGGTGGTGCGCTTGAAGCGGTCGCGGAACGAGGTGGGCGAGCCGAAGCCGACCTGTGCCGCGATGCGTTCCACCGAGTGCTCCGTGGTCTCCAGCAGGTGCTGCGCCTGCCGGACGCGTGCCCGGTGCAGCCACTGCAGCGGCGTGGAACCGGTCTGGTCCCGGAACCGGCGGATCAGCGTGCGGGTGCTCATCCCGGCGTGGCCGGCGATGTCCGCGAGGCTGAGGTCGCGGGAGAGGTTGTCCCGCAGCCAGGCGAGCAGCGGTTCGAGAGCGGAGCCGCGGGGTGTGGGCGGGGTGTCGTGCGGAACGAACTGGGCCTGGCCGCCCTCGCGTTCCAGCGGCATGACCGACAGCCGGGCGGCGTCGGCGGCGACCGCGGAGCCGTAGTCGCGGCGGATCATGTGCAGGCACAGGTCCAGTCCCGCGGCGGCGCCGGCCGAGGTGAGGATCCGGCCGTTGTCCACGTAGAGCACGTCCGGGTCGACCTCCACCGCCGGGTACGCGGCGGCCAGGACGTCGGCGGCGGCCCAGTGGGTGGTGACCCGCAGGCCGTCGAGGAGCCCGGTGGCGGCGAGCGGGAAGGTGCCCGAGCAGATGGAGGCGATGCGTGTGCCCTCGGCGGCGGCGGCGCGCAGCGCCTCGATGACGGCGGGGGAGAGCGCGCCGCCGGGAGTGGCCGTGCCCGGCACGATGATGGTGTCCGCGTCCCGCAGGCCGTCCAGACCCCAGGGCGCGCGCAGGGTGAAGGCCCCGGCGTCGGTCTCGGGGTGCTCGGCGCACACGCGGATCCGGTAGCCGGGGCGCCCGTCGGGGAGCCGGGTGCGGGTGAAGACCTCGATCGGCGTGGACAGGTCGAACGGGATCACCTGGTCCAGGGCGAGAACGGCGACGGTGTGCACGGCCGGATCGGACCTCCTCACGGATCGGCGGCCGCGGCCACGGCCCGCCGCCGACCCATTGAACCGCAGGTCGCGGGGGCCCTCGCGCACCGTGGCACTATCCCGTCGAAAGGTGGCACGAATGCCACGCCCTGCCGCCGGACGCCGCCACCGCCCTGCCGCCGGACGCCGCCACCGCCCTGCCGCCGAACGCCGCCACCGCCCGGCCGCCGGACGCCAGCGCCCCGCCGCCGGACGCGTCCCCCGCCGCCGAGGCGCCGCCGTGCCGGGGCCGAGGCTCACGGCCGGCCGGTGGCGGCCGCGAGGCCCGCCCACTCCTCGCGCAGGATGCCGAACAGCACCCGGTCGTGCCGCCGCCCGTCGGTCAGCACGGCGGCACGGCGCCGGCCCTCCTCCCGGAAGCCCAGCCCGAGGAAGCAGCGCACGGCGCGCTCGTTGCCGCTCCAGGTGTCCAGCTCCAGCCGGTGCAGGCCGTACGCGCCGAACAGGTGGTCCATGAGCAGGCGCAGTGCCTCCGAGCCGTGACCGCGGCCCCAGAACTCCTTCTCGCCGATGGTGACGCCCAGGGTGGCCACTCCGGCGTACGGGTCCAGGTCGCGGTAGTCGGCCATGCCTATCGCCCCGCCCTCGGCCGCGTCCTCGACGGTGAACACGGCCGACTCCCGGGGGCTGAGCCGCAGCATGGTGTCGAAGGCGAGCGCGACCGCCTCCGCCGTGACGGGGCCGAAACACGGGTCGCCGGCGGCCGCCCAGCGCACCACCTCGGGGTCGTTGCGCCACCGGAGGTGATGCGCCGCGTCCTCGGACCGCAGCGCCCGCAACCTGGTCAGTCGTCCTTCGATCATCGCGTGATCGTAGTCGCGTGACGCGAACGGCCCGCACGCGGCCACCGGTCTCCGCCCTCAGCCTCTGCGTCCGGCTTGCCTAAAGCTATTAGGCAAACGCATAATCGCTTCAGGTAAACGGAGGGATGGTTATGGCGCGCGTGGGTCTGAGCACGGAACGCCTGGTGCGGGCGGGCGCGGAACTGGCCGACGAGGTCGGCTTCGACCAGGTGACGGTCTCCGCGCTGGCCAGGCGGTTCGACGTCAAGGTCGCGAGCCTGTACTCGCACGTGCGCAGCTCCCAGGACCTCAAGACCCGCATCGCCCTGCTCGCCCTGGAGGAGCTGGCCGACCGGGCCGCCACGGCGCTGGCCGGGCGGGCCGGCAAGGACGCCCTCGCCGCCTTCGCGGACGTCTACCGGGACTACGCCCGCGAACACCCCGGCCGCTACGCCGCGGCGCAGCTGCGCCTGGACCCCGAGACGGCGGCCGCCAGCGCGGGCGTCCGCCACGCGCGGATGACCCGCGCCGTCCTGCGCGGCTACGACCTGACCGAGCCCGACCAGACCCACGCCGTCCGCCTGCTGGGCAGCGTCTTCCACGGCTACGTCAGCCTCGAGATGGGCGGCGGCTTCAGCCACAGCGCCCCCGACACCCAGCAGACCTGGACCCGCATCGTGGACGCCCTCGACGCCCTGCTGCGCAACTGGCCGGCCCCCTCGGCCCCGTAACGAGCACCGACACCCCCACAGCCGGAGAAGACATGCACGCCCACGGCGACCTGATCAGCACCCCCCTCACCCCGGACCTCGTCCGCGGCGCCCTCGACCTGGAGCGCACCCCGCACGGTCTGCTGCCGCACCGGCTGCCCGCCCGGGCCCGCGCCCAGAACACCGACGGACAGCTGGCCATGGCCGAGTCCCAGCCCTCCGGCGTACGCCTGGCCCTGCGCACCCGGGCCACCGTCCTGGAGCTGGACACGCTGCCCACCAAGCGGGTCTACGCCGGGGCCCCGCCCCGCCCGGACGGCGTGTACGACCTGCTCGTCGACGGACGTCCGGCGGGGCAGGGCACGGTCGCCGGCGGCAACACGCTGACCATCGACATGACCGCCGGCACCGCGTCCCTCGAGCCCGGACCGGTCGGCACCCTCCGCTTCCCGGATCTGCCCCCGGGAGACAAGACCGTCGAGATCTGGCTGCCGCACAACGAGACCACCGAACTGGTCGCGCTGCGCGCCGACGCGCCCGTCGGGCCGGCCCCGGACCCGGGCCGCAGGATCTGGCTGCACCACGGCAGCTCCATCAGCCACGGCTCCGACGCCGCCGGCCCCACCACGACCTGGCCCGCCCTCGCCGCCTCCCTCGGCGGCGTCGAACTGGTCAACCTGGGCCTGTCCGGCGGCGCCCTGCTCGACCCGTTCACCGCCCGGGCCATGCGCGACACCCCCGCCGACCTGATCAGCGTCAAGATCGGCATCAACGTCGTCAACGCCGACCTGATGCGGCTGCGTGCCTTCGGCCCCGCCGTGCACGGCTTCCTCGACACCGTCCGCGAAGGCCATCCCACCGCCCCGCTGCTGGTCGTCTCGCCCGTGCTGTGCCCCGTCCACGAGGACACGCCCGGCCCCCTCGCACCCGATTTCAGCGAGGCCGCCGAGGGACGGCTGCGCTTCGTGGCCACCGGCGACCCGGCGGAACGCGCGAGCGGCAAGCTGACCCTGAACGTCATCCGGGACGAGCTGGCCCGGATCGTGGCCCAGCGGGCGGCCGACGACCCGAACCTGCACCACCTCGACGGCCGCGAACTCTACGGCGAGGCGGACGCGGCCGAGCTGCCGCTGCCGGACAACGTCCACCCGGACGCCGCCACCCATCGCCGCATGGGCGAGCGCTTCGCCGCGCTGGCCTTCGGGGACGGCGGCGCCTTCGCCGCCTGACCGCCCGGACCCCCGCCTGACCGCCCCCGAACCGCCGCCGAGCGCTCACCCGCCGCCCCGGCCTCGCAGGACGGCGGCGAAGCGCCGGGCGACCTCGTGCCAGACCGTCCGGGCGGCGGGCTCGTCGCGCTCCGCCCGGCGGGCCAGCGCCACCGGGTCCAGGCCCCGGGCGCGTATCCGCTCCGGATTCCACGACCGGACCCGGGCCGCGTCCGCCTCGGGGTGGAACTGCACGCCCCAGGCCCGGTCGCCGACCCGGAACGCCTGGTACGGGCACCGCTCGCTCTCCATCAGCCAGGCGGCGCCCGGCGGCAGGGCGGTGACGGCGTCCACATGGTGCTCGACGGCGGTCACCCGCCGCGGCAGCCCGGACAGCAGCGGATCGTCCCCGGCCTCCGGTCGCAGGGTGAGCGGCGTGCTGCCGAACTCCGGTGCGCCGTGCTCGCCGCGGACCGTGCCCCCCGCGACCTGGGCGAGGAGCTGTCCGCCGAGGCAGATGCCGAACACGGGGGCGCCCCGCTCCAGTGCCTCGGCGACCAGCGCGCGGGTGGGCGCCAGCCAGGGCGCGCGGACGTCGTCGTCGGGCAGATAACCGCCGCCGAGGACCATGACGCCGTCGTGCGCCAGGCGCCGGGGGAGCGGGGCGCCGGCATGGGCGCGCACCACGTCCAGCGCCGTCCCCTCCGCCGTCAGCCAGTCACCGAACCGGCCCGGCCCGCCGCCCGGTCCGTTCTGCACCACCAGTAGCCGCGCCATCGCCCACTCCCTGCCTCACAGCACTCCCCGCCTCACGGCCTCGGACACCACCTCACTGCCCGCGGAGCCTCGGAACGCAACCCGGCCGACGGGTCACACCTGCGCGGCACGATGGGTCGGTTCGCCGTCGACGACCGTCAACAGCACGGGAACATCGGCCAGTTCAGTGGCCGGCACGGTGAGCGGGTCGGCGGCCAGCACGGTCAGGTCGGCGCGGTGACCGACCGCGATCCGCCCGGCCTCGTGCTCCTCGCCGGCCGCGTAAGCCGCGTTGACGGTCATGCCGCGCAGCGCCTCCAACGCCGACAGGGCCTGGTCCGGGCCGTGCGGCGGCAGGCTGAGATCACGGGTCGGGCGGCGGTGGCGGGCCCCGGCCATGACACCCAGCGGCGGGTACGGCGCGATGGGCCAGTCGGAGCCGAGGACCACGACGGCGCCGGAGTCGTGCAGGTCCCGGCACCGCCACGCCCGTGAGGCGCGCGGTTCGCCCAGTCGCCGGGACCAGTTGTCGGAGTGGTCGGCCCGGGTGAAGTCGCAGCAGTGGGTGGGCTGCATCGACGCCACGACACCCAGCTCGGCGAACCGGCGCAGGGTGTCGTCCGGCACGGTCTCGATGTGCTCCACCCGGTGACGCACCCCGCGCCCGCCGCTCGCCCGGGCCTTTTCGACCGCGTCGAGGACATGGCGCACGGCCGCGTCGCCGATCGCGTGCGTGGCCGTGGGCACGCCAGCCCGGTGCAGTTCGCCGACGATCCGGGTGTACTCCTCGGGGTCCGGCCAGAAGGCGTGCCGGGACTCGCCGTGGCAGTCCGGCTGCTCCAGCCAGGCGGTGCCGTTGTCGACGGTCCCGTCCATGAAGATCTTGACGCCGGCGGTACGCCAGAGCCGGCCGCCCCTGCCCTGTCCCTCGACGAGCGCCCGCACCCCGTCCGCGTCGGTGCCCGGCTGGCACCAGGGCGCCACCCGCAGGCGCAGCGGCAGCCGTCCCGCCTGGTCCAGCTCGGCGAAGAAGTCGAGGCTGTCCCCGTTCGCGTCCATGACGTGGCCGCCCGTCAGGCCGGTGGCCGCCATAGCGCGCAGGGCCGCGGCGAGCCGGTCGAGGCGCTCCGCGCGCGTGGGCTGCGGGGCGACCCGCTCCACCAGCTCGCAGGCGGCGTCCTCCAGCAGCAGACCTGTGGGGCGCCCGTCGGCGTCGCACACCACCTCGGCGGTGGCCTGGTCGAAGGTGCGCGGACCGTCCACCCCGGCCAGCTCCAGGGCCCGCCGGCTGGCCAGCATCGAGTGCGCGTCGAAGAGCAGCAGCAGCGCGGGCACGCCGTCGAGGACCGCGTCGAAGGGCGCCGTCCGCACCGGGCGGTCACCGAAGACGTTGGGGTCCAGGCCCCAGCCGTGCAGCCACGCGCCGGGGGACAGGTCCCGTACGGCGCCGGCCAGTGCCGCGCGCACCGCGTCGATGTCGGTGCAGCCCGACAGGTCGAGCCCGTGGGTCAGTTCGGCGCCGGTGACGGGGTGGATGTGCCCGTCGACCAGGCCCGGTGTCACCACGGCGCCCTTCAGGTCGACCACCGTGGTCGAGGCGTCCGCCAGCGCACGGATCTCCCGGTCGTCACCGAGGGCGGAGATCCGGCCGTCGGCCGCGGCCAGCGCGGTCTGCGGCAGGAACTCCCCGGTGACCGGGTCGAGCAGCCGGGCCGAGAGCAGAACGAGAGAGGTACGCACAGTCACTCCTGGAAGGGCGGGTCAGTCGGTGTCGGCGGCCGTCAGGGCGCCTTCGGCTAGGCCGAGTTCACGCTCGGCCGTGGTGATGGGCAGCCGCCGCACCGCGGGTGGGTCGTCCTCGGTGTCGGCGCTGTTGACGAGCATGCCGAGGCCGTCGAGGACGACGAGGATCTGGATGGCGGCCACCATCGGGTCGTCGGTGCGGAACTCCCCCTGCTCCACGCCGTCGCGGATCAGCGACTCCAGCCGGTCGCGCCAGGCCGCCTCCTGGACGGCCACCCGCTCGCGCAGCGCGGGCCGGTAGCGGCTCAGGTGCCGGGCGTTGAGCCACAGTCGGCTGATGTCGTCGAACGCCGGCCCGGTCGCCCGCGCGAAGAACCGCGCCAGATGCCGGGTCGGCGAGGCCCCGGCCCGGTCGGCCGGGAGGAGGGCGTCGAGTTCCGCGCCGACGGCGTCGCCGTAGGCCTCCGCCACCAGATCCTCCACCGCCGGGAAGTAGTGGCTGATCAGTCCGGGACGCACCGCCAGCTCCTCGGCGATCCGCCGCAAGGTGATGCACTCCAGTCCTTCGCTCAGCGCGACGGCTGACGCTGCGGCAACGATTTCCGCACGTCTGGCGGCGGGAGACTTGCGGATTCGCTTGTTCGGAACGCTTGACGGCATGGAATCGATGCTATTGAGTGTGCGACCAACAAGCAAGCAGGTGGGTTACCAGCACCCGGAGGAGCCGCATGGCGTCCACGATCCCCGACCCGCAACCCGGCACCGGCACCGCTCGGGAGACACCGCCGCCGCAGCCCCCCTCGGACCGGGCCGGCCGCGTCGAGGCGCACGGCATCGACCACATCCCCGACCACGAACGCCACGGCAGGCCCCGGCAGTTGTTCTCGGTGTGGGCGGCGGCCAACGTGAACTACCTGAGCCTGGTGACCGGGGGCGCCCTGATCCTGATGGGCCTGACCCTGTGGCAGGCGCTGGCGGTGATCGTGACGGGCAACCTCTTCTGGTTGCTCACCGGTCTGCTCTCCATATCCGGGCCGGCGGCGGGCGCCCCGAGCGAGGTCATCACCCGCGCGATGTACGGAGTGCGCGGAAACCGGGTCAACAACGCCGTCGTGGGCTGGCTGATCTCCGTCTGCTACTTCGCGCTGAACCTGGCCGCCGCCGCCACCGCGGCCTTCGCCCTGGTGGAGATGGCCGGCATCACCGCGAACACCGGTGTGAAGGTCGCCGTGGTGATGGTGGTCGCCGCGCTCACCCTGGCCATCGGTGTCTACGGCCACGCCATGATCATGAAGCTGTACCTCCCGATCACGCTGGCCCTGACGGCCGCCTTCGCGGTCGTCGCCGTGGGCGTGTTCCGGCACACCGACTTCTCGTACGTACCGGCCGAACCGCTCACCGGCACGGATCTGTGGGCGGTCCTGGCCGCCGGCGTCACCCTGATCGCGTCCGCCCCGCTGTCGTACACCACCAGCGCCGACTTCTCCCGCTACCTCCCGCGCACCGCGCCCGCCCGGTCCGTCGTCGGCTGGACCTTCCTCGGCGGCTTCCTGCCCGGTGCGGCCGTCTGCTCCCTCGGCGCACTCGCCGCGACGGTGGTCGACATGACGGACCCGCAGGCGGGCCTGCGGCAGTTGCTGCCCGACTGGTTCGGCCCCCTCCTCCTGCTCGCCCTGGTCCTCGGCACGATCGCCATCAACGCCCTGACCGCCTACAGTGCCGGCCTCGCGCTCCAGGCCGTCGGCATCCGCATCCGCCGCTCGCTCAGCGTGCTCGCCGACGGCACCGCGGCCGTCGCCCTCACCCTGTACGGCCTCCTCGCCTCCGACTTCCTGGACACGGTCAGCAACGTCCTCCAGCTCACCGTCGTCCTGCTCGGACCCGCCCTGGCCGTCTACGCCACGGACATCGTGCTGCGCCGCAACCGCTACGACGGTCCCGCGCTGATGGACGAGACCCCCGGCGGCCCCTTCTGGTACACCGCCGGCGTCAACCCGGCCGGCGCCCTCGCCCTCGCCGGTGGCGTCACCGTCTCCGCCCTGTGCGTCAACACCCTCTACACCGGGCCGATCGCCCGCGCTCTCGGCGGAGTGGACCTCGCCCTGCCGGCCGGTCTCGTCACGGCCGCACTGCTCTACACGCTCCTGACGCGCGGAAAATGGCGGGCGCCGACGGCCTGACGCGCGGTACGGTCCCTCGCATGTCTGACGAGGACGGCGTATTCGGCGAGAGCGTCGCCGCGCACTACGACGCATCGGTGGCGGACAGGTTCGCACCCGAGGTGCTGACCCCGACCGTCGACCTGCTGGCCGAACTGGCGGGCGGGGGAAGGGCCCTCGAGTTCGGCATCGGCACCGGCCGCGTCGCGCTGCCGCTGGCGGCCCGCGGCGTCCCGGTGCACGGCATCGACGTGTCCCGGGCCATGACCTCCCGGCTGGCCGCCAAACCCGGCGGGGACACGGTCGGCGTGACCATCGGCGACTTCGCGACGACCCGGGTGCCCGGCACCTTCTCGGTCGCCTATCTGGTCTTCAACACCATCAACAACCTGACGACACAGGACGCCCAGGTCGACTGCTTCCGCAACGCCGCCGCGCACCTGGAGCCGGGCGGCTGCTTCGTCATCGAGGTGGGCGTGCCCGAACTGCGTCTCCTGCCGCCCGGGCAGCGTGCCGTGCCGTTCCGCGTCGACGCGGACGGATGGGCGTTCGACGTCTACGACACCGCCACCCAGCGGATGAGTTCGAACTACGTCACCCTCGTGGACGGGCGCCCCGAGTACGAGCACTACCCGTTCCGGTACGTGTGGCCCTCCGAACTCGACCTGATGGCCCGCCTCGCCGGGATGCGGCTGCGCGACCGGTGGGAGGGGTGGACCCGCGAGCCGTTCACCCACGAGAGCCGCGGCCACGTCTCGGTCTGGGAGAAGCCGGCGGGCTGACCGGGGCGGCCGGCCCCCGGGCCCCGCGGTGCCGGGGAAGGTGTCAGCGCCGCGCCATGTACAGGTCCAGCGCCTTGTGCAGCACCCTGTTGAGCGGGTAGTCCCACTCGCCGAGGTACTCGACGGCCCGCCCGCCCGCACCGACCTTGAAGCGCAGCAGCCCCAGCAGGTGGTCGTCCTCGTCGAGGGTGTCGGTGATGCCGCGGAAGTCGTAGACGGACGCGCCCAGTTCGAGCGCGTCGCAGATCATCCGCCACTGGAGGGCGTTGTTGGGCTGCACCTCGCGCCGGCGGGCGGTGGAGGCGCCGTAGGAGTACCACACGTGGTCGCCGACGGTCAGCATCGTGGCCGCCGCCAGCACCTCCCCGTCGTGGTGGGCGAGGTAGAGCCGCATGCGGTCCGGGTCCTCGGCCGTCAGCGCCGTCCACATCCGCTCGAAGTAGCCGAGCGGTCGCGGTACGAACCGGTCCCGCTCGGCGGTCTCGACGTACAGCTCGTAGAACGTCCTCAGGTCCTCGCGGTCGCCCCGGACGACCTTGACGCCCGCCTTCTCGGCCTTCTTGACGTTCCGGCGCCACTGCTGGTTGAAGCCGCCGTGCACCTGCTCCGGCGTCCGTCCGGCGAGCGGCAGCTGGCAGACGTAGCGCGGCTGCCCGGCGGCGAAGCCGTTCTCGCCGCCGGACGCGGACGGCCGCCAGCCCATCCGGCGCAGCCGTTCGGCCAGCGCCTCGGCCCCCGGTTCCCGCTCGGTGGGCGGCACGTCCGCGAGCCGCCGGGCACCCGGATCGGCGATCGCCTCCTTGACCGCCTCGGCGCTCCAGCGCCGGGTCACCACCGGCGGCCCCATCTTCACCGAGAACGCCCCGCGCCCCTTCAGGTGCGCGAGCATCGGCTCCAGCCAGCGCTCCAGATCGGGCGCGTCCCAGTCGATGACCGGCCCTTCGGGAAGATAGGCCAGGCACCGCTTCAGCCTCGGCAGCGGACGCAGCAGCACCAGCCCGGCCCCGACCAGGTCGCCGCCCTCGTCGAACCAGCCCAGGCTCTCCGCCCGCCAGTCCGGCTTGACGTCGCCCCACGCGGGGGTCTGCAGATGGCTCACGGACGGCCGGGCCGCGACGAAACGCAGGTGCTCCTCGCGGGTGATCGGCTTCACGTGACGGCTCATGGGCGGTGCCCCTCTGTTCGGCTGTGCTACTGCTTCGGGCGGTGGGGGAGACGGCCGGCGCGCCCGCGCGCGGGCCGTCCCGCACCTCACAGGGAAACCCGGCCGCGGCCGATCCGCGCGCTGTCGGCCCGCCGCCCACCCGAGTGCTCCGCCCGGCGCGCGGCGGCGCGGGCGCGGTGTCAGCGTGGAGTGCCTGACGGTGGCGGGCAGGACGGACGGAGCGGACGGAGCGGACGGCCATGGCACGGGCGATCTGGACAGGCGTCATCACGTTCGGGCTGGTCTCGGTGCCCGTCGGCCTCTTCACGGCCACCGAGAACCACACCGTCCACTTCCACCAGCTCCAGCGCGGCACCTCCGACCGCATCCGCAACCGGCGGGTCAACGAGCGCACCGGCGAGGAGGTCGACCCCGGCGACATCGTCAAGGGGTACGAGGTGGGCGAGGGCGAGTACGTCGTCGTCGAGCCGGACGAGCTCGACGAGATCGCGCCGGGCCGCTCCCGGGCCCTGGAGATCACCGACTTCGTCGACCTGGACGGGATCGCACCGGTCTACTTCGACCGCACCTACTACGTCGCCCCGCGCGGCAAGGAGTACCTCAAGGTCTACGAGCTGCTGCGCGCGGCGCTCGCCGAGTCCGGCAAGGCGGGCGTCGCCACCTTCGTCATGCGCAACCGCCAGTACCTGACCGTGCTGCGTGCCGAGGACGAGGTCCTCGTGCTCCAGACCCTCCACTGGGCCGACGAGGTCCGTGACCCCGGCCGGGAGCTGCCCGAGCTGCCCTCGGAGCGTGCGGGCCGGGACAAGGAACTCGACATGGCACTGCGCCTCGTGGACGCACTCAGCGGTCCGTGGGAGCCCGAGCGCTACCACGACACGTACCAGGAGAAGGTGCGCGAGCTGGTGCGAGCCAAGGCCGAGGGGCAGGAGATCGCCGTGGCCGAGGAGGCGCCGCAGGCGACCAATGTCGTCGACCTCATGGACGTGCTGCGGGGCAGCCTGGAGCGGGCCGGGGGCGCGCGAGGCGGGAAACCGGCCGTCGAGTCCAAGGGCACCGGGGGCGGGCGGTCGGCGGGCAGGACGAAGGGGGATGGGGGCGAGCGGCCGGGCGCCGAGACGAAGGGCGCCACGGCTGACCGGTCAGCAGAGAAGGCGAAAGGCGCGGCGGGTGAGCGGTCGGCGGCCGGAAAGGCGAAGGGCGCGACGGGTGAGCGGTCGGCCGGAAAGAAGGCGAAAGCGGCCGAGCGCGCCGCCGGGCCGCGGAAGAAGGCTCCCTCCCGTCGCAAGCCGCCGACACGGCGCGAGCTGCGGGAGCTGAGCAAGGCCGAGCTGTACCAGCGGGCCACCGAGCAGGACGTCGCCGGCCGGTCCAGGATGAGCCGCGAGGAGCTGATCGACGCCCTCACCGGTGCCGGCGGCCGCCGGCGGAAGACGGCCGCCGCCTGACCTCTCGGCCACCGCGGTCATCCGGATCCGGACCCGTGGGGGGGGGGCGATGCTCGCGGCACCCGCACGACGGCGCGCCGGCCGGGACGCCGCGAGGCGGGTCCGGACCGGCGCGCGGCGGGTCGTCGCGATCAGCCGGTGGCGAGCATGCCTTCGCGCAGGCGGGCCAGCAGCCGCGAGATCAGTCGCGACACGTGCATCTGCGAGACCCCGAGGCGTTCGCCGATGTCCTTCTGGGTCAGCTCCTCCACGAACCGCCAGTGGATGATCTGGCGGTCGCGTTCGTCCAGCTCGGCGATCATCGGGGCCAGCGCGTGGAAGTCGTCGACGAGGGCGAGCGTGGCGTCGTCGGCGCCGATGAAGTCCGCCAGGGCCGACTCGCCGTCCTCGCTGCCGCCGATGGCCGCGTCCAGCGAGGCGGAGTTGTAGCCGTTGGCCGCGAGACGGGCCTCGACGACCTCGTCCTCCGGCAGGCTCATCAGCTCCGACAGTTCCTTGGTGGTCGGGTTGCGGCCCAGGCGGCTGCGCAGCTCCTCGGTGGCGCGGGCCAGCTGGACCCGGGCCTCCTGGAGCCGCCGGGGCACGTGCACGGCCCAGGAGGTGTCCCGGAAGAAGCGCTTGATCTCGCCGACGATGTACGGCACGGCGAAGGAGGTGAACTCGACCTCGCGGGTCAGCTCGAACCGGTCGATGGCCTTGATCAGGCCGATCATGCCGACCTGGACGATGTCCTCCATCTCCTCCGGGCCCCGGCTGCGGAACCGGCCGGCCGCGAAGCGGACCAGGGACATGTTCATCTCGATCAGCGTGTTGCGGGCGTACTGGTACTCGGGAGTGCCCTCCTCCAGCGTCGTCAGCTGCTGGAAGAAGAGCTTCGACAACTCCCGCGCGTCCTTGGGCGCCACCTTGGACGGGTCCGCGACCTCCGGCATCTGCGTGGTGGTGTGCGCGGTGGTCTCTGCGGTCGTCGTCGCCATGATGTGCCCTCCCAGTCGATCGGCCCCCGTCACCGTCGGCTCACCGGCCGACGAACCACCGCCTACCCCGGACCATGGGGCTCATGCCTGCCCATGTGCCGATCAAATTTATGGGGCGTCAGAAACCGGGGCGAAGGGGGGCATATCGGTCAGATGTCCAGGTAGAAGCGGACGGTGGTGCCCTCGTCCGCCGTGTGGGTCCGCACCAGATCGGCGATGTGGTGCACGAGCAGCAGCCCGCGTCCCCCGATCTGCCCCGGCCGCGGTGGCCGGCGCCCGGCGAGGGGATCGCTCAGCCGCCCGGCGTCGCGGACCTCGCACGCCATCCGTCCCGCCTCGGCCCAGACCGCGAGCGTTCCGCGGCCGCCGCCGTGGACCACGCTGTTGGTGGTCAGCTCCGCCACCGCCAGCTCCACGTCGGGCAGCCGGGTCTCGGACAGACCGAGCGACCGGGCCCGGTCGACGGCGAAGCGGCGCGCCTGCGGCAGCTCACCGGTGCCGAAACCGAACACGGCGACCTCCGCCGCCGGGCCGTCCAACGGCGCGTTGTACCGGTCGACCACCGCGCGCCAGTCGTAGTCCCCGCTGGCCCGCTCCCGACCCTCGTCGATGACCGTGGGATGGGTGACCAGGGCGTCGGCCAGGACGTCCGCCTCCAGGGCGGTCGCGTCGTACGGGCACAGGATCGTGGCGGCACGGCCCGCGAAAGCCGCGTTGATCAACGCCTCGTGCTGCGCGCACGCCGGGTACTCCACCGCGCTCCGCCCGGCCCAGATGGGCTCGCCGATGATGCGCACCCGGCCTTCGGGGTGCCGGTCGGCGAACGCCCGGAGCACACCGGGGATGATCCGCCCCGGGTTGCGCCCGGCCCGCGTCATGTCGAGGAAGGTGACGTCCCGCGCGTCCGCGCCGAGCCCCGTCCTGATCAGCTCCAGATTGGGGCCCGGCACCGCCACCGCCACCGGTTCTCCGGCGGTCAGCCCCTCCCGTACGAAGGCCACCGTCCGGTCGGTGTAGTCGCCCGCGCCGCGGTAGAACAGCGCCGGGTGCGAGAAGGTCTCCTCGCTGGTCACCGTGGTCATCGCGGCGTCACCTCGATCCGCCGCAGCGTCGGCCAGAACAGCTCCAGGACCCGGGGCAGCTGCGGTGGCGGCTGCTCCACGACGACCCGTCCGCCGGGCAGCTCCATGGCCGTGACGGCGAGCGCCGCCACCCCGGCCACGTCGACGAACCGCACGCCGGACAGCTCCACGTACGACACGTCCGAGTGCCGCCGGGACAGTTCGGTGAGCGCGTCCTCCCAGGACCGACGGGTGGTCACGCCGATCTCACCGCTGGCACGGATGCCGGGACGGTCTCGCAGCGGGCCCACCTCGAGCAGGGCTCCGCTCCCGTCCCGGAGCCGTCCGGCCGCGGGGTCCGGGGCATCCACATCGGTCTCCTTCGAAATTCCGCCGGGTGCCCGTCCACGTCCCCGGGCCTTCGCTCCCACCAGGCAGCCTATCCGAACGGGTGCCCGTTGGGCCGAAGTGAGGACAAGGCATGCGACGGGGGCGCGAAGCGGGGAACACGACAGGGAGCGCGTCCTCGGAAGGGAAGACTGAGCATGTTCGAAGCCGAAAACATCCGTGACTGGCGGGGCCAGGACGTCGTCGACGTCGGCGGCCGCAAGATCGGCACCCTGGAGTCCGTCTACTTCGACACCGCCACCGACCGGCCCGCGTTCGCGGCGGTGACCATCGGCCTGCCGACCCGTCGGCGCCTGGTGTTCGTGCCGGTCGACAAGGCCACCGTCGGACCGTCCTACCTGAAGGTGACCTACGACAAGAACCTGGTCAAGGACGCCCCCGGAATCGACCCGGACGGTGAGCTGCCGGCCGAGGACGAGGGCGCGGTCTTCGCCCATTACGACCTGCCCTACGAGCAGGGCAGCCGGGGCGAGCGCCGGCTCGGGCGGCGCTGAGCACGACCCGCCGGGCGCGTCACCATCGACGCGCCCGACGGGGCCGGGGGTGCCCAGGGCGGGCCCTAGCCCAGTTCCGCCCCGCGTTCGGCGGCCTCCGCCTCGGACTTCGCCGTGCCGGTGGCCAGCGTGCCGCCGGCGTTCTCCAGATGGGCGCGCACGAACCACTGGAACTGCTCCAGGTCCCTGAGCTGACCGATCAGCAGGTCCTCCGTGGCGTTGTCGATCTTCCCGGCCTCGTCGATCGCCGCGCGCATCCCCTCGACCACACCGGTGTAGACGACGTCCAGCGCGGCCAGGTGGGCGATGGCGTCGGCGCGTCCGATCGAGTAGTCGTCCCACTTGCGCTCGGAGACCAGCGCCCCGGGTGTGCCCTGCGCCACCCCGCCGAGCGCCGCGATGCGCTCCGCGACGTCGTCGGCCATCTCGCGCACCTGGTCGACCTGGGGATCGATCATCTCGTGCACCGCGATGAAGTGCGGTCCCACGACGTTCCAGTGGACGTGCTTGAGGGTCAGGTGCAGATCGTTGAGCGCGTGCAGACGCATGCGCAGCACACCGATCAGCCGCCCGGCGGCCTCGCGCTCGATGCCCGGGACCGTGTACTTCGGGGTCAGGTCGTGCGTCATGGCGGACATCAGCTCCTCATGCGTTTCGTACGTCGTTGCACGTGCACGAATGCCCCGTATCGGCGACGGCAGACATGCGCGCCCGTGGTGTCCGGAAAGCACGGGTCACCCGCGCGGGGTGAGGCAATCGTCCGCTTCCTCCTCGGCTCGGAGCCGGGCCGGCCGCGCCGCCCCGGCCCCCGCGGCCACTCGGCTCTCCCGGCGGGTCCCCACGCCGGGTGCCGAGGTCACGGTCACGACGGCGGCGCCGGCAGGGGCATCGCGCTGAGCGCCCGCGCCGCGTGGACCAGGTTGGAGGCCATGGCACGGCCGGTGGAGGCCGCCCAGTCGTGGCCGCGGTCGTCGTCCAGGTAGTCGGGGCCGGGTCCCGGGCCGAGGTGCCAGTAGGTCCACGCCTGGCCGGGGACGGTGTAGCCGATGTCCGTGAGCGCGCCGGTGATCTCGCTGATCACATGGTGGGCGCCGTCCTCGTTCCCGGTGACCAGGACGCCGGCGACGCGGTTGTAGGCGACGGGGCGTTGCTCGTCGTCGGTCTCGGAGAGCATGGCGTCCATGCGTTCGAGCACCCGCTGGGCGACCGAGGACGGACGGCCGAGCCAGGTCGGCGACGCGATGACCAGGATCTGCGACGAGAGCAGCTTCTCGTGCACACCGGGCCAGTCGTCGCCCTCGCCCATGTCGGTCTCCACCCCCGGCTTCAGGTTCAGGTCGACGGCCCGTACGACGTCCACCTCGACACCGTGGCCCTTGAGGGCCGCGATGACCGTGCCGGCCAGGGCCTCGGTGTTCGAGGGCTGGGGGGAGGGTTTGAGAGTGCAGTTGATGACGAGTGCGCGCATGCCTGTCCCTGTTCCCCCTGCGGCGGATCGTGACCGGGCCCCGGCCCGATCGTTCACCCGCCCGGCCGCGCGACCGGCCCGGGCGGGTGCCGGACGGACTCCTCCGCCCGGTCGCCCGGGGGCGACGCCTTCTCAGACCGACGCCTTCTCAGGCCGACGACGTCTCAGGCCGACGCGACACCGTCCAGCTTGCCCCCCTTGGCGTCCTCGACCAGCGACGCGAACTGGTCGGCGCTCATCTGCACGCGCTGGCCGAAGTCGTCGGTCAGGACGATCCGCCGTTCCGCGGGGGCCGCGGGATCGACGAACAGCTGCGGGCAGCCGCAGTCGCAGTTGCCGCAGAACGTCGCGACGGGCTCCAGCCCGTGAGGCTCGTTCATACCGGGTGCCTTCCATGAGGTGGGGCGACCGTGCCGGTGTGCGCACCGGTGGCCGTGGGGGACTGCCCGGGAGATACCCGGGACATCGGCCGGGGACGCGCGCCCGGCTCCGGGGGCGGAGGCACGGCGAACGACCTCCGTGCGCCGGTGCACCCCGCTCCGCACCCGTCGCCTCCGTTCCACGGCAACGGCCGGGAACCGGACCGGCCCGCCGTCCGACCGTAGGTGCGGGGAGGCGCCGCGGGTGCCGACCACCCGGGGTATGGCGCGGAACACGCGCGTCGGATTGAGTGGGGTCCGGGAGCGGAATCCGTACCCATCGGCGACCACGGGAGTCCGGATGCGAGGATGAGGCCGCGATGAGAGCAGGGTGGTGCTGTCGCACGGTACGGGCCGCGGTGTTCGCGGCCGTCTGCGTGCTGCTCGCCGCCCTGGGCCACCTCCTCATGTCCGGCACCGCGGTGCCCTGGTGGGCGGTGGCGGCGGGCGCGGCGGCCACGGGCGGTGCCGCCTGGGCCCTGGCCGGCCGGGAACGGGGTCACTCGTCCGTCGTCCTGCTCGCCGTGACCGCGCAGACCGTCCTGCACGCCTCCTTCTCCTTCGCCCAGGCGACGGCCCGCCCCGGGCCCTCCGGCGAGGAGACCCTCGTACGCCGGTGGCTGGACGTACTGCTGTGCCGCATGCCGTCGGCCCCGGCGTCCGGGGACGCAGGCGTGCCGATGCCCATGGGCACCGGCGGCCACGCCGCGCACGTCCTGCACACCGCGCACGCCGCCGACCCCGTCGGCCACACCATGGGCGGCACGTCCCCGGCCGGGATGCTCGCCGCCCACCTGCTGGCCGCGCTGCTGTGCGGGCTGTGGCTCGCCCACGGCGAGCGCGCCGCGTTCCGCATCGTGCGGTCCCTCACCGCCCGGGTCCTGGCCCCGCTGCGCCTGCCGCTGTGTCCGGCCGCGCCACCGCACCGGCCGCGCGTCCGCCCCGGCCGGGCGGCCTCCGCCCGGATGCCGCGCCGCCTCATCCTCGCCCGTGCGCTCACCGACCGGGGCCCGCCCGCCGGGGTCGCTGTCGCCTGACGACAGCAGGCTCCCCGAGGCCGTCGGCATCCGCGCCGGACCGTCGCCCCACGACGGCACGCCTCGGGCACCGGCCGCGCGCGCCCGCGCCCGGCCGCCACCCCGTCACCGGCCCTCCCGCGCCGCCGCCCGCCCGTCCCGTACGGGCGGGTCGCCCGATGGGCCGGGTTCCCGATCCCGAGAAGGACGGACACAGGTGATCAATCCTGCCCCGCCACCCTCGTGCCGGCAGTCGCCCACGGACGCCCGGGAGGCGTCGATCACGGCCTGGGCGCTCGCCGCCGGCACCGGCGACCCCGAAGCCGTCGAGCACTTCGTACGCGCCCTGCACCGGGACGTGCGCACGTACGTCACGTTCCTCGGCGCCGACCCGCAGAGCGCCGACGACCTGACCCAGGAGACGTTCCTGCGGGCCCTGGGCAGTCTGCACCGGTTCGAGGGGCGCTCCTCGGCCCGCACCTGGCTGCTGTCCATCGCCCGCCGCGCGGTGGTCGACAGCATCCGCCGCGACTCCGCCCGGCCGCGGACGGCGGCCACCGACGACTGGCAGTCGGCCGCCGAACGCGCCCAGCCGCGCGACCTGCCCGGCTTCGACGACGGCATCGCCCTCGCCGATCTGCTGGCCACCCTCCCCGACGAGCGACGGGAGGCCTTCGTCCTCACCCAGATGCTCGGGCTGCGCTACGCCGAGGCCGCCGACGTCAGCGCGTGTCCGACGGGGACGGTGCGGTCACGGGTCGCCCGGGCCCGTACGTCCCTCATCGAGTGGCTCGCCGAGGCGGAGCGTCCCGCGCCGGTGACGCCCGCCGTCTGACGGACCGTCCGCGCGGCCGCGGACGTCGGATACCGTCGGCCGCATGGCTGACGAGTGCTTCCGGCATCCGCGGCTCGCCGCGGTCTACGACGCCCTCGACCCCGATCGCGCGGACCTGCTCCCTTACCTGCGCATGGCCGAGGAGTTCGAGGCCCGGCGGGTGGTGGACATCGGCTGCGGCACGGGGGTCTTCGCCCTGCTCCTGGCCGGCCGCGGCACGGAGGTCGTCGGCGTCGACCCGGCGGGGGCGTCCCTCGCGGTGGCGCGGGCCAAGGCGGGCGGTGACACGGTGCGGTGGATCGAGGGCGACGCGACCTCGCTGCCCGCCCTGCGGGCCGACCTGGCCACCATGACGGCGAACGCGGCCCAGGAGATCACCGTCACACGGGAGTGGCACGCCACGCTGCGGGGCGCCCGTGCCGCCCTGCGGCCCGGCGGGCACCTGGTGTTCGAGACCCGCGACCCGGCGCGACGCGCCTGGGAGGAGTGGGACCGCGACCGGACGTGGCGGGTCGCGGAGATCCCCGGCGTCGGCGCGGTGGAGAGCTGGTGTGACCTGACGGAGGTCCGGTGGCCGCTGGTCGGCTTCCGCTGGACCTACGTCTTCGCCGCGGACGGCGCGGTGCTGACCTCTGATTCGACCCTGCGCTTCCGCGAGCGGGAGGAGGTCGAGGCGGACCTCGAGGCAACGGGGTTCGAACCGCGGGAGGTGCGGGACGCCCCGGACCGCCCGGGCCGCGAATTCGTCTTCGTCGCCCGACGACCACCGGCGTCCCGTCGGAAACCGGCAGCCGGCCGGGTCTCGTCCCTGCCCGGAAGCCCCCATGACGCCGGCCCACCCGGACGGCCATCCTCGCCGTCATGGCCCGCTTCCAGCACACCGTGACCCTCGCTCCCGTGCCCCGACGCCTGCTGGAGTCGTGTCTCGGCACGCTCCACGACCTCGCCGAAGACACACGGGCGCAGGACACGGGAGCGGAGGAAGCGGCGGACGGCCGGTCGCGGACCGGTCCGACCTTCACCGTCCTCGCCCGGGACCGTCGGTCGCCGCGCCCCTGCGCGGGACGCTGACGCACGCACTCGCCCGCGCCACGGTTGCGGCGGCGCCGCAACCGGCCCCCGACGGCCGCTGGCGGGTCACCGTGCGGGCACGCGTCAGGGGCCGTTCCTACGCGCGTCCCTTTTGGCCGTCGCCGCGCCGCTGCTCCGAGCGCGCGCCCGCCGGACCTTCGCCGAGGCACTGCACGACGCCGCCGAGCGGTGGAACGCCCACGTGCCCGCATGGGTCGACGCGGGGGAGGCGGGACTGCGCGCGACGCCGACCGACGCGGTGCGCGGAGCACACGGCGCGGGCTCGTCCGGGCAGGGGTGCTCCGGCGCGCGAGAGGCGCACACTGCGGGTGAGTGAGCCCTGTACGCGCCCCCGTGGCGGTACGGACAATGCGCAGTGGCCGTGATCACGCGGCGGGGGGCGAGGCGTCGTCGTACCGCCGCCCGCCGGGGAAGCAGGTCGATCGCCATGCTGTTGCGTCTGCCCACGTCCGTCACCGAAGCGCAGGAGTGCATGGCGGAGGGAGCGGTGCCCATCGGCGGAGCCACGCTCGTGTGGGCGACCTGGCAGCGGGACGGCTTCCCGGCCCTGGCCATGTCGCTGCGCGACCTGCCGGAGGCGAACGTGCTCGAACCCGAGGCACTGGGCGCCGCCGTGGTCCTGCAGCGCGTGGACGACCGCGTGCCCGAGGTACTGCGCCGGGCGGCCGGCACGGTGGGCACCGGGGCCGTGCGCCGGGCCGCCACGGTCGGCGGGAACATCGTCGGCAGCAGCCTGCGCTGCCTGCTGCCCGCCGCCCTGGTCCTGGACGCCCGCCCCACCGTCCTGGGACCGGACCGGGCCTACGAGACCGACCTGGCCGAGGTCCTGGCCAAGCGTCATCTGCTGCTCGGCCTGCGCTGGCGCACACCGAAGGCCAGCGGCTACCGCAAGGAGCCCGCCGAGGCCGGCGGCCCGCCGCCCCTGGTCGTGGCCACCGCCGTGCACGCCGACGACGAGGGCCGCCACCTCCTGCGGGTGGCCGTACGCGACGGCTACGAGGTGATCGGCGAGACCGTGCCCTGCGACGGCGGCGCCGACCAGGCGCTCGCCGCCCTGGACGGCACCGATGTCGGCGCACTGCCCCCCGCGGCCCGGGACGTGGTGCGTGAGCGGGTCGCCGACATACTCGGTTCCCTCGCCGAGGACTGACGGAGTCGTCCGCCGGCCTCCGAGGGGCACGGCGGACGACGGGCGGTGTCAGCCGTTGGCCAGAGCCTTGACGCGGTCGAGCGCGCCGTTGAACTTGTCGTGGTCCCCGACGGTCGGCCCGGACGAGGTGTACTGCCACATGGTGTGGAAGTCCCAGCCCGCCGGGAGTTCGCCGACGGTCGAGGCGTACCGGGCGATCCACAGCGGGTTGGTGTCGCCGAAGCCGCTGTAGTTGCCGGTGCACTGCTTCCACCAGTTGGTGGAGGTGTAGATGACCGCGTTGCGGCCGGTGCGCTCCTTGTACCGGTCGAGGAAGTCGCCGATCCAGTCCACCATCTGACTCGCCGTCCTGCCGTAGCAGGTGGCGCCGTACGGGTTGTACTCGATGTCGAGCACGCCGGGCAGCGTCCGGCCGTCCTTGGACCAGCCGCCGCCGTGGTCGACGAAGTAGTCGGCCTGGGCCGCACCGCCGGCGCCGTCCGGGACGGCGAAGTGGTACGCCCCGCGGATCATGCCGGTGTCGTACGAACCGCCGTACTGCTGGGAGTAGTAGGGGTTCCGGTAGGACGTGCCCTCGGTGGCCTTGACGTAGGCCCACTTGACCCCGCTGTTCCACAGGGTGGACCAGGCGACGTTGCCCTGGTGGCTGGAGACGTCCACGCCCTCGGTCTGGGTGACCCGCGTGCCCATGGGCACGCCCTGCACTCCCTCGTGGGCCAGGACGCCCATGCCCATGTGGGCGGTGCCGCGGGCGGGCGGGACACCCGTGCCGTCGGCCGAGGCGGGGACCGCGGACAGGCCCAACAGGAGCGACTGGGAGGCGAGGAGGACGCCCGACGCGAGCAGGCGGCGTGAGTGGCGGGACGCCACGGCTATGGGTTTGCGCATGGCACCCATCCGATCCGCTGTCCCGCCCGGCCGCATCCCACAGTCACCCAGACGGTGTCGGGGAGCCGGAATCGGCCCCCGCGCCCGCGGACGGCCCCCGCGCGCCCCGCTCGTCGCCGTGAGGGCGGTCCCGGACGCCGTCCTCCCGTCCGCGACCGCCCTCGCGCGGCCCCCGCACCCCGCGCACCAGCACGGTCAGCGCCCCGGCCGCCACGGCCAGGGCGAGCGCGCCCAGCAGCAGGCGGTCGGGAACCGCGTCCCCCAGCCCGGACAGACGCCGCTCCCAGGCGAACTCGGTGTCCACGCCCACCGGCGACGGCAGCGCCGAGGTGCCGTCGAAGAGGAGGAAGACCGCGCCCAGGGCGACGAACATCGCTCCGCCCACCAGCGAGGTCGAGTGCGTCCGCACCGGCCCCAGCCGCACCGGCCCCAGCCGCACCGGCCGTCCGCGCAGCCGGCGACGCCGGCCCAGGTCGAACCGGTCCCACAGCGCCGCCAGCACGAACATCGGCACGGCCATGCCCAGGGCGTACACCGCGAGCAGCGCCCCACCGCGCCAGGGGTCACCGCCCATCGCGGCCACCGTGAGGACGCTGCCGAGAATGGGCCCGGCGCAGAACCCGGCCAGCCCGTACACCGCACCCAGCGCCGCCACGGACAGCGCCGAGCCCGACCGGTGCGCCCCGGCCAACTGCTGCATCCGGCGCGAACCGAACCCCAGACCCAGCGCCTGCACCACCCCGAGGGCGATGACGAGCCAGCCGCCCACCAGGACGAGCAGGTCACGGTGCCCGTAGAAGAGGCGCCCGGCCAGCGAACCCGCCACACCGAGCGGCACCATGGTCAGACACAGCCCCGCGTAGAACAGCACGGTGCGCCCCAGCAACCGGGTGCGGCCGGTGAACGAGTAGGCGAAGAACGCCGGCAGCAGCAGGGCCGAACAAGGGCTGAGCAGCGCCAGCAGCCCGCCCAGGAAGGCCACCGCGAAACCCGGGTCACTCATCGCCGCCGCCCTGGGCACGGTTCGCGCCGGCGGCCTCGGCGGCCTCGATCGCCTCGGCGAACACGTCCGTGGGCTGGGCGCCCAGGACGGGTCGGCCGTTGACGAGGAAGGCGGGAGTGCTGCTCACCCCGAGCGCGTACCCCTCCTCGACGTCCCGGGCCACGGCCTCGTCCGCCGCGTCGGAGGCCATGTCCGCACGGAAGCGGTCCAGGTCCTCGACCCCCGCCTCCTCGGCCATGGCGAGCAGCTCCTTCTCGGCGAAGTCGCCCTTGTTGCGCTCGCGGGGCTTCCCGTAGACCGTGTCGTGGAACTGCCAGAACCGGCCCTGCCGGCCCGCCGCCCACGAGGCCCGGGCCGCCTGCTCCGACTCCGCGCCGAAGACGGGGAAGTGACGCCACTCGATCCGGAGCACGCCCGCCTCGACGTAGTCGCGCAGCAACGCGGGCTTGGTCTCACGGGCGAACCGGCCGCAGTAGGGGCACTGGAAGTCCGAGTACTCGATCAGCACCACGGGCGCGTCCGGCTTCCCCACGGCGTACGGGTCGTCGGCGTCCCGTCGGGCGAGCGCGAGCAGCGCCGGGTCGGCGGGTGGAGCCGCGGACGGCGAACCGGACCGCGAGGCGGTGGCGGGACGGTCGGCGGATCCCCCGCCGCCCAGGGCGACGGCGGCGACGGCGACGGCGGCCACCAGCACCAGGGCGGCCAGGACCAACCGCAGCCGGCGACCCGGTACCGGGCCGCCGCGGCCGGGGCCGGAACGGGACTTCTCGGGCAGGCGTGATGCAGCGTTCATGATCGACTCCGAAAGAGGAGGAAGAAGGGAGGAAGAAGGGAGGAGCAGTCAGGAGGAAGCGGCCGGACGCGAGGTGGCGTCCGCGCTCAGGCGCGGGACGGCAGCGGGCACGCCTCGGCCGTCGACAGCCTGCGCAGCGCGGCCTCGGCCAGCAGCGCCAGGGAGGCGACGGCGACGACCGGCTGGAGCGGGGCCCAGTAGGTCAGCGCTCCGGAGCCGCCGAGCAGCAGCAGGACGACCTTGTTGCAGACCGGGCAGCCCACGGCGAGGAAGGACAGCACACCGCCGAGCGGACCCAGCCTGCTGCCGGGACCGTCGGTCCGCACCCGCCCGCTCGCCCCGGGCGGGCGCACGAAGGTGGCCAGGACGATGCCCGCGAGGACGGCCGTGGCCGCGAGGACCGGCGGGTTCCACCACTGGACGGGAACCGACCGGGAGAAGAAGGGCGAGGGCACGACGGCGGTGGGGACCCCCACGACGACGGCGGTCAGCGCGGCACCGGCCCCGGCGGCGGCCCACTGCACGGGGCGCCAGGACGCGAGAGCCGCTCCCGCCCGGCGCGGCGACCGGGAGGAGGACATGAGGAAGGACTCCGTTCACGAGGATGCGGTGGACACGGCACGAACGGGCCGGTCTAGATCCTCAGAACGGTGGTCGAGACACCGCCGGCACAAGCGGCGGGCGGAGCGGGCCCCGAGGCGGTGCGGGCGGCCGATGCCGGCGGGGCCGTCCCGCGCTGTGCGGCCGTGTCCGCCGAACCGGCGGACGGCGCCTCCGGGACGCGGACGTCCCCGCGCGTCGAGGACTGCTCGGCCAGGCCCTTCTTCTCGCACGGGCGGGGCGCCGTGGGCGACACCTCGTCCCCTTGGGCGCGGTCGACGGCGCGCACGGTGGACGGCGCCGCCGAACCGGCCGTGGCCGTCGCGGCACCGGCCCCCGCGGCCGGCGACCGTCCCGCTCCGGCCACACAGAGCACGGCGACCACCACGGTCACCAGCGCCAGCGCACAGCGCAGCAGCGACACCGCTCGGGTGTGCCCGCCGCACTGGGACATGGGGACGGCTCCTACCGGGGGGAAGCGCTCGGGTATGTATGCGCAAGCCACCCTACATACCCGCGTCCGCGCCGGCCGACGCCCCTGACGGACGGACCCGCCGACCCGGAAGAGGGGGCGGGCGGCGCGGGGACGGCGGGGCGGCCGTCCCGCCCAGAACGCCTGTAGCACATCGATGCGTTCGATCGGGGGGATGCGGGAGAAGTTCGCTCCTCGGTGGGGTCTGCGGCCGCTCCGGCTTACGTACACCGGCCGCTGACTAGCATGAGCCGCAAGTCCGCCGGAGCGATCACCATCGGCTCGGGCGGACGCCACGGCCCGGCGCCGGCGCGCGCCGACTCGCCCCTTTTCCCCGCTCTCAAGGACCAGAGGGACCGCGGAATGTCAGTGTCTGCACCCCCCGCCCCACCCAGGACGCAGAAAGCCCGCCGTACCACCCCCACCGTCCCCCTGGTCGTGCTGCCGGCCGCCGCAGCGGCCGCCGGCGCCGCCTGGGCCGCGGCCCCCGACACCGCCCGGAGCTGGACCGCGACCCTCGCCGTGTCGTCCTGGCTGTGTGTCGCGGCGGCCGTCGTGCTCGGCTCGCACCTGGTCGGACGGGCCCGCCGGACCGCGGCCGACCGCAGGACGGAGATCAGCGCGCTCAAGACCCGACTCGCCCACGAGAACGCCGGGTTCGTGCACCTCGTCAACGTCGCCCTGCCCGGCATCGCCCAGCAGGTCCGCGACGGCGCGGGCGCCGAGGAGGCCGTGGCGAACACCGCGCCCGTCTCCGGCGCGCACCTGCGCCAGGTCGCACAGAGCTTCGCCGCGCTCGCCGAGGACGCCGTACGGCAGGCCGCGGACGCCGACTCCCGGCACCGGCAGGCGCGGGAGGAGACCCACCGGCTCACCGCGGAGCTGGAACAGCTCGCGAGCCGCACCCTGCCCGCCGCGGTGGAGAAACTGCGCGACGGCACCTCGGCGGACGTCGTCCTGGCCGAACTGGAGTGGCCGCACGGCCCGCAGGCACGCGCCCTGGCCGAACTCTTCGTCCGGGAGCTGGCCCACAGCGAACGGCGCACCGCCGCGGCCCAGGCGGCCGCCGCCAAATCCCTCAGCCGGGTCCAGGCCAAGGCCGTCAGCATGCTCGCCGACCTGCGCGACATGCAGGACCGCCACGGTGAGGAAGTCCTCGGCGACCTGCTCCGCCTGGACCACAGCACCTCACAGCTCGGCCTCGTCACCGACCGCCTCGCCCTCCTCATGGGCGGGCGCTCCAGCCGGGCCTGGAACAAGCCCATCGTGATGGAGAGCATCCTGCGCGGAGCCGTCGGCCGGATCGCCGCCTACCGCCGGGTCCGGATGCACTGCTCCACCAGCGCCGCCATCTCCGGGTACGCGGCCGAGGGCGTCATGCACCTGCTGGCCGAACTCATGGACAACGCCGCCAACTTCTCGCCGCCCATCGACGAGGTCCACGTCTACGTGGAGGAACGTACCGCCGGCATCGTCGTCACCATCGAGGACAGCGGACTGAAGATGGCCGACGCGGCCATGCGCCACGCCGAACAGGCGGTGTCGGGACGCATGAACGACCTGGCCTCGCTCCAGGGCACCAGGCTCGGCCTCGCCGTGGTCGGACGGCTGGCCGCCAAGTACCGGATCGCCGTCAGCTACCGGCCCTCCTCACGCGGCGGCACGGGTGTCGTCGTCCTGCTCCCGCCGCAACTGCTCGCCCAGCAGCGGGACCCGGGACCGTCCGCGACCTTCGGCCGCTCGGCCGGTGTCGCCCCCGCCGTCCCCGGTCCCGCCCCGGCCGCCGAGGCACCCGTGGACAGGCGACGCGTCCCGGACGTCCGCCCCGATCCGCCCGAGCGGGCCGAACGGGCCGAACGGGCCCGGCCCGCACCCGCCACCGCGGGCGGCCTGCCCGTGCGCTCCCCGGGCCGCACCATGGCCGCCGCCGAGCGCGAACGGCGGGAGCAGCGCCGCGAGACCCCCGACCGGGCGGCGACGGCGCCCCGGGACGCCGGCTCCAGCTTCGGCGCCTTCCACCGCGGGCGCCGGTCCGGGGCGGCCGGCCCCGCACCGGAGACCGAACCGCCCGCGTCGGGGTAGCCCGCGCCGGACCGCACCGCGCACCTCGGCGCCCCTCGCCCTTCGAGCTCGTGAGATTGGAGGAACGGGCCGGTGACCGCAGAACCAGGAACCACCGTCCCCCCACCCACCATGCAGACCACCGACAACAGCCTCACCTGGCTCCTGCAGAACCTCCTCGACCGCACCCCCGGCACCCGGCACGCCCTCGTCCTCTCCCGCGACGGCCTCAAACTGTGCTGGACCGAACACCTCACCCTGGACCGGGCGGACCAGCTCGCCGCGATCTGCTCCGGCATCCAGGCCCTCGCCCAGGGGGCGTCCGTCGAGTTCGGCAACGGCACGGGCGGCGTCCGGCACTCCATGACCGAGTTCCACGGAGGGCTGCTGTTCATCGTCGAGGCCGGCGAGGGCGCACACCTGGCCGTCGTCGCGGTGGAGGACGCCGACCCGGGCGTGGTCGGCCACCAGATGACCGAGATGGTCGAGCAGATCGGCGAGCACCTGCGGGCCGAGCCGCGCCACGCCGCCCCCGGGAGCCGTACGCCGTGACCCGCAGGCCCGTGGACACCGGCGCACCCGACCGGCTCTACACGGTCACCGGCGGGCGCAGCCGTGCCGACGACTCGTTCGACCTCGTCACGCTCGTGGTCAGCGAATGCGAACCGGCGCCCGGCATGCAGTCGGAACACGTACGCATCCTCGACCTGTGCCGGCACCCGACGGCCGTGGTCGAGGTCGCCGCGGAACTGGCACTGCCGATCACCGTGGTCCGCATCCTGCTCGGCGACCTGCTCGCCACCGGCCGGATCACCGCCCGCCATCCGCGCCTGGGACAGGCCGCCGCGACGCACCCCGATACCGCCCTTCTCCAGGAGGTGCTCCATGGGCTCCGCAACCTCTGACCCGCCCTCACCGACCGTCACCGCCTCGGGCCGCACGCCCCTGACCGACGCCGCGGAGACCGGGCTGAAGATCGTCGTCGTCGGCGGCTTCGGCGTCGGCAAGACCACCCTCGTCCGCTCGGTCAGCGAGATCCGCCCCCTCAACACCGAGGAGGTGATGACCCAGGCCGGCGTCGGCGTCGACGAGACCGGCGGACTGACGGGCAAGACCACTACCACGGTGGCCTTCGACTTCGGCCGGATCAGCCTCAACGAGCGCATGGTGCTCTACCTGTTCGGAGCCCCGGGCCAGGAGCGCTTCTGGTTCCTGTGGGACCGGCTGTTCTCCGGCACCCTCGGCGCCGTCGTCCTCGTCGACACCCGGAGGATGGACGACTCCTGGTACGCGATAGACCGGCTGGAACACCACCGCACCCCGTTCGTGGTCGCCGTCAACCGCTTCGACGACGACCGTGCCCGGCACTCCCTGGACGAGATCCGGCAGGCCCTCGCCCTGCCCGACGACGTACCGCTGATCGACTGCGACGCACGGGTGCGGACCTCGGGCAAGCACGTACTGGTCACCCTCGTGGACCACCTCTACCAACTGGCCCTGGCCCAGGAGAGCGCATCGTGACCGACATCCACCCCGCTCCGGACCACGCCGTCCCGCCCGCGTGCCCCGCGCACGACAAGGCCGTGGCGCTCGCCGGACTGGAGTACCAGCAGACACCGTCGGAGCTGTACCGCGGTCTGCGGGCCGAGCACGGCGCCGTGGCCCCAGTGCTCCTGGACGGCTCCATCCCCGCCTGGCTGGTCCTCGGCTACGCCGAGGTCAGCTACGTCACCAGCCACGACGAGCTGTTCGCCCGGGACTCGCGCCGCTGGAACCAGTGGGACGCCATCCCGCCCGACTGGCCGCTCCTGCCCTACGTCGGCTACCAGCCGTCCGTCCTGTTCACCGAGGGCGAGGAACACCGGCGGCGGGCCGGCGTCATCTCGCAGGCACTCGCCGGCGTCGACCAGTTCGAACTGGCCCGGGACTGCCGCCAGCTCGCCGACCACCTCATCGCGTCCTTCGCCGGCAGCGGCCGGGCCGAGCTGATGCGGGACTACGCCCACGCCCTGCCGATGCGTGCCGCCGTGCGCATGTGCGGGATGCCGCACGGCGGGGACGAGACCCGGCAGCTCGTCGAGGACCTGCGGGTCTCCCTCGACGCAGCGGAGGGCGACGACCCGGTGGCGGCGTACGCGCGGGTGGGCGAGCGCATCCACCGCCTGGTGCGCCACAAGCGCGAACGGCCCGGACCCGACGTCACCTCCCGGATGCTGACCCACCCGGCGGGGCTCACCGACGAGGAGATCGTCCAGGACCTGATCTCGGTCATCGCCGCCGCCCAGCAGCCCACCGCCAACTGGATCGGCAACACCCTCAGACTGCTGCTCACCGACGAACGCTTCGCCCTGAACGTCTCGGGCGGCCGGCTCAGCGTGGGCGAGGCGCTGAACGAGGTGCTGTGGCTGGACACGCCGACCCAGAACTTCATCGGCCGCTGGGCCGTGAACGACACCCAGCTCGGCGGTCGGCAGATCCGGGCCGGTGACTGCCTGGTGCTGGGCCTGGCGGCGGCCAACACCGACCCGCAGCTGTGGCCCGAGGCCCACGTCGGCGCCGAGAACTCCGCGCACCTGTCCTTCAGCAACGGCGAGCACCGGTGCCCCTACCCGGCACCGCTGCTCGCCGACGTCATGGCCCGCACGGCGGTCGAGACCCTGCTGGAACGCCTCCCCGACCTGGTGCTCGCGGTGGAGCCGGACGAGCTGACCTGGCGGCCGTCCATCTGGATGCGCGGACTGACGGCCCTGCCGGCGCTCTTCACCCCCGTGGTGCCGTGACGGACCGGTCCGCCACCGGTCAGGCCGCGCGGGGCGTGAACCGCACCGGCAGCGCCCGCGGGCCCCGGGTGAAGACGCCCTGCTCCACCACCTCGAAGCCGTCGGCCGGCCGCAGGTCGGGCATGGCGTCCAGCAGCTGGCCGACGCCGGTCTCGACCTCGGCCTTCGCCAGCAGCGCCCCCACACAGAAGTGCCGTCCGAGCGCGAAGGCGAGATGGTCGGCGGCGGCGGAGAACGCGGTCGTGGTGGTGAGGTCGTCGCGGAAGATGTCGAAACGGTCCGGCTCGCGGTACCGGTTCGCGTCCCGGTTGGCCGCGCCGATCAGGCAGGTGACGGTGGCGCCCGCCGGCACGGTCCCGCCGCTCAGCTCCACGTCGGTCGCCGTCTGCCGCATGATCATGTGGACGGGTGGCGTGTAGCGCAGCGTCTCGGCGAAGGCGCGGGGTATCAGGCTCCGGTCCTCGCGCACCGCCGCCAACTGCTCGGGATGGGCCAGCAGGTTGGCGAAGATGCTCGCGATGGCCTTGTCGGTGGTCTCACCGCCCGCCGCGAGCAGCAGACTGCAGAACGCCTTGATGTCCTCGTCGCTCATCCGCACCCCGTCGACCTCGGCGGCGCACAGGGACGACAGCAGGTCGTCGCCCGGCTTCTCCCGGCGCTCCCGGATGATCGGGAACATGTACTCGGCGAACTCGACCCGGGTGCGGGCCCCCGCCTCCGCCACCCCGGGGTCGCCGGAGAGGTTGCCGAGGAAGGCGATGACCGACGTGTACCAGCCGTGGAAGCGGTCGTGATCGGCCTTGTCCAGGCCCAGCATGTCCGCGATCACGTTGACGGGGAAGCGGGTCGCGTAGTCGGCGACCAGATCGGCCCGTCCGGTGTGCCGGAAGGCGTCGATGAGTTCACGGGAGTTGCGTTCGATGACCGGCAGGAACTTCTCCTGCAACTCGGCCCCGCGGAAGGCGGGGGCGACCAGCGCACGGCGGACCGCGTGCTCGCGCCCGCTCAGCTGCAGGATCGTCCTGCCGTGCACCGGCTCGATCTGCCAGTCGTAGTTCTCGGTGGTGAACTGCCCGGCGCGGTCCTTGAAGACGCGCTCCACGTCCTCGTAGCGCGACACGATCCAGCTCTGGGTGGCCTCGTGGTGGATGAGCGGCGCGCTCTCGCGCATCACCCGGTACGCCGGGTACGGGTTCGCCGCGAACTCGGGGGAGAGGATGTCGGGGACCTGCTGCGCGGTGGACATGGGACTCCTCGGTCGACAACGGCCTTGTACGCCCAGGCTATTGACGACCCGCCGGGCCCGACAGACCGCGCGGGCCGCCGGTGCGCCCCGGCGGTCCTGCCGGTCCCCGCGGGCGGGCGTCAGTCGAAGGGGGTGAGGAAGTCCCGTGTCCGCAGCGGCCGGTCGACGATGCGGGTGTCGCCGATCCAGCCGTAGAAACCCTGCCCGAACTTCCCGTCGAACTGGGTGGCACCGAGGACGAAGGGCTTGCCGAGGGTCGCGATGCCGGTCGAGGGGGCCGTGGGGTTGCGGGCGATCCTCGAACCGTCGACGTACACGACGGTGCGGCGGCCGTCGTTCACCACGGCGACGTGCGTCCAGCGGCCGACCGGGACCGCGTGGCTCCATGAAGTGGGGTCCGCGTCCTGGCGGTCGGGGTAGACGACGAACTGCAGGAACCGCTCCGGGGACACGTTGAGACTGCACGTGGGCTCCAGCGGGGACCAGCCGGTGGTCTTGCCCGCGTCCCCGTTGCGCCCCTCCCAGCTCAGGATGCCCATCCAGTCGTGATCGCCTTCGAACGGCTCGGGGAACCGCACGAAGGTCTCGATGGTGTACCCGCGCGGGAACCTCTCGCTGTTGAGCGGGGCCCGCGCACCGGTGCGCAGGACGGCGCCGCGGTCCGGTCCCTTGCCGCCGTCGAAGCGGAGGCTGGCGTGCGCGGGCTGGCCGGGGTGGTGGTCCGCGGACCAGGTGAGCGCCTCGGGACCGCTGTGGTGCAGCCGGCCGGCCGTGAGGTCGTTGCCGTGGCCGGAGAGGTCGCGGACGACCAGGCCGTCGGGGACCGGACCGCCGTCCGCGGGGGTGGTCATGCCGGAGGTGTCGAACCTCCAGTACGCGACCGTGCCGCGGGGCATCACGGCGGAGGCGGGCCGCGGCTCGGGCGGCGCGACGGGGGAGAAGCCCCGGAAGCGTTCGGCGAAGTCGACGCTCAGGCTGAACCGGTCGGCGGGGCCCGTCAGTTCGACCGTCTCGGCCTCCAGCGGGGTGCGCCGGGCGGGATCGCGTGCCAGGAACCAGGGGGCGAACGTCTCGACGTCGATCACCCCGCGCGCGAGGTCGAAACCGTAGGTGCGGATCATGCCGGCGCCGCCGTAGTAGCGGTCCTGGTAGTTGGTGACGTGGAGGTGGACATCGTTGTCCGCGTCGTTGCGCAGGACCGTGCGACCGGGCGGCCAGTAGTGTCCGCCGAGGGCCAGGAAGATCTGGTCGTTGCCGCGGATCAGACCGTCCCACAGCTGCTGTCCGTTGCCCGAGAGCCGGGCCGTGCCTTCCTCGTCCGCGTGGGCGAGGTCGTGCGTGGTGAGCACGGCGGGCAGCGTCGGGTGGGCGTCGAGCACGCCCTGTGCCCAGGCCGTGCCCTTGTCGCTGATCCGCCAGTCCAGGGCGAGGACCAGCCAGTCGCGGCCGGCGGCCCGGACGACGTGGTAGCTGTTGTAGCCGTCCGGCGAGGCGCCCTTGAAGGTGGGCATCGAGGCGTAGCGGCGGGGCCCGAACTCGCGCAGATAGGCGGAGTCTCCGCGCTGGTCGTCCGTCGACGACGGGATGTCGTGGTTGCCGGCCAGCACGCTGTAGGGCACCTTGCCGTGCAGCGTGCGGAAGGTCTGGGCGGCGCGGCGGATCTCGTCCTCGGTGCCGTGCTCGGTGACGTCGCCGAGGTGGGTCATGAAGGCGATGTTGGCCCCGGAGCGGTCGGTCACCAGGTGGCGGAAGGTCTCCCGCAGGGGAGCGGGGTCGGTGCTGTCCGCGTCGAACAGGTACTGCGTGTCCGGCAGGACGGCCAGCGTGAAACGCGGGCTGTCGGCGTCGAAGCGCCGCCGTCCGGTGGCCTCCGCGGCCTGCGCGGGTACGGCCGCCGCGGTCCCGGTCGCCGTCGCGGCGACGCCGCCGGCCACGGCCGCTCTCAGTACCGTGCGTCTGCCCGGGTGCTCGTGCTGTTCCGCCGTGCTCATCTGCCCTCCAGAAGCGGGAAGTCCACCGTGCGCGGCTCACGGTGCCCAGGGGCGTTGACCGCGCGTCGACGGTGAGCTGAACGCCGCGTGGTGGGCGGCGGGCGACTGGAGGGGCGGAGGGGGCGTACGGGTCAGGCGTCGCCGTCCACGGAGGCGCGCAGCCGTGCGCTGGCCATCCTCATGTGCTCGGCCATGGCCCGGTCGGCGGCCTCCGGGTCGCGCGCGCGGATCGCCTCCAGGACCGCGTCGTGCTCGCACAGCGTGCCGCTGACGGTGCCCTCGATGTCGCTGACGCGTTCCATCCACACCTGGAGCAGCGCACGGATGCTGTGCAGGATGTCGCTGAGCACGCTGTTGCGCGCGATGCGGGCCGTCTCCAGGTGGAAGGCGATGTCGGCGTCGATGAACGCCGTGACGTCGCCGCCCGCGTCCCGCATGTGCTGGAGGTGCTCCTCCAGCCGGGCCACGTCCGCGTCGGTCGCGCGCTCGGCCGCCAGCCGTGCCGAGACACCCTCCATGTACGTGCGCACCTCGACCAGGTCCTGGGTGCGCCGCTGGCCCAGCATCAGCCCCCAGTTGATCGCCCGGGGCAGGAACTCCGAGGTGCCCTCGCGCACGTAGGAGCCGGAGCCCGGCCGGATCTCGATGATGCCGAGCACGTCCAGGGCGGAGAGCGCGCCGCGCACACTGGACCGCGCCACGCCCAGCGCCTCGGCGAGCTGCCGTTCGGCGGGCAGGCGCGTGCCGGGCCGGATGTCACCGGCCGAGAGGTGGTCGAGGAGCCGCTTGGCGACCTCGCTGACGGACGACTCGCGCACCACGGGCCGCAGGAGCTGCGCGAGGTCGGGCGCGGCGGCGGAGCTGTGCTGATCAGGCTGACTGGTCACGGTCACCAGTCAACCAGATGCCGTACTCACCTGGCTGACCAGGCAGTTCACCTCCGCCACGGTCGTGGTTTGTCAAGAGTTCGGGCGCTGGGAAATCTATGACCGTCGCCACACTGGTAAATTGGTGACCAATTTGAATCGGAGGCATAGCGTGAAGGCGAACCGGCCGGCCGCCCCCTTTGTGGCGGACCGCCGGGCACGACCCACCCCGGACAGAGCTGTCCGGGCGAGCCGAGGAGTCGCCCATGGGTGCCCAAGCGCCATCCGCGGCAGTCGAGAGAACTGCCATCAAGAAGGTCTCAGTCCGCCTCGTGCCGTTCGTGGCGCTGATGTTCTTCGTGAACTATCTGGACCGCACGGCCGTCTCGTTCGCCGAACCGAACGGCATGGGACAGGACCTCGCCCTGACCGCCGCCCAGTTCGGCTTCGCCTCCGGGATCTTCTTCCTCGGCTACATCGTGCTCGAGGTCCCCAGCAACATGGCCCTGCACCGCTTCGGCGCCCGCCGCTGGCTGGCCCGGATCATGGTGACCTGGGGCATCGTCTCCCTGCTGTTCACCTGGGTCAGCAGCAGCGGCCAGCTCTACACCCTGCGCTTCCTGCTCGGTGTCGCCGAGGCCGGCTTCTTCCCCGGCGCCATCCTCTTCCTCAGCCAGTGGGTGCCCTCCCGCCACCGCACCAAGATCCTCGGCCTGTTCTACCTCGCCCAGCCGCTCACCACCGTGTTCGGCGCCCCGCTGGCGGGCTGGCTGATCGGCCGCCACGGCCTGTTCGGCCTCGAGGGCTGGCGCGTGATGTTCCTGTTCGTCTCGCTGCCCGCGATCGTCCTGGGCGTCGTCGCCTGGTTCTACCTGATCGACAAGCCCGCCGACGCCAAGTGGCTCACCCCCGCCGAACGCGACTGGCTGACCGCCGAGCTGGCCGCCGAGAACGCCCGGAAGACGGGCCACGAGGGACAGCACGCCAAGGGCGACCTGAAGCGGGCCTTCACCAGTGGCCGGGTCTGGACCCTCGCCGTCGTCTACTTCGGCTTCGTCTACGGCCTCTACGCCCTCGCCTTCTTCCTGCCGACGATCATCAACGGCTTCCAGGAGCAGTACGACACCACGTTCAGCGTGATGGACAAGGCGTGGATCACGGCCATCCCGTACCTGCCGGCCGCCGTCGTCCTCTTCTTCTGGACCCGGCACGCCACCCGTCACGGCACCCGCACCTGGCATGTGGCCGGACCGGCCGTCGTCGGCGGCCTCTCCATCCCGCTGGCCCTCTACATGGGCTCGCCGACCGCCACGGTCGCCGTGATCACCGTGACCGCCTGCGCCATCTTCGCCGCCCTGCCGGTCTTCTGGTCCGTGCCCTCCCGCTTCCTGACCGGTGCCGCCGCCGCGGCCGGCATCGCCCTGATCAACACGGCGGGCAACATCGCCGGCTTCGCCTCCAGCTACATCACCGGCTGGCTCAAGGACTGGACCGGCGCCTACTACGTGCCGCTCTACCTCGTCGGCTTCTTCATGCTGCTGTCCGCCGTCCTGATGATCCGGCTCGCCACCCGCCACCGCACCGACGAACCGACCCCCGACCCCGAGCGCCGGACCATGGAGGCCCTGCGATGACCCGCCTGTTCAACGACCCCGCCGCCTTCGCCGACGAGGCGCTGGAAGGGTTCGCCGCCGCGCACCGGCGCTGGGTGCGCCCCGTCACGGGCGGCGTCGTCCGGGCGACCCGCACCCCGGCCGGACAGGTCGCCGTCGTGATCGGCGGCGGCTCGGGGCACTACCCGGCCTTCTCCGGCCTGGTCGGACGCGGACTGGCCCACGGCGCCGCGGTCGGCAACGTCTTCGCCTCGCCCTCCGCCCAGCAGATCCGCTCGGTCGCCAGGGCCGCCCACGGCGGCGCCGGTGTGCTGCTGATGTACGGCAACTACGCCGGTGACGTCCTGCACTTCGGGCAGGCCGCCGAGCGCCTGGCCGCCGACGGCATCGACGCCCGGACCTTCGCCGTCGCCGACGACATGGCGAGCGCGGGTCCCGACGAGTCCGCCGAGCGCCGCGGCATCGCCGGTGACCTGCCCGTCTTCAAGGCGGCCGCCGCCGCGGCCGAGCAGGGCCTCGCCCTGGACGACGTGGTGCGCGTCGCCGAACGGGCCGGCGCCCGCACCCGTTCCTTCGGCATCGCCTTCTCCGGCTGCACCCTGCCCGGTGCCGACCACCCCCTCTTCACCGTCCCCGAGGCCCGCATGGCCGTCGGCCTCGGCATCCACGGGGAGCCCGGCATCGGCGAGGAACCTCTGCCGACCGCCGACGAGGCGGCCCGGCTGCTGGTGGACACCCTGCTGAAGGAACTCCCCGAGGACGTCCCGGGGCCGCGGGGGCAGCGCGCCGCCGTCGTCCTCAACGGCCTCGGCTCGGTCAAGTACGAGGAACTGTTCGTCGTGTACCGCAAGGTCTCCGCCCTCCTCGGGGACGTCGGGGTGGAGATCGTCGACCCCGAGGTCGGCGAACTCGTCACCAGCTTCGACATGGCCGGCGTCTCCCTCACCCTGACCTGGCTGGACGAGGAGCTGGAGGAGCTGTGGCGGGCGCCGGCCGACACCCCGGCCTTCCGCAAGGGCACCCTCGACGCACCCGTGCCCGACGCCGGCGAGCCGTCGGCCGAGGAGGACGCGGACCCGGCCGTACCCCCGGCCTCCGAGGACTCCCGGCACGCCGCGGCGACCGTACTGGCCGCCCTGGAGGCGGTGGCCGCCACCGTCGACACCCATGTCGAGGAGCTGGGCCGCATCGACGCCGTGGCGGGCGACGGCGACCACGGCATCGGCATGCGGCGGGGGTCCACCGCCGCACGCGGCGCCGCCGCCGACGCCCACGCGCGCGGAGCGGGCGCCGGCACCGTCCTGGCCCGTGCCGCCGACGCCTGGGCCGACCGGGCGGGCGGCACCTCCGGCGCGCTGTGGGGCGCGATCCTGCGCTCCCTCGGCACCGCGCTGGGCGACCGGGACGCACCGGACGCCGGCCGGGTCGCCGCCGGGGTGACCGAGGCGTCCGCCGCCGTCCGCAGGCTCGGCGGGGCCGCGGTCGGCGACAAGACGATGGTCGACGTCCTCGTGCCCTTCGCCGAGACGCTGGCCGCCGCCGTGGCCGACGGACAGGCCCTCACCGACGCGTGGGACCGTGCCGCCATCTCCGCCACCGAGGCGGCGGCCGCCACCGCCGCACTGCTGCCCCGCAAGGGCCGGGCCCGCCCGCACGCCGAGAAGTCCCTCGGCACCCCCGACGCCGGAGCCCACTCCCTCGCCCTGATCACCCGCGCCGTCCACGGCGTCCTGATCCGGCGCCCCCACGAAGACCACCCCCACGACCACCACTGAGGAAAGCCGAGATGACCGACAAGCTCCGCATCGTCGTCGGGTCCGACGACGCCGGTTACCAGTACAAGGAAGCCCTCAAGCAGGACCTGGCCGGCAGCGCCCTGGTCGCCGAGGTCACCGACGTCGGCGTCGATGCCGACGGGCACACCGCCTACCCGAAGGTCGCCATCGCCGCCGCCGAGATGGTCGCCCGCGGCGAGGCCGACCGCGCCCTGCTGGTGTGCGGGACCGGACTCGGCGTGGCCATCGCCGCCAACAAGGTCAAGGGCATCCGGGCGGTCACCGCCCACGACTCCTTCTCCGTCGAGCGGGCGATCCTCTCCAACAACGCGCAGATCCTCACCTTCGGCCAGCGTGTCATCGGCCTCGAACTGGCCCGCCGCCTCGCCGCCGAATGGCTCACCTACCGCTTCGACGAGAGTTCCGCGTCGGCGGCCAAGGTCCAGCTGATGTGCGACTACGAGACCGGCGCGGGCGACGGGGCAGCCGCCTGATGACCAGCCCCGCCCCGTCACCCGTCCTGCTGGGGGTGAGCCTGAAGATGTACTTCGGCCACCACCAGACCCTCAACTGGGCCCGCAGGATCGCCGCCCTCGCCGACCGCCACCCCGCCGTCACCTCCGGCGCCGCCCGCCTGTTCGTCCTCCCCGCCTTCCCGACCCTGGTCCCGGCCGCCGGCATCCTCGCCCCCTACGGCGTCGCCCTCGGCGCCCAGGACATCGCCACCGAGGACAGCGGCCCCTACACCGGCGAGGTCGGCGGCCCCGTCCTCAAGGAGATCGGCTGCCGCTACGCCGAGGTCGGCCACGCCGAGCGCCGCCGCCTGTACGGCGAGGGCGACACCGTCGTCGCCGCCAAGACCGCCGCCGCCCTGCGCAACGGCCTCACCCCCGTCCTCTGCGTCGGCGAACGCGACGCGTCCGACGCCTCGGACGCCGCCGCCCGCACGGTCGCCGAGGCGGAGCGCCTGCTGCACGGCCTGGAGGGCGCCGTCGTCCTCGCCTACGAACCCCAGTGGGCCATCGGTGCCCCCGAGCCCGCCTCCGCCGACCACATCGGCACCGTGTGCACCGCCCTGCGCGACTGGCTGGACACCCGTCCCGAGCACACCGGCTCCACCGTCGTCTACGGCGGCAGCGCGGGCCCCGGCCTCCTCACCCGTCTGAACGGAACCGCGGAAGGGCTGTTCCTCGGCCGGTTCGCCCACGACCCGGCGGGCGTCGAGGCCATCCTCGACGAGATCCGTTCCCCGGCCCCGGCCCCGGCGGCGGTGGCGTGATGGCGTACGGCATCAGCACCTACGCGTACTTCTGGCGGGTCTCCGACCGCGCGCCCGAGCCGATGACCCTGCCCGCGATGCTGCGGGACACGGCCGCGCTCGGCGGCGAGGTCTTCCAGATCTGCGACTACGCCCCGATCGAGTCCTACGACGCCGCACGGCTCGCCGACGTCCGCGCCACCGCCGACGACCTCGGCCTCACCCTGGAGCTGGGCACCCGCGGCATCCGCCCCGAGCACCTGCTCAAGTACCTCGACATGGCGGGCGAACTGGGCGTCACCCTGGTCCGCTCCATGCTCAACACGGCCGACCACCGGCCGGACACCGCCGAGGCGGTCGCCCTGCTGAAGGAAGCGGTGCCGCGCTACGCCGACGCCGGCGTCACCCTCGGCCTGGAGACCTACGAACAGGTCGCCACCGACGACCTGGTGGACGTCGTACGCGCCGTCGACGACCCGCACCTCGGCATCGTCCTGGACCCGGGCAACAGCGTCGCCCGGCTGGAACGCCCCGTGGACGTGGTGACCGCCACCGCGCCGTACGTGGTCAACATCCACGTCAAGGACTTCGCCTTCACCCGCCGCGACGGCTGGGTCGGTTTCACCTACGCCGGCTGCCCGCTCGGCGAGGGCCTCCTCGACCACGACGGCATGGTCGCCGCCGTCCGTCCCGCCGAGCGCGGCATCAACCAGATCGTGGAGCACTGGCTCCCGTGGCAGGACGAGGGCTACGAGGCCACCGCCCGGCTCGAACACCAGTGGACGCAGCACAGCATCGACACCCTCCTGAGGAGCAAGTAATGGCCACCGAGATCCAGACCCAGGTCGACGTCAAGACCGTCGCCGTCATCGGGGCCGCCGGCAAGATGGGCCAGCGCGTCTCCGACAACCTGGTCGACAGCGACTTCCGGGTCCTCTTCAGCGAGGCGTCGCCCAAGGGCCGGGAGCTGATCCGCGACCTCGGCCGCGAACTGACCGAGTCGAAGGACGCCGCCGCCGAGGCCGACGTCGTCATCCTCGCCGTGCCGGACGTCGTCCTCGGCAAGGTCTCCGAGGAACTGGTGCCGCTGATGAAGCCCGGCACGATCGTCCTCACCCTCGACCCGGCCGCCGCCTACGCCGGCCTCCTCTTCGCCCGCGAGGACATCCACTACGCCTGCGCCCACCCCTGCCACCCCTCGGTGTTCCTGGAGCGCACCACCAAGGAGGAGTGGCAGGACACCTTCGGCGGCATCGCCGCCCCGCAGGAGGTCGTCGCCGCCTACGAGGGCGGGGACGCCGCCAAGCAGGAGCTGGCCGAGTCCGTCATCCGCGTGATGTACGCGCCGGTCGTCGACGTCCACTGGGTCACCGTCAAGCAGCTCGCCGTGCTGGAGCCCACCCTCGTGGAGACCATCGCCTGCATGGTCGGCGCCCTGCTGACCGAGGCCCTGCACGAGACCGTCCACACCGTCGGCGTCCCCGAGAAGGCCGCCCGCGCGATGCTGCTGGGCCACACCCAGGTCGCCCTGGCCAACACCCTCAAGGGCTCCAACCCCTTCTCGGACGCCTGCCTGATCGCCATGGACTACGGCCGTGAGTCGATCGTGCGCGAGGACTGGAAGAAGGTCTTCGAGGACGAGGAACTCGACAAGGTCATCACGCGGATGCTGAAGATCAAGGAGATCAAGCGCTGACGCACCCCGCGGGTGCGACGCCGGAGGCCGCCGAGCGGGCCTCCGGCGTCGGCGTGCCTAGGCCCGCGTGTCGAACGCGGCCGTCACCCGCAGCAGTTCGGACACGTCCGAACCGACCGCGATCTCGCGCGGCTGACCGCCCCGCCGGAACAGCCGGGCGTCCCGCTCGCCCCCGATCACGGCGCGGTCGCCCTCCACCCGGAGCCAGGAGCCTTCCCGCAGCCCGAGCACGGGCACGTCGTTCTCCTCCAGGAACTCCGTCAGCCGTTCCTCACGGGTCTCGCCCTTGTGCGTCGAGGCGGGGTCCGGGTCGAGGTAGTGCGGGTTGATCTGGAAGGGGACCAGTCCCAGCGCCTCGAAGGACGGAGGCTCGACGATGGGCATGTCGTTGGTGGTGCGCAGCGAGGGCGCCGCCATGTTCGTACCGGCGCTGGCCCCCATGTAGGGCAGCCCGCCGCCCACCGCCTCGATCAGCGCCTCCCGCAGTCCCGTGCGGTACAGGGCGCTCAGCAGCCGGAAGGAGTTGCCGCCGCCGACGAACACCGCGTCCGCCTCACCCAGCCGGGCCGTCGGGTCGCCGCCCTCGTGCACCCCCCGCACCTCGATGCCCGCGCCGGTGAGTGCGCCGCGCACCTTGGCGGTGTAGGCGTCGTGGTCGGCGAGGGCGTACGGAACGAACGCCAGCCGCGCACCGCGGGGCAGGAAGCCGGTCACGGTGTCGAGGGCGTGTTCCAGGTAGCCGCGGCCGTACTGGGTGGAGTTGGACAGGAGCAGCAGATTCACGGGGGTGTCCTCGTCGACGGGTCGGATCGGTGACGCGTGGATGGTCAGGCGGTACGGGGAGAGCGCGGGCGGCGCTGGTGCTGCGGCGGGTGCGTCAGGCGCCGCTCCAGCAGCCGGGCGGCGCGGCGCAGCACCTCCAGGCGGTCCTCGGGCCCCTCGGGGAAGCGCTCCTTGGCGGCACCGAGGCTGAGGCTGCCGTACGGCTCGGAGCCGAGGAACACGGGCACGGCGACCGTGCCGATGCCGGCGTCGTACTCGCCGACGGTCCAGGCGTAGCCCTGGGCGCGCACCCGGCGGAACTCCTGCTCCAGCTGGTCCGGGTCGGTCACCGTGCGCTCGGTGAAGCGCGCCATGGGGCGGCCGCGGAAGAGCCGGTGGCGCTGGTCGTCGGGCAGGAAGGCGTAGTACGACTTGCTCGTGGCACCCGCGTGCGCCGGGTACAGCTCGCCGACCAGCGGGTAGTAGCGCAGCGGTCCCTCCTCGCCCTCGACGGCCGCGACACAGCGCATGTGGAAGCTGTCGGGCAGGCAGAACAGGACGGTGTCGCCGGTCGCCGCGCGCAGGTCCTGGAGGACCGGTTCGGCGAGCAGTTCCAGCGAGCCCGAGCGCTCCCAGAGCCGGCCCAGGCGCAGGGCGGCCGGGCCGATGCGGTAGCGGCGCGTCGCCGGGTCGGAGACCAGGAAGCCGCGGCCCGCGAGCGTGGACAGCAGCCGCTGGGCGACCGAGGTGTCCCAGCCGAACTCGCCGGCGATCTCCGTCACGCCCCAGTCGGGCCGGCTGCGCTCGAAGGCCAGCAGCACCAGCAGCGCCCGGTCGACGGTCTGCAGGGCCCCGGCCGGCGTCTTGCGGTCCGAGGGCTGGACGGGCCGATCGGCCATGGCGGCTCTCCTCGTCGTGCGGTCACGGATGCGGTCGCCGTCCCGCGCATCTCACGATGCAGACCTGAATTGCAGATAGCGGGAAACAGTTGCGGAGAACGTTAATCGATCCGGAACCTGCTGTCAGCACCGCCCAGGTGCGGATCAGGAGAACCGCCCATGTTGAAGTACGTCCTGGACCTCGTGGATCTGCTGGACGATCCCGACGTCGACGGCAAGCGCGTCGCCGCCCACCTCGACTCCGTGGCCGGACCCGAGGGCTCCGGCGCCGAGGTCACCACCGTCACCGGCGAGCGCGGCTCGACGGACTTCGTGCTCGTCCGCGTCCCGGGCCGCAGCGGGCGTACCGCCGGCGGTACGGCCCGCACGCTCGGAGTGGTCGGACGCCTCGGCGGCATCGGGGCCCGCCCGGAGATGACCGGTCTGGTCTCCGACGCCGACGGAGCCGTCGCCGCGCTCGCCACCGCCGCCAAGCTGCTGGACATGCGCCGGCGCGGGGACGTGCTCGACGGTGACGTGATCGTCGCCACCCACATCTGCCCGGACGCCCCGACCGCGCCGCACGACCCGGTGCCCTTCATGGACTCGCCGGTCGACATCGCGACCATGAACCGGCACGAGGTCACCGGCGAGATGGAGGCCGTGCTCTCGATCGACACCACCAAGGGCAACCGGATCATCAACCACAAGGGCCTCGCCCTGTCGCCCACCGTCAAGGAGGGCTGGGTGCTCAAGGTGAGCGAGCAGCTGGGGGAACTGCTGGCGGTGGTGACCGGTGAGCCGTTGGTCACGTACCCGGTGACCACCCAGGACATCACCCCGTACGGTAACGGTGTACACCACATCAATTCGATCCTGCAGCCGGCCACGGCGACGGCCGCCCCGGTCGTCGGCCTCGCGATCACCTCCGCCGCGGCGGTGCCCGGCTGCCAGACGGGCGCCAGCCACGAGACCGACATCGCGGCGGCGGCCCGGTTCGCCGTCGAGACCGCCAAGGCCTACGGCGGCGGACGCCTCGACTTCCACGACGACCAGGAGTTCGACGCGCTCGTGTCCCGCTACGGCTCCCTGACCCACCTGCAGACCTTCGGCCGCGAACCCCGGGAGTCGTGATCATGGCCGCGAACGACAGCACCGCCCCCGAGGCGGGCGGCACCAAGGCCGTGGGCAGCGACGACTACGCCCTGTCCCGCGTCCCGCGCGACAAGCGGCTCGGCTTCTGGACGATGCTGCTCCAGTGGCTCGCGCAGTCCGGCTCCATCTCGCAGTTCACCCTGGGCGCCACCATCGGCGTCGGCATGTCCTTCGGCGACGCCTTCCTCGCCTTCACCCTCGGCGCGGTGATCCTCGAGGTCGTGATCTTCGCGATCGGGCTGGCCGGCATGCGCGAGGGCCTGGCGACCCCGCTGCTCACCCGCTGGGCCGGCTTCGGCCGCAACGGCTCCGCGCTGGTCAGCCTGGTCATCTCGGTCAGCCTCGTCGGCTGGTTCGGCGTACAGAACACGATCTTCGGCGACAGCGTGTCCGCGCTCGTCGGCGGCCCCTCCTGGCTGTGGTGCACGGCCGCCGGCCTCGCCATCACCGTCCTGGTGATCTTCGGCTTCCGGTACATGGCGGTCTTCGCGAAGATCGTGACACCGCTGTTCTTCGCGATGGTCGCCTGGTCGGTCACCGACGCGCTGAGCGACCACTCGCTCACCGAGCTGATCAACTCCCCGGCCCCCGGCGAGACCATCCCCCTCGCCGTCGCCGCGACCGCCATCGCGGGCGGCTTCATGACCGGTGCGATCGTCTCGCCGGAGATGACCCGCTACAACCGCAAGGGCAGTCACGTCTTCCTGCAGAGCGCCTCGTCGATGATCCTGTCCGAGTACATCGTCGGCATGACCGGCGTCCTCCTCGGCCACATGGTCGGCAGCGGCCAGGTCTCCCAGATCGTGCTCTCCACCTCCGGCGTCTTCGGCGTGCTCGTCGTCCTGATGTCCACCGCGAAGATCAACGACTGGAACCTCTACGGCTCCTCGCTGGGCGTCGTCAACTTCTTCCAGGTCGTCTTCAAGAAGCGCGTGCACCGCGGCGCGGTCACCATCGTGCTGGGCATCGCCGGCACCCTGCTGTCCGCCGTCGGCATGATGACCCACTTCACCGACTTCCTGTCGGTGCTGGGCGTCGCCATCCCGCCGGTGGGCGGCATCATCGTCGCCGAGTACTGGGTGGTCCGCCGCATGCGCGCACCCCTGGACGCCACCCGCGAGTCCGAGACCCTGCCGGCCACCTCGCCGACCTGGGTGCCGATGTCCCTGGTCATCTGGGCCGCCGCCTTCTGCGTCGGCAAGTTCTACGACGGCGGCATCCCCGCCCTGAACTCCCTGCTGACCGCGTTCGTCCTGTACAGCGTCCTCGGCCTGGCCGGCTGGATCAGGACGTACGGCACCACCACCCTCGACGATGACGACGAAGCCGCCGACCGCACCCCGGCGGCGTCCGGCACCGCCCCCGTAGGAGCACCGTGAGCACCAGCCCCGTCCCTGTCCCCGCCCCCGCCTCCAAGGAGGCGCAGCGCGAGGTCGTCGACCTGTGCGCGGAGCTGATCCGCTTCGACACCTCCAACCCCACCAGCGACGAGCGCGCCTGCGCCGACTGGGTCGTGGCCCGGCTCGCCGAGGTGGGCATCGCCTCGGAACTGGTGGAGAGCGCCCCGGGCCGCGCCAACGTCATCGCCCGCATCCCCGGCGCCGACCCGGCGCGCGGCGCCCTGCTGGTGCACGGCCACCTGGACGTCGTGCCGGCGGACCCCGCCGAATGGCAGGTGCCGCCGTTCTCCGGCGAGATCCGCGACGGCTACCTGTGGGGGCGCGGCGCCATCGACATGAAGGACACGGTGGCCGTCATGCTGGCCACCGCCCGGCACTTCGCCCGCACCGGCACCCGGCCGGCCCGGGAGATCGTCCTCGCCTTCCTCGCCGACGAGGAGGCCGGCGGCAAGTTCGGCGCCCACTGGCTGGTCGAGCACCGGCCCGAGCTGTTCGCCGGGGTCACCGAGGCGATCGGCGAGGGCGGTGGCTTCAGCTACGCCCTGGACGACACCCGGCGCCTCTACCCGATCGAGAACGCCCAGCGCGGCATGGCGTGGATGGAGCTGACGGCGTCCGGCCGGGCCGGGCACGGCTCCTCCCCGAACGACGAGAACGCCGTCACCGACCTCGCCGAATCGCTCACCCGCATCGGCCGGCACACCTTCCCGGTCCGCCTCATCGAACCGGTGCGCGCCCTGCTCACCGAGGCCGCCCGTCTCCAGGGCGTCGACCTCGACCTGGACGCCGACGACCTGGACGCCGAACTGGCCAAGCTCGGCCATGTCGCCGACTTCATGCAGGTCGTGCTGCGCAACTCGGCCAACCCCACCATGTTCACGGCCGGCTACCAGACCAACGTCATCCCGGGCCGGGCCACCGCCCGCGTCGACGGCCGTTTCCTGCCCGGCCACGAACAGGAGCTGATCGACACCATCGACGCCCTGCTTCTGCCCTCGGTCTCCCGTGAGTGGGTCAACCACGACATCGCCATGGAGACCACCTTCGACGGCCCCCTCGTCGACGCCATGTGCGCGGCCGTGCGCGCCGAGGATCCCGACGGCCACCCGGTGCCGTACTGCAACCCGGGCGGTACCGACGCGAAGGCGTTCACCGAGCTGGACATCCGCTGCTTCGGCTTCAAGGGCCTCAAGCTCCCGCACGACCTCGACTACGGCCGCCTCTTCCACGGCGTCGACGAACGGGTGCCGCTGGAGGGCCTGCGCTTCGGCGTGCGGGTGATGACCCGGCTGTGGCAGGAGTGCTGACCGGCACGACGGTGGGAATGCGCCGGCGGGCGCCGGTGTTGTGAGCCGTGACCGACATGCGCGGGACGGAACGGCGGCCCGCGCCGCGGTCGGAAGGAGCACCATGGCACGCAGCACCGCACGCCCGGTCGTCAGACTGAAGTCGACCGCCGGGACCGGCGTCACCTACGTCACCCGCAAGAACCGCCTCAACGACCCCGACCGGCTCGTCCTGCGCAAGTACGACCCGGTGGCGGGCGAGCACGTCCCGTTCCGCGAGGAACGCTGACCCACCTCCGCACCACGGCCCGGCCCCGCCCGCCCAGGCGGGCCGGGCCGCGCCGCGTCACCCTTCGCCGATCACCTCCTGGGAGACTGTCGGGCGTGTCACCCGCCAGGCATTCAGGAGGACTTCGTCATGACCGAGCAGCCGCGCGACCGCGTCGCCCGGTACGGGCGCCGTTTCGACCGGGTCTTCGCCGAGTACTTCGACGGCCTCGACAAGACGCTGGAGGCTCCGGCGTTCAGCCGCTACACCCCGGACTGTCTGGCGTTGCTCCGTGACCTGTCCCTGCGGGGAGGCAAGCGGATGCGGGTCGTCCTGGTGCACGAGGCCGCGCGCCTGGTGCGCGACGACGCGCCGGCCGAGGCGCTGGACGCCGCCGCGCTGAGTGTCGAGCTGCTGCAGACGCACGGTCTCGTCCACGACGACCTCATCGACGACAGCGCCACCCGCAGGGGCGGGCCCACCACCTACCGCGCCTACCTCGACCGGTTCCCCGGCCACCCGCGGGCCGCGCTCGGGCTCACCGTCCTCGCCGGCGACCTGGCGCTCGCCCTCTCGCTGCGGGTGCTCCTGGACGCCGACCTGCCGGTCGAGCTGCGGCAGGCGATGACCGAGGTCCAGGTCCGGGCCGCGGCCGACACCTTCGTCGGCCAGATCACCGACCTGGAGCGGGACTTCGCCCCCGGCACACCCGACGAGGAGATCCTCCACGACGTCGCCGACCACAAGTCGGCCCGCTACTCGGTCCTCGCGCCGCTGCGCCTCGGGCTCCTCGCGGCCGGTGGGGAACCGGGCCTCCACGACGCGGAACTGCGGCGCTACGCACGGCTGGTGGGCATCTGCGGCCAGATGCGTGACGACTACCTCGACCTGTTCGGCGACGCCGCCGCGATGGGCAAACCGACGGGCGCAGACATCCGCGAGGGACGACGCAGCTACACGGTCGCCCGTCTGCTGTCCACCGTGAGCGGCTCCGAGCAGGCACTTCTGGAGCGGGCTCTGGGAGACCGGGACTGCACCGAGGAGACCGTCGCCGCGATCCGTGAGATCGGCGAGCGCCACGGCGTGCCCGCCCAGTTGCGGGCGGACATGAGTCGCTGCGCCGAGCAGGCCGCGGAGGTGGCGGCCGCTTGGCGCCCGCGGTGGCGCGAGGAAGCGGTCGCGTTCTTCGAGCGACTGCCCCAGTGGAGTGTCGACCGGGACGGATGACCGTACCGGCCCCCGCCCCCCGGCCCCCGCCCTTCCGGCAGCCGCGGCGACGCGCCTCCGCGTCGGTCGCCACGCGCGGGGGGCCGGGCCGTCCGACGCCTGTTCCCCCTGTCGCTCAAAGGGGAATACCGGATCTTCCGCCCCGGGAGCCGGGTCATGCTCGGACCTGATGCGCCGCTGACCAGGCGCATCGGTCACGACACGACTCCTGGGGGAGAGGCATGACGCACTCGGCGAGACGGGGCGACGGTCCGGACGACCAGGCCGTACTGCTGGCGGCCGGACTCGCGGACCTGGCGGTGAGCACCCTCGGCACGGCGGTCGGCGCGGTGCGCGGACTGTTGCGCCGCTCGGACACCGCCGACCTGGTCCGGGAAGCAGAACAGGATCTCCGGGCCCGGGGCAGACTGGCCCTGGACCGGTACGCGAACGTGCCACCGGCCCACCTGGAGGTGCTCGCGCGGCAGGTGCGGGCGCGAAGGGCGGCCGACGCCGGCGATGACTGACCGCTGGGACCCGGCCGCCTTCAAGGCGCGCGTCGACGCCGTACTGCACGCCTTCCTCGACGAGGAGTCCCGGCACCTGCTGGCCGTGGACGACACCCTCGCACCCGTCGCCGAGCAGCTCCGCACCGCGGCCGGGCACGGCAAACGGCTGCGCGCGGCCTTCTGCTACTGGGGCTGGCGGGCGGCCGGACAACCCGACAGCGACGCCCTGGTACGGGCCGCCGCGTCGATGGAGCTGGTGCACGCGGCGGCGGTCGTCCACGACGACCTCATCGACGACAGCGCACTGCGCCACGGCCTGCCCACCGTCCACGAGGCGCTGGCGTCCGTGCTGGCCCAAGGCGGCCATCCACGGGCCCGGCCGGCCGCCCGGTCGCTGGCCATGCTGGTGGGCGATCAGCTGATGGCCCTGGCGGCGGAGCTGTTCGCCGCCAGCGGCCTGCCCGCCGCCTACCTCTCCCGGGCCCGGCACCTGTGGGCCGCCCTCGCCCGCGAACTCGTGGCCGGGGAGTGCCTGGAGATCCTGCACACCGGCGGACCACCGGACACCGGGACCTCACTGAAGGTGGTCCGGTACAAGACCGCCAAGTACACCGTCGAACACCCCCTGCTCATCGGCGGCCTGCTGGCCGGCGCCGGCCAGGGACTGCGGGACGCCTACTCCGCGTACGGCCTGCCCCTCGGCGAGGCGTTCCAGCTCCGCGACGACCTGCTCGGCCTCTTCGGCGACCCGGAGCACACCGGCAAGGAGGGCCTGGACGACGTGCGCGCCCAACGCCCCACCGCGCTGCTGGCCGAGACCTGGCGGGCGGCCGACGACCGGCAGCGCGCACGGCTGCGAGGCGTGCTGGGCCGCGGCGACCTGGACGAGGGGCACCTGCGCGAGGTACGCGCGCTCATGCGGGAACTGGGCGCGCCGCAGCGCGTCGAGCGGATGATCCACGCCCGCGTGGAACAGGCCACCCGCGCCCTGGACACCGCCGGCGTCCCGCCGCACGCGCGCCGGGCGCTGCGCGACCTCGCCCGGCAGGCCACCGACCGCATCCACTGACGAGGAGACCGCGATGACCCACACCGAGACGTCGATGAACGCCCTGCGCCACAGCGGCGACGAACTGGCCGACGCCGTCGTCGCCACCCTGTTCGAGCGCGGCGAGGTCGGCAAGTTCAACTCCCTGATGCGCTACGTCTCCACCGCGGGCCAGGAACTGCCCGACGGCCTGCCCGGGGTGGCCCGCGAGTACCTGCGGGCCACCGGCACCCCGCCGGACTGGGTGGACTGGTCCGAGATGGAGAAGGCCCGCCTCTTCTTCATCGACAACAACGTGCACATCTCCACCGCGCTGTCGTTCGCCTCCATGCCCGCCTGCTACGTCGTCCCGCACGTGGCCAGGCTGCTCTCGGCCACCCACGGGCTGAGCTACCCCTCCAAACGCATGGCGGAGACCGGCCAGTTCACCGTCTACCTCATGCAGCCCGACGCCTTCGAGGCCGGCGGCCGCTTCATCCCGGCGGCCCAGAAGGTGCGTCTGCTGCACGCCGCCATCCGCCACCACCTGAAGCGGGAGGACCGCTGGGACACCGAGGCCCTCGGCACGCCCATCTGCCAGGAGGACATGATCGGCGGGCAGATGTTCTTCTCCCTGCTCGTCCTGGACAGCCTGCACCGCCTGGGCATCCACATGTCACAGGAAGGAGCCGAGGCCTACTACTACGCCTGGCGCGTGGTCGGTGCCGTCCTCGGCGTCGACCAGACGGCCGTCCCCACCACGCTCGACGGGGCGCGGCAGTTCCTCGACCTGTACATGCTGCGCCACATGGGCCCCTCGCCGGAGGGCGCGCACCTGACCCGGCAGCTCATCGACCTGTACGAGGAGGTCGTCCCCGGCACCCTCTTCGACCCGGTGGTCTCCGCGCTGATCCGCTACCTCGTCGGCGACACCTGCGCCGACTGGCTGGAGGTTCCCCGCACCCGTTGGGACACCGTCGTCAAGGCCGCTCCGCACCTCCTCGGCGTCCTGGAGACGATCGAGGACCGCTCACCCTTCGGAGCCTGGGCGCTGGACCGGCTGGGCCACCTCACCACGGCCCTGGAACTGTCCACCCTGACCCGGGGACGCGTCATGCACTACGCGATCCCCGAACAGCTGAAGAAGGACTACGGCGTGACGGGCGCCGCCTCCCGCACCCGTCGCTGGACCCCGCCGCCCGCCACCGTGTCCTGAACGTCCCGAACCACCGCGCGGCGTCAGGCGATGGACGCCGATATGACCGCCGACACGGCGAGGTTGCAGGACGCCGTGACCCACACCGCCGGGTGCGGCTCCGGCTCCACCAGCGTGGCGCCCAGCCGTCCCGGCGTGATCAGGTCGACGACCCAGAACGCGATCGCCATCATGACGAGGCCCAGCAGCCCGAAGGCCGCGGTCGACACCAGGCCCTTGCCGAAGTCCTCGTACGTCGTCCAGATCGAGGTGAAGACGATGCCGCCGATGCCGAGCAGCGCGGAGCTGAGCACCATGGCCGCGTTGCGGTTGCGCTGCTCCCAGATCTGCCGGCCGAGCTTTCCGGGCGTCAGCACGTCGACCAGGACGATGCCGAGGACCAGGAGGACCAGGCCGAGACCGCCGTAGGCGGTGGCGCGGCCGAGTCCGTTGACGATGTCGCTCATGGGGTTGCCGGCTCCGTAGCGTCAGGGATCGCGATCGATCGTGGTCAGGGCGGTGCACAATGCAGCGCGCAAAATGTAGCGCACCCGTTCGGCCGCTCCACCCCCGCGGTACGGCATCGCGGCTCATCCGCCGGACACGACGTCAGGAGGCCGCCGCCAGTCGCTTGTTGCGGCGGACGGAGGACAGGAACGACGACCCGATCAGGACGACCCCGATGAGGCCGGTGACGATCTCGTTGATCTCGTACTGGATGGTGACCAGGAGGATGACGGCGAGGGCGCCGATCGCGTAGTGGGCGCCGTGCTCCAGGTAGACGTAGTCGTCGAGGGTGCCCTGGCGGACCAGGTACACGGTCAGGGACCGGACGTACATCGCGCCGATGCCCAGGCCGAGGGCCATCAGGACGATGTCGTTGGTGATGGCGAAGGCGCCGATGACGCCGTCGAAGGAGAACGACGCGTCCAGGACCTCCAGGTAGAGGAACATGAAGAACGCCGCCTTGCCGGTGAGGGCCACGGCCGAGCGGGACCCGCCGCGCGCGGCCTTCTCCTCGGCCTCCTGCTCGCGCGCCTCCTCCCGTTCGAGTCGCTCCTCGAAGAAGCCGGAGAGGCCGCCGACGACCATATAGGTGATCAGCCCGCCGACACCGGCGAGCAGCACCGTCTCCGCCTTGTCGGCGTGGACGCCGCCGTGCTGGTGGGCGTGGGCGCCGAAGGTGATCGCCGAGACCAGCAGCACGATCAGCGCGATGCAGACCGACAGCATGTCGACCCTGCCGAGCTTCGCCAGCGGACGCTCCAGCCGGACGAGCCACTTGACGTCCCGGTCCTCGAAGACGAAGTCCAGGAAGATCATGAGGAGGAACATGCCGCCGAACGCGGCGATGGACGGGTGCGCGTCGGTCACCAGTTCCTGGTAGCGCTGCTTGTCCGTGAGCGCCAGATGGACCGCCGACCACGGGCTGAGCCGGGCACTGACGGCCACGATCACCACCGGGAAGACCAGGCGCATGCCGAAGACGGCGATCACGATGCCGACGGTGAGGAAGATCTTCTGCCAGAAGGCGCTCATCTTCTTCAGGATTCCGGCGTTGATCACCGCGTTGTCGAAGGACAGCGAGATCTCCAGCACGGCGAGGATGGCCACCAGACCGAAGGCCGTCCACCCGTCGTACAGCACTCCCGCGACCAGGCCGGCGGCGGTCACGGCGAAGGCCCAGCGGAACGTCTTCAACAGCACGGGCTGATCACTCACTCCTGTTGTCGGGCGGCGCCGGGATACGGCCTTCCCTGCCAGTGCCCACCCCTCACGTTGTCTACCACGATCGTTCGCGGCCACGACGGCACGCCGTGCGCGGCACACCGGCACCGGACCGTCACCGAAATGGATCGGTTCGTTTCCTTGAGGGGTTCGTGTTTACCGGAGTAGGTTCACCGGCATGACCGCATCCCGGGACCCGGCCGTCGCCGCGGAACTGCGCGGAGCCGGCCTGCGGGTGACCGCGGCCCGGGCCGCGCTGCTCGACACCGTCCGACGGGGCGATCACCTCGACGCCGAGGCGATCGCCGACGGGGTGCGCCGGCGCGTGGGTCACATATCCCTCCAGGCCGTGTACGAGGCGCTGCACGCCCTCACCGCGGCCGGGCTCGTGCGCCGCATCCAGCCGCCCGGCGGCCCGGCGCGGTTCGAGGGACGGGTGGGCGACAACCACCACCACGTGCTGTGCCGGTCCTGCGGAGCCCTCGCCGACGTCGACTGCGCCGTCGGCGAGGCGCCCTGCCTGACCGCCTCCGACGACCACGGCTTCTCGATAGACGAGGCCGAGGTCATCTACCGGGGCCTGTGCCCCGACTGCTCCACCTCCGGCAGTTCCACCGCACCTTGATCCGCCCCGTTCGGAAGGATTCCCATGTCCGAGAACCACGACGCCATCGTCACCGACGCGAAGACGGAGGAGACGGGCGGCTGCCCGGTCGCCCATGGACGTGCCCCGCACCCCACCCAGGGTGGCGGCAACCGTCAGTGGTGGCCGGAGCGGCTCAACCTGAAGATCCTCGCCAAGAACCCCGCCGTGGCCAACCCGCTGGGTGAGGAGTTCGACTACGCGGCGGCGTTCCAGGCGCTCGACCTCGAGGCCGTCAAACGCGACATCGCCGAGGTGCTGACCACCTCGCAGGACTGGTGGCCCGCCGACTTCGGCAACTACGGGCCCCTGATGATCCGCATGGCCTGGCACAGCGCGGGCACCTACCGCGTCAGCGACGGCCGCGGCGGCGCGGGCGCCGGCCAGCAGCGCTTCGCCCCGCTCAACAGCTGGCCGGACAACGGAAACCTCGACAAGGCCCGCCGCCTGCTGTGGCCGGTCAAGAAGAAGTACGGCCAGAGCATCTCCTGGGCCGACCTGCTGATCCTCACCGGCAACGTCGCCCTGGAGACGATGGGCTTCGAGACCTTCGGCTTCGCCGGCGGCCGCGCCGACGTGTGGGAGGCCGAGGAGGACGTGTACTGGGGGCCCGAGACCACCTGGCTCGACGACCGGCGCTACACCGGCGACCGCGAGCTGGAGAACCCGCTCGGCGCGGTCCAGATGGGCCTCATCTACGTCAACCCCGAGGGCCCCAACGGCAACCCGGACCCGATCGCCGCCGCCCGTGACATCCGGGAGACGTTCGGCCGCATGGCGATGAACGACGAGGAGACCGTCGCGCTCATCGCCGGTGGCCACACCTTCGGCAAGACCCACGGCGCCGGCCCCGCCGACCACGTCGGCGACGACCCCGAGGCCGCCTCCATGGAGGAGCAGGGCCTGGGCTGGCGCAGCACCTACCGCACGGGCAAGGGCGCGGACGCCATCACCTCCGGCCTGGAGGTCACCTGGACCTCGACGCCGACCCGGTGGAGCAACGGTTTCTTCAAGAACCTCTTCGAGTTCGAGTACGAGCTGGAGCAGAGCCCCGCCGGCGCCCACCAGTGGGTCGCCAAGGACGCCCCGGAGATCGTCCCCGACGCGCACGACCCGGCGAAGAAGCACCGCCCGCGGATGCTCACCACCGACCTGTCGCTGCGCTACGACCCGATCTACGAGCCGATCTCCCGCCGCTTCTACGAGAACCCGGACGAGTTCGCGGACGCCTTCGCCCGCGCCTGGTTCAAGCTCACCCACCGCGACATGGGCCCGAAGTCCCTGTACCTCGGCCCGGAGGTCCCCGAGGAGACCCTCATCTGGCAGGACCCGCTGCCCGAGGCGGAGGGCGAGCCCATCGACGCCGAGGACATCGCGACGCTCAAGACCAAGCTGCTGGAGTCGGGTCTGTCCGTCTCGCAGCTGGTGTCCACCGCGTGGGCCTCGGCGTCCACCTTCCGCGGCAGCGACAAGCGCGGCGGTGCCAACGGCGCCCGCATCCGCCTGGCGCCGCAGCGCGGCTGGGAGGTCAACGAGCCCGACGAGCTGGCCCAGGTCCTGCGGGTCCTGGAGGGCGTCCGGCAGGAGTTCAACTCCGGCGCCGGCGCCAAGAAGGTGTCCCTGGCCGACCTGATCGTGCTCGGCGGCACCGCCGCCGTCGAGAGGGCCGCCAAGGAGGCCGGCTTCCAGGTGGAGGTGCCCTTCGCCGCGGGCCGGGTGGACGCGACGGAGGAGCACACCGACGCCGAGTCGTTCGAGGCGCTCGAACCGACCGCCGACGGGTTCCGCAACTACTACGGCAAGGGCAACCGCCTGCCGGCCGAGTTCCTGCTGCTCGACCGGGCGAACCTGCTCACGCTGAGCGCGCCCGAGATGACCGTGCTGGTCGGCGGCCTGCGTGTGCTGGGCGCCAACTACCAGCAGTCGCAGCTCGGCGCGTTCACCCGGACGCCCGGCTCGCTGACCAACGACTTCTTCGTCAACCTGCTCGACCTGGGCATCACCTGGAAGTCGACGTCCGAGGACCAGACCACCTTCGAGGGCCGCGACGCCGCGACCGGCGAGGTCAAGTGGGCCGGTTCCCGCGCCGACCTGGTCTTCGGCTCCAACTCCGAGCTGCGGGCCCTCGCCGAGGTGTACGCCAGTGACGACGCGAAGGAGAAGTTCGTGCACGACTTCGTCGCCGCCTGGGTCAAGGTCATGAACCTCGACCGGTTCGACCTGGCCTGATCCACCTGATCCACCTGATCCCCCCGGACCGCGGGCCGACCGGAACCGGCCGGCCCGCGGTCCCGGCGTGTCCGGGTCCCGCCGTGACCCGGTCCCGCCCTGTCCCGGTGCCGGTCGCGCCTCTGCGTCACCGCCGCGGAAAAGCGCTGGCCGCCCGGTGCGCGGGCTGCTGGGATGACCCGATGAGCAGCGAGAACCCGGTGATCGTGGACCGCGGGCGGTTCCAGGACGCGGTGACGCCCTGGGACGACGTCGGCTGGCGGACCGCCGCCGTCGACTGGGCGACGGCCGCACTCGCCGCGCGGGGCCTGCGGCCGACGGGGGAGTGGCGCGTGCGGTCGCGGCCGTGGTCCGTCCTGGCACGCCTGCCCGTCGAGGGGCACGAGGCGGTCTGGTTCAAGGCGAACCCGCCGGCCAGTGCCTTCGAGGGTCCGCTGACCGCGGCCCTGGCCCGCTGGGCGCCCGGACAGGTGCTGGAGCCCATCGCGGTGGACGCCGGCCGAGGCTGGTCCCTGCTGCCCGACGGCGGACCGCTCCTCAGGGACGCACTGGACCGCGGCGCCGCCGGCCTGGAGGCGTGGGAATCACTCCTGCGCCGGTACGCGGCCCTCCAGCACGCCCTGACACCGCGCGCACGGGAGATCGAACGGCTCGGCGTCCCGCGCACGTCCGTCGGTGAACTGCCCGGCGTGCTCGACCGCTTCGACGACACACCGCTGCGGCCGGAGGAACGGCAGCGGCTGCGCCGGGTCCGTCCCCGTCTGGTGGACTGGTGCGACGAGCTGGCCACCCTCGGAGTCCCGGACTCCCTCGACCACGCCGACCTGCACGACGGTCAGGTCCTGCACCCCGCGCCGGGCACCTTCACCGTCCTCGACTGGGGCGACGCCGTCGTCTCCCACCCCTTCTGCAGTCTGGCCGTCCCCGCCCGCCGCGCCCGCGAGCGGTACGGCCCCGGGGTACGGGCACGGCTGCGCGACGCCTACCTGGAGGCGTGGACGGGAGACGGCCGGAGTCGGCGCGAGCTGCGGCGTGCGGTGGACCTCGCCTGGCGGCTCAGCGCACTGAGCCGGGCCGGGGCCTACGCCAGGGTGTTCCCCGCGTCCGGCGCCGCCGGCGCGGCGGTGACCGCCGAAGGTGCCCGCTGCCTGCTGGAACTTTTCGACGAGCCGCCGCCGTAGCAGCGGCGCCGGGCCCGGAATGGGGCCGTTGTCAGTGGCGGATGCGAGGCTGCGGGCATGGATGAGGTGGAGTTCATGCGGGGCCGGGTCTACGGAGCGGAGCACGACGACCCCGGACCGCGCGCCGGACGCGTCTACGCGCACCTGGTCGGCGGTCCGCTGGACGGTCTGCTCCTGGACATCACGGAGCTGACCGAGCGGGAGCGCGCCCGGGGCGTGTCCCTGGCGACGGAGATAGGGCGCTACGGGCCGGGCGGGCGTGCCGCGTACGCGCCGAGGCCGGAGGAACCACGCCGCTTCGACTGGCGGGGCGACCTGCCCTGACGGTCACACCGCGGACAGGGCCGGGGCCCCGGTCTGTCCGACCAGAGCGGCGAGCAGCCAGTCGTGCGCGGAGCCGGGCGTCGGCTCCGGGCGTCGGCCCGGCTCGGTGACGACCTCGGTCACGAGGTCCCAGTACCGGTCGATCCGCGGGTCGTCCGCGAGCTGCCCGGCCAGCCGACGGCGGAAATCCGGGCTGTCCCGGGTTCCGTACGCGCCGGTGTAGGCGTCGACGAAGCTGTCCAGCGCCTCCCCGGGCCGTGGGTCCCGGCCCCGCCGCATCTGGACACCCGCCAGCTCGTACGCCTCCGCCAGCCCCGCGTACAGCACGGCGGCCCCGCGCGCACCGGCCGCCCGGTGCGCCTCGGGCTGGGGCCGCGCCGTGCCCGGACACGGCGCGAGCGTCAGGGCGTTGAGGTGGGCGAAGGCGAGGACCTGGGCCGGGTCGGGGTCGTCCGGCGGTTGCGGCACCGCGACCTCCAGGAACGCCCGGACCGACCGGGCCGGCATCCGCGGCGGCAGCCAGCCGCGCCAGAACCGGACCAGTGGATCGGTGCTGGGCGGTAGGGACACGCCCCCGATCACGCTCAGCCGTTCGGCCCGTTCTCCGGGCGGACACTCCTGCACCAGGCGAAGGGCCGCCTCCCGCCAGCGCAGGGCCCGCAGCTCGGAGCCGAGTTCACGCAGCCGCCCGGCGACCGCGTCCTCCAGCGCGCCGCCCTCCCGCCCACCCTCGCCGCCGGCCGCGTCCTCCTCCAGGACCCGGCGCACCTGCGGGACCGACAGGCCCAGTGCGCGCAGGGAGCGGATCAGGCGCAGCCGGCCGAGTGCGTCGGAGCCGTACCGCCGGTGCCCGCCGGCGCTGCGGGCGGCCTCCGGAAGCAGACCCCGGTCGGAGTAGAAGCGGACGGTCTTGACGGTGACGCCCGCCCGCTCGGCCAGCTCCCCGATACCGCACAGACCGTCGTGGGACGTGAGCACTTGAACCTCCCTCAGGGGGAGTTCCTACCGTACCGGCGAACGCGGGCCGGTGATCGGGCCGGTCCGCCGGAGCACGGAGGAGAGGCCATGACCGCTTTCGTCCTGGTGTCGGGCATGTTCACCGGCACACACGTCTGGCAGGACACAGCCGCCCGGCTGACCGCGGCGGGCGCCGGGGCGCACCCGGTCGCCCTCACCGGGCTCGACGGCCCGCCCCGCCCGGAGGGCGGCGGGATCGACCTGGAGACCCACATCGCCGACGTCGTCGCGGTGCTCGACTCGGTCGGCGCGGCCGACCGGAAGGTCGTCCTCGTCGGTCACGACTACGGCATCCATCCGGCGGTCGGCGCCGCCGACCGGAGGGCCGGGCTCGTCGACCGGATCGTCTACCTGGACTCGGGCATGCCCAGGGACGGCGCCCCCGCCCTGGCCACCGTCCCCGACCAGTCGCTGCGCCAACGGCTGACCGCAGGGGGCGGTGGCGCCGGCGACGCGCTGCGTCCCCCGGCCACGCGCGCCGAATGGGATTCCTGGGGCAGCACCGAGGGCGTGTCCGACCCGCTGCTCGACCGTCTCACCGCCCTCGCCGCCCCGCAGCCGACGGGCACCCTGCTCCAGCCGCTCCGGCTGACCGGTGCGGTGGCGGACGTGCCCACCACCGGTGTGCTGTGCACCGGCAACGGCACGAGCATCGCGATGGTCCAGATGCTCGTGGGCTTCGGAGATCCCGCGCTGCGGGCCCTGGTCGATCCCCGGGTGACCTTCTTCGAGCTGGCCACCGGACACTGGCCGATGCTGTCCCGCCCCGCCGAACTGGCGGACGTACTGCTGCGGGCCGCGGCCGGCGAGGGGCACCGGCTGGAGCCCGTCGAGGAGACGGAACCGCCCGTACACCTGCGGCCGTTCGTGCTGGACGTCCCCGAAGTCCCCCGGGAGCGGCACGGGAACGTCGACCTGCACCTGCCCGACACCCGGGAACCGCGACCGGCGGTCCTCTTCGTGCACGGCGGCCCCGTCCCCGCGGACCTCCGTCCCACGCCGAGGGACTGGCCGACTCTGACGGGGTACGCGCGCTGCGCGGCGGCGGGCGGCGCGGTGGGCGCCGTCGTCGACCACCGCCTGCACGATCTGGCGGACTACGAGCGGGCGGCGGCCGACGTGGCCGCCGCCGTGGATCTGGTGCGGGCCGACCCCCGCGTGGACGCGGACCGGGTGGCGCTGTGGTTCTTCTCCGGCGGCGGCCCGATCGCGGCCGACTGGCTGGACGCGCCGCCTCCCTGGCTGCGCTGCCTCGCGGCCACCTACCCGGTCCTCGCACCGCTGCCCAACTGGGGGATGTCCGGCGACCGCTTCGACCCGGCGCGCGCGGTGGCGAACGCGGGTTCCCTGCCCGTCGTCCTCACCCGCGTGGGCCTGGAGATGCCCGAGATCGCGGCCACCGTGGAGAAGTTCCTCGCCGCGGCCGAGGAGTGCGGGGCGGACGTGGAGGTGGTCGACGTGCCGCACGGCCACCACGCCTTCGAGACCGTCGACCCGACCGACGAGTCCCGCGAGGCCGTACGCCGCGCGGTGCGCGCGGTCCTGACCCGCCTCGACCGGCCCGGCACCCGGTAGACGCGCACACCGACGCCGGGCCGGGACACCCGGTCCGGCGTCGCGGCATCCGGACGGCACGCGACAGAGAGTGGGCGGCAGAGGGCAGGCGGCAGGCGTGACGGTGGAGCGACGCACCGGCTTCCCCGCGCGCCCCGCATTCGATGCACCCGCCACTTTGTCCGGCGACGGGAAAAAGAAACGAGATCTTGTGCGGAACGGGTTACAGGTTCGGACCAAGCCCGCTAACTTCCTTGAAATGAACCGGTCATAAGCGTCTCCCGACCGGCGTTCGACGGCGCGACGGCGCGCGCCCCACTCCCTCACGGCGGGCCTCGCACGCCTGCCGCCACCCCTCACCTTCCGGGAGAACCCTGTGCGCACGAGACCGCTCGGGCACAGACGTGTCCGCTCCTTACTGCCGGCCCTGGTCGGCGCCCTCGCCCTGGTACTGCCGACGGGCCCGGCCACCGCCGCCCCGGCGGACCCGGTCGGCGGCGCAACGGGCACCGTGGCCGCCGAGGAGTTCCAACAGGTCACCCTCGCCAAGGGCGTGGCCGAGACCGGCGAACCCATGACCCTGGCGGTCCTGCCGGACCGTTCGGTGCTGCACACCTCGCGCGACGGCACGCTCCGGCTGACCGACGCGGCGGGGAACACCGCCGTGGCCGGCAGGCTCGACGTCTACAGCCACGACGAGGAGGGCCTGCAGGGCGTCGCCGTCGACCCGGGCTTCGCCGCCAACCGGTTCGTCTACCTCTACTACGCGCCCCGGCTCGACACGCCGGCCGGTGACGCGCCCGCGGACGGCTCGGCCTCCGACTTCGCCCCCTTCGACGGCGTCAACCGGCTCTCCCGCTTCGTGCTGCGCACCGACGGCACCCTGGACGCGGGCAGCGAGAAGAAGATCCTCGACGTCCCCGCCTCCCGCGGCCTGTGCTGCCACGTCGGCGGCGACATCGACTTCGACGCGGCCGGCAACCTCTACCTCTCGACGGGCGACGACACCAACCCCTTCGCCTCCGACGGCTACACCCCCATCGACGAGCGCGCCTCGCGCAACCCCGCCTACGACGCCCAGCGCTCGTCCGGCAACACCAACGACCTGCGCGGCAAGATCCTGCGCATCAAGGTGAACGCCGACGGCTCCTACAGCGTCCCGTCCGGCAACCTCTTCCCGCCCGGCACCGCCAGGACCCGCCCCGAGATCTACGCCATGGGCTTCCGCAACCCGTTCCGGATGAGCGTCGACAAGGCCACGGGCACCGTCTACGTGGGCGACTACGGCCCGGACGCGGGCACCGCCAACGCCTCCCGCGGCCCCGCCGGACAGGTGGAGTTCAACCGCGTCACCAAGGCGGGCAACTTCGGCTGGCCCTACTGCACCGGCGACAACGACGCCTACGTCGACCACGACTTCGCCACCGGCGCCGCGGGCACCACCTTCAGCTGCGCGGCTCCGAAGAACACCTCGCCGCGCAACACCGGCCTCACCGACCTGCCGCCCGCCCAGCGCGCCTGGATTCCCTACGACGGCGGCTCCGTACCGGAGTTCGGGGGCGGCTCCGAGTCACCGATGGGCGGACCCGTCTACCGCTACGACCCGGACTCCGCCTCCGAGGTGAAGTTCCCCGAGGCGTACGACGGCGACTTCTTCGCCGGGGAGTTCGGCCGCCGCTGGATCAAGCGGGTCGAGGCCGGCGGTGACGGCACCGTGCAGTCCATCAACGCCTTCCCCTGGAGCGGCACCCAGGTGATGGACATGGCCTTCGGCCCGGACGGCGCCCTCTACGTCCTCGACTACGGCACCGGATACTTCAACGGCGACGCCAACTCCGCCCTCTACCGCATCGAGCACGTCACCGGCGGCCACGCCCCCGTCGCCCAGGCCGGCGCGGACACCACCTCCGGCAAGGCACCCCTCACGGTGACCTTCTCCTCCGCCGGCAGCTCCGACGCCGACGGGGACGCCCTCACCCACGCCTGGGACTTCGGCGACGGCGCCACCTCCACCGCGGCCGACCCCACCCACACCTACACGGCCGTCGGCCAGTACACGGCCACGCTGAAGGTCACCGACTCGACGGGCAAGTCCGCCACGGCATCCGTCCAGATCACCGTCGGCAACACCGCGCCCAGCGTGCGCATCGACCTGCCCACCGACGGACGCGTCTACGACTTCGGCGCCGCCATCCCCTTCAAGGTGACGGTGACCGACCCCGAGGACGGCGCGATCGACTGCGCCAAGGTGAAGGTCACCTTCATCATCGGCCACGACAGCCACGGCCACCCGCAGACCTCCGCCACCGGCTGCACCGGCACCCTCCAGACCCTGGCGGACGGCGAACACGACCCGAACGCCAACATCTTCGGCGTCATCGACGCCGAGTACACCGACAACGGCGCAGGCGGCCAGCCCGCCCTCACCACCCACGACCAGCACATCACCCAGCCCAGCCACCGCCAGGCCGAGCACTACGGCGACTCCTCGGGCGTCCAGGTCGTCGCGCACGCGCCCGCGCACGGCGGCAGGACCGTCGGCCACATCGAGAACGGCGACTGGATCTCCTTCCGGCCGTACGCCCTCGACAACGTCACCTCCTTCACCGCCCGGGTCTCCTCGGCCGGGACCGGCGGGACCATCGAGGTGCGCGCCGGCTCCCCGACCGGCACGCTGCTCGGGACCGCGACGGTACCGGTGACCGGCGGCTGGGAGACCTTCCAGGACGTGACGGCCGCCCTGAGCGGCCGGCCGTCCGGCACCACCACCCTCTACCTCGTCTTCAGGGGCGGCGCGGGCTCCCTCTTCGACGTGGACGAGTTCTCCTTCACCACCGGCGAAGGCGGTGCCCGGACCGGCCCGGTGCGGGGGGTGAACGGCAAGTGCCTGGACGTGGACAACGCGGGCACGGCGGACGGTACGGAGGTGCAGCTCTGGTCGTGCAACCAGTCGTCGGCGCAGGCGTGGACGGTGGCCGGTGACGGGACGCTGCGGGCGCTGGGGAAGTGTCTGGACGTGTCCGGTGGCGGCAGCGCCGACGGTACGCGGGTCCAGCTGTGGACGTGCAACGGGACGGGTGCGCAGAAGTGGGCGGCGCAGCCGGACGGGACGGTGCGCAATCCGCAGTCGGGCAAGTGCCTGGACGCGTCGGGCGGTACGTGGAACGACGGGACGCCGGTCCACCTGTGGACCTGCCACACCGGACCCAACCAGAAGTGGACCCTGCCGTAGAGAGGAGGCGACCCCCATGCGCAACCATGCGAAAGCAGCCCTCGGCCTGTTCGCCGCCGCCGTACTGTGCGCGGCGCCCCAGGCCACCGCCCTGCCCGGCGTCGCGACCGACGCCGCCACCGTCCGCACCGCCGTCCAGGCGTCCCCGGACGCCGCGGCACAGGCCGCGGCCGACCCCGCGTACGACGTGCTCGTCTTCTCCCGCACCGCGGGCTTCCGCCACTCCTCGATCGACGACGGCATCGCGGCCCTGCGGGATCTCGGCGCGGCGAACAACTTCACCGTGGACGCCACCGAGGACCCCGGGGCGTTCACCACCGGCAATCTCGCCCGGTACGAGGCGGTCGTCTTCCTGTCGACGACGGGCGACGTGCTCGGTGACGCCCAGCAGACGGCGTTCGAGGACTACGTCAACGCCGGCGGCGGATACGTCGGCATCCACGCCGCCGCCGACACCGAGTACGACTGGCCCTTCTACGAGGGGCTGGCCGGCGCCCTCTTCCACTCTCACCCCGCCATCCAGCCCGCCACCGTGGAGGTCGAGGACCGGGCGCACGACGCCACCGCGCACCTCGGCGGCACCTGGCAGCGGACCGACGAGTGGTACAACTACCGCACCAACCCGCGCACCACCGCCCACGTCCTGGCCTCGCTCGACGAGTCCAGCTACTCGGGCGGCACCATGAACGGCGACCACCCGATCGCCTGGTGCAAGGACTACGAAGGCGGCCGGGCCTTCTACACCGGCGGCGGCCACACCGACGAGTCCTACACCGACCCCGCCTTCCGCCGGCACCTCCTCGGCGGCATCCGCTGGGCGGCCGGCATGACCAACGCCGACTGCCGCCCGGAGAGCGGCTACACCTCCCTCTTCGACGGCTCCGCCACCACCGGCTGGCAGCAGGCCGGCCCCGGCGGGTTCACCCTCGCCGACGGTACCCTCACCTCGCACGGCGGGCTGGGCATGCTCTGGTACGCCGCCGAGGAGTTCACCGGGGACTACTCCCTCAAGCTGGACTGGAAGGCGTCCGGGGACGACAACTCCGGTGTCTTCGTGGGCTTCCCCGCCTCCTCCGACCCCTGGTCGGCGGTGGACAACGGCTACGAGATCCAGATCGACGCCACGGACGCGGCCGACCGCACCACGGGCGCCGTCTACGGTTTCCGGTCGGCGGACCTCCCCGCGCGCGACGCCGCGCTGAACCCGCCGGGGGAGTGGAACACGTACGAACTCCGCGTCACCGGAGAGCGGCTGGAGGTCTTCCTCAACGGCGTGAAGATCAACGACTTCACCAACACCGATCCGGCGCGCAGCCTGCGGCAGGGACACATCGGCCTCCAGAACCACGGCGACGGCGACGAGGTGGCCTTCCGCGACATCCGCGTCAAGCACGCCGGTACGCCGGGACCCGATCCGCGTACGGGTCCGGTGCGGGGGGTGAACGGCAAGTGCCTCGACGTGGACGGCGCGGGCACGGCGGACGGTACGGAGGTGCAGCTCTGGTCGTGCAACCAGTCGTCGGCGCAGGCGTGGACGGTGGCCGCTGACGGGACGTGGAAGGCGCTGGGGAAGTGCCTGGACGTCTCGGGCGGCGGCAGTGCGGACGGGACGCGCGTTCAACTGTGGACGTGCAACGGGACGGGTGCGCAGAAGTGGGCGGCCCAGCCGGACGGGACGGTGCGCAATCCGCAGTCGGGCAAGTGCCTGGACGCGTCGGGCGGTACGTGGAACGACGGGACGCCGGTCCACCTGTGGACCTGCCACACCGGACCCAACCAGAAGTGGACCCTGCCCTGACCGGATCCCGAGGGCAGTAGACCCGGTGCGTCCCGCTCACCCGGGTGAGCGGGACGCACCCGTTCCCACCGGCATCCGACGCACCGGCGTCGCCAGTCTTGACGTGTACGCGCCGCCGTGGGTTCATGGGAGCGCTCCCACAGTAGTAAGCGCTTCCCATCCACCCACTGGAGGCACCGTGCGTACGACACCACCCTCCCGAACCCGGCCGGGCCGCTCAGCCCGCCTGCTCACCCTGCTGGCCGCCCTCGTGGGGCTGGCCTTCCTCGGCGCCCTCTGCCCGGCCGCGGCCCTGGCCCAGTCGTCCGGCGCCCGGGCGGCCACCGGCCTGCACATCAGCGGGGGCCGGCTCCTCGAGGCCAACGGCAACGATTTCGTCATGCGCGGCGTCAACCACGCCCACACCTGGTACCCCGGCGAGACCCAGTCGCTGGCGGACATCAAGGCACTGGGCGCCAACAGCGTCCGGGTCGTCCTCTCCGACGGTCACCGCTGGAGCGAGAACAGCCCCGCCGACGTCGCGAACGTCGTCGCCCAGTGCAAGGCGAACCGGCTGATCTGCGTCCTGGAGGTGCACGACACCACCGGCTACGGCGAGGACGCCGCCGCCGGGACGCTCGACCACGCCGCCGACTACTGGATCGGCCTCAAGGACGTCCTGGCGGGCGAAGAGGACTACGTCATCGTCAACATCGGCAACGAGCCCTGGGGCAACACCGACCCCGCGGGCTGGACCGAGCCGACCGTCGCGGCGGTGAAGAAGCTGCGCGACGCCGGGTTCCAGCACACGATCATGGTGGACGCGCCCAACTGGGGCCAGGACTGGCAGGGCGTCATGCGGGCCGACGCCCGGACCGTCTTCGACGCCGACGCCACCGGCAACCTGATCTTCTCGATCCACATGTACAGCGTCTACGACACCGCCCAGGAGATCACCGACTACCTGAACGCCTATGTCGACGCCGGACTGCCCATCCTCATCGGTGAGTTCGGCGGCCCCGCCGACCAGTGGGGCGACCCCGACGAGGACACCATGATGGCCACCGCCGAGCAACTGGACCTCGGTTACCTGGCCTGGTCGTGGAGCGGCAACACCGACCCGGTCCTGGACCTCGCGCTCGACTTCGACCCGAGCCGGCTCAGCTCCTGGGGCGAGCGCATCTTCCACGGCGCCGACGGCATCGCGCGGACGTCGAAGGAAGCGACGGTCTTCGGCGGCGGAGCCCCGGACGACACCGAGGCACCCACCGCTCCCGGAACCCCGTCCGCCTCCGCCGTGACGGCCACCTCCGTCACCCTCGGCTGGTCCGCGTCGACCGACGACACCCGCGTCGCCGGGTACGACGTCGTCCGGGTGGGCGACGGCGCCGAGACCCCGGCCGCCACCTCCACCACCAACTCCGTCACCGTGTCGGGCCTCACCCCCGACACCGCCTACACCTTCGCCGTCTACGCCCGGGACGCGGCCGGCAACCGTTCGGCGCGCTCCGCCACCGTGGACGTCAGGACCCGCGAGGGCGGCGGCACCCCCGGTGCCGTGTGCGCGGTGACGTACCGCGTCGTCGGCGAGTGGCCGGGCGGATTCCAGGGGGAGATCGCCGTCCGCAACACCGGGACCGCGCCCCTGACTCCGTGGACGCTCGCCTTCACCTTCCCGGACGGCCAGACCGTCACCCACATGTGGGGCGGGACCGCGACCCAGACCGGCGGCGCGGTGAGCGTCACCCCGGCCTCCTACACCGCCACCGTCCCGGCCGGCGGCACCGTCACCCTCGGGTTCACCGCGGCGAAGGGAACCGCCAACACCGCCCCCACCGCCTTCAGCGTCAACGGGACCGCCTGCGCGTGAGGGACGCCCGTGAGCGGTGTCACCACGACACCTCGCGGACATCGGCCCGGCTCTGCGGCCGGGTCGTGGCCGTGATCTCCGACCGGTGGCGGCTCGCCGAGAACGTCACCGTCAGCGTCTGCGGGCCGCTCTGCTCCGTGCTCACCGTGAAGCCCCGGTCCGGCACCGCCGAGATCAGACACACCCCGGCGTCGCCGAACCGCACGGTCGCCTTGCCGCCCTCGGACGGCACCGTGTAGACACCGGCGCCGCCCGTCTCGCACCCCGAGCCGCCCCCGCCGGTCGGCGTCGCCGGGGGAGCGGTGCGGGCGGTCGGCGTCGGCGTCGGGGTCGGCTCGGGCGGCTTCTCGCTGCTCCGGGACGGTGTGGGGCTCGGCCTGCGGCTGGTCGCCGACGGGCTGGGGGAGGGCTCCACCGTCCTCGACGGACCGGGACGCGGGGACTGCGGCGGGTCACTGGGCGCCGACTGCGCGACCGGCGCGGTCGGCCGCGTCGAGCCCACCACGAAGTGGATCGTGATGATGACAGCCGTGACACTGGCCGCCGTACAGGACAGCCAGATGATCAGGTAGCGCAGGAGGCGGGACACGACACCATAGTGACGGACCGGCTAACGTGCCTGCCCATGGCCTCCGTACTGGTCGTCGAGGACGACCCTGTGATCCGGGCCGCGCTGATCGAGGTCCTGACCGGACACGGCTACGCGGTCAAGACCGCCCACCAGGGTTTCGAGGCGCTGCGCGAGATCACCCAGAGCCCGCCGGACATCGTGGTGCTGGACCTCGGGCTGCCCGACCTGGACGGTCTCGACGTGCTGCGGATGATCCGGGGCATCTCCCGCGTCCCGGTCCTGGTCGCCACCGCCCGCGACGACGAGAGCGAGATCATCCGGCTGCTCAACGCCGGGGCCGACGACTACCTGGTCAAGCCGTTCTCCGGCGGCCAGCTCGCGGCCAGGCTCGCCGCCGTGCTGCGCCGGTCCGTGCCCGCCGACGTCCGGGCCGCCCGGCGGCCCGTCCTCGAGGTGGCCGACCTGCGCATCGACCCGACCGCGCGCACCGCTCACCTCGCGGGCCGGGAGCTCCCGCTCACCCGCCGCGAGTTCGACCTGCTCGCCTACCTCGCCGCCAACGCCGACCAGGTCATCTCCCGGCAGCGGATACTCGCCGAGGTGTGGCAGCAGCCGTACGTGGAGGACCAGACGGTCGACGTCCACCTCTCCGCGCTCCGCCGCAAAATGGGCGAGAAGGCGCGAAAGCCCCGCTACCTCCACACCGTGCGCGGCATAGGCATCAAGTTGGTCAGCTCGCCATGAGACGTGCCCTCGCCGGGATCGCCCTGGCCGTCACCTCGATGGTGGCGCTGTCCTTCCTCATCCCGCTCGCCCTCCTCGTCCGCGAACAGGCCCGGGACCGGGTCACCACCGCCGCCGAGCAGCGGGCCTCCGCCCTGTCCCCGGTCCTCGCCCTCACCACCCGGCGCGCCGACGTGCAGCAGGCCGTCGCCGAACTCGGCTCCGCCGACCAGCTCGTCGTACGGCTGCCCGACGGCGGCTTCGTCGGCACCCCGCACGCGCCCCGGGACGCCCTCGACCGGGCCGTGCGCGGGCGCGAGACGCTGGCCGTCGACACCGAGGACGGTTGGGTCTACCTCCAGCCCGTCGTCCTGCGGGGCGACCGGGTCGCGGTCGTGGAGGCCTTCGTGCCCGCCGCCGACCTCACCCGGGGCGTGGCCGCCTCCTGGGGGGTGATGGCGCTGCTCGCGCTGGGTCTGGTCGGCGGCTCGGTGCTGGTGGCCGACCGGCTCGGCGCCCGCGTGGTGCGCTCCTCCCGCAGCCTCAAGCGAGCCTCGCTGGCCCTCGGCTCCGGCGACCTGGACGTCCGGGTGGAGCCCGACGGCCCGCCCGAGCTGCAGGAGGCCGGCGCGGCGTTCAACACGATGGCCGACCGGGTCGTCGACCTGCTCGCCGTCGAACGCGAACTGGTCGCCGACCTCTCGCACCGGCTGCGTACCCCGCTGACCGCTCTCTACCTGGAGGCCGACCGCATGGGCGCGACCCCCAGCGCCCGGCGGGTCACGGAGGCGGCCGGCCAGCTGGAGAGCGAGCTGGACTCGATCATCGCCGCGGCCCGCACCCCGCTGGCGTCGGCGCACCTGGCCGGTGCGGGGGCGGGCGCGGCGAAGCCGTGCGACGTCGCCGAGGTGGTCGCCATGCGCCTGGACTTCTGGTCGGTCCTCGCCGCCCAGCAGGGCCGGCCCTACGAGCGCTCCCTCACCCCGCGCCCGGCGCCCGTCGCCTTCCCCGAGGACGACCTCGCGGCCGTCGTCGACGCCCTGATCGGCAACGTCTTCCGGCACACCCCCGAGGGCACCGCCTTCGCCGTCCGCGTGGAGCGGGCCGACCGGCACGTGTTCCTCACGGTGGACGACGCGGGGCCGGGCGTGGCGGACCCCGAGGCCGCGCTCACCCGGGGGGTCAGCGTCGGCGGGTCCACGGGGCTGGGCCTGGACATCGTGGCCCGGGCGGCCCGCGCGGCGGACGGTGAACTGACGATCACCCGCGCGCCGCTGGGCGGCGCGCGGGTGCGGGTGTCCTTCGTGCTGGCCGGCGCGGGCGGCGCCGGGGGCCGGTGACGGGGGTCAGCGGCGGGCGCCGAAGTTCTGCGTCCACCAGGGGCCGCCGTCGCCGAAGTGGACGCCGACGCCCAGCTCCTTGAAGGAGCAGTTCAGTATGTTCGCGCGGTGGCCGGGGCTGTTCATCCAGGACTCCATCACCGAGGCGGCGTCCGCCTGCCCCCGGGCTATGTTCTCGCCCAGCGTCGACCACTGGTACCCGGCGGCCTCCACCCGGGTCGTCATCGTGGAGCCGTCGGGGCCGGTGTGGGACATCACGCCGCTGCTCGCCATGACGTCGCTGTAGTCGTCGGCGGCCCGGGTGAGCCGGTCGTTCGCCGTGACCGGGGAGCAGCCTGCCGCGGCCCGCTCCTCGTTGACCAGCGCGAGGACCTGCGCCTCGGGCCCGCCGGAGCCGCCGGACCCGCCGGACCCGCCGGAACCACCGGACCCCGACGCCGACCCCGAGCCGGACCCCGAGCCGGATCCGAGGCTGCCCGAACCGGTGCCGCCGCCACCGCTCGCCGTCCCGCCACCGCCGCTCTTCGCCGTCGTCCTCGCGGGCGCCTTCGAGGCGGCCTCGGTCGTCTTCCGGGCCCCGGCGGTGGGGCTCGCCGACGGCTTGGCCTTCTCCTTCGGCTTCGCGCTCGCGCTGGGGGAGCCGCTCGCCGTGGCGGTCGGGCTCGCCGGGCCGGACGCGAGCGGCGCCGTACCGCCCGCCGCGTACTCGGCGCCCGGAGCCTCACCGGCGGTGCTCGCGGCGACCCGGTCCGAGGCCCCGCGGTCCTCGCCGTCGGCGACGGCCAGGGTGATCCCGACGCCCGCGGTCACGGCGACGGCGCCCAGGGCCAGCGCGGTACCGCGTGTCCTGAGCCCGCCGCGCGGACGGGCGTGGGAGCGGGACGGGCGAGCGGCTCGGCGGGAACCCATGCAGGACACCTCGGTCTGTCGGTCGGCTGGCTCGGCCCCGGTACCCGGTGGACGCGATCGCGCCCACCGGGCCTGTGGGGGGTGATCGAGAGCCTAGGACCCGGCCGGGGCGGAAACGGCCGTTCGAAGGTCATCTTCAAGAAGCCTTAAAAGAGCCGCCAAAGTCCGCTGAGGAACGGCCGCCGCCCCGGCCGCCCTGGCCGTCGCCGCCCTTGTGAACGCGACCGGCCCCGTCCCGGCCGTCCCGGCTGCCCCGGCCGTCCCGGCCGTCGCCGTCCCGGCGCACGCGACCGGCCCCGCCCCGGCCGGTTACGCGCCCGCCGCCCGGCACCCTCGGTCCGCCGCGGGGCGCTTCAACGTGAAGCCAGGACACGGGGGTCCGCCGGAGCCCCTCGCGCGCTCCCGATGCCCCGCCGTCACCCCGTGCGGAGCGCTTGCCGTGCCGGGCCGCAGGACAGCCTGTCGGCGTGCGCCCGGCAGGTCGCCGGAGCACCGTCGGCGCACCCCGGGACGGCGGGAACCTCCCGCCCGCCGCCTCCGGGGCGCCGCACACGGACGAGAAGGAGGAAGGACATGCCGTCCACCGCCGAGGAACGCGAGCTGCTCGACGAACTGCGGGAACTGCTGGCCGCGACGGTCGAGGACCTGTCCGTGGAGGAAGTCGGCCCCGACTCCTCCCTCAAGGACGACCTGGGCGTCGACTCGCTGGCGATGCTGGAAGTGATCGCCGCGATCGAGGACCGCTGGCAGATCGAGGTGTCGCAGGAGCAGGCGGAGCGGCTCACCACGGTCCGGCAGATCGCCGCCCACCTGTCCGAGGCCGTCGCCGCTCCCGCGGGCGGCACCGCGTGAGCCCACGGCACGCGGCCGCCCCGGCGCCCGAGGAACGCGCCGCCGTCGTCACCGGCCTGGGTCTGACGACCGCGCTGGGCGGCGACGTACCCGCCACCTGGCGGGCGCTGCTCGACGGCGCGTGCGGCGTCGGGCGCCACGACTTCGCGCCGCCGGAGGGACCGCCCCAGACCTATCTGGCGGCCCCGGCGGCCGTCGAGCCCGGCACGGTGCTGCCGCCCGCCAAGGCCGCGCACTGCGACCGCTCGGCGCAGTTCGCCCTGGTCGCCGCCCGGGAGGCCGTGCGCGACGCCGGGTTCGAGGAGGTGTCGGTCCTCGCCGCGAGCGGTTCCCGGCTGGCCGTGGTCGTCGGCGTGGGACTCGGCGGGCTCACCAGCATCCTGGAGCAGAACCACCGCCTGCACACCCGTGGCCCGGGACGGGTGAGTCCGCGCACCATCCCGGTGATGCTGCCCAACCACCCGGCCGCCGAGGTGGGGCTCATGGTGGGCGCCAAGGCCGGGGTGCACGCCCCGGTCAGTGCCTGCGCCTCGGGCGCCGAAGCCCTCTGGCAGGCCCTCGGCATGATCCGGGACGGCCGCGCCGACATCGTCGTCGCGGGCGGCGCCGAGGCGGCGCTGCACCCGCTCGCCCTTGCCGGGTTCGCGCGGCTGGGAGCCCTCTCCCGGCGACTGGACGATCCCGAGGGCGCGTCCAGACCCTTCGACGCCGACCGCGACGGCTTCGTGATGGGGGAGGGCGCCGGCATGCTGGTCGTGGAGAGCGCCGCGCACGCCGCCGCCCGCGGCGCCCGCGTCCACGGCCGGCTGACCGGCGCGGGCATCACCAACGACAGCCACCACGTCGCCCAGCCCGCACCCGGCGGGACGGGCTGCGCCGCCGCCGTCGACCTGGCCCTGCGCGACGCCGGACTCCACCCGGAGCAGGTCCGGCACGTCAACGCCCACGCCACCTCCACGCCGCTCGGCGACCTCGGCGAGGCCCGGGCACTGGAGCAGGTCTTCGCCACGTGCCTGGACGACGTGGCGGTCAGCGCCACCAAGGCCGCCTTCGGACACACGCTGGGAGCGGCCGGCGCCATCGAGGCGGTCCTCACCGTCCTCGCGCTGCGCGACCGGACCGCGCCGCCCGCGCGCAGTCTCGAACGCGTCGACCCGGAGATCGGCCTGCGCGTCGTCGGCCGCAGCCCCGCGCCCCTGCCCCCGGGGCCCCTCGCGGCCGTCACCACGAGCATGGGCTTCGGCGGGCACAACGTCGCGCTCGCCTTCGCCTCGTGAACCACGGCCCCCCGGCCCCCGCCGGCGGCACACCACGCACCGTGCTGATGTGCCCCGGTCAGGGGGCCTACCTCCCGGGCGCGCTGCGCCACCTGAGCGGGGTGCCGTCCGTCGCCCGGGTGCTGCGGAGGGTGGACGCCCACAGCACGGCGCTCGGCGGCACCGGACCGCCCGTCGGCCGCCTCCTCACCGACCCCGCCGCGCCCGACCCCGACCGGCTCCTGCGCGCCGACCCGCTCTCCTTCGACCTGGCCACCTACGCCGCGGTGGTCGCCTCGGCGACCGTCCTGCTGGACCTCGCGCGACCGCCCGTCCACGCGGTGCTCGGCCACAGCGTGGGCGACCTCGCCGCGCTCACCGTGGCCGGCGCCGTCACCCCGGAGCAGGCCGTCCGGCTGCTGCACCTGCGCGACCGGCTGCTGCGAGACGCCGCGCTGCCCGCGGCCGGCCTGCTGGCCACCGACATGACCACCGACCGGGCGGCGGAGCTGCTGCGCGCCGAGGGGCTGACGAAGCTGCGGATCGCCGCCCGCAACGCGCCCGCCCAGACGGTCCTGGCCGGACCCGCCGACCAACTGGCCGCCGCGGGACGCTCCGCCCGGGAACTCGGTCACCGCGCCACCGAGCTGACCAGCCGGACCGCCTACCACCACCCCCTGCTCGCGGAGGTCCACCGCACCTTCCGCCGGCACCTGCGGACGGAGCCCGTCGCCCGGCCCGAACTGGCCGTGTACACGGCCACCACACACCGTGCCGTACGCACCCCGGCCGGACTGCGCGCCATGGCGGCCGCCCATCTCACCGAACCCATGGCCTTCGACCGCACCCTGCGAGCGCTGAGCCGGGCGGGTTTCACCACCTACCTCGACAGCGGACCCCGGGCCCTGCTCAGCACCCTGGCCAGGGCGGGCCTGCCGGGCTGCGCGACCGCTGCCCCCTCCCGCACCCCGGTCGGCGTCGAGCGCCTGCGGGACCGGCTCGCCGCCGCCCTGGAGTGACCACCCCCGATGCCGCCGGGGTCGCCCGCCGGTATCGGGGTAGGCGGAGGGGAGCCGAAGGAGGAGTGCCATGACGACGTACGTCATCTCGGTCCCGGGAACGTTCACCGGCGAGGTCCCGGACAGCACGAAGGACGAGCTCGCCCGCGCACTGCGCCCCGCCGACCCGCACCGCACCCACCTCGGGGACGAGGAGGACCTCGACGCCCTCTCGGTCAACGACGACGGCACCTTCACCATCCGCCTGACCGTCGAGGCCGACACCACCGCCCACGCGGAGGGCCGGGCCCGTCAGGTCGCCGACTCCGCCCTGCGCGCGGCCGGCCTGGACGACGGCAGCGCACCGCTCGGACCCACGGTGGTCACCGGTATCGACTCCGACGTCTGACCGGGCCGCGACGGCGACCTCACACGGCCGGGCACCGGACAGTGAGTGGCCCGGCTCACATGGCGTAGCGGAGGCGGCGCCGACACCATGGTCTCGTCACCCGGCAGGCTGAAGGGATCAAGAATGTTCCGCAAGGTGCTGGTCGCCAACCGCGGTGAGATCGCGATCCGCGCGTTCCGTGCGGGCTACGAGCTCGGCGCGCGCACGGTCGCCGTCTTCCCGCACGAGGACCGCAACTCGCTGCACCGGCTGAAGGCCGACGAGGCGTACGAGATCGGTGAGCCGGGGCACCCGGTGCGCGCCTACCTCTCCGTGGAGGAGATCGTCCGCGCTGCCCGCCGCGCCGGAGCGGACGCCGTCTACCCCGGCTACGGGTTCCTCTCCGAGAACCCCGAACTGGCCCGCGCCTGCGAGGAAGCGGGCATCACCTTCGTCGGACCGAGCGCGCAGATCCTCGAACTGACCGGGAACAAGGCCCGCGCCGTGGCCGCGGCCCGCGAGGCCGGAGTGCCGGTCCTCGGCTCCTCCGCCCCCTCCACCGACGTGGACGAACTGGTGCGCGCCGCCGACGACATCGGCTTCCCCGTGTTCGTCAAGGCCGTCGCGGGCGGCGGCGGGCGCGGCATGCGCCGCGTCGAGGAACCCGCCCAGCTGCGCGAGGCCATCGAGGCCGCGTCCCGGGAGGCCGCCTCAGCCTTCGGCGACTCCACCGTCTTCCTGGAGAAGGCGGTCGTCGAACCCCGCCACATCGAGGTGCAGATCCTCGCCGACGGCGAGGGCAACGTGATCCACCTCTACGAGCGGGACTGCTCGGTGCAGCGCCGCCACCAGAAGGTCATCGAGCTGGCACCCGCCCCCGACCTCGACCCGGCACTGCGGACGCGGATCTGCGCCGACGCCGTCAACTTCGCCCGGCAGATCGGCTACCGCAACGCCGGCACCGTGGAGTTCCTCGTCGACCGCGACGGCAACCACGTCTTCATCGAGATGAACCCACGCATCCAGGTCGAGCACACGGTCACCGAGGAGGTCACCGACGTCGACCTCGTCCAGTCCCAACTGCGCATCGCCGCCGGGGAGACGCTCGCCGACCTCGGTCTCGCGCAGGAGAACATCACCCTGCGCGGCGCCGCCCTCCAGTGCCGCATCACCACCGAGGACCCCGCCAACGGCTTCCGCCCGGACACCGGGCAGATCAGCGCCTACCGCTCGCCGGGCGGCTCCGGCATCCGCCTCGACGGCGGAACGACCCACGCCGGTACGGAGATCAGCGCCCACTTCGACTCCATGCTGGTGAAACTCTCCTGCCGAGGCCGGGACTTCACCACCGCCGTGAACCGCGCCCGGCGCGCCGTGGCCGAGTTCCGCATCCGCGGCGTCGCCACCAACATCCCCTTCCTCCAGGCGGTGCTGGACGACCCCGACTTCCAGGCCGGCCGGGTCACCACGTCCTTCATCGAGCAGCGCCCGCACCTGCTCACCGCCCGCCACTCCGCCGACCGCGGCACCAAGCTGCTCACCTACCTCGCCGACGTCACCGTCAACAAGCCGCACGGCGAACGCCCCGAACTCGCCGACCCGCTGAGCAAGCTGCCGGCCCTGCCCGCGGGCGACCCCCCGGCCGGTTCCCGGCAGCGGCTGACCGAACTCGGCCCGGAGGGCTTCGCCCGCTGGCTGCGCGAGTCGCCCACCATCGGCGTCACCGACACCACCTTCCGCGACGCCCACCAGTCGCTGCTCGCCACCCGCGTCCGCACCAAGGACATGCTCGCCGTCGCCCCGGTCGTCGCCCGCACCCTGCCCCGGCTGCTGTCCCTGGAGTGCTGGGGCGGCGCCACCTACGACGTCGCCCTGCGCTTCCTCGCCGAGGACCCCTGGGAGCGGCTGGCCGCCCTGCGCGAGGCGGTCCCCAACATCTGCCTCCAGATGCTGCTGCGCGGCCGCAACACCGTCGGCTACACCCCGTACCCGACCGAGGTGACCGACGCCTTCGTGCAGGAGGCCGCGGCCACCGGCATCGACGTCTTCCGCATCTTCGACGCCCTCAACGACGTCGACCAGATGCGCCCCGCCATCGACGCCGTACGCGAGACCGGCACCTCCGTCGCCGAGGTCGCCCTGTGCTACACCGCCGACCTGTCCGACCCGAACGAGCGGCTGTACACCCTCGACTACTACCTGCGGCTCGCCGAGCGGATCGTGGAGGCCGGCGCCCATGTCCTGGCCGTCAAGGACATGGCCGGCCTGCTGCGCGCCCCGGCCGCCGCGACCCTGGTCTCCGCGCTGCGCCGGGAGTTCGACCTGCCGGTGCACCTGCACACCCACGACACCACCGGCGGCCAGCTCGCCACCTACCTCGCCGCGATCCAGGCGGGCGCCGACGCGGTCGACGGAGCGGTGGCGTCCATGGCGGGCACCACCTCGCAGCCGTCCCTGTCGGCCATCGTCGCCGCCACCGACCACACCGAGCGGCCCACCGGCCTCGACCTCCAGGCCGTCGGCGACCTGGAGCCGTACTGGGAGAGCGTCCGCAAGGTCTACGCCCCCTTCGAGGCGGGCCTGGCCTCACCGACCGGACGTGTCTACCACCACGAGATCCCCGGCGGGCAGCTCTCCAACCTGCGCACCCAGGCCATCGCGCTCGGACTCGGCGACCGCTTCGAGGACATCGAGGCCATGTACGCCGCCGCCGACCGGATGCTGGGCCGCCTGGTGAAGGTCACCCCCTCCTCCAAGGTGGTCGGCGACCTCGCCCTGCACCTGGTGGGCGCCGGGGTCTCCCCGGCCGACTTCGAGCAGGACCCCGACCGGTTCGACATCCCGGACTCCGTCATCGGCTTCCTCCGCGGCGAACTGGGCACCCCGCCCGGCGGCTGGCCCGAGCCCTTCCGCAGCAAGGCGCTGCGCGGCCGGGCCGAGGCCAAGCCGGCGCCGGAGCTGTCCGCCGACGACCGCGCCGGGCTCGCCAAGGAGCGCCGGGCGACCCTGAACCGGCTGCTGTTCCCCGGGCCGGCGCGCGAGTTCGAGACCCACCGCGCCTCCTTCGGCGACACCAGCGTCCTGGACAGCAAGGACTTCTTCTACGGGCTGCGTCCCGGCAAGGAGTACACGGTCGACCTCGACCCGGGCGTCCGGCTGCTCATCGAACTGCAGGCGGTCGGCGACGCCGACGAGCGCGGCATGCGCACCGTGATGTCCACGCTCAACGGCCAGCTCCGCCCGATCCAGGTCCGCGACCGCTCGGCCGCCTCCGACGTCCCGGTGACCGAGAAGGCCGACCGGTCGGATCCCGGGCACGTGGCGGCGCCGTTCGCGGGCGTGGTCACGCTGGCCGTCGCCGAGGGGGACGAGATCGAGGCCGGTGCCACGGTGGCCACCATCGAGGCGATGAAGATGGAGGCCACGATCACCGCCCCGAAGTCCGGCACGGTCAGCAGGCTCGCCATCAACCGCATCCAGCAGGTCGAGGGCGGCGACCTGCTCGTCCAGCTGGCCTGACGGCGGTGGCGGCCCCGCACCGGGGCCGCCACCGTCCTCTCACGCCTCCTTCGGCGCCGCCTGCTGCACGACCTCGAACGACCACACGGTGGACCCGCTCGCCGCGGGCTTCGGCCGCTCCCCGCCCTCGGCGCCGCCCTGGTGGGCCGCCTTCATGGGGCCCTCCATCCACGCCTGGAAGGACGCCTCGTCGCGCCACCGGGTGTAGACGAGGTAGTTGTCGGTGCCCTCCACCGGCCGCAGCAGCTCGAACCACTCGAAGCCGTCGGAGCTCTCGACCGCGTGGGCCCGCGAGGCGAAGCGCTTCTCCAGCGTCTCGCGCTGCTCGGCCGGGACGGTCAGTACGTTGATCTTGACTACGCTCATGCCCCCATCCTGCCGCATGGCCCCCGCACCGCCGTCAGCACGGCTCGCGCCAGACCCCCAGCTCCGGCCGCTTCAGCATCGAGGACAGCCCGAGCCGGCGCGACTGGGCGCAGAAGCCCCGGGTCGGCTCGTCGTACTCCACGTGGAAGACCGCCTTGCCCGCCGCGACGAAGGGAGCGAGCCGCGCGCACTCGCCGTACTCGGCGCACTGCTCGTTGACGGCGAAGTCGAAGTCGTCCACGAGCTGGGGGATCTGCGGCAGATCGTTCTTGAGGCCCACCGCGAGACCGCGCTCGTGGGCGATCGCGGCGATCATGCGGTTGTACGCCAGCTGGTCCCGCGCGGTCAGCGGGAAGCCGGTCTCGTCGGCGTAGCCCTCCACCAGGTCGGGTTCCACCGCGTCGAAGCCCTTGTCCCGGCACATGTCGAACCGCCGCTCCATGATCGGCCGCAGGACGGAGAGCCGGCGGATGTCCAGCCAGCGCTCGCCCCGCCAGCCGTTGGGCTCGCCCAGCACGGACCGGGGAAAGGCGTCCCGGTCGGGCCGGAAGTCCTCCCAGGCACCCACGTTGACGTAGCAGATCACCTTGCGGCCGGCGCGGTGCAGCCGGGCCACGTCGGCGACGCCGTTCTCGAAGCCGTCGATGTCGTACACCGGGACGTCGACCGACGGGTCGACCCGCCCGTCCAGCTGCCACTGCCAGGCGAGACCCGGCCGGGGCCGCCACACCTCGGTCGCCGACGACCCCGACGGGCCCGACGGCTCCGGCGGCCGCGGGTCGCCCGCACCGGAGCACCCGGCCACCACCGTCATGGCGAGCGCGGCCAGCACCGCCGCGAACGCCCGCGCCCCGCGCCTCACGACGGATCCCCGGCCAGTACCGGAGTCAGCCGGGACCACGGGTTGGGCAGCGAGCCCGTGACCGGACCGGACACTGCGGCACCGCGCTCCCGCGCCGTGCGCACGGCGAGCGGCGCCAGCGCCTCCGGTACCCCGTACACCAGGTGGCAGAACCGCTCCGGGCGGTGCCGCAGCGTCCAGTCCGGCCGGCTGAACGAGGACACGTACACCGACCAGGGGCCCTCGAAGGTGACGAGGAGATCGGCGATGCGGGCGTAGCCCGGGGCGGGATGGACGCCCGGGTTGAGCACGACGGGGGCCGAGCCCTGCCGGCGCAGGGCGCGCACCAGCGCCCGGTGGGCGGGGAGCGCGTCCGGCGCCGAACTCACCCGGTCCAGGAAGCACCCCTGCGCCCCGTACCACTCCCGGTGCCGCCGGGCGTCCTCGGCCACCTCGGCCGCCGCACGCGTGCCGTAGTCGGTGTCGACGTACCCGAGCAGCCGGGCACCCGCGGCCCGCAGCGCGCCCGCCGCCGAGGCGAAGGCGGGGTCGGGGGCGTCGCCCGGACCGTTCGCCGGGTTGAGGACGACCCCGTACGTGCGGTCGGCCGCCGTGATGAGCCGGTGCCAGGAGCCCGGGTCCTCGGCGGGGTGGACGTACAGCGGAACGAGCAGGCTCACGACGGGCGGTCGCCTTCCGGGGTCCGGGACGGGGCACCGGCCGACCACAGCGCGGCCAGTGACTCGTCCAGCGAGTACGACGGCCGCCAGGCGAGCGCCGCCCGGGCCGCGGTGATGTCGGAACACTGCCAGGACACCTGGCCCGAGCGCGCCGAACCGGCGCCCTGTTCCTCGATCCGGCCGCGGAATCCGGCGATGTCCGCGAGCGTCCGCACCAGCCGCCGCACCGGTACGGCACCGCCGCCCCCGACGTTCAGCACGGACGGCAGCGGGCCGGCCGCCGCGACCGCCCGTTCGACGGCCCGCGCGACGTCGCGCACGTCGACGAAGTCCCGGTACGCCGACAGGTCGCCCAGCCGCAGCACCGCGTCCGGATCGGCGCCCGCCGCACGGAGCAGGCCGGTGACCCGGCCGGGCAGACCCGTGGGCGGTGCGCCGGGCCCCACCGGGTTGCCGACCCTGAGGACCACCGCGTCCAGCTCCGAGGTGGCGACGGTGACGGTGCCGGCCAGTTTGGAGGCGCCGTAGGCGTTGACGGGACGGGTCGGTGCCGACTCGGGCACCGGTACCCGCTCGGTTCCCGGACCGTACTCGGCGGCGGAGCCCAGGTGCACCAGGCGGGCCGAGGGGCGCGCCCGCCGCAGCGCCTCGCACAGCACGGCGGGACCGCGTGCGTTCACCTCGGCGAGCGTCACGGGGTCACCGCCGGTCGCCCCCGCGCAATTGACGACGGTGTCGACGTCCGCCTCCGCCAAGACGCGCGCGAGCCGGTCGGCCCGGTCGGTGGCCAGGTCGACGGGCACGCCGGCGCCGGCGGAGCGGCCGCCTTCGAGGACCCGCGCGCCGGGCAGGGCGCGCAGCCGCTCGGCGACGTGGCCGCCCAGGAAGCCGGTGGAGCCCAGGACGAGAATGCGCATGCGGTGCTCAGGCTCCCTTGAGCAGCAGGGACTTGCGGCTGGTGAACTCCGCGTTGGCCCGGTCGTAGTCGTCGGGGCGGCCGATGTCGAGCCAGTAGCCGTCGAAGTCGTAGGCGTGCGGCGGATTGCCGGACCCGAGCAGGTCGAGCACCAGCTCGTCGAAGCCCAGCGGCAGCCCGGCCGTGTACCCGTCGAGCGTCGCCCGGGAGAGCCCGTACACGCCCATGGAGACGCGGTAGTCCATGCTCGGCTTCTCGGTGAAGGCGACGACCCGGCTCGCGTCCGTGGTCAGCACGCCGAAGTCGATGTGCACCTTCCGCGCGTACGTGGCGATGGTCAGCGGCGCGTCGGAGGCGCGGTGCCTGCGCAGCACGTCGGCGTAGTCGAGGTCGGTGAGGATGTCGCCGTTCATCACCAGGAAGTGCTCCGGCAGCCGTTCGCGCATGGTGAGCAGCGGCCCCATGGTCCCCAGCGGGCTCTCCTCGGTGGAGTAGTCGACGGTCAGACCCCACTGCGAGCCGTCACCGACGTAGGCGCGGATGATCTCGCCGAGGTGGCCTATCGCGATGGTGCAGCCGGTGAAACCGGCCGCGGCGAGCTGGCGCAGGACGATCTCCAGGATGGCGTGCTGGTCGCCGATGGGCACGAGCGGCTTGGGCAGCGCGGTCGTGTAGGGCCGCAGCCGGACGCCCTTGCCGCCGGCCAGGATCACTGCGTGCATGTGGTTCCCCCTCGGTTCACGTGCCGGTCGTGGGCAGATGTGGTGGTCGGATGCCGCGAGCGGGTGCCCGCGGTCAGATGTTGTAGATGCCGGTCTTGTAGCGGGCCAGGTTGGCCGGGTCGCGGAAGAAGTCCACGGTGTGCGCGAGGCCCTGCACCAGGTCGTGCGCCGGGGCCCAGCCGGTCGCCTCCCGCAGCCGGGTCGCGTCCGCGACCAGCCGCATCACCTCGGAGTTCGCGGGCCGCAGCCGCCGCTCGTCCTCCCGTACGTCGAGTGCGGTGTCCATCACCTTGCCGATGAGCGCGACCAGGTCGCCGACGGAGATCTCGCCGCCGGTACCGGCGTTGAAGGTACGGCCCACCACTCGCTCGGCGGGCGCCCTGCCGACCGCGAGGAACGCCTGCGCGGTGTCCTTGACGAAGGTGAAGTCCCGGGTGGGGCGCAGGTCGCCGAGGGTGATGGTCCGTTCGCCGGCCGCCACCTGACCGATGACCGTCGGGATCACCGCCCGCATGGACTGGCGCGGCCCGTAGGTGTTGAAGGGCCGCAGCGTCACGACGGGCGTGTCGAAACTGGCGTGGTAGCTGTCCGCCAGCCGGTCCCCGCCCGCCTTGGACGCGGCGTACGGCGACTGGGTGTGGATCGGGTGGTCCTCGGTGATCGGCACGGTCCGCGCGGTGCCGTAGGTCTCGCTGGTCGAGGTGTGCACCAGCCGGGGCGTGCCCTGGGCGCGCACCGCCTCCAGCACGTTCAGCGTGCCGGTGACGTTGGTGTCCACGTAGCTGTGCGGTGCCTGGTAGGAGTACGGGATCGCGATGAGGGCGGCCAGATGGTAGACGCAGTCGGCGCCCTCGACCAGGCCCCGGACCGATCCGGGGTCGCGGACGTCGCCGAGGACGATCTCGACCTGGTCGAGGACGTCGGGGGAGAGGGTCTCCAGCCAGCCGTACGAGGAGAAGGAGTTGTACTGCGCCATGGCCCTCACCCGGTGGCCGGAGGCGACCAGGGCCTCGGTGAGGTGGGAGCCGATGAAGCCCTCGGCTCCGGTGACGGCGGCGAGCGGTGTGGCGGTCACGCGGGGTCCTTCCGGTGGGTGGAACGGTCGGTGGTACGGCGGCACTTCGGCCGGTCTTGCGCAGGTGTTCGGGGGAGGGCGGGGCACGGGGTCCGGCCCGCGCCGGGTCCGGTGGCGGTACGGCGGTTCCGCCGGGCCTCAGGCATGGGCCGCCGGCCGACCCAGCAGCCGCAGTACGCACACCGTCAGACAGAGAGCCGCGCCGCCGCAGCACAGGGCCAGCGCGGTCGCCGGACCCGGCGGGGACCCGGCCAGGGCCACCGCGCCGGCGCCGGCGGCCGCCGCCAGACACAGGACGGCCGGAACCCAGGCCACGCCGAACGCCTGGAGCAGCAGCGAGGTCCACAGCACCGCCGCGAGCGGGAGCAGCGTGACGGGATCGGCGTCCACCAGCAGCGCGGCCGGCAGCAGCGGACCGAGATACGCCAGCAGGCAGCCGGCGAGGACCGCGGCGGACCGCGCCCGGAAACCGGCCGGGGTCGCGGTGCTCCGCAGCGCCGCCACCGACAGACCCCGGTACCGGTACAGCAGCCACTCCGCCGGGCCCATGCTCAGCGTCAGCACCACCGCCGCCCACGGGTGCTGACGGCCCGCCAGAAACACCAGCGTCCCGGCGGCCAGGCCGAACAGGCCGTACGGCACCGAGCGGAGCGGATGCGGACGGGCGGCGTCCGGGACCGGCGCGGTCGCCAGGACCCCGCGCAGCGCCCACCCGGCCGCGGCCACCGCGCCGAGCAGCGACACCACCGGCAGGCCGGCCCGCAGGACGTCCCCGGGCTCCCACCACGGCAACGCCACGGCACCGGCGGTCACCGGCGCGAGCGCGGCCAGCAGCAGCCGTTCCCGGCCCAGCACCAGCAGCACTCCGGCCGCCGCCAGGTATCCCGACTGGACCGTCACGGCGAGGGCCGCCGCACCGGACCCGGCGAGGGACACCCCGGCCGCCGTCGCCGCGACGGCACCCGCGGGAGCCCCCTTCACCAGGGTGCGGCCTGCCTCCCGCCGTCCGGTCGCCAGCCGCAGGTACGCCCGGTGCCCCAGCGCCTGGTTCCACGCCCAGGACAGGAGCCCCGCGACCACCAGGGCCCGCACCGTCCCGTCCGCGGGCAGCAGGCGCCCGGCGAGCGCGTAGGCCAGGCCGGGCAGCGCGAACAGCGCTCCCCGCAGCGCGCACCGCACATGGTCGGGCCGCCAGGGATCGGCCGGGCGCGGAGGGTCCGGGAAGCCGCGCGGCACCCGCTCGTACAGCGCCGTGGCGAGCGAGAACAGGTCGCGGTGCCCGTACCGCTCCTCGATCACCTCGCCGGTCAGTCCCTCGGACTCCAGCAGCGCGGCGACCTCGTAGGGGTGCACGGCGGGCGCGACGCGGTCGGCCAGTTCGGCGGCCAGCCGGTCGACCGCGTCCCGCCGGGGATCGTGACCGGGCCGTACCAGGGCGAGGGTGTGCTGGTCGGTCGCACGACGGGTGCCGGCGCGCTCGTCGACGAGGCGGAGCGCCAGCGTGTCCTGCTCCGCGCCGCCCGGTTCGAGGGCCATGGGTCCGCTCATCCGGTCGCGCTCCCCACCGGTGCGCCGCGGTCCGCCGCCGCGAACGCGGGGTCGGCGGGGGACGCGGCGGGGGCCGCGCCGCCGAACGCCGACAGTTCCAGGTAGATGGACCGGAAGGTGTCGATGGTCTGACGGAGGGTGAACTGCTCGATCACCCGCAGCCGGGCCGCCTCGCCCATCGCCCGGCGCCGTCCGGCGTCCCGCAGCAGGGCGAGTGCCGCCGCGGCCATGGCGGCCGGGTCGCGCGGCGGCACCACCAGCCCGGCGTCGCCGACCGCCTCCCGGACCCCGCCCACGTCCGTGGAGACCGTCGCGCGCCCGCAGGACATGGCCTCGATGAGCGTGAACGGGAAGCCCTCGCTGATGCTCGACAGCATCACCACGTTGCCGGCGGCGTAGGCGTCCTTGATGTCCTCCACCCGGCCCTCGAAGGTCACCGCCTCACCGTGTCCGAGGTGCGCCGCCAGCGCCTCGCAGCGCTCCCGGTACGCCTCGCCGCCGCGCGGTGTCCCGCCGAACAACCGCAGCCTGGCGGCGGGCAGTTCGGCCCGCACCAGGGCGAAGGCGCGGATCAGGGTCTCCAGGTCCTTGATCGGGTCGACCCGTCCGGCCCAGCTGAGCACCGGCTGCTCGGGCTCCGGTCCGGCGGGCGGGAACGCGGCCGGGTCGACGCCGTTGTAGACCGTGCGTATGGACTCCGGTGCGGCGCCGCCCTGTTCCTCCCACAGCCGGTTGTAGCGGTTGCCCGGGGTGATCAGGGCGGCCCGGCGGTAGCTCTCCTCCGCCAGCAGCCGGAAGAAGCCCAGCAGCAGTGCCTTCACCGGCCAGCGGTAGGGGGCGGTGCGGTAGCCGAGGTAGCGCTCGCGCAGGTAGACGCCGTGCTCCGTCAGCAGCAGGGGCACCCCGTGCCGGTCCAGCGCGGCCAGGCCCGGCAGGACCGCGACACCGCCGCTGACCGCGTGCGCCACACCCTCTTCCGGGTACGGCGCGGCCAGCGGGCGCAGGGCGTGCTCCAGCAGGGTGGTCGCGGTCACCGCGTCGTGCAGGGTGGGCCGGGCCTCGCGCACGGGCAGCCCCGGCCGGTTCCAGACGGCGGTGAGGACGGCGATCGCCCGGTCGCCGCGGAGGAACGGGCTGAGCACGCCGTCCGCGGCGGCCCGGGCCAGCCGGTAGAGCGCCGGGCCGAACCCCTCCTCGGCGCGCGGGTCGAGCAGCGCGGTCACGAACCGCTCGTAGTCGGCGGCGAGCCGGTCGGCCCGGCGCCGCCGGGGGACGCGCCCTTCAGGGGCGGCCCCCCACATGGGGACGGAGACGACCCGGCCGACGTGCGCGGGGACGTCCCAGACCACCGGTTCGCGACCGGTGCCGGTGACGGCTATGACGTCGAAGTCCAGGTCGGGCATGCCCGTGACAAGCTGGTCGCACCAGACACTGACGCCGCCGTGACTGTGCGGATAGGTGCCTTCGGTGAGCAGGGTGACGCGCGACGCGCCGGAGCGTCGCGCGCCGTGGGGAACGTGCATGGCTGTGCTCCACGGCCGAGGTGGGTGTGCGGGCCTTCGGTGACGCGTCGTGCTCAGCGCCGCGCGCCGTACGGCACCGGTTCGGTCACACCCGGCGGCACCCGGGTGGGGGGCGCGGTGGGGGCGGCGGTGCCGGTGTCGGCCGGGAGGGTGACCTTGTCACCGGGAGCGGTGGGCGTGGAGGGCAGGGTGAGGTCGAGCGTCCCGCCGGACGTGGGGGTCCAGCCGGAGAGCGCGCCGGCGTAGGCGTCGCCGAAGGCCGTGCCGCCCCGCAGGGTGCCCTCGGGCATCGTCGCCGTCACGGCGACGCCCTCCGGCGCCCGCACGGTGACGCTGTCGCCGACGCGGTAGGCGGTGACCTGTCCGGCGTCGACCGCGTTCCGCCAGGCGGCGCGGCGCTGCATCTCGACGCCGATGTCCGCCATGCGGAGGTTCACCACGGGGGCGCTGTCGGCGAACAGGGCCGCGTAGCCTTCCAGTACGCCGTCCAGGACGGGGTAGGCGATGCGGTCCTCGGCGAGGTTCGACTGGTGGATGAAGTGCGGCCTGGGATCGTTGGACAGCACGTGTCCGAGGGCGATCCGGGTCTCCAGCGGCACGATGTGCTCCGTGTAGCCCGTCTCCGGGTCCAGCGGAGCGGTCAGGCAGGTGGACGTGGCGGGGTTGTCCTCGCAGATGCCGCTGCCGCCCTGGGCCCGGCTGGTGTAGATCCAGTTGTACTCGTCGACCTGCTCGGCCGCCCGCCCCGCGTTGTAGAAGACGTTCATCGGGTAGCGGGGGACCGTCGTGGCGCTGCCCACCCGCCGCTGGACGGGGTCGCGGGAGTTGTCCGAGGCGAGCCAGGTGATCCCGGTGTCGGTGAGGGCCGGGCCCAGGTTCGGGTTGTCCTCGGGCTGCTGCGGGGCGACCTTCAGGCCGGAGTGCTCGCCGGTGACCAACTCCTGGTTCACCAGCGGCAGTCCGGCGCTCTCGCCCCAGACGCGGTTGGTGGCGATCTCGTCGGCGATCTCGTTCCGGCTCACCCACTGGGTGCTGCCGTCGGGATCGGTCGCGCACTTCCACGGGACGACGGTGACGTCCTGCCGGCAGCCCAGGAAGGCGTGGGTGTAGGTGTGGTTGATCCAGCGGAAGCGGTTCCGCTCGGCGACGAACCGGTCGGCGAGGGGGTCGGCGCCGCCGTTGTCCTCGCGGTGGTCGACGCTGCCGGAGCCGTTGTAGGCCAGGTCCAGGGTGAAGTCCCGGCTCTGCTGCCAGGCGAGGGCGTGGTCGACGTCGGCCGGGACCATGCGGATGGGGTTGGGCGTGCCCTCGCCCGGCGGGCAGTCCACGTCCCCCGGCGTGCAGTTCAGTTCGGTGTCCCAGCGGTCGTCGGCCGCGAAGACGTCGTCCACGTGCACGGCGAAGTAGTTGCGGCCGGCGCCGAGGTGGACGCCCCCGGTCATCCACTCCACGATGCCCCGGGCCAGCAGCCGGAACTGCTGCTGGTGCTGGTTGTAGACGAAGGTGACGACCAGTTCGCGCCGTCCGTCGTGGCGGTACTCGCCCACCAGGGACCCCTTCGTCGGCCGTCCCGGGATCGCCGCCTGGACGTAGGGCACGAAGTCGGCGCCGGGCGCGGGCGTCGACAGGTAGGCGTAGGACTCGCCCACGGTGGGGGAGTTGTCCTCGAACGGCACCGTGCCGTCCAGGTACCCGAAGGGCCCGGACAGCCCGGCCTCGGTCACCTCCGCGCGGACGCCGTCGACGCTGCCGGCGTACCCGGCGCCGACGGCGGCCTGCAGCCCGACCTCGGGTCGGGCGTAGGTGTAGGCGTCGACCTGCGGGATCGCGTACGCGCGCTCGTAGTCGGCGAGCGCCGTCATCTCGGCGGAGCCCGCGGGGAACGGGTTGTCGTTGGGCAGCACCACGGCCTGGAACCGGGCGCGCGGCCGTCCGTCCACCGTGTCCGCGAGGAACCCGGCGTCGATCACCGGCCGGCCGGCGTCCCGCAGGTCCACCTCCGTGACCGGCGTGCCCGCCGTCTCCAGTTCGGCGGCGATGGCGTCGGTGGCCGGTCCGCCGTCGCTCACGACCAGCACCCGCAGGTCGATGCGCGGGGCCGGGGCGTCGGCGTGGACCGGCCCGGCCGGTAGACCGAGCGACGCGATCAGCGCGCCCACTGCGAGCGCCGTGGTGCGTATGGTCCGCTTCATGCGGTGAGATTCCCTCCCCCTGGGCAGGGGTGGACGGACTCCTGCCGGAGTCCACCCCACCCCGTGACCACGCCGTCGCCCCCCTGAGACGTCGGTCGTCGACGTTTCCGTCGCGTCACATAGTGATGCTCATGTGGAGCATTTGTGTGCCTGCTGCGGAACTTGACGGAAAAGCGTATGTGTCTATTTCGCCGGAAGCGGCGCCGCCGCACGCGGTCCGCCGACGCCGGGCGGGGACGGCGGACGGGCCCGGCAGGCCCGTGTGCTGCTGCGAGTCGGAGGGAGCGCCCCCGGAAGCGTCGCTTCCGGGGGCGCGCGGGTGTCAGTGGTCTCGACCAGGGTGCCGACCTGCGCCGGAGCGAGATCAGGTCAGCCGTACCCTCGCGGTCAGGCGCACAGGACGCGGGTCTCCGGCGTGTACACCGGGCCGCCGTTGACGCTGGTGCTGTCGCTGAACTCGACGTAGAAGTACGAGTAGAAGCCGATGTTCCCGTTGCAGCCGGAGTCGGCGGCGACCTGGAGGGTCAGGGTGACGGTGCGGCTCTGGCCGGGCGGGACGGTCGCCCCGTAGTTGGTGCCGAGGTCGGCGGGTCCGGTGCCGGAGCACGGGACGGCGCCGGCGTCCGAGGCCAAGGTGCAGCCGGTGAAGGCGTACTTGAGGTCGGGCCGCTGGGTGGTCAGCCAGGTCGGGTCGATCGTCTGGTAGACGAACCAGATGTCGTACGTCTTGTTGTTCTTGATGGTCATCGACAGGTTCACCGTGCCGCCCGGCCGCGTGGTCGCCGTGTCGGTGGTGAACGTCAGCTCGGCCGGGGCGGGGTCGGCGGCGCTCGCGGTGGGCGCCAGGCCGAACAGGGCGAGGGCGAGGGCGATGATCGTGGCGAGACCGAGGCGTCTCGTTCGTGTGGATCGCATGGCCCGGGAGACTAGGCACGGCCCGGCCGCACCGTCTGCACCGTCCGGAACGGGCGGAACAGGGCTCGGCCGGAAGTGTGTGTGCGGTGAAGGAGTTGTGACGGCTTCGTGTCACCCGATGGCGGCCGGTGTTCGCGCACCACAGGGCGGGGGCGCGGCCGGTGCCGCGCCGCCCCGCGCCACCGGCCGGACGTCCCGGTGGCAATGGCGCATTCCGGGTGCCTGCCGTACGTGCCGGCGGCCCGTCACTCCGTCGTGGTGACGAAGGCGCCCGCGCGTGCCGCCGCCGCGGCGGCGTCGGCGGCACGGTCGGCCGCCGCCTCGTCGAGCGGTTCGGCGGTGGTGAGCAGGCGGTAGTACAGGGGGGCCGATACGGCGCGGATCACCTCGCGCGCGTCGGTGCCCGGGGGCAGTTCGCCGCGCTCGACGGCCTGCCGGGCGCAGGGTGCCCACTCGTCGACCCGGGTCTCGTAGAACCGGTGCAGGGCCGCCGCCGCCCGGCTGTCGCAGGTCGCCGCGGCGATCACGGCCTTGAAGAGCGGGCCCTGGCGCGGGTCGGCCAGGGTGCGCCGCACGAGCCGGGCGTTGGCGCGCAGGTCGCCGGCGAGGGTGCCGGTCTCCGTGCGGGGCAGCGACTGCTCCGCCATCTCGACGAGCAGATCGGCGACGAGGGCGACCGGATTCCCCCAGCGGCGGTAGACGGTGGTCCTTCCGACCTCCGCGCGGCGGGCGACGTCCGCGAGGTCGAGTCCGGCCAGGCCGTGCTCGGCCAGGGCGTCACCCGCGGCCCGCAGGACGGCGGAGCGTACCCGCGCGGTGCGCCCTCCGGGGCGGACGCTGCCCGGGTTCGCGGTCTCCTTCGCGGCCTCAGAAGCCATAACGGTACTCCGGTTCCATTAGTTGCTCTCTCCTGTTAGTCTCGCAGCATCTTAAGGGGATGTAAGTCCCGTTAGGAATCGCCGTCCGCTGCGCGACGCGCACCGGCGCCGCCCGGCGCGGAGACGGCCCGACGAAGACGAAGACGAAGGGGAGACCGTCATGGAATTCAGGAGACTGGGCGCGTCCGGGCTCATGGTCCCGGAGCTGAGCTTCGGCGCCGGCACGTTCGGCGGCCGGGGAGAGCTGTTCGGCGCCTGGGGCACCACGGACGCCGCGGAGGCCCGCCGACTGGTGGACATCTGCCTGGAGGCCGGGGTGACCATGTTCGACACCGCCGACGTCTACTCCGGCGGCGCGTCGGAGGAGGTGCTCGGCGCCGCGATCCGGGGCCGGCGCGACCAGGTGATCATCTCCACCAAGGCCGGGCTCCCGACGGGCGACGGACCGGCCGACGCGGGCACCTCGCGCGCCCGGCTGATCACCGCCGTCGACCGGGCCCTGAGCCGCCTCGGCACGGACTACATCGACCTCTTCCACCTGCACGCCTTCGACGCCGGAACCCCGGTCGAGGAGGTGCTCGCCACCCTCGACGACCTCGTACGGGCCGGCAAGCTCCGCTACACCGGGGTCTCCAACTTCAGCGGCTGGCAGCTGATGAAGTCCCTGGCCGACGCCGACACCCACGGACACCGGCGTTACGCGGCACACCAGGTCTACTACTCCCTCGTCGGCCGGGACTACGAGTGGGAGCTGATGCCGCTCGGTCTCGACCAGGGCGTCGGTGCCGTCGTCTGGAGCCCGCTCGGCTGGGGCCGGCTGACCGGTCGCATCCGCCGCGGGACCCCGCTTCCGGCAGGGAGCCGGCTGCACGCCACCGCCGACTTCGGCCCGCCCGTCCCGGACGACCTCCTGTTCCGGGTGGTCGACGCCCTGGACGCCGTCGCCGAGGAGACGGGCCGGACCGTCCCCCAGATCGCGATCAACTGGCTGCTGCGCCGCCCGACCGTCTCCTCGGTCATCATCGGCGCCCGCAACGAGGAGCAGCTGCGGCAGAACCTCGGCGCCGTCGGCTGGAGCCTGACCGAGGAGCAGGTGGCCCGCCTCGACGCGGCGAGCGCCACGACGGCCCCCTATCCGTACTTCCCCTACGAGCGCCAGGAGGGCTTCGCCCGTCTCAACCCCCACCCGCTGCGCCAGGTGGCCGCATCCACGGCCTGACCCGTGGCTTCGCGGCGGTGCGGACCCCCGTTGTCAGTGCCGTGCACAACAATGCGGGCAAGCGAGATCAACTCCGGCCGGAACGGGTAGGCGGTCTCGAGTCCCCTGTCCCGGAAAGGCCGCAGCCGATGCCGCTCACCGCCGTTCACGCGCAGACCACCGACCCACGGGCGAACGGTCGCCGCGGGCCCCGCCCGTGCGGCCCGCTCAGCGCCGCCGAGGCCGACGTCCTGCGCATCGTCACCGACGCGCGCACCCCCGTGTTCGTGACCGTGCGCGAGGGCGGACGGCGCAGATACAGCTACTGGCGGCCACTGGACTCGGCCACCGGCCGGGGCGGTTGCTACGCGGCGCTGCCCACCGCCGAGTGTGACCGGCTGTACGCGGCGGGCCGGATCGCCCTGGGCGAGCCGTTGATCGACCCGACCCGGACGATGTACCGCGTCACCGCCGTGAGGACGACACCGGCCGCGCCCGCACCCGCGCCCGCGCCCGCGCGGCCACGTCTGGTCCGGACCCGCGCGCGGGCGGCCTGAGCGCGGCGGGTGCCGGGACGCCCGAGCCCGGGCCCGGGGCGGCCCGGTCGGCCCGGTGCCGCCGTGCCCGGCGCGACCGCCCGGCCGGTCAGTGCGCCAGGTGGGTCCGCAGCGCCGGGTCCGACGCCTCCCGCCACACGGCGGGCAGCTCCTTCTCGCGTGCCCGGGCCCGCGCCCGTTCCTGTCCGTGCAGCACTCCCCAGGTGAACGCGGTCTCTCCCGCCGTGTGCGCGGCCACCGCCAGTTCCCGCAGTGCCTCCTGGGCGACGACCGCGTCCTGGTGGTCGCCCAGCAGTCGCTGGACGGCCTTGGCGCGCTTGCCGAGGCGCTTGACGGGCTTGCCGAGCACGGGCCGGGCGACCTCGGCGGCGTACCGCACCTTCTTGGCGGCCTTGCGGGCCTGGTGGAGCGCCACGTCCCGGTCCGGACCCGGCGGCAGTGCCAGGGCCCGCTCCATGCGGCCGGCCAGCCGGTCGTACTCCTTGAGGACCGCCCCGCCCATCGTCCGGGCCGGCTTCCCGGTGGCCTTGCCGCGCAGCGGCGGCTCGGCGAGCAGGCCGTCCAGCGCGTCCAGAAGCCGCAGATAGCGGTCCGAGGCCAGGGCCGCGCGGGTGCGCGTCCGGCTGTCCTCGCCCCGCGACACCTCCCAGGCCCGCAGCCGGGCGGCGACCGGACCGAGCACCAGCTCACCGGGCAGGTCGTCGATCCCCGCGCCCAGGCGCTCGCGCAGTACCTCCTGGTCGCGCTCCACTCCCAGCTCACCGGCCAGCCACTTCAGTTCCGCGCGCACCGGATCGGTGACCCGGCGGTCGAGCACCGACCGGTAGGAGCGCAGGCAACTGCGCAGGCGGCGACAGGCGACACGCATCCGGTGCACCCCGTCGGGCAGCTCACGCCGGGCCGCCGGGTCCAGGGCCACCAGGGCGGCGACCTGCTCCTCCAGATAGGCCAGCACATACGAGCCGGGTGAACCGGGGGCCGCCGCGGCGCGGGTCCGGGTGCCCTCGGCCGCCGCGCCGGTCTCCCGCAGCGCCCGGACGAACTTCGAGGGGCTGTCCGCCCGGACGATCCCCTTCTTGCGCAGCTTCTTCTCCAGGGTGTCGAGCAGCCCGGCCCCGACCCCGTCGGCGAGTTCGACCTCCACCTCCCGCCACTCGGCACGGCCGCCGCCGGGCAGCAGCGAATCCGCCCGCACCTCGTCGAGGCTCACCTCCGCCAGCGGCGCGCCGTCCGCGTCCCACAGGTGCCGCACGGCCCGGGTCGACCGCACCCGCGTCACCGGACGCAGCGCGGCTCCCCGGGTGCGGGAGAGGAGCAGTTCGCGCAGGGCGTCCGGCACCTCGTCCGACAGCGGGGCCCGCACCTCCTCCCGGGTGTCCCCGGTCAGCGGCAGCTTCAGATGCCAGCCGGCGTCCGGCCCGCCCGTGCGGCGGCGCAGCGTCGCCGAGGAGCCGGCCAGCCGCAGGTCCGCGGTGTCGTGGTACACCGCGTCCAGCTCCTCGGGCCCGGCCGCGGTGACCGAGGCCACCGGCCCGGCGCCGGTCAGATCGGGCAGCCCCTCGATGCCGGAGGACGACGGCTCGTACTTTCGCTCTGTCTCGCGCTTCGACACGGTCATGCTGAAACCCTGGACGGGATCCGGCGGATCAAACGCTCCGGACGCCGGTCGGCGGGGCGGAAACGTCCGACTCGTCTCAGCCCGTGGGCGTCAGCCAGGGGCGCGGATCGGTGTAGTAGCCGTCGAGGACGACCTCGAAGTGCAGGTGGGGACCGGTGGACAGGCCCGTGGAGCCCACCCGGCCGACCATCGTGCCCGCCTCCACCGTCCGGCCCACGGCGGTGTCCAGGGACGACAGGTGACTGTAGGTCGTCTCCAGCCGCTTGCCCTCGATCGTCCCGTGGTCGATCACCACGCGGTTGCCGTACGCGGTGGTCGACGCGGCGAACACGACGCGGCCCGCCCGTGCGGCGGCGACCGGCGTCCCCTGGCGCGCGGCGAAGTCCACGCCGGTGTGCAGCTTGGTGACGCCGGTCAGCGGGTGCTCCCGCGAACCGTAGGGCGAGGTGACCGTGAGCGGGCTGACCGGGGCGGCCAGGAGCGCTCCGGCGGCCTGGCCCGTGCCGCCGGCGGCACCGTCCCGGTCGAGCGCCTCGTAGCGCGGGACCAGGGCCTCCACCTCGGCCAGGTAGGCCGTGGCCGTCGGCGGGACGCGGCCCGCCTCGGTCACCGCGTCGGCTCCCTCCGCGTAGGCGGCGAGGGTCAGGTCGACGAGGTCCCCGTTGATCCTGCCCGAGGTGCGCAGTTCCGTCATCCGCTCCGCCAGGGCGCAGTCCTGCCGACCGAGCGCCATGATCGCGTCCGCCGGGTCGAGGGGCGAGGAGCGTCCGTTGCCGTCGTCGTCCCTGCCCCAGGTGCGCCACTCGCCGTCGGTGAAGTCGGCGATGCCCTTGTGGCCCGAGAGTTCGTCCGTGTCGTCGCTCCACCCGGAGAGCTGGTCGATCTGAGCGGCGAGCACGGACGGTTCCAGGACGGTGCAGGCCGAGGCCGCCTCGCGCAGCCAGGGGACGTAGGACGGGTCGATGTCCACGGCCGCCTGTTCCGCCTCCGCGTCCTCGGGCCACGGTGTGGGCAGGCCGCCCGTCAGCGCCAGGAAGGCGGCGACGCCCGTCACGGTCACCAGCCCCGGGAGCAGCAGCAGCGTGAAGGGCCCGGGACCGCGTCGCCGGCGCCTCGGTGCCGGTTCCTCCTGCCCGCGCTGCCGCGCCGGCCCTTCGCCGTCCGCCGCCCCGGCCGGGTCCGCCGTGGCCGGGGCCGCCACCGTCGGTCGGTCGTCGTTCACCCGGCCGCCCGCCGGGACGTGATGCTCACGGGCCGAAGTCAACGGCCTGTCGCCGCGGGTGTCAGGAGGCGCCGAGGCACAAGCCGGTGCCCGAACGGGCAGTGCCGGCGGAACCGGACGGCCCACCCCCGCCCGCACAAAGGTCACGTCCGGACCGTTGACCCCGCTGGAGTCGCGAACTACTTTGCCGGACTAGACGAAAGTTAATGGACAGGTCGTTCGATATCTTCCGCCGTGCCTACCTGGAGCCGCTGTGGCCGTTCATCCTCTCCCGCCCCGACGTACCTCGGCCCCGGAGACTCCGGACCCACCCGCGTACGACCGGCGCCGCGCCTGGCTGATCCTCGCGATGGTCGTCGCCTTCATGATGATCAACTACGCGGACAAGTCCGTGCTGGGCCTCGCCGCGGTCCCGCTCATGGACGAACTCGCCATCGACAAGAGCACCTACGGGCTGATCTCCAGCTCCTTCTACGTGCTGTTCAGCGTCTCGGGACTGGTCGTCGGACTGCTGTCGGCCCGGTGGTCGACGCGCACCATGCTCCTGGTGATGGCGGCCCTGTGGGCGGTGGCCCAACTGCCGGCCCTGGTGGCCACCGTCCCCGCCCTCGTCGCGGGGCGGCTGCTGCTGGGCGCCGCGGAGGGGCCCGCCGCCTCGATGTCCATGCACACCCTCTACGGCTGGTTCCCGCCGGGCCGGCGCGGGATGCCCTCGGCCCTGCAGATCGGCGGCGCGGCCCTGGGTACCGCCGTCGCGGCACCGGTGCTGACCTGGTTCATCGTGAATCTGGGCTGGCGTTCGGCCTTCGTCGCGCTGGCGATCACCAGCGCCGCCTGGTGCCTGGTCTGGTACGCCGTCGGCAAGGAAGGCCCCTACAGCGCCGCCGCCCAGCGGTCCGCCGCCGGTGCCGCCCCGGCGTCCGGGACCCCCGGGGCCGGAGAGCGGAACGGCACCCGGGCCACGGTCGAGGCGTCGGCGCCTCCGCTGTCCCGGCTGCTGCTCAGCGGGACCGTCGTGGGCAGCGTCCTCAGCGCCTTCGGTTCCCACTGGGCGCTGGCGGTCTCCAGTGCCTGGCTGCCGGTCTATCTGCAGACCCAGCTCGACCTGACCGCGTCGACCGCGTCGGTCGCCGTCAGCGCGGTCTCGGTGCTCAGCCTGCTCCTGCTGCTGTCCGTCCCGGCCCTCGTCGACCGGCGCAAACGGCATGGCCGGGCCGGCCGCGCCGCCGACGGGATCGCCCAGGGGGCGGCGGTCCTGGTGTCCGGCGCCGCGCTCGCCCTGCTGCCCTTCGCCGAACAGCGCCCCGCGCAACTGGCGCTGGTGGCCGTGGCCTTCGCCGCCCACGCGGTGGCGATCCCCCTGCACTACGTGACCACGGCGGCCGTCGTGCCCGCGGGCCGGCGCGGCCCGGTCTTCGGCGTGGTCGCGGCGACCGGCACACTGCCGGGCATGTTCGTGCCGTATCTCACCGGGCACCTGGTCGACGGCGCGGCCTCCGAGGCGACCGGCTACGCGATCGCCTTCCTGCTGTCCGCGGCCGTGATGGCCGTGTGCGGCGCGGTGGCGATGCTCGCCATCCGCCCGGACCGCGACGCCCGCGCCCTCGGCGGCGAGGGCTGAGGCGGCCGGTCCGCCGTCACTCGGGCCGGTCGAAACCGGTGGCCCAGTACCGGCCGTGCAGCGCGAAGTCGAGCAGCATGCGCACCACTTCCTCGGCCGGCAGCGGCGGGGTCTCGTGCTCGACCCACCACTGGAGGACCGACACCTGCTCGCCGACCCAGACGCGGGCCAGGAGGTCGGCGTCGATCCGCGGCTTCACGTCGTTGCGCTCCGAGCGGCCGCGGAACTCCTCGGCGGCGACGCGGGCGCACGCCTCGGTGAACATCCGCAGCGGCTTGCCGTCCCCCTCGCCCCGCAGCACGATCCGGTACAGGTCGCGCTCCTGCCGGGCGTGCCGCAGCATCTCCAGCACCGGCCTGCCGGTGAAACCGACCGCGGTCTCCGCCATCGCCGGGCGCAGCCGTTCGTCGAGTTCGTCGAGCAGGTCCCGGGTGACGCGGGCGAACAGCTCGTCCTTGTCCCGGAAGTGGCTGTAGAACGTCGCCCGCGCCACGTCGGCGCGCTGGGTGATGTCCTCGACGCTCAGCGCCGTGAAGCCCCGTTCCAGGACCAGCGCGACCAGGGCGTCGCGCAGTGCTCTGCGCGTCTTGCGAATGCGTCGGTCCTCGGCCATCCCCGTAGTCCGTCTCCCTGTCCGGTTCCGATCCCTGCCGGCCCGGCGGGTCCGCGCCGTCCGAGCGGCAGTCAGTCTACGGACTCTTGACAGGCGATGCGTTACCGAACAATCTGTCTGGAAACATTCAGCCCGTTCATGTTCGCGTATGGGAGCCCGTCGTTGAACCTCGGCATCTACCTCACCCGCAGCGCCCGTCACTGGCCCGAGCACCCCGCCCTGGTCTGCGGCGACCGCACCTGGACCTACGCCCGCCTCGAGGAGCGCGCCAACCGGCTGGCCTCCGCGCTGGTCCGGCGCGGACTCGGCCCCGACGACGCCGTGGCCTCCCTCGCCTGGAACCGCGGTGAGCTGGTGGAGGTGGAATTCGCGCTGTACAAGGCCGGGTTGATCCGGGTGCCGGTCAACGCCCGGCTCGGCCGCGCGGAGATCGAGCACATCCTGCGCGACGCCCCCGTGCGGGTGCTCGTCTTCGACGAGGCGCACCGCGAGGACGCCCTGGCGGCCGTGGCGGCGGCCGGCACCGACTGCCTCCCGGTGGCCCTCGACGCGTCCGCGACCGACGACGGGCCGCAGGCCACGACCGTCTCCTACGACGGCCTGCTCGCCGAGGGCGGCACCGAGCCCGTGGCCGTGGAGACGGACGAGGACGCGCCCGCCGTCCTCAACTTCACCTCCGGCTCCACCGGTTCGCTCAAGGCGGCGGTGCAGACCTTCGGCAACCGGCTCGCCAACATGCGCAAGACCCTCATGAACGACGAGTCACGGCCCCGCCCGGACACCCGCTACCTGGCCTGCGGTCCCATCACGCACGCCACCGGCATGGTCCTGCTGGCCGGCGTCTTCGGCGGCTCCACCACCCATGTGCTGCCGGGCTGGAGCGCACAGGCGTTCCTGGACACCGTGGAGCGCGAGCGCATCACCGCCACGTTCCTGGTACCCGCGATGCTCAACGCCGTACTCGCCCATCCCGGGGCCGCCGACCGCGACCTGTCCAGCCTCACCAGCGTCCGCGTCGGCGGGGCACCCGTCTCACCGCGGCGACTGCGCGACGCCGTCGCCCTGTTCGGCCCGGTGGTGGCCCAGGGCTACGGTCTGGCCGAGACCACCAGTGTGGTGGCCGGCATGTCCGGCGCCGACATCGCCCGCGCGGTCACCGACGACCCCGAACTCCTCCAGTCCTGCGGCCGGGCCGCCTACGACACCGAGGTCCGGGTGGTCGACGAGCAGGGGAACACGCTCCCGCCCCGTGAGGTCGGCGAGATCATCGTGCGCGGACCCGACTGCGTCCGCCGCTACTGGCGGGCGCCCGAACTCTCCGCCCAGACCTTCCGCGACGGCTGGGTGCACACCGGCGACCTCGCCTGGATGCGCGAGGACGGCTACCTGTTCCTCGTCGACCGCAAGAAGGACATGATCATCTCGGGTGGCTTCAACATCTACAGCAACGAGGTCGAGACCGTCCTGTACGAGCACCCCGCCGTCCAGGAGGCCTGCGTGATCGGGGTCCCGGACGAGCAGTGGGGCGAGGCGGTCAAGGCCGTCGTAGTCCCCCGCCCCGGCACCCCGGTCACCGCCGACGAACTGGCCGACTTCTGCGCCCGGCGCCTGGACCGCTTCAAGAAGCCGCGCTCCGTCGACTTCGTCGGCGAACTCCCGCACAACCGCAACGGCAAGCTCGACCGCAAGGCCGTCCGCGAACCGTACTGGGCGCACGCCACCCGCCGCGTGCACTGAACCGGGCCGAGCCCCCGACCCCGGCGCCCCGCACCGAGACCCGGGCGCCCCGCACCACAACCTCCCCCCCCCCCCGGCGCCCCGCACCACGACCTCCCCCGGAGACCCGCCCCATGACCTTCTCCTTCCGCCCCGTCCCCGACGATCCGCGCTTGGCCGACCTGGTCGAGCGCCTGCGCGGATACCTCGACGGTGAACTCGCCCAGTACGAACACGACAACGGCATCACCCACACCTCCCGCCTCTCCCGGGCCGATCTGGAGCCGGTCTGGAAACGCTGCCGCGCACTCGGCTTCTACGGCATCCACCTCCCCGAGGAATACGGCGGGCAGGCCCTGACCTACTCCGAACTCGCCGTGCTCAAGGAGGAGATCGCCGCCTCCGGCCGCGTCCTCGGCCACAGTGTCCTCGGCGACATGGGCGGCCCGCTGCGCGCCGGCGACATCCTGCGCCACGCCACCCCCCACCAGCTCGACACCTATCTGCTGCCGCTGGTCCGCGGCGAACGCGCCTGCTGCTTCTCCCTCACCGAGGCGGACGCCGGCTCCGATGTGCGGGCCATGCGCACCACCGCCGTCCGGGACGGCGACGGCTACCGCCTCACCGGTCACAAGGTGTTCAGCTCCGCCGGCCCCTTCGCCGACTTCGCCATCGTGGTGGCGCGCATGGCGGGCACGGAGGAGGAGTCCTACTCCGCCTTCCTCGTCGACCTCGACAGCCCCGGCTGCCGGGTCACCGACGGTGCCACCCCCATGTCCGGGGAGCACATCGAGAGCGACATCGTCCTCGACGACTGCCGCGTCCCCGCCGCCAACCTCCTCGGCGAGGAGGGCAAGGGCCTGCGCATCGCCCTGGGCCGCGTCACCGTCAACCGCCTCCTGCACTGCCCGTCGGCGATCGGCGCCGCCCGCCGCGCACTGCACCTCACCCGCGACCGCGCCCTCACCCGCACGGTCAACGGCAAGCCCCTGCTCGCCCTCCAGGCCATCCAGCACAAGCTCGCCGACATGGCCGCCGACCTCTACGCGGCCCGCTCGATGACCTACGCCGCGCTGGCCGCCCTCGACCGGGGCGAGGACGTGCGCACCGAGGCGTTCATGTGCAAGCTCTTCGTCGCCGAGTCGGCCTTCCGCCTGCTCGACGAGGCGGTGCAGATCCACGGCAAGGACGGACTGACCCAGGGCCACGAGATCGAGTACCTGTTCCGCAAGATGCGCATGTTCCGGGTCCTGACCGGCACGTCCGAGATCCAGCGCAACGGCATCGCCAAGGGCCTCGCCACCCTGGCCTGACCGCCCCGCACCCCGCCTTCACCCCCACCGAGGAAGCATCCATGCCCGGCACCACCCCCGCCCACCTCCCCGAGGACGACCAGGACTTCGCCGACGCCGACCGGGGCTTCATCGCCCGGCTCAGCCCCGGCGTGGTGTGCGACGCCGAGGGCCGCACCGTCTGGGACGCCGACGCCTACGCGTTCCTGGACGGCGACTGCCCGCCCACCGCGCACCCGTCCCTGTGGCGACAGAGCCGCCTGACCGCCAGGCAGGGCCTGTACGAGGTGGTGCCGGGCGTGTACCAGGTGCGCGGCCTGGACCTGTCCAACGTCACCTTCGTCGAGGGCGACCGCGGCGTCCTCGTCGTCGACCCCCTCATCAGCGCCGAGGTGGCCGCCGCCGCACTCGCCCTCTACCGGGAACACCGCGGCGACCGCCCCGTCACCGGCGTCCTCTACACCCACTCGCACGTCGACCACTTCGGCGGCGTCCACGGCGTCGCCGACCCCGAGGACGCCGCCGGACGGCTCCCGGTCATCGCGCCCGCCGGTTTCCTCGAACACGCCGCCGGCGAGAACGTCATCACCGGCCCCGCCATGGCACGCCGCTCCGTCTACATGTACGGCGCCGCCCTGCCCAAGGGACCCGAGGGACAGATCGGCTGCGGCCTCGGCCAGACCACGTCCCTGGGCAGCGTCGGTCTCATCGCCCCCAACCTCGACGTCCGCGCCACCGGCCAGACCGAGACCGTCGACGGCGTCCGGATGGTCTTCCAGCTCACCCCGGGCACCGAGGCCCCGGCGGAGATGAACATCCACTTCCCCGACCTGCGGCTGCTGTGCGTGGCGGAGAACGCCTGCCACACCCTGCACAACGTCCTCACCCTGCGCGGCGCCCTGGTCCGCGACCCCAGCGCCTGGGCCCGCTACCTCACCGAGACCCTGCGCCTGTTCGCCGACACCACCGACGTGGTCTTCGCCTCCCACCACTGGCCCACCTGGGGCCAGGACCGCGCCGTGCGCTTCCTGGAGGAGCAGCGCGACGCCTACGCCTACCTCCACGACCAGTGCGTACGCCTCATCAACGCCGGACACACCGGCGCCGAGATCGCCGAGGAACTGCGCTTCCCGCCCGCGCTGGAACAACGCACCCACATCGGCGGCCACTACGGCTCCCTCAGCCACAACGCCAAGGCCGTCTACCAGCGCTACATGGGCTGGTTCGACGGCAACCCCGCGCACCTGTGGCAGCACCCGCCCCGCGAAGCCGCCGTCCGCTACACCGAGTTCATGGGCGGCGCCGACGCCGTGGTCGCCAAGGCACGCCTCTCCTACGACCGCGGGGACCTGCGCTGGGTCGCCGAGGTGCTGAACCACGTCCTGTTCGCCGAGCCCGGACACGCCGAGGCCCGCGCCCTCCAGGCCGACACCTTCGAACGGCTCGGCCACGGCGCCGAGTGCGGCCCCTGGCGCAACTTCTACCTCACCGGCGCCGCCGAACTGCGCGGGGGAGTCCTCGGCGCCCCGGGCCGCGGCGGGTCCGGCATGGCCGCCGCGCTGACCGTGGAGCAGATCTTCCAGTCCATGGCCGTACGGATCGACGGCCCGCGCGCCGCCGCGGCCGGACGCCTCCTGCTGCGCTGGGAGATCACCGACGGCACACCGGACGCCCCCGCCGAGGTCTGGACGCTGCTGCTGTCCAACGGCGCGCTCATCCCGATGCCCGGCGACGCCCCGCGCGGCGAGAAGCCGCACCTGACCCTGCGCCTGGCCCGCGCCACGCTCGACGCCGTCGTCGGCCGCACGACCACGTTCCCCGCCGCCGTCGCGGCCGGCCTGATGGTCCCGGACGGCGACCTCACCGCGCTCACCACCCTGGGCGGCCTCATGGAACGCCCCGACCCCCGGTTCCCGATCGTCACCCCGTGATCCACGAGCGTCGCGTAGACTCCCCGTCATGGGCGTCTCCTGAACCGACCGCACGGTCCGCAGCCATCCGCCCCGCACCTGCCGGGCGTCGATCCCTCGTGCCCGCGCGCTCACTCAGGAGACAGTCACCCATGTCCGTTCGCCCCGTGTCCTCCGCCTCCCCGGCCCTGGACGACCGCATCGCCCGCCTGCGCCGGCTGGCCGAGTCGGAACCCCGTCTCGAAGGAGTCCTCCTCTACGGCTCCTGGACGGTCGGCGAGGCCGACGCCCACTCCGACATCGAGGCGTACCTGTACGTCGAGGACAAGCACCTGGACGACTTCGACGCCCGGGCGTTCCTCGGACAGCTCGCCCCGCTGGAGCTGGCGTACACCAACATGTACGGCATCCTCGCGGTCGTCTTCGACGACCTGATGCGCGGAGAGTTCCACATCACCCCGGCCGGCCAGGGCATCGAGGAGGTCCCGACCTGGGAGGGCATGGTCCACCTGCCCCGCCCCGAGGCCGCCGTCCTCCTGGACCGCACCGGCCGCCTCACCCGGGCCGCCCGCCGCCTGGCGGAGTTCCGTCCGCCCGAGCCCGCCGCCACCGCGCAGCAGCTCTGCGACGAACTGGCCAACTGGACGCTGATGCTGGCCCACGTCCTGGCCCGGGGCGAAGTGGCCCGCGCCCACACCCTGTTGCACGCCGTCGTCGGCCCGCTCCAGCTCAAGCTGTGCCGGCTGCTGCGCGGCTCCACCGCCCACTGGCTGACCCCCAGCCGGGCCCTGGAGAAGGACCTGCCCGCCGCCGACGTCGACCGCTACACCGCCACCACCGCCGCCGCCCGCGAGGACGAGCTGCGCACCGCGGCCCGCGACAGCTGGCGGTGGAGCCGGGAGCTGGGCGCCGAGGCCGCCGGCCGCTGGGGCATCCGGGTGCCCGAGGAGCTGCACGAGCGGATCGCGGACCTGCTCGCGGGGCACCGTACGGACTGACGCCCGGCGGGCGCGGTCACGAGGGACGGACGGCGAGGAGGGCGATGTCGTCCTCGCTGTCCGCCCCCAGACCGATCATCAACTCGTCGCAGAAGGTGTCCAGGGACTCGCGCGCCAGGTCGGCGGCGTGCCGTCGCAACCGGTCCAGGGCCTCGTCCAGCGGTTCGTCCCGGCGTTCGACGAGACCGTCCGTGTACAGCAGCAGCGTCGAGCCGGCCGGCAGCCGATGGCGTGCCGTGCGGCGGGGCATGTCCGGGTCCATGCCGAGGAGCAGACCCGCACCCTCGTCCAGATAGCGGGTCTCGCCCTCGGCCGTGGTCAGCAGCGGCGGCAGATGACCGGCCGAGGAGTGCCGCAGCTCCCAGGGACCCGGCGCGCGGCCCTTGAGCAGGCCGTAGACGCAGGTGGCGGTGGCCTCCCGGTGCAGGCTGTGGTTGGCCAGGTCCAGGCGGCGCAGGACCTCCGCGGGCGGCTCCTCGCGGTCCACCGCGATACCGCGGAGCATGCTGCGCAACTGGCTCATGGCGATGGCCGCGTCGAGGTTGTGCCCCGTGACGTCGCCGATGACCAGGGCGGTGTCCCCGCCGGACACGACGAAACTGTCGTACCAGTCCCCGCCGACCTGAGCGGTGGTCGAGGAGGCGGCGTAGCGGGCGGCCAGCTCCAGCCCCTCGACCCGGGGGAGCACCGGCAGCAGGGAGCGCTGCAGCCGCTCGGCGATGGAGCGGGTGTCCTGGTACAGACGGGCGTTGTCCACCCCGAGCGCGAGACTGTGCACCAGGTCGTCGACGAGCGGCAGGTCCTCCTCGGTGAAGGGCCGCCGGCCGGTCGCGCGGGCGAGGGTCAGGGCACCGAAGATCTTGCGCCGGGCCCGCAACGGAGCGACCACGGCGCTGCCCGCGCCCAGCCCGTGGAACAGGGCGCGGTAGTCGCGGTCCAGCGCGTTGTCGGCCTGGTCGGGCGGCGGTGCCTCGGTGAGCAGCAGCGGACCCGCGCCGCGCAGCACCCGGGCGAGCGGACCGCGCGACTCCTCGGAGACGGCCGGGAGCAGGCCCTCGTACGCGGTGGGGCGCAGCCCGCGGGGGTCGCGGTGGACGACACAGGCCCGGTCCACCTGGTCGTGCTCGGTGAACAGGTCGAGCACGCACCAGTCGGCCAGCCGCCGCGTCAGCAGGTGCCCGGCACGCCGCAGCCCCTCGTCCAGGTCCAGGGCGTCGCTGAACCGTGACCCCAGTTCGGCCAGGAGGGAGAGGCGGTCCAGGGCCGACATGGCGGTGTCGGCGTCGCCCTCCGCCGACGGGCCGCCCGCGGGGACCCTCGCGGGAGCCTCCCCGGCGGCCGACCGGGCCGCGTCACGGGCGCTGCCGACCGTCCTCGGCACCTCCGGGGCCGTGGTCGCCCGCGGTGCCAGCTGGGCGACGAACACGGTGCGGCCGTCGGCCGTCTCCTGCGTCTGGATGAACAGCCGCACCGGAACCACGCCGCCGTCACGGTGCCGGGCCGGAAGCGGCACGGAGCGGCCCACGATGCGGGTGCGGCCCGTCAGCAGCATGGTGCTGAACGCCGCCGTGTGCCGACGGCGCAGGTGCTCGGGGATGAGCGTGGTCAGACGGCGCCCCACCAGATCGTCCGGTGACCAGCCCAGCAGCTCCGCCGCCGGCCCGTTCGCCGCGATGATCCGGTTGCCGTCGTCGGCGGCGATGGTCGGCATACGGCTGGTGCGCACCTGACCGGGGTCCCACGGGACCAGTTCGTCGGAGCTGACCTCCGGATCGCGGGGCATCACGGTCCACGCGGTGGGCCCACCCCCGTCCAACTGCTCGACGATCTGGTCGAAGAACCAGTCCTGGAACGCCCGGGAACGCGGCAGGGCGGGCAGGGTGAGCAGCCGCTCCCCACGCGCCGCCTCCTCGGCCACACCGAGGGTGCGGCGCAGCGCCCGGACGGCGGGTGCCGCGTCGGCCGGCAGCGGCAGGAGCAGGGAACGCAGACCGGAGTCGGGCAGCGGGTCCCGGGACGCGGCCGTCACACAGGCGCTGATCACGTTGTTGACGTCGTTGGCGGCGGCCAGGTCCTCGGGCGGCACCTGAGCGGGACCGCCTGCGGACGCCGCCAGGGTCAGTTCCCGCAGGACGGCGTGCCGGTGCTGCCGGCAGGCCGACTCCAGGGCGCTCGGTACGTCGACGAGCGTCACCGTCCGCTCGGCCGGACACGACGCCGCCGCGGTCCCCCACCCGGACGACGGCGGGGGCGGACCGTCCGGCCACAGTTCGAACCACACCGCCTTGCCCTCGTCGCCGATGTCGACGCCGTAGCGGGACGCCAACTGCTCCACCAGCGCCAGCCCTTGACCGGTGCCGGCGTACGGCGGGCAGTTCTGCCGCACCAGCGAGCGACCGGGCCGCCGGTCGGCGACGCGCACCCGCACCCGGCCGTCGAGGCGGGACACCGTCACCTCGGCCTCCGTGCGCGCGTGCAGCACCGCGTTGGTGACCAGCTCGCTGACCAGGAGCTGGGCCGTGTCCACCAACTCGGAGGCGACGTCCTCCAGCGCGGCGCGCACGAACCTGCGGGCCGACGCCACGCTCACCGGTCCGTCCGGGAATCGTCGCGCTACTGTCGCCGGATCGAGGGAACCCATGTCCTCAGTGTGTGCCCCGCACGGGCCGCCGCGCAGCGCGCCGTCCCGGCGGGCCGCGACCTCGGGCCGCCGTCGTCCGCCGGTCGGGTGACCGCCCGGCGGGAGGGACGGCGTCCGCGGCGGTCGTACCGGGCGGGAGCCGTGATCACGGGGCCGGCCGGGTGCTGGTAGCGTCGCGTGGTCGCGGCGGGCGGAGCGAGGGAGGTGTCGGCGCGTGGAGGAGCGGCAGGAGCGTGAGTGGGTGGCGATGACCCCCGGAGACTTCGACCGGGAGGCGCCGCTGGTCCTCAACGTGGGCACCGGGCCCGCGGCCGTGCCCGCCGAACCGGACGAGTACGGCACCGCGCCCCTGTTCGGCGAGACCGCGCCCCCGCGCGGCACCCCGCGCCGCAGCCGGCGCAAGCGGCCCGCGCCCGCCCAGGAACGGCTGTTCTGACCGCCGCACCACAGCCGCCGGACCGCACACCGCCCCCACCCGGGTGCGTGGAAATGCTCGGAACGGCTTTGTATCGAGCACGTATTGACATGTAACGGCAGAGGCCGCAGAGTCATGCCCCGAAAGCGTTCGACGGACCGGCGGATCGACGGTGCGACTTCGACGCGGTCCGCCGGGGCTCCGCCCTGCTGTTCCCGTGCCCGCCCCGTGTTCCGCCGTGCCCCACCGCGCTCGACCGTGCTCGACCGTGCCCGTCCGTGCTCGACAACGCCCGACAGTGCCCCCGCCGTGATGCCACCGCCACGAGGAGTGTTGCCGTCATGTCCGAAACGCCCGCTGTCTCACGCCGACTGCTCCTGGGCGGTGCCGTCGCCACCGGCGCGCTCGCGGCCGGGATGACCGCGGCCGCCCCGTCCGTGGCGGCCGCCGAACCGGCCCCCCGCCGCGGACGCGGCCAGAAATCGATGATCGGCGTGCCCTTCGCCGCCCACCGCACCGTCCGCGTCGGCGTCATCGGCCTCGGCAACCGGGGCAGCGGCATGATCACCGGGTGGGCGGCCGTGCCCGGCTGCACCGTGACCGCCGTCTGCGACATCCGCGCCGACCGTGCCAGGCGCGCCGCCGACCGCCTGCAGAGCAAGGGCCACCCACGGCCCGCCGAGTACGGCGGCTCCGCCGACTCCTACGCCCGGATGCTCGGGCGCGACGACATCGACCTCGTCTACATCGCCACTCCCTGGGAGTTCCACTACGAGCAGGGCAGGGCGGCACTGCTCAGCGGCCGCCACGCCGTGGTGGAACTCCCCATCGCGACGGAACTGCGCGAACTGTGGGACCTGGTCGACACCTCGGAGAAGACCCGCAGGCACCTGCTGCTGTCCGAGAACTGCAACTACGGACGCAACGAGCTGGCCATGCTCAAGGCCGCGCACGACGGCCTGTTCGGCGACCTCACCAACGGCCACGGCGGCTACCTGCACGACCTGCGCGAACTCCTCTTCTCCGACACCTACTACACCGACTCCTGGCGGCGCCTGTGGCACACCCGCAGCACCGCGTCGTTCTACCCCATGCACGGCCTGGCGCCCATCGCGGCCGCCATGGACGTCAACCGCGGCGACCGCATGACCACCCTCAGCGCCACCTCCACCGCCCCGAGGGGCCTGGCCGACTACCGTGCGCGCTTCGTCCCGAGGGACCACCCGTCCTGGAAGGAGGAGTACGTCAACGGGGACCTGGTCACCTGCATGATCGAGACGGCGAAGGGCCGGACGATCCGCGCGGAGCACGACGTCAGCTCCCCGCGCCCCTACAGCCGGATCAACACCCTCGCGGGAAGCCGGGGCATCGTCGAGGACTACGCCGGCCCCGCCCCGACCGGCGCCCGGATCTACGTCGAACCGGACCACAGCGGCCACACCTGGCGCGACTTCGAGGGCTACCGCAAGGAGTACGACCACTGGCTGTGGCGGAAGGTCGGCGACGACGCGGCCAACAACGGCGGCCACGGCGGCATGGACTACGTACTGCAGTGGCGGATCGTCCAGTGCATGCGGGCGGGGCTGGTGCCGGACATCGACGTCTACGACTCCGCGGCCTGGTGCTCGCCCGTGCCCCTGAGCGTCCGGTCGCTGGCCCGGGGCGGGCGCCCGGTGGAGATCCCCGACTTCACCCGGGGCGGCTGGCGTGAGCGCCGGCCCGGACTCGACTCGGCCCCCACCGACATGCCGCCCGTGGGCTGAACCGGGGCGGACGGCCGGGTTCCCGCCACGGCTGTGCCGGCCGGCCGTGGCCGTCGGCCACCTCCGTCGGCCACGGCGCCGTTGCGGCGTCCGGAGCGGTGTCGGCGTCCGGCGCGGCTCAGCGTCCGGCGGTGGCCGGACCCGCGCCGGGCGGCGCCCTACCGCGCCAGCACCGGCTCCGGTCCCATGACCACGACCGGCTCCTTCTCCGGGTCCAGGGCGGTGAGCAGCGCGCGCATGTGGTCCTCGCTCAGCGACACGCAGGCGTTGGTCGGTCCTTCGTGGTCGACGTGGATCCAGACGCCGCCGCCCTTGTCCTCACCCAGAGGGCGGGTCTTGTCCAGCGGAGTGGTGCCGGGCACCCGGTTGTAGTCGATGGCGATCACGTAGTCGAACGAGCCCTCCAGCGGCTCCCCGAGGTGTCCGGTGCCCGACACGGCGAACTCGGGATCCTGGTCGTAGGGGAGCAGGGCGCCCGGGTCGGGCAGCCGGCCCCCGGCGTCGCTCAGGCCGAACACCCCGACGGGAGTGCGCAGGTCACCCGCCTCGTGGTCGTCGGTCCAGCCGCGCAGCCCGTTGTGCGCGGGCCAGGGACCGGCGACGGCACGCCAACCCTCGGCGGGGTACCGCTCGTACAGCACCACCTCCGCCCGGTTCGACGTCTCGGTGGCCCCGGTGACCACCAGCGCCTGCCGGGAGCCGTCGGGGAGCCGGGCCCGCATGGCCGGCCCGATCCCCGGCAGGGGCCGGGGGAACGAACGCGGGGGACCGGCCTGCGGGGACGTACGGGCCGCCTCGGCCGCCGGGGACGACGCGGACGCGGCGGGCGGCTGCGCGTCCCCGGAGGAGAGCCCCGACGGCTGCTGGGCGCACCCGGTCCCCAGCACGCCGGTGCACAGCACGGCGCCGATCACCAGGGCCAGCGCTCTTCTGACGGTCATATCGTTCTCCGACTCCGTGGGTGGACTACTCATTGCTTCACCACTAACGGAACCGGGTTGTGCGCCCGCCTCGCCGTCTCCCCCGTATGGCCCAGGAGGCAACATCGTTGCCGCTCGGACCCCTTACTCACTGGTGGGGCTCGGACATGCCGTGTAGCGTCAGCAGCAGATGTCGTGGTTCGCCCAGACCGCCCGCGCCGGAGTGCGGGCGGTTTGCTGTGCAATGCCGGAGGACCAGGACGACCACCTCCGGGTTCGCACGGTGCGGATCCGATATCGGCTGAAAGGCAAAAGGCATGGCCAGCGGAACCGTCAAGTGGTTCAACTCCGAAAAGGGCTTCGGCTTCATCGCGCAGGACGGCGGCGGCCCCGACGTCTTCGCGCACTACTCCAACATCAACGCCACCGGCTACCGCGAGCTGCAGGAAGGCCAGGCCGTCACCTTCGACATCACCCAGGGCCAGAAGGGCCCGCAGGCGGAGAACATCACCCCCGCCTGACCGGTAGACCGGTCGGACGAGACACGGTGCCCGGGAACCGTTCGGTTCCCGGGCACCGTGCCGTCTCCGTGGGCACGAGCAGCGCGCGCGGCCCCGCGCGCGGTCACACGCCCCCGGGTCCCTCGGGCGTCGTCACACCGCCGTCAGGCGAGCCGCCGCAGGAAGCCCAGCAGCGCGGCGGTCAGCTCCGCGGGCGCGTCCTCCTGGACGAGGTGACCGGCGCCGGGGACCGGCTCCCAGCGGGCGCCGGGGACGGCCGCCGCGAGTTCGCGTCCCTTGGCCACCGGGATCCAGGCGTCGTCCTCACCCCAGCAGACCAGCGTCGGTACGCCGATGGCGGGATAGCGGTCCTGGATCTCGTCGGTGTGGCGCTGGTCGGCCTGGGCGATCTGCCGGTAGAAGGCGGCCTGGCCCCGCTCGCCGAGCCACGGCCGTACCAGCCGCTCCAGCACCGCCGGGTGCAGCCCCGGGCTGCTCGCCGACCCCACGTACTCACGGACCAGAGCGCCGTGCAGCGCCGGCGGCAGCCGCTCGAAGACCTCCGCGTGTTCGCGCACCAGCCGGAAGAAGGGCGAGCCCCAAGGGGCCAGCGCCACCGGGTCGACCAGGGCCAGGGCCCGGTAGGCGGCGCCGTGCAGCAGGTGGGCGCGGAGCGCCACCGCACCGCCGAAGTCGTGGGCGACCACCACGGGCTCCGTCAGGCCCCAGTGGGCCAGCAGTTCGGTGAAGACCCGGCCCTGCGCGGCCAGGGACACGTCCTGACCGGCGGACATCTGGGACATCCCGTAACCCGGCATGTCCCAGACGAACACCTGGTGGTCCCGCGCCAGCGAACGGGCCACCGCGCGCCAGACGTACGAGGAGAACGGCGTGCCGTGCAGCAGGACCAGCGGCGGCCGGCCCGGCTCGCCCAGCCGGTTCCACCGGACGGACCCGGTACTGCCGGCGAAGGTCTCGGGCAGTGTCCACTCGGTCATCCGTGCTCCTCACGTGCGGGGCGTCCGCGCCCCGGTCGGTCCTACGGCTTGCGGGCCAGGCCGCCGTGCTCGGCGATGGGCTTCGGGGCGGGCGCGTCGGCGTCCGGACGCCAGAGCGGGACGGAGACGACCCCGGGTTCCACCAGCTCGAGCCCGTCGAAGAACGCCGTGATCTCCTCCACGGTGCGCAGGTTGTACGGGACGGCGCCGCTCTCGTTGTAGCCGTCCTGGGCCTCGTCGAACGCCGGATCGACGCCCCGGGAGCCGTCGTTGACGGAGAGGTAGCTGCCGGACGGCAGTGCGTCCATCAAGCGGGTGACTATGGAACGCGCCCGGTCGTAGTCGGCGACGTGGCCCAGGATGTTGCTGAGGATGAGCGCGACGGGCCGGTCGAAGTCCAGCGTCTTCGCGGCGTCCCGCAGGACGCTGTCCGGGTCGAGCACGTCGGAGTCGATGTACGCCGTCGCGCCCTCGGGCGTGGAGTAGAGCAGCGCGCGGGCGTGCGCGAGGACCATCGGATCGTTGTCCACGTAGACGATGCGGGACTCGGGTGCGATGCGCTGGGCGACCTCGTGGGTGTTGTCGGCGGTCGGCAGACCGGTCCCGATGTCGAGGAACTGCCTCACACCCGCCTCGGCGACCAGATACGTGATGTTGCGGCGCAGGAAGGCTCGGCTGCTGCGGGCGATGGTGACGATGCCGGGGAAGACCGAGGTGTACGCGTCACCCGCCTGCTCGTCGACCGGGTAGTTGTCCTTCCCGCCCAGCCAGTAGTTCCAGATCCGGGCCGAGTGCGGCACCGAGGTGTCGATCTTCTGGTGCGGTGCGGGGCCGGGAGTCGTCACGGGATCGCTCATGGGTACGGTCCGTCTTTCAGCCGAGGCATGGGTGCTTCGTCACAACCTACGCCGCAACGGCCTTGCCTCGCACACCGGTTCGGCCCCTTGCGCCGCTCACAGGCGCGGTGCTCCCGTCACCGACATCACCAGCGAGTACAGGGAGGTGGTGGCCGTGATGAACAGACGGTTGTTCTTGGGGCCGCCGAAGGCGATGTTGGACACGGGCTCGGGCACCCGCAGCCGTCCGATGAGGGTGCCGTCGGGGTCGTAGCAGTGGACACCGTCGGCCAGCGCGGCGGCCCACAGGCGGCCCTCGTCGTCGAAGCGGATGTTGTCGAACCGCACGTCGCCCCGGGCCTCGGCGAAGACCTTGCCGCCCGAGAGCGCGCCGTCCTCGTGGACGTCGAACACGTGGATCCGGGCCGCCCGGGAGTCCGAGACGTACAGCCGCTTCTCGTCGGGGGAGAGGATCACGCCGTTGGGGCCGTCGAAACCGTCGGCGGCCAGGTGGACCTCGCCCGACACCGGGTCGATCCGGTAGACGTTGCACGCGCCGATCTCCGACTCGGCGCGGTGCCCCTCGTAGTCGCTGGTGATGCCGAAGTCCGGGTCGGAGAACCAGACGGTGCCGTCCGAGCGCACGACGGAGTCGTTCGGGCTGTTGAGGCGCTTGCCGTCGTAGCGGTCGGCGAGGACGGTCACGGCCCCGTCGGGCTCCGTACGGGTGACCCTGCGGTTGCCCTGTTCGCAGGTGACCAGGCGGCCCTGACGGTCCAGGGTGTTGCCGTTGCTGTGCCCGGCCGGGGCGCGGAAGACGCCGACCGTGCCGGTGGCCTCGTCCCAGCGCAGGATGCGGTCGTTGGGGATGTCGCTCCAGACGAGCTGGCGCCAGGCGGGGACGTACAGCGGGCCCTCGGCCCAGCGGCAGTCGTCGTGGAGGACCTCCAGCCTGCTGTCCCCGTTGGCGCAGCGCCCGGTACGGAAGCGGTCGTCCAGGATGTCGTACGGGCCGTCGGCGGGCATGGCGTCCTCTCCGCGAGGTGATCGGTACGGGACCAACGTAACCCCCGTCGATCACTGTCTCCAGTGCCCGTGGGCGTCCCGCGGGGTGCTCAGCCGACCGGGAAGGGGAGCCGCGCGGCCGTCCCGCCCAGGGCCGCGCGTTCGGCCTCGGTCGGTGCCCGCCGTCCGGTGCCGACCAGGAGCGCGTCCCGGTCCGTGAAGGACGCCGGGAAGGCGGTCCCCGCGAGCCGCTCCAGCATCTCCCGTGACCGGGCGAGCCCTTCGGCGGGCGGCCCCGGGACGTCCGGCAGGTGCGCGCCCAGGTCGAGGTGGTGCAGCGTCCACTCCAGCACGTACGCGCCGAGGTAGTCGCCGGCGGTGAGCACCTCGGCGCGTGTGCCCACCCGGGCCGTCGGGTCCGCGAGGCCGGCGGCCCGGCCCGCGGCGGAGCCGACGTCGTCCAGATGGAACTTGAGCAGCCAGGGTTCCTGGTACGCGGCGGCCAGGCGGACGGTCAGCGCGTCGAGCGGATCGTCGCCCGTCGGGGCGTCGACGACGTTCCAGTACGTCACCGCGTCCCGCGTCGGTTCCGCGGTGGCGGGGGTGGCCAGGGTGATCAGGACGTCCTGGGCGTCGATGACCAGATGGCACACCAGATCCCGTACGAGCCAGCCGGCGCAGCCGGAAGGGCGCCCGAAGTCCTCGTCGCGCAGCCCGGCGACCGCGGCGCGCAACGCCGACCAGGAGAGAGAGAAGAGGTCCACGGCCGCAAGCTAACAGCAGGCGGCCGTGGCGCGAGGGCGGTCGGACCGGGTCCGCCCCCGCCGTGGGCGGGCCGCCCCGGGAAGGACGGGCCCGGGTCCCGCCGTTCTCAGGTGTCCGACGGAGCGGGCTCCCGCGGCGGATCGACGAGCTGCTCGCGGACGTAGTTCCACACCACCGCGATCAGCGCGGCGACCGGTACGGCGAGCAGGCTGCCCACGATCCCGGCCAGGCTCCCGCCCAGGGTCACCGCCAGCAGGATCACCGCCGCGTGCAGCCCGAGGCCGCGGCTCTGGATGATGGGCTGGAACACGTTGCCCTCCAGCTGCTGAACCACCACGATGATCGCCAGCACGATCAGGGCGTCCGTCAGACCGTTCGACACCAGGGCGATGAGGACCGCGACGAAGCCGGCGAAGAGGGCGCCCACGATGGGCACGAAGGCCGACACGAACGTCAGAACCGCCAGCGGCAGCACCAGGGGCACGCCGAGTATCCACAGGCCGAGCCCGATGAAGACCGCGTCGAGCAGGCCCACCAGCGCCTGCGAGCGGACGAAGGAGCCCAGGGTCTCCCAGCTGCGCAGGGCCACGGTCGGGACGTCGGTGGCGAGCCGGCCGGGCAGCTGGCGGGCGAGCCACGGCAGGAAGCGCGGCCCGTCCTTGAGGAAGAAGAACATCAGGAAGACGCCCAGGACGGCGGTGATGAGACCGTTGACCACCGTGCCGACCCCGGTGGCCACCGCGGTGACCACACCGTCGACGCTGTCCTGGATGCGGGCCATCGCCGAGTCGAGCGCCCCGGTGATCTGGGCGTCGTCGATGTTCAGCGGCGGACCCGCGGCCCACTCGCGCAGCCGCTCGATGCCCTCGACCACGCCGTCGGTCAACTCGTCGGTCTGGGACGACATCGGGACCGCGATCAGCGCCACGATGCCCGTGACGACCAGCAGGAAGCCCACGGTCACCACGGAGGCGGCGAGCGCGGGGCGCCACCCGTGCCGTCGCAGGAAACGGGCCGCGGGCCAGGTCAGGGTGGTCAGGAGCAGACCGACTATCAGCGGCCACACGACGGGCCACATACGGCCGAGGACCCACAGGGCCACCGCGAGCATGGCGAGTATCAGCAGCAACTCGGCAGAGACACGCGCGGTGGTGCGCATCGCGGCGCGCGTCCTCGCGGAACTCAATCTGGCAGACATGGGGATCACCTTATGGTGATCCCCGTCGTGCGCCCGCGGCGGTCTCAGGCCGGGGTCACTCGACCTTGACCCAGTCGAGGGTGCGCCGCACGGCGGCCTTCCAGCCGGCGTACCCCTGCGCGCGCCGCTCCTCGGTCCACTTCGGCTCCCAGCGCCTGGACTCGTGCCAGTGGGTGCGCAGTTCGTCGGTGTCCCGCCAGAAGCCCGTGGCCAGTCCCGCCGCGTAGGCCGCGCCGAGCGCGGTGGTCTCCGCGACCACCGGGCGGCTGACCGGGACGCCCAGGACGTCGGCCTGGATCTGCATGCAGAGGTCGTTGGCGGTCACCCCGCCGTCGACCTTGAGCACGTCCAGGTGGACGCCGGAGTCCTGCTCCATCGCCTCGACGACGTCCCGGCTCTGGTAGCAGATGGCTTCCAGGGTCGCCCGTGCCAGGTGCGCGTTGTCGTTGTACCGGGCCAGGCCGACGATCGCGCCGCGGGCGTCGGAGCGCCAGTAGGGCGCGAACAGGCCGGAGAAGGCGGGCACGAAGTACATGCCGCCGTTGTCCTCCACGGATCGGGCGAGTTCCTCGCTCTCGGCCGCGGTCTTGATGATCTTCATCTGGTCGCGCAGCCACTGCACGGCGGAGCCGGTCACCGCGATGGACCCCTCCAGCGCGTAGACCGCCGGGTCGTCCCCGAACCGGTAGGCCACCGTCGTCAGCAGACCGTGCTGCGAACGGACCAGTTCCGTACCGGTGTTGAGCAGCAGGAAGTTCCCGGTGCCGTACGTGTTCTTGGCCTCGCCGGGCGCGAAGCAGACCTGGCCGACGGTGGCCGCCTGCTGGTCGCCCAGGACGCCGCCGATGGGGACGGCGGCGCGCAGCGGCCGGGAGGTGCGGGTGGCGCCGTAGGCATCCGGATGGGAGGAGGGGTTGATGGTGGGGAGCATCGACCGGGGGATGCCGAAGAAGCCCAGCAGTTCGTCGTCCCAGTCGAGGGTCTCCAGGTCCATCAGCATGGTGCGGCTCGCGTTGGTCACGTCGGTGGCGTGGATGCCGCCGTCGGGGCCGCCGGTCAGGTTCCACAGCACCCAGGTGTCCGTGTTGCCGAACACGGCGTGTCCCGCCTCCGCCGCCTCGCGCACGCCGTCGACGTTCTCCAGGATCCACTGGATCTTGCCGGCCGAGAAGTAGGTCGCCGGGGGCAGTCCGGCCTTGCGGCGGATGACGTCGCCCCGGCCGGACCGTTCGAGGTTGGCCGCGATGGTGTCGGTGCGGGTGTCCTGCCAGACGATGGCGTTGTAGTACGGGCGGCCGTTGCGCGGGTCCCAGACCACCGTGGTCTCGCGCTGGTTGGTGATGCCGATGGCCGCCAGGTCGGTCCCCGACAGGCCGCCGTGACGCAGGGCGTTCTGCATCACCGAGTTGGTCCGCTCCCAGATCTCCACGGGATCGTGCTCCACCCAGCCGGAGCGGGGGAGGATCTGTTCGTGCTCCAGCTGGTGCTTCGCCACCTCGTTGCCGCCGTGGTCGAAGATCATGAATCGGGTGCTGGTGGTTCCCTGGTCCACCGCGCCGATGAAGTCCGCCATGGGTGCCGCCTCTCCGGCCGGTGAGTCAGTCCTCGGGCGCCGGTACGCGCCCCGTCGGTTCGGGCTCGGCGGTCGGCAGGAACCGGCCGACGAAGACCTTGTACAGCCCCGCTCCGAGCACACCGCCGATCAGCGGCGCGATGATCGGGACCCAGAAGTAGAGATTCCCGTACTGGTCCCGCCAGGCCCCGCCGTACCCGGTGAGGAAACTCGCCAGCCGGGGCCCGAAGTCACGGGCCGGGTTGATGGCGTAGCCCGCGTTGGTGCCGAAGGCCATGCCGATGGCGACCACCACCAGGCCGATGACGAAGGGGGCGAGGTTGGCGCCCGGCGGAGTGTTGAGCAGGTCCGTGATGGCCATGATCAGCAGCAGCAGGATGGCGGTGCCGATGATCTGGTCGCGGAAGGCGCCCCACTCGTGGACCGGGAGCGCGGTGTTGCCGTTGGCGGGGAGCGTGGAGAAGACCGTCTGCGTCTTGATGGTGTGTCCGGGGTCCGCCTTGGCCAGCGCCTCGGTGTAGTTCCAGCGGACCAGGAGCGCGGCCACGAACGCGCCGGCCGTCTGGGCCAGCGCGTACGGGGCCACCTTGCGCCAGGGGAAGCCCTTGAAGGCGGCGAGCGCGAGGGTCACCGCGGGATTGAGGTGGGCGCCGCTCAGCCGCGCGGCCACATAGACACCGAGGGTGACGCCGAGGCCCCACGCCCAGGAGATGCTGTCGTGGTCCCCGAGGCCGCCCTCCGGATCGGTGAGGGCGCCGCCCGCGGCCACCTGCGCCACCACTCCGCACCCGAAGAGGATGAGGATCATCGTGCCGGCGAACTCCGCCGAGAGTTCACCGAGCAGACCTGACTTCTTGAGCCGTGCAGCCATGGAAGCTCACCTTCCGCCGGCTGGACCGGCGTCGACTGTCCGCGTCTCTCAGTCGACACATTAAGGCGATATCGGACAAGCCGCACATAGAGTGCGGCTCGTCGGCCGCGGACGGAGGCTCAGGGGCCGATGGGCATCCGGCGCTTGTGGTCCGTCGCCCGGTAGCGGGAGACGATCTTCTCGAAGGCGTCCGGCTTCACCGGCTTGCCCTCCAGGAAGTCGTCGATCTCGTCGTAGGTGACACCGAGGGCGTCCTCGTCGGCCTTGCCGGGGGCGAGGGACTCCAGGTCGGCCGTCGGGACCTTGCCCACCAGCTCGGCGGGTGCCCCCAGCGCCTCGGCGACGGCCCGCACCCGGCGCTTGGTGAGACCGGTCAGCGGGACCAGGTCGGCGGCGCCGTCACCGAACTTGGTGAAGAAGCCGGAGACCGCCTCGGCGGCGTGGTCGGTGCCCACGACCAGCCCGTTGTGCGCACCGGCCACGGCGTACTGGGCGATCATGCGCTGCCGGGCCTTGATGTTGCCGTGCACGAAGTCCTGGTGGTGGGCGTCGCGGAAGGCCACGTCGGCGGCGAGCAGCGCGTCCAGCATGGCGTCGCTCGCGGGCTTGATGTCGACGGTCAGCACGTGGTCGGCCTGGATGAAGTCGAGCGCGCGCTGGGCGTCGTGCTCGTCGGCCTGGACTCCGTGCGGCAGCCGCATCGCGTAGAAGTGCGCGTCGTGGCCCTCGGCCCGCGCCCGCTCCACGGCGAGCTGGCACAGCCGGCCCGCGGTGGTCGAGTCGACGCCGCCGCTGATCCCGAGGACCAGGCAGCGCAGCCCGGTGGAGGTCAGCCGCTCGGTCAGGAAGGCCACCCGGCGCTCGATCTCCCGTTCGGCGTCGAAGGTCTCGGCGACCTCCAGTTCCCGGGCGATCTCCAGTTGCAGGGCGATGGACGCCGGCTCGCTCAATTCCGCTCCTTGTTCGATGTGCGGGGACTCCTCACTCAGCGTACCCAGTGGTCCCCGGCCGATACGGGCCGAGTGGGGCGCGGCGCACGGCGAGCGGGGTGACCGACCACGGCCACCCCGCACACCCGACATACCGGTCCGGATCAGCTCAGCCGCTGCACCCGGATGTCGCGGAAGCGGACCTTGTTCCCGTGGTCCTGCAGCCGGATCGCCCCGGCCGCCGGGGTCTCGGCCCGGCCGCCCGCGGTGGGACCGTCGAGGGCCACGTCGTCGTGGACCGTCTCACCGTTCCACACCACGGTCACCCGCGCGTCGGCGGTCTTGCGTCCGCCGTCGTCGTAGCGGGCCGCGCGGAAGACGATGTCGTACGTCTGCCACGTCTCGGGCGCGGTCGCCGCGTTGGTGTCGGGGGCCTTCTTCAGATAGAGGGCCCCGGCCTCGTTGTCGGCGAGGGTGGTGTCCCGGTAGGAGTCCAGGATCTGGAGTTCGTAGCGGTCCTGGAGGTAGATGCCGCTGTTGCCGCGGTCCTGGCCGGTCACGTCCGGCGGCAGTTGCGGGACGCGGAACTCCACGTGCAGCTTGAAGTCCTGGTAGGCGTCCTTGGTGCGGATGTCACCGCAGCACACCTCCATCGACCGCTCCTCGGCCAGCGGCCAGGCCACGCTCCTTCCGTCCGGATGCTGCCACCGGGCCTGCGAGGCGGCCGTGCCGTCGAACAGGTCGACGCGGGCGCCCTGCGGGTGCACGGTGATCAGGTCGAGGTTGACATGGCCGGTGTCGCCGGGGTCGTACCGGTAGGAAACGGTGTTGTGACCGGCCCGCAGGCGCAGGCGCTCGGTCCGGGTGGACCAGGTGTCCCAGTCCCCGGTGGAGGCCAGCTCCGTCTGCCGCACCTTCTTGCCGTTGGCGTACAGCGACAGGGACTTGGTGCCCTCGAAGGGGTTGGGGCCGTTGGAGTAGCGCAGCCCCACGTCGTAGGTGCCCGTCCTCGGGACCGTCACGTCGAAGGTCGTGGCGGCCTTGCCCTCGGTGGCGTAGCGGTCGACGAATCCGCTGCCGGAGTAGCCGACGTGGTCGGTGTTGACGCCGGCCTTGCCGGTGAGCCGGGCCTCCTCGGCCTCGTAGAGGGTGGCGGGCGGCGGCTGCTTGCCGGGCATCTCGTTGAGGGTGTACCAGGCCTCGGTGCTCCACAGCGCCTCACCGGACGCGGAGGTGAAGGGCCGCGGCGAGCGCACGTGCACCACGCGGTCCGGCTTCAGCCCGTCCAGCCGCAGCCGCACGGTCCGGCCGTCCTTCGAGAGCGTCGCCGAGCTGACGGACAGCTCCTCCTCGGCGATCTTCGGGCCGCCGTAGTCGGCGGTCGGGGTGTAGCGCCACTGCCGGACGTCGTAGCGCTCGGCCAGCTTCGCCGCGGTCTCCTCGGACACCGGCTGGGTGTACGTCAGGTCGAAGCCGCCGGGCACGGCCCGCATCTTCTGGATGTCGAAGGTGTCGCCGCCGTTGGGCGTCAGCTTCTGCAGGCCGAACTTCAGCTTGCCGGCCTGGCCCCAGTTGCCGTCGGCGCCCAGGCCGCCGGCGTAGATGGCTCCGTCCGGGCCCATGGTGATGCGGTTGACGCCGGCCTCCAGGCCCTGGGTGTAGCGGAAGACGGCACCCTGGTACTGGCCCTTCACCTTCTCCAGGTAGGCGCGCTGGAGACCGCCGTAGGTGACGTCGCCGATCAGCATCTGGCCGGCGAACGTGCCCTTGTTCAGGTACAGCGGGGTGGAGGGCGAGTTGCCGATCTCGTTCTGCGGCAGCCAGAGCACCGGCTCGGTGACGGGGGAGTCCTCGAAGGGGCCCGCGGGCTCGGTGTAGTGGTTGAAGAAGCGGTCCTGCTTGATCTGGACCAGCTTCGAGGAGGGCAGCCAGCCGCCCTGGTTGTCGGTGACGAAGAGACCGCCGCCCGGCCCCCAGCCGATGCCGTTGGGCGTGCGCAGTCCGCCCGCGACCGGGGTGATCTTCCCTGTCTTCTTGCTGATCTTGTACGTGGTCCCGCGGTTCGGCGCGGGCTGCGGGGTGGTGGTCGCGCCGCCCAGGTCGATGGCGACCGAGAGGTTCACGTAGAAGTAGCCGTCGCGGTAGAGCAGGCCGAAGGCGAACTCGTGGAAGTTGCCGCCGTACGGCCAGGTGGCGACCGTGCGGTACGCGTCGGTCACGTCGTCGTCGTTCTCGTCCACCAGCCGGGTCAGCTCGTGCTTCTGGGAGACGTAGAGCGAGCCGTCGACGTACTTGATGCCCATGGGCTCGCGCAGGCCGCTCGCCACCTTCTTCACGGTGACCTTGTCGCGGCTGGTCGCGCCGGTGACGTTGTCGAGCAGGTACACCTCACCGGCAACGTTGTCGGAGCCGCCCCAGGTGCTGATCGCGAGGCGTCCGTCGGGCAGCCAGTCCATGCCGGTGACCTGCGGTTCGAACCCCTCGGGGCGCAGGTCGGTGAGGGTGAGGTCGGGACGCACCGAGGTCAGCGGCAGTCCGTCGCCGGGGGTGTCGGTGCCCGACTCGCACTCCTTGCGCCCGGGTGCCGTCACCCGGACGACACCGGCGTCGGTGGTCAGCGCTTCGCGGGGCACGACGGTGAACTCGCTCTCGCCCGGCGGGCGCCAGGAGAGCGTGAGCTGCTGCCCGCCACCGCGGTCGAAGTGCTCGATGCGCAACGGATGCGACCCCGCGGTGAGGTCGAGGGCGCCGTCCTTCGGCTCGGCCCCGTGCAGTCCGTCGTGGTCGATCACCGTGGTGCCGTCGAGGGTCAGCCGCGAGCCGTCGTCGCTGGTGAGCCGGAAGGCGTAGGTGCCGTCGCGCGGTGCGACCAGGTAACCGGTCGCCTCCGAGACGAAGTTGTCGGCGATGCCGCCGAAGTCCTCGGTGGTCGACCAGTCGACCGTCGGCATCAGCTTGTCGTGGTTGGGGGTCTGGCCGGGCTTGAGCGTGCAGATCTTGCTCAGCGGCGTCTGTACGTCGAAGACGCGCAGGGTGACTCCGGGTTCCTGCGGCGGGACGTCCGCGCGGTCCGCCGCGGACACGGGGGCGGCGAGGAAGCCGCCGGCCGAGACGGCCGACGCCAGCAGCAGGACTAGGTGTCTTCGGGCACGCGGGAACAGGCGTGAGCGCATTGGTCCTCCGGGACGTGGGGACCGGACCGTGCCGGATGTCGCTCCGGTCGTCGTGCGGTACGACTGTGGTTCCGCCGCCAAGGTAGGAGACTTCTGCTTGACATGTCCATACTTTGTCATCGACGCGTTCAAAGTCCCGCCGTCGCGCGGCGTCCGGCGCCCTCTGCCCCGGGGTGGTGCCCGCGCTCAGTCGCGACGGCCCGCGCGGACGCGGCGGTGGCTCCAGGCGAGCAGGGCGAACAGGACGATGCCGGAGACGATCAGGCTCGCCCCGGTGGTCCATCCGGAGTACGGCAACCGGGGGACGAGGCCCCAGGCCACACCCGCGCCGACGAGGCACAGCCCGGCGGTGACGGAGCCGGCGATCCGCCACGGCGAGGACACGCTCTCCTCGGCCGCGCGCATCGCCTGCCGTCGGACGGGGCCGACGAACCGGTCCAGCGCGGGGACGGCGCGCGACAGCAGCACCATTCCGGCGAACACGAGCAGCAGACCGGGCCCGGGCAGCACCAGCAGGGCCAGGCCGACGGCCACCAGTACGGCACCGAGGGAGCCCAGGACCGTCCGCCGGACCGCTTCGACGCTTCGCGCCATGTCGCCGCACCTCTCCGGAACCGGTCGGAGTTCCCGTTCGCCTAGGTGTGTCCCACCTTAGGCAGCCACCGGGGCCCGGGCGATTCCTTCCGGCGGGCAGGCCGGCCCCATGAATCATGCGGAAGCGCGGACCCCCGGGAGACAACGGCTTTCTGCCTCGCGGTGCGGCCCCGGGCGGGCCGGGTGCCTGCTTGCCGAACGTGTCGCGTCATGCCCCGGTCTCGTGGTTCACCCACGCCACCTTGTAGGGGTGACGTGCCTGCCAGGTGTGGATCACTTCGCCTGCGCCCGGCGCGGCGAACATGGTCGCGAGGTCTTCGACGGTGTCGACGCCGAACTCCAGCACTGCGGTGGCGATGAACGCCGGGATCGCCTCTTCGCCGGCGACCGGGACATGGCGCCGTGCGGAGTACCTCCGCACGACTCCGGTCTCCTTCATGGACTTTTCGATATCGGACAGGAACTGATCGAGGTCCGCGTCGGAGATGTGGTTCTCGAAGGACACGAGCATGGTGTGCGTGAACATGCTTCAACCCAAACACTCTTCAGATGACGGCGTCCAATACCAGTCGAACGCACACTGATAACCTGCGGGCATGGATGAGCTGGAGGTGCGAGAGCTCCGATACTTCGTGGCCGTCGCAGAAGAGCTTCACTTCGGTCGCGCGGCCTCGCGCCTGCGCATCGCGCAGCCCGCACTGTCGAAGGCGATCCAGCGCGTCGAGGGTCGCCTGGGCGTGCAGCTGTTCATCCGGACCAGCCGGAGCGTCAAACTCACAGCCGCCGGTGCGGTACTGCTCGAGCAGGGCCGGCACGCGTTGAACGCCATGGCCGTCGCCGTGCAGAGCACCCGGCGGGCGGCCGAGTCCGGGCCGCTGCGCCTCGTCCTGAAGCCGGGAGGCGACGCCGGGCTGCTCTCCGGGCTGCTCGCGGAGTATGCGAACACTCCCGACGCCGGACAGGTGGACATCATGTTCCACGCCGGTCCGCGACGAGCAGACCTCGTGCGTGACGGGCGAGCCGACGCCGCTTTGCTGTACGCACCCTTCGACGACCTCACCGGCCTCACGACCAGAACGCTCCACGTCGAGGATCGTGTCGCGGTGCTGCCCGAAGGCCATCGTCTGGCCGGACTCACCAGCATCAGCTACGCGGATCTCGAAGGAGAGACCTTCCCTCGTTGGCGTGGCGTATCCGATGAGAGAGCCGACGGGCCGGAGCTGAACGACGTCGCCGAACTGATTCCGATGGTCAGAATCGGACGAGTCGTCGCAGTCCTTCCTCGCTCACTGGTCACCCCGACACCGCCCGGTACGGCCTGTGTCCCCGTCGCCGACGCCGGGCCGAGCTCCATCGTCATCGGGTGCAACGAGCACGACCACCGCGACTCCCTCGCCGCCCTCATGGAAGCGGCGGCAACGGCGAACGGCAGGGCCCAGAGCGTGTCTCGGCGGGCCTGACCCTCTCTGGTCAAATTTGACTACACTGGGAGGCATGGCCGAGAAGACGATCCCGATCCTGCCGTGCCGAACCCTCCAGCCCGTCCTCGACTTCTACACCGCCCTCGGATTCGAGGTGACGTACCGGCAGAAGAGCCCCAACCCGTACGCCGTCGTGGAGCGCGGCGGCATCGAGTTGCAGTTCTTCGCGGTCAGGCAGCACGAGCCGGCCGCCTCGCTCGGCACCTGCTACGTCCTCACCGACGATGTGGACGGGCTCCACGCCTCCTTCCGGGCGGGGCTCAAGGCGGCGTACGGCAGGATCCCCACGCGCGGGCTGCCGCGCATCGGGCCGCTCCGGGACATGGCGTACGGGGTACGGCAGTTCCTCGTGTCCGACCCGGGCGGCAACTGTGTCCGGGTCGGACAGCCCCTCGACGCCGGCCCGCGGGACGCGCGTGCGCCCGAGGAGACCTTCGCCCGCGCTCTGCATCACGCCCTCCTCCTCGCGGACTCGAAGGACGACCCGGCGGGCGCCGCCAAGGTCGTCGACCGGGTGCTGCGCCTCGACGACGAGCGGCCCACGCCGGTGCAACTGGTCCGGCTCCTCGTGCTGCGGGCGGACGTGGCCGGGCGGCTCGGCGACGACGGCACCAAGGCGGCGGCGCTCGCCCGGGCGGCCGCCGTCCGACTCACCGCCGTGGAGCGGGAGTCGGCCGGCGACGACCTCGCGCGCCTGGCGGAGCTGCGCGGCTGACGCCCGGTCCGGCACCGGGGAGTCAGGTCAGGGGTGGCTGGTCAGGTAGCCCCCCATGGAGGTGAAGTACTCCGTCGCGGGCAGCTCGCGGCCGTCCTCGGTCCGGACCCGGGTGATGGCCAGTCCGTGGTTGCGTCCGGTGCGCGCGTCGGCGCCGGCCACGATCACGACCCCGTCGCCCTCGCGGTAGAAGACGCGGCCGGGGGTGCCGCCGTAACGGCCCTGCGACACCACGGCGGCGAGCACTTCGAGCCGCTTGCCCCGGTGGAAGGTGAAGGCGCTGGGGTAGGGGTCGGACTGGGCCCGGACCAGGCGCTCCAGGTCCTCGGCCGGCCAGCTCCAGTCGATCCGGATGTCCTCGGTGGACCGCTTGTGGAAGAAGCTCGCCAGCGACCGGTCCTGCTTGGTGAACTCGGTTCGGCCGGAGGCGATGAGATCGAGCGCGCCGATGGTGACCGGGGCGATGAGGTCGACGGTCTTGTGGAAGAGGTCGGTGGCGGTGTCCGTCGGCCCGACCGGCACCGCCTCCTGGCGGACGATGTCACCGGCGTCCAGCTCGTCGTTCATCATGTGCGCGGTGACGCCCACCTCGGACTCTCCGTTGATCAGTGCCCAGATCAGCGGCGAGAAGCCGGCGTACTTCGGGAGCAGCGAGTCGTGCACGTTCAGCGTCCCGTGGCGCGGCAGGCCGAAGATGCGCGGCGGGATCCAGGTCCGCCAGTTGTTCGCCACGATGATGTCCGGGTCGGCCTCCTTGAGGCGGGAGAACAGCTCCTCGTCGTCCGGACGGTTGCGGATCAGCACCGGGACGCCGTGCTCCTCGGCGAGGTCGGCGACGGAATCGCTCCAGATCTTCTCGTACGCGTGCTCGCTCTTGGGGTGCGTCACGACCAGCACCACGTCGTGCTCGGAGTCCAGCAGGGCTTGCAGGGTGCGATGCCCCCAGGTCTGGTAGCCGAACATGACGACCCGCATGGGGTTCCTCCTCGAGGCAGGGGACGGCCCGGGCAGTAAAGCAAGGCTTACCTTAGTCCACAACAACCTTGTCGGACACCCCAGTTGGCGGCGCAGGTCTCCCGGTTCGCCCTATCGACAGCCTCACAGCATTAGCTTAGGCTCACCTAAGTTTTCGGCGGCCGCAGGATGGGAGTGACATGTCACAGGTTCTTCCTGATGACGCAACACTGGTCCACGACCTCATTGGCATCGGCTTCGGGCCGTCCAATGTCGCCATGGCGATCGCACTGAGCGAGCACAACGCACGCGCCGACGGGCAGGAAGCGGTCAGCGCCCACTTCTTCGAGCAGCAGCCGCGCTTCGGCTGGCACCGGGGCATGCTGATCGACGACGCGACCATGCAGGTGTCCTTCCTCAAGGACCTGGTGACCCTGCGGAACCCGGCGAGCGAGTTCAGTTTCCTGTGCTACCTCCAGAGCAGAGGACGGCTGATCGACTTCATCAACCACAAGAACCTCTTCCCGCTGCGGGTCGAGTTCCACGACTACTTCGAGTGGGCCGCCGCCAAGGTCGACGACCTGGTCTCCTACGGCCACGAGGTCGTCGGGGTCGCCCCCGTCGAGCGGGACGGGACCGTGCAGCACCTGGAGGTGACGGTCCGTTCGGGGGAGGGGCTGGAGGTGCACCGGGCCCGCAACCTCGTCATCGGCACCGGACTGCGACCGCTCCTGCCCGAGGGCGTCGAGCGGGGCGACCGCGTCTGGCACAACTCCGAACTGCTCGCCAAGGTCGACGCGTTGGAGGGCACCTCGCCCTCCCGGTTCGTCGTCGTCGGCGCCGGGCAGAGCGCCGCGGAGAACGTCGCCTACCTGCACCGCCGCTTCCCCGACGCCGAGGTGTGCGCGGTGTTCGCCCGCTACGGCTACAGCCCCGCCGACGACAGCGGCTTCGCCAACCGGATCTTCGACCCCGCGGCCGTGGACGAGTACTTCGCCGCGCCGGCCGGCGTCAAACGGCGGCTGATGGACTACCACGGCAACACCAACTACTCCGTGGTCGACATCGACCTGATCGACGACCTGTACCGGGAGATGTACCGGGAGAAGGTCCTCGGCACCGAGCGGCTGCGCTTCCTCAACGTGTCCCGGCTCACCGACGTCAAGGAGACACCGGAGAAGGTCCGGGCCACCGTGACCTCCCTCGTCACCGGCGAGGAGACGCTCCTGGACGCGGACGTCGTGGTGTTCGCCACCGGCTACAGCCCGGCCGACCCCCTCGGCCTGCTCGGCGAGGTCGCGGACCGCTGCCTTCGCGACGACGACGGCCTGGTCCGGGTCGAGCGGGACTACCGTCTCGCCACCGACCCCGGCCTGCGCTGCGGGATCTACCTCCAGGGCGGCACGGAGCACACCCACGGCATCACGTCGTCCCTGCTGTCCAACACGGCGATCAGGGTCGGGGAGATCCTGGACTCGCTCCTCGGCCGGGGCACCCGGTCCTCCGGCGCGGACACCGCCCGGACGGTCGCTGACGGGACCGGCAGCGCGGCGCGTTAGTGTACGTCGCCATGACCACGACTGCGGCCCGGAGCGCGGCGCCCCCGGGCACAACACAGCCCCGCCGCAAGCGTGTTGTGGGTCTGGGTGTGCTCGCCGTCCTCCTGGTGGCCGCGTCGGCCGCGTCCCTGGCGGTCGGCGCGCGCGCCCTGAGCCCCGTCGACGTGTGGCACGGGCTGCTCGCGGAGCCCGGCTCCGACCAGCGGCTCACCGAGATCAGGCTCATCGTGCAGACCGTGCGGGTCCCCCGCACGGTGCTCGCGGTCGTCGCGGGCCTGGCCCTCGGGGTCGGGGGCGCGCTGATCCAGGGATACACGCGCAACCCGATCGCCGACACCGGGCTGCTGGGCGTGAACTCCGGTGCCTCGTTCGCCGTGGTGACGGGGATCGCGCTGTTCGGGTTCACCAGCCCCTACCAGTACGTCTGGTTCGGCTTCCTGGGAGCCGCCCTCGCCGGTGTCGTCGTCTTCGGGCTGGCCAGCATCGGCCGGGGCGCCGGCAACCCGCTGACGCTCGCCCTGGCCGGCCAGGGGGTCACCGTGTTCCTCGCGGCGATGACCACCGCCGTCGCCCTGTCGGACAAGGAGTCGCTGAACGCGCTGCGGTTCTGGAACGCGGGCTCGGTGGCCGGAGTCCGGTTCGACGTGATCTGGCCGGTCGCCGGGTTCGTCGCGGTCGGCCTGCTGCTGGCCCTGTCCACGCTGCCCGCGATCAACCTGCTCAACCTGGGCGACGACGTGGCGAGGGGGCTCGGCCTGAACATCGCCCGGAGCCGGACCGTCGGCATCGTCGCCGTGACCCTGCTGGCGGGCGCGGCGACGGCCGCCTGCGGCCCGATCGCGTTCCTCGGGCTGATGGTGGCCCATGTGGCCCGCCGTCTGACCGGTCCGGACTACCGGTGGCTGGTGCCGTACGCGGGGCTGCTGGGGGCCGTCGTGCTGCTGGTCTGCGACATCGTGGGGCGCCTGGTGGTACGGCCGGGCGAGCTGGACGCCGGCATCGTCGTCTCCCTCCTCGGCGCCCCCTTCTTCGCAATCCTGGTGTGGCGTGGAAAGTTCAAGAGCGCGTGAACGGGGCGGACGTGAGAACGGATCAGACGGCCACGAGGCCGTCCCTGACGCCGGGTGTGCGGCTCGGCGGCGTGTCGTTCGTCTGGCGGCCGTGGCTGGCCGGCGTGACGCTGCTGCTGGCGGCGGGGGCCTTCCTGCTGTTCTGCCTGTCCATCGGCGTCGGGGACTTCCCCATCGCCCTGCCCCGGGTGGTCGCCACCGTCTTCGGCCGGGGAGAGCAGGTCGACGAGTTCGTCATCATGGACCTGCGGATGCCGCGGGCGCTGGCCGGTCTCGTGGTCGGCGTCGCGCTCGGGGTGTCCGGGGCGATCACCCAGTCCGTCGCGCGCAATCCGCTGGCCAGCCCCGACGTACTGGGCATCACCAGCGGTGCGAGCGCGGTCGCGGTCTTCCTGGTGACCGTCTCGGGCGGCACCGCCGCGGCGATCACCGACTCCGTGGGCCTGTCGGCGGCGGCGCTCGCGGGCGGGCTCGGCACCGGCCTGCTGGTGTACTTCCTGGCCTGGCGGCGGGGTATCGACGGCTTCCGGCTCGTCCTCATCGGCATCTCGGTGACCGCCATGATGCAGGCCATCACGACCTGGCTGCTGGTCACCGCCGACATCAGGGACGTGGCCAGGGCCCAGGCGTGGCTGGTCGGCTCGCTGGACGACCGGTCCTGGAACGAGGTGTCGCTCGCCCTGTGGTGCACGCTCGCCCTGCTGGCCGTCGTGTCGTGCGTCGCCTTCCAGTTCAAGCCCCTGCACTTCGGCGACGAGATAGCCGCGGGCCTCGGTGTCCGGTACGCGGCGGTGCGGGCCGTGCTGCTGCTGTGCGCGGTGCTGCTGGCCGGCGCGGCGGTGAGCGCGGCGGGACCGGTCCCCTTCGTGGCGCTGGTCGCGCCGCAGGTGGCGATGCGTCTGGGCCGGCATCCCACGCCGCCCATGGCGGCCTCCGCTCTGGTGGGGGCCCTGCTGCTGATCGGTTCGGACCTGATCGCCCGGGCGGTGCTGCCGGTCTCCCTCCCGGTCGGTGTCGTCACCGCCGCGATCGGCGGCCCCTTCCTGGTCTATCTGCTGGTGCGGGCGAACCGCGGATAGCTGGTACAAAGTAAGGCGAGCCTAAACAAGGGGGCCCTGTGGTCGTTCAGTCCATCACCGGAGTGAAGCCCGGCACCGACGGTGCCTCGCGGCTGGCGGCCAGGGGCGTCACGGTCGGGTACGGCACCCGGACCGTCATCGACGGCCTCGACGTGGCCGTCCCGCCCGGCGTGGTCACCACGATCATCGGCCCCAACGGCTGCGGGAAGTCGACGCTGCTGCGCACGCTGTCGCGGCTGCTGAAGCCGACCGGCGGAAAGGTCGTGCTGGACGGAGACGACATCGCCAGGCTCCGGACCAGGGACGTGGCGAAGAAGCTCGGCCTGCTGCCGCAGGCACCGGTGGCGCCGGAGGGGCTGACGGTCTCCGACCTGGTCGCCAGGGGCCGCCATCCGCACCAGAGCTGGCTGCGGCAGTGGTCGTCGGACGACGCGGACGTGGTGGCGCGGGCGCTGGCCATGACCGGCGTGTCCGACCTCGCCGACCGCCCGGTCGACTCGCTGTCGGGCGGTCAGCGCCAGCGCGTCTGGATCTCCATGACCCTGGCGCAGGGCACCGACCTGCTCCTCCTGGACGAGCCGACCACCTATCTGGACCTCGCGCACGCGATCGACGTCCTGGACCTGGTCGACGACCTGCACGAGTCGGGGTGCACGGTCGTCATGGTGCTGCACGACCTCAACCTGGCCACGCGCTACAGCGACAACCTCGTCGTGATGCGCGAGGGGTCGATCCTCGCCCAGGGGCATCCACGGGACGTCATCACCGCCGAACTGCTGCACGAGGCCTTCGGGTTGCGGGCCAAGGTGATCGAGGACCCGGTGGGCGACCGGCCGTTGATCGTGCCGATAGGTCGAACGCACGTCGAACTCGACCGGCTCGCACCGGAGTTGTAGTGGTGAGGGTAGGCTAACCTCACTTCGGCGCGGTAAGGTTTGCTGCCCTCAGACGGGGCGCAGTGGACAGCGCGACAGCAAGGGATCCCCGGATGCTCTTCCAGAGAACGACGCGTATCAGGCCCTGGCGACGACTGGCGGCGGCCCTGTCCGCCGCCGCCCTCGGGGTCGGCCTCCTCGCAGGATGCGGTTCCGAGTCCGACGACTCCGCCGACCGGGCGGGCGGCGACTCCCCGGCCGCCGGCGGCGCCTTCCCGGTCACCGTGGAGCACGCGTTCGGCACCACGAAGGTCACCGAGGCTCCCGAGCGGGTCGTCACCGTCGGCTACACGGACGACCAGACCGTCCTGGCGTTCGGCATCAAGCCGGTCGGCATGGTGGACCAGTACCCGAACCCGGCCGGCCAGAGCCCCGACATCAACACCCAGTGGCCCTGGGTGAAGGACGAATGGGGCGACACCCGGCCCGAGGTCGTCATGAAGAACGGCGACGACGGCCCCAACTACGAGAAGATCGCCGCCCTGCGCCCCGACCTGATCGTCGCGGTGTACTCCGAGATCGACCAGGCCGGTTACGACAAGCTGTCCAAGATCGCCCCGACGGTCGCGCGCACCAAGGCCGAGAAGGAGCCCTTCAGCGCGCCCTGGCAGGACAACGCGCTGCACATCGCCAAGGCGGTCGGCAAGGCCGAGGAGGGCGAGAAGAAGGTCGCCGACATCCAGGCCAAGCTCGACACCGCCAAGAAGGAGCACCCCGAGTTCGCGAACCAGACCGCGGTGGTGCTGTCCTGGTACGAGAAGTCGGTGGCCCCCTTCACCTCCACCGACGTGCGCGGACGCCTCGTGACGGGCCTCGGCTTCAAGTACCAGACGGAGATCGACGAGGTCGCGGGCGGTGACTTCTACACGACGCTCTCCCCGGAGCGGGTCGACCTGGTCGACGTGGACCGCGTCTTCGTCATCAACGACCAGGCGGACCAGGACGCGCTGAAGAAGTTCGAGCTGTTCACCAACCTGAACGCGGTGAAGAACGGCAAGGTGTCGTACCTGCTCGACAGCGAGGGACCGGCGGTCGGCGCGGCCATCTCCCAGGGCACGCTGCTGTCCATGCCGTACGCCATCGACGAACTGGTCGAGGCGGCCGGTCAGGGGTGAGCCGCACCGAGACGCGCGTCGCCCCGGCGATCCTGCGCACGGCGACCGGCCGCGAGGCCGCCCGGTGGGTCGGGACCCACTGCCGTCGGGCGCCCTGGCTGACGACCGCCACCGTGCTCACCACGGTGGCGGGGGCGGCCCTCCAGGTGCTCCCGGTGCTGCTCCTCGGCCGGGTGGTCGACGCCGTGGTGGCGGGCGAGTCGCAGTCGGTCCTGGTCACGATCGGGACCCTCATGGGGGCCGCCGCGCTGCTCGGCGCGGCGGCCACCGCGGCGTCCACCTACCTGATCGGCAGGCTCGGCGCCGACCTGCTCGCCAGGCTGCGGGAAGGAGCCGTCCGGGCCGTCCTCTCCATGCCCAGCACCCGAGTCGAGCAGGTCGGCCGCGGGGACGTGCTCTCCCGGGTGGGTGACGACGTGGCCGTCATCTCCAAGGGCATCCGCACCGCCGTCCCCACGGTGTTCTCGGCGGGCGTCCTCGTGGTCATCGCCACGGCCGGCATGTTCGGACTGGACTGGCGGCTCGGTCTCGCGGGAGCCGGCGCGCTGCCCGCCTACGCGCTCGCCCTGCGCTGGTACCTGCCCCGGTCCGCGCCGCTCTACCAGAGGCAGCGCCGCGCGCAGGCCGACCGGGCGCAGGCCCTGATCAGCGGTCTCGACGGCATCGACACGGTCCGCGCGTACCGGCTCGAGGACGCCTTCCGCGAGCAGGTCACCCGCGAGTCCTGGCGGGTGCGCGACCTGGGCATCGAGGTGTTCCGCTTCTTCGGCCGGTTCGTCGGGAGGGAGAACCGCGCCGAGTTCATCGGACTGACCCTGATCATCGTGGTGGGGTACGCCCTGCTGGAGGCCGATGCCGCGACCCTGGGCGAGGTGTCGGCGGCGCCGCTGCTGTTCCACCGGCTGTTCACCCCGCTCGGCGCCATCATGTTCACCTTCGACGAGGCGCAGAAGTCGGGCGCCAGCCTCACCCGGCTGGTCGGGGTGCTGGGGGAGGGGGCGGCGGACCGCCTGGTCGGCGACGCGTCCGTCACGGCGGCGCAGGACGGGCCGCACCCGGTGACGGTGAAGGGGCTGACGTACCGCTACCCCGGCGCCCAGGAGCCGGTGCTGCGGGACGTGTCCCTGACCATCCCGTCCGGCGGCTCGCTCGCCCTGGTCGGGGCGACCGGCGCGGGGAAGTCCACCCTGGCCGCGCTGATCGCGGGCATCGGCACTCCCGAGGCCGGATCGGTGCGGGTCGGGGCGACCGACCTCGCCCGTCTCGACGAGGCCGGGGCACGCGCCCTGGTCAGCATCCTGACCCAGGAGACACACGTCTTCTCCGGTCCCCTCGCCGACGACCTGCGGCTCGCCGCGCGGGAGGCGACCGACGCCGAACTCATGGACGCCCTGCGCACGGTGGGGGCCGACGCGTGGGTCGACGCGCTGCCCGAGGGGCTGCGCACGGTGGTGGGCGAGGGCGGAGAGCGCCTCGACGTCACCAAGGTCGCCCAGATCGCCCTGGCCCGGCTGGTGCTGAGCCGGTCGCCGGTGGTGGTGCTGGACGAGTCGACGGCGGAGGCGGGCAGCGAGGGCGCCGCCGGACTGGAGCGGGCCGTGCTGGCCGCCTGCGCCGGGCGCACCACCCTCTTCGTGGCACACCGGCTGACCCAGGCGATGGCGGCCGACCGGATCGCGGTGCTGGACGCGGGACGGGTCGTGGAGGAGGGCACCCACGAGGAGCTGGTGGCCCTCGGCGGCCGGTACGCACGGCTGTGGCGAGCCTGGCGGGAGGGCAGCCAGGCGGCCTAGTTAGGTAACCCTAAGTCAGGCTAGCCTGCCTTCATTCCTTGGAAGGGGCGTTGAGTCTTCGATGATGGAACCGAGCGCTCGTCACATACGGCTTACTCCCGAGCAACTGGCCGGCATCCGCCGCCGCACCGGTGACTTCTCCGACCGCACCATCGCCGAGGCGTGCGCCGTCGGTCTGTCCTACTGGGCGACGGGCCGCAGCCCCGACGGCATCGACCTCTCGCCGGGCACCCTGTTCCCGGACGTACTGGGCTGGGTCGACAACGGCGGCCGCGGCGACGCGGCTTCACACGCCGGCACCGACGACACTTCCGTCGCCCTGCCCGAGGGCGCCGCACCGGACGAGGCGCGGCTCGCCCTGGACGACCTCGCCGACTTCCCCGACCGGCCCCTCGGCACCATCGCACCGGTCGGTGCCGCGGCACGGCGCGAGGAACTGGCCCGGTGGAACGACACCGGCGCCGACCGCGTACGCCCGACCCTGATGGAGCTGTTCCGCGAGCAGGCACGGACCAGGCCGGACGCCCTCGCCGTCGTCGACGAACACCGTGCCCTGACCTACCGCGAGGTCGCCGCGCTCTCCGCCCAGCTGGCCCACCGCCTGCGCCGGCTCGGACTCACCGCCGAGCAGGTGGTCGGCATCTCCCTGGAACGCTCCGCCGACATGGTCGTCGGGCTGCTCGGCGTGCTCCAGGCCGGCTGCGCGTTCGTACCGCTGGACCCGCACTGGCCGGCCGCGCGCCGGGCCGTCGTCGTCGAGGACGCCCGCGTCGCCGTACAGCTCAACGCGCGAGGGGAGCGGCCCGACGGCGAACCGGCCGCGGTGGCCGTGGACCTCGCCGACTGGGGACACGGCACACTGCCCGCCGAGGCACCGGACATCACCGTCCCCGGCGACGCACTGGCCTACGTCATCTTCACCTCGGGCTCGACCGGACGCCCCAAGGGCGCCATGATCCGGCACGAGGCGATCAGCGAGCGCCTGCTGTGGCAGGTCCACGAGATCCTGGGCTTCGGCCCCGACGACGCGTCACTGTTCAAGGCGCCGCTGTCCTTCGACATCTCCGTCAACGAGATCTTCCTGCCGCTGGTGTGCGGCGGCAGGCTCGTCGTGCTGCGGCCCGGCGGCGAGCGCGATCCGCACCATCTGCTGGGCGTCATCGCCGAACAGCGCGTCACCTTCACCTACCTCGTGTCGTCCATGCTCGACGTGCTGCTGGAGATCGCGGGCGACTCCGGACGCCTGGACAGCCTCCGGCACGTCTGGTGCGGCGGCGAGGTGCTGACCCCGGAACTCTACGAACGGTTCCGCACCCGGCTCGACATCCCCATGTACCACGGCTACGGGCCCGCCGAGACGACGATCGGCGTCTCCCACGTCATCTACCGGGGCGCCGCCGAACGCCTGTCGACGTCGATCGGCCGGGCCAACCCGAACACCCAGTTGTACGTGCTCGACGACGAGCTGCGCCCGGTCCCGGTCGGGGTCGGCGGCGAACTGTACGTCGGCGGCTTCCTCCTGGGCCGGGGATATGTGAACGCGCCCGGCCTGACGGCGTCCCGGTTCGTGGCCAACCCCTTCGCCGACGACGGGTCCCGGCTCTACCGCACCGGCGACCTCGCCCGCTTCACCCCCGACGGTTCACTGGACTTCCTCGGCCGGGCCGACAACCAGATCAAGATCCGCGGGATGCGGCTGGAGATCGAGGACGTCGAGGTCGGCCTCGCCGAGCACCCCGGTGTCCGGCACACCTGCGTCGTCGCCAAGAAGAACGCGGCGGGCGGCACCTACCTCGTGGGCTACGTGATCCCGGCCGCCGGGCACGACGCGCTGCGGGCCGCCGACGTCAAGGCGTGGGCCGGCGAGCACATGGTGGAGTACATGGTGCCCGCCCACATCGTGGTGCTGGGCGCCTTCCCGCTCACCGCCAACGGCAAGCTCGACCGCAACGCGCTGCCCGAACCCGAGATCGCCACGGCCTCGGCCGTGCCGCCCGCCACCGAGAAGGAACGCGCGGTGTGCGACGCCGTCGCGGCACTGCTGCGCCTGGACCGCGTCGGCGTCGACCAGGACTTCTTCCAGCTCGGCGGCGACAGCATCCTCGCGATCTCGCTCCTCGGCGCGCTCCGCGAGGCGGGCCTGCACGTCACGCCGCGGCAGATCCTCACGCACAGCACCCTGGGGGCGCTCGCCGCGGTGGCCGGCCGCGAGGACACGGCGTTCGTCGACCACCGCGACGTGGCGACCGGCCCCGTGGTCGGCTCGCCCGTCGTGCAGTGGCTCGGCGAGACCACCGACGCCATCGACGGCTTCGTGCAGTCCGTGGTCCTCAACACCCCGCCGGAGCTGACCGCGGCCGGCCTGGACCGGATCCTGGCCGCCCTCGTCGCCCGGCACGACATGCTGCGCGCCCGACTGGTGCGCGGCGAGCGCTGGAGCTTCGACATCCCGGAGGCGGACGGCACCGCGCCCCGGTGGCAGGAGAGCGACCGGCCGCTCGACGCGTGCGTGGCCCTCGCCATCGACGCGCTGGACCCGGACGGCGGCGCCATGCTGAGCGCCGTCTGGCGGCGCGCGGCCGGGCAACTCGTCCTCGCCGCCCACCACGTGGTGATCGACGGCGTGTCCTGGCGGATCGTCATGGACGACCTCGCCACCGCCTGGCGCCGGCACACCCGCGGCGAAGCGGTCGAACTACCCGCGGTCGGCACGTCGTTCCGGCGCTGGACCCAACTGCTGGAACGCGCCGCCTTCGACGCCGACAGCGCGTACTACCGCCGGCCCCTGCCCGGCCCCGACCTGCCGCTCGGCAGACGGGCACCGGACGAGAACGACACCGTCGCCCGCGAACGCCTGCGGACCGTGTCGGTGGGGCCCGAGGTCACGGCCGCGCTGCTGGGTGAGACACCCGCGAAGTTCCACGCGGGCGTCAACGACGTCCTGCTGACCGCGCTCGCCGTCGCCCTCGCCCGCCGGCGACGCGACCTGGGACAGGACCAGACCTTCGCGCACATCGAACTCGAGGGCCACGGCCGCGAGCCGCAGTTCGTGGCGCCGACCGCCGGCTTCGAACCGGAACTCTCGCGGACCGTCGGCTGGTTCACCACGCTCTTCCCGGTGACCGTGGACCCGGGAGCAGCCGCCGACCCCACGGACCCCCGGTACCTGACCGCCGCGCTCAAGGCGGTCAAGGAGGACCTGGCCCGGGTGCCCGACCGCGGCGTCTCCTACGGCGCCCTGCGCCACCTGGCCGGCAGCGAGTTCGACGTCCCCGCACCCCAGGTGCTCTTCAACTACCTCGGCCGCTTCGAGGCCGGCGCGCACGGCCCCTGGCAACTCACCGACACCACCGGGCAACTGGGCGAGCGGCGCGACCCCCGGATGCGCCTGCCGCGCGCCCTGGAGTTCAACGCGATCGCCGAACCCGCACCGGCCGGAGGCTACGCACTGGCGACCACCCTCTCCTGGCCCGAGGGGGTGTTCACCGAGGAGGACATCGACACCCTCGGCGCCTACTACGTCCAGGCGCTCACCGGGCTGGCCGCACTCGAACACGGCGGCCACTCGCCCAGCGACTTCGCCCCGCTGCCGCTCACCCAGGCCGACGTGGACGCCCTCGACGGCCCGGCGCTGCGGGACGTCCTCCCCCTGACCCCGCTCCAGGAGGGCCTGTACTTCCACTCCGTCTACGACGACGCCTCGACGGGCAGCTACGTCGAGCAGCAACTGCTCACCCTGAAGGGAGAGGTGGACGCCGACCGGCTCGCGGCCGCCGCCACCCGCCTGCTCACCCTCTTCCCGAACCTGGCCGCCCGCTTCGTACCCCTCGCCGACGGCCGGGTGGTCTCCGTACTGGAGGACGGCGCGCAGGCGCCCTTCACCGTCCTGGACCGTCCCGGCGTCACCGCCGACGAGATCCGCGAACTCGCCGAGCGGGACCGCCTCGCCGGCTTCGACCTGGCCACCGGACCGCTGATGCGGTTCACGCTCGTCCGCGGCGGCACCGACGGGGACGTCCTGGTGCAGACCGTCCACCACATTGTCGCCGACGGCTGGTCGGTGATGCCCATGCTCCGCGCGCTGCTGGCCGAGTACCACGCTCCGGGATCGGCGCACCCGCTCGGCGGCTTCGCCGACCACGTCCGCCGGCTCGCCCGCCGCGACGCCGCCGCCGACGAACGGGTCTGGCGCGAGCAACTGGCCGGACTCGCCGGTCCGTCGCTGGTCGCCGAGGGCCACACCCCCTCCGACCGGTTCGCCGACACCGCGCTGGAACCGGCGGACGACCTCGACGCGGCCGTCCGCGCGGCCGGCGTACCGCTGAGCGTGGCCGTGCACAGCGCCTGGGCCGTCACCCTCGGCGGCATCCTGCGCCGCACGGACGTGGTGTTCGGGTCCACGGTGTCCGGACGGGACGCCGACCTGCCCGGCGTCGAGGACATGGTGGGCCTGTTCATCAACACCGTCCCGCTGCGCGCCCGCTGGTCTCCCACCACGACGGCACGGGACCTGCTCGCCTCGGTCAGGGAACACCAGAGCGCGGTCCTCGCGCACCAGCACGTCTCCCTGTCCGCACTCGCCCGCGCGGCCGGCACCGGCACCCTCTTCGACACCCTGGTGGTCTTCGACGTGGCCGCCGACATCGAGGACCTGCGCGGGCCCGACGACACCCTGGTGATCACCCGTGTCGAGAACGAGGGAGCGCCCCACTACCCGTTGACGCTGGTGGCGGAGCGCACGGCCGACGGTCGCCCGCGCTTCAATCTGATCTACGACGGCCGCCTCCTGCGGGAGACGAGCGCCCGGGACATCCTGTGCAGGTTCCTGCGGACCCTCACCGGCCTCCTCACCCGGCCGGACGCCCCGGTCGGCGACCTGGCCTCCGACGACTCGCGACGCCCCGAACCGGTCAGCCGGACCACCCTGCCCGAGTTGTTCGACGCCGCCGCGCGCCGAGACCCCGCCGCCGTCGCCGTCACCCAGTGCCGCCTCGACGGCACCACCCGTTCCCTGACCTACGGCGAACTCGCCGCCAGCAAGGAGGACTTGGCGCGGGTCCTGCGCGCCGCCGGTGCCGGGCCCGGCGCGCTGGTCGCCGTCGCCGTCCCGCCCTCCCTCGAACAGGCCGTCGCACTGGTCGCGACCGTCAGCGCGGGCGCCGCGTACCTGCCCCTCGATCCGGCCTACCCCGACGACCGACTGGAGTACGTCCTCGCCGACGCGGCCCCGCGGGTCGTCCTGGTCGAGGCGGAGCAGCACGACCGGCTCACCCGGCTGCTGTCCCGGGCCGGCGTGCGGGCGCGGGTACTGGTCCAGGGGGACGCGCCGCGGGCGGCCGCCGACGGACCGGGCGTCGGACCGGGCGTCGGACCGGAGTGGCACGACCCCGCCTACGTGATCTACACCTCCGGGTCGACCGGCAGGCCCAAGGGCGTCGTCGTCCCGCACTCCAGCGTCGTGACGCTGCTCGCCGACACCCAGCCCGACATGGGCTTCGGACCCGACGACGTCTGGGTCCAGTTCCACTCGTTCTCCTTCGACTTCGCCGTCTGGGAGCTGTGGGGCGCGCTGGCGCACGGCGGTGAACTGCTGGTGCCGGAGTACGGGCTGACGCGTTCCCCGGTCGACTTCCACCGGCTGGTGGCCGACCGCGGCGTCACCGTGCTCAACCAGACGCCGTCGGCGTTCCACCGCTTCATGGAGGCCGACCGGCGGTCCGGGCGAGCGCTGCCCGCACTGCGTCGCGTCATCTTCGGCGGCGAGGCACTGGACCCGGGACGACTGCGGGACTGGGTCGCCCGGCACGGCACCGACCGCCCCGAACTGGTCAACATGTACGGCATCACCGAGACCACGGTGCACGTCACCCGGCGGGTGCTGACCGACGTGGACTTCGCCACCGGTGACGAGGTCAGCCCGATCGGCGAGCCGCTGCCCGGCCTGGTCACCCACCTGCTCGACGACCGGCTCCGCCCGGTCCCGCCGGGGGAGGAGGGCGCCGTCTACGTCGCGGGCGACCAGGTGTCGCTCGGCTACCTCGGGCGCCCCGCACTCACCGCCGCGCGGTTCGTGGCGAACCCGTTCACGGGAGACGGGTCGCGGATGTACCACACCGGCGATCTGGCCCGCCGGACGCTCGACGGCGAGCTGGAGTTCATCGGCCGCGTCGACGACCAGGTCCAGCTCAAGGGGTTCCGCATCGAACTCGGCGAGGTGGAGTCCGCGATCCGGGAACTCGACGGCGTGCGCGACGCGGCCGTCACCGTGGCGGACGGCGGTGACCACCTCGTCGCCCACGTCGTGGGCCGCGCACCCGGCGATCTCGCCGAGGTCCTGTCGGCCAGACTGCCCGCGTACATGGTGCCGGGCCGGGTGCTGCCCCTGGACGCCCTGCCGCTGACGGTCAACGGCAAACTGGACCGCGAGGCCCTGCGCGCACGCGCGGCACGCGACGACCACGGCGGCCCCCCGCCGGCCACGGACGGCGACCCCGGCGCGAGCGCGCTGGCCGGTTTGGTGGAGGTCTTCACCGAGGCGCTGCCCGGCGCCGCCGTCGACGCCGACACCGACTTCTTCCGCGCCGGAGGCGACAGCATCGTCGCCATCACCGTGGTCAACCGGTCCCGGGCCCTGGGCGTACCGGTCACCCCCAAGGACGTGTTCCTCCACCGGACCCCGCGCGCGCTCGCCGCGGAACTGGCGACACGGATGGCCGCGGGCCGGCCCGCCGCGGCGAGCGTGTCCGTCCGCCCGGCGGACGGCCCGCTGCCGCCGACGCCCATCATCCTGCGCCAGCGGGAACTGGGCGGCTCGCTCGCCCGGTTCGCCCAGGCCAGGGCGGTGCCGGCACCCGAGGGCGCCGGGTTCGCCGACGCCGAACGCGCGGCGCGCGCCGTCGTCGCGGCGCACCCGGCGTTGCGGCTGCGGCTGCGCGTCGACCACGGGGTGTGGTCCCTGGCCACCGAACCCGCCCGCACGGTCACCGTCGAGCGGGTGGACTCCGCCGCGACGACCGCGACGGCTGGGACGACCGGGACGACCGGGACAACCGCGGCGACCGGGACAACCGCGGCGACCGCGGCGACCGCGGCGACCGCGGCGACCGTGGCGGACGAGGCGGCCGGCCGCCTCGATCCGGAGGCCGGGCGGGTCGTCGCGTTCTCCTGGCTGGAGGCGAGCCGGACCCTGGTCGTCACCGCCCACCACCTGGCCGTCGACTCGGTGTCCTGGCTGATCCTGATCGACGACCTGACCGCCGCCATGCGCGGGGAATCCCCGGCCGCGCCGACCACCTCCTACGCCGAGTACGCGGAGGCACTCGCCTCCGGCGCCGGCCGTACCGCCGAGGACCTCGGCCACTGGATCACCACCCTCCAGGCACCCGCGCCGCTCCCCACCCACGGCACACGGCGCACGGTCACGGCCGTGCTCGCCCCCGCCCCGAGCGACCGCCTGACCCGCACGGCACCCGCCGCACTCGGCGTCGGCATCACCGAACTGCTCTGCGGCGCGCTGCGCGTCGCGCTCACCCGCGTCCAGGCCGTGCCCACCGATCTCGCGATCGACCTGGAGCGGCACGGCCGCGTCCCGGCACGGGAGCACCACGACTACACCCGTACCGTCGGCTGGTTCACCGCCGTGGCCCCCGTGCGGCTCACCGCGCACGCCGATCCGGTGGCGGCCGCCCGCGAAGCCGGGGCCCGCACGCCCGACGAGGACGCCCACACCGCCTACGGCCGGCTCCGGTACCTCGACCCGCAGACGGCGCCGCTGCTGACCGCCCGCCCCCAGGTGCTGTTCAACTACCTCGGCCGGGGCGGCGAGTCACGCGCCCTGCGCCTCACCCCGGGCGACCAGGGCAGCCCGTACGCCGTCGAGGTGAACGCCTGGACCGACGACGCCACCGGCGCCCTGCACGCGGCCTTCACCCTCGCCGAGGGCGTCCCCGACGCGATCACCGCACACTGGCGCGACGCGCTCACCCGGCTCGCGGACGCCGCCACGACGACCGCACGCACGGCGCCCGTCACGCCGCTCCAGCGCGGTCTGTACTTCCAGGCCCAACTGGCGGGGCCGGCCGGGCACTACGTCGCGCAGAGCTGGTTCACCTTCGACCGGCGCCTCGACCCGGGCGCACTGTCCGAGGCGATGGCGCACGTGATCGCGCGGCACCCCGCCGTCGGCGCCGGCTTCGCCACCGACGAGGACGGCCGTCCGGTGCAGGTCCTCACGGCCGGCCGGCGGGTGACCGTCCGCACGGTCGAGGCGGCGACGGAAGCGGAGGTCGAGGCCCTGCGGACGCGGGACCGGAACACAGGATTCGACCCGGCGGAGCCACCCCTGGTCCGGCTCACCGTGGTGCGCCTGTCCGACGACCGCGACGGTCTGCTGCTCAGCTACCACCTGCTGCTGTGGGACGGCTGGTCACGGGAGATCGTGCTGCGGGACCTGTTCGACGCCTACCGGGCCGTCCGCGCGGGCGAGTCACCGACCCCCGTCCCGGCCACCCCGAGCTTCGAGGACCACGCCCGGGCACTCGCCGCCGAGGACCCCGCCGTCGCCGAGGCGTTCTGGGCGCGGCACCTGTCCGGCCTGTCCGGGCCCACACTGCTCGCCGGACCGGCGCCCGCCCTGAGCGACGACCTGCCGCGGGCCCTGACGCACACCCTGTCCACCGAGCGTTCCGACCGGCTGCGGGCCGCCGCCAGGACACACGGCGTCACCCTGAACTCCGTGCTGACCGGCGCCTTCGGGCTGCTGCTCGGCGCGCACACCGGCCGCGAGGACGCCGTGTTCGGCGTCACCGTCTCCGGCCGGGAGGGCGAGGGCCTCTCCGGCATCGTCGGCGTCCTGCTGAACACCGTGCCGATGTGGACGAGGCCGCGGCCGGGCGACACCGTCCGTGCGTACCTGACGGGCGTGCAGAAGTCCCGGGTCGAGGCCATGGAGCACGAACACCTGGGGCTCGGCGAGATCCAGCGCGCCGCCGGCCACGACACCCTCTTCGACAACCTGTTCGTGCTCCAGAACTTCCTGGACCTCGACGCCCTCGCCGAGCTGAACGCCGAGCACGGCATCACCTCGGTACGGGCCGACGACTCCACGCACTACCCGTTCACCTGGGTCGTCACCCCCGGCGAACGGCTCACCGTCAAGCTGGAGTACCGCGACCACGACACCGCGCGCGCCCGCCGCCTCCTCGACGACTACCTCCGCGTGCTCGACGACCTGGCCCGCTCGACGGGACCGATCGGCGCACTGCCGGGTGCGGGAGCCGCGCCGGCGCCCACCGGCCGCACGCACCTCGGGACGGACACCGTCGTCGACCGGTTCGACCTGGCCGCGGACCGCGCCCCGCAACGGGTGGCGCTCGTCGCCCACGGATCGGCCCTGACCTTCGCCGAGCTGAGGGACCGCAGCCGCGAGGTGGCCGGTGTGCTCGCCCGGCGCGGCATCGGACCCGAGACGACCGTGGGGATCGCCGTCCCGCGCTCCCTGGACTCGATCGTCGCGCTCTTCGCCGTACTGCGCGTCGGCGCCGCGTACGTCCCCCTGGAACTGGACCACCCCGACGAGCGGATCGCCGCGATCGTCGCGGACGCCCGCCCGGAGGTCGTCCTCACCGTGAGCGCCGTCTCGCCCCGCCTCACCGGGGAGCTGATCGAGCTGGACCGCCCCCTGCCCGAGGCCGAACCGTTCACGACGTTCGACCCCGACGACCCCCACCGGCTGCGGCACCCCGCGTACACGATCTACACCTCCGGTTCGACCGGGAAGCCCAAGGGCGTGGTGACCGAGTACGCCGGACTCACCAACATGCTCGTCAACCACCAGCGGCGGATCTTCGAACCGGTGCTGGCCGAGCACGGCCACCGGGTGTTCCGGATCGCCCACACGGTGTCCTTCGCGTTCGACATGTCGTGGGAGGAGCTGTTGTGGCTCGCCGACGGCCACGAGGTGCACATCTGCGACGAGGAACTGCGCCGCGACGCCCCCCGGCTGGCCGCCTACTGCCGGGAGCACGGGATCGACGTCGTCAACGTCACCCCGACCTACGCGCAGCAACTGGTCGCCGAGGGCCTGCTCGACGACCCGGCGCGCAGGCCCGCGCTGGTGCTGCTCGGCGGCGAGGCCGTCACCCCGGCCCTGTGGCAGCGGCTCGCGCGGACCGAGGGGACGGTCGGCTACAACCTGTACGGGCCCACCGAGTACACCATCAACACCCTCGGCGTCGGCACCTTCGAGTGCCAGGACCCGGTGGTGGGGGTGCCGATCGACAACACGGACGTGTACGTCCTGGACCCGTGGCTGCGGCCGCTGCCCGACGGGGTGCCCGGCGAGCTGTACGTTTCCGGCATCGGTATCGCGCGCGGCTACCTCGGGCAGCCCGCGCAGACCGCGCACCGTTTCGTCGCCTGCCCCTTCGGGGCGCCGGGCGAACGGATGTACCGCACCGGGGACCTGGTGGTCCGGCGGCCCGACGGCAACCTGACGTATCTGGGCCGCACCGACCAGCAGGTCAAGATCCGGGGTCACCGGGTCGAACTCGGCGAGGTCGAGGCGGTGTTCGCGGCGCATCCGGCGGTGCGGTTCGTCGCCGCGGTGGCCCAGCCCGATCCGCAGGTCGACGGCGCGTACCGGCTCGCCGCGTACCTGGTGCTGGACGGTGCCGACCTGGCGCGGGTCGCCGCCGAAGTCGGCGCCGGGCTGCCGGACTTCCTGCGCCCGACGCACTACGCGCGGGTCGACGCCATCCCGTTGACGGTGAACGGGAAGGCCGACACCAAGGCGCTGCCCGAGGCCAAGCCGCTGGGCGCGCTGACCACGGCGGGGGAGCGCGGGCCGGCGACGGAGACGGAGGCCACGGTCTGCGAGTTCTTCGCCGAGGCACTGGACCTGGACGACGACGAGGTGAGCGCGGTGAGCGACTTCGTGTCCCTCGGCGGACACTCCATGCTGGCGGTGCGGCTGACCGGGCTGCTCCGCCGGGAGTACGGTCCAGTGATCACGATCCGCGATCTGTTCACCCTGCGAACCCCGGAAGCGATTGCCCGCCACCTCGATGACAACTGCTAAGAAGAAGCGGCCCCGCCCGGGGTCCGACATCCTGCGGACCGCGCTGCGCCGCAACACGGGCGCCATGGCCGGGGGCACCGTCCTCATGGGCCTGTACCAGGCCGGTGAGACCGCCTTCCCGATCGCCCTCGGCCTGATCGTCGAACACACCATGCGGGACCGGAGCCTCGGCTCGCTCGGCGTGTCGATCGCCGCCCTCGCGGTGATCATCACGACGGTGTCGCTGTCGTGGCGGTTCGGGATGCGCGTGCTGCAGAAGGCCAACACGACCGAGGCGCACCGCTGGCGCGTCCGGGTGGCCGAGTGCGGACTCCAGCCCGTCGCCAGGGACGTCGATCTCAAGTCCGGCGAGGTGCTGACCATCGCCACCGAGGACGCCGACCAGACCGCCGACATCATCGAGGTGGTGCCGCTGCTGATCAGCTCGCTTGTCGCGGTGCTGGTCGCGTCCGTCGCACTCGGCCTGGCCGACCCGCGGCTCGGCGTGCTGGTGATCGCCGGCACGGTCGCGATCCTGACGGTGCTGAGCGTGATGTCGAGGAGGATCGGCTCCGGCACCCGTGAACAGCAGGCCCGGGTGGCGCGGGCGGGCGCCAAGGTCGCCGACCTGATCATCGGCCTGCGCCCGTTGCACGGCTTCGGCGGCAACCACGCGGCGTTCCGGTCCTACCGGAAGGTCAGCGCGGAGGCGCGGCACCAGTCCGTCACCGTTGCCAGGGCGAACGGCGCCTACGCGGGCGCCGCGCTCGCCCTCAACGCGGTGCTCGCCGCCGCCGTGACCCTCACGGCCGGGTGGCTGGCGTTCGAGGGGCGGATCACCATCGGCGAACTCGTCATGGCGGTGGGGCTGGCGCAGTTCATCATGGAACCGCTCAAGCTGTTCTCCGAGATGCCGAAGTACGTGATGATCGCGCGTGCCTCCGCCGAGCGGATGGCACTGGTGCTGAACGCCCCGCCGGTGACGGTCCCGGGGTCCGGCCGGCCGGCCGCGGGCGGCGGGCTGGAGATCGACTGCGTGCGCCACGGGGCCCTGCGCGAGCTGAAGTTCCATGTCGCGGCGGGAGAGTTCGTGGCGATCGCGGCCTACCAGCCGCGCGCCGCGGCCGACCTCGCGGCGGTGCTCGCCCTGCGGGTGCCGCCCGGCGCCTACGAGGGGGTGGTGCGCGTCGGAGGCCGGGACCTGGCGGACCTGTCGGTCGAGGCGGTCCGCGAGCATCTGCTGGTCAACCCGTACGACGGGGAGATCTTCGCGGGCACCCTGCGGACCAACATCGACCCGTCGGGCACCGGCCGGTCGGTCACCGCGGCCGTCGAGGCGTCCATGCTGACCGATGTCGTCGCGCTGCACCCGGACGGCCTCGACCACCCCGTCCGGGACCGGGGAGCGAACCTGTCCGGCGGACAGCGCCAGCGTCTCTCGCTGGCCCGGGCCCTCGCCGCCGACACCGAGGTCCTCGTGCTGCGCGACCCGACGACGGCAGTGGACGCCGTCACCGAGCAGCTCATCGCGCGCAACGTCGCCGCGCTGCGCCGGGGCCGCACCACCCTCGTGATCACCAGCAGCCCCGCACTCCTGGATGTCGCCGACCGCGTCCTCGTTCTGGACGACGGCGTCGTCACGGCCGAGGACACGCACCGCAACCTCCTGGCCACCGACGAGGGCTACTGCCGCGCGGTGGCCCGGTGACCCCGGAGGCGGTGCCGGGCGCCACCTGTTTGCCTTCGTTTCATGTGTTTGCGTTCGCGTCGGTGGGAAAGGGGCTCTGTGATCACCGGTGGTGACGATCCGGTGCACCACGTCCGCAACGCAAGGAACAGGGAGGTTTAGATGTCCTCGAAGCGACGTCGCAAGAAGAAGGCCCGCCGCAAGAACGGCGCCAACCACGGCAGCCGTCCGCAGAGCTGAGGACGGCCCGCGCTCCGGGCGGGTGGCCCAGGCCGCCCGCCCGAGGGCCGGCGCGGCACCGCCCGTCCCCTCGGCGCCCGGTGTTCAGTCCGCCGCGCGGCCGCCGGGCCGGTTCAGCGCCCAGGCGACGTCGCGGAGCAGCGCGTGCCGCCATCCCGCCCGGTCGTGGTCCGACGGCGACCGCGTGACCCGCACCGTCGCCCCGGCTCGCTCCGTCAGGCTCTCCACCAGCTCGCAGTGCGGCAGCATCCGCCGCTCGTGCTCTCCCACGTCGAAGGCGATCCGCGCTCCGTACAGATCCGGCTCTTGTCGCAGCAGCTCGGCGAGGGTGCCGCCGACCGGACCGCCCAGCGGGTCGGCCAGGTCCGCCGCGCCAGGCGTCCACCAGCACGACGCCGACTGGCAGGCGACCCGCGACACCAGCTCCGGGAACCGCAGCGCCGCGTAGAGGGCGCTCAGGCCGCCGAGGCTCTGCCCCGCGACCACCAGCCTTCCCGGGTCGGCGGGCACCCCGCACTCCGCCACCAGCGGCAGCAGGTCGTCCCGGACCGCCTCCCACAGTTCGGGCCGGCAGCCGAACTCCGCGACGCGGTCCTTGGCCGGCAGGAACACCAGGGTGACCGGCGGCAGGTCACCACCGGCGACCGCCGACTCGAAGGCGGACGCCGCCGGATGCAGGTACAGCCAGTCGTCCCCGTCGAGCAGCAGCACCACCGGCCCGCCGCCGCCCACCGGGTGGACCCGCACGGTACGCCGCCCGCCGGGACGCCCACCGGCCCAGCGCAACCGGGTACGGGGCAGCGGCAGGACGTCCGAGGGGGCGATGTCCGGCCAGTGCGGCTGGGCCTCGGCGTCCGGAGTCGCCGCGATGGACCGCTCGCCGCCCGCGCCCACCGGGTTCAGCGGGTCGGCACAGGGCGCGCCGTCCACGACGAAGCGGTACGTCACCCGCAGCCGTGCGGGCATCCGCACCTCGGCGTACCAGCAGTCCGTCGACCCCCACCGCCGCAACGGGACCGGCTTCGACCAGCTCTCGAAGTCGATGCTCGACGCCTCGGACCCGCGCCGCAGGAACAGCGTCCTCCAGCCGTCGCCGTCGGGCACCGCCACCGGTGCGCTCGCGGTCGCCCAGAAACCGTCGGTGCCGGGCACACCGCGCAGTCCGTACGCGGTGAAGGCCCCTTCGCCCACCAGTGCCATCGACGTCTCCTTGTGGAGCGGAAAGCGACAAAGCTAAGCTCGATCACGATTTAGGCGAGCCTAACCTAATGCACCGGGAGGCCACGCGCATGAGCACCAACCCCTTCGACGACACCGACGGCCGATTCCTCGTCCTCGTCAACGACGAGGGCCAGCACTCGCTCTGGCCGTCCTTCGCCCGGGTACCGGGGGGATGGACGACCGTGTTCGGGGAGGACTCCCGCGACGCCTGCCTGGCGTACGTCGAGGCCAACTGGACGGATCTGCGCCCCCGTTCCCTCGTCCGCGCCACGGACGCCTGACGCCCGATGCTCTGTGCCCGGCTGACCAACGCCCGCTTCCTCACCATGGACCCCGGCCGTCCCGTCGCCCACGACCTCGGTGTCTGGCGGGGCCGGATCGTGGGACTCGACGAGGCCGTCACCTCCCTGCCCGCCCGCGAGGTGGTCGACCTCCAGGGCGCCACCGTACTGCCGGGCTTCATCGACGCCCACGTCCACCTGGCGTGGACCGGGCTCAAGCAGGGCACCCCGAGCATCGCCGGGTGCACCCGGGTCGAGGACGTCCTCGCCCGCGTCGCCGAAGCCGTCACCCAGAAGGGATCGCCCGGGGCCTGGGTGAGCATCGCCGGGTACGACCAGCGGGCGCTGGGCCGCCACCTGACCGCCGCCGAACTGGACGAGGTCAGCCACGGGCACAAGCTGTACCTGATGCACGACTCCGGGCACGGCTGCGTCGTCAACTCCGCCGTCCTGGACCTGCTGCCCGCCGGCACACCGCACGAGAACGGCTTCCTCGCCGAGGGAGCCATGGGCGCCGCCCGGGCGCTGCGCCTGCCGTACGCCCAGGAGGAACTGGCCGAGGCGATCGGGCGGGCCGCCCGCACCTGCCTGGCCGAAGGGGTCACCGCCTGCGCCGAGGCGGGCGTCGGCGGTGCCCTCCTGGGCCACAGCCCCGTCGAGCTGGGTGCCTACCAACTCGCGCGCGACCGGGGCCTGCTGCCGCTGCGCGTGCAGCTCATGGTGGCCGCGGACACCCTGCACCCGGTGGCCGCGCACGACACCGACGGCATCCCCCGGGCACTCGACCTGGGCCTGCGTACCGGGTTCGGCGACGACCGGCTGTCCGTGGGCGCGCTGAAGGTGTTCACCGACGGCGGCATGATGGCCCGCACCGCCGCGCTCACCGCCCCCTACGAAGGTCTCGGGCACGCCGGGCAGTTGCAGGACGACCCGGAGGTCCTGACCGACACGATCGTGGACGGGCACCTCGCCGGCTGGCAGCTCGCCGTGCACGCCATCGGTGACCGGGCGGCCGACGTGGCCCTGGACGCCCTCGAACGCGCCCAGCGGCTGCGCCCGCGCCCCGACGCCCGGCACCGCGTCGAGCACGCCGGACTGATCCGCCCCGACCAGCTCCCGCGCTTCGCCCGGCTCGGTGTCCGCGCGGTCGTGCAACCCAACTTCCTGCGGTACTTCGGCGACGACTACGCCGCGATCATGGGTGAGGAGCGCGCCCCCTGGCTCTACCGGGGCAGGGCGTTCCTGGACCACGGCATCCCGCTGGTGGGCAGCTCGGACCGACCCGTCACGGACGGATCGCCGCTGCGCGCCGTCCAGTTCATGGTCGAGCGCGCCTCCGAGTCGGGCCTCCTGATCGGCCCCGAAGAGGGCGTCACCGTCGCCGAGGCCCTGCACGCCTACACCCTGGCCGGCGCCCACGCCTGCCACTGGGAGGACGACCTGGGCAGTCTCACACCGGGCAAGCGCGCGGACCTCGTCGTGCTCGGCGACGACCCGACGCGCGTCGACACCTCGCGCATCGGGGACATCGAGGTGGTGGCGACGTACGTGGACGGCCGTGCCACCTGAACTCCGGGGCGAGGGGGACGAAAAGCGGTCGACGCGCGAGCGCGCGGCACGCTTCCATGGGCCCCGACCGCGCCGCACACGCACACCGCGCGTGGCGGACCGACCTCAGGAGCGTCTTCGTTGACCGCTGGACACCCGGACCGGCCCTCGATCCCCACCGCGCTGGTGAGGCGTCTGGTCGACCGGCAGTTCCCGCAGTGGGCCGGGCTGCCCCTGCGGCGCGTCGACCCGGCGGGCTCGGACCACGTGATCCACCGGCTGGGCGGCGACCTCGCGGTCCGGATGCCCCGCCACGCCGACGCCCTCGGACAGGCCAGGAAGGACTTCGAGTGGCTGCCCCGGCTCGCCCCGCACCTGCCCCTGGCGGTCCCGGAGCCCGTGGCCGTGGGAGAACCCGGCTTCGGCTATCCGTGGGAATGGGCCGTCACCCGCTGGCTGGACGGCGACACCGCCACGGTCCATGCCTTGGGCGACTCGTCCGGCGCCGCGGTCGAACTGGCGGGCTTCCTGACCGCACTCCAGCGGTTCGCACCCGACCGGGCCCCGACGCCGGCCGCGCGCGCCGACCTCACCGGCGAACCGCTGGCCGCCCGGGACCGGGCGACGCGCGCCGCCATCGCGCAGGTCGCCGACGTGTTCGACGCCACCGCCATGACCGACCTGTGGAACGCCGCGCTCGGCGCCCCCGGCTGGGACCGGCCCCCGGTCTGGTTCCACGGCGACTTCCACACGGGCAACCTGCTGACCACCGACGGCCGCCTCAGCGCGGTCATCGACTTCGGCGAACTCGGCATCGGCGACCCGGCCCGTGACCTGATCATCGCCTTCACCCTGATGTCGGCCGCGCCGCGGGCCGCCTTCCGCACCGCGCTCGGGGTGGACGACGCCACCTGGACCCGGGGCCGCGGCTGGGCCCTGGCGACGGGCCTCAACGCCTACACGGCCTACGCCGCGGACGACCCGAGGGTGGCCGCACAGACCACCCGGCAGATCACCCAGGCCCTCGCCGGCTGACCGGCCGACCGGCTAATCGGCTGACCGGCCGAGGGTCGCTGCCGGCGCCCACCGCCTCGCCGGTCAGCCGGTCCCGTGCCCCGGGGCCTCGCCCCGGACACCCCGGACCCGGTAGGTCACGTGCGTCACCAGGCTCGCCGGCCGCGCCTCCACCTGTTCGAGCCGCAGGGGCGGCACGCCCTCGAACAGCCGGGTGCCGGCGCCCAGCGTGACGGGCGCGATGTGCAGCCGCAGTTCGTCGACGAGACCGGCTGCGAGGTACTGGTTCACGGTGGTGGCGCCGCCCTGGATCTGGACGTCGCCGTCGCCGGCCGCCGCGCGGGCCCGTTCCAGAGCCGCCTCGATCCCGTCGGTGACGAAGTGGAACGTGGTGCCGCCCTCCATCGGCTGCGGTTCGCGCGGGTGGTGGGTGAGCACGAACACCGGTGCGTGGAACGGGGGATCGTCGCCCCACCAGCCGTTCCACCGCCGGTCCCACTCGCCGCGCACCGGGCCGAACATGTTGCGGCCCATGATGAACGCCTTCGCTGCGGCCAGCCGCTGGACCTCGACCCGGTTCTCGTCGGGGGTGTCGAACATCCAGGCGTGCAGCCCGGCCCCCGAGCCGTCGCCGCCGTCGTCGCCGAAGGGGCGCTCCTCCGTCTGGTGGAGACCGGCCGCGTACCCGTCGACCGAGACCGTGATGTCGCTGACCACCCTGCCCGGTCGATCGCTCATCGCTCACTCCTCTGCTCGGCCGACGGCGGCCCGGTGGACGGACGGACCGGTGGCCGACATCCTCGTCGGCCGGCGGCGCGCTGTCGATTCGTCCGCCCGCGGGCGCGGGACGGACCGCAGCCCGCAGGCGCTCGGCAGGACCGCCTGGCTGCGTGACCGCCAGGGTGGGTGACCGCCAGGGTGTGTGACCGCCGTGGGGCGGTCCGCACCGAAGCACCGCCCGCCGGGCGGGCCCGGTCAGGTGCGGCGCGCGGCCCACACGGTGCGTTCGGTGCGGACGGCCAGATCACCGCGGCGCAGCACGCTGTGCGGACCGTCCGTGTCCAGGAGCCGGTCGAGGGCGGTCAGATCCGTGACCGACAGGGCGTGGGCGGCGCCCTCGCGCACGCGGCGCAGACTCGCCAGCGCGTAACGCCCCACCGCCGGGCCGGCGTCCTCGGGGCCGAGGGCGACCGCGACGGTGCGCCGGTCCTCGACGGTGAAGCCGGCAGCCTCCAGCAGCGGACCCCAGTCGGCTCCCCGGTGCGGCACCCGCCCGGCGTGCCGGCGGTCGAGCGCGGCGTGGCAGCGGTCCTCCAGGCCGGGGGCCTCCGCCGGGGCGTCCCCGGGCAGGAACCGCGGGAATCCGTCCAGCTCCACGACGGCGAACAGCCCGCCCGGCACCACCAGGTCGTGCACCCGGCGCAGCGTGTCGGCGGGATCGGCCATGTGGTGCAGGGACGCCGACGCCCAGACCAGCTCCGGCGCGTCGAGCCCCGGCCAGGTGCGCGCGTCGAGGTCGGCGCGGACCAGCCGGACGCGGTCCACTGCCCCCTGGGCCTCGGCCTTCTCCCGCAGCCGGCGCAGATGGGCGGCCGAGGAGTCCACGGCTGTCACCTCGGCGCCGGGGAACCGCCTGAGCAGGGCCAGGGTGCCGGCGCCGGTGCCGCAGCCCAGGTCCACGATGTGGCGCGGCGGGGAGGTGAGCGGGAGCCCGGCGGTGATGGTCGCGAGGGGAGCGTCGAGCACCTCGGCGTCCAGGTCGAGGATCTCGGCGTGATCGGCCGAATCGTGGCCGGTCGTGTCGTGGCCGGCCGCCTGCGGGTGGTCATGGTGAGCGGCGTGATCCGGGCGTGTGGCGTGATCCGGGCGTGCGGCGTGATCGGAGTGTGCGGGACGGTCCGGCTGTGCGCTGGGGTGCGTCGGGTGGGTCGGACGCGGATGTGCGTGGTCCATGCCCGCACGCTAAGCGGGCGCATGCGTCCCGCGCCCGAGGTGTTGCCCGGCAAGCAAGACGATGCCCGTTCACCTCGCGTGACGCGCAAGCGGCGATCACGGGGCCGGGCGGATCCTCTCTTCGGAGTCCCCGCCGCGCTGGTGGCCGCGCCGGGCGTCGCGGTCGAAGATGCCGAGGATCTCGCACGGACCGCCTTCGGCCCTGCCGATGGCGTGCGGCAGCATGGTGGGGAACTCCGCGGCCTGGTTGGTCTCGATCCGGAAGCGCCGGTCGCCCAGCAGCAGGATCGCGGTGCCGGACAGGACGACCAGCCATTCGCGCCCCGGGTGGGCCCGCATGCGGGCGGGACTCTCCGGCGGCGGCTCGGTCATGCGTTGGCGTACGACCGACATGCCGGGCTCGGCCTTCAGGGACCACCGCATCAGGCCGTGGGCCCCGTCGATCATCGGGCTGGAGACGACGTCGTCCGTGGCCGTCTCGACCAGCTGGTCGAGTGAGGTGTCCAGTGCGCGGGCGAGGGTGACGAGCTGGTCGAGGGCGAGCCGGCGGTGGCCGTTCTCGATGCGGCTGAGCGTGGACTGGCTGAGCCGGGCGCGCGCCGCCAGCTCCTCCAGCGACCAGCCCTGAGCCACCCGCAGGGCACGGATGCGCTTGCGTACCAGGCCGTCCAGATCGCCGTTGTCTTGCGTCATACGCAAGATCCTATGCCGGTAGCGCATCGGATGCCTAGCGTCGACGTGGTCGGCCGCACCGCGTCGGCCCCCGCTTTCCCTCTGTTTCCTCCGGTCCAAGCCGGGAATCGTCCGCCCCTTGAGAGGTCCCATGAACACGCCCCACCCCGGCCGGCTCGGCCATGACCCCGACGGCGTCCCCGACGGGGGAGTCGTGCACGCGGAAGTCCCCGACGGGGAAGTCCCCGACGCGCGCCGGCGCCGCGCGATCCTGATCGCCGTCTGCGTCGCCCTGATGGCCGTCATCGCCTCGGTCTCCGGGCTCAACGTCGCACAGCCCGACCTCGCCGTCGCCTTCGACGCTTCGCAGAGCACGATCCTGTGGATCATCAACGTCTACACCCTCGGCCTGGCCGCGCTCCTGCTGCCGTTCGGCGCGCTCGGCGACCGGCTCGGCCGCAGACCGGTCCTGATCACCGGGCTGGTGGTCTTCGGGGCGGCCAGTGCCGCGGCGGGCCTCGCCCCGTCCGCCGAGGTCATGCTCGCCGCGCGGCTGCTCGGCGGCGTGGGCGCGGCCATGATCATGCCCATCACCCTCGCCGTCATCACCTCGACGTTTCCCCCGGCGGAGCGCGGACGGGCCATCGGCGCGTGGACCGCGGTGGCCGGTGGCGGCGGCATCCTCGGCATGTTCCTCTCGGCGGCCCTCGTCGACGTGGCGAACTGGCGGTGGCTCTTCGTCCTCCCCGTCGTACTCGTCGCCGCCGCCCTCGTCATGACGGTGCGTTCGGTCCCCGACTCCCGCGAGACCACCGGACACGCCTTCGACACCGTCGGCGCGCTGACCTCCGTCGTCGCGGTGGCCGGACTCGTCTTCGCCCTCCAGGAGGGGCCCGAGCGAGGGTGGACCGACCCCTCGACCCTGCTCGCGTCGGCGACCGGAGCCGTCGCCGCGGTGGGCTTCGTGATCGGGGAGCTGCGCCGCCGGGACGCGGCCCTCCTGGACATACGCCTGTTCCGCGACCGGGGCCTCGCGGGCGGCTCGGTCACGTTGCTGGCCGTCTTCGGGGTCCAGGCCGGCGTCTTCGTCGTCCTCTTCCCGTTCCTCCAGGCCGTACTGGGCTGGTCGGGACTGCTGTCCACGCTGGCGCTGATGCCGATGGCCGTGCTGATGATGGCCGCCTCCGGTCTCGCCCCTCGCGTGGGCGCGCGAGTCGGACCCCGGGCGACCATGGCCACGGGCGTCCTGCTCGCCGGCGCCGGCCTGGCGCTCATGGCGTCCGTCGTGTCGGTCGACGGCGGATACCTCGCGGTGCTCCCCGGCATGCTCGCCATGGGTCTCGGCATGGGCCTGTCGATGACCCCCTCCACCGAGGCCGTCACCGAAGCCCTGCCGCGAGACCGCCAGGGTGTCGCGTCCGCCCTCAACGACGTCACCCGGGAGTTCGGCACCGCGCTCGGCATCGCCCTCCTCGGCGCGATCCTGTCCGCCGGCTACCGGGACGCCGTGGACCCGCGGCTCGACGGCGTCCCCACGCACACGGCGGACACCGCGCGCGAGGGGGTGGCCAACGCCGTCGACGCCGCGCAGCGGGGCGGTCCGTACGCGGGGGAACTGGCCCGGGCCGCCCGCGAGTCGTTCGTCGAGGGCTGGCAGAACGCCATGTGGGCGGGGGTCGCGGTGATGGCCGTGCTCTTCCTGTACATCGCCGTACGAGGCCCGCGACCGTCCGCCCGCGGACGGACCGGCGTCGCGCGGGCGGTCGACGCGAGGACTCCGTGACGCAGGGCCGCGTCCCTCGGAGCAGAACGGGGCAGGGCGGCCTGGCAGCCCGTCAGGTCCTCGCCCCGTCCCGTCCGGCGGAATGATCACCACGATGGGGTAAGGTCCCGAGGCCGCCGCGGATCCGCGGCCGTACGCCGCGCCGTCCTCGGACCGCCGCGGCGCTCGACACCGTCCCGGGGGCCCGCCATGACGCATGCGTCCACACCCATGCCCGTTCCGTACCCGGCCGTGCCTGGCCCGGTGCTGCGCTCGCCCATCGGTCTCGCGCACGCCGTCACCGCGCTGCTGGCGGTCGTCATCGTCGCCGACCTCCTGATCATCGCCGCATCGCTCAACATGCGGTCGCTGCTGGACGACGTCGCCGCGGGCGGCGTGGTCGACTTCGACGGGGGAGAGGCGAGCCGCGCCGACCAGGCCATGGCCGGGGCGGCCGTGCTGTACGGCGCGGCCCTGCTCGCGACGGCGGTGGTCTTCGTCATCTGGTTCCACCGGGTCCGCCACAACGCGGAGGTCTTCGCACCCGAGATCCAGCGCAGGACGCCCGGCTGGGCGATCGCCTGCTGGTTCATCCCGATCGCGAACCTCTGGATCCCGCGCGGCATCGCCGCCGACGTGCTGCGGGCCGGCGACCGTTGGCCCCACAGCGCGGCACCGCGCCACCGGGGACTCCTCAACGCCTGGTGGGGCGCCTGGGTCTGGGCCACGGTCTTCGACCGCTACGCGTCGAGGACCTACGACGACGCCCAGGACGTCGACGCGATCCGCGACGCGGCGGGACTGGTCATGGCCGGTGCCGGATTCGACATCCTCGCCGCCGTGCTCGCGATCCTCTTCGTGCGCCGGCTGACCGCCGCTCAGCACGCGAAGGCCCTCGCGGGGCCCACCCCGCCGACGCACTGAGCCGCCCGCACCCGTGATCCCGCCCCGCGATCCCCGGGCCCGATAAATGCGTTGGCCCCGGCGCGCGCCTGTGGTGGGATGAGCGGCGACGGGGGCGGCTCCCCGGCGTGCATCCTTCTCACCTTCCTGCAAAGATCCCGCGCGCCCACTCTCCGCCCCCGTTCTTCCGTCCCGAGCCGTCGCCGCCGTGGAGGCTTTCCTGTTGCTCGCCGCCGAGTCCGTACTGCTGCGCCGTGACCAGAGCGTCTACGTGACCCCGGGGTCCGAGCCGGACGGTCCGCCGAGGGCCGCACTGCGCCGGCTAGAGGCCGAACTGCTCGGCCGCGGCCACGCCGTCTCCGCGCCGCTGCACGCGGTCCTCGCCTCCTTGGACTCCGAGGAACTGGCGGCCGCCCACGTACGCCTCGTCGGACTCGTCGACGACCTGCTCGGCTCGGACCGCACCCACACCCCGCTCTTCCGCCGCTTCCCGCGCACCGTGCCGCGCGACACCGAGGCGCTGTACGTGGACCGCGTCTTCGCCTTCCTGCTGCAGCAGCCCGAGCAGCCCTGCGTGCTGTGCGGCGAGGCGCGCACCGTCCTGCCCGTGTCACCCTGCGCGCACCTGGTCTGCCGGCTGTGCTGGGACGGCTCGGACTACGCGGGATGCCCGCTGTGCCACCGCAGGATCGACGGGGACGACCCCTTCCTGCGTCCGGTCCGTGCCGTCGGCGCCGCCAGGGCGACCGTACCGGGCCCGCTGCGGCTGCTGCGCCTGGGCACCGACATGACCGCCGACGCCACCACGGCGGTGGACGCCCTGCTGGCCCGCCGCACCCCGCTCTCCCCGCAGGACCGGGACGACCTGCTGACCCTGTTGCCGCTCACGCCGGCCGGCCGGGGCGACCTGCCGCAGGACATCCCGGTCCGCGAGACCAAGGCGCTGGTCCTGGGCGCGCTGGTGCGCCGGGCACCGTCGCTGCCGGCCCTGCGGCGGCTGCTCGCCGAGCGGCTCACCACCGCCACCGACGTGCTGCGGCTGCTCGCCGTGCTCTCGGGCGGCGACGCCGGGCTGGTGACACCGGCACGGTTCACGAACGTTCCCCGTTCCCTGCGGCGTGACCTGCTCTCCGTCCTCGACGGACTGCCGACGCCGTACCTGGTCGAGGACATGCTGCGGCACCCCACGGCCTGGAAGCGGGCCGCGGAGGTGCTGCACCCCTTCGAGGGGCACATCCGGCACCCGCGCGCCGCGCTCGCCACCGCCGTGCTGCGCGGCACACCGCTGGACCCGGACACCGCCTTCGGCGCCGCCCTGCTGACCACGGCCGCCGCGCACCCGGACGCCGTGCGCCCGGACGGCACCCGAGTCCGCCCGGCCACCTGGGCGGGACGGCTGGAGCAGGCGGTGGCCGAGGGGGACGCCGCCCGGGCCGCGGCCCTCGCCGGGGAGCGGCCCGGCGAACTGGTGCGCCGCCTGGACGTGTTGCTGCGCCTGCACACCGACGAGGCGCTCGCGCCGGAGCTGGAGAAGGCCCTGCGGCACGGGCTGCCGAAGGTGGGCCCGGGCCCGCTGCTGTCGGCGCTCGGGGCGCTGCGGATACGCACCGAGGACCGCACCGGGACCCGGCGCGTGTTCTTCCCGCGGGGAGACGTCACCCGGGCCCTGTCCGTCCCCGAGCGGCGCCCCGCCCTGCCCGCCGGGCCGGTGTCCGAGGTGGTCGCCCTGCTGGAGGGGGAACTGCTGCGCCGGTTCGCCGCCGGGCGGCCCTACGAGCTGTCGGTGCTGGACGCCGGACTGACCGACCTCACCGTGCCGTTCACCGAGCGGACCGCCGCCAAGGCCCTGGTGACCGTGGGCCGCGGCAGCGTCCAGGCACTCCCCGAGGGCTCCGTGCTCCGACTGTTCCTGCACTGGACGGAACCCCGGGGCAACCGCACCGACCTGGACCTGTCCGTCGCCTTCTTCGACGCCGAGTGGACGTTCACCGGCCTGTGCGACTACACGAACCTGGTGCACGGTCCGGACGCGGCGATCCACTCCGGCGACCTCACGTCGGCCCCGGCGCCGCGCGGCGCCACCGAGTACGTGGACCTCGACCTGGAGCGGCTGGCGCGGCGGGGAGACACCTACGCCGTCCCGCTGGTCTTCAGCTACAACAACGTCCCGTTCGAGGAACTGCCGGACGCCTTCGCCGGGTTCATGGCGCTGCCCGCGGACGGCCCGCGCGACGCGACCTACGACCCGCGCACCGTGCGGCAGCGCTTCGACCTCGCGGGCGACTCCAAGGTGTGCCTGCCGATGATCGTGGACCTGGCCCGCCGGCGGGCGTTGTGGACCGACACCCACCTGCCGTCCGCGGGCGGCTTCCAGAGCATCGGTTCGCACGGCGGCGGTGAGCTGGCCGCGGTGGCCGGTGACCTCTGGCAGCAGTTCACCTCGGGCGGCCGGGCGACCCTGTGGGACCTCGCCGTCCTGCGGGCGGCCGCCCTCTCGCCGGAGGTGGCGGTGGTGTCCCGGGAGCCGGAGCCCACGGTGCTGCGTTACCGGCGGCGGGCGGCCGAGAGCGAGGCCGCGTTCGCCGTCCGAGTCGCGTCCCACGAGGACGCCGAGGAACGGCTGGCGCACACCGACCCCGACGCGGCCGCGGCCGGGCTCGCCGCCGGCCGGCGGGTCTTCCTCGCGACGGTCCACGGTGACGTCCGGCCGCCGGGGGCGTCGGGCACGTCCTACCGGCTCTTTTCCGGGGCCGGGGACGCCTCGCCGACCCTGACCCGCGTGACCGCCGGGGACCTGCTCGCCGAGCTGGGCTGAGCCAGGCGCCGGCCCGCATCGGCCCGCGCCGGCCCGTCCCTGCCTGTGCCGGTTGGCTCGCCGGTCACTCCGGCCAGGCCGAGTTCTCGATGACCTCGACGAAGTCCGTACGCCGGAAGCCGGGCGCGAAGTGCTCCAGCACATCCGCGTTCACCGTGCCGAAGGTGGTCGCGGGCCGGTGCTCGAACCCCTCGGTGAACGCCCGCAGGATCTGCCTCTTGAAGTCCGGGCGGGGATGCGCGGCGGTGACCGCGTCGATCTGGGCCCGGGTGAGATTGCCCAGCCGCAGGCCGAGCACGTCGGTCTCCACGCCCGCGGTGGTCGCCGCGATCTCGGGGGCCATCCGGTACGGCACCTCCGGAGTGGTGTGCAGGGCGACGGCCGTCCACACGGTGTCCGCGTCGGCCTCGGGGATGCCGTGGGCGAGCAGGAAGGCGCGGGCCTGGTCGGCACCGTCCATCTCGAAGCGCTGGTCGTCACCGCGGTAGGGCGGCACCAGGCCGGTGTCGTGGAAGAGCGCGGCGATGTACAGCAGCTCCGGGTCGGGGCGGATGCCCAGGGCGGCGGCCTGGAGGCTGCCGAAGAGGTACACACGGCGTGAGTGGTGGAAGATCAGCGGCGGTGTGGTGTCGCGGATCAGGTCGGTCGCCTCCCGCGCCGGCGCGCTGTCGGGAATCTCGATGCCGGCGATCTGCTCGGCCATGGCTGCCCTCCGGGGAATCGGTGCCGTCGTTGCTGCCTCCACCCTCCGCCCGGCGCGGCCCCGGCGTCCGCTACCCGATGGCCGACAACCCCTCACAAGCGGCCATGGGCCCGGCGCCGCCGCCTCAGCCGCCGTCCGGGCGCGGGCCGGCGTCCGGCACGGTGGTGGCGAAGCGCTGCCGGTAGCGGGTGGGCGACAGTCCCAGATGACGGGCGAAGGCCCGGCGCAGGCTCTCGTAGCTGGGGAAACCCGACAGCGCGGCGGCCTCGGTGGCGTTGTGCCCGGAGTCGAGAAGCGCCTTGGCGATGTCGAAACGGATCAGCTCCACGTACTTCACGGGCGTGACGTCCAGCTCGGCCCGGAACATCCGGGTCAGATGCCGGGGGCTGACCCGCACGCGCGCCGCCAGCGCCGCCAGACTGTGGTCGGCGGCCGGATCGGCCTGTACGGCGTCCTGGACCTGCCGCAGCACGGGTGTCCGCGGCGCCGGGCCCCGCAACGAGGCGGAGAACTGCGACTGGCCGCCGGCCCGCTGCAGGTACACCACCAGCGAGCGCGCGACCTTGCGGGCCAGATCGGGCCCGTGGTCCTCCTCCAGCAGCGCGAGGGCCAGGTCGATGCCCGCCGTCACGCCGGCGGACGTGTAGGTCGCCCCGTCCTTGACGAAGATCGCGTCGGGTTCCACCCGTGTCGACGGACAGCGGCGGGCCAGCGCGGTGGTGTGCTGCCAGTGCGTCGTCGCCCGTCTGCCCTCCAGCAGACCCGCGGCACCCAGCACGAAGGCGCCGGTGCACACCGAGGCGACGCGTCCGGCCCGGGCCGCCAGCGCCTTCGCGGCGTCGATGAGCCGTGGGTCGACGGGCGAGCCGGGCAGCGCGTCACCGCCGACGACGACGAGCGTGTCCGGCGCGCCGGCGGAACGCGCGTCCGCCTCGGCCGGGACCAGCAGGCCGATGGACGAACGCACCGGCGCCCCGTCCGGGGAGACGACGCCGAGCCGGTACCGGGCCCCGAACCGGTTGGCCTCCGCGAAGACCTCCGCCGGCCCCGACAGGTCGAGCATCTTCATGCCGTCGAAGACCAGGATGCCCACGCTGTGCGCTCTCGCCGTCATGTCTCCCTCTCCGCGGCCCGGCGGGCCCCTGCGCGCCATTGTCCCGCCGGCCGTCCACGCCATCGGCCGGCGGCGCGGGCGGCCGGCGGTCGGAATGAGGCGCGCCGGACATCGGCGTAGGGTGGCGAGCGTGTGTTCGGCCGCGGTCCCGGAGACCGCGGAACGCAGGACCTTTGGCAGGCACGCGGAAGGACAGCGATGGGTACGGTCACCACCTCCGACGGCACGAGCATCTTCTACAAGGACTGGGGCCCGCGCGACGCCCCGCCGATCGTCTTCCACCACGGCTGGCCGCTCACCGCGGACGACTGGGACAACCAGATGCTGTTCTTCCTCTCGCACGGCTACCGTGTGATCGCCCACGACCGGCGCGGCCACGGCCGCTCGGGCCAGCCCTCCACGGGCCACGAGATGGACACCTACGCCGCCGACGTCGCGGCGCTGACCGAAGCGCTCGACCTGCGGGACGCCGTCCACATCGGGCATTCGACCGGCGGCGGCGAGGTCGCGCGCTATGTGGCGCGCGCCGAACCGGGCCGGGTCGCCAGGGCCGTGCTGGTCGGCGCCGTGCCGCCGGTGATGGTCAAGTCCGACGCCAACCCCGGCGGCACCCCGATCGAGGTCTTCGACGGGTTCCGCACGGCCCTGGCCGCCAACCGGGCCCAGTTCTACATCGACGTGCCCTCCGGCCCCTTCTACGGATTCAACCGGGAGGGCGCGAAGGTCTCCCAGGGCCTGATCGACAACTGGTGGCGGCAGGGCATGTCGGGCGCGGCCAACGCCCACTACGAGTGCATCAAGGCGTTCTCCGAGACCGACTTCACCGAGGACCTCAAGGCCATCGACGTGCCGGTGCTGGTCGCGCACGGCACCGACGACCAGGTCGTGCCCTACGCGGACTCGGCGCCGCTGTCGGTGAAGCTCCTGAAGAACGGCACCCTCAAGTCGTACGAAGGGCTCCCGCACGGGATGCTCTCCACCCACCCGGAGGTGGTCAACCCCGACCTCCTGGACTTCGTGAGGTCCTAGTCGGCGCTCACGCCGGCGACACGGGAGCGGGTGCGGCGCCGCGCACCGGGTGCTTGCTCAGGACGGAGACCCGGTTGAAGGCGTTGATGCTGATCGCCACCCAGATCACGGCGGAGACCTCGTCGTCCGACAGGACGCCCCGTGCCTGCGCGTAGGCGGCGCTCTGCGCGGCGGCGTCCGCCGGACGGGTGGTCGCCTCCGCGAGGGCGAGCGCCGCCCGCTCCCGAGCGGTGAACAGCTCGGTGTCCCGCCAGGCGGGCAGCACCGCCAGGCGCTGGGTCGTCTCACCGGCCCGCAGCGCCGCCCTGGTGTGCAGACTGAGACAGTAGGCACAGGCATTGAGTTGGGAGACGCGGATGTTCACCAGTTCCACGAGGAGGCGGTCCAGGCCGGCCGCCGCGGCGGCCTCCCGCACCGATTCCGCCGCGGCCACGAACGCCTTGTACGCGCCGGGGGTCTGCTTGTCGACGAAGACCCGCCGCTCGTCCGTCGCCACCGGGGCCTGCTGTGTCACGTGGTCTCCTTCGTCGCGCTCTGTTCCGGCAGGTCCTATCATCACCCCCATGGATGTTGAAAGTGAAACTTTCAGGTCGGGGTCGGACGGGGGCGCGCGGTGAGCAACACGGAGACACGGCCCGCGGAGATGCGGTGCGGCGCCCTCGAGGACGAGGTGCCCGCCGCGGGCGTCGAGGTCCTCACCGCCCGTGACGTCCCCCTCGGCGGCCCGCGCGCCATGACCGTGCGGCGTACGCTGCCCCAGCGGGCCCGGACGCTGATCGGAGCCTGGTGCTTCGCCGACCACTACGGTCCCGACGACGTGGCCGCGTCGGGCGGCATGGATGTCGCCCCGCACCCGCACATCGGCCTGCAGACGGTCAGCTGGCTGTTCAGCGGGGAGATCGAGCACCGGGACAGCCTCGGCACCCACGCCTTCGTCAGACCCGGCGAACTCAACCTGATGACCGGCGGTTTCGGCATCGCCCACTCCGAGGTCTCGACCCCCGACACCACCGTCCTGCACGGCGTCCAGCTCTGGGTGGCGCTGCCGGAGGAGCACCGCGACACCGGCCGCGACTTCCAGCACCACGCACCCGCGCCGGTCGCCTTCGACGGCGGCACGGCACGCGTCTTCCTCGGCTCGCTCGCCGGGGACACCTCGCCCGTGAGCACCTTCACGCCGCTGCTGGGCGCCGAGTTGACGCTGGTGCCGGGCGGCACCGCCACCCTGGACGTCGACCCCGCCTTCGAGCACGGCGTCCTCGTCGACAGCGGTGACGTACGCGTCGAGGGCGCCGTCGTGCGACCGGCCGAACTTGGCTACGTCGCGCCGGGCCGCGCGACGCTGACCCTGACCAACGAGTCGGCCGCACCCGCCCGGCTCATCCTCCTCGGCGGCCCCCCGTTCCCCGAGGAGATCATCATGTGGTGGAACTTCATCGGCCGGTCGCACGACGAGATCGTGCGGGCCCGCGAGGACTGGATGAAGGGCGACCGCTTCGGCGAGGTGCACGGCTACGACGGGGCACCCCTGCCCGCGCCGGAACTGCCGAACACCCCCTTGAAGCCGCGACGAAGGGCGCGCTGATCTGCGGGGACATGGGTTGGCACCAAGGGTTTCGGCGCTGCTCGATCACCGAACCCACCGCGAGTCACTCTCGGGTGAGTCCCGAACGGTCGCCGGGAGCGCGTGAGCACGTGCGCAGATGCTCGGCGATGATGCCGAGAATCGCATCCCGGTGCTCCAGCAGGTAGAAGTGACCACCCGCGAAGGTGTCGAGTGTGAACGGGCCGTTCGTGTGTTCGGACCATGCCCGGGCCTCGACCGGGGTGACCATCGGGTCATCATCCCCGGTCAAGGCATGGATGGGGCACCGCAGCTTCGGGCCCGGTCGGTAGCGGTAGGTCTCGGCGGCCCTGTAGTCGCCGCGGATGGCGGGGAGGGCCATACGCACCAGCTCCTCGTCGTGGAAGACCTGCTCCGCGGTGCCGTCGAGGGTCCTCAGCTCGGCCACCAACTCCTCGTCCGACAGGAGGTGCACCGTACCCCCCGTCCTCTGCCGGGACGGTGCGGGCCTGGCCGAGACGAGGAGTGCCTCCAGGGAGATGCCCGCACTCTCGAACCGTCGGGCCAGTTCGAAGGCGAGGGTGGCGCCCATGCTGTGTCCGAACAGCGCGACCGGCTGGTGAACACGCGCCCGCAGCACGGGGAAGAGCTGGTTCGCGAGCTCGTCGATGTCCTCCAGGGGCTTCTCCGCGCGCCGGTCCTGCCGGCCGGGGTACTGGACCGCGAGCACGTCGCACCGGGGTGCCAGCGCGGCAGCCACGGGGTGGTAGAACGTCGCGGAGCCGCCGGCGTGCGGCAGACAGATCAACTGGGGTGCCGTGGGATGTGCGGGGCGGTACTGCCTGATCCACACGTCGCTGTGGGTGTTCGTACCGGTCATCAGCGGTGCTGCCCTTCCGGCGTGGCGTTGGTGCGGGGGATGGCCGATCCGGCCGTGACGCCTCCGTCGACCCCGAGGGTCTGCCCGGTGACGTAGGCGGCGAGGGGGCTGAGCAGCCAGACGACCGCGTTGGCCACCTCCTCGCACTTGCCCAGGCGGCCCAGCGGAGCCCGGCGCGCCCGTTGTGCGAGGGCGCTGGGATCGGCGTACAGGCTGCGCAGCATGGGGGTGTCGGTCGAACCGGGGCTGACCACGTTGACGCGGATGCCGTCGCCCGCGTACTGCAGGGCCACCGACTTGCTCAGGCCGATGACGGCGTGCTTGGTGGCCGAGTAGAGCGGGCTCTGGGCGTGGCCGATGTGCCCGGCCACTGATGCGCAGTTCACGATCGCGCCGCCGCCGGCCGTCAGCATGGCCTCGATCTGTCCGCGCATGCACGACCAGACCCCACGCAGGTTGGTGGCGATCACGCGATCGAAGTTGTCGGCGGTGTCCTGGTGCAGCGGACCGAACGAGCCGAAGGTCCCGGCGTTGTTGAACGCCCCGTCCAGCCGTCCGAACCGGCTCACCGCCCGGGCCACGCAGTCCGCCACCTGCTTGTCGTCACCGACGTCGCAGGGCACCACCAAGTGGTGCGAGGAGGGTAGTCCGGCGGTTGTCTCCGTGAGGGCCGACTCGGTGCGGCCCACCAGGACGACGCGTGCTCCGTGCCCCACGAGGAGCCGGGCCGCGGCCCGGCCGATGCCGCTGCCCGCTCCGGTGACCATCATCACGCGGTCGGTGAGTTCCAGACTCATCGTTGTTCCAACGCTCCGTCCCTGCTCGTCGGATGTGCGATCCGCTGTGTCATATGTGCAGTCCGCCGTTGACGTCGACGACCGTGCCGGTGGTGTATCCGGCGTCCTCGCCGCACAGATGGCAGACCATGCCCGCGGCCTCGGCGACGCTGCCGAAGCGGCCGGCGGGGATGTGGCTGACGCGGTCGGCAGTCCACTGCGGGGGCTTGTCCTCCCAAGCCCGGCGGATGCGCTCGGTGCCGATGACGCCGTGGGCGACCGCGTTGACCGTCACGCCGTGCGGGGCAAGTTCGTAGGCGCACTGCTTGGTGAACCCGATGACGCCGGCCTTGGCGGCGACGTAGGCGGCATTGCTGAACCGGGTGTACGTGCGACCGGCCACGGATGCCAGGTTGACGACCCTGCCCCACCCCGCCGCGACCATCGGCGGGACGCACAGCCGGGTCATGGTGAACACGCTCGCCAGGTTGTGCGTGACGGCCTCCTGGAGGTCGGCCTCGGTCAGTTGGGTCACCGAGCGGGCCCGGGTGTCGCCACCGACGCCGTTGACCAGGACGCCCGGCCGGTGCTGCGGGGCGAGCGAGTCGACGGCGGACGCCAGGGCGTGAGGGTCGGTCACGTCGGCGACCAGCGGGTCCCGGGCCAGCCGGTCGCCGAGCCCGTCCGCGACCCGGTGCACCGCCTCGGCGTCCTTGTCGAGCAGGACCACCCGCAGGCCCCGGGCCGCCAGGCCTCGGGCGACCTCCGCGCAGATGCCGCTGCCCGCTCCGGTCACCAGAGCCACGTCGCGTCGTGCCGTCATGTGATCCTCCGCCAGCCGCCGCCGGATTCCCAGGTGGCCGCGCACCGGGTGTGTCGCAGTAGTTCTTCGGTCGGTTCGATGCCCGTGCCCGGACCGGTCAAGGGTTCGACCCGGTGCAGTGACCGGTCGACGGTGAACGCCGGCGTGGTCAGTGGCACGGGGAACCACTCGTCGGCCCGGCCCGCTTCGACCGTCTGCCACAGGTCCCATGCGGTGGCCAGGGTGCGCCCGGCCGCCCACAGCGGCCCCACCTCGGCCACGTGAACGCCGAGCTGGCAACCGACGCCGAGCTCGTCGGCGCGCAGTGCCAGGCGTGCCGCGGCGAGGAACCCGCCGCACTTCGACAGCCGTACGTTGATGTGGCTGGCGGCGCCGCTGGTGGCGGCGGCGTGGAGGTCGGCCGGTCCGGTACAGGACTCGTCGAGCATGACGGGCAGACCGGTGGCCCGCCGCAGCCGGCCCAACTCGGGCCAGGACCGCGGCGGGAGCGGCTCCTCCACCCACCCCACGCCGTCCAGTTCGCCCGCGACCTTCTCCGCTTCCTCGGCCGTCCAGGCGCCGTTGACGTCCAGTGAGACACGGGTGTCGGCGGGGAGGCGGTCCTGGGCCGCCGTCAGCCGGTCCACCGCCCCGGCCGGCTCCGCCACCTTGATCTTCACGTGCCGCAACGCCGCCAGCGCCCGCGGCGTGAGTGCGTCCAGGACGGTCGCGACGTCGCGCGAGAGGTGGATCACGAGGCTGACGGACGTCGGTCCGTCCCGCCGTGATCGGGCAGGCGGGGCCAGGACCCGCAGGACGTCGCCGAGCGGCCGGGAGAAATGCCGGCACACCGCGTCGAGCAGGGCGATCTCCACGGCGGCCGCCGCCGACGGGCCGTCGACGAGCCCGGTCAGCGGCAGCTGTGCGATCGAGGCGACGGCGCTCTCGAAGTCCCGCCACTCGATGCGCTCGGCCAGCTCCCCGGGATCGCAGGCCTGGACGGCTCGCACCGCGCCTTCCAGGGTCTCACCGGTGACGTAGTCGCGGGGCGCTCCCTCTCCCCATCCGCGGGTGCCCGCCAGCTCGATCTCGACCAGCAGGGACGCCGCGCTGCGACGGGAGCGCGTGGCGTGGTCGAAGGCCGCGGCCATGGGCACGACGGCGGTGTGCAGCCGTACGCGACGGATCACGCTTCCTCCTTCAGCCGCGTGGCCAGCCAGTCCCAGTACGCCGTCCGGGCCGACGTGAACTCCACGTAGTGCCGATCCGTGGCGAAGACCTCCTCGTGCACGGCTGACGTCAGACGCCGCAGCATCGCTCGCGCGGCCGACAGGTCGATGATCGGGTCGTGAGTGGGGAGCGCCAGGTCGACGGGGAGCCGGGTGCGGGGGGCACCGCGGGCGTAGTGGTCCTCCAGGTGCACGAGCGTCGCCTGCGTGGCCGAGGTGACCTCGCGCAGCATCAGGTGATCCCCGGTGAGGAACTCCCGGTAGCGCGGCAGGTCGGTGTAGTCGCCGTCGGCGAGCCCCACGGGCCGTAGCCCGCTGCCGGTGAGCGCGCGGCGCTCGGCGAGCGTGTCCGCGGTGTGGCGCGCCCGCTGCTGTCCCAGCGCGGGCGCGCACAGGACCAACCTGCGGACGGGCAGATCGCGGGTGCACCACAGCGCGGCCAGCACGCTGCCGCCGAGGCTCTGCCCCAGGGCGACCGGCCCGGCACCGCCGACCTCGGCCGTCACGGCGTCGAGGGCGCGGGCGTAGTCGTCGAGGACGAGATCGGCCGACGGCAGGTGGCCGCGAGGCCCCTCGCTGCGGCCCGAGCCTCTGCGGTCCAGGGCGTAGACGTCGATGCCGCGTGCGTTGAGCTCGGGCCCCGTCTCGAACAGCCAGCCCGCGTGGCTCTGGATGCCGTGGAGGTAGAAGACGGCCGAGGTGGCGCCGGGCGTTGTCCAGTGGTGCAGGGTGAGCCCGGTGCCGTCGGCAGCGGTCAGCATGCTCGTGGTGGGCATGGCCTGCCTCCTCAGTACCGGACGAGGTTGACGTCGGGGTCCAGCCGGACGTCGACGAGGAGCGGTCCTTCGAGCGTCGACAACAGGTCGCCGACGGCGTCGAGTTCTTCCGCCTTGCGGACGGTGAGGGCACGTGCGCCCATCGCCGTGGCCAGCCCGGCGAGGTCGGGCCAGGCGAACGCCGAGTACGCCGGGTCGTAGCCGTGGTTCCTGAGTTTGTAGTGCTCGGCTCCGTACGCCCCGTCGTTGAGTACGACCACGACGAGCGGCAGCCGGTACCGTACCGCCGTCGTGAACTCCGACAGGTGCATCATGAAGCCGCCGTCCCCCACGGCGGCGACCACGGGCCGGCCGGTCCCGGCCGTCGCCGCGCCGATCGCCCCGGCGACGCCGAGCCCGATCGAGCCGAAGCCGCCCATGACGGTGAAGTGCAGCGGGTCCGCCACGCGCAGATACGGCCAGACACCCACGTCGAAGCGGCCGATATCGCTGACGACACTGCGCTCGGCGGGCAGGATCCGGTCCAGCCGGATCATGGCCGTCCGGATGTCGACGGTCTCCGCTCCACTGCGGTCGTCGACGTCGTCCTGCGGCGAGAACCCGGCCAGTTGCCCGGCGACGCGCTCCGCCCAGGCGCCGTTGGCCGCGGTGACTCCGGCCTGATCCAGCAGGACGTTCATGGTCTCGGCCGTGCGGCGGGCATCCCCGGCCACGGGCTCGTCGACGGGGCTGTACGAGCCGAACCGTGCCGGATCGGTGTCCACGTGCACGACTCTCTTGCCGCGGAGCAGCTCGCCGTTGAGCACGGTCCACATGTTCAGGCTCGCCCCGAACGCGATCACGCAGTCCGAATCGGCGATGACCGTGCTCGCCACGCTGTGCGCGAGCGAGCCGAAGATGCCGATGTCGCGGGGGTGACCGGCGAACATCTCCTTGCCGAGCACGGTGGTGGCCAGCGCTGCTCCGGTACGGTCCGCCAGCTCCACCAGGGCCTCTCGCGCACCGGCGACGGCCGCACCGTGCCCGGCGAGGACCAGCGGCCGCTTGGCCGAGCCGATCAGCCCCAGCGCGCCGTCCAGCGCCTCGGCCTCCGGAGCCGCCAGAGGACCCGGCGCCACCGGGAGCGTGACCGGCGCCTGCTCGCCCGCCTCCGCCTGCATGAGGTCGATCGGCACATTGAGTACGACGGGCCGCCGCTCGGCCACGATCCGCTGGACGGCCCGGTTCAGGTCCGCGACGAGCGAGGCCGGTCTGTGGACGCGTTCGTACCCCGCGCCCGCCGCGGCCGCGACCGTCGCGATGTCGAAGTGGTGGAAGTGCGTGGGCACCGGTGGCGGATCACCTGTGATCAGCAGGACCTGGCTGTGGCTACGAGCCGCTTCCACAAGAGGGGTCAAGGCGTTGGTGAAAGCCGGCCCGTGCGTCACGGACGCCACACCGATGCCGCCGCACATACGTGCGCGGCCGTCGGCCATGGCGACGGCGCCCGCCTCGTGGGCGACCGCCACGAACCGTCCGCCCGCGTCGGCGAAGGCGGGCAGATAGAGCAGATTGGCGTTGCCCATGAGACCGAAGACGGTATCGACGCCGTGTGCGGCCAGAGCGTCGGCGAGCGCGTGGAAAACCTTCATTGCTGTCCCTCGGTCGGGGCGGGCTGGAGCCAGACGGGATCGTTCTGGTCGACCGGCGCGCAGGTGGGTGGCGGGTCCTCGCGAAGCAGGGAACGCAGGTGGTTGCCGGTGATGAGCACGGTGGTTCCGGCGCAGTCCCGGGCGACGGCCATCCGCCGGGCGAGAACCTGGGGGTGCCGCACCGCGCGGGTCAGGTCGTGCAGCGGGGCCGCGGGCACGCCGACGGCTGCCGCCGCGTCCAGTACGGCGGCGACGGGGCCCTCGGCCTGCGGTGGCGGCCCTTCCGCGTCGACGAGGACCGTGCCGTCCGCCGCCCGGACGAGGTGGGGGGCCCGTGCGGGTGGGGCGGTGAACCAGCGGTCCTGGGTGAGCCAGACAGCGCTGTCGAACAGCGCGACGTCGGCGGCGCATCCGTGCTCGGTGCGCAGACGGACGTAGGTGGACACGACGGCGGCGGCAGCGGCCAGGTAGGCACCGAGGACGTCGGCGCTGGACACTGGAGTCCTCAGCCCGGCGCCCGGGCCGCCGACGAGGCGCATGATGCCCGACTCGGCCTGGATCACGGTGTCGACGCTGCGGTCGGCGGCGGCCAGGCCATGGCCGGTGACCGTGCAGTGCACGACGCCGTGCCGGGACAGGATCTGATCGGGGGCGAGGCCCTGCGCGGTGAGTGTGTCGGCCGCGAGGTTGGTGAGCACGATGTCGCATCCGGCGAGCAGCCGCTCGAACCCGGCCCGGTCCCCGGCGTCGGCGAGGTCGAGCCGACAGGAGCGTTTGCCCGCGTTGTTGACGTAGTAGAGGTAGCCGACCCCGGCCACCTGCTGGGCGAGCCGCCGGGACCCTTCGCCGTGCGGCGGCTCCACCTTCAGTACGTCGGCGCCGAGTTGGGCCAGCAGCCGGCCCGCGTGCGGTCCGGCCGTGTACGAGCCGACCTCCAGCAGGCGGACGCCGCGCAGCGGAGGAGTGCCGCGCGCGATCGGCTCCCAGAGGCGGCCCTGCCGGGGCATCGGACCGTCGGTGACGGCGGGTATGAGGGAGCGCAGTGGGCTGCCCGGTGTACCGGACGGTTCGGTGACCAGGCCGCGACGCCGGGCGGCGGCTCCGTCGCGTACCTCCTCGGGGGCCGCGACCTGGGCGCACGGGATGCCGGCGGCCCGCAGGGCGGTCACCACGTCCACGGCCCGCTGCCCGGCGGTCCACTTGCCGAGGATCTCGTCGAGCTCGTCGGCGTTGCGGACGCGGGCGGCGGTGTCGGCGAAGCGCGGGTCGTCGGGGAGGTCCCGTCGTCCCAGGACTGCGGTCAGCCTGTGCCATATCGGCTCGCCCATCGTGCAGATGACGACAGGGGCGTCCTGGCACGTGTAGCTGTTCCAGGGTGCCGCCATGCCGTGTCGGTTGCCGGTACGACGTGGCGGGCGACCGGCGAGCGCGACGCTCGGAAGCAGGGTGCCCGTCAGAGTGAACAGGCTGTCGAACTCGGCGATGTCCAGGTAGTCCCCGCCGCCTCCGCGCTCGCGGCCGATGAGCCCGGCCACGACGGCGATCAGACCGGACAGGGCCGCCGTACGCGACGCCAGGCCCACCACGGAGAGGACCGATGGTTGCCCCTCGGTGCCGGTCGCCGAGGTCAGGCCCGCCAGCGCCTGCAAGGTCCGCTCGGTGGCCGGGGCGTCACGCAGCGGGCCGGTGAGCCCGAACGCGCTCAGCCGCACCGCGACCAACTCGGGGCTGCGATGCGGAAGTTCCGGCGCCCCGAGCCCCAGAGCGGCGAGCCGCTCATCGCCCTCCGCGTCGCACACCAGCACATCGGCCGTCTCCAGCAGACGCGATGCCTGGTCCCAACCGGACGCGGACTGCGCGGCGGAGTGCAGCCACCGCTCGAACGGGTCCCCGTGATCGGGTGATCGGCAGAGCGTCACGACACGTGCCCCGAGGTCCGCGAGCAGTCTCCCCAGCAGTGCGGCTGGTGTACTGCGGCCGGCCATGAGTACGGCGATGCCCTCGAGCGGCCCTGCCCTTGTCATGGAATTCTCCCTCGCTCCGCGCACCGGTGCGGGCGTCGGTCGTCACCGCTGATTGGTCGTGGACGTCGGCCGTGAGGCGACCGCCAGGGAAATCACACCGGCGCCGCCCGCATCCGCGGGGGATCTGGCCGGCAGTCCCGATGCGCCATTAAAGCGCGCATGATTCGTTCCGTGCCGACCGTAGCACCGAGACGGCGGAAAATCATCGCACACCCCCGCTCCGGATCCGGAAACCCTGCTCAGGGGGCAAGGGGGAGGGGGTCCGTAATGGCCAAAACGAAATTTTACGGAGCTTTACGTTTGCTGGACGATCTATTGGTGAGCGCCTCGACGGGCTGGACATGGCAGTAGTGAATGTCCGCATTCATGGCTATTAGTACCGTGACCCTGATCACACGAGCCCTGGTTGACGGGTGAAATTTGGGGCTGGCAGAGTGATGACGAGCTTCCGTCCGCAAAGTGGTTGAATAACTGTTCCGAAATCTTCGGCAATTCAAAGGAGACTTACGGGGGATGCCTCTATTAATGTATTGCTGTAGGGCGAAATAATGACAGGCAGTGCTGTTTCGGCCCCATTCCTGCAGCCTCCCGAACCCGTCTCAGGGCACTCCGAACGGCAAAGCGATCCCGTCCTTCTCGTCGGCGCCGGACGCCGTGCCCGCATGGCGGATGCCGTACGTGCCGCCGGCGCTCAGGCGGGCATCGACCCGGCCGTCCTACGGCGCACCCGGGCCACCTTGATCACCGCGGGGAGCGCGGGAGCCGCAGGCCGGCTCGCCGCCGCCCTGCGCCTGACCGGCGCCACGATCTCTCTGGACACCCGCGAGACACCCACACTGCTCGCCCTGCACCTCGCCGCCCAAGCGCTGCGGGCGGGCGACACCTCTTACGCCGTCGTCGGTGCCGAACTTCCCGGCGGGAACTGCGCGTTGATCCTGGCCAGGCAGTCAGCGGCAACCGCCGAGGGGGCTGTGCCCCAGGCGATCGTCCGCACCACCACGGCGGACCGCACCACCACGGCGGATCACGCCCCTGCGCCCGACGACCACGGCAGCCCGGCCCGTGAAGCCCCGCATGCCACCCACACGTTGTCCCCAGGCATCACCCAGGCCCCCGCCGAGGGCTTCCCGGGCCTGCTGGCGACCCTGCACGACGACACACCCCTGCGCCCCACCGCGGTCACCGAGCACGGCAGCGACGCCACCACCGTCCTCGTCCTCCTCGACCAGCCCCAGGACGCCGCACCCGCGGCACCGCTCCCCTGGGTGGTCTCGGCCCCCCACACCCGCGCCCTCCGGGCCACGGCCGCGACCCTGGCCGTCCACCTCGACACCACACCGGCCGCACCCGCCGACGTCGCGCACACCCTGCTCACCGCGCGCCCCGACCGCCACCGTGCCGCCGTCGTCGGCGCGGACCGGGCCACCCTCACCGACGGACTGCGCGCACTCGCCACCGGAGGTGACGCGCCCCACCTCGTCCACGGCACCGCCACCGGATCGCCGCGTCCCGTCTTCGTCTTCCCCGGCCAGGGGTCGCAGTGGCCCGGTATGGCCGCCGAACTCCTCGAAACCAGCGAGCCCTTTCACGACAGCGTGCACGCTTGCGCCGACGCGCTGGCCGAGTTCGTCGACTGGTCGGTTCTCGACGTCCTGCGCCAGGCACCGGACGCGCCACCCCTGCGCCGGGTGGACGTTCTCCAGCCCACCCTGTGGGCGACGATGGTCTCCCTGGCCGCGGTCTGGCGCTCGTACGGCGTGGAACCGGCCGCCGTCGTCGGCCACTGCTACGGCGAGATCGCCGCCGCGCAGGTAGCCGGCGCCCTCGACATGCGTGACGCCGCCCGACTGCTCGCCCACCGCAGCCGGGCCTGGCTGCGACTGGTGGGCAAGGGCACGGTCATCTCCGTCGCCACCTCGGGACAGGACATCACCCGGCGCATGGCGGCCTGGCCCGACTCCGTCGAACTGGCCGCGCTCAACGGCCCGCGCTCCGTGGCGCTCGCAGGCCCGCCCGACGTCCTGGACGGCATCGTCACCGACCTGACCGACCAGGGCATCCACGCCAAACGCATCCCCGGCGTGGACACCGTCGGCCACTGCTCCCAGGTCGAGGTCCTCCGCGACCACCTGCTGGACGTCCTGCGCCCGGTCTCGCCCCGGCCCGCCGCCGTGCCGTTCTACTCCACCGTCGACGGAACCGAACGCGACACCACCACGCTGGACACCGACTACTGGTACCTCAACACCCGCGGCCAGGTCCGCTTCCACCAGGCCGTGCGGAACCTGCTCGCCGCCGGACACCGCTCGTTCGTCGAGGTGAGCCCGCACCCGCTGCTCGGAGCCTCCATCGAGGACACCGCGGCCGAGTTCGGCATCGACGACGTGGCCGCCGTCGGCACCCTGCGTCGAGGCCAGGGCGGCACCCGCCGGGTCCTGACCTCGGTGGCGGAGGCGTATGTCCACGGCATCGACATCGACTTCACGCCCGCCTTCACCGGCACGACCCCCAACCGCATCGACCTTCCGACCGTCGAGGACCACGGCATCGAGGGTCACGGCGACGACGGCGGCGAGACATGGACCGACCGCGTCAGAACCCTCCCGGACGAGCAGCGCGACGAGGCTTTGCTGGACCTCGTGTGCCGCACCGTCGCCGCGGTGCTCGAAGCGGACCCGGCCGGCATGGCGGACGCCGTCGCCCCCGACACGGCGTTCAAGGAGATGGGCCTCGGCTCACTGAGCGCGGTCCGGCTGCGCAACGGCCTCCGCGAGGCCACCGGCGCCCACCTGCCGGCCACCATCGCCTACGACCACCCCACCCCGGCCGCTCTGGCCCGCCACCTGGCGATGACCCTGTTCGACGCGACGGGCGCCGCCCCGGCGGTCCCGGCACCGAGCCGCGACGACGAACCGATCGACGCCGAGACCGCTGTGCTGACTGCGCTGGAACGGGCCGACGAGGCGCTGGAACGGTTGCGGGCCCCGCACGCCCGCACGCCCCGGCAGGAGACCGGCCGGCGGATCGACGAGCTGCTGCGGTCCCTGACCGACAAGGCCAGGCGGATGAGACAGGCCGACGCCGTCGATGATGTCGATGATCCGGCCACCGACCGGTTCGCCGCAGCCACCGACGACGAGATGTTCGAACTCCTCGAGAAACGTTTCGGCATCTCCTGAGGCGCGCCGACCTCCCGCACTGCGAGTCGCTTCCCCCACGATCCCCGAAGGCGGCAACCGATGGCACATGAAGACAAACTGCGCCACCTCCTCAAGCGTGTCAGTGCTGAACTCGACGACACCCAGCGCCGGGTGCGTGAGATGGAGGAGAGCGAGCGCGAGCCGATCGCGATCGTGGGGATGAGCTGCCGTCTGCCCGGCGGGGTGAACAGCCCGGGGGAGTTCTGGTCGCTGCTGGAGGCCGGGACGGACGCCGTTTCGGAGTTCCCGCGGGACCGTGGCTGGGATGTGGAGAACCTCTACGACCCGGACCCGGACGCCCCCGGGCGGTCGTACGTCCGCGAGGGCGGATTCCTGGACGGGGCCGGACAGTTCGACGCCGCCTTCTTCGGAATCTCGCCCCGTGAGGCGCTGGCGATGGATCCGCAGCAGCGGCTGCTGCTGGAGTGTTCGTGGGAGGCGATCGAGCGGTCGCGGATCGACCCGAAGTCCCTGCACGGCAGCCGGACCGGCGTCTTCGCGGGCTCCAACTGGCAGGACTACAACACCCTGTTGCTGAACGCCGAGGAGCGCTCCCAGAGCTACCTGGCCACCGGCGCCTCCGGAAGCGTGCTGTCCGGGCGCGTCTCGTACACGCTGGGCATGGAAGGGCCCGCGATCACCGTGAACACGGCGTGCTCGTCCTCTCTGGTCGCCGTCCACCTGGCGGCCCGTTCCCTGCGGGCGGGGGAGTGCGACCTCGCCCTGGCCGGCGCCGTCACGGTCATGTCCACACCGCAGCTCCCGGTCGCCTTCTCCCGGCAGCGCGGACTCGCCCCTGACGGTCGCTCGAAAGCCTTCGCGGTTTCGGCCGACGGCATGGGCTTCGGCGAGGGGGTGGGCGTGCTGGTGCTGGAGCGGTTGTCGGTGGCGCGGCGGAACGGTCATCGGGTGTTGGCGGTGGTGCGGGGTTCGGCGGTGAACCAGGACGGTGCGTCGAACGGTCTGACGGCGCCGAACGGTCCGTCGCAGCAGCGGGTGATACGTGCGGCCTTGGCGAGTGCCGGGCTGGGTCCGGCCGATGTGGATGTGGTGGAGGCGCACGGTACGGGGACGCGGTTGGGTGATCCGATCGAGGCGCAGGCGTTGCTGGCGACGTACGGGCGGGGCCGGGACGCGAAGCGTCCGTTGTGGCTGGGGTCGGTGAAATCGAACATCGGTCACGCGCAGGCTGCTGCCGGAGTCGCCGGTGTCATCAAGATGGTGCTGGCCATGGAGAAGGGCCGTCTCCCTCGGACGCTGCATGTGGATGAGCCGTCGGGTGAGGTGGACTGGGACTCGGGTGCGGTGCGGCTGCTGACCGAGGCGCGGGACTGGCCGTCGGGGGAGGGGCGTGTGCGGCGGGCGGGTGTGTCGTCGTTCGGGATCTCCGGGACGAACGCGCACGTGATCATCGAGGAGCCGCCGGCGGAGGAGGAAGCGGCACCGGATTCCTCTGCTTCGGGTGCCGTGCCGTGGGTTCTTTCGGCGCGGTCGGCTGAGGCGTTGCGGGAGCAGGCTGCCCGGCTGGCGTCGGTGGCTGGTGGGTTGAACGTGGTGGATGTGGGTTGGTCGTTGGTTTCGACTCGTGCGGCGTTCGAGCACCGGGCCGTGGTGGCGGGACGGGAGCGGGAAGAGCTGCTCGCGGGTCTGTTCGCTGTGGCTGCGGGACGCCCGGCTGCGAACGTGGTGACGGGGCCCGTCAGCTCCGGTCGGCCCGCGTTTGTTTTTGCTGGTCAGGGCAGTCAGCGGTTGGGGATGGGGCGGGGGTTGTATGAGCGGTTCCCGGTGTTTGCCGAGGCGTTCGACGAGGTGTGTGGGCGGGTCGGTCCGGGGGTGCGGGAGGTTGTTTTCGGTTCGGATGCGGGTGAGTTGGACCGGACGGTGTGGGCGCAGGCGGGGTTGTTCGCGTTGGAGGTGGCGCTGTTTCGGTTGTTGGAGTCCTGGGGTGTGCGGCCGGGTTGTCTGATCGGGCATTCGGTCGGTGAGTTGTCGGCGGCGTGTGTGGCGGGGTTGTGGTCGTTGGAGGATGCGTGTCGGGTCGTGGCTGCCCGGGCGCGGTTGATGCAGGCGTTGCCGGCGGGTGGGGTGATGGTCGCGGTTCGGGCCGAGGCGGGGGAGCTGGCCGGTTTCCTCGGTGAGGACGTGGTGATCGCGTCGGTGAACGCGCCGGGGCAGGTGGTGATCGCTGGTCCTGAGGGGGGTGTGGAGCGTGTGGTGGCTGCTTGTGGGGCGCGGTCGCGTCGTCTGGCGGTCTCGCATGCTTTTCATTCGCCTTTGGTGGAGCCGATGCTGGGGGAGTTCCGTCGGGTTGTGGAGTCGGTGGCGTTCGGTGTGCCGTCGCTGCGGGTGGTTTCCAATGTCACGGGTGCGTGGGTGGATCCGGAGGAGTGGGGGACGCCGGAGTACTGGGTGCGTCAGGTCCGTGAGCCGGTGCGTTTCGCCGACGGGGTCGCCACGTTGCTCGACGCGGGTGTGAGGACGTTCGTCGAGCTGGGTCCCGCCGGGACGCTCACTTCGATGGTCACCCACTGCGCGGACGCCACCGCCACTTCGGTGACGGCTGTACCTGCCCTGCGCCCCGACCACGACGAGTCGCGGACCGTGTTGAGTGCCGCAGCGTCCCTGTACGTCCAGGGTCACCCGGTCGACTGGGCCCCGCTGTTCCCGCGGGCCCGCACGGTGGACCTGCCCACCTACCCCTTCCAGCACCAGCACTACTGGCTCGACGTACCTCCTCTGTTCACCGCCTCCTCGGCGGCCCAGGACGGTGGCTGGCGATACCGCATCCACTGGCGGCGGCTCGGCACGAGGGACTCCGGGGACCGGCTCTCCGGCCGCTGGTTGCTGCTGGTGCCCGAGTCGGACGGGACGGAGCCCTGGGTGGAGGGGGCCGAGAAGATGCTGGCCGAGCGCGGGTGCGAAGTCGTCCACGTGCCGATCGCGGCGACGGCCGACCGGGACGCGATGGTCGGAGCCGTGCGTGAGAGCGTCGAGGACGGTCGGGTCGACGGTGTGCTCAGCCTGCTGGCGCTCGACGGCCGCCCGCACCCCGATGCGGCTGCGGTGCCGACAGGGTTGGTCGCCACGGCGCAGGTTGTGCAGGTCAGTGACGAGCTGGGCATCGGCCCGCTGTGGGTCGCCACCCGACAGGCGGTCTCCGTCGACGGGGCCGACGAGGCTGACGGGGCCGGTAGGACCAGGAAGGCCGACGACCCCGCCGATGTCGCGCAGGCCGCTGTGTGGGGGCTCGGCCGGGTCGCCGCGCTGGAGAAGCCTCGGTTGTGGGGCGGCCTCGTCGACCTGCCCGCACGTGCCGACGAACGGATGCGGGACCTGGTGGCTCAGGCCCTCACCGCTCCCGACGCCGAGGACCAACTTGCCGTGCGGGCCGACGGCATCGCCGTTCGCCGACTGGTACGCTCCGCCGCGTCGGCCCCGGCCGACGACTGGCAGCCGAGCGGCACCGTGCTGGTCACCGGCGGCACCGGAGGCGTCGGAGCCAACGTGGCGCGTTGGCTGGTCACCCAGGACATCCAGCACCTGTTGCTGGTCAGCCGGCGCGGCCCGGACGCCCCCGGAGCCGCTGAGCTGCTGGCCGAACTCAGCGCCTCAGGAACGTCCGTGACCATCGAGCCCTGCGACGTCACCGACGCGGACGCGGTACGGCGCCTGATCGGCGCCGTACCGGCCGAACGGCCGCTGAGCACGGTCGTCCACGCCGCGGGCGTACTGGACGACTGCTTGATCGACGCCCTGACCCCGCAGCGCCTCGCCGCCGCACTGGAGGTCAAGGCCAAGGGCGCACTGAACCTCCACGAGGCGGCCGGGGAGGCCCACTTGGTGCTCTTCTCCTCGCTGGCCGGAACAACCGGAACCAAGGGACAGGGCAACTACGCCGCCGCAAACGCCTATCTCGACGCTCTGGCCGAACGGCGGCGTGCTGACGGCCTGCCCGCCACTTCGGTCGCCTGGGGCGCCTGGCAGGGCGCGGGCATGGTGGCCGACGCCGCCGTAGCCCACCGCACGCGCCGTTATGGCCTCCCGCTCATGAGCCCCGACCGCGCCGTCGCCACCCTGCGGCAGGTCATGGCCGAGCCGGTGGCCACGCAGGTGGTGGCGGACGTCGACTGGCAGCGATTCGTCGCCGACTTCACCGCGGTGCGCCCCAGCCGCCTCCTCGCCGACCTGCCGGAAGTGCGCTCCCTGGGCGAGCAGCGAAAGGACGGCCCGGGCGGTCAGGGCGAGGAGGACGGCTTGGTCAGCAAGCTGGCAGCCCTGCCCGAAGCCGACCGCCGACGAGCCGTGCTGGACCTCGTGGAGGAACTCGTCCTCGGGGTTCTGGGCCACGAGACGCGCGCGGCGATCGGCCCGGACAGTTCCTTCCACGCCATCGGCTTCGACTCGCTCACCGCCGTCGAACTGCGCAACCTGCTGACCGTACGCCTCGGGATGAAGCTGCCCGCGACCCTCGTCTACGATCACCCGACCCTGTCGTCGCTGGCCGACCACCTGCACGAGCAACTGGTTATCGACGGCACCCCCATGACGGACACCGCGGACGACCTGCTCGCCGAACTCGACGCACTCGCGGCGAGACTCGCCGCCGTCGGGCTGGAACCGGAGGCGCGCGCCCGCATCGGACGCAGGCTCAAGGACATGCAGACCGCCTGCGAACCCAGGTCGGAGTCCTCACGCGACCTGAAGTCCGCCTCACGCACCGAAGTGCTCGACTTCCTCACCAACGAACTCGGCATCTCCCGCTGACCAGTTGACCGACCGCGACGAACGGCGCACCTGGCTGCGGCTCGTCCACGCCGACCTTCGACCTTGCCCGACGCCCCCGGGAGCGGACTACCACCATGCCCAACGACGAAGAACTCCTCGACTACCTGAAGCGGACTGCCTCGAACCTCCAGGAGGCGCGGCAGCGGGTGCACGAACTGGAGGAGAGCGAGCGCGAGCCGATCGCGATCGTGGGGATGAGCTGCCGTCTGCCCGGCGGGGTGAACAGCCCGGAAGAGTTCTGGTCGCTGCTGGAGGCCGGGACGGACGCCGTTTCGGAGTTCCCGAGGGACCGTGGCTGGGACGTGGAGCGGCTGTACGACCCGGACCCGGACGCCCCCGGCAAGTCGTATGTGCGGGAAGGCGGATTCCTCGACGGCGCGGGCCGGTTCGACCCCGCGTTCTTCGGTATCTCCCCGCGGGAGGCCGTGGTCATGGATCCGCAGCAGCGGCTGCTGCTGGAGTGTTCGTGGGAGGCGATCGAGCGGTCGCGGATCGACCCGAAGACCCTGCACGGCAGCCGCGCGGGCGTGTTCGTGGGCTCGAACGGCCAGGACTACGGGACGCTTCTCCTGCGTGCCGACGACCGCTCCCACGCCTACCTCGCCACGGGCGCCTCCGCGAGCGTGCTCTCCGGCCGCATCTCCTACACGCTCGGACTGGAGGGCCCTGCGGTCACGATCAGTACGGCCTGCTCGTCCTCACTGGTCGCCCTCCACCTGGCGGCCCGCGCCCTGCGGGCGGGGGAGTGCGAGCTGGCGCTCGCCGGCGGTGTGACGGTCATGCCGACGACCCGCCTGTTCGAGGTCTTCTCCCGGCAGCGTGGCCTGGCCGGTGACGGCCGCTGCAAGGCCTTCGCGGCCGGGGCCGACGGCACTGGCTGGGGCGAGGGCGTGGGCGTACTCGTCCTGGAGCGGTTGTCGGTGGCGCGGCGGAACGGTCATCGGGTGTTGGCGGTGGTGCGGGGTTCGGCGGTGAACCAGGACGGTGCGTCGAACGGTCTGACGGCGCCGAACGGTCCGTCGCAGCAGCGGGTGATCCGCGCGGCCTTGGCCAGTGCACGCCTGGCCCCCGAGGACGTGGACGCCGTAGAGGCACACGGCACGGGGACATCCCTGGGCGACCCGATCGAGGCGCAAGCACTGCTGGCGACGTACGGGCAGGGCCGGGACGCGGAGCGTCCGTTGTGGCTGGGGTCGGTGAAGTCGAACATCGGTCATGCGCAGGCCGCTGCCGGCGTCGCCGGTGTCATCAAGATGGTCAAGGCGATGCAGGCGGGCACGCTGCCCCGGACGCTGCATGTGGACGAGCCGTCGGGTGAGGTGGACTGGGGCTCGGGTGCGGTGCGGCTGCTGACCGAGGCGCGGGACTGGCCGTCGGAGGAAGGTCGTCTGCGGCGGGCGGGAGTGTCGTCGTTCGGGATCTCAGGCACCAACGCGCACGTGATCATCGAGGAAGCACCGGAAGAGGGGGAGGAACCGGAGAACGACGCGGGTGGTGTGGTGCCGTGGGTGCTCTCCGCGCGGACGGAAGAGGCACTGCAAGCACAGGCGGTGCAACTGAGCGAGTTCGTCGGCGAGTCGAGTCCGGTGGATGTGGGTTGGTCGTTGGTTTCGACGCGTGCGGCGTTCGAGCATCGGGCCGTGGTGGTGGGGCGCGGGCGGGACGAGTTGGTGCGGGGCTTGTCCGAGGTCGCGCAGGGTCGGGGCGTGAGGGGTGTCGCGTCTTCGGCGTCGGGTGGTCTCGCGTTTGTTTTTGCTGGTCAGGGCAGTCAGCGGTTGGGGATGGGGCGGGGGTTGTATGAGCGGTTCCCGGTGTTTGCCGAGGCGTTCGACGAGGTGTGTGGGCGGGTCGGTCCGGGGGTGCGGGAGGTTGTTTTCGGTTCGGATGCGGGTGAGTTGGACCGGACGGTGTGGGCGCAGGCGGGGTTGTTCGCGTTGGAGGTGGCGCTGTTTCGGTTGTTGGAGTCCTGGGGTGTGCGGCCGGGTTGTCTGATCGGGCATTCGGTCGGTGAGTTGTCGGCGGCGTGTGTGGCGGGGTTGTGGTCGTTGGAGGATGCGTGTCGGGTCGTGGCTGCCCGGGCGCGGTTGATGCAGGCGTTGCCGGCGGGTGGGGTGATGGTCGCGGTTCGGGCCGAGGCGGGGGAGCTGGCCGGTTTCCTCGGTGAGGACGTGGTGATCGCGTCGGTGAACGCGCCGGGGCAGGTGGTGATCGCTGGTCCTGAGGGGGGTGTGGAGCGTGTGGTGGCTGCTTGTGGGGCGCGGTCGCGTCGTCTGGCGGTCTCGCATGCTTTTCATTCGCCTTTGGTGGAGCCGATGCTGGGGGAGTTCCGTCGGGTTGTGGAGTCGGTGGCGTTCGGTGTGCCGTCGCTGCGGGTGGTTTCCAATGTCACGGGTGCGTGGGTGGATCCGGAGGAGTGGGGGACGCCGGAGTACTGGGTGCGTCAGGTCCGTGAGCCGGTGCGTTTCGCCGACGGGGTCGCCACGTTGCTCGACGCGGGTGTGAGGACGTTCGTCGAGCTGGGTCCCGCCGGGACGCTCACTTCGATGGTCACCCACTGCGCGGACGCCACCGCCACTTCGGTGACGGCTGTACCTGCCCTGCGCCCCGACCACGACGAGTCGCGGACCGTGTTGAGTGCCGCAGCGTCCCTGTACGTCCAGGGTCACCCGGTCGACTGGGCCCCGCTGTTCCCGCGGGCCCGCACGGTGGACCTGCCCACCTACCCCTTCCAGCACCAGCACTACTGGATGATGAACACCGGAAGTGCCGCCGAGCCGGCGGAGCTGGGGCTCGGCGATGCCCGGCATCCGCTGCTCGGTTCCGTCGTCACCGTCGCGGGGGACGACAAGGTCGTCTTCGCCGGGCGGCTGGCGCTGCGCACACACCCCTGGCTGGCCGACCACACCGTGCTCGACGCGGTCTTGCTGCCCGCTACGGCCTTCCTCGAACTGGCCGTGCGCGCCGGTGAGGAGGTGAGCTGTCCGGTCGTACACGACCTGACGCTGCACCGACCGCTGGTCGTACCCGAGCGGGGCGCCGTGCAGGTACAGATGGCTGTGGGCGCACCGGAAGCCGATGGGCGACGTGAGGTCCGGGTGTACTCCCGCCCCGACGACGACGCGGAGCACGAGTGGACGCTGCACGCCGCTGGACTGCTGGCGTCGGCCGCCACGGCGGAGCCCGCCGTGGCGGCCGGAGCCTGGCCGCCGCCGGAGGCGCAGGCCGTGGACCTCGACGGCTTCTACGCCGGACTCGCCGAGCACGGCTACCACTACGGCCCGCTGTTCCAGGGCGTCCGGGCCGCGTGGCGGCTGGGCGACGACGTTCTCGCCGAGATCGTGCTGCCCGAGGCGGCCGGCGCTGACGCCGCCCGGTACGGCATGCATCCGGCCCTGCTCGACGCCGTCCTGCACGCGGCACGGCTGGGCGCCTTCCGTGAGCGGTCGGAGGAGAAGTACCTGCCGTTCGCCTGGGAAGGCGTGACCCTGCGTACCAGAGGAGCGATCGCCGTACGTGCTCGAATCTCCCGGGCCGGTACCGACGCCATCCGGCTGGACGTCACCGACACCGCGGACCGGCCGGTCCTCACGGCCGAATCGCTCACGCTGCGACCGGTCTCCGCCGGTCAGCTCATGGCCGTCCCGCGCGACTCACTGTTCCGGGTCGACTGGGTTTCCGCGCCCGCCGCGAACGGTCCCGGCCTGCGGCTGGCCCGTGCCGCCACCGTGGAGGCGGCCCTCGCGGCGGACGCCGACATCGTGGTCGTGCCATGCCTCGACAGTGAGGGTCCGCATCAGGCGACGTACCAGGCACTGGAGCTGCTGCAGCGCTGGCTGGCCGCCGACACCGGTACCACCACGCTCGCCCTGCTCACCCACCGTGCCGTGGCGGTCGGCGACGACGTCCACGACCTCCACCACGCGCCTCTGTGGGGCCTGGTCCGCACCGCCCAGACCGAACACCCCGGCTGCTTCCGGCTCGTCGACTCGGACGACCCCGACCCGACGACGGACGTCCTGGCCGCGGCGCTCGCCACCGGGGAACCCCAGGTCGCGATCCGTGACGGCGCCGTCCTGGCCCCGCGGCTGACCGCGGCCTCCGCGCCGCGGGAGCCGGCCGAGTGGGACGCCGAGGGAACAGTCCTCATCACCGGCGGATCGGGCGCCCTCGCAGGGATCGTGGCCCAGCACCTCGTCGCACGTCACGGCGTACGCCGACTCGTCCTCGCGAGCCGCAGCGGCAGGCCCGCACCGGGGGCCGACCTGCTCGACGCCGACGTCACGGCCGTGTCCTGCGACGTCTCCGACCGCGACGCCGTGGCCGCGCTGCTCGCCTCCGTGCCGGACGAACACCCGCTCGCCGCCGTCGTGCACACCGCAGGCGTACTGGACGACGGCGTCCTGCACGCCCTCACGACCGAGCGCATCGACACCTCGTTCGCGGCGAAGGTCGACGGCGCCCGCCATCTCCACGAACTCACCTCCCACCTGGATCTCACCGCGTTCGTGCTGTTCTCCTCCGCGTCGGCCGTGCTGGGCGCCGCCGGACAGGGCAACTACGCCGCGGCCAACGCCTACCTCGACGCGCTCGCCGCCCACCGTCGCAGCAACGACCTGCCCGCCGTGTCCCTCGCGTGGGGGCTGTGGGCCGAGCACGAGGGCATGGCCCGCGGACTCGGTGACGCCGAGCTGACGCGTATTTCACGGATCGGCGTCACCGCGCTGAGCGCGGAGGACGGCATGCGGCTGTTCGACGCCGGATGCGCCGGCGATCAGTCACAGCTCGTGCCGATGCGGGTGGACACCGCGACGCTGCGCGCACGGCGTGACCACCTTCCCGCACCGATGTGGAGCCTGGTCCCCGAGCGGACCCGAGCGGCACGTACACAGCCTGCCGCCTCGCTTCGGGACAGGCTCGCCGAACTGACCGCCCCCGAACGCAAGCGCACGGTCCTCAACCTGGTGCGCAACGCGGTCGCCGACACACTCGGCTACAACGCCGCCGACGGAGTACCGCCCGACCAGAGCCTCGACGCCGCCGGGTTCGACTCGCTCACCGCCGTCGAGTTCCGCAACCGGCTCTCCGCCGTCACCGACCTGCGCCTGCCCGCCACCCTCACCTACGATCACCCCACCCCCGCGGCCATCGCCGAGCACGTCCTGACCCGCCTCACCCTGCTGAAGGAGACCGCCGCCCCGGCCGTCGGCACCGCCCCGGTTCCGGCGCCGACCGAAGACGATGCGATCGTCATCGTGGGCATGGCGGGCCGCTTCCCTGGCGGCGTGCGCACACCCGAAGGTCTTTGGGACCTCGTCCACTCCGGCACGGACGCCATCTCGGAGTGGCCCACCGACCGCGGCTGGGACGTGGAGAACCTCTACGACCCGGACCCCGACGCCGTCGGCAAGTCCTACGTACGGCACGGCGGATTCCTGCACGACGTCTCCGGCTTCGACGCGGGCTTCTTCGGGATCTCGCCGCGTGAGGCGCTGGCGATGGACCCGCAGCAGCGGCTCCTGCTGGAGTGCTCGTATGAGGCCCTGGAGCGGGCGGGCATCGACCCGGCCACGCTCAGAGGCAGCCGGTCGGGCGTGTACGCCGGAGTGATGTACCACGAGTACGCCTCCCGGCTGGGGGCCACGCCCGCAGGCTTCGAAGGCACACTCGGCACCGGAAGCTCGGGCAGCATCGCCTCCGGGCGCATCTCCTACACATTCGACCTCACCGGGCCCGCGGTCACCGTCGACACCGCATGTTCCACCTCCCTCGTAGGCCTGCACCTGGCCGTGCAGGCTCTGCGGGCCGGTGAGTGCGAACTGGCCCTCGCCGGCGGCGTCACCGTCATGCACACGCCCCGCCCCTTCGTCGAGTTCTCCCGCCAGCGCGGCCTGGCCGCGGACGGCCGGAGCAAGGCCTTCGCGGCCTCCGCCGACGGGGTGGCCTGGGCCGAAGGCGCCGGAATCCTTGTCCTGGAGCGGTTGTCGGTGGCGCGGCGGAACGGTCATCGGGTGTTGGCGGTGGTGCGGGGTTCGGCGGTGAACCAGGACGGTGCGTCGAACGGTCTGACGGCGCCGAACGGTCCGTCGCAGCAGCGGGTGATACGTGCGGCCTTGGCGAGTGCCGGGCTGGGTCCGGCCGATGTGGATGTGGTGGAGGCGCACGGTACGGGGACGCGGTTGGGTGATCCGATCGAGGCGCAGGCGTTGCTGGCGACGTACGGGCGGGGGCGTGACGCGGATCGTCCGTTGTGGCTGGGGTCGGTGAAGTCGAACATCGGTCACACGCAGGCGGCCGCGGGTGTGGCAAGCGTGATCAAGATGGTGCAGGCGATGCAGGCGGGCGTGCTGCCGCGGACGTTGCATGTGGACGAGCCGTCGGGTGAGGTGGATTGGGACTCGGGTGCGGTGCGGCTGCTGACGGAGGCGCGGGACTGGCCGTCGGGGGAGGGGCGTGTGCGGCGGGCGGGTGTGTCGTCGTTCGGGATCTCCGGGACGAACGCGCACGTGATTCTCGAGGAGCCGCCGGCGGAGGACGCGCTGCCGGAGCCTGAAGCGGGTGATGTGGTGCCGTGGGTTCTTTCGGCGCGGTCGGCTGAGGCGTTGCGGGAGCAGGCTGCCCGGCTGGCGTCGGTGGCTGGTGGGTTGAACGTGGTGGATGTGGGCTGGTCGTTGGCTTCGACGCGTGCGGCGTTCGAGCACCGGGCCGTCGTCGTGGGAGGCGATCGGGAAGAGCTCCTGGGGAAGCTTTCCTCGGTTTCGGGGGTCGAGGTCGGGGTCGGGGTCGGTGCCGGTGGTGGTGTGGTGTTGGTGTTCGCCGGTCAGGGGTGTCAGTGGGTCGGTATGGGGCGGGAGTTGCTGGGTTCCTCGCCGGTGTTCGCGGAGTCGATGCGGGAGTGTGCGGCGGCTCTGTCGCCGTTTGTGGACTTTTCTGTGGTGGATGTTCTGGGTTCGGCTGGGGAGTTGGGTCGGGTCGAGGTGGTTCAGCCTGCGTTGTGGGCGGTGATGGTGTCGCTGGCGCGGGTGTGGCGGTCGTGGGGTGTTCCGGTTGCTGCGGTGGTGGGTCATTCGCAGGGTGAGATTGCCGCGGCGACGGTGGCGGGTGCGTTGAGTGTGGGTGATGCGGCGCGGGTGGTGGCGTTGCGGAGCCGTTTGATCGCGGAGCGTCTGTCGGGGCTGGGTGGGATGGTTTCGGTGGCGTTGTCGCGTGAGCGGGTGGTGTCGTTGATCGCGGGTGTGCCGGGTGTGTCGGTGGCGGCGGTGAACGGTTCTTCGTCGACGGTGGTCTCGGGTGAGGCCGCGGGGCTGGAGAGGGTGCTGGCCGCGTGTGTGTCGTCGGGGGTTCGGGCGCGTCGTATCGATGTGGATTACGCCTCGCATTCGGTGCAGGTGGAGTTGATCCGTGAGGAGTTGTTGGGGGTTCTGGACGGGATCGTCCCGCGCTCGGGTGAGATTCCGTTCGTGTCCACGGTGACGGGTGAGCGGATCGACACTGTCGAGCTGGGGGCGGAGTACTGGTACCGCAATCTCCGTCAGACAGTGGAATTCCAGTCGGTGGTGGAGGGCCTGGTCGCTCAGGGGTATCGGGTGTTCCTGGAGTCCAGTCCGCATCCGGTGTTGACGGTCGGCATCGAGGAGTCCGCGGATCGGGTCGTGGCGTTGGAGTCGCTGCGTCGTGGCGAGGGTGGTCTGCGGCGGTTGGTGGATGCGGCCGGTGAGGCGTGGGTGCGTGGGGTGCCGATCGACTGGGCGGGGATGCTCGCCGGCGGCCGGCGGGTCGACCTGCCCACCTATCCCTTCCAACACCAGCCCTACTGGCTCGACTCACCACGACACCCTGGCGGAGACGTGACCGCCGTCGGTCTCACAGAGGCCGGTCACGCGTTCGTGCCGGCGGCGGTCGACCTGCCGGACGGGCAGCGGGTCTGGACGGGACGACTGTCGCTTCCCTCCTACCCGTGGCTGGCCGATCATCAGGTGCTCGGGCAGGTGCTGCTCCCCGGCGTGGTCTGGGTCGAACTCGCCCTGCACGCGGGGCACCAGGCCGGATGCGACTCTGTCGACGAGCTCACCCTGCAGTCGCCGCTCGTGCTCGGTGAGTCCGACACCGTACAGGTGAGGGTCGTCGTCACGGAGACCGAAGAGCCCGGCACTCGCACCGTGTCGATGCACTCGCGCCGTGACGACGGCAGCTGGGTGACTCACGCCGAGGGGATCCTCGGGGCGGGCGGGCCGCCGCCGGAGCCGCTGCCGGAATGGCCGCCGACCGGCGCCATGCCCCTCGATGTCGAGGGCTTCTACGACGAGCTCGCGGCGGGCGGCTACCACTACGGGCCTCAGTTCCGCTGCCTGCGGCGCGCCTGGCGTGCCGGTGAGGATCTCGTCGCCGAGATCTCGCTGCCGGAGGGCACCGACGTCGATGCGTACGGCCTGCACCCTGGACTCTTCGACGCGGCGGTGCACAGCGTGGCCTGCGCCCGGACGAACGCGGGGGCTGGCGATGACGGTCCCCGGCTGCCGTTCGCCTTCTCGGACGTCCGGCTCTTCGCGACCGGGGCGACCTCGCTACGGGTCCGGATCGATCCGCAGAACTCCTCGTGGCAGGCGTGGGACGAATCCGGGCTGCCGGTCCTCACCATCGGGCGGCTCGCCGGCCGGCCCGTCGACGCCGATCAGTTCGCCGTGCGGCGGGCGGGCCACCTCTTCCGCGTCGAAACGCGGCACGAAGCCCTGGCCGGCTCGGCCCCCGCCTCCTGGGCGGTCATCGGAGCGGACCCGGCCGGGTACGCCGCAGCCCTGGAGGCCACGGGCGCGCAGGTGACGACGGCTGCCGACCTGGCCGGTCTCACATCGGCACCCGAAGCCGCCCTGTTCACGCTCCCCGGCACAAAGGACGCGGGGGTCACCGAGGAGGTGCCGACCGCTGTCCGGAAGGCGACCGCTCAGGTGCTGGAGGTGCTGCAGGACTGGCTCACCGACGGACGTTTCGACGATGCCCGACTGGTCGTCGTAAGCCGCGAAGCGGAAGACGGCGACCTCCTCCACGGAACGGCGCGCGGACTGCTGCGCGCCGCACAGGCCGAGCACCCGGACCGCATCACCCTTGTCGACCTCGATGCTCATCCCGCCTCGCTCACGGCCCTTCCCGGTTTCGCCCTCGGTCCCGAACCGGAGGTCGTCGTACGCGCCGGAGACGGCAGGGCACCGCGCCTGGCCCGGGCGCAGGCCCCCACCGGAGCGGGCTCACTGGGCACAGGCACGGTCCTGATCACCGGAGGCACGGGCACCCTCGGGGGACTGCTCGCCCGGCACCTGGTGGAGACGCACGGAGTCACCCGGCTGCTGCTGGTCAGCCGACGAGGACCGGCCGCCGACGGCGCGGACCGGCTGCATGCCGAGCTCACCGGGCATGGCGCACACGTCGACATCGTGGCGGCCGACCTCGGCGACCGCACGAGCGTGGCCGCGCTCCTCGCCACGGTCGACGCCGACCACCCCCTGTCGGCCGTCGTGCACGCCGCCGGAGCGCTGGACGACGGCGTGCTCGGCACCCGGTCCGCCGACTGGCTCGACCCGGTCCTGCGCCCCAAGGCGGACGCCGCCTGGCACCTGCACGAACTCACCGCCGAACTGCCTCTGACCGCCTTCGTCATGTTCTCCTCGGCCGCATCCGTGCTCGGCGCGGCGGGACAGGCCAACTACGCCGCGGCCAACGGATTTCTGGACGCACTGGCCGCCCATCGTGCCGCCCGGGGACTGCCCGGGACCTCGCTGGCCTGGGGGCTGTGGGAGCACCGCAGCGAACTGACCCGGCACACGGGCTCCCCCTCCCGCAGCATCGCGGCCGTCGGCGCCCTGTCCACCGCGGAGGCGCTTGCCGCCTTCGACGCCGGCCTGGCCTCCGGGGAGCCGCTGGCGGTGCCGATCCGGCTGGAGTCGACATCCAGTGAGGAGGTACCGCCGATGCTGCGCGGCCTGGTCCGCGTACGCCGCCGGGCCGCCACCGGCACGGAACCCGCGGCGAGCGCGGGCGCCGCGCAGGAGGTCCGGCAGCTGGCCGAGTTGGGCGCCGACGAGCGACAGCGGCGCGTGCAGCGGATCGTGCTCGACACCGCGGCGGCCGTCCTCGGCCATGACAGCCACGACGCCATCCCCCTCACCCGGGGCTTCCTGGAGCTGGGGTTCGACTCCCTGACAGCGGTACGGCTGCGCAACCGGCTCGCCCGCCGACTGGGGCTGCGCCTGCCGGCCACGGTGGTGTTCGACCACCCCAGCCCGGCCGCCCTGGCCGCCCACCTGGTCGAGCATCTCGTGGGCACCGTCGACCCGACCGCGCAGGCCATGGAGCAGCTGGAAGCTCTGCGCCGCAGCGTGCACGGAGCCACACCCGCCGGTGGCCTGGACCGCGCCCTGGTGACCCAACGCCTGACGGCCCTGCTCGACGAAATGCGGCACGTCGACGGCCCCGGCGGCACCGAAGGCCCCGACGGCTCCGGGGACGACCTGGAGAACGCGACAGCGGACGAGATCTACGCCCTCATCGACAACGAACTGGGCATCGGGGGTACGCAGTGAACGGCGACGACAAAGCACTGGCCTATCTCAAGCGGGTGACCGCGGACCTGCGGTCGGCGAGAGCCAGGCTGCAGGAACTGGAGTCCGCCGGCACCGACCCCATCGCCATCATCGGCATGGGCTGCCGTCTGCCCGGTGGCGTGCGCACCCCCGAGGACCTGTGGGACCTCGTGGAGAAGAAGCATGACGCGATCGGCCCCTTCCCCGCCGACCGCGGATGGGACCTCGAGAACCTGTACGACCCCGACCCGGACGCGCCGGGCAAGGCCTACGTCCGCGAAGGCGGGTTCGTCCACGACGTCGCCGGCTTCGACGCGGGCTTCTTCGGAATCTCGCCGCGTGAGGCGCTGGCGATGGACCCGCAACACCGGCTTCTGCTGGAGTGCTCGTGGGAGGCCCTGGAGCGGGCGGGCATCGACCCTTCCTCCCTCGAGGGCACCCGCACCGGCGTTTACACCGGGCTCATGACCCATGAATACGCGACCCGACTGCCCTCGATCGACCAGGAGTTGGAGGGTGTCATCGGCATCGGCAACGCCGGAAGCGTTGCCTCGGGCCGCGTCTCCTACACGCTCGGCCTGAACGGCCCCGCTGTCACCGTCGACACGGCCTGCTCCTCCTCGCTCGTCGCCCTGCACCTCGCCGCCCAAGCCCTGCGCCAGGGCCAGTGCACCCTTGCGCTGGCCGGAGGTGCCTCCGTCATCGCGGCGCCGACCGTGTTCGCCACCTTCAGCCGACAGCGGGGCCTCGCCCCCGACGGCCGCTGCAAGGCGTTCTCGTCCACGGCCGACGGCACGGGCTTCGGCGAGGGGGTGGGCGTACTGGTCCTGGAGCGCCTCTCGGACGCCCGTCGCAACGGACACGAGGTCCTGGCCGTCGTACGGGGCTCGGCGGTCAACCAGGACGGAGCCAGCAGCGGATTCACCGCCCCGAACGGACCGTCCCAGCAGGACGTCATCCGCGAGGCCTTGGCCGACGGTCGACTGACCCCTGCGGACGTGGACGTCGTGGAGGGTCACGGTACGGGGACGCGGTTGGGTGATCCGATCGAGGCGCAGGCGTTGCTGGCGACGTACGGGCGGGGGCGTGACGCGGATCGTCCGTTGTGGCTGGGGTCGGTGAAGTCGAACATCGGTCACACGCAGGCGGCCGCGGGTGTGGCAAGCGTGATCAAGATGGTGCAGGCGATGCAGGCGGGCGTGCTGCCGCGGACGTTGCATGTGGACGAGCCGTCGGGTGAGGTGGATTGGGACTCGGGTGCGGTGCGGCTGCTGACGGAGGCGCGGGACTGGCCGTCGGGGGAGGGGCGTGTGCGGCGGGCGGGTGTGTCGTCGTTCGGGATCTCCGGGACGAACGCGCACGTGATTCTCGAGGAGCCGCCGGCGGAGGACGCGCTGCCGGAGCCTGAAGCGGGTGATGTGGTGCCGTGGGTTCTTTCGGCGCGGTCGGCTGAGGCGTTGCGGGAGCAGGCTGCCCGGCTGGCGTCGGTGGCTGGTGGGTTGAACGTGGTGGATGTGGGCTGGTCGTTGGCTTCGACGCGTGCGGCGTTCGAGCACCGGGCCGTCGTCGTGGGAGGCGATCGGGAAGAGCTCCTGGGGAAGCTTTCCTCGGTTTCGGGGGTCGAGGTCGGGGTCGGGGTCGGTGCCGGTGGTGGTGTGGTGTTGGTGTTCGCCGGTCAGGGGTGTCAGTGGGTCGGTATGGGGCGGGAGTTGCTGGGTTCCTCGCCGGTGTTCGCGGAGTCGATGCGGGAGTGTGCGGCGGCTCTGTCGCCGTTTGTGGACTTTTCTGTGGTGGATGTTCTGGGTTCGGCTGGGGAGTTGGGTCGGGTCGAGGTGGTTCAGCCTGCGTTGTGGGCGGTGATGGTGTCGCTGGCGCGGGTGTGGCGGTCGTGGGGTGTTCCGGTTGCTGCGGTGGTGGGTCATTCGCAGGGTGAGATTGCCGCGGCGACGGTGGCGGGTGCGTTGAGTGTGGGTGATGCGGCGCGGGTGGTGGCGTTGCGGAGCCGTTTGATCGCGGAGCGTCTGTCGGGGCTGGGTGGGATGGTTTCGGTGGCGTTGTCGCGTGAGCGGGTGGTGTCGTTGATCGCGGGTGTGCCGGGTGTGTCGGTGGCGGCGGTGAACGGTTCTTCGTCGACGGTGGTCTCGGGTGAGGCCGCGGGGCTGGAGAGGGTGCTGGCCGCGTGTGTGTCGTCGGGGGTTCGGGCGCGTCGTATCGATGTGGATTACGCCTCGCATTCGGTGCAGGTGGAGTTGATCCGTGAGGAGTTGTTGGGGGTTCTGGACGGGATCGTCCCGCGCTCGGGTGAGATTCCGTTCGTGTCCACGGTGACGGGTGAGCGGATCGACACTGTCGAGCTGGGGGCGGAGTACTGGTACCGCAATCTCCGTCAGACAGTGGAATTCCAGTCGGTGGTGGAGGGCCTGGTCGCTCAGGGGTATCGGGTGTTCCTGGAGTCCAGTCCGCATCCGGTGTTGACGGTCGGCATCGAGGAGTCCGCGGATCGGGTCGTGGCGTTGGAGTCGCTGCGTCGTGGCGAGGGTGGTCTGCGGCGGTTGGTGGATGCGGCCGGTGAGGCGTGGGTGCGTGGGGTGCCGATCGACTGGGCGGGGATGCTCGCCGGCGGCCGGCGGGTCGACCTGCCCACCTATCCCTTCCAACACCAGCCCTACTGGCTCGACTCACCACGACACCCTGCCGGAGACGTGACCGGCCCGGGCGACGACGAGTTCTGGGCGGCCGTGGAGCACGGTGAGGCGACCGAGTTGGCGGACCTGCTCCGGAGGTCGGTGGCGGAGCCGGGGCAGGATCTTCACGCACCCGTCGCGGCCCTGCTGCCGACGCTTGCAGCGTGGCGTCGGGACCGGCAGCGCAGGGCGGCTGTGGACTCCTGGCGGTACCGGATCGTATGGCGTCCGGTCGCCACGCCCTCGTACGACAGGGTGCTGTCGGGGCGCTGGGCTGTCGTCGTGCCCGCCGGTCACGAGGACGACCCCGTCGTCGACTGGGTCTGCTCGGCGCTGCGGGGCCACGGGGTCGAGCCCGAACGCATGGTGCTGGGCCCGCGGGAGAGCCGTTCGGCGCTGGCCACGCGGCTGGCCGCCGATCCCCCCGAGGGCGTGGTCTCCCTGCTCGGACTGAGCGGGGCGGCGCACCCCGACCACGAGGTGCTGCCCAGTGCCGTCGCCGGTACCGTCCTGCTTGCCCAGGCCCTCTCCGACGGCGCCGTACGAGCACCGGTGTGGACCCTGACCCGCAACGGTGTGTCCGCGACGGCGACGGACCCGGATGCTCCCACGCACGCCGCGCAGGTGTGGGCCGTGGCACGGGTGGCCGGTCTGGAGCACCCGGAGGCGTGGGGTGGTCTGCTCGACCTGCCGGACCGTCTCGACGACCGCGCGGCCGCCCGGTTCGCCGCGGTCCTGTCCGCGGGCGAGGACGAGGACCAACTGGCATTACGCGACGCTGGGTTGCTGGCACGAAGGCTGGTGCGTGCCCCCGTTCCGCGCGACGCGGTGACCGCCGGCTGGCAGCCCCGCGACACAGCGCTCGTCACGGGCGGCACCGGCGGTCTCGGCGGGCAGGTCGCCCGCTGGCTGGCGGCCGCAGGCGTACGGCACCTCGTGCTGGTCAGCCGTCGGGGGGCGGAGGCGGAGGGCGCAGACCGTCTGCGCGACGACCTCACCGCCCTCGGCGTACAGGTGACGTTCGGCGCGTGCGACGTCGCGGACCGCGCCGCGCTCTCGGCGCTCCTCGACCGGGTTCAGGCGGACGGCCCGCCGATCCGTACGGTCGTGCACGCGGCGGGCTCCGGTCGCGCCGCCAGGCTGCTGGACACCGACGCCGAGGAGACCGCGGCGGTGCTGCGGGCGAAGTCGGCCGGAGCCCGGAACCTGCACGAACTCCTCGATGACGTGGACGCGTTCGTGCTGTTCTCCTCCGGAGCGGGTGTGTGGGGAAGCAGCGCCCAGGGCGCCTACGCGGCGGCCAACGCCTACCTGGACGCGCTGGCCGAACAGCGCAGGGGCCAGGGGCGGCCGGCGACCTCCGTCGCCTGGGGCGCCTGGGCCGGTGACGGCATGACAGCCGCCGCCGGCGAGGAATGGTGGAGCAGGCAGGGTCTGCGGTTCATGGCCCCTGAGGCCGCCCTCGACGCGCTGCGCCAGGCCGTCGACCGCGCCGAGAGCACGCTCGTCGTCGCAGACATCGACTGGAAGACGTTCGCTCCCCTCTTCACGTCGGCCCGCAGCCGCCCCCTCATCACCGACATACCTGAAGCCCGCCCCGAACCGAGGCCGGAAGGCGCGGACCAGCCTACGCAGGGCCTCGTGGCCAAGCTGGCGGTGCTGTCCGCGGACGAACGGCGGCGCGCCCTGCTCGCCGAGGTGCGGGCGCAGGCAGCGGTGGTGCTCGGCCACCCCGGCGCGGACGCCGTACCGGTCGACCGGCCGTTCCGCGAGCTCGGATTCGACTCCCTCAGCGCGGTGAAACTGCGCAACAGGATCGTTGCTGCCACCGGGCTCGAGCTTCCGGCCACCCTGGTCTTCGACCACCCCACGTCCACGGCGCTCGCCGCCTACCTGGGCGCCCGGCTCGGAATCGACGGCGCCCCCGCGGGGTCCACTCTGCTGGAAGACCTCGCGCGGCTCGAGTCCACCGTCGCCACCCTGACCGCGGCACCTCTCGCAGAGACCGTGCCGGACGCCCGGGACCGCGCGGCGCTCACCACACGGCTGCGGGCGTTGCTGGAGCGGTGGGACCAGGCCGATGGCGAGGACCAGGCCGCCGCCCGAGAAGAACTCGACGATCTGAGCGACGACGACCTCTTCGACTTCATCGACGCGAAGTTCGGCCGTTCGTGACCTCGGTCGGCCGCCGCCAACTCCACGTACACCCCGAAGACCACGATCACCACGTGAAAAGGACGGGCCTCTCCATGGGGGACGAGCAGAAACTCCGCACCTACCTCCGGCGCGTCACTGCCGACCTGGCCGACGTGACGGAGCGGTTGCAGCGAGCAGAGGACAAGAACGCCGAGCCGATCGCGATCGTCGGCATGGGGTGCCGCTACCCCGGTGGGGTGCGGTCGCCCGAGGAGTTCTGGAACCTGCTCGACGAAGGCGTCGACGCAGTGGCCGGCTTCCCCGAGGACCGTGGCTGGGACCTGGAGAACCTGTACGACCCCGACCCCGACGAGCCGGGTAAGTGCTATGTCCGCGAAGGCGGGTTCCTCTACGACGCGGGCGAGTTCGACGCCGCGTTCTTCGGGATATCGCCCCGCGAGGCCCTGTCCATGGACCCGCAGCAGCGGCTGCTGCTGGAGTGCTCCTGGAGTGCCCTCGAGCGGGCGGGCATCGACCCGGGCTCGCTGCGCGGCAAAGACGTCGGCGTGTACGTCGGCGCATGGAACAGCAACTACGGCAGGGGCGGCGGGGCGGAGAGCTCCGAGGGCCACCTGCTGACCGGCAACGCCTCCAGCGTGGTCTCGGGTCGCGTGGCGTACGTGCTGGGGCTCGAAGGCCCCGCCGTCACCATCGACACCGCCTGTTCCTCCTCCCTGGTCGGCCTGCACCTGGCCGCCCAGGCCCTCAGGTCCGGCGAGTGCGGTCTTGCGCTGGCCGGCGGCGTCACCGTGATGTCCACCCCTCTGTCGCTGGTGTCCTTCTCCCGGCAGCGGGGGCTCGCACAGGACGGTCGTTCCAAGGCGTTCTCGGCGGACGCCGATGGCATGGGCATGGCCGAAGGTGTAGGCGTACTGGTCCTGGAGCGCCTCTCGGAGGCGCGCCGCAACGGGCACGAGGTCCTGGCCGTCCTGCGGAGCTCGGCCGTGAACCAGGATGGTGCCTCGAACGGTCTGAGCGCCCCGAACGGGCCGGCGCAGCAGCGTGTCATCCAGTCCGCCCTGACCGTCGGCCGTCTCGCCCCCTCCGACATCGACGTCGTCGAGGCACACGGCACGGGCACGGCTCTCGGTGATCCGATCGAGGCGCAGGCGTTGCTGGCGACGTACGGGCGGGGGCGTGACGCGGATCGTCCGTTGTGGCTGGGGTCGGTGAAGTCGAACATCGGTCACACGCAGGCGGCCGCGGGTGTGGCCGGGGTCATCAAGGTGGTGCTGGCCCTGCGCAAGGGCGTCCTGCCGCGGACGTTGCATGTGGACGAGCCAACCGGTGAGGTGGATTGGGACTCGGGTGCGGTGCGGCTGCTGACCGAGGCGCGCGAGTGGCCTTCGGGGGAGGGGCGTGTGCGGCGGGCGGGTGTGTCGTCGTTCGGGATCTCCGGGACGAACGCGCATGTGATCGTCGAGGAGGCTCCGGAGGAGGAGCCCCGGCCGGAGGCTCCTTCCGTCGACGTGGTGCCGTGGGTTCTTTCGGCGCGGTCGGCTGAGGCGTTGCGGGAGCAGGCTGCCCGGCTGGCGTCGGTGGCTGGTGGGTTGAACGTGGTGGATGTGGGCTGGTCGTTGGCTTCGACGCGTGCGGCGTTCGAGCACCGGGCCGTGGTGGTGGGGCGGGACTCCGAGGAATTGGTGTCGGGGCTTTCCTCGGTTTCGGGGGTCGAGGTCGGGGTCGGGGTCGGTGCCGGTGGTGGTGTGGTGTTGGTGTTCGCCGGTCAGGGGTGTCAGTGGGTCGGTATGGGGCGGGAGTTGCTGGGTTCCTCGCCGGTGTTCGCGGAGTCGATGCGGGAGTGTGCGGCGGCTCTGTCGCCGTTTGTGGACTTTTCTGTGGTGGATGTTCTGGGTTCGGCTGGGGAGTTGGGTCGGGTCGAGGTGGTTCAGCCTGCGTTGTGGGCGGTGATGGTGTCGCTGGCGCGGGTGTGGCGGTCGTGGGGTGTTCCGGTTGCTGCGGTGGTGGGTCATTCGCAGGGTGAGATTGCCGCGGCGACGGTGGCGGGTGCGTTGAGTGTGGGTGATGCGGCGCGGGTGGTGGCGTTGCGGAGCCGTTTGATCGCGGAGCGTCTGTCGGGGCTGGGTGGGATGGTTTCGGTGGCGTTGTCGCGTGAGCGGGTGGTGTCGTTGATCGCGGGTGTGCCGGGTGTGTCGGTGGCGGCGGTGAACGGTTCTTCGTCGACGGTGGTCTCGGGTGAGGCCGCGGGGCTGGAGAGGGTGCTGGCCGCGTGTGTGTCGTCGGGGGTTCGGGCGCGTCGTATCGATGTGGATTACGCCTCGCATTCGGTGCAGGTGGAGTTGATCCGTGAGGAGTTGTTGGGGGTTCTGGACGGGATCGTCCCGCGCTCGGGTGAGATTCCGTTCGTGTCCACGGTGACGGGTGAGCGGATCGACACTGTCGAGCTGGGGGCGGAGTACTGGTACCGCAATCTCCGTCAGACAGTGGAATTCCAAGCATCCGTGCAGACGCTCCTCGCCCAGGGGCACCAGGTCTTCCTGGAGTCCAGTCCGCACCCGGTTCTCACCGTCGGCATCGAGGAGACCGTTCACGAGAGCGCCGCACAGGCCGTCGTTCTGGGAAGCCTGCGGCGGGACGAGGGTGCCCTCACCCGGCTCGTCACCTCCGCCGGTGAGGCATGGGCGCGCGGTGTGCCCGTCGACTGGGCGGGCATGCTCGCCGGCGGCAGGCGGGTCGAGTTGCCCACGTATCCCTTCCTCCGGGAGCGGCTGTGGCTGGAGCCGTCGCGCTCCCGCACCGGGAACCTCAACATGGCCGGGCTGGTCGAAGCCGGACATGAAATCCTGCCCGCCGCAGTGGAGTTGCCCGGAGAGCAGTGGGTGTGGACCGGCGAGCTGTCGCTCTCCGCGTACCCGTGGCTGGCCGATCACCAGGTGCTCGGGCAGACCCTGGTGCCGGGCGTGGCGTGGGTCGAACTCGCCCTGCACGCGGGCCACCAGCTCGGTTTCGGATCCGTCGAGGAACTCACCCTGCAGGCACCGCTCGTGCTCGGCGAGTCCGACGCCGTGCAGGTCAGAGTCGTTGTCTCCGATCTCGGGGAGAGTGATCGCCGGGCAGTGTCGGTGCACTCGCGTGGTGACGACCAGACGTGGGTGACCCATGCGGAGGGATTCCTCACCGCCAAAGGGGCGCAGCCGGAGACCATGGCCGTGTGGCCGCCGTCCGGTGCGGAGCCGGTGGAGGCTGACGGGTTCTACGAACGCCTCGCCGATGCGGGGTACCACTATGGCCCGGTCTTCCAGGGCGTGAGCAAGGTCTGGCGAGCTGGCGAGGAGATCTACGCCGAGGTCGGGCTGCTCGGCGACGCCGACGTGGACGGCTTCGGCATCCACCCCGCCCTGCTCGACGCCGCCCTGCAGACCGCCTACGTCGCCCAACGGGGCCCCGCAGAGACGAAGTTGCCTTTCGCGTTCGGCGATGTACAGCTGTTCGCCACCGGTGCCCGGTCGCTCCGCGTACGGGTCTCGCCGGCCGCTCAGCAGGGGATGGCGTGGGAGGCCTGGGACCCCACCGGACTTCCGGTGTTCTCCCTCGGGTACCTGGCGACCCGGCCGGTCGACCGCGGCCAGCTGACCGTGAAGCGGCCCGAGTCGCTGTTCAAGGTGGCCTGGGACGAGACCGTCCCCGTCGTCGGGAATGCGACCGCCGCGCATGGCGTCGTGCTGGGCGACGACCCGTTCGCCCTCGGTGCCGCGCTGCGCGCGGCGGGCTGGGAGGTCGGGGCCGCCTCGGAACCCGCGTCCGCCGACACCGCCGCCGAAGTACTGCTGCTGCCCTGCACCGCGCCCGGCGAGCCGGACGCGGACCTGCCCACCGCGGTCAGGGCCGTGACTGCTCGGGTGCTCGGCGTCCTACAGGAGTGGCTCGCCGACGAACGGCTCGCCGGCACCCGACTGGCCGTCGTGACCCGCAACGCCCTCCCGGGTGACCTCCTGCACAGCCCCGTCTGGGGTCTCGTGCGCTCCGCCCAGACCGAGAACCCCGGGCGCATCACCCTCGTCGACCTCGACGACCACCCCGACTCGGCGGCCGTCCTTGCCGAGGCCGTCCAGTCCGACGAGCCGCGCATCATGGTCCGCGAGGGCCGGCCCACCGCCGCCCGCCTGGTCCGTGCCACCGCACCCGAGCTGGTGCCGCCCGCCGGAGCCGATGCCTGGCGCCTCGAGATCACCGAACCGGGCACGTTCGACAACCTCACGCTGGGCGTCTACCCGCACGCCGAGAAGACCCTCGCCGACAACGAGGTCCGGGTCGCCGTCCACGCGGGCGGCCTCAACTTCCACGACGTGGTCGCCGCACTCGGCATGGTCGAGGACGACCTGACCCTCGGTCGTGAGGCGGCCGGCGTCGTCGTCGAGGTCGGAGACGCCGTGCCGGATCTGACCCCCGGCGACCGCGTGATGGGCATCCTGTCCTCCGGCTTCGGGCCGCTCGCCGTCACCGATCACCGCTACCTGGCACGCATGCCCGAGGGCTGGACGTTCGCCCAGGCGGCTTCGGTGCCGGCCGCGTTCCTGACGGCCTACTACGGGCTGTGCGACCTCGGCGGCATCCGCGCGGGCGACCGCGTCCTCATCCACGCGGCCGCCGGCGGTGTCGGCATGGCCGCCGTACAGATCGCCCGGCACCTCGGGGCGGAGGTGTTCGGCACCGCCAGCCCGCGCAAGTGGGGCGCGCTGCGCGCCCTGGGGCTCGACGACGCCCACCTGTCCTCCTCCCGCACCCTCGACTTCGAGCAGAAGTTCCTGGACGCCACCGACGGCAGGGGAGTCGACCTCGTTCTGAACTCGCTGGCCCGGGAGTTCGTCGACGCCTCGCTGCGGCTGATGCCCGGCGGCGGCCGGTTCGTGGACATGGGCAAGACCGACATCCGGCGGCCGGAACAGGTGGCGGAGGACCACGGCGGAGTCGCCTACCAGGCATTCGACCTCGTCGAGGCCGGGCCGCAGCGCACGGGGGAGATGCTCGCCGAGATCGTCCGGCTCTTCCAAGCCGGCGCGTTCCGGCCGCTGCCGATCACCCAGTGGGACGTGCGCCGGGCGCCGGAGGCCTTCCGACACATCAGCCAGGCCAAGCACATAGGTAAGATCGTCCTCACCGTGCCCCGGCCCATCGACACCGACGGCACCGTCATGGTCACCGGCGCCACCGGGACCCTGGGCGGCTTCGTCGCCCGGCACCTGGTCACCCATCACGGCATACGACGACTGCTGCTGGTCAGCCGCAGCGCGGAGCGCACCGACCTGGTGCGGGAACTCACCGAGCTGGGCGCCGACGTCACCTGGGCCTCCTGCGACCTAGCCGACGCCACCGCCGTCGAAGAGACCGTACGGTCCGTCGACGAACGGCATCCGCTCGTGGCCGTCGTCCACTCCGCGGGAGTACTCGACGACGGCGTCATCGACAAGCAGAGCCCCGAACGGCTCGACACCGTGATGCGTCCCAAGGTCGACGCCGCCTGGAATCTGCACCGACTCCTCGACAACGCCCCGCTGGCTGACTTCGTGCTCTTCTCCTCCGCCAGCGGCGTGCTCGGCGGCGCCGGACAGTCCAACTACGCGGCCGCCAACGCCTTCCTCGACGCGCTCGCCGAGCACCGCCGTGCACAGGGCCTCGCCGGACAGGCGCTCGCCTGGGGACTGTGGTCCGACCGCAGCACGATGACGGGACAGCTCGGCTCCACCGAACTCGCCCGGATCGCCCGCAACGGCGTCGCCGAGATGTCCGAGACGGAGGGCCTGGCCCTCTTCGACGCCGCCCGGGACACCGCCGAGGCGGTGTTGCTGCCCATGCACCTGGACGTCGCGAGGCTCCGCAGCCGCAACGGAGAGGTCCCCGCGATGTTCCGCCGGCTGATCCACGCCACGGCCCGCCGCACCGCGAGCACCGCGGTCCGCAGTGCCGGCCTCGAACAGCAGCTCGCCTCGCTGTCCGGCCCCGAACGCACGGAGCTGCTCCTGGGACTGGTGCGCGACCATGCCGCCGCGGTGCTCGGCCACGGCACCTCCGACGCCGTCTCGCCGGACCGGTCCTTCCGCGACCTGGGTTTCGACTCCCTGACTGCCGTGGAGCTGCGTAACAGGTTCGCCGCCCTCACCGGCCTGCGTCTGCCGGCCACGCTCGTCTTCGACCACCCGAGCCCGACGGCCCTCGCCGGGCACCTGGCCGGCCTGCTGGGCGCCGCGACGTCCTCCGCGGCCGAGCCGGTCCTGGCCGCCGTCGGACGGCTGCGCGCCGACCTCCGGTCGCTCACCCCGGACGCCGAGGGCGCCGAGGACGTGACGATCCAGCTGGAGGCCCTCCTCGCCGAGTGGCGGGAGGCCGCGGAGAAGCGGGCTCCGGAGGCGGTCGGTGACGAGGACCTGTCCACCGCCACCGACGACGAGATCTTCGCGCTCGTCGACAGCGAACTGGGTGAGGCCTGATGACGGCCGAAGCGTCTCAGGACAAGCTGCGTGACTATCTGCGAAAGACCCTCGCCGACCTGCGGACCACCAAGCAACGGCTACGCGACACCGAACGCAGGGCGACCGAGCCTGTCGCGATCGTCGGCATGAGCTGCCGACTGCCCGGCGGCGTACGGACACCGGAGCGGTTCTGGGAACTCCTCGACACTGGAACCGACGCCCTGACGCCCTTGCCCACCGACCGCGGCTGGAATCTCGACACGGCGTTCGACGACGAACGGCCGTACCGGCGCGAAGGCGGATTCCTTTACGACGCCGGACGGTTCGACGCCGAGTTCTTCGGCATCTCGCCCCGTGAGGCGCTGGCCATGGACCCTCAGCAGCGGCTGCTCCTCGAAAGCTCGTGGGAGGCGATCGAGCACGCCCGCATCGACCCCAGGTCCCTGCATGGCAGTTGCACCGGCGTCTGGTTCGGCACGATCGGCCAGGACTACTTCTCCCTCTTCGCCGGATCCGGCGAAGAGCACGCCAACTACTTGGCCACCGCCTGCTCGGCCAGCGTGATGTCCGGCCGCGTCTCGTACGTGCTCGGCCTGGAGGGGCCCGCTGTCACGGTCGACACGGCGTGCTCGTCCTCCCTGGTCGCCCTCCACTCCGCCGTACAGGCCCTGAGGTCCGGCGAGTGCGAACTGGCTCTCGCCGGGGGCGCCACGGTCATGGCCACCCCGACGGTGTTCACCGCCTTCTCCCATCAGCGTGGCCTGGCCGGTGACGGCCGCTGCAAGGCCTTCGCGGCGGGTGCCGACGGGGCGGGCTTCGCCGAGGGCGTCGGCGTGCTGGTACTGGAGCGGTTGTCGGTGGCGCGGCGGAACGGTCATCGGGTGTTGGCGGTGGTGCGGGGTTCGGCGGTGAACCAGGACGGTGCGTCGAACGGTCTGACGGCGCCGAACGGTCCGTCGCAGCAGCGGGTGATACGTGCGGCGTTGGCCAACGCGCGCTTGGCGCCGGAGGACGTGGACGCTGTCGAAGGCCACGGCACGGGGACTTCGCTGGGCGACCCGATCGAGGCGCAGGCGTTGCTGGCGACGTACGGGCGGGGCCGGGACGCGAAGCGTCCGTTGTGGCTGGGGTCGGTGAAATCGAACATCGGTCACGCGCAGGCTGCTGCCGGAGTCGCCGGTGTCATCAAGATGGTGCTGGCCATGGAGAAGGGCCGTCTCCCTCGGACGCTGCATGTGGATGAGCCGTCGGGTGAGGTGGATTGGGACTCGGGTGCGGTGCGGCTGCTGACCGAGGCGCGGGACTGGCCGTCGGGGGAGGGGCGTGTGCGGCGGGCGGGTGTGTCGTCGTTCGGGATCTCCGGGACGAACGCGCACGTGATCATCGAGGAGCCGCCGGCGGAGGAGGAAGCGGCACCGGATTCCTCTGCTTCGGGTGCCGTGCCGTGGGTGCTCTCGGCGCGATCGGCCGACGCGTTGCAGGCTCTGGCTTCACAACTCGCCGACCACAGCGCCAAATCGAGTCCGGTGGATGTGGGTTGGTCGTTGGTTTCGACTCGTGCGGCGTTCGAGCATCGGGCCGTGGTGGTGGGGCGCGGGCGGGACGAGTTGGTGCGGGGCTTGTCCGAGGTCGCGCAGGGTCGGGGCGTGAGGGGTGTCGCGTCTTCGGCGTCGGGTGGTCTCGCGTTTGTTTTTGCTGGTCAGGGCAGTCAGCGGTTGGGGATGGGGCGGGGGTTGTATGAGCGGTTCCCGGTGTTTGCCGAGGCGTTCGACGAGGTGTGTGGGCGGGTCGGTCCGGGGGTGCGGGAGGTTGTTTTCGGTTCGGATGCGGGTGAGTTGGACCGGACGGTGTGGGCGCAGGCGGGGTTGTTCGCGTTGGAGGTGGCGCTGTTTCGGTTGTTGGAGTCCTGGGGTGTGCGGCCGGGTTGTCTGATCGGGCATTCGGTCGGTGAGTTGTCGGCGGCGTGTGTGGCGGGGTTGTGGTCGTTGGAGGATGCGTGTCGGGTCGTGGCTGCCCGGGCGCGGTTGATGCAGGCGTTGCCGGCGGGTGGGGTGATGGTCGCGGTTCGGGCCGAGGCGGGGGAGCTGGCCGGTTTCCTCGGTGAGGACGTGGTGATCGCGTCGGTGAACGCGCCGGGGCAGGTGGTGATCGCTGGTCCTGAGGGGGGTGTGGAGCGTGTGGTGGCTGCTTGTGGGGCGCGGTCGCGTCGTCTGGCGGTCTCGCATGCTTTTCATTCGCCTTTGGTGGAGCCGATGCTGGGGGAGTTCCGTCGGGTTGTGGAGTCGGTGGCGTTCGGTGTGCCGTCGCTGCGGGTGGTTTCCAATGTCACGGGTGCGTGGGTGGATCCGGAGGAGTGGGGGACGCCGGAGTACTGGGTGCGTCAGGTCCGTGAGCCGGTGCGTTTCGCCGACGGGGTCGCCACGTTGCTCGACGCGGGTGTGAGGACGTTCGTCGAGCTGGGTCCCGCCGGGACGCTCACTTCGATGGTCACCCACTGCGCGGACGCCACCGCCACTTCGGTGACGGCTGTACCTGCCCTGCGCCCCGACCACGACGAGTCGCGGACCGTGTTGAGTGCCGCAGCGTCCCTGTACGTCCAGGGTCACCCGGTCGACTGGGCCCCGCTGTTCCCGCGGGCCCGCACGGTGGACCTGCCCACCTACCCCTTCCAGCACCAGCACTACTGGATGGAAAGCGCCGCCCGGCCCACCGTCGAGGACACCCCGCGCGAGCCCCTCGACGGCTGGACGCACCGCATCGACTGGGTGCCGCTGGTGGACGAGGAACCGGCGCCCGTCCTGGCCGGTACCTGGCTGCTCGTTCGTCCCGAAGAAGGTCCCCGCCCGCTCGCCGACGCCGTCGCGGACGCGCTGACCCGGCACGGCGCCTCCGTCGTCGAGGCCGCTCGTGTCCCGCACCAATCCGACACCGAGCTGACCGGAGTCGTCTCTCTGCTGGGCCCGGGCGCCGACGGCGACGGCGGCCTGGACGCGACCCTGCGGCTGGTACAGGACTTGGCCACCGCCGGGTCCACCGCGCCCTTGTGGATCGTCACCAGCGGAGCCGTGGCCGTCGGTACGTCCGACACCGTGCCGAACCCCGAGCAGGCGACGCTCTGGGGGTTGGCCCGGGCGGCGGCCACCGAGTGGCCCGGCCTGGGGGCGGCGCGCATCGATCTGCCCGCCGACCTCACCGAGCAGGTCGGACGTCGGCTCTGCGCCCGGCTGCTCGACCGGAGTGAGCAGGAGACGGCGGTCCGACAGGCCGGGGTGTTCGCCAGGCGGCTGGTCCGTGCCCGTACCAGCGACGGCCGGTGGACGCCGCGCGGCACCGTGCTGGTCACCGGCGGGACCGGCGCGCTCGCCGGACACGTCGCGCGATGGCTGGCGGAGGAGGGGGCCGAGCACATCGTGCTGGCCGGGCGCAGAGGGCCCGACGGTCAGGGCGCCGAGGCGCTGCGCGCCGACCTGGTCGCCGCAGGGGTCAAGGCGACGATCGTGCGCTGCGACGTCGCCGACCGGGATGCCGTACGTCTGCTCCTGGACGCACACCGGCCCAGCGCCATCGTGCACACGGCCGGGGTCGTCGACGACGGACTGCTCACCTCGCTGACGCCCGCCCAGGTCGAGCGGGTGCTGCGGCCCAAGCTGCTCGGCGCCAGGAACCTGCATGAGCTGACCCGGGACCGGGAACTGGACGCCTTCGTGCTGTTCTCCTCCCTCGCCGGAGTCCTCGGCGGGGCAGGGCAGGCCAACTACGCCGCTGCCAACGCCTACTTGGACGCCCTGGCCGCACACCGCACCGCGCATGGGCTGCCGGCGGCCTCGCTGGCGTGGGGGCCGTGGGAGGGCGACGGCATGGCCGCGGCGCAGGAGGCCGCCGACCGGCTCCGCCGCAGCGGTCTCACCCCGCTGCCGCCGGAGCAGGCCGTACGGGCCCTCGGCCGGGGCCACGGGCCGCTGGTGGTGGCCGACGCGGACTGGGCGCGGCTGGCCGCCGGCTCGACGCAGCGCCTGCTCGACGAGCTTCCCGAGGTGCGTGCGGTCAGGTCGGCGGAGCCTGCTGTCGGACAGCGCCCCGACCTACCGGCGCGGTTGGCGGGGCGTCCGGCCGAGGAGCAGTCCGCGGTACTGCTGGAGGCGGTCCGGGAGGAGATCGCCGCCGTACTGCGTTACGCCGATCCGGCGCGGATCGGCGCCGATCAGGAGTTTCTCGCCCTCGGCTTCGACTCGTTGACCTCGATCGAACTGCGCAACAGGCTTGCCACGCGCATCGGTCTGACGCTTCCCGCGACGCTCACCCTGGAACAGCGCACCCCTGCCGGGCTCGCCGCGCACCTGCGCGAGCGGATCGCGGACCGGCCCGTCGGGTCCGGTGCCGTCCCGGTGCCCGGGAGCGCTGATGTCCCGGAGGCGGGCGGCGGTAGCGGCCTCGGTGAGCTGTGGCAGGAAGCCGACCGGCACGGCCGGCGGCTGGAGTTCATCGACGTACTCACCGCGGCCGCCGCCTTCCGGCCCGCCTACCGTGAACCGGCCGAGCTGGAGCTGCCGCCTCTACGGCTCACCTCCGGCGGGGACGAGCCGCCCCTGTTCTGCATCCCCTCGCACCTCGGCAAGGCCGACCCGCACAAGTTCCTGCGGTTCGCCGCGGCCCTGCGGGGACGGCGGGACGTCTTCGTCCTGCGTCAGCCCGGCTTCGTACCCGGGCAGCCCCTGCCCGCGGGCCTCGACGTCCTGCTCGACACCCACGCGCGGGCCATGGCCGGGCACGACCGGCCCGTGCTGCTCGGCTACTCGGCCGGCGGTCTTGCCGCGCAGGCGTTGGCCGCCCGACTCGCCGAGCTCGGCAGGCCGCCGGCGGCCGTCGTGCTCGTCGACACCTATGCCCCCGACGAGACGGAGGTGATGGCCCGTATCCAGGGCGCCATGGAGCAGGGCCAGCGCGATCGCGACGGCAGGACCGGTGCCGCCTTCGGTGAGGCCTGGCTCACCGCGATGGGCCACTACTTCGGCTTCGACTGGACCCCGTGTCCGGTCGACGTGCCGGTGCTGCACGTACGCGCCGGCGACCCCATGACCGGTATGCCCGTCGAAGGGCGGTGGCAGGCGCGCTGGAACCTGCCGCACACCGCCGTCGACGTGCCCGGAGACCACTTCACGATGATGGAGGATCACGCCCCGCGCACCGCCGACACCGTGCACGACTGGCTCGGCACGGCCGTCCGCCGCCCTGAGAGAACCCGCGACTGACGACTCGCCGGCGACAGCGGCATCCCGCCCTGTCCCCTTCCTGTCCGTCCGTTCCCTTTCCTCTCCTCGAAACGGAGTTCGTTCTCATGCCTTCCTTCCCCGTACGCCGGTCCGTGCCCGACACTCCGCCCGCCGAGCACCTCGAACTGCTCAAGGAGAGCGGCGGCGTCTGCCCCTTCACCATGGAGGACGGCCGTCCGGCCTGGCTCGCGGCCAGCCACGACGCCGTGCGCTCCCTGCTCGCCGACCGCCGTATCAGCAACAACCCGGCGAAGACGCCGCCCTTCTCGCAGCGGGAGGCCCTGCAGAAGGAGCGGGGCCAGTTCAGCCGTCACCTGTTCAACATGGACTCGCCGGAGCACGACGTGGCCCGCCGCATGATCGCGGAGGACTTCACTCCCCGACACGCCGAGGCGGTCCGGCCGTACTTCGAGGAGGTGTTCGGCGAGATCGTCGACGAAGTGGTCCACAAGGGCCCACCGGCCGAGATGATCGAGTCGTTCGCCTTCCCGGTCGCCACCCGCACCATCTGCAAGGTGCTGGACATTCCGGAGGACGACTGCGAGTACTTCCAGAAGCGCACCGAGCAGATCATCGAGATGGACCGCGGCGAGGAGAACCTCGAAGCCGTCGTCGAACTGCGCCGCTACGTCGACAGCGTCATGCAGCAGCGCACCCGCAAGCCCGGCGACGACCTGCTCAGCAGGATGATCGTCAAGGCGAAGGCGTCCAAGGAGATCGAGCTCAGCGACGCCGACCTGGTCGACAACGCGATGTTCCTGCTGGTGGCCGGGCACGAGCCGTCGGCCAACATGCTGGGCCTCGGCGTGCTCGCCCTCGCCGAATTCCCGGACGTGGCCGAGGAACTGCGGGCCGAGCCGCACCTGTGGCCGGGCGCGATCGACGAGATGCTCCGCTACTACACCATCGCCCGGGCCACCAAGCGGGTCGCGGCCGCCGACATCGAGTACGAGGGGCACACGATCAAGGAGGGGGACGCCGTCATCGTGCTCCTCGACACCAGCAACCGCGACCCGAAGGTGCACGCCGAACCGAACCGGCTCGACATCCACCGCTCGGCGGGCAACCACCTGGCCTTCAGCCACGGACCGCACCAGTGCCTGGGCAAGCACCTCGTCCGGGTCCAACTGGAGATCGCGCTGCGGGCTGTCGCCGAGCGGCTGCCCGGCCTGCGCCTGGACATCGCCAAGGAGGACATCCCCTTCCGCGGTGACGCCCTGTCCTACGGGCCGCGCCAGCTGCGCGTCACCTGGTAACAGCCACCATCGGCCCCCGCCGCGGACCGGGCAGCACGACCCGGTCCGCGGCGGGGGCACCACCACCGTCAACATCCCCAGAGAGGCTTCCCCGTGGAGAAGACCGACGTCGACCGGCTGCGCACACTCGACCGAGAGCACATGTGGTACCCGTGGACGCCGATGACCGAGTGGATGGCCCGTGATCAGCTCGTCGTCGAACGCGCCGAAGGCTGCTGGCTGATCGACGCAGACGGTAAGCGCTACCTCGACGGCCGCTCGTCGATGGGCATGAACCTGCACGGCCACGGCCGCAGCGAGATAGTCGAGGCCCTGGTCGCCCAGGCGCGCAAGGCCGGTGAGACCACGCTCTACCGCGTCTCGCACCCGGCGGCGGTGGAACTCGCTGCCCGCCTGGCATCGATGGCGCCGACCGGGCTCCAGCGCGTCTTCTTCGCCGAGTCCGGATCGACCGCGGTGGAGACGGCTCTCAAGGCTGCCTACGCCTACTGGGTCGCGAAGGGTGAACCGCAGCGATCCACCTTCGTGTCCATGGAGGGCGGTTACCACGGCGAGACCCTAGGCACGGTCAGCCTGCGCGGCACCAACGGCGAACAGGTCGACATGATCCGCAAGACCTACGAGCCACTGTTGTTCCCCTCCCTCTCCTTCCACCAGCCCCACTGCTACCGGTGTCCCGTCGGCCAGTCGTCGGACAGCGACTGCGGGCTGGAGTGCACCGATTCGCTGGAGAACCTCCTCACCCGGGAGAAGGGCCGGATCGCCGCGGTCATCGTCGAGCCGCGGGTCCAGGCCCTCGCCGGAGTGATCACCGCCCCGGAGGGACACCTCGCAAAGGTCGCGGAGATCACCCGCAGGCACGGAGTGCTCCTCATCGTCGACGAGGTCCTCACCGGCTGGGCCCGCACCGGCCCGACGTTCTCCTGCGAGGCCGAGGGCGTCACACCGGATCTGATGACGGTGGGCAAGGCGCTGACCGGCGGATATCTGCCGCTGTCGGCCACCTTGGCCACGGAGGAGATCTTCGGAGCCTTCCGTGAGAGCGTCTTCCTCAGCGGCAGCACCTACTCCGGATACGCGCTCGGGGCGGCCGTCGCCCTGGCCAGCCTCGACCTGTTCGAGAAGGAGGACGTACCGGCCCGGGCCAAGGCGCTCGCCGACGTGCTCACCACCGCACTGGAACCCTTCCGCGCGCTCACCCACGTCGGTGACGTCCGGCAGCTCGGCCTCATCGCCGGCGTCGAGCTGGTGGCCGACCGGGAGACCCGCGCCCCCTACCCGCCCCAGGAGCGCGTCGTCGATCGCATCTGCACCCTGGCCAGGGACAACGGCGTGCTGGTCAACGCGGTCCCCGGGGACGTGATCACCATGCTGCCCTCACCGTCGATGAGCCCCGACGACCTGCGCTTCCTCACCGGCACCCTGTACACGGCCGTCCGAGAGGTGACCGAAGAGTGAAAGGGCTGATGCGGGCGGCCGTCATCCGTGCCTGGGGCGGCCCCGAGCGGCTGACCCTGGACCGGGTCGAACGGCCGTCACCCCCGCCCGGATGGATCGCCGTACGCGTCGAGGCCTGCGCCCTGAACCACCTCGACATCCACGTGCGCAACGGGCTTCCGGGCGTACGGCTGGAACTCCCGCACGTCTCCGGCGGCGACGTCGTCGGCGTCGTCGAGCAGGCCACCGACGAGGCGGGGGAGAGACTGCTCGGCAGCCGTGTGCTGCTCGACCCGATGATCGGGCGCGGCATCCTCGGCGAGCACTACTGGGGCGGGCTCGCCGAGTACGTCGTCGCACCCGCCCACAACGCGCTCCCCGTCCCCGATCAGGACGCGGACCCGGCACGCTACGCCGCACTGCCCATCTCCTACGGCACGGCCCAGCGCATGCTCTTCAGCCGCGCCCGGCTGCGTCCCGGCGAGAGCGTGCTGCTGTTCGGCGCGACCGGCGGCGTCGGCGTCGCCTGCGCCCAGCTCGCCCTGCGTGCCGGGGCCCGGATCATCGCCTGCTCCGGATCACCGGCCAAGCTCGCCCGGCTGCGCCGACTCGGCGTGATCGACACGATCGACACCGGCACCGAGGACGTACGGCGCAGGGTCCGCGAACTCACGGACGGCGGTGCCGACCTGGTCGTCGACTACCAGGGCAAGGACACCTGGCCCGTCTCCCTGCGCTCGGCGCGCGCCGGCGGCCGCATCGTCACCTGCGGCGCGACCACCGGGTACGAGGCGACGACCGACCTGCGCTACGTGTGGTCGCGTCAGCTGGACATCCTTGGCTCCAACGCGTGGCACCGCGACGATCTGCACACGCTGGTCGACCTGGTGGCCACCGACGCCCTGGAACCGGTGGTGCACGCCGACTTCCCACTCTCCCGCGCTCCCGAGGCGGTCGCCGAACTGGAGGAGCGCCGGGCGTTCGGGAAGGTCGTGATCCGCACGGCGTGAACTCACTCCTGTCCCGGCTCGATCCCAGGGGGAAACAGCGTGACCGGCAACACCACATCCGCAGCCTTCCTGCGGCGGACACAGAACGCGCTCGCCATGCAGCGCAAGATATGCGCCCAGCCCGAGGAGACCGCGGAGCGCGTGTTCTCCGACATCCTCTCGGTGTCACGAGACACCGGCTTCGGCCGCGAACACGGCCTCGCCCGGGTCCGCACCCGCCAGGAGTGGCGGCGTGCCGTGCCCATCCGCACCTACGACGAACTGGCCCCCTACGTCGAGCGGCAGTTCTCCGGCGAACGCCGCGTGCTCACCACCGACGACCCCCGCGCCTTCCTGCGCACCTCGGGATCGACCGGCCGCGCGAAGCTGGTACCCACCACCGATCACTGGCGCCGTGTCTACCGCGGACCGGCGCTGTACGCGCAGTGGGGGCTCTACTTCGAACAGATCGGCACGCATCGGCTCACCGGCGACGAGGTCCTCGACCTGTCCTGGGAGCCCGGCCCCATCCGGCACCGACTGCGCGGCTTCCCCGTCTACAGCATCACCGAGCGCCCCGTGTCGGACGACCCCGACGACTGGAACCCGCCGTGGCGTCACGCGAGGTGGTTCACCCGCGATGCCGGTGCCGCGACCATGGCCGACCTGCTCTACGGCAAACTGCTGCGGCTGGCCGCCCACGACCTGAGACTGATCGTCTCGGTGAACCCCTCCAAGATCGTCCTGCTCGCCGAGACACTGAAGGAGAACGCCGAACGCCTGATCCAGGACCTGCACGACGGCCACGGCACGGACCGGGCAGCCCGCCCGGACTTCCTCCGCCGCCTCACCGCCGCCTTCGACCGCACCGGAGGCCGTCCGCTGCTCACCGACCTGTGGCCCGGCCTGCGTCTGCTCGTCTGCTGGAACTCCGCCTCCGCGGCGCTGTACGGGCCCTGGCTGTCCCGGCTCGCGACCGGCGTGGCGACACTGCCGTTCAGCACCACGGGCACCGAGGGAATCGTCACGCTGCCCGTCGACGACCACCTCTCGGCGGGGCCGCTCGCTGTCGACCAGGGGCATTTCGAATTCGTTCCGTGGCAGGACCTGGACGACGGCAGCCCTCTGCCCGAGGACACCCCCACCCTCGGCTATGACGAACTCGAACTCGGCGCCGACTACCGGCTCGTCATGAGCCAGGCCAACGGGCTCTACCGCTACGACGTGGGCGACGTGTACCGCGTCGTCGGAGCGGTCGGCGCCACGCCACGGCTGGAGTTTCTGGGACGCGCGGGATTCCAGTCCTCCTTCACCGGCGAGAAGCTCACCGAATCCGATGTGCACACCGCCGTGATGCGGGTCCTCGGCAGCGAACGCACCGACCACCCGCACTTCTCCGGCATCCCCGTCTGGGACACCCCGCCCCACTACCTCGTCGCCATCGAATGGGCCGACGCCCACGGCACGTTGAACGTGCAGGACACAGCCCGCCGCATCGACGCGACTCTCCAGGAAGTCAACGTGGAATACGCCGACAAGCGCCGCAGCGGACGACTGCGGCCCCTGCAGATCCTGCCCCTGGTGCCCGGCGCTTTCGGCCAGATCGCCGAACGAAGGTTCCGCCAGGGCACCGCGGGAGCCCAGATCAAACACCACTGGCTCCAGAAGGACTCGGCGTTCCTCGACACGCTGCGCGACCTCGACCTCGTCCGCGCCCGCCCGGGTACGTGACGGCATGCGCATCGGATTCGCCGCACCCATGTCCGGCCCCTGGGCCACCCCGGACACCGCCGTGCACGTCGCCCGCACCGCCGAACAGCTCGGATACGCCTCGCTCTGGACCTACCAGCGAGTCCTCGGCGCGCCCGACGACTCCTGGGGCGAGGCCAACCGCAGCGTCCACGACCCCCTGACCACCTTGGCCTTCCTGGCCGCGCACACCACCGGGATCCGGCTCGGTGTCGCCGTTCTGATCATGCCGCTGCACACCCCCGCGGTGCTGGCCAAGCAGCTCACCACCCTCGACCTGCTCTCCGGCGGCCGACTCGACGTGGGCCTCGGCAACGGCTGGGCCGCCGAGGAGTACGCCGCCGCCGGCGTGATTCCCACCGGGCTCAGCCGTCGCGCCGAGGACTTCCTCGCCTGCCTGCGGGCCCTGTGGGGTGAGCAGACCGTGGTGGAACACGACGGCCCCTTCTACCGGGTCCCGCCCGCCCGCTTCGACCCGAGGCCCGCCCAGTCCCCGCACCCGCCGCTGCTCCTGGGCGGTGCCGCGCCCGGCGCACTGCGCCGCGCCGGCCGCCTGTGCGACGGCTGGATCGCGAGCAGCAAGGCCGGCCCGGCCGCCATCCGCGACGCCATCACCGTCGTACGCGACAGCGCTGAGCGAACCGGACGCGACCCCGCGACCCTGAGGTTCGTCTGCCGCGCCCCGGTCCGGCTGCGGACCCGGTCGGCCCCCAACGAGCCGCCGCTGACCGGCACCGCGGAGACGATCCGGGCCGATCTCGCCGCGCTCGCCGACACTGGCCTGACCGAGATCTTCCTGGACCCCAACTTCGACCCCGAGATCGGCTCACCGGACGCGCCGACCGGCGACGTGCGACACCGCGTTGATCTGCTGCTGCACGAACTGGCCCCCGCAAACTGGTGAGAGGAAGAGAACAGTGCTGATCGCGCGCGCCGCCGTCGGAGACGACCGAACGTACGCCCGCGTCGACACGGACGCAGGGCTGATCCACCTCCTGGCCGGCACTCCCTACGACGAGATCCGGCCGACCGGCGAAACCAGACCGCTTGCCGAGGCCCGCCTGCTCGCACCGGTCGAACCCAGCAAAGTGCTGGTCGCAGGACGCAATTACGGCGATGTCGTCACACCGGACCTGGTGGTCTTCATGAAGCCGTCCACCTCTGTCGTCGGCCCCAGGAGCACCGTCCTGCTGCCGGCGGAGGCCAAGGAGGTCCGGTACGAGGGAGAACTCGCCGTGGTGATCGGGCGCCGCTGCAAAGACGTCCCCGAAGACACCGCGGACCAGGCCGTGTTCGGCTACACCTGCGCCAACGACGTCACCGCCTGGGACGTCGGGGAACCGAAGGGCCACTGGACCAAGGCGAAGAGCTTCGACACATTTTGCCCGCTGGGACCATGGATCCGCACCGATCTCGACCCCGCTGACCTCGTCCTGCGCACAACCGTGAACGGCACGCTGCGCCAGGACGGCTCCACCAAGGAAATGAACAGGAATGTCCGCGCCCTCGTGTCCCGTTGCAGCTCACTGATGACGCTGCTGCCCGGAGACGTGATCCTCACCGGCACACCGGCGGGCGCCGGCATGCTGCGTCCGGGTGACGAGGTCGTCGTCGAGATTGACGGGATCGGTTCGCTCGCGAATCCGATCGGCGTGGCCAAGTAGTTCACTGACTACACTCGCGCGAACAACACGGGCCCGTCTGCGGCGCTTCGAGCTGCGCCGATCCCCGAGGAGAGAATCCAGTGTCTGTAATCCGTCCCACCGCCGAAACCGAACGCGCAGTCGTGGTGGTCCCGGCTGGGACGACGTGCGCCGACGCGGTCACCGCGGCAAAGCTGCCGCGCAATGGCCCCAACGCGATCGTCGTGGTGCGAGACCCGTCCGGCGCCCTGCGTGACCTCGACTGGACCCCCGATTCCGACGTCGAGGTCGAGGCCGTCGCGTTGTCCAGCGAGGACGGCCTCACGGTGCTGCGCCACTCCACGGCACACGTACTGGCCCAAGCGGTCCAGCAACTCTGGCCGGAGGCCAGGCTCGGTATCGGCCCGCCGATCGAGAACGGCTTTTACTACGACTTCGACGTGGAGCGCCCCTTCCAGCCGGAGGACCTCGAGCGCGTCGAGCAGCGGATGAAGGAGATCATCAAGTCCGGCCAGCGCTTCTGCCGCCGCGAGTTCCCCGATCGGGAAGCGGCCCGTGCCGAGCTTGCCAAGGAGCCGTACAAGGTCGAGCTCGTTGACCTCAAGGGCGACGTGGACGCCGCCGAGGCAATGGAGGTCGGCGGGAGCGACCTGACGATCTACGACAACCTCGACGCGAGAACTGGAGATGTGTGCTGGTCCGACCTCTGCCGCGGCCCCCACTTGCCGTCGACCCGCCTGATTCCGGCGTTCAAGCTGCTGCGCAACGCGGCAGCCTACTGGCGCGGCAGCGAGAAGAACCCCCAGCTGCAGCGCATCTACGGCACGGCCTGGCCGACCCGCGACGAGCTCAAGTCCCATCTCGCCGCCTTGGAGGAGGCCGCCAAGCGTGACCACCGCCGCATCGGCGAGGAACTCGACCTCTTCGCGTTCAACAAGGAGATCGGCCGCGGCCTGCCGCTGTGGCTGCCCAACGGCGCGATCATCCGCGACGAACTCGAGGACTGGGCCCGCAAGACCGAACGCAAGCTCGGCTACAAGCGCGTCGTCACCCCGCACATCACCCAGGAGGACCTTTACTACCTCTCAGGCCATCTGCCTTACTACGCGGAGGACCTGTACGCGCCGATCGACATCGACGGCGAGAAGTACTATCTCAAGCCGATGAACTGCCCGCACCACCACATGGTGTACAAGGCGCGCCCGCACAGCTATCGCGACCTGCCCTACAAGGTCGCCGAATACGGCACGGTGTACCGATTCGAGCGCAGCGGTCAGCTGCACGGCATGATGCGTACGCGCGGATTCAGCCAGAATGACGCGCACATCTACTGCACGGCGGACCAGGCCAAGGACCAGTTCCTGGAAGTCATGCGCATGCACGCGGACTACTACCGCACTCTGGGGATCAGCGACTTCTACATGGTGCTCGCGCTGCGTGACTCGGCGAACAAGGACAAGTACCACGACGACGAGCAGATGTGGGAGGACGCTGAGCGGATCACCCGGGAGGCCATGGAAGAGTCCGACATCCCCTTCCAGATCGACCTGGGCGGTGCCGCGCACTACGGCCCGAAGGTCGACTTCATGATCCGAGCCGTCACCGGCAAGGAGTTCGCCGCCTCCACCAACCAGGTCGACCTGTACACCCCGCAGCGTTTCGGGCTGACCTACCACGACTCCGACGGCACCGAGAAGCCCGTCGTGGTGATCCACCGCGCTCCGCTCGGCTCGCACGAGCGCTTCACCGCCTATCTCACCGAGCACTTCGCAGGTGCCTTCCCGGTGTGGTTGGCGCCGGAGCAGGTCCGGATCATTCCGATCGTGGAGGAACTCACGGACTACGCCGAGGAAGTCCGCGACATGCTGCTGGACGCGGACGTGCGTGCCGACGTCGATGCCGGCGACGGCCGGCTGAATGCCAAGGTACGCGCGGCCGTCACCCGGAAGATCCCGCTCGTCGTGGTGGTCGGCAGGCGAGAGGCTGAGCAGCGCACCGTAACCATGCGCGACCGCTCCGGCGAGGAGACCCCGATGTCCCTGGAGAAGTTCGTGGCCCATGTCACTGGACTCATCAGGACCAAGAGCCTGGACGGCGCCGGCCACATCCGTCCGCTGTCCAAGGCCTGACCCACAGCCACGGGGCCTCGGCAGGTGTCCCGCCTCGGACCACCCTTCGGTCCTCAGCCGACGGCGGGCTCATGGCAGCCGCCCGACCTGCCGGTGCCGTGGCTGTTCGGCAAGCCCGTGGGCGCCGCCCGCCGAGGAGACCGCGCGCTGCCGGGGGATGATCTCGTCCGGCCCGCGCCCCGGGCTCACCGGGCGGCGCTGGAGTGGGCCGGACGGGAGCCGGCACCGGCCGACCGTCCGTGGTCGGTCTCGTCCCGGACGAGCAGGGACAGCAGAGCGGCCACGGTCAGGCCCGCTTCCGCCGGGTGGCGCAGAACCTTGTCCGGCTCGACACGGTAGATGTTGCTGCGCCCGTCACGGGTGTGGGAGAGATAGCCGTCCCGCTCCAGGTCCGAGATGATCCGCTGGACGGCGCGCTCGGTGAGTCTGCAGTGGGCGGCGATGTCGCGGATCCGCACGTTCGGTTTGTCGGCGATGGCCGCCAGTACACGGGCGTGGTTGGTGACGAACGTCCATCCGGAGTGAGATTCAGGCACTGCAACCATGCACAGCATTGTAGGGACCATCTTTGCCGGACAGCCAATACATGACATACTTTTCGCGTTAAGGGTGGCATGTTCTGTCCCATGGGCAACTGAGAAGGGACCCGAGGGTGTCTTTGGATGAAGCGGTCGCGGGGTGCTCGCGCCACACCGGCCGGCGTCGGCTCCCGGCCGCGGAGCAACCCACGCAGGCGCAGTACGAAGCGCACGGCGCCTGGGTCGTCAGCGCACGGGGCGCGTACGACATGTACTCGGTCGAGCCCCTGGCCGACGCGTTGAAAGACGCGGCCGAGAAGTGTCCGAAGGTGGTACTGGACGCCTCCGGCATCACCTTCGCCGACTCCACCCTGCTGAGTCTGCTGATTCTCACCCACCAGGCGACGGACTTCCGGGTGGCCGCGCCGACGTGGCAAGTGGTGCGGCTCATGCAACTGACGGGCGTCGACGCCTTCTTGAAGGTAGGGGCCACGGTGGAAGAGGCCGCCGCCGCTTAGGGGGCACGGCGCGCCGGGTCTCGGCTGACGCAAGCCGATGGCTTGGAGCTGAGAATTCCGGGCATTCGACGTTCTGCCTGGCCCCCGGCCGTCGATGGTGGCCGGCCAGGCGTGATGAAGACAGTCACCTCCTCGAGGCGCGGTCGACCGCGCCTCGGGGAAGGGCGGTTGACGGGAGAGGGAAGGTGTCCATGATTCTGCCGGCGGAGAAGGAACTGCGTGCCGTGCTGGCTCGGTTCGCTCAGGCGCGCATCGACCACGACGTACGTCCCAGCGGCAGTACGAGCAGGCTCCTCGAGGACGCCACGTACACCCTGTGCGTGATGACCGGTGCCCGTACCGCCGAACAGGCTCTGCGTACGGCGGACGAACTTCTCGCACAGTTCGCCGAGCGCGCCGCTGCCCCCGTGGAGGACGAGGCCTTGGCCGCGTGAACCGACGGCACACACCTGCGGCGCCTCGCGTGGCAGGTGTGTGCCGTCGGCGGGCGGACGCGAGCACCTGAGGAAATGAGAGAGAGTCATGAGCGATACCCGGCTTCGGCAGCGCGATGAGACGTCGAAGGGGCCGGCCACCGAGATCCCGGCACCGCAGTGGCGGGACCTCTTCCTCGCCCCCGACTGGGGCGGCACTGATGAGCAGGTGATCGTCGCCGAAGAGGCGCGCGGGTCCGAGTACTTCACCCGAGCGCGCCGCCCGCGCGGCGGCCGCCGATCGAGTCGACGGGCCGCGTGATGCGCGGCCCTGCCGCGACGGCCGCAGTTCAGGTGAGGGCGATCCGTGCGGTGATGCGCTTGCCGGACGGCTCGGGCCGGACCTCGACGGCCTGGCTCAGCGCCGCCACGATCTCCAGGCCGTGCTGACCCACCCGGGCGGGATCGGCGGGCCGGGGAGCGGGCAGTGTGGTGTCACCGTCCCGCACGGTGACGGTCACCGCGTCGTCCGTGAGGCTCAGGGTGAGTTCTATGGGGTCGGCCCCGTACTTGACCGCGTTCGTGATCAGCTCGCTCACCACCAGGTGGACGGCATCCGACGCTCTCTCCGGCACCGGCGACCGAAGGTCCCGCTGTGAACGGGTGAGGTAGTCGGTCGCGAAGTGACGGGCGTCGGCGATCCGCAGCGCTTCCCGCCGGTACGTCACCGAGGCCGCCCGCGGATCCGCACCCTTCGGTGCCCGCTGTGTCGACGAACCGTCCAGTCCGGTCTCACCCATGTCAACCGCCACGTTACCCCCGAGCCACGCCCGCGCGCCGACGCCTCCCGCGCGATGAGAACATCTCATGTGTTCCTACGATAGTTCTGCTTTCCGTCGGTCACCGCACCCGTCGGCCAGGGAGAAAGCGGCGGCCTGGACGTGATCCGGGCCTCAGGCCGTGCTGAGCACGCCTCCGCGCAAGCGGGCCGGCAGCCGCTCCGGAATCCGTGCGGTCGTCGTCGCCATGATGGCCCTCCCCGTTCCGATGGCCCGCTCGCATGACGGGCAACTCGGCGGCTACCCCCTGCGCGGGCTCGCATGCACGGAAGCGGAGATCTTGTCCGAGGACGTTCCGCTCCCGCCCGAGCCACGCGATCGAGTCGGCGGTTACGGGATCAGGAATTCCAGCACGGGTCGGTCCCAGGCCACCGCGGGCGGGTTCGCGCGGGCGGTTCCGGTGGGCAGGGCGCCCACAGCGCGGTAGAAACCCTCGGCCGGAGGATGCGACACCACCCGGACACGGTCCAGCCCTGCCGCGCGCGCCTGCGTCTTCATGTGATCGACGAGCAGCCGCCCGATGCCGCGGCCCTGGGTACCGTCCTGGACGAACAGCAGGTCCAGCTCCGCTGGCGCGAGGAGCAGCGCGTAGAAGCCGAGCACCCGGTCCGTGGCGTCCTCGGCGTCGACGGCTACGAAGACCTGGTGGTTCTCGATGTAGTCGGGCCCGACGCGGTAGTCGGAGACCATCGCCGCGTACGGGCCCTCGTAGGCTCGTGAGCCGCGTACGAGCCGCGTGAGCCGCTTGGCGTCCCGGGCGACCGCCCGGCGGATGACGATCTCGCCCCGTACGGACGCGGAACTCGATTGCACGGGGAGCAGTCTACGCGTCCGGGACGGGCCGGGACCTCCGCGGGCTCCGTCCGAGCCTTCCCTCAGCCCGTCCCGATGACAACCACCTCAGTCCGTCCCGATGACGACCACCTCGTCCTCGGCCGTCCACCGGCGCCGCTCGCGTTTGGGCGGATTGATCCGCACCCCGTAGTGGGGGCGCGTCGACGCGTCGGCGTGGCCGCGGTAACCGATGGCGCACTCGCCGCGACGGCGTGCCGCGGCCACGACGGTGGCGAAGGACGTGGTGCTCCCCGGCAGCAGGTAGTCGGTCGCCGGCCGCAGGCGGACCCCGGCGCCCTCGGCGGAGAACAGTTCCTCGAAGACCGCGGCCAGGTGCCGGTTCTGGGAGATCTGGGACATGAGCAGGCCGATGAGCTTGCCGCTGATGATGACGTCGGCCCCGGGGCCGATGGGGGCCAGCGCCCGGTTGCGGTCGTCGATCAGTTCGGTGACGACCGGCAGCTCGCGCCCGGTGGCTTCTTCCAGTTGGCGCAGGAGCAGAAGGGTGACGAGCGTGCGGTTGTCGGGATCGTCCGGCGGTTGTCCCGGGGCGGGGTCCCGCCCCAGCACGATCACGCTGTCGTAGGAGTGGACGTCCAGGCGCCGCAGCGTCTCGGGACGGGTGATGTCCCCGTGGTGCAGAGCCAGGCTCAGGCCGTTCCCACCGGTCCCACCGTTCTCGCCGTTTCCGCTGTCCGCTTCGGCCTCGCTGATCTCGCGGATCGTCGCCTCGCCCGATTCCGCCACGACGTCGACGGCCGAACCGGGCCGGGCGCGTCGGTGCAACTGGTCGACCACGAGGGGCGCTCGGCGGTTCCAGCCCAGTAGGAGAATCCGCTCCGCCGGCGCGGGCGTCGGAGGGCGGGAGGCCACCGCGGCCTTCTCGACCGACTCCGCACAGTCGTCCAGCCGGGCCGTGTCGTCGTCGCCGGTGATGACGACGAGCAGGTCGTCCGGGGCGACCGGTGTCGTCGGCGGCGGGTTGAGCAAGGGGGTGCCGCCGCGCATCAGCCCGACGACGCTCGTCGTCGAGTAGGACAGGAGAACCTCGCCGAACGGGCGGCCGGTCAGGGCCGGCTCGCTGATCAGGTAGAACTCGTCTCCGGCGAAGTCGAGGAGTTCCTGGTGGACGAGGGAGATCCCGGGACGGCGGGCGGCCTGGACGATCAGCCGGGCGGTGACGGTGTCACTCTCCAGGACGACGCCGTCGGGTCCGGCGGCGAGACAGGCGGCCAGGCGGTACCGGTCGTCCCGGACGGCGGCGACGACGGGCGGACGCGGCTCCGCCCCGGCCAGCGCGGCCCGCAGCGCCAGCAGTGTCTTCACCACCTCCGCGTCGGCGTGCGGCTCGTCCGGAGGCAGAACCAGCACGACACCGGCCGTGGCCGGGCTGGTCAACGGCAACACGGCCGGGTCGGTGGTGGGGCCGCTGCGGCAGATCAACCGCGTACCGCCGAAGGAGCCCACCTTCGTGCCCAGGGACTCCTCCATGACGGTCTTGTCCCGGTCGGCCAGCACCACCACCGCCGCGCCGCGCTGGTTGACGTTGGCGGCCACCAGCTCGCCTACCACCGTGAAGACCTGCTCCGACCATCCCAGGACCACGGCGTGCCCCTGTTCCAGCACGGTGGAACGGCCCCGCCGCAACGAGGTGAGCCGCTCCGTGAGCGCCGTCGTGATCAGGCCGACGAGCGTGGAGACGTAGAGCAGGGTGACCAGCGCGAGCAGCACCGACACCATCGCCCGCAGCGGCGTACCCGTGGCACCGCCCAGCCGTAGCGTCTCCCCGGTGAGACGCCAGACCTCCGCCAGCCGCTCCGCGAGGGACGGCGGGGCATCAGGGTCGGTCCACACCATCACCGCGCTGGCCGGCACGACGACGGCCAGGGACAGCAGCGCCATCCAGCCGACGAGCGCGGCGGCACCGCGGGCCAGGGTGCTGTCGAACCAGTAACGGGCCCTGTCACCGAACGGAGTCCGCCGCTGCGCCACCCTTCCCCCTTCCGTCTCCCCGTCTCCCACCAGGCCGCGTCGGCACCGCAGCGGCGCCGTGCCGCGCGGGCCTGCCCCGGAGCGCGGACGTGGGCACGCATGTCGCAGTGTGGGGGATCGATCAGGGCCGCAGACGACGTTCGATCAGCCTTCATCCCTTCGGGTAGCCGCGTCCTCCACGGCGGCGGACCTGCGAAGACGCCCGGCTCGGACACGCAGAGGAAAGCCGCCGGGCCTCATTCGCGGAACGCCGGGTATCCGCGAGACCGGATCACCGTCACACACAGCGAGGAGAGACCCTGTGCCGTCCACCGATGTCGTCGAGCTCATCCTGCGGGACCACCGCCGTATGGAGGAACTGTTCCGCACCCTGCGCAACGTCGAAGCGGACCGTGCCGCGGCCCTGGCGGAGTTCGCGGACCTGCTCATCGCGCACGCCTCGGCCGAGGAGGACGAGGTCTACCCCGCCCTGCGTCGGTACAAGAACGTCGAGGGTGAGGACGTCGACCACAGCGTCCACGAGCACCACGAGGCCAACGAGGCGCTGCTGGCCCTGCTCGAGGTGGAGGACACCGCCTCCGACGAGTGGGATGACAAGCTCGAAGAGCTGGTCACGGCGGTCAACCACCACGCCGACGAGGAGGAACGCACACTCCTCAACGACGCCCGGGAGAACGTCGCCGACGACCGCCGCAGGGAACTGGGGCAGAAGTTCCAGAAGGCACGCTCGCGGTATCTGGAGTCCGGCTGCGGCAGTGTCGAGAACGTGCGCAAGCTCGTCGCCGCCGCCGACGACTGACCCGCGTCGGCGACGTCCGGGCGCGGGAGGGGACCCGCCGCCGTCGGGCCCCCTCGCCGGGCGTACCGCGGTCAGGCGGGTGAGGGCTGCGTCCGGTCCGGGACGGGTTCGAGGCGGACGACGATGCCCTTGGACGTGGGCTGATTGCTGATGTCCGCGACGCTGTCCAGCGGTACCAGGACGTTGGTCTCGGGATAGTAGGCGGCGGCCGAGCCCTTGGCCGCCGGGTAGGGGACGACCTGGAAGTTCTCGGCCCGGCGCTCGGTGCCGTCCGCCCAGACGCTCACGAGGTCGACGCGATCGCCCTGGGCGAGGCCGAGTTCGCTCAGGTCGGCCGGGTTGACGAGGACGACGTGGCGGCTGCCGTGGATGCCGCGGTAGCGATCGTTGTCGGTGTAGGGGACGGTGTTCCACTGGTCGTGCGAACGCAGTGTCTGCAGCAGCAGATGACCTTCGGGCGCCCGTGGGACCACGCTCTCGTTGCGCGTGAACAGGGCCTTGCCGGCCTCGGTGTTGAAGACGCCCTCGTTGACCGGGTTGGGCAGTTGGAAGCCACCGGGCCGGGTCACGCGTGCGTTGAAGTCGTGGAAGCCGGGCACGATGCGCGCGATGCGGTCGCGGATGGTGTGGTAGTCGCCTTCGAAGGTCTCCCAGGGGATCTCCACCCTGCCGTCGAGGGTGAGCCGGGCGAGCCGGCACAGGATCGCGATCTCGCTCAGCAGCATGGGGGAGGCGGGTGCCAGGCGGCCCCGGGAGGTGTGCACCTCGCTCATGGAGTTCTCGACGGTGACGAACTGCTCGCCGTCGGCCTGGACGTCGCGCTCGGTGCGTCCCAGCGTCGGCAGGATCAGCGCGGTGTCACCGCAGACGGTGTGCGAGCGGTTGAGCTTGGTGGAGATGTGGGCGGTCAGCCGGCACGAGCGCATCGCCTCCTCGGTGACGTCGCTGTCGGGCGCCGCCCGGACGAAGTTCCCGGCCAGGGCGAGGAAGACCTTGACGCGGCCCTCGCGCATCGCCTTGATCGAGTTCACCGAGTCCAGGCCGTGGGCCCGCGGCGGCTCGAAGCCGAACTCGTCCCGCAGGGCGTCCAGGAAGGTGTCCGGCATCTGCTCCCAGATGCCCATGGTGCGGTCGCCCTGGACGTTGCTGTGGCCGCGCACCGGGCAGGCGCCGGTGCCGGCGCGTCCCAGGTTGCCGCGGAGCATCAGGAAGTTGACGATCTCCCGGACGGTGGGCACGCCGTGCTTGTGCTGGGTGATGCCCATCGCCCAGCAGACGACGACGCGTTCGCTGTCGAGGACCTCGTCGCGTACCTTCTCGATCTCCTCGCGGGTCAGTCCGGTCGCCGTGCGCACGTCGTCCCAGTCCACCGTGCGGGCGTGCCGGGCGAACTCCTCGAAGCCGGTGGTGTGGGCGTCGATGAAGTCGTGGTCCAGGACGGTGCCGGGCCGGGCGTCCTCGGCCTCCAGCAGCAGTCGGTTGAGGGCTTGGAAGAGGGCGAGGTCGCCGCCGGGCTTGATGTGCAGGAAGCGGTCGGCGATCCGGGTGCCGCGCCCGACGATCCCGCGCGGCTGCTGCGGGTTCTTGAAGCGTCGCAGCCCGGCCTCGGGGAGCGGGTTCACGGCCACGATCCGGGCGCCGTTCCGCTTGGCCTCCTCCAGCGCGCTGAGCTGGCGCGGGTGGTTGCTGCCGGGGTTCTGCCCGACCAGGAAGATCAGATCGGCGTGGTGGAGGTCGTCGAGACCGACGGTGCCCTTGCCGGTCCCCAGGGTCTCGCTCAGGGCGAAGCCGCTGGACTCGTGGCACATGTTGCTGCAGTCGGGCAGGTTGTTGGTGCCGAAGGCGCGGGCGAAGAGCTGCAGCACGAAGGCGGCCTCGTTGCTGGCGCGGCCCGAGGTGTAGAACACGGCCTCGTCGGGGGAGGCCAGCGACTTGAGCTCCTCCGCGAGGACCCCCAGGGCGTCGTTCCAGCCGATGGGCTCGTAGTGCGCGGAGCCGGGCCGTTTGATCATCGGCTCGGTGAGTCGGCCCTGCTGGTTGAGCCACATGTCGGAGCGGCCGGCGAGGTCGGCGACGCTGTGCTCGCGGAAGAAGTCGGCGGTCACCCGCCGTGTGGTCGCCTCGTCGTTGATGTGCTTGGCGCCGTTCTCGCAGTACTCGTTGCGGTGGCGCCGCCCCGGGGCCGGGTCCGCCCACGCGCAGCCGGGGCAGTCGATACCGCCCACTTGGTTCATGGTCAGCAGATCCACCCCGGTCCTGCGCGGGGACGTCTGCTCCAAGGAGTACTCCAGCGCGTGCACGACCGCGGGGACGCCGGCGGCCCACTTCTTCGGCGGTGTCACGGAGAGGCTGGTCTCCGACTCCTCACCGTGCGGCTTCTGCATGTGTTCGCCTTTCTCTCGCCGTGTCCGGCCCTCGGTCAGCCGACGGGCCACCGGGCCACCCTGCTCCTGGGCGGTTCCGGTCGATCGTGTTGCACGCGGCCGTTGCGGATGGTGCCGCGCCAGGCGCCGCCCTCTTGCCCCAGTCCCTCCATGAACCGTTTGAACCTCGTCAGCTCGCCGTGGACCAGTCGGGTGGTCAGCCGGGCCGCCCGCGAGGAACGGGTGAGGATCCTCGCGGCTCCCCGCGGTTCCAGAAGCACCCGGACGGTGATCGCGGTGCCGCCGGACTCCGTCGGCCGGAACTCGACCTCCCCCCGGTGCCACGGCCTCTGCTCCAGGCCGCGCCAGGCCAGGTAGGCGTCGGGGTCCTGCTCCAGGATCTCGACCGCGAAGCGGCGGCGCAGGGGACCGTAACCGAGGGTCCAGGTGGTCACGGTGGGCCGGACCTGCTCGACGTCGCGGACCACGGCCGAGAACCGAGGGAAGGACTTGAACTGCGTCCACTGGTTGTACGCCGTCCGTACGGGCACCGCCACCTCGACCGTCTGGTCGACGTGCCGCTCGCGCAGCGGACGACGGCCAGTGCTCCTGTGACCGCTGGTGCGCGCCCCCGGTGTGTCCGGCACGGCCCGCGGGCCCTCGTGCTGCTCCGCCATCGTGGTCTCTCCTCCTGTGGGGAACCAGGCGTCCAGGCTCTCGACGTTCCCTCGTGCGTCAGGGTCCCCTCATGCGTCAGGGTTTTCCCCTCCCGGTTCCCACCTCCGGCGTTTCGAGTCCCCTCGGTCCCGCCGCGTCCTCGTGCGCGCCGACCGCCAGGTCGGTGAGGGCCGCGTCCAGGGCGGCGGCGCGCTCGGTGTCGTCGCCGATGTACCGGTAGACGGCGATGATCGGCCCGTAGGCGGCCTTGAAGAACTCAAGGAAGTCCCCCTTCGGGCGGCGCTCGGGGCCGGGGGTGCGCCGGCCGGCCCGATGACCAGCGTCGACGGGGTCGTGAGAGCGTGATCGAGGTGCTCGACGAGCCGCAGCCACCGCAGGAGAGTCGCGGGCAGCGCTCTCTCCAGCAGCTCAGCTTTCGTACACCCGTGCGCGGCGCAAGGGGCGTACGTCCCCTGCGCAAGGGGGCGGCTGGAAGCCGGTGCCCCACGCCTCGCCTTCGCCCGGCGCGTCGGACGGGGGAGAACGCGCCCGATGAACACTGTGTGCGCCCTCCCGATTCCTCCCGGTGACGTCAAGGATGAGCGCACCGCGCCTGGGTCAGGCGATCCGCGGTCCCCTGCCGCTCGGTCAGGGGCCGGTGACGGAAGGAGTCCACGGTGTTGCTTCTCATCTCTCCGGACGGTGTCGAGGAAGCCCTCGACTGCGCGAAGGCGGCGGAGCACCTCGACATCGTCGACGTCAAGAAGCCCGACGAGGGCTCGCTGGGCGCGAACTTCCCGTGGGTCATCAGGGAGATCCGCGACGCTGTGCCGGCGGACAAGCCGGTCTCGGCGACCGTGGGGGACGTCCCGTACAAGCCGGGCACGGTGGCGCAGGCCGCGCTGGGCGCGGTCGTCTCGGGGGCCACGTACATCAAGGTCGGCCTCTACGGATGCACGACGCCCGAACAGGGCATCGCGGTCATGCGCGCGGTGGTCCGGGCGGTGAAGGACCACCGTCCCGAAGCGCTCGTCGTGGCGTCCGGTTACGCCGACGCCCACCGGATCGGCTGCGTCAACCCGCTCGCCCTGCCCGACATCGCCGCCCGCTCCGGCGCCGACGCCGCGATGCTCGACACCGCGGTCAAGGACGGGACGCGGCTGTTCGATCACGTTCCGCCGGACACCTGCGCCGAGTTCGTCCGTCGCGCCCACGCCGCCGGCCTGCTCGCCGCCCTCGCGGGCAGCGTCAGGCAGACCGACCTCGGCCGGCTGACCCGGATCGGCACAGACATCGTCGGGGTGCGCGGAGCGGTCTGCGAGGGCGGCGACCGCAACGCCGGACGCATCCGGCCGCACCTGGTGGCCGCCTTCCGGAGCGAGATGGACCGGCACGCCCGCGAGCACCGGGCCGGCGTCACCACCGCGAGCTGACCGCCGGTATGCCGACCCCCGCACCCGACCACGCCCCCGCACAGCGGGCCGCGCCTCTCGCGGTCGTCGATCCGGCCACCGGGGCGGTCTTCGACGAGGCCCCCGACCAGCGACCGGACGTGCTGGACGCCGTCGTCGACCGGGCCCGCCGGGCCTGGCACGGCTGGCGCGCCGATCCCGACGCCCGTACCACCGCGCTGCGCTCGGCGGCCGACGCGGTCGAGGCCGCCGGTGACGACCTCGCCCGTCTCCTCACCCGGGAACAGGGAAAGCCCCTGGCCGAATCGCATGCGGAGGTCGCCCGGACGGCGGCCCGCCTGCGCTACTTCGCCGGCCTGGCCCCCCGGACCCGGCGCATCACCGACGGGCGGCCGGTGCGCAGCGAGGTCCGCTGGCGCCCCCTGGGACCCGTCGCCGCGATCGTGCCGTGGAACTTCCCCCTCCAACTGGCGTCGGCGAAGTTCGCGCCCGCGCTCGCCGCGGGCAACACCATGGTCCTCAAACCGTCCCCCTTCACCCCGCTCGCCACCCGGCTGCTCGGGTCCGTCCTCGCCACCGCCCTGCCCGAGGACGTCCTGACCGTCGTCACCGGCCGTGAGCCACTCGGCGCCCGCCTCGCCGCACACCCCGGCATCCGCCACGTCACCTTCACCGGATCGGTGCCCACGGGCCGGGCCGTCGCCCGGGCGGCGGCGGCCTCGCTCGCCCGGGTCACCCTCGAACTGGGCGGCAACGACGCCGCCGTCCTGCTGGACGACGTCGAAGTGGACCGGATCGCCGACCGGCTGTTCTGGGCCGCGTTCCGCAACTGCGGGCAGGTCTGCATGGCGGTCAAGCGCGTCTACGCACCGGCCCGTCTGCACGCACAGGTCGTCGAAGCCCTCACCGAGCGCGCCAAGGCCGTCGCCGTCGGGCCCGGCCTCGACCCCGGCACCCGGCTGGGACCGGTCGCCAACGCCCCCCAGCTGGCCCGGGTCGAGCAGATCACCCGGCGCGCCCTGGCGGACGGCGCCCGGGCGGCGGCCGGCGGCCACCGGCTGGACGGGCCGGGCTGCTTCTTCGCCCCCACGATCCTCACCGACGTCCCGCCCGACAGCCCGGTGGTGACCGAGGAGCAGTTCGGGCCGGTGCTGCCGGTGCTGCCTTACCGGAGCCTGGACGAAGCCGTCGACGCGGCCAACGGCACGGGATTCGGGCTGGGGGGCTCCGTATGGGGGACCGACCTCGACCGGGCCGAGGCGGTGGCCGACCGGCTGGAATGCGGCACGGCCTGGGTCAACCACCACGCCGAGCTGTCCCTCGCCCAGCCCTTCGCCGGCGACAAGGACAGCGGGGTCGGCGTCGCGGGCGGGCCGTGGGGACTGTACGGCAACCTCCGTCCGTTCGTCGTCCACCGGCCGCGGGGGGAGTGACGGTGAGCTTCCGGGCGGCCGTACTGCGCGGGTACGAGGACCCTTTCACGGTCGAGGAGGTGACCCTGGGGACGGAGCCCGGCGCAGGGGAGATCCTGGTCGAGATCGCCGGCTGCGGAATGTGCCGGACCGATCTCGCGGTCCGGCGCTCGGCCGGCCGGAGCCCGCTGCCGGCGGTGCTCGGCCACGAGGGCTCCGGGGTGGTGGTGCGGACGGGCGGCGGCCCGGACACCGCGATCGGCGTCGGTGACCACGTGGTGCTGAGCTTCGACTCCTGCGGGCACTGCCGCAACTGCCGCGCGGCGGCCCCCGCCTACTGTGATTCCTTCGCCTCCCTCAACCTCTTCGGGGGCCGTGCGGAGGACCCGCCGCGGCTCACCGACGGGTCCGGGGCGGCACTGGCTCCCCGGTGGTTCGGACAGTCCGCTTTCGCCGAGTACGCGCTCGTCTCCGCCCGCAACGCCGTCCGGGTCGACCCCGCCCTGCCCGTCGAACTGCTCGGGCCGCTGGGCTGCGGCTTCCTCACCGGAGCCGGAGCCGTGCTCAACACCTTCGCCGCCGGGCCGGGCGACACCCTCGTCGTGCTCGGCGCGGGCGCCGTGGGCCTGGCCGCGGTGATGGCGGCCACCGCCGCCGGCGCACCGTCCGTGGCCGTGGACCGCAACCCCCGTCGCCTGGAGCTGGCCGAGCGGTTCGGCGCGGTCCCGCTGCCCGCCGCGACGACCGGACTGGCCGAGCGGATCCGGCGGCTCACGGACGGCGGCGCGCGGTACGCACTGGACACGACGGCCTCCGTCCCACTGATCAACGAGGCGCTGCGCGCACTGCGTCCCACCGGCGCTCTCGGCCTGGTGGCACGGCTCCACACCGCGCTGCCCCTGGAACCGGGCACGCTCGACCGGGGGCGCGGCATCCGCCACATCTGCGAGGGGGACGCGGTACCCGGTCTGCTGATACCGCTGCTGACCCGGCTCTGGCAGGCCGGACGCTTCCCCTTCGACCAGCTCGTCCGTACCTACCCGCTGGCCGACATCAACGAGGCGGAGCGCGACTGCGACGCCGGCCTCGTGGTCAAACCCGTGCTGCTCCCGCCCGCGAGGAGCCGGTGAGTACGGCGCACGGCACCGCAGTCCGACCGCATCCGACGAGCAGGAAGCTCGCGGCCCCACTTCCGCCAACGGAGGAGACATGACCGGCACGGCGCCGCAGTACACGGACGTGGAAGGCGTGAACGGAGGTGTGGGCCTGACGGCCTTCCTGGTCGCCGCCGCGCGGGCGATCGAGACCCATCGCGACGACAGTCTGGCCCAGGACGTCTACGCGGAACACTTCGTGCGCGCCGCCCCGGCGTGCGCGGACTGGCCCGTGCGCATCGAGCAGGTCCCCGACGGGGACGGCAACCCGCTGTGGGGACGGTTCGCCCGCTATTTCGGCCTGCGGACCCGGGCCCTCGACGACTTCCTGCTCCGGTCGGTCCGGACGGGCCCCCGACAGGTGGTGCTGCTGGGCGCGGGGCTGGACACCCGCGCCTTCCGGCTCGACTGGCCGTCGCAGTGCGCGGTCTTCGAGATCGACCGGACGGGCGTGCTCGCCTTCAAACAGCAGGTGCTCACGGATCTGGCGGCAACCCCGAGAGCGGAGCGCGTCCCCGTTCCGGTCGATCTGCGCGCGGACTGGGCCGGCGCGCTGACCGCGGCCGGCTTCGACCCCGCGGCGCCCAGCGTCTGGCTGGCCGAGGGACTGCTCTTCTATCTGCCGGGCCCCGCCGAGTCGTTTCTCGTCGACACGGTGGACCGGCTGACCACCGACGGCAGCGCGCTGGCCTTCGAGGCCAAGCTGGAGAAGGACCTGCTGGCGTACCGCGACAGTGCGATCTACACGGCGACGCGCGAGCAGATCGGCATCGACCTCCTCCGCCTCTTCGACAAGGGGCCCCGACCCGACTCCGCGGGTGAGCTGGCGGCCCGAGGCTGGTCCACCTCGATGCACACGCCCTTCGTCTTCACCCACCGGTACGGACGCGGTCCCCTCCCCGAGCCGAACGACGCGCTGGAGGGGAACCGATGGGTCTTCGCCCGCAAGCCCGGGCCCTGACGTGCCGGCCGCGCTTGCCGCCCGCGCCCGGGGACGCCGCTGACGAGCGGTGTCAGGCGGTCCGGGCAGTCACCAGCCGGTCGCCCGGGATCCCGGCCAGGTCCGGCGCGTAGTAGTCCTCGATGCCGGAGGCCCACGCGGCCACGGTGATGCGGTCCGCGGCGTCCGGGGCGAAGGCGTCGAACAGCGCGTGGATGTTCGCTTCCTCGAAACCGATCGCCTTCATCAGCGCGACGAAGAGGGGACGCTCGATCAGCCCGTCCCCGTCGGGATCGCCGAGCGCGGAAAGTGCCCGAGCGAACTCGGCGATGGTGGGACCGAAGCGTTCGGGATCGAGTACGAACGGACGGAACTCCTCCACGGTGATCACGCCGTCGCCGTCGGTGTCCAGTTCGGTGGCCAGCGTGGTCCAGTAGCGGCGGAACGCGGCCCGGACGGCGGCCTTGGCGCTGTCGTCCGACCCGACCGCCGCCGCAACGACACGGTCGGTCATCAGGTCGAAGTCGTCGGAGTCGATGACTCCGTTGCCGTTGGCGTCGAAGAGGGAGAAGACCAGCTCGACCCGCTTGGCGGCCTCATCTCGCATGCACATCACCTGTCTTCTACGGCCCGGTCTCCGCGGGCCTGGCCCCATGAATGCTCTGCGTGACCGAGCGGGGCAAGACGAAAGCCTCCGAGCGGTCGCGTCCCAGAGAACCACCATGAATGTCCCTGAACTGCCGATCTCCGCTTTTGGTGGTACATGGACTGACCGGTGACCATCTGCGACAGGGTCGGGTGCCTGTCTGCGCTGTCGCGACCGGACCGCTCCCGCGGCCCCCTTCGCCGGCCCGGCTTGCCGTTGCACGAAGCCGGACTGCCTCCGGTACCGGCCTCCGCTCCCGCCTTTCGCACCGGCCTCGTCGGCCGGCGCGAAAGGCGGGAGCGTCCCCGGACCCGGGGCTCAGGGCAGCGGCGTCCCACCCGTCGCGTTCAGGATCTCCGCGGTCACGTAGCTCGCCTCCTGGGAGGCGAGGTAGACGTACGCCGGTGCCAGCTCGGCCGGCTGGGCGGGGCGGCCCAACGGGCTCTGCTTGCCGAACTCGGCCGTGTCCGGCAAGGTCGCCGGGATCAGGGGGGTCCACACCGGGCCCGGCGCCACCGCGTTCACCCGGATGCCCCGGTCGGCGACCATCTGGGCGAGGCCCTGCGTGAAGGTCACGATCGCGCCCTTGGTCATCGCGTAGTCCAACAGGTGCGGGCTCGGCTTGTACGCCTGCACCGACGTGGTGTTGATGACGCTGCCTCCCGCCGGGATGTGCGGCAACGCGAACTTGGTCAGCCAGAACATGCCGTAGAGGTTGGTCCGCATCACCCGGTCGAACTGCTCCGTCGGGATCGCCTCGATGCCGTCCGGCTGCGCCATCTGGTACGCCGCGTTGTTCACCAGGACGTCGATGCCGCCGAACTCCCCGACCGCCCGGTCGATGAGCGCCCGGCACCGGTCCTCCTCGCGGATGTCGCAGGAGACGGCCACGGCCTTGCGCCCGGCGTCCTCCACGAGCCGCGCGGTCTCCCGCGCCTCGCCCTCCTCCTGTTCGAGGTAGGTGAACAGCACGTCGGCGCCCTCCCGGGCGAAGGCCAGGGCCACCGCGCGGCCGATGCCGGAGTCCCCGCCCGTGATGACGGTCCTGCGGCCCTCCAGCCGGCCCGACCCGCGGTACGACTCCTCCCCGTGGTCGGGCGGCGGGTCCATCGGCCCGCTCCAGCCGGGGTGCGGCTGGTCCTGCGCCGGGAAGTCGGGCCGGGGGTACTGCTGGGTGGGGTCCTGCCGGTCGCGCTGATCGTCCGCCATGCCGGCCTCCTGTCCGTCGTACGGGAATGTCAGCGACCGTGTTCCCCGGTCGGGCCCGCCGAAGACCGGAAGACCGGATGCGGGTCCGAGCCGTCGCCCGCGTCGAGAAGCGGCGGTGCTGAATGTCATGAGCGGTTCTTGTTGGACTGCCGCACGGGCCCCGCGCGATGATGACGCGGCGTCCGTCGTCACGGACCGCGCCCCATCCTTCGCACCACGGAGAACGTTCATGAACCACGTCGCCGACCCCGGCCGGTACGACGGCACCATGCTCTACCGCCGCACCGGACGTTCCGGTCTCGACCTGCCCGTGCTGTCGCTCGGCTACTGGCACAACTTCGGCGACGACAAGCCGTTCGAGACGCAGCGGGAGATCGCCCTGCGCGCCTTCGACCTCGGCATCACCCACCACGACCTGGCCAACAACTACGGCCCGCCCTACGGCGCCGCGGAGATCAACTTCGGCCGGATCCTGCGCCAGGACCTGGCTCCGTACCGGGACGAGCTGGTGATCTCCACCAAGGCCGGCTGGGACATGTGGCCCGGCCCCTACGGCCAGGGCGGCGGCTCCCGCAAGTACCTCCTCGCCTCCCTCGACCAGTCCCTCGCGCGCATGGGGCTCGACTACGTCGACATCTTCTACTCCCACCGCCTGGACGCCTCCACGCCGCTGGAGGAGACCATGACGGCGCTGGACACCGCGGTGCGCCAGGGCAAGGCCCTCTACGTCGGCATCTCGTCCTACGACGCCGAGCGCTCCCGGCAGGCGGCGGCGATCCTGCGCGACCTGGGCACCCCGCTGCTGATCCACCAGCCCTCGTACAACATGCTCAACCGCTGGATCGAGACCGAGGGACTGCTGGACGCCGCGGCCGACGAGGGCTTCGGCGTCATCGGCTTCACCGCCCTCGCCCAGGGCCTGCTCACCGGCCGCTACCTCGGCGGGGTCCCCGAAGGGTCCCGCGCCACCCAGGGCAAGTCCTTCTCCGCCGACTGGCTCGACGAGGACACGCTCCGGCGGCTGCGCGCCCTGAACGACATCGCCGCCCGCCGGGGCCAGAGCCTGGCCCAGATGGCGCTCGCCTGGGCCCTGCGCGACCCGCGCGTGACCTCCCTGGTCGTCGGCGCCTCCCGCACCGAGCAGCTGGAACAGAACGTGGCCGCGCTGGACAACCTCGCCTTCAGCGAGGAGGAACTCGCCGAGATCGACGAGCACGCGGTGGCCGTCGCCGGTGTCGACCTGTGGCGGCAGGCCCGCACGGGCGCCCTCGGCTGACCCGGCACGCTACGGCGCGATGACGTCGGCGGGCCGGGCGCCCTCGGCCCGCCGAATCCACCGCGTCCCCTGACGCGCTCTGGTGTTATCGATGCCAATTCCACTATGGTCCCCGTGTTCTCCGGTCGGCGGTGCCGGCCGTCCCGAGGAGCCGCTGGATGGTAGCGATGAACCTGCGAGAACCCAGAGCGCCCCGATCACCCCGTTCACCCCGATCGACTCGAACGCGCCGCACCTCCCGGACGCCCCGCCCCCCGACTCCCCGGCGTACGGCCCGGTGGAGACCGGGGATGGCCGCCGCGGTCGGCGCGATGCTGGTCGCGAGCGTGTTGTCGACCGCTGCCACACCGGCCCACGCGGATTCCGGGCCGCCCGCCGCCCCCGCGGACGCGACCGCCGTGTGGGAACCGGCCCCACCGCCCGAGCCCGAGGACCCGGCGACCCCGGTGGTGCTGTCGCGCGGCGGACTGACCGTGCGCGTCGCCGAGGAGTTCCCGCAGGTCGTCTCGTACGACCTCGACGGCCGCCGGCTGGACGGCAGGGCGGAGGTCCTGGACACGTTCACCGTCAACGGCAAGGCCCACAAGGCGCGTACGACCATGAAGGCCGGCCGGCACAAGGCCACCTACACCTCGACCTTCGCCGATCTTCCGGGCCTCACCCTGACCACCGGCATCACCGTCACCGACCGCCGGACCGTCGTCTTCGCCGTCGAGAAGATCTCCGGCAGCGCCGCCGGCACCGTCCGCGAACTGGCCGTCCCCGACCAGTCACTGGTCTCCGTCGACTCCGGGGACCGGGGAGCGAGCCTGGCGCGCACGAAGATCTCGACCGACTCCACGACCACCGCCGACCGCTTCATCGAGATCACCGCCGCCACCGAGCCCGACAAGGCGCCGGTCGGCACGCCCTACGGCTTCGTCTCCCACGACGGACTGGCGGCCGGCCTGATCACCAACGCGACCGAGGACTCCCCGCAGGGCGACAACGGCAACGGGAACAGCCGGCTCCAGTCGCGGATCGTGGACGCGGGCGACGGCGCACGCCGCGCCGAACTGTCCGTCGGCGACTACACGTACGCGCCCGAGGGCGCCCAGGACCGGCGCGTCGCCCGCTACGAGCTGCCGAGGACCACCGTCGTCCTCGCCGCGGACGCCAACGGCGACAGCCGGGTCGACTGGCAGGACGCCGCCATCGCCCACCGCGACGCCATGCCCCGCCCGCTGGGCGCCGACCGGGTGCCCGAACGGGTCGTCCAGCACATCCCGTTCAACTTCGCGAGCCAGGCGACCAACCCCTTCCTCAAGACCCTCGACAACGTCAAACGGATCTCCATGGCGACGGACGACCTCGGCCAGTGGGTCCTGGAGAAGGGGTACGCGAGCGAGGGGCACGACTCCGGCCACCCGGACTACGGGGGCAACGAGAACGTCCGGGCGGGCGGACGCGCCGAACTCGACGAGCTGATCCGCAAGGGCGCCGACTACAACGCGGACTTCGCCGTCCACGTCAACGCCACCGAGGCGTACCCGCAGGCCGAGAACTTCAGCGACGTGCTGATCAAGGGCCAGGGGATGGGGTGGAACTGGCTCAACCAGGCGTACCACATCGACCAGCGCACGGACCTGGGCACCGGCGCCGTCCTGGACCGCTTCCGGCAACTGCGCGAGGACCACCCGCGGCTGAGGAGCGTCTACATCGACGTCTACTACTCCAGCGGCTGGCTGGCCGACGAACTCGCCGCAGAACTGCGCACGATGGGCTTCGAGGTCACCACCGAGTGGGCGTACAAGTTCGAGGGCGCCTCGATCTGGTCGCACTGGGCGAGCGACAAGGACTACGGCGGCGCGACCAACAAGGGCATCAACTCGAACATCGTGCGCTTCATCGCCCACTCCGACCGCGACGTGTGGAACGTCGACCCGCTGCTGGGCGGCACCAGCATCAAGGAGTTCGAGGGCTGGACCGGACAGGACGACTGGGACGCCTTCCACCGCACCATCTGGACCGACAACCTGCCGACCAAGTTCCTCCAGCACTACGAGGTGATGGACTGGGACTTCGGCACGCGCGCACGCCTGACCGGCGGCGTCACCGTGACCAGGGACGACGGGAAGCGCCGCGTCACCATGGACGACGCGGTGGTCCTCGACGGTGACACCTACCTGCTGCCCTGGGGCCGCGCGGACAAGAAGGACGGGACCTCGTCGCCCAGCGACGCCGACAAGATGTATTACTACAGCGCCTCCGGCGGCACGCACACCTTCGACCTCACGCGGCAGTTCGCCGGCACGGAGGAGTTCACGCTCCACGCCCTCACCGACCAGGGCCGTACGGACGCCACCCGGGTACGCGCGAAGGACGGGCGGGTGACGCTGACCGCCGAGCCGGACCGGCCGTACGTCCTGGTGCCCCGCGGCGGAAAGGCGCCGCACACGGACCCGCGCTACGGCGAGGGCACCGGCCTCGTCGACCCCGGGTTCAACGCCGGCGACCTGGACGCCTGGCATCCGCGGGGCGGTGCGAGCGTGGCACGGGCCGACAACGGCGACAACGTGGCCCGGCTCGGCACGGACGCCTCCGGCCTCTCCCAGCGGGTGGGCGGCCTGACGCCCGGCGAGCGGTACACGCTGAGCGCCGACGTGGAGATCGCGCCGGGGCACCGGCGCGCCACCACGCTGAGCGTGGACGGAGCCGACGAGCCGGCCGAGAACACCTTCGACATCACCCCGGCACGCAACTGGACCGCTTCCGACGAGAAGCGCGACACCTACTCCCAGCGGGCCTCCGTCGCCTTCACCGCCCCGGCGAGCGGCGAGGCGACGGTCTCCCTCGCGGCCGAGCCGGGCGCGGCGGCCGTCGTCCTGGACGACGTGCGGGTCATGCCCGACACCACCGCGCCGCTGCCGCCACCCGACAGCGGGGTGATCGCGCGCCACGACTTCGAGGGCAACCAGCCCGGCTGGGGCCCGTTCGTCAAGGGAGACGCCGGAGGCGTCACCGACCCCCGCACCAGCATCAGCGAACTGCACGCGCCCTACACCCAGAAGGAGTGGAAGAACAGCCATCAGCCGTACGACGACGGGGCCCTCGACGGCAAGGCGGTCGACGACGTGATCGGCGGCGGCCACTCGCTCAAGTCGCACGCGGAGAACACGGGGCTGGTGTACCGCACGGTCCCCGCGACCGTGCCCTTCGAGGCCGGGCACAAGTACGCCGTGTCCTTCCGCTACCAGACCAACGTGCCGGGGCAGTGGGCCTGGGTGACCGGCGCGGACACCGTCGCCGACGGGAGGACCGAGGCCCGGGAGATCACCCGGGAGACCTTCGATCCCGCCCTGGACACCGCCACGTACACCGGGGAGATCGTCGCCGGCTGCGGTGACACCTGGGTCGGGCTGCGCAAGCTCGGCGGGGCCGCGGGCACGGACTTCGTCCTCGACGACTTCCGCGTCGAGGACCTGGGACCCGTGGAGGGCGGCCCGGCCTGCGCCCGTGTGACCGCTCCCGTCGGCGCCGACCTCGGCCCCGGCTCGCCCGGCGAGTACCGGACGGCCTTCACCAACCACGAGGCGACCGACGCGGTGAACGTCGCCGTCAGCATGGAGGGCGTTCCGGCAGGCTGGAAGGTCGAGGTGAAGGAGAAGGACGGGAACCTCTTCGACTCGGTCGCCCCCGGCGAGACCGTCACGACCAGCTGGCTGCTCACCCCGCCCGAGAGCGCGGCGGGCACCACGGCCGCCTGGCGGGCGACAGCCGTCTACGACGACCTCGGCGTCACCAAGACCGTCACGGCACGCGCCGGCGCCGCCGTCTCCGACGTTCCGGTGCTCTCACCGGCCTCGATGTCGGCGACGGCCGATTCGGAGAACCGCTCCTCCGGCAGCGCGGAGGGTCCGGTCGGCAACGTGCTCGACGGCGATCCGGCGACCATCTGGCACACCGACTACACGGAGGCCGACGCGCCCTATCCGCACTGGGTGACCCTGAAGCTGGACGGCCAGTCCCGGGTGGACGGCTTCGGCTACCTCGGCCGGCAGAGCGGCGGGCCGAACGGACGGGTCAAGGACTACCGGGTCGCCGTCTCCCACGACGGCCGGGAGTGGACGACGGTGGCCGAGGGGTCGCTCGTGGACGCGCGGGACATGCAGCGCGTCACCTTCGACCCGGTGCGCGCCTCCTACGTCCGCTTCACCGCCCTCGACGCGCTCAACGGGCAGCCGTTCGCGGCGGCGGCGGAGATGCGTGTCCTCGGCACACCGGTCGATCCGCCCTCCGGCTTCCCGCCGGGCACCCGGGGCTGAGCCGGTGCGCGCACCGTCCCGGTTCAGCCGGTACGCACCGTCCCGGTTCAGCCCGTACGGCCGGCGGCCGGGGCGGTGCTCGCGCGTACGACCAGCCTGGGCTCGACCGAGGCGGGTTCCGGTCCGGCCGCCGGGTCCTCTATGTGGCGCAGCAGATGACGGAAGGCCAGCGCGCCCATCTCCGTGAAGGACTGGGAGACCGTCGTCAGCGACGGTGAGCAGTACGCGGCCAGATCGATGTCGTCGACCCCGACCACCGACACGTCCCGGGGCACCTCGCGGCCGGACTCGTGCAGCGCCCGGACGATGCCGAAGGCCATCTCGTCGCTGGCGGCGAAGACCGCGGTCACCTCCGGGATCCGGGCCAGCACGAGACCGTTGCGGTACCCCGACGCCGGTGTCCAGTCACCGGTGAGGACGGGCGGGACGGCGCGGCCCTCGGCCTCCAGCGTCTCCTGCCAGCCCGTGAGCCGGCTCTGCGCGTCCAGCCACGCGTCGGGCCCGGCCACGTGCCAGACCGTCTCGTGCCCGAGGTCGAGCAGATGACGCGTGGCCAGCCGGGCGGCCTCCACCTGGTCGACGGCGACCACCTCCGAGGCGGCGGTGCGGGAGCCGTCCACCGTCACGGTGGGCAGCGACCGGGTCAGCTGCTCGATGCGCGGGCTGACGCGGATCAGCGGAATGGCGAGGACGATGCCCTCGACGCCCTGGTCGGCGAGGCGGGTGAGCGCCGCCTCGACGACGGAGGTGTCGAGCGACTCGGTGGAGGCGGTGACCACGGACCAGCCGGCGGCGCGGGCCGCCTGCTCGATGCCGTAGGTCAGGGTCACGCGTGAGTAGAACGTCGTCTGCAGGGTCACCACGCCGATGGTCCGGCTGCGTCCGGAGGACAGCGTCCCCGCGGCGCTGTTCTTGCGGTAGCCGAGCTGTTCGACGGCGGCGAGCACCTTGGCGCGGGTCTCCGCGCGGACGTTGGGGTGGCCGGACAGGGCGCGCGAGACGGTCTGCGCGGAGACCCCCGCGACCCGGGCCACGTCCGTCATGCCGGGCGCCCGTCCGGTCGCCCCCGCACCCTTCGCCGTCTCCATGGGGTCCTCTCTCGCGTAGGCGCTCCGGATGATACCGGCCGGGTCGGGACCGGGGCTCGCACCGCATTGGCATCGATAACATTGTGTGCCATAGTTCCGGCCACGGGCGGAGGTGCCACCCGCCCCGCCCGTACCCGCCCACGCATCCACGAGGAGAGGCCGTGCCCGACACGCGTACGCGGACGGCGGGAGTCGCCGAGTGAACGGCCCGGCGCCGACCGCCCTGCTGACCCATCCGGACGGCGAGCTGCTGCGCGACGGCCGACCGCACCGGGTCCTGGCGGGGTCGATGCACTACTTCCGGGTGCACCCCCGGCAGTGGGCCGACCGCCTGGCCCGTCTCGCGGCGATGGGCCTGAACACGGTGGACACCTACATCGCCTGGAACTTCCACGAGCGGCGGCCGGGCGAGTACCGCTTCGACGGCTGGCGGGACGTCGAGCGCTTCGCGGCCCTCGCCGCGGACACCGGACTGGACGTCGTCCTGCGCCCCGGGCCCTACATCTGCGCCGAGTGGGACAACGGCGGTCTGCCGGCCTGGCTCACCGACCGGCCCGGCATGCGGCTGCGCTCCTCCCACCCGCCCTACCTCGACGAGGTCGCCCGCTGGTTCGACGTCCTCGTCCCCCGGATCGCGGAGCTCCAGGCCGTCCGAGGCGGACCCGTCGTCGCCGTCCAGGTCGAGAACGAGTACGGCAGCTACGGCGACGACCACGCCTACGTCCGGTGGGTGCACGACGCCCTGACCGCGCGCGGCATCACCGAGCTGTGCTACACCGCCGACGGCCCCACCGAGCTGATGCTCGACGGCGGCACCCTCCCCGGGGTGCTGGCGGCGGCCACCTTCGGCTCGCGCGCCACCGAGGCCGCCCGTCTGCTGCGCTCGCGCCGGGACGGGGAACCGTTCGTGTGCGCGGAGTTCTGGAACGGCTGGTTCGACCACTGGGGCGAGAAGCACCACACCCGCTCACCCGAGAGCGCGATGGCCACCCTGTCCGAGATCCTCGCCGAGGGCGGCTCCGTCAGCCTCTACCCGGCGCACGGCGGCACCAACTTCGGCCTCTGGGCCGGCGCCAACCACGCGGACGGAGCCATCCAGCCCACGGTCACCAGCTACGACTCCGACGCGCCGATCGCCGAGCACGGCGCCCTGACGGAGAAGTTCCACCGGATGCGCGACCTGCTCCACTCCGTCAACGGCCGGCCGCCGCGGCCGCTGCCCGAGCCGCCCTCGCTCCTGCCCGCCCGCACCCTGCCGGTCACCGCCCGTGCGGGCCTGCTGCCCGGGCTGGAGGCGGCGAGCGAGCCCGTGCACGCGTCCGACCCGCTCGGATTCGGCGAACTGGGACTGTCCGCCGGGCTCGTCCTCTACCGCGCGCACCCCGTGCTGCCGCACGGCCGCGTCGTCCTGGGCGTCCGCGGTCTCCACGACCGGGCACAGGTCTTCGTCGACGGAGCGCCGGCCGGGATCATCGACCGTGAGACGGGCACGCTCGACCTCCACGGGACGGGGCGGCCCGTCCGCCTCGAACTGCTGGTCGAGAACCAGGGCCGCATCAACTACGGCCCACTGCTCGGACAGGGCAAGGGCATCCTCGGCGCGGTGCAGATCGACCGCCGACGGGTGCACGGGTGGACCATGCGCCCACTGCCCCTGGACGAGTGGACCCCCGAGCGGCTGGAGCGGGCCGCCGCCGCCTCGCCACCGGCCGCCGCGAACACACCGGCGTCTCCCGGTACGGCGGGCGGGGCGGGATTCGCCACGGCCGCCTTCACCGCCGACGGAGCGAGCGACACCTTCCTCGCCCTGCCCGGTTTCCACAAGGGCTTCGTGTGGATCAACGGCTTCCTGCTCGGCCGCTACTGGAACGCGGGACCGCAGACCACCCTCTATCTGCCCGCGCCCCTGACCACCGCCGGCGACAACACCCTCACCGTCCTCGAACTGGAGCGGGCGGGCGATCACCTGGAACTGCGGGAAGGTCCGGAGCTGGGTCCGCCGCAGGAGTACGTCGAGACCTTCGACTGAACCCGGCGGGGCGGTCCGGGCCGGCACGGGTGTGCGCCCGCCTCCCTGGGAACGCTCGGTGTGCCCGCCCCGCGGGCAGGTGCGAGACTTGCGGTGTTCGGGGCACAGGGTGGTGCCCTCCGGCCAAGGACGGGCGGATCGGATCATGCGGGCAGAGCAGTGCGGCGCAGCCGGCCGGTCCGTGCGAGACCCCGGAGCGGTCGATGTTCCGCAAGCGCCCGGCACCTGACAGCGAGGAGCTGCTGCACCGACTCGCGACGCTGACCACGCGCGCGCGGGAGCTGGCCGAGCTGCGGCGCTCCCAGGTGGAACTCGCCATCGCCCTGCAACGCGACATGCTCCCCGCCGACCTGCCCGTGATCCCCGGCTTCCACCTCGCCGCCCGGTACGCGCCCGCCTACGCCGGGCTCAACGTGGGCGGTGACTGGTACGACGCCTTCATGCTCCCCGACGGCCGGGTCGGCCTCTCGGTCGGCGACGTCCAGGGACACGCCATCGACGCGGCGGCGTTCATGGGACAGGTGCGGGCCGGGCTGCGCGCGCTGGCCTCGGTGACGGGCGACCCCGGAGACCTCCTCGCCCGCACGAACGACCTCGTCCTGTCCCTGGGCAAGGACCTCTTCGCCACCTGCACCTTCATGCGGTTCGACCCGGCCACCGGAGTCATGGAGAGCGCACGGGCCGGACACATCCCCTGCGTCTGGGCCACCGCCGACGGCAAGGCGGGGGTCTCCGACGACGAAGGGGGACCGCCGCTGGGCGTCATAAGCGGAGTCGAGTACCCCGTCACCCGCTACCGGCTCGCGCTGGGCGGCGTGTTCGTCCTGCTCACCGACGGCGTCGTCGAGGGACCCGCGCTGAGCGTCGACGACGGCCTGCGCCGGGTCGTGCGGCTGGCGGGCATCGCGGCCGTCGCCGGCATGGACGCCCCGGCGCTCGCGGCGGCCGTGCTGAAGAACGCCGAACTGGTGGGGCACGACGACGACGCGGCCGTGCTCGTCGTGGGCCACGACACGCGCGCCGTTCCCTCGTAGGGCCAGTCCGCCTCGCCGACACGGTGCGGGCGGTGTCTGATGGCTGCTGTGGTGGGTATTCGCGCGTGGCCCCGGCCGGTCGTCCTCGCTCTCGGGACGCTGCTCGTCGCCGCCTGCTACTACGCGGCGGGACGGCTCGGGCTCATGCAGCAGCTGGTCGCGGAAGGGGCCGTGGTCACCCCCATCTGGCCGCCCACCGGTCTGGCGGTCACTTGTCTGCTCCTGTTCGGCCCCGCGTGCGTGCCGGGCATCGCCGTCGGCGCCCTGCTCGTCGTCGCCTCCATCACCCCTCCGGGGCCGGCCGCGATCGGGGTGGTGGCCGGCAACACGGCCGCCCCGGTCTGCGCGTACCTGATGCTGCGCGCCGTGGGCTTCCGCACGGACCTGGCCCGCATCCGCGACGGCGTGGCCCTCGTCTTCCTCGGGGCGCTCGCCGCCATGCTGGTCAGCTCCGGAGCGGGCGTCGGCATGCTCGCCCTCGGCGGCAAGCTGCCCGCGGGCGACGTCTGGTTCGTCTGGCTGGCCTGGTGGGTGGGCGACGCCATGGGCGTCGTCATCGTCACCCCGCTGCTGCTCCTGCTCTACCGCGCGCGCCGGGCGCCTCCGCGCGACCGGTGGGCCGAGGCGGCCGTCTTCGTCCTGGTCGCGGGCGTGGTGGTGCCGCTGGCCGTGTACAGCCGGGTCAGCATGCTGTTCCTGGTGTATCCGCTGCTGATCTGGGCCGCGCTCCGCTTCCAGTTGGCGGGCAGCATGCCGTGCGCCCTGTTCGCCTCCGTCATGGCGACCGTCGCGGCGGGCGACCACACGGGCTCCTTCGGGCGGCTGACCGACGTCGAGGTGATGGTGAAGCTTCAGGCGTTCAACGGCACCATGGCGCTCACCGCCCTGCTGCTCTCCTCCGTCATCAGCGAGCAGCTCCACACCCGTCGCTCGGTGGAGCGCGCCTGTCAGGAACTGGTCGAGGCGCTGCAGCATCTGAGCGCCGGAACGCCCCCGGGTCCGCCCCGGCCCACGGAGGGCGGCGCGACCGGTCGGCCGGGTGAGTAGGCGACCCCGCGGGCCGCCTGCCGGGCGCCCTCACCCGGGTGTGACGCAGATCGCATGGAAAAGTCAGAACGCCGGGAATCGGCCAGTGCTGCGATAACCGGATATCGGACAGCCTCGGCCCGGCTGTCGAGATCAGTGGCCATGGAGGGGGAAGCGTCTTCGAAGTAAAGGTTGAATGGTCATCAACACCCGGTAAACCATGGTGAAACGTGCTGGTGGGGGAGTGGCGCAGGGAACCGGAACCACGGAAACCGCAGGATTTAACGTCTCGTTCATGACTCAGCTGGACGTAAGGCCCGGGGCCGACGACACGGGCGACGGAGCCACCGCCGAAGGCATGCGGACCAAGGGCCTCAGCGGCAATTCCGTGGGACTGCTGGGCAGCGCGGTCATCGGGGTCTCCACGGTGGCCCCGGTCTACTGCCTCACCTCGACCCTCGGGTCCACCGCCGGCGAGGTCGGCGTGCAGATGCCGGCCGTGTTCCTCGCGGGATTCCTGCCGATGCTGCTCGTCGCCTTCGCCTACCGCGAGCTGAACAAGGCCATGCCGGACTGCGGCACCTCCTTCACCTGGACGGTCAAGGCGTTCGGCCCCCGGGTGGGCTGGATGTGCGGCTGGGGCCTGGTCATCGCCACGATCATCGTGCTCTCGAACCTGGCCGGTGTCGCCACCTCCTACTTCTGGCTGCTCGCCGGGGAGATCACGGGCAGCGACTCGGTCGCGGCGCTGGACGGGAACAAGGCCGTGCACATCGTGACCTGTCTGGCGCTGATCGCGCTCGCCACCGTGGTCAGCTACCGCGGGATGACGGCGACCAAGGGCCTGCAGTACACGCTGGTCGGCCTGCAGCTGCTGGTGCTGGCGGTGTTCGTCGCCATGGCCTTCAGCAAGGCGGGCGACGCCGAGTTCGCCACCTCGGCCGAGTTCTCCTGGTCCTGGCTGAACCCCTTCGCCGTGCAGTCGTTCGCCGCCTTCACGGCCGGCCTCTCGCTGTCGATCTTCATGTACTGGGGCTGGGACGCCTGTCTCACCGCCAACGAGGAGACCAGCGGCAGCAGCCGCACGCCGGGACGCGCGGCGCTCGTCGCCATGGTGGTGCTCGTCGGCTCCTACCTGGCCACGGGAGTCGCCGCCCAGATGGTCGTGGGCTCCGGCGACCAGGGGCTGGGGCTGGCCAACCCCGAGACCTCGGACAACGTCTTCGCCGCGCTCGCCGGGCCGGTCATGGGTCCCGCGCTGGGCGTCCTGCTCTTCGTCGCGGTGCTGTCGTCGGCCGCCGCCAGTCTGCAGACCACCTTCATCCCGGTGGCCCGCACGGTGCTCGCCATGTCGACGTACGAGGCGCTGCCCGCCTCCTACGCGAAGGTGCACCCCCGCTTCCGCACGCCGGGCCGGGCCACGGTGACCGCCGGTGTCGCCACCGGGGTCTTCTACACGGTGATGACGCTGGTCAGCGAGCACGTACTGGTCGACACGATCTACGCGCTCGGCCTGATGATCTGCTTCTACTACGCCCTGACGGCCTTCGCCTGTGCCTGGTACTTCCGCGGCGACCTGCTGCGGTCCGGCCGTGACCTCCTCTTCAAGGGGGTCTTCCCCGTCCTCGGCGGGCTGCTGCTCGCCGCCGTCTTCGCCAAGACCCTCGCCGACATGTGGGACCCCGCCTACGGAAGCGGTTCCTCGGTCCTCGGCGTCGGCTCGGTGTTCGTCATCGGCGTGGGACTGCTCCTGCTCGGCGTGGTCATCATGGCCGTGATGGGCCGGCGCAGCCCCGCCTTCTTCCGCGGCGAGGTGCTCACCAGGTCCACGCCCGCGCTGGTCGTCGAGGACTAGCCCGAGGGCGAGTTAGCTTAGGCTAACCTTCTCGCATGGCGAAGGTCCGGCGGCTGGTGCCGCAGAATCCCAGGATGTTCCGTGCCCGCGTCGTGCGCACCGCACGCGTCTCCCCGTCGATGCACCGGGTGACGGTCACCGGTGACGAACTGGGCGAGTTCCCGTGGCTGGGCTACGACCACTGGTTCCGCCTGTTCCTGCAGCTGCCCCACCAGAGCGGGCTGCGCCTGCCGGAGTTCACGGGCACCCGCTGGTGGCAGCCTTATCTGGAGATCCCCGAGCGGGAGCGGCCGCACTGCGCCAACTACTCGGTCGCCGACTTCCGCCGGGAGAGCGCCGAGATGGACATCGACTTCGTGGTGCACCGCGACGCCGCCGGAGCCGTCGAGGGCAGGGCGGCCGTCTGGGCCTGCGCCGCCCGCCCGGGCGACGCCCTCGCCGTCCTCGACCAGGGCGTCCTGTTCGACCGCCCGCACGACGCCTCCGAGGTCCTCGTGGTGGCCGACGAGACGGGACTGCCGGCCACCGCGGGCATCCTGCGCTCGCTGCCCCGCGACACCGTGGGCCGGGTCGTCCAGGAGGTGCCCACCGCGGGCGACAGGCGCCCCCTGGACGCCCCGGCCGGAGTGACCGTCTCCTGGGTGGTACGCCGGGACCCCAGGGCGGTGCCCGGTGCGGCGGCGCTCGACGAGGTGCTGCGGATCGCCTCCGTCGCCCCGACGGCGTACGCCTTCGTCGTCGGTGAGTCGACCCTGGCCACCGAGGGGCGCAAGCACCTGCACCGCCTGGGACTGCCCAAGGACCGCATCACGTTCTCGGGATTCTGGCGGCACGAGACGTCGGCCCAGGCGGCCTGAGGCGGACCGCGCGCCGTCCGGCGGTACCGGCAGGCGGTACCGCCAGGCAACCACCCGCCGATACCGCCGTCGGATGGCCCGAGGGCACCGGAGGGCCGCGTCCGCGTCCGGGGCGCCGGGCGGCGCCACCGGCCCGTCCGCACCGGCGTGCGGGCCGGACGGAGGACTCCCGTCGCCGCGTGCCTCCCCGTGGCTCGGCCGCGTCAGCGGCGGCGGCGCGCCAGCCGGCGGAACGCCCTCGCCCCTCCGGTGGGCGCCGGCAGCCGTCCGGCGACCGCGTCGGCGAGCAGGGTGCCCACCGTCTCGGCCGCGCAGCGGCGGTTCGTGCCGATGCCGCCCGACGGCCCCCGTTTGATCCAGCCCACGACGTACGTGCCGGGCCGGCCGGTCACCCGTCCGCCCTCGTGCGGGACGGTGCCCGACTCCTCGTCGAACGGCAGCCCCGCCTGGGGCACTCCCCGGTACCCGATCGCCCGCAGCGCCAGGCCCGCCGGGATCTCTTGTTCCCCGGCTTCCCCGGCTCCCCGGGCATCCCCGGCGCCCGAGGTGACCCGTACGGCCCGGAGATGCCCGTCCCCGTGCAGCGCCAGCGGCTCGGAGTGGAAGCGGAAGACGATGCGACGCCGACCACCCGCCGTCCGTGGGGGCGCGGACCAGTCGACGGCCTCGCGCGGCACGTCCTGGAACAGACCGGCCTTGTGGGCCGCACCGGCCGCACCGGCCGCACCGGCCGCGTCGATCGCCGTGCCGATCCGCGCGTCGTGGTCGTCCACGACCAGATCGACCCCCGGGAGGTTCTTCAGCGCGAGCAGTTCGGTGCCGGTGCACGCGGCGTGCTCCGGGCCCCGGCGTCCCAGCAGCACCACCTCGCGTACCTTGCTGCGGCGCAGTTCCTCCAGCGCGTGGCCCGCGATGGCGGTGCCGGCCAGTGAGTCGGGGTCGGAGACCAGGATGCGGGCGACGTCGAGCGCGACGTTGCCGTTGCCGACCACGACGACGCGGTCCGAGGAGAGGTCGACGGCGTCGGGGGCGACTTCCGGGTGCGCGTTGTACCAGGCGACGAACGTGGTCGCGGCGATGCTGCCGGGCAGGTCCTCGCCCGGTATGCCCAGGCGCCGGTCGGAGGCCGCGCCCACGGCGTAGATCACCGCGTCGTGGTGCGCGGCGAGTTCGTCGGCCGTGATGTGGGTGCCCACGTCGAGCCCGAGGTGCAGGCGCACCCGCGGGTGCGTGTGGAACCGGGCGAAGGTCTCGCCGATCCGCTTCGTGGCCGGATGGTCGGGCGCCACGCCGTACCGGATCAGCCCGCCCGGCGCGGGGAGCCGGTCGACGAGGGTGACCTCGGAACGGGTGTGCAGCAGCAGGTCCTCCGCGGCGTACATCCCCGCCGGTCCGGTGCCGACGATCGCCACCCTGAGCGGTGCGAAGTCGGCCGGCAGGACACGGTCGAAGGACGGCGCGCCCCAGGCGTGGAAGTTGGGGCCGTGGTCGCCCTCGGCCCCGGCCCCGGAGGCCGGCTGTCCGGTCCCCTCGAAGTAGGCGGCGTTGATCCCGGCGTACGGCTGCTGCGCCGGCGTCAGTTCCGCGACCGGGTGGACGGCGTCCACCGGGCAGGCGTCGGCGCAGGCGCCGCAGTCGATGCACGCCCCGGGGTCGATGTACAGCGCCTCGGTGGTGCCGAAGTCCCGTTCGCCCGGCGCGGGATGGATGCAGTTGACCGGGCAGACGGCCACACAGGCGGCGTCGGTGCAGCAGTTCTGGGTGATCGCGAAGGTCATGTCGTCCGCTCGCCGTGAGATCGTCAGATGAGGTGGGCGCGCTTGTAGAAGAACAGCGCCGGCCGGGTGAGCAGACCCACGGAGTCGAGGAAGGTCATCAGCCCCGCGCAGCTGGAGCGCATCATCGACGCGTGGTGCTCGTTGGCCTTCGCCTCGCGGACCGCGCGCTCCTCGTCGAGTCCGGCGTTGGCGTAGACCTTCCGGTTCACCATGCTGGTCACGATGACGTAGGCGGCCACCGCGATGAGCAGGGCGTGGATCCGGCGGCGCAGCCGTCCGGCGCGCGCGAGGTGCTTGCGTGTCTCGTCGCGGGCGAACTTCATGTGCCGCGACTCCTCCACGACGTGGATGTTGTTGATGGTGCGGACGAACGGCACCACCCGCTCGTCGCGCATCCAGTCCCGCTGCATCACGTCGAGGACCTCTTCGGCGACCAGGATCGCCGCGTACGCCGCCTCGCCGAACGCGACGGTCTTGAAGAGCCTGCCGAGTTCCACGGCCACGCGGTGCGGGCGGTAGGCCGGCGCTCCGAGCTTCTTCGCGCCGCGGGCGAACATGATCGAGTGGCGGCACTCGTCGGCTATCTCGGTCAGGGCCCACTGGAAGGTGTCGTCCGTGGGGTCCTTCGCGTAGATGTCCCGCAGCACCATCTGCTGGAGGATCATCTCGAACCAGATGCCGGTGCTGGCCACCGAGGCGGCTTCCTGACGTGTCAGGGCCTTGCGCTGGGCCTCGGTCAGCTCCGCCCAGTAGGGGGTCCCGTAGAGGGTGCTCCACTCCGGGCTCGCGCCGTGGAAGTCCTCGTCGAGCGGAGTCTCCCAGTCGACCTCGGTGAGCGGGTCGTACGAGAGCTGCGCGGACGAGTCGAGCAGCCGGCGCGCGACGCCCTCCTCCGGGGTGTGGCTCTTGGTCCGTGGCCGCGTGATGTTGATGGCCATGCAGGGGCTCCTCGAGTCGGGTCGGGACGGTCCTCGCCCTCCACTGCTATTACCGTCGGTAACACAGTCTCCTTGTTGACGGACCTTATAGCAAGGGTCGCCGTATGACTACCCGGTGGTAACCGGCGGTTGTGCGCGGCGTCCGGTCAACGGGGCGGTGTCCGCGGGGGAGCGCCGAGGGCGGTGAGCAGGGCGTCGGCCGGGAGCGCCGGAACGGTGCGTCCGCCGAAGCCGGTGGTCGTGGTGGCCGCGAGCAGGGAGTTGAGCACCGCCTCCTCCACGCCGTCGAGCACCGCCTCGAAGAGCGGGCCGAGTTCCGCGTCCGCCACCGGGACGGCCGAGGGGGCCGCCGTACTGAACGCGACGGCGTAGTCCCCGCTGCCGTGACTGTAGGCCGCGCCGGTGCGGGCCAGCGCGAACACCGCGCGCCGGGCTGCGCGGGTCAGCCGCCGGGCGTCCAGCGGGGCGTCCGTGGCCACCACGACCACGCAGGAGCCGGTGCCGGGGTCCGGTGCCTGGCCCTCGACACCCAGGGACCGCGGGGTGATCACACGGCCGAGCACCCGCAGCGTGCCCCCGAAGTTCGCCTGGACCAGGACGCCGGCGGTGAAGCGGTGGCCCCCGAGGTCCACGACGCGGGACGCGGTGCCGATGCCGGCCTTGAAGCCCAGCGCGACGGTGCCCGTGCCCGCGCCCACACACCCCTCCGCGACCGGACCGTCCGAAGCCGTGTCGAGGGCCGCCCGCACGTGTTCCTCGCGCACCGGCCGGGAGCGGATGTCGGACAGCAGGCCGTCGTTGCACTCGCCCACCACGGGATTCAGGCTCAGCACCTCCTCGCACCCGGGCCGTTGGAGCATCCAGCCGACCAGGGCGTCGGCGACGCGGAAGGCCGACAGGGTGGAGGTGAGCAGTATCGGGGTCTCCAGGGCGCCGAGTTCGGCGAGTTGGGTGGTGCCGACGAGCTTGCCGTAACCGTTGCCGGTGAACACCCCGGCCGCCAGGGGAGTGTGGGGTCCGACCCGGTCGGGCACCACGGCGGTGACGCCGCTGTGCACGTCGGGCTCACGGCGCACGGTGGCGTGTCCGACGCGGACGCCGGGCACGTCGGTGATCGCGTCGAGCGGGCCGGGAGCGGAGGTCCCGATCACGATGCCGAGGTCCCGGGACCGGTGCCGGGCGGGGACCGACGGACGCTGGGGGAGAGGCGGTTGTTCCATACGGGGACGCTACGCGGCGCGCCTGCGCACGGTCGGCCGGGGCGGCGCCACGGATCGGGGGCGACCGGGCGGACCGCGCTGCGGGACTCGGGGGCGGCCGGCCCGGTGCCGCGCGCCGTACGCCCCGTGGCCGGCGTGCCGGGAGGGGGCGTGCCACAGGTGCCCGGCGCGCCCCGGGACCGGTCCCCGCCGCGCGATCCGCGATCCGCGTGCCGCCGGGTGCCGGAGGCCGGGGAAGCGGTGCCGCCCGGCGGACTCAGCGGGTGCGCGTCCCGCTCCGCGCCTCGCACCGCAGGCACCGTTCGACGTGGGGGAAGGCGTGCAGGCGCTCGGCACCGATGGCCTCCCCGCACCGCACGCAGCGCCCGAAGGCGCCGGTGTCCAGGCGGGCCAGGGCGGCTTCGGTCCCGGCCAGGAGTTCGTGCGCGCGCCGCGTCCCCTCGCGGTGCCGCTCCAGCGCCTCGGCCTCCGCGCCGGCGTCCGCCGCGTCCAGCAGGCAGTCGGCGCGCAGCTCCTCCTCCCGCGCCTCCGCGGCGGCGATCTCGCGCCGGAGCGCGGCCGCCCGCTCGGTGAGCCGGCGGTGCGTCTCCTCGTCGGTCGCGGGGGTGCGGTCGGTCCGCCGGTCGTCGCTCATGGTCGTCCCGCCTTCTCGCTGAAGGGCCGCGCCGACCGCCGACCGCCAGCCGCCAGCCGCCAGCCGCCGACCGCCGGAGCCTTCGCCGTCCTGCCTCCATTGTCGGGGCCCGGACCGCCCGGTGCGCCCGCTCGCCCCGTCAGTCGAGCGTGAAGCGCACCGGTGTCCCGACCGCTGCCTGGGCCGCCGACGCGAGGGCGGGCTCCGCCACCACCCCGACGACCGGGTAGCCGCCGGTGGTCGGGTGGTCGTGCAGGAAGATCACGGGTCGGCCGTCCGGCGGGACCTGCACGGCCCCCAGGACCATTCCTTCACTGGGCAGTTCACCCGTCGACGCCCTCTCCAGCGCCGGACCCTCGGTGCGCAGGCCGATCCGGTTGCTGTGCGGGGAGACGCGGAACGTGGCCGAGGTGAGGGTGCGCAGCGCGCTCGGGGTGAACCAGTCGGACCGGGGCCCCGGTCGCAGCGGCAGCACCAGCTCGGCGGGCGGGCCGGGCCAGGGCGCGGCGGCGGGTACGGCGACGGGGGCGGCGGGGGTGCCGACCGGCACGACGGCCCCGTCCCGCAGCGGCTCCGGGCCCAGTCCGGACAGCAGGTCCGTCGAGCGGCTGCCGAGGACGGGCTCGACCGTGATGCCGCCGGCCACCGCCACGTACGCGCGTACGCCCGCCGTCACCGCCCCCACGTCCAGGACCGCACCGGCCGGCACCCGTACCGGGGCGCCCCAGGGCGCCGGCCGCCCGTCCACGGTGACGGGGCAGTGCGCGCCGCCGACCACGACGGTGACGTCCCGGTCCGGCCGGACGGCGCAGCCGGTCAGCGTCGTCTCCAGCACGGCGGCGCCCGGGTCGTTGCCGAGCAGCCGGTTGGCGAGCCGCATCGCGGGGGCGTCCAGGGCGCCGGAGCGGGGCACCCCCAGGTGGGCGTACCCGCGTCGGCCCGCGTCCTGCACGGTGGTGAGCGCGCCGGCCCGTACGGCGGTGAGCTTGGCCGTCATGCGGCCACCGTCCTGTCGGGGGCGTCCGCCGGTACGAACCGCACGCGCGTGCCCGGCGCCAGCAGCGCGGCCCGCCGACGCGCCGGGTCCCACAGCGGCCCGGGGTCGGGCATCGTGCCGATCAGCTGCCAGCCGCCCGGGGTGGCACGGGGATAGACGGCGCTGTAGGGGCCGGCGAGGGCGACCGCGCCGGCCGGCACCCGGGTCCTGGGCGTGGCCCGGCGGGGCACGTGCAGTTCCCCGGGCAGACCGGTGAGGTAGCCGAAGCCGGGGGCGAAGCCGCAGAACGCGACCCGGTAGTGGTGGGCGGAGTGCAGGGCGGCGACCTCCCGCGGGGCGACACCCCACAGAGCCGCCACGTCGGCGAGGTCCGGCCCGTCGTAGCGCACGGGGATCTCCACCGCCTCCCCGTCGTCGGCGGCAGCCGGCGGGACCTCCCAGGCGCGGAGGGAACGGGCCAGTGCCTCCGGGTCCCGGACACCGTCCAGCAGGACGGTCCGCGCCCCCGGCACCACCTCCTCGACGGGCTCCAGCGTCCCGGCCGCCCGGCGGCGCAGCACCTCGGCGTGGAAGGCGGCGGTGCGCCCGGCGTCGGGCAGTTCGACGAGGAGCGCGTGCCGGCCGGCGGGACGTGCCGTGAGGTGCGGGGTGCCCGTCATGCGAAGGCCCCGATCGCGACCCCCGAGGTCTCCAGCGCCTCGCGCACCCGGGCCGCGATCCGTGCCGCGTTCGGGGTGTCGCCGTGCACGCACAGCGACCGCGGGGCGACCTCCACGGTCGTGCCGTCCACGGTCTCGACCGAGCCGTGCACCGCGAAGGCGAGCGCCCGCCGGACCACGGCGTCCTCGTCCGTCACCACCGCGCCCGGCTCGCGCCGGGGCACCAGGGTGCCCCGCGGGGTGTAGGCCCGGTCGGCGAAGGCTTCGGGCACGGCCGCGAGCCCGGCCTCGGCGGCGGCGTCCAGCAGCAGGGAACCGGGGAGGCCGAGCACGGGCAGCGCGCCGCCCGCCAGCCGCACCCCGGCCACGACGGCGTGGGCCTGGTCCGCGTCGTGGACGGTGCGGTTGTAGAGCGCGCCGTGCGGTTTCACGTAGGCCACCTCCGCCCCGGCCGCCTCGGCGAAGACCCGCAGCGCGCCGATCTGGTAGGCCACCTCGGCCGCCAGCTCCCCGGAGGGTACGTCCATGGCGCGCCGGCCGAACCCCGCCAGGTCGCGATAGGACACCTGGGCCCCGATCCGCACCCCGCGCTCGGCGGCCAGGTCGCAGACGCGGCGCATCACCGAGGGGTCGCCCGCATGGAAGCCGCAGGCGACGTTGGCGCTGGTGACGACGGAGAGGAGGGCGTCGTCGTCGGTGAGGGTCCAGCGGCCGAAGCCCTCACCGAGATCTGCGTTGAGGTCGATCACGCATTGAACGTAGACGATTGTTGAACGATCCCACAAGGGATCGATGAGGATGAGGATCGGACTCTTGTTAGATCGTTGAACGATCGCTAGTGTCCGTGCATCTGCCACGCATCCGGGGCTATGGTCCGGACCGATGAAGCATCGGTTCCGCTTGTCTCGGATCCGTGCCCTGCCCCCTCATGCCTGAAGAAGGCCACCGAATGATCGTTCTGCTCGGTGTGGTCGTGGTGATCCTCGGATTCGTCACGCGCCGCAACCCCGTCCTCGTGGTGGGCGTCGCCGGTATCGTCACCGGTCTGCTCGGCAAGATGAACCCGATGGAGGTCCTCGCGGCCTTCGGCCGGTCCTTCGCCGACAGCCGCTCGGTCACCGTCTACGCCATCGTGCTCCCCGTGATCGGCCTCCTGGAGCGCTACGGCCTGCGCGAGCAGGCCCGCAACCTCATCGGCCGCCTGGGCAAGCTCAGCGCCGGCCGCTTCCTCACCGTCTACCTGCTGGTCCGGCAGGTCACCGCGGCCTTCGGACTGAACAGCATCGGCGGACCGGCGCAGACCGTGCGGCCCCTGGTGGCGCCCATGGCCGAGGCCGCCGCCGAACGCTCCACCGGCGCGAAACTGCCCGACCGGCTCCGCGAGAAGGTGCGCTCCTACTCCGCGTCGGCCGACACCGTGGGCGTCTTCTTCGGCGAGGACTGCTTCATCGCCATCGGCTCCATCCTCCTGATCACCGGTTTCGTGAACTCCACGTACCACCAGGAGATCGAGCCGACCCAGCTGGCCCTGTGGGCGATCCCGCTCGCGGTCTGCGCCTTCGTCATCCACGGCGCCCGGCTGCTGCTCATGGACCGGCAGCTGGAACGCGAGATGGCGCTCGCCGCCGCCGAGCACGACCTGCCGCTTCCCGAGGGGGCCGACAAGTGATCAAAGTCGAATGGCTGTACTGGCTGATAGGTCTGGTCTTCGTCGTCATGGCCGTGCAGATGGCCACCGACCGCAGCAACCCCAAGCGGTGGACGTCCGCCGGGTTCTGGGGTCTGCTCGGACTCACCTTCCCCTACGGCACCGGCGTCGCCAACGCCACGGCCGGCGACGGCGGCTGGACCCTGCCCGCCGAACCGCTCGGGGTCGCGGTCCTGGCCCTGATCGTACTCGCGGGCTTCAACTTCCTCGGCAAGGGCGTCCCGGTCACCACCACCGGTGAACAGCGCGAGGCGTCCGCCGCCCGGCTCGGCAACAAGATCTTCGTCCCCGCGCTGACCATCCCGCTCGTCGCCATCGTCTGCGCCTCCGTGCTCGACGAGTCCGGCCTCTTCGAGTCGGGCAAGGCCACCCTCCTCGGGCTCGGCCTCGGCTGCGTCGCCGCACTCGGGGTCGGGATGCTGATCACCGGCGAGAAGAAGGTGTCGGTCCCGCTCCACTCCGGGCGCTCCATGCTGGAGGCCATGGGCTCCGCACTGCTCCTGCCCCAGCTGCTGGCCGTGCTCGGCTCGATCTTCGCCGCCGCGGGCGTCGGCGACCAGGTCGGCAAGATCGTGAACGAGGTCCTGCCCGACGACTCCAAGTACCTCGCGGTGATCGCGTACTGCGTCGGCATGTTCCTCTTCACCGTGATCATGGGCAACGCCTTCGCCGCGTTCCCCGTGATGACCGCGGCGATCGGCTGGCCCGTCCTCATCCAGCAGATGCACGGCAACGAGCCCGCGGTGCTCGCGATCGGCATGCTGGCCGGCTTCGCCGGCACGCTCTGCACCCCGATGGCCGCCAACTTCAACATCGTCCCGGCCACGCTGCTGGAGCTGAAGGACCAGTACGGGCCGATCAAGGCACAGCTGCCGACGGGCATCGCGCTGCTCGGCTGCTGCACCGTGATCATGGCGCTCTTCGCCTTCTGAGCCACCGCCGCGACCCGCGTCCGCACCGGCGCCCGCCCCTCCCGCAAGGAACGCCCATGACCCGTGCCCTCATCACCGGCTTCGCCCCCTTCGGCGGCGAGCACGTGAACCCCTCCTGGCAGGCGGCTTCCCTGGTCGCCGCCGAACCGCCCGCCGGGCTCGACGTCACCGCCGTCGAACTGCCCTGCGTCTTCGGCGAGTCTCTCGACGTCCTGCGCGACGCGGTGCGCACCCACGCCCCCGACCTGGTGCTCTGCCTGGGCCAGGCGGGCGGACGCCCCGGCGTCACCGTGGAACGCGTCGGCATTAACATCGACGACGCGCGCATCCCGGACAACGCCGGCCGGCAGCCCGTCGACGAACCCGTCGTCCCCGGCGGCCCCGCCGCCCACTTCTCCACCCTCCCCGTCAAGGCGTGCGTCGCCGCGATGCGGGAGGCCGGCGTCCCGGCCGCCGTCTCGAACACGGCCGGCACCTTCGTCTGCAACCACGTCGCCTACGGCCTCGGCCACCTCATCGCCACCGAGTTCCCCCACGTGCGGGGCGGTTTCGTCCACGTTCCCTGGGCGCCGGAACAGGTCACCGACGGCACCGCGCCCTCCCTGCCGCCCGCCACCGTCGCCCACGGCCTGCGCGCCCTGCTGGCCACCGCCGCCCGCACGCCGGCCGGGCAGGACCTCAAGGTCACCGAAGGAGCCACCCACTGATGCCGCTGAGCACCCACGCCGACCGCTTCGCCCGGCTCGCCCTCGCCAACATCACCCGCGAGTACCCCAACTTCCCGGCCCACCTGATCACCTCCGTCGACGAGGCACACGCACCCCGTGCGCTGCACCCGGCCTTCTACGGCGCCTACGACTGGCACTCCTCGGTGCACATGCACTGGCTGCTCGTCCGCCTCCTGCGCCGCCACGGCGGTACACCCGCGCTGCCCGAGAGCGCCCGGGCCGTCGCCGTGCTCGACCGGCACCTCACCCCCGGCAACCTCGCCGTCGAAGCCGCCTACCTGCGCGCACACCCCTCCTTCGAGCGGCCCTACGGATGGGCGTGGCTGCTCGTCCTCGCCGCCGAGTGCCGGGCCCTGGGCGGCGAGAACGGCGCCCGCTGGGCCGCCGCCCTGGAGCCGGCCGTCGCCGCCGTCGACGGACTGCTGGCCGGCTGGCTGCCCAAGGCCACCTATCCGGTACGCCACGGCAACCACCCCAACAGCGCCTTCGCCCTCGGCCTCGCGCTCGACTCGGGCGAACTGTCGGCCGAGACCGACGGCGCCGTGCGCGAACGCCTGCTCGCCTGGTTCGCCGACGACCACGACGCCCCGGCCCACTGGGAGCCCTCGGGGCAGGACTTCCTGTCCCCGGCGCTGAGCGAGGCCGACGCCGTGCGCCGGGTGCTGCCCGCGGAACGGTTCGCGGCCTGGCTCGACCGCTTCCTGCCCGCCCTGCGCACCGGGGCACCCTGCCCGCCGCTGGACGTACCCGTCGTCTCCGACCACGCGGACCCCCAGATCGGTCATCTGCTGGGCCTGACCCTGAGCAGGGCGGCCGCGCTGCGCTCCCTCGCGGACGCGCTGCCCGACGGCCCGGCCCGGGCCCGACTGACGGCCGCGGCCGAGGCCCACCTCGCGGCCGGCCTGCCGGCCGTGGAACGCGGCGACTTCACCACCGACCACTGGCTGGCGACGTTCGCCGCGCTCGCCCTCGACCCCGCGGGCGAGCGGTGATCACCGACGCGTGACGCCGGCACGGGCCCCGGGAGCGAGCGTGGGCTCGCTGACGGGGACGTCGCCGAGGGCCTCGTCGACCGCGGCCAGCAGGTCGTCGGACAGCTCCGTGCCGGAAGCCGCGGCGTTGGCGTGCACCTGCTCGGGACGGGAGGCGCCGGTGATCGCGGAGGCGACCTCGCCGCGGCGCAGCACCCAGGCGAGCGCCAGGGTGGGCATGCTCATCCCGGCCGCCTCGGCGATCGGCACGAGACGCTGGACCGCCTCCAGGGCGGCGTCGCTGTAGACGAGGTCCCGCGAGACGGCCATCTCCGCGCTCGCGAACCGGCTGCCCTCGGGGACGGGCCGCCCCGGCCGGTACTTGCCGGTGAGGACGCCCTGGGCGAGCGGGGACCAGACCACCTGCGAGACGCCGTTGGCGGTACACAGACCGAAGACCTCGGCCTCGGGCGCCTGCCAGAGCATCGAGTACTGCGGCTGGGACGAGACGAACAGACCGGGGCCCGCGACGTCGATCGCGGCCCGGATCTGCTCCGGAGTCCACTCGCTGAAGCCGATCCAGCGGGCCTTGCCCTGGTCGACGACCTTCTGGAACGCCTCGACGATGTCCTCGACGGGCACCTCCGGGTCGAAACGGTGCGCCTGGTAGAGGTCGACGTGGTCGGTGCGCAGCCGGGTGAGGGACGCGTCGATCTGCTCGGCGATGTGGCGCGGTGACAGACCCTGGTCGGCGGGGTCGTCCGACATGGGGAAGTAGACCTTGGTGGCCAGGACGTAGGAGTCGCGCGGCCGGGACGAGAGGATCTCGCCCCACGCCGTCTCGGCGGCGCCCCGGCCGTAGACGTTCGCGGTGTCGAAGAAGTTGATGCCCGCGTCGAACGCCGCCTCGGTACAGGCCCGGGTCGTCTCCGCCTCGACGCCGCCGGAGTAGGTGAGCCAGGACCCGAGCGAGATCTCCGAGACCTCCAGGTCGGAACTGCCGAGCTTGCGGTACCGCATGGGTGCTCCTCGCGTCGTGGACGGCGGTGCGGGACGCCGTCCCGGACGGGCGGCGCCACCGCTCCCGGGTACCCGGGAGTGGACCCGGCCACCGGGGGTGTGCTCGACGGCTGCCCGGTGGGGCCCCGGGGGCGGTTTGCGAGGCCGGGCTCGGCAAGTACCCTCGGGGCTGGTGCTTGGGAAACAGGTACGCCCGCGGTCGGCCGGGTCGCACGGCCGTCTCGGGCCGCAGCCGCCCTGCACCAGAGGAGGGACGCCCATGCGTCGCGAGATCCACCACCCCCGCCCGAGCGCCGGGGCGGCCTGCCGGGAATCCGGCGGGCCGGAGAGCGCCGAAGCCCGGGCCGATTGATCATGACCACTTCGGAACGATCACCGAGTCCGCTGCGGAGCCGCACGCCTTCCCTGGGCGATGCCTGGCTCCAGGCACCCGTCCCCGTGCTCGTCGTCGACCCGGCGGGAACGGTCGTGGCGGCCAACGCGAGAGCCACGGCGCTGTTCCCCGGGGCGACGGGCGGGACATGGCTGCCCGACGTGGTCCCCGACTGGCTGGCGCGCGCCCACCGGACGGTCGTCGCCGGGGGCGAGGGGAGCCCGCCGGGACCGGTGCGCGGCCCGCACGGGCCGGACATCCTGGAGGCCCACGCGACCCACGGTCCGGACGGGACCGTGGTGTGGTGGCCGTCCGTCGTCACCGACCGGTCACGGGCCCGGGCGGCGCTGCGGAGCGAACGGGAGCGCAACGCCTTCCTGACGGACGCCTCCACACAACTCCTCGCCTCCCTGAACCTGGAACGGTGCATGGAGGCCACCGTGCGGCTGGCGGCCGAGCACCTCGCCGACGCCGCGGTCCTGGTGGCGCCCTCCCCGGGGAAGCGGCACCGACTGACCCTGGCCGCGGGGGACGCGGTGGCCCACGGCTCCGTCCGCATCGATCCCGCGACGGTACCCGGACTCGCGGAGGCGCTGCGGGGCTTCCCGCCGCTGCCCTCCCGCTGGATCGATCCCGCCCTCCTGCCCGGCTGGGCCCTGCCCGACGGCTTCACGGGACCGGTGGGGTCGGTGGCGATCACACCGCTGCCCGGCCCGGGATTCCCCGCGGGCGCGCTGATCCTGCTGCGCCGGGGAGACCGCGCCGCCTTCGACTCCTTCGAGGAGCAGTTCGCCCGGGTCTTCGCCTCCCGTGCCGGTGCCGCCCTGTCGGCCGCCCGCATGTACCGGGAGCAGAGCGAGATCACCACCACGCTCATGGCCGAGCTGCTGCCTCCGGAACTGCGGCACGTGCACGGCGTCGAGTTCGCCGGCGGATACCGCGCCGCGCAGGACACGGACCGGGTCGGCGGCGACTTCTACGAGGTGCACCCGGGGGCCGGGCCGCGGGACGAGACGCTGGCCGTCCTGGGCGACGTCTGCGGCAAGGGCCTGGACGCCGCGGTGCTCACCGGGAAGATACGCAACACGCTGCACGCGCTGCTGCCCATGGCCGACGACCACCAGCGGGTGCTGACCCTGCTCAACGGCGCGCTGCTCGGCAGCCGGCACACCCGCTTCGCCAGCCTGGTCCTCGCCTCGGTGCGACGGCGGGGCGACACCACCCACCTGCGGCTGACCTGCGCCGGGCACCCGGCCCCGCTGATCGTGCGCAACGACGGGACGGTGCACGAGGCGCGCACCAGGGGCACCATCGTCGGCGTCCTTCCCGAGGTGACGTCGACCACCGCCGAGGTCGAACTGCGGCCGGGGGAGAGCTGCCTGCTGTTCACCGACGGCGTCACCGAGGCCAGGGGAGGGCCGCTGGGCGAGGTGATGTTCGACGACGAACGCCTGCGCGCCGCCCTGTGCGAGTGCGCCGGCATGCCCGCCGAAGCCATCGTCGAACGGGTCCAACTGCGGGTCGCCGAGTGGCTCGACGACCAGCCGCACGACGACATAGCGGTCATGGCGATCACCGCGCCGCACCTGCCGGCGCCCGAGGGACGCGGGACGAGCGGGAAGGACGTACGGCCGACCGACTGAGTCCGCGTCGGCGATGCCGGCCCGGCCGCCGGGGAAGCCGGGACGCCGGGTGCGCGCGGCGCGGGGCTCCGGGGTCCGGACGCCCGTCGAGCGGCACCGGCACCTCGGGGCCGGTCCCGAGGCCCGCCTGCGTCAGCCGGTACCCGCGCCCGCCCCGCCAGCCGCCGCGCGCCGCACCGGCATCATCGTCTCGACCGTGTCCTGGGCCAGGTGCTCGAGGACGAGCCGGTTCACCAGGGCCGGCTGCTCCAGCGGGACCAGGTGGGAGGCTCCGGGGACGACGGCGAGCCGGGCGTCCGGGACCGCCCGGTACAGGGCCACGGTGTGCTCCAGTGTCATCAGGTCGTCGTCGCCGACGAGCACGAGGGCGGGCGCGGCCACGCGGGCCAGGTCCCGGGCGGTGAGCGTCGGCTGGGTGCGCCACATGTCGATCACCTTCGCCGCCACCACCGGCCAGTGGTCCGGGCCGTCCGGCGTCACGGGCTCGTACAGCTCGCGGAAGAACCGCATCTCGGGACTGTCCGGCGCCATCGCGTCCAGCATGCGCGGCGCGACGAAGCACTCGGGGCCGGGGCGGAAGGTGGCGCCGATCGCCACCACCTTGCGGACCAGATCGGGACGGGCGAGCGCGACGAGCAGGGCCACGACGCCCCCGTCGCTCCACCCGACCAGATGCGCGGCCCCGCCGACCACCCTCTCCAGGAAGGCCACGGTGTCGTCGGCCATGTCCCGGTAGGTGAGCGGACCCGCCACGTCGGGTGTGTGCCCGTGCGCCCGGCGCTCGGGCAGGAAGAGGCGGTACGCGGCGGCCAGCTCGGCCCGCTGGGCACCCCAGGTGTCGTTGGTGCAGAAGCCGCCGTGCAGCAGGACCAGCGGATCGCCCTTCCCGTCCGTCTCGTACCAGGTCCTGACACCAGGAAGATCCGCGTAGTCACCCATCGCTCCAGGCCCTCTCCGGCCGGCACCGCTCCCCACCAGTCTCCGGCGCGCCCGAGACGCCCGCAACGCGGCCCGGGGCCGTGCCGCCGGGCCGGTCGCCCGGTCCGTCCCGCGACGCGAGGAGGTGTGGCCGCGGCGCGGCGGAGCAGGCACCCGAGCCGTGAACCGACCGACCCGCGCTCGCCACTGACGCATAATCAATGTTGCTTTCGCACAAGTGTTTTGGGAGTCTCCGTTCGACTCAGATGTCGAACGAGCAACGGAGGACTCCCCCCACATGTCGAGAAGCCGAATACGCCGGGCCTGGCTCACCACCGCCGCCGCGGCCGCGCTCGCGTTCACCGGTCTGGCCGTCCCCGGCCACGCCGACGACCTCCCGCCCGACGTGCCGCGGTCGTGGATCCAGGAACCCCGCGCGACGGAGGGGAGCCCCACGCCGAGCCTGGCCCAAGACTGGACCGCCCCCGGCGGCACCGCCTCGCCCGGCGACTTCACCCTGTCACCCGGCGCGATGAACGCCGAGACCACGCGCCGGGTCACCCGCCTCGACGCGGTGCTGCCCAAGTCGGGCGTGCAGAACCTGCTGGCCGGCGCCAACCGCGACGCCCAGCCGTGGTGCCCGCGCGACCCGTTCGGCACCGCGCCGGACCCCGACCTCAAGTACTGCCTGGAGAACGACGACTCGGTATCGCGGGAATGGGTCCCGCAGGGCTTCACGGGCGTCTCCGACGCCAAGGACAACGAACTGTGGGGCGAGGCCGGGAACATCCAGCTGTTCGCCTCCTACGACGGCTGGGACCCGGGCCGCCAGGACGATCCGGACCCGGGCGGCGACTGCACCGCGGGTGAGCTGGAGGACAACGACGCCTGCAACCAGAAGGGCGTCCGCGTCACCTTCGTCCAGAGCCGGACCAACCCGGCCACCGGCAGCCCCGAGGTCAAGTACCGTCACGTCCTGCTCGCTTGGACGTACGTGAACTCGGCCGACCACGTCTCCTTCGACGGACTGCACGCCTCGGAGTACCCGATCCAGAACGGCGTCCACGCCGGCGGGATCGTCTGGTACGGCAACTACCTCTACGTCGCGGACACCCGCAACGGCCTGCGCGTCTTCGACATGCGGTACATCATGGACCTCAACCCGGACGGCGACGCGAGCACCAACGACCCGATGGGCGCCGACACCGACGGCGTGAAGACCACCGCCGACGTCCAGGACAAGACCAAGGTCGGCCGGCACAACAACGTCTGGTACAGCTTCGGTTACCGCTACGTCATGCCCCAGGTGGCCGCGTGGCGGTTCAAGGCCACCCAGAGCAACCCCAAGGGGTCCTACGCCTGCGTCTCCACCGGCGCGCCGAAGGCCTCCTACATCTCCCTGGACCGCAGCACGGTCCCGGACCGGCTGATCATGGGTGAGTACTGCCGTCCGGAGAGCGGCTACCCGTCCACCGGCCGCATCGCCTCCTATCCGGTCGCCGACCTGGCCGGACGCTCGGCCGACGTACCCGCGCAGGGCTGGGCCAACTACCTGCCGATGACCAGCGGCGGAGCGCAGGGCGCGGCGGCCCACGCCGGGACGCTCTACGTGAACCAGTCCAAGGGCACGGACGAGCCGGGCCACCTGTGGCGGTACAAGTGGAGCGACGGCCGGCTGGTCCAGCAGGGCCAGGCCGTCAAGACCGCACGGGGCGCCGAGGACCTGTACGTCGAGCGCGGCACGGGACGGCTGTGGTCCGTCTCCGAGCACCGCCCGGGAGCGGCGTCCGACTGCACGGCCAACCCGGACGCCGGCGACCCGGCGGGCACCGACTACTGCCAGCGCGTGCTCTACGGGCACAAGCTGAGCTGGATCGACAGCCGGCCCTGACGCCGGCGAACCGGCGGGCGCGGGGCGGCACATGTGCGTTCCGCGCCCTCACCGGGAGGGCGCCGCCCCGGTCCCGTAGGCTCGTGCGTGCAGACGGCGGATGCACGGGTGGTGCCACGGTGAAGGGGGCGGCGGTGTTCGCGAACGGCACGCGGTTGCTCGCGGGCGCGATGACCGTGGCCGTTCTCGTCCTGCTGGGCCCCAGCGCGCCCGTGGGGTCCCTGGTCGCCCGACCGCTGCCGGACGGCGCCGCCGAGGGCGTCGTACCCAACCGGGTCATGACGTGGAACATCTGCAACCCCTGCGACGTGGGCAACGTCGACCGGGCGGCGGACATCGCCACCTACGCGCCGCAGGTCATCGGCCTGCAGGAGGCGTGCGTGCGCGACGTCGAGCAGATCCGGGCCTACCTGGCGGGCCTGTACGGACTCGTCTACCACGTCGAGTACGGGACGGTCCTGCGCAAGCGGAGCCGTTGCGGGGGCACCCCGTGGAACCCGGGGGCCTTCGGGCAGGCGATCCTGTCCGCGTCACCGATGACCGACCGCGTCAGCGTGGAGTACCCCGACGGCGGTTCGGAGGACCGCGGGTATCTCGCGGTCACCACCGTGGTGGGCGGCCACACGGTACGGGTCTTCAACACCCACCTCGCCCACCGGCGTCAGCAGCCGGTCCGGGCCCGGCAGACCGAGGAACTCGCCGCGGCCGTCGCCCGGCACGACCGCGCGATCGTCCTCGGCGACTTCAACGCCGTACCGGACGCCGCCGAACTGGCGCCCCTGTGGGCGCTGGCGCCCGGCTCGGACCCCGAGTGCCGTCCCTCTCCCACCGCGGCCTGCGAACCGACCACCGACTGGAGCAGCAGGTTCGACTACGTCTTCCTGCGGGGCCTCGGCTCTGTCGGACAGCATGTGCATCCCACCGTGTACTCGGACCACCACCTGCTGCACACGGACGTGGTCCCGGCCCGCGGCGCCTGACCGGACGGCGTCCCGACCCGCCGAGAGCGCCGTGCGCGCCCCGCGGCTGGGAGCCGGGGCTACGGTGTGGGCGGCACGACCGGTCGACGGTCCGGGCCGGAGTCGTCGACGGGGACGGGGACGGGGACGCCCAGCCGGGCGGCCACGGTGGTCAGGGCCGTCCCCAGCGGGACGGCGACCCGGGTCAGCGCGTGCCGGTCGCCCCGGGTCGGGTCGCGGTTGACGATCAGCACCGGCTTCCCGGCCTCCGCCGCCTGACGGACGAAACGCAACCCGGACATCACGGTCAGCGACGACCCCAGGACCAGCAGCGAGGCTGCCTCCCGCACCAGCGCGCGGCACTGTTCGACCCGGGGCGGCGGCACGTTCTCGCCGAAGAAGACCACGTCCGGTTTGAGGACGCCGCCGCAGACCGCGCAGGGCACCACCCGGAAGTCCCCGACCTGCTCGTCGGTGAGGTCGGCGTCACCGTCCGGATTGATTCCCGCCGCCACCGGCGCGAAGTCCGGATTGGCCTCCTCCAGCCGCCGGGCCAGCTCACGGCGCGGGCTGAACGCCCCGCAGGAGAGGCAGACGACCCGGTCCAGGCTCCCGTGGAGTTCCACCACGCCGTCGCTGCCGGCGGCCTGGTGCAGACCGTCGACGTTCTGGGTGATCACACCCGAGAGCAGGCCCCGCCGCCCGAAGGCGGCGACCGCGCGGTGCCCGGCGTTGGGGCGGGCCCGGCCGAAGGTGCGCCAGCCGAGGTGGCTGCGCGCCCAGTACCGGCGCCGGGCCCGGGCGTCGGCGGTGAAGTCCTGATAGGTCATCGGCGTGTGCCGGCTCAGGCTGCCGCCCTCGCCCCGGTAGTCGGGGATGCCCGACTCCGTCGAGATGCCGGCGCCGCTGAGCACGAGCACCCCGCCGGCCTTCAGGGCGTCGGCGACCGGCCGCAGGTCCGTGGTGCCCGGCGGCAGGTCGCCGGCGGGGGTCCAGCTCAGGGTGGGGCGCATGCGCATGCGGCAAGGGTACGTAACGGGCGGCCCGAGCAGGACGCGGCGGCCCGGCCGTCGGGCCGCCGCGCACCCGTCAGTCGTCGAGCGCCTCCAGGACGTCGGCGAGGTCGACGAACTTGAAGCCCGTGGCCTCCCGGTCGCCGTCCTGCGGAGCCATGTGGCCGTCCTGGACGACGAGCAGGCCGTTCGGGTACCGGTCGCCCAGCGGCTCGGCGAGCACGTCCGCGCCGTCGCACTCCTCGGAGCCGTCCAGCGACGCGGACGCGGCGCTCACCCGGAAGCCGCCCTCGTACTCGTAGCCGTCGGACCGTTCGCGGTCGTAGGCCACGAAGGTGTCGTCGCCCTGGCTGGAGGCGAGCAGGTAGCCGTCCCCGTCGTCCTGCTTCAGCAGGGTCAGGCCCTCGACGTCCGCGGAGACGCGCTCGCCGCCGAAGCCGGGGTCGTCGCCCGCGACGCACTCGTCGGACGGCTCGTCGTAGACGGCGGGGACACCGTACTCGCGGACCTTGTCCTGGAGGACGGGCCTGCCCCGCAGGTCGGCGGGCAGCCGCCAGATACCGACGTCCTCCTGCCCGGCGAAGAGCGTGCCGGTCTCCGGGTCGACGACCATGCCCTCGACCTGCGGTCCCTCGCCGGGCTCGCCGCAGGGGGACCACCGGGTGCCGTCGGGCAGGGTGAAGGAGGCCGGCAGGTCCAGGGTGCGGACCTTCCGGTAGGAGACCGAGCCGCCGCTCGTGGCGGTCAGCTCCAGCAGCGCGACGCGGGTGGTCGCGTTCTGACTGACCAGGGCGTAGGACCTGCCGGTCGCCGCGTCGGTGTAGGTGGCCAGTCCGTACGCGGTGCTCTCCCCGTCGACCTCCTCCTGGGAGCCGGAGAAGATCCACGGCGCCGACGCGTCCGTGACGTCGGTGAGCGGGGCGCCGGGCCGGCCGCCGTCGATCCGGTAGACGCGCAGCTTGTCGCTGCCCCGGTCGCTGACCACGGCCAGGTCCGAGGTACCGGAGCCCAGCCGCATGCCGTGCACCAGGTCGACGTTGTTGAAGCGCCCCGGCGCGTGGTCCGGCCCGGGTGCCTGCGGGGCGGGCACGGACTGCACCTCGCGGGCGTCGAGGTCGTAGACGCGCAGGCCGCCCTCCTTGGCCGTGGCGATGACGAGACTGGCGTCCGGGTCGGCGGCGTTGCGCCAGATCGCCGGGTCGTCGGCGTTGGCGTTCCCGCCCTCGTCGTCGTCGAACAGCGCGTCGGTCTCGGCGCGCGGGGCGACCTCGGGCAGCGCCGCCCGGGCCGTCGCGCCCGTCGGGGCCACGGCGGTGACGACGGCGGTGAGCACCAGGGACGCCGCCACCGCGACGGCCCCGGAACGGCGTTTCGTGAACGCGTGCACGAACGATCTCCTTCGTTGGGAAGCGATGCGTGACATGTTCACGAAGCCAGGCGGTGGCTGGGCGTCGGGGCGGCCACCCGCCGGCGACGGACGGACGACCACGAGGTGAACGGCGCCGCCCTCCGCCTCCGCTGCACGATCGGACCGTCGGCGGGGCACCGCCGGACGGTCCGCGCGGGCACGATGCCGGCCTCGGTTTGCGGTACTCCAAGTAACAAGATCAAAGTAAATCCGCGCACCTCGCGGCAGCCGCAGAGGTGGCCCACCCTCCCCGTGCACCCTGACCCGGGGTGCTCGCACGATCACAGGAAGCAGTCGAGATGAATTCGTCGTACGACCCTCTCGGGCAGGCACGCGAGGACTACGAGCACCACCTGCGGACGTGCCGCCAGTGCGGGGCGGACGGCGTGAAGTGCCCCGTGGCCAAACACCTCAGGCGCCTTTACAACAACCTCCTCAGATCGGCGTGACGTACTCCTGAGATCGGCCCGATTTCCTCCGTAAAGGAGGACAACCGGCCAACATCTCACCGCTTTCCCTCCCTCGGACAACCGAGCCTGCGGCGCGTTCCTCTCACAGCGCGACCACAGCAAGGGCCCTCCACCGTGTCGGCCCGGAGGACGAGGGAACGATGACCAGACCGCGCACCACCCGACTGCGGCGTCCGTTGCTCGCCGGCGCCACGGCCGTCACCGCCCTGGCCGTGACGGCCGGCCTCGTGGCCGCCTCCTCGGAGCCGGCCGACGCCGCGGCGAAGCCCGAACTCAGCCTCATCGCCGCGACCGGCTCGCTCACACTCACCTCGTGGAAGGAGGACCCGGGCGTCTACCTCGACCTCGGCACCTATCTCACCACCGAGGGGACGCCGCTCGAGCTGAAGGTGACCCGCAAGTCCTACAAGGACCCGGTGACCGTCACCCAGACCGTGTACGAGGGCGGCCGGGCCAAGGCCAAGAAGCTGCCCGCCGGCACGGTGAAGGACTTCTCCGGCCTGCCCGGCTTCGTCCGGGTCACCCTCACCGACAAGGCCGGCAGGAAGGTCCTCGACCGCACCGAGGACTTCTGCCCGAACAACGCCAGCGGCCGGGTCCGCCCCGACGCGCCGGCCACGTCGAAGTATCCGGAGAGCTGCCCCACCAACCCGTTCACCCTCGGCTCCGTGTGGGGCGTGGAGAAGGGCTGGGCCGCCAACACCTACGGCGGCTCCTACTCGGCACCGGTCCAGCTGGCGGCGGGCACGTACACGGCCAAGGTCGGGGTCGCGAAGAAGTACCGCGACCTGTTCGGCATCGCCGACAAGCCGGCCACGGTGAAGGTGACGGTGCAGGAACGCAGTTACGAGGACGAGTCCGGCTCCGCCGGCGCGGCGGGCCGGTCCGCGACGGCCGGCGGACACGCCGGACACGGCGCCGCGCACGCCCCGCAGACCGCCCACGCGGGGCACGGTCCGGGGCACGCGCCGACACCCGCCCGGGCCGCCGCGCCGGTGACGAGCGGCGCGGGTCCCACCTACAACGCGGGCCACGGACCGCTCAGGGCGGCGCCGCCGGCCCTGCCGTGGGCGCTGAAGAAGGACCAGGCCGCGCGCGCGACGCGGGTGGGGGACACCAGCGGGCAGACCGACGGCTCGCGCAAGGCGCCGGCGCAGCGGCCGCAGCCGCAACGCCCCGCCGGCAAGCCCTCCGTGCCCGACGTCCCCAAGCCCGACCTGCGCTCCCTGCCGGCGTACGGCATCGTCATCAGCGACGGCGAACGGGACGTCCCCGGCAAGGACTACCTGGCCTTCAGCGCCAACGTGTGGAACGCGGGCCCGGCCCAGCTGGTGGTGGACGGCTTCCGCTCGCCCGGCAAGGCCAAGATGGACGCCTACCAGTACTTCTACGACGCCAAGGGCAAGCAGGTCGGCTACACGCCCACGGGCACCATGGAATGGGACCCGCGCCCGGGCCACATGCACTGGCACTTCACCGACTTCGCCAGCTACCGGCTGCTGAAGGCGGACCAGAAGGAGGCCGTGCGCAGCGGCAAGGAGGCGTTCTGCCTGGCCAACACCGACGCCGTCGACTACACGGTGAAGAACGCCAACTGGCACCCGTACAACACCGATCTGTCCACCGCGTGCGGCGAGGAGAACGCGATCTCGGTGCGCGAGGTGCTGGACGTCGGCTCCGGCGACACGTACACCCAGGACCTGCCCGGCCAGTCCTTCGACATCACCGGTGTCCCCAACGGCACGTACTACATCCAGGTGCTGGCCAATCCGGAGAAGCGGCTCAAGGAGAGCGACCTGAACAACAACAGCGCGCTGCGGAAGATCGTGCTCGGCGGCAAGCCGGGCAAGCGCACGGTGACCGTCCCGGCGCACGAGCTGGTGAACGCCAACTGACCGGGCTCCGCGCGGAGCGCTGAGGCGCACAGTGGCCTGCGGCCGTGAACGACGGCCGCAGGCATCCGGGTCGGCCCGGTCAGCCCAGCCGGCGCAGGGCCAGTACGGCGTTGTGGCCGCCGAACCCGAAGGAGTTGCTCAGCACCAGGTCGCCCGCGGCCGGGAGCGCACGGGGCGCGCCCCGCACGAGGTCCAGGTCGACGGCGTCGTCGACGTCGGCGCAGCCGACCGTGGGAGGCACCGTCCCGTGGTGCAGGGTGAGCACCGCGGCGACGGCCTCGACGCCGCCCGCCGCGCCCTGGAGGTGGCCCAGGTGACCCTTGAGCGCGGTCACCGGCACCTCGCGGCGTCCCAGCACGCCCCGCAGGGCACGCGCCTCGGCGAGATCGCCGTCGACCGTGGCGGTCGCGTGGGCGTTGACGTGGACGACGTCCTCGACACGGCCCCCGGCGTCCCGCACCGCCCGCCGCAGCGCGAGCGCGATGCCGTCACCGGACGGATCGGGCGCCGCGACGTGGTGGGCGTCGGCCGACAGGCCCCATCCGGCGGCCTCGCAGTAGACGCGGGCGCCGCGGGCCCGGGCGTGCTCCTCGGACTCCAGGACGAGTATCCCCGCCCCTTCCGCGTTGACGAACCCGTCACGGTCCTTGGCGAACGGGCGCGAGGGCGAGCCGGTGGCCGGGTCACCCTCGGCCAGGGCCCGCATCGCCGCGAAGGACGCCATGATCGCGGGGGTGACGACCGCCTCGGCGCCGCCCGCGAGGGCGACGTCCACCCGGCCGTACCGGATGCGGTCGACGGCCTGCCCGATCGCCTCGGTACCGGAGGCGCACGCGCTGGTCACGGTGCGCGCCTCACCGGTGATGTGCAGATCGAGCGAGACCTGCGAGGCCGCCTGCGAGGGCACCGTCATGGGGGTGGTGAGCGGTGAGACGCCGCGGGGCCCCTTCTCCCGCAGCTTCCGGTCCCCGCCGACGAGCACCGACGCGTCCCCGAGGATGGCGCCGAGGCTCACTCCGACCCGTTCCGGGTCCAACCCGCTCTCGCGGGTGCCGCCGTCCGCGTACCCCGCGTCGGCCCACGCCTCACGCGCGGCCAGCACCGCGAACTGGGCGGCGCGGTTCATCCGCCGGGCCGCCTGGCGGGGCAGCAGCCCGGCCGGGTCCACCGGCACGGTCCCGGCGATCCGCACCGGCAGCCCGTCGAACTCCTCGTCCGTCAACTCCCGTATGCCGTGCCGTCCTTCGACGAGTCCCCGCCACAACTCGCCGGTGCCGACGCCCAGCGGGGAGACGGCGCCGAGCCCGGTGACGACGACCCGCCGCACCCCGGCCGGCTCGGCCTCCCGCACGGGGCGCGGCTCGTGCCGTACGACGTTGCCCGCCCGGTCGGCCTCGGCGGCCCACCGGCGGACGTCCGCGTCGGTGGCGCCGCCCTCCGGTGCCTCGCCCGAGTCCCGGTGCCAGGCGCCCCAGCGGCGCACGTGGGTCACGGGCTCGGCCTGCGGGTCGACGGCGCGCAGGCACACCACCCGGTCCCCGTCGCGGAACTCCACGCCGTCGAGGGGAGGCGAGCTGACCAGCGGCACCGCGGCCACGTCGAGCCGCCGCCCGGCGACGGTGACCCGCTGCTCCCGCCGCAGCTCCTCCTCGTGGTCCACCCCGCCGAGCGGGGGCCGCAGCACGAAGGTGATCACTTCCGGGGAGGCGGGCCGCGTGTGCAGGACCACGTGCCACCGCCGCCGGGTCGCGTCCTCGGGCGACAGGGCCAGCAGGTCGCCGGGGACGACCTCGGCGGCGGTGACCTGGTAGGGGCGTATGGGTACTTCAGGCGTTTCGGGGGAGTGGGTCATGTCCGCGCATGCTCTCTTTGGTCCGAACTGTCGTACTGGAAGCGCTTATGAGTGTTCTGCACGACGTACGAACCGGCTATTGTTGAACTCGGGACATGTCCGTTTTACCCCGATCTACCATGGGGGTGACACGGGACACAGCAAACAACTCACCTGCTGGGCAGGTGAGTTGCTCGGTCGGGGGCGGGGTTGTGCGAATCGTCACCCGCGCGTCAGTGGAGGGTGGGCCGGTAGATCAGCTCCTGGACGTGACGGTCGAGGGTGCGGTGCTCGATCAGCTCCAGGTCGAAGTCGTCCGCCCCGCGGAAGACCGGGTCCAGACCGGTCCGGCCGGTGATGACGGGAAAGAGCGTCACCTGCACGCGGTCGACGAGCCCGGCGGCCATCAGCGCCCGGTTCAGCGACAGGCTGCCGTGCGAACGCAACGGGACCGCGGACTCCTCCTTGAGCCGTGCGACGATCTCGATGCCGTCCCCGCTCTCGACGGTCGCGTCCGGCCAGTCGGGGGCATCCTTGAGCGTCGTCGACACCACGGTCGCCGGCAGGTTCCGCATCCGGGTGACCCAGGGATCGCGCACGTCCGAGTCCTCGGTGCTCGCGGCGAGCATCCGTGTGAACGCGCGGTAGGTGTGTGCCCCGAAGACCATCCGCTGGTCCTGCTCGTAGAGGGCCAGGCGCCGGTCGAGCAGTTCGGGGCCCTGCTTCCCCCAGTACCCGGTCCAGTCGCCCCCGGCGGCGCCGTAGCCGTCGAGGCTGGAGAAGACGTCGAAGGTGTAGGTGGCGGTCATGTCGTCCTCCTCGAACGCGGCCGGTCGGCGGGGACGGGCCCGATGCGCCTCTCGTGGGGGGAGCGACGGCCGTCCCTGTCTTGTGGACCCGCCGCGCCCCCGGAACTCATCGCCGCACCGCCGTCAGCTTTCGGGCCGCCCCGGTCCCGGTCGCCCTTCCGCCCCGCCCGGAGCCTTCGGCGGGCCGGGCAGCGTCCGTCCCAGGCGGGCGAGCGGGGACAGGGCCATCAGCGCCGGCGACAGCAGCATGCCGGCGGCCGCGGCCAGCAGGCCGGTGCGCGTCCCCCAGGTCTCGGCGAGCAGACCGCCGAGCAGCGAGCCCAGCGGAGTGAGTCCCATGCCGACGAAGGAAATCGTCGCGGCGGCGCGCCCCTGCATCCCGTCCGGGGTGACGGCCTGCCGGACGGCCATGACGGTGACGTTCACGAGTTGGGTGAGGGCCCCGAAGACCAGATTGAGCGCGACGAGCGCGGGAAGCGTCACGGCGGAACCACCGTGCAGCGCGGGCACCAGCAGGAAGACGCCGTCACCGATCGTCGCCGCGCAGACGAGGACGACCCCGTGACCGAAGCGTCCGGGCAGCCGGGCGGCCAGCAAGGAGCCCAGGAGGGCGCCCGGCCCGGTGGCGGCGAGTGCCAGGCCCACGGCGGTGCCGGACAGGTGCAGCTCCCGCGGCAGGTGCAGGAGATAGACGGTCATGACCGCGGCGAGGGAGAACTGGAAGGCGGCCGAGGCCAGGCAGACGGTCCGCAGCGAGGTGTCGCCCGCGACGAAGCGGACGCCCTCGCCGACGCGCCGCCGGACGAGGGGAGGTCCGTCGGCGCGCACCGGGACGGTCTCGGGGCGGCGGATGCGCCTGATCGACAGGAACGAGAGGACGAAGAAGACGCTGCCCGACGCGACGGCGATCGGAGCCGACAGCGTGGTCACCAGCGTGCCGCCGAGGGCGGGACCGCCGATCTGCGCGGCGGACCGGCTGCCCTCGAGCGCGCTGTTGCCCCGCACCAGCTGGTCACGGCGCACCAGGCGCACCAACGACGCCTGGTAGGCGACGTCGAAGAAGACGGAGAGGGCGCCGACGGCGAAGGCCACCACCAGCAGCGTGGGCATTCCGAGCGCGCCGAGCAGGGCTGCCACGGCCGCGCCGCCCAGGGCCAGGGCCCGGCCCGCGTCGGTGAGGACCATCACCGTGCGGGTTCGCCATCTGTCCACGCAGACCCCGGCGAACAGCGACAGCAGCAGGATCGGTGCCTGCCCCACCGCGCGCAGGACGCCCAGCCCGCCGGCGTCGGCGTCGAGGGTCAGCACGGCGAAGAGCGGCAGGATCACCAGGGTGGTGTGCTCACCGAGCTGGGAGGACGTCTGGCCCAGCCAGAGCCTGCGGAAGTCGCCGTCGCGCCACAGGCGTGACGCGGGGCGCGGTCCGGAACCGGAGGAACCGGAGGAAGCGCGGAAAGGGGACGAGTACGACGATGGCACGGGGAACCCCTCGGAAGACCGAAGACGAGACCCGCCGACGGGTGCTCGAGAAGGAGCGCCTCAGGTTCGGCCGGCGGAGGAGGAAGGCTCGCTGTGCCGCGCGGTACGAGCAGCACGCGATGACGGGCCGTTCAGGGCCCAGAACGTCAACGCGTGCTCGGACGACCGACCATGTTCCGCTCCTCCCGGGTCACATGCCCCACACCATAGCCCGCCGCCCGCGACGGAATCGGGCCTTCCACGGAAGCGACGGCGGAAGGCGCGAGTATCGCCTTGATCTACGACCGTCTCCGCTGAGAACCTGCTTCGTCAGCACGATCACCCACCCACCCACCACCCTGCGGCAGCCATCCTGCGGCAGGTGAGCAGGAGTCGGAGACCATGACCATGTCGCAGTCGGCGGGGACCACCGAGGTGCTGCACTACACCGCCTTCTCCACCAGCCCGAGCGGTGGCAACGGAGCCGCTGTCGTCCTGGACGCCACCGCCCTCGACGACGCCGACATGGTGGCGATCGCCGCCGAACTCGGCTACTCGGAGTCCGCGTTCGTCACCCCCGGACCCGACCCGGAGGACGCGCGCTCGTTCACCCTGCGGTTCTTCAGCCCGAAGGCGGAGGTCGGCTTCTGCGGTCACGCCACCGTGGCCACCGCGGTGGCGCTGGGCGAGCGCCTCGGCACGGGCGACTTCGACTTCCACACCTCCGCGGGCCATGTGCCGGTGACCGTCCGGGAGCAGGACGGCGTCCTGAAGGCCACCCTCACCAGCGTCGTGCCCCGCGTGGAGGACGCCGACCCCGCCGACGTGACGGAGGCCCTGGCGGCGCTCGGCTGGCAGGCGGAGGAACTCGACGCCGCCCTGCCGCCGAGGATCGCCTTCGCGGGCGTGCGCCACCTGGTGCTGGCCGCCGGAACCCGCGAGCGGCTGGCCCGACTGGACTACGACTTCGACCGGTTGCTGCGGTTGATGGAGCGGCTCGACCTGACGACCGTTCAGCTGGTGTGGCGCGAGGGCCCGGCCGTCTTCCACGTGCGTGACCCGTTCCCGGTCGGGGGTGTGGTCGAGGACGCCGCGACGGGTGCGGCGGCCGCGGCGTTCGGCGCCTACGCCCGCGCTCTGGCCCTCGTCCCGGACGACGCGAGGCTCACGCTCCACCAGGGCCACGACATGGGCCGCCCGTCCCTGCTGGAGGTGGACCTGCGCCCCGGCGACCCGCGGGTGCGCGTCACCGGAGCCGCCATCGCCGTCTGAGGAGCGTGCCCGGACCGAGGCGTACGACGTCGTTGCCGGGCGGCTGCCCACGACCGGTGGTCGTAGGCTGATCGGCGAAGATGGCTGGGTCAGCCGCAACCACCGATGAGGGGTGTCCGTTCCGCATGGCTCCGTCCGCCTCGGGTCCGAGGCCGCCCACGATCACGGATGTCGCACGCGCCGCCGGGGTGTCGCGCACGACCGTGTCGCACGCCCTGAACGGGCTCGGCAAGGTCGACCCCCGCACGCGCGAACGCATCCGGCAGGTCGCGACGGAGCTGGGGTACCGGCCCAATCTGCGGGCGCAGCGGCTGCGGCGCGGGCAGGCGAAGGCCATCGCGCTCGCCTCCTCGATGCCGTTCGCGGTGGCGGGCGGACCCTCCCGGCTCGGGTTCTACATGGAGGTCGCCGCCGCGGCGGCGGAGAGCGCCCTGCTCCACGACTACGCGCTCGTGCTCGTGCCGCCGGTGCAGTCGGGTTCGGCGTTGTACTCCGTGGACATCGACGGCGCCATCGTGGTCGAGCCGGACATCGAGGACGCGGCGGCCGCCCAACTGCGCGAGCGCGGGCTGCCGTACGTGGCGCTCGGCCGACCCGTGTCGCCCGAGGAGGACACCCCCTACGTCGACCTGCGGGGCCGCCTGGTCGCGGACCTGCTGCTGGAACACCTGCGGGAGCAGGGCGCCGTCCGTCCGGCGCTGATCGTGGGCGCCGGCTCCCGGCACTCGTCCGTGGACGCGGTCGCCGCCTACGAGCGGCGCGCCGAGGAGCACGGCTGGACGCCCGTGGTGGCGAGGGTGCCGGAGTCGGGCGGTGAGCAGGCCGGGTACGAGTGCTGCGCCGCCCTGCTCGCCGAACACCCCGGCATCGACGCCGTCTGCGCACTGGTCGACGCCTTCGCGGTCGGTGCCGTGCGGGCCGTCCGGGACAGCGGGCGCGCCGTGCCGGACGACGTCATGGTCGTCACCCGCTACGACGGCCTGCGGGCCCGCACCTGCGAGCCGCCCCTGACGGCCGTGGACCTGCATCTGGACCGGGCGGCGTCCGACGCGGTGGAGTTGCTGCTGGGACGGCTGCGCGGGGACACCGCACCGTCGGTGGCGGCGTCCCCGGAACCGCGCGTGATCGCCCGGGCGTCGTCGCTGCGAACCGCCCGGGCCTGAGCGGGGTCCGCCCAGGGCTGAGCGCGAACTGCTCGGGCCCGAGCGCGAATCGTCCGGGCCCGAGCGTGAACCGCCCGGGCCCGAGCGCGGATTGTCCGGGCCCGAGTGCGAACCGCCCGGCCGGGCGCGGCGTGTGCCGCCGGGCGCGGCGCGTGTCGCCGAGGGCCGACCGTGCGGCCTCCTCACACGCCGATCATCAGGACCAGTCCGGAGACCAGCGCGAAGACCAGGACGAACAGCCGCGTGCGGCGGGCGTCCAAGCGGTGGTGCACCAGCCGGCTGAGCCACGCGCCGACGGCGATCGCCGGCAGCAGCAGCACCGCCTCGCCCACCTCCGCTGCCTGCGCCTTCCCGGTGCCCAGCAGCAGGGCCAGCGACGCCACCTCCCCGACCAGGAAGCAGGCGGCGACGGTGGAGCGCAGCTCGGCGGGCGGCCGGTGCTGGTAGACCAGCGCCAGCGGTGGCCCGCCGACCCCGGTCGCGGTCTCGGTCAGCCCGGTCACCGCTCCGGCGCCGACGTACGCGGCCCGGCCGGGGGTGAACGCGGGCGCGGCCAGGCTCACGACGGCCGCGAGCACCGTGGCCGCGCCGACGAACACGCCGAGACCGCGTTCCGGGATGAGCCAGAGCGCCGCCAGCCCGGCCGGGGTCGCCGCGAGCCGCGCCCCCGTGATCCAGCCCGCGCCGCGCAGGTCCAGCGACGCCCGTTCCCGCCAGGCGACGTACAGGTTGAGCGGGATCATCGAGGCCAGGACGAACACCGGGACCAGGCCGGGATCGACGATGCCGGCCACCGGAGCGACGATCAGCGCGAAACCGAGCCCGCTGCTGCCCTGGACGAACGCCGCCACGGCCACCGTGACGGCGAGGACCGTCAATGTCACCCAGGTCACCGTGCCGTGCTCCGTTCCCGTTCCAGATGCCGTGCCCGCGCCGCCGTGGACGTGGGATGCGCTCTGCCGACCTCCGCCCGTGCCACGGTGGCCCGGGCGAGTTCGACGGCGCGCCGCACCAGCGCGGCGCCGTCCCAGCCGGTCGGCCGGCCGTGCCACAGCCGTAGGTGACCCCCGACGAAGACGGCCGCGATCTGGTCCCGGTTGCCGCGGCGCACCAGCTCCCACGGCAGGTCCCAGGAGAGCGCCAGCTCCGGGGTGTCGATGTCCACGAGGAGGAAGTCGGCCGCCGTGCCCGGGGCGACGGTACCGGTGAGGGCGCCCAGGCCGACGGCGTCCGCACCGCCCCGGGTGGCGTGCTCCAGCCAGGTCCAGCCGGCGCCGCACGAGGAGTCCCCGCCGGCCAGCCCGTACGCCAGCCGCTGGGCGAACTCGGCGGCCTCGGCCAGCCGGAAGCCGTCGCCGCGGGTGCCGTCGGTGCCGAGCCCGAAGCGGATGCCGCGCTCGGCCATCGCCGTGGCCGGCGCCACCGCGTTGCCCTTCCAGGCACTGGCCACCGGGTTGTAGCTGACGGCGGTCCCGGTGTCGGCCAGCAGGGTCAGCTCGCGCGGCGTGAGGAGCGTGGCGTGCGCGGCGAGCAGCTGCGGGCCGAGGGCGCCGACGGCGTGCAGGTGCTCCAGGGGCCGCAGCCCGTGCCGCACCAGGGAGCGTTCCACGCCCGCCAGGTGCTCGTTGACGTGGATCTGTACGACGGCTCCGGCCTCGGCGGCCAGCCGGGCGGTGGCACGCAGGGTGCCCTCGGTGGCCGCCTCGGGGATGGAGACGGCCAGGGAAGCCCGCACCAGCGGGTCGCCGTCGTAGCGGGCGAGGTGCTTCTCGGCCCGCTCCACGACGGTCGTACGGCCGTCGCCGTCGGCAGCGTCGTCGTCGGCGTCGTTGCAGACGAGTCCGAGCACACAGCGGATCCCGGCGTCCCGCGCGGCGGCGGCGACCACCTCCACGTCCACGTCGGCGCGGGTCCCGGCGTCGGTGACGGTGGTGAAACCCCCGCGCAGCGCCTCCAGCGCGGCCAGCTTGGCCGCGGTGTACGCGGACTCCTCGTCCAGCGAGCCCTCCAGCGGTACCCAGACCCGGCGGAAGATCTCCGAGGGTTCCCCGAAGGCGAGCGCGGCGCCGAAGCTTTGGGTGAGGTGGTGGTGCGCGTCCACGAAACCGGGCATCAGCAGCCGGCCGGGCAGCCGCACCGCCCGCAGCCCCGGGTGGGCGCGCCGCACGGCTGCGGCGGGCGCGACCGACTCGAACCGGCCGTGGCGGACCACGACGGCCCAGCCGTCGACGGGACCCTCGGGGAGCAGGACCTTGTCCGGCTCGAGCAGGAGCGGGCCGGGGGCGGTCAGCAGGCCGAGTTCGGTCCGTGGGTCGGGTGCGGGCGGTGACTGGTTCATCGGTCGCTTTCTGTGCGGGCCGTGGTCAGGCGTGCGGCGACGCCCGGCCGGACATGGTGGAAGAGGATGTTGAGGACGGCGGCGACGAACGCGCCGACGGCGACACCGCTCTCCAGGAGGATGCGGACGTTCGGCGGGAAGTGGCCGTACACCCCGGGAACGAGGATCGGCAGCAGCCCCAGCGCCAGGGCGACGGCGCAGATGAAGGTGCTGGTGTGCCGGTCGAGGTCGGAGCGGCCCAGCATCTGGATGCCGAGCACGGTGATGACGGCGAAGACGACCATGGCGGTGCCGCCGACGACGGCCGAGGGGATCACGCTGATCGCGCGGCTCACGGGGGCGAGGAACCCGATCACGATGAGGACGACCCCGGCCGCGGCGGTGACGAACCGGCTGCGGACGCCGGTGACCCGGACGATGCCGATGTTCTCCCCGCTGGTCACCATGAGGGGCAGGCCGAAGCATCCGCCCAGCAGCGAGGTGAGGGCGTCCCCGCGCACGGTCCTGGGCACGTCGGTGCGGGCGTCGATGTCCTTGCCGACGGCCTCGGCGTTGATGACGGTCTGCCCGGTCGCCTCGGCCATGGAGGCCAGGCTGTAGAGCATCAGCGGCAGCGCGGCCACGAGGTTGAAGACGGGGGAACCGAACGGCATCGGCTCCGGCAGACTGAAGACCCCGCCGCCCCCGGCGCCGGAGGCGTCGATCGCGCCCAGCACGCCGGCGAGGGCGGTGCCGGCGAGCAGGCCCATCATCACGGCGAGTTGGCGCAGGATGCCGGTGAAGAGCAGGTAGCAGGCGACGGTGAACCCGATCGTCGCCATGCCCAGACCGAGGTCGCGCGGGTCGGCGAAGCCGGGCGTGCCGGGTTGTCCGGTGACCAGCACCGCGCCGACCTTCACCAGGTTGACGCCGACGATGACGATCATCGTCCCGATGACGAGGGCGGGGAAGAACCGCAGCAGCCGCGAGAAGACCGGGAGCACGACGAAGTAGAACGCCGCCGTGAGGATCACCGCGCCGGTGGCGGTGCGCAGCCCGTGCTGCTCGGCGATCGAGAGGAACAGGATGAGCGGCGCCCCGCCCGGCAGCATCACGAAGGGCAGCCGCGGCCCGAACTTCCAGGGCCCGAGCGACTGGATCAGCGATCCGACCCCGGACAGCACGAAGGCGGCGGAGAGCAGTTCGACGGTCAGCTCGGCGCCGAGGCCGAGCGTGGCGCTCATCAGGAACATCGCCGAGATCGGGGTGGCGGCCATGACCAGGACGTGCTGGATGCCGAAGAGCACGATCCGCAGAAGCGGACGCGACTCGTCCACGGGGTGGGGCGCGGACGGAGTGCCCTGCCCGGAGGTTCCGGCCTCGTCGGGGCGGTCGGGGCGGTCGGGGCGGGCGGGTCGGTTGGGCCCGTCCGGGTGGTCGGATCGGTCGCGCCGGTCGGGGCGGTCGGGGTGGTCGGTCTCGAAGGGGGCGGCGGTGGCTGGTCCGCGGCCGGCCGGGCGGGAGGCCGCGGACCAGCCTGGTGCGGTGTGTCGGCCGGCTTCGGGCCGGTCGTCGCTGGGATGAGACACGTTCGGGCTCCGTTCGGGCATACGGGCACAACGCTCGGGTTTCAGCCGCGATCCGGCCCTGGACGGAGAGCCAAATCGATTTGGCCAAATCGATTTGGCCGTCAGTATGAGGAGCCCGTCGCCTCACCGTCAAGCGCCGGGACGGCGCCGCGGACGAGATCGGCTCAGCCGCCCGTCGGCCGAGCGGCGGTCACCGAAGAGGCTGCCGGCCCGCGTGGCGTCCTCCCGCCCGACGAGGTGCCGGGCGAGCATGAGGCCGACCCGTTCCCCGTCCGTACCGAGGCGATGCGATGCCAGGCCACGCCGATCCCGTCCCCCCGCACGGAGCCGTGCCGAGGGGCGGCCCGCGGCACCGGCCGGCGGAATGGTGGCTGTTCCGGGGCATCTACGGACTGGTGCTGGCCAGCGCCCTGGTGGCCGCGCTGGACGTGCCGGGCGACGAGGCCGATCCCGCCCAGGACGCGCTGTGGGTACTCCTGACCGCGCTGGCCTCGGGTGCCGCCCACGGGTACGCGCACGTCATCGCCCGGCGCGCCGCCGGCGGAGGAACGGCGAGGGCGGGCCGGACACGGGCGATCCTCGCCGAGTGGCCGCTGGTCGCCGCCGTACTGCCCACCGTGCTGCTCCTGCTCGGCGCGACGGCTCACTGGTGGAGCGAGGGAACGGCCGCCGACGTGGCCCTGCTGTTCAACACCGTCGCCCTGTTCGCCCTGGGGTTCTCGGCGGCCCGGGCCGCCGGACTCGGCCCCTTGTCGTCCTGCCGGGCGGGGCTCGTGGACATGCTGATCGGGCTCGTGGTCATCGCGGCGGACGCGCTGATCGAGTAGCCGGGGGCGGTCACCGCCCTCGCCCCTCCGGCGGGCGGAAACGTCCGGATGACGCCGTCGGCCCCCGCTCCTTCGCGCGGTGCCCGGAACTATGGCTTCCGTCATAGCGGTGACGATCTTGACCTGCTGAGATCAGCCGGTGCTCGGTCTCCTGCTCCGCATCCTGCCCTTCTGGGTCCGTGAACCCCTCCTCATCGTGGTGGGGGCCGTCTTCGGCGTGCGCATCGCGTATCTGGCCGTCCATGACGAAGAGCCGGTGGCGGCCGGCATCGCCCTGGTGTTCCTCGTGTTCACCGCGGTCCGTGTCCGCACAGTGGTCCACGCCCTGCGCGCCCGCCGGAAGCCGGAACCGGTGGACGGCGGGGACGGCGGGGACAGTGCGGGCGGTGGGGACCGCACGGACCGCGCGGACGGCCGGGACGGCGTGGCGGCCTCGGCCGCCCACCGGCCCGAGCCCCAGGCCGCGCCCGCCGCCCCGGTCGCCCCTGCCGTCCCCGAGAAGGAGCCCAACGCGTGGGGCCAGGCCGTCGCGGCCGTCGCCGTCTTCGCGGCGATCGGCTTCGCGCTGTGGTTCGGCCCGCGGATACTGCCCTCCGAGGACGCGGCGCCCGCGAACGGCGTCTCCTGCCCGGACCTCGAGGAGGAGCCGCCGAGCGCCTACCGGGACACGCCCCGGGCCGTGACGGGTGACGTGCTGTGCCGGGCGCTCAACCGGCCCGACCTGGCCGGCCTCCTGGGAACACCCGGCGAGACCGCCACCGCCGCGTCCGGTGACAACGGCACCGCGCCCCTGACGGACGGGAAGGTCGCCCAGCCGGAAGCCGAGGTCACGTTCGACACCTACACCGTCAACGTCTCGGCCACCTACAACGACCTGACGATCGCCCAGTACGTGAAACTGCTGGAGACGGGCGGCCAGAGGGACCACCAGCCCCTGTCGGTGCTGGGCCGCCCCGCGGTCTTCTCCTCCGACCACACCATGAGGATCAGCATCGACCTCGCCAACGGTGCCTCCGGCGGCCCGGTCGAGCAGGGGCCCCTGGCCCGGACCCTCACCGTCGCCCTCGACCGGGAGGACCGCGGCGGCTCCTACGACATCACCGTCTGGAGCGAGTCCGGAGGTCTCCCGGAGGACGGCGTGCTGCTCGGCATCGCCGAGGAGGTCCTTCCGGCCGTCGCGGGACCGGCCGGCTGAGGCACGTCGCGGGTCAGCGCAGCGCCCGCGGGCCGATGACCGCGAGGAGGCGCAGCCGTTCGTGGCTCTCGCTGCCCGGGACCGCCGTGTAGACGACCAGACGGTGCGACTGATCGGGATCGAGGAGGGTCTGGCAGTTCAGCTCCAGTGCGCCGACCTCGGGATGGACGAACCGCTTGACGTGGTGCGGGCGGATGCCGACCTCGTGTCTGTCCCACAGGTCCCGGAACTCGTCGCTGCGGGCGAGGAGCAGTTCGGCGTAGTGGGAGGCCCGGGACCCGGGGCCCCGCAGAGCGGCCACCTCACGCAGACCGGACACGAACATCCGGGAGAGGAACGCGTGGTCCGCCGGTTCGTACAGCGCGCGGGTCCCCGGGTCGGTGAACCACCGGTAGCCGATGCTGCGCGCCGGGCCGGCGAAGCCCGTCGTGTCACCGGTGAGGGCGACGCCGAGCGGGGTCTGCCGCAGCGTCTCGCCCAACTCGGTGACGACCTCGGCGGGCGTGTCGGCCAGACGGTCGAGTACGCGCAGCAGCCCGGGGCTGATGTGCTCGCCGACGGCGCCGGTGCCCCGTACGGGCGGGGCGTGTCCGGCGAGACGGAAGAGGTGGTCCCGCTCGTCGAGGGAGAGGTGCAGCCCCTGCGCCATCGAGGCGATCATCGACTCCGACGGCTGCGGTCTGCGCTCGCGCTCCAGCCGGGCGTAGTAGTCGGTCGACATGTGGCAGAGCTCGGCGACCTCCTCGCGGCGCAGTCCGACGGTCCGGCGCCGCGGGCCGCGGGGAAGGCCGACGTCCTCCGGTTGCAGCAGCTCCCGGCGGCGCCGCAGGAACGCGGCGAGTGCGGCCCGGTCGATCTCCATACGTCACTCCCTCTCGTGCCGGTTCCTTTCTAGCGGGCGTGGCCGGGCCCATCCACGGATCGTCGATCCCCCTCTCCGGCCCTTCGGTGGATCGGCGGTCCCTGGATGGGCCCGGCGGCCGGGGACATGGTGGGGACAACGACAACGTTGGGGAGTGCACACATGCCACGCCAGGACTACGACGTCGACGTTCCCGACCTCACCGGGAAACGCGCGGTCGTCACCGGTGCCAGCGACGGGATCGGACTCGGTGTCGCGACGCGTCTGGCCGCCGCCGGCGCGGAGGTCGTCATGCCGGTCCGCAATCCGCGCAAGGGCGACGAGGCCGTCACCCGGATCCGTGCGGCCGTCCCCGACGCGCGGGTGTCGCTGCGGACGCTCGACCTCTCCTCGCTCGCCTCCGTGGCGGAGCTGGGCAGGACGCTGCTGGACGAGGACCGTCCCGTCCACGTCCTCGTCAACAACGCCGGCGTCATGACCCCGCCCGAGCGGCAGACCACGGCCGACGGCTTCGAGCTGCAGTTCGGCACCAACCACCTGGGCCACTTCGCCCTGGTCGCCCATCTGCTGCCGCTGCTGCGGGCCGGGCGGGCCAGGGTGACGTCCCAGGTGAGCGTCGCGGCGAACCGCAACGCAGTCAACTGGGACGACCTGAACTGGGAGCGTTCCTACCACGGCATGCGCGCCTACAGCCAGTCGAAGATCGCCCTGGGCCTCTTCGGTCTGGAACTCGACCGGCGCAGCGAGGCGGCGGGCTGGGGGATCACCAGCAACCTCGCGCACCCCGGAGTGGCGCCGACGAGCCTGCTCGCCGCCCGTCCCGAGGTCGGCCGAGCCGAGGACACGGTGGGCGTACGCCTGATCCGCGCTCTGTCCGCCCGCGGCATCCTCGTCGGAACGGTGCGCACGGCGCAGCTGCCCGCGCTGTACGCCGCCACTTCCCCCGGGGCCGTGGGCGGCGGGTTCTACGGGCCGGACTGGCCCGGACACATGGGCGGTCCACCGGCCGAGCAGAAGCTGTATGGACGCCTGCGCGGCACACAGGAGGCGCGGCGCGTCTGGGAGGTCTCGGAGGAGCTCGTGGGCGTCCGGTTCTGAAGGACACCGGCAGGAGGCCACGCGCGACCCGTGCGCGGAACCCGCGCGGTCCCGTGGCGCGAGACTCGCCCGGACCCCGTGGCGCGAGTCTCGCCCCAACCCCGTGCGCGAGACCGTGCCGGACCCGCGCGGCCCCCTCCCGGCACGCGGTCAGGAGAGGGCGGTCCTCCGCTCGGCCTCGGTCAGGGGCGGTCCCTGCAACGGCGGCTTCCTCGGGCCGAAGAGCATCGGTATGAGCATGTCGGGGGAGAACAGGCGGGTCGGAGGCTTCTCCAGGCTCATCACGTCGAGCAGGGCGCCCAGGGCACGCGGATGGGCGGCGCCGGTCTCGACGGCACGGTCGACGTACCGGGCGAGGAGCCGTTCCGCCCTGGTGAGCGGCTTGTCGGAGGCGCCGGGGTAGAGGGCGTCCTGCCCCACCGCCAGGTCCCAGGCCGCGCCGACGGGGCGTGCGACGGCGCGTTGGACGCGTCCGGCGGCCCCGGGCGCGGCTGGGCTCGTGGTGCGCAGGACGGAGCGCAGGGCGAGGGCGCACTGCGCGGCGACGGTGAGGCCGTGGCCGTACACCGGGTTGTACCCGGCGACGGCGTCGCCCAGGACGACGAAGCCGGCCGGCCACCGCGCGGCCTTCTCGTAGTAGCGGCGGCGGTTGGCGGTCGAGCGGGTGGTCGCGACGCCGCCGAGCGGTTCGGCGCCCTTGAGGAGTTCGCCGATGACGGGGTCGCCGAGGCCGAGTGCGAAGTCGACGAACGTGTCCGGGTCGCCGCCGGGTTCGCCGCCGCGGGTGCCGGAGAGGGTGACGATCCACCGGCCGTCCTCGACGGGCAGGATGATGCCGCCCCGGCCCGGTGCCTTGGCGGGGTTGGCCTGGACGTTGACGAGCGGGAACGGGACGTCGGCGGGGGCGTGGGGAGCGCGGAAGACGCGGGTGGCATAGGCGACTCCGGCGTCCACCGACCTCTCGGCGGGTTGCGGCAGCCCCAGTTCGCCGAACCAGAGGGGGGTGCGCGAGCCCCGGCCCGAGGCGTCGACGATCAGGTCGGCCGGCAGAGTCGTGTCCTCGGTGGCGTCGCCTTCGCGGACGCGGAGGGCCGTGACGCGGGAGGCGTCGCCCTCCAGTCCCACCGCGGTGGTGTTCTCCCGCAGGGTGATGCGCGCGTCGGCGAGCACCTGTGCGCGCAGGACGGCGTCCAGCAGGTCGCGGGAGCAGACGAGGTTGCGGTGGGGGGTCGCCAGGAAACGCCGGAACCAGACCTCGTTGGGCGCCCGGGAGACCATGTCCCCCATGATGCTGACCAGACGTCCGCCCCGGGCGACGACCTCGTCGACACAACCGGGCAGCAGTTCGTCCAGGGCCCGCACCCCGCCGCTCCACACCAGATGAGCGTGCCTGGCCTGCGGGACGCCGCGGCGCGGTGCGGGGCCGTCGGGCAGGACGTCGCGCTCGACGACGACGACGTCGGCGAACTCGGTGAGCGCGGCGGCGGCGAACAGACCGGACGCGCCGGCCCCGATGACGACGGCTGTGGGTCGGCTGGCGCTAGGAGACATCTGTGTCGACGCTTTCTGTGGTGGTCACCCGCTGGCGGATGCTGTCGATGAGGTGGGGGTGCCGCAGGGCTTGCGAGATCGCGTCGATGTGGTCGCTCAGGTCGGCGCCTGGTTCACGTCGGCCGAGGCTCGCCCGGGCGGGCTCGTCGCCGCGGTGGGCGTCCAGGGCCGCCCGGACGGTGACGGCCCCGGCCAGCCCTCGCGCCTCGTCCTCGCCGAGCCCTTCCGGAGCGAGCCTTCGCGCCCGGCGGTAGAGGTCCCGGTCGAGGTGGGGAGCGAGGATGCGCAGCGCGTCGTGGATCCGCTGCTGGCGCTGCACCAGGCGCAGCCCCAGCGGCATCCGGCGCACCGACCGGGGGGACAGGGTGGAGGGCACCACGTCGCGCACGGCCGACCAGAGGGGACGCAACTGCCGGTACTCGCGCCGCTCGTGGATCCGGTTCTGCAGGGAGGGGCCGACCTGGGGCACGATGAACCCGACCGCGACCAGGACCGCCTCCAGGAGGGCGAAGGGCGGTGCGGCCCGCGTGCTGAGGACGTCCCAGTCGTGGCCCGACCAGCGGGCGGTGAGCGCGGTCAGCTTCGCCGCGTCGAAGACGAGCCCCGAGGCGAAGCCGGCCTGCAAGCACACGACGCCCGACTTCAGCCAGCGGTTCTCGATCCTGGGGAACCACTTCCACAGCATGGAGGTGGCGACCAGCGACGACACCATGTGCGCCGACAGGTACAGCAGGATGTGCTCACGCATCCAGGGGGTGCCCGCGTAGTAGGTGTCGAGGTCGTAGATGCGGGGCTCGGGCACGTCGGCGAGCAGGAACGTCACCCACAGGGCCACGACGATCCCGGCATAGATCCAGTACACGCGGCGCATCCGCCGGCGGCGACGCGGCGACGGCTCCTCCCGCCAGCGCATGATCATGGTGAGGCCGGTGGCGCAGAAGGCGGTCAGGAAGCTGTACGCCCACGGCGAGGCGATGTTCGGTACTCCGGTCAGCTCGTTCAGGCGCGCGATGTTCACCGGAGTGATGACGACGAGCACGACGGTGGCGAAGCTCAGCAGGAGGGTGGTGGCGCGGACGTCGGGATCGCGCCACGCCCGCACGAGGGTGGGGAACTTGAGGACCAGCGCGATCAGCAGCAACGCGGTGGGGACCGCGTAGGAGAGGGGGAACTGCTCAGTCACAGGATGCGTCCGCCGCGGTTGAGCAGGGAGAGGTTGATCCGCCCCTCGACGGTCGCGGCGCTGACGGGTCCTTCGGCGTACCGGCCCTTCATCCAGGAGCGGACCTCCCGGCCGAAGAGCAGTCCGAAGGTCTCCGCGTCCACCTCGTGCCGCGCCGCCGACTCCGCCCGGGCCGCCACCGTGAGGATGGCCTCGCGGGGCACCTCGTCCAGGGAGAGGATCTGCTCGACGGCCCGGCGGACCGCCTCGGGACGCCGGTCGGCGGCGGGCGAACGGGCGGCTCCCCGCAGCCCCGCTATGTGATGCCCTCGGTCTTCCTCCTCCTCGTGCCAGAGTTCGTGGCCGAGGATCACCAACTGGGCCAACGGCGCGGTGCTTTCCTCGACCACGATGAGGGAACGGTCACCGAGGTCCAGGCGCGCCCCGGACACGTCGACGTCGGCCAAGTCCTTGGGGAAGGTGCTGAATCTGAGGTCGATCGGGCGTCCCTTGCGCACGCTCATCGCGCGGCAGAACGCCTCCATGACGTCCCTGGGGTCGGCCGGCCGCCTGAGTGTCTTCGACGCCTCCTCGCCCAGAGCGCTCAGCAACTGCCTCATGGCCCTGGTGCTCATCGCTCGCCGTCTCCCTCCTGAGGCACCACCGACCTCAGAACTCCTTCCAGGATGCGTTCCAGTTGCGCCCGCGGGACCGAGCCGTGCAGTCGCAGGTCCGCGCTCACCACGCCGTACCGGTCCAGCAGTGCCGAGACGGGGTCCACCTCCCGCAGCGCCGCCCCGGGCCCCAGCTCCGGATGCTCCAGCTTCCGCACCACGGGCAGCAGCACCCGGTCGAGGGCCTCGTCGGCCGGGGCGGTGAAGAACGACTCGCCGCCCTCCACGCCGAAGAAGCCCACCAGGTGGTGCAGGAGTGCCACGTTCGGCACCTTCTTGCCGTCGCAGACCGCGCGGGCCCACACCTCGGAGATGCCGGTACGGGCGGAGACCTCGGCTGCGAGATCCCTCATGACCTTGCCGTGGCGCCGCAGATAGGCGTCGCTGAGGGCCTTGATGCGTGCGCAGACCCGCGCGTTGACCGTGTCGTCCGGCGGTCGGCGGCCTTCGAGCAGGTCCCGGACCACGCTTTCCGGCAGTGCCGTCCTGGCCGCCAGCGCCGGGGGGTCGACGAAGTCGGCGCGCACCAGGCCCTGCTCGGCGACGGCCTTGTCCAGACGGCCGAGCGTCCGGGCCAGCGAGGTAGGCGGCTCCAACGGCGTGCTCCCCGGGGATCGAGCGCATGGACGGCGGGTGTGGAGGGCAGCGTACGCATCTCCCCGACGACTGACAACGATCGTTTATCGGCCACCAGCGATCGTTGATGGCCGCTGTCCGGCTGAAAGTTGGCCGGTAGACGGTCATCCGTCCGACGGGTGGCGGAGGCTTCCGAGAGGCGTACAGGAGGCGACACACACGCGGCCATGGGCGGCCGTCACACAGGACCGCCGGTCGTCCTGGGCGCCGGGACCATGCCGCGACGACGCCGGCGGGCGGACGATGCGACACCGCGTGTCCCCACAACCGGCCCCGGCCCGGAGCCCCCGCTCCGGGTCCTGCGTTCCAGGTCCTGCGTTCCGGGTCCTGCGTTCCGGGCCCCCGCGCGTCCCTCGCTCCCGAAGGAGGAGTCCCCATGTCACGACCGCACCCTGTGCGTCGCCCCGCCAAGAGCCCCGAAGGCCCTGCCCGGGGTCTGCGCCGCCTGGCCGCCTCGGCCCTCGGCGTCCTTGCGCTCACCGCCGGGCTGCTCGCCGCCGGCCCGCCGGCGACCGCGGCGAGCCTCACCCAGGTCACCGGGTTCGGGTCCAACCCCGGAAACCTGTCCATGTACGCCTACGTCCCCGACGCCCTCCCGACCGGCGCGCCGCTGGTCCTGGCCCTGCACGGCTGTACGCAGAGCGCGGGCGACTACCACGCCCACTCGGGCTGGGCCACGTTGGCCGACCGCTACGGGTTCGCGGTGGTCTACCCGCAGACGAACGCCACCAACAACGCCAACTCCTGCTTCAACTGGTTCGAGGCGGGCGACAGCGCCCGCGGCAGGGGCGAAGCCCTGTCGATCAAGCAGATGGCCGACAAGGCGGTCGAGCAGTACGGCAGCGACCCCGGCCGCGTCCACATCACCGGTCTGTCGGCCGGCGGCGGCATGACGGCCAACATGCTCGCCGCCTACCCCGACGTCTTCGCCGGCGGTGCCATCGCCTCGGGGCTGCCCGCACGCTGCGCCGAGACGCTGACCGCGGCCTACACCTGCATGTACAGCCCACCGGACCGGACCCCCGCGCAGTGGGGGGACCTCGTGCGCTCCGCCGCCCCGGCGGGCACCACCTCCTGGCCGCGCGTGGCGATCTGGCAGGGCACCGCCGACACCACCGTCCGCCCCGCCAACGCCACCGAACTGGGCGACCAGTGGACGAACGTCTGGGGCGTCGGCCAGACCCCCTCCCGCACCCGCAGCCTCACCGGGGGCACCACGGCGACCACGTACGACGACCCGACGGGCCGGCCCGCGGTCGAGGTCTACTCGGTCTCCGGCATGGCCCACGGACTCGCCGTCGACCCCGGCGGCGGCGCCGAGCAGTGCGGCGCCACCGGAACCTACTACCTCGACACCATCTGCTCCAGCTACCACACCGCGCGCTTCTGGGGCCTGGACGGGGACGGCGGCGGCGAGAGCCCGGACGGACCGCCCGCTCCCGCCAGGCCCGCCGTCACCGCGACGACCGACACGACCGTCTCCCTGACCTGGGAAGCCGTCGCCGAAGCGGCCTCGTACCACGTCCACCGCGACGGCATCCGGGTGGGCACGACCGCGGCCACCCACTACACCGACACCGGCCTCGCCCCCGGCACCACCCACGGCTACACCGTCGCCGCCGTCGACCCGGCGGGCACGGTCGGCTCACCGTCCGCAGCGGTCACCGCGACCACCACCGGTTCCCCGCCGACGTGCCACACGGCGAGCAACTACGCCCACACCGTCGCCGGACGGGCCTATGTGAGCGGCGGCCACACCTACGCCGCGGGTTCCGGCCAGCCGATGGGCCTGTGGAACACGTTCACCGTGCACACGCTCCTGGAGACCTCACCCGGCCACTACGTGATCGCCGACTCCGGCTGCCCCGCGTGAAGGCCCGCCGGGCGTCCGGCGGTGCCACGGGCCGGTGTGCGGCGGCACGGACGCCCCGCACGGCTCCGTCCGCGCGGTGCCGTCACCAGGTGGCGACGGCTGGAGCGTCGGGCCGGTGCCGCCGCCAGGTCTCGGCGACGCGCGCGAGGCGCCCCGCGGCGGCGATGCCGTGCAGCGACGCCACCTTGCCGTCGCTGACCCCGAACACCACGACGCCCACGACCCGGCCGTCGACCACGGCGAGGACGGCCGGGGAACCGTTGACCGGCGCGATGTGGAACGCGGGGGAGCCGCCGGCCAGCCGCCGCTTGGCGGCCGTCGGCCTGAAGCCGCCCCGCACGAAGGAGGCGACCCGCTCGGGCGTCCTGTACCGCAGCAGCCGCCGGGCCAGCCCGGCACCGTCCGAGACCGCCGTCACATCGTCGGTGAGCAGGGCCACCAGCCGCTCGGTGCGCCCCGACGTGGCGGCGGCGAGGAACTCCTCCACGACCCGGCGCGCGGTCGCGGGGTCGGTCTCGCCGCCCCGGCGGCGCTCCGCGGTGACCCGTTCGCGGGCCCGGTGGGCGTGCTGCTGGCTGGCGGACTCGGTGATGTCCAGGATGCCGGCGATCTCGGCGTGGGTGTACGAGAAGGCCTCGCGCAGCACGTAGACGGCCCGCTCCACCGGCGCCAGGCGCTCCATCAGGGTCAGCACGGCCAGGGACACCGATTCACGCTGCTCGAAGGTGTCGGCGGGGTCGAGCATCGGGTCGCCCGCGAGCAGCGGCTCGGGCAGCCAGTCACCGGCCGCCCGCTCGTGGCGTGCCTGCGCCGACCGGAGCCGGTCGAGGCAGAGGTTGGTGAGGACCTTCGTCAGCCACGCCTCGGGCACCGCCACCCGTTCCCGGTCCGCGGCCTGCCAGCGCAGGAAGGTGTCCTGCACGGCGTCCTCGGCGTCGGCGGCCGAGCCGAGCAGACGGTACGCCAGCGAGGCCAGCCGACCCCGGCCGGCCTCGAACTGGGCGAGGGCTGCGGTGTCCATGCCGCACACCCTATGCGGCGCTCCCGACGTCGGACGGGGCGAGCACGGCGGTCAGCCGGCGCCTGCGCTTCGGCACGCCGAAGGTCGGGTGGGCGATGCCCCACCCGGCCCCCTTCAGCACGCCGGCCTTGAGCCGCGCGGCGGTCCGGCCGCCGAGGTACCAGGACTTCGACCGGACGTCCCCGTCCACCATCTGGAAGATCGCGTCCCGCCGTCCGAGGCTGATGTGGTTGCCGTAGTACTTCAGGCCGGTGGTCGACACCTCGCGGCCCGTCAGGCGCGCGACGATCGCGGCGGTCGCCTGCATGTTGGTCACACCGGCCGAGGCGCAGGACATCGGCAGCGGGCGGCCGTTGTCGCCGATCGCGTGGGCGCTGTCACCGGCGGCGTAGACGTCGGGGTGCGAGACCGAGCGCATGGTCCGGTCGACGACGATCCGGCCGGTCTCGGTGACGTCGAGGCCACTGGCGGCCGCGAGGGGATGCACGGCGAACCCGGCCGACCAGACGGTCACGTCGGCCGGCAGGGAGGTTCCGCCGGCGGTGATCACCCGGGTCGGCTCGACGGCCTCGACGCGGGTGTGCTCGTGGACGGTGACACCCAGCCGGTCGAAGGCCCGGCGCAGGTGCCGGCGGGCCCCGGGGGAGAGCCAGGCACCCAGCTCGCCCCGGGCGGCGAGCGCGACCGAGAGGTCGGGCCGGGACTCCGCGAACTCGGTCACGGACTCGATGCCGGTGAGCCCCTCGCCGACGACCAGGACGCTGCCGCCCGCGTCCAGGCCGGCCAGGCGCTCGCGCAGACGGAGCGCGGAGTCCCGGCCGGTCACGTCGAAGGCGTGCTCGGCGGCGCCCGGCACGCCGTGGTGGTCGACGGAGCTGCCCAGCGCGTACAGCAGCGTGTCGTACGCCAGCTCGGCGTCCCCGTCCTCACCGGTCACGCAGACGCTGCGGCGCTCGGGATCGAGGCCGGTGACGCGTGCCAGGCGCACCCGCACCCCGGTACCGGCGAAGACGTCGGACAGCTCGCGGAAGGCGACGTCCTGGCCGGTCGCGAGCTGGTGGAGCCGCATCCGCTCGACGAAGACGGGCGCGGCGTTGACGACGGTGATCTCGGTGTCGGCGGGGGAGAGCCGACGGGCCAGGTTCCCGGCGGCGAAGGCCCCGGCGTATCCGGCGCCGAGAACGACGATGCGGTGCTTCATGGCGTTGCTCCTGTCTCGTTCGCGTGCCCCTCGAACGAGACGGCGCCGCGATTCCTGACAGAAGCGAGTGTGATGTGCGCCACAAGGGGGGTGGGAGTGGTCGAAGCCCCCTCCTCGCCACCGGACCCGCGTCGGCCGCCGACGGGCCCAACGCCTGCGCCGACGCCGGGACATGGGGCGCGGACCCCCTGCTAGGGTGCGCCGATGGCCGTGATCAGGAAGATCCAAGTGACCTTCGACTGCGCCGACCCCGTACGGGTCGCCCGCTTCTGGTGCGAGGTGCTGGGGTACGTCGCTCCGCCTCCGCCGGAGGGCTTCGCCACCTGGGAGGAGTACGACCGCACGCAGCCGGCCGAGAAGCGGGGTGCCTGGTTCGCGTGCAGCGACCCGACGGGTGAGGGACCGCGCCTGTTCTTCCAGCGCGTTCCCGAGGGCAAGGTCGTCAAGAACCGCGTCCATCTGGACGTGCGGGCCGGCACCGGTCTGGTGGGGGAGGAGCGCCTGGCCGCGCTCGAGGCGGAGTGCGCGCGGCTGGTCGCGCTGGGCGCGGTGCACGTGCGGACGCTGTACGCGGACGAGGAGAACGAGTCCTGCATCGTCATGCAGGATGTCGAGGGCAACGAGTTCTGCCTCGACTGAACGTCCCGGAGGAGGGCGCCGTCGGGCGCCCTCCGCCGGCACGGCCGGCCCCCGGACCGGCGTTCGACGTCCGTGCCGGCGGAACGGCTGCGTCTGAGCGGCTCCGTCTGACCGGCACCGTCTAGTGGAGCCGACCGAGCGCGTCGCGCAGCCGCCGCGCGTCGCGCAGCCGCTGTTCGTAGGTGGCCCCCAGGGCGAGCAGGACCAGACCGGCGAGGGCGGGAGGCGCCCAGCGGGGGAGCACCCCGACGACCTGGGCGATGTACGGGGCGAGCTCGTGCAGCGCCACCAGCGCGAGCGTGCCGCCGCCGAGGACCAGCGGTGCCTGGAGCCGGGACCGCGCGCCCACCAGCGTCACGGCCAGCGCGGTGGTGCCGAGCAGCAGGGGCCGCAGCCAGTGAGGATCGCCCCACATCGCGAGCAGACTCGGCACCAGGGTGACCGACAGCCCGGCGCCGTGGGCCGTCCAGGAGGAGACCGACGGGTCGCGGCGGCGGCGCAGGTGCCCGACGGCGAGCGCGGCGACGGACACCGGCAGTGTGTAGGCCTCCGGCGTGGTGACCTCCCACGCCGCCAGCCGTACCCAGGCGGCCAGCAGGAACAGGGCGGCCGCCGCGTGGCCGGCCCGCCGTCGCTCCGGCCGCAGCGCGGTCCCGGCCGCGATGACCCCGCACAGCGCCAGCACCGAGGCGAGCACGGGCAGGTCGGTCACCGCCAGCGTGAGCGCCAGCAGCGCCGCGGCCGCGCCCGCCGCCTCGACCGGGACCGTCGCCGCCGATCGGTCCGCGCGTGCCGCCCGTGCCGCGACCAGGGCCGCGACGGCGGGCACCACGAGGACCAGCAGTGCGGTGTGCTCCGGCCGCAGGCCGGCGGAGGCCCCGGCCGCGCACGCCAGAGCCGTGGCGTGCGCGAGCGCGGCGGGCGCGGTGAACGCCACGAGCCCCGGACGGGTGCTCGCGACGCCGAACAGCGCGGCCAGCGCCAGGAGCACGGCGATCGTCCCGGCCTCGGTGGCCAGCGAGACGAGGGCGAGGGTGACGGAGGTGACCAGGGCCAGCACGAGGGCCGTGAGGGCCGGGGCCGACGGCCCGCCCGTACCGCGACGGGCCCGCTCGGCGACGCAGAGCGCGACCACGACCACGGCACCGTCCGCCACCAGTCCCGCGCCGTAGGGCAGTTCCAGCACCACGGGGGTCACGACGACCGCCGCCCAGGCCAGGACGAGCGCGCCCACCCCGGACGCCGGACGCCGGACGGCGCGGCGCTCGGCCAGGGCCAGCACACCGGCCACGGCGGCGAGCACCAGCGGCGCCGCCGTCGCGTAGGAGGGCCAGGCGGCGTCCTGGAAGACGGCGTCCCGGATGTCGAGCGGCGTCCCCGACCACGGGCGCTCGATCAGGGCCACCGGGCCGAGGAGCGTGCCGGCCACCAACGGGAGTGTCCACAGCACCGCGAGGCCCTGCACGACCAGCGACGCCCCGACCAGGCCCTGCCGCATCGGCCGGGGAAGCGGCGTCCGGACGGCCGTGAGCAGGGCGATCCCGAGGGCCAGACATCCCGGCACCGTCCACTCCCCGGGCAGCCACGCCCGGAGCACCCCGCCGGCCCCGGCGACCAGGCACAGCCCCGCGGCCAGCGACGCGCACAGGGCGACCTCGGGCTTCGGGGCGTACCGGGCGGCGGCCAGGGCGATCGCCGCGGCGAGGAGCAGGAGCGCGGCACCCCGCGCCGCCGCGACCGGTGCGGCCGCGCTCCAGCAGAGCCATCCGGCCGACAGCACCCCGAGGGCCCCCGCGACGCAGGCGCCGACGAGGCCGACGATCCGCACCGGCGCGTGGGCCGGCCGGAGCGCCACGACGGTGTCGGCCGCCGCGGTCACCAGCAACACGGCGGTGAGCGTGTGCGGACCCGCGTCCACGGCGAGCGCCCACAGGAGCAGCGGCACCTGCGCGGTCACCACGGCGCAGGGAAGGGGGAGCCGGAGCGCGGGGCGCGCAGCCGTAGCCGCACCCGCACGCGCCCGGTCCGGCCGCGTCGGGGAATCGGCGTCCGACGGCGGCACCAGCAGGTCCGCCGCCGCTCCGTACGCGGCCCACGCGGCGGACAGGACGGCGGACGCGGCGGCCGCGTAGCCGAGGCCGCCGCTGCCGTCGAACGCCACTTCGTGCAGGGCGTAGGCGTCCAGCACGGTCAGGGCCATGCCCAGCGCCGCCACCGCCTCGGCCGTGGAGCCCAGCCCGCGTCGCAGCAGCCACACCGGTGCGGACAGCGCCGCGAGGGTCACCGTCGCCAGGACCAGGGCCCGGCCGGTGATCCCCAGGTGGCCCCAGCCGACCAGGGTGAAGGCGATGGCGGCGACGGTCAGCAGAATGCCGCCGAGGAGCAGCAGCACGTTCTGCACGCCCGGTGCCGTGGCCTCTGTGCGAGGGGCTGCGGCACCGGGTGCCACGGGCCACACCGGGGGCATCTGACCGGCGCCGGGGACCGACCGCTGCGCGGAGGCCGTACGCAGGACGTGGACCAGCCACTCGCGGCGGCGCAGCAGGACGGCGCGGCGGGCGTCGAGTTGCCGCAACTCGGCGTCGAGGAGACGCAGCTCCTCGGCCGGAGGCGGGATGTTCGTCATAGCGGCGAGTGTGGTCGCCGCCACCGAACCGCACATGGGTGCGCGTACTCAGTTCCTACTCAGGTCCGTGTCGGGACCGTCCGGTCCGTGCCGGGGTTCGTCAGGTCCGTGGCGGGACCTCCGGTCCGTGCCGGGGTTCGTCAGGTCCGTGGCGGGACCTCCGGTCCGTGCCGGGGTTCGTCCGGTCCGTCTCAGGTCCGGCAGGCCCGTTTCGGGACCGTCCGGTCTCCGGGTGCGGCGGCGGTGCGTGAACTCCCTGGCACGGGTGGTGCCGGATGGGTCAGACTGACGCGCGATGACTGAACGACCATGCGGTGCCGAGCGATTGTTCCGGACGACCGGCGGCCGGGTGCGCGGTGTCCCGGCCGGTGAGGGCGTCACCGCCGTACTGGGCATCCCGTACGCGGCGCCCCCCTTCGGGCCCCTGCGCTTCCGGGAGCCGCGGGCGGCGCCCGCCTGGAGCGGGGTGCGGGACTGCGCGGCCTTCGGCCCCATTGCCCCGCAATCGGCCGAGCTGCCCGGATCGCCGGTGTGGCGCGCGGGTGACGAGGACGTCCTCACGGTGAACGTGTGGGTCCCCGACGGCGCGGAGGGCGGCGGGCTGCCGGTGTTCTTCTGGATCCACGGCGGCGCCTACACCTTCGGCTCGTCCGCCCAGCCCGACTTCGACGGAACGGCCCTGGCGCGAGCCGGTCTGGTCGTGGTCACCTGCAACTTCCGCGTGGGTTTCGAGGGATTCGGTCATGTGCCGGGCTTCCCGGACAACCGCGGACTCCTCGACCAGGCCGCCGCGCTGGGCTGGGTGCGCGAGAACATCGCGGCCTTCGGCGGCGACCCCGCGAACGTCACCGTCGCCGGGCACTCCTCCGGAGGAGGCTCGGCGGTCTGCCTGATGACCATGGAGCGGACCCGCGGGCTGTTCCGGCGGACGATCGCCCACAGCGTGCCCAGCTCCTTCTACACGGTCGACCTCGCCGCGGCGGTCACCGGGCGGATCGCGGCGGCGGCCGGGGTCGCCCCGACGGCCCGGGGCCTGCTGTCCGTGCCGCCCGCGGAGCTGGTGGCCGCCTCCGACAAGGTCGCCGCGCACTGCGGGACCGACCCCGTCGCGGCGGTCCACGCCTTCGATCCCGTGATCTTCCAGCCCGTCGTCGACGGCGAGGTGCTCCCCCTGGACCCGCTGCGCGCGGTCGCCGCCGGGGCCGCGCGGGAGGTGGACCTGCTGGTGTGCCACACGCTGGAGGAGTACTGGTTCCTCCACGCCGTGGGCGCCGTGCGGACGGTCACCACCGAGGCGGAGCTGGCGGACGCCGCCGAAGCGCTGGACCTGCCGGCCCACCTGACCGAGGGCTACCGCGCGCTGATGCCGCACGCTCCGGTGCTCGACCGCTACCTGGCCCTCTGCGGCGACGCGACGTTCGGCGAGTACACCACCCGCCTCGCCGAGCGGCACGCGAGGGCCGGCGGTCGGGCGTACCTGGCCCGGTTCGCCCGCGAACGGGAAGGGGTCAGGCCCTGGCACACCGCCGACGTCCCCTTCGCCTTCGGCAACCTGGACGCGGTCGGCGCCGACTTCCTCATCGGCGGCGCTCCCGACGAGGACGACCGTGCCCTCTGCGCCCGTATGGTCCGCTCCTGGGCCGCCTTCGCGGCCACCGGCGACCCGGGCTGGCCGGCGGTCACCCCGGACGGCACGCCGGTCAAGGTCTGGGCGATCCCCGGCGACCGGGTGGAAGCCGACGACGCGTCCGGGGCCCGCGCCCTGTGGCGCGACGTCCTCTTCGCGCCGATGCGACCCGCGGCGGACGCCGGGCACGGAGCGCGTGGGGCCCGCGGCGCATGAGCCGGTCGGGCGGGACGGTCCCACCGGGCCGTCCGGTCACAGGAAGCGCCGTATCGGCAGGACCGCGGCCTCCAGGGCGCGCTGGAGCGGCGCGCGCCGTCTCCACCGGGCGAGGTCGATGTCGACGCTGCGCCGCAGGTCCTCCTCGAAGTCGCGGTCGAGCTCGGCGGTGAACGCCTCGTCCAGGACCGCGAGCATGACCTCCTCGTCGTGGTCCATGGAACGGCGGTTGAAGTTGGTCGACCCGATCAGGGAGGCGACCGAGTCCACCGTGATGATCTTCGCGTGCATCATGGTCGGCTGGTACTGACGGATGCTCACCCCCGCCTCCAGCAGCCGGGTGTAGTGATGCTGGCCGGCCAACTGGCAGGCGCGCTGGTCGGTGTACGGACCCGGCAGCAGGATCTCCACCCGTACACCGCGACGGGCGGTCCGGCACAGCAGGTCGACGAAGTAGGCGTCCGGCGCGAAGTAGGCGGTGGCCAGGCGGAACCGCTCCTCGGCGGAGGTGAGCATCACCCGGATCAGGGTCTGCATGTCCTGCCAGCCGATGCTGGCGGACCCGCGCACCACCTGGACCACCGACGAGCCCGCCCGCGGGTGCGCGGTGAAGCGGTCGTGGTGGTCGAAGAGTTCGTCGTGGCATTCGGCCCAGTTCTGCGCGAAGGCCGCCGCGACGCCGTCCACCGCGGGGCCGCGCAGCCGTACGTGGGTGTCACGCCACTCCGCCGGGCCGCGGGCGTCGCCGCACCACTCCTGCGCTATCCCGACGCCGCCGGTGAAGGCGATCTGCTCGTCGACGACGAGGGCCTTGCGGTGGCAGCGGTGGTTCTGCTTGAAGGGGGAGAGCCAGAAGGGCTTGCGGAACCAGGCGACCTGAACGCCCGCGTCGTCCATGAGGTCGAGCAGCCGCTGCTCGATCTCCTTGGCCCCGAAGCCGTCGAGCAGGAGCCGTACCCGCACGCCGGCACGTGCGCGCTCGGCGAGGGCGTCGGCGAAGTCCCGGGCGATCTGGCCCCGCCAGTACACGAAGGTCATCAGGTCGATGGTGTGCTCGGCGGAGCGGATCGCGTCGAGCATCGCCGGGAAGATCTCGTCCCCGTTGCGCAGACGGCGCAACTCGTTGCCCTCGGTGGCGGCGATGCCGATCAGCCGCTCCAGCCGACGGCGCAACCGCTGTTCGCGGTCGGCGGCGTCGGATCGAGCCGCTTCGGGTGCGCTGCCCCGAGCGGTACCCGCGGAGGTGTTGTCGCTGATCACGCCGGTGCTCCTGTGTGCGAGGGGGAACTGGGCGGGCCCCCGGACGAGCCCGGAAGGCATATGCCCGCCCTCCACGGTCTCACTCCCCGCCCGGCGGGGCACGGCGGCCCGAAGCGCCGGTACGCCGATCCCGCGGGAGCCCCGGCCGCGGGCGGCGCGGGCATGCTAGATTCTCGCAACTGAACATGGTTCCCATTATCTTCAGAAAGCGTAGGTAGGCCAGGTGCCTCCGCCCTCGACCTCCGTACCGTCGGCAGACCGGGACACGGACCGACCGGACGGGCACGCCGCGACGGCGTCCGCCCCGGGGCCGCGCGGCCGGCTCGCCTCCCGAGGAGCCCTGCTGCTGGCCTGCTCCGGGCTGGCCGCGGTCCTGCTCGTCTCCGTCGTCGTCGCCATCGGCCTGGGGCCCGCGGCCATCACCCCCCAGGAGACGGCGCGTCACCTGTGGGCGGCCCTCAGCGGTGGGCGCATCGACGCGGACGAGGTGACGACGTACCAGATCATCTGGGAGATCCGGACGCCGCGCGTGCTGCTGGCGGCGCTGGTGGGCGCCGGGCTCAGCGCGATCGGCGTGGCGATCCAGGCCATGGTGCGCAACGCGCTGGCCGACCCCTTCGTCCTCGGCGTCTCCTCGGGCGCCTCGGTCGGCGCCGTCGGTGTCACGGTCACCGGCGGGCTGGCGGCCCTCGGCGTCTACGCGGTCTCCGTCGGCGCCTTCGCCGGCGCCCTGGTCGCCTCGCTGCTGGTGTACGCGGCGGCTTCCAGCCGGGGTTCGCTCTCACCCCTGCGCCTGGTCCTGACGGGTGTGGCCATGTCCCTCGGCTTCCAGGCGGTGATGAGCCTGATCGTCTACTTCGCGCCGGACAGCGAGGCGACGAGCATGGTCCTGTACTGGACGATGGGCAGCTTCGGCGCCGCGACCTGGGGCGTGCTGCCCGTCGTCGCCACCGTGGTGGTGGCGGGACTCGTGATCCTCCACCGGTACGGGCGCGTGCTCGACGTCCTCTCCCTCGGCGACGAGACCGCCGCGAGCCTGGGGGTCGGTCCCGACCGGCACCGCCGGGCGCTGCTGGTCCTGGTCTCGCTCGTCACCGGCGTCACGGTCGCCGTGAGCGGCGCCATCGCCTTCGTCGGACTCGTCATGCCGCACGTGGTGCGGATGGCCGTCGGCGCCGCGCACGCCCGCGTCCTCGCCGTGGCCCCCCTGGCCGGAGCGGTCTTCATGGTGTGGGTCGACCTGGCGGCGCGCACCCTGGCCGCCCCGCGCGAGCTGCCGCTCGGAGTCATCACCGCGCTCGTGGGGGTGCCCGTCTTCATCGCCCTGATGCGGCGCAGGGGCTACACCTTCGGAGGCCGTTGACATGGACCTGAGACTCGACGCGCTCTCCGTGGTGACCGACGGCAGGAGCCTCGTGCGCGAACTGTCCCTGGAGGTGGCGCACGGGCAGGTGGTGGGCCTGGTCGGCCCCAACGGAAGCGGCAAGTCCACCGCGCTGCGGTGCGTGTACCGGGCGCTGCGCCCCAGCTCCGGGACCGTCCGGGTGGGCGAGCGCGACCTGACCCGGCTGCCGCTGCGCGACAGCGCGCGGACCGTCGCGGCGATGACACAGGACGGCGGCGTCGACTTCGACTTCACGGTCGAGGAGGTCGTCGCGCTCGGGCGCGCACCCCACCTGCGCGGCAACCAGGCGCTCAGCCGTCGCGAACGCGAGCTGTGCGCGAGCGCGATGGACCGGCTCGACATCCGGCACCTCGCGCACCGGGGCGTCCTGACGCTGTCGGGCGGTGAGCGCCAGCGCGTCCTGCTGGCCCGCGCGCTCGTGCAGGAGCCGGAGATCCTGGTGCTGGACGAGCCGACCAATCACCTGGACGTCCGCCATCAGGTCGACCTCCTCTCGATGCTGCGCGGGTCCGGGCTGACCGTCCTCGTCGTCCTGCACGACCTCAACCTCGCCGCGGCGGCCTGCGACCGGCTCGGCGTCCTCTCCCACGGCCGACTGGTCGCCTCCGGCACGCCCGCGGAGGTGCTCACGACGCGGCTCGTCGGTGACGTCTTCGGCGTCCGGGCCAGCGTCGTCGCGCACCCGCTGACCGGCGATCCCCAGCTGTTGTACTCGCTCGACCCCCACCCGTCGAAAGGCTGATCGACATGCGCAGAACCCGAAACCCCGCCGCGGTCCGCCGGCCCGCCGCTCTGGGATCCGCCCTGGCGGCGGTCCTGGTGCTCGGCGGGTGCGGCGCCGAGGTCGAGTCGGACGGCAAGGAGGCCGGCAAGGTCACCGTCAAGCGCTGCGGTGAGCCGGTGGAGTACTCGGTGCCCCAGCGGGCCGTCGCCTACGAGGGCGGCAGCGCCGACAAGCTCTTCGCCCTGGGCCTGACCGACCATGTGTACGGCTACGTCATGCCGCCCGCCAACCCGCCGGTGAGCGAGTCCCCGTGGGCCTCCGAGTACGCCCGGGTGAAGATGCTCAGCGACGACCTCCTCAACAAGGAGGTGGTGGTCGAGGCCAAGTCCGACTTCGTCGTGGCCGGCTGGAACTCGGGCTTCAAGGACGAGCGGGGCATCACGCCCGAGATCCTCGACAAGCTCGGCATCCAGAGCTTCATGCACACCGAGAGCTGCTTCAACTACCCGGGCCACCCCGAGAGGATGAGGCCCTTCGACGCTCTCTACACGGACCTCGAACGGCTGGGCAGGATCTTCCGGGTCGAGGAGAAGGCCGCGGAGGTCGTGGCCGGCCTGAAGGAACGCGTGGCCAAGGTGAGGGCCAAAGCGCCGAAGGGTGACCCGGTGCCCGTGTTCCTCTACGACTCCGGCACCGACCAGCCCTTCACCGCGGGCAACCAGGTGCCGCCCGACGACATCATCGGCACGGCGGGCGGAAGGAACGTCTTCTCCGGTCTCGACGAGCGCTGGACCCAGGTCAACTGGGAGTCCGTGGCCGAGGCCGAACCCGAAGTCGTCGTCATCCTCGACTACGGCGACCAACCCGCCCAGAAGAAGATCGACTTCCTGAAGAAGTCGCCCCACACCAGGGGGCTCCCCGCGGTGAAGAAGGACAACTTCTTCATCCTCGACTACAACGAGGGCATCAGCGGCCCCCGCAACATCGACGGCCTGGAGAAGTTCGCCGCGTATCTGCGGGACCTCGAGCGCTGAGACACCGCCGCCCGCCGGTCCCGCGCCCCCGCGGACCCGGCGGGCGGCCGCACCGGCCGCCGCCTCAGGGGGCGCCGTCGCGCGCCGCCGGGCGGGAGAAGGCGCGGGTGCTGGGGACGAGGGCGGCGGCGGCCGGCGCCGCGAAGCAGACGACCGCGCAGCCCGCGAGGACCCACGTGGCGCCGAAGGCGTCGATGGCGGGCGCGATGACGGCGAGTCCGACCGGGGCGAGGCCGTAGGAGAGCAGGAAGTCCAGGGAGGAGACCCGGGCCAGCTTGTCCGGCGCGACCTCGCGCTGGGCGGCGGTGAACCACGGCACGTTGAACAGCTCGATGCCGAGGCCCGCCACGGCGTAGGCCGTCATCACGACGACCGGGTGCACCGGGAAGACGAGGCTCAGCGGGGCGAATCCGTAGGCCGCGAGCCCGGCCAGCGCGGCCCAGCCCGGATTGCGGGGCCGCAGGCGCGCGATGATCAGCGCACCGGCCAGCGCTCCCGCGGTGTACGCGGTCATCGCGCCCGCGAGCACGACCTCCGTGCCGTACTCGTCCCTGCTGACCATGGGCAGGGCCACCCCGGTCGCCGAGTAGCCCGTGGCTATGACGGCCGTCAGCGCGCCGAGCCCGGCGAGGAACCACGGGTGGCGCCGGGCCTCGCGGACGCCCTCGGCGAACTCGGCGAGGAACGGCGTCCTGCCGGGACCGTCGGCCGCGCCCCGGGGCGGTCGGTCGGCGATGACCGCCCGGGTGCCGCTTCCGGGGACGCACGCGGCGACGAGCCAGAGCAGTCCGATGCCCACCAACAGCGCCCAGGTGTCCAGGAAGGCGGCGAGCAGGGCGGCCAGCGAGGGCCCCACGAGCGTGGTCACCCGCACCGCCAGCGTCATGGCCGCGTTGGCCTGCTGCCTGCGGTCGGCGTCCACCACCTCGGCGGTCAGGGCCTGGTAGGCGGGCCGGCAGGCGCCCTGCCCCGCACCGGCCACCGCGGCGCCCGCCGCCATCAGCAGCACCGAGCGGTCCAGGCCCGCGGCGATCACCGGCGCCGCGGCACCGGCGGCCAGGCCCGCCCACAGGACGACGCCCCGGCGCGAGTACCGGTCCGCCAGCACTCCGGCCACGGGGACCGCGGCGAGGAACCCCGCGGTGCGTGCGGCGAGAAGCAGTCCGAGATCGGTGGCCGCGAGAGCCCGGTCGAAGACCGCGAGGCCCAGCACGAAGGGCAGGGCCCAGGTGGCGAGTCCCGAGGCGGTGGCGCCCGTCCAGAGGCGGAGGAAGGCAAGGTCCAGGAGGATCGAAGGCTGTTTCACGCGAGGTGCCTTTGTGGGTGTGGGCGGGGCGGGTGGGGTCGGCACGAGGGCGCGCTCCTGTCGTGTACGGGGTCGAGGGCCGGGTGCGGACCGGCCGCGAGGCAGACTATCGCAATGACAATCATTTCCATTAAGGTGCTCTCGGCCCGCTGCGGGACCTCTCCCGACGCGGACCTGAGACCACGTCGACGACCACCCAAGGACCCCCATGGACCTCACGACGACCGCTTCCGCCCTGCTCGAACAGTTGCCCCCGCCCCTCCCCGCCGACCGGATCATCGCCCTCAACCAGCCCAAGGCGGACCTGCACACGACCCGTTCCTACGAGTGGAACGGCTGGACCTTCGCCGTCCCGCCCGGCGTCTTCGTCCCGGGCTGGACCAGCCGGCTGATCCACGAACGGCTGCTCGACGGCCGGATCGAGACCCGCGGCCGCCGCTACGCCGCCATGGGCGTCGGACTCGGCGTCGAGGCCGTGGCCGCGGGGCTGCGGGGAGCCACGGAGATCCACGCGATCGACGTCCACCCGCCGAGCGTGGCCGCCGCCACCCGCCACTACCGGCGGCTCGTCGGCGAACGCCCGGACACCGCCTTCCACCCGCTGGTGAGCGACGTCTTCGACGCGCTCCCGGACGAAGTCCGCCTGGACGTCGTCACCTTCAACCCGCCCGCCGTCAGCCAGACCGTCAGCGACGACCCCGACGTCGTCCGCAACGTGTGCGTGGGCGCGCCGCTCCTCGCCAGGTTCTTCGCCCAGATCGTGGAACGGGACCTCCTCGCCCCCGACGGCGAGATCTACCTCATCGCCTCCAACACCGCCGACCTGCGGGCGATCGTGCGGCACGCCCTCGACCACGGACTCAGCCCCCGCGTCGACCACCTGCACGACTGGCGGGACGGCGTGCTGACCTTCCTCTTCCGCATCACCCACGACACGCCCCGCACCGGAGGGCAGCGATGAAGAACACCGACGAACTCCTGGCCGGCGTCCTGGCGGGCGAGCACGGTCCCCGTCCCGACGGACTGGTGGCCACCAGCGTGTTCTGGGTCCACCACGGCACCCGGCTGGCCGGCGGGAACACCACGTACCTCAACCAGTACGTCCTCGTCCGTCTGGGCGGTGCCTTCGGCGGCTGTGCCTTCGAAGCGGGCGAGGTCGACCCCTCCGTGTGCCGCGACGCCTCCGGCACCCCGCTCGACACCCTGCTGCGCGAGGCGCCCCGCCCGCTGCGGATCGCCGCGCTCGACGCCTACCTCGGTGCGGCACGACCGCACCGCGAGGCGGCCGCGGCGGAACGGGTCACCCTGCCCGCCGGTACGCCCGAGATCCGGGCGAGGGCCCGGGACGAGGCCATCGCCGGGCTCCTGGACATCCCGGCCGGCGCGCGGGTCGCACTGATCGGGGTGGTCGACCCGCTCGTCGCCGCCATCCGTGAGCGCGGCGGCACGCCCCTGCTCTGCGACTTCAACCTGCGCACCACCCGGTGGGGCGACCCGGTCGCCGACGACATGCACGAGGTGCTCGACACCGCCGACGCGGTGGTCGCCACCGGCATGACCCTGGGCAACGGCAGCTTCGACACCATCGTGGCCCGTTGCCGCGAACGCGGCGTGCCCCTGGTGGTCTACGCCCAGTCCGGCAGCGCCGTGGCGCGCGCGTTCCTCGGGGCGGGGGTGACCGCCCTGTCCGCGGAACCCTTCCCCTTCTCCCAGTTCAGCGCGGAACCCACGACCCTGTACCGCTACCGGGCGGCGGCCACCGCATGACGGCTGCCACCCGCCGGTCGGCCCGGCCCGACGCCGCCGCCCGCGGCGCGACGGGTACCGGCCGCGCCGCCGCCCACCACGGCGAGATCCTGCAGGGCGTCTTCCTCGACGAGCGCCGCCGCCCCTGCCACGGACTGGTCACCCTGCCGGTCGTCGGGCGGGGGAGCACCGCCCGCTTCACCCAGCGGCCCGGATGCCCGCCCGAGGAGGTGACGGTCTCGCCGGCCGGCCGGACCAAGGCGCGGGCGGCGGCCGTCCTCGCCGTGCACGCGTGCGCGGCGCGCCGCCGCCGCGAACCGTGCGGCGGGGAACTGGTGCTCACCGGAGACCTCCCCGTCGGACTCGGCATGGGCTCGTCCACCAGCGACGTCATCGCCACGGTGCGCGCGGTCGCCGCCTCGTGGGGCCTGCTGCTGCCGCCCCGGACGATCGCCCGGATCGCGGTGCGCGCCGAGGGTGCCAGCGACCCCCTGATGCACGGATCACGTCCGCTGCTCTTCGCCCAGCGTGAGGGCCGGGTCCTGGAAACGCTCGGCACCGCCCTGCCGCCCGCCGTGGTGGTCGGGTGCGCGCTCGGCGGTGGGGAACCGGTCGACACCCTCTCGCTCCCCGCCCCCGACCACGGCGAGGACCTCCACGCCTACGAGCACCTGCGGCGCATGCTCCGCCGGGCGGTGACCGACGCCGACACCGCGCTGCTCGGCCGGGTGAGCACGGCCAGCGCCCGGATGCGGCAACGCGTCCTGCGGCACCGGGAGTTCCCGGCGCTCACCGGCATCGCCGACAGCACGGGCGCCGCCGGTGTCCAGATCGCCCACAGCGGCAACGTGGCGGGCCTCCTCTACGACCCCCGCACCCCCGGCCTGCACCGCCGGCTGCGCCGCTGCGCCCGCGCCCTGGACCGCGCAGGCATCCCGCAGACCCGGACCTTCACCACGTTCGCGACCCCCCACCAGCGAGGAGTTCCCCCGTGGACGCACACATCTCGGACGCCGTCGGCCGACCGGACCTGATACGCCTCGACGGCGAACTCGTCTGCCTGCGCTTCGAGACGATGAAGGTCGTCTCGGCCCTGGCCGCCGTGCGCCACCTGCTCGACACCGGAGCGGTACGCCGCGGGGACACCCTCGTCGACAGCTCCAGCGGCATCTACGCCTACGCCCTCGCCCTGGCCTGCCACCGCTACGGCATGCGCTGCCACATCGTCGGCTCCACCACCGTCGACCACACCCTGCGCACCCAACTCGACGTGCTCGGCGCGCACCTGGAGCAGATGCGGCCCACCGCCGACCTCAAACTGGACCAGAGCCGCCGGGTCGCCCGCGTCCGGGAGATCCTGCGCGACCACCCCGACTACCACTGGATGCGCCAGTACCACGACGACGTCCACTACCTCGGCTACGAGGCCGTCGCCGAGCGGATCCTGGCGGAGACGGACGGCGGACCGCTGGTCCTCGTCGGCGGCGTGGGCTCGGGGGCCTCCACCGGCGCCCTCGCCCACTATCTGCGGAAACGTTCCGTCGATGTGCGGCTCGTCGGTGTCCAGCCGTACGGGAGCGTCACCTTCGGCAGCGAGCACGTCGCCGACCCGGAGATCATCATCGCCGGGATCGGCAGTTCCATCCCCTTCGGCAACGTCCGTCACGACCACTACGACACCGTTCACTGGGTGGCCTTCGACGCCGCCCTCGCGGGCAGCGTCGACCTGCTGCGCCGGCACGCCGTCTTCGCCGGACTCTCCACCGGGGCCGCCTACCTCGCCGCCCGCTGGGAACGGGGCGAGGACCCCGGCCGGACGGTCCTGTTCATCGCGGCCGACACCGGTCACCGCTACGTCGACACCGTCTTCGGCCGGCACCGGGAGGCGGCGCGGGTCGATGACCTGGCGCCCCGTCAGGTGCGCGGTACGGACGAACTCGTTCTGCCGTGGTCGCGCATGAGCTGGAACGGCTCACCCGCTCCCGAGGCGGCGGTCCCGCGCGAACGGGGCGGTGGGCGGAGGTGAGCGGCGACACGGGCCGGCGCCGCCCGGACGTTACAGGCGTGTTCCCGGGGTACCCGCGTGGGCGTGCCGAGGCCGCTCGCCGGTCCTCGGCGCGGAGCACGACGCATCCGGTAGAGAGGAAGGTTGTCAGATGAGCACGGTCAAGGAAGCGGTGGAAGTCGAGGTCCCCGTGCACACCGCCTACAACCAGTGGACGCAGTTCGAGGAGTTCCCGCGGTTCATGGAGGGGGTGGAGAAGGTGACGCAGCTCGACGACCGCCGCAACCACTGGACCACCCAGGTCAGCGGCGTGAAGCGCGAGTTCGACACCGAGATCGTCGACCAGCTCCCCGACGAGCGCATCACATGGCGCACCACCACGGGGGACACCCGGCAGAAGGGCACGGTCCGCTTCCAGCGCCTGGACGACACGCACACCAGGGTCGAGCTCGTCATGGAGGTCGAGCCCACCGGTGTCGCCGAGAAGACCGGCGACATGCTGGGCGTGATCGACCGGCGGGTCAAGGGGGACATGCACCGCTTCAAGGAGTACATCGAGGGCCGCGGCGGCGAGACCGGTGCGTGGCGCGGGCGCATCCGGCCGGGGGAGTGACCCAGGCCCTACCCCGTATCGCGGAGCCGGTGCCGGCGGGCGGACGAGCCGCCGGCACCGGCTCCGCGCGCGTCTGCTCCCCGCCCGCCGACCGGAGAGCCGGGGACACGGCTCAGGACGACAAGCCGGTCAGGGACAGGAACTCGGCGCGGGAGCGGGCGTCGTGGCGGAAGGAGCCGAGAAGGGTCGAGGTCAGGGTGGTGGAGCCGGTGGCCCGGACCCCGCGCAGGGTCATGCAGCTGTGCTCCGCCTCGATCACCACGCCGACGCCCTTGGGCGCGAGGTGGGTGTCCAGCCAGTCGGCGACCTGCTTGGTGAGGCGTTCCTGGACCTGGGGGCGGCAGGCGAAGTGCTCCACGACGCGGGCGAGTTTGGAGAGCCCGAGGATGCGGTCGCCGGGCAGGTAGCCGACGTGGGCGGTGCCGACGACGGGCAGCATGTGGTGCTCGCACACCGACCGGACGGGGATGCCGCGCGCCAGCACCAGCTCGTCGTAGCCCTCGTCGTTGGGGAACGTGGTGAGGTCGAAGGGGCGGGGGCTGAACAGCTCGGCGTAGGCGCGGGCCATGCGGCCGGGGGTGTCGCCCAGACTCTCGCCGTCGAGGTCGACGCCGAGCGCCCGCAGGAAGCGGGCCGCGGCGCCTTCGGCTTCGGCCAGGTCGACGCCGTCGGTGTCGTGGACGACGCGCAGCGGACTGACCGAGGCGGTTGTCCGCGGGCCAGGCGGACCGGCGGGGGAGGCGGGCGGCCCGGCGTGGGGCGTCGCGTGGTCGGTGGCCGGTGCGGCGAGGTCCATCACGTGCTCCTCGGACGAAGGGGAAGGTGAGCGGGGCGGGGGCGTCGGACGGCGGCCCCGGTCAGGACGCGGGGGCGGGTGCGGCGGAGGCCGGTTCCAGGCGGACGCAGCAGTGGTCGGGGGCGGGTGCCAGGCGGGGCCGCAAGCCAGTGTCCCCGAGCCCTTCCAGGACCCCGCCGAGCAGGTGGAGGTTCATGCCGCACACCGTCCGGGTGTGGTCGCGGGCGAGCGCGTGGAAGGGACAGTTGCCCAGCACGACGGCGTCACCCTCGTGGCGCGGCTCGAAGCCGTTCTCCTCCAGCAGGGCGAAGACGTCCGTCCGCGTGCGGCCGGCGAGCCGGACGCCGAGTTCCCGGGCCTTGCGGTGCAGGACCTCCCGCACCGGCTCCCCGGTGGCCTCGGACTCCTCCAGCGCCTGGGCGAGGAGCCGTCCGGCCAGTTCGTAGTGGCGCTCGGGCAGGCTGACGGCGACCTGCTTGGCGGAGCGCTTGTAGAGCTTCGCCGGGCGGCCGGCTCCCGGGCCGGTGCGCCCGCTGCGCCGCTCGTAGACGACGTCGAGCAGCGACTCGTCGGCCAGGCGGTCCAGGTGGAAGGCCGCGGTCTGGCGGGCGAGTCCGAGCGCCGAGGCGGCCTCGTCGCGGCTGACCGGCGCCGGCTGCCGCACGACGTGGTCGTACAGCCTCCTGCGGGTCGGCTCGTCGAGCGCGGCGACGGCGGAGACGTCGGTGCCGGGTCCTTGTCCTTCTTTCGGGTGCTCCATGAACACCAGTGTAAAACCCACATCCATTGACTATAGATGCCCCGCGCGCTTCTATCGATAGTGAGAGTTGTCGATAGAAGAGAGGGTCGTCATGTCGTCCGCAACCACACCCCACACCTCCGCCGCACCCGGGCGGTCCGCACTCGCCGATCCCGGCTACCAGGCGTTCGTCATCCTGCGCGCCGGGTTCACGGTGGCGCCGATCCTGTTCGGGCTGGACAAGTTCGCCGACCTGCTCGTGGACTGGCCCGTCTACCTCGCGCCGTGGATCGACGACCTCGTCCCCGGCAGCGCTCAGGCGGCGATGTACGCGGTCGGTGTCGTCGAGATCGTCGCGGGACTGGTCGTCGCCGTCGCCCCGCGCTTCGGCGGCTGGCTGGTCGCCGGATGGCTCGCCGGGATCATCGTGAACCTGCTGACCGTCCCCGGCCACTACGACATCGCGCTGCGCGACTTCGGGCTGCTGCTCGCCGCGGTCGCGCTGGCCAGGCTGGCCCAGCGCTACCGCGGTGGGCGGCCGGCGCGGTGACGGCAGCCTCCGCAAGCGGGGACCACGGTGTCGCCGCCCTGTGACGGCGACACCGTGGCCCGGCCGGGCGGGCCCGGTACCGGCGCCGTCGGTCCGCACGGCGGAATCGGTCCGGTTTTCCGGTGCCGGATCGGACCGGGACTCCGGGCCGATCCGTCCCTACGGTGGAGCCGTTCCTGACCGAGCCCGCACGTCGTGACGTGCGGGGAAGACCGAGGTGACACCGATGCTCCGACGCCGAGTCGGGGGGCCCTCCGGCCCCCTCGTCAGCGCCCTGTGCCTGGGCGCCCTGCCCTTCGGCACCACCGTGGACCAGAAGACGTCGTTCGCCATCCTCGACCGGTTCGTCGAGGCCGGAGGCGATCTCGTCGACACCGCCGACAACTACGCCTTCTGGGCCCCCGGCGGGACCGGCGACGAGAGCGAGCGGACCATCGGCCGCTGGCTGGCCGACCGCCGCCGGTACGACGACGTGGTGATCTCCACCAAGGTGGGCGCCCGGCCCACCGTCCCCGGCACCGGCCTGGAGACGGCCGAGGGACTGTCGGCACCGGTGATACGCAAGGCCGCGGAGGACAGCCTGCGACGCCTGGGCACTGACCGCATCGACGTGTACTGGACGCACATCGAGGACCGGTCCGTCCCCCTGGAGGAAACACTCGGGGCCCTCGACGGCCTGGTCGGCGACGGCAAGGTGGCGGTGCTCGGCTGCTCCAACCACGCCACCTGGCGCACCGAGCGGGCCCGCGCGACCTCCCGGGCCCACGGCTGGACGGGCTACACCTGTGTGCAGCAGCGCTACTCCTACCTCCAACCGCGCCTCGACATCGGACTGCCGGAGGGCGGACACGTCCATGCCACCGCCGAACTCCTCGACTACGTGCGCGCCGAGCCCGACCTGACGCTGATGGCCTACTCGTCGCTGCTGTCGGGCGCGTACACACGGCCGGACAAGTCCCTGCCGGCCGCCTACGACCACCCCGGCACCGGACAGCGCCTGACCGCCCTGCGGGAGGTGGCCGCCGAGCTGGGCGCCACGGTCAACCAGGTGGTACTGGCCTGGCTGCTCGGCGGCGACCCGCCGGTGATCCCGATCGTGGGCGTGAGTTCCGTCGAGCAACTGGACGAAGCGCTGGGCGCCGTCGCACTGGAACTGCCCGTCGAACTCAGGGCGCGCCTCGACCACGCCGCACGGGGCTGACCGAGGCGCGGCCCGACCCGGGCGCCCACCTCACGTCAGCCCGCCGGCTCCCGTCACCCCCGTCGCCGAGGCTGCCCCGGTCGCGCTCGCGGTCGCGCTCGTGGACGCCGCCGTGGCGGTGCTCGCGGTCCTGGCCCCGGCGCCGGGCCGCGGCGACGGCCTCCGCCAGGCGCCGCACGGCACCGGGCACGGCCTGGTCCGCCAGATTCCCGTACCCGAGGACCAGCGTCCGGCCGGCCGCGTCCGAGGTCCGCACCATGCGGTGGTCGTCGAGGTCCGCCAGCCTCACGTCCCGCCGGGCCGCCTCCTCGACCACCACGGCGGCCGAGCAGTCCGGCAGGGACAGCAGCAGATGGAAACCGGCCGCCGCCCCCGACACCGGCAACCCGGGCAGCGACGCCGCGAGTTCGGCCAGCAGGCGGTCCCGCCGCCGTTTGTAGCGCAGCCGCGACGCCCTCAGGTGCCGGTCGTAGGCCCCCGCGGCCAGGAAACGGGCGAACGCCTCCTGGTCGATCACGGGCGGCGGCATGCCTCCGACGTGCTCCGCGCCGAGGACGGCGGACCAGTGGGGCGGGGCCACCGCCCAGCCGATCCGCAGGGCCGGCGAGAGGGTCTTGCTGACCGAACCCATCAGCACGACGTGCTCCGGGGCCATGCCCTGCAGGGCCCCCACGGGATGGCGGTCGTAGCGGAACTCGGCGTCGTAGTCGTCCTCCAGCACCAGGCCGTCGACCTCGCGGACCCAGGCGACCAGCTCGGCACGGCGGGCCGGGGCGAGGACCACACCGGTCGGGAACTGGTGGGCCGGGGCGACGATCACCGACCGGACCTGCCGCGCCCGTCGCAGCAGGTCCACCCGCAGGCCGTCACCGTCCACCGGCACCGGGACGGGGACGAGGCCCGCCGCCCTGACGGTGGCGCCCAGCCGCGACCAGCCGGGGTCCTCCACGGCCACATGGGTGTGGCCCTCCGCCCGCAGGGCGCGGCACAGCCGGAGCACCGCGTCGAGCGTGCCGGCGCAGACCACGAGCTGCCGGGCGTCCAGCGACGCGCCGCGCCCGCGTACCAGGTACGCGGCGAGCCGCTGCCGGAGGCGGGCGAGACCGGCCGCGTCGGGATATCCCAGCTCGGCCCACTCCAGGGTGCCGGTGGCCTCCCGCACCGCCTCGGCCCATCGTCTGCGGGGAAACGCCCGCAGGTCGGGAACGCCCGGCAGCAGGTCGAACTCCGGCTCCCAGCGCGCGGCGACGGCACCGCCGGCCTCCGGGGCGGCGACGGCGCCCGCCCGGACCCTGGTGGCCGAGCCGCTGCGCGCCTCCAGGTACCCCTCGGCGACGAGCTGGGCGTACGCCTCCGTCACCACCCACCGCGAGCACCCCAGGTCCGCCGCGAGGCTCCGGCTCGGCGGCAGCGCGCTGCCGGAGGCGATGCGCCCGCCGGTCACCGCGGTCCGCAGGGCTCGGGCCAGCCGCACGTGCAAGGACCCGTCCGCCGGATCGCCCAGCTCCAGGAAGGTGCCCCAGGCCGAGTCCGTACGATCGTCCGCCACGCCCGCGGCCTAGTCCCGCGGGGCCAGGGTGCGCAAGACGCAGAACTCGTTGCCCTCGGGGTCCGCCATCACCACCCAGTTCCGGTCGGGTCCCTGGCCCACGTCCCGCTTGGTGGCGCCGAGACCGAGCAGCCTGGTCACCTCCTCGTCGGTGCCGCGGTCGACCGGGCTGACGTCGAGGTGGAGCCGGTTCTTGACGGTCTTCTCCTCGGGCACCCGGACGAACAGCAGCGTGGGCGCCGCCTGCCGGGCGCGGACCTCCTCGACGGTCGGTGTCCAGGAGCCGATCTCGACCTTGTCCTCACTCCGGTCGATCACTCGGAAATCGAGGACCTCGCACCAGAAGGCCGCGAGCCTCTCCGGATCGTGACAGTCGACGGCCAACTCGGTGAACCTGCTTGTCATGACTCCCCTTCGAGGACGGACCTCCGGTAAGGACGGAGAGCAGCGTACGGGCATGACGCCACGGTGCGAGCCGCCGGTCGACCGCCTCCCCTTTAGGCTTGCCCCCATGAACCGATGGGAGCAGCTGACCGGTGGCACGTCCGGTGAGCAGTACGCCGCCCGCTTCGCGGAACTCGCCGACCGCGGACAGGACGTGCACGGCGAGGCACGCCTGTGCGCCGCGCTGGTGCCGCCCGGGTCCCGGGTGCTGGACGCCGGCTGCGGCACCGGGAGGGTCCTCGTCGAACTCGCCCGGCTCGGCTACGACGGGGTGGGGGTGGACCGCGACGCCTCCATGCTGGCCGTCGCGCGTCGCAGCGCCCCCCGGCTGACCTGGGTGCAGGCGGACCTGGCCGACCTCGACCCGTCCACCGCGGGCGCCGGCTTCGACCTCGTCGTCGCCGCCGGCAACGTCTTCCCGCTCCTCGCGCCCGGCACCGAGGGCGCCGTGGCCGCCGCGCTGGCCGGGGTCCTGCGGCCGGGCGGTCTGCTCGTCGCCGGCTTCGGCCTGGACCGGGAGCACCTTCCCGTGCCCCCCGGCCTCACGCTGGCCGAGTACGACGGCCACTGCGCCGCGGCCGGCCTCACCCTCACCGACCGCTTCGCCACCTGGGACGCCGACCCCTACGAGGGCGGCGGCTACGCGGTCAGCGTCCACCGCCGCTGACCGAACGGCGGGCCGGGGCGTCATCCTTCGCGCAGGCTCGTCACCAGTTCCCGCGGCAGGCCGTGGGTGTCGTGGAGGTAGCGGAAGTCCTCCTCTCCCAGCGGGCCCCGGAACCGAGGCCGGGCGAGCACTTTCCGGCCGCGCTCCAGAAGCCGGCGGAACCCGTGCTCCTCCTCCAGCAGCAGCCGGCGCACGGGCTCGGGGCCGCCCACCTGACGGAAGTGGTCCAGTGTGTGCGACAGCGGTTCGCGCGGGAGGTCGCCGAGTCCGCGCGAGGGGTCGTCCCGCCACAGCACGGTGAGTACCCGGCGCACCAGACGCCGCAGCACATAGCCCCGTCCGGTGGGGGCCGGGCGTACCCCGTCGCCGATGATCACGACGGCCGAGCGCAGGTGGTCGCAGACCAGCCGCAGCGACGGTTCCTGAAGGGGCCACAGGGCGGGCACGAGACGCCGCCACGGTTCGAAGACGTCGCACTCGAAGACCGACGAGGCGCCCTGCAGCAGCGAGGCGAGGCGTTCCACACCGAGGCCGGTGTCGACGTTGCGCTGCGGCAGGGGCACGAGGCGGCCGTCGTCGAGTCGGCGGTAGCGCATCATGACGTGGTTCCACACCTCCACCCAGCGGTCGTCCCGGGTGGGCGTGGAGTGCGGCGGAGGCGGGGTGTCGCCCGTCCACAGGAAGATCTCCGAGTCGGGTCCGCAGGGGCCGACCGGCCCGTTGGACCACCAGTTGTCCTCCACCGTCCGTTCCACGGACACCCCCCGCTCCCGCCACAGCCGGAGCGAGTCGGTGTCCGGCCCGACCTGCTCGTCGCCACCGAACACGGTGGCGTGCAGCAGGCCCGGATCGATGCCCAGTCCTTCGGTGAGCAGCCGGTAGCCCCAGTCGAGGCTCTGCCGTCCCTCGTAGTCGCCCAGCGACCAGGTACCCAGCATCTGGAAGACGGTCAGGTGGGTGCTGTCGCCGACCTCGTCGAGGTCCGTGGTGCGCAGGCACCGCTGCACGTTGACCAGCCGCCGGCCCGAGGGATGCGGGCGGCCCTCCAGATACGGGGTGAGCGGGTGCATGCCGGACGTCGTGAACAGCACCGGGTCGCCGGGCGGCGGCAGCAGCGTCGAGCCGGTGATCGGGCGGTGGCCCTGCTCCTCGTAGTACTCGACGAACGTACGGATCAGGTGCTCGGTGTCCATGGGGTGACTCCTTCGCGTGGTGGCAAACGAGGCACCGGAGAACCGGAGAACGAGACCGTGCGGGCGGTGGGGCGAGGCGCGGGAGGACAGGGCACCGCACGACCGCCGGCGGTCCGTTTCCGGTCGCCGGCGGGAAAGGGGAGGAGGTCAGGCGGCGGCAACCGGCGAGCTGGTCGCTCGCGCGGTCATGAGGAGGCTTCGCCCGATGACGTTCATGTCCCCCAAGGTAACGCCTCCCGCGGAGGGCGGGCACCCGATTAACGCCGGGGCCCCGTCACCCCTGCCTGATGGCGGTACGCGGTGATCCGCACGCGAATGGCCGTAAACAGCCGTCAACGGCGTACAACCACCGAACGGGCGCAAAGGTCTCCATAGGTGGCTTCGGCAACACCATGGGGAGGCCAGTCCGTTCAGGGATCGAGGTGCCATGAAGCGTTCCATGAAGACCGTGGGAGCATCGTTGACCGCCGTCGTGGCGGTGGGGGCGGGGCTGCTGGCGGCGGCTCCGGCCGCCGGTGCCGCCACCACCGGTGCGACGGCGTCGTACAACGGGGTCTGCGGCTCCGGCTACAAGGTGGTGAACTCCATGCCGATCGGCGGCGCCGGCACGGTGCATCTCACCTACAACTCGGCGTCCGGCAAGAACTGCACCGTCACCGTTCGGAACAGCACCGGCTCACCGACGTACATGGTGGCCTACGTGCGCAACATCGACAGCGGTGAGGACCAGTACGACGAGGGCGAGTACCGCTCGTACGCGGGTCCCGTGTACGTCTCGGCGCGCGGCGCCTGCGTGGAGTGGGGCGGCGTCATCGGCAACCTGCAGGCGTGGAACTACGGCTCCAACTGCGGTGCGCTCGCGGCCGGGGCGCCGCAGAAGGACTGGTTCGCCGGCGACCGGTGAGCCGACGCCACCGGAACGACGGACGGGCGGGGTCCTGCCGAACGGCGGGGCCCCGCTTCCCGTTGCCGGTCACCGGCGTGCCAGCAGGCGGAACTCGTTGCCGTCGGGATCGGCCAGCACCACTTCGCCCTCGCCCGGCCCGCCCGGCCCGCCGGACTCGCCGGCGGCGACGCGCTCGGCGCCGAGGGAGAGCAGACGCTCGACCTCAGCCTCCAGATCGTCGTCGGCCATGAGGTCGAAGCGCAGGTCCTTGCCGGCGTCGGGCATCAGCGGCGGTCCGCCCCACGTGATCTTCGTGCCGCCGTCCGGCGACTGGATCGCGGTCTCCTCGTCCTGGTCCCACACCAGCGGCCAGCCCAGGGCCCGGCTCCAGAAGCGACCCACCGCCCGGGTACCGTCGCAGGCCAGCGCTCCGAGGAGGCCGCAGCCGGCGAGGAAGCCGTTGCCCGGTTCGAGGACGCAGAACTCGTTGCCCTCGGGGTCGGCGAGCACCACGTGGGAGGCGTCCGGCCCCTGGCCGACGTCGGCGTGTCGCGCACCGAGGTCCAGCGCCCCGGCCACGGTTCGCCGCTGGTCCTCCGGGCTGGAGCTGGTCAGGTCGAAGTGCGCCCTGTTCTGGGCGGTCTTCGGCGCCCGGGTGGGGCGGAAGCCGAGCCGGTACCCGGCGTCGTTGCCGGACAGCAGTGAGACGCCGCCGTACGGGTCGTCCGTTCTCTCCGCGCCCAGGAGACCCGACCAGAAACGGGCCAGCAATTCCGGCTGGTGTGCGTCGAAGGAGATGGCGAAGAGTCGGCTGCTCATGGCCCCACACTTCCTCGGTCCGTCGAGTGCCAGCGGTTGGCAGGGCACCGAGTCGGCGCCTCGAGCGCGGATCCTACGGGCCGGCCGGCCCCGACCGCAGCCGAGTATCGAGAGGCCGGCCGCGGCTCCGGCGGCTCGACGGCGCCCCGGAAAACCGATGGCGGGGGCATGCCGCCCCTGCTACCTTCCGGGAGGCCGTGCGTGAGACCGAGGAGGTGGTACCCGTGAACCGATGTACAGGGGTGCTCTCCTCCTCAGCCACGGTCGGGCGCTAGGTCGCCCGGGAGCGCCGTTCGACAGCCCTCCCGAAAGGCACGACCATGCGCTTCACCTCCGAACAGCGCCTCGACGACGGCGTCCGCGAGCGCGCGTTCACCCTGGGTGAGATCCCCGGCATCCTGTGGACCCCCGCGTCCGCGTCCCCGCCCACTGCGGCGCCGCTGATCCTGCTGGGACACCCGCCGCTCGGACTCCACCGGATGTACCCGCGGCTGGCGGCCCGCGCCCGGCATGCCGCGGCCGACGGATTCGCCTCGGCCACCATCGAGTTGCCGGGAAGCGGTGACCGGCCCCGCCTGCCCGGTGTCGAACAGGCCCGCGCCGAGCTGGGCCGTGCGGTGCGGGCGGGCGAGCGGGTCGGCGACGAGATCGTCGACGCCCTCGTCCTGCCGTTGGTGGAGCGGGCGGTCCCGGAATGGCGGGCCGCGCTGGACGCGCTCCTGGCGCTGCCGGAGATCGGGGGCCCGGTGGGCTACTCGGGCGGAGTCATCTCCCTCGGCGTCCGCCTCGCGGTGGTCGAGCCGCGTATCTCGGCCGTCGTGCTCTTCGCCGGGAGCTTCGTGCCGCGCGTCATCCTGGAGGAGGCGCGTCGGGTCACCGTCCCGCTGCACGTCCTGCTGCAGTGGGACGACGAGGGGAACGACCGGCAGGCGGCCCTGGACCTGTTCGACGCCTTCGGCTCCCGGGAGAAGACGCTGCACGCCAACATGGGCGGCCACACCGGCGTACCGGAGTTCGCAGCGGAGGCCGCGGGCCGGTTCCTCGCCCGGCACCTGGGGTGAGGCCGGCGTTCGTCGCCACCGCCGGACGGCTTCGGCTCACAGGCGGCGGCGTCGTCCGCGGCGCAGGACGGAGGTCACGTAGACGACCAGGCCCACCGCCGGGAAGGTGCCGAAGAGCGCATAGGCCATGAGGTCTTCCGGGACGCCGTCCAGTACGTCGGTGGTGAGGCCCACGGCGAGGAACAGCCCCAGGGCGAAGAAGGCCGAGCAGCCTCCCGCGAGGGCGGCGACGGTGCCCGACGTCATCGCGTGGCCCTCGGTCTTGGCCGTGACGGCGTTCATCTTGGCGGTGACCTCGGCCACCGGCGCCCAACCGGCTCCGCGCCGCCCCACCCAGAGGTCGCGCAGGAAGCCCAACTCGGCTTCGAGAGGGCGCACTTCGCGTTCGTTGAGGTGGGGCAGCCAGAGCCGGCGGCCGTCGCGGTCGTAGAGCGCCACGACCCTGGCGGGCAGGCCGTGCTCGGCCGCGCCCGGGACCCGTTCGATCCGGATGTCCTGCACGTCCTCCCACGCCACCCGCCTGGTCGCGAACGCCGTCCGGATCAGAATGTGGTCCTCGTGGACGACCGTCACCGCGCGCCGGATCGCGGCGGCCACCCAGACGCTCAGGAGCAGGAGAACCGCGATGACGGCGGCGGTGAGCCACCAGGGAGCGTCGACGTCCAGGACGACGGACAGCGACGCCGCGATCAGCACGGTGGCCGCGGGCACGAGCACCTCGACGGCGATCCCGCTCCTCATGCCGTAGCGCCGCAGCCCCGGATCGTCGGTCATCGACTGCTCACACCCCTTCGCAACCTCCGCCCGCCGGCCGGCGTGAGCGGGCCGGGCGGTGTGGCGTCCGCGGAGCGCTCAGCCTACGGGCGGGGAGGGGGAACGCCAACGGCCTCGTCCCGACGCGCGCTCAGCGGCGGTACACGGCTGTGGCGGTCTCCACGAAGGAACGGATCAACGGGTTGGTGTCCCCTTCGTTCCACACCGCCACCACCCGGCTCGGCGCCATGTCGACCAGCGGCACCACGGCCAACTCCGCCGGCGGCTCGTGCCCGAGGGGTGCCAGGCCGACCGTGCCGTTCCACAGCACGGCCTGCAGGCATTCCTGGACGGCGCGCACCACCGGGCCCTCGCGGGCGCTCCCTCCGTGCCAGTACGACTGCCAGGCGGGGTCGGTGCCCGGCGGGAACCGGAACCAGCGGCGGTCGCTCAGCTCGGCCAGCCGCAGCCGGGCGCGGCGGGCCAGTGGATCGTCGGCGCGCAGCACGGCGCCGACCGGGTCGGTGCGCAGCACACGCACCGTCAGGGCGGTCTCGTCGAACGGTCCCCGGGTGAGGGCGACGTCCACCAGCCCCGCGCGCAACCCGCACGTCGGGTCCGTCAGGTCCGTGTCGCGCACCCGGATGTCCATGCCGGGGCGGCCGCGGCGGTGCGCGGCGGCCAGCGCGGAGATACCCGGGTCGGTGCCGTCGCCCAGGATGCCGACGGTGAGGGTGGCGGGGCCGGCCGCCGCGCTCACCCGGTCCCGCACGAGGTCGGCGCGGTCCAGCAGGGCCCGCGCCTCGTCGAGGAGCACCCTGCCCACGGGAGTGAGGGTGACGCCGGCAGGCGAGCGGGCGAGGAGCAGGGCTCCGACATCGGCCTCCAAGCGCTTGATCGCCCGGCTCAACGGCGGCTGGCTCATGTGCAGTCGGGCGGCGGCCCGGCCGAAGTGCAGTTCCTCCGCGACGGCCACGAAGTAACGCAGGGTCCGTAGCTCCACGGTGCAACGATACCCATGGGGTATCGGCGTCGCGCAAAGGGTGTTGGACGGCCGGGGTGCCCCGGCGGTCCACTGATCGACATGACCGAAGAAGTGAACACCGGCAGGCCGCAGCCCGCCCCCGCCGTGTCCGTGACCGGCCCCGGTGAGGGCGAGACGATCGTTCTCGGTTCCACACGCATGCGCGTGCTGGAGGACGGCAGCCACACCGGACACCGCCTGGCGATCGCCGAGTCCGTCCTCGCCCCGCACACCCAGGGTCCGCCGCAGCACCGCCACGGCCGGCACGACGAGGGCTTCTACGTCCTCTCCGGCACCGTCCGGTTCACCGTCGGGGCGGAGGTGCACGACGCCACGCCGGGCACGCTCGTCATGGTGCCGCCCGGCGTCCCGCACACCTTCGCGACCCCCACCGACCGGCCGGCCGTCATGCTCAGCACCTTCACCCCCGACTTCTACGTGCAGTACTTCCGGGATCTCGAGGCGGCGCTCGCCGGCGGCCTGCCGCCGACGCCGGAGGTCACCCTCGACCGGATGAGCCGCTACGCCACCGAGCCCGCCACAGACCTGACCTGACCTGACCGAGGAACGATGAACATCGCCTACTGGATCGCCGCGGGGCCGCTCGCCCTGTTCTATCTCTACGCGGGCACGCTGAAGCTCGTCCGCGACCCCGATCGGCTGCGGCCGATGATGGCCTGGGTCGACCGGGTGCCGCTGCCCGCCCTGAGGGCGCTGGGTGCCCTGGAAGTGCTGGGCGCCGCCGGCCTGGTCCTGCCGGGGCCGACCGGCATCGCGCCCGCTTCGGCACCGGCCGCGGCCCTCGGCTTCGTCCTCCTGCAGGCCGGCGCGATCGTCGTGCACCTGACCGGAGGGGACCGCCGGATCGCACTCAACGTCACTCTCGCCGTCATCGCCGCCGCGGCCTTCTGGACGGCCGTCGTCAGGTGACCCGGCCCGCCCCCGCGCCGTCGCGCAGCTCCACCACCCGGTCGGCGAAGTGCCGTACCACCGCCCGGTCGTGGCAGATGAACAGGTATCCCAGACCGAATTCGTCCTGGAGGTCGGAGAGCAGGCTCAGCACACCCGCGCGTACGGAGGCGTCGAGCGCCGACACCGGTTCGTCGAGGACGAGCAGCCGGGGCTCGGAGGCCAGAGCGCGGGCGATCCCGGCCCGTTGGCACTGACCCCCGGAGAGTTCGTGCGGGCGCCGGTCACCGTAGGAGGGGTCGAGACCCACCCGGTCGAGCAGTTCGGCCACCCGGGCGGGTCCGTCGGACCGGTGCCAGGCGCCCCGCACCTTGAGCGGCTCGGCCACCGCGTCGCGGACGCGGTGGCGCGGGTTGAGGGAGCCGTACGGGTCCTGGAAGACGGGTTGCATGCGCGGGCGCAGCGGGCGCAGTTCGCGCTCCGTCAGGGTCGTCAGCTCCCGGCCCTCGAAGCGGACCGTCCCGCCGTCGGGCCGGCGCAACTGGAGCACCGCGAGGGCCGTGGAGGACTTGCCGGACCCCGAGGGGCCGTTGAGGGCCAGGGTCTCACCGGCGTCCAGGGTGAAGGAGAGCTGGTCCACGGCGGTCACCGGACCGTAGCGGACGACGAGGTCGCGGACCTCCAGCAGGGGGTGTTGCGCAGGAGGGTGGTTCACAGGAGGGTGGTTCACACGAACTCCCGGAGGGGGTCGGACAGGTCGTCGGCGTGGTGGCAGGCGACCAGACGCTCGTCCACGGCCCGCGCCTCGGGCTCGCGGTCGTGGCACGGGCCGGTCGCCAGGGGGCAGCGCGGCGCGAAGGCGCAGCCCGGGCCGAGAGCGCCCGGCGCGGGCGGGGAGCCGGGGAGCGCCGGCAGGCGACGGAGCCGGGGGCCGTCCTGCGGGAGGGACGCCAGCAGGCCCGCCGTGTAGGGGGCTCGGGGACGCCCGAGCACCTGCCGGACCGGGCCGAGTTCGGCCGCCCGGCCCGCGTACATCACCAGTACCCGGTCGGCGTGTTCCCGTACGACCTCCAGGTCGTGGGTGACGAGCACCAGCGCGGCGCCGACCGCCTCCCGCTGCTCGGCGAGCACCCGCAGCACCTGCTCGCGGCGCTCCTCGTCCAGAGCGGTGGTCGGTTCGTCGGCGACGACGACGTCGGGCTCGTTGACCGTCGCCATGGCGATCACCGCGCGCTGCCGCATGCCGCCCGAGTACTCGTGCGGGTAGGCCCGAGCCCGGCGCGCCGCGTCCGGGATGCCGACCCGGTCCAGCGCCGCCACGGCGAGGGCGCGCGCCCGGCCACGGGACAGGCCCTGGACCGACCGTACGGCGGCGGCCAGTTGGTCGCCGACCGGGTGCACGGGGGAGAGGGCGGACAGGGCGTCCTGCGGAACGAGGGTGATCCGTCGCCCGCGTTCCGCGGCGAGGTCGGCGGAGCCCCGCAACCGCACGCCGCCGCCGGTGGTCGCACCGCGCGGCACCATGCCGAGCAGCGCCCGGGCGGTGAGGGACTTGCCCGCGCCCGACTCCCCGACGAGGGCGAACACCTCGCGTTCCCGGACCTCGAAGCTCAGGCCCCGGACCGCCTCGACGGGACCGAACGCGACCCGCAGGTCACGCACCGACAGCAGCGCCTCGTGCGACACGGGCGGTCTCCTTTCGTACCGTTCGGCCGGACGGGCCCTTCGCCGCCCTGCCCTGCGCGTACGCCGCCCCGGACACGGCCAGCCCCGCCAGCAGGGCCAGCGCGACCGCCGGGGCGAGGGCCGCCCAGGGGGCGCGTTCGATGTACGCGCGCGACTCGTCCAGGAGCAGCCCCCACTCGGGGGCGGGCGGCTGGGCGCCCAGGCCCAGGAAGCCCAGGGAGGCGAGGGCCAGGGCGATGCCGGGCAGCCGCAGCAGGGCGTGGCGTGCGACCGGGGCCGCGACGGACGGCAGGACGTGCCGGGTGAGGATCCACAGGGGCGATGCGCCGATGGCGCGTTGGGCGGTCAGGAAGGCCGACGCCCGCACCTCCTGCACCAGCGCTGCCGCGTGCGCGGCCAGCGGCGGCCAGGAGATGAGCGCGACGGCGAGGGCGGCGCCGCCGGTGCCGGACCCGGCCGCCGCCGCGACCAGGATGCCGACGATCACCGGCGGCAGAGCGTTGGCGATGTCGGCCGCCCCCGCCGCGACGCCCGGCAGGAAGCCCAGCGCCAGCCCGGCCAGGAGACTCAGCAGGCACACGGCCGCCGCCGTGCCGACCGTGGAGGCGGCCCCGTGCCCGAGCCGGGCCAGTACGTCGCGGCCCAGTCCGTCGGTGCCCAGCGGGTACGCCCAGGACGGCGGTGCCAGCCGGGCCGTGGTGTCGACCGCGTACGGGTCGCGCAGCAGCCCCCAGCCGATCGCCGTCAGCAGGACGGCGGCGAGGGCGACCGGGATCGCCGGGTGCGCCCGCACCGGGCGGGGCGGGGGCAGCGCGAGCCCGGCGTCGCGCAGGGCCGGTCCCAGCAGCCGGCGCCGTACGAGGGCGGCCAGCGCGCCGGTGACCAGGCCCAGGGCGAGGAGTGCGAGGACCGAGCCCTGAAGGAGCGGCAGGTCCTGCGACTTGGCCGCGCCCAGCGCGGTACGTCCGATGCCGGGCACCGCGAACACGGCCTCGACGGCCACCGCGCCGCCCGTCAGGCCGACGGCGACCATCCCGAACTGGGGGACCAGCGGCGGGACCACGCGGCGCAGCGCGGCGGCCGCGATCCGGGCCCGGCTCACGCCCGCGCCCCGCCACAGCTCCACCCATCGTTCGTCCAGCACGGCGGGCAGGGCGTCCGCGACGAGCCGGCCGAGCAGACCACCCGCCGGGACACCGAGCGCGAGGGCGGGCAGGACCATGTACTCCGGCCCCTGCCAGCCCGAGGTCGGCAGCCATCCCAGCCACACGCCGCACACCAGCAGCGCCACGGTCGCCAGGAGGAATTCGGGCACGGCGGCGGCCATGGCGGCGAACGCCCCGGCCGATCCCCGCCCGCGCACCAGTACGGGGGCCACCAGCGCCACGGCCAGCAGCACCGCCACGGTCAGCGCGGCGGCCATCAGACCCAGCGACACCTGGAGTCCGGAGAGGACCGACGGCAGGATCTCCGTCCCGGACACCCACGAGGTGCCGAGGTCGCCCCGTACCAGCCCGGCCGCCCAGTCGCCGAGCAGGGAGAGCGGACCGGCGTCCAGCCCCAGGTCACGGCGGACGGCGGACAGCGCCTCCTCGGTCGGCTCCTGTTCGGCGGACCGGGCCCGCAGCACGGTCAGGGCCGGGTCCCGGCCGGAGAGCCAGGGCAGCAGGCCGACGGCGGCGAGGACGGCGAGCAGGCAGACGGCGCGGGTCGCCCCCGCTGCGAACCGCCTCACTTGACGTGCGTGTCGAGCGTGACCAGCTCCCGCTCGCGCGGGTCGTGGGCCGCGCCGACCACGTCGGCGGCGTCACCCTGGATCACGCGCTCGTGGAGCATCGGCACGGCCGCGTCGGTGGCGAGCACGGCGGCCTCGGCGTCGATGACCGCCTGTCGGCGGGCGTCTCCCGTCGGCGTGGCGCCCGCCTTGTGCAGGGCCTTGTCCACGGCCGGGTCGGCGAGCTGGGAGATGTTGAAGGAGCCGTCGGAGGCGAAGTCGCTGTAGAGGTAGGCGGCCGGGTCGCCGGAGTCCAGGACGGTGGCCCGGGAGAGGATGAACGCGTCGAACGCGCCCGCCAGGGCGTCCGATTCGATGTTGGCGTACTCGCGGACCTCCAGCTTCACCCGGAACCCGGCCTTCTGCAGCTGCTGCTGCAACGCGGCGGCGACCTCGGGCAGTTCCGCCCGGTCCGTGAACGTGCCGATCGTGATGGTCCGGCCGTCCGGGTCGCCCGCCTTCGCCCGGCGCACCGGCTCGCGCAGGCCGGACGCCCACGGCAGCGCGGGGCCGAGCAGCCCTTCGGCCACGTCCGCCCTGCCCTCGTACACGCCCTTCACTATCGACTCGGCGTCGATCGCCTCCCGGGCCGCGGCCCGCAGCGCGGGGTCCTGGAAGGCGCCCTTCTCCGTGTTGAGGTACAGGGTGTTGGTGCGCGGCATCGGGACCTCGGTGATCAGGTCCTCGTCCAGCAGCGCGGCCTGCGAGACGGGCACGGCCTCGACGATGTCGGCCTCGCCGCTGCGCAGGGCGGCGGCGCGCGCGGTGCCGTCCGGCACGAACGTGACGTCGATGCCGGGGGCCTTGGCGGTGCCGCCCCAGTAGTCGTCGTAGCGGTCGAGGGCGGCGGAGGAGGTGCCGTTGACGCGGGTCAGCTCGAAGGGGCCGGTGCCGGCGCCGACCGGGTTCACGGTCTTCCCCCGGTATGCCTTGGCGGCGAGGATCGACAGCTGCGGGGAGCTGAGCCGCTGCGGAACCAGGGGGTCCTCCTCGGCGGTGGTGACGGTCACGGTGGCGGCGTCCACCGCCTCGACGGTCAGCTCGACGCCGTCGAGGATGCGCGGCTTGGGCGAGGCGCCGGCCGCCTTGGTGAGGGAGCGGACCACGGCCTCGGCGGTCAGCTCCGTGCCGTCGTGGAAGGTGACGCCCTCACGGAGGGTGAAGGTCCAGCTCCGGCCGGACTGCTTCCACTCGGTGGCCAGCGCGGGCCGCGCGTCGCCGTCCGCGTCCAGCTTCACCAGCGTCTCCGCCGTCGACCAGCGGGACAGCTTGAAGGCGTCGTCCGAGAGCGGGGACAGGCCCGACCGCGGCGGCTGCATCATCGCGACGCGGACGCGCTCGCCGGCGTCGGTGCCCGTGGCTTCCGTGGCGGCGAAACATCCGGTGAGCAGGGCGGAGGCGGCGAGGGCCGCCGGGAAGGGCAGGAGACGGGCAGGGACGCGCACGGGTCACTCCGGGTAAAGGGCCGGTCAATGGTTGAGCGTGCGACGACCGTAGCACGATGACAATCATTTTCAGGAGTCGGCCCGGCGGTCCCCGCGACCGCCTCGCGGGGGCGGGGGCTCGGCGGCGGTGCGGCGGTGCTCGGTGCGGCAGGGGTCGCAGACTCCGGACAGTTCCACCGTGTGCTCGACCTCGGCGAATCCCATGGTCTCGGCGACCTCGTCCGCCCACCGCTCGACCGCCTCCGCTTCCACCGCCGCGCTCAGCCCGCAGTCGCGGCAGACGATGTAGTGGCGGTGGCCGTCGGTGGGCCGGTGCCGGTAGAGCCGTTCTCCGGTCCGGTCCCGTACGACGTCGACGCGGCCCGAGCGGTCCAGGGTGTGGAGTGTCCGGTACACCGTGGTCAGGCCGATGGTGACGCCGTCGGCCTCCAGAGCCTCGTGCAACTCCTGCGCGGAGGTGAAGCCGGTCCGTCCGTGCAGGGCGTTCAGGACGGCCGTCCGCTGCCGCGTGGGGCGCCACGGCGCGGAAGCGGCCGGCTGGGCGTCGGGGTGGGGCCGCAGGTCTCTCGTCATGATGGCGGTTCGTCCTCTCGTGGGCCGCGTGTCCGGTCCGGCGCGTCGAGACGTAGCACATGGTAATCATTTTCAGCCCGTATCGGAGTTGATCGATGTGGGGCGTGTCCCGGACGTGGGGCCGGAGTGTGGATGACTAGTTGAATATGGATGTCGTTTGCGCTTAGCTTCTGACTGCCGCGTCGTCGGCCGCGTGTGCGGCCACAGGGGAGGGGCCCTCATGACCTTGGCAGGCCAGGCTTCCGGAGCCGGCAGAGTCAGCGCCGAGCGCGAACGGTGCGTCGGGGCGGGACAGTGTGTGCTCGCGGCGCCGGCCGTGTTCGATCAGGACGAGGACGACGGGTTGGTGCACGTCCTCGTCGAAAGCCCGTCGGTGTCCCAGGCGGACGCCGTGCGCGACGCCGTACGGGCCTGCCCCTCCGGGGCCCTCACGCTCCGACAGCCCGCGGCCTGACCGTTCGCGGGGCGACGGCGCGGCCGGTCCCGCAGAGCACCCCACTCGCCGTCCCGGGCCCGTCGGCCCCCGCGCGCACATCACTTCACGCAGAACGTCAAGGAGAAGCATGTCCAGACAGATCGATCGCCGCGCCTTCCTCCGTCGCGGCGCGGCGGGCGCCGCCGCTCTGGCGGTGGGGCCCGGCCTGCTGGCGGCGTGCTCCACCGACGGACCCGGCACCGACGGCAAGCCGGGAGCAGGCTCCTCGCCCCGCTCGGGCGGCACGCTGCGGGCCGCCTTCACCGGCGGCGGAGCCTCCGAGACGCTCGACTTCTTCAACGGCCCGTCCGCCCTGGACCTGGTGCGCGCCCGGGCGTGGCACGGCACCCTGGGCAACCTCGACCCCAACGGTCCCGACGGCGTGCGCTACGGCGTGCTCCAGGGGATCGACGTCTCCGACGACCTGTCGACCTACACACTGCGCGTACGGCCCGGCGTCCGCTTCACCGACGGCTCCGAACTGACGTCCGCCGACGTCCTGCACTCGCTCAGCGTCCTCGCGGCCCGGAGCAAACTGCCCGTGTACCGGCTCGCCGCCGCCAACTTCGACCTCGCCCGCGCCAAGGCGGACGGGGACCTGAAGGTCGTCCTGCCCACCCTGCGGCCCATCGCCGACGGGCGCCTGATCCTGTGTCAGGGCAACTTTCTGGTCGTCAAGGACGGCACGGAAGTCTTCCGCAAGGGCATGCCCAGCTGTGGCCCCTTCCGGCTGGCCGAGTTCACGGCCGGCCAGGGTTCGGCGTTCGAGCGCTACGACGACCACTACGGCCACGTGCCCCACCTCGACGGTCTGGAGCTGCGGTCGATCGCGGACTCGACCGCCAGGGCGGGGGCCCTCACCGGCGGTGAGATCGACTTCGCGCACGACCTCTCGCCGGTCACCGCGCGCACCCTCACCGACGATCCGAAGGTCGAACTCGCCCCCACGGAAAGTCCCTACCTCGTCGGCCTCTCCTTCCAGATGAACATGAACGCCAAACCCTTCGACGACCCGCGCGTGCGGGAGGCGTTCAAACTCGCGGTCGACCGCGAGGCGATGGTGAGGACCGTGTTCCACGGCGAAGCCGAGATCGGCAACGACCTGCCCTCCATCGGCTTCCCCGACTACGCGGACGGCGTCCCCCAGCGGGCGCACGATCCGGAGCGCGCCCGCGCGCTGCTCCGGCAGGCCGGAGCCGACGGGATGGAGATACGGCTGACCACGGGTCCCGAGACACCGGGCATGACCGAGACGGCCGCCCTCTTCGTCGAGGACCTGAAGAAGGTCGGCGTGCGCGCCTCGGTCCGCGAACTGCCCGCGGGGCAGCTCTACGCCGACTTCCCCGCGTACGCGGCGCTGCCCCTGGCCGGTGCGTACCAGATGCCCATCCCCGCGCTGTCCGCCTACCAGATGAGCACGGCGGGCGGATCACCGTCGGCCTTCGGCTGGAAGAGGCCCGACACCGACGCCCTGGTGGCGAGGGCACGCGCCGAGAGCGACCGGGCGCGGGCGGAGGAACTGGGCACCCGGGCCCAGCGGACGCGGTGGGCGGAGGGCAACCAGGTGCTTCCGGTCTTCAAGCCGAACCTGAACGCCCAGGCCAAGGGGGTCGACGGGATACGGGACGACCTCTTCGAGCAGTTCCCCGGCTTCTCCCGGGCGTCGCTGGCGTGAAGCTGCTCGCCTTCGCCGCCCGTCGCCTCGCGGGAGCCGCCGTCCTGCTCGTCCTGCTGTCGGCCGCGGTCTTCGCGGCCACGGCGGTCCTCCCGGGAGACGCGGTCAGCGCGGTCGCCGGCATGGACGCCTCCGCGGCGCAACGCGCCGAGGTCCGGGCCGGACTCGGGCTGGACCGGCCGGCCGTCGAGCGGTACGCGGACTGGGCGGCGGGCGCGGTCCGGGGGGATCTCGGCCACGGCTTCGTGGGGGAGAGGCCGGTTGCCGAGGTCATCGCCACCCGCCTGCCCAACAGCCTGCTCCTCGCCGGCCTCACCCTCGCGGTCACCGCGCCGCTCGCCGCGCTGCTGGGCCTGTGGACCGGCTTGCGCGGCGGCGGCGCCGACCGCGTCGTCTCGACGGCCGCCCAGATCCTCGCCGCCGTACCGGAGTTCGTCGTCGCGGCCTTGCTCGTCGCGGTACTGGCGGTGTGGCTGGAGGTGCTTCCGCGCGTCTCCGTCATCCCCCTGGGAGGCACGCCGCTCGACGTCCCGCACGCGCTGGTCCTGCCCGTGCTGACGCTCAGCACGGTGGGCCTCGCGGTGGCCACCCGGCTGCTGCGGGCCTCCGTCGCGGACGTGGCGGGCACACCGTACTGCGAAGCCGCCCGGCTCAACGGAGTGCGCGGCGTGCGGCTGGCGGTGCGTCACATCCTGCCCAACGCCGCCGGTCCGGCCGTCCAGGCACTCACCCTCACCACGGGGGCGCTGGTGGGCTCCGCGGTGGTGGTGGAGAACGTCTTCGACTACCCGGGGATCGGCCGGGAGCTGCAACTGGCCGTCGCGGCCCGGGATGTACCGATGGTGCAGGGCATCGCCACCGCCCTGGTCGCGGTGATGCTCGCGGTGCTGCTGCTGGGCGACCTCTGCGCACGCCTGCTGGGGACACGGGAGGGGCACGGCCGATGACGACGGCCCCGACACCACCGCACCCCCGTCCGCGCGCGGCCCGTCCCGGTCCCGGCGGCCGCCACCGGCCGCCACTGCTCACCGGATCGATGACCCTGCTGGTGCTCCTCCTCGCCCTGCTGGGGCCGCTGGCCGCGCCGCACAGCCCCACCGCCCATCTCGCGGCGCCCTTCCAGCAGCCGGACGGACAGTTCCTCCTGGGCACCGACGTGCTGGGCAGGGACGTGCTGAGCCGGTTGCTCGGCGGCGGCCGTGCCCTCGTCCTCACCGCGCTGGCGGGGACGGCGGCGGCAGGCACCGTCGGACTGGCGGCCGGCGTCCTGGCGGCCATGGTCTCCCGCCGGCTGGGCGACCTGCTGGTCCGCTGCGTGGACGCCCTCGCCGTCCTCCCCGCCCTCCTGGTGGTGCTCGTCCTCGCGGCGGGGTTCCCCGGCAGCGACGCGGCGCTGATCGCGGCCGTCGCGCTGGCCACCGCCCCCTTCTCCACCCGGGTCCTGCGGGCCGCGGCGGACACCGTCCTGAGCAGCGGGTACGTCGAGGCGGCCCTGGCCCGCGGCGACACCCGGCGAGCCGTACTGCGCCACGACGTGCTGCCCAACATCGCCGGTCCGGCCCTCATGGACACCGCGCTGCGCCTGGTCGCCTCCTTGCACCTCACCGCCACCGCGGGCTTCCTCGGCCTGGGCCCGGCGGGAGCGGCGCCCGACTGGGGACGCATGGTGAGCGAGAACGCTCCCGGCGCGACCCTCGCCGTCACGCCGTTCCTCGCCCCCGCCCTGTTGCTCGTACTGCTCTCCGTCTGCGTCGGCCTGCTGGCCGGACGGCTGGCGGACACCGTGGGAAGGGGCGCCGCATGACCGGCCGTCCGACCGGCCGCCCGACAGGGACGGACCCGCTCGCCGCGATCAGCGGACTGTCCCTCGGCCCCGTGACCGGCGGCCCGCCCGTCCTGCACGACGCCGACCTGGCGGTGCCGCGCGGGCGGGTGCTCGGGGTCGTGGGCCGGTCCGGCTCCGGCAAGAGCAGCCTGGCGTACAGCCTGCTCGGGCACGTCCGCCCCGGCCTGGAGGTCCGTGCCGGAACCGTCCGGGTGGCCGGCCTCGACCCGTTCGACCGCGAGCACGCCCGCCGCTTGCGGGGGCGAGTGGTGTCCTACCTCGGGCAGGATCCCGCCTCCTCGCTCAACCCCGCGCTCCGGATCGGCACGCAGATCGCCGAGGCGGTGCGCCTGCGCTCGGGCGCGACGCGCGCGCACGAGGTCCGGGCGCGCGTCGAGGAGCTGCTGCTGTCCGTACGGCTGCCGGCCGACCGGGAGTTCCGGCGGCGGCTGCCGCGGCAGGTGTCGGGAGGACAGGCCCAACGGGTGGGTCTCGCCCTCGCCTTGGCGGGCGCGCCCGGCCTGCTGGTCCTGGACGAGCCCACCAGCGGTCTGGACACGGTCCTGGCGGACGGGATGCGCGGCCTGCTGGCCGAGGTCCTGTCCGACGGGGACCGGGCGGCGTTGCTGGTCAGCCACGATCCGTCGTGGATCGCGTCGGTGGCGGACGAGGTGATCCGTCTGGACGGGGGCCGGATCGCCGGCGCGGGAGCGCCGAAGGCGCGGAGGCCGGCTCCGCCCTCGCCCGCCGGCGCCCCGACCGCCGTACCCGGCCCCCGGAGCGCCCGGCGCACCGGCACCGACCGGGCGTTGTCCGTGCGCGACCTGGACGCGGCCCACGGGCGCACTCCCGTGCTGCACGGCGTCTCCCTCACGGTGCCCGCGGGTTCCTGGACCGCCGTCGTGGGCCCCTCGGGGTCGGGCAAGACCACCCTCGCCCGGTGTCTCGCGGGGCTGCACCGGCCCGCGCGGGGGAGCGTCGAGTGGGAGGAGGACACCGGGGAGCGGGGACGCGGTGCCGCGGTGCAGCTCGTCGCGCAGGACGCCCGCGGGGCCCTCAACCCCCGGGAGTCGGTGGAGGCCGCCCTCATGCGCCCCCTGAGGGGGGTGGGGGGCCTTCCCCGGGACGCCGCCGCCCGTGAAGTCTTGCGGCTGCTCGCCCTGGTGGGGCTGGAGGCGGACGTGTCGGCACGCAGGCCGGGGGAGCTGTCGGGAGGCCAGCGCCAACGCGTGGCGCTGGCCCGGACGCTCGCCGCGCAGCCCCGTGTCCTGGTCTGCGACGAGATCACCTCCGCCCTCGACGCGGAGACGGCGAGCGGGGTGCTGGACCTGCTGGACTCGCTGCGGCGGACCCTGGGGACGACGGTCGTGACGGTGACGCACGACGTGACGTCCGCCGCCCGCCGTGCCGAGCGGGTCGTCGTCCTGGACGCGGGGCGCGTCGTCGAAGCCGGACCCGCGGACCGGGTGCTGACGGCCCCCGCGCACCCCGTCACCCGACGGCTGCTCGCCCACGCCGACGGGGTCGCCCTCGTCGCATCGGAACACCGGCGGTGAAGGTCCGCTCACGGCGGACGGGAGGAGCGCCCCGGTCACCGGGCGCTCCTCCGCGCCGCGCGTTACGCCCGGGGCAACCGCCGTGCCAGCGCGGCCTTGTCGACCTTCCCGACCGCCGTGAGCGGAAGATCCGCGACCGGCACCACCTCGTCCGGCGCCTTGAACCCGGCCAGACCGCACTCCCGGAGATGGGCGGCGACCTCCCGCGCGCCGGGCGCCGCGCCCGGGCAGACGACGAAGGCGACCGACCGCTCCCCCCACCGCTCGTCCGGCACACCGACCAGCGCCGCGGCCGTGATCGCGGGATGGGTCAGCAACTGCTCCTCCACCTCGGCCGCGGCGACCTTCTCACCGCCGCGGTTGATCTGGTCCTTGATCCGCCCCACCACCACGAGGTGACCGGAGGGCAGACGCCGCACCACGTCCCCGGACCGGTAGAAGCCGTCCGGGGTGAACGCCGTGCGGTCGTGCTCCTCGGCGCGGTAGTAGCCCCGCAGCGTGTACGGGCCCCGGGTCAGCAGTTCGCCGGCCGTGCCGTCCGGCACCGGCGCGCCGTCGTCGTCCACCACCAGCACCTCGTCGTCCGGCGAGACGGGCCGGCCCTGGGTGGCGCAGATCAGGTCCTCGGAGTCGTCGAGGCGGGTGAGGTTGATCAGGCCCTCCGCCATGCCGAAGACCTGCTGCACGGTCACCCCGAGCGCGGGTCCGAGCTTGCGGGCATGGTCCTCCGGCAGCCGTGCCCCGCCGACCTGCACGACCGCGAGGCTCCCGAGGTCCCAGGAGCCGGCGGCGGCCTCCTCCGTCCAGTGGGGGACGAGCGGCGGCGTCAGCGAGGTCAGGGTCACACGCTCCCGCTCGACGAGGGCGAACGCCGTCTGCGGGCTGGGGTCGGGTGCGACCACGACGGTTCCCCCGGCCATGAGGGTGCCCAGCACCCCGGGGCAGGCGAAGGCGAAGTTGAACCCGAGGGGCAGCACCGCCAGGTACACGGTCCCCGCGTCGAGCGCGCAGACCTCGGCGCAGGCGCGCGCGTTGTAGGCGTAGTCGTCGTGCGTGCGCGGGATGAGCTTCGGGAGGCCCGTCGTCCCGCCGGACAGCAGCAGGAGAGCGACGTCGGAGGCGTGCGCCCCGCCGTCGTCGGAGCCGGGAAGGGAGGTGAGGGGCGGGTCCGTCCGCAGCGTCTCGAAGGAGACGAAGCCGTCGTCGGGTCCGGGATCACCGACCACGACGACATGCCGCAGCGAGCCGTCAGCCCCCTGCTCCGCCCGCACCTCGCGCATCAGTCGCCGGTGGTCGAACCGGGCGTGCCGGTCGGGCACGACACAGGCCACGGCACCCGAGACACGCACCAGATGGCCGATCTCCCGGCGCCGGTGGCCCGGCATGGCGTGCACCGGAACGGCACCGAGCCGCTGCAACCCGAACCAGACCAGCAGGAACTCCGCGCGGTTGGGGAGCTGCACGACCACGCGGTCGCCCCGGCCCACCCCGAGTCCGCGCAGTCCGCCGGCGACACGGTCCGCCTCGGCGTCGAGCTGGGCGTAGGTCCACCGCCGATCGCCGTCGACCAGGGCGACGCGCTCCCCGTGGCGGGCCGCTCCCGCGCGCAGACGCGCGCCGAAGGTCACCCCCTCCCAGTAGCCGGCGGCTCGGTAGCGCGCCGATTCGGCCTCGGACCAGGTCCGTCGTGTGTCGGTCATGGGGCTCCACCTCTCATTGCCGGGCCTTCGGCTCTGGCGCCGACTCCCGTCATGTGATTACGATGTGAACGATCGAAATGATAATCATTTCTATCTGGCGGGGGTCAGCCCCGCGCCGTGAAGCCCTCGGCGGCGGCCCCCGAGGCGGCACCCACCCCACCCGACCGGAAGGCGGCATCAGTGAGCGACGAAGCAGTCGTCGAGGCGCGGACAGCGGAAGGAGGCGCCGGCAGCCGCGGGATCGAGGAGCCCGAGTCGGTGCGTCAGGCGGTGGCCCGCGCGCTGGGGACCGCGCCGGAGGAGCTGGAGGACGACCGCGACCTCTTCGAACTCGGCCTCGACTCGCTGGCCTTGATGTCCCTCGTCGGTACCTGGCGGCGCGGGGGCAGCGCGGTCACCTTCCAGGACCTCACGAGCAGCCCGACCCTGCGGGACTGGACGGCCCTGCTGGCGCGGGCGCGCGGCGAGGACAACGCCGTCCCCGCCCCGTCCGCGCCGCCCCGGCCGGCCGAGACCGAGGCGGACACGGACCCCTTCCCTCTGGCCACGATGCAGCACGCCTACTGGATCGGACGCCAGGACGGCCAGCCCCTCGGTGGCGTCGCCGCCCACTTCTACGTCGAACTCGACGGCCACGACGTCGATCCGGCCCGGCTCGACACCGCGCTGCGGGCGCTCGTGCGGCGGCACGGCATGCTGCGGGCCGTCTTCGACGAGGACGGCCGCCAGCGCTTCGGCGCCGAGGGCACGCCGCTGACCGTGCGCGATCTGCGGGAGAGCGACCCCGATGAAGCCGAGGCCGAGCTGCGACTGCTGCGTGAGCGCAACACCCACGCCCGCCCGGACGTCACCGCCGGCGACGTCTTCCGCGCGGTCCTGTGCCTGCTCCCCTACGGCAGGACCCGTCTGCAGATCGACCTGGACATGATGGCGGGCGACGCGCTGAGCCTGCGAGTCCTCCTGTCCGACCTGCGCCGCTTCTACGAGTCTCCCGACGACCCGCCGCGCGAACTCGGCCTCGACTACCGGCGCTACCTGGCGGAGCACGCCACACTCAGACGGGCCGAACGCGAGCGCCACGCCGCCTGGTGGCGCGAACGCCTGCCGGACCTGCCCCGGGCCCCACGGCTGCCGACGACCGTCGACCCCCTCACTCCGGTCAGCGCGGACGACGGCGTGCTGACCCACTCCCGGCGCCTGCACCACTGGCTCGGCCCCGACGACAAGGCCGCGCTCGTCGGCGCCGCCCGCCGGCACGGACTCACCCCCGCCGCCGCCCTCGCCACCGCCTTCGCCGAGGTCATCGCCGCCTGGAGCGACAGTCGGCGCTTCCTGCTCAACCTGCCGCTGTTCGACCGGGAGCCGTTCGTCCCCGACGTCGCCGCCCTGGTGGGCGACTTCAGCAGCTCCGTGCTGCTCGACGCGGACATGAGCGCCTCCCTCCCCTTCGCCGCGCAGGCCCGCGGGCTCCAGACGCGGCTGCAGGAGGGCATCTCGCACGGGGCGTACGGCGGCGTCGAGGTGCTGCGCGACCTCGCCCGAGCGGAGGGCGCACCGGTGCTGGCCCCCGTCGTGTACACCAGCGCCATCGGGCTGGGGGAGATCTTCGAGCAGGACGTCCAGAAGTCCTTCGGACGCCCCTCCTGGATCATCTCCCAGGGACCGCAGGTGTACCTGGACGCCCAGGTCACCGAACTCGACGGCGGTCTCCTGCTCAACTGGGACGTGCGGGACGGCGTCCTGGAGGCCGGCGTGCCCGACGCCGCGTTCGACGCGTACCGCCGCCTCGTCACGCGCCTGGTGACGGACCCCGGCACATGGTCCCGGCCCGTCGACGGCCTGCTCGCCCCCGACGTCCTGCCCCGACGCGCCGTGGCCGCCCTGCCGCCCGCGCCCGTACCGGACCGCGCCCTGCACACCCGCTTCTTCCATCTCGCCGAGACCGAACCGGACCGCACCGCGGTCGTCCGGGAGACCGGCGGCACGCTCACCTACACCGAACTCGCCGACGCGGCACGGCGGATCGCCGCGCTGTTGCGCGACCACGGCGTGCGGGAGGGCGACACCGTCGCCGTGACCCTGCCCAAGGGCGCCGACCAGATCCCGGCGGTCCTCGGCATCCTGGCCGCGGGCGCGGCCTACGCCCCCGTGGGCGTGGAGCAGCCCGCCGTGCGCCGGGCACGCATCCACTCCGTGGCCGGCGCGTCCGTTGTACTGACCGACCGGGACCACGCCGCGCTCTGCGCGGGTGTCTCCCCGGTCCCGGTGGTGCTGCTGGAGGACGCGTCGGGGCTCCCGCCCGCTCCGGTCGTGCGGCCCGACCCCACCCTGCCCGCCTACGTGCTGTTCACGTCCGGCTCGACGGGACTGCCCAAGGGCGTGGAGGTCTCGCACCGGGCGGTCGTCAACACCGTCGAGGCGATGGAGGAGCAGTTCGGGTTCGGGCCGGCGGACCGCACGCTCGCGATCTCCGCGCTGGACTTCGACCTCGCCGCCTGGGACCTCTTCGCCCCGCTGTCCGTCGGCGGGCAGGTGGTGGCCGTGGGCCAGGAGCACCGCCGGGACGCCCACCACTGGGCGCGGCTGGTGCGCACCCACGGTGTGACGCTGGTGCAGTGCGTGCCGGCCCTGCTGGACCTGCTGATGGCCGCGGGCGAGGACGAGGGCATCGGCGACTCCCTGCGCATGGTGCTGCTCGGCGGCGACTGGGTCGGCCTCGACCAGCCCCGCAGGCTGCGGGCGCTGGTACCCGGCTGCCGTTTCGTGGCGCTCGGCGGCATGACGGAAGCCGCGGTCCACTCCACGGTCTTCGAGGTCGAGGAGACCGATCCGGCCTGGAAATCCGTCCCCTACGGTGTCCCGTTGCGCAACATGCGGGCCCGGGTCGTGGACGGACGGGGCCGCGACTGCCCCGACCGGGTCCCCGGCGAGCTGTGGATCGGCGGCCCCGGCGTGGCCAACGGCTACCGGGCGGACCCGGAACGGACCGCGGAACGCTTCGTCGAGCACGACGGCGAACGCTGGTACCGCAGCGGTGACCTGGCCCGCTACCGGCCCGACGGCGTACTGGAGTTCCTCGGCCGCGCCGACCACCAGGTCAAGATCGGCGGCCACCGCATCGAACTGGGCGAGGTCGAGTCCGCGCTGGAGGACGACCCCGCCGTCCTGCACGCGGTCGCCACCGTCCTCGACACGCCGGTACGGCACCTCGCCGCGGCCGTGTCCGTCCACGGTGAGGCACCCGACCCGGACCGGGTGCGCCTGCGTGCGGCGGAACGCCTGCCGTCCTACATGGTCCCCGAGCGCGTCCTGGTCCTGCCCGAACTGCCGCTGACCGCCAACGGCAAGCTCGACCGGGCGGCCGTCCACCGGGCGCTGACCGAAGCCGCCGGCCAGGGCGGGCCGGCCACGACCGCGCCGGCCGGCCGGGTGGAGACCACCGTCGCCGCCGAGTGGGCCGACCTGCTCGGCGTGGCCGAAGTGGGCCGTGAGAGCAGCTTCTTCCTGCTGGGCGGCGACTCGCTCGTCGCGACCCGCATGATCGGCCGGCTGCGCGCCGCGGGCTTCCCCACGGCCCGGGTGGCCGACCTCTTCGCCCGCCCCGTCCTCCAGCACTTCTGCGAGACGCTGCACCCCGCGGCCCCCACCGACGAAGCGCCCGCGCCGGCCACCGCTCCCCTCCTCGTGCCCGACCCGGACCACGCCCACGAGCCGTTCCCGCTGACGGACGTCCAGGCCGCCTACCACACCGGCCGCGACCCCCGCTTCACCCTCGGCGGCGTCGGCACCTGGCACTACACGGAGTTCGACGGCACGGATGTCGACCTGGACCGCCTCGAACGCGCCTGGAACACCCTGGTCCGACGGCACGGCATGCTCCGCGCCGTCGTCGAGGACGGACACCAGCGCGTCCTGCCCGAGGTGCCGCCGGTGCGCCTACCGGTGGCCGACGCCCCTCCCGGGGGTGCGGCCGAGGCCCTGGCCGACCTGCGCGCCCGACTGTCCCAGCAGGTCCGCGACACCGCTCGCTGGCCGCTCTTCGCGCTCGGGGCGGTGCGCTACCGCTCCGACGAGGGCACCGGGACGGGCACCGGCGAGACCCGGACCCGGATCGGCGTCGGCCTGGACTACCTCGTGCTCGACGCGCTCTCCATCACCACGCTCTACGCCGAACTGAACGCCCTCTACGCCGACCCGGACCACGCACTGCCGCCGGTGGACGTGTCGTTCCGCGACTACCTGACCCGCCTCCCGGCCGACCCGGAGTCGGCCGCGCGGGCCCGCGCCCACTGGCGGGACCGCCTGGCCGAGCTGCCGCCCCCGCCCGCCCTGCCCTTCGACCGGGACCCGGCGACGCTCGACGCCCCCGCCTTCACCCGGCGCCGGCTCAGCCTGCCCGCCGAGGACTGGCAGGCGGTCAAGCGGGAGGCGGCCCGGCACGGACTGACCCCCTCCACCGTCCTGCTCGCCCTCTACGCGGAGGTGCTGGCGGCCTGGAGCGGCACCGACGCCGTGACCGTCACGCTCACCCTCTTCAACCGGCGTGACGTCCACCCCCACATCCACCGGGTGCTGGGCGACTTCACCTCCCTCTCCCTCGCCGGTCACCGGCGCGAAGGCGCCTCCTGGACGACGGCGGCCGCCGCACTGCAACGCCGGCAGGCTGAGGACCTGGACCACGCCGACGTGCCGATCGACTGGCTGCTGCGCGAGTTCGGCCGGCGCACGGGCACGGTGGACGCCGCCGCACCCGTGGTCTTCACCAGCGCCATCGGCGTGGGCGACGCGACGCTGGCCGGACCGGGGAGCGGCTTCCCCGCGAAGGTGTGGGGCATCTCCCAGTCCCCGCAGGTCTGCCTGGACAACCAGGTCACCGAGGAGTCCGGGAACCTGGTCGTCACCTGGGACGCCGTCGAGGAGCTGTTCGCCGAGGGCGTGCTGGACGCGATGTTCTCCGCCTACGGACGTCTGCTGCGGCACCTGGTGACAGATGACTGGCGGGCACCGCTGCCCGACCTGGTGCCCGCCTCCCAGTACGAACGCAGGGCCGCCCAGGCACGACGGGCCGCCCTGGAACCGGTGGCACCGCGAACGCTGCACGAGCCGTTCTTCACCCGTGCCGTCACCGCCCCCGACCGCACCGCCCTCGTCACGACGGCGGGGGAGGAGGTGACCTACGGAGCCCTCGCCGCGCAGGCGCTGCGCGTCGCCGCCGCGCTCGGCGACGCGGGCGTGCGGCCGGGCGATCTGGTCGCGGTCACCCTGCCCAAGGGCCCGGAACAGATCGCGGCGGTCCTCGGTGTGCATGCGGCCGGCGCCGCCTACGTCCCGCTGAGCCTCGAACAGCCCGCCGCGCGACGGGAGAGGGTGCACGCGACCGCCGGTTTCGACGTGGTCCTGGGCGATTGGCCCACCCCGCAGGACGCCGGCACCCGCGCCCTGTCCTTCGCCGACACCCAGCGCGTCGCGCCGCTGCCCGCACCGCGGGAGACCTCCCCCGGGGCGCTCGCCTACGTGATCTTCACCTCGGGATCGACCGGTGAGCCGAAGGGCGTGGAGATCACTCACGCCGCCGCCTGGAACACGATCGCGGACGTCAACGCCCGGCACGGCGTCACCGAGGACGACCGCGTCCTCGCCCTGTCGGCACTCGACTTCGACCTCTCGGTCTACGACGTCTTCGGCCTGCTCGCCGCGGGCGGCTCCCTGCTGCTGCCCACCGAGGACCAGCGCCGCGAACCGGCCCGCTGGCCGAGCCTGGTCGAACGGTACGGCGTGACCGTCTGGAACACCGTCCCCGCCCTGCTCGACCTGCTGCTCGACGCCGACGAAGGCGACGGACCGGAAGGCACGGGGCCGGCCGGCGGCGGACCGGAGGACGGCGGACCGGCGGGCGGTGGACCGGTAGACGGCGGACCGGCGGGCGGTGGACCGACACGCGGCCGGATCGCCGGGCTGCGGACCGCCCTGGTGTCCGGCGACTGGATCGGCCTCGACCTGCCCGCCCGCCTGCGGGCCCGAACCGCCCGGCCCTGCGTCTTCGCCGCCATGGGCGGAGCCACGGAGGCCGCCATCTGGTCGAACACCCTGACCGTCACCGAACCCGACCCCCGCTGGGCGTCCATCCCCTACGGACGCCCACTGACCGGCCAGCACTACCGCGTGGTGGACCGGGACGGCCGGGACTGCCCCGACTGGGCACCCGGCGAGCTGTGGATCGGCGGCGCGGGCCTGGCCCGCGGCTACCTGGCCGACCCCGTCCGCACCGCCGAGAAATTCGTCGAACGCGACGGGCGGCGCTGGTACCGGACGGGAGACCTGGGCCGCTTCCGCGGCGACGGACTGCTGGAGTTCCTCGGCCGGCTCGACAGCCAGCTGAAGATCGCCGGTCACCGCGTCGAGGCCGGGGAGGTCGAGGCCGCCCTGGAATCGCACCCCGCCGTCGCGCGGGCCGCCGCCGTGGCCGTGGGAGAGCGCACCGCCCGACGCCTGGTCGCCTTCGCCGTACCGCACGGCGCCACCGCCGACGGAGGGCCCGTCGACGATCCGGCACTCACCGACAGTCTGTTCGCCCTGCTGGCCGAACGAGTGCCGGTGTACGCCGTCCCGTCCCGCCTCCTCCTCCTGCCCGCCCTGCCCCTGACCGCGAACGGCAAGGTCGACCGCGCCGCCCTGGCCGGCCTCGCGGGACCGGAGACGGCCACCGCCGCCGAGCCGCCACGGGGCGAGACCGAGACGGCCCTCGCCGCGCTCTGGCGCGAGCACCTGCCGCACGGGGAACCGGACCGCCACGCCAACTTCTTCACCGCGGGCGGCGACAGCCTCACCGCGCTGCGCCTGCTGACGGCGATCGAGCGCCGCTTCGGGGCCACCGTGCCCGCCCGCCGCTTCTTCGCCGCACCGACCATCGCCGCGCTCGCCGCGGACGTCACCCGAACGCTCGCGGCCCACGGGACCGCCTACGAGACCGGAGAGCTGTGAACATCGCTGAACTGCTGGCCCGATACGCCGACGACGGCGTGGTGCTGTGGGCCCAGGACGGACAACTGCGCTTCCGGGCGCCGCAGGGCCGGCTCACGGACACCCACCGAGCCGAACTGCGCACGCACAAGGAAGCCATCCTGCGCCATCTGGAGGGCGGGGAGCCCGCACTGCGCGCCGACCCCGCCGGCCGCCACGAACCCTTCCCGCTCACGGACATCCAAGCCGCCTACCTCATCGGCCGTACCGACGCCTACGCCTACGGGGGAGTCGGCTGCCACGCCTACGTGGAGCTGGAGTACCCGGACCTGGACGCCGACCGCGTCACCGCCGTGTGGCGGGAACTGGTCCGGCGTCACGACATGCTCCGCGCCGTCGTCCACCAGGACGGCTACCAGCAGGTCCTGCCCGACGTCCCCGCGCTCCCGGTCGGGTCCGACGACCTGACCGCGCTGCCCGCCGCCACCGCCGAGGCGCGGCTGGAGCGCACCCGGGCCCGCCTGTCCGCCCGCGAGGCCCCCACCGACCAGTGGCCCCTCTTCGCCGTGCACGTGACCCGGACGGCCGGACGGGCCGTGCTCCACCTCGCCTTCGACATGCTCGTCGTCGACCACGCGAGCCTGCGCGTCCTGCTCGCCGAGTTCCGGCGGAGCTACGGCGGCACCGCCCTGCCGGAGGCACCGCGGATCAGCTTCCGCGACTGCGTCCTGGCCCGTCGTGCCCTCGCCGGCACCGAAGGCCACGTCCGCGACCGCGCCTACTGGACCGAGCGGCTCGACACCCTGCCCCCCGCTCCGGAACTGCCCCTCGCCGAGGGCTGGGAGGCCGGCGTGAGCGACCCCGCGGACGGCGGGACCACCCCGGCTCCCGGTGACGGCGTGGCGTTCCGCCGACTGGAGGTCCTGCTGCCCGCCGCCGACCGCGACCGGCTCGCCGAACGTGCCGCCCGGCGCGGTCTGACGGTGTCGACGGCCCTGCTCGCCGCGTACGCCGAGACCGTCGGCGCCTGGTCGCGGACCAGCCGGTTCACCCTCAACGTGCCCACGGTCGACCGGCCCGCCCTGCACGAGGACGTCGACCGCGTCATCGGTGACTTCACCTCGCTCGAACTCCTCGCCGTCGACCTCGACACGCGGGTCACCTTCGCCGAGCGGACCAGGGCGGTGGCGGAACAGCTCCTCGAAGACCTGGCCCACTCCCTGTTCACCGGCTCGGAGGTGCTCGCCGAGCTGTCCCGCAGGGCCGGCGCGCCCGTGCTCATGCCGGTCGTCTTCACCAGCGCCCTGGGCTCCGGCGCCACCTCCGAGAGCGTGCCCCCGGAGGTGACGTACGCCGTGACCCGGACGCCTCAGGTCTGGCTCGACTGCCAGGTCATGCGGCGCGGTGACGCGCTGAGCCTGTCCTGGGACATCCGGGAGGGCGCGCTCGCCCACCGGGTGGCGGACGCCATGTTCGAGGCGTACACGGCGCTCGTGCGGTCGCTGTCGGCCGAGGGCGAGGCCGGCGAGGCCGCCTGGGACGCACCGGCCCGTATCGAGCTGCCCGCGGCCCAGGCCGCACGCCGGAACGCGGTCAACGCCACCGAGGGCCCCCTGCCGGACGCCCTGCTGCACGAACCCGTACTCGCCAGGGCCCGGACCACACCGGACGCCGTCGCGGTCCGCACCCCCGAACTCGCCCTCACCTACCGGCAGCTCGTGGCCCGCGCGAGCGGTCTCGCCCGGGCGCTGACGGCGTCCGGGCTGCGCCCCGGTGAGCCGGTGGCCATCTGGATGGACAAGGGCTGGGAGCAGGTCGTCGCCGTCTTCGGCACCCTCATGGCCGGCGGCGCGTACCTGCCCGTGGACACGGCCCAGCCCCCGGCGCGCCGGGACACGATCATCGCGGACGCGGGCGTGCGCACCGTCCTCACCCAGTCCTGGCTCGCGGAACTCCAGGACCTGCCGGAGACGGTGACGGCCGTCGCGGTGGACCTCGTCGAGGAGACCGCCGGGGACGGATGGGCCGCAGCCGCCCGCCGGCACCCGGACGACCTCGCCTACGTCATCTACACCTCGGGCTCCACCGGCACGCCCAAGGGCGTGATGATCAGCCACCGGGCCGCCCTCAACACCGTCCAGGACGTCAACCGCCGCTTCGCCGTCACCGAGCACGACCGCGTCCTCGGCATCGCGGGGCTCGGCTTCGACCTGTCCGTGTACGACCTGTTCGGACCGCTCGCCGTGGGCGCCACCCTCGTCCTTCCCCGGGCCGACCGGCGCGGCGACCCCTCCCACTGGGCCGAACTGGTCCGCGACTTCGGGGTCACGGTGTGGAACTCTGTGCCGGGCCAGCTCCACATGCTCTGCGACTGGCTCCGCTCCGAGCCCCCCACCGACGACGGCACCCTGCGGCTCGCGCTGATATCCGGCGACTGGATACCGGTCTCGCTGCCCGACCAGGCCCGCGGCCTCCTGCCGGGCCTGGAGATCGTGTCCCTCGGCGGCGCCACCGAGGGCTCCATCTGGTCCATCGCCCACCCGATCGGCGAGGTGGACACCGCCCGCCCGAGCATCCCGTACGGCAGGCCGCTGACCAACCAGACGTTCGCCGTGCTCGACCGGCACCTGCGGCCACGGCCCGAATGGGTCCCCGGCGAGCTGTACATCGGTGGCGCCGGCGTCGCCCTGGGCTACTTCGGTGACGCGGAGCGCACCGCGGAACGGTTCCTCACCCACCCCGTCACCGGGGAACGGCTCTACCGCACGGGCGACCTCGGGCGGTACCTCCCCGACGGGACCATCGAGTTCCTGGGCCGGGAGGACGCCCAGATCAAGATCCGCGGCTACCGGGTCGAACTCGCCGAGGTGGAGGCCGCCGTACAGGCCCACCTGGCGGTCGCGGCGGGCGCCGTGGTCGTCGACGACTCGACGGCCGGCGGCCGACGGCTGGCCGCGTTCGTGGAGACGGCCCGCAAGGACGGCGAAGGGCCCGCCGTGACGAGCCGTGCGCAGGCACGCGAAGCGGCAGCGGACGCCGTCCGCGAAGCCTCCGCCGCCGTCGACCCCGCACGGCTCACCGACTTCCTGACCGCCCTCGACGAGATGGCCGTCGCCGAGATGACCGGTGTCCTCGCCGCCTCCGGAGTCTTCGACGGGTCGGCGGCGCCCACGGCGGAGGACGTGGGTACGGCGCTGCGCGCCACCCCCCGCCACCGGCACATCGTGCGCCGCTGGCTGCGCGCCCTGGCCGCGCGGGACCGGCTCACCCACCGGGACGACGACACCTACACCGGCCTCGTCCCCGTCTCCGCGGCCGAGGCGGCGCGCCGCCGGCGGCTGGCCGCCGACCTGGAGCACGAGATCGGGTGGAGCACCGAGCTGCTGACCGTCATGCGCACCTGCGCCGACCGGCTGCCCGAGCTGGTCTCCGGCGAGGTCGGCATCCGGGACCTGCTCTTCCCGGGCGCGGCGACGGAAGCGGCGGACGCCGCCTACCGTGACAACCTCGCCATCCGGCACCTCAACCGCGCGGTGGTCGCCGCGCTGCGCGAGATCGCCGCGAACCACACCGGCGAGGAGCGGCTGCGGGTGCTGGAGGTCGGCGGCGGAGTCGGCGGCACCACCGGCGAACTGGTGCCCGTCCTCGCCGAGTACGGCGTCGACTACCTGTTCACGGACGCCTCCGCGTTCTTCCTCAACGAAGCCCGCGAGCGCTTCGCCGACCATCCCTGGGTCCGCTACCAGCGCTTCGACGTCGACGAGGACCCGCGCGCCCAGCACCTGCCGCCCAACACCTTCGACGTCGTGGTCTGCGCCAACACGCTGCACGCCGCCGCCGACGCGGACGCCGCCGTGGGCAGGCTCCGGGAACTGCTCGTACCCGGCGGACAGCTCGTCTTCGTGGAGAACACCCGCGACGAGAACCTCCCGCTGCTGGTCTCCATGGAGTTCCTGGAGGTCGCCGGCCGGGCGTGGACCGACGTGCGCGAGCACACCGGGCAGTCCTTCCTCACCCACACCCAGTGGCGCGAACTCCTCGACCGGCACGCGGCGACCGAGGTCACCTCGCTGCCCGACGCCCGGGACGCCCTGGCGCGCACCGGGCAGGAGCTGTTCATCGCCACGATGAAGGACGACCGGCACCACGTCCCGGTCGGGGAGCTGGCCCGTACGGCGGCCACCCGGCTGCCGGAGTACATGCTCCCCTCGGTGTGGCAGGTCGTCGACACGCTGCCCCGCACCGCGAACGGGAAGACCGACCGTGCGCGCCTGCGGTCCTGGCTGCCCCGGGAGAGCGCCCCGGTCGTCGTGGACGAGCGGCCGAGGGACGAGCTGGAGAGCGACCTGGCCGAGCTGTGGGCGGAACTCCTCGCCGTCGAAGAGGTCACCCGCAACGACGACTTCTTCGACCTCGGCGGCGACTCGCTGCTGGTGGCCCGCATGGTGGGCCGGCTGCGGGAACGCGTGGCGCAGGCGGCGGACCTGGAGTGGGAGGTCGTCCTGCGCCACATGCTGCGCCGCCCCACGGTCGCGGGCCTCGCCGGGTTCCTCCGCGGCCTGGCCGGAGCCGAGGACACGCCCGCGACCACCGCCGTGCGCACCGACCCGGTGATCCACCTGCACGGCGCCCGTTCGCAGGACGAGCCGACGACCGTGCTGGTACACGCGGGAACGGCGACGATCATGCCGTACCGGGCGCTGATCACCGAGATCAGGCGCCGCTCGCCGGGCCTCGCCGAAGTCGTCGGCGTGGAGGTCCCCGACCTCAGCGGGTTCCTCGCCGCCGAGCCGGACGGTCTCATCGAGCGGATGGCGGCCGACTACGCGCGGGCCCTGACGGCCGACGGACGCGGCCGCTTCCACGTCGTCGGCTACTGCCTGGGCGGACTGATCGCCACCGAAGTGGCCCGCAACCTGGCCGAGTCGGGGGCGGAGGTGGAGAGCCTCACCGTCATCAGCAGCCACAGCCCCCGCTTCCGCCTGGACGACGAACTCCTCGCCGAGTACTCCTTCGCCGTCATGATGGGCATCGACCCGGCCGAACTCGGCTTCCCGGACGACCAGTACCGGGTGGCCGCCGCGGCCGACGCCGTCCTTGCCGCCAGCCCCGGGGTCCTGCCGGACGGCGGACTCGCCGCGCTGCCCGACGAGTTCGAGGACGTCGCGGGCTGCTTCCGGCGGCTCGCCGACGTTCCCCGCGCCACCCGGATCGCCCGGATGTGCGAGGCGGTCCCCGCCTCGGCCGGCACCTACGAACCCGAACACATGACACGGCTCTTCCTCGCCTTCCGCCAGAGCGTCTTCGCCATCACCCGCTACGACGCCGAGCCCTACGCGGGCGACATCACCTTCCTGCGCCACGACGGCGCCTACCCCTTCCCCGGCAGCAAGGACGCCGTCACCGCCTACTGGGAGGAACTGACCCTGGGCGACCTCGACATCGTCGACATCGGCGGCGACCACTACAGCTGCCTGTCCGTCGAACACGCGCCCGGCATCCTCAAGACCCTCGACGGGCTGACCCAGGGGGCGATCACCCGATGACCAAGCCCGTGATCGGGATCCTGGGCGCCTCCGGGGCGGTCGGCCGGGCCGCCGTACGGGAACTGCGCGCACTCGGCCACACCGGACTGCGCCTGGGCGGCCGTACCGCTTCGGCCCTGTGCGCGGTCGCCGAGGAGGACCCCACCGGCCACGACGAGACCGTGTGGGCGGACGCCACCGACCCGGACGGCCTGCGCGCCTTCACCGACGGCTGCGACATCGTCCTCAACTGCGTCGGCCCCACCTACCGGCTGCGCGCCACAGTGGCCTCCGCCGCCCTGGCCGCCGGAGCGCACTGCGTCGACGTGGCCGGGGACGACCCGGCCGCCGAAGACCTCCTCGCGGCCGGCGACCCGGCCCACGACGGCCGCACGGTCGTCCTGTCGGCCGGGGCCCTGCCCGGCATGTCCAGCCTCCTGCCCCGCTGGCTGGCCGGGCAGGGCCTGGACAGCGCCTCCGCGCTGACCGCCCACTGCGGCGGCCTGGAGGCCTGCTCGCCGACGGTGGCGCACGACCTGATGCTCTCCCTCACCTCCGGAGGCGCGGACGGCGCGGCCTACGGGGAGCCCCTCGCCGCCGTCCGCGGCGGCCGGCGCGTCCCGCGCGCCCTGCGCACGGCCGAGGACACCGAACACCCGGCGTTCCCCGGCCGGGTGGCCCTCCAGCCGTATCTGAGCGGGGAGAGCGAGCGCCTCGCCACCGTGCTCGGCCTCGACCGGCTCGACTGGTACAACGTCCATCCCGGCCCCGCCGTGCGCGCCCTGCTCAACCGGCTCCCCGGCCGCCTCGCCGCGGGGGACGACCCGGCGGAGCTGGCGGACCGGCTGATCCTCGCCGCCGACCTCGACCTGGCCGGACGGCGGCCCTACTACGTCATGGACTTCGAGCTGTCGGGCACGGCGTCCGGACGGCCCGCCACCGCGGGACTGACCCTGCGCGCGGCCAGTAGCTACCGGCTCACCGCCACCGTGGGCGCGCTCGCGGTGGCGGCGGTGCTGCGGGCCGAGGTGCCGGCGGGCGTGCACTTCGCCTGCGACGTGCTGGGCCCCGACACCGTGGTGCGGCACCTGCGCGCCCGGGGCGCCGCCGACCTCCGGCCCACCGGAGCGGCGACCGACGCCGACCAGGTGGAAGAGGGCGTGCTGTGAACACATCGACGCCCTTCCGGGTGCTGGTCTGCGGCACCAACTTCGGCCGCTTCTACGCCGAGGCGGCACGCCGGCGCCCCGGCTACGCACTGGTCGGCGTCCTCAGCCGGGGATCGGCCGCCTCCCGGGCCTACGCGGAGCGAATCGGCGTCCCCCACTACACGGACGCCGACGCTCTCCCGGCCGACATCGACGCGGCCTGCGTGGCCGTCGGCTCGTCCATCTCCGGCGGCCGGGGCACCGAGCTGGCCCGGGCACTCATGGACCGGGGCATCCACGTCCTCCAGGAACACCCCGTCCACCTCACGGAACTGACGGACAACCTCAGACACGCGCGCCGCCGGGGAGTGCAGTACCGCCTCAACACCCACTACCCGCACGTCGCCCCGGTCCGCGACTTCATCGACGCGGCCCGCAGGCTCGCGGCACGGCAGCGGCCGCTCTTCGTGGACGCCGCCACCCCGGTCCACCTGGTGCACCCCCTGGTGGACATCCTCGGACGGGCGATGGGCACGCTGCGGCCCTGGCGCTTCGCGGACCCGGCGCCCCTGCCCGCCGACATCGGGCCGCAGCCGTTCCGCTCCCTGCACGGCGTGTTCGCCGGCGCGCCCCTCACCCTGCGGGTGCACCACCAGCTCGACCCCGCCGACCGGGACAACCACGCCCTCCACTGGCACCGGATCTCCCTCGGCACGGAAGGCGGGGTCCTCACCCTGGCCGACACCCACGGCCCCGTGCTGTGGAGTCCCCGCCTGCACATCGGGCGGGACGCCGACCGGCGCTTCGTCCTCGACGGGCCCGGCACCGGCCGCCTGGGGCTGGGCACCACAGCCGTGGTCGGGAGCACGGGTACCTTCCGGACCGTCTTCTCCGACCTGTGGCCGGAAGCGATCGGCAGCGCGCTCGACGGGCTCCGCGAGGCGGTCGCGGACGGCGGAGACCCCCTGCGCGCGGGGCAGTACGACCTGGCCGTGTGCCGCATCTGGACCGACCTCGCGGCACGGCTCGGGCCGCCCGAGATCGTCCGTCCGGCCACCCCGAGGCCACTGGCGGTCAGCGACGTCTTCCCCGCGCCGGAGCAAATCCGCCCCGGCACGGACCGGCCCGGCGTGCACCGCCCCGGCACACACGGCCCCGGCGCGCATCGCGCCGGCTCCGACCCGACCCCCGCCGGTGCGGGCGCGCCCCCCGCTCCCGCGGACACCTCGCCCTACACCCCGTCGGCGGAGTTCTTCGACCTCGTCGCCGCCGAGCACACCGCGACCGCGAGCGCACCCGCGATCGCGGCGCTCCTCGCCGACGCCGACCTGAGCACCGGACCGGTGGTCGACATCGGCGCCGGCACCGGCCTGCTCACCGAGGCCGTGGCCCGTGCCCGGCCGGACGCCGAGATCCTCGCCTGCGAACCGGCCGTCGGCATGCGTGCCGTGCTCACCAGCCGCGTCTTCAGCGACCCGGACCTGCGCTCCCGCGTCACCGTCACCGCGGACGCCGCGCCCGACCTGGACCTGCCGGACCGGATCAGCGTCGCCCTGCTCTGCGGGGTGCTCGGCCACCTCGACGCCGACGGGCGAGCCCGCCTCTGGCGGCGACTGAACCGGCGGCTCGCCCCCGGCGGGTTCGTGGTCGTCGAACTCATGCAGTTCGAGGAGGTGTCGACGCTCCCCGAGACCAGGCTCGCCACGGCCACCGCCGGACGGCACCGCTACGAGTGGTCGTTCGCCGCGGCACCGGACGAGGCGCGGGACGGTGCGATGCGTCTGCACTCCACCTGGCGCGTGTACCGGGACGACGCCACCCAGCCGGAGCGTGCGGTGCACGACTCCTACCGGTGGCTGCCCTTCGGGCTGAAGGACGTGGTGGCCGAGTCCGGAATGACCGCACGCACCCTTCCCACCCGGCCCGGCGCACCCCCGCTGGCCGTACTCACCCGGGCGGCGGACGCGCCGGACCCGGCGAAGGGACCGGCCCTGCCGAAGGCGCGGACCGGACCCGACGGCCCCGGCACACCGAGCGCCCCCACCCTTTTCGTCTCCACCACCGACGGCTGAGGACCACTGATGACAACCCCCGTGTCCCCGACGGCGCCCGGCGCCCCCGACGCACCGGTCACCGGCGCCACCGCCCCCCGTGACTTCCCGATCCGGCGCGGCTGCCCCTTCACCGCACCCGAGGAGTACGCCGCGATGCGCACCGACGACCCGGTCGCCCGCGTCACCCTGCCGACCGGGCGGGAGGCCTGGGCGGTGACCCGCTACGACGACGTACGCGAACTGCTCTCCGATCCGCGCGTCAGCGCCGACATCCGCCGCCCGAACTTCCCTGCCCTCGGCGAGGGCGAGCAGGAGGCCGGAGCCAGATTCCGTCCCTTCATCCGCACCGACGCACCCGAGCACACCCGCTACCGGCGCATGCTCCTGCCGGCGTTCACCGTGCGCCGGGTCCGCGCGATGCGACCCGCCGTCCAGGCACGGGTGGACGAGATCCTCGACGGCATGCTGGAGGCCGGCGGCCCGGTGGACCTCGTCAGCGCGTACGCCAACGCCGTCTCCACCTCGGTGATCTGCGAACTGCTCGGCATCCCCCGGCACAACCTGGAGTTCTTCCGGGACGTCACCCGGATCTCCGGCTCCCGCACCAGCACCGCGGAGCAGGTCGCCGAAGCCCTCGGCAGCCTCTTCGGCCTGCTCGCCGAGCTGATCGCCGAGCGTCGGGAGGAACCCCGGGACGACCTGATCTCCAAGCTGGTCACCGACCACCTGATCCCCGGCCATGTGACGACCGACCAGCTGCTGTCGACCCTCGGCATCACGATCAACGCCGGCCGGGAGACCACCACCAGCATGATCGCCCTGAGCACCCTGCTCCTCCTGGACCGGCCCGAGCTGCTGGAGGAACTGCGCCGGGACCCCTCCCTGATGCCCGCGGCCGTCGACGAACTCCTGCGCGTCCTGTCCGTCGCCGACTCCATCCCGCTGCGCGTCGCCGCCGAGGACATCGAACTCTCCGGCCGGACCGTCCCCGCCGACGACGGCGTCATCGCCCTCCTCGCCGGCGCCAACCACGACCCCGAGCAGTTCGACGACCCCGGGAAGGTCGACTTCCACCGGACGGACAACCACCACGTGGCGTTCGGGTACGGCGTGCACCAGTGCGTCGGGCAGCACCTGGCGCGGCTGGAGCTGGAGGTCGCCCTGGACACCCTCGTCCGCCGCGTCCCCACCCTCCGCCTCGCGGGGGACCGGGGCCAGGTCGTCGTCAAGGACGACTCGGCCACCTTCGGCCTCGAAGAACTGATGGTGACCTGGTGACCGCGCCCCTCCCGCCGAACGTCTCCGCCCGCGCCGCACGCTCCGGCAGCCCGTGGATCAGGCGGTGGAACGACGCCCCGGCGTCCCGGCTCACCCTGATCTGCCTCCCTCACGCGGGCGGCAGCGCCGGCTTCTACCGCCCCTGGGCGGCCCTGACGCCCCCCGAGGTCGAACTCGTCGCCCTCCAGTACCCGGGCCGCGAGGACCGCTTCGACGACCCGGCCTGTGCCGACATGGGCGAGCTGGTGACCGCGGTGGCGGACGCCGTCCAACCGCTGCTCGACCGGCCGTACGCCCTCTTCGGGCACAGCATGGGCTCCGCCGTGGCCTGGGAACTGGCCCACGAACTGGCCCGTCGCGGAGCACCCGGCCCGCGCCGGCTCTTCGCTTCGGGCCGGGCCGCTCCCGGCACGGCGGTGACCGGGCAACTCCACCGCCAGGACGACGACGTCCTGTGTGCGGAGCTGTCCCGGCTCGGCGGCACCAGCCGCGAGATCCTGGACGACCCCGGGCTGCGCTCCCTGGTCCTCACCGCCGTGCGTCACGACTACCGGATCATCGAGACCCACCGCCCGCGGGACCGGCCGCCGCTGTCCTGCCCGATCCACGTGCTGACCGGCGACGCCGACCCGGAACTGGGCGAGGCGCGCAGCCGCGAGCGGGCCGGCGGCTGGGCCGACCTCACCACCGCCCGCACCGAGGTCCGCGTCCTGCCCGGCGACCACTTCTACCTCACCCCGCGACGCCGCGAGGTGGTCGCCACCGTCCTGCGCAGGCTGGACCCCTCACTGTCCCCGACCGCGGACGGCCGGCGCGCCTGGCCGAGCACCCCGTGAGCCCCCGGCCGCCCGGCCGCGCCCGCACGGCCCGTGACACCCACCCCGCCGTCCGACCCCGCCTGGAGACCGTCGTGCCCGCCTGGAGACCGTCGTGATCGACTACTACTCGACCTCGGCCGAGTTCTACGAGCTGGTCGCCACCCGGCACACCGCCAGCAGCGGCCCCCCGCTGACCCGCGTCCTCACGGGCCTCGACGTGTCGCACGGCCCCGTCCTGGAGATCGGCGCCGGCACCGGCCGCGTGACCGAGGTCATCGCCGCCGCACTCCCCGAGGCGGAGATCGTCGCCGCCGAGCCGTCGGCCACCATGCGGGCCATGCTCACCTCCCGGGTCGCCCGCGACCCGGACCTGCGGCGCCGTGTGACGGTGGTCGACGGCGCCGCCCAGGACCTCGTCCTGCCCGAACGGCTCTCCGCCGTCGTCATCTTCGGCGTGGCGGGCCACCTCACCGTCCCCGAACGCGTGGCGCTGTGGAAGCGCCTCGCCGACCGCCTGCCGGACGGCGCGCCCATCGTCGTGGAACTGATGGGGGTCTCCTCGCCCCGCCACATCCCCCCGGTGATGTCCCTGCGGGAGACCATCGGCCGCCAGACCTACGAGTGGTGGATCGGCGGCGAACCCACCGAGGGCGACGCCATGCGGTTCACCACGACCTGGAAGGTCCTGCGCGACGGCCGCACGGTGCGCGAGGTCGCCGACAGCTACGACTGGCACACCTTCGACGTCGCCCGGCTGGCCCGCGAGGCAGGCATGACCAGCCGCCGCATCACCGAGGCCGGCGGCCGGCCCGTTCCCGAAATCGGAGTACTCGTCAAGTGAAGTCACAACCGTCCGAGCCCGGCGCGGAGTCGGTGTCCCGGGACCCGGTGGCCGCCGGTGCGGGCACCGAGCCACCGCCGCGCCCACTGCGCGCGCTGACCGCCCCCGTCCGGGGCCGGCTGACCGTCGCCGTCGGCCTCCAGGCCGTCGCGGCCCTCGCCGGAGTGGTGCCGTTCATCGCCGTCTCCGAGATCGCCGACCGACTCACCGCGACAGCCCCCGCCGACGGCGACGATCTGTGGCCGCCGGTCGTCCTCGCCTGCGCGGCGGGGCTGGTCGCCCTGGTCTGCGGCACGGCGGCCGGCGCCCTCGCCCATGTCGCCGACAACGACCTCCAGCTCGCCCTCCGCCGCCGCCTCGCCCGGCACGTCGGGCGGCTGCCGCTCGGCCGGCTCACCGAACGGGGCACCGGCGAGGTCAAGCAGGCGGTGCAGGACGACGTGAGCGCGCTGCACACGCTGTTCGCCCACACCCTCCTCGACGTCGTCGCCGTGCTCACCGCACCGGCCCTGGCACTGGCCTACCTGTTCACCGTCGACTGGCGCCTCGCCCTGGTCGGCGTCGTGCCCCTGGCGCTCGGCGTGTTCCTGTTCGGCCGGGCCATGGCGGGCGCGGCCACGCAGATGGCCGAGTTCGGCGCCGCGCTGGGGCGGATCTCCGCCGCCGCCGTGGAGTTCGCGACCGGCATCGCCGTCTTCAAGAGCTTCGGTCGCGGACGCAAGGCCCACGAGCGCTTCGTGGCCGCCACCGAGGGCTTCGCCGACTTCTTCTCCCGGTGGGTGCGCACCACCCTGGTCAGTTCCACCGCCGCCGTGCTGGTGGTCGCCCCGGCCGTGGTCCTGCTCCTGCTGTCCGTGGCGGGCGCGGTGTTCGTCACCCGGGGCTGGACGACCGGCGCCGCACTCGTCCCGTTCCTGCTGCTCGGCCCGGCCGTCGCCGCCCCCATGGGCGTGGTGGGCCCCCGCATCCAGCAGATCCGGGCCGGACAGGCCGCCGCCGTACGCGTCACGGAGCTGCTGCACGCGCCGACGCTCCCCGAGCCCGCGCACCCCGCCGTCCCCGACGGCCACCACGTCCGCCTGCGCGGCGTGTCCTTCTCCTACGACGGACGGACCGACGTCCTCAGCGACGTCGACCTCGACCTCGCGCCCGGCACGGTCACCGCGCTGGTCGGCCCCTCCGGCTCCGGCAAGTCGACCCTGGCCTCGCTGCTGCCCCGCTTCCACGACGTCACGGCGGGCACGGTGACCCTCGGCGGCGTCGACCTGCGCGACATCCCCGCGACCGAGCTGTACCGCCGGGTCGGCTTCGTCCTCCAGGACGTACGGCTGCTGCGGGCGAGCGTCGCCGACAACATCCGTCTGGGCCGCCCCGAGGCCACCGACGAGGAAGTCGAGCGGTGCGCCCGCGCCGCCCGCATCCACGACCGCGTCATGGCCCTGCCCGAGGGGTACGCGACCGAACTGGGCACCGCGGTGACCCTCTCCGGCGGCGAGGCCCAACGCCTCTCCATCGCGCGGGCCCTGCTCGCCGACGCCCCCGTCCTCGTGCTCGACGAGGCCACCGCCTACGCCGACCCGCACTCCGAGGCACTGATCCAGGACGCCCTGTCCGCTCTCGCGGCCGGCCGCACCCTGCTCGTCGTCGCCCACCGGCTGTCGACCGTCCGCTCCGCCGACCGGATCGTGGTGCTGGAGGACGGGCGCGTCACCGAACAGGGCCGCCACGACGAGCTGATCGCCGCCCGGGGCCGCTACGCCACGCTGTGGGACGCCCAGAGCAGCGCGGACGACGTCCGAGAAGGAAGCGCACGATGATCCGTCAGCTCTACCGGGTCCTGGGGCCCGAAGGCTCCCGCCCGCTCAACCGGCTGCTCGTCCTCCAGTGCGGCGCGGCCGTCCTGCAAGGCGTGGCCTTCGCCCTCCTGGTGCCCGTCCTGCGGGACCTGCTCGGCCCCGATCCCGACGACGTGTGGCCCTGGCTGACGGCGTTCGTCACCTGCGCCCTCGCGCACGCCGTGCTCCAGGGTGCGGCCATCGGCGGCGGGTTCACGGTCGGTTCCCGGCTCTCCCGGGTCCTCCACCGCCGTATGGCGGACCACGCGTTGCGCCTGCCCCTGGGCTGGTTCACCGCGGGCCGCACGGCCGAGTTCAGCAGGCTCGCCGGCCAGAACGTCATCCAGGTCATGAGCACACCGGCCCACCTGCTGCGCCCGTTCATCAGCTCCCTGCTCACCCCGGCGACGCTGGTGATCGCGACGTTCTTCTTCGACGTCCGCACCGCCCTGGTGCTGCTGGTCTGCGCGCCCGTGCTGTTCGCCGTCCAGGCGGCGAGCAGCGCCGTGATGCGCCGCCTCGACCTCGGCCGGGACGCCGCGATCGGCGAGTCCGCGGACCGGGTCCTGGAGTACGCCCGCAACCAGCCGGTGCTGAGGGCGTTCGGCCGCACCGCCGAGGGGTACGGAGCGCTGGACGACGCCCTGGTGGCCGAGGCGCGCGCGGACCGGCGGCTCATCGCGCGGGGGCTGCCCGGCCTGGTCTCGTTCTCGTTCGCCACCCGGCTCGTCTTCGCCCTGCTGCTCGCCCTGGGGGTGTCCTGGCGGCTCGACGGCTCGCTCGACGTGCCCACCCTGCTGGCGCTCCTCGTGCTGCTGGTCCGCCTCATCGACAGCGTGTCGTCCGCCGCCGAGGCCGGCGCCGGCCTGCGCATCGCCCGCAACACCCTGGACCGCCTCGGCGCGGTCCTCGACGAACCGCCCTTCCCCCAGCCCGCCGAGCCGAAGAAGCCCCGGGACGGGAGCGTGGAGTTCACCGGGGTCGGCTTCCGCTACGACGGCGGCGGCGAACCGGGCGGCGGGGCAGCCGCCCGCCCGGTCCTGAACGACGTGACCTTCCGCCTGCCCGAGCGCAGCATGACGGCACTGGTCGGACCCTCCGGCGCGGGCAAGACCACCGTCGCCGGACTGGTCGCCCGCTTCCGTGACGCCACCGAGGGCACCGTCCGCATCGGCGGCGTCGACGTCCGCGAGATCACCGCCGACGACCTCGCGGCCCACGTCTCCCTCGTCTTCCAGGACGTGTACCTCTTCGACGGCACCATCGAGGAGAACGTCCGGATCGCCGCCCCCGACGCGAGCCCCGGCGAACTGGCCGAGGCCGCGGCCCTCTCCGGACTGGACCGCGTGATTGAGGAACTGCCCGAGGGGTGGGCCACCGAGGTCGGGGAGGGCGGCGCACGCCTGTCCGGCGGACAGCGGCAGCGCGTGTCCATCGCCCGCGCGCTCCTCAAGGACGCGCCGATCCTCGTCCTCGACGAGGCCACCGCCGCCCTCGACCAGGAGAACGAGGCCCTGTTCGCCGAGGCCGTGCGGACCCTGGCCGACCGCAAGACCCTCCTGGTCATCGCGCACCGTCTGAGCACCGTCGTGCACGCGGACCAGATCCTCGTCCTGGAGGACGGCGAGATCACCGAACGCGGCACCCACGAAACCCTGGTGGCGGCGGGCGGCACGTACGCCTCCTTCTGGGAACGGCGGACGCGTGCCCACGGCTGGCGACTGGAGGCGGCCCCGTCATGATCCCGCACCCACCACCGGCGAACCCTTTGAACCGACCGCAGAGAGAAGGCACCGCACGATGAGCACCGGATCACGTACCGCCTGGGAGGGATGGGCGAGGTCCGTCCCGCCGCTCGCGTGCGCGAGCACCCGGGGGCCCTGCCCCGACCCGGCGGCCACCGCCACCCGCCTCGCCCGGGCGGGACTCGCCGAGCAGTACGTGGTGTACGAGGCGGAGGGCGGCGTCTGGCACTTCGCGGCCGGCTCCGGCACCGGCGTCACCGCCGACGCCGACGGCATCACCGCGCGGGCCGCCGGCCGGACCTGGACCTCGCGCACCGACGGGAGGCCGCTGGAGACCTTCGCCGCCGCCCTGTCCGCCCTGCACGACGAAGGAGACGGAGGACGCCGCTTCTACGGATGGGCCGCCTTCGAACTCGCCCACCTCCTGCACGGGGACCCCGCGGCGGCCGGAGACCACCCCCTGCTGTGCGCGCTGGTCCCGTCGGTCGAGGTGACGCTGACCGGAGACCGGACGGTGGTGAGGGCGGTGGACGAGGCGTGGGCACGCAAGGTCGCGGACCTGCTCGCCGAGCCCCCGGCCGTCGCCTCCCGCGACGAGCCGACGCGGGAGGCCGCCGAGGCTGTCATCGCCGTCGGCACCGCCGCCTACGGCCGGGCCGTCTCCCGCACGGTCGGGGACATCCGCGCGGGACTCCTGGAGAAGGCCGTCGTCTCCCGCAGGGTCCCGCTGCCCGCCCGGCCCTGGCCGGACTTCCCCGCGACCTACCTCGCGGGCCGCCGGGCCAACACGCCGGCACGTTCCTACCTGCTGGATCTCGGCGGCTACCGGGCCGCCGGGTTCAGCCCCGAGACCGTCCTGGAGGTCCGGGAGGACGGGCGGGTCAGCACCCAGCCGCTCGCCGGCACCCGCGCTCTGGGGGAGGACCCGGAGGAGAACGAGCGCCGGCGCGTGGAACTGCTCAGCGATCCCAAGGAGATACACGAGCACGCCGTGTCCGTGCGTCTGGCCTGGGACGAGATGGCGGCCGTGTGCCGCCCCGGCTCCGTCGTGGTCGAGGAGTTCATGGCGGTCCGTCCGCGAGGATCGGTGCAGCATCTGGCCTCGAGGGTGACGGGCCGGCTCCGGGCGGACGCCGGTCCGTGGGACGCCTTCGCCTCCCTCTTCCCGGCGATCACCGCCACCGGCGTCTCCAAACGCGCCGCGCTCCAGGCCCTGGCCCGGCACGAGGAGGGGCCGCGCGGCCTGTACGGCGGCGCGGTGTTCCGGGGGAGCACCGCGGGCGACCTGGACGCCGCCCTCGTCCTGCGCACCCTCATCGGCGCGGGGGAGGAGGCGTGGCTGAGGGCGGGGGCCGGGGTCACCGGCCAGTCCAGTCCCGAGCGGGAGATCGAGGAGACCTGCGAGAAGCTGCGCAGCGTCGCACCGTACCTGCGGTTCTCGACGGACTGAAGCACAGGAGAACGCACCCCCGCGGCGGGGGTGCGTTCTCCTTCCGCTCCGTCGCCCGGACGCGGGCGATGCCGCGACGGGGCCGGCCCACGGTGTCAGGGCATGCGCAGCAGGCTGAGCCGGTAGCCCTCGGCCTGGGGGAGTCGCTGGGCGGCGAGCACGGACAGCATCTCCCGGTAGGAGACCGGCAGTTCGTCGACCAGGGGGCCGGGGAGGCTGGTGAGTGTGTGCGAGGCCACCACGCGGACCCCCGGCCGCCATTCGGCCAGTCCGGCCGGGTCGGGGCAGTACCACTGCATGCGGGCCGCGACCTTGCTGAGGGCGTCGTGTTCTTCCTGGGTGTCGAAGAAGCCGGGACCGGCGGTGTCCAGTGCCAGCAGCGAACCGGGGAAGCGGTCACAGAGCAGATCGACGACGCGGCGGACGTCGGACTCGTGCAGATAGGGCAGTACGGCCTCGGCCACGAACAGGTACGGTCCCTCGGTCCGGGAGGCGACGTCGGCGGCCCAGGCGTCGTCCGTGACCGAGGCCGCGAGCATCGTTCGCCGCGCGGTGTCCGCGAAGAAGTGCCCGCGCAGCTCGATCACATCGGGCAGATCGAGGTCGAACCACCTGACGCGGCCGTTGTCGAGGCGTTCGTGACGGGTGTTCAGGCCCGTGCCGATCTCGACCACGGTCCCGTCGGGGTGTGCGGTGAGGAAGTCGGTCACCCACCGGTCGAAGAGCACGGTGCGCAGCAACGCGCCGGTGAGGCTGGGAAGACCGTCGAAGCGTGCGAAGTCGTAGTCGAGCGCGGCGACGATCTCCGCGGCCCGGGCGTCGCGCAGCATCGGAAGTTCCTTGCGGTTCTCGACCGCGCGTGCGTAGAGCGGAATGAGGAGGGTCTCCTGGACCGTCCCCAGCCGTGGCGTCTCCCTGTCCATCGATGGCCTCTCTGACACGGCGTGACGGATACCGGGCCGGACGGTGCCGTGGCTGCGACCACCGTCCGGCCCGGAGACTCAGGGACCCGTCAGCGAGGTGAGGGGCTCGTGCTCGTGCGCGCAGACCTCGTCGAGGCCGTAGGTGTCCCAGGCGGGGAAGGGATCGGAGCCGGGAGGCCGTTCGCCTTCCCTCATGAGGCAGCCGGCGAGGGCCGCCCGCAGGGACTCGGCGTCGAGGTGGGTGCCGATGAAGACGAGTTCCTGGGCGAAGGGACTGCCGGTGTCACGCGCGGAGGAGGGCTCGAAGCGTGCCACCGAGCCGGCCTGGGACCAGAGCCCGGTCACCCGGGGGCGGCTGGCCAGCGTGAAGAAGCCCTTGGACCTGAGGACCTCGCCGTACGCGCCGCTGTCGAGCGTCTCGGTCACGAACGTCCACAGCCGCCCGGGGTGGAAGGGCGTCCCTGAGCGGAAGACGGTCGAGGAGATGCCGTACTCCTCCGTCTCGGGAACGTGGTCGCCGTTGAGCTCCCTGACCCATCCCGGGGCCTGTTGTGCCCGCTCCAGGTCGAAGCGGCCGGTGCCGAGCACTTCCCCGACCGGTACGCGGCCCCGTACGGCCGGGATCACGCGGGCGGCGGGGTTGAGCCGTGCCAGGGCCGCCCGCAGCCGGTCGGCGGACGCGGCGTCGACGAGGTCGAGCTTGTTGAGCACGATGACGTCGGCGAACTCGATCTGGTCCATCAGCAGGTCGCTGACCGTGCGCTCGTCGTTCTCGTACTGGTCCAGGCCGCGTTCGGCCAACTCGTCGCCGCCGGCCAGCTCGGGCAGGAAGTTGGCGGCGTCCACCACCGTCACCATCGTGTCCAGCCGGGCCAGCTCGCCCAGGGTGGCGCCGTCGTCGCGGGCGAAGGCGAAGGTGGCGGCCACCGGCATCGGTTCGGAGATGCCGGAGGACTCGATGAGGAGGTAGTCGAAACGCCCCTCGCGCGCCAGCCGGTCCACCTCTTCCAGCAGGTCGTCCCGGAGGGTGCAGCAGATGCATCCGTTGGTCATCTCGACCAGGCGTTCCTCGGTGCGGGACAGGGCCGCCTCGCCGCCGCGGACGAGGGCGGCGTCGATGTTGACCTCGCTCATGTCGTTGACGATGACGGCGACGCGCAGGCCCTCGCGGTTGCCGAGGACATGGTTGAGCAGGGTGGTCTTGCCGGCCCCGAGGAAGCCCGACAGGACGGTGACGGGCAGACGCGTCGAGGGGAGGTGTGTCATGCGGTGTCAGCCCTCGGGGCGGAGCAGGCCGCGCTCGTACGCCTTGGCCAGCCGCTGGGGGACGCGGTAGCGGACCCCGGCCACCGTGACCGTCACCAACTGCGGGGTGTCCGACTTCCATTGGGCGCGGCGGTGTCGGGTGTTGCTGCGCGACATCTTGCGTTTGGGCACGGCCATGGGGACCTCCGGTGTGTAGCGGGTGCGAGGCAGAGACTACATGAAAATGGATGTCATTATGATGTGTCTCTCCGGGGGGTCAGTGATGGAAGGCCGTGACCTCCTCGAGCGCGGCCCGACCGGCCGTGGCCCGGTTCACCGGGGCGGCCGGGTCGGCGTAGCCGAAGGACACGCCGACGAGCAGCCGCCCCTCGGTGACGCCGAGCTGGTCGCGGACCGTGTCGGCGTAGAAGCTCAGCAGTCCCTGCGGGCAGCTCGCCACGCCGTACGCGGTCATCGCCAGGAGGAGGGTCTGCAGATAGGCGCCGACGTCCGCGGCCAGCCGCGGGCCGCCGTCTCCGGTGACGAACAGGAAGGCGGCGTGCGGGGCGCCGTAGAAGCCCAGGCTCTCCTCGTCGTAGGCCGCACGTGCCGCGTGGTCGTCGGGGGCGATGCCGAGCGCTCCGTACAGTCCGGCGCCGAACGCCGCGCGGCGTTCCCGGTGGACCGGCGCGTACATGTCCTCGGAGTACGGGAAGTCGACCGAGGTGCGGTTCACCGCGTGAGCGGCCCGCAGCGCGTCCGCCAGGCGCTCGCGCGCGGCGCCGCTGACCACCTCCACCCGCCACGGCTGCGCGTTGGAGTTGGACGGCGCGGCGCCGGCGAGGGTGAAGATCGCGCGCAGCGTCTCCTCGGGTACGGGGTCCGGGCGGAACGCGCGGATCGCGCGACGGTCGCGGATCAGCTTCTCCGCGACGGTGCTGAGTTCGGTGGGGGTCGGCAGGCTCATCGAGCCCTCCTCGGTGATCGGGTCGATGTAAACGGGATCGTTTACATCGGCGACCATACCGGCTTCTCCTCGCGGAAGTAAACGCTGACGTATACTCGACGTGTGAGTGAGACGACGGTGACCGGAGGACGCGGGCGCGGCGCCCGGGAACGCATCCTGGCGGCGGCCGCCCGCCTGTTCGCGACCCGGGGGATCAACGCGACCGGGATGGAACAGGTGGCGGAGGAGGCGCCGGTCTCCAAGCGCACGCTCTACGCGCACTTCCGCACCAAGGACGATCTGGTGATGGCCCACCTCCGGGGCCTCGCCTCGTCGGGCGCCACGCTCGAAGGCGTGCTGACCCGCGACGACCTGCCGGCGCGGGAGCGGATCCTCGGACTGTTCGACCTGTCCGCGCCGCCCGCCGGGACACCGGTGCGCGGGTGCCCGTTCATCGACGCCGCCGCCGAGTTCCCCGATCCCGACAGCGCGGTCCACTCCTACGCCCGCGAGCAGAAACTGCGGATGGTCGAGCTGGTCACGGCACTCGTGACGGAGCTGGGATGCGACCACCCCGCCGCTCTCGCCGAGCAACTGGTCACCCTCGCGGACGGTGCGGCCGGCCGTGCCATGGTCCTGGGCGACGCCGACTACGGCCGGCACGCACGGGCGGCGGCCGAGACCCTCCTCGCCCACGCCCTGCCCGCCCGGACCTGACCCGCAGGCTCGGGCCCGTCGCGTCCGGTCAGCAGCGCTCGACGACCCGCAGAGCGGTGACGTTGCCGGTCGGCACGACGATCGTCTCCGCCGTGCCCGCCACCTTGATCCGTACGCTCCCGCCGTCGGCCCCCGCCAGTGTCCCGCACGTCGACGTCCCGTCGTGGGTGACCGTCACGTAGGCGGCCGGGTCCGGCTCGGCCGCGGGGGCCCACCAGGTGGCGACGATGCCCAGGAAGAGACAGAGCAGCGCCACGGCGACGATCGTGCGACCGCGTCTGAGCCGGGCCGCCGCGGAGTCGGCCAGGGCGATCTGGTACGCCGCGACCGACGCGTGGCGACGGTGGATGTCGGCCAGTGACACGGTGACTTCACGGGTGCCCGCCTGGGCCGCGAGGGCTTGCCAGAGCCCCGCGAGGCAGAGCGCGATGCCGCCGCCGATGAGCAGGGTGACGGCCGTTCGCCAGCCGAGCGGAAGATCGGCCGTCGTGTCGCGCCCCTTGAGCACCACACCCGTCGTGACCAGGGTGACGAAGGCGGCCAGACCGTTGCGCCAGGCCTCCGCGTTGGCCCGCACCGTGGGCAGGGAGGCTTCGGCCAGGGCGGCGAACCGGTCGCGCTCGGACAGGTCACCGGGTGTCGGCGGGCGTTCGGGCAGCCGCGGTCGCAGCGGCCCGCCGGTCACGGCCGCCCACCGACCGGACCGTGCTCGGGGGCGAGTTCGATGCGGAAGCTGACGCCGCAGCCGGTGACCGCGGTGGCGTCGGCGGCGGCCCCGGTCTCTCCGGTCGGGTGCGGGACACCGCACGAGCAGGTGACGTCCAGTACGACGGCCTCGGCGGCATCGACGGGCTCCGCCAGGCCCGTGCCGCCGCCCGGTGCCGCGCGCGTCCCGCCGAGCTCGTTGGTGACGGCGGTCAGGGAACGCCGGTCGGTGAAGGGGTGCGCACAGCGCGGGCACACGCCGTCGACGACGGCCGAGGCGATGTTGTCCCTCGCCGTGACCGTCGCGGTGAGGGCTCCGGCCTCCAGCAACCGGAAGGCGGCCTCGGTCCACCGGTAGTCCGAGGTCTGAAGATAGGGGACGGGTGGCTGGGGCTGCTGGGTCATGGTCACCTCTGGCCGGGACGCGGAATCATGGGCGGAAGGGTCAGGAACCGAAGTGGACGTACGACGCCCACTTCACCGGTGCGGTGGGGTCGCCGTCGCGCAGCGTGCGCACCGCCCGGTGGAGCGCCATGGCCGGATCCGAACGGCCGCCGGGCGACGCCCACTCCCGGTAGAAACGGTCCGACAGGGCCGCGGCCGACGTGTCGTCGACGGACCAGCTGGTGGCGACGATGTGCCGGAAGCCGGTCAGCTGGACCGCCGCTGCCAGGTGGATCGCCTCGTCCGCGAGGTCGGGGACGTGGGTGGCGGTCTGGCACGCCGACAGGAACGCCAGGTCGGCGCCGTCGAGTTCGACCGCCGCGATGTCCGCGACGGACAGCGGACCGTCGTGGAGGCTGAAGGCGCTCGCCGCCGGATCGGCGAAGTCCTGGGCCGCGTGACAGGCGAAGTGGACGCGGTCGCAGCGCGGGAGTTCGGCGAGGACCGCCTGCCGGGTCGCCTCCGGTCCCGTCAGGGCCACCACCTCGGACGTGTGCGCGGAGTGCCGGAGCAGGCCCGCCACCTCGTCGGCGACCGCGGGGAGCCCGGCCAGCCCCGGGGTCTCCTGGAGGGCGACCGCGAGGTGCCGCGCCACCGCCCCTGGCGCGCGCCGGGTCCGGCTGCGGGTCAGCGCGGCCAGCGTAGGCGTGTACGAGGAGACCACCAGGTCCCCGGTCCACACGTGGTCGGACCGGGTGACCGGACCGTGCCGGGGGTGGTGCCCCGCCGCGTGCAGCGGCAGCAGACCGACGAGACCGACCGGGCACCACCACAACCGCGGCGGCGCGCTCGCCGGGTGGTCCGAGGGCGTGGGGGCCGCGTCGCGCAGCCGGGCCAGGATCGGTCCCACGATGCCGTCCCACGCCCAGCCGAGCACGTCGTGGGTGAGGTGCCGGGCCCGCTCACGGGTCAGGAACGACGCGCGGGGATCGGTCTGGGCCCGGAGGGCGGACAGCAGCTCCGAGACCCTGGCGGCCACGTCGTCCGGGGAGATTCCGCGCAACTCCACGACCTCGGGCTCGGGCTCGTCGGCGCGGACGATCAGCGCGTGACCTCCGTATCCGCTGACGTTGACGACGACCACCGGGCCGTCCGCGGCGGCCTGCTTCAACTCGGCGTACGGCGTGGGGCCCAGGAAGTGCTCGAACCCCTCCAGTCGGCGGATCCGCGCGACCGTGTCGTCCCACTCCCGCGCCAGCTCCCGGCGGCGCTCGTCGGCTTCGGCGGGGGACGCCGGCTCCTGGATCCCCACGGCCCGGGCCGGCAGGTGGTGCGGTTCGCCCAGGGGCGGGGCGTCGCCGAGCCCGCCGGCGGAGGAGAAGGCGTCGAGGCGGGTCCGCAGTCGCGTGAGCCGTTCGGCGAGAGCGGGGTGGGAGCGGGCCAGGTCCCCCGGGTCACTGCGCAGGCGCAGTGTCTGCGACCAGATGACGGACCTGCTCTGCTCGAGCATCTCGACCGCGGTCGCCGGTCGACCGGCGGCTATGGCGGCCCCGGCCGCTTCGGAGGCGAGGCCCGACCATCCGCGCAGGGAGTCGCTGCGCACGTCGGTCCGCATCCCGTGCCAGGCGATCGTCGGCAGCCGGCCGACCGCGACCGCGTAGTCCGCGACCGCGCCGTCGACGTCGCCCAGCCGCGCGGCGAGCCGGCCCGCGTGGACCGCGCAGCGCGTCACCATGTCCGGGTGGCCGTAGGGGTCCCGGGCGCCCTCGCGCCAACTGGTCAGCGCGGCCGTCCGATCCGCGTCGTCCCCGTTGGTCCGGTACCGCTGCAAGTGGATCAGCCCCAGGGACCACAGCCACTCGGAGCGGCGGGTGTCTCCCGCCCGGGTGGACGCGACGGCCTGCCGGGCCGTGGCCAGTGCCTGGTCCAGCAGGGACGTGTCCCCTCGGAACCGGGCCGCCGTGGTCTGTGCCACGGCCCGGTTCCGCAGGAAGAGGCTGTGGTCGGCGGAGCCCGGGCGGGCCGTGTCGATCATGCGTGCGCTGATCCGCAGCATCTCGGCGATGTCTCCGGGGTCGGGCTCACCGGGCAGGTCGACGCGCATGCTGTAGAGCCAGGAGAGGACCGAGAGCGGCTGGCTGACGATGTCGCCGTGCTCGGAGAACTCCGGCTCCGCCTCGGCCGCCAACGTGATCGCCTCGTCCAGGGGCGCGGGGTCACCGGTGCGCTGGTGGACCTGTCCGAGCGCGTGCGCCAGCCCCACCGCCGCGATCGCTCGTTCGAGGTCCCCGGACACCTTCCGTACCGCCGTGCGGTGGGCCTCGACCGCGGCGTGCATGTCCAGGTCGTCGTGGAGCCGCGCGTGCCGGACCCGCAGCGCCATGCCCAGACTGTAGTAGTCCAGCCAGTGCGCCGGGTCGCCGGCCGGGCGCGCGTTCGTCACCTCGCGCAACTCGGCCACGGACCGGTCGAAGTCGGCGGAGGAGCCGGTCAGCAGGGCCCGGGCCTGCACGTAGACGGCGTGGTCGTGCAGGTTCGACAGGCGTTTCCTCTCGTCGGTGATGTCCGCGAGGGCCGTCTCCAGGATCGCGACGGCCTCGTCGATGTCCTCGAGGTTCGCGGTGTGCTGGTACCGGGTGAACAGCGCCGAGGCGGCGAGGGAGGGTACGTGGTCGGACGGTGCCTCGTGCGGGGTGGGGAGACGTACCGCCTCGCGCCCGGCGGCCACCGCCGCGTCGAGGTCGGCCGCGTCCCTCGTGTGGTGGAAGCGCCAGAGGAGGGTCCGGGCGAGTTCGGCCAGGCAGGCCGGACGGCAGTCCGGGGACGGGTGTCCTGACGCCACGGCGTCCCGGACGACCGCGACGGCGCGTTCGAGATCGGCGGGCTCCCGGCGGTCCTCGTAGCGGAGCCGAAGGGCGTGCGTCAGCTTCGGCAGGTACTCCGCGCGGTGCCGGTCGTCGGGAGGGACGACGCGGAACGCCTGCGCCAAGGTCTCCACGGCGGCCTCGAGGTCGGTCGAGTCACCGTCCCTGAGGAATCTGCCGACCAGGACGTCCCCGAGTTGGGACAGATGGACACTGAGCCGTGGGTCGTCCGGGTCCGCCGCGGCGATGGTGTCGCGCAGCAACGCGATGGCCTCGGCACCGTCCGCGGCCCGTCCGGCGTTCCCGTACCGCGTGGCGAGCGCGACCGCGAGGAAGTCCTGGCGCACCTCGCGGTCCTCCGTGTCGTCGTCGGCGCCCGGCGCCGTCGACCTGGCCAGTTCGACGAGGGTGTCCAGGGCGTCCAGGTCGTCCGTGCCGCGTGAGCGCACCGACAACCGGGAGTTGTCGAGTTCCAGTCCGACGAAGGCCGCACGGGAGGCCGGGGCGGTCCGGGCGTCGAGGTGGTGGGCGACCCGCAGCAGGGACTCGGCCACGTGCCCACGATCAGGAGCGCCGGCGAGGCATTCCCGGGCCGCCTCGAACACGCGGTCCAGGTCGGCCCGGTCACCGGTGTGCTCGAAACGCCGTACGAGGGCGTGGAGTCGGCCGGCCAGGCGCTCGCCTCGGTCCGCGTGGTCGGCCGGAGTCGCCGCCAGGATGTCCGCCCAGAGGGCGATCGCCTCGTCCAGCCGGGCCAGGTCGCCCGACCTGTCGTACCAGGCGACGGTGGCGTGGAGGAGGTTGGCGAGGGTGACCACGCCGTCCTCACCGTCCTCGATCGAGGTCAGGCCGACCGCCTGGCGCCCCGTGTGGACCGCGCGCCGCAGGTCCGCCGGCTCGTCCCCGTGCTGGTACCTGCGGTACAACCGGTAGCAGAGGTCGGACAGGGCACGGACCCGCGTGCGGCTGCCCACGGCCGCTCCGGCGACCGCGGCCTCGCACGCCTGGACGCTCCCCTCGAGGTCGGCGGGGTCGCCCCCGTGGTCGAACCGGTGACACAGGGCGTCACTGAGGTCGACCAGGAAGTCCGCCCTCCGGGTGTCGTCGCTCGGCATGCGGTCGAGCGCCGACCGCCACACCTCGACGGCCTCGTCGAGGTCGGCCAGGTCACCGGTGGCCGCGTGCCGGGCCCGCAGGTTCCTGTCGAGGGTCCTGAGGGCGGAGGCCCGGTCCGGGTCGGAGGCGTCGATCGTGTCGCGGGCGAGCCGGCCCCACCGCACGGCGGCGTCGAAGTCGGCCGGTGACTTCGTGATCCCGGCGCGGTGCCGGTAGGCCCGCCCCAGACGGCTGTACCGCAGCCAGCGGAACTCGTCCCCCGGAGGTGTGCCGGCGACCGACTCCTCCAAGCACCGCAACGCCTCTTCGAGGCGGGCCCGTTCGTCCGTCCGCTCGTACACGGTCAGCAGGGCGTCGGCCAGCAGGGACTGTCTGCGCGCCCGCTCCCTGCCCGGCGGTGTGAGACGGACCGCTTCCCGGCGGGCCGACACCGCCTTCCGTTCGTCCGTCACCTCCCCGGTGGCCTTGTGGCGTTCGTGGTGGGCGTGAGCGAGACGGCCGAGGGCGACGACTCTGGCCGCGGGATCCGGTGGCGCGGTCTCCAGGGCCCACGTCACACGCTCGACGGCCTGATCGAGGAGGCCGAGGTCGGTGCCGTCGAAGAGCGTCAGCAGCCTCCCCGCGGAGTCGACCGCCCAGCTCAGTCGGCGGCGGGCGTCGGTCGCGAGTTCCCCCACGACGTCCGCCATCTCACCGGGGATCAGGCCCGGTGAGGACTCCCGCAGTCCGAGGAGGAAGCCGACGGCGCTGTCCGCCTCGACCTGACCCGGCAGAGTGCCGGACACCACGCCGCGCCAGAAACGGAACCGGGCCAACTCCGCCAGCGCGGCGAGGTTGTACTCCGGCTCACCCGCCCCGTTCAGACGCGTCGCCGCCCGCACGGCCGCGGCGTACTCCGCCTCCGCCAGGCGGCCGTTGAGCTGCCGGGGGTCCCTGTCCCGGTGGAACAGTGCCACCCTCCGCCGGACGGCCGAGACCGGATCCGGCGTGACGTCGGACGTCACTTCCTCCCCCATGACCCCAGCGTAACGGGAAGGTACTTCGCCGGACCGGGTATCGGCCGCATCCTCAGCGCCTCATCAGCCGCATCCCCGACCACATCCTCAGCCGGAGCCGGAGCCGGGGTGCGGTTGTCCGCGAACGCTCTCGGGTTTGTCCGTGATCGGTAACGGACGCATCCCGCTGCCGCCGTTCCCCGTCCTGCCTGGTGGTTCCGGCGCGACCGGGACCACGGCGAGGAACCAGGCGGAAGGCGGGGCGGACATGGCGCGGCACAGCGGCGGACGGGCGTGGTACGGCAAGGTGGTCGGGGCGGCGCTCGGGGTGACGGTGCTCGCCGTCGGTGCCTCGGTGTGGACCGCGCAGGCCGACCCCACGGGCGGCGCGACACCGGAGACGTCCGTGTCGGCGAGGCCGGACGGCGGCGTCGAGCCGGTCGACATGACCATCGCCCACGCGTCCGACCGGGGGGCGAACGGCGTCAACATCACTATCGACGACGGTCCCGACCCCGCCTGGACCCCCCAAGTGCTCGACCTGCTGCGCGAGTTCGGGGCGAAGGCGACCTTCTGCATGACGGGCACACAGGCCCAGGCCCACCCGGACCTCGTGAAGGAGGTGGTCGCGGCGGGGCACCGGCTGTGCGACCACTCGGTGTCGCACGACACCGCCATGGACCGGAAGTCCGAGGCGTACCAGTCGAAGGAGATCCTGGACGCCGAGCGCATGATCACGGAGGCGTCCGGGGGAGTGCGCCCGATGTACTACCGGGCTCCCGGCGGCGCCTTCACCCCGCACAGCCGCAAGGTGGCCGCCTCCCGGGGCATGCGTCCGCTGGGCTGGAACGTGGACACCAAGGACTTCGAACGGCCGGGCGCGGACGCGATCGTCGCCACCGTCGAGCGGGAACTCCACAACGGGCCGACGATCCTCTTCCACGACGCGGGCGGCGACCGCGCCCAGACCGTCGAAGCCCTGCGCAGGATCCTCCCCTGGCTGCGGGAGCGCGGCTACTCCTTCGGTTTCCCGGTGCGCTGAGCCGCCCGCGACGGAGACGGACACGGGTCACGGGGGCGCCGCGCACCGCCCCGGCGCCCTGTGCTCCGGCACGCGGCCGTCAGTCGATGCAGAACTCGTTGCCCTCGATGTCCAGCATCGGGATGCACGAGTCGTTGCCGTCGTAGAGCGTCGTCACGTGCACCGCTCCGAGCGGGACCAGCCGTGCGCATTCGGCCTCGAGCGCGGCGAGGCGTTCCTCGCCCACGAGTCCGGTGCCGACCCGCACATCGAGGTGCACCCGGTTCTTGGCGGCCTTGCCCTCGGGGACCCGCTGGAAGTACAGCCGCGGTCCGACGCCCGAGGGGTCCGTACAGGCGAACCACGCGTCGCGTTCCTCGGGCGGCTGCGCACGCTTGAAATCGTCCCAGGTGGCGAACCCCTCCGGGGGCGGCGGTACGACGTACCCCAGTACCTCGCACCAGAAGCGAGCGAGACGCTCCGGTTCCGCGCAGTCGAAGGTGACCTGGAACTTCCTGATCGTCGGCATCCGCGCACCGTAACAACGCTTCCCGCGATCCCGCAGTCGGATATCCGGCCCGTTCCGAGGCCCGGGGTCCGGGGCCGGTCCCGGCCGGCGCGGGGCGAGTGAGCAGCGTCTCATCGAGCCGTGCACCCTTGCCTATGCAACAAGTTGCATAGAAAGATCCGGAGCATGGCGCTCGAACACGCGATCCTCGTCTCGCTGCTGGAGAAGCCGGGCTCGGGCTACGAACTCGCGCGCCGGTTCGAACGGTCCATCGGATACTTCTGGACCGCGACCCACCAGCAGATCTACCGCGTACTGCGCCGCATGGAGGGCGACGGCCTGCTCGACGTCCGAGAGGTGGCGCAGCGGGGAAGGCCGGACAAGAAGGAGTACTCCGTCGCGGCCCCGGGCCGCGCGGTACTCACCGCGTGGCTGCACGAGCCGGTCGAGCCGGAGAGCCTCAGACACGAGCTGGCCGTCAAGATCCGCGGCGCGGCCTTCGACGACCCCTCCGCGCTGATCTCCGAGGTCGAACGCCACCGCGAGGCGCACGGCGACCGCCTCCGGCGCTATCTCACCGGTGAGCGACGGGACTTCACCGGCCCCGACGCCCCCCGGCCGCTCGACGCCGGCCAGGAGCTCCAGCACGTCGTCCTGCGCGGAGGCATCGCCTTCGAGCGGATGACGATCGCCTGGCTCGACGACGTCCTCGCCACCCTCCACCGGCTCCGCGCCGCACGCTCCGGCGGCCGGGACTGACCTCGCTCCCGACCGCCACCCGCACCGTCCGACCCGATCCCGGAAGGCACCCCCTCATGTCCGACCAGCTCCTGTTCAACCCGCGCACGTACGATCCCGCGCACTTCGACCCGGAGACCCGCAGGCTGCTGCGCGCCACGGTCGACTGGTTCGAGGCACGCGGCAAGCGCAGGCTGATCGAGGACTACCGCTCACGCGTGTGGCTGGAGGACTTCCTCGCCTTCGCCGCGAAGGAGGGCCTGTTCGCCACCTTCCTGACCCCGGCGGCGGACGGCGACCGTCCGGACCAGCGCTGGGACACCGCCCGCATCGCCGCCCTCAACGAGATCTTCGGGTTCTACGGCCTCGACTACTGGTACGCCTGGCAGGTCACCATCCTCGGCCTCGGCCCCGTCTGGCAGAGCGACAACGCGGCCGCCCGTGCCCGGGCGGCCGAACTCCTCGCCCAGGGCGAGGTGTTCGCCTTCGGCCTCTCCGAGAAGAGCCACGGCGCCGACATCTACTCCACCGACATGCTGCTGGAGCCCGACGGGCAGGGAGGCTTCCGGGCGACCGGTTCCAAGTACTACATCGGCAACGGCAACGCCGCCGGGCTCGTGTCGGTGTTCGGCCGGCGCACCGACGTCGAGGGACCCGAGGGCTACGTCTTCTTCGCGGCCGACAGTCGCCACCCCGCCTACCACCTGGTGAAGAACGTCGTCGACTCCTCCAAGTACGTCAGCGAGTTCCGGCTGGAGGACTACCCGGTCGGCCCCGAGGACGTCCTGCACACCGGGCGTGCCGCCTTCGACGCCGCCCTCAACACGGTCAACGTCGGCAAGTTCAACCTGTGCACCGCGTCCATCGGCATCTGCGAGCACGCGATGTACGAGGCCGTCACCCACGCCCACAACCGCATCCTGTACGGCCGGCCGGTCACCGCCTTCCCGCACGTCCGGCGTGAGCTGATCGACGCCTACGTACGCCTGGTCGGGATGAAGCTGTTCAGCGACCGCGCCGTCGACTACTTCCGCTCCGCCGGCCCGGACGACCGCCGGTACCTGCTGTTCAACCCGATGACCAAGATGAAGGTCACCACCGAGGGCGAGAAGGTCATCGACCTGATGTGGGACGTCATCGCCGCCAAGGGCTTCGAGAAGGACACCTACTTCGCCCAGGCAGCGGTCGAGATCCGGAGCCTGCCGAAGCTCGAGGGCACGGTCCACGTCAACCTGGCCCTGATCCTGAAGTTCATGCGGAACCACCTGCTGGCCCCGGTCGACCACCCGCGGGTGCCGACCCGTCTCGACGCGGCCGACGACACCTTCCTCTTCCGGCAGGGCCCGGCCCGCGGGCTCGGCTCCATCCGCTTCCACGACTGGCGCGCGGCGTTCGACACCTACGCCGCCGTGCCGAACGTGGCGCGCTTCCGTGAACAGGCCGACGCCCTGTGCGCGTTCGTCACCGAGGCGGCGCCCGACGAGCGGCAGAGCCGCGACCTGGACCTGCTGCTCGCCGTGGGTCAGCTGTTCGCCCTGGTCGTGCACGGCCAGCTGATCCTGGAGCAGGCCGAGCTGACCGGTCTCGACGCGGACGTGCTGGACGAACTGTTCTCCGTCCTGGTCCGTGACTTCTCGGCCCACGCCGTCGAGCTCCACGGCAAGGACTCCGCCACCGAGGCGCAGCAGAGCTGGGCCCTCGGTGCCGTCCGGCGGCCCGTCGTCGACGAGGCCCGCTCGGCGCGGGTCTGGGAGCGCGTCGAGGCGCTGTCCGGCGCCTACGAGATGGCGATGTAACCGCCTCCGGACCCGTGGTGGCTGCGGCCACCAGGCCGTCCCCGGCGTGCGCCCGGTGCTACGGGACGCTGTCGGGGACGGCCGGTGCGTGCTGCCTGTGGGCCCGCACGAGCAGGCGGGCGGCGGTCCGCGCGTGGAGGGCGGGAGCGGCGGTGCCGGTGATCGCGGCCGTGGTGATGGCTCCCTCGGCGAGAAGGAAGAGCTGGTCCGTCAGCTCCGCCGGCAGACCGGACTCCTCGACCAGTGCGGCCAGGTAGTCACGGAACGCCTGCTTGTGGCGGCGGGCCTGGTCGGCGACCTCGGCGGAGACGCCGCCCAGCTCGCCGAAGGAGTTGGCGAAGGCGCACCCGCGGTAGTCCGGTTCGCAGAACCACGTGTGCAGCCGGTCGAACACCGCGAGAAGCCGGTCGTCGGGAGCGGTGTACGCGTCCACATGACGGGCGAGGGCCTGCCGCCACCGTTCGTCACGCCGCCGCAGGAACTGCAGCACGAGCGCCTCCTTGGAGGGGAACAGCCGGTAGAGGCGCTTAAGCGACACGCCGGAGGCATCGCGTACCGCGTCCATGCCCACCGCCTGGACGCCTCGGCCGTAGAAGAGCCGTTCGGCCGCGTCGAGCGCCTGCTCCCGCGCGGCTTCGTGCTCCGCCATGTTTCCTCTTTGCTCCGAGAACGTCCGTTCTCTATCGTACAGGGGGCGAGAACGAGCGTTCTCACCCCTGCTGGGCCCGCCGTCCCCTCCCGAGGGACCCGGAACAAGGAGCAGACATGGCCGACGCGATACGCCCCCCGGTGCCGCCGTTCACGCGCGAGAGCGCCGTCGAGAAGGTCCGTCTCGCCGAGGACGCGTGGAACTCCCGTGACCCCCGGAAGGTGTCGCTGGGCTACACGGTCGACTCGCGCTGGCGCAACCGCGCGGAGTTCGTCACCGGGCGGGAGGCGATCGTCGCCCTGCTGACCCGCAAGTGGAACACCGAACTCGACTACCGGCTGATCAAGGAGCTGTGGGCCCACGACGACAACCGCATCGCGGTGCGCTTCGCCTACGAGCACCGGGACGACGCCGGCAACTGGTACCGCTGCTACGGCAACGAGAACTGGGAGTTCGACGAGCACGGGCTGATGCGCACCCGCCACGCCTCCATCAACACCCTGCCGATCGCCGCGTCGGACCGCGCGTACTTCTGGCCGCTGGGCCGCCGCCCCGACGATCACCCCGGCCTCGGCGACCTCGGCTTCTGACCCCCTGCCCCCGGCGACGCACCCGACGGCGTCCCGGGAGGCCGGGGCCCGTCGTGACGGCTTCGTGACCGAAGGAGTAACGCCGCTCACAGCATGATCGGCAACGCCCTGGTGAGGTGGCGGGATGCGAACCGTCCTCCCCGTCCTGCGCGGCTTTCTGCCGCCGCTGGCGGCGCACCTCCTGATGGGTGTCCCCGCGTTCTTCACCCTTCTCTGCGCGCGCTGGTACATGGCCCACGGCCACTGCGACGACGAGGACCTGCGCCGCCGGGACCTGGACGGCTGCACCTACGACCAGATCGAGAGCAGCGGCTTCGTCCTGATCGCTCTCCTCCTGTCCGCGGCCCTCCTCTTCCTGCTGCTCCTCCTCTACGACGTCCTGCCCCTGCGTTCCGGCCGCCGCATCACGCCACGCCTGCTGACCCTGCCGGCGGTCCTGGTGCCGTACGCCGGCTATGTGCTGGCCGGGGGGTGAGCACGTCGACGCCACGGCGTCCGAGTGAGGCCGGCGGGGCCGTGACTCTTTCCCGTTGACACCTGGCACTCGTGCCACTGGGCGATCACCGTGACAGCCGGTTGACTTCATGGCGTCACCCCGCAGCCGTGTCCCCTCGCCCTCGTGCGCCGCACCGCGAGGGTCCGGCTCGAACGTCGTCGAAAGCTGACCGAACCTCATGACGTATGTGTCGCCGATCCTTGTCGGCATCCTGTACTGCCTCCTGATGTCCCTGATCCGGGAACCCCACCGGCGCCGCTTCAACGCGGTCATGGTGGGGGGAGCGGGCGCCGCCTACCTGAGCGGGGGCGGCTTCGACCAGTGGGAGCTGCCGATGGTCGCGCTCATCACCTACGTCGCCTACCGCGGCCTGGACTCCTGGACCTTCATCGGGATCGGCTGGCTGCTCCACACCGCGTGGGACCTCGTCCATCACCTCAAGGGCAACCCGATCCTGCCCTTCGCCCACGACTCCTCCCTGAGCTGTGCCATCTGTGATCCCGTCATCGCCCTGTGGTGTCTGGGCGGAGGGCCCTCACTGGTCACCCTCGCCCGGGGGCGGCTCCGTGCCCGCCGCACGCGAGAGCCCGCGGCGGCGAGCACGAGCTGACCGAGTGCGGCGGCGTGGGGAAGGCGGGGCGGGCAGGGGAGCCCTCCGGACCGGGTCAGGACACCGGTGCCTCGGCGGCCGCCGCCGCGCCGGGGCGGCGCTCCGCCGCCCGCTCGGGCAGAACGCGCCGGCGACGCACGGGCAGACCGAACGTCGGGTTGCCGGCGCTCCAGACCGCGCCCTTGCAGATCAACTCCTTGTACACGGCGGCGAGTCGTCCCGTGAGGGCCGCGCGCACGGCGCGGTCGTCCGCGGTGACGTACTGGACGAGACCTTCCCTGCGGCCCAGGGAGATGCACTGGTTGAAGTAGCGGATCGTTCCCTTGCGCGGCTTCCCGCCGGTCAGACGCGCGGTGATGGCGTCGGCGGCGTGCAGCGCGGTGAAGCTGCCCGACGCGCATGACATCCGCAGCGGCTTGCCGCCGGCTCCCGTCGCCAGGGCCGCGTCGCCGATGGCGTACACATCGGGGTGGGAGACCGAGCGCATGGTCTGGTCGACGACGATCTGGCCCGTGTCGGTGACCTCCAGCGCGGTCGCCCGGGCGATCGGGTGGACGGCGAAGCCGGCGGTCCAGACGGTGACCGCGGCCGGGACGGAAGCTCCGTCCCCCGTGGTGACGCGGTCGGCGTGGACGCGGGTGACGGTGGTGTGCTCGTACGCGGTGATGCCGAGCCGGTCGAAGACCTCCCGCAGATGACGGCGTCCCTTGGGCGAGAGCCAGTCGCCGAGACCGCCGCGGGCGGCGAGGGCGACGTCGAGGTCCGGCCGGGACTCGGCGATCTCGGTCGCGGCCTCCAGCCCGGTGAGGCCGCCGCCCACCACGACCACGGTCTCCCCGGCCTCCAGCCGGGCCAGGCGCTCCCGCAGCCGGAGTGCTCCCGGGCGGCCGGCGATCTCGTGGGCGTGCTCGGCGGTGCCCGGGACGCCCTGGTCGTTCCAGCCGCTGCCGAGGGCGTACACCAGGGTGTCGTAGGCGAGTTCCCGGGTGTCGCCGTCGGCGTGCGTGACGTCGACGGTCCCGCGGTCGACGTCGATGCCGGTGACCGTGGCCGTCAGCAGTTCGACGCCGGTGCCGGCGAGCAGGTCGGCGAGGGGCCGCGGTTCGAGATCCTGGCCCGTCGCGAGCTGGTGCATACGGACACGTTCGACGAAGTCGGGTTCGGCGTTGACGAGGGTGAGGGCGACGTCGTCGCGGTGCAGCCGCCTGGCGAGCCGTCCGGCCGCGACGGCTCCGGTGTAACCGGCTCCGAGGACGATGATGCGGTGCTGCATGGTTGGCTCCTGTCGTCAGCGGGTTCGCCTCTTGAACCGGGCGGCCCGCCGATCCCTGACAACCATGTGGTGTGACCTGCGTCACATGGTGCTCAGAAGGCGCTGAACAGGGGTTCGCCGTGGTCGGCGGCGGCCCAGCGCCGGGTCACGCGCTCCAGCTTGTCGGGGTTGACCTGGCTGCGGACGGCGGTGATGCCCTCGGCCGTCAGCTCCAGGCACATCACGCCGACGACCTGGCCGTCGACCACCGCCACCACGGCGGGGTCGCCGTTGGCGGTGGTGGCATAGATCCCGGCGGAGCCGCCGAGCAGGGCGCGCTTGGCCGGACCGGGCTTGAACAGGCCCCGCAGGAACGTCGCGACCGCGAGCGCCCCCTCGAACGCCTTGGCGCGGGCCGGGACCTTCCCGCCGCCGTCGCCGATCGCGACGGCGTCGGCGGTGAGCAGCCGCACCAGCGGTTCGGTCCGGCCGCTGGTGGCGGCCACCAGGAACTCCTCGACGACGCGCCGGGCGGCGGCCTCGTCGACCTCGGCACGGGCCCTGCCCTGTGCGACGTGCTTCTTGGCGCGGTGCAGGATCTGCTGGCTGGCGGCCTCGGACACGTCGAGGATCTCGGCGATCTCCCGGTGCGAGTAGCCGAAGGCCTCCCTCAGGACGTAGACGGCTCGTTCGTTGGGGGAGAGCCGCTCCAGCAGGACGAGGACCGCGTACGAGACCGCCTCGCGCTGTTCGGCGCTGTCGGCGGGGCCGAGCATCGGGTCCCCGGCGATCAGCGGCTCGGGCAGCCAGGCACCGACGTAGGTCTCGCGCCGCGCCCGGGCGGAGGTCAGCTGGTTGAGGCACAGGTTGGTCAGCACCTTGGCCAGCCACGCCTCCGGGACCCTGATGAGGTCGGAGTCGGCGTCCTGCCAGCGCAGGAACGTCTCCTGCACCGCGTCCTCGGCCTCGCTCGCGGACCCGAGCAGGCGGTAGGCGATGGCCTCGAGCCGGGGCTTGGCGGCCATGAACAGATCGACGTCGTGCGAGGTCCGCGGCATGCCGCGATCCTAGCCCGCCCGGCTCTGCGGGCGGCACCGCCGAGGGGCGCGTACCGGCCTCCCGTCGGCACGCGAGGCCCCTGAGGGACGAGGCCGCCGGCCGGGCAGTAGGGGAGGAGGCCGTGTACGCGGCCGGTCGGGGCCACCGGACCTTCCGCTCGGGCACGGCGGCCGACCGCCGGGGCGCGGAACCGGTGGTACCCCGGTCCTTCGTTCGCCCCCCGTTCACCCGTCGTCCCCTTCGCACCCACCCCCCGCTGAAAGGGTTCGGCGACGGAGTGGACCGGACCGGAGGAAAGATGTCCCCCAAGAGCAAGAGAACCCGCGCCGCGCTGGCAGCCCTGGTCGTGGCCGCCGGCACCCTGGGAACCGCGGGGGCCGCGCGGGCGGAGCGGCCGGACGGCGGACAGCAGCACCACGAGCGGCGACCGGCCCTGTTCGAGCGCACCGCCACCTACCCGGTCTTCCACAACCGCCCGGCCGGTGATGACGCGGCGGCCGCGACCGTCGCGGAGATCTCCGCGGTCAGCGAGGACGGCCGCACCCTCGTCCACACCGACGCGGTGGCCCGGCGGATCGGCTTCCTGGACATCACCGACCCCGCCCGCCCGCGCGGCCTGGGCACCCTGTCGCTGGAACGGCTCGGCGACGCCGAGGACGAACCGACCTCGGTGACCGTCGTCGGCGAGTACGTCCTGGTGGTCGTCAACACCAGCGCGAGCCACACGCGGCCCTCCGGACGGCTCGACGTCGTCTCGCTGCGCGACCGGCAGCGGGTGACGAGCTTCGACCTCGGCGGGCAGCCCGACTCCATCGCCGTCAGCAAGGACAAGCGGTACGCCGCCGTCGCCATCGAGAACGAGCGGGACGAGGAGGCGATCCCGCCCGGCGGCGAGGAAGGCGACCTCCCGCAGGCGCCGGCCGGGTTCGTGCAGATCCTCGACCTGGGCCGCGGCACCGCACCCGCACACTGGCGGACCCGGGCGGTCCCGCTGACCCGGGCCGACGGGCAGGCACTGCCCGCGCTGGCCGAGGCGCCCCTCACCGAGCCGACGGACCCGGAACCGGAGTACGTCTCGATCAACGGCCGCAACCAGCTCGCGGTGACGCTGCAGGAGAACAACGGCGTCGTCCTCATCGACCTGCCGACCGGCCGGATCACCGACGCGTTCAGCGCCGGCACGGCCACCGTGCGCGGGATCGACACCGTCGACGACGGCACGATCGACCAGAGCGGCGCCATCGAGGACCTCCCTCGCGAGCCCGACGCCGTCGGCTGGATCGACGACCGCTACCTGGCCACCGCCAACGAGGGCGACTGGCACGGCGGCACGCGCGGCTGGACGGTGTTCGACAGCCGCACCGGCCGACCCGCCTGGGACGCGGGCAACGGTTTCGAGCGGCTCGCCGTGCGCCACGGCCTGCACGACGACTCCCGGGCCGGGAAGAAGGGCGCCGAGCCGGAGGGCATCGCGATCGCCGAGTACGACGGCGTGCCCTACGCCTTCGTCGGCTCGGAGCGCGACAACTTCGTCGCGGTCTACGACGTCAGCCGGCCCACCCGGCCGGTCTTCCGCCAGCTGCTGCCCACCACCAACGGCCCCGAGGGCCTGCTGCCGATCCCGTCGCGCGGACTGCTCGCGGTCTCCAGCGAGGAGGACGACGCCGAGGCGGGCGTGCGCGCGTCCGTGAGCCTGTTCCGGCTGGGCCGCGCCGGCCACGGTCCCTCGTTCCCCGGCATCGTCTCCGCCGACGACGCCCAGGGGGCCCCGATCGGCTGGGGCGCGCTCGGCGCGCTGTCCGCGGTGCCGGGCAGGCCGCACCAGCTGTACACGGTCACCGACGCCGCCTACTCCACCACCCGCGTCCTCACCGTCGACACCACCCGCCGCCCCGCCGTCCTCACCCGGGAGCTGACCGTCAAGGACGCCCACGGGCGGCCCGTCGGATATGACGCCGAGGGCATCCACGCCCGGCCGCGGGGCGGCTTCTGGCTCGCGGTCGAAGGGGAGAAGGGCGCGGACAACAAGCTTGTCCGGCTCGACGCGCGGGGCGTGACCCGGCAGGTCGTCCCGCTGCCCGCGGACATCGCCGCGGGCCTCGGCAAGCAGGGCTTCGAGGGCGTCACCGCCACCACCGACCGGCGCGGCCACGAGATCGTCTGGACCGCCCTCCAGCGCGAGGTCGAGGGCGACCCGGCGGGCGTCGTGCGACTGGGACGGTACGACGTGCACGCCGGCACCTGGAGCTGGTACGGCTACCGGCTCGCATCCACCGGCACACCCGGCGACTGGATCGGACTCTCCGAGATCACGGTGGTCGGCGACCGGCTCGCGGTCATCGAGCGCGACAAGCTCAACGGTCCGGCGGCCGAGGTCAAGCGGATCCACACCGTCGACCTGCCGACGTCGACCGCTCCCACGGGAGCGCTGCCCCTCCTGCCGAAGAGGCTCGCGCACGACGTCCTGCCCGATCTGCGGGCCACGAACGGCTGGACGCAGGAGAAGCTGGAGGGCCTGGCGGTCGGCGGTGACGGCCATGTCTACGCCGTCACCGACAACGACGGCCTGGACGACGCCACCGGCGAGACCGTGTTCCTGGACCTCGGCAGGAGCCGGCAGGTCTTCGGCCACCGCCGCTGACACCGACGCGCCGGGAATTCCCGACCACCGGGACGACATCGCGACGGTCGCCCTCGCACGGCTGCCGCGCCCTGAGGGCGACCACCGCGCGCCGGCACCGACCGGGACCAGCGACCGGACCGATGAGTTTCCGCCCGCCACGGCGTCCAAGGAGTGGGGACGGTCACGTCCTTCGCCGAGACGACCGAACCGGCCCCCGAGGCCGTGGAGAGAGTGGTGCGCGATGAAGCTGGTGGTGCAGGAGTTCCTGACGCTCGACGGTGTCTCCCAGGGGCCCGGCGCCCCCGACGAGGACACCAGCGGCGGCTTCACCCGGGGCGGCTGGTTCGTTCCCTACCTGGACGAGGAGTTCGAGCGGCTGGCCGGCACCTGGCTCGGTGAAGCGGACGCGTTCCTCTTCGGCCGCCGCACTTACCAGAACTTCGCGCGGGACTGGCCGAAGATGACCGACCACCCCTCCGCCCGCATCCTCAACGGTCTGCCGAAGTACGTCGCCTCCGACACCCTGACCGAGGCCGACTGGAACCCGACCACGATCCTGTCCGGCGACATCGCCGCCCGGGTCACCGAGCTGAAGCGACGACCCGGGCGGGAACTGCAGGTCCACGGCAGCGCCCGGCTGGCCCAGTCCCTGCTGGCCGCCGGACTGATCGACACCTTGCGGCTCGTGATCGCCCCGGTGGTGGTCGGGCAGGGCCGACGCCTGTTCCCGGACGGTGGAGCACCGGCCGGCCTGCGGCTCGTCAGCCACCGGACGACCCCGGGCGGTCTCTCCGTGCACATCCTCGAACCGACGGGACGTCCGGAGTACGGCACCTACGGAGCCGACGCGTAGCTGATCCTGACGATGCGGTACCCGGTCCCTCATGCCGTCGGCCCCGTCCACGCCGGCGACACCGGCCCTTGATCCTTGGCTCGATTTCGTCTACCCGCCGTCAGTGGCGTGAGCAAAGGTTGCGCCTGTCCAAGCCCCGACCGGGGCCCTGGATGTTCGAGTCCGTGCACCCCATCACCCAAGGGAGAAGCATGCGTACCGAGATCGTTCTGTCCCACGAAGCCCCCGAGCTGGACCTCGAGCTGGACCTGCGCGTCTCCGACCTCCCGGAGCAGGCCGAGTCCTTCGGCCAGGGCACCTTCACCTCGCCGAGCAGCTACGCGATCGGCACGCGCTGCCCCATCTGCTGCTGACGGACCGAGATCCCTTCGGGGCTCTTCCGAGCGGGGCGGGCCCGGCCCGCCCCGCTCTCCCGCACGACGGCGAGGAGGACACACGTGGCGCCGGAGTCCGAAGCGCACCAGGCATCCCCGGCATTCGAGGTACGGGAGCCCGTGCTCGTCCGCATGGCGAGCCGGCCGCGCGGTGCCGTCTTGCCCACGGTCGACGCCGCCCAGCCGGTGACCGGGGCGCGGCGGCTCGCCGCGGATCCCCTGCTCGGCCAGGCGGTCCGGGTGGCGAGCGGCTCCCTGGCCCACAGCCTGGCCGGTCTGACCAGTGACGAAGGCGCGACCGCGCTGGGCCGCAAGCGGACCCTGAGCGCCGCGCGCACCCTGACCCGGTACGCCCGCCGCGCCGCGGCGCGCCCGACGCCGTTCGGCCTGTTCGCGGGCGTCGGCACCGCCCGGTTCGGTTCCGCGGCCAAGGCGGAGCCCGGCACCGGCGAGGTCGCCGTCCGGCTCGACGGGGCCTGGCTGCGCCGCCGGGTACTGGCCTGGCTCGCCGAGCCCTCCGTCCGCCGGCGCGTGGACGTCGTCCTCAACGACCTGTGCTTCCTGCGGGACGGCCGGCTGTATCTGCGCAGCGGCGGTCAGGAGCAGTCGGTGCGCGACAACGCGCTGGTCGGCGCCGTGCGCGAGCGGGCGCGGACCCTGGTGCCGTACGCCGATCTGCTGGGCTTCCTGACGGAGCGCTTCCCGGCACTGGACGCCGAACGGGTCGACCGTCAGCTGGCCGGACTCCTCCAGCACGGCTTCCTGCTCACCTCGATCACCCCGCACCGCATCGACACCGCCCTGCTCGACGGCATCGAGGCGGCCCTGGACGCGGCGCTTCCCGACGACGCGCAGGCGCTGCGGGACATCCGGGCGGCCTGCGCACGGCATCAGCAGGACCCCCCGGGGCAGGGCGGCGACTCCTGGCGGCGGCTCCTGGACGAGGTGCGCCGCCTCGACGTCCCCGGCACGGACGGCGACGCGCACGCCCGGCCGCCCCTGCACGTGGACCTGCACATCCCCGGCGAGTTCGTCGTCCCGGACTCGGTCGGTCGGGAGGTGTGCCGGTACGCGGCCGCGATCTGGGCGATCACGCCGGAGTGGACGACGCTGGCGTACATGCGGGACTACCGCGAGCGCTTCATCGAGCGCTACGGCACCGCCTGCGCCGTGCCGTTGGGCGAACTGGTCGACCCGCACCGCGGACTCGGCCTGCCACCCGAGTACGGCGCGCAACCCGCGTACGCGCGCAGCGGTCCCGGCGACGAGGCGGACGGTCCCAGGCGCGCGATGATCGGCGAACTGCTCCAGGAGGCCGTCCTGTCCGGCGGCGACCTGGTCCTCACCGACGACGTCGTACGGCGTCTCGCCGAAGTCGCCGGGCACGATCCGGGCGCCGCGCCACCGCGCGGCCTCGAACTCTGCTTCCAGGTGCTCTCCGAGAGCACCGCCGCACTGGACCGCGGTGATTTCCGGCTGCTCGGCAGCCCGCACACCGGCGCCTGGACCGCGGGCGCCACCGCGGGCCGGTTCGCGGCGGCGGCGGGCCTCACCGGCGAACTCTCCCGGCTCGCCGCCGACACGGCCGACACCGCCGACAGCGGCGCCGCCCCCGGCGAAGCGGTGATCACGGCCCAGGTCGAGTTGATGCCCCGCGAGCCGCGCGGCCTCAACATCGTCCAGGTGCCGCGGCTGCTGCCGTACCGCATCCCCGTCGGCGTACCCGACGACCGGGACGACCCCCGCTGTCTGGACTGGCGCTCGCTGCTCGTCGCCGCCGGCTCCGACGGGCTGCGGCTGCTGCACCCGGTCAGCGGCCGTCAGATCCGCCCGGTGCTGCCGCACATGCTGGCCCTGGACACACAGGCCCCGCCGGTGGCCCGGTTCCTCATGGATCTCGCGACGGCACGGCCCCGGGTCTGGGCGGGCTGGGACTGGGCAGGACATGACACCCTGCCCTATCTGCCGCGCGTCCGATTCGGGCGGGTGGTGGCGATGCCCCGGCGCTGGCTGCCGGGCCGCCGGCTGCGCGACGCGGCCCGCGCGAAGGGCGCCGAGGTGTGGGAGCAGGGCCTCGACGCCTGGCGCCGGCGACTGGCCGTACCGGACCGGCTGCAGATCGCGCGCCATGACCAGATGTACCCCGTCGACCTGCGCGACCGCTGGGACCGGGACCTGCTGCGCGCCGAACTGACCGCCGCCCACCCGCAGTTCGTCCTCTACGAGGACCTGACGGCCGACGGTGCGGGACTCGGCTGGAACGGCGGGCACAGCACGGAGATCGTGGTGCCCCTCGCGGGGACGCGGCGGCCCGCCGGGCGCACGACGCCGGAACGAAACGCCGCACGGAGCGCCGCCGAACCGGCACCGGCCGCCCCGCCGGTGCGGCCCGCTCCCACCCGGTTCCATCTGCCGGGCGAGGACTGGCTGTTCGCCAAGTGGTACGCCGAGCCGTCCGCCCACGAAGCCCTGCTCGCCGATCACCTTCCGGCCGTGCTCGCCGAGGTCGAGGGCGAGATCGACCGCTGGTTCTTCCTGCGCTACCAGGACCCCGAACCCCACCTGAGACTGCGATTCCACGGCGACCCCGGGGCGTTGCACAGCCGGGTGCTGCCCGCGCTCAGCCGTGCGTCGAGAGCCCTCGTCGAGAGCGGGGCCCTGCGGACGATGACCCTGGACGCCTACCGTCCCGAGAGCGACCGGTACGGCGGTGAGGCCCTGCAGGAAGCGGCCGAGCGCTTCTTCCGCACGGACAGCCTGTCGGCGCTCGTCCAGTTGCGCGCTCTGCGCGGCGTCGCGCGGCAACTCCCCGCCGCCGTGCTCGCCGGGCTCGGGCACGCGGTGCTGCTGGAGTCGCTCGGGGACTGGGACTGGTGCGGCTGGGTCGACCGGATGTTCACCAAGACCGCGGAACACGAGGTCTACCAGCGGCACCGCGCCGTCGCCGACCGGCTGATCAGGCCGGGGCAAGCCGTGTCGTCGGCCGCGGAAGCGCTCGGCGCGCCATCCCTGGGCACGCTGTGGTCCGAGTCGCCCGAGCCGCGCGCGTACGGGCGGCTGATCCTCTCCGCCCCACAGGCCGACCGCGACGAGGCCCTGCTGTCGCTGCTGCACATGCGGCACAACCGTCTGTTCGGCATCGACCGGGTGGCCGAGGCCCGTGGGTACGCGGTTCTGCGCGGCGCGGTGCGGACCCACGTCGGCCGGCGGCGGCACGAGAGCGGGAGCGGGAGCGGACGATGAGCCGGACGACCGAGGGCGGGACACGGGAGCGCACGATGAACGGGAGCACCGGGAGCACCGGGAGCACCGGGAGCACCGGGAGCACCGGGAGCGGGACGCACCAGCGCCCCGTCGGCCGTTCCACCGAGGAACTGAGGGAGCGTGCCGCCGAAGTCTCCGGCGAGATCCTGAACCGGCTCGCCGATCCCGCCGCCACGATGGCGGCCACCCGCATCCCGGCCCGGGCCGCGGACGACGGGGTGGCCGAGCCGATCTGGGCCGAGCTCACCCTCGGCAGCGGCAGCCCCGGGCTCGCCCTCGCGTTCGCGGGAGCCGCCCGCGACACGGCCCGGCAGGTGCCGCGCGCCCACGCGTACCTCACCGCGGGAACCCGCGCCGTCTCCGGCCGGCCCGGCACCCCGGGCGGGATCTTCAAGGGGCCGGGGGCCCTGGCGTTCGCCGTACTGCTCGCTCACCGCACCACCGGGGGTTACGTCTCCGCACTCCATCGCTTCGACGCCTACCAGCGCGATCTCGTCCGGACGGTCCTGCCGCCCGTCGAGGACCGCCCGCTGCCCACCATCGGGCACTACGAGGTGGTCCGCGGCCTGACCGGCGTCGGCCGCTATCTGCTGGCCCGGGCCGAGAGCTGCGAGGAGCCGCTGACCGCGGTGCTCGACTACCTCGTACGCCTGTCGCTCGGCACCGTGGAACACCGAGGCGCCGACGTGCCGCGCTGGTGGGCCCTGGACGCGCCCCGGATCGGCTCCGAGGCGGCGTTCCCCGGCGGCCATCTCAACCTGGGCCTCTCGCACGGCGTCGCCGGACCGCTCGCCCTGCTGGCGCTGGCCTGGGAGCAGGGTGCGCGGGTGCCCGGGCAGCAGGAGGCCATGGAGGCGACGGCCGAACTGCTGCGGACCTGGGCGGTCGCGGACCGGTACGGCCTGTTCTGGCCCGGCTACCTCTCCTTCGCCCAGTGGCGACGGGGTCCCGCCGCCTACGACGGGGCCGCGAAGTGGCCGGCCTGGTGCTACGGGGCTCCCGGGGTCTCCCGCGCCCTGCAACTGGCCGGACGGGCGCTCGGCCGGCCGGACTTCTCGGACCTCGCCCGTGCCTCGGTGGACCGGCTGCTCACCCTTCCCCGGTCGGCCTGGGGCATCGACGACCACGCGCTGTGCCACGGTTGGGCCGGCGCCCTGCACCTGCTCGGCAGGCTCGACGAAACGTGGCGGGACCCCCGGCTGTCCGCACTGCGGGACGCCATCGCCGCCGACCTCGTCTCCGCCTTCGACCCGGAACTCCCGTTCGGACTGCGGTTCACGATGACGAAGGTGCCCTTCGGCTCGGACGTCTCCGGCTACCTCGACGGCGCCGCCGGCGTCGCGCTCGCCCTGGACTCGTACGCGACGGACGCCACACCGGCCGACTGGGACATGCCGCTGTTGCTGGCCTAGGCGAGCGCCCGTGCTCAGAGACTGTGGACGATCCTCTTTTCCTTCATCAGCTCTCGCAACTCCGCGTCCGAGAGCGGGTGCAAGGTGTCCAGGAGGCGGCGGAGCCCACGTTCGTCCAGGGTCTGGCTGGAGACTTCGACCTCCGCGCTCCGGTGGCGACGTGTGAGGGTGACGGCGTCAGTGCTCCCGGGGATGTCGCCGACTCTGATCATCTCCCCCTGCGGTGTCACCGTGCAGGTCTCGTTCTCCGGCGCGAACTCGGGGCAACGGAGGGCGGGCGTGAGCGGCGTGCGTACGACGAGCCCCACGTATCCCTCTTCGTATCCTTCCCGGACGGGGCGGTAGTCGACGACGAAGGAGGCGGGGCCGACCTCGGCGTGCGCCACCCGCATGCCCGGCGGCGCGTCGCCCAGGTGCAGCAGTGCCGCCCTCTCCCGGTAGCGTGCCGTCTCCGCCTCGTGCTGACGCTGTCGGGCCTGTGCCGGCCCGACGACGCCCCCGTAGGCCACCCCCGCCGCCAGCACGGCCAGTGCCCCCCACCGCACCCACCGGCTGGGCACGAAGAACGCTGCCGCCACGGCGTACGGAACCCCCGTGAGCGCCAACCGGGTTTCGGCGCTTCCCAGGTCGACGTCCCCGCCGTAGGCGGCCAGACCCGCCAGGACCCCGAGCGTCCCGAGGACGAAGACCAGCACGGCCCAACCCAGCCGCCGGCTCATGGAGCCGCACAACGGCACCACGGTCCTGGCGGGCAGACCCGCCACGGTCAGCAGCCCCAAGGCCAATGGCACCCCCACGAAGAGGACCGGAACCGTCGCTCCGGTCCCACCGCCCCAGGCCGCCGCCACCAACCCGAAGCCGAGCATCGGCACGGCGGTCGCCATGGTGGCCCAGACCAGAAGGAGATGCAGGGCCGTGAGCGTCCCTCTGCCGTTTCTCACCCCACGGAGCCTGCCAGGCGACGCAGGGTCGGACATGAGTACGCGTACTCAGCCCGGCCCGACCCCGCTCAGGCGTCGGTCACCGAACGCGGTAGCGGAGGTGGACGACGCCGTTGCCGAAGCGGTGCTCGTCGACGAGCTCGAGGTCGATGCGTGCATCCGTCGGTAGAGCGGGGTTGCGCCCGCCGAGGACGATGGGCCAGACGAACAGGGCGACCTCGTCGACCAGTCCGGCGGCGAGAGCCTGTGCGGCGAGGTTCGGGCCACCGACCAGGAGATCCCCGCCGGCGGTGGCCTTCAGGTCCTGTACCGCACCGGGGTCGAAGCGACGTTCGAGGCGCGTGCGGGCGGTGGACGGCTCGGCGAGGGTCGAGGAGTAGACGACCTTGTCCGCCGCCTGCCATGCGCCCGCGTAGTCGGCCATGAGGTCCGACCGCGCGGCCAGGGAGGGGTCCGTCTCCCAGACGGCCAGCGTCTCGTACATGCGCCGCCCGTAGAGGTACGTGCCCGCGGATCGCATGAGGTCGGTGATGAAAGCGAAGACCTCGTCATCCGGCGGAGCCCAGTCGAAGGCGCCGCGTTCGTCCTCGGTGCAGCCGTCGAGCGACATGTTCGAGGCGTAGATCAACTGTGCCATGACCGCTCCTTCATCACCGTCGAAGGACCTCGACGCCCTCGCCGCCCCACCATAGCCCCGCCAACCCGTCCGTTCCCGTCGACGACCACGACGCACCGGGCGGCGGGATTCTGCCGCATGTTCTCGTGCCGGGCGGTGACAGCCCGACGAAGTGAGCGGAGGCCGCCGGGCGACCCCTCGGGGGCAGTCGAACTCCGGATCGCCGGCGGACTTACCTTGTGCGGAACCCGGTCACTGCGCGGCCCCCACCTCCGGTCGCGGCACGGCGCAGGCGCTGAAGGGCGCACGCATGCGGGCGGGCCGTGGTTAGGGTGGGTGCGGAGCGCTTAGGACGTAGGTGCTGCCCGCGGTGCGCCCTCAGGGGCGCGGCTGCGGTCTGCCCGCACGTCCGCTGTTCTGCATGGGAGCCTCGATGGGCCAGCCCTCCTGCCGCCCGGACGGGACGTCCGCCCCGTCCGCACCGTCCATCTCGTGTCTTGCCCCGCGTGAGATGTGTCCGACGCCCGAGGAGTTGGGGGCGCGCAATCGGCGCCTGGCACACGAAGGGGTGTCGGCCGCCGAGAAGCTGCTGGTCGAGCGGTACGGCCTGAGCGACGCGGGGGAGGGGTTCGAGCTGCTGAAGGCGGCGTCGCAGCAGAGCAACGTCAAGCTCCACACGCTGGCGGACGCCGTGCTCCGCGTGCCCGCGCCGGACCACGGGGCCGAGGTGTGGTTCCCCGGTCGGCGCCGGTACAGCCCGCCCCGGCTGCCCGGCCTGATGCTGGAGCCCGGATCGCGCGGCAGTCAGGGGGCCGTCCTGAAGGCGGCGCTGCACCGGGTGCTGTCGATCACGCAGACGGCCATGGGCAACGTCCAGCTCAGGGACGGCAGCCGACTGCACCTGGCCCGCCACACGGGCCTGAACCGGTACTTCACCGACTTCTTCGCGTTCGTCGAGGGCCCGACGACCCTCTGCGCGCAGGCGGCGGCCGAACGCCGGCAGGTCACCGTGCGGGACGTGGCCCTCGCGGACGTCTTCGACGAAGCGTCCCGTTACGCGATCCTCCAGACGGGCAGCCGGGCCGCCCACAGCGTCCCCCTCACCTCCGGCCGGGGCACGGTGGTGGGCATGGTCTCCTCCCACCACGAACGCCCCCTGACCGGCTTCAGCACCGCCCAGCTCCAGGCACTGCAGCAGACGGGAACAGACGTGGGCCGGTGGCTGTCCTGGCACTGGAACACCGTCGTCCTGGACGCACTGGAACGCCTCCACGCCACGGCCACCCGCCCGCCGCACTGAGTGATACGCCGTCCGTTGTCGATGTGGCGAAGCACCTGGGCGAAGTCGGCCCGGGCGAGCTGTGCGCCGAGGCGTCGGAGCGGGTGAGCGCGTTGCGGATGACGGGGGAGGGCCGCGTTCATCGGGTGGTTGCCGGCGATTCCTTACGCGGTGGGGCGCTGCCGGGCGAGGGCGCGCTCGATGTCGTCCAGGGAGTGACCTGCGAACCGTTCGAAACGAGCGGTCCGTTGTGCCGGCGTCGGCCTCGGAGGTCTGGGCCGGGCATGCGGCGTGGTGAGCCATGCGACAGCGAGTGCGCGGACGGCTTCCTCGAGGACGGTCGTGCGGAAGATCTCGCCGATCCGGTCATGGAGGGTCACTTCGCCGTCGTGCTCGACGAGGGTGAGTTCGGCTTCCCCCGCGACTCCCAGGGCGATGCTCTGTCCGGGGAGATGCAGCGGCTCGTACACGTCGTACGTGCCCGGTGCGTCGTACCAGTCGCAACTCACGTCGGCGAGCCAGCGCGCGATCCGCGGCACATGTTCGCGGTCGAGCGGTGCGGTGAGGCTGTCGGTGGTCCGCTTGCCGAGGAGCGGCAGACCGGTGGCGTCCAGGAGGGAGCGGTGGATCTCCTCCCATGTGCCCCGGCACAGCTTCGCGAACGGCAGGAGCAGTCTGCTCAGGGCCGGGCCCCGCACCTGGTGGCGCTGCCCGTCGCAGCGCCAGCTCACCTCGGGCGGGCCGGCCGAGCCCCCGAGCGTGACGTCGGGCTCGACATCGAAACGGGTCAGCCGCGGACGCGGGATCCGGTGGTACAGCGGGGAGAGCGCCAGGAGCAGCAGCCGGGTCAGATCGCCGTAGTGCGTGGCCCGGGTCGTCTCCTCTCTTCCGCGTTCGCGTCGGGTGAGGGTGAATCCGCGGTCGGCGCGACGTACCGTCCAGTCGATCTCCATGTCGCCGACCTGGAGCACCACACCGTCGCGCGCGGGCCAGACGTGCGTGGCGGACTCCTCGGCCAGGAGCGCCGCCAGGGCCGGGGCACGCGCCTCGTCGTCCAACAGGGCCGTCGCCGAGTGCGCTCCGGGCACGGCCGCGAGGGGCCGATTGCCAGGGGCACCGACCGGCCGGAAATGGTGCAGGGGTGTGCGGCGGCCGGAACGGAAGACTTCAAGGGCCTCGTGCGGTGGGGCGGCCGAGCCGGCGAACAGCACGGTCTCGTCCCCGGCGACGTACACCCGCCCTCCGCCGCGCACGCTGTGCGCGACCATGACGGCGTCGTCCTCGGGCAGCGCGGTCACGGCGAGCGGTGCGTCCGGGCCCGCCGCCGACCGCAGCAGAGCACGGCCGAGGCCGGCGAGCCGCCGTTGCCGGGGGGTGAGCGTCCCGGCCGGCACGCCCTCCGTGGGGGCGTCGTGCGCCTCGACGGCCACGGGCAGCACAGGGTGTTGGGACTCGGGTCGGCATCGGGAAGCTCGGACCATGGCGCGATCATTTCACGCGACCGAGCATTCCTCCGGGCCCTGTCCGGCTACGCCGCCCTCCCCGGTGTGGCTAGCGCGGATTCCCCACGGCGTGCGAAACGCACTCCGCGGTCGCACCGACGAACGGTCACGGCCGCAGGATCGACGGAAAACCCGTTGCGGGGGCCCCGACCGGATGGCTGACTGGTCGGCCACCGACCAGGGAGGCCCTATGACGGCGCCGCTGACCACCCCGTCGTTGCGCACGGACCGTCTTCGGCTGCGTGCCTTCGAGGACACGGACGCCGACGACCTCTTCGCCCTGCACAGCAGCGCCCACGCCATGCGCTACTGGGACTCGCCACCGTGGACGGAACGCTCGCGCTCCGAGCGGTTCCTCGCCACCTGCCGGCGGATGGAACAGGAGGGCGCCGGGATCCGGTTGGCCGTGGATCGCGCCTCGGACGGGGCGTTCATCGGCTGGTGCACCCTGGCCGATTGGAACCCGGTCTTCCGCAGCGCGTCGCTCGGCTACTGCTACCACGAGGCGACGTGGGGCCAGGGCTACGCGACCGAGGCCGCGCGTGCTCTGCTGGGCTGGGCGTTCGCCACGCTGGACCTGAACCGGGTCCAGGCCGAGGTCGACACACGCAACGCCGGTTCCGCCCGTGTGCTGGAGAAGCTCGGCTTCGTGCGTGAGGGGACCTTGCGGGAGGACTGCGTCGTCAACGGCGACGTCTCCGACACGTGGGTCTACGGGCTGCTCAGGCGCGAGGCCCAGCCGTTGTCCGCCCCGTTGCCCACCCGCTGAGTTATATGCTCCGCATGCCTGCGCGCGAGGAAGACCGAGGGGGCGTTCGTGAGTGATTCCTGGAGTGCCGGTTCGCGGACCAGTGGTGGAGAGCGGCCGGGCGACGGGGAAGGGTCGCCGTCTTCAGGAGACGTGAGTGGCGCGCCTGGCGGCGGGTCCGGGCTGCGGCGCGTGCTGGTGACCGTCGTGCTGGTCTCGGCGGTGTTGGCCGAGAGATCGTCTGGCTGTTCCGGGACGAGCTGTTCCACCCGTTCGGCGACGCCCGGGCCTGCGAGGGCAGCGACGCGGAGTTGCCGGGCGAGATTCGCGCCGGGGGCGCGACGATCCCCGCCGGTGCCTCGGACGTCCACTACTTCACTCGGAACGGAACCGCCGAGGTCACCTTCGTGAGCGGCCGGATACCGGACTACCTTCACCGTGCCGGCATCCTCCCGGAGGGCGAGCCCCTGTTCGATGAGAGGTACGGCACCAAAGCGGTCGCAGGCGACGAGATCGAGCTACCCGATGGTCTCTGCGGCTCTTCCCTGCGTGGCCCCGTCTGGATCTACCACTCCACCAGCCCCACCGGGACGAGCGTCGATGTCATGGTCGAGCGTTCTCCCCTCGTCGACGACTCCTTCCGCTTCCCGGCCCGCGCCGTGGTCACCTACGACCTCGCCTCGGCCGACGTAGGTGCTGTCGAGCCGGTCGGGCGGACTCCCTGGTCATGACGGAGGCAGAGGAGAGGGACGAGCGCACCGCGATGCTGCGCCGTGCCGGGCCGGAAGTCTCCTCGTCGACGTGCCGCCCGGCAACACCGGGGCGTGTCCGGCCGGTGGAGACGGGTGCTGCGTCGGCGTCGGACGCACGCCGGAGAACGGTCCGCCGCCCGTGCCCCTGAGATCGCCCGGCGGTTAGAGTTGCCGCATGAACAGGCAGGCCCCGACGCTCGAGGATGTCGCGAGGGAGGCGGGTGTCTCCCGCGCCACCGTGTCGCGGGTCGTGAACGGCGTGCGCAACGTCGATCCCAGTATCCAGGACCTGGTCCGCAGCGCGATCGAACGGACGGGTTACACGCCGAACCGGGCGGCGAGGGCCTTGGTCACCCGACGCACCGGAGCCGTGGCCCTCATCGTCTCCGGCGCGGGCGACGCCTTCGCCGGCCGTGTCTTCGCCGATCCGTTCTTCGGTCGCGTCGTCAACGGTGTCGTGGGGTATCTCCGGGCACGCACGATGCAGCCGGTGCTGCTGTTCGCCGAGTCGGAGGCGGCCAGGAGGCAGGTGGTCGACTACGTGGGTCAGGGCAGCGCGGACGGCGCACTGGTGGTCTCCGTGCAACCGGACGACCCGCTGCCGGACATGCTCCTGTCCGCCCGCGTCCCCACGGTGCTGTTCGCCCGTCCCGCCCGGACGGCACCGGTCAGTTGTGTCGATCTGGACCACTACGCGGGAGGACGCCTGGCCGCCGAGCGCCTTCTGGCCCGCGGCTGCCGCCGTGTCGCGGTGATCGGCGCTCCGCCGGATCTCAGGGCCGGCCGGGAACGCCTCGCCGGGTTCCGCGATGCCCTGGCCCGCGCGGGACGAGACGGTCCTCCCGTGGCCGAGGGTGTCTTCACCCTGGACAGCGGGGCCACGGCCATGGGCGCCCTGCTGCGGGACCACCCCGCGGTGGACGGTGTGTTCGCCGCCAACGACCTGATGGCCCAGGGCGCCTGCCAGGTCCTGCGGGAGCTGGGCAGGCGCATCCCGCAGGACGTCGCCGTGGTCGGGTTCGACGATTCGAGCGTCGCCGTGACCTGCCGGCCGCCGCTGACCACCGTGCGCCAGCCGGTGGAGGAGATGGCGGCGGCCATGGCCGGGTTGCTGGACGAGCAGGTCCGGGGCGCCCGTTCCGAACCCCGCACCCTCCTGTTCGCACCGGAACTGGTCGTACGCGAGTCCGCCTGAACCGGTGCGCCCGCCGTCGGCCGGGGGCCGGTTGCCCCGCCGCCGGGCGTGGCCCGGCGGCAGCCGGTGGCGGGGCGCCGGGTGTCGGGTGTCGGCACGGTCAGGCGTGAGACTCGCGGTGGGCGCGGATGATGTCCGCGTAGCGCAGGCCGCTGGTCTTGAGGGTGCGGGTCTGGGTCTCGTAGTCGACATGGACCAGGCCGAAGCGCTTGTCGTAGCCGTAGGCCCACTCGAAGTTGTCGAGGAGGGACCAGGCGTAGTAGCCGGCCAGCGGCACCCCCTTGCGGAGCGCCCGGGCGCAGGCGTTCACATGCTGTTCCAGGTATCGGGCCCGGTCGGGATCGTGGACGGTGCCGTCGGGCGCCACGGTGTCCGGGAAGGCGGAGCCGTTCTCGGTGACGTACAGCCGGCGCACTCCGTAGTCGTCGGTGAGGCGCAGCAGCAGGGCCTCCAGGCCCCCGGCGTCGATCTGCCAGTCCATGCCGGTGCGCGGCACGTCGGGCAGCCGGACCTCGCGGGCGTGGGGGACGGGGCCCTGGGGGTCATCGGTGACGGTCGCCGGGAAGTAGTAGTTGAGGCCGTGCCAGTCGAGGGGCGCGGCGATGGTGTCCAGGTCGCCCGGGCGCTCGGGCAGGTCCACGCCGTACAGCTCGCGCATGTCGGCGGGGAAGCCGCGGCCGTAGACGGGGTCGAGCCACCAGCGGTTGGTGTGGCCGTCCATGCGGGTGGCCGCCGCGATGTCCTCCGGGCGGGAGGAGGCGGCCTCGACGGTGGAGTGGTTGGTGACCAGGCCGACCTGGGCGCCGGGGGCCGCCGCGCGGATCGCCCGGGCGGCGAGGCCGTGGGCGAGCAGCAGGTGGTACGAGGCGTGCACGGCGGCGGTCAGGTCGGTCAGACCGGGTGCCATGCGGCCCTCCAGGTGACCGATCCAGGCGGAGCAGAGGGGTTCGTTGAGGGTGGCCCACCGGGTGACGCGGTCGCCGAGCCGGGCTGAGACGGCGGAGGCGTAGTCGGCGAGGCGTTCGGCGGTGTCGCGTACGGTCCAGCCGCCGCGGTCCTGGAGGGCCTGGGGGAGGTCCCAGTGGTAGAGGGTGATGTTGGGGGTGATGCCGGCGTCCAGGAGGGCGTCGACGAGACGGTCGTAGAAGTCGAGTCCGGCGGCGTTGACGGGGCCGTCACCGGTGGGCATCACGCGGGGCCAGGCGACGGACATGCGGTAGGCGTCGGTGCCGAGCCGCTTCATCAGGCCGATGTCCTCGGGCCACCGGTGGTAGTGGTCGCAGGCCACGTCGCCGTGGTCGTCGCCCGCGACCTTGCCGGGCGTGTGGGAGAAGGTGTCCCAGATCGACGGTGCCCGGCCGTCCTCGGTGGCGGCGCCCTCGATCTGGTAGGCGGAGGTGGCCGTGCCCCAGGTGAAGTCGGCGGGGAAGGCGGCGAGGTCGAGCGAATCGGTCACGGAGAACCTCTCGGGAAGGGTCGGGCGGGGCGCTGAGGGTGCCCCGGTGGCTACTTGACGGCGCCGGCGGTGAGACCGGTGACGAGGTAGCGCTGGAGGAGGAGGAAGCCGGCGACGACGGGCAGGCTGACGACGAGGGAGGCGGCCATGATCTGGTTCCAGTACACGTCGTTCTGGGTGGAGTAGCCCTGCAGGCCGACGGCGAGGGTGCGGGTGGTGTCGTTGGTCATGACGGAGGCGAAGAGGACCTCGCCCCAGGCGGTCATGAACGCGTAGACGGCGACGGCGACGATGCCGGGGACCGCGGCGGGCACGATGACCCGGAACAGCGCGCCGAGCGGTCCGCAGCCGTCCACCTTGGCGGCCTCGTCGAGGTCTCGGGGTACCGAGTCGAAGTACCCGATCAGCATCCAGATGGAGAAGGGCAGCGAGAAGGTGAGGTAGGTGAGGATCAGGCCGCCGCGGGAGCCGAAGAGCGCGATGCCGGTGGCGTTGCCGATGTTGACGTAGATGAGGAACAGCGGCAGCAGGAACAGGATGCCGGGGAACATCTGGGTCGACAGCACCGTGACCGTGAACAGACGCTTGCCGCGGAACGAGTAGCGGCTGACCGCGTAGGCCGCGAACACGGCGATGGTGACGGAGCAGACGGTCGCCGCTCCGGCCACGATCAGGGAGTTCATGAAGTAGTCGGCCAGCGGCACCGTGTCCCAGATGTCGAAGTACGGGCGGACGGTGAGGCCCGAGGGGATCCAGGTGAACTCCCCCGACACGTCCTGGAGCGGCTTCAGCGAGCTGGAGACCATCACGTACACCGGCAGCAGCACGAAGGCGGTGAGGAGCGTCAGGAAGATCCGGCGGCTCCACAGGAAGGAGCGCGGGGCGGCCATCGGCGAGCGGGGCCGGCGGGCGGCTGGGCTAGGCATCGGTGGCCTTCCTTCCCCGGGAGGTGAGCCAGAGGTAGACGCCCGTCACCACGAGCAGGAAGAGCAGCAGCAGGACCGACATCGCGGAGCCCGTGCCGAAGTTCCAGGTCTGGAACGAGGACTGGTAGATGTGGATGGAGATCAGGTCCGCGGCTTCCGGCGCCGCCTTGCCGAACAGGACGAACGGGGTGTTGAAGTCGTTGAAGGTCCACAGGAAGAGCACCAGGACGAGGACCTGGTTGACGGGACGCAGGGCCGGCAGCGTGATGCGGCGGACCTGCTGCCAGACGCCGGCGCCGTCGAGGGCGGCGGCCTCGTAGATGTCCTTCGGGATGTTCTGGAGCCCGGCCATGACGATGAGGAAGGCGAAGGGCCAGCCCTTCCACACCGAGACCACGAGCAGGGCGAGGAAGCTGTTGTCGCCGATCAGCCAGAACGGAGGGCTGTCGGTGAGGCCGAGCTGGTCGTGCAGCACGTGGTTCACCAGGCCGTTGTCCCGCTGGAACATGAACGCCCAGGTGATGACGGCGGCGTAGACGGGCAGCGCGTACGGCACCAGGAAGAGCGTGCGCAGGATGCCCCGGCCGCGGAAGCCCTCCTGCATGAAGATCGCGGCGGCCACTCCGAGCAGCCAGCACAGGCCGACCGAGAGGACGGTGAACAGGCAGGTGGTGACGAAGGACTTCAGCAGTGCCTCACCGACGGGTGCGTCGAAGTCGACCGCCAGGGAGTAGTTCTCGAAGCCGGCCCACGGGGCGGTGCCCCAGTCGCGGATGTAGAACTGGGTCAGCTCCTTGAAGCTGACGACGACGCCGATCACCATCGGCACGAGGTGGACCAGGAGTTCGAGCAGCAGAGCGGGGAGCAGCAGCAGGTACGGCAGTCCGATGCGGCGCAGCCGCCCGGGGCGGCGTCGGCGCGGCGTCGTCCCGGGGTCGTGCTTCCGTGCCGTCCGCTCGCCTGTGCTCGGGGCAGCGGTGGTGGTCATGTCGGTGTCCGCGCTCACTTCTCGGGCATCTGCTGCTGGGCCTTCTCGAGCTTGGCCCGCACCGACTCGGTGGTCACCGCACGGCCGGCGGCGGCGTCGGCGAAGAGTTCCTTGACGGCGGTGCCGACGACGGTCTCGAACTGCGACTCCTCGGGCACCTGCGGCAGTGCGGTGGCACTGTCGGCGAGGGTGTCCCGGAGCACGGTGAGCGCCGGGGCGCTGAAGGCCGGGTCCTGCTGGGCGGCCTTGACCGGCGGGATGGAACCGTACGCCTTGTTCAGGACGACCTGCTCCTCGTCGCTGGTCATGAACTTCACGAACTTCTTGGCGCCGTCGATGTTCTTGGTGTTCTTGAAGACGGCCATGTTGATGCCGGCGACCATCGAGTTGGTGGCCTTGCCCGGGCCGGGCTTCCCGGACTGTACGGGGGCGGGTGCGACGCCCCACTCGTCCTCGTCCATGCCCTGCGCCTCGAAGGTGGCCGACGCGGTCTGCCACAGCACCATGGCCGTCTTGTCCTTGGCGAAGTCGCTCAGGGACTGGTTCTGGGCGTACTCGGCGTTGCCCGGCGCGATGATCTTGTCCTTCGCCATCAGGTCGACGTACTGCTTCACCGCCGCCACGGCGCCGTCGGAGGTGAAGTCGGCCCGGCCGTCGGCGGTGAAGAAGTCCGCGCCGTGCTGCTTGGCGAGGACGAAGACCTGGTGGATGTTGTTCGACAGGTTGGAGCCCTCGGCGCCGAGGCCCCACGTGCCGTCCCGGGAGAGCCGCTTGCCGGTCTCGGCCAGCTCCTCCCAGGTCGCCGGCGGCTTCTCGATGCCGGCGTCGGCGAACATCTTCTTGTTGTAGTAGAGCGCGTAGGCCATGGAGTACAGCGGCACGGCGGCCGGGTCCTGGCCCTGGGCGCCGGTGGATCCGAGGGCGGACTCCACGAAGCGGTCCCGGCCGCCGATCGCCTCGAAGTTCTTCTCGTCCCAGGGCAGCAGGGCGCCGCCGGCCTGCAGGGAGGCGCTCCAGGTGTTGCCGATGTTCAGGACGTCCGGGCCCTGGCCGGACGTGGTGGCGGTGAGGATGCGGTTGAGGAGGTCCGACCAGGGCACCACCTCCAGCTTCACCTCGATGCCCGTCTCCTTCTCGAACTTGTCGAGTTCCGGCTGGAGGACCTTCTTGTCCACCTCCAGGTTCGCTCCCTGGTTGGAGGCCCAGTAGGTGAGGGTCTTCGGCCGCTCGTTGGAGCCCTCCGTGCCGGTGGAGCCCCCGCCGCAGGCGGCGGCGGTGAGAACGAGGGAGAGGGTGACGGCGCCGACGGCTGCGGCTCTGATTCTGCGCATGGCTCCAGGGGCCTTCCGGGAGGTGACGAGGTCGCTCGTGGAGGTGGGCTGGGGCGGCGCTTCGCACCCCGACCGACCACGGCTTAATTTAGGATGTGAGTTAAGCTTCCGGCGGAAGGGAGCGTCAAGGGCTCGGTCGCAGGTAAGTTGCAGGGACGACTTCGGAACGAGGGGCGAGGGTGAAAGTGCGCAGTGGCCGTACGGTGCGTGACCTGCGGCGGGAGAACCGCACCGCGGTATTGCAACGGTTGTATTTCGACGGGCCCTTGAGCCGCTTCTCGCTCGGTCCCGCCACCGGACTCAGTTCCGGTTCGGTGAGCAACGTGGTCTCCGAGCTGGTCGCCGAAGGGCTGGTGGAGGAGGCGGGCAGTGTCGACTCGGCGGGCGGCCGGCCCCGGACGCTGCTGCGCGTCAGCGCGCGGAGCGGTTACATGATCGGTGTCGACATCGGCGAGACCCGGGTACGGGTCGAGCTCTTCGACCTCGCCCTCACCGAGCTGGCCCGTGTGGAGAGGCCGCTGGCCACCGGTGGCCCGCGCCGCGTCGACCGGTACGACGTCGGCGTCGTCGTCGGCCATCTGCGCGAGGGGATCACCGAGGTGCTGGGTGAGGCCGGTATCGCGGCGGATCGGCTGCTCGGTGTCGGGATCGGGGTGCCGGGCATCGTCGCCAGGACCGCCGAGGACGGCGCGGTTGTGCACGGCCAGACCATCGGCTGGGACGCGGTCCCCCTGGAGCGGCTGCTGCGGGAGTCCCGGCTCCTGCCCGAGAGCGTGCCCTACTACATCGACAACGGTGCCAAGACGCTCGGCCAGGCGGAGATGTGGTTCGGCGCCGGCCGGGGCGCGCAGAGCGCGGCGGTGGTGCTCTTCGGCTCCGGCGTCGGCGCCTGCGTCGTCGGTGACGACACGGGTCCGGCCCGGGCCGTGGAGTGGGGACACCTGACGGTACGGGTGCGAGGGCGCCGGTGCCGGTGCGGCGCCCAGGGCTGTCTGGAGGCGTACGCGGGCGCCGAGGCGCTGCTGCAGCGCTGGGCCGAGGCGGGTGGCCGGCCGCCCGCGGGCGCGGACGAGGAGACCGCGCTCACGGCGATGCTCGCGGCCGCGTACCCGGAGCGGGACGCGGCGGGGGCCGGCCCGGAGCCCGACGCCACGGCCCTGGCCGTCCTCGATGAGACCGCGGAGTACCTGGGCGCCGGTTTCTCCGACCTGATCAACCTCTTCCAGCCCGAACGCATCCTGGTCGGCGGCTGGGCGGGACTGCAGCTCGGCCGGCGCTTCCTGGACTCGGTGACGGCCCACGCCACCTCGTACGCTCTGGCCTATCCCGCCGCCCGGGTGCGCATCGACCTCGGCACCCTGGGACCGGACGCCGTCACCGTGGGTGCCGCGATCCTGCCGCTCGCCGACTTCTTCGCGCGTGGGGGCCGGCCGGAGGAGACCGAACCGGTGGAACCGGACCCGGCGTGGCGGGCCGCCCTGAGGGAGCGCTCGGCGCAGTGAAGGATGCCTCCGGCGGAACGCACCGGAGGCGGGGAAGCCGGCCATGGATCTCCCGGCCGTTGTGCACGGGGCCAGGCGCCCGCGCCGACCTCGGCCCCCTCGCCCCGGGACCGGCACGGTCGGCCGCCCCCCGTGGGCTGCAGGGTGATGCCCGGACGCTGGCCCAGGACGCGGAGCGCGCGGGGTTCCCCACGACGCCGAGGGGGCGTCGGCCCGGGCTGTGACCCCGACGTCCGCAGTGCCCGGACGGCCCACCGCCCGTCAGGTGATCGACACCGTCCCCTCCCACCGCGTGTCCCCAGCCGACCTGCCCACCGCGATCCGGTACGGGCCGGGCTCCGTGGCCCAGCCACGGTCCGCCTCCGACCAGTGCCGCATGGCGCGCGGGCCCACCACCACCTCGGCGCTCGCCGTCCGGCCCGCCTCCACTCGCACCGTCGCGTACCCGGCGAACCAGCGCTCGGGACGCTCCACCGCCGAATCGGGGCGGGAAAGGTAGACCTGCACCACCTCGCGCCCGGCACGGGTGCCGGTGTTGCGCACCGTCACCCGGACGGTGAACGGCTCGCCCGCCGTGACGCGCGCGGGAACCTCCACGGCCGCGTACTCCCACGTCGTGTAGCCGAGCCCGTGGCCGAACCAGTAGGCGGGCTCGCGTCCGGCCCGCAGCCACGCCCGGTGGCCGATGTGCAGTCCCTCGGTGTAGTCGAGGCGGCCGTCGACCGGCCGGGTGGCGGTGACGGGCGCGTCGGCCAGGGACGCCGCCCAGGTGGTGGGGAGCCGTCCGCCGGGCTCGGCGAGGCCGAACAGGACGTCGGCCAGCCCCGCGCCGGCCTCCTGCCCCGGGAACCAGGTGAGCAGCACGGCGCCGGCCTCTCGGTGCCAGGGCAGCTCGACGGGACCCCCGCTGTTGACGACCACGACCGTGCGCGGGTTCGCGGCGGCCACGGCCCGGACCAGCTCGTCCTGGTGCCCCCCGAGCGACAGGCCGGCCCGGTCGTGTCCCTCGGTCTCGCCGTGCTCGGTGGTGCCGACCACCACGATCGCGACGTCGGCGTCCCTGGCCGCCCGCTCCGCGTCCTTCAGCGCGGTCACCGGGTCCGGTTCCGGTGGTGCCGCGGCGACGACGGTGGCGCGCCCGCGGCCGGGCACCAGTTCACGCCGAACCACCACGCGCACGGGCCGCGCGGCGGTCAGTACCGTTCGCGCCGTGTGGACGGGCGGGGTGACGTGGACGACGGCCGGGTCGTCCGTGTCAGCGGGGAACTCCCCGTCCAGGAGCGTGCGATCGTCGACGGTGAGCGTCATGCGTCCGAAGCCCCCGACGCCGAACGTCCACTCTCCCGCCCGGCGGGGACGCAGCACGGCGGAGATCTCCACCGTGTGGGCGCCGGCGGGCAGGTCCGGCTCCAGCTGGCGCCCCGAGAGGCGGTGCTCCGCGTACAGTTCGCGCCCCGCCGCGTCCAGCACCCGCAGGCGCACGCCGGGCGCCCCCGACACCGGGTCGGTGCACCGGTCGGGGCCGAGGGGAGCGGGCGGGGCCCCGGGCGCCGGGCCGGGCTCGTACACCACCCGGGCCCGCCCCCGCAGCCGGGCCCGGATGCCCGCCAGCGGGGAGACCGCGCCGGAGCAGAAGACCCCGGCGCTGCCACCGCCCTGGACCCGCGGGGACGCGGCGTGCACCCCGACGACCGCGACGCTGGACAGCCCGGCACGGTCGAGCGGCAGGACAGCGTCGTTGCGCAGCAGGACACAACCGGCACTGACGGCGCGGCGCAGCAGCGCCCGGTCGTCGCGGGACGCCCCGCTCGCCGGCACCCGGCGCGGGCGACGCGATCCCAGCGCGCCCACCCGACCGGCGAGCCGGAGCAGCCGACGCACCTTCTCGTCGACCGCCTCTTCGGGGACCAGACCGTCCTTCACCACCCGCACCAGGGAGGGGCCCCAGTGACTGTCCGGGCCCGGCATCGCCAGGTCGAGGGCGGCGCGACCGGTCTCCTCGGTGGTGCGCACGGCCGCCCAGTCGGACACGGCGACCCCGTCGAACCCCCACTCGCCCTTGAGGGGTTCGGCCAGGAGCGGGCTGGCCGTCATGGTCGTGCCGCTGACGGCGTTGTAGCCCGCCATGACCAACCACACCCCGGCCTCGACCGCAGCCTCGAACGGGGCCAGGTACACCTCTCGCAGGGTGCGTTCGGACGCTCGGACGTCGACGGTGAGCCGGTCGGTCTCGGAGTCGTTGCCGACGTAGTGCTTGGCGGTGGCCGCCACTCCGAGAGCCTGGATACCCCGGATCAGCGCGGCCCCGGTCCGGCCGGTCAGTTCCGGGTCCTCGGAGAAGCACTCGAAGTGCCGGCCGCCCAGCGGGCTGCGGTGGAGGTTGAGCGTGGGGGCCAGCACCACGTCGACGCCCTTGCGGGCGGCCTCGGTGGCGAGCAGGCGGCCGAGCCGCTCCACCAGCTCCTCGTCCCACATCGCGCCCAGGGCGGAGGCGGAGGGCAGCAGGAGTGAGGTGCGCCGCTCGTCCCACGCCTCGCCGCGCACCCCGGCCGGCCCGTCCGAGGTCACCATCTCCCGCAGTCCGATACCGGGCTCACCGGCGGTGCGCCACGTCGTCGCGCCGGTGAGCAGCCGCACCTTCCGCTCCAGGCTCAGCATGCCGATGAGCCGGTCGATTCCCTCGTCGTCCATTCCGCCCCCTCCTTGCCCCCGGGTCAGGGCAGTCGGTGGTCCGCGTTCAGCACCGCGCCGCGCTCCGGGTGGTTCTGGTCGTAGCCGCGCGTGTCGCACTGGAGGCCGCCCACGATGCAGTGGTCGACCAGCGCCTCGAGGGTCCGCTCCTCCCACGCGTTGAAGAAGTCGTAGTGGAAGGAGTAGCCGCGCCCACTGGCCAGGCGCACGTCACTCATGTCGCCGTTGACCGGGAAGGCCATCTTGAACTCGATCATCGGCAGGGCGACCGGGTGGGACGCCGGGCACATGTTGTCGTTGGTGCCGGGCTTGACCACCGGATAGGCCATGTGGCTCTTGTGGTCGGGGGTGTCGAGGTACTTGCCGTCCCAGCAACTGGGCGCCTGCATCCGGATGTTGAGCTGGACGTCGGGCCGGCTCGGACAGCTCGCCGGGATGTCCACGTTGAAGAAGCTGTCACCGCACTCCCAGCCCTCGACGAAGCCCTTGTGGCCGCGGAACTCCTGGGCGCTCTGCATGGGGTCGCCCACGACGTACCGCAGCCCCTTGGGGAAGGGCCGCACACTGGTGTAGTCGGTGACGCCGGCCTTGTAGTAGATGACCTGCGGACCGACGGGCAGGATCTTCCTGTCCCCCTTGTACAGGGACGGCATCCAGTACGCGGAGGCGTCGGCCGGTGCGAGGCAGGTGGTGTCCCCTCCGTAGAGGCTCGCCGTGGTGCTGCCGGCGTGGGTCGTGGTGTTGCCCATGAAGGTGTGGTCGTGGGACTTGCCCGGCTGTCCCGGGTACACGATCGGATCGTCCGGCGCGGTGTGCGTGACCGCGCAGTTGGCCTGGAACTCCTTGTGGTAGCGCGGCGGCGGGGTGGCCTCGGACGGGGTCACGCCGGTGACCGGGGGATCGGCCGGTATGTACCCGTCGCCGTCGGGGTCGTCGGCGGACGCCTGTGTCGACACCGCCATGGTGTGTCCGGTGTGAGCACCGGCCGGGGCGGCCGGGGCTTCGCCGGGGTCGGCCGCCGTGGCGACGGTGCCGACGCCGAGCAGACTGGCGATCAGTGCGCTGCCGAGCAGCAGCGCGGGGAGTTTCGAACGCGGTCTCATGGGGCCTCCTTGCCCGCCGAGGTGCCTGATGGGGGTGGTGCGAAGGGCGCCGCCGGGCGTCCTTCGCCGTCGTCAGCCGTAGATGCCGAACTCGTGCAGCGAGTAGCCCCAGCCCGTGCCGCGCGCCGTCAGGTGCAGTCGCACGTGCCGCGCCGTCTCCGCCAGGTCGATGGTGTCGACGTCGCCGTTGCCGGAGGCGGTGGTGTGGACCGTGCGCCAAGTGGTGCCGTTGTCGGAGACCTGGACGTCGTAGGACTTGGCGTAGGCGGGGTCCCACACGAGCTGGAGCTTGCGGATCGTCGTGGCGGCACCGAGGTCGACCTGGATCCACTGCGGGTCGCTCCAGTCGCTGGCCCAGCGCGTGTCGGTCCTGCCGTCCGTCGCCTTGGCGGGCTCGCACGGGCAGTCGCCGTACGACGGCTGGAAGGAGGACGCGGTGGTGGGCTTGTTCAGTGCCACGTTGGTGCCGGTCACCGGCGGCGCGACGACCTTGACCGACTTCGTCTCGATGCCCGCGTTGCCGCGTCCGTCCTCGGCCTGGAGGTACACCTTCCACACGCCGAGCTTCTCCGGGGCGGTCACGGCGAAGGTGCCGTTGCCGGTGGCCCGCCACCGGGCCTCGACCAAGCGCTTGTCGCCGTTGGCGTAGTTGCCGCTGAGGAAGACCTTGTACGCGATCGGGTCGCCGTCGGGGTCGCGGACGTCGGCGCGGACGGTGAACTCGCCGCCCGCCGGGGCCGAGGAGGCGGGGCTGACGGCCATGTTCGTGATGACCGGCGGGGTGTTGTCACCGGCGGTCGAGCCGCTGTACGCCTCCTTGACGGCGTAGTAGGACAGCCGCTTCAGCCCGTTGGGCAGGAGGTTGAACCAGACGCCGCCGAAGTCGTGCTCGACGCCGTAGTGGAAGAGGGTGGCGCCGAGGGCGACTCCCCGGTGGCCGGTGACGCAGTCCCAGGCATCGGTGTAGCCCTCGGCTTTCCGCACATCGGTCGGCTCGTCGGGGACGCCGTTGGCGTCGTCCGGCACTTCCCACTCGCCGGCGGGCCCGCCCTCGGTGATGATGTACGGCTTGGTGTAGCCGCCCGCCTCCCAGTCCTCCCGCACCTCGCAGATGGCGCCGTAGGAGTTCATCGAGTACAGGTCGAGGTCGGGCGCGTTGCGCTGGTAGTACGGCCATGCTCCCGTCCAGGCGTCGGTCGAGGTGACGGGGTGGTCGGGGTCGATGCTGTGGATCTTCTTGGCGACCTCGTTGACGAAGCCGGTGTACGCGTTGCGCTGCGCCTCCAGCTCCGTGCCGCCGTAGCAGTTCTGCAGACCGAGGACCGACTCGTTGCCGACGTTCCACATGAGGGTCGCCGGGTGGCTCTTGTACGCCTCCACCCACCGGGCGAACTCGGTGAGCATGGTGTTCTTGTACGTGGTGTCGGTGACGTAGTCGACGCAGCCGCCGGAGCCGGGACCGCCGCCGGGCTGCAGCCAGAAGCCGTTGACGACCTTGATGCCGTGGGCGGCGGCACTGTCCAGCAGCGGCTTCGTGCCGCCGTCGGTGCCCCAGGTGCGGATCGTGTTGACGCCCATGGACTTCACGTCGGGCAGGTACTTCGGGGCGTCCGCGATGGCGGGGCCCCAGGTCAGGCCCTTGACGGTGTACGGCTGGCCGCCGACGGTCAGCTGCCAGTTCCCCTGTGAGCCGGTGACCTCGACCGCTCCGGTGGCGGGAGGTGTGCCGTCCGTGGTCCCGTACACCTGGAACTCCCAGAGGGAGTAGCCGTAGCCGCCGGACCGCTCGGTGCCCAGCATGCGCACATAGCGGCCGGAGCCGGTGACGGCGACCTCGTCCGTGCCGCCGTCGCCGCCGGTGACGGACTTCAGGGTCCGCCAGTCCGTGCCGTCGTCGGACGCCTGGAGCTGATAGCTCTTGCCGTACGCGGCTTCCCAGGTCAGCACGATCCGGCTGAGGTCGGACCGCCGGCCGAGGTCGACCTGGAACCACTCGGGGTCGCTCCACCGGCTTGCCCAGCGGGTGCCGGTGAGGTCGCCGTCGACGGCCGCCGAGGGGGCGTACCCGTCGCCTTCCTGGGACGAGGCGGTGGCGGGCTTCCCCTGGGAAAGAAGGGTCTCCGCCGCCTGCGCGGGCGGGGCGGTGAGGGCGAGCGACGACGCCACCAGGGCGCCGAGGGCGAGCAGGGGGACGGCGCGGCGGCCGGCCGGTCTGCGGTGCGAAGGGGGTGTGGACACATCTGCTCCTGGGGGTCGGGGAGAGCCGACGGGGTGGGGAGAGCCGACGGGGTGGGGGGAGAGCCGATGGGGTGGGCCGCGGAAGTACGGCCTGCCGGCCCCCTCCGGGCGGGGACACGGAGAGGTCATCCGGCCCGGAGGGGAGTCGTGTTCCGACGGGTGGTCCGGTCAGGGGAAGGACACGACGGTGGACGGCACCGTGGAAGTGCCGGCGGGGACCGTGGAGGCACCGGTGTCGTTGATGACGTGGTTGTAGTGGCCCATGCCGCCGAGCGAGACCACGAGGAGGCTGTGGAACTTCACCCCCGGCTTGACGGGCGTCTTGAATCCGTGGTCCTGACGGATGCCCGGGTCGACGTTGTAGTTGCAGTAGCTGCCCAGGCCCCATGCCTCGTGGGTGTCGACCGAGTCGTCGACCCGGTAGGCGGCATACCCCTGCGTCGCACCGTTCTGGATGGCGGCCTGGTTCGGCGCGTCGTACGCCTTCTCGTTCTGGTAGAAGATCGTCCGGCCGCGTTCGCCGTACCACTCGACGTCGTACTTGTTGAAGTGCTCGACGAACAGTCCGGTGGCCAGGACGTCGTCGCCGTTGACGCGGACGCCGTAGTCGGCGCGGTTGGTCTCCCAGCCGACTCCGTCCCCGTGGTCGGCGCGCCACACCCAGGTGTGGTCGATGATCGTGTCGTGGCTGTTGACCACCATGCTGGTGGTGGCCTTGCCCGGGCCCGCCCCGCCGATGCGGATGTAGACGTCCTGCACGGTGGTGGGGTTGGCGGCGTGGTCGGCGGAGGCGCCCTGCGGGCCGATCTCCAGCAGGGTGGGGGAGTTGACCGGTCCGGCGTCGATGAGGAAGCCGGCCAGCCGCACGCCGTCGACGTCGGCGACCTTCATGGCGGTCACCCCGTTGTCCGGGATGATCGTGGCGAGACCGAGGCCGAGCACGATGGTGTTCGGACGGTCGACGTTGATCGTCCGGTCGACGTGGTAGACGCCCGGGGTGAAGAGCAGGTGCAGTCCCTGGGCGAGGGCGGCGTTGATGGTGGCGGCGGTGGCGCCGGGCTTGACGACGTAGAACCGGTCCAGCGGGATCGACTCGCCCTGCGGGGTTCCGTTCGCCCAGGTGGTGCCGCGGGCGTTGGTCCGCCTGGCGGGCGCGAAGACCTTGTACGCGTCACCGTCCAGGTAGAGGAAGGGCTTCTCCCGGGATATCGGCGTCGTGTCGAGCGTGGTGTACCGGGGCTCGGGGAAGCTGGTGGCGGGAGCGCCCTCGACACCGGAGAAGACTTGGTTCCACACGCTGTTGGACCAGCCCCCGATGGAGCTGTCACGGGTGTACCACTGCTGCTGCGAGTAGTTGCCGATCTGGCCGTCGATCTTGCTGTCGGCGATGTAGCCGCCGCTGGCCCAACCGTAGCCGTTGGGTGCGAGGTTGAGGCCGCCCTTGACGTGCATCCGGCGGAACGAGGCGGCCTGCGAGACCGCCCACCGGTTGGTCCCGTTCACCGGGTTCACCGCGAGGTTCTCGGCGCCGCGCCAGAAGTTCTGGGTGGCGTTGCCGTTGAACCAGCCGGCGTCGACGGTGATGTCACCGTTGATCGTCGTGTCGTCGGGGCGCAGGCCGAGACCGAGGACCTGGGTGTAGAAGCCGATCTGCGCGTTGAGGCCGCTGTAGGTCCCCGGCTTGAAGAGGAAGGCGTGCCGTCCGGAGCCGAACTGCGCCGACTCCTGCTCACGGAAGACCTGGTCCAGCTTGGCCTGGATGCCGGGTGTGGACGGGTCGAAGACGTGCACGTTCGGGCCGAGGTCGCCACCGTCCGGGATGACCGGGCCGGGGTCGTCGCCGGTGGTGCCGTACACCTGGAACTCCCAGAGGGAGTAGCCGTATCCGGTGGCGCGGGCGGTGCCGAGCATGCGGACGTAGCGGGCGGTGCCGGAGACGTTCACGGTCTCCGTGCCGCCGGCGCCGGTGGTGGTGGAGTAGGCGGTCGACCAGTCCGTGCCGTTCAGGGAGGTCTCGATGCGGTAGGACTTGGCGTAGGCGGCCTCCCAGCGCAGCTCGACCCGGCTGAGGGAGGCGGAGGCACCGAGGTCGACGCGGATCCACTGCGGATCGGCGGCGGCGCTGGACCAGCGGGTGCCGTTGTCGCCGTCGACGGCCGCGGTGGCCGGAGTGCCGTAGTGCTCCTGGCTGGAGGCGGTGACCGGCTTGCCCTGGGAGAGGAGCACGGGGGCGGCCTGGGCCCGGGTGGCGGGGACGACGGCGAGCAGGGCGGCTGCCAGGGCGGTGACCAGGACGCCGACGAGCCCGCGGCGGCCGGGTCTGCGCGCCGCCGGGGCCGTCGGTGGTATGCCGACAGGGGGCATGGAAAGTCTCCTTGACACGAAAGGTGGGAGAGCGCTCTCCGGAACCCTGCCCGCCGGGCCGGTCACGGTCAAGGTTCCGCGCACGGCTTTTCTTTTGGCTTTCATTAAGTGTGCGGGCAGAGGTGCGGGGGCAGGCGGAAGCCGCCCCTCTCCTGCGTGGTGGCTCTCAGTGGCAGTGACCGGACTCGGTCGTCGAGCCGGTGCCGGGGGTACCCAAGTCGTCGGAGCGGCCGGCGTCGATGCGCGGCCATTGGGCTGTGGGACGCCCGATCGGCCGTTCCTCCCGCAGCGGCGGCCAGTCGGGGGCCCCGCCCAGGGTCCGGGTGGCGTGCCCGAGGTGCGGCCACCCTGCCGGCGAGTCCTCCCAGGTCTCCTGGCGTCCGAACACCGTGAGGTCCATGAGCGCGTAGCTGTAGTCCACCGCCTCGGCCCCGCGACGTTCGGTCCAGTAGGTCTCGAAGACACGGTCACCGTCGCGCAGGTAGCACACCAGGTGGAACAGGCCGGGCTGCCGACCGGTCAGAAGCGACTCGAGCGAGGGCTGGGCGGAGTACCACGGCATCGTCCAGCCCATGAAGGCGCGGTAGCGCAGACTCTCCTCGTACGACGTCCGCGCGTCCGCGAAGCCGTAGGCGGTGTTCCGCCCCTGACAGAACACGGCGAAGGTGATGTCGCGGGAGTGCAGATACGCCAGTTCGCCCACGTGGCTCATCACCCAGGTGCAGCCTTCGCACTGCTCGGCAGCAGGCCGGCCCGGCCACCACATGAAGTAGTAGGCGATCAATTGACGTCGTCCTTCGAACGCGTCCAGGAGCGTGGTGGGACCGTCCGGCCCCAGCAGCGGGCTGTCCGCGGCCACCTCGACCATCGGGAGCCTGCGGCGCGCGGCGGCGATCGCGTCGCCTTCGCGGGTGTGGGCCTTCTCCCTCGCCCGCAGCTCTGCCAACTGCCGCTCGAAGTTCGCGCGGTCGACGACGGAGGGTTGCGCCTTGCCGGGGTTCTCGGACATCAGGGGCTCCAGGGATCGCTTCGTCGCGACCGGCGGGTCGCTCCTCGGCAACGTCAGTTGCCGGCCGGGATCACCGCCACGCGCATCCGGCCCGGCTCTACGTCTCCGAACATACCCCCGCGCCCTCACTTACCGTTGCGACCGACCACCTCTGCGTGTGCTGCGTACCGGTGAATCGCCCGCTCGGGTCCGCTCACGCACTGTCGACGCCGACCCCCTGGTGGAAGGCGTACTGGCCGGGCGCTAGCCGGACACGGGTGCCGGCTGCTCATCCGCCCACTCGGCGAAGGTGGTGACCGGGATGCCCAACTCCCGGGCGAACTCGGGCCGGGCGGGCTGGAGGACCGCGTTGTTCCACTCGTGTCCGGCTCCCCACGTCGGCATGCCCGCGTCGAGGGCTTCTTCCAGGCTCATGGAGGGCGCGGTCACGGGCACGCCCCAGGCGGCGGACAAGGTCTGCGCGATCTGCTCCATCGTGCGCAGGTCGCCGGCCAGTTCCAGTTCCACCTGGTGGAACCGGTCAGGGTCGCGGAGGGCGTGCGCGGCAGCCGTGCCGATGTCCCGTACGGCCACCAGGGCCAGTTCGGTCTCCGGCTTCAGTACCGTCAGCAGTCCGCCGCGCGGCCCCTTGGGTGCCAGCAGGGGCAGGTTCTCCATGAAGAAGGCGGGCTTGATCACCGTCCAGCGGGCGAAGCCCGCATCCCGCACCGCCTCCATGATCGCCTGCTTGGTGCGGAAGTAGTCCTCCATCGCCGCCCAGCGGCCCTCGGCCCAGCCGGCGGCCCGGGTGTGCGCACCGACTCCACTGGTCGAGGACTGCACGAACTGCCGTACTCCCGCGGCCTTCGCCGCGTCCATCAGGTGGGTGGCTTGGGCAAGCTCGCCCGCGAAGTCCACGCTGGTCTCGGTCATGGGCGGACTCTGCACCGAGAACACCGCGCGGACTCCCTCGACCGCTGGACCGAGGGAGTCCCGGTCCGAGAGGTCCGCCCGCACCAGCTCGGCGCCCAGCGCCTCGATGGCTCGGGCCGAATCGGACCGCGGATCGCGTACGAGTGCGCGTACGGGCACATCGGCGGCCAGGAGGGCGCGGGCCGTGGCCCCGCCTTGCCGGCCGGTGGCTCCGGTGACCAGAACGGTATCGCTGCTGATGGGCATGGTTGCTGCTCCTCACGGACCGGAGAACGTAAACGGCGGGGCCCGCCGTTTAGCCTGTCGCTAAGATATGGCGGGGCCCGCCGTTTAGCAATGAGGAGATCATGACCGGTCAGCGCTCGGACGCCCGACGCAACTACCAGCGCATCCTCGCCGTCGCCGAGGCCGAGGTCGCCGCGCACGGCGCCGAGGCATCCCTGGAGCAGATCGCCCGCACCGCAGGCGTCGGTTCGGCGACCGTGCGCCGTCACTTTCCCACCCGCCGTGCCCTGCTCGAAGCCGTCTTCCAGGAGCGTGTCGAGGGCCTGTGCGAGCGCGCCCACCGGCTGAGCGCGACCGAGGACGGCCGCACCGCCCTCCTGGAGTGGCTCCGCGCCCTCGTCCGCTACGCCGTCTCAGCCCGCGGATTCGCCAACACCCTCAGCTACGAGCCCCCTGCCGAGGAACCCTCCCCGCACTCCTGCGGCGACAGAATCGCAGCGGCCGGAACCCCCCTGCTCCAGCGGGCCGTTCACGACAAGGCGGTCGCACCGCACGTCACCTTTCACGACCTGCTGACCCTGGCCGTCGGCATCGCCCTGGCCACCGAGCACCACAAGGACCCCGAGACCCAGGCCGACCGCCTGTTCCGCCTCGCTGTCGAAGGACTCAGCCCTGAACACGGCATCGCTGCGGTGGTGACAGAAGATCTGCCGGACAGGCGGTCGTGACCGTCCTCTGCGTCTCTCGGAGACCCTCAACGGGTGATCGACGGCGGTCGGTGAGGACCGCCTCGTAGACCTGGTGTGCGTGCCGGCCGTCGGGTACCGGTCCCACGCGGGCGGGGATCGAGTCGGCGGGGGAGTGGTCGTTCAGGTGTGTCTCGTTCCCTCCGCGTCGCCCAGCGAGGTCAGGTGGGCGGTGTCGCCCCAGACGGCCAGACGCAGCCGGTCGCCGTCGCCGTTCCAGCGCGACACCGAGGCGTTCGGGACCGGTGGCAGTTGCTCGGGCGCTACGGCGCCGATTCCGGCGAGGACGTGGCGCAGGGCGATGATCACCCCGTCGTGTGCGACGACCAGGACCCGCCGCCCGGGCGCGGCCCGCCCGAGGTCGTGGATGAACTGGCCGACGCGTACGGCGACGTCGGTGAGGGCCTCCCCGCCCGGCGGCCGGTAGCACCACTCGCCGATCAGCTCCCTGCGGTCCGCCTCCTGCGGCGCCCGGGCCCGTAGGGCGGTCGGGGGATGCAGCTCGAAGACCCCCATCTCCCGGTCCCGCAGCCGCTCGTCGACCAGCACGTCCAGCCGCGGCCCGCCGAGACCGACGGCCCGGGCCGCCATCCCCTCCCACGTCTGCGACGCGCGCGTATAGGGCGAGCAGACCACCAGGTCCGGCCCGACCTCCGCGGCCTGCCCGGCCAACCAGTCGCCCAGCGCGACCGCCTGCGCGACGCCCAGGGCGGACAGCGGCACGTCCCGGTCCCGGCCGGGCACCGGCCCGGTGGCACCGGACTCCTCCGCCGCGGCGAAAGCGACGTTGGCCGTGCTCTGCCCATGTCGCACGGCCCACAGTCCGGCCAGCGCGCAGGGCGGCACCAGGGCAGTCGGCGGCACCGCATCAGGCTGCGTCCGTACAGTCATGACGTCCCTTCACTGCCCGCTGGTCGGCAGCCCGTCGACCGCTCGCACGCGACGATGTGTGCGGTCGTCGAGCAGGCCACCTGGGGATCTGCCACGGGTACTGAGGTTGAAAAACGTTGGAAAACGCTCAGTGGATGGTAGGGCACACGAGGGTGTGGAATGCCGCGAAGGACACGGAAGTTGATCGCAGCATGACTCAAGGACCAGCGCCTCGCTCCCTGTCCGACGAAGCCCTCTCCGACCTGCTCGCCGAGCAACAGTTCGGGATCCTCGCCACGGTCAAGCGGAGTGGCCATCCGCATCTGACCACGATGCTCTACAGCTGGGACCCCGAGGCACGCATCGTGCGCTTCTCCACCACGGCCGACCGCGTCAAGGTCAAGCACCTCCAGCGCGACCCGCACGCGGCGCTGCACGTGCAGGGTGGCGACGTCTGGTCGTTCGCCGTCGCCGAGGGTGTGGCGGAGGCTTCCGGGATCACGACGGTTCCCGGTGACGCGGTCGGGCGGGAACTGCTAGCGATGGTCCCGACGGCCGCGAAGCCGGAGGACGAGGACGCGTTCCTCCGGCAGCTGGTCGCCGAGCGCAGGATCGTCCTTCGGTTGAGGGTGGAACGGCTCTACGGAACGGCTCTGGACGTCAACGGCTGAGGGTCTCCTGTCCCAGGGCTCGGCGCATCCGGCGGAGGCGGTCCAGGGAGCGGCGGCGCATCCACAGGACCCAGGAGCACAGCGCGACCATGCCGACCGTGAAGAGAAGGGGGAAAGTCAGGGACCCGGTGACGGCCCCGAGGACGAGCATGCCGACGGCGACGAGGCCCATGGCGCCGAGCCAGTACGGCAGCCACTTGCCCGCCCGCTCCGTCTGGCCGAGCTGCTGGGCGACCAGCCGCCGCATGACCACCTGCTCCTCGGGATCCTGCGGCACCTCGTGATGACGGATCTTCCGGCTCAGATCGGCGAGTCCGCCCGCATCGGTGCCCGCGGCCCGGGCGGCCCGGCGGCGCTGGACGGCCAGGACCGCGATGGCGATCCCGGTGTAGAAGGCGCTCTGGAACACCCAGACAGCCGGATGCTCGCCCCTGCGGAACAGGGCTGTGATGCCCAGTGCCAGCAGAAAGACCAAGATCGCCTGCGCGGTCGTGCTGCGGTCGAGTAAGCGCTTGAGCGAGAGCACAGCGCGGGCCTCCTCGAAGGGGAGTCGGGACAGTGTCGTCGCCTCCCGGTTACCCCGCTTCCTCCCCCTCATCGAGGCCGTGTCCAGGCGCGCTCACCCACGACGGCGATTCCTACGACGCGTCCGGGGCGAGCGCACGGCCGTCGAAGCGGCCCTACGACCGCTGTCCCGGCGGCGACCGGCGGTGCGCCGGTGTGCGCTCCGCGGGTCTCGCTGCCGGTACGTGCTTCGAGAGCCGGAGCGGACGGACCGATCGAGCCACATTCACTTCGCCGGTTTTGAGTCTGTGACGCTCCGGTAACACCGGCCCGGACCGGCAAGTTCCGCCCCTGCCTTCACACACCCGCCCTCACAGCACCCACGGGAGCAGCCACAGCACATCCCGCCTCCCGGGGGCATCACGGTGACCCGGTGCGCGAGGGACGTGTTCCGGCCTGAGCCCTCACCGCCAGGGGCCGCGTTCCGGGCGTCCAGAACGGCGTGTTGGCATCGCTTCGCCCCCGTCCGACCGGACTGTGTGCTTCTCGGGGGGCGCCCAGGGGCAGACGGCTTGGGGACTGGGGGACGAGCCCGGTGGTCCGCAGGGACGGCCGGGGAAGGCAGGGGGTTGCACATGGTCCGTGTTCTCGTGGTGCACGACGCCGCGCTGCTGCGGTCGGCGCTGGTACAACTGCTGCGGTCCGCCGACGGACTCGAGGTGTCGTCCATGCCGGCCCGCTGCGACGAGCCCGACGACCACGACTTACCCGTGGACGTGTGCGTGGTCGACGGGCACTGTCTGGAGGGCCCGCGGGACGAAGTGGCCCGAGCGTCCTTCTGGGGCCGGTGCGGGACGCGGCTCGTCGTCCTCGCGACACCCGAGCGGCCGGGGGTGTTGCGCAGGGCCTTCGACGCCGGCGTGCTCGGGTTCCTGGACAAGGACGCGCCCGCGCGGCGGCTGATCGACGCCGTGCACATGGTGGCCAAGGGGGAGCGCTTCCTCGACGAGCGGCTCACGGTCGCGCTGCTGCGGGCCTCGGAGATGCCACTGACGGCCCGCGAGCTGAGCGTCCTCTCCGAAGCCTCACGAGGATCGTCCGTCGCCGAGATCGCCGTCGGCCTGCACCTGTCCCGGGGGACGGTCCGCAACTACCTGGCCAGCGCGATCCGCAAGGTCGGGGCGCGCAACCGCGTGGACGCGATCCGCATCGTCCAGAACGCCGGCTGGTTGTGAGGAGGGCCGGAGGCGTACGGACACCCGGCGGGCGGACCCCGTACCCTCAGGTACGGCTCCAGTGCCCCACCAGGTCGCGGTAGAGGGAGGAGCGTTCGAGCAGTTCCTCATGTGTGCCGTACGCCGCCCGGCGGCCGTCCAGCAGCAGTACCCGGTCGGCCCGGACCGCCGAGGACATGCGGTGGGCCACGACCAGCAGCGTTCCCGGACGCCGGGCCAGCGCCTCCTCGGCGCGCTCCTCCGACGCGGCGTCCAGGTGGCAGGTCGCCTCGTCGAGCAGGAGCAGCCGGGCCTCGGACAGGTACGCGCGCGCCAGCACGATCAGCTGGCGCTCGCCCTGGGACAGCGCGTCGGGCCGCAGGTCCGCGTCGAGCCCGCCCAGCCGCTCGACGAGGGGCGCCGCGCCCAGCTCCAGGACGGCGGCCTCGACGGCGGCCCGGGAGGCGTCGGGGCGCAGGTACGTCAGATTGTCGCGGACCGACCCGGTGAACACGTACGCCTGCTGGGGGGCCAGGACCCGCAGCGCGCGGAGCTCCGCCGGGAGGTGGCCGGTGACCTCCCGGCCGGCGACCCGCACGGTACCGGTCTGCGGTGTGCACAGACCGGCGACGATGCGGGTGAGGCTCGACTTGCCGATGCCGCTGGGGCCCACGACGGCCACGTGCTCGCCGTCCTCGACACGCAGGTCCAGCGCGTCGAGCACCGGCTCCGCCCGGGCGCCGTACCGGAGGGTCACCCCGCGCAGCTCCACCGCGGGAGCCGCCCGCGACCGGGACGGAGCCGGCAGGCCGGGGACGGTCGCCCGCCACGGGAGCGGGGACGCGCCGGCGACGGAGGGGCCCTCCTCCGGGCCCGTGAACCGTTCCAGGACGACGAGCAGCCGGCTCCCCGCCGCGCCGATGGCGGTCATGAGGGTGTGCAACGCGGGCAGCAGCGCCTGCGCGAGGTAGGTGAACGCCCCCAGCAGAGCGCCGGTGGTGACACCCCGCGCGCGCAGCCAGGGCACGCACACCAGCAGGAGCAGCACGGGCAGTTGGGCGGAGACCCCGAGGGCCACGGCCCGTACCGCCGCCCAGCGGGCAAGGACACGGGAGGTCGCCGCGGCACATGCGACGAGGCGTTCTCCGTCCCTCGACACGTCCTGCTGAGTACCGCACGCGGTGATGTCGCGCAGCGCCTTCCGCACCCGCGCGGCGTGGTCGCCCAGCGCCTCGTCCGCCGCGAGGGCCCGCCGCTGGGCCGCCGCCATCGGACGCAGCGTCAGCAGGAACAGGGCCACGCCCCCGGCCAGCGGTGGTACGACGACCAGGAGGAGAGCCGGGTGCAGCGACAGCAGGCCGGCGAGTGCGCCGGCCGCCGTGAAGACGAACGAGCGCAGGGTGAGCACCACACCGGCGAAGCTGTCCCGCACCATCTCCACCTGGTTGGTGAGCCGTGAGACGGCCGCCTTGTCCCCGCCGCCGGGACGGGCCAGTGCGCGGGCCAGGGAGCGGTCCACCGCCCGGCGCACGAGACGGTCACGCAGCGGTTCCGTCAGCCCGGCCAACTCGGCGAAGACCCCTCTGATCACCGGCGCTCCCAGCAGCACCGCACAGGCCGCCACGGCCAGCCAGCCGAGCCCCGCCGCGGTGTCCCCGGCGAGGAAACCCCGGTCGAGGGCCTGGGCCACGCCGTAGCCGACCAGGAAGGTCTGGGCCGACTCGGCCACCGACCACGCCGCGAGCCGCGCGAGCACGGCCTTGCGTGCGGCGAGGAAACGACGGGCGGACGGCCCGAGCCGGTGCTCGTCCCCCGACCGGCGGCGGACGTCCGCCGCGCCTCGCCGGTGCTCCGCGCGGGTCACGGCACTGCCTCCCCGGTCCTCTTCCGAGCGGGTCACGGCCGCGCCTCCCCGGTCCTCCTCCGAGCGGGTCACGGCCGTGCCTGCTTCTGCAGCGTGTCGGCCGGCCCCGCGGCGGTTTCGCCGTCGCGGTCGCGGGAGGGCGCTTCGGCGCCTTCTTCGCGGGCACCGAACACCGCCCGGTAGGCGGCCTCCCGCCACAGCAGTCGATGGGGGCCCACCGCCCGGACCCGGCCGTCCTCCAGCCAGACGACCAGATCGGCCCGTGCGGCCACCGACGGCCGGTGCGTCACGACCAGCCGGGTGACGACGGAGGGGGAGCGCCGCTGTGCCCGCTCCACCGCGTGCTCCGTGGCGGTGTCCAGGCTGGAGGTCGCGTCGTCCATGACCAGCAGCCGTCCCGTGTGCGCGAACGCCCGGGCCAGCCCCAGACGCTGGTACTCACCCCCGGACAGGGGCGCGTCGGCGAGCGGTGTGTCGTACCCCCGCGGCAGCCGGTGCACGAAGGCGTCGGCACCGGCGAGGCGGACGGCCGACCTGACCTGGTGGGGGGAGACGGCGCGAGGACCGGCGGCCACCGCCTCCGCGACCGTACGCTCGCCCAGTTCCGGACGCGCGAAGGCGAAGCCCACCTCGGCGCGCAGGCACGTCCGGGTCAGCGAAGGGAGAGGTGTTCCATCCAGCAGGACCTGCCCACGGTCGGGGTCGAGCAGCCGGCCGGCGACGGCGGCCAGGACGGACTTGCCCGAGCCGCTGCGCCCCACGACCGCGGCGGTCCGGCCGCCGGGCACCGTCAGCAGGTCCGCCCGCAGGACCTCCGTACCGTCACGCGAGACCCGTACCCCGCGCAGTTCGAGCGTGCCCGGCCCTCCCGGAGCCAGCGTCCGGGGCCCGTACGAGAGGGCGGGCAGTCCCTCGAGACCGCGGGTGCGCTCCCGGGCCGAGCGTCCCCGGGCCACCGCACCGACCAGCGTGGCCGCGCCTCCGATCCCGGCGGCCAGTTGCGCGTACCGGATGACCGCGAGCAACTCGCCGGCGGTCAGGGCACCCGCTCCGAGCCTGAGCCCGCCCACGGCGGTGGCGGCCACGGTCAGCAGCGGCACCAGCACACCGCCGGTGGCCAGCGCCCGCCCGTGCAGCCTCCACATGCGCTCACCGAGCGTGCCCAGTTCCGGCAACGGTCGCAGGACGCGCTCGCGTTCACGGGCGGCGGTACCGGCGGCGGCGACGGTTTCCGCGCCCTCGACGGCCTCCAGCAGCCGGGACGCGATGTCCGACTGCACCCGCTGGTAGGCCCCGACCGAAGTCCCCGTGTCCCGTGCGAAGGTCCGCAGTACCCACGCCAGGGCCGGCAGGCCGACGAGGACGCAGGCGGCGACCCACACATCGACGACGGCCAGGGCGATCAGGGCGCCGGCCGGTGTGACGAGCGAGGCCGTGAGGGCGGCCCTGGCGGTCGGTGCGGCGCCCGCGTCCGAGGCGTTCAGGGTGAGCCGGGTCGCGACGTCACCGGGGGAGTGCGCGCGGGCGGTGTCGGGCACGGCGTGCAGAAGCCCCCGCAGGGCGCGGGAGCGGATGGCGGCTGTCCAGTCGGCGGTGCACCGGCCGGTCAGGAACGCGGTGAGGCCGTCGAGCAGGATCTCGCCGACGAGGAGGGCGACGCTCGCCGCGAGCCAGGGACCGGCGTCGTGCCCGCCCAGCAGCAGGTCGAGGGTGCGGCCCAGGACGAAGGGCTGGGCTACGGCAGCGGCGGCCCCGGTGACCGAACACCCCAGTACCAGCAGTTCCGGCGCGCGCCCCGGGCCGGTGCCGGGCGGCGTGGCCACCGGAGGCGTCCGCCCCGGGACCGGAGCGATTCCCACCGGTCTGCCCCTCTCGTGGTAGGCGCCGGCACGGTGGACGCGGTGTGTCGCGTCCACCGTGCCGGCCGATCCGGACGACGTCAGTTACACGTCGTCACGCTGAGGCTGCTGTCGCCGCAGAGCAGCAGGCTCGCGCGGCTGCCGGTCTCCACGTCGCCCATGGCCTCTTCCTTCGGGGTCTCCAGCGACTGCAGCTCGAACAGGTTCATGTGATCTTCCTTCCGTACGACGGGTTCTCTTCACGGCCCCGACGGGGCCGGCTCAGGGGCGCCGCTGACTTCGCGGCGCGGGGAGGAACGGCAGACCGGCGGGCCGGTCGCCGTGGACGGAGGCGACGGCCAGCAGGCACCCGGCCGTTCCGGTGGACAGGTCCATGGACAGACGCATCATCTGCTCACCGGGGAAGGCGAGATGACCGCGGTACGACATGGCGTGCCAGGTCAGGGCGTCGATCTGCCGCCGGATCGCCGCGGAGCCGGTGCCCGGGCCGGTGGCGGTCGTGCGCCCCAGGTAGAGCACCATGCCGGCCACCCCCCGGTACAGCCCCGGCTGGGCGTAGAACATGGCCTGCGCCGCGCGTACGATCTCGGTCCGCGCCCGCTCGAACTGCTCGTCGGCGCGGTGCGCGAGGTAGTCGTCGAGCACCATGCCGATGCCCACGCTCCCGGCGCCCAGGTACGGCATGGTGCGCCAGCCCTCGTCCACCTGGAGGGCTCCCCCCGCGCCGCGCACGCAGTGCGAGAGGTCCCGGCGCAGCGCGTCGCGCGCGAGATCGAGCAGGCCGGCGTCGCCCGTGCGCTCGTACAGGCGCAGGAACAGCAGGGCACTGCCCGTCGCGCCGTACAGCAGTCCGGCCCGGCCGCGGCGGCCCGGCGCGTCCTCGGCCGGGGGGCGGGCGCTCAGGTCGGCGCACCGCGTCGCCGCGTCGCGCAGGGCGGTGTCGCCGGTGCGGGCGGCCAGGCAGTCCAGGGCGAGCCCGATCCCGGCCGTCCCGCTGTGGAGGTCCGTGGTGAGCCGGTCGAGCCGCTGTCCGACCAGGATGCGTGCCAGGTCCATCGACCGGTCCCGGTGGCCGAGGCGGTCGAGGACCCAGGCGGTGCCGGCGATCCCGTCGTGGAAGCCGAGCGGCATCCCCGAGGGCGGCTGAGCCGTCCGGTCGAGCAGCCACTGTTCCGCGGTCTCGTCGCGCTCCGCACCGCTCTCGGCCAGGGCGTACAGCACCCCGGCCGCTCCGTGGCCGAACGAGAGCCCGCCGCCCGCGGTGGCGAACTGGGCGACGTCTCCCGGGAAGAGACGGTCCTCGCGCGAGGGCGTGGCCGACGCGCGGATGGCCGCCGTCATCGAGTCCCGGCTGCGGGGCCAGTCGCCGGGCGGGACCGGGACGAAGGGACGGCCGGTGCGGCGGACGACCGGCGTACCGGGGGGAGCGCCGGTGATCTCGTCCACCGCCGCGTCCAGGAACGCGCGGGGCACGGGGAACTGCCGGGCGATCAGGTCGGCGAGGTGCTCCGCCTTGCGCCGGTCCAGGACCAGCAGGCTCGTCAGCGGCAGGAAGAGAGCGAGGCGCAGACAGGCCAGCGCGTACCGGTCCACGGCGGTGCCCCGCCGGCCGGCAGGAGCCACGAACCCGGGGTGGGCGACCGTCTGGCGCCCCGGCTCGTCGACGTGGTGCGCGGCCTCGAAGTCCAGCAGGGCCACCCGTCCGTCCTCGCGGACCATGATGTTGAACAGGTGCAGGTCGTTGAAGACGACGCCCCGGGCGTGCACCTCCGACACGGCTCGCTCCACCTGGCCGTGGATGTCGAGCGCCCACTCGGTGTACTCCGCCAGCCGACGGTCGTCCGGTGCCGCCTCGATGAGCGGATGCCGCCGGGCGAAGAAGGTGTTGAGGGGTTTGCCGTCCAGGTGTTCGAGGACCAGGAAGTGGTGCTCGCCCACCGCGAAGCGGTCCCGCACCTCGGGCGTGCAGGCCAGCCCCGACAACCGTTCGAGCGCCCGGTGTTCACGGTCCAGCCGCGCCACTGCGTCCGCGCCGTCGGCCGCCAGTCCGGCGTACGGACGGGCTTCCTTGAGGACGACCGTCTCGCCGGTGCGGGTGTCACGGGCACGGTAGACGCCCCCGCCGTTCGAGAAGTGGATGGCCGACTCGACGGTGTAGGGGACGCCGGTCATCGTGACCGTCGCCCGTGCGTCGAGGTGCGGCTTGAGGAAGCCCGGGACACTCACCCAGTCGGGTACGCGGAACACCGGTCCGCGGACGTCGGGCACCAACTCGCCGGAGGGATCGGCGATGGCGGGCCGCAGTTCCCCCTGGTCGTCGTAGCAGTTGCGGCGGGTGAAGCTGCCGTAGCGCACGTGCACCGGACCGCCGCCGATCCGCAGGTCGCTCAGGATCTGCGGGCCGGGCTCGCCCTCCAGCAGGGCCGACAGCTCGCCCACGACCTGCTCGAACTGCGTGTCGTCCGCCGGGTACACCGTGACGAACTTCCCGCTGCCCGACCGGTCCGCGTACTTGGCGTTGCGCTGGTGCAGCAGGTAGCGGCTCGGGACGAACTTGAAGGCGACGGCGCGGTCGAGGCAGTACTCGCGCACCCGCGCCAGGACGGACTCGGCGTTGTCCAGGCAGGCGGACAGGTGGATCTTCCAGCCCTGCGCCGGCAGTACGGCGTCCACGGGACGCAGTGCGAGCCAGTCGCCGATCTCGGTGCGCCGCCATCCCGGCGGCACCGGCAGGTCGGCGACCGCGTACCGGGTGCCGGCGGTCGCCGTACCGGGAGCGGCACGGTGCGGCGCGTCGTAGAAGTGCGGGTCTGCGTCGCAGTACACGGCGTAGCCCTTGTTCACGCCTTCTCCCTCCACCGGTCGGTGACGGGTAAGACGCTGTCACGGGCCGCCGCACCGGCGACAGTCACAGCTGTCACCTCTCCGACGTGCGGAACGCACAGGTAACTTGGGCGCTCACCTCCACCGCGCGAGGGCGGAACTACGGCTTCCGTCACCGTGGAGGTGGTGGCGGCACGGGCGCGCCCCGGGCCGGACCGTGCCGGCCGGCCGGTTCACGGCGCGTCACAGCCCGGGGACTGAGAGGGTGCGTGCATGACGACACCCGCGGAAACGCTCCGTTCCCTCGCCCGCATCCGGGCCTCGCTCGACGGGGAGGAGGTCACGTACTGGTGGACCGGCGACGTGTACTCCTGGGCACCCGACGAGCCGTACGAGCGCGTCCTCGGGTTCGAAGGGCTCAACGTCGCCCGCCTTGTCCAGGACCCCGAGGACGGCCAGGGGGCCTACCGGCTGCTCACCCGCGAGGCCGCCTTCTACCTGGACCCCGACAGCCGCGAGATCCTGGAAACCTGGCGGGACCAGCCGGTGGTACACGTGTGGAACGACCCGGCCAACCAGAAGTGGCGCCCCTTCCCGGTGCCGGTCGCCGACCTCGGTGACCAGGTCTGCTTCAGCCTGGAGATCCCGCTCGCCTACCCCTCGCCGCTGCCGGTCGCCGAGTATCCCGTCCACTCGTCCGGCGACACGTACAAGGCGCTGGAGTGCTTCCAGTTCTTCGCCCGCCGTGCGGACCTGGCGGGAGGGGCGCCCAGTGTGCCGGCCACCATGTCGTGGACCCGGATGTCCCCGTGGCTGCCGTGGATGGCGCGCGGGCAGCGGCCCGGCGGTCTCACCTTCCACTGCCGGGGCCGCAAGCTCGGCTCGTACGCCGAAGTACCCGAACGCACCCGCGCCTACGTCGCCGGCCACCATCCGGAATTCGCCCATGCCCCGGAGACGTGGACCGAGCCGAACGAGACCAGCTGGACCTACTTCCGCAAGCTCCACCCGCCGAAGGCCGAGAGCTACCGCGAACCGGGGTTCACCGGGCGGCGGCCTTGACGCTGCTCAGTTCCTCGCCCGTCAGTTCCGCGATGCGGTGCGCCGGCACACCGGCCGCGAGCGCACGGGTCAGCAGTGCTTCACGGCCTTCCGCACAGGAACGGTAGGCCAGCAGCTCCTCCTCCAGTCGGGCGACGCTCTCCGGTGCGACCGTGTGCCGCAGGCGACTGAGCTCCTCCTCGCTGAGGGGCACCGGCAGCCGCTCGGCGTCCTCGGGGACGGCCGACGTCTCCTCCGGCGGCACCAGACGGAGCCACGGAGACGACGCGGTCACACCCTGCGCGTCGAGCCATCCGCGGACCGCGGGGGTGTCCATGCAGGCCACGTCCCCCACGGCCGCGAGCGGCGTGCCGAGGGGTGCGGCCGATTCGGTCAGCAGGACGAGGTAGGCGTCGTCGGTCATCCCGGTTCCTCACAGGCGAAGTTCGTGTCCTGACGGTCTCCCTGTACCCGCCGCCGTCCCTCTCACCACGCGAGTACAGGCTCCGCTGTATCGTTCCGTACGCGGTGACGGACGCCTGCTTGCGGCTCTGACCAGGAGGCTTTGACGGTCCCCACCGAGCATGATGTTTGCGTGGTCCTTTTCTGGGCGCCTTGCACCGACGCGATGGCTGCGGGACGGTTGCCGGGGAAACGTCTTGGCCGAGCAGTGAGGTGGTGAGGTGCGCACGACGCGTGCCTCCGCTTCCGTGACGGGCTGCGAAGCTCCGCGTCAGAACCGGTCCGCTGTCCGTCGCCGACGGAAGAGAACGCCAGGAGGTAGGGGTGAGTGATCTCACCGACGTGAGCGAGCTTCGTCGGCGGTTGTGGGAGGCGGTGGTGGACGGCGACGAGTACGGCGCCGTCGACGTCGTCGACGCGGCCCTGGCGGAGAGCGTCGACGAGGAGACGCTGCTCCTGGAGGTGATCGCCCCGGTGCAGGAGCGGATCGGCTCGGAGTGGGCGGCCAACCGCATCACCGTCGCGCAGGAGCACGCGGCGACCGCCATCAACGAACGTGTCGTCGCCGCCCTCGCCCACCGCCGGCCTGCGGCCGAGCGCCGCACCGGCCGGCTCGGGCGCGTGACGGTCAGCTGCGTCGACGGCGAATGGCACGCCTTCCCGGCCCGCCTGGTCTCGGAAGTCCTCCGGCTGCGCGGGTGGCGTGTCGACTTCCTCGGGGCCCAGACCCCGACGCCGCACCTGATCGCCCACCTGCACCACACCAACCCGGACGCCATGCTGCTCTCCGGGTCGATCCCCACCCACCTGCCCGCCGCCCACACGGCGATCACGGCGTGCCAGGCGATCGGCGTCCCCGTGGTCACCGGCGGGCGCGCCTTCGGGCCCGACGGACGGTACGCCCGGGCGCTCGGCGCCGACCGGTGGGCGGCCGACGCCCGAGAAGCAGCCGCGGTCCTGGAAGCCGGGCTGCGCCGGCCCGCCCCGTCGGTGACCCGGCAGGCCGTGGACGACCTGCCGCACCTGGTCGACCAGGAGTACACGACGGTCGCACAGTCGCGGCCGCGACTGGTCAAACAGGTCCTGACCGACCTGGACAGCCGGTTCCCGGCCATGCGCGCCTACAGCGACGCCCAGCGTGAGCGGACCGCCGAGGACATCGCCCACCTCGTCGACTTCCTCGTCACGGCGCTCTACCTGGACGACGCGAGCCTCTTCACCGATTTCCTGACGTGGACGGCCGGCATCCTGGAAGCGCGTGGCGTGCCCGCCCATTCGCTCGTCACCGGTCTGCGGATCCTCGCCGACCAGCTCCACGACTTTCCGCGCAGTCTCGGCATGATCGAGGCCGGCACCGACGCCATCGAGGGCGACCGTCCCGGCCCGGCACCCGCGCATGAGTGATCTGACACTCCCCGCCTTCACCCTCGGCACCTTCCACGAACTGCTCGCGCCGACCGTGCGCGCGGCGGGAGCCGATGACGCCTCCGCGCGCGGTCATCGCCGTACAGCGGCGGTCGAGCGGCGCGACCGCTCGCCCGGCACGTCACTTCGCGGTGTGTGAATGGTGGAAGACCGGTAAGGCGGCTGGGATGAGCAGCTTTACCGGAAGGACCACTCCGAGCGAGGGCCGGTTCCCGGCGGCCGCCCCCGGACACGACCCGGCGGCGCGCACGGTGCCGGCGGTCGGCGCTGCCCCCATGCAGCCCCGGCGGGACGGCGAGGGAAGCCTCGCGCACGTCGTGGAGACACTGCTGGACAAGGGCCTGGTGCTGAACGCCGACATCATGGTCTCGGTCGCCGGGGTCGAACTGCTCGGCATCCGGCTGCGCGCTGCCCTCGCCTCCTTCGAGACGGCCGCCCGCTACGGACTCGAGTTCCCCTCCGGCACGGACACGGAGACCGCTGCCTGGCGGGAGACCCGGGAGGAGAGGGAGACCTGCCCGGCATGCGGCAAGCGCGTCCCCGTCGCGCAACTGCTCGACCAGTGGTGCCCGTGGTGCGGCTGGCGCAGCGCCCAGTCCCGGTTGCGGGACGACTCCGGGCAAGCCGCCCTGACGGCCCACTCCGCGGCCGACGACCCGGCGAACGGTGAGGCGGACGACGCCCCCGACCAGGCCGGCGCCGATCGGGAGGCCGAGCGGCGTGGACAGTGACCGGACTCCGATGCGGCCCACGCGGGAACCCCGGGTCACCTTGGACGACCTGGTGGAGGTCCTGCTCAACAAGGGCGCGGTGCTGCATCTGGACCTCATCGTCGCCGTCGCCGACATCCCGCTGATCGGTGTCTCGGTCCGCGCGGCCGTCGCCGGGATGGAGACGATGCTGGAGTACGGCATGATGCGGAACTGGGACGAGGCCACGCGCGCGTGGGCCGAGCGCTCCACCGTGCACCGCGCCCTCGACCTGCGCGAGGGGGAGAGCGTCGTCCGCCGGATGAGCGGAGGCCACTTGCTCACCGAGGGCGTGTACCACGGCTGGCGTCCCGGGACCGTGTACCTCACCGACCAGCGCCTCGTCGTCCTGCGCAAAGAACCCCGGGAAGTGCTCTGGGAGGCCGATCTCGACACCGTACGCGACGTGCGGCTCGCACCGGAGCGGACGGTCGGCGGCGAGGAACGCCTGCGCCTGGAGGTGTCGCTGGCCGACGGACGGCGGGAGTTGCTCTCCGCCGGGGAGCCGGAGACCCTGTACGACCTGCTCGACCGTGTCCGCGCCGGACGGCTCGCACCCGCCCTCCCGTCCGGGGCCGTCCCCGAAGAGGAGCCGGCGATCGCCGAGGGACACCTGTGGTACGAGGAACCGCGCAGGTCCGGCCCGTTGTGGCGCGGCGGACAGGCACGGCTCACGGCAGGGCGGCTGACCTGGAAGTCGCCCGTGGACGCGCGGCCCGCACTGGTGCTGCCCCTGACCGACCTGGCCGGGGTGCGACGCGTGTCCGGATACGGCCCCGGCGGTGAGGGGAGCGTCCTGGTACTGCGCACCACCACGGGCGAGGAGATCCGGCTCGCCGCCGACGACCCGGACCGCTGGGCCCGGCGGCTCTCGTCGACGAGCCCCGCGGCGGCCCCCGCGTGAGCGGCCCGGAAGCAGGCCGGACGGCACGGGCGAGAAGTGCGGAAACAGCGGAACTGCGGAAACAGCGGAACTGCGGAACTGCGGAACTGCGGGAAGAGGAGAAGGCACCATGCCGTTGACCGTCGACGAGAAGAGCCTCAAGCACGGTGTGCTGTCCCTCGTCGTGACCCTGGTCGAGGTGATTCAGGAAGCCCTGGACCGCCAGGCGATGCGCCGCATCGACGGCGGTGACCTCGACCCGGAGGAAGCCGAACGCCTCGCCGACGCCCTGCTGGAACTGGACGAGGCGATGGAACAGATCAAGGAGGACCACGGCATCGTCGCCTCGGTCGCCGACCTGCACCGAGGGCTCGACGACGTGGTCGACGACGTCGTGGACAAGCTGATCAACCCGCAGCGCTGGGCGGAGGAGGCCGGGCGATGACCGAGAACACCGCACTGTACGTGTACGCCCTGCTGCCCGACCGGCAGGGCGCCGCCGACGGCGTCACCGGGCTCGACGGGCGTCCCCTGCGGCTCGCCGAAGTCCCGGGCACGGGCGTCGCCGCGCTGGTGCACGACGCGACGCCGGCCCCCTACCAGGGCGGCGACGCCGAGGTACGGCGCTGGGTTGCCGAACAGAACGAGGCGGTCACCACGGTCTGGGAACGCGTCGGCACTCTGCTGCCGATGACCTTCAACGTTCTGGTGGCCGAGGACACCGACGCCGGGCGGAGCGCGGAGCAGCGCCTGGGGGAGTGGGTCGCGGAACAGCACGCCGATATCACCGGCCAGTTGAGGGCGCTCGCCGGGCGCTGCGAGCTTCGCGTGGAGGTCACCCTGGACCGGGCGGCCGCCGCCACGGCCGACGGAACGTCGTCGGCCCCGGAGCGGACGGAGGCGGGCGACCGGTCGCCCGGCATGCGGCGCCTGCTCGCCAAACAGCGCGAACAGCGGGAGAAGAACACGGCCGGACGACTCGCGGACACGCTCCACGCCGGGCTCCGGCGCCGTCTGCTCGCGGTCGCCGAGGACCTTCGCGACCGGGGACCGGCCCACCGTGTCCCCGGAGAGACGGACGTTCTGTCCGCGGCGCTGCTCGTCCGGAACCAGGACGTCGAGGCCGTCGGCGCCGTCCTGAGCGAGGCACAGGCCGGCGAGCCCGCGCTGCGCATCCGCTTCCTCGGCCCCTGGCCGCCGTACTCGTTCGCCGAGGCCCGCCCCCAGCGACCGACCGAGCCCGCGGTGGGCTGACGGCGTCGCATCCACACCGGGCAACCGAGGGGCGGGCGCGCGACCTGCCCGGACCGCGTCAACCGTGCCTGTCGACGACGGCACGGACGACGACGGCGACCTCCTCGCGGTCGGTGGGCCGCAGGTCGACGGAGTTGTGGATGGAGAATCCCTCGACCAGCGCGTCCAGGGCCCGAGCGGTGAGGGGGTCGAAATGCCTGGTCAGGGAGGACCGGCTGGCCTCCATCCAGGAGCGCATGACGGCGCGCACCTCGGGATTGCGGGTGGCGAAGGCGTAGAGCTCGTAGCTGAGCAGGAGGTTGCGGTCGGTACCCCAGACCTTGCCGCAGATGATCTCGACGACCGCCTCCTCGGCCTCCCGGCGGGTCCGCGCGGCCTCCAGGAGGGCGCCGTAGCGTGTGGAGACGGTCTCCGCGAGCCGGGTGAAGGCAGCGGTCAACAGATGCTGCATGTCGTCGAAGTAGTAGGTGAGTGACCCGAGCGGTACACCCGCCGCTTCCGCGATCTTGCGGTAGGTCACCTTGATGGCGCCGTGCTCCGCGATGACGTCGAGCGCGGCATCGAGGATGCGTTCGCGGCGCCGGGGGTCGTTGGGACCACGAGTGCTGCCTGTCATCGCCGTTGTCCGCCTTGTCTTCTCGATCGCCGACCCGATGTGTACATTTGTTCATACTCGGTCGGTGGCGCGGGACCGTCGCCTGCCCGTCCCTCATTGTCTCCAACCCCGGCGGAGCCCCACCTTGACAGACCGTGCCGTACGCCGACGCCGCCGGGCGCTGTACCTCTTCTTCTTCCTCAACGGCATCGCCATGTCCTCATGGATCACGCGCACCCCGGACGTCCGTGACCGTCTGGACGTGTCCACGGGGCAGATGGGGCTGGTGCTGTTCGGTCTGTCCGTCGGCTCGATGGTCGGCATCCTCTGTTCCGGCCGATTCGTGTCGCGGTTCGGGACCAGACCCGTGACGGCGCTCGCCACGCTGTTCGTCATCGCGAGCGTGGTCATCGTGGGCGCGGGCAGCGCCCTCGGCTCCGCGCCCCTGGTCACCGCGGGGCTGTGCGTGTTCGGCGTGGGGGTCGGCTCGGGCGAGGTGGCGATCAATGTGGACGGCGCCGACGTGGAACGGATCACCGGCACGGCGGTCCTGCCCACGCTGCACGGGTGCTTCAGCCTGGGCACCGTCATCGGCGGCCTGGCCGGCATGGCGGCCACCGCTACGGCGTTCCCCGCCCACTGGCACCTCCTGGCGGTGGCCGCGGTGACGGCCGCGATCTTCGGGTACGCCATCGGCGCCGTCCCCGCCGGGACGGGGGTCCGTGCCACGCCGCCCGCCTCGGATGCCGCGCGGCCCGCGGGCCCGAAGGTGTGGAAGGACCGGCGACTCCTGATGATCGGCGCCATCGTCCTGGCCATGGCCCTCGCCGAGGGTGCCGCCAACGACTGGCTGCCGCTGCTCATGGTCGACGGCCACGGTCTCGACGCCGCCGTCGGCTCGCTCGTCTTCGTGGGGTTCGCCGCCGCGATGACCCTGGGACGCTTCGGCGGTGCCTTCTTCCTCAGGCGTTACAGTCGGGCGACCGTCGTGCGCGCCAGCGCGGTCTCCGGGGCCATCGGTCTGTGCCTGGTCATCTTCTCCGACAACGCCGTCGTGGCCGCGGCCGCCGTTCTGTTCTGGGGACTGGGCGCGTCCCTGGGCTTTCCGGTGGCCCTCTCGGCGGCGGGCGACTCAGGGCCCGACGAGACCGCCCGGGTCAGCCTCGTGGCGACGATCGGCTACATCGCGTTCCTGGTGGGTCCGCCCACCCTCGGCTTCCTGGGCGATCACTACGGACTGCGTCCGGCGATGATCGTGGTCCTGGCGTTCGTCGCCACGGCCGTCCTCGCGGCCCCTGCCGCCGGGACCCGCGCATCCCATCACCGCGAAACCGGTACCGGCGCCCCCGTCGAACTCGCCGTGGACCGGCCGGGACAGCGCGTCGAGGGCTGACCGCGCAACCGGTTCACCGAGCCCGGCACCGCGCGGGCCGCGGCCGGCACGGCGTTGCCCTGTGCGCTCTGAGAGGATCAGGGCATGGCGGACTCACCTATGCAGATCAACGCCCTCATCGTCGATGCCGCCGACCCTGAGCGGCTGGCCGTCTTCTGGTCCGAGTTGCTGGGCCGACCGGTCGTGGGCCGCGTGGGACCCTATGTGTGGCTCCAGCGGCAGAACGGCCTGGGCCTGGGGTTCCAGCGATCCGGCGAGCCCAAGTCCGGTAAGAACCGTATGCACTTCGACGTCACCTCACCCGACCCGGCCGCGGAGCAACAGCGTGTCGAGGCGCTCGGCGGACGCCGGCTGGAGGAGTACGACGTCGGCGGGTTCCTGGTGATGGCGGACCCCGAAGGCAACGAGTTCTGCATCATCCCCGAAGGCGCCTTCGAACTGGATGACGAGGGACGCGCGGACTACCTCACCTGACCGGACGCCTTCCGGTATCGCACCGCCTGCCGTCGGCCACCGGTCCGCGGTGGGTTGGTGCCCTTCAGGACGTGCTCACTCATGCATGATGCTCACGGAGGTCATGGGCCGGGAACCTGCGAGAGACGGGGTGACAGAGTGGGTGTGGGGCGGGCTGCGACGGAGCACAGACAGTGGGACGAGCAGCATCCCTGGCCACCCTCATGGCTCCGCTGGGTCCCGCCCGCTCTCATCGTCGCGACCATGGTGCTCGACGAGCTGACACCGTCGCGCTACTTCTTCGGCTCCCTGCTGGCGGCCTCGGTGGTGCTGTCCCTCTTCACCTATCCGCCCGTCGGTGTGCTCGCCATCGGCGCCGCCGGATGTGTGCTGCTGGTGGTCACCGAAGGGCTCGAGGACTACATCGGTCCGATGACCATCGTGGCCCTGACCGTTCTGGCCACCGTCACGGTGCTGTCGGCGTCGCTGTGTGTGGTGCGCCGCCGGACCGAGAGCCGTTTCCGCCGCGTACAGGCGGTCGCCGAGGCCGTGCAACTGGCCCTGCTGCGCCCACTGCCCGAACGGATCGGCTCCTTGCGCTTGGCCGGCTTCTACCGGGCGGCCGACGACGAAGCGCTCATCGGCGGTGACCTCTACAGCGTCCGTCCGACGCCGTTCGGCATCCGGGCGATCGTCGGAGACGTCAAGGGCAAGGGCATCAGCGCGACGCAGACCGTGGCCACGGTGATCTCCTCGTTCCAGGAGGCGGCGCTGCTCCATCCGTCGCTGAGCCAGGTGGCCGAGCGGATCGACGTGGCCCTGCAACTGGACCGCGACAACCCTCCGATGGAGCCGATGGGGAACGGGCGGCCGGCCTACATGCCCGGGGACACCCCCGGACCGGCGGACGAGGTCTTCGCCACGGCCGTCCTGCTCGAGTTCTCCGAGGACGCGTGTGCCGTACGGATCCTGGACCGAGGCCATCAGCCTCTGCTCGCCGTCCAGCACGGCACGGCATCCGTCGTGGAGACCGACCACAGCCTCCCCTTGGGCATGGGCGACCTGCTGCCCGCGCCCCCGCGTACCGTGACGCACACTCTGGCTCCCGGTGACATCCTGATCGCCTACTCCGACGGGGTCACCGAGGCGCGCGACGGCGCCGGCACCTTCTACCCGCTGCGCGAACGCCTCCAGGGCCACTGCGCCGGCCGAGCCTGGCCGATCTCCCCCACGGGTCTCGTCACCTTTCTGGAGGAGGACGTCGCCCGGTGGGCGCCCACCCTGGGCGACGACCTCGTCGCCATCGCGTTCCAACCCGCCGCCCCGCCCGACGAGGACTGACACCGGCCGGACGGCGACCCGGGGACTTTCTCACGCCGCGGTCCGATGACCCGGCGCATGCCATGACTCGGCATCCCGACACCCCGCGGTCGCAACCCGCCCGGCGTGCTGCCTGGGTGCGCTGCACCCAGGCACCACACAGCCTGGTGGGCCGTCGCCGACCTGACCAGACTCGGTCGAGCAGGAGAGATCCGCACTCGTGGACGCGTGCGACGGGCGACGTCGGCGAGGGCGGGCTCCACCACGAGCACCTGGTGCTCTACCGAGAGGAAACGCGGGTATGACGGACGCAGCCAAGGTCGTGGCGGTCACCGGAGCGAGCAGCGGGATCGGCGAGGCGACCGCCCGCCGGCTCGCCGCCGACGGCCACCGTCTGCTCCTCGGTGCGCGGCGCACCGATCGTCTCGAAGCGCTGACCGAGGAGATCACCGCAGCCGGAGGCAGTGCGGCGTTCCAGCGGCTGGACGTCACGGACGCCGATGACGTACGGGCCTTCGTGTCCGCCGGACGCGACTGCTACGGCCGAGTGGACGTGGTGGTCAACAACGCCGGAGTGATGCCCCTCTCGCCGTTGGACGCGCTGCGGACCGACGAGTGGGACCGCATGATCGACGTCAACGTGCGGGGAGTCCTGCACGGCATCGCCGCCGCCCTGCCCATGATGCGCGCCCAGGGAGGCGGGCACTTCGTGAACATCGCCTCCGTCGGCGCCTACGAGGTCTCGCCGACCGCCGCGGTCTACTGCGCCACCAAGTTCGCCGTCCGCGCGATCTCCGAGGGACTGCGCCAGGAGTCCGCCGGAAAGATCCGGGTCACCCTCGTCTCGCCGGGTGTGACCGAGTCGGAACTCGCGGACGACATCTCCGATCCCACGGCCAGGGAGGCCATGAAGGCGTACCGCGCCGTGGCACTGCCCGCCTCCGCCATCGCGGAGGCCATCGCCTACGCCGTCTCCCAGCCCTCGGAGGTCGACGTCAACGAGATCGTGGTCCGGCCCACCGCGAGCGCCCAATAGCGCGCAGAGCACCACGCACCACCGGTCGCCCATTCGGTGGGCTCACCTCCCGGTCTCGTCCACGCTCCCCTCCGCTCAGTCATGTTCCGGCCTCGGAGTCGCCAGTACCTTGCGCTCGCCCAGCGCTCCCTGCGGGTCCCGCAGCAGATCCACCTGGGCCCGCAGCGCCCGGACCTCTTCGGTCAGCGCCTCGATGGCCGCCGTCTGTCGCCGCTCCTCCGCATCGTCCCTTTCGAAGCGGGAGATGAACCACGCCGCGATGTTCGCGGTGACCACACCGAGGAGCGCGATCCCGGACAGCATCAGCCCGATCGCCAGCACCCGGCCGAGACCGGTCGTCGGCGCCATGTCGCCGTATCCGACGGTCGTCATCGTCGTGAACGCCCACCAGAGGGCGTCCCCGAGTGTCTGGATCGACGCCCCGGGCTGCCCGCGTTCCACCTCCAGCACCGCCAGCGCTCCGAACACCAGCAGTCCGAGACACGATCCCGTGACGTACGTCGTCACCCTGACCTGCGAGGCCATCCGCGCCCGCTGCCCCGCGAGCAGCAGCATCGAGACCAGCTTGAGCAGCCTGAGCGGCTGCAGCAGCGGAAGCAACACCGCCAGCAGAGCCAGCGGATGGCGCCGCACGAACCGCAGCCGGTCCTCGCTCAGCCACAGCCGTACGGCATAGTCGATCGCGAAGGCCGCCCACACCACCCAGTTCGCTACATGGCAGGCGAACAGGACCCGCGCGGGCGCGTCGGGATCGACCACCGGCAGCGCGTAGGCCACGGCGAAGAGGACGGCCAGCGCCAGCAGCGGCAGCTGGGTGCGCTGCTCCCAGCGGTCAGTGACATGCGTATCGGACATGCGGGCCATGGTAGAAACCCTGGCGGGAGCGCCGGGATCCGCGGACCCGGCACGAGACCTGGCGAGGGCTACGGCAGCTCGCGGCGCACCAAGGCACGTGCGAACGGTTCACCGGTCCTGCGCGCGTACGCCATGCGCTCGCGCACCTCACCGAGTGTGCGCGGACGATAGCCAGGACCGCCGCAGCAGCTCTTGTGGAAGCGGACACCGGCATGCAGAAGCACCGACAGGGTCCGCCAGGCGGCGGTGTCGCGTCGCCGCGGCGGCGCGAAGGCGGAACCCACGTGGATCAACGGCTCGGCACAGCGCGGGCAGAGCCGGTCGTGGTCGCCGAGGTAGGGCTGCTTGTAGGAGGAACGACAAGGCAGGCAGACATAGGAGGTCTTCGCGTGGGCCACGCCGGCCAGATTACGGCCCGGCCGGGATGAACTCGACCGGGTTTCCGTGACCTCGGCAAGATCGAAGGACCACTCCCAGGTGCCGGGGCGGCACTCCGGCGGCGCGTGACTCCGGCGGTACATGACTCCGGCGGGGCGTGTGACGCCCCGCCGATCCGTCATCGGCTGCCGGGCGTGGGCGGCGGCTGCCGTCCGGACCGGCGGACGGGGCGACGTCAGGCGGGGGCGCCGAGCGGCGGGTGCTCGAGCACACGGGGCGTGTACTCGACCAGCTGGATGCGGCCGTCGAAGGTGCGGTGCTCGATCATCTCCAGGGCGACGTCCGGATAGCCGTCGTAGATGCGTTCCGCGCCCGTGGCCCCGGTGATCACCGGGAACATCACGACTCGGAAGCGGTCGACGAGTCCGGCCCGCAGCAGGGACCGGCACAGGCTGAGGCTGCCGATCGTGCTGAGGAGGCCCGGGCCGTCCGACTTCATGGAGCGGACCGCCTCGACGGCGTCGCCGCGGACGAGCGTGGAGTTGGCCCAGCTCAGCGGCTCCTCGAGGGAAGACGAGAACACCACCTTGGACGCTCGCGACAGCTCGTCGACGGACGCCTCCTCCTCGGGCCTGAACTCGTCCTGGCCCTCCGGAACCTCGCCCGCGGCGAAGCCCGACATCAGACGATAGGTGTTCGCTCCCATCAAGTAGGTGACCTCGGGCTGCTCGCCCAGCCATGCGAGGTACTCCGGGCCCTCGAGGCCCCAGAACCCGGGCCACCCCTCTCCTGACGCGTAACCGTCGAGGGAGGTGATGAAGTCGACGAGAAGCTCCGACATGGCAATGTCCTTTCCTAGGTGCCATGAGACAGGACCGGCCGGGAGCGGCAAACTCATCGGTGGGAAGCGGTGAGGCCCATCGCCGTCACCAGGCGGATTTCCGATCGTGGAGGGGCATATGTCTGGGGGAACCCTCAGGAACGCGGCTGAGGGGGAACGGCGGCCGGGCACCGGCCGGGAGGAGACGGGGCGATGACTGGGGCACACGACGAGACGGCGAGGCTTACTCGACGGCCGGGTATCACCGAGGCCCTGGAGGCCCTGGGAACCGGTGCGTACCTCGTCGACGAGCAGGGCCGCATCCTCGCCGCCAACAGCGGCGTCGAGCGGCTGCTGGGCCGCCGGGCCGAAGACCTCCTCGGGGAGGACGCCCATGAACTGCTGCACCGCGGGGCCCAGGGGCAGCCGCTCCACGTCAGCCAGTGCGCCATGCGGCAGGCGTTCCACGCCGGTCAGCCGGCGCAGGGCGACGACGACTACTTCTCCCGGGCGGACGGCTCCGTCCTGCCCGTCTCCTGGCTCATCGTCCCGTACTCCTCGGGGGACCGAAGCCCCACCACACTGGTGATCTTCCACCCGCGAGAGCGGACGGGCTCCACCGAGCCGCGTCCGGAGGGAGCCGCGGAACCGCTGAGTGAACTGGAACGGCTGGCCCTCCTGGCCGAGACCACGTCCCGGCTGACCTCGACCCTCAACGTCGACGAGATCCTGCGCCGGCTCGTCGACCTGGTTCTGCCCAGGCTCGCGGACTGGGCCGTCGTGGACCTCATCACGGAGCACGACGAAGTGTGGCGAACCGCCGTCGTCCAGTCGGAGGAGGGAAGCCTCGTGGCGCACGAAGAACTCCAAGGACCGATGCCGCCCGTGCCCGAACACTCACCGATGCCGTTGTCGCGCGCCCTGCGCGGGGTGGCCTCGGCGCTGGTCGATCCGGACGTCTACCACAGCCCTCCGGACTCCGGCATCGCCGTCGAGCAGCGCCGTCTGTTCGACGCCACCGGCATCCGCTCGGCCGTCGTCGTCCCCCTCCGGGGTACCCGGGAGGTACTGGGAGCCTTCACGCTGGGCCGGGCGGACAAGCCGGGGAACTTCACCACCGCCGACCTGCCCCTGATCGAGGACATCGCCCGCCGTGCCAGTCTGGCGCTGGACAACGCGCGTCTCTACCAGCGCCAGCGCGCGGTCGCCGAGACCATGCAGAACCACCTGCTGCCGCAGATGCCCCGCGTACCCGGACTGCAGCTGGCCGTGCGCTACCTGCCGGCCCCCGACGCCTCCCAGGTGGGCGGTGACTGGTACGACGCCTTCAGTCTGTCCGACGGCGCGACCGCGCTGGCCATCGGCGACGTGGTCGGTCACGACCTGGAGGCCACGGCCGGTATGGCCCAGCTGCGCAACATGCTGCGCGCCTACGCGTGGTCCCAGCAGACACCGCCCAGCCGGATCGTGGAGCGTCTGGACGAGGCGATCATGCCGATCACCGACGTCTCGATGGCCACCCTGGTCTGCGCCCGGGTCTCCCGGACGAGCGACGGGACCTGGCAGGTGACCTGGTCCAACGCCGGGCACCCCCCGCCGCTGCTCGTCACCCGTGACGGGCTGACCGAGTACCTCACCGACGGGCACAGTCTGCTGCTGGGGACGGGAGTCAGCGTGCGCCGCCCCGACGCCACGGTTCAGCTGCCGCCCGGCTGCACACTGCTGCTGTACACCGACGGCCTCATCGAGGCACCCGGCCGGACCATCGACGACGGTCTGGACCGCCTGAGACATCACGCCGCCGCCCTCGCGCACCGCCCGCTGCCCTCCTTCACCGATCAGCTCCTGCGCCGGGTCCAGCCCCCCGGACTCGACGACGTCGCCCTCCTCACCCTGCGCACCCCGAAGGAATCCCGGCCGGGCAACGCTCCGCGGTGAACGAGCGGCGGCCCGGCGGTCCCCGCCGACGGGGAGGCCGCTGACCAGCGGCGACAGCGGGCGTCTCGCGCGGCACGCCCGTGCGTGATGGAGTGGGGGTGTCAGCGTCCGTCCCCGCGCGGGCACCGGGACCGGGGCGGTGACGGACCGTGCTGTCGGGGCCGGGAAGGGTACAGAGCAGTATGAGTGACAAGACGTCCCGACCACCGGACATGACATCCCTGCTGCTGGAGACCGACTCGCTGGAGCGGTTCCTCCAGGCCCTGGTGGAGAACGCCCTGGCCACGGCGCCCGCCGCGCACGGCGCGGGCCTCACCCTGGAGCGTCAGCACCGGCCGACGACCGTGGTGAGCGCCGGAACGGGCGCTCCCGACCTGGACGAGGCCCAGTACGGGCAGGACGACGGCCCCTGTCTCCGGGCTCTGCGTACGGGCCAGGAGATCATCGTGGAGGACATGCTGGGCGAGGAGCGATGGGGGCCCTACCCGGCCTACGCCGTGGCTTGCGGTACGCGCTCTTCGGTCTCCTTGCCGGTCGCCCCCGGCACGCACACGGCAGGCGCCCTCAACCTGTACTTCGCCGAGGCGGCGGGCTTCTCCGACGTCGGCCTCCACGACCTGCGCACCCTGGCAGCCGAGGCCACCGGGGCGATCGCTCTGGCCCAGCGCCTCGCGGACGCCGAGGCGTACGCCACCGACCTCCAGCGGGCGATGCGGTCCCGCAGCGCCATCGACCAGGCCATCGGCGTGATCATGGCGCAACAGCGCTGTTCGGCTGAGGACGCCTTCGACCTGCTGCGCAAGGCGTCCCAGCATCGCAACGTCAAGATGCGCGACCTGTGCGTGGAACTCCTGACCAACATCGCCGGGAAACCGCCTCAGGAGGGAACGGCACTCCCTCCCCGGCCCTGAGGAACGCCGCGACGGCCAGGTGGTCGGCAGGCCAGGGGCCGGCACGCTCGCACGGCAGGTGAGTCGATACATCGACAGAAGTTCCCTGGGGCGTCGGGCTCCCCTGCGGGACGTGGTCTCAGGCCAGAACAGCCGGCCTCAGTACCTCTTCGCACCACTGCCGGAAGCCGGTCGGGGAGGGCTGAGCGGAGTGGTGCTCGGCGTCGTACGCGCCGTCGATCTGGGCCGCGGCCATGTCGACCAGGCCCTGTGCCCAGCCCTCGCTGGCCCCGCGGCTCACAGCCGCCTCCTTGTACGCGTCCAGGGGGACCGGCCGGCAACGGACCGGACGCTCCAGGACCTCGGACATGATCCGAGCCATGTCGTCGGGGGAGAGGCGATCGGGGCTGACCAGGGGGACGCCGGCCTGACCGTTCCAGGAGTCGTCGAGCAGCAGCCGCACGGCCGCCGCGGCGATGTCGCGGGTGGCGATCGTCGCGAGGACCCGGTCCGCCCGCGACGGGAGGTGGAACGCGCCCTGTTCCCTGATCGAATCGGCCTGCCCGAGCAGGTTCTCCATGAAGGCCGCCGCCCGCAGCGCCCGGAAACCCACCCCCGTGGACTTGATCAGCTCGTCCTTCGCCACGGACGCCGTCAGGTGCCCGGCGTTCTTCTCGATCCCGGTGCCCAGGGTCGATACCGCGACGACGCGCTCGACCCCGTGACGGGTGATCGCCTCGCATGCGGGACGGGTCCAGTCCAGGTAGTGGCGTTCGACGCTGTCCGTCCGGGGGTCCGGCGGCACCAGCCAGAACACGCTGTCCGCGCCGGCGAACGCCTCCATGACGACATCGCGGTCGCCGTGCGAGCCGGGAACCACGTCGACACGCTCGCGCACCCGGGCGGAGAGCCGGGAAGGGTCACGGGCTATCACGCGGACCTGCCGCTCGCCGTCGAGCAGGGCGTCGAGAACCTGTCGGCCGATCTGGCCGGTGGGAGTGGTGATGACAATCATGGAAGAAGCATCTGCCCCGGCCCGGCACGACGGAAGGATCGCAGTGATCCGGCTTGTTACCCTCAGGGACATACCAGTTGGAGGTGTCAGGCCGTGGAGTCACGCCCCCTGCGCTATTTCGTCGCCGTAGCCGAGGAACTGAACTTCGCCCGTGCGGCAGAACGCCTCGGCATCTCCGCCCCGCCCCTGTCCCGCGCCATCCGCAACCTCGAAGCGGAGCTGGGCGTCACCCTCTTCGAACGCACCACGCACAGCGTCGCGCTGACCCCGGCCGGCACCGTGCTGCTGGCGGAGGCGCGGACCGCGCTGGACGCCTTGCACGCAGCCGGGCGCCGCGCCCAACGCGCCGCCGAGCCGAAGTTGGTGCTCGCCGTGAAGGCCGACGGCGACGGGGGCCTGCTGGAGTCCATCCTCGCCCGCTACGCCGCCGAACCCGAGGCGGAGCCGGTCACGATCCGCCTCTCCGGCTGGCGCGACCAGCCCAGCCTGCTGCGCCGGGGCGAAGCCGACGCGGCCCTGATCTACGAACCGTTCGACCGCACGGGCCTCGACGCGGAACCGGTCACCGTCGAACGCCGCCTGGCCGCGCTCCCGGCCGGCCATCCCCTGACCGCCCATGACCGCGTCGCTCTCGCCGATCTCGGTCTCCCGCGCACCGAGCACGACGCGCAGGGCTGCCTGGCCCGCCAACTCGACGCCATCGTCGACCGATACGCGATCCAGGACCTCGCCCAACTGCTCAAACTCGTCGAACTCGGGGACATCGTCACCCTGCTCCCGGAATCCGTCTGCGCCCGTTACCCGCGCCCGGGCGTCGAGTACCGCGAGGTCCCGGACGCACCCCCGGCCACCCTGTCGATCGCCTGGCCCCAACAGTCCCGCTCCAGGGCGACTGCCGCGCTGGTCCGCACGGCGACTTCGGTGGGCGGTGCACACGGATAGTCACCCCCTCGGAGCAGGACGGCACCCCGCAAGCCGCGGGCCTGCCGCCTCCTCCACCCCCTACCGGGGTAGTACCTCCACTTTGGCTCCCGGGTATGACGCCCAGCGCGCAGCCGCCCCCGCACTGTGTAGCCCGTCGGAACGAGAAGATCGCGAAAGGGCAGAACATGGGGCTACGCAAGGGCAAGCGGCGGACACCGGACGAGAGGCCGGCGGCTCCGGCCACCACCCCCGGCCTCGCCGTCGAACTGCGCGGTGTGCAGCGGCGGTACGGCCGTGGAGCGGGGACCGTGCACGCCCTCGCCGGTGTCGACCTGGCTCTCCCCAGGGGAACCTTCACCGCGGTCATGGGCCCGTCCGGGTCCGGGAAGTCCACCTTCCTGCAGTGCGCCGCCGGGCTCGACAGGCCCACGTCCGGGTCGGTGGTCCTGGGCGGCACGGAGATCACCGGAATGGACGAGGACGAGTTGACCGAGCTTCGCCGCAGCCGCCTCGGTTTCGTCTTCCAGGCGTTCAACCTGCTGCCCTCACTGACCGTGGAACAGAACGTCCTGCTGCCGATGCGGCTGGCCGGGGAGCGCCAGGACCGCCGCCGGGCGGCCGAGGTGCTCGCGCGGGTCGGGCTCGCCGACAAGGCCCGGCGCCGGCCCGGCGAACTCTCCGGCGGCCAGCAGCAGCGCGTGGCCGTCGCCCGTGCGCTGGTCACCCACCCCGACGTGATCTTCGCCGACGAGCCGACCGGCGCCCTCGACACCGGCACCGCCGCCGAAGTGCTCGGTCTGCTCCGGCACGCGGTGGACACCCTCGGCGCCACCGTTGTCATGGTCACCCACGACCCGGTCGCGGCAGCCTGGGCGGACCGCGTGCTGTTCCTCGCCGACGGCGCCTTCGCCGACCACCTCGAACGGGGTTCGGCGGAACAGATCGCGGCGCGGATGACCGAGCTCACCTCCCGTACGGGTGCGATGGCAGGTGCGGCGGCATGAGGCGTCCCAATGGACTCGCACGTGAGGCCGTCCGCTTCAAGCCCGCGTCCTTTGCGGGGACCTTCCTCGCGCTCTTGATGTCCGCACTGATCGTCGCGGCCTGCGGAATCCTGCTGGAGACCAGCCTGCGCGCGTCGGTGCCGGCGCAGCGGTACGCGAACGCGCCGGTCGTCGCGGCCGCGGACCAGTACGAGTACGTCGTCACGGGCAGCGGCGAGGACGAGGAGAGGGAGGCCGTCCCGCTGCCGGACACCGCCCGGCTGGACACCGGACTGACGGCCAGGGCCGCGGAGGTGCCGGGTGCGGCCGGCGCCGTCGCGGACTTCACCTTCCCGGTGCGCCCTGCGCCCGACGGGGCGGCTCCCGGCACCCGCGGACTGCCTGTCGAGGGAGGTGCGCTCACCGCGCACGGATGGGGCGCGCACGTCTTCACCGGGACCGAGCTGACCGACGGCTCCGCGCCCGGCGCGGGCGAGGTCGTGCTCGACGCGGGTACGGCCCGCGCCGCGAAGGCCGCCGTGGGCGACACCGTCCTCCTGCAGACCGCCTCCGGACAACACGACTTCCGCGTCGCCGGCGTCGCCAGGGCCGGAGCCGCGGACATCGCCCGCACCGCCGGAGCCCTGGTCTGGTTCGCCGACTCCCAGGCACCCGAGCTGGCCGGGCACCCCGGCAAGGCCGACGCCATCGCCGTGCTGGCGGAGGACGGCACGGACGCCGACGCGCTCGCCGACGCGGTGCGGAAGGCGCTGGCCGGTTCCGGCGCCGAGGTGCACACCGGTGACGACCGCGGCGCTGTCGAGGACCCCGGCCTCGGCTACGCCAAGGTCACCCTGTTCGGCATCGGCGGCTCCTTCGGCGGCATCGCCGCCATCGTCGCGGTCCTCACCGCGGCCGGGACCGTGGCCCTGTCCGTGTCCCAACGGGCCCGTGAGTTCGCGCTGCTGCGCGCCGTCGGCGCCACCCCGCGGCAGGTCCGCCGGGCCGTCGCCTCCGAGGCACTGCTCATCGCGCCACTCGCCGGGATCCTCGGCTGCCTGCCCGGCATGGGGCTCGCGCACTGGTGGTTCGGAGAGCTGAAGGACCGAGGGGCCGTCCCGCACGCCGTGGACCTGCACGTGTCCGCGCTGCCCCTGCTCGCCGCCGTCGTCGTCGGGCTGCTCACCGCGCTCGCTGCCGGATGGGCGGCAGGCCGCCGGCCCGCCAGGATCAAGCCCGGACAGGCGCTCGCCGAGGCGTCGGTGGAGCGGCTGCGGCCCGGCCTGATCCGCACGACGCTGGGCATCGCCGCCCTCGTCGGCGGCGGAGTCCTCACCGGCGTCTCCGCCAGTTCCGTGGGAGACGACGCGGCGGGCGCCGCCCTCGGCGTCGTCATGCTCTTCATGCTCGCCGTCGCGCTGCTCGGCCCGCTGGTGGCACGGCTGAGCGCGGGCGTCTTCGGGCTTCCGCTGCGCGGGGCGGGCCCGGCGGCCCAGCTCGCCGCCGCCAACTCCCGTACCAACGCACGCCGCCTCGCCTCCGCGATCACCCCGATCGTGCTCGCCATGGCCTTCGCCTCCACCCTCGTCTTCATGCACACGAGCGAGAGCCGGGCCGCCGACAGGCAACTGCGCGCGGGCATCACCGCGGACCACGTGGTCACGGACCCGGCCGGGCTTCCGGTGGACGCGGTGGCGCAGGCGGCGCGGGCACCGGGTGTGGACACGGCCGTCGGCCTGCTGAACACGCAGGTGCTGGTGCCGATCGGCTCCGGCGAGTTCAAGTCGCTGCAGGGCGCGGCGACCCAGGGAGTCAGCGGCTCGGGCGCCGAACTCGCGAAGGTGCAGGACCTGGACGTACGCGAGGGCAGCCTCGACCGGCTCGGCCAGGACCGTATCGCCATCGACAAGACCCTGGCGCACTCGGCGGACGTCGGCGTCGGCGACCGGCTTCCGCTCCACCTCCCCGACGGCACGAAGGCCCGCCCCGAGGTCGTCGCGGTCTACGGCCGTGGACTCGGCCTGGCCACGGTGACCATGGACCGGGCGTCCCTCGCCGGCCATGTCACCTCGGGCTTCGACAGCACGCTGCTGGTGAGCGGTGGTTCGGCGAAGTCGCTCACCGCCCTGGGCCAGGTCACCGACGCCACCGGCTACGCCACCGAGAAGAGCCTCGACGCGGAACTGGGCGCCTGGATGAACAACACCATGGCCTCGGTCCTCGGTGGCTTCGCCGCCATCGCCGCCGTCAACACGCTGGTGATGACGGTCCTGGACCGCCGTCGCGAGCTGGGCGTCCTGCGCCTGGTGGGAACCACCCGACGCCAGGTCCTGACGATGCTCGGCTGGGAGAGCCTGCTGGTCTCCGCGGCGGGGCTGGTCATCGGCTCCGCGATCGCCGCGGCCACCCTGATCCCGATGATGCGCGGTGTCACCGGCCAGGCGCCCTACGCGCCGCCGCTGCTGTACGGCTCCTTCGCGGCCGCCGGCGTGGGCCTGGCCCTGCTCGCGGTGACGCTGCCGGCCGCGGCGGCGCTGCGCCGCCGCACGTAGAGCCCGCACAACCGGCGGCGCGCCGCGCCGGGGCCGGGTGCGCGTAGGTCTCGCGGTACTCCCGGCAGTGCTCGTCGCGCCGGCCGTGAACCTCATCGGCCGCATGTCAGCCGACTCCACCGACCACGCCGACTCCACAGCCCGGCCACGACCGGGACCGGCCACGACCGGGACCGGCCACGCCCTACGCACCGGTCGCCACCGGCGCCGGTCGCGCGCCGGCGCCGCCCGGCACGGCCTCGCGTGCGGCCGGCCTCCCACTCGCCCGGCACCAACGGAAGGGACACTCATGACCACAGCCCTGGCTCCTCCTCCAGTCCGCATGGGGAGAGCCGCCGTCGCGGCCCTCGGCATGCTGGCGATCTCGACCGGCGCCCTGGAGTCGGTCGTGGCGCCGACGCTCCCGCTCCTCCAACGCGAGCTGGGCATGAGTCCGGCCGAAGGGGCGCTCCTCAACATCGTGCTCGCCATCACCGGCACGCTCGTCACACCGTTCGCGGGCAAGCTCGGGGACCGCTACGGAGGAAAGCGAGTCCTGATCCGGCTGATGGCGGTGGTCTCGGCCGGTGGCCTGGTGTCCGCGCTGGCGCCCAACCTCCCGGTGCTGCTGCTCGGCCAGATCTTGCAGGGGGCGATGGTGGGCGCACTGCCTCTGTCGTTCATCGTGGTGCGCAAGCACCTCCCCGCGGGAGAGTCCAAGGCGGCCATCGGGCTGGTCAGCGGGATGTTCGTGGGTGGCTCGATGGTGGGACTGCTGGCGGCCGGGCCCGTGGCGGAGGCGCTCTCCCGCCACTGGATGTTCGCGGTGCCGACCTTCGCGGTCATCGGGTTCACCCTGCTGGTGAACCGGCTGATGCCGTCCGATCCGCCGGGACGGTCGGACGGCGCCGGTATCGACTGGCCCGGCCTGCTTCTCCTGAGCGGGATCCTGGCCACCCTCATGCTCGTGTTCGCGATGGCGCCCGAAGCGGGCTCGCAGCCACTCGTGTTCGTCACCCTCATCGCGGTGCTGGCCGCCTTCGTGGCCGCATGGACGACCGTGGAACGTCGGGCGGCCGCGCCGATGATCGATCTGCGCATGCTGGCACGGCCCGAGATCTGGAAGGCGTGCGTGGTGACGTTCGTGATATGCCTCGGCACCGCGATGGGGGTCTACCTCGTTCCGCAGCTGCTCGACGCGTCCGGGGCCGGATACGGCTTCGGCTTGAGCGCCACGGAGATCGGCTTCGTCCTCCTCCCCGGCGCCGTGGCCGCGACGCTGGCCGGGCCGCTCGGCGGAATCGGGGAGCGGCGCTTCGGCTCGCGCATCGTGGTCACCACCGCGGCCGTCCTCATGGCCGCCGCCCTGCTCGCCCTGTCGGTCGCGCACTCCGAGGTCTGGCAGATCGCCCTCGGCAAGGCGCTGATAGCGCTGGCCAACGGCCTGTGCGTCACGGCCATGGTGACCAGCATCGCCTCTTCCGTCGACGAAGGCGACACCGGCATCGCCACCAGCCTGGTCCTGGTGACCCGCGTGCTGGGCTCCGCCGTGGGCGGCATGCTCGGCGGCGCTCTCCTCACCGCCAAGACCTCCTCCGGATCGGAGATACCGGCCGAATCGGCCTTCACCAGCGGCTTCCTCATCGCAGGAGTCGTCGCGGTGCTGTCCCTGCTCGTCGTCCGCACCATGAACAAAGGAGTCAAGGCATGACCCTCCCCAACCACCGGCTGACGGATACCCGCACCACGCCCAGGCGCAAGGCCCTGATCTCCGGAGCCGGCATCGCCGGTCCCGTCCTCGCCTACTGGCTGAACCGCTACGGATACGCGGTCACGGTGGTGGAGAAGGCGGGCGCGCCGCGCAGCGGTGGTTACCCCGTCGACGTGCGCGGCACCGCCCTGGAAGTCGTCCGCAGGATGGGGCTCCTGCCCCGTCTGCGGGAAGCCCACATCGACTTGCGCCGGCTCACCTTCCTCGAGGGGGACGGCAGCGAAGTGGCCTCGCTCCACCCGCACACCGTCACCGGCGGTGTCGCGGGAAAGGATCTCGAGGTGCGGCGCGGGGACCTCACCGACGCCCTCTACACGGTGGTCCGTGACGACGTGGAGTTCCTGTTCGACGACTCGATCGACACCCTCGACCAGTCGGGCCACGGGGTCGACGTCACCCTCCGCGGGGGCAGCAGGCGTACCTTCGACGTGGTTCTCGGCGCGGACGGCATGCACTCACGTACCCGGGAGATGCTCTTCGGCCCCGAGGAGCAGTTCCACCACTACCTCGGATACCGCTTCGCCGTGTTCACCATGCCCAACACCCTGGGTCTCTCCCACGAGACGGTGATGTGGAACGCGCCGGGCAGGGCCGCGGCCCTCTACGCCGTGGGGAACGACGACGACGTGCACGGCTTCCTGACCTTCGTCCACCCGGAGCCGCCGTTCGACGCGTCCCCGGACCCCCAGGCCCAACGCGACCTGGTCGTCAGGGTCTTCGCCGATGCCGGATGGCAGGTCCCGGGCATGCTGGCCGTCCTGCGCGACGCGGACGACGCGTTCTTCGACGCGGTCGGCCAGATCCGTATGCCCCGCTGGTCGAGCGGCAGGGTCGCGCTGGTGGGCGACGCCGCGTACGCGCCGTCGTTCCTCACCGGCCAGGGCACCAGCCTCTCCCTCGTCGGCGCCTACATGCTCGCGCACTCCCTGGCCGGCCGGGACCACACCGAGGGCTTCGCCGCCTACGAACACGCCACCCGCGACTTCGTCACCATGAACCAGGCGCTGGTCGGCAAGGGGGGCGCCACTCTCTTCCCGACCACGCCCCAGGCCCTGAAGGAACGCAACGACAGGCTGCGCCGTCTCAGCGCCATGCCGCCAGGGGAGGGGCGCCCGGCCCACTCGGCACTCACCCTGCCGGAACCCACATCCTCGTCGTGAATACGGCCCCATCCCGCGAGGTGAGCGGGCCCAGAGGGCCGCGGCGGGCACGGCGAGCCGGCGGCCCTCGGGCGGGCGGTCAGCCGTGCCACCACGGTTCCCGCACGTACAGGCTCTCCTCGCCCGCGCACCCCGCGCCGTTGGAGATCTCCTCCGTGTCCAGGTTCCAGCCGACGACGCCGGCCCCCTTGCGGCTCAGCTCGATCAGGCGGTTGTCCTCGGTCCGCGTACCCTCGGTGACCTGGCAGCGGACGACCGACGTCCAGGCCTGCCCGTCCAGCGCCGAGACGAAGCCCAGGACGGGCAGCACCACGGCCGTCAGACCGAGTGCCACCCACTGCTCGAGGGCCGCCGCACGGCGTAGCCAGGGCGCCGGCCGGTAGCCACGGCCGTCGCGGGCCGGTCCGGAAACCGTGCGGTGCGCGGCACCTCGTCCGTGATGCCGCCGTCTGCCGGTGCGGTACTCCACCACGATGCCCCGGCGCAGCGCGTAGGCGGCCAGCCCGGTGCCCAGTCCCCACCAGGGACCGAAGAAGCACGCGTCCACCACCCCTACCGCCACCGGGTTGACGATGGTCAGCGCGGTCCTCTGGAGCGCCCGCAGGACTCCACCCGCCACCGGGACCGCGCCGCGCGCCGCGAACAGGGCGAACACGACACGTGAGGTGACGACAGCCAGTACGGAGGCGAGAAGCGGATCGGTGAGGACCATGCCGATCAGTACGTTCGGCCAGTTCTCCGGTTCCATGGCGACGAACACGTCGCGGGCCGCGTCACCGCCCCCCACCGTGTACGCGACCTTCGTCACCGGTACCGCGAGGGCCAGTGCCAGGAGGATCGTGTGCCCGGGCCCGCCCTTGCGGTCGACCGACCGGTGCGGCTCCTCCTCGCCCTCGCCGGTGCTCCCCCGGTCGGCCGGGCCGGTGTCCTCCGCCACGGCGCCTACCGGTGGCCGGGGGCGACGCCGAGCCGGCCGACGGCCACGACGGCGGGGAGCCGGCCGGCCACTGCCGACGCGGGCGGAACGCCGATGGCGCACGGGGTGCGGGGGAATCTCATGCTCGTCCTGCTCTCGAAAGGCTCGCTCTCCCCGCAGTCTCGGCCGAGATGTGCCCGTCGGCGACCCGGAGGGCTCGCGGCGCAGCACGAATGCCGCCTTTTCGGTGGCGGCCGCCTCAGACTTCCGGCCGCCGCCGACGCCGCGCCCGGAGCGACCACCGCAGCCTCGGACGAACGCTGATGGGGACATCGGTGGCTCCCGCGCGCAGGGCGCGTCCGGCCTCTTCCGCGTCGGCGCCGGCGAAGACCAGGATGTCCGCGGCCACCATCCGGACGCTCTCCCGCACGGCGACCGGCAGAGCCGGGCCGCCCTCCGCCTCCGGGATGCTTCGGGCGACGCCGAGGGCGCCCCGGACCGCGCGCAGCCGTACGGCGTGGTGGGCGGGAGCGGTCGCCAGCACCGTCAGGACACCGGACAGTCCCCGTACGGCGCGGGCGAAGGTCTCCCGGTCACCGGCGTCGAGGGCCCAGGCCTCCCGGATGAGCGTGAGACAGCTGTTGCCGAGCAGGTCGAGGTACTTCGTGGTCGCGATCTCCTGGACGACGGGCTCGCGCCGTCCCCGCCACAGCAGGGTGCGCCGGGCGACGGCGATGGCGTCCTCCCGGGTCCCGGCGAGATCGTTCAGCAGTGTGTAGAGGGGACGTACCTCCTCCCACTGCCGTGCCTCGCGATCCTCCTCGGACTCGCCCAGCGCCCGCGCCGTCAGTGCCAGCGCACGGCCTAGCCCCCCTCCAGCGTGGCGCTCTCGGCGCGTCTCAGCAGGGCCAGCGGATGCGGAGGGAAGAGCAACTGGCTGAACACGAGCGCCACGCCGGCCCCCAGCAGGGCGTCCAGGACCCGGTCGACGCCGGCCTGCTGTCCGGACGCCACGGAGATCACCGCCCCCACGGCGGCCTGGGCCATCGTGATGCGCTCCCCGTCGATGAGCAGCGCGACGAGCAGGGCGCACAGGACGGCCACACCGACGGACAGGGCGTCGTGGCCGAGGAAACGGAATGCCAGCTGCCCGACGACGACCCCCGCCACGACCCCGGACAGCACCCGTACGGCGTTGGTGCCCCGCCCTCCGACCGGCGTGTTGAGGGCGACGAGGGTGGCGATCGGGGCGAAGAGCGGGACGTGATGGTCGAAGACGCTCCGGGCCGACCACCAGGAGAGCACGGCGGCTGCGGCCTGCTGGAGCACAGGCCACAGGTTGTCCCTGGCGCGCAGCCATGCCCGGTGCATCGCGGTCGGCGCCCGTGGTCAGTGCACCTGGCCGGCGTCGAACAGACGGGTTCCCAGCTCGTGCCAGCCCCGCAGGCCGGGGAGCCGGTCGGCCGATCGAGGGCCCCAGCTTCCGCGCGCGTACGCCACGGGAGGGTCAGCCGGGTCGAGCAGCGGTTCCACGATGCGCCAGCACTCCAGGACGGTGGGGAAGAAGGCGAACCACTCGGGATCGCCTTCGACGGCCCCGTACAGGATGTTCTCGTACGGCAGCTCCCGCCGTCCCAGCACCTGGGCGTAGTCGACGCCGACGGGGACGGTCAGCGGGCCGGTGCCCTTCTCCGGCTTGCCCACCATGAGGTCCGCCCTGATCCCGGTGTCGCCGTCGATGCGGAAACGGATGAGGTTCGCAGGCGTCCGGGAGTGCTCGCCGCCGAAGAGTTCCAGGGGTGGTTCGCGCAGCTCGACCACGACCTCGGTGGCGGTGAGGGCCAGCGCCTTGCCGCTGCGGAGGTAGAAGGGCACTCCCGACCAGCGCCAGTTGTCGATGAACAGGCGGGTCGCGAAGTACGTCTCGGTGACGGAGTCCGGCTGGACGCCCGCTACGTCCCGGTAGCCGTCGTACTGGCCGCGAACGGTGTCGGCGGGGTCCATGGTGCGGGTCGCGTGCAGGACCCGCCACTTCTCCAGACCCTGGGCGCGGGCGTTGCCGGCGCTCGGCGGGTCCATCGTCAGGAAGGCCAGGACCTGCAGCATGTGGTTCTGGACCACATCGCGCAGGCAGCCCACCCGGTCGTAGAACGAACCCCGGTCGGCGACGTCGAAATCCTCGGCGAGGGTGATCTGGACGTTGTCCACGTAGGCCCGGTGCCAGATCGGCGCCAGCAGCGTGTTGGCGAAACGGGAGACCATCAGGCTCTCGACCGCGCGGTTGCCCAGGAAGTGGTCGACGCGCAGCAGGTGGTCGTCGTCGAAGTGAGCGCTCAGCTCGTCCTGCAGCTTCCGCGCGGAGTCGAGGTCGTTCCCGAACGGCTTCTCCACCACCAGGCGGGCGTCGCGGTTGAGGCCCGCCGCGGCCAGCGCGGCGGCGACCGTGGTGAACAGCGACGGCGGGATCGCCAGGTAGTGCGTCACGAACCCGAACCCGGCCACGGCGTCGCGCAACCGGGCGAAGGTGGTGTCGTCGGCGAAGTCGCCGGTGATGAGGGACAAACCGGCCGCGAACCGTTCGAAGACCGCCTCGTCGATGTCCGTGCCCGCGGCGACGACCGCCTCGCGCGCGTGCCTCCGCAGCGCGTCGTCGTCCCAGTCACCGGCCGCCACCCCGATGACGGGCACGGTCAGCTTGCCGGACTCGGTGAGCCGGTACAGGGCGGGGAGCAGCATCTTCTTGGCGAGGTCGCCGGTGATGCCGAAGAGCACCAGGGCGTCGGAGCGTTCCATGCCGGCAGGGCTGAGGGGGCTGTCGCTCATCGTGAGCGTCCTTTCTCGAACGTCACCGGCCGCGGGGGCCCGCGGCCGGTGACGACGGGTCGGGCTCGTGTCCGAAGCGGGCGTGCAGGGCGCGCTGGATCTGTTCGGCGTCGCGGTCACGGGTCTCGGGCAGGTAGCGGCCGACGAAGAGGAACGCGAGCACACAGATGCCGGCGAAGATCCAGAAGGTCTCGCCCTGACCGATCGCGGAGGCCAGGGGGAGGAAGGCGAGACTGACGACGAAATTGGACACCCAGTTGACCGCCGTGGCCACGCTCGATCCCGCGGCCCGCACGGACGGCGGGAAGATCTCGCCCAGCAGCGTCCAGAACACCGGTCCGAGGCCGCCCGCGTACGCGGCGATGTAGACGACCATGAACAGCAGCGTCAGCACCGAGTTCATGCCGACCACGAACGCGAGTCCCAGCAAGAAGATCGAGACGGCCATGAGGGCCAGCGAGACGAGGACCAGAACACGACGGCCCGCCCGATCGACCAGGCGCAGCGCGACCAGCGTCATGACGAGGTTGATCACGCCGATGAACACGGAGTAGAAGATGGAGTTCGACGCGTCCAGGCCGGTCTGCTGAATGATGGTGGGCGCGTAGTAGATGATCGTGTTGATGCCGCCCAACTGCTGGACGGCGGCGAGGGCGAGCCCGACCACGAGAGCCGGCCGGACGTCGGGCATGAGGAGCTTTCTGGTGCCTGGGCCGGTTGCCCCGGGGTCCGTCTTCTGCTTCTCGCGCTCCTCGGCGATCCGGCGCCGGGCGCGCTCGATCAGCCGGTCCGCCGTGGCCTCGTCGGTGACCGAGGCGATCGCCCGGCGCGCCCTGTCGTCCTGGCCATGGGAAATGAGCCACTGCGGCGATTCAGGGAGAAACCACAGGGTGGCCGCCACCATCAAGAGCGCCGGGACCGCGCCGACGGCGAACATCGCCCGCCACGTCCCGTCGGCCGAGAACGCGAGATTGACCAGGTAGGCGACCAGGATGCCGAGCGTGATCATCAGTTGGTTCATCGTGAGGAGCCGCCCGCGAACCTTCGAGGGCGAGATCTCGGACAGATAGACCGGCACCGTCGCCGACGCCGCGCCGACCGCGAGACCGAGAACGACACGGCCCGCCATGAGCAGCGCGTACCCGTTCGCCGCGCAGGCCGTCGCCGTACCGATGACGAACACCACGCCGATCACGCCCAGGGTCTTTCGCCGGCCGAATCTGTCGGACAGCCGGCCGACGGAACTGGCACCGATCACCGCGCCGATGAGCAGTACGCTGACCACGCTTCCCTGCTCGAAGGAGTTCAGATCGAAGTCCTGTTTGACATAGAGCAGGGCGCCCGACACCACGCCCGTGTCGAATCCGAAGAGGAAGCCGCCCAAGGCGATCGCGGCCGCCCAGAAGGTGATCTTCCGCTGCCCTTCGCGAGAGACTTCGGTGACTGGTCCTTGGACGCCCGGTTCGCTGGAGAAGCCCTGGACCATGTCACTTCCTCATGTCTCGGCCATGTCGTGAGTGATGCGTTGAGCCAACGTGAACACTCTCCGGGACCCGCAGACACCAACAGCGAAGCAATCGGGTGACCTGCGGCCCGCCGGGCCGAGACATGTCGAGGTGTGCTGCTCGGGGCTCGGGCGCAGGTGAGCGGTCACGATCAGACGGCAGGGTCCGGCGCCTGATCGTGACCGCGGTAGGTGTGCGTACCCCACCCCCTACCCCGGTATCACGTCGGCTTGGCTCCCCGGTGTGACGCGCCGACGACCGTCCTGCCCCTACTCTCGGCTCGTCACGACGGGCGAGGCGGAGGGAGACGGGTGGATGTTCCGCCTCGGGACGTTCACGGCACGTGTCGCGGACCGACCTCGTCCACTCCTACCGTCAGACCCTGCGGCACATGAGCCGGCGACCCGCGCCTGTCCGGCCGTCGGCGCGGGACACATAGGCTGGTGCGCATGACCTCAGCGAAGGAGGAACGCCCGCGCGCGCTGCTCGCCGACGCCTCACGTCCGTGGGTGCGGCTGCTGCCGTGGGCGGTGGCGTTCGTGCTGTGCGTCGCCCTGTTGCCCACGACCATCGTGGTCCTCACCGCCGACTACGGCCTGAACGGCGGTGTTGCCGCCGGGCTGGCCGTCGTACAGGCCGCGCCGCTGCTGCTCGCCGTCGTTCGGCCCCTGCAGGTCTGGTGCGTCGTCTTCGTCGCGGACGTCGCCGGCGCGCTCGCCCTGCTCACGGTCGACTTCGAGGAGCGGCTGCTGTGGCCGTTCCCGCCCATGGAGATCGTCGGGTACGTCGGCCTCTGTCTCGCCTTGGGCCTGCGCGAGCGGCGCCGAACGCTGGCGTTGGTGTGGTCGGCCACGGCGGTCGCGAACGTGGCCCTGGGGTTCGCCGCGCCCCACGGCTTCGGCGCCAAGGGTCTGCTGTTCACCATCCTCGGGGGCGTCGCGCTGCTGCTGGGCGGTGTACTCCGGGAGCGGACCGAGGTGCAGCGCAGGCTGGCCGAGCAAGAGACGATCAGCGAGGCCGAGCGGAGCCGGCGCACGCTGCTGGAGGAGCGCGCCCGGATCGCCCGCGAGCTGCACGACGTGGTGGCGCATCACATGTCCGTCATCACGGTGCAGGCGGACACCGCCGAGTACCGCCTCGACAAGCTTTCGCCGGACGTGCGGGAGGAGTTCACGTCCATCGCGGCGACCGCGCGTGAGTCGCTCGGCGAGATGCGGCGCCTCCTCGGCGTGCTGCGCAACGAGGAGACGCGCGGCGAACTGGTGCCGCAGCCGGGCCTGGCGCAGATCGGGCAACTGGTGGAGGCGACGGCACGGGCAGGCGGGCCGGTGGAGTTCACCCCTTGTGACGTCGACGTGCCGGAGGCGGTGGGGTTGTCCGCGTACCGGATCGTCCAGGAGGCCCTCGCGAACGTCGTGCGGCACGCTCCGGGCGCGCACACGCGGGTGTCGCTGTCGGTGTCGGAGGACGACCAGCGGGACGGTGCACAGCTCACCGTCCTGATCGTCAACGGCCCGCCGCCACAGCCGTCCGCCGAGCCGCTCGAGGCCAGCGGCACCGGGCACGGTCTCGTCGGCATGCGCGAACGGGTACGGATCATCGGTGGCACCCTCGACGCGGGGCCGCTGCCGGACGGCGGCTTCCGGGTCGCCGCGCTGCTTCCCCTGACCGAAAAGGACTTCACATGACGACGCGCGTCATCATCGTCGACGACCAGGCCATGGTGCGGGCCGGTTTCGCCGCGCTGCTGGCAGCCCAGAGCGACATCGACGTGGTGGGCGAGGCTCCCGACGGCGCGCAGGGCGTCGAACTGAGCCGGCGCACGCATCCCGACGTCGTGCTGATGGATGTCCGGATGCCCGAGATGGACGGCCTGGAGGCCGCGCGCCGCCTCCTGGAACCGCCGCCGGGGGTGACACACCGGCCGCGCGTGCTGATGCTCACCACCTTCGACGTCGACGACTACGTCTACGAGGCGCTCCGGGCGGGCGCGAGCGGCTTCCTGCTCAAGGACGCGCCGCCGGCCGACCTCATCGCGGCGGTACGTGTCGTGGCCGCGGGCGACGCGCTGCTCGCCCCTTCCGTGACGCGCCGCCTCATCGCGGACTTCGCCAAGCAGCGCCCCGCCGATCGCGGCAAGCCCGCGCTGCGTCTCAAGGGTCTGACGGAACGCGAGACCGAGGTCCTCACCCTGGTGGCACGCGGCCGGTCGAACGGGGAGATCGCGCAGACGCTGGTGCTGGCCGAGCAGACGGTGAAGACGCACGTCAGCCGCGTCCTCACCAAGCTCGATCTGCGCGACCGCGCCCAGGCGGTGGTCTTCGCCTACGAGTCGGGGCTGGTGACCCCGGGCGAGTAGGCCCACCCCACCCCGCTCCGCCCCCTACCGGGGTAGCTCGAAATGATGAGGAGGTCGGTCTGTCGTGCGCCGGCACGGCGCCAGCCGGGGCCGTGCCGTTTGTCCCTCGGGCCGTCCGTCTCAAACGCGGGTGAGTTCAGCGGCGCCGAAGGAGACGTCGAAGCGGTCGCACCAGATACTCACACTGGTGTACCGGGACGGGTCGACGTCGGCCGGTACCTCGTAGTTCTGGCTGCCCTTGTTCCCCTTGAGCTTTCCCAGACTGACGTACTCCCCGTCGTCGAACACATGCCAGCCGGCCGTGCCGGACTTCACCGGCGCGTCGCTCAACCACACCCGCAGGTCCGGACCGTTGCTGGTGGCGAGGTTCTCGACGCGCACGATGTGGGAGCCGTCGGTGAGCCGGAGCAGCCTCACCGTTCCCGAAGTGGTGTGCTCGTGGCTGATCAGCCCGCCGCTCGCCAGGGTCAGCGGTCCGGCGGCCGAGGCCGACGGGGAAGGGGTGCCGTCGGCCGGCTCCCCGGTGGACGGCACCGGTGCGGACACGGCCCCGGGCAGCGCCTCGTTGACGGTCTCCTCCTGCCAGAGCTTCCACGGCTGAAACCAGTAGGCGCCGAAACCGCCCGCCGCGACGGCCACGGTGAGCGCACCGATGACCCACGGTCTGCCCAGCACACTTCGAAGACGTCTCATCATGATTCCTCCCGGCAGTAGTTGACCGGGAACCATTCAATGCGAGGAGAGGTCCGCACGGGCCGTCCGGCAGATGACGAAACCCTTACGCCCCGCGCCGGGATACGCATCGACGCTCGGGACGAGCAAGGTGGTCACGATATTCACCCCCCTCCCACGAGCGCATAACGCGCGAATCGGACCACTGTTCCTTACGGAACGCGGACATCGCCGTCGGGTCGGCCCTCGGCGGCGACGCCCGCGGGCATGCGATGCGAGGCTGTGCGCATGCAGCAGCCCCACGAGTCCGCCCGCGCGGACGCGTCCCCCAGCCGGCCCCAGGACGCTCCACCCCCGGCGGTCCCCGCCCGCATTCTGGTCGTCGACGACGACCCGACGGTCGCGGAGATCGTCTCCGGTTACCTGCAACGCGCGGGTCACATCGTCGACCGGGCCGACGACGGTCCGACCGCGCTCGACCGGGCCGCCGCCCACTGGCCGGACCTGGTGGTGCTGGACCTGATGCTGCCCGGCATGGACGGTCTGGAGGTGTGCCGACGGATGCGCGGTACGGGACCGGTGCCGATCGTCATGCTGACCGCCCGCGGGGACGAGGACGACCGGATCGTGGGCTTGGAAGTCGGCGCCGATGACTACGTGACCAAGCCGTTCAGCCCTCGGGAGCTGGTGCTGCGAGTGGAGTCGGTCCTGCGCCGCACCCGGCCGGCCCCCGCCCCGTGCCCGGCCTCCGCGGCCGGCCTGGCCGTCGACCCCACCGCCCGCAGGGCCACCAAGGACGGAGCCGAACTGACACTGACCCTGCGCGAGTTCGACCTGCTCGCCTTCTTCCTCCGGTACCCGGGGCAGGCCTTCACCAGGGAGGAGCTGATGCGCGAGGTGTGGGGCTGGGACTTCGGCGACCTGTCCACCGTCACCGTCCATGTACGGCGGCTGCGCGGCAAGATCGAGGACGACCCGGCCCGGCCACGGCTGATACAGACCGTATGGGGCGTGGGCTACCGCTTCGACCCCGCCGGACGGGAGGCGGACTGACGTGCGCGACACCCTCCTCATCGCCCTCTACGCCTTCGCCGGTGCCGCCGCCGCCGGCCTGGTCGGCGCGGGCGTGCTGCGGCTGATCCGGCGTCGCTCACTGACAGCGTCGCTCGCCGTGGTGGCGGCCGTCGCCGTCCTCGCGATGCTCGCGGGCACCCTCGCCGTCGCCTGGGCGATGTTCCTGTCCCCCCACGACCTGACCGTCGTCACGACCGTCGTGGCGATGGCCGCCGTCGTCTCCCTCGCCACCGCGCTGTTGCTCGGCCGCTGGGTGGTCGCCCGAAGCCGCGAACTGGCGGAGGCGGCCCGCTCGTTCGGCGACGGCGGCGACTACGCCGCACCCACCACCCCGGCCACCGCCGAACTGGACGCGCTCAGCCGGGAGCTGGCGGCGACCAGCGCCCGCCTGGCCGAGTCACGCGCCCGGGAACGCGCCCTGGAGTCCTCCCGGCGGGAACTGGTCGCCTGGATCTCGCACGACCTGCGCACCCCCCTGGCCGGCCTGCGCGCCATGTCCGAGGCACTGGAGGACGGCGTCGCCGCCGACCCCGACCGCTATCTGCGTCAGATCCGTACCGAGGTGGAACGCCTCAATGACATGGTCGGCGACCTCTTCGAACTCTCCCGCATACACGCCGGCACACTTTCCCTCGCTCCGGCCCGGATCTCCCTCTACGATCTGGTCGGCGACGCCCTCGCGGGCGCGGACCCGCTGGCCCGCGAGCACGGCGTACGGCTGGTCGGCGACGCGGTGGCGGCCGTACCGGTCGAGGTGGACGGCAAGGAAATGAGCCGGGTCCTCGGCAACCTCCTCGTCAACGCGATCCGCCGCACCCCTGCCGACGGCACGGTCGCGGTCGCCGCCGAGCGCTCCCGGGAGGGGGTGGTGGTCTCGGTGACCGACGGCTGCGGCGGCATCCCCGAGGAGGACCTGCCCCGGGTCTTCGACACCGGCTGGCGCGGCTCCCACGCCCGTACGCCCCCGGCCGGCGCGGGTCTGGGCCTGGCCATCGTGCGCGGCATCGTCGAGGCTCACCGCGGCCGCGCCACGGTCCGCAACATCCCCGGCGGCTGCCGCTTCGAGGTGCTCCTGCCCCCGGCGGAGACCTGAGCCCCCGGCCCCGCGGTCACCGCCGGCGCAACACAGCCCGGACGGGCGGCCGCCCGCATGCCCTCGGCGAACCCCGCCCGCCGATACGCCGGGCTGCCGGATCACCGTACGCGAGACCGCACCGAACGGCCTCCGTCGCCCATGCCGTCGCGGGTGTCGGCTCCCTCTCCGGCTACCCGAGTTCACCGCGACGGAGGGCCTCCCTCATCTCGCTGAGCTTCGCGGTCGTCGCCGGGGTCGGCTCCGGTGCCTGCTCGGCGAGTCGGAGGGCCTCGTCGATCTCGTCGAGCTTCCTGGAGGACAGGACAGCCGCCCGCTCGATCAGGTCGTCCCGGGACACGGTGGTCAGCCACGTGCACGGTGTAAAGCCCGGACGCCGGAACGCGAGCCGCAGCACCCCTTCGAGCGGCAGTCCTTCATCGGCGCCGACCGCCACTTCGATCCCCAGACCGCTGATGTCGACGCCCGCCGGAGCGACGACCTGCATCACTCGGAACCCGGACGCTTCGTCCCCTGACAGCAGGACGACGAGCCTCCGCTCGTCGAACCGGACCCACCAGACTTCGCCACGTTGCACGATCCCTCCGATGCGGTGCCGGTGGACGAGAGCGCGGCGAGAAGGTGCAGCTTCTCGTCGCTGTCGCTGTCCTTGTCGGGGTAGTAGACGACAAGCAGGACGTCGTCGATGGGCAGTTTGTCGCGGTGCAGCCGTAGTTCACCGACCACGGGGTGGTGGACGGTGGTCGTTCCCCCCGTGAGGTCGCGCACGTCGTGGCGGGCCCACAGGGTGCGGAACCGCTGACTGTTCAGTGCGAGCTCGCCGACGAGTTCGACGAACCGGGGGTTGTCGGTGTCGTCCCCGATGGTCGTGCGCAGCGCGGCGACGAAGCCGGCCGCGGCCTCGGCCCAGTCCTGGTGAAAGGCCTGCTCCTCCGGATCGAGGAAGAAGGAGAGAAGCCGGTTCTGACCGGCTCGCAGGCGAGGGGAGAGTGCGACGGCCATGGGATTGGAATCCAGAACGTCGAAGGTGCGGCCTTCGACGAACGCGGGAACCTGCAGGTGGGCAAGGAGCTGACGCACCCGTGCCGGCACGTGCTCCGCTCGCCTGCGGCGCCGTGCCCTGGGACGGGGTGCAGCCAGTCCGAGCAGATACGTCTGCTCGACGTCGTCGAGTTGCAGGACGCGCGCGAGTGACGTGAGGACCTGGGGGGAGGGGTTCCTGTCGCGGCCGCGTTCCAGACGCAGGTAGTAGTCGGGGCTGATTCCGGCGAGCAGGGCGACTTCCTCACGGCGCAGGCCGGGCACCCGCCGGTTACCCCCGGCCGGGAGCCCCGCCCGCTCCGGGGTGACCAGCGCACGCCGGGCCCGAAGGTAGCTGCCGAGCCGGTTGCCGGAGTCCTCGTCCTTCATGCCGACACCGTAACGCGGGGTGCGTGACGCTGAGGGGGCCCTGACAGGACCAGGGAAGACCGGAGCCCTCCCACACCGGGCGGGTTCCGGCAGGCTGGGTCACCCGTGCCCTTCGAAGGACACGGAACAGCACTGCGCCGTGAGCCTGCAGGCCGTCGGCGCCCTGGACCGAAGGGAAGACCTCGTGGATCTCTCCGACCGCACCGTTCTCGTCGTGGGCGGGACCTCCGGCATCGGCCGGGAACTGGCCGGCCGCTTCGCCGCAGCGGGCAGCACCGTGGCCGTCGGCGGCCGCAGCCCGCAGGCCCTGGCGGAACTCGTCGGTGAAGGCTTCGGCGCGTTCGGCATCGACGTCACGGACGGCGCCTCCGTCGAAGCCGCCCGCGACGCGGTGCTGACTCGGTATCCCCAACTGGACACCGTGGTGACGATGCAGGGCGTCATGCTCATGGAGGACTTGCGCGACCCCGCGCACTTCGAGGCGACCAGGACGACGATCGACACCAACCTGGTGGGCACCATCCGGGTCATCGACGCCTTCACCCCGCACCTGGTCCGGAGAGGAGAAGGAGCCTTCATCACCGTCAGCTCCGGCATCGGGTTCCTGCCGTTCCCGCCCATGCCCACGTACGCCGCTTCGAAGGCCGCCGTACACGCCTATTCCGAGGCGCTTCGCGCCCAGCTCGACGGCACGGGCGTCGACGTCGTCGAACTCGTCCCTCCGGCGGTCGCCACGGCGGGCCAGGAGAAGGTGAATCCGCGCGCGCTCCCGCTCGACGCTTTCGCCACCGAGGTCATGGACCTGCTCGCACAGGAGCCCACCCCTCGGGAAGTCCTGGTGAAGGGGGTCCTCATGCACCGCTGGGCCGAGCGCGACGGCACCTACGACGACCTTGTCGCCCAGCGCTCCCGGGCTCTGGCCATGCTGCCGGGCCGCGAGGGATGAACTGGTGGGGGAGGCGCTGTCGGTGGCCGGCTCTACTGTTGCCTCATGGGGAACTACTTCCAGACCGTCGTCGACCTCGACGCCACACCTGCGGACGCCCGCACCCTTGCAGACAGCGGACTCGACTGGCTGGTCAGAGAGGGGATAGTCCGGGCCGAGCTCACCGACTGTGTTCTCGGGGCACCGTCGGGGCATCCGCCCGGTCCGTCCTGGGCCAAGGCGGTCGATCAGGAGGACTGGGAGCCCAGCGGCGGACTCACGATCGAGACCGGCCGCACCGTCTTCCACTGCGGTCAGGGCGACCCAAGGTTCGCGGTGTGCCCCCATTGTGCCGGGCGGGCGGATTTCTACACCGACCGGCTGGAGGAGATCGAGGGTGCGTGGGAACCCTTCGGTGAGGCCATCAACGCCTGGAGCGACACGGGCAGCGCGGCAGTCACCTGCCCGCATTGTCGGCGCACTGGCGACCTGACTGCGTGGACCTGGTCGGATGACTACTTCGCCCTCGGGTATCTCGGTTTCGAGTTCTGGGACTGGCCCGACTTCAGCCCCGGATTCCTCGAAGGGCTCTCCCGCGCGCTCGGGGGGCATCGCACGGTCCTCATGGCAGGCAAACTCTGAGGGAACCGGAGTTCGTACCTCCCCTCCCCGCGATGTTCTGAGCGGCGGCCGTGCCTGCGATCCTTGGTCTCATGAGCACACCACCAGACGGGTTGCCCGTCTACCGAGTCCTGACCGGTCCGGACGACGCCACGTTCTGCCGACGCGTGAGCGAGATGTTGGATCTGGGCTACGAACTGCACGGAGGTCCCGCCGTCACCTTCAACGGTGAAAGCGTCATCGTCGCCCAGGCGCTCCTCTGGCCGGCCCGACCGTAGGCCGCTCACCCGGTCGGAGACGGCGGCACGGGCGGTCGTTGTCGCAGCTCTTGCCGGACGGCAGACCCCGGCCCACACCCGGTCCTCGTCCCGCCGGGTGAGCCGGCGGCGGTCGCCGCCGGGTACAACTCGAAGCCGCCACGTAGATGATCGCGTCCAAGGCTTCACGCTCACCGAGCCGCGGTAGCCCGAAATCGGTTGGCGAAACGGTCGTCCGGTTGGCAGGCTCGATCCATGAACGCCCAGTCCGCAGAGGTGCCGGGCCATTCCTGGCTCGGCGCTCCGATCGACGCCCGCTCTCTGTTCGCCCCGGAGCAGGACGCGCTGATGGCAACGCTGCGTCGCCTGGCGCCGGCCGACTGGGACAAGGAGGCGGTCCCGGGATGGACGGTCCGGGATCTTGCCGCGCACCTTCTGGGCGACTTTTACGGGCGTCTCGCTCGGGATCGCGACGGCTACCGGGGCGGCCCTGGTTTCGCGCGGGGCGAGAGCCTGGAGGCGTTCATCCACCGCATCAACCAGGAATGGGTCGACGCCTGCCGCCGGGTGAGCCCGACGGCGCTCATCGACACCCTTGACCTGATCGGCGGGCAGGTGGCCTCGTTCTTCGAAGCCGTTGACCTCGACTCGCCGTCGCTGGGGGTGTCCTGGGCCGGGATCGATCCGGCGCCGATGTGGCTGGACAGCGCCCGCGACTTCACCGAGTTCTGGACTCACCGCCAGCAGATCCGCCACGCCGTCGGCCAGGGTACCGATCACGATCCGCGCTATCTGTCCGTCGTCCTGGACACCTTCATGCGGGCCCTGCCCCACACGCTGCGCGAGGTCACGGCGTCGGTCGGTACGCGGGTCCAGGTGCGGGTCGACGGACCGGCCGGCGGCACCTGGACGGTCACGGCCACCGAGGACCGCTGGTCGCTCGACGAGCCGGACGCCGATGGCCCTGCCGCGCGCGTCCGCCTGGACGCCGAAACAGCCTGGCGCCTGTGCACCCGCGGCATCCAACCGGACGCCGCCGTGGCTCGCGCCCGTATCGAGGGAGACCGTGAACTGGCCGAGGCAGCGTGCCAGGTCGTGTCCATCGTCTACTGACGCCGACCGGTTCGCGGCGATCAGCGGAAGTACGGCCGGGGGCCGCCCGCACGTCGCCCGCGAGCCGCCCGCGCGATCGACGTGCGAACAGGGCCGGTCCGCGGTGCCGCGAGTCTCGGTCAGGCCCGCAACCCGTCCACCGCGGTGTCGATCGCCGCCAGGGCCGCGGTCCGGTCGAGCCCCGCCCGCGAGACGAGCGAGAGACCCTGGACCAGATAGAGGAGCATGCTTGCCTGGGCCTCGGGCCGGGCCTTGTCCGTGACCTCTCCTGCGGCCTGGGCGCGCTCCAGCGCGGCGGTGACGATCTCGGTGAACCGGGAGTACGAGCGGGCGACGATCTCCGTGGCTTCGGTGTCCTGGGGGACCAGTTCGGCGGTCGTGTTGCCGACCAGGCAGCCCTGCGGCACACCCACGTCGGAGATGAATTCGTCCAGCCGCGCGGGATGGGTCAGGATCTCGCGCAGCGCGGGCAGGAGCGGGCTGGTGTCGAGCGTGGCGATCAGACGCCGCTCGTACACCTCCCAGTAGAGCCTGACGGCTTCCAGGTAGAAGCGACGCTTGTCGCCGAACGTGCCGTAAAGGCTGCCGCGCTCGACGGACAGCGCGTCGACCAGGTCCTGGATCGACGTGGCCCCGTATCCCCGGGACCAGAACAGTTTGAGTGCGCGCTCCAGCGTCTGTTCCTTGTCGAACTCGCGGGGGCGTCCGGTTCGTGCCACGTCCTCGATACTACGACTTCTTGACTTGGCGTTCAAGAAGTCGTAGCTTCCGTCGCATCACTTCTTGAACGGACGCACAGAAGTCGGTCGTCCTGGCCGACGCGAAGGGCGCGACAATGGAATTCGCAGGCAAGACGGCACTCGTCACCGGATCCGGAGCGGTCGGCGGACTCGGGCACGCGACGGCCAAGGTGCTGGCCGAGGGCGGCGCGGATCTGATCCTGACCGGCATCGACCCACAGCGCGGCGCGCGGGTCGCGGAAGACCTCGCCGCAGTCGCCGGCCAGTCCACCGGCACGGTGCGTTTCGTCGCTGCCGACATGGCCGACGTGGCCGATGTGCGGCAGCTGGCCGCCGAGGCCGGAGCCGTCGACATCCTGGTCAACAACGCGAGCGTGCTGACGTTCTCCCCGACCACCGCGCAGGATCCCGCCGCCTACGAGGCCGCCTTCGCGGTCAATGTACGGGCCCCGTTCCTGCTCACGGCGCTGCTCGCGGAGAAGATGGCGGCGCGCGGCGGCGGCAGCGTCGTCAACGTCAGCTCCACCGCCGCCGGCCTGGGCATGCCGGGCATGGCCGTCTACGGCGCCACCAAGGCGGCGCTCGAATCGCTGACCCGCACCTGGGCGGCGGAGTTCGCCGAGTCGAACGTGCGGGTCAACGCCGTCGCTCCGGGTCCGATGCGCACGTCGAAGGTGGTGGCGGCGATGGGCCCGGACCTGGGCGGCATGGGGCTCACCACCGCGCTCAAGCGCACTTCCGACCCGGCCGAGGTGGCCCAGGTGATCGCCTTCCTCGCCAGTGACCGGGCCAGCTACATGACCGGAGCGATCGTGGCCGCCGACGGTGGCCGCACCGCGATCTGAGGAGGAGACACCCATGAACCGTCTTGCGGGAAAGCACGCCCTGATCACAGGAGGGACGAGTGGCATCGGCCTGGAAACGGCCCGCGAGTTCCTCGCCGAGGGAGCCACGGTCGCCATCACCGGCCGCTCTCAGGAAAGGCTGGACGCCGCGGCCCGGCAACTGGACGGGCCGCTGCTGACCATCGTCAGTGACGCCGGCGACGTACCCGGCCAGGCCGCGCTCGCGGCGCGGCTCCAGGAGCAATGGCCGAAACTCGACATCCTGATGAGCAACGCCGCCGACGTCACCCACCTCCCCATCGAGGAGTGGACCGAGGAGGCGTTCGACCGACTCGTCGCGACCAATTTCAAGGCGCCGTTCTTCCTGATCAGGAACCTGCTGCCGCTCTTCGCGCACCCCTCCTCGGTCATTCTCGTAGGCTCCGTCTCCGCGTACATCGGACACGAGAACGCGACGGTCTACGGCGCCGCGAAGGCGGGACTGCTCTCCTACACGCGCGGGCTGACCCATGAGCTGAAGGGACGGGGCATCCGCGTCAACGGGCTGAGCCCGGGGCCGACGATCACCAACGCGTTCGCGTCCCTCGGCCCCGAGCGCCAGGCCGCCCTCTACGAGGAACTCCGGCAGACCGTCCCCCTCCACCGCCTGGGCACCGCCACCGAGTTGGCGAAGGCGGCGGTCTATCTCGCCTCCGACGAATCCGCCTACACCGCGGGAACCGTGCTGCGCGTCGACGGGGGCATCGGACAACTCGCCTACTAGGGGCTCCTCTTCCCGCATAGCTCGCGAGCGAGAACGCTTGCCCGGCCGCCGGCCATGGCCGCTTGGACGCGGTTGGTGACGTTCATGCCGCCGCCGTCGGCGACGACTTCCAGACGGGTTTCTGCGTCCCGGTGGACGGCGGTCAGCTCGCCGCACTGTGACACCAGCGCTCGGTCGGCGCGGAATGAGGCAACCGGCCGGCCCCGCCCGGCGCCCGCGCACACGGGGAACCGGGCGGGACCACCCGACCGTCTACGCGGGAGCCACCCGCACCTCGACAGCGGTGCGGGTGCCCCAGTCGCCGATCCGCCAGCAGGTCGCCATGGCGTACAGGTAGAGGGGGCGAAGCACGATCAGCCGCCACAGCCCGGCAGCGGGGGAGAGGACGAACATGAGGACTTGATGTCCCAGTGTCTCGTCGGTCCTGCGGACGGCGAACAGGCGCAGGCTGACGAGGTAGTTCAGGGCGCAGCCCAGAATCAGCGTGTACCAGGCCAGCGATCCCGTCTGTTCACGCAGGTGCGGGGTGAACAGAACGGTGACGGGCACGAGCAGGGCCAGGACGAGGTGGGCGTACTCGACCACGGGCATCCAGAAGGCCAGCGAGCGTACCGGCATGTGACGCAGCCACCACAGGTGCCGCACGGTCGTACCGCGCATCCAGCGCAGCTGCTGACGGAAGTAGTGCCGCGGCCTGTCCGGTACGAGGGTGAAGCACACGGCGGACGGCTGGTGCACCGTCCGGCCCTCCAGGCGCGCGTACATGGTCAGCATCGAGTCGTCGTTCATCTGCATCGGAACGCCGCGGAAGCTCTCCCGCTCGTAGACCCCGGCGTGCTTGCGCACGACCTCGGCACGGTAGAAGGCGAGCGTGCCGGAATTGATCAGGACGGAGCCGAGCACGGACTGCGCGCTGCGCAGGCCCCGGGTGAAGGGGAGGTACAGCACCGCGGTGAGCCGGGTCAGGAGGTTCGTCTTCACGTTGAGCGGGACCACGAGCCCCGCCACGGACTTCACCCGCGGATCGGCGAACGGCTTCAGCCCTTCCGCCACCGCGTGCTCGTCGAGAACCGAGTCGCTGTCGAGGGTGACGAACACATCGGCGTCATCCTCGTGCAGCACATGCATCTGGGCCCACCGCTTGCCCCGGTTCGGGGTGCGGTCCCACGTTGCCTCGATGCCGAGCCTCCCGGCCTCGCGGAGGAGGAGGGCACGCTCGGCCTCGTAGAGCAGCGGAGCACCCGTCGCGCCGTCGACGGAGCCGTCGTCGACGACGCGCACCCGCTGCACACGACGGGACTGGCCGAGCACGGACTCCAGACAAGCGCGGAGCGCCTGAGGGTCCTCGTTGTAGACGGGGATCTGGACGGTCACCCGCAGCCCGTCGATGCCGGGCCGTTCGGACTCCGTGACGGTGGCCGGACGCTCCAGCCAGCACATGGGCAGCCACCACAGCAGGAGGAAGGAGACCAGCCAGACGACACCCAGACCCGGATCGGTGCCGTCACGCCACACGGTCAGCTCCAGCAGATGCCAGGTGGCCCAGCCGGTGACGATGACGAAGGGCAAGGCGACGAGCGCGCCCTTCCCGCCCACGCGGACGTACCGTGCCCCGGGCAGGGAAAGGCGGGCCCGGCCCGCTCGGGCACGGGAGCCCTCAGTTCTATACCTCATCTGCGCCCTTGCCCCGCCGGAACGTGACCCGGACCAGGAGCGCGCCGGCGAGCGTGAGAGCGAAGGCGACCGCCACCAGCCAGGTCTGCCCCAGCGCGATGCCGAACAGCGAAAGGCCGGAGCCTGTGGTGGCCAGTTCGTCGTAGGTCATGCCGGAACCTCTCATCAGGGGATCTTTAAGGCATACCGTACAAATGGTCATTCCGCTGGTGAGGTAGCTCTGGCAAGTGTCGCGTCGCGCGCGGACTGGCTGAGCGCAAGCACCTCAGGAGCGACGCTCCTCGTCTCGGATCAGACGGCCGGATGAGCAGTGCGGTGCGGTCGTCCCATCGCTCACCGCGTACGGGCTTGTGGGGAACGGTCGAGGGCGTGTTCTTTGAGGAAGGCGCCCGCATGGGCTGCCGCTTCTTCCGCGGTCGCGTGACACGCCCCCTCGGCGGCCGTGGCGGACGCTCCGTCAGCGCCCACGCCCGTCCAACCCCAGTCGCCGGACGGCGCCTGCAGCAGTTCGGCAGTCCCTCCGAACAGCGCGAGCGTGCTCCTGCCTGCTGTTGCGGTCGCTGTGCGGCTGACGGCGTCGGGCCATTTCTTGCGGGCTCCCTGCCGGGTGATGCCCCAGACGGCTCCCATCTGCTCGTAGCTGGCGCCGTAGGAGCCGGCGGTCGCCGCGGCGTGCGCGGTCAGGCGCTTGACCTCGGCATCCATCACCTTCCAGGCGGCCAGGACGGACAGGGCCACTTCGACGGGTTCCGCTTCCCACATGCGGTCAGCGGGCAGCCCGCTCTGCCGGGAGCGGATCGCCGAGGCCAGCGGATTCAGGGCGTCGTACAGCGCTTTGCTGAGTTCGTCCTGTTCTTGGGGAGTGATCTCATAATCCGTCATGCGACAACTATAGTTTACCCATCGACAGATGGGAACCAAAGTTTACGTAGATCTGGCTCGTAGGGCGGTCGCATCGACGAGGGGGCCGTGTCGCGCCCAGTCATGCGTCATTGGTTACGGGCACAGGGGCGGCTCGGTAGAGGGGGAGCAGCACACCGGCGGGTCCGCCACTCCACCATCTGCCCCTGCCGGCGCGCCGTTTGGGGAAGGTTGCCTGCGTCGTGCCAGAGGCGAAGGGCGGGCCGGTCGTTCGGTTCGCGTCCGTGGGACCGTAGGCTGCTCCGGTCCGGCGAGCCGTCCGTTGAAAGGAAACCGTCCTACTGTGTTCCAGGAGACCCCCGTCTACGACCGCCTCGTCGCCGAACGCGGCGATGTCCCCGTCCAGGTCCGCGGCGAAGCCGACCGCATACGTCGGGAACTCGCACACGTCCTGCACCGGACAGCCGCCAACCCGCCGAGCGCACCGAGGAGCGCGTTCGAGCCGAGGACGCCCCCACACGCCCTGTAGATCTGCCGGTGTGCGTGCCTGTCACTGCTTTTGCCGAGGGCAGGTGGCGCCTGCCGGCCCTGCCCTCCAGACGAGGTCACAGCCGGCCCGGCCCCTTCCGTCAAAGGCGCCCGTGCTCGTCGGCGCCTGAACAGTTCTCAGTGCGTCATTTCCGCCAGAACAGGTGGTGGACGACCCCGCTGGGGCTGGGGACCACGTCGAGGTGGAAGCGGTCGGTCAGCTCATCCGGGGACTCCCACAGGCGGGCACCGGTGCCGAGCGTGATCGACGGGTTCACCACCACGTGCAGGGTGTCCATCAGGTCCGCCTCCAGGAAGGCGCGGATGGTCGTGGCGCCGCCGCCGACGCGGACGTCCTTACCCTGGGCCGCTTCCTTCGCCCGCTCCAAGACCTTGGCGGGGTCCTCGTCGGTGAAGTGGAAGGTCGTGTCCGACAAGGTGAAGGACGGGCGGGTGTGGTGGGTCATGACGAAGACCGGCGTGTGGAAGGGAGGCTCGTCGCCCCACCATCCCTGCCACTCCTCGTTCTCCCAGGGGCCGCGCAGCGGGCCGAACTTGTTGCGGCCCATGATCTCGGCGCCGATGTTGTGGTCATAGTCGCGGATGAAGTAGTCGTCCAATCCGCGGGTGCCGCCCGGCTCCGTCCGCATGTTCCAGCTGGCCGTGGTGCCGGCCCAGCTCAGCAAGCTCATCGGATCGGCGTGGCCGAAGGGGCGCTCCAGACTCTGTCCCTCGCCCGCGCCGAATCCATCGCTCGAGACGGTGAAGTTCTGGACCCGCAGCAACTGCGTCATGGTGCTACCTGCTCCCGTTCGGTGATCTCTGATCATCGCTGTCGGAAGGGTAGACCCCCGGGGCCGGAAAAAGTCATCGCAGCCGTGCTCGCAGCCACTTCAGTGTTCTCGTCCATCCGCTCCGGGCTGGGATCCCCATGCAGCCAGTCAGCCTCCGCCTACTTGAGCATCGCCAGTCCGCAGGGCTGTGACCGTGTACCGGGGTGCTCGTGCTGGTCGGGCCGGCCGAGCGCGGGGCGCGCCTACGGGCGCGGGGCTTGCACCTGCCGTAGCGGCATGTGGTCCAGTAGGCGGCGAGCACGACACTGAGAGGTTCCCGCGCATGCCCCTTCCTGCGTTCCCCCGACGGGTCAAGATCGGCGATGCCGCCGCGTTCGCCGGGACCACACCCCGCGCCATCCGCCACTACCACGCCATCGGGCTCCTCCCCGAACCAGAACGCGGCAGCGACGACCGCCGCCGCTACGGACACGACGACATGATCCGCTTGCTGTGGATCCGCAGGATGGCTGACGCGGGAATCTCCCTGGACGACATCCGGTCCGGCTTCGAGGGCGCCACCGGCATCGAGCAGTCCCTGGCCCGGCTGGAGGAGTCCCTCGTCTCCAAGGCGGCCGCCATCGAAGCCCAGCGGGCCGCCGTACACCGGCTCCGCGAGGTGGGCAGCCCCCTGGGCCTGCTCTCACCGCTGGTCAGTGGCCGCCTGCATGCTCTGCCGCCCGGGTCCCTGCGCCCGGCTGATCTCGATACCCTGCTGGTCACGGAGCGCACCTTCGGCTCCCTGGGCGCCGCCGTCCAGGCCGACCGGTTCATCGTCCTGGCCACCCACCCCGAGTTGCGGGCCGAGGAAGACCGCCTGGCCGAGGCCGAGGCGGCCCTGGACGACACCATGTCCCCCGACGACCCCCGCATCGAAGACCTGGCTGCCCAGCGGTGTGCCCATGAGGCCGCCTTGGGAGCCGCCATCGACAGGTCCGGCCTGGACGAGGCTCTCGAAGGTCTCCTGGACCAGGAGGACGAGCACGCCGGCGCGGAGGAAGGCGCGGCGAGGATGAGCCCGATGGAGGCCATCGGCAAGATGCCGTACGACTTCTCCCCGGCCCGCGTCCGGTACGAGGAACGTGTCATCGAACTGCTTCACTCTGCCGACCAGGACGGCGACACCCCGCAGACCTGCTGACTGGTACAGGCGCTCGGGGCAAGCCCGACAAGAGCAACCTGGAATGCGTGCAGCGCGAACGTAACAACGGTGCCTCCGGAAGCCGTTGGGTACTGCGTGAGGGGAGCCCAAGAGCAGGCCGCCCGCTCGTCTACCAGTACCGTCTGTCACTCTCCACTCGCACCCTCAACTAGGGTGCAGCGACGTGGGCATGACGATCACCACGCGAGTGGTGAACACTGGGCAGATGCGACCTCACGCCCCCGGCGGACTCCTGTTCGTAGCGCTCGGTCTCATCCTTGTCGCCGCCGGCTACATCTGGAGGGGGCGTGTCCTGCGCCCCCTCTCAGTGAAACGGGCCCAGGCAGCCGGGGTCCGGGACCGTTCCAGAAACCTGCTGCGTTCCGCGGACATGGCAATCGCCGAAGCGCGCCGCCGGGCCGCACATGACGAACCGGCCATCGTCACGGTCGGAGACGTGACCAGGGTGGCGCGTCGGCACTACGGGTACCTCGTCGTGGAGCGCGAAGAAGCAGCTGCCGCCCTCCGCCGGCGCTATGAGGCCTCCGACTGCTGGGCGGACTGCATGACCGACGCCTTCAACTGACTGCCGCAATACGGCAGCCTGTCCGGCCGACCACTAGGCCCTGTCTGACAAAGGACCTTGACAGTTCATGCGCTGGCCGAGTGGCGTAGTCAGGTGATGAGGCGGGCGCCGGGGGTGTGGCCGAAGGTGCGGCGGAAGACGCTGATGAAGGTGCTGGCTGATGACCAGCCGCAGTGGTGGGCGACGGTGGTGACGGGGGTGTCGTCCGCCAGGAGGATCAGGGCGTGGTGGAGCCTGATCTGGGTGCGCCACTCGGGGTAGGTGAGGCCGAGGTCGCCGCGGAGGCGGCGGGAGAGAGTACGGGCGCTGGCGCCGATCTGGCGCCCGAGGTCGTCGAGGGAGCGGTTGTCGGCCGGGTCGGTGCGCAGGATGTCGTGCAGTTCACGCAGCAGGGGGTCAGTGGGTGCCGGCAGGTGCAGGGGGCGTTCGGGGGCGAGGGCGAGCTGGTCGAGCATGACGGCGCGCAGGCGACGGTGGGACGGGCTGTCGTTGCTGGGGTCGCAGGTGTAGGCGACGATGAGTTCGCGCAGGAGGGGGCTGACGGCGAGGACGGCGGGTTTGTCCAGGCCGAGGGGGTTGTCGGTGATAGGCAGGCCGACGAGGTGGAGGTCGAGTTCGCCGTGGGCCTGGTGCTGGTGGACGGTGCCGGCGGGGATCCAGAGCGCGCGGGTGGCGGGGGCGATCCAGGAGCCGGCGTCGGTGGTCACCGCGATGGTGCCGCGGCTGGCGTAGGCGATCTGATGGTCGTCGTGGCGGTGCGCGTCGATCTCGCCGCCGGGAGCCAGGCGCTGGGTCCGGGTCGGCGCGACAGGAGTGTGGCGGATTTTCTGCATCACTTGTCAATCTATCGAAAGCGCGACACCGGGTGGTCCTTCCAGCATGGGTGAGGTGCAGAGGAATACATCGATTGTGCTGCTGGCCGTGGGGCACGCCTGCGTCGACATCTACCAGGGCGCCGTCGCGGCGCTGATCCCGTTCTTCGTGGCCGAACGGGACTACACCTACGCGGTCGCCTCCGGCATCGTGCTCGCGGCCTCCTTGCTGTCGTCGGTGGCCCAACCGCTGTTCGGGCTGCTCACCGACCGGTGGGCGATGCCGTGGCTGCTGCCGGTCAGCACCCTGCTGGGCGGAGTGGGCATCGCGCTGAGCGGTCTGAGCGGCTCCTACGGACTCACCCTGTTCTTCGTCGCCGTCTCCGGAATCGGCGTGGCCGCCTACCACCCGGAATCCGCCCGCGCGGCACGGCAGGCCAGCCAGGGCAGTCACAGCGCGATGGGCTGGTTCTCCCTCGGCGGCAACATCGGCTTCGCGCTCGCCCCGCTCATGGTGGCGGCCGCGATCGGACACGGCTCCCTGCACTGGACACCCGTCCTCGTCCTGCCCGCGCTCGTCGGCGCCGCCCTGTGCGTGCCCGTCCTGCGGATGCTCGCCCGCCCCCAGACCGGAACGGCCAAGACCCAGACGCCCCGCAGCGCGGACGACGTGGCCTCGTTCGTGAAGCTGTCCTTCGCGGTCGTCTTCCGCTCCGTCGTCTTCACCGGCCTGAGCACCTTCATCTCCCTCTACGCCCAGCAGCGAATGCAAGGCAGCCCCACCGCGGGGACCGTCGCCCTGTTCCTGCTGTTCCTGGGAGGCGCCGTCGGCTCGGTCCTGGGCGGGTCTCTGGCCGGCCGCTACGACCGCGTCCGCGTCTCACGCTGGTCCTACCTGCTCTCCGTCGCCGCCGTTACCGGCGTGATCTACACACCCGGGCCGGCCATGTTCCTCTTCGTGGCCCTCACCTCCGCCGGCCTGTACGTCCCCTTCTCCCTCCAGGTCACCCTCGGCCAGGACTACCTACCCTCCCGCATCGGCACCGCCAGCGGCATCACCCTCGGCCTCACCGTCAGCATCGGCGGCCTCATCAGCCCCCTGCTGGGACACCTCGCCGACACCACCACCCTCCAGACCGCCCTCACTCCCCTGATCGCCATGCCCGCCCTGAGCTGGCTCCTCTTCCGCACCCTGCCCGAACCCGCTGCCCCCGCCACCAGGACCGTCAAGCTCGCGCCCGCAACCGCACGACAAGACGCGCAGCCCCACGCCGGCCAGTGAGCACGCGTATGTCCCGGACGGACGAGGACGTGTCCGAGCATGAATCCTGCCGTCTGCCGGGGAGAACTGACGGACGGGGACGGCCATGGCGGGACCACCGGCAGGTCATCAACGGCGTGCTGTGGCGCCTGCGAACCGGCACACCCTGGCGGGACGTGCCGGACCGCTACGGCCCCTGACAGACCATCTACGAACGCTTCCCCCGCTGGGAGACGGACGGCACCTGGGCGAAGCTGCTCGAACACGTCCAGGTACACCAGGACGCAGCCGGCACGGTGAAGTGGACGATATCCGGTAGCTCCACCATCGCCCGCGCGCACCAGCATGCCTCCGGGGCTCGTGCAGCAAGGACACCAGCAGCACGTCTCCTGGCCGGCCGCGCGGGCCGCCGCGCCCGTGATGCGGACCGTGCTGACGGAGATCGTCGCGCCGCGAGTAGCGCAGCGGCCGAGGAGGCCAGGAGGGGAGACGGGCCAGGTCGGCGGTGGCCATGCGTTTCACCGAAGGGGAGCGTGTCGTTGAACTGGTCGAGTACGCCCAGTTCACTGTGTGGGGCGAAGGTGGTCACGACTCGTTCGCTCGCCCTGCCCTGGTCAGCGTACGATCAGGGCCCTCGCCCGCGCGCTGGGAGGTGGTCTGACTCGTGACGGTACCGAGTCTGCTCGCGGTGTTCGCTCACCCGGACGACGAGTCGTTGTCCGCGGGCGGTGTGCTGGCCCGTCATGCGGCTGCGGGCGCGCGCACCGCGGTCGTCACGGCAACCTGGGCCACAGGCACGGTGCGGGCTCGGGAGCTGGCCGAGGCGCTGCGCATCCTCGGCGCCGGCGAACCGCGGATGCTGGGGTACGCCGATGCGCGTGTACCGGACTCGGCCCCGGGCAGTGTGCGGTGGTGCGACGCGCCGCTCGATGAGGCGGTGCGTCGACTGGTGACACACATCAGGCAGTTCCGCCCGGACATTCTCGTGACCCATGACGCATACGGCGGGCTGCCCGGGCATCCCGACCACGTGCACACCCACCGGGTGACCATGCTTGCTGCCCAGGCAGCGGGACTTGAACGGCTCTACCCGGACGCAGGTGACCCCTGGCGGCCGCGGGCTCTCTACCTGGCCACACACCCGCACTCAGCCGTACCGGCCCTCAAAGACGTCATCGGCGCGCGCAAGGCGGTCTACAGCGTCCCGGACGGGCAGGTCAACGCTACCGTTGACGTCAGCCCCTGGCTGGACCAGAAGATCGCCGCCGTACTGGCGCACCGCTCCGAGGTGGAGCGGGGAGCCCTGCCCGGCGTGATCGCCGGCCTTCCGCCGGACACTCGGCACCGGCTGTTCGCCACGGAATGGTTCATCCGCCAAGCCTCGACTGCCGCGCCAACAGCGCAGACGGAGCTCACCGTCTGACCGGGTTCAGCCTGGGAGAGTGTGCGTGGCATGTTGCCATTTCGGTGACCGCGCAGCTCGTTCTGTCTGTGCTTTCCGGAGTTGAGTGTCCCTATTCTTGCGTCCGGTGACCGGTCGGCGGATCCGTGTCTCCGTGCCGGCGGTAGCAGTGGCATACCTCGCCGATGGCGCGGGTGATGGTGGAGCCGTGAACACCGGACCAGCGTGCGAACGTCGCGCTCCGGCCGAACCAGATGTCAGCACCGCCGGCCACATCGTGCTCACCGGCGATATCACCGCGGGCCCGCAATCGACCCTCGACCTGCTGACCAGCCTCGGCGACGGCGTGATCTGGATCAGTTCCCGTTCGTCCGCCTCGTTCACGGTCGATTCGATCCCCGGCAGGGACGCCGAGTCCTCAGGTGCCTCGGAGACGGGGGCGTGGGTGCTGGGCTTCAGTCGCCGGTGTCGGTGTGCAGCGGCAGCAGGATGCGGAAGGTGGCTCCCTTGCCGGGGGCGGTGCGGACGTCGACTCGGCCGTGGTGTGCGGTGACCAGGGCATGGACGATGGACAGGCCGAGCCCGGCTCCTCCGGTGTGGGCGCGGGTACGGGCCGTGTCCGCGCGGTAGAAGCGGTCGAAGACGTGGGTGGCCTGCTCGGCCGTCATCCCCGGTCCCTGGTCGCTCAGCTCGAGGACCGCCCGGTCTCCCAGTGTCCCGACTCCGATGCGTACCGGTGTACCGGGCAGTGTGTGGGCGATGGCGTTGCCGACGAGGTTGGAGGTCACCTGACGCAGACGCGACTCGTCGCCGAGTACCGGGGCACCACCGGGTGGGCCGCCGTCCGGGCCGGTCAGAGTGACGGGACGTTCGGGAGCCAGGGCCCGCAGGTCGTGCAGGGCGTCGGCGGCCAGTGAGCGCAGGTCCATCGGGGTGGTCTGGAGCGGCAGGTGCGCGTCGGCGGTGGGAGCCTCGGCGAGACGGGCGAGGAGCAGCAGATCCTCCACGATGCGCACGAGTCGGGCCGCCTCGCGCTCGATCCGGCTCATCGCGGAGTCGACGTCCTCGCGTCGAGGCATGCCGCCCATCCGGTACAGCTCGGTGAAGCCCTTGATGCCGAACAGGGGGGTGCGCAGTTCGTGGCTGGCGTCCGCGATGAAGGTGCGCATGCGTTCGTTGGTGGCGGCGCGGGCGGCGTCGCCGGCCTCGATCCGGTCCAGCATGCCGTTGAGCGCCGCGGACAGACGGCCGAGTTCGGTGCGGGTGGTGAGGGGCTGGGGGACGCGCCGGGTGAGGTCGCCGCCCGCGATGGCCGCCGCGGTCGTCTCGATGCGTCGCAGCGGTCCGAGACCGGCCCGGAGCGCGAACCAGGCGACGACACCCAGCAGGACGAGAACGAGGGAATCGATGACCAGCATCCACACGCCCAGGTGCCGTATCGTCGAATTGACCTCTGTCAGCGAACCGGCCACGACTACGCTGCCGGTGGCGGCGGACGGGTCGGCCACCGGCGACTGTACGGGTTGCTGCGGCATGGCGATCACACGCCAGGTGCCGCCGTCCTCGGCCGAGACCGTGAAGGGGCGATCGTCGTGGGCCGCGACGGCCTCGGAGTCGAGCGTGGGGATCTGCGGGAGGCTCTCCGTGGCCGGGCGCAACGTACGCCGGGCCCGGCCCTCGGCATCGAGGTACGCCACGTAGACGTCGCCGACCAGCTCGCGCCCCGCCGTGTCAGGCGCCACGGAGGGGGCCCCGTCCGGTGTGTCGGCGGGAACCGGAAGGCGCGCGGCCGTGGTGGTGATGGCGCGCAGACGGTCGTCCAACTGCTGCGTCAGTTGGCGTTGCAGCAGGGTGACGAGCAGGGCGTTGCTCGTCAGCAGGGCGGCGACGACCAGCAGCAGACTGATGGTCACGACTCGTCCGCGCAGCGACACCCGGCTGAGGGACCAGCGCGAGGCCGTGACGCTCATGAGCGTGGCCTGCGCAGGACGTAGCCGGTGCCGCGCACGGTGTGGATCAGCTTCGGCTCCCGGGTGTCGATCTTGCGGCGCAGGTAACTGATGTAGGAGGCGACGATGGAGTCGTCGCCGTTGAAGTCGAAGTGCCACACCCGGTCCAGGAGTTGTTCCCTGGACATGACCTGCCCGGTGTTCTCCATCAGCACGCGGAGCAGGCTGAACTCGGTCGGGGAGAGAGCGACCGGCCGGCCGCCCCGGGTCACCTGATGACTGTCCGGGTCGAGTTCCAAGTCGTCCACGACCAGGAGACCGTCCGTGCGGCGGCCGCTGGTGCGGCGCAGCACGGCCTGGATGCGCAGGACCAGTTCTTCGAGGTTGAAGGGCTTGGTGACGTAGTCGTCCCCGCCTGCCCGTAGGCCGCTGATGCGGTCCTCGGCGGCGTCCCGGGCGGTCAGGAAGAGGATCGGCGGGTGTGTGCCGTGGTGGCCCGCGGGTTGTTCCCGCAGGCGGCGGGCCACCTCGAAGCCGTCGAAGTCGGGCAGCATCACGTCCAGGACGATCAGGTCGGGCCGCTCCTCGCGGACCGAGGCGAGCGCCTGCGCGCCCGTCTCGGCCGGGATCACCTGGAAGCCCGCCAGGCGCAAGCTGGCGGACAGCAGCTCACGCAGTGTGGGCTCGTCCTCCACCAGCAGCAGTCGTTGTCTCACCGTCATGGCACCCGTCCCCGGTCGGTGGCTCTGCCTTCACTGTCGCGCCCCGCTAGGCGTCCCGCTTGCGGAAGACGGCATGGGCCGCTCCCATCATGACCGCCACGCACCCGGCCATGACGCAAAGGCCCGCCCAGGGCGTGAGCAGGGCCGGGTCCCGGTAGGCGGTGATGATCTGGCCGCCGGCGATGGGCGGCCAGTACGTCGACACCCAGTCCCCGAGTCCGCCGGGCAGCGCCGGGGCGAACGCCTGGACGATGAGCATCACCCCGAACAACGTGGTCACCGTCGCCGTGGTGGAGCGGATCACCGCCCCCAGGGCGAGTCCGAACAGCCCGGCGAGTGAGAGGTAGAGCCCACCGCCGAAGACGCCTCGCAGCGCTGTGCCGTCGGACAGCGCCAGATGCGGAGCGCCGGCTCCCGACAGCGCCGCCTGCCCGACCAGGAACCCGGTCAGCGAGACCACCAGTCCGGTCGGGAACGCCACGGCCACCAGCACCACGGCCTTGGACGCCAACACCCTCCCGCGGTGGGGAACGGAGGCGAGGGTGGAGACGATCGTACGCGCGCCGTACTCCGAGGTGATGACCAGACCGCCGAGCAGGCCCAGGGTGATCTGCGCGATCAGGTAGCCCCGCAGGCTGGTGGCGAGCGGATCGAAGACGGCCTGGTCCGCCGGGCTCATGCCCGCGAACTCCTCGCCCGCCGACCAGCCGTTCAACGCGGCGAGCCCGGCGCAGAAGGCCAGGGTGCCGAGCAGCACGTACAGCGTCGACCGCATCGTCCGGATCTTGATCCACTCGGCGTGCAGGCAGTGCGCGAAGGTCGCCGCCTCGCCCCGCTCACGCCCGCGACGCGGAACCGACCGGAGCCGCCGTACGGGCGGGAACCTCGTCGGCTCGGAGGCCGGCCGCACGATGGGCTGCTTCATCGGCTGTCTCATCGGTCCGTCACCTTCTCCGACTCCGTCCGATACTCCACGGCCTCGCTGGTCAAATCCATGAACGCCCTTTCCAGGGACACCCGCCGCGGGGTGAGTTCGTGCAGCTCCACGCCACTCATCGACGCCAGCGCGCCGATCTCCGCTGCCTCCAGCCCGGTCACGACCAGCGCGTCGTCGTCTTCGTCCCCTACCTCGACGGCCGTGACCAGCAGCTCGCGCAGCGCTTCGGACTGCGGGGTGCGGACCAGGACCTCGCGCTCGGAGTGTGCGGCGATGAAGTCCTTCATGGGCATGTCGGCGATCAGCTTTCCGCGGCCGATGACGATGAGGTGGTCGGCGGTGAGCTCCATCTCGCTCATCAGATGGCTGGACATCAGCACGGCGCGACCCTCGGCCGCCATCCTCCGCATCAGCGAGCGGATCCACACGATGCCCTCCGGGTCCAGCCCGTTGAGCGGTTCGTCGAAGACCAGCACGGGAGGGTCTCCCAGCAGCGCGGCGGCGATACCCAGCCGCTGACGCATGCCCAGGGAGTACGCCCCCGCACGGCGTCGTCCCACCTTCTCCAGCCCGACTTCCGCGAGGACCTCGTCCACCCGGCCGCGCGGGATGCCGTTGCCGGCGGCGAGCGCCAGCAGGTGGTGGAAGGCCGTACGGCTGGGCAGCACGGCGCTCGGATCCAGCAGCGCACCGACCGCCTTCAAGGGCGAGGGCTGATCCGGGTACGGCAGCCCGGACACGGTCGCCGTACCGGACGTGGCGGCGTCCAGCCCCAGGATCATGCGCAACGTCGTCGACTTGCCGGCACCGTTGGGTCCCAGGAAGCCGGTCACTTCCCCGGGGCGCACGGCGAAGGTCAGATCGTCCACGGCGAGGACCTCGCCGTAGCGTTTGGTCAGACCTCGTACTTCGATCATCGGAACTCCAGACCCGGTGGTGGTGTGCAAGCGAAGGCCACCCGCACGCCACCAACGTGGCCGCACAACCTGTGCCGGATCTGGACGAACATGAAAGCCTCGTCGGAGCCCCGACCCTCTGACCTGGCCAAACGCCGAGTGCAGCGGTCGAACGCCCCGGACTTCCCATGAAACTCCCATGTGACCGCAGCCGTCGGTCAGGCGCGGCCGGGGCCCCACGCTCCTCGCGTGAGCTTCCGGCCCCTACAGTGCCCAGTCCCGCGGACTCAGACGCCGCTGGGCGTGGCAGGGTCGCAGGTCCGCAGCCCGGTGACGTAGTTGCCGTCCGTTCCGTAGCCGGCGAAGGTCGCCCAGCCGCCGGGCTCGATCACGCGGCAGGGGGCCCACTGGCCGTGCGTGTACTCGACCGTGACGGAGACGGCATCGGCGCACCCGTTGTGAACGTCTGTGTAACGCCAGCTCTGGAAGTACTCCACGCACTCCGCAACCGGGGCCCCGGTGGCCGCGGCAGCGGACGGAGCGGTGACGGCCAGGGGCATCAGGAGGCCCGCCGCCGTCGAGGCGGCGAGGGTGACGGGACGCGACATGCGCTTCATGAGGTTGGTCATGCGCCGCATCTTTGGGGCGGTGACTAAGGTTGCGCAACTTCCTGCAAGCAATTTCAGACGACAGCGCGCAGCGACCGCCAACACGCAAGTAAATTGCGGTTTTCGCCTTTGAAAACTGTTGCACGATGACCACTTGTCTGGCCGGCGACCGGCGGCGGATGTCACGTGTCACCCTCCCTGGGGCAGGCGTCCGAGCCCCGTTCGACCGCGTTCGGGGCCTCGGGGCCACGCTGGCTGAGATTCGACGGCGCTCGCGGCAGGTGGCGTCTTCCGGCGGCCACACAGCCCGTTCCGGTTCCGTCACTTCCGTGGCGTCGGGCAAGGGGAAATCCCCGCCGTGGGGGAGTGGCGAGAGCCCGGGGCAGCGGACCACGACGCCCAAGAAGCAGTTGGTGAAAACGATTATCATGTATGTTCTACGCGTTCCCGGTACTTGAGAGAAGCGAGGGCATCGATGCTGCGCTCACGGTCGAGATTCGTCCGCAGATGGATCACCGCAGCGGTGGTGGGTTCCGTCCTGGTCGGCTGCGGCTCGTCCTCCGAAGAACCCGCGAGTGACAAGGCCAAGCCCGCGGCGAAGACCGAGGTCACCGTCGAACCCATCAAGGCGGCGACGGAGTTGACCGACACGAACGGCACCAAGATCTCGCTGAAGAAGGAACCCGAGCGCATCGTCTGCCTGTTCGGACTCTGCGACGACATCCTGACCGAACTCGGCATCGTCCCGACGGCCACCAACAACGCGCTGCTGGCGCACCCGGACTTCCTGGGGGAGGAGAAGGCCAAGGAGGTAGACGTCATCCCCGGCGGCTTCATCGCCCCGGAGGTGGAAGCGATCCTCTCCCACAAGCCCGATCTCGTGATCGGACTGGGCGACACCCACGGCAAGCTCGCCCCGGCGCTCAAGGGCGCCACCACGTTCTGGGCCATGCAGCCCGAGACGTGGGAAGACAGCGTGGGGTATCTGCGCAACGTCGCCGCGCTCACCGGCCGGACCGCCGAGGGGGAGAAGGCCGAGAAGACCTTCCGGACCAAGCTCGCCGCGGCCGAGAAGACCCCGAGCGAGAAGACCGCTCTCGTCATCTACGGCAGCGACGAGAACTTCGGCGTCGCCACCCCGGAGGGCGACGTGGCCGCCAGCCTGTTCCCCAAAATCGCGGACTATCCGTGGAAGTCGCGCGGTGTGGAGGGCAGTTACAGCCTCGAGGAGATCCTCGCCCGGGGCGTCGACGTGCTGTTCGTCGAGACCATGAGCTTCGGCGAGGCGGACGGCAAGCTGTCGGAGAAGCTGGCCGAGAACCCCCTCTGGAGCAAGATCCCGGCCGTGAAGAACGGCGACGTCCACGAGGTGAACTCAGAGGTGTGGGCGAAGGGGCGTGGCACCCGCTCGCTGGGCATCGTCCTCGACGAGGCCACGGCCGCGCTGCGGTGAGGACGTCCCTCTCGGCGCCCGCCGCGGCGGAACCCGTCGCGGCGCACGGACCACGGCCCTCGGGCGGCGCACGCAGATGGCAACCACTCCTGGTCGTCGTACTCCTGGCCTCCTGCTCGGTGTGCGCACTCAGTCTCGGCACCCCCTACGTCCCCCCGCACCGGCTGCTCGCCTCCGTGCTGGACGGGGACACCACCCTCGCCGGAATCGTCGTCACCGAACTCCGCGTGCCCCGCCTGGTGCTGGCGCTGATCGCCGGGGCCTGTCTGGGCGCGGCCGGGCTGGTGCTCCAGGAGGCTCTGCGCAATCCCTTGGCGGTGCCGGAGATGCTGGGCGTGTCGTCCGGGGCCGCGCTGGGGGTGGCCGCGCCGCTGGTGCTGACCCTGTCGCTGCCCGCCGCCGTTCAGCCCCTGCTGGCCATCGGCGGGGCCGCGCTCGGCGGCGGGCTCACGCTGCTCGCCGCCGGACTGGGCCGCAGTCCTTCCGCCGTGCTGCTGACCGGCGCCGCGGTGGCCGCCGCGTTGCAGGCCGCGCTGCTCGTCCTGATGGTCATGGCCGATCAGCTGGATCTCCAGCTGATCTACCGCTACCTGCTGGGCTCGCTCTCCGCCCGGACCTGGGACGACGTGACGGGCCTGTGGCCGTGGCTGCTCGTCGCCGTGCCCGCCCTGGTGCTCTGCGCCCCGGTGCTGTCGGTGATGCGGCTGGGCGACGAGGACGCCGAGGCGTTGGGTGTGCGCGCCCAGCGGGCACGGCTGGCGGCGCTGGCCATTGCCGTGGTCCTGATCGCCCCGGTGACGGCCGTGTGCGGGCCCGTCGCATGGGTGGGGTTCCTCGCCCCGCACCTGGCTCGGTGGTTCAACCCCACCGCGGGGGCCGTGCGTTGGCTTCCCTGGTCCGCCGCTTGGGGTGCCGTCGTCGTGGTGGTCGCCGATGTCCCGGCCAGGCTGGCGCTGGCGCCCGTGGAGACGCCGGCCGGTGCCTGGACGGCCCTGCTGGGTGTGCTGGCCGGCGTCGCGCTGATGCGGTCGGGTAGCCGTGGCCGTGACCGTGGCGGGGCGGCCCGGCGTCGGCCGGCCGCGCCGACCGACGCGCGCGAGCCGCTGTACGGATCGAGAAGAACGGCTTCAGGTACGGCGGACGGATTCCCCCGCGCCGGGGCTTGCACCGAGGTGCGCGGAGGCGAACCCGGGCGCGGCGGTCCCAGCGGCGCCGTCCCGCCCGCTTCGGGGACAGCCGGAACGGAGGACGCACGGTGACCCGGCGATTCACGGCGCTCGCGGCACTGGCCCTCGTATGCGCCGCTGTGGAGATGGTGGCCGGGCGCGGCATGTCCCCGGGCGTCGCCTGGGACGTGTTGAACGGGGGTGGGGACGCGACGGAGCGCCACATCCTCTTCCACTTGCGCCTGCCCAGAATGCTGGTGTCCCTCGGTGCCGGGGCGTGCCTGGCCGTGGCCGGGCTGGTCCTGCAGTCCGCCCTGCGCAATCCCCTCGCCGGCCCCGAGGTGACGGGCGTGACGCCGGGAGCCGTACTCGGGGCCGTCGCCGCGACGGCCCTGGGACTAGCCGGGTGGGACTCGCCCCTGGCCGTGGTCCTCGCCGCGTGCGCGGGAGGATGCGGTGGAGCGGCGCTGCTGTGGCTGCTCGCCGGTCGCGGCCGCGGTGACCCCGCGCAGACCGCCGTCCACGGCGTACTCGTGTCGGCGGTGCTCGGCGGGCTCACCGCCATGGTGCTCCTCGTGGAGCCCGGCGGGCTCGGCAGCGTCGTCCAGTGGCTGGTGGGCACCACGGAGGGCCGGGTGTGGCAGCACTGGCACCTGCTGTGGCCGTGGGCACTGGCCTGGGGAGCCGTGGCCTGGCTGCTGGCCGGCCCACTGACCCTGCTGCGCTGCGGGGACGACATCGCCCTCGCAGCCGGCCTCGCCGCCCGGCGGGCCCGGACCCTCGCCCTGCTGTGCGCGGTGGCGTTGACGGCGGGCGCGGTGGCCGCCGTCGGGGCGCTGGGCTTCGTGGGGCTGCTCGTCCCGCACCTGGCCGTGGCCGTCTTCGGCGCGGACCTGCGGGTGAGCCTTCCGGGCGCCGCCCTGCTGGGTGCGGTCGTGGTGTGCGGGGCGGACGCGGCCGCGCAGCTGTCCTCACGGCTGCTGGCGGTGACGTTGGACGCCGGGCGCCTCACTCTGCCGGTCGGGGCGCTCACCGCCTGCCTCGGTGCGGCGCTGCTGCTCGTCGTCGTGCGCCGCACGCCGAGCCGTACCTTCTGAAGTCGAATCGAGGACAGAGCATGACCGAGTCCGTGGGGATCCACGTCGAGGGGGTCCACTTCGGCTACCCCGCACGTCCCGTGCTGCGAGGCGTCGACATGACGGTCCGGCCGGGCGAACTGACCGCTCTCATCGGCCTGAACGGCTGCGGAAAGTCGACCCTGCTGCGGCTGGCGGCCGGGCTGCTCACCCCCGACAAGGGGCGTGTGCTGCTCGGCGGGGACGACGTCGCGCGGCTCTCGCGGCGGGACACGGCACGGCGAGTGGCGCTGCTGCACCAGGCCGCACCTGCCGTACCGGGCATGACGGTGCGTCACCTCGTCCGTCAGGGGCGGTACGCCGCACGCGGCCCCCTGGGCATGCTGCGCGAGGCCGACGATCCGGTCGTGCGCCGGGCGTTGCGTGACGTCGGCGTGGAACAGTGGGCCGACCGGGACGTCGACGCGCTGTCGGGAGGGGAGCGGCAGCGGGTACGGCTGGCGATGGCCCTCGCCCAGGACACCCGCGTCCTGCTGCTCGACGAGCCGACCACCTATCTGGACCTGCACCACCAGCTCGACGTGCTGCAGACGGTGGTCCGCCTGCGCGAGGAGCGAGGTCTGACCGTGGTGATGGTGCTGCACGACCTGGCCCACGCCGCCCGGTTCGCGGAACGCGTCGTCGCCCTGCGCGACGGCCGCGTGCTCGCCGACGGGCCGCCGAAGGAGGTGGTCACGCCGGGGTTGCTGGCGGACGTGCTGAGGGTGTCCGGCCGGGTCGGCAGAGACCCGGAGGGGGGCTGGCCGGTGTGTTACCCGGATCACCCTCTCCCCGCTCTGGAATATGAAAATCAGAGTCATTAGGGTGGTGACGCGGCGCGCAAGCGAGGTCTCGGCTCCCACGACCGTGGGCCCGGCCCGCCATCGTCTTCCGGGCGGGCCCACTCCCGTCGTCGTCGGAGAATCACCGCCGTGTCCCGCACCACCCCCTGAGGACGAGAACGGATCACCGGTGGGCGCGGAGGGCCTGCCCGACGTGCCCCGCGCGGGCGTGGAGCACCTGGACGGACCGGTGCCGGACTGAGGCATGCGTGAACTGGCCCTCGGCATCCGCCAGTCGCGCCGACGAGGAGAACACCACATGATCGTCCATCCCGAGCTGCGCCGCGCGGCCCGTCGGGCACGCCGCCCCCTGCTCACCGCCACCTTGCTGCAGGGCGCCGTCACCCTCACCCACTTGGCACAGGCCGTACTCCTGGCCCTCGCACTCGCCCGCCTGGCCCGCGGCGACACCGGCGGGCTGCCGTGGCTGCTGGGCGCGGTGCTCGCCGTCGTCGCCGCTCGCGCCGGGCTCGGCATCTGGCAGCGGCGCACCGCCACCCGCGCCGGGGCCGAGGTCAGAGTGGCGCTGCGGGACGAACTCCTCAGCCACCTCGGCCGCCTGGGACCCGCACACCTGACCACCGCGCGCGCCGGCGCCGTCCGCACCACCCTCGTCGAGGGCGTCGAGGGCGTCGACGCGTACGTCTCCCGCTACCTGCCCCAACTGCTGATCACCCTCACGGTGCCTCCCCTGCTGCTCGCCGGCCTGCTCGCGGTGGAACCGGTGGCCCTCCTCGCCCTCGCCCCCGCCCTGCTGCTCGCCCTGTTCGGCCCGCGCGCCTGGGACCGGCTCCTCGCCCACCGCGGAAAGGAACACTGGGACACGTACGAAGCACTGGGCGCCGACTACCTGGAGGCCCTGCAGGGCATGCCCGCCCTGCGCGCCGCCGGCGCGGTCGGCCGTACCCGCGTCCGCCTGGAGAAGCGCTCGGCGGCGCTGCACCGGGCGACCGTCGCCAAACTGCGCGTGTCCCTGGTCGACACCGGCATCACCGACCTCGCCATCCAGGGCGGCACCGCCGCCGCCGCGCTCCTCGCCTGCTGGTCGGCCGTCACCGGCTCCACCACGGCCACCGGCACCTACCTGGTGCTGCTGCTGGCCTCCGAATGCTTCCGGCCGGTGCGTGACCTGGCCCGCGAGTGGCACGCCGGATACCTGGGAGCGTCGGCCGCCGACGGACTCGCGGCCCTGCGCACCGCCGAGCCGACCGTCCCCGACACCGGTACGGACGCGGCGAGTTGGCAGGCGCCGCCCGAACTGAGCTTCCACAACGTCCACTTCAGCTACGACGGCGCGCCGGCACCCGCCCTGCACGGCGTCACCTTCACCGCGCAGGCGGGCCGGACCACCGCGATCGTCGGCCCGTCCGGCGCGGGCAAATCCACGCTGCTGGCCCTGCTCCTGCGCCACCACGACCCGCAAGAGGGCCGGATCACCCTCGACGGGCGTCCCACGACCCACATCGCGCTCGACGCGCTGCGCCGGGGCATCGCCGTCGTCTCGCAGGAGACGTACCTCTTCCACGTCACCATCGCCGACAACCTGCGTCTGGCCCGGCCGGACGCCACCGACGACGACCTGATCCGGGCGGCGCGGGTCGCCGGGATCCACGACGAGATCACCGCTCTCCCGGACGGTTACGCCACGGTCCTCGGCGAACGCGGCGCCACTCTCTCCGGCGGACAGCGCCAGCGCCTCGCCCTCGCCCGCGCCCTGCTCGCCGACGCCCCGGTCCTCGTCCTCGACGAGGCCACCAGCGCGGTCGACGAACGCCGCGAGGCGGACATCGTCCGGGACCTCCTGAACGCCGTGACGGGCCGCACCGTCCTGGTGGTCGCCCACCGGCTCGCGGCCGTCCGGCACGCCGACCGCATCGTCGTCCTCGACGCGGGGCGGGTGGACGCCGTCGGCGAGCACGCCGACCTGATCGGGGCCGGGGGCGTCTACACACGGCTCGTCGAGGCGGGCCACGCCCACCGAGGAGAACACGCCGCATGAGCACCGCCACCCCCACCGACACCGCCGCGACCGACACCGCCGCGACCGACGCCGCCGCGAGTGGCACCGCCCCGACCGACGGCGCCACGACTGACACGGACGTGCCCGCGCGGGGCTCACTGCGCGCCCTGCTCCCGGCTCTCGCCGGCCACCGCGCCATGGCGGTCCGCACCTGTGCCGCCGCCCTCCTCGAACAGGGCTCCCTCGTCGCGCTGCTGACCCTGGCCGCGCACACCGTGGGAACGGCCGTCATCGAAGGCCACGCCCCCTCCTCCGCCGCCACCACCGCGCTCGTCACCCTGGTCGTCGTACGCGTCCTGATGACCTGGCGCGAGATGGACCTCTCCCACGACCTCGCCTACCGGGTACTGGCCGCCCTGCGCGTCCGCGTCTTCGACGGACTCGCCCGCAGCGCGCCGGCCCGCGTCGCGGGCCGGCGCAGCGGAGACCTCGCCGCCACGGCCATGGCCGACGTGGAGGCCCTGGAGTTCTTCTACGCCCACACCCTCGCCCAACTGCTGGCGGCTAGCACTGTCTTCACGGGCGGCTCCGTGGTCCTCGCCCTCGTGGAACCATGGCTACTGGCAGTCGTGCTGCCGGTCGCGGCCCTGCTCGCCGCCGCGCCCTTCGCCGACGCACGCGGACGCGCGGTGCGCGGCAGCCGCACCCGGAGCGCGATCGCGGGACTGTCGGCCGACACGGTGGAGACCGTCGACGGACTGCGCGAGCTGATCGCCTTCGGCGCTCTGACGGAGCGCCGCCGCCGGCTCGCCGAACGGGGGCGACAGGTGGGGGAGGCCCAGCGGGCCGAGGCCACCCGGGAGGCCGTCGCCGGCGCGGTCCGGGACCTCCTCATCGTGGCCGCGGTCCTCGGCGTGGTCGCCGCGGCCGCGCACTCCGTGACCACGGGACGCCTGGACGGCGCATGGGCTCCGGCGGCGATGGCCCTGGCCCTGTCCGTCCTCGGTCCGGTCGCGGAGTCGGCCCGGTCCCTGAGCCAGGCCGTGGCACTGCGCGCCGCCGCCGCCCGCGTCCACGCGGCCGTCCAGGCTCCCGCTCTCGCCCCGCCGCCCCCTGCGCCCCGCGCCCTGCCGCCCGGCCCGCTGGGTGTCCGGCTGCACCGGGTGAGGTTCGACTACGGCGGCGGGCCCGTCCTGGACGGCGTCGAGCTGGCCGTCCCCCCGGGACAGACGCTCGCGCTCGTGGGCGCCTCGGGCGCCGGCAAGTCGACCTGCGCCCACCTGCTGGCCAGGTTCTGGGACCCGTCCGAGGGAGCGGTCCAGCTGGTGCCCGCCGACGCCGACGCCGACCCCGTGGACGTGCGGGACGTGACCGACGCGGAACTGCGGTCCGCGGTCGTACTCGTGGGACAGGAGACACCCCTCTTCCACGGCACGCTCGCCGAGAACCTGCGGCTCGCCGCGCCCGAGGCGGACGACGACCTGCTCGCCGACGCCGCCCGCCTGTGCGGCATCGACCGGATCGCCCCGATGGACACCCTCGTCGGCGAGCGCGGTACGACGCTCTCGGGCGGCCAACGGGCCCGCGTCGCCCTCGCCCGAGCACTGCTGGTCCGCCCGAGAGTCCTCATCCTCGACGAGTCCACCGCCCACCTCGACAACACCGGCGACGCCCAACTCGCCGCCGCACTGCGCGAGGAGGGCCGTACCACGATCGTCATCGCACACCGGCCGGCCACCATCCGCCGGGCCGACCGCATCGCCGTACTCGAGAGGGGCCGCATCACGGAAGAGGGAACCTGGGAGGAACTCACGAGCCGCCCCGACAGCGCCCTGAACCACATCCTCGCCCTCACTCCGTCGGTCTGACCCACCACCGGTTCCGGCCCGGACGAGGCCCCCGTCTTGCCTCACGTATCGAATATCGATAGATTCCCATCGTATTTCGATTGAAGGGGCGCTGATGGGAAAGACCACCGTGCCGGCACTGCGTACCGTGCTCGTGGTAGTGCTCGCCGGTTCGCTGTTCGTACAGACCGTGATGGTCGCGCTGCCGGCCGACGACATGGAGGGCGGTGTGCTCGCGGACGGGCGCCTGCCGCTCCTGCTGATCGTGGTCCTGGGCATCGGCGCGGCCCAGGCCGTCCTGGTCTGCGTATGGCGGCTGGTGGCCACGCTCTGCGAGGTACTGGACTGCCGGCCCGGAGACCTGCTGCGGGGGGAGGCCGAAAGCCTGCCGGGCGAGGCCACGACCGTAGGGCGGCACCGGTGACGAAACCGACCGATACCGACCGCCTCGGGTCCACGGCCCGTACCGACGTCCTCGTCGTCGGCGCCGGGCTGGCCGGCCTCCACACCGCCACGTTCCTCGCACGACGGGGCCACGACGTCCTCCTGATCGACCGTCGAAACAGCCTCGCCGCCGCGGTCCGCACCACGGGCATCTTCGTGCGGAAGACGCTCGACGACTTCCCCCTGCCTCCCGAGCACCTCGGCCCACCGATCCGACGGGTCGTGCTCTACCCGCCCGACCTGCGCCGCCCGGTCACCCTGGTCAGCGGCCGCGACGAGTACCGCGTAGGAGACATGGGGCCTCTCTACACGGCAACGGCGGCCACTGCGACGGCCGCCGGCGTGCGGATCGTCCTGGGCGCGCGCTATGCCGGGCGCCAGGGCGACACGTTCCATCTGCTCGGTCGCGACGGGCCGACGGCAGTCCGGGCGCGGTTCGTCGTCGGTGCCGACGGCGCTCGCTCCAGCGTCGCCCGCGACCTCGCCCTTGACCGCAACCGGCACCTGCTGGTCGGAGCCGAGGAGGTCTTCGAGCTTGCCGGACACGACGAGCCGCCGACCTTCCACTGCGTGCTCGACCCCTCGCTCGCTCCCGGCTACCTGGCTTGGGTGGTCAACGACGGGCAGCACGCGCATGTGGGTGTCGCCGGCTATGCGGACCGCTTCCCGGGCGGACTCCGCCGAACACTGCAGCGGTTCAGCGCGTCAGCGCCCGGTATGACCGCCGTGAACCGTCCGGAAGCGGTGGAACGGCGCGGCGGCCCGATTCCCGTCGGAGGCGTCCTGCGTCGGATCGGCTGCCCTGACGGCCTTCTGGTGGGGGACGCGGCCGGCGCGGTCTCCCCCCTCACCGCCGGCGGCCTGGATCCGTGCCTGCGGCTGTCCGAGTTCGCGGCCGAAATCCTGGACCACGCGCTCCGCACCGGGCGGCCGAACGCGCTGTCCTCCTACGACGGAGCCGCACTGCGCGCCGCATTCCGAGGCCGGCTGACCCTGCGCAGGGGACTGGCCCAGGTGCGCACACCGACCATGGCCCAAGCGGCCTTCACACTGCTCCGTACGCCGGTCGGCCGGGCCGCGGCGAGCCGGGTCCTCTTCGGCGACAAGTCCTTCCCGACTCCCGCCCGTTGATCGCGAGGTCGATCGCTCACCTCGCGCACGGGCCAGGGCAGTCCTCACAGCGTCGCCCGTTGGGCAGAGGCCGGCCGCAGGTGCCTGTCGAGCATCGCCCACCGCACCAGTCGGCGTCCGGTGCGGTGGCAGGCAGGCGCGACGCCCAGTGGCCCGTCGGAGCTGCCCGGACGCCCGGCCATATGTCTCTCGATCTGGGCACGGATGATCAGGTCCTCACCGAAGAGGCGCGCGGTCGGTCCGAGCGGTTCACCGAGCAGGGCGCTCACGCGGTGGTCGTCGATCGGAAGGACGGTCGGGTTCGAGACGGACGACGATGCCCTTGGGCGTGGGCTGCTTGCTGATGTCCGCGACGCTGTCCAGCGGAACCAGGACGTGATGGTCCGGCACTCGGGCCGCGGCTGCCGCGTACGAGTCCTCGCAGAGGCGATAGTGGACGGATGGAAGAGCGCGTTCACGCCGGTTGCTTCACCCGTACCTTCGGCCCTGAGCCGGACGCGGGTACGCCGACGGTCGTGCTGGTGCACGGCCTCGGACTCTCGGGCCGCTACTTCGTGCCGCTGGCGCGGCGGCTGGCTCGCACGGGTGTCACCGTGCTGGTGCCGGACCTCCCGGGCAACGCGCGGTCACGGCACACCGTACGCCGGATGCCGGACGTGGAGCAGACCGCCGACGCGCTCGCCCGCTGGCACCGGCGGCTCGTCCCGGGGCCGAGTCTGCTGGTGGCCAACTCGGTGGGCTGCCAGGTCGCCGCGGCCCTCGCGAGCCACCACCCGAGTCTGGTCGACCGGTTGGTACTGCTCGGCCCGGCACTCACGCCGAGAGTATCCGCCTGGCGTCAGGGCGGCCGACTGCTCAAGGACGCTTCGCGAGAACCGCTCGCCCTGATCCGGGTGGCCGCGGCGGACTACCTGCTCACCGGCCCCCTGCGCTTCGTCGCGTCCCTGCGCCACGCGCTGCGGGACGCCACCGTGGCGTTCGAGGGCCATCTGGCCAGGGTCACCGTGCCGACCCTCGTCGTACGCGGGACTGGTGACACCATCGCCTCCGAGGCATGGGTCCGGCGTGTGGCACGTCTGGTCGCTGACGGGCGCGCGGCCGACATGGCGGGCGCCGCGCACGCGGCCCACTACAGCACGCCGGACGCCGTGGCCGAGTTGATCGAGCGATTCGCGGCAGGGGAAACGCCATGACACCACCGGCTCCGTCCGACCGTTCCCCGTCCCCGCGCACCCGACGTCGTCCGCCGTCCGCCCGCACCACCCACAGGTCGCCGTGGCTGCGTCTGCTGCCCGGCATCTCCTCCCAGCGCCGAGGGTTCGTCCTGGCTTGGTGGGGATTCGCCCTCACCTTCGGCGGCATGCGCCTGCTCACCTGGCTGATCCACATCGACGTGGCGGGCGTGGGAGACGTCCAGGCCGGCGGCGTACACATCCACCACTACGTGTGGGGCATCGTCCTGCTCGCGGTGGTCGGGGCGGCGGGCCTCGTGAACCGTTCGGCACGCGCGCGTGCCTGGATGGGGCTCGCCTACGGTGTGGGCACAGCCCTGGTCGTCGACGAGGCGGCGCTGCTGATCAGCCTGGAGGACGTGTACTGGGACACCGAGGGCTGGATCAGTATCGCGCTGGCCATCGCGTTGATCGCCGTCGTGGGAAGTGTGCTCGCGGTGACACACGGTCGGCGTACGGCGGCCAAGGACGGGAATCGGCACGGGGGCGACGGCTCGACCGACGAGTGAGAGGCGCGCCCGCCGGGTCGACGCCCTCGAATGCGCGCATGCCGTGGTAACCAGGCGTACCCCTGTCCGAGTCGGCCTGCCCTCCTCCTGGCCTGCGTCCGGTCCTCAGCCATAGGGCTCCCACCGGCGCCCCAGGGTGTTGTACGTGTACCGGGGCAGGCCCTCGATGGCGCTGGTGCGGAACGGACGGCCGTCGTCGTCGATGCGCACGGTGCCCTGGCGCCCCTGGGAGGACCAGTCGAGCTCCAGGTACCAGCGGCAGTCGCACGAACCGGTCTCCGCCGCGACCAGCAGAACCTCGGGGTCCTTCGCCGAGACGCGGTACGGCATGCGTACGGCGGGGATCGGTGACCCGGCGTCGTTTCCGGCGACCGCGCGGGCGATGGGGCGGTCCTTGTCCAGGTCCACGGCGAAGTGGCGGGGAGTGATCGAGCCGCCGCAGCCCTGGTCCATGGCGTAGGCGTTGCCCTCGGCCGGTGCTGTGCGGCCGACCACGCGCACGCGCAGCGCCTCCAGTACGACGGCCGTGTCGGAGAGCCCCTGCGTCGACAGCCTCACGAGCGTCTTGCCACCGTGCACCGCGCTCTGCGTCGCCGCCCAAGGCGCCGCGTCCTGCGGGGCAGGGGGAGGGGGGACCTGGCTCGGCGGCTTGACGATGACGTAGTCGTGACCACAACCGAGTTCCCAGGCATGGGAGTCGACGGTCCAGGTGAGCGGTGGCACGGCGGGCCGTTCGTCGCGGGTCGGGGCGGATGTCCCGCCGGGCGGGTGAGAGACGTCCGAAGTCGTCCTCGGGGTGGCGGAGGCCGACGGTCGTTCGGATGTGGGAGGGGTGTGCGGGCTGGGGGAGGCGGCACGTCGCTCCGGTGCCCCGGCCTCCGCCGTACCGGTCGCCGCCGAACTGGTGTCCCGGGCGGGACGGTCGGCGGTCACACGCCGTTCGTCCGGCTGTGCGGCCAGGGCCCCGAGCGTCGCGGCCACGGCACAGACAGAGGCGAGTCCGGCCGCGAGACGTCTCCGGCGGTACCGGGGGCAGGGCGGAGAGGGGGGTACTGGCGTGTCGGGAGTTTCGTCCGCAGGGGCCGTTCCGGAGACAGGGGCGCCGGTGGCCTTGGGATCCGTATGTGAGGGGACCGTGCCGCAGTGAGCCTTCGGGGTGGTGGCCGGTCGAGGGACGTCCCTTACCGCCTTGTCCGGTGTGGCCGCCGTGTCGTCGGCCGGTCCCGCCGTGTCGATGCCGGGCGTGGCCTGCGTCGACCCTCGCGTGCGAGGGCGTTGTCGGGCTGCCACCGCCAGGAGCCACCGGCGGTGGAGCTGCAGGCGTTGCTCCGACGTCGCGCCGCAGAGAGCCGCGAAGCGTTCCACGGCTGCGAAATCGAGCGGCACCGTGTCACCCGCGCAGTAGCGGTGCAGCGTCGAGGTATTCATGCCCAGCCGGCGCGCCAGGGAGCCGTAGCTCCGGTCCGTGCGCTCCTTCAGCGACCGCAACTGCTCCGCGAACTCGGCCACCTCGTCGGTGCCGTCGCCGTCGTTCTGTGCAGGCACAAGTGCCCCCGTCCGTCCTCGCACGACCCGCCCGGCCCCGGGACGGTATCCCAGGCACCCCATGTACCTGCACGTCAGAGGGGCTGGGATGGTTCCACCGTTGCCGATCGGCCGTCTGCCGTTGCGCCGGGCGGCCGCTCCCGTTGATGCTCTTGGTGCCGCACCGTCCAGGCCCGGACCGACCCGCCGGCCCCGCCGGGTGCGTCACCTTCCACACACTCATCCAGGGGGAATCCCATGTCCCAGCGCGTCCCCACAGGCGTCCTCGCCGCACTCACCGCCGCAGCCTTCGCGACGGGCGCGGTTCTCACGGCACCGGCAGCCGGCGCCACACCGAAGGCGCCCGCGCCGAAGTTCCTGTCGGCGTCCGAGCTGCCGCCGCACCCGACGTCGTCCTGGACCGCCGGACCGGTCACCGACGGCTTCCCCGAAACGCTCGGCCTCTGCGTGAGCACGGAGGGCGTACCCGCCTACAGCTACCGGCACCGTGAGTTCCGGACCGACCTGGACACCGGCGCCGTGCAGTTGACCGTCGTGACGGGAACGGCCGCCCAGGCCAAGGCCCTGGCGAAGCACTACGACGACCTGGTCCGCACCTGCGCCGACCGCATCGAGGAAGCATCGCCCGACGTAGAGGCCGAAGGCCGGGACTACGGCAAGGTGCGGGTGGAGGAAGGCGCGCACGTCCGCGGCCTGCACACCGAGACGTCCTGGGGCGCCACGGACATCGCCCTGTTGTCGGTCGGGCGGGACGGCAGGACCGTCACCGTCGTGAAGTGGGGCCAGATGGGCGGCTTCGAGGGCGCGCCCGTGGCAGCGTTCAAGAAGACCACGAGGACGGCCGTCGAGAAGCTGTACTGACCGGGCGGACGCCCTCGGAAGGGCACGGGGGCGACCTCCGCCGCAGGGGAGCGGAGGACGACCCCGTGCCCTCAACGTCCGGGACCAGAGACCGAGAGTGGGGTCAGACGGACCCTGCTCCGGGGAGGGGGTGCATCGTCGCTGCGGCCTGAGACGGGCTGGGGAGTTCAGGACCGCGCCGTCGCTCCTCCGTCATCCAAGCCGAACCGACATCACCGTGCACGTGAACGACTCCGCATCCTCCGCGCGCCGCTCACGTGTCCGACCGGCCGACGACCGGCCGGCACGGACCTGAGACACGGACGACTACCGTCACGACCACGGGCACCCAGGGGCGGACCGGCGGCCCGCTCGCGATCTGTTGCGGACAGCCGCGGAAAGGAGCGGGCGGCGGCGAGGAAGCCGAGCGTCGTCAGCACGAACGGCCAGGTGAAGGCGTGCCCGCCGGACGGCGAGAGCAGCGCGGCGACGGCGGGGGTCAGGACCGTCGCGGTCGCGGCGCCGAGCAGGGCGTAGAACAGCGTGACCGGCGCCGCCGGCAGGAACACCCCGCACAGGGCGAGCGCGACCAGAACCGCGTTGTAGCCCATGGTGCCGTTGACGATCCGCTCGGCCGGCGCACCGAGAGCCCAGGCGGTCACGATCCCCGTCAGGCTGCCCGCGCAGGCGATCAGTCCGGCCGTCCGGCTGGCGAGGAAGACGCCCACCAGCAGCAGTGCCCCCACGTGCCACCGTTCCAGGAAGAAGAGCTGGGAGACGTTGTGGAGGAACGCCAGCGCCAGCTCGTCCAGATGCAGGGTGGTCCGTCCGGAGGCCGAGCCGGGCAGTGCGGCAAGGCTGTTCCCGAAGGACCAGATCCGCCGGAACGCGGGCGCGGCCACGGTCACCGCGACCGCCAGAAGGCAGTACGGGAGGGTCAGCGGCGGCAGTTCCCAGACGCTGAGCAGACGCACCGCAGCCGCCGTGCCGATGGAGACCACGATGCAACCGGCGGCGGCGAGCAGTGCCGTCGTGGGCCGGTCCCGTCCGAGGAAGACGGCGAAGCAGAGGGCGAGCAACGCGGAGTTGAAACCCTCGAGACCGGCCTCGCGCCGGTCGCGTGGCCCGCCGAGCGCGCGGGCGGTCCAGGTGCCCAGGGCCGCGCCCCCCACCGCGTACGCGGCGAGCCGCCAGTCGGCCACACACAGGGCCGCGGCGAAGGCGGCCCCCGTCCGTGCGCTCGCCTGGAAGGCCACTTGGCCCAAGCCGCGCAGTAGTTGAGTGCAGAAGCCCGACTCGTGTGCTGAACGCTCCCACCACCGGGCTCGTGCCGACCATCGCACGCCCCACCCCCGATATTCTGCACAATGAAATGAAGTTTCCGCAATACGATATACGGTGAACGCCTTGAAGACAGCTCGGGGAGCGGGGGTACGCCCGGCTCGGCCCGGCCTGGAAGATCCCCGTCCGCCTGGGCGTCCCTCGTGGTGCCCGTACGACCCGCGCTGCGCCTGGAGCAGTGTCGTGGCCGAGCATGGGAGGCCGGCTCCCCTCAGACCCGCTGCCCCTCGACCGCCGCATCAACATCCACCTTGCGGCGACGCGCCAGGACGGTCATGCGCGCATGGTGCCTTGCCCTCGGGGCATCCGACAGGCACCTCTCACGTTCAGGAGCCCATCATGATGATCGTCGGGATTGTCGCAGTGTGTGTAGTCCTTGCCCTTCTGGCCTTCCTCCTGCCACGCCTGTCCCACCATCCGCAACGCGGTACTCAGCGCACACTCGGTCTCGGGTCACGGGCCGGCGGGAAGGCCCCCGGCTTCCTCGGCCGAGCGCTGAGCAAGCCGTTTCGCAGCAGTTCAAAGGCCGTCGGCCGCAGCGGGTCCGCCGGGCGGCGAGCCCGTGGTCGTCTGCCGTTCTGACCGACGCCGCGATCTGTGGTGAGCAGCTTCAGGGGGCAGCGTGTATTCGGCCGATAGCCTGCGCGTCGTTGCTTACAAGGGCGGTGATTTTCTGCCGACCTGGCTCGTTGCCGTGGTCATCAGTGCCGTTGCAGTCCTGATGCTTGTTCTGGCGTTGCGCAGGAAGAACGAGCAGTGAGTCGGCAAGGCGACGCTTTCGCGGGCGTCGTCACCTCCTCCCTGTAGAGAAAGCCGAAGGCGGGAAGCCACGCCAAGGGCCTGTCGGGCAGTGCAGCGCCCGGCCGAGTCCGGCTACGGCCCGGTGCACGACGCCCGTAGGCGCAGACTGCCGAGGACTCTGCGTCAAGGAGCATCCAGGCGATCAACCAGCGTCCACGACCACCGCACCGGGTCAGCGGGCCGGTCTGGAGGAGGTGCCCCGCCGGCCCGTCTGGGTGTTCCCGGGGGACGGTTGCGGCCGGAGGGAGGGGAGGGTCAGGTGCCACCAGTCGGTCAGGCGGTCGTCGAGGGCGGTCGCGCCCTCGAGTGCCTCGGTGAGAATGCATAGGCCGAAGAACGCGGGCACGAGTGCGCGGGCCGCTCGGGCGGGGCGGACGCCCTCGTCGACGTGCCCTGCCACCCTGGCTTCCGCGAGCAGCCGCGTGGTGGCGGCGGTCCAGAGCGCGAAGGGGTCGGGAACGGGAGCTTTGATCACGGTGCGCTCGGTCCAAAGACGGGCACCGGCACGCGCCATGGGGTCCTGGGTGAGAGCGTGGGCGATGTCGTAGCTGAGGGCGACGAGTCGTTCGAGCGGCGTTACGGTCTCGTCTCCATAGCGTGCTGCGAGCTGGGGCCAGGTGGCGAACCGGTCCTCGACGACGGCGACGGCGATGCCTTCCTTGCTGGTGTAGTGGAAGTAGACCGCGCCGCTCGTCCGGCCCGACCTCGCGCTTATGTCGTTCACGCTGGTCGCCGCGTACCCCTGTTCGGCGAACAGTTGAGCTGCCGCTTCCAGCAATGATCTACGGGTTGCCTTCGCCCGTTCCTGCAACGTTCCGTCCGCCCGTCTGTCTGATGTCGGGCCACGAATTTAATGCGCCAGCGTACGCCCGGAGCTCAAACAGGCACTTCCGGACGGAAATTGCATCGTTCTTTCGGACGCGAACGCGTGAGAGTGGTAATGGAACCCGAAGCATCGGGCCTCGGCCGGTCAAGTGCGCGTGTCAACCTGCGGCCCCACCTGGGGTGTTAGGGCCCTCAGGGTTGCGCCATGCCCGATGCCGCACAGCCGCACGCCTGTTTACGGCGCCCGTCAACTCACTGAAAAGGGTTATTGCCGGATTTGCCCGGACGGAAATAACGTAGCGGAAACTATCTTTCCGTTTTCCTGCGGAGGCAGGAATGCCACATACATGCGAAAGCATGGGAGGCCCCAGTGACCACCACGGCCCACGTTCCGCTCGACTGGTCGCCCGAAGCCGTCGTCTTCGACTGCGACGGCACCCTCATGGACAGCGAACGCCACTGGCAGGAGGCTCGCATCCGGGCCTTCCGGGAGCACGGCCTTCAGCCACCGCCCGGGTTCGCGAAGCAGGCTCTTGGCCTGCACTATGAGGACTGCGGCCGGCTCATGGCGCAGTCCGTGCACAAACCCGAACTGGCCGAGGACCTGACAGCCGCTCTTCTCGACCACTTCCTGGCACTGGTCACCGGCGAACCGGTGACGATGCCGGGTGCGGTCCGGCTCGTACGGCTGCTCTCCGAGCGCCTGCCGCTGGCGGTGGCCAGCAACTGCCCGAGGGTCGTGGTCGAAGGCAGCCTGGAACGGGCCGGGCTGCTCGGGCACTTCCAGCACCTCGTCGTCCCCGATGTCGGGGACCGCGTACGCCCCAAGCCGCATCCCGACGTGTACGCCGTGGCGGCCCGGCTCTGCGGTGTCCTTCCGCACCGGGCGCTGGCTGTGGAGGACTCCTTGACCGGTGTGGAAGCAGCACGCCGGGCAAGCCTGCGGGTCCTGGGCGTCGGGCCCCGGCCGCAGGGCGACGGTCCCACCCGGGCCGACTGGTGGTTACCGTCACTGGACGCTCCCGAAGTGCTGGCCTGGGCACACGCGCTCGGCAGCCCGCGGGGGCCACAACAGCGCTGAAAGCCCACCTCGTTGTGCGTAAGAAGGGACGCTCAAGCACGGCAAGCCCGACGGCCTTCGGGCGACTTCTTCCCCGGCTGCTAGTCAGTCGGGAACGCTGGCTGGTGGGGTGCCAACCGCCGTCACGAGGCACCGCCGCAGCCCGGCCGCGTTGAAGACGATCCGCCGCCTCTGTAACGCTGGCGCCCCGATCTACATCGTCCGGGACAGCTGTCCGCCCGCACTGCCGCGAACGTCCTCCGCTGGGTGAAGAAGAGCAAAGTCGACATGTGCCTCACCCCGGCCTACGCCTCCTGGGCCCGATCGAGGTCCACTTCGACACACTGAGGCGTATCGTCCTGGCCAACTCGAGCTATCGCGGCCCTCGTCCGCGGGGTCGGTGACGACCTGAACGCTCACTCCGTGCCGGCGGTGCTCGGCCACGGCGGTGACGAGGGCGCGCTCTCGGGCTGCGGCTAGCGGGTCAACGGCGGATGACCGGGGCGATGGGTTGGCGAGGGAAGCCCGGCGACCGCCACGTTCGTTGGATGTGCCGCTGCCGCTGCCGCTGCCGCTGCCGCTGCCGCTGCCGCTGCCGCTGCCGCTGCCGCTGCCGCTGCCGCTGCCGCCACGGACCCGCACGAGGCTTCTGTGCGGAGTCGCGAGGGGGTCGACGGCCAGGTCGGGTTGCCAGCCGCCCCTCGAAGGGGTGCTGAGGGTGGTTCAGCGCCCGATTGCCCACCTCAACGGGTCGCGTTTCACCGCGCCGTGATGAGTGAGGAATGTCTGACACCAACAGGGGCGACTGATCGTCTACATCAGTGCCACATCGTTTGAGGCGGGGGTGCACCGTGTGGCGCATCCCCGCCCTGTCCCTGTTGTGAGAACCGTGTCCTCAGTTGTTTCTGTCAAGCGCTCCACCTGGAAGACCTGTACGACGAGGTCATCTTCGGCCCGTGGGCGTCCCGGCAGGTCGAGCAGTCGCCTCTTCTCCTTCTACGTTCGCCGTCACCTGCCGACGGGCGGCGGGGAGCCTGGCTCCGAGGCGCTGCCGGTGCCGGTCGCCGCGCGCACTCCGGCGTGGGCGGTGCTCGGTTCCGCCCCCTTGGTCGCTGCCTGCTTCGCGCACCGTATGGCGTCGGGTCGGCGTCGGAACGGCCCGGTGAGTGACGGCCACGCTCCCATCGGGTGCGCAGGTTCCGCGCCTCGCGTCCGCATCGTCACGGAGGCCGCCCAGGCCCCCCGTGACACCCCTGCGGCTTGCCGCGTCGGAGCCGCTTACACCGCAGTCGCCACCGTCGTCCTCGCTCAGGAGTCCTGATTCACGTGCGAACAACGCTTACTGACCGCCTGACGAGTGGCCCCGTCGCCGCGTTCGTCGCCCTGACGGGAGTCGCCGCCGGCGTCCTGGTCGGCCACGGCGGCCTCGACACGGTGGTCGGCTGCGGAATACCCAGCGACAGTCACCCCTCCCGGACAGCGGAGGACTGGATCACCAACGCCGATCACGTCGTCGTGGCCACACCCACGGCCGAACAGGACACCAATCGGCGCAACTTCACCGAGGGCCCCATCCAGTACCAGACCGACCGAGCGGTGGCGTTCCGCACGGACAAGATCCTCTGGTCTTCCGCACGTCCCCGGCAGCAGATGGGGCAGGACTTCGACATGGTGAGCGCCGGCTGGAACGTCTCCCGCGACAGCGGCGAGCGCACCAAGCGAACGACCGCTGCGGCTCCTCGCCTCGAACCCGGCCACACCTACCTCCTCGCCCTGCGCTGGGTCACCGGTCAGTGGACCGTACTCGGAGAAGGCGCCGCTGTCCCCTTCGACCACCAGACCGTCGGAGAAGGGGAATGGTGCGGACGCACCCTCAGCAAGGAAGACGTCGCTCGCGGCGAACGCTTCTCCCGCAAGGACGACCACAGCCTCGAGAAGGCGGTACACGGCCAGGGCGAACAGGCCGTCACCCGAGAACTCGAACGGGCCAAGACCGAAGCGCAGGCACGACGGCGCTGACACCCGGAGACGACGTTCCCATCGCTGCTGACTTCCGGCCAGTCGAAGCACCTGCAATTCATCTGGGCGGGGCAGATGCCGGAGTACGCGTCATAGGGGTGTGCCGGCCGGCTGCGGGGACGGGGCCGCCGCCGCGCGCCGATACGCGCTGGGGCTGATGCCACGGGTCCGTTTGAACGCCGCGCTGAACGCGAACGCGTCGGAGTAGCCCACGGCACGGGCGATCTCCGCGACAGTCTCCGTCTCGCGCTCCGTCAGCAGGTCCGCCGCGAGCGTCATGCGCCAGTGGGTGAGGTAGGTGAGCGGCGGTTCGCCGACCAATTCGGTGAACCGCTTCGCCAGCGTGGCCCGCGACACCCCGGTCCGGCTGGCCAGGGAGGCAACCGTCCACGGTGCGGCCGGGTCCTCGTGCAGCAGGCGCAGGGCGCCACCCACCACCGGGTCACGTCCGGCGGAGTACCAGCCCGGCGGAGTACCGCCGGGCCGGTCGAAGTACTCGCGCAGCGTGCACACCAGCATCCAGTCCAGCAGCCGGTCGAGGACGACTTGCTGGCCCGGCGTGTCGGCGGCGACCTCGGCGGCGAGATGGTCCCACACGGAGCCGGGCCCGCCGCCGGACGCCACGCGCAGTACGGCGGGCAGCGCGTCCAGCAGCCTGCGACTGATCTCGCCGCGCACTGGATAGGCACCGACGACCAGGGTCGTCGTGTTCTCACCGCCAGTGCCCGCGTCGTGCCAGCCGAGCCGGTACCGGGTCCCGCCCTGCTCGGGCGTCGAGCAGAACGCGCCACACTCGACGGGTTCGGCCCGCGTACCCACCTCGTCGACGAAGAGGAACGGGGCGGGGCCCCGCACGATCACCGTGTCGCCGACGCCCAGACGCTCGGGAGGGCGACGCTCGGGCACGATCCAGCCGCCTCCGCAGAGGACGGTGCACAAGGTCAGCGGTGCGCCGTCCACGAAGTGCAGCGACCAGGGCGCGGTCAGGGTCGAGCTGCCGAACAACGAGCCCTGAGCCCGCACTCCGCGCAGCAGGTCACCGAAAGCATCCACCCGCAAAGAGTAAACGACTCAGACGATCACCCAGGTGATCTGGCGTATCACCTATGGAACCGTCCGGGGTGCGTGCCGTTAACTCGATGTCGTGAGCAACGACGTCACCCTCGTCCTCTGCATGACGGGCAACACCGCCGAAGTGTGGCCGCCCGGCTACGACTGCGCGACACGCCCGTACGCACCGCCTCCCGTTCCAGGCTCGATCCGGACATGCACTCGGCCGAGGACGCCGTACGCCGGTCGACGTCGAGTCCCGCGGGCCCAGTCATGGCGCACTGGGCTCCAGGAGGCGTAGCACCGCACGCCTCCCGCACACATCCCACCTACTTGTTCGACGCCCGTTCTGCACGTCACTGGAGCCATCCATGCATGCCCTGCTGGTCACCGCCAACCCCGACTCCCGGTCACTGACGCATCATGTCCTGGGAAGACTGGAGGCAGCGCTGCAGCCCGTCTCGGTCGAGATCGCCGACCTGGCCGAGGAGCGTTTCGACCCCCGGTTCACTCCGGCGGACCGTCGGGCCTACCACGACGGCGGCAACTACCCCGCTGACGTCATGGCTGAGCACCGTCGTCTCGAGCGCGCCACCGATCTCGTGTTGGTCTTCCCCGTGTACTGGTGGTCGATGCCTGCACTGTTGAAGGGGTGGATCGACCGTGTCTTCGTCAACGGCTGGGCCTTCGAGCACTCTCCCGCTTCGGGCCTCCAGCCGAAGCTGCAGGGTCTCACCACACATCTCCTCCCCATCGCCGGTGCCGACTCCGGTGCGTACGAGCGCCACGGATACGAGAGCGCACTGCGCACGCAGATCGAGCACGGCATCATCGACTACTGCGGCAGCCGGCGCGGATCCACAGCGTTCATCTACGAATCCGACCAGCTCACCGCCGACACCACGGCGCGACACGTTGACCGTGCGGTGCGGACCATCAGCGAAGCCATCCATGCCGGCCTGAGAGAATGAGGTAACACCCTTGCCCCTGCGCCCGGGTCTGCCTGCCGTAGAGGTCAACCGGTCGAATATGGGCCCTGGCCCTGGCCCTGGTCGCCAGCACGCTGGGCAGGGAGCAGTGAGGCTGCGTGGGAGGGGGCCGGGTCGGGGACGCCTGGCGTAAGCGTGGAGACGACAGAGGGCAGGAGAGGGCACTGGACAGGCGGCCCCTGCGCCGCACAGCCGACCACTGACCCGCACACCATACGTCCGGCGCCGCTCGGCGAATCGAGACTGGACTGCCAGCAACTGGGGACAGCCGCTACGCCTGCTCCGTCAGGCAATTGATGCGGTACACATCCGGCACGCAGAGGTTCAGGACGGTCGCAGCTGCAATCATCCCCGCGCAGGCCAACAGCACTGCCTGGCTGCTCCAGGAGTGCGCCGCAAGAGCGGCGATGAGGTAGCCCATCGGGATGGCGAGACGCTCCCCGACGCCGTTGAAGGCGCTCATGCGGCCCTGTTCCGCCTGGGGAACACACTGTTGGAACGCAGTGGCCCAGGCGACGACGGCCACGTCGGGCCCGACCCCGGCAAGTGCGGTGGCCGGCAGGACGAGGGGCAGCGGCACCGTACAGGCCATGGCAGCCAGGGGAAGTGCGAGAGCACCGGCCGCGACGACCGCGACCGTGAGCAGTCGGTACGGCTTCCAGCGCAGGCAGACGAGGGTTCCCACAAGCAGACCACAGGTGAAGGCTGCCTGGATCAGACCCCAGTCGCGGGCTCCGGCGTACTGCTCGGCCGCCACGAGCGGGCCCAGAAGCTGGAAACCCGCCAGCCACGCGGCGACCAGAACCGTGCCGACGGCCGTGTAGGTCCACAACCAGGTACGCGACCAAAACCCTGCCCACCCCGCCCGCAGGTCGCTCAGCACACCGCCCGGTGCAATGAGCGGGGCGTCCAGCCGCAGGCCGAGAAGCAGGACAGCCGCGACGGCGAACGTGACCGCATCCCAGGCCAGCGCCCAGGCCGCGCCGCCGGCAGCGACGAGGACACCACCGACGACCGGACCCAGCACCTTGACCGCATTGCCCGGCAGCCTGAGCAACGCATTGGCCTGTTGCAGATGCTGCGCCGGAACGATCTGCGCCACAGCTCCTTGCGCAGCCGGCACCACGAACGACGCTGCCGTCCCCGAGACGAAACCGCAGGCCGCGATGGACACGGTCGTCGCATGTCCGGTCGCCACGGTGACGGCCAACGCACCGTGTGCGCCGGCTGCCAGCAGGTTTCCCACGAAGAGAAGCAGGCTGCGGGACAGGCGGTCCGCGAACAAGCCGCCCGCGAGCAGGAACACGATCGTAGGGACGGTGTTCGTGGCAAGCACCACACCGAGAGACCCTGCTCCACCGCCCTGCTCAATGACCGCGTAAGCCAGGGCAAGAGGGGCCATCGCAGACCCCGTGGCCGAGATGAGGTTGGCGGCCGCGAACCGCCGGAACGTCGCGACCCTCAACAGCGCACGGATCGGCTTCGGCGGCTCGTCGACGATCTTCATGATCCTCCCAGGGCTCGGCGCAGCGAGCACCCTAAGGCCTGTCTGACAATTCCCGTCGTGTCAGCGAGTGTCCGCCGAGCTGGCAGTCCGGAGGTGCGCCGACCGTCTGGCGGGTAGCGCCGGGCAGGACCTACGAACGGCGGGCCAGCAGGTGGGCGTCGAGGAAGCCCCGTTCGGAGGCCGGATCGTGAAGCAGCCGGGCGAAGGGAACGAGCCCGGCATCGGCCAGCAGTTCGGCGAGGCGATCCGTCGGCCAGCTGTAGGCAGGTGCCACCTTGTGGTCGAACCGGATCGGCTCCGGTCCGTCGGTCCCGAAGAAGGAGACCAGGAGCAGACCACCCGGCGCCAGGACGCGTACCTGCTCGGCGAGCAGCTCCGGCAGTTCCCCCGGAGGGGTATGGATCGTCGAGTAGTGGGCCAGTACGCCACCGAGCGCGCCGTCCTCGATCGGCAGGGATTCCATCCGCGCCTCCTGGAAGCGCAGCGCCGGATGGGCCCGCCGGGCGTGGTCGACCATGCCGGGGGAGAGGTCGAGTCCAAAGGCGTCCAAGCCCAGTTCGTGCAGCATGGCCGTCAGATGTCCGGGCCCGCACCCGACGTCCGCTGCCCGCAGGTTGCCCGTCGCGCGCACCAGTTCGGCGAAGGTGCCGATCATGGCCCGGGCGAACGGCTGAGTCTCCAGCCGGCCTGCGAACAGCGATGCGTACAGCTCGACGACTCCGTCGTAGGCCGCCCTGGTCTCGTCCTGATGATTCGCCACGGGCAGGACTCTATAGCCGGTCTGATAATTGATCTTGTGGCAGGTCGAGGTGTTGACGGATGCGGCATGGGGGCGAATGGAGCCCCTGTTGCCGCAGGTGGACGGACGCGGCCGTCCGTGGCGTGATCACCGGCAGGTGGTCAACGGGGTGCTGTGGAGGCTGCGGACCGGGGCTCCTTGGCGCGACCTGCCCGAGCGGTACGGGCCGTGGCAGACCGTCTACGAGCGGTTCGCCCGCTGGGAGGCTGATGGCACCTGGGCGAAGCTGCTGGAGCACGTCCAGGTCCGTGACGACGCCGTGGGCCGGGTGGAGTGGACCGTCGCTGTCGACTCCACGGGAAACCGGGCCCACCAGCACGCCGCGGGCGCCCGTAAAAGGGGGACACGGACGGGGACGAACTGGAAGATCCGGGCCGCTCGCAGACGCGCCAGGCCCTCGGCCGGTCCCGGGGCGGGCTGACCACCAAGGTCCACCTCGCCGTCGACGGCCGGGGTCTGCCGCTGTCGATCGTGCTCACACCCGGAAACGTCAACGACGCCACTGCGTTCGCCGAGGTCCTCGACAAGATCCGCACCCCGCGCGCTGGCACGGGCCGCCCGCGCACGACACCGGACCGCGTGCTGGGTGACAAGGCCTACTCCAGCAGGGCCATCCGCCATCTGCTGCGGCGTCGGGGTATCGCCGCAACGATCCCCGAGCGCCGCGACCAGGTGGCCAACCGCCGACGCCGGGGGCGCCTCGGTGGCCGGCCACCCGCCTTCGACAAGGAGATCTACCGCGACCGCAACGTGGTCGAACGATGCTTCGCCCGCCTCAAGCAGTTCCGTGCGATCGCAACCAGGTTCGACAAGCTCGCAGACCGGTACCGCGCGGGGGTTGTCCTGGCCTCCCTGATCCTCTGGCTCCGTGAAGCGGCCAGGTGATCATTTGTCAGACAGGCTCTAGTGCCACTTCTTGCTCCCCGCCGCAGCCGCACGGACGGACTGAGAGGCCCAGGCACCGTAGGGTTGGTCGGCATGGCCGGTAGGCATCACGAAAAACGGGTCTTCCCCGAGCTCGCAACCGACGTCGCCGGATTGACGTTGCGGGTGCTCGCTGCTGAGCAAGCTGATGAGTACTACGCGCTCATCGACCGCAACCGGGAACATCTCACCCAGCACGGCGACTACCAGGCGCTGGCCGCATCAGACTACGAAACGGCACGGGCCGAGCTGCTCAACGATCCCCACCCGTCCCTCCGCTGCGGGATCGTCCTCCATGGCGCCCTCGTCGGCCGCGTTGACCTTGTGGCTGTCAACCCGCCCAAGTACGGCCTGGGATACTGGCTCGACCACGACGCCACGGGACACGGGTACGCCACGGCGGCCTGCCGTGTGCTGATCGAGTACGGAGCCACCGAGCTGGGCGCCACCGACGTGTTCGCGGGCGTCACCCACGGAAACGGCAAGAGCGGCACCGTGCTGACCCGCCTCGGCTTCGAAGTCGCCGAGGTCTTCGAGACCTACACCCGATACCACCGGGCCCTTACCGCCCCGCCCAGTCAACTTCAATAGCCTGAGCGGCGCGCAGGCCGCGCCGAGCCGTCACCCGGAGGGAGTGGCAGACGTACGTCTCCGACGCGCCGAAGCGCCAACTGCGCTGAGCTTGGTCAGCTGCCTGTGCCTCTTCATTGCGGCGCACGTGCTCCTGGGGCGTCTCTGTTCTCGTGGTCGTCCAGTCGGCGGTCGACCCAGTCCGGTGTCCACATGTCGTGGAGAGAGGGCGGGCGCGTGGCGCGCAGATACTCGCGTAGCGCGAAAAGGACGGGGTGCTGGTCTTCGTTGCGGAACAGCAGTACGTGCGGGTAGACCGGGGTCGGGTCGTGCAACGGGATGCGCCGCAGGTCGTGGGTCTGGGGCCACACGTACCGGTCTCCACTGCCGACGAGGGTGGCCAGCGCGGCTGAGTCGGCCAGAGCGTCCATCAGGACCTCGTCACCGAAGTTGGGGCCGAGGGCGTCGATGCTCAGGCCGAAGCTCTCGGACAGCGCTTGGTAGAACGCCGCCCACTCCGTGCCCGGTGTGATCCCGGGAATCCAGATGCGGTGGCCTGTCAGGTCCGTGGGTCTGACCCAGGACGCGTCGGCCAGCGGGTGGCCGGGACCGACCAGGAGCTCCAGGGGTGCGTCCAGGAGTCGTGCGGTGCTGATTCCGGCGGGAACCTGATGGGCCGGCACGGCACGGAAGGACGCGTCGATGGTCCCTTCGAGCACTGCTTGGGCGGCCTGGGCGGCGTTCTCCGTGCTCAACGTGACCGCGTCGAGTTCCACCTCGGAGTGGGAGCGGTAGAACCGGTATACGGCCTGAGCGGGTGCGATACGCCGATTGAGGACATCGACGCGCAAGGGACGGCTTCCTGGGCGCACGGCCTGCTCGGCCAGCGCGATGGCCGCCAGCACCTTCTTGGCGTGCGGCAGGAAGACCTGCCCATCCAGGCTCAACCGGGAGCCCCGGGGGGTGCGCACCAGCAGCGTGGCCTCGATGTGCCGCTCCAAGGCCGCGATCCGCTTCGAGACCGCCTGCTGGCTGACCCCCAGTTCGTCGGCCGCACCCTGGAACTGGCCGGCCTCCGCGACGGCCACGAACGTCCGCAGCGCCTCAACATCCACGATCTCACCATATCGCCACAACCAATGGTTGTGTCTGTCCGTCTCAGAGTTGTTTGATCATCTGTTCTGCGCGGTGGTGAGATCAACGCATGTCCACCCGCACAAAGCAGATCATGCATGTTCATACGCCGGAGTTCACGCGTCACGCGGAGCGGATCGTGGAGGTGACCGATGCGACGTCGCGACTGAACGTGCTTCCGTTCAGCGACACTCAAGGCCGGAAGAAACTACTTTCCGTTGTGTTCGGCGGCCCGCTGCCGGAATCGGTGACGATCTATCCGCCGTTCTTCACCGAGTACGGGCTGAACACGACGTTCGGGGAGAACGTCTTTGTCAACCAGAACTGCACGTTCATGGACAAGGGAGGTATCCGTATCAGGAACGGAGTCATGATCGCGCCGAGGGTCAGTCTCATCACCGGAGGGCATCCACTGCCCCTGGCCGAACGCCGCGAGTATCTCTCCTTCGCCCCGATCGTCATCGAGGACGACGTCTGGATCGGTACGGCTGCCGTCATCACGCAGGGGGTGACCATCGGTGCAGGCGCCGTGGTCGCTGCCGGCGCGGTGGTCACCCACGACGTCCCTGCCGGCACCATGGTCGCGGGTGTGCCCGCCCGGGTGATCAAGAAGACCGATTGAGTCCGACTGAGACCGGCCGGTTGCCGGCTCCGTTTCGCAGCGCCTCGACGATCGGATCCTGATCTCCGGTGCTGTGACCGGGGTGGTGCGCCGGGATCGGAAGGCGGCTCGCGGGGCTGGCGCAGGCGCGCCGGCTGGTATTACTGGGGCATGCAGGAAGAGACGGCACGCTCCGCGATCGACACGTTCATGTCCGCGTTCAACGCCTCGGACGACAACTATGTGACTGACCTGCTCTCGCAGGCTCTGACCTCGGACGTGGTCTTCTGGGGGCCGTTGGGTCGCAGCGAGGGAATCGCGGCGGTTGAACAGTTCGTGCGGGACATCCGGCGCCACCCGGCGGGGACCGGCACGATGGTGCGCTGCTCAGCGGTGGACATGCCTGACGAGTGGGCCCGATACCGGTGGGTCTTCACCACGCCGGATGGAGGCCCCCGCCTGGCGGGAACGGACGTCGTCCATCTGCGGCGGAGCCTCATCGACCAGATCATCGTCTTTGCGGGGGAGATCGAATCGTCCGCGTCCTGAGCCCTCCTGCTTTCGCTGTACCTCTCCTGTACCTGCCCCTCCGGCGTTCAGAGGCTGCGGTTCGCGGTTGGTCAGGCTGCGGTGGTGCGGTGCGTCCGCCCCAGCGGATCCCTTCCGGGGCGTGAGTCCACCGCCACGACGCCGCCGACTGATTCGAAGTCGGCGGCCAGGCAGCTGGCGCACTGAGTGCGGCCTGGCCTGCCCTGCGGGCTCTTCCCCGTTCACGGGGATCGTCGCGGCGTGGCGGATCGGGGCAAGCGACCACGAGGGGGCATCGGGGACCATCCGCAGCGCGACCGTACCGTGTGTCAGGCAAAGCACACCTGTCAGGTGCCGATGCTGGCCGCGGTGTGGTGCAGGGCCTGAAGGCCTGCGTTGATGACGGGGTGGCTGGTGCTGCCGCGTCGTACGGCGGTGAGGAGTTGTCGTACGGGGATCGTTTCGCCCAGCAAGGGGACGCGTACTACCGGGTGCTGGGGGAGGGGCACGATTCTCGGCAGGAGGCAGACGCCGAGTCCTTCGGCGACGAGCGAGGAAACCGCGTACCACTCTTTCACTTCGTGAGCGATGCGCGGAGTGAAGCCGGCGGCTGCGCACGCTGCCAGGAGCAGGGGGTAGGAGTCATTGTTGTGCTTCTTCACGATCCACGCTTGATCGGCCGCTTCGAGGAGGTGGACCCCCTCGGGTCGGGCGAGCCGGTGGCCGGCGGCGACCAGCAGGTCCTGGCGGTCGGTCAGTAACGGGGTCTGCTCGAATCGGGCGTCGGTGACGGGCGGTGCGTCCGGTCCGGGCAGGACCAGGGCGATGTCTGCTTCGTCGGCGAGCAGCAGCCGGTAGCTGTCGGTGCTCTCTTCCTCGATGATCAGTGGCTCCACCAGCGGATGGGCTGTGCGCAGGGCGGTGACGGCCGGTGCGGCGAGCGTGGCCAGTGCGGAGGAGACTCCGCACAACCGCAGTGTGCCCTGGACGGCCGCGCTGTGCTGGGCCAGTTCGGCCTGGGCCGCCTCCCACTGGAGCCGGAGCGCGTCGGCGTGCCGGAGCACGATGTGGGCGGCGGGTGTCAGCCGCACGCGCCGGCCCTCCGGACGCAGCAGTTCCACCTCGAGATCACGGGCCAGCAGGCGCAGCTGCTGGGAGACGGCCGAGGGGGTCAGGTGCAGCACGGCAGCGGTGGCGGTCACTGTCCCGTGCTCGGCGAGTGTCCGCAGGACGTGCAGCCGGTGGTCGATCATAAAGTCGAGCCTAAACGTTTACCGCCAAAAACCTTCGCTGGACGTGGATGCTTACGGGCGTCGAGCCTGGAGCCATGAACAGGTTTCCCGCTCCCGCGCTGATGCTGGGCAGCGTGCTGAGCATCCAGTTCGGACAGGCCATCGGCAAGCAGCTTGCCGGCTCCGTGGGAGCGGCCGGGGTGGTGGCACTGCGCCTCGGACTGGCCGCAGCGCTCCTGCTTCTCCTCCACCGCCCTGCCCTGCCGCGCAGCCGCACGGACATAGGCGTGATACTCGGCTTCGGCACGGCGATCGCGGGCATGAACCTGATCTACCCCGCGTTGACCCTCTTGCCTCTGGGCCTGGCCAGCGCTCTGCAACTCCTCGGCCCGATCACCCTCGCCCTGCTCACCTCCCGCCGTGTCCTCGACGCGGGCTGCGCCGTCCTGGCCGCGGGCGGCGTGTGGCTCTTCTACACTCCCAGCGGCGCCCGCTTCCCGCTCGGTGGCGTGCTTCTCGCTCTGGCCTCCGGAGCCTGCATGGCCGCCTACCTGCTGCTGAGCAAGCAAGCGGGGACCAAGAGCACGGGAGGAGGCGCGCTTGCCCTGGCGTTGGCCTGGGCGGCGGCGTTGACAGTGCCCCTGGGCATGATGCAGCAAGGAACGCACCTGCTCAGCCCCCGAATACTGCTGACGGGCCTTGTGGTGGCGGTGCTGTCGGCCGTGCTGCCGTACTCACTGGAGCTGGCGGCCCTACGACGCCTGCCGGCACGGACGGCAGGCGTGCTGGCCAGTCTCGAGCCGGCGAGCGCGGGCCTCGCAGGGGTGCTGGTCCTCGACGAACACCTGAGGACGGCCCAGTGGGCGGCCCTGGCATGCGTGGGCACAGCCAGCGCGGGGACGGTAATCCGCCGGGAAGCCGAACGGCCCCGGGACCCACACCGCCGCCCCGCCCCGCCGTAACACCCGCTGCCAGACGCCCTGATAGGTGTGAGGTCACTGTCGTGCGCTCTTGCCCGCCCTTGGCTTCGGCTCGCCGTCGGATCTGGCGTTGTGAACTTGACCAGCCGAACGACCTGGCGGTTTGTGTGCGGTGGGCTGTGGATACACGACCGGGGCATCGCGGCCGGTGAAGGAGAGGGGCGCCTCGTGGAATGTCAGCGCCGTAGTGCGCACCCTGCCGGTCTGCGCGCTGCCGGCTTCTCAGGGCACTGCTGGACCGGTGGCTGCGGCAGGCGACGCGGCGGTCGCCGGGTGCGCGCGGCGTCGCCGGAGCCATCGGCGTGAAGGCGGGGGTAGCGGCCGTGGGCCGGAGTTCTGGGCGGCACAGCCGTGACCATCGACGGGGGACCGGAAAGGAGTTCACAGCGCGGTGACGATCGGAGACGCCGTGTTCGCGTGGCTCGGCGCGGGTGCGCTGCTCGCCGCGGTCCTGCCACGGGTGGTCGCCGGCCGGCCGTTGTCGCTCCCTCTCGTCTTCCTGGGGGGCGGTATCGGCGTGTACCTGCTGCCGTTGCCCCTGCCGGTCATCGACCCGGTGGACGACCGGCTGATGGCGGAGCACATTACCGAGATCTGCGTCATCATCGCCCTCATGGGTGCCGGACTGGCGCTCAACCGGCCCGTGGGGTGGCGCCGATGGGCTGCGACATGGCGGCTGCTGGGCGTCACCATGCCGTTGACCGTCGTCTTCACCGCGCTGACGGCCTGGTGGCTGCTGGACTGGCCGCCCGCGGCAGCGCTGTTGCTGGCCGCGGTTCTGGCGCCGACCGATCCGGTGCTCGCTTCCGAGGTCCGGGTGGGGGAGCCGAGCGAGGACGAGCATGACGAGGACGACGTGCGGTTCTCCTTGACCAGTGAGGCGGGTCTGAACGACGGCCTGGCGTTCCCCCTCACCTACGCGGCGGTCGCCCTGGTGGCCGCGGCCGGAGGAGGCTGGTCCGCGGACTGGGTGGGCGGGTGGGCGCTGAAGGACCTCGTGTTCAAGAGCGGGATCGGCTTGCTCAGCGGTTGGCTGATCGGCAGGTTGCTGGGGTGGCTGTTCTTCCAGAGTCGCTCGAAGGCGCTGCGGTTGTCCGAGCACCGAGAGGGATTCGTGGCTTTGGCCGCCACCTTCCTGGCGTACGGCGTGACCGAACTGCTCCACGGCTACGGCTTCCTCGCCGTGTTCGTCACCGCTTGCTCGATCCGGGCGGAGGAACGCGCCCACGGCTTCCACAACGTCCTGCACGACTTCGTCGAACAGGTTGAGCGTCTGTTCACGGCCGTGCTGCTGTTCCTGGTGGGGGGATTCATCGCTCTGGGCGGCCTGGACTCGCTGACCTGGCAGGGCATGGTCGCCGGGCTGCTTCTGCTGTTCGTGATCCGGCCGCTGTCCGGGTGGGTTGGTCTGCTCGGTAGCCGGATGCGGTCCAGCGAGCGATGGGTGACAGCCGTCTACGGCATCCGGGGTATCGGCTCGCTCTACTACCTTGCCTACGCCCTGGGACAGCACCGTTTCCCTGTGCCGGCGCGAGAGCTGTGGGCGGTGGTGACGTTCACCGTCCTCGCCTCCGTCGTCCTGCACGGTGTCACGGCCGGCCCGGTCGTGAAGCGCCTGGACCGACTGCGAGAGACCACACCTCCCAGCACCTGAGACCGGCACCGGCACGGCCGGGGCGCGGCGGCCGACGGCCACGAACTTCAGGCATACAGGCGCACGCGGCACGTGGTCGGTCCGACCATGGGCCCGACCGGTGTCCCCGCAACTCAGGGTGGTTACCGGTGTGGATAGTCGCTGGCAGACGCACTGCGGTGGCGGTTGAATGCCCTGATGAGCGACTGCTGGACGCCTGCCCATCACGCGGTGGAACACGAGGATGCGGAGACTTTGGCGCGGTTGCTGGCCAGTGGCGCCGACCCCAATGAGGTCTTCAGCAACTTGACGCTGTTGACGCATGCGATCGATGTCGAGGGTGATGGCTCACTCCAGAGCGGCCAGCCGTTGACCGTGCATACCACTGCGGTGCTGCTGGCTTTCGGCGCTGACCCGGAGCATGCAGATCCTGACGGTCGCACGCCCATGGACATGGCCGAACACTACGGCCACGACCTGGCGGTACAGCTGCTGCGAGCCCACATCACCGGGCCAAACGCCGGTAACAGATGAGAGTGCGGGCGATGCTCGTGGAGGCGAGAAAGCGGCCGGCTTGCGTTCACCTCCAGGGCCAGGCCGTGGTCGGCGAGCGCGGCGAGTTCGGCGGCGTCGCGGCCGAGCCGCTTCATCTCGTACAGGGCATTGATGACACGGCAGCGCGGGGCGCGGGCCTTGCCCTCGCGCTCCGTACGAGCACCTCCTCGAGCTGGGCCCTCCGCGGATGCGGGTGCTGATCTCCTCGCTGAAGGCCTTGTCCCTCGGGATGCCGTGGCTCGCAAGGCGTCGAGATGTGTCGTTGCCCTACCTGCCGGCCAAGCAGCAGCGCCGGGTATGCGGCCCGAAGAGGGGAGTGGCTTGTCGCATACTCGGCGCTGAGCGGCAGAGTTATGCAGTCGTGGCCGCTGTCTCGGTGGCTTCGACTGCGGACTTGAAATCAGGGTGGACGCCGATTTGATCAAGCCACACGTTCATCGAGTTGTAGCAATTGAACCTTTCGATCTTTCCGTCACGGAGGTACCAGAGGTCCGCCGCCGGCACGTCGATCCGGTTCCCGGTCGGTGGGATCTCGCCGACTGGAGTCGGAAACGCTCCGAGATGCGTGCCCTGGATTCGCAACTCGACGGCGACGACATCACCGAATGCGTGTACCTCGAGCAGTTCACGGTGTACATCGGGGAACGAGCGGGCGAGGCCCGCGATCACCTGAGGAATCTGCTCTCCGCGGAAACTCTGCGAGGTCGACATGTCGTTGAACGACCCGTCCTCGGTGAACAAGGCCAGGAAACCGTCACCGTCGAGAACGTTCCCTTCCGCGAGTCGGTAAGCCTCGCGAATGGTCTTCTCGTTACTTTCCATTCCTGTTCTCCCTTGAGTTCGCAACACGCTCACGGTCCGCGCACCTGGCTGACGTAACTGTAATTGTTACAGCAAGCTGTCGCAACCTTCACTGTTACGACCGTGCTGTTGTAACATGGAGTGTTGCGACCGAAAGGGGGATCATGAGCGCCAACAGCAGGCTGACCATTGCAGCCCATGCGCTTGCCTGGATCGGTCTCTACCAGCGCCAGGGACATGAGGTCGCGACCTCCGAGCAGATCGCCGCCAGTGCGAACACCAACCCCGTAGTGATCAGGCGGCTGCTCGGCGAGCTGCGCAGGGCCGGCCTCGTGGAGTCCCGGCGGGGCGTGGGCGCAGGCTGGTCGCTGGCGCGCGAGCTGGGGTCGATCACCCTGCTCGACGTGTACGAGGCAGTGGAACCCGGCCCGCTGTTCGCCATGCACCGCGCCACCCCGGACCAGGGATGCGTGGTGGGCCACGGCATCCAGCCGGCAATGCAGGGCATCTACGAGGGCATTGAGGAGACCCTGAGACACGAACTGGCCCGCGTCACGCTCGAGAAGGTACTCAGAGACGTACTCGCGGCACCTCGCCAACCTCTCTGATCAGTTGGGCGACCCATTCGTCCCCGTATTCCCATCCGTTGCCGTGCAGTGCCCGTTAGGACTCGCTCGCCGAGCACAGTAGCGGGACCGCGCCGGGTTCACACCGGCCTCCTCGTTCCGCCGCCCCTGTCACCAACCGTCATCCAACTCGGGACGGCGTGCCGCCCGCCCGGTGCCGGCCATCAGTCCGTTTGCTGGGTGTGAGGGGCCGTCGCGGGCGGATGGGTCGGGCGGTCCCGTCCGCCGTCGCGGCCGGACGCCACCACGATGACCAGCCCGATGGCGACGGCTCCGGCGACGACCCGTCCTGCCGCCCGCACCCACCATCCCGGCCGGGCCGCGCCCTCGCTCGGAGAGCGCAGCCGTTCGGCTCGCCGCGCAGGTCTCAGCAGGCGAAGCAACAGGAGCGCCGCGACCGGGAGTTGCAGCAGCCACAGAACGGTGCGCGGCCACTCTCCGTACCAGACGTTGGTCCCGTACAGCAGCGTGTGCCACACGCTAAGCACGTAGACGACGATCACGAACCGGTGGAGCCGTCGCCAGGTATTCGCTCCGATGCGGTGCCGGACGTAGAACAGCAGCCCCAGCGGAATCGCCAGATAGAGGGCGCCCTGCCCGATGGGGATGGCGATCCTGCCGGTTCCGGAGTCGTACCAGCCAGGCACGAAGCTGTCGGCGAAGCCCACCCACAGCCGCTCCGCCCAATCCACCTTCGTCTCGTAGCGAACGAGTTCCGCCGCGAACATCAGTGCGTGAGCGAACATCAGCGCCATGGTCGTCAGGCTCGTGGTGCGGTGCCAGCGCTCCAGTACCTGCCGGGAGACAGGCAGCCGGGCGGGGCGCGGCCCCGACAGCAGCAGGCCGAGCATGACCGTGCCCCAGGCCCACAGCAGCCCCGACCAGCCGAACGCCTGGCTGAGCAAGTACATCCAGTAGGTGCCGGCATCGTCCATGAACGGCATGATCGCGACGGTGTCCGAAGTACCCGACTCCATGCGCGCCCACAGGAGGGCGAACACGAGTGACGTGACCATCACCGCCGCGGTGGCGTCGGGCAGGGCGGACCGCAGGTCGCCGCGCAGCGCGACGCGGTCACCGGGAGGCCGTTGCCGTCCGGGCGAGGCTCCGGCTCCTGCCCCGTCTTCGTCCAGGCTCGTCTCTGACGTCACCAGGGCCTCCCGGGCACGGGCCACCGCAGCAGCGGTTCGCATGTGGCGTGAGGGAACAAGTCTGGCTGATGAGGAAGTGATCCTTAGAGGCGTTATCCGGCCAGAGCCCGCCACGAGAATGCACGGGGGCGCGCCTGGTTTCTGCGCCTGCCTAGGGTGGCCTACCCGTCGAGATCGGCGACGAGGTGGAAGTCGGCGGCCGAGTCCCGGACCACCGCCGCCACGGTGCGTGCCAGTTGCCGTACCGGCAGCGCCCAGGCGTCGTCTCCGCCGACCCGGAGCTGGCCAGTGAGGGGGGCAGGACACGGTAGACGGTGCGCTGGAGGCTGGACTTGCCGCGGTCGATGTCGCGGCGCGGTGTGCCGGCAGACGTCTGTCACTCGCCCGTAGGTTCCGCAGGAGTGTCGAGGTGCTTGTCCAGAAAGGCGTTGATGAACTCTACTCCGAAGGCGTGTGTGTCCTGAGAGGTGTCGGAGGGCGACTCGCCGAACCACAGGACCGTCTCCGGGTTGCGTTTGGCCTCATCGAGCCACCTGCGAAGCCTGCCGAGTCGTCCTCCGCTCAGCCGGACGACAGCCTGATGCACCCGTTCACGCTCCGCGCCTGCATAGAGATCGAGAAGTGACAGGGCGCTCGCGGCGTCGATCTCCGGGAATGTGGCGTCGCAAAGCTGACGTGTTGCTGGTGACACGGCCATGCCTGTCATCCTGTCGACGCCTGTCACGTTCGACAATTACCAGGAGGGGGCGGGGGTTGAACGACAAGCTCACGCTCGGTGCTACGGGTCGCTTGGTGGCGGCTCCCGGCATTCGGGTGCGCTCGGGTCAGCGACGGATGAGGCCGAGGTCGGTTGCGGTGGCGACGGCGGCGGTGCGGGAGTCGACGTCGAGCTTGGCGTAGATGCGGGCCAGGTGGGACTTGACGGTGCCTTCGGTCAGGTGGAGGCGTACGCCGATGGCCTGGTTGGACAGTCCGTCGGCGACCAGGGCGAGGACTTCGGTTTCCCGCCGGGTCAGGGCGGTGCCCGGGGTGCGCAGCCGGTTCATCAGCCGGTCGGCGACGGTGGGTGCGAGGGTGGTGCGGCCGGCGGCCGCGGTGCGCACGGCTGCGGCCAGGTCTTCGGGCGGGGCGTCTTTGAGGAGGTAGCCGGTGGCGCCGGCTTCGATGGCGGGCAGCGTGTCGGCGTCGGAGTCGTAGGTGGTGACGATCAGCACGCGAGGGGCTCCCGGGCGGGCGGTGATCTGCGCGGTGGCCTCGGCGCCGCCCATGCCCTTGCCGAACTGCAGGTCCATCAGGACGACGTCGATGTCGCCCTCGGCGGCGCGGGCGACGGCGTCCTCGGCGGTGGCGGCTTCGGCCAGGATGACGAGGCCGGGTTCGGTTTCCAGCACGGCACGCAGTCCGGCCCGTACGACGGGGTGGTCGTCGGCCAGGAGCAGGCGGATCGGGGTGTCGTCGGTCACGGGTGGGCCTCGGGCTCGGTGGCGGACGGCGGGGAGAGAGGCAGTCGGGCGGCCAGGACGGTGCCGCGGCCGGGGGCGGATTCGATGGTGAGGGCGCCGCCGAGGGCCTGGGTGCGAGCGCGCATGACGGCCAGGCCGAACCCGCCGGTCTCCGGGTCGGAGGCGGGCAGGAGGGTGGGGTCGAAGCCGTGGCCGTCGTCGACGATGTCGAGGGCGACATGGTCGCCGAGGTAGCTGAGGGTGACTTCGGCGGTGGTGGCTCCGGCGTGGCGGACGGTGTTGGCCAGGGCGGACTGGGCGATGCGCAGCAGGGCGACCTCGTGTGCCGTGGTGAGGGGGGCGGGGTCGCCGGTGAGGTGGAAGCGTGCGGTGATCCGGTGCCGGGCGGAGGTGGTGGTGCACAGACGTTCCAGGGCGTCGGCCAGGGTGGTGCCTTCCAGGGTGGGCGGGGTGAGGGCGGCGACGAAGCGGCGGGCCTCGGCGAGGTTGTCGGCGGCGGCCTGCCGGGCCTGGTCGACGTAGCGGGCTGCGTTCTGTGGGGCCTGGGGGAGTGCTCGCTCGGCGGCGCGCAGCAGCAGCTGGATGCTGGAGAGGCCCTGGGCGAGGGTGTCGTGGATCTCCCGGGCCAGGCGGTCGCGTTCGGCGAGCACGCCGGCGGTGTGCTGGGCGGCGGCCAGATCAGCGCGAGTGGCTGTCAGTTCCTCGATCAGACGACGGCGGTGTTCGCTCTCCCGGTACAGGGCCTGATATCCCCACACCACGGCGACGGCGACGGCGGCGCCGAGGGCCGGTCCTATCGCCATCGCGGCGCTGAAGGAGTCCTGGTGCACGGCGAATCCGGCGATGGCCACCACCGCCGTGGCGACGACGGCGACCACGCCGGCACGGCGGGGCAGCAGGTGCAGCTGGAGAAAGTACAGCGGGAACGCCACCCACACCCCGTCGGCGGACAGGGCAAGGAGCACTGTCCAGCAGGCACCCACGGCGGTCAGCCACAGCGCGGCGGCCCGCCGCGAGCGACGTACGCCAGGCAGTACGGGGCCGGCCGCGTACGTCAGACCGCACAGCACCGACGCGGCGATGATCCATCCGGCATGGGGCCGCTCGCCGGTCACGGCCCGGACGGCGGCCAGGGAGAGCAGGCCGATGACCAAGAGGTGCAGGCACCAGGCCAGGGCCCGGGTGGTCGGGGTCAGGGCGGGGGCGGCAGAGTTCACAGTGTGTCCAGGTTACGAAGGCGAACGCCGGAATGCCTCCATCGAAAGTTAGAACCCGCGTGCCGTCTTCCGGCCCGTGAGGTGCCGTCCTGCGCCAGACGCGCACGCGGGGGGCCCGGGGAGAGGGTGGAGCCATACCATGCATCCACCGCTGGAAAGGACAGGTCAGGGCCGTGTTCGTCGCCTGGAGAGACCTGAAGTTCGCCAAGGGGCGCTTCGCCCTGATGGGGACCGTCATCGTACTGATCACCCTGCTGGTCGGGCTGCTGTCCGGGCTGACGGCCGGACTCGGCCGGCAGAACATCTCGGCGATCACGTCGCTGCCCGTCGACAAAATCGCTTTCCAGGCTCCCGGCGGCGGGCAGGACCTGTCGTACTCCGACTCCACCGTCACCGAACAGCAGTGGAAGAAGTGGTCGAAGGCGCCGGGGGTCGAAAGCGCCGAGCCGCTGGGGATCACCACGACCAGAGCCACCGCGGGAGACAGGAGCACCGGGGTCTCGGTCTTCGGTGTCGAGCCCGGCTCCCGCCTCGCCCCGGACAGCGAAGGGATCACGCGCGGAGCGGTGGTGCTGTCCACCGCAGCCGCCGACGACCTCGGCGTCGAAGCCGGGGACGCCCTGGTTCTGGCAGGCCGACACCTGAAGGTGGCCGCCGTCGCGGGCGATGCCCACTTCAGTCACACCCCGGTGCTGTGGACCAGTCTGGACACCTGGCAGAAGACCGCGCCGCCCACCGGCACCGACGACGGTCCGAGCGCGACCGTCATCGCCCTGAGTACCACCTCCGAGGCCGATACGGCCGCCACCGACCGTCGGGTCGGCACCAAGACGGTCTCCACCGACGACTCGCTGGCGGCGATCGGCTCCTACACCTCGGAGAACGGCTCCCTGCAACTGATGCGCGGCTTCCTCTTCGCGATCTCCGCGCTCGTCATCGGCGCCTTCTTCACCGTCTGGACCGTCCAGCGCAGCGGTGACGTCGCCGTCCTCAAGGCGCTGGGCGCCTCCACCACCGGCCTGCTCAAGGACGCCCTCGGCCAGGCCGTCGTCCTGCTCGTCGGCGGCACCCTGATCGGAACCGGCACCGCCGCCGCCCTGGGCGCACTCATGGCCGACTCCGCCGTGCCGTTCCTCCTTACCCCGGGTACCGTCCTGCTTCCGGCCGCCGTGATCATCCTCCTCGGTGCGCTCGGGGCCGCCCTGGCCATCCGCCGCATCACCTCCGTCGACCCGCTGACCGCCCTGGGGAGTGTCCGATGACCCTGGCCCTGACCGACATCACCCTCACCTACCCCGACGGCGACACCCGACTGACCGCGCTCGACCAGGTCAGCCTGGAGGTCCCCCAGGGCAGCCTGACCGCTGTGGTGGGCCCCTCCGGCTCCGGCAAGTCCAGCCTCCTCGCGGTCGCCGCCACCCTGATCACCCCCGACGCCGGCACCGTCACCATCGACGGCCAGAGCACCACCGGCCTCGATCGCGGCGAACTGACCGAACTGCGCCGCCACAAGATCGGCATCGTCTTTCAGCAGCCCAACCTGCTGCCCTCGCTCACCGCCGCCGAACAACTCCAGGTCGTGGCCCAGATCGGCGGCCGCAAACCCCGCACCGCACGCGACCGCTCGAGAGAACTCCTCCACGCCGTCGGACTCGCCGACCAGGCCGGCCGCCGCCCTCACCAGCTCTCCGGCGGCCAGCGCCAGCGCGTCAACATCGCCCGCGCCCTGATGAACGACCCCAAGGTCCTTCTGGTCGACGAACCCACCAGCGCCCTCGACCACGAACGCGGCGGAGCCGTCCTCGACCTCATCACCCGCCTCACCCACCAGCAGGCCACCGCCACGATCCTGGTCACCCACGACCGCGCTCACCTCACCGCCGCCGACCAGATCGCCGAAGTCCACGACGGACGCCTGCACCTTCCGGCATCAACGCGCTGAACCAGCAGCGCCCCGCCAAGCGGTAGCCCTTGCACGCAGGGGACGCCGAACGCGGTGTAGCTCCGACGACCCGCCCGTCGCCGTGCAGATCGACGCGCTGTCCTGGGCCGCGATGGACTGGTTGGAGCCGGGGATGCTGCCCGATCCCCGCACCACCACGCGCTGCTTGCTGATCCGGTCCGCATCCAGGCTCGCCGTGGCCGAGGTGATGGCCGCGGCCATGTCCTCACCGGTGTAGGCGACGGTGTCACCGCGACGGGCGGTCCAGGTCGAACCGCTCTGCACGGCCTCCGTGTCGGAGGCGCCGGTGGCGCACTTCTTCGGGCTCGGCGCGGCCACCGGGGCGGAGGAGGCGGTGGCCGCCGGTGTGCTCGCGGAGGCGAAGGGCGCCGGTGTGCCCGCGAAGGCGGAGGGCGCCACGCTCGACCCGGCGGACGCGGAAGGGCTCACCGAGGGCGAGGCGGAGGAGCGGTGCCGCTTCGGCCCCGTGGCCGTGCCGGGAGTCGCCACCTTCGCGCTCGGCCTCCTCACGCTGCGCTGACTGCCGCGAGGAGCCGGACGCGGCCGCCGAGGAGCTCCCGCGCAGACAGGAACAGGCCGTTTCCTGACCCCCGGCGCACGGCACACACCCCGTCATGCCAACTCCTGTACGAAGCCCACCCCTTCCGGGCGTCTTACGGGAGTGGCCGTTCGGCGCACGGCGAACGCTCAGTACGGTCGGGTCAACTCTGTCGGAGCGGCTCCGGTTCGTCGGCCCGGCCGACTTGCTGGTTCAGGACCCGCAGCGCGTCGGACGAGGCCGGGTCGTTCGCGGTGTAGACCTCGACCCGGTGGTCGGGACTGTCGGGCTGGAGCCACACCTGGTAGTCCACGTTCACGGCGCCGACGGTGGGGTGCTGCAGGTGCATGGAGCCGACGGTGCAGTCGGCGACGTCGCCGGTGGCCCACATCGTCGCGAAGTCGTCGCTGTGCATGGTGAGTTCTCCGATCAGGCCTGCGAGCCGTGCGTCGGTCGGGTACCGGCCCGCGGTGAGCCGCAGATAGGCGACGTGGACGCGGGCCAGCTCGTGCCAGTTGCGGTACATGGCCCGGGTGTGGGGGTCGAGGAAGAACAGGCGGGGAATCGACGGACGCTGCTCCGGGTCGCGTGGCGCCTCGTAGGAGATGTGCTCGGCGAAGAGTGCGTGCCCGGTGCGGTTCCAGGCGAGCACGTCCCCGCGCCTGCCGAGGACGAGCGCGGGGAGGGTCTCGCCGAGGGACTTCAGGAGCGTGAGGACACGCGCGTGCGGTTCCTCGGAAGGCGGTTGGCTCAGGCCGGGCTTCGCGGAGTGTCGGGCGAGGTTGTGCAGGTGGGCGGTCTCCACCTGGTCGAGCCTGAGCACGCGGGCCAGCGCGTCCAGCACCTGCTCGGATGCCGTGTCGGCCTGGCCCTGCTCCAGGCGCGTGTAATATCCCGCGCTCACTCCGGCGAGCTGGGCGAGTTCCTCACGCCTGAGGCCGGGAACGCGGCGGGAGGTGCCGTAGGTGCGCAGGCCGATCTCGGCCGGGGTGACCCGGTCGCGGCGGCTCTTCAGGAACGTTCCGAGGCTCTCCATGCGTTCGAGCTTAAGTCGCGCACCAATCCCGTGGGTGTACCTGTCGGGTGTACCCACAGCACGGGGATGGTTGCGCCACTCACGGTGCCGGACTGTCGAGGGCATGACTCGACAGCATGCACACACCTCACCCGGCCTGCGGGCCTGGCTCGGACTCGTGGTGATCCTCTGGCCGGTCCTGCTGGTCTCGATGGACGGTTCGATCCTGTTCCTGGCGATGCCGAGCATCACCGAGGCCATCTCTCCCACCGCCGACCAGGCGTTGTGGATGCTGGACATCTATGGCTTCGCCGTCGGTTCCCTGCTGGTCGCCTTCGGTAGCATCGGTGACCGCTACGGTCGCCTGAAGCTGCTGATGATCGGTGCGGCCGTGTTCGGTGTCGGATCCACCGGGGCGGCGTTCGCGCCGACCCCGGAGCTTCTCATCGCCTGCCGGGCCCTCATGGGCGTGGCAGGCGCGACCCTGTTGCCCTCGGCGCTCGCGGTGCTCAGCGAACTGTTCCCCGACCCGAAGCAGCGTGCCCGGGCGATCGGAGTCTTCGCCGCCGCGTTCGCGGCCGGGTTCGCCATCGGTCCGGTCGTCGGAGGCGCGCTGCTCGGACAGTTCTGGTGGGGCTCGGTCTTCCTGGTCAACCTGCCCGTCATCGCCGTCTTCCTGGTGCTCGCGCCGGCCCTGCTGCGCGAGGTCCGGGCGACTCGGACCGGCCGCGTCGATCTGCTCAGCGTCGTGGCCTCCGCCGGGGGCCTGCTGCTCACGATCTACGGCATCAAGCACCTGGCCGCAGACGGCTTTATGGTCCTGCCGGCCGTGACCGGGCTGCTCGGCCTTGCGATCCTGACGTTCTTCGCGCTCCGCCAGCGGCATCTCGAGCACCCGCTGATCGACTTCTCCCTGTTCCGTGACCGCACCTTCACGATCGCGATCATCACCGGGCTGCTGCCGCTGGCGGCATGGTCGGCGGCGGCCTACCTGTCCGGCATCTACCTTCAATCCGTCCTGGACCTGAGCGTCCTGCACGCGGCACTGCTCGCGCTCCCCGGAGCGGCGGTCCTCACCCTCACCTGCATCTTCACCCCCGCCTTCGTCGACCGTATCGGCAAGAGAAGCGCGCTCATCATCTGCCACTTCACCATCGCCGGCGGCCTGCTTCTGCTCCTGCCCACCACCATCACCGGTGGCATCGGCTGGTACGTCGCCTCGACCATGATCGCTGGAGTCGGCTACGGCATCTCCTTCAGCGTGGTCGCCGACACCGCCGTCGGCGCAGTCCCCGCGGAGCGTGCGGGTTCGGCCGGCGCGATCGCGGAGACCAGCAACGAGATCGGCAACGCCCTCGGCATCGCGATCCTCGGGTCGCTCGCCGCCCTGATCTTCCGCCTCCAGGGGCCGGACCTCGCTCCCACCCTGGACGAGACGCGCCACCTGCCCCTCCTCCTGCCTGCGGCGCTTGAGGATGCGAAGAGCGCCTTTGTCACCGGCCTGCACGCCGCCGTCGTGGTGGCCGCTCTGCTGCATGCCGCGCTCGGGGCCGCCGCCCTGCGTTGGCTCTCCAAGCCGACGGCCGACGACCCCGGTGGAAACAGCTCCGACGAGCCCGAGCAGCAGCAACTGGCGGGTATGGCCTGAACCGGCTGGTGCAGTCCTCCCTGCGGATGCGCCCGCCTCACCTCAACCGGAGTGGCGGGCGGATCCGAGCCCGCGAACGCCTGGAGGACTTGTCCGGCGATCTCTGAGCCGTCGCCTGCCTACGCACAGCGGGTAACGTGGACGACGGCACACGGATGGTCGTTCGGCCGGGGTGGCGGCTGTACCCGTGGTGCGGTTGCTGACTTCGACGCGCCAGGGGCCAGACTGTCAAGCCGGGTAGGGCCCTACCTCTCGGATCAGACCGCTACCCGGGTAGGCAAGGCATCCGTCCTCCCATAGGCGAGCACCTGAGCGAGTATTTCCCGGAACCGTGCCACATCCTGCGCCGGTGCCTCAATGACAGCTTCGATTTCGCTGTCCTCCAGCCGAAGGCTCTCCATTGCCTCGGGGTCCAGCACGACACGGAGGACATTGCCCTCCATGACGGCTTCGCGCACGCAGCCATAGGCCGTCCCCTGCCCGGCTGTGACCAGGCAATGGGTGTCCATCCCCAGGGCGACCTCTTGGTCATCGGGATCTTCCTCGCCTGACATGAACGACAGGATGAAGCCGGTGCCGTCCTCGGTCTCCGAGAGGCCGGCTTCGGTGAAGTAGCCGTCGGGATCGACCTCAACTCCGGCGACGCGGGCGGTAAATCGGAACGTCATGAAGAGGTTCTATCAAGGCGCTCGGACAGGGACTGGGGGCGGATGCCTAGATGCCGTCGTAGGAACCAGCGGCTGGGGCGGTTTGGAAGGGGGCGCGGATCGTGGCCCTCAGGACGTTGACGCGTCGGCGAGCGGGGGCGGTGACGGCTTGCTTGGGATCGCTGGCCAACCTGGCCCGGACCATCCAGCGCCCCGGGGTCTTCGCCGAAGCCGTGGGCAGCGTCTACCTGATGGGCGGCTCCTTCGGCCCGGAGGCCAAGCCCGAGCCCAACATCCTCAGCGAGGTCACTGCCGCCCGCATCGAGGCCGAGGGCTCCTCGTGGTCGCCAGTGGCCTGGAGACCACGACCCGCTTCCAGGTAGAGAGCCTTGCATCGAAGCCATCCGCCTCGCCGGTCTCTACGGCGCTGCGCTCGCCCTGGAGGGGGCCGTAGCTGTACCACTCCGCACGACCCGATCACCGCTCTTTCGAAGCTCCGTCCGGTTATTACGCCTTCGAACGCGGACGTGTCACGGTCGAGAACCAGTCCGTCTCGTCACCCACGCCGACCTGCCGGCCGCGGCCGAGGAGATCGTCGCCCGCATCGTCCGCGCCGGAAGCGAAACCTGAGGCGCGGACGGGGTCGGCAAGCCACCCCGCACGGACCGCTTCTCCCGGAGCCCGGGACGACAGCGTCACGCTCAAGCTGTGCGTGCCGGGCGGTCTCGGCGATCAGTACCTCGACAAAGGGCTTGATCTGGCTGCGGATTGGGCGCACCACGCCACGTCCCGTGAGCGGCCTCTTGCGCAGGTCAGGGTGGCGGGTCTGCGCAAGAGGACGCTCGCGGCGGGCACAGGCGGCGCTGCTGCCGTCTGTACCCGGGTGTCATCCGGCCGTCGTACGCTCCTTGGTCGGCGTCCGGCGCGTTGTAGGGGCGTCCAGGTGGAGGACGACGGTGGTGTAGAAGCGGTGCACGGCGTCGTCGACGCTGCGGATGAAACCGGTCTCGGCGTTGCCGCGGCCGCTCCCCATGCTCTTGAGCAGAGACAGACGGAACCCGGTGATCTTGGCGTTGTTGTCCTTGGGGAGCAGATCCGCCGGCTCGGGGCGCAGCCGCTCCAGGGTTCCGCGAGGGCCTGCGGCTTCGCTGTCGACGAGGGTTTCGACGTGCAGGTCCGCCGGTGCCTCGGCCAGGCGGCGGATGAGTCGCTTGGCCCAGCTCAGGGGGTAGCCCTGTTCGGGGGCCGGGATGTCGATGCCTGTGCGCAGCTTGCCGGTGCGGAGATCGGCGCTGACGGTCAGGACGCCGGGGGTGCCGTCGATGCGCAGGTCCGCTTGGAGCCGCCCATGAAGGCAGAGCTGGTCGGCGAGGCGGTTTCGGCGCTCTTTGGGGTCCGTTCCGCGCTTGGCGCGCTGGACGGGCAAGACCTTCTGCCCGAGTTCGCCGCCGAGCCTCAGACAGACCTGGCGGATGAGCCGCTCCCAGTTCTCGACCACTTCCAGTGCCCGGGCGTCTCCCTGGCACAGGGTTTCGTCGTCGATCCCGTTGCGCACGGGGACCCACGCGGGCCCCATGTTCTGGAAGCCGTGGCAGCCTGAATTCTCGTGCTGCAGGTAGTGGAGCAGTTCCTGTAGAAGCCAGGCGTGCGCGGCGTTGCTCACGCCCTCATGCCTGATCAGCATCTGCGCCTGGTGAGCGACTTCGGCCCACGACAGGTGCCAGAGGGCGACCTTGTGCTTGCGCCGCTTGTCGATCTTGACGTCTACGAGCGGGCTGCCTTCCAGCGCGACGTCGTTCGTCAGCGTAATCACGGCCTCGTAACCGCGGCGCGCGGCGATGTCCATGTACGCCTGCACCTGGTCGACCTTGAGCGCGTTGCCATTGGTCTTCGTCTCGACCAGCGCGGTCCACAGCTTGCCGGCCCGCTCCACCCGGATCACCCCGTCCGGGCGCCGTGGAGTGTCCCCATGAGGCAGAGAGACCTCTGTGAACGTCTCCATGCGACCCGCCGGGGCCCCGAACCCCGCCGTGAGCCTTCTGCTGAACTCCGGCACCTGCGCCATCACCGACAGCAGTACCGAGGTGGCGCGCATCTCACGGTCCCGGTCGCTCTTGAGCACCGAGACCGGGAAGAGCCTGGCCGACTTCCAGGAGTCGTTCTCCGCCAGGGTCTTCTTGACCGTCTTGGGAAGGGTGACCTTCTTCTTGGCGGTGCGAGGACGGGCGGCCGGCTTCCTCGGCTCGCGGGTTCCGTCCTCGGGTCGGCGAGGGGCGGGGACGGCCTCCAGCGGCGCCTGCCTGTCGGGCTTCTCGGCAAGGGTCTCGGTCGGCGCCAGAGCCGTCGCATCCGCCTGCTCGTCGGCCTCTGTACCGTCGAGCGTCGCTTCGGATTGCCCAGCCGCGTCGTCCTCAATGTCGACCCCGAAGTCCGTGGCCAGCCCCGCAAGCCCTGTTTCGTAGCCTTGCCCGACGGCACGGAACTTCCATCCCTCACCCCGCCGGTACAGCTCACCGAAGATGACTGCCGTCACGGAGTCGACGTTGTCGACGGCGAACCGCAGGAGGCCCTCGCCGGCCGCGTCTGCCAGCGTGATCCTCACGTCGTCCAGCTCACCGAATCGGGCCTCGCCGTATCTGCTCGCGGCGACGACGATCCGGTCGATCCCGGACGGCACGGCGGTGAGGTCGAAACTGATGCGGTCCTCACTTCCGTCCGCCGTCGGCGTCTTGCCCAGAAGCTGCACGCTCCCGTCGTCGGCGACCGGATGGTTGTAGAAGTAGAAGTCGCCGTCGCTGCGTACCTTGCCGTTCGCGTCCAGCAGCAGGACCGACACATCCGCGTCGCCCTCACCGGTAGGGCTGGCCCAGCCCAGACTGACGATCACTGAACTGACGTCGTCACTCAGGTCCGCCAGGGCCACGTTCGAACCCATGATCATTTCTTGCACAAAGCCCCCAGAACCCGGCGCACCTTGGGCATGCGAAAAATTCCAGCCCATCTGTCTCTTGCGCGAAACAGGTGACGAGTCGCGCGGGAAAACTGTAGTACGCACCGAGCGCAACCGTGGATGTTTCGTGAAGCCGGAGGTGTCACAGCGTTGTCCGGCGCAGAACCGTGTAGGTGGCCGACCGGTACCGCACTATGGCTGCAAGCCCGTCGGCGGGGAGGAGTGGCCTTGGGGCCACGGTGCGCGTCGGTGAGGCGAACCCGTAGGGCTGACCCTGGATTCGAAGGCATGTCAACGCGTCCTGACCGTTCGGAGTCGACGGCAGTGGCGCCGACGCGAAATACGGTGCGGAGAGGCAGGCCGGTCATCGTTGCTGAAGTGACCTCCTCCATCGTGACCTGGCGCTCTCGCCGGTAGATGGCGTACGACAGCGCGTCTCTCGCCGTGTGAGCGCCTTGATCCTGTTGGCGTGACCTTCGATGCCGCCGAGTTTCACAGTGACGTAGGACAGGTGATGACCGGATCGAGGTGGCGTCCGTGGCTGTGGGGCTCTGGGGTGGCCCGGCTGAGGTTGGGCGGGTCGGCGGGGGCTCGTGGCGGATTCGATTCACTCCGGCGGTCGCTCGCCCCGCGGATCGGTGATCATGCAGGCGAAGAATAGGGAGGGCAACCGTAGGAGCGCTGAAGATCGCGCCAGACGCCACCGTCACGGAGGCGGACTTGCCCCAGGCCGATGGCTGTTCGGGGACCGTTCTCTCCCTCGTACCAGCACGGTAGGTGTAATCTACCGGCGACCTTCGGTAATCGATCGCTGGAGTACACACCCGTACCGGTGACGAGCACGGCGAGTCGGCCGTCGCCGGGGAGGAGGGGCATGCTTCCCGAGGCGTTGATCGTGCTGGCCGCGTCGGCCGGCACTGCGGTGGTGCAGGCTGCCGGCACGGATGCCTGGGACGTAGTTCGCCGCCGCGTGGCGGCGTGGTTCGGACGGGGCGACGAGGAGGGCGACGCCCTGGCCCAACTGGACCGCACCGCGCGGGTCCTGGGCGCCTCGGATGACCCGACAGGGGCACTGGCCAGGCAGGAGGGCACCTGGCAGACCCGGTTCGAAGCTCACTTGGAGCGCCTCGACGAGCAGGACCGGGAGCGGGCTGCGGCGGCGCTGCGAACGCTTCTGGAGGAGGTCCGGCAGGCACTCACCGAACGTGGCAACACATGGCACCAGACGAACATCGCCCGTGACCAGGGACAGGTGTTCGCGGCGCAGGGCGGCTCTGTCCACGTCACGAGAGTCGACGATCCCGGTGAGGGAGCGGTTGGCGAACGGTGACGCAGGAGCCCTCGGCTTCCCGGCACGTAACGCAGATTGTGCGTGCCGAGAACGGCTTCGCCTACGGTGCTAACGGCGCGGATATCCACGTCTACGTCGATGGCCAGCCGGTCTATGTCCTCTACGAGTGGCGGTCTCGCCTTGGGACAGGACCGCTGCCGGAGGAGGGCTCGCCCAGTTACGCTCTCCGCGCTGAGAGCGGGGTCGTTCCGTTCACTGGCCGCGAGGCCGAACTGGCGCGGTTGCGGCAGTGGCGGGACGGTGGCGGCACCGCGGCGGCGGTGTGCTGGCTGCACGGACCGGGAGGGCAGGGCAAGTCCCGGCTGGCCGCTGCTTTTGCCGACGAGTGCGCCGCCGCCGGCTGGAAGGTGTCCACCGCACTGCACGGCGGCACTCTGCTGCCCGAACCCGGCAGCCAGGACCTCCGCCCCGGCGACGCCCCCGGCGTACTGTTGATCGTCGACTACGCGGACCGCTGGCCCGTCACCCATCTGCACTGGCTATTGAGCAACGCGATGCTCGCGCGCCCGGACAAGCGGACACGTGTGCTACTGATCGGTCGGAGCCTCGATTCCTGGCCGGCCATCCGCGCCGAGGCACGGAAACGCGGCCCGGTCTTCGACATGGAACTGGAACCGTTGCCGCCTGAAGGGCAGCACCGCATCCGCATGTTCCAGGCCGCGCGCGACGCATATGCCCGGCTGCGCGGCCACCACTGCCCCGACCTGATCGGCCTGCCGGCGTCGTTGGACGGCCCTGACTTCGGACTCACCCTCGCTGTGCACATGGCCGCCTTGGTCGGTGTAGACGCCGCCCTGCGGGGCGTCACGCCGCCCGAGACGATGGTGGGCCTCACCGTCTACCTCTTGGACCGGGAGCACAGCTACTGGGCACTGCGGTACGGACAGGGCACCGACGGCCGGGTCTCGGCGCGCGGACCGACGGCAATCCCGCCAGAGCGGATGAAACAGGCGGTCTTCCTGGCTTGCCTCGTCGGTGTCCGACCGATATGGGACGCGCAGCCGCTGCTTACGCGAATTTACCCCGGCCTCGAGGCCCGGACTGTGCTCGACGACCACGCCCGGTGCTACCCGCCGCCGCTACACGGGCTGGCGCTGCAACCGCTCTACCCCGACCGGCTGGCCGAGGACTTCGTGGCCCTCACCCTGCCCGGCCACAAGGAGGCTTATCCCAAACCGGACTGGGCTGAGCAGGCCGTGGTCCGGCTGCTGGCCCGCAATCCGGACGGCACGGTCCCAGTTTCGGCGGCCAGCACCGTGACGCTCCTCGCGGCGGCCGGGGAGCGCTGGCCCCACGTAGGCCGTCGGCACCTCTTCCCACCACTGCTGCGCGACCCCGGACTCGCTGTCGCCGCCGGATCACCGGCGCTGGTCTCCCTGGCCACCGACGACGCCGCCGCTTCCGGGGTGCTGGACGCCCTCAGAACGTGCCTCCCGGAGGGAGCGCATCCGGAACTCGACGTTGGCATGGCCGCGACCACCTTCCGGTGGGTTCACCACCAGCCGGCCGAGGGTCCGCGCCGGGCGGCTCTCTTGATCGAGGCGGCACGACGGCTGGGGAACGCCGGTGACTACGAGAGGACGCTCGCTCTGCTGGCCGAACTCCAGTCCCTGGCGCGCCAGCACCCCGAGCACCGGCAACTGCTGGTGTCGGCCCTGCTGCTCCAGGCCAACGCGCTGGCGCAGGGCGAGGGCCGCAGACAGGAGGCATACGGACACACCCGCGAGGCGCTGGCACTGCTCGCGGAACTCGAGAACATCGACGACAACGCACTGAGGATCGCCGAAACCGCACTGCTCAACGCGGCAGTGCACGCGCTGAAGGCCACCGGGGATGCCTTGTATGCCGACGAGCTGCTGACGCGCCTCATCGACCTGTTGGGCCCGCCCGCTCCCGGCGCCCCCGCGGAGGCGGAACATGCCATCGCCCTGGCCCAGGCACTCGGGTATCGGGCGGAGGCGCGGCGGCTGCTGGCCCGGGGCGCCGAAGCACGGGAAGACGCTGCGCGCGCTGTCCCGCTCGCCCGCGGGTTCGCCCTCGCCAACCCCGCTCAGGGCAGCTCCTTCCTCGCCGACATCCTCTACCACCAAGCGCTGCTCCTTGCGGACGTGGGACGATATGAGGAAGCCGTACTGGCCAGCGAGGAAGCGACCGGGGTCTTCCGGCGACTCGCCAGCTTTAACCCCGCCGTTTACGGGCGCAGGCTGAGCGCATGTCTGTCGGATGCGGGATTGCTGTTGGACAGGGCGGGGCGCAGCGAGGAGGGCCTGCGTGCGAGCGAGGAGGCCGTCTCCCTGGCTCGCCGCCTCGCCGGCTCGAACATTTTGGCCGACCAGGAAGCGCTGGCGTCCGCGCTAATGAACCTGGGCGCGCGGCTATCCGTTCGTCTCCGGGACGACGAGGCCGTGGAGACGACCCGGGAGGCACTGCGGCTGTGGACGGCGCTGTGGGAGACGGACCCTGCCGCCCACGCCGTGCCACGTGCCGATTGTCTGGCCAACCTCCGCAACCAGCTCATGCGCGCCAGACGTGCCCGGGAGGCGTGCGCCGTGGCAACAGAGACGACGGCGGCGTACGCCCGTCTCACTGCCCGGCATCCGCATCTGTACAACGCACTGGACACAGCCCTCCTGGTCCAAGCACGACTCCTGGAGGACACCGGCAGACAGACAGAGAGCGCCGCCCTGTTGCGCCGTAACGGACTGGTCCCGCCGCCTCGCTACGAGGCCATCGCTACCTGGTACGACGGCATCCCACCCGACGGGGCCGAACTGGAACCAGGCACACCGTCGGCCGACTGGGCACCGGGGGACGACGGGGAAATTCGATTGCTCGAGGCCCTGCGCGCCCACAACGACCTGCTGTGGGCCAAACTCATCTCCAGCACTCAGCTCCTGCTGCCGACGCTGTCGCTGCGCTCACTGCTCCGCGGAGCGTTCACCAACCGCCCCCCGGCTTGGCCGTACCGCAGGCCGTTGCCTGACACGGCAGAGTGCCAGGTGGTGTTCACCTCGACGGCGACCATGCGGATCATGCTGGGCGACGAATGGCGCCATCAAACCACGGACATCGACGGCATCCGCCGCCACAATCGCGGCGGCCTGCTGCTCTACATCGACCCCGGCACGCCACTGGGCGTCACCCTGACACTCGACGAGTTCCGCTGCATTCACGATGCGGAAAGGTACCGGACGCGGGCGCGCTAGGTTCCGTCTCTTTGGTCAGCGTCGGGTCCAGATGGGGATGCCCGCGAGGTGGAGTGCGGCCTGGTAGACGGTCGTCAGCTTGTCGGTCCGGGTGGTCGGGCCGCGCCACTGCTTGAGGCGGTTGATGCACCGCTCGACGGTGTTCCGCTGCTTGCAGGCCTCGCTGTCGAGGCCGGGTGGACGGCGACCGTCGAGACGGTGATGTCCCGCCTCCGCGTGCCCCGACCCGGGCCGGGCGGACCCCGGACCCGGCCCTGGCCAGTCGGCCTTTCCGTAGTCGGTGGCCGACCTGGTGAACCTGGGGTGGAAACCGGCCGCCGCGGTGCACGGCTGGGCCCCGCCCGGGCTGCTGGAGCTTCGTTTTGCTCGCTCTGGCGAACGACCCCTTCCTGCGGGAGGCCGTCGGCGCGGACCGGGCCTCCCGGGTCACGGCCGTGTCCGTCGACAAGTACGACGAGCACGCCGACCTCGACGGGGTCGCCTAAGTGCTCGTATGCCCAGACCACGAGCAACCCCTGCCGGACCCGGTGTCCGGCCGACCTCGACCACCGGCGAAGTACATATGGTGCGGAGAATCACCCTTCAGCCCCTCGTCAGGGTGCGGGCGGGGTCCGCCAAAGCGACGGACCCCGTCCGCACCGTCAGGAAGGCTGTCCGCGCTGACGGGCCATCCTCACTCCGCACAGGACGGAGCGCCTGGGCCGTGGCGCCGCTGTAGGACCGCCGCTGCCCCCTCACGGCCGGTCGAATCGCGAACTGCCGCATGGTGAGGTTCGTGCGGTAGGGCACGCCCACCAGCAGCACCCGCTTGGCCAGCGGAAGCCGCCGCGGACGAGCCCACCCACACCCCCGCCACCGCGCTCCCGCACTGCCTTCAGCAGCCGACCGAACTGTCCACCCACACTCGTCCGGCCCTCAACAGCTCAGGCGTTCATGGGAGATGCCCAGGTCAGGGCCTTCTGCAACACCCTTCAGGGCAGATAGTCGCTCGCCCGGTTGCCGAGGACGTTCAGAAGAGCCAGGGTCTCTGCGCCAGGGGATCCCTGCGGTGCGCTGTAGAGCACGAGGTGCTGGTCGCGGTCGGTGAGGGTGAGGATGTCGCAGTCGACGGTGACGTCGCCGACGACCGGGTGGCGGAAGGTCTTGGTGAGCGTCGGTACGGGCTGTACGTCGTGGCGGTCCCAGAGCCGGGCGAACTCGGGGCTGGTGTCGCGGAGCTCGTCGACGAGGCCGGTTACCGCGGGATCGGTGGGGTAGCGGGCGAGGGCGGTGTGGAGTTGCATCACGACGCTCGCCCGGAAGTCGGCGGCGTCGGAGATCCCGTACAGCGTCTCCTCGGCGTACTGCGGTCCGGGGAAGGCCCGGCGGGCGAGGTTGCGCTCATGGGAGGTGAGCGGGGCGAAGTCTTCCATGAGGGCGGCCGCGAGGTCGTTCCAGGCGAGGACCTCGCACGCGGCGGACATGACGAAGCCGGCTGTTTGCGGCATTCGTTCGAGAAGCGCGAGGATGCTGGGGCGGACGTCGCGCCGGTGCAGTCCGGTGCGGTTCGGCGCGGTGCCGGCGAGGACGTGGAGGTGGTCGGACTCGGCGTCGGTGAGCCGCAGGGCGCCGGTAATCGCGGCCAGGACGTCGCCTGAGGGGCGTGGCGCCCTGCCTTGTTCGAGGCGGATGTAGTACTCGGTGGAGATGTGCGCGAGGACGGCCACTTCCTCGCGGCGCAGCCCTGGGGTGCGGCGCCGCGGGCCGACGGGGAGACCTACGTCCTGGGGGCGGAGCCGCTCACGGCGGCTCCTCAGGAATACCCCGAGCTCCTGTTTGTCCATACGGCCAGTGTGCGCGCCACCTGGCGGCGGACCGTAGTACTGGTTGTGCCTGTATCCGGGCGGCGGCCGACTGGACGCTGTTGCCATGACGAACAACATGAACACCACGAACAACACGAACACCACTGAGATCGCACCCGTCGGCCTGCTCACTGGCAAGGTCGTCTTCATCACTGGCGCCAGCCGCGGCATCGGGGCGGCCGCGGCCCGGCTCTTCGCCTCCGAGGGCGCCGCCGTCGTGCTCGCCGCCCGCAGCACCGACGCCCTGGAGACCATCGTGAAGGAGATCCGCGCCGTCGGCGGTAGCGCCGACGCCGTCCCCCTGGACCTCGCCGACAGCGCGAGCATCCGCGCCGCCGTCGACCAGGTCGAAAAGCTGCACGGACGGCTGGATGGCGCCTTCAACAACGGCGCCGTCCCCCAGCAGCAGTTCGGCCCGGTCCACACCACCAGCGACGAGGACATCGACGAGCAGTTCGCCGTGAACTTCCGCGCGCACTGGACCGCCATGAACGCCGAGGCCGCTCTCATGCGGAAGAACGGCGGCGGGGCGATCGTCAACACCTCCAGCATCGGCAGCCGCCGCGCGAACCCGGCCCTGCCCGCCTACGGTGCCATGAAGCGCGCGCTCAACAGCCTCACCGAGACCGCCGCGGTGAACTGGGCCGGTGACCCGTATCCGGGGCAACGGCATCACCCCCGGGGGCACCGCCACGGAGATGATCGACACCTGGGAGGCGGCGACCCCCGGCATCGTCGAGCAGATGACCAAGTCGATCCCGCTCGGTCGGATGGGCGAGCCCCGGCAGATCGCCGAGGCGGCCGCATGGCTGCTCAGCGACCGCGCCTCGTACGTGACCGGCGCGATCCTGCCGGTCGACGGCGGCGCCGGCGCCTGAGCAAGACAGCCCGATGCCACCCGCCGAGGCTCAACCCTCACGGCACCGAGCCGTCACTCCGTATGGACCGCCCAGCAACCTCATCGGGCTCCGCGACGCGCAGACCTGCGGGCCCCTGAGCGACGTACGGGGCACCGCAGTGCTGTCACCGCCAGCTGCGGACGCCATGCGCATGCTGGACTACTCCAAGGCGGCGTTCCCAGCAACTCGTTGAGGACCGAGAGCAGCTCGGTCGCCACGGTACCGAGCTTGTGGCAGTCACGCACGCGATCCGCGGGGACGGGGCCGGTCGCTGTGATTCCACATTTGCGCAGACGGCCCCGCGGGGCTCGTTCCGGTCGATCGCACGACGCGCGGCCCCTGGCCGTCGACACGGCGCTGCCCCTCTGCGGCAGGGATGGTGCCACCGCGACGCGGGCGGACTCGGTGAACGCCCTTACGTCGAGGGTCAGGCGCGTTGAGGTACAGCGGCACGCGCTGGGCGTCGCGTCCTGCCGCACCGCGGCCCCGCTTCCGTGGAACTGTGGTCGGGAGCGGGGTCGCCGGTTCTGGTCGTCTCGCGTGAGGGGACGCAGCAGGTTGCTACGAGGGGATGTTCCACTTCTGGGTGTTCAGGCCATTGCAGTCATAGATCTGCAGCTTGGTGCCGTTGGCGGTGCCGCCGGAGGTGATGTCCAGGCAGCGACCGGACTGCGGGTTGCGCAACGAGCCGTCGGACTGATGCCGCCATTGCTGGCCACCGGAACCGTTGCAGTCCCACAGCTGCACCTTGGTGAAGTTGCCCGTGCCGTTGCCGTCGATGTCCAGGCATCGGCCGAAGGCCCGCAGGGTGCCGTCAGGGGCGACCGACCAGCGCTGGCCCGTGGCCGTGCTGCAGTCCCACAGCTGTGCGGCGCGGCCGTTGCCGCTGGTGTTGGTGTCGACGTCGAGGCACTTGCCCGCCACCCACGGGGTGGTCACCTGTCCCACCGGGCCGCCGAGGCTGCCGGTGTTGAAGCGGACCTGGCACTGATTGCCGATGCCGACCCAAATGGCGGTCAGGTACAGGAAGTCGGTGCCGCCGGCCCGCGGCACGATCGGTGAGCTGTAGCCGGGGCAGGAGGGCTCGCCGGGGTTGTAGCCGCCGGTCGGGTCCGTCTTGACCGGGGCCTCGATCTCGGTCCACTCGCCGGTGCCGAGGTCGGTGTTGGCGAACACCACCGTGCCGGACTCGGACATGATCGCCTTGTTGCCGGTGGGGCCGGTGACGACGCGCTGACCGGAGATCAGCAGTGTGCCGTTGGGGCCGCCGCCCGGCTGCCAGGCCAGGTACGGGGTGTGCAGCAGTTGCCGTCCGTCGCTGGTCTGCACGAGGGTGCCGCGTGAGTCGCTGGGAGCCCAGTTGAGGCCGTCGTTGCTGGTCTTGACGTACACCTCGCAGGCGTGGTCCGCGTCCGTGGCGTCCCGGCACAGCTCGTAGGACATCATGAACCGGCCGTTGGGCAGGGGCACGATGATCGACATGCCCGGCCGGGCGAGGTTGTCGGCGGGGAAGGCGACGTCCTGGGTGAGTGTCGAACTCCAGGTGCGGCCACCGTCGGCAGAGGTGTAGTGGCCGATGACCTGGTTGTTGGTCGCCGTGTTGGCGGGGCGCTCGTCAGAGATGAAGCAGGCCAGGGTGTTGTTCGGGGCGAGCAGGAACCACGGCTCCCAGATGCCGTGGCCGATGGTGTTGGGCAGTCCGCTGGTCTGGGTGCAGTTGGACAGGTACTGCCAGCTCTGACCGTGGTCGGTGCTCTTGAAGACCTCGATCTTCTGGGCGGTGTAGTCGCCCGCCTTCCAGGCGGTGCCGGCGGCGAGCAGGTCTCCGGCGTTCAGCCCGCCCGCGGTGCGCGGGACTTCGTAGAGGACGGGAGCCTCCAGGTCCCAGCCGGAGGTGTGTGAGGTGATGGTCGAGATGGGGGTGGAGGACCAGCTCTGACCGCCGTTGGTGCTGCGGTAGACGGGCAGCGAGCTGGGTGCGCCCTGGTTGCGCCGGGCGAAGGTGGCCAGCATGGTCTGGCCCGAGGACCCGTCGTGGTCGAGGCGGACCGCTCGGGGGTAGCTGTTGTCGCCCTGCGGGTAGGTGGTCAGGTCCGGGGAGGCGAGGACCTGACCGGCGGGCGCCGCCGAAGATGACGGGGCCCACAGGGCCATCAGAGCCGCGAGTAGCGTCAGGACGCCGAGCACGGCCGTTGATCTCGGTGATCTGCGTATGACCTGGGTGGTGCGCACGGTACGACTCCTTTGCGGGTGGAGACCGGGTGGAGACCGGGTGGTGCACTGGTCGGTTGTGGGCGGGCGGTGGGTCGGTGGTGCATGGGCCGGGGCGGGTCGCGGCACCCATGGGTTCCGCGACCCGCCGGGAGCGAGAGACGCGGCGGACGCCTCCCGGCGCGGGCCGCTCCGTCGGCCGCCGCGTTGTTCCGGGTCAGTCCGCGGCGCGGGCCCGGTCGTCGTCCCCGATGTGCCGTGCGGTGCGGGTGTCCACGTCGAGCGCGGTCCGTGCCACGACCGTTCCGGCGGTCGTCACCAATGCCAGGTGCAACCGTCCGCTGGTCCAGCCGTCGGGCAGCGCGGCGGACACGGTGACCGGCTCACCGAGCACATAGGGCTTGGCCTCGGCGCGGCCCGAGGGCACGGGGTCGCCCGGGGACGCGGGCGTGGGTCCGTACACGGGTGTCCACGTGGTGTGCAGGGTGCCCGCGACGGGTTCCGTGCCGTGATGGGAAACCCGCACCGGCACGGTGAACTCCCGCGCGGAGGCGAGCAGGTCACGGCCCGGTGCGACCGGGATGACGTCCAGCACGAGCGTGGTGGGCGCGTTGACGTGGGCCGGGTCGACACCCGCGAGATCCTTCGTCCCGCGGTGGAAGTCCAGCAGCCCGGCACTCTCGTGCTCGATGTCGTACAGCTCCGTGTAGACGTAACCGGCGAGCCGGTCGTGGCGGCGCAGCTCCTGGGTCTGCCAGCGCAGGAGCCAGGCGCGCTCCAGGCCGGTGAAACCGCCGCCGTACTCGCTGTTGAGGTTCGGCAGGCCCCGCAACGGCTGTCCCGGGACGGCGAGTCGCTTGTGCACGACCCAGTCGGGGCCCAGCTTGACGGGGAAGTCGTCGCGTGCGCCGGACAGCAGGTCGGCGACGGTGTCGGCCCATTGTGCGGCGCTCTCGTCGTAGTGATGCCAGTCCAGCAGGTCCGTCTTGACGTGTGTCCAGCCGGAGTTGTCGACAGCGGGCCGGGTGGGGTCGAGGGCCTTGAGCCGGTCGTACGCGTCGCGCACCGCCTGCTGCTTGGCCGGGTCGCCGGGGACGTCCCAGTCCAGGCCCCATTCCTCGTTGTACAGGCCCCAGATGACGATGGCGGGGGAGTTGCCGTCGCGTCCCACCATCGGTTCGATCTGCTCGGCGAAGCGGGCGGTGGACTCGGCCGAGAAACGGCCCGGTGAGGCGGGTTCGGCCCACAGCAGGATGCCGAGGGTGTCGGCGTGGTGGATGTAGCGGGGGTCCTCCAGCTTCAGGTGCTTGCGGACGAGGTTGTAGCCGGCCTGTGCGGCGAGTTCCAGGTCGCGGCGCAGCGCGGCGTCGTCGGGTGCGGTGATCCCGGTCTCGGGCCAGTAGCCCTGGTCCAGAACGCCGCGGACGAACAACCGGCGACCGTTCAGGTACAGGTCCTCGCCGTCCACAGTGATCGAGCGCAGTCCGGTGTAGCCGGTGACGCGGTCGATGCCGTCGGCGGTGGTCAGTTCGGCGTCGACGTAGTACAGGTGCGGATCATCGGGGGTCCACGACCGGGGCTCCGACAGCGGCAGTCGGGCACTGGCCCGGCCGTCCGCGCCGACGTCCACGGTGACGGGGGTGTCCTCGCCGCGCACTCGCAGGGTCAGCCTCGCGCCGTCGGCGCCCGGGCCCCGCACGGTGGCGTCGACGGCGATGCCGTCCAGATCCGCTGCCGGGCGCAGCCGCAGTGCGGCGAGATGGGTGGCCGGGCGTGCGGTGAGCCACACGCTCTGCCAGATTCCGGAGGAGGGGGTGAAGCAGACGCCGTCGTAGTCGTCGCGGGGCATGCTGCGCTGCTTGCCGTGGACGAGGTCGAGCTTGTCGGCCGGGGCGTGGACCCGGACGACGATCCGCTGCTCGCCGTCGCTGAGGGCGTCCGTGACGTCGGCTTCGAAGGGGGTGTAGCCGCCTTCGTGGTGGGCGACCTGCGTGCCGTTCACCCAGACGGTGGCCTCGTGGTGGACGGCGCCGAAGTGCAGGACGACACGCTGCCCCTGCCAGGCGGGCGGCACGGTGAACGCGCGGCGGTACCAGGCGGTTTGCAGCCAGTGCGCGGCGATGCCGGAGGCGGGGGTCTCCCAGGCGAACGGCACCGTGATCTGCTGGTCGTAGCCGTCGGGGCCGGCCGCGGTGTGCCGGGCGGCGGCGTCGGCACGGAAGTCCCAGGTGCCGTTGAGGCTGAGCCAGGCGTGCGAGCGGTCGAAGTGCGGCTGGGGGTACTCCGGGCGGGGGGTGGGCATGGGTGTGGGTGCTCCGATCTTCAGCTTGCGGGGTGGTTCGGTCCTCGACCCGCACTACGGGAGGGGGCGGCGGTATCGGATCGCGGGGGATGCTGCCGGCTGCGGGAGCCGGCCTGGTGCGGGGTCAGCCCTTGACGCTGCCTGCGAGGATTCCGTTGATGAAGTGGCGTTGCAGCAGGACGAACAGCAGCAGGACGGGCAGCAACGCCAGGCTGCCCGCGGCGAGCAGTTCGCCCCAGACGGTGCTGAAGTCGGCGCCGATGCGGTTCCCCGTGACGTTCTGGGCCAGGGTGGACAGGACGACCTGGAGAGTCTGGTGGCTTTCGTCGTTGACGGCGACGACGGGCCAGACGAAGTCGTTGTAGATGTTCATGACGGTCAGTACACCGAGTGCGGCGATGCCCGGCCGGATGACCGGCACCACGATGCGGGCGAAGATCCTCAGCTCGCCCGCCCCGTCCACTCGTCCCGCGTCGAGGAGCTCGTCCGGCACGGCGGCGATGGTCTGCCGCATCCAGAAGATGCTGAAGGCGTCGATGCTGCCGGGCAAGATGAGGGCCTGGTAGGTGTTGACCCAGCCGAGCTGGCTCATCTGCAGCAGCAACGGGATGATCAGCACGAGCGTCGGCAGCATCAGGGTGAGCATGAGGATGCCGAACAGCAGGTTCCGGCCGGGGAAGCGGTACTTGGCGAAGGCATACCCGGCCAGCGGGCACAGGCACATGGTCAGCGTGCCCTTGACCGCGACCACCAGCAGCGTGTTGAGGAACCCGGTGCCCAGGGGCACGTCGTCGAGCATCGCCCGGTAGTTGTCGAGGGTGAGCGAGCCGGGGGAGAACGACAGCGGGCTACGGACGATGTCGTTCGCCGGCTTCAGGGAGGAGCTGATCGCCCACCAGATGGGGTAGACGAACAGCACGGCCAGGCCCGCGAGGACGACGTACTGCCAAGGGCTCGGTCTGGTCTGGGAGTAGCTCTTGTGTCTCATCGGGTCACTCGTCTCGGGAGCGCAGCAGGCGCACGGACAGCAGGGACAGGGCGAACACGAGCAGGACGAGCAGGAAGGAGTTGGCCGCTCCGGTCCCGAGGTCGGACGACGTGATGTGGTTGTACAGGAAGAGGCCGCTGGTGGTGGTCGAGCCGTAGGGCCCGCCTTGGGTGACCACGAAGGGTTCGGCGAACATCTGGAACACGGCCAGGGTCTGCACCACGATCAGGAAGGCGATGCTGCGCCGTACCAGTGGCAGCGTCAGCGACCAGAACTGGCGTCGGCGCGAGGCGCCGTCGAGTGCCGCCGCTTCGTACACGTCGGCCGGTACCGCCTGCAGTCCCGCGAGGAGGATGATGATCGCGAAGCCGGTGGTCTTCCACAGGAACAGCAGCGCCAGGGTGGGTTTCGCCCACGCCGTCGAGGTCAGCCAAGCGACGTCGGGCAGGCCCACGAGGTTCAGCAGGGAATTGACCAGCCCGTAGTCCGTGTCGAAGACCACGATCCACACTTGGGCCATGGCCACCAGGGGGGTGACGAAGGGGGCGATGAACACCACCCGGAACAACCCGCGCGCTCTGAGACGGGCGTTGGCCAGCAGTACCGCGACGGCGAGACCGCCGACGATCTGCACCGGCACGATGAGGAGCCACATGACGGCGCTGTTGCCCAGTGAGGACCAGAACTCCGGACTGGTCAGCAGGTAGGTGTAGTTGCCGAGGCCGATGAAGTGTGCCTCTCCCGCGCCCTTCCAGTCCGTGAAGCTCAGCTGGAAGGCGAACACCAGGGGGTACAGCCCGAACGCGGCGAAGACCACGTAGAACGGGGCGACGAAGAGATAGGGCGTGAGGAACAGCCGGCGACGGGCACGGGGCGGTGGTGGCGACGCCCGGTGACCGTCGCGCACGGGGGAGAGGGTTGCCGAGGTCACGCGCGGTCCACCAGGTTCCGCTGGATCTTGCGGGCGGAATCGTCGATGACGTCGTCGGGGGTCATGTCCCCTTCCATCAGCCGCTGCACGTTGTTGCCCAGGTAGTCGACCGACTTGGCCCACCAGGACGGGATCGGCGCGGCGGCGGGGATGGCGGCGGCCGCGTCCACCGTGACCTTCCACAGGTCCTGGCCGCCGAGGGCCGCCACCGGATCGAACAGCGGTGCGTCGGCCTTGCGGGCGGGTGTGTAGCTGGGCACGGAGGTGTTCAGACCGCCCGGGTAGACGCTGCTCGGTCCGTACACCGCGCTGTAGCCGGGCTGCTTGAAGCAGAGGAACTCATAGAGCAGCCAGGCCAGTTCCGGGTTCTTCGCCTTGGCCGGGATGATGAAGCTGCTGCCGCCCATGGCGCCGCTGCGCGCGCCTCCGGGCGTCCAGGCGGGCAGCTGGGTGGCACGCCACTTGCCCCTGGTCTTCTTCAGCAGCTGCTGGGGGGCGAAGGACCACCACACCGCCCAGGGCACGAGCGCCTGCCGGCCGTCCTCCAGAGCGGCGAGGTCGCCCTGCTTGAGGTACTCGGCGTGCGTCGCCAGGCCGTCGTGAACGGCCGTGCGCACCCAGTTGAGGATCGTCCGGTACTCCTTGGAGTCCAGGCGCAGCTTCCCGTCGGCGTCGGCGAGGCTGGTGCCCTGCTGGTTGGCGAGCATCTCCAGCCACAGCTGGCCGAGGAAGGGGTCCTTCTCCAGGTGGATGGGGCCGGCCTTGTGGTTCTTCTCCTTCAACGCCCGTGCTGCGTCCAGCAGATCGTCGTAGGTGGCGATGCCTTCCGGGTCGACGCCTGCGTCCTCCAGCAGGTCCTCCCGGTACCACAGCAGCCCGGGATCCAGGTCCCAGGGGACGCCGTAGATTCGGCCGTCGACGGTGTTGACCGAGAGCTTGTAGGGGGAGGTGTCCTTGCGGTACGGCTCGATCAGGTCCGTGAGGTCGTACAGGTGCTCGGCCTGTCCGCCGATCTTCGCGTCGTCCCAGAAGCTGCCGTCGGGCAGATCTGCGCCGGTGATCAACGTGTTGGCCAGCTTGGCGTCGATGTCGACGGCCTGATGGTTGACCTTTACGTTCGGATGGGCCTTGCGGAACTCGTCGATGGCCGCGTCGAAGACCTTGAACAGATCACCCGAGCGGTTCCAGATGGTGATTTCACCCTTGACTGAGGCGCTCGGCGTCCCGGTGAGCTTGCGCGGCTCGCTCCCGGTCGCGCCCGGAGCGCAGGCGGTGAGCGGGCCGAGGCCGGCGGCGGCGCCGAATCCCACGGCACCGCGCAGAACACTGCGGCGGGGAACAGAGGGTCTGGACATGTGCGCGGCTCCTCTGCGGCGCTGCGGTCACCGGATCCGCAAAAGGGCGCAGGCTCAGCGCGCAGCGGGGTTCCGGCAGCGCGTGCGCCGCCTCGATTGCAACGATGCAGAGATGATGCGTCGCCTTTTGCAACGATGCAATACCTGGGTACCATCAAGTTGCCGCGATTCGGAGACAGCCTCACCGGGGCGGCGTACAGCCGACAGCACCAGAGAGAGGGGCCCCTGGATGGCCGGTGCCACCCTCCGCGACGTCGCCCGACGCGCCGGAGTCTCCATTCGCACGGTTTCCAACGTGGTCAACGAGTCGGTCCCCGTCTCCGACGAGCTGCGGACCAGGGTGGAAGCGGCGCTGAAGGAACTCGAATACCGGCCCAACCTGGTCGCCCGTAACCTGCGTCGGGGACGCACCGGCATGCTGGCCTTCGTCGTGCCGGAGCTCGACGTGCCGTACTTCGCCGAACTGGCACGCGAGGTCATCACCGCCGCCCGCGAGCACGGATACGTCGTCATGCTCGACCAGACCGACGGAGACGCCGAGCGTGAGCGCGAACTGCTCGGCCGCGAGTCGCGCGCCACCATGTTCGACGGACTGCTGCTGAGCCCGCTGAGCATCTCCGAGGACGAATTGCGCGACCGCACCAACCGGGTGCCGGTCGTCCTGCTCGGCGAGCACATCTTCAACGGCGACTTTCACCACGTCGCCATCGACAACGTCGCAGCCGCCCGTGAGGCCACCGAACACCTCGTCTCCCTGGGCCGCCGGCGCATCGCCGCCATCGGTGACCAGCCCTACAGCACCGGCGAGACGGCGCAGTTGCGTACCATCGGCTACCGCCAGGCACTGGAGCGTGCCGGGTTGTCCGTGGACGAGAGCTTGATCGTGTCCACCCCGCACTTCCACCGCCGGCTCGGCGCCGAGGCCATGCGGCACCTGCTCGCCTTGCCCGAGCCGCCCGACGCGGTCTTCTGTTACAACGACCTTCTCGCCATCGGTGCCATGCACGCCCTGGCCGATGCCGGCGTGCGGGTGCCCGAGGACGTCGCGGTCATCGGTGTCGACGGCATCCAGGAGGGTGAGTACAGCTCACCGACCCTCACCACCATCGCGCCCGACAAGACGCAGATCGCCCGCACGGCGGTCAGCACACTCGTCGCCAGCATCGAGGGCACCGCACCGCCGCCCGCGGACGCCAAGGCTCCGTACCAGCTACTGGTCAGGGGCAGCACCCGCGGGGCACACGAGGCGCGCTGACCGCTTCGGCCCGCGTCGGCGGCGTATCGCGGACATACGAGCAATCCCGCGCCCGCGATTTGCCGCGGTTCCGTTGCGGAGCCGCGAAGAAGACAACGGGGGCTTGGTCAGAAGTCATTCGCGCTCTTGGCCATGAGGCCGCCGTCGCACACCAAGTGACTGCCCGTGACGTACGAGGCGTCGTCGGAGAGCAGCCAGACAGCGGCACGCGCGATTTCGACGGGATCGGCCATCCGTCCGAGCGGGATCTGCCGTGCTGCGGCGTCTCGAAGGCGCGCGCGCTCCGTTTTGAGCTCGTCACCGTCAAGGCCGAAGTAGAGCATGGGCGTATCGGTGGCGCCGGGGACGACCGCGTTGACGCGGATGCCGTGAGGGGCCAGATCGATGGCGGCAGCCCTCACGAACGCAGAGACTCCACCCTTGGACGCTCCGTACGCGCTGTTCGAGCCGCCAGCGAAGCCGACGAAGGCGGAAGGGGACGACAAGCACACGATGGAACCCGGCCTCCCGGCGTCCCGCAGGGCTCGGGCGGCCGTGCGTACGGTCAGGAAGGTGCCGGTGAGATTCACGTCGAGAACGCGGCGCCAGGTGTCGAGGGACATCCGTGGTAGCGGCGTATTGATCTCGATGCCGGCGCTCGCGGTCACCCCGTCCACCGGGCCCAGTGCGGTGCTCGCTGCGCCGAACGCGTCGATGAGCTCCCGTTCGTCGGTGACGTCCGGCGCGGCCGACCAGACCCTGTGGGCTCCGGCGCGCCGGGCTTCGGCGGCCGCCCGCTCAGCGCTCTTGCTGTCACGGTCAAGGATGCCGACGGCCCAGCCACGGCGTGCGGCTTCGGACGCGGTGGCGTGGCCGATGCCGCTTCCGCCGCCGGTGATCAAGATCGTCTTGGTCATTCGGAAGGGTCCTCGGTGGCTCTGGAATGAGTGTTGATATGGGCGGTGACGGCCCGGTCCAGCGCGCGCTCGTCACCTGCGCGGAGTGCGTCGATGAGCTCGCGGTGCTGCCTGGCGACCACGGTCGCGTCTGAGTAGTGGCTTGCGTCGCGCCGGAAGTAGGCGCGCACGCGGGGCTGGATCGACCTCCAGATCTGCAGGCAGTGCTGCTGCCCCGACCAAGTCACGACCGCTTCGTGGAAGCGGATGTCTTCGTCGGCGAGCAGCGCGGCGTCGGACGCATCGGCCGCTGCTTCCATGGTGCGGACGAGCGACTGGAGGTGGGCGTAGTCCGCGTCGGTAAGGAGGGGCATCGCCTTGCGGAAGGCGAATTTCTCCAGGGAGATACGGACCGGCACCAGGACATTCTCGATCTCCTCCTGGGAGACGCCGAGCACCTCCGTACCGCGGTACGGATAGGAGATTACGAGGCCCTCCTGCTCCAGCTGGCGCAGTGCCTCGCGGACCGGCGCCCGGCTGGTTCCCAACTGTTCGGCGACTCCTGACTCGGTGAGCTTCTGACCCGCTTGGAGGCGGCCCGAGGTGATGGCCTCGCGCAGGACCTCCGCCACGGTTTCGCGGCGCGAGGCGAGAGAGGCGGAGGGGAGTGCGGGAAGCGCGGAAAGACCGGACATGGCCGGAGCGTAACAGGATTGTACTTTGTCGACAATCTCGGTCGTGGCTCCTGTGCTCGGTGAGCGCAGCCCTGGAGGTGGTTTCGTCGTCCATGGGTGCTCCTGTGCTGGTCCGGCGCTCTGAGGGCGGGGTGCTCGGTAGACTGTAGCCGGATAGTCGATTGTCGACAATCGACCTTCAGTAGGTTACGGTTCCCCACATAGCCGCCGCCTCGTCGGCGTACGCGGCCAGGGCACCCGTGACGAGAGGCACTCACTCATGAAAATCACCAGGGTTGAGACATGCGGTCTTCGTGGGGCGACCCCTGAAGGCGGTTGGTCAAACGAACTGCGCCCGAACGATGTCGTGCACACGCTCGTAGCCGTCCACACCGACGAAGGCATCACAGGTATCGGAAGCGCGTTCACCACCGAGAACCTCGTCCGGGGAGCGATCGACCTCCTGCTCCCGCACCTCGTCGGACAGGATCCGGTGGAAGTCGAGCGGATCACGGAAACGCTGCACCAGACCGCGTTCTGGATGGGCCGGGGCGGCGCGCTCACCCACGCGACGAGCGCCATCGACATCGCCCTGTGGGACATCGCCGGCCAGGCGCTCGGCCAGCCGGTCGGCCGACTGCTCGGCGGGCGCCACCGCACCCGGGTGCGCCCCTACGCGTCGGTACTCATGGACGACGCCGGCCCCATGACGGACAACCTCACCCGACTCGTGGAGCAGGGATTCAACGCGTTCAAGATCGGCTGGTGGAAATTCGGACGGGTGGACGCCGCCACCGACGAGCACACCGTCGCCACCGCCCGCGCCGCCATCGGCGACCGGTTGCTCGCTGTCGACGCCGGCGGCTCCGAAGGCTTCTTCCCCGGCGGTCTGGCATGGGCGAAGCGAACCGCGCGGATGCTCGCCGACTACGACATCGCCTGGTTCGAGGAGGCCCTCGCGCCGGACGACCTCGAGGGTTTCGCAGAGCTGCGCGCTGGATCACCCGTCCCCATCAGCGGGGGCGAGGTCCTCACGCGCAGGCAGAGCTTCGCCCCGTACCTGCGACGCCGCGCCTTCGACATCGTTCAGCCCGATACGACGAAGGGCGGCGGGCTGAGCGAGTCGCGCCGAATCGGCTGGGAGGCCCAGGACCTCGGCATCCGCCTGATTCCGCACGGATGGAACACGGCCATCGGTCTCGCCGCCGATCTGCAGCTCTCGGCCGCACTCGCATCCACCGACCTCGTCGAGTACAAAACCGGGTCGGCCTATGTCGACGACCTGGTCGCGGGAGAGTGGCGACTCGACGCCGACGGATACCTCGACATCCCCTCCGACCCCGGACTCGGAGTGTCCCTCGACCCGGAAGCGGTCGAGAAGTACGGCACGCGACCCGCATTCGCGGACCCGAAATCGTGAGCCAGCCGACGCCTTTGCGAAGGCCATCGGGTTGGTCAGCAGGGTCATGGCCAGCACCTGCCAGGTGCCGTCGCGGAAGCGGACGTGCGCACCGACCGTGAGTACTGCTCTCCCACCGTGCTGCCCGCTCACCGCCCATCTCCGTGATGATGCCTGTCGGTTCTGGCTTCCGTGGACGACACCCTCGTCTACGCATGGCCGCCGCTTCCGGTGGACAATGGCGCGCTGAGGACCTGAGACGCTGCTCGCCACGGCAGCGAGCTGCGTCACAGGAGCCGCCGCATGCACACGCGCGGCCAGCGGTCCAGACCGTCTGCCGCTTCACGCTCGCGGATCTTCCGCAGGCCAGGTGTCAGCGTGCTGTCGGGCAGAACGTGGAAGCCGCAACGCGAGTAGTAGGGGGCGTTCCACGGCACCTCGCTGAAGGTGGTGAGCGTCAGCGCGGGAGCGTGCTCACTCTGAGCGTGACCGGCCAGGTGGTCCAGAAGCGATTTGCCGATCCCGTGGCCCGCGCTGTCGGGGAGCACCGAAACCTGCTCAACATGGATGCCGCCGTCGACACGATCGGCGATCAGGTAGGCAATCGGGACGTCGGCCGCATCGACCGAGACCCAGGCGAGCCCGCTCCGCTGGTACCGGACGAGTTCGTCGAGGGGGAGCGGATCGTCATCGGCGATCTCCCGCATACCGATGTCGTGGAAGCGTTGGCCGGCCGCCCTCTCGATGTCCTGCAGAACGGGCAACTCGTTCACACGCGGGGATCGAATGTCCATGTGTTCATTGTCCAAGACGACCGGGCAGAGCGGCCGGTGAGCGATCGAGCCGGATCAGCGGGTCCTGCAGCCTGCTGCTTGGCACCGTTCCCGGTAGCCTGCCTGAATGTCACATTCCGAAGCAACTGATGCGCTGGTGAGCGGGAAGCATGTGCGCGAGGCCGTCGCTCACTGCGTCAAGGTCCTGTCCGACGTTCCCCCCTCCCGATGGAGTGCTCCAGCCGGTGACCTGGACTGGACGTGTTGGGAAACCCTGGAGCATCTCGCGGACGATCTGCTCACCTACGCGCTGCGCTTCGGGCTCGGACATCCCATGGACGTCCGGCGCGTGCCCCTGCGCCTGTCCAGCGACCGCGCCGACGGACCCGTGAACGTGATATTCGGGGACGCGGCGGCGGGGGCCGAGGGGCTCCTGACCGTCGTCGAGGCGTGCGGCGGCGTGCTCGCTGCGATGGTGGACAGCACTGCCCCGACGGTGCTGGCCCCGCACGTCTTCGGCGCTTCCGACCCGGAGGGCTTCGCGGCGATGGGAGTCGTCGAAACACTCGTCCACACCTACGACATCGCCCAGGGGGCCCAACGTGACGGGAAGCCGCCGGAGGACCTGAGCCGCCGGGCCCTCGTCCGGCTGTTTCCCGATGTGCCCATTATCGGCGACGCCTCGTCAACCCTGCTGTGGGCCACCGGACGCATCGGCAGCCCTGAGCGCCCCCGGCGCACGAGCTGGCGCTGGTACGGCGCACCTCGCAGGCGGCAGTGACCCGCCCAGGGAGAAGGGTCGCACGGAGGTACTTTGTGCAGGGCTGACGACCTCAGCCCCCGCTGGGCTGGCCGGTCCGGTGCACTGAGGGCGGGCGGTCCCGCTGATTTGCTGCAGGCTGTGAAGCGCCGCTCGAATATTGAGTTGTTCTGCCGTTCGGCGGCAGGTGAGCATGGTCGGGTACGAGCACCATGTGGAGAGGCCCCATGCACATCACCGTCCCCACCTCTGCAGGCCGCATTCGCGGACAGTGGAAGGGTGAAGTGGCAGCGTTCATGGGCGTCCCCTACGCGGCACCGCCGTTCGGTCCGCGACGCTTGTTGCCTCCCGAGCCGCCGCAGCCATGGACTGGAGTGCGCGACGCGTTCGTTCCCGGCCCCAGCGCGCCCCAGCCCGGCTACCTCCCTGCGATGACCGGCCTGCTGGAAGAAGCGGTGGCGCCAGATGAGGACTGCCTGAACCTCAACGTGTGGACGCCCGCTCCGGGCCGCACCGGAGGACGGCTTCCGGTCATGGTGTGGATCCACGGCGGCGCGTTCCGCAACGGATCTGGCGCCTTGCCTTCCTACGACGGCGCGCGGCTCGCCGCCGACGGCGTCGTCTGCGTCACGCTGAACTACCGCCTCGGCGCGGAGGGTTTCCTCCTGTTGCCGGACAGCCCCTCGAACCTCGGTCTTCTTGACCAGATCGCCGCGTTGGAATGGGTCCGTGACAACATCGTCGGATTCGGCGGCGACCCGGACAATGTCACCGTCTTCGGTCAGTCCGCAGGAGCCATCAGCATCACCGCGCTCATGACCATGCCGCAGGCTCAGGGCCTGTTCCGCCGGGCTATCACGCAGAGCGGCGCCGGCCACCACAGCCACCCCGAGCACATCGCCCGACGCGTCACCGAGCGGATGGCCGCCCTCGCCGGCGCGGAGCCGACACGAGAGAGTCTGGCCGCGGTGCCCTGCGAGCGGCTCATCGCCGCCGACGCTGCCCTGGGCCAGGAGATCGCGCAGGCGACCGACCTCACACAGTGGGGTGAGTCGGTAGGTGGCGGCACCACCGTGCTGCCCGTCGTGGACGGAGTCACCCTGCCACAGCGTCCGATCGATGCGCTTGCCGACGGAGCGGGCCGGGACATCGATCTGCTCACCGGCACGACGAGTGACGAGTTCCGCCTCTTCCTCGTCCCGCTGGGGATCGGCCCGCGGATCACGGACCAGGTGCTTCACGGCTTCCTCACCGGCTTCGGCCTCGACCCCGTCGAGGCCTGCAAGGCATACGCGTATCCGGGGGCGGCCCCGGGCGACCTGCTGTCGGAGGTCATGACCGACTACGCCTACCGGATCCCTGCTCTACGGGTGGCCGAGGCTCGTGCCGCGCACGGAGCGGAGACGTTCGTCTACGAGTTCGCGTGGCCATCGCCCGCTCTTGATGGTGCTCTCGGCGCCTGCCACATGGCGGAGATCGGCTTTGTCTTCGGCAATCCTGCCCATCCGCTTGCCGGACCCGACGCTCCCCAAGAACTTTCCGATCGCGTACGGGAAGCCTGGAGCTCCTTCGCCCGCACTGGACGTCCCACTGCTGCCCGTCCTCCGGGCGGCGGGCTGCCGCACTGGCCGGCTTACGCCGGACGGCGGTCCGTCATGCGGCTGGACGACGGTGCTGCATCTATCGTGCTTGAGGATCCCGCCGCGGACCGGCGCAGGCTGTGGGACACCTTGCGTTAGGCCGTACCGGGCGGTGCGTGACCGACGCCGCGGCCGGCCCACCGACAAGGTGATGTGTCAGCGGGCGACTTCCCGCCTCGTCAGCACCAGCAGGGCCCGCACCAGCGCGGTCGCCCACCTCGGCGGGGCCGACGCGCCTCGGACCGTCGGGCACCGGCTCGCAAGGCGGAGGGAAGGGAGCCTGATGGGGACTCACCGCTGTGCACTGGGCCAACTGCCCCGCCGTGCGCCTGTATGTCATCGACATCCTCTGGCTCGGTCGATCAGCTCGCGCCCCAGGAATGGGGTCGCGAGAACGTGAAACGACAAATCGCAGTCAGAGCCAGCTGGGAACCCAGGTAACACCGTTGCCGGGTTGGTGGATACTTGCCGTGGAGGGTCCAACTCGGGAGGAAGCCCAGGTCAGACTCACCAGCACGTTCACGCGCCCGGTCGGCCATTTACTGTAACGCTCTGCCTCGGCGCCACTTTCCGGCTTGAGCTGGCCGCGCCCTTGATGGCAGAAGCCCTCAGTCAGCAATAGGGGTAGGGGGCGGTGATGAATTCGGTCAGAACCGTGCCGCCGGGATCGAGTGCATAGACCCCGCGTCCGCCGAACAGATGGTTTATCTTTCCCTCTTCGGACTTCTGTGGGTCTGCCCAGTACGTGATTGCCTGATCTTTCAGGCGCGCCAGGATGCCGTCGAACTCGTCGTCGGTCACGAGAAAGGCGAGGTGGCTCTCGTTGATGCGGTCCGGCGGGACCAAGGCGTCGGCGAAGTCGATGGCTACGTTGTTCGCTGTATCCACTTGGGTGAACAGACCCCAGTCGCACGGGGCCGGTCCTCCCAACAGCTCCGCCAGGAACGCGGCGGACTTCCGCCGGTCACGGCAGTGGACGATGATGTGGTTCAGCTCATTGGGCATCGTGCCTCCTTGGACAAGGTGGGCGGCTCAGCGCCTTGATGATCTGGCTGGTGCGCCGGTGCACAAAGTGCTTCCCGGCTGGTTGCGCGGGGTGATGCCGGGGACCCTTATCTTTGGGGTCGTTCCCGATCAAGCAGGCACCGTGTCGGGGATGTTGAGTGCACCGTTGCCCATCCGGGCCCCGCCCGGGGCCTGTTCGGTGGGCTTTTGCCTTCCCACGGTGGTGTGCTGGTGGCTAAGGACCGTACGGCGATCGCAGCGGGACGAACCGGTAGGGACGGATGTGGTCCCGGGTCACAGGTTCCGGGCGATTGCCCAGGTGCGAGCGCGGTCCCGGGCGTCGAAGAGGTCCGTATGGGTGACCATGATTTCAGTGGCCCCGGCGTTGAAGTAGCGGCGCAAACCGGCGGTGACGGTGTCCTCGTCGCCGGCGATCAGCAAGTCCGCCGCGCTGGACAGTCCTTCGCTTGCGATGACCCTCCGGTAGGAAGGGATGCTGTCGTAGAAGCCGAGGGCGGTCGAGACGCGGCTGCGGGCGGCCGCAGCGTTGTCGGTGACCACTGCGGGAACCCCGGCCACGATCTGCGGGGCCGGCCGCCCGGCCGCGGCGGCGGCTTCGGTGATAGCCGGCACGATCTGTTCGGCCAGGGTGCGAGGCCCGGCGAGGAAGGGAATCGTTCCCTCGGCCAGCTCTCCCGCCGCTGCGAGGGCCCGCGGCCCCATCGCGGCCACCAGGACCGGGACTTGCGGCACGGCCCCGGCCACGGTCGTCGGGCCGGCCGGGCGCGACGTGAGTGTCTGTCCTACGAAGGGAGCGTCGTCGCCGTCCAGCAGCGGGCGCAGCGCGATGAGGTACTCGCGCAGGTGCTTGATCTGCGGCGGATACGGCAGGCCGAACTGCGGCTCGAGTACCGTGCGCGCGCCGAGCCCGACGCCGAGCCGAAAGCGCCCCGTGGTAGCCGCCTGTGCCGTCTTCGCCGCCGCCGCGAGCAGCAGTGGGTGGCGAGGGTACGTCGGCACGACCGAGGTGCCTACGCCGATTCTGGGTTCCGCCCGGCCCACCAGCGCGGCGAGTTGGGGCGCGTCGTAGTCCGCCGCCTGCCCGAACCACACTGTGCGTATCCCGGCGTCGGCCACCTCGTGCGCGAGTTCCACAGCCCGGTCCACGAGGTTGGTCAGGCCGGGGTCCTGCGCGAACGTGCCTCCCAGAAACACTCCCATCTTCTTCCCGACAGTATTCATGTCGAGCTCCTTCGCCTGGTCGGGGCCGCAGGGCCCGTCGGCTTCACCGCCGCGGCGTGCATCGTCCCGCGCAGCATCTCGGTGATTACAGGTTCTGCAATCACTGTACAACTTGATTGCAGAACCTGCAGTCCCTACTCTGCGTGTCATGGCACGATGGCCGGGCGGCACGCCGGAACGACTGCAGGAAGCCGCGATCGACTTGTTCACGGAGCGTGGCTATGAACGCACAACCGTCGCCGAGATCGCGAAGCACGCCGGTCTGACCGAGCGCACCTTCTACAACCACTTCGCCGACAAGCGCGAAGTGCTCTTCTCCGGACAGGACTTGTTCATCGCTGGGGTACGGGACGCGCTCGGAAGCGCACCCGCCGAGCAGTCTCCCCTCGACGCGATCCGCGCGGTCCTCACTGCCGACAGTGACTGGTTCGACCAGCGCCGGAACGCGGCACAGTGCCGCAGGAACATCCTCGACGCACACCCTGACCTGCGGGAACGTGAATGGGCGAAACTGGCGGCCCTCGCTGCTGCGATCACCAGCGCGCTGCGCGCACGGGGTGTTCCCGACCCTGCTGCCACGCTGACCGCAGCCGTCTCTGTTACCGCGTACCACAGTGCCGCGGCCCGGTGGCTGGCCGATCCGCAGCACGGCACGTTCGGGCAGCACATCCACGCAAGCTTTGACGATCTGCACCGCACCGCACGCACCTGGTGACGTCACCGGACAGTGCGGACACGGCGGCCGCAGCGCTTGCCGAAGGCCTTCTTCCCGGTCGGTGTGACGGCGGTGGCGTGGTGTTCGCCTTTGCCGACGTCCAGGCCGAGGAAGACGTCGATGCCGCCGGTGTCGATCACGTGCAGGCCACTCCGACACGCTCTCGTCCTGCCTTGCCAGGGCACCGAGCTGCCACAGCAACGTTAGGGAGAGGTCTTCCGGCCTGACTTCATCGGCTGTCCTGTCTGAGATTTGTCGGCTCGTCGGCAGAGCCGCCGTGCGCGCGGCCGGACGAGCGTGTCTCAGGCGCCTGGTCCGGAAGCCCCGTCACTGTCTTGTCCACCCGCCCGACCGGCGCGTCGCCCTCGGAGCGGCAACCCCACAGGGACGGACATGGTCGGCATAAGTTCGGGAGCCATGACGGCCTTTCCTCCCATCGTCATACATCTTTGGCGGTGAGCCGGCCGATGGCCCGGATGACCTGGCGCCGGCTGGCCAGGCGTCGGGCAAGGAAGGCCATCACCCGGTTCATGCGGCCTGCGATGACGCTGGGCGGCGGGTTCCTGCGGTCGAGGGCGGCCAGCGCGGTGCGGACGACGTCGGCTGGTGAGGCGAGCCTGGTCCCTCCGGCGGCCTGCGGGGTCCCCACGACGTCGAAGAACTCGGTCCGGGTCGCGCCGGGGGACAGGGCCAGCACCCGCAGACCGGTGCCGCGCGACTCCTCCCACAGAGCCTCGGTGAGGCTGAGCACGAATGCCTTGGTCGCCCCGTAGAGCGCCATGCGCGGGTTGGGCTGGTAGGCGGCCATGCTCGCCACGTTGACCAGTACCCCGCGGCCCGCGCTGCGCAGTTGGCCGATGAAGGCTCTGCTGATGTCGGCGACCGCGGTCACGTCGACCGCGATCTCCCGGCGCAGCCGGTCCGGGTCCGCCTGGTGGAAGGGACCGAAGGTGGCGAACCCGGCGTTGTTGATCAGGCTCGTGACGTGCAGGCCGAGCTCGGCCACCTGCGCGGCCAGCGCCTGCCCGGGGCGTTCCGTGGCCAGGTCCATCTCCACCACGTGGACCTGGATCCGATGCTGTTCGCGCAGTTCGGTGGCCAGCTTCTCCAGGCGGTCCCTGCGGCGGGCGACCAGCACCAGGTCGGAGCCGCGTGCGGCGAGCTGGCGGGCGAACTCGGCGCCGAGGCCCGCGCTGGCCCCGGTGACGAGGGTGGTGTGTCCGTGGTAGTCGACGGCTCGCATGGTCATCCTTCTATCAGTCGCTGCCTTTCTGGCAGTTAATGCCAAGTAGGCGGTCGCTGTCCAGTGGCGTATCCTGACGTTCATGACGACCTTGTGGGAGCGTTCGCGGCAGGTCGCCGCCCAGACGGTCCTGGATACGGCGGTACGCCTGTTCGCCGAGCAGGGCTACGAGCAGACGACGATCGCGCAGATCGCGCGCGAAGCAGGGATTTCGCAGCGCTCCCTCTTCCGCTACTTCGGAACCAAGGAGGACCTGGTCTGCGGCGACCAGGAGGCGCTGGGCGAGCTGCTGAAACGGACCGTCGAGCAGCAACCGGCCGAGATGTCCGCCTGGGATGCCCTGCGCGCCGGATTCGAGGTCATTCTGACCGCCAACCACCCCCCCGAGCGTGCGCTGGAACTGTCCCGCCTCATCTTCGACACGCCCTCGCTGCGCTCCCGCTACATCGAGAAGCGACTGCGCTGGCAGGCCGAACTCGTCCCCGTCGTCCGGGCGCGGCTGGGCAACGGCCCCGGCCAGCCGGCTCCCGACACGCAGGCCAAGGCGATCGTCGCGACGGTCTTCGCCTGTATCGACACGGCAACCGAACTCTGGGCCGGACATGACGGACGGGTCGACCTGGCAGACCTCTATGACCAGTGCCTCGCGGCGGTGCGGCACCACGGCTGAGGCACGTATCCCCGGCGCACCTTGGCGGGCCATGCGTTCGAAGGCTCCACTGAGCGCGTTCCAGGTCGCCTCCGGGAGCGCCTGCCGCGAGCGGCAACTGAACACTCAACAAGTAAGACCAGCCGTCAGGTTGACGCAGCCTGAGGAACCTAGCGGAAGTCAGCGGGTGGTGAGCCCGCCGTCAACGGCGAGGATGGTGCCGGTGGTCCACTGGGCCGAGGCCAGATAGGCGGCTGCGGCGGCGACGTCATCGGCGGTGCCCAGACGTCCCAGGGGGTAGGAGCGCTCGATCTGCTGGCCGTGTGCGGCGCGTTCCTCCGCGGTCATGGGGGCGATGTAGGAGCGTTCGTACTGGGGAGTGCGGACGGCGCCGGGAGCGATGGCATTGACGCGGACTCCTTGGGGGCCGAGTTCACTGGCCAGCGCCCGGGTCATGGAGTTGAGCGCTCCGCGGGTGGCGGAGTAGGCGGCTGAATGACGGCCGGCGACCATTTTTCGGGCCCAGTAGCTGCTGATGTTGATGATGCTTCCCCGAGCGTTCACGAGGGCGGGCAGGAGTTGCTGGCTCAGCAGCAGTGGCACCTGGACGTTGAGGTGCCACATGGTGTTCATCTCCTCGACCGTGGTGTCGGCGAGGGAGGCGAAGTGTGCGGTGCCGACGTTGTTGACGAGGGTGTCGACCCGGGTGGTCAGGTTTCCGACGTGCCTGGCGATCAGGGCGGGGGCATCGGGCGCGGAGAGATCCGCAGGCACGGTGTGGACGACGGTGCCCCGCCGGCCAAGTTCCTTCGCGGCGGTCTCGAGCTTGCCGCGGTTGCGGGCGACAAGAATAAGGTTCGCTCCGTCGCGGGCGAGGGCGTCGGCGATGGCCAGGCCCAGGCCCTCGCTGCCGCCTGTGACGACGGCGAAACGGCTGGTGGTGCGGTGCTCGGACATGTCAGATTGCCTTTGTGTGGTCGGTGGAAGCACTCAGCGTCGCGAATCGGCCTAGGTCTTCGAATTGGTCGTTGTGGGCGTTCCCGATGCCGGCGAGGGCGTCACTGCCGAGAGGAAGACGCAGCGGGGGCTCGGCTATCGGCGAGGGCGACGAGGGGCTGGACCGTACGGGCGGGGTCGCCGACCTGCCGTGCCGCGGTGTCGGCGGAGCGCGCCAGCGCGTCGTGCACCGGGAGGCAATCGGGGAGGGCGGCGCTGCCGGGCAGCCGACTCGCCCAGCTGGCGCGGAAGTCGGTGCGGGCTGCTCCGGCGTCGTCCAGTTCCTCGAAGGGGCCCGCCAGCGTGTATCCGGCGTTGTTGACGATGACGTCGAGGGAGGCCGGCGGTTGCAGCGGTTTGTCGTCACGCGAGACCGCGATCACTCGCTCACCTGCGTTCAGAACCTCACTGACCAGAGGCTGGCCCAACCCTCCGGGCGCGCCGGTGACCAGCCAGACGCGAGACCCCATGCTTCACACCTCTCGCACGAGCCCAATAGGCGGTCCAGCAATAAACGGACCAACTTTGTCCGTTTCTTGAGAGTAGGGGATGCGGACAGAAGCTGTCCACTTAGATACGATGGGGTGATGAACGCGGAGCGGCCTGCGACGCCCCAGGGAACGGCGATGCCCGTGCGGTCCGACGCCCAGCGCAATGCCGCGCGGGTTCTCGCGGCCGCGCGTCGTGCCGTCGCCGCTAACGGGTTGGACGTCAGCTACCACGAGATCGCCCGGGAGGCCGGCGTCGGTGTGGGCACCGTCTACCGGCGCTACCCCGAACGCGACCAGCTCATGGCGGTGGTACTGAGCGACATCCTCACCGAACTGATCGACACCGCACACCAGGCTCTGGACTGTGATGACGCCTGGGATGGCTTCTCGACGCTGTTCAGCGGCCTTGCCCTGCGCACCGCTCAGAACGCGGGACTGTCCGGCTCCCTGGATCAGCACGGCGGGCCCGCTGTCGCCCAGCAGCGCCACGAGCTCCTCGACCTCACCCGGAGGGTCGTCGAACGCGCTCAAGTCCAGGGACGCCTCCGCCGGGACCTGACCTGGCAGGACGTGCTGCGGCTGACCGGCGCCCCAGCGGTGCAGGGATGCGTCCTGGGACTCGAGCCCGACCCTGCAAACGGTCACCACGTGGTGCTGACCGTTCTTCTCGACGGTCTACGGACCGGCTGACACCGGCGATGTGCCGCTCTCAGGAGCGGATGACATCGTGCGGGAGTCGGTGCGGCACCGCACCATTCCGACGATGCCCGGCTCTCTCTCGCGAGCCCGGTGCGCCGCACTCGACGCTCCGCACTGCACCGGTGCGCCGCCGTCGGCCGATCCCTTGACCGGGTGCGGCCGGACGCGCACGGCTCCCTTGTCCGCTACCCACGTCGCCGGGCGGCGTCGTGCACCAGGGCGAAGACCTCGGCCGGTGGGTCCGCTCGGTCCCAAGGTCGCCGAGCCCGCCTCCGGCCTGGCGCCGACCGGCCGGAACCGCTGGGTGTAGGGCCGTTGGTCCGGGTGTGCCTTCCCTGATGCACAGTGGGCGTGGACCGAGCCGTGCTCCCGGTTCGGACGCCGAGGCGGGGTGCCGCCGGCGTGGCTTCGCGAGGTGATTGCCGCGATCGCCTACAAGTTCCAGACAGGCACGCAGTAGGTTCACCTGCCGCAGCAGTGCGGCAACTTGCGGGGCGTCTACAGCCGGCTGCGGATATGGCCTCTGACGGCACCTGGGCGACGTCGGGAAGAAGGGAGGCGTCAGCCGCTCTCCGAAACGGTCCGCTGACTGGGGGTACCGATGATGCTTGTGGAGCGACCCAAAACTTCTGTTACCCGGTGTCCGGAATGTCTGCATAGGCTCGTCTGTGGAACGTGATCAAGATGATCGCCGACAAGGACGTGAGGAGTGCGGAGCATGACTGAGAACACGCTGCGGGACAAGGTCGCTGTCGTCGGCGGTGGCGAGAAGAACCTGGGCGGGCTGATCAGCAGGACGTTCGCGGAGGCCGGGGCGAAGGTGGTCGTGCACTACCACAGCTCCGAGAATGACGCTGAGCAGACGGTAAAGGCGATCCAGGAGGCCGGGGGAGAGGCCGTCTCCGTCCAGGGTGACCTGACGAAGGTGGCCGACGTGCGGCGGCTCTTCGACACGGCGGTGGACACCTACGGCGGCGCCGACATCGCGGTCAACACCACCGGGATGGTGCTGCGCAAGCCGATCCTGGAGACCACTGAGGAAGAGTACGACCGCATGTTCGGCATCAATGCCAAGGCGGCGTACTTCTTCATCCAGGAAGCCGGTCGCCGGCTGAACGACCACGGCAAGATCATCAGTCTCGGCACGTCTCTGCTGGCTGCCTTCACCGACGGCTACTCCACCTACGCCGGCGGCAAGGCGCCGCTGGAGCACTTCACCCGGGCGGCGGCCAAGGAGTTCGCGGACCGCGGTATCTCTGTGAACATGGTGGCCCCGGGACCGATGGACACACCGTTCTTCTACGGTCAGGAGACCCCGGAGCGGGTGGAGTTCCACAAGTCGCAGGCGATGGGCAACCAGCTCACCCAGATCGAGGACATCGTGCCGATCATCAGGTTCCTGGCCACCGAGGGTTGGTGGTTCACCGGTCAGACGATGTTCCCCAACGGCGGCTACACCACCCGCTGATCCCCCACATGTCATCCGGCGGGGCTTCCCGGCCGACCCCCCCGGGGCACGGCCGGGTTCGCCCGCGTCGGCGCCTGGCGCGAAACACCAGGAGGTCGTGATGACCGCACTTCCGACACATCCGAATGACCCCGCGGTGGCCGCCTTCGTTGTCGCCGTCAACGCCGGCGACAAGACTGTCCGCCATCGATCCGAAGGGGTTGAGGTGCGCCTGGACCTGAACAAACTCGATCACCTGATCGCCGTCGCCGAGGAGGGCAGCCTCACCCGCGCAGCCGCCCGGCTTCACCTGTCCCAGCAGGCCCTGTCCACCTCCATCCGGGTCCTCGAGCGGGAAGTCGGGGTTCCGCTGCTGGAGCGTGGCAGCGCGGGCGTCACCGTACTGCCCGCCGGAGCGGCCCTGATCGAGGACGCCCGGGTCCTCAACGGCGTGGCCCGCGCAGCCCTGCGGCGCGCCCGGCACATCGGGCGCGGCGAGACCCAGGCGCTCCGCATCGGCTACACCCCCGCCGTCACCGGCGACGAACTCGTCACCCTGCTCGCACCGGTGACCGAAGCCCACCCCGACATCACCCCCGAGATCCACCAGCGCTACCCCTCCGAGCTGATCGCCGCCCTCCTTGCCGGCGACCTCGACATCGGACTGTGCCGCGCAATGACGCCCGCCCACGGTCTGACCCGCACCACCCTCGGCCAGCATCGCCTGCACATCGCCGTCGCCAGCGACCATCCCCTGGCCGCCCGCACATCCGTGACCCTGCCTGAACTCGCCCATGAGACCTTCCTGGTCTGGGGCACCCCCGGCCGCTCCGGCTACGCCGACCTCCTCATCGACCACTGCCGCAACGCCGGTTTCGAACCAGACACCGAACGCACCGCCCGCCAAGGCACGCCCCCTATCACAGCAGTCATCGGCACCCGCAATATCGCCTTCGTCACCACACCACCGGGTCCCGCGGCGGGCGGCCAAGCGCACGTCCTCACCCTCGAACCCCCCATTCACGCGCCACTCCACGCGCTCTACCTCCCCCACGCCACCTGCCCCAGCCGCACCACTTTTCTCAGCCACGTGAGGCTCTGAGCGGGCAGCTACTGCCAGTCCTGCGCGTGCATGGCTCCCTGGCAGTCACGGACTTGGCGATCACCCGGGCGACGTCCTCGGCCGACGACCCATCGGCAGTTAGCGCTATGACCGCCTGGAACAACGGCCCATAGCGGTCTCGGGTCGCAGTCGACCTTCGTGACTGCGCGTCCACCGCCTGCGAAGCAGGTGGCCCGGCTCAGCCTGCCAGCTGCAGGAGCCATGCGTGGAGCAGCGCTGTCTCGGTGTCCCGCAGGGGGACCCCGGTGTCTGCACGTGAGGGTTGGTGGTGAGCGCGATTTCCAGCGCGGCATCGAGCGCGAGTGCGTGTGGGGCCAGGTCCAACCCGGATGAGGCGGGCCTGCCCGTGGTGTCCGAGGCGATGGCGGTGTCTCGCCGCCGTGCCGAAGTCGTCAGGTCCCGCTGCGACGGCCTATCGCCGATCAGCGCCGGCGTGGCGCCCGTCGTCGCCACGTGAATGACGCGTGTCGCCTGATCCACCGGAATGCGAGGACGCCCGGCCTCGGCCGCACGGCGCAGCAGTCTTACCAGTAGGGCGTGCGTCTCGTCCGCGGCCGGGGGCCGTCGCCAGGGCTGCACGGTGCCGTACATGAGCATGCGGAACGCGGGGTGTCGCAGTGCGAAGCTGACGTGCCGGTCCCAGCCGCGTTAGAGGCCGGCGGCCGGGCCGTCCGGGGTCAGTGCCAGTGCCTCCCCTTTCTCGGTCAGGTACCTCTCGAATCCGTAGGCGGCCAGCTCGGCCAGGAGTCCGCCGCGGGACTGGCAGATGACGTGATCGTCCGGCTTGCCGGCTGGGTGGAGGTCGTCTCACGGTGCGACACCTCATCCCCTGCAGTCAGCGATCCACTCCTGGATGCGTTCGCCACCCTCTCGCACCGAGTCCGGTCATGCACCACAACGTCGTTGTGGCGGCGGTGGGTGGACGCCCACCGTCTCATCTCGCGGGGCGCCATGTGGGAATCAGCCCAGCACCTCGTTGGGCTTGCCAGAGTGATCGCAGTGTGGCCTCCGCTCGCTGCGCTGCCTCGTGAGGCGTGGACGGGGTGCGTGGACCCTTGGGCCCGCCAGGTCCCGACCACTGAGTGAACGGGCGGGGACCGCGGCCCAGTCAGCGCGGTCCACGGCGGCTACGTGCCCGTACTCGTGGGCAGCTTCGTCCTGCCAGTCGTCCGGCGGTGCCATGAGGACGCGCAGCGTCCGCTCGTCGAGCCATTCCAGTCCCAGAACTTGACGGCCGAACTCGTTCTCGCTGAGAGAAGCCACTGCGTCCGATTTCAGGTGCAGGAGTAGCAACTCTCCCTCGAAGAGGTAGTCACCGTCGCACTTACCGGTACCTACTGCGAGCAGCGGGCGCCGAGGGTGGAAGGCCAGGGCGTGCACGGGGAAGCGTGAGCGAACGAGCGCGCGCCGGGTGAAGGAGCGGCTGTCGTAAACCGCGACCGGCGTTGGTCTGCCGTGTGCCGGCGTGCCTGCAACGGCCAGGAGGCCGCGCTGCTCGTCGTGGACGACCTGGAACAGGTCTCCGACACCGAGGAAGGCCCAGCTCTCAGGGGGTGCTCGCCAGAGGCTGTCATGCCGTGATCTTCTCAACCGACCTGCTTGGCGAGGTAGCTGCATGGCACGAGATCATGAGACATGAGGAACGAGAACAATGAGGCGCCTCCAGCGGGGCAAGCCGTCGGTGAGCCGGTGCTCTCCGCCTATCAGCGGGCGCTGCGCGACCGATTGCTCGCCGCCCCAGTCATTGCCCCGCCCGCGCCCTGGCGCCCTGTCTTTGACTACGCGTACGGCGTCCCTGTCGGCGGACTGCTCGGCATCGGCTTCGCATCGCACCCCGCAAGCGGTCGAGACCTGGTCATGGTCGTCTCGCACGACGGTCACGGTCTCTTCGACGCCGTCACCGGCGAGAAGATCGCCAGGGACCGCGACCCCGACCCCGAGGACAGCACCCCCGATGGTGTCCCCGACCTGACCTGACCTGTCCGGGACTGGGACCGATCGCCGGCAGCCGCGTACACATCGCCGGGCTCTTCGGCGGAGGGCTGCACACCAAGGCCGAAGACGGCTGGATCCTGGAGGCCGTCACACCGGCTTGGCCCAACGATCGCGTCCTCCTCTCGGTCGACGGTGGACTTCCCCACTGCGGTCCGTATGGAGAGCAGTGGTGGCACATCTTCCACGCCACATACTCAGAACTTCGAGCGTTCGGCTTCTCTCCTTCCGGACAGACCATCGCCGTCGCCACGAGCAGTGACCTGTCCCTCTGGACCCGCCGCCCTGCGGGGAACAACGAGGATGCCGCTCGACGCTGACCACCCGGCGTCAAGCCGCGTACACAGACCTCTGTCGAGTCTGTCGGCGAAGCGGGTGTGTCTCGCGATGTCAGCCGTCGAACCGATCCCACGCGACGAGGTTGGCCAAGGGCCCCCTCTCCGAAGCGGTACGCCCAGCCCGGCGTCGGCGCGGTCACCCGGAACGCCAACCAGCGCGACCCGCCGCCCGACGGAAGTGCTGATGCCCAAGATCAACACATTGCCGGGCACGCCTTTGCCGGGCACAGCGTCGATCACCGGGCGGGTGCGGGGCTCGACGCGCTGGGAGTTGCACTGACACAGATCGTCAACTGATTGATTCTCACGGGTCTGGCCGCTGTCCCGGTCCTGCGTAGGCTTCCAAGAAGGCGGCGGTGCGCATCTGCGCACTCGATCTGTTGCCGCCCCGAGTGTTCACCCGCGTCCACGACAGAAGGATGTACACCGCCTATGCGCGCCCTTGTGGTCGATCACAGTGACGCCGGACCCGTCCGGTTCGCCGATGTCGATGAGCCCGTACCGTCCACCGGCGAGGCGCTGGTGGAGATACGACACATCGGTCTCAACTTCGGAGAGCTGAATTACGTGCGCCAGTGGCCGGCCGGCGCTGTGCACGGTCACGACGCGGCCGGCGTCGTGGTGCGTGCCGCGTCCGACGGCTCGGGGCCGCCCGTAGGTACGCGCGTCGCAGTGGGAATGGCGCCCCACGCGTGGGCGGAACGGGTGGCAGTCAGCCCCGCCTCGCTCGGCACCGTCCCCGAGGGCGTGGACCTGGCCGACGCCGCTGCGCTCGGGATCGCCGGAGTCACCGCATTCCGGGTGCTTCGCAAGCATTCCCTGCTGGCGCGCAACGTTCTCGTCACCGGCGCCAGCGGGGGCGTGGGGCACTTCGCCGTCCAGCTGGCGGCGCTGGCGGGCGCCCGGGTGACGGCACTCGTCGGTTCGCCGGAGCGGGCCGCCGGACTCCGTGAACTGGGCGCCGACAGGGTCCTGACCGATCTGGCCGAAACCGGGGACCGGTTCGACCTGGTCCTGGACACGGTCGGCGGGCCGCTGGTGGCCCAGGCGTGGAGTTCCCTCGCCGAGGGCGGCACCATCCACCTGGTCGGTTACTCCTCGGGACAGGAAACCACGTTCCCGTCAGGGGCCTTGTTCGGCTTCGGTGAGCCTCGCAGCATCGCCACCTACGGGGACATGACGCCGACCAGCGAGGAGCTGACGGATCTGCTGGGCTTCATGGCTGCCGGGAGGCTCTCGGCACCGGTCGGACTGCGAGGCGACTGGCAGGACGTGGGCAACGCCGTCCAGGCACTGTTCGCGCGGAAGGTGCGCGGAAAAGTCGTACTTGACGTGGCCTGAAGCTGTGGACGAGGACACATGCGCTTCGCTCTCCGGTGGGCGGTTCGCGGTGGTGGACGAGAATGGACCTATGGATGTGCTGGCGGAGGTCTTGCGTGTTTCGGGTGCGCGTGGGGCGCTCGGAGTCGTGCTGAAGGCCGGAGGCACCTGGGGCCTGTGGCTGGACTCCTATCCAGGAGCGGCCCTGCACGTGGTGTCCCGCGGCAGTGTGTGGCTCCATGTCACGGGCGAGGAGCCTCTTCAGGTGCAGGCCGGAGACGCCGTCCTGGTGTCGCCGGGCACCGCACACGGGATAGCCGGCGGCGCCGGCGTGAAGATGGGCTCCTGCGACCGTGAGGCGGCGGCCCGGGCTTTTGGTGATGGCCGGGTTCTGCGGCTGGGCTCGGCTCCGGTGCAGACGGAAGTGATCGTCCTGCACTACGAGCAGGACCCGGAGGTGCGCACACCGGTGCTTACCTCCCTTGCCCGGCCGATGCACGTCACAGCTCAGGAGAACGCACAGCTCAAGAGGAGCGTCGAACTCCTCGCTGCTGAACTCGCACAGCCGCAGATCGGCACCACCGCCGCCATCAACAGCATCGTCGACCTTCTGCTCGTCCAGTTCGTTCGTGCCTGGCTGGCCCGCCACCCGCAGGAGCAGTCCGGCTCATGGCTGGGAGCGATGCGTGATCAGGTCGTGCGCGACGCTCTGGCATGTGTCCACGCCCGACCGGGACACCCCTGGACCACGGAGACCCTGGCCGCCGCGACGAGCGTCTCCCGGGCGACGCTGTCCAGGCGTTTCCGGTCCGCCCTCGGACAGACGCCGGGTGCCTACCTGACGCAGTGGCGCATCGACCTGGCGTCCGTCAGGCTCCGCGACACCGATGAGCCGGTCGAGTCGATCTCCGGCGCAGTCGGATACGGCTCTCCGCACGCTTTCAGCCGCGCCTTCAAACGCGCCCGAGGCACGGCCCCGGGCGAGTACCGTTCACGACTTCGCAAATGACGGCTCACGCGTGGGGCCCCGCCCATTCGCCCCCGTCGCGGTCCGCGCTGCCGGCGTTCGGCCAAGCTCCATGCGGACAAGCCTATGACTACGGCCACCTGCAGAAATGGCTTCGTGAGCGTCCTATCCGCCACCGCATCGCCCGCAACGGCATCGAGCCATCCGGGAGACTCGGCCGTGACCGGCACGGTCGTGAAGGGCCACACGGCATCTATGTACCGAATCAGCCGACCTCAGGAGGTAGTACGTCTTGGACATGCGTCAGTTGACCGGCCAGCTGATGAGTGTGCGCATAGCCGAATACTTGGCGGGGGACCCCGTCGGCCTCTTCCCGACTCCCCGCCTGTATCCGCCAGCGGGCCCGGTCGCGGTACGTGCACTGGAGGAGAGGGCGCGGCAACCACTGGAAGCCGGGTACCGTGAGTTCCTCTCCCTCACTGACGGCCTGGACGGCTTTGGCCTCACCATGCCCCTCTTCGGTTGTAAGGACTGGGCGGAGGAGGACGGCCCGGGTACGGCCGCACTGCATTACCTGGACGGTCTCTGGGAAGCCGGCACTCCGGTGGACGTGGGCCTTCCCGAGGACGTGGCACTCTTCCCGGTGTCGGTGAACAAAGACGTGCCAGCGGGAGTGTTCATGCTGCACCGGCCGGATGCCCTTCCGGAGCGATGGTGGTGGATCGGTGAGGGCAGCAGCTTCTTCTTCCCGACCTTCGTCGATCTACTGGCGTTTGCGATCGACCCTTTGTCCTCAGCGCCTCGCGAGTACGTGGACTGATCCCGTTCGTCGGCCCTGAAGGAAGGGGCATGCACGACTTCCTTCGCAGGGAGTAAGCGACTCGAACCCGGCCACGTATGGTGACGCCGACGCTGTGAGCGGACCTGCCGGACAGCCGCCGTGCGGACCGCGTATTGCGGCCGTGGCCAGCCGCCTGGCAATCCGGCGCCTCCAGCGGGTGCATTGAGTCGATCCCGACGGCCGGGCGACTGTATTGCTGCTCGACGAGGCCACTGCGACCGACGTCGTGCCGACCTTCGTGGATGCTGCCGGTGACTTCCAGCGGGCATTCGCGCGATGGCTGTGCCAGTGCGGCGTTAGCTGCGGCGGCGTCGAGCACGGAGTACTCACGAACGGCCTGGGCTGCTTGGCGGCGCAGATGATCACGGGCCAGGGCCGAGGTGTCTCGATGAGGCGTGAGAGCAGCGCCGATGTGGTGCCACGAGCCGCTGACGTTGTCCGTGAAGAAGACACTGGAGATGCGGCTGGCCAACCGCTCGCCGTGCAGGACGAACGGATGTGCCATGCCGATGTCTCCGGCGTGCGGGCTGTCCTGGGTGGCCCGGCTGCGCCACGGCAGGATGCTCACCCCGGCCAGGGAGGGCGGCTCGTTGCCTGCGGCGGCTTCGTGGTACGCCGGAGCTGGTGGACGATCCCACCAGTAGTGCGGCTGCTCCGACCTGGCCGAGATACCCGCGCAGCCCTTCGGCTGCGAGCGGCAGTACCGCCTCGTCGGACAGTTGGGAGGAGTCCAGCCAGGAAGCCAGGCGCGTGTGGGCACTCTCGGCCAGGGCCGTCTCCTGCAGCGCTGCCCGCCAGCCGCGCACAACAACTGTCCGGGCAGTGTGGTGGGGAGGCTGCTTGGGCTCTCCTGCTCATCGGGCGCCGGGAGGAGGACGTCGCCGGCTTCGGCCAGGGCCAGGAAGGTGTGAGCCCCGGCCATGCGGATGTCGGTGTCGGTGGACTCGACCCATCTGATGATCTCCGACAAGACCAGGGAGCGCCGGTCAGGAGAGGCCGCCAGGCCCGCACCGCGTCGGATGCTGCCTGGACAGACACCTCGTCGCCTCACGCGGCCCGCAGCCGCAGCCGCAGGCGCGTGAGAGCAACACGGGGATACTGCCGTGTCCGCCTTGCCGGCCGTCAGCCCCCAGCCCAGCTTTCTACCCCATCCACGGCGACGTATCAGCGGTGCACCTCGCAGGCCAGCGACAACCACGGGGCCGCGCCCTGACCGGTCTTCGACCGTTTTCAGTGGTCCGAGGCAGCCACCAACGACGACTGTGCCCCTGATCGTTACCTCACGCCCCCCCCCACCGACCTCCACTACGACCAGCCCGCAGCCCTCGGTGCCCTCCTCCGCCTCGACGCCCACCTCGGCACCCACCACACCGACCGCTTCACAGAGCCCGACGGCCTCTGGGACGAGTGGGTCAAGGGCGTGGGACGCCTCGGCTACCCCAGCCACAGCCCCGCCGAACAGCGCCGCTGGACGGGCCTCCAATGCGACTTCGCCGACGGCTGGACTCGACCGTAGTCCCGGCCGGGCCGTGCACCAGCCGTCCCGCAACGGCGCTCGACAACGACGCTCGACCGGCTGGATCCACGGCCCGACGGCGCCTCCGCCCCCGTCTGGACGGGCTGTGCCCGAGGAGACCGATCCCTCGTGTCGCGTGTTTTGGGAAGGTCTCCCTGAGGGGTTCGGGGTCGGCCTGGTTGAGGCAGACTCCTGAGCTGCTTCATCCATGGAGCAGGGCCTGCCTGCGGAGGAGTTCGAGTCTTGTGCGTTCGAACGTTTGGAGTGTGAGCGCCTTGATCCGGTTGTCCTGACCTTCAAGGACACGGAGTTCCGCGGCTGCGCAAGACAAGTGATGCTCGGATCGAGGTCGCGTCCGAGGATGTGGGCGAACCGGCTGAGGCTGGTCGGGACGGCGGCGGCTTGTGCGCATTCGATCCACCTCGGCGGTCGCTCGTCCTGCAGCTCGGTGATCATGCAGGCGGCAGAGCGTACGTGCTCGGCGAGTGCAGTCAAGTCAGGGGAGGTGGCCAAGACCGCCTTGGGGTGAGTTCGGTCGCGTTGAGGCGGTCACGGCACGTTGTCACGCGGTCGTGCCGGTCGGATGTGAGGCCGGGGAGGTCAAAGTGTGCTGTCCGGGGTTGGAGAGAATGGGGCATGGTGATGGCACGGCGCTGGTGTTCCTCGTCGCCTGTCGTGGACGAGCTCCCGCTCCTGGAGGAGCCGGGTGCTTGGCCTGGGTGCTTGGCGGATCTGACTGACGGGTTCGGGCCGGAGCTTTCGGGTCGGACGCGGGCGAGCGGAGACCATGCTGGGCACGCTCCAGGACCGGTCGGCGTGGCCGGGGTTCGTGGTGCCGCTGGCCGGCGGTTTCGCAATCGTCGTGCACGCCGACAGCGGCGAGGAGTGCACGACGACGGACTACTTCCTTCCGCATCCTGAACTGGCGCCAGGATCTCGTCCTGGCCAGCGACGATGAGGACCGCATCGGTTTTGGAGCTGTGCTGGGCCGAGCTCGCCGTCCTGCTGGTGGCACCACTGGGTGCGGCAGGCGCCACCGACTCCCACGCCCGGCTCCTTCTTCTCCTGCCGGTTCTCGGTGACGCGGCAGTTCCGGAGCAGGCTGTGACCGCGGTCGTCGAGGCCCTGGTCGCGCAGAGGGGGCGCCCGAGGCGAGGGAGGCGTTGGCCAGACACCTGTTTTGAGGGCACCCCATGTGGGGCGCCGAGGACAGGTGGTTCGACGATGACGAACAGAGCTGGCTCTACGAGGTCGATCACAGCCTCCGCAAAGTGCCCCTCGGCGACCATCTGCCACTACAACAGCGAGCCGCCCTGGAAGCCTGCCTCACCGGCCGCTGACCCTCTCAAGCCGCAGCGGCAACGGTCTCTGCGGGCCAGGCCCGAAGGGAACGCCTGGAAGCGTTCCGTCTCCATCTCACCGAACACGCCGGCGCATTCTAGCGACGCCGGCGGCCCTCGCCCGTCACCATGCAGGCGCCCGACACCGATGACGTGACTGACCCGCGAACGAGGAGGAGAACCGTGCCAGCGCTGAAGATCGCGTCGGACGCCACCGTCACGGGAATGGGCTCAGCTTGTTTTTCAACTGCTGTGTGCTTGTGTCTGCCGGGTTCCCCTTCCTCGGGCGCGGTTGCTGTTCACGCGGAAGGGGAGAGTTGTTTGCGGACCCATGCGGGGTCTGGGTTGGTGTATGGCTGACCCGCCACGAGGACGGTCGGCACGGTTTCGTTTCCGTCGTTGGCTGCTCTGACCGCTGCGGCTCCTTCCGGGTCGCGCCAGATGTTGACCCAATGCAGTTGGCGGGCGCTGCCGCCCAGCCGGATGCGCAGTCGTATGCAGTACTTGCAGCCCGGACGCCAGAACACGACCGGTCGGCCGTCGACCGCGCTGCGGCGTTGTGCCTCCTGCGCACCGGTCGACCTCGGGAAGATCAGGGGTGAGTTCACGCCGGCGAGCGCCAGGAACGTCAGCAGTAGTGCTGCGGCGATGCCGGGGTTCCCCCTGAAGATCTGCCCAGTCGCGACGACGGAACCGCTGAGTACAAGCAGTATCGGCAGAACCCAAGCGCGCATCATGGTGCTGCAGGCTATCGGTGAGGCGACATGCTTCTCGAACTGGGCCGCTCATCCGTCTCGGTTTGCTGCTCCCCAGCGCCCGGCGCGCCCGCGCGAGTGGCGGGTACTCACGTCATGTCCGGCGGTGTGAGCCTTCAGCAGGCCCCGCCAGACGGCGGGTGCCGCAGCTCGGACAAGAGGCTGTGGTGCCCGGCCCACAGGACCGTCCCTCTGTCCGCGCAGGTCACCGCATCGTTTTGCCGTGGTCGGGTCGCTGACATCCCCGTTGCGGCTGCTCTGCCCATGTCCCTTGGCTGGAGTGAAGGAGGAAGGAACGGGCGGGATGGGCGTCGCGGCCGCAGCCGGGGATCGGGGGTGCGCTCAGCCGTTTGCGCGTCGGCCGAGGCCGCCGCGCTGGCCGCCGTCAGCGCGGCGGCGGCGTCAGGCAGGGGACGTCGGTGGGGGAGAGTCCGGGACAGGCAGCTGATGCCAGGTACGTATTCCAAGTCCGCGGTATTCGTACGCGAGCCTCGGGTGGCTCAGCTCCTCAGCTCGCCGGGGTGGTGGTCGCCGATGCTGCGGGCCTCATCAATCGACCGAGCCCAGCACCGCCCGGCGGCTGGCTGGCAGCACTCACGCACAGTGGCTGGGGAACGCCGCCGATGACGGTGCGGGCACCTGTTTCAAGGTGCCTGAGCAGTGGAAGGGCTGATCGGTACTTCTTCGCTCCTTGGAGGACTCCATGCCAGAAGAATTCGAAGACATCCCTGAGCCTGACGACCACTCCACCGATGACACCATCGACGAGACCGGAGTTGACCCCAAGGACATCGAATTGGTCATGGCCCAGGTCAATTGTTCAAGGGCGAAGGCGGTCAGAGCCTTGAAAGAGAGCGGCGGCGACCTCATCAACGCGATCATGGCGGCCAGCGAGTAGTTGGCGCGCTGCGACTGTGATTGGTCCGCGGAAAGATCACCGGGCAGGTTCCCTTACGACCAACTCGCCGTCCAGCGCGGTCGCGTCCGGCAGCTGCACGGTCGCGCCCACAGTCTCCGAAAACGACGGCCCCATCTCGGTGCCGCGCCTCGAGCGTAAGGCCACCCGGCCCGCGTCGACGGAGACCAGCGCCCGGAATCCGTCCCACTTGTGCTCGGCAGCGCTGCCGAGCCGCAGCTCGGGCACGGACGGTGGCCTTGGGTGAGCATGCCAGCGCCGACCTGTACAAGGTCAGCCCCTGGTGGAGACGGTTCTCTTGGTCGAAAACCCATCTACCAGGGGCTTCGTCATGCTGTCACTTCAACCGGCAAGTTCACGAATGTCCTCTGCCATCGAACCTTGACCGTCTGCCATCGAACTTTGACGGACGCGAGTTCGTGTCGTCGAAGTCTGATCACCGCAGGTCTTGGTCGGAAAGGGCCCCTGAAACGCGCCGGGCGTGCGGGTTAAGTTTGGATGACCCGGACGACGTCGTCCGCGTGGGGGCCGACAGTGATCTTGAAATTGCCGTCAAGCCTATCGATGTTGGTGGCGCCGGCGGCCTTCAAGGCACCCTCGTCGACCAGTGAGACGTCGTGCACCGTGACGAACACGTCGTGGTCATGGGAGGACGAGGACGCGATGTTGTCGAGGCCACCGAACCCTCCAATGATCCCGTCCTCGTCGGGGCGGTTCTCCTCAGAATCGGGCATGTTGCTCCTTCCTCAGCGGTACCGTTTTGTCGTATTCACCCATAGTTGATACAACGTTGCGAGGTGCCACGCCGCTCGTCCCGGCCCTTCGGTATGCCTGGTTGGCGCCGAGAACGCCGCATGTCGATAGCAATGCGCGCCGGTCGACCGTAAGGACGTAGGAGCGGTGGGCGGTCAGCCGCCCGCCACCAGGCCAGTGCGAGGCTCCGAGGGCTGCGCGCCACTGCAGCGCGCTGACCGGGGGCGATGTCGATCAGAATTCGATGGCACGGGACAACGAAGCAGGTTGAGAAACCCTCAAGGTCCCGTTCCAGAAGAGGAAGACGGTCGGCCTCGAGGGACGGTGGGAACGCGTCTTCACGGGGCTGCAGCCAGCGTCACTCTCGCCTGGCGGCGAGGAACGCGCCGTGGCCTGCCGCTTCGTCGTGGTCTTCTTCCACCATGAATGCGGATGCCGGTCCACCCTCTGCCCCGGACGGGCGGCGCAGAGAGAGCGAACGGTGCCGGACAGCATCACTTGTGCGCCCCCTGGGTGGTTCCGTTGTGCGCTGCGGTAGGTGCCGCACGCAGGAACGCTTTCTCTGACCTCTATGGGGTGACGGGAGCCAAACGATGCCCGCTGCATCTCTGCGGTCTGGGCATGCTCGTTCCCGCCCGGCCGGGGACGGACGCTCGCCACGTACGTGCGGGCGATGTCGGCATACCCGACGGTTGTCCGCCGGGAAGGCAACGGAACCCAGTAATGCGCTCAGGAGAGGAAACCGGAAATGTTCCAGAACTGGGATGAATTCAAGCGGGCGGCGGCCGAAGCCCGCCCTCTGTACATCAACTCGGCCAGAGAAGAGGATAAAAAGGGCCTGGAAACCGCCTTCTCCGAAGAGCGCGTACGCGTGGCTTTCAACGTCTACAAGGCCGCCCAGTGGGCCATGGAAAGCCACAAGGACAAGGGACTGATCGCCGGGAACCGGCTGGACCAGGACGAAGTGATCGCCACGGAGAAGATCCCCGGCATCGACGCCGAAGTGATCAAGAACTTCAGAACCATGAGCGAGGCCACCGAGCGTGGGGTAGGGCAGGTCCTGGACTCCAGCAAGTGGACGATCCTCGTGAACGACGCCTGGCTGCTCGGTGGCGCGCACTACATCGCACAGTTCTTCCTCGCCTCCCCCCGGACCTCTGAAAACCTCTGCCGGACGGTCCGCCCCGACTGGTTCAAGAAGACCAGGCAGTTCAGGCCCGGTTTCACCGTGCTCTCCCGAGAGCTGATCGGCCTCACAGCGTGCGGCTACAAATTCGAGGGCCACCGGACAACTGGAGAGATCGCCTATCTCCCCCAGAAAGCCGGGCACCCTGGATCTTTCACCTTCGTCGACTACCAGACAAAGGTGAATCAGTACACCCAAAGCGACCTGTGGCGCTCCTTGATCGATCCCGCCCGTAGGTGAAGCTTGACTCAGCGAAACCGATGCGGCCGACGAAGCAGCGCACACCCGTGGCCTCGGAAGGGTGCAGCAAAAGCGTGAGGAGCGCGCTGGGTGGGCCGGACAAAGGTGGACGGGCTCGCACTGCGGCGGTCGCACGGGTGAGATGCGCATTCTCACTGAGCGGTGCAGCCGTCACGGCCTGGACGACGTGCTCATCGACGCCCATCTGGAGGCGGAGGCTGCCGTGGGCACCACGCGGAATGCTGTCGGCCGGTGACCACCCCCTACACCTTGACCGTCCGTGCCTTGAACTGTCTCCGGACGCTGTACCGTCGTTGGGAGCGTGACCGCACCCTGTAGGGTGATCGCTTACGGAGCCTGCCACGTCAGCCGTCCGAGGGCGGCACGCCATCGGGTCGGTTGCCGCTGTAGCAGGGGGCATTGTCCATGGCTGACGACTCTCTCCACGTCCTGCACCCCGCGGAACGGGACATCCGGCTCCTGGTCGGTGTGTGCGAGATGGCGTCCACCACGTCAGCGGACCCGTCATCGGCCCCTTTGCTGAAGAATGATGTGCTTGTCGTCAGCCAGGTCGTGGGCGCGGGCCCAAGAATTTGCGAACGGTATTTGGAATGCGGGACGGGAGCAGTCCAGCCGACCGCCCTGTCACGAATGTCGTGATCGTGCGCGTGACCGTCGAGGGAATTGAGTGATCCAAGTGGGAGTGTCGCCGCCTACTGTCGGCGCATTTCCGACTTAGATCACTGGAGGTCGACGCACCGGTCCATTGCGAGGTCTGTCACCTTTGTCTGCCGTCGTAGGTGGCCGGGTACCGCCGGCTGTGCTCGAGCGCCTCCCGGGATGGTCGCGGAAGCTGTGGCGAGGCCCTTGCTGGTTCCTCGTATGACCCGGCCGACCGGGTCAGGCCGGTTCTCGTGTGGTGAGGACGTGGCGAATTTTCGAGACCGTGAGGGCGAGTGGAGTCAGGGCGGGTGGGGCGTTGGGGTCGAGGGTTTCGGGGTGGGGTGCGCGTGTGATGAGGCGGGTGTCGACCGGTGGTCCGCCTGCGCACCATGTGCATACGGCTGCGGCCAGGTCTTCCGCGGCTTGGACGGCCGCCGTGGCGGCCGGGTGGTCGGGGGCCTCGTCGGAGAGCTGACTGGCCCAGCGGTAGAGGGCGGGGAGGTGTCTCCAGGCTGCGATGGCCCGCTGGGCCGGCGAAGGCAGTCGGTCACTGTCGACGCTGGGTGGGGTGGGGGCGAGTGCGGCCGCGACGAGGTCGTCGACGAGGGGCCGGGGGCCAGGACGGGTACTCAGCCGGATGGTGGCGGTCATGATCCGGGTGGCGTCCGGTGCCGGAACGGTGGAGCACAGGACTTCGTCCGGTCCGGCCGGTGCCGGGATGGCCAGGCGCAGGGTGATGCGAGCGGACTCGACGCTGTAGAGGGGCCATCCGTGGAGGTCGGCCAGGGCGATGTGCCGGGCGCTGCGCGCCGGGACCGCGGCGGCCGCGATCTGTACGACGGGCTGCGGCTGTCCGTCGTCGCCGGCTGTGAGCAGGGTACGGGCCGCGCTCGCCAGTGCTGCGCTGACCGCGCTGACTTGTCCGTCCAGCACCGTGTGGCAGCCCTGGGCGAGCAACGCGGCCAGGGGCGCGGCCTGTCCCGGGCCCTTCCCATGTTCTGAGCGCCGCGCAGGCTCCTGACCGGTGTCGGCGTCGTCTGCGCCGGTCACGTAACCTCCGGGCAGACGAGAGCGGCTACTGGGTGGCTCGTGATGTCGATGAGGTTTCCCCAGAACTGACGAGCCGCCTCGTTCCACGGCTGCGCCACGGACCGCCACCACTCCGGGCGCTGGTTCATCTCGGCAGGGGCATCCCGTGCATTGACTGTGTCGATCAGGTCGTTGAACTTCTTGAGCTCCTCGATGACATACTCCGCGAGCCCATCCTGCTCAGGGCGTTGAAAAGCCTCCAGGGCTTTTGGTGCTACCTCTACGCACAAGCGAGCGACCCCTTGAAGTGGTGGTGGCGCTGAGAGCTTCCTGGAGAGGACCCGGCCCGCTTGGGTGGTGAGGATGTTCAGCGTTTGCGAGAACTCTGCTTCCAGCTCCTCGGCGTTGAGCCGGTGGGTGACGCGGAAGTCGACCACCGTCTTGCCGGGCGTCAGCGCATCCCACATCGATTCGGCAGCCGCGGCCAAGCCGTCCTGCGCGGCCCGGGAGGCGGCGTTCTGGGCGAACGGGCGCCACATCTTCCGGATCTCCGCAGCGGTCTCGTTGTAGCGGGCCAGGGCGTCGGCGGCGGTCTTCGACTGTTTGTAGGCGTGGGCAGTGCACCCCAGTGCGACGGTCCCTTCGAGATGGTGAAGCCGCTCGGGCAGCTGTGCCAGGCGGGTCGGAGCGGCAATCAGGGCAGTGACGGCGGCGTTGAACCTGTCGCGCAGCTGCTCGACGGTGGGCGGTCCGAATTCGGCGACCTGTGCGCCGGGCAGGAGGGCCTGCCACACGTTGCTGGCGGCGGCGATGAAGGCCCGCCGCAGAGCAGCCATCTCCTCCTGCTCGGTGTGCCGGTCGATCCAGGACAGGCTCTGGCACCGGGCGTTCCAGCTCTGGTGGAGCGGGGGAATCTTCTCCGGCAGCCCGTCACGGAAGGCGCTCACGGCGTCCGTGACAGCCTCCTTCAACTCCCACAACTGCTGCAACCACTCCCGTACCCCCACGCCTTTGCCCTTGGAGCCGTCCTGGGCGACGGTGTCGATCAACTCGGTGGCGGCCTTGCGGAAGGGCTCTGCCCGCTCCAGTACCAGGTACCAGACACTGTCGCGGTCGCTGACCGCCGCGTCCAGCAACTGGGACAGGCGGCTGCTTGCCAGCAGGTCGCGCTGCTTGAGGGTGGACTCGATGGTCATGACAGCGTTCTTGTCCGACTGGTGGACAATGCGCCCCTTCAACTTGGGCATCTTGGCCGTCGTCGGCGTTTCACCGCTCGCGGTGGGGGCTTTGGCAGGCTCGGTTTCGATGTCCTGGCTGATCAGGTGCAGACTCATGTTGATCTTGGCGCTGTCGATGCTGATGGATGGTGGGTTGATCAGCGACAGCAGTGGCACGGTGGCGTGCACGGTACGCACCTGGGGGCCGTGTTCCGTGGCCTCGGTGTGCTGGTAGGCGAAGCGGAACGGCTTCGCGGTGCCGTTCCTCTCGAATCCCAGGTCCTTGACCAGTTCGACTGCCTCGCGCGCGGCCAGGCCCTGCCCGTGGACCACCGCCTCGTACGCAGCGCCGAGCAGCGCGCTGACCGGGACGTCGTCGTCGCTCATCGCTGGTCCCCCGCTGCTCCTGCGGGGACGACGTGATACCGGCCGTTGACCTCGAGCCGCTCCACCGGCCGGTTGCTCACGGTGAACCTGACCTCGTGTACGTGCTTGGCGTCGGCGAGGGCCTGCTGGTCGACGGCGATACGGATGTCTTCCTTGACCTGGCCGGAAGCGGGAGCGGACGGAGCGACCTGCTCAGTCACAAAGGAGAGGGTGAAGGAAACATCGTCAATGGCCATCTGCGGCTGGATTCCCACACAGTCGCTGTCCGGCTCCTGGGCCGCGCGCACCGCCTGGTCGGCTTCGGCCACGGCCTGCTGCAGGCCCTGCAGAAGGTCACGCATCGTCAACTCACTCATAGCACTCCCTTTGGTAAATTCCCGGACCGTGCCCTCTTCGGTGATGAACAGCGCCCCGGCAATCGCGAGCCATGCGAATGGGGGGTAGGTGAGGAGCGGCCGGGCATGGTAGACAAAAACCCTCATGCGCGACGCGGCGTCCGGATGCTGTCTGCGGTCGGGGACGGCACTGGAACGGGGGCGATGCAGTGCCGCACCCGGATGTCCGCAGACGAATCCGTGAGGATCCGGCGTCTGAGTCCGTCAGACCGTCTATGCGTTTTTCTGCTGGACGGTGACGGCATTGTCGGTCAGCATCGACAGGATCTTCTCCATGCCGCCCGGCATCGGTCCTTGCTCAGCCTCCACGTGGACCGACATCGACGCACTCCGGCTGACCGTGTCGGAACTCGAACTGCTCGAGTCGTAGCTGGCCTTGACCGAGGCCGAGATACCCCAGAAGCCGCCACTCGCCGACGCCTCGCCTCCGATTTTCTGCTCGTTCTTCTTGGTCGAGACCGAATCGATCTTCACATTGAAGTCGAGCGTCACCTTGGAGAGCTGCAGATAGGGGATCGGCACGACGGCGAGGAGGGGCACCTCGACCTCCGTCACCATCTTCTTCTGCTTGGAAGTGGCGTCGGCTGCCTCGGGCTCCAACGAGGTGTAGGAGAACGCCACCGTTCTGGCGCGCTTGTTCTCGTCGAAGCCGATGTTGTTGATGAACTGCGCGGTCTCGTTCGCGGCCAGCGCGCTGGACCGGATGACCCCCTGCAGCGGACCGCCGATGATCTGCTCGAACGGCAGCGACAGTTCCGCCCCCAGATCGACCTGCTTGGACGTGTCCCCCGGGCCCGGCGCGAGCGGGACGTCCTGCATGAGCGGGACATCCGGTACGGACGGCCTGGAGTCCGCGCGGCCGGGCCCGCTGGGAGCCGGCTTCCTGGCCGGCGCCTTCGCCGCCGCCGTCTTCTTCCTCGTGGGGCTGGTCTTCTTCGTCTCCGCCATCGGCCACTCCCTCAACCAGGTTCTGGATCTTGAAGTGATCTTCTGCCAGTCCCATTGCGCTCACTCACCGACACGCCAAAGCACTTCGAAAGTCGTACGAGGTACGTATCAGGACAAACGCAAGTACCGGGAATTCGACGGCGGGAACACGGGCGCGAGTACGCGCGGTGGCTGATGCGGGCCAGCTCCTGGCCGTACGCGTCGGCGACGTGGTGCTCGGTGCTCACCTGGTCGCTCCCATGTCTGTCTGGGGGGGGGACCAGTCCGGGTCTTGTACGGGCGTCGGCGCTCGGGTCTCGGTGGCCGGGGCTCGCATGATGCGCCAGCTGCTGCGCAGCGCGGTGACGACGTGGACCATGACGACGACGACCTGACGGCCGGCATTGCCCCGGACGCACGTCCCGGTGAAGCGGGCCTGGTCGGCTGCCCGACACGACGGCGGTTGCTGACGCCACCGCAGGTCGACGAACGCTGACACCCCTCTCCCGGTGGAATGTCGGGCGCGTACAGCCCCTGCCGTCTGCGCTTTCCGTCGGCACGCCTCTCCTGCGGTTTGAAGGCGTAGGGCGGCAGGTGCCCTCAGTCCGCCGAAGCAGGTGGGACAGGCACCGGCCAACCAAACACCCTCACCAAGGAGAACTCGCACTCAGCACATCGGGAAGTCGGTCCTCAGCGGCCCGTCCACGATGGGCCGTCAAGACGCAACGGGCATCTCCTTCCGGTGCGTCTGCCGGGCCGGAGTCGTGGAGGGCATGAGGAACTGCGTCTTCTGTGCGTTCGCGGCGGGGAGGCCCCTGCCGTCATCGTCCAGCGAGTGGCCCGACGTCCTGGTGGTCCGTCCGCGAAGCGGCGGTGTGCGCGCCGGGCACGTCTTCGTCCTGCCGCGCGTCCGCGTCGAGGACGCCGGCACCGCCCCGGAGGTGACCGTCGTGGTGATGCGCCGGGCCGCCGGGTTGATGGCCGGACACCCCGCCGTGAACCTGATCACCAGCAAGGGGGAGGCGGCGACACAGAGCGTGTTCCACCTCCATGTCCACGTCGTGCCCCGTCAGGAGGGCGACGGTCTGCCCTTGCCCTGGACGCCGCAGCACACCGCCCGCCCCGGCGCCGCGTAGACCGGAGAGCCGATGAGCACGGTCCGCCTCGTCATGGCACGCGAACCCATCCCCGCCGGCCCCAAGATCTTCCTGGCCGGACCGACCCCCGACAGGAGCACGCCGGTCCCGTCCTGGCGGCCGAAGACCCTTGACCTCATCACCGCCCGGTGGGCTGGCGTGCAGCCGCTGACCGTTCTACCGACGCCCGCGCCGGCGCCACGGCGATTCTCTTCTGCATTCCCCGCGACATGCGCACGATGCCGGGCATGACGACGAACGTGGAATTCGGCCTCGACGTGAGAACCGGCCGGGCCGTCCTCGGCCTACCGGCCAACTGCCCCAACCCCGAGCGGAACAGGTACCTGGCCTACGTGGCCCGCCGTCACGGCGCCCCAATGTGCGAGACCCTGGACGGCACCGTGACACGAGCCCTCACTCCGGTCGCCGCCGGCCTGGCGTTTTGCCGGGACACTGGCGGGAGGAAGGTACTGGCGGAGGTGGAAGAAGAGTTCACAGACCACGTGATTCAATGACTACATGGTGGAGGACCGTACCTTTCTGGGGCCGCTGGAACTGACCAACGGCCGTTGGGGAGTCGGGGACGCCACCCGACCTGACACCCACTGGGTGGAGTTCCGCCCGGACGGGCTCCACCAGCACGAGCCGGACTCCGAAGGCCAGTTGATCCCGTGGTACAGGATCATGAACGGCATCTGGATCACCTGGGGCGAGCACTCCTGGAACACAAACAGCAGAGGCCAGTACACGCTGAAGGGAACGGTCGCCACGCGTGACGGCGGCTGGATGCACACGACACTGCGCCACCCGTACGAGGACCACCCGCTGCGCTTCGACCAGCACACGCGCCCGTACCGGGCAGTGGACGCCCTCCGGCTGGAGTCCCTGCTGCGGCAGCTCACCACCGAGGGAAAGCTGCATCTCCTCGGCGACCCGGAATGGGTGGGGCGTGCCGCGGCGTACCTGGCTGGCGGGAAGAACCGCTGGATCACCAGCCGTGCATTGCGGCAGGTGACGGCGGAGGCCCTGGCAGCAGCCGGCCCCGGCAGCACCTGACGGCTGGCTTTGTTCCGAGTGTCGACAGCGATTGTTCCGCCCTTCTAAAAGCATTGACACCGCGGTGTGGTCGATGGTCAAGGGAGGTGACAGCGCCCGATCCGGGTGCTTCAGTCCTTCCGGTGGGTGGCGACGGCGTCGTCACCGAAGGATGCGGTGAGTGCCCGTGCGATCAGGTCGGGCAGTCTGGTGCGTCCGTCGTCTTCGACCCAGCGCGTCAGCGCAGTGTGCATCGCGGCCAGGCAGGCGCTGGTAGCGGCTTGGGCACGGAACGCGGCGTCGGGGTCGGCCGCGTCCTTCCCGAGCGCTTCGACGATGGCCTGTTGGAGCGCGTACTGGCTGTCGAGATGCCGTGCCCGCAGCGCAGGCGTTGCGACCATGAGCCGGAGGCAGTCCAGCAGGAACCGTTCGTCCGCCGCCTGTTCGTCCCCGTTGCCGCTGGTCGAGGCGGTGGCCGCGTCGATGAGGGCGCTGCCGATGCGACGCACCAGGGGTTGCCTTGCGGACGACGCGGCAACGTGCTTGGCGATGAGCTGGGCGGGCTGGTCAATGAGGACGAGGTCCTCTTTGGTGGGGAAGTGTCGGTAGACGGTCATTGAGGAGACGCCGGCAGCCTTGGCCACGTCGGCCACCGTCACCGTGTCGTAGCCGTGGTCGGTGAACAGCCGCACCGCGTGCGCCTGGATCAGCCGTAATCCAACCAGTCCAGCGGTCGCAGCGGCCAGCGAACCCGGTGAGCCATCGCGGGCACGGCACTCTGGCCAGTGGTCGGCGGAGAGATCATCATGTGGGTATGTCTGAGAACCAGTCCACTGTGGCACCGACTGTGGTGCGGCTCGCCCAGTACACGAAGGCGGACCAGGAGGAGATCCTTGGCAACAGCGATGATCCCTTCGGCGTCGCCTGGACCGGTCTGACCTGGCTGCCGAAAGAAGAGCACTTCGGCATCCGGCACCACGGCCGCCTCGTGGCACACGCCGGCCTGCGGCGACTGCCTGTTGCGATCAGCGACGCCGAGACAGAGGTGGTGGGCGTCGGCGGGGTGGCCGTCTCACCCGCCATGCAAGGGCAGGGCTTCGCTCGCCTCGTCGTCACGGCTGCCCTGGAGCACGCCCGAACGATGGGTCCTCAACACGCACTCCTCTTCTGCCGGCCTCCTCTCGTGTCGCTCTACCAGCGCCTCGGATGGCACCCGCTCGACAAGGACGTACTCGTCGAACAACCCGAAGGCCGCCTCGTGACCATGCCGCTGCGGACCATGGTGACGCCCCTGCTCGACGATGCCCAGTGGCCCTCAGGGCCAGTACGGCTGTTCTCCCTCCCTATGTGACGGGCCCCTTTAGCAAGAGCCGCGCAGCGCCGCGACACAGGGTTCACTCATCTCGCGCCGGTGTCAGTTCTCACCAACGTTTTCCGGCTCTGCGATCGACAAGCGCTGCCCGCACTGCGTGACAAACGGTGTCGACTCTCGGTGACGAAGTCAGCCGATCACGCCGCGCCGCACACCGCTTCGGCGAGTGCGGTGCAGTCTGCCACCGGACTGGGCGCAGGTCAGGGCAGCTAGGGTGGTTCTCCCGGGCTGGTCCTGCTCCGAAAAGACTGGAGCGCTGAGATTCGCGCCTGACGTCACCGTCACGGAGGCGGACTTGCCCCAGGTTGATGCGAGGGCTGCGATCCGTGCATTGTTCGGCTTCCCCAACATCGTTGCCGACCGTGGTCCCCGCGGTGACTGATGGGTGCCGGTGAGAGGGCAATCGCATCGGTGCGTCGTGTCGCGGTTTCCCACGAAATCCGGTGGAGTCTCAGCGGCTAAACGTGGTTGGGTCCTGTTCGATGCTTCGCTGACACGGCCCGGGACAGTGCGAGGCGCAAGGTCCGAATCGCCGGGTGGTCCAGCCCGCGCGTCGTCGAGTGGTGGAGGTTGTCGCGGTGGCTGGGTATGGGGCGCTTTCCGACGTATACGAGTGGCTGATCGGGGACGACAGGTTGACCCCCGCCAAGGCAGCCGCGGTCTACTACAGCGATGTCGTGGGCTCTGTGCCGCCCAGCGCACGCGTCCTCGACTGCGCGTGTGGAACCGGCCAGCTCGCCGTCGGTCTCGCGAGTCTTGGCCTTGACGTGGTCGCCGCAGACGCCAGTGATGGGATGGTTCGCCGGACCGAGAAGGCCGCCGACGAGCAGGGTGTCTCGCTTCGAGCCCTCCACGCGAGCTGGGCCGAGCTGCCCGACCACCTGGAGGAGTCCACGTTCGATCTGGTGTTCTGTGTCGGCAATTCACTCGGGCACGCCGAGGGGGCAGCCGGGCGCCTGGCCGCGCTGGAAGCGATGTCGCGGCTGCTGAAACCGGGCGGACGCCTTGTGCTCCACTCACGCAACTGGGAGCTCGTGCGCTCCGCCGGCTCACGGGTAGACGTCCGCGACCGACTCGTCCGCCGCAACGACCGCGATGCGGTCGTCAGCTACTACTGGCAGATCGAGCAGCGCTGGGAACAAGAACACTTCCTCGAGATCGTCGTTGCCCAGATCGAGCCGGATGGGGCAGTGCGAGCCTGCTCGGAGCGGTTGTCCATCTGGCCCTACCGGTACGAGGACCTCGTGGTGCAGTTGCGGAGCGTCGGGCTCAGGGTGGAGTCGACCACTTTCGACCCCGAGAGCGATGGGTACCTGGTGGTCGCCAGCCGCGACTAAAGGGCTGTCCCGGAAATGATCTCCCAATGGACGCGGGTGAGGTGGCCTGCGGTGCGGAGTCTTCGTTCACCTGTGAGGGCGAGGTTGTGCAGGCGGGCGATGCTGAGCATGGCGTAGTGCGCGCTGTTGCCCTTGAGACGGAAGTCGCGGAGGATCCCCTTCATACGGGCGAAGGTGCTCGATGCGGGCTCTGACCTGCTTGTGGGAGCGGCTGTGTTGTTGCACGGGATCGAGATCGGTCCGAGTGCCTCCTCGGCGCGGTCGGCTGCGGCTGCCGAGCTGTCGGCGTCGCTCACGTCGAGCGGTATGGCCGTCACGGTGCCGCCGGCACCGGCCGGTTTCTTCGTGTCGTCGTCGAGCCGCTCCTCATCGATGTCGGCGAGCGCCACCTCCGCCCGCGTGGTGATGAGTGCCCGGCTGACGCCCAGGCCGATTCCCGATGCCGCGCCGGTGACGAACGCCGCTGCCCCCGCCGGCCCGTTTCTGCTTCTCCGCTCGCTTGTGTACCGCCGCTCGGGTTCGCGGCGGACTACGCCCACGGTGGACCGGGGCGTCGCCTGACGACACCCCCGTTCGCGGCGGATGCCCACCGCTTGTCCCGCCGTTCACGCGCTTCGCGCGGAGGCCGCTGCCCCTGCCCGCGGCTCTCCACGGGCATACGGCGCGCGGATGGCGGGGCAACTGCCCGACATCTGCCCTGTGCGGCGGTGCCGCCGGCCTGTTCTCCCGCCGGACCATGGCAGGAGCCCACCCGGATGGGCACCTGACAGATACCGAGGGAGCCCGATGCCCACGCACCCGCGGCCGCCGTTCGACCCCGAAGCCGAGGCAGCTCTGACCTCCCTGGCCGAACCGATGCCGGCCGTCACACCCGGGTCGATCCCGGTCCTACGGCAAGCTGCTCTGCCCGTCGTCTCCGACGAGATCCTGCTCGCCGCCAAGGTCACGCGCCGGGATGTGACCGTTCCTGGCCACCACGGTGCCGAGCTCGTGGCCAGCGTGATCGCCCGCTCCGGTCACACCGGCACGGGTCCGGGCATCTACCACATCCACGGGGGCGGGATGATCGCCGGCGAGCGCGTGATCGGGGTGAGCCAGATCCTCCCGCGGATCGTCGAGCACGACGCCGTGGCCGTGACCGTGGATTACCGGCTCGCGCCCGAGTTCCCGGACCCCTGTCCGGTCGAGGACTGCTATGCGGGCCTTGTGCGGACCGCTGAACACGCCGCCGAACTCGGCATCGACCCCGGCCGCCTGATCATCGCCGGCGCCAGCGCCGGAGGCGGGCTCGCCGCGGGCACGGCACTCCTGGCCCGCGACCGCAAGGGACCCGCGCTCATCGGGCAGGTCCTGATCTGCCCGATGCTCGACGACCGGGACCGCACCGTCTCCAGCACCCAGTACGAGGACGCCGGCACCTGGGTCCGGGAGAGCAACCGGACGGGATGGGCGGCGTTGCTGGGCGACCGGTGGGGCACCGACGAGGTGTCGGTCTACGCCGCGCCCGCTCGCGCGAGCGACCTTGAGGGACTGCCGCCCGCGTTCATCGACTGCGGCTCGGCCGAGGTGTTCCGGGACGAGGACGTCGCCTACGCGAACGCTCTATGGAACTCCGGCGTGCAGGCCGAGCTGCATGTATGGCCCGGTGGCTACCACGGATTCGACATGCTCGCGCCGGACTCCGCCATCGCACGGGCAGCGATCGCGGCCCGGAACGGATGGGTCGCCCGCACTCTCGGCGCACCGTCTCCGGGCACGAGCGGGCGGTAAGCAGGGTCGTCGCCTCAGCAGTCCGGGCCCGGGCTGAGCGTGGGGTCGGCACACCTGGCGGCACACGACGAGACGGTCCGCGCCGACAGGAACGGCCACCGGTCACCGGTGGCCACGGAACAGAGAAAACGAAGGAGAAACATGAAGGCAGCACGGTTCTACGGCAGGGAAGACATCCGCATCGAAGAGGCGGCGGAGCCCAGTCCCGGCCCGGGGCAGGTGAAGCTGCGCAACGCGTTCGCCGGCATCTGTGGCTCCGACCTCCACTTCTTCTTCTACCCCGAGTCGCTGCCCTTTTCCCTGGACGAGCCGCACCCCCTCACCGGGGCCACCCTGCCGCAGATCCTCGGTCACGAGTTCTCCGGCACTGTCGTCGAGACCGGCGAGGGCGTGACGGACGTGCGGGTCGGCGACCGCTGTGCCGTCTTCCCTCTGGCGGTCTCCTGCGGCAAGTGCACGGCCTGCCGTCGGGGGCTGCCCTTCTCATGTCCGCTGATGGGCTCGCTCGGGTCGAACGTGGAGGGCGGCGGTCTGTCGGAGTTCACCGTGTGCGACGCGTCGAAGGTGCACGTACTGCCGGACGGGGTCGACCTGAGGATGGGCGCGCTCGTCGAGCCCATGGCGGTGGGCTGGCACGCTGTCGCGCGCAGCGGTGTGCGACCGGGCGGCAGCGCACTCGTGGCAGGGGCCGGACCGATCGGAATCGGTGCCTGGTTCGCCTTCAAGGCCCGCGGGGTGGAGAAGGTGCTGGTGTCCGAGCCGAGCGAGGACCGCCGCGCGATCATGGCCACGCTGGGCGCCCGTGTCATCGACCCCGTGAACGAGGATCTCGCGGACGCCGTCGCCTCGCTCACCGACGGTGACGGAGTGGACGCCGCGGTGGACGCCGCCGGCGCGGGCGCTGCGGTCACCTCCGCCATGGCGGGCCTGGTCCCCGGCGGCCGCCTGGTGGTCGCCGCACTGCACGAACACACCATGGACTTCCAGCCCACCCGGCTCATGATGGGCGAGACCGAGATCGTGGGCGCGGTCGGCTACCGGCCCGAGGAGTTCGACGAGGTCATCGCGGCCATGGCCGACGGGTTCTACGACACCACCGGCTGGGTGCGGGAACTGCCGCTGGAGAGCCTTGTCGACGCCCTCCACTCGCTGCGCCACGGCATCGGCGGGAAGACCCTTCTGCGCCTGGGCTGAGGCTCCCGAACACCCCGGTACGGACGGCTCGAGGGCTTGTCCGTACCGGGCTTCGCCCGCCCGGTACGGACAAGACGCGCGAGCGGCGGAGGACACGGTCCGAGACTGCGGAGTTCGGCGGTTCCGCACGAGGCGGCCCACCCAGCACGATTGATGTACACCGCAACCATGCGGTGCGGAAGAACCAGGAGTCCCCATGTCCAGCAGCGTTCCACGCCCCCCGTTCGACCCGGAGCTCGAGGCCGTACTCGCGGCCCTCGCGGACCAGATCCCGCCGACCCTGACCGCGGACATGATCCCCGACATGCGCCGGGCGGCACCGGCAGAGGTCACCGACGAGATGCTCGCGACCTCCGGTCTGACCCGACGCGACGTCACGATCCCGGGGTACCTGGGCGACGAAATCACCGTCTCGGTGATCGCCCGGGAGGATCATCAGGGGCTCGGGCCGGGGATCTACCACACGCACGGCGGCGGCATGGTCTCCGGTGATCAGTTCTCCGGCCTGGTCCAGGCCCTCCCGTGGGTGATCGAGCACGACGCCGTCCTGGTCACCGTCGACTACCGGCTCGCACCCGAGCACCCCGATCCCTATCCGGTCGAGGACTGCTATGCGGGTCTGCTGTGGACGGCCGAGCGCGCCCGGGAGCTCGGAATGGACCCCGACAGGCTGATCATCGCCGGACAGAGCGCCGGGGGCGGTCTCGCCGCCGGCGTCGCACTGATGGCCCGCGACCGGCAAGGCCCGGCCTTGATCGGCCAGGTCCTCATGTACCCGATGCTCGACGACCGGGACCAGACGGTCTCCTCGGCCCAGTTCGACGCTGTCGGCGTATGGGACCGCGGGAGCAACGTCATGGGCTGGACCGCGCTGCTGGGAGAGAGGCGCGGAACCGACGACGTATCGGCCTACGCCGCTCCCGCACGCGCCACCGATCTCACGGGACTGCCACCCGCGTTCATCGACTGCGGCTCGGCCGAGGTGTTCCGGGACGAGGACGTCGCTTACGCGACGGCCCTGTGGCACGCGGGCGTGCAGGCCGAACTCCACATCTGGCCCGGTGGCTTCCACGGGTTCGACCTGACCGCACCCCACACCGCTCTGGCGCACGCCATGACCGCCGCCCGTAACGCCTGGGTCGCCCGCATCCTCGGGTCCTGAGGCGACGTCCCCGGGCCTCGGTAAGCTGAGGGAAAGGTGCGAAGGAGTACAGATGCACCAGCTGGTCGGACGACTGAACTCACTCGACCCGCAGGCGGGCGAAACGCTTCGGATCGTGTCGTACTTCGATGTCCTCATCACGCGGGGCGCCGGACTCGACGGACTCCTGCGCGGTGCCGCGGTCCTCTCCGGCACCGTCGCCGGCGCGAAGATCCGAGGGCGCGTGACCCGGCGTGACCCGGACGGACACCCGGTCACCGACGACGCCGACCGCCGGCGCCACAGCTCCCGCAGGTCCCACGCCGACTGGACGGTGTGGCTCGAGCGGGACGGGGAGCCGGAGCCCGCCGACGAGATGATCGTGGAGCGGCTCGCGCTGGGAGTGGAACTCCTTGACGCGCGCCGCAGTCCCGAGCGCGGCCTCGACGCCATCGTCGATCAGGCCCGCTCCGTCGCCGAACGCACCGCGCTCCTCGCCAAGCGGCGGATCGACCCGGCGACACCGGTGCGTGTCCTGGCCACCGCCGCGGACGCCCCCGAGATCAGCGAAGCCCCCTCCGCGATCGTGCCGACCCGGTACGGACTTCTGAGAGCCACCCTCGATCTCTCGGGCACCATCCGCCGCCCGCCGGAACCGGCCGGGTTCGGAACCCGGGTACGAGCCGACCGCGCCCCCGAATCCTGGGAGGCGGCGATCGTGGCGCTGCGACTGACGGACGCCTCCACACCGGCCGTCGACGCGGCGGACCTGGGAGCGATGCTTCTGCTGGCCCAGACCTACGACCCGGAGCACCCGCACGAGGACGTCCGCGCCCTCGCCCGCCTCGACCGGCGCTCCGCGGACGTGCTCCGCACGCTGGTGGAGGCCGACAGCGTCCGCTCCGCGGCGGCAGAACTGGGCATGCACCACTCGACCGTGCAGGCCCGCCATGAAGCGCTGACCCACACCCTGGGCTACGACCCGCGCAGCAACGTCGGCAGGATGCGCTACATCGCCGCCGCCCTGCTGCTGCGCCTCACCGACCCCGTCACCGCGACACGCCCCGGGAGCCCCTGGAACACGTAGTCGGTCCGGCCGCACGGGACAGAGGGCGAACCGGCGCCAGCGTCCCCCGCCAGGCGGCGGGGGACAGGGCTCGAACGCGCCACAGTCGGCGGGCGACCATGCGATCGGCGGTCACTAGCGTGGCACTGGAATTCACCACGCGTTTCCCGACTGACGATTCGGCCTGCCCACGCGTGACTTCGGGCAACCGGGGCGTCGTCCCATTCAACCGTCCCTCGACGAAGCGGAGACGATCATGAACTGGCCGACAGGCGAAGCGGCACTTGTCACCGGCGCGGCATCCGGAATCGGCTTCGGGGTCGCCCACGCGCTCGTCGCCGCCGGTGCGAAGGTCGCGCTGGTCGACATCGACGAAGCACGGCTGGCAGGAGCCGAGCAGTCCCTGCGGGACGCCGGCGGCACGGTCTTGGCCCTGCCCTTCGACATCAGTGAGACCGACCGGTGGGAGAGCATGGCCCACCGCGCCGAGGAAGCGCTCGGACCGATCTCGATCCTGTGCAATGTCGCCGGCGTGAACGGCGGCACGACGGTCGACCGCACGCCGCTTCAGGTGTGGCGCTGGGTCCACGGCGTCAACATCGACGCGCAGTTCGCCTCTGTGGCAGCGTTCCTGCCGCGGTTCAAGAGTCGCGGCGGCCGCAGCCACATCGTGAACACCTCTTCGATCTCCGGCCTGATACCCATGGCGGGAGTGGCCGCTTACACCTCCTCGAAATTCGCAAGCGTGGGGCTGTCGATGGCGCTCCGCGAGGAGCTCGCGGGCACGGACGTCGGCGTTTCACTGCTCGTCCCCGGCGCGGTCGCCACCCCGATCAACTTCAACGCCGGCGCCGCCGAGGCGAAGCTGCTCGGCCGCGAGATGGACGCCGCCGTCGCCGAGAAGAACAGCGTGCTGCTCCTCCAGGGAGCTGACCCCGGCCGGGTCGGCGAGCAGGTGGTCGAAGCCATGCAGCAGGGACAATTCATGGTCGTCACCCACCGCGAGTGGGGACCCTTCGCGGCACATGTGCATCGAGAGATCGAACGTGCCTACGAGGAGTTCGACGGACGCCACGGTCCAGACCCCGTCGCGACCGCCATGGCAGCCGGCGAAGAGACCATCTCCTCCTAGAGAGCGCATTCGGTTGCGATCAAGGGGCCGCTCACGTGAACTCCTTGATCCAGATCACGGAGGCTCGGGGGAGCAGTCAGGTTCCCGGGCACCGCATCACGTCAAGCGTGTCTTACCGCTCGCGGTCGTCGTCCGACCTGGCACTGCCCGGGACGGTGCCGTGTCCCAGGCGGGAACGTCGGCTGGGTCGGCCCGTCGTCCTGGGAGGCGAGGCCGCGCAACGGGCAGAACCGTCGTCCCTGCGCTCGCCGGGGGCAGCTCCAGGTCGGGGCAGGTCGCGGTCCGGGCCTATGAGCCGTACCGCGTTTGTGGGAGTAGTTCCATGCCGCCCGACCAGTGTCGGGCCCGCCTCGCCGACCTCGCGGAGTCGGTGAACCAGCGGATCCGGACGGTCGACGGCAGCGACGAGCCGAAGGCGCGCTGGTCTCCGAGGTTTCGCTGCGGCTGATCCGGGACACGACCGAGGCCGACGCCGCCGCTGCGCCGTTCAGGGCAGAGGGGAGGCGAGGCTTCCCACCGGAACCGGTCCTCCTTGTGCAGCCCACGCTTGTAGAACTTTAGACGAACAGGAACGCAGCCAGGGACGCCGTCTCGAGCCCCAGCAACAGGATCGTCAGACCCAGGTCCAGAAGCCCCTTCCCATGCTGAGCGCGACAGCCAGCCCCGGTCTGAGTGGAGCTAGTCAGTTGTCCCAAGCACCCTTCCCGTGTGAGGCGCGCGTCCTCCTGGGCCGTGTCTGTTCATGCGTTGTCTGGTCAGCGGTCGGCCCAGGCCGGTGCGCAGACGTCGTGGGGGCGTGCGGCGCAGACGCTCGCGAACCACCTTGGATCGACCACCTGTCCCAGGTCCTATCCCTGGCGGCCGGGACTGCCGGGGTCGTCCCTCGGTTTCATGTGGCCTCGGCGCTCTCGACCCACGAGGTCGTGAACAGCGCGTACTCGAGCAGGTCGGGCGTCGCATTGGAGGGCCAGGAATGAGTTGCTGCTACCTGACGGGAAGCCGCCTGCATGAAGGAGAGGTAGATCGCGTAGCGGTGCGGTGACCAGTTTGTGTCCCGCCAGACCCACCTGGCGATCGAGCCGTCAGGGTCGTAGCCGGTCTCCCGACCCACCGCCTGGGCCAGCGACCGCATGCGCCGGGCCAGGACCTGATCAAGGATGAGCGGCTGGGTACCGGACGCCGCCCGGACCGATTTACCGGCGAAGTACAGGAACTTGGAGTAAAACGACGGGCCGAACCCGGCGATGCGACCCCGCAGTTCCGCGTAGGCTGCTTCGGCGTCCTGCTCCCTCAGCGTATTGACGACGCTGGCGAGTATCGCGTTCAGGCCCTCTGTGCCCAGCAGAATCTTGTGCAACGTGGCAGGTCCGCTTCCGGCCGGGGAGCCGCCTTTGCCCTTTCCCCACACATAGGTAGCCACCAGCGCCTCCTCATAGGCTCCGCGCTCCAGCGCGTCCGCGACGATGGAGGCCACCTGTGTCCGGCTGACGTCGGCGTCACCCGCCTGGAAGGTCGATGCCATCATCGAGGGCCACGTAGTGATGTGCGCCCACCGGCTGGGTGTGTAGCGGACCGTGTGGGCGCCGGGCGTCCCGTCCGTGAGCCGTACGGCATTCTGGCCCCACCACCCCCCCAGAGCCTCGAGAGCCGCATCTGGCAGCAGTCGCGCAGACATCTCCCGGTCCACCGCATTCGCTCGGTCCTGTCTGTTCATAAACCACCCCCGTATCTCTGCCCGTCCCATGGCCTTCTGCCGCGAGCACGCCCCGTTGTACCGCAGGCGGTGGGACATGACGAGCCGCCTCGTGTTAGCTGTTTCTACTGCCCGGACGGAGCCCAAGCATCAAGAACTCCCGGCTTCAGCAACGAATCACCGAGCTTGAGGACGATCTCGCCGCCGCCCGGCCGGGGACGGACGCTCGCCACGTACGTGCGGGCGATGTCGGCATGCCGACGGTTGTCCGCCGGGAAAGCAACGGAACCCAGTAATGCGCTCACGAGAGGAAACCGGAAATGTAGCAGAACTGAGATGAATTCAAGCGGGCGGCGGCCGAAGCCCGCCCTCTGTACATCAACTCGGCCAGAGAAGAGGATAAAAAGGGCCTGGAAACCTCCTTCTCCGAAGAGCGCGTACGCGTGGCTTTCAACGTCTACAAGGCCGCCCAGTGGGCCATGGAAAGCCACAAGGACAAGGGACTGATCGCCGGGAACCGGCTGGACCAGGACGAAGTGATCGCCCCGGAGAAGATCCCCGGCATCGACGCCGAAGTGATCAAGAACTTCAGAACCATGAGCGAGGCCACCGAGCGTGGGGTAGGGCAGGTCCTGGACTCCAGCAAGTGGACGATCCTCGTGAACGACGCCTGGCTGCTCGGTGGCGCGCACTACATGGCACAGGTTGTAGAGACCGTCCAGGGGGGTCTACGCCAGTCCAGCCCGGGCATGAAGTTGCAGGCCAGGGCCCTTTGGTCCGAGAGGGTCCGCCCAGTTGGTGATTGCGGTGTGACACGAGGGTGATACGGCGAGGCCCCACCGAGGTCCGTCCCCTTGGCGAGATTTCTCAGCGGAACTGCGAGACTGCGAAGCCGCACCAGACTACTCCGGTGCGGTTTCGCAGCGAGATGGCATGAGCCGGCGCAGATGAGGACACCGGCACAAGATCGGCTGGCGAGGCATCCTCCAGCGGACGGTCGGCACGTCCACTGGCCTTCTTAGCTGAATAGCATCACCCGGTCGGGGCGTCACGCCATCAACCTGTTCTGAGTCTCGTCGCCATGAACGATCCAGCAGCTGGGCCCCCGTGTGGACCCAGCCGCATCGTCTACTCACAGGTCGGTTACCAGAGTTCGGCGCGTCAATAGCGCTTATGGCGTGACAACCACTTCGGTATCGTCCTTTTCGCTTTCACCCCCGGCCACGGGGAGCCGCTTGTTGCGGCGGACCGAGGACCAGAAGGAGGCACCGATGAGGACGACACCGATCATGCCGGTGATGAACTCGTTGATCTCGTACTGGATGGTGACCAGGAGGACGGCGGCGAGGGCGCCGATGGCGTAGTGGGCGCCGTGCTCCAGGTAGACGTAGTCGTCGAGGGTGCCCTCGCGGACCAGGTAGACGGTCAGGGACCGTACGTACATGGCGCCGATGCCGAGGCCCAGGGCCATCAGGACGATGTCGTTGGTGATGGCGAAGGCGCCGATGACGCCGTCGAAGGAGAACGACGCGTCCAGGACCTCCAGGTAGAGGAACATGAAGAACGCGGCCTTGCCGGCCAGCTTGACCGCCGACTTCGGCTTGCCCGCCCGCTCGGCGGCCTCTTCCGCCTCGTGCTCGCGCTCCTCCTCTTCCTCGAGCTTGTCCTCGAAGAAGCCGGAGAGACCGCCGACGACCAGATAGGTGATCAGACCGGCGATGCCGGAGAGCAGGACCGTCTCCGCCTTGTCGGCGTGGGTGCCGCCGTGCTGGTGGGCATGGGCACCGAAGGTGATCGCGGAGATCAGCAGCACGATCAGGGCGATGCAGACCGACAGCATGTCGACCTTGCCCAGCTTGGCCAGCGGGCGCTCCAGCCAGCCGAGCCACTTGATGTCCCGGTCCTCGAAGATGAAGTCCAGGAAGATCATGAGGAGGAACATGCCACCGAACGCGGCGATCGACGGATGCGCGTCGGTCACCAGTTCCTGGTAGCGGTTCTTGTCGGTGAGGGCGAGGTCGACGGCCTCGATCGGGCCGAGGGACGCGCTGACCGCGACGATGACGACCGGGAAGACCAGACGCATACCGAAGACGGCGATCAGGATGCCGATGGTGAGGAAGATCTTCTGCCAGAAGGCATTCATCTTCTTCAGGATCCCGGCGTTGACCACCGCGTTGTCGAAGGACAGCGAGATCTCCAGGATGGACAGGATCGCCACCACTCCGAAGGCGGCCCACCCCCCGTAGAAGATCGCGGCCACCAGGCCGAGCGCGGTGACCGCGAACGACCACCCGAAGGTCTTCAGGATCACCGGTCAGTTCACCGTGCCTTCGGGGAGGAGGGCGATGCCGTCGTCGTCGGCGTGCAGGATGTCGCCGGGGCGGAAGGTGATGTCCCCGATGGTGACGGGGACGTCGACGGCTCCGGCGGAGTCCTTGGCGCTCTTGCGGGGGATGGTGCCCAGCGCCTTGATGCCGAGCCGTAGTCCGGCGAGTGCGGTGCTGTCGCGGACTGCGCCGTGCAGGACGAGGCCGGCCCAGCCGTTGTCCTGGGCGGCGCCGGCGATGAGGTCGCCGACCAGGGCGGTGCGCAGGGAGCCGCCGCCGTCGACGACCAGGACGGCGCCGTCGCCCGGGGTGCGCAGCAGGTCGCGCAGGAGGCCGTTGTCCTCGTGGCAGGAGACAGTCCGGACGCGGCCGGCGAAGCTCCGGTGGGCGCCGAACTGGCGGAACTGCATGTCGCAGACGCGCAGGTCTGTGCCGTACTGGTCGACGAGGTCGGCGGTGGGGACGGGGGTGACCGTCTCGGGCATGGTGATGCTCCTCTTCGTTCGGGGCTGCCGCGCCCGTTTCTCATCCGGCCGTCAGGAGGATGGCGCGAGCGCGGCAGCCTGCTCGGGGGTGAGGGGACGGGTGGCGTGTCCTCGCAGGAGGAGGTGGAGTTTGGCGGTCTCCTCCAGCTCCTCGATCGCGTCGGCGGCCTGTTCCATCGACGTGCCGGCTATGACGGGCCCGTGGTTGGCGAGGAGGAGGGCGTGGTGAGTGCGGGCCGTCCGTTCGGCGAGCGGTTCGAGGCCGCTGTCACCTGGGGCGTGGTAGGGGAGGAGGGGGAGCTTTCCGACGCGCATGGCGTAGTAGGCGGTGAGCGGGGGCAGCGCGTCGGCAGGGTTCACGTCGGCGAGGCAGGAGACGGCGGCGGCGTGGGTGGAGTGCAGGTGGACGACTGCCTGGGCGCCGGGGCGGACCCGGTAGAAGGCGGCGTGCAGGAACGCCTCCTTGGTGGGCCGGGGTCCGTCGAGGTGCTTGCCGTGCAGGTCGGTGCGCGACAGCTCGCCTTCCTCGACGGTGCCGAGGCTGGAACCGGTGGGGGTGAGCAGCAGGGTGCCGTCGGCCAGACGGACGGACAGGTTGCCGGTCGAGCCGTGGGTCAGGCCGCGGGTGAACAGGGAGCGGGCGGTACGGACGATGAGCGTGCGGGCGGCCGGCTCGTCGGTGTAGGCGGTCACTCGGCCTCCGTGAGGGCGCGGGTGAACAGGTCGGGGGCGCCGAAGTTGCCGGACTTCAGCATGAGGGCGAGGTCGCCGCTCTTGGTGGTGGCGTAGGTCCACGGCACCCCCGGGTCGGCCTCCTCGCCGACGAGGACGGCGCGGATGCCGAGGGCGGTGGTGACGGCACCGGAGGTCTCCCCGCCGGCCACCAGAAGACGGCGTACGCCGCGTTCGACCAGGTGGGTGGCGAGGGTGCCGAGCAGTTCTTCGACCTGCGCGGCGGCCTCGGCGACACCCAATTGGGCCTGCACAGCAGCCAGTTCGTCCGGTGACGCGGAGGCGTATATCAGGACGGGCAGGTCAGTGTCCTGTCCATCGTACCAGGCGAGGGCCTCGCCGGTGACGTCGCGGCCGGCAGCGGCGGCGAGGACGTCGAGGTGGAGGGAAGGCAGACCGGCGGCGTAGAACTGGGCGATCTGCTCCAGGGTGCGGGCCGAGCAGCTGCCGGCAAGGACGGCCGCCCGACCGTCGCGCGGCCAGGCTTCGGCGGCGGCCGTACCGGCGGCCGGGTAGGCGTGTCCGAGTCCTTCGGCGAGGCCGGCGGCACCGGCGACGACCGGCAGTTCGAGCGCGGCGGCCCCCAGAACGGCGAGGTCCTCGTCGGTGAGGGCGTCGGCGATGATGTGCCGGACGCCGGACTGCTGGTGGGCTACGACGGCGTCTCGGACGGCTTCGACTCCGCGGCGGACGGTGGTCCAGCCGATCAGGGCCACCTGGTGGCGGGTCTGCGCGGACAGCAGGCGTACCAGCGCGGAGTCTGTCATGGGGTTGAGGGGGTGGTGGCGCAGCGGGGAGTCGGACAGCAGCTGGTCGTGGACGAAGAGGTGGCCCTGGTAGACCGTGCGCCCGTTGGGAGGGGAGGCCGGGCAGTGCAGGGTGACGCCGGCGCCGGCGGCGTCCATCAGGGCGTCGGCGACCGGACCGATGTTGCCCTGCGGAGTGGAGTCGAAGGTCGAGCAGTACTTGAAGTACACCTGCGCCGCGCCCTTGGACCACAGCCAGCGCTGGGCGGCGAGGGAGTCGGCGACGGCCTCGTCGGCGGGCGTCGAACGCGACTTGAGGGCGACCACGGCGGCGTCGCAGTCCGCAGGAAGCGCGGTCGTGTCGTCCGGGGTGCCGAAGACCAGGGCGGTGCGCAGGTCGGCACGCCGGAAGGCCGCGGCGACATCGGTGCCGCCGGTGAAGTCGTCGGCTATGCAGCCGATGCGCAGGGTCATGGTCGGGGTCTCTCCTCGAACGTGCGGGTGGTACGGGAGGCGGATCGGGGCGGGCGGCGGAGGCACCCGCCCCGGAGTGGGCGGGTCAGTTCTGCCCGGCGCCGATGGCCTTGATGACGGCGGCGGTGAACTCGGTGGTGGAGGCGGAGCCGCCGAGGTCGCGGGTGGAGGTGCCAGCAGCGATCGCGTCGGCCACGCCCTTCTCGATGATCTTCGCGACGGTGGCGAGCTTCTCGTCGCCGTGCTTGGCGGCGAGCCACTCGAAGAGCATGGCGCCGGAGAGGATCATGGCGACCGGGTTGGCGATGTTCTGCCCGGCGATGTCGGGGGCGGAACCGTGGGACGCCTGGGCCATGGCGGTGGTGGCGGAGGAGTTGATGGACGGGGCGGTGCCGAGCGAGCCGGAGATCTCGCCGGCCAGGTCGGAGAGGATGTCGCCGAACATGTTCTCGGTGACGATGACGTCGAAGTCCTGGGCGCGGCGCACCAGGTGGACGGTCATGGCGTCGATGTGGAAGTCGTCCACGGCGACGTCCGGGTAGTCCTTGGCGACTTCCTGGCACACGGTGCGGAACAGGCCGGTCGTCAGCTTGAGGACGTTGGCCTTGTGGACGATGGTGAGCTTCTTGCGGCGCGAGCGGGCCAGGTCGAAGGCGACGCGGGCGACGCGCTCGGTGGCCTCGCGGGTGATGATGCCCAGCATGATCGCGGTGTCCGGGGTGGGCATGAACTCGCCGGTGCCCGCGAAGGTGTTGCGGTCGGCGTAGAAGCCCTCGGTGTTCTCCCGGACGATGACCAGGTCGGCGTTGTCGCAGACGGCCTTCGCGCCGGGGAAGGACTTGGCGGGGCGGATGTTGGCGAAGAGCTGGAAGTGCTTGCGCAGGGTGCCCGAGGGATTGAGGGCGGACTTGTGCGGCTCTGGGTAGCTGACCGAGTCGTGCGGGCCGAGGTACCAGCCGTCGAGGCCGGCGAGGGCGTCCTTGGTCTCCTCGGGGACGGGGGTGCCGTGGGTCTCGATGGCGGAGGCGCCCAGCGGCAGCGTCACCCAGTCGACGGAGACGCCGGCGGCCTCGGCGGCGGCGGTGGCGATCTCGACGGAGGACGGGACGATCTCGGGGCCGATGCCGTCGCCGTCGAGGACGCCGAGGCGGTAGGTCTTGCTGCTCATGGTGCGGGTTCCTCTCAGAACAAGAAATGATCAGGACAGTGCCGAGGCGGCGTCGGTGAGCGCGGTCCAGGAACGGGCGGCGGCCTTATTGCTGTCGCCGTCCTGGGTGTGCTCCAGAGCCAGCCAGCCGGTGAAGCCGCCGGCGTGCAGTGCGGTGAGGAGCTCGGGGAGCCGGGGATCACCGACCGTCAGGGGCCCCCGGGTCGGGGCGGCGGCGAGTTGCAGGCAGCCGGTGACGGCGGCGTGGTCGGTGACAGCCCGGACCACGTCGACGCCCTCGGCGTCGAGGTGGTGGGTGTCCAGCACCAGGCCGGTCGGGGCGTCGAGCGAGTCGAGGACGGCGAGGGCCTCGGCCGGGGTGTGCCACAGCGAGGTGTTGGCCCGCGACTGCGGCTCCAGCAGCAGCCGGCTTCCGCGCGTGGCGGCCTCCTCGGCCAGTTGCTCCACGGCACGCTCGGCCCACAAGCGCTGCATGTCCGCGAGGCCGGGCAGGAAGGTGCCCCGGGTCTGGCCGAGCGAGACCGGCACGCCCAGTTCCCCGGCCAGCCGGGCCGCGCCAAGCAGCCGGAGCAGCGCATGCCGGCGGACGTCGGGGGACGGGTCGGTCAGGGTCAGCCGGTCCTGCGCCGCCACCGGTCCGGTGCCGATGCCCAGGACCTTCAGGCCGGCGGCCTCGACGGTCCGGGCCAGCGTCTCGGTGTCGTGCGCGCCGGTCTCCCGGACCTGTACCTCCACCCCGTCGTAACCGAGTTCGGCCAGATCGCGGACGGCCTCGGCGAGCGGCGCCGAGTGGCCGAGCGGCATGGATGAGACACAGTCGTTCCCGGAGACCGTGTAGGCCACCGGCCAGGGCAGTACTGCGCTCATGGCGTGACCACCTGCGCCCCGACCGGGACGAGCAGGCCGCGCAGCTCACGGGCGGCGGCACCGGCGCCGTCCAGTACCGGCACACCGAGCAGGGCCGCCAGGGCATCGCGGACCGGCGTGAGCGAGTACTGCGCCAGGAGCACCGCGTCGGCGTCTGTGCCCCCGACCGTACGGAGGGCGTCCGCCAGGAGCCGGGCCGCCTCCTCGGGGCCGGCACCGGCGGCAGCCTCGCTCAGCGCGGTCACGATGTCGACCGGGCGGCCCGGGCGGACGGCCGGGACGAGCGCTTCCAGCTGGGCGACTGCCGCCGGTACGGCCGGCGGGGTGGAGGCGACGACGGCGATCTGCCGGTACGGGCCGGCCAGGGCGGCCTTGAACATCGACTCGTCCGACTTCAGCACCGGCACGTCCCACAGGACGCGGGCGGTGTCCACCACCTCCCCGTAGGAGGAGCAGGTCAGCAGCAGACCCTGGGCGCCACCGTCCATGACGTGTGCGATCAGCCGGAGCATGCGGCGACGCAGTGCGTCGGTGAGGCCGCCGGTCGCGTTGGCGTCGTCCAGCAGGCGGTCGTCCAGCACGTTCCAGACCGTGGCCTGCGGAAACTCCTGGGCGAACGCGTCCTGGGCGATGCGGTGGGCGGCCGGCACGGCGTGGATCATGGCGACCAGGGGAGGGGATTCGATCACCGGGTTCTTACCTCTTCCGGTAGGCGGGGACCGGCAAGGGTCCCGACCGAGGACCGGTCTCCGGACGACGCGGGAAATGTTTCCCGACGGCGGAGGACACGGGCCCGAGATGGGGGCGGCAGCGTGGTGTATCGGTGCCGCGCCGCCACTCTAGGTCCAACCGGTCAACCGGTCAACCGGTTGTGTGCAGGGCTGGGCCTCCGGCTGCCGGAAGAGGTCCGGCAGCCCCCGTGGCCCCTAGCCCTCGCGCTGTTCGAGCGCCTTCATCAGGCGCCGGGAGGCGCCGTCCATGTGCCGGGCCATCGCCGCGCGGGCGGCCTCCGCGTCACCGTTCGCGACCGCCTCGAAGATCGGTACGTGGTCGTCGTAGGCCACCTTGCGGGAGCGGACCGCCCCTGTGCGCTCCACCCAGCCGCGCTGGATCATCGCCCGCATCCCCTTGAGCATGTCCCGCAGCACGGTGTTGCCGGCCAGTTCGCCCAGGGCGGCGTGGAAGGCGGTGTCCGCCTCCGGGAACTCCGCGTCCGGGCACTCCCGCATCGCCGTCAGTCGGGTCCGGAGCAGTTCGACGCCCGCCTCGTCGCGGGCCTGTGCGGCCAGTCCCGCGACGATCACCTCCAGCTCCGCGCGGGCCTGCACCATGTCCCGGGCGCCCCGCTCGCCGAGCACCAGCCCCAGTTCGAAGAGCCGGTAGAGCACGTCCGAGTCGGTGCCGCGGAAGTACGTGCCGCTCGACTGCCGGATCTCCAGCAGGCCGAGAAAGCCCAGTGACTTGATCGCCTCGCGCACGGTGGGCCGGTTCACCCCGAGCATCTCGGTGAGCTGTCGCTCCGAGGGGATGCGGTCGCCGGGCTGGACCTCGCCGGACATCAGGTAGTCGATCAGGCGGCGGGAGACCTCGGCGGCCAGCGGCTCGCGCGGCTCGACCGTGATTCTGGCGAGTTCGGTCATCGATTTCCTCACTTCGGTATTGACGCGATGGCCGGATTCTAGTTACCTACCGGCAATCCGGTAAACCGGTTGTCCGGAAGCCGGCGGGTCCGAGTCACCCGCCTTCCCCGTGTCGGCCACCCCGGACGTCCCAGCCATGCCAGGCGCACCCCTGACCTCCCCACCGGGCCCAGCCCCGCCACGACCGTGCGCCCGCCGAGCCCGCCGTACAGGAGCCGCACGTACCATGACCGACCCGACGCACGAGCCGAGCACGGCCTTGTGTGCGCTGCCGGTCGCCACCCGAACCGACACGCACTGACCTCACGCGCCGTTCCGCGCCGCCGCCCGCCCGGCGGCCCTCAGCCCTGCCCCAAGGAGCAAGGAGCAACGATGCTCGCCGTCCTCGGCTTCGCCACCCTGGGCAGCTTCATGCTGCTCGTGATGCGGAAGTACCTCTCCGCCTTCACCGCCATCATGCTCACCCCCCTCGTCGCCGCCGTCATCGCGGGCAAGGGGAGCCAACTCGGCGACATGATCATGAACGGGCTGGACACGGTCGCGCCGACCGCCGCCCTCCTGCTGTTCGCCGTCCTCTACTTCGGCCTGATGATGGAGGTGAAACTCTTCGAGCCGATCGTCCAGGCCATCGTCCGCGCCTCCAAGGGCGACCCGGTCCGCATCGTGGTCGGCACCGCCGTGCTCGCCCTCCTGGTCGCCCTCGACGGCGACGGCACCACCAGCTACATGATCGTCTGCTCGGCGTTCCTGCCCATCTACCGCCGCCTCGGCATGAATCCCCTCATCCTGGCGACCCTGGCGGCCATGGCGCTGGGCACCATCTCCGGCACCACCCCCTGGGGCGGCGCGGCCACCCGCGGCATCAGCGTCCTGCATCTGAACGCGAGCGAGTACTTCGTCCACATGATCGGCCCCATGGCGCTCACCAGCCTGGCCATCATCGCCGTCGCCTACTGGCTCGGCCTGCGCGAACGCCACAAGATCGACGCCGAGAAGCTGGCCGCCTACAAGTTGGAGATCGCCTCCGGCGAGGCGTTCGAGCCGATCAAGGTGGACTGGCGTCTGTGGTTCAACGCCGCGCTCACCCTGCTCCTGATGGTCCTGCTCATCGCCGAGGTCGCCGACCTCCTGGTGCTGTTCATGGTCGCCTTCGTCATCGCCCTGCTCGTCAACATCCGCTCCATCGGCGACCAGCAGGACCTCATCAAGCGCCAGGCCGCGAACGCGGTCCCGGTGATGATCCTCGTCCTGGCCGCCGGCGTCTTCACCGGCATCATGACCGACTCCGGCATGATCAAGGCGATGGCCGACGCGGCGCTGTCGATCGTCCCCGACGGCTGGGGCAACGTCATACCGCTGTTCACCGCGGTCCTCGCGCTTCCCCTCGGCTTCTTCATGTCGAACGACGGCTACTGGTTCGGTGTGGTCCCCGTCCTCGCCGAATCCGCGGCCCACTACGGCATCCCGGCCAACGAGATCGCCCGCGCCGGAGCCATCGGCCAGATCCTCCACATGATGGGCCCCACCAGCGCGCCCCTGTGGGTCCTCCTCGGCCTGGTCAAGGCGGAACTGGGCGACTTCCAGAAGCACGCCCTGCGCTGGGGTGTCCTGGTCTCCTTCGCTTACATCGCCTTCGCCCTTCTCACCGGCGCCATCAGTATCACCTGAGCCGTGTGCGTGTCCTTCGTTCCCCGGACCGCTGGCACACCCTGTCGAAGACTTCTCGCCGGCGCATTCGGCACCGTGCTGGACAACCCCGCCACCCGTACCCGCGACATCGGCGGCACCCTCGGCACGGCCGACTTCGCCGCCGAGATCCGCCGCACCATCGAGCACACCGGAGAAGCCGCCTGATGATCGTCTCCACCGACCCGGCCACCGGCACCGAACTCGCCCGCTACACTCCCCAGTCCGCCGAGGAGGTCGACGGCGTCCTCGACGCGGTGGCCGACGCCCAGGCAGCCTGGCGACGGCGTGACATCACCGACCGGGTGCCCCTGCTGCGGGAGATGGCCCGTGTCCTGCGCGAGGGCAAGGACCACTACGCGGCGCTCATCACCGCAGAGATGGGCAAGTCGGTCACCGAGGCCCGCGCCGAGATCGAGAAGTGCGCGACGACCTGCGAGTACTACGCCGAGCACGCCCCCGAGCAGCTCGCCGACCGACCCGTCGCCTCCAACGCCACCGAGAGCGCCGTCGTCTACGACCCGCTCGGTGTCGTCCTCGCCGTCATGCCGTGGAACTACCCCTTCTGGCAGTTCTTCCGCTTCGCCGCTCCCGCCCTGGCGGCTGGCAACGGCACCCTGCTCAAGCACGCCAACAACGTGCCGCAATGCGCCCTCGCCGTCGAGGAGGTGGTCCGTAAGGCAGGCGCCCCCGAGGGCCTGTGCCGCACCTTGCTCATCGAGGTCGACCAAGTCGCCGGAATCATCACCGACCCGCGCGTCGCGGCGGTCACCCTCACCGGGTCCACCGAGGTCGGTGCGATCGTCGCCGCCCAGGCCGCGGCCGTGCTGAAGAAGCAGGTCCTCGAACTCGGCGGCTCCGACCCGTTCATCGTGCTCGCCGACGCGGACATAGCGGCCGCCGCCGCCACCGCCGTCAAGGCCCGGTACGTCAACGTCGGCCAGTCCTGCGTCAACGCCAAGCGGTTCATCGTCGAGGAGGCAGTGGCCGACGCGTTCGTCGCCGCCTTCACGGCCGCGGCCGCGGAACTGAAGGTAGGCGACCCCTCCGACCCCGAGACGGCGATCGGCCCGATGGCCCGCGCCAATCTCCGCGACACCCTGCACGACCAGGTCCGTCGCACCGTCGACGCCGGCGCTGTCCTCGTCCTCGGCGGCGAGGTCCCTGACGGCCCGGGCTGCTACTACCCGCCCACCGTCCTCGACCACGTCCGCCCCGGGATGGCCGCTTTCGACGAGGAGACCTTCGGCCCGGTCGCCGCCATCACCCGCGTCGCCGACGCCGACGAGGCGATCACGCTGGCCAACCGGACCGAGTACGGCCTCGGCGCCGCCCTGTGGACCACAGACCTGGAGCGCGCCCGTCGGCTCACCCGCGTCATCGACGCCGGTGCCGTCTTCGTCAACGGCATGGTTGCCTCCGACCCCCGGCTGCCCTTCGGCGGTATCAAGAAGTCCGGCTACGGCCGCGAACTCGGCGCCGAGGGCATCCGCGAGTTCACCAACACCAAGACTGTCTGGATCGGCCCCGCCGCCTGACCACCCCCACCCGGAGTAACACCGTGCACGACCACCCTTGCGACCAGCCCTGCTTCAGCTCCTTCCCGCCCGCCGTGTTGCGACCGGCCGAACTGACCGCTTTCAGCCGCGGTGGCGGCGCCCGAACGATCCCCCTGGTGACCAAGGCGACCGGAGCCGAAGTCTTCCTCACCGGACAGACCCTCTTCGACGGCGGCGCGGGCATCGCCCTGCACACCCACAACTGCCCGGAGAGCGTCACCATCCTCGAAGGCGACGCCATCGTGGAGATCGACGGCACCGAACACCACGTCACCCGCTTCGACACCACCTACGTCCCCGCCGGCATGCCCCACTGCTTCCGCAACGCCTCCGCCACCGAGCCGATGCGCATCCTGTGGATCTACGCCACCGTCGACGCCACCCGCACCATCGTCGAGACCGGCGTCACCGCACGGGTAGACGCCGAGCACGCCAATGCCGCCACCCAGAACCACGGCTGAGACCAAGAAAGAAGCACCCATTGATCACCGAGATCGCCCAGATCGAGATTCACCCCGGCCAGGAGCAACGGTTCGAAGAGGCCGTCGCCCAGGCCCTTCCCTACTTCCTCGCGGCCGACGGCTGCGACGGGGTCGACCTGCACCGCAGCGTCGAACACCCCTCGCGCTACCGGCTGATGGTCCGCTGGGAGACCGTCGAGCATCACACCGTCACCTTCCGCGCCTCTGAGGGCTTCGCCAAGTGGCGGACCCTGGCCGGACCGCACTTCGCGACTCCGCCGCAGGTCGAACACGTACATTCCGTCCTTGCACCATGACGTCGGCGGCCGGGACCGACCGGGCCCCGGCCCACGCGGAGGCATCAGAGGATGACAGCGCCCAGGGCTCACGGCCCCACCCCGCTCACCCGGCGGACGGCCGCCCGCATCGTGGAGTACAGCGCGCGTCGATCGGCATGCCCGTCGGCGCGCGCCTGGTCGAACGGGCCCTGGCCGAACAGCTGAGGGTCTCGCGCTCACCGGTCCGCCAGGCCCTGCATCCGCTGGGGACGATGGAGTGGTGGCCGCCGCCGAACGGGGCGGCTGCACCGTCGCTCTCACCGGTCCGGCCTTGACCGAGAAGACGCGCCGCAGGGAGTCGTCGACTGCTGTCACCGTCGCGATCTCATAGGCGTCTGACAGGTAGACCTCACGGAAAAATCAGGGTCCTGGGCGAAGGTCACTCACATGCACGCACACCGTCCCCGTACCCCCGCCACCGAGCGCACGCGCCGCTGGTTCATGAACCGTTCCCTGCTGCTGGGAGGCGCCGCCGCCGTGGCGACCATGACCGGCTGTTCCGCCGGGGCGTCCGACACGAGCGGCTCCGCGTCCGGCGGCGCCCAGAGCGGGACGCCGTCCGGTGGGCCCGGCGGCGCCGGGGGCATGGGCCCCGGTGCCACCGAGGTGAAGTACGCCGACTTCAAGGGGGTCACCACCGATGGAAAGGTCGTCGACGATCTGTTCTCGATCCACTCCACCGGTGTCTCGACGGATGCGGTGGTGAAGGCCGCGCAGGCGTTCCTGGACGGACTCAGCACCAAGGTGCGCCGGGCGTCCGTGTTCGACGTGGACGACGACGAGTGGCTGGCCTGGAGCAACGTCGACGGCTACGAACGCGAGGGTGCCCGCATGGGCGACCTGACCGAGAAGCAGCGCAACCTCGGCTACGCCCTGCTCGGTGCAGCTCTGTCGGCCGACGGGCTGGCCCAGACCCGCAACATCATGAAGCTCAACGCCTTCCTCGGTGACTACAACGGTGGTGGCAAGGAGACGCTGACCGAGGGGCACTATTACTTCACCTTCATGGGAACCCCGTCCACGTCCAAGCCCTGGGGCTTCCAGTACGAGGGCCACCACGTGGCCATCAACTACTTCGTCCTCGGCGACCAGGTCGTCATGTCCCCGACCTTCATGGGCTCGGAGCCGACCTCGGCCACGTACAACGGCGAGAAGATCACCCTCTTCAAGCCGGAGACCAAGGCCGGTCTGGCCCTGCTGCGGTCCCTGACCTCGGCGCAGCGCAAGAAGGTGGTCTCCGCCGACGAGAAGGGCGGCACCGACATGGTGGCCGGGGCCGGCCAGGACAACCTGAAGCTGGCCTACCAGGGCCTCGCCGCCAAGGAGTTCACGTCCGCCCAGCGCCAGAAGCTGCTCGACCTGGTCGGCGTCTACGTCGGTTACATGGACGACGGCCACGCCGCGGTGAAGATGAAGGAGGTGGAGGAGCACCTCGACGACACGTACTTCTTCTGGATCGGCGAGAGCGAGGACTCCTCCGCCTTCTACTACCGGGTGCACAGCCCGGTCGTGCTCATCGAGTACGACGCCCAGTCTCCGCTGGCCTACGGCGAGAACGCGCAGATGGGCGGCGGTGGCGCCCCCAGCGGCCGGCCGTCCGGCATGCCGAGCGGTCAGCCCACCGGCATGCCCAGCGGCGGCCCGGGCGGTGGCGGCATGGGTATGGGTGGCACCCCCACCCAGCAGCACATCCACACCATCATCCGCACGCCCAACGGCGGTGACTACGGCGTGGACCTGCTCAAGCTCCACCTGGAAACCGACCACTGACACCTGACGTCCGTGACGGTGACGTGCCGCGTTCCGACACCCGTGCCGTAGGGGTGCGGGCAGCCCGGTCCCGGTAGGCGTCGTGTGAAGCCGATGCCTGCCAGGACCGGCCGCGTGCTGCGCGCCGGATCAGACCTGTGCGGGGAACAACAGGCAGTCGTCCGGGCGGATGATCAGGTTGATCTCGCCGTCGGTGTGCCGGACGGGGCTCTCGGCGTGGACGCGCAGGTCGCCGACGCTGAGTTCGTACTCGAATCGAGCTCCAGTGTAAGAACACTGTTCGATCCTCGCCCGGAGCACATTGACGGCACCGTCGTGCGGGGCGTCCGCGCGGTCGGTGAGCGTGATGCGTTCGGAGCGCAGGCCCACGGTGGCGGACGACCCCGCGGAGCAGACGCCGGCCACCCTCAAGCGCTGGCCGGTCTTACCCAATTCGACCTGTACGGTTTGGCCCTCGGTGGAGTCGACGCGCCCCTCCAGGAGATTGCAGCGGCCGATGAAGCCGGCTACCTCGGGGGTGGCGGGGGTCTCGTAGATCTCGGTCGGTGTGCCCACCTGCTGGAGGCGGCCGTGCATGAACACAGCGATGCGGTCGGACAGGGACATCGCCTCGACCTGGTCATGGGTGACGTACACGGTGGTGATGCCGACCTCGCGTTGGAGGTCTTTCAGCCAGACGCGGGCCTGGTCGCGCATCTTGGCGTCCAGGTTGGAGAGCGGTTCGTCCAGGAGCAGGACACCGGGGGAGTAGACGATGCCTCGGGCGAGGGCGACGCGCTGCTGCTGTCCGCCGGAGAGCTGGTGGGGGTAGCGGTCGCGCAGGTGGGCCATGTCGACCTTGGTGAGGGCGTCGTCGATGAGGCGCCGTCGCTCGTCCTTGGCGACCTTGCGGAGCTTCAGCGGCAGTGCGAGGTTGTCGGCGATGGTCATGTGCGGCCAGAGCGCGTACGACTGGAAGACCAAGCCGAGATTGCGGCCCTCGGGGGGCACCGTGTGGCGCGGGGTGCCGTCGAAGAAGACCTGGTCGCCGACGCGGATGGTGCCCGAATCGGGGGTCTCCAGACCCGCGACGCACGACAAGGTGGTGGACTTGCCGCAGCCCGACGGGCCGAGCAGCGTGAAGAACTCCCCGTCGGCGACGGTGAAGTTGATGTCCTCCAGGACCGCGGTCCCGTGGAAGGACTTCTTGATGTTCTCGACGACCAGCTCAGGCATGCTTCTTCCCCTTCAGGAGGAGACCGGCGAGGCCGGCGACGACGGCGGTGACGGCGATCTGCAGGGTGGCGAGGGCGGCGACAGAGCCGGTCTCACCCTGGGTCCACAGGTCGATGGCAGTGGTGCCGATGACCTGTGACTCGGCTCCGGCGAGGAACATGGCGGGGGCGTACTCGCGGATCATCTGAGTCCAGATGAGCAGGAACGAGGCGAGCATCGCGGGCAAGAGGAGACGGAGCATGATCCGGGACACCGTGCGCCACCAGTCGGCGCCGGCGACGCGTGCGGCGTTGTCGAGTTCGGCTCCGAGCTGCATGGTCGCCGGGGAGATCGCGCCGTACGCCGACGGGAGTGCCCGGATGCCGAAGGCGATGATCAGCGCGAAGAGCGTGCCGCGCACCAGGTCGCCGCCGGGCATCCAGGTGAAGGCCCAGAACAGGCCGATGCCGACGATCAGGCCCGGGACCGCGTGCGGCGACTGCGCGGTCGTCTCCAGGAGCCGGGCGAAGCGGAAGTCGGAACGACGCGCCACGAAGACCACCACCGTGCCGAACAGGGTCACGGCCACCGCCCCCACGTAGGCCACGGTGATGCTGTTCACGATCGACTCGGTGTAGGGCGCGTAGTCGAAGATCAGACGGAAGTTGTCCAGGGTGAGCAGGTCGAACGGGTTCACCAGCGGAGTGAGCAGCGAGGTGAACGCGCGCAGGATGAGCGCGAGCATCGGCAGCAGCGCGCCGAAGACGACGTACAGACCGACGAAGGCGAAGCCCAGCCACTTCCAGGCACCGATGTCGAGCAGGTCGGAGCGGGTGGCCTTGCCGCGCACCGACACGAACCGCTGGGCGTGCTTGAGCAGCCGCGTCTGGAACACGACCAGGCCGATGGTGGTGAGCAGCATGAAGGTGGACGCCGCGCCCAGCAGGCCGTAGTCCGGGTTGATCGAGTCGATGCCCTGCTCGTAGAGGAAGTTGGAGAAGAGGGTGATGCCGGCGGGCTCGCCCAGGATGAGTGGGATGGACAGTGTCTCGATCGCCGTGCCGAAGATCAGCAGGCCCGCGTAGAGCATCGGTGGACGCAGCATCGGCACCACGACCGAGCGCAGGATGCGCAGAGGTCCCGCGCCGACGCTCCGGGCCGCGTTCTCCAGCGAGGTGTCGGAGGCGGCCAGCGCGTTGGCGCAGAACAGATAGGCGATGGGGACCTGGGCGACGGCCTCGACGAACGCCATGCCGGGCAGCGAGTAAAGGTTCCAGGGCACCCAGCCGAGGCCCTCGCGCACCGCGCTGGTCAGGAAGCCGGCCGGGCCGTAGACGACGATCCAGCCGAAGGCCAGGACGAGCGGGGAGATGTAGATGGGCCAGCGCAGCACCTGGCCGAACAGGCGGGCGGCGGGGAAGCGGGTGCGCTCCAGCAGGATCGCCATCGGCACCGCGATGGCGAGCGCGAACACGGTCGTCAGGACGGCGAAGAGGAGGGTGTCGAGGATGATCGAACCGAAGCCCGCCGACGTGAACAGGTGGGTGTAGTTCGAGAGGGTGAAGGCGCCGCCGGCCGCGTACAGGGGCTGGTTGCGGACCGACTGGTAGAGGATCGGTACGACGGGGGCGAGGACGAGCACGGCGGTGACGAGGAACGTCAGCCAGTGGATGGTGACTTCACGTCCGGCGCCGAACAGGCGCCGGTACTGGGGCGTGCCCAGCTCGCCCGCGCGCGGGGTGCGGGACGGGGCGGGTGGCGCCTGGGGTGTCTGGATGGCCATGGCGACTCCGTACGGACGGGGCGGGTGCAGGGGGCGTTGGGGCGGGCGCGGTCGGCTCAGCTCGCTGCCTTCTGCCAGCGCGCGACGTATGCCTCCTGCACACGCTCGGGGACCTGCACGGGCCGGTACATGTGGACGCGCTCCGCGCCGAGCTTGCGCCGCATGTCCTGCAGGCTGTCCATGGCGTCCTGGCGCACGTCCGGCCGGTACGGCACCAGGCCGCCCTCGGCGACCGCCGCCTGCCCTTCGGCGGAGAGCAGGAAGTCCAGGAAGAGGCGGGCCGCGTTGGGGTGCGGGGCGGTCTTCACGATGGACACTCCACGTGGCATGACGACGGTGCCCTCCGCGTAGTAGCTCCACCCCAGCAGGCCCCCGCTGTGCTCGGCGGCCGGGATCGCGACGCCACCACTGAGGTTGATGGAGAAGTCGTACTCGCCGGAGACGACCTTTTCCACGAGCGTGCCGGAGGAATGGTCGGCGTGGGCGAACGGCAGCAGCCGTCGGAACGTGTCCCAGCCGCCCGCGACGTTCGAGGTGTAGCCCTGGTTGCTGGCGTAGCCGTAGGCGTTGGTCGGGTCGTAGACGCCGATCTTCCCGCGGAAGCGGGACGGCTGCGCTTCCACGATCGCCGCCAGTGTCCGGAGACCGTCGGGGAACTGGTCCGGGGCGAGGGTCTTGCGGTTGTAGATGAGGGCGACCGGGTCCGTCGACATGGTCCATACGCCGGGCAGCAGTTCGGCCCAGTCGGGCAGGTGGTCCTTCTCCGGCGAGCGGTAGTCGTCGGCGGCTTTCCGGGTCGCGTAGTCGCCCCAGAGGGGGCCCGCGTTGTTGGCCAGCACGTCGGCGGGGGAGGTGCCGGCGGCGGATTCGCTGTAGTAGCGCTCGTAGACGGCGGAGCCGCCGAGGTTGGTCGCCCGGATGTCCGACAGCCAGGGGTAGCGCCGGGCGAACGCGTCGAAGACAGGCTGCCAGTTGGTCTGCGAGGTGTTCGAGTAGATGAGGAGTTTCCGCTCCCGCCGTGAGGCGTCGACGATCGTGTCGTAGGCGGCGGGGTAGTACGCGGGGGATTGTGGGGCGGCGGCGTTCGCCTCGTCGGCCGTGCAGGCGGAGAGTGTGCCGCCCAGGGAGGTGAGGCTTCCGACGGCCGCGGCACCCCGTAGGAGGTGACGGCGGGAGGGGCCGGGGCTGGACGATGGTCCCGGTGCGGGTGTGCGGGGGATGGTGGACATGGCGGCTCTTCTCGTAGGGGGCGCAACGGCGCTGTCAGCTGCTTCGAGAGACCGGCGGGGTCGGGTGACGCCGGTGGGCGTGGGGGTGGCGAGGGGCGGGCGCGGTGCCGTCCGGTTACGACGCCGCGATGGCGCGGCGCACTACGTACGGCAGGATTCCGCCGTGCCGGAGGTAGGCGAGTTCCTGGCGCGAGTGGAGGCGCAGCCGGAGGCGGACCGTGGTGCGGGAGGCGTCGGGCCGGGTGAGGGACAGGGTGACGGGGTTCGTGCCGACGCGCAGGTCGGCGAGGCCGTCGAAGGTGAGTTCCTCCTCTCCGGTGAAGGCGTGGGCCGATGCCGTGTCGCCGTCCGCGAACTCCAGGGGCAGCACGCCCATGCCGATCAGGTTGTTGCGGTGGATGCGTTCGTACGACTCGGCGATCACCGCCCGCACTCCCAGCAGTGCCTGTGCTTTGGCGGCCCAGTCGCGGCTGGAGCCGGCACCGTAGTTGCGGCCCGCGACGACGACCAGATCGTGGCCCGCGGCACGGTAGGTCGCGGCGGCTTCGTGGACGGGCAGGACGGCGGAGCGGTCGGCGGTGTGGGCGTGACCGCCCGTGAAGGCGTCCGCCGACGGGAGAAGCAGGTTGCGGACGGCCGCATTGGTGAAGGCCCCGCGCAGCATGACCTCGTGATTGCTGCGGCGGGTCGAGTACTGGTTGAGGTCGCGGCGGGCGACCCCGCGGTCCGTCAGCCAGCGCCCGGCGGCGCTGCGCGCCGGAATCGCGCCGGCCGGTGAGATGTGGTCCGTGGTGACGTCGTCGCCCAGCACCATCAGCGCCTTGGCCCGCTCGACGCGCAGTCGGTCGGGCGGTGAGGCGGACAGGCCCGTGAGGTGCGGGGGGCGGCGGATGTAGGTGGAGTCCGGATCCCAGGAGAAGCGGACGCCGTCGGGCGCCTCGATCTCGTGCCACGCCCGGGAGCCCTCGCGCAGCCGGGTGGCGTTGGTCCGGAACATCTCGGGCCGTACGGAGGCGGCGACGCGCGCGGCGACCTCCTCGTCGGTGGGCCACAGGTCCTTGAGGAACGCGGGGGTGCCGTCCGCGCCGGTACCGAGCGGGTCGCGCTCGAAGTCGTGCAGGATCGAGCCGGCCAGCGCGTACGCCACGACCAGTGGTGGCGAGGCGAGGTAGGACTGGGCGACGCGCGGGTTGACGCGGCCGGCGAAGTTGCGGTTGCCGGACAGGACGGCCACCGGATCGATGTGGGCGTCGGCGGCGAGCCGCTCCAGTTCGGGGTGGAGCGGGCCCGAGTTGCCGATGCAGGTCATGCAGCCGAAGCCGACGATGTGGAAGCCGGTCTGCGCCAAGGGGTCCAGGAGCTCGGCCTCGCGCAGGTAGTCCTCGACGACCCGCGAGCCGGGTGACAGGGATGTCTTCACCCACGGCTTCGCCGTGAGCCCGGCCCGCTGTGCCCGTTCGGCGAGGAGCGCCGCCTGCACGACCAGCGTCGGATTGGCGGTGTTGGTGCAACTGGTGATGGCCGCGATGGCGACCGGCCCCTCGGGGAGCCGCTCTGCGAACTCCGTCGTGTGTGCAGGCCGACCGGCGGTGGTGGACCGGAAGGACTTGGGCACCCGGGACAGCGGAAGCCGCTGATGGGGCAGATCGGGGCCGGCCACGCTCGGCTCCACCGTCGCCAGATCGAGGTCGATGACGTCGTCGTAGCGCGGCTCGGGCCGGTCGGTGGTGCGCTTGAGGCCCTGCGCGGTCAGGTAGGCGTCGACCAGTCGTACGTGTGCCTCGTCGCGGCCGGTCAGCCGCAGGTAGGCGGCGGTCTCGTCGTCGTACGGGAAGTAGACGCAGGTCGCCCCGTACTCGGGCGCCATGTTGGAGACCGCGGCACGCTCCGCCCACCCGAGGGTGGTCGCACCGGGGCCGCAGAACTCCACGAACCGGTCCACCACGCCCTTGGCGCGCAGCAGCTCGGTGAGGGTGAGCGCCAGGTCGGTGGCGCCGACGCCGGGCCGCAGCCGCCCGGTCAGACGCACGCCCACCACGCGCGGGTACGGGATGGTGACCGCCTCGCCCAGCATGGCGGCCTGCCCCTCCAGTCCGCCCACGCCCCAGCCGACGACGCCCAGGGCGTTGATCATCGGGGTGTGGCTGTCGGTGGCGACGAGCACGTCCGGGTGCAGCCATGGCAGGCCGCCCTCGGCCGGGTCCTCGTCGCGCCAGACCACGCGGGCCAGGACCTCCATGTTGACCTGGTGGATGATGCCGGTGCCGGGCGGCACGACCCGGAAGCCGCGCAGGCTGCGTTCGGCCCACTTCACGAACGCGTAGCGCTCGCTGTTGCGGCGGAAGTCGATGAGCAGGTTGCGCTCGACGGCGTCGGGGTGCCCGTACTCCTCGACGATGACCGAGTGATCGACGGTCAGGTCCACGGGGACGGCCGGTTGCAGCCGTTCCGGGTCGCCGCCGAGTTCGGCGACGCTGTCGCGCAGGGCGGCGAAGTCGGCGAGGGCGGGCAGACACGTGGTGTCGTGCAGCATGATCCGGTTCGGGTGCACCGGGAGCTCGCAGTCGCCGTGGCCCGAGCGGGCACGGGCGAGTACGTCGCCGAGCGCGGCGGGGGAACGGCGGGCGACGTTCTCCAGCAGCACCCGGACCGCGTACGGCAGTTCGGCGAGCCGCTCGGCGGGCAGCAGCCCGGCCAGCGGCTGGTACCGGTACGAGTGCCCTGCGACGGTCAGGACGGCGGTGGCGGTGGGGTCCGTGCGGGGGTCTGTGCTCATGGTCCCTGCTGTCGTTCCGGGAAGAGGAGCCCACGGGCGCATGGCGCCGGGCGCGGCCCATATTGTCTCAAGCCGCTGATTGATACAACTGTTGGAGCGCCGGATTCTCGGAAACCCCCGATGGCGGAGAAGGGCGCTCGTGGAGTGAGGTGCTCAGCCCTGCGTCTTGATGGCGCGGACCTTGTCCAGGTGGCGGCGCAGGAAGGCGGCCGCCTCCTCGAGCTTCCCGTCCTCGATCAGGTCGAGCATGTGCAGGTGCTCGCGGGCCTGGCCGGCCAGGCGGGAGCGGTCGACCTGGTGGCGGTACTCGATGAGGCGGCGCAGCCGGTGCTGCCGGCGCGCGGCGTCCAGGAGGAACTGGTTGCCCGAGAAGCTCACGAGCATCTCGTGGAACGAGGCGTTGACGTGGAACAACTCCGCCCGGGGCAGCAGCAGGATGTCTCCGCGCAGCAGGGCCTCCTGCTGCTTGCGGTGCAGGGCCGCGGCCTCGGGGTCGATCGTGAAGCCGGGCTCCAGCAGGGCGTTCGGCTCGATGATCATGCGGAAGCGGTAGCTCTGGTCGTGCGCCTCGACGGTCGAGAGCACCTGCTGGAACTCCCAGCCGCGTCCACCGGCCTTGCGGCGCACCAGGTCCTCGGACTCCATGCGGGCCAGTACCCGGTCGGCCTGGCGTGCCGACAGGCCGTAGCCGCGGCTGATGTCGGCCGCGGTGAACGGGCCGGTGAACCGTCCCCCGATGTAGTCGTCGGCGATCCGGAAGTACGCGTCCTCCTCGAGGTCGGCGCCCGCCGCGAGATCCGTCCCGGTCAGAGTGGCGGCGTCACGGTCCAGGAAGAAACCCCGATTCGGCTCCCGCCTCAGGATGCCGACCTCGGCGAGGAAGAGCATCGCCTTCCGGGCCGGGGTGCGGGAGACGTCCAGCTCGTCCGCCGCCCACTGCTCGGTGATGTGCGCGCCCTCCTTGAGGCCGCTGCGGCGCAGGAGATCGACCAGGCGTGTGGCGATGGAGGTGGTCAGGTTGGGCCGCGACATCAGTCTGCGCTCTTCGGAAGGGGACGTGGGACGCCCCATCTTACGAGTCGGGGTATGACGGGCGCGGTCGCTGGACTCTCTCTCATCAAGGGATTGTATCTATCGTCATGGTGGTGCAAAGTTTGCCCGGGGTGCCGATTCGCGCCTCTGTGAAGCCAGGAACGATGAGAGGCAGCCCTACAACGATGCAGTCGATTCCCGTCCCCACCGCCGACCTGGCCGACCAGTACGGCCACCGACTGCGTGTCTGCGGCGTGCAGTTCACCACCTACGGGGGGCTGCGCTCCTTCGCCGGCCCGGTGCGGACCGTCTCCTGTCGCGAGGACAACGCCTTGCTGCACGAATTGCTCCATTCACCTGGTGACGGGGCCGTCGTGGTGGTCGATGGTGGCGGCTCCCTCGACACCACGCTTTTCGGCGACCGAATGGCCACGAGGGCCCGGGACAATGGATGGGCAGGGGTCGTCGTGTACGGCGCCGTCCGCGACAGCGTCGCACTGGGCGGCATACGGCTTGGCGTGCAGGCGCTGGGCACCAATCCGCGCAGAGCGCACAAGACGGGGCAGGGAGCGGTGGACGTGCCCGTTTCCTTCGGCGGGGTCACGTTCGCCGTCGGTGATGTCCTGCATGCCGATGAGGACGGGGTGGTGCTGCTCCCGGCCGGTCAGGGCCCTCAGGTGTCTGTTTCAGCGTGAGCAGCCGCAGCGGGCCAGGCTTGTCATTGGGCGGTTCGGGGACGTCGCGAAGTGAATCGTCGTCCGACGACGCTCTTGCGAACAACGGTTCTGAGCCGCGCCATCGAGGCGTGCCGGTGGCGAGCGGGACGGTGCGTGCGCCGACGTGGATGTGGCGCAAGCCGAGTGGCTCAGTGACGTGAGGCCGTTCGCTGTCGCGGAGGGTCGACGTGACGGTCAGGAGGGCGCCGAGGCGGGCTTGGGCCTCGGTGACGCCTACCCTCCGGGGTGCGGCCAGTTCCTTCAGGGCACGGCGCACGTGGGGGAAGTCCGCAGGTGCTTCGCCCCGTGCGCCGGCCGCGCCGTACATCACGGACATCGCCGAACCGTGTGTCGTCCTTCGAGGTGCCCTGGAGTCGCTATGGATGACGACCCGGCCGGCGGTTTCGGCAAGGCCCTCGGCTGTCGAGGGAAGGACCGAGCACGGGCCCCGCGACCAGCATCAGCGTCCGGGGGAGGGCCCACGGCCTGTGGGAGACACAACCACCTTCCGTTGGGGAAATGACGAGTGACCCATGGCGTCAGGAGAGAGGGACGTTCTCACTACGGGCGAGTCTTAGCCAGGTGACCAGGTGCCAGTCCTGGTCGTTGGCGAGTGGGTCGGCTCTGTGTGCCTGCCGCCCGTCAACCGTGCTGGGCATGACGAAGGCGCAGGTGGCAGAGCCGTCGGAGCGGTAGTTGATGAGGTTGGCCAGCAGGGACGAGCGGGCCACGTGCTCGGTGTGCGGGCTACGCAGACGCGAGGGGAGCCGGTACAGGACGGACGCGGTCAGCACGCTCCAGTAGTGCGGGAAGACATCGCCGAAGAGCCGGTCCTGGCCGAACCAGTAGCCGTCCCAGTGCCGGATACTGACGCCGTTCAGCCGAACGTGCGGCTGGCGTCCGCTGAAGGCGAGCAGCCAGGGCAGCCGTTCGGCGATCTCCTTCTCCAGAACGGGATCGGCGCTGATCCGCCACGCGTCGATGAGCAGGTTCAACAACGGAGCGACGATGGCGTGTTCGTAGGCGACTTCGTGCTCGGGGAGCTGCTCACCCAGGTTGATGAAGTGCCGCGCGGAGCGCACGATCTCCTCGCGCAGTCGCGCCGCCCGTTCTTCCTGCCCAGCGGTGTCCAGCGCGTCGGCGGCTTCGGCGACAGTCTCGGACAGACCGATCGCCAGGTGGCGTCCGGCGCCCAGCTCGTAGGCCCGTTCGAGAATGCGCGCGGCCGTTTCCAGTTGCTCGGGGTGACGGTGGACTCGGTGGTGCTCGAGGAAGAAGGAGGCCAGCCACGGAGCGTCGTAGAGCCGGATCCCGGTGTGCTGGTCCTGGGAGCCGCGGCGGGGGGCCAGGGTGTCGTCGAGCAGGTGGCCGAGGGCGAACTCGGCCCATCCCTCCACCAGGGGGTCGGCGATCTGCGGATCGATCCAGCCCTGTTGTCTGGCCAGCAACACCAGGAGCGGCATGGCGATCCGCTCCGAGCCGTCGCTCCAGTCGGACCATCCGTTGGTCAGGACGGACAGGCCGGTAGTGGTGTCCACGGGTACGAACGCGTGGCGCAGCAGGCCGGGCCGTTCGAGTGAGCGCTGGTGGGCCACTATGTAGGTGACGCGTCGCCGTACGAGTTCGGGCAGCGACAGGTGGAAGAGGACCTCGGTGAAGGCGTCGCCGATGCGCACGGTGACGGGCCCGTGGACGGTGGAGGTGAGGACGGTGGCCTCGCCGTCGCGGCGGACGTCGACGTGCTCGGACAGGGGGGTGACGTCCGTGGCCGGAATGGTCAGTTCGTGGCCGACCTCGGTGGCCAGTGAAGTGCCGTCGACAGGACCGGGATTGCGCCGCTCGAAGTCGTCAGGAGAGGCGTACCAGGTCAGGACCCATTCGAGGGTGTAGGTCTGGCCGGGGGCCAGCTCGATGACGGGCTGTCCGCCGAAGGCGGTCGGGTGGGCGGCGTGATCGGTCACGTTGAGGACGAGGTGGCCGCGGGCGTTCGACAGTGTGTTGGCGTTGCGGCTCTCGACGGAGTAGCCGGCGAGTCGACCGGTGCGGACTACAAGGCCGAGGCAGCGGCCGCTCCCGGAGATCGGCTGGGCCAGGACCCAGGACCGGCTGCCGCCGGTGAAGACGTGGGCGTGCACGGCGGTGCGCAGGGCGGCTGCGGCGTTCTCGTAGAGGTCGGCGAAGGGTGTCTGGATGCCCAGGGCACGGATGCTTCGCGTGGCCCCGCCGGTGTTGGTGAAGGTGTACCGCTCCAGGTAGTCGTCGCCCTGGATCCAGCGGGTCGTCTCCACGGTGACGCCGGTGATCGGGGCGTGCCTGACCCGGACGCGGTCCGGTTTCGCGTCGATGCTCTCGGGGGCGTTCCAGCGACCGGCGCCGGCGTCCGTCACCAGGTGCCCCGACCCCCAGGTGTGCTCGGTGGAGTGCCAGGGGGTGCGCGCGTCCAGCAGGAAGCGGCGGTCCGGCTGGTCGGGGTCGGTGAACTGCCGCGGTGCGCCGGAGTACAGGTGGACGCGGCCTGGGCCGAACGTCCAGGTGATGTGGTCATCCCTTGAGGGCACCAGAGGAGAATCCCTTCACGTAGTAGCGCTGGAGCAGGAGGAACAGCAGGGCACAGGGGACGGCGGCGATGATGACGCCTGCCTGGAGGGAGCCGAAGTCGATGTGTCCGAGGGTGCCGGAACGCTGGGAGACCAGGGCGACCGGCAGCGTTGCCTTGTCGCCGTCGGACAGGAAGATCAGCGGCCCGATGAACTCGTTCCAGCCGGCGAGGAACGCGTAGAGCGTGACCGTGACGATGCCGGGCAGGACTCCGGGCAGCAGCACGCGGAAGAAGGTGCCGGTCCAGCCGCAGCCGTCGACCATGGCGGCCTCTTCCATCTCACGCGGCAGGGCGGAGAAGGAGTTGCGCATCATGAAGAGACTGAAGGGGAGCTGGAGGGTGGTCATCACGAGCGCGACGCCGACGATGGTGTTCTGCAGTCCCAGCCAGCCCAGCAGGATGAACAGGGGCAGGAGGAGCGAGGCGTAGGGCACCATCAGGATTGCCAGAGTGACGCCGAAGAGGATGCGCCGTCCGCGGAAGGGCAGCCGGGCGAAGGCGTAACCGCCCGTGGTGCTGATGACGACGGTGAACGCCACGGTCAGGGCGGCGAGCTGGAAGGTGTTCCCGACGTACGTCCCCAGCCCTTCGCCGTAGTCGATCACCTTGCGGTAGTTGATGAGTCCGAAGCCGTCCGGTCCGTGGAAGGACTGGCCCAGCAGGAAGAGCAGGGGGAGGGCGAACAGCGCGGCCAGAGCGGTGGTCAGGGTGTAGTACGCGGCTGTGCGTGCGGTTGGCTTCTTGGTCACGGGGTGGGTCACTACAGGTGCCTCTAGTCTTCCGCGCCGCGGCGCATCAGGACGAACTGGCCCGTGTTCAGCCCGAGCAGGACGATCAGCAGGACCACGGACATCGCGGCGGCACGTCCCAGGTCGAACAGTGTGAACGCCTGCCGGTAGACGGCGAGCACGAGGGTGACGGTGGAGTTGTCGGGGCCGCCGGCCGTCATGATGAAGAACTGCTCGAAGGACAGCAGGCCGCCGGTGACCGAGAGCAACAGGGTCAGCGAGAGCGAGGGCCGCAGCAGCGGCAGCGTGACCGACTTGAAGGTCGTCCACGCGCCCGCACCGTCCACACGTGCCGCCTCGTACAGCGGCGCGGGGATGGCCTGCAGGCCGGTGAGCAGGATCAGCATGTAGAAGCCGGCGACGCGCCAGGTGACCAGCAGAAGCGTGGAGGCGATGACGTGGTCGCGGGTGCCGATCCAGTCGACGGGGCCGATTCCCAGGACCGTGAGTGCCCCGTTGAGCGGGCTGTCCGGATCCATGAAGAACGAGTAGAACATCAGCGTCGCGGCCGCCATGCCGACCGCGACGGGCAGCAGGAACAAGGTGCGGAAGACACCCACGCCGCGCCGTGCCTCCTGCACGAGCAGGGCGAGTGCGAGCGAGACGACCAGCAGCACCGCGGTGGACAGAACCGTCCACACGATGGTGAACGTGATGGCCCGGGTGAACAGCGGATCGGTGACCGCCTCGTAGTCCCTCAGACCGTTGGGGCGGGAGGCGCCGATGAGTGGCCAGTCGTTGAAGGACATCCACACCAGCAGGCCGAGCGGAACGACGAAGAAGACGCCGACGACGAGGGCGGTGGGCAGGGCGAAGAGCATGCCGGCCCGGGACCGGTTGCGGGTGTGCGCGGACACCTTCGGGCGCAGCGGAAGGGCAGTGGCCATGTCGGTCAGCCGCCGATCTGCAGAGCGGCCGTGATCGCTGAGTTGTCCTCGGCCAGCGCCGCGGCGTCCGCACCGGAGAAGACAGCGTCGCGGAACAACTTGTGCCATGGCCCGTTGGCGTCAGTGAAGACCTGGCCGAACGCCGTCGAGGACGGAGTATGACCGGTGGCGACCAGCTTGTTCAGCGTCACGACATTGGGGTCGGTCGCCGAGTAGCGGTTGTCCGCCAGATCGGTGCGCACCGGGAGCGCGCCGCTCTTTGCCACGACGTCGACCTGCGCTTTCTGCGACGTGGTCCACTTGACGAAGTCCCATGCCTGGCGCGCTTTGGCGGACGTGGCGGAGATTCCCAGGACGTCACCGCCGACGAAGGCGGACCGTTCGCCGTCCGCTCCGGGGATGGCGGTCACCCCGATACGGAGTTTGTCGTTCTGCTTGAGAGTGGCATAGCCGAGGGCGCCGAACCGCTGCAGTCCGACCGTGCCGTCCTGGAACCCCACGGTCCAGGTCGCCCCGGTCTCCTCGCGCGCCTTCTTCGGCACGACTCCGTCGGCGTACATCCGCTGCCAGGCGTCCATCCAAGCGCGGCTGGAGGCGGACTCCAGCCGCGCGGTGGTGCCGTCCTCGCTCAGCGGTTCCTCGCCGTCGGCCCATATCGAGGGCCAGCCGGCGAACATGTTGCAGCCCGGGCAGTTGCCCGCGAAGTAGGAGCCGGCGATGCCCTCGCCGATGGCGTGAATCTCCGCGGCCTGCTGAACTTCTTCGGCGAGAGTGGTGGGCGGCCGGTCGGGATCGAGGCCGGCCTTCTCGTAGAGGACCTTGTTGTAGAACAGCGCCGACACGTCCACCACGGTGGGTACGGCGTAGAGCTTCCGGTCGACGGTCGAGGCCGTGAGGGGGCCGGGCGCCAGCTTGTCCCTGTACGGCAGTGAGTTGACCCGTCTGGTGAGGTCGAGCAGCACGTTCTTCGAGGCGAGGCCGGACGCGTGGGTGACGTCGGTGGCCAGCAGGTCGGGCAGAGCCTTGCTGCCGGCGGCGATACCCACCTTCTGCAGATACGAGTCGCCTGGGACGGTCGTCAGCTTCACCTGGTTGCGGTGCGTGGCGTTGTAACGATTCACCAGTTGCCCGAGTGAGGAGTCGGCGGCCAGCCGGGTCCAGAGCGTCAGGTCGGCGCCGTCGTCCACGGCGGACACATCCCCCGCCGCGGTCTCCTGGCTCGCCTGGGGAGCGGCCTGGCATCCCGCCAGCAGTGCCGCGAGGGCCGCGGCGGCGACGGCGCACCGCCTCTTCCTGTCATTGCGCACATCTGCCTCCATGCAGCAGTCGGCTCCAACAACGATTTCGGCACTATCGACGCAGGTAAAGTGGCATTATGTGGCACCTGTAGGCGGCCTACCGAAATCGTTGTCTGCTCGCTATTAGCCAGCAGGGCCGCTTGTCATGTCAAGTACCTTGGGTGACATCGCCCACCCGGACAGGAGGCTTCATGGAGCACCCGGTGACCATCTCCGACGTGGCGCGGCGTGCGCAGGTGTCCCCTTCGACCGCATCCAAGGCGCTCAACGGACGGGCTCAGGTCAGCGAAGCCACCCGCCGACGAGTGCTCGCGGCCGCCCACGACCTCGACTACGCGCCCAATGCCTTCGCGCAGAACCTGCGCACCGGCCGGAGCCGGACCGTCGGCATCATCGCCGCCGACGGCGTCGGAAGGTTCACCCTGCCCGTCCTCATGGGCGCGTCCCACGCGTTCGGGTCCGAGCAGATGGCAGTCCTGCTGTACGACTCCCACGGTGATCCCGAACTGGAACGCCGCAATCTGGACGCGTTGGTCAAGCACCAGGCCGACGGCGTGATCATGCTGGGGCAGCACACTGACGCGCGCCCGCCGGTCTCCCATGCCGCCCGCATGCCGATCGTGTACGCCTACGCTCCCTCCTCCGATCCGCGTGACTGCTCGGTGGTTCCCGACGAGGCCGACGGCGCACGGCAGGCGATCGAGCACCTGGTCCAGCAGGGCTATCGCCGCATCGCCCACATCACCGGACCGAGCACCTTCCACGCCACACGGGTTCGCCTCGAAAGCGTCAAGGAGACACTCGCCGAGCACGGTCTGACACTCGCGGGTTCTCGCCCCTACGTCGGCGAGTGGAGCGAACAGTGGGGCATGTCCGCGACGATCATGCTGCTCACCGAGGACCCGTCCATCGACGCGATCTTCTGCGGCAACGACCAGCTCGCACGCGGAGCCGTCGACGCGGCCCGAGACATGGGCCGCAGGGTCCCCGACGACCTCGGCATCGTCGGATTCGACGACTGGGACGCGTTCACCCTGGGCTCCCGCCCTCCTCTCAGTAGCGTCGACATGCGGCTCGAGGAACTGGGCAGGAGAGCCGCTCACCAACTGTTCGGCAGCCGTACGGAACGAGACCGAGGCCGCGTGACCGTCCCGTGTGAACTCATCCCACGTGACTCGTCCCAGCGACTGCCGGCGGTCGCCGCTGCGAGGAGCAAGGGTGAAGGAGGCTGACCGCACCGGAGCTTTCGCCCGTTCGAACCAACTCTGCCCGCGCCGCATCCCATGCGATGGCTTCCCGCGGCGTGGTAGAGGGGATATCCGCGGTTGAGTGCGCGGGTCCCTAGGGTGCGCCGTCTGCCGGTGTCTGCCCTCTGCTCAACTGAAAGGCCACCGTAAAGACCGGCGCGCCGAGTTGGGCGAATACACCGACATTCCCGCCACCTGGCGCAACGGGCACCGCGAGAAGACAGTGACCAGCAGGCCGGCGACCTGGAATTCGACCATCGTGATGAAGCAGGCCGTCCATCCCCGGCCGCTGCCCGAGCGGCCGTCGCGTGAGCTGCCTCCGCCGGCAGCCGCCACCTGAACAGGCGGACGTCACCCACCCACCCCGGCACGTCGGTGAGCCGGACGCGGTCATAGCCTGCGGCCCATGAGTGACGACATCTCTGACCGCCTCGTCGTGCCCACGTAAAGCCCTTGACCTGCTCCTCTCCGGCAACCAGCGCTTCGTCGACGGAACGCCCGGACACCCCAACCAGGACGCCGCTCGCCGCGCCGACATAGCATCCGGCCAGCATCCGTACGCGGTACTCCTCGGATGCTCGGACTCCCGCCTGGCTGCCGAGATCAGAGGCCCAGATCTGCCCACCATAGCCAGGTGAGGGAGGTGTGCCAGATGTCCTCGGCCGGGAAGTCCGGGGTCGCCTCGTCGATGCGGCAGCCGAGGGACGCGAACGCCTGCAGAGCGTTGCGGCAGAGGTCGAGCACTCCGCCCTCAAAGGGAAGGTGACCACCCCAGTCGCCGACCCCGGCGAAATGCGGGCGTCGGCCTCGCCCGGTTCGCCGCGACGGTGGCCCCGGTGGACGCATCGGCTGACGCCCGTTCCTCCCGGGGCTGCCATCCCGGTCGCGGAGGCGGCCTTTCGGGCTGTCGACCGTCAGTGCCTCGTGGCCGAGCGTGTCTTGATGGTGAGGGCGGCCAGGGCCATCATCAGTGCGCCGAAGACGGCGGCGCAGGCGTACATGGTGAAACCGATGTCGGCGTTGCCGGCCGCGATCAGCGCGCCGCCGATCCACGGGCCGAAGATGGCGCCGAAGCGGCCCATGCCGGAGACCCAGCCGAGGGCGGTGGGGCGGTCCTCGTCGTTGTGGTGGGTGCCGACCGTCGCGTAGACCATGGTCTGGCCGGAGAAGAGCAGCAGTCCGGCGAAGAAGACCACCGCATAGAGGACGCCGACCGACATCTGGACGCCCATGAGGTAGACGAAGACGGCGGTCAGGACGAACCAGGCGATGACGACCTTGCTCGGGCCGATGCGGTCGGCGGTGCGGCCGGCGATGAGCATGCCGCAGATGCCGCCGACGTTCAGGAACGTCGAGAAGAGCAGCGAGTCGCCGGTGTCGTAACCGAGGTCGACCATGATCTTCGGCAGCCACTGGCCGACTCCGTAGACCAGGAGCAGACCCGCGAAGGAGGTCAGCCAGAAGCAGAGAGTGGTGGACCACTGGCCGTGCCGGAAGAGGTTCTTCAGCGCGTCCAGCTTGTCCCCGCCGCTCGCCTTCGGTTCGGCCAGTTCGGTGCCGTAGGCGGTGGCGAGCAGCTCGGCGTCGGCGCGGCGGCCGCGGGTGAGCAGGTTGGTGGGCGACTCGGGCAGCAGCTTGAAGGCGACCGGGAGCAGGATCAGGGCGGGCAGGGCGGAGGCGATGAAGGCCCAGCGCCAGCCGTGGTCGTCGACCAGCCAGAGGGCGAGCAGCGGGGCCAGGGCGCCGCCGGTCTGGTGGGCGGTCATGATGATGCCGGTGGCGAGGGCGCGGCGGCCGCGCGAGGTGAACTCCATGCCGTACGAGATCGCGATCGGCAGCAGCGCGCCGAGGCCGAAGCCGCACACGAAGCGGAAGAAGCCGAACTGGCCCGAGGACTGGGACCAGCCGGTGCCCAGCGTGGCGAGGGTGAAGATCACGACGCTGGCGAAGACGGTGACGCGACGGCCGATCCAGTTCGAGGCCGTGCCGGACAGGATCGTGCCGAGCAGCATGCCGAAGTTGGTGTAACTGCCGATCGTGCCCGCGACGTCCGGGGTGAGGCCGAGGCTGTGGCCTCCGAGCATCTTCGGAAGCACGGAGCCGTAGATGAACGTGTCGATGCCGTCGAGGAGGACGAGTGCCCAGCACAGGGCGATGACGACGGTGCGGCTGCGGCGGGCCGTCGTCCCGGTCGCCTGGGCGAGCGGGGAGGTGGCGGAGGAGGACATCGTTGTTTCCTCTCGTGCGGGACGTCAGGACGGGGCCTTGGTCCCTGGCTGCAAGGGCGGTGGGGCCGGTGCGGCTCGCGCGGCCGGTGGGGGAGGACGGACGGAGCATGCCCCCGAGCTGCGGACTCCGCGTGGGGAGCCTCGAGCTCGCTGTGGCGTAGACGTTAAGAAGCCATAGCCATCACGTCAACACTTTTGTTAACAATCTAAGCAACAATTCGGCCCCGGGGTACGGGTGGTAGCCGTTCCCCGGGGCCGGAAAGGGCGGATCAGATCAGGGCCGCACGGGCGGCGTGCCGTGCGTGTGGAAGGACTCGATGGTCTTCAAGCCCCACGCCTGCCCCTTCTTGCGCTCCTCCTCGGTCCAGGTGATGAGCGGCCAGTCGGGAGCGAGGACGAGACGGGTGAGCGGGTTGCACAGTTCGATGCGGTTGCCGCCGGGTTCGTAGACGTAGAGGAAGAACGTCTGCTGGATGGCGTGCTTGTGCGGTCCCGTCTCGATGAAGACGCCGGTGTCGATGGCGAGGTCGGCGGCGCGCAGGATGTCCTCGCGGGTGTCGGTGGCGAAGGCGATGTGGTGCAGGCGGCCCTCGCTGCCGGTCCAGTCGGACGTGTAGACGACGTCGTACGACTTGTTGGTGTATGTCAGCCAGCGTGCCGCGATCTTGCCTGAGTCGAGCCGGATCTGCTCGGTGGGGCGGGCGCCGAGGAGCTGTTCCTGCCATTCGGCGTTGGCGAGGACGTCGGCGGCGAGGAAGTTGATGTGGTCCAGGCGGCGGACGCCGACGCCGCGGTTGGGTTTCGCCTGCGGCTGGTTCTTGAGAGACGGCTTGAGCGCCTGGGGGGCCTGATAGTGCTCGCTCTCCCAGTACAGGGCGTGTTCATGGCCGTCCGGGTCGGTGGTGACGTAGAGCCGGCCGAGGCCGGGCTCGTCCTCGGTCCACTTGCCCGTGCCGCCCGCCGCCTCGATGGCCTCCACCCGCCGTCGGAGCGCCTCCTCGCTGGAGGTGCGCAGGGCGAGGCGGCCGAGACCGGGCTGTTCGCGGGCGGTGAGGACGAGACTGTGGTGCTCGTAGTCGTCGAAGGTCCGCAGGTAGACGGTGTCGCCGTCCTGTCCGTTGACGGTCAGGCCCAGGAAGTCGGTGAAGAAGGCGACGGAGGCGTCCAGGTCCGGGGTGAACAGCTGGGCGTGGCCGATGTGGGCGATGTCGCCGAGCGGCGGGGTCATGAGCGGCCTCCTGTGGGTGGTACGGGGAAGACGGTGCCGTCGAAGATCTTGCGGGCGGTGCGGACGACGGCGGTGCGACGGGCCCGCAGGCCGCCTTCGGGGGTGCGATCGATGCTGCTTTCGATGTCTGTGAATCCGCTGGGATGCTCGATGCGGAGCCGGTCGCCCTCTTCGGGGAGGGCCGCGATGCCGTGCGCGACGCTTCCCTCGATCCGCAGCCCGGCCGCCACGCTCGCGGCGCCGAGGACGCCGATGGAGGTGTGGACGCGGGCCGGGATGAAGGTGCGGGTGGTGACGGCGCCGCCGTGGCGGGGCGGCGAGAGCAGGGTGAGCTTGGGGACGGTGGCTTCGGTGACGTCGCCGAGTCCCATCAGCTGTCCGGTTGCCAGCCGGATTTCGTGGAGCCGGGCGGTCAGTTCCCCGTTGGCCTCCAGGTCCTTGGGATCCTCCTGACCGGTGACCTCGAGTGCCTCGGCCGGGATAAGAACGGTTGGCATACCGTTGTCGACGCACGTGACCTGGATGCCGGCGACCGTGTCGCTCACGTTCCCCGTGGGCAGCAACTGCCCCTCCCGCGGGGGGAATTCGATGACCACGGCAGCTGCGCTTCCGGGAACACCGGAGATAGCCGTGTCGCCGCTGTAGTCGACGCGGCCGTCGGGGGTCGGAAACGTCGCCGTGGCCAAGTCACCGGAGTTCACCATGCGGATGCGCACGGATGTCTCGCTGCTGCCTGCTCGTACGAGTCCGCGCTCGACAGCGAACGGGCCGACTCCTGCGAGCAGGTTGCCGCAGTTCTGGCGGTCCGAGACCACTGACTCGTCCACGGCGACCTGGAGGAAGAGGTAGTCGACATCGGCCTCGGGGCCGGTCGACGGGGACACCACGGCAACCTTGCTCGTGAGGGGGTGGGCGCCGCCGAGACCGTCGATCTGGCGCGGGTCCGGGCTGCCCATGACCCGCAGCAACAGCTCGTCGCGGGCGGTCTCGTTGGTGGGCAGGTCATCGGCCAGAAAGTAGGCGCCCTTGGAGGTACCGCCGCGCATCAGCATGCAGCGGACTTCCGCGGGGCCGCTCACGACTCGACCTCCTCGTACGGGCGGTAGGTCACCCCGAGCCGGGTGAGCGTCTCCCGCAGCCCGTAGCGGTCCAGGCCCAGTTGCCCCTCCAGGAAGGCGGCGCGGGCCGCGGCCTCCTTCTGCTCGCGGGCCTCGGACGCTTCGACGGTGTCGCGGGCGCACTCGCGCGGGACGACCACCACGCCGTCGTCGTCGGCGACGATCACGTCACCGGGGTGGATCATCTGGCCGCCGATCACGATCGGTACGTTGACGCTGCCGCCGGTCGCCTTGACCGTGCCCTGCGGGCTGACGGCGGCGGACCAGGCGGGGAAGCCCATCGCGCGCAGTTCGGCGGTGTCGCGGATGCCGGTGTTCAGGACGACGCCACGCACCCCGCGATGGACGAGGGCGGTGGCGAACAGCTCGCCGAACAGGCCGTCCGTGCACGGCGAGGTGGTGGTGACGACGAGGATGTCGCCCTCGCCGCACTGCTCGACCGCCGCGTGGATCATGAGGTTGTCGCCGGGCCAGCACAGCACCGTGACGGCGGTGCCGGCGACGCGGACGCCTTGCTGGATCGGGCGCAGATGCGTGCCGAGGAAGCCGGTGCGCCCCATGGCCTCGCCGACGGTGGCTGTCCCGTGGCCGGCGAGCGCTTCGACGTCCTTCGGGGCGGCCTTGGGCGGATTGGTGACGATCACGCCGGGCATCAGGCGAGCTCCTTCGCGATCTGCGGGTAGGGCCGCATGTACGCCTCGGCCATGGTCTTGTGGGCCAGCCCCAGGTTGGGGCCCGCGTTTCGCTTGAGCTGCACCCCTCGGCGGACGGCGAGGTCGGTGTAGTAGTCCCACAGGTGCTGCTGGGCACCGAGGCACTCCATGGCCTTGCGCTTGGTCTCCCAGACCTCGGTGATGTCGAGGAGGACCTCGGGCTTGAAGCCGCTCATTTCGGGCTGGTGCGGCTCGAAGTAGAACACGGGCGGGGCGCCGATGATCTCGCCCTCGCCGGGGTAGCCGATGGCCTGGGCGAGGACCCGGGCCTCCAGGGCCATGCGGTTGGCGGCCGGGTGGTCGCCGTTGTACGGGTCCTCGACCGGGTGCGTGAGCACGACGTCCGGTTGCGTCTCCCGGTAGACGGCGACGAGCTGGTCGGTCAGCTCGGCAGTGGCGACCAGCGGGTAGTCTCCGGCGTCGAAGAAACGGACCTCGGCACCGAGCGTCGCGGCGGCGCGCTCGGCCTCCTCACGGCGGATCGCCTTGATCTCGTCGAGCTTCTTCCCCTCCCGCCACGCCTTCGCCGACTCGCCGCGCTCGCCGAAGGTCAGGCACGCGATGGTGACCTTCTCGCCCCGGGAGGCGGCCAGGGCGATGGCGCCGCCCGCCCGCCACACGAAGTCACCCGCGTGTGCGGTGACGACGAGCGTCGAGCGGGGCGGGGTGGCGGCGGGTGCGCCGTTGCCGTGGGTCATGCTGCATCTCCTTGGTGACAGGTGCCGCACCCGCCCCAGGAGCGCGTCTCAATCGGCGCGCAGGGCGTCGATCACGCTGCTGAGGTGGGCGCGTACGGCCGTCTCGGCCGCTTGCGGATCCCTGGCCCTGATCGCTTCGATCACGGCCAGGTGCTCGCTCAGGGACTGCTGCGGACGGCCCGGCCGCAGCGCCAACTGGAAGCGGTGGCGCACCAGCTGGGCGTTGAGCCGCTCCAGGAGACCCACGGCCGTGTGCTGGCCTGAGGCGTCCCGGATCAGGGCGTGGAGGTCATGGTTGAGCTCGGAGTAGGTGACCGGATCGCCGTCGGCGACCGCCTTGGACATGGCCTTGCCCAGGTCGGTCAGCTCGTCGAGCTGCGCGTCGGTGGCCTCGGTCGCCGCCTTGGCCGCGCACAGCCCTTCGAGTACCATCCGGCACTCCGTGATCTCCACGGCCTCCTCGACCGTCACCACCCGCACCCGCGAACCGCGGTTGCGGATCCGCTCGACCAGCCCTTCGGAGGTCAGGTCCAGTAGCGCGGCACGCATGCTGGCGCGCGTGACGCCGTAGCTCTCGGCGAGCTCGTTCTCCACCAGCCGCTGGGCCGGCGCCATCTCGCCCTGCAGGATTGCCTTCCTGAGTCGCTCCAGCGCGTACTGCTTGGCCTGCTCTCCGGAGCCTGGACGGGCTTCCTTCGGCATCTGCCCTCCCTGAGTGAGTGCCTGTCGACGCTAAATCTAGGGCAACAGAATTGTCAACGATTCTGTTCTCACTCTTGAGGGTGGGGGCGCGCCACGGCGGATGCGGCAGGGGGCGCCAATGGCTCTCGTCGAGGGGCAGGTCGTCGGCGAAGGAGGGGGGAGTGGCCGTTGTGACGGTGTCGGTGGCTAGCTCTTGTGGCCCGTCACCTTGGCGACCCACTTGATGAAGTCGCCCGGGCCCTCGTTGGTGGCGTGGCCCTTGTCCCAGTAGTACGCATGGTCGACGTCGTCACCGAGGCACCTCGCCTTCGTCGCCACCCAGGCCGCCCTCAAGACGACCCCGGCCTTCGACGCCGTGGGCGTCGCCGGGGACACCACCAGCCGCACCGAGACCAACCTCTTCGGCCCCCCGACCCAGAGGTACCTCAACTACACCGAGTGCAGCTGGAACCACCACGACGTGCCAGGCGACGGCAGTGGCCTGGATGACACCGGATCAACCAGCTCAAGGCCGTCCTGGTCATCGCCGACCCCGCCCGTCCCTTCCCAGCAGCGAGCGCCGGAAGGTCAAGCGGGAGAAGAGCCGACGCGGCCTGTTCCTGCCACCCCTCCATGACGACGACGCCGAGCCGGACGTATCGCTGAGCGAGAAGCTGAAGACCGCACTGGCCGAATCGAAGAAGCGCCGGCAGCGGCGACTCTGACCTTCGGCCGGGCAGCTTGACCAGTGGGTGAGCTGTTCAGAGTTTCTTTACTTGATCAAGGGCGTCCCGCTGACGCGGGTCGCCGCGCGCCCGCGGTCGGTGACCGCCGCCCGCTCCTGTCTGCCGCCCCGCTGGCGACGGCGCCGACCACTCGGCGCGCAGGGCCCAGAGGCATAGGCCGGGACGTCAATCGGCAGCCCCGCTGTCCGACCGCTCAGCAGCAGACCGGCTGGGTTCCCGAGAGGCCGTCCGGCGAGCTCGTACCGTGCGGCGTCGACACCCCGGCGGAGCTGCCGTCCGGAACGCGGCCGTTGCGCCTGGCTGGGACCGTGACGATGGAGATAACTGGGCTGATGCCGGTGCGGGGCTGAGCGAGACACACGTGACGGGTGATCGGTCGGGGCGCCCGCCGTCGTGGCTGACTTTCTGCGGCTGAGGCCAGAACCTCACGGTCATGGGCGCGGCGCACACGTGAAGGCGCGTCCCTGCCGGGGCTGACGAGGACGGGGGAGCCTCGATCGGCCGCGCCCGGCAGGGACGGGAGTCGGGTGGGTCAGCGCGCGCGGCTCCTGAGCGAGCGAGGCAGGTCACGTCTGGCGCCAGGTCCGCCAGGGCCGGGTGATGATCTCCCGGTAGGTGTGGTGGGACGGGTTCTGGCCGCAGTGCCGCAGCACCCAGTTCTGCGGTTCGGCGAAGTCCTCGCTTGTCGGCGAGGTCTCTCCGTCCACGACGCACTGCATCGCGTACAGGACTGGCTCCGCGTCCGGTTCGCGGTCGGGCTGGATAGTCCAGGTCTCGTAGCGCAGGACCGAGCGAGGGGTCACCGTCCCCACCTCCGGTCGGCCACGGCCACCTTCGCGCTCAACTCCTCCGTCGGAGTCGGTGGGCGAACGTCCTCGGGCGACACGTCCCACTCCAGGCCACCGCATGGCGGTCGAAGCTGCACGTACGGCCCCACATGCCCCATCACCACGCCCACCTTGCCGCTCCGCCGGTCGACCACCAGGGCGCCGGTATCGGGCGAGACGGTGTGCCCGTAAGCACCAGGGGTGGGGGCCGTCATCGTGACCACCCCGGCGAGGCCGCGCGCGACCGGGCGTCCAGTCGCAGGGCGGGAACACATGGGGTGGCGCTCATTCGCACGGTGACGCTCCTCGGCCGCGTTGATGCGTGCCCCTGGGCCTATTGGTGCCGCAGAGTCGGCACCGATCCTCACGCCGGTCACCGGGACGAAGGAACCTCCACCAAAACCCACTTCGGGACGTCCTGCACCGTGTAGAACGTCCCTAGTGCCGTCCTGAGACGAGGGGGGAAACTCGTGCCGAACGAGAGACTACGAGCCGTCATGGAGGCGGGAGGCTGGACGTACGCCGCACTCGCCCAGCAGGTCGAGGTCGACCCCAAGTCGGTCGAGCGCTGGGTGAACCTCGGGCGTATCCCACGTCGTGCCACCGCCCTCCAGGCGGCCAAGGCCCTGGGAGAAGATGTGCACGCACTCTGGCCGGCGCTCCGCCAGGCCCGCCCCGCCCGCGCCATCAGCCCTGAGTTGGTGGCGCTCTACGAGCAGCGGGCCGACCTCCCCGTCTCGGCGTTCACCGACCTGATGGCCCAGGCCCGGGAACGGATCGACATCCTCGTCTACGCGGCCGTCTTCCTCCACGAGGCGTACCCGCGGCTGAACGAACTCCTCTCCGAACGTGCCGCCGAAGGCTGCACCGTCCGCATCGCGATCGGGGACGCCGAGAGCGACAACGTCCAAGCCCGCGGCCAGGAGGAGCGGTTCGGCCACGGCATCGAATCCCGCTGCCGCCTCGCGCTCATGCACTACAGACCGCTCGCCAGCACCCCGGGCATCGAAGTCCGCACCCACGAAACTACGCTCTACAACTCCCTCTACCGCGCCGACGACCAGCAACTCGTCAACGCCCATGTCTGGGGCGTCAACGCGTACGCCGCCCCCGTATGGCATCTTCGCCGACACGAGGCAGGCGGCATGTTCGACACCTACGCCGAGAGCTTCGACGCCGTGTGGACGACAGCAACCCCCGTACGAGAGGAAGGCTGATCGTGGCCCGCACCGAGTACTACGACGACCCGAACGCCCCCAAGCCGAACAGTATGGTCGTCGCCGCATCCGCCGTCGTCACCGACGACCACGGACGCATCCTCCTCCAGCGCCGCCGCGACAACGACCTGTGGGCGCTGCCCGGCGGAGGAATGGACCTCACCGACTCCCTGCCAGGCACGGCCGTCCGCGAAGTCAAAGAAGAGACCGGCCTGGACGTAGAGATCACCGGCCTGGTCGGCACCTACACCGACCCGAAACACGTCATCGCCTACGCCGACGGCGAGGTTCGCCGCCAGTTCAACGTCTGCTTCACCGCCCGCATCACCGGCGGCCAACTGGAGATCTCCGACGAGTCCACCGAACTGCGGTTCGTGCCGCCGGAAGAGATCGAGGAGTTGCCGATGCACCACACCCAACGACTCAGGCTCCAGCACTTCCTGGAACAGCGCGAGACGCCGTACTTGGGCTGAACCGACTGACGGCAGTAGCTGACGGCAACAACCCCGCACAACCACGGACACCCACGCATTTCACCGGACCAGCGAACTGCGCCTGACCAGCGAAAAAGCAGGTCGAAGGCTTCGCGTAGCACACGTACTATGTGCTGGCGGGCAAGACTCCGGTCCTGGTTCACAATTCGAATTGCCTCATTGCCGGAAGTGGTCCGGCCAAGGGTGTTCTTGAGGTGAGCGACCGCGTGAAGTCTGTCGGCGCAGTGAAAAACTTCAGCCCGAAGGGTGAAAGGGACTTCATCTTCGATCCGACCACGGGCCGCTTCGCGACTGGAGTCGACCAAGGTGTCGGTGGCCACGATTTCCTGGGGAGCGCGGTTGGCGCCGACAAGTCGACGATGGTCGGCGGTCGTCTGCGTCGGGGGTCAAATGGGGAATTGCAGACCAATCAGTGGTCTGGGCATTATGGAATGAACTGGAATGACTCGGCGAGGAAGGCGTTCCAGGACTTCATGGGGCAACACGGGATAACCGTGAGCCACACCCCGAGCATGCATTGGTAGGCGAAGTGACATCCCTGACGGATCCTCCTCATGAGGCAGGCGTGGTGACAGTAAGTGATCTGATGGTCGAGCTCTCGGCTGTGCCCGAGGCATGTTGGATCGTCTCTTCCTACCCGGATCAGGCCGGAGCCGTTGTATGGCTACCGTTGGTGCAGATCAGTACAACGGGGATTTGGTTGGGGTTCGACCGGGAAGGGGTGTGGACGCTAGGAAGGCTCGAAGGTGCAGTCGAATCCTCAGCGGGGAGCTTGCCCTCGTCTTGGGTGACGATCCTGGATGAAGACGAGAGATCACTTAGGGCCGGGCTGAACGCTGCTGCTGAACGGTTCGGCCTGTCGCCCGAGAATGTGCAGAATCTGGTTCCCATCGAAGAGGTGCTAACGGTGGCGATCGGAAGTCGAAGTAGCCACTGGGCGGAGCGAGCGGTTCACTGGATGCTGGATAGGGGTACCTCGCGGGAACATTTGGAGCTCCTTCGGGAATTGTCGACCGCTAAATGGGCAAATCAGCGAACTCGACATATCGCCAGACGCCTAGTGAAGGCATCTGAGTAGTGAATGGCGGATGCCCTCCCGGACGTTCCGGGAGGGCATCTTGCCGTTTGACGGCAACGTCAGCGGACGACGGCTGTGGCGGGTGGGTCGTCAGGATCGTCGTCCTGGGCGCCGAGGGCGTCACCCAAGGCGTCGATGGCTTGGCGTTGCAGGCGGAGTCGGACGTGGGCGTAGACGCCGGCGGTGACGCCGATGTGGGCGTGGCCCAACAGCTCCTTGATCACAACGAGATCGACGCCCTGTTCCAGGAGCAGGTTGGCAGTCGAGTGGCGGAGGTCGTGGAAGCGGATGCGGCGGAGCCCGGCCCGGTCGAGGAAGCTGCGGAAGCGGCGGGTGAGGTTGGCCTGGTCGAGAGGCCGTCCGGTCGGCGTGGTGAAGACGAGCCCGCTGTCGCTCCAGTCCGATCCTGCTGTCTCTCGCTCCCTGTCCTGGCGTCCTCGGCATCATCACCCAGGTCCTGGCCGTGGTCGTCTTCCTGCTCCTCACGTTCGCGGCCGTCACCATGACCAACCGGCTCAACCGCAAGGCCGCCGACGCCCGCCGCGAAGTCCTCGGAGACCTGTAGGCCGGCCGTCGTGGCCCGTGAGCCAGCTAGGTGCCGCCACGGCATGGCTAGGGCGTGTCTCTTTGATGGGCTGGTCAGTTGATCAGATGTGTCTGTCCGGTTAGTGATCACTGATGCGATGTGGGTTCGGATCGAGCCGCTGATGCCAGCCGATCCGATCCGCGGGCGGCGATGGGCCGATCACCGCCGCACCTTGGAGGCCATCGCGTGGAAGTACCGCACCTGATGGCCTTGGCGCGATCTGCCGGACGAGCTCGGCTCGTTCCAGACTGCTCACAAGCGACTGATCAGGTGGGCCGTGGACGGCACCTGGGAACGGATCCTTGCCGCAGTTCTGACAGCGGCCGATGAGAGCGATGACATCGGCTGGACCGTGTCAGTGGACTCCACCGTCTGCCGGGCCCATCAGCACGCCGCTGGAGCGAGGAAAAGGGGGCTCCGCACCGCGCGGAACCAGACGATCACGGGCTCGGACGCTCTCGCGGTGGCCTGAGCACGAAGGTTCATCTCGCCAGCGACAGCCATGCACGTCCCGTGGCCCTCCGCGTCACCGCAGGCCAGGCGGGCGATGCTCCGGTCTTCGAGGCCGTGATGGCCAGCATCCGCGTTCCGCGGAGCGGACGTGGGAGACCGAGGACTCGCCCGGAGGTCGTCTTGGCGGATCGCGCGTATTCGTCCCGTGCGATCCGTGGGCAGCTACGTCGGCGCGGGATCCGTGCTGTCATTCCGCAGCCGGCCGACCAGGTTGGTCATCGTCTGCGGCGAGGTCGCGCTGGCGGTCGCCCTCCGGCCTTCGACACGGAGGCGTACAAGCAGCGCAACGCGGTGGAACGATGCATCAACCGGCTCAAGCAGTGGCGCGGTCTGGCGCTGCGGACGGACAAACTCGCCATCGCTTACCAGGCCGCACTCCACCTCGCAGCCATCCTCATGTGGACAAGACCCTGACGACTGTCGCCCCCCGCCTGCCGACGTTCGTTCGGATATCGTGCACCAGCGCGAGTAGCCAGGAGGACAGGTGGACAGCCAAACCGAAACAGAGGCGCTGCAGCGGATCCTGCACCGCGAATGGGGTGCGGACGAGCAGGTGGACTGGACGGCAGTTGAAGCACACCTGCACACTCCTCTCCCCGCCGACTATCGTGCCTTTATGGCTGTCTACGGTGGCGGCTGCATCGATGACCTGATCATCCTCCCGCCTCTGCCGACCGGGAACGACTGGCAGGCATCGATCGCCGGTGACGCAGCCGGCTTCCGCGAGCTGTGGACCACGGAGGGTGGAGCACCCGGGATTGAACTGGGTGCTGATCGAGTGCTGCCCTGGGGAAGCGGCTGCAACGCGAACGAACTCGGTTGGCTGATGACCGGACCGAACCCCGACCAGTGGCCTGTCGTCGTCTGGAGAAGACACGGCAACCCGCACTGGGCCCTGTTCGACTGCGGTATGGCCGAGTTCCTACGGCGCCTCATGACTGCCGAATTCGACGAGTGCCCGCTGAGCGACCTCTCTCTGTGGGGACGAGTGGGCACCTTCGTTCACCACGAGGAGCAGGAACGCCGCTTCCACGCTGGCCTGGACCCAATGACTGGCGAACCAAACCCTTACGCGGGCATGTTCGACTGACAGCCAGCATCTTCACCAAGGAGACAGGCCCTAGCCGCCGGGACCCGTATCGGCCTGCTGGGCAGGAGCTCACCAATCCCCGGCTCCATCGTCTGCCACCGTGGCCTGCCTCTGCCTGACGAGTCGCACGAAACGACAACACCGCCCCGGCCAGCGCACTGTGAAGGAGCCCTGTCCAGGCCGCTCATCCGAGGGCGCGGCTACCATTAGGGCAGGGGGTCTCGTGGGGATTCTGGTCGTCATCTGGTTTCTGACTCTGGCCGGGTACATGATCAGGCGTGCCGTGTCGGTGTGGCGCGACCCCTACCAGGCGCGGTCAGAAGCTACCGGATGGGACAAGCTAGGCGAGCGTGCAGGGTGGGCCATCACGCGTGGCATCGTGCCCGTAGCGGCTATGTTCGCCTGCCTTGCCCTCATGGTGATTACCCTCATCGGGGCCGAGACCTGGAGCGCGGTCCGCGGTCCCCTAGAGGCTGCGGGAGGGGTGTTCTTCGCTCTGATGCTGGCCTCTCTCGGCGGGGTCCTCTCCATCGCGGTCTGCAACAGGCCCAGATTCCTCGTGCCTCGGTACCTGCGCAACAGGCGCCGTCTGTAGCGATATCCACGGCCCCTGCGAGTCGCTCTGCAGCACGGCCAGACCCGTGATCGGCTGGCTGGCAGAGTGCCGCACGCGACTCATCCGGGCAGCTAGAGCCCAACCGTGGTCACGATGCGACAACACCGCCCTTGACCAGGCCCGTAACCCCACCGCGGACCGGCCCGACAACCCCGCCGACAACTGTCCGCGCCCTTCGCGGTCCTGGCGACGTAACCGCAGGTCACCACACCTACAGGGCCGTGGTCGAGAGCCCGACATCCCCCTCTGCACACCCCCTGCGCTGGTCCGGGACCGGAAAGAAGAAAGAAGAAGGGAAGGGGCGGGACGGGTGGTACGGGGGTGTGCCGGGGGATCGGGGCGGGGCTTGCCTGTTGCGCGTCGGCCCGGGGCCTCCGTGCTTCAGCCGACGCAGGAGCTGGTTGTCGAGGGCGTCCTGAAGATGGTGGGCCCGGGCTTTCGGCCAGGGCGCCGGTAAGTGGCGGATGGCTTACCAGCTTGTTCTTTGAGCGGCCTGAAAGTGTGCGGCAAGGCCAGCCCGGCCCCTGAGTAGGGTTGTGGCCATGGCTAAGGGGATGGGGCGGCGGCCCGAGGTGGGTTTGGGCAGTGGCGTCGAGGACGCGACGGTACTCATCCTGGAATGGCTCGGTGAGCAGGGTGTGGGTGCCATGATCCGGGTGGATGCGGAGCGTTTGCGGGATGGCCGGCCGGCGTGGACCTTCGCAGCCTCTGGTGGGCCCTTGCAGGGTGGGATGAGGGCTGATGGGGCCTCGGCCGCCGAGTGCATGGGCAGGGCCTTGCTTGGACTACGAGAAGCTGGGCTGGCCGTTCCCTTCTGAAGTCTGTGCTCATCGACTGACCATGTCATCTTGGGTGTGGTGGTACAGGCCGGATGCAACGAGGCGGGAAGCCAGGTGCGGTCCGCGCTCCTGTCTCCCGGACGTGGGCCATGGCCATGCTCGCACTGGGCGAGGCCTCGTTCATTGCACCTGTCGGTCGCTGCTGCGTATTCGCCATCTGCAAGTACCGCAGCCGGCCCCGTTACGCTCGCCAGGTCGCGGAGACCGCCGACCGCGGCGTCAAGGTCGTCAGGCTCCGCAGCCCGCGCCAGGTCCAGCAGTGGAAGAGGCAGTTGAAAGGCCCAGCAGAGAGCCGCTCACAAGGAGCGGCACACAACCGACCCTCAACCAACATCCTCCCACGCGACCGCCGCGAGGACGCACGCCTCGGCGATCCGTTGGCCGGGCGGGGCAGCAGCGGTGGTGGCCCGCTCACCAGGTCGTCACCGCCCACCTGGACGAGGAATCCATCAGGGTCTTCCACGGCGGGTGCTGCGTGTGCGGTTGAAGACGGGTTCGGGCTTGGCGCATCGGTCGCGGCTGATGGTGCCGGCGGTCGCCGCTGCGCATGGCCGTTCGGTCGTCGGCGATGTCCAGGAGAGCCGTGCGGAAGCCCTGGAGCCGGAGTTTTCAGACCCCGACGATGTGGCAGGGCCCTGTGAGGCGCCTGTGGTGGAGTCGGAACCGCAGGTCAGTGGCGTGCTGGTGGCGGATGTGGCGGAGGTTGCAGATCCCGATGTTGCGGTAGCCCTTCACACTGACCACCCTCACCCAGTTACTTCCGTCGTCCCTTCGCAGCTCACTGATGGCTTTTCCGGCGAAGGCCGTGGTGGGAACCGCCGTCGGCCGGACCTCGCGCGCGTACGCGAGGACGGCCCGCTGCGCGGGGAACAGCAGGAGAAGTCCCCGCCGATCAGCGAGAAGTCCAGCCGCCGGCCGGTGGCTGGCGCCTCGATGCGGGTCGTGGACGGCGGGAGCAAGGGGAGGCAGCAGCGGGGGAGGGTGCCTTTGCCGCCGGTGGACCTGCGGGCCGTCCTGGCCCCTGTGGACCTGGTGTGGGCGAGGCTGGAGCGTCCGGCCAGTCGCCGCCTGGTGGAGGCTGCCGTCCGATGCGAGTTGACCCGAGTGGAGGGCTTCACGGGCCGTACCGACGCGCCTAAGGTGCTCGCCGACCGGCTCGTCCGGCGTCTGAGCTAGCAGCTGCGCACTGGGGGCCCAATCAATGACCCGGTGGGATGGCTGATCGGCCGGGGACTGCCACAGCGCCAGCAGTGCGGCGACGTCCGGTGCGACGATCGCATACTGCTCGACTCAGGCCGGGACTGCCCCCGGTGCGAGGACCGACGCGAAGACCGCCGGGCGCAGCGCCGGAAGGTCGCAGGCGACGTGGAGGCTGCACTGCCGCACGTCTCCGAAGACGAGCGTCGGGTGGTCGCCGCCAAACAGCTCCACCAGGAGGTGATGGCCAGGACGTGGGCCCGCGTAGCCGAGCGGGAGCAGGTTCACGCCCGGCAAGCAGCAGTCAAAGCCCGCGTCGATGCCGCAGCCGGGCAGGTACCCGCCGACCAGGCCGCATCGGTGAGGCCGGTCGTGAAGCCCGGGTTGCGTCCGGTCGCCGCGACTGACATGGCCGTCGTCGACCAGGAGCCGGGCCTCATCCTTGAGAACCTGACCCGCAATCAGATCCGTGACTGGCGCGTGCGCGCGATGAAGGACCCGCAGGTGGTGTTCGACCACGTCGACCGGTACGGCGAGGCGTCGGCCAAGCGCCTGTTCACCGTGCGCCTGATTGATCAGGTGCAGCGCTTGGCTGGACTCGGGCACCTGAACCTCGGCTACATCCCTTGGGAGCTGTCGTAATGGCCATCGGCATGGCTCCCAGGGGACAACCTGGTGTGCCCACCCGAGCGAACCGTCGAACAGGAGCTACCACCGCAGTGCGGGGACAACCAGCCCAGCGTCCGTCTGATCAGGTGCTCCAGGGACCCTCCCCCCCCCGGCACGGGGACGACCTCGCGATCACCGTACGAGCCGGGCTGACAGAGCTACCCCGCGGTTGGGGGGGGACAACGGCCTCGCCGTCCGGGGCGAGCCGATCAGCGCGGAGCAACTCCCGCGGGTGCGGGGGCGACTGGCCCGGTGTGTGCTCGCCGGCCCCGGCCTTTGAGCTACCCCCGCAGATGTGGGGACGACTTGATACCGAGTCGGCGTGGGCCTGCACCACCGGACAACCCTCGCTGGCGCCGGGACGACCTGGTCGCCTCGTCGCGGGGGACCTTCCCGCCGACCCACCCAGGCCGCGAGCTACCTCCGAGGGTGCGGGGACGACGACCGGTACCGCGAGCTGTCGGCGCAGCGCCTGGAGCTACCCGCGTGGGTGCGGAGAGCAGTTCAGGCCCGGGTGCTGCCACCAGACGCCGACGGGACCATCCCCGGGGGCGCGGGGAGCAGCAAGGCCCTCGACGCTGCGTTCCGCCGGCGCCTGGGACCATCCCCGCGGGTGCGGGGAGCAGACCGCGGCCGCCTCGAGACGCCGGTCGGTGGTGGGACCATCCCCGCGCGTGCGGGGAGCAGAGCTGGAAGCCCTCGGCTTCAAGATCGAGGACGGGACCATCCCCGCGGGTGCGGGGAGCAGTCCCGGGCCCGACCCGGAAGGCCGCGCACCCAGGGACCATCCCCGCGGGTGCGGGGAGCAGTTCGCGCCGCCGACCACGTCCTGAAGCCGGGCGGGACCATCCCCGCGGGTGCGGGGAGCAGAACCAGGTGCGCGACGGCCACGGCCTCGCCGGGGGACCATCCCTGCAGGTGCGGGGAGCAGCCGAGCAGCTTGTACGCCCCGGCGTCCAGCGCGGGACCATCCCCGCGGGTGCGGGGAGCAGACGAAAACCAGCCGTTTACCAAGCTGGAACTGGGGACCATCCCCGCGGGTGCGGGGAGCAGATCGTCGGCAAGCAGCCCGTGGACCTGGAGAAGGGACCATCCCCGCGGGTGCGGGGAGCAGACCGATGCCACGACGGCGGACCCCGCGGTGGGGGGACCATCCCCGCGGGTGCGGGGAGCAGCGGGCCCGGGTGATCGTGGCCCACGAGTCGGTGGGACCATCCCCGCGGGTGCGGGGAGCAGGCCAAGGAAGCCATGCCGAACACCGAAGGTTTGGGACCATCCCCGCGGGTGCGGGGAGCAGGCGGCCAGTTTCAGCTGCACCCACACCGGGGAGGGACCATCCCCGCGGGTGCGGGGAGCAGGTCTCGTCGCGGGGGCCGAAGTCCACGAGGGTGGGACCATCCCCGCGGGTGCGGGGAGCAGCGCGGCGGGCGCGACGGGGGGTGTGGTGCCCCGGGACCATCCCCGCGGGTGCGGGGAGCAGGGAATCCAGGGCTCGTCCACGGAGGAGCCGTCGGGACCATCCCCGCGGGTGCGGGGAGCAGGGCAGGCGTGCCATGCGGGTCGCGCCTGCCGGGGGACCATCCCCGCGGGTGCGGGGAGCAGGCAGCGGTCGCCCTGTCCACCCTGAAGCAGGAGGGACCATCCCTGCGGGTGCGGGGAGCAGAGCTGGTCGGCCATCCGGAAGGCTTCGATGGTGGGACCATCCCCGCGGGTGCGGGGAGCAGACACTCATCCGAGGATTCAACTTCAGTGATGAGGGACCATCCCCGCGGGTGCGGGGAGCAGTGCTGCCGCGGTCTGGAGGATGATTGCCACGAGGGACCATCCCCGCGGGTGCGGGGAGCAGCGCACGTCCTCGGCCGCGAGCAGCAGATCACCGGGACCATCCCCGCGGGTGCGGGGAGCAGTACGTGCCGGACATCCACATCACCGCGAAGGTGGGACCATCCCCGCGGGTGCGGGGAGCAGAGACCAACTTCGGCGGCGACATGACCCGCCAGGGGACCATCCCCGCGGGTGCGGGGAGCAGTCGTTCTGGCCTGCGGCTTCTCGGGTTGTCCGGGACCATCCCCGCGGGTGCGGGGAGCAGGGCTACGGCAGCGTGAGCCTCGCCCCCGAGTCGGGACCATCCCCGCGGGTGCGGGGAGCAGACCCTCCCTCTCCGACGCTACTTGCGCCGTGCGGGACCATCCCCGCGGGTGCGGGGAGCAGGAGGCTCAGCGAGTTGTGGCGAACTGATATCAGGGACCATCCCCGCGGGTGCGGGGAGCAGTAGGCGGTGACGGTGTCCATGCCGCGGCGCGCGGGACCATCCCCGCGGGTGCGGGGAGCAGCGCTCCCACAGGTCCACCAGGACGCCGCCGGCGGGACCATCCCCGCGGGTGCGGGGAGCAGGCCTCCTTCAGTAGCCGGATCGCGCGGGGCTGGGGACCATCCCCGCGGGTGCGGGGAGCAGTACGCGTCTTATGAGCATGTCTGGGCTAATCAGGGACCATCCCCGCGGGTGCGGGGAGCAGACTGGGTGACCTGCGGCTTTACTGGCGCTGCAGGCCGTTCTCGAGCACTTGCTGCGATTCCGGCAAATGGGGCATGCGTGACTCGGCTTGCATCAGCCTCTGCCGAAGCGTCGGCGTTTGGAGGCTCTGCTCCAGCCGGATGGCGGACCGTTCCGGGGAGTTGGGGTGGCGGTGGGTGCGTTCGGGTCTGGGCGGTGGATCAAGGTGATGCCTTCGTGGTCGGTCGGCTGCCAGGCGTGGTCGTGGGTGCGGAAGGTGAAGCCCTGCTCGTTGTTCGTCGTGTGGGCCAGCAGAGCACGGCCCTGGTCCGCGTACTGTCGGACTTCGTCCCAGAGGGCGTCGCGGACCCGGGCGGAGGGGTTGCCCACGAACACGCCGGCGGAGATCTCCAGTAGCCAGCGGGTGAGGAAGCCGCGTAGGCCGGCTGGGCAGTTGGTCAGGACGATGACGGTCACCAGAGCTCGTCTCCGTAGTCCTCTGGGCCGTCGTAGTTGACGCCTGAGGCGACCTGGTGGCCGTGGTCGCTCTGGAGGGTGACTACGTCCCGGTCGTCGCCCGGGGCGGAAGAGCCGGTCGTTTCCGGGAGAAGTAGGTGTTTGATGTCGTCGACGCATCGGTTCAGTAGGGATAGCTCGTTGATGCGGTCGCGTAGGGCGCGGCGAGTGCGCGGGCCGATGTCTTCCTCGTCCTGTGCGGCCACGTCGAAGGCGAGCGGGATGCCGATCTCCGTCTTGTAGAGGTCGGCGATGTCCAGGACGAAGGACAGTTCGTGTCCGGAGTGGATGAAACCGAGGGCCGGGCTGCAGCCCAGGGAGGTGACGACGGCGTGGGCGATGCCGTACATGCACTGGGCGGCGGCGGTGATGGCCTGGTTGACGGCGTCGCCGCTGGTGAAGTCGCCGGGGGTGTAGCGGCGGCCGCGCCAGGGGACGCCGGTGCGGGCGGCCTGGACCCGGTAGCAGTCCTTGACGCGCTTTCCCTCGCGGCCGAGGAGTTCGTGGCGGGTGAGGCCGGCGGGGTCTTCGTCCGGGAAGCGCAGCCGGTACATCGCTCGCGCCACGGCGAGGCGGCTGCGTGGGTTGGCCCATTGCCGGGCCTGGGCTTCCATGAGGGCGGAGGAGCGGCTGAGGGCCCGGCCGGACGCGTAGTAGCGCACGCCGTGTTCGCCGACCCAGCAGACCGCCGCACCGGTCTCGCCGAGCACGCTCATGGCCTGGTGGGTGACGCGGGTGCCGGGGCCGAGGAGGAGGGTGCCGATGGTCGCCGAGGGGATGTGGGTGGTGCCCTCCGCGTCCTGAGCCGTGATGGCGTTGGCGTCGCGATGGACCGTGCAGCGTTCCAGGTACACGAAGGAGAGGCGTTCACCGGTACGGGTGAGCTGCCTGGGAGTGAGCGCCGGGCGGCGGGAGACCGTGCTCATGGCCGTGCGTGGGTGGGCTGGGCGACGGGCGCCAGGGTGAGGAGCCCGCAGCCGTAGGCGCGGGCCCGGCCGATGCCCTGGGTGAGGGCGCGGCGCAGCGCTGGGGGGTCGGTGACTTCCAGCCGCCCTTCGAAGGTGGCGGTGACGACGGTGACCGGTTTGCCCCGGCGGCCGTCGGAGCCGCGGGACTTGTCGAAGGCGAGGGACCGGGTGTCCTGTACGGCCAGCTCGTAGCGGTCGCCGGGGTGGGGCTGCTTGTGGTGGGTGGTGCCGTCGGGCAGCAGCCGCCGGTCGGCCGGTTTCTCGCAGACGCGGAAACCGAGACGCTTCTGCCGTTCCTCGTCGACCAGCCAGCGCATCTGGTGGACGGGAGTGAGGTGGGCGGTGAGCTTGCGGGGTTCGCCCTCCTTGCGGCGGACGGTGTGTACGGGGTTCGCGGTCAGCCGGAACGCCCAGCGGTCGCCGGCGGCCAGGCGGTCGAGCAGTGGGGCGTAGGGCCGGGTCTGCCAGCCGGGGTTCTCGGGGTCGGCGACGGCGGGCCATCCGGCCTGCTCGACTAGGTGAGTCAGGTCGGGGCGGTCGGGGCTGACGACGTACAGGAGCACCTCTGCGCGGGCTCGCTGGTCCAGGCGCCACAGCACGCGCGGTGCGTCGGGTGGCGGGCTGTCGGAGGGCAGGATGTGGGGGAAGGAGGACATGACGGCCGCGTGCATGGCCTGGGGTGAGGACAGCAGGCGGCGAGCGCCGGGCCGCGCGGTGTTGACGCGGAAGCGGGAGAGGAACATCAGGCGCTCTCATTCTCCAGAACGTCGAGGGCTGCGAACGGGTCGTGTGCGCTGTGCGGGCTGCCGTCGCCAGCGGGAAGTGGAGTGGGTACAGCGGTGGTGACGACGGTGCGCAGCGCGTGCCGGCGGTGGGCGGCGTCGAAGCTGACGGGCTGGTCGCGCAGGACGTCGGCTGACTCGGCGGATTCGGTGGCGGTGGTCTCGCGCAGCACGGTCAGGTTCTGCGGGGGCCGGTGGCGTGTGCGGTACCAGGCGGAGGCCTGCCAGGGCGCGCTCGTCAGCGCGTCCTCGAGCGTCGTGTTCTCGTACCGTCCGAGGTCGACCGGCTCGGAGGGCGGACACGAACGCCGGCCGAGGTACGGGGGGTAGACCGGGGCGCGCAGGGCGTCGTGCAGGCCGGTGAGGAGGGCGTGGTCCCCCTCGACGGCGGCGACGAAGACGGCGTCGGCGAGGTAGAACCGCTCGGACAGCGGCATCGATGCACCGGTGACGCCGTGGTGTGCGGTGTGGAAGTCCCGGATACGGGTGCCGGGCTGGTCGATGCGGACGCCGAACCGCAGTGCGGCCAGGGGGGCCAGGCGCGTGTCGTCGCCGCGTTCGATGCCGACCGCGCCGGCGAGAAGGCCGACGACGCCGCTCTTGGTCGGGGCGGATTCGGTGGTGCGGCGGGTGAAGCGGGAGGAGGCCCCCCAGGACTGCAGGGGGCCTGCCAGGCGAAGGACGAGCACGCCGGTGCGGCTCATGCGGGCTTCTCCAGGCGTTCGGCGACGGCCTGTCCGACGGCTGCGGCGAGTTCGCGCAGCGTTCCGGACTCGGTGCCGAGGTCGGCGAGCTTCTGCGTGGAGGGGCCGACACGCAGAACCCAGGTGAGGGTGGTCTCGGGGTCCCCGTAGGCGCGCTCGACGTCGGACGCGTAGGCGGCGAGCCGGTCGGCGGCCTCGCGTAGATGTCCGCCGCCGTCGCTGCGTACCGGGTCCTCGAAGGCGGCGACGTAGCTGATGGGGCGTGTGGTGCGGAGCTTGACGACCACGGCGTCGGGCTCGGTGTGGTGGCCGAAGGTGTTGATCTTCCCGGTGGGGAGCGAGTCGACGAAGGCCTGCACGAACGCCTCGACGGCGCGGCGGACCGGCTCGGTGCGCGGTTCCTCGTCGCGCAGGCCCTGGCCGAGGTTGTCGGCCAGCAGGTGTACGCCCAGGGCGGCGTAGCGGTAGAGGGTCGCGGAGTTGAAGTCGACGGTGCCGATCATTCCGGCGCCGGTCTCCTCGTCCTTGTTCTTGTCGTCGACGGCCGTGTAGTAGTCGGACTCGTTGTCGACCCGGTGGACGCTCAGCGCGTGGGCGACCTGCACGGCGGCGTCTACGTTGATGTCGGCCACGTCGGCGACCATCCGGCCGAAGAGGGCGATGTCCACGGAGTGCCGGGTGTCCGCCAGCTCCTTGGCCCGGGCCTTGTTCTCCTTCGCCTTCATGAACGCCGTGATGTCGTCCGCCCCTTCCAGCGCGAGGCGCGCCAGGCCGTCGAGCTGCCGGGAGCTGAGGAAGACCAGGTACTTGCTCTCGGGGGCGGGAGCAGGATCTCCGTCCTTCTTCGCCTGGTCGGCCTTCCGCTTGGGGACCTCGGTCTTGAAGCCGGCGGCCCGCACCGTCTCGTCGGCGAGCTTCAGCGCCGTCTCCTGCTCGACGGACGGGTCGAGGCCGGTGATCCGCTCGGCCATGAGCTCCACGATCTTCTTGGTGCGCACGCCCAGCTCGGCGGGGTCGAGCAGGTGCTCATCCGCGAAGCAGGTGCGGATGGCCCGCTTCCACGCCTGGCTGGAGACACGGGCGCGGGGGACTCCGCCGTAGACGGCCGTCTTGGGCGCGCCCGTGTCGTCCCGGTTGAGGTTGCTGGGCGGAACGGTCTGCAGGGCGTGCACGTCCAGGAAGATGCGGTTCACGAGGCGTCCTTGTCAGTGTCCGGGGTGGTGTCCTCGTCGGAGGACGGGGCGGTGGTCTCGTCGGGAGCCGGCCGGGTCCGTCGCTGCTCGTGGAAGGAACGGCCCCACTGTCGGCGTACGGCGGCGGGGCCGTCGGGCCACTGCCATACGTAGAGCTGGCCGGCGAGGAGCGCGTAGTCGAGCGGGATGCCCTCGCGGCGCAGCAGGGCGACGATGTCGCGCAGCCGCTGGGTGAGCGCGGCGAGGTCGGCGGCGGTTCCCGCGCGGACCAGACGCTTGCGGACCGGTTCGTCAACGCCGTCGGCCGGCATCAGGCGCCGGACCGCGGCGCCCAGACCACCCGGCCGCTCACGCGTGTGCCGGTGGTGCATGGAGGCCCCGCGGGACTGCTGGTGGAACGCCCACAGGGTGAGGGCCGCGTGCAGCGCGTTCTCGGCACGCACCAGTTCCTGCTCGCTCAACGGTCCCCTGCCGGCGACCGGAGTGTGGAGCGGATCGGTGTCGATCAGGCTCCACAGGTCGGGTGTCTCGCCCGCCTCACGGCCCGCACCGCGGCGCAACCGAGCGAGAGCGGCGACCGCGTTGGACCGGTCCTTGAGGTAGCCCTCCTGCCAGGGGGCTATGTGTGTGGCGGCGAGGTCCGCGACGCGCTGCTGTACCGCGGCTGCAGCGGGCAGGACGGATGTGGATGCGGTGGTTGTCATGGGTGCACCTCCGGGTCGGTCGCGGCGTGTTCGGTTCCCGTCGGGTCGGCAGGCTCCGGCCCGGGCGGACCGTCGTCGACCGAGACGGTGGCCTTTCCGCCGGGGCCGGGGCAGCCCGGCGCGTCGGGGTCTCCCAACGCCTTGGCCAGGCGTCCACGGAACCAGACGTCGGCCAGTCCGGCGTTCAGCCAATGGACGCCGCCCTTGTTGTCGGTGTGCAACCGTCCTTCCCAGGCGGCGTCCCCCGCGACGGCGATGAGACGGTCGCCGAGACGGCCGACGACCTCACGCACCTGTCGCTGCCAGGTGTACCGGTGCTCGAAGGGGTCGGGAGCCTCCACCATGTCGGACAGCCAGCCGCGGTAGCGGTGATCCAGCGCGTCGAACCCCTCGGCCCGAGCGGCGGCCTTCGGCCCTTCCTGCTCGGATCCGGTCGCCCGGGCCAGATCGGCCGCGAGATCCCCCAAGACCCGCACCGCCCTGTCGGCGTCCTCGGCCGCAGCAATGGCCTGCGCGGCGTAGGCGGGGTCCTGCCCATGCAGCAGGACGACCGGCATCACCAAGCGGTCGTCGACCACCTCGTCGACCACGGACTGCTGGGTCCCGTACCTGACACCCACTACCCGGGCACGGACGAGGAAACGACGGGGCAGATGGCCCTCGGTCACCAGCCGAGCCACCCACTCGAGGGCCCGCGGCCGCAGCCGCGACGGCCCCTCGCCGCCCCCGCCCTCCTCCAGCCGATCGGCGAGGAGCGCGGCGATGCCCCGCCAGGCCGAGCGGCCCGGATCGTGTTCGAGCGGCAGAAACACCGGCGACTGCCCCAGCTTCTTCTCCTGCGCTGGGCTGCGCCGCCATGCGGTCATCGGCTCGCTGCGGTGCAGGTTCCGGGAAGGGAGGGGATCGCCGTAGCCGAGGACGACACCGTGGACGCCGTCCGCGTCGTGGTGCAGAAGCACTCGGCGTGACTGCCAGGTGTACAGGTCACGCATGCCGGTCGCGACCCGCCCGTCGGAGCCCGGCCCGCAGGGCTCACGGCGCCAGGCCGGCCGGTCGGCGGCGGAGAAGTCCAGTTCCTCGGTGTCCGCCGCCACCAGGTTAAGCAGCAGGGTTTCGCGCAGGGTGTCGCCCTCCACGAACACGCCGCCCAGCCCGCCTGCCCAGCCGGTACCGAGCGGGTACACTTTGCCGCCCTTGACCCGGTCGTCGCCGACCATGCCGGTCTTGATGCCAGAGGTGTCGTAGGCGTGGACGTGAACGATCCAGCGCGCGGCCTCGGCAAAGGACAGCCGCTTGACGTTCGGCATCCGCGCGCTGAAGAACGGTTCCCCGGCCGGTACGTCGGCCACGATCCGGTTGAGGGAGAACACCTCGCCCTTCGCCGTGCGCAGCCCGGCGGTCTGCATGAACGGTGTGACGGGATGCAGGAGGTCGAACCGCTCGCGCTGCTCCTCCAGGTATGCCTGGACCGGAGCGAAACAGTCACGGTCCTCCCACAGATCCGCCCAGTCCTCGACGTCATCGGGGCCGTCCAGCGCATCGTGCGCGACGGCCAGGAGGAGGCGGACCAGGGAGAACTCGTGGGTGGCCAACTCACCCACGACACACCGAAGATCATCGGCTTGAGCGAAGACCTGATCGAGCGACAGCTCGTCCTGGGAGCCGTCACGCCGCAGCACACGGATCCACGGTTGGCTGGTCAGATCGAAGGACGACGCTTCACCCCCACCCACGTCGACACCGGTGGGCTCAGTCGTCTGCGTCACGGGTCACCTCAAGACCGTCGCTCGGGCTGTAGCGGAGTACGAACCCTGCCAGGTGGGTCTGACAGTCCTCGTCGAGAGCGAGAATGAGCTGATCGGAGAGCCAAGGGCTGTTCTTCCCCTGCCAGTTGGGCAGGTACAGCTGCTCCAGTTCCTCGATGGCACGGTCCATCGTCTCGCCGGAGAACTGCAGGGGGAGCCGTAGTCCGCAGCTCGCCGCCGTACGGGCCGCGAACGGTGTCGGCGTCGCGTCCCGCGGCAGTTCGATGCCTGCGCGCCGACGTCCCTTGCTGTCCGGTTCGAGCCGCGGCAGGGTGGCGAGACTGCCGTCACCGCGCCGCTGGACCACCACGACCTCGAGGCTGTCCCGGCTGTCGCGGACCTGCGCACGTCCAGCGGGGGAGTCATCGGTATCTCCGACGCCGGCGGCGACCCAGCCGAACAACGGCCGTCCCGGTTTGCCGACGTCCCCCAGACGGAACACGGCGGCGCGTTCGGCCTGGTCGTCGCGGTGGCGCTCGAACCGCTCGCCCGCCGTCTTCATGGCTTCCTGCCAGTGGTCCGGCCCGACCGGGTCCTCCCCGTACGCGTTCTGTACGAGCGTGCTGATGTCCGTCGGTAGCCGTACGGGGTGCCGTGACCCGCCGTCCAGGTGCGGGAGGAGCACCGCGGCCGACCGCAGCAGGGCGTGCCGCCCGTACACCGCGACAGACCCCCTCACGGGAGCGGGTACGTCCCCGGTCCAGTCGGCCCCCGTCACCAGGCAGCGCGCGTTGCGCAGACGTTCCGGCCGCTCCCGCTGGGCCGGTCCGCGCCGGTGGCGGTGTAGCCGGCCCATACGCTGCAGGAGCAGGTCGACCGGGCACAGGTCGCTGACCAGCAGGTCGAAGTCGACATCCAGGGACTGCTCAGCGACCTGGCTGGCCACCACGATGTGTCGGCTCGATGGCCTGGCGTCCGTCTTCTCCGGTGGCCCAAAGAGGCGGAGCAGCTCCTTGTCCTTGCCCGCTCGGTCGAGGTCGACGAAGCACGAGTGGGTGACGGTCACGTTCTCGGCGCCGAACCTGTCGCGCAGCGCGCGCGCCGCTTCTAGCACCCGTTTGACCGTGTTCCGGATCACCAGGGCACACCCGCCCTCGGCCAGCTCGCTCTCCAGCCGGTCGGCGAGGACGTCCAGGCTGTCGGCGAGCCGTTCCACCTGCACCTCCGACGACCGAGCGGACGCCTGCGGGCGGCGGACCATCGGAACACCGCCCGGAGCGACGGCGGTCAGCAGCGGGTACGGGTCCGGCACCGCCGCTTCCGTTACTCCGGGAGTTACTCCTCCGTCCCGACCGGAGTACGCCGCGACCAGCTCACGCCTGCGTGAGGCCGGCAGCGTCGCGGACAGCACAACCACCGGCACCCGGTACGCACCCAACCAGGCCAGCACCCGGTCCAGGTACACGCTCATGTACGTGTCGTAGGCGTGCGCCTCGTCGATGACGACGACCTTCCCGGCCACAGCGAGGTGCCGCAGCGCCAGGTGCCTGCTCTTCAGCCCGGCGAACAGCAACTGGTCGATGGTGCCCGCGACGAACGAGGCCAGCATGGCCTTCTTACGGCCCCGCAGCCAGGCATGAGCCACGAGCTCGGCCCCCGCGCGGCGCTGTTCATCCGGCTTCGGCCGGGGCGCGGTCTCCGCTTCGTCCACGCCAACTGCTTCGACCTGTCCCGTGCGGGCCATCAAACCGGCGAAGTCCTCATTGAGCGCCGCTTTGGAATGGGCCAGGTGCACCGAACGGCGCGAGCCGGCCACCCCTGGCAGCCGATCCAGCCAGTTGAGCAGCCGGGGGAACATGGCGTTGCCGGTGGCCATGGTGGGCAGGGCGAAGAACACCCCGCCCGCACCCGAACGCGCCGCGAGAATTTCGGCCACGGCGAGTGCGGCCTCAGTCTTTCCTTCACCCATCGGCGCCTCGAGGACCAGCAGACCGGGCGTCTCCATCTCCCGGGCAAGTTCCACGGCCGCTTCCTGGACAGGGCGGATCTCGGCTCCCGTCGGCAGTTCGAACCGGGAGGCGAGCAGTTCCTGAGCGCTGCGGCCCGGTTCCTGGGCCTGCCACGGTTCCGGCAGGTCGAGGCCCCGCCATGCCGCGGCGAGCCGCTCCTGGTCGGTGCGGGATGCGCCGTCGGGGAAGTACGGGAAGAGGTCCGGATTGCTGGCGATCCAGTCGGAGACGATGACCAACGCGGTGAGCAGCACCTGCACCGGCTGCGGCAGCCTGACCCGCTGCCAGTCACTCAGTCGTTCGACCACACCGAATCGCTCGGCACAGGCGTCGAGCAGCTCGGTCTGCACCGCCCGCCAGATTTCGCTGCTCGCACCGGGAGAGCGCAGCAACTCCTCATGCTCGTAGAGAGCCTTGATCTGACCATGCTCGGGAGGCACACCGTGATGCCCACCCACAGCGACCGTGAACTGCCCGGTCCGTGCGGACGCCCACCCGTGCCGTTCCTCCAGCCATTCCCCCAGCAGTACCTGTCCAGCCAGACCGTGCGGCGCGATCCGACGATCCGGCCCCAACGCGCGCCTGGAACGCATCTCCAGACCCTGATCGCGCATCGCGTCGGCGAGCTGATCGACCTGACACGCGAACGCCGGGGTGGCCTTGCCGACGTCGTGCACACCGGCAAGCCACACTGCAAGGGCGCGTGCGTCCAGTTCCCCCTGCGGCAATGCCTCGGCGATCAGCTTCCGCACCCCCACGGGCAGCCACCGGTCCCACAACAGGCCGGCTACTGCGGCACTGTCCTCCATATGCCGCCACAACGGCAGCCAGCCATCGGTGTCATAGTCGTGTTTGGCCCACACCGACCTGGCCGGCTCCCCAAGCCGACACAGCAGGCCGGAACAGGCGTTCCCCCCATCCCTCATGAGGGATTAATACAGGGAGAACCCGGTCTCACACGCCGAAATGAGAAAACAGAAGGATTCACAGGAAGACGGCATCCTCAAGTCGTATGATCATCGGCCGATCCTGGAAGTACCTACGGACCAATTGTTACCTAGTGTCCCACTTGCCGGAATCTATGAAAGTCACGGAAAGTACACCTCTGCGGCCATAAACTCGCAGGTCAAGCAGTCTGCTCCCCGCACCCGCGGGGATGGTCCCTCCTACCGGCGCGTCTGCCGGGCCGGAATCGTCTGCTCCCCGCACCCGCGGGGATGGTCCCCCGGTCTTCTACGAACCAGCCGAACGCATCCTCTGCTCCCCGCACCCGCGGGGATGGTCCCACGGCCCCGGTGGTGCCGTAGGCCACCCGCATCTGCTCCCCGCACCCGCGGGGATGGTCCCTGCGGTCTCCAGGTCGCGGATCGGCTCGCTCACTGCTCCCCGCACCCGCGGGGATGGTCCCTCGATCAGCTTCGCGGAGGTGATCGGTACGAGCTGCTCCCCGCACCCGCGGGGATGGTCCCCGTGGCGTCTGGCAATGCCGGGGCATCGCTCCCTGCTCCCCGCACCCGCGGGGATGGTCCCTACGCCCGACGGTTCCGGGACTTGGGCCACTCCTGCTCCCCGCACCCGCGGGGATGGTCCCGATCGTCCGATCGATGGCTGCACGGTGAGTCCTGCTCCCCGCACCCGCGGGGATGGTCCCCACGAGAACCGGTTGTAGGCGTAGATGATGGCCTGCTCCCCGCACCCGCGGGGATGGTCCCAAGTTCGCCGGCTGGAAGGACGGCACCCCGATCTGCTCCCCGCACCCGCGGGGATGGTCCCCTGCCGGTCCTCGCCGGGGAGCCGGAGGTCGTCTGCTCCCCGCACCCGCGGGGATGGTCCCCTCCGGAAGCGACCCGCAGGCTCCATCCCCTACTGCTCCCCGCACCCGCGGGGATGGTCCCGTCTACGGCGATGAGTTCATGACCGCCGCGCACTGCTCCCCGCACCCGCGGGGATGGTCCCGAACTGCCGCGCACCAGTCCCGGGGGGGCCTGCTCCCCGCACCCGCGGGGATGGTCCCGAGACGACCAGCCGGTACCGGGCGTACACGCCCTGCTCCCCGCACCCGCGGGGATGGTCCTGGGACTGCAGGACGAAGACCAGACGATCCGGCCTGCTCCACGCACCCGCGGGGATGGTCCCGAGACGAGGTTGAGGCAGAAGAGGTCTTCCCACTGCTCCCCGCACCCGCGGGGATAGTCCCGTCCGTCGGCCGCTCTGTTCCGCCGCCGATCGCTGCTCCCCGCACCCGCGGGGATGGTCCCTCCTCGCCCTTCGGGAGCGCGTCGACGGCTCCCTGCTCCCCGCACCCGCGGGGATAGTCCCGTCCGTCGGCCGCTCTGTTCCGCCGCCGATCGCTGCTCCCCGCACCCGCGGGGATGGTCCCTCCTCGCCCTTCGGGAGCGCGTCGACGGCTCCCTGCTCCCCGCACCCGCGGGGATGGTCCCGGGCCCTCAAGGAACGGCTGCAGCTGCCGGACCTGCTCCCCGCACCCGCGGGGATGGTCCCCGGCCGCGGGTGTCCCGCAGCCGTCCGTTGACCTGCTCCCCGCACCCGCGGGGATGGTCCCAAGCCGGAGCGCCGGGCGCCGTACGACGCGCTCTGCTCCCCGCACCTGCGGGGATGGTCCCATCCAGCGAGCGTGGAAGCGCGCGGCGAAGGGCTGCTCCCCGCACCCGCAGGGATGGTCCCCATGCCGACGTAGCCGATCCTGTGCCGGATGCCTGCTCCCCGCACCCGCGGGGATGGTCCCTGGCGCTGCTGCTCGGTAATGTCGACGGCTTCCTCTAGCTCCTCCCCGGACGCCATGGTCGCCAAGTTCGGATGAACCTCGTTCACGACGAAGGCCGCCGCCCTGTGCTGGGTGATGGCCTTGAGTCACAGTCATCGCGCAAGCGCAGCGCAACAGCGAAGCCCTTCGCTGTTCTACAGGCGGGACGCCGGTGTACTCCCGACGTCCCTGGCCCCCTCCCCGTTTTACAGGTCCAGCCACGCCAAGAGGACCTTGGCGAGTACAGCCGCCGTCACACTTGAGCTGACCTGAACGAGACCACGCAGCAGGTGGGCACGCATCTTCTTACGGGTGTTCTTCAAAGGGATTCCCTTCTCAAACCGGCCCGCCCCACCGTGCGCCGGGGGCGACTCCGCCGCGGCAGACCGCGGCGCGCTGCGTCCCCGTTCGCCTGGCTGGGCGGATGAAGCTTGGGAAAGGGCCTGCCGGAACATTACCTTCTTCGCACGGGCCGGCGGGAGCCGTTCCATGGAAGTTCGCAGCCCAACACGCCGCCGCAGCAGAGGGAACACCGGGCTGTGTTCGCTGATCGTGTCCATCTCGCCGGTGCAACGACGGATGGCTACCGTCGTGTCATCGAAGCGCGACGCCAGGGCGTCCGGACGTCGAGCCGCCACGCGTTTCCCCAGCCGGAGGTCGTCGCGGCCGATGCTCCGGCGTCGGTTGAGGGGACCCGGGCACAGCGCGCGGCCATCAGGCCGCTGCCCTGCGCAGGGCTGGCTAAAGCGTACGGCCTGGGCAGGCCGGGTCCGTGAGCTTCGTCGGGCCGTTGCTAGCGGAAGCGCCAGTCGGTGAAGACCTGCTCGGCATCGGCTTCGATGACGTCCCGCAGGTCTTCGTCGTTATCCGGGGCATCAAGGCCGAGCGCGGTGAGGACGTGTCGGTAGTACTGGTAGGCGAAGTGCGGGTCGCCCGCTGCCAGCAGGGAGGACAGGAGCGGCTCGTCGCCAGCCGTAGACCGATCGACCTGGACGAGCACCTGGACGCGTTCGTTGCTGGTGAGAGTGGGGAGCGCGGAGCCGAGCTGCTGCTCCAGTCGGTTCCAGCTGGTCGCGGTCCGTGTCCGCGCTGCCTTCTTCAAGGCTCCGCGGACAGCCGCCACGGCGGGAACGAGACGATCTGGCAGCCGGACGGGACCCGTGATCGCGTCCCGTAGTGGTTGCGCGGCCGGAGAGGTCTTCTCGGCCGTGTCCGGTTCTTCGAGGGCGGTGATCCGTTTCCCCCACTCGTTCACCTTGTGCTGCTCAGCCTCGGACAGGTGGTCTCCGGCCTCCTTCGCCGCAAGAACCAGCTCTTCGACGAGATGCTTCTGCTGTTGAGCGGACAACGTTTCACGGCGTAGACGGCCAGTGATGCTCTGGACCTGTCCCCGCGCCCTGTTGCGTGCTTTGCGCTCCTGGACTTGCGTCACACGCTGCGCTTGCTGTTCCTGAGCCTCTGCCGCACGGCGTCTTTCCCATTCCCGGGCCGCTGACGCACGGCGTTCGTCTGCAGCCCGCCGTTTCTGGGCAGCCTGCTGACGTGCTTCTCGAAGGAGTGTGTCGGCCGCCTTGAGGATGCACGCCTCCTGCGGTGTGGTCACCGGGTCGCCCTGAAGGAATCTTCTGACCTGCGGGGTGAGCGTCGTGACCTTGTAGACGTGGCCGTTCCGGACCGTTTCGTCGAGGCTGGCGAAAAGCCGTCGGCGGACACGGTCCTGCTCAGCGAGCAGGTCGTTCGCATGGTCGATCGCGTGTTGCAGGTGCTCGAGCGCCTGCCCTTCGCAGCGCGGCACCTGGAGCTGCGCCGTGTCCCGCAGTTCGCGGACTGTGGTGGTCTCCTCCTTCTGTACGGCGTTGTTGATGAGCCGGATCAGTGTGCCGATCTGCACCGGCGCTTCCGGCTTTTCGCTGCGCGGCCGGGGCACTGGGGCCCGTTCTGCGGCGGCACGCGCGGCCTTGAGGCGGGTGACGACGGGGGTGATGAGTCGGCCGTGCTCGTCGATGGTGCAGTCCGCCAGTTCGAAGTCCCAGTCGGTGCCCATCATCGGGAGCTCGGTGCCGAGCATCATGACCCGCTGGTTGCCCTCGCTGACGAACTTGATGCGGTTGACGTAGCCCCGGCGTACCAGGGTGCGGTAGTCGACTTGGACGCCGGGGCCGAGGATGATGTCGCTGGCCTGGGCTGCGTCCCAGTCGGGCGTCGTCGTGGGGTCCATGTGGAGCAGCAGCGTGCGCCCGTCCAGTTCGATCTCCACGACGGACCCGACAGGGACGTCGTCGTGGTCGATGTAGCGGTAGCGCGGGGTGTGGCCCTGGCGGCGTAGCCACGTCTGGGTGGCCGCCCGCACGTACAGGTGGTCCGCGCTCGCGACGCCTCGGGAACGACGCCCGCATTCGGGCAGCAGCCCCTCGGGGTCGGGGAAGTGGGCAAAGTGGCTGACGCGGATGTTGCCCCGTCTCGTCAGGAGCTGGCCGCCACGCCCGCCCAGCAGGATCCCGCACCATAACGTCGTCCCGGCGAACTCCTCGCGGAAAGCGTCGAGTTCGTTGGCATCTGTCGGGCAGACCACTGGATCGTCGGACTCGGGATCCGCAAGAACGGCCGTCTGGATCTGCCGGTTGTCAACGCCCAACGCCAGCCCCTTCGCCAGCACAGCCGACCTCTTCCGCCTGCGGAGAGGTGTCCTGTGGGCGAGAGGAGAGGTAGAGCACCTTCAGTCGTTCAGCCTAACGGGCGTCACGGAGAGTATCGCCGAAATGCGGGAAATGTAGTCAACGTGAGGCTGCCTCAGTGAGGCGGCTTGAGCAGGGTCATCGTGGCCAGGCGGGGTTCGCATTCGACGAGTTGAAGCGACCACGCGCGAGCGGTCAGGGCAGGGGGTCGAGGGATGAGGGGTCAGCGCCTGTGGGTGCCGCCTTGTAGAGGTCACGACCGAGAGTTGGCGAGTTGAGCAGGATGGCCCAGGAGGCCCGCGGAGTCGGTTGGTAGCCGTGCAACTCGTCGGTGGTGCAGTTGGCCTCGCCAGTCCGGCATGCACAATTCTGCGGGGTGTTCACGCGATGCAACAGCACTTCCGCTCGGAGCTGATCGCGCCACGCGCCAGGGATGACCCGACGTCGGCATGCGTCAGGAACGACCGCGCCGCCAGGGCTGTCGGCGCGCCGTGCTTGGATGCGGCATTGCCCCCATGGGCGGGAGGAAGAGGACATGACGCGCACGACACCATCGCGGCCGCTGGACATCACTGCAGTGTTTCCGGAGCTGGCCGGCCTGACCAGGATGGTCACCCGTCTGCACCCGACGCCTGGAACGCCGACTGTCCACGACAGCTCGGTGGGCGGGCCCCTGCTGTGGCCGGCTGACGAACCCTGGCCAGAGGACGAGTCGGGGTACCCGCCGGTTAAGCCCCTGCAGACGCTGGCAGACGTCCACCAGGAGCGGGCCCTGCTGACCCAAGCGTGGGCGCGACCGCGAGGTGCGCAGGAGAACCTGTTGTCCGCGCAGGAGAGCGAGACGGTGGAGCGGTTGCGTGCGGGGCATGACCCCGCGCTGCTGCCCACGGGCCCGCAGCCGCTGATCCCGCTCGTGCAGCTCTACGCGCGCGATGTGCCCGCGCTGACCTTCCCGGAAGGTGCGGATCTGCTGCAGGTGCTGTGGGCGCCGGGCTCTGGCATCGAAGGGTGCTCGGCCAACGTGCAACTGCGATGGCGTCGGGCCTCGGACGTTCAGGAGGTCCTACGCACTCCTCCCGAGCCCGCATATGTCGAGTGCGATGACCACGTACCGGAGCCATGCCTGCTCCAGCCTGAATCAGTGCAGGAATGTCCGCCCGGCCATCTGCTGGACCAGGCCCTTAAAGAGCGCGTGTACGACTGGTGTGAACAGAAGTCGGTGAGCTATCAGAGCGATCTGTCCGTCGCTCCCGGTTGGAAGGCTGGCGGGTGGCCGGCCCCCTTCACCTTCCGCGACCCAGCCGACTCCGACGAGGATGAGGAGTGGCAATGCGGCGAGTGCGGCGGGCGCCTGGAGGCGCTGCTCACTATCGACAGCAGTGAGTGGGACGGGAACAGCGGCAGTTGGCGGCCGGCCGAGACGGTTTCGAAGCTCGTTGGGGATCCCTACCGGAGCCTGCGTAATCCCACCATGATGACCATCGGTCGAGGCTACACCTTGCAGGTATACAGCTGCGTCAGCACGCCCTCGCACCTGCCGCGCACGATCATGCAGTAGCCCAGGCCGAGCACTCCGAGTGGCGACTCGCACCGTAACGAGGACCCGTCAAGCTCAACTCGCCAACTGGAGTGCTCAGTCACACGAGTTGTGACTGAGTACTGCAGTTGGCCGGTGAGCGGCCGAATTGGCCGGCCGAGCGTTCGATGTCGGGCGCCTGGTGGGACCAGAGGGTTTCGTCGCTGCTGGTGGCGACGGCGAGGGTGCGTCCGGACGGCGAGAAGCCGGCGGCTCGCAGTTCGGAGTAGTTGGAGTCGAAGATGTGCCACCAGTTTTCGCCGTGCGGTCCGTTGTGAGGGATGCCTCCGTCTGCGGACAACAGGACGCGGTCGTGCGGCCACCCGGGGCTGACGACCTCCAGGGTCCAGCCGTCCTGGGTGGTGGTGTGTGCAGGCCGCCTCCGAAGAGTCCCGCGATGCGTACTCGGGCCGAGGCGATGGGGCCAAGCCCTGGACAGGAGAGATCTGGCACTGCGTCCGGGGTGCTGCCGTCGGGGTCAGGGTCACGGTCCCGGGCGATCTTCTCTCCGGTGACGGTGTCGAAGAGCCCGTGGCCGTTGACGGAGACAACCATGACCAGGTCGCGGCCATCGTCGGGAGCGAGAGCGAACCCGATGCCGAGCAGGCCACCGATAGGGATGAGCCCGGCCGGGACCGGGTCCCACAGGACAGGCGGCGCAACGACAGGGACGGACAGAAACTGCTCTCGCAGACGTCGCTGGTAGTCAGAGATCAAAGTCCCTCTCGCCTCGGCTGGACGTTGACCGCCCCACGGCGATGACGTGAATCGGGCCAGGTTCGCACGAGCCTCACGCTCGACCGGCCAACTGAAGCGCTCAGTCGCAGCGTGGTGATGGGCCGCAGCACGCTGGTTGTCGCACAGGCAGGTGTGTTGTCACCAGGACCACCGAGCGGCGAGTGCTGAGCGCAGTTCTGAACCGCGGTGCCGTCTCAGCTGTCCACTCCGGCTTCCCACTTGCGACGGCGCAGCACGTGATCGCTGAAGAGGTGCCTGCCCCGGTCGAGCAGTTCACCCACCTCCGCGTCGCCGCGCTGGCCGTCCGGGGACGGATGCCAGCGCTGCACTGACTGCGCGGCCCAGGTGCGCAGCTTCACATCGGGGTCCTTGAGCAGACCGACCGCCGCCCGTAGCGCCACGATGCCGCCGTGCGCGTCGAGCAGCCGGAAAGCGCCGACGCGGACGTGCCGCGGCCGCTCGGAGCTGGTGCGCTCCAGTAGCCAGTCGGTGGGCAGTTCCTTGGCCGAGGGCAGCAGGGCGGTGGTGGTCTCGCGGACGACCCCGGCGGCAGGGTCGTCGAGGAGCGGCCGCATGTGCTTCGCATCCGCGCAGTCCAGCGCCCGCAACCCGGCTACCGCTCGTGCCCGTACCCCGGCCGTCGGGTGCGCGAGCAGCGGCCGCAGCAGGCCGGCGTCCGTACGGTTCCCGCACTCGGCCAGTCCGATGACCGCCCCGGGCGGCAGTTGGGGGTCGTCGGGTGCCGTGCACCACTTCCGGTACCAAGCCGCCGGGTCACCACCCTGTTGCCGTACGACATACCGGGCACAAGCGCGCACGAGCGCGGAACGGTCGCTGAGGAACGGCTCCGCCTGCTTCGAGCGCCCTGCCCGTCTCAGCGCGGTGACGCCGGCCGAACGTACACGCGGGTTGCGTGCGGACAGCAGTGGAGGCAGCACACTCTCGTGAAGGTCCTCGTCCCGCAGTGTCGTGAGCGCCGCTGTGGCACACAGGTCCTGGACGACGGTGTCCTGGTCCCCGGCAGCCGCGCGGGCCAGCTCAGCGGGATGGAGCAGTCGGCCCTCGATGGCCAGCTGGTAGGCGAACCGCCGAACGATGCGGTCGGGGTCAGCGAAGAGAACAGCGAGCTGCCCGTGGGATGCCTGGCGCAGGATCTGGCTGAGCGCATCGACGCCGAAGGCACCTCTGTCACGGCGGCCGACGCGGAGGATGAGTGGCGCAAGATCGAGGGCAGAGCCGACGTTCAAGGCCTTGCACAGCAGCTGCCGTGCTTGCTCGCGCACCGGGCCGACCCAGTCGGCGCAACGGACCACAACCAACGGCAGCAGAGCGGGGAACCGGACCGACCGACGCACCGCCTCCTGACGGGTCCGCCCGTCGCGGTGGCAGAGAGCGAGTGCCAGTCGGGACTCGCTCAGCTGAGTCAGGTCGGCGGGCAGTGGGGCGGAATGCTCCCACTCCGGCAGGAACTGTGGGCGGTGCCAGGCCACCTCACGTACTCCTGCGTCCAGCGCGAGCCAGTCAGCGGGGTCGGCGACATCAAGCGTGCTGTGAAGCGGCGCACCACCCGCGAGCCGTGTTGCTGCTGCTGTCCCGTCCTCGATGTTCTCGAGCATTCCCGCCCCTCCAGCAGTGGTGCCAGTGATCGTAGGCGGATGGGTCGCGTAGGACGCGGGAAATATGGCCCGTGAACGTCGGGAGCCGCCGCTCGGCACCCCTGCTCACCAGAAGCCGCACGCGGTGACATTGCCTCTGCTTCGCTTGCAGCTGGTATCAGATAGCGCGCCGCATCGGTGACAACCACCATGCTTTGCCTTATTCGATACACCTCGTCGGCATCTGGGGTTGGTCAGGGGGCGGGCGGGCTGCCGGCGACCGGCAGAGCGGCGGCAGGCGGGGCCGACCGTCACCTTCCCACGCCTGCTACCACCCTGCTACCATGCGTGGGTGACTTCCGCGAAGAAGCAGACGCAGATCCGGTTGGAAGAGGACACCCTGGAGGCCGGTAAGGCGGCCGCGCGCGCCCGCGGGCTGGACTTCAACAGGTACGTGGAGCGACTCATCATCGAGGACACCACCGGCGCCCGTGCCGCCGGCATGGCCGCGGCACAGCGGCTCATCGACGAGCACGGCTCGTACCTCGACGACCTGGAGCAGCAGCTCGACGCCCCGTACGCCGACTCTCAGCCGGGTGCCGCCGCGTGATCCTGCACGTCGACGAGTCCTGGATCCTCGAGGTGGCAGAACGGGCCGGCCACCGCGATCCGGCCGCCGACGACTACGGCGTACCCATCGCAGCCGTCGCTCGCCACCGTGGCGAGCTGCTCGATACCCCGGTCTACGACGGCGCCTACGCCCGCGCCGCCGCTTTGGTGCACACCCTGGGACGCTGCCGCTGGCTGGAACGCTCCAACCTCGCCGTCGCCTGTGCCGCCGCCGTCATGTACCTCGAAGCGAGCAACATCCCGGTCAACCCCACCCGCGAGCAGCTCACTGCGCTTGCCTACGAACTGAACAATCCCCGCTGTACCACCGCCCGCATTGCTTCCTTCCTGCGCACCTGGAAGCCCTGACCCACGCCGCCGCAACCGACCGGTCGGGCGCAGACCCGGCTCGGCAGTGCGGCCCGCCGCCCTCTCGTGTGCTGCGTGTGATGCCCGCCATCCAGCACTTCGAAGTCCAACGGCCAGGCGTAACGCCGGCCAGCTGCTCTGGCCTCTGGGCACCGCAAAGGACTGCTGATGACGAAACTCCGCCCTCACCAGCGTGAGGCTGTCGACGCGGTACGGGCTGCCCTTGAGGTGCCTGCGGCCGGTACCGTCCCCGAGCGTGGGCTGCGTACGCAGGTCGTCATGGCGACCGGCTCGGGCAAGACCCTGGTGGCCGCGCAGAGCGCGCACGAACTGCGGGCGGGCCGCGTGCTGGTGCTGGTTCCCTCGCTGGACCTGCTGGCGCAGACCGAGGCGGCCTGGCGCGAGGCCGGTCGCACCGGCCCGATGATCGGCGTCTCCTCGCTGCGCGGGGAGAGCGCGGCTTTCCCCAGCACCACCGATGTGCGGGAGCTGATCGACTGGGTGCGGCCGTTCGACACGGTCACCGTCTTCGCCACCTACGCCTCCCTGGGACTGGGCACCCTGGAGCGGGCGCACCAGGGGGGCCTGCCGGGCTGGGACCTGATCGTCGTGGACGAAGCCCACAGGACGTCGGGCGGGATCGGGAAGCCCTGGGCGGTCGTCCACGACACCACCCGCATCCCGGCGCTACGGCGCCTGTACATGACCGCCACGCCGCGCCTGTGGCAGCTCGGGGACGACGAGGCGGCCGGCGCCCCGGGCGAGCTGGTCGCGAGCATGGACGACGACCCCGCCGGCCCGTTCGGCGCCCGCTGCTTCACCCTCACGCTCTCCGAGGCCATCGACCGGGGAATCTGCGCCCCCTACCAGGTGGTGTGTGTGGACATCACCGACACCCAGCTCCAGGCCGCGCAGCTCCTGGGCGCCGAGGCCCGCTCGGACGAGGTCCGCGGGGCCCGGCTCGCAGCCCTCCAGACCGCACTGCTCAAGGCGTCGTCCGAGGAAGGCTTCAGGCGCACCCTTACCTTCCACCATCAGGTCAAGGAGGCCGAGGCGTTCGCGGCCGGCCTGCCCGACGTCGCCGCGAAGCTGCGCGCTGAGGACCCCGTCCTGTATCCGCGCACGGTCTGGGCTGACTGGCTGTGCGGCGAGCACAGGCCCGCCTACCGGCGGCGGGTGCTCGGCGAGTTCGCGTCCGGGATCGCCGCCGACGGCACGATCGTGGAGAAGGGGTTCCTGGGCTCGGTGAAGGTTCTCGGGGAGGGCGTGGACACCCGGGAATGTGACTCCGTGTACTTCGCGGACGTGCGCGGGTCCATGCCGGATCTGGTCCAGGCCGTCGGCCGCGCGCTGCGGATGCAGCCGGGCGAGGGCAAGGTCGCCTCCCTCGTGGTGCCGGTCCTGCTGGGGCCCGGGGAGACGGCCGACAGCATGCTCACCTCCCGGGCGTTCGGCGGGCTGGCCAAGCTGCTGACCGCCCTCCGGGCACATGACGCCCGCGTGGTGGAGCAGCTTGCCGAGCAGCAGGTGCAGAGCCGTGTGAGGGGCGTGCAGAGCCGTTTGAGCGGTGAGGAGAGCGAGGGAGGCGAGAGCGAGCGAAGCGACGGTGGCCTGTCGGTGCCGGCCCGGGCCCTGCTGAAATTCTCCACACCGCGTGATCCCGGGCAGCTGGCCGCGTTCATCAACCTGCGCGTCCTCAACCCCGAGCACGCGCACTGGCGGCGCGGCATCGAGGCCGCCGCCCTCTACGCCCGCACCCACAGCGACCTGAAGGTGCCCTTCACCTACCGGGTCCCCGCCGCCGACGACCAGGAGGCACAGGCCCAAGGGTGGCCGGCCTCGCTCGCCGGTTTTCCGCTGGGGCAGTGGATCGCCGACGCCCGCCGGTTCTACGCCCGCGGCGACCTCGGCGAGGACCGCGTCGCGCAGCTGGAGAAGCTGGGCATGGTGTGGTCGCACTTCGACGTCGCGTGGGAGGAAGGTCTCGCGGCGGCGCGTGGGTGGGCGGCCGGGCACGGGCACCTCCTGGCCCCGCTGGACGCCACCTACCAGGGCTGCCGGGTGGGTATCTGGCTGAAGAACCAGCGGGCCGCCGCCCGGAAGGCGCAGGAGGTCGAGCAGCGGCGTGCCGAGGGACTGCCCGTCCAGTCGGCGGCCGGGGCGCTGGCGGAGGTGCGGCGCGAGCAGCTGGAGGACATCGACCCCTCCTGGTGCCCGGCCTGGCCGGTGGAGTGGCAGCGCGCGTTCCACTTCGTCCGGCTCCACCTGGATGCCGGCCTCCCGCTGCCGACGTCGCCGGGCGACGTCGTGCGCCAGGGCGAAGACCTCGGACGGTGGGTCCGCTCGGTCCGGCTCGGGTGGGACCAGCTGACGACCGTGCAGCAGTGGATGTGCGAGCAGGTCCTCGGTATCGAGCCCGCCGGCGAGGACGAGAAGCCGAAGCCGCGCCGCACGCAGGCCGACAAGTGGGCGATGCACTATCTGGCCGCCAAGCAGTTCTACGAGCGAGAGGGGCACCTCCAGGTCCCCCGCAAGCACGTCGAGCGGACCGTCGGGGAGGACCAGGAGGAGCGGGAACTCAAGCTCGGAGCGTGGATCGGCAACCAGCGCAGCCGGGCGGCGACGCTGTCCCCGGAGCGGGTGGAGCAGCTGTCCGCGATCGGGATGCGGTGGGCGTAGCAGCACTGCGCGAGGCGACAGCGCACGATGCCCGGCTCCATAGCCGGCCTTAGCTTGCCATTTAACCTCTGATCTCCGCGTGAGGTGAGGCTGCGCTACATCGCGGACTGCGGCAGACGTTTTCCCCCTTCGCGGGCGTTCGTTGCTGGTTGGCATGATGGTCCCGTGGCAGAGCCGACCTTTCGATATCACCCTGACCCGCTGGCAACGGGGTCCGCGGTGCTCACCGACCATGTCTGCAGTGTCTGCGGCATGGATCGACAGATCCGCTATCAAGGCCCTGTCTACGGTCAGCAGCCTGATTCCCTCTGCCTTCACTGCATCCATTCCGGGGCAGCGTCACGGGCCCTGAGCATCTCAGCCGGAGGCGATGAGGACTTCGACATGTCTGCAGTGTTCAGCGATGCCGTCGACGTCCCCGACGACGTGCCTCTGTCGGTCGTCGAAGAAATAACCCGCCGCACTCCCGGCTTTGCCGGTTGGCAGCAGGAGGCCTGGCTGTACCACTGCGGCGATGGCGCGGCCTTTCTCGGCCCTGCCGGATATCGCGAGCTTGAGGACCACCCAGCCGCCCTCGCCATGCTCCGTAAAGATCACCAGCGTTACGGGTGGGCCCCGGCAGAAACCGAACAGTTCTTGCGGGGGCTAGACCGGACTGGCGAGCCCACCGCCTATCTGTTCCGCTGCTTGCACTGCGACACAAGCCTGGCATCTTGGGACATCGGCTGACGGCCGCTTATTCCGTGCTGTACTCACGGCCATCGTCGGACGTTCGCCGGGGCTTCGTTCTCTTCTTGTGGTGTGCGGGGCGGGTGTAGGACTCGCCGGTGGCGAGCACCCGCCCGACGTCGTACCGGATAGCCGGGCGCCGGTTCTTGAGCCGAGTGGGCGGCCGGGGCCGGGGCGGGTGGGTGGACCCGCGCGGGGGTGAGTCTGTTCGGTTCCGCCGGCCGCTCCCATGGCCTACGCAGATCCCGTGCAAGGGGGCGGGCGAGGCGAAGCTGAGCGTGTGCGGCCGGAACGATCCAGGTCCAGCGATCGGCGGCCCGTGAGTCCCGCAGCTTCGGCTTGGTCCAGCCGAGGGTCTGCTTTAGGAGCCTGAATGTGTGTTCCACGTCGAAGCGGCGGAGGAACGCCTGCCAGCATCGGTCAACGTCGCCTGTGCTGGCGCCGGTGCCCGACCACCACAGCCAGACGGGCTTGTTTACCCCGCCGCTGGGCAGCTTCTTGACCGTCAGGCGGACCGCGGTGCCTTCAATGATCGGAAGCGGGCCCCTCATGGTCGATCCATGCGGCCCGCCGGGTCAGCTGGGGATGGAGCCGGTCCCACGCCTGCGCGGTAGCCACCCCGTACCGGTCGGTGTTGGTGAAGGTCACCGCGGTGGCCTCGCCCAGGTCTCGGGTCGGCCGAAGACGAACTCACCGCCATGTTTGGGCGGGCGGCCGCCCTGCGGCGGGCAGATCCACGGCACTGGGACGGGCTTACGCATCACCCTGTCCGATCGAAGTCGGCCCAGCACTTCGACCGGCAGGTCAGCTAGGAGGTGGGCGATGCGAGGAGGGTCATAGCCGGCGTCCAGCACAACCAAGATATCGGGGGACCCCGGCTGCCACTGGCCGACTTCCATGAGGCGTCCGACGACGTCGCGTACCTGGTCGGCGGTGACCGCAGCCAAGTCGGCGCCGGGCTCCAGTCGGATCGCGTCCAACAAGGCCGTCCATGAGGTGCGGCCGGTCTCCAGGGCGGCGACGACCGAGTAGGGCCAGCCGGGCACCATCTGGTGCTTGCCCAGGCCGCCGCGGCCAAAGGTGTGGCAGAAGGAGCGGTCAGAGCAGGTGTCGGCGTCCGGCCGAAGCCATGGGGAGACGTCCACGGCCAGCGCCAGCCGGCCGTCGCTCTCCCGGGGCAGCGACACACCCGCCAGCGCGCGGCGAAGGCGGGCGACGTCGATTCGGCCCCGGTTGATTCCGGAGTACAGGGCTCCATGCCCGCGTCGGTGTTCCGGCGCGAGAACCAAGTCCACGAGCGTGCGGACCGGGCCGTCAGTGCACAACAGCGCGTCGCACAGCTCGAACAGGGCGTCCGCTCTCGACGTCAGGCACGCGTACAACTCTGACCGGAAGTCCGACACAGTGGTGAACGCATCTCGTTGAACCCCGTGCTCGACCAGTTCCACGATCCCGGCCTCCGTGCTGCATCATCCCTGACCACAGGATCGGGGGTCGGCCTCACGCACGTCCGATGAACTGGGAAAACCCCGAACAAGTTCGAGCACAGTTCGACGGTCGGTGGATAAACGACAAGCTTAGGGCGTGTCTTGAGAGTTCGGGTGGCCGTTAGCCGGTGCTTGGTGACGGCGATGAGGTGCGTGGGCGATGGGCTCGAACGTCCACAGGGCGTCCATCGGGATCGCGAGCTGTCATCGTCCACTGCGTGGGCAGTGTTTCGATCTGGCTGACCGGCCATCCGGCGCCCAGGATCTGTTCGCGGACCTCACACAGTTGCGCGTGTGTTCCCACGCGCAGCCCCCATCCGGTCTTGCTGAGGGGGTCGAGATCAGTGGTGGGGGCGGTAGTGGTTTCCATGATCATCAGGTGGTCATCGCCGCCGACGTCGATGACTGCGATCCGAGGATCAGACGGGGTTGCGGCACGCTCGAATGCGAGCACGGCTCCGAGCAACTCCGTGTAGTACGCCACGAGCCGGTCAAGGTCGGTCGTGGACAGAGTCAGATGGTTGATTCCGAAGAGTTCGGGCATGGTGGGCAAACTGTAGTGCAGCCGCTGGAGGGCACCTGGGTCGCGGTTGAAATGTGGTCACAGCGCCTGACGTATCAAGGTGAGTTGGATCGTGGCCTCGTAGCGGACGGCAAGTCGCTCGTAGCGTGTCGCGACTCCTCGTTCCTGAGGAGGCCGCTCGATTCCACGGGGGCAGTGGCCGTTGGCAGTGTGGGCCGGTCACCTCTCTTGATCTCAACCATGCTTGAGGTAGCACCATCGTCCGCATGAACACGGATTCCACGGCGCACGCCGCAGACATCGAAGCCGTCAAGCAGGTCGTTGCCACCGTCGAGCACTCCCAGCAGCACAAGGACCCTGATGAATTCCTCGCCCTCTTTCACCCCGATGCGGTCTGGACAACGGCCCACGGCAAGGTTCTCCTCGGCCTCGAAGCGATCTCGGAGTTCACCCGGAAGGTACTCCCCGCGGCCAGCTGGGACGGCAAGGTCAGCTACGAGGTGATCCACGTGCTCTTCATCCGCCCGGACGTCGCGGCGGTCAAGGTTCGGCAGCGCTACCTGTCCCCGGATGACGAGAGCGAGGGTGCTCCGCTGTACGTGATGACCAAGCAGGACGACGGCCGCTGGCTGCTGACCGCCTGCCAGAACACGCAGGTCGTCACCGACTGATCTCTTCGGACGGCCTGGCTGCACGCATGAGGCCGAGGGCGTCCGACATCGGTGTGTGAAGACAGAATCGATCAACTCGGACGTAAAGCGGCCGGTGTCTTCAGTCCGCCGAAGCGGGTGGCACGGGCACCGGCGAACCAGAAACCTCACAAGGAGGACACGCCCCAGCCTATCGGGAAGCTGGCCCCAGCGGTCCATGGAACGCAGCAGCGAGCCCTGATCCCGGCCAACGGGCCGGGCGCAAGCACGTGTGCCCGGCCCCACCGCTGGTCAGCCGATCAGCTTGTGCAGCACGGGAACGCTGCCTCCAGCGGCCACCACGCCAGCCGCGACGGCCGCGGGCACGGATTTGTCGTGGAAGAACATGAGGCCGCCCATGACGAGGCCGATGAGGACGGCTGCCAGGAACACCACGGCGGCGTGCACCGACAGCAGCGGGGACTCCGAAGGCATCCCGGCGCCGGCCGGGCCGGGAGGTTCGGGGCAGGCGGGTATGGGGGAGTGCGGGTGCGGGTCCCGAGACATCGGGAGTCTCCTACGAGGCGGAGGAACAGAGACGGCGGACACCGTGGTGGTGTCGTCCCCGTGAGGGTGGTGCGCGCCTCGCGGTCGGCGTTCCTGCTGCGGCTCTCTGCAGAAGAGCGTCCCTGTGGGCCTTCGGCCCGGCCCAGGGTGGGCGTAATCAGCGTATCCGGAGTCAGCGCGTGCGTTCTATCGGGTGCCTGAGCGCCCCGGCAACTGTCCGACGGCGAACTCCCCTGCCCCATGGCCCCGTGGGCCCTGATCACAGTGCTCTGCCGGCCGTCTACCTTCATCGGCTTGACCGGCTGATGGCTCGGGGCGGGAGCACCCCGGTCCCGACGTGCAGCTTGCCGCCGGGCCGCCGGGGCAGTCGCCGCTGCCCCGGCGAGCGCGGTCTACGGAGCGGTGCGCCCGAGGACACCGAACGTCGTCCACATGCCGGCAGCATAGACGGGGTCGTCGGTAAACCGGCTGGTGGCAGGGTGTCCAGACCGTTGAAGCACCGGTGCGGGCATGCACGGTGAACGTGGTTGCGTGACGCGTAGCTGATCTTGCCACTGGATCGGATGACTTTCCTCGGCAGTCGCTTGCGCGGTGCACGGGGCGCATCGTGTGCTTGTCCGTGACAGGGGCGACGGGCGCCCCCGGGAGGAAGAACGCCGTATGAAGACGCCGGTCACCACCGACATCACGACCGTCGAGAATTCCGTTTGGGTCCGCTGGCTGCCCAACGCTCTGCCGGCCGCGGGCTACATCACGCTGAGGAACTCCGCTCAGCAACGCTACACGATCACCAAGATCACCAGCCCGGACTACCAGAGGATCACGGTGTACCGGCTCGTGACCGACTCCGAGAGCTCGAAGTACGAGAAGGTGGACTTCAAAACCCTCACCATCCCCGCCGAGGGAAGGCTCACGATGACACCGGGTGGCTACCACATCATGTTCGAGAAGCCCACCCACCTGATCACGCCCGGCGACAACGCCCGCGTCATCTTCTTCCTGGACGACGGCAAGGTCTTCAAGGTCCGGATGCCCGTCCGTACCTCGCCTGAGCTGAACTGACCCCCTCGCACCTGCCAGGAGCCCGGACATGACCGCCTTTCACCTCGACCTCGGCGACAACCAGACCGAGGCGCTCGACTCCGTCACCAAGCTCACCCTCGTCGACACCCCGCTCGACATCGAAACCTTCATCACCTCCAACCCCAACGCGCCCGTGCCTCTGTACGGCAACGTGATCCTCACTCGCGGCGACGTCCGTAACCCGGCCACCACGGCCTGGGTCGAGGACGTCGAGAACACCGACACCCACCAGGACGTCGTCCTCATTGCCGGAGACCCCGCCGACCCCGACTCCCGCCGCATCCGCCTCACCGACGCCTGGGCCAGCGTCAGCTACCACCTCGACGAAGACGACGACCCCGACGCCTTCGCCATCAGCTTCACCGACATCACCCTCGAGAAGTAGCGGGTCCGCAACGGCCAGGAGCGCCGTGCGTCAACGCACCCGGCGGACACAGGAGCGGCACACCACCCGGTGGGTGGCGTGCCGCCGTGGTTCAGGCTGAGCCGGGTTTCTGGTCACCGGCTGCCGGACGTCAGTGGCGGCTGCCGTGGCGGTTGCGGAGGGTGGCGGTGTAGGGGCGGTTGCCATGGTCCGAACCGCTCCTGGTCCGGGCAGGCCGCGTGTTGAGCCCGGCGCACGTCGATCAGCGGTTTACCCGTAGCCAGCACTGCCGGAGCCGGAGAGTCCGTGGACGAAGCTGACCAAGGTGGAGGCGCTGGCGACACCGGCCGGCACGGTCAAGGCACCCGCCTCGGAGGCGGAGGTCAAGCCGTCGGCCGAGGTCGCGGCCTGGCGGGTGGCGCAGAAGGCCCGCGCCAGCGGTGAAGAGCCCGCCAAGATGTCCGTGTCCCGCTCGGCCGCCGCTGCAGCCGACTACCTGCCCGAGGGCCAGGGCGAGGTGCCCTGGCACCAGATCCTCGACACCCGCCTGAACGACGCCCTGGTCGCGCGGGTGAACGTCTCCAACGGCAACCTGATGCTCGCCGCGACCGACTTCGACGTCGCCGGCGTCGGCCAGAAACTTCAGCTGACCCGCACCTACAACTCCTTTGAGGCCCCGCGGGGGTCCTCGGCGGCGTACCTGTCGCCGGTGAGGAGAAAAGCCGTGCGCATCAGCCCCGGCCACCGACCGATCACGAATCTGCGGAACTCCTCGTCCCGTATCTGCTTGCCATCCCCCATGGGCACCTCCTGAATACCTGAAGGAGTCCACGAGCCGACGGGACCGTTGCCTCAGGACACAGGCTTCGCGAAGATCCTCCCGTACGCCCTGCAACCGGCGGCGGTCCCTCCCTGTCTCGGCGTCCACGCCATACGTGGTCCGCAGCGACGCAGCTCCCACCGGTGTCGCGCTGTGGTGGCGCAGCGGGCCAACGGATCAGGGGTGCGTCGTCACGTTCCCCGATCGCCTTACTGCTCTACGACGTCGCTTCCTGTGGCTGCCAGAGCGTCATGGGAGTCTCCGGGCATGAGTTACGACCTTGCTGTCTGGGAGGGCGAGAGGCCGGCGGATGACAAGACCGCCCGCCAGTTCTTCCGCGAGCTGTACGACCGCTACATCGACGGCGAGGTGATGACCTGTTCGTTGCCGAACATCTTCGGATGGAATAACTGCGTGGCCAGGGAGTCGATCTGTCGAATGACATTGAGTCTCTTCAAACCTGAAGTTCCATCTTCGGGTCCTCAGTTGACTCGGGCTGGCCCCTGAAGAAGCCTCCGTGGACGGTCTCGCCGCGGAGTCGCCATCACGCGCCCCGGCCGGTTGTGTTGATGTGCGCCAGACCCTCTGGCAGGGTGCGGACATCAAACGGGGAGGGACCCATGCTGAAGCAAGTCGTCGACGGCGTGCTGATCCACCAGAGTGAGTTGCTCGAGAACAATACCGTTGTCGTACAGGGCAGGGACGGCGTGCTACTCGTAGATGCCGGGATTACCGGTGCCGAAATGACCTGCCTGGCAAACGACCTTCGACAGCTGGGCCGGCCCGTGGTGGCAGGGTTCTCGACGCATCCTGATTGGGATCACGTGCTCTGGCACGCCGAACTCGGCGAAGCACCTCGTTACGGCACAGCCCGCTGCGCGGACTTCATGCAGGATGTGTTGTCGAACGCGGACTGGAAGGCCGGCGTCGCTGAGGGGTTGCCGCCGGAAATCGCCGAGGACACACCGCTCGACCTGTACGGCCTGATCACTGGTCTGCCTGCTGAAACTGCGCAGCTTCCCTGGGACGGCCCCAAGGTGCGGATCATCGAGCATCCGGCGCATGCCCAGGGCCATGCGGCCCTGTTGATCGAAGAACGCCGAGTTCTCATCGCCGGCGACATGCTCTCCGACGTCTTCGTTCCCATGCTCGACGACACCGTTGAGCCGATTGAGGACTACCTGGTCGGGCTGGAGCTGCTCGAGGGCGTAGCGGACGACGTCGATGTCGTCATCCCCGGACATGGCTCCCTCGCCAGGGATGAGGAGGTACGCGCCAGGATCAAACTGGATCGCGCGTACGTGGAGGACCTACGTGACGCCCGGGTGTCCAGCGACCCGCGGGTCGTATCGCCCAAACCCGGCTGGGAGTGGGCAAGCGACATCCACGAAGGGCAGGCCCGAAACCTCGCCCGACGAAGCCAGCGCGACGGGACGCCTGGCTAGCAAGCTGCTTCCGCCGCAAGACGCCCCTGTCTGTGAGCCTCTTCAGAGCTGGCAGCGCTGAACGTCTCGGACTGTCGTGCGCAACGACGAAGTTCCTGGTAGATGGATTCTCGACCAAGATCACCCGTGTTCGCCAAGAGCTTCGCGTGCTTGTCTATCCGTCCTCTATCGACTTGTCCACCAGCACCTTGCGGTTCTTGGCCAGAGAACTGAGGGCCAGGCGCCGGAACATCGGGACGCGGTGGCGGCGGCTTCCCGTGGCACGTCAGGCCCTGCTCGCCCTGGCCCACCTGCGGTGCGGTGACACCTACGCCCAGCTCGCAGCGGGGTTCGGCATCGGGATCGCCACCGTCTACCGCTACATACGTGAAGCCATCGAGGTTCTGGCCACCCTCGCCCCGACCTTGACCCAAGCGATGAAGACCATACGGACCAAGGCGTTCGTCATCCTCGACGGCACCCTGCTGCCCATCGACCGCATCGCCGCCGACACCCCGTACTACTCCGGGAAACACAAACCCCACGGCATGAATGTTCAGATCCTCACCGATCCGTTCGGACGGCTGCTCTGGGCCTCACCGGCACTGCCCGGCTCGGCCCACGATCTGACCGCCGCCCGGCAGCACGGGATCATCGACGCCCTCGCCGCAGCGGGGCTCAGGTGCTGGGCGGACAAGGCGTACCAAGGAGCCGGTGGGCACGTCCGCATCCCGTTTCGGGGCCGTCGCCTCAAGCAGTGGAAGCGCCGCCACAACACCACCCATGCCATGATCCGTTGCCTTGGCGAGCAGGCCATAGCAACCCTCAAGGGCTGGCGACTCCTGCGGAAACTTCGATGCAGCACCAACCGCATCACCAACGTCGTGAAGGCAGTAGTCGTCCTTTACCAGGCATCAGCGTGAGGTTGGAAAACGCTCACTGTTGTGGCAGGCAGAGTTACATGCCGCGGTCGGGCCCACTCCACGGCTCTGGCCGTTCGTCGGCGGTCATCGGAAGGCGGCGCAGTTGTACCGGGCCAGGATAGAAGGCTGAGGTGTTGGGGCCGGCCATGTCTTCGCCGCTGAGGTAGCGGTAGAGCCATTCGGCGAAATTCATCTTGTACTGCGCCCACCCACCTTCGCCGTCTTCGACCAGGATCCCTGAGAGCGTGCCGTCCGCAGCCATGAGAAACAGCGTTTCGCCTCGATCGGTGCTGGCAATCGGCCACAGTCCGTCACGGGTAGCGAAGCTCAACTCTGTGAGTCCGAAGAGCAAGCGAGGGTCCTCCTCCGGGTCAAGGTCCTCCCAGGGAACCTGAGACCAGGCACGGGCCGTGTCCCGTATCCAGTCGCCCAGATTCCACCTTGCGGTCGCGGGATGGTGCAAGGACAGGTGGCCGTTGAGCTGGATGGGAGCGTACGCGTCCACGAGGGTCTGGTAGTCGGTCGGCAGCCGGACGCCAAGTTCTGCGTGGAGGCGGTCCCAGGCGGATGGGTCCGCGTAGCGGTTCTGGGCCGGGCCGAGCATCGCCATGACTGCGGGCAGGTAGTCGGTCATGACGCTCCTCGCTACTGTCTCGTCTCTGCAGCAGGATCATCCCAGTTCGGAGGTGTCACCGGTCAGGCTGTCAGCCTGCGATAGCAGATCAGGGCAGCGGTGATGCCGGCGAATGCTAGAAAATGGTCGGCCTTGCGCTCGTAGCGGCGGTGCAGGCAGCGGCAGCCGGACAGCCACGTCACGGTGCGCTCCACGGTCCAACGGTGCCGGCCAAGGCGCTGGGAGGACTCGAAGCCCCGGCGTGCGATGCGCGGTGTGATGTTGCGGGAGCGGAGCCAGGCGCGTAGCCGGTCGAAGTCGAGCCTTTGTCACCATGGAGCTTGGCTGGTCGACGGCGGCGCGGACCGCGACGGGATCGGATGGGTGGGAGGCCCCGCACCAAGGACTCCAGCCCTTGGCTGTCGTGGGTGTTCGCAGCCGAGATTCCGATGGAGGGGGCACACCGGTCCGCTCGGTGATCAAGTGGATCTCTGATCCCTTCTTCCCGCGATCTACGGGATTCGGACCCGTTAGATCCCCCCTTTGAGGGCCCTCATGTTCACTGAGTCGATTGCGCACCGCGACCAGTCCAGTTCACCCCGCGCGCCGAGCTCGTCCAAGACCAGGCGGTGCAGCTTGCCCCACACTCGAGCTCTGCTTCACTCAGTGAAACGACGGTGCGCGGTCGATCCGGATGGACCGAAGCCTGGCGGCAGCTGCCCGCCACGTGCAACCGGTCTTGACCACGAACACGATGGCAGCCAGCACCTGTCGGTCCCGTAACGACGTTACCCTCCGCCTTAGGGTCGCACCGGTGCCGCCGGAACCACCCGCTGGAACAACTCCCACAACGCGTCCGGCACCAGCCGTTCCACCATGGCCATCACGACGGTCAGCCTAGTTCTCCAGCCAGTTGAGACGACCTCGTAGCGGGTGGTGATGTCGCACCATTGCTTCAGGTGGTTGATGGACCGCTCGATGGTGTTGCGCTACTTGTGTGCATCGCTGTCCAGGGTCGGCGGTCTGTCGTCCGTCCGGCCGGTTGTCATGACGGGTACCGGGACCGGGCGAGAACCGTTGGCGAGGGACTCCGCGCCGGCCACGCCGACCAGTGACGCGGCCACGGCGGGTCGTACCGGTACCAGGGGCGGCTCTGCGTGTGCCATCGTGGCTCGGAAGGCGCGCAGTATCCGTACGGTGCCCTCGGCCCCGCGTGCTACGGGTTCCCCGGCGAGGGTGAAGGGCGGAGGGGTGCGTTCCTCCTCGTGTGCGTGGCCCTCCGGGGCCGCCCAGCTTTCCGTCCTGACGCGGATGGACCAGGACCGTTCGCCGGTGGTCCGGACGGACTCGGCCAGCGCCTTGGTGCCGCGTACGGAGATCCAGCTCCAGTGGCTGTCGGCCTCGCCTTGGAGGAACCCGTGCCGAGTGAGGGCCAGTGCGCCGGTGGACAGCCGCACAGCCATGACGACCGCGGCGCGTGGATCCGCCTCGTCCACCGAGAACGCCGACACCTCCACCGGCCAGGCCTTCGTGAGGGCCAGTATCGGTGAAACGGTGTGCGTGCAGTACGCCGTGGGAGCGATGCGCCCGCGCCAGTGCGCCGGATCACCGATCAGGCCCGCGACCTCGTCCGGGGACATGCCGTGCAGATAGTCGGCTTCGATGAGGCTGATCCGGCCCAGCTCTCCGGCTTCGATCGCCTGCCGGAGGAGACGGACATGCGGATGGGCCACGTAGTTCTCGGCGAAGGAATAGGTCGCGGAGGACCTGTCCGCCGCCGCGATGAGCCGCTCGCCTTCCGCGGCGTCCACGCACGCCGCCGACTCGGACAGCACATGCACCCCACGGTCCAGGAACGCGATGGCCAATGGCGCGTGTTCGTCGAAATCGTTGGCCAGGACGACCCCGTCTAGACGGTGCTCCAGTAACTCCTGCCACTGTTCCACGAGCACCGCTTCTGGTAACTGCGCCCGCGCCACGGCACGGCGTTCGGGGTCGCGGTCGCATGCCGCCACGACCTCCAAGCCCACCTTGCGGCACCAGTCCGCCAGGTGAAGCCCCATCCTGAGTCCGATCACTCCTACCCGCATACAGACATCCTCTTCCGAATCCCCTTTCCGCACAGCTGGTTTCCCACCGTGAAAGCGCAGCAGGTGAAGGGACTGACCGGAGCACCCGTCCCGGAATACGACGTAGGCCGGCCTGGGAGGAGATCCCTCGTGAGGCTCTTCTTCCTGTGCCCCGGCAGGATTCGCACCTTCGACACCCGCTGGAGAAGCTGGGTGATCTGAGGGCGAAGGGTTCCGTGTGCTGTGGGTCGGTCGGGGCGGGTTGTGTGCGGGTTCCGACAGCCTCGCGGCCGAGAAGGCTTTCAGTAACAGTCTGTGCTGCGGGTACCGGTGGTGCCTGGTGTGCGGCGCTCGATCCTGGAGAAGTGCGACAGTCGGGCTGTCCGCCTGCGCGCAGTCTTACGTGGTCCGGGCTTCGGAGTCGGGTTCCGGGTTCACGATGCGACTGGCCGATGTGCCAGGGCCTGATTGGTGACCTCGTCAGCTGAAAAGTTCCTCCGCCGGCGGCCGGAAGATCAAGTTACTGGCGTGTCCGGATGGGTATGCCAGGGCTCTGTCCGGTTTGTTCAGCCCGGTCGTGTATCTCGTCGTTCGAGGCGTGGTTTGCGTCCGTGGTCTGCTGTAGGAGCACGACCGTTTCCGTGCGATTCATCTTCTCAGGGCTCGTCAGGTTCTTCCGCCGAGTCGCCCTTACGGCTCTTTTGGGTGGTGGTGTGGATTTCGGTGTAGACGTGGGCGCCGCGGTTTTCGTTGAGGTCGAGGGAGGTGAGGATGGAGGGGAGGGTGATGGTGGGGAGGAGGTGGCGGAGGAGGGCGTTGGCGCGGGTGGTGAGGTCGGTGTAGTCGCTGAGGGCGTGGGACATGGATTGGATGCCGGCGTAGGCGCCGACGAGGACGTCGGCGGTTTCTGTGGGGTTGACGTGGGGGAGGAGTTCGCCTTGGTCGCGGGCTTTTTCGAGGCGTTGGCGGGTGAGGTCGGCCCATTGGCGGAAGGGGCCGGTGCGGTCGAATTCTGTGGAGAGTTGGTCCATGGTGAGGCGGACGGCTGCGCGGACCATGGGGTCGGTCTGGAGTCGGTGGGTGTGGAGCATGACGACGTCGATGAGTTCTTGGGTTTTGGAGGGGCGTTCGGGGATGGTGAGGTTGCGGTTCTGTGTGGCGAGGACTTCTTGGGCGAGGTCGTCTTTGGAGGGGAAGTGGAAGTAGAGGGCGCCTTTGGTGACGCCTGCGGTGGTGAGGATGTCGGCGATGGTGGCGGCTTTGTAGCCGCGTTCGTTGAAGACTGTGGCGGCGGCCAGCATGATGTTCTGGCGTGTGCGGATCGCTCGTTCTTGTGCCGGCACGTTGCCCTCCCGTTGTGCGATGAGCCCTGTGGAAGGCTTCGCTTACAAACCGTCTAGTTCGTATTTTAACGTCGGTGGGCGTGTGGCCAAGACGTGCGGGTGGGTAACTTCGGTGGCGACAGGTGGGGATCGGCCGTTCGGGGTGGGGGGCGTTGTGGTGGTTTTGGTGACGGGTGGGTCGGGGACGGTGGGCGGGGAGGTGGTGCGGCGGTTGCCGGCCGGTGTGGAGGTGCGGGTTCTGGTGCGTGATCCGGCTCGGGTGGCGGCCGGGGGGCGGGTGAGGGTGGTGCGTGGGGATTACGGTGATGCGGCGTCGTTGCGGGCGGCTCTGCGGGGGGTGAGGCGGGCGTTTTTGGTGACGACGGTGGTCGGGGGGGATCAGGATGCGTGTTTTGTGCGGGCGGCGGCGGATGCGGGTGTGGAGCATGTGGTGAAGCTGTCGGCGGCCGCTGTGGAGGATGCGGGGGCGGATGATCTGATCACGTGCTGGCAGCGGGAGAGTGAGGAGCTGCTGCGTTCCTCGGGTCTGGCCTGGACGTTGTTGCGGCCCCGTTCGTTCATGTCGAACAGTCTCGGGTGGGCGGCGGAGGTCCGGGCCGAGGGTGTGGTGCGTGATCTGTTCGGGGCGTCGTTGAACGCGTGTGTGGATCCGGGGGATGTGGCGGAGGTGGCGGTGCGGGCGCTGACGGGGCCGGGGCATGCGGGGCGTGCGTATGTGCTGACGGGTCCGGAGGCGGTCTCGGCGGTTCAGCGGACGGCCCGGCTGTCGTGTGTGCTGGGCCGTCCGCTGCGTTTCGAGGAGCTGGGGTGGGAGGAGGCCCGGGCCCGGTGGGGCCGGCGGTATCCGCCGGCGGTGGTGGAGGCGCTGCTGCGGAGTGCTGTGCGGCAGCGGGAGGGGGCCAAGGCCGGGGTGGACGGGACGTTCGCCCGCCTGGTGGGCAGGCCTGCGCGGTCGTTCGGTCAGTGGGCGGCCGACCATGTGGCGGGTTTTTCCGGCCGCTGACCGGGCGGCGGGGTGGCGCGGGGGTGGCGGGTGTCAGGCGGCGTCTGCTGCTGTGACGGTGCAGGTGAAGACGGTCTGGCCGCGCTGGTGTCCGGTGATGTGGACGGTGGTGAGGCCGGGGCTGTGGGTGGGGTGGGGGGCGGCCTCGATGATGCAGGGGATGTCGAGTTCGGCGTACTGCACCAGTTCGCTGGTCAGGCCGAGGGGGAGCAGGGAGGTTCTTCCCAGGGCTCCTGCTGCTGCCTGCCGGGCCGCTTCGAGGAGGACCATGCCGGGGACGTGGTCGCCGGGGTGGTCGAAGAGGACGGGGTGCTGGGTGTCCAGCCGCAGCTGCCAGCGGTGGGGGTCCTCGGTGGGGGAGAGGACCACGTCGGCGGGGGACATGCGTCCCACGCTCTGCGGGGCGGCGGGTGCGGTCAGCGGCAGGGGGCGGTGGCCGTCGGCGAACACGTGGGGCGGGCGCAGCCGCCGGTAGACGGTGGGGGAGACGCAGGAGAAGGAGAAGACGCCGGTCGCCGCGGTGTGGCCGTCGCGGCGTACGACGGCCTGGTAGCGCAGGGCGGCGAGGCGGCCGCCGCGCATCTTGAGGTCCTCGCAGGTCACGTCGAGGTCGAGGGAGGCGGGGGCCTGGTGGATCATCAGGTGGTGCGGGTCGACGCGCAGGCTGAGGTCGTGCAGCAGGTAGTGGTGGCCGAAGGGGACGCCGAATTCGGCGTGGCCGAGGAGGGATCCGACCTGGCGGATCGTTTCGGCGGCGATGAGGGGGTCGTGGTAGCGGCCGTCGATCGGGGTGAAGAAGCTGTGGCCGCGCGGCCACTGGGCGGCGACTTTGAAGCGTGTGTCGTCCACGCGCTCCCAGTCGGTGAGCATGACCTCGGCGACGGCGGCGCGGTGGACCAGTTCCTTGGGGACGGTCGTCGTCAGGTTCGGGTAGCGGAAGAGGCTGGGCCGCAACCGCGGGGTGCCGGCGGGCAGTACGGGCTCCTGGCCGAGGGCCGGGTGTGTTGCGGGGAACGCGCTGGTAGCCATTTTTCCCCCTGCTAATGGACGTATCGAAAGCGCTCCGTCCGCCGTCGGTGACGGACGTGATGAAAGATAGGGACCGTCCGGTTTGATTTCTAGGGGAACCGGTCCCTCCGACGAGCCGCTCTTGGAGGCCGCCCTTCCGGAAGCCGTCGCTCCGCCCGGCACCCTGCTCTGTTGCCGAAGGCGGGCCCCTGCGGGCGCCTGCGGGGCGGCGGGGCCGGCGCCCGTCCTCTCGAGCGGAAGTGCAGCGCTCCTGTAGTGCGCGGGCGGACGGTGGCCGCACGCCGAGAGGAGGGGACATGGCCGAACCGGAGCGGGCCGTGCCCGCTGTGCGCATCGAGCGCGGACGTGCCGGTGCCGAGGAACTGGCCGCGCTCACCGTCGTGCTGTACGCGCTGATGGCCCGCCGGGACGAGGGGCCGGGCGGGCGGGAGCGGTCGGGGGTCGCCCCGTGGCGGCCCGGACGCCGGGCCGGGGCCTACCGGTCCCCCTATTGCTGGCGGTAGGCCGGCACCGCATCTTCCATGGCTGATTCCTGTGCGCGCCGAGCTCCCCGAACCAAAACCGCATAGATGGTTTGTTACGGTGAAGCGACGACCGGGCCGCGCCATGAGGGAGGGACAGATCGTGACGATACTCAATGACATTCCTCGGGTGGCGCTTCCCGCGGAGCCGGCGGACGCGCGCGGGCGGGTGGCCGAGCTGCACGGTGTGCGTGCGCAGGCGCTGGCCGGGCCGGGTGAGAAGGCGACGGCGGCGCAGCACGCCAAGGGCAAGCTGACCGCGCGGGAGCGGATCGAGCTGCTGCTGGATGCGGGGTCGTTCCGGGAGGTCGAGCAGTTGCGGCGGCACCGGGCGACCGGGTTCGGGCTGGAGGCCAAGAAGCCGTACACGGACGGTGTGATCACCGGCTGGGGGACGGTGGAGGGCCGGACGGTCTTCGTCTACGCGCACGACTTCCGGATCTTCGGCGGTGCGCTGGGCGAGGCGCACGCCACGAAGATCCACAAGATCATGGACATGGCCATCGCGGCCGGCGCTCCGCTGGTCTCCCTCAACGACGGCGCGGGCGCCCGGATCCAGGAGGGCGTCTCGGCGCTCGCCGGCTACGGCGGCATCTTCCAGCGCAACACCCGGGCGTCGGGGGTCATCCCGCAGATCAGCGTGATGCTCGGCCCGTGCGCGGGCGGCGCGGCCTACAGCCCCGCCCTCACCGACTTCGTGTTCATGGTCCGCGACACCTCGCAGATGTTCATCACCGGTCCCGACGTGGTCAAGGCGGTCACCGGTGAGGAGATCACCCAGAACGGTCTGGGCGGGGCCGACGTCCACGCCGAGACCTCGGGGGTGGCGCACTTCGCCTACGACGACGAGGAGACCTGCCTCGCCGAGGTCCGCTACCTGCTGTCGATGCTGCCGCAGAACAACCGGGAGTTCCCGCCCTGCACGCCCTGCTCGGACCCGCAGTCCCGGCGTTCCGAGGCGCTGCTGGACCTGGTGCCGGCGGACGGCAACCGTCCCTACGACATGGCCAGGGTCATCGAGGAGATCGTCGACGACGGCGAGTACCTGGAGGTCCACGAGCGCTGGGCCCGCAACATCATCTGCGCTCTGGCGCGGCTGAACGGGCAGGTCGTGGGCATCGTCGCCAACCAGCCGCAGGCCCTGGCCGGCGTCCTGGACATCGAGGCCTCCGAGAAGGCCGCCCGCTTCGTCCAGATGTGCGACGCCTTCAACATTCCCCTCGTCACCTTCCTGGACGTCCCCGGCTTCCTGCCGGGCGTCGACCAGGAGCACGGCGGGATCATCCGTCACGGCGCCAAGCTGCTGTACGCGTACTGCAACGCCACCGTCCCGCGGATCTCCCTGATCCTGCGCAAGGCCTACGGCGGCGCCTACATCGTGATGGACTCCCAGTCCATCGGCGCCGACCTCACCTACGCCTGGCCGACCAACGAGATCGCCGTGATGGGCGCCGAGGGCGCCGCCAACGTCATCTTCCGCCGGCAGATCGCCGAGGCCGAGGACCCCGACGCGGTGCGCGCCCGCATGGTCAAGGAGTACAGGGCCGAGCTGATGCACCCCTACTACGCGGCCGAACGCGGCCTGGTCGACGACGTCATCGACCCCGCCGGGACCCGCGAGGTGCTGATCGAGTCCCTGGCGATGCTGCGCACCAAGGACGCCGACGTGCCCTCCCGCAAGCACGGCAACCCCCCGCAGTGACGGAGTGATCGATGGTCAGACAGGAACGTGCGGTGCGTACGCGGGAAGCCCTGATCAGGTCTGCGGCCGAGATCTTCCACGACGAGGGCTTCCACGCCGCGGCGCTCACCACGATCAGCTCCAGGGCGGGGGTGAGCAACGGCGCACTGCACTTCCACTTCGCCAGCAAGGCGGCGCTGGCGGACGCGGTGGAGGAAGCGGCCGCAGACGTGCTGCGGGCCGTCGTCGGCCGGTGGGACGGGGGACCGCCCGGGGTTCTGCAGTGCCTGGTGAACGCCACCCATGAGCTGGCCTGCGCCCTGCAGAACGACGTGGTGCTGCGGGCGGGTTTCGAGCTGAGCCGGGAGGCCGGCCGGCAGCCGCGGACCGACCTGCGGCTGTGCTGGCAGAACTGGGTCACCGACATGGTCGGCCGGGCCGGGCGCGGCGGCGAGCTGCGCGAGAGCGTGGCGCCGGAGAGCGCCGTGGCCGCCGTGGTCGCCGCCACCAGCGGCTTCGAGGTGCTCGGCATGCGCAACCAGGCGTGGCTGTCACGCAGTACGGTCGCCCAGTTCTGGCTGCTGCTCCTGCCCGCGCTCGCGCCGGCGCCGCACGCCGGGCTCTGGCAGGCCGAGGGCTCCTGGACCGGGACCGCCACCGGATAATTAAAGACCGTACGGTCTCCTTTGGGGGCGCCGACCGGACGCCCGAATCGGGCATTCGGGAAACGGCGCCCCTTTTCCCTGTGCGGGGCTTCCCCGTGCCGCGCGATCCGCGCCGATGGTTTCCAGTCAATCGCTCCGGTGCTGTACAGGGCGCGGTTTCGCGCAACCCTGGCGAATCATGGGCGGGTTGAGTGGTGAAGGGCCTGTTCGGAGCCGGGTTGTGGGCAGATGTTCGATCAGGGTTTGACTGGATCTGGGCGATGCCGGGGCGGCGCGTCGAGTCCACATTGACAAACCGACTGAGCTGTTTTTTTATCGGGACTGCAGCCGCGCCGGGTCCCGGTCAGCGGGAGACGCGCAGGCCGGCCACCGGCCTGCGGCCTTGAAAACATGGGGGAAACGTGGACATCGAAGTGCTGGGTGCGCTGTCGGTGCGCGAGCACGGGGTGTCGGTCGTGCCGACCGCGCCCAAGCCGCGCCAGGTCCTGGCCCTGCTCGCGCTCAACGCCGACCAGGTGGTCCCGGTGGCCGCGCTCGTCGACGAACTGTGGGGGGAGAACCCGCCGCGCAGCGCGCGGACCACCCTGCAGACCTACGTCCTGCAGCTGCGCGAGCTGATGGCCCAGGCGCTGGCCCACGGCCCCGACGAACGCTGCACCGCCAAGGACATCCTCGCCACGGTTCCCGGCGGCTACCGCCTGCAGACACGCGGCGGCCACGTCGACTACCGCGAGTTCGACCAGCGCGCCGGCCTCGGCTACCGGGCCATGGACGCCGAGGACTACGCCGGCGCGGCCCGCCGGCTGGCCGACGCGCTCGCGCTGTGGAACGGGCAGGCCCTGACCGACATCCAGGCCGGCCTGCGCATCGACACGGAGGTCAAGCGGCTGGAGGAGGCCCGGCTGTGCGCGCTCGACCAGCGCATCGAGGCCGACCTGCGGCTCGGACGCCACCGGGAACTGCTGTCGGAACTGACGGTCCTGGTCAACCAGTACCGCATGCACGAGAGCCTGCACGGCCAGTTCATGCTGGCCCTGCACCGCTCGGGCCGGCGCGGTGAGGCCCTCAACGTCTACCAGCGGCTGCGCAGCACACTCGTGCACGAACTGGGCCTGGAACCCTCCGCCGCGCTCAGCCGCCTGCAGCGCTCCATCCTCATGGCCCGCCCCGAGACGCCCGCCGCCGCCGGCGGCAGCGGCCGCCTCGTCACCCGCTGACCCGGCCGCCGTTCCTCACGGGCCGCACGGATGGTGTGCCGTGAGCCGGGCGACCTGCTCGGACAGCTCCCGCTGCTGCCGGCGCAGCAGCTCCACGTGGCCGCGCAGCCGCACCAGCTCCTCCCGGAGCACCCCGAGTTCGTCCCCGCCCTGCCCGGCCGTCCCGGCCCCCGCCCGGTCGGCGGAGTCCGCCGCCGGCTCACAGGAGCGCAGAATCGCTTCCCTGCGACGGCTGAGCACCTGGCCCGGCCCGATACCCAGATCACGGGCCAGCCGCCGGCGCGCCCTGTCGTAGGTGCTCAGCGCCTCGGCCCGGCGGCCGCAGCGGTGCAGCGCCGTCATCAGCTGCTCGTGGAACCGCTCACGCAGCGGGTGCACGGCGACCAGCTCCTCCAGCTCACCGGTGATCTCCGCACAGCGGTCCGCCCGCAGACAGACGTCGTAGAGCACCTCCAGGGCACGCAGCCGGCTCTCCTCCAGCAGCGCCGCCTCGGCCGAACAGATGGGCCCCTGGCCGCTGCCCTGCAGAGCGGGCCCGCGCCACAGCGCCAGACCCTCGCGCAGCACCTCCACCGCCCGGCCCGGGGCGGTGGCGGCCAGCTCGCGCCCCTGGCCCACCAGACGGTGGAAGCGCTGCGCGTCCGTCGCCGCCGGCCCCAGGCTCAGGGTGTAGCCCAGCGGGGAGGTCCGCAGCCACACGTGGCGCGGCCCGCCCGGGCCCGGGGCCGGCAGCAGCCGCCGCAGCCGGGCCACATGGGCCTGCAGCGCGTTGGCGGCGTTGACCGGAGGGTGCCCGCCCCACAGCTCCTCCACGAGGCACTCGGCGGGCACCGCCTGCCCGGCCCTCACCAGCAGCGCGCCCAGCAGCGCACGCTGCTTCGCACCCGCGGGAACGATCCGTACGCCGAAACGCTCGTCGTGGATCTGCACGGAACCAAGAATCCGGAACTCCATCTCGCCCTTGCCCGGGAAGCACCCGATTCCGCATCCGCCGGCCCGGATCACGGCCCCGGTATTCCCTCACGAATAGCAGGTGCACTTCCTTCCGCACGGACTCTAGCCGCCCATGGTTTCCGGCACGCTATTCTCCAGCCGGCCCCGTACCGGCGTGGGCGATTCCTCGAGAGTTCTTCAGCCCCCGCGGCCCCGGCCCGCCCGAAAAGGACAGGACACCGCGACCGAAAAGCCCGCCCCGCCCGGACAGCCGGTGACACACGCCCGCCGCCGCCGGCCAGGACAGGAAACCCGGTACCGCCGGCCAGGACAGGGGACCCTCCGTCACCGGCCGGGACAGGGCATCCTCCGCTGCCGGACGGCCGGCCACGACCGTCCCCGGACGGCCGGCACCGCTCCCCGGCCCCCGCACGCGCCGCCCGGCGCCGTCACCGCGGCCCTCGCCGCGGCTCTCGCCGTGGCCGGAAAAACAACCGAAACGAATACGCCCCCGACCGTACCGGGCGCAAAATCACCACCCGTGAGCGGTAACCCGGAGACAGCCCGGACAAAGCCGCAGCCTCCTGTCTTCCAGGGACGGGTCAAGAATAACTAGAGCCGCCCTCGCGCGCCGATCAGAGAACCGTCCGGTTCCTCTTGCCGCGGAGTGGCGGGAATGACGCGGACAGGCGCAAGGAGGCAGTATCAAGTAGCTCCGTCAACGGCTCAGAACCAGTCGCCCCGAAACATTGCGGAGGGAATTATGGAAATAAAAGTCCTGGGTGCGTTGAACGCCGAATTCGAGGGAATCTCGGTCGTCCCCAGTGCGGGCAAGCCCCGGCAGATCCTGGCGCTGCTCGCCCTGTACCCCGGCCGGGTGGTGCCGGTGCCCACCCTCATGGAGGAGATCTGGGGCACCGACCTGCCGCAGAGTTCGATGACCACGCTGCAGACGTACATCCTCCAGCTGCGCCGCCTGCTGGGCACGGCCATGGGCCCCGACGTGCCGGGCTCGGCCAAGGACGTCCTGGCCACCCGCTACGGCGGGTACCTGCTGCAGATACCCGCCGAGGCGGTCGACGCGTTCACCTACGAGCGGCTCGTGACCGAAGGACGACAGGCCTACGAGGACGGCGAGGACGAGCGGGCGGCCACGGTGCTGCGCCGGGCGCTCGACCTGTGGGACGGCCCCGCCCTGGTCGACGTGCGGGTCGGGCCCGTCCTGGAGATCGAGGCGATGCGCCTGGAGCAGAGCCGGCTGGTGGCCCGCGAGCGCCGCATCGACGCCGACCTGCGGCTGGGCCGGCACGTCGAACTCATCGCCGAACTCACCGACCTGATCGCCCGCCACCCCCAGCACGAAGGGCTGCACTCCCAGGCCATGGTGGCGCTCTACCGCTCCGGCAGGCAGGCCGCCGCCCTCGACGTCTACCGCAGGCTCCGCCAGCGGCTCATCGACGAACTCGGCGTCGAACCCTCCCCGCAACTGCAGCGGCTGCACCAGGCGATGCTCGCCGTCGACCCGCGCCTGGACATCGTGGCGGGCCCCCGGCGCACCTCCACGTTCGACCTGTACGCAGCATGAGGCGCCGGTGCCCTCGCCGCCCGGCCGGACCCGGCACGCCGGCCCCCGCAGGGGCGGCGGCCGCCGCGGCCGCCGGCCGGGGCCGCCGCCCGCCTCGCCGCGGGGTTGAGCGCCGCACGAGCCGCGCGGGCGACGCTCGGTGCCCAGGGGCACCCACCCCCCGGACCGGCGCCGGGACGGCACCGCGTGGCACGCGCCACGCCGGCGGCGCCCGCCCGGATGGGGCCGGACCGGACCGTTCACAAGGAGGGCGACGCATGGCTTCCCGCTCCAGGGACCGTGAGGCGGGCACCGCACGGATCACACTCACCTGCCTCGCCCACGCCGGAGCGGGCGTGGCGAGCTACCGCGGCTGGTCCGCGGCGGTCGGACCCGGCATCGACGTGGCCGCCCTGCCGCTCCCGGGCCGCGACAGCCGCCGCCGCGAACCACGCCTGACCGAACGCGCCGGCCTGCTCGCCGACTTCCTGCCGACCCTGCTTCAGACGGCACGCCGCGGCCCCTACGCGCTCTACGGACACAGCATGGGAGCCCTCGTCGGCTACACGCTCACCCGGGCCCTGGCCGACTCCGGCCTGCCCCCGCTGTTCCTGGCCGTCGGCGCCTGCCCGCCCCCGCACACCACCACCGTCCTGGCGGACGCGGCGGACCTGCCCGACGAGGACCTGCTGCCGCTGCTCGACGAGATCGGCTCCCTGCCGCCGGGCGCCTCCGCCTCCCCCGGCGGACTGTGGCGGCGCACCTTCCTGCCCGTCCTGCGCGACGACCTGCGCCTGGCCCGATCGCTGCGCAACGCCGCCCTGGACCCGGTCACCGGAGGGCCGCTGGACGTGCCCGTCCTGGTCTTCGCGGGCCGCGACGACCCGCTCGCCGCACCCGCCGCCCTGCGCCACTGGCAGCAGTGGACCACCAACCTGATCGAACTGCACACCGTCGCCGGGGGACACTTCTTCGCAAGCTCCTCGAGCCTGGCCCAGCACGTCGGCCGGGCCTGCCGCGGCCACGTGACCGCGCTGCCCACGGGAGGCGGCCGGTGAACCGCGTCGTGATCACCGGGATCGGCGTCGTCGCCCCCGGCGCGGTGGGCACCGCCGGCTTCTGGGACCTGCTCACCGTCGGCCGCACCGCCACCCGCCGCGTCACCCTCTTCGACGCCTGCGGCTACCGCTCCCGCGTCGCCGCCGAGGTCGACTTCACCCCCGCCGCCCACGGATTCGACCTCGCCGACACCGAACGCCTGGACCGCGCGGCACAGTTCGCGCTGGTCGCCGCACGCGAAGCCGTCGCCGACAGCGGCGTCGCGGACCGCATCGGCCGCAACCCCCTGCGCACCGGCGTCAGCCTGGGCAGCGCCATCGGCTGCACCACGAGCCTGGCCACCCAGTACGCCATCCTCAGCGACTGCGGCACCACCTGGACCCTCGACCACACCGAGGCCGCCGAATCCCTCTACGACTACTTCGTCCCCAGCTCCCTGGCCGCCACCGTCGCCCGCGACCGGGGCGCACAGGGCCCCGTCGCCCTCGTCTCCAGCGGCTGCACCTCCGGCCTGGACGCCGTCGGCCACGGCGCCGACCTGATCCGGGAAGGCAGCGCCGACATCGTCGTCGCCGGCGGAACGGAAGCACCCATCGTGCCCATCGCCATGGCCTGCTTCGACCGCCTGCGCCTCACCAGCTCCCGCAACGACGACCCCGCCACCGCCAGCCGCCCCTTCGACCGCACCCGCGACGGATTCGTGCTCGGCGAGGGCGCCGCCGTCCTGGTCCTGGAAGAACTCGAACACGCCCGCCGCCGCGGCGCCCGCCCCTACGCGGAACTGTCCGCCATCGCCGCCCACAGCAGCGCCCACCACATGACGGGACTGCGCCCCGGGGCACTGGAGATGGCCGACGCCATCCGCGCCGCCCTCGACCAGGCACGGCTGAACCCCGCCGACGTCGACTACATCAGCGCCCACGGCGCGGGAACCCGGCACAACGACCGGCACGAGACACACGCCCTCAAGGAAAGCCTGGGCGGCAGCGCCCACCGCGTGCCCGTCAGCTCCATCAAGTCGATGATCGGGCACGCCCTGGGCGCCGCCGGCGCCCTGGACCTGGCCGCCAGCGCCCTGGCCATCCGGCACGACACCGTCCCGCCCACCGCCAACCTCCACGAACCCGACCCCACCTGCGACCTCGACTACACCCCCCTGTTCGCCCGGGAACAGCGCACCAGCACCGTCCTCACCGTCGCCAGCGGCTTCGGCGGCTTCCACACGGCCGCCGTCCTCACCCGGCCACGGCTCAAGGAGGCCGCATGACCAAGGCGACCCAGGCCCCCGAACCGGCCCGACCCGCCGGCGCCGGAGGCCCCCGCCAGACCCTGGTCACCGGCATCGGAGTCGCCGCACCCAACGGCCTGGGCACCAGAGCCTGGTGGGACGCCGTGCTGTGCGGGCGCACCGGACTGGGCCCCATCACCCGCTTCGACGCCTCCGGCTACCCCGTACGCATCGCCGGCGAGATCCCCGGCTTCGTCGACGAGGACCACATCCCCAGCAGACTGCTGCCCTCCACCGACCGCGGCACCCGCATCGCCCTGGTCGCGGCCGAAGAAGCCCTGCGCGACGCTAACGTGAGCCCGGCCGACCTGCCCGCATACGGCGCCGGCGTGATCACCGCCAGCTCCGCGGGCGGCGCCGAATTCGGCGAACGGGGACTGGCCGCACTGTGGAGCAAAGGCGCCCAGCACGTCAGCGCCTACCAGTCCTTCGCGTCCTTCCACGCGGCAGCCCCCGCACAGATCTCCATCCGGCACCGACTGCGCGGCCACGGCTCGACCGTCGTCAGCGAACAGGCCGGCGGCATCGACGCACTCGCCCGCGCCCGGCGGCGGATCCGCGACGGGGCATGCCTCATGGTCACCGGCGGGATCGACTCCACACTGTGCGCATGGGGCTGGGCCGCGCACCTGGCGGACGGCCGGCTCAGCCCGGCCACCGAACCCGCCCGGGCCTACCGGCCCTTCGCGGCCACGGCCGACGGCCACGCGGTCGGCGAGGGCGGCGCCCTGCTCGTCCTGGAGGACGCCCGGGCCGCCGCCCGCCGGGGCGCCACCGGCTACGGCGTCATCGCCGGCTGCGCCGCCACCTTCGACGGACCCGACCGCCCTACACTGCGCCAGGCCGCGGAACTCGCCCTGGCCGACGCCGGCCTGGCCCCCGAACACGTGGACGTGGTCTTCGCCGACGGCGCCGCCGAGCGGCGCGCCGACCTCGTCGAGAGCCAGGCGCTGTGCGCGCTGTTCGGACCCTACGGAGTACCGGTCACCGTGCCGAAGACGATGACCGGGCGGCTGGGCGCGGGCGGCTCGGCCCTGGACGTGGCAGCCGCGCTGCTCGCCCTGCGCGAGAAGGTCGTACCCCCGACCACCGGAACCGGACGCGTCGCCGACGACTGCCCGCTGGACCTGGTCACCGGGGCCCCACGGGAACTGCCCCGGCTACGGGTGGCGCTGGTGCTGGCCCGCGGACGGGGCGGCTTCAACTCCGCCGCGGTGCTCCGGGCCCCTCAGACGGAGTGACGGACCGCCCCTAGCGAGACGGAGCGGAACACACGGGCGGCCAGGAACGGCCCGCGGCCCCGCGGGCCGCGCAAAGGGAAACACCCCCGGCGCCGACTCCCCGGCCTCCTGGCCCTCCTGGCCTTCCGGCCTTCCGGTCTCCTGGCCTTCCGGCCTTCCGGCCTTCCGGCCTCCCGGGCTCCTGGGCTCTTGGCCCTCCTGGCCTTCCGGCCTTCCGGTCTCCTGGCCTTCCGGCCTTCCGGCCTTCCGGCCTCCCGGGCTCCTGGGCTCTTGGCCCTCCTGGCTCCCCGGCCTTCCCGGTCTCCTGGCTGCCCGGCCTTCCGGCTCCTGGCCTTTCGGCCGTCCGTCTCTCCCGGTTGCCCGGCGTTCCGCCGTCCCGCCCGCGGCACGCGTGGTGGCGTCCCCGCCTAGCGGACGTCGTGGTCCTCGTCGGTCAGTTCGCGGGCCAGGCGCCGCTCCAGGTCGGTCAGAGGCATGTCGTCGCGCACCCGTTCCGGGTGTCCCGGCGGCGGCCGGTGCCACCGGATGCGCGGGCGCGGAGGGTGGTCGTACCGGTCCGTCTCGCCGGCCAGGCAGAGCCGCCCGTAGGCGACCAGACCCTCCCACAGGCCACGGACGCATCGGCGCGGGCGGAAGCGTCTCATCCCTGCCACCTCCCGGATCGCTTCTGGGGCCGCAGGCCACCGTCGGTCACCGGGCTCGAGGACCCGACGGTTCCCGCTGGAGCGCGTGCCCCCGGGCGCCGCTCCAGCGCGACACGAGCGCGCTACCGGCACATCCCTAGCGGTTCCGGACAGGGTCGAGAAAAGCCGCAGTACGACGGGCCCGGCCGCACCGGCCCGCCCCGGTGGACCCGGCACGCGTGCGGCCCAGCGGGGACCGGCCCGGCGGCGACGCCTTGGACGACGGAGGGTGTGGACGATGCCGGATGCGCGAGTGCACCGTACTGCCTGTGAGATGACGGCCCCGGCCCCGAGCGGAGTGCTCTACGGCCTGATCGCGGACGCCAC
>NZ_OZ186761.1:0-81783 GCF_964272335.1 Streptomyces sp. SudanB5_2050
CCCGCGGAGCGGGCCCCCCATCGCTGCGCGATGGGCAGCGAACACCCGCGCTGCGCGCGGGTGTTGCGCTCCCGCTCCGCGGGAGCGCTGGCGGGACGCTGCGCGTCCCGCTCACCAACCCGGCTTCGCCGGGTTGGTGACGCTCCGTCCGCTGCGCTCCCGGAGCTGCGGGGCCTTCGGCCCCGGGTGGCCTCCGCTGCGCTCCAGCCACCTGGTGGCGCTGCGCGCCACACGGCCGGACCCGCTGCGCGGGCCGGCCAACGGGCCTACGGCCCGGGCAGCGAGAGGAGGGGGTGCCCCGGGCGCCTACGTGGCCCAGCCGACCCGGCGGGAAGGGTGATGGTTCCTCAGGCGTGAGCGTGAGGGCGGGTGCTCAGCAGCTTGTGCCGGGCAGCGTGGTGCATGGGCCGGCCCGTGGCGGGAACGGCGAGACGCCGCAGGGCGAGGCTCGCGGTGACGAGCAGTACGGTGAAGACGGTCAGGAGGAGAATGGATACCCACATCTGCCGGCTCCCCGGGGCCTGCCAGCCGGTCCAGGCCGCGGTCCCCGTCCACAGCAGGATGGCCGCAGCGTAGAAGGAGCGGACACGGCGCAGTTGCCGCACGGCTCGCAGGAACTGGATGCGTTCGGTCTTCGGTGCCATGCGGCACCGTGTACCCAATGCGCGATGCCCCATCGGGGTCGCGCAGATTTTTGTGGAGAGGCCGGCAGACCACTTAGCTGATTCCATTGCCCTCCCCTCGTCTTCCGCACGGCCAGCGTCCCTTTTCGGTGCTCGTGGTCCGGGTGGCGGGCGTTCAGGCGGGTCGCCTGCCGGTAACGGTCGGTGAATCTGCGGTCCTAATCCGGGAGTACGTCGCGAAGCCATAGGCGGTCATGCCTGTCCAGATCACGGTACTGACCAGCGGCCACCACAGATCCCATCCCTGCTCGCCCCGGATGAGACGGCTGATCCAGTTCACCGCCCAGCTGACCGTGAGAGCAAGCGCCGCCCACCTGGCCCAGCGCCAGATCCGCATGGTTCCCCGGGCACGGGTCTCTTGTTGGCTCTGCTCACCCCGTCGGGTTCGTGTGCCTCCATACCTCACCGTCTACCCGCTGTCAGGTCTTGTCTTCCTGCGCAGGGGCAGAGGGTGAAAGCGCAACGAAGAGGGCGAGGGGCGTTGACTCATTCTCTTACTGTGGGCTGCACTCAGTCTTCTGGGAGGCGGGCATGCTTCTCGAAGTCGCGTCGCACCGCGACGCCCTGGTCCTCAACCAGTCCGTCCTCGTCGGGGAAGTCCAGAGCCGCGCCGCAGTGGCTGCACAACTTTCCGTCCTCAGCGGGCGTACCGCATGCCTTGCAGAACCGGTTGCCCTTCTCGGTCTCTTGCCTCATGACTCTCCTGGAGCAGCTCGAAGTGTTGGGGTTTCGGTGCGGAGTACCCGCTGCTCCAGGGATGATTCTCGACCGTGTGCTTCATTTTTTTCTGTGGGATAGAGTCTGGAACCTGAGGGCTACAGGGGTAAGGCGTGTGTGCTGCTGCAGGCTGATTGGGCGGGCCTCGGTTCGGGGCGTCCTTCACTGTCTCGGCTCAAGCTGACGCGGAGGCAATCGCTGCCTGTCTGTCGTCTTGTTCCGCTTGAAAGGGGTGAAGGAATGGCTGTGAAGGAACTCCGTCCTCATCAGCGGGAAGCCGTGGATGCGGTACTCCGGTCGCTTGAGTTTCCTGCACGTTCCACTGTGCCCGAGCGGGGTCTGCGCACTCAGGTGATCATGGCCACCGGAACCGGCAAGACTTTCGTCGCCGCACGGAGCGCCGAGGAGCTGCGTGCCGGCCGTGTGTTGGTGCTCGTCCCCTCGCTGGATCTGCTCGCGCAGACTGAGGCTGCGTGGCGCGACGGAGGCCGTACGGGTCCGATGGTCGGGGTCTCCTCCCTGCGGGGCGGGGACGTGTCCTTCCCCAACACCACGGACGTGGGTGAGCTGGTCGACTGGGTGCGGCCGTTCGACAAGGTCACTGTGTTCGCCACTTACGCCTCCCTCGGCCTCGGCACACTCGAGCGCGCGCACGGCGCCGGTCTCCCCGGGTGGGATCTGATCGTGGTCGACGAGGCGCACCGGACGTCGGGGCGGCTGGGCAAGCCGTGGGCCGTTGTCCACGACAACACCCGCATCCCCGCCCTGCGGCGCCTGTACATGACGGCCACGCCGCGGCTGTGGCAGCTGGGCGAGGACGCCGGTCGGGGCGCGCCGGGTGAGCTGGTCGCGTCGATGGAGGACGATCCGGACGGGCCGTTCGGTGCGCGCTGTTACACGTTGACGCTGTCGGAGGCGATCGACCGGGGCATCTGTGCGCCGTATCAGGTGGTGTGCGTGGATATCACCGACGCGCGGCTTCAGGCCGTGCAACTGCTGGGTGTGGAGGGGCGTTCGGACGAGGTCCGGGGGGCTCGGCTCGCAGCCCTCCAGACGGCGCTGCTCAAGGCTTCCTCGGAGGAAGGGTTCCGGCGCACGCTGGTCTTTCACCATGTGGTGAAGGAGGCCGAGGCGTTCGCGGTCGGCCTCTCGAGCGTGGGCGCGCAGCTGCACGCGGCGGATCCCGCGCTGTACCCGAAGGCGATCTGGGCGGACTGGCTGTGCGGTGACCACAAGCCGGGACGTCGTCGCCGGGTTCTCGATGAGTTCGCGGCCGGCATCGCCAGGGACGGCACGGTCGTCGAGAAGGGTTTCCTGGGTTCGGTGAAGGTGCTGGGTGAAGGGGTCGACACCCGCAACTGTGACTCCGTCTACTTCGCCGACGTCCGTGGCTCGATGCCCGACCTTGTCCAGGCCGTCGGTCGCGCGCTGCGGATGCGGCCCGGTGAGGGCAAGGTCGCCTCACTCGTGGTGCCGGTGCTGCTGGGGCCAGGCGAGACGGTGGACAACATGCTCACGTCGCGGGCTTTCGGTGGGCTCGCGAAGTTGCTGGAGGCGCTGCGGGCGCACGATGCCCGGGTGGTGGAGCAGCTCGCCGAGCCCCAGGCGGCCAGCCGGGTGAGGGGCGTGCAGAGTCGCAGCGGGGAGTCGGAAGGCGAGGAAGCCGGGGGCGACCGAAGCGGCAGGGGTCTGTCGGTGCCGGCCCGGGCATTGCTGAAGTTCTCCACTCCACGTGACCCGGTGCAGCTGGCCGCGTTCATCAACTTGCGGGTCCTCGACCCCGAGCACGCCCACTGGCGGCGTGGGATGGAGGCCGCCGGCATCTACCAGCGGCTTCACGGTGACCTGAAGGTGCCGTTCACGTACCGCGTGCCCGGTGGGGAGGATCAGGCGGTGGAGGCCGGGTTCGAGGGGTGGCCGGCCTCGCTCGCCGGTTTTCCGCTGGGGCAGTGGATCGCCGACAACCGGCGGTTCTACGCACGCGGGGACTTGGGCGCCGACCGCGTCGCGCTGCTGGAGAAGCTGGGCATGGTGTGGTCGCACTTCGATGTCGCGTGGGAGGAAGGTCTGGCGGCGGCGCGCGGGTGGGCGGCCGAGGCGGGCCATCTGCTGGCCCCGACCGACGCTACTTACAACGGGTACCGGGTGGGCATCTGGCTGAAGAACCAGCGGGCCGCGGCCCGGAAGGCTGCCGAGGTCGAGCAGCGGCGTGCCGAGGGTCTGCCCGTGGGTTCCGTCGTTGGGGCGTTGTCGGACGAGCGGCGCGAGCAGTTGGAGGACATCGACCCGTCGTGGTGCCCGGCCTGGCCCGTGGAGTGGCAACGCGCCTTCCACCTCGTCCGCCGGCATCTTGAGGCCGGCGGCGCGCTGCCCACGTCGCCGGGCAGGGTCGTGCACCAGGGCGAGGATCTTGGGCGGTGGGTGCGGTCGGTTCGGTACGGCTGGGACAAGCTCACCGGCGTGCAGCAGTGGCTGTGCGAGCGCTTCCTCGGCATCACGCCCGCAGGCGAGGACGAGAAGCCCAAGCCGCGTCGTTCGCAGGCCGACAAGTGGGCCATGAACTACGCCGCGGCCAAGCAGTACTACGAGCGCGAGGGACACCTACGCGTGCCGAGGAAGCACATCGAGCGGATCGTCGGCCAGGACCAGGAGGAGCGGCAGCACAAGCTGGGCGCCTGGATCGGCAATCAGCGCTCCCGGGCGGCGACGCTGACGCCGGAACGGGTGGAGCTGCTGTCCGCCATTGGCATGCGATGGACGTGAGGGGTGCTGTCGTCACCGCGCGGCGTGGCAGATGGCGTGTGATGTGTGGCCGGGCTGTCGAGGCTCAGGCATGGGCGCCCGTACGCGAAGTGCTTGCGCTGTTGCGGGGCGAGTGCGGGTTGGAGGTGGTCGACGATGGGGTGGGCTGCGGGCTTGGACACCTCGAACGGCTTCGTGCCGAACGTTGGGTGGTGTTTGGTGGCAGGTTCGGGTGAGCTGGGTCAGTCGAAGAGGGCAACGAGTCCGTTCACCCAGATCGCGAGGAACCCGAGGGCTGCCATCAGGCAGCCTGCGCCCGCCAGGACACCGCTGATCGTCCATGGTCCGGAGGGTGCTTCGTGCTCTTCTGCCCAGTCATTGCGGTAGGAGGCGGGGTTCTCCCAGTCGACGGGGTGCCCCAGTTCCTCGGCGCAGGCGGTCCGCACCGCGACCAGTTGCTCCTTTGCGAAAGGGGTGGCGGCCTTGGCCTCGGGGCCTTGCCAGGCGAGGGCTTTCATCCGCCGCCTGGGGGACCCGTAGCGCGCCTCGAAGGCGGCGGTCTCTTCTGCGTTGCGGTCCTCTTCGAGGTACATCCAGCGTCCGGCCTCGGCGGCGTCGCCGTAGAGGCGGTACACCTCGGCCAGACGGCGGCGGAGCGTCAAGACGTGTGGGAAGGAGGAGACGAGGCCGCGCAGGCGTTGGCGGGCGACGGGAACTCGGCCGGCCGTCAGGTCTGCGTCGACTCGGGCAAGGGTCTCTCTCAGGGGCATGAGCGCATGATCGGGTACCGCACTGATCTGCGTCGACCTGGTTTCGCCGCTCAGCGCTCGCTCTTCCCGGTATCCGCTGAACTTCGCTGAGACGGAACAGCACCGGTTGCGGGACAGCCTTTGTTCAGCGGGCTCGGTCGTAGACCATGGCGATCTCGCCCAGTTCGCCGGTCTCCTGGTGGGTGAGCTTCCACTTCGAAGTCGGCAGGCCATCGTCGAACAGTCGCTGTCCGAATGGTGCCTGCCCTGTCTCCTGTCCTGTCTGTCCTTGCCGGGTCGTGACGGGCTCAGGACGGGCGGGGGCCGGTGTCGGCGACCCGGAAGACCGGCCAGCCGATCTCGGTGCGCCACTGCTCGGAGGCGGGGGTGTCGCGCGGGCCCACGAGGTAGGTCTCGCGCACCGGCCCGGCCACGGCGAGGGCGTGGTCGGCGACCCACCTGCCCAGTTCGCCGTAGGTGACGTCGATGGTGTCGTGGGTGCCCGGGTGCACGGTGACCGCCAGCTCGGCGGGCGGCAGTTCGGTGCCGTGGACGCGCCCCAGGTCCGGCACGGGCGCGGCGACCGGGACGTAGACGAGCACGTCCCCGCGGCCCTGGCTGAACAGTGCGTTGTCGTAGAGGCCGCCCGCGGGGCCCGTGGGCGTGTCGATGACGGCGTCCAGTTCGGCCATCGCGCCCGCGTACCAGGAGAGCACCTCCTGGTGGGTGACCATGCCCCGTACCGCGGCCACGCGCCGTGCGGGCGCGGGGCGCAGTTCGACGTCGACGCCGGCCGGTTCGGGGCGCAGCAGCCGGCGCAGCGACGCGACGGCCGCCTGGGTCCGTGACAGTTGGTCCTGGAGCCGCTGGAGGTGTTCGCCCACCAGGTGTGCGCGTACGGTCGGGTCCGGGGTGAGCAGGATCCGCCGGACGTCGGCGAGCGGTACGTCGAGTTCCCGCAGCCGGGAGATGACCTGTGCGCCGGGGATCTGGGCGGGGTCGTAGTACCGGTAACCGCTCGACGGGTCCACGTGCGCGGGCTCCAGCAGTCCGGCCTCGTGGTAGCGGCGCAGCGTACGGATGCTCAGGTGGGTCAGCCGGGAGAACTCGCCGATCGTCAGCACTCCCCCACTGTGCACCCTCCCGCAGGGGGAGAGTGCAGCGCTTGACCCGGGTGCCGCGGGAGGCGGCACGCTCCGTCACATGACCAGCAGCCTTTCCCTCTCCCCCGACCTCGCGGGGCGTCTCGCCGTCGTCACCGGCGCCGGACGGGGCACCGGTGCCGCGATCACGGCCCGCCTGCGCGCGGCCGGCGCCACCGTGCTCCCGACGGCTCGCACGGCGCCCGCGTCCGCGGCGGACGACCCGCTCTTCGTCACGGCCGACCTGACCACGCCGGACGGCGTGGGCGCCGTGGTCTCGGCGGTGCGCGACCGGCTCGGCACCCCGGACGTCGTCGTGCACACGCTCGGCGGCTCGCACGCGCCGGCCGGCGGGTTCGCCGCCCTCACCGACGCCCACTGGCAGGACGAGCTCGCCCTCAACCTGCTGGCCGCCGTGCGCCTCGATCGCGCGCTGCTCCCGGCGATGCGGGACGCGGGCCGGGGCGCCGTCGTCCACGTCTCCTCCATCCAGCGCCGGCTGCCCCTGCCCGACGCCACGCTCGGCTACGCCGCCGCCAAGGCCGCGCTGACCACGTACAGCAAGGGCCTCGCCCGGGAACTGGCTCCGCACGGAGTGCGGGTCAACGTCGTCTCCCCGGGCGCGATCGAGACGGAGGGCACCGCGGCCCTGGTGGCCCGCATCGCCGACGCGCAGGGCATCGACCGGGCCGCGGCCTGGGACCAGGTGCTGGCCTCGCTCGGCGGTATCCCTCTCGGCCGTCCGGCACGGCCCGAGGAGGTGGCCGAGCTGGTCGCCTTCCTCGTCTGCGACCGCGCCGCCGCCATCACGGGCGCCGAGCACACCATCGACGGCGGCACCGTCCCCACGCTCTGACCCCTGTCCCCCGCACTCAGGAGGGTTCCCGCATGACCCTGGACGGCCTTCCCGGCCTGCCTGCCCGTATCCGGACGTACCTCGATGCCCACAGGGGCCACGACGTGCCCGCGGCGGCCGGCTGCTTCGGCCCTGCCCCGGTGGTCGTGGACGACGGGCGCACCCACCGCGGCCGCGACGCGGTCAGGGCCTGGCTCGAGAGGACCTCGGCCGAGTACACCTACACGGCCACTGCTCTCACTGCCGTCTGCCACGACGACCGGCGCTGGACGGTGGCCCAACGCCTCGACGGCGATTTCCCCGGCGGCACCGTCGACCTCGCCCATGCCTTCACGCTCGATGACGAGGGACGCATCACCGCGCTCTCCATCGCCCCGTGGACGGCCGGGTGACTCGGCCGCTCGGCCGCTCGGCCGCTCGGCCGCTCGGCCGCTCGGCCGCTCGGCCGCTCGGCCGCTCGGCCGCTCACAGGCTCTCCCGTGTACGTCCGGTGCGGCTGCCCGCCCTCCGGATGCCCCGGGGCGGCGCCTTCTTCTAGAGGCCGACGTCCACCCGGTCGATGTCCGTGAACTCCACGCCCAGGCCGTGGGCACGCGTGTTGTTGGCGCGGAAGTACATCTCCGCGAGGCCCTCGGCCGCGATGCGCTGGAGCTGCTGCTCCGTGGCGCCCTGCTCGCGGGCGGTGAACAGGCGGTCCGCCCAGTCGGGCGGGAGGGCCTGGATGATGTCGCGGACACGGGCGTCGTCGGTGGTGCCCGGGGCGGCCGTGAAGCCGAAGCGGGCCCGGGCGGAGAGGACCAGGCCGTCGGTGGTGGACGCCTTGCGCCTGGCCCTCTCCCGGACCTTCGGCTGCCAGCGCTTCTTGACCTCGCGTTCCATGCGTTCCCGCAGCTCGCGGCGGGGCCGTTTGAGCCCGCCCTTGACGTAGCGCTCCACCGTGCGCTGGGAGACGCCGAGGAGGCGGGCGGTGGCTCTGGTGCCTTTGAGCTGCTTGACCAGGTACTTCATCTGGGCCTGGGCGCTCTTGGGGAGGGGGCGGGTGAACGCTCCCTCCAGTGCGCGGTCCAGGCCGTCCCCGACCGGGTCCGTCATCGTCGGCTACTCCCCTTCTCCGGCGGCCGGGTCGGTCATGTGCAGGTTCGCGCCCCCAGTGTCATGCCGGACGGCTGTGGCCTGCTGCTTACACAGCTGTCTCATCAGATGTCCTGCGGTTTCCGTCTCCATTCGGTGGCATTTCTTCATACCGCATCATCCTGCTGGCCTTCTTCGGTCTTCCAGGTCTGGTCGAACCAGGTGATGAAGTCCATCACGGTGCCGACGCGGGCGATGCGCTCGTGGATGGCCCGCTGGTCGTGTCCGGGGAGGAAATCGCCGCGTTCGATCGATTTGCCGCAGCCGCAGTTGCACTTCCGGTTGTCCAGTGGGGACTTGAAGTAGGTGATGGGGTTCTGTTGGGCGCCGTTCGGTGCGGGTCTGCCGACGTAGCGGTCGTACACCGGATGCCCGGGGCCGAGGATGCGCCCTTCGAAGGCCCGTCGCCCGTCGGGGGTGTCGACGATCCGGTCGATCTCCATGGCTTGCCTGATGATGACGTCGCCGCTGACGACGGCGAACCGCTCCCGTTCGACACGTTCGCCGGGCATCACCCAGGTTCCCCGGGCGATGTCGTGGAGCTGCTGGTCGGAGAGCCCTTCGGTCCAGCCGATCTGTGACCGCGCGAAAGCGTCCTCGCTCGGGTCGATCGACCTGCGCCTGCCCAGCGTGATCTGGATCAACGCGCCTCCCTGAAACCCCTTTAACGGGGTCGATGAGTCCAAGGTAGCGGAGAGGAGCCTAGACCATAAATCCCCCTTGAACCGGGGTCTAGCGACCCTTCAGTGCTGTGCTGAGATACCTCGGGCAGCCAGATCGTTGACAGCTCGTCGACGACCTTTGTGCTCGGGCGCCTTGAAGCCTGTGGCACGGGCCGCCAGCTCGAGTGCGGTGACGGTCTGCTACACGCCACTGTCCAGCAATTCGCTGGAATGCCCGGCGCCCCAGCCCTGCTTCGCTCACCATAGTGACGATCAGGCATCAGTGGGCGCTCCAGGGACCGAGGAAGGTCCGGTGGGGCGCAGAGGACAACAGTGAGTAATTAGGGGTCGTACAGCCGACTGGGAAGTCGTTCGGGCGGCTGCGGTATGTAGGGGGGCATGTGTCTGAAACCGAGAATGCGGCTGTCGAGGCGGGCGTCGGGGCGACGGATGCAGCACCGGCGGGCACGCCGCTTGTCGGGACCGCGCTCGTCGTCGCGGTCACGGTTGTCACGCTGTGGCTCGGGCTTCTCGCCTGGTTGGCGTTCCATACCGACGCGAGCGAAGTCACCTGGTCGCGTCTGCTCGTTGTCCTCGGCTCTGTGGAAGCCGTCGCGTTCGCGGCTATTGGTGCCTTGTTCGGTACGACGGTGCAGAGGCAGCGGGTGGCAGATCTGGCGGCCCGGACCGAGGCCGCCGAGTCCCGTGCGAATGCCAACGAGACAGCGGCCCTCAATGGTCACAGACTAGCGGCGGCGGTCCAGGCATCCCGCGCCCCCAGCAGCGGGTCAGACACGGAACAGCTGTCGGCTGAGCACCGATCCGGCCAGGATCCCCTACTCGAACTGGCCAACCGGCTGTTCCCGGGCTGAGGCGTTGCTGTGGACACCATCGGAAGGCTGGTGCGCAACGGTGAGCCCGTTGCGACAGCGGTCGTTCTCACCGCCGACGGACTCGCCGCGACCGCCGCTCATGTCCTTGCGTCTCACCAAGCCGCGCAATGGACCTTCGAGCCGATCGCCGCGCCCGGATTCTCGCTCCCCGTCGACTGCTCGCTGTCCTCGAACAGCGCAACCGATGTGGCACTTATCCACGTACGCGAAGCCGATGACTGGAACCCGATGACGCTCACCTCGCATACGAGCGCCACCCCCGGTGACCCGGTCCACCTACGCGGATTCGCTGCGTCCCGCGACTACGACTCCGGCGTCGGCCACTACGTCGGCACCACAGCGCAAAACGGCCAGGCCTGGGTGAAGGTGAGCTGCCAGCACGCCCAGCCGGGCATGAGCGGCGCACCGGTGCTGCTCACCGGCACGGGCAGCGTCATCGGTATCGTGTCGGCCCGTCTCAACTCAGGGCGCTGGAACCGTGACACCGTGCTGCTCGCCCCGGCCGAGCAACTCGTCGCGCTCGCCCCCGAGCGCCTGCGTCTGGCCGCACCCGTCCGCCGTTTCGCCGCCGGCACACTTCGGTTGTCGTGGTTGCGCGGCGACTCGCTCGAACTCATCCTGGAATCCGACGACTTCACCGTCTCGCTCGGCCGCAACGCACACAACCTCGTGTACCTGCCGGACCACCGTGACAGTCGCTTCCACGGTCATCTCACCCTGATCGGTACCACCTTGACCTACCAGCATCTGGGCTCCCACCCTGCATTCCTGGCAGGCGCCACCCGCCAGTTGAAGCTCGCCAAGGGCGACTCCTGCCCGGTCGCGGACAAGGACCGACTGACCGTCGCGAGCGGAACGATGCTGGTGGAATTCTCCGCACCCGACCTGTTTGATCCGAACGCCAACGTGACGCCGGAGGCACCCGAATGAAGGGGTGATCAACCAGTTGGACGCCGATTCCCACACCGACCTGACGGCCGACGGACCGTACGAGCCGCCTCCACCGCTCTCAGGCACACCCGCTGCCATCGGCGAGGTGCTGTCCGACCGCTGGGCGGTGGTGGAGATCCGCCGCGGCGGACAGGCATGGGTCCTCATCGTCGACGACCTCGAGCGCGGCGGCCGTCGCGCGATCAAGATCCCGCTGTCCGGCGCGCTCGTCGGCGACGACGAACTCGAGATGCTGCTCAGGCTCGAACCCCACCGGCACACCGTCACCACGCTCGGCGTCACCGAGGTACGCGGGCAACCGGGCATCGTCTTCGACTACGCGCCCTCGACCCTGACCGACCTGATCCGGCTGGGCCCCGGGCTTTCGCTCGCCGGGATCCTGCAGCAGGTGTGCGCCGGAATGGCGCATCTGTCCCACATCGTCGAGGTGGCCCACCTCGACCTCAAACCGTCGAACGTACTCATCGACGAGAACGGTCACGCCAAGGTCGCCGACTTCGGCCTGGCCCAGCGGGTGCGTATCCAGGACGGACGCTTCGCGGGCGCGCGGGGCGGCACCTGGGCGTACGCCGCGCCCGAGGTGCTGCGGAGGGAGCCCTGCGACACCCGCGCCGACATCTTCTCCTTCGGCGTGCTCCTGTACGAGGCGTGCACAGGCAAGCTCCCCTACCCCTTCGCCCTGGCGCCCGACCCGGTCGCCCAGCGGGCGCAACTGCTGGACTACTACGCGTCCCCGGGCCCGGGCGACCGGCAGAGCGAGCTCTACTACTGGGGGCAGTCCGAGCTGACCCAGGTGCCCGTCGCCCCGCCCGGCGAGGGCATCAGCATCCTTCTGTCGAGCTGCCTGCAGCAGCACCTGTCGGAGCGCCCGCAGTCGTTCACCATGGTCGCCGAGATGCTGGCCCGAGCGGTCAGGAGACCGCCGGTCGAAGCCCCGGAGACTCCCCTGCCCCAGATCGACCAGCAGCGCAGATCACTGTCGCTGGCCCAAGTGCTTATCCGGCTCGACCGGCTCGACGAGGCCATCAGCCGGCTCAACCGGTTGCTGGCGACGTCCTTGCCCCCGGCTCTCTTCGAGACCGTACGGCAGACGGCGGTGCAGGCGCTGACCCGGGCCGGGCGGCATGCCGAAGCAACCGAACTAGCAGATTGGCGGTGACCTCCATGCGGCGATTCGATCTGTCGGAATGGAAACGAAGCCCGCACCTCACGGACCTGCGGCGCACGGTGGCGGGGCTGCTGGCGGAAGGGCGGCACCGAACCGCGCTGGACGAGGTCCTGTGCGCTCTGCGCCGTGATCCGGAGAACCTCGACGGGCTGTTCGTGGCGCTCTCGGTGCTGGCCCAGAGCCGCACGACGCGGCTCGCGTCCCCCGAGCCCCTGACCGAAACGCAGCAGTGGAGCGCGCTGCTGGCGCCGATCACGACGGCGTGCTCGGCCTGTGACGCCCGCTGGTACTCGACGCACGCGGTCCTGTTCGCCGACAACGATGTGCAGTTCCAGCCGACGAACCCCATCGGCATGCAATGCCAGAAGTGCCGGTACACCCTGTGCAGGGACTGTCTGAAGGCGCAGAGGCCGACCTCGTACACGGCCTCCGTCGACGCGCCGGAAGTGGTCGCGGGCTCCTGCGCGAACACCGCCTGCGACGGCCGGGGGCTGTCCGTGCCGGTCCTCCCCACCGGCCGCCCCGACGCAACACCCATGGACCCGGCGGCGATCGAGGGCGTACTCGTCGTACGGGACGGCCCCATCCGCCCGACGACGGACGACGCCCTCGCCGTGGTGACCAGGTTCCTCCCCCTCATTTCCGATGACGCGCCCCTCCTGCACATCCGCAGGGCCCGCCCCGGGACCATGAGCGACAACGCGACCCGCGACGCGCTCGCCCGGTCCCTGCTGCTCGACCTGGAACGCGAAGGTGCGCTGGCCCCCGACTCCTGGGGGCGCTCCAGGCGCATGCACATCCTGGCCGGTCCCGGGGGCGACGGCGACTACCTGATCGTGCCGGTCCAGAAGAGTCTCCGGCGCCTGCCACCGGCCACTCCGCACGCCGCGTCCGGCCCGGGCACGTACACCTACCTCCTGCAGATCCTGCCCCTTCGGGGGAGCTGGGCCACGCTGCGCGACCCGCGCACCAGAGACTTCCACGAGGGCACTTTCGGCGCCCTCTCGGCGCCGGCCGAATCGCTCCCCGGCATCGCACAGGAAATCATCAAGCGCTTCGAGCGCATGGGGCAGTCGCGTCGCGTCATGTTCTTCGAGGGCGACTACACGCAGGAGCAGGGGCTCACCACGGACGACGTGTACGGCATCGTCACGGAAGGCAGCGCATCCCTTTCGCCGTACTCCGAGGGGGCAGAATGAGTCATAGGGGAGGGTTCACCAGCTCTTCCAGGGGTCTCAACAACACAACCTGGCTGTAGGCGGCGCGGGGCTCCCCTCGGCCGCCAATTCCTCGCTGCCGCTGCGGAACCCGGTAAGCACCTCCCTCACCTGCGCGGCCCGCTGCAGCACCTGCTCCCGCTCGCCGGCGTCCGGGCGGGCCAGTACCACCGCCGCCGTCTCCTGCGGGTCGTCAGCAGCAGGACCTGGCGAGAACATGACGCAGGTTCTGAGTACCTACAGCTTGATGTGGTTGGCGATGTTGAAGACGCCGCCCTGTTCCTCGAACTGTTCCTCGGCCCACAGGACGGTTCGGGTGCCCTGGTGCTTGACCATTCCCGGGGAGACGCCGAGCCGGAACGTGCCGGGGACGGGCTTGCCCTCGGGGGTGTGGGGCAGGACGTCCAGCGGGGTGGGGCCGGGCGAGGGGTAGACGACGGCGTCGGTGCCGACGGCCACCGGGTAGAGGTCGGCGGCGGCCGCGGTCTTCATCAGCTTGCGGTGCAGGCCGATGCGCTGGTTGGCCAGGACGGCGGCCCGGATGTCGGGGCGCCATGTCTCCCGTTCGAGCGCGGGCCACGGCTCGTGGTACGGCACCTGGCCCCGGTTGCGCTGGCGGAGTTTGCCGATGCCGCCTTTCGCGGTCGCCTTGATCGCACCGACCAGCAGCGCCATCACCGGGTCGCTCTGCCGGGAACGGGCCATCGCGTCGAGGAACTCGGCGCCGCCGAGGCCGGTGGTGACGCCCAGATCGGCCATCGTGGTGACGTACGCGTCGCGCAGGCGCTTGTACCAGGCGTCCAGGTAGCGGCCGGTGCGGGTGCGCACGTACGCCTCGACGGGCGCGACCTCGAAGCCGAGTTCCACCGCGTAGGCGACGGTGGGGGTGGCGTACCAGGCCGGTCCGGTGGGGCGCTCTCCCTTGGGGGTGAAGGGCGAGGGGAGCCGGCCGCCGTCGACCGGGCGGCCGTCGACCCGTACGCGGGAGAGGTCGACGTGGCTGAGGTCGACCAGCCAGGAGCCGGGCAGCGACGGGTCGAAGGGCGGGTTGCCGGTGAGGTGGGTCGGGCCGTTCAGGCCGACGGTCAGGCCGTTGGCGGCCGCGGCGAAGGACATGTTGACGTCGATCGCGACCAGGTACTGCCGCATGCACTCGTCGTCGGTGAGGGGGCGGCACCAGTCGTAGGGCTCCTCCATCAGCATCTCGGCCGGTGTGCGCAGGTGGTGGCGGGCGAACCTGCCCTTGAGCAGGGGGTGTTCGTCGGGGACCTCGCACTCCACCACGTCGTGGACGGCGGTGAGCGCGTCCTCGTTGAGGGCCCGGGTGAACGCGCCGGTGACCGGGTCCTTCTCGGCGCGGGTCGGCGGGTGCAGCGCGGTCATCAGCTCCAGGCCGGTGACCGCCGCGGTGCCGCGCGGTGTCATCACGCGCTGTGCGTACGCGCCGAGGTAGCGGGCGAGGTCGGCCGGGTGCATCGAGGGCAGGCGCGGGGCGTTCCTGTCGTCCCATTCGCGGGTGTCCAGGGCGTTCCAGGCCGGGATGCACAGCTGGACGCAGTGGCGCTTGGCTCCTTCGGCGGGGCGGTAGATCCTCGCCCAGGGGCCCAGTCCGCGGCGGGTCAGTTTCCAGTCGGCCCGGGTGAGTTGCCTGACGGCCTTGTGGCCGTCCGGGAGGCGGCCGGCGCGGCGTTCCTCGTCGGACAGGGCGGTGGGCAGGCCGTAGCGTTCCAGGGCGGCGGGGGTGAGGACGAGGAGCGGGTCACCGTCGCGGCCGTTGCGGTGCAGACGGGGCTGGCCGAGCCGGGCTTCGGTCAGGGTCCAGTCGATCAGTGCGGGAAGGGACTTGGCGGGGACGTCCAGGACGAGTCCGCCGACGCAGTAGGCGAGGACGTGGCCGTTCTCGACGTCGATGACGGCGAGGGGGCCGTTCTCGAAGCGCTGGTCGGCCGGGGGCGGGGTGGGGCGGTGGGCCGGCCTGTGGGCTTTCCGGGGGTGGGGGGCTTTCTCCGGGTGCGGGGGGCGGCTTCGGGGAGGGGCCTCGGACGTGGGGGCAGGCTCGGGCTCGGGTGCGGGTGCGGGCGCGGGTGCGGGTGCGGGTGCGGGTGCGGGCGCGGGCGCGGGCGCGGGCGCGGGGTGTGTCGGGGGTGTTTCGTCGGCCGGGGCGGGGGCGGGCGGGGCGGGGGTGGGTTCGCCGGGTGAGGTGGCGACGGGTGCCGTGGTGGTGGGCGCGGTGTCGGCGGGTGCCGTGGTGGTGGGGAACTGCTGGGCCCAGCCTTCGAGGAGGCGCTGGTAGGCCTGGCGGCGCGGGGGGCGGGGCCGGGAGCGGCCGGCTTCCCAGTTCTTCACCGTCTGCGTCGTCGTCTGCAGCACCTGGGCGAGCCGGGCCTGGGTGATCCCGGCGGCCTCGCGCAGTCGGGCCCGTTCGGCGGGGCCGGGCAGGTCCGGGTCCCCGGCGAGCAGGGCGTCCACGGCCGCGAACAGCTCTTCTTCCGTCGGCATGCGCCACCTCCGCCCCCGACCCTACCACCGGTTAACCCTGGATTTTGGGCCGTATTTATCCCCTGATTTGGCTTCGGCGGGTGAACCCGGCCGCGGGACTGGCCTGATGCCGACGCCGCAGTGGAGAAGGGCTGGAGAACCGGTCGGGGCCGGGCCCGTCCGCAGTGATCGCACAGGCATGCTGACGGTGGCCGGCGGGACGGCCGGCTGCGGCTCCCGGAAGTTCTTCTCCCCGCCGGTCACATTTTCTGCTTCCGGGTCGTCAGTGCAGTGAAGGCAACGCGGCCGCCCGGTACCGGTCGCCTATCGAATTTCTGGAGGAACCCATGACCGCTCGTATGCCCAACCCCGCGATCGTCGCCGGCCCCGACGTCATTCCCGCGCTGCTGAGCGTGGCCGGTGCCGTGAAGAACACCGGGGTCCCGGAGACCACGATCAACCTGATCTACCTGCGGGTCAGCCAGATCAACGGCTCCAGCTGGAACGTGCACAAGCACGCCGGCGACCTGAAGGAGGCCGGCGAGAGCGCCGAGCGGATCAGCACGGTCGCCGCCTGGCGCGAGACGCCGTTCTTCACCCCCGAGGAGCGTGCCGCGCTGGCGCTCGCCGAGGCCGCGACGCGGCTGAGCGACCGTCAGGACGCGGTGTCGGACGAGGTGTGGGCCGAGGCCGCCAAGTACTTCAGCGACCAGCAGCTCGCCGGGATCCTGCTGGCCACCGGTCTGAGCAACCTGTGGCACCGGCTCATCCCGACCACCCGCCAGCCCGCCGGGCCGGTCGGCGGCTGACGCCGCGGCGAGGACGGCCGGGGACGGCAGGGGGGCGGGCACCGCAGGTGCCCGCCCCCCGCCACGTGTTCAGGGTGCGCCGGGCCCCGCCAGGGACCGGTCCACCAGCGCTCCCGCCGCCCCCGTGTAGGCGGCCGGGTCCAGCAGCGCGGCCAGTTCCGCGGCGGTGAGCACGCCCTTGAGCGCCGGGTGTTCGGCCAGCACGTCGGCCAGCGGACGGCGGGTCTCGGCCGCCCGGTGGGACGCCTGGGTCAGCAGGTCCTTCGCCTGCGACCTGCCCAGCCGGGGGGCGAGGGCGGCGCAGACGCGCTCGGACACGATCTGCCCGCCGGTCACCCGGAGGTTGGCGCGCATCCTGCCGGGATGCACGACGAGCCCTGCGGCCAGCTCGACGGCGGTCCGGGCGGCGCCGCCCGTCAGGCGCAGCGCCTCCCGCAAGGGCTGCCACTCGGCGTGCCAGACGCCGGCGGAACGTTCGTCCTCGGCGGGCAGGCAGTGGGCCAGGACGGAGGCGAGGGCGGGCACCTGCAGGGCGGCCGAGCGGATGAGGGTGGCGAGGACCGGGTTGCGTTTGTGCGGCATGGCCGAGGAGGCGCCGCGGCCCGCGCCGGCCGGCTCGGTGGCTTCCCCGATCTCGGTGCGGGTCAGCACCTGGACGTCGACGGCGATCTTGCCCAGCGCGCCGGTGGTGTGGGCCAGTGCCGCGCCGAGGTCGGCGACGGGGGTGCGCAGCGCGTGCCAGGGCAGGGCGGGCACCGCCAGTGCGGTCTCGTCGGCGTAGGCGGCGGCCAGGTCGTCGATGAGGGACTCGGGTGTGGTGTGGGGGCCTGCGTACTGGAGGTAGCCGGCGAGGGTGCCGGCCGCGCCGCCGAGGGAGACGGGCAGTCCGTGGCCGACACGGGTCAGGCGTTCGGCGGCTTCCAGGACCAGTTGCCGCCAGCCGGCCGCCTTCAGGCCGAACGTGGTGGGCACGGCGTGCAGGGTCAGGGTGCGGCCGGCCATGACGGTGTCGCGGTGGCGGACGGCGAGTTCGGCCAGGGCGTCGGCGACGGCGTGCAGGTCGGCGATGATCAGCCGCAGTGCCCGGGCCGAGACGAGCATGGCCGCGGTGTCGAAGACGTCCTGGCTGGTGGAGCCGCGGTGGACGTACTCGGCTGCCTCGGGCGACCGTTGCGCCACCACTGCCGTCAGCGCCTTGACCAGGGCGACAACGGGGTTGGCGGTCTCGCGGGCGTCGAGGGCCAGCCGGCGCACGTCGAGGTGGTCGGCGCGGGCGCAGTCGGTGATGGTGCGGGCCGCGCTCTCGGGGACCGTTCCGCAGCGTGCCTGGGCGCGGGCCAGGGCCGCCTCGGCGTCGAGCATGGCCTGCAGCCAGGCGGTGTCGCTGACGGCGGCCTCGACGCGGGTGCCGGCGCGGACCGGGGAGAGCAGGCCGGTGTCCGGGGGGCAGGAGGGGGCGGTCCCGGTGGGCTGGTCGTGGGTCATGATGCCTTCCTCGCCGCCTGTGGTCCGGGGGTGCCGGGGGGAGGGACGATGCCCGACGCGGTCTTCGGTGCGCGTGCGCCGGCGGGCCGGGGCAGTGCGAGGGCGGCCGCCGCGATGGCGTCGGAGTCCTCCAGGGTGACCGAGCCGACCCCCGGCCTGATGCCGGCCGCGGTCACCCAGTGCACGGCCTCGGTGGGCACGCCGTAGGCGAAGCGGCGCGGGTGGGCGGTGCCGTGGGCGTCCACCAGGTGGTACGGGCGGGCGGAGACGGCGAGTCCGCCGGTCTCGTAGTCCTCGCCGTTCGCGCCGGGGATGCGGTAGGGGCGGCACTGGCCGGTGCGCAGCAGGTGGCTCATCAGGGGGTCCGCGGTGCGGCGCAGGTCGATGTCGGGCAGCCGGGACTCGATCAGCGTGGTGGCGTGGACCCGCACGCCGGGGATGTCGCTCGTGCCCGTGAAGCGGGGGCCGTCGGGGGTGTCGGGGTCGGTGTCGACGCGCATGCCCGGGCCGGTGACCTCGAGGATGCCGGCGTCGATGAGGGCGGCCATCTCCTCGATGCGGGAGGCGGGCGGGCCGATGGACAGGTAGGCGTTGAGCGGGGTGTACCACCGGTCGAGTTCGTCGCGGTGGGAGGGTGCGTCGAGTCCGCCGTGGTCGATGGCGAGGCGTATCTCGTTGCGCAGGTCGCGCAGGACGTCGAGGGCTGCCTTGCGGGGGCCGCTGACGTTGCCGAGGCGGGCCTCGCGGACGTCGTCGTCGAGGTGGGCGCGCAGCCAGGTGCGGAATTCGGTCAGGTCGCCGAAGGTGCGTTGCCCGTAGGGGCGGGAGACGCGTTCCCAGTCCCAGCGTTCGCCGGCGGGGACGGCGTAGGTGTCGAGGAGGTGTTCTTCCGCGGTGCCGGGGGCGGCGTGCAGGTACCGTCCGGCGAAGTCGGCCACCTGGGCGGGGGTGTGGCCGCGGGCGGTGAGCAGGGCCTCGTAGTAGACGCTCTGCACCTCCTTGGCGATCAGCGGCCACAGGTCGGTGCCGAAGCGGACCGGGCGGGGCCGGCCGGCGGTTGTGCGCAGGGCTTCGGCGTGCCGGGCGGTGAGCAGTCTGGGCAGGTGGCGGCCGTGGGCGCCCTTCTCGTTGTCGCCGCGTGCGTGGTAGGGCACCCCGCGCCGGGATCCGGCGTACAGGCGGGGTTCGCGGCCCGAGGGGCGGTAGCGGAGCCGGCCGTCGACGCGTGCGAAGGTGCCGCCCCGGCCGTGGGTGAACAGGGCCATGTAGTCGAAGAAGTTCAGGCCGAGTCCGCGCAGCAGGACCGGTTCTCCGGCGCCGACGGAGGTCAGGTCGGCGTCGGCGGGGTTGGAGGGGGCCAGGTAGGTCAGGCCGTGCCGGGCGGCGAAGGCGGCGAGCCGCCGTTCGGTGGCGGTGGGGCGGGCCGGTACGTGGCCCTGGGCGAGGATCACCGCGGACAGTCCGGTCAGCCGGGTGCCGTCCTCCAGGAGCACGGTCTGGGCCGACCGGGCGGGGGGCGCCGTGTCCGGTGCCAGGGCGACGGCCCGCGTGCGGTGCACCCGCACGGTGACGTGGGCCGGCGCTTCGGCGGTGACCTGCCGGAACACCCACATCAGGTAGTGGCCGTACAGGGCGCGGGTGGGGTAGCTGTCCGGGCCGAGGGCACGTGCCTCGGTGAGGATCTCCTCGTCGTGGGCGAGGTCGGGGCCGGGGGCCAGGGCTCCGGCGCCCACCGCTTTGGCCCACTGGTGGAGGCTGGGGCCTTCCTCCAGGGGGCCTTCGGTGCGCACGCTGGCGTCGGTGAAGACCGTGACCTGGGAGGCGACGGTGTTCATCAGCAGGTGCCGGGACTGCGCGGGCCGCCAGACCCGGCCCGCGCCGGGGGGTGAGGGGTCGACGACGTGCACCGTGACGCTGTCCCAGCGGGGGACCTTGCGTTCGTGGGCGCACAGCCGCTCCAGTACGGACAGTCCGCGCGGTCCGGCGCCGACGACGCACAGGTCGACGTGCCCGCCGTATGCGGTGAACCCGTGCTCGGGAACCGGCTGCCGCCGTCCGGCCGGGTCGGGGTGCCTGACCGGGAATCCGGCGAGCCGGTCCGGGCCATCGTCAGGTGAACGGTCCACAGTCGCCTCCTTGTGCGCCACCGTCGGCCGTGGCGCTCAATCAGGGCTCGGTCCCCGCTGGAGGGCGGCGCCGCGCGGCGGGCGGCGGCGGGCGTGCGGTCACATCCGCGTGGCCTCGTGCGTCAGGGTGGTGAGGAACCGATCGGGAGGAGAGCGGGCATGGACGAGCGGGAATGGCTGGCCGAGCAGTTCGAGGGCGCCCGCGGGCATCTGCGGGCGGTCGCGTACCGCATGCTGGGCTCGCTCACCGAGGCCGACGACGCCGTGCAGGAGGCGTGGCTGCGGCTGAGCCGGGCCTATGACAGCGACATCGAGAACCTGCGGGGCTGGCTGACCACGGTGGTGGGCCGGGTGTGCCTGGACATGCTGAAGTCGCGCCGGGTGCGTCGGGAGGACCCGTTCGAGTCGGTGGTCCACGTGCCGGACTACGTCCACGAGGAGGAGGGCGACCCGGAGCAGCGGGCGCTGCTGGCGGACTCGGTGGGGCTGGCGCTGCTGGTGGTGCTGGAGGCGCTGGACCCGGCGGAGCGGCTGGCGTTCGTGCTGCACGACATGTTCGGGGTGCCGTTCGACGAGATCGCGCCGATCGTCGAGCGGACGCCGGCGGCGGCGCGGCAGTTGGCCAGCCGTGCGCGGCGCCGGGTGCGCGGGGGGACCCCGGTGTCCGATCCCGACCTGGCCAAGCGGCGCGAGGTGGTCGACGCGTTCTTGTCGGCGGCGCGCGGCGGTGACTTCGATGCGCTGCTGAACGTGCTGGACCCGGGTGTGGTGGCGCGTTCGGACGGCCGGTTCGGGGTGCGGGGTGCGGTGGCGGTGGCCTCGACGGCGTCGAGGTTCGCGCGGATCGCCGAGGTGGCCCAGCTGGCGCTGATCAATGGTGCGCCCGGTGTGATCGCCGCGCACGCGGGAGAGGGTTTCCGGGCGATGACGTTCGACGTCCGGGACGGCCGCATCGTCGAGATCGACGTCATCACCGATCCGCAGCGGCTGTTGACGTTCGACCTGGCGCTGCTGGACGCCTGAACGCGCCGCCGGGGGCCGGTGTCCGGCCGGCTCCACCGGATCCGGGCTGTTGCCCCAGTGGAGTTCGAGCCACGTGCCGTCTAATCGCCCGCGCAGCGGTTCTCTGCCCCTTCGGCAGCGAACGTACCCATGGGCGAGGAGGCTTTCGCGTGGCACATGACGAGATGACGGGTGGTGCTTTCCCGCCCACGGCGGTCGGTGATCCGGGCCCGGCCCGGCCCGGCGGCTCGGCCGGGGTGCCTGACGGCGGACCGCAGAAGGCGGCGGGGCGTGCCCGTTCGGCGCGGCTGGACTCCCTGACGGGGCTGCGCTTCGGTGCGGCGCTGCTGGTGTTCTTCAACCACGTGGGGCTGCCCTTCCCCCATCTGCGGCTGCTGGAGTCGGACTCGGCGGCGATGAACCTGTTCGACGTGACCGGGAACGCGGGCGCGCTGGGCGTGACGTTCTTCTTCGTCCTGAGCGGCTTCGTCCTGACGTGGTCGGCCCGCGACCGGGACACGGCACCGAGGTTCTGGCGCCGCCGGCTGGTGAAGATCTACCCGAACTACGTGATCACCTGGGCGCTGGCGCTGGTGCTGTTCGCGTCGGTGTACACCACGACGGGGACGGCGATCGCCAACCTGTTCATGGTGCACGTGTGGGTACCGGACTTCGAGGTGTTCTCCAGCGTGAACCAGCCGAGCTGGTCGCTGGGGTGCGAGGCCTTCTTCTACGCCTGCTTCCCGCTGCTGCACTCCTGGTTCCAGCGGATCCGTGCCGAGCACCTGAAGTACTGGATCGTGGGTGTGACCGCGGGCATCATCGCCACGCCCTGGGCGGCGTACGTGTTCATCGCGGACAAGCCGTACTTCCCGGGGGCCTCGCTGGGTGCGACGGTCTCCGCCGAGCAGTACTGGTTCGCCTACAACCTTCCGGTGACGCGCGTGCTGGACTTCGCGCTGGGCATGCTGGTCGCTCAGGCGGTCGTGCGCGGGCGCTGGTTCAACATCGGCATGGTGTGGTCGGGCGTGCTGCTGGCCGGCAGTTATGTGCTCTGCTCCCACGTGCCGTTCCTGTATTCGCAGCGTTCGGTGACGATCATCCCGATCGTGCTGCTGATCGCGGCCGCCGCGACCGCGGACATCCGGGGCACGGCGAGCTGGTTCCGCGGCCGGACCATGCTGTGGCTGGGCGAGATCTCGTTCGCCTTCTACCTGGTCCACTTCATCGTGCTGACCTACATGCGCAAGGAGTTGGAGGGCACCTTCTCGGTCGCCGAGACCACCGGTCTGGTGGCGCTGGGGCTGGTGATCAGCGTGCTGGCGTCGTGGGCGCTGTACGCGCTGGTGGAGCGGCCGATCACCCGGCGGTTCTCCTCCTCGCGGCGTGCCCGGCGTGCGGCGGCGTCCTGAGGTCGGGCGCCGTCCCGGCACGGCGGCCCGGCCTCCGCGAGGGAGTGCCGGGCCGCCGTGGCGCGGTTCACCAGGCCTGGCCGGCCACCTGACGGGTGGTGGCGTTGAGGCGGTTGAAGAAGTTGGCCACCGCCGTCATCATCACGAGCGCGGCCAGGCCCTTCTCGTCGTAGTGGCGGGCGGCCTCGTCCCAGACGGCGTCCGGGACGGCGTCCTCGCGGTCGGCGAGGCGTGTGGCGTGCTCGGCGAGGGCCAGGGCGGCGCGTTCGGCGTCGGTGAAGAAGGGCGCCTCCCGCCAGGCGGCCACGGTGGCGAGGCGTTCCTCGGTCTCCCCCGCCTTGCGGGCGCTGCGGGAGGACGCGTCGACGCAGGCGCTGCAGCCGTTGATCTGGCTGACCCGCAGGTGCACCAGCTCCAGGGTGAGCTGCGGGACACCGCCCTGCCGGGTGGCCTTCATCAGGGCGCCGACTCCCTGCATGGCGTCGGGAAGGACACCGGCCGGGTTGGTCATCCGTGCTTCCATGATCGAGTTCTGCTTTCGGTGAGTGCGGACAGGACATGCGGTGTGCGGGGGACGGCCGCGGGGGTGTCAGGCGCGCGTTTCGTCGTGGCGTACCAGGGGCCAGTCGACGCAGACACGGGCCGTTCTCCCGAAGTAGGTGGTGAGGATGTTGAGGGCGACGTGGGCGACGACCTCGGTGATCTGTGCGCCGGACAGGCCGCCGCCGCGGGCGGCGGCCAGTTCGGCGTCGGTCAGTGCTCCCCGGTGGTGCATCAGGGAACGGGTGAGGGACAGTGCCGCCTCGGTGAACGGGTCCTCGGCCTCTCCCCGGCGGGCGCGGTGGGCCTGGTGCCGGCTGAGGCCGGCCAGCCTGGTGCCGGTGTAGGTGTGCCAGGACAGGCCGTAGTCGCAGCCGGTGTGCTGTGCGACCAGCAGCGCGATGCTCTCCTGGACGGGTACGGGGAGGCCTCCCCCGCGCAGGGCGCGCCGCAGGTCCAGGAATCCCTTGAGCGCCGCGGGGCTGTTCGCCATCGCCTTGGCGAGGTTGGGCGTCAGGCCCAGCGCCTGCTGGACCTCCTCCAGCAGGGCCGCCGCCTCACCGGTGGCGTTCTCCGGCTGGATGAGGGGAAGTCCGCTCACGGTGCGGGCCTCGCTTCCTGGGTCTGGAGCATCGCGTGGTGCGGCGGCCCTCCCGGTCCCGGCGGGCCCGGCCGGTCACCAGGGCAGCGGGCCCTCGTTCTTGAAGAACTGGGCGTTGGGGCCGTCGGCGTCCAGCGTCGCCAGGCGTACGGCGATCCTGGCGCCCTCGGCGGCCGTGATGAAGCCCATGCCGTTGTTGATGTCGGTGATGCAGTAGCCGGGGTCGCAGGCGTTGACCTTGATCGGGGTGCCCCACAGTTCCTTGGCGTAGGTCACGGTGATCATGTTGAGTGCGGCCTTGGACGAGTTGTACGGCATGTTGTTCAGCGGCCACAGCGGGCTGTCCTCGACCATCACCTGGGTCTTGGAGCCGAGTTCGCTGGACTGGTTGACGATGCGGGCGGCCGGCGACTTGCGCAGCAGCGGCAGCATGGCGTTGGTCACCGTGACGACGCCGAACACGTTGGTCTCGTAGATCCGGCGCAGCGTCTGTGCCGTCGTGGCGCTCGGGGTGCCCTGGGGTGGCGGAACGGTGACGCCGGCGTTGTTGACGAGGATGTCCAGGCGCCCGTACTCCGCCTCGATCCACCGGGCGGCGGCCTCGACGCTGTCCGGGTCGGTGACGTCGAGCTGGACGTACGGCTGCCCGAGCTGCTCCGCCGCTTCCTTGCCGCGCTGCTCGTCCCGCGCGCCGATGACGGCGGTGATGCCGAGCTCGCCGAGCTGGCGCGCTATCTCGAAACCGATTCCCTTGTTTGCTCCCGTGATGAGAGCGATCTTGTCGGTCATCCCTGCCTCTCCACTGCAGCATCCGGAAGGTGGCCTTCGGGTCTGCCACCAGCGTGGACGAGGCCGTTCATAGGTACGCGATGCGTTCGCTATAGGTGCCGGGCCGGTGGACGGGCCGGTGTCAGGAGGGAACTGCGGCAGTCATGACGGTGCGTTTCTCGATCCTGGGCCCGGTGGAGGTGTCGGTGGCCGGGCGGCCGCTGCCGGGGATGGCGCCCCGGCACCGGGGGGTGCTGGCCCATCTGCTGCTGAACGCCCGGACCGTGCTCGGCGCGGGGCAGATCATCGACGCGATGTGGGGGCCGGCGCCGCCGGACACCGCCCGGGCGCAGATCCACGCCTCGGTCGCGGCCGTGCGCCGGGTCCTGCGCGCCGCGGGTGCGGCCGAGCTGCTGCAGACCCGGCCGGCCGGGTACGTGATGGCTCTTGAGCCCGGTCAGCTGGACCTGGAGGACTTCGGCGACCGGCTGCGCGAGGCGGACCGGGCGGACGACCCGGCGCACGCCGCGGAGCAGATCAGGCAGGCGCTGTCGCTGTGGCGGGGGCGGCCGCTGGCGGACGTGAAGGCCGACTACGCCGCCGGCGCGCGGGTGCGCCTTCAGGAGCGGCGGCTGACCGCCTACGAGCACCTGGCCGATCTGGAGCTGTCGTTGGGCCGGCACGAGCAGCTCGTCGACGAGCTGTCCGCGCTGGTGGCCGCGCATCCGCTGCGGGAGAGGCTGACCGGCCGGCTGATGCTGGCCCTGCACCGGGCGGGCCGGCAGGCCGACGCCCTCGCGGCCGCCCGGGGGCTGCGCCGGGCGCTCGCCGAGCAGCAGGGCCTGGACCCCGGGCGGGAGTTCGCCGCGCTGGAGCAGGCCGTCCTGCGCGACGACCCGGCGCTGGCGGCCCGGACGCACCCGGCACCAAGGCCAGGGACAGGGGCAGGGGCAGGGGCAGGGCCGGGGACAGGGGCAGGGCGGGGGCTGGGTGCCGCCGGTGGGCCGGCGGCGCCGGCGCCGCCCGGGCGGGCACGGGTGCCGCACCCGCCGCGGCCGAACTTCCTGCCCTACGACTCGCCCGACTTCTCCGGGCGCGCCGCCGAGCTGGCTCAGCTGCTGGCCGAACCCTGCGGTGAGGACGGGGAGGTGACGGTGTCGGTGATCGACGGCATGGCGGGCATCGGCAAGACGGCCCTGGCCGTGCATGCCGGGCACCGGCTCGACGAGCGGTACCCGGACGGGCGGCTCTTCGTCGACCTCCAGGCCCACACGGCGGGGCGGGCGCCCATGGACGCGGGCAGCGCGCTCGGGGTGCTGCTGCGCCAGCTCGGGATCCCCGCCGAGCAGATCCCGGTGTCGGTCGCGGAGCGGGCCGGGCTGTGGCGGGCCGAACTGGCCGGCCGCCGGGTGCTGGTGGTGCTCGACAACGTGGCCGGCACCGACCACGTACGGCCGTTCCTGCCCGGGGCGACCCGCAGTCTGCTGCTGGTCACCAGCCGGCGACGGCTGACGGGCCTGGACGGGGCGGCGTGTCTGTCGCTCGACCCGCTGCCGGCGGCGGACGCGATCGAGCTGTTCACCAGGATCGTCGGGCAGCGGGTGGACGACGAACCGCTGGCCGCGCTGGACATCCTGCACCTGTGCGGCTTCCTTCCGCTCGCGGTGCGGATCGCCGCCGCCCGGCTGCGGCACCGGCAGCAGTGGACCGCGGCCCACCTGGCCGACCGGCTGCGCGACCAGCGCCGCCGCCTGGCCGAACTGTCCACGTCCGAGCGGGGCGTCGCCGCCGCCTTCGCCATGTCGTACCAGCAGCTGGAGACCGAGCAGCGGCGGATGTTCCGGCTGCTGGGACTGCACCCGGGCCCCGACGTCGGCAGCCGCGCGGCGGCGGCACTGGCGGGGGTGACACCCGAGCGGGCCGAACGCCTGCTGGAGGACCTGCTGGACGCGCACATGGTGCGCCAGGACGAGGCGGACCGCTACACCCTCCACGACCTGCTGCGCCAGTACGCGCACGCCCTCGCCGAGGACGAGGAGAGCCCCGCCGCGCGGCGGGCCGCGCTGACCCGGCTCTTCGACCACTGTGTCGCCGGTGCGTCGGCCGCCGCCGCGCTGCTGTTCCCCGAGGACCCGCGCACCGACGCCCCCGGCGCGCCGCCGGTGCCGCTGCGCGACGCGCGGGAGGCGGAGGCGTGGCTGGACGCCGAACGCGCCGGCCTGGTCGCGGCCGGCGCGTACACGGCCGCGCACGGATGGCCCGCGCACACGGCCCGCCTGGCCTCCGCCCTGCACCGCTACCTGTACGACCGCGCCTTCCACGCCGACGCGCTCGCGCTGGCCGAGCAGGCACTGCGGGCCAGCGCCCACCGCGGTGACCGCACCGCTCAGGGCCGGTTCTCGACCGATCTGGCATGGCTGCACTGGCGCCGGGGCCGCCACGACCGGGCGTGCGAACACGCCGCCCGTGCGGCGCGCCTGGCCCGGCAGACGGAGGACCGGCTCGGTGAGGCACGGGCCCGGGACTGCCTGGGCCACCTGTTCCTGCGGGGCGAGGACCACGAGCAGGCCCACGACAGCTTCCTGACGGCGCTGCGGCTCTTCCGCGCCGCCGACGACCGGTACGGCGAGGCCCGCAGCCAGGTGGGCCTGGGCCTGGTGCACGAGCGCCTGGGCCGCTACGAGGCCGCCCGGGACCACCACCGGCGGGCCCTGCAGCTCTACCGGGAGCTGGGCGACCAGGGCGGCGAGGCCGTGGCGCTGATGGGCCTCGGGTCGGTGCACGGACAGCAGGGGCGGCACGGACAGGCCCACGGTCTGGCGCTGCGGGCCCTGCGGGTGCAGCGGTCGCTGGGCAACCGGGGGCACGAGACGGAGGCGCTGAACGCGCTGGGCGAGGCCGCGCTGGCCCTGGGCGCGCCCCGGCAGGCGGCGGAGCAGCACGCGGCGGCGCTCGCCCTCGCCAGCGAGGTGGGGTTCCGTCCCGAGCAGGCACGTGCCTTCCAGGGGCTGGCGCGGGCCCACGACGCGCTCGGCCGCCCCGATCTGGCGCGGGGTTACGCCCGCCGCGCGCTGTCGCTCGCCCCGGTCCGCGCGGTGCCGGGGACCGCGCGGGCGGGCGCAGCGGCCGTCGGCGGGGCCGGGTGAGCCGCAAGGGCACCGGCGGCGGGCCAGGGGTGGCTGCGGGTGAGCCGGGGGTGGGTCGGGGGTGGCTGCGGGCGGGGCGGGGTGGGGGTGGCTGCGGGTGGGCTGGGAGTGGGCCGGAGGGCACCGGCCGCGGGCCCGGCCGGACTCGACTCCTGGTCCAGTGACCTGCGATGCACTGTGCACCCGGCCTGCCAGGCCACCATCCGAGGAGAGGGACGGCAGCACCATGACGCGACCCGTAGTGGCGGTGACCGCCGACGCGACGACAGTGAACTGGAACATCTGGGGCGACGTGGCGGTGGCGGTGCTGCCGCAGCCGTATCTGGACAAGGTGGCGCAGGCGGGCGGCGCCCCGGTGCTGCTGCCCCCGCTCGTGGAGGCGGTGGAGTCCGTGATGGAGCGGGTGGACGCCCTGCTGATGAGCGGTGGCGCGGACATCGACCCGGCCCTGTACGGCGCCCGGCCCGGTGAGTTCGTCTTCCCGCCGCACCCGGCGCGTGACGCGGCGGAGCTGGCCGCCCTGGCCGTGGCGGAGCGGCGGGGCATCCCCGTCCTCGGGGTCTGCCGGGGTCTGCAGCTGATCTCGATCACCCGCGGCGGCACCCTCGACCAGCACCTGCCCGAGCACTCCCCCGCCGTGCCCGGCCGTTACGAGCCGCGCACCATCCGGGTGAAGCCCGACTCGCTGCTGGGCGGCGCGCTCGGACCGTCGCCGACCGTGTACTGCCACCACCACCAGGGCATCGACAAGCTCGGCGCCGGGCTGGTGGCCACCGCCTGGTCGGACGACGGCGTCATCGAGGGGGCGGAGGCCGAGGACCCGTCGGCGCCCTTCCTGGCCGGTCTGCAGGCCCACGGTGAACTGGGCGAGGACACCGTGGCTCTGTTCGAGGCGTTCATCGAGGCGGCGAAGGCCGGACCGCGCCGCTGACCGGCCTTCGCCGCCGGCCCCGGCCACAGCACGTGACGGCCGCCGCCCGCGGCCCCGCTCGATGCGGGGCCGCGGGCGGCGGCCGTCTGCGGTCGTCCCGTGCCCGGGCGCGGGACGCCGGCGAGGACCGGTCCGGTCTCCAGTGAGCCACCGCACCGCGCCGGCGGCGCGGGGGATGTGACCGCCGCACGATGCGGTGGCGGCACCGGATGGGACCCGACCCTCATCTGTCTGACGACGCGCGGGCCTCCTGTGTGACGGGGCGGGCGAAACCGGTGCCGGACCGGTGTGCGCCGGCCGGTCAGACGCCGGCCGCGCCGACGGCGTGCGCCCTGCTGCCGGCGGTGTCCCGGCCGCGGCCGAACCAGCGCTCCAGTGCCTGCCCGAGCAGTTCCACGCCGTCCGGGGCCGCCCAGGCGACATGGCCGTCGGGGCGCAGCAGCACCGCGGCGGGACGGTCCCCGGTCACGGGCTCGGTCCACTCCCCCACGACCGTGCGGACCCGGTCGTCCCAGCCGGCGGCGGCCCCGCGGACGCGCGCGGCGTCGTCCGCCGCGCCGGTGACCAGGAGTACACCGCGCGCCGGGTGGAGCAGCTCGGCGACCCGGGTGCGGCCGCCGTCCTCGAGCAGCAGCTCGTGGCCGGGAGCCAGCCGCAGACCGAGCAGCGGATGGTCGCCGGGACCCATGTCGTAGCGGATGTCGACGCCGCTGACGATCCCGGCCAGGTGCCGGGCGGCCTCGGGCAGTTCCACCAGTTCACGCATGACGGCGCGCAGCGGCTCCATCTCGTCGCCGGTGAGGTAGAGGCGGGTCTGGGCGCGGGTGTTGCGCATCAGCTTCTCGCCGACCGGGTGCCGCTCGCTCTCGAAGGTGTCGAGCAGGCCTTCGGGTGCCCAGCCGTTGACGGCCGCGGCCAGCTTCCAGCCGAGGTTCGCGGCGTCCTGGACGCCGACGCTCATGCCCTGCGCCCCGGCCGGCATGTGGATGTGGGTGGCGTCGCCGGCGAGGAAGACCCGGCCGCTGCGGTAGTGCTCGGCCTGGCGGGTGGTGTCGGTGAAGGAGCTGATCCAGCGGACCTCCGCGTGGTGCAGCGACTCGCCGGTCATGCGCTGCCAGGCGTCGGCGATGTCGGTGAACCTCAGGGCGCTCTTGTCCTCGGGCGGGCGCAGGTTCTCGTCGTGGATGACGATCCGGTCCACGCCGTTCTCCAGGTTGAACGCCATCACCATGCCGCCCGGCACCTTCTCGCCGATGGGCCGCTGCCGCACCCCGGCGCCGACCAGGTCGGCCATGTACATGCCGCGGGTGGCGCCCCAGCCCTTGAAGTCGATGCCCGCCAGGGTCCGCACGAGGCTGCGTGCCCCGTCGCAGCCCACCAGGTACTGCGCGGTGTCCTCACCGTGCCCGTCCGGGCCCTCGTACTCGACGACGACGCCGTCCGGCCTCTCCCGGTAGCCGGTCACCTCGTGGTTGCGCAGGACGGGCACGCCCAGTTCCTTGAGCCAGTTCTCGAGGATCTCCTCGGTGCGGAACTGGGGTACGCCGCGGACGCTGAAGTGATTGTCGTCCAGCTTGCCGAAATCGATGCGTACGCCGCCGAAGTGGCCCTGGGCCCATTCGACGTCGCCGAAGCGTTCCAGCAGACCGCGCTGCTCGAACACCTCGGCCGCCCGGCGGGTGAAGCCGACGCCGCGCGACTCCCCGCTGGGTCCGGGCAGCTTGTCGTAGACCACCACGTCCACGCCGCCGAGCCGCAGTTCACCGGCGAGCATCAGCCCGACCGGACCGGCGCCGACGACGATCGCGCCCTTTGCCATGTCGTACTCCTCATGCAGATGGATGGCGTGAGTCAGCCGAAGAAGTCGAGCAGGGCCCCGGCGACGACCTCGGGCTCCTCCTCGGGCAGGTAGTGCACCGACTTCGACGCCCGCACCATGCGCACGTCGGTGCCCTGCGCGGTGAGCTTGCGCTGAAGGTCCTCGTAGGTGAAGTTGCCGCCGATGCCGAGTACGGGCATGGTCAGCCTGCCGTAGCCGGCCAGGTCGGCGATGTCCTGGTGGCACGCCTGGTACCAGCCGGTGCCGGCCCGGATGGCCTGCGGGCTGTTGTAGGCGTGCGCGTAGATCTCGCGGTCGGCCTCGCCGACCAGGTTCTGGTCGGCCAGGGAGTGGGCGAACAGCCAGTCGATCACGTGGCGCATGCGGCCGCACATCAGCTGTTCCGGCAGCTGCTGGAGCTGGTTGACCGCCCACCACCACAGGGCGGTTCCGGTCCCGGGCCGGTACAGCAGCCGCAGGTCGTACTCGCTCTCGTCGGGGTGCGGGGTGTCCAGCAGTGCCAGCCTGCGGGTCGCTTCGGGGTGGTTGGCGGCGAAGGCGAACGCCACCATGGCCCCGATGTCGTGTCCGGCGATGTCCACCTGCCGGTGGCCCAGGTGCCGTACCAGGGCGTGCAGGTCCGCCGCCATCGTCTTCTTGTCGTAGCCGCCCGCGGGCTTGTCCGAGCCGCCCATGCCGCGCAGGTCGACGGCGATGACGCGGTGGGTGCGGGCGAGCTGGGGCATGACCTTGCGGTACGCCCACCAGGTCTGCGGCCAGCCGGGCACGAGCAGCAGGGGCCGTCCGTGCCCGCCGGTCACGTAGTGCAGGCGCACGCCGTTGACCGTGGCGCAGCGGCTGCGGAAGCCGCCGGGCAGGGAGCGGGCCAGTTCGCTGTCGGAGGGCACGGAGCCGGTGTGTTCGCGGGCGTGGGAGGCAGTGGTGGTGCCCGTCATGGCGAGGGCCGTCGCTCCTGTGCCCAGGGCGAGCATCGTGCGTCTGTTCAGCGTCATCTACCCAAGTCCTCGTCGCTTCGTGGCCGGTGGGCCAATCAGGCGCGGAAGGCGCCGGCGTGCTGGTCCGCCCATACGGTGAAGGGGCGGGCCGGGTGTCCGGTGAGCTGCTCGACGTGGTCGGTGAGCGGCACCGGCGCCGTGCTGGCCGCCCACAGCTTCAGCAGCGCGTCGGCGATGTCGTCCGGCATGAAGTCCGGCTTGTTGGCCCGCCACACCTGCGGGGGGATCCGCTCGACGGGGATGTCCCGGCCCGCCGCGGCCGCGATGATCGCGACGTGCTCGGCGAAGGTGAGGGACTGCGGCCCGGTGAGGTGGTACGACCGGCCGCGCAGCGCGGGGTCGGTGAGGACCGCGCACGCCGCTTCCGCGATGTCGCGCTCGTTGACCGGATCGGCGTGGCTGTCCGGGTAGGGCAGGCCCACCGCGCCGCGCGCTTTCAGCGACCACGCCCAGGGCAGCGCGTTGCCGGCCAGTGCGCCGCAGTTCAGGGGCGTGGAGGTGAGGGACGAGGCGGCGAGGGCCTGCTCGACGGCGAGGTGGGGGGCGGCGATCGGGTCGTCGGCGGCTGAGGGGCGCAGCACGGCGTCGGCGGACATGATCACGACGTGTTCCACGCCGGCTTTCTCGGCCTGCGCCACGAAGGCGTCGACCGCCGCCGGCTCGGCGTACAGGAAGACGGAGTCGACACCGTCGAGGGCGGCGGCGAAATCGGCCGGGGTGTCGAGTGCGAGCCGTACCGACTCGGTGCCCGCGGGCAGGGACAGCTTCTCGGGGTTGCTGGAACCGGCGCGGACGGCGACTCCCTGCTCGTGCAGTACCTGCACGAGCAGGGAGCCGACCTTGCCTCGGCTGCCGGTGACGAGGACGGTCATGACAGTGGCCTTCCGGGGGTCTGGGGCGGGGTGAGGGCCCGGCGGGGTGCCGGCGCGGCCTGCGCGGCGTCGCCGGTGGCGGGGTGTTCGGCGGTGGCGGGGTGTTCGGCCGTGGCGGGCGGTGCCGCCGGGCGGTCGGCCTGCGGGTGGCGGCCCCGGTGTGCGAGACGGCCGGGGCCAGGCGGGCCTGCGCCGGTGTCAGACCGCGGCCGCGCCGAACCAGCGGGTGAGGGCGTCGGTCACATCGCCGCCGTCCGGGGCCGCCCAGACGACATGGCCGTCGGGACGCAGCAGCACCGCTTCGGGGCCGCCGTCCTCCGCCCAGGTGCCGGCGACGACGTCGACCCGGTCGGACCAGTCGGCGGCGGTCTTGTGGACGGTGGAGGGGTCGCCGGTGGCGATCAGCACGCCCCGGGCCTCGTGCAGCAGTTCGGCGACCCGGACGCGGGTGCCGTCGGCGCGTTGCAGCACGCGCTGCGGCGGCAGGCGCAGGCCCAGCAGCGGGTGGTCGCCGGCTCCGACGTCGTAGCGGATGTGCAGGCCGCTGACCTGGCCGGCCAGATAGCGGGCCGCGTCGGGGATGCGCACGAGTTCGCGCATGACCGCGCGCAGCGGCTCCATCTCCTCGCCGCTGAGGTAGAGCAGCGACTGGGCGTGGACGTTGCGCAGCAGCTGCTCGCCGAGCGGGTGCCGCTCGGCGTGGTAGGTGTCGAGGAGGCCGTCGGGGGCCCAGCCGTTGATCGTCGCGGCCAGTTTCCAGCCGAGGTTGACGGCGTCCTGGAGGCCGACGCTGACGCCCTGCGCGCCCAGCGGCGCGTGGTCGTGGGCGGCGTCGCCGGCGAGGAGGACGCGGCCGCTGCGGTACTGCTCGGCGAGGCCGGTGGCGTTGGTGAGGGCGGTCATCCAGCGGGTGCGGCCGTGGTGGATGGACTCGCCGGTCATGCGCTGCCAGGCGTCGGCCACCTCGGTGAAGGTCAGCGTGCCCTCGCCGTGGTGGGGGCGGACGCCGGGCTCGTGGATGACGATCCGGTCGTAGCCGTCGCCCAGGCCGACCGAGAGGACCATGCCGCCGCCCTCGACGCGCTCCCCGATGGGCCGCGGCCGGATGTCGGCGCCGGTGACGTCCGCCAGGTACATGCCGCGTGTCGCCTCGTCGCCCGGGAAGGCGATGCCGGCCAGGCGGCGCACGGTGCTGCGGCCGCCGTCGCAGCCGATGAGGTACTGCGCGTGGTCCTCGCCGGGACCGTCGGGGCCGTCGTAGCGGACGACGACGCCGTCCTCGGTCTCCTCGAAGCCGGTGACCTCACGGCCGCGGAGCACGGGCACGCCCAGGCGGGCCGTCCAGTCGCCGAGCAGCTGCTCGGTGCGGGACTGGGCAAGCCCCATCACTCCGAAGTGGCTCTCCTCCAGCAGGGTGAAGTCGATGCGGACGCCGCCGAAGTGGCCGTGCTGGCCCCAGCGGAATTCCCCCAGCTCGTCGAGGAGCCCACGCTGGTCGAGGACTTCGGCGGTGCGGCTGGTGAAGCCGAGGCCACGCGATTCCCCGCTGGGCGCGGGCAGTTTGTCGTAGACGACCACGTCCACGCCGCCGAGCCGTAGCTCACCGGCGAGCATCAGTCCGACCGGCCCGGCGCCGACGACTATCGCGCCCTTTGCCATGAAGTACTCCTCACGCAGATCGTTGGTGGACCGCTCCCGTGTGCGCGGCGGCAGCCAGGCACCAGGAAAGACCTCACCGATCGAGCGGCGCTGCAGCCGGAGTGCAGGGCCTCTCAAAAGCGGCGCGCCCCGCCGCGGGCCGGGTCCGGGGCGGGGTGGCGCGGGCGGTGGCGGCGGGGCGTGTGACCAGGTGTCCGTGCCCGCGGGCGGCCGGGGTGCGGGTGCTGCGGCGGCCGAGCGGGGTCGGTGACGGCTCCAGCCGGCGGCGAGCGGATGCCGAGCCGGCCGCCGTCACCGGGCCGGCCGCCGTCACCGGGCCGGCCGCCGTCGCCGGGCGGGCGCGCGGAGGCGGGCGGGGGCGCGGAGGCGGGCGGGGCGAGGCGGCGGGGGCGCCGGGGTGCGGGCGCGGAACGGCCCCGCCGGTTCGGGGGACGACCGGCGGGGCCGTGGACTGTGGGTCCGGTGCCGCCCGGGAAACGCCCGGGCGCGGTGGTGCTACTTCTCCGCGTCGGCCTTCACCAGGGCGGGGCCTTCGCCCGCCTCGGCCGGGGCCGAGCTCATGGACTGCTTGCCGCGGGGCATCAGGAAGGTGACCACCAGCAGCGCGACCGTGCCGAGCATGGCGCCCGAGAGGAACGCGTCGTGGTTGGCCGCCTCGTGGACCTCGGCGATCAGCTCGGGCTTGCCGCCCGTCGCGGCCATCTCGGTGCTCATGCCGCTGTAGGCGATGGTCGCCACGACGGCCAGGCCGAGGGCGCCGCCGGCTTCCTGGCTGGTGTTGATCAGGCCGGCGCCCACTCCCGCGTCCTCGTCGGTGACTCCGACGAACGCGGCGATCTGCAGGGTCACGAAGACCATGCCGCAGCCGAGGCCGAGCAGGATGAACGGGGCCAGCAGGTCGACCACGTAGCTGCCGTCGGCGGGGGCCCGCCACATCAGCAGCAGACCGGCGACGGTGAGCGTGAGACCCATCATCACGACCGGACGGGCCGCCATCTTGGTGACCAGGCCGGAGGCGATGCCCGCGCCGGCCGCGACGGAGAACGCGAGCGGCACGTAGGCGAAGCCCGCCTTGAGCGGCGAGTAGCCGAACGCCTGCTGCATGAAGAGGCTGGCGAAGAAGAACAGCGAGCCGAAGGTGCCGAAGACCAGCACGGCGGAGATGTTCGCGACCCGCATGGTCTTCAGCCGGAAGATGCGCAGCGGCATCATCGGCGAGGCGACCTTGGCCTCGATGACGACGAAGGCCGTCAGCAGCGCGACCACGCCGACCAGCGAACCGATGGTGCGGAAGGTGTCCCAGCCGACGGTGGTGGCCTCACCGAGCGTGAAGATCAGCAGCAGCAGGCCGGCGGTGAGGGTGACCGCTCCGAGGGTGTCGAACTTGCCCCGCTCCTCGGCCTTGCTCTCGGGCAGGATGCGCGGTGCCAGCACGGCGGCGCCCAGACCGATCGGCACGTTGATCCAGAAGATCCACTCCCAGCCCCAGGTGTCGGCGAGCACACCGCCGAGGATCACACCGACGATGGACGCGATACCGGACAGCGAGCCCCACACGCCCAGCGCCTTGTTGCGCTCGGGTCCCTCGGCGAAGGTGTTGGTCAGGATCGCCAGGGCGGCGGGGGTGATCAGTGCCGCGCCGAAGCCCTGGACGGCGCGCGAGGCGATGAGCATCGTGCCGTTCTCGGCGAGACCGGAGGTCAGCGACGCCAGCGCGAAGATCACGAAGCCGATCTGGATCAGCCGGCGGCGGCCGAAGGTGTCCGCCAGCCGCCCGCCCAGCAGCAGGAAGCCGCCCAGGACGGTGGCGTAGGCCGTGACGATGTAGTTCAGGCTGACCTCGGACATGCCGAGGCCCTCCTGGATGGAGGGCAGAGCGAGGTTCACGATCGACACGTCGGTGAAGACCATGAACTGGCCCATGCAGACGAATGCCAGGATCAGCCCGGGGCTCAGGCCCGCCCCTGATGCTGACCGGGCCGTGGTGGCGTCGGAGGCAGCCATCGATTACTCCTCAGAAGGTGCAGGATCGGGTCATCGAACGCGGCCCGCGCCGGATGGGGCCGGCGGGAACCGCTGGGACAGCCGCCGGGAGGGACTCGGCGGCCGGAGTGGGTCCGTCGCAGCTATGACGACCGGGGACCGGCGGATGTGACCGGTCGGCCCGAATCGTCTCCGGGACCGCCCCGCAGTCCCTGGATGCCGGCCTCGTACTGGCTGATCAGCCGGGGTCCGGCGGCACGCAGCTGCGGCGGGAAGTTCTCCGTCAGCAGGTCCCGGCCGCGCGCGGGCTCGGGGTCGTCGAGCAACCCGAACATGAAGTGCAGACCGAAACGCGGGGAGCCCTGGACGAACGCCTCGCGCAGCCGGTCGATGTCGTCCGCGGGGACCCCGGGGAACAGGTCTTCCACCACGGCCTCCTCGGCCGTGAGGTGTCCGTCGAGCACCTGGTGGACCTGCCGGGCGGCCTCGGCGCCCGCCCGGGCGCCGTCCGTCCCGCCGGTGGCCCGTCCGGCCTTCGTCGCCTCGTCGAGGGCGTCGATCGCCGTCTCCAGGGCGTTCAGCCTCCGGTCGAGGACCACGTGGTCGTCCGACAGTTCCTTGAGCTGTGCCCGCGCGTCGGGGTAGAGCGCCTCCAGCACGGGCCAGAAGAGGTCGTCCTCCGCCTTGTGGTGGGCGTGGGTGAACGCGAGCAGCCACCGGCCCGCGTCGACCAGCGTCGCGGTGTCTGTGTCGTGGCCGTCGGCCAGCCGCTCGTAGGCGTCCACCACCAGGCGCGTGCCGCGCCGCAGCACCGCGTGGATCGCGACGAACTCCTCGTACATGCGGGCGCCCGGGCTCTGGGCCGGATCGCTCATGGACACTCCCGTTTCGCAGTGGCAGGGCCGTGGCCGGACACGGGTGCCGGTGCGGTCCCGTGGGCCGCGGCCAGTACACACGGGCCCGCACGAAGCAGCCTCGAGGAATGCTGGAGGCCCGCTCCCGCCAGGCCGGGCACGCTCGAGGAATGCTTGACGGGAAGGGCCCGCCCGGCGCTTGCCGTCAGTGGCCGCCCGGCGCACGGGAAACGGCCGGCCGTGCGGTGTCCTGGCCCGCCCGGCGCAGCGCGACCTCCCGCACGAGCAGTCCCGCGCCCAGCACCGCGGCGCCGACACCCGCGCAGAGCAGGAACGCGACGTGGGTGCCCGCGGCGGTCGCGTGCCGGTAGGCCTCGTGCAGGGCGGGCTCCAGGCGCTCAAGGCTCTGCGCGTCCAGCCGGGCGTTGTCCAGCGCGGGGCCGCCGGGTGCCCGCTCGGCCGTCACCCGCAGCACCTCGCGGTTGAACAGGGTGCCCATCACGGCGACCCCGAAGCAGCTGCCCAGGGTGCGGAAGAGGGTGACGGCCGCGGAGGCGGCACCGATGTCGCGCAGTTCCACGCTGTTCTGGGCGACCACCGTCACGGTCTGCGTCAGGCAGCCCAGCCCCGCGCCCAGCACCGCCATGGACAGGGCCGCCGTGGGCCGCGAGGTGGAGGTGTCCATCCGCGACAGCAGCCAGGCCCCGGCGCACAGCAGGGCACCGCCGGTCACCGGGAACACCTTGTAGCGGCCGCTGACCGTGGTGACCCTGCCCGCCACCAGCGACGCCGCGATCAGCGCGGCCAGCATCGGCAGCAGCAGCAGGCCGGAGTTGGTCGCCGAGGCGCCCTGGACGGCCTGCTGGTACAGGGGCAGGAAGAGCAGCACCCCGAACATCACGAAGCCGGTGAGGAAACCGATCACCGACATCAGCGTGAAGTTGCGTACCTGGAACATGTGGAGCGGCATGATCGGGTCGGCGGTGCGTGCCTGCCGCCGGACGAAGGCCCACAGGGCGGCACCGGCCGCCGCGGCGAGGAGCACGACGGCGGCGGAGTCCCAGGCGTAGCGGGTACCGCCCCAGGTGGTGAGCAGGACGGTGGCGGAGATCCCGACCGTCAGCAGCGCCGCGCCCAGGGTGTCGACGCGGGCCACCCGGCGCCGTCGGGGCAGCCGCAGCAGCCGCCAGATCATCGCCAGGGCGAGCGCGCCGAGCGGCAGGTTGAGGTAGAAGGCCCAGCGCCAGCCGAGGTGGTCGGTGACCGCGCCGCCGGCCATGGGGCCGCCGATCATGGCGACCGCCATCGCGCCGGAGATCAGGCCCTGGTACCGGCCGCGTTCGCGGGGCGGCACCAGCTCCCCCACGATCGCCATGACGCCGGCCATCAGACCGCCGGCGCCCAGTCCCTGCACGGCCCGGAACCCGATCAGCTGGCCCATGTCCTGGGCCGCTCCGCTCAGTGCCGAGCCGGCCAGGAAGACCACGATCGCGGCGAGCAGGACGTTCTTGCGGTCCCGTACGTCCCCGAGCCGGCCCCACACGGGCGTGGAGACGGCCGTGGCCAGGGTGTAGGCGGTGACGACCCACGACACGTGCTCCAGGCCGCCGAGTTCCGCGGTGACGGTGGGCAGGGCCGTGCCCACGATCATGGTGTCGAGCTGGGACAGCATCATCGCCGCCACCAGCGGGATCAGCAGCACCCGTACGGACGTGCCGGCGGGCCGGCCCTGGGCGGCGGAGAACGGGTCCTCGACGGTCGTCATCACGGCTCCCGGCTCGTACGCCCGTGGAGCGCCGGGACTATCCGGCGCCCAGTTTGAATCCGACGCCCCGCACGGTCACGATCCACCCGCTGCCGCCCAGTTTGCCGCGCAGGCTGCTGACGTGGGTGTCGACCGTGCGCTGGGACCAGGAGTCCCCCCAGACCTGCTTGAGCAGGTGCTTGCGCGGGATGACGGTGTCGGGGTGCGAGGCGAGCAGGCACAGCAGATCGAACTCCTTGCGGGTCAGCGCGACACCGCTGCCGTCCACGGTGACCTCGCGGGAGTCGACGTCGATGTGCAGCCGTCCGCGGCGGATGTAGCGGCGGGCGGCCGGCTGCCAGTGGGTGCGGCGCATGACGGCCTCGATGCGGGCCATCAGTTCGCGCAGCCCGTAGGGCTTGGTCACGTAGTCGTCGGCGCCCGCCTGGAGGCCCAGGACGCAGTCCAGTTCGGACTGGCGGGCGGTGACGATGACGACGGGCACCCGGCTGACCGCGCGGATGGCCCGGCACACCTCCAGCCCGTCCAGGTCCGGCAGTTCCAGGGCGAGCAGCACCAGATCGGCGTCCGCGTGCGCCTGGAGGGCCTGTCCCCCGCACTGCACGGCGACGGGCTCGTGGCCGTACCGGCGCAGCTGGGTGACGAGGGAGTCGCCGGGGCCGACGTCGGCGTCCACGACGAGGATGCGCCGTCCGCCGGGTGCCGGCGCGGCGGGCGCGGGCGCCGTGCCGTCCTGGACCAGCCGGATGAGCTGGGACGTGGATGTGCGGAGTTCCGGCAGCGTCTGTGCCGACATCTGACTCATGCCTCCCCCAGAGGTCCTGCACGGTCCGTGGGGCGTGGGGAGCGTCGGCCCGGTCCTGCCGGGCCGGCTCCCGCCGTGCGCCCCGCCCCACGGTAGGAACCGGTGGTCGAGCCCCGGTACAGCGCCGGGCCGGACGGCGTCGAGCCGGTCCGGTCGCGGCGCGGCCTTGGTCCGGTTACGGGTTGAGCACCCACGCCGAGTTGTGCTGGGTGAATCCGATGTGGGGGTAGTAGGCGGTGGCCGCGGGTGCCGACAGCAGCACGATCTTGGCGGTGGGCGCCTCCTTGCGGGTGGCGTCGATCAGGGCCCGGCCGATGCCCGAGCGCTGGAGCCGGCCGTCCACGGCGATGTCGGACAGGTAGGTGACGTAGGAGAAGTCGGAGACGCTGCGGGCGATGCCGATCAGGGCGCCGTCGCCGTCGCGGGCGACCAGTACCAGGTTGGCGCCGGTCAGCATCGCCTTCATGCGGTCGCGGTCCTCGACGGGCCGCCGCTCACCCAGTCCGGACGAGCGGTAGACGGCGAGCACCTCGTCCAGGTCCAGGTCCTTGCCCTCGGCACGCTCAATCGTCCAGTTCACGAAGGGTCTCCAATCGGGTGCGAATCACGTCGTGGCGGGTGAGGAAGCGCTCGGGTTCGAGGCTTTCGACGTCGATGCCCTCGCGGGCCAGGCCGGCGGCGAAGTGTTCGCCGGTGGCGAGGGTGTGGTCGGCGGCGGCCTGGACGCTGCGGTAGGCGCGTTCGCGTTCCACGCCGCGGGCGAGGAGGTCGGCCAGGACCGCGGAGCTGTGGATGAGGCCGTCGGTGGTGTCGATGTGGGCGCGCATCCGGTCGGGGCGCACGGTCAGGGAGTTTATGAGGTCGGCGGCCATCACTGTCTGGAAGTGTCCCACGGACAGGCTGTCGGGCAGGATGACCCGTTCCACGGACTGGTGGGCGAGGTCGCGTTCGTGCCACAGTGCCACGTTCTCCAGGGCGGTGTCGGCGTAGCCCCGCAGCAGCCGGGCCAGTCCGCACAGCCGTTCGCTGGTGGTGGGGTTGCGCTTGTGGGGCATGGCGCTGGAGCCCTGGTAGGCGCCGGTCCGGTGTTCCTCGACCTCGCGGACCTCGGTGCGCTGCAGCAGCCGCAGTTCCAGGGCGATCTGTTCGATGCAGGCGCCCAGCGCGGCGACCGCCTGCATCAGCTGGGCGTGCCGGTCGCGGGCGACGACCTGGCTGGGCACCGGTTCGACGCCGAGGCCGAGGGCGTCGCAGACGTGGCGCTCGACCTCGGGGTCGATGAGCGCGTAGGTGCCCACGGAGCCGGAGACGGTGCCGACGGCGACGGCCTCGCGGGCCGCGGTGAGCCGGGTGATGGAGCGGTCGACGGCGAAGGCGTGGACGCCGAGCTTGTGTCCGAAGGTGGTGGGTTCGGCGTGCACGCCGTGGGTGCGGCCCACCATGACGGTGTCCCAGTGTTCCAGTGCCTTGCCGACCAGTGTCGCGCGCAGGCGGCGGGCGGCCGCCAGGAGCAGGTCGGTGGCGCGGGCCAGGGTGTGGCCCAGGGCGGTGTCGACGAGGTCGTAGCTGGTCATGCCGAGGTGGACCCAGCGTGCGGAGTCCTCGGGGATGTCCTCGCAGTACGCGGCGAGGAAGGACAGCACCTCGTGGTCGCGTTCCTTCTCGATCTCGGCGACCCGGGCGGCCAGCGGCACCCGCGCGCGCCGCATGTCCTCCACCGCGGCGGCGGGTACCCGGCCGAGCCCGGCCTGTGCCTCGGAGGCGAGGATCTCGACCTTCACCCAGGTCGCGTAGCGGGACTGGTCCGCGAACAGGTCGGCCATCTCGGGCAGCGTGTAGCGAGGAATCATCGGTCGGCCTTCGTCGAGGGGGGTGGGGTCGGGGACGGCCCTGCGGGCACGCCGGACGCCGCCCCGATGAGGGGGGCGTTCGGGGTGCCCGCGCCGTCAGTACACGCCGAAGTACTCACGCTGCTCCCAGTCGGTGACCTGACCGGGCGCGGGCGCGGTCTGCGAGGTCCACGCCGTGAAGCGGCCCAGCTCGCTCTCCTTGAGCTTGGTCATGCAGGCCGCGAGGGGCGCGCCGAGCAGCTGGTCCGCGCGGCCCGTGCGGAAGGCGTCCAGGGCCTCGGCGAGGGTCTGCGGGACGGTCTGCGGCTGTGTCTCGGTGGGCGCCTCGCCGCGGGGTGCGGTCTGCGGGTCGGCGGGCTGGGCCGTCAGGCCCTCCAGGCCGGCGAACAGCTGGGCGGCGATGTTGAGATAGGGGTTGGCGCAGGGCTCGCCCACCCGGTTCTCGATGTGGGCGCCGGCTCCGCTGCCGACGACCCGCAGCATCGCGGTGCGGTCCTCGAAGCTCCAGCCGAGCCGGGTGGGGGCGAGCGCGTGTTCGGCGGCCAGGCGGCGGTAGCCGTTGACGGTGGGCACGGACAGCAGGAACAGTTCCCGTGCCCACGTCAGCAGGCCCTCCGCGTAGGCCTTTCCGTTCGGTGACAGCCCGCCCGACAGGCCCTCGGCGCTGAACAGGTTGCGGCCGGTGGCCAGGTCCACGACGGACTGGTTCAGGTGCCAGCCGCTGGGGTCGGCGGCGGCGAGCCGCGGCTGGGACATGAAGGAGGCGTGGTGGCCGCGGCGGGCGCAGAACCGTTTGGTGACGGTGCGGAACAGCAGCATCGCATCGGCCGTGTCGAGGGCCGTCATCGGGCTGAAGGTGGTCTCCACCTGGCCGGGGCCGGACTCGTGTTCCATCGAGCGCAGCGGCAGGCCGAGCTTTCGCAGGTGGAGTCCGAGCGGGCCGGTGATCGGGGCGACGGTGTCGTAGGCGGCGTCGAGGTTGAACTGGTAGCCGGCGTTGACGGCGGTCACGCGCGGTGCCTGGCCCTGCAGCCCGAAGCCGTTGCCCTGGTTGCCGGGCTCGTCGTCCAGGCGCCGGGTGAGGTACCACTCGACTTCCAGGCCCAGTACGGGCTGGAGGCCGAGTGCGGCGTAGCGGTTGACGACGCGGCGCAGCACGGCCCGGGAGGACAGCGGGTGGGGGGTGCCGTCGCGCAGGTACTCGTCGCCGAGCACCCAGGCGGTGCGGGGGCCGCGTTCGGGCAGCACCTGGAAGGTGACCGGGTCGGGCACGAGGACGAAGTTGCCCGCGCCGGCGATCTCGTCGACGCCGATGCCGTGGTCGCCGAGGAAGTCGACGGCCACGGCGTGCCCGGTGTCGAACAGGAACGGGCCCGGGCTGAAGTTCATGCCGTTGCGCAGCACCGAGCGGAACGCGTCGGCGGTGAGGGTCTTGGAGCGGGCCAGGCCGTGCGGGTCGCCGAAGACGAGCCGGACGAAGTCGACCTCGTCCAGCGCGGCCTCGACGCGTTCGGCGGCGGCGACGCGTTCGTCGTCCCACAGCCCGTGGTCGGTGACGAAGGAGGGCCGGCCGACGCTGCCGTCCGGGGCGGGTGAGGACCAGGACCGGGCATACATGGTTTCAGAACGTCCTTTCGCCGGTGGTACCGGAGCAGGCGGCAACCGGAGGGGCCGCGGGCGGCTGGGGCAGCGGCGGCAGCATCGCCTCCAGGCGGCGGGCCACCGTCAGTACGAGGTCGTCGGCGCCGACCGGGCCGACGAGCTGCACTCCGGCCGGCAGTCCGGAGGAGGTCAGGCCGGCGGGCAGGGAGGCGGCGGGCTGGCCGGTCATGTTGTACGGGTACGAGGCGGGTGCCCAGGCCAGCCACAGCAGGTCGCGCACGTCGGCGGCCCAGTCGGGGCCTATGGCGCCGGCGTCGAAGGGTTCGACGGGCACGGTGGCCATGGCGAGCAGGTCGTAGTCGTCCATGACCGAGCGCAGGGTGGCGCGCAGGTTCTGGCGGATCTCCTCCGCCTGGATCACCGCGACGCCGCTGAGGGTGCGTCCGTGCCGGACGACGTGCAGGCGGCCGGGGTCGATGAGTTCCTCGTCCTCGGGGCGGGTGCCGGCCGCCTCGGTGGCGGCGAGGATGTCGACGACGGCCGGGTAGAGGTTGTGGCAGCGCACCTGGACCTCCTCGACCAGGTGGCCCTCGTCGAGGAGTACGTCGCGGGCCGCTTCGGTGACGCGGCGGATCTTGGGGTCGGTGCCTTCGTACTCGATCCAGCCGATGCGCAGGGAGCGCATGTCGCGCGGGGAGTCCAGGGAGCCGAGTCCGGAGTCGGGGTCGGTGGGGTGCGGGCCGGCGATGACCTGGCCGAGCAGGGCGGCGTCGGCGACGGTTGCGGCGATGGGGCCCTGGTGGGCGAGGCGGTCGGCGCCGTTGGGGTAGTAGGGCACCCGGCCGAAGGAGGGCTTGTAGCCGACGACGCCGCAGAACGCGGCGGGGATGCGGATCGATCCGGAGCCGTCGGTGCCCAGCGCCCCCTCGCACAGTCCGGCCGCGACGCTCGCCGCGGCACCACCGCTGGAGCCGCCGGCGGAGCGGCTCGGGTCGTAGGGGTTGCGGGTGGGCGGGGCGAGCCGGCCCACGGTGGAGGCGCTCCAGCCGAACTCGGAGGTGGTGGTCTTGCCGACGACGATCGCGCCGGCCGCTCGCAGCCGGGCCACGGCCGGGGCGTCCTGTGCGGGCCGCCCGTTGGGCAGCAGGGAGCCTCTGGTGGTGGGCAGGTCCCGGGTCTGCAGCAGGTCCTTGACGGAGACCGTCACGCCCAGCAGCGGGAGGTCCCACCATGCCTCGCGGCCGCGGTCGCGGATCAGTTCGTCCGCGCGGGCGGCCGCCCGGATCGCCTCGTCCCCCGCGACCGCGACGTAGGCGCCCAGGTGGTCCCGTTCCCGGACGGCGGCCAGCACGTCCTGGACGTGCTCGACGACGGTGAGCTCCCGGCGGGACAGCAGTTCCTTGGTCCGGCGGATGCCGCGGGCGGTCATCGCTCACTCCTTCCGCTCCTGGTCCTTCCTCACGGGGGGCAGGAGCGCTGCTGACGGTGCGGGACGGGATGGTGCGCCCGGCGGGACGGGGGATGACCCGCCGGGCGGCCGTGGGGGGTCAGGACGCGCGGGTGGCGGGGTCGGCGCCGCCGGTGACGGCCGACCAGTGCCACGGGGAGTCGAACGCGGTGACCTCGATCTGTTCGCCCGCCGCGGCCAGTTCGGCGACCAGGCCCGTGGCCCGCGCGGTGAACGCGGACACGCGGTGCGCGGCGAGCAGGTCCTGCTCGCCGAACGGGGCGCCGTCGCAGCGCAGCAGCCGCAGGTCGACGAAACCGTTGAAGCGCCGTCCGTCGACCACGACGGACTGCGGCGAACGGATGGAGAACCGCACGTTGTTGTTGACGTGCCCGTGGTGGTGCTGGTCGGAGTAGAAGGCGACGTCCGGGATGGTGGGCGGGACGAAGTGGTCGCGGTCGACCACCTCGGGGGCCTTGGGCAGGTTGCCGGCGATGAAGTGCCAGGAGTTGTACTGCATGCGCGAGGACATCGCCCAGGCCGCGTCGGCGAGGGCGGCGGCGGAGTCGCCGAAGTGCCGGGCGGCAGAGGGGTCGGGCACCACGCAGCAGAAGAAGCGGGTGATCTCCCAGTCGCAGATCTCCGCCCAGCGTTCCTCGCGCAGCGCCGTGATCAGGTCGGGCAGCGAGCGCATGCCGCGGCTCATCGCGAAGTCGGCCTCGAACGCCTCGGTGGCGGCGGCGGCCGACTCGTACACCAGGGCCTCGAGTCCGGTGGCGAAGTCGCCGTGCGGGGCGGCGAGCCATCCCGGGGCCGCGGCGAGGGCCTCCCCCAGCTCCGCGAGGTTGTCGCCGCGCAGCGGCAGCCGGGACGTCAGCCGTGCCGTCACCGCGTCCTCGCGGGCGCGGGCCAGGTCCGCGCAGGGACCGGCGACCTTCTCGATCTTGTGCATGAGGGCGCCGTGGATCTCGCGGTACAGCTGGGCCTCGCGGGCGACCTCGCCGCGGTGGGAGCGCAGTGAGACGGCCAGTTCGTGCAGGTCGGCGACCGTCGCGGACGCGGCGGGCGGCACCTGGTCACGGCCCAGGGCGGCGTTGTAGCCGACTCGGATGCGCTCCAGCATGTGGGCGACGTGGTCGACGGTGAGCTGGGTGCCGTTGGCCTCCTCGACCCGGCCGGGGCCGGCCGAGCGGATCAGCAGGGTGAGGCACACCACCAGCTGCACGTCGTGGTCGGACCACAGTTCCAGCGGCAGGTCCTGAAGGCTGCTGAGGGCGCAGTCGGGATGTCCGGGCCACAGCGTCTTTCCGGTGAGGGTGTTGTGGTCGCGGAAGTTCGTGTACTGCCTGCCCTGCTGGTAGAGCACGAAGGGCGCGGTGCGCAGCGCCGCCTCCTTGGCCTGCTCCAGCAGTTCACCACGCCCTTCGGCCCCCTGCTCGGCGAGCCAGCCGCGGCAGTCGGCGACGGTCCGGGCGACCCGGTCCTCGGCCCGGCGCAGCTGCGCCCGGTAGGCGTCGAGGGTGGCCCGGGTCCACGGCACCCGCCGCACACCGCCGACCAGTCCGTCGGCCTTCAGCGGGGCCGCGGAGGGGACGCGCAGGACGATGCGGCCGCTGGTGGCGAGCGCGATCTCGCCGGAGAAGACGGGCTCCTCGGCGTCACCGGACGTGCCGTCGCCGGACGTGGCGGTGGCGGGAGCGGCGGGGGCGGGAGCGGCGGGGGCGGGAGCGGCGTCGTCGGGGGCGGCGGTGGCGGGAGCGGCGGTGGCGGGAGCGCGCCAGCTCAGACCGCACAGGGCCGCCAGGGCGGCCTCCTCGGCGGCGCTGAGCGCGCGCAGCTGCACATCGGCGGGGACGTGACCGTCCAGGGTGAGCAGCACCTCGACGAACGACCTGAGGTCCTCGGTCTGTTCGGCGCGCCGCCAGGCCCGCTTGAGCAGTCCCGGGAATCCGGCGTCGGCTTCACGCACCCGGTCCGGCTTGAGCGTGGCGCCGGCGACCAGGCCGAGGCGGCTGGGGCGGCGGCTGATCCGCTTCCGGGCGTTGGCGGCGCGGCGGGATTCCCCGCGTTCGGGCAAGGCACTCATCACGCACCCTTTGCGGTGAGCTCGATGTGGTTCCACATGGCGTCGTCGGTGGGCGTCCAGTCCTCGTCGACGTAGATGCAGTCGACGGGGCACTCCAGGACGCACGCCGGGCAGCCCGAGCACAGCTCGGGGATGATCACTACGTCCAGGCCCCGGTCGAAGATGGCGCCGAACTCCGCGGGGCAGCTGCGCAGGCACGTGTCGCACGTGATGCACTCGGACTTCTCGATACGCCGCGGCGGCTTCTTCCAGTTGTCGGGGCGGTCACGCTGGGCAATTCGCTCGACCCGCCCAGACAGCGCGGCCGACGAAGCGATCTTCTTCATGAGCTCGGAACCCCTTCGGGTGAGTCTTCCTGGCCACAACCGGGATGCATCCGATGGTCCTTCGGCCTTCTCGACCGGCCCCGGAGCCGTGATGGGAATCGGGTCGAGCCCGCGCTCCCGATGGCTTGTTTCAGACCGTCGTCCCGGTGCGCGGCCGCGGTTCCTCGCGGGCGGCGGCGGACTCCAGTCCGGCGAGTCGGAGCAGGAGTTGTTTCACGTCGGTGGCCGCGACGCGGTCGCCGACAGCGCGGGGGGTGGAGCAGATGAGGAGCGGACCGTCGTCGTCGCTCGCGGGGAGGCGGCCGTGGCTGCCACGAACAGGTGAGGCGTCCAGGGGCACGACCGCCATGCGGTAGCGCATGCCGAGTTTCTTGCGGGCCAGGGCGGTGGTCGCCTTGACCTTGACGTAGGGGTCGTGGGGGTCCATGAACAGCTCGACCGGGTCGTAGCCGGGTTTGCGGTGGATCTCGACGAGCTGCGCGAAGTCGGGCGCGTGGTCGTCGTCGAGCCAGTAGTAGTACGTGAACCAGGCGTCCGGCTCCGCGACGGCGACGAGTTCACCGGCGCGGGGATGGTCGAGGTGGTGGGCCTTCTTGCCCTCGTCGTCCAGGAGCGTCTCGATGCCGGGCAGACCGTCCAGGGCGGCGCGGGTGGCATCCAGGTCCTCGGGGCGGCGGACGTAGACGTGGGCGATCTGGTGATCGGCCACCGCGAAAGCCCGCGAGGCCATCGGGTCGAGGTATTCCATGCCGTCCTGGGTGTGGACCTCGAGCAGACCGGCCCGCCGCAGCGCACGGTTGATGTCGACGGGCCGGCTGACGGGGGTGATGCCGTACTCGGACAGGGCGACGACGGTGCGTCCCTCGGCGCGGGCGTCGTCCAGGAGCGGGGCCAGGGCCGTGTCCAGGTCGGTGGCCGCCTTGTGGGAGCGGGGGTCGTTGGGGCCGTAGCGCTGGAGGTCGTAGTCGAGGTGAGGGAGGTAGCACAGGGTGAGGTCGGGGTGGCGCGTATGCATGATGTGGCGGGTGGCGTCGATGATCCACTGGCTGGAGACCAGGTCCGCGCCGGGCCCCCAGAAGTGGAAGAGGGGGAAGGTGCCGAGTCTGCCGGTGAGTTCGTCGTGCAGGGCGGCGGGGCGGGTGTAGCAGTCGGGTTCCTTGCGTCCGTCGGCGTAGTAGACGGGGCGGGGGGTGACGGTGATGTCGGTGTCGGCGCCCATGGCGTACCACCAGCAGATGTTGGCGACCGTGTAGCCGGGGTGGGCGCGGCGGGCGGCGTCCCAGAGCTTGTCACCGGTGACCAGGCCGTTGTGCTGGCGCCACAGCAGGACGTCACCGAGTTCGCGGAAGTACCAGCCGTTGCCGACGATGCCGTGCTCGGCAGGGTAGGTCCCGGTGAGGAAGGTGGACTGGGCGGCGCAGGTGACGGCGGGCAGGACGGTGCCCAGCGGGGCGCGGGAGCCGGACTGGCCGAGCCGTTTGAGGTGGGGCATGTGGTCCAGGAGCCGGGGGGTGAGGCCGACGACGTCCAGGACCAGCAGCGGCACCGGCCCCCCGGAAGAGGTGGTGGGGGTCATGGCAGCTCCTTCAGGCCGAGGTCGGTCAGCAGGTCACGGGCGAGCATCAGCTCCGCGGCGATCCCGTCGGTGAGCTGGGCCCGGCCCCGGGGCCGCAACTCGGCCGGCAACGCCTGCCAGGTGTAGGTCTCCACCTCCAGATGCCGGGTCAGCGGACGCGCCCCGCCCACCAGCCGGGACAGAGCCGACTTCAGCACCGGCAGAGTCGAGGTCAGCGGCGCGGCCGGGTCCGCGTGCAGGGGGACATGGAAGTGCGCGCGCCAGGGCGCCGTGTCGGGCAACGGACCGCCGGCGGCCAGGGCCTCGTCCAGGTCATCCGTACCGCACAGGCCGGCCGTGGCAATGGTGGTGCGGGTCTGGTGCAGGAAACGAGGCTCGGCGAAGGCCGCGAGGGCGTCGCGTACTGCGGGGCGGGAAGGGTGCTCGGCGTGCAGGGCGGCGGAGAGCTGGGACTTCACGATGCGGATCCCGGCCGCCTCCAGGGCGTCCAGCGCTTCATCCGGATCCTCGAAGGAGGTGGCGAGGTGGCACGTGTCGACACAGATACCGATGCGGTCGTGTCCGATCGCGGTCAGCGGGGTGATGGCGTCCCGGGTCGTCTCCACTACGCAGCCGGGTTCGGGTTCCAGGCCGACGCGGATGGAGCGGCCGGTCAGCTCGTGGAGGGCGTCGAGACGCTCGCCGAGCGTGGCCAGCGCCGCGCGCGCCTTGTCGGCGCGGGTCTCGTCCCAGGCGGTGCGCCAGGCCAGCGGCAGCGTGGAGACGGAGCCCTCGCTCACATCGTCGGGCAGCAGCCCGGCGAGAACGCGGGCCAGGGACGTGGTGTGCTCCAGACGCTCCGGGTCGGCCCAGTCCGGCTTGTAGACGCGGTACTTGACCTCTTCGGCGCCGAAGCCCTCGTAGGGGAAGCCGTTGAGGGTGACGACCTCCAGACCCCGCCGGTCGAGTTCGGTGCGCAGTCCGCGCAGCGCGGAGGGGTCGGTGGCCAGGGCGTGGGCCGCGTCCTTGGCCAGCCACAGCCCGATGCCGAGACGATCACGCCCCAGACGGCGCCGGACCGGCTCGCAGTGGTCGCGGAGCTGGGCGAGGACCCCGTCGAGGGTTTCGGCGGGATGGACGTTGGTGCAGTAGGCGAGGTGGACGGTGGAGCCGTCCGGGTGCCGGAACCGCACCGTTCACGCTCCCGTCGGCAGCGGCTCGGCGGCCGGGGCGCCGCGCAGGACGGAGTTGCCCTCGTGGGTGGGCGCGGTGGCCGTGACGTCGAGGTCGAGTCGTCCGCTGAGGCCGTAGAAGGCGACGGGGTTGCGCCACAGCACCCGGTCCACGTCGTCCTCGCCGAAGCCCTCTTCGAGCATCAGGTCACCGACCTTGCGGGTCTTGAGCGGGTCGCTCCTGCCCCAGTCCGCGGCCGAGTTCACCAGCACCTTCTCCGGGCCGTACTCACGCAGCAGAGCGACCATGCGGGCCTCGTCCATCTTGGTGTCCGGATAGACGGAGAACCCCAGCCAGGCGCCGCTGTCCTTGGCCTCCTTGACCGTGGTCTCGTTGAGGTGGTCGACCAGCACCCGGTCCGTGGGCAGCGCGGACTCGCGCACCACGTCCAGAGTGCGGCGCAGCCCGGCGAGCTTGTCCCGGTGCGGGGTGTGCACCAGCGCCGGCAGACCGTGGTCGGCGGCGAGCTGCAACTGGGCGGCCAGCGCGGTGTCCTCGGCCGGAGTCATCGAGTCGTAGCCGATCTCCCCCACCGCCACCACCCGGTCCTTGACCAGATAGCGCGGCAGCTCGGCCAGCACCGGCGTGCAGCGCGGGTCGTTCGCCTCCTTCGGGTTCAACGCGATCGTGCAGTGATGGGCGATCCCGTACTGCGCCGCACGGAACGGCTCCCACCCCAGCAACGCGTCGAAGTAGTCACAGAAGGAAGCCGGAGAAGTACGGGGCTGCCCCAGCCAGAAGGCGGGCTCGACCACGGCACGGACACCCGCGGCATACATCGCCTCGTAGTCGTCGGTGGTCCGGGACGTCATGTGGATGTGGGGGTCGAAGATACGCAAGTCACTGCTCCTGGGTCAGGGCGAGCACGCGGTCGAGGTCGGCCGGGATGTCTCGGTGGGCGGCGGTGCGCTCGGCGGCGTAGGCGCGCAGCATTCTGGCCAGTTCCGCGTCCGCGCGGGCACGGGCCGCCAGGTTCGCCACCGTGGCCACGGGCACGCCGGTGAACAGGCACTTGAGTACGGCGTGCCGCCATTGGTGGGCGTCCAGGTGCCGGGCCGCGTAGGGGCCGAGGGCGGCGGCGAGCAGGGTGGTGTCGTTGGCGCGCAGGGCGTCCTCGACCAGCGGCAGGGCGTGGGCGGGTTCGGTGTCGAGTCCGTCCAGGGCGAGCAGGACCGCACGCCGTTCGGCGGCCGTCCCCCGGTGGTACAGCAGGGTCACGGTCTCCGCGTCGGGGCGTGCCGCCGCCAGCAGCAGTACGCGGGCGGCGTCGGCGTGTTCGGTGCCGCAGCGGCGGCCCGCCTCGGCGAAGCGCAGTTCCCAGTCGGTGTCCCGGGCGGTTGCCGAGGCGCGGGCGGCGGTGAGCCAGCGGCGTGCGTCGGTGCCGAGGCCGGCGAACTCGCCGGGCAGGTCCGCGTCCGGCGGGGTGTGTACGACGGTCATCTCGTCCCTCCGTTGCGCAGGAACCGCATCGACTGTGCGGCCAGTTCGGGTCCGGCGTGGGAGTGCCGGGGCAGTTCGACGACGGTCAGGCCCTGGTAGCCGGTGGCGGCGAGGGCGTCGAGTACGGGCGGGAAGTCGATCTCGCCGTCCCCGAAGGGGAGGTGTTCGTGGACGCCGCGGCGCATGTCCTCGATCTGCACGTGCCGCAGCCAGGGCGCGGCGGCCCGTACGCAGTCGGCGGGCGGCAGGGGCTCCAGGCACTGGCAGTGCCCGATGTCGAGGGTCAGTCCCAGTGGTTCGGGGTCGCCCAGTTCGGTGCGCAGGCGGTGGAAGTCGGTCAGTGTGGCCAGCAGGTGGCCGGGCTCGGGTTCGACCGCCAGGGGGACGCCGGTGTCCTCCGCGGCGTCCAGGACGGGGCCGAGGGCGTCGGCCAGGCGTTTCCAGGCGGTGTCCTGGTCCAGGCCCGCGGGCCGTGGGCCGCTGAAGCAGTGCACGGCGTGCGCGCCGAGGTCGGCGGCGAGGCGTACCGAGCGGATCAGCAGGCGTACGCGTGCCCAGCGGGCGTCCGGGTCGTCGTCGAGCAGGCTGGGTCCGTGCTTGCGGCGTGGGTCGAGGACGTAGCGGGCGCCGGTCTCGACGGTGACCGCGAGGCCGAGGCGGTGCAGTTGCCGGGCGACGTGGCGGGTGCGGGCCGCGAGGTCGGGGGCGAGCGGGTCGAGGTGCATGTGGTCGAGGGTGAGACCGACGCCGTCGTAGCCGAGGTCGGCCAGCAGGCGCAGGGCGTCCTCCAGGCGCAGGTCGGTCAGCCCGTTGGTGCCGTAGCCGAGGCGCAGCGGGCTCATGTGGTGCTCACTTTCCGGGCCAGGTGCGCGGCGAGGGGGGCCAGGGCGGCGGTGAGGACGCCGGTGCCGGGTGCGCCGGCCCGGGCCATCAGTCCGCTCTGCAGGGCGATCGTGGCGCGGACGCCGGCGCCGACGGCCCGCTGTGTCAGTTCCGGGGAGGGGTTGAGCGCGGCGTGGGCCAGGGGGCGGGCGAAGGTGGCGGCGTAGGAAGCGGCCAGGGCGGCGCGTACGGCGCGGGTGGCCTTGTCGGCCGGTGTCGCGGGGGTCGGTGCGCCGGTGCTGGCGTCGGGCGCCGGGTGGGCGGTGGGGCGGCCGGCGAGGACGGTGGTGAGGGCGCCCGCGGCGGCGAGGGCCGTGAGGGGGGCGGTGCTGGAGCCGCCCTCGGTCTCGCGGCGGGAGACGAGGGAGACGGCCAGGGTGTGGCTGCCGAGGAACGCCGCGGGGACGATCGCCCGTCGCACGGCGCCCGGGCCGGCGGCCGCGCCCAGCAGCAGGTCCAGGGAGCGGGCGGCGGCCATCGCCGCGGGTCCCGCCGGGGTGTGTTTCAGGCCCAGGTCGTAGGCCCATACGGTGGCGGCCAGGGGGCCGGCGACCGCGAGGGCCCGTCGTCCCGCGCACGCCGCGAGGGCCAGGCCCGCGGCGGAGAGCAGGCCCGCGGCGGCGAGGGCGGCGCCGGGCCGGACGCGGCCGGACGGCAGGGGGCGGTGGGGCCGGGCGGTGGCGTCCTCCTCGCGGTCCGCCCAGTCGTTGAGCGCCATGCCCGCCTCGTACAGGCACAGCGAGGCGCCGGCCGCCAGGGCGGTGCGTCCGGTGGGCCGTGTGCCGGCGGCCGCGGTGCCGGCGAGGACGTCACCGGGGACGGTGAACGCGGCGGGGGCGCGCAGCAGTTCGGCCCAGGCGTGGAGGCGCCCGTCGCGGGCCGGGCCGTCGGCGGGCCGCTGAGCGCTCACCTGGTTCCTCCGAGCCGGCCGGCGAGGGTGAGCAGTCGGGTGTACTGCTCGGCCAGGGCGGAGCCTTCGGCGTCGGGGTCCTTGAAGTAGAAGCCGAGTTCGCCCAGCGGGCCGGACAGGCCCCGCTCGTGGGCGCGGGCGAGCAGGCGGGCCAGGTCGAGGACGAGCGGTGCGGCGAGGGCGGAGTCGCAGCCCTGCCAGATGGTCTGCAGGACCATGCGGGTGCCGAGGAACCCGTCGAAGGCGACGTGGTCCCAGGCGGTCTTCCAGTCCCCGAGGGCGGGGACGTCGTCGATGTGCACCTCGCCTTCGACCCGGGTGCCGAGGGTGTCGGTGAGGACGCGTTCCTTGCCGGCGTTCTTGGCCGCCGCGGCGGCGGGGTCGGCGAGGGCGGCGCCGTCGCCGCCGCCCAGCAGGTTCGTGCCCGACCAGGCCCGTACCGCCAGTGCCCGCTGGGCGAACATCGGCCCCAGCACCGAACGCAGCAGGGTCTGCCCGGTCTTGCCGTCGCGGCCCGCGTACGGCAGGCCCGAGGCGCGGGCCGCGCCCGCCAGCTGGGGGTGGCTCAGCCCGGTCGACGGCGTGAAGTTGACGTAGGGGCAGCCCGCCCGCAGCGCCGCCGCGGCGTACAGGGAGCTGGCCGGCCACGCGCCGTGTGCGGGGTCCGGTTCGGTGGAGGCGACGTTGACGACGACCGTGCGGGCGACGCCGGTGGTGCGGGCGAAGGTGCGCAGGTCGGTGGCGAAGTCGGCTATCAGCTCTTCGGTGGCGCGACGGTCGCCGGGTACCGGTCCTCCGGGGCGGATGTGTTCGTCCGCGGCGGCCAGTTCCCCCTGGACGGCGGTCGGCAGCCAGGGCGGCAGTACCCCTTGGGCGGCCAGTTCCTCGGCGCGTTTGGGCAGGGGGGTGGTCGCCGTGTCGTGGCCGCCGAAGACGAGGGAGGCCAGGGCCGGCAGGCCGCAGTCGGCGAAGGGGGGCGTCTCGGTGACCATGCCGGTGGGCGGCAGCAGTCCTGCCGCCAGCGCCGCGCAGCCCGACACCGCCGTCGTGGCGACCGAACCGCGGGCTCCGACGAGCCACACGCCGGTCCGGGTCTCGTCGGCCGAGGTCATGGCATCTTGCGTCACGGGGCAGCCTCCCTGAGCGTCGAATGTGTTGTCCGGCAAGTGGATGCCCGGCCAGGATGCCGAGCCGGGCTGTGCGGGGGCGTCGCCCTCCGTCGGCTGTCGAGCGGCCGCCGAGCGGATTCCCATCGGCCGCGGGCGTCCGGCGCCGGGCACAGCGAGGCCCCGCCGGTCGCAGGGGTGCGGGACCGGCGGGGCCTGGCAGGGGGTGTGCGCGGCGCACCCCCCTGCGGGGGGTCAGCGGTTGACGCGGACCAGCTGGCCGTTGGTGCCGAGCGTGTTGTTGGTGACGTACACCTTGCCGCAGGGGTCGACGGCGACGCCGGTGGGCTGCTTGAGCTGGTCGCCGGTGGGGATCTCGGTGACCGCGCCGCTGTCGGCGTCGATCTCGAACAGGGCGCCCGGCTGCGGCGGGCCGGCCAGCGCGGCGGCGCTGTAGGACAGGGCGATCAGGTCGCCGTCCCGGTCCAGGTCCAGGTCGATGAGGTTGGTCATCCCGGTGGCGAGGATCTCGGGCTGCTGGCCCGGGGCGATTTTCCAGACGCGGGAGGCGCCGACCCGGCCGCCGCTCATGTCGGCCACGTACACGGTGCCGTCGGCGGCCTTGGCGATGCCGGTGGGTACGGTCTCGGCGGCGCCGGTGGGCAGTTCGTTCTTGGGCAGGAGGTACTCGGTGGCGGTGGTGCCGTCGGCGTTGCCGCGTACGACGGTGTTGGCGCCCGCGTCGGTGGCCAGGTAGCCGCTGCCGCTGCGCGCGAGCCGCCACGGGTTGGCGTGCACGTCGCCGCCGTCGGGGTTCAGCCGCGTCTCGTGGTCGGTGAGGTCGGCGAGCACCTTGTGGTCGCGGGTGCGGAAGACCGTGCCCAGGGTCCGGGCGCCCTCGCCCAGCGCGGCGCGCGACTCGGTGGTGCCGCCGAGGCCGCTGACGACGACGTAGCCGCCGAACCGGTCGGGCACGACGTCGCTGGGGCCGTTGGCGGAGATCGGGGCGCCCGGGGCGACGCCCTTGGCCGTGGAGGCGAGGCCGGTGGCGACGCGGCCCTGGAAGCTGCCCTTGACCTTGTAGACGGAGCCGGTGGTGCCCACGCACGTCTGGTCGACCGGGCAGTCGGCCAGTCCGGCGCCGGCCTCGGCGACCAGCACGCCGCCGTCGCCCAGCGCGGTGACGCCGCGCGGGTTGTTCAGCTGGGAGGCCACGACGGTCACGGTCGCCTCGGTGCGGGTGTGGGTGTGACCGTGGCGGTGGGCCTGGGGCTGGGCCTGGACGGGGCCGGCGGTCAGCGGGACGGCGACGGCGCCGGCCGCGCCCGCCGCCAGAAGTATCTTCGTCCAGGAGTTACGCGAGTTCGCCATTTCTCTCCTCGGTTTCCAATGCTCCCCCCTTTTTCCGGAGAGCGGATGCGAAATCAGCGCCACCCTAGGGCAGTCGCCGGTTTTATTGCGTCAAATTTTCCGCAGGAAAAAGTGGGTGAACCCGTAAACCAGCGGTATTCGAGTCTCCCTCCAGGAGGCGTCGACCTTTTTCCATATCGTTGTAGTCCCGGTCCCTTCCGGCGGTTGGGACAGACTTTTGTGCTCCTGCCATGGAGGAAACTCATGCCCGAATTGCCGCCTCCGCACGTCGTACGGGAAGCGGAGAAAGCACGAGCGGATCTGCAGCGGCAGAGCCGGGAACTCGCGCCTCCGCCGTTCGCTCTGCTGGAATTGATCATGGGTGTCATGGTCACGCGTGCGGTGCACGTCGTCGCCGAACTGAAGGTGGCCGAGGCGCTCGCCGAGGGTCCGCTGTCCGCCGACGAGCTCGCCGGGCGGGTCGGTGCGGACGCGGACGCGCTCGGCCGGGTGCTGCGCCTGCTGGCGAGCAACGGTGTGTTCGCCACGCGCCCGGACGGTGCCTTCGAGCTGACGCCGATGGCGGACGCGCTGCGCGCCGACCATCCGATGTCGATGCGGGGCATCGCGCTGCTGATGGGCCACCCGATCCACTGGGAGGACTGGAGCGGCTTCCCGGAGACGGTGGTCACCGGCGAGCCGGCGCTGCCGAAGCTGCGCGGCATGCACGCCTTCGAGTTCCTGACGAAGAACGCGGAGTACGGCCAGGTGTTCTTCCAGGGCATGGGCAGCATGTCCGCCTCGGAGACGGAGCCGATCCTGGCGGCGTACGACTTCTCGCAGTTCGGGACGGTGGTGGACTTCTGCGGCGGCCAGGGCGCGTTGCTCGCGGGCATCCTGGGTGCGGCGCCCGGGTGCGAGGGCGTTCTGTTCGACCCGCGGGTCGAGGAGAACGGGGCTGCGGAGTTCCTGGCCGCGCAGGGTGTGGCCGACCGGACGAAGCGGGTGGCCGGCGACCTGTTCGACGTGCCGCCGGGCGGCGCCGACGCCTACGTCCTCAAGCACATCGTGCACGACTGGCCCGAGGAGCAGGCCCTGCGGATCCTGCGCAACGTGCGGGCGGCGATCAAGCCGGGCGGCAAGCTGCTGATCGCCGAGATGGTGATACCGGAGCAGGGTGACCAGCCGCACTCCGGGAAGCTGGTCGACCTGTGGCTGATGCTCCTGGTCGGTGGCCGTGAGCGTACTCCCGGCCAGTACGCCGATCTCCTGGCCCGTGCCGGGTTCCGTCTGGAGCGGGTCGTGGAGACGGCGGCGGCGATCTCCCTCGTGGAGGCCGTCCCCGTGTGACCACCGTGGAGGGAGGGCCCCGTCGCGTGATGAGGGAACGCGGCGGGGCCCTCCGGTGTGTGCGGCCGGGCAGCGGCGGCCGGGTGGCGGGGGCGCCGGCGGGCAGGCCCGCGGGGAGCGCCGGGCGGCGGGGGGTGCCGGGCGGCGGGGAGCGGCGGACGAAGGCCCCCGGCGTGCGCGCACGCCGGGGGCCGTTTGGGGGGGGTGTGGGTCAGCGGGGCGGGCCGAACCACCGTGCCAGGGCCGTTTCCAGGCCCTGCGCGCAGGTGCCCGTCCAGGCGACGTAGCCGTCGGGGCGGATCAGCACGGCGGTGGCGCCGGCGAGGGCGTCCGGGCCGTCGGTGGGCTTGGCGACGGCGGTGACCACGTCCACCCGGTCCGCGTGGCCGGCCGCGGTCGCGCGTACCGTCTCGTCGTCGGCGAGGTCGAGCAGCACGCCGTGCCCGGCGTGCAGGAGGCGGGCGATGCGGGTTTCGCCGTCCGCGCCGACGAGCAGCCGCGGCGGCATCCGGCGTCCCAGCAGCGGGTGGGTGGGGCCGGTCGCGGTGTCGGCGAGGTCGTAGCGGATGTCCAGGTGGCTGACGATGCCGGCCAGGTGGCGTTTGACGTCGTCGTAGCGGACCAGCTCGGCCATCAGCTCGCGCAGCGGGTCGGACTCGGCGCCGCCGAGGAAGACGATGCCCTGGGCGCGGGTGTTCATCAGCAGCCGGGCGCCGACCGGGTGGCGTTCGGCGTGGTAGGTGTCCAGCAGTTCCCGGGGGGCGTCGCCGCGGATCACCGAGGCCAGCTTCCAGCCGAGGTTGGCGGCGTCCTGCACGCCGGTGCTCAGGCCCTGGCCGCCGGCCGGCAGGTGGATGTGGGCGGCGTCGCCCGCCAGGAAGACGCGGCCGCGCCGGTACTCGGAGGCCTGCCGGGTGGCGTTGGTGAAGGAGCTGACCCAGCTCGCGCCGCCGTGGCTGATGTCCTCGCCGGTGATGTCCTGCCAGGCGGCGGCGACCTCCTCGAAGGTGACGGTCCGCTCACGGTCGTGCGCGGGGCGGCCGTCGGGGCAGACGATGATGCGCCACACGCCCTGGGAGAGCGGTGCCGCCATCACCATGCCGTTGTTCAGGCGCTCTCCGAGGAAGCGCGGGGTCAGCTCCACACCGGTGATGTCCGCCAGGTACATGCCCTGGGTGGCGTCGGTTCCGGGGAAGTCGAACCCGGCCGCCCTGCGGACCCGGCTGGAGCCGCCGTCGCAGCCCGCCAGGTAGGAGGCGCGCAGGGTGCGTTCCTCGCCCTGCGGGGTGCGTACGGTGATCTCGACGCCGTCGCCGTCCAGGAAGCCGTCGGTGAGGGAGACGAACTCCCAGCCGCGGCGGATGTCCGCGCCGAGTTCGCCCGCCCAGCCCTCCAGGACCGCCTCGGTGTCGCCCTGGGGGATGCCCCGGGCCCCGAAGTGGGCGTCCTCGAGGACGGTGAAGTCGAACTGGGCGCCGCCGAAGTGTCCTACGGGGCTGGTGGCCAGGGTCTCTCCCTGGCCGAACCGGGGCAGCAGCCCGCGTTCGTCGAACGTCTCCATGGCGCGGGCGGTGAAGCCCAGGCCGCGGGACTGCCCGGTGGGGGCGGCCAGCTTCTCGATGACGACGACACGGGCCCCGCCCAGGCGCAGTTCGCCCGCGAGCATCAGTCCGGTCGGGCCGGCACCGACGACGATCACGTCGGTGTCCGCCGCTGTCCCTTCCATGGGTGGTCCTTCCTGGCAGTGGGGTCGGTTCGGGGCCCGGTGGTGGGGGGCGGCGTGTCGTGCGGTGCCGGTCGTCCCCGCCGGGCCGGGGGGCACGGCAGGTCAGCGGGGAGGTCCGAACCAGCGGGTGAGTGCCTCGGCGAGGCCGTCGGTGCCCGGGCCGGCCCAGGCCACGTGGCCGTCGGGGCGGACGAGGACACGGTCGGTGCTCTGCAGTGAACTGCCCGGCGAGGGCTGGGCGTCCAGTGCGGTGACGCGGTCCGCCCAGCCGTCGAGGACTGCCGGCGGCCGGCCGGGCCGTCCGGTCAGGTCCAGCAGGACGCCGCCGCCCGAGCGCACCAGCTGGGTGGTGGTGAGCAGGCGTCGGCGTGCCCGCACCTCGGTGCACGGCAGCCGGGCCCCGAGCAGCGGGTGGGCGGGGCCGCCGACGTCGTAGCGCACGTCCAGGCCGCTGATCATGCCGGCCAGGCGACGGCGTACGTCCTCCTGCCCGATCAACTCCGTCAGCAGGTCGCGCAGCGGCTCGACCTCCGGTCCGCCGAGCAGCAGCAGCGACTGGGCGCGGATGTTGGCCAGGACCTGCCGGCCGACCTCGTGGCGTTCGTCGTGGTAGCTGTCGAGGAGGGTCTGCGGTGCCTTGCCGCGTACCACCAGGGCCAGTTTCCAGCCCAGGTTGAAGGCGTCCTGCATGCCGAGGTTGAGGGCCTGGCCGCCGACCGGCATCTGCCGGTGGGCGGCGTCGCCCGCGAAGAGGACGCGGCCGTGCCGGTAGCGGGTCAGCTGGCGGGAGGCGTCGCCGAAGGCGTTGGCCCACAGGGGGGTGCCGCCGCTGATGTCCTCGCCGGTGACCCGCTTCCACACCGCGGTGATCTCCTCGAAGGAGGCGTCGCCGTGCGGGCGGGCCCGTGCGGCGGAGCCGAACTCGTGGACCATCACCCGGGTCACCCCGTCGGGGCGGCGGGCGGCGATCGCCAGGCCGTGCTCCAGGCGTTGGAAGCGCCGGGCCGGGATGTCGATGCCGGCGACGTCGGCGCGCAGCAGTTCCCGCGTCGCGTCCCTGCCGGGGAAGTCGGCGCCGATCAGGCGGCGTACGGTGCTCTCCTCGCCGTCGCAGGCGACCAGGTAGCGGCAGCGCAGCCGCAGCGTCCGTCCGTCCGGGCCGGCGGCTTCGGCCTCCACCAGGTCGCCGCTGTCGTCGAGCGCGGTCAGTTCGTGCTTGCACTGCAGTTCGGCGCCCAGTGACAGCGCCCACTCCCCCAGGATCACCTCGGTCCTGGTCTGCGGCACCTTCCACTGGCCGGGGTGGGAGGAGGGCAGCGTCAGATCCAGCGGGATGCCCCCGAAGTGGCCGCGCGGCTCGTTCGGCGGGTCGCCGAACTCGGGCAGCAGGCTCCGGCTGTCGAGGATCTCCATCGTGCGGGCGTGCAGGGTGGAGGCCCGGGACTCGGTGCTGGGAGCGCGTCGCTTCTCCACGACCACCACGCCGACGCCGCCGTGGGCCAGTTCCCCGGCGAGCATCATCCCGACGGGGCCGGCTCCGACGACGACGACGTCGGTGGTCAGGGCGTCCGCTGCCACGGTTCAGCCCTTCTTCTGCTCGGCGTAGGCCTTGGCGTGGGCGAGGGTGGCGCGGCTGTTGGTGGACAGGGCCGTGTGGACGTAGGCGCGGGCGTCGGCGACGGTGGCGTCCTGGCCGAGGATGCGGGCGATGTTGGCGGTGTTGAGGGTGACGGTGTGCTGGGAGGAGGCGGTGGTCGCCTCGTCGCCCTCGGTGAAGGTCCATTCGCCGGTGTGCAGGGTCATCAGCGCGGGCAGGGTGACCTGCTTGTAGGCGATCTTGTGGTGGGGGAAGACGACCCGGTAGGACTTGGTGGTGTGCACCGAGCCGTCCTTGGCGCGGGTGTCCATCTCCAGCTCCTGCAGCCCCGGGGTGTCCTCGCTCAGGCGCACCACGGCGACGTGCGGGAGCCGTTCGGCCCACAGCTGGGCCTCGTTGATGAAGTCGAAGACGTCCTTGGCGGCGCCGTCGATCTGCACGGTGTCGGTGAAGGAGAACGTCAGCTCCTCGGTGGCGGCGGCGTGCGCGGCCTCGACGTTGACCTTCAGGGCGGCCAGCTCGGAGGTGCTGTTCTTGTCCACGGCCTGCTCGATCCACAGCAGGTCGTGCGGGTCGTCGCCGATGGCGCTGTAGTCGTGCAGGAGCCGCACCCGCGACCGGTCGTCGGCGAGCGGTTCGATGATCCAGGTGCCGCCCATGTGCTTGACCGGGGCGGCGGGGATCTCCTGGCGGAAGGTGATGGTCAGGTTCTCGCGGTCGAGCGTGCGGTGCGAGGTCCACTCCTTGGCCTGGCCGTTGGCGGTCGCCCAGATGTGGATGCGTTCGTGGTCGCCGTCGGCCTCGGTGCGGTCCACGTGGATGGTGGGCGGGAAGATGCGCGGCCAGTTGGTCACGTCCGCGAGCAGCTGGTAGACGGCGTCGGCCGGTGCGCCGATCGTGATCTCGTGCTCGACCTCACGTGTGGTCATGAGGCTCACTCCTCGGGAAAGGGGTCGGGTGCCGGGTGCGTCAGAAGTTGCCGAGGCCGCCGCAGACGTTGAGGGCCTGCGAGGTGATGGACGCGGCGGTGTCGGAGGCCAGGTAGCCGACGAGGCCGGCGACCTCCTCGGGGGTGGAGTAGCGGCCCAGGGGGATCTTCGCCTGGAACTTCTCGAGGATGGCGTCCTCGGAGGTGTCGTAGGCGGCGGCGTATCCCTGGCGCACGCGCTGGGCCATCGGGGTCTCGACGTAGCCGGGGCAGACCGCGTTGACGGTGATGCCGGTGGGGGCCAGCTCGTTGCCCAGTGCCTTGGTGAAGCCGACGACGCCGTGCTTGGACGCCGAGTACGGGGCGCCCAGGACGACGCCCTGCTTGCCCGCGGTGGAGGCGACGTTGATGATCCGGCCGCGGTCCTTGGCGCGCAGGCCGCCGATGGTCAGGGCGGCGCGGGTGACGCGGAAGACGCTGTTGAGGTTGGTGTCGATCACGTCGTCCCACAGTTCGTCCGCGATGTCGGCGGTGGGGCCGCCGCCGGAGCGGCCGGCGTTGTTGACGACGACGTCGACGCTGCCGAAGCGGTCGACGGCGGCCTGGATCCAGGCGTTGACGGACTCGGTGTCGCGGACGTCGACGACCGTGCCGTCCGCGTCGATGCCCTCGCCCTGGAGTTCCTTGACGGTGGCGGCGACGTTCTCGGCGTTGCGGGCGCCGATGAAGACTTGGTGGCCCTGCCGGCCGAGGAGCCGGGCGGAGGCCAGGCCGATGCCGCTGGTGGCGCCGGTGACGACGGCGACGCGCTGGGTGGTGGTGTCGGTCATGGTGGGGCTCCTTCAGGCGGCCTTGGCGGGCGCGAGCTGCGCGTTGACGACCTCGATGAAGCTGCGCGGCGTGTTGGCCTCGCCGACGGCCTCCTCGTCCAGGGAGATGCCGTACTCGCGCTCGATGAGGCTGCCGGCCTCCAGCAGGGCGAGGGACTCGTAGCCGATCACCTCGAACTCGGTGTCGAGGATGTCGCCGTCCAGGTCCACGCCCTCGGCGACGCCCGCGGCCTCCCGCAGGGTGCGCTTGAGGTCGTCGAGGGTGAAGGACTTGCTGGCCATGGTGGGTCCTTTCGTCAGTACGTGGTGGCGGTTGCGGTGCGTCGGTCGGGCGGTGTGCGGGGGTCCTCAGGCGGCGCGCACGACCATGGCGGAGTTGAAGCCGCCGGCTCCCCGGGCCAGGACCAGGGCGGTGCGCAGCTCGGCCGGGCGGGGTTCGCCCAGGACCAGGTCGAGGGGGTAGTCGGCGCACGGGTCGATGTGCACGGTGGGCGGGATGACGCCGTCGCGCAGGGCGAGGAACGCGGCCGCCAGGTCCAGAGGCGCGCCGCCGGAGTACAGGCGCCCGGTCATGGTCTTGGGCACCGTCACCGGCACGCCCCGGTCGCCGAAGACCGTGCTGACGGCGCGGGCCTCGGCGAGGTCGCCGGCCGGGTCGCCGGCGCCGTCGGCGAAGACGACGTCGATGTCGGCGGCGTTCACGTCGGCGTCGGCCAGTGCCGTCTCGATGGCCTTGGCCAGGTTGGGTTCGCGTCCGCTGCCGGGCCGGGGGTCGATGGTGGCTCCGTAGCCGGCGATCTCGCCGTAGGGGCGGACGCCGCGGGCGCGTGCGGCGTCGGCGTCCTCGGCGATGAGGATCGCGCCGCCCTCTCCGGGGACGTAGCCGTTGGCGTCGCGGTCGAAGGGCAGGTAGGCGTGGTCGGGTTCGTCGCTGGTGGTGAGCCGGCCGCAGGCCAGCTGGGCCACCCAGCCCCAGGGGCAGATGGAGGCGTCGACGCCGCCGGTGACGATCAGCGGGGTGCCCCGGCGGATCTGCCGGCGGGCCTGCGCGACGGCGTCCAGGCCGCCCGCGCCTTCGCTGACGACGACGCCGGAGGGGCCCTTCATGCCGTTGCGGATGGAGATCTGGCCGCTGTTGACGGCGTAGAACCAGGCGAAGGACTGGTAGGCGGAGACATACTGGCTGCCCTGGCTCCACAGGGCCTGCAGTTCGCCCTGGCCGAACTCGAAGCCGCCCGCGGCGGAGGCCGTGATGACGCCCATGTCGAACTCGGGCAGGTGCGCGGGGTCGGCGCCGGCGTCCGCGAGTGCCCAGTCGGCGGCCACCAGGGCCAGCCGGGTGACGCGGTCGGTCTGCGGCAGCAGCCGGCTCGGCAGCAGTTCCTCGGCGTCGAAGTCCTCGATCTGCCCGGCCAGACGGGCCGGGTAGCCGGTGGGGTCGAAGCGGGTGATGCGGCCGATGCCGTGCTTGCCGCCCAGGGTGGCCGCCCAGTAGTCCTTCACCCCCATGCCGTTGGGTGAGACGACGCCCAGGCCGGTCACCACCACGGAGGCGGTCATACGAGGCTCCTTTCGGGGGTGGCGAGCACCATGGCGCTCTGGAAGCCGCCGAATCCGCTGCCGACCGTGAGGACCGCGTCGATCAGCTGGTCGCGGGCGACCAGGGGCACGTAGTCGAGGTCGCACTCGGGGTCGGGGGTGTGCAGGTTGGCGGTGGGCGGGACGACGTCGTACTCCATGGCGAGTGCCGAGGCGGCGATCTCGATGGAGCCGATCGCGCCGAGCGAGTGCCCGACCATCGACTTGATGGAGCTGACCGGGGTGCGGTAGGCGTGGTCGCCGAGGCTGCGCTTGAACGCGGCCGTCTCGTGCCGGTCGTTCTGCTTGGTGCCCGAGCCGTGGGCGTTGATGTAGTCGATGGACTGCGGGTTCAGCCGGGCCTCGCCCAGGGCCAGGTCGATCGCCTCGGCCATCTCCACGCCGTCGGGGCGCAGGCCCGTCATGTGGTAGGCGTTGGAGCGGGTGGCGTAGCCGGCGATCTCGGCGTAGATGTGGGCGCCGCGCTTGCGGGCGCTGTCGAGTTCCTCCAGGACGAAGAAGGCGGTTCCCTCGCCGAGGACGAATCCGTTGCGGGTCTTGTCGAACGGCCGGGAGGCGCACTCGGGTTCGTCGTGGCGCGGGGTGGTCGCCTTGATCGCGTCGAAGCAGGCCATGGTGATCGGTGAGATCGGCGCGTCGGAGGAGCCGGCGATCACGACGTCGGCCGATCCCTCGCGGACCAGTTCGACGGCGTAGCCGACGGAGTCGATGCCGGAGGTGCAGCCGGTGGAGACCACGGTGCTGGGGCCTTCGGCCCCCACCGCCCAGGCGACCTCGGCGGCGAAGGAGCTGGGCACCATGTAGTCGTACAGGTGCGGGACCGCGTAGGTGTGGTCGACCGTGTCCAGCCGTCCCCCGTCGCTGACCACCCGGTACTCCTGGTCCAGGCCCATCGTGGCGCCGACGGCGCTGCCGACGGTGACGCCCACGCGGTGCGGGTCCAGGGAGGGGATGTCGAGGCCGCTGTCGGCGACGGCGCCGCGTGAGGCGACGACGGCGAACTGCGCGGCCCGGTCCAGGCGGCGGACCTCCTGCGGGGTCAGGCCGTGCTCGTAGGGGTCGAAGTCCGCTTCGGCGGCCACCCGGGAGCGGAAGGGGGCGGGGTCGAAGAAGGTGATGCCCCGTGTCGCGGTGCGGCCGTTGCTCAGCAGGTTCCAGAAGTTCTCCCTGCCGACACCGCCGGGGGCGATCACCTCGATCCCGGTGATCACAACGCGTCGCCCGGTCAACGGGAGGCCTCCCAGCTGTAGAAGCGCGTGGCCATCGCGTCGGCCGGCGAGCGCCAGGTCGTGGGGTCGTAGGCCTCGATGAAGGGCTTGAGGTCCTCGCTGATCCGCACGAAGCGCGGGTCGGCCTTGGCGGCCTCGATCAGTTCACCGCCGTTGTCCTCGTCGAAGTCCTGGAGGTGGAAGTACAGGCCCCGGTAGGAGAAGAGCTGGCGGCGCCGTGTGCCCATGCGGTGCGGCATCTCGGTGGCGTCGAAGTCGGCGAACAACTGGGCCACGTCGTTGCTCGAGGTGGCCGCCATCCGGGCGACGATCAGCGTGCTGTGCATAGGGATTAGCTCCTCGGCGGTTGCGCGGAAGGGTTCTCGAAGCGGGCGGACCGGCCCGGCCCGGCGGCCCGGGGGGCTGCGGCGCCACCGCCTTCGACGGTGCGGCCTGGCGGTAGCGCCCCGCACGGGGCCTGCCTGAGTCCCGCCTGAGCCGAAGCGGCGGGTGCACACGAGCACGCCTTCGGGCCTGCGCCCCCGGGTGCCGGGGACGAGGTCCGAAGGCGTGCGGGTCCCGTGCGCCGTCCGGCGCGCCGGGCTCACTCGCCGGCAGAGCGCGTGTGCACGACCCGGTAGGTGTTGAGGTAGGGCTCGCCGGTGACGACGGCGCGGACGCGGGCCACGGCGGCCTTGCGGGCGTCGGCCTGCTCCTCGGGGGCCTGGTCGCGGTAGACCTCGAAGGCCTCCTTGCTGTCCCACTGGGAGTAGGAGATGACGAAGGATCCCTCCAGGCCGCGGGCGCGCAGGCCCTTGAGCACGACGTGGGCGCGGAAGCCGGGCACGTCGGCGAGGAAGGCCTGGCCGGGGCCGAGGGCGTCGACGGCCTCGTCCTGCCCCTCGGGGGTGACCGGGAAGAGGGTGAAGACGGTGTAGTCGTCGCGGTCCGGGCCGATCTCGATCTTGCCGCCGAGGGCGTCCGAGGTCAGCGTGTGGGCGACCTCGTTCTGCATCAGCCGGATCGAGGTGGTGATCTCGCCGAAGACCGGGAGCGTGCGGTGCTTGAACTCCTCGCCCGCGTAGCGCTTCTCGAGGTCCTCGCCGCTGCGCCACTGGATGAAGTTGAGGGTGCCGTAGCCGTCGACGCCCGAGTGGACGGTGGAGGACATCCAGCCCTCGTACGCGGCCGCGTTGACGATCTTCGTCATCTCCTCGATCAGCTTGGCCTGCTTCTCGGGAGTGTCCGTGGTGAACAGGTTCAGGACGGTGAGGTGCTTGTCCTCGGCGGAGATGATGGGCATGGGTCCTTCGCTTTCCTTGGTGGGTGCGGTGGGTGTCGCTGCGCGGCCCGCGACGGTCAGGCGGTGGGGCCGAACCAGCGGCCGAGGGCGGCGGTGAGACCGTCCGGCCCGGCGCCGAGGCCGGCGACCCAGGCGACGTAGCCGTCGGGGCGGACGAGGATGCCGTCCACGGGGGCCTCGCAGCCGTCGAACTCGGCCGCGACGAGGTCGACCCGGTCGGCCCAGCCGGCGGCCGCGGTGCGCAGGCCGTGGTCGCCCCCGAGTTCCAGGAGCACGGGGCGTGCGGTGCGCAGCAGCGCGTAGAACGGAGTCTTCTCACCGTCGACGACCAGTTCCCGGTCCGGCAGGCGCCGGCCGAGCAGGGGGTGGTCGCCTTCGCCGACGTCGTGCCGGATGTCCAGTCCGGTGACCATGCCGGCCAGGTGGCGCTGGACGGATTCGTGGGCGCCCATCAGCTCGGCGAGCACCTCGCGCATCGGCGTGATCTCGTCGCCGCCGAGGTAGAGGATGCGCTGGGCGAGGGTGTTGGTCAGGATGCGGGCCCCGACGGGGTGGCGCTCGGCGTGGTAGGTGTCGAGCAGCCCTTCGGGCGCCTGGCCCTTGATGTCGAGGGCGAGCTTCCAGCCGAGGTTCACGGCGTCCTGCACGCCCGCGCTCATGCCCTGCGCGCCGATCGGCAGGTGGATGTGCGCGGCGTCGCCGGCCAGGAAGACGCGGCCGTGGCGGTACCGGTCGGCCTGGCGGCTGACGTCCGTGGTGGAGCTGACCCACAGCGGGGTGGCGCCGCTGACGTCCTCGCCGGTCAGGCGCTGCCAGGTCTGGGCGACCTCGTCGAAGGTGATCGGGTCCGGGCTGGTGCGCAGCGGCTCGGAGCTGTCGAAGTAGATGACGCGGCAGCGGTCCGGGCCCATCGGGATGACCATGACCATGCCGCCGGCGACGCGCTCCCCGCTGAACCGGGGCCGCAGCGCCACTCCGGCCAGGTCGGCGAAGCGCAGCTCGATGGCCGGCTCGGTGCCGGGGAAGCCGATGCCCGCGAGCTTGCGCACGATGCTGCGGGCACCGTCGCAGCCCACCACGTGGCGGGCGCGCAGGGAGAAGGGGCCGTCGGCGCCCGCGGCGGTGACGGTCACCGAGGCGTCGGTCTGCTCGATGCCCGTGACCTCGCACCCGCGGCGGATGTCGGCGCCCAGCTCGCGCGCCCAGCCGCCCAGGACGCCCTCGGTGCGGGCCTGCGGGATGCCGCGCGCCCCGTACGAACCGCCCTCGATCACCCGGTAGTCGAGCGGGACGCCGCCGAAGTGGCCGACCGGGATGACTCCGACCTCGCCGAACCGGTCCATCAGCCCGCGCTGCGCGAATTCCTCGATGGTCCGCGCCGAGAAACCCAGGGCGCGGGATTCCTGAATCGGCTCGGAAAGTTTGTCGAGAACCACCACCGAGACTCCAGCGAGCCTCAATTCACCTGCGAGCATAAGACCGGTGGGACCGGCTCCCACGACAATGACATCTGAATCGTAGAATTCCATCTGCCCTCTTCTCACTGGTGTTCCATCAATAGTGCGAGGGCTTACGAGGGCTGTAAATAGGCGTTGTTACAGGTCTTGTGCAGTCAATGCCAGAAAAACGTCTGGTACGTCAGAGCTTCGACAAGCGGTCTTGCCGCGGGCGCGTCGGGTGACGGCATTCTCTGGCATGACCTCTAGTCTGACGACCGATCAATCCGCATCCGTGTCCGCCGCCGGGTCGAGCGCACAGGTCGCCGGTCTGCTGCACCGGTATCTGGTCTCGCTCGACGACGAGCGGCTCGACGACGCCTGGACCGCCGGCCTGTTCACCGAGGACGCGGTCGTCGCGTTCCCGGTCAGCCGGCACGAGGGCGCCGACGGCATGGCCGAGTACCACCGGTCGGCGCTGTCGGCGTTCGCGGCCACCCAGCACCTCGGTTCTCCGGCCGTGGTCGACGTGGACGGGGACCGGGCCGTGTTCCGGGCGAACCTGATCTCCACCCATGTGCACCACCCGCGCCACACGCCTCCCGAGGGGGACCTGCCCCCGCTCTTCGCGACGGGTACGTTCGTGAACGGCGAGGCGCGCCGCACCGCGCGGGGCTGGCGGCTGAGCCTGCTGGCCTTCCGGCTGCTGTGGGCGGACGGCTCCCCTCCCCCGGCCCGGTGACCCCGAGCCGCGGTGCGGTGACCGCGGCTGCAGGGGGGTGACCCCGAGCCGCGGTGCGGCGGCGCCGGCCGCGGTGGGGTGACCGCGGCCGTGGTGCGGCGGCGCCAGGACGTCCGGCGGCGCCGCGCCGCGGTACACGCGCGTGCCGCCCCGGACGCGGTCCGGGGCGGCGGGGGCGGTGGGGGGTGATGGGGGCGGTGGTGGGTGGTGGGGGTGGTGGTGCGGAGCCGGCGCAGGCGTTCAGGCGTTCAGGCGTTCAGGCGTTCAGGCTGAGGACGCGGTCGACCGCGATCTCGATGACCACCCGGTCGGACGGGGTCGGCGGGGCGGACCAGTACCGCTTGGCGTACAGCCGTGCTCCGAGCGCCACCCGTTCGGGGTCGGTCACGACCGTGCCGGTCCCCTCCAGCGTGACCCAGCGGAAGCCGTCCACCTGGCAGAGCGCCACCGGGGCGCCGGGCGTGGCCAGCAGGTTGCGGGCCTTGCGGGAGGAGCGCACCGTCATCACCCGCGCGAGCTGGGCGTCCGCGTCCCAGGTGAAGCGCACGGGGGCCACGTGCGGTGTGCCGTCCGGCCGCATCGTCGTGAACGCGGCGACGAGCGCCGTACCGGTCAGGAACGCCTGGACGGAGTCGGGCACCGTCACGGCGTCCGGGCGCGGCATCGACGGCATGGGCGGGTCCTCGCTTCCAGAGGGTGTCGCGTGCGTGGGCGCTTCCCGTGCTCCGGGCGGCTGTCGCGCGGGCGTCGGGGGCGGCCGTGGGTCCGGGGCCAGCTTGCCGGGGGCCGCTCGACCCTCGCTGGACCCGGCTCCCCGCCCGGCCCGCCGCCCGCCTCCGCCGTACGCCGTGCGGCATGCGTCGTGCGCTGTGCGCCCGTGGGTCGTGCGTCGTTTCGGGTGTCCGGGCTAGTCGATGCTGCGGACGATGACGCGTCCGTCCTCGTCCTCGCGCTCCTCCGCGCCCGCCAGCCGCAGGGGCGGCGGGCCGCCGTGGACCGCCCTGGCGCATCGGGCCGTGTCACCCTCGTGCCGTTCGTCGTCGCCTTCGTGCATGGGCACCTCCTCGGTGATCGGTCGGCCCAGAGTGTCAAGGGTGGCTCGCGGCCCGGTCGACGGCCGCCCCGGAGGAAGTGGAGCGCGGCCGGAGCCAGGACCCGGCCGGTCGCGGCCTCGAGGGCCGCGGCGCGATGCGCGGCAGTGCCTCACCGGCGAGCACGTCCAGCACGGCCCCGTTGGTGGTGGCCTCGTCGGTGCCGGGCAGATGCCGCAGCAGCCGGGCGCAGTGCCCGGCCAGCAGACGGGCGTCGGCGTCGGAGATCCGGTTGCGGTCGTGGTCGACGCAGAAGGTGAGGCGGCCGTCGCCGCCGGGACGGACCAGCAGGGCGACGGGCAGGTCGGGGCAGGCGCCGTGCACCGGTTCCGGCTCCAGCGCGATGCCGGCGCCGGCGAGTTCGTTCCTCAGGTTGCCCGGCGGGCGCGGAAGGCTGTCCACCGAGACCACGCTCTGCAGCAGTTCCCCGTCGGGGCAGCGGCCCGTCCAGCGGTGGATCCGGCGGGTGGAGACCCATTCGTAGGCGGCCATGTCCAGCGCCCGGTCCCGCAGGGCCGTCAGCAGCCGCCCGACCGTCTCGCCGGGGTCCACGCGGACCACCATCGGCAGGCAGTTGCGCAGCGGCCCGGGCAGACGCTCGGCGCAGTCCAGGGTGATGCCGCGGCCGGAGACGGTGACGCCGAAGCCCACCGTCGCGGCCCCGCCGGGCCCGGCCGCGCGGTACAGCAGCAGCGCCCAGACCGTCTCCAGGGCGCTGGAGTCGGGTACGGCGCGCAGGGCGGCCCAGCGGTGGAGCCGTTCGGCCTCGGCGGGGCTCAGCCGTACCTCGGTCCTGCCCCGGCCCCGCTGCCGGGTGCGCGGGCCGGGCCGGGCGGGCAGCACGGCGACCGGCCCGTCGGGCACGGCGCCCCGCCAGAAGTCCCGGGCTCCAGCGGGGTCCTGCCGCTGGAGCCAGCCCACCCAGTCGCGCAGGTCGGGGCGGCGTTCGCCGCCGGGCAGCTCGCCGCCGGCGAGGTAGGCCCGGCACAGCTCCTGCATCAGCAGGCACACGCTCCACGCGTCCAGCAGCGCGTGGTGGAAGGTGAGGACCACCCGGGTCACCGGCCCGGCACCGGCCGGGTCGTCGGTGCGCTCCACGAGGGTGACGCGCAGCGGGCAGGGGCGGCTGGGGTCGAGGCCGCGCCGGCGGTCCCGCTCCAGCAGCCGGTCCCATCCGGCGCTGCCCGCACGGTGGCGCACGACGTCGCCGTGGGCGTGCTCGTGCAGGACCAGGTGCGGCCGGGGCCCGGGGGCCAGGGCGGCCCGCAGCACGCTCTCGCGGTCGACGACCGACTGCCAGGCCGCGGTGAACCGCTCGGTGTCCAGCGGGCCGTGCCAGCGCCAGACGAGCTGCTCGACGTGGCGCCCGGCGCCACGGCGCCCGCCGAAGTCGCCCAGCAGGTCGAGGTGGGGCCACAGGGCCGGTACGCCCGGCGGACGGACCGTGCCGGGGCCCCGCAGGGCACGCGGGCGGCTGTGCCACGCCATGGGACGCCCTCCTCGTCGCTGCCTCCTCCCGCACGGGCCGGCCGTGCGCACGGTTCTCGGGGAGCGGCGGGCCCCTTGAGGGGGCGCGGTACTCCCCCGGCATCGTGGCACCGGTGGCTGCCATGGGCCTGACGGCCCGCTGACGCTGCTCGCGACCGGGCGGAGAAACGCTTCTGCAGCGGTGGGGCCGTACCGGAACGCCCGCTACTGCTGTCCCGTGTCCGTCATCGCCGACAGGAACCCCTGGTCCAGCATGGTCCCCACGGAGGTGTCCCCGGCGGTGCTCAGTCCGGCGTTGTGGCAGGCCACGCTGAGCAGGAAGCGGTCCATGACGGGGTAGGTGGCGAAGCCCCACTCGTCGCGGGTGACCCGGCTGCCGTCGGGTGCGCTCAGCCGGCCCTGCCGGAAGCCGAACTCCTTGAAGCCGAACCGCAGTCCCTGCCCGAGGGCCTTGCTGTAGGCCTCCTTCAGGGTCCACAGGCGCAGTGCGTGGGCGGTCCGCTCGCCTTCGGGCAGCTCGGCCAGCTCCCGGGCCTCGGCCGGTGTGAAGACCTGCGTCTCGAGCAGGTCCAGCCGTACGGGCCGCTCGGCCGGTTCCACGTCCACCCCGATCCGGCCGATGCGGCTCAGGCCGACGGCCATGACATCCCCGGTGTGGCTCAGGCTCAGTTCGATCTGGTCGAAGCCGCGCAGGTAGGGCCGGCCGCCCAGCCGGTAGGCCAAATCCAGGTACTCGGGCGGGACGGCCAGGGCGGCGGCCGCCGTGTACTTGATCAGCATGCGGGAGGCGGCGAACCGGTAGCGCACCGCGGCGTCGCGGGTACGCCGGTAGCGCTGCCAGTCGTCGCCGAGCAGTTCCCGCAGCCGCGGGGTGGTCAGCACGCTGGGCAGCCATTCGCTCCACGTCGTGCAGACCAGTGCGTTGCCGTGCCGGAAGAGGTCCTCGCGCACCGCGGGCCAGGGGCCGTGGGGCCGCGGCACGTGAAGGGGCGCGGCACATGTGACCCGCTCCATCGTCGTCTCCCTGCGTGTGGTTCTCGCCGGCCCGCTCCCCCGTTGGGGGGCGGGCCGAGGTGGGGGGCGTCTTCCCGTGCCGTCTCGGTCAGCCGGCCAGTGGGGTGTCGTACAGGTCGAGACTGCGGCCCTGCCGGCAGCGTCCCAGCGCCTCGGCCAGGACCGCCTGTTCCGCGTCCGCCGGTGTCTCGGGTACGGCGATGCCGAGTCTGCGGCCGATGCGGCTGAGGACGAGCACCGCCCAGGCCGGGTCGGCGAGGAAGCCGTCACCGTCCGCCTGTCCCTCCCAGACCCCGAGGCAGGCGGCGGCGCACAGCAGCAGGGCGTAGCGGTCGGCCAGGGCGCAGGCCAGCGGGTCGAACACGGTGCTCCCGGCGGCCGGCAGGGCCGCGCAGCGCGCGCGCAGCACCCGCAGCTCCTCCACCAGGGCGCGGGCCAGCGCGGCGAGGGCGGCGTGCAGTGGTTGTGTTCCCGTCCGTGCGGCCAGCCGTTCGGCGGCCCCGATCAGGGTGGCCGTGAGCGGGTCGTCGGTCCCGGAGTGCGTCAGCTTGCGGTGGTCGAGCGGTGGCAGTGGCGCGCCCGGCAGGAACAGTGCGGCGCTCGGCTCGGCGGTCCGGAACCACGCCGTGCGTGCCAGGGCCGGCAGCTGGGGTACGAGCACCGCCTGGCAGACGGCCGTTCCCGAGTGGCCGAGTCCGGCCACGGGCAGGTCGCGGGCGAGTTTCTGGAAGCCGCCGTACAGCGGGCCGCGGTCGTAGCCGCGGGCGCCGAGCACGGCGGCGAGTTCTTCCAGGTCCTCGCGCAGCAGGTCCGGCATGGTGTATTTGACCGCCGCCGCGAGCAGATGGGCGTGCTGGGGTACGAGGCTGAGCGCCCGCAGTCCCGTGACGGCCATGGCGTCGCAGGCGAGCAGGTCCGCGAAGACCCCGCTGAGTGCCTTGTGCCAGCGGCGGGCGGGCCGCCCGTCGGGCCGGTTCTCGGTGGCGGCGCGCACCGCGAGCCGCAGGACGCTGTCCACGCCCGCGAGCACCGTGCCCGGGATGAGGCAGTGGCTGATCTGGAAGCTGCGCAGGGCCAGGGTGACGCCCTCGCCGAGCGAGCCGACCAGGGCGCTGTCGGGCAGTCGTACGTCGGCCAGGCGCAGTCCGTGGAAGCGTGCCCCGCGCATGCCGGGCATCTCCACCCGCGCCAGCCGGCGCACTTCTCCGGAGGCGGGTGGTCCGGGCAGCAGGAGCACCGAGTGGCTGGCGGAGCCGGAGCCGGCGGAGGTGCGGGCGTAGACGACGAAGGTGTCGGTGCGGTCGGCGTTCATGACGGCGTCCTTGCTCCCGTTGAGCAGGAAGCCGCCGCCCGCAGGGCGTTGTGCGCGGACCTCGCGGCGCAGGATGGCGTTGGCGTGTGCCACCTCCCGGTGCACGATCGCGACCCGGCCTCCGCCGAGCAGGACGTCCGCGAGGGCCGCGCGCTGGTGGGTGTCGCCCGCGGTCCACACCGAGGACGCGGCGAACAGCGAGGTGATGCCGAAGCCGTAGCCGAGGGCCAGGTCGCGGCGGAAGAGCGGGCGCAGCACGCGGGCCAGCTCTTCGAGGTCCCTCAGGCGTCCGCCGAGGTCGTGGGGGACGAACTCGGCGGACAGGCCGTGCTCGGTCAGGAGCGCCTCGGTGGCGTGTGGTGCCTCGCGGGTGTCGTCGGCCCGGACCAGGGCGAGGTGTCCGTGCGGGTTGGCCGGGTCGAAGGGGTCGCCGAGCGCGGCCTCCAGCCGGGCGGCGCGCTCGGGTTCGGGTGCGCGGGTGATGTGTTGGGATTCGGGGGTGGTGTGTTCGGGTGCGGGTGCGGGTGCGGGTGTGGTGTGTTCGGGTTCGGGTGTGGGGGTGGTGCTGCGCGGGTCGGGGGTCTGCCCCGTCGGCCCGGCGGCCGTGTCGAGGGCGGCGGTCACAGGACCCGCACCGCGTCGGAGGCGTGGCGCACGGCGTGCTCCAGCAGGCGGCGGCCGGCCCGGCCGACCTCGTCGCACGCCCGCCGGGCGGCGTCCTGGTCCAGTGCGGCGTCGTCGTTGAGCAGCACGTCGTGCCGCACGGTGACGTCGAGGCCGGCTCCGGGCTGGGGCTCGATGGTCCACTCGCCGGTGTACGCGGCCAGCGGTCCGGATGTGCGGGTGTGTTTGTGCACGAGGCGGCCGGCGGCGGGGAAGCTGATGCGCACCGCCTCGCCGCCGGTGGCCGACCGGCCGTCCAGGGCGAGGACCTGGATGCCGGGGGTGTCCTCCTGCACCGTCAGGGGGCGGGTGCCGGCGAGGTCGTCGGGCCAGTCGCCGGCCCGGTAGAGGAAGTCGAAGACCAGCTCGGCGGGCACGTTGACCCGGACGGTGTCCTCGAAGGACATCACGAGGTCGTCCAGCCGGGTCCAGCGCTCGGCGAGCCAGGCCAGGCGCTGGAGCTGGGCGCGGCTGTTGGCGCGGGTGACCCGCTCGGTCCAGGCCGCGTCGGCCGGAGCGTCGCCGACGACGGTGAAGGCGTGTTCCAGGGTCACCCGGGAGCTGTCGCCCAGGGGCTCGACGGTCCACAGGCCGGTCATCGTCTCGACCGGGGCGGAGGGCCGTTCCTGGCGGAACTCCACCTGCCGCTGTCCGACGTCCAGGCGGCGGTGGGAGACCCAGGAGCTGATCCGGTCGCCCGCCACGGCCCACATGCGCAGCCGTTCCCGTGTCCCGTCGAAGTCCAGTTGTTCCACGTGGACGCTGGGAGGGAAGAACAGCGGCCACACGGTGGCGTCCGCGATCAGGCCGTAGAGCACTCCGCTCGGGGCCGGGGCCGTCATCTCACAGGCAGTACGGTGCACTCGCGCATCCGGCATCGTCCACACCCTCCGTCGTCCAAGGCGTCGCCGCCGGGCCGGTCCCCGCTGGGCCGCACGCGTGCCGGGTCCACCGGGGCGGGCCGGTGCGGCCGGGCCCGTCGTACTGCGGCTTTTCTCGACCCTGTCCGGAACCGCTAGGGATGTGCCGGTAGCGCGCTCGTGTCGCGCTGGAGCGGCGCCCGGGGGCACGCGCTCCAGCGGGAACCGTCGGGTCCTCGAGCCCGGTGACCGACGGTGGCCTGCGGCCCCAGAAGCGATCCGGGAGGTGGCAGGGATGAGACGCTTCCGCCCGCGCCGATGCGTCCGTGGCCTGTGGGAGGGTCTGGTCGCCTACGGGCGGCTCTGCCTGGCCGGCGAGACGGACCGGTACGACCACCCTCCGCGCCCGCGCATCCGGTGGCACCGGCCGCCGCCGGGACACCCGGAACGGGTGCGCGACGACATGCCTCTGACCGACCTGGAGCGGCGCCTGGCCCGCGAACTGACCGACGAGGACCACGACGTCCGCTAGGCGGGGACGCCACCACGCGTGCCGCGGGCGGGACGGCGGAACGCCGGGCAACCGGGAGAGACGGACGGCCGAAAGGCCAGGAGCCGGAAGGCCGGGCAGCCAGGAGACCGGGAAGGCCGGGGAGCCAGGAGGGCCAAGAGCCCAGGAGCCCGGGAGGCCGGAAGGCCGGAAGGCCGGAAGGCCAGGAGACCGGAAGGCCGGAAGGCCAGGAGGGCCAAGAGCCCAGGAGCCCGGGAGGCCGGAAGGCCGGAAGGCCGGAAGGCCAGGAGACCGGAAGGCCGGAAGGCCAGGAGGGCCAGGAGGCCGGGGAGTCGGCGCCGGGGGTGTTTCCCTTTGCGCGGCCCGCGGGGCCGCGGGCCGTTCCTGGCCGCCCGTGTGTTCCGCTCCGTCTCGCTAGGGGCGGTCCGTCACTCCGTCTGAGGGGCCCGGAGCACCGCGGCGGAGTTGAAGCCGCCCCGTCCGCGGGCCAGCACCAGCGCCACCCGTAGCCGGGGCAGTTCCCGTGGGGCCCCGGTGACCAGGTCCAGCGGGCAGTCGTCGGCGACGCGTCCGGTTCCGGTGGTCGGGGGTACGACCTTCTCGCGCAGGGCGAGCAGCGCGGCTGCCACGTCCAGGGCCGAGCCGCCCGCGCCCAGCCGCCCGGTCATCGTCTTCGGCACGGTGACCGGTACTCCGTAGGGTCCGAACAGCGCGCACAGCGCCTGGCTCTCGACGAGGTCGGCGCGCCGCTCGGCGGCGCCGTCGGCGAAGACCACGTCCACGTGTTCGGGGGCCAGGCCGGCGTCGGCCAGGGCGAGTTCCGCGGCCTGGCGCAGTGTAGGGCGGTCGGGTCCGTCGAAGGTGGCGGCGCAGCCGGCGATGACGCCGTAGCCGGTGGCGCCCCGGCGGGCGGCGGCCCGGGCGTCCTCCAGGACGAGCAGGGCGCCGCCCTCGCCGACCGCGTGGCCGTCGGCCGTGGCCGCGAAGGGCCGGTAGGCCCGGGCGGGTTCGGTGGCCGGGCTGAGCCGGCCGTCCGCCAGGTGCGCGGCCCAGCCCCATGCGCACAGTGTGGAGTCGATCCCGCCGGTGACCATGAGGCATGCCCCGTCGCGGATCCGCCGCCGGGCGCGGGCGAGTGCGTCGATGCCGCCGGCCTGTTCGCTGACGACGGTCGAGCCGTGGCCGCGCAGTCGGTGCCGGATGGAGATCTGTGCGGGGGCTGCCGCGTGGAAGGACGCGAAGGACTGGTAGGCGCTGACGTGCTGGGCGCCTTTGCTCCACAGTGCGGCCAGTCCCCGTTCGCCGAATTCGGCGCCGCCCGCGGAGCTGGCGGTGATCACGCCGGCGCCGTATGCGGGCAGGTCGGCCGGGCTCACGTTAGCGTCGCGCAGGGCTTCTTCGGCCGCGACCAGGGCGATGCGGGTGCCGCGGTCGGTGGAGGGCAGCAGTCTGCTGGGGATGTGGTCCTCGTCGACGAAGCCGGGGATCTCGCCGGCGATGCGTACGGGGTAGCCGGAGGCGTCGAAGCGGGTGATGGGGCCCAGTCCGGTGCGCCCGCACAGCACGGCGTCCCACCAGGCTCTGGTGCCCAGGCCGTTGGGTGCGGCGACTCCGATGCCGGTGACCAGGGTCTGGCGGGGGCCTCCGGCGCCGGCGGGTCGGGCCGGTTCGGGGGCCTGGGTCGCCTTGGTCATGCGGCCTCCTTGAGCCGTGGCCGGGTGAGGACGGCGGCCGTGTGGAAGCCGCCGAAGCCGCTGGCGACGGTGAGGACGGTGCTGGTGCGCTGTTCCCGGGCGAACAGGGGGGTGTAGTCGAGGTCGCAGGTGGGGTCGGGTTCGTGGAGGTTGGCGGTGGGCGGGACGGTGTCGTGCCGGATGGCCAGGGCGCTGGCGGCCAGGTCCAGGGCGCCGGCGGCGCCCAGGGCGTGCCCGATCATCGACTTGATGGAGCTGACGGGCACGCGGTGGGCGCTGCCGCCCAGGCTTTCCTTGAGGGCGTGTGTCTCGTGCCGGTCGTTGTGCCGGGTTCCCGCGCCGTGGGCGCTGATGTAGTCGACGTCGGCGGGGTTCAGCCGTGCCTGGTCGAGGGCGGCGCGGATGGCGTCGGCCATCTCCAGTGCCCCGGGGCGCAGTCCCGTCATGTGGTGGGCGCTGCTGTGGGCGGCGATGGCGGACAGTTCCGCGTAGGGGCGGGCGCCGCGGCGGCGGGCGTGTTCGAGTTCTTCCAGGACCAGGACGGCGGCGCCCTCGCCGAGCACGAATCCGTCGCGGGTGCGGTCGAAGGGGCGGCTGGCGGTGGCGGGGTCGTCGTTGCGGGAGCTGGTGAGGCGCAGGCGGTCGAAGCAGGCCATGGCGATGGGCACGATGGGTGCTTCCGTTCCGCCGGCGACGACGATGTCGGCGCTGCCTTCCCGGATCAGGTCGGCGCCGTGGCCGACGGCGTCCAGGCCGGAGGTGCAGCCGCTGGAGACGAGGGCGACGGGGCCCTGTGCGCCCCGGTCGCGGGCGACGGTGGCGGCCAGGGAGCTGGGGACGAAGTAGTCGTAGAGGGATTCGGCGGCCTCGGTGTGGTCGAGGGTCCAGGTGGTGCCGCAGTCGCTGAGGATGGCGTACTGGGTGGCCAGGCTCGTGGTGCAGCCGATGGCGCTGCCCAGGCTGACGCCGGTGCGCAGGGGGTTGCGGCCGATGCGGTCCGCGACGCCGCTGTCGGCGACGGCTTCGCGTGCGGCGACCAGCGCGAACTGTGCCGCGCGGTCCAGGCGTTCGGTGTCGGCGAGGTCGAATCCGTGGGCGGCGGGGGTGAAGTCGACCTCGGCGGCGACGCGGGAGCGGTAGCCGCAGGCGTCGAAGAGGGTGACGCGGCGGGTGGCGGTGCGGCCGACGGTGAGCAGGTCCCAGAAGCCGGCGGTGCCCACCGCGCCGGGGGCGACGACGCCGATCCCGGTGATCACGACGCGGTTCACCGGCCGCCTCCCGTGGGCAGCGCGGTCACGTGGCCGCGGCAGGCCCGGCCGACGTGCTGGGCCAGGCTCGAGGAGCTTGCGAAGAAGTGTCCCCCGGCGACGGTGTGCAGTTCGATCAGGTTGGTGGTCCACTGCTGCCAGTGGCGCAGGGCGGCGGGTGCGGCGAGCGGGTCGTCGCGGCCCGCGAAGACCAGGACGGGCACGTCCAGCGGCCCTCCGGTGACCGGGTCCAGGGCGGCGTTGCGCAGCGATCGGGCCAGGCGCAGGTCGTCGCGCAGGACGGGCAGGAAGGTGCGCCGCCACAGTCCGCCGGGGGAGGCGGAGGCGCCCGGCGGCAGGGAGCCGATCTCGTCGAGCAGCGGCAGCAGGTCCTCGTCGGGCAGGTCCGCCGCGTCCGCCAGGACGGTGGTGGTGTGCGGGGGCGGGCAGGCGCCGACGGCCAGGAACAGCGGGGGCAGGCCGGAGTCGGCCAGGGCCCGGGTGAGCGTGTAGCCGACGAGGGCTCCCATGCTGTGTCCGTAGAGCGCGTAGGGGCCGCGGCGTGCCGTCTGAAGCAGGGTCGGCAGGAAGTCGGCGAGCAGGCCGGCGCGTTCGGTCAGGCGTGGTTCGCGGCGGCGGCTGTCGCGGCCCGGGAGCGGCAGGGCGGCCACGTCGATGCCGGGTCCGACCGCCGCGGACCAGCCGCGGTAGCTCGCCACGCCCGCTCCGGCGTGGGCGAGGCAGGTGAGTGTGATCCGTGCGGTGCCCGCCTCACGGTCCCTGGAGCGGGAAGCCATGCGTCGCCCTCCTTGTGAACGGTCCGGTCCGGCCCCATCCGGGCGGGCGCCGCCGGCGTGGCGCGTGCCACGCGGTGCCGTCCCGGCGCCGGTCCGGGGGGTGGGTGCCCCTGGGCACCGAGCGTCGCCCGCGCGGCTCGTGCGGCGCTCAACCCCGCGGCGAGGCGGGCGGCGGCCCCGGCCGGCGGCCGCGGCGGCCGCCGCCCCTGCGGGGGCCGGCGTGCCGGGTCCGGCCGGGCGGCGAGGGCACCGGCGCCTCATGCTGCGTACAGGTCGAACGTGGAGGTGCGCCGGGGGCCCGCCACGATGTCCAGGCGCGGGTCGACGGCGAGCATCGCCTGGTGCAGCCGCTGCAGTTGCGGGGAGGGTTCGACGCCGAGTTCGTCGATGAGCCGCTGGCGGAGCCTGCGGTAGACGTCGAGGGCGGCGGCCTGCCTGCCGGAGCGGTAGAGCGCCACCATGGCCTGGGAGTGCAGCCCTTCGTGCTGGGGGTGGCGGGCGATCAGGTCGGTGAGTTCGGCGATGAGTTCGACGTGCCGGCCCAGCCGCAGGTCGGCGTCGATGCGGCGCTCGCGGGCCACCAGCCGGCTCTGCTCCAGGCGCATCGCCTCGATCTCCAGGACGGGCCCGACCCGCACGTCGACCAGGGCGGGGCCGTCCCACAGGTCGAGCGCCCGGCGCAGCACCGTGGCCGCCCGCTCGTCCTCGCCGTCCTCGTAGGCCTGTCGTCCTTCGGTCACGAGCCGCTCGTAGGTGAACGCGTCGACCGCCTCGGCGGGTATCTGCAGCAGGTACCCGCCGTAGCGGGTGGCCAGGACGTCCTTGGCCGAGCCCGGCACGTCGGGGCCCATGGCCGTGCCCAGCAGGCGGCGCAGCTGGAGGATGTACGTCTGCAGCGTGGTCATCGAACTCTGCGGCAGGTCGGTGCCCCAGATCTCCTCCATGAGGGTGGGCACCGGCACCACCCGGCCGGGGTACAGGGCGAGCAGCGCCAGGATCTGCCGGGGCTTGCCCGCACTGGGGACGACCGAGATTCCCTCGAATTCGGCGTTCAACGCACCCAGGACTTTTATTTCCATAATTCCCTCCGCAATGTTTCGGGGCGACTGGTTCTGAGCCGTTGACGGAGCTACTTGATACTGCCTCCTTGCGCCTGTCCGCGTCATTCCCGCCACTCCGCGGCAAGAGGAACCGGACGGTTCTCTGATCGGCGCGCGAGGGCGGCTCTAGTTATTCTTGACCCGTCCCTGGAAGACAGGAGGCTGCGGCTTTGTCCGGGCTGTCTCCGGGTTACCGCTCACGGGTGGTGATTTTGCGCCCGGTACGGTCGGGGGCGTATTCGTTTCGGTTGTTTTTCCGGCCACGGCGAGAGCCGCGGCGAGGGCCGCGGTGACGGCGCCGGGCGGCGCGTGCGGGGGCCGGGGAGCGGTGCCGGCCGTCCGGGGACGGTCGTGGCCGGCCGTCCGGCAGCGGAGGATGCCCTGTCCCGGCCGGTGACGGAGGGTCCCCTGTCCTGGCCGGCGGTACCGGGTTTCCTGTCCTGGCCGGCGGCGGCGGGCGTGTGTCACCGGCTGTCCGGGCGGGGCGGGCTTTTCGGTCGCGGTGTCCTGTCCTTTTCGGGCGGGCCGGGGCCGCGGGGGCTGAAGAACTCTCGAGGAATCGCCCACGCCGGTACGGGGCCGGCTGGAGAATAGCGTGCCGGAAACCATGGGCGGCTAGAGTCCGTGCGGAAGGAAGTGCACCTGCTATTCGTGAGGGAATACCGGGGCCGTGATCCGGGCCGGCGGATGCGGAATCGGGTGCTTCCCGGGCAAGGGCGAGATGGAGTTCCGGATTCTTGGTTCCGTGCAGATCCACGACGAGCGTTTCGGCGTACGGATCGTTCCCGCGGGTGCGAAGCAGCGTGCGCTGCTGGGCGCGCTGCTGGTGAGGGCCGGGCAGGCGGTGCCCGCCGAGTGCCTCGTGGAGGAGCTGTGGGGCGGGCACCCTCCGGTCAACGCCGCCAACGCGCTGCAGGCCCATGTGGCCCGGCTGCGGCGGCTGCTGCCGGCCCCGGGCCCGGGCGGGCCGCGCCACGTGTGGCTGCGGACCTCCCCGCTGGGCTACACCCTGAGCCTGGGGCCGGCGGCGACGGACGCGCAGCGCTTCCACCGTCTGGTGGGCCAGGGGCGCGAGCTGGCCGCCACCGCCCCGGGCCGGGCGGTGGAGGTGCTGCGCGAGGGTCTGGCGCTGTGGCGCGGGCCCGCTCTGCAGGGCAGCGGCCAGGGGCCCATCTGTTCGGCCGAGGCGGCGCTGCTGGAGGAGAGCCGGCTGCGTGCCCTGGAGGTGCTCTACGACGTCTGTCTGCGGGCGGACCGCTGTGCGGAGATCACCGGTGAGCTGGAGGAGCTGGTCGCCGTGCACCCGCTGCGTGAGCGGTTCCACGAGCAGCTGATGACGGCGCTGCACCGCTGCGGCCGCCGGGCCGAGGCGCTGAGCACCTACGACAGGGCGCGCCGGCGGCTGGCCCGTGATCTGGGTATCGGGCCGGGCCAGGTGCTCAGCCGTCGCAGGGAAGCGATTCTGCGCTCCTGTGAGCCGGCGGCGGACTCCGCCGACCGGGCGGGGGCCGGGACGGCCGGGCAGGGCGGGGACGAACTCGGGGTGCTCCGGGAGGAGCTGGTGCGGCTGCGCGGCCACGTGGAGCTGCTGCGCCGGCAGCAGCGGGAGCTGTCCGAGCAGGTCGCCCGGCTCACGGCACACCATCCGTGCGGCCCGTGAGGAACGGCGGCCGGGTCAGCGGGTGACGAGGCGGCCGCTGCCGCCGGCGGCGGCGGGCGTCTCGGGGCGGGCCATGAGGATGGAGCGCTGCAGGCGGCTGAGCGCGGCGGAGGGTTCCAGGCCCAGTTCGTGCACGAGTGTGCTGCGCAGCCGCTGGTAGACGTTGAGGGCCTCACCGCGCCGGCCCGAGCGGTGCAGGGCCAGCATGAACTGGCCGTGCAGGCTCTCGTGCATGCGGTACTGGTTGACCAGGACCGTCAGTTCCGACAGCAGTTCCCGGTGGCGTCCGAGCCGCAGGTCGGCCTCGATGCGCTGGTCGAGCGCGCACAGCCGGGCCTCCTCCAGCCGCTTGACCTCCGTGTCGATGCGCAGGCCGGCCTGGATGTCGGTCAGGGCCTGCCCGTTCCACAGCGCGAGCGCGTCGGCCAGCCGGCGGGCCGCGCCGGCGTAGTCCTCGGCGTCCATGGCCCGGTAGCCGAGGCCGGCGCGCTGGTCGAACTCGCGGTAGTCGACGTGGCCGCCGCGTGTCTGCAGGCGGTAGCCGCCGGGAACCGTGGCGAGGATGTCCTTGGCGGTGCAGCGTTCGTCGGGGCCGTGGGCCAGCGCCTGGGCCATCAGCTCGCGCAGCTGCAGGACGTAGGTCTGCAGGGTGGTCCGCGCGCTGCGCGGCGGGTTCTCCCCCCACAGTTCGTCGACGAGCGCGGCCACCGGGACCACCTGGTCGGCGTTGAGCGCGAGCAGGGCCAGGACCTGGCGCGGCTTGGGCGCGGTCGGCACGACCGACACCCCGTGCTCGCGCACCGACAGCGCACCCAGCACTTCGATGTCCACGTTTCCCCCATGTTTTCAAGGCCGCAG